>NZ_FRCN01000001.1 GCF_900142925.1 Chitinophaga sp. CF418
TGTACTCCGTATACTCAATCAGGTACCGCAGATCTTCGTTCGACGGGTCCTGCTTCAACAGCTGTTCCCCTGCCTGCTGCTTGTACTCCGTATACCGGATCAGGTACCGCAGATCGTAGTTCGACTTACCCGATAAATCAATTTTATTATCAACTGACATAAAAATTCGATGTTTGTTTATGTTAATTAATGAGTTGCATAATAGAGCGAGTGATGGATATCACCCGCGGATCATTGGCTGTTCGTACTTCTAACTCCAAATTCTTCACTCCGCAATGTTGAGCCGTATTCGGGCATGCCATCTGGCTTATTATCTTCCCATCGCTGCACCATCTCCCGGAACTCTTCAAACCTGGCAGCATCCAACCGGCAGTGATCTGTTAAAGCTGTCATCAGCACTAACCACTCATACTTATTCAGATCATTGAAAGATGGTGCCATCAATATGCTGCGTACACTCATGCTATCTCTTTTTAGATCGTCCCGGCATGAACACCGCATACGGTGAGACGAATATTAACAATGCCAATACACACGTGATAAAAAGCGACATAGGTTATGGTTTATAGCTTTATACTGCGATTTTATTCAGGTAGTGAAGAAGTAGGTTCATGGACATTTCCGCATCTAAGTTGTAGTGCATGAAGCGGCCTAAATCCAACCAGGTGTCGCAAGGAACGTCATACGCAGGCGCGGGCATTGGTACCTTAATTAAGTCTACTCCACTCGAACCGGTAATGTATTGCGCTGCGTGTAACGCTTTAATTACTTGCTCATGAGACATTACCAACAAGGCAGACGTTGCCTTACGGTGATTCTCATATAGAATCTCAGTTCCATTGTCAGTAAAGTGGGCGGACTTAATAGTCACTGCAGAAGCTGTATAGTCCATGTGAGATGGTTTAAATATTGTGGTTAATAGCTCTAGAAGTCTCATCGCACTACTTCTTAGTAAGTTCCTCGAAATCTGCCTTGCAGATACTATCTACGCCCACTATGTATACATCTCCAGGGGTCCTGTGCGTAATGTTCGCCGCTTCGCAAATTAAATCTGACTGTCTCGGATATGTCTTATTAGACTTAAATCCAAACCATGACTTCTTTAGGCAGCCACCACCATCATTATAGATGAAAGTGACGAAAAAATGCCTGTCATCGCCCTTGAGGGAGCCCGGCCTAAATGCTATAGGAAATGATATCGTTGTTCGCTCACCAGGCAATAATGTATCACCCGAACCTGAGCGCTGCGGAGAAACTTCAGAAACGACATATTGTTGTGCGAATACACCATTAACTGAGAAAAAGAGGACTAAGAATGTTGTGAGTGCTTTCATGACTTTGGAATTATATGGATGATGAAATAATTATTTGCGAGGTTTGATGTGTCCCGTTAGGATGCGGGCTTTTAAATCCGCTACTCCGTCCGTCTGCTTTTTGTTACGTTTAGCCCTGGCAGGTGCAGTTGCTTTTACTTCCCGCACCTGCTTCAGAACTAAGTCAGCAATCTTCCGGAGTGCCAATGCGTTTTGTTCTAATTCTATGATAGCCTCAGTGGTCATATGAATTATGCTTTTGTCAGGGCCTTAGCTGTTTCGAAATACTTATTCCTATACTCATTGATTTTGAGTATTACTTTCTCGTCAAATTTTTCCTGATTGCTAAGGGTCATGTAGTTCTTAACTGTCTGCCTATTCAAGCCTGTACCTTCAGCTATCTGTGCTACCGGCACACCCTGTAAATCTTCGTTTATGGTGCGGTGCCACTCTGCTAATAGCTTTTTGATAATCATATGCTCATTTTTTGTATTCTAGACACTATATTTGCGATATATTGTCATCTCAATTGCAGCGACAACACTACAAATGTAGTGAATGCCGTGAAACGAGCAAAAATTTTGGTGTGTTTTTTCAGATAATATTTTAACTAATACATAAATGACTGTAGGAGAAAAAATCAGAAGCCTGCGAAAAAGCATGAAGCTATCGCAGGAACAGTTAGCTGCCGAGTTGGGCGTGGATAGAACTAATGTTTCGATGTGGGAAACAGACAAGGCAAAGCCTCAGCTAACGAGCCTTAAGGCATTAACGAAATTTTTCAATGTCGGAGCGGCATACTTTCTTGACGAAACAGACCCCGCTGCCATTCCACCTCCTGGCGACAAAATGAACCCCATTATGGCAATGGTTGCGACACTTCTTGATGAGGTTGCGATTATGAAAGCTGAGAAACTTGGGATTTCTGTGAGGGATGCGAAACTTCTGATAAAGCAAAAATCAAGTCTAATACTTGACAATTTAGACTCTTGGCTGCCTGACCCTCAACAATAGCCCTCTTGTCTTTCTTTTTTTTCTTCTTAATGCTGGTTTTCCTGACAACCATGTCTTTCATAGACGGAATTTTAAACGTTTACATTTCATAACCTATAGGCGGACACAGATGCCCTTATCCCCCATCGTGGAAATATATTCACGATAACAATAGTCTGTACAGCAAACGCAATGTATCTGCGTGCGGTATGCATAGGAATTATAAATGAGCGTTGAACTGATTTGCCTGACCAAAAACGGCGTTTGGGACCACCGTTACAAACCATTAACAAACATCATAATTGAAGACCCTTACTGCAATATTATGGCTTTGGTTGCTAAAATTAGTTAACCATTAGTTAATTAATTTAATTTATAGATGAAATTGTTTTATAATATATGCTTTATTTTATCATTAACTTCTAATTAACTAATTATAATTCCTGTTAGTGTATTGTTGTTTCAAATAAACAACGCATGATCACATTAACTAAGTATGTTATTGCAATGTCCATCTTCATACTAACAGCCAACGGCTGCGGCTATGGAGACGTCTCAGGAACAGGCAAATATAGCTATACCCACACAGGAGAGCCGCTAAGCGATGATGGGGCATCGAAACTAGATGGCAAATCGAATAAAAAGGAAATTGATGTTTCCAAAATTATTGGAAAGAACATAAGGGAAATAAAGAAAATATTAGGACCTGGTGAGGTTACTTACCAGGCTACCTCTGAGCAAGTTAAAGAAGGAATAACCAGCTCCATTCATTATGTTGGAAACCAGTTCAGCCTTGATATAGATTACTACGATGCTACTTCAAAAATAGAGAGCATGTACTATGGCCCCGATGCGTCGGAAGTAAAAGATTATAAAATCCTTGTTACCGCATCCAACCTGAGCGAAAATGACAAAAGATATGTCATCAAGCCACAAGCTGTTCTTAATAAACCCGGAGAATACGCGTCAATCAAGATAATTCCCAATGAATAAAGCCAGAAACTGGAGCGTCGAATACCTGAATATGTGGTAAACAAAAAGGGAGTGTATCAACTACACTCTCTTTTTGTTTATAGATCTGGCGTCTTTTCAATTATTTGCTTACGCAGCCGCTCTCCCTCTTTCTTTAAGTATACTCCTCTGGCCATGTTGGTGCTTGTGTGGCCATATGAAGCAGCAACAGCCTCTATATCAATACCGGCATCCCGCTTAGCATCTCCGCCCCACCCTTTAAAGCTATAAAAACTAACCTTTATCCCCAGATCCTCAATGATAAGTTGCCGCCACAATACACTTACCCAATGCGCAGTTAGCTTATGAGGCCCGGGGCAGAAGCGTCTGGAAAAAATATAGTTGGAATCCGGCTGTCCTATAGCTCTCTCTTTGAACCACTCTAACAGGAAGCAAGGCACCGGCACTCGACGATATGCCGGGGTCTTGCTAATGAGCTCACCGGCCTCGTTATAAAGAGCGTCTGAAATATTAATGGTGCTATTGAGGTAATCAATCATTGAGAACTTTACATCCAAGATTTCATTCGGCCTCATGCCTGTCACCGTCTCGACCCTCAATAAACTCAAAAATTGCGGATGCCTCTCGGCCAGAAACTCCTTAATTCGCTTTACTTCCAATTCAGTAGGATGGCGATGAGTTCCAAAGTCAATTGGCGTCTTTCGGGTAATTTTCTCACAAGGGTTGTACTCGATAACGTCAGAGTCCTCTAATTCAAAAAAAAGGCAGGATAGCATAGCTAAATAGCTATTATAAAGATTAGGGGTGAACGTCTTGCCTTTATACTGCGGTTCTTGAGATGTATCATAAAACCTCTGCCGGTTTAGCTTCATTCGATCAAGCAATTCTTTAACATAATATCGAGACACCTCTCTAATGTGCATAGTATGAATGCATAGATCTGTCGCTGCCGCAATCACCTTTTTAAGAAAGGGATCGAAGCATCTCTTAGAATTCCGCCTGAGATCTTTCTTTTTATATGCCCAGGTAATCGCTTCAACAAAATTCATCTGCCTTGCGTCGTTAAGTCCTATTGGCCCCTGTGGTTTTGTCTGTTGTGCGGTAATAAATTCTTTGATACTACTTTCAAACGGATTCCACCCCTCCTTCAAGCACTGTTCTACCAGGGCCTTAACATTTTCAGCCTCTTTCGACCGCTCTCTAACAGTGTTATAATAATTGATACCGAGACGGACTTGGGGACGTTTCTTTTTTTTCCGTTGTGCACAATAAAATTTGAACCCAACGAACCATTCCTGGTCTAAACGTTCACCATATATTTTGATGTCTTCGAATGTGTTTTGCATTTCCAAAATGTTTGACTTTTTTGTTTGACTTTTAAAAATCGTCGTTCATTTTGGCACTCCGGAATCATGCTAAACATTATCCACACTAACAATTGCAATATACCGATTTCCAATTTACATATAATTATAAATATTGTTCATTTCGCGATAATTTATAACATATGCGTTCAGGTGCTTCTCTACTGTATATCAATATGACAAAGGAGTCATTCTATCTGCTCAACTTTTTTCGCAATTTTGCGCATATGATATTTTTGATTTAACTTGCCTCAATCTGAGAATGCGATAATCAATAAGTCCGTCAAGTTATTACTTGCATAATGGTGCCCCAATCATTATAAGGTGTCTTATTGTTTCTATTTGATCGCTACTCCATGACTTCTAACACGTCTTCACCACGATATTTTTTTAGCCTGGATGCTATAAGAGGCCTTGCTGCGCTTATTGTCGTCCTGTGCCACTGGCAGTTCTACTTTTATAAGGATCAGACCTTACAGACCAAACCACTGGAAGAACTGGGACTGCCGTTATATCCCTACCTGTCCATTTTTTATAATCATGCATTTTACGCGGTAGACCTTTTCTTTCTTTTGTCAGGATTCATCTTCTTCTGGTTCTATGCAGATAAAATAGCTGACAGGAAAACACCTTTCAGTAATTTCATGTGCTACCGGCTCACCCGTCTTTACCCGGTTCACTTTATTACCCTGCTATCGTTGATAGTGCTGCAATACATGATGGTTAGCATGAATGGTCATACTTTCATTATTCAGAATAATGACACCTATCACTTTCTGTTAAATCTGTTTGTAATACATAGCTGGGGATTTGAAAGCACACCTGCCCTCAATGGATTTAACGGCCCCTCCTGGTCTGTATCAGTAGAACTGCTGCTATATCTGATGTTCTTTCTCATTAGCTGGAAAAAGTTGCATCATAATAAAGGTTTCCTGCTGGCAATCGTGGTGGCAGGCGCTGTTATACAACATTTTTATTCTATGATAGGCCAGGGCATCTACTCATTCTTTCTTGGGGGACTTACCTATTATTTTTACGCATGGCTTATTAAAAGAAGAAACATACACAGGATCACGACTATCGTAACTATTACTGCTGTTGCATTATGGATGGTCGTCCTGACAGAATATGCATTTTCTTATGTCAGGGATTTTTCACTGCTGCTGATGAAAAAGGTACTACCCGGCAAGGATGACACCTTTGATATGGCCTTGTACAGCCTGTCCAGAAATACTTTCTTCCGGACCATTATATCGCCGGTTACAATTCTAACGCTTGCATTGTCGGAAACAATAAGGGGAAGTCTGAAAGTAAAATGGGCAATGGTATTGGGGAATGCCAGTTATGCATTATACCTGCTACATTTCCCCCTAATGGTAGCATTATTTATTGGGATCGATACAATCGGAATTAGCAGGGAGGTCTTTCATTCTCCGTTTGCATTGCTTTTTTTCTATTCAGTGTTGATCCCGCTAAGTATTCTTACTCATTATTATTTTGAGCTACCCCTGCAGGAAATATTCAGAAAGCGGCTACTCAGAAAACCAGCACCGGGTCTTGTTACTGTCGTTAATAATCAAATCACCACATAACGCAGGTTATCAGTACGAACAATCAGCAACTGTTATCACCTTGTTTTATTAATCGAAATCAGATATGATAGCTAAATTCTATTTATTGTTATTTATTACCCTCGTCTTTCTTACAAGCTGTATCAACACTAAAAAGATAACTTATTTCAATGACCTCGAAAAAGCCACCGGAACAGAATCTGCTAACAGGTTGCAGCCTCTTAAAGTGCAATCCGGGGATATACTACAGATCACTATCACAACGATCGACAAAGACATTTCGCTCATATTAAATCCCGCATCGGTCGGTTCATCCCCTTTATCTGCCAACGGTATGGACGCGGGGTATATTGTAGATAGCGCAGGAAATATAAACCTTCCAATGATCGGTAAAGTATACGTAAAGGATAAAACCACAACAGAAATAAACGATCTCATCACACAGGAGTTAAACAAGACGATCCGCAATCCTTATGTGTCGACCCGTATCGCCAATTTCAGGATCTCTGTACTGGGAGATGTGGCTCACCCCGGTTCTTACAGGGTCTCCGGCGAAAGAGCATCGGTGCTGGACGCATTAAGTATGGCGGGAGATCTGAATGTAACAGCGCTCAGGGACGACATCATGATTATCCGTGAGGTGAATGGACAAAAAACATATGCCACGCTGAACCTGAATAATGGTAAAACGCTTGCTTCTCCTTATTACTATCTGAATAATAATGATGTGATATATGTAAAGCCAGGCCCTAACAAACAGTTCAACACTTCAAAAATAGTACAGCTGTTACCTGCAGCTATCGGCATTCTGTCACTGATCACCACCATCGTCATTGTTTCCGCAAATTGATACTGCACATGAACCGCAACAAAGAAATTAGTAATAAAAATGCCATAATAGATCTTGGCGATCTGTTCCAAAAACTGCTATTCCACTGGCCCCTGTATCTCATTGTTCTGCTGATAGCCGCAGGCGGTGCTTTTGCCTATCTCAAGTATGCACGGCCGAGGTATATGTCGAGCGCCAAATTGTATCTCAAAGATGAGAAAAAGAACGGGGAGGAAACAGATCTGCTGAAGTCTCTATCCCTTTTCAACAGCGGGAAAAATATCGAGAATGAAATGGAAGTGCTTAAATCTCCCATCCTTGTTGAAAAGGTGATCCGCGATAATCGTTTCAATGTACGCTACTATGTGAAAGGTACTTTCCGTAATGAGGAGATCTATGAACAGAACCCTCTCACACTGCAGTTTCTGGGCGACAGTACACATATAGGCAATTATACTTTTGATATCAGGGAAGACAAGAACCTCCTGCAGGTAAAGTGGGTGAATAATCCGCACGATGATGGGCGCAGCACATTCAATATACATTCCGGTGAGCCCTTTATGGTGAACAATAACCAGTTCAGCATCATTTTTGATCCAACGGTTCCTGATGCTGCCCATAATACTTACAGGGTACGGATCGACTCTGTAGAGGAACTGGCTTATAAGAAAATAGAAGACATTGGTACTGCCCTGGTCAATAGGGACGCTACCGTTGTCATGGTGACCTACGAAGACAGGATAGCCGCGCGCACCGCGCATTTTCTGAATGCATTGCTGGACACCTATAATGAATACACCCTCGACGATAAGAACCGGGTAGCCCTCAAAACTATCCGTTTTCTCAATGTACGTATCGATTCACTTAAAGATGAGCTGGGATTCCTCGAAAAACAGGAAGAACAGTTTAAGGTACAACGCGGTATCACAGACATAGAAGGTAGTTCCAAATTAGCCCTGGAACAGGTAAAGGAAGCCGATCTGAAGCTGAACGACGCCAATATGCAATTGTCTGTATTTGACCAGATGGAGTCCTATATTAATGATCCCGGTACAGACTATCCGTTTGCGCCGGTGCTGGGCAATGTGGATCAGGCTTTGACGGGTATGATCAACCGGTATGAGGAACTGCTGAAGGAGAAAAAAAGGCTTTCCCTCTCCCTGCAACCGGGCAGTATGATACTGCAGAATACGGACGCACAGATCAATGATGCCAAGAACACGATCAAGAATTACATTTCCGGATATAAACGTAATGCTGGTGTAGCGCAGAACCAGATGCAGAGTAAAGTGAACCAGATACAGGCCAAGATTGCCGATATCCCGGCTTATGAACGTGAGTACATCAATATTAAAAGACAACAGAGTGTAAAGGAGAATCTGTATCTCCATCTGCTGAAGAAAAAAGAAGAAGCGGCGATCTCTTACGCCAGTAATGTTACCGACAATAAAGTGCTGGCGCCGGCATTTGTGCCTTCCAAGCCGGAGTCGCCTAAAAAGACACTGGTATTTGTGAGCTTCCTTGCCGCCGCTCTTGTGCTTTGTACAGTATACGTCTATATCAAATATTTCCTGAACAATAAAGTACTTGATAAGTCAGAAATAGAACAGGCATTTGGCAGGCCGGTGATGGCAGAGATTTACCAGGATGAAACAAAAGGGAAAGATATGTCGCTGCATAACAGGTCGGTATTGCTGGAACAGATCTTTAACCTTCGTACAAACCTGCGCTTCCTGCTGAATGAGCATCACAGTTCTGCTACTATTATGATCACCTCCAGCATTTCCGGCGAGGGGAAAACCTTCATGACAGCGCATCTGGGCAATGCACTTACTGTTAACAATAAAAAAGCCATACTGCTGGAACTGGATCTGCGTAAACCGAAATTATCCCGTTCTCTCGGACTGGACAATCAGATTGGCGTGACCAGTTACATGGTGGAAAGCAAAACGATAGATGAGATCATCAAAAAAGTACCGGGTACGGAGAACCTGTACCTGATCTCTTCCGGCCCCATTCCACCAAATCCTGTTGAACTGATTGAAAGTAACCGGATGAAGACATTACTGGAAACATTAAAACAGCGGTTTGATTATATCATCATTGATACAGCTCCGATCGGCATAGTATCAGACTCGAAGAGCCTCGCGCCATATGTAGACTGTACACTGTTTATGGTACGCTACAACTTTACGCTGAAGTCCAAGATGACGGCTGTAGCCGAAAACGTCAGGGAGAGCTTCTTCCGGAAAACAGGGGTCATTTTCAATGGCATAGAACAGGATTCCTTCTATCCTTACTACTATTATGATCATTATTCTTATTCTGATGATGGTAATAAAACCAGGATGTGGTCAACATTTGCTAAAAAAATGAAACAGCGGATTGCATAAGATATTCAAAAACAGCGGTTGGTTACTGGTAGATAAACTTGCCAGGTTGTTCATAGGTCTCATCACTATCGCAACGATAGCCCGTCATATCGGACCGGAGGCCTTTGGCATATGGAACTATGCCGTTGCCTTAACGGCAATAGTGGGCAGCCTTGCTATACTGGGCCTCGACAAGGTGGTAGTGAAGGAAGTGGTATCCTGTCCGGAAAGACATGACAGGATCATTGCATCTACATTAGCCATACGTTTTGCAGCCGGTATTGTTGCGTTTCTTTTCTGCGCAGCTATTGTGTTTGCCACTAAACGGCACTCACAGGTATACCTTTATTGTACAATCATCACAGCATTAAATATCATCCTGCTAAGCTTTGACGTATTCGACTACTTCTACCAGGCGAAAAATGAAGTACAGAAAGTAATCATTCCCAAGGTCGGCTTCTTTGTAGTCTTTTGCATCATCAAAATTGTATTTGTCTACATCGATGGCACTTTGCTTCAATTTGTATGGCTGTCATTTGCTGAATTGCTATTGACCTATCTCACTATACTTATCTTTTACCTGAAAGAGGGTCACCGCCTTTTTACGGTTATTAGTTTGTCAGAGATAAAACACCTGTTCCTGCATAGCTGGCCACTGATGTTCACGGGCATACTGATACTGCTTTATGTAAAAGCCGATCAGCTGTTACTTGACACACTTGGCACTCCTGTGCAGCTGGGGGAATATGCCGCAGCAGCAAGAATATCTGAGCTATGGTACGCACTTCCTACGGTGCTGGCTACCGCGCTGTTGCCAGGTCTGATAGCCAAAAGACAGGACGACATATCCGCTTATCTGCATGCGATGGAAAGATGGTTACGCTTGTCGTTCTGGGTAAGTGTAGCGATTGCAGTAGTAATGACCTTTTCTTCAGCCAGGGTCACCCAGGTATTATATGGTGTTCAATTCCCAAAATCGGGGATCATTCTTTCCATTCATATCTGGGCCAATATTCCGGTTTTCCTGAGCACGGCCTTAATGCAGTACCAGTTGATAGAGGGCGCCTACAAAACAAATCTGTACGCCAGCTGTGCAGGACTTGTTGTAAACATAGCCATTAACATGCTGCTCATCCCATCTCTGGGCGGAGTGGGTGCTGCCATAGCGACCGTTGCATCTTATATGGTTGTTGTGTCCACCCTGGTGATACTGGACAAAACAGGACAATTGCTATCACTTATACAAAAGATGTTGTCCCCGGCACTGGCGCTGGCGGACACAAGATATATGATCGATGCGCTGAAACTATTTGCAGACAATTTTCTAACAGTAATACGTGAAAAGCATTTGACGAAATGACGAGTGTAAAAAAAATAATTGCCACGCTAGCCTCAAGAGTTGCCCCACAGATCCGGTATCTCGCGCCCGCTTATAGTTCAGAGGGAGAAGATCTTATACTGAAGAGGATATTTGATAATAAGACCAATGGTATCTATGTAGATGTAGGAGCGCATCATCCGTTCCGTGTATCGAATACTTACCTGTTCCACAAAATGAAATGGACAGGCATTAACATAGATCCCATGCCTGGCTCCAAAGCTTTGTTTGACAGGTACCGGCCACAGGATGTCAACCTGGAAATGGGTGTATCTGCCACCAGGCAACACCTGACCTACCATATTTTCAATGAACCGGCTTTAAATACGTTCTCTACTCATAAAGTGGAAGAATATACACAGGATCCAAAATATCGTGTAATAAAAGAAAGAAAGATCGAGACATGGCCATTGGCAGACATCCTGGATCACTACCTGCCCGCCGGCAGGTCTATTGACTTTCTGACCATCGATGCCGAGGGGCTGGACATGGATGTCCTGCGATCCAACAACTGGGAAAAGTACAGACCAGCCTACATACTCGTTGAGTCTGATCCTTTCCTGCTTTCTGACATGCAGCACTGCGAACTGGGGCAATTCATGCAACAGACGGGATATGCCATCTTCGCGAAGACCTACTATACCTATTTCTTTAAAAACATGCATCATGAGTAAGTTATATGTCCAATACGGTTGTGGTCCTTTTTCTGCCCCTAAAGGTTGGAAGAATTTTGATGCCTCCCCTACCCTTCGTTTTCAGCAGCTACCCCTGATAGGTGGTCTGCTCAGAAACAGAATGCATGTCGCGTTTCCGGAAGATGTGTTACTGGGAGATATCCTGAAAGAATTGCCCGGCATTCCTCCGGATTCCTGCGATGGCGTATACTGTTCTCATGTACTTGAACACCTCGCATATGATGACTGCCTGCTGGCAGTTCGTAATACCTATCAAATGTTAAAGCCCGGCGGCTACTTCCGTTGTGTGGTGCCTGACCTCGAAAGCGCAGCAAGGGAATATGTGCAGGACCTTGTCAACAACGACCAGGAAGCCAATACAAAGTTCCTGGAGAAAACCATGCTGGGAAAAAAACAAAGATTACGTGGACTGAAGGGATTGCTGCAAACCACGCTCGGCAACAGGGAACACCTGTATATGTGGGATACCCCATCCCTTTCCAATATACTACAACAGACAGGTTTTAGTCATGTCCGGACCTGTAGCTTTAATGACTGTCCGGATGAAATGTTCAGGCTTGTAGAAGAGGCATCGAGATTTGAAAATGCAGTTGCACTGGAAGCTATAAAATAACTGAACTTGAATACACCTATCTTATTATTGGTATTTAACCGTCCGCAGCAGGCGATACGGATACTGGAAAGTATACGCGGGCAGCACCCCAAACAGTTATTTATTGCAGCAGATGGACCTCGTCATGACAAACCCGGAGAAGCCACTTTGTGCCGGGAAACCAGGGATGCTATACTGCAAAGACTGGATTGGCCCTGCGAAGTACATACCTTATTCAGAGACCAGAACCTTGGTTGCGCCTTCGCCGTAAGCAGCGCTATAGACTGGTTCTTCTCACAGGTGGAGGAAGGGATCATACTTGAAGACGATTGTTTGCCTGATCCGACTTTCTACAATTTCTGTGAGGACCTGCTGGAACGCTACCGTGACAATACACAGGTGATGCATATCGGGGGCACTAATTACCAGGCCGGCGTTACCAGGGGAAATGCTTCCTATTATTTCTCGCGTTACGCACATATATGGGGATGGGCCACCTGGAAAAGGGCCTGGAAATACTATGATTTCACACTGCTCAGGTACAGGAATGCGCCTCAGGATGACCTTCCTCTACAATTCACATGGGACCTGGAGTCCTTCTATGAACAAAAAATGGATACCTGGGACACTCAATGGTTCCTGACGTTACTTTTCAACAAGGGACTTGCTATAACGCCCAACACAAACCTGATCAGAAATATCGGTTACGGGAAAGAGGCAACACACACCAGAACCGAACCAGTATGGTTTAAAAAGATGATATACGGCACTATTACACAGCTCACACATCCGGCCGAAATTACTGCAGATCAGGAAGCAGATGCATACACAATTGAGACAGTGTTTAAATGCAATCCCCTCTTCTACATGGTTAAAAAGATCATCAAAAAAAATGCACTCCTGTATAACCTGTATAAACGCATATCATAAATGCTATGGCGGATACAATCTTTGATATACTTGTAAGCAACAATATATATGTGGAGGTTTTCAAGGAAACCATGCCACTGGTCATTGCGGGTACCTTGTTACACCTGCACTACAATAACCGTATCACTGCGCTGGAAGCGATATTGTATGCGTTTGCCACTGAGGCCTACACGATGCTCAAAGTCGGACCTACCTTTACGGCCACCTTCTTTGTGAGCATCGCCTTCATGTTTGAGCAGATACACCTGTTCATAAAGGGACAGATCTACGTACACCGAAAATTCCTGTTATTGCTGATCCTTCCGGCCTTGTCGAGCTTTACGATATTCCTGATCGTACAATTCTACAGGGACCCATTCTATTATCCACCGGGTAAACAAACAGCCTTCTATCTGCGACCGGTTTATTTCTACATAAAAACATATCTGCCCCTGTTTGCGATCGGAGCCAAGATACTGCAGGAAAAGGAGCGGATATCATTTGAGTTCTTCTCCGGCGTGATGAAAAGGATCGCAAAATTCTCTTTCGTTATAGCTGCGCTGCAGATATTCTGCCAGATGATCTTACGCAATGATACGCTCGGAGAGATCCTGGGCATGCAGCAACGGTATATGATGGAAGCCTCCACATTCATTTTCAGCATCCGCGTACAGGCCTTATTCGGAGAGCCTAAAGTGTATAGCGCATTTCTTTCGTTGTGTATTCCCCTGTTCCTGAAAGATAAAGAATACCGGATGGCAGCGCTTGCGCTGCTAATGGGCATCCTGACAGTGTCACAGACATTCTGGATCAATATGCTGACGGCTACACTGATTTTTATGGTGGTATCCCGGATATCTTCCACCAGGCTCAAAATAGCGGGTACACTGGGAATTATTATCGGGCTGTTCCTGATTATCGCCGAGAGCAAAGATTACTTTATCAAACTGTATGCTAAAAACCAGAATAGCACCATGTATCAGCTGGTATTTAAAAGATCCGTATACCGCTACGATAACGAGTTCTGGCAGAAAAACAATGTGATACTTGGGATGCCGCTGCAGCGGGATATGGAGCTTCCGGTAGTGGACTTCCTCAAAGATCAGCCCTACCTGCTGCTGTCGGGGTATGGCGCGGGCAACAGTACTTTTATTCCGGCACAATACTTCTTCGGACAGATGAACTATGAGAACAGGCTGAATGGAATAGGCGGACATAATCTCAATATGAGATGGTTTTATATACTAGCTGAATTCGGCGTCTTCTCATTACTCATCTTCTTTACAATACTTACACAGACCAAACCGGAAATCACCCTCTTTCAGAGCAGTTATTTTGCTTTTATATGGGTGTGTTTCTTCTTCAGCCAGATAGATCTCTTCCTGATCATCACTGCACTGTTATGCGCTTATGAACCGGACGAATCACCATCATTGACAGTATACAAACCAGATCATTCTTACTAGGCTTTATGCAGATATTTCTCGACAATATCGTTTTCACTATACAGAAAGCCGGTGGCGTATCCGTCTACTGGTATGAGCTGTTGCAAGGTATGTGCAATGCAAGACTGGCAGTCAATTTCCTGAACGCAGGATTAAATCCTGCCAATATCTTTGAGCAACAGCTGGATTACCAGCGTCATACCTGTATCCGTGAAAGCTGGATCCCGCCGAAATATCTGCGCTACCTGCCCCTTCAGTATACCTTACCTCCTTATGCTGTCTTCCACGGTGGCTACCTGCGCGTATCACCGCAAAAGAATATTGTGAACATCATGACCGTACATGACTTCGCCCATGAACGGAAGCTTGCTACTCCTTTTCCACGTGGATTGGTAAACACCAGACAAAAAGCCTATGGCATAAAACGGGCCGATGGTATTATCTGTATTTCTGACAGCACCAGGAAAGAACTCCTGCATTTCTATCCTGATACCAATCCTGCGAAACTGAAAGTGGTATATCATGGAATTGCTGATACCTTTTTCCCGCTGAATAAAACTGGTCTCGCTGCTATATTACCTGCACGGGTAACATCTCCCTACATATTGTATGTAGGCGGCCGGAACAACTACAAGAATTTCAACATCGCATTAGATGCCATTGCACTATTACCGGCACATTATAAACTGGTTGTAGCTGGCGGTGGGACATGGACAAAGCAGGAACAACTACTGGCCGAAGAAAAGATCCGCGGTCGTTATGTTATCATAGAGCATGTGCCTCCCTCCGACATGAACACACTTTACAATTATGCATGGTGCCTCCTCTACCCTTCATCCTATGAAGGATTTGGATTTCCACCAGGCGAGGCCATGAAAGCGGGATGCCCGGTTGTGGCCTCCAACTGTACTTCCATACCTGAAGTAACAGGCAATGCAGGCTTACTTACCACTGCAATAACTGCAGCAGCATTTGCGGAAAAAATATTACTGCTGGAAAATGGGACATTCCGGCAGCAGATTATACACGCCGGTCTTACACAAGCCAGTTCATTCACCTGGCAGAAGAGCGTACGGGAAACAATACGTTTTTATAAAGATTGCTGGAACAATAAATTTTTGTCATGAACCTTATCTTCAAGTTAGCAGAAGCTGCTAAAGTTTTCTCACAATCCGGCAGAGGATTAACGTCGCTATTAAAAAAAGGCGTGTCCATTGCTTCCACACAACTGTTGCACAACTGTAAACGCTATATTCCAGAGCTCAACACTATTCTGGACGTCGGCGCCAACAGGGGGCAATTTGCCTTATCGGCGGTGCATTTTTACCCTAAAGCAGGTATCCATTCCTTTGAGCCCATACCCGCCGTATACACTGCGCTGAAGCAGAATACCCGGAATGTACCTGGCATTCGCACTTACAACTTTGCGCTGGGCAGCACCAGCGGAACACTGGACTTTTACGCTAATCATTATTCACACGCCAGTTCAGCGTTGCATGTATCCTCCTTACAACAACAACTCATGCCGCAAACGGCGGAAGCTGACCAGATCAGTGTTCCCGTAAAATGCATCGACGACCTGCTGCCTTATATTCCTGTCAAACATCCGGTATTACTGAAACTGGACGTACAGGGTTTTGAAAAGGAGGTACTAAAGGGGGCAGCAAACTGTCTCGGACAAATAGACTATCTGCTGTTTGAAACCTCGTTTGTCCAGATGTATGACGGAGAACCGCTGTTCGATGAAATGCACAATTATGTTAAAGAACTCGGCTTCGAATTTATAGCGCCGGTAGGATTCTTACAGACAGACGAATTACAGATCCTGCAGATGGATCTCCTATATAAAAGAAAGAAATAACATCCACATCATTTCACACAGATAAAGCTATTTGCATTGTATTACCTGAATCCCCAAAGCCTATCATCAGCTACAGGCTCACACATCCGCATATCCCGACGATTTATCCTTAACGCTTATAAACCGATACTCTTATGAAACAACGTATTCATGCCAGTCAGTTTTTAAGGCAGACTGTTGATTACATAGTATTGACTGCCGCGTTTTTATTAACAAGACAGTACATCGCAGCAAAGGGTGATGTGTTCCTGTCACACTTCAACATATTTTTACTCGCTGTCAGTCTCGTTACGTGGACAATAACCGGCACCTCCCTGCACCTGTATGACGATTACCAGAAGACGACATCTTTCGCTATTGAGTTTGTAGTGATACTCAAAAATGTTTTACTACATGTCTGCCTGTTTTCTTTCCTGTTCTTTTACTGCTTTAAATTATATCCTTATGCCCGTACCTTCACCCTGCTGTATGGCGGATATTTATTTACCGGCATTATTACAACGAAGTACATCGTGAAGAAGCTGTTGTTGCGCTGGAGAGCTCATCACACCAATCCCACCAATGTATTGATTGTTGGTACAGGACAGACAGGCATGAATTTCTATGACACCATTACTGCCAATAATCATTTTGGTTATAACTGTGTAGGATTTGTAGATGATCATAGCAATGCGCAGATAAACGGCCGTTATCTGGGTAAGCTCTCTGAGCTGACACACATCCTCGAATCCAATGAAATTGATGATGTGATAGTAGCGCTGCCGGAAACAGCAAAGGAACAAACAGCGGGGATCATCATTGCCAGTGAAAGAGCAGCTAAAAGGGTCAAGATCATTGCAGATGTACATCAATATTATACACCTACCACGAGTATGAATCTGTTGGGCAATATCCCTCTCGTAAATATCAGATCGTTCGCCCTGGATGATCCCGGCCATCAGCGCATGAAACGGGCATTTGACATTTGCCTCACACTATTCGTTCTTATAGCCTTTAGCTGGCTTTTTATACTGATCGCAATATTGATAAAAATGACATCCAAAGGTCCTGTACTATTTAAACAGGAGCGGTGGGGGCTTAAGAATAAAAAGATCACCTGCTATAAATTCCGCTCTATGAAAGTACAAGCCTCGGAAATGGACGAAAACGGGAAATTCATGCAGGCTACACGCGATGATCAACGTGTAACAAATATAGGGCGCTTTCTACGTAAAACTAACCTGGACGAGCTGCCACAATGCATCAACGTATTAATGGGCAACATGTCTTTTGTAGGACCGCGCCCACATGCTACCCCACTGCATATCGAAGCCAGAGAGACGGTGGAACACTACATGCTCAGGCAGATGGTTAAACCCGGTATTACCGGCTGGGCACAGGTGAATGGCTGCAGAGGCGAAACCCGTTTTTCCGGGCAGATGCAGAAACGTGTGGATCTGGATATCTGGTATATAGAGAACTATAGCTTCTGGCTGGATTGCCAGATCATTTTCCAGACATTGATGAATATGATAAAAGGAGACAAAAACGCCTATTGATAGCGATATATGCTTAAACGTTTACTATTGATAGGTGGAAACTATGCACCTGA
Organism: Chitinophaga sp. CF418; assembly: GCF_900142925.1. Taxonomy (GTDB): domain Bacteria; phylum Bacteroidota; class Bacteroidia; order Chitinophagales; family Chitinophagaceae; genus Chitinophaga. Next base: position 17,886 of record NZ_FRCN01000001.1, read on the forward strand.
ACTCACAGGAATTGGAAAATATAATGGCGAGATGATCAGATGGCTGGCGGACAATGGCTATGATTGTACTGTTATTACATCGTTCCCCCACTATCCTCAGTGGAAGGTACAGGCGCCTTATCAGAAAAGCCGGTATTGGTTCAGGAAAGAGGTGGCAGACAATAACAATATTACTGTTTACAGATGTCCACAATATATTCCCTCTCAGCCCACAGGAAAAAAAAGATTGTTGATGGACTTCTCCTTTGGACTGTCTGTGACAATGAAACTATTGCAACAACTGCTCACCCGTAAGATAGACATAGTAGTGGTGGTAGCGCCGCCCTTTCATCTTGGATTACTGGCGGTGCTCTATAAAAAGCTTCGCGGAGCCAGGTTTCTCTATCATATCCAGGATTTGCAGATCGAAGCCGCACGCGACCTGAAAATGATATCCTCTCCCTCTCTCATAAGATCATTGTTCCGTATGGAAAGATTTATACTGCGTCATGCGGATATTGTCAGCAGTATTTCTGACGGCATGATGAAAAAGGTACAGGGGAAAATAGGACAGGAAGTATCTTTTCTCCCCAACTGGGTGGATGTGACGTTTTTCCATCCACTGGAAAACAGGGCTCAGATTAAAACCGAATACGGCTTTTCAGCTACTGACAAAGTGATATTATATGCCGGCGCTATCGGAGAGAAACAGGGGCTGGAAGCGATCCTTCAGGTAGCTGATAGCATGAAAAAGGATGCCCGCGTAAAATTTCTGATATGCGGTGCCGGTCCCTACCGGGAACAACTCCGGCAGCAGGCTGTAACTTCACAGTTGGACAACGTCTACTTCCGCGATCCGGAACCTTTTGACAGATTTAACCGTTTGCTGAATATGGCAGATGTACACCTGGTGATTCAGAAAGCCAGTGCCGGCGATCTGGTTATGCCTTCAAAACTGACCACTATCCTGGCAGTGGGTGGCCTCGCACTGGTAACAGCCAATGAACATACCAGTTTGTATTCACTTGTGAAGGAAAATAATATCGGAATTGTAATAGAAGCGGAAAATACAGATGCCTTGAAAGAAGGTATCTGTCTGGCAATTTATAAAAGACAAGAGCATATCACCAGGAATGCCTGGCAATATGCCCTCAATTATTTGGCTATAGATAAAATAATGTCCCGTTTGGATCAGGTCATCAGGGCTTCCACATAATGTTGGCGCCACCGGTAGTGTTCTGTGCTCCGTTGTTGGTGGAAGTGAATTGCACATTACAGAAGCTCACCATTGTGGTTGTACCGTTCAATGCCACATATACAGTACCTTGAGTCGCGGTAAAAGGCGACTGCGTGGTTACATTGAAAACTACCCTTGCTTTACCAGCGCCTATAGCGCCTGTACCTGCTTCCACAGTATATTGCCCTTCAGTAGGAGGCTGATTGCCGGGGAATTCAAAGTTGGCTAAAGCCAGACCACCATTATCCGCCTGAATAAGGTAGTTAGAACCGGAAACCATTCCCTGCACCCTGGTGAAAGATACCTGAGTCACCTGGTTGATCTTTAACACGTTACTATCCAGACCACAGGGATTCCATGGACCTGTTACAATGATAGAACCTGAAGTAACTGTATAGGTGCATCCACCATTGGTTACCACACTGAGTGTGTATACCTGGCTCCCTTTAGGGGGATTAGGTATTTCAGGCGCTTTTTCATGAGATACATAGCCGTTTGGTCCTTCCCAGGTATAGCTTTTAGGTTCAGCGATACCGAAAACAGATAATTTCAGGACGTCATTCTGGCCCAAAGGAGCGTTAGAATTTATTACGGCGTTTTGCGTAGGGCATGTAGTCTCTTTACCACCGCCTCCGCCACCGCATCCAACTAATAACGCTGAGATACCAATAATTACTAATAAGAAATATTGCCGCATTGCTGAATATTCATCAAAACTCTTAATATTATTACGATAGTATTTCAAACAATATTTTGAAATAAGATTCCGTTTAAATGCTTTCATAGGGATACACCTGCCATTGGCCGACCAGCTCCTGACGTTCCGGATTCCGGAAAAATCTACTAAATCAGATAAAAACGACAATCTCATTATTGGCATAATACTTGGAATAGGTGTAAACCGATTATAAATATAGTAAATAGTTTATTTATTAATATTTTTTTATATTAATAATAGAATAAGACCATATCAGAGAACCAGATAGAAAAACCATGTAATATCTATCATTAACAAGGACTTGCGAGCATAAAAAGGCTCCTAAACTTTTTTCACTTTTAGTGGACAGGAATACTCATTCCCGGTCAAAAAAGGTAAAAAATACCCATTTTCAGGTAAAAATGAAAAAGGGCCGGAATGCTATTTCCGACCCCTGAAATCTTAAAAAGTCATTAAAAAGTCATCAAGCTTACTTAGCGATATTGATCGTTTGTTCTGACAAATTCCATCCGGAAACAGTCACAACTGCATTACTGCTTTTCCCGATCGCTTCGCCACTGATAGTCACAACCTTCTCTTCACCAGGCAATACGGATACATAGTTATCATTATAGAAAACAGGCAGGATACGCTTCTTTGTTTTGCTATCCACCAGCGATACGCGGTTGAAAAAAGCGACCGGCCCGTTGGCTGGATTGCTGATCTTTACCCTAATACTATCAGCGCCAGCCTTTTGTGCCACGATCTGTACTTTGGCCGCTTCCATTTTCTGCAATCCGGAGTAGTTACCGGTGCTGTCGGGGAACCAGTACAGGTTATCGTCAAGGATCTGCTGGTCTTTGCCCCTTAAACGGGCTGACAGGAACATCCCTTCCTTCGCACCCATTCTTTCTATAGCTCCTTTTACAGAAAGGTATTTTTGTAATGATTTTGGACTGATCTCAGTGAATACCTGGGTAAGCTGCTTTTTCTGCCCCTTCATATCGTAGGCGTTCAGTTCCAGCATTACGTCAGTATAGTATCCAAAGGTGTTATTTACAGTATATATATTACCATCTACAGGATTACACATGACGTGCAGCGGAGCTGCCCCTGTGCGGTTACCATACAGACAGGCATTAGGATCCAGGTAGTAGTCATACATCTGTCCGCGTAAAGCTGTCCATGGGTTCTGGGTTTTCCAGATGATCACCCCTGTATACCAGTCCCACATATGAGCACTGAATCCTTCCATCAGGCCGCGGTACTGATCGTAGTTCACCAGCTGTGCTTTGTTGGCGAAGTCCTTTACATCTTTGGGTTTGCCATACGGATCTACAAAATCGAAGTAAGGAATGTATTTATGATAATCCCATACGGAATCCACTCCATCTTTTACATTCTGCGGCGCTTTCATATTCGCTGCCGGAATGAAACGCTCCAGTGATTCATAGTCGCCTACGCCTACAGATCCTACTTCTGAGTTAAAAGGAAATGTTCTTTCATTCCAGAAAACAGACAGTGGCTGTATATTATAGGGACCATCTCCATTACCTCCTAAAGTATTGTAAGACATACTGTCTGTGTTGGAATAATGGAAGAAGAAACGGGTATTATCCAGTGAAGGCAGCAGGGAGTCCTTAATAGCTGCCAGGATATCTACCGGAGGTGTGATTTCATTGCCACCGCACCAGAAAGCGAGGGAAGCATGATTACGCAACATCTTTATCTGGTCAGCCACTGATTCAATGAACAGGTTATGATCATCAGGGTAGCGGCGGCGCGTCCACTGATCTTCTTTCTTCATAGGGTCTACCCATCTGCCGTTACAATCGCCTGACATCCAGAAGTCCTGGAATACCAGCAGGCCATATTTGTCGCAGGCTTCGTAGAACTCTGGTCTTTCGGTCAGACTTCCACCCCAGATACGGATCAGGTTCAGGTTCATATCCCTGTGAAAACGTATTTCCGCATCGTAGCGCTCCCTACTGAAGCGGAACATAGCGTCGGAGGTGATCCAGTTACCACCTTTAATGAATACCTTCTGGCCATTTACAGCTACTTCGCGGCTATTGGTGTGCGCGTTCCAATAGGTCTGAATTTCCCTTACACCAAAGTTGACATCCTCTGTATCATCCACACCGGCATTATCCACAAATTCCAGCTGGAGTTTATACATATGCTGAGGACCATAACCGCTTGGCCACCAGAGTGCTGGTTGCTTCAGCTCCATGTCCGGCAGCTGTACCGTAGTCGTAGCATTGGGCGCCAGTGTCACCTTCCGGGAAATAGTATTGCCCGCCAGTGTATAACGAAGCGTACCTTCTACGCTTTTTGCTGTTGCATTCTCCAGTGTAGCAGCAACAAGGATATTGGCAGGAGCCTGTTTGCCTTCCGGCAATCTTACACCAGGCACTTTTGTAATGATCTGTGGATCTTTGATGCGCACAGCGCCCGTCTTCTCGATGGTCACCTTATCCCATATGCCGGTGTTACGGTCGCGCATTGGCTGGATCCAGTCCCATCCTGCAGTATACTGAGGACCAACGTTCTTCGCAATGGTTCCGTCACCACCCTGACCACCATTGGGATTTCCCACTACAGCAGGCGGATATACCACCACTGCCAGGCGGTTTTTACCATCTTTGGACAACCATTGCGTAATGTTATAAGAATGACGCAGATATGTTCCAAAATGGGTATTTGCATTCAGACGGTGACCATTCAGGTAAATATCACAACCATCATTTACACCCCTGAAATGCAACCAGACCTGCCCATCGGCAGCAGGATGCTGTTCAGTGAAATCTTTTACAAACCAATAGGTGTAATGATCTCTGCCCGTGGTATAAATATCCGGGATCTGCTGGTTGTTCATTCCATAGAAGGGATCAGGCACCAACTTATTGTTGAGCAGCGTAGTCAGCACCGTACCGGGTACAGTGGCTGGCAGCCAGCCTGAAAGCTTGTAGGAAGGTGCAGAAAGCGCCTCTCCTTTCACAGTGACCTTGGCAATATTGTTACACTGCCACCCACTGTTCAGTTCATATTGGCTTTGTGCGGCCAACGGTAAAAAAGGTGCTAGTAAAAGACCTGTTGCATTCAGTAATTTCCGAACCATAATAAGCATGAAAGTTTATAGGTAGTGAATCCCCCTGTTCACTAATCAGACAAAAATATAGGTTGAAAGTTCAAAATCAAAATACATAAGGGCTAATATTGGATAGACGGCAACAGAAAAAAGCAAAGAGCAATAATGCACCATTAATTGAGAATTCCCTATCAGGGCAAGGAGGATATTAAAAAAAATGCCGGTATAAGACTAAACCAGCAACTGTTTAAACCTACAACTGTTATACTATGCATTTAAGTGCATAAATAAACCATGGCAAAGATACTGCAACGAACAAGCAGAAAGCCCCTGCTTTCCGCAAGTATACCGCTTACCTAAAGGTTACCTACCGGCGGGGCATAAAAAAAGGGGAAAAGTGATATGATCACCTTCCCCCTTTTTATAAACTACTATTTATTATGGAATAGGATCCGAATCTACAAGTACAACCTTCGCATAGATTGTATTCGAAGGGGGATTAATGGTAGATCCATCAGCTCCCTGCACTTCGAGGAACAGGCTACCTGTGGTATAGCTGTATACGAAAGTAGAGCCATTGAACACATCAGGAATAGCTTCATAGGTTACTTTATCCGAAGATATGTATACCAGTATGCCACTATTTTGGTTTACGTCATTATCTATTTCGTCGATTGGAAGCTCTGCAAAATAGGTTTTGGTTTGTGAGTCATATTTCCATGCTGTGGATTTCACTTCAAAAAGGATAGTGCGGTTAGGCTGGACTACTTCCTGTTGAATAATTTCTTCCTTTTTACAGCTAGTGAATAATATCCCCAGCATCAGCATGGGCAGAAGCAAGAGTGATTTCATAATAGAGCCGATTGATAGTGATTTAATATAGATTGATATTATAAACAGTTATTAGATATGATTTAAATATCAAATAGGATGCCACAAACGTTTTTTACAATCCAATAGCCGACAGTGTTGACTTTGCGGCCTGTGCAACTGCCGGATCAGGGTTGTTTAGCAGCAGTCGTATAAAGCGCTCCTGTCCTGCCGCCTGTTTTTGCGCCAGTAACTGTAAGAGGATAACCTGTACAGATGGAGGTGCATGCTGCATGGCTACTGCAATATGGCCAGGCACTTCGCTACTCCTGATGGTCAGTAAAACATCTCCTATTGCTTTTACGGTTGAAGTATCTGCTGTTTTCATTGCAACCAGCAGTGGGCTGATCATCTCTATACTTTGTAATTGTCCCGCTGCATTGATCGCAGCCATTCTGACCTGTGGATCGCTATCTTTTAACGCTTTTGTAAATAAAGATATTGCAGCACGTTGCTTACTGTCTGCCAGCATTGTAATAATTGCGGCCTTTTTGCCGGCATCAACACGCTCTGCTTTCTGTATCCAGCTCTCTGCATTTGCAGCGTTCATAATCTTCACAGCCAATGCCAGCGCAGCAGCACTATACTCACGATCTTTACTGTCTGCCGCCAGCATCAATGTATTGTTGGCATCGTAATCCAGTATATCTGCAACTATTTTTAAAGCAGCAATACGGACGTGCTCCAGGCTATCTCCCTTACATTTTCTCAATATGTTAGTAGCCGCAGTCATAGCGGGAGCTGTAGGCCACTGATGCCCCAGATTTGCGACGAACAATAAATAAGCTGCTGTTGCTCCTGTTATATCATATCCGTATCCCACCTTCTCTGCAGCGGCTTCCAGTATAGGACCACTGTCTCCTCCTACTATATTCGCCAATGCAAACAAAGCAGTTCTTCTCAGTACAGGATTCTCAGATTGTGCTCTTTTAATAATGCCGTTTTCTGCAGCCAGATACCGTAAATCTCCCAATGCTTTTATCAGGCTGATCTCACACGTACCCTGCGCTTTTTCCAACGCAGCTTCCATCGCTATCAATGCTTCGGAACCACCTATCTGCATCAATACACGAACAGCAGGATCACAAAAACGTGGCTGCAATAAATATTGCTTTAATACCGGCACTACACTTTTATCACCAAACAGCTGCAGCTGATCGATCAGGAATATTTTGCTCTCTGGCTGCGTCGTTAATTTCAGCGCTTTTGACCAGGCCAGTATAGCCGTTTTACGCATTTCTTCCCGGGAGGCAGCTGATATATAGGTGGCATATCCTGACAATGCATATTGCAAGCGGGTGTTATCGCCTTTACCCGGAGCATGCAACATGACTGCCATTTCAGTCAGTCCCGCTGCTCCTAAAGCTTTTATCTGCATCATACAGCTGTCCAGCTGCTGTTGGTTACCTGCCGGCAGTTGCTTCAGAATACGGTTGATCCTGGCTGCATAAGGAGGCTGCACTTGTTGTGCATTCACATTGATGCAAACCAGCAGGAAAATTATGGATAGTAACTTTTTCATCATGTTCATATATCAAACCTGCTATGACCAGAACGTACGTGCCGGCGGATCAATTAAACTATTGGCGCCATCGTCATGCAGGAATAATTGTTTTTCAGGATCAAATGCAAGAGAACGCCCAAGCTGCAATGCGATCTTTCCCATATTCACCAGTGTACAGGAACGATGACCATTTTCTTCATTCAGTGCAAACTTTCGCCTGTCCCTTACAGATGTAATAAAATCTGTTACCTGTGGAGGCGGATCGGGGTAAGCTGCCAGCTTTTTCTCCAGGTCAGGTATATCAGACCGGAAACCGGGATATAACTTCCCTGCCGGTCCTGCAATAAATGCCGCCTTTTCATCCCTTCCTTCCCCATCGAGAATGATACGGCAACCATCTTTGTAGGTATAGATGATACGCGACCAGGTACCCACTGCATCAGGATGCTGCTGCGGCGCCTCTACTTCCACAGATACAGGACTGGTGTCATCTTTCCCCAGTATATATTGCACAGGGTCCAGGTAATGTTGTCCCATATCTCCCAAACCACCTCCGTCATAATCCCAGTAGCCCCTGAAGGTCTGGTGTACCCTGTGAGGATGATAGGGTTTATAAGGCGCAGGCCCCAACCAACGGTCATAATTCAGCTCTGGTGGTACTGGTGTGACAGGAAGATCGGTCTTCCCTGTCCAGTGCTGCTTCCAGTCGAACCCTGTATGACGGCTCAGCGTCACCGTCAGCGGCCATCCAAGCAGTCTTGCACTTACAAGCTTTTTGATGGGCTTCACAGGCGTATTCATTCCATAGAAATTATCCGTAAAACGGAACCAGGTATTCAGACGGAACATCCTCCCGAATTGCTGTACAGCCTCCATCACTCTTTTTCCTTCACCAATAGTACGCGTCATCGGCTTCTCACACCAGATATCCTTGCCGGCGCGGGCTGCCTCTATGGCGATTGTTCCATGCCAGTGCGGCGGAGTAGCAATATGCACAATATCCACTTCCGGCAGCTGTATCAGTTCCCGGTAATCGTCAAAAGTTTTCACACCCTCTCCCAGCAACTGCATCGCCTCCTGCAGATGCAGCTTGTCCACATCACAGATGGCCACCACCCTCGTACCGCCATATCCGAAATGTTCTTTTCCCATCCCTCCGGTGCCGATCACTCCTTTGGTCAGCTGATCGCTGGGAGCCAGGTAGCCGCGGCCCAATACATGACGGGGTACAATGGTAAAAGCCGCCACTGTACCAAGACTGTTCCTTAGGAAAGACCTTCTGGATTGATTCTTTTTCTGCTCCATTTATGGTTAAAATTGAATACTAAACGCCAAGATATAAAAATGATTTTGCAAGTATGAATTTCTGTGATGACCGGGGTATCCACTATCATTTACCGCAAAATTTTTCTATATTCGTCCGTGTATCGAATTGTAACATAATATAGTTACGCCGTGACAAACCTCTGTAATAACCCATAAACCACATATTCCCCGAAATCTTTCACCATTAATACACAACCCATGCCGTCGCTTATCCACATACCTGTTGCCCGGAAAGGTAAAAACCCTAAAGGTAGTTCCGCAGGAGTTCCAACAGTAAGTACACCTGTTTTCAAAACCCATCTTAAAATCCACACGCGCCTCTACAAAACAGAAGCAAGCTACCTCCATTCATGGTGGCCGTATGGCAACTGTAGTCAATATGGAGGAAAGCGTGAGCACTATGAAAAGCTACCGGAAAAATGATTCGTTGACCCGCCGTTAAGCACGGCTCTGAGGAACATTAAATACCAATTACGACAAAACATCGACTAGCTATGTTAAAAAAATCACTGCTTGAATTGCCAGCGGTCCTGCTGACAATTTTGTTTACTTATGCCAGTATCAGTAAACTGCTACAGTATAACACCTTTAGGTCTCAGCTTGACCAATCCCCCTTTACTACCGGTTATTCCGGTATCATTGCATGGTCCATTCCGGCCACCGAGTTAATCACCACTGCCCTGCTCATATTTCCGGCAACGAGACTGAAAGGGTTTTATCTTTCCTACGGATTGATGCTCTTATTTACGGTATACATTTATGCTATCCTGCATTACAGTTACTTTATTCCCTGCTCCTGCGGAGGTATATTATCGCGGATGAACTGGGAACAACACCTCGTATTCAATATCACCTTCACTTTGCTTGCACTTACAGGCATATTTACATTTCCCTTTAAGTCCAAAGTATAATCCATCTTCAGTTAAAGACACAACTCCTATGACAACTAGAATATTTATTGTATTACTTACCACGATAGTGGTACTGGGTTTCATATTTACAATCGTTCGTACTTCCCGTCAGCCATACGAAAAAAAACATGGTTTCAACAGGACATTTCGCTCCGGGAACCATTTACAGCTGATAAAAAAAATAACAATGGAGTATCCTCTCTATCTTGCAGGCTACAACAATAGTAATATCTATTTTCATAGTGACGATCCCCACATAATCGCTTATACAGATACTGCATTCAGTACCATAGCAACAATTTCACTTTCGATAGACAGCGCTGTCGGCCATCAACTGGCCAATGCTTTCAGTACGCATGTCAGGTATCCTGAAGCTTTTATTTTCGCTTATAATATGGCGGCAATATTTGTGTATAATTTACAAAGCGGCAGGCATACAGTTATTCACACACCTTCTAACTACAGTAATGCAGTGCAGATCTCCGACTCGACTTTTATACTGAAATATTTCACTGGCAATTCAACAGATCAGTCATTCTGCAAACTCAATGTTTATACAAAACAGCTTACCAAAACGGAGCTGCTCACAGAGGATCTTTCATCCAGCGGTATACTGCTCTATAATGACCGGAATGCCTCCTGTTATTTCATTCATCATTACAATAACCGTATCGCCGTCTTCGACACCGCCTTCCATGCAATAAGTTCCAATCATACTATCGATACCTTTACGCAAAGCCAGATCCAGTATCTCAGCATGATTAAGACTGGCAGCAGCGACATACTGTACAAACCCAATGGCACCCGCATGCTCATTAACTATTTAAGTCAGCTGCACGGGGGCCGCTTGTATATTAACAGTTTAATCAAAGCGGATAACGAAACCTTACTGACGGATCAATCAGAAACTGTTATTGATATTTATAGCACTAATACGGACAACTATCTGGAAAGTTTTTACATTCCGGTCCCTCACAATCAACACCTGAAATCGTTTCGTATATTTGACAGTAAAATACTAGCTACATATACTAACCACCTTGCCCTTTATAAGTTTCCCGGCCTGAGCAAATGAGAATGCCGAATGGCAATATGATGCGTGTCCGAATGGATAAAACTTACTTCAAATTCATCGTAAAATCTGCACGTTAGAAATATCGTGTCAGAAAAAATACTAGCTAAAAATGAAACATCTGAGAATAAACCATGTTCTAGTGGTTTTATTGCTAAGTGCTGCCAGTGCATTTGCCACAGGTATTCAAGCGAACATGCTTAGCGTATGCAGTACAATACCCAGTGCTACCGGCCCAAGTATAAACGGAGAATGCGAATATTCTCCCTCTATTCCATGTTGTTATATTGCCGCGGGTAGCTCCTCCCAGTATGTGATCCAAACCCAGAGCGGAACCTCTGTTTCCATCAGGAGAAATCCTTCAGCCATGGTAACGATCTTTGGCACGATGCCATAGTTATCACAGTACGACGCTTATCATTATTGATCTTCTATCAATAAAACATCAACCAATCGTTCCCCCTCAAGGAGCGCGAGCCCATATTTGCTTAATTCCCTCTTCAGTGAAGAAATATCATTTATCCTGGCTGTTACATTTATATCCACCCTGGATGAAAAATTGGTTTCATCCACTATGATAGCAGATTCCAGCCCTTTATAGGGTGTCGTTTTGCTACCCTCATTATATGCTCTGATATGCTCAGTCAACAAGAAAAAATCCGCATTCTGTAATTTTAAATAATACATATTGCCACGTACATACGGGTCTCCTCCTTTTGTTCTAAGCCTGCTACTATCTACTAAAGAGAGAATGTAACACCATACTTTCCGCTTAACAAATTTCCCGCTGACACCAAAATACCTGTAAAGATCTTCTTTCATTCTTTCCATCAACAGCCGCCGGCCCTTTCCGGGAACAATCAAATCATAACAATACATATCTGCGGTTGTGTCAGGTGGTTGTTTAAAGTCTACCGTCAACTTATGCAATATCGCTGTATCTCTGACACTAAAAAAAACTCTTGGCACAGGCACTAACTCCTGTTCCCATATTTCCTTACCTATTTTCCCATATGCGAGCCGCATCATCGTTCCCAGTGGCAGGTTCCATGTACGGATCCTTCTTTCTGCGTATATGCCGGTATAGTCTGTCGCTGAACTAGGAGGGTACTTCCTGTTATAACCACTTAGCATAGAATATCCGATCAATCCTTTTATGGAATCATTCAACATCATTTTCTCCGCAATATCAGCCTCCTGATAAGAGTATATAGCGGGATGTTCATGGGAAAAAATATTCACTTCCTTATTTATCGCAGCCAGCGATCCACCACCGATTAACAATGCAATATTATCATTGTTCAAAGCTTCATATCCCGTAATAGCTTTTACTATTCTATCTTTACCTATCCAGATATAGTGCGGAATATATTTGTGAGGAAATACAAAAAACAAACTATCATTCACATTGTTGTCAACACCCCGGGCAACTGTCAATAAGTTAAAACCCTGGTACCGGATATCCTCAAATAAATTGGTGACCTTCTCCAGGCTATCACTTGTAACGGTAATTACCTGAAGCTCCTTTTTATATTTTTCCTGTATGCGTTGTAATTTTGGGAACTGCGCCAGGCAAGGCTGACAGAATATAGCCCAGAAATCAATCAATAAGGCCTTGTCACTGAATTCTGATAAACTGATTTCCTTCTTCTTATAATTCAGTACCTGCTGCAGTTTATAATCCGGGACGACTGCACCAATGCTCAGCGGTGCGTATATTGCTTTATAACTTTCAAAAGGCTCCTTTTCCTGAGCCGGCAATGGCAAACACCATAAAAAGATAAAAAATGATATCAGTAAATATTTAAGCATATCTCTCTTATCTGGCATTCTGTTCTATACCACTATAAATTATTTCACCTTCAGGGATGGGATATACATAACGCACGTCATTGGGAGGCAATTGATAAACAGCGCCATTAACTATCCTTGTAAGCGTTTTAGCAAAACGGGCATCCTTATTCAATCGCCTCAGGTCAACCCAACGAAGCCCTCTGAATAATAGTTCCTTTCTTCTTTCCGCTAATACCTTTTTCAATGCATCGTCCGCATCTGCCGCTGTCATATCTGTATAGGTGCCTGACTTCCATCTTGTCTTTAGCAAGGTATTCAGATCTTCCATGGCATGCGCAGCATCCCCCTTCCTGGCATAACATTCCGCCCGGGTGATGTACATCTCATCAACACCTATTCCTCCAAAATACTGCGTGTTATTTCCACTGTAAGTGCCCTTAAATAATTTTGTACCACCTGTTCCGTCTTTGAAAAAAAGGACCTTTCTAAGGTCATTATCCTGATATTGTTTATACAACACAGAATCAACAATCATAGTGGCCATTCGAATCAACCCACTACCAGAAAGTTTCGCGTAGAACAATACGTCATCATTGAACCCATCGAAAGGCAAACTACTAGCGGGATCCTGCGTATTATAGTCCAGTAAATTATGATAAATTGCTAACGACAGGTTTGCATAATCCAGTGCTTCCTGATAATTTTTCAAATCAAGATGGATCCTTGCCAACAAACCATATACCCCGGCTTTGGACGGACGGGTCTTAAATGTAGTTATATCCGGCAAAAGTTCCGCGGCAACAGCAAGATCTGACAACACCTGTTCATAGGTAGCTTTCACACTTGCGCGCTGGTAAATTATCTGCATGTCCGATTTTAGTCTTAATGGAATACCCAGATCAGTAGCAGCGGTAATGCTATCGTATGGTTTGCTGAATTCTCCGGCTAAGGAGTAGAAAGATAATGCCCGGAAAAACAAGGCCGCACCTTTTACATTATTATATGCGGGGGAACCCGTACCGGCAGAAAGCTTCTCAAGCCCCTCCAACACGAGGTTACAATAGTTCACTCTTACATAACCGTTAGCCCAGTCCGTCGCATTTTCTTTCGCTGGAAAAATATCCTTTCCCCATATGTAGGCATTTCGCTCACCAGTTAATGCAAGTCCATTATAACGGGCATCTGTTATATAATAATTATCCGCCCCTACCTCTCCATACGAAGGAATATAAGCATTAAGTATATCTGTAAAGTCCATCATTGCCTGAAAATCAGCCACCGTTTGAGGGACAATCAAAGACTGGTCCGGCTTTATATCCAGCTTTTTAGTACATGCTGATAATAAAATGATGGCAGCCAGGAGAAATATACGCTTTGTCATATTAAACTCATTAACGGTTAGAACTTTGCATTACATCCCAGGGAAAAGGTCCTGGGTGCCGGATACCCCATCACATAATCAGGGTCCAGCCCGGCCTTATTAGCTTTCCAGATAATGCCGACATTATTGGCATAGAAGTACAGCTGTATATCCTTGACGCCGGCTTTACTTAGCAGCGACGGGGCGAATGAATAAGCAACTCTCAAATCCTGCAAACGTATATGATCTCCCTTTTCAACAAGTACACTTGAATATTGATAAAAGTATTCTCTGTTGGAATCTCCGGGATAACTCAGAGAAGGCACATTTGTATGCAACTCATCTCCCGGTTGCTGCCAACGGGATAAGTAATCTTTATGCCCTCCCGACCAGTTGCTAAACAAACTGTTGTACATGACCGAAGATCGTCTGAAATAATATCTCAGCTTATAAGCAAGGTTAACCGACAAAGTGATATGCCGGTATGAAACCGTATTACGCAATGCACCAAAGATTGTAGGACGTGCCGGGCCATGATAAAGAATATTACTCTCATCTTCACTACCTAGTATAGCATTATAATCTTTGCTCACCTTCCCGGCTATATAGCCTTGTGGATCCCCATTTTCGGGGTCCAGCCCCGCCGATTTATAACTGTAAACACCATAAACGGGTTTGCCAACAAATGGGAATAAAGCAGACATTGTTCCATCACCACCTAAAACGACTCCTCTTATTCCTTTAAAATAGCTATAGCCTGTTATCTTATCCCAATTATAACTAAACAAAAAATCTGTTGTCCAGCTAACCCTTCTGTTTATATTATAGGAAGTCAGACTGGCATCCACCCCACCCCCGCTCATATCAGCAAAATTCCCTTTGAACATTGTCGTTCCGGCTTGCAGCGCAATAGATTGTTCTCCTATCAGGTCATCTCCCTTCTTTCGATAATATTCAATACTACCACCCAGTATCTTGTTCTTCGTTTCAAAGTCCACTCCAATATTGAGAGTTCCGATCTTTTCCCATCTCAGCCTTGAGTTGGGGCGATTAACGATACCCGCTTGCGGTAGCCCCGTTATGTTATTCACGTTCCGGTATATTATTGCCAATTGCCCGAAAGTGCCTGGATCAAGATTCCCATTGTATCCATATGTTCCTCTTATTTTAAGATATGGCAGCCAGTCAGATTTGTAGAATGGTTCCCTGCTTAACTCCCATCCCACCCCTGCAGACCACAAAGGCACTCCTTTCTGGTTGGTATTTACCCCCCAGATATTGCTCTGATCAAGACGCATACTGGCTGAGGCAATATATTTTTCATTCAGTGTGTAAGCGGCATTAACAAAATAAGAAATGAATTCATTGCTATAACGGGTCACTAAGCCTCCACCAGGAATATATCCCCCTGCACCGAGGTACCGATAAGCGTCATAATATCTGTTGTAATCAATCTGACTATTGTACGAAAGATTCTCTTTGTTATACCCATAAAAAGTATAACTGTTTTCCTTTGTAACTGTTTCCCTTTGTTCAAAACCTGCAATAGCGGCAATATTATGTCTCCCGGCAAAGGTCCTGTTGAAATTCAGCTGCGCCCTGTAGTTGTTGCTGGTAAGTTCCTTATTACCTTCTTCAAAAATACCAGCAATAGGTAAAGGGTGTGTTACACCATTTGCATCAACCTGCGTGAACAGATTGATCAGGTTCCGGGTATAATATGTCTCAGTGCTATAATAGTATTCCGCCTTCCCTATCTGCTTCTCGAACTGATGTCTTATTTCCGCATTTAATCCTTTGACAATATTTATTTTTATACCGGGATTAAACCTGATGTGATATCTTCTTTCTACATTATCAATCGTCTTCAATTCATCCAATGGCCTGTAGGTCCAATCCAATAGCCCGTCCCCCTCCAGCTGACTGATAAAGCTGTACCGGTAATCTTTAGGCAATGGTAAGGTATTACCATAAGCATCTGCCAGTTGTGCATATGGATAATAAACGTTTTTCCCTCCGCCCGGGGTAATAGGAATATTGCCGATATCCATATTTGCTTTATTCAATACAAACGAAACCCCTGAAGACAACTCTACCCTATCCCATAAATGGAATGTACTGTAATTATTAATCGTGAAGCGGCTAGTCGCATCTGTTACCTTATTACTCAGTATCCTGTCATATCCCACTGATAACAGATATGCCGACTTATCCCCTCCACTACTGATATTCACCGCATATTGCTGACTGACACTATTCCTGTAAAAGTATTTTTTATAATCCTTCCTGATATCATTCTTCCTTAGCTGATCAATTGCCGCATCTGCTTCAGATGCAGCGATCAGCCCACTTCTCTTTTTATCCAGCAGCTCAACAACAGGGGATACAACGGGATAGTTATAATTATTGGAAAGATCCGCATCATAAAAACCCTTGTCAAACAAATACTTTTCTACATCAATAAATTCACTGGATCCGAGAAAGGCAGGATTATAAAAAAGATCTGGCTTTGCACCTACGGTAATATTTGTATTTGCTTCCACTTTTAATGGTTGATGCAGTTTACCTTTTTTTGTGGTAATAACAATCACCCCATTACCTGAAAAAGCGCCCCAGATGGAGGCTGCAGCTGCATCTTTAAGGATCGTGACATTTTCAACGTCATTAGGGTTCAGCAGATTAATATCGCCGGTGAAAGGAAAATTATCTACTACTATTAAGGGTTGGGCATTAGCAAGAATAGTGCTTCTCCCACGTATGGAAATGTAAGCTTCATTCGAATAAGGCGGAATATTCTTATTGGGGAATAACACGCCGCTGGCAACATCTTCCAGCCGCTCAAGTATAGTTGGTCCTACTCTGCGGTTCAGCAACTGGTTATTCATCTGCACAAAAGAACCTGTTGCCCTTTCAGCAGGTATCTTCTGATAACCATTGCTCCTAACCGCCACTACGGCCAGATCTGTGATCACAGGTTCCAGTACAACACGAAGAACAGCAGTAGGTTTTATCCTGATATCCTGCGTTTTAAAACCTGTATAGCTGATCCTGATAAGACTATCAGCTCCGGTATTATTCAAAAAAAAGGAACCTTTTTCATTTGTTCTTGTTCCTGCCTTACCGGCACCTGGTATATTTATAGTAGCACCATCCAGCGGTGTGCCATCGGGCATGGTAACTATTCCGCGAATGATCGGTTCTTCCTTTTTCTTTGCAGGCGTTTCCACATCCGTTGTTTCCTCTTTTCTGAAAACACCGATCCTGTTCGTACGCACTTCCCAGTCATATCCCCTGGATCCCAGCAATCTCTCCAGCACCTGTGTCAACGGCACATTGCGCTCATGCACAGTTACTTTGATACGGTCATTAACAGTCTGATTATTGTAGAAGAAAGTATACCCTGTCTCGCGGCTTATGATATTGAAAAGATCAGCAAGGCTGATGTTCTCGTATTGCAGGGATATTTTTCGCTGAATGCTTTTGTCCTGGGCCCGGACAGGAAAAACAGTATAAGGAAAAATGAGCAAAACAATGACCCAGAGACCATACCTTTTATGGTCCCGACGACGGTGAGACATAATCATCAGTAATTATAGTGTTCAATAAAACGTTTACTACAATTGCACAATGCCTGAAACTGACTAACGCGTATAGTATTGTAACTCTACAGTGACATCTTATCCAAAAAAGCTTTAGCGAGCCGGAAAGCTTTTTTTTAAAATGAGAAAACCGCTACTCTTTTTTTAGCGTATATGTACTCAGTGCCATAACAATCTCAATAAAAGACATCCACGAATCTAACGCGCACGCAAGGACCTAAAAGACAAGCATTTACAGCACAGTAGCATTGTTTACGTACTTATCTCAAAGACACATTCACAAATCGTTAACATGAGTACCCATAAGTTAATTTCAAAATAACATTTATGTCTTTAGTACTTTCGCCCCACTTTCTTAATGAAAAAACAAACTGTATCTGTTACCGGGGGATTAGCATAACATTCGTAAATAGTAAAGGGTTTATATAATGCGTCATGCGAATACTAACGATCTGCCTCTTGCAGACGATAATGTTACATACGAAAATATATTTCAGAACCATGCAAAGGCTCTTTGGGCGGAAGCCTACCGGCTATTAAATGATAGCCAGGACGCCAAGGACATTGTTCAGGAGCTGATCATAGAAATATGGGAAAAGCGCTCTCTGTCAAATGTACAAACCAGTGTACGGTCCTACCTGTTCCAATCACTCCGTTATAAATGCTACCGCTTTATAAAAACGAGAGATACGGAAGAGTGTAAAAAAGATGCATGGTCATTCTCCCAGGATTTTGCTACCAAAGCAGAATCCAGTATAGAGAATGAAGAACTGAAACGCACCATCTCTGCTGCGATCAAAACGCTTCCTCTGCAGTCGTCCAACATCTTTAAACAGGTCTTCATTGAAGGTAAAAAGAGAAAAGAAGTAGCCCTCGACATGGGCCTCTCTATCAATACCGTCAATGTCCACATCTATACTGCCTGTAAAAAGCTGCAGGAGAAACTGAAAAAGATCCTGTAAGCACTAAAGCTTTTATACCAGTATTGTCACAATGAGAAGTACATGGAGAGTAGATCTGACATACATGAGTTATTAATGCTTAAGCTGACGGGCGGTCTGAGTAAAGATCAGCAGGAGGAGATCGATGCATTAATTGAGGGAGACCCTGAGGTAAACGAGGCGTGGAAACACCTTCAGGAATATTACCTCCTGCATGAAAAGCGCAGGGCAGATTTTGACAGTATCTCCGCTACCGACATCATGGCCGGTGTAAAAGACAGGGTATTTTCCCTGCAGCCCAGGCCAGCCTTCTCCACCGGAAAATGGATCACAGCCGCAGCGGCCGCCCTTACCGGCGTCGGTATATTTATATACGCATTCACAAAAACCAACCATTCCTCTAAAGTCCTGTCTGCCGTTCATAAGAACATTCCCGCCAAAAGTGTTTATCTTGAACTGCAGAATGGCCAGATTATCGACCTCTCCGGCGGCGAACAATATCAAAAAACGGAGGATGGACAGGTTACACTCAATAATAACCGTAACACACTCACGTTCATTGCAGACAGGAAAAACAGCGGACTGAATAAACTGATAGTGCCACACGGTAAAGAATATTCCATAAGGCTCTCTGACGGTACAGAAATCCGGATGAATGCCGGCAGTACCCTGCAGTTCCCCTTCGGATTTGCAGGCAGCTCCCGGGAAATATCCCTTACCGGGGAAGCCTATGTAAAAGTAGCCGCAGCAGCAGGCCAACCCTTCACAGTGCACACACCTGAAGCCACCATACAGGTATTGGGTACCGAATTTAATATTAACACATATAGTCCGGGCAAAGCCGCTATATCCCTCGTCCAGGGCGCAGTGAAAGTGCTGGCCGGCAAGCAGAAAGTAGTACTTCAACCAGGTTTCCAGGCAGAATATACTACTCAAAATGGCATCAATACGCATCCATTTGACAAAAACGACGTACTTTCATGGCTGGAAGGAGAATATGACTTCAGGGAAACACCGCTTAGTGAGATAATTCCTATACTGGAAAGATGGTATGACGTAAAGATCATAACAGACCATCCTGCTGTAGCTGACAAGACATTTACTATGCTGATCAAAAGACCAGAAGGGATCAAAGCCTTCCTGGAGATGCTGAAGGTAATCCGTGGTGCAGACTATTACTATAAAAATGATACTATACATATTAAATAGTACCGCCAGGCAATAACGCCAGCGAATACTATCATCTTCGTTTACGAACAATGCAAAATGAAATACCGGTACTTTATTCCTTTAGTGCCGGTTTTTTTTATTCCTGCCGTAAACGGTATATCCTTTTACTGATCCTAGTAAGCGGGAGGCTTTTTCGAGGTTTCCTCATGATTTTCCAGGCGCTCATCCAGCTGCTCATCACTTAATTCCCACTCTGCTTCATCAGTGGCCGACTCTGTTTCATCAAATGCTCCTCCTGACCCGGTATGTACTATTTCTTCCTCCTTACCGGTATCGGACGACTGTTCATTGTCCCTGTCCTTAAATAAATAAAAATCTGTCATACACATGTTGAATTGGCTATTCCTATCATTCAACATTTAATTTATGATTTTTTTTTCTTACCTGATAGCTTTTTATCGCCTCCACTGGAAATAAAAGATGCTCCCCTCCCCCGGTTTCGACTCTACCCACACCTTTCCCCCCTGCGTTTCTACCAGCAATTTCAGGATGTTCAGCCCTATACCAGTGCCTTTGTCGTCATCATTGTCCACCTTTTCAAACAAGCGGAAAATGCGTTCATTGTCTTTTTCCTCAATGCCGGGGCCATTATCCTTAACAAAAAATTCATAGAACTCCCCGTCTGGCCTTCCCCCGATAGCAATCTCACCTACCGGCTTGTCGCCATATTTAATAGCATTCGTCAGCAGATTCTGGAATACTTGCTGCAGTTTCTGCCTGCTGGTATGGATCATCGGCAGCCCCTCCGCTATCTCTATCTTGATATGTGCAGGAGGAAACAATAATTTGATCAGCTGCTGCAACAACTCCCCCACATCCACATCTTCCTCAATATGCCGGAACTGGTGCTCCCGGCTATAATCCAGGATAGCTGTGATCATATCCGCCAGTTGGGATGTGGCATTGATAGCCATATTCGTATATTCGGTCAGGAAAGCCGACTTACTGATCTCTTCCTCTTCCTTCATCAGCATCAGCAAGCCCGTTATACCGGAAAGCGGCGATTTCAGGTCATGCGCTACCACATGCATAAACCGCTCGAGCTGACCGTTGATCAGCTCCTTATCTTTTAAAGCCTGCCTTAACTCAAGTTGATAAAGATAGAGGCGCTCAAACACATCCACCTTGGCACGTGTCATATTGATGTCCAAAGGTTTGTACAAATAATCCACCGCACCTTTCTCAAACCCTTTGAGCACATGATATTCGTCTTTGTTGATGGCAGTTACAAAAATGATGGAAATATCCCGGGTTTTAGGATTTGCCTTTAACAGCCGCGCTACTTCAAATCCATCCATATCAGGCATTTGCACATCCAGCATGATCAGCCCGATATCGTCATTCCTTAATACCTGTTTTAATGCTTCATTCCCGGAAGCGGCATGCAGAAATACCCTGTTTTCAGCAAGCAGCATCTGTTCCAATGATAGCAGGTTCTCCATCCGGTCATCTACTAACAGAATCGTAAATTTCTTAGTCATCTCTAACTCTTTTAACGGCTACGCTGAAGGTATATACGAAACAATCCACATTTACGTTTCACCGATAATTATTTTCTTAATATCTTCAATAGACAATATCTGAACACCATCACACATTGCAATGGCTGATTGCGGCATAGCTTCGAATGCAGCTGTCTGCGGATCCTGAACAATACCCACGCCTCCCGCAGCAATGATCTGACACAAGCCGGCGGCGCCATCCTTATTAGCGCCGCTCAGCAAAATACCCAATGCCCTCGCACCATAAACATCGGCGATACTACTAAAAGTCATATCAATGGACGGACGGCTATAATTCACCAGCTCGGAATAATCCAGCATGAAAGTTTTCTCTGCTTCCACCATCAGATGATAGTTCTGCGGGGCGAGATAAATACTGTGCTCCCTCACAGGCTCTTTATCTTCCGGCTCGATGATCCTTCTTTTGCTGGACAATAAACGCCCCATTTCACTCTGTACATTACGAAGACGATGCAATACAATGATCACAGGAGCAGCAAGATGATGAGGCACGATATCCAGGATGTCAGTCAGTACAAGCAGACTGCCGGCGGAGCCTCCAATGGTAATAACGTCAAATCTGTTCTTCATAAAGTGACTGTCAATAATAATGCCTGCTATTCTTTGCGCCGGTAGATCTTATGATATGCATGCACTGTCTCAAATTTGCCATGAATGTCTGCAAAACGCATTGTCTCTTTGAGTCCCATTGCCAGATATCCTCTTGAGGACAGACTGTCAAAGAACAGGCGCAATACCGAGTTCTGAAGATCCCTGTTGAAATAGATAAACACATTCCTGCAGCAAATCAGCTGGAACTCATTAAAGACCGTATCTGTCACCAGATTATGCTGAAAGAAGGCAATATGCCGTCGCAATTCTTTCTTAATAAGCACATTGTCATACCGGGCCGTATAGTAATTGGAAAAGTCCGCCAGACCACCGGACTGTATATAATTCTGTGTAAAATCCTTCATGTTGTCCAGGGGTAGGATCCCCGCCGCAGCCCGTTCCAGGTTAGAAGGGTTCAGATCTGTTGCGTAGATCTTCGTCCTGCTTAACAATCCTGCTTCCTGTAACAGTATCGCCATTGAAAACACTTCTTCTCCCGTGGAACAACCCGCATGCCATATTTTAATATTGGGGTAAGCAGCAAGTTTAGGTATCACCTGTTCCCGTAAAGACCTGTAAAATCCGGGATCCCTAAACATTTCGGTTACATTCACCGTAATGTACTGCATCAACCGGGAAAAAACATCCTGATCATTGACCAACCTGTGTTTCAGCTCAAAAGCGGTATCCAGCCGCATATGTCCCATGAAGCGGAGCAAGCGCCGCTTAACAGACGCTTGTGCATAGCCGGTGAAGTCATAACCGTATTGTAACTTGACAATGTTGATAATATCCAGGAAATCTGCATTTGAGATGACCTCCTTCATAAGAAACAATAAGGTTTTACACCATCCATACACGCATTAAAGACAAAAGCTTGCTGCTATCTATTGGTTTTGCAATATAATCGGAAGCCCCCGCTGCAATACATTTCTCCCTGTCGCCGGCCATCGCTTTCGCTGTCAGGGCTATTACCGGCAGGTGTTTATGACGCATATCGGCCCTGATACGCCGCATAGCCTCATAGCCATCCATCTCCGGCATCATGATATCCATTAGCACCAGCCGTATGTCCTTATGCTGCTCCAGTTTGTCAAGCGCTTCCTTTCCATCCGCGGCCGTGATGACCTCCATACCCTGCTCTTCCAGTAGCGCACTGATAGAAAAGACATTCCGCATATCATCATCTGCCAACAGTACCTTCTGCCCGGACAGATTTTTTTCAGATACTTCTATTATGCTTGCCTGTTTTGGAGCTACCTCCTTCAGCTTATACAAAAAGAGTTCCAGCTCGTCCATCAGCCTGTCGGTAGAAAACGTAGAGTTCCTCACAATAGCTGCTGCCTCTTTTTTCAGCTTCAGTTCATCTGCTTCTGAGATATCATGATCAAGATATACAATTATAGGCATGCCTTTGTTGCCTGCCAGCTGCCTGAGCCTGTTCAGTTTTCCGATCCCTGCCTCAATATCCGTCCCTGCATCCAGTATCACGGCATCATAACTTTTCTCTGATAGCTCGCTGGCGGCTGCTTCATGATCTTCCACATGACTGTATTGTGTCTGTAGCAGCCTTTCATCGCTGAGCGACTGCAATGACGGATGACGCAACAGTACTCCGTCAGATACTACCAGCACCTTCTTAAAACGGGATTGCAACTGCTCACTGATACCTGAAAATACCGACTCCATATCAGTCACCTGCAATGGCTTCTGCGTATAGCCTTCCACCCTATCCCTCACCTGGATCGATATTTCTCCTGCGGAGATCACGTGTACCAATATATGTTTAAGATCTTCATTGCTCTTCAGGATTTTCAGGATACTGTTCCCATCTATCAACGGCAGGTTCATGTCCAGCAGTATGGCCGCCGGCAGGTATTTACGGGCAAAGAATAAGCCATCGTTGCCATTCAGCGCCACAATGGTCTTATATCCCTTCTCACGGGCAAAATCCCGCAGGATCATTGCAAAATTGACGTCATCTTCTATGATCAATACCAGCTTGTCCTGCTTACTGAGCCCTTCCCGGTCATCTTCTATCTGGTCTGTCGCTGCAGCCGGCTGCTCCGGAATGGGAACAGGCAGTGCTTCTTCTTTTATAAATGAAGGTTCTTCTTCCCCGCCTGCTGCAACCGGGGCCGATACGCCATTGGTCTTCATCACTATCGTGAATGTACTTCCTATTCCTTCCTCACTTTTCAGTCTGATCTCTCCGTCTAATCTTTTCATCAGTTCTTTACTGATGGAAAGACCCAATCCTGTTCCTCCATATTTCCGGCTGGTAGAACCATCCGCCTGCCGGAAGGCTTCAAAGATGAGTTGTTGCTTTTCTGCAGGTATGCCCCCTCCTGAATCGCTGACCGCAATGTGCAATCCATCCGGCTTAGACATCAGGCGGAGCTTAATGGTACCTCCCGTCGGCGTAAACTTGAATGCGTTCGATAAGAGGTTTTTGATCACCTGTTCCAGCCGCTGCCTGTCTGTCGGGATCTCTTCAGGCACGCCTGGCAATATTTCCGTTGTAAAATGAATATTCTTCTGTTCTCCCACCACCAGGAACAACTGCTCCAGGTCACTTACCATAGCCCTCACAGATACCGGCTCTATGTGCATCTCTACCTTACCAGCTTCTATCTTGGACAGATCCAGGATGTCATTGATCAGTTGCAACAGGTCAGAACCGGATTTATGAATGATACCAGCATATTCTATCTGTTTGTTGCTCAGGTTGCGATCCTTATTTTCCTCCAGCAACCGTGCTAATATTAACACACTGTTGAGTGGCGTACGCAGCTCATGTGACATATTTGCCAGGAATTCCGACTTGTACCTGCTGCTCTGCTCCAGTTCTTTGGCTTTCTCGGAAAGCTCCTCCCTAGCCATTTCCAGGGCATTATTCTGCACACTCATTTCGTCATTGACCTGCCGGAGCTCTTCCTCCTGTACCCGTAGTTCCTCCTCAGAGGCCTGCAGGATCTCAGACTGACGGGTCAGTTCTTCATTGGACTGCCTCAATTCTTCCTGCTGTGTTTCCAGCGTCTCTTTCTGTTCCTGTACCCGCTCCAGCAGCTGCATGATCCTGGTCCTGGCGTCAGCAGCATTGACAGCAACGGCTATCGCATTGCTACAGGTACGCAACAACTCCAGCATGGCCGGGTTCACTTCACCAAATACCACCAGTTCGATCACTCCCATCAGATTATCATGGTGCCACAGTGGCAGACATACGATAGCCCCGGGCAACGTGCTTCCGCTGCCGGCTTCAATATTCCAGTAACTGGCGGGTACATTTTCTATAACAGTCAGCTCCTTTTTTGTAGCGGCATAACCGGTGATCCCTTCCTCCAGTGCATATTCCTGCTTTACATCTGCCGGCAGGGCAATCCCCGCAAATAATCTCAGCAAACCAACCTTTTTATCAAAAGAATAAAGCGCCCCCGCGGGTATTCTCAGGTAATTTACCATCACGTCAAGACATCTTCTGGCCAGCACCCCTATCTCCAGTTCTCCACTCAGGCTTTCATTGATCTTCGACATCCCCGTCAATAACCAGTTCTTACCTGTCGTTATCTGATGGAGATCTTCCACATCTTTCAGCTTCCTACGCAATTCCTGCTGGATCAGCATTCTGCTGCTCAACTCGCGGAAAGACACCATCATCAGGGTAACGGCCACCAGCAGAATAAAAATAGTGTTCAGGATCAGCATATTCATGGCCCTTCCCACAGAAGCCTTGTTGGATGCCGTCCGGTCCACAAGCAAAGCCCTTTCCTCCGAAATGAACTCTCCGATAATATTGTGTACCGTGTCCACATATTTCAACTCCTCCTGCATGACCGTCAGCTGGTTCCCGAACAGGTACCCCGTGTCCCGCATCTGGTACAGCTCCTGCCAGTAATTCAATAAAGTGATCACACCAGTCTCCAGTCTTCCGGCCCTCCTGTACTGTGTTGTATTATCGGCCACCAGCTTGCGCAGCTCTTCCGCTATTGGCAAGACCCTGGGGTTGCTTTCGTAATAGGAATCCAGGAATTTTTTTTCCCTCGTACTTCTGTAAGCTACACCCGACGATTCAATTTCATATATATACCGGTTCAGCCGCTGGGCAGTAGTGATCACTTCGTAGGAATGCTCCACCCATTGTCCTTCAGTTCGCTGATGACTAAAGGTCAGATACGAAAAAATACCTCCTGCGGTTACAAGAATAAGGGCGAATGCAAAACCTAGATACAGGCGGAGTTTCAAGGTATTTTTCATGGTTATGGTTATACAGCGTGAACAGCCAATAGGATTTATGACAACAACTAGACCCACAAATATAGCGAATTGTCCTACGTTAGGAGCGAAGGCCGCCACTGTCCACATATATTTCTAAGCCTAATATGGACCATCTTTGGAACAGGCCCCTTAACTTTGAGGAAGAGTCAGGAAAAGCAACGTAAACATATTATACACCTACAATAAGTAATAATTATTCATCATGTGAACAGGCAGAGCATTCTTCATAGCAATAAGTCCCTGCAAGCGGATTTTCAGTATATAATAGCATACTGTGAAAAGATTGTTTAATACAAACTGATACTACCGAAATGCACGCTTAAACTTTCACGCTTAAATACCTTACCAATGCTGAAAAACCGATCTACCACCTGTGCATATTGCACAAAAAAGCCGATTTTATGAGTAGCAGGATCCTCCTCGTCGAAGACGATGAAGTAATGCCTAAGATAATGGAAAGGATACTTCATAAGGAAGAATATAAGATAGAACATGTCACTAATGGAAAAGAAGCCTTTCAGCGTCTTGAAGACACCAATTATGATTATGACCTGATCATTACAGATATCATGATGCCATATGCAAGCGGCTTTGAGATCCTCAGCAAGGTGAAAACAAGAACAAATGGTAAACCAATTCCTGTAATTATTGTTTCTAATGCAGGTAACGAAGAGATGATCCTGGAAGGTTTCAAGCTGGGAGCAGACGACTTCCTTAAGAAACCGGTCATACCGGGCGAACTACTGATAAGAGTAAAACGTTTACTGATGCAGTATGGTGCCAGATAAGACATTGTTGTTACTTTCCTCTTGAACCTTGATCAATTGACCAGTCCTGTATGGAATATAACCTATATGATTTCAGGGGGTCTTCCCTGAATATTCAGATCGCAATAATATTTATTATCATTGCGGTATCCTTCACGGTCCTTGCCTACCTGTCCATACTTACCGGCAGGTATAAGGCCTATCAGCGGGAAAAGAAGCTTGCCAGCCTTCACCCTGTTATAGATAACCTGCTCATGGAGCATATCCTTCTCAATGACGAGCTGGCCAGTGATATTCCCGCAGAACAGGTTGCTCTTCCCATAGAAGTGTTCCGCCTGCCAGTCTTTGAACACAGGTGGGCCAGACAGGCATTAATAGACAGGCTGATAGACTATAGGAATAACGTGCGCGGCGCTATGGGAGAACAGCTCAGGAACCTCTATATACAGTTGGAACTGGACAAGGATTCCCTTAAAAAAATGAAGTCCAGTAAATGGGACAAAAAAGTGCAGGCGCTGGCAGAACTCAGCAATATGAATATGTCCATTGCCGATGTGACCATTCTCCCCCTTACCAACAGCAGCAACCGTGAGCTACGCGCTGCCGCCAGGCACGCATATATCAAGTTGAGTAAAAATGAGCCTTTCAAATTCTTTGAAGTCGTAACTGAGCCCCTCCTTATGTGGGACCAGGTGGAGCTTTTCAAGATCATTTCCACCACGGAGCACATCGCCATTCCCAACTTTGCGCAATGGATCACCTATTCTTCCAATAAGAGCATTGTGTCTTTCTGCCTCAAACTAGTAGTGCACTATAACCAGATCAGCGCTGTTCCTGCAGTAGTAAAATTACTGGATACCAAAGATCATTATCTGCGTGCAGATGCTATCAATTGCCTCGGCAAACTGAAAATGGAAAGTGTGGAAGACAAGCTCCTCCAGATGTATGACAGTCAGCCGCTGAACTGTCAGCTGGAAATACTGAAAGCCCTGGGCCGCATCAGCAGTGGCCGGCATGTTGATTTCCTTCGCCAGGAATTCCTGCATGCCACCGATTTTGATGTTCGCAAACATGCTGCTAAATCGATCATCAACAATAAATGGGCTGCCAAAGGCATCATTGAAGAACTGGTAGAAACCGCTACTGCGGAAAATAAACTGATCCTTAAACATAGCATGAACCCTTTAATTAAATACTGACCGTGAGATGGGTAATATCTGGGATACGATAGGAAAATTTTATGAAACCACTGTTTTTATTTACGGTACCATACTGCTGATCACATACGCGTTGTTGGCCATCTTCTCCATGATTTCTGTCAGGGCATACGCCCGAAAAGATAAGTTCAATCAGCAAAACACCCTGCTCAGTTCTCCGCTTGCCCCCGGCATCACTGTATTGGCGCCCGCCTTCAACGAGGGGCTGACCATTATTTTCAACGTACGCTCCCTGCTTACGCTGAACTATCCGAAGTATGAGATCATTATCATTAATGACGGCAGCACAGATAACAGTCTCGAACAGATGATCAATGAATTTGAACTCGTGACTGTCGACTTTGCGTACAATGTTAAAATACAGACTAAACCAGTCAGGAAGATCTTCAAATCTACCAACCCCGCCTATTCCAAACTGCTGGTCATTGATAAAGTGAATGGCAAAAGCAAGGCAGACGCGGTAAATGCCGGCATCAACGTCGCTGCATATGATCATTTTGTCTGTACAGATGTGGATTGCATTCTCGACAAAAATACCCTGCTGGAACTGATTAAACCGGTAATGCAGGAAGAGAAGAAACGTGTCATTGCCACCGGCGCCACCTTACGTATTGCCAACTCCTGTGAGTTTGACGAGGGAGTAATGACCCGCATGCGCCCTCCCGGACAGCTGCTGCCCCGCTTCCAGGAGGTAGAATATATTCGCGCATTTGTGTTGGGTAAAATGGGCTGGAGCCTGCTGAACTGTGTACCAAATGTTTCCGGCGGGCTGGGATTGTTTGATAAGGAGATCGCCATCCGTTCCGGCGGATATGACCATAGCTCTTTTGGTGAGGACATGGAACTGATGACGCGCATGTGCCGTTATGCATATGACAATAAGATCAATTATGCTATCCGTTATATACCGAAAACGCTCTGCTGGACGGAAGCGCCTTCCTCCGTCAAGGTCTTCAACCGCCAGCGTACCCGCTGGGCAAGAGGACTGGCGCAACTGATGTATGCCCACTTCGGCATGTTCATGAATCCCCGCTATGGAAAGATGGGGTTCATCATTTTTCCTTACAACTTCTTCTTTGAACTGCTGGCGCCCATCATTGAAGCTACCGGTATAGCTTACTACATTATCATGACCTGCCTTGGCCTCATTAACTGGCCAACAGCACTGATACTGCTGCTTTTCGTATATACTTATTCTGTGATGATCACTACTATGGCCATCCTGTGGGACCAGCTTACGTTCAGGTATTATAAAACGTGGAAAGAGGTGGCCTATCTCTGCTCGACGCCTTTCATGGAATTCTTCCTTTACCACCCGCTGATAGTAATATTCGCGATTCGCGGTTATTACTACTTCCTCACAGGTAAGAAGAGCGCCTGGGGCAATATGCAGCGCAGAGGCTTCCAGACTACGCAGAAGGCGGCCGCTACGGTTACAGCAAAGTAACAGCGGGCTTATAAAATTATCATCTATAAAAACCAGGAGATACCGTGCAATTGTTTAGAAACGTTTTTGAAAGCTTTGTTTTTATATATGGCAGTACTATGCTGTTCATGTATGCCTTACTGGCTATACTCTCCCTGCGTGGCATCATCAGGTTCCAGCGCAAGAACAGTTATGTGGACTATAATAAGATGCTCCAGTCGCCTATAGCACCTGGTATATCTATCATTGCACCTGCATTCAATGAAGGCGTGACCATCATCCAGAACGTCCGTTCACTACTGACATTGAACTATCCCCGCTATGAAGTGATCATCGTCAATGATGGCAGTACGGACGATACCCTCGAAAAACTGATCAAAGAATTCCAGCTGCAGGTTGTAGATTTCGCCTATAACGAACGTATTAAATCACAACCGGTAAAAAGGCTCTTCAAATCGTCCAACTCCGCTTATGAAAAACTGGTGGTGATCGATAAGGTGAATGGAAAGAGTAAAGCCGATGCCTCCAATGCAGGCATCAATGCCGCTGCCTATGATTACTTTCTTTGTACAGATGTGGATTGTATCATTGAAAAAGATACGTTATTACGCATGATCAAACCATTTATGGATGAGGAGCATAACAAGATCAAAGAGATAGGAGAACCTTGTCCTGAGTGCGGCTATATACACGTGGTGGAAGATAGTATACGCGTAATAGCCACCGGCGCTACTTTACGTCTTGCCAACTCCTGCGAGGTGGATGAAGGTGTGATCACCCGAGTGCGACCTCCTGAGAAATGGCTTCCCCGCTTCCAGGAAATGGAGTATCTGCGGGCTTATGTACTGGGTAAAATGGGCTGGAGCGTGATCAACTGCGTACCCAATGTATCGGGGGGGCTGGGGCTGTTTGATAAAGAGATCGCCATCAAGGCTGGCGGTTATGACAGTAAGTCCTTTGCTGAAGACATGGATATTGTAACCAGGATGTGTACCTATATGATTGACAACAAACTGAAGTATGCGATCAGGTACATTCCCACTACCCAATGCTGGACAGAAGGCCCTCCTACCATGAAGGTATTCAGCCGTCAGCGTACCCGCTGGGGACGCGGCCTGGCAGAGATCATCACCATACACCGCAAGGTGATCTTCAATCCACATTATAAGCGGCTTGGGATGATCGTCCTACCTTATAACCTGCTTTTTGAATTCCTCGCTCCTATTATTGAGATCACAGGTGTTTTCTATTATATCTACCAAATCGTTACGGGCAGTATCAACTGGCACAATGCACTGATCCTGCTGGCATTTGTATATTTCTATTCGGTGATGATCACGACGCTGGCCATATTGTGGGACCAGATCACTTACAAACACTATAAAACCTGGGAGGAAGTAATAGGCCTTGCTTTGATGGCCTTTCTCGAACCTTTCGTCTATCATCCCATGATCGTATTTTTTGCGCTGAGGGGATATTTTCATTTCATCACAGGGCGGAAACACAGCTGGGGGAATATGCAGCGCCAGGGATTTGGCCAGCGGAAACCTGCAAATACTTAAGATGATGTCGTTATTCAAATACATACTATCCGGTACCGTACTTTGCTTTTCATTGCAGGCACAGGCGCAGATCTTCAACAAAGGGAAAGATGCGGACGAACTGTACGAAGAGGCAGTAAAAGAAACACGGCTGAATCATTACCAGAAGGCGATACAACTCTCGAAAGAGGCCCTGCAGAAAAGGCCGGACTTTACCGACCAGGAGTTATTGCTGGGAAGGTTGTACATGCTGACAGGCAATACACTGCTGGCAAGACGGTATGTGAAACAGGTGCTGACCAAAGCTCCCACCTATTACGATGCCTATCTTTATGCTATCAACATTGAGCTGGGCGCAAAGAAGTATGAGGAGGCAGAATGTTATGTTGATGAAGGATTGTATCAATTCCCGGCGGATAAAACACTGATGCTGAAAAAACTCAGCGTACTGGACGCCTCTGAACGTTTCTTCCAGGGCAGTAACTATGCGAACTCACTGTTGGAAAAATACAGTACCGATACGGCTGTCCAAAGGGCATACACCGGCCACTTTCTGCTCGCGGGCCGCTACTATCAGCTCAGGAATAACCAACTGCTTGCCATGCAGAACTATGAGAGGGCATTACTGTTGGATCATACTAATGAGGAAGCGAAATCAGCCATCACCGCCATGTATATCAAAAGCGGCAGTTATACAAGAGCGATTGAACAGGTGAATGCAGAACTGGCCGGCAACCCCGGCTCTTATGATCTGATGATGCGTAAACTGGGACTACTGCAGGAGATGCATGACTATCCCGCAGCCATTGATCAGTTGCAACAGATCCTGAAACGTTGGCCCGGAGATGCCAAAGCCCATAGTATGGAAACACCCCTGCGTATGGAAGCAGCAGCGTGGTATGCCAATACAGATCCTTACCTGCTATACCAGGGCGTACTGGAAAAAAATCCGGGCAACCGGGAAGCCCTGGATAAAGTAATAGGACTGAGCATGTCCCGGGGCGCTTATCGTGAAGCCCTTGCCTGGATCAACAGGGGTTTAAAGAATAATCCAAACGATCAGAAGTTATTATCGCTCAAACTGGATGTACTGGAAAGCGACAGGAAGTTCACAGAGGCGGCATTACTGGCTGAAAAGCTATATGCTGGCAACAGATCCAGCGCAGACCTGAAAAGCCGTTATACCGCCTTAAAAATAGCCAGCGGGCGCGATTATCTATCCCAGCAACAGTACGACCTTGCGCTGGCAGAATTTGATAAAGCCCTGCAAACAGATCCACGGGATACCACCGCGCTGGATATGATGGCCAACACCTACATCAACCAGAAGGATAACGTACACGCGATACAGATACTGGACAGGGCACTTGCCTCCTATCCGGACAACAGCCGTTTTCTCCTGAAAAAATCCAGCATACTTGCTGCCATGGGGCAGTACGACGAAGCAGCGGTGATTGCAGAACAATTGTTACGCCATGCCCCCTCCGATCCGAGATATGCCGCTAACCTGACAGACCTACGCCTCACGGCAGGCCGTACACTGATGCAGGCAGAAGAATATGATATGGCCGCCAGAGAGTTCCGTGCAGTGCTGACACAATCGCCCGACAACCTTGAAGCACTGAACTATCTCATCAACCTGCAGAATACCGTAGGACAAGCGGATAGCTCCCTGTTCTATGCCAACCAGGCATTGACATATTACCCTGACAATAAAGAGCTGCTATTAAAGAAAGCTGGTATACTGACCGAAATGAAGCGATATAACGAAGCCAATGCTATCTCATACCAGCTGATGCAACGTTATCCCTTCACTGCCAAATACAGAACCGCATATACAGACGGGCTCATTGCCGCAGGCACTGCCTATCAGCGTAACAATGCGCCCGACAGTGCACTGGCCATCTACCGGCAGGTACTGGGGCTGAACAGGAGAGATTCTCTTGCCTTGCTTTACAGCATCAACCTGCTCAGCGACAAAAAAGAATATGACAGTGCATTAGCGTATGCGAACCAGGGTATCCGCTTTTACCCCGACAATGCATCTTTCATACAGAAAAGAGCAGTCTTGCTGGAGAATAAAAAGATGTATGCAGATGCTGCAATAGCGGCAGACTCAGTTGTAAAGCTGAACCGCAGTCCTGAGAACATTGATTATGCAGACTACCTGCATAGTAAAACAATGAAAAATCAGTTCGGGATGTACTTCCTGCATTCCAGTTACGACTACCAGGATAACTCGTATAATATTGCTACGCTTGAATACCGTCACTTCTTCAAACGGGGCTCTTATGCCGGTCGTCTGAACTATGCGGGACGACAACAGGGCACTGGCTTACAGGGTGAAGCAGAATTGTATTACACACACAATCCTAAGTTGTACTCTTATGCCCTCGCCACTTATTCCAATGAGATTGTCTTCCCAAAAACACGGCTGGCTTATTCGCTCTTCAAAACATTCAAACATGATATAGAGGGTGAACTGGGCATCCGTTATCTAAGTGCAGACAGCTCCAACAGCATATCAGGAGTAGCCTCTATTGCAAAGACATGGAAAGAGTTCTGGGTCAATTTCCGGGCTTATTTCATCAGTGATTCGCCTGAGTTTTATACTTCTTACAACCTTACTGCCCGTTACTATATGAATCGCCAGCAGGATTATATTGCTTTCAATGCAGGACTGGGTACTTCTCCTGACGACAGGAGCCGTCTCATACAATTCCCTAAACTGGCGGGATTACTGACACGCAGTGTAGGCGCAGGATATCAGAAGACGTTTAAATACCGTACTACCGCAGGTATTTTCGGTACGTGGATCAATCAGAAGATCAGCTCCACCGTCTTTCAGAACCAGTATGATATTTATGTAACCCTGCAACGTAAATTTTAATCACGCTATTCATGTTCAGGATGATACACGCTTTATTGTTGATAATGACCCTGCTGACGTATAACAGTTGCCAGTCCAAAAGGGGGAATATTGATCTTGTATCCAAGGGC
This sequence comes from Chitinophaga sp. CF418, assembly GCF_900142925.1. GTDB lineage: Bacteria > Bacteroidota > Bacteroidia > Chitinophagales > Chitinophagaceae > Chitinophaga. The sequence goes on from NZ_FRCN01000001.1 coordinate 51,840, forward strand.
AGTTCCAGGTATGTGATCGTACTGCCGGATGAACCCACGAAACATGAAACAAAGGCTGCCAGCCTGCTGCAGACTTATGTGAAACGGATCTCAGGCGCATCGCTTAACATTATTCAGGAAAAAACATATAAAGAGCAACCCGGTATTTTCATCGGCAACACTGAGCATGTGGAACAGTTCAGGAGTGGTAAGCTGAAGGGAGAAAGCTTTTTCATTGCTACGGACAACCAACACCTATACATCAGGGGTGGCAGCGGCAAGGGCATTCTTTATGGTGTATATACCCTGTTGGAAAATTATTTCGGTTGCCGTAAATATGCTGCTATTCCTGTCACTATACCCATCAGTAAAAATCTTCGGCTGCCACAGGAGCTGATGGATAAACAGGAACCTGCTTTCGTATACCGGGAAACTTATTACCCTGCTGCATTTGACGATGAATACCTGGAATGGCATAAGCTGCACCGCCTGGAGGACCTCTGGGGCGTATGGGGACATTCCTTTTTCAAGATCCTTCCTCCGAAAACATATTTTGCCACCCACCCGGAATACTATGCACTGGTGAACGGTAAAAGGCAGACCAGCCAGTTATGCCTGAGTAATGAAGGTGTATATAATACGATGGTGGAATATTTCCGCAAAGCCATCGCTAACAATCCTGATGCACTTTACTGGTCCATTGCCGCAGAAGATGGCGGCGGTTTCTGCACCTGCGATCAATGCAGTAAGGCCAATGCAGAGGAAGGCGGTCCACAGGGTTCACTGATTCGATTAGTGAATAGAGTTGCAGCTGCATTTCCTGAGCAGCGGTTCACAACACTGGCCTATCAGTACACGGCCCATCCACCGCTTAAAACCAAACCCGCCGGCAATGTATACATTATGCTGAGCAGCATTGATGCCTACCGGCAGGAGCCGTTGAGCACCATCACTTCTGCCGCTGCATTCAGAAAAGACCTGGAAGGATGGGGTACAGTAACAGATCACATTTTCCTGTGGGATTACACCACACAGTTCACTAACTACCTGGCGCCTTTTCCTGACTACAATAATCTGCAGCCTAATATTCAGTACCTGTCAGCACACAAAGTAACAGGTGTCTTTTCACAGGGCAGTGGCGATACCTACAGTGATATGGCTGCCTACAACAGTTACCTGCAGGCCAAACTGCTGTGGAATCAATCATTGACTACTGAGGCGATCAGCACAGATTTCCTGAATGGCTATTATGGTAAGGCTGGTCCTTTCATCGGACAATATCTACAGACATTGATCACTACCATGCACAACACCAAAACACAACTGGATATTTACGGCAATCCTGTTAACAACTATAAGAATTATCTTTCACCTGAGGCCATTGATCAGTACTCTAATCTCCTCGACAAAGCTGAAAAGGCGGCTGAAGGCAATAATGAGCTGCTCACAAGAGTATATAATGCCAGGCTGCCCCTGGAGTATACTGTATTACAGCAATCCCGTTTCTTTGGTACGGAAAAGTTCGGATATCTTATTCCGGATAGAAACGGTTATGTCGTGAATCCCCACTGGCCTGAACGTGTCAGGAAATTTGTAGCACAATGTAAACAGGCGGGTGTAAAAGAACTATCAGAAGGCGGCGGCAATGCAGATACCTATCAGCAGGAATGGGATACTATCTTCGCCCGCAAATGGATTAACAGCCTGGCCTTCGGGGCAAAGGTTTCGCTACAGAATGCATGGTCGGATGAGTATCCTGCTAAAAAGGAGCGGACACTCACTGACGGTTTACAAGGTGATAAGGACTTTAGCATCAACTGGCTGTTCATCTATGGAAAGGACCTGGTAGCGACCATCGACCTCGGGGAAGAAAAGATCATCACTCAGGTGCAGATGAACTTTCTGCAGGATGCCCGGCATTATATTTTCAATCCATCTGATATTGTGGTAGAAACATCTGCAGATGGTATTAACTTCAAACCGGCAGGCCAGCAACAACCGGCTCCTGTAGCTGAAGAAGATTATACAGCGGTTGTGCGTAATTTCCGTTTCCGCTTACCTGTTGTTCAGGCACGTTTCGTGCGTATTACCGGCCATTGTCTGCAGGCGGTGCCGGCATGGAGAGGAGCGCCCTCGGGTAAAAAGGCGGCTGTATGTTGTGATGAAGTATTTGTGCTATAAAACAAAAAAGTGGCAATTGCTATCGCAATTGCCACTAAGGATATCGTAAGACTGTGTATGTTATTTCAGTTCCAGCACCACTACTGATGCAGGAGGCAGTTCCACTACAAGATTATCACCCTGTTTCTTTGCTCCTGAGAATTTCTCAATACGCACTTTATTAGGCTGTTCAAATGTATTGATGTCAGTTGTTTTTGCTGAAGTCAGCACTTCACCTGTTACTGTTTTCCATTTTGCCTGCTCGAAGCTGGTGCTAAGGCTGATTTTCTGTGAAGGATTTAAGTTCACCAGGGATATATGTATTGCACCAGTAGAATCCTGCGAAGCAGAAGCATTCACTGCAGGTATCTGTTCGTTACCGGAAGTGTAAGCAGGGCTGTTCAGTTTTATAGGCAGGTACTGTGCATCCTGATGTACTTTATACAGATCAAACACGTAGTAGGTAGGCGTCAGCAGCATCTTCTCCTTGTCTGTCAGGATAAGGGCCTGTAACACGTTCACGGTCTGCGCCAGTTCGGCCATTCTTACACGGTCGCTATGATTATTGAAGATATTCAGTGTGCTGCCGGCTATCAGTGCATCGCGCAGGCTGTTCTGCTGATACAGGAAGCCAGGGTTGGTGCCTGGTTCCACATTTGTCCAGATCCCCCATTCATCCACTACCAGGGCTACACGTTTTTTAGGATCGTATTTATCCATGATGACGGAATGTTTGGTCACCAGGGAATCCATGGCCAGGCATTTTTTCATGGTAGTGAAATATTCCTGTTCGGTGAAGTTGGTAGCAGAGCCTTTATCGTGCCATGTTTTAGGTACAGTATAATAGTGCAGGCTAAGTCCCCACATATTTCCCAGGGGGATCTGTTTCATGCAGGTCTCTGTCCAGTTAAAATCATAATCACTTGCACCGCTCGCGATCCTTTTCAGAGGCGCTCCTGCATAGTCACGTGCGTAGGTAGCATATCTGCGGTACTGGTCAGCATAAAAAGCGGGTGTCATATTACCGCCACATCCCCAGCTTTCGTTACCCACTCCCAGGAAGCTCACTTTCCATGGTTTTTCGTGTCCGTTCTGCTTACGTAAGTTGCTCATAGGGCTGATGCCATCAAAGTTGAAATACTCTACCCATTTGGCCATTTCTTCCACAGTACCGCTACCTACGTTTGCAGAGATATAAGGTTCGGTCTGCAGCAGCTCACACAGTTCCAGGAATTCATGTGTACCGAAGCTGTTATCTTCTGTTACGCCACCCCAGTTGGTGTTCACCATTTTAGGGCGTTGTTCTCTTGGTCCGATCCCATCCCGCCAGTGATACTCATCTGCAAAACAGCCTCCCGGCCAGCGCAGGTTAGGGATATGGATCTTTTTCAATGCCTCTACCACATCCAGGCGTATGCGGTCCTTTTTAGGTACGTTCAGTGCAGGATCAACCCAGAAGCCATCATAAATGCAATGCCCCAGGTGCTCAGAAAAATGTCCATAGATATGACGGCTGATGGTGTGATCAGATTTAGGCTGTACCACGAGACTTGCCGTATTTTGTGCCTTTGCCGCATAATTGAAAAGCACCAGTAACAGGAGCGATAGCTTCTTTTTCATAATTTAGAATTTATGTATTGCATGACTTATCAACATTAGTAAGACGTGGAACAGGCACAAGATAGAAAAAATAATTGTCAATCATACAACTATTTTGCTCCTATTACAACCCTTACTCCCACTGCATTTCATCATTATCAAATACCAAACATCATGATTGTTTGTTCAGTGTATTTGAAAGTGTTTCAACTTTTTTCGAAAAAAAGGACACAAATATTTTGCGTTTTCGGACAATGTTGTACATTTGCAATCCCAATCGCGAACAACGCAAGCGGGAAGCAAAAAGTTCTTAATTAAAGAGGTCAGTTTAAACAGGCAATTGCTGAATGAAATTGTATCTCAAGACCTGCGGAAGTAGCTCATTTGGTAGAGCACGACCTTGCCAAGGTCGGGGTGGCCGGTTCGAGCCCGGTCTTCCGCTCCACAGAAAAGTCCTGCTGTATATTACATCAGGACTTTTTTATTGCGCTGGCTTACAACATCAGTTGTAGGTAATACAAACAGGGCAGAACAAGTTCTTAACTAAAGAGGCCGGTTTACATCAGCAATTGCTGTCTGAAAACTGCATCTCAGATACGCGGAAGTAGCTCATTTGGTAGAGCACGACCTTGCCAAGGTCGGGGTGGCCGGTTCGAGCCCGGTCTTCCGCTCCACAGAAAAGTCCTGGTGTTATCACATCAGGACTTTTTTTATGCCCTATAAGGGCCGATATTTCCTCCCTGATCCATTTTTCCCGGTGGGACCATCCCAGTCTTTCCTTAGACCAGCCAAATCGTATTATTTTTCGCTGTTACCATAACCAGCCTCTGCTACCCGTGCAGAAAAATAGACCAGGAAACTGACGTTATCCTACACCGTCATTATTACCAACCTCTACTACCAGGCACCCATCCAAATTGGCGATTTTGGCTTTTAAACTATCTTATATTAAGATAACACAATACGAATACTAATTAATTATCAAAATCTTACAAAACAAGTATTTTATACAGTCCTTGTAAAGCTTCTACTATAGCGCATTCTCGGAGATAACCCATATATAACCCATATATAAGCCATATATGACCCATATATAACCCATATCTAAGAGGTATGGGTTATATATGGGTTATATATGGGTTGACTATAGTTTATAGATGAGTAACAGAAATGAAAGCGACGAAATAACACCCTTAGCAGACCGGACAGGACGGCCTGAAGGGCAATAAAAAAAGCCCCCTGGTCAGACCAGGGGGCTTTCGCTAATATGATTTAAGTGGCTTATTTATACTTTGGATTGTACAGGGTATTATCCGGTACTACTACTTCAGGTTTACCCTTGTAGCGGTGTTTGAACAGGTTATAGCAACCGCCTAATACAAAGGACAGGAGGCAGAAGATTGTCACATAAAACAGGAAACGGGAAGATGATACCCAGCTACCGGTAAAGTCATTCTTATTTTCAACAGTATTGTGTTCCATAGCTAAAAATTTCGCATTGCAAACTTACGTCATGTCAAATAATAATGCAAGTTATTTTTCCAGGGTCCCGAAAGTCTTGCGATTCAGGAAATAATACCTCCAGATCATGATACCATGGAAGACGCCAGTCATTTCCAGCAGTCTTTTCTGTGGCAGGCGGTCTTTCGAGAACTGGTACCTTCTCCTCCAGCGGAAATAGTCCCTGTAAGCCCTGAAAATGGCCTGCATATCCTTTGGCTTACCTGCCACCAGGCTCTTCACCGCTGCCAGCAGGTCAAGGAAAAAGCGTTGGAATAAGATGATCCAGCGGTCGGCCGGATGCAGGTTCTTCCAAAGCATCATCAGGTTATTCCGGAAGTTCAGGTAAAGTTTACGGGGATTGCCCTGCGGCAGGCTGCCACCTCCCACATGATATACAACGGATTCCGGACAATAGCAGATCCTGTACCCTGCCCTTTTCAGTCGCCAGCAGAGATCCACCTCTTCCATATGTGCAAAGAAATCGGCGTCAAAGCCCCCCACTTCATGGAAGCAGGCCGAACGAATGAACAAGGCGGCGCCAGTGGCCCAGAAAATATCCTGGGCATCGTCGTATTGTCCCCTATCTTCCTCTGTCGTATACAGGATCCTGCCTCTGCAGAAGGTATACCCCAGGATGTCCATCCAGCCTCCAGCCGCTCCGGCGTATTCAAATTCGGTCTTCTTATCATAGAAGCGCAGTTTCGGCTGACAGGCAGCGATACGGTCATCCTCCATCATTTGAGCCACTACCGGCTCTATCCATCCTGGTTCAACTTCGACATCCTGGTTGAGTAATACATATATATCGGCACTGACGTGCTGCAGGGCCATATTATAGCCTCCCGCAAAGCCGTCATTGGCAGGATTCTGAATAATCTTAACTTCCGGAAAATTAGCACGCACAAACGCTACGCTGTCATCTGTCGAAGCATTATCCGCCACATACAGCTGCAGGTTTCCGTAAGTGGAACTACACACTGAAGGCAGGAACTTTTCCAGAAAACTACGTCCATTCCAATTCAAAATAACAACAGCTACCGATGGTAATACAGACAAAAGCACACTCTTTACGCGTGAATAATAATTTTTGCGTTACAAATATGCAACAAATTATAATAGCTTCGGATCAACTTACACTAATTGCGGTTTATGCTTAATTTAGATGCCAGTATGTTTAAACAGGTTATAGGCTGGAAGTTTGTACTGGTATCTACCGCGGTGATCATCATTGTGGGTACGATATGGTATGTAAGCAGCATCGCCAGCAAACTGGAAGAAGAAGAAACTAAAAAAGTAGCTACCTGGGTGGCCGCCAACAGAGAATTGCTCCAGGCTTCCGACGAAGCAAACCTCAACCTGGCAGTCGAGATCATTACAAATAATACCAGCATTCCCGTTATTATCACTAATGAAAACGGTCACATTATAGACTCCCGTAACCTCGATACCACCAGGCTTTCGGGCAATCCCAAATACATGGAAGAGGAACTGGCCACTTTCAAGAACCAGCACCCGCCTTTCATTATGGAGATCGATGCGAAAAACAACCTCTATAATTATATCTATTACGGGGATTCCCTTATCCTTAAGCAGGTGCGCTATTACCCCTATATACAACTCATTGTAGTAGCGCTTTTCATCAGTATTGTACTGGTAGCGCTCTCCAGCTCCAACCGCGCCGTCCAGAACCTCCTATGGGTAGGGATGGCCAAAGAAACTGCCCACCAGCTGGGCACTCCCCTCTCCTCTATAGAGGCATGGATAGAGATCCTCAAGGATAATGAAGCCAATGAACTGGTGGCTACCGAACTGCGAAAAGACGTGGACAGGCTGAAGCTCATCACCGAACGTTTCTCCAAAATAGGCAGCGTGCCACAGCTGGAAGAACGGGATGTAGTCAGCCAGGTGGAATATATGGTGACCTACATCCGGAAAAGAGCGCCGCAAAAAGTAGTGCTGACCATGCACTGCCAGGAACATGAGATCCCCGCCATGATCTCTCCGGCATTATTTGACTGGGTCATTGAAAACCTGTTGAAGAATGCGCTGGATGCCATGGAAGGCAAAGGCACCATTGATATTTATATTGAGAATCACCCGGCCAATATCGTCATAGATATAACCGACAGCGGAAAAGGCATCCCGAAAGCCAACTTTGAAAAGGTCTTCAAACCGGGGTTCAGCACCAAAAAGAGGGGTTGGGGATTGGGCCTTTCACTGGCAAAACGTATTATAGAAGAGTACCATAAAGGCAGGCTGACAGTGCGTTCATCCGAGCTTAACAAGGGTACGACCTTCAGGATTTTACTCAGAAAATGACAATACTTATTAATAAAATTTGTTGGTTATCAAAAAGCGATTAAATTTGCACCCACTTCAGCGCTGCGGAGGTGGCGAAATTGGTAGACGCGCTACTTTGAGGTGGTAGTGCCTGAAAGGGCTTGGGAGTTCGAATCTCCTCTTCCGCACGATTAAAACAAAGGAGTTATTTCTTAACGAAATAACTCCTTTGTTGTTTTATGGGTCTTATTAAATTAAGTCAGGCTAAAGTGGATTAAAGGGGATCAGGTTGAATTTCCGCAAAAAATCTTTCGTTGCGCCATTCATTGCAGTCATTGTGAACTTGACGATTTTACTAAATTTTCTGCATTGTTTATTCAGCAAATCCGCAACATCATTCTCTCCGAAACGCGTCAAAATCATGTCAGAGCAATCTTCCCTTTACATCGGCTTTAATGCACGAACAGAGATGCATACTGCGAATCAATCTGAAAATGCTTTACGCCCGCCGCTTTCAGACGTTCTGCCTGTGCTGTAGCTAGAGATGTTGTTTCTGAGCCATGAAACGCCCAGGCATTGATCACACCTATCACAAGTATATTATGACTACCTGCCCAATCGTTATCATCCTTACTGATCTTATCTGAAAAAAGATAATAGCTGGAAGATTTATAATCATCCCTGCGCATGTTATCCTCTAGCTGCTGGCGGGTACAACTGAGCCTGATCTTCCCTGTAAAAAACTCCGTAGATTCATCAGTACCGATCATCAATGCATTACTGTACAGATCATACTTTTTCAACAGTGAGATCAATTGCATCCAGACAGCGGTATCATTACCACTTAGCTTATTATCGATCATGACACCGAGTTTTCCCTTGCATTGTTGCAATACCTCCTCCAGTTTCAGCACACGGTAACCGTTTGCATTGCGCAGCTTACTGATGTTCTGCCATGTCATGGAAGATACAGCCGAATCGAGTCCGAAAGAGTTTTTGAAGGTCTTATCATGATGAGTTACCAGTACGCTGTCTTTGGTCATACGCATATCAATCTCCACCATCCAGTAACCTTTAGCGATCGCTTTGGTGAGCGCCTGCAGGCTATTCTGGTCTGTCGTACTATCAACAATACCTCCCCGGTGGGCAATCAGGCGGAAGCTTTTAGCTGGTGCAGACTGTGCATTGGAATGTATGCCAGCCAGCAGTAGATAACCAAACAGAATAGATACAATATACTTTTTCATGTTATAATGCTTTATACCCAGTGTTGGTACTACCTTAAAGGTTGTAACATTTTTCTTTCCATGCAAAATTAAAAGCGGTCGCTGAATATGATTCACGATCATTTCGTCTAAATAGATACAATGAAGTTATCAATTAATGCACGTCATATATAGATAAAATATTATATTGGCAGCCAAAATTCAAGGCAATGGAAAAACTATTGGCGAAAAAAGGGATAGAATTTCTATCGTATACCGATGAAGAAGGCTCTCAGATAAGCTACGCCTTCACAAACAACATGCTGAAACAGGGTATTATTGTCGTTTTGTCCGAATGGCAATATGAAGTAGAGGAAGAAGAGGAAGAATCCGAAGAATGGGAAGAAACAGTCGAGACTAACGGAGATGAGCAGGAGGCCTGGGAGGAAGACACTATTGAAGAAGGAGAAGCTGCACCAGATGCGCTTAACGAGACAACGGTTTCAGTAATATTAACTAAAGGCGGTGTTTCTTACGAATTCGGCATTTACGCAGATGACCGTGCAGTTGTACCTGTTATCTACCTCTATAGGGTTATTCTTGATTTGATTGACATTATCTCAGGTAGTGATGCTGACAGTCTGCTGGAAGCTCTCGAATCGGTTTCTACAACAGTTAGTTCATCTGATGATTATGTTGACGAGCCCGAAACCCGGAATCAGCTATATAATCTGACAGTGGAACATCTGGAAAAAGCAGCACGTTTATTAGCAGAAAGATAGTATTTAAAAAGACAGGCGCAACATAAACAAAAATGCCAGGCAGCCTAAACCCTGCCCGGCATTTTCACTTTTTCGCCTTTCTTAGTCACCACAAAGTGATATTCCTACCTAATTCTCACAAATCCCTATCTATTGATCAGTTCTTCTATTTCTTCCCGCGCAGCTGTTAATGCGGCCGACGAAGTCTCTTCACCATGCGCTGCACCATTCATTAAAACTATCTCGACATCATGAATACCCATAATACGGAATACGGTTTTCAGATAATTGGTCTGAAAATTCATGTGTTCAAAATATTCTCCTGGTTCGTAACCTTTATTTCCACGTACGAGTAATAAGAAAGCCTTCTTATTTTTCAAAAGTCCGGTATACGGATCTGGCTTTCCCGGCTCGATCAGTACCGTTTCATTTACACGGAGCACCTGGTCTATATAGGCCTTCAGCGAACTGGGAATTGACCAGTTATACATCGGTGTGCTTAAAACAATAATATCTGCTTCTTTTAATTCGTTGATCAGTATGTTACTAACCCCTAGTGCAGCTACATCTTCTTCTGTGCGTAAGTGCGCAGGTTTAAAAGCACCTGCTATCCATGCTTCAGAAACATGTGGGATATTCTCCTGCCCTACTTCACGATGTACCACACTATCTTCCGGATGCTTCTGCTTCCATTTACCAACGAATATTGCTGCTAAAATCCTGCTAAAAGATCTGTCTGTCCTTGCGCTTGCGTTAATGACCAATATTTTACTCATTCTCCTATATTTTTCTAAGATTTATAAATTCTACTTATTACCGATGCTCCACGCATACGTAGGAGAAGCAGCAAAGCTTGAAAAACTTACTACGTTATCGTCTTAACCGTTTCTCATTTTACGGGCACAAAAGTATAACGGCCCAACATCTGTGAGATGGACCAGAAGGCAATACACAGGTAGTCCAGCAGATATTGAAGTTTCAATGACAATTGTGCATCACTGCGGGTTTCACGATATTTCGCCATTTTGAATTCATCTGTTCCCTGCCTATCTTCGACCTGTGCAACGTGACAGATAAATTTTCAACTATGCTCCCTTACAAGAACCTCATAGTTATAAATAAAAAAAGTAGTGTAGCAGTATACCGGCAGCTTGCGCTTCAATTTATTAACCTGATCCAGGAAGGGAAACTATTGCCAGGCACTGAACTTCCCAGCACCCGTACGCTGGCCAATGACCTCCAGTTACACAGGAAGACTATCATGGCCGCTTACAATGCATTGGTAACGGAAGACTGGGTAGACAATCTGCCTCGTAAAGGTTATGCCGTATCGCCACGTTTACCGGTGGTCAGGCCCAGGTCGTATAATACAAACAGGCTGGGGGCGTATAAAGGGATCAGTGGGTTCATGTTTGAAAAACTTGAAACGGTATTTTACCCTTCTGTATCTCTTGCTAAATCGCGTATCGTTGTAAATGACGGTTTCCCCGATATTTCTCTCCTTCCCACGGAGGCGATCATAAAAGAATACAGGAGCGTCCTGGAGCATGCTACACTAAACAGGATCGGTACAGAATGGAATGCTGAAGGCTCGACCGATTTCAGGAAGTCGCTCTGTTCCTTCCTTAACCAGACACGGGGAATGGACATCGGCATGGAAAACCTGCTTACCTCCCGTGGTGCGCAAATGGCCATTTATGTTGCAGCATCATTGATCATCCAACCGGGAGATAAAGTGGTAGTCTGTGATCCCAGTTATTTACTGGCTAGTATGCTCTTTGAACAACTCGGAGCTGAGCTTATCCGCGTGCCGATAGATGAACAGGGAATGTGTACAGAACCATTGGAAGAGATCCTGAAAAACAATGATGTGCGATTATTGTATGTTATTCCACATCACCACCATCCTACCACTGTTACGTTGAGCGCCCAACGGCGGAATCACTTATTACAGCTGATAAAAGCCCATGATCTTGCCGTGATTGAAGACGACTACGATTATGACTTCCAGTTCCAGTATGATCCCTATTTACCTTTGGCAAGCGGAGATCATGGAGGAAATATCATCTATATCGGATCACTTACAAAAGTGCTGGGTACACCTTTCCGGCTAGGTTACATGATCGCGACACAGGAATTTATTCAGTCCGCAGCTAAGCTAAGAGCATTGATAGATCTGAGAGGGGAAGTGCTCATGGAACAAACTGTTGCCGGTCTTATAGACAATGGGGAACTGGCACGGCATATCAAAAAAGCGAACAGGCTGTATGCAGAGAGGTGCAATTTTCTGTCTGATCTTATCAACAATGAATTAAGTGATGTTGTCGATTTCACGAAGCCTACGGGTGGCATGGCCCTATGGTTAAAGTTCAGGCATGCGTATCCTCTATCTAAGATAATTAAGAAGGCTGGCACTATGGGACTGGCTTTCACAGGCAGTGTTTACAATGAAGAAATCAATGGCGGGCTCAATGCTTGCAGGTTTGGTTTTGCTTCTCTTCAGGACGAAGAAATGAAAGAAGCTGTTTCCATTTTAAGAAAGGCTGCGGATACTATTTAAATTGCCTGGTACATCCAAATAGTAGATATCTGGTCCCTGACGCACCTATTCTGTGCGTCTAAATTTGTGTTGTAAAAATTTAAAAGCAACGCAATATGCAAATTGTAAAAGCACAGACACCAGAAGACATCGAACTCGCAAGGGAAGCGATCCTGCAGTTCCGGCCGAACGTTGATCCGTTAACCCTAGTAGCACAGGTTCAGCAAATGATGCGGGATGAGTCCTTTGAACTTGTTCACATTCTTACAGAAGATGGTAAAAAAGCGGCGGCTTTTACAGGCTTCCGGACCATCCACCACCTCATGACAGGAAAGATAATTTACATTGACGATCTATTTACATTACCTGAATATAGAGGTCATGGTTATGCAGGAGCTTTACTGGACTATGTACATAACCAGGCAAAGGAAAGGGGAATAGAGAATGTTCACCTGGATAGTGGGTATGCGTTACATCCTGCGCACCGGTTATATCTCAGCAAAGGATATGTGATGGCGTGCCATCATCTGGCCAGGAAGACGCAGGCTTAATAATTAGTTTTTAACACACACAGACAGTAAGGAACCTCGTGCGTAAATGCGCGGGGCTTTCCAATTAAAGCAAGCACCATTTATGGGTTTCTTTTCCCACAACGAACGATTTTCAACATACGAGCTATTGGTTGATACCCTAATACCGGCAATAATATCGTTCCTGCCCGGCTTTTCATTGTGATGCAGACAATAGCTGTAAGTTACCCTCCAAAAGATACCTGAATTTTACTCTAATATTTCTTTTTATTAAAATATATAATATATTTGTTTCAGAATGAAAATCAAGTGCCTGTACCCTAAAGGGCCAGCGATTGTAGCGTGCAGGAAGGCGAAGGACATCGTTCATGAGATTTTCATACTATAGTGGAGACTTCCAAACCAATGCGGGCAGCATCCGGAGATGCCGACAGATCAAATCAATAGTTTACTCAGTTGCAATGTTGATATCGCCTCGTGTTCGCACTGAATACGGGGCTTTTTTATTGACAAAAGACTATATTCATACAATATTCCCAATAATACCTACGCTTTATGGCTGTATTTACCTTTATACTTCTGATCGTCATCCTTATAATGGTCTTCATTACCAGGAATGATCTCACAAGTAAAATAGATGAGATGAACCACAAATTGGATCTTCTCATGAGACAGCGGGAAAGAGTTGCCCCAACAACAAAAGAAGAAAAAACTACACCACCTGATTACGCCAGGCAACCAACAATGCAGCCCGAGCCTGCACCGCATATTCCACCGGCAGTGATACCGGAAGCTCCGACGCCTCCCGTTATTGAGGTGATCACTCCACCGCAACCGGAACCAGTGCAACCAGCACCCGTTCCGGAATTACCACAACCGGCAAGAGAGGCAGCATTTACTGCTCCGGTGGCAACACCTATAGCGGTTCGGGAACCGGTAAGACCGAAGGAACCCACCCCTACTTTCTGGGAAAAGAATCCGGATCTGGAAAAGTTCATCGGAGAAAACCTGTTCAACAAGATAGGTATCGCTATTCTCGTTATCGGTATAGGCTTCTTCCTGAAATATGCGATAGACAAGAACTGGATCAACGAGATCGGCAGGACCTTTATAGGTATCGTTTGCGGCGGCATCCTGATCGGTGTTGCACATCGCCTGCGGAAGACATTCACAGCTTTCAGTTCTGTACTGGTAGGTGGCGGTGTGGCAGTTCTGTATTTCAGTATTACCATCGCTTTTCAGCAATATCATCTTATTGGTCAGACACTGGCTTTCATTATGATGGTACTGATCACAGCCTTTACTGTTGTATTATCGCTCAGTTACGACAGGAAAGAGCTGGCCGTTCTGGCAATACTCGGCGGGTTCTCCTCTCCCCTGCTGATCAGCACGGGCGCAGGTAATGCAGCAGTACTGTTTACCTATATCCTGATCCTGAATGTAGGTATGCTGATACTGGCATATTACAAGAAATGGAATATCGTCAATATCATCAGTTATATAGCCACTGTTTTGCTTTTTGGCAGCTGGCTGTCTTTCAGTATTCAACAGGCAGCTACAAAGCCTGTTCCCTACGTTACAGGACTGGTATTTGCCACCTTGTTCTATATAGTGTTCTTCCTGATGAATGTGATCAACAACCTTCGGCAACGTGTCGGCTTTAAGGCAGGTGAGATACTGATCTTACTCAGTAATACCTTCCTTTATTATGCAGCCGGCATGATCATATTATCACATATACATGGAGGGGTTTTCCAGGGATTGTTTACGGCCTGCATGGCAGTATTCAACTTTATCTTCGCTTATTCACTATACCGTAATCAGCATGCTGACAGGAACCTGATCTACCTGTTGATCGGTCTTACGTTGAGTTTCCTGAGCCTTGCCGCACCGGTGCAATTAAAAGGCAATCACATTACGCTCTTCTGGGCTGCGGAATCTGTGCTGCTGCTATGGTTATACCAACGTTCACAAATAAAGCTAATGCAATATGCATCGGGGATTGTCTTCTTCATGATGAGTGTCAGCCTGATGGTAGACTGGCAACAGACATATGACGAATTCCGTTATGCGGGCGGTAGTCATATGTGGCCATTGCTTAACCAGGGATTTATTACCGGAATTGTATGCATCGCTGCCTTGTTCATCATAAGAAGATTACTCAAAAATGACCTGGGTAAGCAATACTTTATCGAGATCCCGGTATCAATGCTAAGGCAGGCGTTGGGGGTTTTTTCCCTTGTTATTATTTATATAGTGGGTGTACTGGAACTATATTATCAATCCCAGATTTACTGGCCTGCCGTTACGATTATTAACACAGGTATTTACAATTACCTTTTCATCTGTATCCTGCTTTACCTCAGCAGGAAAGAACATGTTATATTCAGAATATTCTCTGTAGGACTGTCTGCGGTCTTCATACTGGTATTCATAGTGCTGTATAATGATCAGATCATCGATGTACGGTCTGCATACCTGGAGGAGCACAAACCGCTGACGCATTTCCTGCTTACCTACGTGCTGATCGCTTCGTTGCTGGTCATGCTCTATCAGGCATACCTCACGGTGAAGGTGATCCGTAATAAAAAATACGTGCATATTTTCCAGTGGGTAGCAGCATTTTCGCTGGTGTATGTACTAAGTGCCTCGCTTGATCATATAGTAACACTAAGCACCTGGCAGCCCAATATCCATACCAGCGATATTACAAATAACAGTCAGCGTACAGGGTATACCATCCTCTGGGGTGCGTTTGCCTTTATGCTGATCTATCTTGGCTTCAGATGGCAATCTAAACAGGTGCGTATTATCTCCATCAGCTTATTTGCCCTGACGCTACTGAAGTTGTTCTTATTTGATCTGCACGATCTGTCCGAAGGAGGCAAGATCGCTGCATTTATTTCGCTCGGTGTTATACTGCTGATCATTTCATTTATGTACCAGCGTTTGAAAAAAATATTACTGACAGATGAAAGCCAGACGACCAATTAAGTTTATTCAATTATTCACCTTCCTGTCCATCATAACAGGGATACTGCCCGCCAGCGCACAACAATTTACCTGGCAGGCAGGTTTGCCCGCTATTAATGAAACAGGTCTTTATAATATCACCCTGCACCCGGAGTTCATTGCCAAAAGTGATGATACGGCACTGACAGATATACGGATCTTTGACCGGGAAACAGCCGTTTCTTACATTTTACGGCGTGATACACCATATGTGATGGTGCCCTCTCCGGTTATCACTACCAGGAATGATGCGGCATCCAGGACAACGATTATTCAATTGCAATTCAAAGAGGAATACCTTGTTGAGCAAGTGAAATTGACAGTGGCTATTCCGGCCTATTTCAAACGGTATTTATACGTTACAGAAGATACCAGCGGATTGACGCCTCCGCAAGAATTTGCCCTTGTTTCCGGCCAGCCGGCTGTTTTTAAGTTATATACGCCACTCAAAACAAAGCAGTGTTTTATCATCATCAAAAATGAAGATAACCCTGCCCTGCAAGTGAAAGATATTACTGTCTGGCAGCAGCATATTTATCTGACTGCCTGGCTGGAAAAAGGAAAGAGCTACCTGCTGAAAACAGGTGTTCCTGATCTGCCGGCGCCGGTTTATGACCTGCCATATTTTGCCAATAAGCTGCCGGCTAAAATACCTGTACTCGAAGCAGGCAATATCACAGCTGCTCCGGCCGTTATAAAAAATATGCCTTTACCCGCAGCTGAAACGAATTCTACCGTTTTCACGAGTAAAAGATGGATCTGGACAGGGATAGTCAGCATTATTGTGCTCATCACCCTGCTAAGCATCCGTTTACTCCGGGAAATGAGGGAGCGGAAATAACAAAGAATATCTTCAGATATCTTATTATCTTGCAACAATTTATATTTTTCCTTAATCTGTAAAATAGATATCTTTATCCACATGAAGACTGCTGCTGTTAAAAATTATTCCAATCTCGTGTTTGATCTGGGCGCTGTGCTGATAGACTGGAATCCCCGTTATCTCTACAATA
Source organism: Chitinophaga sp. CF418 (assembly GCF_900142925.1). Taxonomy (GTDB): domain Bacteria; phylum Bacteroidota; class Bacteroidia; order Chitinophagales; family Chitinophagaceae; genus Chitinophaga. The sequence goes on from NZ_FRCN01000001.1 coordinate 68,421, forward strand.
AGATCTTTGCAACAGCTGCAGAAACCGAGTTTTTCCTTACCAATGTCTGTACCTCTGCCTGGAACGAAGAACAGGATGCCGGCAGAAGCCTGCAGGAAGCTACCGAGATGCTAATCTGCCAGTTTCCAAAGTTTGAGGCCGAAATACGGGCTTATTATGGCCGCTGGAAGGAAATGCTAGGTGGGCCAATCCAGGAAACTGTGGATATTTTACAGGAACTGAAAGACAGTAACCAATATAAACTCTACGCGCTGACCAACTGGTCCAACGAGACATTCCCGCTGGCGCTCCTGAATTACCCTTTCCTGAATTGGTTTGATGGTATTGTGGTGTCCGGCAGGGAAAAGATCCGTAAGCCAGACCCGGCGTTTTATAATTTACTGCTCGACCGCTATGAACTGGATGCCTCGTCAACCCTTTTTATTGACGATAATGAGCGCAATATCCGCGGCGCCGCGGCCTGTGGTATAGATGGTATCCATTTTGCCTCTGCGGCGCAATTAAAGGCTATTTTGGGGGAAAAATCAATCCTTCCCACCTCCTTACATCATTCCTGAATTTTTTAAAGGGATTTCCGGTGATGTATAAACACATCTACCAGGGTACCAGCGCTACAAACACGCAGCTCCGGATCCGATCGCGTTTTGTTGCCACATACATTCCCCGGATTATTGCAACACGATAAAACAAGCTGGTGTTGCATACTTCTGTCTGCTTGCTGCATTCCCCTTCTTATTTTAGGAATACCTTAACATTTCACTGATAAACTTCATGTAACATCCCCTGTTCAAATACGTTAAAAGATTGTGCTACTCTGCAACCCGCCGTTGGCACATTTACTGTTATACTGTTAAGTAACAGCCTGTCTCATTTCCCTCCCTCTGCCTGCCTGAAATAGCAACAAAATAAAAACCCGTGAATATGAAAAGAGTAATGTTATTAATGAGCGCAGCATTGGGCATGATACTGTCATTCAGCAGTTGTGGGAAAGATCCACTCAAAGATTTGACAGAAGATGAATCAAGAATCTACGTAACAAACCGTGCAGACAGTGTTGATTTTAGTTCCTACAAGACCTTTAGTATCGTCGACTCCGTAGCAGTAGCCACTAATTCAAATAACGATGAGCGTGCGCTGACGGACTACGACAAAAAACTGATCGCCGACGTCACGCAGTCATTACAGTCAAGAGGGTACACAATGGTGAGCAGGGCTGCGAAACCAGACCTGGCTGTGAATCTTACCCGTATTGACAACACCTACAGCGCTGTTTATTACGATCCCGGTTATTGGAGCGGTATAGGTGGCTATTTTGATCCTTTCTACTGGGGCTACCCAGGTTATGGCTATTACTGGCCGACTTATTACCAGGTATACCAGAAAGAACGCGCAGTATCCATCGACATCGTTGATCTGAAAAACCCGAAGAACAATCAGCTGGTAGCCATATGGAACGCTATGCTGCGTGGCAGCGGTGTATGGAACATCAGCAATGTTGATAGTATGGTATCTGCTGTTTTTGCGCAGTCTACTTACCTGAAGGCAAACAGTTAATGATTCACTTTAAAAGAGACAGAGATGAAAAGTATGAAACTTTGGATACTGACAATGATCGCTTTCCTGGGAGTACAATCTGCTTTTGCACAGGTACGTTCTCCTTTATCCATTAATGTAGATTATTCTATAGGGCAACCTTTCGGTTCGCTGAAAGATTATACTGATAAAACAAGTTTCCGTGGTTGGCGGGCAGGCCTCCAGTATCAGATAAACGACCAGCTGGCCGTTGGCCTACGAAGCGGGTACCAGCAGTTCTATCAAAGACTGCCGCGCGCAGTGTATCCGACAAAGGGTGGAGATATCTCAGCAGTGCAATCCCGTTCACTGGAGGTTACACCGATATTGGCTACAGTCCAGTATCAGCTGACCAAACCCGATCGCGCCATTATTCCATATGTGGGATTAGGTGTGGGTACGGTGAATATGTTGTACAATAAATACTGGGGGGAATTTACTGACAGGGATAACAGCTGGCAATTCGCTGCTTCTCCTGAAGTAGGTATCAATATTCCTTTTGGCAAAGGCTCTCCTCTGTTATTCAATGCCAGTGTGCAGTACACCTATTCGCCCTACAAGCTGCAGGAAATTACAAGCTATAATGTACTGCAGGCCAATGTGGGCCTGAGGGTACACATCAACTAAGTTCTACATATTCTATAAAAAACCACTTTTCCGGTGAAGGTCCTGTCGTAATACAGGGCCTTCTTTTATCTGATCAATAGCTTTTCAAAGCCGGGAGAAAAACGTTCTTGTATTTTACCCTTTTCATCCTTGTAAATGAAATAGGCTTCCAGTCCGTATTCCGGATGTTGCCGGATAAATAACAACCCACGCTCCACTCCCATTAAGATCAGCGCATTGTCAAATCCGTCTGCCGTAATCGCGTCCCTGGCGATGACCGTCACACTCACAATGTTACTATGCAATGCCTCTCCTGTAGCGGGATCTATGCTATGTGCAAAACGGGTGCCTCCCTGGTCGAAGAAACGACGGTAATTACCACTGGTGGTGATGGCTTTGTTGTCCAATGCCAGTAATGCCTGTACGGGATAAGCATTATCTTCTGTTGCAGGACGTTCGATCCCTACTGTCCATATTTTGCCATGCTGGTTATGTCCTTTGCTGCACAATTCACCACCTACATCCACGAGATAATTTCCGATTCCTTTTTGTTCCAGTAAGCGGGCCATTACATCTGAGGTATACCCTTGTGCAATACCATTACAATCAATCTCCACCCCTTTTTTCTTCTTTGTGAGTTGCCGTCCGCGAACCTGTAAATGCCGGTAGCCCACGTACAGCAGGATGTGCTGCAAAGTCCCGGCTGCCGGTATCGTTTGTACTGCAGGTTTGTGCACACCAAATCCCCAGACATCTACCAGGGGCTTTACAGTAATATCAAAAGCGCCATTGGTTGCCTTGCTGATCTGCAATGACCTCGCCACAACTGCCTGCATATGCTGATCCATATGTACAGTAGTACCTTCATTAAAACGATTAATAAGAGAGCCCGGTTTATACAGGGATAGGGACTGGTCTATATCTGCAAAAACGGAATCTATCGCATACTGCAGAGAAGTGGTATCGTCAGAAAGATATTTGATGATGTAATAGGTGCCCTGCGCCTGTCCCTCGACTGTTATCAATCGCTGGGCAAAAGTGGCGGCACTGATGCAGAGGAAAAGCAAGAAAATAACCAGTTGTTTTAGCATCGCCAGTCTATCCCTTATCGTATACATGAACCTTTAGCTGAAATTTTATTCACGGAAAGATAGACAAAGCATCAATGAAATGCATCTAAACCAGTTATATCGTGACCAGTGATCAGCAGGTGAATTTCATGTGTGCCTTCATAGGTGATCACACTTTCCAGGTTCATCATATGGCGCATAATCGGGAACTCTCCGGTGATGCCCATTCCTCCTAATATCCGGCGGGCTTCGCGGGCGATATTTGTAGCTATTTCGCAGGCATTACGTTTGGCCATAGAGATCTGGGCCGGAGTAGCTTTCCCTTCGTTTTTCAGGACGCCCAGGCGCCAGTTCATCAGCTGGGCCTTAGTGATCTCTGTGATCATTTCCGCCAGCTTTTTCTGTGTAAGCTGGAAACCGGCAATGGGTTTATCAAACTGAATACGTTCTTTCGCATATCGCAAAGCGGTGTCATAACAGTCCATGGCAGCCCCTGTTACTCCCCAGGCAATCCCGTAACGGGCAGAAGAAAGACAACTGAGGGGCCCTTTGAGACCTTTTACGTTTGGCAGGATGTTTTCTTTGGGCACCTTTACATTGTCAAATACCAGTTCACCAGTGGCACTGGCCCTGAGGCTCCATTTACCTTTAGTTTCCGGTGTGGAGAATCCTTCCATTCCTCTTTCGACGATGATACCTCTTATAGCACCCTCATCATCTTTTGCCCATACAACTGCAATCTGTGCGAAGGGAGCATTGGAGATCCACATTTTAGAGCCATTCAGAATCACATGGTCGCCGGCATCTTTAAAATGGGTGATCATACCGGAAGGATTGGAACCGAAGTCAGGCTCTGTCAGTCCGAAGCATCCCATCCACTCCCCTGTGGCCAGTTTAGGCAGGTATTTACGCTTCTGCTCTTCACTGCCGAAGGTAAAGATCGGGTACATAACGAGGGAGCCTTGTACGGAGGCGGTAGACCTTATACCACTGTCCCCTCTTTCCAGCTCCTGCATCATCAGTCCGTAGGCGATATGGTCCATACCACCGCCGCCGTATTCCTGTGGAATGGTAGGGCCAAAGCAGCCTAATTCGCCCAGGCCTTTAATAATCTGGGAAGGAAAGGTAGCGTGCTGGCAAGCATCTTCAATAACAGGAGAAACTTCTTTTTTCACCCATTGCCGTACGGCGTCACGCACCATAAGATGTTCTTCGGTCAACAAATCGTCTACGTGGAAATAATCGGGGGATTGAAACAGGTCTTTAAGCATGTGGAACACGTTTTATAAGTCTTTCTCAATTTAAGATTTCATCCACAAAAAAAGTCCATAGTCTGAAGAACATTCCCAAAAGGGACCATTCTACTGACTATGGACTGCATTATGATAGTCAACAACCGGTCAGCTGTTGGCCAATGTCTGTTTTGCTTCCAGGCATTCTGCCATTTCCTGCTGCAACTGGAGGGCGGCAGCGCGGGCATCATTGGCAAAGTCTTCACCGTTACCGGCGTAAATGATTGAACGGCTGGCATTTACCAGCAGGCCGCAGTCTTTGTTCATGGCCTGGGCTGAAATGTCCTGCAGGTTCCCCCCCTGGGCGCCGACACCGGGTACCAGGAAGAAATGGTCAGGCACTAACTGACGGATATAACCCAACTGGGAAGTCTGGGTAGCGCCTACCACAAACATCAGATTATCAGGCGTTCCCCAGCTCATACCGGCTTTCATTACCTTTTCATAGAGGTATTCATCGCCGGACTGCTGTAACTGGAAGTCCTGGCTGCCTTCATTGGAGGTGAGGCCCAGCAGGATGGTCCATTTTTCATTGAAGGACAAGAAAGGCAGTACGCTGTCGCGGCCCATATAAGGCGCCACAGTCACTGCATCGAAATTGTATGTTTCAAAGAATGTTTTGGCGTATTGTGTGGAGGTATTCCCTATGTCACCACGCTTGGCGTCAGCAATGGTAAACAGGCCGGAAGGGATGTACTCAACCGTGCGTTGCAGGCTTTCCCATCCACGGATGCCCATACACTCGTAAAAAGCAGTATTGATCTTGTAGGATACACAAAGATCCTTTGTAGCATCAATGATCGCTTTGTTAAACGCAAATACGGGGTCGGGATGAGAGAGTAAATGGCGGGGAATCTTATGAAGATCTGTGTCTAATCCCACACAGAGATAAGATTGCCTCTCCTTTATCAGATTCACCAGTTCCTGTCTGTTCATAAATGATGGATTTGGGGCGCAAAGTTAAGCAAAACTTAAGCAATGCCGTTTGAAATGAAAATATTAGCAAAATCTGGAATACTGTTTCCGGTCTGATATATAAATATAACAAAAGAATCTGAAAAGTACCTGAAGGTTTACCAAGATACCGTTCAGCCCCGTCCATTTGGATTTTTAAAATAATGTTCCTAACTTTTGACCACCGCGTTTATGAAAAAAATAATATGAAAAACTGTTCCGGATTGATATTTTTAGCCCTCTTCCTTTGTGTTTTGCAATCGAATGCACAAGTGAAGGTCCCCCAGGTCGGCGTTGCTACTTCCCGCATGAATGATAGTCTGTTACATGCTGCCGGTTATGACTACATTGAAGAAAATGTACAGAAACTGTTGTCCCCCGCCATACCGGAGGATACTTTCCGTCTCCATCTGGAGCAATTGCGGAAAATGAAGTGCAAAGTACAGGCATGCAATGTCTTTTTTCCCGGGGAGATCCGGCTCACAGGCAATAACGTCAACGAGCAGCAGGTACTCACTTATGTGGACGGCGTAATGACCAGGGCCAAACAGGCCGGCATTCATGTGATAGTATTAGGCAGTGGCGGTTCCCGTAAACTACCGGATAATTATAATAAAGACACTGCCACATTGCAGTTCATCGGCCTATGCCGCAAAATGGCGGTAGTAGCCGGGAAATATGACTGTGTGATTGCCATTGAAAACCTGAACAGCACAGAGACGAATTTTGTGAATACGCTGGCAGAGGCAGATGCTATTGTCACAGCCGTACACCATCCCAACTTCAAACTGACAGCAGATATTTATCATATGCTGAAGGAGCACGAATCGCCCGATGTGATCAGAAAGGCTGCGAAGAACCTGGTACATTGCCACATTGCGGAAAGAGAGAAAAGAACGGCTCCCGGTTCCACCGGCAATGATATAACGCCTTATATCGCTGCGCTGGCAAGTATTCATTATACAGGCAGGATTTCCCTGGAATGTCGTTGGGAGAATATGTCCCAGCAAGGGAAACCAACACTGGATTATATGCATGACCAGATAAAAACGGCCTATAAACTGTAAACAACTTAAATCTATATAGAAATGAAATCACGTCGTGAATTCCTGAAAGAATCCCTGCTCACCGGCGCAGGTGTTACACTCAGTGCAATGGGACTGCCTGCCAGCAGTTATGCCCGCATTATGGGTGCCAATGACAGGGTCAACGTAGGACTCGTAGGATTTTCTGATCGTGCGAGACAGGCCTTACTTCCCTGTTTTTTCAATAATAACAAGGAGCTGAACTTTGATATTATTGCCGTATCAGATATCTGGAATCGCAGACGTGAGGAAGGAAAAGCATTTCTGCAGGGTAAAGCCGGACATGATATAAAAGCCTGCGTCAATAATGATGAATTATACAAAATGAAGGACCTGGACGCAGTGATCATCGCTACTGCCGATTTCCAGCACGCCTTTCATACTATTGAGGCTGTAGGCAACAGAATGGATGTGTACTGCGAAAAACCATTCGCAGAAACAATGGACGATGCCCGTAAAGCACTGAAAGCAGTGAAAGCTTCAGGAAAAATATTCCAGGTAGGTACGCAACGTCGCAGTGGCGACAGCTACCATGCTGCCAACAATTTCATTAAGGAAGGCAAATTTGGTCCTATCACTATGGTAGAAATGACCTGGAACGTGAATCAGCCCGGACGCTGGCGCAGACCTGCACTGGTAAATGAGATCCGTGAGTCAGATACCGACTGGCAACGTTTCCTGGCTGGCCGTCCGAAAGACAAATGGGATCCGCGCAAATACCTGGAATACCGCCTGTTCTGGCCTTATTCCTCCGGTATTTTCGGTCAGTGGATGACCCACCAGATCGACACCGTACACTGGTTCAGCGGCCTGAAACATCCACGTACTGCGGTGGCCAACGGCGGTATCTACATGTGGAAAGATGGCCGTACCAACGCAGATACTATCACAGCGGTATTTGAATACGGTCCTGAAAATGATCCTACCACCGGTTTCCAGGTAGCCTACAGTTCCAGGTTCTCCAATTCTGCCGGCGGTATCAAGGAAATGTATTATTCCAATGGCGGCACCATCGATATTGACAAAAACAAGATTGCACCTACCGGAGGCCTTACGGAAAGAGAAGCCCAGGAGATGGGGCTTCATGCCAATCTGCTGCCCGATATGACACTGGCATCCAATGAAACCAAGGCAGCGACCAGCGCCAATACAGGTGGCGATCCGCTGACCAATGCCCACGTGCGCAACTGGATGCAGAGCGTACGTGACCGCAAGCCGGCCAATGCGCCTATAGAAGCGGCTTATTCTCACTCCATCGCCCTTATTATGGCGAATGCGGCCTATCGTACCGGTCAGAAAGCTACTTTCGACGAGGCTACCCAGGAAGTAATGGTAGGCGGCAAACCGTTCGTATTATAATTGTCTCTCTTGCTATAATGAAAAAAGCCCTGCGCTGTAGCGCGGGGCTTTTTCTTTTGAATATTTTACTGCTTATACAAAGACCTCTACGATCTTTGTAGGCGGTACATTGGCATTTCTCATTGCAATGTTGCGGGCCACCATGCTGGCGAAGCCCATAAATGCCAGCTGAGTGGCATTATCTCCGCCTACCATAGCCGGAATACCGTCATCGCCACCCTCACGGATGCTCTGCACCAGCGGGATCTGACCCAGGAATGGTATTTCCAGCTGTTCCGCGAGGCGTTTACCACCTTCCTTGCCGAATATGTAGTATTTGTTGTTCGGCAGCTCCGCCGGCGTGAAATAAGACATATTTTCTACCAGCCCCAGGATCGGTACATTGATCTGTGAACCACCAAACATGGCAATACCTTTCTTGGCATCTGCCAGTGCTACATCCTGCGGTGTGGTCACCATTACCACGCCTGTTACCGGTACTGTCTGCACCAGGGTCAGGTGAATATCGCCCGTACCCGGAGGAGTGTCAATAACCAGGTAATCCAGTTCTCCCCAGTTCACGTCTGTGAGGAACTGCTTCAGGGCGCTACTGGCCATAGGGCCACGCCATACAACTGCCTGCTTTTCATCTATCAGCGACCCGATGGACATCAGTTTGATACCGTGTTTCTCCAAAGGGACAATCATGCCTTTACCTTCCACTGTTTCCATCATCGGACGTTCACCGCGTACACCAAACATAATGGGTACGGATGGGCCGTAAATATCTGCATCCATCAGTCCTACCTTGGCGCCGCCTTCAGACAGGGCCAGGGCCAGGTTAGCTGCTACAGTGGATTTACCCACACCTCCTTTACCGGAAGCTACAACGATGATATTTTTCACGTTTGGTAATACACTTCTGCCATCTTTCCTGTTGGAATTTACGTTGGCTGTCATGTTCACCTGAACTTCCGCATCCTTACTAACAAGGTGATGTATTGCATTCACACAGGCATTCCTGATCAGATCTTTCAGCGGGCAGGCGGGGGTAGTCAGGACAACCGTAAATTTCACCTTATTACCATCAATCTCAATATCTTTTACCATATTCAGCGTTACCAGGTCCTTCCCCAGATCAGGCTCTTCCACATTGCTCAAAGCCTTCAATATCTGCTCCGTTGTGATCATAAATAGTTGTTAATTTTAATTCCAGAATGCAAAGTTAACCCAATTGCGACTTAATTTGTCAGCGCTGTCATAGTTTTTGTCGATCTCTCTTCCATTCATCATCTATAATGACTGGAACACAATCCTATGGCCACTGTTTTAAAACAAATAATTTATCTTAGAGGCGGCATGAACAAAAAGAGTACCTACATACTGCTATTTTTCCTGTTTTTTCCTTTCCTGCTGAAAGCCCAACTCTCGCAGTTCAAAGACAGCATTATCCAGATTTCCGGTATTACCATGACGGCAGACAGTTTAAGGGCTGTGCCGGCGGTAAGTATCCTTGTGAAGGGGCAGCGCCGTGGTACTATTTCCAATAGCCAGGGTGTGTTCTCCATTGTTGCCTTTAAAGGGGATACCCTTACTTTCAGTGCTGTGGGTTTCAAGCGTAAAGATTTTAAGATCCCCATGAATCTGCCGGGAAATAATTACTCCATGATACAACTGCTGGTAGACGACACCACCTATCTGCCGGTTACTATCATTAAACCTTACCCGACCAGGGAGGAATTTGAGAAAGCATTCGTCAGTTCGGACATCCCGGACGATGAATACGAACTGGCTCGCAAGAATACGGAAGAGGCCCGTATGCGCGCACTTTCACGTTACATACCTCCGGATGCCCGCGAAGCAACCAACATGTACATGAACAAACAAGCGCAGTCATTGTACTATGCTGGTCAGCAGGCTCCACAAAATATTCTTAATCCTCTTGCCTGGGCCCAGTTCATTCAGGCCTGGAAGCGAGGTGACTTTAAGAGTAAGAATAACAATAACTACAGTTATGGTTATTAACCTGGCTTAGCTCCATCTCTTAAAAATCAATACACCATGCAACAAATTGCTGTCATCGGCGCCGGTACCATGGGAAATGGTATTGCGCATGTATTTGCACAGAACGGTTTTAAAGTCAACCTCATTGATGTTTCTGCCCCGGCACTGGAACGTGCCCTGCAAACAATCGAGAAGAACCTTGACAGGCAACTGGCCAAAGCTTCTATAACAGAAGACGTTAAGCACCAGACCTTACAGCACATTACCACCTTCACCGACTTGCCTGCTGGTGTAAAAACCGCGGAACTGGTGGTGGAGGCAGCCACTGAAAACATAGATCTGAAATTGAAGATCTTCAGGGAACTGGATACTCACACGTCTCCAGACGCCATACTGGCCACCAACACCTCCTCTATTTCCATTACCCGGATTGCTGCGGTTACCCAGAGAGCCAATAAGGTGATCGGTATGCATTTTATGAATCCTGTACCGGTGATGAAGCTGGTAGAGATCATCAATGGTTATGCCACTGAGCAGGCTGTTACTGCTGCCATTGTAACGCTGTCAGAACAACTAGGTAAGGTGCCCTGTGTGGTGAATGATTATCCCGGCTTTATTGCCAACCGCATCCTGATGCCGATGATCAATGAAGCCATTTATTCGCTGTATGAAGGTGTGGCTGGTGTAAACGAAATTGATACTGTCATGAAACTTGGAATGGCGCACCCTATGGGGCCATTACAGCTGGCAGATTTCATAGGCCTGGATGTATGCCTTTCTATTTTACGCGTATTACATGATGGTTTCGGCAATCCTAAATACGCACCTTGTCCCTTACTGGTGAATATGGTCACCGCAGGGTACCTGGGTGTAAAGAGCGGCGAAGGTTTCTATAAGTACGAGAAGGGAAGTAAAGACCTGGTAGTCAGCGAAAGGTTTGCGAGAGAAGTTAATATTTAAGCATCAGGGGTCAGGAATCCGGACAATAACCTTCACATGCGTTTGGTATTACAGTTTATGCTGTATTATCAATTGCATGAAGCAGCGCTACACGGTACGTTTCAATTCCTGACTCCTGATTATATCTTTTTTATCTCCAGCCCCCGGATATCATTCAGCTTCAACAGCGTTAACTCCTGTACTGCTTTGGGAATACCGATTTCCATCTCACAAAACAGCTGCAACTCCTGCATATATATCGTACAATTCTGCTGTTTCAGAACAGTCATGATGTCGTTCATAATGGTGTAGTCAAAGCTCAGTTGATATTTCGTCTCTACATTTTTCTGTACCACAGGAATAAGCTGTAACACCATAGCTGTGGACATTTTATAGGCATTAATAAGCCCCGGCGCCCCCAGCAAGGTGCCTCCAAAATAACGTACCACCACCACCAGTACATCTGTCAGCTGTTTACTGTCTATCTGCCCGAGAATAGGTTTGCCAGCGGTACCCGATGGCTCACCATCATCATTCGCTCTGAACTGCAATCCGTCTGTGCCCAGGCGGTAAGCAAAACAATGATGGGTGGCTTTGGGATGTTCCTTCTTCACTTCCTGCAGACAATCTTTCACCTGATCTGCTGTTTTTACAGGCCAGGCATATGCAAGGAACTTGCTGCCCCTGTCTTTGAATTCTGCGGTTGCTGTTTTCTCTATCGTAAAATAAACTTCCATGCTGTTATTGTTTGCCGGTGGTATCAGCCTCCGGCTCATAAATGATCAGTAGCATATTGTTCTGCTGCAGATCTGTTTTTATTGTCACATATTTCCTCAATGCTCCTGCCACTATCCTCATGACGGCGGTATTCGGAGGAATACTGCCAAGATTATCAGCCAGCATAATCAGCCTGTTTTCGCCTTGTTGCAGGGTTACTTTCAGCTGCTGCCGTTGCCGCTTTACCGGGAAGCCGGTCACTACTTCCAGCCCATTCATTCGTATCGAGATACTATCACCATCTTCTGCAGCATCATCCCACAATTCAAACGTCACGTCGGCCTGTTGTACATTGATCTTCTCCAGCAGGCTTGTATGCCGCTCTGCAATACGTTTGTCATCAACAGGCCTGAGTAAGGAAGTCCTGATGCTATCCTTCACAGGATGACCGGCATTACGCCCCTGAATATGTTTAATATCAGTTTTATCAGCTGCCACCACCTGCTGGCCGGTGGTATTTCCTGTCCCGGATACTGTCACATCTATCCTTCCCGTACCATCTTTTACATCGCTGCCAGTCAGCGGTATGTTATTCCCTTCTCCGGTTGTATTCGCAGCTACCGTTTTCACAGTATCCTTAACGGGTTTGCGTGGCAAACGGTTCAGTTGCGCCACCAGGAAAGTAGCGTACATGTTCGATCTGTCCGTGAAATCAAACATGTATGCTCCCGTAGTCGTCTTTACTTTAAAAGCACCGGTATTGGGTGGCAGACGGCCATAATTATCTGCAAACAGTGTTACAATATTAATACCGCTATCCAGCGGTAATTGCAAAGTCCTTCCTGTTTCACTGATAAATGACTTGTCCAGCAGTTGTTTACCATTCAGCAACAGCGTGACTGTATCTTTATCAATAGCATCCTCATCTCTGATTGACAATGGTACGATAGAATCATAAACATCCACTTTATCATAAATACCGAAGTAGATGGAATCCGCTTCGGGATGTAATATCCGGCGTGTATCCCGGTGTTGCCAGGGGATATTGTTCTGTTTTTTCAGCACAATGTCTTTACGGGAGAGCAGTTCCCGCAGCAGGTCTTTCATGTATGCATACATTTCATCGTCTGCATATAATCCCTGCATGTATAACTCATGGGAGTTGATCCACATTCGTTGCAGGCTCAGCTCCGGCGCCCCTTTCGCCTGGTAGTTTAAAGTACCGTTCAGATAAAGCATCCAGGCGCCCAGGTGAAAAGGGCTCTCCTCCACCGGATATTTTGCCCGGCCAATACCCAACTGGTTATCATTCTTTTTGGCCAATAATACTTCGTAAGTACCTGAGAAGGGAGAATAGATCACTTTCAGTTGCGCCGGATAGAGCATATCCCTTTCCGGTTTACCTATCTGTAACTGCAGTTTGATACCGTTTGTAGTAGGCCATGGCTTGTATTCCATCGTCCAGGTGCCTACCCATTTGTCAGTCTGGCCATAACTGGTCAGAATACAGCAACAGAATACTATCAGTATGCATACAGGACGCCTCAGAAAGTTCATTATACCGTTCCCTCCTTTCTGTTGCGGTAATACAATATCCTGTCACCATCCAGCAATGTCTCTTCCGTTAGTAAGCTGTGTGACAATACCGGCGACTTCACACCGTCCGGCAATGAATGACTCCCAATGATGACACGGGCTTCATCCCAAAGACCTGCTTCGATAAATTTATTCAGCACATAAGGCCCGCCTTCCACCAGTATGCTCAATATGCGTCTTCCATGCAAAAGCTGCATTAACTGCGGAAGAAGTGGCTGTCCAAAGTCGGCAGTGACCGTTTCAGTACCCCCTTGCTCAGCAGCTGCTTCAGCTGTGATGAATAGTGTGGGTGCAGCATCGTTCCACAAATGGTAATGACGGGGAGTTTTCAGCGTACGGTCTATTACAATTCTGACAGGGTCTTTACCTGTCCAATAGCGGTTATTCAGACGGGGATTGTCGGCTACAGCGGTATTAGTACCCACCAGTATTCCCATTTCCTCACTCCGCCAGCGATGTACCAACCTGTCAGTCAGCGGATTTGAAATGCGTACCGGGGATCCATCAGCAGCAGCCATATAACCTGCTGCACTTTGTGCCCATTTCAGTATAATATAAGGGCGTTGCTGCTCATGAAAAGTAAAAAAACGCTCATTCAACTGCCGGCAGGCGGTCTCCAGCACATGTGTCCTCACCCTGATACCGGCTTCTTTTAATATGGCGATACCCCGTCCTGATACCTGGGAAAATGTATCCACGCAACCTATCACCACCTCTCCTATTTTCCGGGCAACGATCAGTTCTGCACAGGGAGGTGTTTTGCCATAGTGGGCACAGGGCTCCAGGCTCACATACATAGTTGAAGCAGGGATCAGCGGTTGGTCTTCCGGCCTGACAGATCTGACACAGTTCACCTCTGCATGCGCATGGCCATACTGCTGGTGATACCCTTCACCAATGATACGGCCCTCATGCACCAATACAGCACCAACCATAGGATTGGGCGCTACATTCCCCGCTCCCAGCTTCGCCAGTTGCAGGCACCGTTGCATATAAAATTCATCAAAAGAGCTGTCCATGATAGCGTCTGATATTATACTTTTGTGTGCAAAAATATCGTTTCAGCAGGGATTTTCCCTGCACAGTACATTTTTATACGCTGCATATGACAATACAGGCCGCCTTCATACAGCTCATCACATCCCTGGCACCTATTCATGACCAGCGGGAAGCCGCCAATATCGCGCATATTGTGATGGAACATGTAACAGGTATGTCAAAGATGGACAGGATCGTTTATAAGGACAAAGAACTGACAGCTCAGCAATCCGCACAATTGCAGCAGGCCCTTACCGCATTACTGGAACACCAGCCGGTGCAATACGTTACCGGTAGCAGCTGGTTCTATGGCATGGAACTGCAGGTAAATGCCAATGTGCTCATTCCCCGGCCGGAAACGGAAGAACTGGTGGAATGGATTGTGCAGGATGTGCGTAACAGTAAGCTACTTAACCGTAAGATACTTGACATAGGTACCGGCAGCGGCGCCATTCCCCTCGCTATTAAGAAAGAATTGCCCACTGCAACTGTCTGGGGCCTTGACGTTAGCACAGGTGCACTGGATACAGCCCGCGGCAATGCGCAGCAGCAGCTGCTGGATGTCCATTTTGAACTGATAGACATTCTTGATGCAACTGCGGCGAAGTCATTACCCATGTTTGATATTATTGTTAGCAATCCTCCGTATATCTGCCAGCGGGAACGTACAGATATGCAGGAACAGGTAGTGGCTTACGAACCATCTATCGCCCTATTTGTTCCGGATGATGATGCTTTGCTGTTTTACCGGCAGATCGGGTTACTGGCCAAAGAGAAACTGAACCCGGGCGGAGTCCTGTACTTTGAGATCAATGAGGCATTTGGAGAAGAGACGGCAGAATTGTTACGCGGACAGGGATATCTCAATGTAGAAGTGAAAAAGGATCTATTTGGAAAGGACAGGATGGTGAAGGCCTTACTATAAAAAGGATCGCGGTTCCACATAACAACTAAGATGTTATAATGAACCGCGATCTATATATTCAAGATATACTATCCTTTACTCTGCGGATTAGCTGTAGCCAACACCACTTTCGCACCTATCTCACGGGCTACCTCCATTACCTTCACCACATCTTCTACAGGCACCGTTTTCTCTGCATTGATCACAATGGTAGGATCTACGGTTTCACGTCCTATAGCAGGTATCAGCATTTGTTTCAGGCTTTCAAAAGGCACCTTGTTAGTACCTACAAAGAACTCCCTTTTATCATTGATGCTGATCACCACTGTCTGTTTGGCTTTGGTATTGCTTTTGGCTTTAGGCAGTGTCAGCTTGATCACGTTAGGATTAGCCAGTGTGGATACGATCAGGAAGAACAGCAGGAGAATGAACAGGATATCATTCAATGCCCCGTTGTGCAACTCTACATGCCGTTTATTTCTTCTATTGCGTAGGTTCATATTTTACAATTACGAATTATCAATAAATTATCTCGTTGGTTCTTGCAAAATATCAATGAACTCAGCTGAAGCTCCTTCCATTTTATTGATAACCTTGTCAATCTGTGCGTTCAGGAAGCTGTAACCGATGTAGGCCACTAACCCGATGATCAGACCTGTAGCGGAAGTGATCATTTTTACATAGATACCACCGGCGATAGTTCCCAAGGTGATATCAGATGTGATAGAGATGTTAAAGAAGGTCTGGATCATACCGGCAATGGTACCGAGAAATCCGAACATAGGCGCGATACCTGCAATAATAGACAGGATCACTAAGTTCTTTTCCATCTTGTAAATTTCCAGTTTGCCTACATTCTCCATAGATTTTTCGATACTCTCAATCGGTTTACCGATACGTTGTACCCCCTTATCGATCATACGTGCGATAGGACTGTTGGTGTTCTTTGACAAAGAACGGGCAGCGGAGATATTGCCGTTGGAGATATGGTCCCTGATCATGGGCATAAAATTATCTTCCAGCTTACCAGCCTTAGAGATAGTAAGATACCTTTCCACGAAAGCAAAAACAGCGATCACGGAAAGTATCCCCAATGGGATCATCAGTACGCCCCCTTTCATCAGCAGGTCGAGTAATTGAATATGCTGGTCAGCAGCTGCAACATTTGCAGCCGCACTGGCAACCGTATCTGCCTTTGGCTGTAATAGAGAATCCTGTAATAATGTAACGAGTCCTAAGAGCATGAAAAAAATTTTAACCTTGCAAAAGTATTAAATTCAGATGCAACAAGGCCGGAAGATACCAATAATATGGTAAACATTTAACGTATGTTCTGGCAAATTATTGCCAATCAACCAACTAAATCAGCTACGTTCCTCCCAAACCTGTGCCAGATGTACAATAGTCTGCACGGCTTTTTGCATGTCCTGGATACTTACGTACTCGTATTTGCTATGCAGGGCCATTTCTCCTGTGAAGATATTAGGGCAGGGTAATCCCATAAAAGAGAGCCTGGAACCATCTGTTCCTCCCCTGATAATCAGTCTTAAAGGTTCTACGCCGGCACGGCGGATGGCTTCTTCTGCATTGGCAGTCACCTGTGGATGCAGGTCCAGCACTTCTTTCATATTCCGGTATTGCTGTGTGATGGTCAGCGTTGCACTGGCCTGCGGATGACGGGCCAGGACCATATTCATAATATTCCGGAGAAAAGCCGCATGCTCGTCCAGCTTTGCAGTAATAAAATCACGGAGAATAAAGTCTATCTCTGCGTGTTCGACAATACCCTGCATCCTTACAGGATGAATGAAACCCTGGCGGTCTTCCGTTGTTTCGGGAGATAAGCCGTCTTTCGGCAGGGCATCTACAATCTCGCTGGCTATTTTGATGGCACTTACAAGTTTATTCTTCGCAGCACCCGGATGCACGCTCACCCCTTGTATAATGATCTTGGCAGCATCAGCGGAAAAACTTTCCTCTTCCAGAGAACCACGTTCTCCTCCATCCATTGTATAGCCAAACTGTGCTCCCAATCTTTTCATGTCGAGTTTTTCAACACCACGGCCTACTTCTTCATCCGGTGTGAAAAGGATACGGATATCGCCATGTTTGATCTCAGGATGTGCCAGCAGAAAGTGCGCAGCATCCATGATCTCGGCAACACCGGCTTTATCGTCTGCGCCTAACAGGGTGGTACCGCTGGCGGTAATAACGTCATCACCTTTTTTCGATTGCAGGTATGGGTGTTCGGCAGCCCTGATCACTGTTCCTTCTTCCGGCAGCGTAATATCACCTCCATCATATTGCTCGTGAATAATAGGCTTCACGTTTTTACCACTACAATCGCTGGAAGTATCCATGTGTGAACAGAAGCAGATCACCGGTACGGATTTGTCAGTGTTGCCGGGAATGGTCGCATAAACATATCCATGCTCGTCCATCACAGCATCTTTGATGCCCATTTCCTGCAATTCCTGTACTAACAGCTTTCCCAGGTCCTTTTGCTTTTCTGTGGAAGGGAAGCTTTTACTCAGCGGATCTGATTGTGTATCGATCTGTACGTAGCGCATAAAGCGCTCTGTTACCGTGTATTTGTAATTGTTGAACATAGTGCAAACGTAAGGAATTTAGAACTCCGGGGAATAAGCATCAGATGATTTCCATGTTCAACAGAAAAAAACACTGTTTACGCCTCACTTTCAATCCAAAACAGGATATTTATCTTTATATCCTAAAGATTAAGAACAAACAACCAAATAAAAATATATTATCCATAATTTGTTCCACAATTATAAGTTTGCATAGAAAAGACACAGGGTTATTATCGTTAAAATCAGTAAGTATGCAAACCAACATTCTTGGCTATCCGCGTATTGGTAGCAACCGGGAATTGAAGAAGGCAAACGAAGCCTATTGGGCGGGAAAGATCTCGTTAGAAAAGTTACAACTCACCGCCAGGCAACTCCGTCGCCAGAACTGGGAGACGCTCCACAATGCAGGCATAGACCTGATCCCTTCCAATGATTTCTCTTATTACGACCAGATACTGGATATGTGTATCATGACAGGTACTATTCCGGCCCGCTTTAAGGCTTTGATGGAAAGTCTTGTAACACCCAGCAGTCCTGAGTTATATTTTGCTATGGCCCGCGGTTATCAAAAGAATGGAATTGATGCTACCGCCATGGAGATGACCAAATGGTTTGATACCAATTATCATTACCTGGTGCCGGAATTCGATAGCTCTCAAAAATACAGACTACTGTACAACAAATGCCTTGAGGAATTCAGAGAAGCCCTTTCCCTTGGTATACATACCAAACCTGTACTGATAGGACCTGTCAGCTTCCTGCTGTTAGGTAAGATCAAGGAAGAAGGACTACAGGAGGCTAAACTGCTGGATCAGTTGTTGCCTGTTTATATAACATTGCTGCAATCACTCCAACAGGCAGGCGCTACCTGGGTACAGCTTGATGAACCTACGCTGGTACTCGATCTCACACCAGCACAGCAGGAGCTGTTCCATCATGCGTATACACAGATCCGGGAAGCCGTTCCTGCATTGAAAATACTCCTGACCACCTACTTTGGCGGACTACAGGACAATGCACCATTAGCAATACAGCTCCCCGTGGATGCTTTACACATAGATCTGGTACGCGCGCCGGAACAACTGGACGCAATGCTGGCTTCCTTTCCAGAGAACCTGCAACTCTCTGTGGGTGTAGTGAATGGCCGTAACATCTGGAAGAACAATTATGAACAATCGCTGCAGCTGATAAATAAAGCCATCGCTGCGCTGGGAGAAGAACGGATATTGTTAGCTACCTCCTGCTCACTGTTGCATACGCCTTATGACCTTGACCTGGAAACCGACGAAACGGTACTTACTCCGCAGATCAAGAACTGGATGGCCTTTGCTAAGCAGAAAGTACATGAAGTGATTGCGCTCAGGGACATCATCGTCGGGGACGAAGCTTTGCTCAAAGCGAACCAGGAGATCATGAAAGAGAAGAGCACCGCTGCCATCATCCATAAACCTGCAGTGAAAGCAAGGCTGGCAGCATTAACAGCGGCTGATGCTGAACGTAATAGCGCATTTCCTATCAGGCAGAAGGCACAGGAAGAGATATTAAAACTGCCGTTATTTCCTACTACTACGATAGGCTCTTTCCCTCAGACAGAAGATATCAGGAAACTGCGTGCCGATTTCAAAAAAGGAGCTATTATCCGGGAAGAATATGAAACCGCTATCCGTACTGCTATACAGGATGCTGTACAACTACAGGAGACGCTGCGCATAGATGTATTGGTACACGGAGAATTTGAGCGTAATGACATGGTTGAATATTTCGGGGAACAACTGGAAGGATTTGTATTTACGAAAAATGGATGGGTGCAGAGCTATGGTTCAAGATGCGTGAAACCTCCTGTGATCTATGGCGATGTGCAACGCAGTGCACCTATGACCGTTGAATGGAGCAGCTATGCACAATCATTGACAGAAAAGCCAATGAAAGGTATGCTGACAGGTCCGGTTACCATTCTGCAATGGTCATTCGTACGTGATGATCAGCCACGTGCCGACACCACTCTCCAGATAGCGCTGGCCATCCGTGATGAAGTGGTGGATCTTGAAAAAGCAGGCATCCGGGTAATACAAGTCGATGAACCAGCTATCAGGGAAGGTTTGCCACTACGTGAGGCTGACTGGCCGTCTTACCTGGACTGGTCGGTAAAAGCATTCCGTGTATCAGTATCCGGCGTGGAAGATGCTACACAGATCCACACGCATATGTGTTATTCAGAGTTCAACGATATTATCAGCAATATTGCCGCCATGGACGCAGATGTGATCACCATAGAGACCTCCCGCTCACAGATGGAATTACTGGAAGTGTTCTCCACCTTCCGATATCCGTATGAGATCGGCCCTGGCGTGTATGATATACATTCGCCACGGGTGCCTACGGTAGCTGAAATGACATCACTGCTGGAAAAAGCAATACAGCTGCTGCCAGCGCGTAGTATCTGGGTAAATCCTGACTGCGGACTGAAAACGCGCAAATGGCCTGAAACAGAACAGGCATTGCGAAACATGGTGGCCGCTGCCCACAACATGCGCATGGCCGTTACAGCAACAGTATAACCATACCCTCAATATACATTTATCCGCCATTCAAAAACCAGGAAGTGTGGCAGAAGCATTTGCTTTTGCTGCACTTTCCGTATTACAACCAGCACACGTCCAGTTGTTTAGGAAACAAATCCTGTTTCGTGCTATCTGATTCGTAACTTTACTTTATGGCTTGTCATGAAACCATCAACTGTCCCCGCTGTAATACAGCTTTTGAGTGCCGTGTTGGTTCTATCCTCCGCTGCCAGTGCCAGCAGGTAAAGCTGACAGAAGAAGAGCGTACATTCATAGCCGGCACTTATACCGGATGCCTTTGCGCTGAATGCCTGAACGACATGAAAATTTCCTACCGACAGACACAATTTAAACAACGCCTGCTGCAACTGCATATCCTGCGCTTAAAAGATAAAAACAGTAAATCAACAATATGGCATACGAAAAACAGATAGCCGATTCCGTTACACGGATCTTCAAAGCGGTATTTCCTAACACAGTGAACCATTATGACACCCTTTTTGGTGGTACAGCTATGCAACTCATGGACGAAGCAGCTTTTATCACTGCCACCCGTTTCAGCCGTATGCGTATGGTGACAGTATCAAGCGACAAAATAGATTTCAAGATGGCCATCCCGCATGGCACTATTATAGAACTGGTAGGAAAGGTAGTACATGTAGGTACTACGAGCTTAAAGGTGGAGGTAGATATTTATGTGGAGCAGATGTATAATACACACCGGGAAAAAGCGATCTCGGGCTCATTTACCTTTGTGGCTATCGATGAACAGAAAAAACCAACCAGGATTGTATTAGCAGAGGAATAGTGCAATATTATGACATGGTTTTAAATGCAAAACGCTGATTGCCCTTTAGGTAATCAGCGTTTTACTTTAAGAATTTCGGTTTCTGTTTATTTGATCTCTACCAGTTCGATGTCAAATATCAAAGCTTCACCGGCCAGTGGATGGTTAGCATCCAAAGTGATGAATTCGCTGCTTATAGCCGCTACTTTTACAGGGAATACCTGTCCCTGCGGATTGCTCATCTGCAGATCCATCCCTACCTGAGGGTTCAGATCAGCCGGAATATTTTCTTTTGGAAATTCCATGATCAGCTCATCATTTTTCGGACCGTATGCTTCTTCTACAGGAATATTCAGTGTTCTTTTCTCACCTACTTTCATGTCCACCACACCATTGTCAAAGCCTTTAATAACCATACCGGCGCCAACCTTGAACTCCAGTGGATCCCTGCCCTCGGAAGAATCAAATGTTGTTCCGTTGGTCAGGCGGCCATGATAATGCACACGCACCGTATCTCCGTTTTTAACTGCTTGCATAAGAATTTAATTATAAGTGTTACAGGATTTAATTGTTGCAAGGTAAGAAAATAGTAAATAGGTATTCAATTTAGCATAATTCCTGAAAACTACCAATCCTGATCTATCTTATTTAAACTATTTTTACGTTATGTATAAGATCATAATTCCTCTCTTATTATGGCTGGCAGTCACTACTGCTGCATGTGCCCAGGTAATGACAGGAGCTGAAAGGACCAGCGAATACCTGCCACTGCTAAAAGACAAAAGAGTAGCATTGCTTGTTAATCAGACGGCTATACTAGGCGATACACACCTGGTGGATTCACTGCTGAAACGGCACGTGCGTATTCAGAAAATATTCAGCCCTGAACATGGTTTCAGGGGCAATGCTGATGCAGGCGAGAAAATCGGCAACACCAAAGACGAGCGTACAGGACTACCCATCGTTTCTCTCTACGGCAAGCACCGCAAGGCAGATGCAAATGACCTGAAGGATGTGGACATTCTCATCTTTGATATACAGGATGTAGGCGCCCGCTTTTACACCTATATTTCCTCTCTGCAGGAGATCATGGAATCTGCTGCAGAAAACCATAAGCCGCTTATCGTGCTGGACCGTCCCAATCCCAACGGACACTATGTTGACGGTCCGGTATTACTGGATACAACGTTGCGCTCCTTTATCGGTATGCAGGCTATTCCCATTGTGCATGGCATGACCGTTGGGGAATATGCTAAAATGCTGAATGGAGAAAAATGGCTGAAAAATGGCGTCCAGTGCGAGCTGACAGTGATCACCTGCCAGCATTATGATCATCATACTTACTATCAGCTACCGGTGAAACCTTCACCTAACCTGCCTAATATGGCAGCTATCTATCTGTATCCTGCTACCTGTTTATTTGAAGGAACAGCATTGAGCCTGGGACGTGGCACAGATCTCCCTTTCCAGGTATTCGGACACCCCTCCTACCCGAAAAATCTGTATTCCTTCACGCCACACAGCACTCCAGGAGCAAAGGAACCGCCATTGAAAGATGTGACTTGCTATGGCTATAATCTCACAGGCACACCCGCTGCAGTAAGGAAGGAAATGAATGACAGGATACAGCTGAAATGGCTGATACAGGCATATCAGCTATTCCCTGAAAAGGATAAATTCTTTATTCCTTTTTTCAATAAACTGGCTGGCAATACTATTTTACAGCAACAAATAAAAAAAGGCCTCAGCGAGGCAGAAATACGCAAAAGCTGGGAACCTGCTTTGACTCAATTCAAAACTATCAGGAAGAAATATTTATTATATGCAGAGTGAGTTAACGGATCAAAAGAATATCAGAATTGTTTTCATGGGAACACCGGATTTTGCAGTGGCATCACTGGATATCCTGGTGCAGAATGGATACAATGTAGTAGGCGTGATCACCGCACCTGACAAGCCTGCCGGAAGGGGATTACAGTTGCAACAAAGCGCTGTTAAGCAATACGCCGTATCAAAAGGCTTGCGGGTGCTGCAGCCTGAAAAGCTGAAGAACCCGGAGTTTCTGGAAGAACTGCGTACACTGAAAGCAGACCTACAGGTGGTGGTAGCCTTCCGTATGCTGCCGGAACTTGTATGGGATATGCCACCATTAGGCACTATCAACGTCCATGCCTCCTTGCTGCCCAATTACAGAGGAGCCGCTCCTATCAACTGGGCGATCATCAACGGAGAAAAGCAGTCGGGTGTAACCACTTTCAAGCTACAGCATGAAATCGATACCGGCGACATTCTTTTCAGTCAGTCAGTAGACATCCGCGATGATGAAACTGCCGGAGAACTGCACGACGACCTGATGGCCACCGGCGCCGGCTTGTTATTAAAGACAGTACAGGCACTGGCTTCCAACAATGCCAAGGGAACGCCACAGGCGCATATCAAGGCGGAAGATATCAAACATGCTCCCAAGATCTTTAAAGATGATTGCCAGATTAAATGGGAACAGCCTGTAGAACAGATCTACAACCTGGTACGCGGCCTCAGTCCCTATCCTACTGCCTGGACAACATTCAATGGCAAAGGACTGAAAATTTTCAGGGCAGGCAGAGAACATACCGCACCCAGTGTAGCACCCGGACAAGTGATCAGTGACAATAAAACTTACCTGAAAATTGCAGCAGCAGACGGCTATCTTTCTTTACTGGAGATCCAATTGGAAGGGAAGAAACGAATGGATATCGAGGCTTTCTTAAGAGGTAACAAGATCAATTAACGGAAACCGGATAATATTTAATCAGGAATTAAGCATCAGGAGAAATTATTCATTAACCTGATACTTAATTCCTGATTTTTTTATTTAGTCTTCATAACTCAGCTGGCAATAGAACTTCGCTTCATTAGTTCCTAATGCCTCCAATGCTGAATCACTCAGTTTAATGATCAGCCCTTCATTTTGCTTAATCTGTGGAATGGCTTCCAACACTTTTGCATAGATAAACTTACCATTCAGCGGATTGGTCACCTTGATAATGGTACCTCTCGGTGCGGTATTGTGCAGCGCATAATACTTGCCGGGGCTCGCATTGCTCTTGAACCAGCCTCCCGGGCCCTTTTCAGAACTTACGTTCTTACCGTTGCCTGTCTGCTGGTTGTATAACTGCTCAAAGGAGGATCCTGCCGGTGCTGAAGTAACCGGTGGTTTACTGCCAGTATTATTGCTATCGGGAGTCTTTGCTGGTTCTGCAGGCGTTGCCGGCTGATCCGGTTTTGTAACCGGAGGCGGTGGCGTTGTGCTTGCCGGAGGCGTTGCAACAGGAGTTGAAGGTGCCGGGTTTGACGGCGCCGGATTAGACGGTGCAGGTGTTGAAGCAGGTGGTGTAGCTGCCGGATGATTTGCCGGAGGCGTAGCTGCCGGTACACTCGCTACTGGTGTTGAGGGAGCAGTGATACCACCACCACTCTTCAGCCATCCAACTATCACATAACTATCTTTTTGTAAACCATCACCGGTCATATTGTTCCAATGGCGGATATTGTCCAGGGGCACCTTGTTATGATTAACACTCAGACGGTAAAGGGTTTCTTTTTCCTCTACCTTATGAAATACAGGCGTACCATGAGGATCTGGTTCTGATTTCTGTGAAAAATTGGTGTTGTTCAGCGGGATCTTTACCTGTTGCCCTAATTGCAAACCTTGTTCAAACGAAATATTATTCTCACTTGCTATTTGTTTTGGAGGCAAACTGTAGGACCTGCCCAGACTGTAAAAGGTTTCCCCTTTCTTTACAGTGTGCAATACATACAGATCAGGAGAGGTACCTTGTACCTGCAACCTGTCCTGTGCCTGTATTCCACCGGCTACACATAATACAAGTCCTGCAATTGTCATGAACGTTTTTACCATTACTACGCTGTTTATACCTTTCGGGTAACTAAATTAAAAATTATTTGCCTACACTTCTTTTAGAATACGGAGTTCTTTAGGATAGTAATTGTTGATACGGTTCGGTAATATTTTTGCCCATCCGAGCGCCATCCCTTCATACATCATCAGTGCCCAGCCCTTCACATTTGTTGATATCTCCGGATCTTCTTTTCTCAGATAACGCAAGGCCTGTTCTCGGGTCAACCCTATCTGCGGGATCGTTTCACTCGTCATAGTACTCATCGCCAGCTGGTGATCAGGTATCAATTCCTTTGCTGCCAGCTGACCGGCCTTTATGCCAGCTTTCCGCAAATATAAGTGCTGTTGTAATAAAGAAACAACAGGCGCCATATTTTCCGGAAATATTAATACCTCTCCCTGATGGTCCATCAGGAAAAGGTTGTCCATGTTTCTCACCCATTGTGCTACCTTTCCTTCGTCTTTTTTAGCGACCGCCGGAAGCGTATCACGTTGCCTTCTAGCAGTGTATACATCACCTGCTGTCTTACGGAAACAGGTAATAAAAAAGCCCTCCCCTTTTACTTTATCAGGGTAAAAACGATACCCTTCTGCTGCCTGGGGCCCTGCTTTAGTTTGTACGATATGCCAGCGATCATCAACCGGTATTGCAATATTCTCTACTGCAAAGTTTTCCTGTATCCATTCCATGATCGCTTCATCTTCCTCCCTTGAATAGGAACAGGTGGCGTAGATCATGATACCGTCCTCTTTTAACGCATTCCATACATCCGCCAGTATACGTTGCTGCCGCTGGCTGCACAGGATCACATTTTCAGGCGACCACTCTTCCACAGCTTCCGGTTCACGACGGAAAAGACCGGACCCGGAACAGGGCGCATCCACTACCATCACATCAAAATATCCCGGCAGTTTCGCGAAGTCCCTGGGATCATTGTTCGTAACAACAACATTGGCAGCTCCCCATTTGGTGATATTATCCGCCAGCAATGCAGCTCTGCTCTTGATCACCTCATTGGAAACCAGCACACTGTCAGGGCTAAGCAGGGATTGCAGCAGGGTCGATTTACCTCCCGGTGCGGCACACAGGTCCAGCACTTTCAATGGTGCACTCAGGTCACAGACATAGCGCATCACATGTTCCAGGAACATAGAAGAGGCTTCCTGTACATAGTAAGCACCCCCATGAAAAAAAGGACTGAAGGTAAACGAAGGCCTTGAAGGCAGGTAATATCCATATTGCGACCATGGCACCCGGCTTACGGATTCTTCTGTCAGCGAGGCAAGTACCTTTTGTACTGTGCCTTCATCCTGTATTTTGTTTGGATTGATCCTGAGAGAAGTAACCTTTTCGCCTGCCTCATGTATACGCAAAAAGGCTGCCAAATCCATGCCTGGCAGTCCTGTGAGTGTATCTGTAAATTTTTTTGGTAAGAAATCCACCCCCTTATTTTTGCGGCAAAATACTGAAAAAAAGGGGGATGACCGATAATGTGGCACCGCGGCTATCGATTCAATAAGAGCGGCAGAACCTTGCCGGAAGGCTGCGTTGTTAGAGGGAGTTAACTATTTCGGCCACCAGTTGCTGCAAGACATGCTTTGCATCTCCAAACAACATAGAGGTCTTTGGCTGGAAGAACAGATCGTTCTCAATACCGGCATATCCGGGTTTCATACTTCGTTTATTAACAATCACGCTCCTGGCGTTTTCTACTTCCAGTATCGGCATTCCGTAAATAGGGCTGGCAGGATCATTTTTGGCGGCGGGGTTCACCACATCGTTAGCTCCCAGCACCAATACTACGTCAGTTGTGTTAAACTGTCCGTTAGCCTGCTCCATTTCCAGCAGTTTTTCATAGGGCACATCTGCTTCCGCCAGCAGCACATTCATATGTCCCGGCATACGTCCGGCCACAGGGTGAATGGCATATTTCACTTCTACGCCCCTTGCTTCCAGCAAGTTTTCCAGTTCATGACAGGCATGTTGTGCCTGGGCCACCGCCAGGCCATATCCCGGCACGATCATCACTTTCTGGGCGTATGCCATTATAACAGCGGTATCCGACAAAGAGATCTCCTTGTATGCCCCCTGTTCCTTGCTGGTCCCTGCTACTTTCGGTCCGCCGAAAGACCCGATCAGTACATTCTTCAGGGAACGGTTCATCGCCTTACACATCAGGATCGTGAGGATAGTACCAGCCGAACCTACCAGTATTCCCCCTGTCAGCATCACCGGATTGTTATACAGAAAACCGCCGCAGGCAGCTGCTACACCTGTAAATGAGTTCAACAGTGAGATCACTACCGGCATATCAGCCCCGCCTATGGGCAATACAAAACATACTCCGTATAAAAGCGACAATAAGAGTATTACTACAAAAAGTATAACCGTTGCTGCTGGCAGGGTAATGGTTACAACCACTGCAAGCAGCAGTATGACAGCCAGTACAATCAGATTGAAAATATGCTGGCCTTTAAAGGAAATATCTTTTATACTGCCGTTCAGTTTTCCCCAGGCAATGACAGAACCGGCAAAAGACACTGAGCCTATCACCATACCTGCCAGGATGATCACCAGTTGCATTCTGACCGGCGCCCCTGTGAAAATCACTTCTGTCATATATTCAAACTCTACAACAGAGATTAAAGCCGCACAGGCTCCTCCCATACCGTTGAAAAGGCTGACCATTTCCGGCATAGCCGTCATCTTCACCCTCCTGGCCGATACCAGCCCTATAACACCGCCAATGAACAAACCTGCCACAATCCATCCATAATTATGCAATCCCTGCCCATGGTGTTTGTAGAGAAAAATAGTGCCCAGTATGGCTAATGTCATACCTCCCGCGGCAATGGCGTTACCTTTCCGGGCCGTAGCGGGATTACTTAACATCTTTAATCCTACGATAAATGTAACAGAGCCTATCAGATAGATCAGCGATAACATAGTGTAATGATTAGATACAATTATTTGGTCTTCTTTGACTTGAACATTTCAAGCATTCTGTCTGTCACTACAAAACCACCCACTACATTGATGGTACCTAGTATAACGGCCAGGAATCCCAGTACCAACGCCAGGTAATTATCTGGTTCGGCTTCTCCCATCACAATGATAGCACCGATGATCACAACACCATGAATGGCATTAGCGCCACTCATCAATGGAGTATGTAATACGGAAGGCACACGCGATATAACCTCTACTCCCAGGAAGACAGAAAGAATAACTATGTACACCGCTTCCAGGTGCTGCTGTAAAAATGAAAAAATAACATCCATTATTGGGGATCGTTGATTTCAGGAATAGATGAACAGCCTTTATAACTTCACACTATCCGCTTGTCTGAGCCGTTCATTGGTAACATTACCACTATGGGTGATACAGGCGCCCTGCACGATATCATCAGAAAAATTCAATACCAGGTCGCCATCTTTTACCAGCAATTGCAAAAAATTAAAAATGTTCTTTGCATATAGTTTGCTGGCGTCTGAGGGCATGGAAGACTGTAGATTGGAATCTCCGATAATGGTAATGCCTTTATGCACAACAGTCTTATTGTTCTCGGTAAGCGCGGTATTTCCTCCGGAAGCTGCCGCCAGATCAACAATCACCGCTCCGGGGCGCATTCTGTCAAGCATTTCTGCAGGGATCAGGATGGGGGCCTTTTTGCCAGGTATCTGTGCCGTTGTAATCACAATATCCGATTTGGCGATACTTTCTGCGATCTTTTCCTGCTGCTGCTGTTTATATACCTCCGTCTGCTCCACGGCATATCCGCCTGCAGCGGATGCATCTGCTGCGCCCTCCACTTCTATAAACCTGGCGCCCAGACTCATTACTTCTTCCTTCACCGCCGGCCGGGTATCAAATACTTCCACCACAGCGCCGAGGCGTCTGGCGGTAGCAATTGCCTGTAATCCGGCAACGCCGGCTCCCAGTATCAGCACCTTTGCCGGCGCAATACTGCCCGCCGCTGTCATGAACATAGGAAAATAGCGGCTGTAACTCCATGCCGCCAGTAATACGGCCTTATATCCCGCTATATTCGCCTGTGAGCTTAACACATCCATACTTTGTGCACGGGTGGTACGGGGTATACTATCAAGACTGAAAGTAGTAAGCTGCCTGTCAGCCCATTGCTGCATGATTGCAGTATTACTGAATGGCTGGTAGATCCCGGTCAGTACTTTGCCCGCCGGTATAGCCTTCCAGGATTGCTCATCGGGGATCTGGATGCAGAGGATGATGTCTGCCTGTTGCAGGATTTCAGCGGCAGGCTTTACAACAGCACCTGCCTGTATATAGGATTCATCAGGATAATATGCCCGGGTCCCGGCATCCGGTTCTATCCAAACCGTTACTCCTTGTTTTCCTAACTGCTTAACAATGTCCGGCACTAAAGAAACCCTGTTTTCTCCTGGCTGCTCTTTTAGGATGCCTGCAATCATCTAATGGAATTTATAATCTGAATTTACGGTAGTTTTTTTAAATATAACGCTTAACGGCAAGTTGAACAAAAAACTCCTTCCGGCTCATCAGAACACGCTTGGCAGGATATTGGTGCGCTGAAAATAATATCAGTCCTTATTCAGGCTGAGTTTGTTTTAGCAGAAATCTAAACTTATATATTATGCCAAAAGATCAAAAGGGAAAATTTACGCCAATTAAGGGGAAACCTTCCGGTAGTGGGAAAGAAGGCCTGGGATTAAGAAGACTGACCAGCAATAACCTGGTCAGTCTTTATTTTGCCATATATGCCTGTTATGTGGATTACGTCTTATTCGAATAACTCCTGTTCATCAGTATAATAAGTCTTCCTGCCATTCAATTCCTTCTGTGCTATTTCTCCTCCCGTAGGGCTATGGGTTTCCTTAGGCTGATGGATCTTTAAGAAATCCCGTATCTCTCCCGCAATGATATCAGGATGTTCCTTTCGGATGTTCTTCTCTGCTTCTTTCAACACCTTATGCATAGCACTATGCAAGGCCTTGATCCTGGCCGCAGGTATCTTATTGCTGACAGAAAACGGAGAGATCCCGGCCTCCCAAAGGATCTCGTCGGCGTAAGCATTTCCTATACCACGAATAATATGCTGATCAAGTAATATCTTTTTAATAACAGTTCTCTTCTTACCTAATTGTTCTTCCAGGTATTTCACCGTTAATTCGTCTGACAAGGCATCAGGAACATCTGTCTCCTCAGGATTGAGTGAAGGTAGCGCGATACCCTGATAGTCGGTCAGTGCAAGCCCTGTTCCGTCTTCAAACAACAATTCCAGGATGGTATGTTTATTTGTATTCTTTTCTTCAAAGAAATAGAGTTTGCCGTGTAACATCAGATGCATTCCCAGCACCACATCATTTTTAAATCTGAAGCGCAGTTCCTTCCCTTCCCGGTATACTTTCTCCAGCTTCTCCCCTTTAATGGCTTTCTTAAATGCGGCAGGCGTATCTTTTGCTTTTTGGGTATTCTCTAACGCCACATCTTTTACAACCTTCCCTGACAGCTTCTTATCAAGGTTATGGCTGAATACCTGCAGATCTGGTAATTCCGGCATATGTAATATTATTTGTGTGATGATTCTGCTATCGCATCTCCTATCGCACCGACAAATTTCTTGTCTTCCACACCATTATTTTCCATCCTTTCTTCATTCGCCTGATAATGCCCATACTCGCGTTATTGAATGCAAGCGTAACTGCATGGGCTTTAAAAGCCATTAACATAACAATGGAACATCCCATATGACAATCAGATATTGAATTAGCAGACAATAACCTGACTAATATAACTCAAATACAAATATTGACAATATTCATTCTCAACTATACCCCTTCGCAGCCTGTATAATTGCCGGCACAGCCACTCCCGTAACATAATTCCCTGCCAGTCTTATTCCCGGATACCGCTGCTCAAAAAAGCGTATCTGCTGTCTTATCTGTGCATGTCCTACATTCAATTGCGGTATAGCCCTGTTCCATTGACTAAACCGCTGCATTTCCGGCGGTGTCTTCAATCCTAATAATTCCATCAGCTCTTTCACTACTGTTTGCTGCAACTTCTCTGCTCCTAACTGGTCAAACAATTGTTCCTGCCGGGCGCCACCTACGAAAACGGTGAACAAGGTCTTTCCTTCCGGTACACGGGACGGGAACACTGCCGTATTACAGAGCGCTCCCAGAAAATGCTTGCCTGCGGCATGCGGCACAAGGAAGCCAAAACCTGCCGGCGCTTTCTCCTGTGCTTCGGCTCCAAATCCCAGGTGTAACACGCCCATGCGGGGATAGTGAATATCATGCAGTTGTGATGCCAGGGAGGCATCCAGGCCTTGTATAGCAACAGCGGTACTGTAGGCAGGAGTAGCAAATATTACCCGTTCTGCATTCAGCATACCGGTGCTACCGTTTTCATTGTATTGTACGATATAATCTGACGCACCACGGGTAACGCCTGTTACAGCACAGTTTAGCCTTATCTTACCAGTTAGCAGGGATAACAGTTTTTCTGTCAGCACCGCGTTCCCGCCTTTAAAAGCAATGATCTTACGGCCGCCCATTGCCTTCATATTCTTCATGAGCCCCTTTGTTACGCTGCCGTACTTTTTCTCCCACTGCGGCAGCATAGGTAATACCTCCGAAATAGACATCAGATCAGGATTACCGGCATAGATACCTGACAAAATAGGTTCAAACAAATACTCATTAATCTCACGTCCGAAGCGGCGGCTCACAAAAGAAGTCACCGATTCTTCACCCTCAGCAGGATGAGGACTGCGGAACCTTTCGGTAAAGAGACGCCATTTGGCTGCCCCACTTATATAGTTTGATTTCAGTATTTTAAGCGGATGAGGGGATACCGCGTGCAGCTGATTATTTCTGACCAGGAAACGGTTCTTACTGGCGGCTGATGCTTCCAGCACCTGGTCCTGCAATCCCAGTTGATCAATGTAAGCCATTATTTCCGGCGAAGCAGCCAGAGAATTCGGTCCCGCATCCAGTTCATATCCATCCACATGTAGTGATTTTATCACACCACCTGCATGAGATCCTGCTTCCAGTATCTCATAGGGAATGCCTTTCTGCTGTAATTCATAAGCAATGCTCAAACCGGCGATACCGGCTCCGGCAATGATAACGGGCTGTGTTTTCATGGTAATGGCTATTTGTAGAATAAATAACTCCGGTCAGGATTGCAGACTCGTCATCCATTTCACGACTGCCTGCACCCATAAAGGATGCACGTTCATACAGGGGATCATCGTAAAACTGTCGCCTCCACTGTTGATAAATGTATGCTTACCCTCTACTGCTATCTCTTCCAGCGTTTCAAGACAATCAGAAACGAACGCAGGACAGGCTACCAGCAACCGCTTCACACCTTTCTTCGGCAATTCTTCCAACGTTGCGGCAGTATAAGGCTTCAACCACTCTTCCCTTCCCAGTCGGGACTGGAAGGTCACACTCCACTTCTCCCTCGGTATATTGAGTTTCTCCGCTACCAGCTCCGACGTCACATGTACCTGGTGACGGTAACAGAATTCATGGGCGGGAGAATCTACCTTACAACAATTTTCGACCTGCATACAATGCTTTCCGGTGATGTCGCCCTTTCGTATATGCCTTTCAGGTACACCATGATAGCTGAACAACAGGTGATCATACTCCTGTGCCAGATAGGGACGCATACTTTCTGCCAGCGCATTGATATAATCAGGTTCACTATAGTAAGGAGGAACTATTGATAAATTGAATGTGTAGCCTTTCTTTTTATGTACCGCTTTGGCATGTTCTACCGCTGTTTCATAAGAAGACATGGCATAATGCGGATACAAAGGCAACAGGATCACCTCTTTCAGATCAGGATTCTGTTTCAGCAGATTGTTATAGGCGGCCTCCTGCGACGGATTACCATAACGCATGGAGATCTCCACCGGCATCTGCAGGTCATGTTGCACCGCGTTTTGTAATTGTTTTGTCAGCACGACCAATGGAGAACCCTCTTCCCACCAGATGGATTTGTATGCTTCAGCCGATTTGGGAGCGCGTTTAGGCACGATGATACCTTTTATCAATAATAAACGGAACAGATACGGATAATCAATCACCCGTTTATCCATCAAAAACTCATTAAGATAACGCTTAACATCAGGTACAGCCGTAGAATCCGGCGAACCCAGGTTCATCAGAATAATTCCTTTATCAGATTTCGCTTCCATCCTTTACTTTAAATTGTTGCAAATGTAATAGCTTATCCAAGCTGCAAATGTCATACAATTGTTGAAATAAATTAATTATTAGCTATCAGGCAATAGATAATACCTATCAGTATGTAAACTGACAAAAGTCATTTTTCTGCACGCCTTGATACCAGCTGTAGAAATGACACACTAATGACAGCCTCTTGCCCTTTCTTGCGGTCTATGCGAGTATTTTTGCACCCGGAAGCTTATAAGAATAAAATGCAGGGTAGTCATTCAAAAGATATAGCCCATTTTCATATCGTTGGTATCAACTATAAGAAAACAGATGCTGCTATAAGAGGATCGTTCGCTATTAACCAGGTACAATACCAGCACTTACTTGACAGTGCAAAGTCCCAACACCTGGATGATATATTTGTGCTCTCAACTTGTAACAGAACTGAGATCTATGGGTTTGCCGATGATCCGCAACAGCTGGTAGAACTGGTGTGTCATGAAACCGAAGGAGATTGTAATATGTTCAGCCAGTTGTCGTACGTGAAATCCGGCGAAGATGCCATTAAACACCTATACCAGGTAGGAACAGGACTTGACTCACAGATCCTTGGCGACTATGAGATCATTGGCCAGATACGTACCGCCACCAAATTCGCTAAAGCGAACGGATGTTTTGGCGGTTTCCAGGAAAGGCTTGTCAACAGCGTCCTGCAGGTATCTAAACTCATTAAGAATGAAACAGGCCTCAGCTCCGGTACCGTATCTGTAGCATTTGCTGCCGTACGTTTGCTGGAACATAAAGTGCCTGACATCCTCAATAAAAAAATCCTGCTGGTGGGCGTTGGCAAAATAGGACGTAACACCTGCAAGAACATGATGGACTACCTGGGCGTAAACCAGGTAACACTCGTGAACCGCACAACCTCAGTAGCAGAGGAATTCGCAGCGCAGCACGGCCTCCGTTATGCGCCATATGAGCAACTGGCGGAAGAGTTACAGGCGGCTGATATCGTTCTGGTAGCTTCCAATGCACCGGAGCCCAACATCTTACCTGCTCACTTTCAGCAGTCTTCTCCTAAACTGATCATCGACCTGTCTATCCCTTTCAACGTGGCGCCTGAAGTAAAAGAGTTGCCGCATATTGAACTGGTGAACGTCGATGAACTGTCCAAAATACAGGATGAGACATTACAGATGCGCCTGCAGGAAGTGCCTAAAGCATTAACCATTATTGAAGAACACATGAATGAGTTCCTCTACTGGTACAAAATGCGTAAACACGCCGTGGTGCTCAAAGCAGTGAAAGATAAGCTGACGGAGATACACACCAGGGAAATACAACAACAGAAGAACGGCAACCAGTACAACCTGGAAGATATTGAAGCAGTATCTTCCCGCATCATCCAGAAGATGATCAACCTGATGGCTGGAAAAGTACGCCGGGAAACAGATAAAAGTGATCAATATATCGCCATGATCAATGATATCTTTGAGACGGGCGTTAACCAGGAATAATTCATGAACAGAGAAATACGGATAGGTACAAGAGAAAGCCAGCTGGCACTATGGCAGGCTAACAAGGTAAAAGGCCTGCTGGAAGCGCAGGGATATACAACAACACTGGTACCTATCAAAAGCGAGGGAGATATCGACCTCGTCACTCCACTTTACGAAATAGGCGTTCAGGGTATTTTCACCAAGAGCCTGGACATCGCTCTCCTCAATGGCCGTATTGATATTGCGGTTCACTCACTCAAAGACGTTCCGACACAATTACCTAAAAATATAATACAGGCTGCTGTCCTGGAAAGAGGTCCCGTAAAGGACCTGCTGGTATACAAACAAGATACCTCCTTTCTTGACCAGCCCGGATATATTGCTAATATCGCTACCAGCAGCGTAAGACGCAAAGCTCAGTGGCTGCGCAAATATCCGCATCACCAGCTGCACAACCTGCGTGGCAATGTGAATACCCGCCTGCAAAAGCTGGCGGCTGAAAACTGGGACGGAGCTATCTTCGCGGCTGCCGGACTGGAAAGGATAGGTATACGTCCTGCTACCTCCATAGAGCTGGACTGGATGCTGCCCGCCCCCGCCCAAGGCGCCGTGGTAGCTGTATGCCGGGAAGATGATAATTTCTGTCAGCAGGCATGCTCGCCACTAAACGACCTGGCTACAGCCCTCTGTACCCGTATAGAGCGCGACTTCCTGCGTACGCTCATGGGTGGCTGTACCACTCCCATCAGTGCTTACGCTACTGTAAGCGATGAAACCCTGCATTTCAGCGGAGAGCTGTGCAGCCTTGATGGCCAGCAGCTGTTCACTATCACAGAACAGGCGCCGTTACAGGATGCAGGCCATATTGGTAAAAGAGCCGCAGAAAAGATCCTCGCTCAGGGCGGCGATAAAATTGTTGCACAAATAAGGGATGCCATCAAATAAAAGATATCGCATATTAAGCACGAAAGCGGTCGACCAGGCACTGGTCACAATGGCTGCGGAGCAGAATATCGATATCGTGGCAAAAGCATTCATCAGCATACAACCGTTGATCACAGACAGCCTGAAACAACGTATACACCAGCTGTTTCAGGAAAAAGTAACTGTCATCTTCACCAGCGCAAATGCAGTAGAAGCGCTGCGCGATCACTACCTGCATCCGGAAGAGTATTATTATTACGGCACCTGGATAGCCTTTCCTCCCAATGTAACAGACGAGGAGGTTGACGCATACAAAAGAGGAGGTTTCTTCTCCCCCGGCTGGAATGTATACTGCCTGGAAGGAGCTACACAACAGGCTTTGAAACAACGTGGCAATGGGTTTAGGCACACGATAACCGGTACCGCAGCTAATGCGGCCTCATTGGCAGAAACGATCATCAAAAACGGAGAAAAAGGCCCGCTGGTCTTCTTCTGCGGCGATAAACGAAGAGATGAACTGCCAGACCTGCTAGGACAGCATAACATCATTTTAGAAGAACTGATCGTATATGAAACAACGGAAACCCCTGCCCTCACAGGACAGGAGTATGATGGGATCCTCTTCCTCAGTCCCAGCGCTGTCCATAGTTTCTTTTCAGTGAACAGCCTGCCGCCTCATACTGTTTGCTTCTCGATAGGCCCAACCACGGCCAGGGCCCTGCAGGAACATACCAACAACAAGATCATTACAAGTCCCAGTCCGGGCATGGACCAGCTGGTACAGACAACGATATTTTACTTTAACAACATCAACTGACAAAGAATGAGCGCCTTAAAGAATGACCTTTTACTGAGAGCCTTACGCGGAGAAACAACAGAACGTGTCCCTGTATGGATGATGCGCCAGGCCGGCCGTTACCTGCCAGACTACATCAAACTGCGGGAGAAATACTCTTTCTTTGAACGCTGCATGAACCCTGAACTGGCCACCGAGATCACCGTGATGCCGGTTCACCAGGTAGGTGTGGATGCAGCTATCATCTTCTCTGACATTCTCGTGGTACCACAGGCAATGGGCATGGAAGTACAGCTGATAGAAAAGATCGGTCCCGTATTGCCTGACCCCGTAAAAGGTGCGGATGATCTGAAGAAACTCCGCGTACCCGACGTGAAGGATACGCTCAACTATGTCTTTGAAGCACTCGCATTAACAAAGAAAACACTGGATGGCGCCGTTCCATTGATCGGCTTTGCAGGCGCTCCCTGGACCCTCCTTTGTTATATGGTACAGGGCAAAGGCTCTAAAACCTTTGACAGTGCCA
The DNA here is from genome assembly GCF_900142925.1 of Chitinophaga sp. CF418. GTDB lineage: Bacteria > Bacteroidota > Bacteroidia > Chitinophagales > Chitinophagaceae > Chitinophaga. The sequence continues at coordinate 105,320 of NZ_FRCN01000001.1, forward strand.
AAGCATTCTGCTATCAACAACCAGAAGTAGCTCACCAGCTGCTGCAGATGATCACAGATACTACTATTGCTTATCTGAAAGAACAGGTAAAAGCAGGTGCTGACTGCTTACAGCTGTTCGATTCCTGGGGCGGTTTATTAAGTCCTCAGGATTTCGAAACCCTCTCTCTCCGGTATATGCGCCAGATCGTGGCTGCACTGAAAGACGTGTGCCCGGTTACTGTATTTGCTAAAGGCGCATGGTTTGCACTGGAAGAAATGGCCGCTACCGGCGCCAATTGCCTGGGTGTTGACTGGTGTATCCAACCTGCCCGTGCAAGACAGTTTGCAGGCAATAACGTGACCCTGCAGGGTAATTTTGATCCTGCCAAACTGCTCGCGCCTATTCCTGAAATCAAAAAAGCAGTGAAGGAAATGCTGAACGGCTTTGGCAAACATCGCTATATTGCGAACCTGGGCCATGGCATCCTGCCAAACGTGCCTGTTGATCATGCCAAAGCTTTCATTGAGACAGTAAAGGAATTCTAAAGGAAACCAGCCATGAACATTAAAGACAACTTTATTTCCCTCATACATCGTCTGCAGAATGAGATCTGTACGGCGCTGGAAGATATTGACGGTAAAGCCAAATTCCGTGAGGACCTCTGGGAACGTCCCGGTGGCGGAGGCGGTAAATCCCGCGTCATTGCCGACGGTAATGTATTCGAAAAAGGCGGTGTGAGCACGTCCATAGTATACGGCGAACTACCAGAACTGATGGCCAAACAGTTTGGTGTAGGCCAGGCACAGTTCATGGCCTGCGGCATCTCCCTCGTCATCCATCCGGTAAATCCCTTTGTACCCACTGTACATGCCAATTTCCGTTACTTTGAGCTGTATGATGACAATGGTACACTGAAAGACTCCTGGTTTGGCGGCGGAGCAGATCTGACGCCCTACTACCTGGATGAGCAGGATGGTATCCATTTCCATCAGACATTCAAAAATGCCTGCGATCCTTTCGGTACGGAACTTTATCCGCTGTTTAAAAAACATTGCGACGAGTATTTTGTCAATAAACACAGGAACAACGAAGCCCGCGGCATTGGCGGTATTTTCTACGACTACCAGCGCCCTGGTGAAAAAATGAGTGCTGAACAGTTGTACAATCTGGCGAAAGCTAACGGCGAAGCTTTCCTGGAGGCCTATCTGCCTATTGTAAGGAAAACTAAAGACCTTCCATATACCGACGCCCAGAGAGACTGGCAGGAATATAGGCGCGGACGCTATGTGGAGTTTAATCTGATCCACGACAGGGGCACATTGTTCGGCCTGAAAACCAACGGACGGACAGAATCCATTCTGATGAGCCTTCCGCCCCGGGCCCGCTGGGAATATGACTATCACCCCACCCCGGGCAGCCCGGAAGCCGAACTGGTTGAATTCCTAAAACCCAGAGACTGGGTCATCTGAACACATTAAAACACATTTACCATGATACGTAGAAACAGGATATTGAGAACTTCCCCTGCCATCCGTGCGATGGTTGCAGAAACAATACTGACGCCCAGCGACTTTATTGCACCGTTATTCATTGTGGAAGGACAAAATGTGAAAGAAGAGATCATTTCAATGCCCGGCTATTTCCGCTATTCACTGGATCTCACTGTAAAAGAAGTGAAAGAGCTGTGGAACATGGGTATCAAGAGTGTATTGCTATTCATCAAATGCGCTGATGAATTGAAAGATAATAAAGGTACTGAGGCAGTGAATCCCAACGGCTTGATGCAACGCGCCATCAAAGCGATCAAAGACGCTGTTCCGGAAATAGTAGTGATGACTGACATCGCGCTGGACCCCTACTCTTCCTACGGCCATGACGGTATTGTTGAGAACGGGGAGATTGTGAATGACATCACGGTAGAAGTATTGTCCCGCATGAGCCTCAGTCATGCAGAAGCAGGCGCTGATTTTGTAGCGCCGAGCGATAAAATGGATGGCCGTATCCTTGCTATCCGCACCATCCTCGAGCAGCACAGCTTTCATAAAGTGGGTATTATGGCCTACAGTTCCAAATATGCTTCCTGCCTGTACGGTCCTTTCCGCGATGCGCTGGACTCAGCACCGGGCTTCGGCGATAAAAAGACTTATCAGCTGGATTTTGCAAACAGCGACCAGGCCCTGAAAGAGACCCTGATGGACGTGGAAGAAGGAGCTGATATTGTAATGGTAAAACCAGCGCTGTATTACCTGGATGTGATCAGGAAGATCAAAGATCATGTACACGTACCTGTAAGCGCCTATCACGTAAGCGGAGAATATTCCATGATCAAGGCTGCAGCTAAAATGGGCTGGCTCAACGAAGAAAAAGCCATTATTGAAGCGCTCACCAGCATCAAACGTGCAGGGGCAGATCTGATCGCTACCTATTTTGCAAAAGATGCGGTGCGATTATTGTAAATAACAGCACATGCTTTTCAGTTAAAAATATTATCACTACCACCATGTACACGCAAAGCAGATCATTATTTGAAAGAGCGAAACAGCTCATTCCAGGCGGTGTAAACTCACCCGTTCGCGCATTCAAAGGTGTAGGCGGCTCACCCATATTCATGAAAAACGCCAAAGGCGCTTATATGTATGATGTGGATGGGAACCGCTACATAGATTATATTAATTCATGGGGGCCAATGATCATGGGACATGCCTATGAACCGGTAGTGAAAGCCATCCAGGAATATGCCACCTACTCCACCTCCTTCGGAGCGCCTACGGAGCTGGAAATCGACATTGCAGAGCTGATTATCAGCATGGTACCCAACATTGAACAGGTACGTATGGTGAATTCCGGTACGGAAGCCTGTATGTCAGCCCTGAGGCTGGCCAGAGGATACACCGGTCGTAATAAGTTCATCAAATTTGAAGGTAATTACCACGGTCACGCAGACCCGTTCCTCGTAAGTGCAGGTAGCGGAGTAGCCACATTAGACATACAATCTGTCCCTGGCGTTACGCAAACCGTCGCAGCCGATACACTTACCGCTCCCTACAACAATTTACCGGCTGTGGAAAAGCTGATTGCAGCACATCCTGACCAGATAGCCGCAATCATCGTTGAACCTGTTGCCGGTAATATGGGCTGTATCCTGCCACAGGAGGGATTCTTACAAGGTTTGCGCAATCTCTGCGATGAACATAACATCCTTCTGATCTTCGACGAAGTAATGACAGGTTTCAGATTGGCACGCGGAGGTGCACAGGAACTGTTCAATATTAAAGCAGATTTGGTTACCTTTGGCAAGATTATTGGCGCAGGTATGCCGGTAGGCGCCTTCGCAGGAAGTAAAGAGATCATGGAACATATCGCCCCTGCCGGGAAAATTTATCAGGCAGGAACATTGAGTGGTAACCCGATTGCAATGATTGCTGGCTATACGCTGCTGAAAACACTGAACGAGAATCCGGATATTTACCGGCAACTCGCAGAAAAAGCTGCTTACCTGTCCGGAGGATTGCAATCTGTACTGAGCGCGGCCGGGATTGTTCATCAGGTCAACAATCTGGGCTCTATGATGAGTGTTCACTTTGCAGAGTATCCTATCATTAATTTTGAAGCTGCTTCGGGTGCCAACAATGAGTTGTTCAAACATTTCTTCCATGCTATGCTGGAACGCGGTATATATCTGCCACCTTCCGCTTTTGAAAGCTGGTTCCTCAGTACTGCACTGACAATAGAAGATCTCGACACGACAGTAGAGGCTGCAAAATCAGCCATACAGTCTATACATAGTTAACAATTCAAATCCTGTGCAGAGTGGAAAAACGCCCCGGTCATGTGTCGGGGCGTTTTTAGTTAGTTTTTTTTGGAAGGAAATCTTGCATTGATTACCCGTCTCCCCATTATCATTATACTTTCAGCTCATTGTAGCCGTAATCCTTTTACTTTTTGTGAGAAAACAACCATGGCAACAGATCGGGTTCAGCAAAAGCATTGTCCCAACTGTTATGCCCTACTCCCGGATATTCTGAATATTTTACATTCGCCTTCAGCTTTTTCAGCGCCTCCACATAATCTCTTGATCCTGAAACAGGTACCACATTATCAGCACCTCCGTGGAAGATCCATAAAGGTACTTTTGCGAATTTCGCTGCAGTGTTAACATTCCCTATCCCACAAATTGGAAAGGCGGCCGCCCACATCTTCGGATAACGGGCCAGCAGATCATAAGTGCCAATACCTCCCAGTGATAAACCACCGAGATATATTTGTTTACTGTTCACTTTCTCAATCTTTATCAGACTATCTACCAGCAGCTTCACCAGTAGCCCCGGCGTGGATTGTCTGTCAGTGCCATCTGAAAACTCCCGTTTTATGGCCTTTCCGGTACTATCCCTGGTCACTTTCATTGATGACCACATAGAGTCCGGCGGACACTGTGGAAATATAACAAAGGAAGGGAACCGCTGACGCAGGGAATCCTTCAGGAACAGGCTGCCGCCATGCAGCAACTGGGCAGCATTGTCAGTTCCCCTCTCGCCTGAACCATGCAGGAATACTATCAGGGGATAAGGCTTCTGCGAATCATACCCTTCCGGCTGTAACATGCGGTAACGCAATGTATCGCCATTGTGTATGAATGTTTCGTAACTATAAGCGCTGAAATCAGGATTTGTCTGCGCACCTGCATACAAGCAGAAAAACTGTACAATCAACAGTACTGCCAGGGTCCGGAATATTTTCATAATGGAATGTTTGGGTGTATACAAAAATAAAAATTCCGGAGAAAAACTCACGTTTCATCCGGAATCCCTTATTTATGTCAGTCAATGATGTTTAATACTTCAGTATAAAATGCTGTTTCACCTTCATACCAGGACGGAAAAACACCAAACCGATGAAAAACAGATCTACTGTAAAAGTGACTCTTGGATGTTGCTGGATAGTATGCCAGGCAGCCTCCATATCCGGAGTCCAGTGAATATCATCAAAGATGAACAATGATTCATCATGCGCTTTTGCCAGGCATTGCTCAAAATAGTCCAGAGTAGGCACAGAACGGTGATTCCCATCAATATACACATAGTCCAGCCGGGGTAACTCTTTCAGCAAAGCTGGTAATACCGTATCAAAGTTTCCCACATGCTGTTTGATATTATGCAGCTGCAAAACCTCAAAATTACGGGCGGCACGGGCGGCAATATTTGGACATCCTTCAATGGTATGCACGGTAGCAGACGGCGCTGCTTTGGCCATATAAGCTGTGGACATTCCCATAGAGGTACCTAATTCAAGCAGGTATTCCGGTTGGAAGTATTGTATCAGACGATAGAATAGCTGCCCGAATTTAGGCGGTTTGGCCGCATGACGGGTTATATCGCTCACCTTACGTTCCCTCCCCGCATTGGTGAGAGAGCCCGCTCCCAGGTCGGTGACCTGCAGGGTTTCCGTGCTGCGCAATAAAGATTTCCGTACCTGTTCAATTTCCCGGAATACTACCGGCTTTTTCTTATCCCTTAACACTTTCTCCACAAGGTCAAATACGAAGGGAGAATGTACATCATGCCGGTTGCCCGCTGTGAAATGATAATGCAGGTATTTTTTAGCTAATTCCCACTGTAGGCCCAAAATAGACAGTTTAATCAGTTATTTATCAGTTATATATTTTCGATTTAATCCATCCCCACATATGCAGCCGGTGTTGCAGGGATACCCGCAATACGCCAAAACCATAGATACTGCTGCGTTTAAAGTTAATACTTGAGGCTTCCTCGAAGTATTTGGTGGGGCAAGTTACTTCACCTATTTCATAACCCTTCATAAAAATCTGGGAAACCACTTCATTATCAAAAATGAAATCGTCGTCATTGGCCATATAATTAATATTTTTCAGCACTGCTCCTGAAAATGCCCTGTAACCAGTATGGTATTCACTGAGTTTCTGTCCGATGGCCAGGTTCTGCACCAGTGTCAGAAAACGGTTGGCAACATACTTATAGAGCGGCATTCCTCCGTTCAGCGCGCCGTTCCCAAGTATTCGGGAGCCGAACACTACAGGGTATACATCGTTCGCTATAATACTACTCATGGCGGTAATGAGCTTCGGAGTATACTGATAATCAGGATGTAACATAATCACAATATCCGCCCCGAGCTCAAGTGCTTTGTTATAGCAGGATTTCTGGTTTCCTCCATACCCTTTGTTTTTATCATGGCGGATAATGTGTCTGATTCCCAGTTGCTTTCCGACAGCAACTGTCTCATCTTTGCTGGCGTCGTCTACCAGTACGACTTCATCAACAATATCAAAAGGAATCTCATTGTAGGTTTTTTCGAGAGTCAGAGCTGCGTTGTAGGCTGGTAGTACCACCACTATCTTTTTATTATTTAACATGAAAGTGGGTAAATTTGCGACTAAAGGTAATAAAGTGGTTGAAAGACTGGCAATTTCAACTTATCATAAATTGTTATCTTTGTGTAAACTCGTTTTTTGGCACCATATTTTCATGGGTTGCTAATGAAACGCAAACGCAAATTTTGCATGCAAAAACAATTACAGGTCGCAACTGAAAGCGGACATCCTGACTGTCGGCTTTGTGGGAAGTATGTATCCTACTGTGAATGTTTTGCTTTTTTTAAATCAGTCAAGATCACGCATTTAAATTCTATGAGATATCTGACACTACTACTGATTTTACTTTCAAGTTTCCATTATGTGCAGGCACAGGAACCAGAAAAACCGAAGCCGCCAACCGAACAACCTAAAGGCGATCCAAATTCAGAACTAAAGAATGTGGTAATGCCTCAGGTAAGAACTCAGGACACTACCATCCGCAGGATCATGGAAGAACTGCAGCGTATTAACGACAGTGACAAACAGAATTCCAATGCCATCCAGGGCTTGCTGCAGGGACGTGAGATTGATAACATTACCAAATATGAACTGATCCGTAACAACATCGTATTTGCAAGTGAAACTTATTACCTCCTCAATAAAAAGATCATTGACCTGAAGTCACGTACTACTACCAATAATCTCGATGTATTTATCACTTCATTAAACAACCCGGAAAGTAAAGAGCTGGGCTTCTCTCTGAGTGACCGTATTGTGGAACTGGTAGAGAAAGTAGTATTAAAAGGCAAGGCTGACAAGAACGAGAAGAACAGTAAGATCGTTGAATCTACCAAATCCATCATTGCCAGCCCTATCTTCCAGAGCTTCACCTCTTTAACTCCGCCGCTGGCAATCGCTAACTCTGTAATGAACTTTCTGCACAGCATCAGCGTGAACAATAAAGAGATCAATCAGAACACACTGAAAGAGTTCGAAAAAGAGCTGAACAAATATGTAGTTTACTATACTGCATTGAACGATGCAAACCAGAAATTCGAATATGGTCTGAACTTCAACAAAGATCAGCTGAACCTACTGCAGGACAACCTGTACGATCACCTCATGTTCACCGCAAGTGCCCTGAAATATCAGCTGCCACAGCGTGGCAACAAATCACTTGGAGAAACAATGAATGACTTCTTCTTCGACTTCAAAAGAGACAGAGTTGTGACGTTCTTCAGCGATCTGGAAGTGAAATACACCAAAGGCAAAAAGATTGATTATGAGGCATTGCTGCGTGAGAATCCAAACCTGAAAGAAGTGAACAATCAGCTGGAAGATCTGATTCTGCAGACCAAGCGTTTCGAGAATCTGTACAACGAATACTTTACCCTGCTGGATTCTTATTACGGTAAAGTGAACAATTCCCTGAAGATCGCTCAGGACAATGGTTTGGCTGATAAGAACACCATTGATACCAAACAGGCGGAGTTCCGTAATCTGAAAGATGAAGCTGTGAAAGAGATACAGGCTTCTATCAATATCAAGGAACTGTACAATAATACTGACAAGATCAAATACAGATACAGAATATTCTAGCAGGTCATTTTCTGCGTAAATAAAAAGGACGGATTACATTGTAGTTCGTCCTTTTTATTTTTATTATTATCCACGCGAAGTAGCCCGGTTTAAAGCCGCATGGAATTCCTGACCTGGATCATACACAATTCGTCATTCAAATTCGTAATTTTGACGCATGACCACTGTTCAATTAGAATATATCGTTGCGGTCGACACCTACCGAAGCTTCGTCATTGCAGCCGAAAAATGCTTCGTCACGCAACCTACACTCAGCATGCAGATACAGAAGCTGGAAGACGAGCTGGGGGTCAAGATCTTCGACAGGAGCAAGTTACCTGTGATCCCAACGGAAATAGGTATAGAGATCATAGCACAATCCCGCATCATTCTGAAAGAGAACGGGAAAATTAAAGAGATCATTGGAGAGCATAAAAAAGAAGTACAGGGCCACCTGCGGGTAGGTATTATCCCAACACTGGCGCCTTATCTCCTGCCCCGCATCCTGACGGGTTTCATGAAGAAATACCCAAAAGTGAAACTGGAAATCTGGGAATATCCTACAGAACAGATCATACAGCTACTAAAGCAGGAACAGCTGGACTGCGGACTGCTGGCGACACCACTGCATAATCCTAACCTGGATGAACAACCAATGTTCTACGAGTCTTTTGTAGTATACGCAGCAAAGACCAACAGCCTGTTTGAAAAGAAATATATTAAACCGGAAGATATAGATGTACGTGAAGTATGGTTGCTGAATGAAGGACACTGCATGCGTAACCAGGTATTGAACATCTGTCGTGATAAATTTACAATGGGCGAATATAAGAACCTGGAATATAACACCGGCAGTGTGGAGACATTGAAAAGAATGGTAGACCTGAACGCAGGGTATACAATTTTACCGGAACTCTCCCTCCAGGAGATGTCTGCCCGGCAAATGAATATGGTCCGTTATTTCAAGGCGCCGGAGCCGGTAAGAGAGATCAGCATAGTAACACACCGGTTCTTCATTAAACAGGCCTTAATTGCTGCCTTTAAGAAGGAAATACTGGCACATGTACCGGAGAAGATGAAGATCCAGAAGAACAAAAAGGTAGTGGAAATAACAGTGGATAAATAATACATTAGATAAGTTATAAAAGAAAAAGCATCCGTTCATAGCGGATGCTTTTTCTTTTGATATGTACTATCAGGTTATTTCTTGATAGGCGTATAATATTTCATCGCCTCAGGCATGAGCTTTTGCAGCTCTGATACACGACGCTCATCACTAGGGTGCGTGCTCACCAGCTCAGGAGGTTTACTACCGCCACCTGCGGATGCCATACGCTGCCAGAAAGGAATAGCTTCCTGAGGATTATATCCGGCCATCGCCATGAAGATAACACCCAGGTGATCCGCTTCCAGCTCGTTCTTACGGGAGTACGCCAGCATACCGAGGTTACCACCTATACCGAAGGATTGCAGGAAGATGTTCTGCGCCTGTGGATTACGGTTAAGCGCTACGGAACCAGCTACCTGAATACCCTGTGCTACTACCTGCTGACTCATACGCTCGTTACCATGACGGGCAATAGCATGGGCAATTTCATGTCCCATTACGCAGGCAAGCGCAGTCTCATTCTGTGTTACAGGCAATAAACCGGTATACACCACTACCTTACCACCTGGCATGCACCAGGCATTCACTTCTTTACTATCTACCAGGTTAAATTCCCATTTGTAATTCGCTACCTCGCTGCCCAGTTTATTCTCGGTCATGTAACGGGTAACCGCAGAAGCAATACGCTGTCCTACCCTTTTTACCATTTCAGCATCTTTGCTGGTTGTAGCGGCAATCGTTTTATTCTGGGAAAGGAAAGTCTGATATTCCTGCAGCGCCATAGATTGCATAGTGCTTTCAGGGATCAGGTTTAACTGGCTGCGGCCAGTGATAGGTACTTTGGCGCATGCAGTGATAAGCGCAAGGCCGGTACCGATAAGAAGAAGTTTCTTTTGCATCTGACAATTTGTTTTTGACGGATGTTACCCGTCCGAAAAGTGCTACTACAGTTGTTTTAAACTACTTTGATCGTCACCCAATAAAGCATCTGAACACTCTATGGCGCGACAATCAAAATCCGAGGAAAGTTAAATATTAATATCATTTAGTACAAGAGATATGCCAGAATGGGAACGGCATACCAGGTAGCAGCGCAGATTATTTTTTGTCCCTCCTGTTTTTAAATAGGGGTACCTTGCTCTCATTACCGTTTATAAGACGGAAGATGTTCTTCTGGTGCGTGAGTACCACCATCAGTGCAACAGCAATGGCGAAAATGCGATAGAATACTTCAGGCTCATTGAAGATGTAGAGGATAAGGATCGGGAAAGCGATACTGGCGGAAATAGAGCTCAGCGATACATACCTGGTCAGTGAAAGGCTCAGCAGGAATACACCTACGCAGCAGATAGCCACTAATGGCTGGATGGCCAGCACCAGGCCGAACAAGGTAGCAATACCTTTACCGCCACGGAAATTTGCCCAAATAGGGAAAATGTGGCCTATTACAGCCGCCAGACCCAGACCGATCTGGAAATTCACCAGCTGTGTGGTTACTTCCTGCAGATGTTCAGGGTTCTGATAGTACCCCACCAGATAAGCCAGACGCACGGCTATTACTCCTTTGAGCATATCCACCAACATCACAAAAGAACCCGCCTTTGGACCTAATACACGGAAAGTGTTAGTTGCACCGGCATTACCGCTGCCATACTCCCGTATATCCATTCCAAAAACTCCTTTACTTACCCATACCGCAGTAGGCACGGAACCGATCAGATAAGCACAAAATAGTAACAATAATTCTGTCATACAACAAGTTAGGTTTTGCTAAGATAGTAAATTCGTTCGTTAAAATTAAGAAAACATTAAGATTTTCATTAACACAAAAATTGTATAATTCTCAGAGTAATATTAACTAAATTATCTAGAGCGGTCGCAGCTATCTTGCTAATAATTTCATAGCCAGCCAATTATCCCTCTCCAGTTGGGTTTCCAGCACCAGCGCATTCCTTCTGGCTGCTTCCAGGATCGCAGTCTCATCCTCTTTTAAAATTCCGCTCAGCAGTAAAATACCATCCCTGACGAGTATACGGCGCATATCTTCCATAAATTCAAGCAGAATATTACGGTTGATATTGGCCAGCACCACATTATAACTGTTCCGGATACTCTTCAGGCTGTCTGCCTGCCATACTTTTACAGCCTGCGCATTGTTATTGGCAATATTTTCCTTCGTATTTTCTACTGACCATGTGTCAATATCAATCGCATCTACGACGGCGGCTCCCATCTTATAAGCCAGAATGGCCAGTATACCCGTACCAGTGCCAAAGTCGAACACATTCTTTCCCACGAAATCAATTCCTTCCATTAGCTTGATAACAGAATAAGTGGTAGCATGATGCCCAGTTCCAAATGACATTTTTGGGGTAATCACTATCTCATGCTGTGGCGGAGGAACAAAAGGGGGATGAAAAGAAGCCCTGATGCCACAGAAATTATCTACAAGTACAGGTTGAAAGTTACTTTCCCATACCGCATTCCAGTTAGTCTGTTCAATACGTTCCTGCGTATACGTCATACCAAAACCAGCCGTCAGTTCATTCGTTTCTTCTTCATTAAAATCCTCTTCAGGAATGTAAGCAACGAGAATATTACCGGGTTGTTCTTCAAACCCCTCAAAACCTTTTTCTGACAACACTGCTACCAAAATGTCTTTTGTATCATCGGTACAGGTCAGGGTAATTGCTATATGTGCCATAGTGACAAAGATATAGAAACTAAATGCATGATATATAACGCGTACGTGTGAGACCTGCGCCCATACCTGTTATTGTAATGTTAATAACTAATGTGGCAACTGATAAATGCATAAAGTTATTTTATTATATTTGCAATATCTTTAATTGAAAACCATATTTTATGAGAACCTTGTTTTTAGCAGCGACTATGCTGGTAACAACCCTTGCCAGTCATGCCCAGGAGATCGTCAAATTGTACCCGGACGATACCATGAAAGATTCAATCATCTATAAGAATGGCACCAGCATCCTGGTTATCAATCGTGTAGACCTGGTAAACTACATGAAAGGAATGGACACCGTATTACAGAAAACCTGTTATAGTGATAACAGAGCTTTCCATAACGTACAGTTCAGCCACCTGACGGCACAGGAAATTGAATCTCACTTCACCTCTGCACTTGCTTTTCTTGGCGATTCCACACACACTAACCTGGAATACAGCACAGACAAATTTGTACAGTTCTGGACAGAAGATGAAAACATCCTCCTCCCCTATATAGAGGATATGTTATCCGGTTTGCTGACAGATGGAAGGATCAAAGTGATCGATAAAAGCACTCAAAAATCTGTACCACAATACACTATTTTCTGGGAAGATATCGCGGGTCAGCCGTTCAAGATCTATAAATTGCCTTCCGGTAAGATCATCTTCAAAGAAAGCAATCATTACATAGAGCAGTTCGCAGGAAGCGGCGCTGCCAGATAAAATCACATAGTAAATTCATCAACGGATAGATAGTCGATAGTCAACATAAAAGGCCAGCGCAATGCGCTGGCCTTTTATGTTATCATTACAGCTTCGCAGCTTATATCTCTGAATATTCAGCCGGTTGCAGGAATATAATCTCCGCTTTAGACACATTGTGACTATACTCCGGCTTTGCCAGCAGGGTTTTCCATTGTGCATCACTACTGAATGCTTTCCAGTGTTCATCACGGGAAGCACGGTTATCAAAAGTCGTCATGTACATAAGATTCGGCATGTGGCTGCCACTCAATACTTCAGCATAGAACACTGCATTGAAATCCAATCTTTTGAAGATACTGATCTCATCTCCCTTGTTGAACATATCTACCTTATTGCGGTATAGTTTATCTGTCGGGCTTTCATAACTGCGTAATTCGTATATACGTTCACTTTTAGGTCCTTTTAAACCTGGCAGTTCCATTTTAGTCATACCGGGAAATGCTTGAAGAATAATGGTTTCCTGGCGTGTATACGTTGGCTTGTCCCATGCAGCGTCAATGAAATCTTTTGCTGCATTCTGATAAGCAGTGTTCTGTAATAATGCTCCTGGCAATTGTAATAACTGTTCAGGTGAATTGCCGGGTATAAAAACATACACTCTGCGGTCTGCAGTGGTATCATTACCGACAGGTTTAAATACACCGACATGCGCAGCCCCGGCTTTGTGTAAAGCAGGTATCAGCGCATCCTTCAGATAGTTGTCCATACGCGTTTCCTGTTCAGCATCTTTCAGATGATAGATCAGGATACTATAAAATTCTTTCTTCTGAGGAGCATGATGGGCCGCTTGCAACAGACATGGCAGGAGGAACAGGATCATTCCCAATGCAAGACCTTGATATACGTTTAACGAAATGCGTTTTGTTTTCACAGATGTGGAAGTTTTAGTCATGAAATATACTATGAATTATCCGGCAGTAAGATACAATTTATAAGAACGGTCGGCCTCCGCAGTCCCTTTCTCATAAATAAAATAGCCCTGAAATAAAACAGCCGCCCTGTAGTACAGGACGGCTGCTGAGTATATTGATCTGAATGATCTTTCTGAATTATGATTCTTCATCAAACATAGGCTCCTGCGGCTGATCAGGCGGAGGTGTAGGACGGCCACGCTCTCCTCCTCTGTCACCACCATCACGAGGGCCACGACGGTCTCCGCGATCTCCACCACGGTCGCCACGGAAATCACCACGTCCGCCACGATCACCTCTGTCACCACGGCCACCACGGTCTCCTCTGTCACCGCGATCTCCACGATCACCTCTGTCGCCTCGCTCGCCACCTTCTGGTCTTTCTACATAACCTTCTGGCTTTGGCATCAGTACCCGGCGGCTCAGTTTGAACTTACCAGTCTTAGGATCTGTACCTACCAGTTTCACTTTCACCTTTTCACCTTCAGACAGTACACCGTCCATAGTTTCCAGGCGTTTCCATGAAACTTCGGAGATATGCAACAGTCCCTGTTTACCAGGCAGGAATTCTACGAATGCACCGTAAGGCATTACTGACTTAACGGTTGACTCATATACTTCGCCGATCTCAGGAACAGCAACGATACCTTTTATCCATTCGAGAGCCTTCATCAGGCCTTCTTTCTGTGCAGAGAAGATACTTACTTCACCGGTTTCACCAACTTCTTCGATGTTGATGTTTGTACCGGTTTCACGTTGGATCTCCTGTATCACTTTACCACCAGGTCCGATCACAGCACCGATGAATTCGCGGTCGATGATCAGTTTCTCCATACGTGGTGCATGTGGTTTTGGTTCAGGACGTGGAGCTTCCATACATGCATACATTGCATCAATGATATGCAGACGGCCTTTACGTGCCTGTTCCAGCGCTTTACGCATTACGTCCATGCTCAGGCCATCTACTTTGATATCCATCTGGATACCGCAGATACCATCGCGTGTACCGGTTACTTTAAAGTCCATATCACCCAGGTGGTCTTCATCTCCGAGGATGTCTGTGAGCACTGCCCACTTTCCGTCAGAAGCACGGGAGATCAATCCCATTGCCACACCGGAAACATGTTTAGGAAGAGGCACACCTGCATCCATCAGCGCCAGCGAACCGGCACATACGGTAGCCATAGAAGAGGAACCGTTGGATTCGAGGATATCGGATACTACACGCACAGTATAAGCGTATTCGCTGCCTGGCATCATCTGCCGCAGGGAGCGCATCGCCAGGTTACCATGACCTACTTCACGACGGCCGGGGCCACGCATAGGTTTCACTTCACCTGTAGAGAATGGAGGGAAGTTATAGTGCAGTATGAACTTTGAATATTTTGATGTAGCAGCGCTTTCGATCAGCAATTCGTCATCCGGAGTACCCAGGGTCACAGTAGTGAGGGACTGGGTTTCACCACGGGTGAACAGGGCAGAACCGTGCGGAGAAGGCAGGATATCCACTTCCATATTCAGCGGACGTACCTGATCCAGGCTACGGCCATCCAGACGAACGGATTCATCCAGGATCATGTTACGGATCACTTCCTTCTCGAGGTCGTGGAAGTATTTACCTACCAGTGGAGCATCCTCTTCGGGCAGCTCTCCCAGGGATTCTACCAGCTCTTCACTGATCTTGTCGAATGCATCGCCACGGTCGTGTTTCGCAGAAGCAGATTTTGCTACAGCGAGGATACGCTCTTTTGCAAATGCGGCTACTTTCGCTTTCAGTTCCTCATTTGCATAAGGCAGTTCAAATACACGTTTGCCGGTAACACCAGCTTTATCGCGTAATTCCTCCTGTGCTTTTACCTGTGCTTTGATAGCAGTATGGGCAAATTCGATTGCCTTGATGATATCTTCCTCGCTGCACTCCTTGCTCTCACCTTCCACCATCATGATGTTCTTGTCAGTAGCACCGATGATGAAGTCCATGTCAGCTTTCTCCAGCGGAGTGCGGTTTGGATTTATAACTAGTTGTCCTTCAATGCGGGACACTCTTACTTCGGAAATAATCTCCTGGATGGGCACGTCAGAAACGGCCAGTGCTGCAGAAGCGGCCAGACAAGCCAGTGCATCCGGCATCACTTCAGGATCTGAAGAGATGAGGGTCACCAGTACCTGTACTTCGCAGAAATAATCATCCGGGAAAAGGGGGCGCAAAGCGCGGTCGATCAAACGTGAAATTAAAACTTCATAGTCAGACAGCTTTCCTTCACGCTTAAAGAAGGAACCTGGGATACGGCCTGCAGAAGCAAATTTTTCCTGATAATCAACTGTAAGGGGGAAGAAAGATTGTCCGGGTTTTGGAGTTTTTGCTGCAACGACGGTAGCCAACAGGATACAATTGCCCAGACGAACCGTCACTGCACCATCTGCCTGGCGGGCTAACTTGCCAGTTTCAATGGTCACGATCCGGCCATCTCCTATATCGAAATTAACTGAGATAGGTGTCAGATTCATAAAAATGAGAAGATTAAAATGGTATACCTAAAAAAAAACTATTCCCAACCTTATAAGTTGGGAATAGCGCTATAAAAAAGTTCTTATTATTTTCTGAGACCTAATTTCTCAAGCAGGGCGCGGTAGCCTGTGAGGTTAGTTTTAGAAAGGTAGGAAAGCAAACGCTTTCTCTGGCCTACCATCTTCATCAAACCACGGTGTGTAGAAAAGTCCTTTTTGTTTTCTTTCAGGTGACTGGAAATGCTGTTGATACGCTCAGTCAGCAGTGCTATTTGCGCTTCCACAGAGCCGGTATTTTTTTCGCTTCCACCAAATTCTTTAAAAATATTGGCTTTCTTTTCAACAGTTAAGTAAGACATCTTGAATTAAATAATAAAATGATAAAGTTTATTTAGTCGCTATTTTTCCGGGGCAAAGGTAAATCAAATATTGTGAATTAACAATTTCACATAAATTTTACACAAAAGTCACGCTGGCGTGATCTGTTACCTTGCCATTTTCAGTCCTTAGCACCCTGGATGGGAATTTCTGTAATAATATATAATCGTGTGTAGCCATTACCACTGCGGCGCCCTCTTCCCGGCTGATCCTGAACAACAACTGCATGATACCGTCAGAGGTTTCAGGGTCCAGGTTACCGGTAGGCTCATCCGCCAGGATCAGTTTTGGGGAGTTCAGCATTGCCCGGGCAATATCCACACGCTGCTGCTCACCGCCACTCAGCTCATAGGGCATCTTGAACCCCTTGGTATTCAATCCCACTTTCTCCAAAACATCTTTGATCTTCTCGTCCATCTTCTTATTGTCCGTCCAGCCCGTCGCCTTCAGGGCAAATTTCAGGTTGTCATATACCGTCCTGTCCGTCAGCAGCTGAAAATCCTGGAATACTACCCCCAGGTTACGGCGCAGGTAAGGCACCTTCTTCCAGTCCATCTTCTTCAGATCAAATCCTACCACCTGACCGGCTCCTTCCTTCAGCCGCAGATCCCCGTAAAGGGTCTTCAGCAGGCTGGATTTACCGGTCCCGGTCCTGCCAATCAGGTATACAAATTCTCCTTTGTTCACCGTAATATTCACGTCAGCAAGGATCAGGGAAGTCCCCTGGTAGATATTCACATTGGATAATTGTATAATCGGTTGTTCTGTCATTTCTGCCGTATGGGTTTAATAATAACAAAAATAACTATTTATCAGCATAACCATTCGCCTGTGGCCGATGTATCCCAAATTTCTTTCAAATAGCCTTGAATCGGCCTTAAGACACATGTCTCCAGGTCCAACCTAAAGGCATGGATGCGTCAGGTATACGTCTGGTATAAAGCGTATATCAGGCATACCAGGTATACCACTCCGTCAGGAAGGAGGCCATGGATAATACATACTCCGGTTCGCGTTGAAAAGTATTAAACAAGGATTTGACAAGGTACAAGCTTCGTTTCTCCTATGTCCAACTTACGTTCATCCTACGTTCAAAGACCTAGGATGAACGTAAGATAGACATAGGAGAAACGAAGTTACATACAAGACAAAGCGAAGCCTGACCGGAATCTGAGCGAATCTAAACCGGATCAAAGCGCATTGATGCGCCTTAATTAACCCTGTGCAACGTGTTTGTAGCCCCGGGCACTCCCGGGGAGGGTATAACCCCGGACGAGTCCAACCCGGCGAAGGGACAAACAAGCAACCAGGAAGCGAAACCTCTTAATTTCTTTCTTATAATAACTAAAAAAATAGTTTGTAAACTAACTAATTAGTTATAACTTAGTCACAACATTAAATTTCACATTATGTCAGCAGTAAAAACATTGACCAAAGCGGAAGAACAGGTAATGCAGGCCTTGTGGAAAACGGGGCCGGCATTCGTTAAAGACCTGATAGATGTCCTTCCGGAGCCAAAACCACACTACAATACTGTATCGACTTTAATAAAAATCCTTCAGGATAAAGGTTTTGTAGACTACAAGGCTTACGGTAAATCCTATCAGTACTTTGCCCTGATCAGCAAAGATGAATACAGCCGGAACACCATGCAGAACTTCGTAAAAGGGTACTTCTCCGGCTCTTTCAAAGACATGGTATCCTTCTTCGTCAAGGAAAAAGAGATCAGTGTCAACGAACTGGAACAACTACTGGAACAAATTAAGGACTCCAAAAAAGAACAACCATGATTGCCTATTTTATCAAAATGCTGGTATGCTCAGGCGTGCTCTATGGCTATTATGCACTCGCACTGAAAAATAATCCATTTCACCGCTGGAACAGGGGTTACCTGCTGCTGGCTACTGTGACCTCCATACTACTTCCATTGCTGCAATTCTCACTTGTCAGTGCTGCGGCTCCTGCCTATACAGGGCCGCTGGTGACTGTATACGGCTATATGACAAATACAGTACAACAGGCTGGTACTTCCAGCATTGCATCCCGGGTCACGCCGGGGATCTACTCCCTGATAACTTTACTACTGATTGCCAATATGTTGCGGAACTGGCTAATGATCAAACGTCTGACAAGGCAGGGCGAACAAACCAATTTTAACAACTATCTGCTGATCAGACATCCGCAGATAAAATCTACCTTTTCTTTCTTTGGCAATATCTTCTGGGGAGAAGAGCTGACGCCCGACAGCGAGGAAGGCAAACAGGTACTCAGACATGAGCTGGAACATGTGCAGGGCCGGCACACGGCAGATAAACTATTGCTCCAGCTGGTCTGCGCTATTTTCTGGTTTAACCCCTTCTTCCATCTTTTTAAAAGGGAACTTGCCATGGTGCATGAATTCCTGGCGGATAAAGCTGCAGCAGCTGAAAACGCTCCCGACGAATATGCAAGGACACTATTACAGATGACCCTGCAGACCAAACGTATGCTCATAGCCAACAGCTTCACACAGGCGCCGGTTAAACGCCGCATCCTTATGCTGTTTACTCATAAGGCAAATTATACACTTCTAAAAAAGATCATCATATTCCCCGTTCTGGTACTTTTGGGCTTTATTATTGGCTGCCAGCAGGATCTGGACCTGCAATCGCCTGTTAAAAGTAGTGCAGCTTTACTCAATGCTTCAAAATCATCTGCAACAACATCTTCAGAAGAAGTATTCACTTTTGTAAGCGATCCTCCTGTATTTCCCGGCGGAGAAAAAGCACTGGCTAAGTTCCTGTCCCGTAATATCCGCTACCCGAAAACAGCGCAGGCAAACAACACTACCGGTACCGTATCTGTAAAATTTGTGGTGAACTCCAGCGGTAAGATCTCACAGATAAAAACTGAAGGTAAACTCCTCGGAAACGGCCTTGAAGAGGAATCTATGCGTGCGGTAGCCGCTATGCCCGATTGGATACCGGGCAAACACGAAGGTAGAAACGTGAGTGTAGAATTCCACCTGCCCATCCGTTACATGCTCAACTATCAATAAAAAAAATGCTCACTTAAAACAAAAGGGGTGCCTCAAGCATTTTTGAGACACCCCTTTTTTATAAATATGTTTGCTATCAATTATACACAAACTCACCCTGAGCGCTACGCACAGTCACCTGCTTAGCCGCCGCCGGTTCTACCCTACCCACGATCTGCGCATCGATATTAAAGCTTTTACTGATCTTAATAATATCCGCTGCAATCTCCTCAGGTACATACAGCTCCATACGATGGCCCATATTGAACACCTGGTACATTTCCTTCCAGCCCGTGCCTGACTGTTCCTGGATCAACTGGAACAATGGTGGAACGGGGAACAGGTTGTCCTTGATGACATGCAGGTTATCAATGAAGTGCAGCACTTTAGTTTGGGCGCCGCCACTGCAGTGCACCAGTCCGTGTATACGGGAACGGTAGGCTTCCAGGATCTGTTTGATCACCGGTGCATAGGTGCGGGTCGGTGACAGTACCAGTCTGCCTGCATCAATAGCACCGAAGCCCGGGATATCTATTTTATCGGTCAGTGCTTTCTTTCCGCTGAAGATCAATTCGTAAGGAATGCCCGGATCGTAACTTTCCGGATACTTTTCCGCCACCTGTTTGTTAAACACATCATGACGTGCAGATGTCAGTCCGTTGCTGCCCATACCTCCGTTGTAAAATTTCTCGTAAGATGCCTGTCCGTAAGAAGCCAGCCCTACGATCACATCTCCGGCCTGTATAGTATGATTGGAGATCACTTCAGATCTTTTCATGCGGCAGGTTACAGTGGAATCTACGATGATAGTTCTCACCAGGTCTCCCACATCTGCAGTTTCGCCACCGGTGGAGTAAATACTGATGCCATGACCACGCAACTCTTCCAGGATCTCTTCCGTGCCATTGATGATAGCCGCGATCACTTCACCTGGTATCAGCTGTTTATTACGGCCGATGGTGGATGACAGCAGGATATTTTCAGTAGCGCCCACGCAAAGCAGGTCGTCAATATTCATGATGATAGCATCCTGCGCAATGCCTCTCCACACATCGAGGTTACCCGTTTCCTTCCAATAAGTATATGCCAGTGAAGATTTGGTACCGGCGCCGTCTGCATGCATAATATTGCAATAATCGTCCTGCCCGCCCAGGATATCGGGCACTATTTTACAGAAAGCTTTCGGAAACAGTCCTTTGTCAATATGCTTAATAGCATTATGCACATCCTCTTTTCCGGCTGAAACGCCGCGCTGCGCGTAGATATTCTGATCCACCAGATAATTTTATTAATGAACAATCTGCTGCAAAAGTAACTGATTAGCCACTTATCTGATATCTAAATGTTGTAATTTGCATAGGATTTTGATCGTTTAAGGCAATTTATGCGGATACACAGGGACCTCACCCATTTGCCAGCTTTGAGGCGGGCTGTTATAACAATTGGAACTTTTGACGGTGTTCACAGCGGTCACCGTTATATTATACAGCAATTGCAGGAAACTGCTGCGGCCTGTGACGGGGAAACCGTGATCATTACTTTTGACCCGCATCCCCGGGAGGTCTTGCAGCCTGACGGCGCACCTGTCAAATTGCTCACCACCCTGGAGGAAAAGATCGAGCTACTGGCCAAACAGGGTATTGATCACCTGGTGATCGTTCCGTTTACCCAAGAGTTCTCAGAACTTTCCGCCCAGGCTTACCTGGAAGATTTTCTGATAGAAAAATTCAACCCACATACCATCATTATTGGCTATGACCACCGTTTTGGCCACAACCGTGAAGGTGGACTCGAACTGCTGGAGGCCGAACAGAACAGGTATGGTTTCCAGCTGGTAGAAATCCCCCAGCAGATAGTCCACGACCTGGCCGTAAGCTCTACCAAGATCCGCAAAAGCCTGCAGGAGGGTAATATTCAGCTAGCCAATGAGTTGCTTGGCTACCATTATTTCCTGGAAGGAACAGTGGTCCATGGCGATAAAATGGGCAGGCAGCTAGGCTACCCTACCGCCAACATTGAATTGCCGGACCCACGCAAACTGATCCCTGTACAGGGCATTTATGCTATAAAAGTTTACCTGGATAAACAGCCTTTACCTCTGAAAGGCGTAATGAGTATAGGCACCCGTCCTACTTTTAACGGTATTGACCTTCGCCTGGAGGCACATATCTTCGATTTCAGCCAGGAAATCTATGACCGGCTGCTGAGAGTGGAGATTATCAGTTATATCAGGGCTAACCTGAAATTTGACAATATTCAGGACCTGATCAAGCAGATGGACAAAGACAGCCTTGTAGCAAAAAATGTGCTGATGTCCTGATCACCAGAGGTGGAAACAACGGTCACAACAAGTGCCGCATATCAATACATCAGTTTATATACCAGTTCCTTCATTAGTTCCCCATCTTCTACACCACTGTCATTGATACCAATGCTGCGGAGGTTATACGCATGCAACAGCAAAATGGCCTTTTCTGTGCCCTCTACGCCATACTGACGGGCGGCATTGACATAATCCTTGACAAAGAAAGGATGTACGCCTAAAGCGGCTGCAATCTCCTTTTCTCCGCCTTTTACGCCGAAGACCATGTTCATTTTGCTGAAGAAGTTATACAATGCCGGCAGTACCATTTGGATAGGGCCTGCCTTAGGGTTAGCAGCAAAGTAACGGATGATACGCATCACTTTACCAATATCTTTCTGTCCGAGGGCATTCTGCAGTTCAAACACATTGTACTCCTTGCTGATCCCTACGTATTTCTCAATGTCATTCTCATCTATCTTTTTATCAGGAGGCAGGTTGACCAGCAGTTTATCTATTTCATTGGCCATCCTGGAAAGGTCATTGCCGATATGGTCTACCAGCAGGATGCCCGCCTTTTGCGAGATGGCCCTTCCCAGGCTGCCCACGTAAGCTTCTACCCATCCAGGCAACTGATTATCATACATCTTCTTGGTGCTCAGCAGCACTCCCTTCTCTTTGATCAGTTTAGCCAGTTTACTGCGTCCGTCTATCTTACCCTGTTTATGGGCCACCACGAAAATGGTGGACGCCAATGGATTATCAATATAAGTTTCCAGTTTCAGGATATCTTTCATAGACTGCGCCTCTTTCAGCACCACTACCTGCCTTTCGGCAAACATGGGATAACGGCGGCAGGCATTGATAACTGCGCTCCAATCCGTATCCTTTCCATAGAGAATGGTTAAATTAAAGCCTTTCTCCGCCTCATCCAGCAGGTGATCTTCGGCATAATTGCTGACCTGATCGATGAAAAAATCCTCCTCCCCTTCCAGCCAATATAAGGGCTTGTATTTCTTCTGCTTCCACTCTTTTATAATATCCTGATATTCCATGCTTTATTATTTTGAATACACCACGTCTTCTATTTCCAGTAAAGGAATGCCCTTAAAACGCATCAATAGCTGTCCAACTGCCACCACATCTTTCTGGCAATAATTAGCGATCCTTTCCAGATCCCGGTCCTGCCAGTAGACTTTTGCCACCATACTGCCATCAATATCATCTTTGGGAGTCGGAATGCCCATTACAGCCGTCATCAGTTTCAGGGAAGTATAGTTCTTAAAGTCCCCGAACCGCCATAACTGCATGGTATCCAACATAGGCAACTCCCAGGGTTTAAACCCATGGATCTGCAATGGCAGGGGCAAAGATAGCTGATGAATAACAGATCGCCTGCAAATAAAAGGAATATCAAATTCTTTGATGTTATGTCCGGCAAACTGGAAACGGGGAAATTTTATATGGAATTTATTTACTAATTCTAAAAAACTCGTTAATACAACTTTTTCATCGTCATTATAAAATGATTTTATACGTAGTTGATAACGACCACCTTCCGCATGAAAGAAGCCCACTGAAATACAGATTATTTTGCCGAATTCGGCATAGATCCCTGCCCGGTCTGCGTATGCATCTGTAGGGTTCCCCGTTTCTGGCAAAGTTTTTGCAATTTTGTCCAACCAGAGCGATTGCATATTGTCAGGTAAAAAATCGAACGCCGCAACAGCCGGAGTTGTTTCAATATCAAGTAGCAATAACTGATCTAAAGATATATTCGGTAACACTATACGTACGGTTTATATTTTTTTGTAATAAAGTAGTTTTAACAATTACATTTGCATAAGGAGTTTTAACCATATAACAATTAACTATAAAACACAAAAACGACTATGACTGAGAACACTTTTAACACGCCTGCGGCAGGATCTTCCGGACCTGAAAAGCCTAGAAGCCGTAATGGTCTGATATATGGTATATTGATTGCAGCATTGGCCGGTACCTGGATATACATGTTGTATGACAAAAATAAAACTACCGATCAAATTGCTCAACAGGCTACACAAATAGATTCCATCTCTACTTCAAGAGATGCTTTACAGCAGGAATACAATGCCGCAAATGCGCGTCTGGATGACCTGATCTCCCAGAACAGCCGCATGGATAGCCTGGTAAAAACAAAAGATAAGGAAATTGCTGATATGAAATCGAGGATCCAGGGTATCCTCTCCAATAAAAATGCTACCCAGAAAGAACTGGCTGAAGCCCGTCGTCTGATTGAAACACTGAAGGGTAACATTGAAAACTATACAGCAACTATCGAACGCCTGGAAGGTGAAAAGATCGTGTTGACAGGTGAGCGTGACAACGCCCGCAAAGAAAGAGATGAAGTAAGCACCCAGAGAGATAGCCTGAACAAGAAAGTAAACCTGGGTTCCGTATTACACGCATCCAACATTCATCTGCAGCCTATCAATGTAAAAAAGAATGGCAAGGAAGTAGAAACGACCAAGGCTAAACGCGCAGATATGATGCGTGTAAGCTTCGACCTGGATGAAAACAGAATCGCACCAACCGGCGATAAAGAACTGTACGTTGCAATCACTTCCCCTGATGGCTCTCCGCTGGCAGTAGAAGCACTGGGATCCGGCAGATTCACCCTGGAAGATGGTACTGAAAAATTATACACTGCCAAGAAAACAGTAAACTACGCTACTGGTCAGAAACAAACTGTAAGCATGGACTGGAAACAGAATTCAGATTTCAAACCAGGCGATTACGCTGTTGAGATCTACCATGATGGTTACAAGATCGGTTCAGGCAAAGTAACACTGAAAAAAGGCGGGCTGTTCTAATAGCCTTACCTGATTATAAAAAAATCCCGGATGTTCATTCGCCCTGGCGAATAAGACATCCGGGATTTTTTATTTCCGGAAGAATATAATAAGCAAACACAACCATATTTCCCTCATTCCCACATTTTGTTAACAATTAGTTATTGGGCAATCCTCATATATAAAAATATAATTAATTAGTGTTTATTTGTATTCGATTGTATCATGTGAAAACCGGGGATTACATCAGCTGTGTTTTGTGTTACCCCCCTCGAATACTAGGAAAGACTAAGTTGCTAAATCAGGTATATATGGTGGAAACCACTAAACAGGTGTATGTTGTTGACGACGATGAAATATTCCATTTCATCCTGAAAAAAATGTTGGAACAAGAAGGGGAAAAACTGGAAGTGACATCATTCCTTTGCGCGGAAGATGCATTGGAAGAATTGCAGCATTCCAAAGGACACCCCTTACCATCACTGATCATCCTGGACATGAACATGCAGCGGATGAATGGCTGGGACTTTATAGAGGCCTACCGTGGCATTAAATGTACCCTGACCCAACAGATCCCCATCATCATGTGCTCTTCCTCTATTGATATGCGCGATATACAGAAGGTGAAACGTACGCCAGAACTGAAGGCCTATATCACCAAACCCCTGGATTCTGAGAAAATGCAGCAGATCAAGGACTACCTCTAAAAAAAATCAGGAATCAGGAGTTAAGAACCGGGATATGATCCCATCCTTAATACCCAATTCCTAACTTATATAACTTACAGCTCGCTAAAGAGCCTTCCGATTGACTAGGAAATCGCCACTTTCTCTCCGTACATCTCTTCTCTCAGCGTTTTTACCCTTTCATCAGCCAGGTATTCATCGAAAGTAGTTAACCTGTCGATAACGCCCCTAGGTGTAATTTCGATAATACGGTTCGCTACAGACTGCATAAAGGCATGGTCATGCGTTGTGAACAGCACGATACCTTTAAAGTTTATCATACTTTCGTTGAAGGACTGGATAGATTCCAGGTCCAGGTGGTTGGTTGGCTCGTCCAGCACTACTACGTTGGGGTCCTGCAGCATCATACGGCTTACCATACAACGTACTTTCTCCCCTCCGCTCAATACGCTGGTCTTTTTCATGATCTCGTCACCACTGAACAGCATTTTACCCAGGAAGCCACGCAGGAATGGCTCATCCACATCGGTTACATGCGGCGGCACATACTGACGTAACCAGTCCATCAGGTTCAGGGATGGATCTGTAAAGTATTTGGCGTTATCATTGGGCAGATAGGCGGACGTTACTGTTGTTCCCCACTCGAATTTACCACCGTCAGCAGTTTGTTCACCGCTAATGATCTCAAAGAAAGTGGTCAGCGCCAGGTGTTCCTTGGCCAGGAAGGCGATCTTATCACCCTTATTTACGGTGAAGGATACATTCCTGAACAGGGTATTACCTTCGATGGATTTCTCCAGTTTTTCCACATTCAGGATCTGGTTACCTACTTCACGCTGTTGCTTGAAGATGATACCAGGATATTTACGGTTGGAAGGCTGGATATCTTCGATAACCAGTTTTTCCAGGGCTTTTTTACGGGAAGTAGCCTGTTTACTCTTGGAAGCGTTGGCACTGAAACGGGCAATGAAGTCCATCAGGTCCTTACGTTTATCTTCCATTTTCTTGTTCTTATCAGCTATCTGGCGGGCCATCAGCTGGGAAGATTCATACCAGAAACTATAGTTACCGGAGAAGATCTGGATCTTGGCACGGTCAACGTCTGCTACGTGTGTACAAACAGCATCCAGGAAGTGACGGTCGTGGGATACTACGATTACAATGTTCTCATAGTCAGCCAGGAAGTTTTCCAGCCAGCCGATCGTTTCCACGTCCAGGTGGTTGGTAGGCTCATCCAACAGCAGGATATCGGGAGTACCGAACAGGGCCTGCGCCAGGAGCACACGTACTTTCAGGTTACCACTCAGGTCCTTCATCTGCAAGCTGTGCAGGTCTTCCTTTACGCCCAGATCACCCAGCAGCACGCCGGCATCACTTTCTGCGGTATAACCGCCCATCTCTCCATACTCAGCTTCCAGTTCGCCCGCACGCATACCATCCTCTTCGGTAAAATCAGCTTTGGCATAGATCGCATCTCTCTCATGCGCTATTTCCCACAGCTTTTTATTTCCCATCAGTACGGTATTCAGTACAGTTACTTCGTCAAATTCGAAGTGGTTCTGCTTCAGAACACTCATACGCTCACCAGGGGTGATTTCAACTGTGCCCTTTGTAGGATCAATCTCACCTGATAATATTTTAAGGAAAGTGGATTTACCGGCACCGTTCGCACCGATTACACCATAACAGTTACCTTTGGTGAAATTGAGGTTAACTTCATCAAACAACACCCTTTTTCCGAAAGAAAGCGATACGTTTTTAACACTGATCATGCTGGCTAAAGAAATTTAAGGCGCGAAGTTACTAAATGTTCCTGGTTTTACCGTTTGTGGTTTATTCTTTGTAACAATCATCAAATGGACGCTTATTCCCAACAGGTTAATAAAGAGCTCGCCGCGTGGCAGAAGGCCATGGAGCGGGGCATTAGTTTTTCCGGAAGGCTAACCCGGGGGCTGCAGCGGAAAATTAACAGGGTCATTCCGGAAAAGGTGCATGCCGCCCTGACCGCCGCGGTTAAGCAGACAACCCGGGCGGTTATATCCGGGGCCGGTTTTACCAGCACTTCTCCCTTATTTGAGGAAGATCTGGTCGTACGGGAATCGAAAGTGAGGGAGCGGATCAACTTTTACAAGACCACCGCCGCCACTGAAGGCGCCCTGACAGGGGCTGCCGGCATCCTGCTTGGCCTGGCCGATTTTCCCTTGTTCCTGACCATCAAGATGAAAATGCTGTTTGACATTGCCGCCCTTTATGGCCGCAATGTAGACGACTACAAGGAACGCCTCTTCATCCTCCATATTTTCTTCATTACTTTCTCCACACAAGACTTCCGTAACAAGCTTTATCCTATTATTGCCGACTGGGAGAATTACAGCCGGGAGCTGCCTGAAGATATTCATGCCTTTGACTGGCGTAACTTCCAGCAGCAATACCGGGACTACCTCGACCTGGCCAAACTACTTCAGCTCATGCCTGTAATCGGGGCCGCAGTAGGTGCCTATGTCAATCACCGCCTGACGAACAAACTTGGCCAAAGCGCCATGAATGCCTACCGTTTACGACTAATGAAACAGTAATAGTCACCGTTACGTATCTTTACGCTCTATCCGGGTATGATATACGCTATCTAACTTTATTAAACGCCTTACCAGTATGACCAGGTACGATGAAATCTTCGAGAACAACAGGATGTGGATGGCTTCCAAAACAGCCTCAGACAAGGAATTCTTTGAAAAGCTAGCCGTGGAACAGAACCCCGACTACCTTTACATTGGCTGCAGCGACAGTCGTGTGCCCACCAATGAGATCATGGGATTGGATGCCGGCGAAGTCTTTGTACACCGTAACATTGCCAACCTGGTGAACAATGTTGACCTGAGCGTCATGGCCGTTATCAATTATGCCGTGCGACACCTTGGCGTAAAACACATCATCGTCTGCGGGCACTACAACTGTGGTGGCGTTAAAGCAGCCATGCAGCCCGCCGACCTCGGACTGCTAAATCCCTGGTTGCGTAACATCCGCGATGTATATCGTTTACACCGCCCGGAGCTGGATGCCATTGAAGATGATCATGCCCGTTATAACCGCCTCGTGGAACTGAACGTACAGGAACAATGCGTCAATGTCATCAAAACCGCTGCTGTACAGCAAGCATATGTTGAAAGAGGCTATCCTACCGTGCATGGCTGGGTATATGACCTCTACACCGGCAGGCTCATTGACCTGAAGATCGATTTTGAAGGCATCCTGCATAATATCCAGGAAATCTATGACCTGACCGGTAAAGGATTGATGAAAAAAAAGGATGAAAAATGACAGGACCTATTGGCGTGTTTGATTCCGGTTATGGTGGATTAACAGTACTGAAGGAGATCATTGCTGCACTTCCGCAATATGACTATATCTACTTTGGTGACAATGCCCGCGCTCCTTATGGTAACCGTGGTTTTGATACCATTCACACTTATACGCTTCAGTGCGTGCAGCACTTGTTCGATATGGGTTGTCCGCTTGTGATACTGGCCTGTAATACGGCTTCTGCACGGGCGCTCCGCACCATTCAGCAGAAAGACCTGCCGCATATTGCGCCGGACCGACGTGTGCTGGGCGTCATTCGTCCTACTACTGAAATGGTGGGAACGCTGACGCAAAGCGGAGAAGTAGGGATACTCGCTACCAAAGGTACCGTTGCATCCGAGTCATACCCTATAGAGATCAACAAGTTCTTCCCACATGTCAAGGTGCACCAGTTGGCCTGTCCGATGTGGGTGCCGATTGTTGAAAACGGTGAGGCAGATGGTGAAGGCGCTGATTACTTTGTCAAAAAATATCTTCATCAGATACTGACAGATGCGCCTGATATCGATACACTGGTATTGGCGTGTACCCACTACCCTATCCTGACTAAAAAAATTAAACAGTTCCTTCCGGGAGGTATTACATTGCTGTCTCAGGGCAAGATCGTTGCACATAGCCTGAAAGATTATTTGCAACGTCATCCGGAGATGGAAGTTCGTCTAAGTAAGAATGGGGGTAGGAAGTATTTTACAACGGATGATCCGCTGATATTTGAGAAGCAGACTGAGATATTTCTGGGAGAGACGGTGAAGACGGAGTTTATTAATCCGTAAGGGTATCAGCCGGTTTTATTGATGTCGATTTGATTTTTGCAAAGAATACGCCCTGGTAGACGCTACTATCAAAATCAATAGCAAGAAAAAAGCCCATAGATCATAAAAGACCTATGGGCTTTAAAAATATCAATATATCAAACTACTTCCCTTCCAATCCAAGCAGGAATGCATATTGCAAGGCAATATCCTCCAGGCTCTTGAAACGGCCGGAAGCACCGCCATGCCCTGCCTCCATATTTGTGTGAAGCAACAGCATGTGCTTATCTGTTTTTAATTCACGCAGCTTGGCCACCCATTTTGCGGGTTCCCAGTATTGTACCTGTGAGTCATGCAGGCCTGTTGTTACAAGCATATTAGGATATACCTGCGCTTTTACATTGTCATAAGGAGAATAAGCCTTCATGTAGTCGTAGTATTCCTTCTTCTTAGGATTACCCCATTCGTCAAACTCACCGGTAGTTAAAGGAATGCTTTCATCGAGCATCGTTGTCACTACATCTACAAACGGTACGGCGGCTATAACACCGTTCCAGAGCGTAGGACGCATATTAACAACTGCACCCATCAGCAAACCACCGGCGCTGCCGCCCATGGCATAGAGATGCGTACTATCAGTGTAGTGCGCTTTTACGAGATAGTCAGCACAATCGATGAAGTCAGTGAATGTATTCATCTTCTTGAACAGTTTACCATCTTCATACCATTGCCTGCCCATTTCCTCACCACCTCTGATATGCGCGATAGCATAAGCAAAACCTCTGTCCAGCAGGCTGAGACGGTTACTGCTGAAGGAAGGCTCTATACTATGACCATAAGAACCATAGCCATATAGTAACAGTGGCTTCCTGCCATTTTTCTCGAATCCTTTTTTGTACACGATAGATACCGGTACTTTCACACCATCCCTGGCAGTTACGTACAGACGTTCTGTAACATAATCCTTCGGATCATATCCTCCTAACACCTCCTGACGTTTACGCAGCTCACTCTTTTTATTATCCATGTCGTAGTCGTAAGTAGATACCGGCGTTGTCATGGAAGTATATGAATAGCGTAGCGTCTTTGTATCAAACTCGGGATTGGTGGAGATGGACGCAACATAGGCCGGTTCTTCAAATTTCAGGTAATGATCTTCCTTCGTACGGGAGTTGATCACACGCAATTGTGTAAGGCCATTCTTACGTTCGCTCAGCACCATATGATCACGGAACAGTTCAATGCCCTGCAACAGTACATCTGCACGATGAGGTATCACTTCTTTCCAGTTACTGCTGCCGGTTTTGTCCTGCGGACATTCCATGAGACGGAAGTTGACAGCCTCCCAGTTGGTAACAATGTAGAACTTGTCATCCTTGTGATCAATATCATAGAGATGATCGCGCCTGCGGGGCTCGAAAACATGGAATACACCATCAGGTTTTGAAGCGTCCAGTATACGGTATTCAGAAGATACCGTACTGTGGCTTTGTATCATGATGAACTTCCCAGATTTTGAGCGGGCTACATCAATGGAGAAGGTTTCGTCCTTCTCATTGAAAACCTCTTTATCCATGCGTACGTCCGTACCGGTTACATGGCGCAGGATACGTTCTTCCCTCAGTGTTACCGGATTCTTTACAGTATAGAAGAATGTCTTGTTATCGCTTGCCCAGGCTGCGCTGCCGGACGTTTCTTTGATCGCCTCAGGCAATACTTCTCCTGTCTGCAGGTTCTTGACATAGATGGTGTACTGACGGCGGCTTACTGTATCAACACCATAGGCCAGCCATTGTGCATCAGGGCTTACGGACAGGCCACCTACCTGGTAATAGTCATGTCCTGCTGCAAGAACGTTCACATCAAGTATTACTTCTTCTGTACTTTCCAGGCTGCCTTTTTTACGGCAGTATACCGGGTATTCCTTGCCTTGTGTGAAACGGGTATAATAGTAGTAACCATTCTTCAGGTAAGGTACGCTGGCGTCCGTTTCCATAATACGGCCCCTCATCTCTTCATACAGCTTCTTTCTCATACCGGCGGAAGATTCCATCATGGTATCCAGGTAGTCATTTTCTGCCTTGAGATAGGCAATAACTTTAGGATCATTCCGGTCATTCATCCAGTAGTATTTGTCTATCCTGGTATCACCGTGTATGGTCATTGCGGTATCTATCTGTTCCGCTACCGGCGGCTTTATTGTTTTTACTTCGGCTGACATACTTTTCTTATTTTCCTTACAGGCAAACAGGCCCATGCCTGACAACATTATGGTAAATGCAGCGGCTTTCCTCATAGGTGACAAATTGAGGCTACGAATGTAATACTTATCCTGTTACACAATCTTCATTTTTTGAGCGTCCCAGTGGATCACTTTTTTGCTGAAGTAACTTTCATTGGTAACCAATGCAGGACCTGCAGCACGGAGTCCGAAAGAGGCATCTTCCACAACAGGTTTACCTGTACGCATGGCCTCAAAAAAGTTGATAAAATGATCCAGGCGGGCGTCATATCCCCTCGGGGCAGCATACGCGCTTTCCGAACGCTCTGCTGGTTTGCGTGCGTCCTCGGGATATTTCGCGTTATACTGCTTTACATAAGCTTCCTGAGTAGCCTTTGGAAAGGTGTTATAGGTATCCCAGCCACCATAACCGGGCGCTGAGGAAAGTTTATGTTTCTTGATTTTGAAATCATCCCATCCCAGTTCCAATACTCCGTCTGTGCCGATAAAGCGGGTAAATTCACCACCACCGCCACCATCTGCGAAGTTTACACGTAATGTCACCTGGAAGGCAGCATGAGCCTTTGTTTCCGGATAATCAAAGATCGCGACAACAACGTCGGGCACATCACGTCCATCTTTCCATTGTACCAGGTTGCCGCTGGCGAAGATACGCTCAGGCCCCAGAGAACCGGTGATGTAGTGCAGCCCGGAGATAAGGTGTACGAACAGATCGCCAGGTACACCGGTACCATATGCCCGGTAGTTACGCCAGCGGAAGAAACGGGTAGGATCAAAAGGTACCTTGGCTGTATCCTTGAGGAAGGTGTCAAAGTCCATGGTAGCGGGAGAAGCATCTGGCGGAATGGAATACTGCCAGGCGCCCAGGGCATCGTGACGGTCTATCCTGGCCTCTACAATGTTCAGCTGTCCTATTTCC
The DNA here is from genome assembly GCF_900142925.1 of Chitinophaga sp. CF418. Classification (GTDB taxonomy): domain Bacteria; phylum Bacteroidota; class Bacteroidia; order Chitinophagales; family Chitinophagaceae; genus Chitinophaga. Next base: position 137,719 of record NZ_FRCN01000001.1, read on the forward strand.
CCGGCCTCATAGCGCTTCTTGGCTTCTGCCAGGGCAATACTGCTTACGCGCTGGCTACCCACCTGAAAAACGGCTTTTGTGCGCTGCTGGGTGGCAATCACCTTATGCCCTTCTTCTATCTGCTGCACCATGGGTTTTTCACAGTATACAGCCTTGCCTTTCTCCATCGCGTCAATGGAAATAGTATCGTGCCAGTGGTCGGGTGTGGCTACGATCACAGCGTCTATGTCCTTCCTGTTCAGCAGCTCGCGGTAGTCACGGGTGGTAAAAATGTCTTTACCATACACCTCTTTGACTTTTGCAAGGTGGCCATCGTACAGGTCGGCAGCTGCTACGAATTCCACACCGGGTGCTTTCAGGGCGGTTTCTACGTCGCCGAAGCCCATGATGCCCATACCGATACAGCCGATACGGATCTTGTCGTTGGCAGAAATGCGGGTGTTGGGTTGGAGGATATGAACATGTTCCTTTCCTAAAGCGGCCAATGAACCGGCGCCCAGCATGGCGGCCGTGCCTCCGAGGTTACGGAGGAATTTTCTCCTGGAGTTGTCTGTCATAACGTAAAATTTGTGTGCAAACGGGTTTTAACTCAAACAATATACAAAAAAAATCCCCCTCGTTTTAGCGAAGGGGATCATGGTATTCACCAAATGCAACGTGACAAAGACTATTTTTCGTAGCTGAGACCAGCGGCAATGTATTCGCGGTTCAGACGTGCAATATTTGTCAGAGAAATTTCTTTCGGACATTCTGCCTCACAAGCACCGGTATTGGTACAGCTACCAAAACCTTCCTTATCCATCTGGGCGATCATATTCAATGCTCTGGACTTCTTTTCAGGCTGTCCCTGTGGCAGCAATGCCAGCTGGGATACTTTCGCTGAAACGAAGAGCATAGCAGAAGAGTTTTTACAAGCTGCTACGCAGGCGCCGCAACCGATACAAGCTGCTGCTGCAAATGCTGCATCTGCTTTATCTTTTGGCACCAGGATGTTGTTGGCATCCTGAGCGTTGCCTGTATTTACAGAAACGTAACCACCTGCTTCGATGATACGGTCAAACGCACCTCTGTCAACGGTCAGGTCTTTCACTACAGGGAAAGATCCTGCTCTCCATGGTTCCACAGTAACGGTATCACCATCTTTGAAAGCGCGCATGTGCAGCTGGCAAGTGGTAGTACCTGCCCAAGGACCGTGTGCACGGCCGTTGATATGCATGGAACATGCACCACAGATACCTTCACGGCAGTCATGGTCAAACGCTATCGGCTCTTTGCCTTCATTGATCAGGCGCTCATTCAGCACATCAAACATTTCCAGGAATGACATCTCAGAAGAAATGCCGCTTACCGGATAAGTTTCAAATTTTCCCTGTGCGTCTGTGTTTTTCTGCCTCCACACTTTAAGTGTGAGATTCATAGTATAATGTTCCATATCTATTGGACTATTATTATTGTGAAAATTATTTATAGCTACGCTGAGTTGGTTTACATTCTACAAACTCAAGAGCTTCTTTATGCAACTCGAACTGGCTTTCACCTTTATATTCCCATGCAGCCACATAGCTGAACTTTTCATCATCACGTTGTGCTTCCCCATCCGGTGTCTGTGATTCTTCACGGAAGTGACCACCACAGGATTCACGACGGTTCAGGGCGTCTAAGCACATCAGTTCTCCCAGCTCCAGGAAGTCGGCCACACGGCCTGCTTTTTCCAGTTCAGGATTGAATTCGTTGGCATCGCCAGGGATACGTACGTCGCTCCAGAACTCTTTACGTAATGCCTGGATCTCCACGATCGCTTCTTTCAGTCCCTGTTCATTACGGGCCATACCACATTTATCCCACATGATCTTACCCAGTTTCTTGTGGAAGTGGTCTACGGATTTGGTACCCTTAATGCTCATCAGCTTATCGATGGTAGACTGTACATTCTTTTCAGCCTCAATGAATGCCGGATGATCCAGTGAAATTGCCTTGGTCTTGATATCGTCAGCCAGGTAGTTACCCAGTGTATAAGGAATTACAAAATATCCATCAGCCAGCCCCTGCATCAGTGCGGAAGCACCCAGACGGTTTGCACCGTGATCGGAGAAGTTAGCTTCACCCAGTGCATACAGACCGGTAACGGTGGTCATCAGTTCGTAATCCACCCACAGGCCACCCATGGTGTAGTGTACTGCAGGGTAAATGCGCATTGGCACTTCATATGGATTCTCACCGGTGATCTTAGCGTACATATCGAAGAGGTTACCGTATTTCTCAGCTACCACTTCTTTACCCAGTTTACGGATCTCTTCAGGAGTAGGATTGGACAGCTGTCTTTTGCTAGCCTCAATTCTTCCGTAACGGTCCATGTTGTATGCGAAGTCCAGGTATACGGCCTGTTTGGAGCTACCAACACCATAACCGGCGTCACATCTTTCCTTAGCAGCACGGGATGCCACGTCACGTGGTACCAGGTTACCAAAGGCAGGATATCTTCTTTCCAGGTAGTAATCCCTTTCGTCTTCAGGAATATCAGAAGGTTTGCGGGTATCGTTCTGTTTTTTAGGTACCCATATACGACCATCGTTACGGAGGGACTCAGACATCAGCGTCAGCTTGGACTGATGGTCTCCGGAAACAGGGATACAGGTAGGGTGGATCTGCGTAAAGCAAGGGTTACCAAAGAAAGCGCCTTTACGGGTAGCTTTCCAGGCTGCTGTTACGTTAGAGCCCATTGCGTTTGTAGACAGGTAGAACACGTTACCGTAACCACCGCTTGCCAGCAGTACTGCGTGGCCGAAGTGACGTTCCAGTTTACCGGTGATGAGGTTACGGGCAATGATACCACGTGCTTTACCATCTATCACTACGATGTCCAGCATTTCATGACGGTTGTACATGGTCACGTTACCTAAAGCCACCTGGCGCTCCAATGCGGAGTATGCGCCTAGCAGCAGCTGCTGACCGGTCTGACCGGCAGCGTAGAAGGTACGCTGTACCTGTGTACCACCAAAAGAGCGATTGCTCAGCAATCCGCCATATTCGCGCGCAAAAGGAACACCCTGTGCCACACACTGGTCTATAATATTGCCACTCACTTCTGCCAGACGATGCACATTGGCTTCACGGGCACGGTAGTCGCCACCTTTTACAGTATCATAAAACAAACGGAACACAGAGTCGCCGTCGTTCTGGTAATTCTTTGCAGCATTAATACCACCCTGTGCAGCAATACTGTGTGCACGGCGTGGACTATCCTGGAAGCAGAAAGCTTTCACCTTATAACCTAACTCACCCAAAGCAGCAGCAGCCGATGCCCCTGCCAGGCCAGTACCCACGATGATCACTTCCATGTTGCGCTTGTTAGCCGGGTTTACCAGCTTACAATGCCCCTTATAATCTTCCCATTTCTTATCTAATGAACCGGCAGGAATTTTTGAGTTCAGCATATATCCTTACTTTACTAAATTGATTTGAAATATATAACCACGGGAATAATGGCAAAGCCAACAGGGATCAGGATCCCGAACAACCAAACACCTACGAAATTGATAAGGCCATTGTACTTAACGTGGTTCAGGCCAAATGTCTGGAAGGCGCTTTTAAACCCGTGTACCAGGTGGAAAGAAAGACCGATCATACCGATCACGTACAGCACCACCAGCCATAACTCTTTGAATGCCATATACACAGCAGAATAAAGGTTCTTGTACTCCTCACCGCCATATGTCACTGACTGTAAATCGCCATAGTGCATCAGATACCAGAAGTCTTTCAGGTGGATCAGGATGAAGATCAGCAGTATGCTACCCATGATAGCCATCTGACGGCTGAACCAGGATGAAGTCTGGTTACCGGGATTGATCGCATATTTTACCGGACGGGCAGCCCTGTTACGGAAGGTAAGCTGTAAAGCAAGAATAGCGTGGAGAACAATAATGATTTTCAAACCCCAGGCCAGGAACTGAACGAAAGGGTTGTGACTCATGAATGCGGCGTAGATGTTAAAAGCTTCGCCCCCATCGTCTTTGAGTAACGAGAGATTACCAGTCAGGTGCACGATAACAAAACTACACAGAAACAGACCGGTAGCACCCACTAATAATTTTTTACCGATAGAGGTATTAAAAAACTGTGACCACTTCATAAGTTAAATTCTAGCTTCCTTAAAAGATGATATGATAATATTTCGAATATATCGCGCAAATTTAGCGCAGGAAAAATTAAAAGCAAATGATATTTCTCAGTTTTTGGTTTGAAACTGAGCGCCAATCCATTGTTTTGGCCCCCTATATCGGGTTCACAAGGACCAGACACTACAAACCAGCCGATTAACGGGAAAACCGGCCCATACATTCACGGGAATAAACAAAGAAACGTGGACTTTGTTCCGGCCGCTACTCAAGGCGGCGCATCATAACGTTATCGACAAGGGAATAGAGGTGCTGCGGCTGGTAAGTACGCCACTTCTCATTATTAAGAAGATGTACGTAATTGTCCAGATGGGCTTTTTCAAATTCCTGCCGTGTCTGTTCCGGCATATTCAGGCTCACAATCCACCCTCCCTCATCACGGATATCATCCCACCATTCTTCATAGTAGCTGTCATCAGATGAGTGGAAATTCAGCACGTTCTCTGTGATAAGGATGAACTTATTGATCTTGCTGGCAATCATCACATCAATGACATCACGCTTCAATACCATGATATCATTTTCAAGACAGTCATTCCATTCTCCCAGCACTTCAATAATGGCATAGTTAAACTCGTAATCGGCAAAAAGTACTTTCAGATACAGATTACGGGAGCCAAATTCATCCCATTGAGGGTGTACATAATAATTATATACAGTATTAGTGAAAGTGAACTCGCTGTATTCCCGTCCATAGAAAGGGGATAGTTCATCATCCTCCGCAGTATATAAATGGCGCCAGTTATAAAAAGGTTCTATATCATGCATGTCACGCTAACTCTAAAATGTTCGTTTCTACAAATTTCGGAGGAAATTTCAAAAAATAGAAACGTTGCATTTCTGGAAAAATTCGTAACTATACATAGTCCTCAATCGCCTTTCTGACGCTGCCGGCTTTCAGTAATAACTCTTTTGCCTTTTCGTAATCCGTAAGGGATAATTTCTCCATCAGCATCTTCACACCCCTATCCACCAGTTTGTCATTACTCAGCTGCATGTTCACCATTTTATTGTCCTCTACCCTTCCCAGCTGGATCATAACGGCGGTAGAGATCATATTCAGCACCAGTTTCTGTGCTGTACCGCTTTTCATACGGGTACTACCGGTGATAAACTCCGGCCCCACCACCACTTCAATAGGGAAATCCGCTTCGGCCGACAAAGGTGCTCCGGGATTACAGCAGATGCTCCCTGTTACAATCCCCTCCTTCCGGCACTTATTCAGCGCGCCGATCACATATGGCGTAGTACCGCTGGCGGCGATGCCCACAACCACATCCTTTTCTGTAACATTGAATTCCTGCAGATCTTTCCAGCCTTGTTCCCGGTCATCTTCGGCAAATTCTACTGCTTTACGGATGGCGGCGTCCCCTCCGGCAATCAGGCCTATCACCAGTCCATGAGGCACGCCAAAAGTAGGCGGGCATTCAGAAGCATCAACAATGCCTAAACGTCCGCTGGTGCCTGCTCCCAGGTAAAATAACCTGCCGCCGGCCAGCATTTTGTCTGCGATGGCGGTTACCAGCTTTTCTATCTGCGGCAAAGCCCTGGCTACGGCCTGGGGTACGGTGGTATCTTCCTGATTAATGTTACTGAGAATCTCCTGCACACTCATTTTCTCCAGGTGGCGATAGTGTGACGTTTGCTCTGTTACTCTCTCAAAGGACATTTGTAGTGTATTTGTTTATTGATGATATGCCACCAGTCCATCCATAGGACTGCGCAATATCCGGCCCAGCTGCAGTTCATACAGTTCACATAACTCCTCCAGGATGTCCCTGAAATTCCAGGCAATACTTCCGGTAAAGTGCAGCGGGTGTGTCCAGCTTTGGCTGTATTTGTAAATATGGTTAAAGAAAAATTCGTTTAAACTGTCTTCCAGGATGTTCTCGATGATAAAATGGCCCCTGTTCTCGCCCAGAAACTTCGCAAAACCAGCCAGATAGCGGTTAGGGAAGGGTCTGCGGTATACGTTTTCCAGTATTTCCTCATGATTGGTCTTATACTGGGCGTCAAAACGGCTTTTCAGCTCTTCATCAAAGGAATTGTACAGGTAGTATTGCAGCAGTTTTTTACCAATGTAAGCGCCACTACCTTCATCTCCCAGCACATATCCCAGTCCCGGGTTGTTCTTTTGGATGGTGGTGCCGTCAAAAAAGCAGGAATTGGACCCTGTTCCCAGGATACTGGCTATTCCCGGCTCCTTTCCACATAGTCCCCGGGCAGCTCCCATCAGGTCGTGGTTCACCTCCAACGATGCCACGGGCCATACCGCCTGCAAGGCTGTTTCCACCAGCTCCACGCTCTTCCGCTGTAAACAGCCCGTTCCGTAATAATGGATCTCATCTATCTGGATATCCGGCGGCAATTGAGGTAACAACTCTTTCTCCAGCAATTCCTGTATCTGTTGTGCATTCAGGAAATAAGGACTGATCCCGGATGTCTGATAACGAGCGGCCTCCCCGGCGCCCAGCAGGCACCAGTCAGCCTTGGTGGATCCACTATCTGCAATTAGCTGTACTTTCATGACACATCCGTTGAAGGTTGAGGTTTAATATACTATTTTTGCCACAAGTTAAATAAATAGCGACAAGATACAAGCTACCTTGCAGCTGTTTTCAATACATCATTATGTCGAACAGGAAACTGAATGTTTTTTTACCTCTCTTATTTGCAATAGTGCTTGCTTTGGGGATGTATCTGGGTCATAAAATGCCAGGAGCTAACACGGGGGCGCAAACGTTACTATTCAGCCGTGCGGGTCGCGCACCATTGCAGGAAGTCATGGACCTGCTGAAAATAAAATACGTTGATACCTTACAGGTAGCCGATCTGCAACAGGAGGCCATTGAAGGCCTGCTCAACCACCTGGATCCTCACTCCATCTATATTCCACCGTCCAACCTGCAAACCGTGAATGAAGACCTGGAAGGCCACTTCTCCGGCATCGGCGTGGAGTTTAATATCATAGCAGATACCGTGAATATTGTTTCCGTAGTACCAGGCGGCCCTTCAGAGACTGCCGGTGTACAATCCGGCGACAAGATTATCAAGGTAAACGACTCTCTCGTGGCTGGCAATAACATCTCCGGCGACAAGATCCGCAAAATGCTGCGTGGTCCGAAAGAATCCAAGGTAGCTGTTACCATGTTACGTCAGCAACAACTGGTCCCTGTTCAGATCATCCGCGGCGATATCCCTCTTTATAGTATAGATGCCAGCTACATGGCGGCGCCCGGGATTGGCTACATCAAGATCAGCAAATTCTCCGGTACCACCTACCAGGAGTTCATGGACGCAATGCGCAAACTGACCCAGGCGGGTATGACCAAACTGGTGATCGACCTGCGTCAGAATCCAGGTGGCTATCTCGACGCAGCTACCCGTATTGCCGACGAACTGCTCGCCGATAACAAACTGATTGTATACACCAAAGGAAAAAGCTATCCCCGCTCAGACTACCGCTGTGAAAAGCCAGGTATATTCGAGAAAGGAGAACTGGCCATCCTCACTGACGAGGGCTCTGCCAGTGCCAGTGAGATACTTGCAGGTGCTGTACAGGAATGGGATCGTGGTACCATTATCGGCCGCCGTACCTTCGGTAAAGGCCTTGTGCAGGAACAGTTTGACCTCAGTAATGGCGGCGCCCTCCGTCTGACAGTGGCACGCTACTATCTCAATTCCGGCAGAAGTATTCAAAAATCCTACGCTAACGGCCGTGAAGCTTACGATGAGGATATTCTGAACCGTTTCAACCATGGTGAATTCGTTAACCGTGACAGCATCCACCCGCTGGATACCGTGCAGTTTAAAACTGCCAGTGGCCGCGTTGTCTATGGCGGTGGCGGTATCACTCCGGATGTCTTCATTCCTTTTGACACCAGCCGCTTCTCTAATGTGCTGACCAGCATGTATTCCAGGAGTACTTTCAGCAACTTTGCCTATCAGTACTATAACAGCCATAGAGATGAATTCAAGCAATATAAAGATGCTACTCAGTTCAGCAACCAATACCAGGTTAGTAATGAACTTTACAGCGCTTATAAAACCTTCGCTTCGAAAGACAGTGTACGGGGAGTGGAATCGATCAATGCTCATGATGAGACTGAGATTAAGACACGTCTGAAAGCGTTGCTGGCAAGACAGATGTGGAGTTATGCGGGGTTCTACGAGTCGCTGAATAAAGAGGATGATATGATGAAGAGGGCAGTTGAGGTGCTGAAGAAGAAATAAAAGAATTAATTGTTTTTATAAGCCATCTGGATGTACTCCGGATGGCTTTTTTAGTTTATATACTATTTACGCTAAGTAGCCCGGTTTCAGTATGGGATGGCGGTCGGCGCCTCTCTGAAAGGCTATTAAGCGTTGTCAATCGAATAGGATTTTGAATACCGGGAACTCAATAATTATCAGCAATGAAGGAACCGCACCCCGACAGACAGGCATAAAAAAAACCGCCTCGTTTACACGAGACGGCCAATAATTCTTACAAAACAGATTAGTGTTTTGCTTCTGCAGCAGGAGCAGCAGCAGTTGTATCAGCAGCTGGAGCAGCAGCAGAATCAGTAGTAACAGCAGCAGAATCAACAGCTGGAGTTGCAGCAACTGTATCAACAGCTGGAGTTGCAGTAGAATCTGCAGTTGTAGTAGAAGCACCACCGCCGCAAGCTACGAAGAACATGCTAGTAGCAACTGCGAAGAAGAATAATTTTTTCATGCTTTAGTTTGTTTTTAAAGATGCGCAAAGGTATAGTTATTTTTAAATATAGAACAACATCTATATCAAAATTTTACCTTTATTTCTTCCTGAAGAACAGTTTCAACGGCACTCCCTCAAAATCAAAGTTGCTACGGAGCTGATTTTCAAGGTAATTCCTGTATGGTTGCTTCACATCATCCGGCAGATTACAGAAGAATGCAAATGCTGGCGTAAACGTCGGAAGTTGAGTTACATACTTGATTTTGATAGGAATACCTCTCACTACCGGCGGATGGAAATTCTCTATCGCCTTCAGCATCACCTCATTCAACTTGGAAGTCTGCACTTTACGCTTACGGTTATCATATACACGCAGGGCCTCTTCTATCGCCTTGAAAATACGCTGTTTCTCTGTTACAGAGGTGAATATGATCGGTACATCAGAGAATGGCGCCAGACGACTTTTCAGGTCTTTTTCATAATCCCTTGCCGTATTGGTGCTTTTATCTTCGATCAGGTCCCATTTATTCACTAATACAACCAGGCCTTTTCCTTTACGGCCAGCCAGGCTGAAAATGCTCAGGTCCTGTGCAGTAACGCCTTTGGCGGCGTCGAGCAACAACAGGCAGACATCCGCTTCGTCCATCGCCTTGATAGCGCGGATTACGGAATAAAACTCCAGATCTTCCTGTACTTTGTTCTTACGGCGCAAACCGGCAGTATCGATCAGGATAAAGTCCTTCTGGAACATTTTATAGTGCGTGTGGATCGTATCGCGCGTAGTACCGGGAATGTCGGACACAATATTCCGCTCCTCTCCGATCAGTGCATTCAGCAGGGATGATTTACCCACATTCGGCTGACCGATAATTGCGATCTTCGGCAGTTCTGCCGCTTCCTGCGCCGCTTCCAGCGTTTCATCATCTTCGGGGATCTTGCTGGTTATCTCGTCCAGCAATTCACCACTGCCGCTACCACTCATGGAAGACATGAAAAATATGTTTTCAAACCCGAGGCTGTAGAACTCTGTTGCTTCCAGCTGACGGGTACTGTTGTCCACTTTATTTACCACCAGTATCACCGGTTTAGAAGAGCGCCGTAATATATTCGCCATATCCTCATCCAGGTCGGTAATACCCGTAGCCACATCACACATGAACAGCAGGAGGTTAGCCTCCTCCATTGCTATTTGTACCTGTTTGCGTATCTCACGCTCGAAAATATCTTCACTTCTGGATACAAAACCACCGGTATCAATCACGTTGAACGATTTTCCGTTCCAGTCCGCAACACCATATTGCCTGTCACGCGTAACACCGCTCACGTCATCGACGATGGCTTTACGCTGCTCCAGCAAACGGTTGAACAGGGTAGATTTACCCACATTTGGACGACCGACGATTGCTACTGTAAATCCTGCCATAACTAAATAAAATTAATAACCGTATTCCCTTAAATAAATATCATTATCCCGCCACTTGCTGCGCACTTTCACAAATAGTTCAAGGAACACTTTCTGACCCACAAATTTCTCGATATCCTGGCGGGCCAGCGTACCGATCTTTTTAATGGAAGCCCCTTTGTCTCCCAGGATGATCGCTTTCTGCGTCTCACGCGTCACAATGATCTCTGCTGAGATCTTGATCAGTGTGTTCTTCTCCTGGTACTGCGTAACAATTACCGCAGTATGATAAGGGATCTCTTCGTCAAACAGGTGAAATATCTTTTCCCGGACGATCTCGGCTACAAAGAAACGTGTAGACTTATCGGTTAACGTATCTTCCGGATAGAAGGGGTCGCTTTCGGGGAGCAGGGATACCACAGTTTCCAGCAATGCCGGGATACCTTTTCCCTGCATGGCGGAGATCACTACCACTTTTTCTGCCTTCCCCCACTCTTCGCATTTTTTTACCAATGCTTCCAGCTCATCTTTCATCAGGAGATCCGACTTGTTGATCACCAGAATGCTGCGGGCTTTTAGTTTCAGCGATCCGAACAGCTCCAGGTTCTCCTCCAGGTTCTCCTTGGCATCCATGAGCAACATGGCTACGTCGGCATCTTCCAGCGCTGACTTAACAGCTCCCATCATTTTTTCGTGCAGCCGGTAACGGGGATCGATAATACCCGGCGTATCAGAGAATACGATCTGATATTCCGGTGTGGTCACTATTCCCGTAATGCGGTGCCTGGTTGTCTGTACCTTCGGAGATACAATGGCGAGCTTTTCGCCCACCAGCGCGTTCATCAGGGTACTTTTCCCTGCATTGGCCTTACCGAAGATATTTACGAAACCAGCTTTATGCATGCACAACGAATTTCCTTAACTTCCTGAAATAAAAAAAGCCGAATCACTTCGGCCTTTTTGTTTTGTTTTTAGTAGCGAGGAGAGGATTCGAACCCCTGACCTTCGGGTTATGAGCCCGACGAGCTACCTCTGCTCTACCTCGCAATGAGGGTGCAAAGATAGGATTAAAATCATTCTCGCCAAATCTTTTTCGGAAAAATCAGAAAAAGATTGAAAAAAAAGCGCCCGCGCTCCCTTTTAAAATTCACATAAAATGCTTTACAGCAAACAATTTCAACATCCTTAGGCGGCTACGTTCGCTAGTCCCAAAAAATATTGCCCGTTACCGGTTGGTTTAAACCGGTAAACATTTCAACACCTCCGGCTGCCACGTCCGCTACTACCACAAGCATGTTGCAGGTCATTAGCCTGGACAGAAAATGCTCCCCTTTCGCCAATGTCAGCTGCCACCATCAACATGTTGAACATTTCCTGTTGACTTAAATAGAAAACATTCAGGAGCCCTGGTCTGTACGTCTGTCCAACTGCCCCGCCAGCATCGGCACATTACCTAAAAGGGCAAATCGTCAGAAACATCGCCATCATCGCTTACAGCCTCCTCTCCATCCATTTCCCTCCTGCCACTTCCACGAGGGCTGGAAAGTAACTGTAAAGTGCCTACCCGCAACCGAAGCGTCGATACCTGTTCTCCCTGACTATTCACGTACACCTCCGCAGATGGAGTTCCATCCACATATACGCGTGTACCTTTCGTAAGATAAGGCCCCACTTTTTCCCGCTCCCAATAGGAGCAGTCTACCCAGATGGTCTTTTCCTGCATTACGCCTTCCTTATTTGTGTAACGCTCCGTGTGCGCGATACGAAAGCTGAGTACGCTTTTGCTACTCACATGCCGCTGAACTGCATCATGTCCCAGATGCCCGATTAATTGTAGTCTGATCATTACAGATTCAATTTGGTTAACGATAAAAAAAGTTCAGGGAGGATTCAATTTGTGAGAGATGTATAATGAATGGAAATTATACATTTTCTTTCATTGTGAAAAATATTTTCTCTTTTTAATCAAAGCAGCTATAACTTTGTTCCCGGAAACAGGAGTGCGTACTGGCGCAAATTAATATTCAAAACTCCCGGTTTCACCTCGGGGTGCCTTACTATCAGGCTGAGATCAGACCCGTTGAACCTGACCAGGTAATGCTGTTTAGGAAAGGTAAGCGAACAATCTCTTCCTTACCCGCATATTGAAAGAAAGCTACAGATTGTAAGCTATTAAATCGTCATAGTCCCATGAGACAACTTTTATTTCTTTTGCTGCTTTGCAGCTTAAGTACTGTGCACGCGCAAACTGTGCTGACAGGAACAGTTACCGACAAGAACAGTGGTAAACCGCTGCAGGGCGTGTCTGTAAGTATCCCTTCCACTAATAATGGCGTTCATACCGATGCCAGCGGTCAATACCGTTTTACTATTTCTTCAAAAGGACAATACACCTTACAGGCCACTTATCTCGGTTTTAAAACATTTACGACAACTATCAGCGCCAACGGCAGCAGCATTCAGACAGACATCTCCCTGGAAGAAACAGGGCTGTTTGTGAAACCCGTTGAGATCACCAGCCTGCGTGCAGGTGAACACTCTCCCTTCACACAGTCCACAGTGACTGCTGAGGACATCAAAAAGCAAAACCTCGGACAGGACCTTCCACTGCTGCTCAATCAACAACCAGGCGTAGTAACAAATTCCGATGCCGGAACAGGTATCGGTTATACCGGTATCCGTGTGAGAGGTTCTGATATTACACGTATCAATGTCACTGCAAACGGTATCCCTATCAATGATGCCGAATCACAGGGTACTTTCTTCGTAAACATGCCTGACTTCGCATCTTCTGTCAGCAGTATACAACTGCAACGTGGTGTAGGTACTTCCACCAACGGGGCCGGCGCTTTCGGCGCTTCTCTCAATCTCAGCACCAACGATTTCAGGGATAAAGCCTATGGTGAAATCAGCAACAGTTACGGTTCTTTCAATTCCTGGAAACATACGGTGAAAGCAGGTTCCGGCTTGATCAATGACCACTTCACCATCGATGCCAGACTGTCCAAGATCTCTTCAGATGGCTATATAGACCGCGCATCGTCTGATCTGCGCTCCTTCTATACTTCTGCTGCCTATATTTCCAAAAACACCGCTATCCGCCTCAATGTATTTTCCGGTAAAGAAAAGACCTACCAGGCATGGAACGGCGTACCGTTTGATTCACTGAAAACACATCGTACATACAACTCTGCCGGACAACGTTCTGACGGTTCTTACTACGATAATGAAACAGATAACTATCAGCAGGACCATTACCAGCTGTTCCTGAACCAATCCCTCAGCCCAAGACTCGATTTTAACGTTGCGGCACACTATACCCGCGGCAGGGGGTATTATGAACAGTATAGGGAAGCAGAAGCATTTGCTGACTATGGTATCGCTGATCCTGTTATCAACGGCGCACCTGTAACAAAAACAGATCTTATCAGACAACTCTGGCTGGATAATAATTTCTACGGTGGCATCTTCTCTGTCAACTATAAAGGCGATAAACTGAACTGGAGTCTGGGAGGCGGATGGAACCGCTATGAGGGCAGCCATTTCGGCAAGATCATCTGGGCGCAATATGCCATAGATAAAGATCACAGGTATTACGACAACGACGCTTTCAAACGCGATCTGAACATATACTGGAAAGGCGAATACAAACTCACGACAGCTCTCCGCCTGTTTGCTGATCTGCAATACCGCACGGTGAAATACAATATCGATGGGTTTGACGATAATCCTCACCTCATACAACACAACGACTATAACTTCTTCAATCCGAAAGCAGGTATCTCCTATACGCTGGATGCCCGCCAGGAAGTATATGCTTCCTTCGCTGTGGGTAATAAAGAGCCCAACCGTGACGACTTTGAAGCTGGTGTGAACAATACACCCAAACACGAAACACTGCGTGATGTGGAAGCAGGATATTCTTATCACGGCAGTAACCTGGTATTACAGGCTAATGCGTACTACATGAACTACAAAAACCAGCTGGTGCAAACCGGTCAGCTGAATGATGTAGGCGCCTATACCCGTACCAATATTCCCAAGAGCTACCGCGCAGGTGTAGAGCTACAGGCCAGTACAAGACTGGGACATCTCTTCACACTCTCAGCCAATGCTGCCCTGAGCCGTAACAAAGTAAAAGACTTCAGGAATTTCGTTGACAACTGGAATACCGGCCTGCAGGATACTGTTTCTTTCAACAACAGCAATATTGCTTTCTCCCCTTCTTTTGTAGGCGGTTATACTTTAACCGCAAAGCCAGTCAGGAACCTGGAAATAAGCCTCCTGGGCAAGTATGTAAGCAGACAGTACCTGGATAATACCAGCACAAAAGAACGCAGCCTGGACGGCTATTATACGAACGATCTCCGCATTAACTATGTAATACCGCAACCGCTGTTTAAAGAGCTCGGTTTACAGTTCATGCTAAACAATATCTGGAATAAGAAGTACTCACCCAACGGTTGGACCTACGCATATAAAGAAGACGGGACCGAAAAATCGACGAACGGATATTATCCGATGGCTGGTACCAATTTCTTCGCTGGCATCAATATAGCCTTCTAAAATAGCTTTAAAATAGAAAAGGGCTGGCTCATGGGCTGGCCCTTTTTGTTTCCATCGTCCATGACCCAGAAAATGAATTTACCTATATAGTACTATTTTTTCTTATATTGCCTGAAAATCACACCTATACCTTCGAGGGGACATTGCATGAGACTTATACCTGGTTATCCATGACCATAACTGTTCACACGATCTGGCAGTGCATTCAAACATAATGCCCTGCAATTCATAGCAAATCACCTTTCAGACCGGTACAGGTCCTGTACGTCACAAATTTCAAACCTACACCTCGTAGTTGCACTTTTAAACACTTACAAATGAAAACACGATTCCTGGTATTCCTGTACGCCTTATTTATTGTTTCTAATGTCAATGCCCAGTCCAGGGTATTTAAACAGGTAGGTAATGGTGTTTCCACCTCCCTGCACAGCATTATGCAGGATGGAAGCCTCGTAGGCTATTTGACATTTACAGAACTGGAAAAAGCCAGCAAAGACTCTTTTAACTACGAGATCACTATCATGGATGAAAATCTGAACGATATCGGAAAGGTGAAGTTCCGTCAGCAGAAACTGAGCCTACGCGATGTAGCCTTCGAGCAGGATATCCTCTGTCTGGCCTATATCAAAAGTGATGTATTAGGTACAACCGCAAAACATAAGATCTCTTATAAAATAGCAGCAAAGAAAGGATACGTATCCTTCTTTGCACAGTTCATCAACCTGCAGGGTGAGATTACGAAAACCTTCGAAAAGAAAGCAGACGTCGATATCTATGTAGCACTGAGAGAATATGAAGCAGGTATACGTCCGTTCAAACAGGACATCCAGCTGAAAAACATTAGCGGCGTAGGTTTTGCTGCCTTCTACGGTGACAAGACTAAAAGGTCTTTGCTCACTTTCAATACTGCCGGCGAAAAAATCGGTGAAAGACAGGTGAAAGAGATCGCCGTCAGTTATTATTTGCATACTGCAGGCAATGATATCTACCTGCTGACACGAGGAGCAGAGGAATATGGCAACGGCAGTGGTTATACCCTGTACGGATATAGCGGTAACGCCGCCTCCCCTACACTGAAACTGCTGCTGCGAGATAAAAAAGGACGTTCGCTGGATATCCTCGGCTTTGGGAATGACCCTGCCACCGGTAAATTATTCATCTCCGGCATCATTGCCCGCCAATTCTGGGATAACAGTATGAACGATATATATGAGATCTACACTGGAGCATTCCGGGGAGTTTTCAAAATGGATATAAATGGCGCTCACAAAGAAGATGTGAAAACTGCTTATTTCTGCTGGGCTGACAGTACCAGTAACCATAATATTACCAACGAAGGATATATAAGCAGCGTTCAGGGGCATATTGTGCCACGCCCTTCTTTCCGGGACTTTGACGGCAATACCTATTTCCTGGGAACCCGCCTTACTGCAAAGAGGAACAGGGGCGCTATCATCGCCGGTTCGATCATGTCTCCATTATTAATCCCTAGCTGTATCATGTTAGCAACAGGTGCGTTCGGCTCCTATTCTTTCGATGATGTACTGTTAATGCAAATGGATAAAAATGGTAAGCTCAGCTATGTTGATAGTATCGGCACTGAATTATACAAACGAAAGAATGCTGCGCCTATATTCAAAATGGCTGATAACTGCAGTTTTTATTCTTTAACCAACCCAGATACCAAAACTTCTTTCCTGATTGTTAAAGGTGAAAAAGACATTACTATCTATAATGTCCATGAGAAAAAGATCGTGCGGAAAATAGCCAGGAACAATAACGAGGTAAAAACAAACATCTACCCTGCAAAGGATGGCCACATCATCGTTTCCGAGTATGATGAAAAGGAGAAATCCACGAGGTTATCCATCGAGGCTATTTAGTAAATACGTTATAAAAGAAACGGCCTGAAAGTATGATACTTTCAGGCCGTTTCTTTTATAACGTATATCTCGCTTCGTTTAACTCAATAGCTTCTCTACCGCTGCTGCTACCTTTCCGAAAGGAAAACCTTTGATCACTTCATCCATCATCCTGTTCACTTCTTCATTCCCCGGATTACCAATACTTCCTTCATGCGTATGTTGCACGGTCTTATCAGGCGTGAAGTTGCCCTTCTCAATATCCAGTCCTACCTGCTTATAGGCTTCACGGAAAGGCACCCCTTCCAGTACAAGCTTGTTCACCACTTCCACGCTGAACAGGTAACGGTATTTCTCATCATCGAGTATGTTTTCTTTGATGCGGATGTTCTCCAGCATTAATCCCGCCATCCGCAGGCAATCTTTCAGCACGCCAAATGCAGGGAACAGATTTTCCTTCAGCAGCTGCAGGTCACGGTGATAACCGCTGGGCAGGTTCGTGATCATCATGGTGATCTCATTCGGCAATGCCTGCAGTTTGTTACCATGTGAGCGGATCAGTTCCCACACATCAGGATTCTTCTTGTGAGGCATGATGCTGGACCCCGTAGTTAGTTCATCAGGGAAACTGATGAAACCAAAGTTCTGGTTCATGAACAGACAAGCGTCCATAGCCATTTTCGCCACTGTAGAAGCAATCCCCGCCAGTGCAAAAGCAACGATCTTTTCCGTTTTGCCACGGCCCATCTGTGCATACACCACATTGTAGTTCAGGTCATCAAAACCCAGTAGCTGTGTAGTCATGGTACGGTTCAACGGGAAAGAAGAACCATATCCTGCTGCGGAACCCAGTGGGTTTTTATTCACTACTTTATAAGCACCCTGCAAAACAGTGAGGTCATCTACCAGGCTTTCCGCATAAGCACCAAACCATAATCCGAAGGAAGATGGCATCGCTATCTGCAAATGCGTATAACCAGGTATCAGGTGATCTTTGTATTGAATACTTTTCTGCTGCAGCAGGTCGAATAAAGTCTTTACCTCGCCTACCAGCACTTCCAGTTCATGACGGAGGAACAGCTTCAGGTCCACCAGTACCTGGTCGTTACGGGAACGGCCACTGTGGATCTTCTTACCTACTTCTCCCAGTCTGCGGGTGAGTAATAATTCCACCTGTGAATGGATATCTTCCACTCCATCTTCCAGCGTAAAATTACCCTCTTGTATCTCTTTGTATATCTGTTTTAATTCTTTCTGCAGGATGACCAGTTCATCTGCTGTTAACAGCCCGATGCTTTCCAGCATGGTCGTATGCGCCAGAGAGCCCAGCACATCGAATGGCGCCAGATAAGCATCCATTTCACGGTCTTTACCAACGGTAAACCGGTCTACTTCTGCCAGCGCAGCTTTATCCTTTTGCCAGATTTTCATATCTACAAGATTTCTTCCAGTAATTTAATGTAACTATCAATCCCCTGACGGATCTCGTCCAGGTAAATGTATTCATCCGCCGTATGCGAACGGGCGGAATCGCCAGGCCCCATCTTGATGGACGTAGCCGGTATCAGCGCCTGATCTGATGTAGTGGGCGAGCCATAGGTCGTTTTGCCATGACGTAAGCCTCCCTGTACAAACGGATGATCGATCGGGATACCCGATGGACGCATACGCAGAGAACGGGGTTTCACCTCACACTTCACATTCGCACGGATGATGTCCAGCACCTCTTCCAGGGTATACTGTTCCGTTACCCGCACATCGACTACAAAAGTACAATCTGCCGGTACCACATTGTGTGCTTTATTGGAGGTGTTGATCACCGTTACACTCATCTTCACGGGTCCCAGTGTGTCAGACACTTTCGGAAAGCGATAGGTCCTGAACCATTCTATATCCGGCAATGCCTTGTACAATGCATTTTCTCCCTCGTCACGTGCGGCATGTCCTGCTTTACCCTGTACGGTACAATCCAACACCATCAGGCCTTTTTCTGCTGTAGCCAGTTGTGTTTGAGTAGGCTCTCCCACTATAGCAAAATCAATAGCGGGCAATTGTGACAGGATGCTTTCAATACCGTTTATACCACTGATCTCTTCTTCTGCCGTGGCAGTAAGAATGATGTTGTAAGCCATATCGCTGCGATCATAAAAATGCAGAAAGGTAGCGATAAGACTGACCAGGCATCCGCCTGCGTCGTTACTGCCAAGACCGAATAGTTTACCGTCTTCGACATCGGGAGAAAAAGGGTCGCGTGTGTATTGCGGGTTAGGTTTTACAGTATCGTGGTGAGAATTAAAGACAATTACAGGCTTTGCAGGATCAAAATGTTTGTTCTTTGCCCATATATTATTCAGATGCTGCTGATAAGGAATATTTCGCTCCTTCAGGAAATCAGCGATCAGTTGGGCAGTCCCCTGTTCCTCCCTGCTCAGTGAAGGAGTGGAGATCAGCCCTTTTAGTAAAGTTACTGCATCATCATACAGCTGTTGGTTCCACATAGGTTTAGCGTATTAAAGTACCCGCTACTGTATCTGTGGTGTTGCTCTGTACGTCATCAGCATGACCAATCAGTACTTCCGCCACACCACTTTCTATAGCTGCGAAAGCATTTTCCAGTTTAGGCAGGATACCGTCCGACAGCACGTTATCAGCCTTAAGTTCCTCATAGATCATACGATCTATCAGCGTAATAACAGAATTATCATCGTCAGGGCTGTGCAGCACACCTTTCTTCTCGAAGCAATAGATCAGTCGCACCGCATAAAATTTCGACAAAGCTATCGCCAGGGAAGAAGCAATGGTATCTGCATTTGTATTTAGCATCTGCCCCTTACCATCATGTGTCAGCGGTGCAAATACAGGTATCAGGTCAGCCTCCAGCAATGCTTTCAGGGAATTACCCTGTACATCTGCAGTGCTGATATCTCCTACAAATCCGTAATCGATCTCTTTCACAGGACGTTTGGTAGCAGGAATGATATTAGCGTCAGCACCTGTCATACCGATAGCATTACAGCCATTGGCCTGTAATTTAGCTACCAGCTGTTTATTTACCAGCCCACCGTATACCATTGTCACCACATCGATCGTCGCAGCATCAGTAATACGGCGGCCATCGACATAATTTGATTTGATACCCAGCTGATCTCCAATGCGGGTGGCTATTTTGCCACCCCCATGGATCAGTATTTTCTTTCCTTTGATGGCTGCAAACTTTTTAAGGAATGCGTCCAGCAATGCAGGATTATCGATGACGTTACCGCCGACTTTTATTACAAAGAGATCGATCATACAAATTAACCTTTTAAGATCTGGCTTAATACCGCCTGCGCCGCCCATACACGGTTTGCCGCTTCAGGGATGACGATGGAATTAGGTCCATCCAGCACTTCATCTGCAATCACCACATTCCTTCTTACCGGCAGGCAGTGCATCACTTTCGCCTGGTTGGTTCCCTTCAGCTTGTCGTTGGTCACCATCCAGTTGCTGTCTGTGCAGGTGATCTTGCCATAATCTTTATAAGAAGACCAGTTCTTTACATACACGAAATCCGCACCTTCCAGGGCTTTGTCCTGGTTGTATTCTATCTGCGCACTGCCGGTGAATTTCGGATCCAGCTCATATCCTTCCGGATGTGTGATCACGAAATCTGCTTCACCCCAGGCATTGATCCACTGCGCGAAAGAGTTTGGAACAGCCTGTGGCAGTGGCTTTACGTGCGGCGCCCACGTCATTACCACCTTCGGTCTGCGTGGCTGCTGCCACTGTTCCTTAATGGTGATAACATCCGTTAAACTCTGCAAAGGATGCAGGGTCGCACTTTCCAGACTCAATACAGGCACGCCTGCGTATTTGATGAACTGATTGATATATTTTTCCTTATAGTCAGACTCTTTATCCTTCAGTCCCGGAAATGTACGGATCGCCATTATATCGAAGTACTGTCCCATTACGGCAGCTGCTTCTTTTACGTGCTCCGAAGTATTTCCGTTCATTATAGCGCCATCATTCATTTCCAGCTGCCAGCCTTCCTTATCGATATTGAATACCACTACTTCCATTCCCAGGTTCTTCGCCGCCACCTGCGTACTCAATCGTGTTCGCAGACTGGGGTTCAGAAATATCATTCCCAGCGTCTTGTTCTGTCCTAATGCTCTGTCTTTGAAAGGCTGTTTTTTGTACTCCAGTGCGATCTCCACTAAACGCGGGACACTTGGCACATCATCTACGGAAATAAATTGTTTCATTTTCTGTATGGCTCTGTAATGATGATTGTTTAGTTTTTCTCTACTTCCTGTTTGAATGCAGTCAGGAACTGGTCTGCGTGTTCCATGGTCAGTGCCAGGGATGGCAGCAGTCTTATCACGTTTGGTTTTGCTTCACCTGTGAAGATCTTATGCTTGAACAACAGTTCCTTCCTTACATGAGTCAGTGATTCAGGCAGCTCTATACCGATCATTAATCCTCTGCCTCTTACTTCTTTTACCTGCGGGAATGTTTTCAGTTGTTCGATCAGGTAACCGCCTACTTTTGCAGCATTGGCAATCAGGTTATCCCTTTCTATCACTTCCAGTACTGCCAGTGCAGCTGCGCAGGCCAGGTGATTACCACCGAAAGTGGTACCCAGCAGGCCATAGGAAGGTTTAATATGCGGAGCAATGATGATGCCACCGATAGGGAAACCATTACCCATTCCTTTTGCCATTGTGTAAATGTCTGCATTCACACCAGCAAAATCGTGAGAATAGAATTTACCACTTCTGCCATAACCGCACTGTACGCTATCTGCAATAAACACGGCATTATGTGCATCACAAAGACTTCTGATCTTTTTCAGGAAAGACTCGCCGGCTACCTGGATACCGCCTACGCCCTGAATGCCTTCGATGATAACAGAAGATACTTCATATTGTTTAAAAGCCGCTTCCAGAGCTGCCTCATCCTGCCATGGCAGGAATACCACGTTGTCAGTTTCATTCACCGGCGCTACGATCTTCGGATTATCAGTAGCGGCTACTGCCAGTGAAGTTCTGCCATGGAAAGACTTTTTAAATGCGATTATTTTCTTCTTTCCATTGTGGAAAGATGCCAGTTTCAGCGCATTCTCATTGGCTTCAGCGCCAGAGTTACAGAGGAACAACTGATAATCTTCCTTACCGGAAATTTTACCCAGTTTCTCTGCCAGCTGTTGCTGCAACGGTATTTTGATAGAGTTGGAATAGAATCCAACTTTCTGTAACTGATCTGTTAAACGCTGAACGTAGTGAGGATGTGTATGACCAATAGAAATTACAGCATGACCGCCATACAGGTCAAGATATTTATTGCCCTGCTCATCCCATACGTTGGAACCCGCAGCTTTCTCTATAGTGATGTCATTAATGGGATATACGTCAAATAATTGCATTGTAGCTCAGATTGTTCCCGTTTTATACGGAAGATTGTAAAAAATTGGCACCAGGTTGGGCATAGTTTAAAATACAATAGACTTCAGCCTTAATCCCGCAGTTTCATCCAGCCCGAACATGAGGTTCATATTCTGCACTGCCTGTCCGGATGCACCTTTCAGCAGATTGTCTTCTATAGAGTGGATCACCAGCTTGTTACCTACCTTCTCCAGCTGGATCAGGCATTTGTTGGTGTTCACGATCTGCTTCAGGTCTATCTGTTTATCACTCACATGTGTAAACGGATGTCCTGCGTAGTAGGCTTTATACAGCTGCTGCGCTTCTTCAAGCGACAAATCGCTCTGCAGGTAAGAGGTTACCCAGATACCTCTTGGAAAATCCCCACGTACCGGTACGAAATTCACGTCGCCGG
Organism: Chitinophaga sp. CF418; assembly: GCF_900142925.1. Classification (GTDB taxonomy): domain Bacteria; phylum Bacteroidota; class Bacteroidia; order Chitinophagales; family Chitinophagaceae; genus Chitinophaga. Next base: position 160,246 of record NZ_FRCN01000001.1, read on the forward strand.
TAAAGGACGGCTGCAACAGCTGTAAACTTCGTCGTATTTCTTTTAAATGCTGATGGGTCAGTACTTTGTAAGTAGAGATATTGTTGGCCCTCCATGTGAAATGAGAGGTAGCCTGTAAACTCTGTCCGGCACCAGTGGATCCTGTGATACCGGTGGTATGTACTTCCTGCAGCAAACCCGCTTTGGCCAATGGCAACAATCCTAACTGGATACCAGTTGCAAAACAACCGGGGTTGGCAATATTATTGGCAGTAACAATCTTTTCCCGCTGCATTTCAGGTAGTCCGTATACGAACTCTCTTCCTTTCACCGTCTCTCCCAGCCTGAAGTCCTGGCTGAGGTCAATCACTTTTACAGCAGGAGCGATCTCCGTTTCTTCCAGGAATTTCTTTGCTTCGCCGTGTCCGAGACACAGGAACAATACATCTATATCACTGCTGACTTCACCTGTGAAAGTGAGCTCAGTTTCCCCCAGCAGGTCGGCATGTACTGCGTACAGGGGATTACCGGCATTACTCCGGCTATTTACATAAGAGATCTCTACGTTGGGATGATTTAATAAAAGACGGATCATTTCACCGCCGCCATATCCTGCTCCACCAATGATCCCTGCCTTTATTTTCTTGTCGTTTGCCATTTTCTTGTGTTTTGCGCCTCCGGCTATTTGTCCTTGACACTTTCTGCAATCTGATGCCAGATCATTGTCTGGTTACCGAATATTTTGCTGAAACCTCTCACATCTTCGCCGGTCCAGCCACTGTTCATTTCACCGTATTTACCAAACTTGCTGCTCATCAGGTCATATTCGGATTTGATACCTGTTACCTGGAAGCGGTAAGGCTGCAGGGTAACATATACTTCGCCGGTTACATGCTCCTGGCTGTGCTGCAGGAAGGCTTCGATGTCGCGCATTACAGGGTCCATTACCTGTCCCTCATGCAGCCAGTTACCGTAGAACTGCGCCAGCTGGTCTTTCCAGCTCAGCTGCCATTTGGTCAATACGTGTTTTTCCAGTGCATGGTGCGCTTTGATGATGATTACAGGCGCAGCAGCTTCAAAACCCACACGGCCTTTGATACCGATGATGGTATCGCCCACATGGATATCGCGGCCGATAGCAAACGGGCCCGCTATTGCCTGCAGGTGCTGGATAGCTTCTGACGGATGACTGAACGTCTTACCGTTCACACCGGTCAGCTCACCTTTTACGAACTGCAGGGATACCTTTTCAACATCCTGTTTGGACAGCTGGGTAGGCCATGCTTCTTCCGGCAGAAATCCGTCTGATGTCAGCGTCTCCTTGCCACCTACGGATGTTCCCCAGATGCCTTTATTAATAGAATAAGCTGCTTTCTCAAAGTTCATCTGTACGCCCTTACCTTTCAGGTAAGCAATTTCCTCTTCACGGCTCAGTCGCATATCACGGATCGGTGTGATGATCTCAACACCCGGGATCATGATATGGAAGATCATGTCGAAACGTACCTGGTCGTTACCAGCGCCGGTACTACCGTGCGCTACCGCGTCAGCGCCCAGTTCTTTCACATGCTGTGCAATCACCAGCGCCTGTGTAACACGCTCTGCACTTACGCTGAGCGGATAAGTATTATTCTTCAGCACATTACCAAATACCAGGTATTTGATAGCACTATCATAATAAGAACGTACCGCATCTACCGTCTTATGACTCTTTACCCCCAGGCTATATGCACGCTTCTCAATTTCCTGCAGTTCTTCCGTTGAAAAACCACCGGTATTGACAATTACTGAATGCACTTCATACCCTTTATCATCTGTCAGGTATTTTACGCAATAGGAAGTATCAAGCCCTCCGCTAAATCCAAGTACTACTTTTTTCATTTATGATAAGATTGTGCTCCTTCTCCACACTACTGTATGGGTGATGCGTTATAATAATAAAATGATCTCTTAAAATAAGTTGAACAGGAAGAAGAATTTCTTCTTACTGGCCGGTGCACTGCCACCACTGATGCCATCCTTTCCGCCCTTCAGCAGCACATATCTTTTAAACCTCAGCCATCTTTCGAACAGCTTGAAGTTCTCTTTGAACTTCCTGGCTTTCTTGTTGTGTTTCATCTCTCCGGTAGCAGCTACCAGCACCTGCGGCTGAGGCTGTGCTCCCGTATCTGTTCTGATGCTCAGCGTCGCCTTCTTCATCTGTTCCTTCTTCTCAGCCTCTTCCTTTGCTTTCTCAACAGGGTCGTACAGCATAGCTGTACACAGACAGTTCTTACGGTTCTTGCTCATCAGCACCTCAAAGTTCACACAACTGCGGCATCCCTTCCAGAACTCGTCATCATCTGTGAGCTCTGAATAAGTTACCGGTTCGTAACCCAGTTCTGAGTTGATCTTCATCACTGCAAGCCCTGTAGTCAGACCAAATATTTTAGCGTCAGGGTATTTCTCTCTTGACAATTCAAACACACGATGTTTGATAGCCTTCGCCACACCGTGTCCCCTGAAGGCAGGATTCACGATAAGCCCCGAGTTGGCCACAAATTTTTCATGTCCCCAGGCTTCTATATAGCAAAAGCCTACCCATTCGCCTTTATCTGTTACTGCTATAACGGCTTTTCCTTCCTCCATCTTAAGTTGGACATACTCAGGAGAACGCTTGGCAATACCTGTTCCACGTGCTTTGGCGGATGATTCCATCTCGTCAGTGATGGTTTTGCCATAATGCTTATCGTCAGCGGTAGCGACCCTGACAATGATATTTGGATTTTCCAATTTTGTCAATTGAAAACGTAATCAATAAAATTAATAATCTGGAATCCATTGCTGGATAAAAAAACACCTTTTTTGTGTGACTGAGTTATATCACGGTGTTGCGATAGCGTGCATGATGTGAGCGGACGCTATCAAATACGAGGTCGTCGGGAAAGATATCTAAAGACATTGAACCCAATAGAGTACTCTCCTTCCATCAGAGAAGGATGATATGCAGAAAGGTTATGGGCCGCAAAGTTTTCCAACTTCAGTTCAGCATTAAATTGTTAAAAACTGTCTTTAATAAAATCAAACGCAAAGTTATACTATTATTTTTTTTCGCGGTCAAAAAAATTAAAGACGGTAAGTTAAATTATCAGATAGGTAGTTGCAAATTACGGGCCAACATAGATTTTAAAAATACATATAAACAAAAACTCCCCGTCAGTTTGACGGGGAGTTGCTGAAAATCAATTATTTAATCATTTCGTGATCACGCCCAGCTCTGCCACACTGGCCCATTGCTCCTTTTCATTGGCGGGAGCAACTGCCACCAGTTTGACGAAACGTCCCTTCGCCGCTTTGCTAAATCTGACCGTTTGTGTCACAGGATTGTTTGCTATGTTGGCAAAGTTTCCTTGTGCTACCGGCTCTCCCCAGTTCTTTCCGTCCTCACTTACATAGAAAGCATAGGTATAAATGGTACCTGACTTTTGTACCAGGTGCCGTGGCGTATAAGTAAAGCCCTTGAGTGTCAGCTCCTCTCCCAGGTCTACCTGGATCTCATGAGGATATTTCGCTACCTCCGGCTGGATAACGGAAGCCCAGAAGGACTCAGGATTACCATCTATCGCTTTCTCCGGATCAGCTCCTTTCGCCTGTCCGTCAGTAAAGGTCACCTTCCATTTTGCCGGCGCTATATCGTAAACAGCTGTTACCGTTGCGCTGGCTTTCTTTCCTTTTTCTAGGAATGCTTTTGCCTTCACTACACCTCCTGCTGGCAGGGAAATAGCGTCTATATATTTAGGAGAGCTGTATACCGGCTCCTTACCATCTAATGTATAATGCAGTTCCGGATCAGGGGAAGAACAGGTAATGCTCACTTCTCCCTGTTTATTACGTTGGATAACAGGGACTGCCAGTAATCCCGGCGCTTTGTACAGCTGTACTTCACTGATTACCGGACAAGCCAGTGCGTCCTGTATATTGATACGCACCTGTGTAGTGGTTACATCAGGGAAGGACAGGATGCGTTTATGACCAATAGTAGTAGCAGTCACTATTTCCTTAAAGGTCCCCTTCTCCAGGATTTCCACAGAGAAAGCCTTTACACGCTGGCCAAGGGCAACATATTCCTGCAGTACCAGCCTGTTGAAGGAAGCAGGCTTTGCAAAGGTCAGGGTAATAGTACCTTTCAGCACACCATCCGGCGTAGCCCAGTAGGTGCCGGTATTACCATCTATAAGGTTAGCCGCTTTCACCTTGCTGTTGTGCTGACGGGTTTCGGTAGCTGTCACCTTCGCTTTCAGCGCCAGGTTTGTTTTAAAGCTGACATCCCGGAAGCGCTTGAATTCCATCAGGCGGATAGAGTCTGCGGAATAGATCAGCCCTCTCCTGTCTACCGGTACATTCAGCAGCATGTTACTGTTGCGTCCTACAGAACCATAATAGATATCCAGCAGGTGCTGCACGCTCTTTACCTTATCGTTGGTAGAGGCACTGTAGAACCATCCCGGACGGATAGATACGTCGCATTCTGCCGGTACCCATTTCTCACCGTTTATATTCCCTTCATTCAGCACAGACTGAGCAGGTGCACCCTTACCAGGCGTAAAACCTTTCACGTTCAGGGTTGCCCAGTTGGTAGTACCGGCAATGCCGTCTTCATTACCTACCCAACGGCAACCAGGACCTACGTCACTGAAGATGACAGCATTGGGCTGATTTTTATATACGGTATTGTGGAAGAGATCCCAGTCATATATAGGCTTTTTACCATTCGGGCCTTCTCCGTTGGCGCCATCGAACCATTGCTCGAATACCGGGCCATAGCTGCTGAGCACTTCGTTGAGCGTATTGGAGAATACCTGGTTGTACTCAGGAGTGCCATAGGCCGGGTGGTTACGGTCCCATGGGGAAAGGTACACACCGAACTTCAGGCCGTATTCCTTACAGGCGGCAGACAGTTCTTTCAGCACATCGCCTTTCCCATTTTTCCAGGCGCTTTCCCTTACGGTATGGGTGCTGAACTTACTGGGCCAGAGGCAGAAACCATCATGGTGTTTGGCGGTGATAATGATCGCCTTCATCCCTGCCAGTTTCGCGGTACGCGCCCACTGGCGGGCATCAAGCTGGGTGGGATTGAACACCTTCGGATCTTCATCCCCATGTCCCCATTCATTGTCAGTAAAGGTATTCGGACCCAGGTGGATGAACATGTAATATTCCATGTCCTGCCACGCTAACTGGGCTTTGGAAGGCAGTGCACCATAAGGGGCGATTTCCTGCGCATGAGCAGTGGCCAGGGTACTGCAAAGCCCCGCCATTAATAAAAATTTTCTCATCTCTGATGTTTGTCTTTCGTGGAACCGGAATTGCTTCCGGCGCAATCAGTAGTGATACGACCTGTTTTGTTTATTCCGATACATGCTGTATCAAAAGCATACGTCTAAAAATAATGCTTAATAAGACGTTAAATGTACAACAGGAGAAAATTGATGCAGGGAAAGCTAAAATACAGGAGAACCGGTTTCGCGGAAGTGCTTTCCTCAGCCGGGACATCAGCCACCCAAAGGACTGACAGGGAATAACAGCTGCCACCTGTCTTGCGATAATAAACTATTTTACAAAGGCTATAGCAACTATAACACATTTTCTATACTTTTAGACATCAACTACATACATACACCAGCAGTCTCGATCTTTTAGCAAGGGCTAAAACCAAACAACGCATGAAAAAGCAGCACTTTCACAGGAGAAACTTTCTCAAAACCACTGTGGCAGCAGGTGTAGGATTGACCCTTCTCAATACGCCCGCCCGCCTCTTTGCAAACACCAAAAAAGAAAAAGTAAGAGTAGGATTGATCGGAGTCGGCGCCCGCGGACAAGGGCACCTGGAACTATGCCTTCACCGGGAGGATGTAGACGTTATTGCCATCTGCGACCCCGATACCCAATGGGCTGTTCCCAGGTCGCGCGAATTGATCAACAAAGCCTACGGCGGTAAGAAAAAAGTGGCCGAATACAGCAACGGCCCTGAAGATTTTTACAACATGCTGAAACGTGACGACATCGATGCCGTGATTATTGCCACTCCCTGGGAATGGCATTCCATACAGGCCATCGCTGCCATGAAAGCAGGTAAAACGCCGGCTGTAGAAGTATGCGGCGCATCAGATATCCAGGAATGCTGGAACCTGGTCAATGCGAGTGAAGACACCGGTGTTCCGCTGTTCGGCATGGAGAACGTATGCTACCGCCGGGATGTTATGGCGGTATTGAACATGGTGCGGCAGGGCCTTTTCGGCGAACTGACGCATCTCCAGGGAGGCTATCAGCATGACCTGCGCAAAGTAAAATTCAATAATGGCAAACAATTGTATGGCGGAGGCGTTGAATTTGGCGAGAATGCCATGTCTGAAGCCAAATGGCGCACAAATCACAGTGTACACCGCAATGGTGACCTGTACCCCACACATGGCCTGGGACCTGTTGCCAATATGATCAACATCAACAGAGGCAACCGCCTGCTGTCACTCACTTCTGTAGCTACCAAATCCAGGGGCCTGCATAAGTACGTCGTGGACAACGGGGGTGAGAACCATCCAAACGCTAAAGTAGAATTTAAGCTGGGCGATATCGTCACCACATTGATCCGCACCAACAACGGTGAGACCATCATGTTGTCGCATGATACCAACTCACCCCGCCCCTACTCTCTCAACTTCCGCGTACAGGGCACCAATGGCCTCTGGATGGATGATTTCGATTCGATCTATGTAGAAGGCAAAAGCCCTTATGATGAATGGGAGAAAGCAGGCACAGAAAAGGATGCCGGCAGTTATATGGCCAGGTATGATCACCCTTTATGGAAGCGTTACACCAACAGTGCCGCCGGCGCGGGCCATGGCGGTATGGACTGGTACGTGATCAATTCTTTCATAGAAAGTGTAAAACGGGGCGCACCTTATGCCCTGGACGTATACGATCTGGCTACCTGGTATGCCATCACACCACTGAGCGAGCAATCAGTATCGGAAGGCGGGAATGTACAGTACATCCCCGATTTCACACGGGGAAGATGGATGAACAGGAAACCGATCTTTGCACTGGATGACCAATATTAAAATGAAAAGGCCTTCCGTCTCCGGAAGGCCTTTTTTTATAAGCTTGTCAGATTATCTTTTACCTACTTTGTGTCCCACCACTGCATAATAGAGAATGTAGATGTATCCTGGCACCATACAGTACAGGAATGCATGTCTGAAGTCCATTCCCTGCACATAAATGAAACTCTCCGGGTTATACAGGCGGGAGAATATCTGCGGCAGTACACCACCACCAACGATCCCCATTACCAGAAAAGCGGAACCCAGCTTCGTAAAGCCACCCAGCTTTTCAATGGCAAGCGGAAATATGGCAGGCCACATCAATGAATTGGCCAGTCCAAGTAACGCAATGAAGGTAACTGCGGTATAGCCACTGGTCATAAATGCACAAACGGTAAACAGTATACCCAGAATAGCGCAAATACGTAAGCTCTTGTCCTGAGACAGGTATTTCGGAATGGTAATAATCCCCGTTACATATCCAACCAGCATGGCAGCCAGCGTAAATGTGGTGAAATATTTCGTTTTATCGAGGCTCATGCCCAGTTCTCTGCCATAAGTGCCTATTACGTCACCGGCCATTACCTCTACGCCAACATACATGAAGATACATAGCGCGCCCAGCAACAAATATGGATACTGGAAAATGCTGGTTCTGCTGTCTGTCACTGTTTTTCCTTCCGCATTCACTGATTTGCTCTCAGTTTCAATTTCCGGCAGGGAAGAACGGCTGATGGCAACTGCAAGTAATACCAGGAAAACCGCAAGAACAATATAGGGAAGGATCACCCTGGAAGCCAGGCTGTCCAGCAATGCGCTTTTCTCAACCAGATCTGTTGCAGCCTTGATTTTCACTTCCAGCTCATTAGCATTTTTCAAAATGATGGAAGCAAGAATAAGCGGACTTATAGTACCGGCAATCTTATTACAAATACCCATCATGCTTATGCGTTTAGCAGCACTTTCGATAGGGCCAATAATACTCACATAAGGATTGGAAGCGGTCTGTAGCAGGGACATACCCGCACCCTGTATAAAAAGACCTGTCAGGAAAAGACCGAAGCTACGTGTATTGGCGGCGGGAATAAATACCAGACAGCCTGCAGCCATTATGACAAGGCTATATGCCATCCCGTTCTTGAACCCGGTCTTCTTGATGATAAAAGAAGATGGAATTGCCAGGAAAAAGTAACCCAGGTAAGAAGCAAAAGTCACCAGCAGTGCTTCAGCTATGGAAAGCTGACAGGATATTTGCAGAAATGGGATCAGCGTAGCATTCACCCACGTGATAAAACCCAGCATAAAATAAAGTACCCCCAGAATTATGAGCGATTGCACATAGCTGGCCTGCTTTGGTGGTGCAGCAAGCGTTGTTGCGGTGTTTGGCATTATTTCCCCTATTTACAAATTACTAAATGATTTTGATTGATCTTTGCGAACTTAGCTAACAAATTCTGCATTTCATAGTTATTTGCCATTAAATGTGCTTTTCTGATAGAAAGAAGTTAAATTCCCATCTTAAATAGCTCAAAAAGTACGCTTTTTTACGCTCAATCCGGAATTTTAATCAGTCTATATCTAATTTAAATAGAAATTTTATAACATATTAGCTAAAACGTTTTTGCCTCAGGAAAATAGGCACATTTATTTTGAAAATTTAGGAATTCTCGAAAAATAATTTATACATTTATCGCGCAAAAATTACAGTAATTTAACACGTTTATGGCTCAACAAACAAAGCAAAGTACACATCCATCTTTCTTTGTACTGATACTTGTATTTTTTTTCTGGGGATTTGTTGCTGCATCGAACAGCATCTTCATTCCCTTCTGTAAGGCCCACTTTCATCTGGGACAACTGGAATCACAATTGATAGATTTCTCGTTCTACGGCGCTTACTTTATCGGCTCGTTACTGCTGTACCTCTTTTCAGCATTGCGGGGCGTAGATATTTTAAACAAGATCGGCTACCAGAAAGGGATTATTTATGGCCTTCTTATTTCCGTAGTAGGTGCAGTAGCGTTGATCGCTGCAGTGAATATCGGCAATAAAATGGCCGATGCCACTATGGCCTTCTATCTTATTCTCGGTGCGTTCTTTATTGTTGCTTTGGGCTTCTCTCTGCAGCAGACCGCAGCTAATCCCTTCGCCATCTTACTGGGAGATCCGGCTAAAGGTACCCACCGTCTGAACCTGGCGGGAGGTGTGAACTCCTTTGGTACTACCATCGGACCATTAGTTGTAAGTATCCTGCTGTTTGGCTCTGCCAAGGATGCTGCTGCTTCTGCAGATACGGACATCAGCAAGATCAATACACTCTACATCCTGCTGATCATATTGTTCCTGGTTGCCGCAGTTATCTTCTGGTTCTCCAAAATGCCTAAAGAAACTTCTGACGAACCATTTGAACAATCAGCCAGGGCCAGTCGTTCATTAAGCGGTATCACTGCTATGTTCATCCTGATCCTTGTTGGTATTATACTGAATGCCATTAAAACTAACATCGGCTTCTCAGCAACCGCTGAGGTGGGACTTCCGTTCTTCCTGGTAGGTATCATCGGCATCTTCGGTATCCTGTTCAATGCAAGACGCTCTGCACAGAAAGACGGCAATGGCTGGGGTGCTATGAAATATCCGCAACTGATCCTCGGTATGATCGCCATCTTTGTGTATGTAGGCGTGGAAGTAACCATCGCCAGCAACATGGGCGCCCTGCTGAAACATCCTGGTTTCTTCACGCTGGAAGGCCTGAATGAATCACAGATAGACCCTTACGTATCCCTCTTCTGGGGTAGCATGATGGTGGGCCGCTGGACAGGTGCTATTACTGTATTCAACCTTTCTGACCGTTCCCGTAAAATACTTTCCGTAATTGTTCCTTTCATCGCTTATGGTGTGGTGCTCGGCGCCAATCACCTGAAAGGTACAGACGTGAGCGTATTATATCCTTATGCCGGTGTACTGGTAGTACAGATCATCGGTTTCTTCGCAGGACAGGAAAAACCAGCTAAAACGCTGATGATATTTGCCCTGCTCGGTATCCTTGCGATGATCATCGGCTTGTGCACTACCGGTTCAATAGCTATTTTCGCCTTCATCAGCGGTGGCCTGTTCTGTTCTGTAATGTGGTCCTGCATCTTCGCACTATCTATCGCAGGCCTGGGTAAATATACCAGCCAGGGTTCATCTTTCCTGATCCTGATGATCCTGGGCGGATCCCTGATCCCTCCGGTACAGGGTGGTCTGGCAGACATTCCTTCCATAGGTATTCATTATTCTTACATTATACCGGTGATATGCTTCGCATACCTGGCTTTCTTTGCATTCAGAGTTAAAAACATATTAAAATCACAGGGAATAGATTATGAGTCAGCAATTAGCGGTGGGCATTGATATTGGCGGAACCAATACAAAGTTTGGCATAGTAGATCGCAGAGGTAATATTCTGTGTGATGGTCGTATGCTTACAAACCAACACGAGGACGTTCATGGCTTCCTGGATGAGCTGCATGAACATCTCTCCGTACTGATAGCACAGGTTGGTGGTATCGAAAATATCAGAGGTATTGGTGTAGGTGCACCAAACGGTAACTTTTATACAGGAAACATCGAGTATGCTCCTAACCTTCGCTGGAAAGGCGTAGTTCCTTTGGCTAAACTGCTGGGTGAGAAGTTCGGCGTACCGGCTATCCTCACCAACGACGCTAACGCTGCTGCACTGGGCGAATTCCAGTACGGCGCGGCCAGAAGTATGAGGGACTTTATCGTTATTACCCTGGGTACAGGCGTAGGTAGCGGTATCGTTGCCAACGGTCAGCTGATATATGGTCATGACGGCTTTGCCGGCGAGCTGGGTCACTGTATCGTAATACCAGGCGGCAGATTTCACCCCGGTACCGGTGCACACGGTTCCCTGGAAGCATATGCTTCCGCTACCGGTGTAACCAATACAGCACTGGAATTCCTGGCTAACCGCCCGGAGACCCAAAGCATCCTGCGCGATCATTCAAAAGAAGAGATCAATTCCAAGCTCATATATGAAGCAGCTATGAAGGGCGACCCGCTGGCTGTGGAAGTATACCAGTTCACCGGTAAAATACTTGGTGAAGCTTTAGCTAACTTCGTGATGTTCTCCAGCCCTGAAGCCATCGTTCTCTTCGGTGGTCTGACAAAGGCAGGCGACATGATCATGAAACCTGTACGCGAGCATATGGAGAAAAACCTGCTGCCTATCTTCCAGAACAAAGTTAAGCTGGTATTCTCCGAGCTGAAAGAAAGTGATGCAGCGATATTAGGCGCCAGCGCACTGGCTTGGGAAATGAAAGATTAAACTTTCAGCCGGGCATCCGGTATCATAAATAAAGCATTATGCAAGATCGCAGACATTTTCTGAAAGCAGCGGCACTAAGTGCCGCTGCTTTATCTTTGGATGGTATTACATCTAAACCGGCACACGCAGCCCCTTTTGTGAAAGGAACAAAGGCTAAACCAATTGTATTATCCACCTGGGACTTTGGCCGTGCGGCCAATGAAGCTGCCTGGGAAGTACTGAAAACAGGCGGCCGTGCACTCGATGCAGTGGAAGCCGGTGTAAAAATACCAGAAGCAGACCCTAACAACCATACCGTAGGATACAGCGGATATCCCGACCGTGACGGCCGTGTAACCCTGGATGCCTGTATTATGGATGAACTGGGTAACTGTGGATCCGTAGCCGCCATGGAACACATTGTACACGCCATTTCCGTAGCACGCGCCGTGATGGAAAAAACACCACACGTGATGCTCGTAGGCGATGGCGCATTACAGTTTGCACTGGCCAACGGATTTAAAAAAGAGAACCTGCTTACACCTGAATCAGAGAAGGCATGGCGTGAATGGCTGAAAAAGTCCGAATACAAGCCTATTATGAACATAGAGAATACTTCCTATGGTCCCGAGAAGGAATCGGCTTTTAACCCGCTTAAACTGCCGGGAAACGTATATAACCATGATACCATCGGTATGATCGCCATGGATGCCAACGGCAACCTCTCCGGCGCCTGCACCACCAGTGGTATGGCCTTTAAACTGCATGGCCGTGTAGGCGACTCCCCTATCATCGGCGCCGGTCTGTATGTAGACAATGAAGTAGGCGCTGCCACTTCTACCGGCGTAGGTGAAGAAGTGATCCGCGTAGTAGGCAGCTTCCTGGTGGTAGAACTCATGCGCCAGGGCTATTCCCCGGAAGCAGCTTGTAAGGAAGCTGTAACACGTATCGTAAAGAAGAATAAAGAAAGAGCCAAGGGCTTACAGGTAGGTTTCCTTGCCATCAATAAAAAAGGTGAGCATGGCGCATACTGCCTGCAGAAAGGATTTAACTATGCAGTAAAGTCTGAAAAGGACAACAATATCCTGATAGACGGTAAGCATTATTTCTAAAAGAAAGAATGGACAAGAAGATCACACTTGAAATCTGTGCTGCTTCCGTAGCTTCCTGCATCGCTGCAGAAGAAGGAGGCGCACAGCGGATAGAATTATGCGATAACCTGCTGGAAGGCGGTACCACTCCCAGCTACGCTACCATTGCCGTAGCGCGTGAAAAGGTGAATATAGACCTCTACCCTATCATCCGCCCCCGTGGTGGTGATTTTTTGTATGATGATCTGGAATTTGCCATCATGCAGAAAGACATCAAACTGTGTAAGACACTGGGATGTAATGGCGTGGTGATCGGCCTGTTAACAGCAGATGGTAAAGTGGACATAGCCCGTACAAAAGAGCTGGTGAAACTGGCCTGGCCCATGGGTGTTACCTTCCACCGTGCCTTTGATATGACGGACGACCCACTGCAGGCACTGGAAGATATCATTGAAACCGGCTGTGAACGCATCCTGACCTCCGGCCAGCGGAATACCGCCACGGAAGGTATCCCTTTACTGAAAACACTGGTGGAAAAAGCTGCAGGACGTATTGCTATTATGGTAGGTTCCGGTGTACGCGCGCATAACATTGCGGAACTGGTAAAAGAGACCGGCGCTGCCGAATTTCATACTACCGCCAAAGCGTATGAGGAAAGCGGTATGCAATACCGCAACCCCAATGTGAGCATGGGTGGCATTCCGGGCGTACCTGAATATGGCATTTCCAAAACACAGGTAAGTGAAGTAAAGAAGATACTGGCACAAGCAAAAGAGGCGGCAGGTATTTAAACCGTAACAAAGCTTATTCATAGTAAAAAGGGCGTCCGCTAAAGCGAACGCCCTTTTTTTATCGGTTTAGATTTGCTGATTCATCATATCGGGTTCTGCTGAATGGCCTTGTTAGCATTGATCTCATCCTGCGGGAACAGGAACTCCCAACGGATATCATCAATAGGAACTTCCATCACGCCAGCGGTCAGCGCTGTAGTATGGTTGGCACCAGTTCTGTTCAGTGGCAGGTGCAGGCGTTTCAGATCATAAAAACGGAAGCCTTCCCCCCACAGTTCTACGCGGCGCTGTGTCAGAATTTCCTGCAATAACGCATCACCGGTAGCAGTGCTTTTGGTATACTGCGGATCGCGGTTCACCGCCAGTGTATACAGTGCATCCGCTGCCGCAGCATCCTGGTGCAGATGCGCATTTGCTTCAGCTTCTATCAGGTACATTTCAGCTGCACGCATCAAAGGAACGTCGCCGATGCTGGCTGCAGTAGCAACGAGGAATTTCTTACTGATGTAAGGATACTTCGCGCCATTTGGAGGTACGGGAACATTTTTCCCGTCAACGCTCCATATTTGCTTGCGTACGTCCGTATCGGTGATCTTCCCATACAGTACGGAATTGATCGCTTTAGGATTGGTCCTGATGTTGGTAGAGTTGTAATTTGCAGACATGAAGGCAAAGAAGGAGTAAAAATAAGTGGTCTGCTCAGAGATCTGGTGACTGCCCCATATCCACTCTTTATTACTGAAATCGTTGAACCCAGTCAGGTAGTCAGCATTGCTCATCAGCACCACACCTGCTCTTGCCTCTGCCGCATATTTCGCTGCATCTGCCCAGTTCTGCATAGTCAGTGCAATACGCGCTTTAATGCCTTTTGCTACATTGATGCTGATATGCGATTTCGGTTTGGATGTAAATCCTTCCAGGTTTACAATGGCATCATCTATATCCTTTACAATCTGTGCATATACCTGCGCCACAGTCGCTCTTGGCAAACCTGCGGTTGTGCTGGTCAGCACTAAAGGCACCCCGTTCTGTGAGTTGTCAGCTGTTGCATCATAACGTTTACCATACATCTGCACGAGGTTCCAGTAAGCCCAGGCACGGTATGCCTGCGCCTGTCCTTTGATCACTTTCCTATCTCCGTCATCACCTGTCGCCTTATCAATGTTATCAATGATCATATTTGCATTAGCAATGATCTTGTAATAAAACAGGTAAGTGAATTTCAAAAAAGTAGCTGAAACGTTACGGTGTGTCAGCCATTGATAATTTGCATTAAACCAGGTATTACCAGCTGCCGTCATGACCAGATCATCCCCCAGCATATCAGTATTGATCATAATGCTACCCTGACCACCCTGGTCCTGATAATCATATTGGATGTACAGTGAACGGTGAATACCATTGATGGCAGACCATGCATTGTCTACAGTTGTAAATACAGACTCTGATGGATAGGCATCTGTCGGGTTAGTATCCAGGTAATCCTTCTTACAGGAGCTGAAAATTAAAACAGGTATTGCTATGAGTATATATAATGATTTCTTCGTCATTTCTTTTGTTTTTAGAGTGTAACATTGATGCCGAGGGTTACTACACGGGCTGGCACATATACGTTTGAAGTAACGCCAGTGAAAGCCTGTGTCACGTTCATACCTTTACGTGCGGTTTTCATGAAAAGGTTCTCCCCACTAGCAAAAATGCTGGCACTTGACAGGTGTAATAAAGAAGTATATGCTTTAGGCAGACTATATCCCAGGCTCACTCTTCTCAGGTTCACAAAAGACGCATCTGTTAGCCAGCGGTCAGATGTACCGGAAGCAAGGTTGGTTGGATTAGCGAAGTTCATTTTAGGAACGTTTGTCACATCTCCGGCCTTCTGCCAGCGTTGCAGCGCATCTTTATGTAATGCAGTTCCATATACGCCGCCAAGCATCAGGTTCTGATATGTCTGATCATATACTTTACCACCTATCTGGTAACTTACCAGGATAGACAATTCGAAGTTCTTGTAGTTAAATGTATTGGTGATACCACCATATACATCAGGTATTGCACTGCCTGAATAATGGTAACGGGCATTGGATAATAATGTAGTTACAGTATCGCCGCTCTTCGTGATACGGGTAGTATTGTTAGCAGTCGGAGCAGTGTTCTGTGCCCTGTATAGTGGAGAACCATCTGTTTCATCTGCACCCATAAACTCTCTTACCCAGAAATCATACTGTGAATGACCTACCATCAGTTTCTTGGTACCATTGATGATCTCTTCCTTAGGCAGTTTGGTCACCTTGTTCTTGTAAGTAGTAGCATTCAGGTTTACATTCCACTTGAATTCCTTATTACGGATCACATCAACACTTACCTGGAATTCGAAACCTTTATTCCACATAGACCCCACATTCGCGTTCTGCTCTTTCAGACCGCTGGAAAGTGGCAATGGCACGCGGAAAAGGAGGTTGTCTGACTGACGGTGGAAGTATTCGATGCTACCGCTTACGCGTTCATGCAAAAAGCTGAAGTCAACACCGATATCAAAAGCCTTGTTCTGCTCCCACACCAGGTTACTGGCAAGTGAGTTTTGCAACATACCCGGTTCGTCAGCATTTGCATAAGGCTCATACAGCGCCTGCCATGCATAATAAATGGGATCTCCATTTGCGTTCAGTAATGCGTCATTACCCACGGAGCCATAGGAGGAACGTACTTTCAGCAGGTCTATCCAGCTGACATCTTTCATGAAATCCTCACTGTTGATCTTCCATGCACCACCTATAGACCAGAAATTACCCCAGCGCAGATCCGGGGAGAAACGGCTTGTACCGTCACGGCGATAGGAAGCTGAAGCGAAATACTTCTCATTGTAGCTATAATTTGCACGGGAGAAGAAACCTTCAGTGCGGTATTTATCAGTACGTGATGTCAGGCTGTTCGTAGTAGTAAAATTACCCAGTTCGGAGTTGCTATTGTCCAGGATAATCTGCTGTCTGGAACCGTAGAAATAGTTGTAGGTCATGTCATAGTTCTCATGACCTGCCAGTACCTCTACATGATGTAAGCCAAACGCATGACTGTAGTTGAGCAACTGGTTGAAGGTAAAGCCTGTCCTCACGCGGTTAGTGCGGCTCGCACGGCCTGCAGGAGCACCATCACCGATGCTGGTATTATCAAAAGTAGCTACCAGGTCATTGGTAACATCTGCACTGATGTTCGTAGTGAATTTGAAATCACGCAGGAAAGATACCTCCCCGAATGTCCGTGCAGACAAGGTATTACGCTTGAAGCTGTTATCATTCAGTTCTGTCTCCATGATCACGTGACGGCCCGTATTGGCGCCTGCAGGTCTTGCGGCCTGCCCGCCCTGGGAGCCATCGCCGCGGTCATAGAGCTGGTTACCATACTGGTCTAACACGTAAGCTCCGGTAGTAGCATCATGTACATGAATGGGATAAATAGGACCCATACCTCTTGTGAAGTTGAACGGGTTTATATAGGCTGAGCTGTTATCAATAGTATTACCCTGGTTCGATTTCACATAAGATCCGTTCACATTAATACCGGTCTTAAACCATTTCAGCGGAGCAGTATTCACATTTACACGACCAGTGATCCTTTCAAAATCAGATTTCATCACAAACCCTTTTTCCTTCACATATCCCAGGGAGATGAAGTAATCACTCTTATCTGATCCACCGTTGAAGCTAATACCATAATCACCACGGCTGCCTGTACGCTGAATGGCTTTTGTCCAGTCCAGGTCATCTTCATACAACAGTTTGGCGTTAGGATTTATAGTACCATCGGTACGTACGATCTCATTGTTGGCAACATTAAATGGATTGTAACCCAAGCGGGATTTGATGTTATCGGTAGCAGTCTGGCTGGCCTGCTCCAGCGTCACGGTAGGGGATATTAAACTATTCCTGTAAGATTCCCACATCAGCGGATAATACTCGTAAGCATTGACACGGTCATATTCGGGAATAGCACGGGAAGTAACACCCTGCATGGCTTTGAACTGAATGTGGTTACCGTTGCGTTGACCTTTTTTGGTAGTGATGATCACTACCCCATTGGCAGCGCGGGCACCGTATAGGGCGGAAGAAGAAGCGTCTTTTAACAGGGACATGCTCTCGATGTCGTCTGTATTGATACTGGAAATATTACCGGTGAAAGGCACACCATCTACTACATACAGCGGTTCACTGGATGCGTTGATGGACCCTACACCACGGATGCGGATAGAAGGACCATCACCCGGCTGACCACTACCGGAGTTTACCTGTATACCGGCAGCAGCACCTTCCAGTGCATTGAACACGTTTGTTACAGGACGTGTCTGCAGTGATTTTGAATCGATCTGTGTCAGAGAGCCGGTAAAGGTTTTACGGTTGGCAGTACCATAAGCAATTACCACCACTTCATTCAGCCCCTTTGTATCCACCTGCAATACCACATTCAGGGCAGAACGGCCGTTAATGGCTACTTCCTGGTCAATATGACCGATATAACTGAATACGAGTGAAGCAGTAGATGGCGCTTCGATCTCGAACTCACCTTTCATATTGGTAACAGTACCTTTATTACCTTTTGCCACGCGTACGCTTACGCCCACCAGCGGAGTGCCGGCAGCATCTGTTACGCGGCCTTTGATACTGATATCTGCTATTACTTCACTCCTGGGAGCAATGCCTACCAGCTTGTCGGACATTACGCGAAACGTAAGCCCGGTGCTGCTTAAAGCCTTGTCTAATACCTGCTCTACAGTCTTATCTGTTACAGATACCGTCACCTTCGTATCAGCAGCAATGGCATCATTGCTGTACACAAAACGGTAATCGCTTTGCTTTTCAATGATTTTAAGCAATTTAGCCAGCTTCACATCTTCCAGGTTAAGGGTGAACCTTTTCTGTGAGTATACACTGGCAGACACCTGCATACAGGTCACGAGCGTCAGCAAAAAGGCCAGTTTCATCAATAGAATTGCTTTTAGGAAAGACTTCGGTTTAGGTAAAAGAAACAGATTAAGTCTGGTTTTTTCCATACTTTTAGATTGTTTAAGGTCAATAAAATGTCGGACAGGTCTCATCTCCAAATGAAACACCTGTCCCTCGCTGATCTTGGTTGAGGGGGAATGTTGCCGCATTTCCCCTTACTTTTTGTAGCTGTTAAAATTTAATAGTTCAATAGTTAAAGTTCAAATGGTCCCATAGTTTACTTCATAAGTTCAGTTGGACTGTTTATCGTTTAATGATGATTCTCTTCTTGTCAATGCGGTAGTGAAATGGAGATGTAAACCGGAGAGCCTCTAAAGTCTGGTCAACGGTTTCATTAATAAAAGTCCCTGTAAAGCGGTAATCTTCCACCTGCTTGTCTTCAAAAATAATCTGAACATCGTACCATCTTTCCATCTTGAGCGCTATATCTGCAAAGCGTTCATTGTTAAACACAAGACAATTCTCCTTCCATGCTGTTTCTGCTACCAGGCTGTCAAGTGGGTTTACGGTCACTTCTTCCAGCCGGTATGATTCCTTATCCGGGTTGCCGGGAGTGGGTACTGACACCACCCGCGGTTGTTGTTCTTCGTTAAATAACACTATCTTTTGGTTGGGAGATAAAATGACCTTCTTTGGCACTTCCCCTTTTATTGTTACCTCTACTTTCCCCTGTATTAATGAGGTTTCTACTGTTTTGTCCTCTTCATAAGCCCTGACGTTAAAAGTTGTCCCCAATACTGTAATGTCCATTTTTTTCGTATGGATAATAAAAGGTCTTTGTTCGTCTTTAAATACATCAAAAAATGCCTCCCCTTCCAGCACTACCTGTCTGCTGTCGTCATTTCCGTAATCATAGGTCAGCTTACTGCTTACATTAAGGAAAACAACGGACCCGTCGGGCAATGTTACCATTGTACGGGACCCATGGCGGGTAGATATTTCGCTTACCAGTTCTTTATTGTCAGGTTCCTTACGGTCACGCAGGCTCCACCATCCACCCAATATCACCACCATCAGTGAAGCTGCCACCGCCAGCACCCGGATACCGTTCTTTCTCAGCCAGGACCTGCTTTCCGGCAGTGTGGCCTGAGGCGCTGCAGTGACCTTGAAATCTTCCGGGTACAGTTCCTGCATACGCTGCATATGCTTTTCCAGCGCGGTTTCCGTTTCCCCCGTTATGTCAGGTGTACTCAGCTCCAGCTCCTTGATCAGGGATGCCTGATAACTCAGTTGTGCATCCTCTTTCAGCAATGTCTCCAGCTCCCTTAGTTCATCTAATGTAGCCTCACCTGATATCTTTCTTCCCAGCAATATCCAGGTTCTGTCTTGACTCATAAACTTTTTATGGGCTTTACACTTAATAAGACAAAGGATTTAAAGACATCTACTAAGTCTTTTGAAAAAAAATTTAAAAAAAGAAAACATTAACGTTTGGGCAGATATAAACGGAGGGATTCACTGATCTTTTTACAGGCAATGGCCATCTGTACATCGATCGTGTTCACAGAGATTTCCAGGATGCTGGCAACTTCCTTATACTTCAACCCATCTTCGCGGATCAGCTTATAGATGATCTTACAACGGGGAGGCAGGTTATTGACCGCTTCCGCCATTTTACGGGCCATTTCCCCCGATATCATCAGTTGTTCCGGTGTACTGTCAGCAACAGTCAGTTCCACAGACAGTTCGTCTATGCTGAAATGCTGTAACTGTTGTTTATTCAGATAGTTCAGAGCAGTATTACGGGTGGATACATAGAGGTACACTTTCAGGTTGCCGACCTGTAAAAGCCGTTCCCTGTTCTTCCAGATGTTTACGAATACGTCTGAAGCTATTTCCTCTGCCTGTTCATTGGATCTTACGATGGAAGTGGCAAACTGGCATAATGGCTTATAAAAAAGCCTGAATAACTGCCTGTATGCATTTTCGTCCCCTGTTGCAATCCTCCCGGCGAGCATTTGTATAGTGGCATGATCTGGCTGCACTTTACGAACTTGGTTGATATTAGTTGATATGCTCTCTGATATCTTTAATAATACTAGCGGTTCTCTGCTGGTGGCAGATAAAGTTAAAATAAAAAATGCTTAATACTGAACACATGTTCAATATTAAGCATTCGAAACAATTTGAAATAAATTGATACTCTCAGATTATTACATTTCCATACCCGTTACCCAAACAGTCCAGTCTTTGTCGAATTTATACCATTCACCCTTAGGACCTTCCCATTTCCATTCCGGCACTTCTGACCAGGTGGCGCCCTTATCAGCGCTCCACATCAGTTTATTATCGCTTATTTTCAACCAGTGGCCATCTTTATCGGCCCACATACCATCTTCCACAGCAGCCCATTTCTTACCGTTAGTACTCCACCAGAGCTTTGCTTCTTTATCCAACTTATACCAGTAGTTTTTTCTGTCTTTTATGCCATTCCAGATGCCATCTTT
The DNA here is from genome assembly GCF_900142925.1 of Chitinophaga sp. CF418. Lineage (GTDB taxonomy): Bacteria > Bacteroidota > Bacteroidia > Chitinophagales > Chitinophagaceae > Chitinophaga. The sequence goes on from NZ_FRCN01000001.1 coordinate 180,936, forward strand.
GGCTTTGGACCACTCTTCCCGGACATATTTGTGACATACAGGGCCAGGAGTTGCTGCATTTACACTCACATTAACAGCAAGGATGAAACAGATGCAAAGCATCGATAGAAAGGATTTTTTCATAAACATGTAGATTTTAAAAATTGATGGACCGGTACGTAACAACAGGGCTGCTTGTAGCGCTCCGGCGGAAAATTTGAGGTTTTTCTGCGGTCATGCCCCTTATAACCGCCTTATTTTTGCAAGGTTCCGATGTTTCTCTTTAATAATTAACGCGTTTGGATCACTGATGGTTTTATCTCATTTATGTATATTATGTTAAGGGTATTCTGTACATTTATCGAATTCTTATGAATATAACTTAAACAAAACCCTAAACTTCTATGTGAATAGAGAGATTTTTTTTAATTTTCCGTCTCGTTTTTAAACCGCATCTAATCCAAAACATAGATCATGACGCTTAATCATCAGGAAATTGAACTGATCGACAGTTTCGAACAAATAGCCGTGGATATACATCCTACGGCTAAGGACGGTTCCAAAGCAGTTGCGCAGGAAATAGCAGCACTGATTAAACAAAGGCAGGGTTCTAATAAACCAGTTGTACTGGGCCTTGCAACCGGTTCAACTCCCAAATACCTTTATGCAGAACTGGTAAGACTGCATAAAGAAGAAGGGCTTAGCTTTAAAAATGTGATCACATTCAACCTGGATGAATATTATCCGATTGAAGCTGATGCACTTCAGAGCTACAACAGGTTCATGAAAGAGCAGCTTTTCAATCACATTGATATTCCTGCAGAGAATTGTCATGTTCCGGACGGCACTTTACCTAAAGAAAAGGTAAAAGAGTATGCCGCTGAATACGAGCGCCGCATAGAAGCAGCCGGTGGTATTGATCTCCAGATCCTGGGTATTGGTACAAACGGACATATCGGTTTCAACGAGCCCGGTTCAACCCTGACCTCTCACACTCGCCTCGTTACCCTGGATAACGCTACCAGACAGGCTAACGCATTCGAGTTTGCCAATATGAGCCAGGTGCCTCGTCTGGCCATCACTATGGGTCTCAGCACTATCTTCAAAGCCAAACGCATTATACTGCTGGCATGGGGTACGCACAAAGCCAAAATCGTACGCAGGGCTGTAGAAGGCCATAGCTCCGATCAGGTACCCGCATCCTTACTGCAACAGCATCCTGACTGTAAATTTGTGATCGACGAACAGGCGGCTGAAGAGCTGACCCGTTTCAAAGAACCATGGCTGACCGGCGATTGCGAATGGACGCCAAAACTCCGTCGTAAAGCTGTAACCAACCTGGCAGTAAAACTGAACAAGCCGATCCTGATGCTCACAGACAGGGACTACAACGAAAACGGTCTCAATGACCTGATCGTACAGTATGGTTCTGCCTATGAACTGAACATCGAAGAGTTCAACGGTATCCGCGACACCATCACTGGCTGGCCAGGTGGTAAACCAGGTGCACAACTGCCAAGCCATCCTGAACGTTCAGAGCCTCAGCATAAACGTGTACTGATCTTCTCCCCTCACCCTGACGATGATATCATCTCCATGGGAGGTACCTTCATCCGTCTGCATGAGCAGGGACACGATGTACATGTTGCTTACCAGACTTCCGGCAACATTGCTGTAACAGATGAATTCGTACTGCGTTTCATCGACTTTGCTGTAGGTTTCGAAGGCATGTTTGACATCGACCGTAGCAAGAGCTCCCAGATCCTGGAAGATGCGAAAGCATTCCTCCGCGTGAAGAAGCCAAGCCAGAAAGACACTCCTGAGATCCGCGCTATCAAAGGCCTGATCCGTCGTGGTGAAGCAAAGGCTACCTGCCGTTACGTAGGCATTCCTGAAACCAATATTCACTATCAGAACCTGCCTTTCTATGAAACAGGTACGATAGAGAAGAAACCAATGGGCGAAGAAGATATTCAGCTGACCGTTGACCTGCTCCGCGAGCTGAAACCTCAGCAGATCTATTGCGCAGGCGACCTCGCTGACCCGCATGGTACGCACAAGGTATGTCTGGACATCATCTTCGCAGCACTGGAAAGACTGAAACACGAAGACTTCATGAAAGACTGCTGGGTATGGTTGTATAAAGGTGCATGGCAGGAATGGAACATCCATGAAATCGAAATGGCTGTACCAATGAGCCCTGACCAGGTATTACAGAAACGCCTCGGTATCTTCATCCACCAGAGCCAGAAAGATGTGGTGCCTTTCCAGGGTACTGACCTCCGTGAGTTCTGGGAAAGAGCGGAAGACCGTAACGCCAACACCGCTAACCTGTACGACCAGTTAGGTCTTCAGAAATATGCGGCTATGGAAGCCTTCGTAAGATATCACTTCATGTAAGCGCCAGCTTTAAAAATACATTCAGCCCCCGTTCAGTAAATGAACGGGGGCTTTTTAATTCTCCCGGGGGTCGCACCCCGGGCCACAAACACGCAGCTCCTGCTGATCTGGCGATCTTCTCTCCAGGTTTTCAACTTGATTCTTTTTTGTAGCTTTAGTGTATGACACTTGCTACAGCTATATCGATTGCAGTTGAAGCCCATGCCGGCCAGCTTGACAAGTACGGAGCACCATATCTCAAACATGTGATGAGGGTAATGGAGCTGGGTAAAACAGAAGATGAAAAAATCGTCGGTGTACTGCATGATGTAGTGGAAGATACTTCCTGGACCTTCGAACAGCTGGTTGACAAAGGACTGGCGCCCCATCAGCTGGAAGCACTGCGTTGTGTAACCAAGCTGTCTGAAGATGAAGACTATGACCATTTTATTGAACGTACCATCACCAACCGGCTTGCCTGCGCGGTGAAGATCAATGACCTCACAGACAATATGGATATCAGGCGTATTCCCGAAATATCAGAAAAGGATGTTCCCCGCTTAAATAAATACATCAGGGCTTACAATAAAATTGCTGCTGTCATTTCCAGTAAGTAAATATTCGCTACATTTAGGCAGTATAAAATTTCGACCAATATCTGTTAAAGTTAGTAATGCTAAACCTATCATGTTTGTAATCTACATGTCGTCCATTTCTAAAACTAGTAAACGTTATGAACCTGGTTCCCGCCGGTAAGGCTGCGACCTATTTAGCTTTATTACGTGCCATTGAATCGAACCGTCCAGAAAATAAGCGCTTATTTTACGATCCTTTTGCAAGGCTTTTCCTTCCATCTTCCTTTAGACTGGTTGAAAAACTATCCCGTATCCCATTCCTCAACAACTTCATTGCCTGGTTTATAGACAGGAACTGGACAGGAGCGCTCACCTGCTGTTCTGCCAGAACAAGACTGGTAGACGTGATGCTGGAGAACACGATCCACGATGAAGGTATCAACCAGGTCATTGTATTCGGCGCCGGCTATGACTCAAGGGCCCTGCGGCTGAAAATGAAGAAACGTATACAGTTTGTCGAGATAGACCATCCCGACTTCCAGGCGCAGAAGAGGGATATACTGGACCAGCACCGGCGCAGGAATGGCCAGGAGGCGATGGTCAACTATGTGCCGGTAGACTTCAATACCCAGGAGCTGGACCATGTGATTCCCCAGATCTTTCAGCAGGGGCATTACAAAACCATGTTTATCTGGGAGGGTGTAACCAACAACCTGACAGCGCCGGTCGCACCGAGGATATTTGACTACTTTAAGCACTTCCGCCCCGGCACAATCATTATTTTTACCTATGTAGACAAAGAGATGCTTGACAAGCCGGAAAAATTTACCGGCGCAACGAGCGTTACAAGGCTTTTACGCCGCAATAACGAATTCTGGAACTTCGGTATCCATCCCGCCAACATAAAGGAATTTCTGGCCTCCTACAACATGGAACTGATGTATAACCTGGACACCTCCTCCTTCCGTCACATGTATTACGGCGATAAAGCCGTTGACATGAAAGGTTATGAATTTTACCGTGTAGCCATGGCACGGGTCACTGAGCCATAGGCCCATTATCATCTTATCCACCCAATACTGAACCCACTACCTGCGCTGTGAAGGCTGTTGTCTTCTTTCAAACGGTCTTTTGTACCGTAGCGATCCCGTACCTTTCTTTACTGTTACCCATATATAACCCGTAGATGACCTACATATAACCCATATATAACCCATACCTTTATAGATATGGGTTATATATGGGTCATATATGGCTTATATATGGGTTATATATGGGTTATCTCCGGTAACGCACTATAGTAGCGACCTTACAAAGATTATATCAAAAGCTATAGATGTACTTTATTTCTTATCAGATGATTTTACAGTAACAGAATATTATATATCATGCATATACACATTTTCCAGCATGTCTCTTTTGAGGGTCCGGGGTGTATTTCGGACTGGGCCCTTACCCATCACCACAGGGTTACTTTTACCCATTGGTATGAACATCCAGGCCAGCCGGATCTGACCGAGGTTGATCTTTTGATCATTATGGGAGGACCGATGAGTGTACATGATGAGGCAGTACTCCCCTGGTTAAAGACGGAAAAGCAATGTATCCTGCAGGCCATCCAGGCGGGTAAAAAAGTGCTTGGCATCTGCCTTGGCGCACAACTCATTGCCACCACACTGGGGGCTAATGTATATCCCAACACACAGCAGGAGATCGGCTGGTTCCCGGTGATGTACTCCACCGCCCTGCTGCCTCCTGCCCTGGCGGTAGAACTGCCTGAAGCCCAGACGGTTTTTCACTGGCATGGCGATACTTTTGACCTGCCGGCAGGTGCAGTATGTTTCGCCTCCACACCGGTTACACCCAACCAGGCCTTCCTGATCGGGCACAATGTAATGGGCCTGCAATATCATTTTGAGGTGACCCCGAAATTGCTCGGAGAGATGGTGTTACACGGTATGGAAGAACTCATTCCGGCAGCCTATGTACAGGATGCAGATACGATTAAACGCGAACAGCGATATATAGAGGGCAGTAATATAACAATGTACCGTTTATTGGACTTCCTGACTAGCAATTACGGGTGATCATTCGTAATTTTAGCTCTTATGGAAACATACGATATACTCATAGTAGGGGCTGGTCCTATTGGCATTGCATGTGGACTGGCGGCACAAAAGGCTGGATTAAGTTATGTTATCGCGGAAAAAGGATGTCTTACCAACTCCCTCTACAATTATCCACTATACATGACCTTCTTTTCCACTTCGGAAAGGCTGGAAATTGGCGGTATTCCCTTCGTTTCGATCAGCGCCAAACCAATGCGTCCTGAGGCACTGGAATATTACCGCAGGGTCACCATCTCCAATCACCTGAATGTGCGCTTATTTGAGCCCGTAGAGGACATTAAATGCACCGGGGAGGTATATACGGTCACGACCGATAAAGCGACCTATCATGCCCGGCATGTCATCATTGCCACCGGCTTTTATGATATACCCAACATGCTGCATATACCGGGAGAACATCTCGCGAAAGTAAATCACTACTACAAAGACCCTCATTTCTATGCGGCACAAAAGGTGATAGTGATCGGGGCTAATAACTCTTCTGTGGATGCAGCGCTGGAGACCTACCGGAAAGGCGCCGATGTTACAATGGTGATAAGGGAAGAAGGGATCGGGAAACGGGTTAAATACTGGGTAAAACCGGATATAGAGAACCGCATCAAAGAAGGCAGTATCAAGGCTTATTTCCACTCCCATGTAAAAGCCATCAGGGAGAACGAAGTGGATATATCAACACCGGAAGGTATGATCACTATACAGAATGATTTTGTGCTGGCGCTGACAGGCTATCAGCCTAATTTCAATTTCCTGGAGAAAGCAGGCGTCACCCTGAGCCGTGATGCAAAGAAGTATCCCACTTATAATCCTGATACCATGGAGACCAACATGCCCAACTTATACCTGGCAGGCGTGGTATGCGGCGGTATGGATACACATGTCTGGTTCATTGAGAACTCCAGGGATCATGCAGATAAGATCATTGCACACATATCAGGCAAGATGCGTGAATAATGCAGGAGCTGTATCAAAAGTATGATGCCGCTTCTTTTATTCGGCAGATAGTCGTTTAAGCGGCTTTCAGCGCCTTCGCTCATTTTTGATACATCCCTGCAAACACGTAGCTCGCCTGAGGCGGAGCGGGCTATGCTCCACCTCAGGCGAGCTGACCAAAGCGATTGAGCGTTTTCGGGCCGGCTGTAATATGGTCCTGCCGGATAATCAGACAATATTCACTTCTCTTTCCAGTTCCACACCGAACTTCTCCTGCACACTGTCCAGCACCCGCTGCGACAAACGATAGATCTCATCGCCGGTGGCATTGCCATAGTTAACCAGCACCAGGGCCTGACGGACGTGTACGCCTGCATCTCCTTCTCTGAAACCTTTCCACCCACACTGTTCTATCATCCACCCTGCAGCCAGTTTATAGGCACCGTCGGCGGTTGGATAGGCCACCATATGCGGAAATGCTTCCTTCAGTGCTGCATACTTTTCTGCAGGTACTGTCGGGTTCTTGAAAAAACTACCGGCATTGCCTATTTCCGCCGGATTAGGCAACTTGGAACTGCGTATATTAATCACCGCCTGGCTAATAGCCTTTATGCTCAATTCCTGTACGTCCATGTGTTTCAGCTCTTCCTCTATTGCGCCATAGCTGGTATTGAACTTCGGATGTTTGGATAAGCGGTAGGTCACAGAGAGAATGGCAAACTGCCCTTTGTACTGACGTTTAAAAACGCTTTCACGATATCCGAACTGACAATCTGCGTTATTGAAGATAACAGTGGCATGGTCCTGCATGTGATAAGCTTCCAGCTCATGAAAACAGTCCTTTATTTCCACACCATATGCGCCGATATTCTGCATGGGACTGGCGCCTACGTTACCTGGTATCAGCGACAGGTTTTCCAGTCCTGCGCGGTTATTTTTGATACAGTCCATCACAAAGCTATGCCAGGCCTCTCCTGCCCCTGCTTTCACATATACGTACTCGTCATCTTCGCCTACTACTTCGATGCCTTTTATTTCATTTTTTAAGAGGAGACCTTCATAAAAATTGTGGACGAAGAGGATATTACTACCACCTCCAAGTATCATATGGGGCAGCTCCGGTAAGGGCGGATTTTCCAGCAGTTGCTTCAACTCATCTGTCGATCTGAAAGAGGCGAAGAAACGTGCCTGGCTGGCAATGCCAAACGAATTATAAGACCTGAGCGAAACATTTTCGGATATGCGCATATGATCGTAAATTTAGTATAAAGCTGCTGTGCAGCATTCAACAACTGACAAATATAGTAAAACCATGCCTCAAACTGCTGTTGTAATAGGCGCTACCGGGCTCACAGGTACTACTCTGGTCACTTTGCTGTTGCATGACCCGCACTTCAGTAAGGTGAAGGTACTGTTGCGCAGTCCCTCCTTCAAACAGCGTCCCGGGCTGGAGGTGGTCCTGGTAGACTTTAATGATGAGGAAGGCCTTTCTGAGGCCTTACAGGGCGATGTGCTCTTCTGCTGCATAGGCACTACTATCCGCCAGGCAGGCTCTAAAGAACGGTTCCGTGAAGTGGATTTCGAAATACCGCTGCGCTGCGCCACACTGGCCCGCAGGCATGGTATGCAGCAGTTCCAGCTGATCTCAGCCATCGGCGCTAATCCCCATTCCCGCAACTTCTATCTGCGTACAAAAGGAGAAGTGGAACAGGCAGTGGAAAGACTGGGATTCCCTTCCCTGCATATTTTCCGTCCCTCGATTTTGCTGGGTGTGCGCAAGATATTCAGGTTGAAGGAATGGCTAGGAATAGTACTCGCGATGGTATTTTATTTCCTGTGGCAGGGAAGATGGCGGAAATACCGTCCTGTGAAAGCTGCAAATGTTGCCTGTGCTATGCTCAACGTAGCTAAGAAAGCGCCTGACGGGACACACGTTTATGAATATGACGCTATTAAGGAACTGGCGGGACGAGGAAGATAAAGATCATGTACCATTCACATCATGTACAATCTACATCCGGCACGATGATCACTGAACGGAACTGCTTTTCTGCCAGCAGTTTGATAAAATGCTCCTGCAGCAACCGTTTGGTATTAGCGATGACTTTCGTATCGCGGGGTAACTTGATCAGCATTTCCTGCAGGTAGTTATTGCGTACACGGCCTACCAGTGGTACCGCCGGCCCTACCAGCCTTGGCCCGATATGAGGCCGCAGCCAGTTGCCCAATACCTGTGCTGCCTGTTCTACCGTTTGCTGATTTTTATGTTTGAGCGTAATCTTCAACAGCCTGTAAAAAGGCGGATAACCAAAACGTTCCCGTTCGGCTATTTCCGCTGCATACATCGCCTTATAGTCATGGGTGGTGACATAATGCAATATAGGATGTCGTGTATTGCTGGCCTGTATGATCACTTTTCCCTTGCCATGTTTTCTACCGGCACGGCCACTCACCTGTTCCATCAGCTGAAAAGCCCTTTCATTCACGCGGAAGTCGGGGAAGCTCAGTAAACTATCTGCACTTAATATCCCTACCAGGTTCACGTTTTCAAAGTCCAGTCCTTTCACCACCATCTGCGTCCCCACCAGGATGTCTATACCTCGTTGTTCCAGCAGCTGGATCATCTTGTTGTGACTATCCTTGTTACGCACGGCATCCATATCCATACGGGCTATGCGCGCCTTCGGGAAAAGCTGTTGCAGATCATCCTCTATCTTTTCTGTACCAAAGCTCTTGGGAATGAGCGTCTGGCTGCCGCAGGCCGCACAGGTCTGCGGATAAGGATAGCGGGTACCGCAATAGTGACAATGCAGTTTATCCTGGTTACGGTGATAGGTCAGGGAAACATCACAGTTTTTGCAATTGGGTATCCAGCCACAGGTAGTACACATCAGGAAGGGCGCATACCCACGCCTGTTCTGGAAAAGGATTACCTGCTTCTCGGCCGCCATACTGTTATTGATAGCGGCATTCAACTGTGGCGTGAAGTTTTCCTGCATATTCTTTTCCGCGCGTTCCTTCTTTACATCCACAATTTCTATTTCCGGCATTTCCAGTCCGCCGAAACGCTCCATCAGTTCCACCAGTCCATATTTCCCCTGCTGTGCATTGAAATAGGATTCCAGGGAGGGCGTAGCGGAACCCAGCAATACCTTTGCACCAAACAATCCGGCGTAATAGATAGCTGCATCCCTGGCATGATAACGGGGGGCAGGGTCCTGTTGTTTGTAGGAGGTATCATGTTCTTCATCCAGGATGATCATGCCCAGATCACGGAAAGGCAGTAACAGACTGGAACGTGCGCCCAGCAGTATCTGCAGTTCGCCGGTCTTTACCTTGTTCCAGATCTCTACCCTTTCGTTATTATTAAAGCGGGAATGATAGATCCCGATCTTCTTTCCAAAGTGTTTCTGCAGGCGGCGGACGATCTGTGCGGTCAGGGCTATTTCCGGCAGAAGATATAGTACCTGTTTACCGCTGGCTACATACTCTTCGATCAGTTTTATATACAACTGTGTTTTACCACTGGAGGTAACACCGTGCAGTAATGTTACCGGTCTGGCAGCAAAGCTGTTGCGTACTTCCGCCAGGGCTTTCTCCTGTGCGGGGCTAAGCTCAAAGTCAATCTGTGTCTCTGCTTTACCATTGCCTGGCACACGGTCTACCACCCGCTGTTCTATCCACACCACGTTTTTGTCCACCAGTCCTTTTAGCTGTGCTGTGGTAGCGCCTGATTTTTTCAGCAGTTCACTCTGCAGCACGCTGCCCTGTGTTTTTATCAGGTGCAGGTAAGCCAGCAGCAGTTCCATCTGCTTGGGCGCGCGGGATAGTTCATTGAAGAGCGGCGCCAGTAGTTCCTCATCTTCGTATTGTGCATGCAGCTGCACATAATTCTCTTTCTTCTCCTTGTATACCTCTTTCAGCTCTTCATATACCAGCAGTACTTTCTTCTCTATCAGCTTCTTGATGGTAGAGTATACGTCTGACTTATCGAGTATCAGCTGTACTTCGTCAATTCTCAGTTCTTTTCGTATATGCAGGGCTTCTGCTACCAGGTATTCATCATCATCCAGGCCGGTGAAATCATCGCCGTAGGCGTCGTTGAAAAGCAGTAACGTCTCGCTGGAGAGCTTCAGGTGGGCAGGTAAGGCGGCATTCAGCACTTCCCCTTCGCTGCACATGTAATAGGATGACAGCCATTGCCAGAATGACAGCTGTGTAGGATATACTACCGGATCTTTATCCAGCATATCCAGCAGCGGTTTGGTTTTATAGTCAGCGGGAGCCTGTTCGTGAATGGCCTTTACAATACCTGCATATTTCTTCTGTTTGCCCAGTTGTACGGCCACACGGCTGCCTACCTTCAGGGATTCCTCCATGTGGGGAGGCACCGAGTAGGTGTAATTCTTCGGCAGAGCCAATGGCAGTATGACGTCAGCAAACTTCATTTGTAAATGTTATACACTAGCTTTCAATTCCCGTTCCATAATGTCAAACACCCGTTGTTTCAGGGTTGGCAGGTCTTCCATTGTCAGTCCGGTGACAGGTACAGGAGGCAGGTATACCACCCTGCAGCGACCGGGATTCAGGTTGAACCCATTAGCGTGGAGGCGGTCTCCGTTATCGAGATACAGGACAGGCTGAATAGGCGTCTGCGTTTCAATGGCTATACGGAAAGCGCCATTATGGAATGGCTGCAGCGGCTTATCGGTTCCGTTGGTAGTTCCTTCAGGAAAGATGAGGATAGAGATACCTTCCCTAATGGCGGCGATCATCTCCCTTACACTGCGGGAACGGGCTTTGGCGTCCGAGCGGTCTACCAGTACAACAGATTGTTTATAAATAAACCCGAAAAACGGGATCTTTTTCATTTCTATCTTTCCCAGGGGGCGGAAAGGCAGGCGCATCACCTGTACGGCGAGTGCGGCGTCGAGGTAGGAGCGGTGGTTCACTACATACAGGTAAGGGGTTTTATCTTTCCTGTTATGCTTATAAATCCTTTTCACCCTTATACCGACTGCAGGAAACCATGTGTGAGACCAGAAGCGCAGGAAATAGAAGACAACGTTCCCTCCTTTTACCCTTCCAAAGAAAGAAGCCACAAAAATGGGCGGAAGGATGAGGAACATAATACCAAGAAAAACAATTGCAGCATATATGATATACACTACATGTAACGGCTTGAGCAATAACTTCATAATAATGCCAGTCTCTTTAATAGTCGGATCAAGCCGGAAAATTACTGCTTACTGATGGAAATACCTAATTACAGCTGCAAGACCAGTCCTTGTCCAGATCAATGCAGGTCACTACGCTGGTAGTATCTTCACAGGGTGCGAAGACCACCCGGAGGTGTTGTCCTTCTTCAGAATAACCTTCCAGTGCATAGGTCGGGCAAGGTTCGTCGTGGGGATTGGATTTCTCGGTATTTACACGCCCTGTTTCCAGGATCTCAACTACTTCTTCTTCGGTTACATGGCGGCAGGCCATCCGGCATCTGGCGTGACGGGTATACTTCAGATGGGCATGCCGGTTGAGAATTGCAGGGTCGCTGCCATTGGTATTGGAATTTTTTTGATTTGCCCTGGTGATGCTTGTGTTACCCGGAGCAGACACACGCGGTTGACGCTGTGGTCCTTTCCACCATTGTTGCTGCCAGGCCAGCCACAACAATAGTCCCAATAACAACATAGGTACATACTTGCCCTTAGATTTCATGGTTACGCTCTGTTACAAAATATTTCAGCATTTGCTCTGCCGGGCGGCAATCTATACAATTTTGGCAACATATTCAGTATAAAAAAAAGGTGCTACCTTTGCCCTCCTTATGACAACAGGTAAAAAAGTAGCATTTCATACCCTCGGCTGTAAGCTGAATTTTTCAGAAACCTCCTCCCTGAGCAGGCTGCTGGAACAGGATGGATTTGTGAAGACGGATTTTGAGGAACAGGCCGATGTATATGTGATCAATACCTGCTCTGTTACCGACAATGCGGATAAAGAGTGCCGGCACCTGGTGCGCCGTATCCAGCGCAGGGCTCCTGAAAGCATGATCGTGATCACCGGCTGCTATGCGCAGTTAAAACCCAAGGAAATCGCTGAAATTGAAGGAGTTGACCTGGTATTGGGGGCGGCAGAGAAGTTCAATATCGTAGATCATCTGAAAACACTCACCAAAGGCGATAGCGCAAAGATCTGCTCCTGCGATATCGAAGACGTGAACACCTTCCATGCCTCTTATTCACTGAACGACCGTACCCGTACCTTTCTGAAGGTGCAGGACGGCTGTGACTATACCTGCTCTTTCTGTACCATTCCCATGGCGCGTGGCAAAAGCCGTAGCGACAGTGTAGCCAGTGTGGTGGAGCATGCCCATTCCCTGGCAGCCAGCGGTGTGAAAGAGATCGTGCTGACAGGCATTAACCTGGGAGACTTTGGCAAGGGCCTGGAAGGTGGTAAGAAAAGAGAAGAAACCTTCTTTGAGCTGATACAGGAACTGGATAAAGTGGAAGGCATAGCGCGTTACCGCATCTCTTCCATAGAACCCAACCTGCTGAGCAATGAGATCATCGAATTTGTAGCCAACAGCAAAAAGTTCATGCCTCATTTCCATATTCCCCTGCAGAGTGGTAGTAATGATATACTGGGCCTGATGCGCCGCCGTTACCGCCGTGAACTGTATGCGGAAAAAGTTGCCCTGATCAAACAGTTTATGCCACATTGCGCCATTGGTGTAGATGTGATAGTAGGCTTCCCGGCAGAATCTGATGCACATTTCCAGGAAACGTATGATTTCCTGCATTCCCTGGACGTTAGTTATCTGCATGTATTCACTTATTCTGAACGCGCCAACACCGCTGCGCTTGATATCAGCCCGGTGGTACCTGTGAACGTAAGGAATGAGCGCAATAAGTTGCTGCGTAACCTGAGCCATAAGAAACAACAATATTTCAATGAACAGCATGTTGGTGAAACAAGGAAAGTGTTGTTTGAAAAACATGGCAAGGATGGTATGATGGAAGGATACACTGATAACTATATTAAAGTGACCACACCTTACCGTCTTGAATGGACAAATCAGCTGATAGATTGGGAGTTGAAATAGTGATCTGTTTATAAATACAATCGCCTAAAACCCTTTACAGCAAAGCATTTTAGAGTAGTATAAGTTTAGAGGACACTTACTTTTTTTAAAATCTTCTCAAAAAAATTTGGTAGAATAAAAATAGTTTATACCTTTGCAATCCCATCAGACGAAAGGCCTGACGGTAACGAAGAAAAAAGAGGGAGTTTAGCTCAGCTGGTTCAGAGCATCTGCCTTACAAGCAGAGGGTCGACGGTTCGAATCCGCCAACTCCCACTCTTTAAGTTTTTCACTGATTTTTTTCTTCAAGGGAGTTTAGCTCAGCTGGTTCAGAGCATCTGCCTTACAAGCAGAGGGTCGATGGTTCGAATCCGTCAACTCCCACTGAATACAAGAGGCTGCATCATTAATCATGATGCAGCCTCTTTTTTTTATGTGAAGTGAAAGGAATAGTTTGTATATCGTTAATTATCCCCTTTATTCCAATCCGACAGATACCACTACTTTATCGGCACATTTAGCACAACACGAAGCAGCTACAGAACGGTTCTTAAAAGCCTCACAGCTGATGCTGAATATGGCTCAGAGGAAATTACACCTTATTACTACTTCTCCTCCCCTAAAAACCGCACGATCGCATCCACTGCTATGACGGGCTGCTCCTCCGGTACAAAGTGCCCGGAGTTCTCCACTTTTACAAACGTCACGTCCACCGCTTTTTTCGGGAGTGTATACCGGAGCCACTCATACCCCGGGCCTCCAAGGGCCAATACCGGCATCGTCAGCTTGTCATAATGTTTATAATCTTCTATGTCGGTTGTAAATGCCTGGTACCAGGCATTGCCGGCGCGGATGGCGTCCGGGGTGTTATAAGCAGCCGCATATACAGCGTGGTCAAAGGCAGACATGGCGCTATCGTTCTTCAACAGGTAATGAAAGACCGCCTGCTGGAAAACAGCTGCATGTCCTGCCAACAAAGCTTCCGGGAGACCATGGAGCTGGTTGAATGCAAACCACCACACATAAGGACGGGCGGGATCCAGTTTGTCAGTAGGTGTTCCGGCTGCAGGCAGCATGGGAATGGCGGCAAACGTTTCATCAGGATGGGGCACATCGATCATGATGAGCTTTTCTACCAGGCCGGAATGATTGGCCGCAAGACTAAACGCCACCTGTGCTCCGATGTCATGACCGGCCACAAAGGCTTGTTGGTAACCAAGGGATTGCAGCAGCGCCGCGATATCGCCCGCCACCGTCTTTTTATCATAACCATCCGCCGGACGGCCGGAGGCGCCCATGCCGCGATAATCTACGGCGATCACCGTATAATGTTGTTGCAGCGCCGGCATCATTTTATGGAATGACCACCACGTTTGCGGCCAGCCGGAAAGCAGCAGCAGTGGCTTTCCGGCGCCACCTATAACATAGTGGATCCTGATACCGTTTACGGTAGCATAACCATTGCGAAACCCGGGAAGTTGCTTCACCAAGGCCTCATCGGAGATCTTGTTGTGGATGATGGATGCCTTGTGTTGTTGTCCCATCACGTCCGTGATCATCATTGTACATAAAAGCAGTAATGCCATTGCAATACCACTTGCTTGTCTTTTAATGTGCTTCATACCAATAGCTGTTTTTGTGATGTGCAAAATTCCGCTACCAGCAATGGAGATGCATTGACAAAAGCTATAAACCAGCATTGACTAATATCAACCTACACCAGGATACGGCTTGGCGGGAACGTCATGTCAATCTGTAACCCGGCATCGCTATTGAATGTCACATTACCCCGTAGTTGCCGCACCAGGCCAATGATAAGACTAAGTCCGAAAGAGTCCGATGCCTGTGGGTCAAAACCGGGCGGAAACCCAGCACCGTTGTCACTAATCGATAAGGCCACCTGCTCATCGTCGGAATGCAATTGAATGCGGATGCGTGGCTGCACGGTGTGGGGCACTGCGTATTTGATGGCGTTTGTCACCGCCTCGTTGATGATAAGCCCGATGGGCACCGCCTGCGACACATCGAGGTCCGCATAGTCAAGCTCCATCTCCACGGTGACCAGATCGCGGATAGAAAAACTATCCTGCAGGAAATCCATTAGTTCACTGACATAGTAATTCATATTTACGCCGGAAAAGCTATCCGACTTATACAGTTTCTGGTGGATGAGGGAAATGGCCTGCATGCGGTTCTTGCTTTCGCGCAGCGCCTGCCGGGCCGTTTCGTTATGCAGATGGAGTGCCTGTGAATTAAGCAGGCTGATAACGATCTGCAGGTTGTTCTTTACCCGGTGATGTACTTCCTTCAGCAGCCAGTCACGCTCATCGAGCAGCTGTTTCAGGGTAATGTTCCGTTGATTGATCTCAAACTGCTGTTGTTTTAACTGCAGGTTTGCGCGGCGTTTGATGTTGTACGCCCAGGCGCTGATCAGGAGCAGCGACAGTAGCAGGGCGCCTATGACATAGGATAAATTCCGTTTGGTGGCTTCATGTTGTATCAGTTCTTTCTGCTCATCGGTTTCCATCGTGAGCAACGAGATATGCTTTTCCTTCAGCTCCAGGTCACGGTCCTTTTGCTCCGTTTCATATTCCACTTTCAGATGCGCCAATTGCCGGTCGTGCTTTACCATAGCCATGGAGTCTGAATACAACATATACCGCTGGTAGTGCCGCATAGCGGCGATATAATTCCCCTGCATGGAGTCCAATGTGAACCGGTGTTTCTCGATTGTTTTCCGGACCAGCATGGCAAGATTCGTAGTGGTGTAGGCTTCCATTTTGCGGATATATTTTTCTGCCTGCGTGTAATTCCTGGTGGCCAGGAACATCTGGACAGTTTTACTGGTAATCCTGTGCTGCAAAGACGTCCACACCTGTTGATTTTCCATCATCGGTTTTACTATCGGGAAATATCTCAGGGCAGCCGTGTAGTCCTTGCGTTCAATGTAAAGGGAGAACTGGCGGCGCTGCAGCATGTTTAAGATCCCGGGCCTGTTCGAAGGGGTGAGCGCAATGCCTTTGGTGATCACCTGCTGCGCCTTGTCGTATTGATGCAATTCTGTGTAGGTGTCAGCCAGGTTGGCTGCAAAGAATGACATAGCCTCCCTATCGTGCAAACGTTCCGCCACCTGGTAAGCTTTTTCTTCATAAGTGCCGGCTTCCGGGAACCGCTCTACTGCTTCATAAGTAATGCCCAACCGGTTGTAGATATTATACATAACGGCGGATGTATCATGGGCCTCTTCCGCCAGTTTTTTCGCCAATAGCAGGTATTTGATTGCTTCCTGTAGATCGTCGAGGTTATACAGCACACCGCCTAACAGGCAGTAAACATCCTGTAATTGGGTGTAATGAAGGTCCTGGTATAATGCAAGGGATTGTTTGAGGCAGTGTAAAGATTTAGCAAATTCCTCATTGGCCCGCAGTACATCCCCGTAATATTTGAGAGCGTCTGCCAGCTTGAGGTCACGTTGCCCATGTAATCTTAATTGTTCAACATACAAGCCATAATAATGCGCTTTGGGTTTTACCTGTTGCTGGTCAACAACGTCAAACTGGAAGGCCTTTTCTTCATATACTTTTGCCATGGCGGGCCAGGGTGATGCGCTGGATGCAAAGACCAGCGCCTTGTCAACGTATTGTCTTGCTTTCGCAGTATCCCCGTTCTCCCGGGAGATCTGCGCCAGCAGGGCCAGGCTACCCGCCTGTCCATCTGCATAAGCAATTTGTTTACCAAGCACCAGCGCCTGGGTGGCATACCCGGTAGCATAGCGGACATCTTCCTGCTCCGCACCTGGCTTATTAATGTAATAAGCTGCCAGTTGTTGTAACACATTGCATTTCGCCGTATCCGTGTGGCTTTTAACCAGGAGCGCCCTAAGGCTGTCGGCTGTGCGGGCCTGTTGTGCCCCGGCATGCAGGCATTGCAATAATAAACACATCAGTAGCACCCGCATGGTGCTGCCGGCAATAGGTATACGCATAAAGGCTGGATTGCATTTCAACAGGGGACAGCGACCATGGATGTTTCAACGCACAAAACAGTCAACCTAACACTTATTCCACAGACAAAATCAAAAGGCGTGGTATTGCCACGCCTTTTGTGTTAAGTGCAATACAGTATATTCTTTATTTGCTTACTGCATCCAGGAACGCGTACAGCGAAGTAATCCTGCCATTTTTCACCGTAATGAGGTCCATGCCTTTTACGCGCGCAGGATGGGCCTTATCGCCATAGTTCCAGTACAAGCGTACGGTGTTATGATTAGCATCGATCCTGGCCAGCGAAAAGCGGAAACCCGGGTGCTGTTGTTGCAGGTTGCTGATAAAAGTATTCAGTCCCTGCAGTCCTTCAGACACATAACCCGCATCTACAAATGCCACATCATTGGCGTAGAGCGCGCTTAGGGTAGCCAGTCTTCCCGCGACGTCAGGGTTATTCCAACGCTGCAGGTGGGCGGCCGCCAGCTCTTGCAACTGCCGATGGCTGAGCGTATCACCAACCAGCGGAATGGATGTCACATCTCTGGGCGACCAAAGTCGCACGGCAGGGTGATGCTTTTCGTATTCTTTTCCATCCTGGTACGATACCAGTTCCAGTTTGGCGCCCCACGGTGTAAGAAAATAAACCCAGGTCTCCCCTTTCGTATCGCCGGAGGGCATAGTGAATGGTTCCCCCAAAAAAGTAACACCTTTTGCCTTGAGACACGCCATGCTGGCCTTAATATCTGTGGTGTAAAAGGCGATGTGCGAAGCGCCAAGGTCGTCTGCGCCGGGCTGCTGCTTACTGCCCTGGCCCTGGTCATAATAGAACAATTCGATGTTGGCGCCATCGCCTGCGCGCGTCATCCGGATTGTTACCGGGCCTGTACCGGGTTGTATGTGATTGATCTTTTTCCAGTTACTATCCAGTGGCACAGGACCAATCTGAGTCACCGGGGTGAAGTCCAGCACCTCCGTAAAGAACCGGATAGCTTCTGGAAGATCAGGCACATTCATGCCTACGTGGTCCACTCCTTGTAGGCCGGCTTTGTTCTGCGCATGCAGGTCGCCGGCATGCAATGTGATAAACAATACGGCTACCATTGCCGTCATTTTACTAATGCGTTGCATATATTTCGTTTGCTGTTGCTGTTGATTCGTTAAACCTGTTTATTCGCTGTATGCCGCCAGCCATTTTGCCTTAATGTCTGCGCGGGCGTTGATAAATTCTTTATCGGTGCCTTGCGCGATAGCGTCCAGCGGGAAGCGCAGCGGCCGGGTGCCGGCTTTCATTTGCACGAGCTCCAGAATGCCATCTGCAATGGTTTGCGGGTTCATTTCGAACTTCGCCATCTTTCCAAACAAGGCGGCGCCCAATGCATTGAATTGCTCCTGCGCGCCGGGTCCATAAGCATCAATGATATCGGAACGATCCGCATCAATGCCTGTCTTGGCGCCATTGGTCATCTCCGTAGGATACACACCCGGCTGGATGCTTACGTTCTCAATGTTAAAACCGGCCAGTTCCGCCTGGGCACCTTCCGTAATACTTTCCACTACGAACTTGGAAGCCAGGTAAGGTACCATGAAAGGCAATGTATGCCCGCTCGCGCCGGACGTAATGTTGATGATCAGGCCACTTTTTTGCGCCCGCATAACAGGCAACACCGCCTGGTAAGTGCGTAGGGTACCGTATACATTCACTTCAAACATGCGACGCACCTGGTCTATTGAATAGGCTTCCATCAACCCGAACCCGCTTACTGCAGCGTTGTTCACCAATACGTCGATGCGGCCTGCTGTTTTTAACGCCTGCTCAAACGCCTGTTGTACGGAAGCGTCGTCTGTGATATCAATTTCAATAACGGAGATGTTGGGTAGCTGGGCCAATTCTGCAGCTGCTGCGGCATTCTTACCCTTTACACCGCGCATACCTGCCAATACATTATAGCCTGCTTGTGCCAGCGTTTTTGCAGTGAGTTTACCAAAGCCGGTGCTGGTGCCAGTGATGAAGATCGTTTGTGACATAGTAAATAAGTTTTTTTGTTATTGTTTGATGACACAAAGTTGGAACACTGGCAGCCGCTGCACATTGATATTTAATAGAAAACGACATTGATAAATATCAACAACAACAACACGCATGAATGCAAAAAGCCCCGCCATTCCCGGCGGGGCTTTTTAAAACGGCGCCTACGGAAAAGCGCAGGATAAAATGATGTAGCTATTTACTGAGGGGAATGGCCACGCGCAAGGTGGGCCGGAAACCGGCGGACCGGTTCTGTACAGCGGTTTCAAAAAATGACTTGACCTCCATTAAGCCACCACGGGGAAAGAAATACGCCAACCCGAGGCCATAACCTAATACCCGCTCACGGGTGTTGCTGATACCATACTGAGTGGCATAGTAGCTGGCCTGCCCATCGTAACGGTCCTGGTTGAATTGCCCCAGGAAATACACCGCAGCTGCTACTTTCAGCGCAGGCAGGATGGAATAGTCCACGGAGTAGTTGCCATTGTAAAATGCCCCGGGTTGCTCCCTGGTGTCCATTATGCGGGCATTGTAATTAAGCTGGTTACGGGAGCTGATACTGAACTTTGAATTCAGCAGTAATGTAAACGCATGGTATACACCAAAGGAATAAAGGTGTGCAGAAGGATTGATGGCATACCTGGTATTGTAGGCGCCAAGCGGCAAACTGATATCCATTTCCGTACGATGGGAAAAAGCCTTCCCGAAAAGCTTGCGGTCAGACCACTGTATCGCAGTCCCCAAAATAGGGTCTCCCCACACCGCTGGATTCGTGGAAGGAGTCGCAGCACCAGCATTCGAGGCACTTACCTGTGCCAGCGGAAAGATGGCAGTAAACCCCAGGTTGCCACCCAGCGCCTTTACGTTTGAAAGATAGATCAGTTGATGCAGGGTGACCAGCGAGTTTACTTTCAATGCAACGGGCGCCTTCTTTCCATGCTGATCATAAATGCCGCGGGTCTGGAATACCTGTACATAGCCCTGGTATACAAAACCAGGTTTTCCGGCAATGCCATCAAAAACATTTGCAAGACCAAGATTGGTAGGTGGCAGCGCTGGGTCTTGCGCAAAAGCACGCCCGCCCACGGCCAGCAATGCAGCCAGCAGCGAAATACGGTAGTATGCGGAGATCTGTATTGTTTTCATAGCGCAAACCTACCATGCCATGCCAGCTGGCGGAATGATAAAAGCCAGGAAATAGTATTGACATTTGTCATCGGAAATTTATATCAATAATCAACAACATTGCATCCGGCAATAGCAATCTTTGCAGTGTAAAACAACTCACTAAAAACACCGCTATATGGAATTCCGGGAACAACAGCTCATTAAAAAACACTTTGCCATCTGGAGCGAAAGAGACGCCGCCAAACGGGCAACCCTCATCACTGAAGTGTATACGGACGACGTGGAAATAACAGACCCACACTTCGTGGTGCATGGCCATGGCGACTTGCAACAACTGATCACCAACCTGCAGGCAAAATTTCCTGAACGTGCATTCCGTTTGCGCCGGCCCATTGAAGGCCACCACAACGTAGCGCGCTTGTTCTGGCAGTTTGGAACAGCCGACATGCCCGCGCAGGAAACAGGCCAGGACGTGTTCGTACTTGAAAACGGAAAAATCCGGCAGTTGCTCATCTTCATCGATGCGAGATAGTCTTTAAGTTTGTTATTTTGTACAACGGGGATATGAAAGAGCATGTATTAATTGTAGAGGATGAATATGTACTGGCCAATGACCTGCGCCTCTTGCTGGAGCAGGCCGGCTACCGGGTATGCGCAATCGAAGACACCATAGCAGGCGCCCGGAAAGCAGTACTGCAGCATCGTCCATCCTGGGTGCTGTTAGACATCCTGTTGCAGGACGATGCCATGGGTACAGACCTCGCGGCATTTCTCACGGAACAGAACGTGGGCTTCATCTACATCTCTGCCAGTACCGACCAGCGTATACTGGAAATAGCCAAACAAACCCAGCCCGATGGGTTCCTGGTAAAACCCGTACGTGAACGCGACCTGCTCATGATGCTGGACATCGCACGCAACAAACATAAGCAACATCTGGAAGTGGCCTCTCAGCGGGAACTGTCGGTACAGCACCAGTTACAACAGCTGGTAGAAAACAACTTCAGGCTGGAGCAGGCCCTTACCCTCATGCCCAGCATTTTCCAGGCGCTGGTACCCTTTGATTTCATGGGCTACGAATTGCTGTTCCCGGGCACACACCTTACCAAAGGCAACAACTTTGTAAGAGTGGGTTTCAACGAATACCAGCTGGCGGGCAAACAGGAACTGGTCACCATGCTGGGCAAAGGCCGCACGTTACAGCGACAATCCCTGCAACCGTCGGTGGCCAGCCATATTTACAACCACACCGCCTTCAGCCGCCTGGCGAAGAAGGATGGACTGGAACTTGCCCTTCACGAGCGTTTTGATATTAACGCCTGCCTGCAGTACGTGATATCCCTGGGTAAAATAGACGTGGTACTGACCTTCTACAGCAAGCGGCCGGACGCTTACATGGCACGGCATTTATCCCTGCTGGACAGCGTCCGGAAAGGACTCACCGCATTGTTCAATAAAATACAGGCTGCCAATGGGAGTTTTGCAACCGGCAGCAAAAAGGCCCCGGAGCTTACCGCAGCAAGCAGCCGTTTTGAAGGCTTATTGGGTAAAAGTCCCCGCCTGCTGCATGTGCTGGATGAAATAGAAACCGTGGCCAATACGCCAGTGTCTGTACTGGTGCTGGGAGAAAGCGGTACCGGCAAAGAATTGGTGGCAAGGAACATTCACCAGCTTTCGTCCCGGCAGGGCCGCCCTTTTGTGGTTGTAAACTGTGCCAACCTCCCAGCGGAGCTGATCGAATCGGAATTATTTGGTCATGAAAAAGGTGCCTTCACCGGCGCATATGATAAGCGCACTGGCAAGTTTGAACAGGCCGATAGCGGCACTTTATTTCTTGATGAAATAGGCGAAATGCCCCTGGCCCTGCAAGGAAAACTGCTACGCGTGCTACAGGAAAAAGAACTGGAGCATGTGGGCGGCAACAACGTGGTGAAAGTGGATGTAAGGATCATTGCTGCCACCAACAAGCACCTGGAAAAAGAAGTCGCGGAAGGCCGCTTCCGGCTGGACCTGTTCTTCCGGCTCAATGTATTTCCCTTGACGCTTCCTGCATTGCGCGAGCGGAAAGAGGATATCCCCTTGCTCAGCACTGCTTTTCTGGAGCAGGCTGCCAGCCGCATGGGCCGCTTACCCGCACCCACTCTAAGTACGGACGCCATCCGCAAACTGAAGGCATACCAATGGCCAGGCAATATCCGCGAGCTGGAAAACCTCATGGAGCGCCTCGTGATAAAATGCCGTAACCCGCTGATCACCGAAACAGATCTTCCCGAACTGAAAAATAAACCGTTGCCAGGCGATGGGCCGGACCAAACCCTTTCCGGTAAAGAAGCAGAATACATCATTTCCGTGTTGAAAAAATGCAATGGTAAAATATTCGGCAATGGCGGCGCCGCCGAAATACTTGGTCTTCCTCCCAGCACCCTTACTTCCCGCATCAAAAAACTGGGGATCAAAAAAGACCTCTACTTCAAAGGCTGACCGGTGGATGTATAAAGCTGGATTGTTTTCCCTAATTTTACATGCAATCGCCAGCCCATCTAAATCCAACAACGTGTTTGAAGCATTCAGGAAATACATCCGGGAGAAAAGTAATGTCACTGAAGAAGACCTGGTACAGATCGAGGCCGTATGCCAGTACAAGAAACTGCGCAAACGGCAGTACCTGCTGCAGGAAGGGGATGTATGGAAATACAACGCCTTCATCGTAAAAGGATGCCTGCGCACTTATACCGTAGATGATAAAGGCAACGAGCATATCCTCAACTTTGCCACTGAGAACTGGTGGACCGGCGACCGCGAAAGCCTGCAAACCGGCAATCCATCCGCATACAACATTGACGCCCTGGAAGACGCGGAGATCATCCTGATCACCAAAACAAACTTTGACCAGCTTTGCAACGACATCCCGGCCTTCAATGACATGGTCAATGCCATCCTGCAGAGAAGCTTCATAGCCTCCCAAAGCCGCATCCATACATTCCTCAGCCTGAGTGCTGAAGAAAAATACCAGGCGTTCCTCCAAAAATATCCCCAGCTTGTCATGCGGGTGCCACAGGGCATGATCGCTTCTTACCTGGGCGTCACCCCCGAAACACTCAGCCGGGTACGCAAGCAATCCAGCAAAGGCCACCGTCCCTCCTGACCATACTTGATCCAAATCAATTCCGATCTTACGATACATCAATGGCGGCCCATAAACATTGCCGGACCTTTGATACATGAAAAGTCATTTCGGTATCAAAACGATCCTGTTAAAAGTAAGCCGCACTACACAATCTGTCCTGCAAACATTGCTGGAAGGGTACCTCCAGGCCAGGCAGATCCTGGTAGACCCGGGGCTCACTGTGTATCAATTACCGGATGGTACCATTGTTGAATTATACGGCTCCGGCGCAAGTTATCCTCCTTTCTTATTCCAGCACAGCGATATCGTAATCGGCTACCGGGTGGGTAATCTTACCCAGGCCATGCAGATGCTCCTGAAGACCGGGGCCCGACAGTTAAGCGAGGTAGTAACCATCACCTCCCGGAATTGTTATTGCTTTATGTTGTTAAATGGTACGCAGGTCATTGGCCTCTACCAGTTAAGTTAAACGACAGCCTCACCGTCCCTGCCAGCTCTTCCGGATGCGGCTCAGTGTCTCTGGTTTAATACCCAGGTAACAGGCGATCATGTTCTGCGAAAACCGTTTCACATAAGCGGGCCAGTTAGTAAGCAGGTCCAGGTACCGTTCTTCTGCACTCATACCGAGCGCCGTGTGCAACCGCAGCTGGCTACGCGACAACTGGCAATGATGATCATGCTCCAAAAACGCGCGAAACGCGGGAATAGCAGCGCACAGCGCCCCGATCTGCTGCCGGCTGCCGCTGAGTATCTCCATCTGTTCCAGGGCCTCAATATGATACCCCGAAGGCCTGCCGGTATGGAAACTTTCCCTGTCACCCAGCCAGCTCTTTTCCGTATCAAAACAAAGGATAGTCTCCTGCCCTTTTGCATTGACGGCATACATCCGTGCCGCTCCCCGCAAAATAAACCCCAGGTGCCGGCATACATCTCCTTCCTGCAAAAAGTATTGCCGCCTACGCAAACGCCTGTACTGCAACCCATCCATCAGCTGCTGCTTTTCAATGTCCGTTAGCCGCAACCCGGTACAAGTTTTCAACGCCTGAAAGAATGTATGATAGCCATGACCGGGCAGGCAGGGAATTTCCAGGCGGGGATCCACGCTGTCCGGTGTAGCATCATAGGCAGTATAAAGCTGGTTGGATGCAATATATAAATTAGAGCCCTGCATAAAATGATTTACCCGGAACATAACGAATGAGGTACCGATTTGGGAAAGCATTGAGAAATAATGCATTGCGTTTTGCAAAGATGCCGTATTTGCGAAATATCGCGAATTTTTGATGGGAATGAGGTCCGGAATATTGGACGGACTGTCGGATCTCCCGGGTACAGAAGCACCAGACGCGCAAAACTAGTAAAGGCATCACGGAAGCGGAGGCTCGTAGTAGTTTGTTATTTTCCCCCTCTTTTTTTAAGAAAATCCCCCCCCTCCCGCTCCAGAATACCCGGTAACTTTAAGTACTCACAATAAAACCACTTGTTATGAAAAAATTAATGAACGCCCTGTACATTTCAGGTTGCATCCTGTTTTTGGGTAGCTGCACTAAAACCAATAATCAGATAGTTGAACCCTCCGACGACGCCAATCCTCCTGTAGTATCCACTGAATCTGTCGGCGCAGCAAGTATTTCCGGATTAAATTGGGCCGACGGAAGAGATAATTTTGTAGATGGCTGGGTGATCCCCTCTGGTTTAACGGCCAGTGACAGCTATAGTACCGTGGCCGCCAAAACAGATGCTATTCTTAACGGTTTTTCGAGCGCGGTAAATGGAGTAAACACTATACGCATTCCGGTTAATCCGCCTTCTGTAGCCGAAAGTTGGTGGGGAAGTTATACAGGGGCTATTGATAAAGCCACCAGTAAGGGTTGGAAAGTTATTATCGCCTGCTGGGAAAGCGCCTCCTCGAAGGATGGTGTAATTGATAACACTACCGACTTCTGGAATATGTGGACTACCATTGTAAATAAATACCAGGGTAACAGTAATGTATACTTTGAGCCGTTTAATGAACCGCATGGATATACGTTGAGTCAATTGACTGGTATATATGCACAGTTCCTTTCAAATTTCCCTAATGTTCCAAAAGGCAGAATCATACTGGATGGTCAGGGCTATTCTGAAAATGTTACCGGTGTTGGTGCTGATAGCCGGTTTAGCAGTTGTTTGCTGGGGCTTCATAACTATGCTTACTGGGCTACCCACAGTGCCGCTGATTGGAGGACCGACTGGAGAAACCGTATAGGTAGTTATGGAAACCGCACGGTTATAACTGAATTCGGCGCCACCATGAATTCAGGGAAAGATTACCAAAATGGTTCACAATCTGATAATGAAATTGCCTATATCGTTTCAACCAGCGACGTTTGCAGGAACGATAAAATTGCAAGCGTTTATTGGCCAGGCTTGCGCGACAACGATTCCTATAGCTTGTTAAAGCGCGGAGGCAGTGGTACCAGTATTACTATTTCTACAGTGAATTCCTCCGGCGTTTTCAGGTTACGTTATGGTTGGGGGTTATAAATGCATTCCGCCAAAGAATAGAGGTTGTATAATCTCTTTTTATTTACGCTAAGTAGCTTCGGTTTCAGTATGGGATGACAGTCGGCGCCTCTCTGGATGTCGATTTAGCGTTGTCAAGCGAATAGGGGCTGGATATAGATTGGACAGCATCGGTCGTATCGCCGGAGAGCCGAAGGCCCGCCATTCCGATCTGAAACCGGGTGCTATTTCCGCTGTCGCTCTTATTAGTTACGCGCCTGGCTTATCAGATGAAAGGAGGTTGCATCAAATTACTTCTGATACAACCTCCATTTATTTTCATTTATGGCTACAAGCTATATTTACTGCGCAACTTCGCTGGCAGCATGCGCCTTTATCAGCTGGGCAACATACCCAGCACTCGTTTCTATCGCATTGTATGTATTTATTTCATCCGCCAGCCGGGTGATATGTTCCTTGTAAGAGCTGTCAGTAAGCACCTTATTCACCGCATCTTTCACCTGCTCTGATGTAGGCGTATCCGTAGCCAGGTTGAGACCCAGTTTAAAGTAGCCTATACGCGCACACACTTCACTCTTTCCTTCATGAATACCGGCAGCTACCATTGGCAATTTATGTTTAATGCTCAACAGCGTACCGCCATATCCTCCATTTGTTATATAAACGCTGGCATAAGGCATGATCTCGTCAAATGGAATATAATCCTCCACAATGATATTATCGTGCGGATATTGCGCTCGTAATGCGGCTGTCTGATTATTGGCAGTTGCAGTCACCACCAGTACATCAGAACCCTTAAAGGCTTCCAGCGTCGGGATGATCAGTTTATTGATATCTTTCTCCACAGTGCCCTGTGTCAGCAGTACTACTTTCTTATATTTTTTCAGCCGCTCGTCAAACCACTGAGTTGTTTTTTGGTTGCCGGAATACGCCATTAGCGCCCCTACAAAACGGACGTTCTTTCCTATATCACTTCGTTCGTATTCGAAAGAAGGTGTTCCTATCTGGAGATATAAAGTCGCTTCACGTATCAGCAGATCAAAAAGGAAGCTCCTTTCGTGAGGGATATTATACCCGTCCAGGATGGCATCAAATGTATCGATCGACTTTTTGAACACCACATCTGACATTAGCTTCCTTAACTCTGCGTATTGTGCTTGCTCCGCTTCAGTAGTGGCCGGCGGCATGGCCATGCCATAAGGTGCAAGATCAACAGAGTTCTCTGCCAGAGGAACGATACCTATTGAAAGTACAGGAATGTTCATCCCGGATCTCACAAAAGGAATAGCAGTAAATACAGAGTCTGCGATCATAATATCAAAGGGGAAAGACTGATAGATGTCTTTGATATCTTCATAATACTCAGACGATCTTTTGGCGAAAACTTCCACCATATCAAAGTCCAGCTTTGCACCGGGATCGTTGATGGATGCCCTTTCAGGAAAGATGGTGCCGATATTGTCCTGGTTAACATCCATTGCTTTTACAAAGGGATAATGCTGAATACCCAGTTTCTCCAGTTTCTTTGTAAATAGAGGGGAAGCATACCACCGTACATCACAGCCAGATACCTGTAAATGTTTTGCCAGTCCGGTCAGTGGGTTAAAATGTCCGTCGGCAGGTACAGTGCCAAAAAGGATCTTTTTGCCTTTTAATTGTTGGTCGTGCTTTGTCATTACTGAAATGTTGTTTGCTGATTAATGAGGTCTGTTATTGTATATACTTGACAGTTATACCTTATTCCGTATCCTGTTTTTGGGGGAAATGGTACAGGGCAAAGTTATAGCTGGTGCAACGAAGCGCTTATCCCCGAATCCGGTCAAAAGGCATCCCCTAATTCAGGACAGACACTATACAATGGTGGCTCCCTAACAGGGATGAACAACGGGAGATGGAATGGTTATGAGATGCGAAGGACCTACCCCTTTCCATGAAGGGAATGCCACTTATTCACATTGAAAGGATGCGGTAAACTATTTCTTCCCGCTGAGGATGCGTTTTACTGCTTTACCCAGCTTATTCAGATTGGCCAGCTGCTCCTGGATAGGCGCCAGCGTAAGGTCTTCAGGTTGCACACCTGCTTCTATGTAATCCATCTCTGTTTGCTCAGGATAGATCAGCACAATATTATTGGCGGAGAAATGCTTGCTTAAACGTCCCGGCATACCATCCATGTAAGGATGATGAGAGAGTGTTCCTTTACGGGCAGCTACCACCATGAGGAGATCATTTTTGGTGATATCCTTTTCAAGCTTCAACAGCTCTTCGATGTTGCTGAATTGTTTGAAGGTAATTTCTATACTCAGTTTAAACTGTTGCAGATAGGCTTCTACAGCGGATTGTGTTTTGGCACAACAACACAACAGCAACCTCGCTCCTATCTGCTTACTGAGCAGGAAAACCTTTTGTATATAATGCAGAAAGCCTATTTCATATTCAGCATTCTTAGGCATGACCAGCACCAGTTTACGGGTGGCGTTCAGCGGATAGTGGAAATCGCACACATAGATGTTCTCCCACACACTCTGTAATACGTTGTCGAGCGTTGTACCGAAGATAGAGCCAAAGAGGCGCTCTGTTGTAGTGGTTTTATCTGTCCAGCCCAGCACTACATCCGTGATCATCAGTTCTTTTGCAGCGCGTGCAATACCATCAGAAACGTTCAGGTCAATTCGCGTTACGGCCTGCACTCTACTTTCTGTAGCCCCCGCGTACATAACAGCTGCCTCCATGATCTTGCCGGTAAGCGCCACCTTCTGTTTTGCCTCTTCACCATCCTGTACTACGGCCAGCGGATAAATGGGCGTATTGGCATCGGGATCTTTGATCATCAGGGCAAAATCCAGCAGCGATTCCATATGTCCCTGCCGGGAAATAGGCACCAGCAATCTTTCGGGCATCTCTTCCTCCACAGGTTTCCGCTCTGCTTCCACAATAGCCAGTTTACGGCCTGCACTTTCTGTTACGAAAGAACTTACCAGGCAGGTAACCAGGATCAGCACCACGGTACCGTTCAGCACATTCTCATTGATGATGCCCATGTTGAACCCTATCAGTATCACAGCGATCGTAGCGGCAGCATGTGAACCGCTCAATCCGAATATTACATTACGTTGTGTAGGCGTATAACCAAATGAAAGTTGTGTAAAGAATGCTGCGCACCATTTGCTGACCAGCGCCATCACTGTAAGCACACCTGCTATCATCAGGGCTTCGGGGCCTTTCAGCAATACCCGCAGGTCTACCAACATCCCTACGCTGATCAGAAAGAAGGGAATGAACAGGGCATTGCCTGTGAACTCTATCCTATTCATGAGCGGGGAAGTGTGCGGTATCAGCTGGTTCAGGGCAAGGCCTGCCAGGAAAGCGCCGATGATACCTTCCACACCTGCCAGTTCAGCCAGGAAGGCTGACAGAAATACCAGCGCCAGTACGAAGATGAAGTGGGATGTTTTATCGTCTTTGATCTTTTTGAAGAACCAACGCCCTATCAACGGGAATATCCAGAGTATAATAGCGCCAAACACAACGAGGGATACAGATAGGCGTACCCAGAAATGCGTATTCAGGTTGCCCGCCGCGGCACCGGTAATGACCGCAAGTATCACCAGTACAGCTGTATCGGTAATAATAGTGCCTCCTACAGCTACGGTGACAGCTTCATTTTTGGTGATGCCCAAACGGCTGGCCAATGGGTACGCCACCAGTGTATGCGTAGAAAACATACTGGATACCAGCAAGGAAGCCATGAAATTGAAGTGCAGCAGGTAAGTGCAGATAAGATATCCTAAAATAAGCGGAATGAAAAAGGTAAATGCGCCAAAGACGAGACTGCGGTTACGGTTCTTCCTGAACTCAGTCATATCCAGCTCCAGGCCGGCAAGGAACATGATGTAGAGTAAACCGGCCTTTCCAAACAGGTCAATACTCCCCTTCTCAATGATCTTGAACCCATGGTCGCCAATAGCCATCCCCGCCAGTATCAGACCTATAATACTCGGAATACGGAACTTACGGAGTATGATAGGGGCTAATAGGATGATAAACAATACCAAAGAGAAAATGGGAACTGGATCTTTTAACGGTAAACTAATATCCATCAACAATTTAGTGCCGTTCAATACATTCATAACCTACGCTTCTAGTGACCACAATAATAACAATTATCAGCCAATGCCTACCTATTATGTTAAACACATGATTTTCAAATTCCCTGCTGTAGCATCAGTTTAAAACTTTCCTATTTAATTTAACGATTATTAGCCGTAGTTTTGTGTAAAGTTTCTACCGGATTATGAGCCAGCGTAAGCAAACAGGCACGCAAACAAAAGAATGGGAAGATGTATTGGTGGCTGAAGATGAGCAGTTCCCTTTCAGCCTCATTGTATGGAATGATGAGGTCAACACCTTTGACTGGGTGATTCAATCTTTGATTGAAGTGTGTGACCATTCCCCTGAACAGGCTGAACAATGTGCTTTGATCATTCACCACAATGGCAAATATGCCGTGAAGCAAGGTGAATTCTCCCGTCTTCGCCCTATGTGTGAAGCGCTGCTCGACAGGGGCATCAGCGCTACTCTTGAAGAAGCGGTAGAAAGCTAATGCCGGTATTTCAACTTAGCAATGATTTGATTTTCCCACCTGTTGACCTGGCGGAACCGGATGGACTGCTGGCCTATGGTGGGGATCTGTCGCCCGACAGATTACTGCTGGCTTACAGTGAAGGTATTTTCCCCTGGTATAATGAGCCACCCATCCTCTGGTGGTGCCCCGATCCAAGATTCGTATTATTTCCTGATGAACTGAAGATCTCCGCCAGCATGAAACAGGTGCTGAAGAAGGGCGTATTCACATTTACCATCAATAAGGATTTCCGCGGAGTGATCAGGGGATGTAAAGAGTCGCCCCGGCCCGGTCAGGATGGCACCTGGATCACACCGGAAGTGGAAAAAGCCTATACTACATTACATGAAGCCGGTTATGCACATTCCATAGAATGCTGGCAGCAGGATAAGTTGGTAGGCGGTTTCTACGGCATACAGCTTGGAGACTGTTTCTTTGGTGAGTCTATGTTTGCCCGCGTCAGCAATGCTTCTAAGGCGGCCTTTATCACCTTTGTACAATATGCAAAGGAACAGGGACTGGAAATGATAGACTGCCAGGTTTATACTGGCCATCTGGCTTCACTGGGAGCAAGAATGATCGCCCGTGAGGACTTCCTCAGCATCATCAAAAAATCTCAATAAAAAAACTCCGCTCCATTATACACGAAGCGGAGTCCATTTTTATACCTGATCGTACTTACTTTTTCTTGCTATAACTTCCTTCAAAGAAACAACGCACGCCCCTGTAAGCACCGCATCCTCCTATTTCCTTGATGCTCACCTTACCGGAAGCAAATTGGAAAGCAATACCACAGGATGTTTCCTTGTCTTTGTATTCACCTTTATTAGCACCTGTGAAATGCCCTGTTCCGGACAATTCACCTTTACAACCTGTCTTATCTTTTGAGAAGGAGATAAAGAACAGGAATGATTTCGGATCTTCTCCGTCACGGATAGATACAATGCTGGTTTCGCCGGAAAGATAGTCGCCGGATAGTTTATGCTTTGCAGATAATGTATCAATCGGGTTAAAGATCTGACTCGCAGTAGCGTCTCCACTGGTGTTCGTCATGATCAGCGTTGTCTTTCCATCCTCTGCAACACCATAAAAGTCTTCCCTGATAGCCGTATGTCCCGGACTCAGTTCACTTTCATTAGTGATCTTGATGACCTGACGGGTATCTATGGAAAAATAATGCTGGTCTCTTTTGTCGTCCACCTTTGCAACAGTCAGCCGATCCAGGTAATGACCTTTTTTGTCAAGGAAGCATATGTAAGCCGTGTTTGTTGCTTTACCCGCTGCTTTTACCACAAAGTAATTCACGGCAGCACCATCTATAACAGCCAGCGGGTAGAACCTGATAACGGTTCCTTCAGGAAAGTCAGATTTACCCAATGTATCTACCAGGAACTGTTTCATTAATTCCGGCGGGATAGCAGCAGAATCGGATGATTTCTCCCGTAAAGTTTCCGGGGTTAGCTTGTAGGGCAGTTTTCCCTGTGTAAATAAATGACGGAAATCTTCAAACGTAAAGGCATCTTTTCCTGAATTCTTCTTTTTTGATCCACAACCGGCCAGTAAACCGATAGTCAACAGCGCTAACACGAGCTTATTCATGCGTATATGCTTGTTTATTATGGCCGAAAAGTTAGAGAAAAAAATGATATGATCAAAATAAGGGTACCGCCCGGACCGTTGCATTTGTAATTCTCACACCTTTTATTTAGATTTACCTAAACTTTATTTTAAGGAATTATGAATTTGTCGATTGCTGAGGAGAATTACATCAAGTCAATTTATAAACTGGAAGAAGAGGGACAGGAAGCGGTTTCGACCAACGCACTCGCCAGCGAACTGGACACCAAGCCTGCATCGGTTACCGATATGGCAAAAAAACTAAAGGAAAAGAAACTCATCGAATACGAAAAATACCAGGGGATCAACCTGACTGCGGACGGAAAAAAGGCGGCATTATCCATTATCCGCCGGCATCGCCTATGGGAATGCTTCCTGGTAGATAAATTAGCATTCAGCTGGGAGGAGGTACATGAGCTGGCGGAAGAGCTGGAGCATGTACGCAGTGAAAAGATGACCAACCGCCTCAGCGAGTTCCTGGGTAACCCACAGATAGATCCTCATGGCGATCCTATTCCTGACGCCCAGGGTAAAATGGGCAAGCCCCGCGCACATACACCTTTGCATAAAACCAAGGCTAAAAGACTGGAAGTAGTGGCCGTTTCTGACAAGTCGACCGCGCTACTGGAATTCCTGAATGCCAAAGGTATCCGTTTAGGGACACAACTGGATGTAATAGAACGGTATGAGTTTGACAACTCTATCGAACTGAAGATCCGTAATCAGCCTGCCTTTACCATCAGTGAGCAGGTGTCAAAAAATATAATGGTCAAACCGATATAAGCAGTCGGCAGACAATACATCCGGTTCATTAACACGCATACAGGTCACTCCTGACACATTGTACAAGGGACAACCGGCAGAGGTCTGCGACTGCATAACAGCTAACATATGAATCATCAGCACACATCGTTAGGCGAAGTTCATCAAAGTGTAGACACTACTGTGCCCAGCACGAGCCGCTGGCGCAAACTACTGGCATTTTTCGGTCCTGCATACCTCGTCAGCGTCGGATATATGGACCCCGGCAACTGGGCCACAGACCTGGCAGGCGGAAGCCAATATGGTTATAAATTGTTGTGGGTGCTCTTAATGAGTAACCTCATGGCGCTGCTGCTGCAATCGCTGAGCGCCCGTCTCGGTATCGTACGCGGAAGGGACCTGGCGCAGGCCAACCGCGAAACCTATCCCGCCGGCGTCAATTTCATTTTATACATACTGGCCGAAGTGGCCATTGCAGCCACAGACCTGGCAGAAGTGCTGGGTATGGCCATCGGTATACAACTGCTCACGGGCCTACCCCTGCAATGGGGTGTGAGCATCACCGTGCTGGACACCTTCCTGCTGCTGATCTTGCAACGTTATGGTATCCGGAAGATGGAAGCCTTTATTATTACCCTGGTAGCTATAGTAGGCGCCTCCTTCCTGGTGGAACTGGTGATGGCCAAACCAGTGATGGGTGAAGTAGTGACAGGTTTTGTACCTACCATCCCCGATAATGCTGCGTTATATATTGCAATCGGTATCATAGGGGCTACCGTTATGCCGCATAACCTTTACCTGCACTCAGCGCTGGTACAGACCCGTAAGATCAAGCGTGATGAAAAGGGCATCCGGCAGGCGCTGAAGCTTAACTTTATAGACAGTGCCGTGGCGCTGAACCTGGCCTTCTTTGTGAATGCGGCCATCCTGATACTGGCGGCGACTGTATTCTTCAAAACCGGCCGGACAGACGTTGCCGAGATCCAGGATGCACATCAGCTGCTGGAAGGCTTGTTAGGTAACAAATGGGCCCCTACCCTCTTTGCGATCGCGCTGATTGCCGCCGGGCAGAGCTCCACCGTAACGGGTACACTGGCAGGACAGATCGTGATGGAAGGTTATCTGCGGCTGCGTATCAATCCCTGGCTGCGCCGCCTTCTTACACGATTGCTGGCTATCATTCCGGCTTTGTTTGTGATCCTGATCGCCGGTCCGGAGAAAGTGGGTGAACTGCTGGTATTCAGCCAGGTGCTATTAAGTTTACAACTGGGCTTTGCCATTATCCCCCTTATACATTTTGTGAGCGATAAAAAGACCATGGGCAGTTATGCTGTTGGTCCGCTGGTAAAAGTGATCAGCTGGGTCATCACCGCTTTGCTGGTTTACCTCAACACCCGCATGGTGTATACAGAAGCGGCAAAGTATATCAGCAACAATGGCAACATCTGGATAGATATACTGATCATTGCTGCAGGCCTGGGTTTCCTGGCGCTTATTGCTATTACGATAGCTTATCCGCTTATCAGCCGTTATCAACAGAAAGCATCTGCACGCATTCATACCACGCCTGACTTCTCACTGGGAGATATTCAGCCGCCGGTATATAATCGTATCGCACTGGCGCTGGACTTCAGCAGGGACGATGAAAGGATCATCTCCAATGCATTGGCGCATGGAAATCCGATGACGGAATACCTGCTTATACATGTTGTTGAAAGCGCCTCTGCGAGATACCTTGGAAGAGAGTCTGACGACTTTGAAACGAGGAAAGACAAAGAGCAGATGCAGGCTTACATCTCCTTACTACATGCAAGGAATATCAGGGCTAAAGGCTTACTGGGCTACCGGCATCGTGCGGAAGAAATTGTGAGGATCGTGAAGGAAGAAGAAGCTGATTTCCTGGTGCTGGGCGGCCATGGACATACCGGTATTAAAGACTGGATCTATGGGGAAACGACCAACCAGGTGAGACATAAAGTACGCATACCAGTATTGGTTGTACAATAAAAAAGAAAGGGAAAGATGACAAGCATCTCTCCCTCTTCTCCTGAAAAAAGCAATATATCTTATAATCCCAGCGCTGCTTTCAGCCTTGGATATCCTGTCTTGCTTACCGGTACTTTAGCGCCGGTCTTTAAAATGGCCAGGTGGTTTTCCTTTTCATAAGGTTCAATACGCGTCACCTGGTTGATGTTCAGCATATAGGAACGGTGTACACGCGCAAACTGTTGCGGGTCCAGCGATTTCTCGAAGAACTGCATAGTTTTGTTCTTCAGGAAAGTTCCTTCCGGTGTCACTATTTTTACATAATCATCCGCAGCTTCCAGGTAGTGGATATCCTGCACCGGAATGATCTTGATCTTACCACTGATCTTCACCACTACCCTATTGCTCTGTAATGGTGATGTAGCCGCAGTTTCCAGCACAGCTGCCGTTTGCTGCAGTTCATCGGCTGCACGGCGGTCCAGCCATTTCTGTACTGCTTTATCAAAGCGTTCTTTTGAAAATGGTTTCAGCAGATAGTCTATGGCATTCACTTCGAAAGCGCGGATAGCGTGTTCCTCGAATGCGGTAGTGAATATAACAGCAGGCAGTTCTTCCACCAGTTCCAGCATTTCAAAGCCATTAATTTTAGGCATCTGTACATCAAGGAAGATAATATCCGGCTGTTGCTGCTGTATGGCCTTCAACCCTTCAAATCCATCTCCACATTCCTGCATCAGTTGTACCTGCGGAAAGGACTGCAGGTATTCCTTCACTATCTCACGCGCCAGGGGCTCATCATCAATTATTACTGCTTTTATCATATAGTTGTGGCACTTTAATCAGGGTAGTAAAAATGTTTCCGTTTGCTTTTACTTCCAGCAGGTCTTTTCTGCCAAATAACAGATAGAGCCGCCGTTCGATAGATGAGAGTCCGAATCCTGTACCGGCGTGTGTTTGCAGTTCAGGATCAAAAGGGTTCTTCACCTGTATATAGAGCATGTCATCTGTCTGCCATGCTGCAATTGAAATTGTAATAGATTCTGTTGTATCGTATAGTCCGTACTTGATGGCATTCTCCACGACGGGCTGCAGGAGCATCGGCGGGAGCATTAAACGTACCGTATTATCATCCGCAGTAATTTCTGTAGATAAACGGTGACCAAAACGCACTTTTTCAATATCAAGATATAACTGCAGATACTGTAATTCCTCCGGCAGAAAGATCCATTGCTGGTCTTCGCGTTTGAGCGTACCCCGCAGAAAATCGCTCAGCTTCAGCACCATTTCCCTTGCCTGCTGCGGACGTAAAGCGATCAACGCATTGATAGAGTTCAGGCTGTTAAACAGGAAGTGCGGTTGCAGCTGTTGTCTCAGTTTATACAATTCCGCTTCTCTTGCCATCCGCTCTGTAGCTTCTTTACGTGCCAGCTCTTCCCGCTGGTCTTCCATACCGTACCACATCACGTTTTTGAAACCCAGCGCGGTGATCACCAGCCAGCCTATGATAAAGCGTATGGGGATCGCGGTGATCATCCAGGTCTGATAATAAGTTGCTGAATCAAAAATATGATACAGGATACAGTAGCTGAATGTTTCCCATACGATGGTAAGTCCTGTGCAGTAGACCAGCAGGAAAAGGTACTTCGCTTTTGCAGGCCGGTAGTGCGACATACTGAAACAAACAGCTACGCCTGTCACCGCCAGCAACACATTGTGCACCACGCTGTCTGTCCATGCTATACTGTCGCTGATGTTAAACCAGCATATCAACAGGTAGGCATGCAGGATGGTAAACACATAGGTTGCTCCTATTAAAGCCCATCTGAAAGATTTGTTTGCCAGTAGTGGATTTGCCAAAGACTCGGAATAAAGTTTAAATAATTAAGCGTGAACGTCCAGCAGGTGCTGTCCTTTCAGGTGATTCGCTTTTACCTGCATCCAGGAAATATATGCCTTGGCATCTCCTGGTTCTTCAATACGGGAATAGAGTTCCATACCATCCCCCAGGTTGTCCAGTACATTCACTTCCGGTACGCTGATAAAGCGCCATTCTACCAGTTCCTGTCTTTGATTCCTGAAGGCATATTGTTCATGTACTCCTATTTCGCTTGCACGTTTCCAGGCTTCATCACGTGTATTTGCACTAATCAGTCGTAATTGTTCGTCAAACTGTGGATTATGGTCTCCTGTTCCGGTGATGATCTGGTAAACGATCTTGGCTACAAACCATTGCATAAAATATGATTATTAGAGGATGAAATAAAGTTAATCAGATATAGTTTTTAATCTCAATTCCGCCGAAGATGCAGATGCCTTTGATCACGAAGATCTTGTCGGAATTGTTGGCCAGCAGTTCTACAGGGCGTTTGTCTTCCACACCGCCCATGATAGTCTGCAATTCCAGGCGTACATCCCAATTGGCAGGAACGATCAGTTCAATACCGCCGAAAATGCAGGTGGCATCAAATTCAATACGGTCCTGGAAGTCGGCCTGTATCATGTTAAAGTCAGCGCCCCCGAAAATGGCTACGACCTTCCCACCCTTGAATTGTTTGGATACGACTACCCTGTTCTCGCCGCTGAAAATAACGGAGGAGTCAATATAATCTTCTCCACTGGTAGTGGGAGGCAGTACCCGCCGGTCCTTCATAGTAGATTCCTGTCTTTTCCCGAAGATCAGCGCGAGGCCGACCACCGTGAATACGGCTGGCCATATAAAACGGGTGATATCGTATGAGAGATACACATATTCTTTTATCATAAAAATGGTGCCTACGAGTATCATGATCAAACCGCCCCAGTTCTTGAAATTGCTCATTACCAGAGCAACGACGCCTATGGTAATCAGTAATGTCTGCCAGGAAAATACCCACTCAGGGACATTTGGATCAAGGGTTCTTACAAAGAGGAAAATACCGATCAGTAAAAAGATGATGCCTTTGCCGAATTTATAGCCTTCATTTCTCTCAGCTCTTCTCTGCTGTCTTCCGGCTCTCCTTTCCGCCCGTCTTTCGTCTTTCGTATATTCTTGGTTATCCATATGATATTTAACATTTACGGTACAAACTTAGGAAGAGCCTGCGGGTTATGAAAGCCTATTTAGGCTAACAGGTTCCTCATTCCCGGTAAAGGGCATGAAAAAGGCGGTAAAAATGATCATTGCAGGATGGCCTCCATTATACCGGCTAATTTACCGGCCCAGATGGCCATTTCCTTGCCGGAGTAATGCAGGCCGTCGCTGGCCACCAGGCTGGGATCTCCGGCGGCTTCCCGGCTGTCGGGGGTAATATCAAGGTAGTGCACCCGGAGTTTCTTTGCAATGGTCTTATTGGCGGCGTTAAAAGCATCTATTTCATCGCCGATCTGTTGCCTGTCGCGGCCTTCAGCAAAAGGAACGACTCCCCAGTCCGGAATGGACAGGACCACCACCCTGTCGGAGTGCCCACCGGCAAACTGGATGGCCTGTTTCAGCAGGCGGGTAAATTCGGTCTTGTATTCTGCTATACTGCGGCCACGGTATTGGTTGTTCACCCCAATGAGCAGGGTCACGACACTGAAGGTATCGGTAATAGCGGCCTCGTTGACAGCTGCTTCCAGTTCATCGGTTGTCCATCCCGTTTTGGCAATAATGCGGGGAGGGGCGATGGTAATACCTTTTGCAGCCAGCAGTCTGGCTGTCTGTACGGGGAAACGGTGCTCTTCCGGCACACTTTCTCCGATTGTATAACTATCTCCCAGGGCCAGATAGGTAAAATTGCTGACAGCAGTGTCCTGGGCGGTGTGAATAACCGGTATCATAGGGATCTCTTCTTTTTTTGCAGTTAAAAATAAGAAAAAGACCATAGAACATATATAGTGGCCCATAAGATGTGTGGATTCCGTACCTTTGCGCTCGTTAATTAAATTACGAAACTCGTAAAGAAACTGTTTTATGCCGGCAGAAAAAATATCAATGACCAATGGCCAGTTACAGGTGCCTAATCATCCCATTATTCCATTCATTGAAGGTGACGGAATAGGACCTGATATCTGGCGGGCGAGTGTGCGTGTATTTGACGCAGCTGTTGAAAAAGCCTATGGTGGAAAAAGAAAGATAGAATGGAAAGAGGTGCTGGCTGGGGAGAAAGCCTTTCAGCAGACAGGCGAATGGCTGCCAAAAGCAACACTGGATGCATTTAAAGAGTACCTGGTATCCATCAAGGGACCATTGTCCACACCGGTAGGTGGTGGTATCCGCTCCCTGAATGTGGCAATGCGCCAGGAACTGGACCTTTATGCATGTGTACGCCCTGTACGTTGGTTTGATAAAGTACCTTCTCCGGTTAAACATCCTGAAAGGGTAGACATGGTGATCTTCCGCGAGAACACCGAAGATATTTATGCTGGTATAGAATATATGTACGGAACACCAGAGGCTGAAAAGCTCCTGAACTTCCTGCAGAACGAAATGGGTGTGAAGAAGATCCGTTTCCCGGAAACCTCTTCCCTGGGTATCAAGCCTGTGTCCAAAGAAGGTACTGAAAGGCTGGTACGTGCGGCACTGAAATATGCGCTGGAACAGAAACTACCTTCCCTGACCCTGGTACACAAAGGGAATATCATGAAATTCACCGAAGGCGGCTTCAAAAACTGGGGTTATGAACTGGCGGTGCGTGAATTCGGCGACCAGGTATACACCTGGGAACAGTGGGAAGCTACCAAAAAAGCCAGCGGTGAAGAAGAGGCCAACAAAGAACTGAATGTAGCCATCGCACATAAAAAACTGATCGTGAAAGACGTTATCGCGGATAACTTCCTTCAGCAGATCCTCCTGGCGCCACAGGACTACTCTGTAGTAGCTACCCTGAACCTGAACGGCGACTATATCTCCGATGCGCTTGCTGCTGCAGTAGGCGGTATCGGTATCGCTCCGGGCGCCAATATCAACTATCTGACCGGCCATGCTGTATTTGAAGCCACCCACGGTACTGCACCACGCTTCGCCAATACAGATACTATGAACCCCAGCTCCGTTATCCTCAGCGGCGTAATGATGCTGGAATACATGGGCTGGAAAGAGGCTGCGGATATTATTACACACGGCCTCAGCACAGCGATCGCACGTAAACGTGTGACCATTGACTTCTACAAGCTGATGGACGATGCCACACTGGTAAAAACCAGTGAATTTGCAGATGAAGTGATCAAACACCTGTAACCCTACAGGATATACACAAAGACATATAGTTCCGCTTTTCAAGGCGTTGGTAGACAGTGATAATTCATTTTTTTGTCAAAGAATTGTTGCAATGCCAACCCATGAGAAGCGGAACTTGTAAATTATACCCGGTTATCGTATATTTCACGATTATCACATGAACACTCGTATCTAATTAAAAATCAAAGTCGAAATGGCAGAAAAAATCAAAGTCGCCAACCCGGTGGTTGAACTGGATGGAGATGAGATGACTCGAATCATCTGGAAATTCATTAAAGATAAACTGATCCTTCCTTACCTGGATGTTGATATCAAATACTTTGACCTTGGCATGGAACATCGTGATGCTACCAATGACCAGGTGACCATTGATGCTGCTAATGCTATCAAGGAAGTAGGTGTTGGTATTAAATGCGCTACCATCACTCCTGATGAAGAGCGTGTGAAGGAATTCAAGCTGAAACAGATGTGGAAGTCTCCAAACGGAACTATCCGTAACATCCTTGACGGTACTGTATTCCGTGAGCCAATCGTAACCCAGAACGTTCCACGCCTGGTGCCTAACTGGACTGCTCCTATCTGCATCGGCCGTCACGCTTTCGGCGACCAGTACCGCGCTACTGACTTCGTAACCAAAGGTAAAGGTAAACTGACCATCAAGTTCGAAGGCGAAAACGGTGAAGTGATCGAGCACGAAGTATTCAACTTCAAAGGCGACGGCGTTGCCCTGGCTATGTACAACACTGACGAGTCTATCAAAGGATTTGCACGTGCTTGTTTCAACCAGGCGCTGATCAAAAAATGGCCGCTGTACCTGAGTACTAAGAACACCATCCTGAAAAAATACGATGGCCGTTTCAAAGACATTTTCGAAGAGATCTACCAGAACGAATTCAAAGCTGAATTCCAGAAGAATGGCCTGACCTATGAGCACCGTCTGATCGATGACATGGTGGCCAGCGCACTGAAATGGAATGGTAACTTCGTATGGGCTTGTAAGAACTACGATGGTGACGTTCAGTCTGATACCGTTGCACAAGGCTTCGGTTCACTGGGTCTGATGACTTCCACCCTGGTAACTCCTGATGGTACTGTAATGGAAGCAGAAGCTGCACACGGCACTGTAACCCGTCACTACCGCGACCACCAGGCTGGTAAGCCAACTTCTACCAACCCTATCGCGTCTATCTTCGCATGGACCCGTGGTCTGGAATTCCGTGGCCGTCTGGACAAAAACCAGCAGCTGATCGACTTCTGTCATGCACTGGAAGCTGTTTGCGTTGAAACAGTAGAAAGCGGCAAAATGACAAAAGATCTGGCTGTTTGTATACACGGTAACAAAGTTGAGCACGGAAAGCATTATCTTTACACTGAAGAGTTCCTCCAGGAACTGGATAACGCGCTGAAAGCGAAACTGAAAAAGTAAGTTCACGTACGTAATACTGATATAAACACAAGGTCCCTGCACATGCGGGGACCTTGTTATTTTGGCTCCGGGGTTATCACCCCGCGTTACAAACACACGGCACCTACGGAGCCGATCGCGTTTTGTTGCCACGCATATTCCTTTCTTCCAAAGTTTTCGATTTGCTCCTGATTGACACCGTTGCCTATAGCCGTTTTTATCTGTTCCTCCAATCAAAAATCCAGTTAGGATATTCCACCGGCAGTTTGCTCACTTCATCAAGTCGCTGCAGTTCTTCGGATGTAAACTGAACATTTACAGACTGCAGATTATCATCCAGCTGGGATAACTTGTTTGCTCCTACTATCACACTTGTCACAGCAGGTTGATGCAGCAGCCATGCCAGCGAAAGCTGTGCAACAGTCGCTCCTTTCTCAACAGCCATTACCTCCAACACATCCAGGATGTTAAACGCACGTTCTGTATCCACAGGAATAAAGGAATATTGTTTATACCGGCCGGCCTCAGTCGATTCTCCATTTCTCTTATACTTACCACTCAGCAAGCCTGCGCATAAAGGGCTCCAGACCATCAAACCGACCTGCTGGTCTGTCAGTGCCGGGATCACTTCCCTTTCCAGTTCACGGGTAGCAATGGAATAGTGAGACTGCATGGAGATATATGGCTGCAGGTTATGCTTTTCAGCACAAGCAAGTGCCTTCATCAGATGCCAGGCGGCGTTGTTGCTTGCCCCAATATAGCGCACCTTCCCACTGGTGACCAGATCGTCCATAGCTCTTAATGTCTCTTCCAGTGGTACCACCGGGTCATAGGCATGCGCCTGGTAAAGATCGATATAGTCAGTATTCAGCCGCTTCAGGCTTGCTTCCACCTGCTGCATAATATGTTTGCGGGAGAGCCCTTTGTCATTCACACCAGGGCCCATGGCAGCACAAACCTTGGTGGCAATCACCAGGTCATCCCGCTTTAGACCCAGGTTCCGGATAGCCTGTCCTGTCAGCTCTTCCGACATTCCTTCTGAGTATACATTAGCGGTATCTATAAAGTTGATACCGGCGTCCACTGCACGTTTGAACAATTCATCCACGGCAGATTGGCCCAGTGTACCTACCACCTGATATATCCCCTTTCCTCCAAACGTCATGGTGCCAAGGCATAAGCTGGACACCGTCAGTCCTGTGTTTCCCAATACTTTATACTTCATGCGATTTATTTAAATGTTTACCGCGCAAAGGTATCCCACACCGGTACCGGAAAAGAGCCGTGATCAAAGAAAAAAATACAAAAATCAAATAGCAACAGGGTAGAATATCGTAATGGAAGGGCTACTATGAATGGCGCTTCATTTCCTAAATGTGAGCGGGGTGGTATTGGTATTCTTTTTGAAAAAGTTATTAAAGTGGTTCGGATATTCAAAGCCAAGACTGTAGGCGATATCCGCTATACTCCAATCGGTATGTTTCAGCAGGGCTTTGGCTTCATTAAGTAACCTGTCTGTGATATGTGTGGTAGTAGATTTGCCGGTGATCTCCTTTACCGCAAAGTTCAGATGATTCACATGTACGGAAAGCGCCGCGGCATAGTCGCCTGCTCTTCTGAGCACCAATGTACGCCGGGGAGATTCAATAGGGAACTGTCGTTCCAGTAGTTCTATGAACAGGTTAGTGATCCTTTCACTGGCATTTTTATGCCTGGCGGCGTTCATGGCTGGCTGCATTTTCATTGCCTCATGGATAATGAGGTTGATGTAACTTCTGATCATATCATATTTATGAACATAATCAGTGCTCATTTCAGCGATCATCCTGTCATATAAATGGCGGAACGTAGCCAGTTGTTCTTCGTCCGGATAGAACACGTTATCCCCTCCTATCCTGAACAATGGAGATTCCTGCAGGCTTTCATTTCTGTCTTTGGTCCGGAAGAATTCTTCCGTAAAAACACACCAGTACCCGCAACGTTCGTCGTCTTCCGTTTCAAAGGAATAAGGCACTAAAGGATTGGAGAATACGATGGCTGGTCGCTGTCTGTCAATATCAATAGTCTTGTCGGCAAAATGCAACCTGCTGTTACCAATAATGATCCAGATCTTGAAATAGTCGCGCCGGTGATAAGGCAGCGAGATGGAAACACTCCTCACTTCATAGTACGCCACATTGAAATCGGGCGGTGTATTATTATAAAAAACAGGCATTCCTGCTTTTACCTTTTCTGCCACAGATAGATTGTCAGACATGGAGGCAAAGGTACGGAAATCAAATAAACCCTACAGCCCCATTATCTTCCGCAGTACCTTATCTTCTCCGTAGATATCCTCATGGAATACAATACGTCCCTCCCTTCCTTCTGCTGAAAAGTATCGCAGGTAAATAGGCACTGAACGCTGTATATCGATCTGCTTCTTATTCCCGTTCGCCAGCCACATACGCATGCTGTCGCGCGGGTGGCGGGCATCATCTTTTGTGAGGTACATCGCCAGACTATCCCATTGCTGTACACGCACGCAGCCATGGCTAAGCGCTCTGTAGGCATTGGAGAAAAGGCCCCTGTTGTTCGTATCGTGGAGATATACCGAATACTTGTTCATAAAGTTGAACTTCATGATACCCAGTGAGTTTTCCAATCCATCCATCTGGCGGAGTACATATGGGAAGTAGTTTCTGCTCATGCGGTCCCAGTTCACGCTATCAGGATTGATGGCATTCCCGTCCCTGTCAATGATCTCCAGGCTCTTTTTAGCAAGGTAGGCTCTGTCCCTCTTGATAGCAGGCAGCATTTCTTTGATCGTGATGCTGAATGGTACCCGCCAGTAGGGATACATGATGAAATTGGTCATGCGGGAATTGAGCATAGGCGTACGTGTACGCGGCGCACCTACAATGATCTTTGATGTCAGCACTACTGTTCCGCTATCCCACAGTTCCATTCTGTAACCAGGCACATTCACCAGGATGAAGCGCTGGGGAAGGGTATCAGGCAGTTTACGCCAGCGGTCCATATTCACGGCCACCTGGGCACTCCAGTCGCGGAAGGTCTTATTCAGCGCCTGGACAGTTTTTTTGCCGGCCTGACCATCTTCATACATGTTAAATTCTTTCTGAAAGGCGCGGATACCTTTCTTCAGGAGCGCCGTATCGGTGCTATGTCCGCCGGAGGTATCCAGGTGAGCACTTTGTACCAGCCGGTTGATCAATAGTTGCCGGTAGGCCGGCGTATCGGTGTATGAAGTGGGCACAGAATCCCATTTCATGTCACTATATTTTCCCTTAAAGTTGATCCAGGCTGATTTCAGCAGCTGGTATCCCTGGTGCTGCGGCTCCTGCCATCGTAAGGTGGCCCCGACTATATGCTGGTGCAGAGCAGAGGTCAGGTA
This sequence comes from Chitinophaga sp. CF418, assembly GCF_900142925.1. Classification (GTDB taxonomy): domain Bacteria; phylum Bacteroidota; class Bacteroidia; order Chitinophagales; family Chitinophagaceae; genus Chitinophaga. The sequence continues at coordinate 225,772 of NZ_FRCN01000001.1, forward strand.
ATTGGCCAGCAGGGTATCTGAATAAACGGAATCCCGGCGTAAAGTGATACTATCCCTCGGAGCGACCCCAAAGCGCAGATGAGTAACCATCTTCATAAAAGCGTCTGTCATCAGCACATCCACCTGAGCCCAGAGTGCAGCGTCTTTTTTAGCAGCATCGTCTTCCCTGAGGCGTTTCATGGCCTGTGTCAGCGCCACATTGTGATATACGGCCGGATTCAGTCCGGATTCATCAGCATGAGACACATAAAAAAACAGGGAATCTGCCTGGGGATCAAGCACACCTTCCGTGGACCATACGGGATTGTTGCTGGTCTGCTGATAGAAATAAGTCAGTGCCCCGCTACGCAGCGCTGGTACACTATCCTCCATGACATCTTCATTGTCCACAATGTATTCAAGACGTTCTGCTATATTTTCCGGAATCACCTCACTTAGCTGCCGTACATCCTTTACAATTTCTTTATCCCGGAGCACCCGCTTTCTGTGGCAGGCAAACAATGAAAACAATACAATTACAATAGTCAAATTGTCCCTTAGAAACCTATACTTCATTGGCGATAACAATGGGTTAAAGATAGGCATTTGCTATATACAAATTTTGGAAAATATATTGTTTGGCGTTAGAGGGGGAACGAAAAATAAAAAGGTGTATCGAAAATACGATACACCTTTTTCAGGTTTCCTTGCGGAAACCTCAGGAAGAGCAACAATTTACTAATAGATTGGAATAGTTATTTACAACAATTCTTCTTCACAAACAGTGACTGGATAAACCGAAGTACTGTTATCAATGCCTTCTTCATTTTCTTTTTGTTGAAATATTAAAAATATTGTGCTCGAACCGTAATGTAAAGGTATTAAATACATTGCGAGACATGTCACCAAATAATTGTGTACGGTAAGAAAAATCCAATCGCGTGGTGCTATTAAAAATAAACTGGATAGCTGGAGCTATATCCAAATACTGACTCCGGCTCAACGCGTCTGTATTGGCTTTACCCAAAAATTCAATGTAGAGGTTCAGGTTGGTCTGCTCATAGCTGCGATAACTCCGTGGCAGCAGCAAATAACCTGCTGATAAACTGTAGTTTACAGCGTTGGCAGGCATATCATCCGGCCGCTTGTCTTTGGTATTGTTCATAAACCTGTTATACCCCACTGTGGCAGAAAGCGCCAGCTTATGCAGCAACTGTGTGGCGATAATACCGCCGGCAACACCGGAGGCGCCGCCTTCCAGGTCGAGTTCCTGATTATTATAAGGTTTACGCATGTGCTCCCGCATTACGGGTGCGAAAGGATTATTGATAATGGCACCCTTCGCATAGGCCGCCATCCGGAAATGTGAATGCACATCGTCTTTGGAAAGGAAGCGGTATTTGGCATAAATACTTGCCCCTTCCCATTCAATGGAAGGCTGCATCTGGTTAGAAGCCAGTCCGGCCACATGTACCATCAGCTTTTTAGAGATTCCCCACATCAGTTCCGGCTCTATACGCATACCTGTCACTCCTTCAGCTTCCATTTTAAAGAACCGGTTGGTTACACGCAAGCCCAAAGAATTGGCCGGCATATTACTGGCAGGTTCAGTAGAGACATATAACTCCTGTGCACGCAACCATGCAGGTATAAGGAGAATGATAAAGAATAAGGCTCTTTTCATTTATAAATATTACTGGAGATTATTCCCGGTGAATCAGATGGTAACATGATAAATACGCGCCGGAACCGTCTGGCCGCCGGGTTTACAACAACCCGCCATCATACCTGTCTGATAACAGGGCATGGTGGTTTGCGCACTAAACTTTTTAAACTGTTTCGCAGATATGAAGTCCTTGTCTACTACAGTCAATTGCTGATCACCGGATAACACCTGCTGTTTAGCATTAATGAAGTGAAAAGTCACGCCAGCATACTGAATATGTGCATCCTTTTCAACCGCTACTTTATCAAATGATGCGATCAGTACCAGTTTGGCTACAGAAAAACCAGCATCTTCCACTTTAGCCCTGATCTGGTCTATGTTCACAGCTGCGCCGGGCTTGAATGACAAGAGGAAAGTGGTGTTGTTCAGGTCTGTATCTATTTTATCAATAAAGGGGAGTGTTTTCAGTGCTTCCAGGGTAGCTCTTGAACACATGGCACAGGTTAGGCCCGAGGCTTGTAAGGAAGCTTTTTTGATCTGTGCGGAAGAGGTGAAATGCAGGCCTATGGCCAGGAATATGATTGCAAAGAATGATTTCATGATCTGATGATTTGTACCTGATAATAAACATATGTATTGCGTACGCTTACTGCGTTCAGCAGATGGCTATTAAGTGTACGATCAGATCAGATAAGTGCAGTATTGTATGTACAGGGGAGTATGTTCACAGTCAGGCGGACCGTGATTATTAATTGTAGTAAGATGGGTAATGGTTAATGCGGGCACAGGTACAATGACCACCGGCAGGCTGAGTGCCTTTACGGATGGCTCACTGTTTTGCTGCACTTTGGCAACTTCATGAGAGGAAACGTCTGCTTTGCAATATTTGTATTCATCCTTGCAACAGTTACCCTTTTTCCCGGGTTTGCTGCACATATTACAAACATCGTCCGCATGAGATTTAAAATCCACGGAAGCCAGCTTACCCATACAGTAATGCGCGTTCACCGTGAACCCACTGGTGAGCGTGATATACAGGAAAGCTAGTAATATGGTTATAAATCTCTTCATGTTGAGGATGCAAATTTAGCAATTTACTGCCAGATTTGCTTACATCCCTGCGCTCTCTTCGATTTTGTCTGCCAAACCCAGTAATAATGACATGCTGGCTGCTTTAGTAGCTTCGGCTCTGACGTGGCCGTCCATATCATGTTCAAAAACTACATCCTGCCCATTTACTTTCACGAGAAAGCGGGGTGAATGACCGTTCAAAGGTTTCACGTAATACCTGTCTGTGTTGATAACTACTGTAAACGCCTTCATGTTAAAATGCTTTATACAAACTTAAACAAAGAGCACGCCAGAAGGTTGCAGTGTGCTGACGACTGCAGCCTTTTAACAGTAGTAAAACGGTTTACTCAACACAGACTTAATATCTTGATTTAAAGAAGTTTACGGTCTCAGCTACACGTATTTTCAGGTAGTTGTTAACGTTTTGTTAGTTAATGAACCACCAGCGGATACCCAGTCTGAATGTGAAGTTATTGTATGGGTAAGCTGGTGCAGCAAAGTTGTTCCTGGCAAAAAAAGTATTCAGGTTCTCTCCCCTGATAAATGCAGATAATGATTTGATCCTGAAGTGAACAAACGCTGCCAGATCAGGCGCATAATACTTCACGCGCTGTGTAGTCTGATACACAAATTGACCAGTTACAGGAGAGTAATCGTCTGCATAATAGGAGGTATTATATTTTGCTTCAATACCTGTCATCAGGTTCAGGTTATTAAACAACCTGTTTTCATAGGCCAGCCTGTGGCGTGTCCAGATGGTAGGCACATTTATCCTGCCATCTCCATGTACCTGCTGAAATGCGAAATCTATATACCAGTTGTAATGCTTATACCGGAAATGTTTGCTGAATATGACCTGTAACAGGTTGAACAGTGCAGGCGCCTGTGTACTGGTATAGTAATTTTCGAAGTAAGTATAGTTTTCGATCAGGAAATAATTCACTGCCAGGTTATACTTCAACTTCCTGTTATCGGCCGAGAACTGCAATTGTGTAATGTTCTCCTTTCCCAATGTGCTGTTATACCAGCTATCGTAAGTGCTGCTGAAATATTTGTAGACGTACGAGGGCTCGCGGTTGGTATTACTGAAGAAGAGATGCACATTTCCCAGTGTTTCATTGAGATAACGGCTCAGCATACCGGTGACGTTGTAGTCTCCTGAATTTTGTCCTGCCAGATAGAATTCACCTTTGGCAGAGAGATCCCATTTCTGGTTGCGCGTCTTATTCCGGTATTCGCCGTGTATCACAAAGTTGTTGAAGTTCACACCTGCATCCAGCAAGGTGCCCCTGATATTCTCATACCTGGCTCCTGCACTGATAAAATGCGCCTGGTTACCACGCACCGGGAATTGTATGAGGGAGAAATCATTGGAGATGGTACGCCATTCGTGCTGCGCCCGGACGGTATCGCCATTGAATCCCCAATTATAGCGTTTCGTATAGAAAAAAGTATCCGGCTGTCCATCCAGGTAGGATGCAGTGCTGTTGTCTACCTTGAAACTATATTGTACACGGAAGAAAGGGTCGAATTTATAGTAGTCCGTAGTATCGTTCACGTGAATCGTATCTCCTTTCCCCCAGTCGTACTGCTGTACAAACAGAAAACCAGACTGCCTTTGTGATGTTTTCACGGGCAGCGTGGTGCTGAACAGCCCTGTAGTGGTATTTGAATAGTTACCCAGGTTCACGTCAATGGTCTTACGGTTATTGTAACGGGAATTATCCAGTATGGTGTCACCCACCCGAAGCCCGCCATTCTCTCCATTGTTAAACTTGTTATAAAAATAGCTGAGGTATGCATTATACCGTTTATTCCTGCTGCTGTACCGGCCGGTAATTCGATATACGTCGTGGTTAGTGGATTGTGATCTGAAATAACCCGGAGCATAGGTCTTATTGTATTCAAAACCGAAGTTGAAATGGTCTGTACGGTTTTGTGTATGCAATACACCTATCTGCTGTTCCTGCTGACTACCAATCATATACAACAGTTCCGAATAAGGGCGGTTGGTAGTATAAATACGGGCATTCTCGTGGGTAAATGCGTAAGGATCAAAGATGTGGAAGCCTGCATCAAAGCCCGGTTTCATGAATGGTGTAAACATCACGTTACGGGCAGGGGCGCCGTTATTTCCCAGGAACACGTAATTGCCCGGGATTTTTAAAAAGCTGCTGTTAAAATCAGCAATAGAGGAATCCAGCCTGAAGTCGGTAGGTTCTCCCAGTCTGCGGTAAGTGATGGTAAGCGTATCCAGGTCATGCTTGTGGCTACCGGTGTCTTTTTGCATGGAGGAAGAGCCACCGCCGCCCATATTGCCGAAACGCTGGCCTATCTGTGCCTGCAGTTGCTGTACACATACCAGCAAACAACATATTAAAATAAATGACCTCATCCTTTGATATATTTCCTGCTTCGTTCTTCTTTTGACTTAGATTGCCTTGATCAGTTCCCTGAAAATAAGCGTTAATTTCGGTTCAGCCGCATTTGCTGCTTCCAGCACCTCTTCGTGTGTGATCACATTTTCCTCTTCCCGGATGCCGATATCAGTAATAACACTCATCGCGAATACTTTTAATCCGCTGTGAATGCCTACTATTACTTCGGGTACGGTACTCATACCAACGGCATCTCCACCTATGATATGCATGTACATATATTCCGCCCTGGTTTCGAAGGTAGGACCCTGTACACCCACATACACCCCTGTATGTACCGGGATGTTATTGGCCTGCGCAATTTCTTTTGCTTTGGTAATCAGCATTTTTGAATACGGTTCACTCATATCCGGGAAACGGGGGCCCAGGGCATTATTATTAGGACCGCGTAGCGGATGTTCCGGTTGCAGGTTGATATGGTCCCGGATGATCATCAGGTCGCCTACCTTAAATGCCTTATTCATACCACCGGCTGCGTTGGAAATCAACAGCGTATGTACGCCAAGGGCCTTCATCACTCTTACCGGAAAGGTCACCTGCTGCATGGATAGGCCTTCATAATAGTGAAATCTTCCTGCCATAGCTATTACCGGACGACCGTTCATCTTTCCCAGTATCAGACGGCCCTTATGACCTTCTACTGAAGAAGAGGGGAAATGGGGGATATTTTCGTAGGGGATTTCAGTACTGTCGGTAATATCGCTGGCCAGATTACCTAACCCGCTGCCCAATATGATACCCACTTCAGGGGTCCCGGACCATGATTTTGTGATGTAGTCCGCGGCAGCAGCTATTTGTTGCAAGAGATCACTCATTATATAATGTCTTTAAAACAGGTTGCCGCAAAGTTATTTTTAATTCACAAAACACTACGGTTTTATATTTAAATCATAATGACCTATTTTAGCGGCAAATTTTTCTCAGATGAACTTACATGAATACCAGGCTAAAGAACTGTTGAAGAAATATAATGTACCGGTACAGGAAGGGATTCCGGTAGATACCCCTGAAGCGGCGGCAGAAGCTTACAAGCAATTAAAAGTGCAATATGGTAATGAGTTTGCTGTGGTAAAGGCGCAGATCCATGCCGGTGGACGTGGTAAAGGTACCATTCGTGGTAAAGAGCAGAGAGGTGTGGCAGTTGGTAAAAATGCCGAAGATGTAAAAACCATTGCCGGCAATATCCTTGGCGGTGTACTGGTAACCATCCAGACCGGTGAGGCCGGAAAATTAGTGAATAAGGTGCTGGTAGCACAGGACGTGTACTACCCTGGCCCTAACCCCATAAAAGAATTATACCTGTCCATCCTGCTGGACCGTGCAAAAGGTCAGAACGTGATCATGTACTCTACAGAGGGTGGTATGGACATCGAAGAAGTAGCACACAACACTCCTGAGAAGATCTTCAAGGAGCTGGTACAGCCGAACACTACCCTGCAGCCCTTCCAGGCCAGGAAAATAGCGTTCAACTTCGGTCTGAGCGGCGAGGCTTTCAAAAACATGGTAAAATTCGTGACCAATCTGTATAATGCATACGTAGGTCTGGATGCAGCTATGCTGGAAATCAACCCACTGTTCAAAACCAGCGACGACAAGATCATCGCTGTTGACTGTAAACTGAACCTGGATGACAACGCGCTGATGCGTCATCCTGACCTTGAAGCTCTTCGTGACATCTCCGAAGAAGATCCAACTGAAGTAGAAGCAGGTAAATACAACCTGAACTACGTTAAACTGGATGGTAACGTAGGTTGTATGGTGAACGGCGCCGGCCTGGCAATGGCTACCATGGATATGATCAAACTGAGTGGTGGTGAGCCGGCTAACTTCCTGGACGTAGGTGGTACTGCCAACGCACAGACGGTAGAAGCAGGTTTCCGCATCATCCTGAAAGATCCTAAGGTGAAAGCCATCCTGATCAACATCTTCGGTGGTATCGTTCGTTGCGACCGTGTTGCACAGGGTGTAATCGACGCTTACAAATCCATCGGCAATATTACCGTTCCGATCATTGTACGTCTGCAGGGTACCAACGCTGAAGAAGCAAAGAAACTGATCGAAGAAAGCGGCCTGACCGTACAATCAGCTATCCTGCTCAGCGAAGCTGCTGCACTGGTGAACAAAGCGGTTACCGCTTAATAACATGAAGTAGTGATTGACTAAAAAATAGAAAATGAATCCCTGGACTGGTGTCCGGGGATTTATTTTTATGCCGGTACCTGTTTGTTTTCCTCCCCTCCTCTGCTATGTTTCTGTCACATTTTTCCTGTCTTTGATCACTTAATTGATTCACTGCCAGCGAAAAATCGTACCTTCATAATCCATCCTTACTATATGCCTGCGTCCTGCGGGTGTCTTTTTATTATATATACCAAATTGTACAATTATCATGAAGCGCTTCCGCGACTTTTTCCTGTTTTGCTCAGGGGTACATGTACCTATGCTGAAGCGGGCACCATCAGAAACCAATAAATATGGCGGCATTGGTGCTACTATCTTCTTTACCGGATTGCTGGCTGCATTTTCCGGTGGTTATGCCCTATGGACAGTTTTCAGTTCTCCCTGGGGGGCAGTCCTCTTCGGGCTTGTATGGGGATTGATGATCTTTAACCTGGACCGCTATATCGTGTCCGGCATGAAAAAACGTAAGAATTTCTGGAGTGAGTTCGGCATGGCGTTACCGAGACTTGTTTTAGCCATTCTGATTGCCATTGTCATCTCCAAACCACTGGAACTGAAGGTGTTCGAGAAGGAGATCAACCAGGAACTGATCGTCATGGAACAGCAGGTGTTCAAGACACAGGAGGACAGGGTGAAAGACCGCTTCCAGCAAAGGATCAATGTGCTAAACACAGAGATCGCCCAGCTGAATACGGCTGTCCAGCTCCAGGCTACCAAACTTGACACACTGCAGATCATCGCCCAGCAGGAAGCAGATGGAACAGGCGGCTCACGCAGGCAAAACCTGGGTCCCATCTACAAGGCGAAAAAAGCTGATGCTGATACTGCCGCAGCCATGTTAAAGAGGATCACAGACCAGAACGGAGCCCTCATTGCACAAAAGAGACAGGAACTGCAGTCAATTGATTCCACCCAGAAAGCGACCGTGGGTGGACTTAACCGTACCAGTATAGATGGACTGGCATCCCGGCTGGATGCGCTGGGACATCTGACAGACCGTAGTGTACCGGTACGTTGGGCGAACTGGTTCATTATCCTGCTGTTCATCACCATAGAAACAGCACCGGTATTTGTGAAACTCATTTCTCCCCGCGGGCCATATGATGATCTGCTGGAAGCCCACGAACATGCTTATATTATCTTCCGGAAGGAAACGATAGAAAAGAGGGAAAGGGAATATAATAAGCGGATGATGGTTGGGCAACCGGCTGTTAACTCGTAATAAGCTCCCCGGACTTGCAACCCGGGTCTACAAACACAATAGGCCGCCACGGGTGGCCTATTGTGTTTTGTTAAATACATTACTGAATTATACCATCAATCCCCCGGGGTGCATCCAAACTGCAAACATGGACTCCCAACGGAGCCACTGTGTTTTGTTGAATATGAATTGTGCCATAAATCTCCCGATTACTATTAAGGATAGAAGCATGAGAGAACAAGGAGAGAACTAGCAGAGAAGACGCAGAGAAGAAACGCCGGAAAGAAACCAAATGTCATCAACAAAACATAATAGGACTCCGTTAGGAGTCCAAGTGTTTGTAGCGCGGGGTGATAACCCCGGGACGGGTTTGTAACATGGGATAACCCGGGATGATGTTGTTTATAATTTCAGGTACCCCCCAGAGGATTGATGACACATTTCTACAACACGTTCAACCGTAAAAACGGTAGAAGCGTGGACGGCCAAGTGACGAAGAAGCGTCGAAGAAGAGGTGGACTTGATCTTATATTTCGGAAAATGGGTAAGTATTAAGCTGCAACCAGTTCTACCTCGTAAACGGGACTAAACAGGTACATCCGCTTTGTTGCCACTTCCTCACACCTGTAACGCTTACGTATACGTTCTCCCCGGCGGAAAACACGGCCGTCTTTTGTACGGAATAATTGATTAGGAGCCAGTTGTTCCACCAGGAAATGATTGTCCTTTTGCAAGTCATAGCGTTTCAGCACACGCATAAGATCATCATCTGCGCAGGAACTGGCTGCCGGATTCTGAATACTTTGCCGTAAAGCCGTTTCCACATCCGGTGGAAGGTAACCTTTGCCTACGAACTGTTTCAGAATGTTGGAAAAATGCTGTTTCCACTCCTTCCCATGTGAGGCTACCGTATTGGCATACTGCATGTAGGTGGTCAGGTGTGAGATTTCGTGCAGCAACGTAATCAGGAAAGCATACCTGTTAAGATTCCCATTGATACTGATCCGGTGTCCTCCCCTGCGGTCGGGATGCCGGTAGTCGCCCAGGATGCTTTGCCGTTCGCGGGTCACCGTTAGGTGTACCTTATATTCTGTGAGGTAGGCCATTACCTGCTCGAAGGTTCCTTCGGGCAGGTATGCAGCTAATGCATGTAGAGGAGCCTCCTGCTTCACTAATCTTTAATTTTTCTTTCTGGTAATTTTTTGCAGACTTATGTTCTCACATATAGCATATACGACGTAGAAGAACATCAATATAAAAATAGTGATTCTGCTGGTATTTGCCCTGTTTGCTACAGCATATATAGTGATGCCCGCGAGACATAACATCATTCTGCTGATCATGGAGCCATATACCCTTAGCATAAAGATGCTGTTATTTTCGGATTGTACCCCTTTACGGCTCATATTGTAGGTGATGCCGGAGATTGTAGCTAAAGCCAGGTTGCCGAAGAGCAGCACATTATGATGCGCTCCATTGTCCAACAACCAGGCTTTTAATAATAATAAAGCGCCGTTCAAAATAATGAATACGCCAATAACTCTAAAGTAAAACCTGTCACTCATTCCTGCTGGTATCTTTGATAATTTGGCGCAAAATTAAGACTAAAGCTAATAAAGACAAAATGATCAGAAAGAAGGGGAATGACCATCCTGTCCGCTGGTCTATTTTATAACCAGCAAATACCGCTACGCCTAATGTGGCCATCATCTGGAAAGCCAGCCCGGTGTACTTTAAAAGCAGCTTGTTATCAGGCTTCTTCCGTGGTTTCTTCTGTGAGAACGGGTCTTCCATTCTTTTCTTTCAGGTTTGTGTTTGCAGCTGCCACCTCTTCAGGCTCCATGTAGCAACGACCGTTGAATTTTGCGGTTGGCTCCATTTCGAAATGGGCTGTGTACAGATCTCCTTTTACCAGGGCATTGCCTTTCAGGAAAAGCAGATCTTCAACTTTGACAATACCAGTTACTTTACCCAGGATGTCAGCACTCTGACATACCAGGTCACCGATAATCTCCCCTTCAGGACCTACCACAATTTTAGCTTTTGTTGATACCAGGCCATTCACCTGTCCGTCAATGCGAATATCGCCTTCGCACACGATGTCTCCCTGGATGGATGTTCCACTGCCAATAATGTTCACGTTGGAAGTTGGCATTACTGATTTGCTCTCGCTTCTGGCATTACGATTGTTGTTGCTAAACATAGGATTCTAGGTTTTTCAGCTTTTAGTGTGATGTAAGATAGTATTATTTATTAACATATTACTACATATTGACAATCACTTCTTTTAAGAAGTTATCCACATGCTCCCCCTTAACGGTGATTCGGACCTTTTGCGTATCTGCTGACAGTATATTTTTTCAGTCTCAAATAATGTTGAGCCCCCTGATCAACCCTTAATAAGTGCTGTTATCTACTTTAGGAACTTTAATAGTGGTAGTGTCCAGTTTACTGGTAGAAAAATCCCCGTTAATGACCTGTTTAATGTTTTCCAGGTATTTGTCGCGTGCGTTGATGGCAGATTCCAGTGAATCTGTACGCATTTTCAGGCGAATGAACTCCCTCCGCTGTTTCAGGTCACCATAGCCCGGAATATAATACCGCAATGGCGTAAATACCACCGTAGCAACAGTGATCGTTACCAACAGCACAAATAAAGTGCTCAAAGCAATATATACACTCATACGGGATAATTTGAACGAGGTTACCTCTTCATAGGTATTGTCATTCATAATCACCAGGCGGTACCTGTTCCCTATCCGCCCCACATTTCTGCCTTTTCTATCGCGCTTATTAGCCATAGCCGCTATAAAACTTGAATAATTTTTCTGATTATCAACCGGCTAAAGTTAAACATTTATATTATTTCGTATTTAAAAAATTAGGCTGGCTGCATTTTTATTCCAGCCGCCCACTTTATCCCCCTCAAAAAAATTATCCTATCTTTAAAAATAATTTCCTGACATATAAGTTATATAGGTAAGCCTATACACACCCTGGCATCCATGAATTATTACAGATCATTTCGCATATATCTACCATATACCTGTTTAGTAAGTTTGTTTTTGTGCTGTGTGAATGTTAACAGGGTCTACGCCCAGCGAAGGGATACCACGGTTACTAATCAGTCCAAGAGCAGCAATAGCAGGATGCCCCAGCGCACCATGCAAAAACCGCTTGTACCAAGAGTAGCACAACCACGTGTGGAAGACCGGCGCCCGCCCTCAGAATTACTGGCAGAAAAAAAATGGACTATTAAACGGAAGCTAGTGCAGAACATGCTGGCCAGGTATAACTATTTGTACAATGCCCGGAAGAAACTCCATCTTATAACCCATAATGTAAGCCGCCAGGGACAGGACAATTACAACTACCTGCTGCCCTTCTATCCTTACAGTCTCCAGAACCTCGGTCTGAGCACCGGCGACCTGGATACCGTTATCGAAAAGGCTTCTATCAATATACAGATCCGCGATCCGCGCAGCAAATGGATTGATGACAGTTATCTTGTGATCGGTCAGGCCTACTTCTACCAGGGTGAATGGGACAAGGCCAGCCGCACATTCCAGTTCATCAATACCAAATTTGCTCCTAAAAAGAAAGATGAGTATAAGACAGTAATCGGTTCCAGCCAAAAAGACGAGCTCAGTATTGCTTCCCGCGAGAAAAGAAAGCCGCCGTTCGGTTATTTTAAACACACTTTTGCCCGTAACGACGCTTTTGTGTGGCAAGCCAAGACGCTGTTGGAAATGAAGGAGTTCGATCAGGCCCGTTCTCTGATGAACATTGTGGAACATGACCCTTATTTTCCGAAAAGGCTGGCCGGCGACCTGGCTGAGGTAAGGGCTTATGCCCTGTATAAACAGGAGCGCTTTGCCGAAGTCATCGTTCCACTGCAGATAGCCGTCAAAAGTAAGGGCAACCGCGACGAGCGGGCGCGTATGTACTATATTCTGGGACAGTTGTATACCAACTATAGCCACCCGGACTCCGCCGTAATGATGTTCCATAAAGTGATCAAGCAGAAGCCGGACCCGATGATGGACTTCCAGGCCCGTATGCAGATCGCCAAACTGGATGCTACCAGGGAAGGCGGCTCCTTTGACGAAAGCCTGGCGCGTCTGAAAAGAATGGCCCGCAGGGAGAAATACATTGAGTTCCGCGATGCTATCTACTATAATATGGCAAACATCGTTCTGCCCAAAGATCCCGACCTGGCCCTGGAATACCTGCGCCAGTCGCTGAAGGTGGAAAGCTCCAATACCATGCAAAGAGCCTTGTCTTTCAAGGCGATAGCCGACATCTATTACGGACAGCGCCAGTATCGCCTGGCCCGAAACTTCTATGACAGTACGGCTACTGTTATGCCTCCTGAATTTACAGACTCCGCTATTGTCAACAAGCGTAAACGCGTACTTAACGACGTGGTTATCCGTGTGGAAGCCATTCAGAAGGAAGACAGTTTACAGCGGATTGCTGCCATGCCGGAATCTGACAGGAAGATCTTCCTCGAGAAAATGGCCGCTACCATGCGTAAGGAAGCGGAAGAAAGAGCCAAAAAACAGAAAGAAGACGCTGACAACGGGATTGATCCACAGGCTATGGCCAATAACAATCCGCTGATCAACAACAATATGAATAACAGTCCTGCCACTCCTAAAAAGGAGGACCAGGGCGACTGGTATTTCTATAACAACGCCAGCAAATCTGCCGGATTCGCCGAGTTCAAGAAACGCTGGGGAAACAGGCCGCTTGCCGATAACTGGCGCAGAAGCCAGTCAGGTGCTGCCGCAGCCAATCAACCTTTACAAACGGAGGATGAGAATGGTAATACTACTGGTACTGCTGATGCCACCAAGGCGCCATCAGACAGCGCCACAGCCAACGCACTGGCTGCAGGACTGCCGCTTACCCCAGACGATCTCCTGAAATCCAATGTGATCATCGAGGACGCCTATTATGACCTGGGTAAACTCTACAATGATCAGCTGGACAATACCGAACTGGCCATCGAGACTTACGATACCCTGCTGAACAGATACCCACAGCATCCGCATAAAACAGAGGTAATCTACTCCCTGTATATCTGGCATACCAAACTGGGACATACTGCACAGGCAGCGAAGTACAAACAGAACGTAATGACCCAGTTCGGAGACTCTAAATTTGCCAGCATTATCAAATACGGCTCCCTGCAGGATATTAACCAGGAAAAGAAAAAGGAGATCTCCACCGCTTATGATTCTGTTTATGTAAGCTACAGCAGAGGGGACCTTGAGGGAGCGATGGCCTTGAAAAAAGCGGCAGACTCCACCTATGGCCTCAATTTCATGCAGCCTAAATTTGACCTCCTGGAGGCCATGATCATCATGAAAATGGATACCTGTGAGTTTGGACGTCAGGCAGTTTTGAATGTCATCAACAAATATAAACAGGATGATGGAGTTCAGGAAAAGGCGAAATCACTGCTGGAAGCGCTGGACAACCGTGCAGCACTGGTGGTATACCTCTCCAGGCTGGAAATTGAGAAAGACAAGGATAACAAGGTAGTAGATGAAAACATCTCCATCCGCTATCCATGGCAGAACCCGGAACCAAAATTTGAATCAAAACTTGATTCTGTAAAGATCCAAACCGCCATGGCCGACTCTATCAAACTGGCAGCCAATGCTGGCTTGAAAGTAGCGCCCCTGCCCGCACCATTGAAACCTATCACTATTTATAAGCTGAATGCCACAAACCCGCATTTCGTGGTACTCTCCTTCAAACGCGTCTCAAAAGCCATTATGGATGAGGCATTGACCCAATTTACCAAGTACAACGCGGCCAAACATGCCGGCGAGAGTATACAGGTAGCCAATTTTGTGCTGACACCGGAGGAAGTAATGCTCATTTTCAGACTTTTCCCGAACGAGGACAAGGCGCTGGACTATTTTGACGAGATCAGGATCGATGCCGAAAAGATCATTCCACGTATCCGTCCGTCAGACTATTCCATGTTCATTATTTCAAGGGATAACTTTATCCAGATGAACAGTACCAAGGACATAAGCGGGTATAAAAAATTCTTTGACGAGAACTACGTTACTCAGTAACAGACAGTAAGATAGAAAAACATACTAATTCATTGAAGTACATCAATCAGTCTTTTAACAATATTTGAGGGACATCAACCCGTTTTTTTTAATAGTTTTGCCCGCTGTTACACGCACGGCGTAATAAGGCCCGTAAATTGCTATATCTTGAGTATAAGCCAATGAAAGCGATGCTGGCCACGCAAATCAAACATTTAAAGCAAGTATGAAAAAATCGGTTAAAATATTGTGGATCACAGTTTTATCACTGACTGGGGTTTTCCTGTTATTGATCCTGCTGGTGAATTTCCGCATTATTGGCTCTATGCCATCCATGGAGACCCTGGAAAACCCAAGGGCTGCCCTTGCATCTGAAGTAATTGCCGAAGATGGTACCATCCTGGGTAAATATTATCAGGTGGACAGGTCAAGCTCTGACTACAACGAAATTTCCAAAAATGTGATCAATGCCCTGATTGCCACAGAGGACGTCAGGTTCTATGAGCACTCAGGTATAGATCCTTATGCAACGATCGCCATCCCTTTCTACCTGGCTGTCGGCAAGAAAAGAGGCTCCAGTACCATCACGCAGCAGCTGGCATTGAACCTGCAGGCCGATAATACAGGTGCGCAGCGTGCCTCCAACATTGTAAAGAGGAGCTTCCAGAAAATGCAGGAATGGCTGATAGCCGTAAGACTGGAGCGCAACTTCACCAAACAGGAGATCATTACCCTTTATCTCAATACAGTGCCTTTCGGCGATAACGTATACGGCATTGAAAATGGTGCCCGTACCTTCTTCAGTAAAGATGCAGGTCACCTGTCCATTGAAGAAGCAGCTACCCTGGTAGCCATGCTGAAGGGTACCAATCTGTATAATCCCCGCCGTAATCCAAAGGCCGCACTGGACCGCCGTAATACGGTGATAGAGCTGATGGAGAAAAACGACTTTATTACAGAACCAGAGGCAAATGCTGCTAAAAGCAAGCCTATCGTACTGCGTTACAATAAGATAGACCATAACAAAGGACTGGCGCCTTACTTCAGGGAAGTATTGCGGGACGAGCTGAAAGACTGGTGTAAAAACCATAAAAAAGCCGATGGCTCTGAATATAACCTGTACCGCGACGGTCTGAAGATCTATACTACCATCAACCCACGCATGCAATTGTATGCTGAAGAAGCGGTAGCTCATCACCTGAAAGATCTGCAGAAGGTATTCGCAGCACAGTCCAATATCAAATCCGGCAGCGTGTGGAAGAACTGGCAGTCATATATTGACCGCTATATGAAGGAATCTGACCGTTACAAGGCAATGAAAGACGATGAGGCCAGTGATGAACAGATCAAACAAGCCTTCAATACGCCGGTAAAAATGAAGGTGTTTGCCTGGAAAAGCTTTACAGAACCTGAGCTGAATGAACTGGATACCATCATGACCCCGATAGACTCTATCAAGTATATGAGAGCTATCCTACAGGCGGGCTTTATGGCACTGGACCCTGAAAGCGGTGAAGTGAAAGCATGGGTAGGTGGCCCTGATTTCCGTTATTTTAAGAACGACCACGTAGCCAAGACCCGCAGACAGGTAGGTTCTACATTTAAACCATTCCTGTATTGCTTTGCCATTATGAATGGTATGTCTCCCAGCACGATGCTGCCTAACGAGCCGGTATCATTCCCTAAATATAACTGGACACTGAGCCGCAACTCAGAAGGTAGTGTGGGCGGTAGCATCAGCATGGCAGGGGCACTGGCAAAATCATTGAACCTCGTATCTGCCTACCTGATCAAGCAGTTAGGCCCACAGGCTGTTGCCGATTTTGCGAAAAACAAAATTGGCTTCAACGCTGATATCCCGCCTTATCCATCTATTTCACTGGGTACGCCGGAAATCTCGCTGTATGAAATGCTGCAGGCCTATACCATGTTCCCGGCCCGTGGTATTATTACCAAACCGATCTACATCACCCGTATAGAAGACAGAAATGGCAACATCCTGCAGACCACCGCTCCTGAAAAACGTGAAGTGATCAGCGAGAATGAGTCTTATACCATGGTGAAAATGATGCAGGGTGTAACCGGTCCTGGTGGTACTTCTGCACGTCTGCGTTTCCGTTATGGTATCCAGAGTGAGGTGGCAGGTAAGACTGGTACTACCAACGATAATACCGATGGCTGGTTCCTGGGCTTTACCCCTCAGCTGCTGGCGGGTGCCTGGGTAGGTTGTGAAAACAACTTCCTCCATTTCAGCACTACCACCAATGGTCAGGGTGCCAATACCGGTCTCCCGATCTGGGCTTATTTCTTCCAGAAATTATATGCAGATAAAACACTGAAAATAGACGACAAGGCCACCTTCGCCATTCCTCAGTCTATCAACAGTGAATTCTACCAGAATTTTGAAGAAAACTACAAGCCACCGGCAGAAGCTGATGACCAGGGTAATGGAGATGCCAATGATTATATAATGGATGTAAATGAAGCAGAGGCAGAAGCAGATAAGGCAGCAAGAGAAAGAGAAAAGGAAAAGCAGAAGGAAAATAAGGATAAACCAGCTCCTTCTACCGCACCTAAAGCAGCTTATCCGGCACAACCCACTAAACCACAGTAAGTAAGTACAAACACAATAGTAAAAGGCGTCCGGTTTAAAACCGGACGCCTTTTCATTTTATATCAGGCTTCAAGCGATCTATTTCTTTTCTTCCTCCTTCTTCTCCTCTCCTACATAATGCAGTTCCGGATACTTCATTGCATTAGTGATCAGCTGAATGCCCAGTTTCAGAATCAACGCCTCCTCTTTGGCTTTCAGTTTCTCAACATCATCTGTGGGCTTGTGATAATCATCATGCGGACCGGTATGCAGGAAGATCACGGGTACCTGGTGCATAAAGAAGTTGTGGTGATCTGAAGCTCCCTTGCCGGATCCGTCGGTAAAATAGTGGATACCGGGCTCCTGTGCGTCTTTAAATACCACAGGCCATTCCTGTGCAGTAGCATAACCACCTATGCCAATACCCCGTTCTTCATTGTACCTACCTATCATATCCATATTGAGCATGAAATGTACGTTGGTCAGCGGGATAGTAGGATTAGCTGTAAAATACTTTGAGCCCTGCAAACCCATTTCTTCTCCTCCAAAGGAAATGAACAGGAAATTAAAAGGTTCTTTCTGTCCATTCTCTGTAAAGTACCGCACCAGTTCCAGCAGCCCTGCCACACCGGATGCATTATCGTCAGCGCCATTATGGATCTGCCCTACAGGATATTTCCCATCATACAGTGCAGCTGTGCCCAGGTGATCATAATGGGCGCCGATAATAATAGTTTTAGCAGCGCCATTGTCCAGGAAGCCGATCACGTTCCTGCTGCTGAGGTTTTTGTGTTCTTTTCTGTCGAAAGTGAAATCCTGGAAGTAGCTGTCCCCATTGCCCGGAGTCAGTCCGGCTTGCTTAAATTGTTTGGCTACGTAGTTACTGGCTTTAATGCCTCCCTTTTCATTAGTCCCCCGGCCTTTTAATTTGTTGGAGGCCAGATAGCCCACCGTTTTCTGTATACGGCTGGCAGATGGTTGGTAATCCTGTGCATAAGAAGTAGAATAAACAGTTGCGGCTGCAGCCAGAAACAATAGATATTTCATAAGGTCAGATTAAATGCATGAATCCTGAAAATACAGAAGGCTTCCATTGAGGGAAGCCTTCTGCTAATATAATATGTTAAAAAGATTGGATACTATTGTTTTTTGCGCGGAGTATCTTGCTGACGCTTCTGCATGTCTGCCTGGCGTTTCTGCATTTCTTCCAGCTTTTCCTGCCATTTTGATTTGCTTGCCGGTTTCTTTTTATTCTCCTGGATCTGTGCATGGATCTTGTCATGATTCACGAAGAACTTCTGGATCACCCACTGCAGACCAATACTGATCACGTTAGACAGGAAGTAATAGAAGGTCAGCGCTGATGCCAGGCGGTTGAAGATACCCAACAGCATGACCGGGAATACATACGGCATATATTTCATTACCGGATTGCTCTGATCGGCCATACCACGGTTATTGAACGCCAGCATTAAGCTGGTAGCGGTCATCAGCAATGTGAACAAGCTCACATGGTTACCGTAGAACGGAATAGTGAAAGGCAGATCAAGGATAGAATCGTAGGCAGAAAGGTCTTTCGCCCACAGGAAGCTTTCCTGTCTCAGCTCGATAGAAGAAGGGAAGAAGCTATACATCGCTACCAGGATAGGCAGCTGCATCAGGGCTGGCAAACATCCACCCAGTGGGTTTACACCTGCGCTCTTGAATAACTTCATCTGCTCCATACCAAATGTCTGCTGGTCGTCAGCATATTTTGCCTTCAGTGCATCGATCTCTGGCTTCAGTACTTTCATTTTAGCCTGAGATACATAGCTCTGGTAAGTGAAAGGCGCTATCAGCAAGCGGATGAACAGGGTGAGCAGAATGATGATGATACCGTAGTTACCAATAAATCCGCTCAGGAAGTTAAACACAGGGATGATCACCCATTTGTTCACATATTTTACGAAAGCGAAGATACCGGAGCCCAGTGGAATGATACTTTCCAGACCGATGTCGAAAGATTTCAGTGTCTTATAGTGGTTAGGACCATAATAGATCTCTATCGGGAAGGTAAAATCATGCGCACGGTTGTAAGGGAGCTCGATTGATGCAAATGTTTGTCCTACGATATTACCACTTTCAGGCACTTTAGTGCTCACTTCAGCACCGGCAAAACGGGCATCTTTTCTGGCGATAAAGGTGGTGTTAAAGAACTGCTGTTTTACACTCAGCCATTCCAGTTTAGTATCCCATTTCTGGTGGCTGGTACGCTCGAGGGTAAAATAGTCATGTTTTCCGTCTGTATCCCGGTAGTGTACCTGGTTGTTCAGACGTTCGTTCTGCATATCTTTTTCCTGCTTGTCGTTCTGGGAATCCCACTGCAGTGTCAGGGTTTTCTGACCGGCAGGCAGTACATTTTCCAGACCGATGGCACGGATATCGAAATCCATGGCATAACCATCCTGTTTTAAAGTATATACATACTCCAGGTACTGGCCGGGATTAGAGGTAGACAGGCGGTAGGTGATTGCCTGGCTGCCATCTGCCAGTTGCTGTACATTACCACCGGTAAAGTACAGGTCTGCCGTATTTAATAAAGTATTGTTATTGGCAGGAACCTGCAGGGAAATACGATTGAAAGAGCTGTTAGCCAACAACAAAGGTTTACCCTGGAAATCCTTGAATTGTTTCAGCTGTACCTGTGAAGGTTGTCCACCGTGGTTAGAGAAGGTGATTTTCAGCACTTTATTCTCCAGTACGGCAGTCTGCTGAGTTCCATTGGCTGCACCTGCGAAGGTACCGTATGTGCCGGCAAGTTTGCTGGAATCGGGTACGCCTGCAGTGGTGTACGTGGCGGTATCAACAGGTTTGGGCTTGTTAAGATTAGCTATGGAATCCTGGCGGTCCTTCTCTCTTTTTGCGGCAACCTGTTGTTTCTGGTTAAAGAAAATGTAACCTACAAACAACACTCCCAGTAGTACAAAGCCAATGACTGAGTTTCTGTCCATGAAATTCAATTAAAATTTAGGCAGCAAAGGTAAGTAAAAGCAACAAGCTTTCAGTTGCAATCAACAAAGTTAATACCCCGTTGTTACCACTGAAAGCCTGTTACTTATAAATATTCATTATTGGTGGGCAATCTTTTCTTCAGCAACTTTTGCCTTATTGGTCTTGTCTTCTGCATACTGTTTGGCGGCAGCAATGAAGTGCACGAACAGCGGCGCAGGAGCTTCCACAGTGCTTTTCAGCTCAGGATGGAACTGACAGCCTACGAAGAATGGATGGTCAGGTAATTCTACCATTTCTACCAGTCCGCTTTCCGGATTACGGCCGGAAGGGATCATACCCGCCTTTTCAAAATCGGCCAGGTACTGTCCATTAAATTCGTAACGGTGACGGTGGCGCTCGCTGATGGTAGTGCTACCATAAATACCGGCGGCTCTTGAACCTGGCGTCAATTCGCAGGTATAAGCGCCCAAACGCATGGTACCACCTTTTACAGTGATCTTTTTCTGCTCTTCCATAAGACCGATCACAGGATGAGACGTGTCCGGATTCATTTCGGTAGAGTGGGCATCTTTCCAGCCTATCACGTTACGGGCAAATTCCACAACGCTCATCTGCATACCCAGACAGATACCGAAGAATGGCAGGTTATTCTCGCGGGCATATTGTATAGCCACGATCTTTCCTTCAATACCACGATGACCAAAACCAGGAGCTACCAGCAGACCATCCAGGTTACGCAGCTTTTCTGCTACATTTTCCTGTGTAAGGAATTCAGAATGAATATTTTGTACTACTACTTTACATTCATTCATAGCGCCTGCGTGAATAAATGACTCCAGGATGGATTTATAAGCATCCTGCAGTTCCACATATTTCCCGATCAGACCGATGGTTACCTTGGATTTCGGATATTTCAGCTTGTCCAGGAAGGCGCGCCATTTGGTCATATCTGGCTCTTTTTCAATAGGGATGTGCAGTTTCTTCATACAAATCACATCCAGTTTCTCACGCAGCATTTCCAGGGGCACTTCATAGATGGTGCTCATGTCTGTAGCCTCGATCACAGCATCTACTGTTACATTACAGAACAGCGCTATTTTCTTTTTCAGGTCATTATACATTGGCTCTTCCGTACGGCATACGATCACGTCAGGATGTACTCCGTTCTCACTCATCATTTTCACAGAGTGTTGCGTAGGCTTGGTTTTCAATTCCTTAGCCGCACGCAGGTAAGGTATCAGGGTCAGGTGTACCACCAGGCAATCCTGCTCATCCAGTTCCCATTGTAACTGACGAACAGCCTCAATATAAGGCAGGGACTCGATGTCACCCACAGTACCACCCAGCTCGGTAATAACGATATCATATTTACCGTCTTTACCCAGCAGCAGAATCCTGCGCTTGATCTCGTCGGTGATGTGCGGTACTACCTGTACGGTTTTACCCAGGTAGGCGCCCTCACGCTCCTTATTGATAACAGTCTGGTAAATACGGCCGGTGGTCACGTTGTTCGCCTGGGAGGTAGGCGTGTTCAGAAAACGCTCATAGTGGCCAAGGTCCAGGTCAGTTTCAGCGCCATCTTCGGTTACATAGCACTCACCGTGTTCGTAAGGGTTTAATGTTCCCGGATCCACATTGATATACGGATCAAATTTCTGAATAGTCACTCTAAAGCCACGAGCCTGCAATAATTTCGCCAGCGAAGCAGCTATAATTCCTTTACCCAACGAGGAAGTCACACCTCCCGTAACGAAGATATATTTTGCCATAAAATCTAAAAATTCTGTAGAATATACTTGACCTAAAGAGAAGCGCCGGACGACTTTTGGTGTAACCAGTCAAGTAAAAATAACTTCCGAAGGTCATGCAAAGTTAAGACAAATTTAAAGTGCTCCAAAAGGGATTTTTATATTTCGTTATACTTGCACGTATAACAAATTCATAATAAGTTATTTCCATGCAAAATTGAGGCTAATAATTTAATATCTCATGAAATCGCACGATGGCATTGCATTTCTTGCGCCTGTCAGGAAACTTCTTGCTAATTTTGCGCCGTAACAAATCAGCATATGACATTAACGCCCAAGCGTGCGCAGGACTCCATGATCCAGATGACGGAACTGGTTTTGCCTAACGACACCAACACTTTCGGCAATCTTATGGGGGGCCGCCTTATGTACTGGATGGACATAGCAGCGGCTTTAGCTACTATGAAACATTGCAGTGCACCGGTGGTGACTGCTTCTGTAGACAACATTTCTTTTGAAACACCCATTAAACTGGGTAATGTAGTACATATTGAGGCAAAGGTGAGCAGAGCATTTTCCACCTCTATGGAAGTGCACCTGCGTGTATGGGGAGAAGACCCGGTGCAACAGTACCGTTATAAATCCAACGAGGCCTTTATGACTTTCGTAGCACTGGACCCCAATGGGAAGTCCAGGCTGGTTCCCCAGATCATTCCGGATACTGAAGAAGAAAAACAATTATATGAGGGCGCTATGCGCAGACGCCAGTTACGCCTGATCCTGAGCGGTAAAATGAAACCCCAGGATGCAGAGGAACTGAGAGCCTTGTTCATTTAAACATATCAGCTTCTCCCCGGATCGTCTGAGTTTCGGGGAGAACTCCTCTATTTGTCAGCTTTCCCCCTCCCACTCTTTGTAAAACTTCTCCAGGAAGGTCTCCATAAAAGCATGTCTGTCACTTGCCATCAGGCGACCTGTGGCGGTGTTCATCCTGTCCTTCAGCAATAACAGTTTCTCGTAAAAGTGATTGATGGTCGGGGCAGTACTATTCTTATACTGTTCCTTCGTCATATAAAGGTCCGGGACAATACCGGGATCGTACATGGCCCTGTTCTTAAATCCACCGTAACTAAATGCACGGGCAACACCGATGGCTCCGATAGCATCCAGCCTGTCGGCGTCCTGTACTACAGCCAGTTCCGGGGAATGAAAGGCGCCGGTATTATGGCCTCCTTTAAAGGAAATATGCAAAATGATATTCACTACATGCTGGATAACCGCCTCCGGTACACCTGCGGATTCAAGGTAGGAACGGGCTTTCTGCGGACCAACATTTTCGTCGCCATTATGGAATTTGGAATCGGCAATATCATGTAGCAAAGCACTGAGCTCCACTACTAACAGATCCACCTGCTCACCGACAGCAATCTTTCTGGCCAGCTTCCATACCCGGTAAATATGCCACCAGTCATGGCCGCCTTCAGCGCCCGACAGTTCCCTTTTTACAAATTGTTCCGTCTGATTGATCAGTTGTTGTGTATCTGCATTGTATTGGCTCATAACGCCAAATATATTATTTCTCCATGGCAGCAGCAAAATGAGGGGGCCTACAATAACAGAAAAAACGAAGAAAAGGAGAAACTGAAAAGGAGGCTCATAGCATATGTTGGTTTAGATACTTTCATTGTTGGTAACCCTCCTTCCTTCTTTCGGTTTCTCCCCCCTGGATTCCGGCATGCAATTTTAGAATTGATCAGGGATCTTGCTTCACTAAGATCTTCTTCGTTTTTCCTCTTGAATGGTTTAAAACATCCGCTGGATTCGTTTGGTGCATGCTGCCATTCAGTTGTTATTGAACTTTTAATGGCGGTTGGTAATTACGATTTAGATCAAAAAAAGTCCCCCTTAAAGAAGGGGGTAGTAGCATCATCGCTATAGCGATTTAAATTCTGGTTGATAAAATTATAAAGAGCTGTCATAGCTTCTGGAAGATACCTTACTGAGGCCCCTTTTGGGCCTCAGCGCGTAAGGTATATACTTCAGGGAAGCGGGAATACTTTTATATTGGCGCGGCGTAAGGCGGGGAAAATTCGTGAACCCTGACTGCGAGGTCAAAAAAATTTGTTGGCCTTGCTGACCCTAGTACGGGGCGACCCCGCCTTTTACCGCTGATTTGTTCAATTTCAGATACACCCTTTCAGTATATCGCTTTTAGAGCACTGAGCCAGCTATCTCCAAATAATCAGAGGATAGCCGTGCTATTCTGGTTGGTTTTAGAATTTTTAAGGATTGGCCTGATTTTGCGATGGAAATATCCTGTTTAATCGCAGTACCCATGTTATTATAACGAATCCTTTTATTTATTAATCTGCTAAATCTATTCTTTGAAGCTATGCGCATAGAGCGATAAATAACATATTATAAATATCGTAATCTCTCAAACAATCCTGACATAATATCAAAAACACCAATCATCATTCCGTCTTACATCATAAAAATAGCACTCATCATTCATATTTCACAATGATTTAAAGTAAAACATAAATATATTTTTATTTATAATGTAATTGGAAAGTACTGAAAAGTAGATGAAAGAGCTTGAAACAAGGATACCATTTCAACCGAAACAAATTGAATATTTAGCGGGGCGAACATAGGAATGTCGGTCAATACCGCTCAGTAATTTTATGATGGGGAAGTTAAAAAAGGAATAGAATGGGTTAATCTTTACGCACCAGCACGTCGGTGATCCTGTTCAATTGTTTTACTTTTTCTGTAAAATCGCCTTTTATCCGGTCCCTGATCACCTGTAGCTTATCTAATACATCATTAATAGAGCCGGGGATCACTTCCTGCAATACTTCTTTAAGACGTTTGGCAACTGTAGGGGATTTTCCGTTGGTAGAGATGGCTATCTTGAGGTGGCCTTTTTGTACAATAGAACCTAAATAAAAATCACACAGCTCAGGTGTATCAGCTACATTAATCAATACCCGGCTGCATTTTGCCTTTTCCCATATATACATGTTCAATTCCGCATCACTGGTGGCGGCAATGGCCAGGTCTTTTCCCAACATATCACCACAGGAGAATGGTTTCTGGATCAGTTCCACGTTAGGGGCATGCTTTACAAGCTCCATCAGTTCTGGCTGGAACCAGGTCGCTACTACAGTGATATTTGCCCCCGGACAGTTCTCCAGCATGGCATTTACTTTTTCATGACCTATATTCCCCCCTCCCACAACCAGTACATGCAGGCGGTTCAATTTAAAAAATACCGGGAAAAGATGATTTTCTTCCATAATGGTGCTATTACTGATTACACATGACAAATTACGTACCCATCCCTCACCGGGAACTCCTGTAATTTATCATGTGTAATTTATGAGTTATACAGCTATTTTCAGTTGTTCCGCTATCTTTTCCTGTACTGCCAGGAAAGCCTCATGAAAACGCACTACTTCTCCCACTACAATAATTGCCGGGTTACGCAGATTGTCGCGCAAAGCTATTTCCTTCAGATCGGCTACATTTCCTATGCCTATTTTCTGGTCAGGCAGTGTTCCATTCTGAATAATGGCGGCTGGCACGTTGCCTTTACCCTGTGCTACGTATGCTGCTGAGATCTCCTCCAATTTGCCCATCCCCATGAGTACTACAACCGTAGTATCTGCCTGGACAGCATAAGCCAGGTCACGGGATAAGCTCCCACTCTGTGTGGTACCGGTCAGGACCCAAAATCCTTCACTCACATTACGCGCCGTAACAGGTATCCTGTTGATACCAGGTACAGAGATAGCACTGGTTATGCCCGGCACGACTTCCGTATCAATATTGAATTGCTGGGCGAAGGTCAGTTCCTCCTGTCCACGGCCAAATACGAAAGAGTCCCCTCCTTTGAGGCGTACCACACTGCCATAAGTAAGTGCATATTTCACGATCATGCGGTTGATCTCATCCTGAGAGTACACATGCATACCTGCACGCTTACCAACGAAACGCTTCAGGCAATTGCTGGGCGCATGCTCAAGCAATTCATTATTGGAAAGCGCGTCATAAAGGATCACCCTTGCCTGCTGTATGGCTTTCAGGCCTTTTACAGTGATCAGCTCAGGATCTCCGGGCCCCGCGCCTACCAGTGTCAATTTCGGATGTATATTCTGCATAGTGTACATTTAATAAGATGTGATAACCGCAAGCGTTTATTGTGCTACAACTGCTGCTGACTGTTGTCTGTATGACTGCGCCTGCTGGTAGAAATCTGATGCCTGTTGATAGTATTGTTTTGCAAAGCTTTCAGAAGGTTCGTTCTGATTGATCTGCAATACCAGTGTTTTAAAGCTGCCATCCAGTGACCATTTGCCGGTTTCAACAAAATGTTTGTCGAAATCGTTGATGATGCCTGTCTGTGTATTACAGCTTACGCCTTCACCCAGTAACAGTGCTTTCGCAGTCTGTACGAAAGTGGAGTAAGAGTGGTAAATGCTGTCTGCATACTGTTTATCATCCAGTCCGGTCTTGCTCCATTGCAGCTTTTCCTCTCCTTCAAACAGGAGTGTAGCTACCAGGTCAATCACCACGCTGGCACATTCGCCCACGCCAATAGCTGTTGCGAATTTGTCGCCCTGACCCCAGTCAACGAAATCTTCATCAATCAGTGTATTCAGATCAGTTAGTGGTTTCAGGAGATCATAAAAATATTTTTCACCCTGACGATCGTAATAGTCATTGAACTTCTCATCTTTCTGACCATTTGCTTCAAAGTCGTTCAGCAGGGAACGCAGTACATCAGGACCTCTTTTACTTGGCACTTTGATCACTTTATCAGCAACACGGCCCACGCCATCTCCTACGATACCTCCACCCAGGAGCACCTGCAGGGCCGGTAATACCTTACCGCCGCTTTTCAGTGAGCTACCATGGAAACCAATAGCAGCAATACCATGCTGACCGCAGGAGTTCATACAACCACTTATCTTGATCTTAATATCCTTATTATATACCAGGTCAGGAAATTCTTCCTGGATCACCAGTTCCAGTGCTGTAGAAATACCGGTGCTGCTGGAAATAGCCAGGTTACAGGTATCAGTACCAGGACAGGCAGTGATATCTGCAATACTGTCAAAACCCGGTTCTGCAAAACCTCCTGCTTCCAGTACGCTGAATACGTAAGGCAGATGTGCAGGCTGGATATATTTCAGCAGTAAGCCCTGGTTGGCTGTCACGCGTACGTCATTGGCTACAGCGGGTCTGAGACCTTCTATCACCTGACGGGATATTACAGAACTGATATTACCCAATGGCACACGTACGTAGGCGGCATAGTAGCCAGCCTGACGCTGCTGGAAGACGTTAGTCTGTTTCCAGGCTTCATATTTCTTCGGATCCTTAATAGTATATGCCGGCAATACCGCATCTGCAGCCGGCAGTTCCGGAGCAGCCCAGGTATCAGCATCTACATGGAAGGATTTGGATTTAATAGCGATGCGCTCTTCTTCTACCAGACGCTGAAATTCTTCAAAACCAATTTTCTGGATGAGGAACTTCATACGTGCCTTATGACGGCTGGCCCTTTCACCATGGCGGTCAAACACACGCAAAACTGCTTCTATATATGGAATGAGCTGATCTTCTTCCAGGAATTCATGGCCAACATGTGCCAGGTAAGGTTGCGCCCCAAGGCCACCACCTACCAGTACCTTGAAACCACGTACGTCCCTGCCATTTTCCACACGAACCTTAGGTATTACACCTAAATCGTGCATAAATGCCCAGGCAGTATCGGCGTCGCTGCTGGAGAAAGCCATCTTAAATTTACGTCCCATATCCTGGCAGATAGGGTTACGCAGAAAATACCTGAAGGTTGCATCTGCATAAGGAGTAACATCAAACGGCTCCTCAGGATCAATACCTGCCTTGTCGGAAGCAGTAATGTTACGAACCGTGTTACCACATGCCTCACGGATGGTGATATCGTCCAGATCGAGTTTGCTCCACAGTTCGGGGGTCTTTTCCAGGCTTACGAAGTGGATCTGAATATCCTGACGGGTGGTCAGGTGCAGGTTGCCGGTAGAATATTCGTCGGATACGTCTGAGATACGTTTCCATTGTTCCAGCGTCATCTTACCATATGGCAGTTTGATGCGGATCATCTGTACACCTGCCTGACGCTGGCCATAGATACCTCTCGCCAGACGCAGGCTGCGAAATTTTTCTTCCGGGATCTGTCCTTCGCGGAATAAGCGGATCTTTTTCTCCAGTTCTATGATATCTTTCTCAACCACAGGATTTTCCAGTTCGGTTCTGAAGCTTTGCATAGTGAATATTTTCTTGGTGGTAAATTATCAGATATTAAAACGTTATACTTCCTTATCGTCTATAAAACACAGCGCCTCCGCATATTAAGGTCGGAGGCGCTGTATATCTTGGTTGATTCCTGGTCGATCAATTTTCCTTATACATCTACGCCTCCCCGGCTACCATTACAATGGAGCAATGGCATCCATAACACAAAAATCCGCTATTCATCCCTATATTTCCCATTAATTTAGTAGACTATTACAAAGTTATAAATATAGGCCAGAATTCCAAAAGTATTTTGCCCCTCTAAAGCCCGGAGGGACAGCCCTTTCCCGGACCGGCCGGAACAGTATGTTTCTTCGGAATCCGCTGGTATGCCTACCTGCATTGGAAAGAAGACTCCCTATACGATATACCTGTCATAACCATTGATTATACAGGATAACTATTATTTATGCTGAATAGGCCCCGTATTACTTTCTCCCGTCTCTGTCTTAACTTTGCGACGCAAGAACAAATGAAAAGCGCATGATAAATACGGTGATATTTGATATGGACGGGCTGTTGATAGATTCTGAACCACTTTGGGGGAGAGCCATGAGAGAAGTCTTTGCTACTGTCGGAGTAGATCTTACCATGGAACTGGCCAGCCATACTACCGGCCTTCGTACAGCAGAGGTCGTGGATTACTGGCACAATTACTTCAAGTGGCAGGGGAAGGACAACCTACAGGTTACCAATGAGATAATAGATGCTGTTATCAACAAGATAGTGGCAGAAGGCGAAGCAATGGAGGGCTTGGAATATATACTGGACTATTTCACCAAAAAGAACTTTAAAATAGGACTGGCATCCTCTTCTCCCCTGCGACTGATTGAATCTGCAGTTGACCACATGGGTATCAGGGATAGATTCCATGCCATCTCTTCAGCAGAATTCGAGTCACACGGCAAACCTCACCCGGCAGTATATCTGGCTTGTGCCAAAAAACT
Organism: Chitinophaga sp. CF418; assembly: GCF_900142925.1. Taxonomy (GTDB): domain Bacteria; phylum Bacteroidota; class Bacteroidia; order Chitinophagales; family Chitinophagaceae; genus Chitinophaga. Next base: position 255,006 of record NZ_FRCN01000001.1, read on the forward strand.
AGGTAGCGCTCCACTGGAATGCCTGGCTTTTGAAGATTCAGTAACAGGCATGACGGCCGCCAAAGCTGCCCGCATGAAAACAGTTGTAGTACCGGAAGCACACAACCGCCAGAACAAACGATATGCACTGGCAGATGTACAACTGGATTCCCTGCTGGAGTTCAATGACGATATATTAGCCCGTTTGCAGGCCTAAGGCAAATTTTCGGGTAAACAATACCTCAGGGGGTTAGGGGTTTGGTAAACAAATACCTTAATGGAAATGCTGCCGGTTACTAACGATATACCAGGCCCTCGCGGCCTTAACAGGCGAGGTGCAACATAAAATATTGCTTTTATCTTTTACGGGCAGACGTCAGCGTCTGCCTGTTTCATTTTAGCCGATTCTGTACTGTAACAGAAACAGCGCCGGCATGGCATCTGCCGCCTGGGAGCATACCTGAAACCGCAGCAACACGCAACCAACACAAAATCCAGGGATGTACAGGTAAAAACCAAAACGAGCAACTTTATATAAAAGAAGAAGGGTGTCCTGTTACCAGAACACCCTTCATGTATTTCAACAACCTAAAAAAGCTTATTCACCTTTCTTTTCGTCGCCTTCATCCTTCTTCAGCTTCTCTCTCAGTTCAGCCAGTGCACCCAGATCACCAAGCGTAGCTTTCTCTACTTTGCTCTGGATGGTTTTCACAGCCTTACGAGTTTTGTCAGCATCAGCTCTCTTTTCTTTGGCAACTGCTTCTTTCTCCTCGTTTTTAGCCTGTTCCCACACTCTTGTATGAGACACCAGTATACGTTTTTCGCTGCGGTCGAATTCAATGATCATGAATTCTTTCACATCTTCAACGCTGATTGGTTTCTCATCTTCAGTGCGCAGGTGACGTGCAGGAGCGTAAGCTTCCAGACCATATTGCAGTTGAACAGTAGCACCTTTTTCATCTTTCTTCACTACAGTACCTTCATGAACGGATCCAATCGGGAAGATAGTTTCGAAAGTGTTCCAAGGATCTTCTTCAATCTGTTTGTGGCCCAGGCTCAGTTTACGGTTATCCTTATCGATACCCAGGATCACTACTTCGATCTCGCTACCCACTTTGGTGTACTCACTTGGGTGGTTGAAGCGTTTGATCCAGCTCAGGTCAGAGATGTGGATCATACCACCGATACCTGTTTCCAGCTCAACGAATACGCCATAAGGAGTGATGTTCTTCACGATACCTTTGTGACGGCTGTCCAGCGGGAATTTAGTTTCGATAGTAGCCCAAGGATCTTCTGTCAGTTGCTTGATAGACAGGCTCATCTTACGCTCGTCCTTGCTCAGGGTCACTACCACTGCTTCGTATTCTTCACCTAATTTGAAGAATTCTTTAGCATTGATAGGAGTAGAAGCCCAGGAGATCTCAGATACGTGTACCAGACCTTCTACACCAGGCAGAATTTCCAGGAATGCACCGTAATCTTCGATGTTCACTACCTTACCTTTTACGCGCGCACCTTCAGTGATGTGTGCAGGCAGGGTATCCCATGGGTGAGGAGTAAGTTGTTTGTAACCGAGGCTGATACGTTTTTTCTCGTCGTCGAAGTCCAGCACCACCACATTGATCTTCTGATCCATCTGGAGCACTTCGCTTGGGTGAGAGATACGTCCCCAGCTGATGTCGGTGATGTACAGCAAACCATCCAGACCACCGAGGTCGATGAATGCGCCGAAATCTGTAATATTCTTGATAGTACCTTCCAATACCTGGCCTTTTTCCAGTTTGGAGATAATATCCACTCTCTGCTGTTCGATATCGCTTTCGATAAGCGCTTTGTGGGAAACAACTGCGTTCCTGATGGCCTCATTAACTTTAACCACCTTGAATTCCATTGTTTTGCCTACAAACTGGTCGTAGTCGGTTACAGGCTTAACATCGATCTGAGAACCTGGCAGGAATGTTTCCATACCATAAACGTCTACGATCAAGCCGCCTTTGGTTTTGCTGGTAACAGTACCAGTAACCACTTCGCCGGTTTTGTAAACTTCCACGATTTTTTCCCATGCACGCTGTTGGCGAGCCTGTTTACGGCTCAGGTGCAGGTTACCATCGCGGTCTTCTTTTTCAACAACCAGTACTTCTACTTCATCACCTACTTTCAGTCCCTGCAGATCACGGAATTCGTTCAGAGAGATCAGACCGTCAGATTTGAAGCCGATGTTGATCACAACGTCCGTTTTGGTCAGACCAACTACGGTACCTGTGAGCAGGCCGTTTTCTTCGATCACTTTAAAAGTGTTGTCGTACGTTTCATCGTACTTCGCTTTTTCTTCTTTGCTGTAAGAAGAAACATTGCGTTTGTCCACGCTCCAATCGAAATCATCGTGAGCGGTTTCTACAACAGGCGCATTTTTTGTCGCTGTTTCTACCTGAGCTGCTGCTGCAGGTACCTGTTGTTCAGCGTTTTGTTCGTTAGTAATGTTGTTTTCTGCCAAAATTTGGTTCCTCCTTTTGTGTTAAATTCTCCCGGATTTTAGGCCCGAAAGTTTTAATTGGAGGGCAAAGATACTTAATAATCATTAAAAAATAAGCAATTTTCACATGTTTAACACACTGGCCCCATCTTCCCCCCTCCCCTTTCTCCGGGGCCATTTGCTCTAAAAAAATGTGCGGCTAAATAGATTTGTGATTGCGGATTTTGTACTAATTTTCAAGTATGAACGGGACCTCATTCAGCTCTGATATTCGCTATTGGCTTAGACAGGGAAATACAATTAACCATCTGCTTTTCTGGAATATAATTGTTTTCCTCGTCATGGGAACTGTGTACCTGATCGGCAGAATTGCACCAACCACAGGCTTCCTTTCCACGCTTCTTTTTGACAATCTTTCCCTGCACGCCAATGTGTATGCTTTCATCCGGAAGCCATGGGGCCTATTGACCTACATGTTCACACATCTGGAATTTTTACATATACTCTTCAATATGCTGAACCTTTACTGGTTTGGTAATATATTCCGGTCTTTCCTCGGTAATCAGCGGGTACTGCCGCTTTACCTGCTGGGAGGCATCATGGGGGGTATTGCATACCTGCTCGTATACAACCTGGCCTTCGGCGGCGTAAATGCCCCCATGATCGGCGCATCTGCCTCTGTCATGGCCTTGCTAATAGCCTGCGCCACCAAACTGCCCAACTACGAGATCGGTCTGCTCTTTGTAGGCTCCATCCGCCTGAAATGGCTGGCGCTGGTAGTTATTATACTGGACCTGATCTCCCTCACCCAGGGAAATGTAGGCGGTATTGTAGCTCATATGGGCGGTGCAGTAACCGGTTTTATCTATATCAAATTCCTGAATAACGGCACTGATATCTGCCAGCCGCTCATCTGGCTGTTTAACCGCCGCCTGCGGGTTGAAACGCCCAAACGCTCCTTTAAACCTAAAAAGTCTCCCCTTAAGCTTGTAAAACCCAGCCAGGAAGAAAATAAGCAACTCCGGCTGGACCAGCTGCTCGATAAAATAAACGACAATGGTATGGACAGCCTTAGTCCCGAAGAAAAAGCATGGCTGAAGAAAATGAGCCAGGAATAAACGGCCATGTATACCAGCCATTCAAAATATGTAACTTTACCGGCAAGATGAAAACATTTAACGTTCCGATTATATATCGCAGCCCGCTGATCACGGCTATCAAAAACCGCCGTAAACAGCAGGACCGCATGAAGAAGGATTTTACGCCCACTGTACTGGATTTTGGTCCCCTGAAGATATTGCTGGCCCGTCACTTCGGCTTTTGCTACGGTGTGGAAAATGCTATCGAGATCGCATTTAAGACAGTGGAAGAGAATCCCGGCAAAAGGATCTTCCTGCTAAGCGAAATGATCCATAACCCGCATGTCAATAACGATCTGCTGGCTAAAGGCGTACAATTCATCATGGATACCGCCGGTAAACAGCTGGTGCCCTGGGAAGCACTGACACCGGAAGATATTGTGATCATCCCTGCTTTTGGCACCACCCTCGAAATAGAGGCAAAACTGACTTCCCTGGACATTGCCCCCCTGCAGTATAATACCACCTGCCCCTTCGTGGAAAGAGTCTGGAATAAGGCAGAACAGATCGGACAACAGTCTTATACCGTTATCGTACACGGTAAACCCGGACATGAAGAAACCCGCGCTACTTTCTCCCATAGCCGTAGCAATACTCCTACCGTAGTGGTAAAGGATATGGAAGAAGCCCGCTTGCTGGCCGCTTTCATTACCGGAGAAAGACACGCTGACGAGTTTTACCCCCAGTTCAAAGGACAATACTCTGATGGCTTTGATGTGACCCGCGACCTCCAACGTGTAGGTGTAGTAAACCAGACCACTATGCTGGCTACCGAAACACAGGCCATCGCTGATTATATCAAAAACGTGATCATGGACCGGTATGCCCTCAGTCCGGAGAACGTAGGTGAACGTTTTGCCGACACCCGCGACACGCTTTGCTATGCTACCAATGATAACCAAAGCGCAGTAACCGGCCTGTTACAGGAAGAAGCAGACCTTGCTATTGTTGTAGGCGGATATAACAGCTCCAATACATCCCACCTGGTAGAATTATGCGAGGTAAAACTGCCAACCTACTTCATCTCTTCAGATGAAAAACTGGTAGGGGCCAATGAAGTATCTCACTGGGATTTTCACCACAAACAGGAGCTGCACAGCCTTTCTTTCCTCCCCGCAAAGGAACCGGTAACCATCTTGCTGACAAGTGGTGCCTCCTGCCCGGATGCACTGGTAGAAGCAGTGATCAGAAAATTGCTGTCATTTTATGACCTTGAATATAAAATGGAAGAACTGGCCGCGACCTTTGCCTGAGATTGATCTTATTTCCCGTAGATATTACTAAAAGTAAAAAAGACACCTGGTGGTGTCTTTTTTCTTTGGGGCTAATCAATGCTAGTAATGCAGAGAAAAAAAATTTTATATAGTAATAAGTTTAAACCTGAACCAAAATTAGCTGTTAGGCAACAAGCGTGCAATAGAGACTTATTATCCGGTGGTCTATTTCCTGTAAGTGGCGTAAAACAGATTAAATCTGGTTAGAACTGCATCGCCTTTTTCAGGAAATCAGCTTTCCTTCTGCGGGATATTTCTACCTGCGTTCCATCACTCATCAATGCAAACCCTCCTTCACCCTGTATATAAGACTGCATCTGTTGCAAATTGATCAGGTGCGAATTATGCACCCGGAAAAAGTCAACATCTGTCAGTAACTCCTCAAATTCTTTTAATGGTCGTGATACCATCAGGTTCTTTTTATCCGTAAAAAAGATACGGGTATAGTTGCCGGTAGATTCACAACGTACAATATTCTGTACCGGCATAAATACCAACCCGTTAATGGTAGGCAGGGCTATTTTCTTGTGGGTCTGATGCAGCGTTTTCATATTCTGCAGAAATACTTCCAGCGGCGATGTGGATGTTTCCGTCTGTCCATTGCGGCGGCTGATGCATTTCTGCACAGCATCCTGCAACTCTTTTACACTGAAGGGCTTCAGCAGGTAATCCAGCGCATTGAACTTGATCGCTTTCAGGGCGTATTGCTCATAGGCCGTAGTAAATATTACATCAAAAGTAATCTTATCGAACAGTTTCAACAGTTCAAAACCATTTTGGTGAGGCATTTCAACATCAAGGAAAACTACATCGGGTTGCAGTTCGGTGATCAGGTCTTTCGCTTCTTTTACGCTGTTAACTCCTCCCAGCACAGTCACTTCCGGGCATTTTTTCTGAAGCATTGTCTGAAGAGCATCTATACAGTGTTGCTCATCATCAACGATGATTGCTTTAATTTCGCTCATGCTGTCTTTGTAGGTTTATTAAAATATGAATTCTACCGGTAAGATGAGTTTCACCTGTGTACCCATGGCTTTCCCAGTTTCATCTTCCAGGTCTGTTATATTTACATCTGCTTCTTTGGTATTATTGATCTTTCTGATAAGATCTATCCTTCCTTCTGTTACTTTCATGCCCATTGAGCGATGGGTTTGTCCTTTTTTCTCCTTTATTTCTACTGCTTTTTTACGTCCGATACCATTATCCGTTACCGTGCAGGTCAGGGTTTTCCCTTTTACGGAAACGGCTATTTCCAATAATCCTTTTCCGGACTTATGCACCAATCCGTGCCAGATGGCATTTTCTACATACGGTTGAATGATCATCGGAGGAATCATTACCTCCTCCTCGTTAATATCTTCTGCCACAGTGATCCGATACTCAAACACATCATTGCAACGCAGCTTTTCAAGATCAAGATACAGGCGTAAAGATTCCAGTTCCTTGTTCAAAGATATGAATGTGTACTGCGTATTATCAAGAATCATTCGCATCAACCGGGAAAATTTGGTCAGATAATCCGATGCCTCTTCCTGGTTATTGCTCCAGATAAACCGGTGAATGGAGCTTAACGAGTTGAAAATAAAATGCGGGTTCATCTGTGCACGCAGGGAACGCAGCTCCAGTTGCAAGGTCTGTTTATTGGTTTCCAGGTTCCTGTGCCGGATATAAAAGAACCCTCCTATAGCCACCATCAGCACAAATCCCGCCATAGACAAGGTGTACACTACATTACGTTTGGTGCGCAGCTCACTTATCTGCTTATCATGTTCCAGCAGTTTGATCTGGTTGTCCTTACGGTCTACCTCATAAACGGCCTGTGTCTGGGCCCATGCCAGGGATGATTGTTCTTCCAGCAGGGTGTCTTTATAGACCAGCGACTTCTCCATCGCCTCCATAGAACGTTTAAAGTCCCCTTTAGCCTTGTAATTGTCTGCAATGGCTTTATAGGCCTCCATCAACAGGTATTTGAAACGCCAGATCAGGCAGAGATCAATACATTGCATGAAGTATTTATGCGCCTCGTCATATTTTCCCTGCAGACTCCACAGCTTACCAATGTTCAGATAACTCTCAGCCACATGCACTTTATCATCCACATTACCATTCACCTCCAGGGCCTTATCCAGGTATTCATGAGCGCGTGCGTAGTCTTTTTTCTCCTTGTAGGCAGAGCCCAGGGCATTATAACAGATGGCCAGCCCGATGCTGTTATTCAATTGCTGGTTCACGGCTAATGACTTCTTGTAGTATTCAATAGCGAGATCAAGTTTTCCCAGGCCCTGGTATGCGTAACCGATATTACCAAGGTTGATGGCCACCCCCAGGGAATTTTTACTTTGTCTTTCAAGTTCCAGGGCCTTTTCGAAATGACTGATGGCCTCTGCATATCTATCAGTGGAGAGTTTGATATTGCCAATACTATTAATGGCAATGCAAATATTACGGACGTCATTGATCTTTTCCGCCAGTTGAAGCGCCCTAAAGTGGTAATCAAATGCTTTTTCCAGCTGATCGTCCATTCTGCGGTAATCCACGCCGGTATTATTCAGGGCATTACATAGCCAGAGATCATTTTTTGCCTCTTCGGCATATTTAACAGCTTTCTGGTGGTAATCGGCCGCGAGCAGGTATTCTGATTTGTTCCTTTTTGAGATGCCCGTCTCAATATATGCATTGAAAATCCCCTGCGTATATTTAATACGCTGAGAGAGGGTTATTGCTTCCTGGAAAAAGAGGTTTTCCATCCCACGTTTGTCAAAGTACCGTCCCAGTGATTTACCCTTATCTATGAGCCAGTTTACTTTACTGGTGTCGCCAGGAAGTTTTCTGGCAGAATCAAGCGTCCGGTATACGATGGCAGAATCCTGCGCCAGTGTAATGTTCCCCTTTACAAACAAAAGCAAGAAAAATAGATAGAAATAGCCTTTAAACATGCATCAGCCAGGTAATACTCACAAGTTAATTAAAAAAGCGAAAGGGCGAAAGAATTCGCCCCTTCTTCCTATTAACCGAATACACCTACTGAAAATATGGAACAAGGCAGGCATCCCCGCCCTGCACCACATTAAGTTTAATAAATATCAGCCCACACAGCCTGGATATATATGTAATTACTAGCTTCGAAACGGTTAATAGCAACAGGTCCGTTGGATATAGTTATAAAAAGACCATTGCTGATCCCTTACGACTTCTCTTGACCACGTTGGGAATAATATATATAGCATTTCACGGTGCACTGTATGAACCGGTCAACACAATACGATTAATAAATTGCAGGAAATTCTAGAGGATGTGGAAAATTACCAATGGGTTTCTTCCCGGCTTACACCAGGAACATAACAAATTTAAAAAGGATTTCTTAAAACTAAAAATAAATTCAGGAAGATTGCACCAATACAACATCATCCACCCATTGCAGTACAAGTTTCAGCTGTTCATCCGGAGTTAACTGACTGTTGTCCAGGATGATAGCATCTTCAGCCTTCCGTAAAGGACTGATCTCCCGGTTGGTGTCGATATAATCTCTCAGTTCCAGGTTTTCCTTCACTTCGTGGATGCTGATATTCTTGTTTTTGGCATATAACTCTTTGAACCTGCGTTCTACACGGATAGCGGTATCTGCAGTCATGAATATCTTCAGTTCGGCATGAGGGAATACAGTGGTACCGATATCACGGCCGTCCATCACAATTCCCTTTCTGGCGCCCATTTTCTGCTGCTGCGCTACAGCAAATTCACGTACTTCCTTCACAGCAGCCACTTCACTCACTTTCTCAGCCACCAGCATCTCCCGGATCATGTGTTCCACATTCTCCCCGTTCAGGGTGATTTCAGACGCCTGGCTGAGGGGGTTAAATTCGAATTCCAGGTGAATATCACGTAGGGCAGCCTTCACAGCCTCATGATCAGCCCAGTCCACCCGGTTCTGAATAAAATACAGGGTTATCGCACGATACATGGCCCCACTGTCAATATACACATAGTCCAGCTCCCCAGCCAGTTGTTTGGCCAGCGTGCTCTTTCCACATGAGGAATAACCATCTATCGTAATAATAATTTTTTTCAAAACCCTGTAATTAAATAACTATGTGAAGAATAGACGGTGTAAAGGTAAAAGAAATTTGGAAAAATGGAACAAGATTGCCTGTTATATACCCGCAATGATCCACCAGTTACCTCCATCTGACTGGATGGTGTAGGAAACCCTTTGACCACTGGTTAATGTCACACTGGTACCCGCTGCATCGATCTGGCCACCGCTTGAACTAATTATAAGTATACCAGCGTTAGCTTTTTTAATGACATATATCCTGCCTTTGCAGGTATTGGCATTCGGTAACGTTATTGTAATATCTGCACCCGTGTTTTTTACAACAGTATAATCGCTCTCGGTTAATGTTGTACTGGCGCCGGCGCCGCGGATCGGCAGACTAAAGCTCCCATTGTTATACAATGTAGAGGTGGGTGCATTTGTCTTAATCCCCAGACGCTTGTTTGTATTGTCCCAGAAAAAATTGGCATTGTCCTGCCCTACTTCTGTAGACGCATCACTGGTAATATTGCCGAATATGATAGAACCATTGGAAATATTGGTATTCCCGTTGGTCATGATCGCTTTGTACCAACCATTTATTGCCGTAGTACCCAGCGGAGCGGTAGTACCCGTCCACTCTCTGAGGGCCAGTGTATTTTTGTCAAAATATAACTGCGTGGTAAATCCGCCACCGCCATTTCCCTTAAAGGACATCACGTTCCAGGCGTGTGCAGTTGTACCTGCCACACCATTCGTAACTACCCCGGTTACGGGACTTCCCCATATTTTCAAGCGGGTAGTAGAACCTGCCACATCCGCATTGCTGATATCATTGTCTGCCAGGGTGCCATATGTAGCACCACCATCATTATCTGTATTTGATTCCCAGGCCGTACCATTCCATTTCAGCACCTCACCACTTGCAGGTGTTTTACTGGACACCCTCAGGCCTATCAGCTTGGAAGCATTCCAGATAGCCAACGCACTGTCTGCATACAGTGTACCTCCTGTGTTCAGTTTAAGACTGTTATCCAGGGATACTTCCTGTGGACTACCAGCGCCTGCTGTATACCTTCCCAGCAGTTTCTGGGTATTGATGTTCTGCATTTTAGCAAAGGTCACTGCCTGGTTACTGATAGTGCTCGCTACTGTACCTGTTCCGCTACCGGTAACATCTCCTGTCAACGTAACGGTTCCCCCATTATCTGTATTTGATTCCCATGCTGTACCATTCCATTTCAATACTTCCCCGTTTGCCGGTGCTTTACTGGACACCCTCAGGCCTATCAGTTTGGAAGCATTCCAGATAGCCAACGCACTGTCTGCATACAGTGTACCTCCCGTGTTCAGTTTAAGACTGTTATCCAGGGATACTTCCTGCGTACTACCCGCGCCTGCTGTATACCTTCCTAACAGTTTCTGGGTATTGATGTTCTGCAGTTTAGCAAAGGTCACAGCCTGATTACTGATAGTACTTGCTACTGTACCCGTACCTGTTCCGGTAACATCTCCCGTCAGGGTAAAGGTAGGACTAAGACCCAGACTTTGCCATGCCCCCAGTGAACGTATAGTTAAACTATTATTGAGCGTCAGATATATCAGCATTCCATCGGGTGAACTTTTAATTGTCGTCGATGTTGTGTCGCTGATACGCGGCAGTAACAATCCCTGTGAGCCAGTTTCCAGCTCCAGCAATGCCGATTTCTTTATCACACTCGGATTGCTTCCCAGCTTCAGCTGCTGTGCATAAGACAATGTAGTTACCGTAAGGAATAATAGCGTTAATAGCTTCTTCATATTTCTGAGCAATTTCCTGAAGAAAGCACACAGATTGCATTACCTGTGTGCTTCCTGCAATGTTTATATTACATCTTTATCTCTAACAGATAAATCATAAGTATCAATGATCTATTACAATTACTTTGCAGACAAATGCCTGTTTCTTCGACTCTTTATGTGTTAATGTGAGGAAGTAAGTACCTGTAGGCATATCCCTGATATATACTTCGCTCTGACCAACCATCTCCATTCTGCGGACCTGTTGGCCCCATGTGTCAAACACCTGTACGATCAACGGCGTCTTGATACCTCTGACAGTTACCTTAAAGTCGCCATAGTTCGGGTTCGGGAATACAGTAGCCTGAATCAGCGGCCCTACTTCTCTTACATCTGTGTATACATATTTTCCGGTAGCAGATACTGCTTTGATGCGGTAATAGCTCCATCCGTCATAATCGTTGGTATCCTGGTAATAATAGTCAAGACGGGTAGTACTGTAACCACCTGGGGCCTTTGTTGGGACAGTAGCAATTTTCTTAAACGCTGTTTCGTTATCCAGCATCCGCTCTATTTCAAATACAGCATTGTTGGTCTCACGACTGGTTGTCCATACCAGGTCGACCAATGAATAACTTACACGATATGCGTTAAAGTGAATAATATCTGCGGGCAGATAACTATACGCCAGTGAGGTCAGCTTTGCAAAGTAAATGTTATTGCCAATGCCGGCAATACCACGGGAATGCATAGTGGCCTGCTGCAACATAGGTTGTGTAGTCAGCGTACCTACCGCCATATTATCATTTACCGCTTTACGCATTTCCCATTCATTGTCTATGAGGCGGCTGATATAACTGCTGGTACGGTTTATATTATATTCCGGCGCTTCATCAGCATCCATGTGCTGGAGCGTTACGCTTGTCAACCCTGTACCGTTCCCTTCCTGTCCCAGGTTCCAGGTTTTATATACTACGCTGTCATAAAGCGTTCTGCCTGTAATGGCATGCAGGAACACACTGTCAAAAACCCTGGCTTTAAAATCTTCCGGAGAGCCTTCATACCGTACACCTGCAGGTGCATAGTTTGTGGCACTGGTACCAACGGGGAATACGACCTGTCCTGCGCTGCTACTCAGTTTTGCACGATAAAGGAAGCCACCTGCCGTTTCTGTTCCGGTAACAATGAAACGTTGATCACTATACCCCGTAATGGAGCCCGGATTATCAGTCCCAACCATCAGGTTCCATCCATTGAGGAATATATGACCGTTGGTTAACTGTAGTGTATTTCTTATTTGCAGGTCGTGCAGGTCTGCAAGCACAACACCATTGGCATTGTTGACCTCCAGGTTAGGGAAACTGGCCCCTGTCTTTGCAGCAACATTGTAGCCGCCGGCAATGATCTGCTGGCCGCTTTTACTCATAAAACGAAAAGTTCCCCCGGTGCCTTTAAGGCCGGAAGGACTTTCATCAGATAATAAGGCAGTATAACTATTCGTCCACTGTTTACCCAGAAAATAAAGCACGGAAGCCGGGCTGGATCCCAGCATACCGTCATTGGTAACATCTCCGAAAAAGGCGACATTACCAAAGCTCCACACCTTACCATCAGGAGGTATGTATGCTGCGTTCTGAGCTATAGTATTTATAGAAAGAACCAATAAACATAATATGAGTAAATATCTCTTCATGCAAGGTATTATGCTTTTAGTTTCAACCTCACTTGCCAGACATCCATAGCATCTGAAGCGTATCATGTTCAGCAGCTGCTACGGCACAAATATTACGGCTCCGGAGTTAAGCAGGATTCCGGATCGCTATAGTATTGAATGTAGAGATCTTGCGGGTTTCAGGAGAATCCGGGCAATAAAAAAATTTAACAGGAGCAGTCTCTCACTGCCCCTGTTATGTAATATTTTCTTATTTCCTGATGATGTACCAGTTCACGCCATCTGTCTGGATGGTGATGAAGGTCCAGTCGTTGTAGATCATATAATTGGCGCCGCCTTCAATAGTACCAGCGCTTGGCTGTACGGTAACTGCATTGTTGATATCGCCTGTACCGATCTTCTTGATGGTGTAGATACGGCCGGCAATAGCAGCAGAAGGAGTAGGCAGTGTGATGGTCAGTGCACCGCCGGTAGCATCTGCCAGTACTGTGTTGTCAGTATCGTTGATGGAGTATGAAGTAGTGGTCTTTGTGATTCTCATCTGCAGAGAACCATTCACCTCCAGGGTGGAGTTGGCTTGCGTTGCTTTACCTACAGCAACAGCAGCAGCGAAGCTCTTGTTACCAGCGAAGCTCTGGTTACCGGTAGATACCACACCTCGTTGAGCAGTAGTATGAGAAGCATCTACAGCGCTTGCATTGGGCAGGTTGAAAGACACGTCATTAGCAGTTGCCTGTATATCGAAGTTTGCACCAACGCTATCAGTTTTGAATGCAACGTTCACATTGCTGGTAGTACCTGTACCTGCCTGGATAGTACGGATCGCTTTTGCGATAGCATCCAGGTCGAATGGCCTTTTGGTAACTGTGCTTCCTTCACGTACCAACACATCATAAGAAGCAGCGGTAGCAGCATTAGCCACACTGTTCAGTGTCAGTGCACCATTGAGTGTAGTAGCGTTGGAAACTGCCAGTGTATTTAATGTAGTAGCACCGGATACGCTGAGATCATTGCCCAGTGTAGCAGCACCACTCACGCCGAGTGTATTGTTAACTGTGGTAGCACCGTTCAATACAGCAGCTCCTGTTACAGTCAGTGTATTGTTCAGGGTAGCTGCACCGGTAACACCTAATGTAGTACCAACATTTACCGCACCGTTGAAGGTCTTGTCGCCACCGAAGGTCTGTGCACCGGTGGTTACGATACCCGCCAATGTAGCGCTGGCAGCAGTCAGTTCCAGTTTATAGCTGGCAGTGAGCGGATCGTAAGTGATACGACCACCTCTGTTTTCCTGACCAGCAGCAATCGCAGTAATGAAGTCAGCGATAGACAGGTTAGTACCGCTTGACAGGGCCTGTAATTTATCCCAGTCAGATTTTTTCAGGAAACCATAAGGAGCAGTAGCAGTCGGAGCCATAATAGGCGCATTTACTGTAATTTCTCCTGTTGTAGTGTTTTCACCAATATTGAAAGACGCATGTGCGGAATCAGCATTAGCGAAGATATTAGCGGCCAGATTTTTGAAAGCGGTCTGCGGTAATGTTCTTTTTGAAACGATACCTGTAGCGCTCAACATCAGTACATCCAGCAGGGTATTATCCTGGTTTACAGTCGAAAATTTTAACTGTCTGTCGGTCTGTACACCAATCGCTTCTACACCGTTTGTACGGATGGAGAGCGGATTTGCGTCAGCAGTACCGAGATAATCAGTAGCCGTGGTGCCGGTGTTTCCTTTCAGACTCCAGTTGGCAAGAGCGTCAGCTGTGCTGGCAATTTTTACCCAGGCGCCGCCCTTTCTCATGTATACCCCCTCGGTGGTAGTACCGCTGGCCAGGTATACGATCATACCATCCACTGCATCAGTGCCGATAGCAGCATCGATAGCTGTGAAGTTTGGAACTCTTGGCAACAAGAGACCCTGCTTGTTGCTGCTCAACTCCAAAATAGCCGATTTAGTGATCTGGGAAGGATTGTCACCGATTTTCATCTGTGCCTGAACTGCTGTAGCTGCCAGGGTCATGCCTCCAGCTAAAAGGAGTGTGCGTGAAGTGTTACGTATAACTAATTTCATAGTATAGGGATAGATAGATTTTTATCCGTTAATAAATAATACCCATGATTGTTTGCAAACGAAAACACGCATCTCTTATGCGCATACAGCAGCCGCTAAAGTTTATCCGCTTTTGAGGTAAACCTGTTTGACTGTTACCCTGTTTGCACCGGGCTAAGGTTTAACAGTATGAAGATTGGTTAAAAAAAGGTTGGTTAAGAAAGATTGGATGTTGTCCACTTGTCCGTTTACGAGTCTATGCCACATGCTATGATTGTCCACATTGCATAGTGCAAATATCTAATATTATTGATATTATTCTTATGACATGAACGTATCATTTTGACAGACACAACTATTTTATATGTTATTGGTTATCATTTAATTCTTTTTCGAATGTATCACATGTAATATCTCGCTGTCAATCCCGTTTCAGAGAAGGGAACTTCACATAACACTATCATGTTATGTTTTTCCGTTATTATCGTTTTAAGGCTGATACCGATGCTCCATATATTATTGACTGTGGCGCCAATATTGGCTTAAGCATTTTATATTTCAAGTGGCTTTATCCCAAGGCGAAGGTATTGGCATTTGAACCCGACGGAGATAATCTAGTCATTCTCCAAAAGAATGTGGAAAGCTATGGCATGAATGATATAAACGTACAGCAGCAGGTTGTACTTCGTGCACCAGATCAAAATGATCAGATAAAAAAAATCCCGGACGAATGTCCGGGATCTCTATCAAAAACAATTTCTATCAACTATGGCTTATTGTTTATGCTTCTGATTTTTCGGATTTGTTGCTCTTTGGAGAGTTCTTTAAAGTGAAGATCAGTTTCTGATTTTCCTTGTCAAGATCTGCCAGCAATACATCTCCGTTATGAATGTTCATATTCAGTATTTCCTCGGCCAGAGGATCTTCCAGGTATTTCTGGATGGCTCTGTGCAGCGGACGGGCGCCGAACTGCTGATCGTAACCTTTCTCTGCCAGGAAGCCTTTGGCCTCGTCTGTCAGTTCCAGGCTGAAGCCCAGGTTGTTCAGGCGTTTCAGCACGCTCTGCATAGTGATATCTATGATAGTATAGATATGCTCTTTGCTCAGCGAGTTGAATATGATCACATCGTCGATACGGTTCAGGAACTCAGGAGAGAAGGTACGTTTCAGTGCTTTTTCAATCACTGATTTGGTATTGTCTTCTTCGCTGGTTGACTTTGCTGTGGTAGTGAAACCAACACCTGCACCGAAGTCTTTCAACTGACGAACACCGATGTTAGAGGTCATGATGATAAGTGTATTCTTGAAGTCTACCTTACGGCCCAGACCATCAGTCAGGATACCATCATCCAATACCTGTAACAGGATATTGTAAATATCAGGGTGTGCTTTTTCAATTTCATCCAGGAGGATTACAGAGTAAGGTTTACGGCGTACTTTTTCAGTCAGCTGACCACCTTCTTCATAACCTACATATCCCGGAGGCGCACCAATCAGACGGCTTACGGAGAATTTCTCCATATATTCACTCATGTCGATACGCACCAGGCTATCTTCAGAGTCGAACATATAACGTGCGAGGGATTTTGCCAGCTCGGTTTTACCAACCCCGGTAGGTCCGAGGAAAATGAAAGTACCGATTGGTTTCTTAGGATCTTTCAACCCTACCCTGTTACGCTGAATCGCTTTGGTCACTTTGGAGATTGCCTCATCCTGTCCTACTACAGCGCCTTTCAGGTCTTCACCCATGCGGCGGAGTTTTTCAGTTTCGGCCTGTACCATACGTTTTACAGGAATACCTGTCATCATGCTCACTACTTCTGCGATAGCTTCTTCATCGATCGGGTAGCGTTTGTGTTTCACTTCTTCTTCCCACACATTCTTGGCACGCTCCAGATCTTCTCCCAGTTTCTTTTCTGTATCACGCAGCGCAGCAGCTTCTTCAAAACGCTGGCTCTTTACTACTTTGTTTTTTTCCTGCTTGATATCTTCGATCTGTTTTTCCAGGTCGAGGATATTCTGAGGTACATTGATGTTCTTGAGGTGCACTCTTGCGCCCACTTCATCCAGTACGTCGATAGCCTTGTCGGGCAGCAGACGGTCTGTCATATAGCGGTCGCTCAGTTTAACGCATGCTTCAATTGCATCATCAGAATAGCTTACGTTGTGGTATTCTTCGTAGCGTGGTTTGATGTTATTCAGGATCTGAATAGTTTCATCCACGGTTGGAGGATCTACCATTACTTTCTGGAAACGGCGGTCTAAGGCGCCGTCTTTCTCAATGTACATCCTGTATTCATCCAGTGTGGATGCACCGATGCATTGGAGTTCACCACGCGCCAGGGCAGGCTTGAAAATATTGGAAGCATCCAGGGAACCTGAAGCGCCTCCGGCACCTACGATGGTGTGGATCTCATCTATGAAAAGTATAACGTCACGGTTCTTTTCCAGCTCATTCATGATGGCTTTCATCCTTTCCTCGAACTGTCCCCGGTACTTGGTACCCGCCACGAGGGCTGCCAGATCAAGGCTTACCACGCGTTTGTCGAACAGTACGCGGGATACCTTACGCTGCACGATACGCAGTGCAAGGCCTTCCACAATAGCTGTCTTACCTACGCCCGGTTCCCCGATGAGGATCGGATTATTCTTTTTACGGCGGGATAATATCTGCGATACACGCTCAATTTCCTGCTCGCGACCCACTATAGGGTCAAGGCTGCCACTCTCGGCCAGCTTGGTAATATCCCTGCCGAAATTATCCAGCACAGGAGTTTTAGACTTCGTATTAGTTTGTTTGGCCTTGGAGGCAAAGCTCTTGCGCTCATCTTCAAATTCCTCCTCTCCAGGATCATCAAACTCCGCTTTGGGATCAGCAGATTTTACGAAGCCCAGCTCGTTTTTAAAAGTGTCGTAATCCACGTCAAACTGTTGTAAGATTTGTGTACAAACGTTTTCTTTATTCTTGAGGATTGAAAGCATTAAGTGCTCTGTTTCAACAGTTGGGCTTTTCAGGGCCTTTGCCTCGAGCACGGTAACGCGTATTACCTTTTCTGCCTGCCTTGTAAGTGGTAGACTGTTGATATTGGCGATATTTTTTCCTGTTTTATCTTTTACGGCCAATTCAACCTCTTTACGCAGTTCATAAAGGTCTACATTTAAAGCCTGCAGAATTTTAACAGCTGTCCCTTCCCCTTCTCGAATTATGCCTAGCAGCAGGTGCTCTGTGCCGATAAAATCATTCCCCAAGCGTAAAGCTTCCTCTCTGCTAAACGAAATGATCTCCTTTACTTGCGGTGAAAAATTCTGGTCCATTGTGAGAATATTAAATTATTAAAACCCTTACGGGGACTTGCTTATACAATATTAGCAAATAATTTTGATTTACCTTTACCCTAACACTTTAATAGTATAAGTATATAATTAAGGCTGGCGAAGTAAGAAAGAAGGCTGTTATTTGGCAGGATTCCCGATTACTTATTTACTAACTTATAAAAGAAAATCTTGCTTATGGAATTCAAAATTGATACCAAAGAAAAAATACTGGTTGTACAGCCTCAAATTACCACTTTGGATGCTAATTTGTCAGCCAGGTTTACCAAAGAGGTATCAGAACTGCCAGATCTGGAAGGCCGCAACCTTATACTGGACATGGCATTAGTGGAAAATGCCGATGATACAGGACTTAAAGCCATTTTAACAGTATACCATCAACAATATGACACAGGAATGTCATGTGCACTTACCGGCCTTAACAGCACTTTAACAAATGCGATAAAAGCAGCGGACGAAACGGTCTATAACCTTGCCCCTACTATGTTAGAGGCTATTGACCTGGTGATGATGGAAGATCTTGAAAGAGAATTAATGCAGGACGAGGATTAATCTTCTGCTCCTCACATTTTGGTGCCATATTTTTCCGCAATGTGGAAATAGATTCCATTTTCCGGAATAAATAGGAGAATTTAGTAATTATTTATTTTCGTTCATGTTTGCAGTCACCATTTTAGGCAACAATTCGGCTCTCCCCACGTTAGAAAGGCATCCAACAGCTCAGATTATAACCTGTAATGATCAGCTGATACTGGTTGATTGCGGAGAAGGCACACAGCTTCAATTTGCGCGCTATAAAATCAAAAGCAGCCGCCTGAGATACATTTTCATCAGCCACCTTCATGGAGATCATTATTTCGGCCTTATAGGCCTTTTAAACAGCCTTAGTCTCCTTGGCAGAAAGGAACCGCTGACCATATTTGCTCCGCCGGAGCTGGAAGCTATTATCCAGCTGCAAATGCAATGCTCAGGCAGCATCTTCCAGTTTGAACTGCAGTTCGTACCTCTGCTGGAAGAGAACCAGGGACTCATCCTGAGCGATAAAGACCTGAATGTCAGCTTTTTCCCTACTATGCACCGTATTCCATGTTACGGTTTTGCATTCGAAATGCAAAAGCGGAAACGCAAGCTCCTTCCAGAACAGGCTAAAGTGTATGAGATACCTGCAGCCTACTATTCAAAACTCCAGGAAGGCGCTGATTATCAACGGAAAGATGGGTTTCTGGTAAAAAATGACTGGGTGACCCTCCCTCCTCCCAGAGAGAAAAAATATGTCTTCTTTGCTGATACGGCATACTCTGAGGACCTGATCCGGTATGCACACAATGCAGATCTTGTCTACCACGAAACGACATATTTACATGGCCTGGCCGAAAGGGCGGCAGAAAGGTTTCACAGTACGACCGTACAGGCGGCCACTCTGGCATTAAAGGCCAATGCCCACAGGCTGATAGTCGGACATTTCTCCTCGAAGTATACCGACCTGACCTGCTTTGAAGAGGAATGCAGGGAAGTGTTTCCCAATTCAGATGTAGCCATCGAAGGCGCTACCTATATCGTTTAACCACCGCTTAAAATACCGATCCCCGTCCTGCCAGGCAGAACGGGGATCATTATTTCGAACCAATACCTGGTTACTTGTAATTTCTCCTGAAAGCAGCTATACGGCTCTGCAGTCCGGCACTTACCGGCACAACAGGCAGACGGAAAACATTCTCGATCAGACCTTCTTCTGCCATAAATGCCTTTACGCCGGCAGGATTGTTTTCTTCAAACATCAGATCGAATGAGTCCTGCAGTTTGTAATGCAGTTCACGGGCTGTAGGAATATCATTCGCCAGCGCAGCCTTTACCATTCCTGCCATATCTTTCGCAAAATAGTTGGCAGCAACAGAGATCAGACCGTCCATACCGGTAGCGATCTGCGGGAATGCCAGTGCATCATCGCCACTCACCACCAGGAACCCTTTCGGCTTATCTTTGATGATCTGCATGCACTGTACCATATCCCCACTGGCTTCCTTCATCGCGATGATGTTAGGCACTTCATTCGCCAGTCTCAGGGTGGTCTGCGCCGTCATATTCCGGCCAGTTCTGCCTGGTACGTTGTAGAGAATGATCGGCTTGGGAGAGGCAGCCGCCACTGCTTTATAGTGTTGGAACAATCCTTCCTGGCTTGGCTTGCTGTAATAGGGAGCAACGCTTAATACCGCAAGCGCTTCGTCCAGCGGGCAGGTTTCCAGCCGCTTGACAACGTCACGGGTATTGTAGTCACCAATACCTACCACCACCGGTACGCGCTTATTCACCTTTTCGAAGGTGAACTTCATAATGTCCAGCTTCTCTTCAGAGCTTAGTGTGGGAGTTTCTCCGGTCGTCCCCAGGGATACTACATAGTCAACCCCGCCGGAAATCACATGATCAATCACTTTTTCCAAAGCATTCCAGTCAATGCTTTCGTCTTTTTTAAAGGGCGTAACCAGTGCCACACCGGTGCCTCTCAATTGTTCCATATTTTGTGAAAATTCCAGATAACAAATTCCAAATTGCCCTCTTTATCAATCTAAAATGGTGCAAAGATGACAATTTGGAATGGTATATGACAAAATAATTTTAGCGTTCGTCGAAAAATCCCATGTTGCTGAACTTATCGATACGTTGCTCGATACGGGTATCGGCGTCGATCTTTTTCAGCTCTGCCAGGGTGTTTTTAATGGTTTTCTTCAGTATTAACGCCATTTCGTCCGGATTTACGTGCGCACCGCCTAATGGCTCTTTAATAACGCCGTCTACCAGGCCGAAGCGGCTCATATGGTCGGATGTCAGTTTCAGTTCTTCCGCTGCCTTTTCCTTAAAGTTCCAGCTACGCCAAAGGATAGTGGAGCAGTTTTCAGGAGAGATCACCGTATACCAGCTGTTTTCCAGCATCAGTATCCTGTCTCCGATACCGATACCCAGCGCCCCGCCGGATGCACCTTCTCCGATAATGATGCAGATCACGGGCACCCGCAGCTTCACCATTTCGAATATGTTACGGGCAATGGCCTCACCCTGTCCGCGCTCTTCAGCTTCCAGACCAGGATAAGCACCAGGAGTATCTATCAGGGTAACGACAGGCTTATTGAACTTTTCAGCCAGTTTCATGAGGCGCAGGGCCTTTCTGTAACCTTCAGGGTTCGCCATACCGAAGTTGCGGATCTGGCGCATTTTGGTATTAATACCCTTCTGCTGACCAATGAACATGACGGTTTCTCCATCCAGTTCAGCAAAACCACCCACCATGGCCTTATCATCCTTCACATTTCTGTCGCCGTGCAGCTCCACGAAATTGTTGCACATCTTCTCAATGTAAGCCAGGGTATAGGGCCTATCAGGATGCCTGCTGAGCAGTACCTTCTGGTAACTGGTAAGGTGCTCGTATACTTCCAGGCGGGTGTCGGCGATCTTCTGCTCATACTCCCTTACCGTAGCGGTAACGTCTACACCTGACTTTGCTCCGTTTTCTTTCAGTTTTTCCAACTGATCATACAGGTCCTCAATAGGTTTCTCAAAATCCAGGAATTGCATATTTATGTATAAAATTGGTTAAAGTACGATGTAAAGATAAACGCTAAAATATTTTTTAAAAAAGATTTGCATAATTGATGGCTTTGTCCCTATCTTTGCTGCCCCGAAAACAAGGGAAGGATCAGTAGTTCAGTTGGTTAGAATGCCGCCCTGTCACGGCGGAGGTCGCGGGTTCGAGTCCCGTCTGGTCCGCAAGGAAAGCTAAAAAGCCTTTAAGTCGAAAGATTTGAAGGCTTTTTTGTTTGAAATATGGCGATTATGCTATGAATGTAATCCTCATTCCCACGCCGGACATCTACAATGCAGATTGACTGTCAGACAATTATTCACCCAACGGTTCGAATATTTTCTGCTTTTTATTCCATATATCCCAATAAGCTTTCTTTAATTTCTCATTCAAAAATGAAGCATTGATTATTTCAAGTACTTCTGTATTATGAGATTTAAACTTCTTGTAAATATTAGACCTTACTTTTTCCGGAATATTCAATACAATAGCAAGGGCTTCAAAATCTCTTAATTTAAGATTCTTCTTTTTCCCGTTGAGTAATAATGCCATTTCTTCCTGGTCTTTTGGAAATACAAGGTTTACATTCAAGAGGTCGTAAGCCGGACTAAATACAACACTGTTCTCAAGATGTAATAGAGAGAAATTTTTCAGGTGCATATCATTATTTCCTGTTAGATAACAGAAGACCAACAGTTCAAAATATCTGAGAACATCAAGTCCCGAGTTCGTACAATATTGCTGTATTAATTTGCCTGACCTTTCATAAGATCCTTTGTACTTGTTCTCCGTTAAAAACTCCGCCAGCTGACAAAAGTCCTCTACATGGATCTTCCTTCCCTTTATTCTATCAAAACGTCTGGCAATGTAAACAAGAGTACCATCAGTAGCCCTAAGCAAGGTATGGTTGCAAACGGAAATACCAAATATTTCCGCCAGGTGCATCGTTAGATCTTCCGTTTCAGGCATAGCAGAAAATTCTTTATGCTGTGGCTTTAATATATATTCCCCCCATAAGCCCACGATTGTGAGCCTGCCATCACCTTTGTTTTTCTCCAGCGTAACAGATAGCTTAGGCTGTACTCCTGTAACGGCTATATGTTTATTAATTGTCTCTGCTGCCAGATCTTTCAATAGTTGGCTATCCAGCTTTAGCTCAGGCATAACATCCGTATTAAAAAAACGTTTCGCACATCTGGTGTGGTATTCCTGATTTTTCAGTATCTCGCCGTTCTACACATGGCGCATTGCCCAAGCTGACGCATATTTGCATCTATAAGATGACTGGTTTACCATTTTTTGCATTTCAACTGACTATCAATCACTTAAAGAACACCTCTCCGCATCCCAACCTACTCCGGTTTCGCTTCGACTGCGCCTGGACGCCCTATCTAGAAGCGCTCTAGTCCGGCATTACAATAGCATTTCTATAGCGTTTGCTATAGAACAGTGCCTATAATGCTATAGTAAGGAGCCTATAGGCTATAGTAAGAAGCGAATCTCTAAGACAGCAGATCAAGCGAATAAGGACCTTTGGAAGATTAGCAGAGGGAAGCCAGTATTTCATTAAAACGGAGGACTGAATGGGGAACCGCAGAGGATCACCGGGGGCTAGGATTTACCTTTCTTTTTGGCATCCACTTGCTTAAGAACGAGCTCAATAATGACAAGGCGCTCAACACCGATAAGATTGGCTATGGCAATCAGCTGCTCCAATGTAAAGGCGACAGGACGCTTTAGCCTGTAGATAAATGTTTGATAATTCATACCCAGATCCTTGGCCATGTTGGTACGGGAAACAGTATCGAATATTTGATCAAACTGTTTGATGTGACCAGCTTCGATAAGTATCTTAATTGTTTCATATCCTGTTCTCTTAGCCGTCATTATAATAGATTCAGAAGTGTTTTACTTCCATAAAGTAAAAGCAAATGGCTATCCATTACATTTTAACAACATGTTTGTAAGTTTTTCATTTCTATTATCAATAATAGTATTTAAGTAATTTATATTTGCTTTAGATAAGGTTGCATGATAGATCGCGCTAAAACTTTGGCGAAGCAGGTATTTATCCTAAAGCAATACTTAATTTCATAACCCACAACAACTTAGAGCGTCGCTTTCTTTTTCTGTCGTGAGAACCTGAGCTTCCCCTGACAGCGGAAGAGTGATACCACAACCTCTCATTAAACAATTCTGCTTATGTTCCCAACACTTAAGGGGCGGATAATGTGGACTGGCCCTGTTAAGCTACTGCCTTCGATACCCCGGCCCCCTTTTTTAAAAGACCAGGAAGAACCCTTTGGTCCCCGCGTCCTGCTTGCCCTGGACAATCTGGCTATCTGCAAGATGCTCAAGCAATACCTCGAATGGTCCGGGGTATCTGTTACAATCGCGCTGAATGCTGAAGAAACATTAAAGATTGTGTTTTCCAGATCAATAGATCTCGTGATCTATTCTACAGCATTGTCCGGACGCTCCAATCCATTGGCGTTGTTAACAGGCATAAGAGAGCGAGGCGGAAAAATGCCACTTATCGCGATTGTAGAAAAGGATTTTAATTCCTATGAAGATTATATCCGGCAAGGCGTTAGTGATATTATTAAAAAGCCTCTTGAAATTGCGGAATTGCAAAGAAAGATCGAACAGCAGTTAAATAAATCCTGACCAAAAAATTGTAACCGTGATCTATCATTCCTTCCGGCTTATTTAAGCCGGGAGCATGTTATGTCTGCATGCCTTAAAACAATATTTATTACCTAAACCTATTTGATGATGAAGAAGGATGAAATGATCCGGATTACCAGGAAAAGAATATTTATCCGGTATTGTGAATGCCCTATACTTATAGACTGCAAAGATATTGAAGTGGACATTCCCGTATTGCCTGTACCTGGCAATCTCTTTGATGGTGAATTCTTTTTAAATAAAGACCAACGTGCCAGGCTCGATACACAACATGTCCGCCTTTTTGTCGAAGATGTGAAGCATGAATTTCACAATAGTGTACAACATTGCATTATTGTGTTACAGCTTATACCTGCTAAAACCACCCCATTAAACCAGTCCAAAAACTGAGCTCCAAACGCATGAAAACAGTATCTTTTATCATTATATTGCTTTGTATTCATACATACGCATTCGGTCAGTATATCTGGAATATGCAGGACAAAGCGGGATACATAGGATATTTAATTGAGCCAAGATTTATGATAGACCGTAATCCTGTCTTCCCCAAAAAGGAAGGTCTCTCAATCGTTCTTTACCCTAAAGATCATACCATGCACTTCCTGGTAGACACAAGTGAACGGCCGGATTTTTTAAAGTATTTTTCCACTGTCGCGGCAGACTATATTACCAACGACAGCTCGGCCGCAATTAACAATTTCTATTTAGCCGTCGAGCATCCGGATTACCAGGCAAAATATGAATTCACCGCAAAGCCCTTAAAAGAAAGAGACGCCATCGTCTCTACCGATGCAGAAATTATCAGAGAACGATTGAACCTGCTGGCCAGAATATTACCGTTCAATTGCTATATCGTTGCCCGCGGAGTGGATAAAGCCAATGTTGACATTGAGCTGGACATCACAGAATGGATAAAAACGCATCGGGGATTTGATTTCAGCGAGTATTCTCTGGTGCTGGCAAGTGTTCTGTATGACTATCCATTGGCAAGAGCGGAAAGATTTACCCAGCTTTTCCTACGTTATATTGACCACGATAATATTAATCCTAATAAAAGAGTGCGAAGTTATTCACTCAATTTTCAGGGACGGAGGGTCACCAACCAGTATAAAAAGCATGCCTCCTACCTTAGTTTAAAAACACGGCCTGAAGGCCGGTAATCAAAGGACCGCTTCTTAAGCCATGTTAAATGGCACCGATGCGTCCAGCTTTTCCCGGCAGACCGGCTGATATGCAGGATGCCCGATTTTTCAAACACCGTTAGCAAAATCCCCCCAACATATCCTACTTCACCCATTTAGGCTGATAAACCACCTTTTGCTGCAGCAGTGTGTTCAGTAACCTTTCCGGATCATCATCAAAAACCAGCGACTTCATATGATATTCCGATAAAAATCCCGCCTCGCACATTGTCATCAACAGCTCCTGCAACTTATCATAGTAACCGTTCACATTAAGGATGCCACAAGGTTTACTGTGGAATCCCAGCTGCGCCCAGGTGAACACTTCTATGATCTCTTCCAGGGTGCCTATACCGCCGGGTATTGCTATAAAACAATCCGCCAGATTCGCCATCATTGCCTTCCGCTCGTGCATGGTAGCTACAACATGCAACTCTGTAAGGTTTTTGTGCGCGATCTCTGTATTGGAGATCTTTTCCGGCAATACGCCAATCACCTCTCCTCCTAATGACAATACCTGGTCGGCAACTACCCCCATCAGGCCGACAGCTGCTCCACCGTAGATCAGCCTTAGCTTGTTCTTTACTATGCAATTTCCCAATTCCCTGGTCAAACTGGTGTAAATCGGATCATTTCCGAAGTTAGACCCGCAAAAAATAGCAATGTTGTTCATGGGGCAAAGGTTATAAAAAACAACTAAGCAAACGGGACAAATGTCCTGATCGGGCGGTTCATCAGACTTTTTTTACCGTCACTCACAATGCAATGTTAGGAAAGAATTCAAAGCAGTTTCAAACAATGTACACGAAGGCCCTTAATCCTGTCATTAAGAGCCTTTCATAGATGCTATGGCAGAGTCAGCATCTCCGTTTGACCTGCATGTGACTTGCATATGACCAGGATTTTCCTCCGTTTTTCTTCCGTTAAAAACGGAGGAAAAACGGAGGAAAGACGGAGGAATAACGGAGGAAGATGCTAGTTGTATGCAACTCAAATGAAAGCTATATACTATTCCAATGCTATATTGTTGAAGCGCTTCTTAGTCCTGATAGGGTGTAATATTGTTTCATATGGATCAGGATCAGAAAGTCAGGCAAGCCAGCTTGCCATCAGCAAAGTGCTTACTAATAAATGATTAAGGATTGGTACGGTTCATATAAAGGGGTAGTTGTAAACAATTTATTTGTCCATTTGGAATATTTATTCAATATTTGCACCCCGGCGAACAAAAAGGATCAGTAGTTCAGTTGGTTAGAATGCCGCCCTGTCACGGCGGAGGTCGCGGGTTCGAGTCCCGTCTGGTCCGCAACTGAGTAAAAGTGGGTATAATCGAGCAAAAACGCTTAATTATACCCACTTTTTTTTTTAATAATATTTTGCCAGTATTAGACTATCCAAATTTCCTGGGTCATGTTGAATTCCTGGGGATACAACTCTATTAAAAACGCTTAGCGAGTGGTAACCTATGGTACGGTAATGGCCTGAGTATTGTACCGGTATGCTCTAGGATCCCTACAGAGACCCAGCAGAAACCCTACAGGAACTCTAGTGCGCCAGACCATCCCCCGACAATATCCCTACCATTGCACTTCCATTTGTCTCGACGAGGCTTGCAGATAGCACACCCTGCGCGGAACCTGCCCGGCACTGACCTTGCACCAGGGCGGCCCTTCATTCATAAAAATGTTTTTTTGGCTATACTGGTCAGCCAATTATTCAATCCTCATAAGCTAAAACAATGGCAAAAACAGCATCATCTGGCGGAGCGTCAGCAGGCAGGATCAAGATTGATCCGGTGTTGAACGTACCCGGTAGAATATGGCAGAGTTTAAACGTGTCGCTAAAGCAGCTTGACGCGCACGATATTTCCAGGGGTATAACAATCAATGATGGCTGATCGGTACTTAATTAAAAGAATAGTGTATGGGTATTGTTTACAAAAGGGGCCCAGGGATCCAATGTTCTTGTCCGTTTTTGTTACCTGCAAAAAACAACTACTTTATCCTAAATCCCCCAACTTTCAACCTGATCCGTTAAGTGTTCGCCTGAATCGTCGTTATGAGATGTTACTAATATGATACACTACTTATACTGTTAGTTGTATATTTAACGTCTAATCTAACACCTGATGAATAGACTTTTAACTTTATCACTACTATTATTCTGGCAAATCACTTTAGCGCAAACTCATAAACAATATCAGGAACTTATATCAAAGTCTGACGAGTACTTTGCAGATAAACTGGCATCCGATCACATTGTAGGAGTGAGTGCAGCAATCGTTATCGACGGTCAGGTAATTTGGGCGAGGGGCTTTGGCTATTCGGATCGTGACCGTAAAGTGCCAATGCTTCCAGAAACCGTTGTTAATATAGGTTCAGTTACCAAAACTTTCACTTCACTTGCCGTGATGCAGTTACATGAGAAAGGTCTACTGAACATAAACAAACGGCTGAACACTTACCTGCCAGGCTTTCACCCGATGTCACGACCACAGTACAGTGCAAACACTGTTACCATCAGGTCTGTCATCACCCACACATCAGGCATTCAATCGGACATATGGAAGAACTCTGATCTTGAAAGCGGTAAGTACACTGATGTACTGAGGTATATCAATGATACTTATCTCTTGTATCCAGCAGGTGCAGTTGCCCTCTATTCCAATGCAGGGTACAACGTCTTAGGCCATCTTGTTAAAACCGTAAGTAAAGAAGATTATGCAGACTATGTTCACAAACACATCTTCTTGCCGCTAAAGATGACCAGTAGTGGCTTTGCGATGGATGCTTTAAAGAACCGTACCAAGATTTATGCATATGGGCAAGAGTTCAAAGAATATGAGCTTCGTGATATTGCTTCGGGTGGTATCTATTCAAACATCAACGACCTTGCTATATATGCGATAGGGATGCTGGATGCTTACAGAGGTAAAAGCAATGCGCTTATAAGTCAAAAGACAGCTCAACAGATGTTTGCATTGAGCAATGCAAGCGTTCGAATTGAAACTAACAAGAAAGGACTTGGATGGTTCGAGTTTAGGAACAATAGTACGTTTGCGCCATATCATGCAGGTAGCGCCGGTTTTGCACAGGCCAAACTTTTATTGTTTCCGGATAAGAATGCGGCTGTGATGGTACTTACCAACACCGCAGAAGGCGGCAAAGCTGCTGAGGAATTCTGTTTTAATATGCTGCCACGGTTCGGTTTAAGTGTTTCAGACCTGTTTCCTTCTCCAATAAACATTCCTGCCGCAACAACAACTACTGTAAGCCTTAACAAATTAATCCTTCAGGCGCACGTGGGCTCCTATGCCTCCTCGGTTCCATATACCACAATAAGGTTCGATAATGGACATCTTAATATGGAAAGTGCAGGCAACGTAACGCTGCTGAAGCCCGTTAGCTCTAATGAATACATTCCATACACAATAAAGGGTGCAGACACTGTAATTAAAAACATCAAACAACGTTATTTTTTCAACGACATCGGAGGTTACCACTACTTAATCCAAAGCGACAAGAATCGGGAGTACAATATTGGTTATCGCCTACGTCCTATAGATACTTTAGCATGGAAGCAAAGAAGTGGCCTGTATGAGCAATATGGTTATCAGATGTTAATTGGGGACAGTAAATTTAAAAGCATAGAGATATATATCACGCCTGACCAAGTGCTTATGTGCCGGTTAAAGACTATGGGAAGTTCGAATGAAATTCCCTTAGACGTCATTGACAGTAATCATGCGATGACGACCAACTTGTATTCTGGCTTTGGTGGGTTTACTGTTACGTTTCACAATGAAGGAGCGTATCAGATAGTTAACTTTGGTGGCATCACATTTCGAAAATGAACTGACTGCTTATGAAGAAGGAAGGTACTTATTGCATTTTTGCAGATGATAATTTTCGCTCATCGATTTTCGGATATTGATTGGCAGCAATTCCGTTTTACCCGGTGGGGTTATTGTTTTCTATTGATGCCTGCAGTCTGTTCTTTTTCCAGTGATGCGGCAGCAGATCTTTAATCTTATTCAAAGGTGCCGGACGACGAGGGTGCATGAGGATGGTACTTCTACTGTTTATATTGAAATTAACGTCAATACCTTCATTTTGAAGAGATCAATCTAATAGTAGCCGATCTGTCTCTCTATTGACGATTTTAATGTCCCATCTGCTTTATAAGTGATCCTCTTGATCCAATTACCGGTTTTGTCATACTTATATTCACACCGGTATGATCTCTTCATATCTACTCCTGCACTATCTTTTACTATACATTCAAGTTCATTTCCGAAAGTATCATATTTATAGTGGATCTCCCTCATGTTCTCGTAACCGGCAGTTATTTTAGATTCAATCAAGCGGCTGTTTTTGTCATATACACTCAGCCTCGTTCCTGAGAGTTCACCGAACCGGTTATATTCTGTTTCTCTTGTAGTATCTCCACTGTACAGCCACTCTGTCCTTCTTTTAAGTTTTGTTTCATCATCGTTGTAATAGTTCTCCGAGGTGCGCCGGCCCTGGGAATCGTATGTATACCTGTAGGTAGAGGTTGAGCCGGGAGGCGTCAAACCAACCCGACTTTTAACAAAACTAAGGTCTGGGCCATAGGTACGTTGGTCCCTGTATTTCAGGTACCCGGAGCTACCGTAATTAGAAAAGTCAATCATGTTGCCATGTTCGTCGAACACATAAGTAACTTTGTAATCCAGGGTGCTATCTTCATTATAGGCAATTATTTCAGTATTGTTACCAGCTTCATCATATTGGTATACATTCCTGCACTGAAAGCTTTCATGCTCGAGGAAAGTGGTTAACTCAGTACAGTTACCTGCGGCATTAAATTTATAATATCGCTTTGTAACATAATAAGTTAGTTCCGAATCAGGAACGTATTGCTTGTAGTTAAATTCTATAATAGATCTTACATTGCCCTTCAGGTTATACGTTTGCCGGTTATTCTGGTAAGCTTTATTAGGCTGTGCATTTACCATATTAGCGAAAACGATAAACAGGAACAGTAAAGGTCTTCTCATGGTGTGCAAAATAATAAAAGCCCTATGATTTTCATCATAAGGCTTTTAATTCAGGTATCCTTCTTACTTCGAAACAAGCGTTGTCACACTTGAAGGAGCGAGGTTAATCCCAAAACTTCCTCCGGAAACACTAAAGCTATTGGCTGCCAGGCTTGGGCTGCGGGTTGTTACATGGCGGTTAAAGCCTGTAACAGTAACATAGACTAGAAAAGTGTGCAGTCATCCTGCGATTCGCTATACTATCCCTTTGCTAACTGATATATCCGGTCCAAATCCCGGGCAAACTGGTTCGATAGTTGTCCCTCACAGCCCGCAGGAAATTAAAGCCTTCAGATGATGTCTGAAGGCTTTTTTTATGGTGAGTGATCGATGCATCGGGAGGAAGGATACCTGATTTTGGAGCCGGTGGTGATGCTTGAAGCAGGCTAAGTAAAGTTTCATTTGCATCCGGTACAAAAGCCGCGATATAAACCAATCCAGCAACTTTAGGGTGATTACCCGCCTCTGTGATTATAGCACCGCCATAAGAGTGCCCCACTAAAAGGGTCGTTCCGTCCTGACGGTCCAACACCCGTTGCGTTGCGGCCACATCGTCGGTCAGACCGGTATTGGGGTTTCCGACAACACTGACATTATAGCCATCCTTTTTTAAAATCTGATAGACTGCCTCCCACCCTGAACCATCGGCGAAGGCCCCATGGACAAGTACGATATTTTTTACTGCTGATTGAGCTCGGGCATCTATAGAAACCAATATAACTGATAGCAAGAGCGCTATCAAAATACCCACTTGTTTTATTTTTGAATAGATAGTCATGATGAAAATTTGTTAATATGAATAATTAAGTTTTTTTTTGTTTATTAATGTTGGTTCAGCCAATTCAGTATATAACCGGCGTCTTCTTTCCACGTAGGTTGCCCGAGTACGAAATGGTTTCTGTCCTTCAAAACAAAATCCGTAATAGAATTTTTGGATTTGTACCGCTCGTAAACGCGCTTGCACAAGTGTGCGGGAATACATTGATCCTGGGTCCCTGCCAGCAGAAGTAATGGTTCGTGTTCTTTTTTGAAATCCACATAAGCAGCTTTCGTGAGACCACCTCTGGCAGCTTTTTTGGATTCAGGAATCACCATTTCTTCGTAACTACTTTCCTGTATTTGTCGGGGCATCCCGTTTGTAAAGGCAAAGCGCCATTTACTGAATGACATTAGAAAAGTTTTATTTATCGAAGTAAAAAAACCAAGGGTAGCCGCATTCGACTTCAAAAAATTCAACTCATAGGGAATTACACCTTGCGGGGGAACAGCATGAATCGCTACTGCGGCTGCGGCAACTCCCCTGTTAAGCAACACCTGCGCAAAAAGTCCTCCGAAGGAATGTCCAATGAGAATCGGCCTTTCAGGCAGTTTGCGGATGATCGCGTTATAATGATCTATGATATCATACATGCTCACGGCTGCCAGCGCTTTGTATGGATGCCGTTTCCGTAGTGTTACGGCATCCGCGTCCTTGCAGGGCCACGGCGGGGCGATGGTATTATAACCATGGCCCTCGAAATAAAGCCTCCATTTATCCCAGCATGCGTGACTGACATAGGCTCCTGTTATAAAGAGGATCGTTTTCGATTTGATCTTACTCATATTATTTTTTTTATCGGTAAAACATGCTGTCTCGATTGCCACTGATAAACTGGTTACTGCAACTTTCGTTGACGATCACGTAAAAAGCTGGTTATATATTGGGATACAAGCTCCGGATACTCATGATGTACGCCATGCCCGGTGCGTGGGATCACAACTAACTGTGTTGTTGGAAGCTTGCGGTTAAGCTCAAACCAATTTTCTGGTGGAAAGCAAACTTCATGATCAGCGGAAATCACCATTATCGGAAGGCGGGTATTGCATAATTTCTCTCTTGATTTGTAAGGATCCGCCGTAAAGTCCGCAAAGCCCGCAATGTAATCAGGCCATACTTTCTCATCGATACGCGCATCCATTTCTTTCCGCTGTGCAATACGATCATGGCTTCGCCTGGCGGCCTCCACGCTTGGTTCCCATGCTGGTTCAAAGAAGAGGATAACCTCATCCTCCAGGGTATTGTGGGGGATACGTGACACCCGCAGAAAGGATTCCTCAAAGCTGTGGCTGATCTTACCTGGCGGTCTTGTCCCAATAAGGATTGCCTGAGACACTTTCTCCGGATGCTCAGTGATAATATTTTGCGCGACCGCACCTCCAAACGACCACCCCCCAATAATAAACTTGTCGTAACCCAGAGACGCGCTGAGATCAAGGACATCTTTTGCAAAGCCAGCCATCGTTGT
The DNA here is from genome assembly GCF_900142925.1 of Chitinophaga sp. CF418. Classification (GTDB taxonomy): domain Bacteria; phylum Bacteroidota; class Bacteroidia; order Chitinophagales; family Chitinophagaceae; genus Chitinophaga. The sequence goes on from NZ_FRCN01000001.1 coordinate 287,543, forward strand.
TGGGGGAATTCCTGTTGATGATCCAAAGCCACTATAATTAAACGTAACCACAGTGTGTTCCTCAGCGAGTGCATCCAGAAAAGCCGGATCCCAGGAATCGAGGTTACCACGGAACCGCGAACAGAGAATGAGTGGTTCTCCTTGCCCAATGCGCCGGTAAGCGATTTTATGTCCATCGACTTCAGCAAACTTTGTGGGTGCATTCACAGCGGTGATCTTGCTGACAGTTGTATCAATGTCGGGGGAGTGCTTAACACTGTTGCTATCCGCAGTGTTGCATCCCCCCAAACAAAGATGGAGATAGACTAAGAGTGAACTGCCTAAAAGCCCATTACGGATAGACCAGCGCTGGTAGTCTGGTGCGGGCAGGGAAATTTTCATACTGTGTTATTTGATTTGAAAAAAGATCTTTACTAAATGATACATCACAAAGCTATTCATACCACAGGCCCAGGTCAATTGACAAATAATAAAATTGATTGTATAATTTGTTTAAAATTTTTACATCGAAACGTACAACAACAGTGTCGATACAGTCATTTCACGCCGGGAGCAATTAGCTATATTTACAACCTGGCTCATAAAAACAAATCGTGACTAGGAATGAGTACATTACCCATTATTGAAGAAGTCTTAGAGAAATTCGCGACGCACCTCGCCGTGGATCGGGAAAAATATCGTAACCATGTGTACAGGGTGTTCCTGAATTGTTGCCTTCTGGATACCGAAGAAAGGAATTGGGAGATATATGCGATTGCAGCTGTATTTCACGATATAGGTATCTGGACAGATAACACTATAGACTATTTGAAGCCTTCTATAGGACAGGCGATAAAATATCTGGGTGAAACTGGAAGAGAACACCTGCAAGATGAAATTGCCCGAATGATCTATTACCATCACAAGCTGACCCGGTATTCGGGGCCAGATAGCGTTAAGATTAATACATTCCGGAAGGCAGACTGGATAGACGTTTCACTCGGGGCTATAAAATTTGGTGTAGATAAAAGCCTGGTGAGGCGACATCAAAAAGCGTTTGCGAACAAAGGGTTTCATTGGTTTCTTGTAAAAAAGATTCTAAGAAATCTTATTAGACATCCGTTGCGTCCACTACCAATGTTCAGACGATAGATTAGCACGATGCAAAATTATCTGAACACGTTTTTTACCTTCTGAATGTTCAATTTCCTGATCCTCGAATTTAGCGTTGAAGCATTGATGCCGAGCAATTCTGCTGCACCACCTTTTCCAGACAATTTACCATTGCATTTCTTCAACACATCTATAATGTGATCCCGCTCATTCTCCTCCATCGTTTTTATTTTGCCAACCGTATTGACATTTTCATCGAAGCCGTCGGATATGGGAACATGTTCGATTACCCCATGGGGAGACAGCAAGACTGAACGTTCAATAATATGTTCAAGTTCCCTCACATTCCCCGGCCAGCTATACTTCTTCAGCCGTACGATAGCTGGATCGGTAATACGATATGTAGATTTACCTATGCGCTTGCAACTCATTTCTATGAAGTGGTTAGCCAGTAAGGGGATATCTTCCTGCCGGTCTCGTAATGGTGGCAGAGTTATTGGAAAAACATTGAGCCTGAAATAAAGATCCATGCGGAAGCGTCCCTCTGCGACTTCTTTTTCCAGATTTCGATTGGTAGCCGCAACCACGCGCACGTCAACTTTAATGACCGAACTGCCTCCAACCCGTTCCATTTCCTTTTCCTGTAACACTCGCAATAATTTTAATTGTAATTCTAATGGCAGCTCACCAACTTCGTCAAGGAAAATGGTGCCGTGGTTGGCCTGCTCAAATTTTCCAATTCTTCTCTCGGTAGCACCAGTGAATGAGCCTCGCTCATGTCCAAATAAAATAGACTCAATCAGTGTTGCCGGTAGGGCAGCACAATTTATTTTCACCAGTGTCTGGCGGCAGCGCGAGGAAAGCTCATGAATAGCTTCTGCAATCCGTTCCTTGCCTGTACCGCTCTCTCCCAGTATGAGGACTGAAGTATCGAAAGGTGCAACAATATGTACATGCTCAAAAACATGTTGAAGCTTTTGACTCTGCCCTATTATTTTATCGAACGCTCCTCGTTCACCGAATTGCCGTGATCCTGTATTAGTCACCGTTTTTTTTTGTTTCAATACAGAATCAACTCCATTAAGATGCATGTATTTTGCAATTTCCAGCATTACTAACACATCTTTTTCGCGGAAAGGCTTTACGAGAAATCCGTACGGATGTGTGGCCTTTGCAGCATCAATGGTTTCTTTGTTGGAGTTAGCGGAAAGATAGACGAACGCAATACCGCGTTGCTTCAGCATTTTTGCGAGATCAATACCTGTTAAATTCCCTTGTAAAAAGATGTCAAGCATCACCAGATCCGGAGTAACGTTCTCCAGCATTCGTGTTGCAATCGGCACGGAACGCGCGATCCCGCATACTTCATACCCGGCGCGTTCCAGGATCATTTGCAGGTTGTTAGCCTCTATGAACTGATCTTCCACGATCAGGATTTTTTCTTTCATGTTGGTTGTAGTTGAGGGATTGCTCCGGCTTTTCCAATCTGACCATTTTTATGCCAAGGCAGGTTAGCCATAAAACTGATGTTGATCCGGGTACCGTGGTCTGCCCGGATCGTAAAGTGGCCGTCAATATCTTCTGTCAGGCCCTTCATTAATTTCAAACCAAGGCCGCCGCTTCGATTTCGATGGTTATCGTCGGGTAAACCTTTGCCGTTGTCGGATATTACAAGTTCGATATGTTTTTCATCCGATTCAGATAGACGAACGGTAATAACCTGGCCTTGCCTGGATTCGACAAACGCATATTTAATAGAATTAGTTATTGCTTCGTTGACAATCAAACCAAGCGGAACAGCCTGAGACACATCCAACTCTGTAGGGGCAATATCAAGCTGAAACCGGATTTGTTGATGGACGTTGAAACTATCCCTTAAATAGTTGACCAATTCCGGTAGATAGACTGCCATATTTATCGAAGCAACATTTTCGCCAAGATAAAGTTTTTGATGAATCAGTGACATCGCATGCACTCTGTTCTGGCTGTCCTGTATGGCTGTCAAGGCATCATCCTGTAAGTATGCTGATTGTGATTCTAAAAGGCTTACAACAGTTTGGAGATTATTTTTGACACGATGATGAACTTCTTTCAATAGCCACTCCTTTTCTTCTACAAGCCTTTGTAGCGATTGGTTCTTAGCATTTATCTCCCGATTACTACGTTGTTTGACTTTGAACCTGTTATAAGCAAGACCGAGTAACAAGACAAGCATTAAAGCGCCAGCGATCATATAATTCCTGGTGATTCTTGTCTCCTTTAAGCGAATCGCCTGGAGCAGGCTTTCCTGTGTGAGAAGGCTGATATCCTTTTCCTTCAATTTTATATTCTGGTCTTTTAGCTTTAAATCCTGGTCTTGCCGGGCAGCAACCGCAAGTTGAAGTTGCTGTTGTCCCTGCAGCAGCTCAATATCCTTTTTCTTTAATTGTAGATCCTGCTCCTTTCTGTCATTGATTGCCAGTTGAAGAAGGCTTTGCTTCCTTAGTGCCTCGATATCACGCTCTTTCAGTTTGATGTCATTGTCTTTCCTGGCTGTCTCATATTGTATCTGGAGCCGTGCAATTTCTCTGGATTTTGACTGGTCAAATAGTGAATCGCCATATGCCTTATACTTCGCGAAATGCATCAAAGAAGATTGAAAATTACCCTGTATGGAATCAAGCTTGTACCAATACTTATGTGCTGTCAGGCCATTTGAAAAATCATTCTCGTTTTCCGAAATCTGTTGATAGAGCGGCAGATATTTTTTTGCCTGGTCATATTGCTTACTGGCAATAAAGAACTGGATCACGGTTGGTAAAAGCTTTTTTTGCTCCGGTGGCGGCGACTTATCAATTAAAACTATTACCTCGTCACAATATTTCTGCGCCTTTTGATAATCCTTCAATTTTAAATAAGCGGTCATGATCAGAACCTGGATCATAGGGTATTCCTTGTGCGAAACGAGGGCTGGAAATCGCTTTATCTGATTTTCAACAAAAGTAATTGCAGTTTCGGGGTTTGAATACAGGATCATTTTACCAGTGTTATAAATACAAGAGGTAAGATCACCCAGGTTGGTTTTGGGATATTTTTGAAACACATTGAAGGCAGCCTGATAATACTTCAATGCTGCAGGCTTGTCCTTTAGCGCCTCGTAGACTAATCCCAGGTAAAGATTGATAACACCATACGTGGTGGAGCTGTCTTTTTCCGCCTCGGCCATGCTCAGCGCCTTCAAATTGTATTCTAATGCCGTTTTATAGTCTCCCTGAAAGGTGTATGTGTTACCTAAAGTTCCGTAAACCTGCTGTAGATTCTTTCTACCCCTGGCGGCCTGCCCCACTTCAATACTTTTTAAATAGGTATTTCGGGCTTTTTCCAGGTTACCCTGCATATTATAAATAAAGCCAACCTCATAGAGTGATTCAGATTCCCGTTTCATATCGCCCGATTTTTTAAAGAATAGCGCTGCCGCCTCGAAGAGCCTCCGAATCTCTGAAAAGTGATTATGGTCGCGGTTATACACATTCCCCAATTCTTCATAAACGTCACCCAAAGTCCTACTTACTTTATTTGAGCTCACAAAACCGACGATGCCTGATTCAAGCTGATTGATCTCGGCTGTTTCTTTGCTCGAGTCCTTTTTTTGCCCTGTTTTAAGGATTTTGCTTTTGACGTATATATTATAGCGTGAAAGAAGACTGTTTAATATGCCATCGTTAAACCTGATAGCCCGACTTAACGTTTCTGCTTCGACAGTCAACGACAAAGCAGTATCACGGAAGGCTTCATTATTGTTGATTTTTTCAGCCCAATTGTCGCTTGTGACAAGCATCCTGTTGATACTGGCTGTGTCCTTCATGAACACACCAGTTTGTGCATTAGTTGGCATATATAGGCTGACCAGCCCCGCATAAATTAAAAAGCGCTTATGCATTACAAGTAGTTTGGTTGAGGGTCTTATATAGCCTAATAGGTAGGCGCATGATGGTAAAAGACTAAGTTACTACAAAAAACATCAATTTTTTTCAGCCCGCGAGAGCTTTTCGGAAACTGGTGAAGTTAGTGCCAGCGTTTGCTTTGAAGAATTTGCTGAAATGAGCGGTATCGTCGAAGCCCAGGCTATAGGCAACGTCCTTCATGCTGCATCCTGTAGTTATTACTATTTTTTTTGCTTCCTCCACCACTTGTTGTTGAATATGGTAGCTGGCGGTGAACCCTGAGACCTTTTTGACAACCATATTCAGATATCCTGGACTAACGTACAGTTCCCGCGCATAGGAGGATACCCTCTTTCTTTCCGTAATGTTGCCTATAAGGAGATCCATGAATCTTCGGACAAGTTGAAAGTCGCGGTCCCATTTCAATGAAATATCATGCACCGGGATTCTTTTTGCAAGGTATAATAGAAAGAGCTTGAAAAGGTGCTCCATCAATTCCTGCTGCCAGGGCATTGCTAACGCAGATTCCTTAATGATCCGGTTCAAAATATCTTCCGTGTCTGTGAGCGTGGATTCATCCATCCGTAAAGAAAAAGGACCACCGTACAAACTTTGTTTTGTGCTGAAAGGTGAGGCACTTCTGCCAATATATAAAAGATCGGCAGGTATGGATATCGAATATCCCCTTGATGGTGCTGTGAAAATGATTTTTTTTGCCTGGCCGCGGCTCATGGAGTATACAACTCCATCTTCTATGGCACATGTATTTCCAACGGTATTGATAAATCCCTCGCCTGTACTTACCCATAACATATGGTGCCGGCCAGGGTCAGGATAAATAGAATAGATTTCCGAATTCTCAGTAAGCGGAGCGATGGCGAAAATGCTGAGTTGCTCTCCGTTGGTGTTGCATGAACGATTTTCAATGCTCATAGTGTTAGTTTACCGCTTACTAACCAATCGTTGTGCCGGGTGTTAACGCTCTAAAAGACAATAGGTTAATACCTCACTCCATCTCTATAATCTGCGAAATATCACATTTTTGTGAAATAGCACTACTGTCATCGCCCTCCACCTTTCCCTTTTTGTTCGAACACGATCCCCATCACCGACACATATATCTTTTTCATTTTGATGCTTGAACCTTTATCAAATATTCATTGTAAAAATTTGCAATATTATTGAGATTCGCCATAAACTGGTTCGAAAGTTGCCCCACAGTCCTCGGAACAAAAAAAACGCCTTCAAATTGTTGAATTTGAAGGCGTTTCAATTTTTCCGCGGACTGTGCGTTCGCATTTCTTAAGCTGTTTGTCGTTGTATGCAGTAATTATCTTCTTAAATACTCCTTTGCTTTAATGTGCTCCTTCTTCATTTCCTGCTACTATTTTAGGAAGAAAACCCGATACATTTATTACTAATATGTATTTTTACTATAAATACATATTTTTTGAGATTATTATTGGCCATACTCCTATTCATCAGCTTATCAGCAAACGGTCAGGCATATAACATTAATATCAAAAGTTGGGGCGTAGAAGACGGTCTGAGTGACAGGCAGGTGAATAATATCTGCGAAGATTCATTTGGCTTTATCTGGTTATGTACTTCTAAAGGCCTTAACCGTTTTGACGGATACAATTTTAAGGTATATAATGCCGAAAAAAATATCCTTCCCTTCGATAACCTGAGCGGAATGGTGCTGGATAATAATGGCTGTTTCTGGATAATGGGATCAGATTTTTATCAAAACAATGATAATAACCTTTTCATTTTTGACCCATTAACAGGGAAATCAATATCCCTGAGAGAAAAAACAGGTTATAACGAAACATTTCGTTTTAATCTTCTACAGAAGTTCAATGATACTACACTCTTCTTCGGGAGTTCACAAAACCCCTATTTTTTCACCTGGAGCGCAGGCCGCGGGTTACATAAAATAAAATATCCCGTGAAGGTTACACGCTGGTTAACCTGGAGTAGCAACAATACATTTTGGGTAGTAGATTCATCTAATCTTATCTGCGAAATAAACATGTACGGTCAGCTGCTGAGTCAATCCAAACACAATGAAGACTCTTTATATCTGTTGCCAACCCTCGCAGTTGGCAGTTATAGTTTAACGAAAGCAATGCCCGGGCAAAAAAACACCAGCAAGCCCGTTACAGATGTAGAAGTAAATCAAAACATTGCCAGGTTATGCATGTATACAAGCAATGGGCAATACTTACCATATAAACTTCCTGAGAAATATGAACTTGGTGGTATCATGTTGGAAGATCTGATCGCCAAATTAGAACCGCTACATCGTACTTATTGCGCCCATGTTTTTATTGCAAGCGATAATGAAGTATGGATATCATCCGGTTTTGGCCTGACGCATATCACTGTTACAAAAAACAAATTTCATAAGTATTTCTATCATGAAGGGAAAGATATTAGCTATAACAGCTTTCGCGCCCTTCTTGTCAATGATAATATCCTTTACGCCGTTAATGAAGCAGAAGGTATCTATGAGGTAAACCTGGCAACAGGTGCGCAACAAAAGTTCTCACCATTCAGAGAAAGAAATATGCGCCTTTTTTCACTTACTAAAACCAGGGACGGCCGGTTGTTCGGATTGAGGGAAGCCGATATATATATCCACGACAAACAATGGTTGACATCTGCTTATCATCAAGCTGCGCCCCCCGGAATAACATGGAAAATAACAGAAATTGGCAAAGATAGTTTCCTAACGGCCGGCTGGCAAGGATTGAAATATTACGATCTTAAAAAACACAGATTTACAAATTTTACAAAATACAACGCTTATATAAGTCTGGCAACCTCTCTTGTGATCGATATAATAGATGACAATGACGGACGGAAATGGGTGTGTAGTAATTCGGGACTGTATGTATACGATTCAGTAAGGGGAATTATCGCACGTTATTCATCTGTGGATACCGGTACATACTTTCTCCCCACAGCTGATATCCATCATATATATCGCGATTCAGCTGACATCTATTGGCTGGGTACAGCTAATGGGCTGATAAGATGGGATAAGATACACAATAAATATCATCTCTTTACCATTGCTGATGGGCTTAGTAACAATAACATCTGTGCAATATATGGCGATAGCAGAAATAGGCTGTGGCTGACCAGCGATTACGGTCTTATGAAATTTGATAAAAGGAGTCTGCATGTAAAAACTTACCTTACTAACGATGGTATCTCTTACAATGAGTTCAATCGTTTATCACATACCCGGGACAAAGCGGGTAATCTCTATCTGGGTACACTGAATGGTGTAACTGCATTCAACCCTGATGATTTTTATGATGATGATGATATGAAAAATGCCCGACTTGAAGTTTCTTCTTTCGAGCAATTTGATGGCAATACAGGGAAGCTAATAAATAAGACTGCGGAACTAATACATACATCTTCTATTACATTACAGCCCGGCGACCGCTTTTTTAATCTTAACCTTGCACTGCTTACATTCGATGAAGCCAGACAAAATATTTATTACTGGAAAATAGATGAATTAAACACCGGATGGATAAGCTTCAAAGAGCCTACGTTACAGTTGAGTGGTCTCCAATATGGCAGAATGACGCTTCATATAAAAGCGCAGGCCAGTGAAGGAGGCTGGGCGGCAAATGAATTACTATTCCGGATAAATGTCATTAAGCCTTTTTACCTTCGTAATTGGTTTCTGGCAATGGTATTGATGCTTGTTGCTGCAATTGTATTTATCGGACATAAGTGGCGCATTTACCGTTTCAGGAAGGAAAATATACGCCTGGATAGTATCGTAAAGCAAAAGACATCTGAACTGGAACAAACCATTAGTCGGCTGGAGATATCTTCCCAACAAAAAGATGTACTAATGAAAGAAATACATCATAGGGTAAAAAATAATCTGCAGATAGTCAGTACACTTTTAAATTTACAGCTTTCAAATATTTCTGACGAAAAAGCAAAGCAATCGTTAGAGGAAAGTGTTTCCCGTATCAGTTCCATAGCACTAGTCCATTTTCAGCTCTATCATAAGGAAGATCTTACAGGCATAGAATTATCTGGTTTCATCTATGAATTACTTCAACAGATATTATCAGTATATCTAAAACGCGGACAGAAAGTACATTTGCAGAATGACGTGACGGAAACCTGGCTGGATATAGATACCGCACTTCCTCTTGGTCTTGTATTGAATGAGCTGATGACCAACTCATTTAAATATGCGTATAAACATCAAAAGGAGGGCAGAATGAAAATAGAGCTGGAACAGGCAGATGACACCTTAACGCTCCGTTATTATGACTATGGCCCGGGATTCCCTGAAAGCTATGATCTGAAAACCAATAAGAGTTTGGGTATAACCCTCATAAAAAGTCTTACCAGACAAATAGGCGGAAATTTTTCCTATAACAGGGAAGACAATTGTTTTTTGGTAACATTTCTTGATACACATACACGAAAAAATATAGCCTAACCCTATGCATAAAGCAAAAATAGGTATAGTGGAAGATGAAATGATCATTGCACTCGGCATTTCAAATACGCTACAGGAATTGGGATATGATGTTACAGAACCCGCAACCAGCTATACGGAAGCGCTGGATATGATAGCTACAGAAAAACCCGACCTCCTTTTGGTCGATATACAACTAAGCGGTTACAAAGATGGTATAGATCTGGCGGCCAAAATTCGTCTTGATCCTGGCATTCCCTTTATGTTTTTAACGGCTAATGCAGATCCGGTTACCGTTAAAAGAGCGAAGGAAGTACATCCACACGCATATCTAGTAAAGCCTTTCCGCAAAGATGATATCTATACTGCTATAGAGCTATGCTTACACAATTATGGAGCGTCTAAACAGAGAAAACAGGTCGAAGGAAATTATATAGTAAACAATGCAATTTTCATCAAGCAGGGTTCATTGTTTCATAAAGTGAAGATTGAAGACATCCTGTACCTTGAAAGTGACAATGTATATGTAAATGTATATACTGCTAGTGGTAAGCTGCTGGTACGAAATACACTGCAGGATTATATAGAGTTGATAGGCTCCCCGTTGTTCGTACGCGTGCACAGGAGTTATGCTGTCAATATAAATCACATAGAGGCAATCAACACTGAATATCTCGTTATAAATAAAATAGAAATACCTGTAAGCAAAGCCTTCCGTGACAGTCTGTTTAGACATCTAAAATTAGGATAGCCTCAAATTCGTTCTCAACATAAAATCAGTCATTCACAACAAAATTCCATTCACCGGCAACACCACCTGTCGCATTACTATGCAGCATAGTAATTTACGTCGATTAGTAGTTATCAGAATAAACTCAACATGGCTCAATCGACTGGCAGTAAAACGGAATTATCTTCTGAAGAACAGCCCCCCCTTACCGCATCAAACCTTGCCCATCGACATTATGAAATTAATGTCCCCGACGGCAGCCTTCGCATACTACCGCTTCTACACAGTCCTGCATTGCAGGTCGGATGGGAGATGCTAAACAGGCAGCCACTTGTATTATTGGGCATGAGTCCTGGCAATGCTTTTTTTACCCGCAAACGTATAGAAGTAGCCATTTCCGCTATGGCAAAACTTTTTGATGAGGTGCATGTGTTAGTACCCGATACAATAGCAGCACATACTTACCGTGCATTGGGTTATAGTGAGCAGGAAGCCATAGCAAAAGCAAAAAGGAACGGGCAGAATATCAAAAACCGTTGTCTGCGCGCTATGGAACGCGCCCGTATTGAATCTCCACTATCAAAGTTACGGATGCTTGACTGGGATCAGGATATTGCAACACTTCCCGGTTATGAGGAGTCCTATGCCAATGTTTGCCATCTTTTCGACACCAATGAAGCTTTCAGGCGGGATGCATTGGATAAGGGGCGTTCAGTACTCGCAGGAAAGCTTGACAGCGCACTTATTACGGAGGCAGCTGCACTGGAATCTATTCAATATCTCCTGAAAGAATTTGCTTACATGGCCATCTGCCGGAACGGTGAAAACAGGGATATCATCATTCCCTATCATCAGGACTTTGCGTTGGGTCATGGTTTTTGTGATGGTCAATACCAGGATGCCTTACCTGGCCTGGGCTGGGTGGTGTTTGAAATTGAACTTACAGAAGAAAAATACAACTAAAACACTTTTATGCAAAATACAACACACGAAAACTGGAATTTCAAGCCCCTCCCAATAGATAAGATGAATTGGTATACAGAGGAAGATGCGCCTGAAGGCGTACCAGTACTTGATCTTTCTGTTCTTCACGGAGCGGCAGGGCATGAGCAGCAAAAGAATGCATTAGATGCTTTACGGACCGCTGTTACTGAATCCGGATTTTTCTATGTAAAGAACCACGGTATTCCAGAGCAGAGTATAGGAGCAATATCCAATATTACACGGGCTTTCTATGGCCAGCCAGAAGAATACAAACAGGCATTTGGCAGGCATGAACAGATTCGTGGTTATACTGGCTACCGTTTCGAGAGTACGGCCCGCTTTTTTGGCACTGGCCAGGGAAAGGATCTGTGCATGAAATACACGATGGGACCGGAACTAACGCCCGAAGAAGTTCGCAGCCGCGTTAGTTCAGAAGACGACATTGCCTCTAATGCGTACTCTGCCAATGTCTTTCCTGATGAATCTTTCCGTGCCGCCTGGATAAGTTATTACAGTCTTGTGCACCATACTTCAATGCAACTGCTTGAGGCTATGGCAACAGCACTTAACCTCTCGCCCGAAAGTAAAGATGTGATGCGTGATATACTTATAGAAAAAAGCTGTGGGGAACTGCGTTTCTTCCAATATCCTGATGTTCCACTGGCTGCTTGTGCTGATGTACCAGGAAATAATAAAGATCGCATGGCCGCTCACTTTGACATGGATGTAATTACGCTGTTATACCAAACGCCGTCAGATAATGGGTTTATCAGCCTTGAAGCCATGATAGGTGAAAACTTTGTAAAGATACCTGCGATTCGCGGCACCTTAGTGGTAAATCTCGGAGAGATACTTCGTCTGCTCATGGACAACCGGATAAAGGCAACCGTACATCGCGTAGTGCGGCCTCCACAAAACCTCCATAAAGGGAGTGCCCGTGATGTATTGGTATTTTTCCAGGCACCGCCGCTTAATGCAAAACTCCGCCCTATAATGTTAGGATCCGATACGGCGAATGATAGCGTATTCAATAAGCTGTATTACGATGCTGGCAACGACGGGTATGTAACCTTCTCTAAATTACGCAGTCATCTATTTGGCGAATTTATCCGCCACATGGAAGTCACAGATGAACAGCATGAAGCCGACGCTCATTTATTCGCTCAATGATATCAAAATAAATATTTATATAATCTTAACCCTTCAAAAAAATACTATGGGTACTAATATTGCACAAAGCATACAAAACGGGATCACCAATTTTAACAACGACTACAAAGACACGCCTATTGGTGTTGCCGGCCTTGCTGTCTCCAAGTCGCTTGACGAAACGACGAATGCAATTACCGCATTTCAGAATGGCGATGTCAATGGTGGTTCTGCTGCTTTACTCCGTGGCATAGGGGCGCTGTCGGGCACACTGGTTCTTTCCATGGGACCCGCCGGAGCTGCCTTTGGAGCCTTGTTAAACGGAATGTTGGGCATTATCTCTGTCATTCTGGAAGCCATTAAGCCGCCTACCGAATCTATGCTCAGCAAAATTGAAAATTTAATCATGGAAGAGACGCTGAGAAATACCCGTGATAAGATAACAGCAGGTATCAGTTCATGGCAGTTGCTGGAGGTCCGAATTGACAAATGGGTTAAAGATGGGCGGTTTATTACCGTGGACTATATGAACCAATCCCTTCCTGATTGGGAAAGGCATTATGAACAGATCGATGAAGGATTTAATACGCTGAATTCACACACTAAACCCCACTCGACTGAATGGCTGGCACTCTTTGAACTCAATGTCGTTTATGCAGTGCATTTCTGGACCTATATTGAATTACTGAACCTGTTGATCACCAATAAAAGAGCTAATGCTGAATCTCAGGAAGCTTCTGACAAGGAAAGCAGGGAAATCTTCTATGGGATTCGCCGTCGTATAGCGGAAAAACTTAAAAATAGAATGCGAAATATTCATTATTCATCCGTCGTCGAAGTGGACTTTTATTCAACGTGGTTATCGTCGGCGCGAAGTCAATATCATAGCGGAAAAGGTCTTAGCTTCCTGCAGGCAAACCAAATTTACCATCGCATAGGCGCTCTAGGAGGGCTCTCAATGGAGAGTCTGGAAAATAGCAACAGTAACTGCTTTGCCACCGCTTCTAGTGGAACAATTTTTAGTGTTGAAAGGAATGGTCTTTACGTTGGACGGAAGGGAGTAGAATGGGAGCGAGCTCCTCTTGATCTAAATGGCGATTCTATAGAGCAGGTTACTATAGGAGAAAAAAAAGATGGAGAGTTGCTCATTGTGTGTATTCTCAACGCAGGCAAAAAAATTGCATTCTGCACATTCGATGACCGGGCAGGAACAGCGCATGAGGACCTACCTAATGCTTGGACACCTGGCGCCTGGCGCTTTGATAAATGGAAGTTTCGATCTATACCCGGAAACGTAAGTCTGTTGTCAGTAGGTGTGACTGCACGGCCAGCGCCGGAGCAATGGGCGATGTATACCTTCGCCGTAGATAAGGAAGGAGCTGGGCAACTCTATAAAGTACAAGTAACGGAAGGGGATACTGTTAAAATGACAGTAATAAAGGACACTTATCTCGATCCCCAACGGCTATCCAAGGATACCTATGGCGTCGCTCCGGTTGAAGGACGCAGTGAGGTCAGCCCCTGTGTATTTTCGTTTGTAGAAAACAAAATCCTTTTACAGATAGGTAACCTTATTTTTGAGATAGAAAATGAGGTCGCAAACAACTGGCATGTTCAAGAACATTTAGAGATGGTAGATCCACAGGATATAAAGGATCTAGATCATCTACAGGTTTTTCAGGCCCGCTTCTATGAAGATGGCAGCATGCTGTTTGCCACGAATATGGGACTTATTTTGCGCTACAATGATCCTGAGAGTGGCGAATGGAGGGTGTATAAGGATGCGGCAATAGAAACCATCTGGTTCACCAAAGCTGTTGCAGAACAGGCCCTGGCAATCCGCGCATTAATTACTGGGATGAAGGAAGCTGCCGATCAACCGATAGAGAAGCTTCTTGGGAATTAATATTAGTAGGAAGGCGGGTATAGTCAAGTAGCGAAATCATTCATAAACATATGAATATCAAATAAATTTCGTACAAAGAGGTTCGAACTTCGTCCCTCCCACCCCGTAAGAAAAAGGACAAATTATCTTTCGATAATCTGTCCTTTTTTCATTAGTGCCTGTTTCACCCAACAGGCCCGGTACAAGTGACTATAAACTCAGGCACCTAAAATGGATTCCATTACGCTCAACAAATTGTTCGATGTTAGTTTTGCGGCAACAAAATCGTCGGGTCTGATTAATAAAGCTTCATTAACCGTTGTATTGGTAAGGGCCATCCATTCATCCAAAATGTTATCATCATCTAATATTACCAATTGGATGTCAATGTTTAGCAGCTGGTTTACTTTGTCACAAGCGGTTTGCCAACTGTCGCTATTATTAACTACCAATGTAAATTGACCTTTAACCCAGTCAATCGATGATGCACTATGAGATTCGTCAAGCCATAGATGTGGAATGCGTGTTCCTGGCTCTCCCATAAAATAAGTAAAGGGCAGATTAGCTTCTCTTTTTACTGCTGAGGACAAATAACCATAATTGGGTAAACCTAACAGATCCTTCCCTTTGGTAATCATTAACTTATCGTTTATCAGGCCATTTTCGCCTGCCAGTTCGCCCGAAATAGTAGCATAATAAGCTCCTATGGGTTGACGTTCCGTATTGTAAGTGTTCAATAAAGTATCATTTGCGTGGTGTTTCAAAACCGCTGCCAGTTTCCAGGCTAAATTCTGTACATCCTGTATGCCCGTGTTTGCACCCTTGCCTGCATAAGGCGTCATTGTGTGTGCGGCATCGCCTGCAAGAAAGATTCTATTAACACGCAGTTGGTCTGCAATTTTTACTGTCAGTTGCCATGGCAGAACTTTGAGGATGGAAATTTTCAGATCCGGAATGCCTAAAATCTGCTGAAGGATTGCAATCAATTTTTCATCCGGATAATCGGCTATTGTTTCACCATTTTCAGGATGAAAACGCAAATGAAATGCCCACTTGTCCTTATTGTTAATAGTTAAAAGGAAACCCGTTATTTCTGGCGTATCAATTAAAAACTGGCTAAACTCCCGTCCTTTTACTAAAAACGCTAAATCAGCTTCGAAATAAATATTCAGCAAATCAGTCCACGAACCATTTCCGGATATCGGGATCTCCAACATTGTTCTCACTGTACTATTAGCACCGTCTGCCGCTATCATATAGTCTGCCTTGATAGTATAGTGCTCTTCAGTCATTCTGTTTTTAACCCAAACTTCTACTCCGTTTTCATGCTGCTCAAAAGATAGCATCTGGTGATAAAAATGAAGATCTAAACCTTTCTTTCGGACAGCTTCATACATAATGGCTTCGCTGATATCCTGTGTACAACGACAGAGGCTTTCCGGAGATTTTTCAGCTAAGTCCTTCATTTCTTTTTGAACTGCAATTAACTGGGCAGGGGTGGCAATTTTCTCGTTACTCTCAGAGATGGAACTTTGTAAAGTTTCAACCAGATTGCTTCCGTGTAAGATACCCCAGGCCGGAGCTAATGCCTTTCCGCCTTCCCGCAAATCCTCACTAAGTCCCAGACTTCTGAATAGTTCCATTGTTCTGACATCAATGGTTCTTGCCCGTGGATATATTGAAACGCCTTTATGTTTTTCTATCAATATAAAGTCAACGCCCTGTTGCGCTAAATATAGCGCTGCAGCTATACCTGTAATGCCACCACCAAGAATGACTACTTGTGTATGTTTAGTTTGCTGTTTCATTACACAAAGATATTTGACCGAAGTAAAATAAAATATCTACTTTAGGTCTATTAATAGTCCTAATCGTTCAATTCATGAAATCGAATTCCAGTGGCAAGGGCAAGACTTTAGACACCTCTGTAAAGACAATTAGAGGCAAAGTGCAAAATGGCGTGACACATATTCCCTCAGATATGGGCACTGGTTATATTAAAGGTTTTTTCCTCAACCCTAAATTACGACTAATAGTGAGGCAATATGAGTTGAACAAAGATTGGGTGTTGGACAGGGGGATTAATAAAGAAGAAGAGAAATTTGTAGTGATTGCTTTTCACAATATCTATCAATTAAAAGATGAAATAAAAACCCGGTCTTTACAACCATCGGCAAGTGGAAAACTGTTGCCTTCGGTACAGGTAACAACTACCGGGCTTAATAATGAACTCCTTCCAGCTAATAAAAAGATTAATTCTATAGTCGTTACCGTACATGTAGATTATCTAAAGGAATTGCTGAAACCTAAAAGGGGGAATACACTTTTACAAATGATAACTTCGGGTAGTCTTCCGTTTTTATTTGAAGAATTAATTTCGCCACAAATTCAAGAAGTGGCCACTGAAATTGTCAAAGCAAATCCCGCAAAAGAATTACAGAATTTTTATTACAAATTAAAGGCAGAAGAACTTATTTATCTATTGTTTGTGGAATTACTGAAACGACAAAACACTCCTCTACAAACGCTGAATGTGAATGATATAAAAATGGTGTATAAGATAAAGGATCAAATTCTTTCAAACATTGACGCCCCTCCAATAATTGCTGAACTTGTAAAAATTTCCGGTATGAGCGAATCTAAATTAAAGCGGGTTTTTAAGCAGATTTTTGGAAACAGTATTTTTAACTACTACCAAAGCTTTAGAATGAAAGAAGCGGCATACTTAATTAAGGAAGGAAATTTGTCTGTGTCGGAAGTAGGCTATCGTTTGGGTTTTTCAAACCTTAGTCATTTTACGAGATTGTTTGAAACACATATTGGTATGAAGCCAAAGAAGTATTCTGTAAGTCAATAAAAGAATGCACAGGCGAATGCTAATGGCTACCAGCTGATTGACACTGCCCCTAAGAAGGTAATGACATTGCTGAAAACTTTACAACCTGATAATTTCATCGCGGATAATGGCGTAGAAGCCCGCAAACTTTAAAGCTTTCAAATCTTTCGACTTGAAGGCTTTTTTAGTTTGAAATCTGATGTTCCTTTATGATAAATTTTATTTTACCAACCTATTTATAAAGTCCCATCTGCCTGCTCTTTGCCGAAACCTTTTAAGAGCCCCATTAAAAGATTCTAATGAGGCTCTGTTGAATGTTGGTTTTCGATTTACGGCGCAGAAGATAAAATAGCTGTCAGCGTTTGCTGCAGCTCTTCCCCGCGCATATTTTTAGCTATGATTTTTCCATTTGGATCGATCAGGAAATTCTGGGGGATAGCCCTTACATCATACATACGGGTTACTTCACTATCCCAGTATTTAAGATCAGACACCTGGGGCCATTCCAGTCCGTCTTTTTTTATAGCTTCTAACCAGGCATCCTTCTGATCTTCCCTGTCCAGAGAAACGCCTAATAAAGTAAAATTTTTGTCTTTAAACTGACGGTATGCTTTTATGTAGTTAGGATTTTCTGCCCGGCATGGCCCGCACCAGCTGGCCCAGAAATCAAGTAACACATATTTCCCTCTGAAATCAGTCAACTTTATGGGTGATCCATTTACATCGTTGAGCGTAAATGCGGGAGCTATGGAGCCTACAGCCACCGTTTTTGCAGCAGCAATCCGGGCCCCCATCGCTTTCCCATCCACAGAGCTCCTGAGGAATGCAGAAAGACTATTAAACAACGGTTCTACGGCAGGAGCATCTATAACCGACCCAATGATCCATTCCATCGCCATGAGGCTGACATAGGCATCCGGATGCCCTTTTACCCACTCTGTCTGAAGCTGCTTTAACGTTGCCAGATACTCTTTCATGTGCCTGGAATATGTATTCTGGTAAGCGGTGTCTTGCCATTTGTCCCGGGATGCCGTATTGAAGTGAAAAGCTTCATCATCCAGCGCATCCATTGGCTCTTTAATAAAACGGTTATACATGGCCAGTTCATCGTTCATTTTAGAGCCTGTGATGACCGCATTTTTAATGAGGTCGTGGGTTTTAATCGCAATAGTCCCCTTTTCTATGTAAAAGGTAAGCAGGTCGGGCTTTTTGCCATTCTGATAGCCAAATCCCTTATTATCCAGACTTAGTTTGCCGATAATGGGATATGGGATCTTCAAATCAAACATGGCTTTACCGTTCTCCACACGTGGAGAATCCACCATTGTCTCATCTCCGATTTTGTATATCAGGTAAGCCCTTTTAGCCGAAACCGTATCAATGTCGAGCTTAATGACACTACTTTGCATTTGTGCCTGGCTGATGATGGGCAGCAGCAACATAACTATTACAATAATCTTCTTCATTTATTTTATGTTTATCATCCCTGTTTATAGGTTAAAGCGATAATTTTTCCGAAACCGGTAACCTTTTGTGTATAGGTGTTTCCGCTGATATCACCTGTGGCCGCCACAGGCAGGTAATATACTGTGCCACCACCGGGCTGTCCGTTCCAGGTAGCCAGGGTGATTACGCCATTCATCATCTTCAGCGCCACTATATTCTCACCATTGGCAAACTGGTAGATTACCCGGGATTGGTTCGCTGCCATGTCATATACATACAACCTGTTATCCGCCGCATAATACATCTGCTTTACAGTGCTGGAAAAAAGATAATCAGGACTACGATGTACATCCGGACTGTTGAGAATCGGCTGCTGTGCAGCAGCTACAGGAGACGTATCAAAATTACCATTGGCATTCAGCGTATATAGAAAACAGCTGTCATCTGATTCATTCTTAAACACGGCATACCAGTTAGTCGGCAGCAAATCCCAGCCTAAACCTGCTTTCATGGTGAGCATAGTTTTAGCAACGTTGTTCAGGTCATAGGCCATCGTATTATTCTGCGGAAAAACATTCAGGCTGGTAGAGGTACCACCTCCATCATACATAAAACGATAATGGGCCTGATCGAAAAAGATAGCGCCAAAAGAGCTGCCTCCTGCTACAAAAGGAGCAGCAGCATAACCCTGATTATCCGGTTGTGTAAAAGCAGCACCAAATAATTTGGAAGCAAACATGCCATTCAGCGCGTACACTTTTTTGCCACAGAGTGCATAAGGGCCATAGGAATAAAAGCTGGGCCTGACCATGTTATAGGGCTGCACTTCTGCAGGAGGGGCATAGAATAGTTTTGTATAATCAGCCAGCACCTGTAAAGAAGTATTATCCAGGGTATATCCTCCTCCATCAAAATATACCATGTTCAAAGTCCCTATCAGGCTTTGTGTATTGATGCTGATAATCTGGCGGGCAGTAACCGGCAGTGGCATAGTTGGATTGCTGGCTGAATAGACACCGTGATAAGCGATATAATCAGGAGAAATGAAGCTGATATCAGCATTTGACTGTTTCTGCTCCAGTAACATCCAGCCGGTCTGGAAAACGGTAGTTACCTGCAGAAACAGGTGTTTGAAATAACTGACACCGGTTACCGTGTCTTTTGCTACAAAGTCCAGGTTATAATAAGTAGCTGCAGGCCGGAGCGTGATTGGCTGATTGAAAAAGCGGTCCCTTGAGATCACCTCAATCCTTCCAGGGTCCAGCGGATTAGCCGGATCTGTGACAGGATATATCCTCCATTCAAAGCTGAGACGGTTAGTGTCCCGGCCGGTGATAGCAGGTGATATGCGCAATGTGTCAAACTGACCTACACGAAAGGTATCCTTAACTACCGTAGCTGTAATATCATTGATGGGCTTATAATCATAGTCACCTTTATCTTTATAACATCCTGTAAAGAGGATGATCGCCAGCAATAGAGAATTCAATATATGCTTCATAGTTGTCTTAATTAAGGGATAAAAACAGGATTTCCGTTCTCGTCAATTAAAGGCCCATTATCGGCATTGTAAGCGAGCAACGCGTTCCTGACTGCATTCTGGTAATATTGTAACGTTGGGTAACCAAGCGCATCGGGACCGCTGGAAGGGAAAGTAGCGATACCCAATACAGATGCAATGAAACGCAGCTTGGTTTCGCTATACGCACCAAAGAAGGTCACGAGGTAAGAATCCCAGTTCCCGGGTTTTATCAGCCTGTCAGTGAAAATAATCCGGGCCTGGCTCCGGTTATAATAAGTGCCATCCGCCATCATGGTATCTTTCATTAATAAGGGAAAATCTTTGCTGGACTGCAAACTGAGGGCCAGTACGACAGCCGTATCCCTCAGGGAAACATCGCGCAGCAGCACAATGCCTAGACGCGTGGTGAACGAATCTTTCGGCATGTTGTAACTCAGCAGCCTGTAATGCACATCAGCTATAGCTGTTGTTTTATCTGCTACTACCACCAGGTCAATGGCACGGTCATGGTCAGACGCATTACCGGTGATGCGAACGGGTAACCAGACTGTATCCTGTCTCATAGTGCTGCTCTTCTCAACAAATGTGTAACTCACACTATCAATGCCGCCTGAATAAACAGCGTTGGTATTATAGATAAAATACACACTTTGCTGTCCGTTGTAGGACCCTGATATTTCATCTTTTCCACAAGCTGTTAAAAAGAGGATTACAAGTAATTTTTTCATAAAAAAGTGTTTAGTTTCTGTACTGTAATTCTGCATCTGGCAGCGGTAAAACATAAATTTTATCAGAAGCTGTTACAGCGGTAAACCGGATCTGGGAACTGTTGATTCTTTTGTAGTAATAAAACAATTGGCCCTCCGCATAAAATTCCTTCTGGTACTCTTTCAGGATCTCATACTGAACCTCCGCCTTGTCCATCCCATCCGACAGATCACTCAAGCCCCGCTGGTGACGCACCGTATTCAGGTATCCGATAGCAGTTGAAGGATCGGAGCATTCTGCAGCGATATAATACATCTCGGGCAGGCGGATCAGCGGCACAAGATTATTATAGATGGGATTCACGGATACCTGCCAGAACTTTGTGCAGAAATAAATAGCGCCACCGAGGTCCCAGAGACGGGCATAACGGATATCGCTGACGCCGCCGGAGCTGATCTCATAAATCTGATCTATCACTCCTCCGTTGCCATATGTATTGGTCAGCTGCTGATTCACGTTTATGTTTACAGTTCCGGTGGATTTAAAATACAGGTCAACCTGCGCGCGGAGATTAAACTTACTGAGGGCAAAAACCTGTTCGGGTATGAAGGTCCTGTCCTGTAAGTTCGAAATGCGCTCAGGCGTCTGGAAATCAAACATGCCGGAATGAATCACATTGTTCGCATGCAACAATGCACGTGTTTTGTCTCCTTTGTACAGGCAGGCTCTGGCAAGTGTAGCTTCTGCTGCCCAGTAATTGAAATGGTTCTGCCGGTGATTGAGCCAGTCGTTCTGTGACTGGTTGCTGGCATCATAATAGTTGTAATTCACCGTCTTGTAACCGGCCAGCAACGAATCGGCCAAAGTAAGCTCACTGATAACGCTGTCCAGCACCTGGCTTACAGTCAGTAATGGAGTTACATTCCCTGAAACAGTCTTTACATAAGGAATAGCCGGCCTTGACGGATCACTGACATAAGAGGCCCCAAACAACCGTAACAGATCAAAATGCATAAAAGCTCTCAGGCCGATAGCCTCCCCTTTCATCAGCTCATAATTGCCTGGCTGGAACAGGTCTTTATTCGCATCGATCTGTTGAAGTATATTATTAACGTTGGCGATCGCATGATACATGGAATCCCATACATTATCGATCCTCGTCTTTACAACGGCATCCTGGTAGTTATAAAGTGCCGCCTGATAGAACCGATGAGCAGGATTGCTCTGACAGCTGTATTGCTGCGCCAGTACATCGAGGAAACTCATGGTGAGCTGGTCGCCATATAAGGAGGAGCTGGCCATTATTGTATACACGCCATACATCGCATCCTCAAAACCACTTTCCGTAGAAAAGAGCTTATCAGGCGCCACAAGGGTCTGAGGGCGGGTGTCCAGCCATTTGTTACAGCCGGGTGTTATTAAAATGATACCTAAGAATATTATTAAATAATGTGTCTTTTTCATACACCGGGTTTTAAGATTTAGAATCCCACTTGCAGAGAGAATGAATAATTGCGGGCGAAGGGATAACTAAGCCCTCTTTCCTGCCTGACCGAAGAGATCACAAATGGATTGTTGATATACAGGTAACATTGTAGCCTGCTCATCTTCCATTTGTCAATAAGACTGTGCGGTAACAGATATCCCAATGTGATGGCATCACAATACAACATATTATTGTCCTGTATAAACCGGGAAGTGGCTTTGGTGATATCGGTACGGGTATTACCGTTCAGGTTCTTCAATCCTTTATAGCGGGCAACATCACCCGGCTTTTGCCATCTGTCTGTGAGTACGCGTATGTCCACATTGTATACGGGATCGGCATTTTCCACCCGGTCGGCCAGCGTGTTGTTATAGATCTGTCCACCCAGCTCTGTGCGCATGGAAACATTTACACTAAATCCTTTGTACATGAAGTTGGTACCGAAGTTACCGGTAACCTCAGGCTGATTATCCCCTACAGGCACCTCATCACGCGAGTCCCATCTGTAGGTCTGCTCACCATTTGCGGTAAGGAAAACCTCATTACCAGTACTGGGATCGATTCCCCGGGAGCGCACGGCATAGATGGTGCTCACACTTTGCCCTTCTTTATACTGCAGCACAGGAGCTGTAACAGGTTTGTCTGACTTTGTCTGCTCACCCAGCGCCTGTTCATTCTGTGCTTTTAATGCATCAGAAATACGCAGCAACTTATTTTGATTATGCAGCAGGTTGCAATAAAAACTCCAGAATATATTTTCCTTCTCCTTTTTTATGGCAAATACAGTCAGGTACACTTCCATTCCTTTGTTCTGCACGGTGCCCAGGTTTGCAAAAAAGCTATTAAAACCGGTAGAAGGAGTGGTATTGACGGTGGTAAACAAGTCATTGGTATGTTCCAGATAATAGTTGAAGGTAACCTGTATCCTGCCCCTGAATAATTCGATGTCAGTACCGATATTCAGCTTATTCGTCTGCTGCCATTTCAGATCTGTATTGCCCAGGCTTAACAGGGAAGCACCAATATGGTCCAGATAGCGGGTGGATGTTAAGTATTGGTAAGTCTGAGCCGCTGCAAAAGGAGGAAAGTTTTGTGAGCCTGTGGACCCGATTGAAGCGCGTAGCTTAAACCGGTTGATCAACGCCGGAATGTGCAGGAACTTTTCTCTATTTACGTTCCAGCCAATACCAACTGACCAGAAAGGCGCGTAATGTTTATTGGAGCCAAATAAGGAAGAACCGTCCTCCCGAAAAGACAGATCAAGCAAATATCTATAGTCGTATGCGTAGCTCACGTTTGCATAATAGCTGATCAATCGCTGGATGCTTTCGGTACCGGTAGGCTTCCCGTATACCGGGTATTGCAATCCAAAGAGTATGTTGTCAAGATCAGCATTGGGAAATCCTTCCACCATTACTGTACTGGCATTGGATTTATCCTGCTGGATATGATAACCTGCTGTAGAAAATAATGTATGCCGGCCGAAATTAGTTCCATAATTCAGATACACATCACCCTGATAGCTGGATGATAATCCGGTAGTTTGCTGGTAGTAACCACGGGTTGAGAAAAGGCTGTCAGGCGTATTCACAAACTCCACCGCATCGGCCGGCAGGAAAAAATCGGCCGTATTTCGCTGGTTATACATACTGAACCGCGCGCTCAGCTTCAACGCTCTCAGTATATTCCAGTCTGCCTGAAAGTTATCAGTGATATTAACGTAACCGCTTGTGTTTTTTGTCTTCAGTTGCGCATCATACATGGGATTATAGACCCCATCCTGTAGGCCGGCATCGTAGTCGCTATGCTCGAGGATCTTAGAGATCTTTCCGCTGAGCGAATCAACAGGCCGCCAGTAAGGATTCAGCTTTGCATATTGTGAGAAATTGCCGTAAGGGGAATTAACAGCTTTATTGCTGGTAACAGACAAATAGTTGGTAAACTGCAACGGGCCTTTGTGATAAACCAGGTCCACTCCACCGGAAAGGTTATCTCTTTTTGATCCCTTCATAACACCGGGTGTATTAGCATAAGAAAGATCCACACCGTAACGCATATAATCGTCACCTCCATCCAGATACACGCTGTGCTTCTGCGCAAAAGCAGTTCTAAGCGGCTGTGACAACCAATAGGTATTCACGCCTCTTCTTACCTCGGCCAGGCGTCTGTTGTATATTTCTTCCAGGGCTTCCTGTACTGAAAGCGGCTGACTGAATGATCTGTTATAAACACCGGCTACCTGCTCAAGGTGTAATTTTTGCGCTGCATTCAGTAAGTGATAGCTGGTCAGATCGGGCGTGCTGAAGGAAAGGTTATTATTATAGCTCAGACGCAGCCGTCCTTTCCTGGGCTGTAAGGTTTCTATAACAAGCACACCGTTAGCCGCTTTGGAGCCATAGATGGAAGTAGCGGCAGCATCTTTGAGAATAGTCACCTTACTCACCCGGTTCATATCCAGATCATAAATTTTCTGCAGCGGCACCTCAAAGCCATCGAGAATAAATAATGGCGGATTGCTAATATAACCGTACTGACTGGTAAGATTCGTATTTGCGATACTGTTAGCACCACGTACCTGGATCTGAGGCAGATGATTAGGATCAGAACCGAAATTCACATCGGAAGGCACCTGGAAAGAAGCGTCCAGGGAACGTAAGGCGCCTATTACGCTTGTATTATTGACAGTACGCAACTGGTCAACGGTATAGGTTTTCGCCTCTCCTGTATAATTTTCTACAGGTCGTTTGTAGATCCCGTTCACCACAGTCTCGTTCAGGTTGAGTACCAATGGCTGCAGCACGATCGTAATTCCGGAGGCTGGTGAAGATCGTACTTTCATTTCTGTGGATGTCTGATTGATGCACGTGATCACCAATACATCTCCTTCTTCAGCCATAATTGAAAAGCGTCCGTCGGTACTGGTAGGGGAAAATATATTTTTCCCTTTAACACTAACAGTAGCATCGGGCAATGGTTGTCCGTCCTTATCGGTAACAATTCCTGTTAGTATGGCCGGTGGCGGGCTATCCGACGGCAACTTCTTCCTGCTGAATAAAATAATTGTCTTACTCCTGATCAAGTAATCTACGGGGAGATCTTTGAAGAGCAGATCAAGAAATTTTGTAAGTGGCAAATGTTCAGCATTAATAGCAATCAAAGGGATGTTATCAAGGACGGGTCCATTGTAAACAACAAAATAGCCGGTCTGCTTTTCAACCTCTTTAAATACGGTCTTAATAGGGACATTTTTGCCAGCATAGGTAATTTCCTGGGCTGTTCCTCTTGCGCATAGGCTTAAGAGAGCGATTAACAGATAGAGGCAACGCCTTAGCGTTGCATATCTACGCAAAGCAGTATTCTGCATACTTTGAGGGTTTGGTTATTAATTGATGCTGGTTGATTTATAACATGCATTGCCCTTCACCCGCCGGCAAAGGCGAATCCAATTAACAATGCACTGATACTTTTTATTTTTTAATTTCCGGTCACCAGTATCGTATGGCTCTTCATAGTATAGTTCACACCCATTTTTGTCAGGAAGTCCATCACTCCCTGCAGGGTAAGATTACGGTCCATTTTTCCATTGATCCTGAGTTCCGGTACGGCTCCTTTATACAGTACTTCTATATTATACCATCTCGCAAGTTGTTTCATAACTAAAGGCAGACTGGCATCTTCGAAATAAAATATGCCATTTTTCCATGCAATTTCCTTTTCAATATTTACATCTGTAAGGACACTGAGCGGCTCGTTTGCACTTTCCACGACCTGCTGTCCGGGCTTCAATATAATAGTGCTTCCGGTTATTCTGATACGGCCATCAATCAACGTTGTCTTTATTTTCCCTTCATCTTCATAGGCATTAATATCAAAGCTGGTCCCCAGTACCTCGATACCTGAGTGTCCTGTTACATCTACGATAAATGGATGAGACATATCTTTTGCTACCTCCAGGTATACTTCTCCGGTGACTGCTACTTTACGGTCATTGCCTGCAAAAAAAACAGGATAAGTGATGGAAGAAGCTGCATTCAACCAGGCTTTTGTTCCATCGGGTAATACTATCTGGTACTGCCCACCCATGGGAGTGGTCATTTTATTCATCAGCACCTCATCATCTGCAGCATCACCTTTTGAATCATAACGCACTTCTCCGTTTGCAGACTTTATAATGGCTACATTTCCCTGCCTGGCAATTGTTCCGTTGATAGCGCTATCCAGCCTTATAATTGAGCCATCTGATAATGTCAGCACAGCCTTATTACCTCCTGCGGGTATATCCATGGCTGTTTCAGCCTTAGGTACGGGCTGCCTGTTTACGAAAACGAAGGTGGTTATGGCAGTAATCAGCCCAGCTGCAGCTACCCAGCGCATCATCGTCACGGCAGGTTTCCTTTTTTGCTTTTGCCATTGCCCGTGTAGGGATTTATTGAATTCCAGCATGTTCTCCCACACTCTTTTCTGACTTTCCGAAGACCTTTTATCCGTGTCTGCATCTTCGCTCAGCTGCCGGGAAACCAACTCATGGCTGACAGCATCGTTAGCCGGGTCTTGCAGGAACAGGAACAGCTCCCTGACCTGCTCATCAGTTGCCTGATTGGTCACATACAACTGAAAGAGCTGGTGGATATGTTCAGTTTCGTTTGCCATATACAATTAAGTCGATTAAGAATAAACGAAGGACTATCTGAAATGAAAAAAAATTAAAAAAAAAGTATAAAGAAGGAAAGGGCCATAAATTCCCCATGGTTGAGCAGATGTTGCCTGATGGCGGCAAAGGCACGTACGAGGTGATTACGGACGGTATTGGGGCTTATTCCGAGCCGTTCCCCTATCTCTTTATAGGTGAGTTCCTCCTGCTGTTGCAACTTATAAACAAGCCGCTGCTGTTCGGGCAACCGGCTTATGGCTTCGGCGATCAGCTTTTGCAGCAGATTATAATCCAGCTGCCATTTCTGCTCTACATTCTTATTTTCGTATAAAGTAGCGTTAATAATGTACTGTGCCCTTAGCTCAACGCCCTGGCGTTTCATTCTATCGAGGCATTTATTGGCTACCATCCGAAAGATCCAGGCCGCGGGATGCTCAATACCGGTTAATGTGGTTCTGTTCTCCCAGATATAAAGCAAGGCTTCCTGCGTCACTTCCTCACTCCAATACTCTGATTTGAGCAGCTTTGTGGCATTAAAGCGCAGTACCTGGAAATATTTGTCATACAGCAGGCGGAAAGCAAGGGCATCCCCTTTAGCAATACGTGCAAAGAATTCTTTATCCTGATATAAGTTATTATTTTTCAATTTCTATGGTTCTAAGGCGCTTACTTTAAGTGCATATTTCATCCCTGTGTAACTCTCCTAAGGATGTCATTTCTTCAATGACAAGCAGTTGGCTCATATTTTACTACAGGGGGGTTAGTGTACGGTCATTTTCCGTTCAGCGGCTCCAACATGTTATTGAAGGCCTTTAAATACTGTCTGCAATCACCGGAAATTTTCTACCTTTTCTCATTGCTTAGCTCGGGATACTTTATCCAGGGATCATACTTTCTCAGGATACCTTTAAAGGTAAGCAGATTAATTTTACAGGTATAAATTTAATTAAACCATTGAGGGTTTGACAGGGTATTGGCATGTGAATACAACAGGATGAGAAAGGTGAAACTGTTTGGTTGGAACAGGTAACAGGTGGAGAGTATAAAACTAAGCTATTTTATAATATTAGTTTCCGGCGTATCCGGCTCAGACTTTCCGGCTTCATCCCCAGAAAGGAAGCAATATAAGTAACGGGAACGTTATGTAAGATTCCCGGATAATTCTCAATAAGTTTTCTATAACGCTTCTCTCCGGAAAGAGTAGCAAGCTCAATCGAACGGTTTTCATTATAGGCGATAGATTTTTGAAAAACTCCTATGCTAAAGTCTTTCATAACTTCGCTTTTTGAAGTCAGTAAATCAAGATCAGTCTTTGTAATGCGTAATAGCTCACATTCAGTGATACATTCAACATTCTCATTGGCTTTTGTTGTATTTACAAAATGAAAATAAGAAGTAAAAAACCCCGGAGGACAATTGATATGTGTTGTCACCTCATCACCATTCTCGTTATAATGGAATAGGCGCAAATAGCCCGATATAATATAATAAAGGTATTGCGGTACTTTTCCCTCTTCTTCAATAATACGGTTTTTAGGAAAAAGTACCGGCTCAAAATATTGAAAAATCAAATCCTCATCCACTTTTGAAAGAGAATGTCCGGACTGGATAAAATCAATTAATTTCTGTTGCATCATACCTCACTAATTATATACTCAAATTTACAATAACTATTTCAATAGCTCTTTATGCTCCATTAAATACAATAATGCTTCTTTTACTGCTTGTTCGGGGCTTTTGGGATTAAATCCCAACTCCTTTTTTGCTTTTGTAATGTCAAAATTCTGTTGCAAGCCTGAAAACATAGCAATATCCTTACGGGTCAATACAGGTGGCTTTTTCTGTATTTTAGCAGAAAATTCCATGATCCCGGCAATAATAAACAAAATGGATTTGGGTACCGAACCAGGTATTTTGATCTTTAGCTCAGGATATAATTTATTGGCTAAGATGGTAGTATCTGTGATGGTCATACACTTCTCGTTGGCCAAAATGTAACGTTCTCCGGCACGACCATTCTTTGCAGCCAGATAGCAGCCTTCCGCTACGTCTTTTACATCGATCCAGTTCAGCGTGATTTTAGTATCTACCGGAATTTCTTTATTGAGAATGAGCTTTAAAACTCCGTAAGAAACATTCAATGGTAGAAAAGCTTCACTTCCGATCATCGCTGAGGGCATTACAGATACTACTTCTATTCCTAGTTTCCCAGCCAATTCAAACGCAAGCTTTTCACCGTCGTTCTTAGAATTGTAATACATGTCCCTGCGGTTAGGATTGTAGCCATAACTTTCTTTGGTCGGCAGCCTTGTATAATCTAATGCCGCTATAGAGCTTACATAGACAATACGTTTTACACCCGCTTCTGCTGCCGCTTCAATAGTATTTCTTGTTCCTTGAATATTAACATCATAAATTTCTTTTTTAGGATCTTGTGCCCAAAGTTTGAAAGATGCGCCAACTGCATAGAACGTTTCCACTCCCTGTAGCGCTTTTATAAAAGATGATTTATCGGTAATATCTGCCTGCACCACCTCGCAATCCAAACCTGTAAATGGCGCTTTATTGTTAATACTTCGAACAGTTGCCCTTACGGGAATTCCTTTTTTGATCAATAGTCTAACCAGGTTGTTCCCTAAATGTCCGTTGGCTCCGGAAACTAAAGCCAGATTTTTCTGTGTCATACCACTTTATTTTAGTGAGACAAAGTTCCTATAACTGTTTACCAATGCACTTGACTTTTGTTAGGTAATCCAATTTATTCCTTACACTCTTTAAAATATTAGTTTAACATGTCTATCCTTTTGTTTGCCTCCTTGTTATAATAAATTCTCAGAGATCAAAACCGGCTTCATATTTATATGCTGATTCTGTCACTTCCTCTTAAAGCGCATTGTAAAGGAAGTGAGCAGAAAATAAACAAGGGTCGGCCCTATCCCGGCAATGGGCTTTTCTCTTCGTGATATGCTCATATTATAGAAAAGCAGTGCAGCTAAGTTGACAGGAATTATGACTTTGGTACAACAAGCGCCATCTGCAAATCCTTCCTTACCTCCTTCCATTCTATCCAGATATGATCATAAGGAGGCTCGTCTCCCGTCATTCTGTCTTCAATCTCATCCCTCCGCTGTTTATAAAATGCAATTGTCTTTAAAACCCTTGCGGGATCAAAATCAATTTCACCATTGATCAGTTCAGCATTAGTTTCCAGTATATAACCGATGTTAATCCTGTTCTCTGTCAAAGTAAGGTTACCATTAGGCCCGGAAATTTTAATACCCTCAGCCAACAGTTGACTCAATATACTATCAGCATTATCATCCTGTCCATCATCTTCCCAGAAGCAAATAATACATATAGAAAATTCACCGCGCGTTGTGAGTGAAGGAAAGCCACAGCCCGGGCAGGTATACAGGCGAATATCATTGGCTTCAAGATAAGTATCATAGTGGGCTCTTCTGATATGGAAAGCAGCTAATATTTCAGCATCATTCATATGGTTCAAAATTACCTTATTTCCGGAAAGCAACAATTTCCGGTAAATCTCCTCATTGAAGAGGTTCAAAGTTGTCCTATTGTTGCTCCCTTTAGGCTGATACTACACCGATTAGGAGAACAAAGATTGCATGATCATAAAAAATGTTGTACTTTTCTCCCTATTCTTCTGGTAACTAAGCCGATCTTAAAAGTCCCATGCTAACCAGCTGCCACAATACGTCGAGAGAGTAACAAAAATAAGATGCACGGAACCAGCCGAACTGGAAAAGTTTATATAAAAATAACTGGGTTATGAACAGGCTATTGTTGCTGTCCTGTTGTATGATCGGATGTCTGCTGCAATGCCTGGCACAAAAGCAGCTGCCTTCACATATGGTCTTACAACAGTTGAGTAAAAAGGAGCGTCCTGATACTGCTGAAATGCGCATCCTGCTGGACGCAGGGTACACATATGTTATGAGGCCGGGCACAGCCCGTACTGATATGGACAGCGCTACCCTGTACGCAGAAAAGGTGCTGATATCTTCTATAAAAGCCAAAGACGAAATATGGGAAGGTCAGGGCTATCTGCTCTTTTCAAATATCCTGCGTGAGCAGCATATTACAGCGAAAGGAAGAGAGTATGCCCTGAAAGCGAAAAATATCTTCGAAAAATACGAGCAGAAAGATTATCTGGCGGATACGTATATCGAACTCGCTAACTATTATGGAGTGCAAGCCAGGGAAGATATTAATAAAAGAATCAGTTATTACAAAGATGCCATCAAGCTTTACAAAGAGGCCGGCCTGAAAGAAAAACAGGCGCATACCCTGTATATGCAGGGCGATCTCTATAATGTCCTGTATGACTACAAATCATTGACAGAGACGCTGGCACAATCGGTAGCCCTTTATGATGAAATTAAAGTAGAACCCGGCGCTGATGTGTATTCCTTACTGGGAACAGGCTATAGCCTTCTGGGAGATTTCGGTAACGCTATGAAGTACAACCTGCTTGCTGTAAAAGTGATCGAGTCTCTGAAAGATACGATCTATACATACCCTACTATTTACAACAGGCTTGGGCTCCTTTATTACTACATGGGAGACCATAATGAAGCATTAAAGTACTTTCAAAAAGCCTGGCCGATAGCGATTAAGTTCACAGATACGCCTACGCTGCGTACCCTGTCCATCAATATGGCGGCCAGTTACGCAGCAATGAAGATGGCTGATAAGGCCCTGGCCGTGATGAAAGCAGCAGAACGTAACTATCCCACTACAGACTTTGTAGAAAAAACGTGGATATCTTTATTCATCGCCGGTTGTTACATGGATCTTAAACAAACCAATGCCGCCCTCCCTTATATGCGTCTGGCACATAAAAACAGAGACCAGTTGCCTGAAATGTTTCAGGCAAGTTTAGATGATCTTGACGCAAGATATTATCTCGAAAACGGAGAATATACGAAGAGTCATCAGGTGTCCTTAAATGTGATCGCTTTCGGCCTGAAATCGAAGAATCTGAAGCTGCAGTCAAACGCCCATATGGCTCTCTTCAGAGCCGATTCTGCCATGGGTAATTACAAAGAAGCTGTCGAACACTATCGCGAGTATACAATTATTAAAGACTCTCTATTTAACATAGCTAAGACAAGACAGATAAGTACGTTACAGGTACAGTTTGAAACAAAACAGCAAAAACAAAGCATTGAATTACTCACCCGTAATTCACAACTGCAACGCGCTGCACTGGACAAAGCCCGCTTTATCAGAAATGCGATCATCGCAGGCGGCAGCATACTGGCCATCATGCTAGCCATTATGCTGGCGCTCGTGTATAATCGTTATCAACTTAAGCTGCGCAGCAACCGGCAGTTGGAACAAAAACAAGATGAGATCAATGAGAAAAACCAATCCCTCCAGCATCTTATCACAACCCAGAATAAACTACTGGGAGAAAAAGAATGGCTGGTAAAAGAGATACATCACCGGGTAAAAAATAACCTGCAGATAGTCATGAGTCTTCTGAACACACAGGCCGCATTCCTGGATGATAAAGATGCCCTCAATGCTATCCGGGAAAGCAGGTACCGGATGCAGGCCATCTCACTCATTCACCAGAAGTTATACCAATCTGAAAACGTGGCCATGATAGATATGAGTGCCTACATCAAAGACCTCGTCGAATATCTGAAAGATGGCTTTTCAGGTGTCAATAAGATCCGGTTTGATCTTCAGATAACCCCTGTAAACCTGGATGTATCACAATCCGTTCCTATTGGACTGATTCTCAACGAAGCGATCACCAACTCCATAAAATATGCCTTTACAGGTAATGGAATTATAACGATCTCCCTGCTGGAGACCGCCCCAGGCCAGCTAACGCTCATAATAGCTGATAATGGCGTTGGGTTATCCGCAGAAGGCAATAACCAGGCCCGTAAACAGTCTATGGGAATGATGCTTATGAATACTCTCGCCGAACAATTGGAAGGAACATTGGATATACAGAGCAGGAATGGGGTAATTATTACAGTCAATTTTAAATACCAGGAAAAACAAGCGTTTAGTACACCGGTGAGGCTTGAAGAGGAAATGGAAGACTATGTCTCAAATTTATGATACCTGATCTATGGGGGAAAATTGAAGGATTTTCTATAGATTAAGACAAAAAGCTTAATCTTTGTCCCTTTAGCCCACAAGCCTTAAAGCCTTCAAATCAAAAAACCGGAGGCTTTCTTTATAGGGTATAACCTAATAGAACTATGGAACAGGATTTCCCCATATCTTCCTTTATGGAGATAAAAAAACACCTCAGCACGGAGCGAAAAAACTTCGAAAAAGATAAAAGCATCTGGAAAACCGTCAGAACTGCCCTTACTGAAGCTGAAGCCATTATATGATTTCCTGGAGAGCAGTTTAATCTGTATACCTCCATATCCTCAGCTTTTTTTCAAGGCTGTTTAAAGACAAGACAGGAAGGACGCCGGGAGAGTTCAGGAATAAAAACCAGTCCTCACTTACTTGCTCTATTTCAGCTTCCCCATTTTAATAACCGTGTTCAGCTCTTCTATCATTGCAGGGCGACGGGGATATTTACGGATTATCTTTTCCGCAACAGCAATGATCTGTTCTTTTCCTTCCGGAATAGTTTCAATTACCATTTCCATTTTGGCAGCCAAATTTGCATATTCATTACGATTTCCCACTACATCACCTTTACGCTCAAATGCCGGCAGATATATTGCCAATAATTGTAACGGATATTCCTTAACCAAATGATCATGATATTGTAAAACCCTTTCCAGATCCATTTCCTTACTCATAAGCGCAAGGAGCCTGTCCCAATATTTCTCTTCAACATAAACAGGAGCTAGTAAATCAAGTAATTGTGTATCGGGCGAATACCATACCCTGCCTTTATGTTTCTGGTACTGAGCTTCTATACCCGCTATTCTCTCTTCAATATACTTTTCTATCTCATCCTTCCATTCAGCATTGGTAAATGTCTTCTTCCATTGATTGTAGTATGCCTGATCAAACCCTCCATCAAAAGCGAAATACTTTGTATAATGCCTGATCGTCTTCTTATCCTCCTCCAAAACAGCAATACGCAGTAATTCTTCTTCCCATTCACCAACAGTTCCCTCGTGGCCCTTTTCCCTGGCAATTACGATCCCCTCAGCTATCAGTTTTTTCGCCAAAAGAAAATCCTTTCTTTCTATCGAACTATTCACCTCTTCCTTCCTGACTTCTACAATATCTAAATTTTGCTGAGCAAGCAACTGAGCATCAGCAACATTTCCTATGGCCTTCAAAAAGCCAATTTTCCGCACAAGGAAATAATCCTTCCTATAAGAATGTTTCTCCGCTGAAGCCTTTTTAATCCGGTCATCAATGAAATTCAGAAACGATTTCTCCTTATTTAGTTGCAGCGCCAAGGTTTGATATACATTTATCATCTCATACCCAAAGTCACCATACTCATAGTATACAGAATTACCTACCACTGATTGTACAAAACCAAACATCCCCTCTTTTAAATCCATTGCTACCTTTTCAGATTTTGCAATAACTTCTATCATTTGTATGCAACTGCTAATTATATCTCCAATACATCCAGAGGAATCATCGCAGTAAGTAATGAGGTCGATAACTTCTGTCAGTACTGATCTAGCCAAGATAAACGCATTACTGAAATTGGCTTTATGTATAAGGCGATCCCCTTCCTCAAGCAATTTGTTAATTTCATTTGCCAGACTGTGAACAGACCTGTAATCGATGAAATCTCCATTCGTATTACTTCGTATAATGTTTCTAATCAGATATGCATACTTTTTACCAATATCTATACTTTTATCCTTATCGGCAAAATGACGTTCAAATGTAGACTTGAATTTCTCATCTCTGACAGCATGAGTTAGAATAAATTCCTGATACTCCTCTAAACTTATCTTCTGTAATAACTTCTCAAAATTGTCTTTTTCCGGTGCTTCTTTGATGGCAGGGAGCCTTGTCAGCTCCTCTCTGAGCAGGAACAACACGGCTACAACATGCTTGCAGATATCACCGTCATAAGGACAGCTGCAGGAGTATGATTTTATTTTGTCCTTCCTGAAAAGCTCCACTTCTACAGTATATGATTCAGCCCCCATCACTTCTGCCTGCCAAAAATCCTTATCTGTTTCTTCCAGATCGAGAACTGCACCGTCCTCATAATATTCTCTTCCACGATGTACTATCGTGTCACTTACCTGGAGCTCAAATTTTTTCAACGCCAGCATGCGCCAATGATTTTATTCAAAAATACGTATTATCCTAAAAAACGGCTTTCAGTTGGCTCACTCAATACTTCTTATCACCATCCGTATAATCGTAAAAGTACCAAAACTAATATTAAGCCATTATAGTAAATGTAATTTCTAATAACACAATTGGCTGCTTCCGACAACCTGCCAAAATAAAGAGCCCTCAAATCCTGCGACTTGAAGGCTCTTTACTTTCAGCTGACTGTTCTATATAAAACCTAACTATTGAATCATCAACTTTGTGCTTATCACTTTCTTCTTCTTTCCGGCAACATCAACATGATAAATACCTGCCGGTATGGACGGATCAATAGTAAAAGTCTCATTCACTTTTGCAGACTTCCTCAATACCACCTTACCAGACATATCTGTAAGTGTTACTATCACATCTGTAACAGCCGGATCAGCCACACGGATAGCAAAGCTGTGTTGTGTAACCGGATTAGGATAAACAGCATTAGTGTATTTTGCTGCCACTGTGCTGGTTGCAAGTTCAGCTCTCGCACCTGCTTCAGTTCCGGCCGCCTCGAAATGTGACCATGCGTATGGGCCAACATAATGAACATAATAATTACCGTTCACCCTCGCCGGAAGACTGTTAGACCAGGTATTGGTGTAGTTAACCCCATTGATCTCCAGGAGACTCAGGTTCCATGAATTGATATAAGAAATATTGCCTGAAATAACGAAGCAATATTCTCCCGCACCATCCTGTTTGAACGGAAGTGTTACCGGAGAAGGGCTACTACAATTCCCCTGGTTGGCAGTTGGAGTAAAGTTTGCAGTTACGGTGATATTGGCATTTACCGTTACAACAGCAGGATTGATAGTATCCGAGATAGCTCCGCTCCAGTTATTGAACTTATATCCATTTGCCGGTGTAGCAGTAATGGTAACCTGAGATCCTTCAGGATAGGTACCTCCCGCAGGACTAAGAGCGACAGATCCTGAACCACTTACAGCGGTAGTGATGGTATATTGTTTAGGCACTACAACATTGGTAACAGTGACGCTGGAACTGGAAGTAAAACTTCCGTCAGCTGTAGTAGCGGTGATCGTTGCCTTACCTGCTGCCACTGCTGTTACAAGACCGCTATTACTTACAGTGGCAATTGCAGGAGCACTGGAAGTCCAGTTCACAGTTTTATTGGTGGCATTGGCAGGTGCTACTGTGGCAGTAAGCTGCCGGGTATTATTGATATCCAGAGAAGCAGCTGCAGGACTAACACTTACACCTGTAACAGGTACTACCACGGCAGGTGTTGGAGTACTGCCGTATACCAATACATTATCTATATACAAAGGAATGGTGGAAACTTCCTTAAGAGTGCCATCAAGGCCTTTTGATGACCAGTCGTTTGCAGGATTCCAGGCGGAAGCATTGGCCTCATAAGGCAGTCTAATGCGTATCTGCGATTCTTTTCTTGACTCACCTTGTCCACCTGGCCAGATCTTGATACTGGTGTTGAATGTTACTTCAGTGTAGTAGATATGCTGAATAGAATCCCATGGTTTTAACTGAGTAAAAGTAACGTCTGCATTGTTAGACGATACAACATAACTTGCCGGAGAATAGCCAGCTGTCAGTCCTTCTGAAATATCAATAAACAAGCGGAAGGTATGTTTTGAAGCAATACGTGCAGGCCAGGCAGTATGATTGTTAACCCACACCGACCATTCAGTATATGTATTTCCACTGCCATTCAGTCTTGCTTCGATCAGAAATTCTCCGGAAGGCGTTTCCGCAACGGGGAAATTTGCCAGCGGGGTACCTCCATAATCTTCTACAAGTTTTGACAGCAGGCCGGAAAAACCAGCATTATAATCGCAGGCCACTTCATTGTTTACATAGTTAGAGCGATCGTCTGTATAAGCATCGTCATTTCCCGGACCTCCTACCAATGCGCCATACAAGGTATGTCTTGTTGCAGTGGGAGGACCATTCAGGTTGTTGGACCAGCAACCATGAGCGGTGCGATGATGCGGATTAACAGGGGGATTAGTGCCGAAACCGCATACAAAGCTGCGGTTGCCGGGATTGCTTCCCAGCGCATAGTTCATTTGCCGCACTGCAAAATTATAATACTTCGTTCCCTTTGCTGTTGTTGTAGCAGCATCCTTGTAATAGGTTGCCAGGAAACCGGTATTGATAGCATATCTTAACGCGCCCCACACATCCAGGAATGCCAGGCCACCGGGAGTGTAAGTAATACGCTGTCCGTTGTAGCCATCTGTCCAGTAGTCAAGGTGACGTTCTATATCGTCTTTATACTGAGCTTTACCTGTGAGTTTTGCCAGCAGGGCATAACAACCGTATGACTTATCATCCCAGGCGAGTCCCCACTTAAAGGACTTAATAGTACTCTGAGGCTCTGAAGACAGGTTAGCATAATAACTCTCCGCCTTTGCCAGCCATGCCGCATCACCTGTAGCGCGGTATAGCCATATAGCGCCCCACACCAGTTCATCATTGTAGCCACTGAAGGACTGATAATAGCCGGCAGCATCGGTGATGGAGCTGGAATATTTACCACGATAATTGTCAGCGAAATTGTATAACTGTATGGCATGGCTAAGCAATGTGGCACTGTAAGTCGGATCGTCAGTTTTAAACACAATGCTGGCAGCAGCCATTGCAGCAGCAGTTTCGCCGGCAAGGTCTGAACCCGGATTCGTCTGATCGATCTTGTACGCCGGGCGGGACATTGCCATTACTTCTGCCGCTCCCCACCAGGCATGATCAGTACCACCGTTACCTACCTGCCCGTACAATTCATTGGGAGCAGTATGGCAGCGTATAAAATAATCATTTACAAACCGAAGATTGCTCTTCAGGTATTTCATTTGCCCGGTGGTATTATATCCTCCGGCAAAATCTATCGCCCCCCATGCCAGCATGGTTGCGGAGAAGGCCATAGGGAAATTGAATTTAACATGATCTCCTGCATCATACCAGCCGCCTGTTAAGTCATGGCCCACATCACCGCCATCAGTCATTGCTGAGTTGGCGCGCCAGGTTACACGGTTGTCTGCAGGAAGTTGGCCAGACCGCTGGCATTCATAGAAGAACATTGACTTTTGCAATGCTTCTGCGTAATTGTAATTCTGTGCATAGGTTAGTTTGAGGGACACCATTAGTAGAATGGCAGCAATCAGACTACATCTTTTTTTCATGGTCTTTTAATTTTGAAGGTACTTGTTGGATCAACTGAAAATAAAAATGTATAGTCTCCGCTACAGGTTGCAGCAGATCAGGAGAGGGAAACGGACTT
This sequence comes from Chitinophaga sp. CF418, assembly GCF_900142925.1. Taxonomy (GTDB): domain Bacteria; phylum Bacteroidota; class Bacteroidia; order Chitinophagales; family Chitinophagaceae; genus Chitinophaga. The sequence continues at coordinate 325,983 of NZ_FRCN01000001.1, forward strand.
TTAACAGATACTAGTGGGTATTACGCACCAATGACCACTCCATTGGAACTTATCTGATGCCGCGTAGGTATTGTCAGTTGATATCTTTTAATATTCGCTTGATATGGTTTTCAGAGAATTTATCGGTTAAACAGGTTTTAGGATTTATACCAACGAACAAAAAAGAAAGCAGCATCTTTTTGTCATTGGCAAGGTGAACAATATGATTCCACAAGTTTACGGGAATTATATGCGATAAACAAGCACTCATTTAAAAATATCCTAATTCAACTAAGAGTGGAAGGATATATACTGTATAATAGACACTTATATTCGAAGAAGAATATTAAGGCAGGTCCTGCCCTTTCAGGTAATAGATCAGACTTACGCTGTATGTCACTATGGATATTGATATATATTAACACAGGTTGAAAACTGCCTTGCATAAATCCTCCTATCGGCTACCAATGAATCCGGTAACTGCAGAGACTTTACAAAGGGCCCATCAGATGAAACCGGACGAGAATTACAATACTTTTTCGGTTAACTGGCATGTAAGTATAAGTTCAGGACGCGTCCGCGTCCTGAACTTGAAGTGTAGGGGAAATAGAACTTTCACAGACATTTTAAATGGCTACTATTCTCTTATAGTCCTGCCCTATTCTCCTCTTCATTCTTATTCACCTGTTTCGCCCGGTAAGTGGACTTTCCGAAACTATAGTTAAGCGTTAGGACTACCCGTTGCTGGCCATACCAATGAGACAGCTGGTTATTAATAATTTGTTTTTCCCTGAACACAATTGCGAAAGCAGTGCTGTTGAACATGTCATAATAATTGATACGCGTGTTCAGCTTTCCTTTCAGCCATGTGCGCTGCAGTCCAATATCAACATTCCATAAAGGCTTCGCAATATAGAGGCTGATACCGCTGCGTGAACGATAGGAATAGGACACATCAAATGTGAAGCTCTTAGGTAAGGTAAACACCTGGCTCCCCCTGATGGTGAAATCTGTTACTCCCACTGCATAGGTAACTCCATGATAGGGAATCTGTTCCTTTCTATAGTCGCTGCTGATATTGTGCTGCATACGCCACCATTTTGTAACTGTAAAGGGAACACTGACCGTTATGTTGGCAAAATCTTTATGAGGCATGTTTTTGCCAAGATATTCCAGCACGTTGGTAACTGTATCATACTCGGGGTAGCGGAGCATAGCATCTGTTTCCCTTCCGGCATTCAAAGCAAAAGTAAACGACCTGATAGTGTAAGTTAGCGCCAGTGTATTGCTTTTGGAAGGCAAGAGGTAAGGGTTGCCCACTACATAGTTCAGGGGGCTGTTGTAGAACCTGAATGGATTCAGCTGGCTAAAAGTGGGACGGGTAATACGGCGGGCAAAAGAGATGCCTATTTGCTGATCCTGATTAATGGTATAGGTGGCGCTTATACTAGGCAACCAGGTAAGGTAATTCCGTTTAGTTACCTCGTTTTGTGTGATTGAATTGGCTATACTCCGGGTATGTTCTGCGCGAAGGCCTGCAGCAAGATCAAATTTTCCCTGCTTCCTTTCATAGGACAGGTACCCTGCGGAAATATATTCATCATAACTAAAGTTGTTGGACCGTCCGCTATCCGGTGCAAAAACATGCTCGGTCGTCAATGTGTCGTAATGAATGTTATTCCGGGTAGAGGTATATACAAATTTACCACCCATACGGAAGGTACCTATCCCTGTTTCCCGCGAAAGATCGGCCTGCATCGTACGGATACGGATATCCTGCTGCAGGGCTGTTTTCCAGTAATCCAGCAGCGCTTTACTGATGACATCACTCGTTTGAATATCCTCTTGTTGCCGGGTATTGGCCTGTACAAATGACCCTAATAGCTGCAACTGTGTCTTCCCCCATTGACCGGAGTAATTCAGGTTAACAAGATAATTTCGCTGGGTGGGATCGTAGTGGTTCTCGCTTTTCGTATTGAAAACAAGGTGCTGAGCCGTAGCATCTGTTGTATAAAGGGTATTGTATGCATGGGCGTTCCGGTTTATCAGGAAGCCCCTCAACTGAAGCTCGATATGTTGGTTCTTTTTAAAATTATAATCTGCTCCCAACTGGTAACTGAAGTTATTATTACTGGTAGGCACATTGTTATTGGTAGCCATGATATCGGTATTAGCCAGATGCTGCAGTGCCTGGTACCGGTAAATAGTCGTCCCCCTTGTATAACCCAGGCGGGTCGTGTAGGTGAGTTTAGGGGTTTTATAGCTGAGCTGCAACTGATTGTCGCTGTAGGTATAAGCATTCCGCTGTAAACTGGTGTTTATATTCCCCTTCCAGCCCATGGTCATATCCTGTTTCAGTCGTATATCGATGATCGCTTTGTACTCTGCATCGTACTGGGAAGAAGGGTTATTTATCAGCGCTATAGACGCGATCATGTCGGATGAAAGACCGGCCAGGTAGTTTTGCAGTGCTTCGGGGCTCATCAGCACCGGCTTGCCGTCAATAAAAACTGCCGGCGTGATCCTGCCGTACAGTAACAAGGCGCCATCCCCTCCTACTTCCAGGCCGGGCACCTTTTTTAGTACATCAAAGCCATTAGCCGCTGTCCTGAACAGCCGGTTACCCGCTACCGTCATAACCAGCTTATCGGCCTGTTGCCGGACGGACGGAGGAGCGGCATTGACTTCTACCGCCTGTAGCTGCCGGGTGCCAATTGTTGAATCCTGCGCCCGGGCATACAGGTTAATCATCACAAGAAAACAGAAAAAAGAAAAGACTTTCGCCATCGACTATAGGTTTCCCCAAACGTAGTAAGGGATCCAACACCTATGGTCTGCCTTTGCAAATCAGGAGTCCGGATTTATAAATCCGGACCGGTAGAAAATCACAAAATTCAGATTTTCAACAAGTTATTAGTTAGTCGTTTTCATGGAGGATTCCTTAAAAAGTGCCGGAGTGGTATCCATTACCTTCTTAAAGGCAGCATAAAAAGTAGACTTGGAGTTGTACCCTACCTCGTACCCGATGGCCTCAAATGTAAGATGTTCCTTCGTGGTAATCAGCTTACAGGCTTCGTTGATGCGGTACTCATTAATATAAGTGGAGAAGCTTTTACCCAAATTGTCATTCAGCAATTGGGATAACTGGTGGGCGGGGATATTAATAGCACGAGCCAGATCACTGAGCTTCAGATTGGGATCTTTATACAGCGCCTTATCCATGATCACCTGTCCCAGTTTTTCGGCCCAGGCCTGAGCATCAATGTCAGCTATTTTCTTCTTTTCAGGTTTGGAGGATATTGCTTCCGGAGCCGTAAGCAGCTGGTCCAACCTGGCGCCCTTTACAAAAAAGAAAATGGTGAGATATAAGATGGAAGTGAACGTGATCCCGCCGCCAATATATATACCGTATACGTACCGCAACAAAGCCAGCAGGTACACCAGGTAAAGCAAACAGTTAGACCCGTATACCCACAGCCAGAACTGCTCTGTGGCATTTAAGCCGGAACGGTTCACCAAAAAGGTTTTTAATGTATTTCGGAGCAAAAAGCCGGTAGCTACTATGTAAGCGCCCCATACCGTGTAAATGAGCTGGGCAACAAAATGGTTCCATAAGTTGGGACAAGTCTGATAGGGGAAAACGGTGCCGCCTACCAACAGTAATCCCAGCAGAATCCCCCACTCCCTTTTCCAGTTGGCCGGTATAACAGTAATCCTTCCCATTGCGGCCCTGAAAAAATAATACAGAGATGGGCCGATCAGGAAACATGCAGAAAGCCCCACCTGCAGGTAGATCTTCGGTAGTTGGGGGTTGAAATAGATAAATACTGATTTGGCCACACGGATACTGATCGCCAGCAACAGAATACCCAAAAGAAGAAATGGAATGGATTTTCGCTTTTTATGCAGGATATAAAGTCCAAGTACCAGACCGTTAAAAGCTCCCAGGGCACTAAGGAAAAACAATATTTGCTGGCCGATATTCATGTGGATGGGTGTTAAAGGGCTCGGAGCAAATATATATAATTAAAAAGGACCTGGTCCTTCGCGAATACTTCAGTGGAGTATAGGCGGTACAAATGGAGGACAGCAAAAGCCCTTTTTAGATCAGATCCTGAAAGGGCTTTTAGCTATTTCAGACTGCTTTCTGCTATGACCTAAACGCCATTGGCGAAACGATTAGGCGTTATTGTTTATTTTTTTCCGCATTGCGAAAACCATTTTCCCAATTTGATAAATGATCCCTTGTTTCCTCATTTAGATTTGCGCCGCGTTTAGAATATTCCATTCATCAGCTAATCAGCCTATATGTATACTAAATTTAACCAACTGTTTGGATTGTTGTGCCTATTATGTACCATGCTTGCAGGCACACCAGCCTTTTCTATCAATGAACCCCTTTCTGCCATTAAAGGAACTGTAGTTACCGGTGATGGTCAACCTGCTGTTTTTGTAGCAGTACAAATCAAGGAAAAGAACAGAGGTACTCTGACTAACGAGAAAGGTGAATTCCTGTTTAAACGAATGCATGCCGGTCATTACACGCTGCAGGTAATGCTGATCGGCTACAAAGTCGTTACAAAAGAAGTAGATATTGCACAAGACGAGATCCTTAATGTTACTATCCAGCTGGAAGCTTCCAACCAGCAGTTACAGGAAGTGATCATCAACAGTGCCAGGAATAAATATAAAGTCGATGCTGTATCCGGTTCATTGCGTCTGAAAACGCCATTGCTGGAAATACCACAGAACATCCAGGTAATCTCCGCCAGCCTGCTGGCTGACCAGCAGACCTACGATATCGTGGATGGCATTACCCGCAACGTGAGCGGCGCCACCCGTGTAGGACATTGGGATAACCAGTATGCGCAGATCCGCATGAGAGGTTCCAAGATCCCTGCCTTCCGGAACGGTATGAACATTGAGGCCAGCTGGGGCCCTACCGCAGAAGATGCTGCCATGATAGAGCGTATTGAGTTTGTAAAAGGCCCTGCAGGTTTTATGCTGGCTAATGGCGAGCCCGGTGGTTTCTATAATGTCGTTACCAAGAAGCCAAGTGGTATGACCAAAGGAACAGCCAACATCAGCATGGGTAGCTTCAGCACCTACCGTGCCGCACTCGACTTTGATGGTAAGCTGAGTAAGGATGGTAAACTGTTGTACAGATTAAACGTTGCTGGTCAGCAGAAAGATTTTTATACCAAATACAATTACAGCAACCGTTATCTGTTCGCACCCGTGCTGAAATATGTTGTAGATGACAGAACCTCCATCACAGTGGAATACACCTTCCAGGGATCTAAATATCTCGGCAACGGTAACTATCAGTTCTCCAAAAAGAAGCTGCTGGATGAAGGCATCTCCAATGACTTCTTCTATGGTGATCCATCCCTGGAGCCGGGCCGTCTCAGAGACCATAGCGCCTATGTTTATTTGGATCATCAGCTGAATGACAAATGGCAGGCGCATGCACAGGTTGCTTATTTTAACTTCAGCATGGTGGCCAACAGCGTATGGGCAACCAGTGTGGCAGAGAATGGCAACATGGCGCGTTACTTCAGTGTTGGTGACGAAGCCGGCGAAAACAGGTTTGCACAGATGTCCCTCTCCGGAGAAGAATATACAGGCAGCATTCGTCACAGGATACTGGCTGGTGTAGATATGGGCAACAAGAAATTCTGGGGCGATTTCCGTACACTGAATCCATCCCTCAACCTGGGAGGCGGAAAAGTATTCAATGTGTACAATCCTGAATACGGCATTCCATTCGACTCCATTCCAACAATCGATCGTTCGAAAAGCGTAAGGACAAGAGCAGGACAAAGCAATTATATTTCGTCTGTAAACTATACTTCTGTATATGCACAAGATGAACTTGGATTTTTTGATAACAAACTGCGCTTGTCTCTGGCACTGAGATTCACACATGCAGAAACCACAGGTAAGACAAAAACAGCAGATATGAAGGACGATATTGTTACACCACGTGTAGGCATCAGCTACTCCATTGATAAAACAACTGCTGTCTATGCATTATATGATCAGTCTTTTGTACCGCAATCAGGGCTGGACTCAAACCTGGTACCATTCAAACCTGTTAAGGGCAATGACATAGAAGCCGGTATCAAGAAAGATTGGTTCAATGGCCGCTGGTCAGCAGCATTATCAGGCTACCGCATTACCCGTCAGAACTCCAAAGTAGCGCTGGGTATTAAAGACAGCCGTGGCGCTGATGTATCTATTGCATTGGGAGAAACAGTTACAAAAGGTATAGAAGTAGATGTCAATGGTGAAATTGTACCAGGCCTGAATGTGAACGTCAACTATGCTTATACTGATTCCAAAATAACGAAAGAGGCTCCAAATACTGAAGCCAGCAAAACAACTGTAGGTAACATCACACCAAACACTGCTGCACATGTTACCAATGGCTGGCTCTCTTACCGTATTGATCACGGAGCATTTACAGGCTTCGGAGCTTCCGCCGGTATTCAATGGCAGGCAGAACGTGCTGTAGGAACTACCAAGGTATCCAACATTCCAAACTACTTCCGTACAGATGCAGGCCTGAATTACTCCAGAGGAAAATATACTGTCTCTTTCCTGGTGAATAATCTGCTGGATGATCGTAAACTGCTTACTGCTGCATCCCTGCCAGCAAATGCATCTGGCTATTATAGTTACATCGTGGAAGCCCGTCGCAATTTCCGCATGACGATAGGTTACCGCTTCTAAAAAAGATAGTCACTTTATTCCCAAAAAAATAGTGACTTTATTTCTAAAAAGATAGTCACAAAAAAAAGCGCAATTGTTGCTCAGTCAGCAATTGCGCTTTTTCATAATACATACTTAATCAAGTACTCACCTCTTCATTTCATACAACATATATTACCACTCATCCCAGCTTTCACTACCCTATTTAAAGGAATTGTTATGCTATTGTAAAGTGCTTTGATCCATGGATTCCTTGTAGATACTTTTGCATTTCCATAGCTATGGTTCTTTGACATATCAGCATCTCTACTCCTCCAGCAATCCTTAACAATTAAACTACATGAAGAGAATGTATTTTTTACAATTAAGGTCATTCTGTAGCGTTGCAGGTAAGGCATTTCCTGCCTTATTGCTTGCAATGTTTCTGAGCTTTTCTGCTTTTGCTCAGACGAATGGCACTATTAAAGGTATAGTAACAGACGAGAACAATGTACCTCTTCCAGGAGTAACTGTTTCTGTAAAAGGAACTGCTACCGGAACTATTACAAATGCAAACGGGGCCTACACAATTGTCACTAAAGGACCGCAAGATGTGATTCTCTTTACATTAATGGGATCGCTTCCAAAAGAAATCACTGCCGGAGACAAAAAGGTGATCAATGTAACATTAGTAACGGATACAAAACAATTGAAAGATGTAGTAGTGATAGGTTATGGTACCGCAAGTAAAAAAGATGTAACAGGCTCAATTACGACTATCAAATCAGAAGAATTTAATCAGGGCGTATTAACCACGCCTGCGGAATTATTACAAGGTAAAGTAGCGGGTTTGAACGTGACCAAAAGCGGCGACCCTAACGCAGCTCCGGCTGTAGTATTGAGGGGACCTTCCACTATCCGTACTACCGGTGGTGCAATGGAACCATTCTATGTAATAGATGGTGTACCAGGTGCGTCTATTGATCTGCTCGCGCCGGCTGACATTGAAAGCATCGATGTATTGAAAGATGCTGCCGCTACAGCTATTTATGGCGCCCGTGCAGCCAATGGTGTAATCATCGTTACTACCAAAAAGGCGAAAACAGGCCAGACGAGACTTTCCTACAACGCGTATGGCGCAATGGAACAAGTGTCCAAACAACTGGACATGCTGACTGGTGATGAGCTGCGTGCATATCTTAAAAAGAATGGTCAAACCTTAATTCCGGTACTGAATGATGACGGTTCAAACACGAACTGGCAGAAGCTAGTGGAAAGAAAAGGTTATTCACATAATCATAACGTTTCCTTCGGTGGTTCCAATGCTACTACAGATTATGGTGGCAGCTTTAACTACCTGAAGAATGATGGTATTCTGAGGAACACATCCCTGGAACGTACCACTGTAAGAGGCTATGTTACGCAGCGCTTCTTTGACAATCGGTTGCGATTAGGCCTGACTGTTACCAACGCCCACACTAAGAGCAATGATATTGTTCAGTCACAGGTATTGTCCAACATGCTATTCTACCTGCCAACTGTAAGTCCTTTCAATCCTGATGGTACTTATAAGGAATATTATGCGAGGACAGGTAGTGGTACATTGAATCCGCTGTCACTGATCAACAACAACTTCATCAAAACCGATGATAGCAAAACGTTGATCACTGGTCTGGTGCAGGCAGATATATTCAAAGGGCTGAAATATACTTTGTCATTGTCTTCCCAGAGAAACCAGAATAATTACAACAGTTACTACAACCATGCTTCAGGCCTGGCTGTAAACCTGAATGGTGTGGCTACGAGGAAGGCTTATCAGAATACAAGTACAGTAGTAGAATCTTATTTCAACTACGACAAAACTTTTGGTGCCAATTCAGTCAAATTGCTGGCTGGTTATACTTATCAGCAGGACCGTACCAATGATGGTTTCGGTATCACCACCCAGAATTTCTCCAACGATGCTTTGACTTATAACAACATATTCCTGTCAAATCCGGCAAATACGTCACAAATAAGTTTCGACAATAATCCGATCTCTACACTCAGACTGATCTCTTACTACGGTCGTGTGCAATATTCATATGCAGACAAATACCTGTTCATGGCCTCTTTGAGGAATGACGGTTCATCCGCCTTCGGTGTCAACAACCGTTGGGGATATTTCCCGGCAGTTTCTGCCGGTTGGAATATCAGCAGTGAGAAATTCATGAAGAATATTGACCTGATCACCGTGCTGAAACTGAGAGCAGGTTATGGTGTATCCGGTAACAGCGCGGGCTTCAATGCTTTCTCCTCCCTGTTGATCTATGGTACGCCTGCAGGTAACTCTAAGTTCCTGTATAATGGAAACATCACCAACGCTATCGGTCCTGTACGTAACGATAACCCAGACCTGAAATGGGAAGCTACGGCTACTACCAACATTGGTCTGGATTTCGGTATTCTGAAAGACAGGATCAGCGGTTCGATTGATTACTATATCAAGAAAACTTCTGACCTGATCTACGATCAGTATCCCGTATCTACCACACAGTATTTCGTACCAACATATACTGCCAACGTAGGTAGTATTAAGAACAGCGGTATTGAACTGGCCCTGAGCGCAACAATTGTGAAGTCTCATGGTTTCACCTGGAGAACGAACCTCAACCTGGCGCACAACAAGAACGAGATTACTAATCTGTCCAACGAGAAATTTGCCATCAACTATATCCAGACAGCACAGCTGGGTGGTAAAGGACAATCAGGTAACTATAGCCAGATCATCCAGCCTGGTTATGCTTTAGGTACTTTCAACCTATGGCATTACATGGGTAAGAACGATAACGGCGTAAGTACTTACCAGAAAGCTGATGGTACCATTACTGCTACACAGCCACTCACCACAGATGCAAAGCTGGCGGGTAATGCACAGCCCAAGCTGATGTACGGCTGGAGCAACAATTTCTACTATAAGAGCTTCGATCTGAGCTTCCTGGTACGTGGTGTGTTAGGCAATAAGATCCTGAATGCGACACTTGCAGGTCTGAACAACCCTGTTGATTCAAAACTGCAGAACATCCCGCATTTCACTACGAATGAATCCTACAACGATATCAACGCCTACCTGATCTCTGACCGTTTCTTGGAAAGCGGCTCTTATCTCCGTATGGATAACCTGACACTGGGTTATACTTTCAAGCCGCATACACAGGCCGTAAAGAGCATCCGTTTCTATGCTACCGGCAATAACCTTTTTGTGATCACCAAGTATCGTGGTATAGATCCTGAGATCAATATCGGTGGTGTTACACCTGGTATTGACAATAACAACTTCTATCCTAAAACACGTACTTATATCGTTGGTCTGAGTGCTTCATTTTAATTAAAGCAATGAGTGTTCCATAAGGAACAACAAAAAAATATTAACGGATGAAAAAGAGAAATATATTCATCACTGCGCTTGCAGCACTTGTTACGATAAGTGCCTGCAGGAAATTAGATGTGAATGTTGAATCACAATATGTAAACGGCAACTTCCCTTCCACCTCTCAGGACTATGCTGCTTTACTTGGCACAATGTATACAAACCTCGCTTCTAACTATGCAATTGCCTACTGGCGTATGCAGGAGCTGTCGACAGATGAGGCGATCATTCCTGCCCGTGACGGGAACTTCGATGATGGTGGTCAGTACAGGCAATTACACTATCATACCTGGACATTTGATCATCCCAATGTGACCGGTATCTGGCAATGGGGTTTCGGAGGTATCAACAACTGTAACCGTCTGATCAATCTGACTAAAGCTTCCAGCGTAGATACAACCACTAAAGCAGCCAACATTGCAGAAGTTAGAGCTGTACGTGCGTTGTACTATTTCTTCATGATGGATACCTATGGTAATATACCGCTGATCACTGATTTCCCGGTAGCTACTTTGCCAGCCACACAGGAAAGAGCCAAGATCTTCGCATTCATCGAGTCTGAGCTGAAAGCTATTGCACAGCAGCTGCCATCAAAATCAAATAATGGTGCCACCAATGTATTGCAGTACGGCCGCCCTACAAAAGCAATGGCATTCGCCCTGTTGGCTAAGATGTACCTGAATGCATCTGTTTATTTAGGTCCGGGTACTGACCGTAACCAGGATGTCGTTGCGATGGCAGATAGCATACAGAACAATACAAACTATTTCCTGGACGGCAGGTTCCGCGACATCTTCTTACCTAATAACGGTCCGCAGACCAATGAGACTATCTTCGCAATTCCTTATGATCAGCAGATACCCGGTAATCAGTTCACCCGTTTTGGTTTCTACTATTACCTGGCACAGGCATACGGCTTTAACGTTGGTCTGAGTATTGCGATGAGCACCACTCCCGAGTTCTACAACCGTTTTAACCTGAAAGGCGATGTAAGGAACAATACCTGGCTGGCAGGTCCTCAATACTATCCTGATGGTAACGGCGGATTCACTAACCAGCCTGTATATTATCCGAACAGTACTACCCAGATCGTGATCACACCAGACCTTATACTGGTACCACCCAAACCAATGGACCTTGGCAATACGCAGGCCAGCCAGGCATCGGGTGTACGATCTATCAAGTACTATCCTGATCCTGCCATTATCCAGGCTACCCGTCTGAATGGTAATGACGTACCGGTATTTCGTCTGGCAGACGTTTACCTGATGAAAGCAGAGGCTATTCTGCGTGGTGCGACAGCAACTACGGTCAACGGTGCATTGCAAACACCTGATTATTTGGTTAACTTGCTGCGCTCCCGTGCTGGCGCTCCGCCAGTTGCCGGTATTGACTTACCGGGATTACTGGATGAACGTGCCCGTGAACTGTCCTGGGAAGGATGGCGCCGTAATGACCTGATCCGCTTTGACCTGTTTGAAAAAGAATATCCTTTGCCAAACGATAACCTGAGCATGAATAAGGATACCAGAAGAAGGCTCTATCCTATTCCTATCACAGAGATCAGGCTGAATGGTAATCTGAGACAGAATCCAGGTTACGAGCAGTAACCAACGGGATTGCGGCACTACATTATAAGAGATACATCATAAAACCCGGCAGCCGGCGCTTTCACATGCCGGCTGTTTTTTAAAACAATATATCATGAAGGCACTTTCAGGATTGGTATTAACAGCAGCTCTGAGCCTGCTGCATAACGAAGTACCAGATAGCGTGAAGATGAACAGGATCCAGGTTATCGGTTCACACAACAGTTACAAGAAAGCCATTGATCCCGCATTGTTCAAAATGTTCCAGCATAGGGATTCAGTATCCGCCAGTAAAATTGATTACGAGCACATTTCCATTGCAGAGCAGCTGGATATGGGTTTATTGAACCTGGAGGTCGATGTCTATGCAGATGCGAAGGGCGGCAAATATGCGCATCCTAAAGGACTGGATTGGGCAAAGGGACAGGCGCCCTATGATGAGAAAGGTGTCATGAATGAACCAGGGTTTAAAGTACTACATATTCCTGACCTGGATTTTCGTAATAACTACCTCACGCTGAAGAACCTTTTAGCTGAGTTAAGGACATGGTCAGAGAAGCATCCGCACCACTACCCTATCTTTATTACACTGGAGCCGAAAGATGGTGCTTCAAAAAGTAAGGAAATCACTGAGCCAGAGCCATTCACCACCGAAGTTTTCGATCAGCTGGATCAGGCATTGATAGATGGATTGGGTAAAGAGCATCTTATCACTCCTGATATGGTAAGAGGAAAATATAAGACACTGGAAGAAGCAGTACTGCACGACAACTGGCCAACCGTAAAAGCAGCAGAAGGTAAATTTGCCTTTATTCTTGATGCCAAAGATGCTAAGAGAGATCTTTACATTGCTGGTCATCCTGGGCTGAAAGGTCGTGTTGTATTCTCCAATTCCGATCCAGGTACGCCAGAAGCAGCCATGATGATCAGGAACAATCCTACTGATCCGGCGATAAAGGACCTGGTAGCGAAAGGTTATATCATCCGTACAAGGGCTGATTCAGATACCAAAGAAGCACGCCTGAACGATAAGTCCAGCTTTATTGCTGCATGCAATTCAGGAGCGCAGATCATTACAACTGATTATTACCAGAAGAGCACTCATTTCAAATCTGATTATGAGATCAGCTTTGAAGGGAAAAAACATTGCAGATTGAATCCTTTATTTAATAACACAGCAACAGTAAGTAACAAGTAGTTAAGTTCCCGTTATTGTTTTCAGAGAGCGTCTTGTGAAACGGTGATATGTTTTGCAAGGCGCTTTTTTATACTCATAATATTCCTTACATCTGTTCATTAAGGTCGTAAATCGCCTCTTCTTTGTCTTTTTCACCCCTCATCCTTGTAACCATACCACCGTAAGTTTGTATCGTTAACAACAACAAATAATCAAATAAAAACTCTCTGATATGACAACAACAACTAAAACCGCAATTACCGTAGAAACCACCGTTCAGGCGCCAGTAGCAAAAGTATGGGAATACTGGAACCAGCCAGAACATATTAAGCAATGGGCATTTGCTTCAGATGACTGGCATGTACCAGCTTCTGAAAACGACCTGCGGACAGGCGGCAAATTCAGCACTACTATGGCGGCAAAAGATGGTAGTTTCAGTTTTGATTTTGGAGGCGTGTATACACAGGTAAAAGAGCATAAGCTGATCGAGTATACCCTGGGTGATGAAAGAAAGGTGAGCATCCTTTTCAGCAGCATAGGCGATGCGACCAAAATAGTAGAAACTTTCGAAGCGGAAGATACTCATTCCATTGAAATGCAGCAGAGCGGCTGGCAGGCTATCCTGGATAACTTTAAAAAGTATACAGAAGCTAATTAATAGAGAGCCTCCATGCAGTATCAGCTATTGCAGATACCGCGTGCGGCACAAAAAGGGAGTTGCCTCAAACCAAATTGAGACAACTCCTTTTTCTTTACTATTCGAATTGACTGACCTCTGATTATTTGAAAAAGCCGGCAGCGGTGGTGGTATTTTCCACCCAGCAGCCTGAATTTGCTTTCAGCACATACTCACTCAGACCGACCCTATTCGTTCCCGGTGCCCAGTCGTAGGTGTACCCTAGCCTTGTCCACGGATAATAGTAATCTGTGGCAGCATTCAGGGGACGGTAGTAGGAGTAAATGATATTGTTATTAAACCAGGCCCGGTAATCAGCTGAAACCGTGCTTATCAACGTTGAGCCTGTTGTGGTAGTTGTAATGGCTGGATCTCCTGCCGGACGAAACAGCTTTTCAGCATGAACCCATACCTGAGTAATATGTGTATTACTCTTGCTATTTACGGGAGGAAGCCCCAACAGCTGGCTGATACGCTGGATTGTATCTGAAGTTGGGGTAAAGACCGGCCCCAGTTTTCGAAGCATTTGAGTCGGGATAAAAAACCAGCTATCACCCCAGGTAGTGGTGATGGAATCTCCCACTGGATAACTTTCCGGATACCGCATGAAGGTAGCCATCAATACGTAGTTTTGTCCGTTGATGGTTTTCCACTGCAGATTGGGATTACTTGCGGCAATAGGCCAGAGGCTGTCTATTGCTTCCGAACCATTATCAACCATAGCATCTTTAATGGATTGATTGTATAACGCATTCAAATCCGGAGTAGGCGTTATGTTATCATCATCTTTCGAGCAACTCACTACTGTGAAGCCAAGCAGAACAATAACAAGGGCAAATAAACTGTTGTGGAAACGGGGAAAGGCGTTTTTCATTGGATTTCTTGTGTGGTCATTGAGAATGAGATAAAATTAATGGCTATTTGCATTCCTTCTCTGATCATTCCTGATCATTATTAACCCATCTGTTCATTTTGTTCATTTCCCCTACTCCTGCCAGCTACATTATTCCCACGGACTAACAATCAGCGCTACCCGACTTGACTCAATGTGCACGTCTTCTACGAGCTGTATGCCAGATCCGGTGTTGCGGGTATTTTCTGTGAGAAGTAACGTTATTGAAGATAAGGGCTACCAGCAGCAGGATCAGCACACCGGACAGAACGGGGCTTAATACATACATGTATCCCATAGCTTTGATCTTTTCTGACCCGATATTGGCAATCAGGGCTGTAGCACCACCAGGAGGATGTAACGTTTTTGTGATCTGCATCAGCACAATAGACAGGGATACGGAGAGTGCTGCGGCCAGCCACAATTCACCCGGTACCAGTTTATGAATGGTAACACCTACCAGCGCGCAGATCAGGTGTCCTCCCAGCAGATTCCTGGGTTGGGCAAGTGGACTATTTATAATGCCATAAATGAGTACGGAGGATGCTCCGAAGGAGCCGATAAGGAATAAATTATCTGTGGGGGATAAAAAGTTACTTTGCAGGAGGCCGATCAGCCCAATACCGGTAAATGCGCCCAGGAAAGTCCAGAAATGTTCCCTGAAGTCAAGCAATGTTTCCTTGTACAAGACATACCTCACCCTGCGGAGATGCCGCTTTGTCTTTTTTCCCATGATTTCCCTTTATTCCCTTTAGGCCGCAAAATTAAGGCAACGAAATGGCATCACCAATGCCTGACATAGGTCTTGTATACGACGTTGCCATGCCGTTGAGGTGGATCTGAAGTGGACTTGAGGTGGACTTGACACCCACAACTAATTCATTATCATACGGTTAAAAACCTCCAAAACACCTCAGTGAGGTGATAGCACAGTAAGCACAACAAATTGATTTACAATATTTTATTACAATACCCCTTTCAACCGCAGGTGTTGCAACAGCATAATTGTTTTGGCATCCCTGATCTCTCCCTCATCTATCATAGCAAGCGCCTTTTCAAAGGAAATCTCCAGTACTTCAATCTCCTCCTGCTCATGTTCTACACCGCCGCCTTCATGCACTTTCATACTGGCGGCATACTCGGCTATAAAGAAATAAAGGATCTCGGTAACTGAGCCCGGCGACATATAAGCCTCGAATATCTTACGGACATGAGATACCTTGTACCCAGTCTCCTCTTCTACCTCCCTGCGGATGCAGTCCTCAGGACTATCCTTATCCAGCAGGCCCGCGCAGGCTTCGATCAGCATCCCTGAGGGATTACCGTTTACAAAAGAAGGCAGGCGGAACTGGCGGGTCAGGATAACAGACCTTTGTTCTATATTATACAAGAGGATAACAGCCCCATTTCCGCGGTCGTAGGCCTCACGGCTCTGGGTCTGCCAGCTGCCATTCTTCAGCTTAAAATCGTAGGTGAATTTGCGGAGTATATACCAATTGTCTGACAGGATCTCTTCCTTCTGAATTTTTATTTCGGGCAACATAACTGATCATTGATGACGGTTAGCCCCAAATATACCTCAAAAGATCTTACATACTGCTGCCATATACCGGTTTAATACCGGCTGCTTTGATCTTTTCCAGCACTTTCTCCCCTACCTTACGTCCCTGCGCAACGCCATTGTCAATAGCATCGCGGTAGTGAATACCGCCGTATAAACGGGAAATGGCAGCTTCCTGTGATGCGGCCAGGAAGGAGGTGAATTTACGTGCAGGGATCTCAAACATTTCCTCAGAGTTATCCTCATAGGCAAAATTATCTCCCAGCATATAGGTCAGCACAGTAGCCGCAGCAGAAGATACCACACTATGCCCGCTAGTATATTCAGGGAATGGAGGTGTCTGTAATAATGGCTTCCATTTCACATCCATATAACGGTTGATATATGTTTCCGGACGGATGCGGTTACTCAGATATTTTGCATCCCAGCAACTGATAAATGCATCCATCATGGTAACAGCAGCTAGGGAATGCAGCAGGACGGTTTTATCAAAATCCAGCTGTGCCTTGCGGGCTGCAATCCCGGCAACGTTCATCCAGTGACCGCCCGGTGTGATCTTCTTGAAGCCAATGGCCATATGTCCGTAAGTGCTTACGGCAAACGGATTACAATCCCAGAATGAAGCAATAACCCGCTGTTCCATATTGAGATTAACACCGGCATCAAACACTTCCCTGTTCAGCGCATAAAAAACGCTTGCAGTGTCCTTGCTGAAAGGCACCGGAGCTGCCGGCACAAACTGGTTGCAGGAATCTATGATCATTGGCCGGATGGTATTCCAATGCGGCTCTACAGCCTCAATATAAGCTGGTGGGGTAGGATACCAGTATCCCTCTCCCTTCACCGGTGTATAACGTACAAGTGTACTGAGCTTTCCATAACCATCCGGACGTGACCACTGCACGGTTTGTTTGGCAATATCCTCCGCAACGGCAACAGAATTCCGGACAATGCTATCCGGCACCTTATCTTTCTTAAATAACAACAGCAGCTTTTCCTCATCCTTCTGCAGCATAAATCCTGAAGGCAGCATCAATTTGCCTGTTTCCAGTATGCTGTAGACTGCGGCAATGCGATAGTCGTACATATGTCCGCCGTCATGAACAGCAATACCAGGATATGATCTGATAAAGGTAGCCGCATCAGGGATCTGCTTACTATGTGCGGCTACAATGCTATAAGCAGACATCATGGCGTAGCTGTAGAACCGGCACGCGGCAGGAGGATTCACCACATCATGCATCATGACCATCGACAGTGAAAATACCGCTGGCTGTATATAGTCTGTGAAACTTGTTTTATGTTGTTGTGTATATCCAAACTGACATACAAATAGCAGGAGGATCGTCAATCGTTTCATACGTTAGTTTACTTTAAACAGGGTGATCCCTTTATTATTTACACCTATCATGACATATGGTTTGTCACCAATGTTCATGACAGCAGCTGATTTCACATCTCCTTTCACACAAAGGCCCGAAGCAGGCTGTGAGACATAGCTGAAATTCCCTTTACCATCGCCTTTTAACAGGCAGCCGTAACCGGCATCAAAGCTGCCCAGTTTAAGACGGTTGTCACATTGGTTACCCAGCAGCAACAGATCCAGCTTTCCATCCTTGTCATAATCCGCAGGAAGGATCTTTGACACGACTGAGAACTGCGCTTCTACAGGCAGCACCGTTGGTACATACTTTCCATTACGATACAAAAAGCAGCATGTTTTTGTTTCAACAGCGGTTAATTTTCCGGCCTGACTCAACTCCTCTGCTGAAAAAATATCCTTCATTGTTGCGTTGGAATAATTGCGGTAGGAGGAGAACTTACGGCGCATGGGATAGATCTGCTCATTGAGCTCATCACGGCTTACAAAGGGATAACTTACACCTTCGATATAGAAGTTCAGGAAGGGATCAATAGAACCATTTTTGTCAAAGTCTGCAAAGTAAAGTTCTGCTGGTTGTTTTGCAGACGTATGTATCTGGGTATTCTGTCCCAGGTTACCTGCAATAATATCATCATGACCATCTCCATCTACATCAGCCATTGTTAAACCAAACCAGAAACCTGTTTCCGGCTGATCAAAATATTGCGCTGTCACATCTTTAAAACCATCCTGCTTATTGGCAAAAACCATCACGGGCATAAACTCACCGCAAATCACCAGGTCTTTTCTGCCATCCTTATCTATATCTGTCCACCGGGCATCGGTAACCATACCTGTTGATGCGAACGGAACCGTTGCAAGGCTGAATTGTCCTTTGCCATCATTGATCAGCAGGTAAGATACCGGTGGCGTCGGATATTTGCCCGGAATAACACGTCCTCCCACAAATACGTCAATATCTCCGTCATTATCAAAGTCGCAGGGACGTACACAGGATTTGCTACTGGCGCTTACATTGGGTAAAGCCCCCTTTAAAAGGGAGAAATTCCCTTTCCCGTTGTTGAGATACAGTTCGTCCTGTAAAGCGGGCGTATTGGGTTCAAAAAGGCCATATCCACCCTTCGCCACATAGAGATCAGGTGCGCCGTCGCCATTGGCATCAAAGAAAGCTGCGGCCGCCACCTGTGAGGGCATATCACTGCCGGGGATCACCTTTGTCCCCATTACAAACCCTCCGCCCGGTTTCTGGAAGTAGATCCTTGCCGGCTGTTCACTATCACCTCCTATAAACAGGTCTTCCAGTCCATCTTTGTTCACATCAGCCTTTTCAAACACAGGACCTGTTCTGGAATACATGAACATCATCAGCAGCTGCCGCTTGAAATCATTTCCGGAAAGGTCGGTATGCTTGTAGGTAAAGAGGCTGTCAGCATTGCTGAACCAGGTGGCAGCAGACGGTTGTGGTGCATTGGCCGCCGGTATTCCATCAGGTGCGTAGGATACGGCCAGCAGTTGATTGGCGGCAACGTCTTTCAGGTGTTGTGCTTTATTGTCAGGCCAGATGATACAAACAGAGTCTGCCCGCGTATCATCACCCAGGCCGAATAACAACTGGGTGGATACGGCGGACAGATAACCCCTGTTTGGATTGACCTCCAGATATTGTCTCAAACCTTTGCTATAGACGTACACCTTCGCGCCCACAGCGCAGGTATTTTTATCGTTTCCTTTTAATTTAACAGCCAGATATGACCGCTTGTTTTGTTCACGGCTCATATTCTGGTATATCGCGGCCGTTTCATTGATCTTATTCACCACCAGGTCAAGGTCACCATCATTGTCAAGATCAGCATACACAGCACCGCTGGAAATACCACCGGCATCCAATCCCCATTCGTTCCGCATGTTGGTGAACGTAAGGTCCTTATTATTCCTGAAGATGTAGTTCTGCAACGATGTTGAGGGCATGGCAGCGACGAGGTCCATCAGCAGTACGGGCTCACGGTCAATCGCCTTTTTAACCTTATAGTCTCCCCAGTACCGCAGGAAATCTTTATTGGTATAATCCCGCAGGTAACCATTGGTAACAAAAATGTCTTTATAACCGTCATTGTCCAGGTCAGCGATGAGCGGGCACCAGCTCCAGTCTGTATTGGATACGCCGGCCAGCTGTCCTATCTCACTGAAAGTGCCATCCCCATTATTCAGCTGTAGCATGTTGCGCATGTACTGCTTGTAGAGATCCTGTGAGCGCATCAGTTCAAAGGATTCATAGTTTTCCTGTAACTGCAGCAACTTCTGACGTTGATTGTCTTCCGGCAGCATGTCTAAGGTCATAACATCCGGCAGTCCGTCATTATTAAAGTCTGCAATGTCAACTCCCATGGAAAACTGAGAGAGGTGACCAAAACAATTGGTGGCATCTTCTGCAAAGGTGCCGTCATGTTTATTTATATAGAGATAATCACGTTCATTGTAATCGTTGGTGACATAAATATCCTGCCAGCCATCTTTGTTGATATCCGCTATTGCGACCCCCAGGCCGAAGGTCAGCGGATTCTGGATAATACCTGCCTGTTTTGATATTTCGGTAAAATGATTCCCGTCATTCCTGTACAGTTTATTACCTGCCAGCGGATCTGTTTCGTTGCGGAACCGGGTAAACTCCATGTTATCAATCTTGATAACATTGTGATTCAGCAGGAACATATCGAGGTCGCCGTCATTATCCATATCAAAGAAAACAGCAGTCGTACTATACCCGGGATCGTCCAGGCCATATTCTTTTGCTTTCTCTACAAACTTTGCATTCCCCTGGTTGATAAATAACTGGTTTCTGCGCAGTTCATCACTTTTTTTACCGGAGTAACATACATAAATATCGAGCAGACCATCTCCATTCACATCGGCCATGGTAACGCCGGTCTTCCAGCCATCGGGCCTCCCTTCCAGGCCTTTTCCCGCTTCTTTTGTGATATCGGCAAACCGCATGTTGCCTTTATTGAGATAAAGTTTATTGGGAGTCATATTTGCGGTAAAGAACAGGTCCTGCAGACCATCATTGTCAATATCCCCTACGGCCACACCGCCACCATTATAGAAATATTCGTAGGCCAGTACATTCAGTTTTTCAGTTTCGTTCAATGCATTACTGAATTTAATGCCGGTCGTTTTAGGCGCCAACAGCTGGAATAATGGCTGCTGGGCTACTGTACGGGAAGCTGCAATAGTTAACAACAGGAAAAAAGCAGGGATGCTAAATTTTTTCATCAGGTATTGATTGCATTGGTGTCCTGCTGTGGAATAGCTGATCATCGAATACTTTTTTACAGAGGGACTCTCTCAGAATAAAAGCTAATGCGACCGCTGAGGGGTCGCATTAGCATAAGTTCAATAGTCATGTTATTGTGCATCCCACCATACTCTGGAAGTGTAGGTGTCTCCTTTATCCAGGCGACCTACAGCAGTCTGGTAATTAGTAGGGTTAGTAGATGCTTCTGTTGAATGGTAAGCAATTCTCCTTGGTATTGTACCACCGGTAAAATTACCTATGTAGTTAACAGGGGTCAGCACAGGGTAACCTGATCTTCTCCAGTTAATCCACGCTTCAATGAAGTTAAACAGCAGACCATCAGTGGCCCAGTACTGTTCATTGATCATCTTCAGTGATGCGTTCATGCTGCTTTCATCCAGCGGATGTGCAGCAGCATAGGCATCAGCGGTAGCAGCACTGATAGCTGCGCTGGAACTGAAGGTAGCCAGTGACTGTAAAGCCGCGGATACAGCGTTCCTGTAGTGACCGGCAGCAGTACCTGGTACAGTCCAGCCGCGTACAGCAGCTTCTGCCAGCAACAGCTCTGTCTCAGCATAGGTCAGCACGAATTCAGGAGCACTACGACTGAGATATACAGCAGAAGTAGGACGGGAATATTTCCCTAAAGGATATATGTCGCCAGCAGCTCCCGTACTTCCGGGATAGTCTGATCTTTTGGTGATATCAGTAGAGCCTCCTGCCAGATCATAGCCATTAGGCATACCGATTTGCGCACTGGGAGTTCTGTCTCCTGCCAGAGAACTGTTAGTACCATTTTTCAGACCAGCTGGCGGTACTTCAGACGCTACGCCGAGGCGCGGGTCATTATTAGCTTTCAGATAATCGATCAGTGGTTTTGACCATTTTACTTCCCTGTAGTCTTCTGTAACCAGCAGGGCACTGCTTGTGCCGTTACCATTACCGGTAGAGTTATCTGTAGGGCTGAAAGCATTATCTGCAATGTTCTGGAAAGTACCACCTGCAGCAGCTTTTTCAGCATACTGACGTGCCAGTGTAGGATTAGCCCTTACTATGCGCAGAGCAGAACGCAGCATCAGTGAGTAACCGAACCTCTTCCATTTAGCAATATCACCACCATAGTAAAGATCTGAGGTCAGCTTATCTCCGGAGGCATCCAGTGCATTGACAGCAGTTTCCAGTTCTGACAGCATGGAAGTATAAATTGATTCCTGCGTATCATATACCGGTGTAAATACATTTGTCTTGCCTTTCAGCGCCTCTGAATAAGGCACATCACCATAACAATCGGTAATATGCTGCATGATCAGCACTTTCATGATAACACCCACACTGGCCAGGTTCGTCAATTGCTTGTCACTGGCGAGCGATGTCATTTCGAAAGCAAGGCTGGCACTTCTGTAGTCATTGATCCATAGCTGGTTCTGATACCCTATGATACCGGATGAAGCTACATATTTATCACCATTACTATAGTAGTTGTAGGTGGAAGCCAGTAATTGCGGCCACATACTCTCGAACAGCAATTGTGCATACCCTGTATTTGCGTACTGATATTGTGCTTTTGAAAGCAACAGATTGGCATTGTACCTGCTAGCATCTACAGCAACCGGATTGGTGTTAATTTCATCATAATCATGGGTACAACCTGATGAGAACAGTGTTAGACCCAGTGTTATATATAGCAAACCTTTTTTCATGTCCATTATTTTTTAAATTTAACATTCACATTCACACCGTAGGTACGGGTACTCGGCAAGCTTGTACCTTCGATACCTGCATAGTTGATGAGTGAAGAAAATCCTGACTCAGGGTCTACGTTATCAGATTTACGCATGAGGGTAAGCAGATTACGTGCTACAAGAGAAATGCCGATAGACTCGAATGGCAGTTTACCCAGCACGTTCCTACCCACTGTATAACCAAATGTCACCTGGCGCAGTTTGATGAAGTCAGCATCCAGTACACTATTCTTAGAAACCTTATTTGCATATGCCTGATAATAGGTTTGCGCATCTACATTCGTCGTATTTTTCAATCCGGTGCTTTCAATGATACCATCTACGACTATACCTGATTCCCTACCTGCTAACGTCATTTTATCCAGACCGCGGTATACGGCATAGTCTTTGGTTGCAGACAATAGTTTTGCTCCAAACTTACCATCTATTAAGAAAGACAGATTGAAGCCTTTGTAAGCAAAGTCGTTATTAATACCACCGAAGAACTTAGGCAGTACACTACCCATTGGCCTCAGCACACCATCATTCTGTGGCAGGCCGGAAGCATCCAACAGCAGTTCACCTTTGTCATTACGTTTAAAATCGTACGCCAGGATCTGCGGACCAGACATACCTTTCACCAGAGCGGTATTGGCATTCAGCGGACGGTAAGTACCCAGCGTCAGCACGGTACTGCTACTGTTTGCTCCATAGATGTCAAGGATCTTATTCTTAATATAGGTTCCATTCACGGAAGCATTCCAGGTGAAGTTTGCTGTAGATACGATAGTACCGTTTATAGCAGCTTCAAAACCTGTGTTCTGAGTAGAACCGGTTCCGAAATATGCCTTATCATATCCAGTAGCTGAAGAAATAGTACCCTGGATAATTTCACTCTTCGTTTTACGGTGGAAATACGCCAGGTCAACACCTAACCTGTTATTGAAGAATTTCAGTTCCAGACCTGCTTCTACTTCCTTCAGCGTGAATGGTTTCAGGAACAGGTTGGGCAGTGTAGATGAAAAGTCACCTGTGCTGACACCACCAATAGTACTTCCTACATTATAGTAAGACTTGGTGATATAAGCGTCCGTAGGCTCACCACTCGCGTTTGCATAGGAAGCGCGGAACTTACCATAGTTCAGCTTAGGAATGTGTACCAGTTCGGAGAAGATAAAGCTACCGGATACAGATGGTACGAAGATGCTCCTGTTGCCAGGAGGCAAAGTAGAATACACATCGTAACGGCCGGTTGTTCCTATGGTTAGGAAGCCTTTGTAAGAGAAATCGGCGGTATAGTACCCAGACTGTGATTCTCTTGACTGGTAATCATAGTTCCTGCCAAAGTTGGTTACGTTGCTATAGGAATAAACGTAAGGTATGATAAACTGATTACCGGACACGCCAACCATCTCAAAGTTCCTTTTACGCAGGTTACCGCCCACTGCCAGATCTACCTGCAGATCTTCCACGATGTTCTTCTTGAAACCGATCAAACCATCCACGTTCATTTCAGTGGTTTGTTCGTTACGCAGATCCAGGTCACCACTCACTGTTGTACCATTTGCCAGCGTACTGGTAGAGTAAGCAGTACCCCATGGTGTTACTCTGAATTTCCTGTCATTGATGTTATCATAACCGATACGTGCCTGCGCATATAAAAAGTCGAAAAGATCATAACGGGCAGTCAGTGCAGAGATCCAGCGTCTTCTGTCTATGTTATTCATGTACTGATTCACAACAAACCATGGGTTTGATACGAAGTTATCATCTGTCCATACTACCTCACGGCCATTGTTGTCAGGATTGTAGCCCGGCTTCATGAGATCTTCATTAATGTTTGTAGCCAGGAAGATACCATTGTTTGCGTTCAGCGGACCATCACTCAACTGAGGGCGGTTCTGGGACTTGTCATCAATGTAGTTTACCAGCGCACTTATTTTCAGTTTGGTAGTTACATTCTGCTCCAGGTTCAGGTTGAAAGTTTTACGTTTCAATCCACTGTTCCTTAAAATAGAGCGATTGTCCATAGAGGACGCCGATACACGGAAAACACCTTTTTCGCCACCACCGGATACCGATAAGGTATTGGTAAAGGTTGGTCCTGATCTGTAGAAACGGCTGATATTATCATCCACAGCAGAATATGCATATGACTTACCATCAAACTGCGGAGTCATTGACCCGTCCAGTTTTGATCCCCAGCTTAAACGAGTGCTGCTTAATGCATCAGCAGCGTTGGCAGGTTTCACACCATGTTGTCCCTGACCGTATGTATACTGGTATTCGGTATAGTCGATCGCTTTATCCAATGTTAAGTTCGTATTGTATTCCACCTGCATGGTTCCTTTCTTACCACTCTTGGTTGTGATCAGGATCACACCGTTGGTAGCACGGGTACCATACAATGCAGAAGCAGATGCCCCTTTCAGAACGGTCATGCTTTCAATATCGTCGGGGTTGATGTTGGAGATACCATCACCATTATCAGAACCACCCCACTCACCGGCAGCACCTCTCTGTGAGTTATCCATCGGTACGCCGTTGATAACGTACAGCGGACTGCTGGCTCCAAAGCTGGCCATACCTCTTAACAGCACACGTGCAGAAGAGCCGGGACCACCATTGGTACCGCTTACGCTCAAACCAGCCACGCGGCCACCGAGAGAATAAGCAACGTTAGTTTCACGTGCCTGTGTCAGTGATGCTCCGTCAACTTTCGTAACAGAGTACCCCAGCTTTTTGGATTCTTTTGATATACCCAATGCTGTTACCGTTACTTCGCCTAACTGAGAAGAGGATTCTTCCATAGTGAAATCAACAGATGACTGACCTGCGGCGACTTTAACGCCTTTAGATGTATAACCTATCAGTGAAGTTTCCAGTGTAATTTCTCCTTCGGGTACATTTTTCAGGGTAAATGCACCATCAGCACCAGTGATTGCAAAGATGTTCTTTCCTTGCACCTTGACACTTACGGAACCCAGGGGGGCTCCACTTTTTGAATCTTTGACAGTTCCCTGTACCTGCCTTGTTTGAGCAAATGCTACTGTGGAGAGCAGCATCGCAACAACCAGCAAACGTAGATGTCTCATTATCGATTTAGTTTTTGGTTAGAGAATAGACAAGTGATTGACACTTGAAGGCATAGTAAGTCTGGTCGCCGTGCGACAATGTTTCGTTTCATTGTTCGATACTGTTATATTTGGTTGTTGTTAGAAAATACTTTCCCCTTATGCTATTTGCATAGCACTGTTTATGATTCCATCAAGTTTTAGTTTTGATTTTAGTTGACACTTTTCCCTACCCGGCTATCTACTGTGATGTAACAGGGACTTGTTCCCCGTTACAAACACACATGCAGATATGATCCGGTAAATAGCCGGTCAAGACTCAATAACGATTTGAAGTGATAAAATAATTGTTCATTGTTCTACTTTCCACTTTAGCAATCTGATTGACTCTAGTAGTAGTTATAAATTTTGGCCTCGAAAGTTGTTCAATAGTAGCTGTTCAATAGTTTAATATCCAAAGTTGTCCTACTCTTACGAGTAATACAATTCACTGTTCATGTTTGTTTCAAAAATTCTATAAATGACAAGTTTCCTTGCATGGAAGGTGGCATTTTTGCCAGATTTTCATAACTGATTTGCTAATCACTGTCCTTTTTTGCACTCTCTCGTTTACGGCTCCTGGCATCTAATGTACTCAAATTTTAACATTTCGTACAATAACAATTGCGTTCTACATAATTATAACCAAATGAGCGCTAAAACAAATACTTTTTTAACAAGTTCTAATCTTATGTAAACCGTTTTAGCATATTTATAACACTTGATTTCACTAATATGTTCATCTGATAGTATTTTACCTTTGCCACTGGTGTGATTTTGGCTTAATAATTAATCACTTAGCAATAAAAAAAGTGACTACTCATTCTGCAGTCACTTTTCAATATTCGTTTCCGTATGATCTATTTTAGCTTATCTTTTTTCACTCCTTCCTTCGTAATCTTCACAGGAACGATCAGCCCATTATCATCAAAATGCATTTCATCTATACACACCACCCTGTTATTAGCTGCTGTTTCCGTGAGCGGACGTCTATGGTAAACGATATACCAACGGTCAGTGCCCGGTACATTGATCACGGAATGGTGGCCTGCGCCGGTTGCTACTGAGGTATCCTGCTGGAGGATCTTGTCTATACGTTTGAAAGGTCCCGTAGGTGAATCTGCGATAGCATAAGCTACAGAGTAATGCGGACCGCCCCATCCTCCTTCTGACCACATAAAATAGTATTTACCATTACGGATGAACATAAATGGTCCTTCTACATAACCAGCCGGAGTTATTTCCTTAAAGGTGTTACCGTCCTCAAAAGGAGTAAATTCTTTGAAATCAGAACTCAGCTTCGCGATATTACAATGGCGCCATCCACCATATATGATATAGTATTGTCCGTCCTTGTCACGGAAAACGAACTGGTCTATTGGTTGTGCCTTATTATGGAACTTATCGATCAGCGGTTTACCCAGGTAATCTTTATAAGGCCCCCCTGGTTTGTCTGCCACGGCAACGCCTATGCCTCCCTCTTCATTATCGCTCTGGATATCATTAGCCGCGAAGAAAAAATAATATTTGCCATCCTTCTGTACGATAGCCGGGGCCCACATGGCTTTTTTAGCCCATTTTACCGCTGCCGTATCCAGAATATGGGGATGTTTGGTCCATTTTATCAGATCACGGGAGGAAAAAGCATCAAAAAACACCTGTTTCTCATATTTATCGGAATAAGTAGGATATACCCAATATTCTTTACCCCATATTGCCGCCTCGGGATCTGCATACCACCCCTGTACGATAGGATTACCTGCCCGTTTTTGTGCTGCCGAGGGCAGGGACAGGGCTGTTCCCAGTAATAAAAACGTTAAGACCTTTCTCATAATGTATAATTTCCGGTTTGTAATGTATAATTCCCCAGTTTGGGCCACAATATAATAATTGAGTAGTAGAGATCTATGGGCGGCAAACCCCATTTCATTTTTTGTTCCTACTTTTACGCCAGCATTCAAACGATAGGTAAATTGTCAAATTCATCCTTACCGGAGGAGCGGAAACTATTACTGCAGATAGCCAGGGGTGACGAGTCTGCATATACACTTGTCTTCAACCATTACAGCAAACAGGTGTTTAACGTGGCCATGCTTTATCTGAAAGACACTATACCGGCACGGGAAGTCGTGCAGGAAGTCTTTCTGAAAATATGGCTGAAGAGGGAAGCTATGCCCGCTGTGGAAGATCTGACCGCCTATCTTTTTATCCTGACCCGCAATCACATATATGACAGTTTCAAAAAACAGGCAAACCAGGTAAAAGCCCTGGACCATTTCATGCTACAACAGCCCAACGTAGTAGATGATACCGATCACCGCCTCCAGGACCGCCAATATGACCATCTACTTGATAAAGTAGTATCTACCCTTCCTCCTGAACGTAAAAAGGTCTATATCGCCCGGAAAGAGGGCTTAAGCAATGAAGAAATTTCTGTCCGGATGAATATCTCCATTCATACCGTTAAGAAACAAATGCAGCTGGCCATGCAAACCGTAAGGAGCTTTGTGAAAGAACAACTCCATATATAATAGCACTCCGGATATGACCAACCCTATCTAACTAACTGAATATCATCTCCAAAAAAAATTCCACCTCTCAATACTCCTTTCTTTTTCCCCGGTCGTCTTTATTTCTATCAACCCAGTGCCAAACTAATCGTCTATGACAATACCTGAAATAAAGCGATTGCTTGATAAGTATAAGCGTAACGAGATCAGTGAGGAAGAATATCTCCAACTGATGCAGGAAGTCGCTGACGACGCTCACACATCCGCTATCAAGGCCGATATAATGGAGACATTATACGGGAAAGTACCTGATATGGGATTAGGCGAAGAAGAAGCATCCGCCATGCTGACCGGTATTTTCCGGGCCGGCGAAGCTGA
Source organism: Chitinophaga sp. CF418 (assembly GCF_900142925.1). Taxonomy (GTDB): domain Bacteria; phylum Bacteroidota; class Bacteroidia; order Chitinophagales; family Chitinophagaceae; genus Chitinophaga. The sequence goes on from NZ_FRCN01000001.1 coordinate 354,357, forward strand.
TGCCCGACGTTTGCGGGTAGTAAGGCGCAGAAGATTGGTATATGGTTCTCTGGCAGCGGCAGTAGTTGCAGGCATGATCGCCACCGGTGTTTATATGTCCCTGCCTCATAAACAGGCGGCTCCGGTTGCAGCTATACGTCCGAAACCATTGCTGCCCGGCGTTGATAAAGCGATGCTCACCCTGGCAGATGGTTCAGTAATACCACTGGATAGTGCCAATAACGGTACACTGGCACAGCAGGGCAATACGCAGATCATGAACAGGAATGGAGCCCTCAGCTATAATGCAGGAGGACAGTCCGGCGAAGTGATGTACAATACGGTAGCGACGCCTCATGGCGGCCAATACCAACTAACCCTGGCAGACGGCAGTCGCGTATGGCTGAACGCTGCCAGCAGCATTCGTTTCCCTACAGCCTTTACCGGCAGGGAACGGCTTGTGGAGATCACCGGGGAGGCCTATTTCGAAGTTGCCCAACAGGCTGACATGCCTTTCCGGGTGAAAGTGGATGATATTCAGGTGAATGTTTTAGGCACCAGCTTTAACATCATGGCCTACCAGGACGAACAGGCCATAAAAACCACCCTGGTGGATGGTGCAGTGCAACTGAAGCACGGCAACAGCTCCAGTGTTTTAAAACCAGGATTGCAGGCTACCCTGTCCCCTAAAGATGATCATTTTGTGATCGCTGCGGCAGACATGGAACAAACGCTTGCCTGGAAAGAAGGCAAATTCCGCTTCAGGAGCACGAATATCCGGACCATAATGCGGCAGCTGTCGCGCTGGTATGACATCGAAGTAAACTACCAGGGAGATGTGTCCGATATAGACCTGACAGGTGTTATATCCCGGAGGGAAGAGGCCGGTAAGCTATTAAAAGCACTGGAGGCTACCCAAAGGGTACAATTCGAGGTGAACGGGAACAAGGTAACCGTGAAACCCGGGGAACAGCAGTAAATCCCTTACGACCAAGGGGGACAACATTATGTAAAAACTAAATTTTTCCAGTTATGACCACGTAGAAGAATCACGTACTGTCAACTTTAGGTAGAAAACCGGATTCCGACTGCCATCGGAACCCGGTATAGATGGCTACCAATTTCCTTAACGTTTGAAAATCGATTATTAAGCCAAGAACACAAAAGTATGGAACTACGCGAGACATGCAAGGCCTATCCGAGGGATGGCTTCTTGCACAGTAAATTATTGTTGGTTATGAAATTAACTGCCATTTTAACACTGGTGTTCTCTCTGCATCTGAGCGCCAGATCTTATTCCCAAACTGTCACGATCGCAGGAAAACACCTTGCTCTCTATGACATCTTCAACAGTATTAGTAAACAGACAGGTTATGAGTTTGTTTATGACGAAAAACTACTGCAGGGTACAGGTGCAGTAGATATCAATTTAAAATCAGCCAGCCTGTCCGATGTGATGGACAAGTGCCTGAAAGATAAACCGCTCTCTTACACTATCATGGACAAGATCATCGTGATTCGTCCAAAGGCAGTGAAAAAAGAGACTCCCGCCGCCATCCAGCCAGCGGCTACCATTGAAGGTACTGTGGTGGATGCTGCTGGTCAGCCCCTGCCTAACGTGGCTATTCAGGTAAAAGGCACCACCCGTGGGGCTATCACCGATGAGAAGGGCCATTTCTCCCTCCAGGCAGAAAGCACCGATGTACTGGTATTCAACTATGTTGGTTTCGAGAAAAAAGAGATCGCTGTTGGTAGCCAGACCAATATCCAGGTAGCACTGACTGAATCCAACAAACAGCTGAACGCTGTTGTGGTGACAGCGTTGGGTATCAAAAGGTCAGAAAAATCCATTACGTATGCTGCCCAGCAGGTAAGTGGCGTGGAACTGACCAAAGCCAAAGATCCAAACCTGATCAATACACTGAACGGTAAGGTAGCAGGTCTGAACATCTCTCCCAGTTCTTCCGGTGTAGGTGGTTCCGCAAAGGTGATCCTGCGTGGCGCCAAATCCGGTCTGGGAAGCAATCAGGCGCTATATGTGATAGATGGGGTACCTATGAACAACTCCCTGACTTCACAGCCTAACAGCTCTTTCGGTGGCAGCGGCGCTTATGATGGCGGCGACCCGATCTCCAACCTTAACCCGGATGATATTGAAAGCATTTCCGTGCTGAAAGGCGCTTCTGCTGCAGCTCTTTATGGTAGCCAGGGCGCTAATGGTGTGATCCTGATCACTACCAAAAGCGGTAAAGCTGGCCGTACCGTGATCAACTTCAGTTCCGGCCTCACTCTCAGTAACGTGGCTTACAAACCTGAGTTCCAGAACAGCTACGGCCAGACAAATGCCACCAACACACAGAGCTGGGGCAGTAAAATATCAGGTGGTAAGGATAACCTGTCTTCTTTCTTCCAGACAGGCCAGAACCTGACCAACTCTATCAGCCTGGCAGGTGGTTCTGACAAGATGCAGACATATTTTTCTTATGCCAATACCACTGCAAAGGGCATCGAGCCTACGAACAAACTGTCCCGCAACAACATCACCTTCAAGGAAACAGGACATTTCCTGAACGATAAACTGACTGCGGAAGCAGATGTTAACTACATCAACCAGACTATCGATAATACGCCTTTAAGCGGTTTCTATTTCAACCCGCTGACCGGTCTGTACCTCTTCCCACGTGGAAAAGATCTGCAACCGTACAAGGACAACTTCGAAGTATTTGATCCTACCAGGCGTCTGATGGTGCAGAACTGGCCTTTCAATGAAGACGTTCAGCAAAACCCATGGTGGATCCTCCACCGCGATCCGAATTCCCTGGACCGTAACCGTTTACTGATGAACGCCAGCCTGAAATATGACGTGAACAAATGGCTGAATATTACCGCACGCGGTAGCATGGACAGGATCAACGATGTATACGAGCAGAAAATATATGCCGGTACCGTCCAGACCCTCTCTCCTGCCAATGGTGTATACGTATACAGCAATACCACTACCAATCAGCAGTACGGCGATGTGCTGGCTAACTTCGACATACCGGTAAACCAAAATATCCGCGTTACTGGTGTGCTGGGTGGAAGCATCAGGGATGTAGTGACCAAAGGTGAGAAATTCAACTCCGGACAGGATGGTCTGAACATTCCGAACCTATTCGTAATCCAGAACTTCAAGACCTTCAATCCGCTGAACTCTGGTACATTACAGGAAAACCATAGCCAGGTACAATCCGTTTTCGGTAGCGCCAACATCTCCTATAAAGACTGGGCATACCTGGACCTGACCGCACGTAATGACTGGGCATCCAATCTGGCCTTTACTCCTTCCGGCAATTACTTCTACCCTTCCGTAGGTCTGAACGTGATCCTGAGCCAGGTAGCGAAACTGCCGGCGTTCATCAGCTTCGCCAAAGTACGTGGTTCCTATGCACAGGTGGGTAACTCTCCCCTGGCATACCAGTCTAATCCGTCAGTATATAACTTCAGCGCTGGCGGTGGCTTCAGTCCTAACACCACTGCACCTTTCACTGATCTGAAACCTGAAAAGACCAACTCACTGGAGTTCGGTACAGAATGGCATTTCTTTGAGAACAGGCTGAGTGCGGATGTGACTTATTATAAGACCAACACCAAGAACCAGACTTTACAGATCAGAGCTCCACAGGGATCCTTCTACGATAACTTCTTCATCAATGCCGGTAATATCCAGAACCAGGGTATTGAAGCGATCGTACGCTATGAAGTATTGCGCGATACCAAGCTGAAATGGAACACCGGTCTTAACTTCTCTACCAACAAGAATAAGATTATCGAGTTATCTCCTAACGCTCCTGAGTTTACATTGAGTGGTGCTTCCGGTTCCAACTATGTATCTAAATTCAAGGTTGGCGGTTCTTTCGGAGATATTTATGGTACTGTATTACAGCATGATGCGCAGGGCCGTATCATGATCGATGCAAATGGCAACCCTATCAAACAGGGTGGTGATTTCGTATTCCTGGGCAACTCTAATACCAAATGGCAGCTGGGATGGAACAACAATCTGCAATACAAAGATTTCAACCTGTCTTTCCTGATCGATGGCAAATTTGGTGGTAAGGTAATGTCTATCACTCAGTCCATGATGGACCAATATGGTGTATCCAAAGTGAGCGGTGAAGCACGCGATGCAGGTGGTGTAGCGGTGAATGGCATTGATCCGAACGGTAATGCAGTATCTAAAGTAGATGCACAGAAATGGTATTCTACTGTTGGCGGTCGTGAAGCTGCTTCCGGAGAGTATATGTACAGCGCTACTACTGTACGCTTACGTGAGGTAGCACTGGGTTATACCATCCCTGTAAAGAACACCAATTTCGTGAAAGCACTGAAATTATCACTGACAGGACGTAACCTGGTGTACTTCTCCAAGAAAGCGCCATTCGATCCTGAGCTGACAATGTCAACCGCTAACGGTCTGTCAGGTGTGGATATCTTCATGCCTCCTGCTACCCGCAGCTATGGTCTGTCACTGAATGCTACTTTCTAATCATTGTTGCCATTAAACTGAAGAAAATGAAACGTTACTATATAAAATGCATGTGGGCGATTGCGGCAGCAGTATTGCTGGGAGCCAGTGCCTGTACCAAGAACTTTGATGTATATAACCAGGACAATACCGGCATTACCCCGGATGACCTGAAAGGAGATTTTAACGATATCGGCGCTTTCCTTACAAGGGCACAGCGTTCTATCATCAATTTTTCGGATGGTGGAGATCCTAACTCTTACCAGTTACAACAAAATCTGAATGCTGACTGCTATTCAGGCTATTTTATGTCCCCCAACCCATTTAACGGCGGACAAAACAACCTGTCCTACTCTCTTATCAGCGGCTGGAATGGTGAGCCTTTCAAGGTTGGTTACCTGAACATCATGGCCTCCGTAAACAGGTTGCGTAGAAATGGTGTGGATACTGCTTATCCTGCCGTATGGGCAGTAGCCCAGATACTACAGGTAACCGGTATGAGCCGTGTTACAGACATTTACGGACCTATTCCCTACAGCCAGGTGGGTACCAGCAAAAGCGCTATTCCATACGATAGCCAGGAAGACGTGTACAAACGTTTCTTCCTGGAACTGGACAGTGCAACCAATAACCTGCGTGCCCAGATCAACGGTAGCTTAAAGCCATTACCTTTCACCTTTGCTAAATTCGACCTGGTATACGATGGCGATTCCACTAAATGGCTGCAATATGCTAATAGCCTCCGCTTACGCCTGGCTATGCATATTGTGAAGGTTGCGCCAGCATTGGCACAGCAACAGGCTGAAAAAGCCCTGGACCCTGCCAATGGAGGTGTGATCACCAGCAATACGGGTAACATGAAGGTAAAAGTACTGGGTGCCGGCTTCAGTAATCCGTTGGTGTTTATAGCACAGAACTGGCTCGATATCCGCATCGGTGCTTCCATTCAATCTTATATGAGCGGGTACAATGATCCGCGTATCGGCAAATATTTTGACAAGTCTACTGATACCACTTTCCCATCCCGGTATCAGGGTATCCGAATAGGCTCCATCAATGGTAATGTGTCCAAGGGAGATTACACCGGATATTCTTCTCTGAATCTAAATGACGGTACACCTTCCTTCTCTATCACCACTCCAGTACAGATCATGACTGCAGCAGAAGTATACTTCCTGAGAGCAGAGGCAGCACTGCGTAACTGGGCAAATACAGGTGGTGATGCGCAGACGCTTTACAACAAGGGCATCACTACCTCTATGGAGCAATGGGGTGCTACTGCCGGTGCTTATCTCACTGATAACACCAGCACGCCTGCCGGTTTTACAGATCCAAAGAACGCTGCGAACAATGCGCCTTCTCCATCTGCCATCACTATCAAATGGGATGACGCAGCTACTCCTGAGGCAAAAATGGAACGTCTCATTACACAGAAATGGATCGCTATGTTCCCTGAAGGACAGGAAGCATGGACAGAATTCCGCCGTACCGGTTATCCTAAACTCTTCCCTGTAGTGAACAACTTCAGCGGTGGCGTAATCAGCAGTACTGTCCAGATCAGACGTTTACCTTTCCCTCAGAACGAGTATAACACCAACAGTGCCGAAGTGACCAAGGCTATCTCGTTGCTGAAAGGTGCTGACAATGGCGCTACCAGATTGTGGTGGGATGCACAATAATATTAATTGTTAAGACTGTCAATCTTGTGAATGTATCAGTTATAAACGGAAACCAACAGTTGAGTATTAAGAATTACTGACTGGACTAAAGAGTGAAGAACAGGAAGCCGTCTCAATTCATTTTGAGGCGGCTTCTTTTTTGTAAGTACTGGTATGCAAATGAAAAAAGCCTCCCCAAAAGGAGGCTTTCCATTTGATATAAGGATATCCTATTCTATTACCAATGTTGCGATAGAATGCGGTAAACTGTTTACAGTAGCTGCTTCGCCTTTGATCCACAATTTGTAAGGAATCTCTTTTGAAGACATGTTCAACACTACAACTGCGAGTTTGCCATCTTTATTAACGAAGGCTGTTGTCTGCAGGTCTGTTCTGTTGGAAGAGGCGATTACACGTTTTGCACCCGGGCGGATGAATTTAGAGAAATGTCCCAGGTAATAATAAGCATTGGTGTAGATCAGTTCACCTGTCTTTGTATCTGCATGCACCGGCGCAAAGCAGAAGTTACCAACATGGTTTGGACCACCATTTTCATCCAGCAGGATGTTCCAGTCCGTCCAGGCAACGGTACCGTTATTAAAGTCATTCACCATGGAGTGACCATAGCGCTCACCAATGAACCATTCATTGATACGCTCACGTTTGAAAGACTCAATACATCCTTCTGTAAAAATGAGGTTCTTGTCAGGGAAAGTTTCTGCCACACGGCGTACGTTGTCAAACATCATCGTACTCCCTGTCCAGGTTTCATACCAGTGGTAACCAATACCCCATACATATTTTGCAGCAGCGGGATCTTCCAGGATGGTGCTGGCACGCTGATATACCTGATCACGGTTGTGATCCCAGGCTATCAGTTTCTTCGAAGCCAGTCCCTGTTTCTGCAAGGTTGGGCCCAGGTAACGTTTGATGAAATCCCTTTCCTCTTCGGCAGAGTAATTACATGATTCCCATTTTTGTTTTGCCATAGGTTCATTCTGTACGGAAAGGCCCCATACAGGAATACCCAGTGACTCATAGGTTTTGATAAACTTCACAAAGAAGTTAGCCCATGACTGGTAGTATTGTGGCAACAGTTTACCGCCATGCAGCATATCGTTGTTATCCTTCATCCAGGCCGGAGGGCTCCAGGGGCTCACATACAATGGCAACTTTCCGCCAGCAGCGGTTATGGCTGCTTTAATGAATGGAATGCGATACTGCACATCGTGTTCTACGCTGAATGTTCTCAACAGGCTGTCTTTATCTTTTACATAGCTATAGGAATCACTGGAGAAGTCGCAGCTCTGTATATTCGTCCTGGCCAATGTGTACCCGATACCATCCACCGGATCATAGTAAGCTTTTACCAGTTCTGCCCTTTTCTGATTAGGCATTTTTGCCCATGTTTCAGCAGCAGCATCAGTCAATGCTCCGCCGATTCCTATCAGTGTCTGGAAACGCTTTGTGGGGTCTACAAAGATGCACACTTCTGTTTCCAGCGGCTGTTTCATGGATGCAAAAGACAAAGTGCCTGTTTCAGTCAGCCGCAGTTTGGTGTTCTCTGCAGTTGTATACACAGTAACGCTTTTGCGCGTAGTGGAATCTTTTCTGTTACTCAGGGCTTCGCTCTTCGCATAACCGGTGTAAGCCACCAGTAACAGCCCTATCAATGCGAACCTTCTCATTTATAAATACAATGTTAGAGTTTACCAGATATATGTAGCTACCGCACCATTGGTCAGGGTACTGGTCACTACTTTTCCTTTGTACTGGATATTGAACGTCTGCGGTGTCGTGCCACTATTTACAACGATCAGCACTTTCTTACCATCGGGGGTTTTAAATGCCACATTGTCCAGCTGGCTCGTGATGTTGGAAGCGATCCTCACAGATCCTGGTCGCACAAATTTAGACGCGTGACCGATAATATAATATGCAACGTTACGAATTACTCCTGAGCCAATTGTCAATGCCCCCAGGCAGGTAGTACAACCACCTTCTGTATGCGGACCATAGTTGGGATCAGCAGCCAGGTTCCATTCCAGTACGTTACGGCTCCAGTTGCGCGTAGCACCAATGATCAGCGTGCTCACATGCCACTTCAGATCATTTCCGAAGTTGCCGGGGCCACCTACCCATTGTTCTGTGAAGTAAATATTCTTCTCCGGATAGGCATCATGCAACTGCGTCAGGGCAGTGATGCTGCCACCGTACAAATGAAAGGCAGCACCATCTACATAAGGATAAGCATCCGCGTCCTTCAGAATAGCAGCAGGATATTCTGGTTTGTCTGCATTATGATCGTATACAATGATCTTTGTGGTAAGTCCGGCTGCTTTAAAAGCAGGGCCTAGGTGATTCTTTACGAAGTCAGCCTGTTCATTGGCCTGCATGACCATACTGGGGTTGTTACCACCGTGTAAGGGTTCGTTTTGCGGCGTAATAGCATCGATCGTGATACCTTCTGCCTTCATCGCCTGGATGTATTTTACAAAATATAAAGCATAGGCAGCATAGTATTCAGGTTTCAGGCTACCCCCCTTGGATGCATTATTTGTTTTCATCCAGGAAGGAGCGGACCATGGCGATCCCAGTATTTTGATATTGGGCGCCAGGGCAACTATTTTCTTCAGTACAGGCAGCAGATCTTTCTTTTCCATATCAATGCTGAACTTCGCCATGCTGGCATCTGTTTCACCTGCGGCAAGATCATTGTAGGTGAAAGGCGCTGCACTCAGGTCAGAAGCACCAATGCTCACACGCAGATAGCTCACACCGATATGTGTACTATCTGTCAGGAACAGTTCTTTCAATAACGCATCCTGTACATCTGCAGAAAGAGAATTGATCAGCGTGGCACTACCACCTGTCAGGCAATACCCGAAACCATCTATGGTCTGATAAGCCTGTGCATCATCTACTTTAATATCAGGATAGATATTGGTTGTGTCTTTGAAGAGCAGTCTTACTTGTTGTTTTTTAAAAAGCACTGTTTTATCTCCGGTCGTCAGCCACATATTTACATCTGTGGTATCGGCCATGGGTGGGTCAACAGTGGGGTCGGGCACTTCTCCCCCTTTATTGTCCTTGCAACCTGCAAAGGAGATCAGGCCTGTCATCAGCAATACAGCCAGGCTGATCGATGTTTTATTAAAGAATCTCATTTTTCAATCATTTTATAAACTCTTACATAATCCACATCCATTGTTACCGGATAAATGGACTCGTCCATACCCTGTGCACCGCCCCAGTCGCCTCCAACAGCAATATTCAACAGGAGATGGAATTTCTTATCGAAAGGCCATACTTTATATCCTTTCCCCTCATTAACAAATTCAAAGATGAGCTGATCGTCAATATAACCACGCAGGGCATAAGGCGTCCAGTCCATTCTATACACATGATATTCCGTACTGGCGTTCTGTATTTTCTTAACGCTTGTTTTCTGTGTGTTTATTTTGAAGTAGTAAGCTTCTGTATGTGCGCTGATATGGATCACATCCTGATCATATCCTACATGCTCCATTATGTCGATCTCTCCTGATTTTGGCCAGTCTCCGTATGCCCAGTCTGTAGGCAGCATCCAGATAGCAGGCCAGGTACCTTTACCGGCAGGCAGTTTTGCTTTGATCTCAAAGCGGCCATACAGGAAGTCACCTTTTCCTCTTGTTACCAGTCTTGCGGAAGTATAGTTACGGTTTTCCTTCACTTCCTTTTTTGCTGTGATTGTCAGCTTGCCATTGGCTACTGAGGCATTGTCGGGGCTGTTGGTATAATATTCCAGTTCATTGTTTCCCCATCCGCCGCCACCGATATCGTATCCCCATTTGGTATTGTCGGGCACTCCGGTATTATCAAATTCATCTGCCCATACCGGGGTTGTCTCAAACGTCCAGTGCTTGTCTACAGGCCCCTGCGGACTTACAGGATTAGTAGTAGTGTCGTTGTCACTTTTTCCTGAGCAGGAAAGGATATTGAAGCCCAGCAGAAGGAAGGGGAGGTATTTCAGTGTTTTCATACGCGCTCTTTTATAGATAAAAAAATTAGGAATCGGGACCAGGAACCAAGCATATAATACACCCTATTCCCGATCCGCAATTCCTAATCCAAAAAATTGGCTCTATTTCTCTTCCAGGAATTTGACATCGTCGATAGTGATACCGCCGGTTCCCAGTGTACCACCGGAGCTACCTGCTTTAATCACAATATAAATATCTCCCGCCTTAGTAAATGTCATGATACCGTTTTTATCCTTGCCGGCGCCATCACAACCGATCTTAGCAAGATCGTTGTCAAACGCTACGGTACCACAACCAGACCAGGTATTCAGAGAAATAAACTTATTTCCGCTATAGTCAGAACCCTGTTTAGGCACGGCAGCATCTATGTAAACTTCAAACCAGGAATTGGTAGCGCCGCTCCCCTGAACACGCCCTGAGAAAACGTAGGATTTACCGGTCTTTACAGTCACCTTCTGATAGATAGCACCATTACTGTTGCCGGTATTACTGAAGACCATTTTTCCGTTCTCTATTTTGATGCTGGTTTGTGTACCTCCGGTGTTCAGCAGTGTCCAGTATTGTTCACTACCTGTTTCCATATTACCACCCTGCAGGATATCCTGCGTTTCGGCGTTCTGGGCGATAGTAATTTCCTTCGCTGTTTTTGCATATCCACCACTGGTGAATACTGTAAACTGGATCTTATATTTTCCGGCCTGGAAAAAGCTCAGTGTATCAGTTTCGCGTTTGGATTTATGTCCTGCATCATCTGTCCATTCAAAGAGAAAACCACCCTGTGTTGTATTCTTTACAACGATCTTATTCGGGTTGCCGTTCAGTGGTTCAGCAGTGAAAGACGCTGTAGGCAGCGGTCCCAGTTCATTATCAGATGATTCCGGTGTACAGGCGGAAACAGCGCCGGCCAGCAGAGCAGCCATTGCTATTGTACGTGTATGTTTTATATATTGAAAGTTCATTTGTGCTGTTTGTTAGATCATGAATGCTGTTAATACGCTTATTTCCACTCAGGATTTTGCTGAAGTTTTGTATTCTCCAGTTCCAGTATTGGAATAGGCAGTACTTCGTGTTTGCCTGTTTTGAAACCACGGTCGCCCAGCGCTGCTGCGGCTCTGCCGGTACGTACCAGGTCAAACCAGCGATGACCTTCACCAGCCAGCTCAAGGCGTCTTTCTTTAAAGATATTATCATCGGTTGCCTCGATAGGATTGAGGCCAACGCGTGCACGTACAGCGTTCAACAGGTCATATGCACGTGAACCAGCACCACTGCTCTGACCTGATTTAACCAACGCTTCTGCTTCCATTAGGTAAGTATCCGCCAGACGGATCTCATACAGGTTTTGCGGGAAGTTCAGTTCCATGTTACCAGGACCGGTAGATTTATCACTGACTTTCGCTGCGAATTTATTCAGGAACCAACCGGTATCGTCATATCCCGGAGAATAATTTGCAATACCATTTGCCTTCAGGCTATCCATATTTAAAACGGTAGCATTGTAACGTGGATCAAAATGGATAGCATCAAACAGGCTCTTGGTAACTACCAGAAAGCTCCAGCCAGATACCATCTGGGGTGCAGTAGGCTTCAAAGCATTATAACCTCTCGGGCCTACCATGATGTTCAGCACATTACCTTCAGTACAGCCTACACAGCCCCAGGCGCCGCCCGATTTGGAACTATATGCTGCTTCAAATATTGATTCGCTGTTGAATTTATTGGCATTGAATTTCCACAGGTCAGCGTAGTTGGCCAGCAACTTATAACCATATTTGGGGCTTGTCTGTCCAGGTGTGCCGTTTACTTCTGCCAGTTCTGCAGCAGCTTCCGCCCATTTCTCCTGGTAAAGGTACACTTTACCCAATAGTGCGTGTGCAGCACCTCTTGTAGCGCGTCCACCTAGTGAATCTACAGGCACCTGATCAGGGAAGTTAGGTTCTGCAATAGCATCTTTGATGTCCTGGATGATCAGATTATATACATCGGCAGGTGGAGACTGTACCACACTGTACATTTCTGAAGCAGATACGGATGTGGTCAGCAAGGGAATATTTCTGAATAAGCGTACCAGGTCGAAATAAAAGAATGCCCGGAGGAATTTACATTCCGCCACAAAACGCTTCTTCAGATTGTCATCCATCGGAACATTTGGCAACTTGCCTAGCAGCGTGTTTGCACGGAAAATGCCAGCATAACCTTTCTTCCATAGCTCTTCCTGAGGGCCCTGATCGGGAGCGAGGGTATATTTTGAAAATACCTGGAAGGCAGTTACGTCACTCGCACCACCACCACCGGCAAGATGGTCATCAGAACCGGCATCCATAGCACCTACTTTGGTTACATAACCACCACCCTGCCAGCCTACCACATCATATACTGCCACCAGGCCATTAAAGGCTTCTGTTGCATTACGGTAGTAGTTGGCTTCGAGATCGGTACCTATAGGTTGTATTTCGAGAAATTTATCGCTACAGCCGGCAGTCAGGTTTAATCCGATGGCCATGGCTATTATATATGGAACTTGTCTTGTTTTCATCTTGTTATCAGCTTTAAAAATTAGAACGTAGCATTTACACCTACCATGAAAGAGCGAGCCTGGGGATAGATACCTCTGTCAATACTGAATACGCCGCCGCCAATTTCAGGATCATAACCACTGTATTTAGTCAGAGTCAGCAGGTTTTCACTCATCAGGTAAACACGGAATTTCTCGATATATGCTTTCTTCAACAGGGACGCAGGCAGGCTATAACCGATCTGCAGGGACTTGATTCTCGCGTAGTTGCCACTTTCCAGGTAGAAGTCGGATGGGTTGGTGAAGTTGTTGTTATCGTTACCAGGTTTTGTTGTCAGACGTGGATAGTCATTGCTTGTACCCGGACCTGTCCAGCGACCCAATGCTTTGGTCTGCCAGTTAGCGGTCGGGATATCCAGACGACGCAGCCCCTGGAAGATCTTATTACCAGCTGCACCCTGTACGAACAATACCAGGTCAAAGCCTTTATAACCGGAATTCAGGGTAAACCCATATGTCCAGCTTGGAGTAGGATTACCCAGGAACTTACGATCGCCTTCATATTCTATTTTGCCATTACCATCCATGTCTACCCAACGGAAATCGCCAGGTACTGCACCAGGTTGTATTTTCGTCCCGTCTTTGTTTACATAGGCATCTATTTCCTGTTGTGTCTGGAAAATACCGTTGGTCTGGAAACCGAAGAATGAACTATATGCCTGTCCAACGGCAGTACGTGTGATTGGCTTGCTGGTAGATTGAATAGATTCTCCGCCGGATAGATAGGCAATATTACGACCAAGGTTGGTTACCTTGTTCTTCAGGTAGGAAACGTTACCATTGATAGCGAAATTAACGTCGCCAAATTTCCTGCGATAACCCAGTTCCAGTTCCACACCTTTGTTTTCCATATCAGCGACGTTAGCTGCAGGATTGGAGATGGCACCTACGTAGAATGGGATGCGTGGATACTGCAGAATGTCTTTTGTTGCCTTTTTAAACAAGTCGAATGACACTGTAATGTCGTGCAGCACTGTTGCTTCAAAACCGATGTTTGTCTGGCTGGTGGATTCCCATTTCAGATCAGGATTCGGGGGCGCATTGGGACTGTTGCCTACAGCGTATGAATCGCCGGTTCCAAAGCTATAGCTCCTGCCGCCGCCAATGGTAGAAAGGTATAGAAGGTCGCCGATATTGTCATTACCTACCACTCCATAACCACCACGTACTTTCAGGAAGTTGATGACCGCATTGTCTGACAGGAAACCTTCACTGGACGCCAACCAACCTAGTGAGAAGGATGGGAAGATACCATACTTCTTATTAGCGCCGAAGCGGGTGGAACCATCACGACGCACAATGGCTTCTGCGAGATATTTTTCATTATAGTTATAATTCAGGCGAGCAAACAGGGATGAAAGCTTGTGATCCGGATTTTCACTACCACTTGCATCTTTCTGGGTTGGCTTTACAGTATACTTGAGTGATGCTTCTTTCAAACTGGTTATTGGCAAGTCATAATAGGTCACAGAACTTGACCTTGTATGGTTGTCAACATATGCGCCCTGTCCTAACAGTAAAGTTATGTTATGCTTACTGAATGCCCTGGTATAGGAGACGGTATTTTCCACGTTCCAGTTAAAGCCGTTGTTATAGCTACGGTTAAAGTTATTACGGGAAGAGATGGTAGATGAGTTGAGATAAGATAGGGGAGTAAACGTCTCACTGCCCCAGAAAGCGATCTTGGAGCCTAAGGTAGAACGTATCTTCAGGCCCTTGATGGGTGATATTTCCAGGTAGGCGTTACCTACGATATTATGAGACCAGTTATACCTGTTGTCTTTGCGGGTAGCGATATATGCCAGCGGATTGGTAATCTCCTGGAATACTGTTTTTGAAAGGCCATAATAATGCCCATTTGCATCTTTAGGTACTGTTGGATCATATGTTGCTGCAACCGCAGGATCGGTTATAATAACCGGAGTAATAGGATCCAGGTTGATAGCAGATGCCAGCGGTCCACCAAATTCACTGTTGGTATTACCAAGACCGATAGACTTATCGTATGCATATCCTACGTTCTGGCCGAAAGTTACCCACTCAGACAGTTTATGTGTAGAGTTCAGACGGAAGTTGATACGCTGATATTTTGAGATATCGCTGGCAACAATACCCTCCTGGTTCAGATAGCCGAAGGAAGAATAGAAGGTAGATTTCTCGCTGCCGCCGCTGATACTGATTTCATGATTCTGGCGGATCGCATTATTGTTAAAGATCTGCGCCTGCCAGTCAGTACCTTGTCCTAAAGACTGAGGATCAGCATATTTAATACCTTCGCCGCCAGCCATAGAAGCCTCGTTGACTAAGGTAGCATACTGTGTCGCATTCAGCAGTTTCAGTTTACGTGCAGGAGCGGAAGTGCCATAATAACCATTGTAGTTCACACTCAGCTTTCCGGCTTTACCTTTCTTGGTAGTGATCAGGATAACACCTGCAGCAGCACGTGCACCATAGATAGCCTGGGAAGCCGCATCTTTCAGTACTTCGATAGACTCGATATCATACTGGTTGAGATAACCGATACCACCGTTATCAACCACAACACCATCCACTACCCACAGCGGATCGTTGTTGTTGAAGGTGGTAAGCCCCCTTACCCTTACAGAAGATCCGGAACCTGGCTGACCAGAGCTGGACGCGATGGTAACGCCGGAGGTTCTTCCCTGCAGGGCGCTTTCAACGCGGGTAATAGACTGGCTTTCCAGGTCGGAAGCTCTCACGCTGGTGATAGCGCCGGTTACCACACTTTTCTTCTGTACACCATAACCTACCACAACGGTTTCAGTCAGGGAAGTTTCGGAACCTTTAAGTCTGATAGACAGGTTTCCATTGCCTACAGCCTGTGTATACGGCACAAAGCCCAGGGCGCTGAATACCAGGGAACCATCGGCAGGCGCCTTCAGTTTGAACCGGCCGTCCACATCGGTAGCGGTACCGGTGTTGCCGTTCTTTACGCGAACGCTTACGCCGGGCACGGGCTCTCCTTTTTCATCCGTTACCCTTCCGGTTACAGCAATAGTAGTGTCTGCCGCTGGTTTAGCTCCCGGCAGGCTTTTAACGATGATGCGGGCACCATCGATAGTATAGGCAAATGGTTGATTGCTTAGGCAGACATCGAGCACCTCTTTGACGGTAGCATTTTTAATATCGATAGTTACAGGATTGGCCGTTGCGAGTAATGTTTCATCGTACACTATGGAAATTCCTGCCTGACGTGCTACCTGGCGAAGCACTTTCTTGAGGGGAGCTTTCTTTTCAGATATAGAGATCTGCTGCGATACCCCTTTTGCGCTGATCTGCAAACAAACCACTAGCAACAAAAAGGTGGTCAGTTTCATAACGTTGACAATTTTGGCTGGTAGAGGCGTCTGCGCACAGAAAGCCCTACCACTAAAGTTTAAATGCATACTTTTGTAGTGTTTGGGAATTTAGAAGATCAATAGTTGTTAACGTGACGTGGTTTTCAGAATGTCCCTGACAAATCTGCCGGAAGTGTTGCAAGCGCTTCCGGTTTTTGTTTCATAGGACAAGCTGCTTCTTTAGTTAATTTGTTTCAGTTACTAATTCCATAACGTAATCATTTTACTTGAATAATACCCCTGTCTGTCTTTACGTGGCTTCAGTACAGTACAGGCTTTATTTCCCCGGTGTAACAGTTAGTTTTCTTCCTGACAGTGAGAATGTAGATCCATTTGCTTCCAGCATATGCAGAATATCAGATAAAGGTAAGCTCCGGCTAATACGTCCCCCAAAGAGCCGTTCATTTCCCGTCTGGTTGTAACTAATGTCAATATCATACCATCTGGCCAGTTGGCGTAGAATGTCCCCCAGGCTGGCATTGTCAAATTCAAAAAAGCCTGTTTTCCAGGCAATTACCTGATCAACATCTGCCGGCCTCACTACGATGCTACCTGTAGCTGGGTCCACGATAGCCTGTTGTCCTGGTTTCAGTCGTTGTTCCGTTGTCCCGTCTTTTACGTTTACGAGTCCTTCTATCAGTGTTGTATTGATACTCTTTTCGTCGGCATAGGCCATGATGTCGAAGCTGGTACCCAGTACCTGCACCTCAAGTTTGTTCAGTTTTACGAAAAATGGCTGGCGTGCATTAGGGGCCACCTCAAAGTAGCCCTGTCCCTGTAATTCCACCTCCCGGCGGTCGCCGTTAAAGGCGGTGGGATATCTCATACTGGAGGCCGCATTCAGCCATACGCGACTGCCATCGGGTAGTACGATATTGAACTGACCGCCCCTTGGCACGGTCAGCGTATTATAAACAACGGCGCCATTGTTACCCTGTACAGCGTATTCCAGCTGTCCGTTCTTCTGACGCACGATGGTTTGTCCCTGGTTGATCACCTGATTACCGGCGCTGTCCAGCGTTACCACATCGCCGTTTGCCAGTATCAGTACAGCTTTATTAGTACCTGGCGCAATATCTCCGGTATTAGCCAGCGCACCGCTACCTGTGGTAAATGTCTTGCGGGACGAGACAGTGCTCATATAATAATACATACCACTTCCCAGCAGCAGTACTACCACCGCAGCAGCAATCCAGCGCATGCGGGCACGCTGCCGTAATTTCACCACTTTATCGCGGGATATGTCCTGTAAAAGTCTTGTTTCTATCCTGTCGCTCACCTCTGAAGGGATCTCATGGTGTTCCCCCGTGGTCTTTTTGAACTCCTGCTGCATAGCCGCCAGCAGGGAGCGGTGGGAACCGGACGATTGGAGCCAGGCGTATAATTCTTCCGTTTCAGCCACAGTACATTGGCCGTCAAGGTATTTTTGTAAAAGTTTTTCGTTGTGGTCCGTGGATGATGACATAAGTTATGAGCACCTTTTGCGGGTACTGTATATATTATCCGCAAATGAAGAATTAGGGTACCCCTGTCTTAAAAAAAAGTTAAAGAATTTTTTTAGCGATGTAAATGGCGAGCAGAATATCGCCGTGCCGGTGCACATAATCGTAAATGAAGCGCATGCCCAGGACCATATGTTTTTTGACGGCATTCCGGGAAATACCCAGCAAAAAGGCCACTTCGTCATAACTTTTCCCCTCCTGCCGGCATAATTTGAATACATTCAGCCGCTGGGGAGGCATTCTTCCGAGCGCTTCCTGGAATAAACGCTCATATTCCTTGGCCCTTACTTCCTGTTCCGGCTGCGCACCGGCGGTTTCACTCAACTGATTGAATAACTGGTCTCTGAGTACTTTATCGGTGGCAAGCTTGTCGATCGTCTTTATAACATGGTTCCGGGCGATCCTGTATAAATATCCTGTAAAGGACAGTTCAGGATTAATACGGTCCCTGATTTCCCATACCTTGAGGAACACATCATGCACCAGATCTTCTGCAAGTGAAGGAACTTTGCAAAACCGCAATACATAGATGTAAAGAGAGGCGTGATAGTGCCGGTAGATTTTCGTGAACGCAGACTCATCTCCCTGCTTCATCCTTAACAACACCTCTTCCTCGGATGGCATACGATCCATATCAAATTGTACATTAGTAGGAACCCCCTAAAAGGTGTAAATCTAAATAAAAGTGCCCAATGTACAAATTGGGCAGGATTGGCGTAGAAGGGTATTTTTTACGCGTAGCTGGCGTAGGATCTTTAGAGTTGTAAATATTTCTACATAATTTATTTGCGCAATTGAAATAAATGTTCATATATTTGCACCCCCGACGAACGGGAAACTACGATGGATCAGTAGTTCAGTTGGTTAGAATGCCGCCCTGTCACGGCGGAGGTCGCGGGTTCGAGTCCCGTCTGGTCCGCAAGCTTTAAGCCTCTAAATCGAAAGATTTGGAGGCTTTTTGTTTTATTCACATTTGGATATCGAATCGATCCTAATTATTTTTTTTCTGTTTCTGTGTTGCAGTAATCTTAAAATAACTTGCAAGCTTACATTTATCAGTGAAACGATCGTCTAAATTCTAATGGAGAAAGGTCTGTCTTTGCTTTAAATAAAGTACTAAACGATTGCTGACGTTCAAAGCCCAATCCGTATGCAATTTCGCTCACAGATAAGTTAGTCGTAGATAATTTTTCTTTTGCTTGTTCTATTATTTTATTATGTATGTGTTGTTGGGCGCTTTGTCCTGTAAGTGTACGAAGCATATCACTTAAGTATCCTGGGGAAACATTTAATTGTTCTGAAAGGTATTGAACGGTTGGCGTACCTTTAATTAACGAGTGTTCGCTTTTAAAATAGTCATCTAAAATTTCCTCCATTCTTTGCAATATATCGTTGTTTACCACTTTACGGGTAATGAACTGACGCTTATAGAAGCGATTACAGCAATTTAAAAGTAGTTCAATCTGGGAAATAATTACATCCTGGCTAAAATCGTCGATTCTACTATTTAACTCTTCTTCAATGAGCTTAAAAATAGTAAGAATCGTTACCTTCTCTTGTTCTGAAAGATGCAAGGCTTCGTTGGCCGAATATGAAAAAAAACCGTACTGCTTGATCTTTTGGGCTAAAGGATAGCTCCACAAAAAATCGGGTTGAATCAACAACGAATATCCGGAATGGTCTCCGCCATAATCAGCGCTACCAATTAACTGTTCAGGAGCTGCGAACAATACACCACCTTCATTAAAGTCATAATAACCCTGACCGTATTTTACTTTCCCACTAAGATTAATTCTGTACGATATTTTATAAAAGTTCAGAATATTTGAATTGGGCAGTTTGCTATAATCTATCTCGTTATTTGTATTATTTACCAAACTGATCAACGGGTGCAGGGGTTTAGGCAAGCCAAGCGCCTGATGCACAGCAGATAAGGATTCGAATTTATAAGGGATATCTTCTTCCTTTTTCATTGTAACAATTTAACAATTACAACCGACAATATAAAATACTATCGGTTGTAATTAATTCTTTACCAGGGGATTTCGCCTGTTACCGGATTCATTTCCTCGCTGATGAATTTCCCCGTTGGTCCGTCTTCACCAATTAAAACATATTTCGCTATGCGGGCTGCGGCGTCATTAACAGTGCCTGTTCCGCGGTGGTTGTTAAAATCGGTGGCTGTAAAACCAGGATCAACTGCATTTACTTTGAATGGTTTATCACGCAATTCATAAGCCAGCGCAATGGTGTACATATTTAGTGCGGCCTTTGATGGTCCGTAAATGCCCCCTTTGAACTGATAATATTTGAAATCAGGATCGCTGCTTAATGTAAGCGAACCCAGTCCGGAAGATACATTTACAATCCGGGGTTGTGACGATTTTTCCAGCAAGTCTATAAAGGCCTGGGTAACTCTCACCGCACCATATAAGTTAGTACTAAAAACTGTATTCATGACATCGAGATTAGCTGTTAACGGAGTTTGAGGCATTCCGCCGCTCATCCCGGCATTATTAATCAGGGCGTCCAATACCGTTGTTTTCTTACCAATTTCAATACGTGCGGCATTTACCGATTGTTGATCAGTTATATCTATCTGTATAGCTTCCACTTCTTTCAGGCCTTCCAAGTTAAGTTTTTCTATCGCGTCCTGACCATTCTTCAAATTACGACAGCCTAAAAAAACATAATAACCTTCTTTCATTAGCTGACGTGCTGTTTCAAGTCCAATACTTTTATTGGCTCCGGTAATGAATACTTTTTTCATTTGAATTATTCTGTTTATTGAAACAAAGGTCATTCAATTATACATGTCGGATGTTTGCTAATTGAGGATGTTTGTTTGCGATTTAATATTTAATCCTAAGTGGTTTGACCATGGTGTTCAGGATCAGAAAAAGGTTATGCAGATCTTTAGATTGGTATTTACCTCGAACTACCTTGCAGGTATGATAGGGATCTCTAGGATATTAATAGCATTATTTGCAGGATTGCTAGGGTATACGTTTAGTACTACAGCACTCATTCATTTGTCGCCGTTATTTTCGCATGGCCCTCTTTCCCCGCCAGGCATTATGCCATTGGACTATGAAGCAAGAGACCGTGTGATCAGCGCAATAGCCCAGACGCCAAGTCTATTTTCTTCATGCATAACTCGTATGTTCCACCAAAACAGGACAAAACCTTATATTGCTGATTCAAGGCATATAGATCACACGCTTTTTTGTTGTATTTCTTTGTATTTTTTCTGTTGATCAAGCTATCAATGTAATTCAACAAAACGCCTTAAGCAGGACGTGATTAACATTGTGTACGTCTCCGTTAAATTAGAACCAATTAACTGTTATTTCCCGATAATTGCTTTTCTGTGTTCCATTCCCCAATGAGCGAGATTATCGATGATCGTTCGCAATGTGCACCCATATTCTGTCAGGTTATACTGAACAGTTACCGGCTGCGTGTCAAATACTGTTCGTTTGATCAGTTTATTTATTTCCAGGTCCTTCAATTCCTTGCTCAGCATTTTGTTGGATATGCCATGAACGTCATTTAGAATATCAGAAAATCTTCGCCCGTTGTAATAGCAAATAGAAGATATGATGGAGATCTTCCATTTTCCGCTCAATACGTCCATTGCATCATGGACAGCCATGATCTCTTTTTTGTGTCCTGTCAGACATATGTTGTCACCCATAAGTTACCTTGTTACCAGAATGTTACTGTTACTTTTGGTTACAAAGTAACGAAAATAAATCAAAGTTCACTAGGTTTGTATCGTAAACAATAGAGAATTTAATCATGAATTTTAACAGTAAAAACGTAGTTATAACAGGCGGCACAACCGGAATTGGACTGGCAACCGCAAAAGCATTTATAAATGCAGGTGCAAATGTTTGGATCACCGGCAGAAACGCTGAAAATTTGAAAAAGGCTGCCGAAGAGATTAACAGCCCGAATTTGAAAACGGTAGTTTCGGACACCTCGAAGTTGACAGACATCTCGATCCTGGAAAAAGCAGTTGCAGAAAACGGGGAAAAGTTAGATGTACTTTTCCTGAACGCAGGCATTGGGGCATTTGCGCCAATTGAACAAACAACCGAAGCAGATTTTGACGCGCAATTCAACACCAATGTAAAGGGACATTTCTTCACCTTGCAAAAGCTGATCCCGCATTTGGTAAATGGCGCAGCCGTTGTATTCACTTCCTCAGTGGTCGCAACGGCTTCAAATTTGGGTACCAGTGTTTATTCGGCAACTAAAGGAGCATTAAATAAAATAGCCCAGATTGCAGCAAACGAATTGGCTGACAGAAAAATCCGCGTGAACATTGTTAGTCCAGGCCCTATTCAAACCCCAGGACTAGAGACTGTCGTACCTCCGGAAGCAAAAGCCTATTTAGCTGCAGCAACTGCACTGCAAAGGCTGGGCGATGCGAATGAAATTGCCCAAACAGTATTGTTTTTGTCTTCTGATGCTGCAAGTTTCATCACAGGTACGGAAATAGTGGCTGATGGGGGCTACCTTACTTACGCATTAAAGTAAATTTGTAACCATTACGCTTCAGTAAACGAAAAGAGGCAATAAGCCTCTTTTTTACTTCCACTTACGCGGTCTAATAACTTACAGGAATCGGGATCGTCCATTCCCACACTCCTTCGATTATTTCATAGTTAATCTTTGGTCCTGAAATCCAGCCTGATTTTATTTAAGGACCCTTCTCGGAAATATGAACCACTTTCCTTTTTTACGATATTCTCTTATAGAAGAAATAAGCCATTTCGAAAAGTCAGAGAAGTCTGCATCATTGTATCTTGAAAAAAGTTCAAATACTTCACCTGCCCAGTCTACTACTACATAGGAATAAATTCCATCAGTTTTTCCCGTTCCCCACAAGAGACTATCCGTGGTCCGATATAATGGGAATCCAAAGGCTTCTGAAACGTATTGTTTATATTTTTCATCGTTCCAGGTATAGTCGTCATAGGATCTCCAATAGAGATGCGTCTGAAAAATATCTTTTCCATTAGAATAT
The DNA here is from genome assembly GCF_900142925.1 of Chitinophaga sp. CF418. GTDB lineage: Bacteria > Bacteroidota > Bacteroidia > Chitinophagales > Chitinophagaceae > Chitinophaga. The sequence goes on from NZ_FRCN01000001.1 coordinate 376,994, forward strand.
CTATCATCTTCTCCCATCGGATTGTCTCCTTTTATTAATTTAAAACCTTTAGGAAAGGTCGCTTGCCCTAAAGTAGTCATCGCAAAGAGCAGGAAGAAAAAACTAAAAAAATATTTCATAAGTTGGCATGAGTTGGTTGCTCAATATATAATCTCTAATTGGATTTAAAAATTATTAATCAGTATTGAGTTTCGCTTCCAGCCTCCTGGTAAAATAAACCTAACAAGATCCTTTACTGAAGATAATTACAGGGACACTATAAGCTTTCCCCGGATGATAAGGATTATTTATTTAAATAGTAGATAATCTTTCTTAAATCTGTGAGCATCTAGCAATGTTTTAGTCATCCGAATAAATCATCCATGGTTAAACTATTTTGAACTATACCATTAGCATATATGTTTCTCACTATTCCAAAAGTAGTGATCATAGTCAAAAAAATAACCTTATTAGTACGCGTTGCTGTTCTCAAAGTATTTATTTTATCCTATAATTCTTCCTGACCTCCCAGCCCGCAAGGAAAAAAGCCTTCAAGTCGAAAGATTTGAAGCCTTTTTTTATAGCCCCCCTTTATACCAGTTCCTACACTATCACTTAGGATTTTTATTATCCCGCAACCAAACATGAAATCCTATATAGCGTTTGCAAAGAACTTTTACAGCCGATTTTGAAATATACGATGAGCGGACAAAAAATCCGGATGTACCAGGATTATGGAAAAGTAAAAATTCTTCATCTTAAAGATGAGATCCTATGGCAGATGGTCATTTGCTATCATAATTTCACTTTCTCAATCACTATTATATGACAATACCATGTAGATCATTCCCTTTAACAGCACCTGCATTATACCTCATCCTAACTTTTTTCTTTGTTTCCTGTACCAACGAGGATCCGGCAATCACGCACGACTCAGCCTATTTCAATGCTATTGAGGACAATGATATTGCGCTGGCCGCACCACAGGAAGGTGATTGGCGTTATTCACATAAAGAGAAAATACAAGACCTGAAAGCTTATAAAAAGTGTAATCCTGTAAGGCAGGGAGCCAATCATTCCACTATTTACCTCATGCCTGTAGGTGATTTCACCCTACTTCAGCAAACTGCATTGAGGCAGGTAAGGGAGTACGTGGAAATTTTCTTTCAGATGCGAACCGTGTTACTGTCAGCCATTGCCGATAGCGCTATTACAGCCGTTCCATCCAGAGGGCATGACGGGCATACACAGCTACTTGCCCCTTACCTGCTGGATAGTCTGCTAAAAGACAAATGTCCCTCCGATGGTATAGCACTCATGGCCATCAGTGCAAAAGATCTCTATCCCAAAAATGACTGGAACTATGTATTCGGACTGGCATCGTATACAAAGCGGATAGGCGTTTCTTCTATTTACCGTTTACAGGATGGTCACCTGGATACCGCTAATTATAAAAATTGCCTCAGGAGATTGGCAAACATTTCTTCACATGAGATAGGACATATGTTTTCCTTACATCATTGCCTATATGCCAGCTGTGTGATGAATGGCACCAATGGCCTGGTGGAAACTGACCGAAATCCCCTCCGCCTTTGTTCTGACTGTCAGAAAAAACTATTCTGGAATATCGCATACGACAATAAACGCAGGCTGAAACAATTGGGTGATTTCTGTAAAAAAAATGGCTTGCAACGTGACTGGCAAATCTTGAAAGCGGACCTAGATGCTATATACCAGTCCAATTAATATAGATTGTTAATGACCTGTTTGGCAGCGCTTTCTCATATAGTCTTGGATTAATTGCAGGCTTTAAAGCTTGCAATCTTCTCCTGCTGCCTGGTAATGCTATAATATCTACCTTTGTAAAGGTATTTTACTAGAAAAAGGACTTATGAAGAAAATAGGATTTTTATCGTTCGGACATTGGTCCAATCATCCAACCTATAAAACCCGTACAGCGAGTGACACACTGCTTCAGTCCATTGATTTAGCCGTTGCTGCCGAAGAAATCGGTTTAGATGGTGCATATTTTCGGGTACATCATTTTGCGGCTCAGTTAGCATCTCCATTTCCTTTGCTTTCGGCTATCGGCGCCAAAACAAACAAGATAGAGATTGGAACAGGTGTTATTGACATGCGTTATGAAAATCCCCTCTATATGCTGGAAGATGCGGGCGCCACTGATTTGATTTCGGGCGGGCGATTGCAATTGGGAATCAGTAGAGGTTCGCCGGAACAAGTGATCGATGGGTGGCGTTATTTTGGATATGAACCAGCTGCAGGAGAAACAGACGCAGATATGGGACGTAATAAAGCGTTGCAATTCCTGGAGAAACTCAAAGGTGTTGGATTTGCCCAACCAAACCCATTCCCGATGTTTCCTAATCCACCGGGGTTGTTACGGTTAGAACCCCACTCCGAAGGATTGCGGGAACGTATTTGGTGGGGAGCTGCCTCTAATGCTACAGCTATTTGGGCCGCCGAAAACGGAATGCACCTGCAGAGTTCTACCTTGAAATTTGACGAAAGTGGGAAGCCTTTCCATGTACAACAAGCAGAACAGATCAGGTTGTACAAAGAAGCATGGAGAAAAGCAGGACATCTGCGCGAACCAAGGGTTTCGGTGAGCCGGTCTATTTTTGCATTGATGAATGATCAGGACAGATATTTCTTTGGGCAGGAAACCAACAGAGGGGATAAAACAGGTATTATCGAAAATGATAGACGCGCCATTTTTGGGAGAAGCTATGCAGGAGAACCGGATCAGCTCATCCGGGAATTAGCGCAGGACGAAGCCATTCAGGAAGCGGATACACTCCTTTTGACGATACCCAATACGTTGGGGGTCGACTACAATGTACACATACTATCCTCTATCCTGAAGCATGTTGCACCTGGATTAGGTTGGCGTTAAATTGTAGTTTGACTAATGTGATTTTTTGGACAAAACCGGGCAACAAAATGCAATATCCGGCATAAATCATCTGCGAACTGGTTCGAAGCTTGTTCCTCCCAGCCCGCATCAAAAAGTAAAGCCTTCAGGTCTTTGGATTTGAAGGCTTTTTAATTCGATATATTTTGTCGTTTTACCACAGTAAAGCGCTAAATATGATTTTATTAATTGGTCTGAAATACTATTGTAAGGTGCTCCTAAAATGGTCCTGTGATCAGCGAACGCTGAGGAATACGTAAATCAGATAGTGCCTGAGTTTCTTTTCCCGGAATAAAAAGGAATTGAGACAATCCTCGTAATTACGGCAGGATAGGGATATATTTGGTACTATTAATATCATTGAACAATATTAAACGCACCCAGTTAACATGCTCTTACAAGCCTCCTCCTATTTCGAAATGTATGCAGATGATCCCGTTACCAGTATTTTCATGCTACGTTCCAAAAGCGGGCCTGCACAGTCTATCAGGCAGGAAGCGTTTTTAACTACACCTCAATTGCCGGTGAGTGAATATATAGATGGGTATGGCAATATCTGCCAGCGTATCATTATTCCGGCTGGCACTACTATACTTGAGAGCCGCGTTATTGCTGAGTGTGATGCAAATATTGATGTAGATACAGATGCCGGATATAAACCTGTAGAAGAACTTCCAGATGATGTATTACAATTTCTGCTACCCAGCAGGTATTGCGAATCAGACAAGGTAGCTGAACTGGCTATGCAGATCACAATGGGGATACAATCAGGTTATTCACAGGTGGGAGCGATCCGGCAGTGGTGCTATCATAACATCTCCCGTGAATACGGTACTACGAATAGTTCTACATCTGCGGTAGATGTACTGCAAAGCAGAACGGGGGTATGCAGGGATTTTGCTCACGTAGCTATAGCACTTTGCCGTAGCATGAATATACCTGCCCGCATGGTGGTGGGATACCTGTATGATTTAAAACCAATGGACCTACATGCCTGGTTTGAGGCTTTTGTAGGCGACCGCTGGTATATCTTTGATGCCTTAATGCCAGACCCCGTAGGGGGACGCATTATTATGGCCTATGGGCGGGATGCGGCTGATGTTGCTTTTGCCAGTCACTTTGGAAATGTAGTACTTACAAAAATGGAAGTAAAAGTTATAAAACTTTAAAATAGATAATAAGCTTACTGCCCTTGCCGGGTATGCTTTCAACTTCCAGATCTCCACCGGCAGCATGTATAATTTTTCTGGCAGTTGTTCCGGCAACCATCAGGCTTGAATTAAAGTTTTGTTGCAGCAGGTATTCCGAATAGCCATTCCATAAGCCAGATTCCAGTGGTCTTACCTGTTGTTTCCATTTAATAAATAAAAATCATTGCTGCAAAAAAAGTCGACCTTTAGAGAGAGTGTTAGCCCTGGATGTAAACCTCCATTCAATATCTTATAAACATATTATATGAGCGTCACAAAGACAAATATAGTTCGATTCGCCTCAAAAGGAAACAGCAGTTTTATTGATTCGGTCAATGCCAGAGTCCAGGATTACTTTCAGACCACCGGAATTTCTCCATACGCCAATGCTGGTATGTGGAGAAAGACAATAGTTATGATACTTGTTTACCTGGTTCCCTATATTTTGATAATCAGCAGCATTGGAGCTGAAAACGTTCTACTATTCTGGTTATTCTGGCTACTGATGGGATGTGGCATCGTGGGAATTGGGACTTCCGTTATGCACGATGCCAACCACGGCGCATATTCTCCTAACAAGAAAGTTAATGCTTTATTAGGACATATTCTCGAAGTAATTGGCGGATATAGTGTTAACTGGAAGATCCAGCACAATTTACTGCATCATACTTATACAAATATAGATGGCCTTGATGAAGACATTGACAGTATAGTGCTTTTACGTCTCTCGCCCAGACAGCAATGGTATTGGTTTCATCGTTATCAGCATCTGTATGCCTGGTTTTTTTATATGTGCATGACACTGTATTGGATGACTGTAAAAGATTACCTGCAGGCAATTCGCTATAAACGGCGTAATCTGCTCGTGAAACAAAAAGTATCCTTAAGGAAGGCCATTTTTCATATTACCTGGTACAAAATGTTCTATTATGGCTATGTATTGGTGTTGCCACTTTTATTCTCTGGTCAAGCATGGTATTTCGTGCTGACAGGGTTTGTAATTATGCATTTTACAGCCGGCTTTATGCTTGCATGTATTTTTCAGCCAGCTCATATTATGCCTGATTCTACCTTTCCTGAGCCGATAGTTGAAGATGGTAAACGCCACATCAAGGATAGCTGGGCCATTCACGAATTGACTAATTCAACAAATTTTGCACCTTATAGCCGGTTATTCTCGTGGTTTATCGGAGGTCTCAATTTTCAGATAGAACACCATCTGTTTATGAATATATGTCATATTCATTACAGGAAACTGGCACCTATTGTAAAGGAAACTGCTGAGGATTTTGGATTACCTTATCATGTAAAGCATACTTTCTGGCGGGCCTTGATGGAGCATGCAAAAATGTTGAAAGTACTTGGAAAAGAGCAAATGTCCTGACAGCCTGATTTATAAAAACAATTTGAAAGCACGTTTCATTAGCACTCCACCATCCTTTATATAGACTCCCGTTATTTCTACAGCAGCGAAAGGGTCACCTACTATGTCCCGCAATATGGCAAAGCGGAACCCAGGATTATTACCTGGCTTCCTGGTCAACAGCTATAGCTGTGTGTGGAATAATATTTTCCATCTACAATCTATTATCTCATTCCTGGGTCATCACATTTGTTGGTATTGGGATGGGTGTGGCGACCTCCGTTTACGGATGCTCTATGTTGATCAGAGGTCTGAAGATGCGGGTAGCACTAAACAGCCAGCTGAGCTACCGGGAGCATCTGCTCCAGAGCTGATGCAAAGTCTCTCCTATCCCAACATTACCTAATGAGATTAAGTAAGTATTATCAGCAGGCAACACCCTACCCATTCCTGATACGGATGGGATTCCCTATATTAAAACTGTTGATAAAACAATCGGTTTTTCCTGCAACTTCTCTTCCACAAGCTCGCCAAATGCTTTGATGTATGGTTGCTGGTTATGAACATCCAACCCTTCCTTACTTTTCCATATTTCATAAAAGGTAAACACACTTTTATCTTCAATACCCTGGTGTAAACTGTAAAGTTCGCAAGCCTCTTCATTGCGGGTATGCAGTACCATATTCTGTAATACAGCGGCAACCTCGTCCCTGTACTCATCTTTTGCCCTGATGATGGCTGTTAAATGAATTTTCATAATACTGTAGTATCTCTTTTGATAAAGCAAAAATAGATGGCTGGCTGGTATTACTAAAATAAGATGATTTATACCCTTATATTATAATAATGATATAAAAACATTTAACAGACCACATCGCTGTTAACTCATCATTGATCAGGGAGCAGTCGTTTGTTCAAATGTGACGTACATCACGCAATTGCTGTATAATTCCTTCGCACCTTTGTATTGCCAGGGTAACCGCTTAACCAGCCCTGACTTCTAAAACGAAAAGCTATGAACAATGCAAAAGTCTGGTATGTAACAGGTGCCTCACAGGGATTGGGGCTCACCCTTGTTAAAAAACTGCTTGAAGCTGGTTACCGCGTGGCAGCGACTTCCCGTAACGCACAAACCTTAAAAGCAGCCGTAGAACTGATCGATGCTGAGCGTTTTCTTCCGCTGAGCGTTGATCTGAACAACCCGGATTGTATCAATGAATCTGTTCAGCAAACAATTGCTGCATTCGGCCGCATTGATGTTCTCGTTAATAATGCCGGATATGGCATGATGGGTGTCGTGGAAGAAATTGCCGAACAGGATATCAGGAAGATTTTTGATGTGAACGTACTGGCTGCAGTCAACGTGGTAAAGAGCATATTGCCTGTTATGCGCAAGCAACAGTCAGGCTACATTATCAACATTGGTTCAGTTGCAGGATTTGTAGGAGCGCCTGGCTGGTCTGTTTATTCGGCTACCAAGGCTGCACTGGCAGCATTTTCGGAAGTGCTTGCACTGGATGTTAAAGAATTTGGTATCAAGGTAACCGTTGCAGAACCATCTGGTTTTCGTACCGGATTTCTTACAGAGAATTCCCTGGCAAATATTGAAAGCGGCATAGAAGGTTATAAAGCGGTTAAATCTACCAGGGAGCGCTATCTGACAAATAATGGCAAGCAGTCCGGCGACCCCGATAAAGCATCAGCCATATTAATTGAGCTCGCAGAAAGTGAACAGCCTCCACTTCATTTATACCTCGGGCAAGACGCCTACAAGCGGGCATCCGAAAAACTTGCGGATATGACTGCAGAATTGGAAGCATGGAAGCGCACATCCATTTCCGCAGATTTTGAGTAATACGTCTAAAGCCCTGACAAATTAATCAGATCCTCATTCACATGCTGGTATGGCCACCTGCAAAGACGGCAGCGCCCCATACCAGCTTTCCCAAACGCTCCATAGCCCGATTTCCTCCAGCATGTTGTTTGTAATCCGGAAAATATATTTACCTTTGAAATACTTGAATACTCAAGTATATGTCAACAATAAACCATTCTCTGAAGTTACTAATGAACCTGGCAAAAATGCAGGCGATAATGTCCCGCAGGTTTGACGGGTTAAGTGTGCACGGCATAGGTTTTACCGATTTTATGATCCTCTACCTGTTGCATCAGGCCCCCGGTGAAAGACTACGGCGTACGGACCTCGCGGAAAAGGTTGGTCTTACCGCTTCAGGCATTACCCGTATGTTATTGCCTATGGAAAAAACAGGCCTGGTAAGCAGAGAAGCCAGTGAAAGAGATGCCCGTGTAAGTTATGCCGTGCTGACCGCTGCAGGCAAACGGGTGTATGAGGAAGCAAAAGAAACTGCTAACGCCATTGCTAAAGAAATTGTTCCTGCAGAGATCACCAGGAATCAATCACTTACCGCACTCTTTAAACTGCTTGGAACTACCATTTAAACCCATGCTATATGTCACAGACACTATCCCAACACATCCCTGCCCCTCTCACAGCTGCAGTTGAAACGGCTTTGCAGCAGACCTTCGGAACCTCCGGCGTTAGTGATATTGTGCCGCTGGCCGGCGGACTTTCAGCAGCGCCTGTATTTAAAATCGTCGTCAACGACCAGCCCTATGTGCTGAAACTGGATAAAGCGGCTTCATTCTCACCCAACCTGAAACTGGCGGCAGATGCAGGTATTGCTCCTCCCCTGCACTACCACGATACGGCAAATGGCGTTTCTATCAGCGGTTTTGTTAATAACAAACCTGTACGCACTGTTTTCGGCCCTGAAAGATTGCCACAGGAACTGGCTGCAATGATCAAGGCCATTCATAGTGTACCTTATCAGGCAGGTAACAATGATCTGCGGGAAACTATTGACGGTATAATAGCCGGCTTCAGGAAAAGCAATATCCTGTCAGGTCCTGTATTCGATGAATGTTTCAGCAACTATGATTCCATCAGAAGCAAATATCCCTGGAATGATCAGGAAAAAGTATTCAGCCATAACGACATGAATCCCAGCAATGTCTTATGCGATGGAGAAAGGATCTGGATCATCGATTGGGACGTTTCCTCTTTAAACGACCGGTATATTGATCTGGCCAATGCTGCCAATTTCTTTGTGTATAGCGAAGAACAGGAAAAAGCATTCCTTGATACATACTTTGATGGCGCTACAGATGATTATAAACTAGCCCGCTTTTATATCATGCGCCAGGTGGGCAGGATCATTTACTCTATGCTGATGTTCCAGCTTGCTGCCAAGGGTAAGCCGGAGGATCATGTTCATAACCCGGAGATGGAAGGCATTACGGTGAGAGAGTTTGGCGCACAGATGGGAGCCGGTAAAATATCCCTGGCTACTTATGAAGGCCAGCTAATGTATGGGAAAGCCCTGCTGAATGAGGCGGTGCATCAGATGCGTACCCCTCGGTTTGCAACCGCGCTCGCGATCATCGGGTAAATTGCCGGCAGGAGACCGGGACAAGGAATTTATCTTCTATGTGAATGATCTGTTTTTCGCTTCATAACATTATCCCCTGTTATAGATTATCAGATGTCTGTAACAGGGGATAAATAGTACTGTTTGTTAAAACAGACTGGCAAAGCTATTTTCTGACCTGATCTTTGAGATGGTGTCTTCAAGTTCCTTGTAAATGTGCATGTTCAAAAACGGTCCGTCACTTACTCTTTTTACACCAGCCTTTTGTAACTCATCAAACGATGGCAGGCCAGGTATACACATCACGCTTACAGGCAATTTTGACGATGCAGTGATCTTGTTAATATCCGCAATCTTGTTGATGCAGGGGAAAAACAATCCATGCACACCGGTTTCCTGGTAAAGCGCTATTCTCCCAAGCGCATCTTTCAATGCATTGGGCATATCGAGTAAAAAGCTATCCGACCTTACGTTGACAAACATTTTAACACCGTCCCTCTTGAGCAGTTCCATCATCTGCCGCAGTTTCTCTGCAAACGCTCCTGCATCTATGATATGTCTTTCTCCATTGGTTACAACAGAATCTTCTATGTTAATACCAGACACGCCTGCCTCATATAAACGTTTGATATTACTGCTGATCTCTTCTGCCGTGCGACCATATCCTCCTTCGATATCCACCGTTACTATCGCATTGGTGGATGCGAGTATCCGTTGAACAACGAATAAATAATCTTCAAAGGCCATTTCCTCTCCGTCGGAAAAACCCAGGGATGCTGCCACTGCTGCACTGGATGTTCCCACTGCCTTGAAGCCCTGCGCTCCATATACCTTAGCGCTCTGTGCATTCCATACATTTCCAATACGCAACAAATCATCGCTGTGATGCAGTGCTAAAAATTCGTCAAATCTGTTTTTCATAATCTGTATTATTTTGAATTGATGTATTTGATTTGCCAGTTATTTAATAGCAAAACTATCACAGCAAGACAAGTACAAATTGTATAAAACGGAAAAGATTAACTGCCGGCCAGTACCTGGTTAATAGGTGAAGCCTGTTTAGCGAAAGTATTGGGGGTAACGCCGGTAAAAAGCTTAAACTCTTTAATGAAGTGCGCCTGGTCAAAATATCCTGAACTGTAAGCAATGCTGGTAAGCTTTTCCTCCTGCTGGGAAATAAGGTTCAGGCTGTGCTGAAAGCGGTTTATTTTATAAAATAATTTGGGCGCTAAGCCGGTATATTCTGAAAACAACATATTCAGATACCGTGTAGATATATTATGGCGATGGGATAAGGAAACAATATTATCATCGCTGTAATTCTTTTTGAGATAATGCACAATATCTCCAACAAAGCGGATCTTGTTATGCCTCTTCTCTGATGCAGCCAGTTTCTGCCATAAATAAGTCTCCATCAATGCCACCCTTGCCTGCAGGTCAGGCGTTTCCAGCAACTTATCATGCAATGTTCTTAATGAGGGGCCTAATACATCACCGGCATCAATAATTTTATTATTAAATGCTGATACCTGCCCGTCAAAAAAATAAGCGGCCGAGTGGGGATAAAATTTAAAGCCCAGCATAATATTCCGGCCAACTGACTGTATGGCCAACGGTTTTGTTATCTGGCCCCAGAGTTCAACAGGCGGCGTTGTATAAAAGGCATCGCCCTCTTTTGACCGCCAGTTGCCTGTTCCTAAATTAAAGATCACTTCCATCGTTCCGCTGGGGAACACGATGTCATCATAGCTCCTGTCTGAATCAGATTCGTAGTAGTAGAAGCATTTGATGTATGGCTGCAGTTTTGAGCCTGGAAGAATTTCTTTGAAAATCATCAATACAAATATAAAGGTATTGCTGAAGGCAACATTGTAAAAAACGGAACTGTTTTCCTGCTTACAGATTCACCGACCTAATTCCTGCTTTTACCGGTTTTTTCCACAGCTTTACCTTTAGCAGGTTGTACTCCCCCGCTGTTCTGACTACTTTTGCTTCATGAAACAGATACTGTTTCAATCTTGATAAACATATTTAGTTATATCTTATCAATCAAATAGTTACTATGAAACATCCAGGCGAAACCATGCACGTTGACGCAACTACCCCTGTAATTTGGCGTATTTGCCTCCCCTGATATTAAGTATTTCGCACTAAGTTTGCGTCAGAGGAAGCAGTATATGCAAATACAGATCAACAACAATCATATTAACATCGACAATAACACGTTTTGCAGATAGGTATATGACATGCATAGGTGGCTACTATGCCATATCATCATATACATGCTAATGTAATACCCTGCCCGGAAGGCCATATTACTCTATTTCACAAGTCTCAATTTCAATTCTATGCATACATCCAGAAAGTCTGCAATTGGCTTTATTTTTATTACTTTATTGATTGACATCATGGGATGGGGATTGATTATCCCTGTTATGGCTGACCTGATTGCCCAGCTAAAAGGCATATCAGTGAACGAAGCCAGTCCCTATGGCGCGTTGTTGTTATCCGTTTTTGCTATCACGCAATTTATTTTTGCACCAGTAGTAGGTAATCTGAGTGACAGGTTTGGTCGCCGCCCCATCTTACTGTTTTCCCTGCTGGGCTTCGGTATTGACTACATTATTCTGGCACTGGCCCCAACTTATGGCTGGCTGTTCATAGGACGTGTCATCGCCGGTATGACAGGCGCCAGCTTTACCACTGCCACGGCCTATATTGCTGATGTTAGCCCGGATGAAGCATCAAGAGCAAAGAATTTCGGTATGATCGGCGCTGCTTTCGGTCTTGGCTTTGTGCTCGGGCCCGCTCTCGGCGCATTACTGGCTACCTGGGGTATCAGGGCGCCATTCTACGCTGCTGCCTGCCTCTGTTTGCTGAACTGCTTATATGGCCTCTTCATATTACCGGAATCACTGAGTAAAGAGAACCGCCGTCCATTTGAATGGAAACGTGCAAATCCTTTCGGATCGCTGAAATTCCTCACGCAACATCCTGAGATCGGCGGACTGGCCGTCAGCTTTTTCCTTATCTACCTGGGTGCTCAGTCAGTACAGGGTAACTGGAACTTCTTTACCATCTACCGTTTTCACTGGAGTGAGAAAATGGTAGGTATCTCCCTCGCTGTAGTGGGTGTACTGGTAGGAGCCGTACAGGCAGGACTGACCAGGGTGCTCATCCCCAGGATCGGCAATGAAAAAAGTATCTATCTTGGTCTTTCTCTTTATACACTGGGATTGGTCCTCTTTGCCTTCGCTACACAGGGTTGGATGATGTTTGCATTCCTGATTCCTTACTGCCTGGGCGGTATCTGCGGTCCGTCTATACAATCCGTTATTTCCGGACATGTGCCGCGTAATCAGCAGGGCGAATTACAGGGCGCTCTTACCGGTCTGATGAGTCTGACAACTATTATAGGTCCACTGATCATGAACAGCACATTCAGTTATTTCACAACAGATAAAGCACCGTTTCACTTCCCTGGAATACACTTCTTAATTGGGGCTGTGTGTATGCTGCTCAGTATCATTATCACCTACAAGGTATTGACACGTGAAAAGAAAGAGAGCCCTGAGCTGAGGAATGTGATTGCCGGTAAAGATCTGACAGATGTGCCGATGCATTGATGAATATTTATTGCGCAATAAAAAAGGACGGAATTATCCGTCCTTTTTTATAAAATTTATAAGTAAATTATCTGGCTCTCTTAATAATACTGTTGAGCTCTGCCATAAAGTTATCGGCGTCCTTTTGTGAGCGTATAACTTTTGACAAACCATCAATACGTTGAGGCCTGCTCTTTTGAACAGTTACAGCATCAGCTATTTTCCCTTTTGCGAGTTTTTTATACTGATCTATTTTTTTCTGTATTTTCTGATTCATAATACAAATATAATCAAATAATTAGTAAAATTTTATTCACTGGTCTATTTAAGATGGAACATATAATATCTGTAAAGATCATGTCTTGTGCGTTCATAATCAAACTGTTCCGACTTAGGTTTAGATAGTAAATTTCCATCAGCATCAAGTTCATAATTCCCGTCTCTGAACACTCTGACGTACCAGTCCACTCCTATTATAACAAAAAACTCACTTAAATAAACACGATTTGACTTTACCATAAGATGATACAAAGTAGCCCTAAGATCATCAGAGCCATCTATTCCCAAAATTAATTCAGGGTTTTCCTGTAAGAAGGTTAACCCATGAAATAAAACGGTTGAAAATACTTTACCTATATTCTCATGCCGCAGACGTATATCGTCACTGAACTCTCCTTGGCCGTCAGATGGGCCAAAACCAAGATTATATACACCGGGCAAATAAGGATCAGGATGTGGATCAATTTTTACTATTATTGGTACAATTGAGCCATCGATTTGAGGCGAATTAAAAGTCATCATAGAGAAATCACTTTCCATAAATGTAGGCTCAAAAGTTTCTTCAAAATTTATCGTAATCATTATTCTTGTTTGACAATGCAATTATTCATTCACAGGTACCTGCGAAAAGCTGGCGTTATCTATGTTGCAGATCTCAACATAATGTCACATCGTTAAATCAAATATTGAAGAATCTCAGACTACTATTTATATTTTATTTTAAGCCTCCTTATAATCCCGTCTTATTAACTACCTTCACATCTCACATTATACCCTATACGATATATTATTACCGCTATGCGATCCATCGCCTGCATCCTCAGTTTGCTGACAATCATATCGTGTCAGCCAAATAATAAAAGCGCCGATCCGGCAACAACACAACTTATTTTTAAAGACAGTCTCGGACATACTCTGTACGCCTCAGAGCTTGCAGACGCTACCGGACAGGTAAACTATGAAACAAAAATGGAAACATCCATCGATGAAAAAGCAGTTAGCCTACATCAGGCCGCGAGGCAAGCCGGAGAAGCCGGAAAATATGATGAAGCCATTTCCCAGCTTACACAAGCTATCCAGATGGCTCCAACATGGGCATATCCTCCCTATGATCTTGCATTCACATATCTCCTAAAAGGAGATGCCGAAAATGCGTTGAAGTTTTATAAAAAAGCAGATGAACTGGTACCCAAAGGATTTTTCACCACAAAGACCGCAATATATGCACTTGAAGGAGAAAAGTCAGGCAGATTCCCTGAAGGACTCTATACTGCTTATATGCAGATAGAATGGGCTAAAGATGAAGCCCAAAAAATAGAAATTGCAAAATTAATAACAGAAAAAGTACCTGGCTTCGCCCCCGCGTGGAAAGAATTGGCTTCATTATTAACAGACAACTCCCAACGCTTAGCTGCTATAGAACAGGGACTTTCAAAATCACCTGATGCTGAGACCAAAGGAATCCTGCTGATCAATAAGGCAATAATCCTGAACGATAAAGGTGAGAAAGAAGCAGCCAGACAATTATTAGGTAATCTTATTTTTTCTCCGGATGCCACTACAGCCAATATTGAACTTGCTAAATTCACCCTCAAGTCCATCACAACATCAACAGACACGCCTTCATAGAAAAATCTTCTGCATACAACATGAAAACGTCTCATCTACCGATGGGACGTTTTTTATTTCCCTCAACAGCAAAGCCTCATTAAAAGCCGCTCCGGTATCGAAAACATCCCCCCCTTTTGATAACAGACAATCAGCCGGCACATTATACAACCGGAACATATTGTAACATTCTGTTATAATAAACGTTATACCCACGTAAAGCAGGAACAAATAAATCCATTTCATTTCAGTTGATTTTGAGGTTTATTAATACGCTGCACCGTTATCCATGACGCACAATGCAATGTTAAGAAAGATCTCAATGTGGTTTTAAACGATGTATACGAAAGCCCTTAATCCTGACATAAAGGCCCTTAATCCCGTGATAAGACCCTTTCGTCATTTGCAGTAAAGCCGGTTACGTCTTTCATATAGCCAGTATATGAGTTGCATATGATCAGGATATCCTTACGTTCTTCTTCCGTTAAAAACGGAGGAAAAACGGAGGAAGAACGGAGGAAGAACGGAGGATAATGCTGGTCATATGCACGTTGTATACAACATGCATACAGGGCTGAAAATCCTCTCCCGGGAGGCATATTTTTAACATCAAGCCAGGATCAAACTTGCAAGCCATATAGCAGCTTTATTTATTTTTTACTATTTTCAAACCATCCGCCGTAGGCGGGCTGCCAACCAAAATCTGTATTCCAAGCCACCCTCTTGCATCAATGAAGCATTTAAAGTATTTACTAATAACCGGAATCTTCCTATTCTCCAGTCTGTATGCTCATCCTAACGGCAAGCCTTACTGTGATTCCCTCATCAAAAGAGGCATAGATTCTATGTTTGCCAAAAAGTTCGCTCCGGCTATTACCCTGCTCACAGAAGCACAGCACCTTTCTACCGAAAACCACTGGCAGAAGCAATTATTCCTGGCCACTAACAATATCGGCCTGACCTACTATTTCATGCTGGACTATGGCGAGGCCTTACGGAACTTCTTCAGCGCATACAACATCGCCATGAAGGAAAAGGATGCCACATTGGAAATGACGGTCCTGAACAATATCGCCATCCTCTACTCCAAGGAAAAAAACTTCGATAAAGCCGAAGAATACTTTCTGAAGGCCTACGACATCGCCAAAGAAAAAAACGATAAGATCAGGATTGGTATTTACGCCTTAAACCTGGGTATTGTACACAATGAAACGCATAAGCTGGAAAAAGCCCGGGATTACCTCCGGGAAGCGACGGCTTACCTGCAGAATGATGCCCGGAGATTGCTGGGCGCACAATACTCCTATGCCCAGAACCAATTCCAGGAGGGCAATACCACCGAAGCTGACCACCTGGCCACAAAGCTGCTCAAAACAGCCCGCGATTCAGGTTACCGGGATGAACAGATTACCATCAATACCCTGCTGGCCTCGGTGAAACTGAAGGAGAATAACCTGGACCAGGCCATTTTCTTTGCCACCGAAGCCCTGGCCCGATCTCCCAACCTCGAAGAAAAGATTGAGGCCTACCAGACATTGTCTGACATCCACTTTAAGAGCCACGCCTATGCCCTGGCGCTGGCCGATAAAGACTCTGTATTGCGTTTCCGGGATTCTATCAATATCATCAAGAACGGTCAGCAATTTGAAAACAGTAAGCTGAAATTTGAGCTGCTGAACTCAAAACATACCCTTTCCCTGAATGAGGCCCAGCTCACCAGCCAGCGCCGCTTACTGTATACGGCCCTGGCCTTTATTGCCATTATCATCGCTTTTTTTATCTGGCTGATACGTATCAAAGCGGTGGAAAACCGTCAGAAAGCAGTGATCGCTGAACGAAGCCACAAGATCATGGCCCTGGAATTTGAAAATGAAAAGAGCCAGAAGCTACTGCTGGAAGAACAATTGAAAGAGAAAGAAACCGCCGCCCTTCTGGAACAGGAAAGGCTGAAAAACGAGATCGAGATCCGGAACCGCAAGCTGTCTGCCAAAGCCTTATACCTCTCCGGCAGAAATGAGCTGATCGACGAGATCATCACCACCCTTTCCAAAATGCCTGATTTAAGTAAGGATAGTACGAGGCATATTTCCCAGCTCAAAAGTTACCTGCGGACCGACGATGAATGGGACGACTTTAGCACCCATTTCCAGGAAGTGAACCAGGGATTCCTGAACGCCCTCCGTCAGAACCATCCCAACCTGACCTCAAACGACGTCCGCTTCCTGTCGTACATATACATGAACCTGAATACAAAGGAAATTGCGTCGCTGCTGAACATCACTCCCGAAGGTTGCCGTAAACGGAAGGAACGTATTACCAAAAAGATGCAATTACCTGATAATACCTCACTTTTTGAGTATTTATCAGGGCTATAGGACAAATTTCACACTTTGTCCGGGCCTTGTCCTGTTAATTACATATGCGTTTTGGGAGAAGCGGGGTACTTTCACACAGCACCCAATCGACCAAAATACATGAGAAAATTTTTACTCTTCAACTTATTATTCTTACTGTTTTTTTCAGCCAATGCCCAGCAGTTTTCCTATGAAGCTACCGGCGACCATGGGAAGCTATGGAACGTTATACAAGATCCCTCAGTACCGGAAAGACTATATGCTATCAGCCTGATCAACCATATCATGGTCTCCAATGACCGGGGCAATAGCTGGGAGATCTTTTATTCCTTTGAGAACAGTGCTACCCAGATAACATCATTCAAACTATTGCCTGGCAACAAATCATTTGCTTTCGCTGCCAGAGCCCCCGATATGTCAATGAGTGGCCTGTATGTAGTCGATCTGGAAACCAAAGCTACCATCAGGCACTATATTACACCGGATCACTACCTCGGTGCATGGGTAGTATCCTACGATATTTATGATCCGCAAGGAATGATAGCTGTTATCAATACCCAGTACATGGACGGCTTTACCCCGTTCACGGAAGTCTATTTTACCAAAGACGGCGGTGAAAATATGTCTGGCATCTATTATAGCAGGGAGAACGCCAGCGTCCATATCAATAGCTCCTTCCTTCACCCTGACGATCCTAAAAAGATCTATCTCGCCAGAAGTCTCGGTTCCGAGGGAGTGAACGGAGGACTGTTCATTTCTTCAGATGAAGGCAATACCTGGCGGGAAGAACTGGCCGGCAAGGGATCATTCTCCGCCTTTGCCTTTAATCCTAAAGATCATAAAGAGTTCTTTATCGGTTCATCTATCAATTTTGGTGTAGGCCCGGAAGCGCTTTTTCATACCCTGGATAGTGGCAAAACTTTTGAACAGGTGCCGGTAACCTTTACCGACCAGACACTGGACAATATCGTTCAGATTGTATACGATCCGGGCAATAACAGGAACCTCTGGATAACAGATGAGAATGAGATACTGAAAAGCACCGATGGAGGTGCACACTGGACGTCTACCACCTTTCAACCCAGATCAACGGTATATTACTATGGCACTTCCCTGCTCATCAACCCAAAGAACAGCAATGACCTGCTGGTCTTTTCAGATGCCTGGCCGCAGCATAGTACCGATGGAGGGAAAACTTTCACCCAGCTCAAACTGCCTTTCTGCGTAGCTTCATCAGTAGCGCTGGGCAGCAATGGCAACAACCAGCAGTTATATTATTCCGTACTGGGCGGGTATATCTCTAAAAACCTTACCACCAGCAAATCAACCGCGTACAATATTCAGGCGTACGACATGGTAAATGTGCGCGAAATGCAGGTCATACCAGATACGACCGTACCGGGGCGCATCTTCCTGTTCAGGGCCAGTGACGGATTCTTTAATGCTGCCGAACTGTTTTATAGCGATGACCTGGGCGCTACACTCAATCAGTTGCCTTCCGACCAGTTTGCAACAGGCCTGGGATTCATTCAGCGGGACCCTAATAGTAAAGATCGTTACTGGATCTCTTATTCCTATTACTCGTCCTTCTCTACCCTTTTCCGGGTCGATTTCAGTGATGCAGCCAATCCCGAAGCCATATCTGTGCCCGTTACATTCAATGGTCTAATGACAGCCGCCTTCGTCCCTAATGGCAACAGCGGACAAACCGTCTGCATCGCTGCAGGCAGCAAGGTATATCTCTCACAGGATGGAGGCGTGACCTGGGGGGAAAAGTCCCAGGGACTGGATCTGGAAGATTATGATATGATCTGGGACCTGAAAGCCAATCCTTTCGATGAAAAAGCAATGGCCGTCGCAACAACACGGGGTATCTATCAGACTACAGACGGTGGCGATCAATGGACATTATCATTATCTGATGCCGACATGAGAAAGGTAACATACTCGGATGTTGTAAACGGACACATTATTGCCACCTCTTTTTCCAGCAATTTTTCGGATACCCGCCTGGCATTCAGTACCAACAAGGGCGCCAAATGGTCAAATGTAACAGCCGATATGCTGGCATACATTTCCTGTACCTCATCCATAGACTTCAAATTTTATGAAGACCATGCAGATATCTATTTTGCAACATCGGATCTGGGTGTGGTAAAATACCAGCTGAATAATCTCCTGTCTCCTCAACTGCTGTTCCTGACCTCTTTCACCGGCAGTCTGCAGAGAGGTAATGCATTCCTCGAATGGAGAACAAGAAATGAAGAAGGGTTATTGCATTACGAACTGGAAAGAAGTACAAACAATAAAGACTTTTCCCTCATCAATACACAACAGGCAACCAATAGTAACGGTTCTTTCTACTACAAGTACGAAGATCTGGAATTTCCTGCCCTTGCAGCCCAATTTGGTAACGTTTACTACCGCTTAAAGCTGGTAAGTAATGATAACAGTTTCGCTTATTCAGACACTGTTAAACTGACCGCGCGCGATATGTACATTTATCCGGTGCCGGCTACCAACGTTATCAATCTGCATGTACAGGGAGTTACGCAGGCTGCCCAATACAGGATATTACTGGCGGATGTTTCCGGCAGGCAATATTCCATCCAGCAGTACAACATTCCTACGGGTCAGACAACTATCACCATGCCTATCACCCGCCTCGCCAGCGGCATGTATATCATGTTGGTAGAAACCCGTCCGGGAGATATAAGGAAGTTCAAGTTTATCAAGCTATAAGCTGCCCTATGTAATCCTGTACCTACGAAAAGCGCCCCTGACGGAGCGCTTTTTCTTTTTCCGCACTCAGCGTATATAAATATGTTTCTCTTTAATCATCCTTCAAAAAAACATAATATAATTATGCCTTTTTGGAACGCATGGCTTTCACCTGGGCGAGGCTTCTGTCTTTTGAGAATCGCTGGTATTCGTCGGATTCTACTGCATAGATCGCCATCCTTCCTTCTGCATCGAAATGAGCCCCCCAGCCATAGCGCTTGGTAAGCGGAGAGGCTCGGAAACAAGCCTGTCCTTTAGAAAAGAACTGCTCTCTTTCTGCATCAAATTCTTTGGTTTTCAAATGATGTTTTGCAGCGTGGGCATGGAAAAGCACATCGTCGGAAGTAAACTCGTAAGGGTTATCGATCAACAATTCAAATTCAATATTGGCAATAGTCTTTTCTCCTCTCATCGGGGGCACTTCAGCAGCGTTTACAGGGCAGTCTTCCGCAACTTCAATGAATGTATTGTAATAATTGGTGGTCTTCATCTACATACTTTTTATGGGTCAGGTTGACATTACATTACCTGAAATATAAAAAAATCCTGGCAACTTTAGTTACCAGGATCGGAAACTCCTCACAAAAAGTACATATTAGTTATTTAGCATTTCCTTTCTATACCGCTATTCCGTATATACCTTCTCAGGTTCCCTGTTGATAAATCCAACATCATCCGCCGATAATTGCAGGTTCATGGCTTGTACATGCTGTTATGCCCGGGAAGCGTTACGTGCGCCTGCCATTCCATTTTACATTAATTCAGATTTGTAAATACATTCTCCAGATGCTGCCGGTACTGCCCCAGATCTCTCTTTACATCCGCATTCTTTTCTATATCGTGAAAATGCATGCCGGGTAAAGGTTGCAGTCCGATAAATGCATTCATGCGGTGAAAACCGAACAGTATCCCTTCATCCACACTCGTCTCTTTAAAGAATTCACCAGGCAGCGTAAACGCTTCCTTAGGCGCATTCCACGAAGTGGTTACCATATACTTTTTACCATGTAGCATTCCACCGGTCCCATAGTTGATGGCAGGATTAGCAGCAGAACGTCCGTCACTGTGATAGATACCTGTTCCATGCCCTTCTGTGAATACTTTGTCTATGTACTGCTTGAAACCGTGCGGCAGCTGAAACCACCAGATGGGCGTGTGATAGATCACCACATCGGCCCATGTATATTTTGCGACCTCTTCTTTGAGATCGTAGTCATGATTGATATTGGTGGTTTTAACTTCAAAACCAGGCGTGTTACGGAAAAATTCAGCGGTAGCTGTTGAAATGGTCTCGTTGAACCGGCCACCGGAATGGCCGAACTGCTGACCTCCATTGATGATAAATACCTTTGTCATAGTGTGCTATTTTCTTTTTGACAAGGCAAAAGTACCTTCAGTAGCAGTATTATTAAAACAAGTTAAATCATACCTTTGTATCAGAATTCTAATAGTACTGATATGGTCAATCTTGAATGGTACAGAACATTTAAAGCGATATATAAAACAGGTACGTTAACCGGCGCAGCGGAAAGCCTGTTCATCTCACAACCTGGTGTCAGCCTGCATTTAAGCTCGCTGGAAAGCTATGTGGGATATAAATTATTCGACAGAACGGGCAGGAAAATGGTGCCTACTGAAAAAGGAAAGGTCTTCTACAACTTCATTATTGAACCGCTCAATAAGCTGGAAGACGCTGAAAAGAACTTTCAGAAAAGTACAGAGAAACATACGCCTACCATCAGTGTCGGAATGTGCTTTGAAACCTTTCAGATCACACTGGAACAGTATATCTCCACATTGCCGTTCAATGTCATTATCCGTTTTGGGGATTATCCTGAAATGTTGGATAATCTCGATAAAGGTATTCTTGACCTGATCATCACACCACAGAAAGGCACTTCTGGTAATATTGATCATGAAGCCTTTTCCTCTGAAACGATCGTATTGGTTGCAGGCAACGAGGTAGATGCAAAGTCATTCAACAAACTGGCTAAAGGGAAAAACATAGCAATTATTGAGGATTGGCTGAAAACACAGAAGTGGTATGGTACCACCGGCGACATGGAACACCTGTTCAGGTTCTGGAAACTGAATTTCAATCATCATCCTGACTTCCGGCCCAACTATATTGTACCCAACCTAAACTCCATTGTACGCTGCCTTAAAAGCGGAAAAGGACTAGCGGTAGTACCTGATTTCCTCTGCAGAAAAGAGATCGAAAACGGAGAGATTAAGTTATTGTGGGAAGGCGCTACTAAACTGAAGAATACATTATACTTCGGCACCCGCAAGAAGACGGCTTATGCCGATGAGATCAACCTGATCAAGAAGTTGTTCGGGAAAGTGATGCTGCCGGTATAACACTGTTTATCCTCATTTTCAGTACCTTTCGGAAAGAATCATTAAGCATCCAGATAATCATCGAACACCATGCCAGTCACTATTAGAGATATTGCCACGACAGACAACGCCGCATTAGCGAAGATCGTACGGGATACATTTGAAGAATTTGATATCCCAAAGGTGGGAACCGTCTATTCCGATCCTGAAACAGATAGATTGTACGACCTGTTCCAGGCGCCGGGCAGCGCATATTTTGTTGCCGAGGAAGACGGTGTGATACTGGGCGGCTGCGGGCTATTTCCCACAGCAGGCCTTCCGGAAGCCTGCGCCGAACTGGTAAAATATTATCTCTCCGGCGATGCCAGGGGCAAAGGTATCGGCAGAGCGCTGATGGAGCACACCTTCGTGGCCGCCAAACAGCAGGGATATACGCAGTTATACCTCGAGTCTTTCCCTGATTTTGCCAAAGCTGTAACCATATATGAAAAAGCTGGTTTCCGGCACCTGGATAAGGCATTAGGCAATTCCGGGCACTTTGCCTGTACCATATGGATGCTAAAAGATCTGTAACAAGAGAAAAAAGCCGCGGCATCCCCGCGGTTTTCTTTTTTCTCCCCGTTTTCGGTTATTTCCACATTCAGAAAAAAGGTGAACCTTGCATCATATATACAAATGGCGTTACCCCTACCGGAAAGCAACAACCGGCAAAAGACATAACGGATACCATATCCTGATTAGAACAAACACTATGCTTGATTTCCATGTTATGTACGACCTTCACCCCTTCTGGTGAAGGTCTTTTGTACGTGAATATCTATAGCACTATCAATTGTTTATATATCCTGCCAGGCACTTATTTCCGTAATTTCACTTCATGCATACGGCTCATATATTGAACATTGATATCAACCCTGCGTTGAGGAACTCATTTTCTGTTGAGGAGATTAGCGGGCAATTGTCTGAAGACAATACGCTGCGTCGCATTTCCTTCAATGAGCTGATCCTTATTAAAAACGGGTATGGCACAATATCCATTGATGGAGCTGTCTACAATATTACACCACATAGTCTTTTCATTATTTCCAAAGGACAGGTCTATACAGTGAATGACAACCATCATCTGGAAGGGTATGTACTGCAGTTTGGAGATTGCTTCTGGGAAAAAACCCCGGCCAGCGCCAGCAACTGCAAGGCGGTCCTCTTCAATGATCCTTCCGGTCACCAGCAAATCCAGTTAAATAAACAGGATGAAGAAACCCTATTCAGCCTGTTGACAACTATACTGGATGAATTCAGAATTCCTGATTATGTGAATAAAGCCGATGCCCTTGCGGCGTACCTGAAGATCCTTATGATAAAAGTCGCGAACATCAACAACCTCCTGCATACAGGTCATAGCACCAATGAGAATAAAACATATCGTCAGTATTTGGAACTGGTCAGCCAGGAATATCGCAATACCCACGAAGTGACCGATTATGCAGAGAAACTAGGCATTTCTTATCGCCAGCTGGCAGACCTCTGCAAACGCTGCAGCGGCAGAAGGGCCAAAGATATTATCAATGGTCAGCTGGTAGCAGAAGCCAAAAGAATGCTGCAATTCTCTTCCAAACCCGTAAAAGAGATTTCCTATCTGCTGAATTTTGCCACCCCATACCAGTTCAGTAACTTCTTCAAGAAAGAAACACAACTCTCCCCAAATGAATACCGCACACAATTTGTGAAAATTGGTATCTGATACGTAGTTTTTAGCATTTCCTGCACCTTCGCCTGCCAGTAATTTTGTGGCATAAACTTAAAGTTATGCCAGTAACAAGATTATCAAGACTAGCCGGAATAGACATACCAGACAGCCAGGTAGCAAAACAGGCCACGGAATTACTGCTGGAATATGGTACAGAATTTCTCTATAACCACTCCCTTCGGGTGTTCCTCTTTTCCTCCCTCAATGCGAAAAGGGGTCATATCAAACATGATGCTGAGTTGTTATATGTGAGTGCCATCTTCCATGACCTGGGACTAACACCTCATTACAGTAGTCCTGACAAACGTTTTGAAGTGGATGGGGCCAATGCCGCCAGAGATTTCCTGGAAAGCCACGGCTATCCTCAACAGGCGCTGCAACGCGTGTGGGACACCATTGCGCTGCATACTACTATTGGTATTGCTGAATATAAGGAGCCGGAGGTAGCGCTGATGTATTCAGGCGTGGGCCTGGATGTGATGGGTGAAGGATATGAGCACCTGAGTGAAGAGCATAGGAACGAGATTATTAAGGCATTTCCGAGGACTGATTTCAAGCAAAAGATCATCCCCGCTTTCTTCGATGGGTTTAAACACAAGACAGATACCACGTTTGGTAATATCAAGGCAGATGTCTGCGCTTTTATGATACCGAACTTCCAGCGTAAGAACTTCTGCGATTGCATCCTGCATTCGCCATGGAGTGAGTAATGCATCACCCTGCCAATCAGATGTTGTTTAGCACGGGAGGCTGTTCAATTTATTGACAGCCTCTTTTTCTATTTTCTGTCGTTTTCTTTCTTCTCCTTTTCCAGGAAATCTTCCAATGCATCGAGCTTCTGCATCCAGAACGACTTGAACTGTTCTGTCCAGTCAGATACTTCCTGCAGCTTCTGCAAATTGGCCTTGCAATAACGCTCCCTACCCTGTTGGGTGATCATCAGCAGGCCACATTCTGTCAGTATACGGATATGTTTGGACACTGCCGGCCTGCTGATGTCAAAATTATCAGCTATCGCATTCAGGTTCAATGTCTGATGTGCCAGCAGATTGATAATCTCCCGCCTGGTAGGGTCAGCTATTGCCTGGAAAACATCCCTTCTCATCGTTGATAAACGTATTTTAAGCAACCGTTCGGTTACAAAATTAAGGAAAGCACAGTTGCTTTCAATGACATCTGTTTTTTACCGCTGAAATATTTGCCGGAAACGTTCCCTGAACGCGGTTTATAGCTGGGACGGATGGAAAATTTTCGTTAACTTCAGAGAAACCACATTTGTTGCCCGTGCTGAAATTTATTCTCAATAATGAAGACGTTGGTACCAGCCTTCCGCCTGGTATGCCGCTGCTGGATTTCATACGTTACCATCAGCACCTGACCGGTACAAAGACCGGTTGCAATGAAGGTGATTGCGGTGCCTGTACTATCCTCGCGGGCGAACTGCAGCATGGCTCGCTGGTATACCGTTCCTTTACCTCCTGCCTGATGCCCCTGGGCAATGCACACGGCAAACATATCGTGACCATCGAAGGCGTCAATATGCTGCCGGCGCTCAATCTCATACAGCAGGCCATGGTGGACAATGCCGCCACCCAGTGCGGTTTCTGTACCCCGGGATTTGTCATGTCGCTCGCAGGATTTTGCCTGAGCAAACAGGCGCCCACCCCCGAAAATGCGATTACCGCTATTGACGGAAATATCTGTCGTTGTACCGGGTATAAATCCATCGAAAGGGCGGCCGCTGCCGTCGCCGCACAACTGGCCCATCGAAATAACGAGGAACCGGCCCAATTTGCCGCTGAGCAGCAAATCCTGCCCGGATATTTCTCAGGTATAAAAGAGCGGCTTAAACGCCTTCTTTTATCGTTAAACGGGGAATTAACTCCGCCTTCGGGAACAGTACCCCGTTTTGTGGCCGGAGGAACGGATCTGTATGTCCAGCAACCAGAGGAAATGCAGGAACAGCCCCTCCGTTTCCTGTTCGGACAGGAAATGCTGAAGGGCATTACCCGGGAAGACAACCGTTGCGTGATCGGCGCAGCCTGCACCGTGAACGATCTGTTAGCGTCTCCCATCATGCGGGCATATTTCCCTGCGCTGGATGGTTATGTCAGCCTGATCTCTTCCACACCCATCCGCAATATGGCCACCATTGCCGGAAACTTTATCAATGCCTCCCCCATAGGCGATCTGACGATCTTTTTCCTGGCGCTGGATGCTACCATTGAACTGAGTGACGGCCATACTACCCGAACATTACCGCTGCGGGAATTGTATAAAGGCTACAAGAAACTGGATAAACGTCCGGAGGAATATATGACACGCTGCTGGTTTGACCTGCCCGATGCCAGTACCGGTTTCCATTTCGAAAAGGTGAGCAAACGTACAAACCTGGATATTGCCAGTGTGAATACAGCGATCTGCATCACCATGAAGGAAAACCTGATCGGGACAGTCAGGATCTCAGCAGGCGGCGTAGGGCCTGTACCTGCATTGCTCACAGATACCGCCGCCTTCCTGACAGGAAAGGCACCCAGCGGGGCCGTGATAAAGGTCGCCTGCGCCATTGCGCAGTCGGAGATCACGCCGATCAGTGACGCAAGGGGTACCGCAGTGTATAAACGACTGCTGCTGGAACAACTCATAAAAGCTCATTTCATCACCCTGTTCCCTTCCCTGCAGGTGGAACTGTTATTATAACGTGCTATGAAGAATATTGATTCCAACACCCATGTCAGCGGTACTTCTGTGTACCTGGACGATCTGCCACTGCTCAGCGGCACCTTGTTCGGAGCGGCGTTTGGCTCACCCATAGCACATGGCGTCATCAGGGAATTGATACTGGAAGATGCCCTGCAGGTGCCGGGCGTAGTACGCATATTCACTGCTGCAGATATTCCCGGACAAAATGAGATAGGTGGCGTTATCAAAGATGAACCGTTGCTGGCTGATCATCATGTTCACTTCTGCGGCATGCCTGTGGCTTTCGTAACAGCACACACCCGGGAGGCTGCCAGGGCCGCAGTAAAGAAGATCAGGGTAAAGATCGACCCATTGCCCATTAT
This sequence comes from Chitinophaga sp. CF418, assembly GCF_900142925.1. Lineage (GTDB taxonomy): Bacteria > Bacteroidota > Bacteroidia > Chitinophagales > Chitinophagaceae > Chitinophaga. The sequence goes on from NZ_FRCN01000001.1 coordinate 403,686, forward strand.
TACTGATCCAAGGGAGGCACAGGCCAAAGGCGAGCTCATTATCCCACCCCGTACTTTCACACAGGGCGATATAGACAATGCATGGCGGCAGTGTACACATGTCTTTGAAGGCAGCGTGGACATTAACGGACAGGAACACCTGTACATTGAAACACAGGGCGCTTACGCCATTCCGCAGGAGAACAACAGCCTGCGTATTTACTCCTCCACACAGGGACCAGCTGCAGTACAGCGGGCGGTGACTTCCGTTCTCGGACAGCCTATGCATCGCTTTGAGGTCGTCGTTACCCGCCTTGGAGGCGGCTTTGGTGGTAAGGAAGACCAGGCCAACACCTGGGCTGCCCTCTGCGCACTTGCCGCCTGGCTGCTGAAAAAGCCTGTTAAATATGCCCTCCACAGGATGGAGGATATGGCTATGACAGGCAAAAGGCATCCTTATGCAGCAGACTTTAAAATAGGACTGAACGATGATCATAAGATCATTGCCTATGAAGTGTCCTTCTTCCAGAATGCCGGGGCTTCTGCAGATCTTTCAACTGCAGTACTGGCCAGGACATTGTTCCACTGTACCAATTCATATTTCATTCCGCATGTAAAGGCAACAGGCTGGAGCTGCCGCACCAACCTGCCGCCGAACACCGCATTCAGAGGTTTTGGCGGTCCGCAGGGAATGTTTGTCATAGAGGCTGCTATCGCAAAAGCTGCGCAGGCTTTACAGGTAGATGCGGCCATCATCCAGAAAAAGAATCTCATTCAGACAGGGCAGGAATTTCCCTACGGACAAGTCGCTAAAAGCGAAGCGCTGGCCTGCTGGGAAAGAACAGCAGCGCTATACAACCCGGATGATCTCCGAAGAGCGGTCAACAGCTTCAATACAGCACATAAATTACATAAAAAGGGTCTTGCATGCATGCCCATCTGCTTTGGCATTTCTTTCACCAATACCATGATGAACAATGCCCGCTCGCTGGTGCATGTCTACTCCGATGGCAGCGTCGGTATCAGTACGGGAGCCGTGGAAATGGGACAGGGTGTCAATACCAAGATACTACAGGTGGCCGCGCATACATTTGCCATCGCCCCTGAAAGAATAAAACTCAATCATACCAGCACCTATACCATCGCCAACACCTCTCCTTCTGCGGCCAGTGCTACCGCTGACCTGAACGGGAAAGCTACCTTAATGGCCTGCACCGCCATCCTGGAACGCCTGAAACACGTAGCAGCCGATGGTTTGCAGGCGGCACCGGAAGATATTTCGATCGTGAATGAGCAGGTACTGGTGAAAGGCTCTCCTTCATCCTGGGACTGGCAGCAGCTTGTTACTGCCGCCTTCCGGCAAAGGGTGAATCTCTCCGAACATGCACATTATACGACCCCCGAAATATATTTCGATGATGTAAAGGAGAAAGGCCATCCTTTCGCTTACCACGTATATGGTACCGCCATCCTGGAAGTAACGGTAGACTGCCTCAGGGGCACTTATACCGTCGATACAGTAAAGGTGGTGCATGATTTCGGTCACAGTATGAATACAGACATTGACCGCGGACAAATTGAAGGCGGCATTGTACAGGGCATAGGATGGATGACGATGGAAGAAGTGATCTACGACAGAGACGGTAGGTTACGTTCCAATGCCTTATCTACCTACAAGGTACCGGATATTTATTCCGTACCAAAAACTATAGCAATAGACGCATTACAAACCATTCATGATAACCTGGCGATATTCCGTTCCAAAGCAGTGGGAGAACCACCTTTGATGTACGGTATAGGCGTATGGTTCGCTCTCAGTAATGCAATACGGGCATTCCACCCGAACGCTGATATCCCATTCAGTACACCTATGACACCGGAAAAAGTGTTGATGGCGCTATATTCAAAAACCATTCAGGAAACTAATCAGCAACATGAAGAAACAGTTAGCCACCTGGGAATTGATCTGTAAAAGCCTGCGGCAGAATATACCAGTTATGCTGCTCTATGTACTGGACAGCCATGGCAGCAGTCCGGGCAGACAGGGCTTCTTTATGGCCGTAAACCATGCGGGGGATATAGAAGGCTCCATCGGAGGCGGTATCATGGAACACAAGTTTGTGGAAATGGCAAAGGAACAACTGGGCCATTTCGCAACCTCCTACTCCATTCATCAGCAGTTCCACGACAAGGAAGCTGCCAGGCATCAGAGCGGGATGATCTGCTCAGGCGATCAGTCGATCCTGATGTATAAACTGCTGCCGGAAAGTATCTCACCAGTCAATAAGATCATTGCCTGCCTCTCACAGCATCAGCAGGGCATCCTGGAATTATCACCGCTGGGCCTGCGCTTTACTACTGAGATACACGGTGAGCCGGACTTTCATTACACCATACAATCAGAACTGGACTGGGTATACCGGGAAAAGATCGGGTACCGGGATTTCCTGTACATCATCGGCGGCGGACACTGTGCACTGGCGCTGTCGGACATCATGGAGAAGCTGGACTTTTACGTTCACGTCTTTGAAGACCGCCCACAGGTCCATACGCTGCTGCAAAACAGTTCAGCGCATGAAAAGACAGTTGTGCGCGATTATAGCCAGTTGAAAGTAATGATCCCTGCCGGAGACAATCACTATGTGGTGATCATGACCGTTGGTTACCGAACGGATGATATTGCACTGAGAGCACTGTTACATAAATCCTTCAGGTATTGCGGAGTACTCGGCAGCGCCGCAAAAATTGAAAAGATGTTTGACACTTACAGGGCGGAAGGCATCAGCGAAACACTATTGAGCAGGATACATGCACCGGTGGGATTAAACATCAGCAGTCAGACGCCGGCGGAAATTGCTATCAGCATCGCTGCAGAGCTGATCAAAGTACGGCATGACGTTCCGGTACTACATTAGCTGTGGGATGGGATAACACACTTATTCCCTCGTCACAGTCGCCACGATCAGGCCATAAGGCTCGTCAGTGGCAATGAAGATCTCATTCTGGTTCTGTATGTCAAACTGTTCCAGGTTGAATGGGATATGATGTTTATTGGGCATTTGCAGATGGATCTCCCTGATACCGTCATACGCTTCCAATACCGCCTGCCCCATTGCATACAATGTCTGCTGCACAGAAAGGCTTTTATGGCCCGCAAATGTCTGCAGCAACAACTCCCGTATGCTGTTGAACTGTGCTGTGTAGTCAGCAGGCAGTTTATCGTATGTCCAGTTTATATCACACTTTGTAGCAAAGATACGGTCAGCTGTCTCCTTTAGTGTGGTATACTTGTCTTTGATGTATTTTTCAAAACCGGAGTCGGTGGTTTTCAGGATCAGCAGATCTGTAATACCGGACTGCACGCTCACATCGGAAGCATTCTTTATCACCTGGGCCGTCTTTTTTTCAGATCCTCCACCAATATAGGCATGCGGATGTTCCACCCCATCAAACTGCATGCGGTGATAAAGGTGTTCTGTTATTTCAATAGTGGCCGTTTCTACCTGGGGCTGGGTTGTCACAAAGTAATTCGCCAGGTATAAGGCAAAGTCTTCTATAGAAGTCTTAAAATGATCTTTCGCCAGGGCATATACGGTGTTCTTCTGTGTATCTGTCGGCAGGATCTTACTGTTATCTCCTGTTGTATGCGCCTCATCAAAATCCCCCTTCAGCGATACGTTTACCGTTACCTGCCGGAATTCGTGATAGGCAGGGTGGCGGATGATCTTTGACAATTGTACTGCGTTCTTACCGTAGCTGTTCTCTCCTAATTTGATTTTCATAATGGGGCATTTTATTTGATGATAACATACCCTAATATAAAGAATTAATTGCCTACTTTTACTTAGAACCCCTCGATATGTATGACCTCATTATAAAAGGAAACAATATACTCACACCTGATGGTTTACAACAGGCGGTGGTATTGCTCAAAGACGGCAGAATACACGCTATTCAGGCCGATCTGCCTGACAATGCCTCCAGCATCGTTGATATAGGCGATAAGGTCCTGATGCCGGGTATTACCGACCCTCATGTACATATTAACGAGCCGGGCAGAACAGACTGGGAAGGCTTTGACACCGCCACACGCGCTGCCATAGCCGGTGGTATTACCACACTGGTAGACATGCCCCTGAATTCCTCACCCGTTACTACTACCGTACAGGCGCTGGAGCAGAAGATCGCTGCCGCTGCACCACAGTTACATGCGGACTGCGGTTTCTGGGGTGGTGTTATTCCGGGTAATGAAAATGAGATTGAGCCACTGATCAATAAGGGCGTTCTGGGCTTCAAGGCCTTCCTTACGCATTCCGGTATTGATGAATTTCCCAATGTTACAGCAGCTGACCTGGAGAAGGTCATGCCCATCATTGCCAGGTATAACCTGCCTTTACTGGTGCATTGTGAACTGATAGCGGAAGGTCAGCATCTTCCGGTGCAGGAGAACAAACGTTCCTACCGGCAATATATGGCTTCCCGGCCGCAGGCATGGGAGCAGGCAGCCATCAACCTGATGATCCGCCTCTGTGAAAAATACCGCTGCCAGGTACACATTGTGCATCTTTCCGCAGCAAATGCTATTGGAGAGATCATAACCGCAAAGGAAAAAGGATTGCCATTAACTGTTGAAACTGCCCAGCATTATTTGTATTTTAATGGAGAGGAAGTACCCGATGGTAATACCAGTTTTAAGTGCGCCCCTCCCATCCGGGAAAGGGAAAATAATCAGCTGTTGTGGGAGGCTTTGAAAGCAGGTGTGATAGACTTTGTTGCGACAGACCACTCCCCTTCCCCTCCTGAGCTGAAAGCACTGGAAACCGGCGATTTCACCAGTGCCTGGGGCGGCATCTCCTCCCTGCAGCTTGCACTGCCCGCATTATGGACGGCAGGCCGGAGCCGGGATGTGACCTTAACTCAGATAGCACAATGGCTCTGTGAAAAACCGGCGATACTGGCAGGTGTACAAAACAGGAAGGGTAAAATAACGGCGGGATATGATGCAGACTTTGTCATATGGGACCCGGAACGGTTATTCACTGTAAATGCTGAAGATCTGCACCATAAGCATAAACTGACGCCTTATGTTAACGAAACGCTTTATGGTGTGGTAGAACAGACTTATATACGTGGTGTAAAGGTATACGACCAGGGAGCATTTACATCCCCCTGCCAGGGGGAAACGATATTGAAGCGTGATTGGTAAATCTGGATTCCGCCCGTTTATATCCGGGGCTACAAACACAACTCCGGGGAAGAACGCACCTACTGGTAATGTAGGGTACGAACCCGGAGCTGGTCTGACGATAATGAGTTCTTAATTCCCAAACGTCTGACATGGATTATTTACAAAGAGCAAACGCAGTATTGTCCAGGATCCACGAACTGGCATGCATCAGTGAAGATGCTCATTGCGTAACCCGTACATTCGGTTCTTCCGCTTTCATCAGCGGTTGCAGTAAAGTGCTGTCGTGGATGCAGGAAGCCGGTTTACAGGCCAGAATAGATAATATCGGGAATGTAAGGGGACGATGGCCCAGCAATGAACCCAATGCCCATACGCTGGTCATTGCTTCGCATATAGACACGGTGAAAAATGCCGGTAAATTCGACGGTCCCTTAGGAGTAACCATGGCGCTCGACCTCATTACACATCTGCAACAGGAAGGCGTCAACCTTCCTTTCAACATAGAACTGATCGCCTTCAGTGATGAAGAAGGCGTACGCTTTCACACCACCTATCTTGGCAGTGCAACGGTTACCGGTCACTTTGACGCGAAACTGCTGGATAAGACTGACAGCGCCGGTATCACACTCAGGGATGCCATTAAGACCATTGGCGGCAATACAGATGCACTGGCGGCAGATGCAATTCCTGCGGAAGAATGGCTGGGGTACTATGAGATCCATATAGAACAGGGACCTGTGTTATACGACCAACACCTCCCCGTTGCCGTAGTGCAGGGTATAGCTGGTCAGCAACGTATCCGCGTGAGGTTTCACGGCAGCTCTGGCCATGCAGGCACGGTGCCGATGGAAATGAGGAAGGACGCTTTATGTGCTGCAGCAGAGTTTATCCTGGCAGTGGAACGCATAGGCCTGCAATACAATGACAACCTGGTGGCCACCGTGGGCCTTCTGGAGATCACCAATGCAGCCAGCAATGTCATACCGGGAGAGGTGACCTGTTCCCTCGATATCAGAAGTACAGATAAATTACTGCTTAAAAAAGTACGCCGGTCGCTAAAAGATGTTGCTTCGCAGATCTGTGCTGAAAGACAGCTTACTGCCGACTGGGATATCATACAAAAAATAAAACCGGTGGAATGTGATACCGCACTCAATCATCTGCTGGCACAGTCCATCACGGCAGCAGGTTACAATGTGAAAGAGCTGGTGAGCGGCGCCGGACATGACGCGGTTGTAGTAGCCGCCGTAGCACCGGTGTGTATGCTGTTTGTAAGATGTTACAAAGGCATCAGCCATCATCCGGAAGAACATGTGGAAGCAGCAGATATCGCCGTTGCTATACAGGTATCAGATCACTTTATTCATCGCCTTACAGAGGTATACAAAAAGCGCTAATATGGAAATATCAGCATTGACGAGATCAGTAGTAAAAAGAAATCATGCAGTCATCTGCCCGGACGGATATGTGAACAGTGTGGTGCCGGGATGGACACATTGCAAAGTGAACGTTATCATCAATGAACAGATGGGCGCAAGGCTGGGACAAACACTGATCACAGCTGAAAAGGACTGTATCATTGCTGGTGATACCGAAACTGCACAGATCTTTTTCTATGTCATCTCCGGTCAATGCTCCGCAAAGGCAGACATACAAACAAAGGTGCTGACCAGCGGACAGTTCTTCTATGTTCCCGCCAGACATCCTTACCGGCTGGAACACTTCACCGAAGGCACACAGATCGTCACTTTTCACAAAGTATATGAAAAACTGACGGGACATGAACATCCACCTGTGATATTCGGAGACGCAGCTACCGTACCAGGACCATTTTTTCTCGGAGATCCCGCATTACGCTTACAGGTACTGCTGCCGGAAGATCTTTCCTTTGATATGGCCGTGAATATCTTCACCTACGATTCCGGCGGACATCTCCCTTTTGTAGAGACACATATCATGGAACACGGACTGCTATACCTGCAGGGCCAGGGCGTTTACATGCTGGATCACGAATGGTATCCTGTTAAAAAAGGAGACGCTATCTGGATGGCCCCTTACTGCCAGCAATGGTTTACCGCAATGGGAAAAGAACCTGCCGTTTATATCTATTACAAAAACGTGAACAGGTTCCCCACTACTATATAAATTCCACCCAATGACTTTGACAGCGCTTAACGCATTAACACCAGAACAATTAAAAGAAACGCTCAGCACCTGCTGTGGCGCTACCGCATGGATTGAAAAAATGAAAAAAGAATTTCCTGTAACAGATGAAGACACCCTGCTGGCAGCCGCGGCCAAACACTGGCACGCATGCTCGGAACAGGACTGGCGGGAGGCATTCAGCCATCACCCGAAGATAGGCGACCTGCATGCCCTGCAGGAGAAATTTGCCACTACAGCACAATGGACCGCACGGGAACAGGCGGGGACTATTGACGCTTCTACCGTTATTCTGCAGGCACTTGCAAAGGGGAATAAACTGTATGAAGATAAATTCGGTTACATCTTTATTGTATGCGCCACAGGCAAGTCTGCTCCTGAAATGCTGTCTATTCTTACAGAACGGTTAAAGAACAGTCCTGAGGAAGAAATAAAGATCGCTATGATAGAACAGGAAAAGATCACTGCCCTCAGGCTGAAAAAACTATTAAGCGCATGAGCCAGATCACTACACATATTCTCGATACCTCCAGCGGTAAACCTGCACAGGATGTAGCCATCAGCTTATTCCGGCAGGAGGAACAACTCTGGACCTGCGTGGTAGAAGGCATTACCAATAAAGATGGCAGGGTCACAGACCTGCTGGCAAAAGACGTGATCATACCTGCTGGCATTTATAAGCTCAGGTTTGAGACGAAGATCTATTTTGAGAGTCGTGGCATCACTACTTTCTATCCCTTCATAGAAGTAGTCTTTTATATCAGCGGCAGTGAGCATTATCATGTTCCCCTGTTAGTAAACCCATTTGGTTATTCCACTTACCGTGGTACTTAAAACATCCATAAGACTATGCAACTGGCAATAGCAGACAATGAAAAAGAACAATTGCTGCAGGAACTCCGGAAGGCCAACCTGCGATTCCAGCAGGTATATCCGGGCGATAAACCTGACAGGCAGCCCGTACATACTGTATATGGCGGCGCTAATCTCTTTAAGGCCGATACCTGCGTACGGATGGGAGAAATTGCACTGAGACACCTGCATACATATGCGCCCAACTTTGTAGCCCTGGCCAGGGCCTTGCAACTGGAAGGACATGACCAGTTACCCCAACGGCTGGCAGATATCGCCCGCCTGGAGGAAAAGCTGGAAGGACTGTCTGATACGGCCAGAAAACAGGAACCGGCCTGGCTGTATTATACCGTATACAAAAAGATAGCAAGGAAACTTTTTGTGGAAGGAGTAGAAGACTTCCGGATCGACTTTGAGGATGGATTTGGCAACCGTCCGGATGAAGAAGAAGATGCCACCGCCATTGCTGCAGCAAAGGAACTGGCGCAGGGCATGCGGAACGAAACGATCTCCCCATTCATAGGGATCCGTATCAAACCCTTTACGGAAGATCTTAAACATCGTGCTGTACGCACACTGGACCTCTTCCTGGCAACGCTTTTAGATCAGACAGGCGGCATATTACCGGATAATTTTGTGGTGATGTTACCCAAGGTTACCATCCCCGAACAGGTCACTACACTGGTAAGACTGTTTGAGTTGCTGGAAAAAGCGCATGGCCTCACACCGGGTTCCCTCAAAATGGAAACAATGGTAGAGGCTACGCAGATCATCATGGATGATGAAGGCCGGAATCCGTTGATGCGCATCATACGGGCCAGCGAAGGCCGTTGTATTGCGGCTCACTTTGGCACATACGATTATACAGCCTCCTGTGGTATTACAGCGAAGTATCAGACCATGGCGCACCCGGTATGCGACTTCGCACATCATATGACGAAGGTGGCGCTGGGCAGCACCGGTATCTTCCTGTCAGATGGCGCTACCAACGTAATTCCTGTAGCACCTCATAAAGGCGATCACCTCACGTTTGCACAGTTGCAGGAGAACGATGACAACGTACATCATGCATGGCGTATAGGGTACGGACATACCATGCACTCCCTGATCAATGGTTTCTACCAGGGTTGGGATCTCAATCCGGCACAATTGCCGATGCGTTATGCCGCTACCTACCACTTCTTCCTGAGCAACTATGATGACGCCCTTTTCCGGCTGAAAACTTTTGTAGAACGTGCCGCCATCTCTACACTGACAAAAGACATTTTTGACGATGCAGCTACCGGACAGGGCTTGTTGAACTTCTTCCTCAAAGCCATCAATTGCGGCGCTATTTCAGAAGAAGAAGTACTGGCTACCGGCCTCACGCTGGAAGAGATCAGAAGCCGCTCTTTTTACAGGATACTGGAAGGCAGGAGAAAGCACCGCTGAAGCCGCTGACATTGGCCCGGCAATTGTATGACGGATAATATGCCTTCATCTGTTGTGTATAGGATGCATTACGACAGAGATACTGCTACTTTGCGGGTCATCTTCGTTTCAGGACTTGTTTACGACTATAAGAATGTCCCGGAAGAAGTGTATCACGCTATGAAGACTTCCGGCTCCAAAGGCACTTACCTCAACAAATATATCAAGGGGCATTACGAATATGAAAAGGTAGTTGAAACAGGTCACTAGCAGACGTATTGTAACCGGCTCAACGTCTTCCCAGCCACAGCAATGCATCCAGTGTGAACTGGTCCTGTTCTTTATTCCCAAAAGTAAGTGAAAGGTCTTTGTTGGTATGATGCTCGTAGTCAATATCATTATGCCCCATGTTCATATAGATCATCCTGTATTTCCTGTTGGTCCATGCCACAGGATAATAGCCGCTGTGCCAGATCTCATGCTGCTTGGGACCGGTACCAAGCGGGAAACTAGTGGAGTCTATAGACAGCAGAATCGTAATGTCTTTATTGGCCTTCAGATCATTAGACCAGCGATACCATTCATTGGGAGAGGATTTGAAGGTAGTGTGCATATGCTTCAGGGCAGGATGCTGCGGCTGCTCGACCCGCAGGATAGCGGAAGTAGGCCGCCAGGTATTACTGCCATAGGAACCTGACCCCAGGAATACATTATGATACCAGTCCCAGTTCTGTGGATAGTCTGAGGGCGTGAGCGCAAAAGCAGAAAAGTGAAATCCCATCCAGGCGCCCCCATTTTCCATATACTGCCGGAAGGCTTCCCGCTGTGCAGGGGTATCTGGTCTTGTATCAAGAAATAAAACTACCTGGTAATGGGACAGGAATGCGGGGGTCATCTTACTCCAATCATTGGTAGAATCGTAAGTAAAGTTGTATTCTCTGGCTTTGGCAGCAAACCAGCGGTTGGCTTCGTGCACAAAACTGATATGCGCCTGATCGTGCAGGGCAGTATAAAAACCGATCACTTTAAATGGTTTCCCTTTCTTTTGGGCACTGACGATTATAAAAGCCAGACAACAAAGACCTGTTAATATGAGTAGCCATATTCTTTTCATGAGACGTGGATTAATATAATTCCAAAATATAACTTTATCTTTAGGTACACAACATAGCCCAGCCGTCTTCAAACCTCACATTTGCCATGAAAAAGTTATTATGCCTCCTTTTCCTCCTCGGTGGCTTGCACTATGCGCATGCCCAGGATACTACAATCGCAAAGCTGGATACCTTGCTCAGCACCTACAACAGACTGTACAAATTCAACGGTACAGCATTGATAGCACAGCATGGCAGGATACTGCTGCATAAAGGCTACGGCTTCCGTAATATAGCCGAGGGTACCCGTGATGATACAGGCACCATCTTCCAGCTTGGCTCTGTTACCAAACAGTTCACCGCCGTTGTCATACTGAAACTGGAAGAAGAAAAGAAGCTCAGCGTAGAGGATAAAGTATCAAAATACTTCCCTGATTTCCCCAAGGGAGACAGCATTACGATACAACATCTGCTGACGCATACTTCCGGTATCTACAACTATACCAACGACAGGACTTTCATGGAAAACGAGGTCTTTCAACCTGCCAGCCGTGAAAAGCTCATGGCCCTGTTCAAAGACAAACCGCTCGATTTTTCTCCCGGCACCAAATGGAATTATTCCAATTCAGGTTACTGCCTGCTGGGATGTATTGCAGAGAAAGCGGCCAACAAACCTTATGAACAGCTGGTAAGGGAATATATTTTTAATCCCCTGCACATGACCAATAGCGGCTTTGATTTCAAACGCCTTAACAATAAGGAAAAGTCCACCGGCTACTTTTTCATCAACCAGGACAGCAGTAAAGTGGCGCCTGGCGTAGACTCATCCGTCTCATTTGCAGCGGGCGCCATGTACAGTACCACCAGGGATCTGTACAAATGGCATCAGGCTGCACAACAATATAAGGTCATCTCCAAAGCTGACTGGGAAAGAGCTTATACACCGGTCAAAAACAATTATGGCTATGGTATGATCATTGATTCCACGGAAGGCAAGAGAAAGATCTCCCATGGCGGCGGCATTCATGGCTTTATTACTACCCTCATCAGGATCCCTGAAGATGATGTATGTATCATCCTGCTGGACAATGCTTCTGACAATACTATCGGTAGAATAAGCGAATCCGTCCAGTCTATACTCTATAACAGGCCTTATACACTTCCTAAAGTGCGGAATGCCATAACGGTACCTGAGGTTAAGCTACAGCAATATACAGGCGAGTATGATATGAAAGGGTTTACGATCACAGTTGCTGTGAAAGATGGTATCCTGACAGGACAGCCCAGCGGACAGCAACCAACTCCCTTATATGCAGAAAAAGAGGATTTCTTTTTCCTGAAGATAGCTGATGTACAGATCAAATTCACCCGTGGCGAAAAAAATGAAGTGAACGGTATAATCCTCTATGAGAATGACAGAGAGAGAACCGGCACGAAGATAAAATAACAACTACAAGCCTGTCTGGCATTGTTGAAGTTGGGCCTGAGCCGGACTCACATAAGTCCATCTCAGGCCCAACTCACATCTGCCCAGGTGCACCTCAAATCCAGGCCGAAAAGTTCTATATAGGCTTCTTAATACTATTGCTTCACCATCTTTCCCGAATACAGGTTATCTCCGTCCTTCAACTGCTCCATATAGATTCCCCTCGCAAACAAACCTATTACGGCAGTTCCCTGCATTCTGTTTACGCCAGATGGATATTTTCGACTACCGCATGTTCCAAAGGTTGCTGCCGGAGCGCCAGGATCACATTTTTTGCGGCAATCAAGGCCATGGCATTGCGTGTATCTACAGTGGCAGAGCCGATATGTGGCAGAATGGCAACGTTCGGCATGTTCAGTAAGGGATTATCTGCCGCCATCGGTTCAGGATTTGTAACGTCCAGACCGGCTCCCCAGATGGTACCATTTTCCAGTGCCGCTATCAGGTCTTCTTCATTATGTACCCCGCCTCTGGCGGTGTTGATAAAAATAGAGGATGGTTTCATTTTACTGAATGCATTCTTATCAAAAAGACCTTTCGTTTCCGGCGTCAGGGCCGTATGTACGGACACCACATCACTTTGTTGCAACACCTCATCAAAAGAAACCCGTACTGCACCAAATGCTTTTTCCGCTTCCTCATTTCTACCACGGTTATGATAGATGATCTTCATATCATATGCACCCACACATCGCTTTGCCAGTTCAAAACCGATCTTGCCCAGGCCGACAATGCCTAATGTTCTGCCACCCAGCTCAAGACCAAGGTTCGCTGTAGGATCCCAGAAATTCCAGTTGCCACGTATAATTTCCTTATGCATGTGGAATGCTTTCCTGGAAGTAGCCAGCATTAACAGGAAGGCAGTATCTGCTGTTGCACCGCTTAATACGCCAGGCGTATTTCCTACGGCAATGCCTAACGTTCTTGCAGCTTCAGTATCAACATTATCGTAGCCGACTGACATCAATGAGACTATTTTCAGATGACGGCAGGATTCCAGGAAATAACGGTCCACTTTTACCGGACCGGATACCAGGACCGCGTCGTACTGCTGCAACACTTTAATCAGCTCTTCTTCCGGCTGGTGGTACATTTCCGTCCATACCGTAATGTCAAGACCGGCGCCTTTTAACAGCTTCAGCCCTGCTTCGGGAATATTCCTTGTTATATACACTTTCATATCACTATATGGTTTGCATTTACATTCAGTAACAAAATACATAAATGCCGGATTTCAGGGATGTTTTCGACAAACTTGTTCAAGTAATTTTGCACCGCATAACAAAAGATCGCCTTTTCCCTCGTACCATTTGAGAACACAGGTCAATGGTTAAAGCGCTTAGTTTATTTGTTTATTTTTAGTCTAGTCGGGGAAAGCCTTTTAAGTTTTACTTAAGAGGCTTATCCTTTTTGAATAAATTTACAACCCTACAGTTTATTAAGAGAAGGCCATCTTGTTAAATAGCCATGCACTTCTTATAGTTTTGTTAAAGCGCTGAATTCCGTCCCATACAGTTGCAATAATTAGCGAATAATGATAACTTGCACACGGTTCAATTGCCCGCCCATACAGCGTTAACAATTGATTTAAGATACTAACAATCCGTTTAAAATCATAACAATTCATTTAAGATTCTTTAGTATGAGGACGTTCCTGACAGCTATGTTCATTATTGCGATGGGCGGGAAACAACTATATGCACAACAGGTGAAGAGTGAGATACTATCCCCGGCAACTACGTCAACAATATTTACAGACGATGTCATTAAGCAATTCAACCTGCAACACCCCATCAGAAGGGTGTACAATTATCAGGATCAATCCGGCGCCTACTATCTTGTCCTTTGCGAAAGCATAGATGGAGTAACCAAAGATGACACACTCCATCAGAAGATAAACGCTGTCAATCTGAAGAAAGATGGTAACGGTCTTGTCAAAACATGGGAACTGAAAGATTTTATCAACAGCAATAATGCTAATAGCGGCCAGGAAACCTCCATATGGTTCTGGACAAAGTTCTGTGAAGTGAAAGACCTTGATGGTGATGGTAATGTTGATCCATTGATCATTTATGGTAGCAGTGCTGATGATGGGTATGATGATGGAAGGATCAAGTTTATTCTCTACTATAAAGGACAAAAAGTTGCTATCAGACATCAGAACTCAACGATGGATGAAGGACGGAATATCCAGATAGACGCAGCCTTTTATACACTGCCACAAGCGATACAGCAACACATCAAACAACTGATGAAAATGTTGTCTGAAAAGGATTTTGCGTTATACCCAAATGAGTACGAAAAAGCGATGGCCCAAAAGAAGCTGCTGATAGATTAATGAAACTCACAAAACTTTGTATGAAACCAAACTGCTATAAACCTGTTGCCCTGCTGGGCCTACTTTCCCTCCCTCTTTTCATGTCTGCTCAAACAACAACGGCAGCGAAAGACGCTGTACCTGTAGTGAGTAAAGACGCCACACACGAGATCATTGAAAAGATCAGCAAAGGGCTGGATGAAAGCTATCCATTCCCTGATATATCAAAGAAATATATCGCCGCTTTAAAAAGCCAGGAAGCGAAGAAAGCATATGAGAATCTCCCGGCTGACCAACTTGCAAAAAAGCTCACAAAAGACCTGCGCGAGGTGCATAAAGATGTGCATCTGACAATATTCTTCAGTAAAGATTATTTTGAGCAGCTTACCAGAACATATGCCAATACCAGTACGCCGGAAGACGAGCAGAAGGAGCTGGAAAAGAAAAGACGGAATAACTACGGCTTTGATGCAGTTGAACTGGATAAGAAAACATCTACTGCTTATATCAAAATATCCGGTGGTTTCCACGGAGAACAGGAAGCATTCGAAATGGCTGCCAATGCCATGAACATGGCTGCCTATTCAAAGAACATTATTATTGACATCAGGGATAACGGCGGTGGTACCGGTATGATGGGCCGCTTCATCGCTGGTTATTTCTTTAATCCGGGAGATGAGCGTTATTACCTGCATGGCTATCATAAAGACAGAACAAAAGATATCCAGGAATGGACATATCCTTTTGTACCAGGCAAAAGAATGCCAGACAGCAAACTTTATATACTGGTAAATAAACGTACTGCTTCTGCTACAGAAGGTTTCGCTTTTGCTATGCAGAAGATGCACAGGGCTACTGTCATTGGCGACACCACAGCCGGTGCCGGTATTGCAGGCTCTATGATACCGCTGAAGGAAAACCTGGTAGTATTCCTGCCGGTGAAAATGGTAGCAGCGCCAGATTCAGACCAGGGCTGGGAAGGTATTGGTGTGCTGCCTGATGTAGCAGTAAAAGGCGAGGATGCAAGAACTGAAGCAGAACGCATCATCAAAAAAGAGCAGGAAGAAGTAGCGGCAAAGACTAAATAGATAAGCGTAATATCCAACTAGAAAGCGGCTGTATCATTATACGATACAGCCGCTTTTCATTCAGGTACCTGATGGAGGCGGATAATCATGGATGTTGTGAATAAGCAACAATAGAAGCCTTTGCAAGCAGGTTTAAATTGAGGAACACACCTACAAGTGCAGCGGGCGCATTTTTGTCCAGCTCCAGTTTTGTTTTTAATGCGTATACTGTGATGAGATATTGGTGAGGAAGTCCGGGAAGTGGTGCAGGACCGATATAACCAGGTGCTCCTGTATCGTTGATACCGTTTACAACACCACCAGGTAAAAGGTTGCGGCCCAGGTCACCTGCACCGGCTTTTAATTCCTTTACATCTGCCGGAATATTATATACCACCCAGTGCCAGAATCCGCTTCCTGTTGGAGCATCCACATCATACATGGCAACAGCAAAACTCTGGGTACCGGCAGGTGCATTCTCCCAGGATAATTGCGGAGACACATTTTTCCCATGATATCCCATTTGATTCCATAACTGATCATTCACAAATTGTCCGCTGAGATCATTGCTTTTCAGCGTGAATGTCTGCGCCATGGCAGCAGAACAACCGAGGATGATCATCGCGATCAGTGTGCTTATTCTTTTCATAGTGCCTTGTTTTTAAGTGATACAAAGCTACTATGCAGGTACAGGTGGGTATTAGGGCTAACAGGTCAAAACCTACTGCTGAACAGTCAATTTCTGTTGTTGGTATTCACTGGGTGTAAGACCGTATATCTGTTTGAAGGACTGCGTAAAACTGGAATGGTTCTCATATCCTATCTTGTGATAGATCTCACTGGGCTTCTCCCTTCTTGCCAATAGCATTGTGGCTGCCATTTCCATCCGCTTCTGCAGGAACCATTTTGCAGGCGTTATGCCATACACTTTGCTGAACTTCCTTTTATAGGTAGACAGGCTCATATTACAGAGAAAAGCCAGCTCCTCTACCGTCACATTATTATAGAGGTTTGTTTCCGCTGACTTCCTGATAACAATATCTTCCTGCGTTTCATGTACAGCGGCTCTCAGGCTTAGTAGCTGCTGCGGATAACGGTCTGCGATGTACAGGAGCAGTTCTTCAAATTTCAGCTGCTTCATATGCCTGGATAAAGGTTTCCCTCCTTCCAGCATGAGCCATAACGAGTCTATAAAGTTCCTCAGGAATCCATCTTTATTAAACACAAGAAAAGGTTCACCTGCTGCATTATTTTCCGGCTTGTCCGCGCAGACGTGGGGGTATTTCAGAAAGAAGCTACTTAACACATTGGCCTCAAAGGAGAGCATGACGCTTTTATACATTCCGTCATCCGATATCTGCTTTTCACTCATAATACAGTTGCCAGATGATAAGAGCAGGAATTGCGAATTATCTATCACAGCATGTTTCTCTGCATAGTACACGCGCTTCTCTCCTTCCATCAGAAAACTGAACAGGTGATGCCCCAGCATGATCTTATTTCTCATCCGGTCTTCGGTGGATTGAAAAGACAATACATGGATATCATCCTGTCTGACCTCATCAGAAAGCAGGAAATCAGGAAATGAATAGCTGTCTGGAATTGCCATGGTAAGCAAAGTTACACAAATACCACATCAGGGGTATATCTTACCTGTACTGGTAGAATATGCCTTTATCGAAGGGCGTCCAAAGGCAGGCTTTTTGCCCACAGTGTTTCAGCCCATTATTTGCCCAGGTATTGCAGGTATGGAACAGGCTATAGCTTCTTTTTGCCTCGTAGAAGGCATCTGTCCTGCCATAGTTGGCGTTGGTGACAATATGTATGATATTTCCGCTGGCATCCCTGTCAAAACTCTCCCGGATATAGCTGACCAGTCTCGCATATTGTGCGCTGTCAACATTCAGTCTGATACAATCACTGCTTTCTTTGATGCCACGATAATAGGTAGCATGGATGGCAGATGTACTTAACCCGGTTGCCGCCTTAAAGGCGGTGCTGAACTTAAGATCTGCCCAGGTAGGCGTTTCCAGGTAGAAACCTTTGTCTCCCCAGCCAAAAGCGAGCCATTGGGCGGTGGTGTCTTTGCCGGTTGTATTCTCAAAAAGCACCTCTTTACTCCAGTCTATCTGCTGGTTGCGCACAGGCATTACCAGGTCAGTATGTACACCGTTGGTGAGAATATAAAGCGGGATATCTGCGCTGGCAGTTTCCTCCTTCGCCACGGAGATGCGGGACAATACATAAGCTGCTGACAGGTACAGGGCAATCAATAATACGGGGGTTAAAACTGTCCACCCAATGATCTTAAATGTTTTCCTCAAGCTGTTGGTGTTTAAGGGGCGCTTGTTCTCTGCTTCTTCTCTGCTTCTTCTCTCCTTGTTCTCTCAGCCCCCTGGTTTAAGAAATTATGAACACTTTGTTTCACAGGCACAAAGATATATATTACACGATATTAAATATAAACTACATGGAAACTTACGAGGAACACTTCGAAAACTCCTGTAAACTAAGGAATGAATACTGGGAAGCCATCGGTAAACTGGACCCCGACGTTATCGCACATCTGATCAATCCTTCCTTTATGGGCGGCCCGACCTGGCCTTCAGTCAGGCAGGCATTTGCCACTATCCGGCTGCAGGAGCATACCATCATTGCCAGCGACGGATTGAGTGATCCTTATGAGGATATGGAAAGCAACACCACCAATGCACCTTATAATGGTTTCGGCCTGGAAGTATATGTGCTGGCAGAAGAGATCACCGGCCGGGTAAATACCACCTGGGAATTTCAGCTGGCCTATCAGGCGGCACAACTAATAGCTGATCATGGAAATGTGGTGGCGCTGCTGGATGAGATGACCTACATCACTACCGAATTCTATAATGTGGATGTCCCTAAAGAATTTGTCAATGCCGAAGGAAGAGTTGGCGCCATACTGGGGCTCCCTGATGAAAAAATACCCGCCACGGTACAGCTTACACTGGAACCGGTAAAAATGGTAAATGTAAAGTTGCTGACACTTGCAGAGCTGGACTATGTGGTCATACATGGTGAAGAAGGCCGTATGAAACTGGCAGCGTTGTTAATACAACAGGGAAGTGCCGCGCTGTCAAGCTTAAACAGACCATCGGTGGTCTGAACGGGAGGCCGCACTTTACACCGACTGCGAATACTTCTCCAGTGTATCCCGTTCCTTCTTGGTAAGGCTTTTTATCCCTTTCTTATGGATTTTCTCCAACAGGAGATCAATCTCCTGTTGCCGGTCCATCCGGTCGAGGTTATACCGGTCGTCAATATCATAATCGCCGATATGGGTTTTGAAGTACTGGTTATCAACCAGCAGCAGATGGGGGCGGGTGATGATCAGATAGACGGCCAGCGCCCCAGGGAAAAGAATGGACAATATGGTGGGATAATTTTCCGCAATTGCTTCCGGTACTATACAGACAGCCACCAGCATACCGATCAGGGCACCGCCGAGATGTGCTTCATGCCCGATATTGTCTCTTTTTGATCTGATACCGTAAATGGAATAAAGCACATACAATAACCCATAGATCCAGGCGGGAATGGAGAACGGCAGCCCGAAGAACCCTATTCTCATGCCGGGAAACAGGGCAATAGACGCAAAGATGATCCCACAGACAGCCCCGGAAGCACCTACCGCGCTATAGTCGCCATGATTCCGGTGTATCAGTAATGACAACAGATTACCTCCTATCAGGCTGGCAAAATAAAGCGTCAGGAAACTGGATGGCCCCATCCGCAACTCCAGGCTTGTGCTGAAAGCGTAAAGTGCAAACATGTTGAAAAACAGGTGCATCCAGCTGACGTGCAGGAAGCCTGACGTGACCATGCGCTTGTAATCCTTGTACACAAGTATATTGTCCACCTCAAACGAGTATCTGTCAAAAAAGGAATGATCTTTCAATCCTTTGTATGACATAACGATGTTTACAACAATCAGTGCCAGGTTAATGAGACCAATGTATGCCATTCAGTGTGGGTTTTAAAAACTATAGGGAACGTCAGCCGGATATCTTGCTCACTGCAATATTGTTATTAATGCAAATATATCCAAATCTGCCGCCACGAATTCGCGCTTTACGGAAATTTATTTAATATTAGCAAAAATCGCACCCATGATATCCAAACCTCAACCTGGCGAATTTCTGCCCTACCAGGGCGTATACATTGATTGTGTGGGTAATGCCGAAGTTCCTGCTATACTCCAGGAACTGAGAGACAGCACCTATGCTTTTTTCACGGCTATTCCCGAAGAGAAAGCAGACTACGCCTACGCTCCCGGTAAATGGACCATTAAAGAAACACTGGGGCACATGATCGATACGGAAAGAGTATTTGCCTACCGGCTGTTGTGTTTTGCCCGGGGAGAGCAACAGGGGTTACCAGGCTTTGAACAGGACGATTACGTCCTGAATTCATATGCCAATGACCGCACATTGCAGGATCTGGCAGATGAATTCAGGATCGTACGTGAATCGTCTATTTACCTGTTACGTAATCTGAAGAAAGACCAGGAAGCCATTATCGGTAAGGCAAACAACAACCCTATTTCAATAAGGTCATTGGCCTATATGATCCCTGGTCATGAATTACATCACCTGAGGATATTGAAAGAACGTTACTTACCTGGACTGGGTATCCAGATCTAACCACTCATTCACTGTATTGGCAGCTGTTTCCAATACGATCTTATAATAGCCGGATGGCAGTTTTGCTACATCCAGCAGCGCATGACGGTCCTGTACGGGTACTTCTGCCAGCAGATGGTACTCGTCAGTACCGCCTGTCTTGAAAAGATTGGTCGTTGTGACCCAGATCTTCACTTTACCGGTATCCTGTAAAGCCGTCCACTTGATATCGATATGACCCTGTATAAAATTCGCTGAAGGATTTACTATCGCCACCTTCCCGATCATAGGGATGCCATCCACTTCGCGGGCGGTATGCTGAGGGATATCCATATTCAGATAACGCGCAATAGTTGGCATGATATCCACAATAGCCGGCTCATAATAACGGGCATAATCATTTGCAGGTTTGTAGCTGGTCACCATCCAGGTACTTCTCTGACGGGCGGACTGTCCACCATGATTGCGGCCGGTCTTTTCATCACGGCCATGATCAGTCGTGATCACAATCATCCAGTCTTCCGCAAAATGCTGCTGCCTGTAGGAGATCGCTTCCCAGAGGCGGCCCATCTGCTTGTCCATCATTTCCACAGCATTGTAGAACTGCGGACTGTCGCCATATCCATGCCCCATATCGTCTGTATACTCAAGGTATACCCATGTCAGGGAAGGCGCATCCTTCTTAATGCCGGCACTTGCCTCATCGATCACCTGCTCGTCAATGCGATGCATAAAATCCCTTTTCTCGTCGTGCGGGAAATGGGCAGTATCCAGTTCATAGCCATCCGCATGCAGGTCTATCTTCACATTACCAGCGTCCAGCAATCCATCACCCGCCAGTTTGGTACGGTTATCCAGCCAGCTGGAATAGATCGCGGTCTTCTTTTGCGGATACTGTGTTTTAAACAGCCGGAAAAGGTTATAATAATGATAGTTAGGCGCTTTAATGTCGTTGTCAGGCACATTGTGCTTATTTACCCATACACCTGTCAGCAGACTGTTATACCCCACCGCTGAGATGGTAGGCGTCTGATTGTAGGTACCCTTATCTCCTCCCACATGCATGCGGGTATACCTGCCGGCAGCAGCGATACGGTCAATATTGGGCGTGTTCAGTTTTTCCAGCACATCTGCCGGAATACCATCCGCAATAACAAATACTACTTTCTTCTCCCTTTGTTGCTGGGCCTGAAGGCCCCCTGCCAGCAAAAGGCTGAGGCAGGAGGCCAGGTATATTTTCTTCATCATGAACATAAAAATATAAAATACGATTTATTCTGCTTTCAGCAGCCACATTACTCCGTTGATATTGTCATCTCCTGCAAACTGGCTGTTAACAGCAGCTTCCACATTCGTCTGATTGGTCTGTAATTCCGTTACAGGGTACATCCAGCGTTTAGGTACTTTCTTGTTGTTCAGCACACCGGAACCAGATACATCAAATACCGGCAAACCAGTACGGCGCTGCTCGTAAAAGAAATGCCAGTCGCTGTTCATAAAGGAAGCAATATATTTCTGTGTCATGATCGCTGCCAGCTGGCCGGTAGCAGGGAATGGATTCAATGCCTGATAAGCATCGATGGAAGCCTGATCTATATTATAGAACAGCATAGAGGCCTGTACACCTTTCTTATAATAAGCAGCGGCATCTCCGTTGATCCAGCCACGCACCACCGCTTCTGCCAGGATGAACTGCAGTTCTGCATAACCGATGGCAATACTTGGTTCATTCACCGGGTTATTGAAGTAGCGGGATTTGATCTTGGACACTTCACCAGCCAGTACCTTGTTACTGTTGTCATTTACCGGATCGCTGCCTTTTGCACCACCATAAGCGGTAAAATCGTTATCAGGTAATGAAGCATACTTAGGCGCTTTCTCTGCAAAACGGAACAGACGCGGATCTTTCAGGCCTTTCAGCAGGTCTACAAAAGTAGCATCAAGGTAGTACGCTGTCTGCAGATCATTATCGTTGTATGTCGGGTAGCGGGTGCCCAGTACATCATAGAATACCAGCTGACCGTTATCAGCATTGCCTGTCATTAACGGATACGTGTTGGGATCATTTACGATCTCAGCGAACCGTCCTTTCACATTCAAGCTTGTATTGTTCTCTTTCAGGGATAAACTCATGAGGATACGGAGCGACAGTGTATTGATCAGTCTTTTCCACTGTTGCATAGAACCATTGTACAGGATATCGCCCTGTACTTCTGCGGTAGTACTGGTGATCAATGCATTCGCGGCTTTAAGATCATTCAGCACAGATACGTAGATATCCGGCTGTTTGTCGTATACCGGAGAGATAGTATCCTGTTCTCCCTTCAATGCAGCAGAATAAGGAATATCACCAAATGTATTGGTCAGCTGCATGAAGTAATAGGCCTTAAAGAATTTTACCAGCGGAATATATTCCGGCTTCTGCATCCTGTTAGCTTCCTGCTCCATTTTTGCCACCTGGCGCAGATCCTTATAGGTATCAAAACCCGCCCTTGTCCAGCCATAGTATTGTTCATTGGACACGCTGTTCACAAATACCATCTGACGGGTAGCGAGGGTAGCCCCCAGGGTAGTAGACTGAAGTGCTTTCTGGATCACTGTTGATAACAACAGGTCCGGAGTGGCGTTTGTTGGCTTGTTAGGATCTGTCTGGAAATCATCAAACTTCTTACAGCCTGCTGCAATGATCAACAGCAGTACCGCTATGCTATATATTTTTCTCATGGTAGCTGACATTAGAATTTAAGATTAAGGTTAACACCAATGCTTCTGGAAGATGGCGTTTGTAAGTTATCCACACCAGCATCCGGATCTACGTTTGGCATTTTGGAGAACAGCAACAGGTTACGGCCTACAGCAGAAATATCTGCTGCGCGGAAGATGTGTCCTTTCAGCCATTTAGATGGCAACCTGTAGGTGAGTGTTACCTCTCTCAGTTTCAGGAAAGTCTGTGAATAATAGTTGTAATTCACAAACTGGCTGTTGCTGGTGTTGGTCATGTAGTCTATATAATTCACCCCTTGTGTATTCGGGGCAAAAGTCCTGTTATCACTGATGATGTTACCATCCCTGTCATAGTTTGCCTGACCGGAAGTCACGATCACACCCTGTCCTACATAGGTAGATTTACCTTCATTCGCTTCATCCCGGAAGTGATTCACAGTACCTGGATTGGTACCACCCCACCACATTTTCTGATTGGTAGTGGAATACATCAAACCACCGATACGTCCGTCTACCAGGAAACGGAAGCTGAAGTTGCCATAAGAGAAGGTATTTTCCAGACCATAGATCAGATCCGGATCACTGTTACCTACCAGACGCTGTATGTTATCTGCCAGCGGGAATCCGTCAGCTCTGTAGATCACATTACCGGAGGGGTCTTTCTGATAAACAGTGGCAAAGATCTTATCAGCCCTGTCGCCTGCTTTCAGGTATCCAAGCCTGTCGCCACCAGTGATCTCTTTCAGATAACGACGGTAAGTGCTCAGATTCAGCAATACATCCCATCTGAACTTCTCTTTGCGCACAGGTGTGGCAGTAGCTACGATCTCAATACCTCTGCGTTGATAAACGTGACCGTTCTCCAGGCGGCTGGTAAAGCCACTGCCTAATGATACCGGGATCTCCAGGATATTGTTGAAGTCTTTCGTCTGGAAGTAAGTCAACTCCAGCCCCAGTTTGTTGCCGAAGAACTTAGTTTCGACACCAGCTTCCCAGCTGTCGGAAGTCTGCGGATGTAGTGACTGATTATAGATCACATCTTTGTAAGTCAGGCCAGGTTTACCGTTCCATGTTGTGCTCTTATCGTACGAAGGAAGATAACCATAGGTGTAACTGTTATCCAATGTACCACTGGATACTCTGGACACCGCACCTCTTGCCTTCAGGAAAGAGAACCACTCAGGCAGATGTACCAGTTTTGATACGATCACTGATCCTGATAAAGACGGATAGAAGAAGCTATTGTTGGCAATAGGTAATGTAGAGATCTTATCATTACGGCCTGTAACAGAGAGGTAGATCGCGTTATACAGTTCCACGTCTACAACACCATAAACACTCGCTGTTCTGCGTTCCTCCAGCGAGTTGGTTGACTGTACAGCATTCGCAGAGTTACTCAGGTTATACAATCCCGGGATGGTTAAGCCATCCGTATTGCTCGATGCGTCTTTCTGGTTCCGATAGTAGTTTGAACCACCGGCCTGTGCGTGTATTTTAAAATTATCGCCGAAAGTATGGTTGTAATCAATGATCAGGTCAGACACTATATCAAAGTAGGTGCTTGAAGTGATAGTATACTGTCCTCTTGATTTATTACCATAACCAATATAGCTCTTAGGCTCATTATAGTTACGGTTCAGGCTATGCTGGTTAATACCGGTACGGAACTTAGCATTAAAAGAAGGACTGATCTTATAGTTCAGATCAACTGATCCGAAAGTATTGTTCTTATCATAACCCCTCAGGTATTCATAAGCCTGGAAGTATGGGTTGTTATAGTAAGAAATATTGTAGTGACGTTGCTGAACACCTTCCTTACCTGGCACCCAGTAATTGCGCAGGTCACGCACATCAATATCCGGCCCTGTCCAGAGGATCAGGTTATACAGGTAGTTGGTAGGACCATAACCTGTTTCCGGGAAGTTATGCGTGTATTCTTTGTTATAGCTCATACGGCCATTTACACTGAAATTCTTACTCAGATTGTATGTACCTGCCAGGTTGAAGGAAGTATTCTTCAGGTCTGTATTGGGTACAATACCCTGCTGATAGATATGTGAGGCAGAAACTCTGAAACTACCGTTATCACCTGCTTTGGTGAAGCTCAGGTTATTACTGGTGATGATGCCGGTGCGGAAGAAGTTCTTTACGTTATCCTTACCGCGTGACAGGAATGGTAATGGTACCAGCTTACCTGTAGTAGGATCAACAGGGCTGTTGAACTGCGGCGTTTCCCAATAGCCACTTGGTGTGGAGGCATCACGCTGATCCAGTTTAGGTCCCCAGATCCAGCCAAAACCTTCAGGGCCGCTACCGGAACCGTCTATATATTCATATTCACCCTTAAAACCGTTACCATAAGAAGTCTGTACTTTAGGAATACGGATAAAGCTGGTCTGGAACTGTGTAGAGGAGTTAAACTCAACGCTCAGGTCTTTGGAACCACCTCTCTTTGTAGTGATCATGATAGCACCGTTAGTACCGATGGAACCATACAGCGCTGAAGCGGAAGCACCTTTCAGTACGGTCATGCTCTCGATATCATCTGCATTGATCTTATACAGATCGGCAGTCTGGTCGGGAATACCATCTATTACGATCAATGGTTTAGCACCGCGCAGGGAGATACCCGGATCCTGGAACAGGTCCGTCGTATTCCTGATAGTCAGACCCGCTACACGGCCTGTCAGGGAGCTAATCACGTTTGGCTCACGGGCTTTCACCAGGTCAGCACCTTTTACTTCCTGGGCAGCATAACCCACCTTTGCTTTTTCTTTCTTAATACCCAAAGCCGTTACAAGTACTTCGGACAATTTCTTTTCATCATCCTGCAGGGTTACCTGGTAACTTGCGCCTTTATCTACAGTCAGCAGGAAAGGCTGATAACCTGTAAAGAAGAATTGTAATACTTCTCCTTCATTCGCTTTGATCTGGAAGTCACCGTTCTCGTTGGAGATAGTACCGCGCTTTGTACCTTTTACCATGATAGATACACCAGGCAATGGCTGTTTCTTTGCATCAGTCACTTTACCGGAGATTGTCTTCTCCACAGGATCTTCTACTGCCGCAGGCGCTACACCAGCTTTTACAATGATGTTATTGTCCAGGCATTTGTAATTAAAGGCTGCCTGACCAGCCAGCTGTTGTAATACATTTTCAAGAGTGGTATTGCGTGCATTCAGGTTCACCTTCCTGGCCATCAGCCCGGACTGGTCCATGCAGATAATAGCATAATGCGTTTGTTGTTCGATCATTTCGAACACTTCTTCTAATGATTTATTCTGTACAATCAGTGAACAGGGCACCTTATGTAGGTCTACCCGTGCCCCTGCCTGTACGGAAGCAAATGGCAATGATAATACACAACAAAGCAACATACATAAGATTGCTTTGCTGCGTGCGATACTCAGATGTTGGTAAAAACGAAACATAATTTCAGGCATTTAGCGTGATTGATAGGCATTATTTTGTGGTGAAACGGATCTGGTTTCCGTTGATCGTGTAATC
Source organism: Chitinophaga sp. CF418 (assembly GCF_900142925.1). Classification (GTDB taxonomy): domain Bacteria; phylum Bacteroidota; class Bacteroidia; order Chitinophagales; family Chitinophagaceae; genus Chitinophaga. The sequence goes on from NZ_FRCN01000001.1 coordinate 430,131, forward strand.
AAGATTGTCCGTTGCTTTGATCACATCCAGTATATACTTCAATGGTTTGTCATTGAACCTGGCAAACAGTTTATAACCGGCCATGGCAGGATTAGCGAAGGAGATCTCGACATCATATAATTGCTCCAGTTTATTTGCTACGACTGACAGTGGTTCATTACGGAATACCAGCAAGCGGGAAGTCCAACCTGTAGTGGCTTCCACATCATAATTCCGGGTATAGGCGCGTTGGTCATGGCTATCATAATACAACTCCTGTCCGGGCTGTAGTTCATAAAGTTTCTTTTGCGCAGGAACATTTACCTGTACCTTTCCATCTACCAATGATACTGCCGCACTGTCCACTCCTTTATAATATGTTACATTGAAGCGGGTTCCCAACACCTGCACAGACAGATCGCCTGCCAGCACTGTAAAAGGCTTGTGTGCATCTTTGGATACTTCAAAAAAAGCCTGTCCTTCCAGGAGAATGTTCCTGTCATGCTTTCCAAACTCCTGTGTATACCGGATGCTGCTCTTTGGCGCCAGATGTACAATAGTTCCATCAGGCATAGTGTCTGTCAACACCTGTCCGGGCTGTGTCTTCTTCTCTATATAAGCGAGCGTCTGATGGTGTGGCTGCTGTCTTAAAAAGAGGATGCTGCTTATAATGATACCTGCAACAGCTGCGGCTATGCCCGCCTGCCAGGAATACCTCCTTATTAATCCTTTCTGCTGATGGTGTTGAATGCGTTGCTTTACATCATGCAAAGCAGTAGCTACCTGCCCTTCATCATGCTGCTGCTGACTAGCCAGCCATATCTCCTGCAGGATGCGATAGGCTTCCCTGTTCTCTTCCGCACTCTCCAGCCATTCAGCCAGGAAGTCCTCTTCCCATGGAACGGTCTGTTCATTAAAATGCCGGGTGATCAGTAAATAAAGTTCCTTTTGTTCCAATCTTTTTTCTGTTTACAAGACTAGGACGTAAAGAATGATCCTGCTCGTGACAGAAAAAACGGAGTTAACATATTGGTAATATTGGGTAGGATGTCTTGAGGATCTTCAATGCGCGGAACATATGTGTCTTCACGGAGTTAAGGGATATATTTAACAGCTCCGCAATTTCATCATAGCTAAATCCTTCATAACGATGCATCTTAAACACCAGTCGCATCTGGGGAGGTAACTGCGTGATCAGCTGCTGTATCTGCGAAGTAATGTCTTTATATATCAGTTGATGGTCAGGTTGTTGGTGATCTTCACTGGCAGTTTCAGCCAGCACTTCTTCCGGGAGATTGAAAATAGTTTTCCGCTTGCGGTAATAGTCAAATACCCTGTTCCTCACAGAGACGTATAAATAGGCACTTAAAGTAGTAGAAATAGCAATCTGGCGGCGGTTATGCCACAGCGTACAGAACATCTCCGCGACGATGTCTTCCGCTTCGTCAGTAGGGTAAGGCAGGAGTACTTTTGCAAACTGCAACAATCCTTCATAGTAACGCTTGAAGATAGCATCAAATGCATCTTCGCTACCGGAAATGAAGAGTTGCAGGTGTTTGTCTTCGTCGAATGAATGGCGTGCCATTAGCGCAAAGCTAAGGGGTGGGAATGGGTTTCAATGTTAGGTTTTTATTAAGTCTGGGTTACATAATACTTCGGTTAAAGCTCAGTTATCTTCCGCTTAAACTTTTTTATCAATATCTTTGTTACGATAAATAACGTGACCCTATAATGAAAGAAAAGGTAATCAGAGCTTTATATGATGAGGATACAATTACTGTCTATCAGGCATACAATAAAACAATTGCACTACACGCTATAAATTCCCAGACATTTGTTTGCCCCCCTTTCAAAAAAGAGAGAATGACCTGGATCAAACCTTCTTTTCTTTGGATGATGTACCGGTCGGGATGGGCAAGCAAAGAAAATCAGGAGTATGTTTTAGCTATTAAGATAAAGAGGGAAGGATTTGAATGGGCGCTTGAAAATTCCTGTTTGTCACATTTTGACAATGCTGGCCATACAACCCTGGAAGATTGGAAAAAAAAGTTACAGGCATCACCGGTACGTATTCAATGGGATCCTGAAAGGGATATTTTCATGCAACCCTTACATGAGCAACGCGCTATTCAGATGGGATTGTCTGGAATTGCGGTTGAAAAATATATAGAGGAGTGGATTGTGAGTATTGAAGATATTACAGCATATTCACAAAATATCCGGGAACTAATAAAAGCTTATGAAATAGATCAGGCAAAGGATTTGTTGCCGGTTGAGAAGCTTTATCCTTTGCCTGAAGTATTACGTGGAGGATCAATTTTCATTGATTCCACACGCTAGTCGAGAATCAGTGACTGACTTTCAATCAACCAGCTTCTATAGTATTATATAACGGTCCAGGGCCGTTGCTATCAAAGTAATACTCTTGTTCATTACCGTTATCCATTTGACAAACGAAGTAATCAAAACCGTAAGTAGCTTTAAAAGCTTCGGCCCAATTCCTTAGTGTATCAAACTTATTTTTATAAGTGCCAATACTCAAATCCTTTAGATCAAAATACAATAACAACTCTACTTCATCTTCATCCCGGGTTAAATTAATGAATACATGAGGAACGTTAGTTTCTTGTATTACTAAATGATTAGTAGTGATTGTTCAAAAATCTCACGAAAATCCCTGTCACTCCGGCTGTGTAAATGACCCGCGTCATTCCATATTATGAATCTATTTCCGGGTTCAGTCTCAAAATTCAGCAGCAAATCAAAAAGTGCATGCCGATTTGAGCTTAATTCATAACCAACTGGCAAAGTCAAATTCGCCTGATAAACAAACGATTTAAAGTCAAGGATTAATCTTCCATATAACGGTGTTATTTCGTATCCTCCTCGTCTGGCAAGAAATTGAGTATAATTAGTAATAAACCAGATCATTTTATCACGGTTCTTTTCTATCAGAATAAAATCATTGGCAGGCATCGTTTCCAATGAACGATGCCTTTCGGAAACAGGTTGATCGATATCTATTCGTTTAAATGCATACAACAATTTAGTAACAAAGGTAAACTCGCAAAATTCAGAGTAGTATATGTATATGCGACATGGGTAATCGCACGGTGCTGATCTCAAGCTCTCTGTTATGTCAGAAATTAAAGCTCAAAGGGCCCAATTCATCATTCGTAAAAAATCGGTTATCTAAATCAAAATTAAAGACTGGCTCGTATCCACAGCAATACATTTTGGCGCTAAGATTATCCGCCAATATTTTTACAGATTCTTGCAAATCACCAATTGATATATCTAATTTGTTAAAATCACATTCCGGAAAATCTATACTGAAATCGTAACAATTATCATATTTGTATACTTGAATACCCGCATCGGGGAGCTCCAATTTATGCAATCGGAAATGGGAAAATCTAAAATAAAAGTAATCAATGAATGCGCTGTCAAAACGTTGCTTCAATTCCGATGGAGGAGGCATTTGGACGCCATCAAATTCATCCAATGTAGTTCGGTAATACTGTAGCTTGCTTTTAGTATTCAACGCTGAAAGCAATACTATAACTTTCTCTACCAAAACTTCTTCTAATAAAATTTCTATGTTTTCAGCCATACAAATACTTTATTAAATAAATCCTTTAAATGATCCGTCCAAATTAAGCCTTATTCCACGCCCATCTATCAATCTCTTTTCCAAAAAATGTATCCCTTTATCTCCTCTCACCGGTACAAATTTCCCCGGTGCACTCATTATCTCATCAAAATGTTTCATTGCCAATTTATGGTATTGAGCGGGAAGTGAGCATGTAAGGATATGGAAAATTGGGAGTATAATATCTGATGTGCCTATGAGTACCGCGGAATATGGGGCAGGAACGCTTTCTGTAGAGGTGCTGACTGATGTCAATGAATTGAAATCGGTGTCTTATAAAGATAAAAATGGCCGAGTTGTAATGACTGCCTCTCAGGGGATAAATTATCTAATAATTTAACCGCACCAGTGGCAGAGACTACAAAACTTCCCTGACGCCCGTTAAAACTAAAGTTAAAAATGTCTAATTCTCTGTCATCTATTACAGTTGCATCATGCCTGTAAAAAGGAATTTTATAGTCAAATAAAGGCATCAATGCCGCTTTGCTTGGCATTGGAGTATTGCTGTAATTACTAAACGCTCTTCCAGTAGCATACATATCACCTGTTAATTTTCCCCCAACCTGGTCATCAGGTTCTCCTCTGGTAGACCGAGTAACCATGCCCCCAACTTCCATTTCCCATCCCAATCCAACGTTTGATGCCAGATCGCTTACTCTAATACCATTACCGCCAGTATAAGTAAGACTTATAGAAGTAGATAACCTATCTCCATTACTATAATTAAACAAAGGGAAGTTGGCTAATGCTCTTCCGGTCGACAAATCTACCTGAGCAAATGACGTACCAGCGCCAAATAAAAGCACCAACAGTGACAGATAAAGGGACTTCAACATATAAACTAAGAAATAATACTAGAATTAGCTAAAGGCTAAACAATGCTCAATATAGGTCATTATACAGGGCAAGGTCAACTTAACAGACTACAAAGATATAACTCGTCCACACCAACATTGATAACACATTAGTCGTACCACATGATTATCGTACGGGTAAATCTGGGCATATCACAATATTAAAGCCTAACTGCGTCATGTATCTGCGCAATATATATTACCCCAAAACATAAAGAAACATTCACGACAACAGTATAACAAAAATTTTAGTAAATTTACTCACAATCCCCGGCATCTCTATCCCCCCTTCTGATTGTCACATCATTTAACTCCAATGATTATGAAAACGTGTATACTCATCATTTTCATGTTATATATCTCTCATTCCATACTCGCTCAGGAAAAGGACACTGCCAACCACTACCAGCAACTGAAAGAAAAATACCAGCGACTAAAAGACTCTGTCTCCCGATTATCACCTTTCATTCCAGCTGTATCATCTGTACTCATCAACCACCAGCAATTAGAGCTAAACTTCTTTGCATCTATCATTTCAGCGAATAACTACAGAGATGACGACGGACACCTTGGTGACCTCAATGCCCGTCAAACATACCTCTATCGTACATTACAGGCAACATACGGCGTATCGAAACATGCACGATTCAATGCAGGAATAGATGTCAATATTGTGATGGGAAGAATAGACCAGGACAGAACCAGTTCTATGTTTAAGGTATTTGACTCAGGTGTAGAAGGTAACAGCAGGTTTGCAAGAGCCATTACATCTGTAGCAGCAAGGATCAGGTGGAGGCCATTAAGGAGGAACTACAATTTCACAATACAAAGCAGCATCTCCTTCCCTACCGGCATCAGCCGGGAGAAGCAGCAGGTATTAGGGTACAGCCAGATCTTTCTCACGTCTCAGTTCCTGTACAATCAGCCCTTGAGTGAACGCCTGTTCCTCTTTTCCCAACTAGGCTTACAATATGGATTTGAGAGAGAGAATACCCCGGCAGTATTCTTCTCTCCCATCTCCCTGTACTTAAGTTATTTAATCCCCAGAAAAACGATCCCCTTTATTTTGTTCAATTATATTCCGATGTTCAGCAAGGATAACAGCTGGTCCTACAGTCGCTATACAATGCAGGTTGGCGGCGGACTACAATACCAGATCACCCGCCGCTTGCTGATCAATGGCTATTATGCCAATGACATAAAAGGAAAAAACTACCCCGACTTTAACACCTACAGTCTCAGCTTACGATATGTGCTACACTAATAACTCAAGGATCACATTGCAGATTAGGATCATTGGATCTCCTGTCAAACGTACATGTTGAGATCGTACCTGTCTTGGAGGAGATGAGCACCATTTTTAACACACAGGGATTAGCTGTTGAAGAGGAGAATTGTCCTGCAAAGGTTTCTCCTGTCTTCTTGTTGGTAAACTCAATATAGTTAAGGTCGTTATAGTCTTTGTTTGCATTGAAGTGATATTCATAAGTGCCGGTCACATCATAATTGAATGTGCCGTCATCGGTATTGAGATCCACGAAGTTATTTCCATCTTGCTTCGAGAACAATCCGCAGGTCCAATTATTGGAAATAGCAGGTACATAGTTGGGAGGAGGAATTGCAATAATTGAAAAGTTGACACTGGCAGGTCCTCCGGGTGGTGGTCCTGATACCTGGAAGTTGAGCGTAGACATCCCCTTGACAGTTTTCACCTTTACTGTTACCGTACCTGCAGGCAGATCTTTTGGCACTGTGACGGTAATCACCTTTTTGTTGTTGGTATAAACAACAGCGTCCTTGTCATTAAAGGTTACACTGATAGCGCCTGAAAGATTATCGCCATAGATCAGCACAGGATATTCTGTGAAGTTCGCAGCAGGAATGATCTTACTGAGTGTTGGCGGTAAAGGATCTATATTGTCCGGTTCTTTTATTACTTCAAATTGCAGTTCATTGGACTTGCCCCCGCTGGTATACACTGCTATCTTATTTACGCCTATGGTGGCTCCCGCTGGCACTACCGTCGTAATAGCAGTACTGGTATTGCCCACAATGGTAGAAGCAGTACTATTAAACGTGATCTTGTCAGCACTACCCATGTTCTGACCATTCACCGTTACAGGCTCTCCTATAATGCCTTTCACCGGAGACACCGAACTAAGCGCAGGCACCGGGATAACTTCTTTTTTGGATGATTTGCCGCACTGCGGACCGGTAAACAGAATGATCAGCAACAGCAGGAATAGCTGGTTGATCCTTACCATCTGTTTCATAAGCGTCAATTTATAGTACTGTTAATAAGCTGTCTGTTACATGGCCAATCTGCTTAAAAGGATCTGCGCCCTGTTATCCAGTTCCTGCAGCCTTCTTTCCAGTTGCAGTTGCGAAGCTTCTATCTCCCGCATAACGGTATCTTTAAAGTCCTTTCTCTTAGAGCCTTTGATCTCACCCCTGTTATATTCATTGATGTCTCTTATCTTTAAATTCAAGGTGAAGATATTGGCACTATGCAGTTCACCCAATGCATAATTAAACCATTCCCTTACCTCAGTGGCTTTCGCTTCACTTTCCCAGAGGTCCGCCACCATTTTTTCATATCCGCTATGTTTCCTGTTGATGTCCTCAAATGCTTCATTATAGCTGTTCACCGCATCTGTAAGCACCTGCATAGCCTGCGCGTCGTCAAATGCATGCCTTGCCGTGAATTTAAAGGCATCTTTCAGGTCTTTTGCCTCGTTCGTATAATTATTAATAGCAGCAGCCAGCTGCGGGTAAAAGTCCTTCCTTCTTCTGTCAAGATCTATCTGATCTTTCAGATCTTCCAGTTTAATGTTGGTCATCTTCTGGATCTCGTCTCTGAAGGCGACTAAGGACTGCTCTATACCGTCCTGTTTTACTCCCAGCTGCAACAGCCCATTCTTGATCTCGTTGTTACTTCTGGCAACAGCGCGGGTAAGAATATCCTTAGGAGAATCCCCAACAATGAATACAGTGGCAATGCTACTATCCTTCGGCACTGCTACACTTCCTCCTGGTGGGTACAGGATGCTCTGGTCACTATCCACCAGTTCCAGTGTTACCGTACTGACGTTGTTGTTAATAGGAATGATGAACTGTCCATCTGTACCGGTAGTTCCTCTACCCTGGTCCACCAGCCTGACGGAGATATTGTTCAGCGCTTTACTTCCATCGAAAAGCACTACCCTTCCTTTAAACCTTCTTACGTTCTGGCTGAAACAAAAATGAGTAAGCAATAGCAAGCATATTGCAAGGCAGCATCTCAAACATCCTTTTGGCATATGTATCAGATTAAGGGGTCTTATCTATTCTCAGATCAATTGGTATTGTTGATGAAATAGTCACTACTTCGTTGAACCTGGTGATCCCATCCGTAACAATCTTCAGCTGCGCCTTCTCTCCTGCTGGCAATGGAACTGTCAGGGAAAAATTGCCATTGGGATCTGTATAACAGATGGCCAGTCCACTGGAAAAATCAAGTAACGCATGCCCTACAGCCATGTTCTTCTGATCAAGCACGGAACCTCTGACCAATGTAGACGTTGATTCCCGGGTCCTGTTAACATGGATATCCACATAGTCATCATTTTTAGAGATCAGCACTTCATTGGAATCTGCCAGCTGATAGTTCTTAATGGAAGGTAATATCCTGACTTTTCTGTTGTTATACTTTTCGGGTATGTTATAGAACGCCACCTCACCATCATGGATATTCACTGTCTTAGGCTCTTTTCCTATATATAACGTTACCGTACCTTCATTCAAGGCATTCATGGGCTGATCATTGCTGACAATACGCATTTTCAAATCAAACTGTTCCTTCTTGTTGTAGTTTGGCATAATAAAGCCACCGCCCACAACGAGGACAAATATCACGATGGGCCCTGTCAACTGTAGCTTTCCGTAAGAGACGCTTTCATTTGATGTAAAGGAGGCATATGACTTCATGGCGCCTGCCAGGAAAGCTGCACTACTGAATCCGAGGGGGATGAGAATGATGTAATAAATATTTCCTGTGATCCCAAGGTCCTCTAACTTTTTACCATAGAAGATCAATGTGCCCGCAGCCAGGAAGGACAACAGGAAAGCCGCCCCACTGATCCATATCCAGTTCATACGGCGCCTTGGGGCTGAGCGTCCGTTTGCAACAGTCTTCATAATATCATTCGCATGAGCTTATAATCAAGCCATAGAAAATAAATGCTATTGGTGATAAACGCTATTGGTGATTGGCATACTATATCCGCCCGGCTATATACCTGGATTATTACTTTTAGTGTTGAATGAAATATGGCAGCCTCACATGTATTTCATCTTCGTGCTACGCGCTTGAACCATCATCTTATCACATTGTAGAGGAAATTGGGGTGAGGGGTCTTTATAACGAATTTGCTTATGTTAAGTTATAAATATTTTTCCAAACTGCTATCAGTATTTTTTATTACTGTATAAAATTGGCTAATAGATGAAATGCAATACCGTACAGGGCCATAGGAGATTATTATAATTTATTTATTTCAATCATCGATCCACAGTAGTGATGTTGGTAATAGAAAGAAGCCATAGACAAACACCCATATTTCATCACATTGGACACGTTGAGACTTATCTGTTCCTAATATTTAAATTGTAGCTAAATTCAATACGATTTTAATGGTGGCTAAAAATTTTGTCCACCAATTAATAATTACTTAGTTTAGTGTTGTAATTCAATATTTAAAACAAAAACTGTATTAAATGTCGGAAAGTCAATTTGAAACATTATTAGCAACCGTAAAATCAATGGAATCTAAATTTGACAAGAGATTCGATTCTGTTGAAAATAGATTAGATCAAGTTGAAGTAGAATTAGTTGGTATTAAAGGAGAGTTGAAAAGGCTCGAACATTGGACGCCTTATAATGCAAATCAAGATACTGTCACCAAATTGGCAGCTATCAATGGCCGTAAGTAAGTAAACAATTGTCTACTATACCCCTAAATGAATTGAACCTTATCAGTTACCTGATAAGGTTTTTTATTTTACAAATCAGCTTTCTTTGGTAAGACGATCTTTCTTTATAATCAATGGCTTACTTGATCTAATACGGTTCGGATCGGTAGTTTTTAAAATTGATAGACAGGCTTAAAACAGCGCTTAGAAGATAGAAAACAGAAAGAAGCTGCCAATACTTTGACGCTTCTTTCTGTTTTCCTTTATGTTGCCCCCTCTCATTGCTCCGGATGGTCATGCGGCAGGTAATGCAAACACCAGCTCTTCGACGATCGTTCTTCTTTGCAGCATCAATAGTCCTCATTCTGTTCCAGCGAAAGGTAACTATCCACTTCTGTTTGCGGGAAGGGGAATACGTAATTCTTCGGCAGGAACTTCCTGTTCACACCACCGGGATTTACAACCGCGGGCAACACTGTAGCAGCTGTCTTCCATCTCAACAAGTCGAAGTACCGCAATCCTTCCAATGCAAACTCCACTCTCCTCTCCTGCCTGATGCGCAACCGCATTTCATCCTGCGACAAACCTGCAGATAATGGAGGCTGTTGTACGCTCTTACGGCCACGCACAGCATTCACTGCGTCATATACACTCTGATCAGGACCGCTCACTTCATTCTTTGCTTCTGCATACATCAGCAGGATATCTGCATAACGGATCAGCACGAAATCCTGGTCACTGCGGGTGGAATAATCTGTCGGTGCTCTTGTGGTATCGAGGTATTTCTTTACAAGAAATCCTGTCCTGTTATTCCCATCTTTCGCCGGATTAAAGATTCCATCCGCACCATACTTCCAGGGATCACCCGGCACATAGATCGTCCTACGCAAACGGGCATCACGATTATCATAAGGATGTGCAGGATCATACAAAGGAGATTCGGTGATCTTCTTTCCATCCTTACACTCAAAAGCATCTGCCAGTCCTTTGATAGGCTGTATACGTTCCCATTGGTCCCATCCCATCTGATAATCTATTGTATTGATCAGGTTAGGCAACTGGTAACGGGCAGAAAAGATGATCTCAGGATTGTTATTCTGGCCAGGCTTTACAAACAAACCATAGAATTCATCTGCAATACGGAACTTCCCACCATCTATGATCTGCTTCGCAGTAGCTGCAGCTTCTGTCCATCGTTCGTTATACAACAATACTCTTGCCTTCAGTCCAAGCGCTGTTGCCTTAACGATCTTACCACTGTACACTTCATCCGGCAACGACAACAAAGCAGTGTCTATATCTTTCAATACCTGCTCTACCACCTGCGCCTTCGTGCTCTTCTTCATATCCTTTGCATAGTCCAGCTCCTCAGGTTTCAATGTGATGATCACACCTCCATATGTCTTGCATAACTGGGAATAATAATAAGCCCGCAGAAAATATATCTGTGCTTTATATTGTGCTGTTGTAGCAACATTCAGTCTGGCTTTATCCACATTTGCCAGAAAATAATTGCAGGTAGCGATCGCCTTATAATTCAGATTATACATATCATTCACTATACCGCCTGTAGTCGCTTCCAGTTGTGAAGTAGCAATACTGTTGAAAGCTCCGGTACGTGGCCAGGCATCATCAGAAATACCATCCCAGTACATGGTGAATGCACCAAAGCCTTCGGATATGGTGTTATTGTCAGACTGTGCAGACAGCAGCGCATAACAACCCGTGAGCGCCAGTTTTACATCTTCTTCTGACTTCCAGAAATTGTTACCAGATACTTTATCAAGAGGGTCTTTGTCGAGGTAATTGCTGCTGCAGGCCATCATGCCCGATAGCAGCAAAAAGTATATAATGTTTTTCATGACGTGTTTTTTAATGATCAGAAAGTAACCCTTCCACCGAAGGAATAAACTTTATTCTGTGGATAGTTCACAAAATTGCCACCTCCGCTCCGCTCAGGATCAAGCCCCGGATAGCCAGTGAACGTAAGCAGATTATCTCCCGCGAAGTATACTCTGAGCGCCGTAATACCTGCTCTTTTTAATAATGCTGCTTTCACATTATATCCCAGCTGCACATTCTTCAAACGGAAGAAGGAAGCATCTTTCAGGAAGAAGTCAGAAGGAGATGAAGAGATAGGGCCATAACCCTGCACATAGATATGTGGCAATGTGGCGCCTTTATTTTCAGGCGTCCATGCGTCTCTCCATTCAGTGGTCGGCGGTGTGGATTGCCTGAAAGGTTCCAGTCCCCAGCCAGTCACATAAAACTTCTGTCCTTGCACACCATAGAAGAATGCAGAGAGATCAAAATTCCGCCAGGCTGCATTGAGATTAAAAGAGTAGTTAAAATTAGGGAACGCACCATCTACATAAGTCCTGTCAGACGCGTTGATCTTCCCGTCGTTGTTCACATCCCTGTACTTCAGATCACCAGGTTTGGGAGTGTATTGTTGTTGCGGAGAATTTTTAATCTCATCATCCGACTGGAAAATACCTGTTACCTGGTACACGTAAAAAGTCTCCCAGGGCACTCCTTCTTCCCTGATAGCAGTTCCTGTTATCTCACGTGCGCCGAATTTCACCAGCTCGTTCTTATAGGTCTGGAAATTCACTCCCACGCCATACGAGAACTCTCCTATCCTGTTGTTGTAGTTAACACCAAACTCCCAGCCGACATTCTGCATGGTACCTCTGTTCACAGTAGGAGCGCTTAATCCCAGCCATCCCGGCACCTGCGCGGCCCGCAGGATGTTGAAGGTGCGTTTGTTATACCAGTCGGCCGTTATACTGAGCTTATTCTCAAGCACAGCAAAGTCTACTCCGACATCAAACACCTGGGTAGTTTCCCAGCGGATGTTCTGGTCAACAAGGGCTGTACGTAAGACGCCCGGCGATAATACCGTGTTATCCATCGGATAATTATATCCTACTGTCAGGATGCTCTGATAAGGATAGTTACCTATATTCTGATTGCCCAATCTACCCCACGATGCACGCAGTTTCAGGTCGGTGAGCCATGATGATCCTTTCAGAAAAGGTTCCTGTCCTATGCGCCAGCCGGCAGAGAAAGAAGGGAACAATCCCCAGCGGGTATCTTTTTTGAAACGTGAAGAGCCATCATATCGCACGTTTGCTTCGAAGAGATATTTATCACGATAATCATAGTTCAGACGACCATAATAAGAACGCAATGACCACTCATAAGCCGTACCTCCGGTAGTTTGTCCGTCGGCGCCAGCGGCATTCAATTCAGACAGATCATTGTTGGGAAAGTCCCGCCTGTAACCATTCAGACTTTCCTGTTTAAAATATTCCTCCTGCGCTCCTCCCAATACTTTGAAAGTATGATCACCAAACTTTCTGTTGTAGGTCAGCTGTGTGTAGATGATAGGATAAATGTTGTTGTTGTCTGTAACGATCAGTCCTTTGGTACCAACATCCAGGTTAGTGGCAAATTGGCCGGTAAACCAATCATATTGTGGAATCACCGGGCGGAAGTCTTTTACCTTATTAAAGTTGAAGTTAAACCCTCCTCTTGTTTCCCAGCTCAATCCTTCCAGCACTTTTACATTCAGAAAGAGATTGCTTTGCAGATAATAGGCGCGATCTGAAGCCTGCACATTTTCAGCAATAGCAACGGGATTCTTGTTGTGATATACATAAGGGTCTCCTCTGTAGGTGTAATGTCCGGTACCATCAGGCACTACAGGTCCATACATAGGCGCCTGTGATAAAGCAGCGAGGAACTGGTCCTGTGCACCCTGACGGGGGTATTTACGGTCATTATAATTGAAGTTCATGTTCACGCCGAATGTGACTCTTTTATTCACTTCGGAGGTCAGGTTGAACTGTAATGTGTATTTCTTATTCGCAAACCCCAGCATGGTACCCGGTTCATCTGTGAGGCCCATTCCCACCGTATAGTTCGTACCTGCCCTGCCACCGCTGACATTCAGGTAATGGTTCTGTACATAGGTTGTACGAAAGAGTACATCCAGCCAGTTCACATCCGGGTAGCGTGTTTTGTCCGTAGCATTACGGTACTGGTCAATGAAGCTGGCAGGATATGCGGCCGCCTGACCGGAATGCACCAGGGCTTTATTGTATAGCTCCATGTATTCTACGGAATTGGTGATCAGCTTCAGCATACGGGTAGGGGAAGTGATACCCATATTGTAGCTGTATTCCAAATGCAGGCCGTTTTTAGCGCCTTGTTTTGTTGTGACGAGTATAACGCCATTAGCAGCACGGGTGCCGTAAATCGAAGCGGAAGCGGCATCTTTCAGCACCGTGACGGACTCAATATCATTTGGATTAAGCGCCGTAAGGTTACCCGGTATACCATTTACGATCACCAGCGGATCATTACCGGCGCCACTGTAAGTGCCTTGTCCGCGAACGCGCAGGCTGACACCCTGGTTGCCCGGCTCTCCGGAGTTCTCTACCACCGTCAGACCAGGAAGCTTTCCCTGTAACATAGTGGCCGGATTTGTCACTACACGTTTGTTCAGTTCTGCTGAATTGACCGTTACAACAGCGCCCGTCAGGTTTACTTTCTTCTGGGTGCCATATCCTACTACGATGACGTCATTGAGAGCAGTCGCGGTTTCTGCAAGGCTGACGTTTAATTCCTTCTGTCCGGCCACAGGAATACGCTCTTCCTTATAACCGATAAAGCTGAACTTCAGCGTTCCTGAGGCCGCGACATTGATCCTGAATTGGCCGGCGTTGTCGGTCTGTGTTCCGGTCTTCTCATTACCGGCAACGGTGACCGTTACTCCGGGCATTGGGTTTCCCCGACTGTCTTTTACAGTACCGGTGACGATTGAAGGAGGGCTTGACTGTCCCCAGAGCATAAGGGGGAGGATCAAGAGTAGAGTCAACAGGGTTTTGATTTTTTTCATAGCGTGAATTTTTCAGATGAGGGTTTCTGGCTACAGTAGTGGAAATGAGGGCTTTTGTGGAATTTAGCTGTACTGAAATTAAGTATTATGCAAACGTTTTCATAAGTCAATGCACAAAACAGGAATATCATATCATAAATTGTTAAAAAACAATCACAGACATGAAAAGAGGCAATGCTGAGTGTAATTGAAAAATGCACCAGATGCGTTCGCAACGGAGACTGATTAGGGAACACGCTTGGTATTACGGAGGGAACAGAAGCGATATGGTGTGAAGTAATGCAGCGAGGGGCCAGATATCCTCCTATGATTGATTTATGCTAATTTTTCCACGAAGTACTCAAGCGTGTTGAATGGTCCATAAGATTCCCATTTCCCACTCCGGATAAACTCTTCTACTAAGGAGATAAACTCACCGCGTTTATTCCATTTGTATCTATTATTACGGTTCAGGATAATAAAGTTGAACTCAGCCAAAGGCTCATTCAGATCTGACGTCAACATTCCAAACGCCAGAATATCTTCGGGAACGCTGATCAACTTTCCATCAACAGCACATATGTAGTTAGCTGCCACTCTTACTTTATCACCCCGTTCAATATGATAAAGCAGGCTTTCCTTCAGAGGATGCTTATTCAAACAGCTGATGTGCAAACCGGCATCACCGAATACAAACAGCGGGTCTTTAGTATTACTTGTCAACGGCGGCGTCAGCATAAACTCCTTGCTACTATCCAATATTTGCCCGCATAGTGGACATTGACTTAATCCTTCAAATACGATTGCCATTTGGAAATTGTATTAAAGGCTTCAGAGAAATTCCGAAGCCTTTTAGTATTGTCAATTAAAATAGATATCAATGTAATCCACAACATTATTCCCTTCACAATTCTCCATCTCCTGCAGCCTCCAGTATTTTCTCGCGCCTTTGGCAAGGAAATGATAGGTACCAGTCCTTTCACACACATTCCCTGCGTTAATACTTTCGTACAGGCTTTTGATAGTTCCCGTGAATATCAGCTCACTGGCAGAAGTGACCTTCAGGGTTCCATCAATCGTTACAAAGCTCTTACTTGCTGCATCCCGCTGCTCCCCTTTGATAGTATAAGTACTCTTTTTCTTTTTGCGGATCTGTACTTTACCGGGCTTGTCCCAGCTGATCCATTGGAGGGTGAAATTGTGAGCGCCTTCGCGGAGGGCAGGGGCAACTTTTTTCTGGGCATAGGTGCTGTGAGTAGCGGTCAGGATAAAAACCACCAACAGCCAGGCGGATATTTTTTTCATGTTCAAATGAGTGATTTACGCGCTTAAATTTATACAAATTAATGGGAGTTCTATATATCAGTGTTCTGTCGGGGTTATTATTGTGCCTTTATTATCTGTCGTCATTTTAAAACCATAACCGGCCTGCTGGACTCTTTTTTTCATATTGCCAAGCCCATTACCACTTGCTATCTGATTGATATGGGAGGGTGGGGCAATACCTCCCTACAGTGGTTCAGATTTAATTACTATCTTACTTCAAACACCAATCCCTATGCACAAACTCTTTCTTATCCTCATTACCATGCTCTCCCTTGACACCTATGCTCAAATCGAAGAGACGCCAATCAATGCTCCTAAAAGACCACCGACTACCGCCATCGGCACACAAACCTGGACAACTTCTAACCTCGATGTTGAACATTTCCGCAACGGTGATGCCATCCCTGAAGTGACCAGCAATGAGCAATGGCAAAAGGCATGGAATGACGGTACACCGGCCTGGTGTTACTATGAATACGACAAAGCTAATGGCATTAAATACGGTAAATTATATAACTGGTATGCTATTACTGATGCGAGAGGACTGGCTCCCAAAGGCTGGCACATTCCCCGTATCACGGAGTGGGATACGTTGATTAACTATCTCGGCAAAGACCAGGTATTTGACAAAGTAGTAGACAAAACCGGCTGGATGACAGGCTTATCCAAAACATCCAATGCAAGTGAGTTAAGCATCCTTGCAGGAGGCATGAGAAGCATGACCGGTTTCGCAGGGATAGATACTGAAACCCATTTCTGGGCCTTCCCAAAAGATGTGAAAAATTATTCTAATGCACTTATCATCATGATCAGCATCAATTCAGCGCCGGGGATTGATAAGGCATATGGCATGGAGAAGGATGGCATGTATGTGCGCTGTGTGAAAGACTGAACACTCCGGTTCGACCATGCTACAAATAAGGATACAATCAGGTATTAACTTCGTTTCTCCTATGTCCATCTTACGTTCATCCTAGGTTCAAAGACGTAAGATGAACGTAAGATGGACATAGGAGAAACGAAGCTTGATCCTTGTCTTATGCTTATTAAAAGCTTACATCAAAAAGGCTCCAATTCGCTTATGATGGCCTTGAGATCCGGTAGAGACTATAGCCTATAGGCGCTCTACTATAGCATTATAGGCACTGTTCTATAGCCAACGCTATACAAAAGCTATTGTAATGCAGGACTAGAGAGCCTATAGATAGGAAGTCGAAGCGAATCTCAAGCGAAGTCGGACCGGATCCAGACTGGGTTTAAAACGGGAGCACCTACCTCCCCAGCGGGTAATTTGACCCTTACAGGCGCAAAATATCTAATATATCCACTTTGCAGAACAAAGCAAATATGCTCTTATGACGCGATTTTGACGGCTCGTGATCGATTTTCGCCGTCTCGTGTACTTTTTTTTTAACCGCTTTTATATCATCCCTAACATTGTACTGTGAATCACAAAAGTGCAGTGACCGGGTGAAGAAGCGTCCCTTTCCCGGAGTAACGAACGGCAACAAGTTCTTTGACATAAAAAAGACCGCCTCAATGAGACGGCCTTTCTAAAAATTTCATGAAAGCGTGTTACTTCTTCTCGAGCTGATATTTGGGTATCACCAGGAAGTGTACGATCGTGTGGGCTGCCAAAGACAGCACGACCACGATACCGGGAATCAGCAATTGTTTACCCGGCGTATCAAATACATCCAGTATGCCTGATTCATTCTTACCGGCATACAACACAGCCAGTAAAAACGCCAGTCCGCCTGCGATCCATAAGGTAAGATGAGAATAAAAGTATCTCAGCTTCCGGTACCCGCTCTTTCCAAACGAGGTGAACAGCAGAAAAACGTGGGCAATGAAAAATACCAGTGCCAGGGCAAAGAGGGAGTTAAAAGCAGTCATAAGTGTCTTTTGAAGTTGTGAGGTTTTGTAATAGTTAATACGACAACAGGTAGATGTATCTATATAAAGATATCATATTTAACTATTCCCTCCAAACACTGATTAATGCTGCTGAGGCGCCTCCTGCGTTACCGGTGGTGTTGGTGGTGCCGGTGGTGCTAGTGATGCGGGCGGTTTAGACGCCGGTTCCTTCTGCCCGTTGTGACAGGTATAACAGGTTATTGTCATCATCGGCGCGCCCTGTTCATCCTTACCGGATTTGAAATATTTCTTATTGATGCGCATTGTCATTTTCAGCATCTCCCGGGCTGTTTCTTTTTCTTCCTTATCGTCACTGGCAAAATCCAGCTTCTTCGGATTGTCTGTCTGTCTGACATGGCAAAAGTCGCATTTTACACCCAGTGCCTTGTTATAACTGCGCATCTCTTTCTCCAGGTCTTCATGGCTGATGTTTTTAGGCAATACTTTCAGATTCTTTGCTCTTTCTTCCTGGGGTAGTGATAGTGAACATAACGTCGCTGCCAGCAACAGGGACAGCGGTACAAGATAAGACCGTTTTAAATGCATAACTGTTATAATATTAAGCTTCCTTAAATTCAGGCTAGGAACTTACAAAAAAGTATTTACACTCTTGCAATTTATTATATGACTCCCAGGATTCTATGTTTAAGCGCCGAAAAACGGTATCCGAATGTGATGGAGAAATCACTGTTCTGCAGGTGAAGATGGGCCGCCGGCAGGTGATTACGGGTATAGTCATGGCTGGCGCTGAGATAGCTAAAAAAATGCTCGCCATTATATCCGCAGTTCACACGTCCCAGTGCACTGTATACCAGCGTGATCTGCTTCGGATTAAAACGGCTGTCGTACAGCGGATATTGACCGCCAGCGCCGAGCAGTAAGGTCGGACTGATACTCCAGTGCCCGTCATCCATCACCAGGTTGTAGGAATAACCTACATAACCGATCGCGGAAACCCAGGTAGGTTGTGGCTTTACGAGCTCATACACCATAGAGTCCTTATACTCGTCGCCTATCAGGTTTGCATGTGAGAAGCTGAATTGCTGGTATTCAGGGCTGATCATAAACATCCAACTACCGGCGGAGCGCTGCTGTAATTTGCTGTAATAATTTGCAGCAGTATAGGAAAAGTGTTTAGGGTTAGCAAAGAGATAAAGGTTTAATGCATATTTCCGGTAGCGGATATCTTCAAATGTAACAGGCGGCTCATTGCGACGACGGCGAACTTCAAACAGCATCCCGTTCACATGCTGATAACCGGCTTCTATTCCAAACCGGCTACCGAACTGCGACAATTCCAGGTTACGGCTACGCAGGCCTGTTTTCCGGTCGGCCAGACTGGTATAAGGCAGTGTGAATTCGTAAAAGAGTGAAAGGTATTTGTAGTTGACGTTTATCCCGGTATAGCCGCTGTTATTGGCCAGCAGGTGCAGAAAATCACGGGGCGTCTTCTTGGTCTGGAAAATGAAGCTGCTGCCGGCATAACCACCGTACAGCTGTATATTATTATCTTTCTGAAAAGGCTTTACCCATGCAGTATCATTTGCATGCTGAGCGTACAAACAGCCTGCTCCCGAAAATAGAAAAAGAAGGAACAGGCTGATGTGCAGTTGTAGGTTTAAAAAAAAATACTTCATCTCATCTCAAAGTCAACTCTATCACAGGTATTTCTACCAAAGGCTTTTTTACAGGCAGTGAAAGCACAAGATCCTTACTTCCCTGATTTTCCGTTCCAAGATACTTTATTTCTGAATTATCATGCAGGAATTGGACATATTTAACTTTTTGATCAAATCCTGGCAGTACCAGTTTACCGAATGGATATACCAGTACGTGTACATACAATTTCCTGGTTACAGGGTTGTAAGTCAGCATAGTGCCGGGAGGCGCCTTGAACTCGTCCGGAGCCTGTGTACAGCCATATATGGACTTACTGTTCAGCTGCATCCACTCCCCCATCGCACTTAATGCATCCTTTGCACGGTAATCGAACAAACCACGGGCAGTAGGCCCCACATTCAGCAAAAGGTTACCGCCCTTGCTTACAGACCCGATAAGAAGCTGTAATAGCTGATCGGGGCTTTTCCAGCTATCTTCATCCCGGTGATAACCCCAGGAGCCGGAAAAGGTCTGGCAGGTCTCCCAGGGCACCTTTTTGCCATTTACTGTGGGCCAGTCTGATACCACCACCTGCTCCGGCGTTACGAAGTCAAATCCGTCTTCATAATCGTCCAGATCTAAACGGTTATCCACAATAATGCCCGGCTGGAGTTTATGCATCATCTTCATCAGTTCCTCAGCGCCCCAGTCATCATGGCCTTTCCCATTCTTGCCAGGATAGGAAAAGTCAAGCCACATAATATCGATCTTGCCGTAGTTGGTCAGCAGTTCTCTCACCTGGTTATGCAGATATTCACGGTATTTGCTCATATCCTTGCCCTGGTTCAACCGCGCATATGCAGTATCGCTGTCATTGGGCGGCTGTTGCGGATGATGTTTATCCACCGTAAAATCAGGATGGTGCCAGTCCAGCAGGGAATAGTAGAAACCTACCTTCAGCCCCTCAGCGCGGAAAGCTTCTACCCATTCCTTGATAAGGTCCCGCTTCGCGGGTGTATTAGTAGCTTTATAATCAGTGAATTTCGAATCGAACATGCAGAAACCCTCGTGATGCTTGGTAGTGATCACAGCATACTTCATACCGGCCGCCTTCGCAGCTTTCGCCCATTCCTTCGGATTATAGAGGTCAGGGTTGAACTGTTCAAAATATTTCTGATAATCCTCATTTGTCAGTTTCTCATATTTCTTCACCCATTCATGGCGGGCCGGCAAGGCGTATAAGCCCCAGTGAATGAACATACCAAAGCGGTCATTCGTCCACCAGGCAAGCCTTTTCTCCTTGTCTCCCGGCTTTTCATAGCCAATTCGTTTCTGTGAAAATGCAAAAGAGGAACAGCATAAGATTGCTATCAGCAATAGGTAACGTTTTCTCATAACGGAATCAAAAAGTGGCTTTTAAGGAAAGTGATCCTGTAACATATGTCCGGACCTTAAAACAAGATCCGGAATTCCTAAAATAACAAACTATTCCTGAATACCCAATACAAAATAAAGTAACCTGTAAAAAGAACGAAGCCGGAACCTGCATAACAGGCCCGGCTCCCTTGCTTTAAAGTGCCCCTATCCTAAAATGTTGGATCGTCCGGTATGTTGGTATTATCATTCCTCTCTACGAAAGGGAATGGCAACCAACTGCGTTTACGTTCCGCCACTGGTCTGCCGAACCTGCGCTGGTCTTCCAGTTCAAGTCCGCTCATGAACAGTTCTATATGACGATGCTTGTAGATCAATTCCAGCAGTCTGTCCTTCGTGGCCGCCACTTCAGCAGGCAACCCTGCTCCCACGCCAAACGGATCTGCTGCAGGTTGTTTGGTCACTACTTTGTTCAATTCCAGCAAACCGCTTACCAGGCTGTCTTTACGGGCATAACATTCTGCTTTGATCAGTGTGATCTCGCCGGGCAGATATACAGGAATGCTCTGGGTGGTAGCAGTAAAAAATCCTTTCACACGAAAACGCGGATTGGCGCCGATGCCTACGTAAAAAGGCACACGCTTATCTGCCAGATCAGGCTGTAATCCGACAGGAAGCCCCATTGCTGAATCCACCACCTGGTAAATGTTATTGGTAGCTGTTACCAGTGTGAAGATCGGGTTTGTGATCAGTGAATTGTAGTTGAAGGTGGAATAAACTGTTACCTGGTTGGCAGCGGCCAATGCAACATCATAATCGCCTGCAAATAAGGCATAACGCGCCTTCAAAGCATACAGGGTATTCACAATATCAACGCCTGCAGGTACGTTCGCTTTGAAGCCCGTGCTGATAGCATTGGCATTCACAACTGCCAGCGCATTATCAATCACGCGCACTGCCTTTCTGTATCCTTCCTGGCTGGTGATGAAAGACACGTTAACACCGGTAGTGTCCGGAACATGTGTCCAGAACATTGCAATATTACCCAGCGCAAGCGCCTTATACATCGAAGCATAAGCGATCACACCACTGGCATACCCTGGCTCCGTAATAACACCATTTGCAGCATTCAGCACACGGTTTGCATCAAAGATGATCTTATTGGACACTGCCCACATTCCTGTAACGACGGCATTCGTATTCTGCACAGCAGCTGCGCCGGTATTGAGCTGTCCTTCATCTGCATTACCGGCGTTGACAACATAGGTGCCGCGGGTCAGCAGGCTGGCTGTAGCAATAGATGTATATAAGGTACTTGTCCTGTTCGCAGTATACCAGTTCTGCAACCCTACGGCTACGTCTGTCAACGCATTTGCCGTACTGACAGCATCATCTGAAGCTGGCCCTGAGGGATCTGTATATTCTTTTTTACAAGATGCGGCCACCAACAGCAGCATACCTGCCAGAAAAGAACGGCTGTATTTATTGAGATACATTTTCATAAAACTACTTTTTGATGATTTAGAATCTGGCGCGAAGCGCTACATTATATGTCCTGGGAGCAGGCACGCTACCGAAATCAATACCACGCAATACAGTGCTTTGTCCTGCCGCATTTACCTCAGGATCATACCCTTTGTAGTTATCCCATGAATACAGGTTACGGCCGCCTACGCTGAGCGTCAGGTCACTCAGTCCTTTTATCTTACCGAAATTATAACTGAAAGCTACTTCTCTCAGTTTCACAAAAGAGCCATCATCTATCCTCCATTCCTGGATATTATAGCTACCTGCAATGAATCCACGGGGCAGCTGTCCCAGGTCTTCCTGTTCGGCTATCTTACCATTATCCACCCCTTGTCTTGTTCTGAAATCAGCGTTAAATACATCTACTCCCTGTACAATATCCAGTTGTGTATGCAGACTGAGTCTCTTATAGCTGAAATCGTTGGTGAGGGTACCTGTCCAATCCGGATTAGGATCGCCTATTTTCTTCTGTAAGGCAGTTACACCTGCAGTTGGCGGTAAACCAGTATTCGGATCTCTTGCAGGAGTATAGGAGAATGGTGAATGCTGTACACCGGCTTCTGTAACAGGAATTCCGTTAGGTTTTGTCAGCTTGTTACCATTCGCATCACGTGCGAAGAAGGTACCATAGAAGAAACCGATAGGCTCTCCGTTAGCAATAGCAACGGGGGCGCCACTCACGGTAGAATACAGGAGGATGGACTGTCCGATGTCGAGTGCTTTGTTCCTGTTACGGTTGAAGATAGCAGTCATGTCCCAGTTGAAACTTTTGTTCTTCACAGGCGCTACATTCAACACTACTTCAAAACCTTTGTTCTGCAATGAACCGATATTATCCAAACGGGTGCTGTAACCCTGTGTTGGCGCGATGGCGCGGGCTATCAGCAGGTCTTCCACCTTCTTGCTATAGTAGTTAACGGAGAGATTGATACGGTTATCCCAAAAGGCCAGATCTGTACCAAACTCCAGCTCCTGTTGTCTTTCAGGTTTGATACCAGGATTGGTGTAAGTAGTCGGAGATGTAAAAGATGCAGCACCGATAAAGGCAACTGCTCTATAGGTATTAAAACGGCCATAAGCAGGAATACCTGTCAGGTTGCCCGACTGACCATAAGCAGCCCTGAGTTTGAACAGGTTCCACCAGCCGGATACATTCAATGATTTCCAGTAATCAGTACCTGACAATACATAACTACCACTCAGCTTTGTATAGATCTGGTTACGCTCATCTTCACCAAATACGGAAGAACCGTCCATCCTCAACGCACCTGTGATGAAGAGCTGGTCGCGGTATTTGAAGTTCTGTTGTATATACTGACCGGAGATAGACAAACGGGTACGTTCATCTGCACCGGTAATAGGCGTAGCAGCACCACTCACTGTCTGCACAAACGGAGGCAAGCCTCTGCCCTGTTGCAGGGAATAATGACCACGTTGATATTGCAGGGAATATCCTACCTGTGTGACAGATGACAGATCAGGTGTGATCTGCGCATCGTAAGTAACATTCACATCATGGTTGATCAGGAAAGAATTATTAACACCTGTACTGGCATAACCATTCTGTGTAGGATCGAGTGTAGCGCCACCGCCAAAGAAACCAAGGCTTACATTGTATGCAAAAGGAGGAATAAAGGTGGTACCGTCCTGGCTGTAGTTATCGATACCCATGTGATAATCTATAGTCAGATTTTTAATTGGTCTCAGTTTAATACCAGCACCGGCAATCAACCTACTGGTCTGCTGTTGCTGTTGAAAATCCTCAATAACAGAAACAGGATTCACACGCCCGCGTTCTCCTACTGCCAGTAAGTTACCCAGTGAATTGCGCTGGTGAATATCATAATAGTTACCAATGATGGTTACTGAGTTGGTCGGAGAAAAGAAAGAGTTACCGTCGGGTTTTTCATTTGTTTTACTGTAGATGTAGTTCATAGTAGCATTAAAGCTGACCCATTTGTTGAGCTCCTGGTCCAGGTTTAAGCGGAAGCTGTAACGATTGAAATCTGTATTTCTTACTATGCCCTGATTATACAGATAACTGGCAGATGCATAATATCTTGTTTTGTTCTGCCCACCTGTTACAGATACATTGTTGTCTGTACCTATGCCTGTACGGAAGATATAATCCTGGTAGTCGTAACGTTTTACCGGAGTTGTACGCACGATGGTATCTGTCAGGATAGTTTGGGTGGAAACATCAGGTGTACCACCAAACTTAACAGGCGCCTGGTTTACGTCCAGTTTCTTACGTAGCTCGTTAACATTAAAGCTGGTAGAAAAGCTTACCACAGGAGCACCGCCTTTACCTTTCTTTGTAAAGATCTGCACCACACCTGCGTTGGCGCGTGAACCATAGATAGCAGCCGCAGCAGCGCCATTCAGCACTTCTATGCTTTCAATATCCGCAGGATTGATATCTACCATACGGTTCTGACCAACGCTACCTGCGAAGTTGCCACCAGCATAGGAAGCGTCTGCATTCGTTACACGGGTAGTGGAGTTATCAATGATCACGCCATCGATAATATACAGTGGTTCGGTAGAACCGCTGATAGTGCTGATACCACGCAGCTTTACGGACATACCACCTGCAGGATCGCCGGAATTCTGTGTGATCTGCGCGCCTGCGGTTTTACCTTGTAAAGCTGTCAATACGTTGCCGGTAGCACCTTTGGAGAGTTCATCAGACTTCACCGTACTGATATACGTACCTAGTTGTTTACGTGTAGTACCGAGAGATGCACCTGTTATTACTACTTCATCCAGTTTAGACACAAATGGGACCAACTGTTGATTGAGTGTATAAGATGCAGCAGTACCAACTGTTACCACACCTTCTGTCTGTGTAAAGCCTATCCCTGTAAACACCAGTGTATAACTGCCGGGCTTCAGGTCAGCATTGATGGTATAGACGCCATCTATTGAAGTCGTAGCGCCCAGTTTGGTTCCTCTGATAGCTACAGTAATACCGGGCAGGGTAGCGCCCGTTTCATCTGTTACTTTACCCGACAGCTTTACCTGCGCGAAAGCAGCAGAGGCAGTAAAACATTGCACGACCAGCAAAAGCAGCAGATACCTGCATCTGGCAAGCCGGAATAATTGATAGATTCTCATAACTAATTTTTAATAGTAAGCGAAAAGTAATGGCATGGATATTCCAGGTCATTCAGCAGCATTAGCGCTGAATAACTGATTGACCACACATTGGTTGATAAACGCGTTTACATGTACAATGAATTCCCCGTTATAACCGGGATAGTTAATAAGTTCTCATAACCAATTTTTAATAATTAAAGCGATAAATATTAGTATGGATATCCCTTGTCATCCGGGAATATCCGCAGTGAATAACTAATTGACTACAGGCTGGTTGATAAGCATGCGTTTACATATCACAATACATTCCCGTAATGTGGCGGGAACAGGTAATAGCTGTTTTATTATAAAATTTGAATGCCCTTCTTTTTATATGGCTGCAATTTTTTAGCATCAGGCGGCAGCTCAGTAATTAATATATCTATTTCATCCACATCACAGATCTTTAACTGTTCGGATGCATCTATCTTTTCTGAAATGGTCAATACCACTACTTTCTTCGCGGTGCTGATCATGGCTCTTTTTACCTGTACTACATCCCAGTCATTGTCGGTTAACCCATCTTCTACGTCAATAGCATTGTTTCCAAGGAAACACAGGTCGGCTTTGATCATTTTTATCTTTGAAATAGCCTCTCCACCTACTGTGATCTTTGATCCTTTGGATAGTTTATCACCTATCACGATCACTTCTATATTCGGGTGATTGGCATATTCAAAAGCAGCAGGGAGGCTAACGGTAATGAAAGTGGCCTGCAGTTCCCTTGGTAGCACGCGTGCCAGCTCTGCGATCGTAGTCCCCCCTGTAGTTAATACAAACATACCGTCGTGTATCAATTCGACGGCTTTTAAAGCTATGGTCTTTTTATCTTTTACCGCGTATACATCCTGTGATGCTATACCCTGATGAAATGAATTGGAAAGCGCGCCGCCGTGCACCTTTATGATCTTCCCCTCCTGTGCTAACTCTGCGAGGTCACGGCGAATGGTATCTTCCGATACCTGTATCTGTTCACTCAGATGGGAAGACAACACCTTGTTATGCAGGTTTACCTGGTGAAGTATGTATGCGTGACGTTCTTCCTTTAACATCTGGCAATGATTACTTTGGTTGAATATTAGATCAATTTCTGCAAAAAAACGCAGAAAACAAAATATAACCCGCACTTTCTTGCTGCTTTTAGCAGGATTGAAAGAAAGGATGCGGGTTTATGCAGGAAATGATAGTTTTCCCATAGTAATTGCCGGCATACCGGGTTTACCGAAATTGATGCCTTCTCCACAAACGGCTTCATTGGCGAGTATTGCAAACAGCACGGCTTCTTTAGCATCTCCTGCTATGCCTAATTCATCGGTGGTATGCAATTGCAGACGTGGTAACCTTTCCGTAATCAGGCCTGTCAGTAAAGGATTATGCGCTCCGCCGCCGCTTATGTATACTGCATAGTCTTTGTCTTCCTGCAATACACTTTTTAATGCATCCGCAATCGTATCTGCACTAAAATGAGTCAGCGTAGCCATGATATCATAAGGGGATAAACCCGTCGTATCACTACGCTCCTGTGCTGTTTTCACATATGCTTTACTGAATAACTCCGGACCTGTTGTACGAGGGAATGGCTCTTTGAAAAATGGATCATTCTTCAACGCTTTTAATAGAACTTCATTTACTGCACCCTGTTTAGCAAACAAGGCATCTTTATCATATTCTACCTGAAATAGCTCTCTTGCAAAAGCATCTAACAGTGTATTGCCCGGGCCTGTATCTGTTACAAACACGCCTGATGGATCAAGATTACCAGGCAGAAAAGTAAAGTTGGCAATACCGCCCATATTCAGCATGATCCTGTCTACTCCTCTTTGGGAGAACAGACAGTAATCTCCATATAAAGCGAGTGGCGCTCCTTCTCCACCCGCAGCAATATGTTTCTGTCTGAAGTCACTTAGGGTAATGATGCCGGTCTTTACCGCAATATGATCACCATCTACGATCTGCAAAGTAGCATTCGGGAAATCAGGCAGGCGATGTAATATCTTCGGACTGTGATAAACAGTCTGTCCGTGAGAGGCGATCAGGTCTACTTCTTCCGGAGTAACATTCCATTTTTGCAGGCACTCCAGTATCCATTGTGCATGCAGGTTTGCCAGCCATGGGTTCAGCAGACAAAGCTGTTGAAAAGAGATCGTATCCTTCGCAAACACTTTCCTGATCTCATCTTTCACAGCTACGGGATAAGGAACGGTATCAAAATGTTCCAATGTAACCTGAGTTTCCATTCCGCTACCGCTGATAGCACACAGTGCCACATCCAGGCCATCCAGTGATGTACCCGACATCAGGCCGATAATACGCCTTACAGGCTTTTGCGCAATTGTAAATAGATGTTGGAGATTTCTGTTCATGATTTTCTGCTTTCAATAGCTGCCCTTACACTTCCTTTTTCCGCTATCAGCTGACGGGCGGTGGCTTCATCTATATTCAGTTCACTCATCACCATCCGTGTAGCGCGGTCTACCAGCTTATGATTACTCAGTTGCATATCTACCATCTTATTTCCCTTCACTCTTCCTAACTGTATCATGATGGCAGTAGAGATCATATTCAGGATCAGTTTCTGTGCCGTACCTGATTTCATGCGGGTACTACCGGTAAGGAACTCGGCGCCCACTTCAGCTTCCACAGGATATTCCACCGCGGCGGCCAGGGGACTGCCTACATTACAGGTTACACAACCTGTCACAATACCTCTTTCCCGCATGGTTTTTACTCCTCCTATCACATAAGGCGTAGTACCCGATGCAGCGATGCCTATTACTACATCCTTATCGTTGATGTTAAAACTATCCAGGTCTTTCGCAGCCTGTTGCCTGTCGTCTTCTGCAAACTCCACTGCTTTACGAATGGCTTTGTCGCCTCCGGCGATAATACCTACTACCAGTTCATGCGGCACACCAAATGTAGGCGGGCATTCTGATGCATCGACGATACCCAGTCTTCCGCTGGTACCGGCGCCTATATAGAACAGGCGGCCTCCTTCCCTCATCTTCTCTACTGCTGCTGTTACCAGTTTCTCTATCTGGGGAATTGCCTTCGCTACTGCCTGTGGCACCGTAGCATCTTCACTGTTGATCCCTTCCAGCAGGGCGCGGACACTCATCTTCTCCAGGTCATTAAACCGGGAAGACATTTCAGTTGTAAGCATAGTTCTAACATTAATTTTTACAGATCAGGACAGCATTCCTTTTTTCTGAAAGTTCCCGGAACTCAGCCATAAACCGATGAACATAAACAATCCGTTAATGACAAGTAATTCCAGGCCTATTTTATAGTCTTTGAAAAGATATGTCTGAGTCATTTCCAGCAGATAACAGAGCGCAGGCGCTGCTAATGCAATGCCCGGCACCATGTCATCATTCACGGTACGTTTAGTCAGAATGCCGAAGGCAAATAATCCCAATAGAGGTCCGTATGTGTATGAGGCCACCTTCAGTATTACGGAGATCATACTCTGGCTGTCGATATGTTTAAATACCAATACTATCAGCAGGAATACAGCGGTAAAACCAAGGTGCACGATACGCCGGGTCTTTTTCTTTTCTTTCTCTGAGAGATCACTTCTTCGCTGAATGTTCAGGATATCGATACAGAAAGAAGAGGTCAGCGCTGTGATAGCACCATCGGCACTGGGAAATAATGCAGAGATAAGGGCTATGATAAAGATCACTGAAATAGCTGCCGGCATACGCTGGGCGTCCAGGGCCAGTGTAGGGAACAGCTTATCCGAAGCGGCAGTTACGCCAATGGTTTCAGCATACAGGTATAATAATCCACCGAGGAACAGGAACAAGAGTATCACCACACCAAAGATCAGGCTTAATGTCATCACGTTCTTCTGCGCATCCACCAGGCGTTTAACGGAAATATTCTTCTGCATCATCTCCTGGTCCATACCTGTCATGGTAATTGTAATAAAGGCCCCGCCGAGGATCTGTTTGAAGAAGAACAGAGGACTGTTCGGATCTGTGAAGAAGATCTGCGACATGCCTTTACTTCCCATTGCATGCAGGCTGCTGCCAATGTTCATGTCGAGGCGGTTCAGGATATACACAATACAAATGATGAGGCCCGCCAGCATACAGGTGGTCTGCAGGGTATCTGTGTACACGATCGTCTTCACGCCACCTTCAAAGGTATAGAGCAGGATCATCAGCAGGATGATCAGTGTGGTCAGCCAGAAAGGCACCTGGAACTGATCTTTAAATGCTTCTTCCAATAAATTCTGCAGGATGTTTACCACCAGGTACAACCTGGCAGTGGCGCCCAGGGTTCTTGATAATATAAAGAATGATGCGCCTGTTTTATATGACTTCGTCCCAAAGCGGGTACTGAAATAATTATAAATAGAGGTCAGTTGCAGCCGGTAATACAAAGGCAGCAGCACGAAGGCGATGACTACGTATCCCATCATATTCCCCAGCGCCACCTGAAAGTAACCGAAGGCAGTCTTACCCACATCTCCCGGTACACTCACAAAAGTGACGCCGCTGAGCGAGGTACCTATCATCCCAAAAGCCACCAGCATCCAGTTACTGTTACGGTTGCCTATAAAGAAAGACTCGTTGTTTGAATTACGGCCGGTATACCAGGCTACGATCAATAGGATAACGAAATACGCAATGACAATAGAAAACAAAAGGCCTGGTGTCATAACAAGGTAGAATTTCAATTGATTAAAACCGCATAAAAACGCATATTCACATTTCAATATAAACACAAAAACGCAAAAAACGCAGAATTGTATGCAGAAAAACGAATAAATTTATATTTTCACAGTACTCCACTAAAACCGCGTATATATGAAAAAGCTGTTCCTGCTGGTATTATCCGCATTTATCAGCCTTCCGCTTCTTGCAGACTGGATACGCATTAACCAGCTTGGTTATGCGCCGCATAGCAGCAAGGTGGCAGTATGGTGCAGTAAAGAACAAGATACATTAAAATATTTTGAACTGGTCAATGCCCGCACAGGCCAGGTAGTGTTCAAACACGCTACAGGCAGGGCTGCCGGTGCTTATGGGCCGTTCCGGCAAACCAGCAGACTGGATTTCTCATCCTTTACCTCGGCGGGGCAGTATTATTTACAGGCAGGTGGGGCGAAGTCACCGGTATTCGCCATTAGTGATACTGTATATAAAGGTACTGCCGACTTCTGCCTGCGGTATATGCGCCAGCAAAGGAATGGCTTCAACCCTTTTCTGAAAGATTCCTGCCATACGCATGACGGCTTCCCGGTATATGGGCCGGACAGCGTGTTTGTGCCGGTTTCGGGTGGATGGCATGATGCGTCCGACTATCTGCAATACATCACCACATCTGCCAATGCTACCTGGCATCTGCTGGCAGCATACCGTGACTTCCCAAACGTATTTACAGACTCACTACAGGCCAATGGACTGTCGGGCAAAAATGGAGTAGCTGATGTCCTAGATGAGGCGAAATGGGGTCTGGATTGGCTTATTAAAATGAATCCTCAGGACGACAGGATGTATAACCAGGTGGGAGATGACCGTGACCACCAGGGTATGCGCATTCCCCGGCAGGACACTAATTTCTATGGCCACGGACTGGAACGTCCTGTTTACTTCTGTACCAGCGAGCCACAAGGTTTGTTAAAGTATAAGAACCGCAGTACGGGTGTAGCCTCTACCGCCGGAAAGTTCAGCAGCTGCTTTGCATTGGGCACGCAGTTGTTTGCGGGTTTACAGCCATCTTATGCAGATACGCTGAAGCATAAGGCAAGAGCCGCTTACGAACTGGGCATTCAAAAACCAGGGGTCTGTCAGACCGCTCCGGGACGTTCTCCCTATTTCTATGAGGAAGACAACTGGACGGATGATATGGAACTGGCCGCGGCTTCCCTGGGAGGTTCCTATCTCCCTAATGCATGGAGCTTCGCACGACAGGAGCCTGTTACTCCCTGGCTCGGACAAGACACCGCCCGCCACTATCAATGGTATCCATTCGTCAATCCCGGTCACGCAGAACTGGCCAGGTTATCAAAAGGCGTACAAAGGGATACATTGATCCATTACTATAAAGAAGGTATTGACCGTGTATGGCGGAAGGCTTCGCAGAATGCTTTCTACCGGGGTATTCCTTTTATCTGGTGCAGCAATAATCTCACAGTAGCCTTTGCCATCCAATGTTACTGGTACAGGCAGCTGAGTGGCGACAACACTTATATACAACTGGAACAGGCCTGTTTTGACTGGATATTCGGCTGCAATCCATGGGGTACAGCGATGGTGTACGGCCTGCCGCAACATGGCGATACGCCTACCGATCCTCACTCATCCTTCACTCATCTGAAACAATACCCGATAGACGGCGGATTGGTGGACGGGCCTGTATACACCAATATCTTCAAAAACCTGATCGGCATACAACTGCAGGATGCTGACGAATATGCTGACTTCCAGAGCGACCTGGCGGTATATCACGATGACTACGGCGACTACAGCACCAACGAGCCTACCATGGATGGAACGGCAGTATTAATCTACCTGCTGGCGGCACAGGAAAACGCCGCCAGGCAAAAGGGTTATACCGTCACACAAGGCGGCATCACAAGAATGGACAGCACTAAAAAGGAAATTGCGCTGGTGTTTACAGGGGATGAATTTGGTGAAGGTTTAGCGCATATCACTAATGTATTGGGGCAACAGCAGGTAAAAGGTTCTTTTTTCTTTACAGGGAATTTCTATAGTAATACCCGATTTCAACCGCATATTAAAAAGCTATATGCCAATGGACATTACTTAGGTCCGCACTCAGACAAACATCTGTTATACTGCGACTGGCAGCAACGTGATAGTCTGCTCGTTTCACAACAGCAATTCACCACTGATATGCAGGCCAATCTTTCGAAGATGCAGCAGCTGGGTATCGATACAGCCAAAGTGCATACCTATATTCCACCTTATGAGTGGTGGAATAATGCTATTGCTGAATGGTCTGAAAAGATGGGATTACAGATCGTTTGTTTTACACCAGGTACCGGTAGTAATGCTGATTACACCTACCCCGGGATGGGAGCTTCCTATAAAAGCAGCGAGACGATCATCAAATCTATAAAAGCATTTGAAAAGAACAGACCGGGAAAACTGAACGGTGTTATTCTATTGATACACACGGGTACAGATGCCAGGAGAAAAGACAAGTTATACCTGCGCTTAGATGCATTGATAAAATATCTAAAACAACAAGGGTATCATTTTAAAAAGGTAGATGAGCTGGTTATCTAACCTGCCCATCTCCTCTTACAAACCATTTTTCAGTTACGAGTTTCTCTAATGCAAAAGGTCCTCTTGCATGTAATTTCTGCGTAGAGATGCCTATCTCTGCGCCTAATCCGAACACACCCCCGTCTGTAAATCTTGTGGAAGCATTCACATATACAGCAGCAGCATCCACTTCATTGAGGAAACGTTCACTGATTGTAGTATCCTTTGATATTATAGCTTCAGAATGTTTGGAAGAATATTCCTGAATATGCTGCAGGGCCTCATCTACACCATTCACCACTTTCACCGAACACTTGAAGTCCAGGAACTCACGTCCGAAATCAGCAGGTGTAGCGGGTATCAGGTAAGGATATTCCAGCGCATGTAGTATGTTGTACGATACTTCATCTGCAAATATCTCTACATCATAATCCCGCAGAGAATCAGCCAGCAGTCGCAGTAATCCGGGTGCAGCCGGTTCATCTACCAATACTGTATCCAGCGCATTACATACGGAAGGGCGGGATACTTTTGCATTAGTGATCACTTTACTGGCCATTTCAAGGTCCGCAGTCCTTTCCACATAGGTATGACAAACGCCGGCGCCAGTTTCGATCACGGGTACCTTGGAATTGGCACGCACATAATCGATCAGCTGCTGGGAACCGCGGGGAATGATAATATCAATGTACTTTACTGCTGTTAGCATTTCTCCGATCAGGGCTCTGTCTACCGGCAACAGCTGTACCGCGTTCACATCTACCTTAAACGCTTCCAGCACCTCTTTGATCAGCTTCACGAGAATAATGTTCGTATGGAAAGCGTCTGTGCCGCCACGCAATACGGCTACGTTACCGGATTTGATACACAGGGCTGCGACATCCAGGGTCACGTTCGGGCGGGATTCATATATTACGCCTACCACTCCCAGCGGAGCGGTGCGCTTCTGCAGCTGCAAACCATTGGCCAGTGTTCTTTCCAGCAGCAGCTGGTTAGCAGGGTCCGGTAAGTATGCTATATCTTTCAGACTGTCCGCCAGTTGCTGTATACGGCTGGCATTCAGTAATAACCTGTCTTTTTTCGGATCCTCGTCAGACATCTTGTCCAGGTCCTTTTTGTTTTCCGCCACAATATCAGCGGTATGCGCTACAATCCGGTCGGCCAGCTGCAGCAACAATTGCTGCTTATGCTCATCAGGCAGCGTCTTCACAGAACGTGTGGCTGCCTGCGCCTGCACCAGTAAAGGTTGTATGGATTCCATCTTCCGCTAGTTTTACTTTGTTTGTTTTATAACAGCACAATATCATCTGCATGTGCGATCTCCAGGTTCTGCGTTTTACCGTCTTCCGACAGCAGGTCAGAAGAAACCTTGGCACGTGCTACCGCGATCACATTATGTTCTTCGTCCACGATCTCAAATACCTCACCGCCCTCAAATCTTTCCAACACGGTCAAGACGCCGACAGCCAGCAAGCTACGTCTTTTCTGCAGAGCTGTCAGTGCACCCTCGTCTACCAGTACCCTACCGGTCACCAGGCTGCCACTGGCCAGCCATTTCTTACGGGCCGGCATACTGCACGGCTGCGGCAGGCATAAAGTACCTGTTTTCCCCACGATGGCATTCAGAATACCATCCGGGGTATGGATACCAAATATCACTACTTTGATGCCCATGCGGGTAGCCAGACGGGCAAAGGTCAGCTTGGACACCATTCCTCCCAGTCCAAGGTTGGATTTTTTCGTATCTGCCAATGACAGCACCGATTCATCAATAGCATCGATCTGCGGCACCACCTGACCTTCTCTGTTCAACACCCCACCTACCGAAGTGCTGAACAACAGCATGGAAGCACCGAAACCTACGGCTATCAGGGTAGCCAGTTCATCATTGTCGGAGAATTTCAGCTCCAGGTCACTCACCACGTCATTCTCATTGGCCACGGGTATTACGCCGCTGGCCCAGAGTTCTTCATATGTTTTTTTCAGCTGCAGGAACTGTGCCCTGTTACTGAAATGCCTGCGTTCACAAAGACTTTGCGCAATAGCAATGTCGTACGGGGCAAAATACCGGGCGTACTTGCTGAGCAACAAAGGGTTACCGATGGCTGCTGCCGCCTTACGCTCACTCATTGTGCCACCGTAATGTTTCAGGTACTTCTTACCTGCGGCAACCGCCCCTGACGATACCAATACGATATTATATTCTTCCTTCAGATCTGCCACCTGCCTGGCTATGGCGGCTACTATTGTTTCATCCAGCTCCCCGTTTTCATGTGTAATGGAAGCTGTCCCAAATTTTATTACTAATATCGGTTTTGTCACTGCTCGCTGAATTTGCCGACAAAATATTGAAAATGCACCATTTTTTCATTATTTACATTTCATTTAAAGTCTTTTACCCGGCTGTGACATCCTGTTTATACCGGAACTATTACTTTGCAAGGTTATCTAATCGTTAAAACACTTATTGACAATGGGCTCACGCTTGGCTACCCGTCTTTCTTTATTCACTGCATTTTCCATATGCACCCAGCTTTCCCTGCAGGCGCAGGACAAAAACCTGGTACAGTACGTAAAACCCATTATCGGTACAGAAAAAATGGGACATACCTATCCTGGCGCTACTGTTCCTTTTGGCATGGTGCAATTAAGCCCGGAAACAGATACGCTTCCTTATGAAATGAATGGACGTTACAATCCGGATGTCTATAAATACTGCGCAGGGTATCAGTATGTTGATAAAACCATTACGGGGTTCAGCCATACGCATTTCAGCGGCACCGGTCACTCCGACCTGGGAGATTTCCTGATCATGCCTACAACAGGTAAGTTGTACCTGAATCCCGGCACTGCCAGCAATCCTGAAAGCGGATACCGCTCCACTTTTTCACATGATAACGAAGTAGCCGAAGCGGATTACTATAAAGTAAAACTCGATAAATACAACATCACCGCTGAATTGACCACTACCAACAGGGTGGGATTTCATCAGTACACTTTTGCAGAGGCAACAGACCAGGCACATATTGTGTTCGATCTGATGGCCGGCATTTATAACTATGGTAATAAAAATGTGTGGACATTTGTAAGAGTGGAGAATGATACACTGGTAACAGGCTATCGTCAAACTAACGGATGGGCGCGTACGAGGATAGAATATTTTGCTATGTCCTTCTCCAAACCTATTTCACACTATGGCCATCAGAACTATGCCAATGATGTATACAGGGGTTTCTGGCGCAAATTTGATGTAGCACACGATTTCCCTGAAATGGCGGGCCGTAATATCAGAGCCTGGTTCGACTTCAAAGTGCAGGCAGGAGAAAAGATCAAGATCAAGTTTGCACTGTCTTCTGTAAGTACGGAAGGCGCACTGGCCAACCTGCGTGCTGAAATACCGGGATGGGATTTCGAAAAGGTAAAACAGGACGGACAGGCACAGTGGAATAAAGAACTGCATAAGATCACCGCACAGCTGAACAGCGACGATGAGATGATCAACTTCTATACTGCCATGTATCATGCGTTCCTGAGCCCAACTACTTATATGGACATTGATGGCAGCTACCGTGGCCTGGACCAGAACAATCACAAAGCAGCGGGTTTCACCAACTATACTACTTTCTCCCTGTGGGATACTTACAGGGCATTACATCCTCTGTTCAACGTAATACAGCCTAAACGTAATGCCGACATGATCCAGTCAATGCTGGCGCACTACGATCAAAGCGTACAGCATATGTTACCGGTATGGTCACACTACGCCAATGAGAACTGGTGTATGATCGGTTATCACAGCGTATCCCTCATTGCAGATGCGATCATTAAAGGAAATGCACCTTTTGATGCAGAAAAGGCCCTGGCAGCATGTGTAACTACAGCCAGACACCGCACTTATGATGGTCTGGGCTATTACATAGACAAAGGTTATGTACCCGAAGATAAAAACGGATCTTCTGTATCCAAGACGCTGGAGTATGCCTATGATGACTGGTGTATAGCGCAGATCGCGAAGAAACTGGGCAAACAGGATATCTATGACGAATTCATCAAACGTTCCCAGAACTACCGCAATGTGTATGATGCGAGTATCGGTTATATGCGTCCGCGTTTGAACGACGGCACTTTCCGTGCAGCATTCGATCCGTTAAAAACAGATAACCAGGGCTTTATTGAAGGGAATGCGTGGAACTACAGCCTGTATGTGCCACAATATCCTGCAGAACTGATTGCGCTCAACGGTGGCAAGAAGAGGTTCTCCGGTCATCTGGACAGCCTGTTCACCATGCACCTGCCGGACGAGTTCTTTGCTGAGACTGAAGATATTTCCCGCGATGGTATTATCGGCAACTATGTACATGGTAATGAACCATCTCATCATGTGGCTTACCTCTACAACTGGACAGGCGAGCCATGGAAGACACAGGAAAGGGTGCGTATGATCCTGAAGAAGATGTACCATCCTGGTGCAGATGGTCTGGGAGGTAATGACGATTGTGGCCAGATGAGCGCCTGGTATATATTCACCTCTCTTGGTTTTTATCCGGTGTGTCCTGGTTCTGACCAGTATATACTGGGAAGTCCTGCGGTAAAGGAAGCCACTATCCAGCTGGAGAACGGCAAGACTTTCACTGTGGAAGCGCCTGGTCAGAGTGACAAAAATGTATACGTGCAGAAAGTAACGCTGAACGGACAGCCTGTGCTGACGAACAGTATCAGCCATGCAGACATCATGAAAGGGGGCCGTCTGGTGTTCCAGATGGGAGCGAAACCGAAGAAATAATACCCTTCTGCATAGAAAAAGAGGGATGGATACGGAGGCAAGTCCTCTCATCCATCCCTCTTACTTTTTGCGTAAATTTATATATACTAACCCGTATATATGAAAGCAATCCCACATCAACACAGCTTCAGGTTCCACAACCTGGGCATTGGTGATATACAGCTGGGCAAAAAGCCGGAACAGATACCCGGCATGCTACCTTTTCCCTCCTATACCGGTAAGAATAATTTCCTGGTTTATCCTGATGCCGCTCATTATCATGCATTTAACGGAGCTGCCAGGGGCACTATTGAGAAAGATGACCCGGGCATTGACCTCCGGCACCTGTTCACCGGCGTCAACGAAGATGGGTTTATTAACCGCATATTTCTTTATCCACAGGAAGCCAATGAGCAACTGGCATGGCGATTAAGTCAGTTATACGGCGAGCCGTTTACGGGGAGGGTGCCATCAGGTGTACAAAACACCTGGATCACAGAGAGTGAAACGGAGGTAACGTTATTCAATCCGGTGGCTAACCAAACCGCCTATACGGTCATTTCATTCCGCTTTTTTTATGACTTTTCAGCATTGAAGGAATATATCATTGAAGGTAGAACGTAGTTAGTTTATGAAAAAGAAAAGGCCTGCTAAAAAGCAGGCCAGTTATGGTACTTTGGGGGGGACAATACAATTAGGGTTTTCAAAGGGTACAATATTTTAAATCAGCATTCAGGCTTAATTGCCTTCTCAATATTAGAGAAAATAAAGTTCTGGAAGTTGTCATTAAAAGCGTATACGCGACATGTGAATGCTCACTTTGAGATACCTGTTACAACACGAAAACGAATGCCAATAGAGCAAAATGCCTGTGAGTCATGCCGATAGAGCATTTCAAAGAGATAAATACCTGATAAACAGCAATTCCTATACGGGTAATTGGGGAGAAAAAACCGGCAATGAATCAAGAGGAAATGTATAATGATGTAAATCTAAACTGCGTAAATCACGGTAAATAGGAAACCGGTATTTCACGGTATCCGGCAGACCGATTTTCAAGCCATATATAGTATGTACCCGATTTTGAGGTTAATCGCCCGGAAAAAGCAATTCTTATATGTGATTTTTTTTCACCACCGATATTATCCGGTAAATTTACACCGTTATTAACGCATAATTTTCTTCATATTTATACAAAAAAAAGGAATAAATACACGGATTTTATATTATAGAAAATTACATATAACTTGAGCCAAAAGTAATTATAAATTTCCTATGTTTGTAATGTTGTGATTATCATAAACTTACAATGATTTTCCCATGCTTTAAAACCTAGTTTTAGGTTGTTAATGAGATTGATAAACCTAAATACAATATCTTATGTCAGCCGCTAAAACCATGAAAGTAGGTCAGTTCGTAGACAACAAGCACGTCACTATGCTGCGCGAAAATTATACAGAGAAGAGATGGAAAGCGAATTCTGAGCGTCTTGGCAAACCCGATTCTCTGAGCGTATGGTATAGCCTGGACGAACTGAAACAATACATCGCTACCGCTGAAGAAGCTGGAGCTGACGGCATCAGGGTTTATTTCGGGGTATACCCTTCTGTTTTTCCGGAAAACATTTTATTGCAGGATAAACAAACTATCGTTTTTGTGGCTACAAGACAGAAATCCAGTGAAACCGGTAAAACCGAAAACAAAGACATGTATGTTTCCACACCGAGAGGGCCAGAAATGGTGGCATTCAACTTTGGATTGCCCTGCCCTCCCGGCTGTGTAGGCGACCCCTACAAGAAAAGCGTTTGTGAAACTGTAGAGCTTCAGCCTGCGAACCGATAGCGTTTCCCCATCCTCATAAATCAAGTTCTAAGCTGCCGGATGGTATCCGGCAGCCTTTTTTATAGTATCTGAGTTTATTTTATCGCCACTTTTACTAATTTACCGGCCGCATCAATGTCATTAATAACCGTTTAAAATATTTGCCACCAATATTCTATGTCATGTGCACATACATATATGCTCTTGATTTCTAAAGCGGTTCTATCACGAATACCTATGCATGTATTTATTATCATTATCTGCTTTATCATTGCATTGCTGGCTAAGCTTCAGAAAAACCCTCCACGGTACCTGAACACGTTTATCATATATATCCTGGTGACCATTGCTGTAGAAATGATGGCCTGGTGGTATAACATACATAATAAGCACAACCTGATCTTCTATAATTTTTACGCGATTATCAACTTCACTTACCTGATCTTTCTGCTACGTTCATTCATGGCCAATAAGAGAATGATCAATGTAATGGGAGTCCTTATGATCATTTATCCAGTATTGGCACTTATTAACCTGGTCTTTATACAAAAACTGGACACTTTCAATACCTACACATTTCTATCGGGTTGCATCATAGTGGTAACAGCCAGCATCTGTTACTTTTATGAGCGTATCAAATATCCGGGGCCGCATAGCCTGCTACAGGAGCCCGCCTTCTGGGTATCCACCGGCCTGCTGTTCTTTTATACCTGTAGTCCTCCGCTAACGGGGGTACTGAATGCCATCTCACTAATGCCATTCTATAACTATAAAACGCTTTATATCATAAATCTTATGGTAAATATTATCCTATATTTATTGTTCAGCATTTCGTTCATATGCAATCTGATTTTCAGGAGGTATTCCTAGTCATTTTTACATCCCTCTTCCTGCTCGTTTTACTGGTAGGCTTCATCGTTATTATGTTGATACTGAATCAGAAGAGCAGGCAGGCACAGGCGCAGGAACTCAGATTAATGAAAGAAAGGTATGAACAGGAACTATTGAGATCACAACTTGAAATCCAGGAGAATGTGTTCGGACACCTATCCCAGGAAATACATGACAATATCGGACAGTCCCTCACATTCGTAGCATTGTCATTATTAACAGTACCGGTAGAGAACAACAGCGAGGCGCAGGAATATATAGAAGAGAGCAGGAAGGCTTTGCAAAAAGCCATCACAGAACTAAGAGATCTTTCCCGCAGTTTACATACGGACCGCGTCACCGAAGTAGGCCTTGCCAACTCCATTGATTTCGAACTGGAGAGACTGAAGAGGACCAATTTGTACGAAACTTCTTTTAATTTTGCCGACATACGGAACCTGCTGGACCATCAGACAGAAATCATACTTTTTCGCATCGTACAGGAAATGCTCAACAATATCGTGAAACATGCCAAAGCGAGTAGAGTAGACGTCAGACTTTCCCATAAAACAGATATCCTTGTCCTGGAGATCAAGGATAATGGCGTAGGATTCGATCCTGAAGCCCTGTTTGCCAAACAGGAAAGGTTAAAAGGACTAGGACTGATGAACATTCGAAAAAGAGCATCCCTGATAGGAGGCACATTCCATATCAATAGTGCGAAAAATAGCGGGACCGCCATTCGTATCACTATACCCGTAAACAAACAATCATTTCATGAGCATAACCAGGAAAGCGAAATATAGTGTTGCCATTGCCGATGATCATGTGCTGGTAAGGAAAGCACTTGGCAGGCTGATTAATACCTTTACTGATTACTTCATACTTTTTGAAGCCAGTAACGGAGAGGAGGTGATCAAGATCATCAATAACCGTGAGTTACAATTGCCAGATATACTGATACTGGACGTAAATATGCCCGGCATGAACGGTTACGAAACTGCTACCTGGATAAATAATCATTTCCCTCAGATCAAGGTACTTGCGCTCTCTATGCTGAACGACGAGTCCGTGATCATCAAGATGTTAAAATCCGGTGCCAAAGGCTATATCATGAAGAACGTTGAGCCTGACGATCTGAAAGAAGCCTTTGATTCTATCATAAAGAAAGATTTCTATCTGCCTGACTATATTTCCGGAAAGGTGATATCCGGCTTACAACGGGATGTATTATCACTTAGCGAAAAAATAGAACTGACACCTAAGGAAAAGACATTTCTGCAATTCCTTTGTACAGAATTATCCTACAAGGAAATAGCACAGAAGATGTTTGTAAGTCCCCGAACCATTGATGACTATAAGAGCAGTCTTTGCGACAAACTGAAAGTTAAAACCCGTGTGGGTCTTGTTATTTTCGGTATCAGGTATGGACTGATAGACATCAATACCGACTAAAGCGCATGGTCTTTCTTCACTGTTTTGCCCGCCCATGCTTTTTGTCCGGTCCACTCTTCGGGGGAAGCCGTCCAGAAAGCATTTTTTTCTGGCAGTCCCAGTGCCAGGAATCCTGTAGTACACAGGTATAAACTGCCGGTGGATGTATATACATCTGCTATTTCCGGCTGATGGCCACAAAAGCCTAATTGCAGCCAACCATCTTTGTCGAACGTACCAGGCGTTTCAAAGATGTTTTTCATCACTGCGGTCAGGGCCGATCGTACCTGGCCAGGCTTCAGCTCTTCCGGCAGCTGCTCATGCAGTGCCAGCTGCACCAGCGGCTGAAAAACAGCATTCCGGTAGGTCATGGAACGGCCTACCACCGGAAAAGTACCTTCAGGAGAGATCAGCCTTTCCTGGATCACGCCGTAACGCTGCATCCTGACAATGGCCAGATCGTATTCTTTGGGATCGATCTTACCTGCGTCCGACAATACTTTCAGAATGTCTGTCAGCATTGGTTGTATGACAAAACCGTTGTAATAGTCGAAATGGAAATCAGCCCCGTCTCCATACATACCATCTCCCTTATACCATTCCTGGTGCTTTTTCACTGCATAATCCACCCGCATGCCATCCCATTCTTCTCCAAATAAGAGCAATGCGGATTCAATAATGGCAGCAAACAGCAGCCAGTTATTGTATCCCGGCCTGATACTGCGCAAACTCTTAAAACCGGCTATCACCTGTTGCTTAACAGCAGCAGGGAGAGGCTGCCATAACTGTCTGGGCGCCCGGATAAAGGCATGTGCCAGAAAAGCGCCGTCAACCAGGGGCTGTCCGTCAAATTGCCCCGTAAAGTTCATCATATCAGGCCCTTCGGGGTGTACTGCCTGTTCAGTGGCCTTTAACGCATAATCGATAAAACGAGCCCTTATTTTGCCCTCAGGGGTAGTGTCGGCACCCAGCTCCAGCCAGGAAGAGATCCCGGCCATAGTGCGCCCAAAAGCCTCAAGGTAGGTCACCTTTTCAACCGGCTTGTTGTAACCGGGAGCTTTCTCGGTCGGCATTTTTTGCCGGAGCTGCCCCAGGCTCAGATTTTTCATGACCGGTTCTGCTATGCGGGTTAGCAATTGCACCCAGTATTCGCGGTCTGCCTGAAAAACAGCACTTCCTGCAGGCTGTTGTGCTGCCTGCAGGAAGTTGCCTGATTTTACCGCTCCGGCCATGCCGGCCAGCGGAATAGCCTTTATGAAATGACGTCTGTGCATTATTTAGCCCATTTCTTGTATCGTAATAACGCCTCTACAAAATAATAGTCTGCATAAGTCAGCGGCACATCTACCTCTGATTTATGAGGAAGAGAACCTACACTATGCATCAGGATGAAGTTATTGTTCTCACCTTCCTTTGCCAGATAGCCAGGTCCACACAGGCTTGCCAGCATCTTCTCCCCCGCTCTCCAGTACCGTAAAGCTACATCGCCTTTAACATAGGCGCTCAGTTCCAGTAAGGCAGAAGCTGCCACGGCGCCAGCTGAAGCATCTCTTGGAGCGTTTGGAATGCCCGGAGCATCATAATCCCAGTAAGGGATCAGGTCCTCCGGCATACGCGGATGATTGAGGATATAATCAGCAATGTGTTTTGCCTGGTTAAGATATGCCTTGTCTTTCGTCTCACGGTACATCATGGTATAACCATACAGTCCCCATGCCTGTCCCCGTGACCATGCAGAAGTATCATTTGCGCCCTGGTGTGTATTTCTTGCCAGCACAGCGCCCGTAGTGGAATCATATCCTATCACGTGATAGGAACTATAGTCAGGCCGAAAATGGTTCCTGATGGTGGTATTAGCATGCGTACGCGCAATCTGGTCAAAAGAACGGTCTTTACTTACTCTGGTAGCCCAGGTCAGTAACTCAAGGTTCATCATATTGTCAATGATCACCGGGAACTCCCATTGGCCATGGTCCCATGACTTGATACATCCTACTTTCGGATTAAAGCGAGTAGACAGGG
The DNA here is from genome assembly GCF_900142925.1 of Chitinophaga sp. CF418. Taxonomy (GTDB): domain Bacteria; phylum Bacteroidota; class Bacteroidia; order Chitinophagales; family Chitinophagaceae; genus Chitinophaga. The sequence goes on from NZ_FRCN01000001.1 coordinate 473,485, forward strand.
AACGTGCACTTGTCAACAGGACTTCCTTATACCTGGGATCTTTGGTGATACGGTAAGCATTTCCCGCACTGCAATACAACATAAAGCCCAGATCATGCGTGCCCTTATTGTTTTTTTCTATTTCCACCTGCGCAGTACGTTTCAATGCTTCCTGCTTCAATGTATTATCTTTTGAATATTCATACAGGTACCAGAGCGTACCGGGATAGAATCCTGCAGTCCACCAGTTTGTTTTAGCGGTAACAAGACTACCGTTTGTATTGCTGGTAGTACGTGGTAATACACTGTCAGGTACATGTTGCATCATTAGCTTATACTGATGTACGGCCCGGTCCAGTGCATTGTTCACAAGCACGGTCATTTCCGGCTTGCCAGGGCTATTCTGGGCATATACAGTACTCATACTACCCGACAACAATAATCCACAGAAAAGGAGTTGTAGTTTTTTCATCTCGTGTAATTTTATGACCGCATTACTGATTCGGCGGCTACTTACCAATTATATTTACGCAATCGTTTGCACTTAAGCAGATAGTGATAGCAGGTCTGCTGCATACAGCACACCTGCTTTTATTTTACTTTCTTTTTTACGGTTGTTTTAGGCTTTGAAACGGGCGCCGCTGAAGAGCCCCTTTCTATCAGCTGGATAGGCACCAATTCTTCCGAGTAACGCTGTGGCGTTGTTCCTGGTTGTTGCAACAAGTCCAGCAATACGTTGGCTACCCGCTCTCCCATAATAGCCGGGAATTGATCAACGGAAGTGATCGAAGGTGTAATGATCTCTGCACGTGGATCATTAGAGTATCCCACTATCTTGAGATCTTCCGGTACCCGCAGATTTATCTTCCGGCAGTACTCCAGGATGGTAATGGCAGTCGTATCATTCGCGGCAAAGATGCCATCAGGATAAGGCGGTCTGGAAAAGATCTTCTCACAGGCCAGTAAGGCATTTTCTTTGGTTAGCTCCTGATAGAAAACCCTTGATTTCCTGAATGGGATCTTATGTTTACGCAGGGCATTTTTATATCCTGCCACACGTTCTGTGTACAGGTTACAGGTCAGTGGTCCTGAAATGTGCACAATATCCTTACAGCCTTTTTCTATCAGGTGTTCTGTTACGGTATAACCTCCCAGGTAATCATCTCCCTTTATCACTTTCACCTTATAATCTTTCGGTACGCGGTCAAAGAAAACGAGTGGAATATTATTATCCTTGAAGATATCAAAGTGTGAAAAATCGGTAGTATAAAGTGTACTGGAAACAGCCAGTGCATCAATTCTGGTAGAATACAGGGTCTCTGCCAACGCTATTTCCTGTTCCAGGGAATCATTGGATTGACAGATCAGCACATGATACCCGTGCTCATGCAGTTTATTCTGGATAACGGTACTGATGGTAGCAGGAAAGAACATAGATATACGTGGTACTACCAGTCCTACGGTACGGCTTTTACTGTTTCGCAGACCGGCGGCCATCGCATTGGGGCGATATCCGAGCTTGTTCGCCATCTTCTTTACCTTCTCCTTTGTGCGGGTGCTGATATTCGGATGATTGTTCAGCGCGCGGGAAACGGTAGATACGGAGAGTTTCAGCTCTTCCGCAATATCAACGATTGTCTTTTCTGTTCTTTTGCTCATAAATCAATATTCAGGTGCATTTTATCGCCCCATCCATCCTCCGTCAACGGTCAGAACGGTACCATGCACATAGTCGGATGCCGCAGAAGCCAGGAACACAACTGGTCCTTTGAAGTCAGCCGGTTCTCCCCAGCGGCCCGCAGGAATACGCTCCAGAATGGAAGCACTGCGTTTTTCATCTGCACGCAATGCAGCTGTATTGTCTGTGGCAATATATCCCGGAGCAATCGCATTTACATTGACCCCCTTACCGGCCCATTCATTGGCAAAGGCTTTTACCAGTGAACCTACCGCTCCTTTACTGGCGGCATAACCAGGTACATTGATACCCCCCTGGAAGGTGAGAAGCGATGCTGTAAAGATAATCTTTCCACTGCCACGCGCTATCATTCCTTTACCGATTTCGCGGGTCAGGATAAATTGCGCATTCAGGTTGATATTGATCACTTCATCCCAGTATTCGTCCGGATGTTCTGCCGCCGGTTTACGCAGAATGGTACCGGCATTATTCACCAGGATATCTATAACGGGATGCTGTTCCGTAATCTCTTTGATGAAAGCGTACAAGGCCTCACGGTTACCCAGGTCGCACTGGTAACCATAGAACTTCCGCCCTGTGGCATTTACAGCCTTTTCCACTTCGCTACCTTCCTTCTCCAGCGATGCTGATACACCAATAATGTCAGCTCCTGCCTCTGCCAGCGCAACTGCCATCCCTAAGCCTATTCCTCTTTTACATCCTGTTACCAGCGCGGTTTTACCTGTCAGGTCAAATGATTGTAAGATCATATAAGTGTCTATGCTTTTTACTGATTGATGTTTACTTCCAGTGGAGTGGACAGCTTTTCGGCAAATGTCTGCAGATAAGCAAACCATTGCGCAGCACTGGTATAATGTCCCGCCTTGTTCCAGGCCGCACCGAAATAATATACAAAAGGCTGTTTACCACTTGCTTTGGCATGCGCAAGCAAATGTTGCGCTGTTACCTGCATAGACTCCTGATGTACCGGCAATACCAGTCCCAGACCGGTGATACCGTCTGCTCCGTGTTCCGGCTCCCAGTAGCCTGCAATGCCTGTTTTCTCATCCAGCAGGATGGTGCCGGGCGCAGGACGTTTCACTATACCTGCTACTACGGGTAAACTATCCCCCTGTTTCAGGGTGTATTGTACACTCATTTTATTGAGCTGGGAACCTGCGTCCAGCGAGACCGTTTTCACGACAGACACCGTTGTGTTACCCACCTGCCAGGCTTCATAGCCTAACTGGAAGGTACAGCGCAAAGGGCCGCTGTCCAGTACTTTCCAGGTTCTGTAATTACGCGGATAACAGATAGAGTCATTCACATAAGGCGCAATATCACCACCGCCCAGTGTCATACCCACGTGATAATAGTCAAGTCCCTGGCCATTATCATGGTGATAATCATTGGTTTTATACCACTTATTCAGCACAAGCTCACTGGTGCGTTTTGTCCATACGTCTATGCCATGTGCATTTTCAGCCGGGAAGTGCTCCAATGCCGCCCCATACATACGGAAGGCAATACGGTCGTTCTCCCAGGCAAAATCATCCTTCCGTTCCGGTACATAGCGCGCATAGGTATGGGTTGCTACTGTAGCCGGTTTCCCTGGTACTGCGGCAATAATTATATTACCATGGGCTGGGACGCTTACCTGCACCAGCAATAACTGAGGTTGCGGAGCGCCTTCATATGCCAGCTGGTAGGGCACTTCCTTTCCTGTTTGTTTGTTAATCAGCTTAAAAGGGCCGGTAACCGCATTTAGCCTGGCATAAGGTATCTCCACAATTTCTTCATTGCGGGCAATAGCAGAAGGATTCTTAATTGTAATGCTTACCGGTGCAGCAACCGGTTTCTCCGTGGAACTGGCCATCAGGCTGGAATGCCATAAGCCTGTGACCATTAACAATAAAAATATCCGCTTCATGGTTTTTATTTGAGATCAGGTATTGCGCAAACATCCATATCGCCATAATCCAGGTTCTCACCAGCCATACCCCAGATAAAGGTATAGTTGCTGGTACCTGCACCGGAGTGAATAGACCAGGGGGGAGAAATTACTGCCTGTTCATTCTGCATCCAGATATGCCTGGTTTCCTGTGGTTGCCCCCAGAAGTGGCATACAGACTGCCCCTGCGGCACTTCGAAATAGAAGTAAACCTCCATACGCCTGTCGTGGGTATGCGCAGGCATTGTGTTCCATACACTACCGGGTTTCAGCTCGGTCATTCCCATCTGCAGCTGACAAGTGGGCAGTACGGTACTTACCAATAATTTATTGATAGTACGGTGATTGGCTGTTTCCATAGTGCCAAGCGTCACTACTTCTGCATCCTTACGGGTGATGTGACGGGTAGGATATTCATGATGAGCCGGTGTTGAGTTCAGATAAAACCTGGCTGGAGCCGCAACGTCTTTGCTGCTGAACAGTAGTTCCTTCCTGCCTTTCCCGATGTATAATGCTTCTTTGAAGCCGATCTCAAACGTTTCGCCATCCACTTTTACCACACCAGTGCCTCCTACGTTGATAATACCGAGCTCTCTCCTTTCCAGGAAATAAGCAGCTTTGAACTGGTCTGGCGGCGTAAGCGCCAGGGCTTTACTCACCGGGAAGATCCCGCCGGTCACAAAGCGATCATAATGACTATACACCAGTTTGATTTCGTCCTGTACAAAAAGCTGTTCTATCAAAAGTTCCTTCCTGGTCTGTGCGGTGTTCCAGCTCAGCACTTCTGCCGGGCTGGAGGCATACCTGGTTTCTGCAGTCATAAGTCTCGACATATTAAATTAAGAAATGATAATTCATTGTTGGGGATGCTGTATCAGTTGCATCTTTCTTCATAACCTGAATGAAAGGTAACGCTTAATGCCGAAAATTGCAAACGTTTGCATAAAATACCGGAAATAACAGGAGCGCTAATCTCACATGGCTAAAATGTTTTAGCTAAACACTTGTGCTGTCTGGAGTGTTCTAAAGGCAAAATCTCATCAAGGATTAAGATTTTAGTATTAACAGTGGGTGTTGTTATTTCATACTTTAGCTTATTATGAATACGTTTCTACAAATACATCCTGACGACAATGTACTGGTAGCCCTGCAGGACCTGCAGCATGGCACAGAGGTCAGGTTTAATGGTTCCACAATTACTTTGCTGAAAGATGTTCCCGCTAAACATAAATTCATGATCTCCGACATTCAGACCGGCGATCCTATTACTATGTACGGTGTACTTGTTGGTAAAGCAAATACCCCCATCCACAAGGGAGAAATCGTTACTACTGAGAATATTAAGCATGATGCCAACGCCTTTCACGAAAAAGACGACATCGTTGAATGGCAAAAACCTGATGTCAGCAAATGGAAAAACCGCACCTTCATGGGCTTTCCGCGTAAAGACGGACAGGTAGGTACCCGCAACTACTGGCTTGTGATACCACTGGTTTTCTGCGAAAACCGCAATGTAAGTGTGATCAAAACTGCCTTTGAAAAAGGATTGGGATTCGCTCCTACAGAAGTATATAACGAGCAGGTACAGGATCTCGTATCCCTGTACAAAAGCGGTAACCTGGATGCAATAAAAACTTACAAGGCAGAAGCAGTAACGTTGACCAACAAACGTAACACTGTCTTCTCCAATATCGACGGTATTAAGTTCCTGACACACGAAGGTGGTTGCGGTGGTACACGCCAGGATTCAGATGCGCTCTGCGCACTGCTGGCCGGTTATATACACCATCCTAATGTGGCGGGTGCTACAGTGTTAAGCCTGGGATGCCAGCATGCTCAGGTATCTATACTGAAAGCCGCACTGAACAAATTGAATCCGCAGTTTGACAAGCCGGTATTGGTATTTGAACAGCAGAAAAGCGCTTCCGAATTTGAGATGCTGTCAGATGCAATCAGAGAAACCTTCCTGGCACTGGTAGAGGCTGATAAGGTTTCCCGCCAACCAAGCCCAATCTCCAAACTGGTAATTGGCCTGGAATGCGGTGGTTCTGATGGTTTCTCTGGTATATCAGCCAACCCTGCCGTAGGTCACACATCTGACCTGCTGGTGGCTTTGGGCGGCAGTTCTATCCTTTCTGAGTTCCCCGAGCTGTGTGGCGTTGAGCAGGAACTGATCAACCGTTGTATTGAGAAAAACACTGCTGATAAATTCATCCACATCATGCGGGCTTATGAAAGTCAGGCAGAGTCTGCAGGCTCAGGTTTCTATATGAACCCTTCACCTGGTAATATCAAGGATGGCCTCATTACGGATGCTATTAAGTCTGCCGGAGCTGCTAAAAAAGGCGGTATTTCTCCTGTAGTGGATGTGCTGGACTATACAGAATATGTCACTAAACCAGGACTGAACCTCCTCTGCACCCCTGGTAATGACGTTGAATCCACCTCTGCGGAAGTAGGTTCCGGCGCTAACATAGTATTGTTCACCACAGGTCTCGGTACGCCAACCGGCAACCCGATCGCTCCTGTTTTAAAACTGGCTACCAACACCAAACTGGCGAACCGAATGCCAGATATCATTGATATCAACACCGGTACTATCATCAGTGGTGAAAAGACTATCGAGGAAATGGGAGAAGAGATCCTGGAATATGTGATCAAAACTGCCAGTGGAGAGCTGAAAACGAAAGCAGAACAGTTAAATCAGGATGATTTCATTCCATGGAAACGTGGGGTGAGCCTGTAAATCTTATCATATTAAACTAAAAAAGGCTCATTGTATAATGAGCCTTTTTTAGTTTAATATGATAAGCACTTAGAGCTTTACCTGCTCCATCCTCGGTGCGAAAAGATGCATTGTGAGCCAGGCCAGCAAATACATTGAACCACTGATCAGGAACAGGATATTATACCCTGCTCCAATGTTGCCCTGCGCTTTATAATAGTCCAGCAAATACCCTACTAATATGGGGAACAGACTACCTCCTATCGAACCGGCCATTCCACCGATGCCTACTACTGAACTAACCGCATGTTTAGGGAACATGTCTGAAGCTGTTGTGAAGATATTGGCAGACCATGCCTGGTGTGCTGCTGCTGCAAGACTGATCAAACCTACCACTACCCATATGTTGTTAGTGGTTTTGGCAAACATAATCGGCACTACACAGATTGCAAAAAGCAACATGGATGTTTTACGTGCTTTGAACACCGGCCAGCCAATTTTGATCAGCCAGGAGGACAGGTATCCCCCACCGATACTACCGACCGTAGTAGCCGTATAAATAACGAATAACTGCAGGTTAGGCTTTTTGAAATCAAGATTGAAGGTAGTGGCAAAGTAAGAAGGCAACCAGAAGAGGAAGAACCACCAGATAGGATCGGTGAGCAGTTTGCCAAATACAAATGCCCATGTTTGTTTCACTCCCAACAGCTGTTTCCAGCTGATACTTTTCTTTTCATGCGGCGCAGATGCAGAAGCCACAGCTGCTGCGGTTACCGGCTTAACACCGGCAGGGAGCTCCTCAGTAGCCGGCGTATCATCACTGTGAATATGGTCATATTCTGCCTGTGTCAGTTTCTTATGCCGGGCAGGAATTTCATACATAACCGCCCAGAATATCAACCAGATAAATCCTATCAATCCCGTCCAGATAAACGCATGTTGCCAGCCGTAAGTACCTGCCAGCCAGGGAACTACAATAGGAGCAATTACAGCCCCGATATTAGCGCCTGAATTAAAAATACCGGTGGCCAGTGCACGCTCTTTCTTGGGAAACCACTCTGCGACGGTTTTAATTGCCACAGGAAAGTTCCCGGATTCTCCCAGTCCAAGGAATACACGCGCCAACCCGAATCCAAATGTTGTTTTAGCCAGTGCATGCCCCATCGCGGCGATACTCCATACAATGATGGACAAAATATATCCCATCTTGGTACCTATCCTGTCTACCAGGCGGCCGAATACCAACAGCCCTACTGCGTATGCTGCCGCAAATGCAGACATCATACCGCCAAAATCCTTCTCCGTCCAGTTGAACTGGTCCGGAGCCATCAGTATAGGTTTCAGCAGACCTATTACCTGACGGTCTATATAGTTAATTGTAGTAGCAAAGAAGAGTAATGCACAAATGCGCCAACGATACTTGCCAATTGTAGTGGAATCCATGCCTTTCATTTTGGAATTTATAAAGCGTTATCAATTTACAACACTCCGGTGAATAATGCAAACGTTTGCATCTTTTACTGCTGTATGCGGGTTTTCCTATTTATCCAGCAAGGGAAACGGTATGTTAATTTTTTCTGATTTCCTCTGCCTTCCTGCTTTTCTTTACCTGAGGGTACGCTGGCTGTCAATTTTCTCTACCGTCCTTGGTGCTTTTGCACCACAGGAAAGTCGTACGCAGTTTTCAGATGGGCTGTCCATTTCCTCCAACTTCCTTGTTCCTTTTACACCACAGGAAAGTCGTACGCAGTTTCAGATGGGATCCCTGGCTGTAGTTCTTTGAAGCTCCTTACTATCTGGCATTGGAAGACGTGTTGCGCTTTGATATTTCTATTTAACCCCTGCTGCGTCGCATCAGCATACTTCAAATAACTAAGGCCAGGGATCTCCATCTGAAACCGCAGGATTTATGTTCTCCCGCTTATATTTATGAGATACCAGTGGGTTGCTTGTCACTTCGGAAACTGGCATTTGTATTTCCTGACTATATGCCTGTCTATGAGCGGTTATCTCCTACAGTGTTTGTGCTAACACTATAGTTAACAGGGCAACTACTGGCTATTTACTCAGGCTTTTTACCAGTTCTACGAGACCAGACATCTGCACCCGTAATGCAGTCCAGTCCTTTTTATCAATCAGTTCCTTATTCAACAGGTTGGAGCCCATTCCGACACATATTACACCTGCATCCAGCCATGATTTTACACTCTCTTTAGTTGGTTCCACTCCTCCCGTTGGCATGAATTTCATTTTAGGGAACAATGGTTTAATAGCTTTTACGAAACCAGGTCCCAGTACATTACCGGGAAACAACTTTGTCAGCGGTGCTTCATGTTTTTCAGCTACTGCAATTTCAGACGGGGTCATACAACCGGGTATCCATACGATATTCTCCTTCCGGCAACTATCTGCCACGCCGGCATCTATGATAGGGCTTACGATAAAATCAGCACCCATATCTGCAAATACCTTTACATCTTCCCCATTTTTAATGGTGCCAATACCCAGATACATGTCAGGCATAGCTGCTTTCTTCTTCTCCTGCATGGCGGCAAAATTGCGCCGTGCACCTTCTCCGCGGTTAGTAAACTCAAACACACGGAGTCCTGCATCATAACAGGCCTGCAATACTTCTACACATACTGCGGCGTCATCATGATAGAATACGGGAATTACTTTACTGCGCTCAAATGCGGTGATGATCTCTGCTGATGCTACTGCCATGTCTATATCAGTTTTAAGATGTCTGCTTTATCTGTTAAATTAAAATCTCCCTTGACGAATAACTTCGACCAGGCTGCTGCTGCTGCAAAAGAAATGGTCTGCTGAGCATCCATTCCGCTTACCTGCGCGTGTATCAGCCCCGCCATAAAACTATCTCCACTGCCCACACGGTCTACCACTTCGTTCGTCTCATATTGTTTTGATACCTTCAGTTCTCCTCCTTCATACCATGTGGCATAGTAGAGGTTATGCGTAAATGCATTGGAAAAACGGAAAGTGAAAGCCACCTGCTTACAACGGGGATACTTCTCTGTAATTTCTTTGGCTACGGATGCGGCTTCCGTGAGGTATGTTTCTTTTGTTGCTGTTTCCAGCGCTACGGTATTTAGGGTGGTATCCAGCATCTGGTGAGCGGCCCAGATATTTCCCATCACTACATCACAATACTGTACCAGCTCCGGCATCACAGCAAATGGCTGTTTGCCATACTGCCACAGCTTACTGCGATAGTTAAGGTCTGTCGATATCTTCAGGCCTTTACGGGATGCGGCTTCTAATACTTCTTTACAGATAGCGGCTGTATCTTCATTCAGGGCGGGTGTCAGGGCGCTCCAGTGAAACCATTCTGCGTCTCCCAGCAGGCTGTCCCAATCCACTGAACCGCGTTGCATCTGGCTGAAAGATGAATATTTTCTATCGTATACAACACCTGCATTTTTCAGATCGGTGCCTTGTTCCAGGAAATAGATCCCAATGCGGTCACCTCCCTTCAGCATACGGTCGGTCGCTATGCCCAGTCCTTCCAGCTGCTCCAGTACCTGTGTTGCAATACCATTGTCAGGTACTTTACTGATATATGAAACTGGTGTGCCCCAACGTGCCAATGCGGCGGCTACGTTAGCTTCTGCACCGCCTACAAACAGGGCTGCGCTGTTTTTGTTCCACTCCGGTGATAAGCGTAATAATATCTCTCCAAACGAAATTACTTTAACTGGCTTCATGCTCTTGTAGGGTCTAAAATCCGAAATACGATCTGGCATTATTGTAACTGATGTCCTGCACCATCTTGCCTAACCACTTGATATCTGCGGGCAGCTCTCCATTCTCTACATCGTTACCTATGAGGTTACACAAAATACGGCGAAAATATTCATGTCGTGAATAGGAAAGAAAACTTCTTGAATCCGTCAGCATTCCCACAAAGCGGCTTAATAATCCCATATTACTCAATGTATTCAGCTGTTTCTCCATACCATCTTTCTGGTCGAGGAACCACCAGCCCGATCCGAACTGCATTTTTCCGGGTACGGTGCCATCCTGGAAATTACCCACCATGGTGGCGAATACCTCATTATATGAAGGGTTCAGGTTGTATACTACCGTCTTCGCCAGTTTGTCTTTTTTATCCAGTCTGTCCAGGAATACAGACATTGCTTGTGCTACCTGCCAGTCTCCAATGGAATCCACACCAGCGTCTGCACCTATCCGGCTCACCAGGCGACTGTTATTGTTGCGGATGGCACCTACGTGAAACTGTTGCACCCAGCCACGCTCATGATTCCATTCACAGATAATATGCAGGGTACCTGCTTTAAAAGCATCCGCTTCTTCTGGTGTAAGCAACTGTCCTTTACGCAGTTTTGCATAGGATGCGGTCAAGCCTTCCTCCGTGAAATTGCCTGCATAAAATGTACTGATTCCATGATCGGACAAGCGTCCGCCATTCGCATGAAAATAGTCATGCCGCCTACGCAACGCATCTATGAACTGACTGTAGGTATCTGTATTGATTCCTGCAGCGGCGCCCAGTTTATCTGCATAAATATTGAATGCTGCCACATCCTCCACACCTATCGCCTTATCGGGCCTGAAGGTGGGCAATACGCGTACTTTAAAAGAAGATTTGCTGATGGCCTGATGATACTCCAGTGAATCACAGGGATCATCAGTTGTACACAATGCATCTACCTTAAAATGTTGTAATAAGCCCTGGGTAGTCCACTTAGGCAGCTGGTCATTGCAATACCCGTATACCCATTCTGCACTGTCCTTATCCAGCAATTGCTTTACGCCAAAAGGGTTCAGCAGTTCCATATGCGTCCAGTGATACAGGGGGTTCCGCATGGTATAAGGCACTGTTTCCGCCCATCGTTTGAATTTTGTATAGTCATCTGTATCCCCGGTGATATCTGCCTCTGCCACTCCATTTGCACGCATTGCGCGCCATTTATAGTGGTCTCCTTTCAACCACATAGCGGTCAGGTTTTCATACTGACGATTAGCCGCTATTTCGTCCGGTGGCAGGTGATTATGATAATCGATGATAGGCATCTCTTTTGCATAATCGTGGAATAACTGTTTAGCCGTTTCTGTCTGCAACAGGAAATCAGCATCTAAAAATTGTTTCATAAACGATCTGGTTCCTTATAATACTTTACTGTAGCTGTCTGCATATACCTTTACGCCTTCCTGTAACATTCCCTGCAGATGTGCGGATACTGTTTCTACAAACCCAGGGATCTGCGACAGATCGCTTTCCCACAAACGCTTGTCTGCACTGATGGCCAGGACCATTTCAGTAATGGCCTCACTTCCCTTGCCTGTTGCACCCGCCCAGTACGCTGCAAAGATGGCGATATTATCGTCTGTGATGGCATAATATTCTGTTCCCCGCTGACCAAAATACTGTCCGTTTTCCTGCTTTTCTGGCCTCAGGAACAACAGCATGGCGGCAAAGCCAAGACACATGGAAGCCGGTAATGTCTTCTGCTGTTCATAAAAGCGGGTAATGGTGCGCACGTTCCGCGCATTCATCTTCATGCTTTCCTGGAAGGTGATACTCAGCAGTTTATGCGCAATATTCGGATTAGCAAAGCGGTCCAGCACATCTTCCGCAAATTCAGACGCCTGCGGACAAATCTCCCTGATCGTAGGCAGGATCTCCTCGATGATGACCGTCCGGAAGAAGGAGCGCATATAAGCATTCTCCATACATTCAAAAACAGTGTTTAGCCCACAGAGATAACCCAGCGGCACTGATATCGTATGACTTCCGTTGAGAATTCTGAGTTTCTGTTCACGAAAAGGCGTGATATCCGGTGCTATCAGCATCCGGGCATCGGTCTGATGGAATCCCAGGATTTCCCTGACACGCTCATCTCCCTCTATTGCCCAGAGCAGGTAAGGTTCTGTGTCAATCCACAAACCATCGCTGTATCCCACCTTTGCTTCCAGGGCAGTCAGGTCTTTCGGTTTTCCCGGTACAATCCTGTCTACAAGAGAGCTGCAGAAATAGTTATCACTCTCTACCCATTGCAGGAATGCCTGTGGCAAGCCATTATATTTAGCCAGCTTCAGTACTATCTCCTTCAGTAACAGTCCGTTATTAACCACCAGCTCCGTTGGTACGATCACAAAACCGGTATGTGACGCCCCTTTAAAGTAATTGAATCGCTCCCAGAGTACTGCCAGCAATTTTCCGGGGAAAGAGGCCGGTACGCCGTCAATTTTCTCCTCTACATACTGGATTCCCACTTCGGTAGTATTGGATATGATCGTTTGCAGGGCCGGCTGGTGTACTGCATCCAATATCTGCCGCCAATCTGCATTCGATTGCAAAACACGACTAAGAGAAGCATTGATCAGTACATCATTTACCAGTTCCCCCTGGGAAACGCCCCTGATATTTGTAGTATATAGGTTGTCCTGCTGGCTGAACTCTTTGGTATCGCCGCCGGTAGATTTTACCACCACAATTCTTCCCTCGTATACTCCTTTTTTGTTGGCTTTATCCACCAGGTAATCCACCAATCCTCTCAGTAATACGCCTGTGCCGAACTGTAATATTTTCTCCGGATAGTTAAAATAGCCCTCAGACACCCCCAGTTCCGGATGCTTCAATACATGAGCTTTATTTAAAATAGGTAACATATTAGTTTTTTTATTAAACGCAGAACTCTGACCATTAAATATAAAACGAATACTTGACAGTCCATAGTCCCTACTCAATATCGGGTTAGAATTACTCTTTCCCATTCATGTCATAATATTACCCCTGGGGAGGCTTCTCGACTAATTTCTGTAATTTTGCGCACTTAATATTATTAACAATGAGCAGACATGGTAAGGTTCTGGTTGCGATGAGCGGCGGTATAGATAGTACCGTTACCGCCCTGATGCTCCATGAACAAGGGTACGAAGTGGTGGGAATCACCATGAAGACCTGGGATTATGCATCTGCCGGCTCCAGCAAAAAGGAAACCGGGTGCTGTAACCTGGATTCCTTCAATGATGCCCGTGCAGCAGCCGTACACCACGGTTTTCCTCATTTCGTGCTGGATATCAGGGACGAATTCGGGGATTTTGTTATTAATAACTTTGTAGACGAATATATAGCAGGCCGCACTCCCAATCCTTGCGTTCTGTGCAATACCCATATAAAATGGCGTGCGTTGATGAAACGTGCAGACGCCATGGACTGTGCTTTTATTGCAACAGGACACTATGCACAGATCAGGGAAGAAGACAGCCGCTTCGTACTCAGCAAAGGTATTGATGACCTGAAAGACCAGAGCTATGTATTATGGGGACTTCAGCAGGATGTGCTGGCCCGTACGATACTCCCCCTGGGTAAATACCGCAAGACAGAGATCCGCCAGATGGCGTTTGATTTCGGTTATCCGGAACTGGCAAAAAAAGCAGAAAGCTATGAGATCTGCTTCGTGCCGGACAATGACTACCGCGGTTTCCTGAAACGTAAAGTGGATGGACTGGAAGAAGAGGTAAATGGCGGCAATTTCGTGCTGAGAGACGGCACGATCGTCGGTCATCATAAGGGTTATCCCTTCTATACTATCGGACAGCGTAAAGGGCTGGATATTGCCCTGGGACGCCCGGTATTCGTAACCGAGATCATCCCGGAAACCAATACTGTAGTATTGGGTAACGAAGATGAACTGAACCGGAACGAGATGACCGTTTCAGGCATCAACCTTATTAAGTATGATCACATTCCGGAAGGCATGGAAGCCACTACCAAGATCCGTTATAAAGATAAAGGAGCGCTCAGCAATCTTTACAATGTAGACGGAAAAGTGAAAGTGAACTTCTACGAACACGTGAAAGGTATCGCTCCCGGACAGTCCGCAGTTTTCTATGAAGGAGACGATGTGATTGCAGGCGGTATTATACAGAGAACTGTATTGCAGTAATAGCGTTGCTTTCAAATATTACGAAGGTGCTTCAAATAAACTGAAGCACCTTTTTATTTTCTCGCTATTAGGCTTTTGCTGCTCTCCAGGAAGCAGATTGAAAAATCCTGAAGTTTTATCTGTAAGTGATTTTTCTTGTCGTTGTTGCAGAACTTTTTTTATCGCCTGCCTGTTCTTTTCGGCTTATCCAATTTCCCTTATTATCATACGTATATTCAACTGTAAAACTCCTGGCCTTATATAATTCATCTGAGATGCTCTTGCGCGTGCTATCTCCCTGATGATAATCAAAAGCTATAAGGTTTCCATGATCGTCATATTTGCTAACCAATTTAGTCTCCACTACTGCGCCAAAAAAGAAATATGTTGTAACCAACTGGTTCAGCTTGTTATATTCATCCACCGTTGAGTACCCTTTGCCATCTTTAATTAAATTACGCTTCACCATTATGGCATCCCCTTTTTGTTCCATCACGATGCTTTCTATGGAATTTTCATCTCCATCCAAAACCAACAATGAATCTCCTGTTTTATACTGATATAAATGGCGTGTTTCGGTACTGTAAATACGGTTTATTTTCTCTATTCGTCTGCCATTTGTGTCATATTTAAAGCGATCTGCATTGTAAGTACTGAAATCATCTGAATTAATCAGTGCTAATATTCTACCTGCAGTATCATATTGAATGGTAAGTGTGTCGTTCAACATTCTCCTGGTAACCGTAGCTATCTGGTGCAGACGCTGGTCTTTAAATAAATATTCCTTTAGAATGGTATCTTTCTTTATATAAGTGTCAGCTGCCTCATCTTCCATATAAGTCGCTTCTGAAATATGCACGATGTCTCCCTGAAATATCTCAGGACGGAATGTCACGGTAATATCGTTATTCAACACCTTCTCCTTGATCTCCGCGATCCTGTCCACTTCTTTATCAGATGATGCTTTACATGCTGCCAGCAATAGTAACAAATACAATACTCTCTTCATAAGGTTATAAGGCAATTACTTTTTTAACATCTTTACCGCAAACATACTATCCGCCCGCTGTTCATAGCCTGCTATCACCCCGCCTTCCTGTATCTGCAATCCACTGCCCTCTTCCAGGAATGTTACCACTTCCTCGTTCTCTTTCCTGAATACTGAACAGGTAATATAGATCAGTGTTCCTCCCGGTTTCAACAGTTGTACCACATTGGCAGCGATCTTCTTTTGTAACTGCTGATATTCTGTGATCTGCTTTTCACTGAAGAAAGAAAGACTTTCAGGCGTACGTCCCCAGGTACCTGATCCCGAACAGGGGGCATCCAGGATAATATGATCGAAGCGACGGTCTTTAATGACTGATGATGACACGGGGGCTGTCAGGTCCATCACAACACTTTCGTAGTGCCGTATTCCAGCCTCTTTAAACCGCTGATGCAGGTTTTGGATGATAGAGGTCCGGATATCACTTGCCAGCAGTTTTACACCCGGCTGTTTGTCCAGCAACAGGATCGATTTTCCACCGCTGGCAGCACAGCTGTCCCACCATTGCTCTCCTACTTGCGCATTGAACAGCGCACCTGCTTTCTGTGAAGATGCATCCTGTATCTCATACCAGCTCTTGTCGGTAATGATCGCATCTATTTTTGTACTGTTAGGTAGTGCGATGGTATCTTCTCCAAGTACTTCAAATGCAATAGCAGCCTTCTCCAGCAGCCGCAATATCGAAAACTGTTTGTTGTTGCGCGTCCTGATAAACAGATGCGGTTGTACAAAGAAAGAGCGACTGAAAGCGAGACTATCTATGCCATCAGATAATTCTTTTGTAAACGGAAATACATCTGTCACATCATCATGTCCCAGTAATAATAGTTTCTCATCCACAGGTAATTGGATCTTTTCATTCAGTTCCGGATGAAAGAACCGTAATATTTCATTCCCTTCCTGTTCACATAAAAAGCAGCCCATCAATATTCTTTCAGAAGTGCTCTTCGCACCCTTCCACAGGTTTCCCAGCCGGTAATACTGGTATACCAGCTGAGAGATCTGTCGCCTGTCCCTGCTGCCCATATAAGGATGCTGCTTAAAGAATCCTTTCAGGAAGTGATGCAATGGCAGGGAGCCATCGTAAGCGATTATGACCTTCTCGGCAGCAGCTAAATAATTTTCCCAACGGATCATATTACGATTGATGCGGTTGCTTAAAATGCAAAACGCTTAACGCGATTGGCAATAAGGCAATCAGGCGTTAAGCGTTTCCGCAATTATACGTTCCGCGTTTTGCGTTATTTATAATTTCAGTAATGCTTTCAGCGGATCTTTACCGAACAGTAACTGCTCAGGATTCTCCAGCATTTCTTTCACACGCACCAGGAAGCTTACAGACTCGCGGCCATCGATGATACGGTGGTCGTAGCTCAGCGCCAGGTACATCATCGGACGGATCACTACCTGTCCGTTGACAGCCATCGGGCGTTCCTGGATCTTGTGCATACCTAAGATAGCAGACTGAGGAATGTTAATGATCGGAGTACTCATCAGTGAACCGAACACGCCTCCGTTGGTGATAGTGAAGGTACCACCGGTCATTTCCTCCATAGTGAGTTTATTGTCACGGGCTTTGGTAGCCAGTTCCACTACTTTCTTTTCAATCTGCGCCATATCCAGGCTTTCTGCGTTGCGGATCACCGGTACTACCAGCCCTTTCGGTGCTGATACGGCGATAGATACGTCGCAGAAATCATGGTATACCAGCTCTTCTCCGTCGATATATGCATTCACAGAAGGGAATTCCTTCAGTGCAAAACAACATGCTTTGGTGAAGAAGCTCATAAAGCCCAGGTTCACTTCATGCTGTTTCTTGAATACTTCTTTGTACTTAGCGCGCAGGTCCATGATGTTAGTCATGTCCACTTCGTTGAAGGTGGTCAGCATCGCTGTCGTATTCTTCGCTTCCACCAGACGGCGGGAAACGGTCTTACGCAGGTTGCTCATCTTCTCGCGACGTTCTGTGCGGCTGAACATTTCCTGACCGATAGCTACACCCGGATTCTGGAGTGCTGCATATACGTCGTCTTTCATGATCTTGCCATGAGCACCGGAACCCTTGATAGAGGATGGATCCACATGCTTGTCTGCAATTACAGCAGCAGCAACGGGACTAGCCTTTACATCATTAGGAATAGCAGTCACCGGCGCCTGTTGTACCTGCGGAGCAGCCTGTGGTTTTGCAGCAGGAGCAGCTGAAGCAGCTGGCTGTGCTTTACCTGCAGGACGGCCTACACTGGTATCTATTTTAGCGATAGGATCACCTACCTTTAATACATCTCCTTCTTTACCGAGCGTCTGTAATGCACCGGCTTCTTCGGCATTCAGTTCGAAAGTGGCTTTCTCTGATTCCAGTTCGCAGATCACTTCATCACGCTCTACGTACTCACCATCTTTCTTCAGCCATTTTATCAATGTCACTTCACTGATGGATTCGCCCACAGTAGGCACTTTCATCTCAATGGTTCCTTTATTTACCGCAGGTGCTGCAGGAGCAGCTTCGGCAACAGGAGCAGGTGCAGATGCAGCAACAGGCGCCGCTGCGGCCGGAGCGCCAGCACCCGCAGGAGCAGCAGCATCCGTATCAATTGTACAAGCGACATCGCCTACTTTTAAAGTAGCGCCTTCGGGGGCTGCAATTCTTAATACCCCTGCCTTTTCTGCATTCAGTTCAAAGGTGGCTTTTTCAGATTCCATTTCACAGATCACCTCATCCTGCTGCACATAATCTCCGTCTTTCTTCAACCACTTTGCAATTGTTACCTCGCTAATAGATTCTCCTACCGTAGGAACTTTGATTTCGATAGCCATATTTCTAATTTCTGTGTGCAATCAATGTTTAAAAGTGAAATCATTCTTCACTTTGTTCTCTATTCATCTAAATGTTAAATGCAGTCTCAATGATTTCGAGCTGCTCACGCGCATGTACCTTCGCATATCCTGTCGCAGTTGCTGCACTTGGATTACGGCTGATCACACCATAGTTGATCTGTTTCAGGTTCATCTGCAGATAGGAAGCTGCGCCCATATTCAGCGGCTCTTCCTGTACCCAGAACCAGGTAGCAGCTTTATACTTCTGGTTCAGCGCCTCCAGTTGTACTACCGGCAGCGGATACAGTTGTTCCAGCCTTACAATAGCCACATCTTTCCTATTCTCTTTCTGCTGTTTTTCGCTCAGGTCAAAGTACATCTTACCGGTACACAGCAGTACTTTTTTCACTTTAGATGGATCATCGATAAAATCATCATCCAGTACTTCCTTAAATCCTCCTTCTGTGAAGGCTGCTATCGGCGAGTAAGAACCTACGTGCCTTAAGTTGGCTTTAGGTGCAAAGTTCACCAGCGGCTTGCGGAACGGCCAGGTTAACTGACGGCGCAATGCATGGAAGAAGTTGGCAGATGTTGTGATATTTGTAACGATGATATTGTATTCAGCACATGCCTGCAGGAATCTTTCCGGACGGGCATTGGAGTGGTCTGGTCCACCGCCTTCATAACCATGTGGCAATAACATTACCAGGCCATTCTGCGTTGTCCATTTCTGCTCTGCACTGCTCAGGTACTGGTCAATCACTGTCTGCGCACCATTGGCAAAGTCACCATATTGTGCTTCCCACAGTACCAGTGAATTCGGATTGGCCATTGCATAACCATATTCAAAACCCAGTACGGCAAATTCACTCAGCAGAGAGTTATAGATGCGGAACTGACCCTGTTTTTCCTGCAGTGAGCCCAGCCTGTTATAAGTAGCATTGGTATTTTCGTCAAACAGGATAGCATGTCGGTGGGAGAAAGTACCTCTCTTCACGTCTTCACCGCTCATACGCACGTCCTTGCCTTCAGTCAGCAAACTGGCATATGCCAGCAACTCACCGGTAGCCCAGTCCAGCTTTCCTTCTGTTTCGAACAGTTTTATTTTGTCCTGTAGCAGCTTTTCAACTTTACGTAATGGAACGAACTCTTTAGGCCATTCCATCAGCTTGCCAACCAGGCGTTTTACTTCTTCTTCCTTAATAGCGGTCACCGGTGATTTTTCAAAATCTTCCGGCTGCGATTTACGCAATTCAGCCCACCACAGCTCCGGTTTCTGGTAAGTGTAAGGCAGCGGGTTCTGTCTTACCTCATCCAGGCGTTCCTGCAGGTCAGCCCAGAAGCTCTTCTCCATTTCCTTCGCCAGTTCCTGTACTTCCACTTCACCTGCCTGTAACAGTTTCTGTGTGTACACTTCCCTTGGGTTAGGGTGCTTATCGATCAGTGCATACAGGCTTGGCTGGGTGAACTTAGGCTCATCGCCTTCGTTATGCCCGTGCTTACGATAGCACAGTAAGTCGATAAAGATATCTGAATTAAATTCCTGTCTGTAACGGGCTGCTATCTCAGCTACTTTCGTCACAGCTTCCGCATCGTCGCCATTCACATGGAATACAGGCGCCTGTACGGTAGAAGCGATACTGGTACAGTAGTCGGAGGAGCGGGCATCGTCAAAGTCAGTGGTGAACCCGATCTGGTTGTTGATCACCAGGTGCATGGTACCGCCGGTGTAATAACCCTTCAGGTTGCACATCTGGATGAGCTCATATATCACGCCCTGTCCTGCTACCGCGGCATCACCGTGGATCAGGATAGGCAGTATCTTGTCATAATCGCTGTTGTAGATCACATCGGCTTTACTGCGGGCATAACCTGTTACCAGCGGGTCTACCACTTCCAGGTGGGAAGGGTTAGGGAGCAGCTGGAGATTTACCTTGTTGCCGGATGGTGTTTCCACGAGGGAACGGAAGCCCAGGTGATATTTCACGTCACCGCTACCCATTGTCAGATCCGGTACGGCATGTCCTTCAAATTCATTGAAGATCTGCTCATACGTTTTACCGAGGATATTTGCCAATACGTTCAGACGGCCGCGGTGCGCCATACCGATCACCGCTTCCTGCACGCCTTCGGCAGCAGCAGTGTTGATGATAGCGTCCAGGGCTGGGATGGTATTTTCACCACCTTCCAGGCCGAAACGTTTCTGACCTATATATTTGGTGTGGAGGAATTTTTCGAACATTACACCCTGGTTCAGTTTTAGCAGGATGCGTTTCTTCCCATCCAGGGATACGGGCTGCTGCAGGGTGGTTTCCATCTCACGCTGTAACCACTCCACTCTCTTTGCATCGTTGATATAAGTGAATTCCAGCCCCACTGCCGCAGCATATACCTGCTTCAGTCGGTTCACGATATTTTCCAGGCTTGTTTTACCAAGGCCCAGTACCTGACCGGCATAGAATTCTGTTTTCAGATCTGCTTCTACAAGGCCGTAAAAAGAGATATCCAGGTTGGCATGCCTGTCCTTTCTTTCGCGGATAGGATTTGTTTTCGAGATCAGATGCCCCTTTTTACGGTAGGCCTGTATCAATCTGTAAACATTGAGTTCCTTTGTTAACTGGTCACTGCTTACCGGAAGACCGGCGCCCGCCGCTCCCGGCGCTCCTGCTTTTCCATTAACGTTATTTACCGCAAAGTCAAATCCTTCAAAAAACTTGCTCCATTCCGGGTCTACTGCGCCAGGGTCTTTACGGTAATCCTGGTATAAAGATTCTATGTAGGCAGGATGTGAGTTGGTAACAAATGAGAAGTCCTTCATTTACAACGAGTTTTGCTAAAGCTTCGATTCAAATTGCTATTCTGTTGAATGCCCCGTATATAATATATGGGATTGCAAATATCGTAGCTTTTTTGTTAAAGAAAAACGGAAAAATGCTGAAGCTTTAAAGCTTAATCAGGAACACTTAACCTGCTTTTCTTATATTAACCTGTTTTCACTTGATTTTATTCAGTTTTACTAATTTTGTGTCTATAGTACGGAAATCCAGGCAAATATTCCAGGAATTTCGTTTTTATTTGTTTTCTATTGAAGTAATGTATACCTTTGCCGTCCGAAACTTGAAATAAGAAAAATGGCAAACCATAAAGCAACGAAAAAAGACGTACGTCAGAGCAGAAAACGGAATGAGCGTAACCGTTACTACGGTAAAACTACCCGTAATGCTATCCGTGATCTGAAGAAATTGACTGAAAAGGCGGCTGCTGACGATAAGTTGTCTGATGTGATCTCTATGATCGACAAGTTGGCTAAACGTAATGTTATTCATAAAAATAAAGCAGCCAACCTGAAGAGCAAACTTTCTAAGAAAGTAAACGCCCTCGCATAAGCGCTTTAGTCTAAAAATAATTTAGCTCTTCCTGCCAGCAGGAAGGGCTTTTTGTTTTGCCGGTCCATTCCACAAGACCTATCACCGTCGTCTTCTCTCCGTCTTCTCTCCGTCTTCTCTCCGTCTTCTCTCCGTCTTCTCTCCGTCTTCTCTCCGTCTTCCCGTTCCCCGGTTGCCACCGGGAGCTACAAATACACAACTCCTAACAGCGCTGATCCACGCGACCTTTCCAGACCTCCCCGCCGCCCATGTAATTCTCCCTCCTACACACACAACAGATATATAAAAACCAAAGATATTCCACTATTTTGTTGCCCCGGCATTGATAATATGCCGCCTGCCTTGTCATACAGGCGCAATACAATAAAGTCAACCAACACTATACAAAGTTCGCTTTTATACATGAAGAAAATTATCAGAACCGCCACCCTGCTGGCGCTATGCTACTCCTGGCTGCCCGCAGCAGCACAAGACCTTACCACCCGCTTCGAGAAAACACAGGGACAGGAAACAGCTACTTATGACGAATGCATCACTTATTACCGTGAATTAGACAAACGCTTCCCCCAGATCTCCATGCGGGAAATGGGCCCTACGGACGCTGGATACCCCCTGCACCTGGTGGTCTACTCCCCTTCCGGCGATTTCAACTTTGCCAGCCTGCGCAAAAAGAATAAACGTATTATCCTCATCAATAACGGTATCCACTCCGGTGAACCCGACGGTATTGACGCATCCATGATGCTGCTGCGTGACCTCGCGCTGGGTAAAAAGAAACTGCCCGATAATATCATCCTGGCCGTCATTCCTATATATAATATCGGAGGCGCACTGAACCGCAGCACCAATTACCGGGTTGACCAGAACGGACCTGCTGCCTTCGGTTCCCGTGGTAATGCCAGGAATTACGACCTGAACCGTGACTTCATTAAAGCCGACTCCCGCAATGCCCGCTCCTTCCAGCAGATCTACCAATTGACAGATCCGGATGTATTTATAGACAACCACGTGAGCAATGGCGCTGATTATCAGCATGTCATAACCTTGCTATCTACGGAACATCACAAAATGGGCGGCGTCATGGGCGACTTCCTCCATGGGGAATTCGAACCCGGTATATACCAGCTCATGAAGGAAAAAGGTTATGACCTCGTCCCTTACGTCAATCACTTTGGCGAAACTCCGGAAAATGGCTGGATCACTTATGCTGATGGTCCCCGCTATTCCAGTGGTTACACCACCCTCTTCCATACCTTCGGATTCGTTCCCGAAACGCATATGCTGAAGCCATATCCTCAAAGGGTACAGGCTACCTATGCGCTCATGGAATCATTCATTAGCTTCGTGAGTACGCACAGCGACAAGATCAAAACACTCCGCGCACAAACCAAAGAAAAAGAAAAGACGCAAGCCTACTTCCCACTGGAGTGGAGGGTAGATACCACGCTCTTCAGCTATATCAATTTTAAAGGATATGCTGCCGGCCATAAACCCAGTGAGATCTCCGGACAACCACGCCTGTATTACGACCGGACCAAACCTTTCGAAAAACAGGTGAAGTTTTATGACTATGTAGCGGCAAAAAATGATATCCAGAAACCTGAAGCCTACGTCATTCCTCAGGGCTGGTGGAACGTGCTGGACCTCCTGAAGAACAATAATGTGCAGATGAGACGCTTTACGCACGATACGGTCATCTATGTGGAGACTTATCATATCGATGATTATAAGACTGCCCAGCACCCTTACGAAGGACATTACATCCACAGCGATGTGAAGGTATCTGTTACCAAAGACACTATGCACTTTAGAAAAGGGGACTATTACATTCCCATGGACCAGGTTGCCAACCGCTACCTCATCGAAACACTGGAACCAACCGGAGGTGACTCCTTCTTTGCATGGAACTTCTTTGACCCAATCCTCGCCAGGAAAGAAGGATATTCTCACTATGTATTTGAAGATATTGCTGCGGATTATCTAAAATCAAATCCGGCGTTACAGGAAGAATTGAAGCAGAAAAGAGCTACTGACAGCACTTTCGCGAAGAGTGGTGAAGCACAGTTACGTTTCGTCTATGAACATTCACCTTATGCAGAACCAGGATATCTCAGGTATCCGGTGTTCAGGATCGCCAGATTAAAAGCTCTCTATAAATGATTTTTTAAAGGCTGTCCGCTATTCCGGGCGGCCTTTTTACACCGCCTGCACCAGCATAAACGTATGCTGTTCTCCAAAAAAGTGATTATAGATCAGGATATTCCGCAATCTCGCAGGCTGCTGCTGCAACATCGGGAACCATTGTGAAGGAATCTGTTGTTGTTTCAGCATCTGCGCTGCCAGCCAGAGGGCAAAGGCGCCCGCGGTTTCATAGTCGCCGCTGAGGTGTTTGAATGGTAATTGTGGGCATTGGGTACAATCATTCAGTACCTGGTAATAGTGTGCATGATTGCTGTCTGCATTTGCGCCGCTCAATACCAGGTCTATATCTGCGGCCTGCAGACCATGTTGCTGCAGGAATTGGGGCAACGCGGTTTTTAGTTTCTCGGGGGATGGCTTATACAACATCTCCAACCCTCCTATTTGTGCATAACTCTGCGCCGTAGCTGTGGGGGCCAGTAAAAAGAATACTGCTCCTTCTCCGGAAATCGTCCCGGGAGAAACATGCTCATACAGTGCATCATTGGACACCGTTTCCTTCTTCCAATGACCAATACGTCCTTTGATGAAAAAGTGTTCCGGCGTGATCTCGTCAAATGCGCCTGCTAATACATCAGACGTGCCTTCGTGCAATAACAGCATACTGTCCAGCAGGGCATGTTCAAATGAAAAACCCCGGTGAACGAACGTGTTGTTGTACCGCGTACATTTCTGTTGTAATGCGATCAAACCGTTGACTGCATTGTAAGTGGATTGAATGAAAGGAGTAGGATTCAGGGCTCGCTCCTCGTAATCGCGGATCTCTTTGATAAAACGTTCAGTGTCCTGCAGACTACCCTTACCGGTACCGGTCACAATTGCGCCGGGAATTGCAATACCGCTGTCCTGCAGGCATTTCAGAGATGCAGTCAGTCCCATTCTGAGCACACGCGTCATTCGGCGCAAGCTGTTGGGGGCGATAAACGAACGATAATCGGGCTCTACGCAGGAAAGCATATTCCCCCGGGTAACTACCATCGGCTGCGACAGGTCTCCCTCAAACGTATGCTGGGGTGTAATAGCCGCCAATCCCTGTATGTAACACTTACCCTTCATATTTGCTGATCAGCAGGGAGGCATTGTTGCCGCCAAAACCAAATGAATTTGACAGCACATGACGCACGGGATATTGCTCCAGCAACTGGGTTTCCGGCGTAATGTACAATTCCTGCATTTTATCTTTAAAGTGGAGATTAGGAAATATTATCTGATGAGAGATAGCCAATACGGCATAGATAGCTTCTATCCCTCCTGCAGCGGCCAGAGCATGACCGGTAAATGGTTTGGTACTGCTGAACTTTGGCACATCATCACCAAACAAACGTTGTAAGGCCATTCCTTCCGCTACATCATTGCTGAGTGTAGCTGTGCCATGTACATTCACGTACTGGATATCCGCAGGTGTACATCCACCCATTTCCATGGCTGTTTTCATAGCGGCATAGGCGCCGTCGCCTTCAGGAGAAGGGGCTGTAGGATGGAACGCTTCATTGGTATTGGCATAGCCATTCAATGTGGCCAGTACTGTGGCATTCCGCTCTTTTACAAGCGATTCGCTTTCCAGTACCAGGTAAGCCGCGCCCTCTCCCAGATTCAGTCCGTTACGGTCATTATCAAAAGGACGGCAGGGGCGTTTATCTACATTTTTAAGCGAGTTAAAACCATTCAGGGTAAAACGGGTCAGCGCTTCCGTACCTCCACAGATCACGCGGCGTACTAAGCCGGCTTTGATCAGTCTTGCGCCATACATCAGCGCATTTGCAGACGAAGAACAAGCCGTACTGATCGTGGTGATAGGCCCGCTGATGCCCACTACATCAGCAATTTGCTGTGTACAGTCAGCACAGTCCAGGGTATCAATGTATTTGTCGAAATCACCCGTTTTTGTGGGGTCAGCAATGTCGAAATAAACATTCTCTGTATCACACATTCCACCTACGGTAGAAGCATTGATAAAACCAGTGGTTTCATCCTCCAGGTTGCTGAGACCTGCATGTCTTAAGGCTTCCTGCATAGCAATCAGTCCCAGTAAAGTAGTACGGGTATATCCTTCCTTACCGGCTACACCAGCCATTTCGCTAAGTGCTGGCGAGGTATGCTTTACTTCTGCTACCGGTAATACTTCCTTGTAAATAGTATCCAGCTGCCTGGTGAAATCCAGACCACTCTTTTGCGCGCGCAGGCTCCGGAGATTCTCCGCGACGTTATCACCAATGGCGGTGATCATTCCTAACCCTGTTATAAACACTCTTTCCGCCATGCCCGGATTCCTGCTTACGCAGGTTGTTGTTTGGATTGAATAAATTCTGCCATGGATTGAACAGACTGTAATATCTTTCTTCCTTCACGTGGATCTTCTACTTTGATCTGGTATTGCCTTTCCAGTAAAACCATCAGCTCAAGCGAGTCGATGCTATCCAGACCCAGACCTTCACCAAACAAAGGTGCATTGTCATCAATGTCTTCAGGACGTGTGTCCTGCAGGTTCAACGCCTCGATAATCTGAACTTTCAATTTCTGTTTTAATTCTTCCATAGTATTGTTGCAGGTTTATGTCCCTATTTATTAATCCCGGGAACCTGGCCACCGTCCGCAATTTTCACGCCAGGCACCCGTAAAAATACAGTTTTACCTCCAATAGTCAATGCACGCAGTACTCCGCCGGAATTCCCCTAGCTGAGCCTTCTCTTCTCTATCACAGCGGCGATACATAATAACGTTACCGCAAATAATACCAGTTTGCCCACATGCCCCCAGATATGCCCCACGCCGACATTCCGCAGATAAATATCGTTGATAGCATCCAGTCCCCAGCTGAGTGGCGAGAGGTGACCAATGAACTGCATATGCGATGGCATGATCTCCAACGGTATCCATATACCGCCAATGGCAGAGAGGATAACAATGGAAATGGCGCCAAAATTGAGGGCCTGATTGGGCGTCTTAAATACAGTACCAACCAGTATGCCATAAGATGTAGACGCCAGGCCAATCCCTACCGCTACAATGAATGCCGCCAGCAGGCTCTGTCCCAGCACCAGTTTGGGCAACCCCAGCAATGGCAGCAGGTAAATGCCTACCTGCATCATCAGGTAAAATTGCACTACACATACCGCTACGAAGAACAACATCTTACCCGTCAGAACAGCCAGGTAAGAACCCGGTATCAGTTTCATTCTCAGCAGACTGCCGTCTTCCCTTTCCCTGATCATATTGCCCGCTATGGGGATTACAATAAAGAACATGGCAAAGATGCTCCATGCCGGCACATTGTGCTGCACAGAATTGGATATCACGTCTATTTCCTGTGAAGGTCCCGTCAGCTGCTCTTTCAGCCCTACAGCCTTGAGCTGTATCACCATAGAATCGCCTTCCGGAACATCCTTCCTTTTTAACTGCTGTTTGATCCTTTCCAGTAGCAGGTCTGTTTCCACCTGCGTCAGGAAATTATCCAGTGCCTGATGAATAGCGCTTTTAAAGGCTTTCTTCGAAGCAGGATCAAAATAAATGGTCACGTTCAATGAGTCTTTACGGCTGCTTACCGGTAAAACACCAGGCATGCTCATACGCTTCAAAATATCATTGACGATCTTATTCGCATTGCTCACAATAGCGCCGGTAGCGCCGGAAGGAATGATAATACAGATCTTATATTCACCTTCATTCACCAGGTTCCTGGCCTGCTGCTCCATAATGGGCTGGCCTTTCATCGAATCTATCACCCGGAATTGTTCGCTGTATTCCAATCCTTCCCTGATATATTTTCCCAGTCGGCCATGATCATTATCCACAGTCAGGATGTCAAATCTCAACTCCTGGTAATCGCGAAAAGGCGCATCTTCTATCATGGCCATTACCGTAATCAATATTACCGGCATGGCGAATAACAGTGTCAGCCCTGTCCTGTCGCGCAACAGCAATAACCATTCTTTTCGTATAGTAGCCAGTAGTCGTAACATCCGGTTTTTATTAGTCTCTCAATGCGTGTCCGGTATACTGCAGGAACACGTCTTCCAGGTTGCGGCATTCAGGATGCCTTGCTATCAGCTCATTTGTCTCACCCTGTACTACTGCCGTTCCCTCATCTATGATGGTTACTTCCTGACAGATGGTCTGTGCTTCATCCAGCAGATGCGAAGTATATACGATACTTACTCCCTGCCGGTTATAATCACGCAGAAACTGCAATATCATACTGCGCGATTGTACATCCACACCAGCTGTAGGCTCGTCCAGCACTAGCAGCTGCGGCTGATGTAGGATAGCTGCTATGATGTTGGTACGGCGTTTCATACCACCTGAAAAATGATGCACCTGTTTATGGGCGTTCTTTTCCAGCCCGAATACCTGCAGGTATTCATCAATGCGGCTACGCAAAGGCTTTCCTTTCAGTCCATACAGGTTGCCGAAGTATTCAAGGTTTTCAACAGCAGTAAGATGGGGAAATAATGCGATCTGCTGGGGCACAATACCTATCAGTCCTTTAATGGCTTCCCGGTTCACAGCATTCTGCGGCAGATCGAAGATTTGTACCTGACCTGCATCTGCTTTTATCAAACCGCACAGGATGGAAATAGTAGTAGTCTTACCAGCGCCGTTAGGTCCCAGCAGGCCCACGATGGATCCTTTCGGGAAACTAAAGCTCAGGCCTTTCAATGATGGTTCCAGCGCTCCTTTGTATGTTTTGTGCAGGTCCTGCACCAGAATGCTGGTCATTATAATTTTACTTTCGACAATTTACGGAATAGCACTTCTTCCTCTGCGGCGCATTGCATCAACATTTCACTGAGTTCCGCATAAGATACATTATTCACGCTTCTGCTCTTACATACCCTGCCTGCATTGAAGGCAAAGTTGCGCCAGGTGTCTCCGATGCGGGTAAGTTCCGCTGAGATCTCTGACAATTCATCCCGTTTCAGAATGCCTGCCGCTTCCTGCAAAAAAGCAGCGTACATAAAGCGGAAACCTGCACCACCGGTACCGATCTCCTCCTGCATACGGATAATATTCCCCAGGTATAACACGGCTTTCCTGTCTCCCACCTTCTCAGGATAATGCTTCAGTCGCTTCGCCAGGAAACGCATCCCTTTTACACCAAAAAATGGCAGCGGAATATGCAGCATGTCACTGCATGCCTGTTTAATACCTTCACGTATAGGTTGCTCCAGCGATACCTTCTTAGGTACTTCCACCGGATAATACATTTTTCCTTTCGGAGCAGGGAAACCTTTTGCAAAGCGGGCCTCCGCCAGACTTTTAGCGTCTATCTGCGTAACAGTTTCCATGATCGGATCACTGATACGGTAGTTATCTCCGTCCTTGCCAAACGCCACCAGGTTGTGCGCATTGAAATGGAAACGGTATGCAGGCGGAAAATAAGGCAGGTAATATACACTGGAGAGCAATCCCACAGGTTTACCTGTTTCCAGCACACGGTCCAGCGCTTCCATGCCTTTCTCCGGACTGGAAAAGGTCTGTGATTCTATTTTAACTCCCAGCCGTTTGCAGACTCTCTTGAATATAGCCCCCGGCACCACGCGGTAAGTCGTACCCGGAACTCCGTTCACCTTCACAAAAGGCAGGTGTCCGAAGAAAATACCGGCTCCTATACCAAACGCCATCGGTTCACTGATATGTAAACCATAATGACGGAAGATATTTGAAATAACCCCACTCTCGCAATGGGCAGTCTGCTCGTGGCTGAACTGAATATCACTCATAACTTCCAGTACCTCATCCATTTGGATATAATTTATTGAACGTCCCCCAGGATTGGTCCTGCAGGATCTGTCTACACTTGATTATTTGATATTTTTCAATTCCTGTACACTGACCTTGAATGCTGCCGCATACTTGCGCAACATATTATCGCTCAGCTTATTAAAAACGGCTGGTTTCATATGGCGTTTTACCTGCCACTGAAACTTACCTACATAACTGGCCAGCAACGGCAGATCCATGATAGTCTTTTCCATGTAGTATACTACCGGACTGACTTCACCGGCCACCACCTGCGCCCTGGCTTTTTCCACACGTTCATTGATCTCTTCCCACGCCTGCTTCATCGCTACATTCTCAGGCTCCCAGCCTACACTGGTTACCGGTACGTACTGACCCGCATTGTCGGTGGCATAAAACAACTGTTTGAAAGTACCTTCATGCATGTTGTCACCATCCTGGGGAACTTCCTCTTTTTTCATGTGTACTATGTTTGAGCCAAATTTACATTTATATTATATATCATATACCAAAAAAGAAAGGAGCCTTCGCCCCCTCTTAATTATTTAAGGATCAGGAATTAACGTCGGATGTCCTGATATCAAACTCAACCAACTCCATTGGGAATTAACCTGTTTACAACACGCTGGCGACCGGAAAAACTGACTCCGCAGGAGTCTGTTTTTGTAGCGCGGGGTTTCAACCCCGGGTCCTACGTTCGTTCCGGGACCGCAACGAACGTACGCCATGTTTGTAACACATATTTTGCCCATGGTTCACCACATATACCATGTTAAACGTTTAACGGCATTCCCGGGTTTGCAATCCGGGGCTACAAACACGCCCCCCTAACGAGGTTGTATCCGCGTTTTGTTAATCCCTCACATTCAATCCGCTCATTCAATCCCGATCTCTGACCAGATAATTTATCTTACACTACCGTAATATGTGCATAAGCATATGAGAATCTTGCACTCTCAGGCACCATCATTACGATAGTCTGTCCTTTTTTCAGCATATTATTATTCATCAGCTCTTCCAGCATAAAATAAGGAGATGCTGTACCCACGTTACCTACTTTGGTCAGGTTGGTAAACCATTTTTCCTGTGGAATAGGTACTCCCAGGCGGGTGATCTCTTCATCTATTTTAAAACGGAAGAACTCAGAAGACAAGTGTGGCAGGAAATAATCCAGTTTATCGAGGTCGATGTTATGACGCTCTACCAGCTCCTTCCACATTTTTGCACCGGACGGAACAATGTTCTTACCCAGCAGGCGGGTATCCTGCTTGAAGGAGAATACGCTATGCTGTGCCCACTCTTCCGGCGTCATATCTATCCAGCCTTTGGTGGAGCCATCTTCATTCTTGATGGAACCGGCATACATACAGGTTTCCAGTTCGTGCGCATAGGAGGCTATTTCCACCCAGTCTACGCGCAGGGAAAGACCTGTTTCATTAGGTTTATCCTGGAACAGGGCTGCACTGGCGCCATCAGAGAGCATCCAGCGGAGGAAATCTTTTTCAAAAGCGATGATCGGATTATCTTCCAGTTGTTTCAGGTTATCGGTTTCGGGCTGGAATTTCTCCGCCAGCATCCAGCTGGAGAATTTCTCAGAACCAGTACTTACCGCATTGCTGGTATTACCGCATTTAATGGACATCCAGGCATATTTGAATGCCTGCATACCTGCAGCACAGGCGCCTGTGGCTGCTATTAATTCTACCGGCTGGCATTTCAGCAAGCCATGCACCATAGCGGCATGGTTAGGCAGCAGCTGATCGGGCGAAGTTGTACCACATGCCAGCAACTGCAATTTGCTGATAGGGAATTTATCATCAAACAGATTGTTTACAGCCGCGGCTGTCATTTCAGCGTTCGAATGAGTTGATTTTCCTTCTTTATCCAGTGAATAATAACGTGTTTTGATCTTATTATTTCCCAGAATTCTCAGTCGGGCGCGGGAGGGCTTTCCATCCACCATGCCCAGAATGCTTTCCATTTCATCATTCCCTACAGGCTCATTTGGCAAAAACTTAGATAGCCTTGTAATATAAACTTCCTTCATTTGAAATAGATTCCTGTTTTTTTAAGTTGATGCCTATCCTCCTTTAAAGACTGGCTATTGATTTACAATGGTATGTTATCAGTGCAAACTCGCGGCCCTTCATTCAGACAGGTCATCTCCCATTTACGTATGTTACATTGGTTACATGAATGTCCAGTTGGCCCTTCCTCAATCCTTCTGATACTGGCAAATCATCCCCCGCGTTACTTATTATATGAAATGTCCGATTTGCCCCCTCTTCATCCTTTTGAAATACACAAACGCCCGTAAATATAGAATACTCTACGGATATTACCGTAAAACAGTCAATTACATGTTGTCCCGGATAATAATTACACGATAAGTATTACATGACCAACGGCTGGGCTTAGCGCAGATGTATGCCTTTATAGTACTCGACGTCCTCCTGGAGCTGTTTTTTATTTAACGCCAGCTTTAAAATAGATGTTATTTTGGCTATAGGCGATAATACAAAAATACCGATCAGCAGCAATCCTCTGTACATCGTTACCCGTCCCTGGCGTTCCGGTGCTCCCGGACCTCCTTTGGCGCTGATGAATTTCGACCAGTAACGGAAAGCCCTGATACCTCTTCCTTCCAGCAGGATCAGATTAGGTAACAGGTCAATGGCGCCCAATTCCAGCAACGCTGGTTGTAATGTATCCCACTGTCTGGTTTCCAGTGCTTTACCTATCGGTTCCGCAAACCGTACCGATTCAACTATATCCTTTTCCTGTACACCTGCAGGCGGTAACAGTGATGTTGCTTCTTTCTTTCCTTTGAACTGCCATCTCAATACCGTAATCAGTGCCACAAGGTTCGGCGACGTGTCTTTCAGTACAATATTGCCAACCAGTTTCGCTCCGGCCTTCTGTAGATATTCTTTCACTCTTTCCTGCGCATTCAGCCACATATTGCGGCACCCCATTAACGTGATAACAGGTTTGCCTTTCAGCAGGCGGCCTGCTATATCACTCTGCAAAAATGCTGCCGTAGGTTGAGATGGAGACAGGAACCAGGGTTGGTAAGCCAGGATAACAAGGTCAAAATGCTCATCCGGATTCACCTTTAGTGGCTCAATACCTCTTGGACGTCCTAACACCGTTTCCGGCATTGTATCATAAAAAACCTGTTTTTTCCATGGGAACTCAAATGGTTGCAATGGTTTCAATTCTTCATATACAATGGTTGCTTTATCCTGTAAAGGGCCAAGCACTGTATCGATGATTCTTTTCAGTTGCCCCGTTTGCGTATAATACACAACCAGGATCTTAGGTCGTTCAATCATAAAAGGAATAGGAGGTTCAACAATATTGAAGCCGTAAACTTACGAAAAACAATATTAGGCAAAAGATATTTTTTTGTTATATGAATAACGGTCGTTAGTAAACGCTTGTTCAAATATCAGGGAATATCCTGTTCTCATCCCTGACAGATCACTTGTTCTACCTAAAAGTAACGCCTGCGGGAAAGCGTAGGTTGCTTTTCCGCAGGCGTTCTATCTCTTAACTGTGATGTAAGGCAATTACCCCCGACATAAACAGCATCAATAATCGTCATCATCAACTCCTATCTTGTGCCTTAGCCAGGTACTGCCGTATCCTCTGCATTTTGTTTACAGCAGTACCGTGGCCAAAGGACTTAATTAGTTGTTTAACAGGTACAAAGATGCTGTATTGTACAATAACATAACTGTTAAAGTGAACTTAAAATTTTATTCCACGTAAACAAATATTCTCTAACTCCACCATCGTACTGCCGTCACTTGACATTCTGGGCGCCTCCATCCCGGTCTTTACCTCAATGTCCCTGAATCCATTCGCTTCCAGCAATGCTTTAGCCTCTTCTGCACTATACAAGGTAAAGCCATGAGAGCTGAAAGACAATTGCTGCATGGTTTCCCTGGAACGGATAGCCAGTACCAACTCTCCCCCGGTATCCAATACACGATGTATTGCATTGAGAGCCAGGGCAGGTTCGTCCCAGAAATACAACACATTCACCGCAAATACCTTCGTAAAGGCTCCTGCTGCAAATTGCATTTCCTCTGTTCTGCCCAGGTACAGTTCCACGCTACCATCTGCAACGCGGGCCTGATTTTCCCGGATGGCTTCTGCTACCATTGTCTCAGACATATCAAGGCCGGTGTACCGGATTGGGGTCCCTCTTTCAAAGAGCGCAGGAATGAAATGCCCGTTCCCAAATCCTATTTCCAGTATCCGCTCGCCGGGCTTTATCTCCAGGAGGCCCAGCACCATCTTATAAAGAGCTGCATTCGACTTATTCATCGCAGTGCCCACTCTTAACCCATTTTCACCTTCCGGCCTGCGCAACTGGCTGGCCACCTCTTCGGCGGTCATCGATGGCTTCTCCATAATATATTGTCTGTTTACGTAGCTTATGAACGATCCTGAATTACATTATATATACAGAGCAGGGTGAATCTTAGCTCTTACGCACGGATCCTGAACCGGCGATTTTGGAACTTACTTCCGGGGTGCCTTTATATCTTACATCGCCGGAGCCTGCGATCTTCGCTTCCAGCTTCACACTGGCATGTACGTCTACGTTGCCACTGCCGGCAATGCTGATCTGGGCATTTTCAGAATGCAGGTCGCTGCCCTGAAAATTACCGCTGCCTGCCAGGCTTACTTCCAGGTCTTTGGTTTCACCGCTCAGCTTAATATTACCAGAGCCAGCTGAAGATGCCTCTACTTCCGGGCTGTTCACTGCGCCGTCAATATTACCGCTGCCTGAAAGCTTCAGACGTACCCCATCGGCATTCTGCAGTGTATTGGTAATATGTATGTTACCGGAGCCGGCGAGCGACAGAAAGTTTACATCGGGAGCAGTCAGTTTTATCTTGATGCCCTTACTTGTCTTTACCGAGATATGGTCCTTCAGGTCCACTACGAGCTCACTTCCATGCAGTTCCAGCCGCACATATTGAATGATGTTGTCTTCGGCTTCGATCACTGCCGGTTGGGCCGGTCCCTGAGTGAATTCTATATCCATGGCTCCTTTCAGCACTACTTTCTCATAATCTCCCACGGTATGGGTTTCTGTAGTCACGTTGCCGCTGCCGTTGATGCGCTGGCCATCGCAACTGTATTGAGTTACAAGCAATAGAGTAATAGCTGAAAAACAAATGATCTTTTTCATAAGGGTAATATTTGTTTGGGTTGTAAAATGGCGATTTATACACATGTATATTACGAATATAAGAACAATCATCTATAGACTATTCCCATTTTCAAACTTGGGATTTCATATTTGGCCTTTATCTTTGCACCACCATGACAGAAAAGATACTTATACTAGACTTTGGCTCTCAATATACGCAGCTGATCGCACGCAGTATCAGGGAGTTGAACATTTATTGCGAAATCAAGCCTTGTCTTCAGCCGGTACAATGGGATGATACAGTAAAAGGCATTATTCTCTCCGGTAGTCCGTTCTCGGTGAACGATGCCGGTGCACCAACCGTTGACATAGCTGCCATGGCGGCAAAAGTTCCTGTACTCGGCGTTTGCTATGGCGCCCAGCTCACAGCAAAAGTATTCGGCGGCGAAGTAGCCAAAAGCTCCATCCGCGAATATGGCCGTGCATTTATGGACCATGAGAACAAGGAAGAAAAGCTCCTGTATGATATCTCTTCCCGCAGCCAGGTATGGATGAGCCATTCAGACACCATCGTGCGTATGCCCGAAGGATTTGAGATCATCGCCCATACTGACAACATCCCGGTAGCGGCCTTCAAATCTGAAACCGTAGCCAAACACCCTATCCTGGGCCTGCAGTTCCACCCGGAAGTGACCCACTCCCTGGAAGGTAAACAACTGCTCCGCAACTTCCTGGTACACATCTGCGGATGTAAACAGGACTGGACGCCGGCAGCATTTGTTCAGGAAACCATCGAAAAGATCAAGGCACAGGTAGGCGACAAAAAAGTAATCATGGCGCTTAGCGGTGGTGTTGACTCTACCGTGGCAGCCGAACTGATACACAAAGCGATAGGAAGCAACCTGTATTGCATATTCGTGGATAACGGCCTGCTCCGTAAGAACGAATTCGAAACCGTACTGGATTCCTACAAGCACATGGGCCTGAACGTAAAAGGCGTAAACGCCAAAGATCTCTTCTACGGAGAACTGAACGGCGTAAGCGATCCTGAGAAAAAACGTAAGATCATTGGCCGTCTCTTCATCGAGGTATTCCAGCAGGAAGCCAACCAGCTGAAAGATATCTCCTTCCTGGGTCAGGGTACTATCTACCCTGATGTGATAGAATCCGTTTCCGTAAATGGTCCTTCTGTTACAATCAAATCCCATCACAACGTAGGCGGTCTGCCTGAAAAGATGAACATGGGACTGGTAGAGCCGCTGCGTTTCCTCTTCAAAGACGAGGTAAGACGCGTAGGCCGTGAAATAGGCATCAGCGACATATTCCTGGGCCGTCATCCTTTCCCTGGTCCGGGTCTGGCTATCCGCATCCTGGGTGAGATCACCCCTGAGAAAGTTGCTATGCTGCAGGAAGCAGACGCCGTATATATCGACGGACTTCGCGAAGCGGAGCTGTACGACAAAGTATGGCAGGCTGGCACCATCCTCCTGCCGGTACAGAGCGTAGGGGTAATGGGAGACGAAAGGACCTATGAATTCACCGTAGCCCTCCGTGCAGTAACCTCGGTTGACGGTATGACTGCCGACTGGGCACACCTGCCACATGAATTCCTGGCTAAGATGTCTAACGATATTATCAATAAAGTGAAAGGTATTAATCGTGTGGTATACGATATCAGCTCCAAACCACCGGCTACCATCGAATGGGAATAATTCCCTGAGCTATGAGTAGAAACGCTTAACGCTGAGCACTTTATATATTTGCACCTCAGTGTTAAGCGTTTCTTGTTCAACGCCTGGGAACGATTTTTGTAATTAATCATCGCTATGAGTAAATCCAAAATATGCAGTCTGATGGTCACTGCATGCGCACTGACCATTCTGCTGTCTGCCTGTTCGCTGTTTAAAAGCAGTAGCAGCAGCAGCACCACTGCTCCGCCAACAACTGTCACAAAGCCTAAAGAGGAAGAAAAGAAAAACGAGGACAAAAAGAAAGATGAAAAAGCAGCCCCTTTCAACGTACCGGCATTTGCCCGTGAACTGAAAAAAAGCTCCTACAACGTTGCACTCTTTGCTCCACTCTATCTTGACTCCGTTTTTACAAATGGCACAGAACTTTCAGGCCGCACCCTGCCCCGTTATGTATTGCCTGGCCTTGATTTTTACGAAGGCGCCCAACTGGCGCTCGACAGCCTGCAACAGCAAGGTGTAAAGCTCAATGTACACGTATATGACAGCAAATCCAGGGCTAATAGCATCGATAACCTGACAAGGAGTAAATTGCTGGACAGCGTAGATCTCATTATCGCTGCGGTAAGCTCTCCTGAGATACAGGAACTCAGCAATGTAGCCCGTCGGAGAGAGGTCAACCTAGTATCGGCCACTTATCCAAATGATGGCGGTATCACGGCCAATCCTTTCCTGCTGATCACCAACAGCATGCTCAGGACGCATGGAGAAGCACTTCAACGTTACCTGCAGGAAACATTTGCTACCAAGAACATCCTGCTGTTCCATCGTAACAGCGCCTTTGAGAAACGCATCGCAGCCGATTTCAAGGCCGACTACGAAAAGATGCAG
The DNA here is from genome assembly GCF_900142925.1 of Chitinophaga sp. CF418. Lineage (GTDB taxonomy): Bacteria > Bacteroidota > Bacteroidia > Chitinophagales > Chitinophagaceae > Chitinophaga. The sequence goes on from NZ_FRCN01000001.1 coordinate 510,666, forward strand.
AATCCGAAGAAATCACATATCCGCGAAGTGATCTGGAATGATGCCATGACAGATGGGGAATTGTCCCAGTTCATGCTGGCAGACAGACCTAACCTCTGTATCATTACCGCCCTGGATGAGACCAATGCAAAGGCCATCCTGCGTAAACTCAGCGTGCAGACCGGCACCTATCCTATCCAGGTTTACGGTATGCCTACCTGGGATATCATGAAGTTCAAAGAGCCTGAGTTCAAGGACATGCAGATCTACTACACTTCTCCCTACTTCAATGATAAGACCAACGCTTACAGCCGTTATATCACGGATTATTTCAAGCGCATCTACAAATCCCGTCCGTCAGATATGGCTTTCAAGGGATTTGAGCTGACCTGGTATTTCGTAAAACAGCTGACTGATAAAGGTGTTTACTTCAACGGTAGCCTGAACGATCCTTCTAAAAAAGTGTTCAACAATCTCAATTATCAGCCGGTATACCTGAAAGATGGCGCCACTATGCCTGATTACTTTGAGAATAAGAACATCAACATCATACAAAAGAACGATAGCAGCGATGTGAGGATGAATTTCCAGTAAACATTACTGTTGTTTCTTTAACGCAAAGAGGGTGTCGAATTACAAAGGCACCCTCTTTGTTTTTCTACCCATTCCGTCCGGCGGCAGCCCTTTCCCGCACCCTCAGCTGCCATTGACAATAGTCTTGTTATAAAAGATCCCAAGCGGTTTTGTAACAGCCGCCAATCACATCCTGGAAGCATCCCACCCTATTCATTTGCTGTTCACAATGCAATGTTAGGAAAGAATTCAAAGCGGTTTAAAGCAATGTATACGAAGGCCACTTATGTCGTCATAAAAGCCCCTTATCCCGTTATAAGAGCCTTTCGTGATTGCTATGACAAAGTCAGTATCTCCGTTTAACCAGCATACAAGTTGCATATGACCAGGATCTTCCTCCGTTCTTCCTCCGTTTTTAACGGAAGAAGAACGGAGGAAGATCCTGGTCATATGCAACTTGTATACAACTCACGTGAACCTTGTCTTAGTCCTGAAAGTTTACCTTTTCAGAGCATTTGAATTCGCTTTGATATCGCTTTGATAACGCTCATTCTACGTTGATCTTACGTTCATGAACGTAGGATCAACGTAGAATGAGCGTTATCAAAGCGATATCAAGCCGGCTATTAATACACACTTTGTAAACTTTAAACACGACTACCGGGCTGAAGATGTAAACCTGCATCAGGACCAACGCAGAATGTCCCGTACACCAAAAAAGGATGCCCCCGACTACTGGGACATCCATTCTCCTAAATATGGCTGAGAGGGGGTTAAATTGAGGATTCAAGGCCGGGTATAATGCAGATAATATTTTTTGTTGCTCTTTACTATATAGTCAGCGAAAGAGCTCAAATCTTCGCGCCATAATACAAATTTCTCCATCTTTCCACCTGCTAATTCCATTTCAAGTCCAACTTAAAGGCACGTATAAAGCATATATAAGGCAGACATACAGCATACTCATGGCTGATTTAAAGGTATTTTATAATTTTTTTTTGAAGATTTCATCCGCAATATCAAAATAGTATCAGAACTACCCCTCATTACGCATGAAAATTGCATACTTTGCTTTCATATGCAGGTGTTACAGTTTACGGACAAGGGTATTTACTGCCCGGCAGGTGATTTTTACATTGATCCCTGGCAACCTGTGGAACGGGCTGTCATTACCCATGCCCATTCCGACCATGCCCGGTATGGTAATAAACATTACCTCTGCCATCATGATAGCGTTCCGCTCCTGCAGTTAAGGCTTGGTCAGGATATCAGCGTACAGGGCGTCGCCTTCGGCGAAAATATCCGCTATAATGGCGTCACAATATCCCTGCACCCGGCAGGGCACATTATTGGGTCGGCACAGGTGCGGATACAACAGGAAAACGAAGTATGGGTGGTGAGCGGTGATTATAAAATGGAAAATGACGGCATCTCAGGACAGTTTGAACCAGTTCCCTGTAATACATTCATTACTGAATGCACCTTTGGGCTTCCAATCTACAACTGGCAACCACAGGGTGTCATCTTCAGCAATATCCGGCAGTGGATAAAGGACAATCAGGCGGCAGGTAAGCACAGCGTACTGCTGGGTTACAGCCTGGGAAAGGCCCAGCGACTGCTGTATAACCTGAGGGACGTCACCCCGCAGATCTGGGCGCATGGGGCGATCTATATCCCTCACCAGCTGCTGAGAGAAAAAGGTTGGGACCTCCCGGAGATCCATCGTATTACGCCGGAAACGCCTGCATCTGCCTATAAGAACAATCTGATCATCGGTCCGCCGTCCGCAGCAGACAGCTCCTGGATGCGCCGTTTCAATCCATACGCCCTGGGCGTGTGCAGTGGATGGATGCAGGTGCGGGGACATATGCGCCGCCGTAATGCGGACGCCGGTTTTGCCCTGTCAGACCATGCCGACTGGACGGGCTTATTACAGGCGGTGAAAGCCACGGGCGCTGAGAAGGTGTATACGACCCATGGCTTCAGCAGCGCTTTTGCCCGCTACCTGACAGAAAACGGGATTCCGGCACAGGAAGTGAAAACAGAATTCGGTGACATGGATGAAGAAGCAGGCATGCCAGAAACCATTACTAATGACCAATAACGCCCGGTTATGAAAGAATTTGCCGCACTCATAAAAATACTGAGCAACAGTACCAAGACCAATGAGAAGCTGGATGCACTGAGCCGCTACCTGGCTGTTGCAGCTGCTCGTGACCGCCTCTGGGTGCTGGCGCTGTTCACCGGCCGGCGTCCTAAACGAACCGTCAATACCACCCAGCTTAGCACCTGGTGCCTGCAAATGACGGGTTTACCGGCCTGGTTATACGAAGAGTGCTATCATACAGTAGGTGACCTGGCAGAGACCATCGCTCTCCTGTTGCCCCCGGGTAAGAGCCTCTCCGCCCATCCTTTGCATTATTGGATAGAACAGCTTATACAACTTCAAAACGCGGACGAAGCCACTAAACAAACCTTCATCCTCAGGGCCTGGGAAGAACTGGATACCAGTGAAAGGTTCGTGTTCAATAAACTGATCACCGGCGGTTTCCGCATTGGCGTATCCCAGCAAACCATGGTGAATGCCCTGGCCAGTACTTACAACATCCCCGCTGCTACCGTTTCCCATATGATCAGTGGGAACTGGGACCCGCAGCAAACCACCATAGAAACCCTGCTCAGCGAGAACATCACAGAAGCCGATGCATCCAAGCCTTTCCCTTTTTACCTCGCTTATGCTTTAGAAAGCGATCCTGCTGAACTGGGCGCACCCGAACAATGGCAGGCGGAATGGAAATGGGACGGTATCCGCGGACAGATCATCAAACGTAACGGACAATTGTTTGTATGGTCGCGCGGTGAAGAACTCATTACCGAAAAGTTTCCTGAATACCAGCCCTTGCTGGATGTGCTTCCGGAGGGCACGGTACTGGACGGAGAGATCCTCACCTTTGCCGATGGAGCGCCCCTGCCCTTTCAGACCCTGCAGACCCGCATAGGACGGAAGAACGTAACGCGCAAACAATTACAGGAAGCCCCGGTGGCCTTCCTCAGTTATGACCTGCTGGAGTGGGAAAGTCAGGATATACGAACAACCGCGCTGCAGGAACGTCGATTACTTTTGGAGAAGGTGGTGGAGCAGATCAATCACCCTACCCTTCGGCTGTCGCCCGCCATTACTTTCCACGACTGGGATCAACTGGCCAGTTTCCGCCTGCAGGCCAGGGAAAAAGGCAGCGAAGGACTGATGTTGAAAAAGCTGGATTCCACTTACCAGGTAGGTCGTAAACGCGGAGACTGGTGGAAATGGAAAATAGATCCGCTCACCATTGATGCGGTCATGATCTATGCCCAGAAAGGACATGGACGCCGTTCTAATCTGTATACCGACTATACTTTCGCCGTCAGGGATGGAGACCAGCTGGTATCATTTACCAAGGCCTATTCCGGTCTCACAGATAAAGAAATCAACGAAGTGGATAACTGGGTGAAAAAAAATTCCCTGGAGAAATTTGGCCCCGTCAGGACCGTGAAGCCGGAACTGGTATTTGAGATCGGCTTCGAAGGAATTGCAGCCTCCAACAGGCATAAGTCAGGCGTGGCATTGCGTTTTCCCCGTATACTCCGCTGGCGGAAAGATAAACCGCCTACAGAGATCAATACCCTTGAAGATTTACAGCAGCTACTGCGGACACATAAATAATAATGAATTTTGAAGGAATACTAAAGCAAATTAGTATATTGTACTTAATTTTGCTTTTGAAACGGAACATTATTCTATACTGATATGAATAACCTGGGAAATAACAAAAAAGAGAACGCAACTGAAAACATTGCGCTGGATGAAAAGGATATCGCCATCCTCCAGTTGCTGGAGGAAGATGCCAAGATGACCATCCGCGACCTGGCAGCAAAACTGAACCTGAGTGCCACTCCCGTTTATGAACGTATCCGTAAAATGGAACAGGCAGGCGTTATCAGGCAGTATGCCGCCATTGTTGATCCCAGTAAGATTGATAAAGCCCTGACTGTATTATGCTACATCTCCCTGAAAGAGCATGGTAAAAAGGCCGGTACCAAATTTATCAAAGAGATCACCTCTTTCCCTGAAGTAATGGAATGTCTCAACATTTCCGGCCAGTTTGACTTCATGCTGAAGGTGCAGGTAAAAGACATGTTTGCCTATCATGAATTCAACGTAAACAAACTGGGCGAACTGGATAATATCCGTCACATGGAAAGCGTGTTCGTGATGTCAGTGATCAAGGCTACGCACAGGGTGGTATATTAAGCTTATAATTTTTTTAGGCCTTCATATCCAGGAAAGAGAATATAGGTATTGATATCTTCTCCCTGGGGATGTACAGTAATGGCGGTACATAACTGCTTACCACCTTTCTCTGTTGTCATTTCAAATGCGATACCTGCTTTACGCACATCGTACAACGTGATCTTCCTGCCTTTCAGTTTATCCTGATACTGTGCCACGATCTTGATAGCGGGAAATAGTTTTTTCACTTCGATATAAGCGCTGCCCACCCTCAGTCCTTTTTCCGTTGTAAAGGAAGATGTGTTCACGCGGACCTGCTTTACTACCATTGCTTCCTTACCGCTTGTTTCTTCCCTTACGGAATAAACAGCCAGGTACCTGGTGGAATCGATACTCTTATCTTTCTTGTGACTGTACCAGATGCTCCATGCCTTTCCCATAGCAGCATCGCCGCCATCTGCGGGGCCCAGCATAGCGGCCATATCATCCGCGGTAGCGCCTATTTTTGTATTCCCGATATATTGTCCCGGCTCTATTCTCCAGGCTGTTTGTGCCATTGCCGGCGCTATCATCAGCAGAAATGCCGCCCCTAAAATGTAAAGGTGTTTCATGGTTATTCTTTTATACAAAGAAAGACAAAAAACAGACCATATCGCTTATAAATAATGCTTACATTAATGTTATGAATCGTAAACACTTCCTGTCAGCACTGGCCACTACAGCAGGACTCACCACCTTACCGGCGCTCACCCGTTTACAACAGGCCGCCGCTGCCCTGCAGCCGCATGAAGAAAGATTATTGATCCCACCTTACCTCAGGCCCGGCGATACGATCGGTATTACCTGTCCTGCAGGACACATCACCCTGGAAGAGATAAAACCAGCCATCAGCATCATGCAGAGCTGGGGTTTTAAAATACGTGTGGGCAGTACCGTTAATAAGACTGACTTCAGCTTCGGCGGCACTGACCAGGAGCGCCGGCAAGATATACAGGAAATGCTGGACGATCCCGCCATCAAGGCTATCATGTGCGCCCGTGGCGGTTATGGGAGCGCCCGTATTGTCGATCAGCTGGATTTCTCCCGCTTCGCACAACAGCCAAAATGGATCATCGGCTTTAGTGATATTACTGTATTACATTGTCATATTAATCGTCTGTATGGTATCGCTACTTTACATTCAAAAATGTGCAACAGTTTTCCTGATGATTTCAGCAAGGCAGAACCTATCGTACAACAAACTATTTCTTCCATCAGGGATGCCTTGTCAGGTCAGCAACTGCACTATACCACTTTCTCCGATTCCCGCAACCGTACGGGCACCGCGAAAGGCGTACTCGTAGGTGGCAATCTTTCAATGATCCAGAGTGTGCTTGCTACTAATTCAGAACTGGATACCATCGGTAAGATCCTTTTCCTGGAAGAAGTAGGCGAATATCTTTATAGCCTTGACCGCATGTTCAACAGTCTTCAACGCGCACACAAACTGGATAATATTGCGGGATTGATCATTGGTGGTTTTAACCGCATCAAACCTGATGATCCGGGAGAAGAATTCGGCAGGACAATGTATGATATCGTGATGGAGAAAGTGAAGGATTTTAAGTATCCGGTATGCTTCGGTTTCCCGGTGGGACATCAGAAAGATAATTATGCATTGAAGTGTGGTATCATGCATCAGCTGACGGTGGGGCAGCAGGAAGTGACGTTGGATGAGTTGAGAGGATAGGCCCTCTATTCATGCAAGGCGATGAAGATAGTGTCAATTTTCAACAGTATGTAATTGATTTGTTGTTGTTTCATTTTTCTACTATCTTTGTACAGTCCTTAATTAGCTTAGTAACCTCAGCGGAATTGGACTGCTGTTTGCTAAGCCAGTTAAGGATTTTTTCTTTGTCATAATACTCCATAAGTCTGTCTTCGCCGATCCAACGTAACACATCTTTGATGTTATCTTTTGGATATATGCTCCTGACGTCATTTACTTTCCTGTTGCCTTTTATTTTTTGCATTTCAATTGCTACCACAAAATTGATTCCCTTATCTTCCATTTCTGTTAAAATCACTTTGCTGTCAATCCTTGTTTTGCTCTGAAATATAGCAACTGGGGCCGCTAAATATTCCGGCATATCTACAACTGAAACTAAGGAGAAGGGATGGTTCGCCTGGAGTTTTTTATCAATCAACCGCTGCACTGACATTTGTATAGGAATATCAGGAAAGCCACAATTAAGAAAATGCAGGCATGGCCTTCCCAATTCCAGTGGCGAATAATCACTGTTCTTTCCACTAAGAATTACTCTCAGCCTTTCATTGAAATCATTACAAATGTCCTTTAACCTACGTTTGGAAATGGTTAACTCACTTTTAGCACCTGCAACAGGTGTTCCTGGCTTGGTCATCAGTTTTTCAATTAAAGATTTTGGGGGCACATTATCTTTAGAGATAAATGGCAAAGACAGCAAATAACGGTGTATTGATTGACATATCCATATTTGTTTTTACTCCCCGTCTTTATATCTTACGCCAGCGAATCTCCCTTCCATGAAAATATACATAACTATACTTATATCTTGCGTCGCAATCCTTATATCCTGCAAAAAAGATGACAATGTCCATGTCATGCGGGAAGGTATCTATACCAATAAAAGCCTCGCTACTGCCGGTCCTATCACACTATATGTAGGCGATAAAACCATCACAGAACAGACATTCATCCACAACTTCCTGGAAAGAAGAATCAACAGCTGGCTGACGGATAGTACATTCAGGGAACAACCAGGCATTAACACCCCGTTTATCTTCACTTCGGTAAGCATCCAGGGAGAAATGGCCTACTACACACAAGATCCGGGCAACAGGTACCAGGACACTTTCCATATAAACAGTCTTTCTACCAATACCAGGCTGCTTATAGCCAATAGGGAATCTATTATAAAACCGACAGTGCTGGGAGAATTAAGTTGTGCGAACGTGGCAAAATATGTGCGGCGCAATCCGCCCACATATGCATGTAGTTACTTCAACTATCCGGACAGCTATTGTACCGGCCATAAACAGCTTCAGCTGAATGTAGAGAAAGATTACCTCGTGATACCGGTACTGACATATTACTTCGCCCGCCCTATTGCTCCAGGCATTTTCTGCCATACTTACGAACGTTATATCAGCGATGACTTTAACAAAGATATTCTCAGTAAATTACGTCCCGAAGATACGCTGGCCGTGCAAACCTATTTTGTAAAACTCTATAAGCAATAATCCTTCAATATGAAACCATTCTTGTTACTAATATGCGTATTGCTGCTTTGTTATGGCTGTGGGGGCGATGATGTGACACCTTACCCAACCGGTAATTATGAAAGCGCCGCTAATATTAAAAATGACCCGGTAGCGCTGTATACAAAAGATAAAATCATTACAGATGTTGTTTTCATCCAGGCATTTCTTGAACGCAACCAGATATATGGCTTCTTTGATCTGACAGCAGGTACCGCAGAATCTCCCATCCATGTGACATTTGATAACAGGGTTTCTGACAGTGTTTATTTCAGAGCAACTTCAAGTGGCGACGCACTTGAACTGATCTTCAACCAGGTGTATTACGATAACAATGCTGCCATATTACTGGGCCGCGACAGTTTGCCGGGATCACCAGCTGATGACGGTGAATTAAGCTGCTCAAATGTTCGTACTCATATACGCAAGCATCCGCTGCTTACCTATTGTGTACCTTCAGGTATCAACGGCTCATTGACTTGCAAAACAAGATATCAGATGCCTGTAGTGACGGACGGCGATCATCTTTCCCTTCCTGTTATCAGCTATCATTTCAAGACCAAGACATCAATTTCAGAATGTTATTTGGCTGAAAAGTATGCGTATGGCTATTTGAATGCAGATGCGTTAAAAACGATACATACACAGGATACGCTGGTGGTGCAGACAAGAATGTTGACACTGGAAAGAAAATAATCCGGTACTACCGGCAATTATTGATTTCCCATTTTTCCCACTGATTCTGATATTTCATACAGATGCCTGTCCTCCGTTTCAGAAAGGTTCTCAAATCCCTTCTGCAGATAGGGTTCTATTACGATCATTGCGATAAGGTACTGGTAGTTTGTTTCAATTTTCATACAGGAATTTAAGGCGAGGCAAATGTATGTTGCCGGACATTGACATGTCTTTGTTTTTCCCTAATTTCATCACCAATGAAAAACAAAGCGCGCGGATGGCAAGTGATAACAGAATGGCTCGCTGCAAACGACAGAAAGCCTTTTGCTTTCCAGGAAGAAGCCTGGAAGCATTACCTGCAAGGCAGATCAGGCCTTGTAAACGCCCCTACCGGTTACGGTAAAACCTTCTCTCTCTTCCTTGCCGTGGTGATCGACTGGATCAATAAACACCCGAAGGATTATCAGCAGAAAACGAAGAATGGCCTGCAAATGATGTGGATCACTCCGCTACGCGCATTGGCAAAAGATATTGCACGTGCGATGGAGGAAGTGCTGCAGGAACTCAATATGTCCTGGCAGGTAGGTATACGCAGTGGCGACACCCCTATTTCCACCCGCCAGCAGCAAAAGAAGCAGATGCCGGAGATATTGATCATCACACCGGAAAGCCTGCATCTGCTGATGGGGCAGAAAGAATATGCGAAAGTCTTTACACACCTGACAACAGTGGTAGCGGATGAATGGCATGAACTGCTGGGTAGCAAACGCGGTGTGATGGTGGAATTGGGTCTCAGCAGGCTCCGCGGACTGGCAAAGAAAGCAGGACGCCCTCCATTAAAAGTATGGGGCATCTCAGCTACGATTGGCAACCTGGAAGAAGCGCTGGATGTATTACTGGGCCAGCCAGACCCCGAAGCGGTGATTGTACGCGCCAAACTGGGTAAGAAGATAGAACTGCAAAGCATCCTGCCGGATGAGATCGAAAAATATCCCTGGGCGGGGCACTTAGGTACACGACTGCTGTACAAAGCCTTGCCGGTGATCCTGAACAGCCAGACTACCCTCATATTTACGAACGTCCGTTCCCAGACTGAGATCTGGTACCAGGAAATATTACGCCAATGTCCTGAACTGGCGGGCGCTATTGCCATTCACCATGGTTCTATCGATGCGGAGCTCCGCGTATGGGTAGAAGAAGCGCTACACACCGGCGTGCTGAAGGCGGTTGTCTGTACATCCAGTCTTGACCTGGGTGTGGATTTCAGGCCCGTGGACACGGTGATCCAGGTGGGCAGTCCTAAGGGAGTAGCCCGCTTCCTGCAGAGAGCCGGCAGAAGTGGTCATCAGCCCGGCGCCACCAGTAAGATCTGGTTCCTGCCTACGCACAGCCTGGAACTGGTGGAGGCAGCAGCTTTGAAGGCGGCTATGGAAGAGCAGCTGGTGGAAAGCCGTATGCCTGTTATACTGGCCTTTGACGTACTCCTGCAATACCTGATGACACTCGGCATTTCAGATGGTTTTCATGCCCCTGAAATATGGGAGGAAGTGACCAATACTTTTTGCTTCCGCGATATGACGGAAGATGAGTGGGGCTGGATATTATCTTTCCTGTCTACCGGCGGAGAAGCGCTCTACAGCTACGATGAGTTTAAAAAACTGGAAAGGGAAGGCGACTTCTTCATCTGTCGCAGTCGTATGCTGGCCATGCGGCACCGCCTGCACATCGGCACCATCGTCAGTGATGCTATGCTAAAGGTGAAATTCATGAGCGGAGGATTTATCGGTATGATCGAAGAATGGTTCGTTGCACGCCTGCAACCAGGCGATGCTTTCAGCCTGGGAGGCCGTACCCTGGAATTTGTGATGATCAAGGACATGACAGTGCTCGTACGCAAGTCAAACGCCAAACGGGCCATTGTACCCAGCTGGATGGGAGGACGACTTCCGCTCTCCGCCAATCTCGGGAAGATATTACGTCGCACATATAACGAGGCATTGTCCGGCAAATCGGACATGCCTGAGATCAGGATATTGCAACCGCTGTTCGACCTGCAGGAACAATTGTCGCACATACCGAAAGACAATGAACTGCTGATAGAAATGATCCATACCCGCGATGGTTATCACATGTTCGTCTATCCTTTTGAAGGACGGCTGGTACATGAAGTGATGGCTGCATTGCTTGCCTATCGTATCAGTAAGCGACAGCCTATTACCTTTTCCATGGCAATGAACGATTATGGTTTCGAGCTGCTCTCTGATCAGCCAATCCCGGTCAGCGATGGGGATGTACATGACCTGTTTTCTCTTGAGAACCTGAGTAATGATCTGCAGGCCAGTGTGAACTCGACAGAAATGGCCCGTCGTAAGTTCAGGGATATTGCAGTCATTGCCGGTCTTATTTTCCAGGGCTATCCCGGCAAGCATAAAGCCAGCCGTCACCTGCAATCGTCTGCTTCCCTGCTGTTCAATGTGTTCAGGGATTACGATCCACAGAACCTATTGTTAAGGCAGGCGTTCAATGAGGCATTCTTCTACCAGATGGAAGAAGCACGTCTGCGGGAAAGCCTGGAGCGTATTTATAACAGCGATATTGTCATTACAGCACCGGAAGCATTGACGCCTTTCTGTTTTCCGATCAAAGTAGACAGTCTCCGGGAGGAGCTCACCAGTGAAAAACTGGAAGACAGGATCAAAAAAATGCGTCCGCAGATATAGTTTGGGAGAGATACAGTAGTTTTACCGGAGATTATGGAGGAAGTGATTTACAGACACCAGGACCAGACCTGGCATTTATCGGCCCAGAGGGCCATTTTCTGGCAAGAAGAACAGGCGCTGATCGTGTCTGACCTGCACCTGGGTAAATCCGCCCATTTCAGGAAAGCAGGAATAGCCGTTCCTGCCAACATCGGGCAGGACGACCTGTATCGCCTGCAGTTACTTATTACAGCCTACAATCCTTCCCAGATCATCATTGTAGGAGATATGTTCCATAGCCGTGAGAACAATGATGTGCCTTATTTTAAACTCTGGCGTCAGCAATTTGCACATATCCGTTTTAAACTGGTAAAAGGCAATCACGATATATTGCCTGCGGCTACTTATCAGGCACTGAACGTCGAAGTATCTGATACACTTGTCATCCGCGATATTCATTTCATACATGAGCCCTGCTCAGAAGAAGATGCGGCAGGTTATACTTTCTCCGGGCATTTACATCCCGGGATCGTTGTTGCCGGCGCCGGAAGGCAGCGCTTACGCCTGCCCTGTTTCTACTTCGGAAAACATTGCAGCATATTGCCCGCTTTCGGGCGTTTTACGGGCCTCGCTATGCTGGAGCCAGCACCAGATGAGGCAGTATTCGTTATCGCTGAAAACAGCATTCTAAAAGTCAATTAATGCTGGTTGCCTACGATCCTATATATGCACACCCGCTACCGGAAGGCCACCGGTTCCCAATGGTGAAATATGAGCTTATTCCGGCGCAGTTATTACGGGAAGGCGTGATCACCGATAAACAGGTGCATACACCAGCGCCACTGGATGAAGCAACCACCCTGCTCACTCATACTCCCGGATACTGGCACAAACTACAGCACCAGACATTATCAGAGAAAGAACAACGCCGTATCGGCCTGCCGCAATCGCCCGCATTGACACTACGTGAGATCGTGATCTGCCAGGGGACGATAGATTGTGCGTTGCATGCGCTGGATCATGGCGTAGGACTGAATGTAGCGGGAGGCACACATCATGCCTTCGCTGATCATGGGGAAGGTTTCTGTCTGCTGAATGATTTTGCTGTTGCTTCGAATTATCTGCTGCAGCAAAAGCTGGTGAAACAGGTGCTGATCATCGATCTGGATGTACATCAGGGGAATGGTACTGCTGCATTATTTGCCGGCAGGCCAGATGTGTATACATTCAGCATGCACGGCGCGCATAATTATCCTTTTCACAAGGAAATCTCAGACTGGGATGTGCCCTTGCCCGACGGCATGCATGACAGCGACTATCTTCGTACACTAAGGGACTGCCTGCCGGTACTAATCAATAAAGTAAAACCTGATTTTGTGTTCTATCTCTCAGGAGTGGATATTCTGCAAACTGACCGTTATGGTAAATTGAAGGTAACTCTGCATGGTTGCAGAGAACGGGATGAGCTGGTATTCCAAACGATGAAGCAACATGGTATTCCATGCGCGGCAGCAATGGGCGGAGGGTATTCGACACATATCAGGGATATTGTGAATGCACATTGTAATACGTTCAGGGCAGCGGCGGAGATATTTGGGTAGATCAATAGTTTTAATCAATCGCCCTGGCCAATCGCTTCGATGAGCTCCGGGAGGAGTTATGTGTTTGTAGCCCGGGTGGTAACCCGGACAATTCAACAAAACAATTTACAAGACGTAACAATGCAACAATACTATCCCTTCCGGGATATACCGCACTCTCTACATCGCAACAATATCTGTATACTTATTCTTAATCCTTGATCCTCTTCTTCAGCATGCTCACCTGATCCTGCAGATGACTCACCATATCCGCCAGGTGATTTACGCTCAGACGGCTTTGCTGACCTGTCTTACTAATAACCGCATCTGACTGCCAGAGCTCCAGTATTTCCTCCATGCCAACAGCATAAGGTTCATATTGCGGATTATCTGACACGAGTGTGATCTTTCCTTTAGTGCGGTTGCTTTTAAGCACACGTTTATAAACAATGCCTTCGCGACTGGTCACTACCACATAGGCTTCATTGTTACGGATCTCTTCCCAGCCATCTACTTTATGACAAACGATCACTGATCCGGAAGGAGTGGGTAACATAGAATCTCCTGCGATCTCGAATGCCCTGTAGCTGCCTGCACCCATCATGGGGAGTGTGAAAGTGTTCAGTTCTTCAATAAATTCATCATCATTATAGCCTGCCAGGTATCCCGCCGCAGCTTTTACAGGCACGAACTCTATCTGTTGACGGTCACCCGCCATCTTCTGCTGTCTGCGTTTTTCCAGGAAACTTTCTTTCTGGGAACCTACATCGCGGCGTAATAGGTCGTCAATGGATATACGGAACATATCACTGACCAGTTCGAGCACTTCTGTGCGGGGTTCTGCACGTTCTTCTTCGTAAGCGCCCAACAGGGAACGTTTGATCCCTAATTTATCAGCAAACTCCTGCTGCGTCCAGCCTTTCTGCTTGCGCAGGAATTTTAAATTGCGGCATACTACTGACATAATCTAAATAATTTAGTACGTTACTAACAAAATTAGCATATAATTTTTATAATTACCAAATATATTCCGGTCAGCTTAACTTATTTTTGCCCGTAAAATCCAACTCAATATTATGTTGTTAATAATTCACTCGCTATTAAGGTGGGCAATCGTACTGACAGGATTATGGGCCATAATCCGTGCATTGAAGGGCGTTAGCGGTAAGACACCTTACACCGCAACAGATAAAAAAGCAGGTCTTTTCTTTATGATCAGCCTTGATATACAGTTACTGGTAGGTTTACTGCTTTACTTCGTCAGCTCATTGGGGCTTAAAGCATTTCAGGAGAACGGAGTTAAAGCAGTAATACACAACGATGGGATTCGTTATTTCGCAGTTGAACACATATTTGTTGCCATCGTAGCTATTGCACTTGTACACATCGGACGTGCGAAAGTGAAGAAAGCAACACTGGATGCACAGAAACATAAAACATCACTGATCTTCTTCGCTATTGCACTGATTTTGCTGGCATCGCGTATTCCATGGCCGGGTACAGCTGCTGGTGCGGGAAGAGGCTGGTTTTGATGTCATAACATCACACACTATATAAAAGTGAAGGCTGTCCACTTAAAGTGAACAGCCTTTATTTTTATATATTGACCACTAATAGAACCTTATCCCTTATCAGTATTGAATAACCGGTAAGAATAAATATATGGCAGCGCTGCCAGGATACCTCCTACAAAGATCAGCAGGAATACCCCCGTCACTACCGGCAGGAAGAATCCTGCAACGATCATAACAATACCTGTACACAACCAGAGATTACCGGCAAAAGCATGCGTCTCCCGCCAGATGTCGTCACTCTTCAGCGTCCAGGGCGTTCGTACTCCAATAAAATAGTTAGGCTCAAGCCGCCTCAGGTAAAGACCTATCACCCCGATCAGTAATCCCACTCCTGTAAACACCCAGCGCTCTATCACAAACGGATGGTGCTGACTGGCCATAAAAATGATAGCCGCTGTGAAAATAGCCAGGTAGATATGGATCATGAAACGTATCTGATAATATCTCCGGTGAAATACCGTCATGTCCTTGTGCTGAATATCCGGCTCATCCACATGTGGAATATACCGGAACAAAAAATATAACAGGAGGTTGGTAAAGAACAGGAATGTCATTAACAGCAAAAAGTCACTTTTGGCCCCCACCCGCTCGGGAACACCTTTTACATTGAAATTAGTCGGCATAACGTCTGGCAGGGAGGGCCAGATAATTCCCAGGTAGACCATGGGTACTAACAATAACAACAATAACAACAGCTCCTGGCCAATATCAGGCTTTTTCATGAGAAAGTGTTTTGTTTGAATGTAAGTTGACAAATACTGTACCCGCTTACGGCACTCCTATAATTAACCATTATCTCCGGTAATTTGTTATTGCCTGGTTATTTATACTAACATTATTAGTATTGACTAAAAATATTAGTAAATTTGTTTCAGATCTATAGTACGCGGGCGATAGTCTGTGGACAGGCCATGCCATCATAGCCTATGTCACATATATACCGCCCATCCATAGACTATTTCCTGTGTACTATTCATCATCCATGAACCATTACCGTAACTTATGATTTCTTTGCAGCACAGGTCCATTGCTCATTTTGACATGGACAGCTTCTTCGTATCAGTAGAATGCAGGGATGATAACAGCCTGAAGGGGAAACCGCTGCTGATAGGAGGCGTGAGCGATCGTGGCGTAGTAGCCTCCTGTAGCTACGAGGCCCGCCGCTATGGCATCCACTCCGCCATGCCCATGAAAATGGCCCTGAAACTGTGCCCTCATGCTATTGTCAGAAGAGGGGATATGGAGAAATACAGCCAGCTTTCCCACGAAGTCACCGAACTCATAGCCGAAAAGGCGCCACTCTACGAGAAAGCCTCCATAGATGAATTTTATCTGGACCTGACCGGCATGGACAAGTTCTTCGGTTCCATGAAATGGACAGCGGAACTACGCCAGTACATCATGCGGGAAACACAGCTGCCCGTCTCCTTCGGATTAGCCTCCAACAAAATGATCTCGAAAGTAGCTACCAACGAGGCCAAGCCCAACGGACAAATGGAGATCCTTTTTGGAGATGAAAAAGCCTTCCTCGCCCCTATGCCGGTGGAAAAACTACCCATGGTGGGTAAAGAAACAGCCGGTCAGTTAAGACGCCGTGGAGTAGAAACGGTGAAAACACTGAGCGAAATACCCCTAACCCTACTCGAAGCATGGTTGGGGAAGAATGGCATCTCCCTGTGGAATAAAGCCAATGGTATTGACGAATCGCCCGTTGTACCCTATCATGAACAGAAATCCATCTCTACAGAAAATACTTTCTCTTCCGATACGATAGACATGCAATTCATCCATGCGGAATTGGTACGCATGACAGAGAAAATCGCATTCGAACTGCGTCAGCAAGACAAACTCACCGGTTGTGTCACCGTGAAGATCCGCTATTCTGACTTTGAAACCGTTACCAAACAAATGACCATCCCCTATTCAGGCAGCGATCATATACTACTTGAAAAAGTAAAAGAACTCTTTCATAAACTCTACGACCGGAGACTGCTTATCCGGTTGATAGGCGTGCGTTTCAGTCACCTGGTACAGGGCAATTACCAGATCAGCCTGTTTGATGATACACAGGAAATGATCGCGCTCTACCAGGCTATAGACAATATCAAAAACCGTTTTGGATGGCAGTACCTGATGAAAGGAACCAATGCAGTACCTCCGGCAAAAAGAGGAACTGTGAGAAAACCGAACGTCATGCCTTATCCTAAAGTGAGATAAAACGCCTGCTGATATGTACCTCAACTGCAAATCTTTCTTCAGCCTGCGCTATGGCACCATCGATACGAAAGACCTGGTCAGGATAGCCCGTGAAACAGGCGTTACATCACTGGCACTGACCAATATCAACATCACTTCAGATACCTGGAACTTCGTAAGAGAATGCCAGGAACAAGGCATTAAACCTATCATAGGACTGGAATGCAGGAACGGGCATGAACTGAAATACATTCTCCTGGCACGTAACATGGAGGGATGGTTTTATATCAACCGCTTCCTCTCCGACCATCTGCATAAAGAAATACCTTTCCCTGACCGTGCACCTGCCTTTCCCGGCATATTTGCTATCTATGCCTGGGGTAAGCTGCCACTGCAGGAGCTGTATGCACATGAACTGGTAGGCATCCGCCGCCGTGAGATCAATAAACTGTTCCGTGTAGATACAATGCCCTACAAAGATAAACTCGTCATGCTGCAGCCTGTTACCTTCCAGGACGCCGATCATTACGAGCTGCATCGCATATTGCGCGCTATTGATCAGAACATCCTCATCAGTCAGCTGCAGGCATATACCACGGCCCAACCGGATGAACAGTTCCTGCCACCTGCTGTATTGTTCGAGAGCTTTGAACAATACCCTCATATCATCAGCAATACCGTGCGGGTCATGAATGCCTGCCAGATCAACGTTAACGTTAAAACACCCCGTAACAAAAAACATTTTACGAACAGTGAAGCAGAAGACCATGCCCTGCTACGGCAATTAGCATATGAAGGCATGCTCAGACGTTATGGTCCCGACAATACAGAAGCAAAAGCACGCATTGAAAAGGAACTGAGCGTTGTACGGGAGCAGCATTTCGATTGTTATTTTCTCATCACCTGGGACATCATCCGCTATGCGCAGGAACGGGGCTTCTTCTATGTAGGACGGGGCAGTGGCGCTAACTCTATTATCGCGTACTGCCTGAAGATCACAGACGTTGATCCTATAGAACTGAATCTTTATTTCGAAAGATTTCTCAATCCTTACCGCAGCTCTCCTCCCGACTTTGATATCGACTTTTCATGGAGAGACAGAGATGAGATCATTGACTATGTTTTCAAAAAATATGGCAACGCACATACGGCCTTATTAGGCACGGTTACTACATTTCAGCAGAATGCAACCATACGTGAATTAGGTAAGGTATATGGCCTTCCCAAACATGAAATAGATAAAATACTGGATACTCCTTTCAGCCCTGATCTCACCGGAGACAGTGTGCAGCGGAACATACTCCGCTACAGTCAGCTAATGTCCGGAGCAAAGGCATTTCCCAATCACCTTAGTATACATGCAGGTGGTATCCTCATCAGTGAGGCGCCCATTCATCAGCACTGTGCTACATATATGCCGCCTAAAGGCTTCAGCACCGCACAACTGGACATGCACCAGGCGGAAGCTATCGGGTTGTTTAAATTCGACATACTTAGTCAGCGCGGTCTTGGACATATCAGGGATTCGCTGGCTATTATCAAAGAAAACAGAGGCGTCGATATCGACATCCATGATGTAAAAACGTTCATGCAGGATCCACGTGTACAACATGAACTGAAAACAGTGAACACCATTGGCTGCTTCTATATTGAATCGCCCGCTATGCGACAGCTGCTGCAGAAACTGCAATGTGAAGATTATCTCACGCTGGTAGCTGCCAGCTCTGTAATACGGCCCGGCGTAGCGCAATCCGGTATGATGCGGCAATATGTGCACAACTACCGTAATCAGGATAAAGTGGTATACCTGCATGAGATTGTGAAGCAGGTATTAAGTGAAACATTCGGCATCATGGTATACCAGGAAGATGTGATCAGGATGGTGCATGAATATGCAGATATGGACCTCGCTGATGCAGACATCCTGCGCAGGGCCATGGCTGGTAAATACCGCGGACAGGGAGATTTTCAGAAGATAGAACAACAGTTCTTCACGAACTGTAAACGGTTGGGAAGACCTGATGATGTAACGCAGGAACTCTGGCGGCAGATAGCCAGTTTCTCCGGCTTCTCTTTTTCAAAGGCACACTCAGCAAGTTTTGCGGTGGAGAGTTACCAGAGTCTTTTCCTGAAGACTTATTTCCCTGCAGAGTTTATGGTAGCAGTTATCAACAACTTCGGCGGTTTCTATAACAGGGAACTCTATTTCCGTGAACTATATAAAACCGGCGCTACTATTAAAGCACCCTGTATTAATAACAGTGACTACTATACGAGAATAACAGGAAACACTGTATATACCGGCTTTATTCACATCGAAGGACTGGAAGAAAAATGGATGCAGGATGTATTGGAAGAACGTACACTGTACGGACCTTTCGAGCATCTGGAAGATTTCGTTGCACGTATTGCGCCTCCGCCGGAACAACTGGATATACTGATAAGAATAGGCGCGTTTAACTTTGATGTGCACACGAAAAAAGAATTGTTATGGAAGAGCAGCCTGCTGCTGAAAAACAAAGCGCCACATGCAGAACATATACAACCCTTATTCCGGGAGCAGGTACCTGAATGCCAGTTGCCGATGTTGTCGTATCATGAGCATGAACATGCATTCGAAGAAATTGCATTGCTGGGTTTTCCATTGTGTTCCCCGTTCGACATTCTGCAACATGACCAACGCGGATATATCCCTGCCGCCAATTTTAAGGAGCATAAAGACAAGGTTATCTCCACGCTGGGATATCTTGTGTGTACGAAGGGAATTTATACCAGCAAAGGCATTCCTATGAGCTTCGGCACCTTCATGGATGTGAACGGCGACTTTATTGACACCGTGCATTTTCCTGATATTCTCAAGCAATATCCTTTCCAGAAAGGAGGATTTTATATACTACAGGGAAAGGTGACAGAGGAGTATGACGTATATTCAATAGAGGTGAACTACATGCGAAAAATCGGCTACTTTGAGGATAAATAACAGCCTTTAATAAACGGCAACGGGGTACATCAGAAGATGTACCCCGTTGCCGTTTATTATATACTTTCCAGCGCCTATTCCAGGTTGAACAACCCTTTGTTCAGCAGCTGTAATGTTTTCTCTTTGTGCTGACCGCCTATCAGGATAGAAATGTTGTGACGGCTGCCTCCGTAGGAGATCATACGTAATGGTACTTCATTCAGCGCATCAAACAGTTTCTTCAGGATAGAAGGTGTAGCAGCTACTTCATTACCTACAATAGAAACGATGGTCTGGTGATGATCCAGTTCCACAGAACCGAAGGGCTGTAATTCTTTCAGCAGCTGGTCCAGGTAAGGAGTGTTCTCTATTGTCAGAGATACGGCCACTTCAGAAGTGGTGATCATATCAATTGGCGTGCGGTATTTCTCGAATACTTCGAAGATCTTACGGAGGAAACCGTAAGCCAGCAGCATACGGCTGGATTTGATCTTGATAGCGATGATACCGTCTTTGGCAGCAATAGCTTTTACACCGTCTCCGCTGGGCAGTTCAGTAATGATAGTACCTTTTGCTTCCGGCTGCATGGTGTTCAGCAATTTCACCGGGATGTTGAAGTGCTGTGCAGGCCAGATGGAAGCAGGATGCAGGATCTTGGCGCCGAAGTACGCCAGTTCCGCTGCTTCATCGAAAGACAGCTGCTCGATCGGGAAGGTTTTCTTTACTACCCTTGGATCGTTATTGTGCATACCGTCAATGTCTGTCCAGATCTGTACTTCGCTGGCCTGGATGGCAGCACCGATCAGGGAAGCAGAATAGTCGCTGCCGCCACGTTTCAGGTTGTCTACTTCACCTCTTGCGTTACGGCAGATGTAACCCTGGGTCACGAAGATGGTTTTACCCTTGTTCTTTTCCAGCAGGTTACCCAGCTTGATCTTGATCTTCGGAATCTCAGGCTCTTCGTATTCATCGATGCTCATGAAGTCCAGGGCAGGTAGCAGCATGGCCTCTACGCCGGCTTCTTCCAGGTATACGCTGAACAGGCGGGTGGACAGCAGTTCACCTTGTGCCAGTATATCCTTGTTCAGTGCCTCGTTAAAAGATATCTTAAGAATGATGTTCAGGAACTCGAAATGTTCGTCAACAACAGCAGTAGCCTTGGCGCGTGAAGCGTCCTGCTTGACCAGGGCCTCGCAAAAAGTTCTGTAATGTGCTTCCAGCTTGTCTATCTGGCCTTTTGCCTGTTCTTTTTTACCCTCGGAAAGGGATTGCCCGATTTCTACCAAAGCATTGGTAGTACCGGATAATGCGGACAACACTACTATTTTAGGAGCATTATCAGCAGTCACCAGACTGGCTACGGCATGCATACGTTCCGGTTTACCTACAGACGTACCACCAAATTTTAAGATCTTCATTACTGTTGAATTGTTATATGTTTGACGCTACAAGATATTGAGCTTAAAAAGCCGCAAGTTCGTGTGTTTATGGCGACTTTAAAAATTCAATTTAAATTTCCCTGCTACTTCCTGCAGATCTTTCACTACGGGGTCCAGTAAGGGGATGCCCACAGTTCTTCTCTCCTTCTCCATTTCCCGTTCGGGATCGCCTGGTATCAGCACCTGTTCTCCCTCCACAGGCTTAGCCTGACGGAAACGGGTGATCCATTTGTCCATATGCTCTTTAAACTCATCTGCCGGACGGAATGCATCTACTCTCATAGCTCCCAGGAAATGTCCCAGGCCCTCTCCTACCGGATCGGGGGCCAGTGGCAGGAAGCTCACGAAAGGAGGCGCCCAGGGGCCGTAATTGGCGCCGGAAAGCACTGCGGAGAAGATATCCACGATAGCTCCCAGGCAATATCCCTTATGACTGCCATGGTCCCGGTCGCCACCCAGAGGCAGGAGTGCCCCTCCTGACTTCAGTTCATGCGGATTGGTACTGGAATGACCATCCTTGTCCTGGATCCAGCCGGTAGGCGCTTCCTGGCTTTTCCGCTGCAGGATCTCCAGTTTACCATTAGCAGCCGTAGTGGTGGCAAAGTCGGCCACGAAAGGCGGCTGTTCTTTGGCAGGTATGGCTACTGCAATGGGGTTGGTGCCCAGCATTCGCTCGGTAGCGAAAGTGGGGGCCACCAGGGGGCTGGCATTTGTCATAGCCATCCCGATCATATCTTTTTCCAGGGCCATCATAGCATGCTGACCCGCTATACCAAAGTGATTGGAATTTTTAACGCTCACCCAGCCGCTGCCTACTGCCGCTGCTTTCTCAATAGCCACTTTCATAGCAAAAGGCGCTACTACCAGTCCCAGCCCGGCATCGCCATCTACAACGGCTGTACTGGGTGTTTCATGCACTACACGTACGTTAGGTGTGGCGTTAATCCTCCCGGCTTCCCACAACCGTACATAACCGGTCAGGCGGGCTACGCCATGGGAGTCTATCCCGCGCAGATCCGCAGATAACAATACTTCGCTGGCAGTGTCGGCATCCTGGGGAGGGCACCCCATTTTTATAAATACTTCCCTGGTAAATTCCCGCAGATGGGGATAGGAGAATGTTTGACTCATTATTGCTTAAATCCTGTTTCCTGTATGGTTTCCGTTCAGCGTTTCAGAGAGAGCGATTATGCCTGTGCAGTAGGCCCGCCAAAATTCATGGGCAGGGAAACAGGGTCCTGGTCCTGAATGGCTCCATGCACAGATTCATATTTCTTGATATTGTCCACCAGGGCTCTCATGAAGCGCTTGGCATGCTGAGGAGTCAGTATGATACGGGATTTTACCTTAGCCTTTGGCAATCCGGGCATCACATTTACAAAATCCACTACAAATTCTGCGTTAGAATGCGTGATAATCGCCAGGTTGGCGTATATCCCTTCCGCTATTTCCTCGCTCAATTCAATATTAAGCTGATTCTGTTCTTCCTGCTGATTTTCCATATTATTTTGCTTTTGCGGTACAAATGTAAAAAAGAGACCTTAAAATGAAAGGTCTCTTTTTCAAACGTCGGTACAAGGAAGTAATACGGTCTATTGTGCATCCCACCAGACGCGGCGTGTAAGCCTGGTATTGGCGGGTGTATTGGTATTATAGCGTATTTCACTGCTGGGGTAGAACAGAGACCTCGGCAACTGGCCTCCCAGTACATTGCCCGGAGTAGCTGTCAATGCCGGTAAACCCGTTCTGCGCCAGTCTGTCCATACTTCAGGACTCAGGAACAGGCCAATGTATTTCTGGGTCATAATGTCATTGAGCGTAATATTAGCAGCTGTCCTGTCTACTTCAGACAGATAAGTGGCGTCATTGATGGTCCTGATCAGGTTGGCCCTTACCGCTTCATTATAAGCTGCGGCTGCAGCCCCGGCATTACCATTCCGGAGTTCCAGCTCTGCTTCTATGAACTTCAGTTCGTCATAAGATATAAAGTAAACCGGAGAGTTGGAAGAGCCGTACAACGGACCCAGGGAACTGGGATCTGCCGGGTCAAAATACACATCATACCGGGGATCGCCGGCAGCGTCCATGATGTCATTCAGGTGACCGGTGAATATGATATCGGC
The DNA here is from genome assembly GCF_900142925.1 of Chitinophaga sp. CF418. Taxonomy (GTDB): domain Bacteria; phylum Bacteroidota; class Bacteroidia; order Chitinophagales; family Chitinophagaceae; genus Chitinophaga. The sequence goes on from NZ_FRCN01000001.1 coordinate 534,015, forward strand.
ACGCTGGGTATTGAACTGGTACCAGGGCGCCTGGGTAGTGGTGGCGCTGCTACCTACAAATTTGATAAAAGCAGCTTCACCATCTGTGAAACCCTTGTCAATTTCCGCCAGTGCTTTGGCCAGCGCAGTATTATCCACCTTAACAGTGTGCAGGTAGAACTTCGCCTTCAGCGAATGAGCAAACCTGACCCATTTTTCCAGATCGCCGTCAAACAAAAGGTCATCATTGCTACCTGGCTGGAAAGGGGAGCCATCATCCGCTTCAAGGGAAGCAATGGCCTCGTCGAGCAGCCGGTGCAACTCCGCATAAATGGACTGCTGACTGTCGTATTTGGGCTGCGTATTGCCCAATCCACTGAAAGCTTCTGTATAAGGCACATCACCCCAGAAATCAGTTACCTGTCCAAGGTCATTCGCCATCAGGATCTTGCCCAACGCGGCATAGTGCAGTTGCCCTGCTGCAGTAGCAACCGTTATCAGCGTATCAATATTTGTCATGATAGCACCGTAAAAGCCGGCGTACCACATGTTGTCTACATCGTCCGGCGTGATATTATACAAATCAGCGCTGGCTGACTGATTGGCGGCTCCTGTCACCTGCTGCATAAAGATAGACGGGAAACGGGAAGCATCCCCACCCCAGATGTAAGCGCTCTGCAGGATCGTTCCCGGCAGCAGCGCAGTAGCTGTTGGGTTCTTCAGCTGAGAGGGGTCATCGTTGATGCCATTGTAGAACCAGTCTTTTCTGCATCCCTGCGAGATGGCCAGCAGGAATAATATTGATAATATATATTTAGTATTCCGTAACATGATCATTCGTTTTAAAAGGGTTAGAATTTAAATCTAAAGTTCAGACCATAGCTGGAGGTGCCAGGTATATTGAAGTAATCAATACCCTGTGCGTTGGTAGCCCCAGTCAGGCTGGTTTCCGGATCTATGCCCTTATACGGTGTCCATATGATAATGTTACGGGCAAATCCACTAACTGTGATGCCTTTGACGAACCTGGAGTTCTTAAATGTTCCTGATGGAAAATCATAGGATAAAGTCACTTCACGCAATTTCACATAAGAGGCATCCTCTATAAATGTCTCTGTCTGTGCACCGAAACCACCACCATTTCCAAGGTACCAGGCTTCATCCAGCGGCACTGCAGTAGTATTTACTGCACCTCCACCGGGCTTCTCGGCGCCGCCTTCATTGTGCACGATCTCACCTGCATCGTTCAGATGTCCAAGTACACCTTCAAACACCTGTTCTTTTCCCCTGTCTAATGTATAATAAGAAGTACCGATCGCCTGCAGAGATCCACGTGTACCGTTCCACAGGTCGCCTTTATGTTTCCAGTCTACCAGGGTATACAATGAGAATCCTTTGTAGCTGAAAGTATTGCCGATACCCATCAGGAATACCGGGTTAGGATTACCTACTCTTTTCTGTATGTTAGATACTACGGGATAGCCGAAATCGTCAGTATTGTCGCTGATAATAACACGGCCCTGCGAGTCTCTTTCCCAACCGTAAGCGTAGATAATACCTGCGGGTTCATTCGGCAGGTGTGCTATCAGTGTACCGGTAAACCCGTTGACAGTTACCTGGTTAATGCCAGGGGCGAGTGCCAGCACCTTACTGCGGTTCATGCTGTAGTTCACAAACATGTCCCAGGTAAAGGCTTTGTTAACGATCGGTTTGGCACTGAGCGTGATTTCCAGACCATTGTTCCTGATAGAGGCTGCATTCAGGTTCACATACTGGAATCCGGCAGACCCTGCTATCGGCGCTGTTACTAACAGATCAGTACCCTTTGTATGATAAGCGGTCGCATCAATCCCGAACCGGTTATTGAGGAATTGTAACTGTAAGCCCGCCTCGTAAGAGAGGGTCTTTTCCGGTTTCAGGTTCGGGTTACCTAAGGTGTTGGACAGTGAGAAACTACCTTTTCCGTCATACGGGAAGGAAACACCGGTGGTATAACCATCCGGGAAAGTGGTAGGCACTGAGAAAGATTTGGTCCCAAAGGCGCCTGGATCTTTACCCACTTGTGCAACTGACAATCTGACCTTACCGAAGCTAAGTACCTCTCCCCCTTTCAGGCTCCCAAGTTCCGTAAATACAAAACCTAAACTGGCTGAGGGGTAGAAGAAGCTGTTACTGCCCGGCGGCAGGGTGGATGACCAGTCATTACGCCCTGTCAGTTCCAGGAACAACATTGATCGGTAATCGAAGTTCGCATCAAAATAAAGCGATATCCTCCTGTACGGAGTAACATAGTTGTAAGATTTCTGTACGGTAGCGTTACTAATGTTATCGTATCCGGGAGAGGTCAGACCATCACCCTGTACATACAGCTCATCTATTCTGCGGGAGTGTAAGTTGTTACCTACTCTAAGGTTTACCCTGAAATCTTTGGAGACCTGCTTATTATAGGTCACGATCGCATCTGAGTTTACACTTTTATAGGTGTACCTGTCGTCGAACAGGCGGCCCCCGTTGTAGGCGCCGGATTGAATTTCATAATACTGGTGACGGTTATCGCTATATACGTCTGTACCTATACGATAGGTCAGTGTGAAGTCTTTAATGAAATCCCAGTCCACCTGCAGGCTTCCAATGAGACGTTGCACTGCAGTGGTGTAGGGTGTTTTATTGATAGTCCAGTAAGGGTTGTCATATATACCATTCCGGTAAGAACGTTGCAACCCATTGGAAAACAAATAAGTGCGGGGATCGTCAGCCGCCAGTCCACCGTTCGAGTTATCAAAATTTACGGGCGTTCTGGTCAAGCCAAGCATAATACCAGACAGGTTACTACCAGTCTGCGGCATGCTACCGTTGGTGATATTGAAATTGAGGTTCCCTGACGTCCTGATCTTTTCAGAAATTTTCAACTGTCCGGCCAGTGCTACAGCAGTACGTTGCTGGTACTGTAGTGGTACAATGGAATTCTGGTAGTTGTGGGAGACAGACATGCGGTAAGTGGCCGCTTCTGTTCCACCTGTAAAAGACAAGCTATTATTATAGGTAACAGCGGTTTGCCAGAAATCGTTGGTATTATCGTAAGGCACGAATTTAATATTGGCGTTGGGGTTGGAAGCGCCTACCACATCGCCGTGGAAGTCGTACTCATTGGGAATACCTGTCCAGAACAGGGTGTCTATATTAGCTCCCCAGGAATAACGGGTAGTGGAAGTAAATGGCGCCAGGTTGCCGCCTGTTCCCCTCGCAAATTGTTTCTGGATCTTTGGAAGCCTGTTCACCACATCAAAGGAAATACCGGAACTGAAGTCTACACTTACCTTACCAGCTTTACCCTTCTTGGTAGTGATGATAATAGCGCCATTGGCAGCGTCGATTCCATATAGCGCGGCGGCGGCAGGCCCCTTCAGGACGGAAATACTTTCAATGTCGTCCGGATTGATGTCCGCACCACGGTTGGTATTAGTGGCGCCGAACAGCACGTTGTTGTCGCCATCAGAAGGATCACCGGAATAGTTCTGTGAGTTATCCACAGGAACACCATCAATTACAAAAAGGGGCTGGTTGTTACCGGTCAGGGAGTTTGTACCTCTGAGTTTTATAAAGGTCGCAGCTCCTGGGGTACCTGCTGAACCAACCACCTGCATACCGGCCACTTTTCCGGACAGAGCTCTCAGCGCATCACCCTGGTTAGCCCTAATCAGGTCGTCGCCCTTTACGTCCTGTACGGCATATCCCAACGCTTTTTTCTCACGTTTGATACCTATACCCGTAACGACTACTTCCTGTAGGTTTTTGTCTTCCTGCGCCAGCGTAACGTCGTAAGTTGTAGCTGCCCCCACAGGAACTTCTTTAAGCGTAAAACCAACGCTTCTGATCTGAAGGATGTTATTATTGCCGTCCACGATTAAACGGAAATTACCGTTCTGGTCGGCAGTGGTACCCTTGTTGGTACCTTTGAGCTGGACAGTGGCATAAGGTATGGGAACCCCATCGGTTCCGGTCACCTTACCTGTCACTTCACGCTGTTGCGCGTAAAGTCCTGTCATTAAACAACTAAGAATTAACAAGCACAGTAAATGTTTTAGCATAACGGTTCGGATTTATTTTATACACCGGAGAGGTGCGTGAATAAAACAATTTCCTGAGGAGTATACCCGGTATGTCGTTTTACGAATCTGGCGTTTAATTAAAATCCAATCTAGGTTTTCTGTTGATTGATTGATTTACAATGGGTTTGGGTTCTCCTGTATAACAAATTTCCTGAGGAGTATACCCGGTATGTCGTTTTACGAATCTGACGTTTAATTAAAATCCAATCTGCGTTTTTCTGTTGATTGATTTACAATGGGTTCTCCTGTATAACAAAAATGTAGGGGTAGGGTTCAGTGGATTAACAAAAAAGGCCCTCCTCAAAGCTATTGAGGAGGGCCTTGTTATCAATTCTAAATCTTTGTGCAGTTACTATTCTTAGTATATCCCGGAATAAATTACTTATCCCAGAATATTTTTGTTGTCACTTTATCACCATCGCCACCCAGATCTTTAGCTGCCTTATCATAGTTAGCTTTGTTCAGATTCTGTTCGGAAACTGGATAAGTGAATCGTACAGGCCATGCACTTCTGGCAGTAGGACCAGGTGTGAATACAGGGTAATCAAGTCTTCTTGCTTCTACCCATGCATCAAAACCACGATTGTAAAGCGCGATCCATTTCTGCAGACCGATTTTCTGTTTGTAAGTACCGGTAGCTGTTGCATAGGCTACAGAAGGCTGAGCCAGGTAAGTTGTTGCTTCAGTTGCAGTACCACCCCATGAAACGATAGAGTTGGTGATAGCGTTGTTGTAGTGCAGCGCGGCTACACCTGTCAGCAGGCCTCTTTCGATAGCTTCGGCACGCAGGAACTCTATTTCTGAATAATCAATAAATACGCCTGGGAGATCTTTTCTTTCCAGCTTATCGCCCGGGTGAGAGTAAGCAACATAAGAACCTTTGGTACCATATTTCAATCCTACAAACTGACCGTTAATGGTAGTGAAGAACTGGCCAATTCTTGGATCGTTCAGTGTTTTCAGCTGATCGATCATTAAAGTGGTAGCATTAAAGTCATGACGACCGCTCTGTACCAGATCTTCCCACAGCGGGTTGGTGTTTGGCGGAACTGTTGAATAAGGGAACTTTGCATATTCACCCATGGTGTTGAATGCCTTAGGCTCTGCTGCGGCAACAGCAACTGCTGCCTTGTCGGGCGCTGCGTCAACCAGGGTCATACCTAATCTGAACTTCAGGGAGTTGCCAAATTTGATCCAGCTATTGATCTCATCGCCAGCGAACAGCATATTAGCTGCACCAAAACCGTCAGCACTTGCATCAAAAGACGTCAGGGCTGCATCCAGGCGGGTAAGCAGGTCGTTGTAAATAGTCAGACCATCGTCATACACCGGGAACAGGTTTTCATCATCCAGCGCTTTGCTGTAAGGTATGTTACCAAAAGTGTTTACAGCAACTGAGGTAGCGAACACTGACATGATCTCGATCTGCGCCAGCTGGTTCTTTTTAGTAGCGGCACTGATGGATGCATCGGCTGTTACCACTTTCTTTGCTTCATTCAGGTCTTTTAATACATCTCTGTAAAGCGCGCTCCACACCCTATCAGGAATACTCCTTTTGATCAGGTTATAGTTAGACTCATCCAGGTAAGTATTTTCTGTCCACTGTTGTACGATCAGTCTATAAACGTTCAGATTCACACTTGTACTTGTCAACAGATCAGCCAGTTCTTTGGTTGCACTCGCATATAGTGCAGAACCAGCTACTGTCTCTGGTTTTTTCACATCATTGTTAAGTGAAGTGAGGTCTTTGGTGCAGGATACTGTCGAAACCATACCTGCTATTGAGAGTGATGCGTATAAGAATATCTTTTTCATTTTACTTTTTTTGAGTTTAATTCACCTACTAGAACCTGAATCTTACGTTAGCACCAAAAGTTCTTGTAGCAGGATAGCTACCACCGATATAACCCTGATAGTTACCGGAGCTGATAGCATCATCAGGATCTGCATAAGGCAGGTTCTTGTGGATGATCCAGAGGTTTCTACCGATCAGGGAGAAGTCTATGCCTTTGAAAGGCGCCATACGTTTGGTCAGAGAAGCAGGCAGTGAATAGGTCAGTGATACCTCACGCAGTTTCACATAACTTGCATCGTATACGAATGCTTTATCAGGATTAGATACGTAACCGTATGTTCCGTATTCGTTTGCGATCCTTGTAGTGTTAGGTTTACCGTCAGCAGTTACACCAGGTACAATGATACCACCGGAAGTGTTATCGTTGGTCAGAGGTGCTCTTGACTCGTTACCCAGGTCGTTTTTACCAACTGTTTCAGGCAGCACACCTGTTGCCAGGCCATAGTACATATCCAGGGAGAAGAGATCGCCGCCTTTACGTACGTCAACCAGGAAACTCAGGGATACATTTTTATATTTCAGTGTGTTGGTGATACCACCGATCCAATCAGGATTTGCGTTACCGATGATGTTGTTGGAAGTATTAGAGATCTGATAGTATCCATCCTCAACCAGCTTCTGGCCTTTTTCATTGTATACATAGTCAGTACCAATGATAGTACCATAAGGCTGACCCACAGAAGCGTTGATGGTAATGTTACCAGGGAAGCTCGCAAGCTGCAGGGTGCTGATGCCAGGTAAGGATTTCACCTTGTTACGGTTGCGGGACCAGTTCAGATTAACGTTCCAGGAGAAGTCTTTCGTTTTTACCGGAGTACCGAAAACTGACAACTCAATACCCTGGTTCTGGATATCACCAGCGTTGATCACTTTGTAGTCGAAACCAGTACCTGTAGATACCGGCAGCGGAACGATCTGGTCTACAGTGTTCAGTCTGTAGTAGGTCGCGTCAAAACCGAGGCGGTTCTGCAGGAAGGCCATTTCCAGACCTGCTTCAAAACTCTTTGTACGTTCTGATTTCAGGTTAGGATTGTATTTGGTTCCATCAACAGATGCTAAAGGAATACCGTCGATACCGGTGAGCACCTGAGAGTAGTTCTTGGTGTAATATGCGGGAGCAGAGTTACCTACCTGAGCGTAGTTCACCCTTACTTTACCATTTGACAGCCATGTAGCCTGTGGCAGCAGTTTGGAGAATACGAAACCTAAGGAAGCTGCTGGATAGTAGTAGCTGTTATTGCCCTTAGGTAAAGTAGAAGACTGATCTCTTCTCATAGAGAGATCAAGGAATAACATTTCTTTGTAACCCAGGTTAGCTGAAGCGAATATACCGTCTACTTCTTCAGTGCTGGCGATCTCGGTCGGCGCTTCCATTGGGTTTGCAGTGTTCAGCAGTGCATACAGACGAGGGATCAGCAAACCACCATTTGTTTTGGAAAGGATGGAACTGTTCTTTGTTCTTCTTACGTTACCACCGAGAATACCTTTGAAAGTCAGGTTTTCAGAGATGTTCTTATTGAAGTTCAGCATCAGGTCGTAGTTATACTCACTGAAAGTATGCTCATAACGCTGGTACTGAGACACATCGATTGAACCGACAGCGATCCTTTCTTCCTGCATTTCATTGTAAGTATCCAGAGACACACGGCCCAGTACGTTTAACCAGTCGGTCACATTGTAGTTCAGCGCGATGTTACCGAAGTTACGTGTACGATGATCGTTCTCATAGTTCTCATATCTTGTCCAGTATGGGTTATCCCAATATGCCGGAGCAAGGCTGCCAGGATACTGCTGGTTCCAGGTGATGTTCCTCATCTCCTTTTTGTAGGCAGCTTCCTGTGCTTTCACGTCAGTGTTGGTTTCCCACCACTGCCTGAAGTTAGTCATCAGGTTTTTAGAATCGTAACCAGTACCATAACGACCCTGTCCTTTGATCAGGGAAGTATTTACGGATGCACTGGCAGTCAGTTTGGAAGTCAGGTTGTAAGCAGAGCTGAAGTTGATCAGGTCTTTACCGATGCGGCTGTTAGGCATGATACCCTGGTCAACGCTCTTGGTGTATCCCAGTTTGAAGTTACCTTTGTCGCTGCTACCGTCGATCACAGCACTGTTGCTGGTACCAACCGCAGTTTTGAAGAATTTGCTAGCATCATTTGCAGCTGCCACGTAAGGCGCTTTTTTACCAAAGTTTGGAGAACCTTCATAGAAGGAATCCCAATGATACACCATCAGGTTTGGATCGAATTTAGGACCGTAAGACGCATCATCTACGGTATTCACGATCTTGTCAATAGTGCCATCGCCGTCGATATCTTCTTCAGACCAGTAGTCGCCGTAACCAGCACCATAGTCTCTCTGGTATTTCACGAAAGTGCTTTTATCTACTTTACCGATGTTAACGCCGCTGTTCACAGTAACGTTCAGACCACGGTTACCTTTTTTGGTAGTGATCATCACAACACCGTTGGCAGCACGTGAACCGTACAGCGCAGTAGCAGCCGCACCTTTCAGTACGCTCACAGAAGCGATATCATCAGGGTTGATATCCGCAGCAGCGTTACCATAGTCGTAACCGACACGGCCGGTACGCTGGTCTTTACTGTTTGTGTTTGAGTTATCCACGGGCACACCATCCACAACGAATAATGCCTGGTTGTTACCAGTCAGTGATTTGGCGCCACGCAGTACGATATTGGTAGAACCACCCAGTGTATTGTTTTTGCGGATTTCCAGACCGGATACTTTACCGGACAGGGAAGTTACCACGTTCGCATCTCTGGTCCTGTTCAGCTCTTCAGCATTTACGATCTGAGCTGAGTAAGGAAGTTCATTTTTATTTCTTTTTACGTTCAGAGCCGTTACAACAACCTCCTGGAGGTTCTGATCGTCATTCTTTAGTGATATAGTCAGGCTACCATTTCCACCCACAGCAATATCCTGAGCTACATAGCCCACACTTCTAACAATCAACACTGCATTGCTGCCATTTACACTCAGTTTGAAATTTCCATCCTGGTCAGAAGTAGTTCCCGTATTTGTCCCTTTGACTTGAATTGTAGCGAATGGTATAGGTAACCCATCTGCCCCGGTGACCTTTCCCGTAACCTGACGTTGTTGAGCATACGTCAGAGTAGCGCTCACCATAAGCACGTTGAAAAAGAGTAAGGCTCTTTTCTTCATAAACGATTTAGATTTAATTGACAATAAAAAAATAATCAGTCCCGAGGCTTGTAATAATTGGCATAGCTCAGACTATACAAAGCCCCTAACTTGCAAAAACCACTTTATATTTACTAAAAATTTTGTTGTTTAAATAACCATCCGGGGAGAAGGCGGCAAGAACCTGGATGGTTGTTTGCGGCACGGAAAAAAACTTATCCATCTTACCAACGGAAATGGAATACCGTCGAGCACAGGTTGACATTGTTGTATCTCTAGCAGTAAGACAGGAAAAAGAGATTCCGACCTCTTTCATATTACGATTTAGATTTTGGTTGAGGAGCACAATTTAGAGTTTTTTTTTCCTCCGTTCCAAGAAAAATTTAACCTTTTTTTAAGAGAGAAAAAAAATAATATATGTACACCGATATTTTACAGTCATATATCGAATAAAATTTAACATTGATTTCCTCTCTCCTAGAATGAGTATTGCAATTGGCAATTTAAATAGCCTACACTGTTACCATCTATTTCATCCCAACCATTTCCGATGCTGGTCACCCGCTCATATACCGTTTGCTGATAGCGGAGCCAGCATGTCAGGCCCTTCTTCATTTTCCAACGTATGCGGCACTGATACTGACGCCCCTCTCCCGATAATCGGGATACGGCATACTCATATAACATCCCTGACGTGATGGCATACATACTCTCTGCCTCCCCCGCTGCGAATATGGTATAACGTACATATAATTGCAGTGGCCAGCGGGTACACTGGTAAAGTAGCTCCTGGAATAAAAGGAAACCCCGCTGTTCCTGACCATTCTCCCCGCGCCGGCTCAACTCCACCCGGTTCTTTATACCAATGCCCCCTTTCGCTTCCAGTTTTACCTGCAGGCGCCAGCTTTGATGTTCAACCTGCACAGGCGGCGAAAGAAAAGATGTGTCGTTCTTTCCATCCTGCTGTTTGACAGTATAATTGTACCTCAGAAAGATCTCTGTCTGTTTGTCCGGTGTATAGGTCAGCGCTGCCAGCAGGTCCCTTCCGCCACCCGGCGCCGAGGACCGGTATTGCAGCCAGGGAAAACGGAATTGATCTGCGTAAGCGTCTATTCTCAGATGAGTGTTCACTTTGAGGCTGATGCCTGTATAAAAGCCGTTTTCATTGACAGGTTTGTAAAACTCTCCCCAGGCATCCGCATAAAGGGACTGGTAAGCCCTGTTATAATTGCGGTAAAGCAGTACCATATCTACATTAGCGGTCAGGCTGGCCAGCAGTCCACTGATCCAGGCTGTTTTACCATTACCGCTCATGGCTCCTTCACCAAAGACATGCAGGCCTTTCCAGCTGGCTTCATAGTCTACACTCCCCCCTGTCAGTGCTTTACCTTCAAACGCAAAAAGCTGATATGGAGCCGTCCCTTTCTCCACCGGCCCGGAGAACTGATGTTGTATCATATTAAGTCCGAGCTTCCAGTCCCTGCCTGTTACCGTCAGATTGCCGCCGAGCGTAAATTGTTCCAGTGTGTGGCGTTTAACCAGTTCTGTCGGGGTACGGTGATAGCCACTGTTCTCCGTGATACTGCCATCCAGCATCCTGGAGGATATGAAAGCAGTCCCCTCCCATTTTCCCTGTGCCAGGGTGAGACCTGCGCCACGGTAAAAATTGTATTCTCCCGCTGATGCATATGGTTTAAGCAGTTCTCCCTCCCGCTTCACCTGCATGACGGCTGCGCCTTTTCCGAATGCCAGGGATTGCCAGTTCAGGAGCCCTTGTCCTATATTCACTGTAAAGTCGCCCAGGGCCAGTGCCCTGATCCATTTGTATTGCTTCACAAACAAGTGTACGCTGTAGAAGTCAAAGCCCCGGCCCCGGGCTCCCCGGAAAAAAGCTTCTCCTGCGTCTTTCTCCATAACGACTCCCCAGCTTATGTACCGCGGGAAATTATACCGGTAACGCAGCAGCAATCTGTCAGGGCTGCCCAGGTAGTGTGCAGACGTGCTGTCAGTATGCCGGTAACCCCTGCTGGTTTCCAGTTGACGGCCATAGCGGAACAGCAGGGTATTGTCTCCCCTTTTCAGATAATCTTTCAGGGTATACTGCGGCTCCAGTCCATTGCCCGCCCGTACATAAGGCAGTATGCTAAGGATCAGCTGCTCATCCCAACCCGGTACGGCCTGTAATTCATAAATGCTAAGCAGCTTACCCATTTGCTGCCGGTATGCCAGGAACTGGCGGATCTGCACGGGGGACAATAGCCCCAATGATTTCAGGGCTGTTGCATCAGCTGTATTCAGATCAATTTTCCGGCGTGTATATCCCTCTAGCTGTTGCCAGTGGCCATCATCTTCAGGTATATTATCCGCGTGGGCAGCATATCCTTCCAACTGGCTCTCTGCTATTGCATTCAACCCCGGTTCCGGTTGTTGTGCACAGCTGTTTTTATATAGAAGCAGCAGAAGGAACAGTGTTGCTGCTTTAAGAGCTATATGATCATAGTTGCTGTTGTAATGTCTGATTGCGAATGGCAACATCATTGTCGCTGCCTTCATTAGCACACAATTGTGGTTGCAGTTGTGGTACCTAATTACGAATCCTGACATCATTGTCGCTGCTTTAATTGCCATACAATCGCGGTTGCCGGTGTGATGCCTAATTGTGGATGATGACTGATGGAAAACTGTATATACAGCTGCTGCAACGAAATACCAATAACCGCACTATTGAGTTGCGGATTGGTAGACATGCCCAGCTGCAGGGACAACTGCTTTATAATACGGTACTCGCACATCACTTTGATAAGTGTTACAGCATCCGTTTCCTGCGTGACAGCCGTACTTAACAAAAAAGTGGGCGTTGCTTCATATCCCAGGCCCGCACTGTATATAGCAGGTACTTTGTTTTTCCCCAGGCTTTGCGCGCTGCCCGCAGTGGGATTAAACGCATGTAATCCCATATGCAGCTGGGGCGTAAGATGCATGAGGCATCCCAACTCAAAAACAATGGTAGCATTCGTTGCATACTGTGGAATGACTTCCAATAAATAATCTGCCTGCATCCCAATACTGAACCGTTCGCCTATTGTTCTGCCATAGGACAGGCCTATGGCCTGCCGCTTGTAATCAGTGTATCCGGATTGCTGTAAATGCAATCCGAACCCGCCATGCCTGACAGGTACTGCCAGTGCGGCAGCATGTGTACTGATGGCCTTTAACAGGAAACGCCGCTCCGTGCTCACACCTGCTGTCACAACAGGTATATAGGCCAGCGCCGCCTGGTTTTGCAAGGCAGTCAGTAACTGATGAAAGTTCCGGCTGTAAGTACCGGCAAACGGCTGTTTATCGACAGACAGCCAAACAAGTTGCGCGCAAATAACCGCCGTGCACATTGTGCAGACAATGGTCGCAATGATTTTTTTCATTTGCTTAAAATGATTGTGGATTAGTTAGTTTTTCAAGGGGATGTTACGTGGTGCGGGTCAACGTGTTAACAAACAAAAATCTCCTCACATATGTGAGGAGACAATATTAGGAAATTAATCTTTATTAAAAAAAACTATAATCATAATGATCAGAACAGCCCATGTAACTGAGAGTCTATTTTCGATATGATCTCTCCCAGATCTTCTTCGCTTTCCGGAAATTTATTCTTGTCAATATCGATGATCAGCAGCGGTCCTTCCGAATATTTTTCTATCCAGTTATTATAATATTCGTTCAGTCTTTTCAGATAATCCAGGCGGATATTTTCTTCATATTCCCTTCCTCTTTTCTGGATCTGTGCTACCAGCGTAGGCACAGATGCACGCAGATAGATGAGCAGGTCCGGAGGTTTTACCATGGACTTCAGCGTTTCAAAGAAGTTGAAATAATTGTCGAAATCGCGCTTGGTCATCAGGCCCATTTCATACAGGTTGGGCGCAAAGATGTGTGCATCTTCGTAGATGGTGCGATCCTGGATCACGATCTCATTTCCGTTCTGGATGTCGAGTAACTGTTTCAAACGCCCGTGCAGGAAGTATACCTGCAGGTTGAACGACCAGCGTGGCATATCTTCATAAAAATCGTTGAGGTAGGGATTATGCTCAACATCTTCGAACTGGGGCACCCATTTGTAGTGTTTCGACAGCAGCTCAGTAAGTGTGGTTTTTCCGGCACCAATGTTTCCGGCTATAGCTATGTGTTTGATCTTGCTTTGTTTTGCCATGATAATATCAGGGGTCACTAATCATTCAATTGCGGCCAGCTGGTGGCAGCAAGTAATTAGTTGATAACCTAAAATTTACAAATTATTTGGTTATCAATTGAAAAAACTTGCTACCACTGCCATGCGGCAATATAACGAGTGATTAATAGTAGTGAATTCCAATGAGTTTCCTCGCTTGTTGCAAAGTTTGTGCCGCACTTTCCCTGGCTTTTTCTGCACCATCTTTCATGATACGGTTCAGATAAGTCGAATCGTTCTGCAAAGCGAGCGCTTTCTCTCTGATGGGAGCGATAAAGTTCACCATGTCATCTCCCAGTTGCTTTTTCATAGGCCCATACTGGAGCGTCTGATTATTGTAAGCATCACGGAAATGTTTGATCACATCCGGCGTACTTACCTGTTCCATCAGCAGGAAGAGATTATTGATAGTTTCCGGCATTGCAGCACCTGGTTCAACAGGACCGCTATCCGTCTTTGCCTTATTCAGTTTTTTACGGATCAGATCATCTGCATCAGACAGATACAGGGTAGCCATCTGGTTTTCGCTCTTACTCATTTTCCCAGTGCCATCCAGACTTGGTATTTTCACCAGATCATCTCCAAAGTTGAATGCCACCGGTTCAGGGAACAACTCACCGTAACGATTGTTGAAACGTTGTGCATAGTTACGGGCCATTTCCAGGTGTTGTTCCTGGTCTTTACCCACAGGCACTTTCACAGCACGGTGAATGAGTATATCTGCACTCATGAGCACAGGATAAGTCAGCAGACCGGCGTTCACATTGTCCGGTTGCAGGCGTACTTTATCTTTGAAGGTGGGCACCTTTTCAAGTTCCCCCTTGTAAGCCAGCATATTGAGTAACAGGTATAATTCTGCGATCTCGGGAACGTCGCTCTGTACGTACAGTGCCACCTTTTCAGGGTCCAGGCCGGACGCAATATTTTCTGCCAGCACGCGGAAAACGTTGGCGCGCAGGTCTTTAGGATCGGGATGGGTGGTTAGGGAATGCCAGTCAGCTACAAAAAAATAACAGTTAAATGTTTCCTGCATCCTGATGTAGTTGCGGATAGCGCCAAAATAATTGCCTAAGTGTAAATATCCGGTAGAGCGGATGCCGCTCACCACTATTTCTTTTGATGTAGCCATAATGGGGTGCAAAATAAGGAATTTGCCCATTATGGACTATCGACTATTTAAGGTAACTTTAACGCGGACATGTCCAAGTATTTATTATTTTTTCATTTAATTTGATTTATGGAAGTGAATGAGTTGCTGGTACAACAACTGGCAGACCTGGCAAGGCTCGAATTCAGCGAACAGGAGAAGAAAGAGATCCAGGGAGATCTCCAGCGGATGATCACCTTTGTGGAGAAACTGAATGAGCTGGACACAACTCACGTAAAACCATTATTACATCTGACGGCGGACAGAAACGTGCTGAGAGAAGATACTGTAGTCCCTTCCATAACCCGGGAAGAAGCTTTAAAGAACGCCCCCGCTGCCAACGACCAATATTTCAAAGTGCCGAAAGTTATCAAGAAATAGATCAACCTTGTAATGTTATAAATCTATGCGCCCGAATTCCGTCATCCATTTGGAACATATCCGTAAAAGCTACTTCATTGGCAAAAATGAGCTACCAGTGCTGAAAGGTATTGACCTGGACATTTTAAAAAATGAATATGTAGCGCTGATGGGCCCTTCAGGCTCCGGCAAATCCACGCTCATGAACATGCTCGGCTGCCTTGACACCCCTACCAGTGGCAGGTATATCCTGAGTGGTCATGATGTGAGCAAAATGGAAGATGATGAACTGGCAAGGGTGCGCAACAAGGAGATCGGATTCGTATTCCAGCAGTTTAACCTGATGCCGCGTCTCAGTGCGCTCGAAAACGTGGCCGTTCCGCTGATCTATGCCGGTATTTCCAAAAAGGAGCGGGAGGACAAAGCCCGGGCCATGCTGGAAAAAGTGGGCCTGGGACAGCGTTACAAGCATAAACCTAATGAACTTTCCGGAGGTCAGTGTCAGCGCGTGGCCATTGCCCGCGCCCTGGTCAATGATCCTTCCCTGATACTGGCGGATGAACCTACCGGTAACCTGGACACCAAAACCTCCATTGAAATCATGGAGATATTCGGGAAAATACATTCCTCCGGCAATACAGTGGTGCTTGTAACCCACGAAGAGGATATAGCCGCCCATGCCCGCCGCGTAGTGCGCCTGCGTGACGGCCTGATAGAATCTGACAGGAAGAATGAAGAAGCGCTCGCTGGCGCCGTAAAATCCAATCAGTAAACAACTCACTGATGTCATTTAAGATCTACACCAAAACAGGCGATCAGGGCAAAACTGCACTGATCGGAGGTACCAAAGTGCCTAAAAGTAACCTTCGCATAGATGCCTACGGTACTGTAGACGAGCTCAATTCCTATATTGGTCTGGTAAGCGACTACCTGTCTGCCTACGGCGACACGGTAACCCTGCTGCGGGAGATCCAGGACCGTCTTTTTACGATCGGCTCTTCCCTGGCATGCGATCCTGAAAAGGACACCAAAATGCGTATACCCGACCTGCAGGCGGCCGATATTACATTGCTGGAAAATAATATAGATAAGATGAATGAAGTGTTGCCGGAAATGAAGTCATTCATTATTCCCGGTGGCCATGTAGCAGTATCCACCTGTCATATCGCCCGCTGCGTATGCCGCAGGGCCGAGCGCCTCTGTGTGGGATTGCAGGAGCAGCAGCAGTTCATTGAACCGCTGGTGCTGCAATATATGAACCGGCTGAGCGATTATCTGTTTGTACTGGCCCGCTGGGCAGGGCATCAGCTTCAAGTAGCGGAGATACCCTGGAAGGCGAGGATGTGATGCCTTTGCCATGCCTTTGCCATGCCTTTGCCATGCCTTTGCCATGCCTTTAAGTTGGACTTAATAGTTACACCAGCTCTCCCACTATCCCCCCATCCTTCATTACCAATTGCCTGTCACTCATAGGAGCAAGCTCTTCGTTGTGGGTAACAATAATAAAGGTTTGCTGGAATTTATCCCGCAGTTCAATGAACAGCTGATGCAGCTCCCTGGCATTTTTGGAGTCCAGGTTGCCTGTAGGTTCATCGGCCATGACGATATCCGGCTGGTTGATCAGCGCCCTGGCAACTGCTACACGTTGCTGCTCCCCTCCTGATAACTGGTTCGGCTTGTGTTCCAGCCTGCCTGACAAGCCCAGGGTTTCCAGCAGGAAGGCTGCCCTTTCTTTTACCTGCGCTTTGCGGGTACCTGCAATATACCCCGGGATACATACGTTTTCTAAAGCAGTAAACTCCGGTAAAAGGTGGTGAAACTGAAAGATAAAACCCATATGTTTGTTCCTGAAATCAGCCAATGCGTTCCCTTTCAGAAGACCCAGGTTAACGTTATTCAGCCAGATTTCCCCGGAACTAGGGGTATCCAGCGTACCGAGTATATGCAAAAGAGTACTTTTGCCTGCACCGGAAGACCCTACGATAGTAACGATCTCTCCTTTGGATACGGATATACTTACTCCTTTCAGGACGTGTAAGTTGGAATAATTTTTGGTAAGATTGCGTGCGGTTAGCATACTCAAAGAAAAGTAATTTAACCTTTAAAATAGTAATAGTTGTTTATTTCAAATTAAATAATACTTTTGCGAAAATTCAGAAAGTAAAAATTTCGATAACATGTACTGGACCTTAGAATTAGCTTCATACCTGGAGGATGCTCCATGGCCAGCTACGAAAGACGAATTAATAGATTACGCCATCCGATCCGGTGCACCGATTGAAGTGATAGAGAATCTGCAGGAACTGGAAGACGAAGGGGAAATTTATGAGGGAATAGAAGATATTTGGTCTGATTACCCGTCGCAAGACGACTTTTTCTTCAACGAAGATGAGTATTAGACGGATTATTTTCCATTATTGTTGCCTCAGCAATTCGCCTATGCTTAAAAAGTTTAGCCGTTCCTTTTCTTAGGAGGAACGGCTTTTTTTATATCCTGATCAAAAATATTACACCTGGTCAGTAGAAAGAGCACGGAGTGAACTGAGATTGTATGCCCCCAAAAACCATTCTTCTCCTTACCTATCCGAAGCCGGATACGTTTTCGTATTATAAATAACGTAGGGTTATGACATGTATCATTTGCCGCGGGCAGAAACGGCGTGAGATAGATAATGTCAGTATCCTTGGCTACTTATCAGGCCCTGGCTAAGTAGCCGACCGCAGTCCCATACTTTAACCGCAAGCTACTTGCGATAAAATGATAAATAAAAAGCCGTGAAAAGGAGTATTCCTCTTCACGGCTTTTTATTTATGTTGTTACGACTGATTACTTTTCCATCTGCTCAATTACCTCTGCAGATACACCGGTAAATGAGAAACCACCATCATGGAACAGGTTCTGCATGGTTACCATCTTTGTCAGATCAGAGAACATTGCGATACAGTAGTCAGCACACTGTTGTGCAGTAGCGTTACCCAGCGGGCTCATTTTCTCTGCATAACCGATGAAACCATCGAAACCTTTCACACCGCCACCTGCTGTTGTTTTGGTAGGAGACTGGGAGATCGTGTTCACACGTACTTTCTTCTTGAAACCATAGTGGTAACCGAAGCTGCGTGCTACTGATTCCAGCATGGACTTGGCATCCGCCATTTCGCTATAGTCAGGGAACACTCTCTGAGCAGCGATGTAGGTCAGCGCCACTACGGAAGCCCATTCATTCAAAGCATCCAGCTGGTATGCAGTCTGCAGTACGCGGTGCAGGGACATAGCTGAGATATCGAATGTTTTGTGAGAGAAATCATAATCCAGGTCGGTGTAAGATCTGCCTTTACGCATATTGATACTCATACCCACGGAGTGCAGTATGAAATCTATTTTGCCGCCAAAATGCTCCATGGATTTAGTGAAAAGGTTTTTCAGATCATCCATATTGGTAACATCAGCGGGTATAACAGGAGCCTTACACAATTCAGCCAGTTTGTTGATCTCTCCCATACGTAATGCTATAGGAGCATTGGTCAGCACAATTTCGGCGCCTTCTTCCACACAGCGTAATGCTGTGCTCCAAGCCATAGACTTCTCGTCCAACGCACCAAATATGATACCTTTTTTTCCTTTTAATAAGTTATGAGCCATTGGGTTCAAAAATTAATTTCGGCAAAAATAGCTGTTATAGTTGAAAAAAAAAGATTAATTGAAAAGCGATCAATTGATTAGCTATTTCACCAGCTCCCTTGCATTTTCAAGTGCTGCTGCCGTTGGCTTCTCCCCGCTCAGCATCTGGGCAATTTTATTGATGCGCTCTTCCCTTGTCAGCAGCCTTACGTTGGTGGTTACTTTACCATCACGGGCATCCTTGAACACAAAGTAGTGGGCATCCGCTTTACCTGCGATCTGCGGCTGGTGAGTGATGCAAATGATCTGATGACCACGGGCCATATCTTCCATGATAAAGCTGACCTGACGGGCTGCTTCCCCGGAGATACCGGTATCAATTTCATCGAATATCAGTGTAGGCAGGGCTACTGACTGGGCCACCAGCGATTTGATACACAGCATCAGCCTGCTCAGCTCACCACCGGAAGCTACCTTCCTGATAGGCGCAAACTGTCCGCTTTTATTGGCGTCGAAGAGGAATTCAATAGTATCCTGACCGTAAGGGTTCAGTCCTCCCTGTGCAATTGAGGCTTTCAGGCGGGCATTCGGCATACCTACCTGTGCCAGCAGGACATTCACCTTTTCTTCAAAAGGCGCCGCGGCTGCCACACGTGCAGCCGTAATCGTATCTGCCTGCTGCTGCAGGACGGCCTTCAATGCTTCCAGTTCGGTTTCCAGGGCCGCCAGCTTTTCATCCAGGTTCAATGCACCTTCCACACTGCCTGTCAGCTTCTCCTGGATCTGCAACAGTTCTGCCGTGGTCTGCACACCATGCTTTTTCAGCAGTTTATAGCCCATTGACAGCCGCTCATTCACCAGTTCTATACGTGCGCCGTCAAACTGTACCTGGTCGTTCATATGGCCTATTTCTGAGGAAATATCCTGTAGTTCCACATAGGCAGATTGCAGTCTCTCCGCTACCGCCGGAGCGTCTTTATGGAAAGCAGCCAGTGCCTGTACGGAAGACTGTATCTGTTTCAGTTGCTGGAGGATAGGCTGCTCATCTTCATTCAGCTGGAAATATACACGGCTCAGCGTGTTACGGATCTCTTCCGCATGGCTTAATACTTTCAGTTCTGCATCCAGCTCTTCGATCTCGTTAGGTGCAAATGCGGCATCCGACAGTTCATCCAGCAGGAACTTATTATAGTCCAGTTCTTTATTGGCGCTGTCCCGCTGGTCTTTCAGCTGTTTCAGCTGACGCTGTACCTGGGAATAGCGCTGGAACTGCTGCTGGTACTGCTGCAACTGGGCCGGCTGGTTCACCAGTGCATCCAGTACTTCCCGCTGGAAATCGGACTTTTCCAGTTCCAGCGTATCAAACTGCTGATGCAGGTCTACCAGGTACTGACTTAACTCTGTAAGCTGGTTCAGATTAACAGGCGTATCATTGACAAACGCACGTGACTTTCCGGCAGCACTGATCTCCCGGCGGATGATCAGCTGATCTTCCATGTCCAGTTCGTACTGCTGGAAGAATGCCGCCACCTGCGATTTTTTAACTTTAAATGCACCCTCTATCACACACTTTGCTTCTTTGTCAAGCAACATTCCCGGGTCTGCACGCTCTCCCAATATTAATGACAACGCACCCAGCACGATCGACTTACCTGCACCTGTTTCCCCTGTAATGACATTCAGGTTGCCGGAGAAATCCACCTCCAGGTGATCAATGATCGCGTAATTCTTGATAGTTAGTTTCTGTAGCATAAGGAGTATTGGAAATACGAATATATCACATTGGATTATTCCGCAAATTAATACACATATTACGAACTGTATTTGCGTAGTGACAGGCTCAACCACCATTTAAACGTTGCAAGCCTGCCTTTGCCCGCTGATCGAGTGAATTTTTATAGTCATGTCCTTTCATATCCAGGCAGGTCTGATAACATTTCTGCGCTTTAGCCTTATCATTCCTTTTCTCATAGATATATCCCATCTGTAAGGAAGCCCTGGCCGCAAAGTATTCCGGCCTGTTCGATCCCGTCCGCACCGTTACCTCGTACATGATGATGGCATTATCGTCCTGGCCCATTTCATCATAGATGCGGCCCAGACGGTAGGCATATTCCAGCTTTTCTTCCATGGTTCCGAAATCAGCTGCTTTCTTCGTTTGCAACAGTTTCAGTGCATCAGAGAAATAGCCTCCGTCGCTCAGCAGACGCGCCTTCAGCAATAAAGGATTCGGCCATTTACCACTTTTGGCGTCTTTTAATGCCTGCTTATCCGCATCGGTTTCCGTATTCCCCCTGGAGAGGATCATATTACGGTATTTATTGGCGGCATCCATATTATTATGCAGGTAATAATACCAGCTAAGACGTTGCAGCCCTTCTTTGAGATAGAACTTTCCTTTAAAGCGGTCTATGAATTTCAGCAGGTAGACATTTGCATCTTCGTCTTGCCGGCACAGTTTCAATTGTCCCAACAGATAATATACGTATGGGATCTCTTCATACTGTACACTGTCATTCCGCTCTGTCAATACTTTAATACCCAGTGAGGCCTTCTGGTTATTCATTGCAATATTGGCCACCATCAGGGCGAAAAGGTAATTATTTTTAGTATCCAGCTTATATTTCTGGATAAATCCCCAGACGTCTTCCGGCTTGTTCTCTATGAATAATTTCAGGTAGCAGTAGTAATAACAGGCTTCCTCCCTGAATAACCTGGCCACTTCCGTATTACTGTCTATCACCTGTTGTACCAGTTGCATACCCTCACGGATACTTCCTTTCATTCCAAGTGTATTGGATATCCAGCGGAATCCTTCCGGGATGGTACCAAAGACGGTCTGCATGGATCCTGCCAGCATATCGTTGGGCAGGAACTGGGGGAATTTTTTCTGATTATCCTTTAACAGTATATATGCCTTACGGATATCCCAGACGGCATCCCAGCGTTCACTGAACTTCACACGGATCATCCCCCACTGGAAGCGGATCGCGGCCTGGGTGTAAAGATAATAAGGCGAGTTGGCGGGGCCTTCTTCCATACGTGCGAGCCTTTCAGCCCTGAGTGGCTTTCTCTGTACATACAATGTCGCGTCTTCATTAAAAAAGAGGGTAAAGAAATCAACATAGTTTTCCAGGAAATACGGGATGAGGTTATCCGGGTGCGTCTTTTTTTCTTCTTCCAACAGGGCTGTTCCAGCGTCAAGACGCAACTGCATAATAGCGTCATAGGCTTGCTGACAACGGATATTGAAGTCGAAGACCTTTTGCCGTGCTGTAACCGAAAACGAAATACTTAAAATTAATGCCAGCAGGAATAATGTGCGCATGAAACAAAGATATCTGATTATTAACTCCAGGCCTATCTAACCAAATTCCAAACCAAATTTTAACACTTCCTTCCGGCCTGAATGTAAAAGTCCCGGCATAGAGCCGGGACTTTGCTATACTATTTAAATAAGGTATATCGCACTATTAGATAGTCACGGTTGCTTCCAGATCATTGTCAACCAGGATACGGCCACAATGTTCGCAAACGATGATCTTCTTACGCTGACGGATCTCAGCCTGGCGTTGAGGAGGAATAGCGTTGAAACAACCACCACAGGAATCGCGGGAGATAGTTACAACAGCCAGACCGTTGCGGTAGTTGCTGCGGATCTTCTCGTAAGCAGCCAGCAAACGGGCTTCTACCTTGGTACGGGCTTCATCGCTCTGTTTGCGGAAACCTTTCTCTTCTTTCTCAGTTTCAGCGATGATCTTTTCCAGTTCACCTTTCTTGTGCTTCAGGTTAGACTCCTTGTCAGCAATCGCCTTCTTGGCACTATCCAGGTTACGGCTCTTGTCCTTTACCTCTTCGTTCGCATCTTTAATATGCTTCTCAGCCAGTTTGATCTCCAGCGACTGCATTTCGATCTCTTTGGTGATAGCTTCGAACTCACGATTATTCTTAACGTTATCCTGTTGCTTCTCGTATTTCTTCATCAGGGCCTCTGACTCTTTAATTGCCGCCTTCTTGTTGGCAATAAAGTCCTGGATGCCGCGGATCTCGTCCTCTACATGAGACAGACGGGTGTTCAACCCTTCGATCTCATCTTCCAGATCCTTTACTTCCATTGGCAACTCTCCCTTCAACACCTGGATTTCATCCAGTCTGGAGTCCATCTTCTGTAGCCTAAGTACAGACGCCAATTTTTCTTCTACGGAGTATTCTTTTACAGTAGCCATGTATGTTTTTATAAGTAATTTACCGGATTTGTACGAATTGTAGATTTAAGAGGCGCAAAATTAGGGAATTTTTCGGTCAATATATGATAAAATAATTCAACCGTAAACTGCTCACTCTCGAAATGTCCTACATCCGCTATAACTATCTGATTTTCAGCATCAAAAAATTCATGATATTTAAAATCAGCTGAAATATAAGCATCTGCCCCTGCAGATATCGCCTTTTTCAGCAGGAAACTACCCGCTCCTCCGCAGAGGGCCACCTTTTTAACAGGCTTTCCCCTGAGCGGCGTATATCTCACACATCCCGTATCGAACTGCTGTTTCACCCAGCTCAGGAAAGTTTCCTCATCCATCGCCTCTTTCAGGTATCCCACCAGCCCAGATCCGACCTCTCCATATGCATTTTCCAGTTTCACAATATCGTAAGCCACTTCTTCGTACGGATGATTATCAAGTAATGCCCTGATCACATATTGTTCCAAATATACTGGAAATATCACCTCCACCTTTGTTTCCGCCTCATGGTGACGCTCTCCGACCTTGCCCACATGAGGGTTGGTACCTTCTCCCCCTTTAAAAGTGCCTGTTCCTTCCACATTGTAACTGCACTCACTGTAAGCGCCAATATGTCCGGCGCCGGCTGCAAAGAGGGCGTTACGCAACTTTTCTGCATCCGCCTGTGGCACAAATGTATAGAGTTTGCGCAGCAGCTCCCTTTTAGGCGACAGTACACTGCACTGCTGCAAGGCCAGCTTCCGGGCCATCATCTCGCAGACCCCGTTCCTTACATTATCCAGGTTGGTATGGGCGGCATAAACGGCTATATCATTTTTGATGGCTTTAATAGCCACCCGTTCTACGTAGTTATTGCCGTTGATCTTTTTCAGTCCCCCGAAAACAATAGGATGATGAGCCACCACCAGGTTACAGTTCCTGGCAATAGCCTCTTCTATTACGGCTTCGGTAGCATCCAGCGTTAGTAACACGCCGGTCACTTCCCAATCCGGGCTGCCAAACAGCAATCCGGCATTGTCGTAACTTTCCTGGTATTGTAATGGTGCAAATGCCGCTATGGCATTGGTAATATCCCTGATCTTCATATCGACGGTAATTTACCCCTACTTTTGCACAAAATCAAAAGCATGGCACAGACCTCATCTACAATAACCCAATACGAAGCATATAAGGGCAAGATGCAACAGATCGCTGATATCCGGAATGCGATTGCCGTACTTAGCTGGGATCAGGAAACCTATCTGCCGGAGAAAGGGGCTGCGTTCCGCGGACAACAGATCACTACGCTCAGTACAATTTCCCATGAACTATTCACTGCCCCGCAACTGGGCGACCTGCTGGAAACACTTAACAAGGAAAAAGAAACCCTGGATACTGTATCGGCGAAGAACATTACTTTATCACTGGAGGATTACCAGAAAAATAAAAAATACCCGGCCAGCTTTGTGACAGAAATGTCGCAGACCACCAACGAATGTTATCATGCCTGGATCAATGCCCGGAGGGAAGGCAATTATGCTGTCTTTCAACCTGTGCTGAACAGGATGGTAGAACTGAAAAGAAGGGAAGCAGACATCCTGGGTTATGAAGGTCATCCTTATAATGCCCTGCTGAATGAATATGAGAAAGGCGCCACTACTACCATGCTGGACAAAATATTCAGCGATGTTAAAACAGCGCTGACTCCCCTGCTGCGCAGCATTGAACAGCAGCCGCAGGTGAAGAAAGATTTCCTGCATTTCCACTACGACCGCAATCGTCAATGGGAATTCGGCATCCAGCTACTGAAAGCCATGGGCTATGATATGGCTGCTGGCAGACAGGATGTATCAGAACACCCGTTTACTACCAGCTTCAGTCCTCAGGACGTGAGGGTGACTACCCGTATAGATGAGAATGATTTTGGGAATATGACCTGGAGTTGTATTCATGAAGGAGGCCATGCCTTGTATGAACAGGGGCTTGATACAGCTGCCTACGGACTGCCTTCCGGCGAGGCTGCCAGCCTGGGTATTCATGAGTCACAATCCAGACTCTGGGAGAATAATGTAGGCCGCAGTCTTGTTTTCTGGCAGCATCATTATCCACAGTTACAGCAGTTATTTCCTGATAACCTGGGTAATGTAAGTGTGCAGGACTTCTATAAAGCCATTAACCTGGTACAGCCATCCCTCATCCGAACAGAAGCTGATGAACTGACCTATCACTTTCACGTGATGGTGAGATACGAAATTGAGAAAGGATTACTGGAAGGCACTTATCAGACAAAAGACCTTCGTGAGATATGGAATTCCTATTATAAGGAATTCTTGCATGTAACTGTTCCCAATGACACCCAGGGTGTTTTACAGGACATCCACTGGTCGCATGGCAGCTTTGGTTATTTCCCTACTTATTCCCTTGGCAGTTTTTATGCGGCACAGTTCTTTACGGCCGCACAGCAACAGATCCCCGGACTGTCCGGTCAGATTGCCGGTGGTAAATATGAAGACCTGCTGACCTGGTTGCGTCAGCAGGTACATCGTCATGGCCGCTATTATACGTCCAATGAACTGTGTGAGAAAATAACCGGCAAGCCGCTGGATTTCAAGTACTTCCTGGAGTATGCCACCCAAAAGTTCGGCGACATCTACAGCTTATAAGGTATTGGATACACCTTGTTTTCGCCACACTTCCCTGCCGTCCCTGTAAAGAATAAAGGTTGGCAGGGAAGTGGCGTTTATAGCCTGCATGACCTGGCGGTCACGCCCTCCATCCACCTTTAACAGGCTAACTGTCTTATTTTCTTTCAGGTACGCCTGTATGACTGGTTCCATCTTCCGGCAGGGAGGACACCATTCAGCCCCTACATCTACGAGCACATCCCCTGAAGCAATTGCCGTGTGAAAAGTATCTACGCTCATCTGTTGCTGGTCGGTAATGCCCTCTACAGTCAGCCCTGCCTGCTTCCAGGCATTGATCCCACCCTTCAGTTCAATAACCTCCCGGAAGCCGTTTTCCCGCATCCAGCTGGCTGCTGCTGCACTTCTGCCGCCGCTTAAACAATATACGTATATAGTTTGTTGTTTGTCAAGATATTGTACTCTTTCGACGAACTCCTGCTTCTTCGTATAGTCTGCCTGCAATGCATTGTGCAGGTGACCGGTATTAAATTCTCCGGCTGTCCTTACATCAAATACCTGTGCATCCTTTTTCTGTATAGACTGCTGAAATACAGGCACATCCACCTGTTGTGCGCTTACACTACTCATTACTGAAATAAGTAAACCTACCAGTGCCACGTATGTATAACATTTATAAATCATATTTTTGCTATATATTGTTGAGCTTGTGCATCCGTAAATTGTTCGTTAAGTGCTGCGTTGGAATAACTTTAGTGTGATTTTGGGACAGCCCCTGGACTACTTATGCAAAGTTTACGTTTTAATCTTTACGGATCAGTATTTTATTCGCATTATTTATTTTTTTATTTTTTACACATTTATTTTTCACCCTGTGCTGACGTCAAAAAAGACAACGGCCATATCCGGAAAATGAAACACCAATACCTACGCCAATTTAAGCACTTCTGGTATGCATTGTCATGCTTTACAGTGCTATTTCTGCTTTCAGGCGCCAAAGCGCAAGCACAGAACACTGTAGCCTTTACCGCCGACAACTGGAGTGGTTGCGGGGCAGTGTTCGTACAGTTTTTAAATCAGTCAAGCCCTGTCGGTACAGCCTCATGGGATTTTGGGGACGGGGGCGCAACATCCACGTTATGGAATCCCACACGTTCGTTCAATCGACCTGGTAATTTCACGGTGACGCTTACGGTAACTTTTCCCAATGGACAGGTTAGCTCCACCCAACATGTAGTGAACGTATACAATAAGCCGACTGTAGCTTTTGCTACATCGCCGATTACCAGTTGTACGCCACTAAATGTAACATTCACTGACCAGTCGACGGCCGGGGATGGTAGCATTTCCAGCATCAACTGGGACTTTGGGGATGGCAACGGAGCTACCGGCTCTACTGCTACCCATTTATACGACAAGGGAGGCAGCATTGTAGCGACGTCAATTGTTACTAACAGCTTCGGTTGTACAAACAGTGGCTCAGCGACGCTGCAAATAAATGCTACCCCGCAGGTATCATTTACAAGCAACAACCAGGGCGGATGCCGTGCACCGACGACCGTCAATTTTACCAACACTACCAGTTTAAACACCGTAGGTGTACCACCGGCAGTCACCTACCTATGGGACTTCGGTGACGGGGCAACCAGTGCGGTCCAGCATCCGAGCCATGATTACACGACCACCGGCACTTTTACAGTAAAGCTGACAGCTACCACTGCGGATGGCTGTACGCAGACTTATACTGCGCCAGACTACATCGTGGTAACTACTGCAACAGCAGATTTTACCATTCAGCAAGCCTGTACCAATGCCAGTGCGACCTTTAAAAATACCACTCTGCCGGCTCCGGTGTCTGCTACCTGGACATTCTCGGATGGTACGGTACAGAATACAGTAGATGCGGTAAAAGCCTTCACCACTGCGGGCCCTTATTCCGTTACGCTGAAATCTATCTCTGCGGATGGCTGTGAAGCTACGGTTACACGGAACTTCACTATTTCTGCTCCTCCGACCATCAATTTCACCATGTCGCCATCGGCCGCCTGCTCCGTACCGGTAAATGTGCAGTTCACGCCTTCCGGCGCCGGCGCTACTACCTGGGCATGGGACTTTGCAGATGGCACTACCAGTAATCTGCGGAACCCACTGCATAGTTTTACTGCAGAGGGTACCTACAATGTAAAAGTAGTGGCTATCAGTGCAGCAGGTTGTAAAGATTCTGCTCTCAACTCTATTTCCATCAAGAAGCCAACACTTGCTATTACCGGTACCAGCAGAGGTTGTGTGCCGCTGAATGCAACTTTCGGTACTACCATTGTAAGCCCAGACCCTGTTGTATCATATGCGTGGAATTTCGGAGATGGCACTACATCTACCGCTCCTACGCCGTCACATGTGTACACTACACAGGGCCGATATACGGTGAACCTGACTATTACAACTCAAACAGGTTGTACGCAGACTGCCACCTACGATGTAAGGGCCGGCAGTCCTATCAATGTTGACTTTACAGTTAATCAAAACAGCGGTTGTCAGCCAACCATATATACCTTTACCGATCTCTCCACCCCTGCTATAGGTGGTTTAACATACCTGTGGACATTTGAGGAAAACGGTAGCGCTCCGGGTACTTCGTCAGTGAGAAATCCTACCTACGTCTTCAATACGATCGGTATGCATGATGTGACACTGACTATTACCAACAACGGTTGTTCACAGAGCCTGACCAAAACTGATTACATTGAAACATTTGCACCGATCGCCGACTTCGCGATAGGCCCTGTAGATTGTGCCAATCCTTTTGTACGGGCATTTACCGATCAAACCAACTGGGGTACCGGCATTGTAGGCACCTATTCATGGGACTTCGGCGACGGCACTACCTCTACTACACCGTCTCCTTCGCATACCTATACTGCAGATGGTACTTACACCGTTGTGCTGAGCGTATCCAACGGTACCTGTACTTCCACTTTCTCTGCTATAGTAAGGGTCATCACATTAAAACCAGTGATCTACGCTACTCCGAATGTGGTTTGTCTGGGTACTTCGACAGCCCTCAGTGTAGATCCTTTCCCTCCCGGCACCATTACTTCCTTCAGATGGGATTTCGGCGACGGAAGGACCGGTAGCGGTACCAGCAGACCAGTAGTTACTTACAAAAATACAGGCACTTACAATGTTATCTATACAGCCAATGACGTGAACGGTTGTCCGCATCTGTCTGATCCGCTGAGAGTAGATGTTAACGGTTCTGTATCAAAATTCGTCATCGATCCACGCCAGTGTAAAGACCAACCGGTTAGTTTCACCGACCAGTCTACCACCCGCGCCGGCAATACAATCGTTTCCTGGACATTCGATTTTGGTGATGGTACAGCTCCGGTAGTTTATAACACCCAGCCGATAAACATCACCCATACTTACAGCGTGACCGATACCTTCACAGTAACACTGACGGTAAACGATAACACTGGTTGTTCAAGCACCTCTACCCAGAGCGCTATAATCCCGGACATAACCGCGGGCTTTAAGGCAGCAAGCAACATTGCCTGTCTGAATGTACCGTTCCAGTTTGAAAATACTTCTGTGACGGAGCCACTGACCTATGCATGGACATTCGGAGATGGCGGCACCAGCACAGATAAAGATCCGGCACATATCTATACCGTACCTGGAACATATACGGTAACACTGGATATAACAAGCCCTAACGGTTGTACGGCTAATGTATCCACTACAGATTTCCTGAAAGTACCTAATCCGATCGCAGACTTTACCTTCCCGAATGTAGCGGGAGATATCTGTCCGCCGGTTACGGTACAATTCACCAACCGCTCTTCCGATTATCTGAAAACTTCCTGGGACTTCGGAGACGGTAGTGCATCAGACGAAGACAATCCAATACATAACTATATCAGGCCCGGCACCTTCCCGGTTACATTAACCGTTTACTCAGAAGGTGGTTGTGCAAGCCCAGTTGCCGGCCCTAAAGACATCACGATTGCAGGTCCTGACGGTAGTTTCACTGTAACTCCTCAATCAGGCTGCTGGCCGCTGACAGCTAGCATGACAGCTGTATCGGCAACTGCACAGCGATTCATCTGGGACTTTGGAGACGGTTACTCCGTACGTACCACCACTCCTGCTTCTCCATCTTATACTTATCAGAAAGAAGGGGTATACTACCCGATAGTATTGCTGGAAGACGCCCGTGGATGTACAGTACCGGCAGCAGGTAATCCGAAAATAACAGTAGACAGGATCACTGCCGCTTTCAGCGCAGATGTGACCCAGGCTTGTGACGGAGGAACTGTAGTATTCAGCGATTCCACCAAGGGTGTTTCTATTGATGATGGCATGGCGGCTACCTATGTATGGGACTTTGGTGTATCTGGCCGCACAGATGATGTGGCTACCGGTCCTAAACCAACTTTCATCTATACTGCACCGGGTTCTTACACTGTAACACTGACTGCTACCAGCTATTATGGCTGTGTGAAGGATACCACCATGCAGATAGATATAGAAGCGAAACCTGTAGCCCAGATAGCGCCGGTTACGCCTGTCTGCGTCGGTCAGCCGGTACAGCTGGTGGGTACGGACACCAGGAACCTGCCGGGTACGACCTGGAACTGGACCACTAATAATCAGCAGTATAATGTACAGACACCGCCAGCCATTACTTATCCACAGGCTGGCATTTTCCCGGCACAATTGATTATCACCACAGCCAGTGGTCTCTGTAGTGATACTGCCACTGAGAATGTACAGATAGAGGCTTATCCGACCTTATCGCCAACACCGGTTGCAGCCAGCATCTGCCGCGGCCAGTCCGTCACACTGCAGGCTAATACACAGGCTGGTGTGGATATTACCTGGACAGACTATAACATTTCAGATATCAAGAGTGCTTCTCCGGTTGTTACACCTGATATAGACACTACCTATCACGTAGTAGCTGTGAACACTGCCGGTTGTAGCGCTCAGGGAGATATTAAAGTAACCGTATCACAGCCATTCACTTTAACCGTGAATGATGGAGATATCTGTCCGGGAGGAGCCGTACAGTTACATGCTGCAGGCGCTCTTACTTATAAATGGTCACCTGCAACAGGCCTGAGTAATACCGACATCGCCAACCCGATGGCTACTCCGGATTCGACCATCACTTACCAGTTAATAGGATATGGTAACGACAATTGTTTTACTGACACCCTATCATCTACTGTTACTGTACATCCGGCCCCTGTTGTAAATGCAGGCGCGGATATGGAGGTGCCGTCAGGTACCGCGGTGCAGTTACCGGTAACAGGCAGCAGCGATATTACACAGATAGAATGGTGGCCGGCTACCTCGCTGAGCTGCGTGGATTGCCTTACACCAGTAGCAACGCCAAGAGAAAATACCACTTACAGTGTAAAAGTGACTAACGCTTACGGATGTACAACTATCGATGATGTTACCATCAAACTGGTATGTTCATCAGGTGCTATATTCCTGCCGAACACCTTCACTCCAAATAGCGATGGCGCGAACGACATCTTCTACATCAGGGGTAAGGGCGTAAAAACTGTCAAATCATTCAGGTTATACAACCGTTGGGGCCAACAGGTATTTGAAAGGACCAACTTTAATGTAGAGGATCCGGCATATGGATGGGATGGTCGTGTGAATGGCCAGCCAGTGAATCCGGACGTGTTTATTTACGTGGCAGAACTGGTTTGCGACTCAAACGAAACTTTCACCCTAAAAGGAAAT
Organism: Chitinophaga sp. CF418; assembly: GCF_900142925.1. Taxonomy (GTDB): domain Bacteria; phylum Bacteroidota; class Bacteroidia; order Chitinophagales; family Chitinophagaceae; genus Chitinophaga. The sequence goes on from NZ_FRCN01000001.1 coordinate 565,096, forward strand.
GTAATGCTGGTCAGGTAAGCTATACCTGCCAGCATCTCATCAACAACCATATGAATTTAAAACTTGCCAGCATGAGAATGAATTGTAGAAAACTGTTAGTGGCACTGAGCCTTTGCGGCACACAATCACTGGTAGCACAGGACATTCACCTGTCCCAGTTTTATGAAACACCGATCTTACGTAATCCGGCACTGATAGGTCTGTTTAATGGAGACTACAGGATACAGGCCGTATACAGGAATCAATGGAACAGCGTTACTATACCATACCAGACAGGTGCATTAAGCGCCGAAATGAAGTTCCCTGTGGGGAGCAGTGAAGATTTTGTGACTGCAGGCATACAGTTCACATACGACAGGGCGGGTACAGCCCGTCTGCAATCGGTACAGGCATTGCCGGCTATCAATTACCACAAATCCCTGAGCGAGGACAAAAGTATGTTCCTGTCGGTGGGCTTTACCGGTGGTATTGTACAGCGGCAGTTCGACGCAACCAAGCTGACTTTCAACAACCAGTATACCGGCGGTCAGTTCGACCCTACGGCGGCTACAGGCGAAGAGGGCAGGCTGGCGCTGCGCGGATATTCTTACCTGGATGCAGGTGCGGGTATCAGCTTCAACAGCACCCTGGGTGCAGATGAGCAGGTCACCTATTATATTGGTGCAGCCCTGTTCCATTTTAACCGTCCAAAGCTGTCCTTCTACAAGGATGCAACCATCGCCCTGGACCCCAAGTTCACCTTTAACGCGGGGATCACCTTCCCGCTGGAGGAAAGGCTGAAATTCATCGCCCAGTACAATGAGATCCATATGGGCGCCTACTCAGAATACCTGGGTGGGGCATTGCTGGGCTACAGCCTGTATGACGACGGACTGGAAAGTACAAGAGCATTTTATTTCGGAGCCTATATGCGTTATAAGGATGCGATCATCCCCTCTTTCCGTCTCGATATGGATAAATACGAGATCGGCGTGACCTATGATGCGAATATCTCCAAGTTGAAGACCGCCAGTAACAGCTTCGGAGGTTTTGAGGTATCGCTGGTATTCAAAGGGTTCCGCAACGGCAGGAACAGTACGCTGGAAAGTATACGCTGTCCAAGGTTCTGATTGTTGCACCAATTGTTATCTTTACGTCTGACTTTAATCATGTAAACAGATAAACAGATGAACGTAACAGTTGGTGCAAAAGCTCCTGCCTTTACTCTGGTGAGTACTGACAAGCAGAAAGTTTCCCTGGAGGATTTTAAAGGACAGAACCTGGTCATCCTATTTTTCCCGATGGCCTTTACCAGTGTCTGTACCGCAGAACTTTGCAGTATGAGAGACAATATAGCGACCTATAATGGTTTGAATTCAGCAATAGTGGGAATATCTGTGGACTCGCCTTTCACACTGAACAAGTTCAGGGCGGATCAAAACCTGAATTTCCCACTGTTGTCAGACTTTAATAAGGAAGCTTCACAGGCTTACGGTGCTTTTTATGAAACATTTGCGCTGGACCTGAAAGGTGTTTCAAAAAGGGCAGCTTTTGTGGTGGACAAGGAGGGAATAATCAGATATGCACAGGTGTTAGAAACCGCCAGCGATCTGCCTGATTTTGAAGCTGTTAAAAATACGCTTGGCAGCCTGCAATAAAAGTTTTCAAAAAGCGTTAAATTTTTTAAAAAAACTATGGTAAGCCTTCGTTTTTGGCTTACCATTTGTTATTTTTACATAGGTGATATTGTGAAATAAATCGACTGATATTTGAAAAAATCTTTATCTTTACGGGTATGTGGAAAACCTCTACGCTATTACTTACTTGCTTCCTTTGCCTTGCATCCCTAGTGGGACGGGCACAAAGCGCTAAAACTTCTCCATTTTCCGATGGAGGTAGTAAGATCGTGAAGCTATATCCTAACCCGGCCACCAGCAGGATCAATTTCGAAATCCAGAACAATAACGAGCAAGGTTATGATCTTATTGTCTTTAACTTCCTGGGGAAAAGAATAGATCAGTTCAAAAATCTGAACACACGTACTACAGTTGAACTGGATAAATATTACAGTGGCGTATATATCTTCCAGTTGAGAGATCGTCAGGGCAACCTGGTAGAATCTGGTAAATTCAACGTAGTCAAGTAATTCATTAGATATTTCCTTTTAACTACTTATAATAAAAAAGGGGTCCGTGCAGAACGGGCCCCTTTTTTTATATACATTATTGTACTTCTACAATGAGGAATTTCAGGTAAGTGGTATTCTCGATATTCCACAGGATCGGGTGGTCCTGCGCCTGGGTCTGGAAGGTCACCTGACGCAGCTTCTTTTTAGCGTCCTTTGCAGCCATATCGATGATCTCCAGGAAAAGGGATGGCGGCACCAGGTTGGTACAGGAGGCCGTTACCAGGAATCCTCCCGGCTTCAGCAGCTTCATACCACGCAGGTTGATCTCCTTATACCCGGTAATAGCCTTCTGGATGTTTTCACGGCTTTTAGTGAAGGCCGGCGGGTCCAGGATCACCACATCAAATTTCTTCTCTTCACGCGTCCACTGCTTCAGTACGTCAAATGCATTGACTGCCTGGAACTTACATACGTCATCCAGGTTATTCAGGGTAGCATTCCTGCGGGCGGTATTTACGGCATGTTCTGAAATATCCAGTCCCAGTACACTTTTTGCCCCGTAATGACCTGCGTGACAGGAGAAGGTACCGGTATAGCAGAATGCTTCCAGTACATCGGCGTCTTTCACAATATGCTGGATGGCACGACGGTTATCCTGCTGATCGAGAAAATAGCCCGTTTTCTGACCATTTTCGATATCTACATGGAATTTCAGACCATTCTCATTGATAATCACGTTTGTGTCGAAAGGAGCGCTTAAAAAGCCCTTTTGCTGCTGCAATCCTTCCAGTTCACGTACCGGTACATCGTTACGCTCATAGATCCCTTTCGGGGAGAATATCCTGTTCAGGGCATCCACAATGGCGCCTTTCCAGCGGTCCATCCCTAATGCCAGCGTCTGCAGTACAAAATGGTCGTTAAACTTATCGATCACCAGGGCGGGCATCTCGTCAGCCTCTCCGAATACGAGGCGGCAGTTTTCCACATATCCCAGCTGCTGGCGGTATTTCCATGCCTTCAGCAGTCTGCGGTAGAAGAATTCAGCATCAATCTGCTCATCCTTGTCGCGCGTAAGTAAACGCACCAGGATCTGGGATTGGGGGTTGATATATCCCCTGCCGATGAAAAAACCCTGATGTGTAAATACGTCCACCGTATCGCCAGCGGTTACCGGTCCCTCAATCGTCCCCACTTCGTTCCCAAATATCCATGGATGGCCCTGCAGCACACGGTTCTGTATCTTTTTCTTTAAAAAAACTTTGGTCATTGCAATTTTTTCCAGGCTGCAAAGGTAAGGCAATTACAGATTAGGAAGGGGAATTTAGGGCCCGGATAGCCTTAAGATAGCTTAGAGATCCGGTAGAGACTATAGCCTACAGGCGCTCTACTATAGCATTACAGGCACTGTTCTATAGCCAACGCTATACAATAGCTATGCTAATGCAGGACTACAGCGCCTGTAGATAGGGAATCGCAGGCCATCTCCACCGGAATCAGAGGCCATTATCTCCCCTTGTGTCAATTTGTCTTTTCTTTCCATCTTGGCAAGTTAATTGTCTGACGTACCTTTGCAGACAATATTACTTCATAAAAGAAAACGTAAAAGATATGCAGACAAACGGACAGGACACCGAAAATGGTAAAGGCACGCCGGATATTAATGCTGATGAGAATCTGAGCGGCACCACACACCTCAACGATGCCTTGGCGGATGAAAGCGAACTGGATAAGAAACAACAGGAGCTCAATGAAATAAGAGACAAATACCTTCGCCTGGTTGCAGAGTTTGACAACTTCAAGAAACGTACTGCCAAAGAGCGTATTGAACTGATGCAGACGGCCAACAAAGAAGTGATCATTTCTTTGCTGGATGTGCTGGATGATAGCGAGCGTGCAACAAAACAGCTGGAAAATGCTACCGACATTAATGCCGTAAAAGATGGCGTTGCGCTGGTTTTCAATAAATTAAAGTCGACCCTGCAAGCCAAGGGCCTTAAACCTATGGAGAGTTTGCACACCGAATTTAATCCTGATCTACACGATGCCATCACTGAGATTCCCGCACCCTCAGAGGAGCTGAAAGGAAAGGTAATTGACGATATGCAGAAAGGGTACTACCTGAATGACAAATTGATACGTCATGCCAAGGTAATAGTTGGGAAATAAGTGACGTTCTGACAGAAATGCTTTCATTAACCATGCCGGCAATTTGCCGGCCTTAGTGTGATATATGTCTACCAAAAGAGATTACTACGAAATACTGGGTATTGCCAAGTCCGCCTCCCAGGATGAGATAAAAAAGGCCTACCGCAAGGTAGCTATGCAATACCATCCTGACAGAAACCCCGACAATAAAGAAGCGGAGGAGAAATTCAAAGAGGCGGCAGAAGCCTATGAAGTGCTGAGCGATACAGACAAACGGGCCCAATATGACCGTTTCGGGCATGCAGGCATGGGAAGCCGTGGCGGTTTCAACGGCGGCAATATGAACATGGATGATATCTTCTCCAACTTTGGGGACATCTTCGGAGATGATATCTTCGGCAGCTTTTTTGGCGGCAACCGTGGTGGCGGTGGTGGCGGAAGGCGCGGCAGAGGAACCCGTGGTTCCAACCTCCGCATCAAGATCCGTCTTACCTATGAGGAAATCGCAAAAGGTGCGAATAAAAAGATCAAGGTTAAAAAATATGTTCCCTGCAACCACTGTGGCGGTATGGGAGCCAAAGATAAAAATGCGTTCCAGACCTGCGGTACCTGCGGCGGTTCCGGTCAGGTAAGGAAAGTGACCCAGACCTTCCTGGGCCAGATGCAGACAGTTACTACCTGTCCTACCTGCCATGGCGAGGGACAGACCATTACCAGCAAATGCGGCCACTGTAAAGGTGAAGGACGCGTTTATGGCGAAGAAATGGTAAGCATCGACATCCCGGCAGGCGTACAGGAAGGCATGCAACTGAGCATGAGTGGAAAAGGCAATGCCGGCGAAAGAGGCGGCGCTCCCGGAGACCTGCTCATACTCATCGAAGAAGAACCACATCCTGAACTGCAACGCGATGGCCTGAATGTAGCTTATGACCTCTACATATCCTTCCCTGATGCGGTTTTCGGCACTTCTGTGGAAGTACCCACCATCGACGGTAAAGCGAAAATCAAAATACCAGCCGGTACCCAGAGCGGAAAGATCTTCCGCCTGAAAGGCAAAGGCTTCCCTTCCGTAAATTCTTACGAGAAAGGCGATCAGCTGATACATGTCAATGTCTGGACCCCTCAGCAGGTAAGCAGTGAAGAAAAGGCTTTCCTGGAGAAGATCCAGTCTTCTGAGAACTTTAAGCCGAACCCGGAAAAGTCTGAAAAAGGCTTCTTCGAAAAGGTAAGGGATATCTTCAGCTGATCTACGCGGATAATTCTTTTAATAGTTGCGTGTTTGCAGCTACCTGAATAAAAATATAAAAGGCTGTTTCATCCAGGATGAGACAGCCTTTTGTATTTCTTACTTTTATATTTTTTACTTTTACAGGTTACATGTTCGATCCGTCCAAACTTCAGATGCTGGAAAACCGCCTGGTAAAGGTGTTCAAACACCTGCGCAAGACAGCGCGCCGGCAGAATATTACTTGCTACAGGGTGTATGATGATGATATTCCTGAATTTCCTTTCAGTATAGAATTGTATGAAGACCACATTTATGTGGCGGAATACCAGCGCCAGCATGGTATGGAGGAAGAAGAACATGAAAACTGGCTGGACAGCAGCCTGGAGGTAATATCCAAAGTGCTGGAAGTGCCCCTGGAGAAGATCTTCGTAAAACAACGCCAGCGCAAGGCCAGCAGACAGGATCAATATGAGAAACTGTCTTTCGAAAGCCATGAAATGACCGTACAGGAAGCCGGTCTTTCCTTCAAGGTAAACCTGTCTGACTACCTCGACACCGGCCTGTTCCTCGACCACCGCACTACCCGGGGCATGGTCAGAGATGCTGCTGCCGGCAAAAAAGTCCTCAACCTATTCTGCTATACCGGCTCCTTCTCCGTATATGCTGCGGCAGGCGGCGCTTCCCAGGTGACTTCTGTAGATCTTTCCAAGACCTACCTGGCATGGGCGGAGGAAAATATGCGGCTAAACGGCTTTGATGTGACCAAACACAGCTTTGTTCATGCTGATGTGCTGCAATACCTGGATACCCTTCCTGAAGAAGCGTTTGACCTGGTAGTACTCGACCCTCCCACCTTCTCCAACAGCAAACGTATGAAGGAATTCCTGGACATCCAGCGGGACCATGTCTCCATACTGAACAAAGTCCTAAGGGCTACCAAACCAGGCGGCGTTATCTATTTCAGTAACAATTACCGCCGTTTTGTATTGGAAAGCGATCGTATACTGGCGTCTGAAATAAAAGATATTACCGCCCAGACCATACCGTTTGACTTTCAGCAAAAGCTGATCAGGAAATGTTATAAAATCACGCGTTAAGGGGCTTAATCTTCTATTTTCTTAGATTTCTTCAGCTCTTTCAACAGGACGATGAATTCCCTGCGATAACCGCCCGGATCATCGTCCAGCGACCGTTTTGCGATGTCCAGTACCATATTGCAGGTACCATTTCCTTTATAGGCAGATTTTCTGAGCAACAATCCTGTCAGCGCCACTGCACTGGCAAACCTGAAATCGCCGGAGGCATCCCGGAACTGGGTCAGCTCTCCCGGCACTTTATAATACAGGTATTTCATGGTGGTATCCACCGCTTCCCGGTATCCTAACTGAATGGTGGCCAGGAAGCTGTCCTTTTCCATTTTTCCATCTTGTGGAACGATCTCATACATGACTACCGCACAATGACCTGACCCGATGATCCCACCGGATATCTTATCGGTAGCCGAATCTTCATCGCTGATTACTTTGTTTTCATAACCTATCAACCGGTAAGATTTCACTGTGCGCGGGTTAAAGAGCACATCAGCCTGCACGTCTTTTGCCACGGTAAACAGGGTACCGCCAAACTCCCGGGCAAAGATTTTATTGGCTTCTTCGAGGTTGTCTATATAAGCGAAATTGCCATTCCCTTTACTGGACAAAGTCTCTAATTTGGAATCCTTGTAGTTTTTCATACCAAAACCCAGGCAGGTGAGCAGTACCCCCGTCTCTTTTTTACCCAGTATCAGCTGCTCCATATCATAATCACTGGTCTGGCCAACATTAAAGTCGCCATCTGTCGCCATGATCACGCGGTTGTTCCCCTCCCTGATGAAATTCTCTCCCGCTATCTTGTACGCCAGCTTAATGGCGGCCTCCCCGGCTGTGGCCCCTCCGGCACTGAGATAGTCTATCGCATTCAGGATCTTCGTTTTCTGATCTCCGGGAGTACTGGGCAGTATAATACCCGGCGTACCGGCGTACGCCACAATCGCCACATGGTCATTGCTGCGCAGGTTATTGACCAGGATACGGAAGGCCGCCTGTAACAGCGGTAGCTTATTCGGCAGGGCCATAGATCCGGATACATCTATCAGGAAAACGAGGTTGCTGGGAGGCAGGCTATCCAGGTTGACAGCTTTCCCCCGGACTGCTATCTGTAATAAGCGGTGGTCGGGTGCCCAGGGACAGGTAGCATAATTACTGTAAATCTTCAATGTCTGGCCAGGAGGTGGTAATGGATAATGATAATGGAAGTAGTTCATCATCTCCTCTATGCGTACTGCATTGACGGGGATCTTTTCTTTTAGCTTTACAAAACGCCGGATATTGCTGTATGCTGCCCTATCCACGTCTACAGCGAACATAGAGGTGTTCCTTATATCCGTTTCGACGAACTTATTCTCATACAGGGTCCCATAGGTTTCATCAAAGAAGGCACGTGTTCCCATAGCGGAATTGCCATAGTTGGGATTAGAGCCATTGGAAGAGCGTTCCCGGGCGATGGCTTTGGCCTTTTTTACCACATCATCCTGGACCTCGTCCTTACTGCTCAACTGAACAAGCATACGACTGTATGCTCCCGCAGACAAGCGTTTCGGGAAGTATTTGTCATGTTGAAATAAAAGTATCGCGTCCTGAGAGGGCACCGCAATGCGAAAAAGTCCGTACTGGTTCGTAATTACCCTGGCGGTATCATTGTTTACTGTGACGATCACTCCCTGCAGCGGACTGTGGGAGATGCTGTCTTCTACTGCCCCTGAAATCCATATCTTCTGAGCTCTCCCAGGTACAAGGATAATTAAGCTGGTAAGCAGCATAAGGAGCCTTTGCATCAGTTTTGCATCAGTTATACATAAATATAATAAAATTGGAAAAAGAAAGGGGGGAATTGTGGGATAGGGATGATTATGATGGGAGACGTGGGGAGAGATCCAATATGATCAATGCAGGATGACGGCCAGTTACAAACCACGGGGTAATGCCCGGATACAAATAACCCCGGGACATGCGATTGCATTACCCGGGGCCATATAATTACGTTCTATTATTCCACCAGTTTATATATCTCCGGCAGGTTCCGTCCCAGACCATCATAATCCAATCCATAACCCAGCAGGAATTTATTGGGAACTGAAAAACCGAGATAATCAATCTTAATCGGATACTGCATTGCCTCTGGCTTAGTAAGCAGGGCTGCGACCATTAGTTTTTTAGGCTGCTGATGTTCCAGCTGTGGCAGGAACTGGCTCAGGGTCTTGCCGGTATCCACGATGTCTTCCAGGATAACCACTGTACGGCCATAGAGGTCTTCGTCGAGACCAATGGCCTGCACTACATTACCGGTGGATTTCATCCCCTTGTAAGAGGCCAGTTTGATGAAAGATATTTCAGCCTCAATGGTGAGGTACTTGAAAATATCTGCAGCAAACATAAAGGAGCCATTCAGAATAGCGATGAATAAAGGCTTTTCTCCTTTCAGATCATTATTGAGTGCAGTAGCCAGTTCCTTTATGCGCTCCTGTAATTTTTCAGCACTGATGTATGGCTCAAACTTTTTATCATGTACCTGGATAACAGACATGCGATTCCGATTTATGTGATTAGATTTTACCGACCAAAAGCCGTTGTCCTATTTTGATGTCAAAATTTTCCAGATGATTCCATTGCTGTAACTGCTCTACCGTTACGTTGTAACGTTTCGCAATGGCATACAGTGTTTCTTTCGTCTGTACTTCGTGATATAATGAGTTGCCGTCCCTGATAGGGCCTCCCTTTCCTGCTGAAGCGTCAGCAGGTTGAGACGGCGCCCCTGCAGGTTGCGCAGGAGATGTTGTTACTACAGGCGCCGCTGGTTCCTCAGATGCAGGCGCTGGTTGCGCCGGTGCTGCTGGTTGGGTACCTGATGGCTGTGTAGTAGCGGGTGCTGGTTTGGAAGAGTATACAGGTTGCGAAGACGCTGGCGCTGATTGCGCCGGTGCTGCTGGCTGTGTACCTGATGGCTGCGTAGTAGCGGGTGCTGGTTTGGAAGAGTATACAGGTTGCGAAGACGCTGGCGCTGATTGCGCCGGTGCTGCTGGCTGTGTACCTGATGGCTGCGTAGTAGCTGGTTTGGAAGAATACACAGGTTGCGAAGATGCCGGCGGTGTAGCAGGTTTTGATGCTGCAGGAGTACTCTGCGCGGCGCCACCACCTGTAGGCTTCACCTCCCCTATCTTCTTCAGGTCATCCACCATACCCGGAGGCAGATTATTCTGCTGGGCCGGTGCATTGCTCTGTTGTTGCTGTGCAGCATTCTGCTCCGCTATTTCCTGTTGTCTTTCCATTTCTGTTCTGACATCTTCCACGATCTGTCCGGGATTAAGATCCCCTTCTGTAGGATCTTCTACCGGCGCATTTTTCGCGAGGCCGGGCGTTTTATTAGCATAACCTGCCAGCGCCAGCCGCTCCCCTACTTCGGGTTCCTGGCCTTCCTTCATTTTATTACGACGGCGTAACCAGCGGAGCTGGATACCTTCCGACTGGGCAATGTCATACATCGTCTCTCCGGCAGCCACTGTATGGTAGTCATTCTTACCTGATTTGCCCTTCTTCTGCAGGAAGATGAAAGTTTCTTTCGGTAATGGATCATCGTTCGGCAGGTCATTATAGTGAACCAGGTTACGTAGTTTGATATCCCGCTGATCGGCTATCTGTATCAATGAGGTGCCCGCAGGTACCAGTATGACCTTACGGTCATTGATCTGGAACACGCCTTTAGGCGCATTGGCTTTGGTGATACCGGATGATTTACCAGTGCCTGCAACAGGCGTTTTAACTGGTTTGGACGCCACCACTTCATCTCCTGTTTTGGCGTTGCCGGTTCCTGCCCTGGTCACGCCCTCTCCTTCCAGCGTATACTGCTGCAGGTTGTAGTCTTCGATTAGTTTGATGAGCTGCTGCGGATAAGTATTACTAGTAGCATATCCGGCCTGTTTCAGGCCATAGGCCCATGATTTATAGTCTTCTTCCTGGAATTGGAAGAGGAATGCATAACGGGGATTATTCCGCAGAAAGTCTGAGTGATCCTTATAGGAATCAGCTGCGGAAGGGTATTTGCGGAAGCATTCCTGGCGGGCATCATCATCATACCTGACACTTTCGCCAGTCCAGTTATTCTTACATTTTATGCCGAAATGGTTGTTGGAGTTTTGCACCAGCCAGCTGCCACCCGACTGCGTTTCCAGGATGCCCTGCGCCAGCTTGATGGATGCTGGTACACCGCTACGCTGCATTTCAGTAATGGCGATATCCTTGTACTTTGCAATATACTGCTGGGTAATCAGCAATTGTTGTGCTTTCAGCATGGGCATGCAGCCAAACAGGAAGCTACACACTAAAACAGATCTCCTTAGTTGCATGTATGTTGAATTTAATGGGTGTGGTTCGTTGTAAGTGGCTCAGCTTATCTTTCTGATGATCATCAGGCCATCCCTGAGCGTCAGCAATAACTGTTCCGCTCTGCCATCAGCTGCTACCTTTTCGCAGAAACTGATCATTGCTTTGGCATTGTTACTTTGTCTTGATGGTTCCAGTAGTGTCTCTCCATGAAAGAGTACATTATCCGCCAGTATAAATCCCCCCGGACGTATCTTCTCCCAGACCAGATCATAGTAGTGCTCATAACCTGTTTTATCTGCATCGATAAATACCAGGTCAAATACTTCATCCAGCCGGGTTATAATATCTGCAGCCTTACCGATATGCATTTTTATCTTTCCGGATAATCCTGCTTCTGTGAAATAGCGCTGGCATATCTCTTCTCTTTCCTCGTTGATGTCGATGGTGTGTAATACACCTCCCTCCTTTAGTCCCTGCGCCAGGCATATAGCCGAGTAACCCGTATACGTCCCGATCTCCAGTACCTTTGCTGGTTGCAGCATATGGCTCACCAGGCTCAGGAACTGTCCCTGCAGCTGGCCACTTAACATATGCGGCTGTTCCACCTTCAGGTATGTTTCCCGGTGTAACCGCTTCAACACATCTGTTTCAGGACTTGTATACTTTTCTGCAAACGCTTCTACAGCAGCAGGAATTATATCCATGTTGTAAATTTTTGCAAAAATATGGCAATAAATCCTAGAAGTTGGGGCGCAACTTGTTCGTTGTGTAGAATACCCTGAAATATTCCACGACTTCATCGGCTGTATCAAACAACTTTAACAGGCCCAGATCTTCCGGAGAAATATTGCTTTCCTTCTCCATCATAGTGCTGCGGATCCACTCCAGCAGCCCGCTCCAATACTCCTTACCAACCAGTACCATCGGGGTTTCTGTCATTTTCTTGGTCTGGATAAGGGTGGCTACTTCAAAGAATTCATCCATGGTACCGAAGCCTCCGGGCATCATAACAAAGCCCTGGGAATATTTTGTGAACATCACTTTACGCACAAAGAAGTAGTCAAAGTGCATGTTCTTGTCATGGTCAATGTATGAGTTGGGGTTCTGTTCATGTGGCAGTGAGATATTCACACCCACTGATTTCCCATTTACTTCCTGCGCCCCTCTGTTGGCTGCTTCCATTACACCCGGACCACCACCGGTGATGATACCAAAACCTTCATCCGCCAGCCGTTTGGCGATGTCGTGTGCTAATTCATAGTACCTGCTTCCGGGTTTAGTACGTGCAGAACCGAATATAGAGATACAGGGGCCCATTTTTGCGAGAGATTCAAAGCCATCCACGAACTCGGCCATGATCTTGAATATCTGCCAGCTGGAATGTGCTTTTGTTTCTGTCCAGTCTCTCTCCTTCAAATGCATTAAACGATCGTTCATTACTGAGAGTTGTTTGTTCTATAATTGGCTAAAATACTGAAAAACTGCCGGGAATATGACAGCAAATATAAAGCAGCAGGACATTTAAGACACAGATCAGTCCCCCTTCATTCGGATTGAGCGTATACGGATGGCCGCAACTACAAAAGATTGCTGAAGCCCGTGAGACAACAAGTCTTAAAAAGAAGCAGGTAACTTGAAAGAAACCCGCTTAACATTTAACACGTTATGAACATGTAGTTGCCGTTGTTTGACATACCACATAATTTTTATCCATAGCTGGCCATAACGCATAACGTTCAATGCTTTTTTCTTTTCCAAGTTAGTAGTAGTGTAATAACTGCTGCCTGCATGTACAGGCAAGTAAACAGTACAGTGTTTTCATATAACGTGGTTTAGTTTTCACCTCATTGGCCTTGAGGGGGGCCAATTTTTAATTAAAATACAGATAATCTTTGTTAATTCCTAACATGATAAAAACAATTGGGAATTAACAATTAATGCTGCCGGGTTACGCGGGAAAACATACTGTATAAATACGCAGGCACCAGGGAAGCTTGTCGCAATGCGCGCTATCCTGTATCCTGGTTACGCCCGGCTATCAGCGAAGTAGCAGACGGTCAGGGATGGAAACTGCGGGCCCATACTTTAACCGCACGCTAACTGCGAAAAAAAGACAAGGGATCAGGTATTAAAGGATATGATTTCCTTTAGTACCTGATCCCCTTCATTAGCTAATTTCTTTCTTACAGCCCGATGGTTGCGCCCACACGCAATATCAGACCATTCTGATAGGGTGATTTGCTGTCCTGCAACACATCATACAAAGCCATAATACTGAATGCTGCATTGCCGCCAATAGGCTGCGTATAACCACCGCCCATCAGCAGGCTGCTTACGCCATAACTATCCTTGACAACCGTTTTCGGATCAGTATCGTAGTACGTGCTTTTCAGATTGATGTGATTATATTCCGGCTGGATGTGTATAAACAGGAAATCCATCGGATATACACGCCCCCATACACCACCACCAAAAATGCTGTACTGGTTGCGCTGACCGGTATTACCATAGTAATCACGGAAACGCTCAGACCCGTATTGCGCATTGATGGCCAGACCGGCTGCAAATAACTGGGAAATACGATAACCCACCATCGGGGATATATTGATATTAGTATAATCTCCGAATGCCAGACCAAGGGAACCGCCAATAATGAGGCGGGAGGCATCAAATTCTTTCTTCCTGGTTGTATCTGTTTTGTAATACTGTGCATGTACCAGTTGTACAGCTGTCAGCAGTAAAAAACACAACAATAAACGTTTCATATTACTGTCCTTTTAAATGGTTTATCATCAATCAAAAATCTTCCCCCTGTTCAGTATATTGGATGGATCGAACACCTGCTTGATCTGCCGCATCAGCTGCATTGAGGTGTTGTCAAATATCACATCCATATAACTTTTCTGTACCAGGCCTATGCCATGTTCTCCGCTGATGGTTCCTCCCAGTTGTTTCACCAGCAGGAAGATCTCGCGAATACCTTCTTTCAGTGTTCCATTCCATTGCTCTTCCGTCAGCTCTCCCCGGATGATATTCACATGCAGGTTGCCATCGCCAGCATGTCCGTAACACACAGAATGGAAACCATATTTACGTCCTATGTCTTTTACACCTTTCAGCAATACCGGCAGTTCTGCCCTTGGCACCACGGTATCTTCCTCTTTATAAACAGAATTAGCCTTTACCGCTTCTGCCACCCGGCGGCGTAATTTCCAGAGTTCTTCTTTCTGCTGATGATCTTCTGCAAAGAGGATCTCTCCACAATCGAATGTTGTCACCACACCTGCAATCCCCTCCATTTCCTGCATCAGTACCTCGGAATAGTTCCCATCCACTTCTATCAGGAGGTGGGCCTGCACATCATCTTCTATTTTGACAGTGCTGCTGTCCACGTACTTACTCACCCAATCCAGCGCATCCCTCTCCATAAATTCCATGGCAGAAGGCGTGAAGCCGGCACGGAAGATAGCGCTTACCGCAGCACAGGCATTTTCAGCGGACCGGAAAGGCACCAGCATTAACAGGTTGAACTTAGGCAATGGGATCAGGCGGAGCACGATCTTGGTAACAATACCCAGCGTCCCCTCACTGCCCACTACCAGCTGCGTCAGGTTGTAGCCGGTGGCATTTTTCAGCACATTAGCCCCTGTCCAGATCACATCCCCGGAGGGAAGCACCATTTCCAGGTTCAGTACGTAGTCTTTCACCACCCCATATTTAACAGCTTTAGGCCCTCCGGAGTTCTCTGCAATATTCCCCCCGATAAAGCAGGAGCCTCTGCTGCTGGGGTCGGGAGGATAGAATAAGCCTTTTTCTTTTACGGCATCCTGCAATACCTCGGTGATCACACCGGGTTCTGTGGTCACCTGCAGGTTTCTTTCGTCCAGGTCCAGGATCCGGTTGAACCGCTCCATAGAGATCAGTACACCACCCCACTGAGGTAATGCACCACCGCTCAGACCTGTACCACCGCCGCGGGGAGTGACCGGCAGACCTTCCTGCTGGCACAACCGCATAATGCGGCTCAGTTGTTCTGTAGTATCAGGTTTCAACACCACCTCAGGGAGGTAGTGCAAATCTTCTGTTTCATCATGTGCGTAGTTGTCCAGGCTTTCTGAGTCAACTATCACATGTGCTGCCCCTACTATCTCACGAAAAGCTTCGAGATGACGGGTATTTACTTTCGCAAAATCGATCATGTAACAAAAATAGGAAAAAGCATCCTGTTAAAAAGAAGGACAAATAACAGACCTTCTGGCGCCTGTAAAACTGCGGTTGGGATACAATCCGGTATAAACAATACCAATCTCATAAGCACCACGGCGGTTATTAAACTGTCCCAGCGACGATGTGGTTACGTCATAACTGAACATGATCTTCACCCTGTTCAGCTGATATCCCACCAGGAATACCGCCGCATCGTTCAAACGGTAATAGGCGCCGCCATACAACTGTGTTCCTCCGTCGCCGGAAAGGTTGTAGGCAAGGTTTCCGCCAACCACAGTCTCCGTAGCACGTGCCTGCCTGGCATAATAGCCGGAAGGATTCGCTATCACCCTGTCACTCAGCTTAAAGCTTCCATTCAGGAAAGCGATATACCGGCGTGCGATCTCATTATTTCCATCGAAAAATGTTTCCCTCGGTGTATTGATATGTTGCGCCGATACGCCGACATTAAGGTAAATATTGTCTGTCGGGAAATAGGCATAGTTCATCCCTACCTGCATATCAAAGTAGGAGACCTTTGTCTGATTGAAAGGCTCTGCAGTAGGCACCTGGGCGTCAAAGAACTTACCATTCCACTGATCGCCGAAAGTCAGCTTTGTCACATCCACTCTTTTACTGGCAGATCCTACGTTGAAGCCCAGCGATAACAGGCTGCTCTGTCCCAGCAACTGGTGATAGGCGATAGATGCATATGCTTTGGTGGAGGTCAGGTTACCACTGCCTGCCACATCCCTTAATATTACACCTCCTAAACCCAACCAGCCGTATTCAAGCCTGTCGCGAAATAACTGGAAGTCTCCAAATGCCGACATGGTCTTATAGGGAACCGGGATACTGGCCCACTGGTTACGGTAATTGATGCCGATACGGTAATTACCATCCGGAATGAAGCCTGTATTTGCAGGGTTTGTAAGGAGCGGTGAATTGAAGTACTGTGAGAAATGCATATCCTGTGCACTTCCTTCAAATGCTGCGGTTAACAACATTATACAACCTGCGATGTGTTTAAAAATCTGCTTCATATCATCATCTTAACAAGGTTACGCTTCCATTCTTGGTAGCTGTGGTACCGTCACTAAACTGTACGTTGATCACATATGCATAGGCGTCCATCGCTTGTACTGCACCCTTGTAGCTTCCATCCCATCCTATCAATGCACTATTTGTTTCAAACACCATCTGGCCCCAGCGGTTATAGATCTTCATATTAAACTTTTCGATACCAAATCCTTTTACCAGGAATACATCATTTACACCATCTCTGTTCGGAGAGAACGCGGATGGGATATCAAACAGCGGTATTACGATAGCACTCACCTGCTTGTGGGCCGTATCCGTACAACCCGCGCTGTTTGAGGATATAAGATATACATCAAATATGCCGGTCTTATTGTACTGATGCACCGGATTCGTTTGCGGAGAACCATCTCCGTCACCAAATTCCCACAGGAAGCTGACAGCATCCGGAGAGGACTGGTTGGTGAATGTGATAGGCGTATTTTCTACCGGTTTCGTTGGCGCATAAATAAAGTCGGCTGTTGGCGGTGGGAATACATTGATCACCATGGTGGTGTCATCTGTTTTGTTACAGGTATTGTTATCCACCACATGCAATGATACGGTATAACTACCTGCATTGGGATATACATGTACAGGACTCACTTCAGTCGAAGTATTACTACCATCACCGAAGTCCCACGTAAATGTTTCACCGCCCATAGTTGTATTCACAAAATCAATAGTAGCAGGTACACAGGTGCTGTCGGGCGCCGTGAATGAAGCCCTCACATTCTGTGCTACGCGCAATGGTACGGTATCGATATGTGGTGCGTTACAATAGTTCGTGTCGACCAGTGTCAATGTTGCGTTATAGACACCTTCTGCTGCGTAGCGGTGTGTATATGGGAAATCACCCGGTCCTACTGCCACAGGGGCTGTATTATCACCGAAACTCAATTCAAAGGAAGTAGCTGTAAAAGGTCTCGGTGGTGTCGGCGCTGTGAAATTAAACTGGTAATTCAAGTCTTCGCATGGCGGGAGACGTTGTGCCGTCATATCAAAGTCAGCCCTGTCTGTACGGATACGCAGATCCAGTGTAGCGGTATCACAACCATTACAGCTGGCAGGATCACATTTGATGAGGGTCACCCTGTAGTTGCCCGGATTGTTGTAAGTATGCTGAATAGTATCCTGCGTACCGGTTACAGGTGCGGAACCATCTCCGAAGTTCCAGGTCCAGGTCTGTGCCGGTATACGTGTGGTATCGACGAAAGTAATGGTAGCTGGTACACAGTAATTCGTTCTTCTTTCCAGCGTTTTGATACCAGCCTTTACACCATCCAGGTTGAAGGCGATCTTCAATGCCCCCAGGTTACAGTTAGGCGGCGCAGTTGTTGCATATGCACCCGGCGTAGTCGGATAACGCGGCCTGAAGTCTGTTCTGCTGGTTGGACACCATGCACAGATACCCTGGTAGATCACGCCATTGCGATCGAAACGGCTGGTACCACCATCCACGTGCTCATAAGTACCATTACCGCCAAAGTAGCTGCCAAACAGGATGTCTGTAGCATCACGCTGTAATACGAAGAAGTAAAAATCCTGGGTATCGGTAGTACGCTGTAATGGATTCTTCAGTGGTAATCCCGATGTATTGGAATTCGGATAATGCAGGTCAATATCAATACCTCCACCCCATCCGGATACGTACACGTTTTCGCAACGGTCTACCAGAAAGGCCACCGGTGAAATACTGGGCGTGGAAGCCCCTTTGCCAAAGGTAGTGGAGTATACGAATGCTGACAGGTCTGGCTGCAGTTTCGAGATAAATTGTTTTGAGTTGTTATTGTAGAAGGTAGCTGTATTAGGCGCCTGTAGCGTAGGCCAGGTGCCTTCGGTAGTACCCATGATGTATACAAACCCCTTGGAATCCAGCTGGATACCATATACCTGGTCGGCCGCCACGGTATTGGCGCCCATATAGGTGCTCTGTAACAATGTTGCGCCATCGGCACTGATATGTGCAATGAAACCATCGCATATCCCGCCTCTGTAAGCCCCATAGATAGGGTTTCCCCTGATGGGGAAGTTGTTGCTGGCAGTACCGCCGGCAACATACAATGTACCGCCGTTCAGCGCCAGTACATAAGCCGCATCTTCTTTGCTGCCGCCAATATAGCTGCCCCATAACAGGTTGGAACAGTTCTGATCTATTTTCAGTACCACGCCATCCTGAGTGCCTCCGAAAGAAGTCTGAAATGCCCCGGATGTAACGGGGAACTTATCTGAGCGGGTACAGCTGGCTACGTAGATATTACCGGTATTATCTATCACCACCTCGCTGCGGGCATCATCGCCATAGTTACGCAGCAGAACAGAAGCGCCCAGCGTCCTGTCTTCACGGATATTTACGCCATCATCAGCAGGACTTGCCACAATGATAGAACCGATGATGGCGGAACCTGTGGCATTGAGTTTGGTTACCGAGATGTCCCATCCGCCACGGTTGCCGACTACTACCGGCTGACCATTATTAGAAGCGGGACCGGGAAAATTGCCGGAGGTAGTTCTTCCTGAGATCACGAGGTTCCCGGCAGGATCTACAAAAAGGCTATGCGGTTGTTCCTTCCCGCCGCCCCCCAGGTAAGTGGCATATACCAGGTTACGGCCATTCGGAGAAAACTTACTGATACCAATGTCAAAACCACCTTCAGCATAAGTATTCTGTACAACACCTGGCGTAACAGGATATCCTACATTGAATACGATACCGCCGCCATAAAAGGCGCCTGCACCGTCATATGTAGCGGTGAAACCCCAGTTATCAGCCTGGGAACCGGATACGGTGGAAAAGATATAAGAAGGATCGATGATCAGCGGATAATTGTTGTCGTATTTACCAGATACCTTAAACTTCAGTTTCAAACCGTTCAGCACATAAGATACTTTTACGGGTATACGCTGATTGTCGATGTACTGATAAGCAAAAGGCATCTGCTCTGTAACAGTACCCACGGACGTTGTAATGATCAGCTGTTCCTTTTTGATCTCCAGTTTATCCACGCCGGTGTATTGCAACTGTATCTGGGAAGGATCAGCACCGGGTTGTACGAGGAGATCGTACTTCAGTACACCTGCTTCTGAATACACCTGCATGTCGATGCCCTGGTATAAAGCTTTGTAATTAACGAGTTGATAAGACTTTACACCGGATGCCCATTTTTTAGGATCATTACCGATGAAATAGTTGGTATAACTTTCAGACGCTTTTTCAGGAACAATTTCGGGTGTTCCGGCATTCAGGAAGGTCACTTCATATGCGTGTCCTTTTACCACGGGGAGCGGCAGCGGGGCGCTGGCGTCACCATCCACTTTTTGGGCAGCTGCATTTGCAACTCCCGCCTTCGCGTTGGCAGCGTAGCTGGGATCGGGCACCCATATAACGGAGTCCTTACCACCATGTGCATGGCCATGTATTCTTTCGGCCAGCTCGTCACGTTGTTTTTTGTCCTGTAGCAGGAATGTAAAACCTGTACGTTTCAGGAAGGCAGCTCCTCCGCCCATGTCAGTTTTATAAAGGAAATCACCGTTCCACTGTCCTTTGTTCTCAGTAAACTGCAGGGGTTTGTTGTCATAGATTTCCTGTACCTGCACCTGCGCACTGGCCGTTACGCCTGTAAAAAGCGAAAAAAGGAAAGCCAAGCAGCCTATAGGGAAAGTAAAATTCAACGGAGTAGATTTAAAATGTTTATTCCTAGTTCTTTATCACTTATATAATACGTAATAACGCAGACAGCGGTACATTTGTTACCGCAAGAACAGCGCCAATTCAATTAGTAGTATCATCCCAACGAACGCCGGCGGATATAATATAGATGGCGGAAACGGGCCGGAGTTTAAAATAAGTCAATATACCAGCTTGCCGGGGCGCATTTAAATAATAAACGTAAAAGTTACTCAGGAAATTTTACTCCACTGAGATTTTCCTTGCTGTGCGGCCAGAAACCGCTGTAAGGATTGATTTTCAGGCGTTGACAAGTCCGGGTCTTCCTGTAGTATTTTCTCCGCGCTGGCGCGGGCGGCTTCCAGTATGGGCCTGTCTTCCACAATATCAGCCAGTTTCAGGTCAAGCAACCCACTCTGGCGGGTACCTTCAATGTCGCCGGGCCCCCGCAGTTCCATATCTTTTTCAGATATTACGAAACCGTCATTTGTCTGTACCATTACCTGAATACGTTCTTTTGAATCAGCGCCTACCTTGTTGCCCGTCATGAGGATACAGAAAGACTGTTCCGCACCTCTACCCACACGTCCGCGTAACTGGTGCAGCTGGGAAAGACCAAACCTTTCGGTGCTTTCAATGACCATTACGGAAGCATTAGGCACGTTCACCCCCACTTCTATGACGGTGGTAGCTACCATGATCTGCGTATCACCTTTTACAAAACGCTGCATGTTGGTATCCTTCATTTCCACCGGCTGGCGCCCATGAACCATACTGATATAGTATTGCGGCTCGGGGAAAAATGCTTTCACTTCCTCATACCCTTTCATCAGGTTCTCATAATCCAGCGTTTCGGAATCTTCAATCAACGGATATACGATGTATGCCTGCCGGCCTTTCCGGATCTCCTCTTTGATAAAATCCATGACCTGGGGGCGCTGGAACTCTGTGCGGTGTACGGTCGTAATAGGTTTACGGCCGGGTGGCAATTCATCAATGACTGACACATCCAGGTCTCCGTATACGGTCATTGCCAGGGTACGGGGAATAGGAGTTGCCGTCATGACAAGTATATGCGGTGGTATGACGTTCTTCTCCCACAGGCGGGCACGCTGGGCTACCCCAAACCGATGTTGTTCATCAACAATCGCCATTCCCAGGTTCTTAAATACGACCTGGTTTTCAAGCAGGGCATGGGTGCCGATCAGCAGATGGATCTCTCCTTCTTCTACCGCTTTGAGGATCTGTTTACGGGCTTTTCCTTTCACATTCCCGGTAAGCAGGGCCACCTTCACCGGCATGTTTTCCAACAGGCCGGCAATGCTTTTATAGTGTTGCTGTGACAGGATCTCGGTGGGCGCCATCAGGCAGGCCTGGAAACCGTTATCTACCGCCAGCAGCATCGTAAGCAGGGCTACCATTGTTTTTCCGCTGCCCACATCGCCCTGTATGAGGCGGTTCATTTGCCTGCCGGTGGTCGTATCCTGACGGATTTCCTTCAGTACACGTTTCTGCGCCCCTGTGAGAGAGAAAGGCAGGTGATGATTGTAAAATGTGTTAAATGCTTCGCCGACGGTATTGAAGATAAAACCGTGCGACAACTGCTGCCTCCTGATCTTCAACCGGCAGATCCTGATCTGGGCCAGGAACAACTCTTCAAATTTCAGCCTGCGGCGGGCCTGGTTAGCATCATCCTCTCCGGCGGGCAGGTGTATCTTAAAATAGGCCTTTGCCCTGTCCATCAGCCGGTATTGCTGCAGGACGGGCAGGGGGATATTTTCGGGTATTTCCCCGGGAGACAATTGTTCCAGCAACGCCTTTGTGAGCTTACCGATGGCTTTGGCCGTCAGCCCCCGGGCTTTCAGTTTTTCGGTAGTATAATACACCGGTTCCAGGAATGGTTTTCCGCTGGCTATCTCTTCTGTCACCAGGTCCATTTCCGGATGGGACATCTGCAGATAACCATTGAATACCGAGATCTTCCCGAACACCAGGTAAGACACATGCAGCTGCAGTGACTTTTCCATCCATTGCCAGCCCTGGAACCATACCAGGGAGATCTCCCCGGTGTCATCCCGCAGGGTGGCCACCAGCCGTTTGGCGCGCTTATCTCCTATCACTTCCAGGCGGGTGATCTTTCCGCGGATCTGCACGTAATCCATCTGCATATGCAGACTGATGATCTTTTCCACTTTTGTGCGGTCCACATAGCGGAAAGGATAATAGTACAGCAGGTCACTGAAGGTGTGTACTCCTATTTCCTTACGCAGCAGTTCTCCCCGCTGGGGACCTACTCCCTTCAGATACTCTATCGGATTGGATAATATGGCATTCTTAAAATCCATAGACTGCGCTCCCCAGGCAGGTGAATATTCCTGGCTGCGGACATGCTATTTTGTGTTTTAAAGGTCTGGCTTTTCTCAATAAACAGGGTACAAAAATAAAAGGTAAACAGCATACACTGTTTACCTTTTGAAATATTATTGATACGTGGCGATTACTCAGCTTCTACCTTACCTTCCACGAACTGTTTCATCCATACTGTGGTAACGGATTTAGGTCTTTCCAGAGAGAAACCAAGTGCACGGTCCCAGCACAGGGAAGCCAGTACACCCAGCGCACGGGATACGCCGAACAATACGGTATAAAATTCATATTCTACCAGGCCATAGTGTACCAGCAATGCACCAGAATGTGCATCTACGTTAGGCCATGGGTTCTTAATTTTACCGAGACTTTCCAGGATCGGTGGCACGGTTTCATACACCAGCCATACGATACGTACCAGTTCATCATCAGACAGGTGTTTCTTTGCAAACTCCATCTGTGCGGTGAAACGCGGATCTGTTTTACGCAGTACAGCGTGACCATAACCAGGTACTACTTTACCTTCATTCAGGGTCTTACGTACGTATTCTTCGATCTGCTGTTTGGTAGGGATACCACCACCCAGTTCTTCACGCATATCAAGTATCCACTTGATCACTTCCTGGTTAGCCAGACCATGCAGCGGACCAGCCAGACCGTTCATACCTGCTGCAAATGACAGGTAAGCATCACTCAGTGCAGAACCTACCAGGTGAGTAGTATGTGCACTTACGTTACCACCTTCGTGGTCAGCGTGAATGGTCATGTAGAGACGCATCAGTTCTTTGAAGCCTTCATCTTCATAACCCAGCATGTGAGCAAAGTTACCGGCCCAGTCCAGGAGACCGTTCGGCTGTATATGGTTGTTGTTTTTATATTTACGACGGTAGATATATGCAGCAATACGTGGCAGACGTGCAATGAGGTCCATTGCATCATCATACATCACGCTCCAGTAATCTTTTTTATTCATGCCTTCTGCATATGCTTTCGCAAAAGCAGATTCTGTCTGCATGGCCATTACACCTACGGTGAACATGGTCATTGGGTGAGTGGTCACCGGCAGTGCATCAATAGCAGCAAAAACGTGGTTAGGCACATGAGAGCGACGTGCCCACTGGTTAGAGAGATGCTGCACATCTGCTTCTGCTGGCAGTTCTCCTATCAACATCAGGTAAAATAATCCTTCCGGCAAAGGCTCTGCGCCACCTTTAACTTTTGGCATTTTCTCCCTCAGTTCCGGAATGGAATATCCACGGAAACGGATCCCTTCGTTTGCGTCCAGTAATGATGTTTCTGTCACCAAGCCAGTTATGCCACGCATCCCCTGGTATACCTGGGCCAATGTAACATCCTCTATCTTCTTATTGCCATGGTTCTTCACGAGGTCCTTCACTTCCGCATTGAGCTCATCGGCCTTTACCTTGAATTTTTCTTTTATATACCCCATTTTAAACTGTTGATTAGGTAATGATAACAAAAAATCGGATCAATTGTCAAAAGTAATGATTTGTTGAAAACTTAGCTGCTTATAATCATGGAATTACAGGTAACCATTAATACAATAACTTTCAAACAACTGATTTCCAATATACAAATAAGTAAATATTAATGTTAAAGCAATAAATTAAAGAAATGTGAAATTTTCTATTTCGGCGCTCTCAGATACAGCCAGAAGGCCAGCCCTCCAAACAGGAAATTAGGTATCCATACTGCCAACAAGGGGTTGAGGTCTGCTTTAATAGAAAATACCGTGGAAAACTGCAGGAAGATAATGTAGCTGGCGCTGATCACTATTCCAACAGCCAGGTGTAATCCGCTTCCTCCCCTTACTTTTTTAGAAGCAATAATCCCACCAATCAGTGTAAGGATGATCACTGCCCCACTGGAGGCCGTACGCCTGTATTTTTCAACGTAGAATGTATTTAGTCCTTCGGCCCCTCTCAGCTCCTCCCTGGCAATGAACCTGTCCAGTTCGGGAGTGGTCATGGCCTCCTGGATATTCTTTTCCTCGTACATTTCCTTGGGATTCAGGGCAATTTTGATCGAAGTGTCTGATTTTGTCCACCAGTGTTCTTTCAGCCCGTTGATAGAGCGCATGGTCACATAGTCCAGTTTCCACATCCCGGCGGTAGAGTCCCAGGTTACCCTGTCGGCCTTCATCTTGAACATGATGTTTTGCCCACGCACATCTTCCAGCAGGAAGTTACCACCGCTTTTATAGTTAGGGTCATAAGATCCGAAGGTTACATAGGTAAAACTATCCACACGGATGGTCTTATCATACATATTCTGCTGGGCCTTCTGTTTATGCACATAAGTTGCTTCGAACTTGGTCCTGATCTTATTGGCAATAGGTACGGTCCACCTGTTCCCCAGCCACAACAATCCTCCGAAAAGGAGCGCTCCTACCCAGTAAGGACGTAAAAAGCGTCGGAAGCTGACCCCACTGCACAGGATGGCGATGATCTCGGTCCGGTAAGCCATCTTGGAAGTGAAGAAGATCACAGAGATGAAAATAAAGAGCGGGAACAACAATGCGGCAATATGCGGGATAAAGCCGAAGTAGTAGTCTACTACGATCGTGTAGAAAGACAGGTTGTTATTCATGAAGTCGTCTATCTTCTCCGTCACGTCTATCACTACGGAAATGATGAGGAGAACCATGAGGGAGTAAATAAAGGTACCTATGAACTTACGCAGGATGTACCAGTCTATCTTTGTCATATAACGGCAAGATAATATAAATCTAAAGTCTTTGTTTCAACTGAGGCACCATAGTATTTTTCCAGCTGGCGTAATTACCGGCCAGGATCTGTTTCCTGGCTTCTTTTACCAGTTCCAGGTAAAAAGCAATATTATGGATACTGGCCAGCTGCATCCCCAGGATCTCCCCTGCCGCAAATAAATGGCGCAGGTAGGCCTTGCTGTAGCGGTTGCTGGCAAAACAGGCGCTGTTTTCATCTACCGGGGTAAAATCGGTCGCCCATTTCTTGTTTTTGATGTTTATTACGCCGTTCCAGGTGAACAGCATACCATTACGTCCGTTACGGGTGGGCATCACACAGTCGAACATGTCCACGCCCAGGGCTATATTCTCCAGGATATTCCAGGGAGTACCTACTCCCATCAGGTAACGGGGTTTCTGTTCCGGCAGAATATCGCACACCAGTCCACACATTTCATACATATCCTGTTCCGGCTCACCTACGCTCAGGCCGCCGATGGCATTACCTGCACATTCCCTTGCCGCGATCTCCGTAGCAGAGATGGTACGCAGGTCTTTATAGGTGCTGCCCTGTACAATCGGGAATAGGGTCTGTTCATGACCGTAGACGGGTTGTGTTTCCGCCAGGCGTTTGATACAGCGGTCCAGCCAGCGGTGGGTCAGTTCCATGGACTTTTTGGCATACCGGTATTCCGAAGGGTATGGCGGGCACTCATCAAAGGCCATAATAATATCGGCCCCGATTGTCCGCTGGATGTCCATTACATTTTCAGGTGTGAACAGGTGACGGGAACCGTCGATATGTGACTGGAATACAACACCTTCCTCCTTTATTTTACGGTTTGCTGCCAGGGAAAATACCTGGTAACCGCCACTATCTGTCAGCAGGGGTCTGTCCCAGCCGTTAAATTTATGCAATCCGCCCGCCTGCGACAGCACATCCATTCCGGGACGGAGGTACAGGTGGTAGGTATTCCCCAGGATGATCTGAGCCTGCACATCTTCACGCAACTGTTCCTGCGTCACTGCCTTTACACTGCCTACGGTGCCTACCGGCATAAAAATAGGCGTTTCGATCTTCCCGTGACCTGTAGTGATCTCGCCGGCACGGGCTTTACTGTTGCTGTCTGTTGTTATCAGTTCAAAATTCATCTCGGTATCTGATTGCTTGAGGCTATTCCTGCCATTTTCAGGGGGCAAAAATAAGGGGAATTATGCAGAAACCTTCATTCGGGGCCGGGAAAGCGGCTGACGCTCCGGGAGAATATAACCGCTTCATTCTCATTTAAAAATCTTTTTTTCCACAGGCTCATACAGATAACTAAAAACGTATATATTTGTTGTTGCTATGTTGTATAACTTGGGCTTATTAGCCTTTTACGCTTTTGCTACCGTTGCAGCCATACAAATATTGTATTACCTGTTCTTCTTTTCCCGGGTAGCTTTTTATCGCCGTACCTTCGAAAATGATATCGATCCCGATATGGAGTGCTCTGTTATCATCTGTGCGAAAGATGAAGAGCTGAATCTCCAGAAGAATCTGCCGTCGGTGTTGTTACAGCGGTATCACGACAAGAAAAAGCCGGCATATGAGGTGATCGTAGTCAATGATAATTCAGAAGACGACACCAAGTATTACCTCCGCTCTATCGAACCCGGATATCCTCATTACCGCCATATCGAGATCAAACAGGCCGCCAAGTTCATCCCCGGAAAAAAATTCCCGCTCTCCATGGGCATCAGAAGTGCCAAATACGAAAATATACTGCTGACAGATGCTGACTGTAAACCGTCCAGCACCTATTGGCTGTCGCTGATGAGCCAGGGATTTACTGATGGTAAAGAGATCGTACTGGGTTACAGCCCTTACGAGAAGAAACCGGGCCTGCTGAACAAGGTGATCCGTTATGAGACCTATTTCAGTGCTTTACAATACCTTTCTTTCGCCCTCAGCGGCATCACATATATGGGCGTAGGCCGTAACCTGGCTTACAAACGTGAACTGTTCAACCGTCACAAGGGTTTTACTGCACACCATCATATTGCCTCCGGCGATGATGATCTGTTTGTCAATGCAGCCGCCAACCGTCATAATGTGGGAGTGGTGATCAACAAACAGGCATTCACTTATTCAGAACCTAAGACGACCTGGAAGAAATGGTTCCAGCAGAAGACCAGGCATATGTCAACCGGTAAACATTACCGCTTCGGCCACAAGCTGTTGCTGGGGATGTTCTCACTGACCCATTTTCTGTTCTATCCTTTACTTTTTGCAAGTATCTTCTATGAACCATTACGCATGTATACGCTGAGCATCCTGGGAGGCAAGCTGCTGCTGCAATCCATCATCTCCTTCATGGCCATGCGTAAGCTGGATGAGGCAGACCTTTTCAAGTTCAGCCTGTTCATGGATTTCTTCATGCTTTTCTATTATATCATCCTCACTCCTGCCCTGATGTTCAAGTCAAAGAACAGGTGGTAGTAACGGACTAAAGATATACCAGCGGCTGTCTCAAAAGAGGCAGCCGTTTTTTATTGGCGCATCCTCTTTACATTTGCACCAATTTACAGACCATCACTACATCATGGATATCGTACTCAAATACTTCTCAGACTTTACGGACACACAATTAGAGCAATTTAACGCGTTGGCAGGTTTGTACCAGGAATGGAATGAAAAGATCAATGTGATCTCCCGTAAAGACATTGATGCCTTGTACGAGAAACATGTGCTGCACTCTCTCAGTATTGCGGCCATTGCCGATTTCCCGGCGGGTATGCAAATACTCGACCTGGGTACCGGTGGCGGCTTCCCCGGTATTCCCCTGGCGATCTTCTTTCCGGAAGTGAAGTTCCACCTGGTGGATTCCATCGGTAAAAAGATCAAGGTGGTACAGGGTGTATCTGAAGCACTGGGCCTGAAAAACGTTACCTCCGCCCATACACGTGTGGAAGACATTAAAGACCGTAAGTTCGACATTGTGGTGTCCCGTGCGGTAGCTCCCTTAAAAGATCTGTGGCGCTGGAGCAAACCAGTGTTGAAGAAAGCCCCTGCCCATGAGCAGCAACCAGGGCTGATCTGCCTGAAAGGCGGCGATCTGACTGAGGAAATAGCGGATAGCGGCGTGCGCCCCCGCCTGACCAATATCTATAAACTGTTCCCGGAAGAATTTTTCCTGGAAAAACACATTGTTGTAGTGAATAAATAACTGAAAATCAATACCTACTCTAAAATAAGCCCGGAAATATTATAAAAATTGCGTAAACTGTAAAATATCCATTCTGTTTTTTCGTCTCCCTTAGTAAGATGAAAGAATTGCTCCTTAAAAAAACGCCTCTGGCTATGGCTGCAGAACAAAATGAGCGCATCCAGGAAACGGTGCGGCAGGAGCGCAAACGCTTACTCCATTTTATCCGGAAACGGGTGAATAATGTGGCTGACGCGGAAGATATATTACAGGACGTTTTTTACCAGTTTACAGAATATTCCCGCCTGGGTAGTCAGATAGATTCTATCACTGCCTGGCTGTTCACTGTAACCCGTAATAAGATCACCGACTGGTTCCGTAAGAAACGTGAATCCACCTTCAGCGAGCATACCCGTGAGCAGGATGGAGAGGAGACCCTGTTCCTTTCAGAAATGATAGCCGACCCGGGTGCGCTAAGTGATGCGCCCATGACCCGTAAAGTAATAGCCGAGTCTATTATGGAAGCTATTGATGAATTGCCCGGGGATCAGCGCATGGTGTTTCTGCAACATGAGATAGAAGGCAAGTCCTTTAAGGAGATGTCTGCCGAAACAGGTATATCCGTCAATACCTTATTATCCAGAAAAAGATATGCAGTGCTGTACTTACGTGAACGGCTGGCGGAACTGTACAAAGAACTTTTAAAAGATTAAAAACATTATATATGAAACGTCGTACTCCGAAGATTGTGCATGTGTTCAAGTTCCTGGTACTTGGTGCCATCTTCATTTGTTTCATTGGCTTCGCCGTACAATTTCTCTGGAACTGGCTGATACCAGACCTTTTCCACGGTCCGCTCATTACTTTCTGGCAGGCCATTGGCCTTTGCCTGCTCGGTAAGCTGATCTTCGGATGGCATGGTAATGGCAGCGGCCCATGGGGCATGCGTGCCAAACAACAATGGCGCAGGAAAATGATGGAGAGAATGGAGAATATGTCTGAAGAAGAAAGAGAGAAATTGCGTGAGAAGTTACGCCGCTGTGGTATGCCTAACCGTTGGGGAAACGAAGGCTTTTACAATGAACCAAAAGATCAACAGAAAACAGAAACAAATCTCTAATGCAAGGCTTAGCTGTAAACTATTTAACACCATTTGCCATGATAGGTATATTCAAAACCAATATAGCTACAAAGGAAGACAGGCAAAATATACTGCAGGCTATCCGTAACAGATTTGAAGTAGGTCATTGCCATGTTGACCTGGAAGACTGCGATAAAGTATTACGCATCACGGAAATGAAAGTGCAGGAAGATGATGTGATAGCGTTTGTGAAGAAACAGGGGTTTGACTGTGATGTACTGGAATAGTGCGCTTGTTTTTTTAGATAGATAGACTATTGTCATAGAGGGGCTGTTCCGTAAGGAACGGCCTTTTTGTTTGTTACCTGAAACTTAATAATGACAAGGTATGGGCACAAAAAAACAGGCTGCCTTCTTTCAAAAGCAACCTGTTCTCATCTGAAATTATTTACCTTCTATAACTTCATCACATTATTACTCTTATCCGTATCCGCCATTCTTTCACCAGGATCAATCTCGATCTTCACAATCTCACTCAACGGCATATCCACTTCCACATCGTAAGTTCTGTTTGTCCATGGCCAGTAGTCATGCACTACGCGAGGTATACTGCTGTCTTCATCAGGTTTGGAGCCAAACATCAGTGACATCGGTACATAATGCATTACTTTCTTACCATCCTTAGCGGTGATCAGCAGATCGATCGGCATTGGCATATTATCGATACGTTGCAGCCTTACGATAGTCTTTCCATTGTTTTCAAATGCAGTATCAATACCATAATCAATATGCTTGGTAGTATATACAAAGTATTGCTTGTACCAATCCAGTTGTATACCACTTTCTTTCTCCATCACGCGGATGAAATCATTCACATTCGGATGTTTGAAACGCCATTCCCAATAATATCTCAAAAGCCCTCTGTCACGCGTGGAAGCACCAATGATATAACCCAGCTGCTCCAGGAATACAGCGCCTTTTGAATATGCCGACTGGCTGTAACCATAGTTGCTGTTATAGTGATCGGAGTGTGTACTTAAAGGTTCTTCAAAACCACTTCTTACCAGTGAGAAATAACCATTGTATGAACCTGTCTGGGGAGAAGGAGTTCTCAGGGAGTCCAATGTATGATACACAACATTGTTTTCTGCGAAAGTAGTGAACCCTTCATCCATCCATGGATAGAGGCTTTCATTTGTCCCCAGCATGCCCTGATACCAGGTATGCATCCATTCATGTGCAGCCAGACCATATAAGCCTTCTATTTTGCCATTACCCATGATCAGGGTAGCCATTGGATACTCCATACCGCCGTCTCCTCCCTGGATGAAGGAATAGCTTTTGTAGGGATAAGGACCATAATGCGTTTTGATGTACTGATATGCATCAGGGATCATTTTGGCTAATTGCGGCCAGGTATTTTTGGTCATGTCATTCTCTATGTAGAAGAAGTGAGCCGTAAAACCATCTACCTGCTGAGTGATGTGTTTATAATCAGGATCAGCTGCCCAAACAAAGTCGTGTACGTTAGGTGCTACGAAATGCCAGGTCAGTTTATCGCCTGCCGGACGCAGTACCCTGGTACCGGTCATTTCATAGCCGTATCCGATCTGGTTAGGATTCTGCAGATATCCGGTAGCTGCCACGACAAACTTTTTATCGATAGCGATCTTCACATCAAAGTCACCCCATACGCCATAGAATTCGCGGGCGATATAAGGTGTAGGATGCCATCCTTCATAATCATACTCGCACATTTTAGGATACCACTGCGCCATGGAATAATCCACACCTTCGGAGTTGTTACGGCCGCTGCGGCGGATCTGTACCGGCACCTGCGCTTCAAACTCCATATCAAACGTGGTGGTGGTATGGGGCAGGATCGGCTTAGCCAGCGGCACTTCAAGGATAGTACCGATAACGTTGTATTGCTGGCTGACGCCATCTCTTTTCAGGGAGAGTATCTTCTGATAACCTATCTGGTCGGGCTGCAGTTTGGAGATACGGTCTGTCACACGGCCATCCCAGTCACGTCTTTCATTACCGTTTTTGTCTCTGTATATCACTGTTTTTCCCAGTTCACGGCT
This sequence comes from Chitinophaga sp. CF418, assembly GCF_900142925.1. Lineage (GTDB taxonomy): Bacteria > Bacteroidota > Bacteroidia > Chitinophagales > Chitinophagaceae > Chitinophaga. Next base: position 596,393 of record NZ_FRCN01000001.1, read on the forward strand.
GCGAACATCCATCATACTGTTAGGCTGGAATGCGTTCCAGTAAAGATGATAAAATACCTTAAATAGTGTGTCTGGCGAATTGTTGGTGTATTGCAGTTTCTGCTTGCCGCTAAAGCGGTGAGTAGCAACATCCATATTGATGTCCATTACATACCTGACCCTTTGCTGCCAACGGTCTGACTGAGCCGCTGTGCGTTGCCAGCCGGCAATGAGCAGGCATGCCAGCAGACATTTCGTTACTCTCGTTTGCGTCATCCTTAAGTTCTTATTTGCGTTAAATTGAGTTACGTTGATCTGACGTTAATCTAAGTTTATTATCGATATGAATTCACATGAAATTGACAAGCGGGTCTCATGACTTACCTTCCACAATGAGGACTATTTCTCCCTTTACCCCTTTCTCATTGAAATAATCATGTACCTCCTGTAAGGTACCTCGTTTATTTTCTTCAAACATCTTGGTCAGTTCCCTGCTAACGCAGCATTGACGGTCCGGTCCGAAATATTCTATCAGGTCGGCCAGCGTTCTGACCAGGCGCTGAGGAGATTCGTAAAATACCAGTGTACGCTCATCCGTAGCCAGCTGGGTAAACAGGGTATGACGTCCTTTTTTCAGGGGTGGAAATCCCTCAAAAGAAAAACGGTTCATCGGGATACCGCTGTTAACCAGTGCCGGCACAAAGGCGGTGGCGCCTGGCAGACATTCCACAGGCACGCCTGCCCTGGTGCACTCACGTACCAGGAGAAAGCCCGGATCGGAAACGCCCGGTGTACCTGCATCCGTGATGAGGGCCATGGTTTTGCCAGCCTGGAGCTGTTGTACCAGGTGTTGCAGAATTTTATGCTCGTTATGCTGATGGTAGGGGGTGATGGGCTTATTGATGTTGTAATGCTTCAATAATATCCCTGAGGTGCGGGTATCTTCTGCCAGCACCAGGTCCGCTTCTTCCAGTACTTTGACTGCGCGGTAGGTGATATCGGCCAGATTGCCTATAGGAGAAGGAACAAGATATAACTTCATACAATTGCGGATTACAAATTACGAATTACGAATGACATGCAGCGACGATCATAGATGCTAAGGCTCATTCGTAATTCGACATTCGTAATCCGTAATTGCTGATTTTTTACTGGATGCTTATTTCAAAAGATTCCATTACCTGGTTAGCCAGCAGTTTCTGACAGGCCACTTCAGCCAGTTGTTTAGCTTCTTCTTTGGTAGCAGCATCTATCTGCAAGGTGATATGTTTGCCAATCCTTACGTCGTGTACATTGTTGATGCCCAGGTTCTTTAAACCACTCATTACCGCCTTACCCTGAGGGTCCAGTAATTCTTTCAGCGGCATCACATTAATATGTGCAGTAAACGTCATTTTTAAAAATTTTGACGCAAACCTAAGATATAAATCGCAAAAAACAACTACTTAACGGCATTACCGGTAGAAGGTTTTGACACAAGAGACAGCAGAACGTAGCACACAAAGACAAAAGGCACGGTGGCAAATTGCAGCACAGGAATACCTGCTACCGACAGTGCCACCAACACTAAACGGGCCCAGTTAGGCCTGAGTTGCAGGCTTTTAAACTTCAGGCTAAGCATGGGTATTTCCGCTACCATCAGGTAACATAACAGGGCTATGATGGTATACAGCACCCATATATTCTGCAGCCAGTGAGCCAGGTTGAACGGGTTGTACAATATTATCAGCGGGAAAGAGGCAACCAGCAATCCGACTGCCGGCGTGGGTATCCCGATAAAATTCTCTGACTGCCGGGTGTCCAGGTTGAACTTCGCCAGTCTGTAAGCGGCAAAACAGGGTACCAGCAGTGCAGGCGCCAGGTTTACATAAGAGACGTCAAATACATCCGGCATACGCATATAAGCACTGCGCAACAGGCGGAACAACATCAGTCCCGGTACCAGCCCAAAGCTGATCACATCCGCCAGGGAATCCAGCTCCCGGCCAAAAGGCGACTGCAATTTGAGCCACCTTGCCGCCAATCCATCGGTAAAATCAAATAAAGCGGCCAGTACTACCATGGCAGAAGCCCAGTAAACGGGCTCCGGATTGGTAATAGTATACTCTACGCCGTTGAACTCCGCAATGTACTGCGGAGCATGCAGGATATAAATAACGGCCAGGGCGCCGCAAAAAAGGTTGCTGAGCGTAAGGATGTTAGGTAGTTGCTTCATTTGTATTCAAGCCGATCGCCTATGGAAATTATATCCATAGACGATCGCACATTTTTAGCATTAAATATTTAGTAAATATATACACTATTTCTTCATCAACGACTCTATCTCCTCAGCAGTGATCGGAATATTCTTCATGAGGTCCACATTGCCGCCGGCTGTCAACCATACATTGTTCTCAATGCGGATACCCATTTTTTCTTCCTCAATATAGATACCGGGTTCTATTGTCATTACAGCGTTCTCCGGAATAGGCAGGAAGAAAGATGGTCCCAGGTCATGCACACCTATGCCAAGATGGTGGGAAATACCATGATACAGGTATTTGCGGTATGCCGGTGATTCAGGATCCTGGTTTTTGATATCTCCTTCTTTCAGCAGGCCGAGCTTCACAAACTCTTTTCCTGCCTCCACACCTATCATATCATGATATTTTGCGATAGTCAGTCCCGGCCTGAGGATGGATTTTGCATAATTATGCAGATGCAGACAGGCATCGTATACCTCGCGCTGGCGGGCGGTGAACTTACCATTTACCGGTACGGTACGTGTAAGATCCGCATTATAGCCACCGTAGGCTGCCCCGAAATCCATTAGGATCAGTTCCCCGTCTTTGCACTCCTGGTTATTAAATATATAATGGAGGATACGTGCGCGGTCGCCACTGGCGATAATGGAACTGTACGCCTCCCCGTCTGCCCTGTTACGCAGGAACTCATGCAGGATCTCAGCGTGGATCTCATGTTCCCATACACCGGGACGGATGAACTGCAACAGGCGGCGGAAGGTCTTTTCCGTAATGTCTATGGCCTGCTGGATCACCTTCACTTCTTCAGCAGACTTAACGGCACGCAGTTTCTTGAATATAACAGCCGCACGCAGGTAATTGTGTAAAGGGTAACGATTACGTAATTCATCCGCATAGCGGTAATCCCTTACAGGCACCAGGCTGGATTTACGGTTATTCTCGTTTGTATTCAGGTAAATATTGGTGGCATCATGGATCCAGGGCTGCAGTAAAGCGTCCAGGGAGTCCAGCCATACTACTGTAGAGATACCGGAAACGGCGAAAGCCTCATCTTTTCTCAACCGGTGCCCATCCCACTTTTCCTTCAGTTCATTCGGACGTACCAGCACCAGCACTTCCCTGTATTTAGGATCCGGATTATCGGGGTACAATATAACCATCGTATCCTCCTGCTCTATACCGGTCAGCCAATACAGATCTGCATTCTGCTGGAACTTATGAAGTGCGTCCCCATTGGTGGGCAGCTCATCGTTAGAATTGATGATAGCGATGGACTGGGGCTGCATTTCTGCAATAAAGCGCTGGCGGTTCTTTATGAAGATCTGTGAGTCTAATGGTAAATTTTTCATATTCTTTTTTTACGGCGGTGTATGTAAATGCGCGTCAAACCTACTGAAATTTCACAATAAGCAACACCTTCTCTTTTATAGCCTTGTAGCTTCTCCCATCCATATTATTATATGACCGCTTGTTCTATGTTACGCGAGAACATAAAGCGCATTTTCTATGGTCTGGGACCCAAAAACTTTTCAGGTGGAATTCAAAAAGAGATAGAAATAAATATCGGATAACATTTACCTGGCTGTAATATAATGAAATATACCATTGTACGATGTAAGAATAAGTGTATAGTAACCGCTTATTTCTTTACCATTTCCTGCAAAACAGCCAGATCCATTTTAGATATTTCTCAAACAAATATCCATTTAGCAGTTACAATTTCTAAATTTAGTCAAATCTGCAGCCTTTAATTTGATAATATCAAAAAAAGCCTAGATTTGCTTACTACACCAAAACAATCTTACTATGCAAGTCAGCAGTGTAAGGAATCCTGTTGCCGACCTATTAGAGTTAGGTATCCGGCAACCAAGCCATATTTATTATCAACTGGAGCCAGCTGAACTGATTGCACAAACGGTTGCTTCAGGACAAGGGACAATCACCAGCAGCGGCGCGCTTGCCGTAAATACCGGTCAATTTACCGGTAGATCTCCCAAGGACAAATTTATTGTGAAAGATGAGCTTACGGCTACTACAGTTAACTGGAATGATTTCAACATTCCGGTTAACCCTGGTAGTTTTGATAGGCTGTATGACAAGATCACCCGTTACTTTACAGGCAAGGATGTATGGGTGAGGGATGGTTATGCCTGCGCTGATCCGGCCTACCGTGTGAACATCAAAGTGATCACGGAAACGCCCTGGGCGAACCTGTTCGCCTACAACATGTTCCTCCGCCCTGCCGAAGAAGAGCTGGATTATATACAGCCGGAATGGACCGTTATCCAGGCGCCGGGCTTCCTGGCAGATCCTGCTACAGACGGCACCCGCCAGGATAATTTTGCCATGATCAACTTCACCAGGAAAATGATCATTATCGGCGGAACAGCATATACCGGCGAGATCAAAAAAGGTATATTCTCCATCCTCAATTATATACTGCCACATGACCATGGCGTGTTGAGCATGCACTGCTCTGCCAACCAGGGAGAACAGGGCGATACCGCCATTTTCTTCGGATTGAGTGGTACCGGCAAAACCACTCTCAGTGCGGATCCTGACCGTAAGCTGATTGGCGACGATGAGCATGGATGGGCTGCAGACAACATCTTCAATTTTGAAGGCGGATGTTATGCCAAGTGTATAGACCTGAGTGAAGAAAAAGAACCTCAGATCTTTCATGCCATCCGTGAAGGTGCGCTGCTGGAGAACACAATCTGTCATCCAGGCACTACAGATGTGAATTATGCGGATAAATGCATCACGGAAAATACCCGTGTGTCTTATCCACTACACTATATCGACAATGCCCTGATACCATCCATCGGCGGCGTTCCCGAAAATATCTTCTTATTGACCTGCGATGCATACGGTGTATTGCCGCCTATCTCCCGGCTGACGCCGGAGCAGGCCATGTACCAGTTCATCTCTGGTTATACAGCCAGGGTGGCCGGTACGGAAACAGGTATTACCGAACCTACAACTACGTTCAGTACCTGTTTTGGCGCTCCTTTCCTCCCGCTGCATCCCGTTAAGTATGCGGCTATGCTGGGAGAAAAATTACGCCGTCATAAAGCAAAAGTATGGCTGGTCAATACCGGCTGGACTGGAGGCGCATACGGCACCGGACAGCGTATCAAACTGTCCTACACCCGCGCCATGGTAGCTGCAGCCCTGAAAGGACAACTGGACAAGCTGGCGTATAAGGATCATCCTGTTTTTGGCTTCTCCATTCCTGAATCATGTCCGGGTGTACCCGCAGAATTGCTGGACCCAATTAATACCTGGGCCGATAAAGCAGCATATGATAAACAGGCTAATGCGCTGGGACATAAGTTCATACACAACTTTGAGAAATACGCCGATCAGGCGACACCGGAAATTTTATCCGCATCTCCGAGAATTTAGCTATATTGGCATTCTACCTGCCTTTAAAATTTCCACTACTTATTACAAGTTCACCGATGTACAGACGCTGTCTGTCGCAAAACAAGTGACCTATTCATTATTTTCATTATTGATGACAGGGAACTTGTTTTGCGGAACTTGAAAGGAAATACCTACCTTTGCGCATGCAAATTTTAGACGGAAAACTTGTTTCAGCGGCTGTTAAAGCCCAATTGGCAGATAAGGTAACTGAATTGAAAGCGCTGGGCGAAAAAGTCCCCCACCTGGCAGCCATCCTGGTTGGCAACAATCCGGCCAGCGAAACTTATGTGGCATCTAAGGTGAAATCCTGCGCCGAGATCGGTTTTAACTCCACTCTTTTACGCTTCGACGCGAAAATCTCTGAAAAGCATTTACTGGACAATATCACACTGCTGAATGAAAATGCAGATATTGACGGTATACTCGTACAACTTCCTCTTCCTAAACATATCAACGAAGAACTGGTGATCAACACCATTGATCCCAGCAAGGATGTGGATGGCTTCCATCCGATGAACGTTGGTAAAATGGTGGCAGGACTGCCTACATATATTCCCGCAACTCCTTACGGCATTATGCTGATGCTGGAACACTACAACATCCCTACCAAAGGGAAACATGCGGTAGTGATCGGACGCAGCCACATCGTAGGTACGCCTATGAGCATCCTGCTGAGCCGTAACGCTAATCCGGGCAACTGCACCGTAACGCTCACCCACTCACAGACAGTAAACCTGAAAGAGATCTGTCTCCAGGCAGACATTATCGTGGCAGCTATCGGTCGCCCGAACTTTGTTACTGCTGATATGGTGAAAGAAGGAGCTGTAGTGATCGACGTAGGTATCAACCGTATCGAAGATGCTACCAAAAAGAGCGGTTTCAGACTGGTTGGTGATGTGGATTACAACGCTGTAGCGCCAAAAACCAGCTTCATCACTCCAGTACCGGGCGGTGTTGGTCCTATGACCATAGCAGCATTGCTGAAAAACACCTACCACGCCTCTCTGGGTCAGAAAGTAAACATGAACTAAAGAATATCCTGTAAAACGCTTAACACTTTGTACGCCAGGCGGCTTATAAAGCGTTAAGCGTTCTGCATTTCCGGGGAACCGATCCGTCAGTGAATCGCCCCCATTTACGTACCTTTGCAAAATGTCAACAACAACAGCCGATATCGCAACATCTCTTCAGCTTCCTGTCATGGAACGTTTCTACACCCTGCAGGGTGAAGGTAACTACCAGGGCCAGGCTGCGTATTTTATACGCCTGGGCGGATGTGACGTAGGCTGCCACTGGTGTGACGTAAAAGACAGCTGGGATGCTTCCCGCCACCCACTGATCGCTATCAGTGACCTTGTACAGGATGCAGCCGTACATCCCGGCCGTATAGCTGTGATCACCGGTGGAGAACCCCTGATGCACAACCTGGACGCATTGACAGACGCGCTCCACCAGGAAGGTTTCCGTACCCATATGGAAACTTCCGGCTCCTCCCCTTTAAGCGGGCACTGGGACTGGATCACCCTCTCCCCCAAGAAATTCAAGGCCCCCCTCCCGGAGATCTGTGGATTGGCCCATGAGCTGAAAGTGGTGATATTCAACAAAACTGATTTCGCCTGGGCGGAAAAATATGCGGCGCTGGCAGGCCCACACTGCAAGCTCTACCTGCAGCCGGAATGGGACCGCGCAGCCCAGATCACTCCGCTGATCATTGACTACATCAAGGAGAACCCCAAATGGCAGCTCTCGCTGCAGGTGCATAAATACATCAATGTACCTTAAAACCTTTACCCTACATCATTTTAAGGCCTTACATTTGTGCTTTTTTTCATATATTGGCGGCCTAGCCAATCTAAAAAGTTATGAAGAGAGTCTTCCTATTGATGAGCAGTTGCTTCCTGTTATGCCTGGAGCTGAACGCCCAGGTCATAACATATGAGAACGCGAAGAAAAAAGCACAGAAAACTTTTGATGATGCTCAGATGGCGGTAAGGGAATACCGTATGACAGATGCTATTGATCTGCTGAAAGACGCTGTAAGACAGGAACCCGGATTTACAGACGCCTACGGTCAGATGGTTATCACGTACGCGGAAATGAAACAATATAAGGAAGCCATCATCAACTACGAAACACTAAAAAGACTTGACAGCCTTTCCACAAGGCCTGCTATGTTGTCTTATTCCAAAGCACTGGCGGGTGAAGGACGGTTCAGCGAAGCGCTGGCCAACGTCAACCTGTACATTCAGACTAACAAAACCAAAAGTGCACGAGCAGAAGCACTCCAGAAAGCTTACACTTTCGCAGCAAAAGCTGCGGCGAAACCGGTTCCTTTCAAACCGCGCAACATGGGAGACAGCATCAATACCAAGGATCCGGAATATTTCCCGTCCCTGACCATTGATGGCAAAACACTCGTTTTCACCCGTCGTGTGAATAGCAAGAATGAAGACTTTTACGTGTCTGAAAAAGACGACAGTCTTGGCTGGATGCCGGCCTATGGCTTCGGCTCTCCTGTAAATACTGCAAACAACGAAGGTGCACAGAATATCTCCCAGGATGGCAATATGTTGGTGTTCACCGGTTGTGACTTCCCCGGAGGAAGAGGCAGTTGCGATATCTATTACACCATCAGAACAGAAGAAGGACTGTGGGTAGAACCTATGAACATGGGCTCTCCTATCAACACACGCGACTGGGAATCACAACCCAGCCTTTCCGCAGACAGACAGACCCTGTACTTTGCCCGTGAAACTGCGGATGCCGGTTCAGAGATCTTCATGAGCAAATTACAGCCCAATGGTAAATGGGGCTTCCCGGAGCGGTTGGATTCGAACATCAACACGCCAGGCCGCGAAACCACTCCTTTCATACATCCCGACAATCAGACTTTATATTTCGCTTCCAACGGACATCCGGGATTTGGTGATATGGATATCTTCTTTTCCCGCCGCCAGCCTGATGGCAGCTGGGGACCAGCAGTCAATCTCGGGTATCCGATCAACACTGTAGACGAAGACGCCAGCCTGATTGTAGCGGCAGACGGTAAAACTGCTTATTTCGCATCAGACAGATCTGACAGCCGCGGACAACTGGACATCTATACCTTCGAACTATATCCGGAAGCACGTGCGTTGAGAACACTCTTTGTAAGAGGTTATGTGTACGATGCCAAAACCAAACGCCGTCTCGTAGGTAATGTGGAACTGACTGACCTGGAAACAGGAAAGACAGCCGCTGTTATACGCACAGACAAAATAGGTAACTACCTGATACCTTTGCCAACAGGTAAAGACTATGCCTTCAACGTAAACCGCAAAGGCTACCTGTTCTACTCTGATAACTTCTCTCTGAAAAATAAGACAGACGATTCCATGTTCGTCAGGGATATTCCTCTGGTACCACTGGATACAAGTGCTGTAATGGTGTTGTACAATATCTTCTTTGATACCAGACAATTCAACCTCAAACCAGGCTCTGAAATTGAGCTGAACAGACTCGTTGGATTGATGCAGGAAAATTCATCCCTGATCGTAGAGATCAGCGGACACACTGATAATATCGGTAATGATAAGGACAATATGATCCTGTCTGAACGCCGTGCACAGGCTGTGGTGAAATACCTTGTGGATAAAGGCATCCCGGCTGAAAGATTGCAGGCGAAAGGTTACGGAGAAACGCAACCTGTAGCAGAGAATGATACTCCGGGAGGCAGGGCTGCAAACAGAAGAACGGAATTCAAGATATTGAAGCTGTAAGGAACGGCTAAACGTAAATTAAAAACAGGAATAACGCTGTTCATTCAATGCGTTATTCCTGTTTTTTTTGTGGGTGATAATGCATTCAACAAAACACAATAGGCTCCGTCAGGAGCCCCGTGTTTGTAGCCCCGGGTGTTAACCCGGGGATTTCACGATACGGGTATCAACCCGGGGATTTCACGACACGGGTATCAACCCGGGGATTTGTATTACGGTGATAACCCCGTGTCAATAATACAATGTTCCAACCCTGGAATTCATAACGCCGGTAATAACAATTACCCGGGGTTATCACCCGGGCGCACAATACATCGCTCCTCCGGAGCGGGTCAGCCGGCATCATTTATAATCCCTCATCTGCCCTCTCAGCAAAGAATCCAGCGCTCCCGGCCTCCGTTTATAATCATACTGAAACATCGCCGGCAACCAATCTCCATACATTGGATTAGGCAATACAATAAACCGTTTACCAAAATCAGCTGCGGATTGTTGTGTAATCTGCTCACGTTTGTCAACAGGTTGTTTATCGAAGATCGCTGCAAAATCACTCAGATTATCTCCCATCAGTAAAATGATATGATGTGTCTGCGCTACCTGCTGGCGGCGGCTTTCCTTGCCTGAGGTGGTTGTTTTCAGGAACAGATGTTCATTGTCAGCATCAGGAAAATGCCAGCGTTGCAGGTTCTGTAACGTTGACGCACGTTCTGTTTCTGAGCGGTTAGTAATGTAAAAAACATGCACACCTTTCGATGCAGCATATTGCAGAAAGGACAATGCGCCGGGAACAGTATCTGCAGCGGCTTTTGCCGTCCATTCCATCCATGTTTTCTCTGCATATCCTTCTCCTCTCAAAGCGGTATGCACAGTATACGGACTGTTATCCAGAACTGTTTCATCGATATCTGTAACGACTGCAGGCGGCAGTGTAGCCGGTTGTGAAAGACTCTCATCAAGTCTTATTCTTGCAATGTTATAAGCCTGAAAACACAGCGCTTTATATTCCGCTGCTTTCTGCTGCCATAGGGCGGCCCAGGCCGGACCATAAGGTTGCAGGATGGTAGATGATGACGCCTGTGAAACAGGTGGCTGCGTAGTCTTACAGGCAATCATTCCTGCAAGCAATGCACATGTGAGTAAAATATTTTTGTATTGCATGGGAGTAAACAGAAGAAGTTTTAACTTAGATATGTTAACCGCAAAAATACGCAATATGCAGGAGGAATTACGCCACCAGATGGCTCTTACACAAATTCCACAAATAGGAGATATTGTCGCCAAAAAACTACTCGCACATTTTCATTCAGCCAGTGCTGTTTTTGCAGCCAGTAAACATGAGTTGGAGAACATTCCCGATATCGGCGCTGTAAGGGCCGCTGCTATACTCCAATTTTGTGACTATGAACAGGTAGATCGCGAGATTGAATATATAGAGCAACATGATATACAGCCGGTCTTTTATACCAGTGCGCAATATCCACAACGGCTGAAGCATTGCGCTGATAGTCCCGTGATGTTGTATTATAAGGGCAATGCTGATCTGAATGCCGGTAAAATAGTCAGTATTGTAGGTACGCGTGCGCCGGGAGATTATGGTAAGGCAATATGTGCAAGCCTGGTGGAAGATCTGGCTGAGCACAACGTAATAGTGGTCAGCGGTATGGCCTACGGTATAGACATTATCGCTCACAGGCAGGCGCTGCTGCATGGTATTCCTACCATTGGTGTACTGGCGCATGGGCTGGACCGCATCTATCCTCCACAACATAAAGGCACCGCTATGGCGATGGTCGAAAACGGCGGACTGCTCACAGAATTCCTCAGTGAAACACAACCTGACAAACAACATTTCCCAATGCGCAACCGCATTGTAGCTGGTATTGCGGATGCAACCGTTGTAGTGGAAAGCGGCCTGAAAGGAGGTTCACTCATCACTGCAGATATCGCCAATAGTTACAATAAAGACGTCTTTGCCATTCCCGGCCGGATTGGCGATCCGCATGCTGCCGGCTGTAATGAACTGATCAAAACAAACCGGGCCATGCTGATCACCGGTGCGGCCGATTTGTTGCAGGTGATGGGATGGGACCATAACCGCCCTTCTAAAATGCAACCAGCCTCCCAACGGGAATTGTTTGTAACCCTGGATGAGGCAGAGCAGCACATCCTGACGCTTTTTACAGGGAAGGATGAAAAACATATAGATCAGCTCCGCCGGGAGAGCTATTTACCCGGCAGTCAGGTTACTTCGCTGGTATTAAAACTGGAAATGCAGCATGTATTGAAGGGCTTGCCCGGTCAGAAATATCAGGTGATAAATTAGGGGCGACGCCAACAGACGCCCTCGGGTGGAAACCCCGGGGCTACAAACACCGCTCCTACCGGAGCGTTAATATTTCAGGGCACCTGTGGGGCGTAGGGTTGCGTTAGGTATACGTTACCCCCGGGTTGAAACCCGGGGCTACAAACACCGTCGCTCCTACCGGAGCGTTAATATTTCAGGGTACCTGTGGGGCGCAGGGTTGCGTTAGGTACATGTTACCCCCGGGTTGAAACCCGGGGCTACAAACACCGCTCCTACCGGAGCGTTAATATTTCAGGGCGGCCACCTACCTGTAGTTTCTCAGGAGCTTTAAGAGCACATTATAGCTCGTTCATCCCTTGTTCCTGTCTGTTTGCTTGTTCTCTGCTTGTTCTCTCCTTATTCTCTGCTTCTTCTCTCAGGTTGTTTTGCTATCTATCTGGTAGGTTGCCCACCTTAGGTAAGACATAACAGAGGGATAAAACCATCAGATTTAATTATCCCATCGGTCAATTCACCGATTTCTCTAAATTATCGTCCCTACAACCGATATTCCAGATTATCGGCAAATCAACCGATATTTTAGAATATCGGCCAAATAACCGATATTTATAGTATGACCAGCATCATTACAGGCGACATTATCAACTCACGGGGGCAAAACGATCCGACTATCTGGCTGCATCCTTTAAAAGAGCTGCTCGGAGAATGGGGGAAATCACCAAAGACGTGGGAGATATTCAGAGGGGACAGCTTCCAGCTAGAGATCAGCAAACCATGGAAGGCATTGCTGGCAGCCATTCGTATCAAAGCCTGTATAAAGTCGATAGATAAGCTGGATGTCAGGATAGGCATCGGCATCGGCGAAAAAAATTATAGTGCGTCGAACATCACTGAATCAAACGGACCGGTTTTTGTTTATTCGGGGGAAACGTTTGAAGAATTAAAAAAGCAAAAACAACGTTTAAGTATCAAAAGTCCGTGGCCGGAACTGGATACGCAATTGAACCTGATGTTCCGGCTGGCATCTGTTGCACTGGATAAATGGACGCCTGCAACGGCACAACTTGTAGCCATATCTATTGCGAACCGTGAACTTTCACAGAAAGAGCTGGGCGATCAGATCGGACGCACACAATCTACCATTAGTGAGGGCCAGAAAAGGGCCCATTATGAGGAAGTGATGGCATTGGAGAGTTTCTACCGAAAATGTATTAAAGAATGTATTTCAAAAACGCATACATGATATGATACTCTTTCTGCAACTATTTTTAGCGCATATCCTGGGTGATTTTTTCCTGCAGAACAACAAATGGGTGACCAACAAAGAATCGCTGAAATGGCGTTCTCCATACCTCTATATACACGTCCTCATTCATTTCTGGCTCATATTACTGGTGACATGGAATTTTGCTAACTGGAAGATCGCTTTCCTGATTATGCTCACTCACCTGCTGATAGATGGTGTAAAACTGCAATTCCAGCAACCTGCTTATCAGAGAGCCTGGTTTTTCGGAGATCAGCTGGCGCACCTGCTTGTTATAGGTATCGTCTGGTCATTTCATGAAAACATAACATGGCGCTATACAGACCTCATTACCGTCAAAGGCCTTATTATATGTATTGCCTGCCTGTTTGTGCTGAAGCCAGCATCTATTATCACAAAAAACACTATATCCCGCTGGACGCCCAACAGCAGCCCCAATCAGCATATATCAGCCATAGAATCATTAAAGGATGCCGGTGAATGGATCGGTTTCCTGGAACGCCTGATGATACTGACCTTTATACTGATGGGCAGATGGGAAGGTGTAGGTTTCCTCTTAGCCGCTAAATCCGTTTTCAGATTCGGAGATCTGAAAGAACCCAAAGAGACCAAACTGACTGAATATGTGGTGATAGGCACATTCCTGAGCTTCTTCATTGCGATCATGACAGGGCTGCTGAGCAGCTATTTACTAACCGTGTTAATGTAAACTTCACATCACCCGTTTCATCAACATTTTTCTATTTGCCTAAATAGGCGTACATTTGCGTGCAATTATTTAATAACTGACAAATAGTTGCAACATGCCTGCCGGAAAATCAAAACCGAAATTTGTAGAGGACGGACTTACCTTTGACGACGTACTTCTGGTTCCTGCCTACTCTGAGGTACTACCCAGAGACGTAAACATCTCAACGCAACTTACCAAAAACATACGCCTTAACATACCAATGGTGTCTGCTGCCATGGATACTGTTACTGAAGCTAACCTGGCCATTTCACTGGCTCGTCAGGGAGGCATTGGTATTCTGCATAAAAACATGAGCATTGAAAAACAGGCAGAACTGGTGAGAAAAGTAAAGCGCAGTGAAAACGGCCTGATACTCGACCCGGTTACCCTGCATGCCAATGCAACCATCGGAGAAGCGCTCCGCCTGATGAAAGAAAACAGCATCGGCGGTATTCCAATTATTGATGATGGCAATAAGCTGGTAGGTATTCTTACCAATCGTGACCTGCGTTTTGAGAGAAACCACAAACGCCTGGTAAGTGAAGTAATGACCTCCGAGAACCTGATCACTGCTCCTGAAGGAACTGATCTGAAAAAAGCAGAAAAGATCCTCCAGCAGAATAAAATAGAAAAACTGCCAGTAGTTGCCAAAAATGGTAAACTGGTAGGCCTGATCACTTACAGAGACATCCTCCAGGTATCCAGCTATCCCAATGCTGTAAAAGACGCCTATGGCCGTCTGCTGGTAGGCGCCGCTCTCGGTATCACTCCCGATGTACTGGACAGGGCACAGGCACTGATCAATGTAGGTGTGGATGTAGTTTGTCTCGATAGCTCACATGGTCACTCCATCGCTGTTATCAACAGTCTCAAGAAACTCAAGAAAACATTCCCTAAACTGGAAGTGATAGCTGGTAACGTAGCTACCGGCGAAGGCGCACTGGCACTGGCTAATGCAGGTGCAGACGCAGTAAAAGTAGGTGTAGGACCCGGTTCCATCTGTACTACCCGCGTAGTAACAGGTGCTGGTTTCCCACAGCTCTCCGCTGTAATGCTGGCTGCTGAAGCATTGAAGAAAACAGGTGTACCGGTGATCGCTGACGGTGGTATCCGTTACACCGGTGATATGGTAAAAGCCCTGGCTGCAGGTGCATCCAGCATCATGGCAGGTTCCATCTTCGCAGGTGTGGAAGAAAGCCCCGGAGAAACTATTATCTACGAAGGCCGTAAATTCAAATCCTACCGTGGAATGGGTTCCCTGGAAGCAATGGTAGAAGGTAGCAAGGACCGCTATTTCCAGGAAGAAGACGATATCAAGAAACTGGTACCGGAAGGTATCGTAGGTCGCGTACCTTACAAGGGTATGTTGTCTGAAGTGATCCAGCAATTCGTTGGCGGTCTGCGTGCAGGTATGGGCCTCACCGGTTCCAAAGATGTAAAAGCGCTGCAAGCAGCTCAGTTCATCAAGATCTCTCCTGCTACTGTGAAGGAAAATCACCCGCACGACGTAGTGATCACCAAAGAAGCGCCGAACTACAGCAGATAATCTCCGCTACGGTTTAGCAAACAAAATGACCGGAAGTAGCTGATGATACACCATATACAGTTAAACAATAACTGATGCCTGATCGTCACTGCTCAACATAATAATAAAAGCCTCCTGCAACAGAGCCAGGAGGCTTTTTATTATTTAATAATTTATTTCCTGTACTACTTTTATATTCGCGCTTTCTTGTCCGTCTAACCGGGCGAACAAACAAATCATATTACGGTTATCTGCATACCGTGGATAACTGCGTACAAAATCAATTGACTATGAACCGCTGGTTACCCATACTACTAAGCCTTGCCGGTGCATTGCTGTTATGGGCCGCATGGCCAACCTCTCCCCTTACCTTCCTGATATTCATTGCCTTTATCCCCCTGTTGCGGATAACAGATCTTGTAGCACACCGGGGCAGGTATTTTGGCTGTATCTTCCTGACATTATTCCTCTGGAATGTGGCCACTACCTGGTGGGTAGGCAATACTACCGTACCGCTTAGCGGTGTGGCGGCTAACCTGATCAATACGCTGCTGATGAGTATCCCCCTGCTGGGATATCACCGCACGCGGGTAAGGGTAGGACAAACAGCCGGTTATTTTGCCCTGATAGTATATTGGTTGACGTTCGAATATATCCATCTCAACTGGGAATTCAGCTGGCCCTGGCTCAGCCTCGGTAATGCCTTTGCCATGCACCCGGGATGGATACAGTGGTATGAATATACCGGCGTAAGCGGTGGTACCCTCTGGATACTGCTTTGTAATATCCTTATCTATCATACCTGGCTGCAGCGGAAACAATACCCCGTGCCACTGGGTACCTTTCTGTGGAAAACAGGCTGGCAACCTGCGGCCGCTATTGTGATCCCATTCTTACTCAGTTCGCTGGTGCAATATAGTTTCGAGGCGCCTAAAGGCCCTGCTGCCAGAGTGGTGATCGTTCAGCCAAATATTGACCCTTACGACAAATTTGCCGAGGAGAACGAAGGGCTCCAGCTGGATAAACTGCTGGCTTTATCCGCTCAGAAAACCGATAATACCACCGCATATATTATATGGCCGGAAACTGCGTTATTTACACATGGCGTGTGGGAAAATAAACTGGCCTATGAAGACGAGACAGAGCGGATCAGGCAGTTCCTGAGACGTTACCCCCAGGCAACACTGGTGAGTGGCGCCACTACCCTGAAACGCTATGAGATAGATGAAGCGCCTAAAATGGCCCGCAGTACGGAAGACGGTACGCTCAGGTTTGACGCGTTCAATTCAGCTATCCAGCTGGACACTTCCTACGCCGCACAGATATATCATAAATCCAGGCTGGTACCCGGCGTGGAGATAATACCCTATGTGCGTTATCTCTCCTTTATGAAGGAACTGGCGCTGGATCTGGGCGGTATTACAGGAGGATATGGTCAGACACCAGGAGTTGAACTGCTGGAAAACAACCGTACACATATTAAAGTATTGCCCACTATCTGTTACGAATCTGTTTATGGCGAGTTTGTGGCAGAGAATGTAAGAAGAGGCGCCAACCTACTGTTTGTCATTACCAACGATGGCTGGTGGGGCAATACCGAAGGTCATCGCCAGCATGCACAATATGCCCGCCTGAGGGCCATAGAAACCCGGCGCTGGGTAGCCCGCAGCGCCAACACAGGCATCTCCTGTATCATTGACCCCATGGGTACGATGCAGCAACCATTACCATACTGGAAAGAAGGAGTTATAGTAGGCAATGTAACACCAGGCGATACATTTACGTTCTACGTCAGGTTTGGGGATCTTATATCCAAAGCGGCCGTCGCTTTCTGTATAGTAATGATATTGTATAGTTTCTATCTAAAGTTCAGATTTTCAGTGCCTAATTCCTGATCCAAAATTATTTCACGTGTCCACTAAACCTTCTACCCAAAATAGCGATCTAAAGAATAAACCAGCAGTGCTGCTGATACATGGTTTTTCTGAGAACAACCAGATATGGCAGCAACAACTGGCAGCCTTAAGCGAACAATTCTATGTAATAGCGCCTGACCTTCCCGGTACAGGCAATACGCCGGCAACAGGCACTCTGAGCATGGAAAGTATGGCTGAATATGTAAAGGATCTTTTAAAAGCGGAAGGCATTTCCAAAGCAGTAGTGATAGGTCATTCCATGGGCGGCTACGTAGCCCTGGCGCTGGCAGAAAAATATCCCTCCCTCCTGCAGGGACTGGGATTATTCCATTCTACCGCCGCACCGGACAACGAAGAAAAGAAAGAAGCCCGGCGGAAATCTATCAATATGATTGAGAAATATGGCAACGAGGCCTTTGTGAAACAGACAATGCCTAATATGTTCGGCCCCGCCCATAAAAAGCAACATCCTGAACAAATAGAGTCGTATATTCAGATGTGTTTGCAATGCCCGCAGTCATCCCAGGTAGCTTACTATGAAGCAATGATGCAACGCCCTGACCGGACAACAGTGCTATCATCTATCTCCGTACCTGTCCTGTTTGTAATAGGCAAAGATGATAACGCCGTCCCCATGCAGAATGTGCTGCCACAGGTATCCCTGCCGCGCATCAGCAGCATATACATATTTGAAGACACCGGACATATGGGCATGTGGGAGGTTCCGGAAGCCAGCGAACAGCTATTGAAACAGTTTATTCTTTTTTGCCAACAATATTGAACGTGAAAAGAACCCTTTTACTGCTTATCATTCTTTCCTTTGGATACGCGACGCACGCCTCCCACATCATCGGGGGAGAAATGTCGTATAAATACATCAGCCGCAATGGAGACAACCTGACCTATCAGGTAACATTGAAGTTGTTCCGCATCTGTGGCAGCGGACAGAATATAGCAGAATTACCGGAGTCTGTTTACTTCGCTATTTTCAGCAAAGCAACGAATGCATCGTACAGTACCATACTTGTACCACGTGCCAGTAAAGAACAAAGGGAACTGGGACAGGTGGATCCCTGTATCCTCAATCCACCCAGCATCTGTTTCCAGATAGGTATATATGTACAAACTATCACCGTTCCTGTCAGTTCAATGGGATATACCGTCTCCTTCCAGAGTTGCTGCCGGGATAATACCATCGAAAATCTCATCGACACGAGAGATCCGAACAACGAACAAAACAGGCCAGGAAACGGCGCTACCTATTTCACAGAACTACCAGGTGAAAACGGTCAACTGACTAACTCAAGCCCCACTTTTACGAAAGATGAGGCAGTACTGGTATGTGCCAATAAAAAATTCACTTACGACTTTTCTGCAACCGATATCGACGGAGACCAGATCGTATATTCCTTCTGTGATGCTTATGGTGGCGGACAGACCACCGGACAGTCAGGCATACCGCCTGCCGCCGTTGCTCCTCCTTACGGAACAGTTCCATATAAAAGTCCTTACTCCGGCAGCAGTCCGCTGGGAGCCGGAGCTACCATAGATCCGCAAACGGGCATCATTTCCGGTATTGCACCCGATCCGGGAAAATATGTGCTGACCGTCTGCGCCTACGAATACCGGAACGGCCAGCTACTGGGCATCCATCGAAAGGATTTCCATGTGAATGTGACCACCTGCGTAAAGGCTGTCGTCGCCTCTATGCCGGAAAAGTATAATGACTGCTCCGGTTACACCATCACCTTCCTCAATTACAGTACAGAAGGCAAACCCTATGAATGGGATTTCGGAGATGGTGATACACTGCTTACAAACAGTACCGACCCCATACAACATACTTACGCCCAGGATGGCATTTATACCGTTAAATTGTGGGTGGACAGAAACAGTAACTGCGGCGACATGGCGACAGCAACCGCCTATGTGTATCCTTTATTGCGGCCAAACGTGAACCTCAGTGGACTTTGTAGTAATACGACCACCACTTTCACCAACAATTCCACCACCTCCAGCACTACCGACAATATCAATTATTACCGTTGGGACTTTGGCGTAACGACTTCCGAGGCCGATACCTCACTCCAGAAAAGCCCGCGTTTCCAATACCCGGGACCAGGCAATTACCAGGTGGTACTACAGTTGAAAACAGAACGGGGATGTGAACGTTTTGATACCTCAGACCTTATTATATATGACAAACCACCACTGGCCACTACGCCAGATACACTACTATGTTACCTAAACTCCATTCAGCTGCACGCAGAAAGCGTTGTGGACGGGAATGTGGTGAATGGAACATATACATGGGCTCCTTCATATAATATCAATAACGCCAATACTGCCGATCCGACAATATTTCCAAGGCTGGATACCGCCTATACCGTCACCTTCACAGACGGAACAGGTTGTATCAACAGCAAGCGGGTTGCCATTGACGTGAGAGACAAACTGGTAGTAACAACGATGCCTGACAGTGTTGTATGTACAGGTGATGAGGTGAACCTCCAGGCATTCCCTGATGGCAATTATCCGCTTACCTGGTACGATTCTACCAATACGGTGATAGGTACTGGTCCTGTCGTGACCATCGTACCTCCCGGCCCTTCAGCAACCTACAGGGTGCGGGGAGACCTTGGTAACTGCTTCGGTGAGGATAAGGTAGCATTGGAAGTAGTAGATCCGCCAGTGGCTTATGCTGGTGAAGATACCACCATCTGTTATGGCGAGCAGTTAACACTGAGAGCATCGGGAGGCACCTACTATCAATGGACGCCAACAGCAACACTCACTTCTCCGCAAAGCGCCACTACTATCGCCAGACCAACAGACTCCACTACATATATCGTTACCGTGAGAGATATACTGGGTTGCCCGAAACCTATCTCCGACACCGTACTGGTCAATGTAGTACCTCCGGTGCCCGCTTTTGCCGGCAACGATACCATCGCCATGCTGAACCAGCCTTTCCAGCTGAATGCTTCCGGTGGCTCCACTTATAAATGGACACCCGTAGATGGATTGAATAATCCGAATGTCAGCAATCCGGTCACTACCGTCAACCACGATATTACCTATACCGTCACTGTCTATACGGAAGAAGGGTGTTCCGGCACAGACGATATCAAGGTCCGTTTTATAGTAGGCCCCGACATCTATGTACCGACAGGCTTCTCTCCTAACGGCGACGGGCAAAACGACATTTTCCGTCCACTACCCGTAGGCATCGTACAGATGGACTTCTTCCGCGTGTATGACCGCTGGGGAAAGCTGATGTACAGCACCACAGAGTATTTGCAGGGATGGAACGGTTACTTCAACGGATCGCCGGCAGCAGTAGGCACCTACGTTTGGGTAGTGCAAGGCAAAAATGTAAACAACGAAACAGTAATAAGAAAAGGAACAGTTACTCTCGTCAGATAGAAAATACTTCATTTAATTACATACTATCAACTGTAATGAACTACTGTACAGGTACTTCCAAAGCCGCATGTACACTGGAAAAAATGATTTTATTAACGGTGGATTTTTTTGTAAATTCCTATACGAAAGTCATTTTTACGTTATGCGCCCCTTTTGATGTACAGGTTCCTTATTCTGGCTATTTGCTGCACCTTTGTCCACGTTAGAGCAGATGCTTACCATATAATTGGCGGCGAAATTTACTATGCTTACCTGGGGGTTGCCGGAGATGGTATTTACAGATATGAGATCGTCCTCAAGTTATACCGGGATGCCGACTTCACCTGTGGCCCCATTCAGGGATGTCTCGATCATTTTGAGAATCCCGTTCCCGTCAACATCTATAATGCCAACGGCATTCGTGTTACGAGTGCCCGGCAGCTTTATATCAGCGAAACAAAAGCACTGCGCGATACGCTTAAGAATCCCTGCCTGGCCCCCCGCACACAAAACCTGGAGGTAGCCTATTACCGGGATACGGTGGAACTGCCGGCCAGCTACGGCGGATATTATGTTACCTATCAGCGTTGCTGCCGTGGGGAAAAGCTGGTCAACATTTACGATTCAGAGCATGAAGGGTCTACCTTTTATACTGTCATCTCCGGACTGGAAAAGCGGCCTACCAACAGCAGTGTGTATTTTAAGCACGACGGTGCAATTGTCATCTGTAACAATCTGCCTTTTACCTTTGACTATTCCGCCTACGACCCTGACGGGGACAGCCTTACCTACACCCTGTGCAATGCGCTTACAGGCGGCTCTACACGCAGCGAAGGCGTAGCTGCCAATCCACCGCCCTACAATTCCATCGTCAATTACGTCACACCGTATTCGGGCCTCAATCCCATGGGTGGCTCGCCTCAGATCTCCATAGATAATCATGGTATACTCAGAGGTACACCTAACCGTGAAGGCAAGTTCGTCATCTCCGTTTGTGTAAATGAATATGACCGGCGCACCAAAGTGTTGCTGGGCTCACACCAGAAAGACCTGCTGCTGACGGTTTTCAATTGTAAGACCGATATCCAGGCGGGCTTCCCTTCAGTACTGATGAACTGTATAGCCAGTCCTGAACTAAGCGTGACCATTCCCAACTATAGCAATGCCGGCTTTACCTCCAGCTATTACTGGGATTTTGGCGACGGTACAGACACTACCACCTTCGACAAGACTGTCTTCGATCACCTATATCCCGATACGGGCATTTACGAGCTGAAACTGGTCGTAAACCGGGGCCTCTCATGTACCGACAGCGTAACCGGCTTTGTACACAATTATCCGGGCTTAAAAGCTGATTTTACCGTGGAAGGTCTCTGCCGTGGAGAACCGATCCGTTTCAACGATATTTCTACCTATACCTATGGCAAAATTACCAGCAGGCGCTGGGATATTGGTATACCTGACGCGGCACAACCTACAAGCGCGGTCAGCACCCACCTCAATTATGTTTACCAGAAGGGAGGCACGTATACGGTCACACTCTCCCTGCTTACTGACCGGTCGTGCAGCGCCACCGTCTCGAAAGATGTTATCGTTTACGAAGTGAATCCTTTTGCCGGCAATGATACCATCCTTGCAAAAGGCCAGTCCCTGCAACTAAATGCCAGTGGCGGGGAATTCTATGCCTGGTCGCCACCCTACGGATTGAACAACATAACCATTCGGAATCCCGTCGCCAGCGGCAACCAGGATATTACCTATCTCCTGAGGGTTTCCAATTCCCAGGGTTGTTTTGGCTATGATTCCATCAACGTGAAGTATTATGCCGGTCCGGAAATATATATCCCCACGGCCTTCAGTCCCAACGGCGATGGACAGAACGACCGCTTCCGGTTCATCCCGGTAGGGATCACGGAATATGAATACTTCCGCATCTACAACCGATGGGGCCAGGAAATTTATTCCTCCACCGACTTCCGCAGCGGATGGGACGGTACCATCAAAGGCATGCCTGCACCAGTAGACACTTATATCTGGATACTGGCCGGAAAAGATTTAACCGGTAAAAGTATTTTAAAGAAAGGCACTGTAACTTTGGTGAAATAAAATCGGATTATGGCAATAGTTTTAATTACCGGAGCTACGTCTGGCTTCGGTGAAGCATGCGCAAAGAAGTTCGCAGCGAATGGTTATGATTTAATTATCACCGGAAGAAGACAGGAAAGACTAACAGCATTACAGGAACAGCTGCAGCAGGAACATAAGATTGCCGTACTCCCCCTTTGTTTTGATGTAAGAGATCAGCAGGCCGTTAATACCGTATTGGGCAATATACCTGACAACTGGAAAGCTGTCAGCATCCTTGTCAATAACGCCGGGCTGGCGCTCGGCATGAGCTCCATTGAAGATGATGATGTATCCAACTGGGACACAATGATCGACACCAACGTGAAAGGGCTGCTCTATGTATCGAAAGTAGTGATTCCCTGGCTCAAGGCCCAGCGTAAAGGACATATCATTAACCTGGGCTCTACTGCCGCCAAACAGGTCTATGCAAAAGGACATGTATACTGTGCTACCAAAGCTGCTGTAGATTCCATCTCACAAGGTATGCGTATCGACCTGCTTCCCTACCGTATTAAAGTAACCGCGGTACATCCCGGCGCAGCAGTTACCGAGTTTTCAGAAGTACGTTTTAAAGGTGATAAGGAAAAGGCTGATAACTTCTATAAAGGCTTCCAGCCCCTGACAGGTGAGGATGTAGCGGATACCATCTACTACTGTGCTACCTTACCTCCTCATGTATGTATCAACGATCTGGTGATGACCTGCGTACAACAGGCCAATGCCTACTACTTCGATAAAGAATAAAAAACACTCATATAACACTTAGATGTTATTCCAAATACGACGTTTTGTATTTATATTTGAAACAATTAACGTATATGAGGGGCTATGTGTGGTGTAAGTAACTGAGGGGTGTAGCTTTATACCTCCACGCGGAGGTGAGACCTAACTAACTATTTAACGTTTTGATGATGCCGACTATCTATCCTAAAAAACCATATCCCTATGCTTACATTTGCAACACTGTATTTGTTGCGCCTTTACTATCCCAGGTGGAAAGCAGAATGGCGCTTCTACTCCGACAGATCTAAAAGGAATAACTACGGTCGCTGGGCAACTCGCCAGGATTGGGCCGGAGCTTTTAGCTACTGAGAAATGAATCTAATCCCGCCGGTGTAAGCCGGCGGGATTTTTTTTTATTGTCACTATTCATTCAGCAACTTACAACGCACCTGCTGCAACTCCCCTTCCCGCTGTGTATACGCCACCAGCACAGTATGATCGTCCAATCCTTTTATCACAGGATAGCATGCATAAGCAGAATCGGGCGTCAATACGCCTGTATCCAGTACTTTGCCTGCTCCATCCCTCAACTGAAAACCTACGCGGCTGTTAAAGGTATTTTTCACCTTTACCGGTTCATCCCAAACCAGCATGACCTTATCATCCGCCAGCGCCGTGATCTGTGGATGTTTGGCCAACGGTAAGGAGCTCACTTTCTGTTTTCGGGTATAGGTCTGACCGTTATCTGCCGACTGGCAATAATAAACACCTTCTCCTCCTCCCATCGTGAACCAGGTAAAATGCATTCCGTCTTTGTTCTTCACCATAGCCGGCCCGGTGTGCGGACACCCTCTCACCACCCAGTTATCTGCACTGATCCTGTTCATAGTCGAAAAGGAGGCGCCCCTGTCTGTAGACACCATATGCACCATATCACGGATAGAATCATTGATAATATCCCTGAAAGCGATATGGATACCACCCTCTCCATCCGTATAGAGATCCGTTCTGCAACATTGACAAACTGTTTCCGCCAATGACCTTTCCTGTTTAAAACCTTCATGACCGTCAGTAACAGCAAAATAGAGGGAAGAACCTTCTGCATCCACATCTTTCCTGTTATCGAGCCAGATAGCGGCTGCCTGGCCATCGGGCAACAGCGCGATGTCAAAGTACCGCTGATCATAACTGCCGGTATCTGTTACCAGGGCCTGCGCAGGCAACCAGCTTTTCCCTCCGTTCAAAGAACGTGTATAAAATACTCTTCCTGCATATTTGTTGCGCGCATCATTCTGCTCTACACCATAAATAGCAATGATCTCTCCATCTGGTTTGAACACCATTTTAGGCATGTTCTCCGCATGTGGCAATATGCCATTAGCAGTAGGTACCTGTTGCGGCACAGAAAATGTCTTACCCTTATCATCAGATACTGCATAATACAGCGTACCTGTATCTGCGCCCGGAGGTGCTTCCACCCAACTGATCACCGTTTTACCATCCGTAGTAGTAGTCAGGTAAGGACACGACGCATCCTGCGCCGGATGCGACAGCACCTGCATTTTTTCCTTCGGGCTGTTACATGCTACCGTACTCACTGCCAGTAATATCATCCATTGTCTGATCCCCATCGTCATTAGTTTTTACCATTAAATGTATAAGCAACACCTATGTTGAAAGTACGTTTCGGCCCTGGTCTGTAAGTAGTGCTGTAAGCTGTTTTCTCTGCGGTAGTAGCATAGATCACATCCGCAGCATTACGACAGTTCAGCCAGCATTCGAACCTCTTCCAGTTATAGCCTGTACGGAAGTTCAGCAGGTCATAACCACCGTAGTAACGTGTATTCTGTGGATCCATATAGTAACGGCTTACATGTTGCCATTCACCTGCCAGGCGGAATCCATGCAGGAAAGCAGGTTTCCAGGTGATCTCTGTATTGGTGATCACTTTAGGCGCACCACTCATCTGGTTATCATCATAGCTCACACCTTTTTCTACATACTCATTGAAAAAGTGTTCTGCATATTGTCCGCTGCAACGGATCCATAATGAGCGTATCGGTGCATAACGCACATTCCATTCTACCCCCCGGTGTGTGGTACGACCGGTATTACGGTTCTCATAGGAACCATCGTCCAGTTTCACACTGATGATCTCATTTGTGCCCTGCATATTGTATACCCCTATATCCACGTATCCCTTGTCATTCGCAAAGCCAAACCAGCCGCCTGCTTCATAGTTGCGATAAGTAGCAGGCTCCAGTACCGGTACTTTTACACCTCTGTACAGTTCGGAGATATTAGGCGGTGCAAAGCCCACACTGTAATTAGCATACATTCCCCGGTTCTTTCCGAAGTCGTATGTCAGGCCTACTTTTGGTGTCAGCGCATTGAAGTTGTTACGATCGTCAGGAGCGCCGGTGAAAGCAGAAGGTGTGAGGTGATTATCAAAATCATAGTCCATCCTGTCATAACGGATAGCTGCTACCAGCTTTACGCCGCGCAGCAATTCCATGTCAAACTGTGCATAGGCAGCGGTATTCAGCAGACCTACGTTATAGTCTGTCAGCAATGAATCCTTCTTTGTATAACCTGTATAATAACCTGCAGCATCGCGGGTAATATCTATAAACTCTGAGTAATAAGCTGCAGGGCTATAGTCGGCGCTCACACCTGCAATTAAAGATGCATGCTGCCAGGGGAATTGCTTCTTATGTTGTATGATCAATCCATAGCTGTTAAAGCTGTCATCATTGATCTCGCCTGTAGCTTTCAGCGGATTCTGTAAGTTGTTTTTAATGGCGTAAAATGGATTCTGCCCTATGCTGTTATTGCGGAAGAATGCAGTTACCGTGGTCCTGTCTGTTGAGCTCCAGGTATGTTCCAGTGTGCTTCTGTAGCGGAATGCATTTACCTTACGATAAGAAAATGTCTGGAAATTGCGGTAATCCTTTCCGTAGAAATGAGCGCTGTCCAATCCTCCCACCTGGTCGGTGTAGTAATCGGTCAGTGTAGCGGAATTAATCCATTTCGTCCGTTCATTGATCTGGTAATCTGCCCGTAGTGTAAAAGCCAGTTTATGGAAATCGCTGTGGTCCATATAACCATTCCGCTGATCAGCATAATAACCACCGAAGCTAATACCTACTTTATTAAATGTGCTGGAAGCGCTGAAATCGGTACGCTTATATCCTCTGTCGCTGATCTCTGCCTGTATCCTGGCAGTGGGTTGCAATGATGGTGCTGCGGTAATAAAATTGACGGCGCCACCTACCGCTTCACTTCCATATAAAGAAGAAGCAGGTCCTCTTACGACCTCAATATTGCGCAATGCCGCCATATTGATCTCGATCAGTGCATTGTGGTTAAAGTCGCCTATCGTGCGGATCGGAATACCATCTTCCAGATAAAGGAACAGGCTTTTATAACCGATAGGCTGCCTGATGGCCATGGTATGCTGTTCATTGCCCAGGTCTACCATGTACACCCCGCTTACCTTGTTCAGCAACTGTTCAAGTGAAGTTGCTTTGGTTTCTCTCATCTCCTGTGTGGAAATGGTACTGATGGCCACCGGTGCATCTGTACGGGATTGTTTGTCCCTGCTGGTGGTCACTATTATTTCATTCAGGCTGGCGATATCGGGCATCAGCGAAACAATGAAAGGCGCTTGTGTCTTTAGTGCCAGCTTTTGTGATTTATATCCTACAAAAGATACTTTGATGGAATCATCTTCTTTATTACCCTGCAGCACAAAACGTCCTCCTGCATCTGTCTGACAGCCTTTGTCTGCGTGTAACAACTGCACGCTTACACCCGGCAATACTTCTCCTGTCTGCGCGTCAATCACACGGCCCTGCATCTGCGCATGTGACTGTACAAAAAACAATACTCCTGTTATTATCAGTAATAAATATTTCATTGGTTCAATAAGTTCGACTGCCGTAATAGGGCATGCAACTGCATGACAGGTGATAGGATATCACTGCCGTTACAATTGCCATCACGGGCAATAGTGGTCAATAAGTAAATAGAAGGAATGACTGATCAATGAGAAGTCCACAGCGCTATGCCGTGTCATCACTCATATGAATGCATCACAATAAATGCTGTAATTGTATTGTTTGCTGATCTTAGGCCTGGGGTGGGTGAAAGAAAGAGAATAAAGGAGTATGCAGTTCAGGATCCTGATAATAAACGATGAGTTTTGAGGAAGGGGCAATTGGGGTAAAGTCAAACTCCTGCAGCGCATTTACAAAAGACACTTCATACTTTTCCTTGCCAGTAGTGCCATTTTGCTGTTGCTGTTCATCCTGGCGCAGCTTCTTCCTGAGATAACATTTACCATTACAGTGCATGTCAGGTTTGTCCCTGTTTTCGCACAATACACGTGCGATATATGCCTGATCGATCTTATACTTCACCATAATCACTACCTGGCTGAAGTTCTGCAACAGCAGACCCAGGAATACTGATATGACGAAGAAGTATCTCATTTGCTGCAAAAATAGGTCAAGACTTGCCCAATTTCAAATGATTTATATCATGTTCCCGGGAGATATTAGTTCTCATCTGAGTTGCATGTAAGTTGCATATGACCAGCATTATCCTTCGTTAATCCTTCGTTCGGAACGAAAGATTAACGAAGGATAATGCTGGTCATATGCAACTTGTATGCAAGGAATATACAGGTATCATGAAGCGATCATTCGCGCCAATAGACCCCGCACAGGGGGCTTAGTGTTTGTAGCGCGGGGCTCGTGCAAGGGGCATAAAAACAGAGCGGGGCGCCTCTGTTTGAGACACCCCGCTGTGAAAAAATGATATTGAAAATGCTGTTATTGCGCCAGCATAAATCTCAATGTCAACCCGCCCCTGGTATTGGTGATCGGATAAGCAGTGGAGATAACCGGTATGGTTTGCCTGCGGTCGTAGAAGAATCGCAGGTTCAGACGGTTGTTCAACACGTAGTCAATGGACGGCGATATACCAATCACTTTCTGTCCGCTTGTCGGGATCACCAGGTCGGCATCCAGCCTGTTGTTCACCGTCTTGTCGTCACGGAAGCTCATATCCAGCCTGAAGTTCATGTCATTCTGCACTTTCTTGCCGTCTTTGGGCTGACCCAGGAATGCGAATGTCACATTACGCAGACGGTAGCTACCTCCCAGGGTCAGTTCGGTAGAACGGAGTTCTGTCAGCTGATAGTCAATCAGGCTGAGACTGAGTGAACGGTTCTTCTTGAACTCCACACGTAGGTTCAGGCTATTGGTAAAGGTCACATCTATACCCAGTAATGGTGCGAACTGCTCGGTCATTGTGATGTTTGGTATCAGGAAGTATGGAATATAGTTTCCGGATACGGTGTCCACGAATCCCGGATAACCTGCCAGACGCGGATCTTCATACAACAATGCTGAGTTGTATGAGCTCATGCTCAGGTTACCTACGTACGCATGTGTGAGCGACACGTTGGTAAAGATGGACTTGAATGGTTCCAGTTTGGTCAATCCGTTATAAGCTACACGCCAGTTCGGACGTGGTATATAATTGCTGAAAGGATTACTGCGCACACTGGATAAGCCGGCGTTCCTTAGCAGGCCGATCTTCTCAGGGTCCTTGCCGGTATATGCGGCCAGGAATGCCGGAACCAGTACATCCTGTGCATAACGGCCGTAACCATAGCGGTAAGTCGGATCTTTCGGGTTGTTGACAGGCACACCAGGATCGCTGTTATAAGGGTTCAGCGCACCCAGGCGGTTGGAGATCGTCTGACGGTAACGTTCAAAATCCTTAAAGGTTTTGGTAGTACCAGATTCGGCATCAATACCTCCGAACATGGTTTTAATAGCCATGTAAGTGATCTCAAATCCACCGGCATCATAAGGGCTCAGGTGCTGGAAGCCGGAATCAGACAGGTTCTTGAACAACTCTGTATGTGTCTTGGTAAATGACTTGGTCATACTCAGATCAATCCGGAGGTCGTTCGCTGGTTCCAGCTGTGCCTGTATCTGCCAGCGCTGAGTAAATTGCTGCTGGAACTGGATGTTGAAAGTGGTATCAGGTGTGACAAGGCCCTTCTTCGCAAAGTCGTCCAGCCATGCCTTATCAGGTTGTTTACCAAACACGAATGGTACACCCGGCGCCCAGCTGGCCCAGTTCATACCCAGTATTTTGGTACTGTCTATATAACCTGGTAAGCGGGTACCGCCATTTTCAGAATAGTCTACACTGATTCGTTTCAGTGATAACAACGGTTTCATCACCGCTTTCAGGATAGGCGATATTTCCGGTGTATTATCCTTTTTGGATGCCTGTTGCTTATTCTGATTGCCTGCGGTACCAGGTCTGTTGTTATTGTTCGGTTGCGGCTTCTTCTTTTGTTGTGTACCTGTGATGGCTCGCAGGAAAGGCGATCTGCTATACAGATCTGAGAACTTGAATTCCGCTACCACTGTTTTCTGGTTGGAGTTCTCGATAGCATTACCCAGATACTTTGCCAGCAGGGAAGCGCCGGTCCAGCGGTAGTCAGTTGAATACCCCAGGGCGATGCTCGTCCAGCTCAGTAAAGGTATCTTGGTAGTTGGCAGCGTATAAGTGATGTTGGCAGTATGGTAATAATTGGTGGTCCTGCCCAGTTTGAAGAAGTTGTTCCATAAACTGTCTTTCTTCTCTTTGGAATCCAGGCGGCCCCTCGGCTCGTCAATACGGGCATTGTTCACCGCATTGAAGTCTATACTGAGGCTCTTCGACAGATCCCACTTCAGACCATAATACCTGTCGAATGTGAAGTACTTGTTATAAGTCTCCGGCAGTTTATAAGTACCATCTCCCCCAACGTTACGGATACGGGTAGCACCGAACTGGCGGGTAATATCTACCCTGAAACTAATGAGTGATGGTATGTAGTTAAAGTTAAAGTCGCGGATCAGGTCAAGCCACGGTGTTTTCGCCTTGATCAATTTCTTGAACGGCGTAATGAACTTACTCTGACCGGTGAAGGTATATCCCAGGCCGCCACGGTGTTTTGTCAGCTCATCACTTTGAATGATCGGACTATGGCTGGTGGTCTGTGTATAAGAATAACTGATATCAAAGTTCTCAATATCCCAGAGGTGGTTCTTCTTCCTGTTCAGGTTCATGCGGCGCACGTTGGTGAAATTGAGACTCTTGATGGCAGTGAAGTCTTCCGCAGCTTTACGGATAGAATCGCGTTCATAATCACTGCGGGCCATCCTTAACTTATCCTTCAGTTTGATGTCCAGATCGTAAGGATCATATTCCGGTCTGCTTACAGCCCTTGAATAACCGGCGTAAACAGGGATGGAGAGACTGGCTCTCTTCGGCAGCAGTTTACCCAGGTCCAGGTTGGCAGCGGCATCGTATTGGAGGTAGTTATCACGGAAACGCTCATTCACACGCTGGTCAAGGTTACCAAAACCTGTAGTGTGCATGTTACCCGACACGCTGATAGTACCCAGATCCGCCAGTTGCATATCTACACGGCCCATACCGGCATAACCGCCTTTTTCATCCAGACCGGAAAGGCGTAATTCATTGAACCATACCTCACCGCATTTAGGCAAACCATCATCTTTAGGGTTGTTCACACCTAACATGATGCTTCTTACATCACCCAGGTTCGGATTACCCATCACGCTCAAATAGTTGCCTTTTTCATCCTGCTCGGTATAAGGTCTTAAAGGAGAACAGGTATCACACTGGTTACGCTTCTGTTTCAACTGGGTCAGTTTGCTCATCAGCAGGTCCATATCGTTGACTTCCGGCCAGATGTCATAAGCTGTATGAGAACCTCCCCAGCTGGTGACTTTCAGTGGTATCTGGTATTCGTAGTAGTTTTCCACAAAGTCACTACCCATACGGATGATGGCGCGCAGATCACCGTCCTTCAGACCGTTAGGATCCTTGGATGCTTCTGCGTGCAGGTACATCTGGATATGTTTGTACTGACGCAGGTCCATGTTCAGGTTTTTGGATACACCGCGGGTATCTCCGTCGTTCAGGTCGCATACCTGGATAGACATGGCCTGTTCATTCAGCTGCAGCACGGTACTGTTGGTGCTCACGGTATTCTGACGCACAACTCCCGGAGGCAGCGTATACGGGATAGGCTTGCGGGAGGAGTTTTCTTCGATATTTACAGCAGAAGTATTGAAAGCAGTTTTATCATCGTTCGGAACAGGGTCGCCCGGCTGCAGTTTATAATCGTACTGACGCCATTGGTTACGCACCAGCTGCAGTTTAGCGAAACGTACCACCACAGAATCCTTGAATCCTGTCAGGAACATACGCATGAAACGGATGGATTTGAAGTCCGGGATGCTTCCCACCTTTGCGCCGAAACTGCTGATCGGCACCTTGAACTGGTACCAGTTTTCAATTGTCTTCGTTCCATTGGCCAGTGTTACTTCCGCTGGTATCTTATCCACAATATAGTTCGTGCCTACTGCCATGTTAGGACGCAGGCTCACACGGTACTGGAAGTATTCTTCTGTTTCGTTCAGCGTGTTATCCCTGTTCAGGTCTTCCGATTCAGGAATATTGGTAGCTGCGGTGGAGTAGGTGGTATTTTGTGAAACCGGGGAGTTACCTTCCGAATTGCTGTATCGCTTGTAGCGTTGCAGGATTGAAGTGTTGGTATAATCCCTGTAGTGCCTGTAGTCATCGTTGGATGGATCTCCCGATGCTTCCTTATAAATATTGGAATTCGACCCGAAGTTTCTCGCCAGTTCGTCGAGATATGACCTATGGAAGGTCCGTTCATCGCCACTCTGTAAACCATCGTAACCCACATCCTGGTAACGGCGGATATCCGGGTCATTGTCAAACGCCTGGGTAATCTGCTGCTGGAATTTCGGAATGCGGCCCCAGATGGAAGAATCTGTTTTATTCAGGTCTGTAGTCGGGTTAGGCAGTCCATTCTCGAAGAACTTACGGGAATCTTTCAGGATATCTTCTGACACGTTACCGAGGTTAAAGTACAATTGGCCACCGGTGCTGTTCGGATCCTTAATAAAAGGATCCTGGATCCAGAATTCGATAAACTCGACATTCTGTGTCTGAAAGTCACTGTTATCGATAGCGCGCATGATACCACCCCATGCCTTTTCAGGGTGTTTCAGGTGACCCTCAGCATCAACACTATCCCTGTTGGTAATAAAGTTATACGGACCTCTGTCAGTCGGGTAGTAGGCCAGGTCAAGTGTACTTAACTGGCTCTGACCGAAGTCAGTGGAACGGTTGGCAAATACCTCTTTCTGATATACCAGGCGCACACGCGGGTCGGATTGATCATCAGTGCTGATACCATCGGGCAATGCCGGCGATTTAGGGATCTGCAGGGTAGGTTCAATGATATACCATGCCAGTCTTGCCCTGTCATGGCCATAGGCAAGATCATTTGATTTGTCTGCATTCGGGAACAGCGCATGACCGGCGCTGTCAACTGCATCCTTTGGTGTAGACGCCAGTGCCCAGGCAGTAGCCGGGAACTTCAGGTCATAACCACTCTGGGAACCTTCGAAATCATCGATAAAGACCTGGCCCTGGCCGGTACCTGCGGCATTTACCAGTTTACTGTGACCAGGGAATAACTTGGCCACCTCACCGGTGAACATGATATTGGAGGGCGTATTGCTCTGGTAATTAGGCAGTTTGTTCAGGAAACGGGTCAATCCTTTCCACTGGGAATTATAGTTTACGTCAAAGCCTACCACGGTGTTCTTGATAGGATCTTCGCCGTAGTTCACTTTCTGATAATAAGGGCGTTCACTCATCCTGGCGATGGTAGATCCCAGGGTCAGATTATCGTTCACCACATAGTCAAAGCGGGTACCGAAGTAGTTCCTTACCTGGGTGCCAAAGGCCGCATTGTTCTCAAACTGCACATTGATAGCCACACCCGAGTTCAGGATACCTGCGTTGATGATCTTGATACGACCCAGGTTATAGTCAATGATAAAGTCGACATTCTCACGCAGTTGTTGTCCGCCGGCAGTTACCGTTACGGAGCCTGGGGGAATATTGTAACCACCCAGCTGGATCTCGGATGAGTTGGCGGACTTATAGGACCCTTTCAGGACATAGCGGTTCAGTTGCGGGAACTGCTGCGCCACGACTTTAATGGAGTCATATAGCACCTTGTACAGGTACTGTCGTTCCAGGGCGGCATTACCGCCGAAGGCTTTTCTGATACCCTGGGAGAATGGTTCCAGTTGCGGGAACATGATACGCCCCGTCTGGGAATTGATAGTATACCCTTCCACGTAGTCGAACATACCATCCGGCTGCGGGTCATTCTGGTTGTTCAGCCTGTCCAGGTTCAGAATGGTGATGAGCGGAGCTCCCTCCCATATACCCTGGGCATCCGGCAGGTAACGCTTATCGCTTGGTGCACGGGACTCTGTACCTGGGTCTTTATAGTAAACATCCAGTTTAAAGTCAGCCCTGTTGATCTGGTAAGCGCCTGTGGAATAGATGTTCTTCATCATCAGGTCCCAG
Source organism: Chitinophaga sp. CF418 (assembly GCF_900142925.1). Classification (GTDB taxonomy): domain Bacteria; phylum Bacteroidota; class Bacteroidia; order Chitinophagales; family Chitinophagaceae; genus Chitinophaga. The sequence continues at coordinate 630,315 of NZ_FRCN01000001.1, forward strand.
ACTGGCAGGTTTGGACGTGCGGATGTAGCTTTCAGTAATTTCAGGAACAGGATACGCTGGTTGGCGCTGTTATTCTGGTCAGGCGGAATATCCTGGGAGAATTCACCCACAGTGTATACACGGCCGTTATAAGTATACTGGTATGCAACGGCCAAAACTTCATCCGCCTGCAATTGTTGATTGAGCGAGATGAAGCCTAACTGCCTGTTGAGGGTATATTCCGAAGAGTCCAGTTTCCGGGCGAAGGTTTTTTCGTATTGCTCGACGGGTTTAATTCCCAGGCTTTGCAATCGGCTGACAACCGTACCTGTGTAACGGCTGGCCGGGTCAGAAATCACCGTAGAGTAGATCGTATTTGCCCTATTGTCGGTAAGTTTGGAACTCCACCCTCCTGGCGGCAGAAAATCCTTGTTAAAAGGATTGTACTCACCAAGGTCCATCAGACCAACGATATCTCTTGCATTGGTGGTAGCTCCTGTTTTATTGGTTACCCATACCTCTATCCTGTTCACATATGCCAGTGACTGGATAATGGGCAGGTTGGCCACAGCTGTATTGAATGTATCGCGGAAGAACTGACCAAGCAGGAAGTGGCGGTTGTCTTCATATTCATCCGCCTTCAGGGTGAAGTCCTGTACCTGGGTACCACCTTTGATCAGCAGGTTCTGTTTCTGTGATTTCTGGTTTGATAGTACGGAGGTAACCGTGAGTCGGCCAAACTGCAGCTGGGTTTTGATACCAAACAGGGATTGTACCCCGGATATCAGCGAACTGCGCAGCGGGAAGCTTACGTTACCGGCCTCGATCTTTTTGATGATCTCGTCGTCATAGCCGGTATATTCCAGTTTGATCTGGTTTTCAAAGTCAAAAGTAGACTGGGTATTGAAGTTAGTGATCAGTTTCAGCTTGTCCCCAATCTTGCCGGTCAGGTTCATATTGATATTCATATCAAAAGCGAAACCTCCCGTTTTACGGGCCTGTTCTGTGAGCACAGGGTTTTTGATATTCTGGCCTTCGTAGCCGAAGGTGAGTTCGAGGCTACCCTGCGGCTTGATATCCACTTTATTACCACCAAAAATTCTATCAAACAGCTTGCTGCCTTTATACAATTCGGGTCCGTCCCCTTTCTGGTTCAGAGATCCGAGGGTACTGGCCCTTTTTTTCCAGTAGTCCTCCTCGCTCTTAGCAGACTGGAGTTTATAATATTCATCGAAGCTGAGATAGGTTGGATTGCGGTAGTAGTGGTCGCCAATCTTTTCTGTTACTGTATATTGCCTGGTGACGGGATCATAATCAACAGTACGGGATAAACCTGCAGGATCTTTTAAATCTATCTGATTCTTGACAGGATCTGTAATACTGGTACCGTAACGGTCTTTTATAGGAAACTTCAGCGTATCCTTTTTAACGGTATCTAGCGCCGCTGGTGTGATGATGTTTGGTTGCCAGTATTTCTTAGTATAGTTGTTAGAATAACCCGAACGATTCCTTGCCGCAGTATCAAAAATAAATAACGAAACAACTCCTATTACTGCAATAGCACCATAATATGTCTTTCTTGACAAGAGAAATAGGTTTTTATAGAGGTCAGGGTAATAAATAATTTATAGACCTTTCAGCGACTTTTTAATAAGCGCTTCGAGGTCTTGCAATAGTGGTTCAGCTTTTAGCACTTTATTAATTGCCTGTTCAGCCACGTTTCTGGCAATTCCTAGAGTGACTAATGCATTTAACGCGTCTTCCTGAATTGTATTGTTTGGTGTTACAGATATTTGGTGACCGGCATCCTTCTGCTTACTGATTTTATCTTTTAGCTCCAGAATGACCCTTTTTGCCGTCTTTGCGCCGATCCCTTTTATACTTTCTAGCATTTTTTCGTTCTCCATGGCGATTGCCCGTTGAATATCTTCAGGTTGCAGGGAAGATAACATCATCCGGGCGGTATTGGCGCCTATTCCTGATACGCCTATCAGCAGGAGGAACATATGACGTTCCGCTTCGTCAAAAAAACCATACAGTGTATGTGCATCCTCCTTTATATGCAGATACGTCAGTAATTTGCAATTTTCCAGTCCCTGTATGCGGGAATAGGTGTTAAGACTGATCTGCACTTCGTATCCAACCCCTTGAACATCAATATATACCAAAGCAGGGGATTTATAGGACAGTTTTCCGTTGAGGTAAGCAATCATACAGGAAGATAAATGTTTCTAATGTTCAGCAAACCTAGTAAAAATTTAGCAAGAACGGGGCAGTAAGTAACCTTATACTTACATTTACAAATTCTTATGTATTTTTACGCCTCGTTTAAAACATCTATTTTATTAATATGAACAAAATAACGGCCGCTATTACAGCGGTAGGTGGTTATGTACCTGACTACGTGCTCACTAATAAAGAACTGGAAACGCTGGTAGATACAACAGACGAATGGATCATTACCCGTACGGGCATCAAGGAAAGAAGGATTCTGAAGGGAGAGCGTAAAGGAACCTCTGAGTTATGTGTACCAGTAGCGCAGGAAATATGCCGTAAAAGAGGGATCAGCCCGGAAGAGATCGACCTGCTGATCGTGGCCACTGTTACGCCAGACATGGTGTTTCCGGCTACCGCCAACATTGTAACTGATAAAATAGGTGCTAAAAACGCCTTCGGCTTTGATATCAGTGCCGCCTGTTCCGGTTTCCTGTATGCACTGGACACAGGTGCGCGTTTCATTGAAAGCGGACGCTATAAGAAAGTAATGGTGATCGGGGCTGACAAAATGAGCTCTATCATTGACTATACTGACCGTACCACCTGTATCATCTTCGGCGACGGCGGCGCTGGCGTATTGCTGGAACCTAACACCGAAGGGCTGGGCGTGATCGACAGCATCCTGAAAAGCGATGGCCATGGCCGTGAGTACCTGCATATGAAAGCCGGTGGCTCTGCACAGCCTGCCAGCATCGAAAGTGTGACCAACAGGGAGCACTACGTATACCAGGAAGGTAAAATGGTGTTCAAGTATGCCGTAGCCAACATGGCGGATGCAGCACATGACATCATGAAGCGTAACAACCTTACTGCCGATGATATAGCATGGCTGGTGCCTCACCAGGCCAATAAGCGTATCATCGACGCTACCGCATCCCGCATGGGACTGCCGGAAGAAAAAGTAATGATGAACATTCAGCGATATGGTAACACTACCGCAGGTACGTTGCCACTTTGCCTCTGGGATTACGAGAAGCAACTGAAGAAAGGTGACAACCTGGTACTGGCTGCCTTTGGCGGTGGATTTACCTGGGGTGCCTGCTATCTGAAGTGGGCATACGATCCGAAATAATTAAAACGGTCAGGAATTAGGAATGGAGCAACTGCCTTCCGGCAAAACGGTTACAGCAGTTTGTTTATAAGCAATAGAGCCGGTCAACCGGCAACATTGAAAACAGGCAATCCAACTCTTAATTCCTGACCTAACTAAATGACGGCAAACTATACCCCAGCCTCAGTTGCACTCCCTGTATCTCCGCACTGATATGACCTCCCATTTTGTCCATGAAGTCCTTACAAATCACCAGCGTCACAGACATATCATCCCCTCTTCTGTATTCAAACAAATGAGCCGCCATTTGCGGGGTAAATGAGCTTACCGTACATGTAATATCCACTCTTACCAATTCCTCCTGTATAGCGCGTACCACTATCGGCTCCTCTCCTGCTGACAGTTTCACTGCACAATGCAGCAGGCTGCGGTTGATGAACAGCAACATTTCCTGATCACCTGCCAGGTACAAACCGGAAGGAATATCCAGCTTTATCCGCTGCTGCTCAGCATGAGGTATGGCCTGTTCAAAAAGCAGTAACAGGTCGCAGGGAGCGGGATTATATACAAAACCTGACAACTGGGATTTTATCCAGCGCAGGATATTATCAAAAATAACCAGTGTTTTCCGGGAAGAGACAACGGCTTCATCAATGATCAGCTGCATGGAAGCCTGGTCCATATCTTTATTTCTGAACATGGCCGACACCCGGATGATGTCATTCAATGGTTCCCGGAAATCCCGCGCGAGGATAGCGATCAGCTTATTCTTAAAATCATCGTGGATATTCAGCTGCTGATTCTTTTCAGAGATGGCATCGTTCATTTCCCTCAACAAACGTTCCTGCCGGCGCAGTTGTTTGTAAGACCGGTAGCGGGCATAGGTGAAGCCTCCCATCAGCAGCAGCACACCAGCCAGAAAACCGATTAGTTGCTGGCGGCTTTTCCGCTTCATATTGGCCTTGTTGATCTTCTGCTCCTGTACCCTGTTACTCAGCTCCCATTCGTTCAGCTCCTGCTCTTTCAGGAAGTAATCCAGGTAGTTCATATAATTGCTGGATTTCAGTTCCAGCCGCTTTCTCACCAGTTCCCACAGTGCCCGGCCATAGTAGGCCTTTTTGGCCTCATTACTGCTGTTGGCGTAATACCGGTACAGGCTGGCAATGGTTGGCAGCATCATATTCAGATACCCTGACCGGCTACCTATTGCAAAGGCCTTTTCCTTAGCAGGTATAGCATCAGCAGGATAACCGTTCTGCCTATATGTGTCAATGTGATCCAGCATGTCAATAGCCACTACCACCAGGCCTTCCTTCAGCGCCTTATCCGCCAGCTGGTTGATTCGCTGTACGGCCCGGGCGCCTTCCCCATCCTTCATCCATTCATCGGCCTCTAATGCCTGTATATAGTAGACATCCCTGCTACCAGGATACCTGCGGATAATTTCCTTTGATCTTTCCAATGCCCATTTCACAGAATCCCGGTGGGTACTGTCCTGTTCAAAACGTAGGGCATAATTGATCAGCACCAGGCTGTAAATAGAGTCCTGTGTCAGTGTTTTTCCCAGCTCCATTGCCTGATAGAGGTACTGATTGGATTCCGGTTTCATGCCATCCATGTAATGGAACACACTGAGATTCATCAGTAACTGGCAGATGTTGGGCTGGTCTTCCAGTTCACGATAGAGCAACAGGGATTTAAAGCCATATTCAATAGCCTGCTTGGTGTTGGCTTTCAATGCATAGAAAATACTCAGGTTATTCAGCGCGCCTGCCAGGCCTCTTTTGTCTCCGCGCCGGGTAGCTATATCACGGGCTTTTACCGCATACCAGAAACAGCTGTCAGTATTACTCAGATGATATTGCATACCCAGCTGGTTCAATACATCTGTATAGCGGCTACTATCCGGCTGTCGTAACAGGTCGGCCCGTAACTGGCGGATCACATTATCCTGGGCAACTGACGGCCTTCCGGCCATCAGGCCAGCTACCATTAAGAGTATGATATGTATCCATGTTCTTTTCACTGTTCCTGGGTTATGCTCTCCTTTGCGAGCGGCAAAGTATAGGAGAACGTACTACCGTTCTCCGGGTTGTTGGTTGCCTGAATAGTGCCGCCTATCTTGTCCATAAAGTCTTTGCAGATGATAAGTGCCAGTCCTGCGCCGCCATTTGTCCGGCCCCGGTCTTTTTCCCTGTTGCGGTATTCGAACAGGTACTGCAGCATGCCGGGATCCACTCCTCTTCCTTCATCGCTGAATGAAATAGTGGCCTTGTCTCCTTCCACAGCAGCGGTGATATGCAGTGTACCCTGTAGCGGACTGAATTTCACAGCGTTGTGTAACAGGTTCCGGTGTACGAACTGCAGCATTTCCCTGTCGGCCAGCACTTGCAGGTGCTCCGGAATATCGACACGTATATTCAACTCTTTCTCCAAACAATTATCCTTTATAATCTCCAACGCCTCGCGGATCATAGCAGCCGGCCGGCAAATCGCCGGGGTATATACGAAACCGCTCAGTTGTGACCTGATCCAGCGCAGGATGCTGTCAAAAATATGCAGGGTATCCTGGGACTTGGTTTCCAGCTTCCGGAACAGGGCCGTCGCGTCATCATATTCCAGGGACTGGTCCTTCAGCAAATTGGTGATGTCTATGATATGATTCAGCGGCACCCGGAAGTCGTGCGCGATGAGGGAGATCAGTTTATTTTTAAAATCATCATTGGTACGCAACAATGCATTCTTTTCGCTGATCTCACGGTTCTTCTCTCCCAGCTGGATGGCATTCCGGCGGGAGCGCCGGTGGGAACGGTTGACATCCACCAACAATAAAACCGTCAATAACAGCAGTATAGTCAGAAAGATAATAACCGCGTACCTGCCACGGCTTTCCATGGCCTTTTTATCCAGTAGCTGCTGCTGGTAGTCGTGTTGCAATTGTAAGGCGCGCAGCTTTTTCTCCTGCATGTAATAGTCTATGTAGTCCAGCTCTCCCTGTGTTTTACTTAGTTCCTCCTTTTCCACTATATCCAGCATAACGGAGCCATAGAACCGGGCGGAATCGTCCATGTTGTGATTATCGTACCAGGCATAGAGTTTTGCTACCACCGGCAAAGCCAGTTCCCGGTACCCTCCTTCCAGCGCCAGCCGCACCATTTGCCGCTGAAATATCAGCGAGTCTGCCTGGTGGCTGCGGGCTTTGTAAGAAGCCAGGTGGGATGAGCCATACATGGCATGATACACATATCCTTTCCGCTCAGCCTCGGCCACAAGGGCAATGAGTTTAGTTACGCCCTCAGCTTCGGCCGTTTTACCATATATCAGCTCCTGGGCCTGTAGCATACCGGTATAGAGCAGCAACCGTTCATCGCCTGCCCTGGCGGCCATCTGACGCGCCAGCGCCAATGCCCGGACGGCCCTTTTCCTGTCGACGATGTCACTACTTCGCCCGGCGCGGAGATTACTGAGATAAATGAAATAATAATTGGCCCGCAGGGCCATGAGAATACTATCGTTTTTCAGGCGCTTACCAATATCCAGGGCCCGCTTCATGTACCCGCCGGCTTCCTCGTACTGTTTTTCAAACTGGTAATATACCCCCAGGTGCATACAGGTCTGGCAGATACCGGCACTGTCTCCCAGCTCTTTATACAGGTTCAGGGCATCAATGTAAAAGCGGAAAGAAAGATAGTTGTTGTCACGATAGGTATAATAGCTTCCCAGTCCCCGGTAAGCAGCTGCTTCCCCTTTCACATAACCCAGCCGCTGGGCTACTTCGCGGGCTTTACAGAGATACAGGAAACAGGTATCCAGCTGACGGTGCTGGAACTGGCCAGCCAGCTGGTTCATGAGATCGACATACCGGGCGCTGTCTGTAGTCACGGTCGCAGTGGCCTGTAGCCGGGAAATAACCCCATTCTGGGCAAACACTGCTCCCTGCCGGACAAAGCTCCCGGAAATGACTATCATGAGGTAGATGAGTACGTTCTTATTACGGAAGATGTACAATAATAAACAGATGTAGTGTAATGATTTCGCCTGTTTTCTCTTACAAGATACTGTTATATCTCGAACACCAGTCCCCTCCTTTTTAATTCTTCATATTTCTGTTTATCAAACCGGTACAGGTGTGCTCCTTTCTTTGAGGTTGTTTTATCCTTTTCCTCGAGTTTCTCCAATATGTTCATGGACAGTATCTTCTTACGGAAGTTACGCTTATCCAGTTCATGCTGGTAGATTTCCTCGTACAGGCTGCGTAGCTGGGAAAGGGTAAACTTTTCGGGCAGCAGTTCAAAGCCAATCGGGTGAAAATGAGCATTATCTCTCAATTTCTTCAGCGCGTCGGCTATCATCTGGCGGTGGTCGAAGATGAGGTTAGGGATCTGATGCAGTTCCAGCCAATGTGCGCTGTATTGCTGGGTGGGATTATGTTCATGTTCCCGGATGCGGATCAGGGCGTAATACGCCATTGATATTACCCGGGCGCCTGAGTCACGGCCAACGTCTCCGTAACAGGCTAATTGTTCCATGTAAATGTTTTCCAGTCCCGTAGTTAGCTTTAGTACCCGCCCGGCAGCTTCGTCCACACTCTCATCTTTCTGGAGAAAACCACCCATTAAAGACCACTCTCCCTGCATGGGATCTACCTTTCGTTGCATGATCAGCAACTTCAGTTTACTGTTTTCGAATCCAAAAATAATACAATCTACTGCTACCAGGTGTTGCGGTACATTAGCATAAAATGATTGTGCACTCATTGAAATATTATTGTCTGCCTTGTGCTGACCAGCTGCAAAGATGCTACTATTTTCTGCTTCTTGCGAACTCGCTGAAATCAGTAACGGGAATTTTTGAAATACCGGCCTGCCGCAACATAGTTACCAGCTGACCGCGATGATACGTGGCATGATTAAATACCTGCATCAGTATTTCTATAACGGTTGATTTACAATATTGTTTCCGGGTATCGTAATAAGCCACCACATGCTGTAGCCTGACAGGCTGCACCTGTTTTACCCAGTCTGCCAGCAACTGTGACTGTTGCTGCCAACGGGCGCACGCTTCCGCAAACGTGCCTTCGAAACCAGTGGAGGGCCGGACTGCCTGTTCGACCAGGTGTAAACGCTGGTACCACAAGCTTTCCGCATCCCACATGTGGTATGCCGTCTTGCGTAAACTTCCAAAGCTGCTGCCCGTTTCCTGGTCCAGCTGTGTATCCGGCAACTTTTTCAATACATCCGCTATCCTATTGTTAGCCCAAAGGTTATAAGCTGCATAGCTGAGCAGGATATCCTTCATGGATATAATTTTAGTTACTATCTTCACCAAAATACCAAAATTATCGCACCTGCCAGCATGTGCAGGTAAATAATCCTGAAGGAACATGGAAAAAATTACTATAAGGGACGTACGAAAAGAAGATTGTCCGAGAATAATGGAGCTGATACAGGAGCTGGCAGAATACGAAAAAGCACCCGAGGCGGTGACCGTAACACTTCAGGAGTTTGAGGATGCAGGCTTCGGTAAAAACCCTGTCTGGAAAGCATTTGCGGCCACCCATACGGAAGACGGGAAAGAAACAATTGTTGGTTTTGCGCTTTATTATATCCGTTATTCTACCTGGAAAGGATGCAGATTATACCTGGAAGATCTGATCGTAACAGAGCGTTTCAGAGGCAGACGTATAGGTAATATGTTGTTTGAAAGATTATTCGAGGAAGTAAGGGAAAAGAAGCTGAAAGGCATGAACTGGCAGGTACTGGAATGGAATGAACCTGCTATCAACTTCTACAAGAAACTAAACGCCAATTTCGACCCGGAGTGGTGGAATGCCAGCATTGACTTTTAAATAAAGAGAGAGGGATCAGGAGTTACGTCCTGATCCCTCTTTCAAATTAGCTGATTCCGTTCACCACGGCATCTTTCTGTATCTTCACGATCAGCCCCTGCAATACCTTGCCAGGGCCTACTTCTGTAAATGTAGTTGCACCGTCGGCTACCATAGCCTGTACGGACTGTGTCCAGCGTACCGCGCCAGTCAGCTGATCGATCAGGTTTTGCTTGATCTCTGCCGGAGTGCTGACAGCTTTAGCCACCACGTTCTGATATACCGGGCAGGACGGTGTGCTGAAAGTTGTTTTCTCAATAGCCGCCTTCAGCTCTTCTTTGGCAGGCGCCATCAACGGAGAATGGAACGCACCACCTACAGGCAGTACCAGGGCTCTTTTGGCACCCGCCGCTTTCATTCTTTCACAGGCTATATCAATACCTTTGATGGAACCGGAAATCACCAGCTGGCCAGGGCAGTTGAAGTTGGCAGGTACTACTACCTCCCCTGTTTCTGCACTTACAGCAGCACAAATCTCCTCCACTTTTGCATCGTCCAGCGCCAGCACAGCTGCCATTGTAGATGGCTGCAGCTCACAGGCCTTCTGCATAGCTGTAGCGCGTATGAATACCAGGCGTAATGCGTCTTCGAATGTCAGTGTACCATTGGCCACCAGCGCCGAAAATTCACCCAGAGAATGTCCAGCTACCATGTCTGGTTTTGCCGCAGGCTCAGCACACAGGAAAGCGATCACGCTATGCAGGAACACTGCCGGTTGCGTCACCTTGGTTTGTTTCAGGTCTTCCTCAGTACCGGAAAACATAATGTCTGATATACGGAAGCCCAAAATTTCGTTGGCTTTCTCGAAAAGCTCTTTTGCTTTAGGATTGCTATCGTACAGATTCTTGCCCATACCCGGGAACTGAGAACCCTGTCCTGGAAAAACGTAAGCGTGTTTCATCTGATTTGGTTTACGCTACCTGACACATGCATTAATATTTCTGCATATATCTTGGTAACTGGATTGCAAATATTCATACTCTTTGTGATATATCAAAATCCCACTTAAAAAAGGCGGGATTATAGCTGCGGTTGTTTAACTTGCATTAACCTTTTCTCCATGTAGCATTTCGATCCGTTCAGTAGAACACCAGGTAATTCTTTAACAGGGGTTAAAATACATACTGCAATGATAACAGGAAATGATTACACGATAATTTCAAACAAAGAGTTCAGTGAATTCTTCCCGGCTTTTATTGAGGACCTCAAAACGAGGGACGTACACCTCATTGTGGAAGAAGTGGAAGTTGTTGAAGAAGAGGTGTATGAGTATGTGCTGGCAAAAGACAAAAAAACATTTCAGGAATATCGTGAAAACGGGTATGCTATAAATGAGCGTGGGGAAGGTTGTTTTGTAATAATTGCCAAAAGGGTTCACAGGCTGGAATATAATGTTGAGATCACAACGAAGATAGAAGATGATGTAGAAGAGGCGATCGATCCTTATTCTTCAGTGTTGATATTGAGGGATACCTGGAGTTATACGCTGGTATTGCCGGCTGTAATTGAGGATAGCGATTATTGTCAGCGTGTATATAATATAGCCGTGAATGTGTTGAGGTAAATAAAAAAACCGCCTGACAACGCCAGACGGTTCATATCTTTTTGTCGAACTTATTTCGTGATCAAACGCATAAACTCATTCCTCGTCCTGCCATCTTCAAACTGACCTGAAAACGCAGACGTTGTCGTCACTGAATTCTGCTTCTGCACACCACGCATCATCATACACAAATGCTGCGCTTCTATTACCACTCCCACTCCCAGCGGCTGCAGCGTCTCCTGGATAGCATCAAGGATCTGATGGGTCATACGTTCCTGTACCTGTAGTCTGCGCGCGTACACATCCACTACACGGGCCAGCTTGCTCAGACCGGTAATATACCCATTAGGAATATAGGCAATATGCGCCTTGCCGAAAAATGGTAACATATGGTGTTCGCACAGGGAGTACAACTCAATGTCCTTTACGATCACCATTTCACTATATGCTTCTGTAAACCTGGCTCCTTCCAGGATAGCTTTCGCATCCATCTGGTAACCTTCAGTGAGGAATTGCATTGCTTTGGCCACACGTTCCGGTGTCTTCAATAGTCCCTCTCTCTCAACGTCTTCTCCTAATAACTCTATGCTGCTCTTGTAATGATGAATAAGCTCATTCGTTATCTTTTCATCATACGTTTCTATCTTATTGTAAGCCATTACTATAATTAACTTAGTCTAATAATCGGCAATTCCTGAATATCCGTGGTATGGGATATGTTATAGCTTATTTGCCACCAAAGTATTCTACATAGATACGAGGCGTCTCATACAGCTTAATACAATGTAATTCTACTCCGGCGGGCAGATGAGGCGTCAGTTGGTCCCAGATGCCTATAGCGAGATTTTCAGCAGAAGTAAATATGCCGGCCATGAAATCAACATCCACGTTCAGATTCCTGTGGTCTACCTTTTCCACAATATAATCCTTGATAAGTACGCCGAGTGTCTTGGCATTAAATACAAATCCGGTTTCCGGATCTGGCGTTCCCTTTACTGTGACGTGTAATTCGTAATTATGACCGTGCCAGTTTTCGTTAGCACATTTACCAAACACTTCCTCGTTCTTTTCCTTACTCCAAGCGGGATTGGATAACTTATGCGCCGCATTGAAGTTCTCCACACGCGTTAAATAGATCATTATTTACTCTATATTTTCCGCAAAAATACAATAATTCGATCAGAACCGATCGTTACACAAAAACCAAAAGCGCCTACCTTTGCATCATGAAAATTTTGGTTACCGCAGCTACTACCTTTGAAATCCAGCCTTTTATGGACCATCTGGCCGGGAAGAATTACCGGAATTGCCAGGTAACCACCCTGATAGGCGGCATCGGCATGATGCATACCGCTTACCAACTGGGCAGGCAGTTCGCCTCATCCCGACCGGATTTTGCCATTCAGGCCGGCATTGCCGGCTGTTTTGATCATTCCTGGGAAATGGGAAAAGTAGTGATCATCGACAAAGAACAGTTAGGCGATCTGGGCGTTGAAGATGACCAGGCCTATAAAGACCTGTTTGACATACAGTTATGGCAACCGGATCAGCCTCCCTTCACTAACAGGCAGCTTATTAATCCGCTGAAAGATATCCCCCACCTGCCGGAGCTTCCGATTGCTTCAGGTGTGACTATCAATACCGTCAGCGGTAGCGAGCGCACCCGTCAGCTGCTGCTGGATAAGTATAAGCCGGAAGTTGAAAGTATGGAAGGCGCGGCTTTTCATTACGCCTGCCTGCTGGAAAAGATTCCCTTCCTGCAATTGCGGAGTATCTCCAACTACGTGGAGGTAAGAGATAAAAGCAAATGGAAGATCCAGCTGGCTATTAAAGAATTGAATGATACATTGATTAAATATTTTGAACGATGGAACTAACATTAGGATTCTCACCATGCCCGAATGATACATTCATTTTTGACGCTATGGTGAATAACAAGATCGATACAAAGGGCCTCACATTCAACACACAGCTTGAAGATGTTGAAACACTGAACAAGTGGGCTATGCAGGGCAAACTGGCTGTTACCAAACTGAGTTTTGGCGTATACCAGAAAGTGAAAGATAAATACGAACTGCTTAACAGTGGCAGCGCTTTAGGCAGAGGCTGCGGACCACTGCTCATAGCAAAAAAAGATATCCCGCAGGAAAAGATTAAGGATTGTAAAATTGCTATCCCGGGGGAAAATACAACAGCTAATTTACTCTTCTCTATTGCATTTCCGGAAGCTAAACAAAAAGAAGTACTGATATTCTCTGATATTGAAAATGCAGTACTGGACGGTAGAGTAGATGCAGGTGTGATCATTCATGAAAACAGGTTCACTTATCAGCAGAAAGGTCTTGTGAAAATTATTGATCTTGGTGAATACTGGGAAAACACCACCGGTAGCCCAATTCCCTTAGGAGGTATCTTTATCCGGAAAGATATTCCTGATCATATCAAACAACAGGTAGATCAGCTGATACATGACAGTCTGCAATATTCCTACAAACATTATCCTGCATTATCATCCTATGTAACTGATCATGCGCAGGAAATGGATGAAGCAGTGATGCGTCAGCATATCGATCTGTATGTAAATGATTTCAGCCTTGGCCTCGGTGAAGCGGGTAAAGCGGCGGTTGACAGACTGATGTCCGTATATGGGTAAACATTAGCAGGTATAATAAAAACAGCCCACAGATGACTTGTAATTGTCTGTGGGCTGCTTATGTCTTAATGATCGTATTGTTCCCCCGCTTCTATTTATTGCGATGACCTAAGAAGCTAATGCGGCTTTATAAACTTCCAGTACCCTTTTGCGCGCCTGCTCATGCACAACCATTGGTTTTACATAAGTCAGTTCTTCAAATTCAGGCACCCATTTTCTGATATATTCAAAAGAAGGATCAAAACGTTGCGTTTGCAGCGTCGGATTAAACACCCTGAAATAAGGCGCTGCATCACAACCACAACCTGCCGCCCATTGCCAGTTACCATTGTTTGCTGCCAGATCATAATCGAGTAATTTCTTAGCGAAATAAGCTTCTCCCCAACGCCAGTCTATCAACAGATGTTTCGTAAGAAAACTTGCAGTGATCATACGTACACGGTTATGCATAAAACCTGTCGTATTCAGTTCACGCATGCCTGCATCTACAATAGGATAACCGGTTTGTCCGTCACACCATTGCTGAAATTCTTTTTCATTATTCCGCCATTGTATGTTATCATATTCACGACGGAAAGAATGTTCTACAACATGCGGAAAATGCCACAGTATCATCTGAAAGAAATCACGCCATATCAGTTCCCCAAGAAATGTCTCGTTTAACTGATTAGCACGTTCTGCTATTTCACGTATGCTCATCGTGCCAAAACGCAGATGTAATCCAATATGTGTAGTACCTTCAATACCCGGCAGATCGCGTGTTTTATCATAGTTCTTTATCACGCTGTCCTTTACTCTCATGGAGGGGAATCCCCTATCTCCGGCAAGGAATCCGATAGCACGCAGGCTCGGTACCTTTTTAGCTTTCTGTTTGAAGAAATTCCTGAAATATGTTTCTGTAGGATATGCTTGTAAAGAATAATCATCCAGTAAGGTTTTCCATTTTTTACTATAAGGTGTAAATACCGTATATGGTTCTCCGTTATCTTTCAAAACTTCATCACGGTCAAAGATAACCTGGTCTTTGTACTGATGAAAGGCAATTCCCTTCAACTTCAGCCGCTTCGCAATATCTGCGTCCCGTTTTACTGCATAAGGCTCGTAGTCGATGTTGGTGAACACTTCCTGTACATCATACTGTGTGGTCCAGTGTTCGAACGCTTCCTGCGGAGTACCATAAAAAACATCCAGTGTACTGCCCAGCTTACTGAGTTTTACCTGCAGATCATTCAATGTGTCATGAAGAAACGTGACGCGTCTGTCATGCTTGTCTTCAAGATCATTCAGAATGTTTGTGTCGAACACAAAGACAGGGACAACAGGATTTGTTGACTTCAAAGCGTAGTATAAAGCTGCGTGGTCAAGCAAACGTAAATCACGTCGCAACCAGCATAAATTTATAGTTGGAGGCATAAGAGTGGTTAGTTTTGCATTCTCAAATAAACAATCGCAGGTACAAGATAAACCGGATAAAACAAAGAAAGTGCCACTAAAAATATGCCACTGCCGTGCAGGTTCAGTATATATCACTAAATAATTAATGGTATATTTTTATCTATAATCCTTCGTGGATGAGTTCATGTAGAATAACCGCAGTGGCATTTCCATAACTGCTATCGCGGAATGCACCTACCCAGCGGATACCGGTAACGGCATTGGTGAGAAATATTTCATCTGCCGTCTCAAGATCTGCTACTGTTATAGGTTTCTCGCTAACAGCGAATGGCATTTCCATACGTAGCAGATTCTTACGCATCACTCCGCACACTCCTCCTTCAGATAATGGAGGTGTGATAATCTCCCGCCCCTGCACTATAAAAAGATTGGCGATAGTAGTGTCTGCCACTCTTCCGCAGGGGTTCAGCAATACTGCTTCATTAATGCGGTGTTGTTTTGCATACATAGCGGCCATAACATATGGCAGGCAATTATTCGACTTTATATAGGAATATTTATCGCTCGGTTTTCTTACATCGGGGAAAATATCCAGCCTCAGTCCGGTCACATTTAACTCCAATGTCTGCCGGTTCAGTTCCCAGCTCTGGATAATGAAATTCGGCAGGTTATTTATCGGGTCATATAAGCCTCCGTCCGACCTGAAAACGGTCAGCCTTACCCTTGCCAGCCGCTCATGACCATTCCGGCTGCAAAGCTCTGTTATGAGCCTGGTAAAATATGCCTTTGTAAATTGCTGGGGAACATCAAAATGAAGGAGGTTCATGCTGGACATCAGCCGCTCAAAGTGCAGATCAGCCAGCAGGATCCGTCCCTGGTACACCCGCATGGTTTCAAAACAACCATCTCCATAACGGAAGGAACGGTTATCGGCCGTTAGTATAGGCTCGGACGCCGCAATAAACTTACCATTATAACATAAAGAACCCGATTGCACTTCGAACACTTTAACTTTTAATTGGACTGTTAAGTTACGGAAAATTAATGGGGTAAAAATGGGTAGCGGTTACCCGGCCTGATGCCGGATAACCGTCTTTTTTCACATAGGACAGGGGTTCTTCCCGGCTTAGGCAGGGATGAACACCTGTAATACCTGACAACCCAATATTGGAAACTGCTGATGATACGGAAATCCTCAGGCGCGACTACGCACAAACCCTGGCACAGGCTTGCAATCCACCAGGTGTGGTACAGTATTCTTTCATAATTCAAAAAAAAGTATAAGATAAATAGGACATTTCGAACAATCACATGACAGGAATTAAATTCCAACATATACCATTCGGTACTTGTAATCATTCAGTATTCTGCTCCATTCAGGATAGATACATACGTGGTCTTAATTTCATAGTGTTGCTTGATTCTCTGAACGTTCACGACAATTTCCACAATGCGCGTTACATTGTACGATTTAAAGTTTTGGTTGTTCCCTCAGGAAATATTGACTTCTCTTATCTGATTTGCTTTCGAATGCCGTTCACATACGCTACTGCTATACTAATCGCTAACAGTAATTGACATAGCAAAGATGCTGATTTTGTTTTATTATACAATAGCAAGTTAAGGGTATTGCAAATATGAGGGATAATACTTATGAAAAAATAAAAAATTAGGAATTGAGAATTCAACACGAAGAGTTATCGCGGCATTTCAATTCCTGATCCAGATGCTTAATTCAGCTTCATTTCCGGTATATCTCCCTTGACTATCAGCCGTCCTGCTGTTTTGGCAATGATCTCCTCCACACTTACACCGGGAGCCCTTTCCAGTAAAAGGAAGCCTTCGGGAGTGATATCCATTACCGCCAGCTCGGTTACCACTTTTTTCACACATGATACTCCTGTCAGAGGTAAGGTACACGTTGGTAGCAATTTGCTCTCCCCTTTGGGATTTGTATGCATCATCGCCACGATAATATTTTTTGCGGATGCTACCAGGTCCATCGCTCCTCCCATTCCTTTTACCATTTTACCAGGTATTTTCCAGTTGGCGATATCCCCTGCGTCAGATACTTCCATGGCGCCCAATACGGTAAGATCCACCTTTCCTGCCCTGATCATGCCAAAGCTCTCTGCAGAGTCAAAAAAAGCGCCTCCCGGCAGTACAGTGACCGTTTCCTTACCGGCATTGATCAGGTCTGCATCTATCTCCTGCTCATCGGGATAAGGGCCCATGCCCAGCAATCCGTTTTCAGACTGTAACATGATAGAGATACCAGAAGGTACGAAATTGGCGACCAGGGTTGGGATACCAATACCCAGGTTCACATACATACCGTCGCGCAGTTCCTGTGCTATTCTTTTGGCTATGCTGTATTTATCTAAAGACATAATGATTTTCAGATTTGAGGTTGCAGTAAACAGTGAGGGATCAACCCATTTTTACGGTTTTCCGCTCTATACGTTTCTCATAATTATTTCCCTGGAAGACACGATGTACATAAATACCCGGTACATGGATCTGGTCGGGGTCCAGTTCTCCCGGTTGTACCAGGTGTTCTACTTCGGCAATAGTGACATTGCCGGCTTTGGCCATAGAGGTACTGAAATTGCGGGTGGTTTTCCGGAATACCAGGTTGCCCATTGTATCCCCTTTCCAGGCTTTAACGATAGAAAAATCAGCATGCAGGGCCAGTTCCATGAGATACTGTTTGCCATTGAACTCACGCGACTCTTTTCCCGTAGCGATCTCGGTACCATAACCGGCAGGGGTGAAGAAAGCGGGAATTCCCATACCCGCCATCTGGATACGGGTAGCCAGGGTGCCCTGGGGGATCAGTTCCACCTCCAGTTCGCCGGAGAGCAGCTGACGTTCAAATTCAGCGTTCTCTCCCACGTAAGACGAAAGCATCTTTTTGATCTGCCGGGTTTTCAGCAGCAGTCCGAGGCCAAAATCGTCCACACCGGCATTATTGGAAATACAGGTTAACTGTTGAATACCCTTACGTACTAAGGCGGCAATACTGTTTTCGGGGATGCCGCACAAACCAAATCCGCCCAGCATCAGGGTAGCGCCGTCACGGATGTCATGCAATGCTTCATCAGCATTAGCTACAACTTTATTCATGTTTTGGTGATGTTTTTAAAGAGGAAGGCTTCAGCTCCCCGGTTTGGCCATTTTGAGCCTGGGCTTTGGTGGCAGATGGTCGAAATTGATGCCTCTCTTATTTTTCTTAACAAATGGAATTAATGTATCCTGTTCGCCTGAAATTAGGCTATTATTATTAACCGGCAAAAGAGAACGGCGGTTTGTAACATATTCCTGCCGTTTCACATTCAGGTCCAGCATGTTCTTATCGTTCGTGATAGATGAGAACATCATATCATATACTTCTTTGAACTTGTTGGGGTGCGCCTCATAATAGGCGTAGCTGTGTCTAAACGCTGCGGGAGTCAGTTTATGCAGGTCCAGGATCTGGCGGTAATACATCTTCGCCCTTTGCTTGCGCACGGAGTCCTGGACGATCAGGTTGGACTGGTCATTATCCGACATGCCACTGTATGCATCCGCCAGATTCATATCCAGCAGCACATCGCGCATTTTTTCTTTTGACAGGACGTCTTTCGGTACTTTATCCGCCTCCCCACACGCCATTGTCAACAGCATCAGGCAAACTGCTATAATTCTATACATAAATGATTTTCCTTCTTCAGAATGCAAAGCTATTTCATCTGCTGATATTTCGCAGCATTGGTGACGTCCATTGTGGCAAGTAACTGTGCCGCACGTGATCTTTCCTGCGGAGGTGATTTCGCGAAGATCTTCTGCAATTCATCCGCTTTGGCGGTAAAGAACGTCGACATCAGCATAGAATTGGGTATATCCTGGTATATGGCATACATCATATTCAGGCAATTCATCACCGCATTACGCCCCTTGTTCATGTCCTCATACATCACATCCAGTCCCTGCCGGTGATATTGGTACATCACATCATGAAACCGGGCGAATTTTACATTCAGCAGATTGTCCTGCAGCCAGTAGCGGTTACGGTTGCCTTCAAAAGGTTTCCATCCGGCGATATCTTTTCCGTCAGGCGCATTGCTCACTATATTCAGCGCTTTCTTATAAAAATCGTCTCCTCCCCTGGCAGCAAAAGAATCTGCGTCCAGTCCGAGAATAATATAGGTATAATAGGCCAGGATAGCTGTCAGGTTGGACGCCAGCGGATCATTTCCCACTACACGGTTATCACTGAATTCCAGTGGCTGAAATTCCACGTAACGGAACACGACATTCACATCCTGTGTGTTCAGGAGACTGCTCACGTATCCGGCATTGTATACGGGTCGGGTAGCCTGTATTGTCAAAGTGGCCTTGAAAGTATTATTACCCAGGTCTTCGGTAATATTGAGCAGGAAGTTACTCTCTATACGTTCTGCAGGCGTATACGCTTCGTCTGTCCATCTGCGGCCATTCAGAAATTCCCTGATGGAATTCTGCAGGGTGGTAAATACCTTCCTGCTGGTATTATTATTTACCAGCCTGCCGGTAGTGACAGTAACATTTGCGCGGAGCTCCTGTGCCTCTGCAGGTATCAGGGCCAGCAAAGTTCCTGCTATTGACATGATGAGTGCAAAACACCAGGTTCTGTGTTTTGCATACCATAAGTGAGCGTTAGTTGCCATTGTGATCATTCTATTATATAGAGCATGTGTTTAGACTACCAGGGGAGCGCTGTTAAGGTGAACAATATCCACAATAGCAGCTACTATATCCTGCGCCACCTCCAGTTTCGATTTCAGTGGCAGGTCCCTTGCATCGCCTTTCTTGTCGAACAAAGTTACCTTGTTGGTATCGTGATTAAAGCCGGCGCCTTTGTCATTCAGGGAATTCATTACAACAAGGTCCAGGTGTTTTTCACGGAGTTTCTTCAATGCATATTCCCTTTCGTTATTCGTCTCCAGTGAAAATCCAACCAGTACCTGCTTATCAGTACGGGTAGCGCCAAGGGTACGCAGGATATCTTTCGTTTTTTCCAGTTCCAGCGTCAGGGCATCTCCCTCTCCTTTCTTCATCTTAATATCTGCCACATGTTTGGGACGGTAATCCGCCACTGCTGCCGCCATTACAATTACATCAGCCTGGGCGAAATGTGCAGCGCTGCTATTGAACATCTCTTCCGCAGTAACTACCCGGATGGTACTGATGGTTGGATTAACCGCCGACAGGCCTGTTGGTCCCAGTACCAGGGTCACCTCAGCGCCGGCAGCCGCCAATGCATCTGCAATGGCAATCCCCATCTTTCCGCTGGAATGGTTACTGATATAACGTACAGGATCCAACGGTTCTTGCGTGGGACCAGCAGTTACCAGCGCTTTTTTTCCTTTGAGGGGCAGGCCCGTAAAGGTAAACTGTTGCTGATCAATGTGCTGTGCTGCCCGATCGGCACCTGACTGTTCTGTAAGCACAGGTTGCCCGGTCAGACCGGCAACATCCTTTGTCTCTTCCGGCTTATGCAGGGATTGTCTGGTACTGAAATGCCCTTCCAGGTATTTCACAATATTTTCCGGTTCTGCCATACGGCCTTCTCCGAACAGGCCACTGGCCAGCTCTCCTTTTTCTACCGGTATCTGTTGATGCCCGTAAGAGAGTAATTTACTGATATTGTTCCGTGTTGCGGGATGGTGCCACATATCCTCGTCCATAGCCGGCGCAAAAAGCACCGGGCAGGTAGCAGACAGATAGGTTGCCATCAGCAGGTTATCGCAGGCGCCATTAGCCATTTTGGAGAGGGTATTGGCAGAAGCCGGTGCTATCAGCATCACATCCGCCCAGCGCCCCAGCATAACATGGTTATTCCAGCTCTGGTTATCGCTGATGGTTACCGGCACTTCATGTTTGGATAAGGTAGCCAGGGTCAGTGGAGTAATAAAATCGCAGGCAGATGGGGTCATGACCACTTTCACGTCTGCACCTTCTTTTACCAGCAACCTTACAAGCGTCGCTGCCTTATAGGCAGCGATGCTGCCGGATACACCCAGTAATATTTTCTTTCCTTGAAGCATGACCTATTGGCTATTAAACAAAAAGGCGGCAGAAATATGTTCCTGCCGCCATGAAGTTAGATATTTTTCAGTCAAACTACTTAACTATACAAGTCGTCGTCGTTCCTGCGGAAGTAGATCTTATCTTCCAGGAATTCCTGTGTAGCCTGGATAGCCGGATTCGCCATCCTCTCATAGAAACGGGAGATCTCAATCTGCTCTTTGTTCTCATGCACTTCCTCCAGGTTGTCTGTGTGGCTGGCAAATTCTTCCAGCTTGGAGTGCAGTTCTTCCTTCACAGATATGTTGATCTGGTTGGCGCGTTTCGCGATCACTGCAATAGATTCATACAGGTTACCAGTTTTGCCCTTAATCTCGGTAGTATTTTTAGTTTCTACCATCGGATTGATGCTACTGGTGAGACCTCTTTTTATTTTGCTCATTCTCCAGGGAATTATTGTGTTTATTAATTGTTTTTAGTTTCGGTATCGGCTTTTTCAGATTTCTTTGAGTTCTCTGATTTTTCCGTTTTGTCAGCCTTTTCAGCTTTATTAGCTGCTTTTTCAGCTTTTTTGGCTTCTTTCTTTAAACGCTCAGGCTTTACGTTGCTATAACTTTCGATCGTTTTGATATTGCCTTGTGCTAAGGTATAATATTTCTCGGCATCTCCCTTCAGTTTGCTCTTCGGATAATGATCCGCAAAATCCAGGTATTCAGAGACTACGTCGTCGTAGCGTTCCTTTTGCTTTTCCCAGATACTATTTTTGGCATATTGATAATATGCCTTGATAGCCATATACTTATACTCATCGCTCTTGTCAGAATCCGGATAGTTGCGCATCAGGCTTTTGAAAGAGATGGCAGCTGCCTTATAATATCCTAAGTTATAGTATAACTCTGAGTTGTTGTATTCTTTCTTTTCCAGCTTCCTGCGGGACAGCTCGATCACGAGATTAGCCTCAGGTACTTTATCGGAAGTGGGATAGTTGTTGATGAAGGTCTGCATGGCAGCAATAGCTTTCTGGGTATTGGTCTGGTCCAGCTGCACCTTCGGGGACTGTTTATAATAGCAGTAGGCCTGCATATAGTCCATCTCAGTTGCTCTCGGGCTGTTCGGGAAGTTATCCAGGTAGTTCTTGAAATAGAACCCGGCCTGTACATAGTCCCTCATCTTATAAGAGCAGTAGCAGTAATTATAATAAATAGGTTCATACTTATCAGTTCCTTTATATACCTGGAACAAAGACTCATATAAAGCCTGGGCTGAAGTATACTTCTTTTTAGCATACAGCTTGTCAGCATATGCCAGCTTGGCTTCGTAGTCCTTGCTTTTTTCAATTCTGCGCAGCTCCGTATTACATGATACAGAAGCTGTTGCTGCCACAAAGAGACTGATGTATAAAACTATTTTCCGCATAAAGAGGGCAAAGTTAAGAATTAAATGTAAATGTAAGATAGGGAGGGAATCGAAGCTGTTAAAATTTTGTAAAAGCCGGGGCCGGCAAAACGACTACTTGCCTTCCCCTATCCATCGCAACGGGAACCGTTAGTGAAAAAAGTCCCACCACTTTTTACCACCGGGATCATATTCCCCCACTTTTTACCACGAAAATCTCTTTTCACCACTTTTTACCACGGAAACCCAAAAACAGGCTTCCAGATGCAATCCATTCTGTTCAGGTCCCCCCATGCGTTGGGTATAAAGCATGTTCAGGTCCACCCGTACATCAGATATATGCCTGGTTTGCGGCAAACCTAAGATACGTTTAAGTCCACCTCAAAGGCATGGCAAAGGCATGGTAAAGGCATGGTAAAGCCGTATTAAGAGTTGGCAAAGCGGACCAAAAAACCATTGATAATCAGCCACAGGAGAGCATAAGAGGGAGAGCATAAGTAGCAGCAGTTTCAGATGGGAATGGCGGGCCTTCGGCGCTCCGGTGACACGACTGATGCGTTCAATCTATATTCCAAAATCCGATTCGATTGACGACGTTCAATAGTCTTCCAGAGAGGCGCCGACCGCCATATCATACTGAAAATGAGCTACTTATTGTGAGACAAAGGGATGATAAAATTCTACAGAGAGCGTGAAGACTAATTTGCTCACCCGGGTTATAAACAAGAAATACACACTTATAAACATATTATTAACATGATATTCACACCAATTCACACCGATTGCACAATAAAACTCACACGACTCAATATTATAGGCAAAAAACCGCTGTGGAAAAAATTTATATTTCATTTTTTCGTTAGAGAGTGGGAAAAAGTGTTATTTTGTGTTAGAAAAGTGTTTTTCAAGGACTTTCGCCCCCCAAGTATGACAGGCTTTCTCGGTGAATATGAGGCTACGCTGGATGCAAAAGGGCGCTTTCTACTACCCGCTGGCTTTAAAAAGCAGCTGGCAGAGAGCGCAGGGGAGCAGTTTGTGCTTAACCGCGGGTTTGAAAAATGCTTGTCTTTGTATCCCATGAATGAATGGCAGCCAATTTTCGAGCGTATCAGTAAACTGAACGACTTCGATCCGAAAGTTAGGGAATTCCGCCGCTATTTTCTGAATGGAGCTACCATATGTGAACTGGACAGTGCAGGGAGATTATTAGTACCAAAAAACCTGATGTCGTACGCCTCACTTGAAAAAGACATTGTGCTGGCTGCGGCAACCAATAAGATAGAGATCTGGGATAAAGGTAAATACCAGGAGTTCTTTGAAAATTTCTCACCAGGATCATTTAGTGACCTGGCCCAACAAGTAATGGGAGGCGGAGATAATAATATTTCGATTTAACCGAGTATGGAAGAAGGTTCAGCATATCATCTGCCCGTGTTACTGCAGGAAGTGATTACAAACCTGCAGATACGCCCCGACGGTGTATATGTAGATGCCACTTTTGGAGGAGGGGGCCATTCCAGGGCAATCCTGGAACAACTAAATGAAAACGGCAGACTGATCGTATTTGACCAGGATGAAGATGCTTATAACAACCGGATAGATGACCCCAGGGTCACCTTTGTTCAACAGAACTTCCGGCATATGCAACGGTTCCTGAAATTATACAAGTCAGTCCCGGTAGACGGTATTCTCGCTGACCTGGGAGTTTCTTCCTGGCAGTTCGATACCGCAGAAAGAGGATTCAGTACCCGCTTTGACGGCGACCTGGACATGCGGATGGATAAGCGAACCACGCAGACCGCCGCAGGGCTCCTGCAATCATCTACCGAAAAGGAACTACAACTGATCTTTCAGGAATATGGCGAAGTAACAAACGCCCGTACCCTCGCAAAGACCATTGTACAGGAACGCAAGGCAAGACCTATGCGTACCATCAGTGAATTCAAATCTGTAATTCAGCCGATAGTAAAAGGCAATCCGCAGAAATACCTGGCACAGGTGTTCCAGGCACTGCGAATTGCAGTCAATGATGAACTTGGCGCCCTGAAAGATATTTTGACCCAGTCAGCGGAAGTGCTGAAACCAGGCGGTAAACTCGCCATCATCACTTTCCACTCGCTGGAAGACAGACTGGTAAAAAACTTTATGAAAATGGGACAATTTGAAGTACAGGATGATACGTTCTCTTTTGAAACGCCTCCGAAACTCTTCAGATTAGTGACTAAAAAACCAGTAACTGCCAGCCCCGAAGAGCTGAAGCGCAATACGAGGTCCCGAAGTGCAAAACTCCGGGTAGCCGAAAAATTATAAGATTGATTATGAATCCGCTATGCCAATGTACTTGTTCAATAACAAGCTGCATTGGCTTAGTAGCATAAATAATAAAAAGTGTTGCAGGACGAAGAAGCATACATATCAGACGTGGACGAGACCCCGGAAGAACAGCCGGAACAGCATGAACATAAGAAGGAATGGCGCCTTCGTATTAACTACAGAGCCATTACCCAGAATATGCCGTTCATCGGGTTCCTGTCCGTGCTCGCACTGATATATATCGCCAACAGTCACCTGGCAGAAAAAAAGATCCGGCGCATCAATAAACTCGGCAGGGAAATAAAGGAACTCAAATGGGAGTACCTCAACGTCAAAAGTGAATTGATGTTCCGCAGTAAAATGAGCGAAGTAGGCAAAGCAGTAGAGCCCCTGGGACTAAAACCGCTTAACTCTCCGCCACAGAAAATTGAACTGGAGAAAAAGGAATAACCTTTTATACATAACAAACAGTGGAAGTAAAGAAAGACATATTGTGGCGTGTGTATCTATGCTTTATTGGCATGGGACTGTTTGGTGTGGCAATTCTCGTAAAAGTGTTCATGGTCCAGAACATAGAGGGCAACTACTGGCGTAGTATGGCAGACAGCCTGCATACCCGCTACGTTTCTCTCGATGCTGACCGCGGCACCATTTATTCAGAAGAAGGCAGAATGCTTTCCACTTCCATCCCTTACTTCAACCTGAGGGTGGATTTCGCTGCTGATGGCCTGCGGGACAAAAAAGGAAAGATCTTCAGGGACAATGTAGACTCATTGTCCATTCGCCTTTCCGGCCTGTTCGGCGATCATACGCCAGCTGAATACAAACGTATCCTGCTGGACGCATACAAAACCAAAGACAGGTACTTCCTCCTCAAAAGAGATGTACAGTTTGTCCAATACCAGGCAGTCCGCGACTTCCCGATGTTCAGACTGGGAAGGAACAAAGGCGGCCTGATCACAGAAACGAAAAATAAACGCATCAACCCCTTCAAACTATTGGCCAACCGTACAATAGGATTGTCCAGGGAAAATGCTCAGAACGTAGGTCTCGAAAGGACCTACGATAAATATTTAAAAGGCGTTACCGGTAAAAGACTGATGCGCCGTATCGCCGGTGGAACATTCGTTCCCGTGGAAGGATACGATATCGAACCTGAGAACGGACGGGATATCATCACCACCATAGACGTCAATATGCAGGACATCGTGGAAACAGCGCTCATGAACATGATGGTGAGCAATGAAGCTGAACACGGCACCTGCATCCTGATGGAAGTGAAAACCGGTAAGATAAAAGCCATTGCCAACTTAGGCCGCCAGCCTGATGGCAGCTACTGGGAGGACATGAACTATGCCTTACAGGTGGGCGAACCAGGTTCCACCTTTAAACTGGCTACCGTGATCGCCGCACTGGATGACCAGTACGTCACCATGAACAATCAGGTAAACCTTAATGAAGGCCGCTGGCAGATTGGAAGGAGAACAGTGTTTGATTCCGAACCTCACCCGGGACAAACAAACGTTAGCATCAAACATGCTTTCGAACTGAGCTCCAACGTGGGAATGGCAAAACTGGCCATGCAGTGTTACGCAAAAAGGCCCAATGACTTTGTGGCGCACCTGCGTAAGCTGAAACTTGACAAAGCCACTGGTATCGACCTCGTAGGGGAAGGTAAACCGGTGATCAAGAATACAAAATCAAGGACATGGAGTTCCACCACCCTTCCATGGATGGCCTTTGGATACGAAGTGTTGATAAGCCCGTTACAGACCTGCATGTTGTACAACGCAGTGGCTAATAACGGCACCATGATGAAGCCTTACCTGGTAAACGCCATCATGGAATATGGTCAACCGGTGGAATACTTTGATCCGGAAATCGTTCTGGACAGTATCTGCTCACAGAACACACTCAGGCAGGTAAAACAGATGCTGGAGGGTGTGGTGACCAACGGTACGGCCAGAGCCTTATGGTCGCCGTACTACAAATTTGCCGGTAAGACCGGTACCGCCCTGGTAGCCAATGGTAAACGGGGTTATGCAGAGAAGATCTACCAGTCTTCGTTTGCAGGGTACTTCCCGGCCAACGATCCGCAGTTCACCTGCGTGGTGGTGATCAAGAACAAACTCGATGCGGTGAAGTTCTACGGAGGAGCAGTAGCAGGACCAGTGTTCCGCGAAGTGGCAGACAAGCTGTACGCGATCGCTCTTGAAAAACAAAAGCCCATGCGTGCTACCCTGGCAATAGATACATTGCTGGCGTTTAAAAACGGACAGGGACGCGAATGGAAAACAATACTGAACAAACTAAACCTGCCAATGCAGGGCAATGTGAATAACAGCAGCTGGGTGAGCGGCAAAGTAGATGATAAGAAGATCGTCTTTGCGCCCATACAGCAGGTGAAAGGTGGAGTGCCCAACGTAACAGGGATGGGCTTAAAAGATGCACTATACCTGTTAGAGAATGCAGGCTTGCGTGTGATCATCAAAGGAGCCGGTAAGGTGACCAGTCAGTCAATACCCGGCGGCTCCCAGTTGGAAAGAAACCAGACAATCGTAATAGAACTGAGCTAAGAGAATGAAGACGTTGCGTGACATACTATACAATGTGAGCATCCGTGAGGTACACGGCAGTACTGATACTGCTGTTAATTCACTGAGCATCGACTCCCGGGCCATTGGCCAGGGAGATGCCTTTATTGCGATAAAAGGCGTACATGCGGATGGTCACCTGTTTATAGATAAAGCCCTTGCACAGGGCGCCGCAGTTGTCATCTGTGAAGAACTGCCGCAAAACCTGGCAGACGGTGTTACATATGTACTTGTGAACAGCAGCGCTACCGCGGCTGGCATCATTGCAGGTAACTTTTACGATAACCCGTCGCATAAACTGAAACTGGTTGGTGTAACAGGTACCAATGGTAAAACTACCATCGCTACCCTCCTGTTCCGCCTGTTCAGTAAACTCCGCTTTCACTGCGGACTGCTGTCTACAGTTCAGAACCAGATCGGCGACAAGATCGTTCCGGCTACACATACCACACCCGACACCATTCACCTGAATGCCTTGCTGGCGGAAATGGTGAACGAAGGCTGCGAATATGTGTTCATGGAAGTCAGTTCCCATGCAGTACATCAGCAACGTATTGCGGGACTGAAATTCACCGGTGGAATATTCAGCAACATCACTCATGATCACCTGGATTACCACAAAACCTTTGACGAATATATCAGGGTAAAAAAAGCCTTCTTTGACGGCCTGCCTCCTGCTGCTTTTGCGCTCACCAACCTGGATGACAAGCGCGGCAATGTGATGCTGCAGAACACCCGGGCAAAGAAACAATCATACAGCCTGCGCACAGTAGCTGATTTCAAGGGTAAGATCCTGGAAAACAACCTGACAGGGCTGGTCATGACCGTGAATGAAAAAGAAGTGCATTTCCGCCTGATAGGTGAATTCAATGCATACAACTTACTGGCGGTATATGGCGCAGCCATATTACTGGGACAGGATAAAGACGAAGTACTGCAGGCACTCAGCGACCTTTCCGGCGCGGAAGGCAGATTCGACTATATCATGTCCGCACAGGAAAAGATCATTGGTATTGTCGACTATGCACATACACCCGATGCACTGCTGAACGTGCTGGCCACTATCAAAAACCTGCGCAAAGGCAACGAACAGGTAATTACAGTAGTAGGCTGCGGCGGCGACCGCGATACAGCTAAACGCCCCGTGATGGCAGCAGTAGCTACAGAACACAGTGATAAGGTGATCCTGACCTCCGACAATCCACGCTCGGAAGATCCGGTAGCCATCATTCACCAGATGGAAGCAGGTATACCAGTGCACCAGAAGAAAAAATCACTGTCTATCACCGACAGAAAAGAAGCCATTAAAACAGCTGTAAGCCTGGCCAACCCGGAAGATATAATCCTGGTAGCCGGCAAAGGCCACGAAAAATACCAGGATATCCAGGGGGTAAAACACCCTTTCGACGACAAACAGGTATTACGCGAAATGCTGGAACTGATGGGGAAATAACAACAATGCTGAGACAACTAACGAAACTAAACCTGTAAGTAACGACTGCAGGCAACTGACAGAGACTAACTAACTATATGCTATATTACTTATTTAACTATCTCAAATCATTAAACTTCAGCGGCAGCGGGATGTTTCAATTCATCACCTTCCGTGTTACAATGGCATTGCTGCTGTCGTTAGCGATTTCTTTGTTGTTAGGTAAGCGTATTGTTCGTTACCTGCAGCGTAAACAGATCGGGGAAACCATCCGCGACCTGGGACTGGCCGGAGAAAACTCCAAGAAAGGTACCCCTACCATGGGTGGTCTTATCATTTTGTCTTCCATTCTTATTCCCACCCTCCTTTTCGCTCAGATCAAAACCGTATACGTATGGTTGATGCTTTTATGTACCGTATGGCTTGGACTGATCGGATTCCTGGATGACTATATCAAAGTATTCAAGAAAAATAAAGAAGGGCTGGCAGGCAAATTTAAAGTACTCGGACAGATCGGTCTGGGTATCATCATAGGCAGCACACTCTATTTCAATGATAACGTAGTGATCTCCCGCGAGATCATCAGCGGCAACAAACTCGCTTCGTACGAAAAAGATGTGCACCATAAAGAAAGAGTTACAAAGGATGGACACCGGTTCGCAGATGTAAAAACGCCGATCACCACTATTCCTTTTGTAAAAAATCATGAGTTCAACTACGCTAAACTGATCTCCTGGATGGGAGAAGGTGCGGAGAAATATACATTCATCCTGTATATCCTGATCGTAATCGTGATCATCACAGCCGTATCGAACGGCGCCAACCTCACGGACGGCCTCGATGGCCTTGCCACGGGAGTCTCGGCAGTGATCGGTGTGTGTCTGGGCATCTTTGCTTACGTATCGGGTAACATTCAGTTTGC
Organism: Chitinophaga sp. CF418; assembly: GCF_900142925.1. GTDB lineage: Bacteria > Bacteroidota > Bacteroidia > Chitinophagales > Chitinophagaceae > Chitinophaga. The sequence continues at coordinate 659,804 of NZ_FRCN01000001.1, forward strand.
AGAGTATCTGAACATCATGTACATCCCTAACCTGGGTGAATTGTCCATCTTCATTGCCGCCTTCGTGGGCGCATGTGTGGGCTTCCTCTGGTATAATGCTTATCCGGCGCAGGTATTCATGGGTGATACCGGTAGCCTTGCACTGGGAGGTATTATCGCTTCCATCGCGATCATCGTAAGAAAGGAATTACTGATACCTATCTTCTGCGGTGTGTTCCTGGTAGAGAATCTCAGCGTTGTGCTGCAGGTATCCTACTTCAAATACACCAAAAAGAAATACGGAGAAGGAAGGCGCATTTTCAGAATGTCTCCCCTTCACCACCATTATCAGAAGCTGGGATATCATGAAAGTAAAATTGCAACAAGGTTCTGGATCATTACCATCATCTGTGCAGCAGTATCTATAGCAACGTTGAAAATGAGATAAACATGCAAAAGAAACTCGTCATACTTGGAGCCGGTGAAAGCGGCATCGGCGCTGCCCTGCTAGGCAAGCGGCAGGGGTATGATGTATTTGTGTCTGATGGCGGTGCTATAAAGGATATCTACAAACAGGAACTGGCGGTCAACCATATTCGGTTTGAAGAAGGGCAGCACTCCTGGGATGTAATCCTGAACGCCGATGAGATCATCAAAAGCCCTGGAATACCTGAGAAAAGTGAGTTGATGAAAAAAGTGCGCGAGAAACAGGTGCCGGTGATCTCTGAAATAGAATTCGCGTACCGGTTCAGCAAAGGCAGCAAGGTCATTGCCATCACCGGTAGTAACGGTAAAAGCACTACCACTGCGCTGACCTTTGACATCTTTGAAAGAGCAGGACTGAAAACGGCGATGGTAGGAAATATCGGCCTTAGTTATGCAAGGCAGGTAGCCACTGCACCGGCGGATTACTATATCGTGGAGGTGAGCAGTTTTCAGCTGGACGATATTAAGGAGTTCAAACCGAATGTTGCCATTCTGCTGAACATAACGCCGGATCATCTGGATCGTTATGACTACAAAATGGAGAACTATGTGGCATCAAAATTCCGCATAGCAATGAACCAGGGTCCGGAAGATTATTTCGTGTATTGCATGGACGATCCCGAGATCAGCGATTATTTAAGGAAGCAAACTATTTATTCAACAACAATACCCTTTACTATCATGGAACCATTAAAGCAAGGAGGATTTATGGCAAACGAACAGGTGAACATCCAGGTGAATGATGAGCCAATGATCGTATCAATGTATGATCTTGCGCTAAAAGGCAAACATAACTTGTATAATTCAATGGCAGCGGGTATTGCAGGACGCACCATGGACATCAGGAAAGAGAAGATCCGCGAGAGTCTTACTTCTTTCAAGAGCCTGGAGCACCGCATGGAGTATGTAGCTACTGTGCGCGGAGTGGATTTCATTAATGATAGTAAAGCAACCAACGTAAACTCACTGTGGTTTGCATTGGAAAGCATGGAACATCCTGTAGTACTGATCATGGGTGGTGTGGACAAAGGAAACGACTACAGCGCGATCCGTGATCTGGTAAAGGAAAAAGTAAAAGCAATTATCTGTCTCGGTGTTGACAATGCTCCTATCCAGGAAGCGTTATCCAATGATACACCGGTAATGGTAGATACACGCAATATGAAGGATGCTGTTCAGGCAGCGTTCCATCATGCGGCGAAAGGAGATGTAGTATTGCTCTCCCCTGCTTGCGCCAGCTTCGACCTCTTCAAGAACTACGAAGACAGAGGCAAGCAGTTCAAGGAGGCAGTCAAAGAACTGTAACCGGCTTGTTGTCTGAAAGTAATACACTCAGACAACCGGCGCCAAAAGAGTGAAATGGACGTACTTCATAGGACAAAAGGAGACAGGGTGATATGGACGATCGTGATCTTCCTGTCACTGGTAAGCCTGCTCGCTGTTTACAGCGCCACGGGATCGCTGGCGTATCGCGAACAGGGAGGTCATACGGAGTACTATCTTTTCAAACAGCTGAGTGTACTGGGCATGGGGCTGCTGATCATCTACTTCGCACACCGGGTGAATTATACCATTTACTCACGTGCCGCGCAGATAGGGTTTCTTATCTCTATACCATTACTGATCTACACACTGGCATTCGGACACAACATCAACGACGCCAGCCGTTGGATAAGGCTGCCAGTTATCAACCTGACATTCCAGACATCGGATGTGGCCAAACTGGCCATATTCATGTATGTGAGCAGACAGCTGTCCAAACGGCAGCATGTGATCACTGATTTCAGGAAGGGCTTTTTGCCCATCATTATACCGGTAAGCATCATCTGTGTGTTGATCATGCCGGCAAACATGTCTACAGCCTTGCTGCTGGGCGCCAGCTGCATGATACTGTGCTTTATAGGCCGGGTACCTGTCAGGTTCCTGGCTTCTATGGTCTTAGCTGTAGTGGTCCTGGTGTTACTGATGTTTGCCATTGCGAAGCTGACGGGATTTGAAATGCGTACACAAACATGGATCAACAGGCTGGAACATTTCTCAGGAGAAGAGAACTCAGATCTGCCTTACCAGGTGCAACAGGCAAATATTGCGATTGCCGGCGGAGGCATACTGGGAAAGGGTCCTGGCAACAGTACACAAAGAAATTTTCTTCCTCATGCATATAGTGACTATATATATGCAACAATTATCGAGGAGTATGGTATCTTTGGCGCCTTTTTGATCTTGATGGCCTACATGTTGCTACTCTTACGTAGCATCCGCATATACAGAAAATGCCCTTATGCATTTGGTGCATTTCTCGCAGTAGGACTCAGTGTCACGCTTGTAATACAGGCACTTACAAATATGGCAGTGAATGTGGGATTGTTCCCTGTAACAGGGGTTACACTACCACTGGTGAGTATGGGAGGTTCTTCCGTCATCTTTACCAGCCTTGCCATAGGAATTATACTCAGCGTATCGCGCAACGTGGAAGAACTGGAAGGAAAGAGGATAGAACAGGAACGGATCGCTAAAGTGATGGAAGAAAACGGTTATCAACCAGCAGCTTAAAACAACGTAAAAACTATACAGATGCAACGCAGAATAATCATAGCAGGTGGCGGAACAGGAGGACATATCTTCCCGGCTATTGCTATTGCCAATGCGTTGAAGAAAATAGACCCGGAAACGGAGATCCTTTTCGTAGGCGCCAAAGGAAAAATGGAGATGGAAAAAGTGCCACAGGCGGGCTACAAGATCGAAGGACTGGAAATAGCCGGATTGAATCGTAGTAACATGTTCAAAAACCTGTTGCTGCCTTTTAAAGTGATCAAAAGCCTGGGACAGGCGCGCCGTATTATCGAACACTTTCAGCCGCAGGCTGTAGTGGGCGTTGGCGGTTATGCCAGTTTCCCCATTCTGCGCAAAGCACAGAGTAAAGGCATCCCAACACTGATACAGGAACAAAACTCCTTTGCAGGAAAAGCCAATATGGTATTGGGAAGAAAAGCAAAGAAGATCTGTACCGGCTATGAAAACATGGAGAAATTCTTCCCTGCGGATAAGATCATCTTCACAGGTAATCCTGTAAGAAATAACATCACGCAGTCATCAGTAACACGGGAAGACGCACTGCAGCACTTCAGACTGAAGAACGGTAAAACAACCGTATTCGCCGTTGGCGGCAGCCTGGGGGCTAAAGCCATCAATGAAGCACTGCATCCGCTGCTGTCCAGCTTTGTAGAGAAAGATATACAGCTGATCTGGCAAACAGGTAAGCCATATTTTGAAACAGCAAAGACCGCGGCAGCTGCATACTCATCTCACGTGAAAGTATTTGAATTCATCAACCTGATGGATTTCGCCTATAAAGCAGCAGACGTGGTGATATCACGTGCAGGTGCGCTGGCCATTGCTGAATTGTGTGTAGTGAAGAAGCCCGTCATATTCGTACCATATCCTTTCGCGGCAGAAGATCATCAGACCTTCAATGCGCAAAGCCTGGTAAATAAAAAAGCAGCCCTCATGATCAAAAATGATGATGCTGCAACACAGCTTGGGACAACATTATTCAGCCTGGTACAAAATAAAGCACTGCTGGAACAACTGACAGAAAATATCGGCAAACTGGGGAATACCAATGCTGATATGGTTATAGCGAAAGAAGTAATGGGATTAATAGGGTAATCAGTAATACGTAATTGAAAAAATGGATCTGAACAACATAAAACGTGTATACTTCATCGGCATCGGAGGCATTGGCATGAGCGCCATTGCACGCTTCTTCAATGAGAAGGGTGTGCATGTGAGCGGTTATGACCGTACCGAAACTGCGCTTACCCGCCAGTTAGCTGAGGAAGGAATGCAGATCCATTATACTGACGATGTACAGCTCCTGGATCAGCAGGCAGAACTGGTAGTATACACACCTGCCATTCCTGGCTCCCACTCAGAACTGATCTGGTTCCTCCAGCAGGGATATGAAGTGGTGAAACGCAGTGACGTATTACAGGAAATCACCAGGAACCTGTATGCCATCACGGTAGGCGGTACACATGGTAAAACCACTACCTCTACCCTGATCGCACATATACTCAGGGATACCGGTTATGGCTGTAACGCTTTCCTCGGAGGTATCAGCGCTAACTATGACCGTAACTTCTGGAGCAGCAGCAAACAGGTAGCTGTGATAGAAGCGGATGAATATGACCGTTCATTCCTGAAACTGCATCCTGATGTGGCTGTATTAACGGCGATCGATGCAGATCACCTGGATATTTACGGTACAGAAGAAGAAGTACAGGAAGCATTTATACAGTACACCCGCAACATCAAAGCCAATGGCACACTGGTGGCTAAGCAGGGTTTACAACGCGCAGATGAACTGAAGGGCGATAATCATATCTGGTATCACCTTGACGACAGCAAAGCGGACATACATGCTACCAACATACAACCAACAGAAGGTGGTTACATGTTCGATGTGGTACAGAAAGACTGGAAACTGAATAACATCTATCTTCCGATCGGCGGTACCCACAATATAGAGAACACCGTAGCAGCCATTGCTGTAGCGCAGCTGCTGGGTATTGAAGACGACAAGATCAAAGCAGCTATTGCTGACTTTAAAGGTATCAAACGCAGGTTTGAATACCTCGTGAAGAACGACTATCAGGTGTATATCGACGACTATGCACACCATCCGGAGGAATTGCGCGCACTGATCACCAGCGCCCGCGCATTATTCCCCGACAGGAAATGCATCGTGCTGTTTCAGCCGCACCTGTACACACGTACACGCGACTTTGCAGACGGCTTTTCAGAAAGCCTCTCGCTGGCAGATGAAGTATTATTACTCCCCATCTATCCGGCCAGGGAATTACCGATTGAAGGAGTACACAGCGAGATAATAGCCAGGAAGATCAGCAAGCCCGTTCAAGTGATACAAAAAGAGGACGTGTTACCCTGGATAAAAGCGAACAGTGCGCCACTATTTATCACGGCCGGTGCAGGAGATATAGACCAGTTCCGGGAGCCCGTACAGGAAATACTGAATGGAAAAGGAATCATAGACAATGAAGGAGTAAAGAAAGACGCATAAAAAAAGTATAACACCCAATGCAAACCAAAACCCGTAAAGTACTAAGACGAATCGGCACCACTCTGATGTGGTTAGGCGTGCTGGCGGGCTTTGTTGTCATCCTGGTAGCCGCAGTCAATGACAAGAATGATGGTAAATGCACCGGGATCGTTGTAAAACTGCAGGGAGATGAGGGCAATTTCTTCATTGAAGAAAGAGATATTAAGGCACTGGTGACGAAAGACATGGATTCAAACCCCGTCGGCAAACCAATCAAGAATATTAATACCGCTAACCTGGAGAAGATCGTATCACGTGACCCCTGGGTAAAAAATGCAGAGATATTCATTGACAACCAGCGCAAGCTGAATATAAAAGTAACACAGCGAGAGCCTGTAGCGCGAGTATTCACGACAGCCGGCAACAGCTTTTACTTTGATACGGAAGGAGACCGGATTCCGGTATCTGCCCGTTACACCGCCCGCGTACCGGTGTTCACAGACTATCCGGCAGAAGCTGTAAAGCCCAAGACAGCCGACAGTGCACTGTCGGCAGGTATTATGACACTGGGCAGCTACATCATGGAAGATCCCTTCTGGTCTGCACAGGTAGAACAGGTGATGATTACACCGACGTGGGAATTTGAGATCATCCCGAAATTAGGCGATCATGTCATCGCTTTTGGAGATGGAACAGATGTAGAAAAGAAGTTCAGCAAACTGCTGGCGTTTTATAAAGAGGGACTGAATAAAGTGGGCTGGAACAATTACGCAAGAATTAATGTTGCTTATGAAAATGAGGTAGTATGTACGAGAAGGAACGGTGAGGAATTATCCAGAAAACTGGCATCTGCAGATAGTGCACGCATTGCCGGAAATGATTCTGCCGCTAAGTTCCTTATACACCACGATGAAGTAACGCAAGCAGAAACAACATCAATGATGAAGACGCAGACCAAAGTGGCAGCACCTAAGCAGGCAAAAGCAAAGGTGACAACACCTAAGCCTGCATCTTCAAAGCCGAAGGTACAAAAGGCTGCGGCGACCGATAAAAAGGCGCCGAAAGCAGTGTATAAGCCGGTTAAAAAATCTGTCAACACAACAAAAAATAATAGAACGCCATGAATCAGGAAGCTCCCATCATTGTAGGTCTCGATATTGGAACTACAAAGATTGCTGCCATCGCAGGAAGAAAGAATGAATACGGGAAACTGGAAATCCTGGGTTTTGGTAAAGCCCCGTCTTTCGGTGTTCAGCACGGAATGGTGCTGAATATTGATCAGACTATCAAGGCTATTCGCCAGGCCCTGGAAAACTGCTACGCTTCTAATCCGAATCTCGAGATCAATGAAGTATATGTTGGTATTGCAGGACACCACATCAAGAGTCTGCAGACACGCGGTGACATTGTGCGCAGCGATACCGACGCCGAAATTTCTCAGAAAGACATCGATCAGCTGATAAATGATCAATATAAAACTGTGATTCCCGCCAGTGATCAGATCATTGACGTGATACCGCAGCAGTATATCGTGGACAGCCTCCAGAACATCACCTACCCTATTGGTATGTCAGGTGTGAAGGTGGGCGCTAACTTCCACATCATCACCGGCGACAAGAACGCTATCCGTAATATCAACCGTAGCGTGGAGAAATCCGGTCTGAAAATACATGACCTCGTACTGCAGCCACTGGCGTCTGCAGCAGCGGTAATGTGTGATATGGACTTCGAAGCAGGTGTTGCTATCGTGGACATCGGTGGTGGTACGACAGACCTCGCCGTGTTCTATGAAGGTATTCTGAAACATACAGCCGTGATTCCTTATGGTGGTGAGAACATTACCAACGATATCAAGAACGGTCTGGGTGTACTGAAAACACAGGCAGAACAGATGAAAGTGCAGTTTGGTTATGCCCTGGCTGATGAAGCTAAGAATAACGCGTACATCACTATCCCTGGTCTGCGTGGACAAAGCCCGAAAGAGATCTCTGTAAAGAACCTGGCCCACATCATACAGGCACGTATGAGTGAGATCATGGACTTCGTGGTGTATCATCTGAAACAGATCGGAATGGACAATAAGATGCTGAATGGCGGTATTATCCTGACCGGTGGAGGTTCCCAGCTGAAACATCTCATACAGTTAACTGAATATACAACTGGTGTTAGCGCACGTATCGGTTATCCGAACGAACACCTGGCCAGCGGTCATATTGACGAACTGACCAAACCGATGTACGCTACCTGCGTAGGTCTCATCCTCAAAGGTTACAATGATTATGAGAACGACCGCAGAGCACTGGAAGAGAATTATGTAAAGATCAACACCAGCTATCTGGCCAAAGAGCAGGCGGCTAAAGCAGCTACGCTTGATGAAGATTCCTGGGAAGACGATGAACCGACTGTTGAGCAAATACAGGAAAGGAAAGTAAAAGAACGGAATGCTTCGCTGAAAACATTCCTGGACAGGATGAAGACAAAGATCATAGACATGTTCACGGAAGAAGAAGATGCGAAACTTTAACAGGGTATTGTCGGTATATGGCGCAATTGTTGCAGCCACAAACGATTTAAAAATCAAATAATTAATAAGGGATAATTAATAACTAGAAAGAATTGTGGGCATTATTAATTATACTAACTAACCCATAAAAGAGATAGAGTCATGATACATTTTGATCTTCCCAAAGAAAAATCTTCCATCATCAAGGTGATAGGCATTGGTGGTGGTGGGAGCAATGCGGTGAACCATATGTTCAACCAACGCATCGAGGGTGTGAATTTTATCATCTGCAATACCGATGCACAGGCTATTGCAAACAGCCCTGTGCCTAACAAGATACAGTTAGGGCCACACTTAACGCAGGGACTGGGTGCGGGTGCCAATCCCCGCATCGGTGAACAGGCGACGGAAGAATCCTTTGAAGAAATCAAAAAGATCTTAGAGGTGAATACCAAGATGGCCTTCATTACTGCAGGCATGGGTGGCGGTACCGGTACCGGTGGCGCGCCTATCATTGCACGTATATGTAAGGAGCTGGGTATTCTTACGGTGGGGATTGTTACAACACCCTTCTCTTATGAAGGGAAAAAAAGGATGGCGCAGGCAGATGACGGTGTCAGCAGATTGAAAGAATATGTTGATACACTGCTTATCATCTCCAATGACAAGCTTCGTCAGAAGTTCGGCGATCTGAAATTCAAAGCTGCCTTTGAAAAAGCAGATAACGTACTTGCAACCGCAGCAAAATGTATCACCGATGTGATCAACTCAACTGGTCAGATCAACGTGGACTTTGCGGACGTTTGTACCGTTATGCGCAATGGCGGTGTGGCCATCCTTGGTGCTGCCACTGCAGAAGGTGAAAACCGTGCGCAGAAAGCGATCGAAGAGGCCCTGACTTCTCCTTTGCTGAATGATAACGATATTCGTGGTGCTAAATGGATCCTGATCAACATTTCCTCTTCAGAAGGTGAATTCGAACACACCCTGGATGAAATGGATACGATACAGGCATACGTACAAAGCCAGGCAGGTGAGGATTGCGACGTGATTCTCGGTGTAGGTTATGACTCTACCCTGGACCGTAAACTGGGCGTGACCATCATTGCTACTGGTTTTGAACAGAAACCGATTCAACAGGTAAAAACGACCCCACAGGATCCTTCCCAGGAACAGCCTAAGATTGTAATGCAGCTGGGCCAAGATGGTGATGAAAAGAAAATGAATAATCAGCAACAGACATTATTCGTTGAACCAGCGGACCTGATGGCGCCCCGCCTGGTAGAACCTGTGGTTACCCAGCCTGCAACTACCTTCACTCCTCCTGCTCCCCAGCAGCCGGAAAGACAAAGCTTTACGCTCAACATTGAGCCTTCAGCTGCGGCTTCCCAGCCTATGGCGGGCTACGGAGCCGGTGTAAATGTTATACAGCCTACTCCTGCAGCCGGTGGCTACCCTGCAGGCCCTGCATACATCTACATAGAGCCAGGTGGCAACACGCCTGCTTCTCCGGATGTTCCGGAAATGAAAATGGTTTTCAGAGATGAAGATCAGGCGCCGGAAGCACCGTCAGAGATCCAGCTGCAGGCTTTTGAAGAGCAACTGGAAGAACAAAAACGCAAACAGGCTGAACGCGTGGCAAAACTGCGCAGCATCAGCTTCAATGTAAAAGGCATAGATAATAACACAGAAATAGAAAATGTTCCTGCCTACATCCGTCGTAACATCAACCTCGATAATGGCGCCGGATCAGCAGAAAACTTCTATTCTAACTATACTATTTCCGACGGTCAGAACAACCAGGCGGAAATTAATACGATTAATACCTTTTTAGATGGGAAAAAACCCGATTGATCTATTCGGACGTTTGATTGTTTTTTAGTTGTGTTAAAGAAAAGTCCTCCGGTTCCCCGGGGGACTTTTTTTGTGCTAAACAAAAATAGTTGCGGCTGTGCTTTGTAATAAAATCCGTAGAGAAACAATTTCCGATCATTTTGCCGATATCGGCAAAATGATCGGATTGCGGTTATGCACTTTCAATCAAATAAACAATCAGCAATACACTCACCAAAAATATAAATGCCGTTAACAGTGTAATGAGCAAAGACGAGTGGTAATAAGTCCCTTCCGTCAATTGCTTTTCGGTACGTTTATACCGGACATAAGAGAATATCGTAGTAGCGGCGCCAACCACCACAAGTAATATTCCAACAAGCGCAGAAACACTCCTGGAATGAATCGCATACTCCTTTCCCAGTACCAGTGAGATCTGCTTCACGAAAAGCGAAAATTTGACCACTACGAAGCCAAAGGCCATTATTCCAATATTCGTTCTTATCCAGGCAAGCAGCGTTCGTTCGTTTGCAAGATGATCGCTGACATTCCCTTTCCTTTTCTCTTCTGGCATGTGATTTATTTTTCACTAAAAGATACAGTAAAATTAAATTGCAAAATATTAAACGCACTCAATTTTGAGTAGCAAGCATTTAGGAACTGTTTTCATTTTTTCAGTAGCTTTGAACGCCTGATATGATTTAAACTCCAATTGTGTTTCCCAAGATATATCTGGCATTATACGTTAACACTCAAAATCATACACCAAATGAAAAGTGATCAAATAGCAGAACTTTTTGAAAAATTTGAAGGAATCCGTTACGACCATGGGGGAGTCGAATGCTGGAGCGCAAGAGAGCTCCAGGTAATATTGGGATATTCGAAATGGGATAACTTTGCAAAGGTAATTGAAAAGGCTAAAAAGTCATGTGAAGCTGCTGGGGAAGTGGTTTCTGATCATTTTGCCGATATCGGGAAAATGATCGGATTAGGAAAAGGAGGAGAACGGAACATTGATGACATTGCTTTGACCCGTTATGCATGTTATCTGATTGCGCAAAATGGCGATTCGTCCAAGCCCACTATTGGATTTGCCCAAACATACTTTGCAGTACAGACCAGAAAACAAGAGATAATTGAGCAACGATTGTTGGAAGTAGCCCGTGTAACTGCAAGAGAAAAGCTTACTCAATCAGAGAAAAAACTCTCCGGCATTATTTATGAACGAGGAGTGGATGAACAAAGCTTTGCCGTTATTCGATCTAAGGGTGATCAGGCACTATTTGGTGGAATTAATACCCAGGCAATGAAACAGAAATTGAATGTGCCAGCTAATCGTCCTCTCGCAGACTTTCTACCGACTTTAACCTTGAAGGCAAAAGATTTCGCCACAGAATTAACAAGCCATAATGTTGTTGAAAAGGATTTGAAAGGAGATCAACAAATATCTAAAGAACATGTTGACAACAACCTTGAGGTACGAAAAATACTGTTAAAAAGAGGTATTAAACCCGAACAAATCCCTCCGGCTGAAGATGTAAAGAAATTACAGAGAAAGCTGGATAATGAAGAAAAAAGCGTTCTCAAAAACGTAAAGAAGAAAAAATAGTACTCTCCACACCCTGCTGCTGTAAAAAGGCTTTCAAGCCAAAGACTAGTAGCTTGTTCAGAATTAGAAGTATAGGTCCATTGAAAGAGAAAATTCTGACCTGGAACAAAAAGTACGAAGAAATCATCATTTCCAATGCATGAACAATACCGTCGGCTACCCCTTATTTGAGCAGTTAAGTGTTATTAATGCTATTGCTATATCAACACCACACACACACATGTCAGATCGTCGAGCCAGAAAAAACCAATAGCGTCGTAGTTGATTTTGGAACCACTTATCTGTAGTTTATGATGCCGTAATTTATATACCTAAAATCATCCACCACTTCCCCACATCTATCCATTCCCCACCCCGCCCTTCCTTCGTAAATTTGCTTATGCAAAAGACAGTAAACAAGGTTGTAAACAACCATCCGATAAATGGCTCTCTGAGCGATTATTACTTCTACAGTCCTTTGCCTTATCAGGACGGCAAGGCGACGGACCCATTTCTGTTATTACATCACCACGGACCTATGACCCTGCCCCCTTTTAACAGCGGCATGCCGTTCGGTCCTCACCCGCACAGAGGGTTTGAAACAGTGACCTGGATCATTAGCGGACACGTAGTACATAAAGACTCACATGGTTATCATAGCAGGATTGATGCAGGCGGCGTACAGTGGATGTCTGCTGCAAGGGGATTGATACATAATGAATATGTGGAGAAATCCTTTAAGGAAGAAGGTGGAGACCTGGAACTCTTACAGCTCTGGATCAACCTGCCGGCAAAATTAAAGATGAATCCAGCTAAATATACCGGCTTACAGCAGAATGATATCCCTGTAGTAACTACAGACGATGATAAGGTGAAGGTAGCTATCGCAGGAGGCAATTGGAATGGCCATAAAGGCGCTATCAATTCCCTTACAGGGGTCAATGCCTTCCTGATAACAATGAAGCCGGATAGCAAGGCAGAAATCAATGTTGCGGAGAGCAGGAATGTCTTGTTTTATGTATTGCGGGGTAATGTAACGGTGAATGGAAAGACAGCCGGAGACAGGTCGCTGGTGCTCTTTAATAACGACGGAGATACGATCAATATCGCTGCCAGCAGTGATGCAATTATCCTCTATTGTGACGGAGCGCCTTTAAACGAGCCTGTTGCCTGGCATGGCCCTTATGTAATGAATACCCAGACCGAGATTATGGAGGCGATGAGAGATGAGCGAATGGGTAAATTCGGGTTCTATATAGACTAAAAAGTAAAAAGGCCAGCATTAAGCTGGCCTTTTCTATTAAAAATGTATGATCCGTCGCAGTTGCAGGTTCGTGACAGGCGATACCACCAGCGGATATTTTTCGATCGTTACGTAACTGGAATCCAGTCCGAAACCACGCTCCTCTGATAAGCTGATCTTTTTCAGGAAGAAGTACATACGCATTACCAAACGCTCATAGAGTGGCAGGTCATTATCGTGCGAAAGGAATTTCTCCATTACGATGAACTGGAAGTCCCCTACTACATTGTTCTTGCTCAGGGATTCGTACCGGCTGGTAATGTTCACTTCCTTGTTACGCACCATATCTTCCACGACCATGCGGAACATCAGGTTGATACGCTGCTCCACTTTAAAGCCCAGTCTGAATTCCACCCTGATCACCTCATTAGGAATGATCGTCTGTACGGAATATTCACTCAGATAAGGCTCATCCACAACGTCCACATGTACAAACCAGTATATATCCGCCCTTTTGGGCTTCTTGTTCAGGATAGAATAAATGATCTTATGCTCGATCTCCTTCGGATTGTCAGCGCTACTCATATACACCAGGTGAGTGGCATATTTGGGGATAGTGCTGTCGTTACTTAGTTCCTGGATCACCGGAAGATGATCTTCCAGCCTTACAAATTCCACGTACCGGTTCTTGATCTTCCTGGATTTAAACCATACCATCATGATCAGGAAGAGGATTCCCGCCACAATTACGGTTACATAACCGCCATGCATGAATTTCACCAGGTTAGCGAAGAGGAAGGAGAATTCCAGGGTAAAATAAATGACCAGGTAGATCAGGATCAGGCTGAGCCGGACCCTCCGCGTATATAGGTAGAAGGCGAACAGACAGGACGTCATCAGCATACAGATGGTGATGGACAATCCATAGGCCGCCTCCATAGAGGAAGACTCCTTAAAGATCAGCACAATAGCCACACAACCCACGAACAACATGGTATTAATACCAGGGATGTATAACTGTCCGCGTTCCTCCGTAGGGTAATTAATCTTTAATTTAGGCCAAAGGTTTAATCGCATTGCTTCTGAAATGAGGGTAAAAGACCCTGATATCAGCGCCTGACTGGCAATAATGGATGCCAGGGTAGCGATCAGCACTCCAAAGATGACAAACCATTCAGGCATAATAGCGAAGAATGGGTTCTGGTCTTTAGGGATGATCTGTCCTTTCTGCGTCAGCAACCAGGCACCTTGTCCGAGGTAGTTCAGGATCAGGCAGGCCTTCACAAAAATCCAGGAAATCCGGATATTTCCTCTACCACAGTGGCCAAGGTCGGAATAAAGGGCTTCAGCTCCAGTGGTACACAGGAATACCGCTCCTAATATCATAAACCCACGGGGATAGGTGGTGAGCAGCTCGATGGCATAGTGGGGGCTGAATGCTTTTAAGACAGCCACGTCATCCACGATGTGCGACAGGCCCAGCAGCCCCAGCATAGAAAACCAGATCACCATAATAGGGCCAAACAATTTGCCGATGGATACGGTACCAAATTGCTGTACTACAAACATTAAAGTGATGATGGTCAGCACGATCTTTACAATTGTGAACTGGCTGAGGTCTTTGAATACTTCCAGGGTCCGTAACCCCTCAATAGCAGATGTAACAGTAATAGGTGGGGTAATGATCCCATCGGCCAGCAGGGCGGCCCCTCCTATCATCCCAAAGATAACGGCCCATTTGGCATGCCTTCTGACCAACGCATATAATGAAAAAATCCCGCCTTCACCTTTGTTATCGGCCCGAAGTGTCAGGATCACATATTTAATCGTCGTTTGTAAAGTCAGGGTCCAGATGATACAGGATATACCACCGATAACCAGGAGATCGCTTACAGGGTTATTGCCTACAATTGCCTTGAAAACGTATAACGGAGAGGTACCAATGTCACCGTAGATAATACCCAAAGCTACTACTAAACCGGCCAGGCTTACCCTGTTAATGTCTTTTCTCACGAAATATGTATTTAATAAAAAAGCCACCAAAGTTAGGTGGAATTGCGGAGATGTACAAATATCAAAAAATCCGCTTATAAAAAAACCCCGTCTCGGTTTGCGCGAGACGGGGCCTTATATCTTCTTAGTGAGACACTATTAGTTAGCAGGAGCTAAATCAACAGTGGAAGACTCACCAGGAGTGTTTTGTTTGATGAAGCGACCGCGATCGATACCTTGTTTATCAGCCAGGTAGTCGATAACTGCATCTACTCTTCTGCTGCTCAGATCAACACCACCTTTTTTACCTTTAGCACCAGCGTGGCCAGTAACCAGGATGTTGCAAGATGGGTTAGATTTCAGTGTGCTAGCAACGCTTGCCAGTACAGCTTCGTTGTCAGTTGCAACTTTGGTAGAGCTACCTTTGAAGCTTACGCTAGGCAGTACCAGTGTGTTACAAGCAGCAGTTATAGGCTGGGTTTTGCAGCACTCAGGATCTGGGCATTTACCAACACCATCAGCGTCAACTGGCTGGCAGTAAGTTGGAGTAACCAGTTGTTTATCCTTGAAGTCAGGAACACCGTCACCATCAGTATCTTTAGCAACACCGTGAACATCAACTGGAGCACCAGCTGGTGTGTTAGGCTCACGATCAAACTGGTCAGTAACACCATCACCATCAGCATCAGGCAGTACCGGAGTAGGCAGCTTCATGTGACGAGGAGCGCTCAGTTCGTTGTAAGCGTAGTTCAGCGGATTTACCCACCATAATGGCTCAACGCGTTTAGCGGAGTTACCCAGGTTGAAGTTCAGACGAATGCTGGTATAGCTGAACGCATCTTTGTGACTGGTATATGGAGAGGAATAACCGTCCAGATAGTCATCAAAGTACAGCGTATATTTCTCTTCGATACCGATGTTGAAACGTTTAGAAATTTTGTACGCGATTCCAGTACCGAAATCAGCGCCATGACGCCACATCTGGTTGTCGTTTTTACGACCGATGTTAGCTCTGTTACCCTGAGATGGAGCGTTCTGCTCGTAATCTCCGTCTAACAGGTTCTTCAGCTGATCCTTGATGTCTTTACGAGGAGCAGAGAAGTTGATGCTGCTGTAGTTATAAGCTGCGCTACCGTTTAACGCATCAACGTCAACGTCGATCAGACCCAGGCTGTAACCACCGAATACATACCAGTTGATTTTAGGCTGTGCCTTGTAGAACAGGATGTTGCTCAGAGAAGCCATCAGGTCAAAAGACAACTGGTGAGCAGCTGTTTTATAGTTAGCTACGATCAGACCATTGTTAGCTGCAGCAGTTGTTGCCCATGCATTGCTACCAGTAGTGATCGCTGGCCTTAATCTGTAATCCAGACCTTTATCGAAGGAACCGGTGTATTCTGCTCTTACAGAGATAGTATGACCCAGAGATTTTCTCAGGGAGATACCACCACCAAAACCTGGTCTAGCTGGGATTGTACCATTGATCAGGTGAAGACCACCATGGAAACCTAATTCCCACATATCGCGAGGTTTCGCAGGGAAATCATACTGGTGGTTGGAAAAGTTGTTCTGTTGGGCCTGTCTTGACGCTGGTACTTTACTTGAATCCAGGGCATCATAAACAGGGGTAACTTGTGCAAAACTGGAGGACGCCGCTAGGAGACTCATAGCGCCTGCCAGTAATAAGTACTTTTTGCTTGCCATAATTGTTTTCTATTTAAAAACTGTTAAAAATTTACTAATAACCCGTTTTTTTACCCAGCAAAGGTAAAATTCTCAAATGAATATTCAAATTTTTGTTACAATATTATTTTCATTGATAACTAGTTAACTACTAGTGCTTAGGCAAAACAAATGTTATACCTTAATTTGACTTGGTATATAACGAATAAGCATATTTGTTATAACTAAAACAAGGTATTGTTAAAGTTATGTTACACCCATATACACAAATTAGGGGCCAATTTGTTAAAATTTGACATTTTAAGCATAGCTTAGCAATCTTTTTAAAGCACCTATGGACGAAATTAAACACCTGATCAGTAAGGAATTACAGGATTTTGAAAGCAAATTCGCTGACGCTGTAAAAAGTCATGTCCCCCTTTTGGACAGGATCATGCATTACATCGTTAAACGTAAAGGCAAGCAGATCAGGCCCATGTTTGTGCTTTTATCTGCCAAACTCTTTAATAATAATATACAGGAAAGCACATATCATGCCGCAGCCTTCGTAGAACTGCTCCATACAGCTACACTCGTTCATGACGATGTGGTAGATGATGCCAATGAAAGAAGGGGCTTCTTCTCCATCAATGCACTGTGGAAAAACAAGATAGCCGTGCTGGTGGGAGACTATCTCCTGTCTAAAGGACTACTACTATCAGTAAATAACAATGAGTTCAAAGCCTTAAAGATCCTCTCGGATGCTGTAAGGGAAATGAGTGAAGGAGAACTCCTGCAGATAGAAAAAACACGTAAGCTTAATATTAAAGAAGACATCTACTTCGAGATCATCCGCCGGAAAACAGCTTCCCTCCTCGCCTCAGCCTGCGCTGCCGGCGCCTGGAGCACCACCAACAACGATGAAACTACCGAGAAAATGCGCCTTTTTGGAGAAAAGGTAGGAGTAGCTTTCCAGATCAAAGACGATCTCTTCGACTATGGCTCCGATAAAATAGGTAAACCTACAGGGATTGATATACGGGAAAAGAAAATGACACTCCCGCTCATCTATACCCTGGAACATGCCACTCCGGATACCAGAAGACATATTATTAATATCGTCAAAAATCACAATACTGATAAAGACCGTGTCGCAGAAGTGATTGACCTGGTAAAAAAATCCGGTGGCATTGAATATACACAACAGAAAATGTTCGAGTACCGCGATGACGCATTGGCTATCCTCCACAGCTTTCCTGAAAATGATATCAGGGCCGGCCTGGAAACATTAGTAAGATATACCACAGATCGTACTTTTTAACCAATAAAAACTTATCTTCCGAGAACAGAACAAGATTCAAACAACTTTAGATACTAACTCACGCATTAATGCAAAAACGCTGGACAGTCCGATCTTATCAACCGAAACAGGAAGCATTGCTCCAGTCGTCTTTGCGTATTCACCCTTTATTATGCAGATTGCTGGTTCAACGGGGTATGCATACCTACGATGAATCACGCCTTTTTTTCCGGCCTACCCTTGCGGATCTGCACGATCCCTGGCTGATGAAAGATATGGATAAAGCAGTCTCCCGTATTGAACAGGCCTTTTTCAGAAATGAAAAGATCCTCGTTTTCGGAGACTATGATGTGGATGGCACTACCGCTGTAGCTACTGTTTTTGACTTTCTGCATTCCTTATATAATAAGATCGAATTTTATATTCCTCACCGGTATAAAGAAGGATACGGCATTTCCAAACAAGGTATAGAATACGCCAGGGACAATGAATTCACCCTGGTGATTGCATTGGATTGTGGCATCAAGGCCATCGATCAGATTACCTGGGCGGCCGACAATGGCATAGACTTTATCATCTGCGACCACCACCTGCCCGATGCAATATTGCCACCGGCAGTTGCCATCCTCAATCCTAAACAATACGACTGTCCTTATCCATATAAAGAGTTAAGTGGCTGCGGCATCGGCTATAAACTGATCTCTGCTTTCGCACAAAAAAGAGGCGTACCGGATGAAAAAGTACATAGTTACCTGGACCTGGTAGCCACCAGTATCGCTGCCGACATTGTACCGATGACGGGAGAGAACCGCGTGCTGGCCTTTCATGGATTAAAGAAAGTAAACTCCGCCCCGCTTCCCGGTATACAGGCATTGATAGAACTGAGCGGATTGAAAGAACAGCTGACCATCTCCAATCTCGTGTTTGTGATAGCGCCTCGCGTCAACGCAGCAGGCAGAATGGATGATGCAAGAAAAGCAGTAAACCTGTTCGTGGAAACAGATAAGGAGAAAGCAATGGAAATTGCCAAAGTGTTGCATGCCGATAACTTTGACAGGAAAGAAATAGATGGCAACATCACCAAGGAAGCAGTTGAATTGCTGCAGAACGATCTTACACTGCAGGATAAAAAATCCACCGTTCTTTATAAACCAGACTGGCATAAGGGCGTAGTAGGTATTGTTGCATCCCGCCTGATCGATAAATATTATTACCGCCCTACTATTATTCTTACGCTGAGTAATGATAAAGTAGCAGGTTCTGCACGCTCAGTCACCGGTTTCAATGTATATGAAGCTATCCACCAGTGTAAGGAGCTTCTTGAGAATTATGGTGGACATTTCTATGCAGCCGGTATGACATTAAAGCCCGAAAATGTTGCTGCATTTCAAAAGAAATTTGAGGAAGTAGTAGCCACTACCATTGATCCGGAACTGCTGGTACCGGAAATACTGATCGATACCGAGATACAACTGAAAGATATTACTCCCGCTTTCTTCAATATCCTGCGGCAGTTTGAGCCATTGGGACCAGAGAACCTACGTCCCGTTTTCCTCGTCAGGAATGTAACCGACAGTGGTTATTCAAGACTTGTAAAGGATGAACACATTAAGTTCTCCGTAAAACAGGGCAAATCACCTAACGCATTAACGGGCATAGGATTCTACATGTCCGAAAAATTCCACATCGTGAACAGTAAACAGCCCTTCGATATGGCCTTTACTATCGATGAAAACGAGTGGAACGGTAAAATGAATCTGCAACTGAAAGTAATTGATATCAGGGCTCACAACTAAGTAATATTACTTATTCCCCTTCTTCTTTCATATAGTCTGACCAGCTATAACAGCTCTACTTTTTCTGTTGCAGCAGCCAGGTATATAACGCGGTATCTGCATATGCTTTTGTCCAGGCATCATGCCCACCGGTAGGATTTTCCGTATACTTAACCAGCTTACTTCCGCATGTCCTCAATGCATTTACCATATCCCGTGAGCCGGCTACGCCTACTGTCGGATCATTTGCATTATGAAACGCCCATACCGGCATATTCTTCAATACACAAGCCTGCGACGGTGTACCTGCGCCACAGATAGGCACAATGGCCGCAAACTTCTCAGGGCTGGTCTGTGCCCAGTTCCAGGTGCCAAATCCACCCATACTTAATCCTGTTAAATAAACACGTGAACTATCCACATGGTATTTCTTCAATACTTCTTTATATAACTGTTGTAAAACATCAGTATTCCACCAGGATGCTGTACACTGCGGAGCGATCATTACAAACTGCTTTCCTGTCACGACCTTAGGCAGACCTACTCTTCTGATCACATCAATGTCGGTCCCGATCTCTCCTACACCATGCAGAAAGATGACGATAGGCCATTTATAAGTCTTTTTCTCATTGTAAGTGTCAGGAATGTAAAGCAGATAATCATCAATATTGCCTCCCTTGTAATCCATTGTCTTTACAGTAATGCCCACGGTCTGAGGGTCAAATACATCTTCTTTGGGAGGATCGGGAATCGTATCCGTTCCATTACCGCCGGGTGTCGCGGCATCATTCTTTTTGGAGCAGGCTACTATATTACCCAATAAAACAAGCAGTAGCACATATACAAATCTCTTAATTATTCTTCTTTTCATATGCGTGGCATAAATGAAAAATCCCGTCTCATGGGCTATGAGACGGGATCCGGGTTGTTATTTTGATATTACAAACCTACTACATTGTTTACTTATATAGCAGATTAATTTTTCTTTTCAGCACTCATTAATTCCACACTTCTGTTCACAAAAGCGGTAAGATCAGCGCCCGTCAGCAGGTTCTGTGATAATAACGCCAGATCTGCCAGATTTCGTACCTGCTTCTGCTGTTTATCATTATCATTTTCGTCGAGGATCTGCAGATAGATCGGATGGTTTGCATTGATGGTCATATTGATCTCATCAGGCATGCTTGCATACCAGCTCATACCGCTTCCGCCTACTGCTGCCATATCTTTCATACGACGCATGAATTCCGGACGGGTTACGATCACCGGTTGAGCATCTGCGCTCAGGCCTCTCAGCTCTACCTTCACATGCTGCTGAGGAATGTGTTCGAACAGCTCCTTCAGTTTGGTTTCCTGATCAGATGTTAATACACTTTCTGATTTTTCATCCCTGTCTATCAGGTGATCTGCTATATCAGCATCCACACGGGTAAACATCATACTATCCCACCTTGGCTCCATATTGTTGATGAACGCAGCATCTACAATAGTATCCAGCTTCACGATCTTATATCCCTTGTTCTTTGCAGCCTGTATATAACTATCCTGCTGTACTGCATTTGTTGCATACAATACCACCAGCTTTCCCTCCTTGTTGGTCTGCAGCGCACTTGTTTCCTGTTTGTATTCTTCCAGTGTATAGAACCTGCCTTCCTCAGTGATATCTTCCATGATCAGGAATTTGTTTCCTTTCTCCTGGAATTTATCATCAGTCATCATACCATATTTGGCAAACAGACCGATGGATTCCCATTTCTCTTCAAAGCTCTTACGGTCATTGCGGAAGATCTCATCCAGTTTATCAGCTACTTTCTTAGTGATATAAGTGCTGATCTTTTTCACATTCGGATCTCCCTGCAGATAACTGCGGCTTACGTTCAGCGGAATATCCGGACTGTCTATCACACCATGCAGCAACATCAGGAATTCAGGAACAATATCCTTCACTTCATCAGTTACGAATACCTGGTTGGAATACAGGCTGATCTTATCTTTCTGTACTTCAAAGGTCTTGCTGATCTTAGGGAAATACAGGATACCTGTCAGGTTGAACGGATAATCCACATTCAGATGGATCCAGAACAATGGCGCCTCTGCGTATGGATATAATTCTTTATAGAAATTCTGATAATCTTCTGCTGTCAGATCACTTGGCTTCTTAGTCCATGCCGGGCTGGTATTATTCAGCTGCTTATCTGCAAATTTTACAGGTACAGGCAGGAATTTACAGAACTTTTCCAGCATAGTCTGGATGCGGTGTTCATCCAGGAATTCTTCACTTTCTTCGTTAATATGCAGCACAATGTCAGTACCACGGCTTTCTTTAGTGGTCTCTTCCAGCATATATTCAGGACTGCCATCACATTCCCAGCGTACGGCAGGTGCTTCTGCCCTGTGTGATTTGGAAAAGATCTCCACCTGGTTACTCACCATGAAGGAAGAATAGAAGCCCAGACCAAAGTGACCAATGATATTGGCGCCATCTGTCTGACCTTTGTATTTTTTCAGGAATTCTTCCGCACCGGAGAAAGCTACCTGGTTGATGTATTTGTCTACTTCTTCGGCAGTCATACCCACTCCCATATCGGAGATGGTCAGCGTCTTTTTCTCTTTATCCAGCGTTACTGTAATTTCAGGGGTGCCCAGCTCACCTTTAAATTCACCGACACTAGCCAGGGTTTTTAGCTTTTGTGTAGCATCAACCGCATTACTCACCAGCTCGCGGATGAAGATCTCATGGTCTGAATAGAGGAATTTCTTAATAATGGGGAAAATGTTCTCTGTCTGAACACGTATTGCTCCTTTCTGCATGGGTGTCAAAATTTTTTAGAATCTTTATGACAAAGGATATGCCATCAGACATTAAGCTGACAAACTGTCCGGCGGAGGGATAAAACCAGCTCTTTTTATACTGTTGCTTCTTCGTTGCTTCTTCGTCGCTTCTTCGATACTTCTTCGACCAAGCGGACTTACCTGCAGAAATGGCACTTTTCCGCCCACCGGCTTAACAAATAAATCATACGAACGGTCCCTCTACTCTAAGACAAATATTGTAGTTTTAGTGTCCTGACCCCGGTGACTGTTGAGATGTATTATGTTTTTACCCAGACCCTCTTTCTAAACCTCTATTTACATGAAAAGACCTTTACTCCTTTTCTTTGCCGCAGTTTGTTTTGCCAATGCCAACGCGCAGACGCAACCTGCTGCCCAGACGCTGCCTTATCAGCAGCCATTCAGTACTCTACCACCCTCATCCACCACCTATCCGGATGGATGGCAGGGTTGGACACTCTCCGGTTCACCTTCAGCCAGTTTTAACGTGCTGCCACCGGCATCCGACAAGGCCCTTGTATCAGGCAGCGCTTCCAGCACTACCAATGGGGTATATAATTACTCCGGAAAACTGGGCTTTCTCAATAGTGGTAGTGTGGATAACTCAGTGGTACTGGGATTGAATACCACTGGCCAGACCAATATTGCTTTCCAGTATGATGTGATGACGCTGCGTAACCCCTATGACGGTACCAGCAACACCCGCATCAATGAAGTGACCCTGCAATACCGCATTGGGAATACCGGCAATTTTACCAATATCACCGGTGTTGAGTACCAGAACAGTACCACTCAGCAAACCGGTTCCGGCGTAACTACGCCGCTGGATTCCGCCCACAGGTCACTTGTACTGCCATCTGCCTGC
Source organism: Chitinophaga sp. CF418 (assembly GCF_900142925.1). Classification (GTDB taxonomy): domain Bacteria; phylum Bacteroidota; class Bacteroidia; order Chitinophagales; family Chitinophagaceae; genus Chitinophaga. Next base: position 682,924 of record NZ_FRCN01000001.1, read on the forward strand.
GATAACCAGCCCCTGGTACAGCTGCGCTGGGTAAACCGCCAGATCAGCGGGGCCGGCTCCCGTCCTTCCTTCGCCATCGACAATATCATGGCAGGCAGCTCAGGGGCAGACGTAACGCCACCGGCTATTGACAGCCTGTTCCCGGCCAATAACAGCACCGGCGTATCACCAGCCTCTCAGCCATCCATCTTCTTCAGCGAAAATATTAAGGCGGGCAATGGCCAGCTGATACTGCATAACGTTACAGCCGGCACACAACAGGTATTCCCGGTGGATAGCGCAGCTGTGATCATCAGCAATAAGACCCTGACATTAGCCGTAACCCTGCAGCCGCAGCATAGCTACTATATCACGCTGGATGATGGTGCAATACTTGACCTCAGCGACAATGTATTTGCAGGGATCACTGACAACAGCACCTGGACATTCAGCACCGGCACCCAGCAGTTGTCATTTGACTTCAACGCCTGCATTACCGGCAGCATCACCGGCGGTTTCAAACAATACAGTGTAACCGGCGCCCAGAAATGGGATTGCACCACCTTCGGACAGAATGGGAACGGTGTACAGATAAACGGCTATAGTGGCGGTCCGATAGAAAATGAGGACTGGCTGATCTCGCCTGCCTTCGATCTTTCCGGTTTTGACTATCCACTGCTGGATTTTGCCAGCCGGACGGCATTCTCCGGCCCTACCCTCCAGCTAATGGTATCCACCAACTATGATGGCGCCAGCAATCCACATACTGCTACCTGGACACCGGTAAACGGACGTTTCCCGGCCCTGTTGTCAGATACCTGGACTGTTTCAGACAGCATCAACCTGGCAGCTTTCAAACAGCCTAATGTATATATCGCTTTTGTATATACTTCTTCCCCTTCCATTGGTGCTGCCCGCTGGACCTTAGATAACTTCAATATCACCAACAGTCCTGAAGCGCCTAAACCATCCCTGGATCTGAATACCCGCAGCATCGACTTTGACTATGTTCCGGCAGGTCAATTATCAGCTCCGCTGCCATTTACCTTCCAGGCCAATGACTTTATTGACAGCCTGGTCCTCACTTCAACTTCAGGCTTCTCTATAGCGAAAGACAGCAATGGCGTATATAGCCAGTCGCTGACCTATCTGCCCGATTCACTCAACGGCCCACGTACCGTATGGGTGAAATTCCAGCCTGCTGCCGCAGACCAGAATTATACCGGCACCATTACTTTCGACAGCGACAGCATCCATGTTCCTGCTATTCAGCTTTCCGGCACTTCTCTCCGCTCGCTGAAAGTAGTGAACTGGAATATCGAGTGGTTCGGCAGCCCTGCACAGAACCCGGCCAATGACAGCCTGCAACAGGCCAATGTGACCACCATCCTCAAAAAGCTGGATGCAGACATCTTTGCACTGGCAGAAGTGGTAGATACCGCCCGCTTCAGAGCAGTAGCCAGTCAGATGCCGGGATACAGCTATATTATATCTGATTTTGGTTCTTATGCAGATAGTATTAAGGATGCTGACTATACTTCTGCCCAGAAACTGGCCTTCCTGTATAAAACATCGGTTATCAAGGGATTAAGCTCTTATGGCGTATTACGCCGGGGTGGCAGCAGCGATGCTTATTATAACTGGTCATCGGGTAGGTTCCCATTCCTCCTGGAAGCCAGGGCTAAGCTGAACAACGACAGCGCCCTGATCCGCTTTGTACTGCTGCACGCGAAAGCCAATACCGGCACTGCCGCAGATAAGATCGAATCCTGGCACAGGCGCAAAAACGGAAACCTGGAACTGAAAGACAGCCTGGATGCACAATATCCGACTGCCAACCTGGTGGTACTCGGCGATTTCAACGACGCACTTGACAAAACCATCACCACAGAACTGGCGCCGGATACTACCACTTCTTACATAGACTTCATTGATGACAGCATCCACTATAAACCGCTGACCCTGCCGCTCAGCTTACAGGGCCAGCAATCTACCGCATCCTTTAACACGGTGATTGACAACGTACTGGCTTCCGATGAAATGGCCCTGAGCTACCTGCCGGGATCTGCCCGTGTAAGGAGAGAAGTAGAAAAACTGGTGAACAGCTATAGCAACACCACTACTGACCACTACCCCGTGCAGACAAGCTATAATCTGCACGTACTGGCGCATCCTGCACCGCTGGAAGACTTCTCTGCCGCAGTTGACACCGGAGATGTGAAACTGACCTGGAGTACTCCTTATGAGCTGAATACAGCCTATTTTGTGGTACAACGTTCCCGTAATCAGCAGCAATTCGAATCTGTAGACACTGTCGCAGCTCATGGCACGACTTCACTGCCAAACAGTTATGTAACATATGATACCCGTCCATGGCTGGGACTTTCTTATTACAGGCTGAAAACAGTAAGTCTGGACGGATCAGTCAGCTACAGCAGCAATGAAAGAGTGATTATTACACTTAAAGATCTGATAAAGAAACTTTTCTGGTGTATTTTTGGCCGCCAGTTGCAGGTGTATCTGGATATAGAAAAACCTGGACAGGCCATCTTACAGTTGGTTGATATGCAGGGTCACGTAAGACAGACTACACTAACTACTGTAAATAAAGGAAGAAATATCAAGACATTGGATATCAGTAACTTGTCTAATGGTGTGTATATCCTGCGCGTACAGAGCAAGGAAGGCATCCAGACAAGCAAGATACTTGTTAACCACTGATCTTTTTGAAAAAGCCATTTTGATCCAGGCCGGCCCGTATTGCAATACGGGCCGGCTTTTTTTTCCCCGCTGGTGTCGAAAGGCCCACCGGGGCATATATTCGCCTGATCCTCCCACGCATATCTTAGGTGTACGAAGTCAGGTATAAAATATTTATCTACTATAAATATTCTTCTTTTATAAACAAGTACAGAACAAAGGTTTTATATAACCTTTGTAAAGGTGCTACTATAGCATGTTTTCGGAGATAACCCATATATAACCCATATATAAGCCATATATGACCCATATATAACCCATATTTAAGAGGTATGGGTTATATATGGGTTATATATGGTTAGATGATAGTTTATAAATGGGTTATAATAATGAATGCACAGATATATCACTAGCTTTGCTTTGGTTCCGGGCTGACTATTTAGCCATAGCCGCCGCATTTTTCATTCTTATGCATTATGTTCCGCAATGGCTGGAATCGGGGGGTGCAACTCCAGGGAGGCGTCCCCCCACCCCCTAAAAACCAATCCCCCGCTTTTATTTGCTGGTGTCAGCAATTTCAGTATCTTTGCACTCCTAATTTTTTTTAACAACATTTAAAAACAGGGAAATTTATGAACTACGAATTGATGGTGATTTTTACCCCTGTGCTGTCTGAGGAAGACTACAAAGCTGCTCAGAAAAAATTCGCTGATCTCATTAAAGAGAACGGCGGAGATGTAACGCACGAAAATCCCTGGGGATTAAAATCACTGGCGTACCCAATCCAGAAGAAGACCACGGGCATGTACCTGGTACTGGAGTACAGCGCGCCATCCGACCTCAATGAGAAGCTGAAAATCCAGCTGAACCGTGACGAAAATGTACTGCGTCACATGATCACAGCATTAGACAAATATGCTGTACAGTACAATGGCCGCAAAAGACATGGCGTGAACGCTGATTCTAAAACCGCAGAAGCTTAAAATTATGGCAGTAAAACAAGAAATTAAGTACTTAACCGCCGTAAAACAAGAGAAACGCGCGAAGAAATATTGCCGTTTCAAAAAGTTAGGCATCCGGTATGTGGATTACAAAGACGCTGAGTTCCTGAAGAAATTCCTGAACGATCAGGGTAAAATGTTACCTCGTCGTATTTCTGGTAACTCTCTGAAATTCCAGCGTAAAGTAGCGCAGGCTATTAAAAAAGCCCGTCAAATGGCTTTGTTACCTTACGTTACTGACCTTTTAAAGTAAACAAACCTACTGGTTTCCTGGTCTGAACCGGGTAATTAAAGGTCCTTAAAACTAATTAACAATGCAAGTAATCTTAATACAAGACGTAGATAACCTGGGCCAGAAAAATGAGCTGGCTTCCGTTAGAAACGGTTATGCCAGGAATTTTCTGATCCCGCAGAAATTTGCGGTAGAAGCCAGCCCTTCTAACCTGAAGCAACTTCAGGAGCGCCTGAAAGTGCAGAAAGCTAAAGAAGAGAAAATGTTGGCTGAAATTGCCAAAGTTGTGGAAGTGCTGAAAGCAGGTCCCGTTAAAATTGGCGCTAAAACCGGTACTTCCGGTAAGATCTTCGGTAGCGTAACTGGTGTGCAGATCGCACGTGCTATTAAAGAGCAGAAAGGTTACGAAATCGATCGTCGCCGCATCCACATCCTGGATGACGTAAAAGAGTTAGGTACTTACAAAGCAAGACTGGATTTCGGTAAAGGCAACGAAGCTGAACTGGAATTCGAAGTAGTAGCTGAATAAGACTATATATTCTTTCCAAAAAATCCCGTCTCGTTCTAAATGAGACGGGATTTTTTTTATGCGGTTATTTTATATTTGCGCCATCATATGAAAAAGTATTTACCTCTATTTTTTATTGCAGGCATGATAGCCGCCTGTAATGGACAAGATATCAGTGATAGCGCTTCAGATACTTCACATATAGAAGAAGCACCCTCAATAGGAAAAGTACCTGTTAATACAGACACCTTCTCTGTCGGCAAAAAGTCTTTTACCATCCATCCGCTGGAACATTCCTCCTTTGATAAACTGCCCGATCCTGATTACGACAGTGCAGAGACCAACCTCCTGAATAAAGATAAAGCACATGTAAAACGTACCGGCGACGCCCTGGAGTTTGCATTGAATAATGGCGAGACACACACCCTTGCCAATAATACCAAAGAAGACGACAAGTACTGTATCTACTTTTATGCCGGTTACCTGCCCGACATTCATCAATACCTCGTTTTTGGTAGTTACTATGAGTCCAGCGACTATGTGCTGATCAACGCCGATAACGGGGATATCACGCATGTATGGGGCATCCCTGTCATCTCTCCTGATCATAGGTATGTTATATGCGCCTCGGTTGACCTGATCGCAGGGTTCAACAACAATGGCTTCCAGCTATTCTCCTACCGCAATAATAAGCTCATTTCCGAGGGTGATGTGCAGTTTGACAAGTGGGGTCCGGGACAAATGAAATGGCTCGATAATAAGACTATTGAGGCCGAATATGTCGTACTTGACAGTGATATGAATGAAGTGCCCAAACCAGTTAAACTGGTAATGAAATAAACGGATCTGTTTTCCGGAAGAAAAGGAACATCATGTACGGTGTTCCTTTTTTTATTTGGTATACCTGTCAATATGGGCGAACATCTTCTCTGCTGCCTCATTGACAACATCTGCTGGTATGGCATGCCAGCCCTTAAAGCTATAAAACTCATGAACAGCACCGGCCTTTTTAAGCATGCTGTCCATGGAGATGGCCTGTGAATAACGCGCCAACGTATCTTCCGTACCATGGATCAGTAAAGCAGGCGGCGTTTGCCCGCTTATATAGGATATAGGACTGGAGGAATGATATAGCTCCGGCTTTTGTTGCGGTGAACCTCCCAGTACATCTACAACCAGCGGTGCTACTCCAGCGCTGCCCTCGTCGAAAAAACGTTTCATGTCATACACACCCATTATACAGACCATTGCCCTGATATATCCCTTCTGATTATGTTTACAACCCTGCAACGCTGCCAGATGAGCACCTGCACTGGTTCCTATCAGTCCTGTGAGAGGGGAAATATGAAAGCTGTCTGCCCGGCTCCAGAGGTATTCCAGGGCGGCATTGATATCCTCTTCTGCCGCCGGAAAGATGTTCCTGCCATCTTTTACCAGCCTGTAATTCAGATTGACATAAGCATAGCGGGCATCCCTGTTCTTCATATTGTTAATATGTGGGGTATAATCCTGCTTATCGCCACCTATCCACCCTCCTCCATGTATCAGAACCATGATATGGGTGATAGCAGGCGTTCGCCCGGCAGGCAGATAAATATCCATGACCTGCTGCGGATCTTGTCCGTAATATTCATTGAGTAATTCCAGGGCTTGCAGGGGAACAATGGTATCTGTGGGAGGTTGCTCTCTGGGCACCGTGTCAGCCGGGACTTGCCGTTCCAGTGGTGAAAACTTTGTACAGGCAGTTCCCAGCGTTATGAAAGCCAGGAATATAAAAGCCCTGCAACAAACTATAGAAGAGACAGGCATGCAGATGGGGATTATGAAGAGATCTACGTAATTACCCCCTCCAGAGATGCAACAAATGCATTAACTTCCTTATAAATCCCCTCAGATGAAAAACACCTTAAGAATATCATTGTTACTGCTGTCAGTCTTGACTTTCGCCTTCTCTGGCAGTCAGGCACAGGTACCGCAGGCCCCACTTTCCAATATTGAAGGTAATGCCCAATCCATTACCAATAAACTGAAAGCGGCGTTGACCTTAACTGAGGCCCAGCAACCAAAGATATTGAACACCGTTACCAACTTCCTGCAACAGCGGGCTACCATCCTTTCACTAAACAATAGTAACCAAAAAGCATACGATACCAAGCTAAAAAGCTTTCAGAACGGCTTCCAAAGGAAACTGAAAACAATCCTCACGCCAGAGCAATTCACTGGTTTCCTGGAGCTGAAACCAGTGAATAATGACATGACCAACGTCCTGTCACAATTATTTTATTAGCGATCAACTCCAGGCTTTACGCAGGAACCTTAACCAGTTACCGTGCATAATGTTATCAATATCCGCTGCGGAATATCCTCTCTTTGCAAATAAAGCAGGTATCTTCTGCAGGTCGGCGATCGTTTCCAGGTCATAAGGGCTTTGCTCTTTTCCGAAAGCGCCGTCCAGGTCTGACCCTATCCCTACATGTAATGCATTGCCAGCCAGCTGGCAGATGTGGTCCATATGATCGACCAGTACATCCAGGGAAGCTCCCATTTCCTTAGGCTGAGACACCCCTCTTACCCATCCGGGCACCATCATCCAGGCATCCATGGCACCACCAATGACAGCTCCCCGGCTGATCAGTTCTTTGATCTGCTCGTCAGAAAACTGCCGGTTATGATTGACCAATGCACGTACATTGTTATGGCTCGCCCATACATGGCCATGGAAATGCTCCATTGCTTCCCAGAAACTATCGTCACATAAATGCGTAGCATCCAGGATGATGTTCAGTCTTTCCATTTCCTTCAACAGGGCATGTCCCTTAGGTCCCATAAAACCAGTGGCATCCGTTCCCTGTGCATAACGGCCGGGGCCATAATGCGCAGGACCTACTGCACGTAGCCCATTGTCATAAGCACGCTGCAGGTAGCTGATATCAACAATTGAATCCGCTCCTTCCAGGCTGAGGATATAACCAATCGGTTTGCTGGTGTTGGGCGTGCCATCGTTCCACAGGGCCAGATGTTTCTCCAGGGCTGCCAGATTGGTGATCTGGACCATTTCTCCTGCATCTTCCATCGCTTTGTACCAGGCCAACTGTCCCTGTGTCTGGGCCCATGCCTGTTCGGGTGAGAACCAGCCGGGTAAGGGGTTGTCAAGGGCTACGAAACGCGCTATCTGGGTAGCTACTACCAGTCCGATATTTCCTTTGCGCAACTCAGGGAATGACACCACTCCTTTCGCACGATCCGGTTTGTCTGTCAATCCTGCCTCACGTTTCCTGATATCTTCTACCGGCAATCGCAGGTTACGGTTCCATTCCATCGCATTCATGCTCAGATCAAGATGCGCGTCTATTATAAACATGTCAGTATTCTTTTTTGATAAGTTAGATCATGATCTTTCTGTCCCGGGCTATTACTTTCCAGTAGGCCACACAATTATTACCTTCCACAACTCCTACACGATCGTGCAAAGCCACGGTCGGACAAATGTGTACCGGAATGCCATAGAACACCGTACCTACAGGATATAAGGAAGTATCCGGCACTTTAACAACCATGTGCTCTTCACTATGTCCCTGTGGTACTGCATCAGGTACATCCAGGAAAAGCACTCTCGGTTGAGGCATTTCAGACGCAATAGATTTATGTCCGAGGTCCACACAGAGGTGTTGATCATCAATGATAGAGATCACCCTGGTAACCACTACAGCCGCATATACAAAGTCCTGTTCAGGAAGTTCCCGCCGGTATCCCCAGTCCCAGAAGATGAAGGTACCGGGGCTGCATTCAACACCGGGGCGCTCTGCATGAAATGCATAAGTAGGTGTGCCGCCTGCAACGATCTGCGGAGCTTCCGCTCCCGCAGCAGTAATAGCGGCCGCCAGGGTAGTGACAGGTGCATAACCTGCATTACATTTCTCCTTGCGTACTGCAACATCTGTATCATGCAGATGACCATCATATGCATGTAAACCAACAGGAGTAATTCCCGGCATATGCTGCAGTTCCTGATAGAGCTCAAATGCTGCATCGCCTACAGGAATACCCGTCCTGTTCATACCTATATTCAGATCAATATATACAGGAATATTGCGTTGCGCAGTGAGGAACAAGGCGGCGATAGCCATAGCGGCTGTACGGTTGTCCACGAGGCAGGAGTACTTTGTATCAGGATACTGTTCCACTACCTGCAGCAACCGGTTAATCTTCGGACCGACGGGCTGATAAGCCAGTAATACATCCGCAGCACCAGCCAATCCCAGCATTTCTGCTTCGGCAATAGTGGCACACTTGAACTTATTGATACCCTCTTCCTTCAGCAACTGCACGGCTTCTATCATTTTACTCGTCTTGATATGCGGCCGCAAACGCTGTACATCTCCTATTGTCTGTTTTAACAGCAGGATGTTCTCACGCATACGCTCGGGGAAAACGAGCACCGCAGGAGTATCAACAGTATTGATATTGTGTAATTCGTACCAATGCATGATCGTAAATTAAGACCCGGAATGAAGTACCAGCTATTGAAAACAGCAATGGACTCCACACCTGATGATTTAGTGAAGTTCAAACAGTGCTTCGATTTCCACAGGAATGTTATCAGGCAATGAACCAAAGCCTACCGCGCTGCGTACGCCAATGCCATTTTCTTCACCCCATACTTTTGCAAACAATTCGCTGCAACCATTGATAACGTAAGGATGACGGCCAAAGTCAGGTGTACAGTTCACCATACCCAATACTTTGATCACACGTTTTACTTTGTCCAGGCTACCCAGGTTAGCTACAATGGTAGACAACATCGTGAGGCCCACCTGTCTTGCAGCCAGCTTACCCTGATCCATATCGAAATCAACACCAATACGGCCAATGATCAGGCTCTTATCATCCTGTACAGGACCATGACCGGACAGATACAGGTATTTGCCATCTACGAGGCAAGGTTTGTATACGCCCAATGGCGCCGGTGCTGGTGGTAATGATAATCCTAATGCTTCAAAATTTTCTGTTGGTGTCATAGATCACTGTTTTGCTTATAAGTTAGATAAAGAGGTTTAAGATCAGACACCCGATCAGTCCTACAACAGAAACGATCGTTTCCATGATTGACCAGGTTTTGAAAGTATCTTTCACTGACAAATTAAAATATTCCTTGAACATCCAAAAACCACCGTCATTCACATGAGAGAACATGAGGCTTCCTGCTCCGGTGGCCAGTACCATCAGGCTTGGGTGTACTGTTGTGCCCACTACTAATGGCGCTACAATACCTGCCGCCGTTAATCCCGCTACAGTAGCTGATCCTACGCTTACACGGATCAGTGCGGCAATGGTCCACGCCAGTATCAGCGGATTCATATGCATGCTGCCTAATCCCTCTTTTATCACATCACTTACCTTACTGTCCAGCAGCATCTGCGTCAGTGCACCGGAACCTCCAATGATAAGGATAATGACAGATACATCGCGGATAGCATCTTCCATAGTGCCCATCACCTTTTTGATTGGCCATCCCCTGCGGATACCGAGTACATATGCGCCATTGAGCACTGCCAGTAACATCACGATCACAGGGTCTCCCAACCAGCTGGCAATATTAAAGGCAACACTGTCAGGCGCGGCCTTCAGCTTCAGCAGTGAAGTAGCGGCCAGTAGCAATACGGGCAGCAATGCCGCCAGAATACTTGTAGCCATACCCGGTAACTGGTCATCCGGCAAGGCAGCTGTGGTGAACAGCTGCGCGGGTTCCTGTGTATATTTTTTGAGGAAACGGCTGAAGACAGGACCTGCCAGAACAATGGCCGGAACAGCCACCAGGAGGCCATATAACAGCGTTATTCCCATATTGGCATGGAAGGCTCCAACTAAAGCTGTAGGCGAAGGATGCGGTGGTAAATAGCCATGTGTGACCGACAATGAGGCCAGCATCGGAATACCCAGGTATACTGCTGGCAATTTAGTGCGCGCTGCCACTGTGAAGATCAGCGGCACCATCAGTACGAAACCGATATTATAAAACAAAGGGATGCCGACAATAAAACCCGTCAGCATCAGTGACCACTGTACATATTTACGTCCGAACACCTGCATCAATCCATTGGCAATCCTTTGTGCAGCACCGCTTTCAGCTACCAGTTTACCCAGCATACTGCCAAACACGATAATGATAACGAGTGAGCCCAGGGTTTTGCCGATCCCTGTCTGGATAGATTGGGTAATATCAGCAATAGACATTCTCTGTGCAGGTTCCCTGACGACGTTCAGCGCCAGGCCCATAAACAGGCATACGATCAGGAATGCAATGAATGTATTTAACCGGAAATAAGCTACCAGAAGTACCAGCAGCAGGATGGAAGCAAATACTACACCTAATAAAGCCATGAATTAGTTGGATGTTGGCAATAGCCTGTTAATTATTCGTAACGTAGTGCAACTATCGGATCCAGACGCGAAGCCTTAATGGCAGGATAAATACCTGATACAAGCCCCACAGCCGCACAGATCACTATCCCTGTCGTTATCCATAACCACGGAATGATAAAATCGGTTTTCAATAACAATGATACAATGTTTCCTACCAGCATTCCTAATATCACACCCAGCAAACCACCCAACAGACTGATGATAACAGCCTCGTACAGGAACTGCTGCCATATCACTTTCCTGGTGGCGCCCAGCGCCTTGATAACACCTATTTCACGGGTACGCTCTGCAACGGACACCAGCATGATGTTTGTCAGACCGATAGCAGAACCAAACAATGTGATCGCACCGATCAGAACGGCAGCAAATACTACCACACCTAACAGGTTAAACAGCATCTCTGCAACACTGTCACTTTTATTGATATAAAAATTCTCTTCTTCCTTGAGCGTGAGATGACGAATGACCCTGAAGAGGCCAGTAGCCTCGCCTATGGCAGCTTCCATTTTGGTGATATCTTTTACAGAAACACCCAGATTGTATGTCACATTCGGACGGTCAAATATTCTGCGTGTATTATTCACCGTTGTAATAACCACATTGTCGGCACTCATAAAACCGCTGTTACCTTTCGGCTGTAATACACCTACAACGCGGTAACGCACATTTCCTACACGGATGCTGCTGTTAACTACATTCCGCAGGTTATCGCCGAACAGCTTCTTCGCTACATCCATACCCAGCAAGGCCACATTCCTGCCAGACTCCACATCCAGCAGGTTCAGGTTACGGCCGTCACGCAGCGTATAATTGGACAAAAGCAGATAGTTCTCATCCCCTCCTATCACGCGTACGTTGGGGTTGGTCTTTTTGTCGTCTTTATACACAGTGGCATTCCCTGTAGCATTGGTTGACAAGCTTACCACAGCAGGGAAGGCATACTGTTGTTTAAAGTCCATAGCTTCCTTGTAAGTAATGGGAATATTACTATTGGACGTTTTTACTTTGGATTTTTTGTCGCCTTTTGTTGCTCCTCCGCCACCACCAATGCGTATCCTCAATGCCCTGCTCTGAATATTGAAGCTGTTGGCTCCCATATTGGCAAAGCTGCTATAGATACTGTTTTTCATACTGTCTATGGCGGTAAAAATGCCTACCAGGGCCATAATACCAAAACCAATGATGGCTACAGTGAGCCCTGCGCGCAAACGATTGCCACTAACAGAGCGAAAGGCGAGGGAAAATGTGTCACGGAACTGCATGATTTAAAGTTAATAAAAAGTTTTTTTCCGCTACTTTTATTATACAAATGGCCCGATGCCTAATCTTCCCACCATAAAAGAAATTGCCAAAAGGCTGAACCTGGCTGCTTCGACCGTTTCCAGAGCCCTGCACAATCATCCGCGTATCGGGTTGAGAACCAGGATGAAAGTACAGGAGCTGGCCCGGGAACTGCAATATGAGCCCAACCAGACCGCCATTTTCTTCCAGCAGAAAAAAACTTTTACGCTTGGTATTGTATTGCCCGAATTGTCGGAAGCCTTCTTCTCTGCCGCCATCAGCGGTATAGAAGATACGGCCAATAAGAGCAATTATATGGTGCTGCTGGGGCAATCCCATGATGATACAACGCGGGAGCAGAAGATCGTGGAAATAATGAAGAATCACCGGGTGGATGGCTTGCTGGTTTCCCTGGCCAAGAATACAGTGAATTACGCACATTTTGAGATGCTGCGGAAGTATAATATACCTGTCGTATTCTTCGACCGTATTCCCAATATGCCCAGCATTCACTATGTGGCCTCAAACATGGAATCGGGTACTATACAGGCCGTCTCACTTTTATTGCAACGGGGACACCGCGTCATTGGGATGATCAACGGTCCGGAAAAACTGACTGCCAGCCAGCAACGTACTACAGGCTATCAGAAAGCCATGCAGTTACAGCGGTTAAAATACGACGCCAGTCTCAATGTGAACGCTGATCTCACCAAAGAAAGCACCCGCAACGCAATGCAGCAACTGCTGGCACATAAAAGAAAGGTTACCGCTATCGTAGCCTTTAATGACTACGTATCACAGGATGCCGTGCAGTATGCACTTGAACAAGGCCTGGAGATCAATAAGGACCTTACCTTCGTCAGTTACGCCAATCTGCCCCTGAGTAGCTATATGGCTTTTCCACCGCTGGCTTCCGTAGAACAGTATCCCTACCTCCAGGGACAAAGAGCCACAGAGATCCTGCTGGATCTCCTGTCAGGAAAATTGCCCCTGGACCAATATCAACAGATTGTGATCGATTCCCGGCTGGTGATCGCCCCAGGCAGATAAATTTGCGCAACCGTTTGTCCAGCTATTCTCTCAATTCTTATCATTATGTTTGAAGCATCGCAATTTTATCAACCAGCAATGCAGGATATATTAACAGCTTATGGATTAGTGATGGAAGAATGCCGCATACAGGCATTCGGCAGTGGGCTTATCAATGCCACCTGGAAAGTATCTAATGGCGATAAAACCTACATCCTGCAACGCATCAATCACCAGGTGTTTAAAAAACCTGCGCTGATTGCACAGAACATCAGCGCGATAGGACATTACCTGGATAAACATCATCCTGATTATTTCTTTGTGCAGCCGGTATTGACTACAGACAAGCAGGATATGGTCATTACGCCGGAAGGAGAATATTTCCGCCTGCAGCCATTTGTGGCCAACTCACACAGTTATGATGTGGTGAACAATGAGCAGCTGGCATATGAAGCAGCCAGGCAGTTCGGACGTTTTACCAGGTTATTGTCAGGTATTGATACCAACGAGATACAGGTTACTCTGCCGGACTTTCATAACCTTACTTTACGTTATGCCCAGTTCGAGCAGGCTGTGAAACAAGGCAATCCTGCCCGTATTGCGGAAGCGGGGAACGACATCAATACTATCCGCAGATATAAATATCTGACAGAAATATTCACGTCTATTCAGCATAGCCCTTACTTTAAAATAAGAGTGATGCACCATGATACGAAGATCAGTAATGTGCTGTTCGATGCTGATAACAAAGGCATCTGTGTGATAGATCTGGATACCGTAATGCCGGGTTATTTTATCAGTGATTTCGGAGATATGATGCGTACCTACCTCTCTCCTGCCAGTGAAGAAGAAACGGATCTCAGTAAGGTGAAGGTGAGAAAGGAATATTATACAGCGATCGTGAATGGATACCTCAGTGAAATGAAAGATGAACTGAGTGTTACAGAACAGGCGCACCTTGTGTATGCAGGGCAGTTTATGGTCTATATGCAGGCTATCCGTTTTCTGACGGATTACTTCAACAATGATATCTACTATGGAGCAAAATATGAGCAACATAACCTGTTGCGGGCGAGGAACCAGCTTACTTTACTGGAAAGTATCACTCAACAGGAGCAAACTCTCTCTTCTGTGGCGGCACACTAACGCCACTTCGTTTGAAAAGCAGCACCAATAAAAAAACCGGCCAGGTGGCCGGTTTTTCCATTTTATCTTAATCTTAAATAAGCTGTAATAATAGTCCGGGGAAAATACCCAACAGTATCACGATGGCTGCTGTGATGATGAGCATCACCTTGAAGCCGCCGGTGATAGGCACTGTTGCCGGTTCACCCTGTTTGAAGTACATCGCAATGATGACACGGAAATAATAGTAAGCACTGATGGCAGCACAGATCACGGCTACAATGACCAGCCATAAGAGGTTACCCTGCTGTATAGCGGCTGTCAGCACAAAGTATTTAGCGAAGAAACCAGCTGTAAGCGGGATACCTGCCAGTGAGCATACAAAGATGGTGGTGGTAATAGCCAGCACAGGTTGTGTACGCGCAAGACCATTGAAACCATCGAAGGTGTAATCTTTCAGTTTGATCATCACAGCGAAGATACCGATGGTAGCAACGCTGTAAGCAGCTGCATACAACACGATACCCTGTGTAGCATATGTGTTCATGGACACTACCGCCAGCAGCATGAAACCTGCCTGAGCGATACTGGAGTAAGCCAACATACGCTTTACGCTCTGCTGGAATACTGCTGTGAAGTTACCGATGATCAGGGTAGCGGCTGTGATGATAGCCAGCAGCAACTGCCAGTCGGCAGTGATGCGCTCACCGATGAACGCGCCATGGAAGATCCTGATGAAAGCGATGAAACCACCTGCCTTTACCACGGTTGCCATGAAAGAGGTGAATACGGTTGGTGAACCGTCATATACGTCAGGCGTCCAGAAGTGGAACGGCGCTGCAGATACTTTGAATGATAATGCAAAAGCCACCAGAATGATACCGCACAGGGCCAGTGTATTCACTTTGCCGGCGCCCAGTCCCAGGTCAGCTACATTAAAAGTACCGGTAGCTCCATAGATGAGCGTGATACCCATCAGCAGGATGCCGGTAGAGAAAGAGCCCATCAGGAAATATTTCAGGGAAGCCTCACTGCTTTTTGGCGTCTTTTTATCGCTGCCTGCCAGTATATACTGTGGAATAGAAATGATCTCTATTGCCAGGAAAAGCATTAATAAACTGCTGAAAGTAGAAGCTAAAGTGATACCTGAAAGGATGAAAAAGATCAGCGCGAAATAATCCGCCACGTGCTCTCCTACATTCTCAAATGCGCTGCCCGAAAGCAGGAAGTAGATCAGTGTAGCGCCCAATGCAATGGCATTGAACAGAATGCTGAAACGGCTGATAGTGATCATGCCGTATAGTGTACGGTCACCTGCTTCAATGGTGGATAACTCAGCCAGGTTGGCTACCAGACAAGCCAGCAGAACAACAATGGCTATAAACTTAATGCGCTGCTTATTACTTACAAATAAACCCGCAAACATCATTACAACGCCCGATAAAGCAGTAGATATTAATGCATTCATATTCCTGTGTTACGAAAGAACAACTTTTTAATAAACCTTGTTAACCAATTCAGTAGTGCTGCTTACCAGTTCCAGCATAGGCTTTGGATATACACCCAGTACCAGAATGATCACTACGATGATGCTCAGTACCAGCAGCTCATTTGCTTTCAGGTCTGTAGTGGTCTCTGTCAAAGCATTGCTCTGACCAAAGATCGCTTTCTGCACCATATTCAGCGTGTAAACCGCTCCCAGGATAATACCCAGTCCGGCAACCGCCATAAACCATACATTATATTGGAACAGACCGCTGAGCATCAGGAACTCCCCGATAAATCCGTTGGTCAGTGGTAATGCGATATTGGCCAGGCTGATGGTCACGAGGAAGATAGCGATACCCGGAGCATACTGGGCAATACCACCCATCTCGTTCAGGTTCTTGATCTTCAGACGCTGCTGGATGATCTCCACGATGATCCAGAGACCGATGATGTTGATACCATGATTGAACAGCTGCACCATCATACCCTGTAAGCTCTGCTCATTGTTGGTGAAGATAGCAGCGCTCATCAGGCCGATGTGGGCGATAGAAGAATAAGCGATCAGGCGTTTGATGTCCGACTGTACGATAGCGATGCAGGATGCATAGATGATACCGATGATGGACAATACGATTGCCACATCAGACCACATGTAAGCACCTTTCGGCAGTACAGGCAGTAACCAGCGCACTACGCCAAATAACCCCATCTTCACCATGATACCGGAAAGCACCATTGTAACAGGTGTTGGAGACTGTTCGTAAGTATCCGGCTGCCAGGTATGGAAAGGGAAAACCGGCATCTTGATAGCAAAGGCTACGAAGAAAAGCCAGAACAACCATGACTGGTCCTGCGGTGCTATGCTGCCATTGGTAAAGCTGGCGTAGCTGAAGGAATGGTCAGGTGATTGCAGGTAAATGTAGATCAGGCCTATCAGCATGAGCAATGAACCTGCAAAGGTGTATACGAAGAATTTGAATGTAACAGGAATACGTTTTTCGCCACCCCAGAGTGAGCAGAGGAAGTACACCGGAATCAGCGCCAGCTCCCAGAAAACGTAGAACAACAGTGCGTCATAAGCAGTGAAAACACCTACCAGTCCCGCCTGTGAAAGCAGCATCAGACCGTAAAAGCTGTTCGCACGCTCGTACTCCCTGTTGAAAATAACAATAAAGATCAGCAGGAAAGAGATGGCTGTCAGTAAACAAAGCATCAGGCCCATTCCATCCAGCCCCACACTAAACTGAGCGCCCAGCTGAGGTATCCAGTTTGCACTGAACTGCAGACTGGCCGGAGTAGTCCGGAACTGGAACAAGGCACCAAGCGTTACTGCCAGCGAAGCCAGGGATGCTATCAAACCCAGCACTTTCGGTCCAGACCCCTTCAGACCAAACGTAATCAGGCCCGCAACTAAAGGAATCAATATGAGTAATACTGTCAACATAATTTATCTAAACTTGTCCTTTTTTAATGATGATGCAGGTTTCTACTATTTCAGCAGAAAGCCTATCACAAATAAAACTACCATTCCTATTACCATGGCAAAGATGTAGAAGCCTACCTGTCCGTTCTGCAGCAGTCTTGCCTGCTGGCTGCCCCAGTGTACGCCACGGCCTACGCCATTTACCAACCTGTCAATACCTGATTTCTCGATCGCTTCTTCAAAGAAACGGCTTAGCATCATCAGGGGTTTCACTATGATAGCATCGTATAACTCATCCACATACCATTTGTTTTCCAGTACTTTGGCAATACCGGTACGTGGTTCTCCATTGTCTTCATAATTGCGGTACCAGCTGCGTGCAAAGAAGATGGTGATGATCACCAGCACAGAACTTAATCCCATCAGCAGCCATTCGGTGTTAT
Source organism: Chitinophaga sp. CF418 (assembly GCF_900142925.1). Classification (GTDB taxonomy): domain Bacteria; phylum Bacteroidota; class Bacteroidia; order Chitinophagales; family Chitinophagaceae; genus Chitinophaga. The sequence continues at coordinate 700,556 of NZ_FRCN01000001.1, forward strand.
GCGCCAGATGCTCATGTTCATGTACGAATGGCACTGAACCTGCAAATACAGGCGCCAGGTATTCTTTCAGCATACTGTGGGTACCGAATACTTCCGGCAGGCCAACATAACCACCTATTACTGACAGGATAGCCAGTATGATCAGCGGGATGGTGATAGCCACCGGACTTTCGTGCAGGTGATGTTCCTGCTCGTGCGTACCGCGGAACCTGCCACAGAAAGTGATGTAGTATAAACGGAACATGTAGAAGGCAGTCATCATTGCTGTGATAAGGGCTACTCCATACATGATCTTATTGGATACGAAAGTTTCAGCGAGGATCTCATCTTTGGAGAAGAAACCTGACAGACCAGGTATACCAGCGATAGCCAGGCAGCCGATCAGGAAAGTAATATGCGTAACCGGCATATATTTTTTCAGTCCTCCCATCTTATTGATATTCTGCTCGCCGCCCATAGCGTGGATCACAGAACCGGAACCTAGGAACAAGAGGGCTTTGAAGAATGCGTGTGTCATTACGTGGAACACCGCAGTGGTATAAGCGCCTACACCCAGTGCGAGGAACATATATCCCAGCTGGCTCACGGTAGAGTAAGCCAGTACTTTCTTGATATCATCCTGTTTCAGGGCGATGGTAGCCGCCAGCACCGCTGTAGCCAGACCTATTATTGCAACAACGGTCTGAATGCATGGAGCCAGGGTGTATAACACATTGCTTCGTGCAATCATGTAGATACCTGCTGTCACCATCGTAGCGGCGTGGATCAGGGCAGATACCGGAGTAGGACCCGCCATCGCATCTGGCAGCCAGGTATATAAAGGCAGCTGGGCAGATTTACCTGCCGCACCTACGAAGAGCAGGATGGCAATAACAGGTATTACCTTGTCGCCATGACCAATTGCTGCTGCTTTTTCAAATACTTCAGGGAAAGTAACACTGCCAAATTTCACTATCATAGCAAAGATGCCCAGCAGAAAGCCGAGGTCACCGATACGGTTCATGATGAATGCTTTCTTGGCAGCATTGTTATACGCGGTGTTCTTGAACCAGAAGCCGATGAGCAGGTAAGAGCAGAGCCCTACGCCTTCCCATCCGATGAACATCATCACATAGTTGGCGCCCAGTACAAGTATCAGCATGGAGAAAACGAACAGGTTCAGGTAAGCGAAATAACGCGCAAACCCTTCACTGGTTTCTTCATGCATGTAAGAAGTGGAGTAAATATGGATCAGTGAACCAACACCAGTGATGATCAGCAAAAATAAAGCGCTCAGCTGGTCCACCTGGAATGCGAATGGAATATGCAGGCTGCCTGCAGAAATAAAGTCAAACAACGAAACTGTCTGTGCCTGAAATCCGGGGGCTTTCACTTCCAGGAAGATCAGTAAGCTAATTACAAAGCCTGCTAATACAGTTCCGCTTCCTACTATACCCGCCAGTGATTTGGAGAGGTATCTTCTTCCCAATCCATTCACCAGGAAACCTAATAATGGTAAAAATGGTACCAGCCAAACTAGATGTATCATCTATTCAAATACTAATTACGATTTACAATTACGATTCAAGCTGTTAGTTCTTCAGCCTGTTCATGATATTAATATCCACCGACTGTGAATTCCTGTATACCATTACGATAATGGCCAGGCCTACGGCAACTTCCGCCGCGGCTACCACCATGATAAAGAATACAAAGATCTGCGCCCCGCCGGCGTCTACACGGCCAGCGTCTGCCCACATTTTAGAGAAGGCCACCAGCAGCAGGTTTACGGCATTCAGCATCAGCTCCACGCACATGAAAATAATAATGGCATTTCTGCGCATCAGCACGCCCATCACCCCAATGCAAAAGAGTGCTATGCTTAAGAAAATGTAATATTGAACAGGCATCTTAAAAGAATTACAAATTGATCAATGACGATTTACAGATGTTGTGGTTATGCTTCCCTTTTCCCGATTACAACCGCACCTACCATAGCGCTCAGGAAGAGGATGCTGGAGACTTCAAAAGGAACTACGTATTGATTGAATAAAGTTTTACCAAGGTTGGAGATCAGACCTATATCTGTCGCTCCGGGTTGAATTGGAGTTACATCGGCTTCACGGAGTGCGCCCAGTAATACCAGGAACAGGGCGCCGCCACTGATGGCGCCGGCATATTTCAGCCAGCTACGCTTCTGTGGCTCTATTTCTGCATTCAGGTTCATTAACATGATCACAAAGAGGAACAATACCATGATAGCTCCTGCATATACTATAATATGCACCACAGCCAGGAACTGCGCGTTGAGCATAATGTAATGCCCTGCTATGGTGAAAAAGGTTACTATCAGGCAAAGGACACTGGTAACGGGGTTCTTGCTCAATATCACGCCCAGGGCGGATATAATAGAGATGATTGAAAGTACCCCGAAAACGATTTGTTGTAAACTCATTCCCATTGCTATAATGACTATTATGTTTTTTAGCTAAGACTGTCTTTTATTATGCTTTTTTCTTTTCACCAGGTGCTGGGATCAGCAGATCCTGTTTTCCATAAATGAAACCTTCGCGTTTGTAGTTAGCAGGTGCAAATGTTTCTGTCAGATAGATAGCATCTTTCGGACAAGCCTCTTCACAAAAACCACAGAAAATGCAACGCAGCATATTGATCTCATAACGGGCAGCATATTTCTCTTCACGGTACAGGTGCTCTTCACCTGGTTTCCTTTCTGCTGCTTCCATTGTGATCGCTTCTGCCGGACAGGCTACTGCACATAAACCACAGGCAGTACAGTTCTCACGTCCTTCAGCATCCCGGTTCAATATATGCAGACCACGGAATACAGGGCTAAACGGACGCTTCTGCTCCGGATAACGTACTGTTTCCTTCCTCTTCCAGATATGCTTAAAGGTGATGATCATCCCCTTTATAATATTCCACAAATAGATCTTCTCGATGAACGTCATCGGCCTGCGGTCTACCTGTCTTGCCCTACTTGTTAAAGCTTGCATATTATGCTATTAAAATAAGTCGTTAATTAATGTGTACTGCGATACAGTACGATCGCTCCTGTTATCAACATATTCGCCAGTGCCAGCGGGATCATAATATTCCATCCAAGACGCATCAGCTGATCGTAACGGAACCTCGGGATTGTCCAGCGTACCCACATAAAGAAGAACAGGAAGCAGATAATCTTGATGAACAAAGCTGCTGTTCCCAGGATTGTCACCAGGTTAGGCGCCAGTCCCAGGCTGTCCATATACGGGAAGGAATAACCACCGAAGTACAGGCTGGACATCAGCGCAGAGCTGATGAACATATTGATGTACTCTGCGAACAGGTAGAAGCCCAGTTTCATGGAAGAGTACTCCAGATGATAACCACCATTCAGCTCACTCTCAGCTTCTGACAGGTCAAACGGTGTACGGTTACACTCTGCAAAAGAACATACCAGGAATATCAGGAAGCCCAGTGGCTGGTACAATACATTCCAACCGCCATGACGCTGCTGTTCTACAATTTCCTTGATGCTTAAAGAACCTGTCATCATTAACAGTGCGATCAGGGACAGCCCCATTGCCAGCTCATAAGAGATGATCTGGGAAGCTGCACGCACGGATGCCAGCAGGGAGTATTTATTGTTGGAAGCCCATCCGCCCAGCATAATGCCATATACACCTAAACTCACTACTCCGAAAATGTATAAGATACCGATGTTAATATCTGCGATCTGCAGGGATACAGTATGACCTGCAATGGTCAGTGTATCGCCCCAGGGAATCACCGCGCTTGTCATACAAGCTACGATCATTGCCAGGGAAGGACCGAGAATGAAGAGGAAACGGTTGGAATTGCCGGGGATGATCTCTTCCTTGAAGAAGAGTTTACCACCATCAGCCAGCGGCTGCAGTAATCCCATAAAACCAGCCCTGTTAGGACCAATCCTGTCCTGGATAATACTTGCTACTTTTCTTTCACCCCATGTAGAATACATAGCGACTACCAGTGATATCACCAGTACGCCTGATATCAGCACGATCTTTTCGAGGATAAAGAACCAGTCTATGTTCATCAAATACGAATTATATCAATTACGAATAAAGAGTGAATTATTGCTTGTTAAAGTCATCTGAATGCGCCGGTCCGTCTATCTGAGACAGATCGATATCCGGTCTGTTCACCTGGCTGATTGAGTGAATATCCAGCAGCAGTTTAGGCTGACGGCCATCCAGTACCTCTACGAGCGTATCTTTCGGTTTGTGAACTCCCACATAGTGACCCTGAGAAATAACGCTATGACGATCTATATTGCGCGGACCTTCTATCACCCAGTCTTTCACATCTTTCTTATCAAAGCGGCAGGTATCGCAGATCCAGTCTTCCACTTCACCATATTTATCCTTACGGGCAGTTACGCGGAATACCTCATCACCACGCATCCAGAGAACCGTCTTGCCACAGCATTTCGGATCTTCACACTGGCGGTGCGCATCTACCGCTTTCAGGAACCATACACGGTTCTTAAAGCGGAAGGTTTTATCTGTCAGTGCACCTACAGGACAAACATCTATCACATTACCGATAAAGTTGTTGTCCAGGGACTGTTGAATATAAGTACCGATCTCCGCAGCTTCTCCACGTCCCAGTACGCCATGCTCACGCTTTTCAGTCAGCTGATCAGCGGTGAACACACAACGGTAGCAAAGGATGCAACGGGTCATGTGTAACTGTATCTTATCGCCGATATCGATCCTGTCGAAGGTACGGCGTTTGAATTCGTAGCGTGTGGTCTCTGCACCGTGCTCATAGCTAAGGTCCTGCAGATGACATTCACCAGCCTGGTCGCATACCGGGCAATCCAGCGGGTGGTTCAGCAACAGGAATTCCACTACCCCCTTACGTGCTTCCTGCACTTCAGGAGAGGTGATATTGGCCACTTCCATACCATCCATTACGTTGGTACGGCAGCTGGCCACCAGTTTAGGCATAGGGCGGGGATCAGCTTCTGATCCTTTGGTTACTTTCACCAGGCAGGTACGGCATTTACCACCGCTACCCTGCAGTTTGGAGTAGTAACACATTGCAGGCGGCACGATATCTCCACCAATTTTACGGGCAGCATTCAGGATAGAAGTACCCGGCTCCACTTCCACGGAGATATTATCGATCTTAACCTTAAAGAGTTTCTTTTCTTCAGCCATTTTGCATCGCTTAAATTGATTCTTATACAGCAGCAGGAGCAGCTATTTCCAGTGGATCTGCGTAATGTGCCAATCCGTAGTTACGTTTGGTAGCCTCGTCAGGATGCAGCACATGCCATTCAAACTCATCACGGAAGTGACGGATGGCAGCAGCTACCGGCCAGGCAGCAGCATCGCCCAGCGGGCAGATAGTGTTACCTTCTATTTTACGCTGGATATCCCACAGCAGATCTATATCACTCATTTTGCCTTTACCATTCTCGATATTCTGCAGTACACGCTTCATCCAGCCGGTACCTTCACGACATGGGCTGCACTGTCCGCAGCTCTCATGGTGATAGAAACGGGCGAATGTCAGGGTGTTCTTCACAATACACTGGTCTTCGTCCAATACGATGAAACCACCGGAACCCAGCATAGTACCTGTAGCGAAACCACCGTCTGCAAGACTTTCGTACGTCATCATACGCTGCTCACCTTTTGCTGTTTTCAGCAGCAGGTTAGCCGGCAGGATAGGTACGGAAGAACCACCGGGGATACATGCTTTCAGGCGTTTGCCATTGGCAATACCACCACAGTATTCGTCAGAGTAGATAAACTCTTCTACAGAGATATTCATCTCGATCTCATACACTCCGGGTTTGTTGATATTACCACAGGCAGAGATCAGTTTGGTACCGGTAGATTTACCAAGACCATATTTTGAATATTCATCACCACCGATGCGCAGGATAGGCACTACCGCAGCCAGTGTTTCCACGTTGTTTACCACGGTCGGGCAATCCCACAGACCTTTTACAGCCGGGAATGGCGGTTTGATACGTGGGTTACCACGTTTACCTTCCAGGGATTCTATCAGGGCAGTTTCCTCACCACAGATATAAGCTCCGGCGCCACGTTGTACATATATTTCGAGATCGAAGCCGGTACCCTGGATATTCTTACCCAGCCAGCCATTTTTCTTTGCTTCTGCAATAGCCTGTTCCAGGATGTCCGGGATCCAGGCATACTCACCACGGATATAGATATAGCAGCTGTTACAACCCAACGTATAGCTGGAGATGAGCAGGCCTTCTATGAGCAGGTGAGGAATAAATTCCATCAGGTAACGGTCTTTGAATGTACCTGGTTCAGATTCATCCGCATTGCACACCAGGTAGCGGGGTACACCCTCTGGTTTTGCGATGAAGCTCCATTTCATACCGGTAGGGAAACCGGCGCCACCACGACCTCTCAGACCGCTCTTCTTTACTTCGTCCAGCACCTGGTCAGGTGTCATGCTTTTAAGCGCTTTTTCTGCCGATCCATAACCTCCGTTGGCCCGGTATACATCGTAGTACCGGATGCCTTCTATGTGCGCTTTGTCAAAAAGTAGTTTGCGTCCCATCTTACTTTTTATGATTGTAGACCGTATTCCGGTCATTCAAAGTTTTAATTTGCTTTAACCCTGCATTCCTCAATGATAGCATCTACCTTTTCAGGGGTGAGGTGCTCACGGTAGTGTTTGCCCAGCTGCATCATCGGAGCGTATCCGCAGGCGCCGAGGCATTCTACTGTTTTGAGGGTGAACAGTCCATCTTTGGTGGTTTCACCCACACCGATGTCCAGTTTCTTTTTGATATAGTCAATGATGTTGTCTGAGCCAAGCAGCATGCAAGGGCCTGTCTGGCATACTTCAAATACGTATTTACCTACAGGCTTCAGGTTAAACATCGAGTAAAAGGTAGCCACCTCGTACACTTCGATCGGTTTGATCTGCAGCAGGGAAGCCACGTAATCCATGGTCTCCGCGCTCAGCCATCCGCCAAACTCTTCCTGTGCCAGATGTAGCACCGGAATCAGGGCGCTCTTCTGTTTCCCGGCCGGGTAACGGGCGATGATCTCTTTTACCTTATTCAGTTTCTCTTCAGAAAACATAACTATGAAAGAAAAAATTAATAATTAAGCATCCAGTTCACCTGCTATCAGATTCAGGCTACTCATACAGATAACGGCATCACTCAGCATTGCGCCTTTGATCAGTTCTGCATAAGCCTGGTAATATATGAAACATGGGCGGCGGAAGTGCAGCCTGTAAGGGCTACGGCCTCCATCGCTGATGAGATAGAATCCCAGTTCGCCATTGCCACCTTCTACAGGATTGTACAATTCGCCAGGCAGGATATCAGATTCCCCCATGATGATCTTGAAGTGGTAGATAAGTGCTTCCATTTTGGTGTATACCGCGCTCTTTTCAGGCAGGTAGTACGCCGGTATATCTGCGTGGTATACATCTGAAGGCAGGTCTTTCAGCTTATCCATCGCCTGACGGATAATGCTCAGGCTTTCCCACATTTCAGCATTACGCACCAGGAAACGGTCGTAACAGTCGCCGGTAGTACCTACTGGTATTGTAAAGTCGAAATCTTCGTAAGAGGAATATGGCTGGGCCACACGTACATCGTAATCCACACCTGCAGCACGCAGGTTAGGACCGGTAAAGCCGTAGTTCATGGCTCTTTCCGCGCTGATAGGGCCTACACCCTGCGTCCTTTCCATGAAGATACGGTTACGGTTCATCAGGGTTTCGAACTCCTTGAGGGCCGCCGGATATTCTTTCAGGAAACGTTCTATTTTCTCAAAAGCCGCCGGGGTAAAGTTTCTTTCAAAACCACCCACACGGCCAATATTGGTTGTCAGACGGGAACCGCATATTTCCTCATAGATTTCATATGCCAGCTCACGGTATTTCATGAGATAGAGGAAGCCGGAGAAGGCGCCGCTATCCACACCTACCACACCGTTACAGATCAGGTGATCGGTAATACGGGCCAGTTCCATAATGATCACACGGAGGTAGTCAACACGCTTGGGGGTTTGAATACCCAGCAGTTTCTCTACGGTCAAGTGCCATCCCATATTATTGATAGGAGATGAACAATAGTTCAGACGGTCTGTTAAAGGAGTGATCTGGTAGTAAGGACGTCTTTCTGCGATCTTCTCAAATGCACGGTGAATATACCCCACCGTAGATTCCGAACTCACGATACGCTCACCGTCTATTTCCAGGATATTCTGGAATACCCCGTGCGTAGCGGGGTGGGTAGGTCCCAGGTTAAGGGTTTGTGTTTGCCTTTCTATGGAGCCTTCCGGCAATGTGATATGTTGCTGCTCTGACATGTTCAAACGAATAATTTATTAAATGCCAATATGCCCGCCGCGGCCGAACATTTCATCATCTTTATCGGTACGGGTCTGATCTTCCAGCGGAAATTCCTTACGCATGGGGAAATAAGTCATTTCGTCCACGTTCAGGATACGTTTCAGGTTCGGGTGTCCTACGAAGTTCACGCCGAAGAAGTCGTATGTTTCCCTTTCCATCCAGTTGGCTGATTCAAACAGCCTGGTAGCTGTGAATACGCGTGTATCCTCAATGCTGGTGTATACTTTGAAGCGCAGTCTCACCCTTTCCTTGAAATTGTACAGGTGATATACTACTGCAAGCTCCTCCCCTGTTCTGTTGGGATAGTGTACGGCAGTGAGGTCCGTTAAAAAACGAAATTGCAGTTCCTCATCATCGTACAGGAACTGCATTACTTTCAGGTTCAGGTCTTTCGGGGCTGCAAATGATAACATCCCAAAGGATTCTTCCACCTGGCTGATTGATTCCCCAAACTTTTCTGCTAACCTTTGCTTTATATAGTCGCTTGTCAAAGACATTACGATTTCAATTTTCTATTTCAGATTGACTTTTCGGATATGATTCTTCTTTCCTCTGGTAGACTACTCTATACCGTAAGAGTTCAATAATTCCTTGTATTTATCACTGTTACGGCGGCGCAGACTTTCCTGTCCCACCAGGTCCTGTACACGCATAAAACCGTCTATGATCGCTTCAGGGCGTGGAGGGCAACCGGGAACATATACATCCACCGGAATAACCTGGTCTATACCCTGCAATACGGAGTAAGTATCAAATACACCACCGCTGCACGCACAGGCGCCTACAGCCACTACCCAGCGGGGTTCAGCCATTTGCAGGTATACCTGGCGTAATACCGGGCCCATTTTCTTGGAAATTGTACCCATTACCATCAATAGGTCACACTGGCGGGGAGTGAAGGCCATCCTTTCAGAACCGAAACGGGCCATATCATAGGTAGAGGCCATGGTTGCCATAAATTCGATACCACAACAGGAGGTAGCGAAAGGTAAAGGCCAGATGGAGTTCTTACGTGCCAGACCAATTACCTGGTCAAATGTTGTAGCAAAAAAACCTTCCCCTGCATACCCTTCGGGTACTTCCACACTCTTCACTTTTTCATTATACTGGACCGGACGTGCCATACCATGTCAGATTTAAAAATTTTCACAATCAGATTTGACCTAAACGCACACGGGATTGCCAGCCACCGGCAACCCTTCTGCTAATATTCTATATTTGTATCAGTCTTCCCATTTCAGCGCTCCCTTCTTCAGGATGTAGAAGAAGCCGCCCATAAAGAACGCCACAAACAGTAACATGGCCATAAAGCCATCCCAGCCTAATTCTCTGAAATTCACCGCATAAGGATAAAAGAAGATCACTTCTACGTCAAAAAGCACGAACAATATGGCGGTTAGGAAGTACTTAATGGCTACTGGCTGGCGTGCATTACCTTTTTGTTCAATACCACTTTCAAAGGTAGCAAGTTTGTCGCTGGTTTTACGTTTTGGCCCCAAAAAATGCGTGGCGAGCATGGTAATACCAACGAAGCCCAATGCCGCTACTAGCTGCAAAACAATGGGAAAATAGCTGAAAGGAGTAGTTGCTGACAATAATTCTGTGTCTGTAAACATAAGCTTCCCTGTATAAATCGTTCTCCGAATGAGCAAAAATAGGCTAACTAATGTAAAAATCAAATCTTATGAAGGATTAAAATATTATCTTTTTTCACCAACCGGCAATAAAAAAGCCTCCTGTCAGGCGACAGGAGGCTTTCCTATAATTTTAAACCGATTATCTTTTGTTACCCTGAGCTGGTTTAACAGCTGCCGCTTTGGTCTTGTTTTCCTGGTTTTCCTGGATCGCTTTTACCGTAGCGTTGTTTGGATCGATAGCCAGTACTTTATCCATCCAGATCTTCATATTTGCCTGATCGTCCTTATTATAGTAGTAGATCATCATATACTGATAAGGGAACATCAGCTGAGATGGTTTGTTCATCTTCTCGTCACCCTTGATCTCAAAGAATTTCTGGAAGTATGGAATTGCCGCACCCAGTTTGGCTTCTGGGTCTTTTGCCATGTTGGCACGGCCTCTCCAGTAGATACCTAAAGCTTCGTTGTTTGGATATTTAGCTGCGAAAGCGCCCCAGGTTGAATCTGCCGCATCATATTCACGTGCGTAGATTTCCATGGTACCTTTGAAGAACATATCCTGTACTTTACCGGTGTTCTGCTCATCGGTAAATTCACTCACCAGTTTACCATACCATTGTGCTGAACGTTTAAAGTCGTGCATTGCTTTAAAGTTGTCTGCTACGGCTCTGTATTTTTCAACATCTTTTGCGGTATCGGCCAGTGCATATTTCTCCAGGTACAGACCTGCCAGTGAATCGTTCACCGCTTCCTGTGCAGAATCCTTTACATGCTGCTGGTAGATAGCGCTCAGCAGTTTGTAGTCGTTAGCCTGCAGTTTAGCATCTCCAACGGATTTGGCGTACTCTTCGATCACTTGTTTACCGGTAGTGGTATCACCTTTCTGCAGATAAGCATCTGTCAGCAGGCGCACGAATTTACCTTTATTACCTTCAGTTGTCTGCGGTAATACAGCTTTAGCTTTATTGATAGCGGCATCATAGTCTTTCCTATAGAAAGAGATAGCTGCCAGGTTGTATTCGTTTTCCAGTTTACCGGCACCTGAACCGATTACTTCCATATATTTCTCCAGGTATTTAGCTGCATTTTCGAGTGACAGCTGAGCTTTGGTTGGAGTGATATAGAACTGGTACAGTTCATAGTAAGCCGGTGCGTAGTTAGGATCCAGATTGGTAGCTTTTGTCCAATCGTTCACGGCATCCTGCAACAGTTTAGCGTTGTAGTTTACCAGACCCTGTTTCATTACAGCTTCAGCGTTGTTAGGTTCCATTTCCAGCGCCTTGTCGTAAGAAGTGATGGCTTTACCACCATTCTCACCACCCAGGAGGCGGTAAGCGTCACCTAATTCTATATAATCTGCAGCTTTCGCAGTATATACTTCTTTCTTTTTACGGCCTTCATTGTTCAGCAATTTTTCCATTACTGACAGTGCATAACCGCGGTCACCACCTTTTATTTCAGTGTTGGCATCTGCAATAGCGCGTGCAACATCGCCATTACGTCCTTCAGCAGCAGTGCTGGCTGCTTCAAATTTCTGTTTTGCGGCAGCAGCGTCACCTTTCAGCAGATCGATACGGCCAAGGCCTGCCTGCAATAAAGGTGAAGTAGGTACAGCCTGTAATCCTTTCTGAAAAGTTGCAGCGGCACCGGCGTCATCGTGCAGGCCCAGCTGCGCGATACCCAGGTAGTAATAACCTCTGTCATCAGTTGGCTTGGCAGCTATTGCTTTTTCCAGGTTTCCTTTGGCTGTTTCATACTTGCCATAATACAGGTCTTTCAATCCATCTTCTACAGATTGGGCCATCGCGCCGTTCGCGACGCACAGCAATGCAACAATTAAACTTTTCCGTCTGTTCATGAGCAATCCGGTTTTTAATTTTAGTTGTGTTAGTTTTTCTACTTAATGTTCGCTTCCCTGAATACTACATTCAATCTCGCAGGGAACAGTCTGAATTTCGCAATAATCATCTGTCCTTCATAACTCCCCAGGAAAGTGGCGAACCCTGATCCCAATCCTGAATATGGTTCCTTCAAGCAATAGAACAAACCACGTTTAAGCTGGTAGGAACCAAGAGCGATGTATGCCTGATATGGTTTTACAAATTCCGAACCATAATCTGCCCTCACCTTGACCACTTGCACTTTATTTGTAAATTCTATAGAAGCTGAGTCGTTCGGATCTGAGATCCAGCTCACTCCTATTACGCCAATCGCATTCTTCATTTTAGCCACATAATCAACCACTTCGGGATTGGTTTTTGCAGCCATTACGTTCTGCGGCAACGGTTTCCCTTTGTTGATTGAATCGCGGACATATCTTACCGTACTTGAATTCTGATTATCAAAAACTATCTGGTGTTTCTGCGCGGAATCAGACCCGTCCATAATTTCCCGCACCTGGTCCATTGTGAGGATGCTGTCGGGATTACTACGGTTAGTAATCAGCGCTACCCCATCCCAGGCAAGGAGCAGGCTTTGCGGCTTTATTTTCAACTCCTTGAAGTATGCCTGTTCTTCTTTGCTGAAATCTCTTGTTACAAAGATCAGCCTTGAACTGTCAGCCAACAGATCTTTAAAACACTCTGCTTCAGGCTTGTAGTCAGCAATGATATGCGCGTTCTTATATAAGGATTCAAAAACCTTAATTTCGGCTTCCATCAGTGGGCGATAGGTTTCATCCACACTTATTCTGATGGTCCCTGCAGTTGGCGTATCTTGCTCTTCCGCGGACTTGTTGGCTCGTCCGCAGGATGCCAGTAGAGCTGCTACAGCTAACAAGATAACAGCGATCTGGCTTCGCCTGATTATTCTGGTCATCATATGTTCGTCTCTTATTTAATCCTTTTGATAAAACAGGTATCTCGTTCCTCTATATACACGGAAAAGGCCATACGCAATTAGTACGACGCCAAAAATATTTAGTACAGTCTGAGATACCTGAAACTGGCCCAGGTTATATTTCTGCGCAAAGATTGCATATAGGCCCAAGAGCAGAAAAAATACACCCCTTATTAATTCCCCGAGCGAACGATAATTTACCTTAGTCCGCGTGTTTCCAGATCTTTCTTGTTGCATTAGCATTGTTAGCGAATTACAAGTATACAAAAAAATATTTCCAAATAAATACCTGTTCTTTTAGAGGATTGTTAAAAAAAAGCGGTTCCGGCCCTATCCCCTTCACCCTAAACCAGCCACTACGGCAGGTTTTAATAATCGTCCGGCATACACACATTTTTTCATATTCAATCTACATCTAATTAAATAAGAACTTGTTAAAACCATGTTAAATACTGGTACTTTCAATGCTATGTCGTACATAATCACCAAAATACATACTCATTAAAAAGAAAGTATAGTATTAATCATTCTTACCATATAGATGCGGAGAAATCAGGATTCCATAACGACCGGTTGTCCCATTTTGCAGCCAGTACGGCTAATATGCACGAGCTGAGGATTTTAGCAGGAGCATAAAATAATGTTAAAATCTTGTAGGTTTGCGGAAATTATGAAAATACTGATGGTATGCCTCGGGAACATCTGCCGTTCCCCCCTGGCAGAAGGAATATTAAGGCATCTTGCACTGCAGCAGGGACTGGACTGGGAAGTAGATTCTGCCGGCACAGGCAACTGGCATGTAGGCGATCCTCCTGACCGCCGGTCAGTGAAAGTAGCCCAACGTTACGGCATTGACATTTCCGGCCTGCGGGGCAGGCAGTTCCAGGTTGCAGATTTTGACCGGTTTGACCGCATTTTTGCCATGGACCTGGATAACTACAGGGATATACTTCTTAAAGCGAGAACTGACGAAGATAAAGCTAAATTGCAACTGCTGCTGGATGATCAGCAACCAGTGCCCGATCCGTGGTATGATGACGCCTTATTTGAACCGGTGTATAAAATGATCTACGAGGCTTGTGAAAAGATCGTGGCAGGAAAAAAATAAATTACTTCATAAAGCATAACTGAACAATAATGATAAAACCCAGTATACCAAAAGGTACCCGGGATTTCGGACCGGTAGTGGTAAGAAAACGGCAATACATTTTCCAGACCATCCGTGAAACGTTTGAACTGTTTGGCTTCCAGCCATTGGAAACCCCTACAATGGAGAACCTGGACACACTTACTGGTAAATATGGTGAAGAAGGTGATAAGCTGATATTCAAGATCCTGGACAATGGTGATATCCTGGGACGCGCCCAACAGGCAAAGGATAGCCGGGAACTAAGCATTTTATTATGTGAAAAGGCCCTGCGTTATGACCTCACCATTCCTTTTGCAAGATATGTGGTAATGAACCAGAATGAACTGGCTCTTCCCTTCAAACGCTATCAGATGCAGCCGGTATGGCGTGCTGACAGACCCCAAAAAGGCCGTTATCGTGAATTTTATCAATGTGATGCGGATGTTGTAGGTAGTAACTCTCTGTTAAATGAAATTGAACTGCTCCTCATATATGATACTGTTTTTACCCGGCTGAAATTAGATGGGTATGAAGTTCGTATCAATAATCGTAAGATATTGAGTGCACTGGCTGAGATAATTGGTCAACCAGCCTTGCTGACAGATATTACTGTGGCTATTGACAAATTAGATAAGATCGGCATCGAGAAAGTTAAAGAGGAATTAGAGGAACGAGGACTTGCTCTAGGTGAAATTGCCATCATTGAAAACTTCCTGAATATCGAGGGCAACAATGAGGAAAAGTTGCAACAGTTAAGCACTCTCTTCAGGAACTCTCCTACCGGTCTGAAAGGCGTTGAGGAATTATCCTATGTACTGCACACCCAACCGGATGCCTTCAAAACCACTCCTATCCTGGACGTAACACTGGCCCGTGGCCTGAACTATTATACAGGTATGATCGTGGAAGTAAAAGCACCTGCTTCCGTAAAAATGGGTAGCATAGGTGGCGGTGGCCGTTATGATGACCTTACCGGCCTGTTTGGCCTGCCAGGTCTTTCCGGCGTAGGTATTTCTTTCGGAGTAGACCGTATCTATGATGTACTGGAAGAACTGCAGCTATTCCCTGCTGCAGCGCAACAGGGTACACAAGTACTCTTCTTCAACCTCGATGCGCAAACGACTGGCGTTGCCTTCAAACTGCTGATGCAATTGCGTAACAAGGGTATTTCTTCCGAATTATTCCACGAGGCATCCAAGATGGATAAGCAGATGAAATATGCGAATAAACGGAATATCCCCTATGTGATCATTATGGGTGAGAGTGAGGTACAGGAACAAGTGGTGAGTGTTAAGAATATGGTGACGGGCACACAGGAGAAAGTGGCAATGGCAGATTTAGTGAATTATAATTTCTGAGGAAATTGAAAATACAGTAAAGGCCCGCCTAATTGCGGGCCTTTGTTATTTAAGTCCTTCAAGGAATTTCTGAACTCTTCGCTCTTCCTTGTAGAAGAACTGATCTTCTACTCCCAGGCTATTGCAATAATCCTCTTCCATACGTTCCTCTAAAGTCTTGTGAATACCTTTTTTTTCTTCATCAAGTATCTTCTGCCAAATCTTCGCAATCCTATCCATCCTTTCCCTTCTCCACTTTTCTCTGAGTTGCTCTTCTTTCTTTTTCTCTTCTTCTTCATCTACAAAAATGATCATAATTATAAATTTTGACGTTAACTAATATGGCTTTAAAATATTGTGCCCGGTTATATACCTGAATCCCTGTTTATCTATCACTGCTATTTTTATCAACCCGCCTACAGTTGGAACTTTCTCCATATATGTCTGAAAAGTCATTTCCATTTTCAAAAAAAGATAAGCCATATTAACGGCCTGCTGCAGGCTTAGTTTTGATAAAGACTCCTGCATTATCGAATCTACTTTCTTATGTTTCAGTCTCAAATCAATTTTGTCAGCAAGTTGCTGAACATAATCCACAGGGATAGATTTCAGAGATAAATTGAAATCCTTTCCCATTTCCTTTATTATGTGAGGAACAACTTCCAGGGAAGAATAGCTCTTTTCTCCTAAAATTCTTCTACTTATAAGATTTTGTCCTTCGCTTACTACGTAACGGTCCTCGGGTATTTTTTCATAACTCACATATTTCCATTCATCTCCCTCCAGGCTTTCCCCCATTGACTCATCTATCACTATTCTATATATGATTGTCTTTTCAGTTATTAGCTCGTAGTGGGTAACCAGCAATATACTTTTACCTATATCCCCCTTTGCTGCAATACATGCCCTCACCTTTCCTTCAACAAACCTGCAAAAATCCTTCACCCTGGTTGCGATCGTTTTACTATAATAATTTTCGTCTTCCCCATTAATGGCGACAAATTCATGTATCAGGGATTCGATCGTCTTATCTCCTATCTGTGAAGCTCCCGCCAATGTTATTGCAGTATACTTGTCAAACGGGAAAAGCTTTTCTGCGTAGTCTCTAGTATGAGATGGTCTTTTCTTAAACAAATGCGTTATCTCATTCCTGCTAATCCTAATCTCATCTGCGTTCGCATTTCCCCTATCTTTTAAATAATCTATGAAGCGCTTATAAGTCACTACATTCTCACTAAACGTGGCCAAAGAATCGGCGATCACTGCTACGCCCTTCTTCGCAATTACAGATGCAATAAAAGTCATTGGTTTTTGATTGGGTGAAACAATGGTTTCTACAAGAGCACGAATCGCGAATTTATATACACCTCACAAACCATCCAAATTATTTTCCACACAACAAACTGATAGGCATATGGTTAACACGATATTGTAAATAGCATGTAACAAAAAACATCTACAGTTGTACACAATGGATTAAATGATAGTTCCCGCAAACAAAAACGGCTGTCCACCTATAGCGGACAGCCGTTCCTTTCAGTATTATATCTGTTACTTTCCCTTCTTAAATGCTTCCAGACCACACTTCAACCAGCTGGCATATTCACTCGCACGGGGAGTGTATCCAACAGGCTTCGTCAACAGCTTCTCATCAGGGCTGATCAGCACATAATAAGGCTGTGAGTTATTCACAAAATTCTCCGTCTGCATCGTAGCATATTTATCACCGATCGTTTTGATCTCCTTTTTACGACCTGTGTTGGTAGTAAAGAGGAACTGCTGATCTTCCGGTAATAATTTCCTGTCATCCACATACAGCGATACCAGGATATAATCTTCTTCTATCAATGCCTTCACTGTCTTATCCGGCCATACATTCTCTTCCATTTTACGACAGTTCACACAAGCCCATCCCGTGAAGTCTATCAGGATCGGTTTGTTCTGTTCTTTCGCCAGTTTCAGCGCTGCATCATAGTCATTCACCACATTCGCTTCAACTCCTTTAGCAGCCTCTTTATAAAGGCTATAGCTCAATGGTGGCGGGAAACCGCTGATCAATCTGCGGTTGGCATATTTGGTATTCGTTACTCCCGGTAGCAGGTACAAAGTCATTGCAAGGAAGATCAAGGCCAGCACCCAACGGGTAGGACTGATCTTCTTCAGCGGTGAATCGTGTGGGAAACGGATCTTGCCCAACAGATACAGTACAATGAGGAAACCACAGATAATCCACACAGCAAAGAAGACCTCACGTTTTACCAATCCCCAGTGTGTTACCAGGTCGGCATTGGAAAGGAACTTAATTGCCATAGCTACTTCAATGAAACCTAATACTACTTTCACAGAAGTCAGCCAGCCGCCAGATTTAGGCAGTGATTTCAGCAGGTTCGGGAACATGGCGAACAAAGCAAAAGGCAATGCCAGCGCAAATCCGAAACCAGCCATACCCACTGTCAGCTGCATAGCGCCACCATCGGTTGACAGTGAACCTGCCAGCAGCGAACCCAGAATTGGGCCAGTACAGGAGAATGATACCAGTGCCAGTGTTAATGCCATGAAGAAAATACCAATAATGCCACCTACGCTTGTTTTTGCATCCACTTTGCTGGCAAGCCCACTTGGCAGGGTAATTTCAAAATAACCAAAGAACGAAATGGCAAACACAATAAAGATCACAAAGAAGATCAGGTTTAACCATACGTTGGTAGAGATATTGTTCAGGATCTCAGGATCCAGTGAATCCAGGAAATGGAAAGGAAGACTTAACAATACATAGATCAGGAAAATGAAGAAGCCATAGAGGCTCGCATTCAACACACCTGTCTTTTTATCCTGCGACTTTTTAGTGAAGAAAGACACTGTCAGCGGGATCATTGGGAATACACAAGGCGTCAGCAAAGCAATAAAACCACCGATCACGCCCAGGATAAACAATCCCCAGAGACTTTTCCTGGCAGGTCCCTCTTCCCCACCGCAGTTATTCACAGGATGGTCTTTGTCGATGGTGGCTCGCTTCAAGGTTTGTCCGCCGGCGGCTGATTCCTGCAAGCCAGCAGCTACATTCACCAGGTTACCGTTTGCATCTACATTGAAGCGGAATTTCACTTCTTCCGGTCCTACCACTTCGTCACCTTTCAGCGCCATATAGTTGACAGCACCTTCCAGTTTCGTAACAGAACCATTCAGCTTTACGGCCACCAGGAGAGATACCTGGTTTTCGAAGTATTTGATCTCTGTATTATCGAACAGCGGCTCAGGTGCTTTTTTCAGTTCTCCTTCTTCCGTGATGCCGGTAACTGTAGCTACGCTGTCAACCACTATACGGGTATTAGGTTCATCATCTTTCATGGTAGTGGAAAACAGCTTCCAAGCTTTCTCTACAGTACCTTTCAGATGTAATATATATTCATGTTCACCCTTTTTCTCCGCTGTGTACTCCCATTTTGCAACCGCTGTGGGGGCAGGATTCTCCTGGGCCCTGACAGCAAATACTGCGGTGATAAGGATAATGAACGTAAGCAACTGCTTCATATAAATAATAGGCTTTAAAGACTTATTACCATTCTAAATAGTAAACGAGTTCCCGGGGAACTCGTTTACCAAATTTTATTTACCTGTTGGATGAACGCTCATCCGTAGTAATGATTTATTTTCCTCCTACGCTGATAGCGAATTCCACTTCTTTCGGCGGCAGGCACTGGTGATCATCGCACACCATAAATTCTACGCTACCTTTTACTTTGGTAGCAGCCTTTCCTTTAACGGTTACTTTCTGCACGAAATTCACCTGGTTTTCGTAGTATTTCAGTTCGGAATCAAAGTTCTTATCGAATGCTTTATGCAGTTTACCTACTTCACGGATCTTACCTACCGGTACCACCAACGGATTTTTGGTCAGTTTGAAGGTAGTAGGTACCGGACCTTCACCTGCTTCCTGTGCGTACAAGTGCCATTTGCTATCTATGGTAGCTGTCATGTGCAGTTCATAGGTAGAAGCGTCGATCTTCTTAGCGGTAAAATCCCATTTCACCGGGTTTTCTATCTGCGCACTTGCCAGTATCGGCAACGCAAATAGCAAAACTGCTGTAAATAATTTTTTCATACTAGATTTTTTAACTGGTTGGTTGGCTCGATTTTTAAATATTGGTGGTTTATGCCACCAGAGAATCAATTGTTGTTGATAAGGCTCTGAAAAATAAGCTGGCCATCAGTATTACCCAATACTGAGCTGGTAGCTCTCTCAGGGTGAGGCATCATACCGAATACATTACGCTCTTTATTACAGATGCCGGCGATGTTACGCAGTGCGCCATTTGGATTGGCGTTATCTACCACATTGCCGAACTCGTCGCAGTAACGGAAAAGTACCTGGTTGTTGGCAAACAGGCCTTCCAGTGTAGCATCATCTGCATAATAGCGGCCTTCACCATGTGCCACCGGAATCTTCAATGCGCGTCCGGTTACATCTTTGGTCAGGGATGCGGATGTATTTTCACTTTTCAGGTATACATTCTTACATACAAACTGCTGATGACTGTTCTGCAGCAAAGCGCCTGGTAACAGACCAGCTTCACACAGGATCTGGAAACCATTACATACCCCAATTACACGGCCACCTTTATTGGCAAACTCTATCACACTTTGCATCATGGGACTAAAGCGGGCAATAGCGCCGCAACGCAGGTAATCTCCATAAGAAAAGCCACCCGGCAGTACAATACAGTCTTCTTTAGTGAACTTGCTCAGGTCAGAGTCTTTATGCCATAGCTCTATTACCTCCTGTCCAAGATCGTTACGCAGTGAATCGATCATGTCATGATCGCAATTAGAGCCTGGAAAGGTGACAACGCCAAATTTCATGTTTAATTTGTTGAATGTTACGGTCTAAAATATTATTCAAGCTTTTATCCGGCAGATAACAGCCATTGGACCATTAATCGAAATTACCGGAAAAGGCACAAAATTACTACGCCGCCCGCACATTTCCATAGCCGTTCGTCCGGTTTTAACAATTACCCGCGAAACCGGCTAATTTTTGCTGAAATACTGCATTATAATGACATAGGCTAATGTCAGGATGTGGATAACATTCGCTACCGTATTGTTAACAATAGACCAATATGCATTGGCTACAAACAGGGAAAGCGGTAAAATAGCGAGAACCCAGTAGGCAGGGGAAAAATGTACATTGAAAAAAGGTACCATCATGGCTATAAACACGTATACTATCAATACGCTCCAGATTTTACGGCCCTGTATCAACATCTTTTTGAGGGTACGCTGCAGTAATAACCAGCCCAGTATAAAGAAGAACACGCTTATCGCCAGGGCTCCCCATACCTTGTAATGGCTAATAAAAGGCATTTCAAGCCCTATTCTGGGAATTTTTGCAAACAGTATCCACTGGTCTGTCAGGAAAAGATAGGTTCCCAGCAGGTATATCGGACAGATCAGGCCCAGCAAAGCAATAATCCACTCCGCCAGACGGAACGGACGCATAATAAGCAGGCTTAACCATAACAAAAGACAGAATATAGTAGCCGGGAAGTAAAATAATCCACATACCCCCAGGGCAAAACCAATATTAAATACAACATCCCTGGCAGAGGTACGGGTATACAGCAGCGTAATGCTGGAAAACACCCACAACATCACCAGGTTAACCAGCAAAGCGGGAGAAAATATGTTCCAGCCCTCGTACAGGGAGGTAAAGAGCATATAGCTCATGGCCGGGAGGTAAGTAGGCTTGGCGAACAAGCGTTGATGGTTCACGATCTTTGTTACCAGCAGCGCCTGCAATAATAACAGTAAAACCGCCAGCGAAGTAAACAGGAACGGGCTCTTGCCAAATGCCATTTCCATCCATTTCACAAACAGGCCGTATAACAAACCTTCGTTGCCGTCTACCAGGAAGGAAGACGGATGGATCAGGTAATAGAATTTTACCAGGAGCGTATATATCAACAGCAACAGTACCGTTAGCGGGTTGCCTGAGCGGAAAAACTTTACCACAATATGATTTCTCTTTTCAACTTTTGAAAGCGTTCCAAAGGTATTTTAAAGCGGGAGAAAATCAAAATATTATGAAAACCATGAATAATTAATGTGTTTTTGCGGCTTTTACCTGACCCCTACCTCCTCCGTCTGCCCCTCCGGCGTCACCACATCGATCTTATCTATCAGTAACCGGTCCCCCTGGATCACAAAATCGATCCGGAGCGTATAAACAATAGTCACATCTATAGACGCCCCATTCTCAGTTTCAGTATAATTCCCAAAGGTGGCCTGGCTGAAATTGGAGATATCCTCCTCATACTCCTGGCTCAGCAGGATGAGATCAGCATCAAACCCATAGGGCGTAGCCGTTCGTACACTATCCTGCCGGATCCTGGCTGCACAAAGCTGGAAATAGGCGTTCTTATCCTCTATATAGTCCCGGGTAAATATGCCTGCATTAGCTAAAATATGGAGATAAGCCGCCGTGCTGTCAAAATTAACTGCATAACGACCAGTGTCCTCCACTCCGGAATTATCCACCAACTGAATATCCACCAGGGAATCTACCCGGGTGGTATACCAGTCAAAGAACTCACGCACCTTTTCTTCCAGTACCGGCTGACTGAGCGCCGGACTGACCGTACCTTTAAAGTATGCTCTGGCTGAAGGGGTTTCCTGATCTCTGTGAAAACCGAAAAGACCACATGCGCTGATGGTCATGGTAATCCCAAGCAGGAAGAGGTTTCGTTCTCTTTTCATCATCAGATATGGTATAAATAGCTATTATTTCCCTCGTGTCCCTCCGGATGCAGCTTAACGATACCCTTTGAATAACTCCGGCGCCGTCATTTTGCTGCTTTCTTTACCACGTCTTGCAGGATAATCTGTGCTCGTACGAAGGCATTTGCTTCCGTGACCTTTATCCTGTTCTCCTTAAACCATTTCATAAAGCTGTCCCATTGCTGTTCGTGTTCGCTCCTCCACTCTCCAAACACCTTTTCATCTCCCTGTCCCAATATCCAGTAGTTATAAGCCTCCAGGTATCCAGCCTCCTTCACACTCCGTTGGAAATCGAAAAGCACTACAGGATAACTCGTATCACGTCTCTCCTTTGTATATATGTCCAGAAATTTTGTCCTTATACGGTTCAAAGATGCCAGGTTGATCATCTTCTCTCCTATTATTGATTTGACCAGGGTCATTTCGTATGCTCCGTTTGCAAAAGAATTGCCCATCGACGCCATCAGCTGCTCGGCCAGGGCATTAGCCAGAGAACTAGCCTGGGCTTTTTTACGCTGGTTGGCATCCAGCAGGATGGTATTATTCTGTTTTGCGAAACTTACTGATGCACTGGTATCAGACTCAAATTTAATCTCTCCTTTGTAAGTATAATATAAAAGTTTGCTGATCTCTTCCGTACGTTTAGATCCACGTTCTATGTTCATGAATATTTCCCCATAGATCATTCCCCATACTTCCTGGTCTGAATCCAGGAATATCTTTGCCGCGCGATAGTAGTTGGACGGATACATAGGCGCTGCCTGTATTCCTTTCTCAAAGAATCCCAGGGCCGCATTATGATCATTTCTCCTCAACTCCATCACGCCCCGCTCCAGATACAGATTACCTTCTTCCGGGAATTTTTTTATGCCTTCATCATAAGTGTCAATGGCTTTTTCCGGTTTTCCCATTTCGTCGAGCGCATTGCCCATCATAGCATACACTCTGCCGCTAGCCTGTTTCCTCTTCACCAGGTCTTTCAATAACTTCATGGCCTCATCAAAGTTCTTTTGCTGATATCTGGCCAGTGCCATTTCATAAACTATTTCGGGTTCGGCCGGATCCAGTTTACGGGCTTCTTCGAGTAATGTGATCGACTCTGCCAGTTTACCATCATCCATCAGTTCAATGGCTTCATTCTTTTTGGCGAGGGCCTTTTCCTTGTCAGTTGTCTGGGCATTTGCTGCAGATACAGAAAAGCAAATGATTACCATCAGGGGTAGTAGTATTCGCATAAAACAGGTATTGAGATTGTCCCTTATAATGTAATAAAGATAAATATTTATTATTTGAAGGTGCGTTGTCCTGAAAAAGGATTAGGAATACTTTAACGTGGGTTATTTTGTGATGGCTTTCCGCTTACATATTTATTGCCGCGTATAATAAAACGGTAAGGCAATAAAGCATCTGCCCCCGCATAGTCCACACCTATCCGGGGAGTAGCGACAATATCCTCTGCCAGAGGCGTAAATCCATCCGAAACAAGACAAAACTCATCTTCCAGCAGCGATTCACCTGTATGACCTATAGTGATCCCCAATGCCTTTGATACATTTCCCGGCCCCTTTGTCAACGTGAAATCTGCCACCTTCTTTCCTGTACGCTGCAGCATAACAGGCACACCTGTTACCGGCTCCGCTCCTCTGATGAGGATCGCATGCGGAATATCCACACCATCGGTCACAATATTGAATAACTGATGGATACCATAAATCAAATAAACATATGCTACCCCTCCCTCACGGTACATGATCTCCGTACGGGCAGTACGCCTGCCGCCATAGGCGTGGGAAGCCTTGTCTACAACACCGGCATAGGCCTCTGTTTCCACGATACGCGCAGATGTCAGCTCACCGTTGAATTTTGTCACGATGATCTTCCCCAGTAATTCACGGGCAATCTTTAAAACGTCAGGACGGTTGTAAAAACCGGATGATAATTTCTGATAAGCGATGGTCTCCAAAATATTAGTATAACGGCATCCGTTAGACAATCTTTAAACGGGGCTCCAGCAGTGTATAGATCTTATTCAGCACAGGAACAAGACTTTCAAAATCAAAATCTTCTCTGAAGGAATCCGTATCTGACGACCACAGGAAAAGATCGGCACAGATCTCTACATATTCGTTTACGATATCGCTGTTCAGGAGGGACAGTAATTCCGCTACATTTTCCTGCAGTGCATAGTCCTTCACAACACCCAGCGCACCATAAATCTCGTACAGTAAGGGATCATCATCCGCTTCCAGTAATTCCGCTTTCAGGGAAGAAAAATCAAAGCCTGTATAAGCGGTATCGGTTTCGTTGATCTCTTTTCCCCATGCCTGCAGATTGGGCGTGTCAAAGGTAATAACGCCTTCTTCGATGCCTTTCCTTAAAGAAGGAAGGTCAGCATATAAACAGATCTTACCGTCCTTATCTGTCAGCAATCTATCAGTATCATTATCTGACATGTCTACGCCAGAAACGGTATAATAAGTCTCGTCATTATAAACTACCTGCAATAAATACTTCTTGTATTTTTCGGAGGCAGCATCATAAAATTCTTCCATATTAACATTGGTTATTCTTCTAAGGTACTAAAATAAAAAAACCGCCCCATATAACATGAGGCGGTCTTTTTTTCGTGCCATTTATCCGCTACTTAATTCCATATAAACCATTGAACAATAGCTTAAAAGTGCCGTGCGACTGTGCCCTGAAAGTAATTTCGGGGCCAAAGGCATATAACTTACCCTTGCCCACCGGCGCCTCAAATGCCGCCACCCCATCCTTAAGATAGGATTGTCCCCAAGCCCAGCCACTGCGTAAAGGCTTGTCCGTGGCAAACCAGGCTACGGGACGTACACCTTTCGCTTCGGCATCGCTGTCCAGCTTAAAGACAGGGCTGTTATCGAAATTGACATCTCCAAAGGAGGGCATCCCCCAGGCTGCCGTCCGGGTACTGTCAAAAGCCACCCGCAGGATGCTTCCGGGCACGAAGTATTTGGTACCGGGCAGTGACTGCTCTTTGCCGTCTTTCCCCTTTTCCACCAGGGCGTTATGGACAGGAAGTCCCAGGTGATAAGCCAGATTAGTACTGGTACCAATGGTGATAACGGTACCGCCTGCTTCCAGGAATTCCTTCAATTTAGGAACGGAAGTATCTTTCGTGATCCTGCCCAATGTATTACGATACTGTTCGGGAATCTCATCCGGGTTAGGCGGTGTCTGCCTGAAACCATAACGGTTACTTTCCTCCCCTGCTACAGGAGGGATAGCCTTGGTCACAAACACGATTACATCATATTGTTTCTTCAGGTCGCCGGCATCAATATCTTTCGGATACACCAGTTTGAAAGGGAAATGATATTGTTCCATCATCCAGCGGATCCAGCCCGAAGGCATGGAACCGCCATAGGTATCCCACAGGGCAATGCGCAGAGGTGTTGTTTCGACCGCCCCTTTAGGACGCTTACCTACAGTTTTTGTTACCACGCCCAGTTGAGTGGCGGCTGTCTTTAATATGCTATTTGCCTGGGCTCCCGCAGGCACAAAGAAAGTGCCTGCCGCTTCACCGGCAACACCCTCCGGCAGCCGGTATACCTTCACCCCTGCTTTCATCAGGTCATTTACCGTAATGAACGCATTATTCACATAAGGGCTCAGCAGGTAACCTCCGCCCGCTGCAGGCGTAAATGGTTCAGCCATCGGAGACTGCAGTTCGCCATAAGGTATCTTCTGAAAAGGTCCGCTGAAATCGTCCAGAACACGGTCAAACTTTACACCCATCTGGAAAGCCAGTGTCCATCCTGCCGCATCATAAGGACGGACAGGAGGACCACCGGGATATTGGAAGTCATTAGGATGATCCTGTGGTTCAAACATGTCCAGCACATGCGGACGGAAAGCCTGGTTCGTGCGTACAATGTAAGAATTGGCCGGATACGGCTTCCCTCCTACCGTAAATGGCGCTGTCGCCTTCTGTACAGAAATACCTGCCTTGATCAGTGCATTGATAAATTTCACCGCCGTAGCAAAATCCGCCTGATCTGCCGGCAGGATATATCCACGGGGATCCCTTTCCGTTGGATTCTTATATATCGCATCATAATACTGCATGGAGATGTTACTACCCCTTCTCATCCATCCGTAAGGATCGCTGCCATCATCTTTGGTAGTATCATTCTTGTCTTTTTTATAGGCTGCCGTAATCGCTTCTGCACGTTTGGGTGATAAAGTCCAGGAATCCGCATTTCCCTTATCTATCGCATTCTTACCCATCTTATAAATGTTGTACAGGACTTCATCCCGCTGACGGGCTGCATAGTCGAGCACCGCATAGTTCAGTGACACAGAGTAATCAATAGATTTTCTGAAGCGCCAGTCTCCGGTAGGCTTTACTGGATTGGGCGTGGCGCCGTTCGGGATCAGGCGCTGCGGCACTACAGGTATCTTTTCAGGAGTAGGATTACCGATGATCTCTGTAAGTAATCCTATCATGTTATGATACTGTGTTGTAGTACGCAGGCCACCGTTATACCAGGTAGAAAAACTGGAGCCATTGAGACGCGTATAACCGGGTTTATCTTCCGCATTCAGCCTGTTGTACATGGCTGCACCCAGTGCATCAATACCGGTGATCATCAACGGGTCGAAGAAGTAGTTGAAGGGATCGCGGTACGGAGGTCCTGCCAATACAGAACCTTCCGGACCACGTTGGTGATGATTGTACATGATCTGCGGCATCCATTCCAGGAACAGTTGCTTTCCCATATTGGCGCTTTCCTTCATGTTCATGATATAGAAGTCACGATTATTGTCGTGTCCTATATATTTCTGGTACAGCACCGGCAATTGTTCTGTTGAACGTTTCAAAGTGTCTGCATTACGCATGTACCAGTTACTGGTGAGTTCCTGTCCATCGGGATTAGCATGTGTCATCAGTACGATCACATTATCCAGTATCCGCATCGTCTCCGCATCATTGCGACTGATGAGCTGCCAGGCGGTTTCTATCAGCTGATGTGCTCCCACTACTTCCGTGGCATGCAATCCACCGTCTATCCACACCACCGCTTTTCCTTTATCAGCCATGTCATGCGCCTGCTGTGGCGTAATACCTTCAGCCCTTGCCAGCTGCCGGGAGATCTGCTTGTAATAATCCAGTTGTTTGAGGTTGGCGGGTGAAGAGATGATCAGCATATACTGATGACGCCCTTCTTCTGTCAGGCCGATATCCACCAGTTTTGCCTTGTCGGAAGTGGCGGCCAGCTTTTCAAAATAGGCGGCGGTTTGTGTGTAGGTTGCCAGTTTATAATCATCTCCGATATTAAATCCGAAGTGTTCTTTAGGTGATGGCACAGTCTGGGCCCGTAACTGTGATGCGCAGCAAATACCTGCCATCAGCAGCCAGCCCGATAAGGTATGTCTCATAAGCATTTATTTTTTTCGGTAGTCCAGTGCCGGGGCACGGTTACCCAGCATGGCCTCATATTTGAAAGTGGGTCCCTGACGTTTTTTGAGTTCAGTTTTTGCAGTTTCTAAAGCAGCAGGATCATTGAACAGGTCATAGGCAGTGAGTGCAATCGTCTTCGCTGCTACCATCATTCCTTTAGCGCCAATACTGCTACCTGCAGCAGCTACGTTCTGCCAGCTATGGCCGGAAGAACCAGGTACAAAGGTAGCGGTAGAGATGCCAGCCGTTGGTGTTACCCAACTCACATCCGCTACATCAGAAGAACCAATGGCATCATGTTTATCTGATATGAAAGGCCGTATAGTAGCACTCGAAGTATCGAGGTCGGGCAGCTTTGATTTATCGATCAGTGTAGACTGGATCTTTTTTGCAAATTCTCTTTCTGCGGATGTATAGGTAAAACCACCTACCTGCCGCAGATTGCTATCCATTATCTTCGACAATGTCTCATTAGGCAACATATTATATACACCTCCTATCACTTCATAATCCATTCTTGTACCTGTTCCCATCGCAGCGCCTTCTGCTGCCTTTACCAGTCTTTCCCATACATCTTTTACCACCTGCATATCCGGATGGCGTACGTAATAATACACTTCCGCAAAGGCAGGCACTACATTGGGTGCATCGCCCCCTTTAGTGATGACATAATGAATACGTGTCTCCTGGGGAATATGCTCACGCATCATGTTCACCATATAGTCCATGGCTTCCACCCCGTCCAGTGCAGAACGTCCTTTTTCAGGCGCACCGGCAGCATGTGAGGCTGCGCCATAAAAGCGGAACTTTGCATTCTTGTTGGATAACCAGGGAAAGATCGTAGCAGAGTTGTCGTTGCCGGGATGCCAGTGCAACACCGCATTCACATCACCAAACAAACCTTCTCTTACCATATACACTTTACCTGAGCCACCTTCTTCTGCCGGACATCCATATACACGGATAGTGCCTTTACCGTTATGCTCTTTCAACCAGTTCTTCACACTAATAGCAGCAGCTACGGAGGCAGTGCCGAACAGATTATGACCACAGCCATGCCCTGCCCCTCCTTCCTGTATGGCCTTCTGCTGTGGTTCTGCTATCTGCGATAACCCCGGCAGTGCGTCATACTCCGCCAGAATACCGATAACCGGCTGCCCGCTGCCATAACTGGCAACGAAGGCCGTAGGAATACCCGCTATGCCAGCTTTCACGGTAAAGCCCTCCTGCTGCAATGTAGATTGTAACAGGGCAGAGCTTTTTTCTTCCTGGTAGCCTACTTCTGCATATCCCCATATCTTCTTTGCAATATCTGCATATGCCGGCGTCTGCTGATCGAGGTAAGCCACAATTGCCTTCTTATCCTTGTTTTGTGCAATAGCCAATGCTGGCAGGCAACAAAGGAATGATATAATCAGTTTTCTCATTTGTACAATTGGTTGAATAATAATTTAAAAGTGCTATGCGATTGACCACGGAAAGTGATCTCAGGTCCGAAAGCATATAACTTGCCTGCCCCAACCGGCGCTACAAATGCTGCTACGCCATCTTTCAGGTATTTCTGTCCCCAGGCCCAGCCACTATGCAATGGCGTTGCCGTGGAGAACCAGATCAGTTTCTTCAGACCCGCGCTCTCTGCGCCAGCGGTGAATTTAAATACAGGGCTTCTATCGAAATATACATCATTCCTTGCAGGCATTCCCCAGTTTTCTTGCGCTGTAGTATCCAGGTCTGCAGTCAGCAAACTACCAGGAATGTAATATTTTGTACCGGGTATTGGTTTCATTTCACCCTTTGCATTCTTTTCTACTAATGCATTTTCTACCGGTAAATTCAGATGATATGCCAGGTTGGTACTTGTGCCGATAGTAACAATTTTACCACCTGCTTCCAAAAACTTCTTCAGCTGTGGAACAGAAGTATCTTTAGTAATGCGTCCCAGCCAGGGTTTAAATTCATCAGGCAGTTCTTCCGGTTTAGGCGGTTTGTTGTAACTGTTCTCACCACTTCTTTTAGGTTTGCCAGTATCAGGGATAGCACCTGATACAAAGATGAGCATATCATACTTTTTACGCAGATCACCTGCATCCACTTCCTGTGAATAAAGCATCTTATAATCGTAATGATATTGTTCCATCAGCCAGCTTATCCACCCGGCAGGAATAGCGCCTCCATAAGTATTCCAGATACCTATACGTAATGGTGCGATCGCTTTCAACTGTGCAGGAGTATTATCCGCAGCTGTAACATGAACGCCCAGTTCAATTGTTGCCCTGGTGAGTATGCTCTGCGCTTTTGTTCCCGCAGGTACATAGAATGCACCATTAGCAGTACGGGATACTTTTACGCCCGCCTTCAGCAAATCATTCGCAGCAATGAACGCATTGTTGGATGCCTCATCTATCAGGTAGCCTTTTTTTGCAGTGGGTAACGTAGTTATTAAAGGTGATTCGATCTGACCATAAGGCAGCTGTGTGAATGGTCCGTCAAATACATCCATGATACGGTCAAACTGCACACCCATCTGGTAGGCCAGTGTCCATCCTGCCGCATCATAAGGACGGATAGGAGGTCCTCCGGCATATTGAAAATCATTCGGATGATCCTGTGGTTCAAACATATCAATCACATGCGGACGAAAGGCCTGCGCCGTCTTTACGATATAGGAACCTGCCGGATATTGTTTCCCTGCTACAGTGAAAGCAGCTGTTGCTTTATGAATGGTAACACCTGAACGGCTTAATGCATTGATGAATTTTACGGCCGTAGGAAAGTCTGCCTGATCCGCAGGAATGATATAACCGCGTGCATCTCTGTAGTCAGGATTCTTTAACACCCCTGCATAATATTTTGAAGCGATCGTATCTTCCCTGCCAAAAGCAAACTCACCACCTGTCTCACCTTCAGTGGTAGTATCTCTCTTCCTTTCTACTTTATAAGCTACACGGATAGAGTCTATATATCGCGGATAAAATGTCCAGTGATCGCTGCTACCACGGTCTATCGCATTCTTGCCCATCTTGTAAATATTAAACAGCAACTCACTTCTGTAGCGGGCAGCATAATCCAGTACCGCATAATTCAGCGAAACAGAGTAATCTATAGACTGGCGGAAATGCCATTCCTGTGGTGCTACCGGATTGGGAGTAGCTCCATTGGGAACCAGCCTGTCAGGCACCAGCGGTACAGTTTCAGGTGTCGGCCCGCCGATGATCTCCGTGAGCAATCCTACCATATTGTGGAAGTAAGGTGTAGTACGCAACCCACCATTCCACCAGGTAGAAAATGTGGAACCGTTACGCTGTGTATAACCAGGTTTGTTTTCAACATTCAGCCTGTTATTCATCGCTGCACCTACGGCATCAATGCTGGTCACAATTAACGGATCATAAATATGATTGAAAGGATCACGGTAAGGAGGACCAGCCAGTACAGAACCTGCAGGTCCGCGTTGATGGTGATTGTACATGATCTGAGGGATCCATTCTACAAACAGCTGACGACTGATGTTCTGGCTTTCCTTCATGTTCATCATATAGAAATCCCTGTTGTTGTCATGCCCTACATATTTCTCATACAAACGGGGAATATTTAATGCCCGTTTCTTCGGATCAGCCATGCGCATGTACCAGTCAGATACCAGCTCCTGCCCGTCAGGGTTGGCATGTGCCAGCAGGATGATATCATTCTGTAAGATGTTCATTGTTTCAGCGTCAGTACGTGTTACCAGCTGATACATCGTTTCTATGAGCTGATGCGCGCCCACAGTTTCAGTTGCGTGCAGTCCTCCATCTATCCATACTACGGCCTTGCCTTCTGCTGCCAGCTTACGCGCACTTTCATCTGTCAGTCCTGCTGCATGCCCTAACTGCTGCGATATTTCTTTATAGCGGCTCAATGCCTTCAGGTTTTCCGGAGAAGACACGATCAGCATATACTGATGCCTTCCTTCTTCCGTCATGCCGATGTCTACCAGCTCCGCACGATCAGAAGCCGCCAGCTTTTTAAAGTAGGCTGCTGTCTGGGTGTAGGTGGCCAGCTGATAATCATCACCGATATTAAAACCAAAATGTTCTTTTGGAGAGGGGATTGTCTGTCCCCATGCTGTCGCAGCATATAAAAGCAACGACAGCATACCGTAGAATTTTCTTGCCATAAGTAGGGTTTTATTTTGCTATGCCGGCTTCCGCCAATAAGATAAGTAACGCGTTCTGGATGCCCTGATATCCCTTATCGTTGAGCCACCATTCCTGCAGGGCATGGGCATTACCACCCTCTCCACCGGAGCCGATGGTAATGGCGGGTACCTGTTTGGAAATAGGAATATTCGAGTTAGTAGAACCAACACGCAATGAGGCGGTTGATCCAAAGGATTGCACCGTGGCCATGGCCCGCTGGATCAATGGCAATGTCGTATCCAATGCGCCGGATGGACGGTCGCCAATCAGTTTTACATCTACTGTCAGATCAGCACCCCGCTGTTTCATTTTATTCTCTTCTGCCAATGCCTGTTGTACCGCCTGTTGCAGCAACTGATCAATACCACTCACTCTTTCCGGACTCTCAGAGCGCATATCCACTTCCATCCATGACTCAAAAGGAATTGAGTTCACAGAGGTTCCCCCTCCTATTACGCCGACGTTGTAAGTCACACGTAAGCCGGGTGCACGGCTGAAAGAGTCTGCCGCTACCGCCCAATAATGAATGGCACGGCCTAAAGCATTATGCGGATTAGCTAATCCGAACGCACCGGAAGAATGACCACCGGGGCCCTTAAACGTGATCTTATAGCGATGTGAACCTAATGCACGGTGAGTGATCGACTCCCGGTTCCAGCCATCTATCGCGATATAACTGTCTATTTTTCCCGGACCTTTTTCTGTAAACAGGTTCTTTACACCACGCAGATCACCTTGTCCTTCTTCACCCACTGTACCAATAAACAGCACATCTGCATCGGTTTCAATACCTGTTTTCTCCAATGTCTTCACAATGGCCAGCACAACTGACAATGCTCTTGTATCATCGGCAATGCCAGGTGCATACAGCGTATCTCCTTTATGCACTACTTTCGTATCAGTACCTTCCGGGAATACTGTATCCATATGTCCTTCCAATACCACCGTTTTTTTACCGCCACCACGGCCTTTACGTTTTGATATCACGTTGCCTGCGTTATCTATCCACACGGTATCCACGCCGGCAGCTTTGAGCATCTCTGCATATTTCTTCGCCCTTTCCATTTCCTTATAAGGCGGTGCAGGGATCTCTGTAAGCAGAATATGATCGCTCAGGGTTTGTGGCTCCAACTCTATAATAGTCTGGAAAGCTTTCTTAACAACAGGCTTGTCAGTAATTGATCTGATCTCCGTCTGATACTTCTTATCCGCAGGTCCGGCTGACCTGTCCTGGGCCCGGAGGCCCAGGGTCGCAGTCAGCAGAGCGAATGATAGTGTTGTGTTTCTGATTGTGCTCATTTATAGCTTGTTTACGACAGTAACTACAGTTTTTTAAATCTCACGCCAACTCTGCAATCGCCGGGTTCACCGCGTGACTCATCACAAATATTATTGAAGAAGGTTACAATCCTGCGGCCATCGCCAAGGTTCAGAATAAACTTGAAGAGAAAATAGTCATTTACTGCTACAGATCCAAGCGATACATTATTCATGGCCGCTAATTCAGTAGCAGTGAACGAATATGCTTTAGGAAAAGTAGTCACTGTTTCATACAATTTGTCCCGTGAGCCGATAATACTGGGCAGCGGGAACTGTGCAATATTTGTGTACTGGTTTCCCGGAGAAGAGATCACCAATGGATAAGCCGGCACGCTGGATTCAGCTTTGTTATAACTCGCATAAACTTCTATGGAAGTCACAGTTACTTTATCAAAGCCTTCCCAGTCCAGGGTGAAGGCAAACTCCTGGTCAGCCAGGTTGGGATCATTCAGATTAAAGAATGCCACCTTACCCGCCTGCCTGGTAGGTAACGCTGTTTTTGTCGTATCGACGGTCACAATAGGTACAGCAGTGTATTCATATTGTTCCCATTCATAGTTTGCTTTTTTGCAGGAAAGGAATCCGGTGTAGATGATCAGTATCGCTATTATCAGATATCTCATGCGTTAATTTTTGTGTGATGATTATTTATCCCAGAATACCGGTGTGGTCTGCTGTGCTATCTGTAATGCGCTGGTATTCTCACCCAGGCTGGTGTTTGCAGATAGTTCCGTCTGGGAATAATAGAGCCTCAAAGGAAATGAGTTCAATGGCGACAAAGGTGCACGTAATACAGGCAATGCAGTTCTCCTGTAGTCATTGTACGCCTCCATACCATTACCATAACAGGCAATGTATTTCTGTGTCATCACCATATTCATCTTACCGGCAGCATCTGCAGCATCGTAGGCTGTCAGGAGTTTATTCACAAAACCACTGACAGTAGCAGGCGATAAAGCCACTCCGCCATTTGCAGCGCCATAAGTGCTCACACTGTTCAGGTGTGCAGTTACACCATCGGCAAAATTCTGTCTTGCATCATCTCCTGTGTTCAGTGCCAGCGCAGCTTCTGCGCGGATCAGCTTTACCATGGCGTTTGTCAGCAGAGGGATAACGCCTGCACCAGTACCATCAGAAGTAGCCACTACTTTCAGGCTTGAAGTAGCGCCTGCATTTGTCAGGTAGCTGTATGTATCAGGGATGTTGTTGATAGGTGCATTGTCATATAAACCTCCTGCAGGATATACACCAAAGGTGGAACGCCTGTTCAGGTCAGCCGGTGCTGCAGTACCATCACCGGGATTACGACCATAATAACCATTGCTGTTGGTAGAGTTGTTCAGACCCGCAGTCGCATTCTGACGATAGATGAAATACCGTAAACGGGGATCGTCATTATTAAACAGCAGATCTACAAATGACTGGCACATGTAAAAGTTCTTGCTGGACTGATATTCAGAACGATGCCATGGATGGCGGTTGTTCGGGTTTTGTGCAGATCCGAACCTGAACGTATAGTCCGTTGAATTGGTATTGGTCGTTCCGCCTATCAGTGTGGCAGGATTACTGATCAATGCCTGTATTGCTGTGGTGGACCGGGCAGGATCTACCAGCCGGAGCTGGTTATAAAGTTTTAGCTTCAGCGAATTGGCTAGTGCTATCCAGGAGTTCTTTGAACCACTGTAGATCATATCAGCGCTGGAGGGCACCAATCCCGAAGCACTCACTTTTCCCACATCCTGCTGTGCATCTTCAATCATGGCCAGTACACTTTCATAGATTTCCGCTCCCTTCTCCAGCTGAGGACTAACCGTTTGCTGTCCTTTCTCTGCCTCAGAATACGGAATGTCTCCCCACATATCTACCATCAGGCTTACCAGGTAAGCTTTCTCAATTTTCGCAATGGCTACATACCCCCATTCCTCTTGTGCGGTGCCGCTGCTGATGATGGATTCCAGATCATTCAATGTCTGACTGTAAAACCCATCCCAGGGTTCGTCAAAACTGGTTCCCTGCTGCTGATAACGACTCAGATCACCGGACGATACCATGTGTTGCATAAAAGTGGAGGTACCACTGTTCAGTTCATACATGTTAGCAGCCATAGATACTTCCGTAGAAGGCAGTAATAACGACAACTGTGCGGTGGTCGGATTATTGGGATCGGTATTAATATCGACAAACTTATTACAGGCGCCGGCCATGAAAGCCATACCGGTTACCATGAGTGTATATGTACTATATTTCAATTTCATAATTCATGACAGGTTGAGTGATCAATATCCCACATCAGAAGGAACACCTTAAGTTGACGCCAAATCTTTTGGTAGTAGGTACTGACAGGTTATCATATCCCTGTGAGTTACCCACGCCCAGTGAGCTCACTTCCGGATCGAAGTTGGTATACTTTGGGAAGTTAGGCGCATTGTACCAGAGGTTCCTTCCTGACAGTGAGATGGTGGCAGAGCCAAACGGTGAATTACCCAGTAAGCTCTTCGGAAAATCATATGCCAGGGAGATCTCACGCAATCTGAACACAGTTGCATCGAATATGGAACCTTCATTCACACCGCCAGGACCCATACCGCCGTTGAAGAAATGATCTTCATAAGACATCGCCACGTTATTCGGGATCTTCTGTCCACGTTCATCCAACAGTGCTTTCAGCGTATTTATGTCGCCCATTACACCGGGAGAAACAATTTGGAACTCACGTTTCTCCGTATCCCTGGTCACGCCGCGGGACATCATCTGCCCCACAGTATTGGAGTACATCTGTCCACCCTGTTTCCAATCAAAGAGTATATTTAGTGTCACGCTTCTGTACTTAAAGGTATTGGTGATGCCCAGTATGAAATCAGGATTAGGATTACCGATCGCCTTGAGTGAGCCGGATACCAATGGCTTACCGGAAGCAGGATCTATCAGGATATTACCTTCCTCATCACGTGCATAGGCAGTACCCTGGATCAATCCGTATGGCTGGCCAACGATATGCACACTGCTGGTTCCGTTGGTACCACCGTAGCTGAAACGTTCATAACCACCGAGGTCTTTGATCATGTTTCTGTTGCGGGTAAAGTTGGCGTTGATATCCCAGTTGAAACCATTGGCTGTACGGATAGGAGCAGCCGTAAAACCGATCTCTATTCCCTTGTTGGTGGCCTCTCCCAGGTTCAGGATCTGTGTGGTATAACCGGAAGAAGGTGCTGCTGTTACCTCAAAGATCTGTGAAGTACTGCGTTTATTGTAGTAAGTCAGATCAATACCGATACGGTTATCCAGGAACTGTAACTCTCCTCCCAATTCCAGTTCTGTAATGAACTCAGGTTTCAGGTTGGCATTTGTCAGCAGGTTGGATTGCGTAACGATATTATACACAGCACCATTCTGTGGCGTGAAGGGCAGGCCCACATTGGATGGGGTTGTACTACCACCAAGAATAGCATTGATCTGGTAAAAATTGGCTGTCTGATAAGGAGACGCCTCATTACCTACTCTCGTATAACCAGCTCTTACCTTACCGAAATTCAGTACTTCTTTTGGCAGATGGAAGGCTTCTGTAAATACCAGTGATCCATTCACACCACCATAAAAATAACTGCGGTTATTGGCAGGCAGCGTAGACGATACATCATTACGTCCTACGAAGTTCAGGGAAGCAAAGTTCTTATAGTCAAAGGTGATATCTGTAAAGAA
Organism: Chitinophaga sp. CF418; assembly: GCF_900142925.1. Lineage (GTDB taxonomy): Bacteria > Bacteroidota > Bacteroidia > Chitinophagales > Chitinophagaceae > Chitinophaga. The sequence goes on from NZ_FRCN01000001.1 coordinate 737,296, forward strand.
CGCATAATAACGCTGCTTCAGCAGGTTCCTGTTATTGGTGAGCTGTACACCGGTTACAGAACTGGTATTGTTCATATCATGCAGATCCGCCACGATGATGTTATCTCCGTAAAATGCCTTCCTGTCTGTAAATCGCTGGTTCACGTTATTTCCCAAGATAGCGCGGACAGATATGTTTGGTGTGATAGCATGTGTTGCGGTCAACAACAAGGTATTATCCAGTTCCTGGCGGTAGATATTATCGCTTGTGATACTACCGTTGGCATAAGAAGAAGATCCTTTCCCTCTTACACTTAATCGCCTGTCTGTGTATGCATTAAAGCCGATCGTATTCTGAACATTCAGCCATGAGAAAGGATCAAAACCTACAATGAGATTACCATAGTAACGGTCCACGTCACTTTTGTTCGGACTATGTTTTACTGCCCAATAGGGGTTATCCACACCAGTATAGTCATATACATTACTACCATCTATCGGATTCTCAAAAGGGTAATGCGTGAGATCGTAGCTGGTTGGCACATACATCAACGTCGACATGATAGACCCCGTCAATCCGCCTACAGGAGGCGTTTTCTGGCGGGTAGTTACGTAGTTGATAGAGCCGCTGGCATAAAACTTATTCTCCAGCCGGATATTGCCGCCTATATTCACAGAGGTACGCTTGATCTCATTACCGGGCACTACGCCCCTGTTATCTGTATTGGAAAAGCCTGCATTGAAATTCCCCTTCTCACTGCCGGAAGAGATGGTGATCGCATTTTCGTATACACTCCCCGTTCTGAAAAAGTTTTTGGCATTCTCTTGTGCATAGGATTTGTAGGGGACCTGTATGGGCGTCACACCATCGGCTTCATAAAATTCGGGAAATACAGCAGAACTAAACTGACGTGTTAACTGATGAGGAATTGTAGCGCGGGTAGGCAGCATACTGGACACTCCCTGAAAAGGTTGCCCCCAGGAAGCATATACACCTTGCCTGTAGTCATTGTTGGTACCTTGTCCGTAGCGTGTCTGGTATTCAGGCAGTCCGGCCACTTCTTCAATAGCATAAGAAGTATTGTAAGTGATCTCTGTGCCTTTGCGGCTTTTCTTCTTACCTGCTTTCGTGGTGATGATGATAGCGCCATTTGCCGCTCTTGAACCATACAATGCAGCTGCTGCTGCACCTTTGAGCACTGTCATACTCTGTATATTATTGGGATCAAGGTCGAATGCGCGGTTGGTCACTCCGACACCACCTACAGAAGAAGAGCCTACATTCGCAAAGCTGGAGTTATCAAAAGGTACCCCATCTACTACAAACAAAGGCTGGTTGTTACCATTCAGCGAAGAGTTACCACGAATGGTGATATTGGTACCACCACCAGCCACACCACCGGCAGACTGGATATTCACACCGGCCACTTTACCTGTCAGTGCGCGTACAGGATCGGGTTCTGACTTCTGGGCGAGTTTCTCTGAACCCACTGTGCTGACGGAATATCCCAGGCTGTTTTTCTGCCGTGCGATACCTGCTGCTGTCACAACAATATCGTGCAGTTGTTTTACGGCCGCCTGTAGTTTGATAGTACCTGCCTGCGCAGCACCGATCTCTGTTACATGATAACCGATAGCGGTAATGGCCAGCGTGGCGCCCTGTTTTACCTTTAGTGTAAAAGAACCATCTCCTCCTGAAGTAACACCATTACTGGTGCCTTTTTCTACGATTGTTGCGCCGGGAAAGGGATCGCCGCTTTCACCGAGTACCTTACCCCTGATCACCGTATCTGCTGCGGGAGCAGAGGGCTGCGGCTGAATATTATGTTGTTCACTTTTTTCCTTCAGGATAATGAAGCCATCATTTACTACGAAGTTAATGTCCAGTCTCCCTAATACTTTGTCCAGCACTTTGCCGAGTTCTTCTTCATTTGCACTGGCAGTAACCTTTTTATCCATGGCAATACGATCGGAGCTATATACAAACTTCACGTCTGCTTTTGACCTGATCTGGTTGAGCACCATCTTAAGACTCACATCATCTGCCTGCAGGGATATCTTTCTGTTCAGGATATTCTGTGCATACAAGGCTCCGGGACTGGCTGAGAATAACATCATCATACCTAATGATGTGATAATGACGGATTTGGTTATAAAAGCATTTGTCTTTACATTTATGGACATAGGCCTGTTTCTTTGTTAGATTTCTGGTTGAATAAGACAAAGGAATCCCCTTACTGCGCTGTCACGCAGTATTTCAGGGCTAAATCAATTTCAGCAGGGGGCTGTCACCTCCTGCTTTTATTTTTACTGTTTACTTTCCCCATAGGCTACTCTTTTAGTGTGATAGTGATACATTCTCATTTTGGTTGAATTACAGTTCATAGTTTATTTTTTTGGTCGTATTAATACCATCTTATCATTGATCGTTATATCCAGGTTGAGAGCCTGGCTGATCATCTCCATCGTATGTTCTAAAGATTGGTCTGTCATGTCCGCTGTAATAAGGTGCTTTCGAATGGCGGTATCTTCCAGGTTGATCTTTACTTCAAATTTCTTTTCTATTTTCTGTATTACGTTGTTCATACTGGCGTCATTGAACGCCATATCATATTCAGTCCCCCTGATAAATTCGTGTATGTCTGTACGCGATGGATGTCCGTTTACTACTGATGCATGCACTTCTGAATAAATGATACTTTCATTTGTTTTAACGATCTGCTCTTTTGTTGATTTCGATCCTACTACTACGGATCCTGTCAATACTGATATGGCTACTTCCCCCTTTTCATTCTTACGGATATTAAAGCTGGTACCTAATACGCCTGTGGTGAGTGAGCCGCAGTACACAACAAAAGGACGTTTCGCGTCTTTTGCTACTTCAAACAGGGCTTCTCCTTCCAGTGTCACAGGGCGTTCATTCTTATTGAAAACGGCCGGGAATGTCAGTTTGCTTTCCCCTTTCAACCATACAATGCTGCCGTCAGACAGGATGTGTTTACGGATATGCCCTTTGTCGCTGTAGGCATAAGTGGTTCTATGTGGAGCTACGATGTCCAGTACGCTCGTCCTCCAGATATAACCTGCTACAATGATCACGGCTATTGTCGCTGCCACTGCTACCTTTTGCGCCGGGCGAAACATGCGGACAGTTTTTACCTGCTGCTGACCGATACGCTGCTGCAAACGGCTGAACATCTCTTCTTTTGCAGATGACAGTTCTTCCGGGGGAAGCTTGTCAAATGCTGCATTATCCTCCATCGTGTCAAGCCACTTTTCCAGGTGTTCCATTTCCTGTTCATTGAGGAGACCTTTTGTATATCTGTCCAGTAAATGTTTAAATTCCTTATTGTGCATCAGTAACTGAGACTTGTTTTAGTATATGGCGTTGACACTTCTATATACTATGTAAACTGAAAAAGGGGATACACCTATCCGGAGGAGAAAAAATTTATAAAAACCAGAAATATTCTCTGAAAGCCAGGCGTAAATGCTTCAGGGCTTTGGTAAGATGGTTTTCCACGGTCTTATGGGAGATATTCAGGGCATTGGCAATATCATGGATGGAACGGTGTTCATTCCGGCTCATCCTGAACACCTGCTGGCATTTTTCGGGCAGGCGGGATACTTCTTTTTCAAGGGCATTGGCCAGATCGGCAAAGGCAACATGCTCCTCGCTGGAATTATCCTGCAAAGGCGTATTATAGCGGGCAAAAGAGCTGGCGTAGGTTTTCCGTACCTTATCTGCCTTGATATAGTTGAATATCTGGTATTTAACTGCCGTGTACAGGTAGGCAGAGAGGGTTTGCTGCAACCGGAGTTCGGCCCGCCTGTTCCAGAGGGAGAAGAAAACCTCCTGGATCAGTTCTTCCGTCACTTCCTTCGATTTCAAACGATTGTAGACGTAAGCATATAAAAGGGGCCAGTACTTGTTATAAATACATTCGTAGGCAGCCATATCACCTGTTTGCAATAGAGCGATAAGATCTGCATCATCATATGTATTTAAATTTCTAATAATGTAGGTTTTTAAGCGTGCTGAAGTTGGTTGATAGTATAAACTAACAAAAAAAAGTATAGAAATCATAACCAATTATCAAAAATTCAGCTTTTTTCTTTTAAAAACTACTTCTTTTAATCAGTCTGCAGAATTTTGGTAGTGAAAAATGAGGGCGTAGGTACAGTTATATCCTGGTTATTATGCCGGATGTAGCTGCTTATGATTAGCATATATCTATGTTTCTCCTATGTCTATCCTATGTTGATCTTACGTTCAAAGACGTAAGATCAACATAGGATAGACATAGGAGAAACATAGGTAAGACCTGATTATATCCTGGACAGCACTCAGGACAATAAAAAACCGCCTCATTTGGCATGAGACGGCTTTTTTTCTGTGAATATGCTATATATACAGGCAACAGGTAATTACGTGCTCTTTGCCCCTTAAAAATCAATTTTCGCGAAGCAGATATAGTTCCTGTAGATGCAGGGCACCAGCACAGACCGGCCGCTGATCTGCTTACCATAACGGGGCATCCAGGTGAAACCCTTGTCAAGGTTACGTAAGGTTGGCTTACGGCTGGCTTTACCATCGGGCTGTACACTGTTGTCTGTCAGGATATAACTGCGCCTGTCCAGCTCATTATACAGGAAACGCAGTTCACTGCCAATGTTGACCATCATGTAGGACAGATACAGGTCAGAACCGTCGTCATACTGGCTCTTGTGTACAAAATTGCTCCAAAGCAGGTTACCGTCGTTATCCATTGAGAGCACCGCTACGTTGTCGTAATGATAGCGGTCCTGGGAGTTATAATTATTGTACCAGGGATTGTAGTAAAACGGCGAATACGGCGAATAATAGTAGGGTGTATACATACCATAAGGGCCGTACATATAATTCCATCGGTTCCAGGGCTGTGAACGCGAAGTGGTGTAGTAAGATTCCGCAGTGACAATAAAACCGCCGTTGCTGGTATTGATGATCTTACGGATGAAATAGTCGTTGAAAGCTGCATTGGTGGAGGATTCCCCTTTAGCATTATTTTTCAGATCAGGAGTAAAGGCCACTTCCTTTTCGTATAACAGCTGCTTCTGTGCATAGTCATATTTGCTAACGTACAGGCCCTCCACGTTCCCTCTCTTCTGCTTATAGTAAAAGGCGGTGATCAGCACCTTTTTACTGTTATTGTCCACCTTCATTTTCACTTCGTCCAGCAACTGGGTTTTGAGCTGCATAGGCACATTCTCAAAGGAATCCACCACAGCCCGTTTAATGATCAGGTTACCACTGACGATATAATCCCTGTTGTTGGTACGTTCCAGTTTATTAAAGATCAGGTCACCTTCATTGGTGAGATTAAAGTTGCTGAGGAAGGATTTTTTAGTTTCCATCGGCAAAGATACCCGGCTGTTGTTGATCAGTTTAAAGGCGCTGTCATACAGGAAAGTGTAGAATACGTTGTCGTTTTCCTTATCCTGGTTGATCTTATAAACCAGGATCTTATTCTTGTCTTCCGAATATTCTACGGAGTACACTTTATTATCTTTGGAATAAAATCCGATCCTCGTAGAATCCACCATTACCGGCGCATCAGCAAAGCGGGCATTACCGTCCATGGTAGCACAGAAACTATAAACGGCATCCTTACGCTGGAACTGGTATAACATGAATACTTTATCAGCATAGGACACAAAATCGACGCTGATCAGTTTTTTGGGCAGAAAATCCAGTTTTACCCGGCTTTTAAGCGCCATTGTATTATCATAGATAGAAACGACATAATCACCTCTATCGCTCTTGTATACCAGTATATTTCCTGATACCCTGCCGATAATTTCAAATTCCGTGCTTTTGTAATCGTCCCTTTCCGGTTCTGTATAGGAGATCTTCTGGGCCATTACAGCCCCGCTCCATAAAACCAGTAAAGCATAGAGATATAGAATGCGCATTGCTTATATTTTAAAAGGTTGCAAGTTTAGGATATAGATCTAACGGTAAATCGCTATCATTCATTGTGAAACATGGGCAGGAAAACGTGGAGCATTCCGGCCATCTAACACTAAAATACGTAATTACGAATTACCAAAGCGAATTACAGTCATCTTCCTTTATCAGGCTGTTTTAGTCCTGTTATTCACAGAAAACGGGGCACTGCTGCTATTCATCACTTTCAATTCGTAATTTCTAATGCTGAATTATGTATTTTTACGATTATGGATACGGTGTTAATTACCGGCGGCACGGGTCTCGTGGGCCGGGCGCTTACTAAGTTGCTTACAGACAATGGTTATAAAGTCATTATTCTGAGCCGGCGTAATAGCGGCGACGATACGGATAATGAGCTTGTCAGCTATGCCCATTGGGATATTGCCCGTCATACAATTGATGAAGCAGCTATACAGCAGGCAGATTACATCGTCCATCTTGCAGGCGCCAATGTTGGGGACAAACGCTGGACTACAGCCCGTAAAAAGGAGATTGTGAACAGCCGTGTGCAGACTGCAGGCCTCCTATTCGATGCCCTCAGCAAGTACCCAAACAACGTAAAAAAAGTGATCAGCGCCTCTGGTATCGGCTATTACGGCGAGAATAAAGGCGGACCAGCCTTTACGGAAAATGATCCGCCAGCGGGCGATTTCCTGGGAAATACCTGTGTAGCCTGGGAAAACAGTATCCTGAGAATGCGGGAACTGCAGAAAAAAGTAGTCATCTTACGCACCGGCATCGCGCTCAACCTTGCCGGTGGTGCTATGAAGGAATTCTATAAACCTTTACAGTTCGGATTTGCAACCATTCTGGGTAACGGGGAACAATATGTCAGCTGGATCCATCTTCATGACCTGGCCCGTATTTATCTGAGCGCTATCGTCAATCATGACCTGGAAGGTATTTACAATGCAGCGGCCCCCCATCCGGTACAAAATAAAGAGCTGGTAATGACGATGGCACAAGAGGCCAAGGGAAGGAGCTTCCTGCCTGTATATGTGCCTGCATTTGCACTAAAACTGGCATTGGGCGAAATGAGTATTGAGGTATTGAAAAGTTGCCGGGCATCTTCTGTCAAAATACAGGAAACGGGATTTGTGTTTTCATACCCGGATATCCGTAGTGCGATGGAGAACATCTTCCAGGAAAAAGATAAATAACCTGTCCTTAACCCTCCAGGATATTTTTCATAGCTTCTGCCTTTAACAGGCATTCCTCCCATTCCTTTACAGGATCGGCATAATAGGTAATAGCAGAACCGGTCTGGAAAGAAAGGTATTTCCTGGCGGCATTATAGAGTATACTGCGTATAACCACGTTGAAATCAAAGTCGCCTTCCGGGGTAATATATCCCAGGGCGCCGGAGAACAGTCCTCTGCGGGATTGCTCATACTGTTCTATCAGCTGCATCACGCTCAGTTTAGGCGCGCCTGTCATGGAGCCCATCGGAAAAGCCTGACTGATCACATCTGTAAAAGATACCCCCTCTTCAAGGGTAGCCGTCACCGTAGAGATCATGTGATGCACCTGCGCAAACGAATAGATACCGAATAACTCCGCCACATGTACGCTGCCGCGTGTAGCGGTATGAGAAAGGTCATTACGCACAAGGTCAACGACCATTACATTCTCTGCCCTTTCCTTGCTGTTCTGCTGCAATTCCCTACGGCGCTCATCATCAGCAGCCGGTGTCTCTCCACGCCTGATCGTACCTTTTATAGGTTGTGAAATAACAACAGGACCTTTCTTCTGCATGAAACGTTCAGGACTGGAACAAGCCATGTACAGGTCATTCGTGCGATAATATGCTGCGAAGGGAGAAGGAGAAACCTTGTTCAGGCGTTTGAAAAGAGAAAGGGGATGTACGATGGCATCTTCAATGAAATTTTCCCTGCAGAAATTCACTTCATAACAGTCGCCCCGGTGTATATGTTCCTGTAAGCTGCTAACTGCGTTGATGTATTGTTGTTTATCGAGATGGGCCTGCACCTTACCGGCAGGCATTTGCTGTACTTTCTCTGCTTTTGCCGCGAGACATTCTCTATAAATGTTATGGGCGGCAGCTTCGTCCATCTCCCACCCTCCTATCTGTACCTCATTATTACGCAATAGCATGACGATACGGGGCCGGAAAAAGAAGAGGTCAGCCCAGCCTATTCCGTCTTTGTTATCGGAATATAAGCCCGGAAACACCTCATTTTTGAGATCGTATGCAAGATGACCAAACAGCCAGTCACGATGAGTATTGTGATATTGGAGCAATGAGGGGAATGCATTGCCGGCATTGCAGGAAAGCGTATCCAGCGCATCTGCGGCCAGTATAGCTTCGTTTTGGTGATAGATGGAAGCGTAGTTGTTATTATCCAAAAAACAGCAAATGTTGAACTGATTACTCCAATTCAACATTTGCTGTTTAAATAAGTTTGGATCATTAACCGGGAAACCGTAAAATATCCTGATAATGCGTGCTTTTAATGCTTAGAAATCGTCGTCATCATCATCAAAGCCACCCCTGTCGTTGAACAGGCCCATGTCCTTGAACTCGTCATCGATGCCCAGATCATCATCGTCGTCTGCGCTCTTCTTACCAGGGCGGCCACGTTTGCTCTTAGGTTTAGGCATGTCAAACTCTTCGAAATCAGGATCATAGTCCTCATCATCACCTTTACCCCAATTATCATCATCATCGTCCAGATCTACATCATCGTCATCATCCAGATCATCCTCGTCATCGTCGTTTTTCTTCTTTGACTTTGAAGCCGACTTATCTGATTTTTTAGAAGCAGCAGACTTACTGGGAGTTTCCTCCTCATCCAGATCTTCATCATCGTCCTCCTCTTCCTTCTTTGGCTTACTTGCAGCTTTAGGTGCGGCTTTCGTAGTCTTTGGAGAACTCGTCTTTTTGGTCTCTTTTTCGTTATCAGATTTTGATTTCATAATAGGTTCACTTAAGTCTTTAGCGTATTTCTTTTGCGTAAAGTTTTAACAGTTTTTTGTATTAGCCAAATTTTTTTTGCCGATTTTTTTTCGTAATTTTTTAGGCTTTTTCCTGCTCCAGGATCTGGTCCCTGCCTGGTCCATTGGACACAAATTTCACAGGTACATCCAGGTAACTTTCTACTGCTTTTACGAAGGATTTCATCTCGGCAGGCAGCTCATTAAAGTGCTTGCTCTTGGCTGCTGTTTCGTCACTCCAGCCTTTATGCTTCTCCCATATAGGTTTTACTTCTGCATCGTTCAGCTGGTAAGGCATGGCGCTTGTCTGCTGACCATCGATTTCATAGGCGGTACATGCGTACACCTCATCAAAAGCATCGAGTACATCACTTTTGGTCATTACCAACTGGGTAACACCACTCAGCATACAGGTATAATTCAGGGCTACCAGGTCTATCCAGCCACAACGGCGGGGACGGCCTGTAGTGGCGCCAAATTCATTACCTTCTGCACGAAGTTTTTCGCCGGTAGCGTCATGCAGCTCAGTAGGGAATGGTCCGCTACCTACACGGGTACAGTATGCTTTGGTTACACCGATCACTTCCTTTATCCACTTAGGCGCTACTCCCAGTCCGGAACATACGCCGGCAGAAATCGTACTTGAAGAAGTAACAAACGGATATGTACCAAAATCCACATCCAGCATGCTGCCCTGTGCGCCTTCCGCCAGCACCTTCTTGCCTGCTTTCAGTTTATCGTTGATGAAATATTCTCCATTTACAATATTCATCTGCTTCAGGTAGCTTACTGCATCGAAGAACTCAGCTTCCCAGTCTGCAATATCCTTTGCAATTTCAGCTTTCATTTCTGCTGTAAAATCATATCCTGCCAGCAGATGCTGGTGTTTCTCTTTCAGTTTGTTATAACGCTCATTAAAATCAGCGCGCAGCACATCCCCTACTCTCAGACCATTACGGCCGGTTTTATCCATGTAAGCCGGTCCTATACCCTTCAGGGTAGAACCAATCTTTTCACTGCCTTTGGCTAATTCTGAGGCCTTGTCAAGTGCACGATGAGAAGGTACGATAATATGCGTTCTTTCTGCAATAAAAAGATTCTTTTTCAGATCAACACCCAAAGAAGAAATCTTATCACATTCCTTTTTAAATGTCACAGGGTCCAGTACCACACCATTACCGATCAGGTTAGTGGTATTCTTGTGAAATACACCGGAAGGGATGGTATGTAACACTACCTTCTGGCCATCCACATATAATGTATGCCCTGCGTTGGGCCCACCCTGAAAGCGGGCTATGACATCGTATTTACCTGCAAAGTAATCCACAATCTTTCCTTTGCCTTCATCGCCCCACTGTAGGCCCAGCAAAACATCTACCATAAGAGTTGATATTGATTTTTAAAAACGAAGTGGCAAAATTAAGGAAAAATAGCACGAATCCGAATATAGGAATTAATAATCAGGAACCGGGTACCCTGTCCGCAAAAAAAGACGGGCCACAGGAATAAACGCCCTGTAACCCGTCTTATTATAATAAGATCTTAATTTTCGCTAAACTTATTCATCCTCCAGGCGGCTTACCGATTGAATACCATCCAGTTTTTTCAGCTTTTCGAACAGCTCATCCAGCTCCTCTTTATCATGTACGAACACCTTGATCAGCCCTTCGAACAGCCCTTCGCTGGATTCAATGGTCAGACCGGCAATATTCACCCTCAGCTCACCGGAAATCACGTTGGTGATCTTGTGAATAACCCCTACATCATCCATACCAACGATCCTCAGCCCCGTCAGGAAGGATATCTCCCTGTTCTTCACCCACTTGGTCTTCACAACACGGTGGCCATAGTTAGCCAACAGCTGAGCGGCATTGGGACAGTTTGTTCTGTGGATCTTCAGCCCTTCACTGGCGGTGATGAAACCGAATACGTCATCTCCCGGAATAGGACGGCAGCAGTTGGCCAGTTTGTAGGCTATTTTGTCTGAACTTTCCCCGAAAATGATCAGTTCCGCATCTTTCTTGGAAGGGAGCTGGTGTTTCACGTGATCTTCCGGGATATGATCCGGCTGTTTCACCGGTGGCGGTTTAGGCGCCTCCAGCTTATCCCCCAGTACGGTGAACTGCTTCAGTTCCTTCAGGTCAATATTCTTAACAGCGATCTGGTAATACAGGTCCAGCGGGGATGGCTGCTTATAGAACTGTACCAGTTCATTGATATTATGCTGGCTATTGGAAATCTTCAGGTGGTCCAGCTTACGTTCCAGCACGTCCTTCCCGTCCATGGCCACTTTCCTCTTTTCCTCCTTCAGGGCATCCTTGATCTTGGATTTGGCCTTGGCCGTTAAAGCATAGCTCAACCAGTCTTCGGTTGGTTTCTGCTTATTGGATGTAATGATCTCTACCTGGTCGCCACTGCGCAACTTATGGCTGATAGGCACCAGCTTATAGTTCACTTTGGCGCCGATACACTTGTTCCCTACCGCGCTATGGATAGCATAGGCAAAATCCAGGGCGGTGGAGTTTACAGGCAATATCTTCAGATCACCTTTCGGTGTATATACATAGATCTCCTCTGTGAAGAGGTTACTTTTAAAGTCTGCCAGGAAATCCAGCGTATTGGAATCCGGATTGTTCAGGATCTCCCTGATCTGGGTGAACCACTGATCAAATTTAGCCTCTGTGCTAACGCTCTGGTTACTGCCCTCTTTATAACGCCAGTGAGCGGCCAGCCCTTTTTCCGCATAGTCGTTCATCCTCTTGGTGCGGATCTGCACTTCCACCCATTTACCCTGTGGCCCCATTACCGTCACATGCAGTGCCTCATACCCGTTGGATTTCGGGTTACTGAGCCAGTCGCGGGTCCTTTCCGGGCTGGGGTGATAAAAGTCCGTAATAATAGAGTACACCTTCCAGCAGTCGGACTTTTCCTTCTCCAAAGAAGAATCCAGGATGATACGGATCGCAAAGAGGTCGTACACTTCTTCAAAGGTGACGCCTTTCTTCTTGATCTTATTCCAGATGGAGTGTATGGATTTAGGTCGTCCGTAAATCTCGAACATCAGGCCTTCCTCCTGTAACACCTCCTTAATAGGCTTTATGAATTCATTGATATAACGGGTACGCTCACGCTTGGTCTCCTTCAGGCGTTTGGCGATGTCCCGGTAAGTCTGCTGCTCGGTGTACTTCATTGACAGGTCCTCCATTTCGGACTTGATATTGTACAGACCGAGACGGTGGGCCAGCGGGGCATAGATAAATACGGTTTCCGAGGCTATTTTGAGCTGTTTTTCACGGCTCATACTATCCAGGGTACGCATATTATGCAACCTGTCTGCCAGTTTTATAAGTATCACCCTGGGGTCGTCCGCCAGTGTGAGCAGGATCTTTTTAAAGTTTTCCGCCTGGGCGGTGCTTGTATTTGAGTCGATCACGGTGGAGATCTTGGTCAGACCATCCACGATATGGGCGATCTCGGGCCCGAGAACCCGATCCACGTCTTCCAGGGTGACTTCGGTATCTTCCACGGTATCGTGAAGCAGGGCGCAAATAGCGGAACGTACGCCCAAGCCGATTTCGTCAACGCAGATCTGCGCTACAGCGAGGGGATGTAAGATATAAGGTTCACCGGATTTCCGGCGCATTTCCTTGTGTGCGTCTGCCGCCATTTCGAAGGCAGTACGTACCAGTTCACGGTCTCCTTTCTTCAAACGGGGTTTAAGCGACCTCAGTAAAGCGCGGTAATGACGAACGATCTCTTTCTTTTCCTGTTCCTCGTCGAGGTTATATTGTTTTACTACCACTGTATCCATCTGCTATAAAGTTACGATTTTATTGCATAGGAAGCATGGCAGAAAAGTGCTAGTTAACCTACTCCCAGCCTGCATTTATGGAGCACCTCCCAGGAGGTACCGTTATGCCGGAGCAGGTACAGGTTGCGCACCTGGAAGGCAGCATCGAATGGGCGACGCCGGTATTCTTCCATGGCCAGTTCAAATTCGAGGTCAGACAGGTCGCGGAATGCCAGGGAAACATGCGGGTTAAACCCATGGCGGGCTAGCATATGGCTGAATCCGAACTCCTTCCGTAGAAATTCCATCATTTGCTGGTGCAGGTATACGATCCCTGCATTCTTTTCCACATTGATATATAATACCTTTCGTTTGGTAAAAGAAAAGCCGCCGAAACCGCTCAGTTTTATTTCAAAAGGCTTCATTGAAGCCGCAAATGCCGTCAACCCCGGAATCAGGCACTTTTCCAGCGAGGGACTGGCAGTAAAAGGTACCTGCATGGTGATATGCGGCAATACCCTCAGTGCCCTGCGGGCGTCATATTTCTCTGCAAATTCCTGTTTAAGCCGGATGATCTCCTTACCAATTTCGGCATTAGGGAGCAGGGCTATAAAATAGATCTTGCTTTCTTCCTTAGGCGGTTTGATGCGGGGGGGAAAACGCGATCCGTTTTGGGGGCGGGATGTACGGAACTGGTTCCCGTTGTGTCTTTGTGTGCGGTGATTGCGCTCATCACTCTCCTGACGACTGCCATTGCTCTGCTGCCGGTAGCGTGGCTGGTCATTTCTGCCGTAAGTCATTGTTTTGGTTGTTATTGGGGTTTGGATATTTGCTTGTCGTCACCCTTGATTATCTGTATCTGCCGACGTAGACTCGTCTTTTTTATCTTTGCTGCTTTCCAGGATGTTGAGCCGGATACCCACATTATGTAAGGTTTCCAGGGCTATTCCCGGCTGTGTTTTAAAGTGCTTTCGTAAACGGGTAATGAACACATCCATACTTCTGCTGGAAAAGAAACTACTGTTTCCCCAGACTTTCAGCAGGATCTCATCCCGTTTTACCAGTTTGTTGGTGTTCTCGACCAGGTACCGCAATACCTTCGCTTCCTTCTTGGTCAGGGTAGCGAAAGCCTCGCCCCCCGTCTTTCTGAGTTCCTTTTCCTCATAGTTAAACCTTACATCATCGCCCAGTTTGTAGATGCCGTCCCCTGGTGCATCTTTAGGCAATGTCCTTCGGATGAACACCCTGATCCGCATGATCAGCTCGCGCATACTGAAGGGCTTCACCAGGAAATCGTCCCCGCCTATGCGGAACCCATGTAGCCGGTCTTCATCGGCCGATTTTGCAGAAACAAAGAGGATCGGTATCATACCGTTCTTTTTACGGATATCCTGCGCCAGCGTAAAGCCGTCCTTTTTGGGCATCATCACATCCAGTATACAAAGATCGAAATCGTCTCTTTGAAACTTCTTCCAGGCCACTTCACCATCGAAACAGTGCACCACCTGGTATCCTACGGCTTCCAGCTGTTTTTTAATGATATTACCGTATTGATAATCATCTTCTGCAAGGAGAATTGTTACAGTACCTACCATGCGTTAAGTTTTATACCCGGTTCAATTGTTGTTAACACACAATGTCATTCCATGACTCTGCTACAATATTGACGAATAAACTTCTCATTTTAGTTAATGATTAGTTATTGAATGAATTTTTCTTGATTTGCCATGCTTAGGATCAAATTGAAATTGAACGGATTGGGTTATTCATAGTTTTTTTTACACACATTTAATTAGACAACAAAAAAAAAGGCTGCCTGTTCAAAGGCAGCCTTTTTTTTTGTTCACAGCTTTTGCACGCTGTCGTTGTCTCATGTATTGAATCACTGCTCACGACTCTACAGCAGAGAGCTGTATAGCAACCGCATGTTGCCACGCTTTCTGCTGCAAAGCGGCAGGGATGGTGATCTGGGTACCTGTAGCAGTGGCCTTCCAGGAGATCTTTTCCTTTGCACCCAGTACGGTCACCTTTGCCCCTTTTGCCGGTTTCAGGCCTTCAAATGCTATCTGTGCAGGCAATTTCTCTCCTTCACCCAACAGGTAAATAGCATATACATTACCATTCTTCTTGCGGGTAAAACATACCTTCCCGTCTTTATAAGGGGCTATGGAGCGGGTACCATAGATGGCATCCCCGTTGATCTTCATCCACTCTCCAATGGCCGCCATAGTGGTATAAGCCTCGTCGTGCAGCTGGCCATCAGGGCCCGGACCTACGTTCAGCAGGTAGTTACCGCCTTTCGCCACGATGTCCACCAGGTTGTGGATGATCTTGTTTACAGGCTTATATTTATCATCCGGTACGTACGACCAGGAATTGGCCATCGTCATACAGGTTTCCCATGGGTAAGACAATGGTTTTTCCGGGATCTGCTGTTCCGGCGTACGATAGTTTTCAAACGGGCCATGTACAGAACGGTCCACCACGATCAGACCAGGCTGATGGCTGCGGGCCATTTTAGTAATCCCCGCCATGTCGATATCCTCATTTTGTTTTGTTGGCCTGGTGTCGATTTCTGCAGCAGTGATGTCGTTCTCTTTTTTAACCCCCTGGTTGCGGGCACGAACCCATCCACCATCCAGCCAGAGGATCTCGATCTTGCCCATAGTGGTCATCAGCTCCTCGATCTGTTTATAGGTATAATCCTTAAAGTTCTTCCAACGGTCAGGATACCTTGTCACGTCATAGTTCACATGCCTGTCTTTCGGAGGGAAATAAGGCCACCAGTAGAATTCACTGTGCCAGTCAGGCTTGGAGAAATAAGCGCCTGTATGCAGACCTTCCTGCTGGAAAGCGGTAAATACCTCTTTCGCCACGTTCTTTCTCGGGTCATTACGGAAAGGGCTCTTAGAACCAGCTATACCATAATCAGTCTGTCTGGTATCCCACATACAGAAACCATCATGATGTTTGGTTGTGAAAACAACATACTCCATACCAGCGCCCTTAGCCGCTTTCGCCCATTTGGAAGGATCAAATTTGGTTGGGTTGAACGTGGTGGCCAGTGCTTCATATTTCTTTACATAGTCATAGTATGGAATACCGTAGGGCTGACGCTGGGTCCATCCCTCATCTTCCGGACAGATACTCCAGGACTCTACAATCCCCCACTGGGAATAAGCACCCCAATGGATCAGCATACCAAATTTCCAATCCTGCCATTGATCCAATTTTTGCAATACAGCCTGATCGGTTTCCGGGATATAGGGCTGTTCCAGACCGTGGTCCTGCGCACTGGCTGTGGAAAATGCCAATAGCGCGCTACTAAATAAAAGAAATAGTTTTCGCATGATTAATTTTTAAATATATCTGAGAACTTAGAACTTCTTCTCTTTCTTTCGGTTGCAGTGACAACCATATGCCGTCTCCGGCAAAATTTTCATAATGCTGATACTGACAAAGTAATATACATTCCCGCTTAATAACTCATCCTCCTTTACCACTTTCCTATAGAATATTACCCTCCGCCGGTATTGCTAACCGCTGAGTGAACCATACATCCGGCGCTTCATGAGTCAGGCGTGAAGTAGGTGTATAAAAACTATCTTTGTATTATTATGAAAAGCATCTGGCAACAAATACTACGCTACCTCTACATAGGTAAAAAAGATCCCTCTGCGCCTAAGAACCGTTATGTATATATGATGCACGGTATGAACCGGATCTCTATTATCGTATTCCTGATCGCATTGATAATAATGCTCGTAAAACTATTTAGCCGTCATCATTAAGCAGGCTTTATCCGGATAAAATCTTCTTTCATAACGTCTTACCTGCTTGCTTCCGCATAGGCCACTTCTGCTGCCCGGCGACTGGCATCCTTTTCTCCCAGTTTCGACCAGAGGGCGGCATAATCAGCTTTTATACGGTTACGCACCGTGGAATCTTTCAGTAATAAGGTCAGTTCCTTCAGCAGGTTCTCTTCATTCAGCTCATGCTGGATCAGTTCCTTTACAACAGGTTTATCCATTACTAAGTTGACCAGTGCAATATATTTCACCTTGATCAACCTTTTGGCAAAGAAATAAGAGATGGCACTACCTTTATAGCAAACAACTTCCGGTACTCCAAACAAAGCAGTTTCCAGTGTGGCAGTTCCGGAGGTAACCAATGCTGCTTCTGCCTGACGTAACAAGTTATATGTTTGTCCTTTGACCGTGGAAACATTGGGATGCGCCCCCGTCAGTCCTGCTATAAAAGCATCATCCAGGCTGGGGGCCTGGGCAACAATAAACTGATGATCGGGAAAATGTCTGGCCATCGTGAGCATGATCGGCAATTTCACACTCACCTCCTGCTTACGGCTGCCAGGTAAAATGGCGATAATGGGTTTATCTGACAATGGCTTGTCAACAGGCTTATCCTTCGCCTCCTTTATAACCTGAATGAGTGGATGGCCGACATACTCCACTTCATAATCCCATTTCTTATAAAAGTCCTGCTCAAAGGGCAGGATACAAAGCATTCTGTCAACACTCTGTCTGATCTTCTTCACACGGTTCTCTTTCCAGGCCCATACCTGCGGAGAGATATAAAATACCACTTTATATCCCAGCGGCTTGGCCCATTCCGCGATACGCAGGTTGAAACCTGCATAGTCAATCAGCACCAGTACATCCGGTTGATACTGCTGGATATCCTTTTTACAGAATTCCATATTTTTCAGTACCGTACGGATGTTCATCACCACTTCAATGAATCCCATGAAGGCAAGGTCCTTATAATGCTTTACCAGCGTTCCTCCCGCCTGTTGCATCATATCCCCACCCCAGCAACGAATATCCGCTGCGGTGTCCTGTTGTTTCAATTGTTTGATCAGATTGCTGCCATGGAGATCACCGGAAGCTTCACCGGCGATGATGTAATACTTCATAGGACAAATATAACTTAGGAATCAGGAATTAACCATCAGGAATTGGTCAGACCAGGCATTATTCCCAACTCTTAATTCCCAATCCTTCATTGGTTTATCCGTGTAATAACTTTAGAAAGATGATGGTGATGGCGTAAAGCATAGTCACCAGGAAGATCCCTTTTGCCGTGATATCTTTCCGGCTCCTGGTATAGAAATAGAACACCAGGCCGTTCAGGAGAAGGCAGATGCTGATCAGTTTAGGTAGCATCTGGCGGTTGCCGACAATAAGGGTAATAAATTCATCTAAGGATACATGCTTGGGCATGAACATCAACAGGTAGTACAGGAAAAAGGCAAATACAGGGGTAAACATACCCAGCACAATGCCCAATGGGAGATTATCTCGTTTCAACATAGTAGGTTTTGAAATGTGCGTGAATACACATCAGAGTTTCCAGTCGTTCTCTATCTTCTTTTTCAGCTTATAATTCGTCAGGTCAAACTGTACAGGCACCAGTGAAGCGTGGTTGTTGGCCAATGCATATACGTCAGTATCCTCTCCGTTATCACGGTTAATGAACTCGCCTGTAAGCCAGTAGTATTTTTTACCACGCGGATCACGGCGTTCATCAAACGCTTCCACCCATTTTGCATCTGCCTGACGGCATATCTTAATTCCTTTGTAATCTTCCTTTTTTACAACGGGTATGTTCACATTGAACAAAGTCCCTTCCGGCAGTTCAGATTCCAGCATCTTTTTAGCTACCATATGGGCCACCTCTTTACATAAAGAGAAATCCGCATTGAAACTGTAATCCAGGTAAGAGAACCCTACAGATGGCACTCCTTCTATTGCAGCTTCCATCGCGGCAGACATTGTCCCGGAATAGATCACATTGATGGAATGGTTAGCGCCATGGTTGATCCCGCTTACGCAGATATCCGGCAAACGATGCAGGATCTTGTCACGGGCCAGTTTCACACAATCCACCGGTGTGCCGGAACATTGCCAGGCTTCAATGCCTTCAAAAAGGTACACCTGGTCCAGCCGCAGGGGCACTCCGATAGTGATTGCGTGCCCTTTACCCGATTGCGGGCTATCCGGGGCCACCACCACTACTTTACCCAGCGGGCTTACCGCTTCAATCAGGGCCCTGATTCCAGGAGCCGTTACACCATCATCATTCGTAACAAGTATGATCTTTTCCTGCTCTTTTCCCTTCACAAACGTTTCAATTTTACTTTTCGAAACAAATTTAACATTCTTAACTGATAGTCCATAACGCACGGTCGTGTGATAATGCGTAACAGACTAAGAACGCAAAAGATAGGAGAAACATTACGAGTCTGTCCCCTATCTTTTGCAAATAACATATAATTAACATACTATATCTACAGGTCGGTGCGAAGCATCCTCCTGAACACCACCCATATTATCAAAGCAATATAAATGATCAGTGTGGCCAGGTACACTTCGTTGTCATATGGCCCTCTGTAATTGGGATCGGCCAACTTCTCCACTTTTTCCAGAACGGGAAATGGCAACAATTCGTCCCCTGCCTGTAGCGGGAATAATCCACCAATATTGCCAAAGTTACGTTTTGCAATAAAAACCAGGAGCTGTTCCAGGAACATCACATATCCCACGAACAGTATAATCGCCAGGCCTGTACGTTTTACCAGCATTGCCAGCAACAGGGCCAGCAACAGCGATACTATTACTTGTAACAGGTAATAGAACAGGTAATGACTGTTTTCCAGACTAAAGGGGGCACTTCCATAAATACCACCGAAGATGAACACCGCGATCAGGGAGGTCAGGAACGCCACCAGGGCCAGGCTGACTACCCAAAAAAGCTTCGAGAGCACGAAATCCCTCCGATCCCAGCCATCAATGATATTCTGGCGGTGGGTCCTGTACGTAAATTCATTGGTCACCAGCGTAATCAGCAACAGGCCGAAAATACCCGAGGTATAAGACCCGACACTGGCCACTGTCTGCCAGACCAGTGGGAAATCGTATATGGGTTGTCCCAGCAGCTTTTGGGCATCCTTGGGAATTCTTCTGATGAAGACATCATGAATGATAAAGTTTGGCGCGAGAATGGACAGCAGGCCCAGGGCGATGAACACCCAGAAAGTACGGTAGTTCTTTACCTTCAGCCATTCTATTTTAATGATTTGCAGCATATGCTCGGTACAAAGAGGATTAGTTGTTGGTTAATTCCAGGAATGCAGTTTCCAGGCTCTTCCTGCTCATCTGCAAATGATTGAGCCAGACGCCCTGCTGAGCGCACCAGTTGTTGAGCGCCGCCGGGTCAACCGCATCTTTGAATGTCACCTGCAGCACTCCATCTCCTGCAGGCAGCAACTCCACAAAGGCGGGGTGTTGCTGTATCAACTGCGCCAGCGCGCGACTGTCTGCGCTGCCTATCTCGATAAAATTATCCCTGGCCAGGACAGCATTTACCGGCCCGGAGCCCAGCAATTGCCCTTTTCGCAGAATGGCCACATGTGTACACACTTTTTCCACTTCATCCAGCAGATGGCTGGCCATAATAATGGTCTTACCAGACAGCGCCAGCTGGCGGATCAGGTTTCTGACTTCTGCAATTCCCACAGGGTCCAGACCATTGGCCGGTTCATCGAGTATCAGGACCTGCGGATCTCCCAGCATGGCCGCCGCTATGGCGAGACGCTGTTTCATACCCAGGGAGTAAGTCTTAAAGGCCGAATGCTGGCGGGCCGTCAGTCCGGCTAGTTCCAGTACCCTGGGAATATCCGCTTCGCTTTGTTGTTTTATATTGGCCACTATCTGCAGATTCCGGTAGCCGGAGAGATAATGGTAAAAGTTAGGTGTCTCCAGCAGGGTACCAATCTTCCGCCGCTGCAGGGCAGAAGGTGGGGCGCCCATCAGGGTAAAGGAACCGGCATCCGCTTTCAGCACATCGGTAACAATACCCAGCAGGGTGGTTTTTCCACTCCCGTTAGGGCCTAATATGCCGAATACGCAATTGGTGGGAATATCAAATGATACTCCTGACAATGCCTGTACGGCACCATATCTTTTTGAAATGTTCTGAAGGGTAAGAGTAGTTGACATCAGGTGGTTTAGTTTCTAATTGGTTTCCCTGTTTTGATCACACTCTGCAGCCTTTCCAGTGTCTTACGCTCGCCTGCCAGGCTGAGGAAAGCTTCCCTTTCCAGGTCCAGCAGATATTGTTCGCTTACCAGAGACGCTTCCGACAGATCGCCCCCGCTCATTACATAAGCAAGCTTACCGGCAATCTTTGCATCATGATCCGAAATATAGTTGGAGAACCGCATGCTGTGGATGCCAGTCAGCATCATACCCAGGGCAGTGCGGCCCAGTACTTTTATGTCTTTTCTTTCTACCGGACGTGTATATCCTTCTTCCGCCATCTGCAATATACTGCGTTTAGCATCGGCGATCAGGCGGCTCTGGTTCAGGGTGATCTCATCATGTCCTTTCCGCAGGATGCCCAGGTCGAATGCCTCATGAGCAGAGGTACTTACTTTCGCCATGGCGATGGTCATAAACCTGTCTTTCAGGGGCTCCTCTTCTATACGGCCTTCTTTGAACTCATCGGCAGCACGTAATGCCATTTCCTTGGTACCGCCACCGCCAGGTATCAGGCCTACGCCCAGCTCTACCAATCCAATATAAGACTCTGCAGCAGCCTGCACTTTATCTGCATGCAGGCACATCTCACATCCACCGCCCAATGTAAGCGCGTGAGGTGCTACTATTACGGGAATGGAAGAATAACGGAGGCGCATGGTCGTCTTCTGGAACATCCGTACGGCCATATCCAGTTCATCATATTCCTGTTCTGCGGCATACATGAAGATCATTCCCACATTAGCGCCTGCAGAAAAGTTAGCGCCTTCATTAGCGAGGACCAGTCCGCGGAAATCTTTTTCTGCCCTGTCAATGGCTTTATTCACACCTTCCAGTACCTCACCGCCGATGGTATTCATCTTCGTTTTCCAGTCGAGCGCCACTACTCCATCACCTATGTCGTACAGGTTACAGGCGCTGTTCTTCCAGACAACATTGCCGGAAAGATTTTCCAGGATAACGAAGGTATCTGCACCAGGCAGCAGTTTATAAACATGTGTCTTAACGTCGTAGTAATACCGCTTCCCGTTCTCAACTTTGTAAAAGCTTTTAACACCTTTCTCCAGCATTTCCTTCACCCATGGCGCCACGCTCAGGCCCTTGGCTTCTATTGCCTTAATGCCTTTTTCAACACCTACTATATCCCACGATTCAAAAGGCCCTATTTCCCAGCCAAAACCCGCCTTCATCGCATCATCTACTTTGTAGATATCATCCGCTATTTCTGGGATACGGTGAGAAATATAAGAGAAAAGGTGCGCATGGAACTGCTGATAGAACTCTCCCGCTTTATCCGTAGCATTATACAGCGCCACGAGCCGCTGCTTCAGATCTTCTACCTGTTTGGCGGCTTCTATGCTGGCAAATTTAGATTTCTGCCGTGGACCATATTCCATAGTTTCCAGGTTCAGCGTCAGGATCTCCTTACCGCCTTCTCCTTTTGTTTTCTTATAGAAACCCTGGCCTGTTTTATCGCCCAGCCATTTATTTTCCACCACTTTCTGGAGGAATGGAGGGATCACAAATATATCTCTGGCTTCGTCCTGCGGACAATTGTCAGCCACTCCCTTTGCCACTTTTACAAGTGTGTCAATTCCCACGACATCGGCTGTACGGAAAGTAGCCGATTTAGGCCTTCCGATCACCGGTCCTGTCAGCGTGTCTATCTCATCGATATTCAGCTTCATTTCCTGCATGAGGTGGAAGATGGCCATGATGGAATACACCCCTACCCTGTTGGCAATAAATGCAGGGGTATCCTTACAAAGCACTGTTGTTTTACCCAGGTAGAGATCTCCATAGTTCATCAGGAAGTCTACTATTTCAGGGTCAGTATATGGTGTAGGAATTATTTCCAGTAAGCGCAGATAGCGGGGTGGGTTAAAGAAGTGTGTACCGCAGAAATGTTTCTTAAAATCATCACTACGGCCTTCCGCCATCAGTTGGATGGGAATACCCGAGGTATTGGAAGTGATCAGTGTACCGGGTTTACGGTATTTTTCCACTTCCGTGAATATTGACTTTTTGATATCCAGGTTTTCCACAACTACTTCAATGATCCAGTCATAGTTGGCTATTTCCTTCATATCATCCGTAAAGTTTCCTGTACGGATCAGCTTTACCACGTCCTTCTGGTATACGGGGGAAGGGTTTGCTTTCAGGGCAGACTGTAACGCTTCGTTTACGATGCGGTTTTTTACCGCTTTACTGTCCAGCGACAGCCCTTTAGCTTTTTCTGCATCAGTTAACTCTTTAGGGGCAATATCCAGTAACAACACCTGAACTCCGACTCCTGCAAAATGAGCTGCTATCCGTGAACCCATTACTCCTGAACCTAAAACGGCCACCTTATTGATGTGTCTTTTCATAGAACGCGTTTTATAAGCTACAAGCGCTGAGGCATTGTAGTGAGTCTTTACGTTAATATCGATAAATGAATATATGATTTTTTAGCAGACTTGTGGCAAAAGGAAGAAAAAAACGAACAGGCCGTCTCCGGTACCGGGACGGCCTGTAAAACAATATACTGGCGTACTTACTTAAACTGCCTGAAATGCCTTCGCTGTCTGTTGTTTTTTACCAACACCTTTTTTTCCTTTCTTTTTACGTCCCAGCCACACCAGGAAACCGGTAACAGGCAAACTTGCACCGGTCAGGGCGCCAAAGAAGGCCAGGATCTTGCCGGGCAAACCCAGTATTGAACCTACGTGAATATCGTAGTTCATTTTACGCAGTTTTGCACCAACACCAGCTTCCTGGAAACTGATCCCGAATACTTTATCGCCCGTTAGCTGCTGTACGGTATGCTGATCGAAGGCGTAACTCCTGTTATTATAGAACTTGCCGGCGGTAGGATAGATCGTGATATTAATGGCAGATTTCGGTTTCGAAGTATCTGCAAAAGTGTAGTAAAATCCTTCTGCTTCCGGATGTTTACTAAGTACTTTCCCCCATACAAGATCCATTGCCTGTTCAGGCGTATACAACTTACCTGCCTGCAATGAATCTGACTGCGGTCTCTTGAAATCAGGCAGGGTTTGTCCGCCGGAAGTGACCCAGTACAATCCCTTACTATACCATTTGATGCCGTATACCATTCCCGTCAGCGCCATGGCCAGCACTATCAGCAATGAGTAAAAGCCCAGCACATTATGCAGGTCATAATTCACTCTTTTGAAAGAAGCTTTCCATTTGATCTTAAAACTCTGGTCGCGGGTAGCTTTCGTCCATTTCTGCGGCCACCACAATACCATTCCTGTAATGAGGATGATCACAAAAGTGAGGGTGCTGTAGTTCACGATAGGACGGCCTATTTCTGAAGGCATCCACAGGAAACGGTGACCATTCAGGATAAAACGGAAAAAGTCTGTCTCGCCTGGTTTGTTTTCTTTTATACTGATCACCTGACCAGTGTAGGGATTCAGCCTCATCACCGTATTGCCTTTTCTTCCCTCACCCAGACTCAGATAAATAGCTGTTCCCTGCTGATAGGTAACATATCCCGGTTTTTTACCCGGATATTTCGCTGCAGCTATTTCTTTCACCTGGGATGGCGTAATCACCGGTTTATCCTGTCTGGCAATCACCGTTTCCGGTTCCACCAGTCTGGTAATCTCATCATGAAATACCCAAATGCAGGCGGTTACGCATACAATAAGCATCACGATACCGGTGATCAGGCCCAGCCAAAGATGTAGCCAGGCAGATATGCGGTAAAAAAGGCTGTGTTTCTTTTTAACAGCTGGTTTCCGGGAGAAGAAATTCATGTTTACGGTATTGAATAATGGGTCCAATGGACGAACCGGCGCGCTAATTGTTGATAGAATAGGGCAAAAATACCTTCTTGTCCTACAAAAGGTTTACGCAATCGGGAAATAATACAGGAGGAAAAAAGATCGGATTTGAGCAGGGGAAATGCAGATTTAAAGCACTATCTTATTAACTCCTAAAAGACACAACTATGCTTAAACTGGTATTACTCCGCCACGGACAAAGCGAATGGAATCTGGAGAACCGCTTTACAGGCTGGACAGATGTTGATCTCTCAGAAGAAGGCGTTGTACAGGCCAGACATGCCGGACGCATATTAAAAGAGAATGGTTATTCATTTGATATCGCCTTTACTTCCGTATTAAAAAGATCAATTAAGACCCTGCACTTTGCGCTGGAGGAGATGGACTTATTGTGGATTCCCGTGCAAAAATCCTGGCGACTGAACGAACGTTTTTATGGTGCTTTACAGGGGTTAAATAAGGCAGAAATAGCCGCTCAGTATGGCGAAGAACAGGTACATAAATGGCGTAGGGACCCGCATGAACACCCACCGGCGGTGGACAGGTCTGATCCGCGATATCCGGGGAATGATCCCACGTATAAAGATCTGACAGAGAGAGAATTGCCGGTAACAGAAAATCTCAGTGAAACGATGAACAGGGTGCTTCCCTATTGGTCGGAAACTATTATGAACGCAGTCAAAAAACATCAGAAAGTGATCATCTCCGCGCACGGTAATAGTCTGCGTGCATTGATACAATATGTAGATCATCTGACGGATGATGAAGTAACACAATTGGATATTCCTACCGGTGTGCCCTGGGTATATGAGCTGGATGAGGATTTTAACAGGGTGAGGCATTATTATCTGGAGTAAAATGTACTTCTTAATTTTTTATATCCGCATTAAAACCTGTAACTTAGAATACTGATTTTCTTTGCATTATCAGGCGACTACAAGCTGAATAAATAATGATTACACTAGACTTAAATTCAGTTTTACATTCTCAGTACAGGGAAAACAAAGGGTATAAAAAACTACTCTCCTGGTATTTCCTACTCCGGAGTTTTGTGCCAATAAACTGGCCTCTAAAAAAAGCCAATCGAAAACTGACAGCCCGCCTTGTAACTTTAAAAGAGATACATGCCTATTTACTGGAAAAGGTGCCGGAATTGAAAGACACAGACCTGCATGCTGAGATAAGTTCTACCGAAAAACTGATTGAGTATCTGTATAAACAAAGAGAGGTCCTGGAAGGACACATGCTCCAGTCGAAGTTTACGTCCTTACAACCGTCTCTTGATATCACGTCAGAATTTATAGAGGTACTTCATAGCATATTACGTCTATTAAAGAAAAATACGCTCAAACAACCATTAACAAATACAACCGAAGAAGCTGCTCTTGCTGTTAACCGTTCAAATAAAACTATGAATAAGCTGTGTGGCCGTTAACCAACGCGACGTTTATCTACTCCCTCATCCTTACGGAAATAATCACGGCGAACCACATCCACATATTGTTCTTTCAGTACTTGAAGCCAATCAGTACGAAAATACTTTTATTGCCGTGATGATTACCAGTTCGTCTGTTACCAGGGATGATTTTTCTTTTGCCTTGTATGACCAGATGTTTGAGAAACCTTTGGCCAAAAAAAATTGTCATGCCAGAATGCATCTCATGACTCTCTCATTTGGAGAAGATATTGACAGGCCGAAGATCAATACAATGAAAATTGCTCCTTTTAAAGAATTGATGCGAAGTATAGGTGATCTGATATTCGATTATGACTTCCTTCCTAAATAAGCGGTAAAAAAGGCTGCGTTTCTTTTTAACAGCTGGTTTCCGGGAGCAGAAATTCATGTTTACGGTATTGAACGATTGGCCCAATGGACGAACCAGCGCGCTAATTGTTGATAGAACAGGTCAAAAATACCTTCTTGTTATACAAAAGGTTTACGCAATCGGGAATTAATAAAGAAGGGAAAAAGATCGGATTGAGCGAGGGAATTGCAGGATGAGGCTTCGTTCATTTTCTGAATACAATTAGACGTTGTTCAGTATGTTCATTTAGGTTGTAATTTTTATTAGTAGATCAAATTCTAATAATTTCACTTAAAACATATTTTATGAATGCGTTATTGGAAAATGAAAAACAAATCATCCTAAATTTTTTCGAAGCATCTTCCAACGACTATTGGAAAACTATACGTGAAATATCTGCTGCCACAGGCGTCAGGTTTGATGATGTACTGGAAATTATTTTTACTTCAAAAGATTTTGCGGAATCTAATTCCAGGAGAAAAAAAGGAGAACTATTATACACAAGCCGCAAAGTGTATAGTGAGAGAGCTCCCTTTTGGGAACAATTATTAGCTGCTTTTATAAACAGAGCTGCTTATTAAACTATCCTTGAAACTATATGACCTTTTTTCAATCTCCTGTTTTTTGCTGCATGTTGGGGGCTATTGCGGTTCGACTACTTGAAATCGCAGAAACATCAAAGTTAGACGTGCCTCAAAAGTCAAACTATGTGTCAATTAAATTCTATATATCAGCAATTGCATCCATTGTCATTGCTGTAATTGTTGGATATATTTACTTTGATGACCAACATACTTACAATCGCATCGTGTACTTTCATACCGGAGCAACATCGCCGTTGCTAGTCAGAACGCTATCGAGCAAATTATCAGCTGCGGTAGATGCCAGACTGAAAGAGTGAGAGTACAACAGTATAACCTGATACCTAAATAAAAGGCCCTCCAACGCTCACGCGCTGAAGGGCCTTTCATATCTTTAAAAACTATTTATCTCACTTCACTTCCTGCATCCACTACAGCATCCGGATTCACGAACACTAGCTTTCCTGCAGCATTTTCCGCCATGAGGATCATTCCCTGGCTTTCAATACCCCGCATTTTCCTCGGTGCCAGGTTAGCGACCAGTGTCACCTGTTTACCAACCACTTCTTCCGGTGCAAAATGCGCTGCAATACCTGATACTACGGTACGTTTCTCAGAACCGATATCCACCAGCAGTTTTAACAGTTTATCCGCCTTAGGCACTTTCTCTGCTTCCAGGATGGTACCTACACGCAGGTCCAGTTTAGCGAAATCTTCAAACTGAATCTCCTCTTTCACTTCTTTCTCTGCAGGTGCTGCCGTTTCAGCCGGAGTGGCCGGTTTGACCAGACCCGCATGCAGTTTTTCGATCTGTTCCTGTATCTTGGCGTCTTCAATCTGGCCAAACAACTTTTCCGGCTCCCGCAGGGAGTAACCCACGCTCACCAGCTTCAGGCTGCCCGCATTTTCCCACTCCAGCATACGGTCTACCACTTTCAGCATATGACAGATCTTTTTAGCTGTAAACGGCAGGAATGGATTCGCCAGAATTGCCAGGTTTGCTGTTAACTGCAGACACAGGTGCAGGCAGTTGTCGATCAGCTTCTGATTTTCCGCAGCATTCTTAGCCAGTATCCATGGTTCTTTCTCCTGCAGATACCTGTTACCCTGGCGGGCTACTTCGATCACTTCAGCCAATGCCTCACGAAGACGGAAATTCTCAATAGAATCTTCTATTTTCTGTTTTGAAGCCAATAAGTTGGTTAGTACCGCATCATCCTTTTCATCCTTTACTTCAGAATGAAAAGCAGGCACTTTACCGCCACACAATTTGTGCATCAATACCATAGTACGGTGCACGAAATTGCTGAAGATGTCTGCCAACTCACTGTTGTTACGCTGCTGGAAGTCTTTCCAGGTAAAGTCGTTATCCTTGGTCTCAGGGGCTGTACTGGTCAGTACATAACGCAGTACATCCTGCTGGTCAGGAAAATCCTTTACGTAATCGTGTACCCATACCGCCCAGTTACGGGAAGTGGACACCTTATCTCCTTCAATGTTCAGGAACTCATTGGCCGGTACGTTGTCAGGCAGCACAAAGTTTCCATGTGCCTTGAGCATCGCCGGGAAGATAATGCAGTGGAACACGATATTATCTTTACCGATAAAGTGTACCAGCTTGGTATCTTCTTTACACCAGTAGTCCGCCCAGTTGTCGGTCAGCTCTTTGGTAGCGGAAATGTATCCGATAGGCGCATCGAACCAAACATACAATACTTTCCCTTCGGCGTCAGGCAGCGGCACTTTAATGCCCCAGTTGCTGTCGCGGGTCATTGCCCTGCTTTGCAGACCGCTATCCAGCCAGCTTTTACACTGACCATACACGTTATTTTTCCACTCTTTATGGCCTTCCAGGATCCATTCTTTCAGGAATGGCTCATAGTTCTGCAAAGGCATATACCAGTGCTTTGTCTGTCTTTTGACAGGTACAGCATTACTGAGGGTGGAGCGCGGGTTGATCAGCTCATCAGGGCTGAGGGAAGATCCGCATTTCTCACACTGGTCGCCATATGCGTTCGGATTGCCACATTTAGGGCAGGTGCCGGTGATATAACGGTCAGCCAGGAATACGCCGGCAGTTTCATCGAAAAACTGTTCAGTCACTTTTTCTTCAAACAGTCCTTTATCGTACATGGTTTTGAAGAAAGCCGCTGAGGTTTCATGATGTATCTGTTTAGTGGTACGGGAGAAAATATCGAAAGAGATACCCATGTCTGTAAAGCTGTCATAGATGATCTTATGATATTTATCCACAATATCCTGAGGAGTTACCCCTTCCTTCATCGCTTTGATGGTGATAGGCACTCCATGTTCGTCAGTTCCTCCTACGAACTTTACATCCGCCTTTTTAGCGCGCAGGTAGCGCACGTAAATGTCGGCGGGAATATAACAGCCTGCCAGGTGGCCGATGTGGACCGGTCCATTGGCATAAGGCAATGCCGCTGTTATTAGATATCTGTTAAATTTTCCCATGTTCGCTTAAAGAATGCTTAAATAATCGAAATTCTGTTTTTGCTTTTGGAAGAGCGAAAAGTATTTATCAACTTAGCCCTGTCAGGGTTGGGATATTCGCCCCCAAATAGTCAGCAAAGGTAATTAAAGCATAGAACAATGAGAATTCCGCCGTACCTCAAAAAAGGTGATCTTATAGGCATCACCTGCAGCAGTAGCAAAATGGACCAGCAGGCAGCAGAATATGCCGCTGGAGTGATCAGTTCCTGGGGTTACCAGGTACATCTGGGCATTACGGTAGGCACCAGTTTCCATAATTTTTCCGCTCCGGATGAGCTGCGGCTGGAAGAGCTGCAGGACATGCTGGACGATCCTGATATTAAGGCCATCGTCTTTGGCCGTGGTGGTTATGGCCTGGTGTGCATACTGGACGACCTGGATTTCAAGAAGTTCCGCAAACATCCGAAATGGATATGTGGTTACAGCGACATTACCGTACTCCATACGCATATTCATCAGCAATATGGTGTTCCGACCATTCACTCCATGATGTGCAGTGGTATCAGGCCTGATACGGTCGAAAATGAGTATGTGGACAGCCTCCGCATGGCGCTCAAGGGTACCCCTTACCGCTATGCCTGCGCACCGCATGACCTGAATCGCACTGGTAAAGCCAGCGGTCAGCTCATCGGCGGGAACCTGTCCATCCTGGCCAACCTCTCAGGTACTGATTCGCAGCCCGATACCAAAGGAAAGATCCTTTTCCTGGAAGATATCAGCGAGTACCGTTATAACATAGACAGGATGATGTACAACCTGAAAAGGGCCGGATGGCTGGAAGGCCTGGCCGGACTGGTGGTAGGTTCTTTTACGGACAGTAAAGAGACTGAAACGCCCTTTGGCCAGACCGAATATGAGATCATCAGGAATATAGTCCAGGATTATGATTATCCCGTTTGTTTTGGCTTCCCCGTGGGCCATACCAACGAGAACTATGCACTGAAAATAGGGTTACCACACGAACTGCAGGTTACTGCCAGACAGAGTAGACTACTGCAGCGCGATATCTAATGCTTTGCCATACTGCGGATAATTATCCAGGTTATTATGGTCAGCCCCGGGAACAGGAATGAACTTGTCTCCCGGCTTCAGTAACTTTTCCAGTTTTTTAGCAGATGCCAGCGGAATAGTGTGATCGTCTGTTCCATGCATGATTACAACAGGCGCTGTTACTTTGGGCAGATATTCGTCAGTAGGAAACTTGTATTCCAGCATATACTGGTATGGATAGATGGGCGCCATGCGTGTTGCCAGATCAACCATGTTATAGTAAGGTGCTTCCAGCACCAGCCGTTTACAATCCCTGACAGCGGCCAGTTGGGCAGCCACACCTGTTCCAAGTGATCTTCCATAGATGATGATACTATCCGGCGGGAAGAACTTCCTGGCCACTTCATACATATGTAATGCATTGGCATAGATAGCAGTCTCTGTTAATGGACCCGTAGACTTACCATAAGTAGGATAATCCATCATCAGCACATTGTAACCACGATTGACGCATTGTTGTGCTTTGCTGGCATATTTGGAGATATTCCGCGCATTGCCATGAAAATAGATCACCATGCCTTTGGGCGACGCTGCTTTAAACAATACGGCGCTCAGGGTTTCCTTCTCATTGATACGGATACGCATTTCCTCGAATGGTATATCGTATTTGAAAGCATAATCTGCCGTCAGCGGTTCCGGATGGAAGATCAGTTTCTTCTGCAGAAAATACAATACCACACCACCCAGCAGATAGATGGCCAGTATCCATGAAAGTATGGGACGTAGCTTTAATTTACGGAGCATGAACTATGTTTAATCTTCAATATCAGGAACGATTTCCAGGTCATAGTCCTCTGCAGTCAATACGCCTTTCGCCCTTGTATCCGCCAGTATAGTAGCGTTAGGAGTAAGCGTACTTACTTCATAGGTATTATGCAGGAAGTTCATACTATAGAACTTATTTGCCAGGCCGTCAGGCACACCGGCAATGAATTTCAGCACTTCATTCACTATCATCATACCGGTAGCGCCATGTGTTACGCCAATAGCGCCGGCATCGAAATTACGATGATCGTCTATCAGCGGCAGTGCGCAACGATAGGATGCTGCTGCATCTCCGCTGACAGGTGCGATATTAAAACCAGCCCACCAGGATACCCAGTTATGCACTTCACCGATCACAAAAGGTTTCCCCTCTGACATACATGCATCATTGATCACAAGATGTGTAGCAGCGTGCTGGGAACAATCAATAATAAGGTCCATGCCCTGCAGCAGTTGCTTTATATTATCCGGTTTTACCTGTAACAGTAAGGGATAATGTTTGGTAAAAGGATTACTGGCCCACAGACGGCTGGCAGCCATTTTCGCTTTATGTTTGCGTATATCCTGCATCAGGTAAAGCGGCTGCCTGTGCATATCTTCATCACTGATCACCCCGTAATCGGCTATACCGATCACACCAACTCCACTGGCGCTTAAATACTGAATCACCGGCGATCCCAATCCGCCAGCGCCAACTACCAATACACGTGTCTCCTTCAGCTTTTCCTGCATAGCTACTCCCATACCGGGAACAGCAATAGGATGCCTGAAATGCGCTAATTCTTTTTCAATTAATGCCATAGCTACATCAGTTATTTTATTCCTGT
This sequence comes from Chitinophaga sp. CF418, assembly GCF_900142925.1. Classification (GTDB taxonomy): domain Bacteria; phylum Bacteroidota; class Bacteroidia; order Chitinophagales; family Chitinophagaceae; genus Chitinophaga. The sequence continues at coordinate 769,402 of NZ_FRCN01000001.1, forward strand.
GGAAATTCCATTGTAAACTTGCTACCTTTTCCTATAGCACTTTCTACTTTGATCTTACCCTTATGGGCATCAACGATAGCTTTCACATAACTTAATCCCAATCCGAATCCCTTTACATTATGCACATTACCTGTATGTGCACGATAAAACTTTTCAAAGATACGGGAAATCGTATCACGGCTCATACCGATGCCATTATCAGCAATGGTAATAACGAGGCTTTTGCGTGTGTTATATGTAGAGATCACTACCTCCAGGTGCTCTTTAGAATACTTGATAGCATTATCAAGCAGGTTGAATATAACATTGGAGAAATGTACATCATCGGCCATGATAATAGGATTAATGGCATCGAGACGAAGCTCTACCTGTCCCTGTTTGGAGGCCAGCTGCAGTTGTAAATTTTCTACCGTATGAGAGATCACCTCGTGCACATCAGTCACCTGCAATTTTAAAGCGATCTCATTTTTCTCCAGCAATGCAGATTGCAGAATGCTCTCCACCTGCTTATTCATACGCTTGTTCTCTTCCTTGATGATACCGGAGAAGTAGCGGATTTTCTCTTTATTGTCCATGACCTTTTCATTGCCGATTGCATCGATAGCCAGGGAGATCGTTGCCAATGGCGTTTTCAGTTCATGTGTCATGTTATTGATGAAGTCAGATTTGATCTCAGAGATCTTCTTCTGATTCAGCATAGTACGGATCGTGAGAATGAATGCTGTGATGATAACCGCGGTGAATAAAAGGCCACCGGCCATCATCCTGCCGAGAGATAACAATAAGAGCAGGTTATTCTTAGGTTGCACTACCAGCAATGTCTCTGTTTCACCCGTAGCGTATTCAAAACTGTTCAGCAGCGGAATGTACTGGAATAAGTAATCCATGCTATCCCTTCCGGCGCTTTCCACCATTCCGGTAAAACCAGGAGATTGCATCTTAACGCCGTTGCTATTGCCAAAGTGGCCTTTGCCGAGAATGGCGAATTCAAAGGTAGTATCCAGGTGTTCATTACGAAGTCCGCTGGCTATCAGCTTCTGCACTTCATCGATGGTAAACCGGTCACTAACGTTGACATTCAGGTCGATAGTAGCAGTAGTAATTTCGTACTTATCAATGGCCAGACCTTTGTCGGCCGGCCTGATACTCGCTCCATCTACTTTAAATCGCATAGGAGGTCCTTTGCGGGCAAGCATTTGTTCGCGCACATTGTTCATTACACCTACAGCTTTCTGTTCCATCTGCTCCCGGCGTACAATAGATGCGTTATATATCCAATTCACCTGTATCCAGATGATTCCCAATAGTGACAGGGTAATTAACACCACAATAATGGGAAATACTTTCTTCAATGGTACCATGCTACTTCGATAGTAAGGCGCACAAGATACTCACAAACACTGAGGGTACCAGCACCGGAATTGTTAAAAATCATTAATTGCTATAGCAACGTTAATACAAAATTAATCCGTCTAAACCTTTAACAGTATTCACTTTAACAATAAAACATCACTTTAACGTAATTTTAACTGGGAAATAATACTTGTTATTCCCTAATCTTCTGTACATTTGCCTTATCAAACTGGTACTAAATTTGATGTACTGGTTATACAAACTAGCAATTTTAAATTTCTACATACATCGACATGGATTCGTTTCCATAAGCGATTTAGATTTTGGTTGATAAAATGGTAAGGAGGCTTTCTAGCCTCCTTTTACGTTTTATCCAGCGTTGCACCCCAGGCTACAAACACACAGCTCTTGGCGGAGTTGACCAACGCGATTTTCCCTCCAAAGTTTTCAATTTGATCTACTTTTCCCTGTCCCTGAAATAATACATGATTCTGGCAAGTAAATCTGGAATAAATACTATTATACTTGCTTTCAATTAGTTAAATTTGGTTAGTGATAAAATTGTTTGTGTTATGGTTTCTTTATCGCCTGGAATGCTGCTGATAGCCGACCCTTTCCTAAAAGATCAGAACTTTGCCCGCACTGTAGTGTTACTGTGCGAACATCAGGAAAATAAAGGAAGTTTTGGCTTTGTGATCAATAAAGTGTTCGACCAACATTTGAGTGACCTTGTACCTGAAGTACTTGTGAACGATATTAAGATCTACTACGGAGGTCCGGTACAGATAGATACCATCCATTTCATACACCAGCAACCGGAGCTGATCAGAGGTGGTTTTGAGATACAACAGGGTGTATACTGGGGCGGAGAGTTTGATCAGGTGGTATCATTGATCAATAGCGGCCATCTTGATCTCAACAAAATCAAATTCTTTATTGGTTATTCGGGTTGGAGTGGCGGACAGCTTGAAAATGAGCTCAATGAAAAGTCATGGATCCTGTCAGGGAGCAATGTGCCGCTTGTTTTTGAGGAAAAGGAACAGAATATATGGCCGCAGGCATTGAAGAACCTGGGCAGCAACTTTGCCATCATGGCCAACTTCCCGATAGATCCCCTGTTGAATTAATGACGTATATGCCCATCCGTATGCCGGCAGACCAGCCTTAATGCCACTTGTGGAAAAAAATTTAGAAAAATTATTATATGCCTACACTTTGAAGCCCAATGGTTAACGTCGTTGGGAACATTACCATTGCCCCCCAGCCCCGTTCCAAACGAGGATATTTAAAAAAAATCAAATATCTTGCTTAGGCAAAAAAGTAATGTAGTCAGAGCATTCTATTGTTTGTAAACCTGCTATAGGACACCGAAGGGAAGGGAACTAATATATACCGAAACGAATATAATACCTATGAAGGACAAACCAGATCACGTTTACACCTTCCTGGATTTATAATAAAAAAACTGAACAATCGACATAAGTAATTGAGACCCTTTTTTTAATGGGTTACAAGCTTTGTTTTAAACGGTTTAAGCAATAAAATCATTCAAGAGACATAAGATATTCATTTTCATAGGAACAGGCCCTAGTGCCGCTGCAGGACTCGTTTTCTGCGCAGCCTGGACCTGATTTGTGCAACGCCCTGGCCAGTAATCTTACTGCGCTCTTTTAACAGGGTTATTTATTAATTAGATTGGAATAGTTAGGACAAAAAGAAAGGCCGGGTAATCCTACCCGGCCTATTTCTTTCTGATCAGTGATCAGGAATTATCATCAATATTACTTGTGTTAATTCCTGATCTTTATGTTCTGACCATTCAATATTTACTTCACTTCTGCACCTTCTACAAGCACAGTAGCTTTATTTCTGTATACTTCTACAAAACCTCCTTCTATGTTATAGAATTCGCTCTGTGACTTATCTTTCAGCACCTTCATCCTGCCTTTGCCCAGGGCAGCGATCAATGGAGCGTGCTTGTCCAGCACTTCAAAGAGACCGTCAATGCCTGGCAGCTGTACACCATACACTTCGCCGGAATACAGTTTTCTTTCAGGTGTTAATACTTCTAATAACATATTAAAAGTTAAGGGTGAAAAATATTAGTTCTTAGCTGCTTCCAGCAGTTTCTTACCTTTCTCGATAGCTGCGTCGATGTTACCTACCAGGTTGAATGCTGCTTCAGGATACTCGTCTACTTCACCGTCCATGATCATGTTGAAACCACGGATTGTTTCTTCGATCGGTACCAGTACACCTTTCAGACCAGTGAACTGTTCTGCTACGTGGAAAGGCTGAGACAGGAAACGCTGTACACGACGTGCACGGGATACTGTCAGTTTATCCTCATCACTCAATTCATCCATACCGAGGATCGCGATGATGTCCTGCAGTTCTTTATAACGCTGAAGGATCATTTTCACTCTCTGTGCGCAGTTGTAGTGAGCTTCACCTACGATAGACGGAGAAAGGATACGGGAAGTTGAATCCAGCGGGCTCACAGCAGGATAGATACCTAAGTCGGAGATCTTACGATCCAGTACGGTAGTAGCATCCAGGTGGGCGAATGTTGTAGCCGGAGCAGGGTCAGTCAAGTCATCCGCAGGTACATAAACGGCCTGTACGGAAGTGATGGAACCATTCTTGGTAGAAGTGATACGCTCCTGCATCAGACCCATTTCTGTTGCCAGTGTAGGCTGATAACCCACCGCAGAAGGCATACGGCCTAACAGCGCGGATACTTCAGAACCTGCCTGGGTGAAACGGAAGATGTTGTCAACGAAGAACAGGATATCCTTACCACCACCTGCAGTACCATCTCCATCACGGAAATATTCTGCCAGTGTCAGACCGGATAATGCCACACGTGCACGGGCTCCTGGCGGTTCGTTCATCTGACCAAAGATGAAGGTGGCCTGTGATTTCTTCAGTTCTTCCTTGTCTACTGAGGCGAGATCCCATCCACCATGCTCCATGGACTCCAGGAATTTCTCGCCATATTTTACGATACCTGCTTCGATCATTTCACGCATCAGGTCATTACCTTCACGTGTACGCTCTCCCACACCTGCGAATACGGATAAACCTTCGTAACCTTTCGCGATGTTGTTGATCAGTTCCTGGATCAGTACGGTTTTACCCACACCAGCACCACCGAACAGACCAATTTTACCACCTTTTGCATAAGGCTCGATCAGGTCGATCACTTTAATACCTGTGAACAGTACTTCTGTATCTGTTGCCAGATCTTCGAATTTAGGCGGCTTACGGTGAATAGGATAACCGTTGCTGCTGTCAACAGGACCCAAGCCATCAATAGCCTCACCTACCACGTTGAACAAGCGACCTTTGATGCCATCGCCCACTGGCATTTTAATTGGAGTACCCTTGTCAGTAACAGCCATCCCCCTCACAAAACCGTCTGTAGAGTCCATTGCTACGCAACGAACGCTATCTTCACCAAGATGTTGCTGTACTTCCAGCACTACCTTCTGACCATTTTCGCGGGTAATTTCCAGTGCGTTGTAGATTTCGGGCAACTTTCCATCAAAGTGGACGTCAACCACGGGACCGATAATTTGCTTGATCTTACCTGTGTTAGGCATATTTTTAAGAGGTTTATAAATGCTTAAAATGAGCGGTTTATTAAATTTGGCGCAAAGGTAATTGTTAATAGGGGAAATTCAAAAAATAGTAAAGCATCCCATGGACGATTGCCCATCGAACTTAATTATCAATTGTAAGTCAATTAGTTCTTAATGTATCAGGCGAAGAATGCAGTATGCAAGATAGGGTTTTTAACGTATACAAGTACCTCCTTCCGAATAGATAATCTTTTTTTATTATAAGCAATTCCTGATATTAGAAATAGTCCTCAATCGTTAGTGGTCCCACCTTTCAGCCCTTCATCCGTCTAACACTTTTTTAACACTTTCTGTGAATATTTTGCTAAAAAGCGATGCTACCAAACTGAGCAAACCTGCCAGGACAGCGGATTTAAAGATTCAGGCACAGATATTGATTTGTTACAGTCAAGCTACGTAATCTGACACCGTTCCATCAACTTAAAGAGATGCTCAGGCCAGCTTTCAGCCTTAACAATTGATCAACTGTTAATACACCACGCATTCGTTCACAATTAAAATTTATAGCCTTCGTGTAGAACTAAATCGCTATACAATTCGTGTTTTGGGACAAATTATAAGTTGCCACACCCTTTTTAAAACAATCAGATATGAAAAACATAAAACATTATATCACTCTCTCTGTAATTGCTGCTTCGATGGCTGTGACAGGTGTTTCCTGCGCCACCACAATGCCTCCACAGCAGGTACAGGTTTCTATATCAGGCTTCTATGATGCGTTGAGTCCCTATGGCCGCTGGACTACCTATGGTAGTTACGGACAGGTCTGGATCCCTAATGCAGGGCCTGACTTTATGCCTTACTCTACCGGCGGTCACTGGGTATATACCGACTACGGCTGGACTTGGATGTCCGACTATGACTGGGGATGGGCTCCCTTCCACTACGGACGCTGGACCTTCGATGACGCCTATGGCTGGATGTGGATACCTGGTACCGAATGGGGACCGGCATGGGTAAGCTGGAGGAACAGTTCTGACTATTACGGATGGGCGCCTTTAGGTCCTGGTATGACAATAGGTGTAAACTTCAATATTCCTGTGGGATATTGGTCTTTCGTACCTTGTCAGTATATCACCAGCCCTTATGTAAACAGGTATTATGTGGATAGAGGCAGACGTGTAAATGTTTACAACAATACCACGATCATCAACAATACTACCATCATCAACAACCGGACTTACTACCGTGGTCCTGCCACCCGTGACGTTGAACATTACACCCGTAATGAGATTCGTCCCGTACGTGTGGTAAGCGACAACCGCCCGGGCCGTGCTACTATGGATCGTGGTGAAGTAAGGATGTACCGTCCGCAGCCGTCGCCGGGCCGTTCAGGCAGTTTTAGCAATAACGGTCGTGACAATAACGACAGGAACAATTTCGACAGGCCGGCTACTCCGGGCAGAACAGTGCGTGTAGATAGGAACAATGATGGCCGTCCTGATAACATTCCAGACAGGAACAATGGTCGTCCTGACTATAATCAGCCTGGCAGAACAATAGATCGGAACAATATCAATCGCCCGGATGTGCCTAATAACAATGCTCCTGGCAGAACAATTGAAAGTCGCCCGATGCGGCCGGAGTTCGACAGGAACAATCGTCCGTCTGCACCTGTAAACAGGCCTACACCTGCGCCTTCTCCTACACCTGATCCGGCAGCCAATCCGGCCAACAATTACAATAATCCAAGGCCTGAACGTTTCAACAGACCAGAGTCCCGTCCTATGACGCCGACTCCGGCTCCACAGCCTGCAGTAAGACCAGCTCAACCGCAGATGCCACGTCCTCAGCCACAGGAACAGCCGCGTCAACAGATGGAGCCGCGTCAACAGATGCCTCAGCCTCGTCAGCAAATGCAACCGCAGGCTCGCCCTCAGATGCAGCCACAACAAAGGCAGTCAGCTCCTGAACGTTCAGCAGCGCCATCGCCTTCACGTGGTGAAAGAGCTAACAGGGGCGGCAACTAATCATTGGCAGCCATAAACTTCAAGATAGATTTCACTATTGATTTTTGTAAAGGTATGTTCCTCCGGGGGCATACCTTTCTGCATTAACAGCATTGAGAGCGGTGTTCCTCCTGCCTGATACGGCGGTTGCAGATAAGGGTACGCATATGCTTTGAAGCCCAGTCCTTCATAAAACCGGATACGCCTGATGGCATCAGCAGCATGCGGCGGTTCTACTTCCAGCACTATACGAGGGTGCTCCTGCTCCATCAGGCGCATTACCTCACTGCCGATTCCATTACCGCGCTGTTCAGGTGATATCGCGAAATGTTCTATGAATACGAAGTCTGTTAATTCCCAATAGAAGACAAAACCCGCATAAATACCATCATTTTCCAGCAATGCCAGCCGTAAGGCGCCATTGTTCATTAACAACTGCTGTGCAGTCAAATTGCGTCTTTCTTCAGGCGGGAATGCCTGTTCGTATAATTCCGCAACATTAGCCGGGATGGCTACTGGTGATATCAGATTCCGAATCGTTAACATCAGGACAAAAGTAGTGTAAGTAATTCAGTACCGGGCTGACGCGGGTCAGGGTGATTGGCTGTTTTATGTCAGGCTTGTTGTGTTGGGTGTTCATTAATGAAAGCTTCCTGGCAGGAATAGAAAAGCCTCTTTATTGCTTTTTTAGACCGTTCTGTACGCCCTACTAAAAGGGTGTTATCTCGCTTCTTTTTTTTCTACAACTCATATATAACCCACATATAACCCATATATAACCCATACCTTTTAAATATGGGTTATATATGGGTCATATATGGCTTATATATGGGTTATATATGGGTTATCTCCGAGAACACGCTATGATAGAAGCTTTACAAAGATTGTATGAAACTATTACTTTGTAAGAATTTGACAGTTAGTAGTATTTAGTTTAAGTATGATTCATATAAGAAGCCTCAGAGGAAACAAATACGGTAATTCCCGGTAAAATATATTCCGGGCATCAGGTCGCTTGAACAGAGAAGCAACAAGGATTGATGAGAGATCAGTAATTGATGCAGGCAGTAATATAAGTAAGACAATAGAGCAGAAACGAATTAGAACAGGCAGCAGCCGGGAAGCAGCTGCGAGCCAAATGGAGACTGCGGGCACGTAGTCCTTGGAGAGGCTCAAAACGTTTGATGGGAGTTAAACAGACATTCTAAAGCCCAAACGCTCAATGATGCTCAATATATAGTGCTCGGAAAGGGGTACAGCCCGCAGGCCCATACTGGCATCGCAGCGGTATCAACAAGGCTATAAAAATGGAAACATATCAGAACAGGCGGTAGCCGTAGGCCAAATGGAAGATTGCAGGCATTAAAACCAGACAGGATGACAGAAAAACCACAAAAAGCATCTATAGCGCTTCTTCTCTACGTCTTCTCTGCTTCTTCTCTGCTTCTTCTCTCAGTATACACGCCATGCCATTATAACAGTCTATTGCTGTGGCGTACACAAATAAGGATCCGGATTTCCAGGAGGCGCCGGCTTGTTCGCAGACCAGCAGAAGTTCATCGGCTGACTGGTAATACTGAGCAGCCGCAATTCAACCTTCTGTCCCTTCCGGCTGGAAGATGCCTGTACGGATTTTGTGCCTTTCGCCGGCACATCATTGATGGTATATTCCTCTGTCTTGAAGACATCACCATTCCCCCTCATATATTCCACAGAAACTACTACATTATCCAGCGGATACTCCGACTGATTCCGCACGATAATCTGCAAATCTTTGATACCACCGAGGAAACCAGTACGGTAATCACTTGTAGTGACTGCAATAAACTGCTTCCAGTTACGACGATAGTAAGTCCGCCTTTCAACAAACTGCCCCTCGGAACGCACGCGAATTTCGCTCCTATCCGCAATCTGCCGCGCAGTCTGACTATTGACATCCAGTGAATGCCGCAGATCGCGGTTCTCATTAATCAACCGCTCATTTTCTGATAACACCTGCTTCACACGGCTCTGCTGTCGTGAATAACTCAGGACCAGGAAAATTATCAGGAAGATGATGACAACGGTAAAACCTGCATATCGCTTCATATCAAGCGAGTAGAAAAAATAATGCCAAGTCCGGCCTCATCTTTCTGCGAACTCATATTTTATTTTCTGCGATCTTTCAAAGTCATACAGCGTGAGCAGTCTTACCGTATAAAAAGACGTCCAGAAAGAACGCAGTGCATTTATGTAGTTCTGATTGGCCAGGTCTTTTTCCTGTTGAGCGAGGTTAAGGTCGGTGATAGATATTTTGCCGATATAGTACCGCTGCTTGGTGATCTCATAACGCTGCCTTGCAATTGTATCAGCTTTGGCGGCACTTTCAAACAGCTTCTGCTGAATATTGAATTGTTGTGTCTGCAGATAGATCTCTTGCTCAAAATTGCGTTCCTGCTGCTGGATGTCGACCTCTATCAGTTCCTGGTTCGCTTTGGCCTGCCTGATCCTGTTACGGGCTTTTCCCCAGTCGATAATCGGTATGGAGATGCCGACACTCAATAACTGGTTCTGCTGCAAATTACCGCCGCCGTATGCGTTTTTAATACTGGTACCCTGCCGCGCCTGTCCGAAGTTTGCGGAAAGGTTCAATTGGTAGCTGTTGTTACCTCTCGCCTCTGCTACTTCCTGCTCTGCCTGCAGACGCTGCCGGCGGAAGGCAAGCACCGCCTGCCGGTTGTCCTGTGCTTCCCGCTGTGCTATGTCGAGCGGGATCTGTAAGGAAGGGACAGTGTCGGGTAAGGCAACTTGTACGGTACTGCCTTTAGGCAGGGAAAGAAATTGCGTTAGCTGCCGGTAGGCTATCTCTTTGTTTAGCGTAGCCTGTTCCAGGTTGTTGCGGGCATTGAGTAAGTTCAGTTCTATCTGCAACAGTTCATTTTCTGCAATCTTCCCCAGTTCGAAACGTCCCTTGGAGATACGGTATAATGTATCTGTATTGGCCACATTCTGCCGCAGGATCAGCTCCTGCTGTTGCGCCATTAATGCATCAAAGAAATACCCGGAAGCTTCCAGTCCTGTTTTCTCCAGCGCCTCTATGTATTGCTTTTTAGACTCTTCATACAGCAATGGTTGTATACGGGCATCCCAGCGATAAGGATTATACAACAGCATAGGCTGTGAATAGTTGACGGAGAAAGGCGTAGACAAATAACTGATTCCTGAAGTAGGATCAAATACATCGTTACGCTGCAGGTTCGTGGCAACAGATAGTAGTCCGCCGGTAAAGGGTACTACCTGCTCCGCTATCAGGCTGGTGAAGGTAAATGAGTAGGAGCTGCGGCTGAAGGCATAGGTCCCATCCGGCTGACGGATACTCTCAATATTTCCCAGGAAGCTGCTACTGTTAGTCGCCTGTAACCTTAGCTGCGGACGACGGCCAGCTACATAGTATCTGAAGGCATAGAGACTGTTGAGCGCACTGCTGCGGGCTCTATAGTAAGAAGGGGATTGTTGCTGCGCCTGTAGTACAACGCCCTGTAAGGACAGTGTTTGTTGTGCGCAGGTAACAGTACAGGTGAATAGTCCACAAAAGGTAAACAGAATAGGTATTTTAGTCATGTCGCAAGCATTCAATCGGGTTCTTATGAGCAGCCTTACGGGCAGGTGAAATTCCAAAGATGAGTCCTACGGCAGACGCCAGCACGAAAGACAGGAAGATGGATATGCCTGAAACAATGGTGTGTATGTCGGCCAGTTTATCAACCAGGTAGGCGCCTGAAATACCAAGTATCACACCGATCACTCCTCCGGTAAGACTGATCAACACCGACTCAAACAGGAACTGCATAACAATGTCTTTCTTCTGTGCGCCCAATGCCAGACGGATGCCTATCTCGCGCGTACGTTCCAGTACAGAAGCCAGCATAATGTTCATGATGCCAATGCCTCCTACCAGGAGTGAAATGCCTGCAATGGCGCTTAGTACAATGTTGAATACGTCTTTGGTCTTCTGTTGTTGTTTGAGTAATTGCTCTGGAATAGTGATCTCAAAATCCAGTACATCATTGTGCCTGCGGCGCAACATGCGGCTGATGATAGTTGCCGATTCAGACAATGATTCTGCCGCATGTACCTGTATCACCAGTTCGTCCAGCTGGTGGAAGATCTTGTTTTGGGGAGGTTCATTATTTCTTCCGAAGAACATTCCGTTATCACCTGATCCCAGGTACAGGGAAGGATTCTTGTAACGGATCAGCGATGTCTGAATAGGTATATAGATATCCAGGTTATAATCCCTGATACCAAGGTTGTCTTTGGTAGCTTTGCTGATTGTCTTTTCTTCTGTTACACCAATGATCTTCAGCCATTGTGTTCCGCATTTAATAGTTTTTCCAAGCGGATCTTCTGAGATAAAGAATTTACGTTTTACATCACTGCCGATGATACATACGCCTTCACCAGCCACGCGTTGCCGCTCATTGAATACCGTGCCTGCACCGATCTTAATGTTGTTGATCTCAAAGAAGGCCGGCTCAACTCCAACTATTTTCAGTTTGCTGCTTTTACTACCGTAGATGATATCCTGCTCCAGGATCATCTCCGGGCTGATAGCGGCTACAGTGGGAATGATGCGGCGGATGCTCTGTGCATCTTCAAGGCTTAATCCTTTGGAAAAACGGTTCTTTGTGGCAGCAGTTTTAGGTCCTGATTTTTCGTCTGATCCCTTTTGTTGCTCTTCTTCTTTTTTCTCTTCTGCCTTAGGTTTGATCACAATGTTATTCACACCTACAAGCTTCATCTGCTCAAGGATCTCCGCTTGTGCGCCTCTGCCGATGGCCAGCATGGCGATGACCGCAGCTACACCGAAAATAATTCCAAGTGCAGTGAGGAAAGAACGTAGCCGGTTCGCACCGAGGGAATCCAGGGCGATATATAGGTTGTTGAAATTACGGTCCAGCATTACATTATTTTAATGTCGTTATTTTCATGTCTTTTGCTGATGCCGGTTCAGAGAGATAAACAACCTCTCCTTCCGTCAGTCCTTTTTCAACAATCACTTCTTCATCATTGGATTTACCCAGTACTACCTGTTGTTTGGAAATATTACCTGATTTGCTTTTATAAACATAACTGGTTTTACCGCTGGCGAAAACGGCTTCCAGCGGGATGATCAGTTTACCAGGCAATTCACTGATCAGGATATTATTGGAGGTGGTCATTCCGGGTTTCAGAATGGAGTCCACTTTATTGAGTTTGATATTTACTTCGAAAACCTTGGCAGTAGCGCCAGGACGGGTCTCACCGATATTGGCTACTGTCTTCACAATCCCTTCCATCTTCACTTCCGGGAATGCATCCAGTCCCATTGTCACCTTCTGTGCCTGGTGTATCTTACTGATGTCAACTTCATTGATATATACTTTGGACAACATGGTGGAGAGGTCCGGAAGCATGGCTACGCGCGGGTCCCAGGAGCGTACAACCGAGCCGGTTTTCTTTTTACCACCGCTGGCCCAGTCATTGATATATACCAGCAATCCATTCTTTGGCGCTTTAATCATAAAGCGGCTTTTCAGTTCTTCCAACCTTCCTATCTGCCGGCCGAATTCGTCTGCTTCACGACGTGCCTGTACCATCTTTGTGGCAGCCTGTTGCTGTTTGATCTTGTAATTGTCTTTCATCTGTACCAGGTCGCGCTGCGCCTTTTCCAGGTCTATCTCTGCCTGTCGGATGGTAGCGGGAGGCTCGTACTTACTCAGTTCCAGGGCCAGTTTTTTCTGTTCCATCTGGAATTGAAGATTGGTCATCTGATCACGAGCCTCCCTTAAAGTAAGTGCTGTATCCAGTGCCGTTTGGGTGACTGTTGAATTCGACTTCTCGAAAGATAGCTGCGCGTCGCTGATGCGTTTATTCACCAACGTTGGGTCCAGTGTGGCAATGTAATCGCCTTCTTTTACATGGGACCCCTCGGCCACCATATCCTGTATCTTGATCTCATCATAGATCTGGTTTGCCTGCAGATCTGCAGGTGCAGAGACGTAGACAGTATTTTCCGCTTCCAGTTCTCCTGAACTGTTTACAACATCACGGAAACTACCTTTACGTACTTTGGCAGTAATGCTGCTGTCGGCAGCTTTACCAGAAAACAGAAAATAACAGATCGCAAGGACAGGAATAACAATGGTAGGCAGCAGCCACCTTTTCTTTTTAAGCATAAGTGGGTAAATGGATTATGAAAGGCCGGGACACTATCTAGCTACAGACACGTTATAAAAGTAATTGTCCATTTGAAAAATAAATGTTAAAAGTACCTGCATTAGCAACCATTATCGACAAATGGCGTACTTATAGGTCCCATTTCCTCCACTCTATCGACTATCGACTTTAAACACTATTTTTGCACCTCAAATTAGCTCCCTATGGAACTGGTGATCGTAAATAATAAAGAGACAGCAAGGCAATTTCTTAACACACATGTGGTCCTGAACAAACATATTCCTGAGTGGATACGGCCGTTGGACAAAGATATCGAACAGGTATTCGATCCCCAGAAGAACAAAGCTTTCAGACAGGGGGAATGTATACGCTGGATCCTGAAGGATAAAAACGGTAAACTGATCGGGCGTATTGCCGCCTTTGTAAATAAAAAATACAAGACAAAAGGAGATACCCAACCGACAGGTGGTATTGGATTCTTTGATTGCATCAATGACCAGGCAGCCGCCAACCTGCTGTTTGATACTGCCCGCGACTGGCTGAAAGAGAGGGGTATGGGAGCAATGGACGGCCCTATTAATTTCGGGGAGCGTGACCGCTGGTGGGGATTGCTGGTAGAAGGATTTTATGAGCCGCTTTACGGTATGAACTTCAATCCGCCTTATTATAAAGAGCTGATGGAGACATATGGCTTCAAGCCGTTTTTCGAGCAGATCTGTTATTCCATGGGTGTAGATACACAGTTGCAGGATAAATTCTTCGCACGGCATGCAGCCATTGCAAAGGATCCTGCCTTTCATGCGGAATATATCAATAAGAAGAACCTGGAAAAATACGCAGAGGATTTCACCATTATATACAACAAGGCATGGGCCAGGCATGAAGGCGGTAAGGATATTACCAAACAACAGGCACTGAATATCTTCAAACAGATGGCTCCCGCTATGGACGAAAAGATCGTCTGGTTTGCGTATCACAACAATGAACCTGTTGCCTGCTGGCTGAACCTGCCGGAACTGAACCAGTTTTTCAAACATATGAACGGAAAGTTCGGCCTCTTCCAGAAACTACAGTTTGTGTACATGAAACTGATGAAGAAGTGTAAGAAATTCACGGGGATAGTATTTGGTGTGGTACCAGAGTTTCAGGGTAAGGGAGTGGATGCTTTTATGATCGTAGAAGGAGCCAAGGTGATACAGGGTACACTTTCCTACAGGCAGTATGAGCTGCAATGGATAGGTGACTTTAATCCTAAAATGCTGAATATTGCCGAAAGCCTGGGTACTCGGCCCAGCCGTAAGCTTATTACCTATCGCTATCTTTTTGACAGGACAAAAGAATTCCACCGTCATCCTATGCTTTAACGGTTGCACAAACATACTCCCCGGGGTGCAACATGGCGCTCCTTACAGAGTTGGAACGGCCATTTCTCTAACGGGGGACATTAATAACAGGAAGGGGCCGGAGATGCCGGATAATGACATTATAGATCTCTTTTTCCCGGAAAGGCTTCAGGAGGTAATCATCAAACCCCGCATCAATGAATTCCCGGTTACCGGGCATGGTAGTATCTGCCGTCAGGGCTAGCACGGGTACCCGTGCTTTGGCGGGCTCTTTATCTTCCCGTATCCTTTTTACCACTTCTACTCCGGTCATACGGGGCATCTGGAGGTCGAGCAGCACCATATCGTAATTATTACAGACAAATAATTCGTAGGCGGCAACCCCGTCTGGCGCTTTATCAAATCTGCACTGCCAGCGGGTCAGGATCTTTTCCATGAGGATCAGGTTCATTTCCTGATCATCTGCCACCAGTATATACCGATCTTTCATAAACTGACCGGTCATCTGGCTAACCTCCTGCTGGGTAACGACGATGGTTTGCGGCGGAGGTAAGCCCCGGTAGCTGAGGGAGCAGGAAAAACAGCTGCCTTTTCCCGGTGTGCTCTCTACGATTAACTGACCGTCGTGTAATTCCACCAGCGCCCGGACAAGCGCCAGTCCCAATCCGGCTCCGTGCAGGACGCCTGCAGCAGAGGTCCTGTTGTACATATATTGATCAAATATAAAGGGTAGTCTTTCCTGCGTAATACCGCTGCCAGTATCGCTTATCCGGATATTTACCTGTACGTCTCCTGATACCAGTTTTTCTACCTGCATATAGCAGTGTACGCTACCGGTATCGGTATATTTAATAGCATTTTCCACGAGACAGAAAAGGATCCGGCTGAGACGTTCACCATCTCCACTCACTTCCAGCTGCTGTTCTCCTTCGCAGGAAACTTCAAACATGAGATGTTTGTTGTGCGCCCGGGAAGACAGTTTAGCGGTAACAGTATCAAATATTTTATAAGGCGAAAAAGGATAAGTATCAAGATGCAACTTCCCCTTCTGTAACCAGCCCAGCTCCTGGATATTCTGTTGTATCTGCATCAGCATACCGGCTGCATTTTCAACAGTGCCCAGCAGTTCCCGCTGATTATAATCCAGCGCAGTATAAGACAGCTGTTCACTAAACCCGATAATAGCATTCAAAGGCGTCCGCATTTCCTGGCTGATATTATTGATGATATTCAAACGGGTATCCATCTTTTCTTTCCCGGTACGATTTATGTGTATTATTTGTTTTCGGAGATGCCAGACATAATACAAGAGAACAAGCACAAACGCGAACAACAGCACAGGCAATAAAAATGATGAATCAATGACAGTAATAACTGCCGGAACAGTGATGTCGTTTACTGATGGGGTATTTACAATCACGAACAGGAAGAGTGTATATGGGATTAATCCAAAAGCAAGCGATAGATACATCGTATGCAATTAAAAGATGAATAAAGTTGGCGTGGCGTTAAACTAACAATCAATTAAGAGTTCCTGACTCTTCTAAACCCGGTCTTTTAACAGGCTACATTGATGTACCGAATTTAATTAAAAGCTGTGAGATGGAAAATTATTTCCCTTTCGTGTTATGTTCCGGCAGAGAAATTAGGAGTATATTTATCATGAGCTGATACACTCCACTATTACCTGTTAATACTATGTCCAACAGCCAATGCGGAGGCTCCCAAAACTATTGTGAATTATACGCAATATGACGTCAGGTATGTACTTTAAACAAGAGGTGCTACGAATGACAGGCGGTGTCCTGTTGTTTTATGTGACCTATATCATTTTATTATTATGCTCTTTACTGCTGACGGCAGCCTGTACCTGGAGCGGAAGTACGCTTATTGTCTACGCTTCTTACCATGGCATTTCCGGCATATTTGTATCCATGGCAGGTGCCGTGCTGGTACTAATAGGCATTTTGCAGGCAGTTTTCATTGTGCTGTTCCTCTTTAGCTGGCATAAGACCGCTGTGCCCTACCGTACCGTTGTTACAGAGAAAGAACAACCTGTGTTGTTTGATTTTATACACAAACTTGTAAAGCAGGCAAAGGCCCCCTTGCCGAAAAAAGTCTATCTCGTACCAGATGTCAATGCAGTGGTATTTCACTCTCCTGGTATTATGGGGCTTTTCGGTGGAGCAGACAAAAACCTGGTGATAGGACTCGGCATGGTGAACAGCCTTAATATCAGTGAGTTTAAAATGGTGCTGGCACACGAGTTCGGGCATTTCTCACAACGCAGTATGAAACTGGTCCTGCACGTATATACGATCAACAGGATCATTTACAATATTCTCTACGAAAATAAAAGCTGGCGGAATGCTATCATATGGCTTTCCAACAAAGGACTGTTAGCGGCATTGTTATCCCGCCTGTTTGTGATACTGGCGGCAGGCTTACATTATCTTTTCCGGAATATGCATGCGCTGATCAACCGGCAGTATATGCGCTTAAGCCGTGAAATGGAATTTAATGCCGATGAAGTAGCGCTTTCTATCTGCGGGACAGACACCGCCATTTCTGCCATGCGCCGGGCAGAAATGAGCAATGCCTGTTTTCAGCAGCTGCTGCAAAGCGTAACGACGTGGTCGCGGCAACAGCGGTTCATCCGGAATATTTATGAAGCGCATAGCATGCTCATAAAATATCATGCGAAACAGCACAGTACTCCCCTGGACCATCAACAACTGCCACAGTATAATGACGACCAATTCGGCACTACGGTGAAAAGCCAGGTGCAGTTCCGTGATCACTGGGCATCGCATCCTACACAGGAGGAACGCGAACAACGTTACCAGGCGGCCAACATTCCCGGAGTGACGATCATGCAAAGTGCATGGACGCTGTTTCATGATGCGGAAAGATTACAGGAGCAGATGTCCCGGCAGGTCTACCAGGTACTGACGCCGGAAGAAACGCCCGGACACTGGGAGCCTGCGGAAGATCTTATCAGGGAGATTGAAGCATTCCATGAGCAGTATACTTTTCCTGCTCCGTATAACAACTATTACGACGACAGGCCTTTCTCTGACATTCCTTCCGGCAGACTGGAACCTTTTTCTGAGGAAGAACAAACATTGTACACCCTTTCTACTCTATATGCAAAAGAACACCGCCAACAGATCCGTCATTACTTCCGGGATGTGCAGGACGCGGCTACCTTACAGGCGATTGTCTGCAGAGAGATCCAGGTAACGCAATTCACTTATGGGAATGTGCAGTACCGCAGTAATGAAGCATCGAGGATACTGGATAAATTGCAGCAGCAGATCAGCAGGGACGGGGAATGGCTGCAGGAACATGACCTGCTCGCCCTTCGTTATCATTATACCTTTGCGCTGCAAACGGCACTGGAAGCAGCTACTAACTTGCAGGAACAGTACAAACGTATTCTTTCACATCAGACCAGGGCGGGTGCGCTCAATGAAATAGCTGCCATCATTATCGAAAGTATTCCGGTCTTTTATAGCGGTAATGATACTCCCCCGTCAAAAACGGATCCCCGGCTCCAGATGCTGCGGCAGGAGGCGGAACAACTGCAACAGTTATTGCAGGATCTTTTGTTTCAGCATCATATCAGCGACCAGTGGGAACCGGACCTGCAGCAAAAGGTGACGCATTTTATTCAATACCAGTATCCTTACCTACGGGAACACCTGCCATTGCCGGAAGAACTGGAAGCTATGCACGAGATCAGCACTGCCGTATCTGACCATTACAATAACAGCATTGTACTGATGAAAAAAGCCTTTCTTTATCGTTGTCTTGACTTCAGCGAGCTGTCTGTTGCTCATTGACGGTTTACTTTTCTTAATATGTAAGTAGTTACCATCCCGGCAGGTACTATGAACTATGGGGCAGCGGCTAGGGACTATGGACAATTTTCTGTACTTTCGGCCCTCGCGAATGCGTTGTATATATGGAGAATTTTATCGTTTCAGCCCGTAAATACCGTCCACAGAATTTTTCAACCGTAGTCGGACAATCACATATTACGACCACCCTTAAAAATGCGATCCGTAACAATCAGCTGGCACATGCCTTCCTGTTCTGCGGTCCGAGAGGTGTGGGTAAAACAACCTGTGCCCGTATACTGGCCAAAACAATCAACTGTGAGAACCTGCAGCCTGACGGAGAAGCATGTAATCAATGTCATTCCTGTACTTCTTTCAACGAAGGAAGCTCCTTCAATATCCACGAGCTGGATGCTGCTTCCAACAACTCCGTAGATGATATCCGGACGCTGGTAGAGCAGGTACGTTTCGCACCTCAGGCGGGAAAATATAAGATATACATCATAGATGAGGTTCACATGCTCAGTTCTTCCGCATTCAATGCGTTCCTGAAAACGCTGGAAGAACCCCCTTCTTATGCCATCTTCATCCTGGCTACCACAGAAAAGCACAAGATCCTTCCGACTATCCTGAGCCGGTGTCAGATCTTTGATTTCAAACGTATCACTATCCAGGATACGGTAGACCATCTGCAGGAGATTTGTCAAAAGGAGCATATCCAGGCAGAATCTGATGCACTGCACCTGGTGGCGCAGAAAACGGATGGCTGTATGCGTGACTCACTCAGCACACTGGATAAGATCGTCAGCTTCACCGGCGGGCACCTGACTTACCAGAACACGCTGGAGCATCTGAACATCCTGGATTACGATTATTTCTTTAAAGTGATGGAGGCCGTGCTGCAACAGGATGTTGCCACTGCCCTGTTGATATTTGACGAGATCTTACAGAAAGGTTTTGAGGGAGATAACTTCCTGAACGGCTGGGCGGAGTTTCTCCGTAACCTGCTGATGAGCAAGGAAGAAAAGGTGCTGCACCTGGTGGAAGTATCCGGTAATCTCAAGGACAGGTACAAGCAGATGTCCGGCAAGGTAAGCCCGTCTTACCTGATCACGGCACTGCACCTGCTGAATGAGACGGAGATCAACTACAGGATGGCGCGCAACAAAAGGTTGCATGTGGAAATGGCGCTGATCAAGCTATGTTTCCTTCAGCAAGCCGTTACCTTAGTCAGCGATGACCAAACCGGAGAGGTAGTAAAAAAAAAACTGGTAGCTGATGGCGCCGTACCTCAGAAACTGAGGTCTTCCTTTATACAGGCGGCGCCGGGACCTAAGCCGATGGCAGGCCAGTCGGCTACTACCGGTTCCATAGCTGCCAATGAAGCAAGACTGACCATTGAGACACCCCCTCCGGCTGTCAACCAGCATATACAACAAACAGCTGCCCAGCCCGTACAGCCTGTACAACGGCAAGCACCTCCGGTGCAGCCCGCTACAGCGCCTGTAACGTCAACGACGGCCACTGCGCCCCGACCGGGCCAGGCTGCCGGTCCTCAACCGAAACTGACCGGTCTTGCCGCCATGAAGGAGGCGCTGGCAGCAAAACAAACAGTGCAATCGGTACGGGAGATCATCCCTATCACCCTGGGAGCGCTCCATGTATACTGGGAGGAATTCATAGATACTTTCAGACAGGCTAACAAAATGACAGTTGTGAGCAATCTTCAGCTGGCTGTTATTAATCTGGCAGGACCTGAGGAAATAGCCATTGTAAGCAGGAATATTGTGCAATTCCGCTTCATGGAAGAAGAAAAGCTTTCTATTTCGGCTTTCTTCAAAGAAAAGTTTCATAACCCGGCCATCGTGCTGACCTTACAGCTCGATGAGACCCAGCAGACGATGGATATTGGCCCCGCGCCACTTTCCAGCCGTGAACAGTTCCAGAAGATGACAGAAAAATATCCGCTGATAAAGGAACTGAAAGATAAGTTGAATATGGAACTGGATTTTTAAGGGGTTTACAGAAATATCTTCTGTAATCTAACTTTCACAATTCGCATTTCTTTTGTAGGTTTGGGCAAAATTTGGAAAAATACTATGGCAGAAGTTATCAGAATGCCCCTTTTGAGTGACACAATGACTGAAGGGGTGATCGCGGAATGGCATAAAAAGGTAGGAGATACCGTAAAAGCAGACGATGTAATTGCTGAGGTGGAAACAGATAAAGCCACCATGGAAGTGATGGGTTATGTGGAAGGTACTCTATTATATATTGGTGTCGAGAAAGGTAAGGCTGCTAAAGTAAACGAGATTATAGCAATTGTAGGAAAACCAGGAGAAGATTATAAATCTTTACTCGGTGGTGGTAATAATAATGGCCAGGCGGCACAGGAAGCCAAGCCTGCAGCGCAGGCAGCTCCAGCAGCTACTCCTGCCCCGGCAGCCAGCAGTGCTGATAGTGCAGCTGCTGCAGAAGCGCTGAAAAATGCAACCGTTATCCGTATGCCGCTGTTGAGCGATACCATGACGGAAGGTAAGATCGTAGCCTGGAATAAAAAAGTAGGCGATACCGTGAAGAGTGACGATGTGCTGGCTGAGGTAGAAACCGATAAGGCTACCATGGAAGTGATCGGTTACGCTGACGGGGAACTGTTATATGTAGGCGTAAAAGAAGGTGACGCTGCTAAAGTAAACGGCATCATCGCAATAGTAGGTAAAAAAGGCACCAATGTAGATGCGATCCTCGCAGCAGAAGGCGCCGGTGGTGCAAAACCAGCCGCACAGGCAGCATCAACAGCTACTCCGGCTGCATCTGCAGCTCCGGCAGCTACACCTGAAGCTTCAGAAAGCAAAGATGGACGTGTGAAAGCATCTCCGCTGGCTAAGAAACTGGCTGAAGAAAAAGGCATCGACATCAACAAAGTGACTGGCTCCGGCGACGGTGGCAGGATCGTGAAGAAAGATGTTGACAGTTATGTTCCATCCGCAGCTCCAGCTGCCGCTAAACCAGGTGCTGCTCCAGCCGCTAAAGCTGCTGCATTCACTCCGGCAGGTCAGGAAGGTTACACTGATGTTCAGTTAAGCCAGATGCGTAAAGTGATCGCTAAACGCCTGAGCGAAAGCAAATTCTCTGCACCTCACTTCTACCTGAAAGTAGATATCAATATGGACAAAGCCATTGAAGCACGTAAAGCTATCAATGAAGTGTCTCCGGTTAAAATCTCCTTCAACGATATGGTGATCAAGGCTTCCGCCCTGGCACTGCGTCAACATCCTGATGTGAACAGCAGCTGGATGGGAGACTTCATCCGCCAGAACCATCACATACATATCGGTTCCGCTGTGGCAATCGAAGATGGTCTGATCGTTCCGGTGATCCGCTTTGCTGATCAGAAAACCCTGAGCCAGATAGCTGGTGAAGCGAAAGAACTGTACGACAAAGCGAAGAACAAGAAACTGCAGCCACAGGATTTCTCCGGCAATACCTTCACTATCTCCAACCTGGGTATGATGGGTATCGATGAATTCACGGCTATCATCAACCCACCGGATTCCGCAATCCTGGCTGTTGGTGGTATCAAAGAAACAGTAGTTTCCGAGAAAGGACAGTTCAAAGTGGTGAACATCATGAAGCTGACCATGAGCTGTGACCACCGTAGCGTGGACGGCGCTGTAGGTGCACGTTTCCTGGCTACGCTGAAGAGCTACCTGGAAAATCCGGTAACTATGCTGGTATAATTACTACATTAACAACTAACTATAGAAGAGGCGTTCCGGTTACACGGGACGCCTCTTTTCGTTGATCCCTCCCCTATCATCTTAACACACTGTTATTCAGCATCAGAATTTGGGAATTGCTGTATAAATGATTAAATTTAAGTTGCTCCCCAACAACTAATTGATCAATGGAGATTCCTAAGAATGCGTTAAGCTGGTTCGAAATCCCTGTACATGATTTTGACAGGGCAAGGAAATTTTACAGCAAAATATTCAACTATGAAATGCCTGAAGAACAGTTGGGTCTGAAAAGGACAGCATTTTTTCTGTTCGACAAACAAAATAATGGTATTGGCGGAGCCATTGTTCAGGGCTCCGAATATTTTCCCAGCCAGCGTGGTACGCTGATCTACCTGCATGCCGGCGATGACCTCACAGATGTGCTGGAACGTGTGGAAGCCGCAGGCGGCAAGATAGAGCTGGATAAACGCCCGGTGTCTGAGCTACAGGACCTGGGATATTACGCCATCTTCTTTGATCCCGATGGTAACAGAGTTGCCCTGCATTCCAGCCGGTAAAACGGCTGAAAATCAACAAACACGATTATTTCTTACCTGGTTAGACCTCTTCTCTCTTTCACTTTCTTTTGAAAGTTCAATAACTTAACATTACATTTGAGTAACGAAAAGAAGGATTACATGAAATTGGCAGAAGCAAAAGCGCAGTTTATACAAACCTGGGGATCATTGGGAGCTCAATGGGGTATTAACCGTACCATGGCCCAGATCCATGCGTTGCTGATGGTCATGCCTGATCCGCTGAGCGCCGACGATATCATGGCGGAACTGAATATTTCCCGAGGCAATACAAACATGAATGTGCGGGAACTGATCAACTGGGGGCTGGTAGACCGTGTACTGATACCCGGGGAGAGAAAGGAATATTTTACCGCAGAGAAGGATATCTGGAAGGTTGCCACCGAGATTGCCAGGGAGAGAAAACGCCGCGAGCTGGATCCTATTCTCAAGACCCTGAACCAATTGCAGGATGTAGAAGGAGATGCGAAAGATAAACACGTAAAAGCCTTCAAAGACTCCATCCAGGGGATCAATAAGTTTGCCCACCAGACAGATAAGGTGATCAATTCCTTTGTAAAGTCTGAGGAAAGCTGGTTCTATGGAACGCTTATAAAATTATTCAAGTAATATTTTTTTACCTATATGTTTCACTTTTTATTGAAAGTTCAGAAACAGTATTAATCCACTTACCATGAAAAATAAAAAAATAGTCATTGCAGCAGGAACAGGGTTCATTGGTACAGGCATGATCGAATACTTTGGCAGCGATAATGACATTGTTATTCTCACCCGTCATCCTATAGCCGGACATGGCCGGGTAAGTTATGTCAAATGGGATGGCAAGACCCTGGGAAACTGGTCAAAGGAGCTGGAAAATACAGATCTGCTGGTCAACCTGGCGGGGAAGAGTGTGAATTGCCGTTATACGGAAGAAAACAAACAGGAGATATTTGACAGCAGGACGAATGCCACATCGGTGCTGGGAGCTGCTATACGGAGCTTGCAACATCCACCGGCATTATGGATCAATGCTGCTTCCGCCACTATTTACCGGCATGCGGAAGACCGGCCTATGGATGAATTTACGGGAGAGATGGAAAACGATTTTTCCGTGCAGGTATGCAAGCGCTGGGAAGCGGCCTTTAATGCCGAAGAGACGCCGGGCACCCGCAAAGGCATCCTCCGTATAGCCGTTACCCTTGGTCACCAGGGAGGCGTCATGGAGCCTTACCTCAACCTGACCAAATTCGGGCTGGGAGGCTACCAGGGAAGCGGCAGGCAGCGATTCAGCTGGGTACATATCGCCGATGTATGCCGGATGATGGAGTGGTTGTATGAACATCCTGCGCTGGATGGCGTATTTAACTGCGCCGCCCCTCATCCAGTCAGCAACCGGCAGTTTATGAAGACATTACGGAAAGCGGCAGGGCATATTTTCGGCCTGCCGGCCTACACCTGGATGTTGCGTATCGGGGCCAGACTTATTGGCACAGAAGCAGAGCTGCTGCTGAAAAGTCGCTGGGTACTGCCTACCCGCGCCACGCAGGCAGGTTTTGTTTTTGAATATCCTGAGCTTCAGTCTGCCATGGAAAATATTATCGGGCAACTGCCAAGGCGTCGGTATCATCTTATATAGATCATTATGGTTTAATGTTTGCTCTTACATAGAAAGTACCTGCCGGGGTTTATACCCTGGCGGGTACATTTAAAAGGATTGTTATGAACGATAAGAAATTCACGGTTGTATTAGGCGCTTCTCCCAACCCGGCGAGATATAGCTACCTGGCAGTATCCAGATTGGCAGCAAATGGCCATCCTATACTTGCTATCGGCAAAAAGGAGGCACAGATAGGCGATACCCCCGTTACGAAAGAGCATCCGGTACCGGCAAATGTGGACACCGTTACCCTGTATATGAACCCTGTGCTACAACGGGAGTATTACGACTATATCCTGCAGCTGCACCCGAAGCGCATTATTTTTAATCCGGGTACGGAGAATGAAGAACTGGCTGCAATAGCCGGCAGTAAAGGCATTGAGACAATGGAAGCCTGTACGCTGGTGTTGCTGAGTACCGGCCAATATTAAGACTAATGGCCGGTATTAATCCCTGTGAAATGCTATCCGTTCCGGAATAATATGCCATTATTTCTTGCTTTCTCTCATCTGATTCCTGATTAATTTTTGTATATTACTTGCAGTATTCCCCTACCAGCAAGGATTTATCACGATAGAACGGCATAAATGTAATCTTAACGACCACGCCTATTCACTCTAATCATATATATTATCATGAAATGGAGAAGATTCAACGGCGAACCGATTCATTTGCCCATTAAAGAAGAAGTACGCCAGGCAATTGTCCGGGAAACCGGAAAGGGCTTTCACTTAAAAGTGTGTATTGGCACGGACTCACAGGTAAAAGGTGCAGAAACAGAATTTGCAACAGTGATCGTTTTCCTGCGTGAAGGACATGGAGGTTTCATGTTCATCCACAATGACAAAACACGCGACTCTTATTCCATCAAGGAGCGTATGCTCATTGAAGTAGCGAAGAGTATTGAGATCGCCTATGAACTGTGTGACATGTTCACTGAGTACGATGTGGACATGGAAGTACATGCAGACATTAACACGAACCCCCAGTTCAAAAGTAACCTGGCCCTGCGTGAAGCAATGGGTTATATACTGGGAATGGGCTTTGCCTTCAAAGCAAAACCAGATGCCTTTGCCAGCAGCTGCTGTGCGGATAAGGTAGTGAACTAAGCCTGCAGGCTGATATTACTTTCCCCGCTGTCAGGATGCGCTCTTCCGCATCCGGGGGCTTTTTTCCCCCAGAAAAACCGATACAGATATACCCCCATGTTGGCAACCCACAACACGGACGGTCAACACATGTTAGAAATAGCTGCTATAAATGGGCCGCAAACACGTTACAACAGGAGATAAGCAGTTGGAGGACGACCAGGAAGGCGTCCTTCCCCGGCCAGGTAACCCTCAGACAGGTGACAACGGAATTTCCGGTGAAATATTGTAATGTTAACTCTTTGTAAAGGTAACCGTCTAAAACGCAGGCCAGGTCTCACTATGTGATGTTGTCCTTTCAATTGCCATTTTCTTCTTCCAGGCCAAACTCTTTAAATTGAAAAAAATTCCTTAATTTATACTTGTTATACTGATATACTGTTATACTGATTTTACTGAATAGCTGTCCAACATGCGTGCCTACATAACTGTCATACTACTGTTAGTATTTGCCAACTCCTCGTGCAAAAAAGAGACTATCTCAGACACTTCTTCCCAAAAGCTGCAGGGCAGCTGGAAATTGCTGTATTCCAAACAGACGGGGGGTAATGACCTGGTCAAACATGACACTACGTTTTCAGAGATCCTGAAATTCGATGGTAACAATATGCTCACCTACAACCGTGGCTCACTGATCTCCAGGGAAACCTTCCTGATGGCCCTGAAAAGCGATCATCAGCCCTACCTGGTGGCAGACAGCGATCCATGGAATCCACGGATATTCAGCTGCAACATCACCGGGAATGATACATTATCCCTGTTGTCAGTGCATTCCAATGTTCATATTGGCCGTGTGTATGTAAGGGTGAAACCTTAAACAATTACTGCCGGGCTAGGCAATGGCCCGGAACTCTGTATTCATTTCGTCTATACTTGACAGGATCGCATCTCTGCCTGTCTTTTTCACTGTACTGGTTACAAAATGGGCCGGGAGGAATTCCCAACTTTCCCTGAGCTTATTCAGGAATGCCTTTACATTCCGGCTGGTCTCCGCCTGAGTGCTCTTATCTGCTTTTGTAAATACCAGGGAGAAAGGGATCTGCCACTCTCCCAGCTGGTTAACGAACTCGATATCCAGTTTCTGAGGGGTATGACGGCTGTCAATCAGTACAAAGACATTCACCAGGTTCTGTCTTTTACGGAGATAATTCTCGATCATCTGCTCCCAGGATCTGCGTTGCGACTGGCTCACCTTAGCGAAGCCATATCCCGGCAGGTCCACCAGGTACCAGGCCTGATTAATCAGGAAGTGGTTGATAAGCTGCGTTTTACCGGGTGTTCCGGACGTTTTAGCCAACTTTTCATTGTTTGCCAACATATTGATCAGGGAAGATTTCCCCACGTTGGAACGGCCTATAAAGGCGTATTCCGGAAGGTTTGGTGTGGGGCATTTCTGCCAGTCAACATTACTGATGAGATATTCTGCGCTCTTGATGATCATATTATTACTCTTCGGGCACAAAGTTCATGAAAATTTACTTATTGCCGGCATTTCTCTATTTTCTCCTAACTTTGCGGGCTATGTCAGATAAGAAGATTGTACCGTTTGCCACATCAGAACTAAGCAAGAAGGAACAGATAGCGACCATGTTCAACGACATTGCGCCCCGCTATGATTTCCTTAACCATTTCATGTCATTAGGCATTGATATCCAATGGCGAAAGAAGGCTTTGAAACAATTAAAGGCCTTACAGCCAAAGAAAATGCTCGATGTGGCTACCGGTACAGGGGACTTTGCCATTATGGCAAATAAGATGCTGCAACCCAATACAATAACCGGGATTGACATATCCGAAGGCATGCTTGCTCACGGGCGTGAAAAGATCAATAAACTGGGACTATCCGACAAAATAACCCTTCAGCTGGGCGACAGTGAGACAATAAGTTTTCCAGACAAGACGTTTGATGCTATAACGGTAGCATACGGCGTACGTAACTTCGAGAATCTGGAAAAAGGACTGGCAGAAATGTTACGTGTACTCAAGCCGGGAGGAAAGCTGGTAATATTGGAATTTTCCAATCCAACTGTTTTTCCTATTAAACAATTATATAATTTATATTTTCGTTATATTACACCTTTGATCGGGAAATGGATAGCCAGGAGCGAAGCAGCATATACCTATCTGCCGGAGTCAGTGAAAGCGTTCCCACAAGGTCAGGAAATGTGTAATATTTTAATTAATACCGGTTTCCAAGCAGTAACATGCAAAAAGCTCACATTCGGCATCAGCTCTATTTATTGCGCATCCCGCTAGTACTTCTGGTAATCCTATGGAATACAGGTAGCGTGAAAGCGCAGTCTGTGATGAACATGGAAGAACATGACGCCAAGCCCTATTACTTTGGTATCACACTTGCAGGCAACAATTCCAATTTCAAGCTATACCATGATGAAATCTTCCTCAAACAGGACTCTATCATGGTGGCTGAACCTTTAAGGACCTTCGGCTTCAACCTGGGGTTACTGGGAAACGTACGCCTGAGCGAGAACTTTGATATCCGCTTCAATCCGCAATTATTATTTGCCTCCAAGAACCTTTATTATAAGGAGAACTATCCCGCAAGGGAAACGACCAAGAATATTGAGTCTATCCTGCTCAGCTTCCCGTTGCAACTGAAATTCAAATCAGACCGTATCGGTAACATGCGCGTGTATACGATCGGTGGTCTGAAGTATGACTACGACCTCGCTTCCAATGCGAGGGCCCGCCGTGCGGAAGACCTGGTGAAGATCAGAAAAAGCGATTATGGTTATGAGTTCGGAGCCGGATTCGAGTTCTATTTCCCCAGCTTTATCTTCTCTCCCGAGTTCAAGATCAGTAACGGTATTGGTAACGTACATGTGAAAGATGAACATCTGCGTTACTCCAATGTGATCGACAAGCTGAATTCCAGAATGATCGTTTTTTCCATCCACCTGGAAGGTTGAGTTTCCATCGCGTATAGTTAGTCTATTGACAAATCGTCTATTTACTATCTTTGCGCCATGAATTACATCATCCGCAATATATCAGTGGTCAATGAAGGCACCACTACTGTTCAGGACGTATATATACAAGATGGCCGTATCGCCAGAATTGCGCCACAATTAAATGTGAGCGGTCAATACACAGAAATTAACGGGGAAGGCAAACACCTGCTGCCCGGCGTTATTGATGACCAGGTCCATTTCCGTGAACCCGGTCTCACGCACAAAGCCACCATCTATACAGAAGCCCGCGCGGCAGTTGCCGGAGGCACCACCAGTTTCATGGAAATGCCTAATACACAGCCGGCGGCACTTACACAGGAATTACTGGAAGATAAATATAAAATTGCTGCACAGCATTCACTGGCAAACTATTCCTTTTTTATGGGAGTTGCCAATGACAATGTGGAAGAAGTACTGAAAACAAACGCCAAAAAAGATCAGATCTGTGGCGTTAAGATCTTCATGGGATCGTCTACAGGCAACATGCTGGTGGACAATTACATCACACTGGAACAGATCTTTTCAGGTAGTGAACTGCTGATCGCCACACACTGTGAGGATGAAAAGATCATCAAAGCCAACCTGGAAAAATACAAACAGGAAGTAGGTGCAGAAAATCTCACCGTAGACTATCACCCGATCATCCGCAATGAAGAAGCCTGTTTCGAGTCTTCCCTCGCGGCTATCCAGTTTGCCAAGAAATTCAATTCAAGGCTGCATATCCTGCATATCTCAACTGAAAAGGAATTACAGCTGTTCAGCAATATGCTGCCGCTGGAAGAAAAACGCATTACTGCAGAAGTATGTGTGCATCACCTGCATTTCTCTGCCGATGACTACGCGTCGCGGGGCAACCTGATCAAGTGTAATCCGGCCATCAAAGCAGCACACAATAAACATGCGCTATGGAAAGGATT
Organism: Chitinophaga sp. CF418; assembly: GCF_900142925.1. Classification (GTDB taxonomy): domain Bacteria; phylum Bacteroidota; class Bacteroidia; order Chitinophagales; family Chitinophagaceae; genus Chitinophaga. The sequence goes on from NZ_FRCN01000001.1 coordinate 798,722, forward strand.
GCTGGATGACAGGCTGGATATCATTGCTACAGACCATGCGCCGCATACCTGGGAAGAAAAACATCAACCCTATTTACAGGCCCCTTCCGGCGTTCCATTGGTGCAGCATAGCCTGCTGTTGATGCTGGAGCATGTGTCACTGGGCAATATTACCCTGGAAAAAGTGGTGGAAAAAATGTGCCATGCACCGGCAGTATGTTTCCAGATCAAAGACAGGGGCTACCTGCGGGAAGGTTACTTTGCCGACTGCGTGATCGTTGATCTGCAACAGGCTACTATGGTAGACAAGCAGAATGTGTATTACAAATGCGGCTGGTCTCCTTTTGAAGAACATACTTTCCCGGCTGCTGTTACACACACTTTTGTGAACGGTCACCTGGCTTATGAGAATGGCAGCTTCAATGAAGCAGAAAGAGGACAACGTTTGTTATTTAACCGTTGATCATCATATTCAACAGATAAAGGAAAATGCTCTTATCGCTCATTTGATAAGAGCATTTTCTTTTGTAACATTACCATCCTCTGCATTTATGGAAATGACGGCGCATTGCATCTATACATATTATCGGAAACAGCGCATCATCATGATACCAATGCTTTTTTCTATTATACGTATATTCACTAAAAATACCTGTGCATGGAACTGGACAAAACAACCTACTATGATCTCTCCATCTTTAACCGTGAAGAAGAATATTCGCTGTTTCATAAACTGGATTTTACCACTACCACAGGCGGCAAGGATTACTTACGGTACCTGTACAGCAATCCTTTAAAAGATATTGCTTCCATAGAAGAACGTCAGAAAGCGTTGCAGTACATCCTGCAGCAGGAAGACAGCTGGCCGGCAGATATTATCAGTAACGGCACTATCGTCGTGATGGAAAATTACCTGGAAGCGCAAATAGAACCTATCAGCAATCCGGAAGGTGTTCCTTTGCTTGTAAGCGCCCTGCTTACTAAAACCATTTTTTCACCGGACTATAGTTTTATCAAATTTTCTTTTACCCAGTTGCTCAACCTCCTGAAGGGATTCCGCCAGCTGGAAAAGAACTTTAATACAGATCAGACGCCGAAGATACTCAAGCAATTGCTGGACAGGGCACATCATCTGTTATATCAGAAAGAATTCAATGATATTATAGCTGCAAGTGATGGAGGTCCGGTATCCTTTGTACAGATCCTGCGGTATGACCATTACATCCGTAAAAGACAACGGAAAACTATTTCCGAATTACTGGATATCTATCGTCGTCTTGACGCATATTATGCTATGGCAAAGGCAGTGCGACATTTCAATCTGCAATTCCCTGTTTTTGAAGACACGCCTCATCCCTTTGTTGAACTGGATAGCCTGTATCATATCATCCTGTCAAAACCGGTGGCATATGATATCACGATGAAACCGCAGTCGCACTTCCTGTTCCTGACAGGGGCTAATATGGCGGGGAAAACAACCTTCATCAAGGCAGTAGGAGTAGCGGTATTCCTGGCGCATATAGGCATGGGCGTGCCTGCCAAAAGTATGAAGCTGAGTTTCTTTAACGGGATCTTCAGTAACATCCAGGTGCAGGATAACATCTTCAAAGGAGAAAGTTATTTCTACAGTGAAGTACAGCGTATTAAGAACACGATCATCAAAATAAATGATAACAGGAAATGGTTAGTGCTGATAGATGAAATGTTTAAAGGCACCAATGTGGAAGATGCCAAGAACTGTTCGCTGGCCGTGGTGAATGGATTACTGAAGAGTACCAACTGTCTCTTCATACTGTCCACACACTTGTATGAGATCGCGGAAGAATTACAAAATGCACAGAATATCCGTTTTAAATATTTTGAATCGCAGGTAATAGATGACAACCTATACTTCACATATCAACTGAAAGATGGTGTGGCAAAGGAAAAGATAGGATATCTCATTCTCAAGAGAGAGAAGGTACTGGACTTACTGAACGAGATAAAATAAAATGCACAGAATGAATAAATATTGGATGCCAGCCTTTCAATAAATTCGGCATCCATATTTATTCATTCTCAATTTTATCCTTATCTATGATTGTAAAAACCTACGGCAGTGCCGTACAAGGCGTAGAAGCCATTTCCATTGTTATTGAGGTAAACGTTGCCCAAAAAGGTACCCAGTTTTACATTGTCGGCTTGCCGGATAGCGCTGTCAAAGAAAGTGAACGGCGCATAGAATCTGCCATCATCAATATCGGTTTCCGTTTTCCCCGTTTCAGGACAGTCGTGAACATGGCCCCGGCAAATATCAGGAAGGCCGGTTCTGCCTACGATCTGCCTATTGCATTGGGACTGATCGCCGCTTCTGAACAGATCAATGCGGACCTTTTATCACAATTCACTATTATGGGAGAATTATCACTGGATGGTACTGTACAACCCATCCGGGGAGCGCTGCCTATTGCCATCCAGGCCCGGAAAGAAGGCTTCAAGGGACTGATCGTACCTGCACAGAATGCACGTGAAGCAGCGATGGTAAATAACCTGGAAGTCTATGGCGTTACCCATCTGCGGGAAGTGATCGATTTTCTGCAGGCGCCTGATACCCTGCAGCCGGTATTTGTAGATACGAGAGCGGAATTTGCCAACGGGCAGCAGCATTTTGATATCGACTTCAATGATGTAAAAGGCCAGTATACCATTAAACGCGCATTGGAAATAGCTGCAGCCGGCGGGCATAATGCGCTGTTGATCGGTCCTCCGGGAGCAGGTAAAACCATGCTGGCCCGCAGGCTTTGTACTATACTGCCGCCGCTCAGCCTGCAGGAAGCGCTGGAAACGACCAAGATCCATTCTGTAGCAGGTAAACTGCCAGCCGATGCTTCGCTTATTACACAAAGACCTTTTCGTTCCCCGCATCATACGATTAGTCATACGGCATTGATCGGCGGAGGCGCCATTCCACAACCCGGAGAAATATCGCTGGCCCACAATGGCGTACTATTCCTGGATGAACTGCCGGAGTTCAGCAGGCAGGCGCTGGAAGTAATGCGGCAGCCTATAGAAGAAAGAAGGGTATCCATTTCCCGGGCGAGAATGTCTGTAGAGTTCCCAGCCAGCTTCATGCTTGTTACCAGTATGAACCCATGTCCCTGCGGGTTCTTTAATCATCCTGAGAAGGCATGCACCTGTGCACCAGGTTCTGTACAGCGGTACCTGAACAGGGTATCCGGCCCTTTAATGGACAGGATAGATCTTCATATAGAAGTGACACCCGTGCCCGTACACGCACTGCTGGACCATTCCGATGGGGAGCCCAGCGCAATTATACGGGAACGGGTATTAATGGCAAGAGAGATACAAAGCGCCCGATTCAGGGCTTACAGGGGCATTTACTGCAATGCACAGATGACCAGCAATCTGCTAAGAAAAGTGTGCCGGCTGAATAAAGAAGGCGAAGACCTGCTAAAGAACGCCATGCAGAAGCTCAAGCTCTCCGCACGAGCCTATGACAGGATCCTCAAAGTAAGCCGTACCGCCGCAGATCTTGATGCCAATGAACAGATCAAGATCGAACACCTGGCAGAAGCTATTCATTGCAGAAGTCTGGACAGAGAAGACTGGTGGGACAAATAGGCCTCTATGCCACCAGTTCCGCACTTTTATAGTCCTCAGACAGTTTCTTCTGTAAGTCAGTTGGTACGGGGGCATACTCTGCAAACGCAGTTTTGATCTTAGCCTTACCCTGCGTAACATTTCGCAGGGCTGCATACAATTTGTCCAGCTCTGCCTGCGGGGTACGTGCTTTGATGACCTGATAGTTGTTCTGCGTATCCATACCTGTAATGATACTTCTGCGGCTCTGCAGCTCGCTCATCACATCTCCCGCCATCGCATCAGGCGCGGAGATCTCAATATCATATACCGGCTCCAGCAACTGCGGGGCAGCCTGGTGAAACGCGTCTCTGAACGCCATCATACCGGCTATCTTGAAGGAGATATCATTACTGTCCACAGGGTGCATTTTACCATCATAGACGCTTACCCGGATATCCCGCACATAAGAGCCGGTAAGCGGGCCTTCCTGCATTTTCTCCATCACGCCTTTGAGGATAGAGGGCAGGAAGCGGGCATCAATGGCGCCTCCTACTATGCAGTTATTGAACACCAGCTTTCCGCCCCAGTTAAGGTCGATCTCATCTGTGTCGCGCACGGGATGCTCCTTATAAGGCGGCATACCTTCATAGTAAGGTTCAATAGTGAGGAATACTTCCCCGAACTGGCCTGCGCCACCGGATTGTTTCTTGTGACGGTAAGTAGCTGTAGCATGTTTCCGGATGGTTTCCCTGTAAGGGATCTTCGCCGCAAAGTATTCCACATGCATCTTGTAGGTATTTTCCAGCCTCCACTTCGTCAGGGCCAGGTGCAGGTCTCCCTGTCCATGCAGGATCACCTGTTTCAATTCGCGGTTGTATTCTATTTCCAGGGTAGGATCTTCCATATGCAGTTCCGCCAGTACTTCTCCCAGTTTCTCGTCATCTGTTTTGTTGGTGGCCTCAATGGCTACTCTGACCTTGGGAGTTGGGAATTCAATAGGTTTCACCTGCTTACCTGATTGCTTATCGCAGAGAGTATGATTGGTGAGGGTATTTTTCAGTTTCAGGGTACAACCAATATCACCGGCGCGTAATACATCGGTTGGATTCCTGTTACGGCCATCAGTGATAAACAACTGGTTCAGCCGTTCTGCGGTATTGCCTTTTTCATTGTACAATTCGGCCCCCGCCCTTATTTCGCCGGCCAGTACCTTAAAAAACGAAAGGCGCCCTATATGGGGCTCCTGGAGGGTTTTAAACACAAATAAGACTGGTGATGCAGAAGGATCACAAGGAATAGCGCTGCCGTCTTCTGCCTGTTCAGGGGGCATGTCGACGGCCGCCGGAGCCACATTGTCGATGAAACCCATTAAACGGCCGCTTCCCATATTATTGATGGCGGAGAGACAGAAAACAGGGAAGACCTCATGTTTCAACATCCCGATCTTCAGCCCTTGTCTCATTTCATCCTCATCCAGGTTACCTTTTTCAAAATACTGTTCCATCAGGGTGTCGTCATTTTCGGCAGCTTTTTCCACCAGCTCATTATGCAGCCGCTCCGCCTGTTCCTTTTCGCTATCAGGTATAGGGAGCTTCTCAGGCTTTCCCCCTCCTTCAGGGAAACGGTACATGGTCATCTTCAGCAGATCGATCACACTGTTGAAGCCGGCGCCCTGATTTACAGGGTATTGCATAATTGTCACCGCCGGACCGAAAATGCGGCGCGCCTCATCCATTGTACGGGTAAAGTTGGCCTGTTCTGCATCTAACTGATTGACTGCCAGAATAGTTGGCTTGCGGTATTTGTCCACATAATCCCATATCTGCTCTGTACCCACTTCTACTCCATACTGTGCATTCAGGAGCATCAGTGCAGTATCGCAGACGCGGATCGAGGAAATAATCTCGCCAATAAAGTCCTCCAGTCCGGGCGTGTCAATAATATTGATCTTATAATCACGCCATTCGGTATGCAGGCAGGTGGCATAGACGGAGCTCCCCCGATCATGTTCTACGTCGTGGTAATCGGAAACGGTGTTCCCTTCTTCTACGGTACCACGTCGGGGAATAATACCAGCTTCAAAGAGCATGGTTTCACAAAGGGTTGTTTTTCCGCTCTTTGCGGCTCCCAATAATACAATGTTCCTGATGTGTTTCTCATCATAGGTCTTCATAAACGTTAGAATTAATAATTGCTCAGCCGGAGGGGGCTGATCGTAAAACAATAAGAAAGATGCAGACGAGGAATGCCGTTTTGGTGATTTTAGCTGGTGCTGGATAAGCTGTTACCGATTCTGAGTATTAAGTTACTCTATTTTTTTCTACCGTGACAGCTCAAACATGTTGCAACATCAATATTAATGTACCTTTGCCATCTAGACTGTCATTAGTATCATGAAATTGTTTTTATATTATCTGAAAAGTTACAAATGGTTGATTGGACTGGCCTTGTTATTAGCTTCCATTAACCAGGTATTCTCCTTGCTGGATCCCTATATATTCGGCAGGATCGTCGACCTTTTTGCGAATCATCCGCACTCCTCCGCCAACGGGCTACCACGTCCGCAATCCGATTATGTAAAAGGTGTTATTTTCTGGCTGCTGGCATCAATAGGAGTCGCCATGGTGTCCCGTATTGCGAAAGCATTCCAGGATTACTTTGTGAATGTGATTATCCAGAAATTCGGAGCCAGGATCTATACTGACGGCCTCCGCCATTCATTAAGGCTTCCTTATCAACAGTTTGAGGACCAGAGAAGTGGAGAAACGCTGGCTGTACTGCAGAAAGTGAGGACCGATAGTGAGAAATTCATCACCTCTTTTGTGAACGTATTGTTCGTGGCGCTCATTGGGGTCATATTTGTAATGGTGTATGCCTTCAGCGTACACTGGAGCCTGGTGTTCGTGTATTTTGGCGGCAGCCTGATCCTGGGCTGGCTGATCAATGTGCTGAGCAAGAAGATCAAGACCATCCAGAAAACCATCGTCAAAGAAACGACCATGCTGGCGGGCGCTACTACAGAATCCCTCCGCAACATCGAGCTGGTAAAAAGCCTTGGGCTGACACACCAGGAGATCGGCAGGTTGAACTCGACCACCATCCGTATCCTGATGCTGGAACTGAAGAAAGTACGCAGCGTACGCAGTATCAGCTTTATACAGGGTACTTTCGTGAACTTCCTGCGCCAGACCATCCTGTTCCTGCTCCTATTTATGATATACAGGGATACTGTCAGCGTAGGACAGATGTTTACGCTTCAGCTTTACTCCTTCTTCATTTTCGGGCCTTTACAGGAGTTAGGGAATATCATCCTGGCTTACCGTGAAGCACAGGTATCGCTGCTGAACTTCGAGCGGATCATGAACACACCAATAGAACCTACCCCGGTTGATCCGATCCGGATCAACCGTATTGACAAGCTGACGTTCAAACATGTAGGTTTCAAACACCAGACCGCCACTTCTAAGGCGCTGGATGGTATCAACTTCAACGTCAATGTGGGAGAAACGGTGGCTTTTGTGGGCCCCTCCGGTTCCGGTAAGACGACCCTGGTAAAACTGCTGGTAGGTCTTTATTCACCGCAGGAAGGCTCTATTGATTATAACGGGGTAGACAGCCGTAAGATAGATATCGAGGAGCTGAGGTACCAGATCGGTTTCGTAACACAGGATACCCAGCTGTTCTCCGGGTCTATTAAAGAGAACCTGTTGTTCGTGAATCCGCAGGCCACAGATGAAGAGATCCTGCAGGTGATGAAACAGGCCAGCTGTAATACCTTACTGGAACGGGCAGATAATGGCCTGAACTCCGTGATCGGGGAAGGCGGTATGAAGATATCCGGTGGAGAAAAACAGCGTTTATCAATTGCCCGTGCATTATTACGCCGTCCACGCCTGCTGGTATTTGACGAGGCAACATCTGCACTGGACTCTCTTACAGAAGAATCTATTTCCAATACAGTACGCGATATTACCTCCACGAGAGAACATATCACCGTTATGATCGCGCACCGTTTGTCCACTATCATGCATGCCGACAGGATCTATGTACTTGAAAAAGGCCGCATTATAGAAACAGGCACACACGATAGGTTACTTGAAGAAAAGGGATTGTACTATGCAATGTGGAGGCAACAGATTGGAGAGAGGCTACAGATTGCGGAGAGATAGTTTATCTTTGCACCCATGAGCAATAAGCGACCAAACTACTTCCTGAGCATGCTATCTATGAAATGCCCGCATTGCCGCAGAGGAGATATGTTTAAGACGAAAAATGCATATACCAACCTTAGAAAGACGTTCGATATGCATGAACGCTGTCCCGTTTGCGGGCAGAAATACGAACTGGAAACAGGTTTCTGGTTTGGTACCGGGTATGTCAGTTATGCTTTAGGCGTAGCTTTTTCAGTAGCAACACTAATTGCCTACTGGGTAATCTTTGGCTTATCATGGGCAGACAACAGCATCTTTATCTGGCTGGGCGTGAATGGCGTTCTACTGCTATTGCTGCAACCGTGGCTGATGCGCATCAGCAGGGTCATATATCTTTACTTTTTTGTGTATTATGATGAAGACACGGCAAAGTTGCCGGAAAGTAAATAAAAAGAAGGCTGGCCTCAGAAGGTCAGCCTTTTTCATTTATAGCCGGAATTCATTGCATGACAGCACTGTCCATAAACAGCAACAGGAAATAATGCAGCTTTTCCACATTATTTCCTGTTGTCTGATCATTAATAACTAATCACTTAAAATCAATCGGGATAGATACTTTCATGCTGAAAGTCCTGCCCATGTTAAATACGCCTACCCTGCCTGTTACCTCATTCTCAGCAGCATATTTCAAACGGCTGAGGTGATTCTGGTAAGCTACATCCGTCAGGTTATTAGCCGCCAGATGCAGGGAGAACAATACCTTATTCTTTTTATTCACGAAATCAGTACCGATACCTGCGTTTAACAAAGCGTATCCGGGAGTAGCGGTTTCTGTCTGGTATGCATAGAAGACATCATTCTGTGCAAATGTTTTGTCCAGCTGTACACCGATGTATGCATTCTGCATTGCACCCCCTACCTTTTTGAACTTCCCTTTCAGTTCAGAGAGCCAGCGTGCCGCCGGGATATTAGGCAGATATTTTGTAGAATCGGAGCCATTGGAGATAGATGAACGTACATAAGAGAACGTGTTCTCAAAATGCAGCCAGTCGATTGGATGCGGATGTATGTCCAACATTAATTCTCCTCCATAAAGATTGGCAGTGTTCTGCTGATATTTGAATGCGGAATATCCTGCGTCATTATCTGTAGCCGGAATAGAGTCTGTGCCGGCTGCATTTACCAGCTTACGGGCAAAGATGAAATTGCTGATGTGATTATAGAATACACCGGCGGTAAGGGAAATGTGCTGTGAGTTAAACTCAAGTCCCAGATCGCCCTGTGTGCTCACTTCGGGCTTTAAGTCCTCGTTACCATATTCGTATTTGATAGTTCCTTCGTGCACACCGTTAGCTGCCAGTTCAGAAATATTTGGTGAACGGAAACCACGGGCAACATTCAGCTTCAGGGTTACCTGCTGGCTGGCGGCATAGCTTAAGCCTGCACTACCAGATACATTGGAGAAGTCACGATCGAAGGTTGCGAATTTTGTTTCGCTACCCAACTGCAGCCCTTTAATATTCATATGGCGGTTGTCGAAACGCAAACCTCCGCTTACTGTCAGTTTATCAAAGGTTTTGCTGGTTACTGCGAATACACCGGCATCGAAGAGGTCGTAAGACGGGATCAGGTATTCTTCTCCACCGATATTATTCTTCTGCTGCATACCATTCACTCCGATAGTAGTCTGCCAGCCATTCATTTCCGGCAGATAGTATTTCAGTCCGTAGTTGAATGTATTCAACTTCAGTAACAGGTCCGGTTCATCCGGTGCCAATACATTTCCCAGCTCCTTACGGCGGTTCCACTGATAGCCCAGCGTCAGTGCCAGCCGGCCACCATTATGCAGATAAACATTATTATCCCAAACCAGTTTGTTATGCGTGATCTTCTGGCGCGGTGCGCCGATGCTATAAGATTTAAAATCATCGTTCGTAGCTACGGCTTCGTCTTCTACCCCATTGTTGTTGACCGGTTTGATGAATTGCCCGTTCTCGTTACGGTCACCTTCTACCAGTCCTAATTCCTGGTTGAAGGAAGTAAAGCGAAGAACGGAAGATCCCCATTCTTTATTCAGCCCCAGGCTAGCACCGTAGTTGATGTTTTTGAATTTGGAGTTGAATACATAACCATCGTATTTATTCTTATAATCATGGGCAAATTTCTGTGTACCAAAAGCGCTCCAGCTCAGACCTCCCTTTGTGGTGCCGGCGATATCCGCATGGTAGGATATCTGTCCATTGTTGGTAAGGTAGTTAGCCGCTACATTACCTTTTATCTGACCGGCAGCAACATTACCAGGAGGAACAATATTCACAACACCGGCAAGCGCATCGGAACCATATACCAGGGAAGCAGGGCCTTTCAGCACTTCCACTTTGCTTACATTATAATCATCGATCTCAATACCGTGTTCGTCTCCCCACTGCTGTCCTTCCTGGCGTATACCATCTCCTACCACAACTACACGGTTATATCCCAGACCACGGATAAAAGGTTTGGAGATTGCCGGTCCTGTAGTCAGCTGACTTACACCTGGCAGTTTGGCAATCGCATCAATGATATTGGTAGAGATGTTGGCATCCAGGTAATCCCTTCTTACAATACTTACCGGTGTAGGCGTTTTTTTCAAGGTAGTGGCCATGTTAACACCAGTGATCACCACTTCATTTTTCTCAAGCAGCGTCTCTGACAGGGTAAAGTCCTGTTGTGTAACGCCGTTGATCTGTACTGTTTCTGTAAATGCGGCATAGCCTATATAATGCACTTCCACCAGGAATTTACCTTTAGGAAGATTTTTGATCTCATATTCACCCTGCGCATTGGCAGAAGCACCAACATGCAGGTCTGGCAAATAAATAGTAGCCCCGGGTAAAGGACTATGAGAAGACTTATCTGTCACTGTTCCTTTAAGCGAACTGCCGGCATCGTCGCCATTTAACATTGAGGCAAAACCGGAGGTATATGTAAGCAAGCTGGTAACTAAAACTATAATGAAGACACGTAAATAGTGCATAGAAAGATTTGTTTATAGACAATTATCTATACAGCAACGCTGTAGTTGCCATAATAGTAACAATACGGGCGAACGCCCTTTCATAAGAGTGTATGTAAAAAACTAAACGAGGGCTATTGCCGGGGGCGCACGAGGGGAAAGTGTTCTGTAGGGTAGGTATTCAATAACCGGGATAACCGGGATGACGTAGTGCCAGGAGATCTCTTTCACCAGTACATGATAAAACGTAGTGGTGTGTTCATAAGGTTCCGGCTCTATATGCAGGAAACCGCAATGCACGTGTTTAGCAGACAAAGCGGGACCATGCTTTGCTACCGGAGCTTCATCTTCAGTATCATGGTGCGGGAAAAACTGGTGTATAAATGCCCGGGGGGTAGTATTGAATACAAATACCCCCAACAGCATGATAGCCAATATTCTGTATAACACCTTATGCTTCAGATCATGAGTTTGAACGATAACAAAGATATGGAATAAATGCAACAATGTTGCCTATGAGTACGAATAGTCCATAGATGAGCGAAAAGGCTGATAGCTGGCTGACGGACTTATAATGAAAAAAGTCCATAGCAGGGCTGCTATGGACATTCGGCTATTTTTCGTGCTGATTATTAATACTTTACCTTCAGCATAGATCTTACATGCTGGTATACACCGTTCTGGAGACGTGCGTAGAAGATACCGCTGGCAAGGTTACCGCTATCAAAAGTGATGCTGTATTCCCCCGCAGGCTGGATCTTGTTCACAGGCGTTGCCACCAGACGCCCCATGGTATCAAAGACCTGAACCAGGGTATGTCCGCCCCTGGTTTTATATTTCAGGTTTGTGGTAGACACGAACGGATTCGGATAGTTGGTGATCAGGTTATTGCTGCCGTTATTTACATCGTCAATGCTCGTCAATGTACCGCAGGCGATACCACTCACGATAGGCAAACGCTGGTAATCTTTGAAGAGAATGGTCTGTAATGTAGCATTGTCCACGCAGAACCATTGTTCCAACAGGGAAGCATACACAGAACGGAAGTCGTACTGCATAGGCATATTATCGGCCACATTGGTCTCTGTAGGGATATCGGGAGAAGATCCGAGTACTCCCTGCAGCACATAGTCGCCGAATACGATCATTGGAGCAGCAGCACCGTGGTCGGTACCCATACTACCATTGGATTTGATACGACGGCCGAACTCAGAGAAGGTCATACCCACTACACGACGGGAGGCCTTAAGTTTGGTCAGATCGTCCATGAATGCCTTAATGGAATCCGACAGCTGTCCCAGGAGCACTGCGTGATCGCCTTTGGTCGTATCACCGGACTGTGTCTGATTAGCGTGTGTATCGAAGAAGGCGTGCGTTACCATGTAGAGGCGGGTCTTCAAACCACCTGCTACCAGGCGCGCTACTATTTTCAGCTGCTCTGCCAGCCTGTTGTCAGGATAAGGGCTCTGTGACGTAACATTCGCAGCGGCCTTTTTGATAGCGTCAGCAAATTTATTGGACTGCTTAGCGATCAGGCGTACATATTCCAATTCAACACCGGCATGGGTATTAGGAACTGGATCATTAATATCTTCAATCAGGTTATAGAAGTCGGTAGAACTGGAGATCGCCACCGCCATATTTGCATCATTACCCTGGAATACCGGAGAAGTGAGGGAACCGATCTGGATAGCCAGTGGCTCAGCGCCTTCATAAGCATCGGGGAAACCTGGGAACTGTGTTTCCAGGTAGCGGCCCGCCCAGCCGGTTTCGAGGATCTGGTTCTGATCGGAACCGCTCATCCAGATATCCATTGCGCGGAAGTGGGAATAGTCCGGAGAAGGATAACCTACGCTCTGGATCACGCACACTTTACCATTATCGTACAGGTCCTGGAGACCTGTCATGGCAGGGTGAAAACCTGTTTTAATATTGTTGGCCAGTGGCAATACCGCTCCTTCGGGGATAGCGATATTTTTACGGGCGTTCTGATAATCCCCGTATACATCCAGCGGAACTATCATATTAAGACCATCATTACCACCGATCATCTGGATCATCACCAACACGTGGTCATTATCTTCTGCAGATTTCTGCAACGCATTCAGCAACGATGAAGCGCCGAAAGCCTTTACAGAAAATCCATTTATAAAGGTAGGCAGAACTGTTGCCGGGGCGGAATATTTAAGGAAGTCTCTGCGTTTCATAGTTAATAGGTCTTTCTAAGATCAGGCTAATTGATATTCAGATAAATTCATCAGGTACTTGTACAGTGTCTGGAGGCGGCTTTCCACGATGTTGCGGTTAGCAGCTGTAGGAGTGGATTTCCAGGTATTCCAGGCATCTGTCCAATAGTAGTCGCTGTTAGGGCTCTGGCCACTGAGCAGGATGATGTTCTTTATTCTTGCCTTTGATGCGTCAGATAATTCGATACGGTATAAGAGGTCCAGTGCGTCCTGGATCAGCGTAACAGGATTGGAGGGATCTGAGAATTTTTCTGTGAAAGCCAGTACATCGATCTTTACACCACCGAAACCGCCGGTACTGATGATGGAGTCAGTCATCAGGTTACGCTTAGGCAGGGTGTCTGTATTGATCCAGATCTCATGAAACTGAGGCGCCAGGCGATAGGCTTCCCAGCCTGCTACCTGTGGAGGATCTCCAATGTCCTGCAGCATGCTGGCGCAATGGCGGCGGATAGCATCCAGAGACTCATGAGCCGCCATATAGTCTGTCGGGAACTCTATACCATATTCACGTACCAGACCTACGGCAAATTCCATAGGGCTCTTGATGAGCGCCGACATATTTAACGGATCGAAGAAGTGCTCACTCTTGAACAAGGCCTTGAGTACCGGTTTCAGTTCAAAGTTGTTAGCACGGAAGATCGCTGCCAGTGGTATGATCACATTCTGTTCCACTGCATCATCTATCAGGTAGTACACGAAGAAACGGTACAGTTTACGGCAGATGAACTTTGATACTTCCTGCTGCGCGAAAATGATATTCAGCAGATCATCCAGTTCGCTGGCGCCTTCGGCACCTGTTTTACCGGTGATCTTGCTACTATTATAAAAACTGGAGAATTCTTTGTTGGTGATCACGTGCTGTGTAGAGTCAAAGTAAGACTCTATTGTCAGCGGATTGATCCTGTAACCGGTTAATACGGTAGCGGTAGTTCTTACGTCTTCCTCTGTATAAGCAGAATCCGGGCCTTTACCCACGGTGAACAGCTCATGCAGCTCACGGCCATAGTTCTCATCCGGGCTTTCCTTTCCGTTCAGATAGCCGTTCAGGTATTTGAGCATAGCCGGGTCGAGGGTAACAGCTTTGGTCAATGCCTTGAAATTGCCGGTAGCATTATTTCTCAACATGACGTTGTGCTTATATATATAGCGGGCTTCATTCACCATATCCATTTCTGTTGCGAAATGGTTATGCCAGAAGAGCACCATCTTTTCCTGGATACTGCGTGACTGGTCTATCATTACCTTCAGCCACCATGCTTTATAGGAAGACCATCTTTTCCTGTCAAGATCTCCTTCTTCAGGAGCGGGAGCTGAATTCACCCAGGTAGCGCCGGGAGCGATACCGGTTTCGTCTTCTCCATATGTATTTAATGGCTGTGTGGTAACAGGGGTAACGGTATCGATCAACGCATCTACCGCTGCGTCCATGCCCAGACCTTTAGCCCATGCTACATCTTCAGGAGTGGAACCAAACATGGTGCGTTTTAGCAGGTGTACTGCCTGGGCGGTACCAAATTCTCCTGTATATGCTGTAATGCCAGAATCAGTACGAAAGCCAGTAGTCTTCGCTTGGACTGCTGTTTGCTGGCGTTTGGCAGGAAGCGTAAGGAATTGTCTGCGATCCATAGATAGTTATGATATGGTTGTATTGATATAGGGAAAAATGACTAATGTAGGCTTTTACACAGGTCCCATTTGCGGATCCAAATTAATAAAAACTTAAATTCAAGCAGATTATTTTATTTATTGCATAATACTCAAAAAGAAAAGGGGCTGACTACCATTAAATTAGTCAACCCCTACTCACTATATATCTTTTACTATAATCGTTCGATCACGCCGGCAATTCCTTGTCCGCCGCCCACGCAGGCGGTGACGATGCCATATTTCTTATCAAGGCGTTTCAAATCGCTGAGTATCTGCACTGTCAGCTTAGCGCCGGTACATCCAAGAGGATGTCCCAGTGCGATTGCTCCACCGTTGATATTCACCAGTTCAGGATCGATGCCCAGTTCACGGATCACCGCTACTGACTGGGAGGCAAAAGCCTCATTCAGTTCCACCAGGTTAATATCGTTCAGTGATTTACCTGCCTGTTTAAGCGCTTTCGGGATGGCCGCCACCGGTCCGATACCCATGATACGAGGGTGTACCCCTGCTGAAGAACAGGCTACCAACCGGCCGATAGGCTGTAGGTTCAGCTCTTTTACCATGGTTTCACTCATGACGATGACAAAAGCAGCACCGTCTGATGTCTGAGAGGAGTTGCCTGCGGTCACACTACCACCCGCTGCAAATACCGGTTTTAGCTTAGCCAGTGCCTCCGGAGAGGTATCTGCTCTTGGACCTTCGTCTGTATCTACTGTGTAAGTTCGGGTCTGTTTACGGCCCTTTTCATCCACGTATACTTCATTTACGGCTATCGGGAGGATGCCTTCCTTAAAATAGCCGTTCTGGATAGCTTTAATGGCTTTCTGATGGGATCCGTAAGCAAATGCATCCTGGTCTTCACGGGATACGTTGAACTCCCGTGCCACCGCTTCTGCGGTCAATCCCATGCCCAGGTAATACTCCGGCGTTGTACTGGCGACAGTGTAATTGGGAACTGTCTTCCAGCCGGCTACGGGTACGAGGCTCATGCTCTCTGTCCCTCCTGCTATGATACAGTGCGCCATTCCTGACTGGATCTTGGCGGTCGCAATGGCGATGGTTTCCAGTCCGGAAGCACAATAACGGTTCACCGTCATGCCGGGAACTTCTATTCCCAGTGCGCGTACGGATATCATGCGGCCGATCTGCAGCCCCTGTTCAGCTTCAGGTACTGCATTACCCACGATCAGGTCGTCTACTCTCTTAGGGTCGAGCTGAGGGACGCTCTTTAATAATCCGGTAATTACATCCACGGCCAGGTCATCAGGCCGGTAAAAGCGGAAGCCGCCCCGCTTGGCCTTGCCTACGGCGGTTCTAAAGCCGGCTACTATATATGCTGTTTCCATTCCTTTTCTCCTTTTCCGGGTGTAAAAACCCGATTTTTTTCTTTTAAGTTAAAGAAGTTTTGTGAAATAGAAAACAAGGTGTTAGATTTGCAGCCCGCAATAGCGGAAAAGACTCCTTAGCTCAGCTGGTTAGAGCTACTGACTCTTAATCAGTAGGTCCAGGGTTCGAGTCCCTGAGGGGTCACGGTAAAACGCTTCAGGTTTTAAACCTGAAGCGTTTTTTATTGTAGGTACCTCTCCGCATTAAAACCGAAAAGCTCTATTTTGGGTATATACACCATTCATAGACTGCAACTCAAAAATTTCAGGAGATTCACTGATCTTACTGTTCAGAATAAGCTCCCCCATTTTCATTCTTCATACAAGTTAGCCGGCCTTACCAATGTTCCAATATGTAAAGTTGGTCACGACTTTTACGTGATTGTTTCCCGGAAATCAAAAATCCCCTTTGTAGGTGTAGGGTAGTGCCATGGAGGGCGGGCGACACATTTCAGATTGCTAATTAACGATTTTTCACTACCTTGCGCCGACGTGAGGCAGGCGCTTAATTATTCTTGTTAACTAAAATATATTTTAACTTTAATAATAATGTTAATAGACTTTCAAACCTTAAAAAGTCAAGCGAAAGGAATTCAAAAGAATAATTTCAAGAAGGCCAAAATTGCAATTCTCGGGAATTATACAACACAGTTTCTCGCAAAGTCGATTGAGTACTCAGGTTTGAAGCATTCACTTGAATTTGAAATATACAATGCCGAATACGATCAGATTGAATCTGAGATATATGATTTAAACTCCGGCTTATATAATTTTAATGCTGATTTTGTTTTTATCACTATTTCTTCACTGAAATTACAAAGCAAATTTTACGCGCTGTCAGCTGAAAAGAAAGCCTCCTTTTGCCGTGACTATATAACTGATCTGACGAATCTGATCAATGTCTTAAACAGCCGCATAAAGACCAAAATTATTATCAACAATCTGGAAATTCTCAATGACCAGGTTTTTGGGAATTTCTATGCCAAAGTTGACCAATCATTTGTAAGTAATATCTATGATCTGAACGCGGGATTGCTGCAATTGGCAAGGACATTTGATAATCTGTATTTATTTGACCTGAATGGGCTAATACAATATTATGGTACCCGCCATATCAGGGACTGGAGCCAATATGTAAATGCCGACCTCCATTATTCACTGGACTTTCACGCAGCTATTTCCGAAAAGCTGGTAGCTTTTATTGGTGCTTTCTTAGGGGCCATCAAAAAATGTGTGATCGTGGACCTGGACAATACCATGTGGGGTGGAATTATCGGAGATGATGGTTTGCAGGGGATACAGATCGGATCACTGGGGATCGGAAAATCCTATACAGAGCTTCAGAAATGGATCAAGCAGCTGAAGGAGCGAGGTGTTATTGTGGCTGTTTGTTCCAAGAATACAGAATCCATTGCGAAAGAGCCATTTGAAAAGCATCCTGAAATGGTGCTGAAACTGGATGATATTGCGGTTTTCATTGCCAATTGGGAGAACAAAGCTGACAATATCAGGGCTATTCAGCAAATATTGAATATTGGCTTTGACTCCATGGTATTTCTTGATGACAACCCGGCAGAAAGAGCCATCATTCGCCAGAACCTGCCCGCGGTTTGTGTGCCGGAACTGCCGGAAGATCCGGCGTTATATCTGGATTACCTGAAATCTTTGCATCTTTTCGAAACAGCTTCGTTTTCTACAGGAGACAAAGACCGTACTAAACAGTATCAGGAGGAAGCCCAAAGGCAGCAACTTCAGTTTACCGTAACCAACATTGAAGACTATTTAAAAAGTCTCCAAATGGAAATTGTAATTGAACCTTTTGATCCTATGGATATACCCAGGATAGCTCAGCTTACACAGCGGTCCAATCAGTTTAATCTGAGAACTATCAGGTATTCAGAGGTTGAGATTAGAGATATGGCAACTGATAGTTCCAACTATTTTACCTGTTCGGTTAAATTGAAGGATAAATTTGGTGACTATGGTCTCATATCGGTGCTTATTCTAAAGCGTCTCAATAGCGAAAGTTTGTTTATCGATACCTGGGTGATGAGTTGCCGGGTGCTTAAAAGAGGAGTGGAAAACGCCGTAGTGAACTATTGTGTCGCACTGGCAAAAAATAATGGTTTCCATCAACTTGTTGGTGAATACATTTCTACTGCTAAAAATGATCTGGTAAGGGAACATTACCCCAGCCTGGGATTTGCCGACAAGGAAGGATTCTGGCACCTTGATGTACAAAATTTCAAACCTCTTATTCACTATATTAATTAGAATTGTTATGGACATTTTGAATGATGTGAATGCCATTTTTAGAGACGTATTGGAAAATGATGATTTGGTAATAACCCCTGATACTACTTCTGCTGATGTAGAGGAATGGGACTCGCTGAATCATATACAACTGGTAGTTTCCATAGAAAAACATTTCAAGCTGAAGTTTTCTGCCAATGAAATAAGAAACTGGAAAAATGTTGGGGAAATGTGTGACGCTATCTCCCTAAAATTGAGTGCATAATGCAGGTAGGCGACAAATATCAGTATGAATTTGAAGTTTCCCGCGAAACCTATGATGGGTTTCTGGGGATTTTTAATGACAGGAACCCCCTTCATACAGATAAGTCATTTGCTAACTCCAAGGGCTTTAAGGATGTGGTGATGCATGGAAACATATTAAATGGGTTCGTGTCTTATTTTGTCGGAGAGCTGCTCCCTACCAAGGATGTCATGATCATACAGCAGGAGATTAAATTTCATTCTCCGGTTTTTTTAGAGGATACGCTTTCCTTTTCGGCTACGCAAAGTGCCATATTTGAATCTGTAAATGCTGTAGAATTTAAGTTTGAATTTATAAACAAGAACGATAACAGGAAAGTAGCTAAAGGAAAGTTATTAATCGGATTGATATGAACATTTTAGTAACCGGTGGAAGTAAAGGCGTTGGAAACGCTATTGTCAATAAGTTGGCTGAAAAGTCTGGAGACCACATCTATTTTACTTATCTTAATTCCGAAGCTGCCGCATCTGAACTGGAGGTAAAGTATCCGAATGTATCAAAAGTACAATGTGACTTCAGCGATGAAAATTCGTTATCATCATTGGTCGACAAAATGGAGCAATGGAATATTGATGTGCTGATTAATAATGCTGCCGTTAACCCGCAAAAAAAACATTTCCATAAATTAGATGAAGCATCCCTCGTCAGGGATTTCAAGACTAATATAGTAAGTACCATTACGGTTACACAAGCTGCTATCAGAATTTTCAGAAAAAAGAAGTCGGGAAAGATAATAACGATCCTGTCTTCCGCGATCATAGGCAAACCTGCCGTAGGGTGGTCAGAGTATATTGCCGGTAAAAACTATTTGCTTTCATTGTCAAAGTCATGGGCAACAGAAAATAACCGGTTTAATATCACCTCGAATTGTGTTTCTCCCTCATTTATGTTGACAGATTTTAATCAGGACGTAGACGAGCGCCTGGTTGAAGAGATTATTTCGTCGCACCCTCTGGGCAAGCTCATACTACCGGCGGAAGTTGCGGATGCAGTTGCCTTTCTTACTACCTGTTCACAACATATCAATGGGCAGAACATTGTTATGAATGCCGCAATGGACATTTAATTTTCAATTATCATGGCTCCCAACGAACTGCATTATTTCAGGATAGCTACAGTAGATGACAGGCAAGCGTTACGCACATTTCTTGCTGACCAATGGAATCCCGAGCTTATATACCTGAAAAGCGACCTTCTCCTTGATTACGACTTCCGGTTTGAAAACAACCTGAACTTCTTGCTGGCACTGAATCAGGATGATCAAATTGATGGAATCCTGGGGTTTATTTTATATGGTCAGGAATACAAAAACAGCGATGTTTTTACGGTATTGTGGAAGGTAAGGCCCAAGAGTGGAGATCCGATGTTGGGTATGACGCTGTTGGATAAACTGATCTCCGAATTTGGTTTCAGAATTGTTTCTACTGTAGGTGCTAACGCTAAAACCCTGCCTATATATGAATTTATGGGTTATAAAACCGGTCAGCTACAACATTATTTTATACTGAACGATCAACTCTCCGAGTTCAATATCTGTACAAATACTCCCAAAATAGGTGATGATAATAAACCAATACCGCAAGCCGGTAAGCAATTGGTATCTTTTGAATCCTATGATAAGCTGACCGTATGCTTCAATCCGGAAAAATATAAAGAACGCATACCCTATAAATCCCCACAGTATATCAATAAACGTTATTTCAACCATCCCTTTTATATCTATAAGGTTTTAGGCATCGCTGATGTGAACGGTGTGGTCAATAGTATTTTGGTGGCAAGGGAAGTTGCCCAGAATGGATCAACAGTATTAAGGGTGGTTGATTTTATTGGTGATAAAGCCGATTTGACAGGCATTGGCACTTCATTAAAGGCTCTTTTATACGGGAACGGATATGAATATATCGATTTCCTTCAGTATGGAATTGATCATGATATCATGTTGGAAGCTGGCTTTCAGTTGAGAGATAATTATGAAGACCTGATCATCCCCAACTATTTTGAACCGTTTAAACAAACTAATATTAAAATTAACTTTTTCACTACTGCCAGCGAACCGTTTTATATTTTTAAAGCTGATGGTGATCAGGACCGCCCGAGCAGGATTAATGCATAACAATTAATTGTATCAGAATGAGCAAGAAATGTACGATCATCATGTATCATTATGTTCGTGATCTTAAGCATACACGATATCCTGAGATCAAGGGTTTGGATCTGTCCTTATTCTATGAACAAATAACATACCTTGAAAAAAATTATTCCATTATTAAAATGGAACAATTGATTGACGCCATTGACAACGATGCTGAATTACCCCCTAATGCCTGCCTGCTCACCTTTGATGATGGATACATTGATCACTACACCAATGTATTTCCATTCCTTGAGAAGAAAAAATTGCAGGGTTCCTTTTTTTTACCGGTGAAAACTGCACTCGAGAATGAAATACTGGATGTAAATAAGATTCACTTTATACTAGCCAACGTCGCTAACAAAGAGTTGATTGTCCAGGAAATTTTCCAGCAGCTGAATGAGTATAGGGAAACCTACAACTTGCAATCTGATGAATTCTATTTCAAAAAGCTGGCAGTGGCTAACCGATATGATTCTGAGAGCATAATTTTCATTAAACGCATGCTTCAGGTCGAACTGCCGGAAATTGTCAGGAATGCTATAACAGATGCGCTCTTCCGCAAATTTGTGAGTGCAGATGAAAAGGCCTTCAGCAGAGAGCTTTACATGGGTATAGAGCAGGTAGAATGCATGCAGAGAAATGGAATGCATATTGGAGGACATGGAAATAACCATTATTGGTTAGGTTCGTTGAGCAAGGAGCTCCAACGCATTGAACTGACGGAATCAGTTAAATTGGTAGAAAAGATAGGCGGAAATTTGGATTACTGGACGATGTGCTATCCGTACGGGAACTATAACAATGATACCATTGACCTGCTGAAAGAATTGAAGTGCAAGGCTGCCCTTACTACAGAAGTAGACATCGCAAAGGTTTCAGATGCCCGAAGGTTTGAACTGGCAAGGTTAGATACGAATGATATTCCCAAAAATGGAAATGCGCAGGTGAATGATTGGTTTGGGAAATCCTGAGGCTTCGCTTTGAACGGAAAATCAAATATATCCGGAACTTTTTCTAAAAAATGAATTTGATATCTGATAATAGTTTCAGGTCTGTTATTAAGGCAAAAAACGTAGCGTCTGCATCAGTGCAGACGCTACGTTTTTTGCCCGGAAATTACTCTGCGCCATCCGCCTTGGCTCTTTGTATTGCATAGTTGCCCACATTCCTACCCACGACTAATCCCACTCCACAATCACTTTTATTGTAGTGAATTCCGGCATAAAACCTGGACCTGGCAGCTTCCTCAGCCATCGCATCATAAGCAGCAGCCCTTTCCGGAATAATATATCCCAGTATCCTTGCAGCTGCGCCACTAAATGTTGAATGCCCTGATATATAAGACGGAAAATTCGGTACGCCTGTAAGTGTCTTTATGTTTGGATTCATCTGGCATGGACGGGGATTAAAATAGGCAAACTTGGTATCCCAGCAAACGATCGCTGCATCCATTTCAGTCATGGCAAGAAGCGCCATATTCCGCGCCCAGCGAACTTCACTAAAATTCTTCCTGATGAAGTCTTCAGCAGCAATCGACATCCAGTGGCCGGGCGGCGTATAGGTGCCAGCACCGTCGGCCCAAAAATCTATAATACGCATCTTCTCACGGGATGGATGTGAGGTCTGGTAATATACCTCTTCGACCTCTGCTTTCATGTCAGCGCCGGAGGTTGAAGGTGGCGGACCAGGACGTAATGCGATAACTGTCAGTGAATCGAAAAGGAAGGGTTTCACTTTTCCGAACAAAGGCAGCATAGGAGGACGTTTGGGAGTTTCAAGACTTTTCCAGGGAATCTCTCCCTTTTCAGTACAATCATCTTCTAATTGTTTCCAAAGTGTAGCGTTGCCTACAGCAGCACCAGCCCTGTCTCCTCTTGCTCTTGCCACAAATTTCTGCGCCACTGCTTTACCCAAAGCTTCACCAGCCTCTATATCGCTACGAACGTTGGCGCCTGCAATAATGCGAGCCCGTTTCTGCTCTTCTGCTTTTTGTTGAATGAAATCCTGATCGCCGGGAAAAAGTAGCTTCATCATTTCTGCTGCTACACCTGCTAATACTGCATCTTCTGAAGGATAAGAAGGGAGATCGGATTTCGGAATAAGCACATTCAACGTACTATCCACTTTGTAAGGTGCAGCACGATTGTATAAAGTCTTGTAGTACCAGGCTGCGATGAGTGCATCATATTGCGCAGCTGATACATAAGCGTAAGCTCTTGCTGCATATGGAGGATTGGCAAACGGGAATTGAGGGTATGCCAAAGGATTACTGGCACTGGGTATAGGATAAGTGCCATCCTCATTTTGATACGGTGGCAAATTATGTTTAGCTACCAGTTCGCGCAATATCTCATTCCACCGTAGTACGGCCCCGGCACTCCAGTATTTTACTATTCTTTTTTCTTCACTGGTCAGGTTTGCCTGCCAGGATTTTATTTCATTGATCTGTGCAATGTAGTCGGGAGACGTAGTAGCTCCCGGAGCCGCCACTGCAAATTCTGATGGCGATGTAAGTAGTACAGGCTTCCATGTTCCTGCGTTCAGATCGATGTTGGATGGAGAAAGAGCTGTAATATCATCTGTTCTTCCTTCGATATCCTTGTTGCAGGCAGTAATGGCTATTGTTGCCGTTGCAAGAACGATAACAAAGTAAAAAATTATCTTCTTCATATCAGTTAGCTTTTAAGGTTGGAGCAGTAGATTTTGACTTCCGTGAAAAGTCCAGAATATAAAAAACGGAACCATAGACAGTGGTTGTCTGTCCCACATTTCTACCGGCAACCGTAGTATTGCCACCTGCTACTATTGATAATTGTGGCAAGGGAGGAAGGACGTATTTAAAATTTCCACCGACAGTAGTCGCATTCATTTTGTTGCTGGGAAAAGGCATATTATTCCGGGTAATATCAAATCCGCCCAATGTAGTCCAGATATTTACTACAGCCTCCGCTATCCACCGTTGATTTCTAAAGCCGGCCCGAAAATTATAATTGGAGGCATCCGGCATTTCTACCTCATGAGTATTGTGCATTTCGGTAGTATAATAGGACTCCCGGTCAATTTTAATATTATCCCGGAGCAGGTAGGTGGCAGAAGCTGTGGCAAAAAAGTCTCTCCACTTGTAATCCACCATTAGTCTTCCTAAAGCTGTTTTGCTATGGAGACCAATGGAAAGCGGCAGATAATCGGGCGTATAATCGCTTAAAGGAAAAGACACGCCGGCAAGCCCCAGGACAGATAACTTTCCGTTGCCCAGTTTTGTTTGAAATGGCCGCCATTTCAGAAAAAGGCTAAGATCCTGCATCCCATCCAGGCCTTGCAATGTTCCGGCAGATGCTTTTGTTTTGACATAGGGCACATTAAAAAGTACACTTAACTTCTTTGAGATTCCATAGTTACCCATTACGGCGAGCATCCTGGTAGATATGGTCCCCAGATTTTCATTGTCTCTT
The DNA here is from genome assembly GCF_900142925.1 of Chitinophaga sp. CF418. Taxonomy (GTDB): domain Bacteria; phylum Bacteroidota; class Bacteroidia; order Chitinophagales; family Chitinophagaceae; genus Chitinophaga. The sequence goes on from NZ_FRCN01000001.1 coordinate 822,856, forward strand.
TTCCGTGTTCCTTCCCAATAATTTTTCCAGCTGCTGTAGCTATACATAGGTCCTATACAAAATTCATTCTTCGCCATCATGAGCGCATCAATATCTGTTTGTGCAGACAACGAGTGAGGTAATAGCATGGCAAATAATAGCATTGCTGCTACTGCCGTTTGAGTAGTTAATTTTTTCATTGTTCAAGATTTTGGTCATAAAACCTCATAGGTATGTCACTTTCATAACGTACACTATTGTCCTACGAAATATAAGAGACTAATTGAGATATAAACTTCCTTCGGTATAGAACAGCATGACGATTCATCGTAAACTGCTTTAAATAAAATAATAAACGAATACGGGAATATTATAAGTTAATACTTACAACAATATGTTCACTGTATGGAATATGCCTCGAACTTCCACATAAAAATAACTTTATTTCGGAATATTGGAATAGTAGTTCTATCGATTAAATTTTCAGCGCTTTCAGATTTAGCGCCCACGAGCGTTTCTTTTTGCACATCACATATATCACATTCATTATCAACCATTAATAAATCACTGAAAGATAATAGTCAATTTCCACGACCAAATATGTCCACTTCGGCCAAAGTGGCTTTTATTTCGGTCTTCCCAGCAGTAATTTGCAGTTATGGAAAACATTAAACAATACGGGAAAAGGGTAATCGCGATCTTACTGCTGCTTGCACTCTTCGCGGCAGTTCTACTTGAATTTTCTTCCGCAGGTCAAAAAGCTGCTGCAACCTGCATTGTAGGGGCGCCGTAAAAGCACAACACCCTCCATCTTAAACCTTCTCTCCATCGCGCCGGCCTATAAGATATCTTTTCAAAACATACAGCGGATCCACTGTACTTAAGCACTTCCCGTTAATTGACAGCTATGAATCACATTGTCTTATATCGTTTATTAATAAGCAATAGTTCATCTTCCTTTAAACCTAATTGTTGCAAGATGCCATTACATTCAGCCACTCTTTTTTCATCACCCACAGCCTCTGCCAGTTCCATACGCCCGCACTATAACCAGGCAGCCCATACTGGAATTGGTCTGCTTGTCCATTCCTTAAAATATCTCTCACCTCCTATTCTATTATTATAACCATCATAAATGCTGCGTATCTTTATTCCGGTTGATTTAAAATAAATTTATGTCAAACGCTATCCTTAACAATTCCAATGATCCGCTTCTCCAGGCGTTTATAGCCGGAAAATCAGCACATACCCTGATGTTGCTTCACCATTTTATAGACCAATATCAACAACTGGGCGATATATACCTGTATCCCACCAAATCTATGATCGGTATTGGCAGTGGAGATATACGTATAGCATGGATCACGCAATTAGGGAAAAACTTCGTACATGTTGTGTTTCCTTTTGAACAACCCCACACAGACAATCTCTGTTTCCAGAAAATAGCACCGGTACCTGGCGATGCCCATCAGTTTAACCATCATTTCCGCATGCTTTTTCCGGGAGATATTAATGAAGAGGTATTACAGTTCATGCGATTATCACTGCAGATCAGGAAATCCTAACCGAACTGGCAGATCAAAGTAATTATCCTTTACCAATCACATACCATCCCGTGCCATTCCTTTCACTTCGTAAGCAAACCGGATATCTGTCTGCAGACAATACCTGGCGACCATCATCAGCATCTCTTTGCATAGTTTTTGTACCTCTATAAATGTTACAGAGCGCCAGGCATTTCGAGATGCGCTCAAACAGTTGAGCTGATAACAATAAAAAACATGCAGCTTTCCGAAATCATACAAGAAAAGATCAGCAGAAACGGTCCGATCTCCTTCCGGGATTTCATGGAAATGGCATTGTATTATCCTCAGTTAGGATACTACACATCTGATCGCAATAAAATTGGCGCAAACGGAGATTATTACACCAGTACTGATCTGAGTGCTGTTTTCGGCGCCATGCTCGGCCGTCAGCTTGAGGAAATGTGGAATTTGATGGGGCGCGAAGCGTTTACTATAGTTGAATATGGAGCGGGAACAGGTGCACTTTGTCATGATCTGTTGGATTACCTGAAAAACAACCAGCCGTTTTACAATCAACTGAGATATTGCATAATTGAAAAAAGCCCATTCATGCGGGAGATAGAAAAAGCGTACTTATCCGAAAAGGTAGAATGGTATGATTCTATTGCTGATATTGGTGACTTTACGGGCTGCGTTCTATCTAATGAACTGCTGGATAATTTTCCGGTTCATGAGGTTGTTATGGAGGATGAACTCATGGAAGTGTTTGTAGACTATGAAAGCGGATTCTCCGAATTGCTGCATCCGGCACAAGAAGTACTTAAAGACTATTTAAAACAGCTGCATGTAACTTTACCCAAAGGGTTCCGGACAGAAATCAATTTACAGGCAATAGACTGGCTCAGGGAAATTGCACATTCATTAAAGAAAGGATTCGTGTTAACTATTGATTACGGCTATTCTTCTGCTGAACTATACCGTGAATACAGATGCCAGGGCACGCTCCTATGCTACCACGAACATCAGGTTAATGATGATCCCTATCACCACATCGGGGAACAAGATATCACAGCTCACGTGAACTTTTCTGCGTTGAATCATTGGGGTTTAAAAAATGGATTGGAATGTTGCGGGTTTACAGAACAAGGTTATTTTCTGCGCTCTCTTGGACTAATGGATTATTTACGCACGCCCGATCAGAATGTCGAAAGTGAATTGCTCTCCCTTCCTGTAAAAGCCATAGCCATCCATCGTTTACTGAATAATATCGGAACACAACTGAAAATATTCATCCAGCGGAAAGGGCTGATAGCAACAGAATTAACAGGCTTTGCACTGGCCAGGATGTTCATATAAATGAAAATTACAAACCCTGTAGGGAAAGCCACCTACAAGGTTTTGTAATTTTTCGCAAATACAGGTTATTGTTTTGTCAGCGTATACGTCATCCTATCTCCCTGTGTAATCCCATTCTCTACATAACAGATCAGCGTTTTACAATCATAACTGGTAATAATCCCCTGTTGCAGTACACCATTTATGTCGATGGTATGACCATCCAGCTCCCAGGTACCCTGTTCAACCTCATGTGATGGACAGACAGTACCGGCATCCTTGTCAATCATTGATGTACTACCTGCTGTCCCGGAGCCCGATTCCACAACCCGGCAGGTCTTGCCACCAGCCAGACCGGATTCCCAGGTTTTGAAATACCGCCGCGTATTTCCTCCTATCGTTGATTCTGTAAGTACCCGCCCTCCTAAAAAAAGCAGAGGCGTAAAAGGCATCACCGAAGATGACTACCGGTTATCTGTTGACTCGACCCATAAACCGAAATGATATTCTATAATCACTGTTGCCTGGAAACAGAAAACCCGCTCCAAAAGTGAGAGCGGGTTTTCCGTTTAAGTTCAATAGCACATGTCCTGCAACGCCCCATTTGGCCGAGGACCTGAGGAAAAAAGGTTCCTTATTCCCTGATAATTTTCACGCTGCTCACCTTACCATTATGAACCAGTTTTACCACATACATACCCGCCGGTAATGAAGCCGCAGATACTGTTTTTGTGTATGTTCCCATTGTAAACCTTCCATTCACAGGCACCAGCAATTGTTTACCACTCATATCATATACAGCCAGTGTAGTGTATCCATTTGATGGCAGGTTGAATTTCACCGTAAAGGATGCTCCGGCAGGATTAGGGAATACTGTGATGGCCGACAGGCTTACCGCTTTGCTGGCTGCCAGGCCGGTTGTTGTCTTAATTTTCACCTCCGCATAGCTATTCCACTCATTTACGTTGTTACCATGTCCGAGAATACGCACATACTTCGCTGCTCTGCCTGTAAAGCTGAAGCTCTCAAAACTGAGTGAAGTACCACTACTTTGTAAGCCGGTAGCTGCATTAGTCCAGTTGGTACCATCCGGGCTGACCAACACATCAAATAGCGCACGACGGGTATCACCTTTGTAAAACGCAATATCCACACCTGTAACAGTAGCCGTGTTACCCAAACAGAATTGTATCCATTGTCCGTTTCCGGTTGCTGACCAGCGGGTATTCAGATCGTTATCAATTGCATTTGCTGCCACATTTCCATCATCGCTGCTTGCAACCACCGGAACACAGTTTGGATCGCTTGTAGAATCCGCAATCACAGCAAGTTGCGGACGGTTGGCCCCTGATTCTTTCGAATTCAGGAGTACGCGCGGATCGTGCGCCTGCTGACTTTTCAGTGCCAGTGTTATCTTTCTCCGTCCTGCTGCCAATTCACGCTGTACATAGCTGGTCACATCCCATGTGTAATATCTCGCCGCCTCATTTGTAAGTATGGCAGATGACAACAATGTAGTATCAGCTGCTGGCTTATTATTCCAGGTGATCGTTTTTTCAGACCAGGTAGTATTACTTACCGGATAAGCACCTACCGGTACATTGGTAACTGCACCACCAGCATCCACATTACCAAATACTTTCAGTACCACCGATGATACGCTTGCAGCATTGGCCAGATCGAAGGTAAGATAAGACTCACGACCATTATTTGCCTGTCCTGCGGGAGCTACTTTAGTGATGAGAAGCGTAGAATCGCTGACGCCAAAAGTAGTAGCAGCATTTGTTCCGTCCCTTACATATGCATCCTGTACCGGCGAAAGATTAATAGCGGCAGGTGCTATTTTAAATATTGCCACAAAGGTAGTATCATTATCAGTGATCCTGATATTCTGCACCCTTGCACCTCCATGTGCCCAACTATCGAAAATATAGGTTACTCCATTAAGTGTTTGCGGAGAAGGAGCATCCATTGCTCTTACCATACCGGATAACGTTGGTGAAGAATACGGTGTGGTAAAAGGAATATTATTGAGACGAAGCTGCAGACCCGCAGGCTCTGTTTTCAGCGTTATATTGGATGTGACAGGAAGCATTTCCACATAAGTGGTATCCGTCTCTCCCCTGCTATCCTTTACGGCAAGATAAATACGATACCAGATATCTGTTTCCGTATGACCTTCAGCTGAAATAACAAAAGTTCCAGCTTTAACACTGTCCGTCAATTGCGGTCCCGGATGGACATGATTCGCATGATGAAAATCAACCCACCAGTGAAATGCATTAGCAGGAAGCGTACCATCTTCCGTATCAGTACCAGTACCCGCAAATGAAACGGTATCTCCGGCGCGGAATTTAGCATTGTTAGCAGGCGCAGTAATAGTAGCAACAGGTAAAACGTTCGGTTTGGCAACAGTCAGTCTTGCATTACTACTGGTAACACTACCTGCACTGTTGGTCACTACTACACTGTAAAGACCAGAATCTGCCGGTTGTACATTGGTAATCGAATAACTGGCTGCCGTTGCATTAGTGATATTGCCTCCGTTCTTTCGCCACTGATAGGTAGGTGAAGGATTACCGGTAGCGACTACGCTAAAGGTCGCCGTTTGTCCCTGTGGTATTGTAAGGGATTGTGGCTGTGTCGATATTGCAGGCGCCTGTGTACCTGTGTAAATAAGTTTGTAAAGTGCACTGTTATCCCTGCTGAGGAAATAAAGATTGCCATCAATACCCTGTTTAATATAGACAAGTCCTCCGCCAAAACCGGTAGCAAAAGCCGTCCTTGTGGGAGATGCAGGATTTAAATAGTTAATCCATCCACCGCAATAGTCCAGGAAAAAATATTTACCGTTGTAGGTAGCAGGATAGTTGCTGATGGCACCATTGAAAAAGGTTCCACCATTGATGGCGCAACCTTGTCCATCGGGAGGAGTGCCGTCCCTGTTGGTGCTATACCTGTAAATCGGATTGGTTAAACCTGTACAGTTGGATGAACAGGTACCTTCCTGATCCGGCCATCCAAAGTTGCGACCACCGGTAGAAGCATCATTGATTTCTTCCCAGGTGGATTCACCAACATCATTGATAAAGATCTTGCCGCTTACGGGATCAACGGCATTCGTAAAAGGGTTACGCAGACCATATGCCCATACACGGCTACGGGCCGCACCACCACTAAAAGGATTCCCCGTAGGCACTGAGCCATCGGTATTAATGCGCAACAATTTCCCCATATAGCTGTCGAGGTTCTTCGCATTGTCGCCGACTTTATTATCTCCTACAGAAACATATAGCTTACCATCATTACCAAAAGATAAGCCTCCTCCATTATGATAAATGGCGCTTAATGTCGGAAGATCCAGCAATACTGTTTCAGCGCCGGCAACATCTCCTGTCATCGTAAAACGGCTCACACGGTTATGTGGCCCGGAGGTATTGGTGTAATACAGATAAATGTAATGATTGGTGGAGAAGCCGGGATCCACGGCAATCCCGATCAATCCCCGCTCTCCACTGGCATTAACAGAAAGCGTGATAGCAGGTGTAGATAATAAACTACCGTTTTTGATAACACGTAACTGACCTGTTTCCTGACACACGAGGATACGGCCGTCAGGTAGAAAAGCCAGCGCAGCTGGGCTGCTGATGCCACTCGCAACCTGTACGCGTTGAAAATTGGCAGGTAATGATTGCGCCCTGATCGAGAGCGATAAAAACAATAAGAATAGCGGTAGTAATAAGCTTGTAATAGCGTACTTTTTTTCCATAATAGTTTTTTGAGGGAATGAAATATCAGGTAATTCAGACATACTTCTTCTGTCACGTACAAGCTTGTAAGCTATACGCAGCAGTATGGTTGCATGCAGACATGCACATCCTGTTAACGGGATGCAATTAACTATTGGATTCTCATAACGTAATTTTTTAAGGATGAACAATAGGGTGATTATATACACAGAATATAGGAACAAGGCATGCTACAATACTTTGCTACATGGCGTTTCCGAATAATATAGGTTACAATTTTCTCTACCGGATTTTATAGGTTCATCAGCTACATTACTGAAGTTATGCAAACGTTTGCTACAAAAGGCATACTATTTTCACATTTCCCAATACTATATTTCATCAATTGGGTTTACGCCGGTGCGAAACCGTTCCCTGGCAATCCATTTTTCTGAAAGAACATCAGTTGAAAGTATGGGAGCACAATTATATAGCCTAAAATAAAGAAGAAAGCGGGCCCGAAATCATGGGGCCCGCTTTCCTGGCTTCAATTGCTGAGCCACAAAAGCTACTATCTCAGTAATTCTTTTTTCCCTCGTTTCTGTCCGTTTCGCAAGAACGAGCTTTTGCAAAAAGCCCTTTCTAACAGACCGGCTTAAACTCACAAAATAAGCCTTTGAGCCCGGGTGAGACTTGAATGCTTTTTCAAGGTCTTTGGGGATCTTCAATTCTTCTACATCATCCAAAATTGACCAGCTCCCGTTTCGCTTTGCTATTTCAATACTTTCATATCCGGCTTGCATCATAAGACCTTCGCCTATCAACCGCTGCACCTTCCCTTTGTTAATCTTTGACCAGACACTATTCGCTTTTCTCCGGGTGAAGAACTGCATAAACTTTTCATCGTCAATCGGCCTTGATGTACTATCTATCCATCCGAAACAAAGTGCTTCATCTACAGCATCACTCCAGGTTATAGTAGCAGTATCTGCCTTCTTTTTATAATAGATCAGCCAGATGGATTGTGTTGTGCTGTGATGCTCTTGCAACCACTGCCTCCATTGCAGGCGGTTTGCCGGGTAAAAAGTCTCTATTACCTTATCCTGCATGATTTCTATTTCATAGTAACCAAAATAATGCTCACGAAGAGAATCCCCACTAAATGATAGGTACCACTAATAATCCCATAAAGGATCGGCCGGGGGATATTTGGGTTGATTGCAATATTCACTGTATTGGCAAACAGGTATCCAATACCAACAAGCAAAGAGAACTTCAAGGCATCGCCCAAAGAGTCAATATGCAGCGCATAGATCAAAACAGCGCTTGCAACTGTAATCACAAGAGAACAAAGTGCAGGCCCGACGATGAAAATAGGTTTATTCTGTAACGTTTCGTTTTCACGCCCCAAAGAAATCCTGTACTGCTTGCTGAAGAATAAAGTAAACCATAAAGCGCCGAGCAGAAAATACCCAACAAATGCGACTAATACACTGATCCAGTTTAGATTTGCTAATTGACTAATCATAAAAAATCTCTTTTTTTGTTTATGCCGCAAAGCTACAACCGGTGGTATGACAGCCTTATGTCAGGGGTACAAAAGAAATTAATAATAACGGTCAAAATATTCCTGTAAGGTCATACTGTGAGGGGTAAACTTCTCAGCAAGAATGTGCAACTTTTTAATCCTGTCCAGCCGGAAATACCGGAACTCATTACGTAAACGGCACCAGGCTACCAACAACCAATTCCCCTGTGTACTTAATAAGGCAAAAGGTTCAATCAACCTGGTTGTTATTTGCTCCGCTTCATTAGTATATTCAATCTGGGTCAGATTAAAATTGGTAAGCGCAAATTGCAGTTCCGATAAATTATTGCTATTTCTTTCGCTGTTAATATTCTGATCAAACCGGGTTCTTTCTGCAAGCAGGTTAGCTTTGTCTCTTACACTATACCCCAATACTGCCTTTATCTTGTCAATAGCTTCCATGTAATCTTTGACAAACGAAGCGTCCTTGTTCTTCAGCACTAATTGTTCTGCCAGGATCAGGGCATTGGCCTGGCTTTCAGTAAACATCACAGGAGGAACTCTGTACCCCTGCATTAAAGTATACCCTTTGCCCTCTTCCGTCAGAATCGGCACACCTGCCTGTTCCAGTGCTTTTATGTCCCTGTAAATAGTCCTGATACTAACAGAAAATCTGTCAGCCAGCTCTGTTGCCGTCAAAAGACGCTTGGTCTGCAATTGGATCAGGATTGCCGTCAGTCGGGAAAGTCGTTTGGTATCGGTGTCATTCATTATAGTCTCAAAAATATTATATTTTTCCTCCCCCTTTAATCCCCGCTTTAGCATAGACAGAAAATTCTAACTAATAAATACGGGGTATCTTTACAGTAAATACCGCCAAAACTCCACTATATACCGTGGAATATCCGCCTATTCACGATATAAAGTGAGTCCCTCCTATCCAAAACCCACACAAATAAATAATAATCAACAGCTTAATCACATGGCACATCGATTGTATTCACTTTGTCAAATCACCTAAAACTACAAGTTATGACAGCACTTACCCAAATCCTCCACAAGCTTTTTCCGGAAAAAGCAACGCCGGTAACGCTGGTACAAACAGCGCTGCAAGAAACACATGAATACAATGCCTGTGAGGGATGTGAATTTCTGGACGAACCTGCTATGCTGGAAGAGCCATCTGAGGATGAAAATGAAGCAGAATAACCGGACACGCCATTTTTTTTAAACATCAGGTTATTATATGCACATTGGCAAATCCTATAAGTTTTCTGATTTTCTCATCTGGACAAGAAGAAAGATATACATATTGCTTATCCTGGGTACTCTCCCGGTAGTACTGTACCAGGTCCTTGGAGTAAAATGGCTGGTAGTCCCCTGGACTGTAGTATCACTTCTGGGGACTGCCACCGCCTTCATCGTGGGCTTTAAAAACACCCAGACATACAACCGTACCTGGCATGGACATGAGATCTGGAGCAACATTGACAGCAGTAGCAGAGCCTGGGGCATTATGTGCAGGGACTATCTGCAGGATACAACGAAAATCCAGACGCTTTTCCACCGTCATTTTGCATGGCTGACGGCTCTGCGTTATCTGTTACGGGAAGAACGCGTATGGGAAGTGGCTGACAATCGCCCAAATACAGAATACCAGCGGTACTATTCCATTCCCGAGCGACAAACTCCCCTTGAAGATGAGCTGTCGAAATATTTATCTGCCGAAGAACGGATCTATATTTCCGGTATCCGGAACAAGGCATCACAGCTGCTGGCATTGCAAAACAAGACTGTTAAAGAGATCTATGACGGTCAGGCACTGATACCCCTCCAATTCCAGGAAATGCAACGGACGCTGAACACACTCTACAGCCTGCAGGGACAATGCGAAGCCATCAAGGAGACACCTTATCCCAGGCAGTACTCTATTATCCATACCCTCTTTGTCAGGATATTCTGTGTACTGCTCCCGTTCGGCATGTTGCAGGAGTTCGACAAGCTGAATAACATTGTAACAGGCGTCATGAAGGGACATATGATCTGGCTGGTAATTCCCTTCAGCCTCCTTACCTCCTGGATGTACACTTCCTTGGAACAGGTAGGCGAAAGCACCGAGAATCCCTTCGAAGGCAGCCCTAATGATGTTCCCATTTCACAGATCTGCCGGAACATTGAGATAGATCTCCGGGAGATGCTGGGTGATAAGGAATTACCTCCTCCAATAAAAGCGCAGAACGACATTCTTATATAATAAGTCAAAAAAATTTCATCGGAATTTGTCCAATAAACAAAAACCGATTGTCATTAACACAGAATAAAACCTAGTACAATGAAACAACGGGTCAATTTTTATCAAAAGGGGGCGAACGCCTTGAAAACACTCTTTAATGTTGGTGCGTATCTTAAGAAGTCTCCCCTGGAACCACAGTTGCTGGAACTGGTCGACTTCCGGGTATCCCAGATTAATAGCTGCGCTTATTGCCTGGACATGCACTCAAAGGATGCCCGCGCTCACGGGGAAACTGAGCAACGCTTATACAGTGTAAGCGCATGGCGCGAAACACCGTATTTCACAGAAAGAGAAAGGGCCGCACTGGCATGGGCAGAGGCTGTTACCGCCTGTAAAGTGCCTGATGAGGTTTATGCGGAGGTAAAGGATCACTTCACTGAAGAAGAGCTTGTTGACCTGACGCTGGCCATTTCAAACATTAATACGTGGAATCGTTTTAATATTGCATTCCCAATGCCTGATGCCGTAGGTACTTACACGGTTGGGCAATTTGGTTGAGCAATCAATTACTGATGTACTAAATCCACATTTTATGAATGAATTCTTATTAGTGTTCCGCCGGGACTTCAAAACGAAAGAAGTCCAACCTTCGCCCGAAGAATTGCAGGCACACCTGAGCCGCTGGCGGGAATGGTTTCGCAGCCTGGAATCGCAGGATAAGCTGGCCAGACCTTTACAGCCCTGGGAGTCTAATGGACGGGTACTGAAACACGATAAGAGTGTGACGGATGGTCCCTATGCTGAGATCAAGGAATCCATTGGTGGCTTTATAGTCATAAAGGCCGCCGACTATGAGGAAGCCGTGGAAATCGCGAAAGGGGCCCCTATCCTTGAACTGGGAGGAACTGTGGAGGTACGTATGGCAGTGAAATAAAACTGTTTAACACAACAAATAAAAATGCCTTCTTATTTTTGCAGAAGGCATTTTTATTTGTTAGCATGGAAGAGAGAGCGCTGTTACCTCATTTATTCAGGACTGAATACCAAAAACTGGTTTCGGTACTGTGTTATCTGTTTGGTATCGAACATATAGCAGTGGCAGAAGATATTGTAAGTGATACATTTCTTGCCGCTACCGAATTGTGGAGTGTAAAAGGCGTACCTGATAACCCAACGGCATGGTTATATACGGTAGCCAAAAACAAGACAAAGAACTGGTTGAAGAGGAACTCATTCTTTCAGCAAAAGCTCATGGTCGACCTGCAGCACAACACACCACAGGGAGAAGAGATCGAAATAGATCTTTCCGAACAGAATATCACCGACAGCCAGCTGGCAATGATATTCACCGTATGTCATCCTTCTATCCCCACCGAGTCACAGATAGCCCTCGCACTCAACCTGCTCTGCGGATTCGGGGCGCAGGAAATTGCCGATGCCTATCTGACCAATAAGGAGGTAATCTACAAAAGGATCAACCGGGCAAAGGAAAAATTAAAGGAAGCGGACATCAAAATACAACAGCCAACACTTGCAGAAATTAATGACCGGCTGGAAACCGTACTTAAAACATTGTACCTGCTTTTTTCTGAAGGCTACTACTCCACCTCCAATAACGCTGTACTGCGAAAAGACCTTTGTATAGAAGCCATGCGGCTGAATTATCTGCTGGTGGAACATCCCCATACCAATAAACCTGTTGTAAATGCGCTGCTGGCATTAATGTGCTTTCACTCTTCCCGCTTTGATGCGAGATTAAATGATACAGGGGGAGTGATCCTGTATGAGGACCAGGATGAAACGCGCTGGAACCGGGAGTTGATAGAACGGGGTGAGTACTATCTGAATGAAGCTGCCGCTACCCCAACCATCACTAAGTATCACCTGGAGGCAGCCATCGCTTATTGGCATACCCACAAAGCCGATTCCGGAGAGAAATGGGAAAGCATCCTGGACCTGTATAATCACCTGCTGATACTGGAATACTCACCGATTGCCGCATTAAACCGCGCCTTTGCGCTCGCTAAAGTCAAAGGCAAACAGCAGGCGATCCCGGAAGCAGAAAAGCTCCAGTTAACCGGCAACTATTTTTATCACGCATTGTTAGGCAACTTATATACTGATATCGATGACCATAAAGCGCTGCAATACTATGAAACGGCTTTGCAGCTGGCCAACTCGCCAGCTGATAAAGAGCTAATGACAAAAAATATTGATCAGTTAAACCATAAGCAAAACAACTAAAAGCCTCCTATTATCCTTCTCAGCATTAAAGCAGGCTTTTTATATAGAATACAATAGGCATCGACGCAAACGCCAATGGAATAATGACCGCAAAGAGCCAGATACCCGTGAACTGTATGATAGGCGTGTATCTTTTATGTACCATCCCCGCCGTCCGGAAAGCACTCTGAAAACCGTGGTACAGGTGATAGGACACCGCCACCATAGCTACCAGGTACAACAACGAATACCACCAGAGGCTAAAGCTATGCGCTACTATCGCATACAGATCTTTTGCACGTACGATCTCGACATTATTCTCTGTAGTCACTGCATATTCAAAATCCGGTGAAACCGGCTCATAAACGGTAGAAGTCAGTTTTCCTCCGGTCAGCAGTTCTTTCCGGTATTCCCGGTAAGTACCATCCATGAATTTATACCTGGCCCAGAAGTTACTCATATGTATAATGAGGAATAGGAAAATGATGCTGCCCAACAGTCCCATATTCAGGGAGGCCCACTTAACGGGAGTTTTGGGCGCAACAGCATATTTCACAGGACGCGCCTGACTGTTTTTCACGGTCAGTACAAGCGCATAGAAGGCATGTATCAGTATAGAGATATACAGCCCATAGCTGATAATTTCAACAGGCAGGAAGTGGGTCATAAAATGGGCATAGATATTAAAGGCATAACCCTCATCACCGGCAAATAATGTGAGATTGCCACCCAGGTGTACAATAAGGAAAAGACAGAGGAATAATCCTGTCATGGACATGATCAGTTTTCTGCCAATGGAAGATTGGAAGAATTGCGAAAACTTTATCATAGCAAATGGTTTTAATAAAGCCTTTACAACATTGCAAAGGCTTTATTTGTTCTTGTTCAGTAATGCTTTCAGGCAGCGGTGATCGCCATACGCACTTCAACGATAGCACCGTATTTGATGATCGGACAGCCTTTTGCAATTTCTACTGCTTCGTCATAATCTTTGGCTTTTATCAGGAACAGGCCACCAATAGATTCTTTACCTTCAGCATATGGCCCGTTGGATATATGATCTTTCTTTTTGTCATGTTTAATTACACGGCCGTCAACATCCCAACGTTTTGGAGGGGCTACCAGTTTATCCTGTGCTGCAATGCCGGCTACCCATTCCTGATAAGGTTTGAGCGCTTCTTTCATCTGCTCTGGGGAAGGCGCCGGGTTAGCACTAGTCAGATCTCTGTGGATGACTAAGAGAAATTCTTGCATGTCTTTGCGGTTTTAATGTTAATGTTAATAATGATGATATGTTAATTGACATCAATACTGATGATGAGATTCCATGCTTATAGCAGTGTTGTCTGCTGTAAATATGCCTGTTGCATACCTTTGATGATAAGAGCAACATCTTCTTCAGATTTACCGGTTTTCCGCTCAAGTCTGACATACAGCTCCTTTTCTTTTCCAGTTTCAAAGACCAGATCTTCGTCAGACAGTTCACTGAAACGCTGTTTGAGTAATTTCTTCAGTACCGACCATTGGTATCCCCGGATGTTCATTGTTGCATATTTATTTGTTATAGGATGGTTATCTAACCTGCCAGGCGCTGATGTGTCATTGCGTTGTTGACCGGATGTCGCAGAGGATACCACGCCGGCGTTAGGGAAGAACTATGCGCGAACGGGTGGAAAGCGCATACCTGTTACAACAGCCGCAACGAGCTGACACCCGTCATCTTCGTTACAGACAGCACATGGCAAGTTGTCAAAGCAGGAGGTTTCTATACTTTAACCGGCTGGTTAGCAAACCATGTCTCGAAATCAATTTTGCCAATACGTGGATCAGGGCCAGGAACCAGCGACTGATCATTCAGCTCAGCGCCAAAATACAGGGCATGTGCATCGGCAACTATAGCGCGTGAATCTCCCATTTTGTTCAAATAACGACCAACCAGCGTTGACAGGCCCACTCTTTCCGGACCGGCAATCTCTATAATGCCATTGAGCGGCGCCCCCACAGCAACGTCCGTTACTGCGGCAGCTACATCATCTGACGCAATAGGCTGTATAGCAGCTGGCGACAAATGAATAGCCTCTCCTTTTGCTCCTGAAGCAGCAATACTGCCCAGGAACTCAAAAAACTGGGTTGAGTGTATAATAGAGAAAGGAATACCCGACTGCCGGATAAGATTTTCCTGCACTAGTTTTGCACGCATATAGCCGCTATCCTGCAGTCTTTCAGTACCCACCACAGACAAAGCGATGTGATGCTTAACCCCTGCTTTACTTTCTGCTGCCAACAGGTTATGACCTGCAGTTTGGAAGAATTCCATTACAGCCTTGTCTTCAAAAGATGGAGAGTTAGCCAGATCTATTACCACATCTGTTCCCTTCATAACCTCCTCAAGACCTTCACCTGTAATAGTGTTCACACCCGATGCAGGAGATGCTGCAATTACTTCATGGCCAAGTGCACGAAGCTTATTTACTGTCTTAGAGCCGATAAGGCCGGTGCCGCCGATTACTACGATTTTCATGATCTGAATTTTTATTAGTGCCTGTATTCAGGCTGGAGTTAAAAAATTTTGTTTAGCCTTCTCCGTTATTCCCGGCTTCCCTTTCTTTGCTGGTTTGGCGGGGAATACTTTTAAGCGTTCATTGACTTTCGCTTATTATTTTACAAGCCGGATGCCAACCACTTAATCAATTAAAAATCAATTCACTACAAGGAAAACAGCATCTTTCCTTTCACTTTATTAAGAGAATTGTTACCGGCTTTCACTAAATACCGTGAGCGTATCATCCGTATAAAATAAAAAAGGCCGGAACAGTATATGTTCCAGCCTTTTTTACTTATTAAATAGCCTATTTTAAAAATAATCTGCTTTTGAGATACCCAGTTTCTTCATCTTGGAATGAAGTGTGGTACCCGGCACCTCCAGGATTTCTGCTGCGCCTCCAGCGCCCGAAATCTTGCCGCTGCATCTCTTCAGCACACCAATGATATGAGCACGCTCGATCTGTTCCAGCGTAACGTTATAGAATCCTGTTATCTGCCTGTCTTTTTCTTCATGCCGGGGCAGGTGGATCTCTGTTAACGTATGCCCTTCGCATAAGAGGACGCTTCTTTCTATCAGGTGCTCAAGCTCCCTGACATTACCCGGCCATTCATAACTTCTTAATTCCTGCAATACCTGGGGAGATATGCGGCTCACTTTCTTACCGGCATTCTTACTGAACCTGGCGAGAAAGAAATTGGCCAGCGGCTCAATATCTTCCGGCCGTTCTCTTAATGGAGGCAGACTGATGGGAAACACATTCAGCCTGTAATAAAGATCGGATCTGAAGCGGCCCGCCTGCACTTCCTCTTCCAGGTTACGGTTAGTAGCTGCAATAACCCGCACGTCCACCTTAATAGTGGATTTGCCCCCTATCCTCTCCAGTTCCCGTTCCTGCAATACACGTAATAATTTAACCTGCAGCTCCAATGGCATTTCTCCTATTTCATCCAGAAACAACGTGCTGTTGTTTGCCAGCTCGAACTTGCCGATCCTTTTGTCTATGGCGCCGGTAAAAGCGCCTTTTTCATGACCGAAAAGTTCGCTTTCTATCAGATGGGCTGGTAAAGCAGCGCAGTTCACTTTCACCATTAATTTGCTCTTGCGGGGGGACGCATTATGAAGCGCCCGCGCAATCAATTCCTTCCCAGTACCTGTTTCACCCAGTAAGAGTACCGTTGAGCCGGATTCCGCCACCTGTGATATCAAACGGTAAACCTTCTGCATCTCGGCGCCACTGCCCACGATCTCCGAAAAATTGTAGATCGTTTTGATCTGCTCTCTCAGATAATCATTCTCCATTTCCAGCTTCTGCTTATAAGCAAGGATTTTTTCATTGGCCCGGATATTCGAGATGGCGATAGATACCTGTGCACAGATCCCCTTGATAATGGTTAGATTGATCTCATCCATCAGCAACCAGAAAGTTCCCACATTTACATTACCTACACGCAACAGCGCACCGAAGGCATTCTTTGCCCCCACGTCATTCCAGAGCTTGATATATTTACCCGGATTGCCCAGTCGCAACTCTTCTTCAACATTAAAGACAACCGTTCCGCTTTCCAGCACTCTCGCAGTAAGTGGCTCATTTACGTCAATATTTTGGGATGCCAGCATTTTGAAAGTCTCGCTTACCTTTTCAAACATACTTTCATCATATATATAAGGGCTGAGTGTAACCCCATCATCCTCTATGATACGGATCATAGCCAGCTTTACCTTCAACACTTTCTGCAGCACTTCGGAAATCGTCACTCTCAACTCATCTTTTGTACGTACGGAGGCGATGTTATGACTGAATTCAACCAGGAAAGACTGCTCCCTTTCCTTTCGTAATAATTCCTCATTTGCCATGATATTGGACATGGCAACCGAGGTCTGTGCACATATGCCCTGTAGCAGGGGCATATTAATGTCTTCGATACCCAGCCATAAAATACCAAGTTTCGTATCTCCCGTACGCAAAGGTGTGCCCACCATCGTTTTGAGCCCCATCCTTTTCCAGAATTGCACGTATCTGGGTGTATTCTCCCGGTTGACCTCCATATTTACACTGAAGAGAAGGGGTATTTCACTATTGAGCACTCTGTTTTGCAGCCCATCCTCAATAGGGAACCTTGCAGAGCTTATTTCCTGCAGTTCTTCATCATCATCCGGAATATTAAGGGCGTCAAAAATATAAGCGGTCATTGTAGACCGGTCATCATTAAGCTTACGGATAACATAGCCCAGCTGAGGCTTTAATTTTCTGAGACACCTACGCAGCACTTCCGCGAGGTCTTCCTTACTTCTTACACCAGCTATATCGCTACTGAAATCAAGCAGGAATGATTTTTCATTCTCTCTTTTCAATATCTCCTCATTGGCCGATATATTACTGATCGCAGTAAAGACCTGGCCGGATATACGCTGAATGATACTTACTGCCTCTTTCCCAAAGGTGCCCACCTTGTCAGCGAACAACATCAGACTATACTTGGACGAACCGTTGTCGCCCAGTATCTTCACGATCATTTCCCGGGCACCCGTTTCATAATGTATCTTAAACCACAGCGGCGCCTCATCTATGTCGAAAGACGCCATATCAATGACCAGGGGCTTGTAGTAAAGGGAGGCTATATCGTATATACCGTCTTCGACAGGCGTCGGCATGTCAAGCGCATCTCCAAAATCCGACAACTCCCGCACAGTAGCTTCTGCATCGGCGAGGTAAGCTTTATAGTTCTCCTCTGATTCATCCATCACCGTCATCATACTATGGGAAAAACCAATGACTTCCCGGAGACCGGAGTTGATCACATTCAGCATATCCCGGCGGTTCCTGACCTTCACCATTTCATTACTCAAGGACAACAGCACCTCGTTAAGCATCTCTTCACGCTTTATCTCCTCATTCTTTATGATATTAAGCACAGCACCTGAGATCTGCGGGGCAATGCCCTTTATGATGCTTTTAAATTCGTCAGTAAAGCCATTGACATTTACAACATACATATGCAGAAAACCGATTACCTGGTCCTTGCTTTTAAGAGGGGTCATTAAGATCTCCCTTACGCCACCTTCATAATTAACCCTTAAGAAAGGAGGGCTTCCCGGAACATCCATGATATCTTCCAATATAAAAGCACTAGGCTCGTCGTTTTTCAGCACCTGCTGGATAAACGGCTCGTCCAGCGGAAAATGTCCCGTCACCAGCGAAGAGTAAACAGGGTGGGTTTTAATGGGAGAAGAAGTAGGATCGAGCAGAAAAGGTGTATAGACCCGTGCTTCATGGTCTATCAGACTAACAATGGAATGGGTAAAAGGGAACATTTCCTTCAGTCTGGACGAAAATAAAATGATCAGATCATTCTTCTCCCGAACCTTCGTGATGTCATCTCCCAACTCCAGGAGTATCCTGCGCTCATTTTCCAGCAACTTTACCCGCTGGTCTAACACAGTGATACGGTCTTCCCCACTCCCCATTTCCGGTTTTCCATTCGCCATTGTGCTCTTCATATTTTTCATGCTATATATTAACAGATTGATAATTGGGTTCAGCTGCTTTATATACATGACAATTGAAAAATGATATCTGGACAAATTCTGCCTGATATTTTGCCACTCTTAAAATTTACTCATTTTAAGTTGAAAATCAAAATATTGCGAGACAACTAACTTCCATTATCATATTCAATATGTTATTTTTTTCTGCTACATAAGAATATGCGGCAGTCAATGATTTCAGGGGCCTTCCGCAACAAACAATGCGTCTTTTGCGGTCAGGGAATAACTCTACTGAACAGTTTGCATTTACAATATTTTAACAGCTAAAAGAATTGATGTCCTGTTATACCTGCAAGGAGATCACTTTAGATGTTATATGAAACATGCAGCAAATCCGGGGAATTCAAACACCCGGATTTGCTGCCATTGATATTTCTGAATTGCATAGCTACGAACGCAGGCCTATAATTGTCCCGCAGCGCGGATGATGAATGCAGCCACCTTGTCTGGCTGAGACAACATAGGAACGTGACTGGATTTCAGTTCAAGCGTAGTTGCCTTTATCATTTTTGCTTCCGCCCGCGCCAATTCGGGAATAACCATATGGTCTTCCTGGCCAATAATGAACCATGAGGGTTTAGTCTTCCAGGCTGGGCCAGACACTTTATCTGTTGTTGCTTTTGCTGCCCACGGCCCCTGTGTGGCAAAAACGATCTTTCTCTCCTCCGCTTCCAGGTCCTGTGCAAAATGCTCATTGATCCCTTTGAGTGATAGTGTCAGGAATCCTGAAGCATCCTGTTGAAATTCCGCGCCGCCGGGTGCAGGAGGATATGGCTTCAGTACGTCAACTACCGCCTGGTTTTCATCAGGGATCAACGCACAAACATAGAGCAGTCCTGCTACCTTAGGATCCTTCCCTGCTTCGGAGATCACCATACCACCATAAGAATGTCCCACTAAGAGAACCGGACCATCCAGTTGGGCAATAGCCCTTTTGGTTGCGGCGGCATCCTCTTCTATTGAAGTAAGCGGGTTTTGTACAGATATCACGTTAAATCCTTTGGCATGAAGTATAGCAATCACTTTTGACCAGCTGGAACCATCGGCAAAAGCCCCGTGAACCAATACCACATTTTTAGTTCCTTTTGATACTGTTTGTGACTGTGCGGGCTGTAACAACGAAAAAAATGTAATACCACCGATCAACGCGGCTGACATGAATTGTTTAATAATCGACATAAAATTTATTATTTAATTAGAGAGTACGAATAATGATCAGGAGACATTTCTGTCATCCAGTCTTTTATATAAGTGAGTAATACCTCTGAGCGGGGCCAGGATTCACTCCTGCCAAATGCTCCTGATACTGCCTGCCCTAAGGCAATGCAGTAAGATGTATGCAGCTGAAGTAATAACCCCATTCGATAACCGGCATCGAAACAATCCCTTCCATATCCCGGCATATAAATATTTTCGAATGATCTCCCTGCGAACTGGGACTGCTGCTCCCTGGAAAATAGTATCGTGCGGTTGGCGTAGAGAACGATGAGGGAGTCTATCTTCATTGTATTAAAAATGAACAAATGTCTTTCTCTTGCTTCCTGCAACCTGGCACCGTGAACAGTTACATCATATGCAATGCCATTCAGTTTGCTCCATAATTTGTCGGCCTCCGTATGATCAAGCACCAACGTAACCTTCCCATAAGATGAATACGCCCCCATGATGTCAAGGATTTCGTCTACTTCAAAGACGAATCTTTTACTGATATCTCCCAGTCGAAAAACAAACTGAAAATCCCGTTTATCAAGCGGCCTTATCACATCAGAAAATATCCCGTCCCAATATTCGGATGCGCCATCCACACCAGCCCAGTCAGCGAATTGAACAATCGAGCTACTGCTGAAAAGCGTTTTGAGCTCTTCTACCATTGCATCACTTTTTATATTGTTCCAGCTGGCGGCTTCATCATTGCTTTCATCGTGTCCTACCTGCCAGCCATCTGGCATAGCCAGTCTGCTGAAGAATGTATCTAATATTAAATGGCGTATTCCAAGCCTTTCCCAGAACTGGGAAGGAATTGGTTTGTTAATCTTCGGGGCAGCTGCCTGAAAGCCGCTGAGAAAAGGATTAAAGACCTCATATTCCCCGATATGATTGATGTATACATCCACCGATTGATTGAAATCCTGAATGCTGCCGGCCAGTGCTGCCAGCATGGAACCGGCAGCAGGTTCATTATTTTTCAGGTACATATCTGTTATATTTAGTTATAAACATGTTCTGTTGAATCCTCAAATGCTTTTACCCCCTTATTTGCTTTAACTCCTTTTCCGGTTCGTCAAAACATCAGTAAGTGGTTTCGGGGCTTTTATATTACAAGTGGCAGGCCAGCATACAATTACATAATTATCAATCATTTGTAAAAACAACTAAAAAAAACCTCACGCTTTATTTCGCGAAATAGCGAACGGATATGCTATATTTCGGGTCAAATAGAGCTGCGACGCGGAAGGTTTACTTTAATGGCTTTTTTAAGGCAGGAGTGTCTTATATTTCTATTAAATAACTATGACCACAGGTTTATCTCCCAATATTAACCCACATGATTTCACACATTTTTAAACTTCACATTATGAAAACGCTAATTGCATTTGTATTTATAATAACGGCCCCGACATTGTTTGCCTGCCGGAAACAGACAACTCCCGAACAATCACCCCGTCTTTCGCTGGTAGCACAACAACAGGCTGTAGCAGCAGCAGCTACCTGGGAAACGGTGATCGACAATTCCACTTTTGCGAGCTACTCCGCATTTGAAGCGGCCTGGAACTATCTGTATCCATGGGGCTCAGATCACAATGGTACGGCCCGTATGTACGGAAGTTCCACAGATCATAATCATATCTATCTGAATAATGGTGTGCTCACTATAAAAGCGACGCGTATCACCTGGGATGAAGGCAACAGCAGCAGCGATCCGCACCTGCCCATCCGGTACCATTCCGGCGCTGTCAACACGAAACTACATGTAGAAGTCAATGACCAGTTCCCGAACTGGGAAGTAAAATGCGATTTCCAGGTACCTACTGTCAAAGGCTCCTGGCCTGCCTTCTGGCTGACAGGCGTTAACAGCTGGCCGCCGGAAAGTGATATTATGGAATTTAAAGGCGACGCTACAAACTGGCAGAATACATTCAGAACATCCTCCGATGTATCCAGCACACTTACAACTGTATCTTCTCCCGGCAGCTGGCATACTTACCGCGCGTGGATCACGAAAGTAAGCGCCACTAATGTTGATATTCATTACTACATTGACGGTGTATGGAAAGCGGTACATAATGCGAACTTCGTAGGAAAGCCGTTGTATGTGATCATTAACATGCAGATGGAGGGTTCCAGCGGTAGTCCCGGCCCTACCACAGATACCTATCTGAATGCGAGGAACATTTATATAGGCAGGACCAGGGAGTATTAAGGAGGGGGAGACCTGTGGTGTTTACTACATTTGTAAAAATAGTATGTTTGCACATTCAGCAGCTTACCAAAAATATCTATGAAAACATTAGCGGAAGTCAAATCACTTTTTGAACATAAAAGTTACGATGTCAGAAGTGACTTCATTAATGAGTATGACTTCAAAGATGATCATTTTGAATATTACCGGCAGTTTATTATGACAGCTACCACTGTCAGGGATCATTTGTACCTATCCGACCTGATTGATCTCGCAGGCTGGTTGAACATCAATGATAAAGAGCTAAGAGACCGTTATTACAATTACCTCTTTACCAGGCAACATTATGTCGTTAAGCTGGCGGCGCTGGACTACTTTAAACATTGTTCCAAAGAACTGCTCCCAGCTACTTATGAACAAGATCTTGCTTCATTATCTCATAAGAGAACTTCAGATATCTTAAGGAATCAGATACAATGTAATCTTGTGCTTATAAACACAGAGAAAAAAGATTTATATCTTTTACAATTGCTCGAAATGCTTACACGTACAAATGATTGGAGAAGCTGTTACAGAGTATTGATGAACCTGAAATATTGCAGGTTTGATAGTAAAGACAAGTTGGTTATTTATGATCATATAAGTGAATTAGCCGGTAAAAAGAATTTAGGGGAAGGTGTAGAGGGATTGTTAAAGGAGATGGGTACGGAGATCCGAAACAATAAATGATGGGAACACTTTTTGAGACAACCGCTACTCACTGCTATATACTGCAGGTTCCGAGAATCTCACGACAGTGGGTCTATAACCAATCAAATACAATACAAGCATGAAAAACAGTATACTGATCGTAATACTATATTTCCTTTCCTCCTTCAGTTTTCCAGGAAAAGAAAAAAGATGTAATTCCTGCTCGTATGAGGGCTCTATCTCAAGAGTAAAATTCAATGAAAAATATGGGAGATATGTTTCAATTGGGTTTGCTCAATGCGAACTCGTACCAGGAATCGAAGACGAGCATTGTAAAACTATAGACAACTGTTTTTATTTAGAGGGAAGGATACATAAATCCTCCAATTCTTCTGTCGGGAACCTTAAAATATTAAAGGCTGTTAAATACTACCACGGCGGGTATACCGTAACAGACACCTTAGCGAAGGTCGGCGATGATGGGAAATTTGCGTTCAAAGTGTACAATAGAAAATACGATGAATACATTTTCGTTGAATTCCGCGACGGCATATATCTGAACTATGAAATGAGGGGCTTTAACAATCGTAGCGACACTACAGCCAAATCCATTATGGGACCGGAAACACCAACAGAATGGTTGAAATTAAAAGGCACATATAAAAAGCTGGAAGTACGTTATATGAGGTAATAGATATACCACAATGAATGCTTCAGCATTCATGTGGAGAGAATGAGCATCTCTGATTCCTTTACCTGAATTCAAAAGTTAGAACCTCGCCAGGTATCCAGCTACTATTGAATCTGAATGCCAAAGTATCCTTCTCCAGGATCAATATATCCGCATAAACCGTATCGTTGGACGCCAGAAGCAATTTACCATCACTACCAACCTTCCAGGCATTCGCAGCCTTTGAACAGTCTTTCCAGTCTTCCGACCATTTTGCATCAGCATAAATCCCTGTATTAATGTTAGGATAAGGCTGATCTTTGAATATTATATGGTAGCAATCTGAAAAATTATTCATGACCACAGTAGGTTGCCCAGTGTGCTCAACTGTTATTGTTTTTGTAGACCAGTATCCCACCAGTTTACGTTCTGTTTCATTCAAATTTGCAGTAGGTCTTTTGTCTTTGCTACAGTTGGTGTACAGAATCAGTACCAGCAAACCTCCGGTAAAAAAGGATCTGATTTTCATAAAAGCTGCGTTTTAATGAAAAACAATTTTTGCAGTGTCCCAGGTATGTCGATGCTGGCAGTTATCAGGAGAAGTCAGTAGCCTAAGTTACGAAAAATACATGGTAGCTATAACCAAATATCTATTGATTTTCAATTAATATGTAAGACACCAGGAACAGCTAAATGCCACTCCCGTGAACGGGTATGTTTCCATCAGACGTCATTGAAAAAAGGGGGATAAGATCAGTTTACACCTGTCTGTGCAGCCCCGGCTCGTTTCTCCCAATGACTCAGTTCAAACCCTCAGGGGCAACACAGCTATAGCTGCCAGACCGGTTATTTACGGCCTGCATCAAACTTGCATATGACTTGCATCTTCCTCCGTTCTTCCTCCGTTCTTCCTCCGTTTAAAAACGGAGGAAGAACGGAGGAAGAACGGAGGAAGAACGGAGGAAGAACGGAGGAAGATCCTGATCATATGCAAGCCATATGCTGGACACATACTGGAAACATGCACCACAGATGACCTCGATATTGCCATTAAGGCTAAATACAGTGCGATAACTGCTATACAACAACATCCATTCAGACGAAAGACTGTCTGAATTCCAGGGGTGTCATATTCATCTTCTGCCTGAACAACTTGTTGAACGATTGCGGATGCTCAAAGCCCAGTTCATACGCAATCTCCGCGATACTCAGGCTGGTATGACTCAAAATATGTTTCGCTTTTTCAATGATATGATGATGGATCTGCTGTTGGGCACTCAGGCCGGTGAGAGACTTCAGCATATCGGTTAAATATCTCGGAGAAACGTTCAGGTGATCTGCCAGTTCCCGGACTGATGGGATGCCGGTTAAAGGTGATTTATGGGTATCAAGACGATCAGACAAGTACACCTCCATCTTGCTGATCAGATCATTGTAAACAGTTCTACGGGTGATGAATTGCCTGTTGTAATAACGGTTGCTATAGTTCAGAAGCAGTTCTATCTGGGATACCAGCACATCCTGACTAAAATGATCAATGTTGTTATCAAGTTCGTTTGAAATGGTGTCAAACAAAGAAGCAATGACCTTCTTTTCCTTGTCAGACAGGAACAGAGCCTCAGACACTGCATAGGAAAAGAACCCGTATTGCTGGATGCGGTTGCCAAGGGTATAATTCCTGATCAGGTCGGGATGGAAGAAAAGGGCATACCCTTCATAGCTGCTCTCTTCGCCAGACACGGTAACGATTTGATTGGGCGCTAAAAAGGCAAGACCGCCCTCTTCAAAATCGTAGTAACTCTGGCCATATTTCACCTGACCGCGAAAACTGGTCTTAAATGATATCTTGTAGAAGTTGAGGGAATATTTCTCCCCCACATCTGCAAAGGCGACTTTGGCATTACTATAGTTTATCAATGCTACAAGCGGGTGTAGCGGAGCGGGGTGCCCCAGCTGTCGCATTAACTCAGATATGCTGTTGAATATATGTAGTTCAGATGAAGCCTTTTTCATGTGCAAACCAGTTAATAGGTATGAAACCTATACAGGCGCCATCCCAGCGCCTGTATAAAGTTAGGTAATTAATCCTGGGCCGCAGGACGGATAACAATGTCACCCACATCCACATTCGCAGGCTGTCCGATGGCATATGCAACCGCGCTGGCAATGGCGTCAGGAGAAATGCCGAGGGTATCCATCTTTTCGAGAATAGCAGTTTTCATCCGTTCATTCTTCAGATTGTTTACAAATTCCGTCTGTACGACCCCTGGGGAGATACCAGTTACACGCAGCCAGCCGTCAGACTCCTGGCGTAATGCCTCGCTGATAGTACGCACTGCGTTCTTTGTACCGGCATAAACACCCTGCAGTGGAACGATCTTAATACCGGAAGTGGAAATAATATTGATGATATGCCCTGCACCCTGCTCACGGAAAGCCGGCAGCGCAGCTGCAATACCATATAATACTCCTTTCAGGTTCACATCGATCATTTCCTCCCAGCCATCAATATCCAGTTCGTCTATACGGGATAACTGGCTCATCCCGGCATTATTGATCATCACATCCAGCCTGCCAAAGCGGTCACGGGCTAATTTCACAAGACGGGCCAGGTCGTCCCGACGCTTCACGTCAGTAACTATATAAGCTGCCTCGCCACCGCTTGCTATTATACCGGCAACCAGTTCTTCCAGGTGGTCAGCCCGGCGGGCGCCCAGCACTACCTTTGCGCCCTCTCCTGCCAGCATCAGTGCTATAGCTCTGCCGATTCCGCTACTTGCACCGGTAATAGCCACCACCTTTCCTTTAATTTCGTATTTCATAATGTACATCATATTTTATACAGCAAAAGTCCATGGAAAAGGAAAGGAAGTTGTAGCCAAAACTGTAAATGTTGTAGCCGGAATGTATTTGTGAGAATATCGGGGGGGACGAGGTTATGAAAAAATCAACGCTGAAGCCCTACCTTTACAACTCCAAATCAACTCCTATGCATTCGGAAATCCCCGCTGTCTACACCGACAAACATGGCTCTATCCAGACGACTATTAACAACGATTCAGTAACCTTAAGCATTGAACTGGACGGCATTGTTTTCTCCGGAGATACCTTTATTTATTTTCAACCAGAAACAACACTTGCATTACCCGGTCGCTTTACCCTGGGCGAACTTGGCCAGTTGACCGACTATACATTATCCTGCCGTATTCCCATATCCACCTGGAAAGAAGGGATACAAATACCAGGGGTTCTTTTGACTCAGGTAGAGTACAAAGAAGCTGCGACCCGACTCGACTACAATGCGCCTTATTTTCATTTCAGCTTCGAGCTTGAAGAGGAAACTATTCAGATAGGGAAGCTATCACAATTTGAAGGCGTATTTGAAATATTAAGAGAAAAGCTACCAGAGAATATCGACATAAAAACCTGTTATACATGCCTGTATTCCGACTATAGCGTATACGGTAATGATATTTTTGGCACTATGTTATGTTTCAGGAACGCAAAAGATAAATATGTAAAGGTGAAAGACAAGGATGAGTACATGGATATGATGGATGATTTCGACAGGATAGTGCAGGAAACCTATCTATGTGAAGATTTTACTCCCCGTATCAAAGGAACAGGATACAGAGGCTAATAAAATGCAAATCCTCACCGGTCGACCGGCGAGGATTTAGATGTAGATATATATTGATTGTTGAACCTATTAAGCTACCAGCTCAGCCTGCAGGGAAATCTCCAGATTTAAGGCCCTGCTTACCGGGCAACCTGCTTTTGCACCTGCAGCCACTTCCTGGAATTTCTCATTGGTAATACCCGGCACTTTTGCTTTCAGCACCAGATCAGAACGGGTGATGGTACCATTGTCCAGCGTAACTGTGGATGTTGTTTCCAGTGTATCTGCTTTAAAACCTGCCGCTTCCAGATCGAGGGTGAGTTTCATGTTGAAACAACCCGCGTGTGCGGCTGCTATCAATTCTTCCGGATTGGTACCTACACCTTCTGCAAAACGGCTGTTAAAAGAGTATTGCGTTTTGTTCAGAACAGTGCTCTGAGTAGAGATATTACCATTACCTTCTTTGATAGTGCCATTCCAGATGGCGGATGCTGTACGTTTCATAGTATTGAATGTTTTAAGAGTGATTTGGCTTGTTTGTTGATCATTAACTGATGACACAAAATTAAGCCGGCCGCCAAGGGTAATCAATGCACATTTTGCCACTATTCTTGTACTTTTTACCCCTGCCCCCATTTTGGCTATAATCTCCTCTCCGATTCCTGTATAGGCAGGTCATTAATACTGGCGAATCTGCGCTGCATCAGACCGTTCTCGTCAAATTCCCAGTTCTCATTGCCATAAGCCCTAAACCATTGGCCGTCCTTGTCCTGGTACTCATATTCAAACCTTACCGCGATCCTGTTGTCAGTAAAAGCCCATAACTCTTTCTTTAGTTTATAGTTCAACTCCCTCTTCCATTTCTCTTCCAGGAATTTCTTCGCTTCAGCCCTGCCATTCAGGAATGTGGAACGGTTCCTCCATTCTGTATCAACTGTATAGGCCAGTGATACCCTTTCAGGGTCCTGTGAATTCCATGCATCTTCTGCCAATTGCACTTTTTCTATGGCTGTTTCCAGCGTAAACGGTGGTAACGGATATCTCTTTTCCATGATCTTTATGTATTAATTGATTAATGAATTGACTATTTTTCTTGCCCTGTTCACCGGCCACTGATCCCGGTATAACTGGCTTTCCACAAAGGCGCCTTCATATAAGAGGTAAATATGGTCGGCCAGGTCTGCATTTTCCAGCAAGTCCTTAAAAGACTGCCTTACATTGCTCTTATGAGCGTGAATAACATTCCTCACCTTCGTATTATCCACAGGAATTTCTGAAAGAATATTCAGGAAAGCGCAGCCCCGGAAATCCTCTTTTTCATTCAGCAGCGAGATCAGATCAAAAGAAGCGAGCACCTTCATTTTAGCACTCCTCTTTTGTGCCGTCAGCGCCTGCATCTGTTCCTCTATATAATCATGACGCTTCTCCAGTACTCCTACACACAGATCCTCCTTCGATTTGAAATGCTGGTAAAAGCTGGCCTTGGCCACATCCGCTTCTTCAATAATCTGGTTTATACCAGTTGAGTTATATCCCTGCTTCAGAAAAAGCTCATAAGCGGTTGCTAGTATCCGCTCGCGTGGGTGTAGTGATTCTTTACTCATGACACAAAGGTAAGGGGATTTTCAATACAAACAGACAAGTCTGTCTATTTATTTTTTCGCGCCCATTTTTTGCATTGGTCCGGCACAATATGGCGGCCGTCTTTCATCTGTACTGGATGTGAAGATGAAAGAAGGCAATAACAAGGATTACCAGGTAAGCGGCGGGCTGGGCCTGATCAGTAGCAGATTGCTGGTAGAAGGCCCTATTCAAAAAGATAAATCATCATTCATGATATCTGGCAGACGAACTTATGCCGACCTTTTTGCAAAGCTTTCTTCCGACATGAAAGATGTCAAATTATATTTCTATGACCTGAATGCAAAAGCCAACTGGGCTATCAACAGTAAGAATAAATTATACTTCTCCGGATATTTTGGCAAAGATGTATTCAGCGTGTCTTCATTGTTTGGAAGCGATTGGGGCAATGCTACCGCTACACTAAGGTGGAACAGTCTATTGAGCAGCAAATTATTTTCCAACACATCTTTCATTTATAGCAACTACGATTTCAATGTAGGTTTTAAAACTGATGCCAGTGAGATGAATTTTAATTCACACATCAAAGACCTGAACCTGAAGCAGGATTTTACCTGGTATGCAAATGCCAGGAATACTTTGCGCATTGGATTTAATGTTATACAGCACACAGTCACTCCTACAAAAGCCGAAGGAACGGACATTGTGAATAATAAAAGAAGTCGTAAAGGATTAGAGAACGCAGTATATGTGAGCAATTCCTGGAAGGCTTCTGACGTCATTAACATTGACTATGGATTGCGGTTTTCATTTTACAATGTGTTGGGTGGCAACACTTATAATATTTACAAGAATAATCAGCTCATCGACTCAATAAAATTAGCTAATGGAAAATTTGGCAAGAACTATTACAACCTTGAGCCAAGAATTTCTGCGAGCTACAGTCTGAACAACACCGCAGCTATAAAAATCGGTTATGCCCGTAACACGCAAAACCTGCACCTGATGAGTAACTCGACCGGAGGCAGTCCTACCGATGCATGGATTGGGAACAGTTACAACATTAAGCCCGAGGTAGCCGATCAGTTCAGCATTGGCTTTAGCAAAAACCTTCACAACAATGCGTTTGAACTGAATACCGAGACGTACTATAAAACAATGCAGCACCAGATAGACTACAGAGATGGCGCCGACATAAACACTGTTCCTGATATTGAAAGTGAATTGCTCTTTGGTAAAGGCCGGGCTTATGGCATAGAAATTTTATTGAGAAAGAAAAAGGGAAACCTGACAGGATGGGTTGGTTATACGCTTTCTAAAACCGAAAGACAAATAAATGGCATCAACAAAGGCCAGTGGTATAACGCAAAGCAAGACCGCACTCACGATTTATCAATTGTAGGTATTTACACGCTTTCGCCACGATGGACATTATCCGGCACATTCATTTACACCACCGGCAACGCCGTAACATTCCCTACGGGCAAATATGTCTTAAACAATATGGTCATCTATCAATATGGAACCCGCAACGCCGACAGAATGCCCGCTACACATAGACTGGACATCAGCGCCACTTATGAAAGACCGGCCAGGAAAAACTGGCAAAGTTCATGGAGCTTCGGGCTGTACAATGTATATGGCCGCCGTAATCCATTCGCCATCACATTTAAAGAAAATAAAGACAATCCACAAAAAATAGATGCTGTACAAACCTCCCTCTTTCAATGGGTGCCCAGCATAACCTATAATTTCAAATTTTAAGAAAGCATAAAATGAAAAATATTGTCAGTATAATATTCATCGCCTTACTTCTTACAGCCTGCGAAAAAACAATTGATTTAAAATACAAAGACAATTTATCCAGGATCATCATAGAAGGGAATATTACGAACGAAGCGGGACCGTATTATGTAAAGATCACAAAGTCCATCAAATTAACTGAAACCGGTACTTACCCTACAATTGATGATGCCGTAGTAACTATCAGCGATGATGCCGGAAATAGCGAAACCCTCAGCACACTGGGAAATGGAACATACCGTACCAACCTATTGACTGGTGTGGAAGGCAGAACATATACACTTACTGTACAGGCAGAAAATCAAACATACACTGCACAAAGCACGATGCCGCAGCATGTACCTTTTGATTCTATCAGAATAGAGACGGATATTATTACCGGTGAAACAGAATACAGTGTGATACCGGTTTATACAGATCCATTTGCAAAAGGCAACAATTACAGGTTTGTGTTATGGATAAACAATAAACTAATCAATCAGCACTTCGTACAAAATGACGAAGTAAGAAATGGTGCTGCTAATTCTGTCAGGCTGGAAATAAATGATGATGACATTGAGTTTAAACAGGGAGATTCGATCTCGTTACAAATGCAATGCATTGATAAAAATGTGGCATTGTATTACAGAACATTAGCATTAATATCTGACAGTGGCCCCGGCGGAGGCGCCACACCGAACAATCCACCCAATAATATTTCCAATGGGGCATTAGGGATATTTTCAGCTTATACAGTAGAGCAAAAGAGTAAATCTTTACCATAAAACACAAGTTTTCAACCGTTGTCGGGGCTTTTGCCCCCCTATTTATACAAGGGCTGTTATATAACGGCCTTTTTTTGTGTTTACCTCTCCACCCTCCAATTTGCCACCTTCAGCTATCTATTCTCCCCGTACAACAATTTTTGCTTGTTATTGGTATTCTCTACGGGCAATTTTGCCAGTGAGAACAAATCGGCCCAACAATGTCTATATCCACCTTCTTCAAAAAAAAACTTGTAAACATCGCCCTGATCATCGCCGGTGGTCTGCTCTTAATACAATTTATCAGACCTGGTATTAAGAACCCTCCGGTTACAAAAGACATTCAGGCGCCGCCTGACATAGCACACATCCTGCGGGTTTCCTGTTATGACTGTCATTCGAATGAGACCAAACTGAAATGGTTTGATGAGATAGCGCCCGCTTCCTGGCTGGTAGCCGGCCATATCAAAGATGGCAGGAAAGCGCTGAACTTCTCCCATTGGGACAGCCTCTCTGCCGGCGATCAGAAGGCTAATCTTTTCCTGTCTGTGAACCAGGCGATGTTTGGAACAATGCCACTTCCCTCTTACACCACCTTTCATGGAGATGCGAGACTAACAGAAAGGGATATCAATACCCTCAAAACATACGTCAGAGGCCTCGCACCTGTTAAAGTATCTGATACGGCCCGTATTGCCGTGGCACAGCAACAATTCAGCAAGTGGGCCGCCGGAGCGCTTCCTTCTGTTCAAGATATACAACCTGCTCCCAATGGCATCGCATATATACATGACTACAGGGACTGGCAGATCGTGAATATCTCAGACAGGTTCGATAACGGTACCATGAGGGTCATCCTGGGTAACGACGTGGCGATCCAGGCTATTAATAAACATCATACCAATCCGTGGCCTAATGGCACCATATTCGCCAAAGTAGCCTGGGAACAATTGACTGACAGCACCCTTGTTGCCAATACCGGCGAACTCAAACAGGTGGAGTTCATGATAAAAGATGATAAAAAATATACCGGTACCGCAGGTTGGGGCTGGGCAAGATGGAAAGGGAATGACCTGAAACCCTACGGCAAAACACTGACCTTTACCCAGGAATGTGTGAACTGTCACCAGCCTATGAAAGGCAATGACTTCGTCTTCACACCTACCATGGCAGATGCAGACAGGCCTGATAAAGTGGTCAGCGGAGCACAGCAGCAACTGATTGCTTCCGTGATCGATAACAAACGGCAGACGCATACGGTATTATTCGGGAATAGCATTGCCGTACAACATGCCAGAAGCGGCGGTATAGGCTCCTATCCTGCCGGGGCAGTACTCTCACTCGCCACCTGGTCTCAACAGGAAGATGCGCACTGGTTCGGCGCAAAGATCCCGGAACACCTTCAGACAGTAGAAACAGTGAAAGTGGGTGCGATAACAACGTACGAAGGCTATCAGGCACCGTCCTGGAAACAGCTGCCGGCGGCAGACCATTCAGACAGGATCAATTATATTACACACCTGAGAGCATCTGTCATCTTCAATTAAACACTGCAGATTGTATACTTTGAAAAACAAATAAAATATGTTCCTTTACCATGTTTTTCCTAGATTTATACAGACCACCAAAAAGCAGTCTTATGAGTCATCTTAAAATAGGATGGGCCGGTCTGGGCAATATGGGAACGCCAATGGTAACGAACCTCGTCAGGGCCGGTTTTAAGGTAAAAGTATACAATCGCACTACGGCGAAGGCTACAGCATTGCAGGAGAAGCTGGACGTAGAGATAGCCAGGAGTCCAACGCACCTGGTGGAAGATGTGGATGTTGTGATCACCATGCTTACTGACGATGCTGCGCTCAAAGAACTATATGAGGGGCCGGATGGCATTCTTTCCATACCCCTGCCTGTAGATATGCTGGCCATTGACATGAGTACCGTTTCTCCGGATACTACCCGGCAGCTGGCGGCCTTATGTGAGGCGGAAGGCATCTGGTATATGGATGCACCCGTATCCGGCAGTGTAAAACCTGCCGAGGAAGGACAACTGGTCATTATGGCCGGAGGTCGTCCGGAGGATTTTGAACGGGCCAAACCTATCTTTAATGCCCTGGGGAAGGCAGCATACCTGCTGGGTGAGAACGGAGCCGGAAATTATGCGAAACTGGCCATTAACACCTTCCTGGGTATTACCCTGCAGGGGTTATCAGAAGCCGTCATATTTGCAAAGAATAACGGCGTTTCCCCCGAACAGCTCCTGCCATTGATCAATGACGGGCCTTTAGCCAGCGTGGTATCCAGGAGTAAATCACAGAATATCATCAATCATGATTTTACGCCTTCATTCCCTTTAAGTCTCCTCGCCAAAGATATACGGCTTGCAAAGGCACAGGGAATGGATACCCCTGCAGTCAATACCCTTTCCAATACATTGCAGGAGGCATTGGCGAAAGGCCTGGGGGCAGCCGACATGATGGCCATTTATCAATATCTTGAACAGGAATATGTTGTATAAAAGCATAGGCCGGTCTCTCGACCGGCCTACTCACAACGTGTGTGTCTTCTAAGGATAATCAGGATAATAACACTTCATCACTCTTAAAGTATCACCTTCAGGCTTCAGGTTTTTCAATAATTATATATAGCAGGCTGTCTCATTTTTCTGATATACTATATTCATTCTATTTCTCATATAAAGCGATGGTTGTCATTCGCTGACCCGGTTGTCTTTTTCTTTCAATCCGGTTCGCAAAGTTATGCTGGTCTCTTTATTGCTTATGCCACCGAATCCGGTAACATCGCACCCCCCAATTAAGGGGATGTTCCCCTCAGGGGGTGAATTTCTCTACCTGATGATGCACTGGTTTCAGGGTTTTCAGGTATGCATAAATAGATCTCAGGTCACTGGTATCCATCCCTGAGTAGTATGCCCAGGGCATCAGGGTATTAAAATCTCCTTTCGCAACAGGCTGATTACGTATTGCACTATCTGCAAATAATTTGAACCGCGCCACAAATTGCGCTGCTGTCCAGCTACCTATCCCCGTTTCTTTATCAGGCGTTATGTTGGCAGTACGCGACATCCCACCGGTAGGCAATGGGAAAATATTCCCTCCTGCAAAGGCATCTCCTGAATCTTTTCCCTGCACTTTATAGGTATGACAGTCTGCACAACCTGCCGTCATCACCAGGTAACGACCATATCCTACGGTATCACTACGATCCACATAGGTAACAGGTACAGGATCGGAAGGCGTCAGATTCATCAGCAGGCTGACAGGGAAATCGGCTGAAGATGCCGGTACATCATTAGGGATAGAAGGCATGCTGCGGAGATATGCTATGATAGCATATACATCCTCCGTTTGCATCTTCCCGTAGCTGGTATAAGGCATTAATGGGAAAAGCGTTTTTCCATGCCTGTCCACACCACTGGTGATAGCCCGGTATATCTCACCATCTGTCCATTTACCCAGACCATAAGGTGTAATATTCTTTGAATAGAACACGCCGGGGAAACCAAACTTATGATCAAAACGTATTCCTCCGGCCCCCATGGAATCAGGAAAATTAGGGCCGGCCAGTTTTGAAAAATCTCGTTGTGAATGGCAATCCGTACAACCGGCTACGTTATACACCAGATAGCGCCCCCGTTCTATGCGGGCTGGCGTACGTTCAATAGTAATATCAGGCGCTGCTCCAACATTAGGAAGCGCAAACCGGAGGTAAGAATAGCCACTGATGATAATTAATACAGCTAACAGTACAATCGCGCCTAAAGCACGCAGGATCGTTTTCTTGTTCATAAAAAGTGTAATGGGTGTTTTTTCTCGAACTATTTATCAGACTTTCTCGGATCAGGGCCACAAAGTTATTGCAGCATGTGTGTAGTTGTTGTTACCGAAAACGGTTGAAAAGCATCCCCACATTAGGGGATAGCATATATACATTGCAGGTTACGCACTGTTGGATATTGATTCTCAGACAGTAACTATCGTACTACGGTAACGCCTATTTTTGGGGCATTGATTAATAACATTAAATGATATTAAAAATCAATATCATTGTACTGTATATCCAAGTACAACCATATTCTGAAGCCAACTTAAATATCCTGGAATGACCAAATTAAAACTCGCGCTCTTAATGAGCCTGTCCCTGTTCATCGCCTGCAGTAAAGACAAAGATGCATCTCCAACACCCGGTGGTGGAAGTGAGAATGGCGGTGGCTATGAAGCGCCTAAAACCGGTAAAAAAGGTGCAGACTTCAGCACCAATACCACCAACGGCACATGGTATACCAACGTTGTAAATCTGAAAAGCCACTGGTTCTACACATGGGGAACTCCCTTACCAGCCAGGACTGTACCACAGAATTGTGAATTCGTATCTATGTTCTGGGGAAAAGGCAATGTGACCGATGCGCTGATCGATTCTGTTAAAAGAATGAAAGCTGCTGGTACTGTAAAATATGTGCTGGGATTCAATGAACCGGATCTGGGGGATCAATCCAATATGACGGTGCAGGAAGCGCTGGACCTCTGGCCTAAGCTGGAAAACATCGGCCTGCCGTTGGGCAGCCCTGCTGCGGCATGGCCTACACAAGCCTGGATCTATGAATTCCTCGATAAGGCGATCCAGCAGAAACGCCGTGTAGACTTCATCTGCGTACATATGTATGTAGGTCTGGATGATGTGCACTTCGTGAAAACCCTGCAGGATCTTTATGATAAATACCACCTTCCTATCTGGATCACCGAATTTGCTACAGTGGATAACAACTCAACTACCATAGACGGTAACATGTACAGGCCGGATCAGGTACTGGCATTTATGCAACGCCTGCTGCCTAAACTGGAAGCATTACCATTTGTACACCGTTACTCCTGGTTCTCCGGTTCTCCTACCAGCACAAGGTTATGGCCTTCTGCACTGGTGGGCGCCGATGGTAAACTGACCACACTGGGACAATGGTATGCAGACTATAAACCAAATACAACAGTGAAGTAATCATCACACTATCTTATTACAGAAAGACCCGCGTCCATACTATGTATAACGCGGGTCTTTTCTTTTTATAAACAAGGGAGCAATATTCCGCCTCTCTTCTTAATAAAACTTTGGCAAAGGATTTAAAGCAAGATTACCCCGCTGATGCCAGTATGGATAAATTGTCGGCGCCTCACTTGCAGCATCCAGTTTTTTCACCTGTTCCACCGTCAGGTTCCACCCTACTGCTGCCAGGTTCTGTTTTAATTGCTCTTCATTCCTGGCACCGATAATAATGCTGGATACTGTTGGTCTCTGCAATAACCAGTTAATAGCTACCTGAGCTACTGTTTTGCCTGTCTCTGCAGCCACTTCATCCAATGCATCCACGACCTTATACAGTAGTTCGTCAGGGACTGCAAATGAAGGGACAGGACTACCTCCCTGTACTACACGACTGTCGGCAGGAAATGGCTGGTTACGGCGGTATTTTCCTCCCAGCATGCCCGCTGCCAGTGGGCTCCATACCAGTGCGCCTACTTTCTGATCAATGCCCAATGGCATTAATTCCCATTCATATTCCCTGTTGACGAGTGAATAATATACCTGGTGGGCCACATATTTATTCCATCCATATCTGTCTGCAACGGCCTGGGATTTCATCAGGTGCCATCCCGAGAAATTGGAGGCTGCAATGTAACGCACCTTACCACTCTGTATCAGATCGTCCAGGCTGCGTAGCACCTCTTCCACAGGTGTATTCCCGTCAAATCCGTGCATGTGATAGATGTCAATATAGTCAGTATTCAACCGCTTCAAACTGGCTTCCACGTTTTTGATCAGCTGAAAGCGGGATGATCCCTGGTAGTTGGCGTCCCTGGGACCACTACTCATCGGAAAAGTGGATTTTTGGAGATAAGCACTTTATCGCGCTTTCCACTGATAGCCTTTCCCAATATCTCTTCCGAAAGTCCGTCAGAATAAATATCTGCGGTATCAAATAAATTAACGCCGGCGTCCAGGCAGAGGTTTACCAACCGTGTCGCCTCTTCTGCCTGTGTACTTCCCCATGCCTTGAAAAACTCATTACTTCCACCAAAAGTGGCGGTGCCAAATGTCAATACCGGCACCTGCAATCCTGATCCTCCTAAAAATCTGTATTCCATCTTGTTTACGTTAACTATTAAAGAATTAGATAGCCGTACAAAGATCACACTTTCCCGATTTCCCGACCTGTACAAATCATATATATATCTGTAAATATAGGAGATGGTGCAGCACCTATCCATGCTATCTTCTAAAATAGCAATGACTGCCACAAGTACAGTCGCAGGTACTTTTGCATATTTTTTGTGTTACCATGTGCATACTAACAGCATAAAATATGGCAACGTTTTCAGAGCTTATAAATAGTGATAAACCGGTATTGGTGGATTTCTTTGCAACCTGGTGCGGCCCCTGTAAGATGCAGGCGCCTATACTGGACCAGCTGAAACAGAGAGTAGGCGATGCCGCTACGATTATCAAAGTGGACGTAGATAAAAATCCGGCTGCGGCTAATGCGTACCAGGTACAGGGAGTGCCCACACTGATCCTTTTTAAACAGGGCAAGATAGTATGGCGCCAATCTGGCGTGGTACCGGTGAATAATCTGGAACAAATTGTCAGGCAGAATGCGTGACAACCGGCCTGCTGATCTTACTTATTTACTTTCCAAAAGGCGGTACTACCGGGTTTCCGTTCATCGGTAGCCTTCATTAACAAGGTATCTCCCGGTTGTATGCCTGCAAATATCTCGGTTCCCTTATCTGTAGTGAGCCCTTGCCTGATGTCTACCCATTCGGCTTTATCTTGCCTTACCCGGATCACAAATTTCCTTTCCTGTGTAGTTGTTATTGCAGTGGCAGGTACAATCACAGATGGCATATCCCGCTGTAAGGCTATTTTCACATATGCAAAAGCGCCGGCTTTGAGTTTCCCTTCGCTGTTGGGCACTTCAAACTCCCATAGTTCCGTACGGGTAGCGGGATCAATGGCACCCGATTTACGGGTAAGCTTTGCCGCAAACCGTTCCAGCGGATAGGCATCTACCCTGAAGTCTATACTACCAGCAGCCCGGGCTGCTCCGGTGTATATCTCAGGCACAGCAGCACGCAAACGTAACAGGTGAAGGTCCTGTATGGTAAGCAAAGGCGTATTCGTTCCTGTAAAAGCACCGGCGTTTACTTTCCTGGCCGTAATAATGCCATTGAAAGGAGCAGTGATATGCAGATAACCAGATACATCCCTGTACGCCTGAGACTGTTTCTCTGCGGCCACATAAGCACTGCTGTCGGCCATCATCTGGTTCCTGCTGCGTTCAAGATCGACGGGCGCTACTATACCCGGTGTCCTGGCCTGGGAGGCACGGTACAATCGTTCATAATTGTCCTTGCTGGAAGTCCACTTCGCCTTCGCCGACGATACACTGGCTTCCGATTCCGCAAAACGGCTATTTACTTCCGGTGCTTTTATGACTGCCAGCACCTGTCCTTTTCTGACTTTATCGCCAAGATCCACTTTCATCTCCTGTACAAATCCTTCCACTTTCGCATACAGATCTGCATATTCATAAGGCAGCAGTTCAGCAGGAAGCTCCACTGTTTTATGCAGGGTATCCTGCTGTACGATGAATGCTGCTACGGTATCCTTCGCTGTACCCGCCTCAGTGGCATCTGTTTGTTTTGGACCACCACAGGCAGTCAGCAGATAAACAGCACAGATAACAAGGGCTAATGGCCCGGAAGCTTTATTTTTTATCTTCTTTGTCATAATAAATACTGTCTTTATCGTCCGGATCGAGAGATACAAACCTGTAAGGTCTTTTCCCTGTATATGACCGGTAAATATGAGGAAGGAAAAACAATACACTTACAGCAGAAAACAACAAGCCTCCTATCACTGCAATACCCAAAGGCGCGGTCTGATCACCACCTTCAGACAATCCCAGCGCCATCGGTATCATCCCCGCTATCATCGCAGCACTGGTCATCAGGATAGGACGCAACCTGTTCTCTGCGGCCAGCATATAGGAATTGCTATCACCGGCACGCCTGTAATACTCGGCATTTGTAATGAACAATACACTATTAGCAATAGCCACTCCTGCGGCCATAATGATGCCCATATAGGATTGTATATTCAGGGTATTGCCTGTTATAAACAGAAAGAGCAATGCGCCTGCAATAACTGCAGGAATAACTGACAATGCGGCCAGCGACACACGGAAAGACTGGAAGTAAACCGCCATCAGCATAAAAATAACCACAAGCGCTACCAGTAAACCAAACTGCAGGCTTGTCAGCGTTTGCTGCAATAACTCCGGCTGACCGCGTAACAGTATGCGTGCGCCGTTCTGTAATTTCCCCATGTCTGCAATAGCCTTATTCACACGTTTGAATACCGATCCCTGGTCCTGCGATTGTATATTGGCGGTGATAGTTATGTAACGCTGCTGATTCAACCTGTCATATTCCCCTGCTACGCTGGTGTATTTCCAGGATGCCACTTCGTTGAGATAATGGGTTTTACCATCAGCTCCTGCCACTGGAATTGCTTCCAGCTGCGCTGTGTTGTTCATACGGAACTCGGGGTATTGTACCTGCACCTGGTAAGCTGTTCCCGTAGTTTTATCCAGCCAGTAACTGGGATTGGTAAAACGGCTGGAAGAAGTGGCTGTTACCAGCGATCTTGAGATTTGTTCTGTACTGAGTCCCAACTGGCCTGCTTTTACGCGGTCTATGTCTAACCTGATAGCAGGATATTCAAGTGGAGTGGTAATCTGCAGATCCCGTAACGCCGGTATTGCTGACAATTTCTTCAGGAGTTGCACCGCTGTAGCCTTTCCTTCCACCAGGTTCCTATTCGCTACGGCAATCTCCACGGGATTGGTATTGCCAAGGTTTAACACCTGCTCAACAATATCGCCCGGTTCAAAAGAGATAGTAGCAGAGGGCATTTCTTTCTTCACAGCAGCACGCAATAATTCCATGAAAACCGGCATCGCTATGGCGTCTTTTCTGAGCTTTATACGCACAACCGATTCCTGTGGCCCTCCCGTCCAGAGGTGAATGTAGTTCACCGGGTAACTGGAAGGCTGGGTACCTACAAAAGCGGAAGTAAGTTCTACGTTGCCTTTACCTGCGATACTGTCTGTCAGTGCCAGTAATTTTCGGGTAGCGTCTTCGGTGCGTTCAAAACGGGTACCTACGGGTAAGCGCAAACGGACCTGCGTCTGGCCACTATCTGTACGGGGGAATAACGCCGTACCGGTGGCGTTGAACAGCAATATGACCAACAGCAAAGACATCCCTATGAACAGTACAGTCACCCAGCTTTTATCAAATACCGGCTTGCTGCCCTTAGCAACATACCAGCTTTTAAAGCGGTCAAAGCGGCCGGGGGAAGCGGTTGTATTCAAATGAGTTTTCAGGAACCAGTTTGAGGCTACCGGCACAAAGGTCTGCGACAAAAAGAAAGAGGCGATCATAGCAAAAGCTACTGCCAGAGATAAGGGTAGAAACATCGCTCCCGGCACACCGTTCATAAATACAGCCGGCACGAACACCGCCAGTATACTGAGCAGGATGAGTAGCTTCGGACCGGCAATTTCTTTGGCGCCATCAGCAATAGCTCTCGCCTTGCTTTTACCGGCTTCCATATGACGGTGGATATTCTCTACTGTAACCGTGGCTTCATCCACCAGTATTCCCACCGACAATGCCAGGCCACCCAGGGTCATGATATTGATCGTTTGCCCTGTGAGGTAAAGTAATGTTGCAGAGGTAAGCAATGCAAGCGGAATGGTCATTACTACAATCAATGCACTGCGCCGGTCTCCCAGGAACAATAATACCATCAGGCCAGTCAGCAACGCTCCTATCCCACCTTCGAACAACAAGCTTTTCAGGGAGTTGATCACATATCCTGACTGGTCAAATGCGTAGGTTACTTTAATATCTGAAGGAATAGCAGCCTGCATATCCGGCAATGCAGCCTTTACCCGCTGCACCACATCCCAGGTGGAAGCATCTGCCCGCTTGGTAACAGGAATATATACCGCCCGTTTGCCGTTCACCAGCGCGTAACTGGTAGTCACGTCGGAGCCCATACTTACTGATGCAATATCTCTCACATATACCGCGGGACCTGCCCCCAATTGTAAAGGCGTATTCTGCAGGTCCTGCAGGGTTTCAATAACACTGTTCTGTGGTGTGATATAGGTTGTATCTCCTATACG
Organism: Chitinophaga sp. CF418; assembly: GCF_900142925.1. Classification (GTDB taxonomy): domain Bacteria; phylum Bacteroidota; class Bacteroidia; order Chitinophagales; family Chitinophagaceae; genus Chitinophaga. Next base: position 864,272 of record NZ_FRCN01000001.1, read on the forward strand.
GATATTTCCCGCAGGAGAGATAGTGTTGGATCTCGCCAAAGCCTGTACGACCTGGTCGGGCGCAAGACCGTAACCTCTCACTTTTTCGGGATCTACTGTGATCAATACTGTCTTTTGATTCCCCCCGAAAGGAGGTGGTGCCGATACTCCCGGCAAAGTAGAGAACATAGGACGCACTTTGAACAATGCCAGGTCAGCAATTTCTCCCAGGGAGCGGTTCTCCGAACTGAATACCAGTTGTCCGACCGGTACGCTGCCTGCATCAAAACGGGTCACAAATGGCGGCACTGTTCCCGGTGGCATAAATGCCCTCGACCTGTTCACATAGCCTACCACTTCCGCCATTGCCTGGCTCATATCAGTTCCCTCGTTGAACTCCAGCTTAATAATAGCAGCACCCTGGATGCTTTTGGAAGTGACATATTTTACACCGGTGATGTACAGGAAATGGTATTCATAGTAAGAGGTAACAAAACCTTCCATCTGTTCAGGAGAAAGGCCGCCGTAAGGCTGTGCCACATACACCACCGGCAATCCCAGGCGGGGAAAGATGTCTATTTTAGTGTTCCTGACAGACAGCACTGAAAAGAAGACAATCCCGATAACCGCCACGAGAATAGTAACAGGATGCCGTAATGCCGAAATAATAAGCTTCATAATATCTTCATTTTATGCTGCCGGTAAATTCATCCAGGTTGCCATTGGCGATGGAGATTTCCAGCAAGGCACGCCATACCTGCAATAATGCCCCTGCCTCGTTTGTTTCTGCTTTTAAGAGGTCATATTGCCCCTGTATCAATCTTGTAAAATCTATCAGCCCGCTCTGATAACTAAGTGTAAGGCCATCATAGGCATACCTCGCCGCCTGGGACTGTACAGTACTCTGATGGGCTATCAGAAGGCTCTGACGATAGCTAAACTGAGCGATCTCCTGTTGTTTCTGCAGGTTCAATGTTACCTGTCCTATTTCTGCTGTTGCCACTTTTACCATTGCCTGGTACTGTTTCTTTTGCAGGCTTACCAGTGTAAACTGCAGTATCGGAAAACTCACCTGTATACCGGCGCCATAATTCTTGCGGGTAAGGCTCCAGCCGTTTGCCTTGTCGACCGTTCCATCTGCACCTACACCGGAACCTCTGGCATAAGCATTGGCCCATATATCGAGCCGGGGACGCCATAAGCGTTGTATTTCTCTTAAGGAAGCCTCACTCACGGCTTTCTTTGCCTCGTAGTAACGGAACAAGGGATGATCCGTTATTTTCACGGTATCCGTTTTTACCGCGGGCAACTGCGTTGCCAGCAACGTATCTGATAACCTGATATTGTCGGGAGAACCGGAGATGGCAGCAATACGGGACAGCTCCGTCAGCTCCATATAATACTGACGCTGTGTGTTTAGCAGTTCAGTTTCCGCCTGCGCAAGAGCCGCCTGAAACTGGATAGTATCAATACCGGGACGTAATCCCTCCGCGGCGTATACCAGTGATTGCTCCAACCCGGTGCGGGTACGGGCAATATTGACCTTATAGCTTTCCATCAACTGTTGCAGATACACAGCATTCAGATAGGTGGCAATGGCCATGTATTGTTGGCGGAACAGGGCATCATTATAAAAACTATTCGCCAGCTTATATTCAGCCGCCGCCTTTTCAACAGCCGCCTGTCGCTGGCCGAATGTCAGTGGATTCCACTTTACCATCGCTCCTAAAGCTGTTCCCGGAACAGGATCGTAGACATTGCCGGAGGAAGGAGGGCCACTGATGGGTAATATCAATCCGGGATAACTCATTCCGGTGATGTTATTGTAGGTGGCATAGCCTGCCTGATAACCGGCAGTCACTTCGGGCATTATAGTGTTCTTAGCGATCTTCACATTAAAACCGGCTGCGTTGGCCTGTTCCTTATAGCCAGCCAGTTGTGGTTGCTGCGACTGAACAAGTGATAAGACCTCCCTCACCGAAATAACCTGCTGCTGCCCCATGGCATGCTGCAACACAGTGATGGCCCACAGACTAACAGTTAACGTTATGAACCGGTAATAAGAACAAAAGAGACTTTTCATCATGAACCGCAATACGATTTACGCCGGTGGGAAATAATTAACAACGCATAAAATTAGAGAACGGGCTTACCGATGTATGGTATTTTTTGACGATAGTTTGGTATCTACTTCATTGAACGGAAGGCCTGCGGAGTAGATCCTGCTAAACGTTTGAAATACTTCACGAAATGAGACGGATCATTGAAATTTAACAGAAAGGAAATTTCAGATACCGTTTTATCTGTGTACAACAGTAAGCGCCTGGCCTCTTTTATAATAAAGCCGGCCAGGACCTCGGCTGCCCCCGTACCGGTGGTATTACGGCAGGCAATGTTCAGATGCTGCGGGGTGGTATTCAGCAGCGCTGCATAGTAATTTACGGTATTTCTGACAGGAATACCAGTACTCAGTAATTCCAGGAATGACTGATAAAGATCTCCTCTTCTGGAAGGCCTGACCAGTTCCAGACCCGCCACTTCCTGTATTTTAGTCAGCAGGACCTTCAGCAGGCCCTCCATAATGCGGAAGGTATGCTCGGTTTCAGATTGTCCTTCTTTCACCAGCAGCTCAAACAGCTGGCTGATGGTAGTTGTATCTTCTATCCTTAAACAAGGGATATTCCCTATTTTTGCCAGTAACATCCCCAGCTGGGGATCAAGGCTTTTCTCTACAAATTCTTTCTTCAGGATAACCACATACCCATCGGGGACGTCCCGCAGGTCCCAGTTATGCACCTGATCTTCTTTAATAAAGAACAATATGGGAGGGCTTATTTCATAACACACGTCATCGATCCAGTGGGCGCCGCTACCCTGGGCAAGGTAAATGATCTCAAAATATTGCTTGTGCTTATGCGGCTCCGTTTTCCGGATATCATTCCTGAAAACAGCTGCCTTTATGTGCTTCTCCTGACTGATCTTATTTTTTACCGGAATATGCTGTTTCACTCCGAGGCCTTTTAATAAAGATTTGCATCCAAGGTCATAGTTACAGAACAAATCTAAAGGAATTCTGCCAACCTGTACTTACTTCCATTCCCCCCATCATACCACTTATACCCTCAAAAACCCATCTTATGCCATTTCCCTCCGCCGGGCAGCGTGCAGCGGTTACCTTCACAATATAATTACCGTTTAAAAAGAGAGGCTATGGTAAAGTCTATGCAGACGGCAGCATTGAAATATGCTTATTTCATTCATGCCGCTTACCAGGTCAGTGAGCAGAGCCCATTACAGGAAGAGTATCCGGTTTTTCCGGCGGGCTATACACTGGTGTATAATATTCATATGAAGGATCCTGGTAAGGGAAAAGGAGGATTAACATATTGCGGATTTCTGGCAAAAAGCAATTTCTCGCCGGATACGTCAGTGACATATGTATTGGCGCTGAAAGGTACAAACAACTACCTGGACTGGGTAGATACGCTGGATATCCTGCCCTCACCCGGACCATTTGGGAATAATAGCGGGAATGTTGTGTCCGGCTTCCTGGATATATACAATCATATGACCTTTTCCGATCCGGGGCAGTTTAAGCCCAAAGGATTGCTGAAATATATCAGATACAGCATTCGCTATACCGACATGCAGTCGGATGATGATGTACAACCGATGGTCTGTACAGGTCATGGTCTTGGGGGGGCAATGGCTACATTATTTGCGGCGGGGGATGCTTATACCCTGCACCCCTGCCGCTCCTATACCTATGGTTCTCCCTGTGTGGGCGATCCGGCCTTTGTTTCCTTTTATAATGCCCTGATCACAACCAGCGAGCGTTATTACAATCTGCCGGATCTCGTACCCACCATCCTGGATGCCTTTGGTTACGACCATGTGCACAGCGGTATTCCGCTGGATTCACTGGGAGATCCTGCGCTCAACTGGTTACCCGATTGCACGCATTCGCTCAATACATATATGTACCTGTTAGGAGCCAGTCCTTCGGTGATAAACAGTAATTGCCTTATCTCTGATATAGACGATGATGTAATGATAAAAAAATTGAGTTTTCGTAGACGATATTAGTACACTATGGTTATGTTAATCAGGAAGGAAAGCCGCTTCGTTTATACGAGGGGGCCTATCTTTTTTATAGGGGTCAATAAAACAATCCCGTGTATTATCCGGATTGGAACCATTCCGTCCCCGGGGGTGCACCCCGGGCTACAAATACAAAGACCCCTAAAAGGGGTCTAATGCAGCGAATTAAAACCCGCGTATTATCCAGGGATGACCGCATCCTCTATGAAGATGATGCGGATAGCCACTGTCCTATGTGATTAGCTCCGTAGGAGCTACGTGTTTGTAGCCCGAGGTGCAACTCCGGGACAAGAATATTAAAGCGCCGGAGCAGCCGGGAAATCAACCGGTACATGTGTAATACCGTGCAGGTAGTTAGTGATCATTTTGTCGCCGATCAGTACTACAGTATCCACCAGGTTTTCATTGGTATAACCAACAGCGAAGAACTGGTCTACCGCTGCAGCATCAGGTTTACTTCTGTTTTCAACAGCACTTTTTACGAGACGGGCCAGTGCATCCAGTTTAGGATCGAAAGAGGCGCCACCTTTGCGGATCTCTATGATCTGCTCGTCTGTAAAACCATTCAGTTTAGCGATATATGTATGCGCAGCCAGACAGTAGTCACATGCATTCACCTGACTTACCACCAGATTCACCACTTCTTTTTCTTTTGCTTTCAGAGAGGTTTTACTGCTCTGTAATGCGAGGTAAGCACCCAATGCGTTCTCAGAGTGTGCCATTGTAGCGTAGAGATTCGGAACTTTACCGATACCTTTTTTCAGATTGTCGAACAACACCTGGTTAGCGGGACTTACTTCTTCTCTTGCTGGAACGTTAAATGTTTTCATTTTTATAAGGTTTGATCAGTTTTATTCGTCGTTATTGACGATGTAAAATTGCGACAAACCGAGCCCCTGAAAAATGGCTATACTTCCCAAAGAATTGTATTTTTTTCCCTAAAATGGCCGGGGGGTATTCTGGTAGGTGATGGAACCATATTTCCCATCAAAAAAGTCCCTGTAGGCGTCGGCTATTTCTCCTCTGTTATTCATTACAAAAGGACCTACTGCAATGAAAGGCTCGTTCTGGGAGGCTCCTCCAAACAGCAGGATGTCAGCTATGTGGGTTTCTTCATTACGAAAAGCGATCTCATCTCCCCCGAAATCAAATACGGAAAGGCGGGAAGATCCCTGTTTCTGCCCATTTACTACAGCTTCGCCGGCAGGCACAAATACAGCATATTCATACCGTTTTTCCACAGGCATTGTGTATTTAGCTCCGGGGGTCAGGCGCAGGTGGCAGATAAAGTGATTATTATATACCGGAACCGGAGAGCTATCATTGCCTATATGCCCGATCAGGACTTTCGCTGTTCCGGCATCATCCGGCAGCATAATGTTGGGGAAGTCTGATTGATCCAGGAACATATATACAGGCGTCTCTCCTTTGATGGCGGCTGGTACGTTGATCCACCACTGAATGGCATGTAAGGAGTGCCCCTGGAGTGTATTGCGGGGTATTTCTTCATGCATGATGCCTTTGCCGGACATCAGCCAGTGGGCACCACCCGCTTTGGCGGTGGCACGGTTGCCATAGCTGTCTGCATACTCCATTTCCCCATCCAGGATGTAACTGAAGGTAGCTACTCCCCTGTGGGGATGAGCATGTTTTCCGGCTTCTGAGGGCTTATCACCGGGCACACTACTGGCGGGGCAAATCTGATCTATCAATACAAAAGGGCCTATTGCGTGAACATACCGGTTAGGGACCAGGTGATTGATCAACAGCGCGCCCACTTTTGCATTTCTACCTTCCAGGGTAGCCAACAATGCTTTTTCCATTTACGTTACTTTTTAGCTTCACTCAGGACTCAATATACCCGACAAAAGGGCTGGCTACCAAGGGGCTGCCAACGGATAGTTTTCACAATTCGATTCTGTGGGTCTGGGCTGTTTAAACAAAGATAACCATATACTTATCCATCCTGAATGACATTTGCCGAAAAATAGGATTGACATTTATCAACCGTGACAAGATAAGTTTTCAAAGATTCTTAAAAGAAATTTTATCCTGCGCAAAAAGAGTGCGCATGTGCGTTTCAACTTTGTATCATCAAACAAACAAAAACGGTCATGAGATTCAATTTTATCAAAACTAAGACACCGGTTACCAACCACGAAGGAGCAAAGGCCTACACGCTGACGCCGGAAATGGAACTGTACAGTGCCGTAGTTACAGCTTCTCTGCAGGACCAGTTTTATGAGAAAACCACAGACAAGCTGGAACGTCTCCGCTCCCTGATTGCTAAGAACGATCCGGCGTTTGTAGCCAGACTGGCTGTGTATACCCGTGAAAAGATGTACCTGCGTTCTGTACCATTAGTACTGGCAGTAGAACTGGCGCGGACACATAAAGGTGACAACCTGGTAAGCCGTATGGCGGGCCGTGTTGTACAGCGTGCGGATGAGATCACAGAATTGCTGGCATATTATGCGCTGGCTAACAACAGAAAGGAAGTAAAACAACTGAATAACCTGAGCAAGCAGTTACAGAAAGGACTGGGTATTGCCTTCAATAAATTTGATGAATACCAGTTTGCTAAATATAACCGTAAAGCAGCGGTGACATTGAAAGATGCACTGTTTGTCGTACACCCGAAAGCGAAAGATGAATCGCAGCAAGTGCTATTCAATAAAATAGTCAATGACGAACTGCAAACACCTTATACCTGGGAGACAGAACTGTCTGCAGCAGGACAGGTAGGGTACGACTCAGAAAACAAGAAAGCAAAAGCTTTCAGGAAAGTATGGGAAGATCTGATCGACAGCGGTCAGCTGGGTTATATGGCCACCTTACGTAACCTGCGTAATATGCTGGATTATGATGTGAGCACAGCACACCTGCAAAAAGTGTGTGCTAAATTGTCTGACAAAGAGGCGGTACTGAAATCAAAACAATTACCTTTCCGTTTCCTGTCTGCCTATCGTGAGCTGAAGGACATCGATCATGGTATGATCGTCAGCATTAAGCGTGCACTGGAAAAGGCGCTGCAGATATCTGTACAACACCTGAAAGGGTTCGATGCGAAGACCCGTGTGGTGATAGCTTGCGACGTATCTGGTTCTATGCAGAAGCCGATCTCTCCAAAGAGTAAGGTCATGCTCTATGATATAGGACTGTTGCTTGGAATGCTGTTACAGCATAAATGTGAGTATGTTACTGCCGGTATGTTTGGTGATACCTGGAAAAGAGTGAGTATGTCGCCAGATAACATCCTTGCTAATGTAGACGAGTTCTATCGCCGGGAAGGAGAAGTGGGTTATGCGACGAATGGTTACCTGGTGCTGGACAACCTTATCAAAAGAAAAGGTGTAGTGGAAAAGATCATGCTCTTCACAGACGGACAGCTGTGGGATAGCAATACCAACAATACAGCCACGGGCAACAGAATGTCAGCAAAGTGGATGGAGTATAAAAAGATAGCTCCTGATGCGAAGCTGTACCTCTTTGACCTGGCAGGATATAACGCTGTACCGCTGGATGTACGTCAGAATGATGTATTCCTGATAGCGGGATGGAGTGAAAAAGTATTCGAGATAATGGATGCCATTGAAAAGGGTAGCGATGCTATCACAGAGATTGCCGGCCTTGCTTTATAGCAGTTCATTTTTTGTTACCTCATAAAAACATCCCTCTGAAAGGGAGGGATGTTTAAAGAAAAAGCAGGTGTCGTTGAGTAAGCATTACTTCGTAAGGGTTCCGGGGGTCGGGGGTTCAAGTCCCTCTCTGTCGCAAGACAGGTAGCGCAGTTGGTTAGCGCACCGGGTTAGAATCATATGTTTACCGTTTATTACCCTGCTTTCTTTTACATTCTTCAGAATGGGTGTCGTCAGGAAAGTGTTACTTCGCCACTCCAAATGCCGTTTGATAGTTCAGTGCTGCCGATGCAGTTACGGGACCGTCTTTCACTTCCGCCAGTCACCCCATTCTGTTCTTTGTTTTAAACTTCTTGTAAAACGGGTGTCGTTTGGAAAGCGTTCCTTCGATCCAAAAAGTAGACGGGGGTTCGAGTCCCTCTTCGCTGCAAGCGAATAGTTTAGTTGGAAGAACGACTGAAAGCCGCTTCCAGGTTGTTACCCCGTTTTATTTATCGTCATGAACAAGTGTCGTAAGGAAAGCGTTACTTCGTATTAAGGAAAACAGTCGCTTCCGGTTGTTACCTTGTTCTTTTTAATATCTTCTTAACAGGTGTCGTAGGAAAGCGTTACTTCGAGTTAAACTATGTGTCGGGGGTTCGAGTCCCTCTCTGCCGCAAGGCAGGTAGCTCAGTTGGTAGAGCAATAGTGTAAGCCGCTTCCGGTTTGTTACCCTGTTTATTTTTTAACACCTTCCTGAACAGGTGTCGTAGGAAAGCGTTACTTCGTTCGAATCTGCATACGGGGGTTCGATTCCCTCTCCGCCGCAAGGCGGATGGCTGAGATGGTTGCAGAATGCAATCCTGGCCATTTATGGTAATCCAACACAGTACAATCTTGACCTGGTGTCTCTTTAATTTTAGCGGTAAGATGGAGGTTGTTAACGTTCTATGAACAATAATAACTTCAAGCTCAATCTATATCAAAATAAAACAGAGCTGACCAATACATTTTGGTCAGCTCTGTTTTATTTCTAATATGCTTATTTAAACAGTAATTGTCGTTGTCATTATGCCACGGCTATGCCTGGCCTCCGGGCGAAAAAATGCGCCTGTCATTACCCCATATTCTCACTTTTTTTCTCTATTATCCGGTATTTCATATCCACATTTTTCACTACGCAAGACCAGTGCGTAACGCGTAACTATCTTTGATTTATCAAACGATGATACAGAAAAACCTGTCATTGTTTGTTAAAACAAACCCCAAAAACTCATGATTATACCCCAGACCATTTAACCATTAGTTTGAACCCCAATCCTGCACTACTGCAATTACAGTCATCTATGCTTTAAGATGGTGGTCAATGCGGCCGGGAGTCCTTCCTGTCCTCATTGGCCACGGTGTAGGTTGCTTATCGGAAATCATTCAATAAATCAATTTTTATATACTATGTTAAAATCGAAGATCGACCAACCATTCAGCACTGTTCTTAATCTTGGCACCCCAGGGTATTTGTCAAGAAGCGGCCAGGTGTCGTCTGGAGGGTTTATCACCACAGTTGCCACACTTGACAACAGAGAATTAAAAAAATCAGACGGAATTGTTCACTTGTCAGCATTTGGACAGATCTATGGCGTTGATCCGCAATCATCACTTCCCAACGACCTGGTCATTGTATTTGGAGATGAAAGAGACCTGCATGAGGAATTTGTTTTATTCAACCAACCACTTCCCCCAAGCGATCTTACTTACAAGGTAGATATTCAATTCAGTCTCTGGGGAGATGCATATTATGGCACCTGTTCCGTCAGCTTTGACACAGGTATCTCCTTCATGAAACCATTCTCCATCCCTAACTGCGGTGGAAATAACTTTACTGCGATCCGGCTGAAAACCACAAAGCTCTCAAACAGCGATGTTCAGACCACCCTGGACGGGTTTAATTACCTACTCCTCAATTAGAACACCCCGTCTCAGGACCGGAGCGTAAAAACGGCCTCACTTCTATCAATGCAAGTGGCAGGAAATCTGCTGCGATGCACTGGTAGAAGTGAGGCCGCGTTGTATGTAGCTTTGTCAGTATCTGCGTTTATCAGCGCAAATGTCTTACACGCATCACATGTAACCATCTCAACCAATGAGTGATGCCTCTCTGATGTAACATAAATACCAGGACGATCAGTATTCCCAGCATTCCTTCCACGAACACTACTACTCCCACACCAAAGAAATGCGCCAGGTATCCTATCAGTAAACTACCGATCGGCAACATGCCCTGGTAAGACATGATATAATAACTCAGCGTTCTCGCCCTCATTTCTGAAGAAGCATGTGTTTGCAGGTAAGTATTGATGGCAGAGTTCTGGATCATCAATCCGGCGCCGGTAGCAGCTGTAGCTACCAGGGCCAGGAACATGGAGGAAGAGACGGCCAGCCCGAGCAGGGCTACCGCAAATACAGTGCTGGAAAGAATGGTAAGGCGTATCAGGTCGTGAGCCGGCTTTAATGTGGCCATAAATACCGCTCCAAATAAAGCACCCAATCCCGCTGCGCTCTCAAACCAGCTAAAGGTCGTTGCATCGCCGTGGAAAACATCCTTGGCAAAAACAGGTAATAAGGTAGTATATGGAATAACCAGCAAGCTGGAAGCCGCCAGCAGTAATATCAGGGAAGACAGGTCGGGAGATTCCTTCAGATATTCATATCCCTTACGCAGGTCGCCCCAGATATTCACTTCTGAACGGGAGGCAGGGATCAGTTTCAGTTTCATCATCAGCAAACAGCAGATCACCGCTATAAAGCTTAGGAAATTGATCAGGAAACAGACATCTTCTCCCAGGGAGCTGAGTATGATACCCGCCAGGGCAGGTCCTACCAGCCGGGCCGCGTTAAAGGCGGAAGAGTTCAGGGCAATGGCGTTGGGCAGGTCCTCCTTATCATCTACCAGGTCTACCATCAATGCCTGACGCGCAGTGGTATCAAATGAGTTGATCAGCCCCTGCATCAGGCTCAATGCAGAGATCCAGGCAATACTGTAATAATTCAACCAGACCATGGTCGCCAGGGCGCCTGCCTGTAACATCAGGGCGATCTGGGTGACCATCACCACCTTGAATTTATTATGCCTGTCTATAAAACTGCCGGCAAAAGGAGCCAGCACAAGTGAGGGTATCAGACTGAGGAAAGTGACCAGCCCCAGTAAAAGAGCGGAACCTGTAAGGCGGTATACCAACCAGCTGATGGCTACCCGCTGCATCCAGGTGCCGACGAGTGATATGGCTTGCCCTGTGAAGTGTAGTCTGAAGTTATGGTGTTTAAGTGAACGAAATACTGACATCTTAATAAAGTAAATTAATAAAGCTACTTTACAAAAGTAGTATTTTTTAGGCAAATGAGTGGAAGCAAAGTAAGTATTCGCTGTTAAGGAAATGTAAAGTAACTTTGTAAATTGATTTTATTATATGCCTACTAAAACTTATGAAGTAGCAGCCTCCTTACGTAGTACGGTCACCCGCCTGGTAAGGCAGCTGCGCAAACAAAATATCTCATCCGATTTCTCCAATGCAGAGTTATTAACGATGGGACTGCTTGACCAGCATGGCAGGCTACTGCCTTCTGAACTGGCAGAAATGGAACGGATCTCAGCACAGGCCATTTCCCAGATACTCAACCGGCTGGAGGAAGTGGGTTGTGTGAACAGGGTCATGGACGAAACCGACAAGCGGAAATCTGTCGTGTCTCTGACAGAAAAAGGCATCCAGCACCTGTATGAAAACAGGCGTATCAAAGAAGAATGGCTGGTAAAAGCAATGGAAAAGCTATTTTCGGCGGAAGAGCTTTCGCTGATAGAGGCCTTCCTCCCCCTCCTCCAAAGATTAGCAGAATACAACGGATAACCATTTATATATGAAAGGTACACATCACTATGCAATGACAACCCGCTGGACGGGCAATACCGGCAATGGCACCGCCAGCTATCAGGCCTATGAGCGCAGCCACGTTCTACAGGCAACTGGTAAACCCGAAATTCCCGGCTCCTCAGATCCTTCCTTCAGAGGTGACAAAACCCGCTATAACCCGGAGGAAATGCTGGTAGCGTCCCTATCCTCCTGCCATATGCTCTGGTACCTGCATCTTTGCTCTGCCGCCGGCATCGTGGTGGTAGATTATGTAGACAATGCCACCGGCACTATGACGGAAACCGCAGACGGAGGTGGCTATTTTTCAGAAGTTACCCTGCATCCTGAGGTCACCATCACCGATGCCGCCCACATCGAAAAGGCCAATGAGCTACATCACAAGGCGAATGAGCTATGCTTTATTGCCAATTCTGTAAAATTTCCTGTACATCATCAGCCCCTTTGTAAGGTGCAGGCATAACAGGATGTGAATATCATCCCCGAAGGTCAGGAGTACTAAGTATTGGAACTCATTACGTGCTTTCACCTTTCAGGTGAAAAAAGTCAATTTTTGCGCAAAAAGGGAGAAAAAAGCATGAAAACCGGGATAGAAATGGCCGAAACGGACTATTACCCTCCTACCGCACACGTATTTTAACATTGGCTTAGGGATAAAATTATCTAATTTTATATATGTTATAACGCCCAGCGCTTATACTAAACTAACCATTGTATGAAAAGGGTACTTACTGCCTTACTGGTAATTTTCGTTTTTGGATTGGCGATAGTGCTATCCGCCTTCAAAGATGATAGCCCCCGGCTACGCTCCGGAGACGTCATCTTCCAGACGTCTATGTCTCCCCAGTGCCATGCCGTGAGGCTGGCTACCCACTCCGTGTTCAGCCACTGCGGTATGATATGGAAGAAAGGCGATAAGGACTATGTGCTGGAGGCTGTACAACCCGTGAAAATAACGCCGCTGGACGAGTGGATCTCTCACGGAGATGGAAAGAAATATGTGGTGAGACGCCTGAAAAATGCAGACAACATCCTGACGCCTGCCGTATTGCAAAAGATGGATGCGGAAGGCAGGAAAATGCTGGGGAAATCCTATGATGGTTATTTTGAATGGTCGGACAACCAGATATACTGTTCAGAGCTGGTATGGAAGATCTATAAAAGGGCAGCAGGCATAGAAGTGGGTAAACTACAGAGAATCAAGGACTTTGACCTGAGTAGCGAGCCGGTAAAACAGATTATCCGGGAACGTTATGGCGACAAACTTCCTGAAAATGAAATCGTTATCTCTCCACAGAGTATTTATGAGAGTAGTTTATTTGTAACCGTTATGTCGAAATATGGCAAAAAATAATATTATCTTCAGTAACTTTGCAGTACAGGTCTGGTTTAACCAGTGAGAACAAGGTTCGATTTTTTATATCAGCGGCGTAGTTCCGTTTATTCCAATCCTATGAATATGAAAAGAATTTCTACATCCCTATTGCTATCCGCAGTACTCTCTCTCTCGGCTGCCGGACAAAACTACAAACAGGATTTTGAGAAATTGTGCGTCAGTGGAGACACTGCCAAACAACGTACCCTTTTAGTGAAATGGGAGAAGGCCAAGCCCAATGATGCCGAGTTATACATCGCCTATTTTAACTACTACGTAACAAAGAGTAAAACTGAGGTGGTGACCATCAATCACACCGCCAATGGCTCTAATGCGTTGAAAGCCGGCAAAAACGGTGACCCTGCCGGATATACCAGCGAGGTAGGTTATAAAAAAGAACCGCTGAACAAAGGCTTCAAATATATCAATACCGGTATCTCCAAGTTTCCCAACAGACTGGATATGCGCTTTGGCAAGATCTACATGCTGGGAGAGAACTATAATTATACCTACCTGACCAAAGAGCTGGTAAGCGCCATCAACTATGGTCATACCATTGATAATAAATGGAAATGGGCCGACAACAAAACCCTGGACAAACCGGAACAGTTCATGCTGAACGCTGTACAGGAATATGTGGCACAGATCTATAATGTGGGTAAGAGCCAGGCTGACAATATGAAGCTGATCTCTGAAACGGTATTGAAATACTATCCCAAACATGTAGAAAGCCTCTCTGACCTCGGTCTGGCCTATACACTGAAGGAAGACCTGGACAATGCACTGAAAACTTTACTGAAGGCTAATGCTATCGCTCCTAAAGATTTCATCGTATTGAACAATATCGCGAATATCTATTCAAAGAAAGGAGATGATGAAAACGCGATCAAATACTATGAACAGGCGCAGAAATATGGCGATCAGGAAGCTAAAGACCTGGCCAGCAACGAAATCAAGCGCATAAACGCCAAGAAGCCGGTTCCTAAAGCAACTATGCCTAAAGCTGCTACCGCAAAGGCATCTACGGAAAAAGCAAGCGCTACCAAACCATCCGCTGCGAAAACAACCGCGAAGGCCAAAACAACAGCTGATAAATCAACAACTTCGAAATCGACAACATCCAAGTCAACCGCTGCTAAAAGCACCGGAAAGACTACAAGTAAAAAGCCTTCCAAGAACTAGGCTCAGAAGGCTTTTACCGGCAAAAAGAAGATTGCATTTATTTAATAGACTGCAGCAAATTACAGAACTCCAGTTTTTCATCTGAAGTCAAAAATGAATTGGCAATCGTTTCATTAATTAAGTCGCTGGTCAGGGAAAATTCATCGTAAAGGTCATTTTGTTCCACTCCGTACTTTTTGGCCGTTGAATAGCGCACTGCTACCAGGATTTCTTTAGAGGGGACTTTCTTTTCCACCAGTAAAGGTCTGATAGAATACAGCATTTCATTGTTGGCAATTTCTATCTTTTTCTGATAGTCAGATTTACCATGCCTGGCGAAGTACTGCCTGGTAATCAGGTAAACAATCAGGGAAAGTAGTACACCGAAGATTGCGGTAAAGACAGTGTTTTCAGGTAAGTGTATCATAAATGGTTATGAGAGCTTAAAATGTGTATAATACATTATCAACATACACAATATATGTGATGCAGATTCTAATAAAGCACTGATTTATTGTGTGTTTCAACAAGGTTATATACCGCTCTCCGGTCAAGTGACTGTTAATCAGTATACATTATAAAATATACTCACAGAAACAAAAATGAGTAATACCACTCCATATTGATGGAAAAATATTGGGTATTTAAAACAAATGCCCCTGACACACAAGCAATCAGGAGCATTTGACATTATAAAGTTTGCCGACCTATTTCAGAGAAACAACAACCATCACCGGGAAGTGATCGGAAGGCTCACGGGCCACATATTTGTTGATAGACACTTCTTTCGGGAAATTAGCTGCATTCACTTTTTCTTCACCTTCATCTGATACCACAGGGCCACGGTAAGTATCCGTCAGGATACCATACTTTTCCACACGGAATTGTTTGGTCAGGAAGATATGATCTATTCTGCTATCAGTCTTTCCATTGGGATCAAATGCGTTGAAAGTACCATTCTCTGCGTAACGGATAGCGGTTGTTTCATAGGCGTCTTTCAGCAGTCCGGAAGTATTGATGAGCGTATACGATTCACTATGCTGATCTACGTTAAAGTCGCCGGTCAGGATAGTAGGAATATTACCAGCCATCTTTTTCACCTTGTCCATCACCAGTTTGGCGCTTTCTGCACGGGCCTTTACGCCCACATGATCCATGTGCAGGTTGAAGAGATAAAAGGTTAACCCTGTCTTTATTTCTTTGAATTTACCCCAGGAACAGATCCTTGGCAATACGGCATCCCAACCTTTATTGGGCCTGTCAGTCACTTCAGACATCCAGAAGTCGCCATTTTCCAGCAGTTTGAATTTCCTTGTATTATAAAAGATCGCGGAGTGTTCTCCTGCCTGCTTGCCATCATCCCTGCCTATTCCCACATAAGCGTATCCCGGAAGGCTGTCTTTAAGATTTTCCAGCTGGTGGTGCATACATTCCTGGGTACCAAAGATATCAAAGCCGTGAAAACGTATCATGGAAGCAACTACAGGCAAACGCTGCTTCCAGCCATTACCTTCGGCGGCATCTTCCTTGTTGTTGTCATTACGCATGTTGTAAGTCGCCACCGTGATCGTTTGTGCCATCACGGCATAGGAAAGCACGGTAAAAACTGCTATGAGGAGCATCCTTCTTTTCATCTGCATCTCGATTTTTTATAATAAGCATTAAAATTTCACTAACCATTCCCAACCAGGATTTCCGCCCCAATTTCGTCTAAACTGCAGGTCTGTATATGGGATTGGGTAACAATATCACTGAAGAACATCAGCCTCATGGAGCTCATATTTGTATACCCGCTGTAAGTATAATAAAATACAGGCTGAGCTGCAATGATTTTTCCATTACTGGTCAGGAGCAGGCATTTACGGAAAGATCTTTGAGGAAGAAATACCAGAAAATATAGTGGATGAAAAAAATCGCATTCCTGACATTCCTACTGACATAGGGTTGTCACAAGGCGGTGGTTACTTTGTTTCAGAAACAACAAAAACACACAATCATGGAACTCATTCAATCTCTCCTTAAAGAAATGGAACAGGAAGCACAGACAACCCGTAAGATGCTTTCCATCATCCCCAATGATAAGTTCAACTGGCAGCCCCATCCCAAAAGTATGTCTATTATCAGGTTGGCCACCCATATTGCAGAGCTGCCTACCTGGGTAAGCATGGTACTGACCACAGAAGAGCTGGATTTCGCAGCCAACCCATACACTCCAAAGGTTATCAACAATGTGGATGAACTGCTGGCCTATTTCGAAGAATCACTGGCAGATGGTAAGGCTCATCTTGAAAAAGCTAACCTCTCCCAGTTCGACGAAAAATGGACATTAAGGAACGGTGATGATATTTATGATGTGTCGCTAAAAGGAGAAGTGATCCGTATGGCATACTGCCAGATCGTGCACCACA
Organism: Chitinophaga sp. CF418; assembly: GCF_900142925.1. Lineage (GTDB taxonomy): Bacteria > Bacteroidota > Bacteroidia > Chitinophagales > Chitinophagaceae > Chitinophaga. The sequence goes on from NZ_FRCN01000001.1 coordinate 880,833, forward strand.
GAGCACAATTAGGTGTATTCCTGCGCCTGCTGGATATTCCAATTCCAGGCAGTTATGGTCCAAGCGCAGATGAACAGTTTACAGTAGCAGTAGTGGATACTCCGGCCTTATAAACGAACGTTACAACGGAAATCAACAATTATCAATCAGGAACTGAGAGCAGCCGCCATTCGCCTCAGTTCCTGATTCACATAGCTCCACGAGGAGCTATGTGTGTTTGTTACAACCGGCTTGTACCACTTTAATATTTCTTTGGCGATCTTTGTACTGTTGCGGCTATCATGGAAGAGGAAACACATAGAAAACAACGGAAGATCATTCATATAGATATGGATGCATTTTATGCATCCGTTGAGCAACGGGACAATCCTGATTACCGGGGTAAGGCAATTGCCGTGGGAGGCTCTCCCGAAGGCCGTGGCGGTGTAGTGGCTACCGCCAGTTATGAAGCAAGGAAGTTCGGTGTCCGTTCCGCTATGCCTTCCAAAAGAGCCTTGCAGTTATGTCCGGATATTATTTTCGTCAGGCCAAGATTTGATGTATACAAGGAAGTCTCCCGTAAGATACGTGAGATCTTCAGCCGTCATACCGATATTATAGAACCCCTCTCCCTCGATGAAGCCTATCTCGATGTAACGGAAGACAAACAACAGATTGGCTCTGCCATAGAAATTGCGAAACTGATCAAGCTGGCGATCAGAGAAGAACTGCAACTCACAGCTTCAGCAGGTGTATCCGTAAATAAATTCGTAGCCAAGATAGCTTCTGACCTGAACAAACCGGACGGACTTACCTTTATCGGTCCTTCCTCTATTGAGACATTCATGGAAAAACTACCCGTAGAGAAGTTCCATGGCGTAGGCAGGGTCACGGCGGACAAGATGAAAAGAATGGGGCTACATACCGGGGCGGATCTGAAGCGGCTGTCAGAAAACGATCTGAAACAGCATTTTGGTAAACCCGGCGCGTTTTACTACCGCATCGTGCGCGGCATAGACGACCGCGAGGTACAACCTCACCGGGAGACCAAATCCCTGGGCGCAGAAGACACCTTTCCCTTCGATCTTACCAAAACGGAGGAGATGTATGCAGAACTGGAAAAGATCGCTATAACGGTCTATGAACGGCTAAAACGATATGGTCTGAAGGGCCGCACCATTACCCTCAAGATAAAATACAGCGATTTCCGCCAGATCACCCGCAACCAGTCATTCCCATTTCCCGTGGGAGACTTTGATAAAATACTGGAAACAGCTAAACAGCTGTTGTTATCCACAGAACCGGAAGATAAACCAGTCAGACTGCTGGGCATCTCTTTGTCCAATTTCGGAGAGGTGATCCCGGTAACGGGGCGTTCGGGGAACCCGGCGCAGTTGTCCTTGTTTGATGAGGAATAAGCATAAATCACGAATGCCGCCTCACCCCTCAGGACAAGACGGCATTCGCTATCGTTTATGGAACCGCATTGAGATCAATGCGAGCTTAAGTACGTTTAGTTTGGATAACCAGGATTCTGTGCCAGGTTTACATTGTTAGCGCGCTGGTTCTGAGGTATCGCGAATAATGTTCTGAAGCCTTCTGTCGCCTTGTGATCCCACCAGGTAGCAGTAGTGAATTTGTCCCAACGGATCAACACCTGACGGCGATACCCCTCGAAGATGAATTCACGGCCAATTTCTGCCAGCAGTTCGTCCATGGTCAGTGTAGTGGTGGTATATTTGTGTGCGTCCCATACTTTCTTATCAAAAGCACGCTGCCGAACAACATTTATCAGGTCTACAGCTTCCTGAGTAGCTACCCCGCCATTCTTGCGCATCAACGCCTCTGCTTTCGCATAGTATACCCATGATAAGCGATATACTGCCCAATCAGTACTTCTGTAGTGAGGATCTTTCATTGAGCCCAGTTTGTATTTATTAAAACGTACACCACTGTTTTCTTCACCCTCTGTCATATTGGAGACAGTGCTATTTGCTTTATTTCTCTGGATGTTGTCTACAAATACCAGTTGCTCGCCATCGTATTCGTTACCGGTAGTGATAACAGGTATTGTGTCCGCACTGTCATATTCCCATTGCGGACCTTCCAGTATCCATTCCTTTTTGCGTTTATCTGCAGCATCAAATGTGGTGTATACACCAGGAATAACCACTACGCCATCATTACCATTACGATCGTTTCCATTGATCTTACCCTGTACGAAGTGATAGAAATCACCGGTCCATGATGGAGTGAAGTCAGAGATCTGAAAATCGTAGGCAATCGAAAAAATGTTCTCTTTGGCGATATTGCTGTTATCGGGAGCATAGGTATCAATCAGGTTCGTATCAAGTGCCAGTCCACCATTTACCCCACCGGCTCCACCATGAATCAGATTATCGGCTGCAGCAATACAATCATCCCAACGCGCGGTACCTGACCATTTTTCTGCATTCAGGTACAGTTCCACCAGCATCGCATAAGCACCCTCTTTAGACATACGGCCCAATAACGCTTTAGACAAATGAGGCGCTTTATCTATGTTATCTTTGATCTCCTTTTCAACAAATTCGAATACTTCCTTCCGAGTAGCAGTAGCAGGGCTGGTTGGCTCACCTACTTTAGTGATGATAGGTACATTACCCCAGAGGTCCATGATGCGGAGATAATGGAAAGCACGCAATAATCTCAGTTCGGAAGTATATCCGTCCTTTTCTGTCTGTGTTAGTCCCATAGCACTTGCATCACGCTTCTCTAGATTTTCAATTGCGGTGGTACAAAAACCAGTTCCCACCCACACTAACCTCCAACAATCTCTTATTGGACCATCATCAACAGTCCAGGTATGATAGTGCAGGCGGATCCAGTTACCACCATCATAACCATGACGTCCTTTCTGAGGCCAGGCCAGCTGGTCAGCTGACAGTTCACTTAATCTCCACCAACCATTCTGCCCCGAGGGTGTGATCCATGCATTGGCATGCGTGTATGGTCTCAATACGGCAGATATTACTTCATTCTTATTATTATAGAATTCATCTGTCGCGATCTGATCGTATAAATTTTCCGACAGATCTGTACAGCTGTTTGCTAAAACAGGCAGTAAGGCCAGCGCTACATATGTAGCTATTTTTCTAAATTGTTTCATTCCCTAATCTTTTAATTTTTTAGAAGCCTACATTAAGACCAAACATGAATGATCTTGTGCTCATGTAAGGAGTACGGTTATCACTGTTGTTCAAAGCATCGATACCTGGGTTCAGGCCGGTGTCTTTAATGAAGTCAGGATCATTACCGGAATATCCTGTAATAGTAGCCAGGTTACCGCCGGTGAAGTAGATTCTCATGTTGTGGATGTACTTGTTGCCTTTGAAAGGAACATTGTAGCCCAGTGTTACCTCATCCAGTTTCATATAACCGCCATTCTCGATATAGTAGCTGGAATACTGATAACCATCTTTCAGTGCAGCATGTTTGGTAAATGCTGAGTGCAATACGTTGTTGGGCAGCTGTTTTTTAGTACCATAGAACATCTCCATAGTGTTCAGCACCTGATATCCCATGCGGCCACGCATGAACACACGGAAGTCCCAGTTTTTATATTTAAAGCTATTGGTCACTGACAGGTAATACTTAGGAATAGCGTTTCCGATCACAGCGAAATCTGTTTCACTGTTTAGCTGATCAGCAGATGCTTTTGTCCCATCTTTTTTGTAGAACTGCCACAGGCCATCTTGTGTTAAACCAGCGAAACGTTTGCCATAGAAGTTGCCAAGCTTACCACCTTCATAGGTGCGGATAGCGTAACCCAATGCTCCAAATCCACCGATGCCAGCATACTCTTTGAAAGTGGCTTTGTATAGACTGCTGGAAAATTTCTCAAGCTTCGTTGTGGCAGTGCTGAAAGCCACATCGGTACTCCAGCGGAAATCTTTCATGTCAACATTTATGGAATTGATGGTAATCTCAAACCCATTTGATTTTAGCGTACCTACGTTTGCATAAACGTTATCTGTTACAAAGGGAGGCAACTGAGCTGTAAATGATTCAAGCACGTCTGAAGTCTTACGGGTAAAGACATCAACCGAACCAGTTAAACGACCTCTGAGGAAACCATAATCCACACCCACGTTCAACTCAGCCTTTTTCTCCCATTTAAGATCAGGATTAGGGTTCTTGTTAGGACCATATGTCTGGCGCCATACACCATCCGGGTTGATATAGTTACCACCGGTTCCCATTGTCACCAGAGAGCTATAGTTATTAATACCAGAGTTACCTGTCACACCATAACCAGCCCTTAATTTCAACTGATCGATGAATGTTACATCACTCATGAAAGACTCTTCTTTCATATTCCAACCAGCGGAGATTGCCGGGAAGTTACCCCATTTGTTATTGGCACCAAAGCGGGAAGAACCTTCACGACGCAGAATTGCGGACAACATGTATTTTGTGCCGAATGCATAGTTTACTCTTCCGAAGAATGCTACAAGGGTATTATCATTTTTGTAGCTACCCATGCCCGCTTTACCAAGTTTCAACTGGTTACCAGCATTCAGGTTATTTTCCTCGAACCTATCATTCACAAAACCGTAGTTATTAGCATTGAAACCCTGATTTACTTCATAACGATAGCTGTAACCACCAATTGCGGTAATGTTATGCTTGTTATTGAGGCTGATGTTATATTCTATAGTTGGTTCCAAGGCATATTTATTAGACATCTCATTGTTCTGGGAAGCATACCCGGACCCCTGATAGCTTTCTTTAGACAGTTCTGAAGCAAGATCAGCGTATGCACCGTCAGTCCAGCTATCACGTTGCAGGGAACCAAACAGCGACGCTTTTAGACCTTTGATGAGGTCCAGTGTTACTTTAGCATCACCGGAAGTAGTCTGTTGCTGACGCATGTTGGTTTGCTGATACAGACGGGCCAGTTCATTGGTGCTGGTTGTTTCGAAGTACCAGGAACCATCTGCATTATATGGAGAATAAGTAGGCTGGAATGCATAATATCCCGCCAGGTTACCACCATCTGTCAAACGGTTAGCTTTATTAAAGTTAGTGGCTAAGTTGATCTGAGTAGTCAAACGGTCATTCAGTCCCTTTGAGACAATACTCAGACGGCCACCATACTGACGACGTGCATTCTCTTTCAGTATACCTTCCAGATTCTGGTAGTACATACTTGCGCGGTAAGTGGAATTTTCATTACCACCAGACACTGCCAGGTTGTGATATTGGGAAAGATTTGCATGGTCTACCAGCAGATCTACGAAATCGGTTCTGTGTCCTTTATCTTCTGCAACAATTTCACCACTTGCAATTTTAGCAGCAAATTCATCAGCAGTTAGAAAATCAGGCCTGCGTTGTACATATTCCTTACGGAAATAAGTATTGTAATCTACGCGGGCAGGACCTTTTCTACCTCGTTTAGTGGTTACCAGGATTACACCACCATTTGCCTGTGTACCATATATCGCAGCAGCAGAGCCATCTTTCAGTACAGAGATAGATTCGATATCATCCTGTTGCAACAGATCAAGGTTACCATTTGGAATACCATCAATTACGACTAACGGCGACAGAGAACCTGTTAAAGATGTAACGCCACGTAACTGAATAGCCACGCCGGTATTAGGGTTGGTACCACCCAGACGGGAGATCTGCAGACCAGCTACTTTACCCTGTACCAGGTCGAGCGCATTACGTGCACCACTCTGTCTGAAATCTTCAGCAGTAATGGAAGTAACAGCGGAAGTTACTTCTGATTTTTTCTGCGTGCCATATCCTACTACCACTACATCTTTTAGTGCAGTAACATCTGCAGATAAACTAACATTCGTTGTTCCGGAAGCAGTGATAGGCAGTTCCTCTCTTTTGTAACCAACAAATGTAAAAATCAATGTAGTAGCACCTTGTGGCGCTTCCAGCTTATAACTTCCGTCGGGACCTGTTTGTGTTCCCTTAGTGGAACCTTTGACCTGTACTGTAACACCAGGTAAGGGAGTATTTCCCGGAGTCTCTGTGACTTTACCGGTGATAATTCGGGATTGGGAAAATGCAACCAGCGACAGGAGTAGCATCCATAGGCTGTGTAGAGATACCCGAGAAAGAAATGAGAATCCTCTCTTCATATACTTAAATTTTGGTATTAGGCTAACTGTTGCGACAATAACATCCTGTTACGCTCCCTGCCCTTTGCAGCGGAGGTTTAAATGTTATGACAATAAGTTTCCGTTACACTCCCTGCATCTGCAGTGGAGGTTCAAATGTTACGACAATAAAGTCCTGTTACGCTCTCTGCATCTGCAGCGAGGTTTAAATGTTACGGCAATAAAGTCTTGTTACGCTCGCTGCACTGCAGCGAAGGTGTAAATAGAGATCCCAAAACGAAAGCAGGAGGTTGCGCCTGTTTTCGTTCCTGGCGATTCTGGTTTTAGTAAGTAAAAAGGCTTTTGTAAATGAATTAATAAGTTCAATAGTTCTATAACGTCAGCTCTGGACAAACAACGCCCGCATTTAGCGTATCTGTCCCCTTTTTCATTACGTTTAAATTCCTGATTACGTCAGAATAATTCCCTGGATAGCTACATACAGATTAAGTAAAATCGATTTAGCAATCTGAGGTAAAAATAGAGAACTTTTTAACAAAGTGAAATGGAAACAGGGGGTTTTGATTTACGTTAACAATGTTTAATGTTCATTAACAATTAATGCATTATAAGAATCATGCCAGTGAGCAAACATAGATCTGTCAACAATTTTATCTTGTGACCAGGTGCTTTATTTTTTAGTAGTTAAGCTCAATAATTATTGGCCGACAGATGAAAGCTTCCATCAGTTTTTGGCAGTATCTTATGAAGTAACAAACAATAAAAACCAATTACAGACCTTTAAACTTCCTATCAGTTTTGAGAGTATGCTACCTGATGGCCAGAACGATAAAAAGCAGTCAGTGGCCATTAAACTTTATATCAGTTTTTGTGAACATTAATCAGACAACAAACAATAAAAAGTAATTATGGATTAACAAGTGTTTTTGCAGTTACTAACAACTGGCCAGTGTGCCGCATGGTATGTTCCGCTGCATGAAATAACAGCCCCATTACTGTAGAGGGCAATTGCTTTCTGCCTACTCCGCGGAAATCAGTCAGACTATTTTCATCTGTAACTTTTAAAGTGGTAATAGCTGCTGCTATCTGTACATCCAGTGCATTCAACAGGCCGCTGATTGTCACAACCGCTGCCTGCTTACCTTCTTCTGCCAGATAGCCCAGCTGTGCAACCGACAATGGCTGTCCTGCTGCATACGTGAACAACCTATCCAGCACTCCGGTGATATGCTGCAGATGAAATCCTACTGATGCCACTCCTGCAGGTTGCTGCCATAGTAAGGTCTCAGGAAAATTTTCCATCAGCGCATGTATCTCTTCCTGCGCCTGTAACAGTGTGTGTGCCACAGGTTGCAGCAAGGCGGGAATTCCTTCTACCGGTCCACGCATCCATACTTCGGGTTGTTTCATGATGATATCAGGTTTAAAAGATCAATACTCATTTCTTTCCCAGCTTCAACACCACATGTTTAATATTCTCACGATTGTACGTATAAGTAATATGTAACAGTCCGTCTTTAGTCTGGATAACAGCCGGGTAGCTAAACTCCCCTTTGGGCTGTTTCACCAGTTCATACACATCGTTCCAGTGTTCCCCATCTTTTGATACCGCCACCCGCAGTTCATTTCTTCCCAGCCACCAGTCTTTACCGGCTATGGCTGGATTATATACCAGCACCTGAAGGCCCTTCCGCGTGGTCACAGCATCAATACCGGAATTGGGGTTCTTGATACGCTGCCTGGTCAGGGGCGACCAGGTCTGCCCATTATCATCCGACCAGGTCTGGACAATCACATTCTGACGGCTCCTGCATACCATTTGCAGGCGATTTCCGGCATGGAACAGTATCGAGGGCTGTATTACCCCAAATGTATCGCAATCTATCGCTATACGCTTCCAATTATGCCCTGTACTGTCTGAAACCTCCATATGTATAAGCCATTGTTTCTCGTCCAGACTTTCTGTACTGGAAGGATGAAGAATACTGCCATCTGCCAGTTGCACCGGTTTATTTTTGATCGGTCCCAGGATATCGTCCGGCAACCGTTCAGCGGGAGACCAGGTATGGCCGTTGTCAGTGCTGGATTGCATGAGCCCCCACCATTCACGGGGATTAGGCCCTACTTTATAGAACAAAAGTATCCTGCCGGCGTGGGTGGTGAGCAATACCGGGTTCCAGGCGGCATACCGGGTGGAATCATTCACAATGCCGGTGGCGACAATAACCGGTGCAGACCACGTCCCCTTCTGAAAACGGGAAGTATAAATACAAACATCAGGTGCGCTTTCCCTGCTGCCTCCAAACCAGGCTGCCAGGAGTTCCCCTCCCGGCAGTTCCGTAATGGTGGACGCATGGGCCGCCGGTACGGGCGGGTGCTGCATGATAAATTCGTCCGTTACCAGTACCGCTTTCTGCTGCGCTGATGCCCGCAATAATAAGGCGATGACCAGCCCGGCTGTGAGAAGATATCTTTTCATTGTACGCTGCTATAAAATTGACAAGGCCACAAAGATAACAATGTCTGCCATTGTTAGCTTTGTGGCCTTGCCCCCCATCTAAATTATAATTCTTAAAGCCTGTCTGTTATTCTTTCATCCAGAAGATTTTTGCGTCACGTTTATCTTTTGCTCTCACTACATCATCATAGCTGCTGTTATAAGCTACCTCACTTGCAGGATAAAGGAACCTGGTAGGAGGCATTTCATAACCAGCCCGTGGTGCAGGAACTGTATATACCTGCGGATAACCGGTGCGGCGCCATTCAGCCCACGCTTGTCTTGCCTGCAGCACGTTAAAATGCAGCCATTTCTGTGTCCAGATTTTTGCAAGCTTCGTATTGGAATCACCCGAATAAGCAATAGAAGGCTGCGTCAGGAACTGGCTGATTGTGATCGATGATGGCATTGTCAACCCTTCGCGGTTATTAGGGTTCTGGTTATACAGGAAATTTATGAATGCGATCGCCTGACGAATACCCAGTTCATAGCTGGCCTGCGCGGTACCGCCTGTCAGTCCCCAACGTTCGAACGCCTCTGCTTTCAGGAAGTTCACCTCAGAAGCAGACATATAAATACCCGGCAGCTTACCATTGGTCAGGAAAGTAGTGGAGTCATATATTGCAAAATAAGTGAGACTGTCACCCTGGAGAATTGCGGTGTTGTTCATCGCAACGTACTCCTTGTTAGGTTTCCCTTCCTTAGTGGTATTCTTGTCAAACATAAACGGAATACGGGGATCATTTGATGGTTTCATTACCGTATTCAGCATATAATCGGGTGCAATCTGCCCTCTGATCTCTGTGAATGAAGCCATTGGTGTATTCGTATAGTTTGTCAGCTGATACAATAATATATCAGTACTTGCAGGGCTATAGTTCTCACCCACTCCATCTCCGTCCACCAGCGGATAGAGGATCGGATTTGCCAGGATCTCCTGTATTTCTGTTCTTGCTCTTGCTTCATCCACATCGGAAATACGCATCAGATAGCGCAGACGGATCGAATTCACATAACGGCGCCATTTATCGATACTTCCTTTCATCAGGTAATCCTGCGCACTGAAAGACGCAGTTGCAATTGCATTTGGTGTAGTACCGGTAAACCAGTCAGCAACATCCTTCAGACCGATCAGTACTGTATCGTACAGTTCCTTCTGATCCTGAAATTTTGCATTTGAAATGGTATTATTTATATCCAGTGATCCAGCCTCTGTGTAAGGAATATCTCCAAACATATCGATCATCTGTGCGGTCTGGTCCAGCAGCAATGCCTTTCCTGCCATCATGAAGATCTGGAAGTTCGGGCGCTCATCAAGTGGCAGGTTACTGTACAACCGCTGCATGGTACGATACTGAGCCACAACTCCATTACCTGTATTATAGTTCAGGTCAGTACCCTGATTACTTGGAGTGTAATAGTCATTCCACAGATCCTGCACAGGACCGGCAGGCTGAAGATATCTATCCTCCTTGGTGTCCAGTGTAGCTGTCTGGCAAAATGCAGCAATCATTGGAAGAGCAATCGTACGCATTTCCGTATAGTTAGGTCTTGCGCGGTTATTATCCTCTATGGATGAAAATAATTTCTCAATAGTAGGATTAGTTGTCTTGTCAGGATCAACGTAGTAATCATCAAGCTGGCTTTTGCAACCTACCATACCAATGGCAAGGGCGGCGAAATAACCTATGTTTATTAATGTTTTCTTCATAATCATAACTGTTTGTAGCAAGTCACAATAAATTAATTAGAAACTGGCGTTTAAGCTGAAACCATAGCTGCGGGTAGCACCGGAAGAACCTTCATCTATACCTTGTTTTAACCAGCTACCACCCATTGGCGCTTCAGGATCAAGATTCTTCATAGTTCTGTAAACGTACATGAGGTTTCTTCCTATCAGCGACAGACGCAGGCTCTGTAAATGCAATTTAGCTGCGGCTCCTTTTGAAATGGTGTAGGACAGTACCAGCTCACGCAATTTTGCGTAGTTATTCTTTTGTACGGCCGGATCATTCCAGGCTTGAGAATCATCATCAAACATATTCACGTAGTAATATCCTGCCTGAATGAGTTTAGTGTTTGGCTGACCATCATCAGTTACACCTTTCAGTATCATACCGTCATGATAAATCGGTCCATTTGGAGGAACAGTTGTATGGCTTGGCAGCTGAACCATCTGACCGGCTGTATTAATATAATATGGGATACCGCCATGTTCCTCATCACGTCCCTGCAGTGTGCTCTTATACATACCAGCGCCGGTCTGATATTTCAGCGGCGTAGATACGATCTTTCCGCCAAAACGGTAATCGATCATGAAGTCGAGTGACAGGTTATGGTAGTTAATAGTGTTCGCGAAACCACCTACAATTTTAGGAAGCAGGTTACCTACTTTCTCATATTTCGTCTCGTCAATAGCATATACACCCTGAGCGTTGATCACGAAATTACCTTTGCCATCCGTTTTGCGGGGGTACATATAAATGTTACCAATCGGCTGACCTTTCTCGGCTACCACTTTCAGGGCGTTCCTTGCTACGTACAGCATAACGATCTGGTTTACACCTGGTGTCAGCGCTTCAACACTGGATGTATTTGTTGCAAAGTTCAGACGGCTGGTCCATTTGATCTTCCTTGACACAGGAGTGGCAGTCAACGCTACCTCCAGACCTTTACTGTGCAACTCACCTACGTTGGTGATCCTTGTGTTCGCACCATTACTTACAGCAACGTTCAAACGCATCAACAGGTCGGTCACACGGCTGTCATAGTAAGAGATGTCCACACCCAGGCGGTTATTGAGCATTTTTACTTCTGTACCGAGTTCCAGTTCTTTTTTCTTCTCTGACTTCAGTGACTCGTTACCGTAATTGCTCTGCGCTATCAACAGCGGCACAGAACCTTTAACTGAAGAAACCGGTTTCTGCGTATAAGTAACATTCGATTCAAACGGAGGAGGAGCATTACCTACGAGACCGTAAGAAGCACGTACCTTACCATAAGAGAAGATTGTTGGCAGATGGAAAGCTTCAGTAAAGACGAAGCTCGTGTTCATAGACGGATAGAAGTAACTGTTATTGCCGGCAGGAAGTGTTGAGGAATACTCCTGACGGGCAGTACCTTCCAGGAATAAGTAGTTCATATAACTCAGGTTCATGATACCCAGGTAAGCGTATTTAAACGCGCCACTACGCTGTTCTGAAGTATTCTGAATATTGTAGGAGTTATTGATACTGAACCAGTTTGCGGTAACCAGACCACCATTGGTAGATGAATTCTGGTCGCTGTATTGCTCTTTACGTGTCTGCAGACCAGCGCTGACTGAATAACCAAATTTCCTTGATTCCTCATCTCTTGCAAAGGTTAACAACTGGTCACTATAAAAAATAGAATAGCGTCCTTTGGCTACTGCATACTGACCAGTGCTGGATCCTGCATTGAACGCAATAGGATACTCGTTGTATTTCTTGGTTTCAATATTGATGCTTGTGAAGTCATTACCTACCCTGGTACGGAATTTCAGGCCTTTTGCCAGATCAATGTTCAATGTTACGCTGGACAATAAACGGTCCTGCTTTTCAATCTCCTGGTTACGCAGCTGATACCAAAGGAGATTCAGCACTTCTGACGGACGTATGTTATATTTTAACGCCTCATCAGGGTTGTACTGTGGCTTATCATATGGCACCCATTTATATCCTTTGGAAGTCTTAAACTTATCAAAGATGATCCCCATATCTTCCGCACGGGAGAAGAACCCGTTGTAATCGTTGAAGATACGAGCCATCTGCATCGGACGGTTGGTGATCTTTGTATTTACATAACCACCCACAACATCCAGGCTGATTTTGTTATGCAGCTTAATGGTACTGTTCAGGTTAAAGGTGTTACGCTGCTGATCACCGCCTATCTGAATACCTTTGTAGTCATTACGGGTATAAGAAAAACGGTAATTTGCTTTTTCTGTCATGTTCGAAAGGGATACATTCAAATTTGAATTGTATCCCTTCTGAAAGAGTTGTTTATAGTTGTCGGGTTGGGGTGAATAAGGATGCATACTACCATCCCACCAGGGGACCATCTGTCCGTCCATCTTCGGACCAAACTGGCCCCAGGCTCTAAAGTAAGGCCTTACCGTTCCATCAGTTCCTATGGGCACCCAACCTGCAGCGTTTGTATTTGAGCCGGCTGAAGTTCTGTCATACCCCGGGCCATAAACATTTTGATACTGAGGAGCAAACGCGATTCTCTCTGCGGTATGCGAATAGTTCAGATCAACTCCCAAACCTCTTCCTTTCATACCTTTCTTGGTAGTAATTACCACAACACCACTCGCCGCATCAGAACCATACAGAGCGGTAGCACTTGCACCTTTCAATACGGTCAGACTTTCAATGTCTGCAGGGTTGATATCCAGGATACCGTTACCACGGATACGGTTATCAGCCCAGTAGTCAGCATTGTTTGTACCTGCCGCACCTTTTTCGTTGTTGTTCCTGATCTGCACACCATCAACTACATACAGCGGTTGCGTATTGTAGTTGAGGGAGTTCACACCACGTATCTGTAAGTTCACCGCACTGGTAGCACCACCGGGAGCAGTAGTGATCTTCACACCAGCAGCCTTACCATATAAGGCAGAGGCAAAGTTGGTGGCGCCAGCGGCAGTGATCTGTTCAGAAGTGATAGTACTTACTGCGTATCCGAGAGCCTTTTGCTCTCTTTTGATACCCAGTGCAGTTACTACCACTTCATTCATCATTTTTTCATTTGGCTGCAGCGTGATAGTGATAGCGGTTTTACCATTTACAGGAATTTCCTGTGTTTTAAAACCTACATATGACACTAACAATACTGCATCATCCGGAACGCTAATGGTAAATGCACCATTTTCATCCGTTGCTACCCCATCAGAAGTCCCTTTGATCTTTACAGAAGCCCCGATCAAAGCCTCACCAGTCTGGTCCAATACCTTACCGGTAACTTTAATTGCTTTTAGCTGAGCGCCTTTCGGCATAATAACAATCAGATTGTTGGACAGTTCCTGGTAAGTATAACCGGAATTGTTCAATATCAGATCCATTACTGTAGTGATCTGTGCGTCTTTTACGTTAATATCTACTTTGCTGTCACTCGGAATGTTCCTGTTGCTGAACATGAAACGGTAGTCGCTTTGACTTTCAATTACAGTCAGCACCTTCTTAAATTCAACATCACGGAGGTTAAGAGTGATCTTCGTTGCGCGGGAACCCGCCAGTACGTTCAGACTCATGGTAAGCATTAGTCCTAGTACCAAATTCATAAGTAGCATTGGCTTTAAAAGCCCGTAAGGGATCTTTACGCCCCTGGGGCGTAGGATAAACGTCATAACTTAGATGTTAAGGGTGATTAAAGTCTTTCAAATGTCAGGATTCGTTCAAAAAACCATTCATTCAAGGATATAAGTTTCTTTGCCGGGCAGGTACCATTTAAAAACGGTGCCTGCTTTATCTAGTAGTAGTCGATCTCTTTTCCCATAGACAAAATTTTAGGCGTTAATACTTTGTTTCTGGTGAAATGAACGAGCGAATACATACGGTGTAATCATAGACATAGGTATCGGCTTTATAGGGTCCTCATCTCACCTTTCAATGTTTGAAAGGATACTTTAAAATCGTTTTTCTTTTTCCGTACTTTCCTGATTAATATATAACTATCGTCGAATCTTCTATTCTGTAACTGAAGTCTTCCGTCAGGTGCAGTGCGTTAAATGCTTCCACTACTGTTTCACCCTCCAGGATACCGGTAAATCTCAGCTGTTTCATACCACTCCGGTTAAAACGGATGCTGACATTATACCAGCGTTCCATCCGCCTTGCAAGTGATTCAAAATCTTCATCCTGGAAAACCAGTTTGTTCTGCAGCCAGGATGTTTCCATGATCACAGTATCCTTTTGCTGGAAGTAAGTCAGTGTAGTTAAAGCCGGTGCAGCATCTTTCAGGCTTACTGACTTCTTTTTCCTGGGGTCATCATTGTTTACGACCAGTTTCTGAGATGGTTTCAGTACAATCTTCTCAGAAGGATTGTCTGCCACCGTTACTTCTATTGCCCCTTTCAACAGGGTTGCTTCTGTTGACGTTTCGTTAGGATAGGATTTTACGTTGAAAGCTGTACCCAGCACTTTAATATCCATATTATTGGCATGGATGATGAAAGGCTTCTGCGCGTCGCTGTGCACATCAAAGAAAGCTTCCCCTGTCAGGTACACTTCACGGCTTTCCTGCGGGAAATTAGCAGCATATTCCAGCTTACTGTCCGCATTCAGCGTAACCCGCGTGCCATCCTCCATCATAAAGGTGGATTTCTCCCCTTTAGAGGTATACTTGGCTACAAGCGGCTCATGCAGTGAGTTGTAATAGTACACGCCGGCAGAGATCAGGAGCGCTACCGCAGCAGCAACACCAGACATCCATACCAGGCGGCCTTTACCGCGTACTGGAGTCATCAGTGGCTCAATGACCAGCTTACCGGCTTCTTTCTCCAATTCACTGATACGCGTTTGCACATTAGAAAAAAGTCCTCTGCTGTCAATATGATCATGATGATTCTGGGCCCAGTACATGCGGAACAGCTCATACTGTCTGGCGAAGACAGCATCCTCACTCATGATATGTTTCAGTTCCTGGCCTTCTTCTGGTGTTGAATCACCAGCCAGGTCCTTTATAACAATTTCAAAAAAACGTTCACTCATTGTCCGATGGAATAACCCTTTGTATATAAGACAACATTTAGTACCTAATATGCTTACAAGGTTTAAAATTTTTTTTAACATATATATTAAAGGGTTAATTACCCATAAATATTGATATTATCAGCAATGTCGTTATAATACTATCGGTAATATTATCCGAAGCCTGCTTGCCCGCCTTTTTCAGATAAGGCTCCATGGCGACTGTCATCTTTTTCATAGCGCGCAGCATCTGCGTATGCACTGTACGGGGCGATATATTCAGGATCTCTGCTACTTCCTTGTATTTCATCCCGCTTTCCTTCACCAGCCGGAATATAATGCTACACTGGCGGGGAAGGGATGAAATGGCCTGATCCATCCTGAAGAACAACTCTTTCTTTTCTAATTCCATCTCGGGAGATGCTGCATTTATCAACTGCGCACCACCCTCATGATCATCTATATTCACCAGTTGAAGACTGGAAAAACGCTTATTGTAGTTTAATGCATGGTTCTTTACAGCAATAAAAAGGTACGTCTCAGGTTTGAGAACGTCCCTCATTTTCGCTCTGTCCATCCAGCATTTTACAAATACATCGGAAACTATCTCTTCCGCAACTTGTTGATAATGAACGTACATTGTGCAAAACTTCACGAGCCTTGGGTTTAATTCATGGAAAAAAACCTCAAATGATTTTGGATCGCTATCAACAGTGATGCGCTTCCATAGATCATTTATATTAACCTCCTTTTGCATTCTAACTTTTCATTATATTTCAGACAGCAATGTAGTAAAAGTATATGTCAAATAAAAATAATAAAACTTTCTGAATTAATTATTTATAATATATATTATCTGCCATACATTAGAAAAACAGGGGCTACTGCCGGGTAATAAAAAACCCGCTCTGTTTGTGCAGAGCGGGCATATAAATCATTGTAAGTCAGCCTATTGCTGTTCCATTGTCATAATATCACGGTCAAAAAGGTACAAACCACTCTTGTCATCCCCGACCAATTCCAGTTTATCATTACACTCCCTGGCTACCCGTTCCTCTTCAATCTGCTCATTTACATACCATTGCAGAAAATTATGGGTAGCATAGTCCTTTTCCTGCAAGGAGATATCCACCAGCTCATTAATGCTTTCACTCACCTTTACCTCATGGGCAAACAGCTCCTCAAACGCTTTTTTCAGGGAGACAAACGTCAGGACAGGTTGCGCCAATACCGGTATAATCGCAAAACCACCTCTTTCGTTGATATAATGGATCAGCTTCAGCATATGGAAACGCTCCTCGTCGCTGTGCTTGAAGAAAAATTTTGTTACACCTTTCAGACCAGGCTGTATTTCTGCCCAACTACCCATTGCCAGATAAGCCTGGGAAGATTGTGCCTCCATCGCCACCTGCTGGTTCAGGGCTTCCTGTATTCTTTGAGATAACATGTTATTCGCTTTTAGGGTGAAAAATTGAACAGAATAAATGTACTGAATTTCCAGAGGCTGCTGAAATATAACACGCCCTCAGAATTGAAAATCATTACATTACTTAACAAAATCCTCCCTGTGAGGACTAAACACATCTATCAGCACGCCCGGCTCCAGGCACAAGGCGCCATGCACCACATGCGGCGGGATATAATAGACATCACCTGCCTTCAGAACTTTTTTCTCCCCATCAATAGTGATCTCAAACACCCCACTTTCCACATGGGAGATCTGTGAGTGGTAATGCTCATGTAATGCCCCGACGGCTCCTTTCTGAAATTCCACCTTTACCAGCATCAGCTGCTCATTATAGGCCATTACTTTTCTGCGGATGCCCGGGTCAGGCGTTTCCCATTGAATATCTTTGTCTTCTATAAAAAGGTTCATAACCGGTTTATTTTCCGTATTTAAAGCCTCCGGGGGCCTTCCTGCACGAACTATCTGAAAATAAATAGCCCATAGCGTACCGCCCTTGTTGCGGGTTACTTAGCTTACCAATTTAATCATTGATCGGCTAATTACTGCACAACAATTTCGATCTGCTATGGACTATTTTTATAACTACCTGTGGATTATTTCAGTATTTCACTCAGACGTTTATCCAGCTCCTCCCCTCTCAGGTTCTTAGCCACGATCTTTCCCTCAGGGTCCAGCAGGAAATTCTGCGGTACTGATCTTACGCCATACATCTTTGCAACAGCATTATCCCAGTACTTCAGGTCAGATACATGCGTCCAGGTCAGATTATCTTTATGAATGGCTTTCAGCCAGGCGTCATGACCATTAGGTTGATCCAATGATACACTCAGGATGGTGAACGGCTTGTCTTTGTGATTGTTGTACGCTGCCACTACATTCGGATTTTCTGCACGGCATGGACCACACCAGGAAGCCCAGAAATCCACCAGTACATATTTGCCACGGAAGTCCTTCAGATTCACCGGTTTACCCAGTGTATCGTTCTGTGTGAACAGTGGTGCTTCTGCTCCAATGGCAGTACTCTTCCAGCTATTCAGCAGTTTTGCATATTCCTGACCGTTCTTGCTATTTTTCACATTGGCATCCAGGCCGTTGAACATAGATTCTATCTGACCAAGATCATCCGGCATGCCACCTGAATATTGCTGTAAAGCATCCAGGCTGATGATGGATTTAGGATTGTTCTTCACAAAATCCACATAAATAACCTTTTCCTGTTTGCGGATATCCTCTACTTTCTGGTCCAGGTACTGGCGGAACTCCAGGGAGCCGCGTTTTTCATCATCGGCAGCCATGTATTCAGCGTTCAATTGTCCGAAAAGCGCTCCTACCGGCTTCAACGCTTCCTGCAAGCGCTGGTTATCAGCATTTACTGGAGAGCCTGCAAAAGTGACTTTCTGCAATGAGTCAGGACTGCTCAGTGTAATTGTGCCTTTTTCAACATAGAAGATGATCATGTCACGGGCTCTGGGGTCAGCCGGCGGATTGACGTGCTTTAATACCATCATCGCCTGGGAAGGCCCATCCACCGTTCCCTTGAATTGAAATGCTCCGTCTTTTAACACGGCTGAGTCCTTTACGTCAACGCCTCCGTTACGGTAAACAAGTTGTAGTTTGGCAGGTGCGTTCCAACTGCCGATTTTGCCCTTCAATACGAAATCCCCTTTCTGGGCTAACAAAATGCCTGGGGACAACAGTAAAGAGAAGGCTACTAATAATTGCTTCATGCTGGTTTGGTTTGATTTTTTCGAGTATCACTAAAAATAGTAAATAAAAGTGAACCCAAACCGCGCCCACAGGATGACCGGTAAAAAGACTGTATGAAATTCCGGCATAAAAAGCCTTTGATAAGCAGAACCAAGTATTATGAAGACGGATACAAGCCTATTCTATACCCAGCTCTTTCTGGATCTCCTCCAGAGACCGCCCTTTTGTTTCAGGCATCACCTTCCAGATAAACAACAGCTGCAATAGCATCATACCGCAGTAGAACACAAAAGAGTAAAATCCACCCATTTCACTGCCTGCCACAATAATGGGGAAAGTCCAGGAAATAATGGCAGCCATGATCCAATGGGTAAAACTACCCAACGCCCCTCCCTGCGATCTCACTGAATTCGGGAAGATCTCCGAAATGAACACCCAGATTACCGCCCCCTGGGAGAAGGCAAAAAAGGCAATGTATCCTATCAGGTAGATCAACACATTTCCACCCAGATGAGCGGGATCCCTGAATGCATAGGCAGTCAGGCCCAGGAACAGGATCATCCCCAGGGAACCGATCAGCAAAAGCGTTTTGCGACCGAATTTATCAATAACGGTCATGGCTAATAAGGTGAATAACAGGTTGGCAGCGCCGATATATACTGGTTGCAGATAAGCCTCCGCTTTACTGAAACCCGCCAGTTCAAAAATGCGGGGAGCATAGTACAGGATGGCGTTAATGCCCGACAATTGGTTGAACATAGCCAGCAAAACCGCATACAGGATCGGTTTTGCGTACCTCCCCTGGAACAGGTTCTCCTGGTGCGTTTTAACAGAATCCCTGATAGCCCTGATGGCGCCGGGAACATCCGGTTCCTGCAGGCGCTGCATAACGGGCACTGCTTCCTCTTCCCGGTTGTTGAGTATCAGCCAGCGGGGACTTTCGGGGATAGTCCTTAACAATATCGCAAACAGGGCTGCAGGTACCACCATGATACCCAGCATCCAGCGCCAGGAATCATCTCCCATTCCTACAAACAGGAAGTTGGTCAGGTAGGCGATGAAGATCCCACCCACGATATTCAACTGGAAGGAACCCGCCAGCCGGCCACGCAGCTGCGCCGGAGAGATCTCCGAAATATACATGGGTCCAACCACCGAAGATGCGCCCACTGCAACACCCGCCATAAAACGGAACAACACGAATAACAACCAGGCGGAAATAGAGGCACAGCCGATAGCAGAAACAACATACAGTAAAGCGATGGCCAGCAATACCTTCTTACGGCCATAAACGCGGGCGGGTATCCCAACCACCAGCGATCCGAGTACGGTTCCAATCAGACTGGAAGCAACGGTGAAGCCCAGCCAGAAAGGGCTGAGCGACCATAACTCCATGATCGTCTTTTCCGCACCAGATATCACTGCGGTTTCAAAGCCAAACAGGAAACCACCTAATGCGGCGATTAATGCAATTCTAACAGGATAAGAAAACATGAGCGTAGTTTATTGTGATTATTGTGGAGCCGTGGGTGATCATAACGTTTTACTATAAGGGAAAAAAGTAAACATAAAAAATGGTAAATGCAACTCTCAATATTTGAAATTCATATACCGCTTATTTGATATTGCTACGATAGTCACAAAATGCACCCTGCATCTTTGCGCAAGAAATATCATCCGAAATGAAAATGTTAAAGAATTCAATCAGACCCGTAAAATGGCTCAGCGCTACATTGTTTGCTGTACTCATCATGGCATTTCCCCTTGTAATGCGGGCGCAGGAATCAGCTAAAGTAAAGAATATCATCCTGGTACATGGCGCTTTCGCTGATGGTTCAGGATGGGAAAGTGTATACCGCATCCTCGCAGCCAAAGGATATCATGTAACAGCATTACAGTATCCTATGACCTCACTGGAAGATGACGTGGCAGCACTTAACAGGGCAATCGACAAACAAGATGGCCCAACCATCCTGGTAGGTCATTCATATGGTGGTGTTATCATCACTGAAGCTGGCGTTTCATCCAAAGTAACTGCTTTGGTATATGTTGCTGCATTCGAACCCGATGCCGGCGAATCTCTGGTAACACTGGTACAAACTGCTCCTGCGGCTCCTGAGAATGGTATCCTCGCTCCGGATGATAAAGGATTTGTATACTATGACGAAGCAAAGTTCCATGCCGGATTTGCAGGTGATCTGCCTAAAGAAAAGACAGCATTCATGTATGCATCTCAGGGGGCTATCTCCGCAAAGTGTTTTACTACACCGGTAACACATGCTGCCTGGAAGGAAAAACCCAGCTACGCTATTCTGACTACCGACGATAAGAGCATCAATCCCGTGATACAGGAGAACATGGTAAAACGTTCCGGCGCTAAAGTCACCAGGATAAAAGCCAGCCACGTTGTATTCATTTCTCATCCGAAAGAAGTAGCTGCCGTTATTGAAACTGCCGCAAAACATTAAATTATCTATAGCAATAAAGAGGTTGTCCTGTTAGAAGACAACCTCTTTATCTATTAGTTCGAGGCTCCCGGCCCTTCTTCTGAATTCCGCAGGTGTAATCCCTGTATTTTTCTTAAAGAACAAACTGAAATTGGGTTGTTCTGCAAATCCTATACTATAACCAATTTCCTGCAATGTCCAGTTTGTTTGTAGCAGCAGCATCTTCGCCTCTTCCAGTAAACGCTTACGGATATGCGTACTGACGTTCTGCCCGGTATGTTTTTTCAGTAATGTGTTCAGATAATTCGGGTGCATATCCAGGCTGGCGGCAAATTCCTTGGCAGTTTTCCTGGCAATAGGATTGTTGTAATTAACATTTGCTGTCTCCTTTTCCAACAGACTGAAGAACTCATGAACATGTTTATATTCATCGGAGACATGGCGAGGTGCTTTAAAAGCAGAGATGCGGGTGCTTTGTATCATAAGCAGCTGCAGATATGTCTGAATAGCGTCTTCAGTCAGGCGCTCACCCGATCTTTCCTCCTGCTCCATATTGGCGAAAATACCATTCAGTACGCTGATATCGGCAGGCGATAACCGGCGCAACAGACCGATTGTTTTGGCTTCCAGTGTTGTCGTCATATCTGTCTGAGATTTACCATACAAATATGTCCCACATCCCCAAATCTCCCGTTGTACTTATCCTCACAATTGAGGTATTTTTCCCACTTTTTATTTGTCAGCCGGCATAATACACAAAAGGCCGTCCACTCCGTTCAGAACGGAGCGAATCGGCCTATTACACAATCAAGTAATCTTTACTTTGATAATTGTTCGAACTCTTCGTCGGTCAGCTCTATGTCAGCAGCGGCCAGGTTTTCTTCCAGGTGTTTTATGGAACTGGTGCCTGGTATCAGCAGAATATTATCTGCGCGTTTCAGTAACCAGGCCAGCGCGATCTGCGCAGTTGTGGCATTGTATTTAGCCGCAATTCTGCTGATCTTATCTGCCAGTGTTTCCGGACCAGAAGCCAGCGGGAACCATGGAATAAATGCCAGCCCACGTTCAGCTGTATAATCCACAATTTCTTCCCACTGACGGTTACCCAGATTGTAGAGATTTTGCACAGATACGATCGGTAATACTTTTTCAGCTTGTTCGATCTGCTTAATATCTACTTCGGATAAACCCACATACCTGATCTTGCCTGCTGCTACAGCTTCCACCACAGGCGCCAGTGTTTCTTCCACCGGCACGTTAGGATCGAAACGGTGCAGTTGCCAGAGATCAATGGTATCTACCTTTAGACGTTTGAGACTACCTTCAATATTCTCACGGATAAAGGCAGGGTCGCCATTAGGCACCCACTGATTGGGACCAGGACGGTTAAAGCCTCCTTTAGTGGCGATTACCAGGTCATCTTTGTAGGGGTAAAGCGCGTCAGCTATCAATGATTCATTAAACTTAGGCCCATATGCTTCTGCAGTATCGATGAAATTCACACCACCGGCTACAGCAGCCTGCAGTACTTTCTTCGCATTCTCGCGGTCAGCTACCTCTCCAAATACGCCCGTTCCAGTCAATTGCATTGCCCCGTAACCAAGACGGTTGATCTCAAGCTGGCCTCCTAAGCTGAAGGTCAGACTCTTTGTGCTTGTTGCCATTTTCTTATGTTTTAATAATCAATCCTGAAATATGTATGATAAATCTGTTACGTTATTCTTTTCGGTAATCTGCCCGCAATGAGCATCAATAAACGTACCTGCTTATGTTGCTGGCCGCGGCCATGGTGGGCTACTTTAATAAGTATTCATTTATCTGCGACCATTTATTGCAGAGACGTCCTGCTTATTTATTTTGTTCAGTTTACTGATACAAAGATGAATTGTTTGTAAAAAGCGGAGATTAGCAAAAACAAATGTTTTCTTATGAATTTCAAAGATGAAAAAGTGGAGTTAACAATTCTTCGCATCACATCGCCGTAAACACATACACCTTCCCCTTCTCCGTCATCACATCATACAAATTCGTCGCCTCAAACTCCAGGGGCTTCACATCCTTACTATGTATCAACGGCTCTGCCACTGGCGTTACCTGGTAAAAAGGATTATTATTCTCACCGCTTGCCTTTGTTAAGGCCCGCGTTCCTTTCAAGGCCTGATTACTTCTGATACGGCAGTTACCACCCAATGTAGATCTGATCACCAGTTTAGTGATCTTCCCATCCCGCCATACCAGGTCTTCCACCACAAAGCCACCTCTTGCACGCAGGCCTTTTATACTACCCGCCTTCCATTGCTGTGGAAGGGCCGGCAATACATAAATAGCCCCATCATGACTTTGCATCAGCATTTCCGTGATGCCGGATGTACAACCGAAGTTTCCGTCTATCTGAAAAGGCGCATGGGCGTCAAAGAGATTAGTATAAGTACCGCCTCCACGTTTACCTACAGGGCTAAGCTGGTTCGTGATGAGTTTCAGGGCGTGGTCTCCATTGCGTAGCCTGGCCCACCAGTTCACCTTCCATCCCATACTCCACCCTGTCGAAATATCACCGCGTTGTATCAGGGTGGTGTTGGCAGCACTAGCTAGTAGCGGTGTACGCTCAGGAGAGATCTGGGCGGAAGGGAATAAACCGTATAAGTGTGAAATATGGCGGTGTTCATCCTTAGGATTATCAAGGTCATCGATCCACTCCTGCAACTGTCCATACTGACCGATCTGCATCGGCGGCAGACGCTTACGTACAGCCCTGAAAGTATCCACCAGCGCCTTGTCTTTCCCCAGGATGTCAGCAGCATTAATAGCCGCACTCAGTGCATCAAAAACGATCTGGTTATCCATCGTACAACCGGCATCCATATGAACACCAGGCCTCGCAGCCGGTGCATTTTCCGGCGAGTGACCAGGATTCACTACCAGGTATCCGCGTGTTGGATCCGCTACAAGATCATCCACGAAGAACAGCGCTGCTCCTTTAATAGCAGGATATACATCAGCGAGATAACTCTTATCCCCATTATAGAGATACCGCTCCCAAAGGTGCTGCGCCAGCCAGGCGCCACCCATGCTCCAGATACCCCAGTTGATCTTATCCACAGGACCTGTAATACGCCATAGGTCCGTATTGTGATGAGCTACCCATCCCCTCGCCCCGTACATCGTGCGTGCAGTGCCCTGTCCTGTTACAGAAAGTTCTTTTACCATCTGTATCAATGGTTGATGCATTTCCGGCAGATTGTCCTTTTCTGCCGGCCAGTAGTTCATTTCTGTATTGATATTGATGGTGTATTTGCTATCCCATGGCGGTGTCATCTCTGCGTTCCAGATGCCCTGCAAAGTAGCTGGTTGTCCGCCAGGTTGAGAACAGGATATCAGCAGGTAACGGCCAAACTGGAAATAGAGCGACACAAACTGTGGATCAAATGTTTTTGAGAAATTGGCCAGCCTTACGTCAGTAGGCTCTTTTGCTGCATCGGAGGTGCCCAGGTCGATATGTACACGGTTGAAATAACGTTGATAGGCAGCAGTATGCTCTTTCAACAGGGTGGCATAAGGCTTTTTCACAGCAGCATTCAGATAAGCACCCGCACGCTTTACCTCATCAGCACTGAGGTCCTGGTAGTTCACATAATTGGTGGCCATGGAAATAAAGATCAATGCACTGCTGGCATTCTTCACGGTAATGGCAGTATCTCCGGTCGTCACGCTACCGCCTGTAACAATCACTCTTGCGATACCATTGAACTTCACCTTTCCTTCTACAGTTTCATGACTACCTGTCATACCGTTCACCGTGAGATCCTTCCCTGTTGCTTTTACAACAGCATTCTTCTGGGGAGTACTCAGATAAGCAGAGAAACCCAGTGTACCCGGTTTGCTGCTGCTCAGCCGTACGATGATGGTCTGTGCAGGCACAGAAGCAAATACCTCCCGGGTATATTGAACGCCATTCACGGTATAGCTGGTCTTTGCGACTGCTTTTTCAATATCCAGTTCCCGGTAATAATCCTGGTACTGTTCATGGCCTGGAAACGCCAGGTGCAGACTACCTACAGGCTGGAACATCTGTCCGTTGGACGTTTTGGTCTGGACCTTCGCTGCCGCCAGATCCTGGGCTTCCTTCTGTTTACCTTCAAAGATCAGCTGTCTGATCCTGGGCAAGGCAGCCAGGGCCTCCGGGTTTTCATTACGGTTAGGACTACCTGTCCAGACGGTGCCTTCATTCAGTTGAATGATCTCTTCAGCAGGATTCCCGAATACCATTCCTCCCAGACGGCCATTCCCTACAGGAAGCGCAGCTGTCCATATATCGCCGGCAGGTTGGCGGTACCATAATTTTAACGATTGTTGTGCCAGGGAAAAGAGTGGTAAGATGCCTCCTAGTACAAGCAGGGTTATTTTTTTCATAACTGGATAATGTGTTAGACCTATAATAAGATCAACCATGCCTGTGGAAAGTTCATGGCTGGGGAAAGCAAATTACAAATGATGATCTACGAATGCAAACCGTCTGTAATAATAACTGTAGTATTAACACATAAAAATGGGGCGCTGCACATATGTTAGTGGGTTAACACTTTTATCTTATCATGAATAACTCATCAGTAATAAATTAAGCCGTTTCATCAATCAGCATCACATCCCATGGCTGTAAAATTTTACTGATCAGCAATACGCCTGCATTACTGGACAGCACCTGTTCTTCCTTCACTGCCATGGCCATCTGCTGCATTGTTTTCAACTGATCTCCCGCCAGTGAGTCTGGACTACCAGCCTGTTTCAAGGCATACATTGCATTCCCGTTCTCCTTATCCAGTATTTCCACATTAAAGCGGGCATCTTTATTCGTATTCATGAGCTTAAATGTGAAGTTACGCGGCTCTCCCAGTTTAAGTGTGTTATCCACTGCATCAGCGGTGCTGAAAGGCGGGGCTGTTTTCAACACTGCAGGATAATTATATACCAATGTAGTCAGCTTTTGTGTGCTCTTATGGCGTGTCACTACAATGCCGTCTTTATTGTAAAGCAGTTCGTCTCCCAGTGCATGCAACATTCTGTAGGCATGGAAAGAAGGTTTGGCAATGCCCTGGTAGTTCAGCAATCCGAATCCACCGGAAAATCCCTGTCCGCCAACACCTTCCTCTCCACAGTCTGTAAACGACCAATAGGAAAGTGAATCTGCCAGACCAATACTATCAATATTCGCCTTTATGATATAAGCAGCAGGCGGCAATGCATCGTGCATAGCATCCCTGCCAGAAGCGCTGGTACCCCATTCTGTGAGATGGATCTCCGCCTTCGGAAAAGCGCTTTTATCCACCACAGCCCTCAGCCATTGCAGATCTTTCATTGTCGCATCTACACCACGGGTACGGCCTTTGCTATTGTTGTAAGGGAAATCAGTAGGATAAGGATGCGTGGAAATAAAATCGACAGGCGCCTGTTCCCGTTTGCAGTAATCCAGGAAATCCTGTATCCATACGCCTTTCCATTGCAGGCTGTCCAGGTCTTCAGTACTACCTGTCAGTATTTTTGATTTATCTTCCGCTTCCCCGTCAAAACGGCCATCACCCACAAAATTGCTGGTGGCCGGCCCTCCTACTCTCAGCTCCGGCGATACAGCCTTGATAGCCTGTGCAGTAGCCTTGTACATGGCGAAATACTGGCTTTTGCTGCCATCCCACATGCCTTTCTGATTAGGTTCATTCCACACTTCGAAATACCAGGTGCGAACTTCATTCTGACCAAACTTTTCGATACAGTGTTTCGTGAAAGTGGTAACCAGTTGTGCCCATTTCGAAAAATCAGCCGGGGGCGATACATTGGCTTTCCACCAAAAAGCGGTACTTGTTCCACCGGCTATTTCCCTGGGGAAGAAACTCAGTTCCACAAAAGGCTTCATGCCTGTTTTCAGGATGCGGTTGATAAGATCATCGACCCTTAGCCAGTTATACACACCGCCCTGGTATACAGACATATCATCGTGAAAGATCCCATGAAAGCGACAATATTCAAAGCCACAATGTTTCTTCGTGAATTGCAGTTGCTCCAGCCAGGGAGAACCAGGACGGAATACTTCACCAGCCCGGCCGGCGCCTACGCATTTACTCCAGAAATGAGAAAAAGTACGTCCCTGAATTTTGGTGTCAATTAACAACGGTTGTTGTTCTTCCCAGAAGGAACGGCCCGAAGCGAAACCTGGCAACAATGCACTGCCGGCAGCTGTAACAATGGCCTGCTTCAAAAAATTACGTCTTTCCATGAGGTAAGGGTTAGTTAAAAATATGTAGCTGTCCCCTGAACCGGCGGCTGTTTTTCATATCGCGACACTGCTCACTTTAATACAAATTCCGGGGATACAAGCCTTTTTTGATTGATAAATTTTGCTCTACTATCAGACAACTATTGATTTACAATGTACGGTATTTTATGAAATACGCAA
The DNA here is from genome assembly GCF_900142925.1 of Chitinophaga sp. CF418. Taxonomy (GTDB): domain Bacteria; phylum Bacteroidota; class Bacteroidia; order Chitinophagales; family Chitinophagaceae; genus Chitinophaga. The sequence goes on from NZ_FRCN01000001.1 coordinate 908,205, forward strand.
ACGTTTGCGCAATCCATTGACTACAACACACATATGTACAAATTACTCTATGTTTCCGATAAATGCAAATAAAGGGGGAAGGATATTTTTAGAACGTAACAGGAACAGCATGAATAACTTGGCTTACCTCTGCCTGGATCGCAGGGTCATTGGCCAGTATTGAGCACAATTCTGTGTCTGATGATATTGATAATGAGACAAATAAACCTTCTTCATGTACCAGCTGACCGGTTTGCAGTACTTTTCCCTGCTGTTGCAGCTGATAGTAAAATTCCATTTGCTCCGCCAGATATGCCTTTCTGTCTTCCCGCGACCAGTTTCTTCCCTTATTAAAGAAAAGCAATACACCATGTGGCTGTCCGTAGTTCATAAATAGCTTTATTTTTGCGCAAAGTTCCGCATCAGCCTATTCACCCTGTTAACGCAAACGGGACTTTTATAGCCGCAAACAGTGCCAAACTGCATTTCTTATGAACATCATACCGTCGCAATATCCTCCTCATCAGATAAAAGAAACGAAACGTCACTATACCCGTGAGCAAACCTCCGGCCCGGAGATCCAATTCAGAGAGATCTGCATGGATAATGCCCGCATGCTGTGGTATTCATATATGGCTGACAAAGAATATCATATGCCAATGCAGCTGCAGGGAGAAAGAGTGGAGATGCATTTCAAACTGCGTGGCAGATCGGGCGTGTCGTACGAGGGTGAACGATACGTTATGCACAGCAATGAGCAAAGTCTTTTTTATCAGCATGACCTGGTGGGAGAATACATCCTTTACCCCGGTCAGGAAAACACCTTCTTTGAGGTAGAGTTACCCCGTTCCGTATTTGAATCATTGGTCACTACAGATTGTCCCTTTCTGCAACAGTTCTCCGACCAATTGCAAACACCCCGCAGTCACTTGTGGCCAGGACATAGTATGGCCATCACTCCCCAGATGCATATGATCATTACTGAAATGAGCAATAACGCTTATACCGGACAAATGAAACGCTTGTTCCTGGAAGCTAAACTCATAGAACTGTTCCTGTTACAAGCAAATGGCTTTGATCAGCATACGCCCCATACCGCCAACCTCCGGCCTGCCGACATAGAACGCCTGCACGCAGCCAGGCATTACCTGGAACAGCACTTCATGGACGATTGTTCCATCTTCTCCCTGGCCAGCCAGGTGGGCATCAATCAGAAGAAACTGAAGCAGGGATTTAAAGCATTGTTCGGTTATACCGTTTTCGGACTCCTCAGTCATATACGAATGGAAAAAGCCAGACAGCTGCTGCTCGATGAAAAGAAAACAGTTGGAGAAGTTTCTGAGTTAGTCGGTTATCAACACCCACAACATTTTGCAGCTGCCTTTAAAAGAAAGTACAATATTCTACCAGGCAGCCTTAAAAACTAAGGGGCTTTTTCCATATTACCGGTTGCAGGCCCCCTCTCTGAGGGAAGCAATTCAGACTATGCCGGATTTACCATAGGTCCAACCTAACGTCATATCAAAGGCAGGGTAAAGGCATGGCAAAGGCATGGCAAACGCACGAAAAATCCCCGACAATCGGCTCCGCCAGGTGCCGTGTGTTTGTAGCCCGGGGTGGCAACCCCGGGGAACCGGTTGCCGACGACCAAACACCCTGATATTATTTTAACCCAAAAGCACCATTCGAACAGCATTCGAACAAGCAACGAAGAAGCGACGGATTAGTGTCGAATTAATACCAAGGTCAATCCGGTATAAAAAAATACCAGCGCAATTCAATCCTGATGTTATTTTAACTCAAAAGCCGGGAGAGAACTAGCAGAGAATTAGGGTAGAACTAGCAGAGAAGACGCAGAGAACAAGTGCTCATGTCAATTTTGTGTACATACCATCAGGAAGGAGCCTTTCCCTGGTGACAAACGAGGATCAACGCTTCTTCATGAAGGCTTATCCTTTGTGCTCCTGATCAACCCGATCCCTGCAAAAAAGAAGATAGCTCCCAATATGGAATAAATGATAATTGCCTTAACACTCCGGGTAGCTCCACTGGTGTTCATAAAATTCAAAGCCCCCAGTATCAGACCGGCAATACCCAGGAATGTCAGTATAATGCCAATAATCCGCTTTTCCATAGCAAGTTTTACCATAGGTGATACAAATTGCATGCCTTGCCGGTATTCCTCCTACCTGCCAAATAGACGTTTCGCCCCCCGATGGTGTAATTTTTGTGCTCACCCCGGCATGAAGATCTTCTGGAATTATATGCAGCCCCACCGCTGGATGATTGCCCTGTCCCTTTTACTGGCCGGCATAGGTCAGGTGGCGATGATGGCGGACCCCATGATCTTCGGGAAGATCATAGACAAATACGCACTGCATCCCGGAAACAGAACAGAAAATGAACTGCTGAGAGGCGTAATGTTCTGGTTAGTGCTGGCCATCTCGGTGGCAATGGTGGCCCGGCTGGCTAAATCCCTCCAGGACTTTGTGATGCGGCTCATTATACAGCGCTTCGGCATGCAGGTGTTCAACGACGGACTGAAACAGACCCTCCGCCTTTCATTTCAGGAATTTGAAGAGCAACGTAGCGGGGAAACAGTAGCGTTGTTGCAGAAAGTCCGCAATGATACCGAACGTTTCTTCAATGCATTCATCAACATCCTCTTTTCCTCCCTTGTCGGGATAGGGTTCCTGATATGGTATGCCATCACCAAACACTGGGCGCTTGTGCCTATCTTCTTTATAGGCGTGCTGGTGCTGGGAACGCTTACCGGACTGCTAAGCAGGAAAATAAAGAAGATACAGCGGGCCATCAATAAGGAAACACTGAAAATGTCGGGGTCCATTACGGAATCGCTCCGCAATATCGAACTGGTAAAAAGCCTGGGGCTTACTTTCCCCGAAATCCGGCGCTTGCGCACCTTTACCAGGAACATCTATGAACTGGAGATGAAAAAGGTAAAACAGGTCAGGATGCTGTCATTCGTGCAGGGCACTACCCTGAATCTTTTGCGGCAATCTATACTCTTTATCCTGCTCTGGCTCATCTTCCGTAAAGTGCTTAGTCCGGGGGAACTGATCGCTATGCAGTTCATTGCAACGGCCATTTTCGGCCCATTACAGGAGCTGGGCAGCATCATCCTGGCTTACAGGGAAGCTGAAAGTTCCCTGCTGCTGTTTGACCAGCTGATGCACAAACCTGTGGAAGAGCGCCCCGATAATCCCATAGAACTGGGGCCACTGGAAACCATCCGCTTCTCAGATATTGTATTCCGGCATCAGACAGCCACAATAAATGCATTGGATGGCATCAGCTTCAACGCTGCAAAAGGAGACACCATTGCTTTTGTAGGGCCTTCCGGCTCGGGCAAATCCACACTGGTGAAACTGCTGCTGGGATTGTATCAGCCCGTTTCCGGCGAGATCCTTTTCAACGATATTCCATCAGGTGATATCCGGTATAATCAGATGCGCCGGCAAATAGGGTTCGTATCGCAGGACACCCAGCTCTTTGCCGGCACCTTCAAAGACAACCTCCTGTTCGTAAAACCGGATGCCACTGATGAAGAGATGCTGGCCGCCCTCCATAAAGCATCCTGTACCCAGTTGCTGGTCCGTTCTCCTCAAGGTCTGGACACTAAGCTGGGAGAGGGTGGATTGAAGCTTTCCGGAGGAGAAAAACAGCGTGTCTCCATTGCCCGGGCACTCATACGAGATCCGCGGTTGCTGATCTTTGACGAGGCCACATCTGCACTGGACTCACTGACAGAGGAAGCCATCACAGATACCGTCCGCAATATTTCCGCCAGAAGGGAACAGCTGAATATACTCATCGCACACAGGTTGTCTACCATCATGCACGCCGACACCATTTATGTGCTTGAAAAAGGCAGGATCGTGGAAACAGGGACACACCTGGAACTGCTGGACCAAAAGGGGCTGTATTACGCAATGTGGCGTCAGCAGATAGGCGAACGCCGCAGCACGTCTCCTTCTGCATCTGAAGACATTACCCAGATCGGGACCTCCATATCCGGCACTACTCCCCAGCCCGATATCAAGCCTGTTCCCGAAGTGGAATAAAGCTGGCGCACACTGCCGGGGCATGGTTTTTGGGCCGCCCTGTTGTACATATAAATCATTGTGTTATGGAACAAATGAGGCAGATCACCCTGAATATACCTCCCACTACCAAACCCCGTGTAGTGATCGTGGGCGCCGGCTTTGGCGGATTGAACGCTGCGAAGAGCCTTCCTGACGATAAGTTTCAGGTAGTACTCTTCGACAAACACAACTACCACACCTTCCAGCCACTGCTTTACCAGGTAGCCTCCGCGGCTTTGCAACCCGACGCCATCGCCGGACCATTGCGCAACCTGTTCCATAATACGAAGGATTTTCATTTCAGGATGTTACGGGTGCTATCAGTCGATCCACCCACCAATACCATCAATACCTCTGCCGGACCATTGCAATATGATTACCTGATCATATCCAGTGGCGCCAGAACAAACTATTTCGGTAATGAGAACATGCAACGTTTTGCACTACCGCTAAAGACTATCCCGGATGCGCTGAATATGCGCAGCCACCTGATGCAGATCTTTGAATGGGCCAGCCTTAACGCCAATCCCGAGCTGAAAGAACATATGCTCAATATAGTACTGGTAGGCGCCGGTCCTACCGGTGTTGAAATGGCAGGTGCATTTTCAGAACTCCGGAAGCACGTACTGCCCAAAGATTACCCCATCCTCGATTTCAGCAAGATGAAGATCTACCTGCTGGAAGGCCTGGACCGGGTGCTGCCGCCAATGCATCCCAGGTCGAGCGCCCGCGCCCAGCGCTACCTGGAAAAGATGGGCGTTATCATTAAACTGAACGCGATGGTGCAGGACTATGATGGCGAAACTATCACACTGAAAAGCGGAGAACAGCTCAAATCTTTCTTCGTAGTATGGAGCGCCGGAGTAATGGGAGAAGCATTGGCAGGCATACCCAAAGAATGGACGGAACGGGGCCGTATCCTTACGGACCCTTTTTGCCGCGCCATCGGCAGCACTAACATCTTCGCCATTGGCGACATCGCTTTGATGAAGCTGGAAGACTATCCCAGAGGGCATCCCGGAGTAGCGCAACCTGCCATCCAAATGGGAAAATATGTTGCGAAAAACCTATTTGCACTGCACAGGAATGAAACTGTCAAACCCTTTAAATATTTCGATAAAGGCTCACTGGCTACCGTAGGGAGAGGGAAAGCAGTGGCTGATCTTCCCGGCAATATTCACCTGGGTGGACGCCTGGCATGGTACATCTGGTTGTTCGTACACGTGAACTTCCTGGTGAGTTTCCGCAACAAACTGCTGGTGATGACCAACTGGATCTGGAACCTGTTCACCTTCGATAAAGGTAACCGCCTTATCATCCGGCCTTATATCCGTAAGGGCGATGAAAAGAGTAAAGCCGTCTTCGCCGAAAACCAGGTAGGTAGTTAGTGGCCGCCCCTTTTTATGTACCTTTGTGCCTGCTTTGGATACAAGAAACTACATAACATTATCGCAGCTGGCGGCCAGCATACAAGGCACTATCAGGAATACTTTTTCGGGTCAGAGCTATTGGGTGGTGGCAGATATCACCAGCCACTCCTTCTACCCCGCTAAAGGATACCACTACTTCGACCTCGTTGAAAAAGATGCCCGCAGCCACCAGCTTACCGCAAAGATCTCTGCCAGTGCCTGGGGTAATGGCAGCAATCGCATCAAAGAATTTGAGAGCGTAACCGGCCAGCGCTTCAGCAACGATATGCATGTGCTGATCAGGGTGGCAGTGGAATATCATCCCGTATACGGATTAAAACTTTCCCTGCTGGATATTGATACCAGCTTCACTATCGGATTACTGGAACAGCAAAAACAGGCTACCTTACAACGCCTCCTGACCGAGTGTAGCGACATTGTGCGGAAAACACCGGAAGGATATATGACGCGCAATAAAGCGCTTACGCTCAATTCCGTTATACAACGCATTGCGGTCGTCTCTTCCGCATCGTCTGCTGGTTACCAGGACTTCATGCACACCCTGCAATCCAACGCATACGGTTATATCTTCCACATAGAAAATTACTTCACCGCTGTACAGGGAGAAGCCAATGCGGCACAGGTATGTATGCAGCTGGAAGCAATCATAGACTCCGGAAAACAATTTGATACAGTGGTGATCATCCGTGGTGGCGGCGCACAAACAGACCTGTTGTTATTCGACCAGTTCCCGCTGGGGAAAGCCGTAGCCGGATTCCCAGTGCCGGTCATTACCGGTATCGGGCATCATAAGAATGAGACCATCACGGACATGCTGGCACATACGGCTACCAAAACACCAACACGCGCCGCAGAACTGATCATTGCACATAACCGCAGCTTCGAAGAAGCCCTGCTCACACAGCAACAGTATATCATCATCCGTATGCAACAAATGCTGAAAGATAAACAACAGCAACTATCCTCCCTGCATACGGGTATTATCAACAGATCGCGGGACCTGCTGGCGGACTATAAAGAGGGACTGGCCCGCAAGCGGCAAGGCATCCCGCAAAACGCCCGGCACCTGTTACTGAAACATCGCTCGGCTATGAACCAGCTGTCAGGACAATTGCTGGCAAAACCCGGACAGGTTACCGCCAGCCGCTTACATGAACTATCCCATATCCGCAAGGATATACAGGTATATGCCCGTAAGTTGTTACAACAACAGCAGCAGAAACTGTTGCATCATGAAACGGTCGTCCGGATCATGAGCCCTGCGTCTTTACTACAGAAAGGCTTTGCTATGGTGCAACACAAAGGAATGATCATTACCAGTGCAGCACAGCTATCACCGGGAGACGAGATCACCGTTCAGATGGCAGATGCAGGTGTAAACGCCACAGTCACTTCAAAAACAACAAATGATGGACACGAATCTAACATATGAAGCAGCCTATAAGGAACTGCAACAGATAGCCAGGGAGATAGAAACAGAGTCTGTTTCTGTCGATGTGCTGGCCGCAAGGGTGAAACGCGCTTCTGAATTAATATCCTTCTGTCAGGCCCGTTTAAGGGCAACAGAGGCGGAAGTAGAGAACATTATCCAGCAAATGGAAGACAAACCGCTTTAAGCTTTTTAAGCTGCGGCAGTGTATCATATCACTACACCGCCGCAGCCAATCTCCTTCCCCTCCTTTATTACACCCCATTCGCCCCATTTTAAGCCGCCTTAAAGGTTTTAATATTTTGATTAAAAACGGGTTAAAATCAATGCCAGACGTTTTATCAGCCGCTGCCATTCTTGACCTTTGTCCTGAATTCATTAGCGGACAAACAGTATCTCATGAAACGAGCGATCGTCCTGGCTGTAGCAATGATGGCAATATCCTGTATCAGGAACCTTGCTACTGCCCAAACCAACTACACATTGCCGGCGGCCCTGGATACCGCCAGAAACAACAGCCCTGTGCTGAAAGCCAGGTACATGAACATAGGCGCTGCCCAGGCCGATGTGACCACCGCAAAACTGCGCCCCAATCCTACACTGAATAATCAGACCCTGCAACTGGTGCGTTCAGACCATTTCGCGCCGAATACCAGGTGGTCTTCCAATCAGAACAGACAGGTGTGGTACCAGGTCACAAAGCCGATCCAATGGCCTAATCAGCGCAAATACAAGATCGAGACTGCCGATAAGGACGTCGCGGTGGCCAGCAACACCTACCAGGAAGATGTACGCAACCTCTCCCTCGATGTAGGCAACAGCTGGATCAATTGCTGGGTATTGAAGAAAAGACTGGCCCTGCTCAACGACAGCAAAAAGAATCTGGACACACTGGTGCAGATCAACGAACTGCGCTACAAAAACCAGGTCATCACACAGACAGATCTGATCCGTACTAAAGTGTTGCTCGACCAGTACAACCTGCAGCTGAGTAAATTTTACCAGGACTATCAGAATGAACTGCAAACCCTGCAACTGCTGACAGGCAACACCTCTTCCATGGACATCGATACTTCCGGCGAGATCCTCACCATCAGTCCTTCGGAGACACTGGACAGCCTGATTACACAAACCATGGAGAACCGTTCTGATGTAGTACTCGCTAAAAGCACTATTGATGAACGTAACAGCAACGCAAAGTATCAACAGTCATTAGCGGTACCGCAACCTGAAATAGGGTTTATATACAACCCACAGAACTCGGTGCCTTATATCGGCTTCTATGGTACTATAGACCTGCCTTTCTTTAACAGGAACCAGGGTGAGATCAAAAAGGCGCATATACTTCAGCAACAGGCGCAACAGGAACTAACTGCTACACAAAGACAGATACAGACAGAGGTAGTGACGGCATACAATACCTATCAGCTCCAGAAAAAGAACATGGAGAAATACAGCGGTATACTGCATCAGTCGCAACAGATCCTCGACAACGTAAAGTATGCCTATCTGCGTGGCGGTACTACCATCATCGACTTCCTCGATGCACAACGTAACTGGTATGATACCCGCCTGCTGTATTACGATTCACTGCAGGCATACTATCAGAGTTATATACAATTATTATTCGCTACCGGCCTTATAAACCAATTGTAATTATGCAACGCATTACCGGATATTTCTTAGCCGCCTCCCTCCTCCTGGCAGGATGCAGGCATAAAACACAGGAGCCAGTTGCTACCGGAGATCCATCTCCCGTTATTACCGGCAACGGGCAACAGATCTCTTTTCCAGATACGGCATCCTCCAGTTTCTTTGCGGTGGAGCCTGTGGGCGATTCTACACTCAGCGGCATACTGCATGCACCTGGTAAAGTAGCAGCAACAGTACTACGCTCAGATGTAGGCGGACAAAACATCGTACTGTTCGATGATCCCCAGCTGACCAGCGATTATTCACAACTCATCCAGCATCAGATCAACATCAATCATATCCAGGATGTGAACATCAAACAAAAGAAAGTAGAACTGGACCGCACGCAGGACCTCTTCGATCATGGTGCTGCCAGCGGAAAAGATATCCTGGAAGCAAAGTCGGAACTGTCTATCGAACAGACCAATCTGGCCAACGAAAAGACACAGCTGATAGAACATGAATCAGGACTGAAGGCCGCAGGTTTCAACCCGGAAGCCCTGCACGGCGCCACTCCCGGCACTGCTTATATCATCTGTGATATACCCGAAAATCAGCTGAACAATGTAAAAAAAGGTTCTCCCTGTACCATCGTGCTGTCTTCATTCCCCGACAATACCTACAATGGTAAGGTGGAAGATATTGCTGATGTGATAGACGACGTTACACGCATGATCAAACTGCGTATACGGCTGAACACACCTGACAATGATATCCGCGCAGGTATGTTTGCCGGCGTCACATTCCAGGTACATGGCGACAGCAATGGCATCAACATCAGCAGAGATGCGCTGGTTACTGCCGACGGACAGAATTATGTTTTCGTCAGAACAGCACCCAACACTTTCACGAGAAGAGAGATACGCACAGGTCAGCAGATCGGCGACCGTATTGCTGTGTACAGCGGTTTGAAGAACGGAGAGAATGTAGTAGTAAAAGGCGTGATGCAACTGAAAGGACTGAGCTTCGGATATTAACCACAACTGTTCAACCAATCATTCATACTAACAATATTGCCCCATGTTACAGGCACAGATATTTATAGATAAAGACGAAGTATTCGGTTCAAAGCCGCTGTATGAATTTATCGTACAGTTCTTACTAAAACAGAACATTGCCGGCGCTACTGCTTTTCGTGGTGTGATCGGTTTTGGAGAACATCACCAGTTGAAAAGGCCCGATAGTCTTTTCAGTTTTGACGAACCACCTATGCTGATCATCTTCATCGATGAGGATGAAAAAGTACTGAATACACTGGCTGCTTTGCGCAAACAGGTAAGCAGTGGTTTCATCGTCACCAGCAAGGTAGAAAGGTTTGAGGTATAACATTTCAGGACTTGATTGAAATTCACTTGTAATGATTCGCAATCTTTTAATATTCTCTCTTAAAAACAGATGGGTGATCATCCTGATGGGCCTTGGCCTCATGGGCATTGGCTACTGGTGTTTCACCCAGCTGAAAATAGAAGCATACCCGGATATTGCCGATACCAATGTGATCATTGTAGCGCAATATCCCGGCCGCGCGGCAGAAGAGGTAGAGCAGCAGGTTACTATTCCGATAGAAAGAGCACTGCAGAATACGCCTAATGTACTGGACCGCAGAAGCCGTACCATCTTCGGTCTGAGCGTGGTACAGCTTACTTTTACCGATGGTACGGACGACTATTTCGCCCGGCAGCAGGTCAATGAACGGCTGGCCGGTGCAGAGCTCCCGGATGGCGTATCACCAGAACTGGCGCCACTTACCACGGCCGTAGGAGAGATCCTCCGTTATGTGGTAGAAGCACCGCCTACCTATACGCCTACGGAGATCCGCGACCTCCAGGACTGGGTCATTAAGCCGGCCCTGCTACAGGTACCAGGCATTGCGGATATCACCACCTTCGGCGGCCCACTCAAACAGTTTCACATACTTACAGCGCCCGACAAGCTGCGCAAGTATGACCTTACTTTACAGGATGTTATTGACGCAGTACAAAAGAACAATCAGAATACAGGCGGTAATATCATTAACCGCGGTGAGCAGGGCTTTGCCGTACGCGGGTTAGGAGCAGTGAAAACAGAACAGGACATTCGTAACATCGTGCTGAAAGCGGCCAATGGTATGCCTGTTTACCTGGGAGATGTAGCTACGGTAGAAGTAGCGCCACCACCACCCAGCGGTGTAATGGGTTATACCATCAATGCCACTAAAACGAACGTCAGTAATGGAGTGGAAGGTATTGTGCTGCTCCGCAGATATGAGAATCCCAGTGAGGTGTTAAAACTGCTGAAAGACCGTGTCCAGGACCTGGAGCAGAATGAACTACCTAAGGGCGTACACCTGCATACACTCTATGATCGCAGCTTCCTGATAGATCATTCACTGGAAACGGTCGGCCATACCTTATTGGAAGGCGTCTCTATCGTTGTGATCATCCTGATCTTCTTCCTGGGTAGCCTGCGTAGTGCACTGGTGGTAGCGCTGACCATTCCCTTCTCGCTCCTGTTTGCATTTATACTGATGCGCCTCACCGGCATACCGGCCAACCTGTTGTCGCTCGGGGCCATTGACTTCGGTATCATTGTAGACGGCGCCTGCGTGATGGCAGAACACCTTATACGCACCTACAGAACGGCATCGCCGGAAGAGAAAAAGAAAGGGATCATCGCGCTCACACTGCGTTCCTCACAGGAAGTAGGCCGTGAGATCTTCTTCTCCGTGACCATCATTATCCTGGCGTATATGCCTATCCTGCTCATGACGCGTGTGGAAGGAAAACTGTTCTCTCCTATGGCACTGACACTGGCATTCGCCGTAATCGGCTCCATGCTGGCAGCGCTTACGCTCATACCGGTACTGATCTCTTTTGCCTTTAAGAAGGCATTCAGCAATACTGACAAACCGATGAAGGAGCACAGGAATGTTGTGCTTGACTTCCTGTCAAAACAATACTCCCGCGTACTGGCGCGTGTCATGAAAAGGCCTAAAACTGCCGTTATAGGCGGGTTCTCCATCGTGGTACTGCTGGTACTGCTGGGCGGCAGCCTGGGTTCTGAATTCCTGCCAGAACTGGACGAGGGTTCTATATTCCTCAGGGGCAACTTCCCGGCAGGTATTACCATCCAGGAAAATGCAAGGTATTCTCCGAAGATCAGGGAGGTAATTGCCAAATACCCACAAATCTCATTTGTGATCACACAGGCAGGCCGTAACGACGATGGTACTGACCCATTCCCATCCAACCGTAACGAGATACTGGTAGGGCTAAAAGACTATAAACTGTGGAGTGATACCATCTCTAAAAAGGAACTGGTGACCAACATACGGCACGACCTGGAAAAAGCCATGCCGGCAGTGAAGTTCTCTTCCGGTCAGCCTATTATTGACCAGGTGATGGAGATCGTAACCGGTAGTGCAGCAGACCTGGCTATTTCCATTGTAGGAGACGACCTCACCATGATGCGGGCCAAGGCAGATACTATCGCCAATCTTGTAAAACAGACGAGGGGCTCAGAATCTGTTAATATCGAACAGGAAGGTCCGTCAGAGCAGATCGCCATCAACATCAATCGTGAGAATGCGGCCCGTTTCGGTATCAATGTAGCTGATATCCAGAGTATGATAGAAGCGGCCATAGGCGGTAAGGCTATCTCTACCCTGTATGACGGCACCAAACGTTATGACCTTGTCATCCGTTACCTGCCGGGAGAACGCAGCACTATTGAGTCTGTAAAGAACCTGCAGGTACCTTCCGCCACGGGTGCGCTCATTCCTATGAGCCAGCTGGCAGATATCTCCTACGTACAGGGTCAGACGAATATTTACAGGTATAACAGCAAACGTATGGTGACTGTCCGTACCAACATCCGCGGACGTGACCAGGGAGGTTTTGTGAGTGAGATCAGTCAAAAGATCAACAGGCAGTTACACGTTCCAAAAGGTTACAGCATCATATACGGCGGGCAGTATGAAAACCTGCAGCGGGCAGGCAAACAGCTGTCAATGACCATCCCGCTCACCATTATCATGGTGTTCCTGGTGCTGTTCATCCTGTTCCGCAATATGCCGCAGACATTTGTGACCGTCAGCTGTATCTTCTTTGCGCTGGCAGGAGGTATAGTGGCCCTGTTCATCCGCGGGTACCATTTCAACGTATCCGCAGGTGTAGGTTTTGTGAGCATCTTCGGGATCTCGGTAATGGCGGGGGTGCTGCTTGTATCTGCCTTCAACCGTTTACGCACAAGGCCCGGCCAGACCTTACAACAAAGTGTTTTAACAGGCTCCAGGGAGCAGCTCAGCGCCCTGTTGTCCATCCTCATCGTTGCAATAGCCGGTCTGATACCGGCAGCTACATCTTCCGGTATCGGTTCTGATGTGCAACGTCCCTTAGCGACAGTTATCATAGGCGGATTGACCAGTACGCTGCTCTTCGCCCCTTTATTGATACCTCCCCTGTATTGGTGGATAGAAAGGAACAGGGCTGTTAAACAGGTAGTAAAAGACGAAGACTTAGAATAGGATCTATAACGACAGGGTGATTAAAAAGGGCTGCCGATCTGTTGATCGTGCAGCCCTTCCATTTATCTTTTAAAACGGCTATCTGGTGGTGATAATCTTATTCGGTAATGATCTCACATTTGATCTTTGCGCCGGCTTCTATCTTCTTGGCGATGTCCGCTCCGCCTTCTTTTACCAGGCATACTGAAAAGTTCTCATCTTCTACTTTCGCCACGGCAATCTTACCTAAGGTCTTTTTTCTGTGCATTTTCTTGCCATCTACAGTCAGATCTGTCAGTTCGTATACCCTGAACTCGTCCTGCTCTTTCAGGCCCGCTAGGCTGCCTGCAACAATCAACACCCTGATAGCGTCTCCGTTACTGCTTTTTTCTTCTATCTGGGCAATGGAAACTGCTGTTTTCAGGTTATCGCGAACGAATTTATCAATTTCAGGTCCCAGTCCTTTCAGTGCATCTTCAAAAGCAGCTTTACCCCTGCCAGCGCCAGTGAACCTGCTGGACGCCACTTCCTCTCCGGTGTTCACATCCACAACGGCCAGGTCGAACAACAGTTCAGATACATTGATATTGGTGATCCCTAAAGGGAGATTGGATGGTTTTGTTTCCAAGTTGGCTTTCAATATGTTACCAGTGATGATATATTGTGCGCCTAAAGATTTTGCCTGTGCCAGGGCTCCCGCATCGGGATTAGCCTGTCCTACTCCTGTCTTGATCTGATCCAGCTTATTTTTCTCCATCATAGAAAAACCCCTCAGTCTCAGGGTAGCATCATATACAGCGTCCTGTATGGCCGTTACATATTCAGTCCTACCAGCACTTTTAAAAGGTGCTACACCGATCAGGTTTTTGTTTTGTGCGAAAGCAGATGAGAAAGCAACAATGCCGCATAAAACGGATAATACTCTTTTTGTCATGGCTAGGTATTAATTTGAAATAGCGCTCAAAATTAACGACTATTCCCTTATATATATACTTTTTCTTGATAAATGACGCTAACCCGCTGGCTGATACTGCTTTACAGGCAGGATAAGCGTAAACGTTACTCCTCTTCCCACAGCTGTGATGAGGTAATTATGCCTATCCAACGATCCTGCGGGCAACGGCAAGCCGATACCGGGTTCTTCTTATTAATCTTCCGTATGCAAACGCTGAAAGGGTACAAATATTTTATGCGGATACTTTTCGTCAAAAGCTATCCCGATATACCTGATGGTAATATAGGGTATATGATGGGGTTTACTGCTTTAAGACCCATGCCTTAAACTTCAGGAAGGTGTCGGTCGCAGCATCCAGCATTCTTTGCTGCTGTTCTTCAGTACCATGGTAGCCATGGAGATAATGTGCAAATGTCTCCCAGTAAGACTCCGTATCAGCTCCATAACCATTGAAAAAAGTCATGGCCCCGGGCAACTCCGGCGACTGCACGTTACGCAGCAGCATATGATAGATCAGGTGTCCTTCCAATGTAAGGTATTCCAGTACATACATCACACCCAGCGCCTGTGCATTGTCTGTAATCTCAGGCAGGTCTGTACTGGAGGGAAGTTCATCTGCCGGCTTCCCGCTGATGGCAGCAATATCGTCCAGCAAGTGCGGCGCTTTCCTCCTCCGTCCAAATCCTCCCGGAAAGGAAATATCCATATGTGCAGCAATATGCTGTTCCAGCGGATAATAGTATCCGTAAAACAGTTCTAATAACCTGACATATTCCTCAGGCGTATTCACCTTCTTTATCATGGGGATCAGTACACTTTCCAGCTCCTGATGCTGTTTGTTCGTACGTTCCCTTAACAATTCGATCATTGTACAATGCAGTTATAGTTGTTAAGAGTAATTAAAAGTACGCTGAATAAATGTCAGGGCCGTGTGGAAAGATTTCTACGGTAGTTGTACAACGGTAAACCAGTAGGTATGCAGCATCCGGGTAAATGCCACCAGGTCTGAAAAATTTGAGGGTTTTATCGTATAACTGTTTACGCCAAGCTCATAGCATTTTGAGATATCCTTGGCTTCTGTGGATGTGGTCAGGATAATAATGGGTAACCATTTCAGGTTGGTATGTTCTTTTATCTCCCGTAATGCTTCGCGACCGTCTTTGCGGGGCATGTTCAGATCAAGCAATATAATACTGGGGAAAGGGTATTTTTCTTCATCTGCATATTTCCCCTGCCTGTTCAGATAAAACATCAGTTCTTCTCCATTCTCCACAAAAAGCAATTCCGCGTCAGCACCGCTTTCTTCAAATGCCACCTTAATAAGCTCCCTGTCGTCTGCGTCATCATCTGCCACAAGTATACATTTCCTGTTACGTAGCACCTTTTTGATCATCCAGTTTTCGATTTAACGACTAAAATTACTTAAATAAACTTGCAAAAATATTACAGGGAATGGGAATTGTGCCCTTAAAGATCCTGCCATCGAAGATGACAGGATCTTTAAGGACTTATAAATTTCAAGAAACTTTATTGTTGTGACTAAACGCCGGATTTGGGCTTAACAAACAGCACTTTTAATAGGAAGCTGTTGCAAAGGTACGTCTCAGTGTACCTTTATGACTGATCAAATCGGGAAAAAACATTACGATATAAGGAAATATCAGCGCAGTTTTAATCTCGTTTCAATCATACCGTTAAAAGAAGACGCCGGTCCCATGTGTACTACCGGTTCCGTTGGTTTAACCTTTCCGGCGGGATGGCCTTCTATAAAATTCAGCGCTGACATTACACAGGTCTCTCCCTCAACTCCAAAATCGTTCCTGACATCGTCTGCAGCAGGTATATCTACGTCCATTCCATGGAAATAATCACCATCTCCATTGGCATTCTGCATATAAAAATTGGACATGTACACGGTGTACTTATCGATCTTAATACCAAAGAAGCCTACAGGTTTTCCGTAAGTGGTCGCCCCTACCAGTTTTACCGGCATATAAGGCTTCAGGCTGTTAATAACCAGTTCACTGGCAGATGCGGTATTACCACTCACAATGAATACCACCTGTTTTACTGTGTTAAGCGCACCATCGCTGGTGAACTTAAATGTATTTTGGGCAATGGTGTAATCCAGGTCAGCATAAGTAGCCCAGTGCCCATTCCACATAACAGGTTGCCCTGCACTGTTGTAGTACTGCTGCTGTTTCAGGATGGGCACCTGTCCTTTCTGCATCAGGTCGTTGAAGTACTCGATGTACATCACTTTACCATCCAGTGAACTAGGCGCGATCTGGTTCACCAGGTATTCTGCCGTTTGTGTATAACCGCCTCCGTTATAACGTAAGTCTACTATCAATGAGGTTACTCCTGCTGTTACAAATTTGGAAAACGCCTGATCTATAGCTGCTTTGGTTATTTCATAGTTAGAGAAACGGCCATATGCGATGTATCCTACTTTCTGTGCTCCTGCATTGAGTATTGTTGTTTTCAGAACAGCTGAGGAAGTATACTTGCTCTTCGTCAGGTTGACCACTTCGGGTACTCCGGGTGTCTTTTCAACCGTCATTGTCACGCTGGATTTATCCAGAGCGGCTTCTATAAAGGTGCCGGACGATGAACTAACCGGTGTACCATTTATAGTTGTCACCTTCATTCCCCGGGTCAGACCGGCATTAGCTGCAGGAGATGCCGGATATACGATACGGATGCGGACTTCACTTCCTGAAGCGGAAAGCCCCAGCCCCAGGTCCTCTCCTTTATCATTGAGGTCAATAGTTCCTTTCCTGCCGCCATCAAGGCTTTCTTCTGTTATGAAGGAATATTTCGGATGACCGGGAACGCCTGAATACTCATAGGCTTCGCCGGTAATGGGATTGGTCTTGAATTGTGAAATGGCGTAAAGTTCCCGCTGATAATTGGACAGCACATTGCCGCCGGTGGCATATTGCCTGGGCTTAAAAACGTCCACCGCCGGTATTGCATCATACCACAGGTAAATCTGCTTGGCATAAAGATAGAGTGAATCCGTTGTCAACTGCTCCCGGGTACCTTCAGCAGGCGGGGTAGGTTGGTCTGTCTGCTTATCTTTTTTACAGGCAAACCACAACATGGATAAAAACAAAAGTTGGATTAGGGAATTTTTCTTTTTCACCTGGAAGGTTTTAAGATGACCGTAGAATAGTACAATCCGCTGAAATTACGAAAAAACGCAGACACCATTGACATCCAATGGCTCCGTTATTAGAAATAATAATTAAGCACTGATAATCAACATATAAATCATTACTATATCGGGGAAGACTTACCGGTGGCGCCTTATGCCATTATCCGCTGAAATATGCTCCGCCCTGGTGGGCCACTTGTTTGTAACCCGGCATGTTACCCGGGGCATTTTAAGGATATTTGCGAGTTGGACCGGCATTTGGGGCCTGGATGATCTAAATCAAAAATATTTAAAATATAATAATATCATAGACAAGAAAACATTATCCTGGATCAAACAAATACCTAAAGTATTGTTTACCAAATTCTTAATATCCCCACTTTTGGGGACTTCTAATTCTTGGGCCGGGGATTGACAAAAACAACATTTATAACTTTCTTTGCATTTCGAAATATTTGCCAGCTTTTATATACCACATTAGGGGAAACGGGATACGGGATTGTCATTTACAGTCTCCAATCAACCAATGTCAACAAGTGAACATAAATCCTTAAATATCAACTAAATCAATGGTTAAATTAGAGTACATCTGGCTGGATGGTTATCAGCCAACCCAAAGCCTTAGAAGTAAAACAAAGATAGAGAAAGACTTCAGTGGCAAAGTGGAAGATCTTCCAATGTGGAGCTTCGATGGTTCTTCTACCCGGCAGGCTCCAGGCGGTTCATCTGACTGTCTGTTAAAACCTGTTTTCCTCGTTAAGGATCCGCAGAGAAAAGATGCTTACCTCGTAATGTGTGAAGTACTGGATGCTTCCGGCAAACCACATCCTAGCAATGGACGCGCTACCATTGAAGACGACGATAACGACTTCTGGTTCGGCTTCGAGCAGGAGTATTTCTTATGGAGCCCTTCCAGCAACAAGCCACTGGGCTTCCCTGATGGTGGATATCCTAATCCGCAGGGCCAGTACTACTGCTCTGTTGGTAGCAACAACGCTTTCGGACGTGAGATCGTTGAAGAACACCTGGACGTGTGCCTGGAAGCAGGACTGAACGTAGAAGGTATCAATGCTGAAGTAGCTGCCGGTCAGTGGGAGTTCCAGATCTTCGCTAAAGGTGCGAAAGAAGCTGGTGACCAGATCTGGATCGCCCGTTATTTACTGGAAAGAATTGGTGAGAAATATGGTGTTTCCATCAACTGGCATTGTAAACCATTAGGTACACTGGACTGGAATGGTTCCGGTATGCACGCTAACTTCTCCAACACGTTGCTGAGAACAGCAGGTAACAAAGTTGTATACGATAAAGTGTGTGAAGCATTCCGCCCTGTTGTAAAAGAACATATCGACGTATACGGTGCTGACAACCATCTGCGTCTGACTGGCCTGCACGAAACTGCGTCCATTCATGACTTCAGTTATGGTGTTTCTGACCGTGGCGCATCTATCCGTATACCTGTAGCTACTGTAGAAAGAGGCTGGAAAGGTTATCTGGAAGACAGACGTCCAAATTCTGCAGCAGATCCATATAAAGTGGCTGCGAGAATCATCAAAACAGTAAAATCAGTAGCTGTATAAGCGTAGCTACTATATGCATGTAAATAATGAAAAAAGGGTGCGTCATTTCCATGATGCACCCTTTCCTTTTTGTCAGGCGGCTACCCTGGGAAAAGACTAGTTAAGTCTCTTGTAACGGAATTTTAAGAAGGGATAGTTATTAGCCTGTACAGTACTGTTTGGCGTACCGTTTGAATACAGGTCCTGTAACTGTACCTTGTATTTCACACCTGCATCGGTAGTTACGATCAGGGTTACTTCTACACCCCATTCAGCAATAGGATATACAATGTGATTCACTACATCATAATTATACCATCCCGGATGAGCAGTATTGATAGTTGTATTGCCGGTAGGAGGACCAGTCAGGATACGGTTGTAACCGAATACGGATACAGTAGTACCTACAGTGCTGGCAGTTACATTGGCAAAGGAAGTTGACGCGGTATATTGTAAGGCATAACCGGATGGCACTCTGATATCAGCATTGGCAGTGCCATTGAAGATCAGATCATAACCATCACAGCCGCCATCATTGTCAGCAAGACTGTAGTAATAAGTAGAATGAGCAACATGCGGAGGATTGCCGGTTGTACCCTGTACTCCCTGGAAGAATTCTGCCACATTATACACACCACTGGCATCTAGTGTTACAGTACCATAAGTACTGTCGCAGTTGAAAGAAACTGTCTGGCCGGTGCCGGGATTAGTAGCAGCAATAGCCTGGTCAGCGCCTGGCACTGAAGGTGCCGCCTGTTCACCTTCCTTCTGGCAGGAAGAGAAGATGGCTACTGATACCAGCGCCATCGCAACCAGTGAACGAGAAATATTTTTTGTAGTTTTGACTGCTGATTTGGGGGCAGTGTCTAAGATTTTCATTTTTAGCGTTTTAAAATGTTAAGGATAAGATATTTGTTCCCGGATCTTCCGGGAGCCGGACAGTTCCAGTGTCTGGCTCTCTTCATTTCCAGGACGGCAGCCGCCGTAAACAATGCGCCATTTATTCTGTAATGATCAGCACCGGGTTAATTGTTCCTGCACGCAGGTATACCGTCGCTCCCAGATAGTTCTGGAACGCAGCATGTAAAAGATTATAGTTCCCCAGCGGGAAAGCAGCAGGTATACGATAAGTTACACTGGTCAGATCAAAGGCCACCAGCTCCAGGTTGTAATACGTCTGACCGCCGGCTAGCCTTGCTCTTCCAGCAACCATACCTCTCATATTGGCGCCGCTGAGTGTAAATGTTCCTCCCCTCTTTAATGTGAAAGCCGCTGTTACGCCATCAACACTGGGAAAAGGATAAATGATCTTCACATAGTCCCTCTCACTGGTAAGGGTTTGTGCACCGGAAACTATCCTCAACCTATAACTACCGGTGTCCACCGCAGGTGTAGCTATATTGACCGAATATTCATTGGCGCCCAGTTCCGTAAAACTATTGATCACACATCTGGTTGTAGCTCCTGATGCAGCTACCAGGTAAGCTGCCGTGAAAGTAGTATCCGGTATCACATAAGTAATGCCGCCGATGTCTGTAGTAGCATCCAGCCTTCCCACAACATCCGTTTCATCGTTGATCAATAGGTCTGGCTGATTAACAACCACACGCAGTTTATAAGTGGCCTTAGCCCCTGATTCCGCTGTCACTACATAAGACACGCTGTCTTTTAAAGACACCCGTGCTCCCGATGCAGGCGATACCACTGCATGTTCAGAAATAGAGAGTAATGGTGCAATAGAATCGGGCAGTGGATGATCGAAAGGCCAGTACAATATAATACTGCCATTGCTGATCGCTGCAGGGATGGTGTCTCCCACACCGGCTACTACCTGGAAGGTTTGCAGCTCGTTATAAGGATAAGGCGCCTGCACAGTTTCCTTACTACAGGCGCCTATGGTCAGCCATAGCAGTAAAGCTGCGGCTGTCAGTTGCATGGTAGGTATATTAAAAAGTTTCATGTACACGTGTTGGTTTAGCTGTTAAAGGAGCGCTTAGCGTGATTGTATCTTTACCGGATTCTTCATGGTGGCAGAACGGGTATATGATGTTACCCTGATCCGGTATAAGCCTTCCGGCACCTGCTCTGCAGCAGGCACGGTAGCACCTATCCTGGTCGTGTAATTGTCCCCGTTCACGGCAGTGTATACAACGGCGCCCTCTTCATTCAGATAACTGATGGTAGAGAAAATACCCAGCAACTCCTGCTGCGGAATAAAGTTCTTACCGGTGATATCAAAGAAGTTGAATTCAAAAGTGGCCGGCTTACTGTGATATAATACGGTTGGATTAGCCGGATCGGGCGACAGCTCATCCAGCGTGATCTCCGGCTGCTGGGTAGTAAACAGTAATTTATAGGTTGCTTTACTCCCATCTTTTCCTGTCACTACATATTCAATGTTGGCGCCCTCTGTCAGTTTCTTCGTAATACTGTCTATCAATACGCCGCTGGCAGGGCTTACCGATGCACCTTCAGAAACGGTGATTTCAGGCTGTATAGTGGTCAGATAGTAATAGTATGGAAGAATGACGGTAATTGTCCCTTCCCCGTCATTTACAGCCCCGTAGACCGGCTCTTCCGGCACGTTAGTGATCTTGTAGGAAAGTATCCTGTTGGTGGCCAGGGCCGGTACTTCAATTGTTTCCGTTTTTTTACAGGCAGCTGCCAGCATTATTGCCGGTAACGCCGGCAGTAGCAGGTGTTTGATCTTCATTGCGGGTATATATTGAGAATGATTATTTCAGGTCCAGCTGTTTGCTGCCATCTTTCTGAATAGCGTATTTAAAGCTCACAAAGCCCGGTTTATCGGAGCGTGTAGGTTGTTCCGGCGCTCCTTTGTAAATACTGTAGATCACCATCTTGGCGTAATGCCCCTTCGCTGTTTTTATGATCAGCGTACGCGGCATACTGTAACAGATATGCGCTACACTATCAGGATTGGCGTCAGGGAACTGCAAACCATAAAAATCGTAAAAAGCCCATCCATCTGTGCTGGGACCGAAGTAATCCAGCCCGATGCCATCATTGGTGAGCAACTGATCATCACTGACAGGTACCGTTTTCACATGCGCAAAAGCACTGTCAAACAAACGACGGGCAGGAATAGTCTTCATCGCTTTCTGCGGACCGGTATAATATTCCGCATCAATAGCAGCATCTTTCACCAGGTAGATCCCTCCTGCTCCTGGTCCGCCGTAGCCGGGTGAATACTTTGCCTTACCGTTATTGATAAGAAGAGTACTGTTGTATGTACCGGTGAAGGCAACATCCCAGTTGGCCGTCTGCACCTGCGATGCAGGAATAACCTTCTGGTCTTCCAGGCTATAGTAGAACGCTTTTGCAGCAGCGCCGGAAGTAGCGGCAGTATCAGCAGCAAGATTCAATAAAGTGTATACGCCTGTCTTCACCTCCACAATAGTTGTATCATCGGGAGGATTGACATCCGGTGTATCAGTATCACTTTTAGAGCAGGCGATGGCAAACATGGCCAGGGCCATGCATAAGAGATTGGTTTTTTGCATAGAAGTTAATGTGCTTAATCAGGTAATTACTTTCAGGGAGTTCTCAGGTTACGGCTTCCGTCCTCCTGCACATAATAGCGGAAGGTAAAGTAAGGCGCAGGCCAGTACAGGTCTGTAACTGCCGGTGGATTTCCCTGGTATACATTGATCAGTTCCAGCTTGGCGTATTTACCTTCTGCTGTCATGATGACAAAGGTCCGGTTCTTAATAGGTATCGCCAGATGCGTGGTCAGTGAATAAAAGTACCAACCAGTATTATACACCTGCGGATAACCATCCCATCCCGTGAACTTCAGGTTATTCTCTTTCATTTCCTCTATGGTGGGAGCTGCGGTCACCTTTGCATAAGGAGAATCCACCGCTACGATCAGGCCCTTTCCCGGGCCGCCATATCCGGGGCCGTTGGGATTGCTACCATCATTTACATAAACCAGCGCATTGTACACATCCGTAAAAGCAATGTCCCAGCTGGCGCTTTTCCTGTTGGCAGCAGAGCTGTCCCACGATTGCAGTTTGCCCTTCAGTTTGAAATAAAAAGGCTTGAACGGACGCCGTTCCTTTCCCTCTACCCCATCAGCAACAGAGGCTTCCGTATCGCCGGCCAGATCATAGATCACTGTGCTGACGCCATCTTCATAGTTCGTCTTTGTATCATTATTCTCGTCCTTCTTACAGGATGCAATGGTTAACATCAGTGTTGTTAACAGACAAATATGGATTGTATATCGCATGGTTGTATTTATTTAAACATCCGCCATTTCAGTCCGGCCATGAGTATTCGCCCTGGTTGTCCTGGCATCAGCATATCAGTATAATTCATCAGGTTATCCGCTGTTAACTGCGCGGATAAATGATCTTTGCAAAATTTCTTTTCGATGGATGCATATAGCATTGCATACCCCGCTATGAACGTATCATACCTGTCCAGGAAACGGTTGTTGTTCGCGTCATCATATCCGGCCTTACTCCTGTAGGTAACGCGGAAAGTAGCGTTGATACCCCAGGGCGCATACTCATAGAATATCCGCATATTGGCCATATGCCTGGACCTGTTCTCAAGACCGATGTAGTCACTTACTTTTGATGTAGCTGTTTCACCGGTATTACTGTTCCTCACTTTATTGTAAGGATATCCTCCTGCACGGATGGAATCCATTATCCCCCGGTCCTTTGCATACAGCAGCTGGTATCCGGCAGAAATATCCAGTCCTGTCAGAGGGCTTACAGACACACCCGCTTCTATACCGGCAGTATAAGACCTGTCAAGATTGATATAGGAATAAACAGGCTGATAGTTGGTTCTTGTCGCCACCTGTACAGTATTAATAAAGTTGTGCAGGCTATTGTAGAAGACATTCACATCCAGCTTTACGACACTATGCGGCTGTACACTGATACCGGCATTGTAAGACACAGATGTTTCCGGTTTAAGTGCCGCGTTAATGTTCTTCGCTATAGGTCTTACTTCACTGATCAGTCCTGCCGCCTGCATTTCAGCTAATGTAGTTGCCGCCTCTTCTACTCCCAGTACGGTATAACCTGCCTGTGGATTGGTAAAGACCTGGTAGCGTTTCTTAAAATCAGGTGTTTTATACCCTGTGCCTACGGCTGCTTTTAATATGATCCTGTCAGTAATACTATAGCTGATACCCACACTTGGATTCAATCTCCCGCCATAGTAATTATGATGATCATACCGCACGCCGGCGCGTGTAGTCAGCTTGCTGAATATCTTCCAGTCCCCCTGCAGATAAGCATATCCACTGCGCATATTATTACCACCATGCAACTCTGTATCATCCATTGTTTCCAGGTTGATGCCCGCTCCTCCGGTAAAGGACAATTTATCTGCAGGCGTATATAATACCTGTTCTTCAAAGCGGTGAAAGTATTGTGTAAATTCATTATCCTTTAGCGCCACCTGTTTACCGGTGCTTACATCCTGGCTGGAACTGTAACGGGTAAGATAGTATTGGCTGTTCAGCCGGAATTTGCTGTTAAAAGCTGATTGCAACACAGCGGATGCATTGACATCACTTTCACTCAGCACATCCTTGGTACTGTTTTCCGTCTGACCAGTGCCGTACACTGATTCATTCAGTGAATTACGCAAGGCCCATCTGCCGGAAAGGAACAACTGCTGGCTATTACTGACGCGACAGCGCAGACGTGATTGCATACTATAGCTGTCATAAGGTGGAGCAGTAGCGCCTCTGCGCAGATAGCTATTTACATTATATCCATCTGTATGATAGTAGTTGCCGGACAATGAAAGGGAGGCCTTCTCTTTTGCAAAAGGCATCTCTCCTTCCACTGTGGCATCCTGCGTATTCTGCGAACCGTAGCGCACAATAACCTGTGCCTGCGGTGACGTGATCTTCTGCCGGGTAATGATATTCACCACTCCTCCCAGGGCTTCACTTCCAAATAAACTGGAAGATGCACCCTTTACAATCTCTATCCGTTCAATGTCTGACACGGTGATACGTGACAGGTCAAAGTTCCCCGCATTTCTTCCAATCATAGGCTGTCCATCTATCAGGATCAGGATGTAATCGGAACTGAATCCCTGCATCTGCATCCCGATAGCGCGTGAACCAGCAGCAATATCATTGACGATATTTACACCGGTCTGTTCCCGCATTACCTCATCAAGCCTGCGGCTGCCCATCATGTCCAGTGTTTTCCTGCTGATGACCGTTACCGGCATGGCAGCTTTACTGGTAAGCGTTTCCAGGCGAACAGCTTTTACCTCCACTCCACGCAGCGCTTTCGCCCTGGTGGCAGTATCAGTCTGTGCCATGGCCTTATGAGCGCCAGCACACAATAGTATGATAGTAATGCACAGTTCCTTTCCGGTATACATTGGTCAAAATGCTGGTACGAATAATAGATCTCTTCTAGCTGGCCGATTTCACCAGCTTGTACTCAATAACAGGGTATCCTCTTGTACCACCATCATTCAGACCCATGCTGACGAATTTCAGTTTATAGTAATTGCCATTGGCATCCTTTACGATGTAATAGAAGTTTTTGTAGATACCGTTACCTGTAGTAGCTCTCCAGCTGCTACCGATGGCATCGCGGGTAGTTACAAAGGTTTGTGCAGCGATATTATCTGCTGTGAAATTGTTATAGCTTACTGTATTACTGTCTACTTTCGCAGCGGTCACACCTGCATACTGATTGATCACTACAAAGTCAGAGAAGAAATAAGGAAAAGTAGCGGTATAGTAAGCCGCGTAAGACCAGGCAATATCCCATTGAGTCTTTTTAGGTTCCACATTTACAGTGGCTCCATTGTCCAGCGAGAAGAAGGTAAAGTTGTAGTTATTGTCTTTGCTGATGCTAGCAGTTTTGATAGTCGTTTCTTTCAGCTTTGCATACTGCAGTGTATAACCATCTCCATTGCGTGTAACAAGGATCTTATACCAGGTAGCTGGATCTGCTGCAGAAGCATTCTCCGGTTTCACGAGGTATACATGATTACTTGACGCAGTAGCAGATACTTCAGCGATCACTGTTTTAGTCAGGTCGCCAAATACATCATCGATCATACTCAGTGTACCTGCCCCCTGACCAATAGCCAGGCTCACACCTGCGGTATCGTCAATGTTTACAGTGCTGATGTCTGTTTTACTCAATGCAACAGCACTCATAGAAGTGAAGCTATTAAGTATAACACGGTATGATGAACCGCCATAAAAGCCGAGTGACCAGCTGGCACGTGCTCTTGTAGCAGTAGAGTCTGAACTGAAGTCTACATAAACGGTATTAGGGGAGCCAGTACCACCGCCGCCATTCAGGGTCAGTTGCGAGCCATCTGAAGGAGGTATTACCACGGCGGCATCCTCGTCCTTACTACATGCACTGAATAATCCTGTTCCTATAGCAAGTACGAGAAAAAGTCTGCTTAATTTCATAGCCATCTTTTGTTTTTGCATTGTATTTATTTAATCGATAATTATTTTTTGCTGTTCCAGTTTTAATGACTGCGGAGCATATTGCCCTGTTACCACTACGTCACGCAAACGTACTGAATCAGATATAACGGTAGCCGGTGCGGCGGACTGCGCCCATGCGCCGTTACACAATGCAATAGAAAGTCCCAGCACAATAAGATGTGACCTCATAAAGTATAATAGCATTAACCCCTTAAGAGTTGTTAGAATAAAAGATCCCCTGTCGCCATATTGATATAAGACAATACAGCGGCCGATGCGGATGCATTACCAGTGTTAAATGAAATATGTTATTGTATTACACGAACTACAGCGGAGAATGTAGTTATTGTATAATATTGGCGGAGTAATAATACATGCAAAGAAAGCATGTAGCGGACAAATAAGTTTATCTATTCAGGAAAATCATTTACGCGAAAAGGAAAAACTATCTGATCAATTCATATACCTGTTGGAGTAATATGGCTTCACTCATGGCGTCTTTCATATCCCGCCATTCCGGCTGAGTAAAAGTGAAACTGATATCCCGGCATGGAGAGTGTACCACTACACGTTCTTCTCCGTCCGGAAATATCATAGAGCAATCGTGAAAGTGCTGGTGCTCCAATGTTTCATAGAATAGCTGGAAATCCTGTGGTGTGAAGTTCAGGACCAGGTTATTATGCCAGATATATACCGTCTGGCAATTTGCACAATGGCTGATGTGGGCCTGGTTTTTCCTGCACAATGTTCTGATATCGCACATAATGTTTTAGTTACAAACACGGAACTCCTGGGGGAGTATTGTGTCACATTAAAAATGTTGGGCGTATCTCAGTAAGCGCTGCATGCCTGTACTGCAAAGCGGCAGAGGCAGCTTTCACTGAGCTATTTTCTGAGGATAGTAAATATTTTTTTGGAGCTGACAAACAATGGATGTTCGCAGCATTATTATATATCAATCAATCACTCTTTACGCAATTCAAAAATAGGAAGTAGTGGCAAGGATGGATGCTCAAATGAGGAAAACGATTTGTCTATTAGGGAAAATGTCGGAACAGATATCCAGGAGTAATATGCAAAAAAGCCACGCATTACTGCATGGCTGGCGAATGTATAGATCAAACAGCTAATTTGCCTGTTTACTTCAGATTGCTTGTGAAGAACGTTGCGAGCCTGTCAAAAGGAATTATGTCGGTTTTATCGTACAGGTCAACGTGACGGACATTGGGAATAATCATCAACTCTTTAGGCGCTGCGGCAGCATTGTAAGCATCTTCGCTGAAATAGCGGGAGTGCGCATTTTCACCGGCAATTAATAAAACCGGCCGTGGTGCGATTTCTTTGATGTAAGTCAGCAGCGGCATATTCATGAATGATAGCGCATTGGTTGCCGTCCACGCACCGTTTGAGTTAATTGAACGGGGATGAAAACCACGCCCGGTTTTATAATAATTGAAATAATCAACTACGAACTGGGGTTCATTGCCCTGCAATTTTTCAGGTAGATTGTTTGTGGATGGAGCAGGTGTACCATTTTTTGCATCTTCCCAGCGTTGCTGGCTCATTTGCTCCAGCATTTTTGAGCGTTCATCTGCTGTGAGTTTATCATAGTAACCTTTTGACATCACGCGGGACATATCATACATGCTGGTAGTGGCAACAGCTTTGATGCGTTTGTCCACAGCGGTGGCGTTCAGTGCCATACCAGCCCAACCACATATGCCGATCACGCCGATACGGTTTCTATCTAAAAAACCCTGCAGCCCCAAAAAATCTACAGCCGCACTGAAATCTTCAGTATTGATGTCCGGTGAAGCCACATTACGCGGTTCGCCTCCGCTCTCACCAGTATAAGAAGGATCAAATGCAAGGGCAGCAAAGCCACGCTCTGCCATGTTTTGTGCATACAATCCAGAAGATTGCTCTTTCACTGCACCAAACGGCCCACTGATAGCCAGTGCTGCTATTGGTTCACTGCCACGATTTTTAGGAAGATATAAGTCGCCGGTCAGTACAATACCATACCGGTTTTTAAAACTTACCTTTTCTCTTGTCACTTTATCACTCAGTGTGAAAGTGTAACGCCCTGTTTGCGATGTATTATCCATTTTCTTGTTTTCTACTTGTTTAGTATTTTGTGCGAATAACTTACCTGCAACGATCAGCGAAGTAATCGCGATAAATATTGCCCTTTTCATATTCAGGGGATTTGTTTAATAATTTTGGCTGGAATGCCAGCAACTACGGTATTGTCAGGGATATCCCTGCTAACTACTGCGCCGGCTGCAACAACGGCATTTTCACCTACAGTCACACCGGGCAGAATAGTAGCACCAGCGCCAATCCAGGCGTTGCGTTTAATCAGAATGGGCTTGCATAACATGCCGCGCCGATTGGCAGGATCTAAAGGATGATTTTCGGTGATCAGGTTTACTTTCGGCCCTATCAGTACGTGGTCTTCAAGGGAAATACCGCCCATATCCAGGAAGGAACAGGCATGATTGATGAAAACATGTTTGCCGATATTTATAAATCGCCCAAAGTTGGTGTGAAAAGGAGCAAATATTGTTGTGCTATCGTCTAGCGGCGAACCGATGATCTCACTCAATATACGGCGCACCTCATCTATATCCGTCGCAGCGTTCAATGCGGGAGATAATGCCAGCGTGCGGCTTACTATTGCATCTACTTTGTGAAATTCGGGGTCATGGATATGCACCAGTTCACCCGCCTTTAATCTCTGGAAGATATCTTTCATACCGCAAAGTTCCCCTATCGGGTATTTGCAGGCTAATGAATTTCAATCCAATCATTAAGGATTTCAAATCACAGCTGCCCTGAAAGCCGAGGGACTACTTCCGGTTCGCTTTTTGAAGAAGTTATTGAAATAGGTAGGGTATTCAAATCCCAGTGCATAGGCAATCTCTGCAACATTCCAGTCTGTATGTTGTAGTAACGCTTTTGCTTCACGGGTAATACGCTCAGTAATGTGAGTTGTTGTCGATTTACCGGTCGTTTCTTTTACAGCTTTATTGAGGTAGTTTACATGGATAGCAAATGCTTTCGCATAGTCATTGGCAGTTTTCAGGGTCAATGGACGGTCGGCGGTTTCCACCGGAAACTGGCGCTCCAGCAACTCCAGGAAAAGTGTTGTAATCCGGGTTAGCGCATTCTTATGCTGATCGAAGTGCTCGGAAGGCTGCAGCTTCAGCGCCTCATGGATGATCAGGTTGACGTAGTTACGCATCAGATCATCTTTATAAACATAATCTGCTTGCTGCTCATCTATCATCTTCTGAAAGATACTGTTTAAAAACAGACGCTGTGATTCTGTGATTTTCAAAATAGGAGTGCCGCCGATTTTAAACAAAGGCGACTGTTGCAGGCTTTCCGAGCGCTCCGATTGCTTGAGAAAATCCGCCGAAAAAAGGCAGGTGTAGCCGACATAGGTTGTTGAAAGTGTTTCCCAGGAATAAGGTATATGCGGATTTCCAAAGAACAAAATCGTGCCCTCCTCCTGAAAACTACGATCTGCGTAATGGATGATACTTTTTCCCGTAGTCAGGCAGATTTTGTAAAAATCTTTCCTGCTATATATTTTAGTCGCATTGCTGTCACTTTCAATCTGCCAGACGTTGAAGCCTTTTAGTTTCAACTCATTATTAAACTCTGATATGGAACGTTCAATTTTACTCCCCATATCGCAAAGTTAAGAAATTCAATACAAACGCATGTTCAGTCGGTAATACCGGTGTCTATGCCGTGAGCTCATGAATTTCCAGGCGCTTACGAACTTCTAATTCATTACCATCCCGCGGGGTTGCACCGGGGCTACAAACACGACATTCCTCCAGAGCGTTATGTGACACTGATCGATGCCCGGCGCTGTTACAGCCCCGCTGCCAGTGCACGCCATTCTCCCAGTTCAGGACTACCCGGCTTACGTTTACCAAAAAATTGTGCGATCATCTCTCCTGCTGCATCAAACACTTCTACAGACGTTATAACACCATCAACGGAAGGCTTTTCCACTACCCAGCATTGTTCAATCGCATCTGTCCTCAGATGTAGATTAAAATCTTCATCCATTACATTGATCCAGTTAGGAATGCCCACGATCTTCTGTACAGGACCTGTATGGATCTCTATATTGCCTGGATTACCTACGAATACCATGATCTCCAATCCGCTCGCAGCAGCGGTTTCCAACAGTGTTTTTACACAATCATTATTACTGCGGCGGGCAAATTTACCTGCTGCAAGTTCCAGCGCACGTACTCTTGAGAGTTTGTGTTTCATAAGCAGAGGGAAGAAATCATGGGTATCCTGTAATGCAGCCCAGCCCTGAAGAAAAGCATCTTTGTCTGCATCTTTGTCATTGTATACAGGAGCAGGAGGTGGCGGGGCCACCGTAATGACAAGAGGTTGTTCTGCCGCAGTGAAGTCTGCAACCAATGAATCCCAGGCGGAGAGGTTGGTTTGTTCTACAGCGTAGACCTTCATAATGGCCATACCTTGCGCATCAAATATCTGTAGGGACTTTTTGAAACCAATACTATCGTCAGTATCTACAGCAAAGCCATACTTCCAGCGGGAGAAGAACATGCGCAGGTCTATATCTTTTCCCAATACAGTACCTACATGTTTATTTTCAGTGTTCACTATTTCAAAAACACCTTTGCGTTCTATTACACAGTTTTCATTGCGGGTCAATACCATCACCTTTCCCAGGGCAGGCATGGCCTGCATAAGAGCAGGGAATTCAGTTTTCAGATGTTTTACAGTATCACCGGTGCAGGCAGCCACCAGCTCTCCTTCACTGACCTGTAACTGGCTGGCCGCATCACGGATCCTTGTTTTCGGATGTTGTTCACGAAAAGCCAGCCATTGTTCTTTTAATGTAGTCAGAGTTGTGTTCATATTTTATAATACTTTTAATGCCTTTACGGCAGGTGATTGAAATAAGCCACCGGCAGCGGCGGTAACCACCAGCGGATAATGACAGTGAGGATGTTCCAGTACGGCTACATCCACACCGAAACAATTTTTGATATGAGCGGATGTGAAGATCTCCTCCACGGTTCCCTGTGCATATACGCGGCCATCCTTCAACATCAGCAGCTTTCCGGCATAGGCAGCAGCCAGCTGAAAGTCATGCAATACTGCGACTACCAGTACACCACTGGCGGCCAGTGTAGAGGCCAGTTGTAATGACAATTGCTGATGAAGGATATCCATTCCCGTTACCGGTTCATCCAGCAATAACATTTTCCTGCCGGTATAGTCTGTTGCCTCTAAGTCGGGGGCTTCCAGCAGTTGTGCCAGTACACGCGCCATCTGTACGCGTTGTTTCTGTCCTCCTGATAATGTCGGGTATGTTCTGTCACGCAGGTTGTACACCTGCATCACTTTTAAAGCATAGCTAATGATCTCTTTGTCTGCAGCAGAAAGGTGGGTGTTATAAACATAACGGCCCATACTTACAACCTCTGCCACAGTGAATGGCTGGTTTAATGTCAGTTGCTGGGACAACACTGCTCTTGTACGGGCCTGTGTTGCTACCGGCAACGCTTTTAGTTCCTTCCCTCCTATCGTTACACTACCCTGGTATTGCATGTACTCGCCTGCTATTACTTTCAGCAGCGTGGATTTCCCTGCACCATTGGCGCCCATGATCACACACAGTTTCCCGGCTCCTGCTTCCAGGCTGATACCTTCCAGGATCTTCATTTTACCGAGTGACAGCGAAATATCTTTTACGCACAACATCATGCAGGTATGGTCCTTTTTTCTTTGATAATAAGCCAGAGGAAAAATGGTGCGCCTATTACGGCTGTAATAATTCCCACAGGCAATTCCGCAGGCGCTACGATGGTACGGCACAAAAGGTCTGCAATAGTCAGCAGGACCGCTCCTGACAGTGCGGCGCCCGGTATCAGTATCCTGTAATCCGGCCCGGTGAACTGACGTACGATATGTGGTACAATCAGACCTATAAAACCGATGATACCTGCTACCGCCACGCCTGCTGCTACGGCCATCGTTGCAAAGATGACCAGCAGCGACTTCAACCTTGGTACTCTCACGCCACTGTGCATAGCTTCCCGTTCGCCCAGGGCCAGCAGATTCAGTGCAGGCGCCAGACGGGGTAGCATGATCAGTGGAATGATAACAAAGGGCGCTACACCCGATACTGTCTGCCAGCTGGCGCCTCCCAAACTACCGAGCGACCAGAAAGTAATACTGCGTAACTGCTCATTGTTGGCCAGGTAAGTCATCAGACCTGTAACAGATTCACACAACGCTCTTACAGCAATACCGGCCAGCAACATGGTAGAAATGGCTGCTTGTCCGCCGGTACGGGCAATGCGAAATATGAACAAGGTAGCGATGACCGCTCCAGCAAATGCAGCCAGGTTTAACGCATAAAAGTTCAATACCGGCGCCTGTTGAAAGACAGGTAATGCACTTTGTACAATAATCATCACCACTGCCGCCATAGAAGCACCGGAACTGATCCCAATCAGCCCCGGATCTGCCAGCGGATTGCGGAACAGTCCCTGTAGTGATGCTCCTGCCACACCAAGCCCAGCGCCTATTAGTGCTCCCAATATCACTCTCGGCAGGCGGATCATCCACAATACGCCTGGCATATTCTCCTCATAGGCAACATGCAGGTGAAAGCCTGCTTTATTCAGCAGGATAGCAAGTACCTGCATCGGAGATATATGCATGGCGCCTGTGCCGGTTGCCAGCAATATCACGATGATGAGTAGTACACTGAGTATGGTGATACTACTGACGCGTTTTATGTTTGCTATATTCATTGCTATTTATCATTCATCGTCGCAATGTTAATTCAACTTCCCCGCCAGCTCCTGCACAGCCTGTATTACACGCGGTCCAAACCCTGTCAGCAATTGGCCATCCATTACAATCACCTTCTTTTGTTTACCTGCTGTTGTCTGTTCAATGCCCTGCACTTTCAGCAGGCCATCCACACCACCCATGCTTTTTAATCCATCATCAAACATAAGGATCACATCAGGATTGGCAGTTACCAATGCTTCCGGTGTTAGTGGTTTGAAATCATTGAATCCGGTAGCAGCATTCTGCGCACCGGCAAGTGCAATGATCTTATCGAGAGGAGTCTCTTTACCTGCTACCATCATAGTACCTGCTCCGCGGGCATAGATGAACAATACTTTTTTAGGTTGTGGTTTTATATGTAATGCCTGCTGCTCTTTATCCAGTTGTTTTACTAATGCAGCGCCTTTTTCCGGCACTTTCAAGGCAGCAGCTACTTCTGTAATCAGTTTTTTAGTTCCTGCTACGGAGAACTCCTGTTTTATCAACACCGTCTTTACACCCACATTTTTAAACTGTTCAATCACTGCCGGTTGTATAAAGTTATCAGTAGCCAGGATCAGGTCTGGCTGCAAGGCCAGGACCGGCTCCGCAGAAATATTTCTGTTGTGTCCCACTTTCGCTACCTGCTTCATGCTGGCAGGATATGTACTCGTTACATCTACACCCACCAGGGCACTCTCAAATCCCAGTGCACATACAATCTCGGTAACAGCACCGTTCAGGGACACGATACGTTTAAAATTCTGTTGCGCACTAACATTCATCGCTGCCAACAGGCAGACAGCCAATGACACGATCAATGATCGTATCCTTATATGATTCATCATAATCTGATTAAAGTAAGAATGACAATAAATAGTGTTGAAAACGAAGAAATGAATGGTTGACCCTACCCGGGGTTTGGGCCAACCATCGCTTACCATAAGCATTTTACTCCGCCATGCTCAGGCAAGAACTTTGAATAAGTTATCGCATACAGGATACCGGGGTTCAGGTATTGACACAAAACGGCCACTACGGAACTTCACAGTTATCCGGTACAGTTTTACCAGTAATTAAAATTTAAAAAGTGTAGCTATCAGCCGAGAATGATATATAGGGATATATCAGAAATGGACTGACAGGTGCGGCGGAGTAATTGAGTGATGCAAATCTATGTCATAGAAATGTAACAAACTAATCGGATCGGGAAAATTTTATGACAATCTTTACGCAAAAGGAAATATTTACGCTTTTCAATATTTCATGTGGGAAGTTGGTGAAGGGGTTAAACTAAATGCTTTCTGCTATTGTTAAATATACATTACCTATCACCGGAAAAAATTTAAACCCATGGATTGGGATGAAATACTAAATCCACTATCGCCATACTATCAGAGTGCGATGCAGGAACAACAGCAACTTGTGAATCTGCAGGATGGACTAATATCAGCAGCAAGAGAACTGATGTCATCCGTTTATCCGCAGATATATCACCTTGAATCGGCCGGATACACAGAACTTGAAAACACCATTATTTCAGAATGTGTGAAACTGTCGTGTAAACTGAACGATATTATACTGAAGTACCAGATAGAAAAATAGCCGCTGTACTACTGTACTGAGAATGAAAGCCTTCTGGCGTTCACCCCTCCCAAGATGCCATATCCGTTCTCCACATTGGAATAGACGTTCACCGGATCCACTGAAAAATCCAACCGTTCCTCCAATCGTTGCGAATATGTCCCATCAAGGTATTTGTAGGCTCCTCTGGTCAACCCGCTGACTTCCACAATCATGTGAGAAGCTGTTATTTCTTTGCTTGTCTGCAACACAAAGAGAACATCTTTTCCATTGATACGCTCATCGGTCAGCAGTACCTCACTATAATACGCATTACCGATAATGTCAATGAAGTTATTGTTGAACGATGGATCCAGGCGGAACTTCACCGTATCCTGCTTCAGCGCCACGATCTCTCCATTTACAATATCTGCATTATATATGCGGATCCTGTAATAATTCTTTTCTGCGATATTATCTTTCAGGGAAAACTTTACCCTGTTGGATGCCTTTTGTGCAGATGCATCTTTGATGTCTGGCGCTCCGGGTGTGCTATCTGTTGCTTCAACACTGGCCAGGCCTGTATAACTCACGCTTACGGTATACTGTTTTCCAGCACCGGCAACACCCTGCGATACATAATATCCCTTTCCATTGATCACCCGCCACTCAGGTGTAGGCAAGGTCCTCCCATCTTCCTGTATGACCACAGCTGCTCCCGGCACCTCCGGGAATCTCAGGTTGCCATATTCCTTCACCGGCTTGCTTTTGGTAACGCGTATATATATGAGACTGTCCGGTTGTATCAGGCTGTTCAGGACCAGCTTATCCCCATCATAAGGGATGGGGATCCGTGATTCTTTCTCACAGGCTGTCATCACGATGGCCAACAATATTGCATAAAAAGAAAATGGACGCATACGTTTCATTTAAAATTTAATTGCATAAGTCACACTTGGCAGGATAGGCAAAATGCTGATCTCTGCCAGGTAACGCTCTTGTTTCTTCGTATCAGTGACCATATAATAGGAATATGGATTCCGCTGATTATAAGCATTGTACAAACTGAATGTCCAGCTCTTTGTCCACAGCTTTTTCTTTTTACTGTAGGTAGCGCTGATATCCAGCCGGTGCATGGATGAAGTACGATATTGATTCCTGTCGCCAATATGATCCAGTATAGGATCTTTCCCTGGCGGATCATATGGAGATGCATCTCCTGTTCCTTCATAGCTCGCTGTTGGCAAAGTCAATGGTAATCCTGTTGTATATTCCCATGTGGCAGACAATTCCCAGCGTTTGCCCAGGCGTTGTGTCAGCACCACTTCAAGATCATGCCTGCGGTCATATTTATAAGGGAAAGACCTGCCTCCGTTTACAGTAGGAAATGTTCTGTCAGACCAGGCCAATGTGTAACCGATCCATCCCCGGGTAGTACCTTTTTTCTTTTCCAGCATTATCTCTCCTCCGTAACTCCGACCCTTACCGACAGCAACCTGTTCATCCCAGTCCTTGCCTGCGCCATTGAATGGAGATACCGGCTCGTTGTATTCAATCACATGATCCATCGTTTTATAATATAATTCCAGGGACATGGTATACATGTGATGTCTGCTGCTCTTTGCTACCCCCACAGATCCCTGCCGGGAAAACATCGGCGCCACCCTTCCTGTAGATGGCACCCAGAGATCCGTAGGTGAGTTGATAGTGCTGTTAGTCAACAGATGCAGATACTGGGTCATATGCGTATACGATGCTTTAACAACCCACTTGCGGGGTAGCTGGTAACGGGCGCCCAATCTCGGCTGTACAGAATGATAAAAACGCCCCTCCACCAGGAAGCCGGAAGCATGTACACCTGCATTGATCCAGAGCACCTGCGATGCCTTCCATTCATCTTCTGCATACAGCAGTATCTCCTGTCCGGTAGAAGCGCCATCATTGTAAGTGGTATCCAGTGATGGCTGTCCACCTCCTACGTCTTCAAACAATGATACTCCCGGATTAAAGATGTGGGTAATAGTCCCTGCTCCAAACTTGATAGTATGATTGGGTTGTGGCCTGTATTCAAAATCTGCCTTTTCAACAATATCTTGTATGCTGGAATAATATTTTCCGTAGGATATGCTTGTATCTGTTGTATTTAACGGCTTATAATCATAATTATATTCAGTAGAAAAATAGTATTGTGAATAATTGCTTGTGATATTGGCAAATAGTTTCGGACTGAATACATGGTTCCAGCGCAGGGTACCGGTGTAATTGCCCCAAAGGAATCTGGAACGGCTGTTGGCAGAATAAGTAGCTGTTCCGGTGGTATCTGCTTCCCGGCCTTCCCGGTATGTTATTTTCAGTCTGTCCTGCCCCACGTAACCACTTAGGTACAAACGGTCCTTTTCTGAAAAAATATGGTTCACCTTCAGATTAGCGTCATAAAAATACACGTATGCCTTATTATCCGGCTCCTCATTCGAACCGTTCAGCTTCAGGTCATTCATCAGCGCATCAAGATGTGAACGGCGGCCAGACACGACAAAGGAGGTCTTGCCTTTTTTAATCGGGCCTTCTACCATCGCCTTCGCAGCAATCAGCCCGATAGCAGCTTCTCCATGATACTGCTGCATATCGCCGTCTTTCAGAGAGATGTCTACAATAGACGACAAACGGCCTCCGTAACGGGCAGGAAATGCCCCTTTATAGAAATCAGCACTCTTAACAATATCGGGATTGAACACGGAGAAGATCCCGAATAAATGTGATACACTGAAGATCGGCGTGCCATCCAGCAGTACCAGGTTCTGATCCGGGCTTCCACCTCTTACATTCAGTCCGCCACCGCCCTCTATACCACCAGATACACCCGGCAACGCGCTGATTGCACGCATCATATCCGCCTCGCCCAGCAGGCGTGGCATTGACTTCATATCTGCCGGCGACAGATTTAATTTACTCAGGGGAGCCTGCTCCTGCTGCTGACGGAGCGTGTCTGTCACCACCACCACTTCAGGCAGGCTGTTTTGTGATTGCAATGGTACGATCACTGGTTCCGTTTGAGATTTCCTTACCGGCAATCTGCCTGGTTTATAACCAATGTAGCTGACCTGTAAACTAATCGTATCGCGGGGTAATGTGAGACTAAAAAAGCCAAACTGATTAGTTGTGGTGCCGACATGTTGTACAGGGGAATAAACGGTCGCCCCGATCAGTTTTTCGCCGGTGGTGTTATCCTGCACATATCCACTGATCGTCTGCGTGGGATGCTTTTTAAATGTGAGCACAATCTGATCGCCGATACGGGCGAAATGAATATCGAAAGGCGCAAAAATATCTTCCAGGGCTTTTTTCAGGGGCTTGTTATGTATATTCACCGTTACCAGTGGGGAAAGGTCAACAACGTTTTTGCTGTAAGAGAAATGGATACCATATTGTTCCTCCAGTATAATACATATTGTTTCAAGCGGCTGGTCCTTCACTGCCACACTGATCCTGGTACGCCAATCCCACCCGGAGGATGCATGTACAGGAATACAGATCAGCAATGTTCCTAATAACATCCTACCAAACAGCGACATGATTCTTTTTAAGGTTGTAAAAATTATTCTTCATGCTTCTTTAATATTACGACGGTGTCTTTTTTCTCTATATCTGCATTGGTCATGAAAGCGATAGACGCCAGTACATTCTCTGCCGTTTCTCCTGTAAAAGTAGCTGTTACCGGCAATTGCAGCAAGTCAGCATCTGCGGTAACCTTTACATGATAAATAACTTCAATGGTCTGCAATACTTCCGATAAAGGAGTATCAGTAAACACCAGCTGCCGACCGGTGGCATCTGCCACATGTGCTGCAATCCTGAAGGGGACCTGTTCCCCCTGTTGTTCCAGCAGCATACCGGCCGATAGTACCACGCTATCCTTGCTGCGCCCGTCTGTTACCATGATCTCCCCCGTATCTACATGTATACGCAGGGCGCCCCTTTTACCCGCTGCCACATCCACCATAAAACGGGTGCCTAATACTTTTATGGTCCGTTCTCCCAGTTTTATTATAAACGGTCGAGCAGCATCCTTCGTTACATTGAATATGGCTTTTCCTTCCAGGGATACTTCCCGCTGCTTACGGCCAAATCCGGCCAATACCAGCAGCTGCGCCTTATCTTCCAGCTGAACGGTAGTACCGTCTTTCAATTGCGCCACCACAGGCCCTGTAAATCTTTGCGTACGGCTATTGCGGGCAGTCAGCCACAGCAAACCCGTTCCCGCGGCTATCAGCATGACAGCGGCTGCCATCCACCATTTACGCCATCTGACCACCCTTCCTCCCATCCTGGCGCTCAGGGACTGCCAGGCACGTTCAGTGTCGGCAGGCGTCACTATTATATGTGGCTGTTCCTGCAGCAACTTCTCGAGTGCTGACAGCAGCCCGGGGTGATCAGGATCACTTTTCAGCCAGTCGTCCACCCACTGGCGCTCAGCCACATCGGCCTCACCCAGCAAATATTTACATAGCAAGGCGTATAACGCCTCATCAGCATACAGTTTAGTCATCGAACAGTTTGTAGTGTTTATAACAGATGAAAGCAGGCAAAAGCACAATGAGGCTTTTTCATGGTAACAGACGCAGGGTATAGCAGGTTTCCCCTATCGGAGATGCAAATATTCGTAAAAATTATAAAAGATAATTACATTAACCACAGAGCAAAGCCATTGACCCAATCACTCAATTCCAGAGAGAGGCATAACTACTGCTTATTTGGAGCCCCCCGGAACATAACGGAATCACTATAACAGGATCATTCGCGGTGATCGCCTCTGTTAGGAGTCCCAGTGTTTGTAGCGCGGTGCGCAACCCCGGGACAGCAATAAACCGGGAAACAAAACGCCGATGGACTCCGCCAGGAGTCCTTGTGTTTGTACCGCGGGGTTTCAACCCCGGACAGCAATAAACCGGGAAACAAAACGCCGATGGACTCCGCCAGGAGTCCCAGTGTTTGTAGCGCGGGGTGCAACCCCGGGTGGGACGATTAGCACCAGCCCACATAAAACCAGGCGCCAACGGGGGTACTACGGCTCAGATCTTCCCCGAAGGGTAAAACCATTCTTCACAGATCAAAACAACAGCACGTGCAGGTATTCTTTCAGCTCTTTATGCATGATTTTCAAGGCCTTCCCCATCTGATTCTCCACTGTTTTCACAGAAATGTTCATTACCTCCGCTATTTCGGCGTATTTTAATTGTTGCTGCCTGCTGAGTATAAATACTTCACGGCAACGGTCGGGCAGCACTTCCAGGGCCCGCTGATACATCCGTTCCAGCTCCCAGGCAGGGGATTGGACCTGCCCGCCAGCGGCATGCAGATCGCCAGCTACCTGCTCTTTCTCCTGCCTTACGGTTTCCTTCCGCCAGTTACTGATGGCAGTATTCCGGATGGCGGCAAACAGGTAAGACCTCATAGCGCCCACAATATCAATGGTTTCCCGTTTCTCCCACAACCGCAGGAACACTTGCTGCACCACCTCCTCAGCCTCATGGAGGTCGCCGGTGTAATGCACCGCAAATGCCAGACATGCGGCATGATGGTCTCTAAAGATATCTTCAAATGTACGACGGTCCAGCATTGGTATTTAAGCCCTGTAAAGATATAATATATACCCGGTTTTGTTGTGTTATCAGCTGACTATCATTCTTTCCGTGTATTCGAACAGGAAAGAATGACTATTGTTGAACTTATTTATCTTTGTGCCCGCATGTATAATCTTATCAAAAAAATACTCTTCCGCTTCCCGCCGGAAAGCATTCACTACCAGGTCATGAAAGGCCTGCAGGTGATGCATGGAATCCCCCTGGGGAAAAATATTCTACGTTCTTTTTGTTTGCCGAAACGCAAAGGCCTGGAAAGACAACTATGGGGACTGACCTTTAAAAATCCCGTAGGACTGGCAGCCGGCTTCGATAAAGATGCCCGCTATACAGACGAACTGGCCAGCCTCGGATTCGGATTTGTGGAGATCGGTACCGTAACACCTGTAGCACAACCCGGTAATGATCAGCCCCGTCTGTTCCGCCTTCCTGCCGACCAGGCCCTCATCAACCGTATGGGCTTCAACAACGGAGGTGCGACAGCTGCTGCCAAACGCCTGCAGAAAAGGAAATCAGATATTATCATTGGTGGTAATATCGGTAAGAACAAGATTACACCGAATGAACAGGCCATCAACGATTATGAGAAATGCTTCCATGCACTGTTTGATGTGGTGGATTATTTCGTTGTGAACGTCAGCTCTCCCAATACACCTAATCTCCGTGCATTACAGGAGAAAGAGCCATTAAAACAACTGCTGCATCACTTGCAGATACTGAATACACAAAAGCCGCAACAAAAACCTATTCTGCTGAAAATAGCGCCAGACCTGACCACCAGTCAGCTGGACGATATTATCGAGATCGTACAGGAAACCAAACTGGCGGGTATTGTTGCTACCAATACAACCATCGACAGGGATAACTTACAGACTCCTGCAGAAGAAGTAGCCGCTATCGGCTCAGGAGGTCTGAGTGGCCTGCCTGTGAAACAGAAGGCCACAGAAGTGATCCGCTATATTCATAAACACACCAATGGTGCTGTGCCGATCATTGCCGTAGGAGGTATCTTTACCGCTGCGGATGCACAGGAGAAACTGGATGCAGGAGCATCACTGGTACAGGTGTATACAGGATTCGTGTATGAAGGGCCGACAATTGTGAAGAAGATCTGCGAAGGATTAAAATAATTATATTCTTAACACTACAGGGGCCATGTGTAACAACTGTTACACGTGACCCCTGTGATGTTAAAAGTTGGAGCTACACAAGCGTATAGCTCTCATGGAGCTTCAGATGGATTACTTGGCCAATATTTCCACGTCCACTATTTTTTCAGGGAACCACACATTCATTTCTCCTTCTCCCCTGTTTGCCCATGCATAATACGGAATCAGTGTTACCTGTTTAGGTACTGTACTCACCTGCTGTTGCTGTTCATTTACGTTGATACTTTTACCTTCGCCTTTCAGTACCACGACACCATTCAGCATATCCTTCCTTACTTCAGGCTGAAACACATCAGGCAATAACAAGTTGCTGGTACGGCCATCATTATCCTTCCATTCGGCACAATACATCAGTGGTCCACGCTGAATAGCAATTTTGCCATTGTCATCTTTCACCTGCTGGTCGGCCAATACTTCATGTGTTTCCATAGGCAGCTGTACTTCCACCACATCCTTTTTGTTCCACTTCTTTCTGATCACGGCATATCCCTGTTCCAGCTGATATGTTACCGGTTGGCCATTTACTTTGATCAGCACACTATCTGCCTTGCCGGCCTTGAAATAATAGACCCCTCCGGGAATAGCTTCCTGCCTGGCCCATCCAGGTATACGGACTTTCAGTGTGAATTCCGTTGCAATAGCAGGTTCGATATTAAACCGCAGATCTCCCTCCCATGGGTAGTTGTTGGACTGCACAATCTTTACTTTTTGTTTTTCCACTTCCAATGATGCAGTGCTGTTCATAAACAGGTTCACATATACCTCACGTCCTTTCTGCGCATAGATATAGCCAGGCAGGGAAGGCAGGAAGCGCGCCATATTTGTCGGACAGCAGGAGCATTCAAACCATCCCGAACGCCCTTCCTCCAGGCTGTGATAATGCATGCCTCTGCGCACCTGCATGGCATTGGTGTAGAAAAAAGACTTGCCATCCAGTCCTACACCTGATATCAACCCATTGTACAGTATCTTCTCCAGCATATCCACATACTTAGCATCGCCATGCAACTGGAACATACGCTGATTCCAATAGGCATTACCGATAGCGGCGCAGGTCTCATTATAAGCAGTAGCATTGGGCAAATCATAGTTCTCTCCAAAACGCTCGCCATCAGGTATTGCCCCGATGCCTCCCTGCACATAGATCTTTTTGGTAGCCATATTATCCCAGATCCTGTCAATGGCATGCAGGTAAGCGGTATCGTCTTCCAGCGCTGCTATATCAGCCATTGCCGCGTACAGGTACATAGCTCTTACAGCATGTCCTACCGCTTCGGATTGCTGTGTTACCGGCTCCTGGTCCTGCCAGTATTTACCATTCTCCCATGGATTGCGGCTTTTGGAATTATACTGCCGTTTACCTCTTTCATCGATGAAGAATTTTGCCAGCTGCAGGTATTCTTTCTTTCCGGTAACGCGGTATAAACGTACCAGTCCCATCTCCACTATTTCATGCCCCGGCGCCACACCTCGTTTGCCGGGACCAAAAGTCTGCACCAGCAGATCTGCATTCTTCAGCGCGATGTCCAGGAAATTACGTTTGCCGGTAGCCAGGTAATGTGCACTGGCAGCCTCAAACATATGTCCGGAGTTATATAGTTCATGGCTCAGCTCATGCTCTTTTACCCATCGTTCCGATCCTGACCAGTCATGCGGATGCAATGGATCGATTGTCCTTGCTGTATACAGGTAGCCATCGGGTTCCTGCGCTTTGGCAACAATAGCGATCAGCGAATCCACATAAGCGTCCATTTTCTTATCGGGCGTAACAGCCATGGAATAAGAAGCCCCTTCGATGGTCTTATAAATATCAGTATCATCGAACGGGAACTTTGTACAGAACTTCCCTTCCTTCGCTGCGGCCATCTCAAAGTTCTTCACGCGGCCTGTACTTTCACAACGTGCAAAGGACGCAGGAATCGTCACATTGTGATTCGTACGTACACGCGGCAGCCAGAAACTGTCCGTCAGCTGTACGGCGGTGAACTTCACCGCCCTCACAGGATAGTCCGCCTGCTGTGCACAGAGAGGAATAGCATACAGCAATGCGAGCGATAACAATTGTTTTTTCATAACCCTTTATAAATTAATAACCATCATTTTGTTTAAGGTTGCCGTTCTTATTGATCTCAGTGCGGGGAATAGGAAATAGTTCCCGGTAGTCTCCGTTCGGTGTATGCGAGAACCATGACTTCTTTGTAAACACTTTAAAGCGGATCAGGTCCTGTCTGCGACGATCTTCCTGTGTAAACTCCCAGCCCAGTTCATC
The DNA here is from genome assembly GCF_900142925.1 of Chitinophaga sp. CF418. Classification (GTDB taxonomy): domain Bacteria; phylum Bacteroidota; class Bacteroidia; order Chitinophagales; family Chitinophagaceae; genus Chitinophaga. The sequence goes on from NZ_FRCN01000001.1 coordinate 951,949, forward strand.
CAGGAAGCGGCCATACTGTATATCAGCCCCTCCTTGTTCTGTATGATTCAAATGATCGCGCAAACCGTAATCATAAACACTTCCCTTTAACAGGTCAGCACCTGTAACTAATGCTTTATCCGGATGTTCCGTGAAATTCCGTTGTCTTACCTGTGTTACCAGCGTAGCTGCCGCATCGGCCTTACCATTTCTTAACAGGCTTTCCGCTTTCATCATGAGAATGTCTGCATAGCGGAACAAAGGCCAGTCATTACTCAGCTGTACATTGGCTTTCTGCTTGATCTCAAATTTACCCAAACGGAAACCATGTATCTCTTCTGACTGATCAATGCCCGGCACTTCATTAATAAAGGCCAGCGGTTTGCCTGTGTAAGCGCCCATAGTACAATTCAATTCAGCCCCGGCAGCACTGTATTGTTGTCCCTTTATCCAGTTGTCGCGGTAGCGCGCATCATCCAGATCAAATGTATTGATGAACTGAGGAATAGCGCAGATACCGCCCCATGGAGTAGATTTGAGATTATAGGTAGCCTGGCAGGCAGGCTGTAATGTCTGCATATGAATGTCAAAGGCATTCCAGTTCGTTACATATGTTTCATCAAATGGCAGTGCGAAAATGATCTCTTTAGAGTTCTCATTGTCTGTTACAAATACACTACGTTGTACAGGCTCCAGTATGAAGCCCTTTCCTGCATTGATGATAGCATCGCATGCAGTAATACATTCATCCCATGCAGAAGTGCCGGTGTATACCTCCGCATTCAGGTACATCTTTGCCAGTAAAGCATAGGCCGCCCACTGATTGAACTTGCCATAAGTGGTCTTATCGTTCTTATCGCTCAGCAATGGGAGATTGTCTTTTATCTCCTTTACGATGAAATCATATACTTCCTTACGGGTACTCTGTTTCGGCAGGAATCCTTCAGGCACGTCAAACTGTGTTACGATAGGCACATTACCATATACATCACACAGCACATAATAATACGATGCACGTAATACCTTCAGCTCTGCCAGTGTTTCTTCCTTGCCATTGCTGACAGGAATACCACCCGATTCCAGCTGATAGATCACGCGATTACAATTGGTGATACCGGCATAAGTACGGTTCCAGGTGTTGATGGTAACATCATCATCGGCCGTCCACTTATGCTCATGCAAACGGCGATAGATACCGCCATCCACCCAGCCATTAGGGCGCGCGGGGATCACCGCTTCATCAGAAGTAGCTTCCTGTATACGCGCAAAACCATTCCAGTCATTCAACACAAGACGCCAGTTCACATAAGCAGCGCCCACCAGCGAAGCCAGGTCTTCTGCCGAAGGATCAAATTGTCCGGCGATGATCTCGTTATAACTTGTATCTTTTAATTTGGTGCAGGCAGACACCAGTAACAGCGTTGCCAGTAATATTGTCTTGATAGATTGTTTCATAAACAGCAGAATTTAACGGATCAGAAATTCATGTTAACACCAACAGTAAATGTCCTTACAGAAGGATACTTATCCCTGTCATCATTGCCAGGCGCCAGTCCCAGCCTGTTCACTTCGGGATCAATACCCTTATAGCCAGTGATCACAAAAGTGTTCAGCGTAGAAACGTACACACGTGCAGAATGCATGTATTTTAATTTCAGGTTCCGGAAATTGTATCCCAGTGTGATATTATCCACTTTCCAGTAATCGCCGTTCTCTACGTAGTAGCTGTTAAACTCCAGCGGCATATCTTTACTCAGTACGGCTTTGCCGAACACCTTATCGTAGGCCGATTTCAGACGGTTGTACTGCTGCAGGCCTGTGTTCTCATAATACATGCGCTGAAAATTCAGGATCTGATAATCGAAAGCACCGCGCATAGTAATATTCAAATCAAACTGTTTATAGCGGAAGGTGTTGTTCCATCCGGCGTAATACTTCGGAAGACCATTCCCCAGTACACGCTTGTCTTCAAAAGCATGCTGGTAGCTGTCGTAAGGAACAGGCTTTCCATCGCGGCCTTCATAGATCCATTTACCATCATCAGAAATGTCTACTACTTTGAAGCCATAGAAATCGCCGATATTATCACCGATGTTCACAATATGTGTAAAGGTCTGGATCGGTTCTCCTGTACCACCTGTAGTAAAGTAGTTGTTGGTAGTCTTGTAGAGGTTATTAGACAGGCTGACCAGTTTATTGGTGTTGGTAGAGAAATTCACGCTGCTGCTCCATTCGAAGTTCCTTGTCTTTACCGGGATAAAGTTCACCAATACTTCCAGCCCTTTATTTTCCATCTTGCCTACATTCGCACGTGTGGACGGATACAGGTTAGGAGGACTGGGTACCTGGTAGTCGTACAACAACCCATTGATGCGGCGGATGTAGTAATCCACGCTACCGCTGATCCTTCCACTATACATAGAAAAGTCAAGACCTGCATTTGTCTCATGTTTTTCTTCCCAGCGCAGGTCAGCATTGGGGTTCTGTGAAGGACCCAGTGTCTGTATCCACACGCCATTTACATATACATAACTGCTGTAGTTCAGGATAGCCACACCGAGGAAAAGGTCAGTCGGCTGTGTACCTGTAACGCCATAACCTACACGTAATTTCAGATCATCGAACAATGTCTGTCTTTTCATAAACGCCTCATTGCTGATACGCCATCCGGCAGAAACAGCCGGGAAAGTTCCCCAGGGTTGTTTGGTGCCATATAGTTGACTGGCGGCTTCATGCCGTAAGCTGGCGAGCAACAGGTAACGATCATCATAACTATAGGTAGCCCTGCCAAAAAAACCAATGAGGTTTGTTTCCAGTTTATCACTGTATTCCGGTGCCAGTCCTTCTTTCAGTGCCTGTCCTATACCGATGTTGTTATAAGTGAAGCGGTCTGTCGGGAAGTCCCAGTTCTGCATCCAGTGACTGTTATATTCCCGCTCCTGGTAGCTATAACCAGCCAGTGCTGTGAATTTATGTCTTCTGACATCAGCAGTGTATTGAGCTGTCAGTTCCATCAGCCTGTCCATGCTTTGTTTGGAGCCTACCGATGCATATCCGTTCCTGCTGTCTCTGAGATTGGAGATATGCTTTTTGGTTTCTGAGTAGCCCCTGTCTTCATTGTATTTGGTGTAGGAGAATAAGGCAGACAGTTTCAATCCTTCTACAGGCAACAGCGTCAATGAACCATTCAGACGCGTGTTCTGGGAAGTATTCCGTCCATCACTTTCCATGAGCCTTGACACCGGGTTCTCATAATTAAACAGGCCGGTCTGCTCATACCAGTTCCCCAGTGAATCACGGACAGGAGATGTGGGATTACGGATGAGGGCCTGCCTGTAGGTATAGCCATTAAAACTGATACCATCGCCGGTAGTGGTGTACCTGTTGTTGGCACTTAGCATGCCCAGATTCACCCGCAGTTTATCATCCAGCATGCTGTGGTTGATATCGATGCGGCCAGTGAAGGTCCTGTTATCTGATTTCTTCATGATACCTTCCAGGGAGCGGTAGTTCGCGTTCGCGAGATAATTCGTCTTGGCATTACCACCTCTCATTGTAAGGTTATGTACATGTGTGAATGGCGTCTGTGATATTTCCTTCAGCCAGTCGGTATTGGCGCCCTGGTCCCAGGAAGCGTCCCTGGTGCCTTCCGCGATCTGCTTCCGGTAATCTGCTGCTGTCAGCATTTCCGGTTTGCGGGCGATGGTCTGTGTGCTGACATACCCGCTATATTCCACTGAATTGTTGTAGGCACCGCTGGCCCTGCGGGTGGTGATGATGATCACTCCATTAGTACCGCGGGTACCATAGATAGCAGCGGCGGAACCGTCTTTTAACACATCCATGGATTCAATGTCCTCGGGCGCTACCGTCTTCAGATCGCCGGGAATACCGTCTATCAGCACCAGAGGATCAGCATTAGCCCCCAGCAGAGTAGTATTACCACGTAACAGGATCTGTGAGGTGCTGGTAGGATCGCCACTGGGCGTAGCGATGGAAAGTCCGGCTACTTTACCCTGCAACAGCTGGCCGGCATCCAGCACATTGCCTTTTACGAAGCTCTCTGATTTTACAGTAGCAACAGCACTGGTAAGGTCGCCCTTCCGCAGACTACCGTAGCCTATTACAACAACGTCAGCCAGGGAGTTGTCGCTCAATACCATCTGGATATTCAGCTGACTCCGGCCTTTTACGGCCACTTCCTGGGTGCGGTAACCTATATAGCTGATCAGCAGTGTATCGGCTTCATTCCTGGCTTCAAGAGAGAAAACACCTTTCTCATTGGTGATAGTACCAGCCCTGGAAGATTTCACCACAATACTCACCCCGGGCAGTGGCTGCCCTTTTTCGTCAGTCACCATCCCCGTGATGACCTTGGCCACACCCTCAGGTACGGGCAGGCCTTGCGCAGCGGCCTGCATAGCGGCAGACATGGGCATCCTTTTGATGATAATATATTTCCCTTCCTGTACATAGAACAGGTCGTGTGGCAGCAGCAATGCGTCCAGTACCTCTTTTAATGAGCGCTCTTTGTTTTCCAGTGCGGGCACGGGCGTATTGCCGGCCAGCGCACCATCTACAACAAAGAGAAAAGGCGCCTGCGTTTCTATGCGTTTCAATACTTTATCAAGTTTTCCTTCCCTGATATTCAGCTGCAACATCACGGTGTTCAGGTCCTGCCCGCTGGTATTACGGGCGATGAGCAACAACGTTGTCGTACACAGCACTATCATTATCATGATCACTGTTCGCATTAGCTTAAGCAAAAGGTCTGGTAAATAATGGTGGGTAATGCCCATAGGCTTCCCTGTCAAAATACCGTAGTATTTCATATCTTTAATTGCATTTTGTATGATGTAATAGAATACAAAGCCGTAGCGCCTGTTTGCATGTATGGTTTGCAGACTCTTATGCAGACAGCGCTATGTTATCCTTTCCTTCCAGGAAAGGATTTTTTTATGTGGTATTACCGGGAAATGCTGTTGTTTGTTTCATAACGGGATTGCTTGATTTTTTGTGAAAATATTATTGGCACCCTTCGCCGCTGATATATATTTCTTTTTTGTCCTGACTGATGCGGTACGTGGAATTGTTGATCTTACACAGTAGTTCCAATATTCTCTCCATAGGTGTGTGTTCATCAAAGCTGGCAATGAATGTACACTTCTTCAGTGCATCGTTTTCAAAATGGAAAGCCACGTCGTACTTCCTGCTTAGCATGTTTGCAATAGATTCAAATGTTTCATTGTTCACTTCAAACCCGCCATTTATCCAGGCGTGGTAGACTGTTGCGTTGACTGTTCTTTCGGCGGAGCTGTCCGTTTGTTTTTCCAGCGTGATCTGTTTATTAGCTGTCAGTACAGTAATATGTTTCTTTTCATCTTCTACCCTTATCTTTCCTGAAGCGACGGTAATTAATGTTGGCTCGCCACTGTAGGCTTTAATATTGAAGCTGGTGCCCAATACAGTGGTAATACTATTTCCGGCCTTTACGACAAAGGGGCGGGCGCCTTTTTTCACATCGAAAAACGCTTCACCGCTGAGCATAACTTCCCTGCGCTGTGCCCCGTCATTGTATTGCAATTTGCTATCAGCATTCAACCATACGACGGAACTGTCGGGCAGTACGATCCTGTTCTGTTGTTCCCTGGGTACATATACGACAAGTTTCTTTTCATCCCGCTTCGGATATAAAGCCCAGATCCCTGCGGCTATCACAACTGCGGCTGCCATCCACCATACTGTGGACAGATGCCGTTTCCGGGGACTGTCTTCATTCCCGATTGCATCCATTTCTTCCTTTCCATACCATTGCATCAGGATGTTGATCTCTTCCTCTGTGGCGGTGCCTGCCAGCCATTTGCGGGCAAGTTCGTGGATGTAATCGTCAGGCATTATTTCCGAGTTATACTAATTAAGAGTGTATAACTGACAATTTACCCTTGCTTTTGAAAAAGATTTTTTTTCAGAGGAGGAAAGTGTGTAGTGCGCTTAGTTTCAGGCGTAATATTTTCAGGGCTTTGGTGAGGTGACCTTCGGCAGTTTTTTGGGATATATTGAAGGTTTCGGCCGCCTGGCTGATGGAGTAGTCGAGCAGTTTATTATAGTAGAATACCTGCCGGCTTTTTTCAGGCAGGTCATTGGCAACAGTTTCTATTAATTGGAGCAGCAGCCTGTCATTTACCAGCGCTTCCACGTCAGCGCCATTGTTGCCGGCAGCTTCCGATAAATGAGACAAGATCTTCATCCTGGAGGCAATAGTCTGTTTGCTGGCCAGGTAATGAAATACAGCGTAACGGGTGATGGCAAAGAGGTAAGGTTTCAGGGCTGAGATCTCTATATCATGTCTTTTCTCCCATAAGATGATGAAGGAGTCCTGTACGATCTCTTCTGCGATCTCTTTGACCTGCAGGCGCTTCATGGTGACATGGAATAACAGGTCCCAATACCGGTTGTACACTTCGTTAAAAGCGTCTACGGAATCGACCCTGATCATATCCCACAGGTATTTATCCGTGCAAGTGGAATCCGGATGAATGTGCGCGTTCTTCACGTGAAAAGTATAAAGCCCTTATAAGTGTGTAAGCTACAATTATTTCTTCATTTTTCCAATATGGGAGTAGTTATCAGGAAACGCCTGTTGTGATATTTTTTCTTTATGTGTTATGGAATTATAAGGTAGTGGCATTGACTGCATTCATCATGGTGCAACCTACTATTCCGGCAGTTTCGGTACGCAGGCGGGTGTCTCCCAGGGAAACGGGCTGGAATCCTTTTTCCAGTGCCAGTTTGATTTCTTCCGGGGTGAAGTCGCCTTCAGGTCCTATGAGCAGTAAGCTGTCCTTACCCGGCTGCATGGCTTGCCAGAGGTGCTGTTTCTGTTCCGGCAGGCAATGAGCAATAAATAGCTGATTTGCGGGAGGCTGCTGCACCAATGCGTCAAAAGTAGCTGGCGCTGTGAGCTCCGGCAGGTAAAATTGCTGCGATTGCAGCATGGCGGAAACGAGGATGTTCTCAAAACGGTCGGCACGGAACTTTTCCTTTTCAGTACGCTGACTCACCAGTGGGATGATGGTCTGCATTCCGATCTCAGTAGCTTTTTCCAGGAACCATTCTATGCGGGAGGTATTTTTGGTAAAGGAGATGGCAATACGGACAGGCGCTTTTACTGGTGGCATCAGTTCATAGTTTTTTATCTGTACGACACACTTCTTACGGTTGTCGTCCGTGATAGCGGCGGTATATCTGCCACCACGACCGTCAGCCAGCAGCACTTCATCGCCGGCCTCATGGCGGAGCACCTGGATGCAGTATTTAGAGGTAGGTTCGTCCATTGTGTAATGCCCGGCGCCGGGAGTGATGTCTTTCGCGTAAAACATGATTGCCTGTTGAAATTTTTGCAAATATCGGTTACCTGGGTGAGAAAGGGGCCATATGAGGATCATACAACCAGCATATGACCAGCATTATCCTTCGTTAATCTTTCGTTCCGAACGAAGGATTAACGAAGGATAATGCTGGTCATATGCAAGTTGTATACTGGATATATGCAGGAAACACCTGGACCTGACCAAGGATTTTGACAGTTTCCCGGCACGCAAAGCAACACAATGCTACACCTCCGCCACTACTGCCCTCGTCTTATGCTGAAACCTGAAAAACAACAATATCGACGCTGTCAGTAACCCTATCAGCAGGCCCCACCAAATACCCTGTACTCCAAATTCCAGGTAAATTCCCAGGAAGTAACCCACAGGCAATCCCAGCACCCAATACGCCAGCAATGTAATGATAGTCGGTATTCGTACATCTCCCAATCCACGGAGAATACCGAGTCCTACCACCTGTGTTCCATCAAACAACTGGAAGAAGGCAGCAATGATGAGCAGATCAGCGGCGATGTCAATAACAGCAGGATCATTGATATACATAAGCGGTAACAGCCTGCAGCCCAGCATGAAGATCAGGGCTGTTGTTCCCATCATCACCAGTACCATGTGATAACTCGCGATCGCGGAAGACCGCAGTTCCCGCCATTGTCCTGCACCAAAGTGATTCCCGCTTTTAATACCTGCGGCAGCAGAGATACCGCTCGCCATCATATAGGTAATGGACGCCAGGTTGATGGCTATCTGATGGGCAGCTTGTTCTCTCGCCCCAATCCAGCCAGCCATCACGATAGCGCTACTGAAGGCGCTCACTTCAAAGATATACTGCAGGGCAACAGGCGTACCGATACCCAGAATTTGTTTGATAGCGGCAAGAGACAAATAGCGTTGCCGGAAGTGTACCAGGTAGGCCTTGAAACGGGGAGAGGACAGCACATACCAGGTCATAGCAACCGCCATCAGGACCCTGTCTGTGAGCGTACCGATACCAACGCCGACAACCCCAAGCCTGGGCGCTCCAAACAGCCCGTACACCAGGGTAATCCCTACTGCTATATTCAGCACATTCCCGATTATACTGATGTTCATGGCCTGCCGGGTAAATCCCAACCCTTCTGCAAACTGTTTAAACGTCAGGAAGATCATCAGTGGGAAGTAGGAAATACCCAGTAACTGTAAAAATGGTCTGGTCAACACACGTACATCCTCTTCCTGTCCCAACAGGTGCAGGTAATTGCTGCCGGTTATGATGGCTGTAGATAATAATAATCCAAGGACGATGTTAATGACCAGGCTATGGCGCAAGAGGAAGCCGCATTGGGCAAGGTTCTTACGGCCATGCTCCTGGGCTATCAGCGGGGTGAGGCCATAAGACATGCCAATCCCTACCACCATAAATACAGAAAATATACTGCTGCCCAGCGCAACTGCCGCCAGGGGCACTTTACCCGTATGACCGATAATAATTGTGTCAGAAAAGGCAACCATTACGTGCCCGAGCTGGGAAATAACTACAGGGTATGCTAACCGGAAATTGTCTTTATAGTACAGACGATATTTAGTCCACATAATTCTTATAAGGGGAAAATTAAAAAGGCGCCCCGTGCAGAAGGAGCGCCTTTCAGTATTATTACTAATTCTGTTTACTTAAAAAGGAGCATCTTCAAATCCTTCATCGAAGTTCATGTCATTCATTTTGGAACCCTTCTGGATATACAGTTTCGCTTCATCATTTCCACCAGGGTCATTATTGCGCATACCCGCAAATGAATTACTGCTGCCACCTCCAGGGTTTTCCAGGCTACCATCGTCCTCAAAACGCTGGAATTCCAGTACCGCGCGCAGCTTGATGGTATCCAGCTGACCGTTACGGTGTTTGGCTATACGCACGTGGGTTTCACCTTTGTTGGACTCGCCCATCTCGTTGGTATTGATCTCATAGTATTCAGGACGGTACAGGAACATTACCATGTCAGCATCCTGCTCGATCGCTCCGGATTCACGGAGGTCACTCAACTGTGGCATCTTGTTACCATCTTTACGCTTTTCCACATCACGGCTCAACTGGGAGAGGGCCAGGATCGGCACGTGCAACTCTTTCGCCAGACCTTTCAGGTCCCTGGAGATCTTACTGATCTCCTGCTCACGGTTGGTGCCCTTTCCATCGGCGCTACCACTCATCAGCTGCAGGTAGTCGATGATGATCACCCCTACTCCATGGTTATGTACCAGCCTTCTGGCCTTGGCGCGCAACTCGAAGATGTTCAGTGCCGGGGTATCGTCTATGAAGATAGGCGCTTTTGCCAGGCGTTCAATACCATGGGTCATCAGCTTCTTCATTTCATACTCTTCCAACTTACCCCTGGTGATCTTTTCCAGTTTTATTTCAGACTCCGCGGACAGGATACGTTGTACGATCTGTCCGGAGGACATTTCCAAAGAGAACACCGCTGCACCTTTCGGGAATCTCGGGTGAAGGGCGGCATTTCTGGCCAGGTTCAGTGCGAAAGCCGTCTTACCCACCGCAGGACGTGCCGCGATGATGATAAGATCCGTCGACTGCCAGCCATAGGTCACCTTGTCCAGAGATGGGAAACCGGAAGGTACCCCTGTAATATCATCCCCACGGTTACGCAGGTCTTCAATACGTTTCATGGTGTTCACCAACACACGGTCGATACTGTCGTAGTTCTTACGTAAGTGGTTGTTGGTCACCTCGAAGAGTTTACTTTCCGCGGAATCCAGCAGGTCGAATACGTCTGCCGTGTCCTCGTAAGACTCACTCAGTATCTCTCCGGATATGCGGATCAGTTCCCGCTGGATGAATTTCTGGAGGATGATACGCGCATGCGCCTCGATATTGGCGGAAGAAACCACCGTGTTTGTCAGTCTGGTAATATAATATGGGCCGCCTACTATTTCCAGTTCGCCCATTGAACGCAGTTCTTCCACAACGGTCAGGATGTCCACCGGCATGGATTTACCTGCCAGCCGTGTCATAGCCGTAAATATCTTCTGATGTGCTTCTACATAAAAACATTCACCTTTCAATATCTCTACCACTGTGTCAAATGCTCCTTTCTCCAGCATAATGGCTCCCAATACAGCCTCCTCCATCTCTTTTGCCTGTGGAGGAATCTTGCCGTACATCATGGTAGATACGTCAACGGACGACTTACGGCGTACATTGCGGTCTTTCTTTAGATTGAGATCCATCTATATGTTCGTTGATTAGTCTGTTAATCAAAAAGTTAATATGTCGTGGCTTCCTTAGTTATCATTACAATTTATTGTACCAGTTGTGCCATTCCCGTTTTATGAAATTGTAAACTTTTTAGGGCCGTACTGACTAAGGTAACCGCATTTTTCGATTTTCTAAAGTTTGCCTGGGTATATAATTTATAAGGTGACATGCACAGGTTATGCACCCGCAAAATGACAGTTATACACTGACTATCGATTCATTATCCACCAAACTCACACAATATCCCCATACAAAGGTCTGGATATTCACAAACAATGTGTAAAAAAGTTTCACACATAAGCCTTGTTGATTTGCACATTTCTTCCCGACGAGGTTTCTTCCACTTTCGTATTCCGGTGACCGGTATAATTTGGTGTAATTGTTGGAAAGGCGCGCGGGGGCGTGATGTAGTGCCTGTTCACCATTGTTCCATACCGATTCGTAGGCCCCTTTTCGGGATCGGCAGAAACTGAATTGGGCAGATCATGCCGCTTGCCCCTTTGTTACGCTATCGCATACATAAAGCACTCCTTGTCCTGGGGAATGCTCAGAAGCGAGGTCGGATAGGTGATGTTATTCACATTTTTGAGGGGTTGTCGGCAACCAGCAGGAGTTCCAGCCGCTATTCCTTCCCTCTATATAGGGACTATTCACGATTTACACTAACTTTACGGACTTATATAAATTTACAAATGACTATTTCGTACAATTGGCTGTGTGACTATTTGCCGGTTAAACCCGCACCGGAGGAACTATCTGTTATTTTGACGCGTATAGGCCTGGAGGTGGAAAGCCTGGAACAATTCGAGTCTGTAAAGGGCAGTCTTGAAGGACTTGTGATAGGCGAGGTATTGACTGTAGCGCCCCATCCCAATGCCGATAAACTGAGATTAACAACAGTAAATACAGGTAGCGGGGAACCGCTGCACATTGTTTGCGGCGCTCCTAATGTAGCTGTCGGACAAAAAGTAGTAATAGCACCTATAGGAGCCACTATCTACCCTGCCAGCGGAGAACCGCTGACCATGAAAAAAGCGAAGATCCGCGGAGAAGAAAGCCATGGAATGATCTGTGCGGAAGATGAAATCGGTATCGGCGAAAGCCACGCCGGTATTATGGTGCTCGACCCGTCCCTGCAACCCGGTACCCCTGCCAGGGATGTATTTAAACCTGTTCAGGACTGGATCTATGAAATCGGCCTGACCCCCAACAGAATGGACGCCATGAGTCACCTGGGTGTGGCCAAAGATGTGTGTGCCTACCTGAACAACAGCGAGAACACACTGAAATACAAGGCATTAACACCTGAATTATCTACCCTGCCCAAAGCAGCCGCTCCTTACCAGATCGGCGTTACGATAGAAAATACGGAAGCCTGTCCACGGTACAGCGGTATTTCCATTACCGGCGTGAAGATCGCTGCTTCCCCCGACTGGCTGAAGAATAGACTGCTGGCCATCGGTGTAAGGCCTATTAATAATATAGTAGACATCACCAACTTCATCCTGCATGAAACCGGCCAGCCGCTGCATGCTTTTGATGCCGACGCCGTAGACGGCCGTCAAGTCATTGTGAAGAACCTGCCGCAGAACACTGTTTTTGTAACGCTTGATGAAAAAGAGCGCAAACTGGATGCCGCAGACCTGATGATCTGCGATGGCAAGGGTGAGCCCATGTGTATTGCAGGTGTTTTCGGCGGACTGCATTCCGGTGTGAAGGATACGACTACGAACATCTTCCTGGAGAGCGCCTGCTTCAGCCCTGCCAGCATCCGTCCTACTTCCTTCCGTCATGGACTCCGTACTGATGCGGCAGCCCGTTTCGAAAAAGGAACTGATATTTCCGCAACGGCTTATGTATTACAGCGCGCCGCAGCCCTGATCTGCGAACTGGCAGGTGGTCAGGCAGCATCAGAAGTAGTGGATGTATATCCTCATCCGAAGGCACAGACAGAAGTAGAAACAAGCTGGAACTATATCCGCAAGCTGAGTGGAAAGGCTTATCCTGAAGATAAGATTGTGAATATCCTGAGTAGCCTGGGCTTCGGCATTCTTAAAAAAGATGCTGAAAGACTGCGTGTGAGTGTGCCTTACAGTAAACCCGATATCAGCATCCCGGCAGATATCGTGGAGGAAGTAATGCGTATTGACGGTCTGGATAACATAGAGATCCCTTCCCAGGTGCTGATCACCCCTTCCGCCAATCCGAAAACGGACAGGGAGAAAGTACGTGAAAAAGCAGCTAATTACCTGGCATCCAACGGGTTTAACGAGATTTTTACCAACTCTATCACAAATAGTAAGTATTTTACACCTGAAGTACTGCAATATACTGTGAAGATGATCAACAGCCTCAGCGCTGATCTGGATGTGATGCGCCCTTCCATGCTGGAAACCGGCCTGGAAAGTGTAGCACACAACCTGAATCGCCGTAATGACAACCTGTTGTTCTTCGAATTCGGTAACACATATGCTGTCAGCGAACAGGGCAAATATGATGAAACTGCTCACCTGAGCCTCTACCTGACCGGTCAGAAAAGAACGGAAAGCTGGATGCACAAAGCTGAGCCGGTTGACTTCTACTTCCTGAAGGGCTTTGTACAGAACCTCTTCAGGCAATTGGGCCTCAATGGTCTGCAATGGGCGGAAGCCGAAAACAACGCACTCCAGAATGGCTGGCAGATTAGTGTTAAGAACAAGCCGCTAGTAGTGCTCGGCGCTGTTAACGCACAGAAACTGAAACAGTTCGATATTAAGCAGCCAGTGTGGTTTGCCGACTTCAACTGGAAGATTGTATTGGGATTACTGCAAAAAAGCGATAACTTTTACAAGGAAATACCGAAGTTCCCGGCTGTTCGCCGTGACCTTGCGCTGGTACTGGACAAGCAGGTAAAATTTGCTGCTGTGGAAGCTGCCGCCAAAACGGTTAAGTCTTCCCTGCTACAGGAACTGAACCTCTTCGACGTTTTTGAGAGTGAGAAACTGGGCGCTAATAAAAAGTCATATGCCGTTAGCTTCACCTTCCAGGATGCACAGAAGACCCTTACCGATAAAGAGATTGATGCGGTAATGGATAAGCTGGTGAAAGCATTCGAAGGACAGTTACAGGCAGAAATCAGGAAATAATCGGATTAGGAATTAAGAAGTGGGTATAATGACCTCGCTTCTTAATTCTTAGTAATGAATTGAACTTTATGGCTTTAGAGCAGTACATACAAAGGATAGACGATAAGCTTCATTTGTTGTTGAAAAAGCTACAGCAGGTGCAGGCTGAAAATGTATTGCTGAAAGAGCAATTGCAGGAACAGGAAGAAACACTGGCAGCCCGGGATGAAACGATCGCCACCCTGGAAAATAAGCTACACCTGGCCAAAATGGCCGTGGCCACCCAGGGATCGCCGTCCAGCCGGGAAGACGATGAAGAATTCAGAAAGGAAATGCGAAACAAGATCAATGATTATATAAAAGAGATCGATCGCTGTATCGCACTGTTAAACAGCTAGTTAAAACCAAATTTACCGACATGGAACCGCTGATTCCCATTAACATTGTGGTGGCCGACAGGTCTTACCGCATAAAGATAAAGCCGGAAGAGGAAGAGGAAGTACGCCGTACCATGAAGGAAGTGAACGAAAAGATCATTGAATTCAAGACAGCGTACGCTGGTAAAGACCTGCAGGATTATATTGCCATGGTCCTTATCATGTACGCCACCCATCCGGTGACAAGCGGAGGGAAGATACAGGCTGGCCTTGCGCCATTCCTGGAAGAGAAGTTACAGCACCTCGAAGCGCTGCTGGACAGCTCGCTGAAGTAACGAACCAGGATTGAAATATCAGGACCGGGAAGAGATTAAAAAAATTTCGCTCCGGGCATTATTCCTGATCCTTCATTCCTGATTAACACAGATCTGTGACGCACTAAATATTTTGAAAAAGTAGATTAGCAGCTAGTAACGTATTGCAATAAAATTACAACATACTACTAAGATAATCAACGCTTTATCCACTTATCAAGTACAGGGTTTTCCTGTAAGCTCCCACACATCTGCATATCAGCTCATTATCCCGGCGTTTCGCACGTTCTTTTTTGTATTTTCGCGAATCAAGTTCTAAACCCTCTACCTTTCCACGGAATGGGATATGGCCAGGAATGCAACATAAATCAAGTATTAAAATTTTTGTATGGAAGTTACTTTAATGTCGACAATAGCTGCAGTGGTGGCATTGATCATAGGTATTTTGTTAGGTAAGGTGATTTTTGCCAAGAACACTCAACATAAAATACAGGAGGCCGAATTACAGGCGCAGAAAATAGTATCCGAAGCACAGCTTACCGCAGAAAACCTCAAGAAGGACCGGCTGCTCGAAGCAAAAGAGAAATTCCTCCAGCTGAAAAGTGAGCACGAAAAAGAAGTTTTACAACGTAACCAGAAAATAGCAGATTCAGAGAACCGCATCAAACAGAAAGAACAGACACTGAACCAGAAGACCGAGAGTCTTCAGAAACAGATGCAGGAGAATGAGGCGATCAAGGAAAACCTCAACCGTCAGATGGAACTGGTTGCAATAAAACGTACTGAGCTCGAAAAACACCAGGAAGAACACATCCGTCGCCTCGAGAAAGTAGCGGCCCTGACTGCAGAAGAAGCCCGCCACCAACTCATCGAAAGCCTGAAAGAAGAAGCCCGCTCACAGGCGCTGGCACACATCCAGGAGATTATCGAGGATGCCAAACTGAAGGCAAACAAAGAAGCTAAAAAGATCATCATTCAGTCCATCCAGCGTACTGCCGCCGAGCAGACCATCGAGAACGCTATCACTGTGTTCAACCTGGAAAGTGACGAGATCAAAGGTCAGATCATTGGTCGTGAGGGCCGTAATATCCGCGCTATTGAGGCCGCTACCGGTGTAGACCTGATCGTGGATGATACCCCTGAGGCTATCGTACTGTCTTCCTTCGACCCATTACGCCGTGAGATCGCCCGTTTGTCCCTGCAACGCCTGGTACAGGACGGACGTATCCACCCTGCGCGTATCGAAGAAGTGGTAGAAAAAACCAAGAAACAACTGGAAGAGCAGGTAATGGATATCGGAGAAAGAACCGTGATCGAGCTGGGTATCCATGGCTTACATAAAGAACTGGTACGTCTGGTAGGTAAAATGCGTTTCCGTTCTTCTTACGGTCAGAACCTGCTGATGCACTCCAAAGAAACAGCTAACCTTTGCGCTGTGATGGCTGCAGAACTGGGTCTGAACCCTAAACTGGCAAAACGCGCCGGTCTGCTGCATGACATCGGTAAAGTACCTGATGAAGAAACTGAACTGAGCCACGCCCTGCTGGGTGCCAAACTGGCTGAGAAATACGGTGAACATGCTGCGGTAGTAAATGCTATCGGCGCTCACCACGATGAAATGGAAATGCAATACGTGATCTCCCCTATCATACAGGCTTGTGACGCTATCAGCGGCGCCCGTCCTGGTGCCCGTCGTGAGATCATGCAGAGCTACCTGCAACGTATCAAAGACCTGGAAAACCTGGCCCTCGCCCATGATGGTGTGGAAAAGGCTTACGCTATCCAGGCCGGCCGCGAACTGCGCGTGATCGTTGAAAGTGATAAAGTAACCGATAATGACGCTGACCGTCTGTCTTTCGAGATCGCTAACAAGATCCAGACTGAAATGCAGTACCCAGGTCAGATCAAAGTAACCGTGATCCGAGAAAAACGTGCTGTAAACGTAGCACGCTAAACCGGCAACTGTATAACCTATTTTAGAAGGCGTCCTGAAAACAGGGCGCCTTTTTTATTTTTAGTTTCTTACATTTAAGTTCCACGTATTCATTTAGCTTATAAAACCGTTCTGAAAAATGAAAAAACTCCTCTTGCTGGCTGCCGTCCTGTTCATGGGCAGTCCTCTCATCTTCGCACAGAAACAGTCCCTCTTCAATGGCAAAAACCTTGAAGGCTGGAAGATCTACGGCACCGAAAAATGGTACGTGGAAGACGGTACCCTGGTTTGTGAAAGCGGACCCGATAAGGAATATGGTTACCTGGCCACCAACCAGTCGTTCAAGGACTTTGAACTGACCCTGCAATTCAAACAGGAAGCTGACGGTAACAGTGGAGTGTTCTTCCACTCTTCTATTGAAGGCACAAAGATCACCGGCTGGCAGGCGGAGGTAGCGCCAAAAGGCAAACATACCGGGGGTATATACGAATCTTACGGTCGCGGATGGCTGATCCAGCCGGCTGCCGATAAAGAACAGTACTTAAAAGAGGGTGAATGGAACACCATGAAAGTGATCGTCAAAGGCAATAATGTCACCACCTTCCTGAATGGCCAGGAAATGATAACACTCACTGACGACAAGATCGGTGGCGCCAATGGACAGATCGCGCTTCAGATCCATTCCGGTGGAGGGATCAAAGTGAGATGGAAGAATATTTCAGTTACCAGTCTTGACTAAACAATAACAGACTGACTGCGATGAAGCACTCTTTAGGACTGTTTCATCGCAGTTTTTATTTACTGCGGATGCTTGTAAACAGTCCCAGGCTTCCACCAGTAGTCATGCCCCTTCTCTACTATTTGACGAATGTCAATCCTCAATCAAGAATTAGCTATTACCTTCGCTGCTGTCTAATCGTAATTGATAATTCGTAACTGATAAAACCATGCTTCAACAGCAAATAAAAGACGCAGCAGCCTTTCTGAAAGACCTCCAGCCTGCCCGTGTAGGCATCGTACTGGGCACAGGACTTGGTCAACTGGTCAATCATATTAAAATCCAGAAAAGCATCCCTTATCACCAGATTCCCCATTTCCCGGAATCTACCGTAGAATCACACAAGGGGCAACTGATCTATGGTCATATCGGAGACACGCCTGTCATTGCCATGCAGGGCAGGTTTCATTACTACGAAGGCTATACCATGCAGCAGATTACCTTCCCCGTGCGCGTTATGAAAGCCCTGGGTATTCAGTACCTCCTGCTCAGTAATGCTGCCGGTGGTATCAATAAAGCTTATTCTAAAGGCGATATGGTGCTCCTGGACGATCATATCAATCTTCAGACTGATAATCCCCTCCGTGGACTCAACTCACCTGATTTCGGCCCCCGTTTCCCTGATATGAGCCGTCCTTACGATCAGGCGCTGGGTGAAGCATTATTAACCGCAGCATCCTCCCTGGGACATAAAATGCATACCAATGGGGTATACGCCGCCGTTACAGGCCCTAATCTTGAAACGAGGGCAGAATACCGCTACCTGCGTACTATTGGTGCTGACATTGTTGGAATGAGTACTGTGCCGGAAGTGATCGTAGCTAACCAATTGCAATTGCCCTGTGCAACAGTTTCTGTAATCACAGATGAATGCGATCCTGACAACCTGCACCCGGTGTCTATAGAAGAGATCATCGCCGTAGCGGGTACTGCGGATAAAAAGCTGAGTGAGATCTTTGCAGCGGTTATAAGCAAGTTATAAGCGTTGTTGTTGTAGATAGTAACGAGCCCCTCACAGTTGTTCAAACTATGAGGGGCTTTGTTTATCCCATATAATTATGTTGTTATTAGTGCCGCTATCGATAACTATACTGACTTACTTCAAACGACCACCCCGGTGAGGACACCATAAGCGGAATGACTTCTCAGGACATGTAATAAAAAAAGCCGGTCATTGCGTAATAGCAATGACCGGCTTTAAATATCTGCAGATTTACTTTTTGTCGTCGTCGTCATCCTCGTCGTCATCACCCTCGTCTTCGAAGTCTTCTTCTTTATAAAAGCCCTCATCATCTACATCTTCTTCTTTACCATCAGCATCTTCGTCATCATCTAAATCAGGATCCTCTTCCTCATCTTCCTCATCTTCCTCATCGAAGTCGTCGTCTTCCTCATCTTCATCACTGTCATTCTCATCGTCATCATCTTCGCCCTCTCCATCCTCGTCATCATCATCGAGATCTTCATCCTCATCCAGTTCATCTTCATCGCCGTCCTCATCGTCCTCATCATCCTCGTCTTCTTCATCCTCGTCTTCTTCATCTTCCTCATCGTCATCCTTAGGCCCCAGGTCTGCAGCTGCTTCCAGGAAAGCGGCTATATCATCGTCTGTCGCCACTACATTATCGCCATCAGCAACAGGGACATCTTCTTCATCAGTAGTATTATTCAAAGAGGCATCATCAGTATCCCCGTCTTCCACAGCCTCCGGAGTCTCCTCATCCACTACAGGAATATCTTCAACTACCGCAGGTAGGATTCCTTTGGCAGATAGGTCTTCCTCCTCAGCATCTTCCAGATCTTTCACCGGAATATCTTCATCCACTACCGGAATTTCCTCAGTCAAATCTGCATGGTGCCCATTGAGTCCGGCGTTAGCGTCGTCATTGTGTATAAGGTCACGTTCAACAAGTTCTCCAGTTTCAGATACCACCATATTCAGGCCATCGTCATCCGGAGATTCGGTATTACCATCCAGGCCCACAAGAGTAGGCTGAATACCTTCATCTTCAAATACTTCTTTCAGTTTCGGCAGGTCTTTAGGAGAGTTCAGACCGAAATAGTCCATGAAGGCCTTGGAGGTAGAATATAAAAGTGGTTTACCGGGCAGGGTTTCACTACGACCGGAGATCACAATCAATTCTTTTTCAAGGAGTTTCTGGATAGAGTAATCAGTACTTACGCCACGGATATGTTCTATTTCACCTTTGGAGATCGGCTGTTTGTAAGCAACGATCGCCAGGGTTTCCAGTGCCGCCGTAGAGAGGCGTTTCAGGAACTTCTCCCCATTCAGTTGTGCAACGGTCTGGTAATATTCTTTCTTCGTCAGGAACTGGTAGCCCCCACCGCTTTCCCTTACCTCGAAAGGATAGAATTCAGAGCTGTATTTCTCCTTGATGGCATCCAGTGCCGTCTCCACCTGTTCCAGTGAGGCACGGTCTTCCAGGAAAGCCAGCGCATTGTTCAACAGATCGAGTATTTCCAGCAGCGGCAAAGGCCTGTCTGCGGCAAATATCAATGATTCTATGTGCGGTATGATTTGTGAAAGTTCCATTATCCGGTTTTTCAGTATTCAGGTGCGGAAAGGCGAAAGCCACGACCACATCTGTAAAAGAAAAAAGTCAAAGGCCGAAAATACAGCCTTTGACCCTTATGAAGAAATCAAAATATCCTGATGTTAATTCGATGTGTATAAGTTGCTATGATCAACCTTCCAGCGCTGCTGCACCACTCACGATCTCAGTCAGTTCGGTTGTAATGGCTGCCTGACGTGCACGGTTGTAAGAGATCTTATAACTACGCAGCAGTTCGTTCGCATTTTCAGTCGCCTTATCCATCGCAGTCATACGGGCGCCATGTTCAGAAGCATTGGCATCCAGCATTGCCTTGTACAGCTGGGTATTCAGGATCTTCGGCATCAGTTCGGCGATCAGGGCTTTCTTCTCTGGTTCGAAGATGAAATCAGCACGACCGGCGCTCTGATCTGTATTTTCTACACGGGCTACTGGCAGGAACTGCTCAGATACGTAGCGCTGGGTAGCTGCATTCTTGAATTCACTATAGATGATCTCTACGGCATCATAATTACCTGCAACAAAGCCTTCCATTGCGAAAGCAGCCGCCTGTTTTACGTGTTCGAAATCCAGGTGAGCGAACAGGTGCCAGAAAGTATCGTTCAGTTTATAACCATTCTTTACAAAGTGCTCGTAACCCTTTTTACCGATAGGCAGTATTTCTACATGACCTTTGGCAAACTGCTCCTCGTATTTCTCACGGATCACCTGCTTGGTCAGCTTGATAAGGTTAGAGTTATAAGCTCCACATAATCCCCTGTCAGAAGTGATCACTATCAGCAGCACCTTTTCTACCTGGCGTTGAGCCGCCAGTGCCAGATCAATGCTTCCTTCACTGTTGGAAACAATGTTCTTCAACATTTCCTGCAGTTTCAGCGCATAGGGACGCATCAGCAAGATAGCATCCTGTGCACGACGCAGCTTGGCAGCACTTACCATTTTCATGGCTTTGGTGATCTGCAGGTTAGACTGTGTTGACTTTATACGGTTGCGAACTTCTTTAAGCTGACCGGACATAATGTTTTATGTATTACTTTATTTTGAATGATAATAAGGCCCCTGGGGGCTTTTCAATTTGGCTGCAAAGGTAATAAAAAACATGTCTAATTGAGCATGTGTTAGAAAACATATCGGGGCGGCGGATTTAACCGGACAAACGGTGGGACGCAACGGGGGCCACATTTAACCGCCCCGGGGTTGTCCCCCCGGGCTACAAAGCAATAGGGCTCCTAAACGGAGCCCTGGTGCTTTGTGTTGAATATGTTGACCTCCTGGGGCCTGTCTGCAATTTATTTATTCTGAGCGCCTTCCGCCGGTTCCTTAGGCAGCGCGGCCGCTGTTTCAGGCCAGGATTCATTACCATCCTTATCCACATAACCAATACGGCCGTTCAGCCGGATCAACCCCCGGCCTTTGGAATAAGTGTACGCCTTATCGTATTTCTGAGGTATCACCACCTGGTTAGCCTTATTAATGAAGCCGTATTTCCCGCCGGTGGCTACAGCTACCAGGCCTTCATTGAAATTGCCTACCCAATCGTACGCCAGTGGGATCACCAACTCTCCCTTTATGTTGATAAAGCCGAATTTTTTCTCCTGCCTTACCCAGGCCATTCCGTCCCGGAAAGGACCTACCTTCTCGTAGGGAGTCATTACTACCTTACCTTTTACCAGGTCAGCACGGCCACATTTTCCATCGATATATACCAGCATACTGCCATTTGTCACAAAACCAAGATGCTCATATTCAGGCTTTAAAACCATTTTCCCATTGGAATTGACCACGCCGTATTTACCGTCTACAAACACGGATACATAGCCATCCCTCAGTCCGGCCACATCATCATATTTGGGAGATATCAGCTCCTTTCCCTTACTATCCAGCATACCGGTTTTACCGTTGAGCTTTACCATTGGGTAATGCCCCTCTTTCATCCAGGCAGAGTCATATTTCAGGGAAGAAGTTTTGCCATCGGCCAGCAGGAAACCGTATTTTTTATTCTTTTTCACAGCTGCCAACCCGTTATGGAAAGGCGCTATCGCATCATATACCGGTGCAATAACCACCTTACCCGCCGTATCGGTAAATCCGTATTTGCCAGCTTTTTCAATCTTTACCAGGAGAAGGGAATCTCCCGCTGTTTTACCGGGGGAAGTTAACGACTGGGAATAGCCCATAATAGCTGGAAACAGCAGGGACAGGAGAATAGGACTCTTTTTCATAGGTAGCAGGATTATGCTACCAAAAATAGTAAAAAAAGAGGCATTTGAATATAATAAATATGTAAACTACTCACTGGCACCAGACAAACAGATCAATAATAAGATCGCTATAACTGGATATTTGTGCCCAGCACCTTCAGAAAAGCCGCAACCCACTGCGGATGAGCAGGCCATGCAGGGGCAGTCACCAGGTTGCCGTCTGTGACCGCTTCATCAATGTTCACGGATGCATAATTTCCGCCAGCCAGTGTAACCTCAGGCGCCACAGCAGGGTAGGCGGTCAATGTTTTGCCTCTCACTACATCTGCTGCTGTCAGAATTTGTATGCCGTGGCAGATGGCAGCAATAGGCTTGCCTGCAGCTACAAATTGTTTTACCATGTCAATCACCTTTGTATTCAGGCGCAGGTATTCCGGGGCCCTTCCTCCGGCTATCATCAATGCATCGTAGGAGGATACCTGTACATCTGCAAAAGATGCGTTCAGCACAAAATAATGTCCCCGCTTCTCACTATAAGTCTGATCTCCCTCAAAATCGTGGATGGCGGTAATGATCTTATCCCCCGCCGACTTATCCGGACAAACGGCATGGATAGTATGCCCGATCATCTGCATCATCTGAAAGGGTACCATTGTTTCATAATCTTCTGCGTAATCGCCTGTAAGAAAGAGGATCTTTTGTTGTGACATGAACTGGGGATTTTTGGGTGTCTCTAAAGTTAATGAAAAAAAGGAGGAAGTATCAAAAGTAATGTAAAGAGGCTGTATCGCATTAACGATACAGCCTCCACTGGATTTTCATGAGGGAAATATTGTTCGTGTACGTCCTCTCTCCTGACTACTTAAACCAGGAATTCAGATAACTGTATACGATGAAAGAGCCTTCTTCCAGCCCGATCAATAGTCAGGGTTTTGCGGGAACTCGTTGCTTGTTCTGTCTATCTGATCCTGCGGAATGGGACGCAGCATATGTTTTTGTTCAATATTGGGTCCTCCCTGTGGATTGTGGAGGCGTACACGCTCCAGCAATTTGTTGGTACGTACCAGGTCAAACCATTGCAGCTGCTCTCCTACCAGTTCGCGACCACGTTCATCCAGGATGAAGTCTATATTCAACTGGCCTTCTGTGATCTTCATAGCATCGCGATGTGCGCTGGTTTCAGCTTCTGTAGGACCTACACGTGCTGCACGCATACGCAGTGTGTTCAGATAACCCACTGCACCGGTTTTATCTCCTTTATACATCAATGCTTCCGCAGCAATCAGATAATCTTCCGCCAGGCGGTAAGCAATGAAAGGACGCACACCTGAGGCCTGATTGTCCGGACGCAAAGCATCTGCAAATTTGTTCAGTGAAGGATACAAACGTTCTGTATAATTACGCGGAGGCACCAGCTGATAATTCTTGCTGGCGATCTGCTCATCCGTCACATTATATCCCGGCATATAAACAGAAGTATCTCCTACCTTCAGCTTGGTACTACCGGCATTGGCAAACCATACAGTAGTGAAGAATTTCCCATAACGGGTATCATGCACGCGGTCGGCAAACAATGTATCCAGCAGGAACTTTGTAGGACGGAAACGCTTCCATGGAGTACCATTCGCCAGATCACGTTTCATACCACCCAGTACATCATACTGCATCAGGAAGAAACGGCAGGCGTTATTGTCCGTAGCATTATACAATGCATCCGTAGTGAATTGTACAGCAAAAACAGTCTCAGCATTATTCTCTTTACCCTGTGCCCACACCTGACCAACATCCGGTAGCAGCTGCATGCCGTATTGAGAGATTACACGGGTGGCATACGTAGCAGCACTATCGTAGTCGGTAGCCCCTTTGGCTGCTGAAGTAGCCCTGGTCAGGTATACTCTTGCCATCAGATGTTCAGCTGCCGGTTTGGTAGCCCTGCCCCATTCCGTTTGTGTAACAGGCAATGTCTGTGCAGCATATTGCAGGTCGGCCAGGATAGCGTTATAAATATCAGGAACCGGATCACGATGAGCCTCGGTAAGGATCTCCTTATTCTCTGTTAATCTCAGCGGAACTGCACCAAACATCTGCACAAGTATGAAATAATAGTTCGCACGGCAGAAGCGTGCCTGAGCTACACCTGAGCGCTTTACAGCACTATCCAGATCGGGTATCTGATCAGCTCTTCCGATCACGACATTACAGGTATTGATAGCCTGATAAAAGGCATTCCATATTTCACGCAGGTGAGCATAACGGGGGTCCAGCTGCGATGTATACTGATTCGCAAATTTGAAATCACCATCAGAACCATTCGTATAAGTATCTGTACCGAATACACTCGTTGTCATACCCCGCTCTGTGCTGTAAAAGCTGCGCAGACCGGTGTAGCTGCCGTTTACCGCAGTCTGGAAACCGGCAGTGTTATTGTAAAAATCATCAGTTACAGAAGATACCACATCTTCATCCAGCATTTTATTACACCCTGTTACAATGCACACGCATAAGAACAGGTACCAGCATATATTTCTCATAAAGATTTTTTTTGTTGCATTAAAAAGTAGCATTGACACCAAACTGCAGCATCCAGGTAGCAGGTGCATCCACACCGATAATATTCACGTCTTCAGGATCGATACCTTTGTACTTCTGCCTGTAAGGCGCGAGGATCATTGGTTGTTTTACATCTACAGAGAACCGCAATGACTCCATCTGCCAGCGTTTCATTATGCTGGAAGGCAGAGAGTATCCAAGCGTGATGTTGCGGATCTTGATGAAATCTCCATCAAAGTAACTGAGTGTATTGTAGTTGTTTGGACGCTCCTGGTTGGCATTTGGACGGGGGAAAGCATTGGTATGATTTGTTGGCGTCCAGTAGTCTACATCCAGGTTATTGTAACGTCCGAAGAGTGTATTGAACGTAGAATAAAAATCACTCTTTACCATACTACCCATACGGGCAAACGCAACAACGGACAGGTCAATTCCTTTGTAAGAGAAACGCTGTGTCATACCACCAGACCATTTAGGCTGTGGTGCCCCCAGAATGGTACGGTCCTTATCGTCCAGCTTTTTATCACCGTTAAGGTCTGCCAGCTGTATTTCGCCCTGGTGTTGTTTGTAAACCTGTGCAGATGCTTCGTCCTGCCAGATGCCTACTTTTTTGTAATCATAATACACATAGGTAGGCTTTCCTACAAACCAGCCATTACCTACATCCTGTGTTTTACCTTCACCCAGTGCAAGGATCTTCTCACGGTTCATAAACCAGTTCACATCCATAGACCAGTTGAAGCCACCTTTTGTATTAAGAATGATGGCAGACAAACCTAGTTCCACACCCGTGTTTTGTGTAACACCTGTATTTTCCAGTACATAGTTTACACCATTGCTGTAAGGCAGGAATCTTTGTAACAGCAGGTCGGTTGTTTTCTGTTTGTACTGATCAATAGTACCGGTAAGTCTTCCTTTAAAGAAACTAAAGTCAATGCCATAGTTGAAAGAAGCTGTAGTTTCCCAGGTAAGGTTAGGATTACGCAGCAGGGTCGGAGAAAAGCCGGTCACACCTTTATTACCGAAGGAATAAGGCATACGTCCCAGCAGGCCCTGCGTAGCATATGGAGGGATACCGGTGTTACCGATACGGCCGTAGCTGGCACGCAGTTTCAGGTTTTCAATCCAGGATACGTTCTTCATAAAATCTTCGCTGGTCATATTCCATCCTACCGCTACTGAAGGGAAATAACCCCATTTATGTCCTGGCGCAAAACGGGAAGAACCGTCCGCACGTAAGGTCAATGTCAATAAATACCGGTCGTCATAACCGTAGTTCAAACGTCCCATATAAGACAGAATCGTCCATGTCCCAAGCTGACTTCCGATGGCGGTTACGTTAGCTGCCTGTCCGAGGTTATAATATTCCTGCCACTCTACCGGAATACCTCTTACAGAAGCAGAGGAGGAGTCTTCACGCTGACGTTGCACACTGTATAATGCAGTCAGGTTCAGGGAGTGTTTTTTGATGGTCTTGTTGTAAGTCAGCAGGTTCTCTACGGTATATGCCCACACAAGTTGTCCCTGTTTGGTAGCAGTAGCATCGCCACCGCCTATGAGCAGGTCTGTATTCTTTTTACCCTGGAAGAGGCCGTAGTTGTTCTGGAAAACGTCGGTACCAACATTGAGGCGGTACTTTAATCCATCAAGGATGGTCACTTCACCATATAAGCTGTTAAAGAAACGAATATGGCTTAGTCTTTCCACGCGGTTGCCATCCTGATAATCCAGCAATGCATTTGGCTGCTGGTTATCTGCTGTAGGATAGGTGATCAGTTTACCAGAAGCATCGTATGGATCTGCAATAGGCAGCATTTTAAGCGAGGCGCTCATACCATTGTAGGTGCTGCCTTTACGCATGCTGTAGGTAGTTAGTGAAGAGGCGCCAATCTGTATACGTTTGCCTATCATCTGATCAACGGCAATGTGCAGGTTATAGCGTTCATAACTTTGTAATTTCAGTACGCCCTGGTCTTTGAAGTAACCTCCCGTCACTGCGTATTTGGTGGATTCATTACCACCGCTTACACCCAGTGAATGGCGGGTTTGCCAGCCCTGGTCTATCAAAAGGGATTGCCAGTCGGTGTTCACACCTTTTTTAATATTAGCCAGCTCCACAGCGGTAAATATCTTCGCATCTGAAGCATCAGGATTACTATCATCATAGAGTCCTGCCGCACGGTTTGCTTCCCTTTTCATGGCGAGATACTGCTGACTATTCATCATATCAGTTCTGCCAAGTGAGTTAACAATACCATACATACCACTATAATTCACCTGTGGTTTACCGATCTTTCCCTTGCGGGTACTCACCAGTACAACCCCGTTTGCACCACGTGAACCATAGATAGCGGTAGCGGAAGCATCTTTCAATACGTCCATGGAAGCAATGTCCTGTGGGTTGATGTCATTGAGATTACCGGCAAATGGAATTCCGTCTACAACATAGAGCGGGTCATTGCCTGCTGATAAAGAACGTGTTCCCCTAACCCTTACCTGAGGCTCATCGCCTGGTTTGTTACTGTTATTTAATACATCAATCCCCGGTGTTCTGCCCTGGAGCGCCTGTTGTGCATTGGTTACAGGAACTTCCATAATTGCTTTACTGCTGATGGAGGATATGGCTCCGGTCACATCCTTTTTCTTTTGCTGACCATAACCGACTACGACAACTTCGTCGAGTTTTTTCTGGTCTTCCGCGAGTTTTACTTCAATGTCTGAGCGGCCGTTCACAGGCACTTCCTGTGGAAGGAAGCCAATAAAGGAGAAAGTCAGCACAGCATCTTTCGGTGCCTGAAGTTTGTAGGAGCCGGCAACATCGGTCACTGTTCCCGTCTTTTGTCCCTTGACGGATACGGAAGCACCGATAATAGGATTACCGTCCGGTCCGGTAACTTTCCCCCTGATAGGGATGGATTGGGCGCTGATAAATGTGCCATACAATAACAGGCATAGTAAGATGGCGCCCGCCTTCGATAACGTGTTCTTCATACGTAGAATTTTAATTTGTAACAGAATACACCTCCCTGAAAAACAATCATCTATAAGTTCGATCAGGTTTTTCTAAAACATTTTTCAGAGAATGGGGTAGTACAAGTTAAGTAGATTAGTTATAAATTGCAAACGATTGCATAAAATCAACCTGAAATAATACCGCTTATCATAAAATTTGTGCAATCGGTTGAATAAGTAGTTATCATTATTTACTTTTAAGAGTACTTTAGGTTATGGTTATGAAAAACACGTTATTGGTATGCAGCGCCATACTTATAAGCAGCTTCTCTGTCGCCCAGCAAAAGAAAGCAGACTGGAAAAACCTGTTCGATGGTAAGACACTGAATGGCTGGAAAGAAGTAAACGGGACAGCAATTTATGATGCTAAAGATGGGATGATAAACGGCACTTCCGTGGCCGGCAGCCCAAATTCCTTCCTTGCAACGGAAAAAGAATACGGTGATTTCATACTTGAACTGGAACTGAAGCTGGATGCTCCTATGAACTATGGCATACAGTTCCGCAGTGAAAGTACACCGGAATACAACAATGGCCGTGTACATGGGTATCAGATGGAAGTTGATCCCAGCGACCGTGCCTGGAGCGGCGGTATATATGATGAGGCCCGCCGTGGATGGTTGTATCCGCTGGAACTGAATCCCGCGGCTAAATCTGCATTTAAAAAAGAAGGCTGGAACAAGTACCGTATAGAGTGCCGTGGCACGGAAATACGTACCTGGGTAAATGGTGTTCCTACTGCTCACCTGATCGATGATATGACCCTGAAAGGGTTCATCGCATTACAGGTGCACCAGATCTACAAAGAAGACGATAAAGGTAAACAGATCCACTGGCGCAATATCCGCATCCTGGAAAATCCGGCTGCGTCCCAATATTCGCCATATGATAATATATATGTAGTCAATGATGTTCCCAACAACGTTTCCGGCCAGGAGAAGAAAAATGGGTATCAGTTACTATGGGATGGTAAAACCGGCAATGGTTGGCGCAGGGTGAATCAGGATAAGTTTCCGGCCACCGGCTGGACAATGGAGAACGGCGAATTGTCTATCCACCAGTCCAACGGCGATGAAATGGGTTCCGGCGGCGATATCGTAACCACAAAAGAATACAGCGCTTTCGAGCTGGAGTTTGACTTCAAACTGACCGAAGGCGCCAACAGCGGGGTAAAATATAATGTAAAAGAAAGCTACGATACAAAGGGTAAATCAGCCATAGGACTGGAATACCAGGTGCTCGACGATGAGCGTCATCCCGATGCAAAACTGGGCCGTGACGGTAACAGGACCCTGTCTTCCCTGTATGACCTGATTCCCCGGAAAAATACTGATCTGAATAAAGCCGCGATAAAGAAGATTGGAGAATGGAATAAAGGGCGTATAATTGTGTATCCCAACAATCATGTTGAACACTGGTTGAATGGTTTCAAAATGGTTGAGTACGACAGAGGTTCCAAAGAATTTAAAGACCTGGTAGCGATCAGCAAGTATAAAAATTGGAATAACTTTGGCCTGTGGCCCGAAGGACACATTTTATTGCAAGACCACGGCAATACAGTGTCATTCCGTAGCATAAAAATCAAAAATTTAAAATAGGTTAACAAGTTTGGTTTGTTAATTAAGCTAATTTTGCATTCGTTTGCTGGCTTGTCCAGGCAGACGGGTTGATAAAAGTAGGCTCCGTATATTCAGGTTTGTGGGATAAAGCATCACGGAATCAATTACTTGCCTTTACTATAAATTTATAATAATGGCTTTATCAACTGATGAAAGAGTTTTCATTGTTCACTGTTCTATATAAAACATTCCGATTCTTCGGAGTGTTTTTTTTATGTTTATTCTATCCGGAAGCTTATAACGTACAGAAATATATCACCTTCATCTAATCGCAAAACATGCTAAAGACTAACTACGCCCTTTTGCTGGCAGTGACGCTCTTTTCAGCCTCCTGCTCAGGACCGGGTAAACCCGCTGGAAATAACGCTCCGGATTCATTGCATCACCTTGTTCAGCACTACTATGATGAGAAAATGGAATTCTTTCCCATAGAGGCGACCATGAATGGCGAACATCAGTACGACGGGATGCTGCAGATCGATATCAGCGATCGTTTCCGATTAAAACTGGATAGCTTTTATACCCGCTATCAGGAAGCGTTACAGGGAATTGATACTACAATACTCAATGATAATGACCTGATTAGCTATTCCATGTTGCAAAGGGAAATTTCCGTAGGAAGGGAAGGTCTCCGCTTTCCGGATCACCTGATGCCTATTCAGCAGTTCTGGGGCCTTACCCTTACGCTCCCCCAATTTGGTTCAGGTACAAGCGCCCAGCCGTTTAAGAACAAAGCAGATTATGAAAAGTTCATTTCGAGAATGAAAAGCTTTGCGGAATGGAGTGATACAGCTATTGCAAACATGCGGCGTGGTATGTCTTTGGGATATGTATTACCGAAAGCGCTCGCATCGAAAGTAATACCTCAACTTGCCGACCTCGCAAAGAAAGACACCAACAACGTATTTTATACACCTTTACGGCTCCTCCCGGCCGATCTTGACAGCACGGGTAAGAATGACCTACGCACTGCCTATAAGGCGGCTATTGAGCAGTATGTACTTCCCTCCTATGCGAAACTGCATGACTTCATTACCAATGAATACCTGCCCAAAGCGCGCACCAGCACCGGTATTGACGGCCTGCCGCAAGGGAAGGAATGGTATCTGCACCTGATCAAATTCTGGACAACCGCCGATCTGACACCGGATCAGATATTCGCTACCGGAGAAAAAGAAGTGGCCCGTATCAGAAGAGAGATGGATTCTGTGAAGAACAGCACCGGCTTTACTGGCGACCTGCCCGCATTCTTTAACTTCATCCGTACAGATAAACAATTTAAGATATTTACTACCCCTTCGCAGGTACTGGATTCCTTCAGGGCAATTGAACAAAAGATCATGCCCGCCGTAAAACAGCTATACGGACATCTGCCCAGGACGAAGTTTGAGATCCGCCAGACGGAAGCCTTCCGCGCAGCCTCCGCCAGCGCTGAGTATATGCAGGGAAGTCCGGATGGCTCCCGTCCCGGCATCTTTTATGTGCCTATCCTGGACGCGTCAACGTTCAACTATACAGGAATGGAATGCCTGTTCCTGCACGAGGCCATCCCGGGGCATCATTTCCAGATATCCATCCAGCAGGAAAACGATTCCCTGCCTAAATTCCGCCGTTTCAACTGGATCGGTTCCTACGGCGAGGGCTATGCATTATACTGTGAAAGCCTGGGCAGGGACCTTGGCGTCTATACCAATCCCTACAGTTACTTCGGTCACCTGTCAGACGAGATCCATCGCGCCATCCGCCTGGTTGTGGATGTGGGCATGCATTCCAAAGGATGGACCAGGGAGCAGGCCATCAAATACATGATGGATAATGAACCTGTGAGTGAACATGAGGCTGTGGCTGAAATAGAACGGTATATGGCCATACCGGGTCAGGCCTTGTCTTACAAGATCGGCGAGCTGAAAATTCGCGAGCTGCGGGATAAATACAGTCAATCTACTGGGTTCAGTATGAAAAATTTCCATGATGAACTGTTAAAAGATGGCTGCGTACCGCTAAGTGTGCTGGAAGAAAAAATGGCAAGACGGTTTAAGTAACTCATCCATAAGGAGTAATAGTCCATAGGCGATAATCACTAACTTATAGTACTTTTTTAACCTATAAGAAATCTGGTGATTATTCCCTGTGGACTACCTGTTTACAGACTTGTCTATATCAGTTGTTAACAAAAAATATACATCAGGCTTTGGGAAAAGATACTTAAATTTATAGTAAGAATAGAGTCAGGAACCTCACGGTTTTAGGTTAGTTGTTCATCAGCTATATACAACGAAAACAAACATATCCGGAACAGACCTCATGTCTGGCAATGCTGGAATAAGAAGACAATCAACAAACCTTTTACCATCATTTGTTGTTTCACTTTTTAGTTGCCTTTATATTTCCACTCAACAATTTTTTAACTTTTTAAGCTGCCAGTATTATGTTTGACATGACCCTTAATTACTGTCTTGCATTTCCTGCCGTAACACAGGAAGAAAAATGGGATGAAGATCTGCGCTTCTCCGTAGGAGAAAAATTATTCTGCATGATCTCCAAAAACGAGCCACATCGCGTATCCTTGAAATGCCGTCTGGAGGATTTTCACCGTCTTATTTCACAACCAGGCATCGTGCCAGCCCCATATCTGGCTCGTTATCACTGGGTACAGATAAGATCACTGGACACCCTCCCTGTACCTGAATTACAGTCGCTTCTTCAAAATGCGTATGATCTCGTGGTGAGTACATTACCTCCCGAAGAACGGACCCAGATCCGGAAAGAAAGAGTATAACGGTAGTAATGCATTGGTGCTGTTGATACAAGAGGAAGTTTTGCGTATAGCGCCTGGCAGCGCTTATAATATTAAAAAAAGAATGGCTCGCTTAGCGAGCCATTTGTGTTTTCTCTACTTCTAGCATATCCCCATGTCCCCCATTGGTTATTTCCAAAGAGTATAAATGATGTCGTATAACCCAAATATGATCAGCGTGCAGGCAAACAACTTCTCCAGCAAAGGAGACTTCATTTTCACCGCTGTTTTGGCGCCCAGATAAGAAGATGGAATAGCTGTCAGTGACAGCACTAACGCAATATTCCAGTCTATATGCCCCAGCCACCAATGCGCCAGTGCCCCCGGTACCGATAATAATGCTGACAATAAAATAGAGCAGGCCAGCGCCTGCTTAATAGGCATATGCAGTTTTTTAATGAAGAAGGAGCTGAACAATACGCCTCCGGCATTAGCCAGCAGCCCGGACAATAGCCCGATAGCCAGCGAAGCCACCACGATCAGTATATGATTACCTTCCACGGCATCTACAGGATGCTCCTCGACGTGACTCTTTTTGCGCAGGAAAGAAAACAATAAAGAGCCTCCTATCGATACGATAAACAAAGCGGTCAGGACCATTAATGTCTTTCCCGGCAAGAACTTGCTAAGCCATGCGCCCACCAGCGTAGCAGGTATGCCGAACAATGCGCCGGTAACGATGACCCGCTTGTTAAACAGCTTCTGACGGCTATATACCGTAGTTGCGGATATTGTACTCGTAATAGCAGCCGGTAACGGTGAGGCCAATGCATAGAATGGATTTACCCCTGCAAAGATCTGCAAGGCAGGTGTGCTGACCGCACTTCCCCCCTTGCCCAGTAAACCGGAGAGATAACCGACAATAACGCCGATGACTAAAACGACCAGATAATCGGTCTGTTGCAATAATGTGATCATAAATTACTTCCTTCAGCAAACAGGCCTGGTGTGAAGCCGAACTGCTTATTATTTGATGGTTGGTACGTGTGAATTACAGATATCCTCTTCAGTTATACATCGATGTTTTAATGGAAGGACAGTTCAAAGCTACAGCACTGGTACGGGTTCAACAAAATTCAGGACGGGGTGTCACTATTACTAAAAGTTATCGCAGATAACCTGAGGTAATAATTTTGACAGCAGCGGCTTACACCCGTGTATAACCTATCTAGCCTACTAAATCTATGATTTGAATAAGTTCACTATGAAAAGGCAAAAAGAGAAGATATAGGCGAATATTACCAACTATACACCATTCCCACACCTCCCGGAGCAACACTCAACTGCAGTTGATCAAACCGCTGAAATAATCCCTTACCGTGAGCATGGTGCAGTGTGAAGTTAACACCGTCATAAAACAGCAAAAAAGCACCTTGCAGGATCAAAGAATTACCATAACCTTTCCAGCGGTCATACGCCTTCCCCGTAAGTTTCAGTTTGCCATGTTCCCGCAGATACAATCCGCCGGCCATATAGGCCAGGTCCAGCGCCCCATTGATCAGGAAGATCTTCTCTATTTTATGCTGCTCCTCCACACTTGCCTGCCAGTTGTATTTCCCAGGGTCCAGCCGGCTGTTGCCAAGATAACTGGCAGTAGCGATACCCAGATTTATAACACCCCAGATAGCATTCATCTGGTGAAAATACTTCGCTTCTCCACTGGCGGTACCATTACCGATCAGTCCTGCCGTCATATTTGCCAGCCCCCAGCCCCCCAGTACAAGCATGGCAGTTTTGGTACTGTTGATCCGTTGTCTGTTATGCTGATAAAGAAAGGATTTGTCCTGTGCTGAAGACCCGAATGTAAGCAGGAGTATACATGCAGAGAGGAAGAGTTGTTTCATGGGGTAGTGTTTTCGTATATATACGAAAAAATAAGGGACCAGGAATTGCTTGAAACCCATTCCGGCATTTCAATTCCTGATCCCCTATTTCAAAGTTATCTCGTCAGCGAGTTCCAGATCACACCATAAACGTCTGTAGCAGCCAGCTCCTGACCCTGAGGCACCCGACCCGATATAAGTACAGGGTGATTGGCCTTATCCTCAGAAATACGCCCGTGAGAGCCTTTTATAAGCGTAGCATCCAATGGTATCACATTCATAAGATAGCGGAAGCCCAATTTCTTCTTTAGCAGTTTAAATCCTGCTTTCAGTTTGATCAGGGGATCGGCAGGGTTCATGAACATCTCCACCGGGTCATATCCCGGTTTCTTATGGATATCTACCAGACGGGCAAAGTCCGGCGCCTTTGCATCATCCAGCCAGTAATAGTAGGTGAACCAGCTATTGGCATCAGCTACGAGTATCAACTCGCCACTGCGTGAATGATGCAGATGATGTTGCCGTTTGCCTTCCCTGTCAAGCACCAGTTCCACTCCCGGTGTATTCTCCGCAATACTGCGGACTTTCTTATAAACAGAAGGATCATTTACATATACATGTGCAATCTGGTGGTCTGCTACCACAAATGCCTTTGAAGCACCGGCATCCAGCAGTTCCAGTCCCCTTTCTTCTCTGATCTGTATCAGACCTTCCTCACGGAAACGGCGGTTCAGGTGGATAGGATGATTAACATTCGTAATACCATATTCAGATAAGATGATCACCTCGCAACCTTTCTTCTCATAGAACTCCACCAGCTGCTTACATACTGCGTCAACTTCCCCCAGCTCTTTGCTGATACGGGTGAAGTCCTGCCCGAATTTCTGCAGACAGTAGTCCAGGTGAGGCAGGTAGATCAGCGTTAATGTCGGGTCATATAAGTTATCCGTTATCATGGACGCATCAGCAATCCATTGTGTGGACTTGATATTAGCCCCCGGTCCCCAGAACTGAAATAAAGGGAACGTACCCAGTTCCTTCTGCAGATGGTCTCGCAGGGAGGCCGGTTGGGAATAGCAGTCCGGCGCCTTTCTGCCGTCAGCCAGGTATTGTGGACGGGGAGTGACAGAATAGTCGGCGGTGGAATACATGTTATACCACCAGAACATTTTTGAGCAGGTAAAGGAAGGATCAAGACGTTTGGCCTTGTCCCATATCTTGGGAGCTTCCACCAGTTTATTGGACTGCTTCCAGAATTTAACTTCACTGTCCTGCCTGTCGTACCAGCCATTGCCGACAATACCATGTTCGGAAGGCCATTGGCCGGTAACATAAGTACTCTGCACGGCTGTGGTCACGGCTGGCACCATGGGTTTAATGGTCGACAAGTGCTGCCGGCTGACATATGACTGCAGGAAAGGTGTATAAGTACCTATCAGAGAGGAGGAAAGCCCTACTACGTCAATTACTACTGTTTTTTTCATGTGAATGGCGCCGTTAGGATATGTGGGTCAAAACTAGATTCAGGATTATTTGTTCAGCTGTTGCAACACCCAGTGCAGTTCCCTTGAAATGGACCTGTCCATAGGCAACTTCAGATCAGCCGGCAATACATCCCAGGTATAAGTCTCGACTTCCATGTGTTGTGTAAATGGTTGTTTCCGTTGTAATTCTAATACTTTCTCTATATCGGAACGGGTAGATGATAATACACCGTAACTATCAATAAATACCGGCACATGAAAGTGCGAGCGCCATTCTTCTACCGCCGGATTGGCAGCATCTTCCAATGCCTGCGGAAGATCCGGATAATGTACATACCCGTCTGCCTTGCGCGCCACGACCTGGTGCAGATAGGTTGTTTCATTAAACTCCCGGAAGGCGTCAATCAATGGCGCTCTTGCCGCCATCTCTGCTGGCAGTAGGGCTTTTACTGCGGCACTGATCTGTACCTTACCCACTTTTAAACCATACTCATCCAGTTTCTTCAATACACCTTCTGCTGATTCGTATACCAGTGCAAAATGACATACGTCATAACATAACTGTACATGCGATTTTATACTTGCCGTCGCTTCTTCTTCACTCATGCCAAACTTATCCTGCAGAAAAGGCACACCATATGGCAACAGATAATTCAGATACCAGTGAAGATATTCCTGCGAATTCTCCATTAGCCCATCAGGCTCTGGTTCAATATCCAGGTGCATCAGGGGACCTCCTCCCCGGCGGGTGCGTACCAACTGTTCTACTACGAGTAATACTTTGAGGGTAGCGTTCTCCATCACAGCATCTCTTTCCGTTTCGCAACGCACATGCCACAATTTATAGGTGAGTGGAGAAGTCGAGATGCCTCCTTCCATGCCTTCCGGTAACAGCGCTGCCAGCAGGCGGAACAGGCGTATGGTATAGGCTACCCGCTCGGCCGTTGTCCAGTCGGGGGTATGTACCTGGTCTTTCACTACAGTATGATGGAAACCTCCGTAGGGGAATCCATTCATGGTAAATACATAACAATCCTGTTCCTGCAGCCACCGCTTAAATTCAAGCAGGGCATCTTCTTTACTCAGTTCCAGACTGGCCGTATTGGATAAGCGTAATCCGATGCCAAAAGGTTTATCAGGAGAAACTTCCTGCTTGACTGCCGGAATGAATTGTTTGAGTTGCTGAAAATGAGCACTCCAGTTCTCACCCGGATGAATGTTCGTGCAATAGGTTAAATAAGAATGGTCAGATACTCGCATAGTTCACTTTTAAATGCTCTATAGCTTTATTCAGTAACACTTCATCTATTACATGTACTTCTGCGCCCTGTCCTATCGCTTTCAACAAACAGATAGTCAGACGTCCGCCCAGATGCTCCCGGAACTCCTGTAAGCCTTTGATAACAGGCGACGAAACACCGTTCTGCATTTCCAGCAGTGGATGATAGACTGGCAGTTGCAGATTCACCAGCAAACGAACGATCCTTTCTGCAGCCGCTGTATCAATCCATCCTAACAGGGAGGAGTATACGCTGTCAACAGCTATTCCTATTGCAACAGCCTCTCCATGACGTAAAGCGAAGTCTGTCAGTTGTTCCAGCTTATGTGCACTCCAGTGGCCGAAATCCAGCGGACGCGAAGAACCGCTTTCAAACGGATCACCACTGCCACCGATATGCGCCATATGTAAAGCGGCACATCTGTATACCAACTCCTGCATTACGGGTAAATCATTATTCACCAGGGCCTGCGCATTGGCTTCCAGCCATTCAAAGAAGGCTGCATCTTTTATTAACGCTACTTTTACCGCTTCTGATATACCTGAGCGCCAATCCTGCCCAGATAACGTAGTCAGGAATTGCGCATCGTTAAACACTGCGGCTGGCGGGGCAAACGTACCGAGGAAGTTCTTCTTTCCCCTGTAGTTAATACCGTTCTTTACACCTATTCCCGAATCATTCTGCGACAGTACGGTGGTCGGTATACGAATATGACGGATGCCCCTGTGTGATACGGCCGCCACCATTCCCACAAGATCAAGTACAGCGCCACCGCCGATAGCTACCACAAATGAATGTCGGTCTACGCCCTGCGCATCCACATGGTCTATCAAACGATAAAAAAGGTCCTGGTCATTTTTGCAGGCTTCCCCACCGGGTACAAGAATCACATCTCCTGCTATCTTAAAACCTTCTATCTGTTGTAAATAAGCTGCTATTTCTGTCGCAAGCGCCGGATGGGCTTTGGCTACGCCGTCATCTAAAATAAAAAGTAGTTTCTTGGTAAGTCCCTGTGTAGTCTGGGACACCAGGTAGTTCCGGAATTCCGGATTAGTTGGATTAAAAAGGTACCGGGTAAAAAAGACCTTATATGAATAATCTACACTAAAAGTCTGTTGAATACTCTGCATGGATAATCGCTCTGATGTTTCTTTCGTTTAATGAATCGTCAAACAGGCCGTTAAAGTACAAAATTTAATTGCTATGACGAATTACGAATGACGAGCGTAGCGTATCAGGTCACTGCAAACGCCCGGGCCATCAGTAATGACAATGGCAATAATATCAATACCAGTAAAGCATGTGGTAAGGTGGAGAAAGCAGCTACCCAGGCGGCATTCATTGCTATCAGGGCAATAATGCCTCCTTTTACCGCTTTTCCTATATTAGGACCGGAGGGATCCTTCATAGCCCTGAATAAGGGCAGGTTAATCATGAGTGCGAACAGGATGACAAATGGTGTGGCTATGAGGATACGTCCATTAACCGCTGCCAGCACCAACATGGTACCGTATACCAGCGCATAACAGACGGCAGCAATACGCAGCGTACGCTTACTTCCCCCATGCACTTCTCCCCTGCTGATGGCAGTCACAGCCGCTATGTAGATCACCGGGATTATCCCTAACCACCAGTACTTGTTTAAGGCAGCCCCTACCATGCTAATGCCCATCAGCAGGTTTAATCCACGACATAAACCCATATTCACAGGTCCCCAGGAGAAATGTTTCCCCCATTTATCATATATCAGCGCAGAAGCTGCAATACCCAACGCAAAATAGCCTGTAATACGGCCTACGGTAAAGGCGGCCAGTATACCCACCAGCAAAAGATAACTTCCCAGCACTATCGCTTCCGTAAGGGAAATAACCCCACTGGGTATGGGACGTTCAGGACGTTCCTTCTTATCGAGCTCAGCATCCATCACATCGTTAAATACTACTCCTCCGCCATATAGTCCGATGGTTGCCAGACACATGCACATCACAGGCAACAGATGGTCCAGGTAACTTGACACTTCAGAACCCAGGAAGCCGGAAATAGCAACCCCAGCCAATATATCTGCCACAGCAGTTACTATGTTGGCGGGCCGCATTAAACGTAAATAACCTAACAACTTGCTTACAATATAATTCACCGGGCTCGGGTTTTCTCCAAGTAGGCAACACGGATCACAGGTTATGCATGAGACACAGTAATGTTTCTGCATCACTACATAGCTAGGGACATCCGTAGTACAGACTTGTAACGATTTATCTAATAATATTAGATTGTTTATCTATTCTTGGCTGCTGGCCACCGCGCAGTACGGTGCTTCCATTAAATTTCAGACTTTGATCCACGTCTTTGACCGTGTCAAAATCCGCTTCGTCCATCTGACCACTTTGAGCGAAAGCAGTTATAGCATTGCGGAAAGTTACCAAATGAATGTCATTCAAGTCAATACCACTTTCGTGCATGAGCGCCGCAGTTTTGGGTACAGCCAGGGGGTCACTGATACCCCAGTCGGCGGCAGAATTTACCATTATGCGTTCACTACCATACTGTTTCACGATTTCGACCATACGTTCATTCCCCATTTTAGTAAACGGATAAATAGTGAACGCTGCCCAGAAACCTCGGTCTAATACCTCCCTGACTGTTTCCTCATTGTTGTGATCCACAATGACCATATGGGGGTCCAGACCATGCTCCAACGCAATGTCCATACTACGTTGAGTGCCTTTTTTCTTGTCCCGGTGTGGGGTATGTATCTGAACAGGGAGCCCTGCTTCTTTAGCGAGTTCAAGCTGTGCGCGGTAGTACTTTTCCTCAGCAGCAGTCTGATCGTCAAAGCCGATCTCACCGACGCCTACCACGCCCTCTTTATATATAAATGATGGCAATATTTCCATTACAGCCTCTGCCAGCCTTTCATTGTTGGCTTCCTTGGAGTTGAGGCCGATAGTACAATAATGCCTGATACCGAACTGTGAAGAACGGAATCTTTCCCAGCCAATCAGGCTGTTATAATAATCACGGAAAGTATCTACTCCCGTACGTGGCTGTCCCAGCCAGAAGGCTGGTTCAATGATTGCTACTATCCCGGCATCCGCCATTGCCTGATAATCATCCGTTGTACGGGATGTCATATGTACATGAGGATCAAAAAAACGCATGCCTTTTATGCGTTCGAGATAGGAGGAAGACGTGGCGATAGGTTGAAATTGTTGACCTGTTAACTCATGACTGCTACACATATCTTGTTCTGTTTTATCGAGACCTGTAAATTAAAAACCTGCCCCGGCGGGTTAAATTACTGCCGGGCAAGTTACTATTATATACACTGAAGGTGTGATACACGTTTATGCTATTCGGGCCGCAATGGTGTCCCATGTCAGACGATGGCTGGTTACCTCTTCTCTAAGTGTGGCTGACTGCTCCAGCAGATGTTGTGCGGGAGCATATGTACTTGAGGCACAGGCTAATGCCGCCGCCTCTTTTTCGACATTCACTTCAGAATGCCATATACGTTGTATATCAGGGAAATTGTCAGCATTGATAAAAGGCCCCACCAGCCTCCACAACATAGGATGTACCCTCCTGCCTGCGGCCCAGCGCTCATGCGCGTAGTCTGTGAGAATAGCCGCCAGTCTTTCATTGGCTCTTTCATCCAGACCTGAAACGAGATGAATCGGCTTATCCGTGAAAAAAGCTTTCATTACCAGCTGGTTCCAGGCTGGCTCTTCCAGGTTACGTGCAGGATAAATGTTATATAACATTACGGCCTCCTGTACGGGACCAATATTGGAACGGATCCCTTCCGTAGTGCGGAATACCCATGCTTCCGGCCATGCCAGTACCGGCAATGCGGCGTACAAAGCTGCCTGTTCGTTCATATCAGCAGCATCAAACAATCCCTCTATCACCCTGATATAAGCATCTTTGTCAGCTGCCGGGAACTGTAATAACCACCAGATCCTTACCAGTTTATCTAACGTAAAACCCTGTATGAAAAAGCTGGCATTATCAGACAACGCTATATATGGTGTGGCAGACTTTACAGCTTGCTTTCCCATAAACCGTGGAATAGCTGTAAAAGTAAGATTGAAACGCTGTGTACTTACGGGTTCTCCCAGTTTCTCCTTTTGTTGTTCTAACCAGTTGAGCGCCTGTTCCGTACTGCTTTGCTCAATGATCCGGTATAATAACGCGTCGAATTTATTCCTGTCGTAATAATAGGCATGTTCCATCGCTCCGGTTGAAATTTATCCAGGCTAAAGTTAGCAGAATAAGCATTAAAAAAAGGGGAAAACTATGATAGATGGTGTAGTAAATAAAAGAGAGGCACGGTGTGCCTCTCCTTCCGCCATTCTAAAACCTGATCAGTTCAATCAGGAGTATCTTGAAAAACAATAATACTGCGGAGATTATTGTTCTATTATTTCAGTACTGTTTACAGGGAAAAAGAAATGCTACACGAGCGCCAAACTGAGTAGTTTAAGCAGCATAGATTTAGATTTTTGCCTGACGTTGCTTATGCAATATAAGTATTTATTTGTTACAACTGCAATCGAATGTCCAAAAAACTGATCCCCCAATTACTATTTTTAAACTGAGCAAGTGTAATTGATTCATTTTGTTTTATTTCTAAGCATTATAAACGGAATGTTAACGTCCCAATCCGGCTTAAAACCCTCCTGAATAATGAACCCTTTTGAGTAGTTTCCCAGCACTATATCCGCATCCCCATCTCTGTCATAATCTCCCACATCCATGCAAATCCACCGGCCTTCCCCTGTCAGTGCCGGCATTACATGTGGGGTAAAATGTATAGGCTGCTCCTGGCTGAATAATATGAACTTCTCTGACGGCCGGTGCTTCAGGTCAGCAAAGAACGCGATGCTGGCAATGTCCAGGTCACCATCCTGATCAAAGTCGGCCGCTATGGCCTTAGTACAGCCATTCACCGGGTAAAACCAGGCCTGCTCAAAAGTAAAGTCTCCTTTATTCAGATACAGATACACCCCATGAAAGGGTTTCAGTTCCATTGAGTAGTCCCCGTTATCTCCGGAGGTATATAATATATCCGGCAGGCCGTCCTTATTCATATCCACCACCTGAAAACCCGTCGATCCCTGTACAGGAGGAAAACGCAATAGCTGTTGCTGTTTAAAACCTCCCTTATGATCGTTCCGGAACAACCATATGCCCTCGTCTCCGTAGGCAAACAGTGTCATGATATCCGGCCATCCATCCTTATCAAAATCTTCCACCACAGCATGGATCGCACCAGGTACCTCCCACACAGCCCGTTTGGCGTATTCTTCATCCGCCGTTTGCTGCAGCACATACAATCCTCCGTAATTATGCCCAAAGCCACATACCAGGTAGTCCATCCTCCCGTCTTTATTAAAGTCGGCCGCTATACTCTGTACCGGACGGGGTAAACCCATCCCGATGGTCTTCACCTGCCGCGCCTCTTCTTCCGCCGGATGCACTTCCCAGATGACACCTGTCGGCACATCCACTGCCCGCATGTTACCGATACAGGTCAGCAGGGCGGTATCAGCCGCGCGCCAGTTCATATCCACAGCAGTAGATTGCAGTTTGATAGCTGGTGACGACTTCAGCTGCCTGTCCCACTTGTACAAGGTCGCGCCATATTCTGAGGAGGAATAAACATCGCCGGTAAACGGATTAATAGAAACCATTGTGGTGGTGGCGGTCTGCCTATGCCCTGCCGTATCAGGCTGTAAAAGATCAAACATCTGCAGGTCTTCCGCCAGCGGCTGCGGCGCCTTTGCCGGCGCCAGGGTATCAGGCGCCAGTTCCTGGTAATACGCAACAATATTCTTCCAGTCTTCAATACTGATATTAGCAGCACCATTGACAGGCTTAGGGAAATACTCATTTTCCCGCCATACGCCAATTCCCAGCCTGGGCGCCATTGCCGGCAACACATGCTGTGTCCAGGTAACTTTATCGAGCATCGTTGGAGATACAGACAAGTGGCAGCTGCCGCAGTATTTCTCAGCGAGGAGTTTTCCCTTTTCCTGTTTGCTCAGAGAACAGGAGGTGTATGTGATGATGGATGTAATAATGAGAATGAAAGGGAGTAGTGTTTTCAAGTGTGTCTGGATTGCGTAAACATAAATATACCCAAAAAGCGGAAAGACCCCGTCGCCAGGGTCTTTCCATTTTATCCTCTTCGTTAAAAATAGCACGCTGTTAATATCCGGCATTCTGCTCAAGCGTCTTTGCCCCGTCTTTAAAGCTCAGGTCAATCTGACGTTGAGGAATAGGATAATTCTCATTACGGCCAACAATGAATTTACCACCAGTCACGTCAGTAGTGATCTTGGACTCATAAGCGAAGAACCTGGTCAGCTCAGCTGATGCTGTTCCCCAACGAACGATGTCGAAGAAACGCTGACCTTCCATCGCCAGTTCCAGCTTACGCTCAAAGCGGATCGCTTTCAGCGCGCCGTCTTTCCCCATTGTGGTGAAAGCTCCTGCAGGATAGTTCTTTACTACATAATTTGCAGCAGGTGTATTGGTAAAACCACCCATTGGCTTGGTATCATCGATGTATTTGTATACGATGGTCTGTGGATTAGCAGCCCTGGTACGCACCATATTCACATATGTCTGTGCAGCATCCAGGTTGGTCAGCTCAGCTTCTGTCTCAGCAGCCATTAACAATACATCTGAGTAACGGATCAACACCAGGTTGATAGCAGAACCAGGCGCCCAGGAGTTGGCATCTTTATACTTATCCTGGTTGTACTGCCAGTAAACGTTCTTTTTAGGAGCGTAAGGACCAGCATAATCCTGATCACGTACCCAGCTACGGCCAGGGTGATTACCCCAATCCAGGTAAGGAATACCGCGACGGCCTACTGTCCAGTCAAGACGTGGATCCAGATTACCTGCATCAGGCGTAAATGGCGCTGTAGATAATACTTTCATATCGCTCTTTACTGCATGATCGTTAAAATCTTCCAGGAAAGGCAATCCGTTAGCATCTGTACGGAAAGAGTTTACCAGGTCCTGGGTAGGCTGATAGAATCCGCAGCAACCGAATGGGCTGTTGTAAGGGAAGTTCAGCATCTCACCCTGGTTACCATTGGAGATCTGACCGCTACCATTGTTGGCAGACATCTGTATAGCGAACACAGACTCACTGTTATTCTTTGTTTCAGAATCGAAGTTGTCTTCGAACCTTGCTGTCAGCCCATATTTTACACCTTTGGCAGTTACACCCTGTGCAATGATCAGGTCAAACAGCGGTTTAGCGTCTGTCCATTTTTTCTGATATACATAGGTTTTAGCCAGGTAAGCTGCTGCTGCCCATTTGTTCGCACGGCCCACCTGCGATTGTGTAAGCGGCAGGTTCTCGTAAGCAAACTTCAGATCTTCTTCGATCTTTGGCCAGATATCTGTATTGTTAGGCTGTTTGTAGTCAGTGATATGTGCCTCATCTACCCAGGGCACTTTACCGAACATTTTCTTCAGTTCGAAGTAGTAGTGACCACGCAGGAAACGCGCTTCCGCCTGTACCTGTGTCAGCTGACCTGCTGACATGTCCTTTACGTTTGGCAACAGTGACAGAATGATATTTGTACGTGCTACTCCTTCAAATAATACTTTCCATTTGGTATTAAAGAAGCCATTGCTTGCATCAAACTGACCGGTAGCTATCAGACTGATTGGCGGCTGGTCAGTCGCGTCACTACCTTTATGAGCATCACCACCGGCTACGCTTCCGTAGATCCAGTTGCTGGGTGCTGCTTCCCATGGGCCACCGGTACCGATAGCAGCT
The DNA here is from genome assembly GCF_900142925.1 of Chitinophaga sp. CF418. GTDB lineage: Bacteria > Bacteroidota > Bacteroidia > Chitinophagales > Chitinophagaceae > Chitinophaga. The sequence goes on from NZ_FRCN01000001.1 coordinate 996,209, forward strand.
ACATCCTGCTGCTGGCCATCCAGTGCGGCATAAGCGCCAACCAGTAAAGCATCTATACCATCTTTGGTAGACACGTTATCACCTGTCAGTGAACCGCGGGGGTCACGTTCCAGAAAGCTTTTGCTACAGGCGTTAAAGAAGAATACGCCTCCTACAACTGCTGCTGCAAGTATATATTTTGATTTTATTAAAGTCCGTTTCATGTTTAGATTTTTTTGATGTTCTCCAATTGTTTCCGGTATAATCACTACGTTAATTAGAAGCCTACGTTAACGCCCACCAGGAATTGACGCTGGTTAGGATAAGCACCTTCATCCAGACCAAAGTTGGTAGTACCACCTGTGATCTCCGGATCAATACCTGAATATTTGGTAATAGTGAACAGGTTAGCCGCCTGTACATAGATGCGGAATCTTTCTATACCAATACGTTGCAGAATTGGTTTAGGTAAAGTATAACCGAGCACCATGTTTTTAGCACGCAGGTAAGAACCATTTTCTACGAGGAAGGAGTTAGGTACAGTATTGGTACTGAAGGAACCTTCGTTCTCCTGAATTGGTGCTTTTGCGTTGTGGTTATCTGGTCTCCAGGAATCATACAGCGCTGTTTTGCTCTTAGCACCTGCGAAAGATGGATAGAAGTCTGTCCACCAACGTACCTGGTTCCAGATGTTGTTACCCTGTACACCGTATAAGAACACGGTGAAATCAAAATTCTTGTAGTCCAGTTCCAGGTTCAGACCGTAGCTGAACTTAGGGCTTGGGTTACCCAGGAAGGTACGGTCAGCATCTGTGATGATACCATCTCCGTTTGTATCCTGGTAACGGAAACGTCCCAGCTTGATACCAGTCTGATAAACTGCATTGGGATTGTTAGTTGCTTTCTGCGCCTGATCATTTGCCGCTGCAATTTCTTCTGCACTATTCCAGAAGCCCACAGTTTTGTAACCATAGAAGCTGGAGATAGGATGATCGATTGCGTTACGGATGATGAAGTTACCGTTGAAACGACGGGCTTCCAGGTCGAAATAAGGTGCGTCGCCAGAGATATTAACGATCTTGTTCTTATAGGTAGTTAAGGTGGCATTTGCTTTCAATACCAGCTCCTTGGTGATATGGATATCATTGATACCTAAAGACACATCAAAACCATGGTTCTGCATTTCTGCGATGTTCACAGTTGGAGGATCTGAACGACCGGCAGTAGCGGAGATCTCTGGTGTGAACAGCAGGTCTTTTACCTGTTTCTTATAGTAGTCTGCGCTTATTTCCAGTTTACCTTTGAAGAGTGTCGCATCAAAACCAATGTTGGTGTTGATGTTGCTTTCCCATTTAGCATCCGGGTTACCGATACGTGTTCTGAAGAAACCAGAAGCGAGCGTATTGGAAGTACCACCGATGTCATAGAAAGAAGATCCTTTGTTCAGACCATACTGGGTAAATGCGTTGGATGGATCAACGTTCAGCTGGTTACCCATAATACCCCATCCACCTCTGATCTTTAAGTCAGAGATCCAGGATACATGTTTCAGGAATTCTTCCTGAGAAACACGCCAGCCAGCGCTGATAGCAGGGAACGTACCATAACGGTTGTTGGCACCGAACCTGCTGGAACCGTCACGACGGATAACAGCACCGAGCAGATATTTATCCATCAGGCTGTAATCTAAACGGCCGAATATAGAAAACAGACCGTCAGTGAATGCATTACTGTTGTTGGTAACAGTACCTGTACCAGTACCCAGGTTAGTGAAGTTAGGATCAAAGATGAAGTAGTTCTGTGTAGTACCTGTTACCATGCGGCCATGGTTGTCGAAGGCTTCAGTACCTAACAGCACTTTTACGCTATGTATCTTATTGAAGTTCTGTGAGTAGCTCAGCGTATTGCTCCATGTCCAGTTATAACCGCTGGTAGCACTTTCTGTATAAGAGTTAACCTTGTTGTTCTCCGCATTCTCATACTCCGGATAAGTGAAGCTATGGTTAGAAGAAGAATAAACTTCACCACCAAAGCTGGTACGGAAAGTAAAATGCTGCAGGAAATCAACTTCTCCATATACGTTACCTAATAAACGGTTACCCAGACCTCTGTTATCTTTTGTACGCTCCTGTATTGCTACCGGATTACGGGCATTACCTAACTGAGCGCCATTGGTACTGAATGAACCTGCAAAGTTACCCTTGATATCGCGTACCGGAATAATAGGTTGCTCGCGGAAAGCCATACCGATACCACTTCCTTCTGTCAGCGCAGTGATACGTGGGTTGTCTATTACTGAAAACTCCAGGTTTTCCCCGATACGTACATGTTTACCTACGTTAAAGTAGCTGTTGGAACGGATGGAGTAACGTTTCAGGTAAGTATCCAGTAAAGTACCTTTCTGGTTGAAATAATAGAATGAGAGGTAATAAGCTCCCTGATCGCCACCACCACTTACGGATACGTTATGGCTGGTGATCATAGCTGGTTTGAAGATTTCATGGAACCAGTCTGTGCCTCCTTTATTTGCCTTGCTGATACGGTAGAAATTGTCCAGATCAGAAGGGTTCTTATAGAAAGGATTTACATTGTATTTAGAAGGATCTACAGCAGGATCTCCTTCCATCAGACCGCCCGGAGCGATGTAATCAGGCAGTCTTGGAGTAGCGCCTGTGCCATACAGTCCATCATTGTAAGTAACATTCGGATCTGTATTTTTCAATGCCATCCATTTCAGATTAGCCATTTCCTGTGGCGAAAGCATGTGCCATACGTTGCCACCTTTAGGACGCTGGGTACCATAGTAGCCATCATAGGTCACTCTTACCTTACCATCAGATTTACCTTTTTTGGTGGTGATGATAATCACACCGTTAGCAGCTCTTGCACCATAGATAGAGGCAGAACCTGCATCTTTCAGTACCTGCATGCTTGCCACATCATACGGGTTCAGGTCCACGATATTCTGTGTAGGTATTCCATCAATAACGTAGAGCGGAGTGTTGTTACCGAAGGTATTCACACCACGGATACGCACCTGTGGCTCTTCACCCGGCTGACCGGAACCTAATACAGTAATACCAGATACCTGGCCCTGTAACTGGTTGCTCACCTGGGCTGTGGGTTGACGGCTGATCTGTTCTACGTTTACAACAGATACAGCGCCTGTCAGGTCTTTCTTACGTTGAGTAGCGTAACCTGTTACCACTACTTCATCGAGTGAACCTACCTTCTCAGTCAGTACTACACTAACAGTAGCAGCATCTCCCAATACTACTTCCTGCTGCGTGTAGCCTACAAATGAAAACACCAGGATCTCTCCTTTTTTGGCAGTTAGACTAAAGTTTCCAGCCGGGTCTGTGGCTGTACCGCGGCCAGAGTTTTTAACTGCTACAGTTACTCCTGGCAAGGGATTACCGGAAGTCTTGTCTGTGACCTTCCCGGTAAATTTAGTCTGGGCGAATGCAGCGCCGGCAAACAACAACAACAATAGCCAGCAACACGCAAATGTGCGGTAGACATGTCTCTTCATAACGTGAAACGTTTTTAAAAATTGGTTAATAAATAGCCTGTTCGAGCCCATACACTGCGCCGCTCGGCAGGTACAGACACGAAAAATGACCGGATGAAATCAATATCCTGGTCTTAGAGGGACACTATGTAAATCCTTCCTCTCGGCTCAAATCCATATTGATACCGATTGCATCAGTATCAATGCAATATTATATCCGGGCGTTTAGTTGTTAAAAAATGGGAATGGCGTACTTAATTTTTTTTTAAGGACTACAGTTTAGTTTTTTCATACGTGTTAACATCAAAAAATTAGGGAACATGGATTAGATCTTGGCATTTATTAAACACACACTAAAGTTTCAATTGTTAACTGCCGACCAAGGTAACACATTCGTTTAATTTATGCAAGATGCTTTGCAAATTTTTAATCAGTATTTAAGAATTTACTATCAGTTTTACAAAACGGTGAAGAAAGGGAAAGGCGATCACAGTTTGTCTGTGATCACCTTTACCGCCCTTCCTCTTTCCAGTTCATTATGTTCCTGCCACTGGTCCTGCCGGCGCGCCAGTAGCTGTTCCATCTGCCAGGACATAAACTTTGTTTCCAGCCGTTCCAGGCAAAGCTGTTTGTTCTGCAATTGTGAACGGCTGTCCATCGCCAGTACCTGGATACCAGACGGAAGATGCGTACCCCGTACTGCCGTCTCCACTTTATTCACATGCTGCCCGCCGGGACCTGATGCGCGGCAGGACTCGAGCTTCACATCCTTCAGGTCCCATTTCAGCTGCTCTTTCACATCAAATACCTCGACGCCCACAAACCAGTTCTTACGCTTGTGAAACTTACGGTAAGGGCTTTCTGCGATCCACTGCACCGTACCTCTCCACTCCTTTACAAAGGCATCAAGCCTCTTCTCCCTGGCGCCACTTTTTTCTTTTATTAATAGTACTGCGGATAACAGTGTTCCCTTCAGGTCTCCCTTTTTGCTTTCCAGCAGCTGGATGTCCAGCCCCTGCGTGCGGGCAGCCTTCATCATCAGCTCCACGACCTTTGCTACTACCCGTGTACATTCTGCCGGCCCTCTCCCGGCAGTTACCTGTATCATTGACTTGCTCATGTTGTTACTCTTTATACATTCTTACCATCCGGGGTAAAAACCGCCCCTCAATGTTTATCAATTCCTGCTGCGCTGCTATCACACTCTCAATGTCTTTGTAGGCGAGCGGATTTTCCTCCACACTGCCACCAATCAAGGTGACACCTGCATCTCCCAGCATTTTCTTCAATGCGGATACTGTCATACTTTCCCTGGCCCGCTTGCGGCTCATCATTCTGCCGGCGCCATGTGAAGCAGAGAACAAAGACTGCTCCACTCCTTTTCCGGTTACCAGGTATGCAGCTGTGGTCATACTTCCGGGAATAATGCCCGGCTCTCCCTCGTGAGCAGGCGTGGCCCCTTTGCGATGCACGATCACTTTACGGCCATCTTCCAGGCTTTCTTCCCACGCAAAATTGTGGTGGTTCTCAACAGTGATCAGCCGCTCAAGCCCTACGGCCTTCGCCATGTTAATGTGTATCCTGTCATGACAGGCCTTTGCATAGTCGCCCGCCAGTTGCATGCTGAGCCAGTACTCCTGTCCCGCTTCGCTGTTCATATCCAGCCAGGCCAGTTGCTGTGCTTCTCTTGGCAGCTTACAGGTATCCATCGCGATCTTCGTATAATGCATCGCCACATTGGCGCCCAGTCCGCGGCTGCCGGAGTGCGACAATAGCGCGACATAATCTTTCGCAGGCAATCCCAGGGAATTGTCTTCCGACAACCTGATCATACCAAACTCCACGAAATGATTACCACTGCCGGAACTTCCCAGCTGCCGCGCTGCTTTTGCCTGCAGCTTCTTCAGCAAGTCCGTGGCCTGAAAGGCAGGATCGTCCAGCACAGGATGCTCCTGTTCAACTTCCAGCCCTCCTTCCATACCAAAGTGCGTCCATTCTTTCAATGCCACCTTCATCTGATAGCCATAACGTTTGATAAAGCTTTCTCCTTCATCAAAGATGGACAATGACATGCGGCAGCCAATATCCACGCCTACTGCATAAGGAATAACAGCGTTATCCGTAGCCAGTACGCCGCCGATAGGCAATCCATAGCCCGTGTGCGCATCTGGCATCAACGCTCCCTGCACAGTTACCGGCAATGACATAGCGATCTCCATCTGCTTTTTAGCAGCATGCTCAATCTCCTTACCACCATAGATCTTCAGGCGCCCTGTCTGTTCCAGCAAGGTGAACTCCTTATGATGCGTGACTTCTTCTTTTTCTATGAATGTAGCTGCGATCTTACCCAACACTTCATCATTCACATATTGCTCAGGTTTTTCTTTAATACCAGACAATAATGTAATGAGTTGTTCCTTGGTATGATGCTTAAAATGTTTTGAAATAATATTAATGACCAGACTTCTTGCACGGTCATTTGTATAACCGATTTTACTCAGTTCTTTTGTGCGTAAACTGCCCATATAGGTGCGTAATAAATTGTATAGTAAATCGTATCGCTCAAATGATATTGAACAACAATTAAAGGCATGAGATACCCTTTCCGCAGGCAGAGAAGATCTGGTTTATCTCCCGGGGCTACCCCCGGCTACAAACACGCAGCTCCTACCGTGGCTGATCTACGCGACCATCCCCGGTTTTCAACCAGCGCTCCTATACAGGCATGCTAATAGAACACACTAATGATGAATGATCATCAATGTTTACACGCTTTCCAGTAAATTAAAAAAGGAAATATTGCCTGTATCAGGCAGCGGGCGAAAAGGGCGATATGTGAATACGTTCTGTCATGATTCCTTGTGTTTTTAGAAGTGAACAATAAAAGGAATTCGGATGCAAAGGTATATATTTTCTATATTATATCAACTATCTTCGTTCTATCGCTGATAATTTTTTTTCTATGAAAATATTCAACATCATCTGGGGTATTCTGTTCATCATTTTCGCAGGACTACAATACAATGATCCTGATCCTTACATATGGGGGCCTATTTATCTGTTTGGCGCCGGATGCTGTATCCTGGCTGCACGTGGCCGCTTTTACAGGCGTGCATATCTCATCGGTATATTTGTATACCTGGTGTATGCAGCATACCTTTTCTTTGATAAGAACGGTGTTATAGACTGGGCCACTGAACATCATGGCGAGAACATTGCAGAAACCATGAAAGCAACAAAACCATGGATAGAAGAAACACGTGAGTTCTTCGGATTATTTCTGTTGATCATAGTATTACTGATTAATTATTTCTACGCAGGCCGCAAGTTGAAGAAGCGTTAGACGATCCGCCCTATTCTCCTCAAAGACATCATTGATATCAAACAGGGTGCAGTCGACGCCCCACGGTGTCTGTCAATCAGATCCTGAATTATGTAGTACCGTCGTTCAGCCTATTCCGGCGGGCCGCTAACAGGAGTCCATCAAAAGCCCGCGGGCTCAACCCGTAGCGGGGAACAACCCCACTGGGAAAAGGCGGAAAGTGAGGAACTGCCGCCGAAGTATAACAAGTGGCTGTTATGATGGGAAATGCTTATTTTTAGGTAACTATAACTCCCTTATACTGTGTCATACCCTCACAAACACACGCCGGCTGTTGCCCCTGGTATTCGCACTGCTTCGCAGGCATCTGCTAACAACATTGGCACAACTGGAGTTGCCAGGCCTGCCGTAAAGCCGCAGTTCAACCCTGTATCCGGGGCGCCGGTTATACAACCGGTAGTTCAGCAACAGCGGCCCAATAATGTAGCGCAGCTCAGACTGAATATTAATGGCCGTGATACGACACGTTCAAACCTGCGCCTTGTGAAGCTCTATATCCTGGCAGGAAAAGACAAGACAAATTTTTACAGCTTGCTTGGAATAAGAAAGCCCAAAAAAAATAAGCCGTTTCGATACGCATTAGCTGTCTACAGCCAATTACGCATCGTACATCCTTCCGTGCTGAAGATGCTTTCACAATTAAGAGCATGGGCAATTGATACTAAAGGCACCCATACGTTTGCTTCCTGGGAAAAAGCAGGCATCAAAGCGTACAAGGTTGCGTATGAAGCCCAGAAAGCGTTGAAAATACATCCGCCTTCCCCTCCCGGCAGCCCGCTCACCGATACACAGGATGAATATGTAACGCACCTGAACGGTCCGGGCCGGACCGCTGAGCATATGAAACCCAACGCCAAATGGAATGAGCTGAAGATACATGGTCAGATAGGCGAATATGCGCATCAGCAACTACTGGCGTCAACAGGTGTACAGTACCGGGATGCCAATGACCTTTTGGGTTATAATATGGCCGGCCTGGATACAATCAGCAATTCTCCCAATCCATTTGGACAGTCAAAAATGCATTTGGGCACTACAGAATCCGCCCAGGAAATGGTGAACACCTATACCGCACACATAAGCAATGCGTCTCAATATGCCCAGATCTTCCTTAACAAGCTGTTTGCAGACACCAATTCTGGTCATGAAATGCGGAAAAAGCTTATAGCGCTTAATAGGATCTGGAATAATAATGACATTGCCAAATTGAATAAATACGGAAGAAAAGACGAGTGGCGTGTTAAAAAAGGAGAAGAATCACCATTGGAACCAGGCATTGTTGACGGCGATGTGGTACATACCGATCCGGTGCAACTGATCATAAATGGCATGGTCTTTCCCGTTCCCAGTGATGTATATGACCTGATACCGGCAGACTTCCAGGCCTGGTTCGAGAAATTACCTCATGATCTCAACTGGTACCGCAAAGTGAAATCACAAATGGAATACAAGTTTAACAAACCACCTAAAACAGAAGAAGATAAAGATCCTACTTACAGGGGATAGTTAAAACCGGAATAGAATAACCATTGTCATCACGATGCAAAAGCCTTCAACTCATAAAGAGCCAGGCATCTGCACAGTAACAGGGACAGCTTAAGTAGTACCGGTTTCAGATGGGAATGGCGGGCCTTCGGCTCTCCGGCCACACGACCGATGCTGCTTAATACATATTCAAAATCCAATACGGTTGACAACGCTCAATAGTCTTCCAGAGAGGCGCCGACCGCCATCCCATACTGAAACCGAAACTACTTAGCGATAAAAAAAGAGAGCCCACCAACAAGCAATCGTTTAATCAGCAATAGGACCCGCATAAGTGTTTATAATGATGAAGGCCAATGCGGGAAAAAGGGCGGAGACGGCTTTTATCTTATACCGTCCCCGCCGCTGCTAACATATTACACTACAACTATGTATCTATAATATCTCATCCGGGAAGAGGTTGCTCGTAGCCGCTACGCCCCTGGAAAGGATAGGTCTCACCCACCAGGCGGTTCGCGCCGCCAGCTTCTTCATCTGTGAAAGGCGTATGCGCAAGCCGCTTGATGAATAACTTCTGGTATTTCCAGTCAGCCGCTGCACCTGCCCATGCTCCGTAAACACCAAAGGGATCTACGCGCCATGGCAAGTCTTCATTTGCGGGCGATGGGAACCAAAGGCCCACAGCCCACCTGCCGGCTGCATCCGGAACAAAGCGCCTGTTCACCTGGATCAATTGTCCATCCACATAATACTCTACTCTGTCCGCATACCAATCAAACCTGAACTCATGAAACGCACCATCCCACAGATCTTTTCCAGCGGATGTTTGCATAGCGAAATATTCATCTTCGGAAGGATAACCCTGATAATTAATACCATTGCCTGGGCCTGTCTCGCCTATCCCGGCGTTACATCGGATAAAGTCTTTACTCGGCTCAGCTATATACTGCACCTCGTTACTGATTTTTGTCCAGCTTGTCAATAATTCCGGCGCTGTGGTATTATCCAGCCGCCAGGTACCAATATTCTCGGGGCTTGGATCTTCCACCACAGCTACCAGTTCGCCGGTCCATGTAGCATAATAACCGTAGGAGAGCATCTCCTCAACAGTGGAATAGACATACATCGCGTTACTGCAAGGCATTTCCATACTTACGTGGTCATAAGCTACCACCCACCTATCTCCATCCAGGTTACCGCCGATGGTTAAACCCTGGGCCACCATTGTATCATAGCGTGGGTCCTGTATACGGGCCTTTACATAATGCGATGTCCATAGTGCAGGCGCAACGCCCATGTCACGGGGCAATTTTACTTCCATCACATAACGGCCATAACCATAGTAATCTCTGGAAATCAGTGCGGCGCCTACCCTTGTGGTCCAGGGATTCCCCAGGGAGGGATCTCCCGGCGCATCATGACGTTTAGGCTCGCCCGCTTCTGTAAACCCCTGTGAACGGCCATTGTACTGGTCTCCATGTGCTTCAAGCACCAACAGGTTGTCCTGAAAATAAACATGCGTTGGCGCTACGCCGCCACTGGCGCTTTCCTCACCGTTAATACCACCCCAACCTTTTGCCATTGGATTAAATATCTGTTTGAAGTCATCGCTATACTCCCCGCTGTTGCGGTCAAAATGAACGGTTACGGGGTAATTCATTTTTGGTATGACGGAGATATTCACCTCCACCGGAGCGCTCCTGCCAGCACTGGTCTCAAGATAAAACACCCTGCTGCCAAGGGGTACATCGGCCGGCAGCGTGAAAACAACCTGCTTATTATCTATTGCCACCAGGTACTTTGCCGGGATAGTATATTTGTTCTCCGGGTCGTAGCGGTCTTCCAGTATACCAACAGGATATGGCGGATGCTGATACTTCTCCGCGATCGTATTATCTACTGTAATGGAAGTAAAATAAACCCTGCTGAAAATGCCCTTCATTGCTCCCACGGTCAGGAAATCCGGACGTCCCTGGTACACGCTGTTCTCAGTAAATGCCCCTGTGAAAGCATTAGAGGCATTCAACCACATCCGTGATGCAGCGATATTGCTGTCCCGGAAAACAAGCAGCTGGTTCCATGCACCAGTGTTGATCGTGTTGGTACTGATGATCTCCTGCGTAACGGCCTCACTTGCCTGCCGCCAGTGTACCTTCTTTGTTGCACAGTTAACATATACATATACACCGTATCCCCAGCCAGGTACTTTATACGATAGCAGCGGCCATTCCCCTGCCGCCGGTAGATCTTCAGCAGCTACATAAAAATGAACGCCCAACGCATACTGTGTTTTCATGGCATGCTCGAACGCATTATCCGTCATCACCTCCAATACGCCATATTCATAGGATACATAATGGCCTCCCTGGTCATCCTTTCTTTGCCATTGCGCGCCGCCAACCGGAATTATCTTCTCATCCGAATCAAACCAATCTTTGGTGGTATACTGCAGACTATAGTAAAAACCTGACTTAGGGGGTAACATCTCATCCCTGAAGCCCGCGCCAACATATGTCAACTCCGACTCCGGATAATATACTGCTTCCGGTGCAACAAGCTTAAACGTTTGAGGCGTTGTATAGTCGATGTCAAATTCTCCTCCGGCAGGATCATTGTTTATGAACCTGAAAGTATAGTTTTCAGATGCGTCCAGATCATTGATCGTTGGAGGATTTAATATGGTGCCATCTGTATGTACTTGCAGATTTTCTGTAATGGTGGTATAGCTGGCTTCTTCATCGGGGTCACTGGTCCTCCTTACATGCAGCGTCATCAACTGTGGCATTGATGCTTCATTTCCACCTTCCCAGGTTATCTTTTTTAATTCTATGTTCATTTCATATTATTTAACGGGATCAATTAAACAAAGCAGTCTATCTCTACGCTGGCGATCTTACCAGGATTATTCACTATGCCTTTTGTCATGTATAAGCGGAACCACCTGTTACTGGTCTGGTCAAACTTTTCATACAACTCTCCACCTCCTGTGACAGAAGGACAGATCACCTGGAAACCGGGAAGCGCATTCGGGTACTGTGTGTTCAGGTCTGTATCAGATAATGCTGTCAACACATCCATCCGTACTATTTTCGAACTGGCACCCATCAGATCCTGCACCTGCTGGTACAGGATAAGAAATGCCTCCAGGTCTGCCTTATTATCTACAAGGCTGCGCAGACCGTTTATATTATCAATGTCCAGCTTGTCTTCCGATTTATGTACAAAACTGTCAATCCAATCCCAGAACTGGTCTTGCGTAGGATAATTGCCGGTTTGGAACCAGCTTTTTAATTTATTACGTTCACGAATTGCCATATGATTATAATTTCATTATCCAGAGGGAAACAATGTAAGGGGGACGGTTTTCATGCGCTTCACCAGATCCCGTATAAGTGGTATCAAGGGTGTGTCTATACTTTGCTTCTTGCTCCCTGGCTGCGTTAATGTAAAAGTTATTGTTGGCGCTGTCCCTTGCACCACCATCGTCGGGATTTCCGCGCGCGGATACCAGGGTAGCTCCTTTGTGCATATGGGGCGGTAGTTGTCCAACGCTCAGCGACACTGTTTCCTGACCTCCCATATTGCCAATCACGTTATATTCCCACCTGAATGGATCATAACCAATAGGGAATCTGCCTCCCCGGTTGCGGGTGCCGTTGTTGCCGTTGCAGATGGCCCATCCGGTTCTTTCATTCCTTCCAAGGCCGCTACCATCAAAATTCGCAGCCAGGTAATCTCCGCTGCAGTCAATCTCAATAATATCACCCCGTTTCCATACCCTGTCGATCTGCTGTGAGATCCGGGCTTCCATCGCGGCCAGCGTGCTTTTTAATCCTATCAGCGTGTCTATGCGCTGCAAGCTGCTGTATGGGATACCGCCAGCTGCAAACCTGGCCTTACGGGTAAAATACACGGTGCGGCTCACCTGGTCTGCAAAAAGCCGGTTCTCGGTTGCTTCTTCAATGATCCAGGTAGATTGTTTGGGGCCACCTGTAAAGGGAAGTAACTCTCCATTATAGCTGATCCAGCCATTGCCTACGATATTGCCGTTCTCCTCCATACCGGACACGATCACAGCACTGCCCACCAGGTTGGCTAATGCGCCCAGCGCACCCCGGTACGATTGCTGCATAAAGTCCAGCGTATACTGGGTCATAGGGAACCCGCCGAGGTTTGTAAGTTGTTCTACTTTGTTCATACTTTTTGAATTTTATAGCGCTTGCCGGCCAGCTTATAGTTGTCGATCAATGCCGTCATTTCATTTTCATTATAGATCAGATCGGAGGGCATCAGCACATAGAAATTAACTGAGTCGCTCCCTATTTCGTCATCTGTAAACAGGTATACCGGGTTATTCTCTTCTTCCTGATAGATGTACACTGGCTTCAGCTCCTGATCCTGATAGATATACTGAGGCGCATATACCAACGCGTCCTTGATCCGGATCCTGCGCAGCGATATATCATACCGGTCATTCAGCAGTCTTTCCATATACACTACCTGTGGTGTAATATAAAGCCGGTAGAGGTTTGCATCCCTGTTACGCCGGAATTGCTGGTACAGGTAGTTCACAGGATTTGTCAACGCCTGTAGCCAGGCCACATGTTTTATCTTCCTCAATCTCGGCGGCAACAGGAGCCGTACCAGTTTGGGGTAATCTACATCGAATAGCTTACTCATATGATCACGCTTTGTGGGATATAAGAAATCTGCAGACCATCTGCATCCAGTATCCGGAGATAACCGGCGTCAGGATTGTATTTCACATCAAATGCAATCGGGGAGATCTCTCCATAACTTGCACGCGCCTGCGAAATATGAGGGATCACTACGCCGTCCACCTGCTGCAATGCATCCACCAGGTAAGCCAGCACCATGGTGCCGTTAAAGGGCAGGTTCTTCAGGTATTCCCTTACCTTCTTCCCTACAGGGTCCGGATCGGTGCCATCCAGCCTTGCACCGGTATTATCCAGCACCAGCGGATTATAATAGATATTCAGCGACAACCGCAACCTGTCTGCCGGCCTGCTTTCTATGACTAGCGGATTAACGCCGGCATCTTTAATGCGGTTCATATATTCCACAAATGCTTCCAGCTGCCCTGGCTCCAGGGCATCCAGATCGTCATCCTTGATCCTGGCCACCTTGATCCGCAAGCCTTTTTCCTGTTCTGCTACAGCGCTAAAGGCAATGATCTTTTGTGCAGCTACGTCCTCCTCAGAACGATTGGAATTATCATAATAATCTTCTTCATGCACCAGCTCCGCGCCATATTGGAAATTCTTTGATTTGTTGGCATACCATCGCAGGCTGTGCGGCGCCTTTTCATTAATGAGTGTATTCACCTCATTTTTGTGTACGTCAAACAGGTTTTCCAACGCCCATACCGTTACGGCTACAATGTAGGTCCACATCCGCCATACAGCTGTTTTGCTGGTGCTGTTCAGCTCAGCCAGCCCTGCTGTCGCGCTGATCCTGCTGATAATATCATCCTGTATTTCGGTGATTGTTCTTGCCATAATACTTTTTTTACTTTTTAACTCACACGGAAGTCCATCTGTATCCCCATGTAGCCGATACCGCCCTTGATGGCGGCTTCGTCTTCTACAGTATAGCCGTTGGCAGGTATTACCAGTTCCTCCTTCAAAGTCAGGAGTGTACGCCGGTCAATGACTTCCACATCAGGCACCCATAAGGCGCTGCCGGATGTAAGATCATCGGTGATACTGATACCATTCGCCACTGCAAAGTCGAACAGGGCATTAATACTGCCCTTCTGCTGCATGGATAGGTCCATCAGGCACTGGTGGGGTTTTACATTAATTGTCTCCATAAACTGCATCAATATTTAGCTGGCCATCGTCCTTAATGTTGATCGTTTTCACCCGCATGCCATCAGCTGTAAACTGCCTGCGGATCTCCTGTAACAAAGCCGCAGTATCATTATCCTGCAGGTAGCCAAAAGCATCCACCCCAACTACGGGAAACTCTTTTATGTTTCCGCGGTTGTTTATCAATATCAGCTCCTGGTGCTGCAGATCGCTGTAACCGGCATTTAGGTCACCGGCCCGTATATCCAGGTCCAGTTCTTCATTTAACAATATGTCTTTCATGATAAATTACCTTGAAATGTTCCGGATACCGGTCCTCCGCCAGGAGTACCAAGGCCGGTGATGTAATTGATCTGCGCGGTTTTAACAAAGGCGTCCACCGCCTCAGCCAGCTTGCTGCAAAGGGTATTCAGCGCTTGTTCTTCATCGCCATTTCCATCCTTCATGTTTTTAAATGCACTCTTGATACTTTGTTCCAGTGCGTTTTTGTTCAGGGGCATATGATCATTTTAAAAGTTTAGCTAATCGTTTTTTGATATCTGTAAAGGCAGACTTGTTCATGGGGGCATAGATGGTTAAGATCTCGTCCAGGAGATCATCCAGGCATTTCTTCAGGGACTCCTCACCGGCGCTTAGCTGCAGGCCATCCTTATCCAGCTCCAGGTATTTTTCACCTACTGTACATTTCAGCAGCTCCGGCTCCTGTACGCTGATCACAATGTAGTTGTCGCTCCTGTTGATCCTGGCCATCAGCACGCTGCTACCCTTAACGGGGAATATGAGCACGCCTTTACCATCTTTATCTATCACTGATCGTAATCGTACATCATATATATGCACGCCTTCAAAGGTCACTACGTCGATGGTCGCTGTCTCTTTATTTGATTCCTCCACCTGCGCGGGTATGATGGTGGCTTTTTCCTTGCTCAGGTTTCTGAGCGCCTCAATCAATTTTGACTGTTGTTTGCTCATAATTACTTACTTATTTTGGGGCCTATTTCGCAGATCCTTCTTCCGCCACCGCTGCCAAAATTCACTTCGGTGCTTTCAATCAGATAAGTGCCTTCCCGTTCGCTGTAGTTTGGATCCTGCAGTACAACGCTATAACCAGGCAGGGCAAACGGCTCCAGGAAGCCTGTTACTTTTCCTTCATAACCATCGTAGCGCAGCTCCTTCGCATTTTTTTCAGCCATTTTCTTCAGTTCTGACGCCGGCGTGTTATGCTGCGCAAAAAGGGTCCGGATAGCGCCGTTACTGTCGCCGGCTTCGGCTTTAACAGCCTCATTCCTGTTATTAAAGGAGATCATCTTCACCAGGAGTTTTATATCGTCTGCCTTCCTGAACTTTAACTCGTTATCCTTTACCAGGTTCCATCCTACGCGGTATTTGATCTTCCCTTTATCCTTCATATCCAGGTAGGCCAATCCGGCATACAACTCCTTTCCGGCAAAATAGACGGTGAGGTAGAGGTTCTTTTTCAGCCATTCCAATACTTCCGTTCCACTGATATCCCCTTCGCTGATCTGTTGCACCTCCATATCCGGTATATCTTTGCTCAGGGTGATGTCTGTTCCTTCCACCACTTTTGACAAAAGGCTTTTCAGTTTTTCGGGCGTTTTTCCGGTTGACCAATGCACATTTTTTCTGCTCAATTGCCAGCTGTATCCCTCACATTCTATCACACAGGGCATAGTCGCATTCACCCTTTTCACAAATCCGCTGAATTCAAGATGAAGATCAGCTTCATTATCATATCCCAACCAGATCTCCACCATATCACCTTCCTTGAAGTTCGCGGATGTTGAAACAGATGCAGGCACATTGGCCGCGTTATCCTTTAACCGGGCAGATGCAGGTAGCGTAATGGAGGCGGTGTCAACATAGGAATAGATGCTCCTTTTTATCTTCACAGCTGTGGCGGCCACCATCTTATACTTACCTATTATTATCTTGCATTTAAGTACAAACATTTATTTAAGTATTAGTTCAAATGGTCTGTCACTCAGCAGGTTCATTTCATATGTCTTCACATTCTGCACGCCTGCTATTTCCGGCCAGCTGATATCTGTGATCACCACACTATTGTTATCCGTCAGGAAAATATTCGTTAATGCGCTGCTGATCGTTAAACTGGTGTTCTTGCTGTAAAGCTCATGGATGGTAGCGATCATATCTTCCGGGTAGGTGCTATCCTCCATAATGATGATCCCTTTGATATTGATCTTATAATCTTCCTGCCCTATCAGTTCTTTTACCGTACCTATGCGGCCTACCAGGGCCGTTTCTACGAGCGTTTTCTTGTTGGTGACCTTGATCACCGGGTTGGGAAGGTCCACTTGCCCCAGTTTCACAGGCATGAAATAGGAGCGCCCCGAAAGATCCCTGCCGAAGTAATTAGCCATCTTTGACGACTGCTGCGGCTGGCGGATAATATGCTGAGGGTTTACATCAAAGACCGCGGGGTTGTACCCCCACGTGTCTTTGAAAATTTTCTGTACGTTAAAACTAATTGCCATGATTAAACTTGTTGTTGTGGGGGTAATGCATTTGCACTATTCAAAACACGCAACAGGGCTTCTGTCACTATTTCCTCCATCTCCGATACACCTTCCTTAATAGTGGTAGAGCTGATGTTTATATTATCAAAAAGCTTTTGCAGGTTGATAATGATACTACGCGCTCCTCCGTTGGTGATACCATCTACTTTATCCCTGGCGCCCGTTCCTCCGCCGCCTGATGGCTCAGGGCCCCTGCTGACAGCGGTATGCTCTGTTGCCGGTTTCATTTTAGTTGAAGCCGGCCCGGCAGGTTTGGCCGGTGTCTTAACGGGTGTTGCATTCTTCAGCGTATCAAGCGCACTTGGTTGCTTCGCTGTTGATGCAGGTCCATAGCCAGGCGGCACAAGATCAAGGCTGGATGATGCAGGCGTTTTACCCGGAGCGGCAACACTCCATCCGGCCGCCCTTGGCGCCATGGCAGGAGCCGCAGGCGGTTCAAGCGCTGGCTTAGACGCGGGTTTCTTATTGATCTCGTCATTATATGCTTTAGACACTGCGGTACCTAATTTGGAGGCATTGTCAGCCGCATGTTTCATCGCATCTACTCCCACCAGGTCTTTCACCGCCTGCTTACCCGTTTCCCATGCCTTGCTCCAATCGCCCTTGAACACATACATAAGCGCCTGTCCAAGGCCGCTGATCCCATTGATCACTCCTTTGATACTGTCTACAACAAAATCCCAGATCAATGACGCAAAGCCTTTCAGTGCCTCCCAGGCGCCCATAATAGCTCCTCTGAATCCGGCAAATGTGTTCCAGGCATATAATACCGCTCCTATAACGGCTCCCACAGCCAGGGCCACCCACGCTGCCGGGCAAAGGTTCATCGCTGCATTAAGCAGCGCCTGTGCTGTGGCTGATAGATTCTGCCACATAGTAAGCGCCTGGTAACCAAGATATGCACCGCCTATGGCCATAGCCAGGATCCCGAATAGTTCCTTGTGCTCTGAGATCAGGCCGGCTACCCACTGCAGGGCGCCTACCATCGGCATCAGCGCATTATCCACAAACATCGTTACAGTGGGTAACAGACCGGATGCAAGCGTGGTGCCTGCAGCCTCCAGCCGTTCGCTGAACTCCTGCCATCTTCCCGAGGCGGTGCTACTCTGATCAGTCATAGAACCAAAGAACTCTCCTCCAGGCCCGGCTGCTAATGCCAGCGATTCAGATAACATGCCGACTGTTATCTGGCCAGCTTCCATCTTCGTCTTTAAGTCGTCCATGGAAAGGCCTGTTTTCTTCGACATCTCCTCCAGCGGATTAAAACCGGCGCCTACCATTCCCTTCAATGCATCGGATGTAAGTACACCGCCTAACTGCACGTCTGTGAAAGCTTTGACCATGCTCTCCATGTGCTCTTTATTGCCATTACTTGCATCGCCCAGCAGGATAAGCGTCTTCATTACGTCGTCTGCAGCTGTACCGGATTGTAACAGCGCTTCGGCATCTTTCATCAGCTCAGAGGGGCTAAAAGGTGTTTTAAAGGCCATATTTTGGAGGCTGCTCATCAGCTCCTGTGCCTTAAACGCGCTGCCAGTAAGCAGCTCAAAGGACTTCTGTGTCTCTTGCAGGTCCATTGCCATCTTTAACATGGATGTTCCCTGTTTCAGAAGGCCGCCAAGGTCCATCTCCTTACCTTTCTTCTCCTCTTTGGCCGGGGCTGAAGCAGGAGTGGAAGCACTGCTTCCGGTGCTGCTTCCGGGATTGCCTGCAGGATCACCGTAATCATTCCTGCCGGTTGGTTCGTTTCTGGATGAAGGACCATGCCTGACCGGTGGCACGCCACCAGGGGCCACCGGCCCGTTGGCGAAGCGATCCCTGAGCTCGTTTGCTGACGAGCTCAGGGCCTTCGCACCTGACATGGCGGTTTCATGCAGCATGGAGATCCTATTGGCAGCAAAACCGGCGGCCGCTCCCATTTGATTTAACTCCTCACTTGTTGTTCTTGCCATTTTGTTATTTTTTTGCACGATCTCTACCTTGAGAGTAATGGCAATCCCTTTAACTCCCGCTGCCGTATATCGTGCAGTTGCGCAAATTTTTCTGCCCACTGTGCGTCAGTCAGCTGCGAGGTGTCAACCTGGGGCAGGTAATATTCGAACAGCGTTTGAATATACCCTAAGGGGTTCTTTTCAAAATCGCCGGACGCCTCGCTTAGAGCTTTTCCACTTCAACCTTCTTTGCTTCCAGCAGTTTATCCAGCTGCGCCCCCAGGCCATACAGGTAAGACTTGTCATTCAGGATCTCATCATCCCCACCCAGCCAGGTGGATTTCAGGATGGTCTCATGATAAGCCAGCGGATCGCCTGTGATCAGCGTCATGGCATAACTTACTTCGTCCCTGTTAGGTTTCCGGCAATAACCGACTTTTCCGTCTGTAGCTGTCAGCTTAAATACATCTTTATATTTCTGCTTCCAGGCATCAATGTGATCTTTGGTAATAGCTACCGGTTTTTCTACTGTCATAGTATGTTAGTGTATAGGTATTGTTTTTAAATAAGGTGATCGTGCAATGTGATTATACGTTCTGTTGCAGGCCCATGAAAACGATAGGCATGGTGATCTCCATGAACTTCGCGCCTTGTTCCCAGCCCTTTTCAAATTCCTTGAACTGGAAGCCGCGGATAATATCCGTACGCGGAGCGGAGGTGACATCTTTCACATAGGTAACAACGATATCTGCAGTAAGGTCCAGCAGATCCCTGCCGCCAGCTGCTTTTACAGCATCTTCCAATACATCGTATTCGAATTTCAGCAGCTTTATCTCGCCTTCATAAGTACGTTTGCCGCGTTGAATGCCGATAGGTTCATCACCAGCGCCATGCAGATGTTCCTTTTCCTGCAGCAGCTTGTATTTAATACCACGGATACCTACCAGTTCTTTACCCAGCACTACCACCTTCATGTTGGCCCAGGTGCATTCTTTGTTGTCAAAAATCATAATGGTTTGTTTTTAGAGTGAATAACGGCTTACTGTAAAGCAGGATTAGTGAAGCCAAGCAATACTTCTATTGTTTTGGTGTATCCCACAGGTACAATAGCTGCTTTTACGGTGAGCTTGCCTGTGCTCAGCACATTCTGGCTGGCGTCGATGTTCGCGCTGAAAGAACTGATCTCGTCGACCATGCCAAGGTTTACAGCAGATTCAATCCTGCTCTGCAGATACTTGATAACAGGCACGCTGATCTTACCGTTTTCGTCAATGGTGATCTCATCATTCAGTTCATCCACATAAGTCTGATAGGCGATCATGATGGCCTTGTCTATTACACGGCCCAATGCCAGCTGGCTGTAGTCGTCTGTAACAGGTGCACACATGGGGTCGTCATTCAGATAATAACCGGAGCGGCCAACAAATGTGCGGAGGAAGATGTAGCCTCTGTCATGCAACAGATCGCCGGAACTAAGCTCTTCTGCTTTGGTGGCGTTCACATATGCCGCCAGTACGGGCAAAGCGCCATCTTTTACACGGCCGATATTACGCTGCACAGGAATGGAGGCTGCACGTCCCAGCACTAAGCCTACAGCAGCGCTGCCATCGTTAGTGGTGCTGCCTATTACCACGCCAACATGATTAGCGGTATAAGTGCGCAGGTCTTTTAAGGCAGCGAGGTTGGCGGTATCCAGTTCACGGCCTTCAATCAGTATACGTACAGGTTTGTACTCCGCGCCAAATGTCAGCGCTAATTGTTGCGCCATGGTAATAGCATCCAGGCTATCCTTATCCAGGCCGGCTGTCAGATCCGGTACATAGGCAGCCGCGGGGTTACGGGTAAGGCCTAATAAACGGATACGGCCTTGTGCTGCGTTCAGCAGTTTTGCGGCGCCATTGGCATTCGTCAGGTCTGCCGCCTGTGTGAGCGTTACAGTGTCTGCAACAGTCATGATATGCAGCTCAGCGCCTTCACCTGCCAGGTCATAAAATTCTTTGATGTGACGGTATGCGCTGGCATTGCCGCCCCCAGCCAGGATGCCGAGGTCTTCTGCTTCGCTCAGGCTAAAGATCACTTTTGGAGTGCTCAGAGGCAGGTTGGTTGTTGCTACGCCGGTCAGCACCAATCCCGCTACTCCATCATTGCTGGCAGCATTCGCTCCCAGGTTACCGTTTCCTAATGTAATTGCTACTTTTGGTAATCCCATTTCTTACTTTTTTTGGTTCATTGTAATTGGTTTAAATGCTATTTACTATTGCTGTAAGCTGCCTGGCTAAACAGATCGTAAATATTCTGCTTCCTGGTATTGCCATCCAGTTCACGCAGGAGAATGCTTTGCAGCTTTTGGAATACTGCATCCTGCAGATCCGGCGATACTGTTTTCAGTCCATTCACAAAGCAATGGAGCTTTGCTTCCAGACTGGCCTCCTGCCGGCAGGTATTCACGATGCTTAGCGCGTCAATGCCTATTTCCAGCGCCTGTAATAATTTGTTCTTAAAAATGGTGTCCGCATCTCCGGGAATGATCGCTTCCAACAAGTCCGCCACCGGGCTTTCCAGCGCTGATTGGATGATCTTCGTCACCTGCAGCGCTTCTTCAGCGTACCGTTCGATGAAAGAATCAAACTGTTGCAATACCTGTTTGATCTTTGATCCGGTCTTTCTACAAAATGTCATAGGTATATTTTTTATAAATCGCTGAACTCCTGGCGTGCATCAAAACCGGGGCACGCTTTCTTAACAAATGGAAAATCCCGGTGGCCCTGGATTTGCGCTTGCGGATACTGTTTCTTCAACTTCATGATCAATACCCGCATTGATTGCCGCTGCGCAGGCGTTCTGTTGTCCAATGGCTTGTTATCAGCATCTACCCCGCCGATATAACTGACGTGGATGCTATTTGCATTATGTCCTGCTACGCCGTTACAGATACGCTCTTCAGTAGCCAGTTGCCTTACATCACCCGATGCTTCTATCAGGTAGTGGTAACCGGGATTTTTCCATTTGAGATTTTCTTTCCAATAGTGCTGGATGGCTTCAGGACGGGTATCCTGAGGGGTTGCAGTACAATGGATAACAATAAAATCTATTCTTCTCATTTCTTACCTGGGGTTACTCCTGTTCAGCACATCTTCCAGCCGCTCCATCACTTTCGTGTTGTTCTCTATCACGCCCATCATTTTCTCGCGGTCGTCATCCAGGTATTGGGTTAAACGGTCTTCCAGTTTTATCTGGCGTTTCCATAGGATCCATGCAATACCAATTAAAACGATCACCGAGAATGCCTGGTCGCCAAGCCGCTGTAAGACGGTCTGCTCAGGATCTGCATGTACAATTGTATTTAATAATAACATCTGAGGTTAACATTATAACTTTCACAAACTGCCTCTTTCACACTTTACTTACTGTGTCAGCAAGCGATTACAATACAAAGGAACAACATCGGCGCATGCTGAAAAAATCAGGAAACAATGCTTATTCTTCTATTGCATAATCATACTTCATCCGCTGTCCAATCATTAAAAGTGCCGAAGGAAAAGAAACCAATTGCACCGACCTTTATACCGGAAATTGATCACTTTAAATAATAAAGAATGGATAGTTTATTTTCGAATCTTTTCCTTTCACTGGAAACACTTATTGGAGAGAAAGCACCTTTGATTAAAGACGTATACCCCGAACTTTCTCAAACGGAGAATTACAATGGCGCCCCTTCCCAATGGCCCTGCTTATTTATTGATTTCACCAACCTCGCGTATGCGGAGCTAACTGGTTATGCACAAGCCGTATCCGGTGAGCTGCAATGCAGGCTGGCCACGCAGATCACAGTGGCAGACGGTGTCACGTTCCTGGATACTCCCACAGCGCTGGCCTTTTACGAGGCAGAGCTGCAATTGCACCGGGCATTACAGGGATGGACGAATGGTGCAATAGCGCCCTTAACACGTATCAAAACGATCACAGAAGACAGAGGGGATGCGTTCCGGATACGGGCACTCACCACAACAGACAAACACGATGCATTCCGTGTGCGTGTGCTCACCTATAGCCTCAACTTTAATGAGTACCCTGTGCCTGCTGTTACAAGCGAGATCCCTACACCACCACCGGACATACTCCCCTAAGACTATTTATAGATAAAGACGGGGAAATAAAAGTGGTCAGGACAGATCATCTATCAAACTATACCCTGCACCCGGGATCCTGCGGTCGCCTGTACATCAGGAAAAGCGAGCGACTAAATAAAACAAAAAACGCTGCAGAATCTGCAGCGTTTTTTGTTTATCCTTACCATGCCCACCAGGGATATAATACTCTTAATTGCTTTAAATCCGGTTGCTCCTCTTTCATGATCTGCTCCAATCTTTCACTATTACATTGCAGGCGGTAAATAATGTTGCTGTTCTTGATCCAGAATTCGGTCGACAATTCATGCAGCGCCATATCGTACCGCTTCCCCTGTAATTTGATGTGATAATAGTAACGGTATAGCAAGCATTCGTCCCTGAGTGCGATCATATCAGCAGAACGCCCCTTCCGGGTTGTTTTCTTAACAGGCTTTTCAATATAATTATCGAAAAGTGATTGTTGTCCTCTCATATAGCTCTGATACTTTTAGTTGTGATGAAATAGTAGCTATCCGTCCGCATCCAAATCACCGGAAGGCATGGACAGTGGTGATTAAATGCGGTCGAACAGGTCCGAGGAATATCCTCAATCAATTAAATAGTTAAAATGTGTTTGATTTGCGGGCAGGTATAGGGATCATCATCCCTTCCAGGTTAAACAGTGTTTGTATTCGGTTCAATTGCACAGTGGTCCTCATAAATGGTTATTTTGGCTTAACAATATCAAAATTAGCCAGGCACTTACTATCCGTTATGCGTAGTGAACGATTTTATGGGCAAGTTATCCACAGGGAATGCACAGGCAGAATTACATATATTTAACTACCAATTACATATAAGTTAAAGAAGAAAATAACCCATATATAATAGGAAGAGACTAAGCGCTACCACTGATACCACTAATTTTCTATCTGGTTAAACAAATTCACACCCAAAGCACTCAAATGAAAGCATCCTTTTTCACCCTGCTTAAAGACCGTTCCTTTTGTGATCAATGAACTGATCAATGGCCACCATGCCATGTAATATAAAAGAAGTACCGGACGACTATTTCGCAGGCGACGGTGTTCATGGCGCCGACCGACATCCCATACTGAAACCGAAGCTACTTATGCAAAAAAAAACGAGCCCGTATCAAAAGACACGGGCTCGTTTTTATCTGATAATTAATACTACTTACTCATCAACTGGAACGTCAATATTCCCAGCCCCGTCTTCTCTGCCGGATCAGCAGCTTTAATCACTACATGCAAAGTATGGTTCTTGCCATCTGTCACCGGTGCGAAAGAGATCAACGCCGCATTAGGCGCCATTCCTTTAGCTCCCACTCCAATGATCGCTTCTCCCAGTTTCAGGCCATCTGCCTTATCCAGGAATATCTCCACGATATAACCATGCTGCAATGGCTCCTGTGTGAAATAGTTGATGTTAATACCACTCACTGCCGTAAGATCAAGATTCTTATAAGTAGCCCATCCACTGCCGGCAGGTATCAACAGTTTCTTGCCATCAAATTCGAAGGTAGAAACACCATCTGATTTATCAAATGATGCTGCAGGTATTTTCGGACTTCTCAGCGTGATCGCATCCGTACCTGTAATAGGTTTGATACCAGGACCACCTTTATCAGTATAGCTGGCCATCAGGTACAACACACCATTGTCTTTTTCAGGTTTACCCGCTGTAGCATCCACAGTACCGCTTACCGGCAATGATGGTGCAGCCTTGGTATTACCACCTAATGACATAACATATTCTACCAGCTGATGTGCCTCTGACTGTGTTATGGTAGGGTGTGCAGACATCGCTGTTTCGCCCCATACACCACCACCACCTTTGATGATCTTATCTGCCAGGTAATCAGGCGCTTTCGGATCATCTTTATATTTCTCTGCTACCTGTTTGAAGCTTGGTCCGATAGATTTTTCATCTGCTTTATGACAGGTCTTACAATCGCCTGATTCCACCATGTTCTTACCGGCAATAGCACCAGTAATGATCTGATGTCCCTGCTGAGGAATACCAGCTTTATCATTACCTTCCATATAGTCGGCCCTGATATACAGGTTAGCAGCATCGATCTTACCATCTGCAGTAGAACCATCTTCTTTATCCTTCACACTTACACTGTAAGCAACAGGTTTGCCCAGGAAATAGAACATCTGGTTGCCAGTTATGCTCACCTTTACTTCCGGTGTTTCATTACCTGCATACAACTCTATACCACTACTACGGGTGCTTGCACCGTTACCATCCAGCACTTCTACGGATACCGCATATTCACCCGGGGTAGTATAAGTCACTTCTGTTTCCGGCTCTTTGGTTTCTTTCTTGTTGCCATTGCCCAGGTACCACACATATGTCAGCTGATCGCCATCAGGATCAGAAGATCCTTTCGCACTCAGTTTTGCTTTAAATGGCAGACCTCCCGACAGTTTATCCACATGGATCTCTGCTACGGGTGCACGGTTGCCACCATTATAGTCTATACGGGACAGTCCGGCATCTTTATTCTTGCTAAACCATCCATTGCCATATTCCAATAAATAAAGGCGACCATCAGGCCCCATTTCCATATCGATGATGGCATTGAATTTTGTATGCGGTATAAAATCTTCTGTCTTGGATAGGTTGAAGTCCTTGTCAAAGCTCACCGCTTTGATCCAGCCGCGTACCCAGTCGTAGATGAAGAATTTGTTGTTATAATAATCCGGGAAACGTGTTTCCTTCGGATAGAATTCATTGTAGTACACAGGTCCCGCCATTGCATTACGGCCGCCGCTACCCATTGACGGGAAGTCGGGCGATTTTGCATAAGGATACCAGATGAAGGCCGGCTGTGCCGGTGGCAGGTTCTTGATACCGGTATTATTGCGGGAATTGTTCACAGGCTTCGCAGGATCAAAAGCAGCGCCGCTCTTACCTGTTTCATAGTCATACAGATGGTAGGCGTAGTTGTTACCTACAAACATCGGATAACCAAAGTTACCGGGCTTCTTCGCCTGATTGATCTCATCATAACCACGCGGACCACGGTTAGGATCGTCGTTGTTGGCATCCGGTCCTACTTCACCCCAGTAGAGATATCCATTCTTACGGTCTACAGAAATACGGTAAGGGTTACGTGTACCCATTGCGTAGATCTCAGGGCGTGTATTTGGCGTACCTGGTTTGAACAGGTTCCCTTCCGGAATGCTGTAAGTACCATCTTCGTTGATCTTTATACGCAGGATCTTTCCGCGCAGGTCGTTGGTGTTGGCAGATGTACGGCGACCGTCATACTGCAGGTGTCCCGGACGGTCATCCAGTGGTGCATATCCATTGCTGACATATTTCTGCCCCGGCTCGTCAAACGGTGTACTGTTATCGCCTGTAGACACGTACAACAGACCTCCGGGACCAAAGGTGATAGAACCACCTGTATGGCAGCAGATATTACGTTGAGAATACAGCTGGAGGATGATCTTTTCAGATGAAGAATCCAGCACGTTGTTCTCAAACCTGAAACGGGACAAGCGGTTCACGGAAGTATCTGCCGGAGAATAATAGATATAAACATAATGGTTCTTAGCAAAATCAGGGTCTGCACTCATACCCAGCACACCTTCTTCTGCATTTACATTAGGAGTTTCAGTTTTATAATATACCCGCAGGAAACCCGCCTGTGTCAGTTTGTGACTAGCCTGGTTGTAATACATGATCTCTCCCCGGCGTTGCGCTACCAGGATGCTGAGATCAGGCAGGATGGTCATTTCAGTTGGCTCGAAAAACTCGCCTGAGATGAGCGTGTTCTTAGTGAACCTGTTCTCTTCCGGCACACGCAAGGTAGTAGCCTGTGCATAATCCAGCATGGTATTTTTACCGATAGCGTATTTTATACCACCCAGGATGTGTGCGAGATACTGCGGTTCCGTATATGATTCATTGGTATGCCCTAGCTCTGTATAAAAAGCACGGCCTCCATCGAAATCGTGGTACCAGCTGATAGGATGATCAGGTCCGTTGGTACCGCCTTCGTAGGTCTTTTCATCTACTGTGATCAACACGTGTGTATTCTTGTTGATCTTCTTAAAATTGTACCATTCGTCGGTATGTTCCCATGTATCAGGCAGCGTAGCTGTGGCCTGGAATGTTTTGTCCTTCACCGTCAGTTTGGCCTTGTGGGTACCGGCAGGATGATTATCGAAATAAGCACCTACCAGCTCACCATACCACCCCCACTCATATTCAGTATCAGTCGCAGCGTGGATGCCCACGAAGCCACCGCCTGACTGAATATATCTTTCGAAATCTGCTTCCTGGTAATTGTTCAATACATCACCAGTGGTATTCAGAAAGATCACCGCTGCATATTTCTGCAGGGAATCTTCGGTAAAATTGGCGGCGTTCTCCGTAGTATCTACTTCAAAGCCATTTTCTTTTCCCAATTTCTGAATAGCCTGGATTCCTGCCGGGATAGAAGCATGCCGGAAACCGGCGGTTTTAGTGAACACCAGTACTCTTGGATTACCGGGCCGGGTTTTCTTCTGGCAGCCGGACATTACTGTTCCCAGTAATACCAGCACCATCATTACGTACCTGATTTGCATGATATTTTTTATGTTGATTGATAATACGGGATACGGCGACTCTATACGACGTATCCCGCAAAGGGACTAATCCTTTATTTCTTGGCTTTTAAATTCATCGCATAGCGCAGACCACCCAATACATGCTGCAGGTATACCGGATCGGCATAGGACTCTTTAGTATGGCCTAATTCAGTATAAAAAGCACGGCCTCCTTCAAAATCGTGGTACCAGCTCATCGGATGATTATCTCCGTTCTTCCCACCTTCATAGGAGCTTTCATCAATTTTGATCAACACATGCACATCCGGGTTGAGGTCTTTAAAGTTGTACCACTCATCCCAGCGTGACCATTTCTCCTGCAGGTGGCGGGTTGCATCGTTGTTACGATCCACCACCAGCAAAGTAGCCTGTTGCTGTTTAGGATGGCTGGTGAACCATGCACCTGCCAGTTTATTGTACCAGGGCCACTCATATTCAGTATCGGTAGCTGCATGGATGCCCATATACCCGCCACCGTTATGAATGTATTTTTCCATCGCTGCCTGCTGTTCATCATTCAGCACATTACCGGTTGTATTGAGGAACAATACTGCGGCATAGCGCTTCAGATCTTTCTCGTTGAACACGCTGGCATCTTCTGTTGTATCTACAGCAAAACCATTCTCCTGTCCCAGTTTGATCATTGCCAGTCTGGCAACGGGGATACAGTCGTGACGGAAACCGGCGGTTTTGGAAAATACCAGTAAGCGGGGAGACTTTTTGAAGGATGCTGCATAGCTATCTGTCGTGATAACCAATGCCAGCAGAAGGGCTACAATAAAGCATGGTCCCGTCCTGAAAGGGACCATGCTTATTTTACCTGCTTTGTTGGAAGCCAGGTTATGATGTTCTTCCGTACGGAACGAAAGTGTAGTTTTTCTTACGTGGTTCTTGCTCATGAGTATGTAGTATTACAGTACGTGAATCTTGATGTTACGGTACCATACCTCATTACCATGATCCTGGAGAGCGATATGACCTTTTGCATATTCGCCGAAGCCTTTCCAGGTCTTGAATTTACTGTTGGCCAGCAATGTTTTCCACTCTTCGCTGCCCATGGTGGTTTCTACGGTTTTAACACCATTCAGCCAGAAGGTCAGCTTACCGTCTTTCTTCAGGATCTTTACCTTGTTCCACTCACCTGTAGGTTTTACAGCATTCTTCTCGGATTTCTTCAGGTCGTACAGATCGCCGGAATTATGTTTAGGGTATTTACCATCCGGGTGTTTAGCGTCATCCAGTACCTGCATTTCAGGACCGGTGAGGTAAGTAGCTTTGAACTGCGGATCTTCGTGCACGCCGAAAATGATACCGCTGTTACCGCCTTCAGAGATCTTCCACTCCAGGGTTAATTCATAATTTTCGTACTCATCGTTGGTTACCAGGTCACCACCAGGAGCGCCGTTCTTCTTGGCTTCCTGGTCCAGTGCCAGTGCACCGTCCTGCACTTTCCAGGCAGCACTTGCATCTTTCTGCAGATAAGTGTGCCAGCCTTCGGTATTGCTACCGTTGAACAATAATTTCCAGCCCGCTTTCTTTTCTTTAGCGGTGAGGGTATTCAATTCCTGTGCGGATGTGGAGAGAGTAATCAGACTGAGTGCCAGAACGGGAATAATGTGCTTCATTGCAAATTGAGTTTTTCTATAGCCGATAGTTGCAGTACTGTCCCACTGTTGGCAGAACAGGCAACTACCGGCTATATATGATAGTTAATTTAGAAAGCTGAGAGACCAATATAAAATGCCGTCTGACGACTATTTCAGCGTCAGGATATATTTTACCATTTCCTTAGCATCATCTTTGGACAGGTCAGCATGAGGCGTCATAGCTACTTCACCCCAATGACCGCTACCACCGCTGATCACTTTATTAGCCAGCATTTCGATGTTCTCTTCAGTAGCTTCATATTTCTTTGCTACTTCATTGTAACCCGGACCTACCAGCTTAGCATCTACTTTATGGCAGGTTTTACAATCCTTCTGCTCTATCAGGGCTGCTCCTTTGGAAGCCGCAGCTTCAGCTGCCCCTGGAGTTACCATTGAATTGTCTGCCGGTGTTTCGCTGGCAGATTCTTCTTTCTTTTCAGTTTGTTTCTCGCTGCTGCCGCCACCGCAGGAGGCCAGCACTACAGCACATAATACAACCGGCGCCAAAAAACGCATTCTCATTTTACAATCGTTTATAAGTTCCTAAATACAAATTGACTAGTATAAAAAAACATGCATTACTTACATAAGCATGCTCTGTTACCTGTGGTATAATCCCAACGAAAGCAGCATCGCATCACGCTTTACGAATGACCGGAAGGTAATATACTCATCATTATACAACAGTGTATATTTTATATGATGAGCAGTCCCCTTATTCCCCATTCATGACTGTTTATCTGCAGCTGACCGCTCTACCTTACAGCCCTAATACTTTTCTGTTCAGGGCTTCATCAGCTCCGCCGCCTGCAAAGTCGTCAAAGGCTTTTTCAGTTACACGGATAATGTGGTTCTGGATGAACGGCGCACCTTCTTTTGCACCATCCTCCGGATGTTTGATACAGCACTCCCACTCCATCACTGCCCAACCACTGTAATCGTATTGGGTCAGCTTACTGAAGACGCCTTTAAAGTCTACCTGACCATCTCCCAGTGAACGGAAACGTCCCGGACGGTCAATCCATCCCTGGTAGCCGCCATATACGCCGGAACGGCCGGTAGGATTGAATTCTGCATCTTTTACGTGGAACATTTTGATCTTCTCGTGATAGATATCGATGTATTCCAGGTAATCCAGGCATTGCAGCACGAAATGGCTCGGATCGTACAGCAGGCAGGCGCGGTTGTGATTGCCGGTAGCCTCCAGGAAACGCTCGTAAGAAATACCATCGTGCAGGTCTTCGCCCGGATGGATCTCATAACAGAGGTCTACACCATTGGCATCAAACTCATTCAGGATCGGCAGCCAGCGATTGGCCAGTTCTTTAAAGCCTGTTTCCACCAGTCCTGCCGGACGTTGTGGCCAGGGATATACCGTATGCCAGAGCAATGCACCACTGAAGGTAGCATGTGCGTTCAGGCCCAGGTTACGGCTTGCCTTTGCGGCATATTTCAGCTGATTTACCGCCCATTCAGTACGGGCAGCTGCATTGCCCCTTTTATCGGCAGGAGCAAAACCATCAAACAGTTCATTGTAAGCAGGATGTACCGCCACCAGCTGTCCCTGCAGGTGCGTGGACAACTCAGTGATCTCCAGCCCTGCCGCATTTACGATACCCTTGATCTCGTCTGCATAGGTCTTGCTCTCAGCAGCCTTTTGCAGGTCTATCATACGGGGATCCCAGGTAGGGATCTGTACACCTTTAAATCCTAATCCCGCCGACCATTTACAGATGCTCTCCAGGCTATTGAAAGGCGCAGTGTCTCCGAGAAACTGTGCCAGGAAAATTCCAGGTCCTTTAATTGTTTTCATACGTGCCTTTATTAATTAGATTTCAAACGTTGTCCATTTCTCAGTGCTCTGGCTGGAACGAACCACGTTGTCGATGAATGCCATACCACGGATGCCCTCTTCTACGCCAGGGAAGTCGAGTGATTCCGGAGCCGGGGTCTTTCCGTCCAGTTTCGCCTGTAATGTCTGTGCGAAGTTGCGGTACAGGTTACCGAATGCTTCCAGGTATCCTTCCGGATGTCCGCCCGGTGTACGGGTATTATGAATGGCATAGCTGCTCTGGTAGCCACCATAGTTGCCGCCGGCACGATATATTTCAGTTGGTTTGTCCAGCCATTTTACCAGCAGGGTATTAGGCTCCTGTTGCGCCCATTCCAGACCACCTTTCTCACCATATATCCTGATCTTCAGTGCATTTTCTTCACCAGCAGCCACCTGTGATGCCATCAGCACACCAGCAGCACCATTGTCAAAACGGAGCAGCACAGCGCCATCATCATCCAGACCACGGCCTTCTACCATAATGTGCAGGTCAGCGCAAAGCTTTTCGATCTTCAATCCGCTGATATATTCCGCCAGGTTAGCAGCGTGGGTACCGATATCACCGAAACATCCGCTCTTACCGGAACGTTTAGGGTCAGTTCTCCAGGCAGCGCCGGCACTATCTTTTTCAGTTGGTCTGCTCAGCCAACCCTGTGGATATTCCACCCATACCTTACGGATCTTGCCCAGGGCGCCTTCAGCCACCATACGGCGGGCCTGTTTTACCAGCGGATAACCGGTATAGGTATGTGTGAGCAACAGGGTCAGGCCAGTCTGCTCTACTTTCGCCTTTAATTGTTTGGCTTCATCGAGGTTGAAAGTGATCGGTTTTTCGATCACTACGTTAAAGCCTTTGTCCAGCGCCATCATCGCAGGCTCGAAGTGTGCGAAGTTGGGTGTTACGATGGTGATAAAGTCCAGCTTTTCATGCTCTGGTAATGCAGCCTCTTTCTCCAGCATGGTCTTATAGTCAGTGTACGTGCGGGCAGGGTCCAGGAATAACATCTTTCCTGATTCCAGGGCCGTTTCAGGATTTACACTCAGGGCGCCAGCTTTCAATTCGATCAGTCCATCCATATTGGCAGCAATACGATGGATTGCTCCGATGAAGGCATCCTTACCGCCTCCGATCATTCCCATTCTTAACTTACGGTTCATTGGCAAAACGTTTTATTCTTTATAGGTTTTGAGTTGTCTTCTAAGACCATTTAACGTGGAAGAAGCAGGAAAAGAGCTTTTCCGCCGTCTAATATATAAAAAAGTACAGGCAACAATCAATATAATACGCAAAATGCAACAAGCATGAGGGTTTCTCACACCTCCTGCATGAAAAGTCTGACCTGTACATTTTTTAAATACGAACTGCTGCCGGCGCAATCCCGCTATCTCTACCGCTGGCTGCCCCTTCTTCCGGCAGGGTAATATAACTCCCATCGTATTGTAATGGACAATGGGCTTCCCGTTCTTACCGCTAAAATCGCCGGAAGTATCCATGAGCACGATAGTACCCCCTCGGGTACCTGTTCATAACGTACGCGCTGCACTGGCCGGCAAAAACCTTAAATGTAGAAAACTCCTGCCACATTTTTGTGTGATATTTTCATGAAGATATTAGGTACAACTACCTACAAAAATGGTTATTTTTGTCCTACGAAAGTGTTACAATTGATACTATTTGGTATACAGCAACACGTGATTCCGGTGAGGAATAACACATAAGAGAAAGATAAATAATAGATTAAAAAACAGATATTTATAAAAAAAGAAAGAGCCAAATAAGACTATCCGGCTCTTGTTTTACTATCCTATGAAAACCCTAATAATGTAAAGGTAAAGTGTTGTAACAAATGATAGTGTTAAATGGTCGTTAATAAATAAATATTTTTTCCAAACGAGCTGACCTATTAATATTTTTTTTCTACATACTTTTTTCGCTTCTTTGCACACGTTTACGGCTAAATGGCCGCAGCGATAAGAAAATTGTCATTATGTCACAACTGCTTTCCGTGATCATTCCGGCTTACAATGAAG
This sequence comes from Chitinophaga sp. CF418, assembly GCF_900142925.1. Taxonomy (GTDB): domain Bacteria; phylum Bacteroidota; class Bacteroidia; order Chitinophagales; family Chitinophagaceae; genus Chitinophaga. Next base: position 1,029,137 of record NZ_FRCN01000001.1, read on the forward strand.
AAAGATATATCTACGATATCCTTGAAAGGGTGCAGGCGGTAACGCTGGCCGGTGACGTGCAGAAAGAACTGGTGGTGGTAGATGATCATTCAAAAGATAACACCGGTGGAGAAGTTGAACGTTTCCGCGTGGCCTTTCCGCACGTGAAGCTGCAATATGTACGTCACGAAGTGAACAAAGGTAAAGGCGCCGCCCTGCGTACTGGTATCCAGCAGGCCAGCGGTGACTTCACTATTATACAGGACGCTGATCTGGAATATAACCCGGAAGAGTATAACCGCCTGCTGAAGCCAATGTTACAGGGTGTAGCTGACGTCGTATATGGCTCACGTTTCATGGGAGACGGTCCTCACCGTATCCTCTTCTTCTGGCATACTATCGGGAACAAGTTCCTGACCTTCCTTTCCAATGCGCTCACCAATCTGAATCTGACGGATATGGAGACCTGCTATAAACTGTTCCGCAGCTCCGTCATCAAACAGATCGATCTGAAGGAAAACCGTTTCGGATTTGAACCGGAAGTAACTGCCAAGATCAGCCGTGTACCTGGCATTCGTATATACGAAGTAGGTATTGCTTATTATGGCCGTACTTACGCAGAAGGGAAAAAGATCAACTACAAAGACGGTTTCCGTGCTATTTACTGCATTCTGAAGTACAATATTTTCTCCCGGCAGAAAAAAGTTGTACAGCTCAATAAGTAATCCAATACATCATTTTATTATTCCATTATTATGTTATTCCTGTTAGTTAAATTCCTGTATATCATTATACTGTCATTCCTGTATGGATATACGCTGCAGCAATTTCTACATAACAGGATACTGAAGAATATTCCCGCACAACCTCATTTCTCACTGATAACACTCAATGGCTTTTTTGCCATCACTGTTATCGCTTCCGGCCTGTCCATTTTCATGCCGCTGGCTGGTCTGGCACATGGTATTATACTGGTGGCAGGATTGTTATGCTATATGTTCCAGCGTACCGCCATTCACAAGCAGGTATCGGATTATGCAGCAGAAGCACGCAGTGCAGGAAGAAGCCGGCAGTTGCTGGCCGGCGCAGCCATCATATACGTACTGTACCTGTCTGCACAGCAGCCTTTCACTTACGACGAGGGACTGTACTATGCACAGTTCATCAAATGGATGCAGCACTATAAAGCGGTACCGGGATTGGCTAACCTGCATGAGCGTTTTGGTTATAATTCACACTGGCATGTACTTTCAGCCGTTTTCAACTTTTCCTGGCTGAATGGTATTGCTGATAACCGCCTCAATGGTGTATTATACCTGCTGACCGTATTATACCTGCTTCCCCGTAAGCAGGATGCCAATTTCATCGCCTTACTGAAAGCAGGCCTGCTGGTGATGATCAATATGCCGCAGTTTGGCGCCTACTACATTATTGCCCCAGCTGCAGATACAGCTATTTACTATATCAGTTGCCTGGTGATCGTGAGCTGGCTGGAGAAAAGCGCAGCGGGCACACCTCCTCTTCAAAGCAACAATGGCGTGTTCATGTTGCTGGCGCCTATCTTTCTGCTGACAGTAAAGGTATCTTCCATTCCAATACTTGTGTTGACAGTCCTGATGTACTGGCAGGTATTACGTCAGAAAAATTACGCTCAGTTACTGATCCTTTGCGGTATCGGTATAGTGATCCTGGCCCCCTGGTTAGTCAGAAATGTCATTTTCTCCGGTTACCTGCTTTTCCCCATGGAAATGCCTGACCTGTTTCATACCGGATGGGCAGTACCGACATCCGTCATACGCTCCACCCGGCTGGACATCACCGTTTTTGCCATTTACCGCGTGGCGGATATTCCCCGGTACTTTTCCGAGAGTACCTTACAACAATTCAGCACCTGGTTCCTGCATAGTCTCCGCATATATGATAAAGCGCTTGTATTAGCCACGATGGCGTCGCCAATACTGGTATTTATCCGTCGTAAACAATTGCCGGCCGGTTTTGTCCCCCTATATGTCTTTCTGTTACTGGGTTGCTGTTTCTGGCTGAAACAGGCTCCGGATCCCCGTTTTGGCTATAGCTACCTGGCTCCCCTGGTGATACTGACAGCGCTATTCTGCTTCCCAAAACTGCAATTACGGCAGGTCTATATCCCGGTTTTGTGTGTTACATTGTTGTTCCAGGCGGGTACACTGGCATTGCGGTATCATCTGCATAAAGTATTCGTCCAGGAAAAGATGATTGCAGCGGCCCCGCCCACCGGTACCTTGTTAATGCCTGTGCCTTATGCCCCTACTGAAATTATTCAACACAATGCGGCCTTTCCGGTGAATACGACGCCTAATGGACTTTGCTGGACCGCACCTCTACCTTGTGCCGATCATCTGCCAAATGGGGTTAAAAGGAGAGGTAGTTCACTGGGTGATGGGTTCGCTCCGGAGGAATAATGTTTCTTCGTTGCTTCGCCGTCGCTTCTTCGTCGCTTCGCCGTCCGTAATTCGTCCGGGTTTACCGGTTGAACGTGTTGTTGAAATGTGTCATCAATTCCCCGGGGTATATCCGAAATTATAAACAACACCATCCCGGGGTTATCACCCGCGATACGAACGCGTTCCCCGGTTATCACCGCACGTTACAAACGCGTTCCCTGGTTATCACCCACGATACGAAAACGTCCCCCGGTTATACCCCGCTCCCCGGGATTGCACCCCGGGCTACAAACACTGGGACTTCTAACGGAGTCCTATTATGTTTTGTTGATGACATTTGGTTTCTTTCCGGCGTTTGTTCTCTGCTTGTTCTCTGCGTCTTCTCTGCTTGTTCTCTCCTTGTCCTCTCGCCATCATCTACCTTTTATTGCCGGTAGTGCCGGTGCACTACTTCCGCAAGAGGCGCCCTCTCCTACCTCAGCTGCCGCCCGGTTGACCGCGATTGCTGATGCAATATTAGCACAACTATTCGCGCCTTTTCGGGCAATGTACACAAGACGCAAAAACGTGTATACAACACGCAAAAATGTGGGGACAAAACGCAAATATCTGTCCCCACAGACAATAGAAAATGCTTATTTATACTTTATAAAACCTTGTATATTTCCTGCATACGGTTTGCATATGACCAGGATCTTCCTCCGTTCTTCCTCCGTTCTTCCTCCGTTTTTAACGGAAGAAGAACGGAGGAAGATCCTGATCATATGCAACTTATATGCAACTCACGTGAACCGTCTCTTAGTCCTGAAAGTTTACCTTTTCGGAGCATTTGAATTCGCTTTGATATCGCTTTGATAACGCTCATTCTACGTTGATCCTACGTTCATGAACGTAGGATCAACGTAGAATGAGCGTTATCAAAGCGATATCAAGCCGGCTATTAATACACCGACCGCCGTTCTGTCTGAAAATCACGAAGACGATACAGTGAGTAGTGACAATTCTTCATCAGTCCGCTATATAAACATTTTGTACTTTTATTTAATATTTCAGAAATATCCTATGAGTAGAATCCTATTATCCTTATCGCTGGCAACCGTGCTATGCGGCTGTGGTGTATCCGGGAAACAGAAATTTCCCTCCTCAGCAAAAGACTACGCACTGGCAGACGCTATGCATTACGACCATGCAATTATTGACGCACTAAGAGAAACAGTACCTGGCAACATTAACAGATTAAAACCAACATCCGACGAGGGAATTAACAACACTACACTGGGAGATGCCCTGCAATTCGAGTATGAAGTAAATGTAGATAATGCAGAACATTACGAGCAGCTCAGAACATCATTAAAAAATCAGGGATATCTGCTGTTCAAATCAGAAGAAAACTTTGGCACTACGCCTGATAAATTTGCAGTCCTGAAGAGTAAAAATCAATTCGATATTGTAAAATTCCGGGCCACCACGGGAGCAAATTATAATATCAGCAATGACAGCATCATGTTGAAATTACATGAATGGTACGAGCAACAGCCCTTTGAGATCACCGGTGCTGACGCTGACTGGGTAGAGGTACATCTGCTTAAACTCACATCCCCTGCGGCACTGTCGTTTGCGAACGAAGTATCGGCATTCTGTCCCGATCTGACGGAGCAGGGAACAGAAACGGTAGAGAACCTGGCCGCTGAAATGCTGCAAACCAGGCGCTTATTCCTCTGGTGGGATTAAATAACAGTATTTTAACATTTGAAGCCGTCTTGTTTATTCAGGGCGGCTTTTTTGCAGCCTTCAGCAGCTCTGGCGTCTTTTAAACAGCCCTGCCCTGCTGCTTTCCCTTTAAAAATCGCTTCCTGCTGCCATAATACGGCATTTAGCCTTCACTATGTGCAAATAATTCATAATTTTACAGGCCTTGCCAAAACCGGGTCTAAGTCTGACAGCTTGTCATCCGATGCTTCATAAGCACAATATTTGGGTAAGGTAGTCGGGCACGATAGGACTATCGTCCTTTGACTGTACAACTGTTTTAACAATCATTCGTAATAAACACAACATGTTAGGTTTTTTAACTAAACTTTTTGGCGGGCACAAGTCGGAGAGAGATATCAAAGCCATCGAGCCTTTGGTGAAGCAGATCAATGACGCGTTTGAAAAACTGCAATCCCTTCCTGTAGACCAGCTGCGCAACAAAACGCAGGAGTTCCGCCTGCGTATCAGTACGCATCTGTCAAAAATTGACGGTACCATTGCCGAAAAGAAAGCTGCGGCCGAAAATGTACATGACGTAGCAGAGAAAGATACTATCTATCAGGAGATTGATAAACTAAAGAAAGATCGTGATACTCAACTGGAAGAAGTACTGAAGGAGATCATGCCTGAGGCTTTCGCCGTTGTAAAAGAAACTGCACGCCGTTTTTCACAGAACGCTACTATCACAGCTACGGCTACCCCATTAGACAGGCAGCTGGCAGTGAAAAAGGGGGATTATGTCACTATAGAAGGTGACAATGTGACGTGGAAGAACAGCTGGACCGCTGCCGGCAGTATCGTTACCTGGAACATGATACACTATGATGTACAGCTCATAGGTGGTATGGTGCTCCATCAGGGTAAGATCTCTGAAATGGCTACGGGTGAAGGTAAAACCCTCGTATCTACCCTCCCTGCTTACCTGAACGCCCTGGGCGGTGAAGGTGTGCACGTGGTAACAGTGAACGACTACCTGGCCCGTCGTGACTCTGAATGGAATGGCCCTATCTTCGAATTCCTCGGCGTTACAGTAGATTGTATTGATAAACACCAGCCTAATACCCCTGAGCGCCGCAATGCGTACCTCGCGGATATTACCTATGGTACAAATAATGAGTTCGGCTTTGACTACCTGCGTGATAACATGGTGCATACTCCGGACGAAATGGTACAGCGTAAACACCACTTCGCAATGGTCGATGAGGTGGATAGCGTACTGATCGACGATGCGCGTACCCCGCTCATCATCTCCGGTCCTATCCCACGTGGAGAAGAACAGGAGTTCTACGCACTGAAACCACGTATCCAGCAGCTGGTGGATGCACAACGCAGAGCGACCAACCAGTTCCTCATCGAAGCTAAAAAACTGATCGGTGAAGGTAAAGACGATCCGAAAACCGGCGGTCTGTCCCTGATGCGTGCATGGCGTGGTTTACCAAAGAACAGCGCCCTGATCAAATACCTCAGCGAACCTGGTGTAAAAGTGCTGTTACAGAAAGCTGAAAACTACTACCTGGCAGATCAGCAACGTGAAATGCCGAAAGTAGATGAAGAACTGTACTTCACTATCGACGAAAAAAACAACAGCGTAGACCTGACTGAAAAAGGTATCGGTCTGATCACCAAAGCTGGTGAAGACCCTCACTTCTTCATCATGCCTGACGTTGGCTCTGAGATAGCAGAGATAGAAAAGAGCAAAGAATCCGCAGATGAAAAACTGCGCCGCAAGGAGACCCTCCTGCAGGACTTCGCTCAGAAATCTGACCGTATCCACTCCGTACAGCAGTTGCTGAAAGCATATACCCTCTTTGATAAAGACGTGGAATATGTGGTGATGGAAGGTAAAGTGAAAATAGTTGACGAACAGACAGGCCGTATCCTGGATGGCCGTCGTTACTCCGATGGTCTGCACCAGGCAATCGAAGCAAAGGAAAATGTGAAAGTGGAAGCCGCTACACAGACCTTCGCTACCGTAACCCTGCAGAACTACTTCCGTATGTATCACAAACTGGCAGGTATGACCGGTACGGCTACCACAGAAGCCGGTGAGTTCTGGGAAATCTATAAGCTGGATGTGGTAACCATTCCTACCAACCTGCCTATTACCCGTAAAGATGCGGAAGACCTGGTTTACAAAACCAAACGCGACAAGTACAAAGCTGTTATAGAAGAGATCAAGATATTGCAGGCTGCTGGCCGTCCGGTACTGGTAGGTACCACTTCCGTAGAGGTATCCGAATTGCTGAGCAAGATGCTCACCTTCGAAAAGGTACAGCACAACGTACTGAACGCTAAACAGCACGCCCGTGAAGCACAGATCGTAGCAGAGGCTGGTTTAGCCAGCGCTGTTACCATCGCTACCAACATGGCAGGTCGTGGTACGGATATCAAACTCGGAGCAGGTGTGAAAGAAGCGGGTGGTCTGGCCATCATCGGTACAGAACGCCATGAAAGCCGCCGTGTAGACCGTCAGTTACGTGGTCGTGCCGGTCGTCAGGGAGATCCCGGTACTTCACAGTTCTTCGTATCTCTCGAAGATGACCTGATGCGTATGTTCGGTTCCGATCGTATTGCCGGCCTGATGGACCGTATGGGCTACAAAGAGGGTGAAGTGATCCAGCACAGTATGATCACCAAATCTATCGAAAGAGCGCAGCGTAAAGTAGAGGAAAACAACTTCGGTATCCGTAAGCGTTTGCTTGAATACGATGACGTAATGAATAAACAGCGTACAGTGATCTACAATAAACGTAATCACGCCCTGTTTGGCGAACGTCTGGCTATTGATATCGACAACGCTTTCTATGATGTGGCAGAAAACCTGGTGACCACTCACAAGAATACTATCGATCATGAAGCATTCAAACTGGATGTGATCGTTAACTTCGCCATCGATACAGATATTACCCAGGATGATCTGACCCGTTTAGATATCAATACACTCGCTTCCCGTCTCTATCAGCAGGCGAAAGAAAGCTACGAGCGTAAAACAACTGAACTCGCGGAGAATACACTGCCTGTTATTGAGCAGATCCACCGCGAACAGGGACATCATATCGAAAACATCTCTATTCCATTCACTGATGGCAAGAGAGGTATGAACGTGCTGGCTAACCTGCAGAAAGTAGTAGACACCAAAGGTTATGAAACTATCAATGCACTGGAGCGCAGCATTACCCTTTCACTGATCGATGATGCATGGAAGGAACACCTGCGTGCTATGGACGACCTGAAACAATCCGTTCAGGGAGCTGTATACGAACAGAAAGATCCATTGCTGATCTATAAATTCGAAGCATTCAATCTCTTTAAAGATCTGAATGTTGAGACCAGCCGTGAGATCGTATCTTTCCTCTGCAGATCAGGCATTCCTGTTCAGGAAGACAACCGTCCTCCGCAGCAACAGCCGGAACAGGAACAACAACGTCCTACTCCCCCACAGATCCGTGAAGGACATGAAGAAAAGACTGACATGAGTCGCATGCGTGCTTCCCATCAGGAATTTGAAAACAGTAACGGTCATACCATGGTGGAAGAATATGCAACCAATGCTGAACCTGTAAAACAGGAACCCGTGAAAGCAGGTCCGAAAGTAGGCAGGAATGATCCTTGCCCTTGCGGAAGCGGTAAGAAGTATAAACAATGTCACGGAAAAGATCTTTAATTCCGTAGAGATATAATTGCAAAGAGAGGCTATGTCAAAAATGATATAGCCTCTCTTTTTTTACGCTAAGTAGCTTCGGTTTCAGCATGGGATGGCGGTCGGCGCCTCACTGGATTGCATGAGCTGTCAGACCTGTGACTGGAAGCGCCGATAACGTGAAAGAGTGTACACCGGGACAACTTTTTTTTGCTTACCAGTAGCCGGTCTTCACCAGCCCTTCAATTTTTTTTCCAGATTCTCAACAGATGAACGGATTTTTTGTTAGATTTGGTTGAGTAAACCTACATCCTATTATGTAGATTCCAATAGAATGGTATAAAGATACTTGTAAGATCAACCTCAAAAGATCATAGATTCCACCCAAATATCAACAGTTTTATTTTTCATTTACCTTATCATCATGCAGCAGCGTTTATAGCTGTTATAAGTTTACGTTGGCCTTTTACCGCCAGAAAATACGGGGCACAAGACAATTTATTATATGACTCAAGGATGCACTGTCATGGTAAAATCTGTTTGACTATTTGATTAACCTCTTAATGTTATGACCACCAAAAACCTTCTCAGTATCTGCTGCTTTGTAGCAGTTTATTCGTTATCCTCATGCACTAAAGATGCGCCACAGGGGCCTCCGGGGCCGCCTGGTGACACAGGCGTTTATGTGCCTCTCAAAGGTGATATCAGGGGTAAAGTGATCGTATATGATTCAACGGGAGCACCCCTTTCTGATTATTCCGGCGTGATAGTAACCATAGATTCCACGAACATGGCCGATACTACTGATGCCAGTGGCGCCTACAGTTTCAGCCAGGTGCCTGCGGGACGGTATAACTTCTCTTACAGTAAGGCAGGTTATGGTACCTACCGTATCATTCGTCAGCTGCATCCTGGTGGGGCACAGGTCACACAGATGGCGAATGCGGATGTAGGGCAGATCTATGTCGGTCCACCGTGTTTGGGGGGTGGTCCGATGTCCATTGGAGGTCCTGGAAATCACGAGATCTTCGCCTACGCTGAGTTTTCTGAGCCCATGGAGGTGCCCACAGCCGTTGTCTTGTATTTAAGTGTCGGCGGGCCGCCCAAAACAGACTTTGTAAAGGCATTAAGGGACTACCATGCAACGAACTTTTATCCGACAGTATATGCCGGCCCCGTCATCGAATCAACTATGATATATGGAGACAGTGTATTGGTTAATGCACATAACATTACTTTCTCCCTGGCATTTGACAATCCCAAGGATATTCATTACATAGATGAACAGGGTCGTACTATATACCCTTGTACAGGTCCCTTCTTTAATTCTTTTGGGTTGTCGGCATCTGCTTTCACGCCTCCGTTTGAGCAGTCGAGGCGGCGCAATGATGGCATTCCTCCATTGTTGCGGAACTTCCGTTTGAAGTAATGCAAACACACGTCAGCAACAACACCATCATCCAATTCTAATCCATCCACATGAAAAATATTATATTCCTCTCATTCTTTTTATGCCTTATCATGGCATGTGTTAAGGAAGGGCCTCCCGGGCCTAAAGGACCTGATGGTCCACCATATACCTGGCCGCCGGGTAATATTACAGGCTACATTAATCTGCGTGATCAATTCGGGTTGTCTGCGGCAAGGCAGGACAGCGTATGGTTACAAACCTATAATGCTGACAGCATTTTCAGGGCTTACACTGACACAAATGGATACTTTTATCTGCCGGCTGTTCCACCGGGCAATTATGATATCAGTATCTCAAAACCAGGTTATGATTCCCTCCATTTGTATGTGCAGCATGCAGGCGGTTCAATCGATAAATTCCTTGGTGCTACATCAATGGCGCAGCATATATCGACAAAATTGGTGTCCTTCACGGCCACGGCCCTCACAAGCTTCCCTGATGTCTATATCCCGTTCGAAATTGTGTTTGAATGGCCGACGCCGCACCGGCTTTCTGTATCAGGCTTCCAGGTATATCTTGATACATCAGCGGTACCTGGCGCCGGCAGAGGACTGTCTATTTCTTCGATCGGGACTGTTGGCAAGGATATCAATGGTATTACCGGTAAAATAGTCGGTAAGGTAACCATTCCGACGTATTTGGTGCCTTCAGGGACTACATTATATCTGACAGCGGTAGCAACGCCGGTAAGCTCCGGTTATACGCCATGGCTGGATTATGCTACGGGCGCCCGGATAGCATACCCTTATCTGGGAGATTCATTGAAAACACAGACCACTTACATAGAATAATCTCATATGAAACAGCTAATATTAGTATTATACTGCTGCCTTTTTATGGTAGCCTGCGTAAACTGGGATGTTACGGGTCCTGCAGGCCCAGAGGGGCCTCCCGGACCTCCGGGGCAAAAGCCGCCCGGTGCTGATACATCTTCTATTGTTGGAAGGGTATTTACCTTCAATGAGTTTACGGCGCCGATATGGCCGGTAGATAGTGTCAAAATAACATTACATCTGAGTGCTGATTCTATACTTGAAACAATGGCTGATACAGCCGGCTACTATCAATTCCATGGCATAGGCACAGGCACTTATAATCTGAGCTTTAGCCGCAATGGATTTGGTGAGATGAAGGTGTTCGATCAGACGCATATTTCCGGAGGCACCTTGAACACTACGGTGCAGGACGTATCAATTGTACAGATACCTGTACAGAATGTGCCTGATTCAGTCTGGCTTGAATATATACCTAATTATGTCAGGGTCAGGTTCAATCTCCCGCCTGGTGGCATTGTGATGACCGGCAGAAATTATCAGGTCTTTTTTTCCAAACATGCCAATGTCAGCGACAGTAACTATCTGGCCCGCACGCTATACTATGAATATTACACGCCAAGGGGCTGGCTTACTTCTTACTTCTCTCCGGGGGATTCCATATATGCCCGTATATATGTATTTCCTAAATACTTCTATACACCAATAGTGGGATGGTCAAACACGATCAGACCAGGTGTTTCCTACATAGATACTGCTTCCGGAGAAACTGTATATCCATTCAAGAGTAAAGCGTCAGCATTGGCCAAAGGTGTTTTCAACTGATGGTTTATTCCGAAGGAAGGACTATCACAAGTAATATTTATTTCAATATCTGATAGATCTCAGGCAGCACTGAACAGTGCTGCCTGATCCGTTAATATTGCCCCTGCGTGTTACCCCATTTCCAGATTTCCCTTACTTTCGTGACCGAAACCTGTCACAATGAAACTCAACAGATACATAGACCACACCGTCCTTAAGCCAACTACCACACTGGAAGATATTAAGAAACTCTGTATGGAAGCGGTGGAATATGATTTTGCCGCAGTATGCATTCCTCCTCCTTTTGTAAAACTGGCGAAGACCTTTGTAGGTAGTACAAGTACAAAGGTGGCCACCGTTACGGGATTCCCATTCGGTTATTCAGCTATAGAAGCCAAGGTGGCAGAAACAGTGCTGGCCATTGTGGATGGGGCAGACGAGATCGATATGGTAGCCAATATACTGGCCATCCGGAATAAGGACTGGCAATATGTGGAGAAAGAGATCGCGACCATCATGCCCATCATCCGTAACCATCAGAAGGTGATCAAGGTGATCATTGAAAGTGGCATATTATTGGAAGAGGAGATTGTGCAATGCTGCCAGCTGTATGCCAGGTACCAGGTGGATTTTGTAAAGACCTCTACCGGGTATGCGGAAAAGGGAGCGACCGTTGCGGCAGTACAGCTGATGAGGGCCAATCTGCCGGCAAATATTCAGATAAAAGCTTCCGGCGGTATTCGTACCTTTGCCTTCGCAAAAGAACTGATCGACGCTGGCGCTACCAGGATAGGGACGAGCAATGGAGTAGCACTTATGAAGGAATAGGTACAATTGAGGGTTCACGCCCTGTAACCATTCCCCTAAACAGATGAATATGAAACACTTAATATTATTATTCTCCGGATTGCTGATCGGAGGCCTGGCCATGGCCCAGGAAGCGCCAATAGCCAGCACAGGTGGTGTGAAGGTTGTAAAAGACCCTCGTCTCGACCTGCTGGTCAGGAAACAGATCTACATCAATACCCTGGCCACCCGTAATCAGCCGGGATTCAGGGTACAGGTTATATCTACCAACAAAAGGAATGAGGCCAACGATATAAAAGCCCGTGTAATGCAATTATATCCCGATTACCGTACTTATATGGACTACCAGGCGCCATATTTCAAGGTGCGTGTAGGTGATTTTAAGAGCCGGGAAGAGGCCGCCGATTTGCGGGACAAACTTTCTGACAACTTCCCGGGCGGCATCTTTGTAGTACCAGCCATCATTAATGTGTCACCAGAGAAAGAAGCCGGGAATGAAGAATCGTATTAAGGAACTGGCGCAGCAGTATGCGCCGGAATTCGTTGCTATCCGCCGTCACATCCACTCCCATCCTGAATTATCTTTCCAGGAATATGAAACATCTAAATTCCTGCAACAGAAACTGGATGAATTTGGCGTATCCTATACAGCTGGTATTGCCGGAACTGGTATTATCGCTACGATAGAAGGAAAAAATCCATCTTCCAAAACCATCGCCTTAAGGGCAGACATTGACGCACTTCCCATCACGGAAGCCAATGACGTGCCTTATAAATCACTCAACACCGGTGTCATGCATGCCTGCGGGCATGATGTGCACACTACCTGTGTGTTGGGCGCTACCCGCATCCTGCAGCAACTGAAGGATGAATTTGAAGGGACCATCAAAGTATTGTTCCAGCCGGGAGAAGAGAAACATCCCGGTGGGGCCAGCCTGATGATACAGGAAGGCGCACTGGAAAATCCACGTCCTGACGCTATCCTGGGCATGCACGTGCAGCCGTCTATGGAAGCCGGTAAACTGGGTTTCAGGGCAGGACAATATATGGCCAGCGCAGACGAGATCTATATTACCATCAAAGGAAAGGGTGGCCACGCGGCATTGCCTCACCTTACGGTAGATACCATCCTGGTGGCATCCCACCTGGTGGTAAGCCTCCAGCAAGTCATCAGCCGCAATAATAATCCCTTCTCCCCTTCCGTATTGAGCATCTGTGCCTTCAACGGAGGATACACTACCAATGTCATTCCCAGCGAGGTAAAACTGATGGGCACCTTCCGTGCAATGGATGAAACCTGGCGCTTTAAAGCCCATGAAATCATCAGGAAACAGGCTACGGAGCTGGCCCATGCCATGGGCGCCGAAATAGATATCGAGATATTGGTAGGTTACCCTTGCCTGTATAACAATGAAGCGGTGACCGGCAAAGCACGTTCCCTGGCGGAAGAATACCTGGGATTACCTAACGTAGAGGATACGGAAGTCCGTATGGGAGCTGAGGACTTCGCATTCTATTCCCAGATTGTACCGGCCTGCTTTTTCAGACTGGGTACGGGCAATATTTCCCGTGGCATCACTTCTGGCGTACACACGCCTACCTTCGATGTAGATGAAAGCGCTATTGAAGTAGGTATAGGCACGATGGCTTATCTCGCCACCCAATTTCAATAACAATACCTGTATAATATTACAAAAGGCCGGGATGCAGATCCTGGCCTTTTGCATTAAGTAATTGTATCGTTAGTATTGAACGAAAAGAGGCCTGCTGGAAAGCGGGCCTCTATCAACATAGCCTTTTTTGTCTTTTCGTTATAAAAAAAGTTATTTGATCTGTTTCATACTGGTTAATGATTCTCCGGTCAATTGCAGCTCGCGCAGGCTGTCTACGGCCATGGACACATGACCATAAGGCACTTCGTAAGACTTTAACACGCTGGATTGCCCTAATTGCAGATGGATGGAATCAATCAGACTCTTTTTACCCATTGCTACAAATTCACTCTCTTCTCCCCCTTTTACATCCAGTACATTCACCTTCATATCGATCAGTTCAACATTACAGGATTTACCTGCCAGTATGTTCAGCGAAGGCAGTTCAAACCGCCGCAGAGAAATACCGTTTCCTTCAGATAAGATCACTGTTTGCAATGCCGGACATTCCAGCACAAAATGATCACCATCTTTCAATTTGATAAACATCGTATCATTTCGAGTGGAGTAATCGAACCGCTGATCCTTGTCTCCCCAAAAATAAATCTGGTATTTTTCATCCCTGTCAACGGTTAGACGGTCGCTTGCCACTCCCTCTATCTTTAATACTTTGAATGCGCTGACAGGAATTCTAATTTCCTTGCCTTTGTTATCATCGTCAGTCAGCAAGCCATCTCCGCTTCTTCCTCTTTTAAAATTAGCCCACATCACCGTATCGGAGAGCAGCATCAGCAAAACGATCAGTCCCACGAAAGAGAGTAATAATTTATTACTGGTCTTCATAAATATCTTTTTAATAAATTATCTGAAATGAGATTTTTTATATTTCTCGTAGTGTGTTTTTAATTCATCCAGCTCTATATCCAGTAAATAGATATTACGGAAGAATTGTGGTAGCTCATTGGTCAGGAAACGTTCTTTCTTCAGTTGCTTTATTTTCTTTCCCGCGTTGGTAGCAACGAAGTAACCAATCCCCCTTTTGTTATAGATGATCTCGTACTGCTGCAGATATTCGCAGGTACGCATAACAGTATTGGGGTTCACTTCCAGTTGCACTGCCAGCTCCCGCACAGAAGGAATTCTATCTTCCGTCTTCCACTTATCCAGCAATATCTGCTCACACATATGATCTGCGATCTGGAGATATATCGCTTGTGATTCTTTGAATTCCATAAACAATTTTTTAAACAGGAATAGCCTTAATTACATCTCTCTATCTCTTAACCGCATATATCCCAATGTCCAGAGCATGGGAGTTACGAGGTACTTACCGAAGAATAATAACCCATCTCTCATAGATGCTGGCAACATCAGGAATTTATCGGTCCTGGGAACGTATTCTGAAGGATGTTCACCCAGCATCACGTTGATGCCGACAAATGGGAAATGTGCATTCCAGCGTACCATGCGATTACCAAAGAAGATATAAGAGAAGAGGGTATTCAAGAAGTATAATGACAGGATAAATATCATGAACAGGAATACTGTTTTGATAAAACTATACTTCTGAAAATTGATAGCTCCCAGTAACATTACAGCTTGTGCGAAAAACCATATGTAATAGAAATACAACAACTGACCATTACTGAACGCATCGCGAAGATCATTTTCCATATGCTGCCCGGTATACCTTGCTACTATTGCATCTATACCAAGGTAAGCGAGGTAAAAAGCGATGTGATAGAGTAGCAGGAAACCTATTGTAGTCACCACTAATGTACTCAGATATTTTTCCAGTTGTGAGGCAGGGAATAACAGGTAATCTATTCCCTGTGGTTTATTTGCCAGCTCACTGAAAGATAGACTTGTAAAAATGAGCCCCGTCAGAAACATACCGATAATATACAATGGTATTAATCTGCTGATGGCTGGCTGTACCCTGAAATTATCGGATAAGTTGAGCAGCAGCATAATTAACAACAGCACTGTCAAAACGATTACAGACATACCGTAGATGCGGTAATTGTCTACCAGGTGCTTTCTCATATAGAGGCCAAAGCGGCCTGCACTAAAAACATTATTTGTTTGCATAAGGAGTTACAGAGGTTAGTTAAAGATTTGAGAGATGCTTTCACGTTTTTCCAGCACAGCGTTGAACAGGAGCTCCATATCAATGCGGCTGTGCTCTGCACCTTCATTCGGCATGATAACGGCATGTCCGCGGATAGAACTATCCGAGAACAATACATTCCTTGCATCAGCCATATTCACTACGTTCTTAAAACAGAGCCTGTCGGTAACTGTTTCCACGTTCTGGCGGAAGATGATCTTATGATCATCGATGATGACAATGCTGTCGATCAGGTTATCCAGATCACGCACCTGGTGGGTGGATATAACGATGCATTTATCATCACTTACAGCAGCAGCAATTACCTTACGGAACTGGCTTTTAGAAGGGATATCCAGTCCATTGGTAGGTTCGTCCAGTATCAGTGCTTTGGTATTGGTGGCCAGTGCAAAGCTGATCAGCACTTTCTTTTTTTGTCCGTAAGACATTTCCGTCAGTCGCTGATCCAGCGGAATATGGAATTCTTCCAGGTAGTTATGAAAGGCTTTACGGTCGAAGTTGGGGTAGAAAGGTGCATAGGTAGTGAGATATCCTTTGATGTGTACCTGTGGCAGGTAAAATTCTTCGGGGACCATAAACAGGTTCTGCAAAAAAGCTGGCTGCCGGAAGCGGGATTCGAAGCCCATCACTTTGCAATGGCCTTGCTGCGGAAATAATAAACCGGCAATATGCTTCAGCAGACTGGATTTACCGGCACCATTCTTTCCCAGTAAACCATAGATGTGACCAGCTTCCAGTTGCAGGTTCAGATTCTCGAAGAGGGGTTTGTTCTTGCGGTAACTGAATGAGAGATTCTGGATAGATATCATAGCTTAGTGATTTAGTGTACTACATATCTAGTACACTGTAAATGTATGAAGCTTTTTTCCATAATTCCAAAAAAAAATCCGGGACAGGGTAGGAAAAACCTCTCCTGGGAAGGTGGTTTCCGGCTCTTAATATTTAATTATCAATATCTTTTTACTGTAGAAGCATTTCTACACATTAAAACTTTTTAATAGGTTATATTTGCTCGTGGTTTAAACTAAAAAACAACTCCTATGAAAGGCCCTCTAGCAGCCTTGCTTTGTTTAAGCCTTTTATTTTCAGCGATTACGGTATCCGCGCAGTTCGTAAAGACGAAAGACCTCGAGAAGATGAAAAAAAGGACAAGGATCCTTGTGGTGAAAGAAAAACCTGATAAGAAGATCTTAAAGCAACTCGCCCGTAGTTCCACTGAAATGGCAAATGCTTATAAGCAGGCTATCAAACAATTAAACCAGGACTTCCCTGAAGCGGTCAGGCAATTCTGGACAGTGAACGACAACGCAACTATTGAAGTGCGAACAGAAAAAGAAATTGAAAAGATCCGTAAGAAGAATGACAGGAGCAGCATTGTGATGGATTGTCAGTCGCTGCATGTCAAACCCGGCGTAAAAAGCCGTTACTCCAAATTTACGCGTACCTACACCAGCGCCCTGGTATGGGAGAAGGATAGTAAAGATCTCAGCATCCCGGTCATTAATATGACCTTTATAGAAAATGACCTTCAGTATCCTTTTTACATCCAGAACATGTCTGACAGATTCCCCGATTTTGTTGATCTGGCGGTAGGCCTGCGCCTGGCCACCTTCGTCTTCAATGAACAGCTGGATGGTAAATCCTCCACCATTTTGCAGAAAGAGATCAAGCATAATGCGGTTCTCATGAAAGGCAAGACCCTGGTATTGTGTAAAGAATGGCTGGACGAAACTTTTGAAGCCAAGACTGCCAAACAGGATTATCCCTATCCCATCCGTTATGTGAACCAGGAGGAACTGGAAGGACTGATCCGCAAGGATGTATACGATAGTACAGTGGTGGCTTATGTTCCTGCCGGCGTATTCTCCACCTTCGACCGTAATGCGCCCAGTATGGAAGTGCATGTACCCGTGGTTTTCGATCCGGTGAACGGGATGCCGCTCTGTCATTCGGACATTAGCGACCAGATGTTCCAGGCCTGGGGGTTTTCACTCATTCCCAGAATGGGAAAGACTGTTGTCGGGTTCAAAAAGATCCGGAATGAGGATATCCGGAACTTCGCAAAGTCCATCAATGAAGGAGAAGAAATAGATATTACCCAAAGTATAAAATAAAGAAGCGCCTCACGGATTGTGAGGCGCTTCTTTTTTATCATTGTTTCTGATTGACTTACAATTCAGGGTACAGCACGAACTGTTTCATAAAGTCGTTCACTGAACCTCTCACCTTAGTGATAAGCGCTTCATTATCAGCATCCATCAGCAGCTCATCGATCCAGGATACCACCTGCGGCATGTGTTCTTCTTTCATACCACGGGTTGTGATAGCTGGTACGCCAACACGGATACCGGAAGTAACGAAAGCAGATTTATCGTCGAAAGGCACCATGTTCTTATTGACAGTGATGTCTGCCTTTACCAGCACCTGTTCTGCCTTTTTACCGGAGATGTTCTTGTTACGCAGGTCAATCAGCATCAGGTGGTTGTCGGTACCGCCAGACACGATCTCATAACCTCTCTCAACGAATGCTTTAGACATTGCCTGGGCATTTCTGATGATCTGTTTTGCGTATACGTCGTATTCGTCAGTCAGGATCTCGAAGAAAGAAACTGCTTTAGCAGCAATTACGTGTTCCAGCGGACCACCCTGAATACCAGGGAATACGGCAGTATCGATCAGTGAGCTCATCATGCGGATCTCACCTTTTGGTGTTTTCAGACCGAACGGATTTTCAAAGTCTTTACCCATCATGATCAGACCACCACGTGGGCCACGCAATGTTTTGTGGGTGGTAGTAGTTACAAAATGACAATGTTCGAACGGAGAGTTCAGCAATCCTTTAGCGATCAGCCCCGCAGGGTGCGCGATATCTGCCATCACAAAAGCACCTACCTGGTCAGCGATCTGGCGGATACGTTTGTAATCCCAGTCACGGCTGTAAGCAGAAGCACCGCAAACGATCAGTTGAGGTTTTTCTTTCAGCGCGATCTCTTCCATTTTATCATATTCTACCAGGCCGGTTTCCTTATTCACGCCATAAGAGAACGGCTGATATAACTTACCTGAGTAGTTTACCGGAGAACCGTGGGTCAGGTGACCACCCATGCTCAGGTCCAGTCCCAGGATCTTATCGCCTGGTTTCAGGATAGCCAGCATTACGGCTGCATTTGCCTGTGCGCCGGAGTGCGGCTGTACGTTTGCATATTCTGCATTGAAGATCTGCTTAGCCCTGTCAATAGCCAGTTGTTCACTCTGGTCCACGATTTCGCAGCCACCATAATATCTACGTCCCGGATAACCTTCCGCATATTTGTTGGTCAGCACAGTTCCCATAGCCTGTATTACCTGCAGACTGGTAAAGTTTTCCGATGCAATCAATTCAATGCCATGACGCTGGCGCTCCAGCTCCTGGCCGATGATATTAAATATTTGCAGATCTCTTTGCATTGTATGTACTTTGAAAATTTGGTGCAAAGGTAATCGAATTTGCGAATAGTGCATAGTGAATAAAGGATAGTAGATAGATTTTTTTGCTACAAAATCACATTACCATAGTTATAAACACTATAAAAGTCTGTAGTCCATAGACGATAGTTCAAGCTCCTGTTAACTGATCCTCTCCCCCCTATGGACTATTTTCATTTTTTGTTCTACCTTCACGCCCTCGGTACGAGAACGAGACGGATCATTTAAACTAACCTGCGTACATGAAGGCCATTATACCTGTAGCCGGTGCTGGCACCAAGCTACGTCCTCATACATATACACAGCCAAAAGCATTAATCCCCCTTGCGGGCAGAACTATACTAAGTATTATCATCGACCAGCTGGCAGAAGCCGGTATCACCGAATTTGTGTTTGTCATCGGATACCTGGGGGAAAAGATCCAGCACTATGTCCAAAAGAAATACCCACACCTGACCTGCCACTTCGTGCAGCAGAACAGCCGTGAAGGTACCGGACACGCCATCCTGCTGACCAGGCAGGTAGTGCAGGATGATGAGATCCTGATCGTACTGGGCGACACTATCTGTGAAGGCAACTTCCAGGAACTGATCGCCGCTCCGGTATCTATGCTCGGTCTGAAAAAAGTAGATGATCCCCGCAATTTCGGTGTTGCTGAATTGAATGAGGATAACAACATCATCAGGGTAGTGGAAAAACCACAGATCCCTAAGTCCAACCTGGCCCTTGTAGGGGTTTATAAAATCAAGGAGACTGCACAGCTATACGATTGTTTGGAACAGAATATCCTGAATCAGAAGAAGTCGCACGACGAATTCCAGCTGACGGACGCCCTGCAGTGCATGATTGAACATGGCGTCACCTTCAAAACCTTCAAGGTAAGCAACTGGTTTGACTGCGGGCGTAAGGAAACGCTGCTGGAAACAAACGCTACCCTCCTGAGTAAATACAAAATGCCTGGCAATCAGGGGTTCCCGTATGAGAATACGATCATTATCCCTCCGGTGAGCATTGCAGAGGGTTGTAATATCAAAAATTCCATTATCGGGCCTAATGTGGCGATCGGCGATAACACCGTTATTAATTATTCGATCGTGAAGGATTCTATCATTGGTTCGTTCAGCAATTTGTATGAGGTGGTGTTGAAGTCGAGTTTGATTGGTAGTGATGCGAATATCCGCGGGTTGAGCCAGAGTTTGAATATTGGGGATAATACGGAGATAGATTTGGGATGAAAGGATAGATCAGAAATGTTTTAATTCAAAACTGTATTTATAACTGATAAACCCTTTCAGCTTAATATTTTCTTTCCAGGCAGTTTCTTTGTGACTGATGTCTACAATCTGCCTGGTACTTTTCCCTTCAAATCTTTTTGCAACTTTAATTATTGTACCAATTTCAGTTTCATCAAAAAGACTGGTTCCCTCCACCAGGTCTACTTTATCTTTCCACGAAATCAGCTCCCCAACCTCTTTTTCTATTATGTCAATGTAGTGTTCGTTGAACAGGAAATTATACATGGCGCCATAGTTTTGAGGGACCGGCCCCCACTCTATCGCTCTGTATGAGATTCCTGTTATACTACGACCATAATGCTGGTAATGGCTGAAATCTGCATAAAACAACAATTTGTTCATTCCTGTAACAAAAGGAGTAATCACATGTGCAAAATATCGTGTTAAGCATCCAATCTTTGACAAATTCCCTTTCCGGTAGCCGTTGAACTCATCCGGGTATTTACTAGGGAATATATACCCTTGCATTAAAGATGTAGATGTATTGGTTTCTGCCGGAACCCGTTGCAGCTTTTTCTGCACTTTTTCAAATTCATGAGGCTCCAGGGAGTTTTTAGACAGATCCAACAGCTTGCTAAATTCAGCTGCATCTTCAGCCATTCTTATCATTCGTCCTGTAGCGACGCTGGGCATTTCACCGCTTTCATAATTCCGGTAGACATTAGCGCCTAACCCCAGTACTTCACTCATTTTCGCAGCACTTAAAGCATATTTTTCACGTATGTTCCTGATCTCATCCTTGAACGGAATACCGTATTTTGCCCGATACTTGTTATGTACCTGGTTAATGTTCAGGATATCCAGTTCTGTAGTAGTAAACTGTTCTCCACTATCTTCACACAAGTAACAATGATACACGATATCAAATGCCTCTTTGCGGTAATCTAACTTACGGGTTTCCCGGACTAATCGCACTTTGCCTCCGGTAAATGGACTTTTCATATACTATTTGTTTTAAAGGGGTAATTCATGTGGTGTGCTGCCAGGTGAAATGATATACATATCACACTGGTTCCATTCACTCCCATGGTAATTTTTATATAGACTTCTTTCTGTTTTATCATTTTTCCAAAGACCCACATTTCTGCACCTCCATATAGCTTTTCTCCCAATGGCCCCTCACTATAGTCCTCTAATTCCAATCCTTTTAAAATCTCATTCCTGTTTAATGGTGTAATATCCAATTCCAGTAAACACTGCATATTTTTTCCTCTGTCATCTCTAAATATTACGCCCCATATACTCATTTTTGTTTTAAAATCTTGCAGAAACGAAAGAACCCTTTGGGATATGTCCATAAGTATTTATTGGAATCAACAAAACAACTAATTAGTTGCAATATTAATTCAAATAAACAAAATATTCAACTTTTAAAACAACCAATTTTTCTTCTAAAAATCTGCTTTGAGTTATATTTGTTTCTATAGCTTATTTTCACTCCCATGAACCGCGTCACGCAATTATTCCACATACAATATCCGATTATCCAGGCCGGCATGATCTGGGCCAGCGGCTGGCGATTAGCCAGCGCAGTAAGTAATGCCGGTGGATTGGGCCTGCTTGGTGCAGGCAGCATGTACCCTGACGTATTAAGGGAGCATATTCAGAAATGTAAACAGGCAACAACACAAGCATTTGGTGTTAATATCCCGCTGTTATATCCGGACATTAATAAACTGATTGATATTGTAATAGAGGAGCAGGTACCCGTTGTATTCACCTCCGCCGGGAATCCCAAAACATGGACACCTACACTGAAAGCAGCTGGTATTACCGTTGTACACGTAGTTTCCAGCGCCCTGTTCGCAGCCAAAAGCGAGGCTGCCGGAGTAGATGCAGTAGTTGCGGAAGGCTTTGAAGCCGGCGGACATAACGGTCGTGAAGAAACCACTACTATGGTATTGATCCCGGCAGTATGTGAAAAAGTACAGATACCCGTTATTGCTGCCGGCGGCATAGGGTCCGGCAGAGCCATGACTGCGGCATTTGCATTAGGAGCAGAAGGCGTGCAGGTAGGCAGCAGGTTCGTGGCCTCTCCGGAAGCATCTTCTCACCCCCATTTTAAACAGGCTATATTGGATGCAAAAGAAGGCGACACCATGTTGGCCCTGAAAAAGCTCACTCCTGTAAGATTGCTGAAGAATACTTTTTTTGAAACGGTGAAAGAAGCTGAAGATAAAGGCGCAGATCCGGAATCATTAAAGGCACTGTTGGGACGTGCCCGTGCAAAGACAGGTATGTTTGAAGGCAACATGGAGGAAGGGGAACTCGAAATCGGGCAGGTAAGTGCATTGATACATACACTTAAACCTGCCGGAGATATCGTTAAAGAAATATGGGATGAGTTTAATGTAACGAGAAAGAAGCTGTGTCAGTGACAGTCTACGCCTTTCTCCCAATCCACTTAATTGCCTCTTTCCAAGTGATCTTCTTACCATACATCAGTATACCCGTACGGTATATCTTACCAGCCATCCATGTAGTAAACAGGAACCCAGCTATCAGCAAACCGATTGACAGTCCCAGCTGCCAGTAAGGCACTGTGCCGGGTACGCCATAAGGTATGCGCGCCATCATCACCATCGGTGATGTAAACGGAATAATGCTTCCCCAGAAGGCCAGCGGTCCTGTCGGGTTTTGCACGGAGGAGATCATCACCATAATACCAATAATGATCGGTAAGGTGATAGGAAATGTCAATGCCTGTGCATCTGTGGGGTCTTCATTCACGAGACTGCCTACTGCGGCAAATAAAGCGGAATAGAACAGGTATCCGCCCAGGAAGTAGAATATAAAGCAGGTGATAACTACTGTCCAGTTAACACTACCCACTACGAACTGGATCTTCTCCATCGCTTCCATGGCAGCGGCACTGCTGCTGCTCTGCATCATAGTACCGCCTTCACTCATGGCGCTCACGGCATCGCCGGAGAGGAATAATGGCAACAACAGCTGCACACAAATAATGAGCACTACCCAGATCATGAATTGCAACAATCCAACAGCTGCAATACCGATGATCTTTCCCATCATCAACTGGAAAGGTTTCACACTGGAGATCATCACCTCTGCAATACGGTTTACCTTTTCTTCCATCACACCGCGCATCACTGACATACCGAAAAACATCAGGATGATGTAAATGATAAATCCACTGGCATATCCGACGCCGTAGGCAACTGCGGAGCTTCCCTTCTTGCCTTCCTCTCCTGTTTTGAAATCAATACTGATATCAGATTTCACCGCCTTCAACTGGCTGGCATCTATATTCACTTTCTTCAGTCGTTCTTCTTCAATCAGGTCATTCACACGGCGCGTGATACGGCTTTCTACAGCCAGGCCGGGCTGTGCATTGCTATAATAAGTGATGCCTGCAGGCCGGTCGATATCAAATTCCGGAATATAAAGCAGACCGGAATAACCATAGTCGGCGTATTTGTGCTGGAATGAATCAACGCCTGTATTTACAAGGTATTTATAGTATACGCCTTTATCGTCGGGGAAACGGTTCATGAAAAGATGACTGTCATCTATCACGGCAATACGCTTCTCTTCTTTTGAATTTGTTGCTATCAGGATGGGAATAACAACCATCGCAGCAAAGAACAGCGGCACCAGCAGTGTTACTACCAGGAAAGAGCGCTTCCTTACGCGGGTCATAAATTCTCTCTTTATAATCAGCCAGATTTTGTTCATAGAAATTAGGAATGACGGGTTAGAAATAACGAATTTATTCAGCGGTTGAAAATGAAAGGATCAGGAATAAGCAGGTTGACTTTCATTGGCAACTCCTGCTGCTGTATCCGTAATCGAGGTAACCTGCTGAATAAATACTTCATTGATGGAAGGTAGTATTTCCTGGAAATAGGTAATTGGTATTTCCTGCCTGATGAAATGCATCAGGATATCATTGGTTGTACTGCCTTCACTGAGCTTCACCGTGTAAGCGAGTCCTTCCTGTTTGATGATCGAAAAATGATAGGTAGCCATCTGTGCGAAGTTTGGCATAACGCCCACGCCAATGCGGAACAGGTGCTGCTTGAAGTCCTGTTTGATCTGTTTCACTTCACCGTCCAGCAGTTTCTTACCCTGGTTCACTAATACAATACGGTCGCAGATCTCTTCCACCTGCTCCATTCTATGGGTGGAAAAAATGATGGTGGTACCGTTCCGGCTAAGGTCAAATATTTCCTGCTTGATAAGATTAGCGTTGATAGGATCAAGACCCGAAAACGGTTCATCGAGAATCAGCAGTTCCGGACCGTGCATAATAGTGGAAATGAACTGTACCTTTTGCTGCATTCCTTTACTCAGTTCCTCCACTTTCTTATTATACCAGGCATTGATCTCAAACTTATCGAACCAGTATTTGATCTTATCTTTTGCTTCTTTTTCCGACAAGCCTTTCAGCTGTGCCAGGTATAATGCCTGCTCTCCTACCTTCATTTTCTTGTACAGTCCTCTTTCTTCCGGCATATAACCAATAGAATGGATGTCTGTGCGGGGATCAAAAGGACGCCCGTTAAACAATATTTCCCCCTGATCAGGATAAAATATACCAGTGATCATGCGCAGCAATGTTGTCTTACCAGCGCCATTGGGGCCCAGTAATCCGAATATGCTGCCCTTGGGAATAATAAAACTGATATCGTCTACAGCCTTATGAGTGGCATAGTACTTACGCAGATGTTTTATTTCTATGAGGTTCATAGAATAAATGTAAAAAAATAATATGAGAGATGGGAAATTACCTCAATATACTCTCTGCTGCGTGTGCATAAGCTGCGCCGATGCTGACAGGCACCTGGCCGATGTATAGACAGTTCCTGTCTGCCTTTTCGATTTTGTTGTTAGCTACGATGAATGACCTGTGTACACGGGTGAACTTATCCGGCGGTAGAAGGGCAAGGGCTTCCTGCATGGACAGGCGGGAAAGAATGCGCTTATCTTTCAAAACGAAACTGATATAGTTACCGGCACTCTCCAGGTATAAGATATCATCAAACGGTACTTTGTATTGTTCATAACCACTCTTGATCATGATATGAGCAGGCACATCTGATTTCTGACGTTGTTGTATCAGTTCCTGCAATCCTTTTGCTTTGTTGCATGCTTTCAGGAAGCGTTCAAAAGAAAATGGTTTCAATAAATAGTCCAGTGCATCCAGTTCGAAGCTTTGTACAGCATGTTCGGAATAAGCAGTGGTAAATATCACCATAGGTCCGCCGGGTAAGGTGGTCATCAGCTCCAGACCGGAGATGTCAGGCATACGTATATCGAGGAACAACAGGTCTACTTTTTCCTGCTGCAGGTATTCCAGTGCCTTGAAGGGATCAGTAAAATATTCTTTGATCTCCAGGAAAGGGACTTGCGCCGCATGTGTACGTATTACGGACAATGCCACCTGTTCATCATCTATAGCAATAGCAGTTAATTTCATACTATTTGAATGGTGAGATGTACAAAATATTCAGTGGCTGTTTCCCGGATATTCAACTCATGCTTATCAGGATACAACAATGCCAGGCGCTGCCGTACATTGACCAATCCAATCCCCATACTGTCTTTCTCTACTTCAACGGCCCTATGTGCATGTACAGTATTGTATACATCAAAATAGATCTTGTCAGGAGTGCAGGATAAAGATATGGTGATACGTGATTTGCTGCGCAGGCTGATGCCATGTTTAAACGCATTCTCCAGGAAAGGGATCAGCAACATAGGCGCTATTTCATGATCGCAATGCGCATCATTTATGTTGACTTCGATCTGTATATCCGGCGCTCCCTGTGCACGTAAACGTTGCAGTGCAATATAATTTTCCAGGTAAGCTATTTCCTTGGTGAGAGATATACGTTCCAGCAAGTTATCATGCAACATGAAGCGCATCATATCCCCCAGTTTCTGAATGCCTTCACTGGTGGATGATGCTTTTTCCATCAATGCAGTACCATATAAAGTATTCAGTGCGTTAAAGAGAAAATGTGGGTTGATCTGCCAACGTAAAAAGTCCAGTCCTGTCTCAGATTGATCAAGCGCTTTACGTAATCCGAGGATGGTATTACTGCGGGACTGCCGCATGTTGAATATCCATAATGATAATGGCAACACCAGGAGCAACGCACCTGCATATAAAGCAAAACAAAATGCCAGTAGTGCCGACGCTTCAACATGGTGATCCATGATCCAGAACAGCGGGAGCAGTGCTAAAACCATCAGGCAGACAAATGCCGCATCTCTTATCAATATACGGATGTTCTGATGCAGGCGGTAACGTGGAAGCAGACGATACTGTAATATAAGATAAGTGCCACCGAAGTACAAACCAACGAAGAACATAAAAATACCTTTTTCAATAGTTCTTCTTCCCGGCAATATCAATGTAATTGCTGCAAGCAGGAGCAGCATAGTGATCAGTTCTACGATCACCTGGTTGAACCATGGTTTCTTAGAGATCTTCGGATGCAGCTGCTGAAAGTATAAATACCTGACAGCATAGTACAATGCATATAAGGTGGCATAAAAAATTGTAATGATAAAAGCTGACTTTGCGCAATGCATATGTACGCCACGCACAGTTTTGTATACACCAAATAAGTAACCGTCATACCATGTGGAAGCGACCATTATAACCAGGAATACCGTTCCACAGCTGATCAGTAATAATGGCACTCCTGTTTTCCAGCGTCCATTCTCAAAAAAAGAAGGAATGATCCAGGTGTTTACACTCAGGAAAGCAAGGTATACAACTGTAATATGCGCAAGCAATGGTAACAGGTAATGTTTATAATAGTCAAACACCTGGTGATACCTGGCGAACTTATAACCATACTCATGTTGCAGATCAAATACGTTATAAGAAACACTCTTATATAAAAGAGAGAATATAATCAACAGGAAAAGCCCTGTTGCAACACCTAGTTCTGTTTTTCTTAGCTGGTTCATGAGGATAAAACTTTCGGCAATGATAGTTATCCCTTTTACACTTTTTTAAAAAGTGTGATAAAACGGATATTATGCGTGATAGAAAGCCACAATCCGCTCTGCTACCCGTTCTCCATCCATAGCTGCAGACACAATACCGCCTGCATATCCGGCTCCTTCCCCACAAGGGTACAATCCGCTGATCTGGGGATGCATTAGCGTATCATCTTCACGTGGAATACGTACGGGAGAAGAAGTGCGGGACTCTGTAGCAACGAGAATAGCATCGGCAGTATAGTATCCCTTCATCTTACGGCCAAACGCTTTAAAAGCGGCAGCCAGCCTTTGGTGCACACTAACGGGCAGGACTTCACGGAGATCAACACTGTTTACACCAGGCAAATAAGAGCAGGGGGGCAAGGTTGTGGAAACCTTATTGTGTACAAAATCCGTCATCCGTTGAGCGGGCGCTACAAATTGTCCGCCGCCGGCTGTAAAGGCATCGCGCTCTACCATCTGCTGATAATACATAGCGGCCAGCGGGCCTTTATCTGCAAAAGGTACAAAGTCTGTTTCATCAACGGTAACTACCATCCCGGAATTAGCGTAGGGGTTATCACGTCTCGAAGGAGACCATCCATTCACCACCAGTTCTCCCGGATCTGTTGACGCTGGCGCAATGATACCACCAGGACACATACAGAAAGAGAACACGCCTCGTCCTTCCACCTGTTCTACAAGACTATAGCTGGCTGGGGGTAAGTACTCATTTCTCGTAGGACAATGATACTGTGCACTGTCAATTAAAGCCTGCGGATGTTCTACACGAACCCCCAGGGCAAATGGTTTTGCAGCGATGAGAATATTTTTCTGATGTAACAGGTGAAAGATGTCCCTGGCGGAGTGGCCAGTGGCCAGGATTACCTGGGAGGCAGAGAAGGTTTGTCCGCCGGCAGTCTGCACACCTGTTACCTGATTATTCTTCGTTAAAATATCAGTTACTTTTTGTTCAAATAATACCATACCACCACTATTGATGATCTGCTCACGCATGGCTACAATAATATGTGGTAATTTATTGGTACCTATATGGGGATGTGCATCATACATGATCTTTTCAGTAGCACCAAAATGAACAAAGATGCTGAGTATGCGATTAATGTCACCACGCTTATTGGAGCGTGTATATAATTTACCATCAGAATAAGTACCCGCCCCGCCTTCACCGAAGCAGTAATTGGATTCGGGATTGACGATGCCTGTTTTATTCAATGCGGCCAGATCTCTCCGTCTTGCCCGTACGTCCTTGCCACGCTCCAGTACAATAGGTTTTATACCGGCTTCAATGAGACGCAGTGCAGCAAACAATCCTGCAGGGCCAGCACCTATGATGATTGCCTGAGGAGCATCTGCCGGTAATATATCATATATCGGTATGATGCGTTCCCTTTCCTGGAAAGGCTCATTCACAAACACTTTGACAGTAAGCATGAAATAGACTTGTCTGGAACGGGCGTCAATAGAGCGTTTGAGCAGATGGAAGCCAGTGATGGCAGAAGGCTTTACACTAAGAGCAGCAGCAGCCTCCCCGATAATAGTGATGTCGGAAGCCGCCTGGGACGGCAGCAATTTGAGAGAGAGTTGTTGAATCATATACACAATGGTTAGGTAGTTATCCTAACAATTGAAAACGGATACCCGTATTTCAGGTATCCGTTTCCAGTTATTTTGTTAACGAGTTGTTATTGTCAGGGCATTAAAATGGCAGATCATCAGCCTGACCACCTCCGGAAGATACTTCCTGGGAAGCATTATAGTTAGGCATTGAATCTGTAGAAGATCCGCCTGCCACAACAGATTCCATGCGCCATGCATCAAGGTTTGTAATGTAATTCACCCTGCCGTCCTTTTCCCAGCGGGTTCCTTTGATGTTGAAGTAAACCTTCACGGTTTCACCTTCATTGAAGCGATCTACGATAGCAGTTCTGTCCTGCACCGCCTGGAACTTGATGTAGTTGTTTATAACGCGGCCATTGATATCATCAGACTTTTCGATAACGAACTCCCTGGTTTTAAAGGTTTCGCTACGCTGCATCGTATTATACTTCACGATCAGTTTTCCGGTTATTTCAAAACTCATATAAAAATTTTTAGCTGTTCAGAGGGCCAAAGATAGGTTTTTTAGCAGAAGTCCCACGCAATAAAATTTAAAACAAGCAGTTATAAAAGAGGTCTCACAACGTGCGGGCGCGTATATAATAATTTTGCATGGTATTTGCTAACCTAAAGGACATTTTTTTAAATGCAATTACTAACATAGTTTTGCACCCCCGCAATGGAATTATCAACATTCGGAGCGATCATTTTTAGTGGTCAAGATGTGGCTTGTGATTGCGTACAATAGTATTTTATCAGTAAGTACACATATCTATGACAAACAAGTTAATGTCAATTGGAAAAGCCTGGCTATCAAAGCAGTGCAGTACTGACTTTCATCATGTTAAAATGGTAAAAAAACAAGCTCAAAAAAGAGAATAAAAACAGCAAAAAACAGAGTCGGCAAACTGTTATCAGAGAAATAAAAACAAGGGGAGATAAATTTTTTTTTTCAACATTTTCTACTGATATTCGTCGTCCTGTCTGAAAATCTATCAACTCCCCACGTTGATAAGATTTACAATTCGAGAACAATCCTTAATTTAAGAACAACATTAATTTACAATAGCTCAATGAATAAAACTTGCGAACAAGTTTGGGAAAGGTGTCTTAATATAATTAGGGATATTGTGGAATGGCAGCCATTTAAAACCTGGTTTGAACCCATTAAACCCATCCAGCTTGAAAACAATGTTTTAACTATTCAGGTGCCTAGCCAGTTTTTTTATGAATACCTGGAAGAGCACTATGTGGGACTGCTTGGAAAAACAATCAAACGCGAACTGGGAAAAGAAGCACGACTTGAGTATCGCATTGTGGTGGAAAACGGTACTCCTCACCAGCATCCTAAGACAGTAAACATGCCTGGACAGTTTGCAAACAGTAAGAAGGACAGCGAAGTTGATTTTCCGTTAACTATACAGAACCCTGTAAAGAATCCATTTGTCATTCCAGGCATCAAGCGTGTACAGATCGACTCACAACTGAACCCGCACTATACGCTGGAATCTTTTATTGAAGGTGATTGTAATCGTGTAGCACGCAGAGCAGGTAAAACTGTATCTGAAAAACCAGGTGGCACATCATTCAATCCGTTAGTTATATATGGTAGTGTTGGTCTTGGTAAGACACACCTTGCCCAGGCAATAGGAAATGAAGTAAAACGCATTCATCCTAACAAGGCTGTATTATATGTAAGTGCGGAGAAATTCATCAATCAGTTTATTGATCACTCCAAGAATAGTATCATCAATGATTTTATTCACTTCTATCAGTTAATAGATGTATTGATCGTAGATGATATACAATTTTTCGCGCGTGCAGAAAAAACTCAGGATGCGTTCTTTGCCATCTTCAACCATCTGCATCAATCCGGTAAACAACTTATCTTAACTTCAGACAAACCGCCAAAAGATCTTGACGGATTACAGGAAAGGCTGCTGAGCCGTTTCCGCTGGGGATTAAGCGCAGACATGCAAATGCCCGACTTCGAAACACGCATGGAAATTCTTGAAATGAAAATGCGTAACGATGGTCTGGAAATGCCGAAGGAAGTAGTGAAGTATGTTGCATATAATATACAGAACAACGTACGTGAACTGGAAGGTGCACTGATCTCCCTGCTGGCCCAGTCCTCTCTTAACAGAAAAGAGATAGATCTGGAACTGGCGAAACGTGTATTGAAATCTTTCGTAAAGACCTCTTCCAAAGAGATCACCATCGAAAGCATACAAAAAATGGTGTGCGAATATTTCGATGTGCCTTACGACAAGTTATTGCAGAAGACACGTAAACGTGAAATAGTACAGGCACGGCAGATCACCATGTACCTGGCTAAATCATTCACCAAGAATTCTCTGAAAACCATCGGAGAGCATTTCGGCGGACGGGATCACACAACGGTTATCCACTCCTGCCAGACTGTAAAAGACCTGATGGATACTGACAATGCATTCCGTGACAATGTAATTGAACTGCAGCAGAAAGTACAACTGGCTGCCATGTAATATTCCCCCTATACGCTACCTTATTAGTCCCGGGTAAATCGCCCGGGATTTTTTTTTACCCTATTACACCCTGTTTAACAATTTCATAATTTAGAGCAGCTACAGCAGTTCATAACAACCAATAACTTTGTGACACGTTATACTATGTCAAAAGAAGGTCAATATACTTTATGGCGTTCCCTACGGACGGGCAATGAAACTGCCTTCCGCCAGTTGTTCGAAGAATACTGGGAACCTCTATTCACCTATGCCTGTAAAATTACCAGGGACCATTCTCTGGCGCAGGATAGTGTACAAGGCCTCTTTATCCATCTCTGGGAAAAACATGACGCATTGCCTGAAGTAACTGCCATCCTGCCATATCTTCGTAGCGCCCTCAGAAACAGGCTGCTTAACGCCCTCCGCGATGAGCACGTCTATCAGAAACATGTCGATATCTTCACACAGGTGCTTGATACCAATGCACCTTCTTCCTCCGATCAGCTACACCTTAAAGAAACCGAACAACAACTGCTGCTTTCCATCAACCGCCTTCCCGGTAAAATGAAAGATGTATTCTACCTCCACCGGATGGAAGACCTCTCGGTAGCCGAGATCGCTTGCAAGCTTGGCACCTCCCCACAAACCATCCGGAACCAGCTCAGTACCGCTATGCAACGGTTGCGGAATGGCTGGAAAACGATCGCCGGCTGATTCTTATATTACCGAATTGTTAACGCTGGGTGGTCCAATAGTTAAAATTCCTGTTTCCAGTGTCTTATTATAAACCACAAGAACAGTTTGGACAAAGGGACACTATTAGCACTACTGGAAAAATTCCGTCAGGGCGAATGCACCCCGGAAGAAGAGGCACTTTTATCTGAATGGCTGGATGCGCTGGAACGGGACAATGATGTACCCGAACTATCTGCTTTAGAAATGCAGCAGATCAAAAAGAACATGCAACAGCAGATATGGCCCGATCCTGCTATCCGCCGCCGCCGCATAGGCCTGCGTATAGTGAGGATAGCAGCGGTAGTAGTCCCATTAATCATCGGGGGATATTTTGCACAACAGTACCTTCAACATCCTTCCAGGCAGTTACCACACTCTTCCTTGGACTGGCAGACCGTAAAAAATACCAGTGGACAATTACAGAAGATCGTACTGCCGGATAATACAGTAGCATTATTAGGTCCTTACAGCACTATTCAGTACCCTGAGCATTTCCCGGACAATGCAAGACCGGTTAAACTGACAGAAGGTAAAGCATTCTTTGATGTAATAAAGGACACACGGCCATTCAGCGTAGAAGACTACAGCGGCGTACGTACCACGGTACTGGGCACCTCTTTTACCATAGAAGCCAGCAACACCTTACATATATCAAGAGTAGCAGTTGCTACCGGCAAGGTACAGGTAGAACGCCAGGGCACCAAACCGGCTACCCTGGGGCCATCAGAAAGATTAACATTCAGTGAACAATCTGTAAAGCAGGACAGCGTTGCGGCCAACGACCTACTGGCATGGACAAAAGGAGAGATTATACTACGCAATGCCACTTTACAGGATCTGCTACTAACTATAAAAAATCAATACGGCATCACAGCTACCACAGCATTGGACGTACACCAGGGGAATTACACATTACACATTCCAGCCACAATGACTTTGCAGGAAGTCCTGGACATTATTGAAAAAATCAGTTACAGACCAAAAATTCATTTTAGCATGCAACACGAGCAACTTCAAGTCAATTAAGAGAATCAGGGATTGACCTCCGTGGCTTAATTCCTCGTTCTTAATACCAGTCCTTAATTCCGCATACTGCTTCCATTCCGGTGGAACAGCTATACTCATGCCTTTACCTTAATCTTTAATATATGCAAAAAAACACTTTACATTTCTCTCTACGGCTTCGCACAGCATTCCTCGCGGGACTTGCGTTGCTCGTACTGGCGTCAACCGCCTTCGCCTCGCATACCAGCGCACAGGCACTGCAAAAGATACTGCAGCGTTTCCAGGTGCAGCAGGGCAGTCTTTCGGCCGCGCTGAAACAACTGGAATCAAAAGCACAGATCAGCCTTGCCTACGATGAAGCTGCACTGCAAAAGATACAGGTGCATGCAAACACTTATCAGAAGAAATCAGTTATCAGCATCCTACAGGATCTGCTTAGCCAGTCTTCGCTGAAATTTGAAGAAAAGTATAACACCGTATTGATTTATGACAGCGCTTCCATCGCTGCCGTTAATACCCTGCAGCCGACAGAAGAAAAAATCACACTGACAGGTGCGGTGTATGATAATAATGGTCCGCTGATCGGTGCTACCGTCATGATCAAAGGAAGCAATAACGGTACCAGTACAGATGCCTCCGGTCATTTCAAATTATCCGCAACAGCTAATGACAACCTGGTGCTGGTAGTAAGCATGATCGGTTTTAAAACACAGGAGATCGCTGTTGGCGGACAACGTAACTTTCAGATCGTACTGGCAGAGAACAGTCTTAACCTGAACCAGCTGGTAGTAGTTGGTTATGGTACACAACGTAAAGCCACTGTATCCGGTGCTGTTGCGGATGTTCAGTTAGACAAACTCAGTTCCCGCTCATTGAACAGTGCTACAGAAGCATTACAGGGTAAAGCTCCTGGTGTGTTCATTCAAAACAACGGTGGTGATCCTACCTCCAATCCTGCAGTTTATGTTCGTGGTATGGGTGGTATCAACGGAGAGCAGGCCATTTATGTAGTAGATGGATCTATCTATAACGGTGGGCCTATCAACCCCAATGATATAGAATCTATTAATGTACTGAAAGATGCGTCTGCCGCTATTTACGGTGCCAGAGCGTCCGGTGGCGTCATACTGATCACTACCAAAAAAGGTAAAGAAGGTGCTGCAACCGTTACGCTGGACGCTAAGACTGGATGGCAGTTTGCTGCTAAAAAGCTCGACCTGCTCACTGCAAAACAATTCGCAGATGTTGAGAACACCGCATATGCAGCAGCAGGCATAGCACCAGCGGATGCTTTTAATGCTACTAAATATCCTGACGGCCAGATTACACGCACAGACTGGCAGGACGAGATCTTCCGCACAGGTAAGGTCCAGGACTACAACGTAGGCGTAAAAGGCGGTACTGAAAAAAGCAGATATTACATGGGCTTTGGTTATCGCCGCAATGAAGGTATCCTGCTGAATACACATGCTGAACGTTATACTTTCCGCATGAACTCAGATGCGCAGATCAAGCCATGGCTGAAAATAGGCGAGAACCTCTCCTTTACCTACAATAACGGCAATGGAGCGAACACCACCAGCCCTTACACCGGCGCTATATTCACGGCACTGGGTTATCCACGTAATATTACTCCGTATACTTCTACAGGTGCATTC
This sequence comes from Chitinophaga sp. CF418, assembly GCF_900142925.1. Taxonomy (GTDB): domain Bacteria; phylum Bacteroidota; class Bacteroidia; order Chitinophagales; family Chitinophagaceae; genus Chitinophaga. The sequence continues at coordinate 1,063,793 of NZ_FRCN01000001.1, forward strand.
AGTGGAATGCCAATCGCTTATGCTGGTTCATATGGAGATCTTGCCAATCCGGTAGCGATCCTTACCAGGATGGATAATAAGGTACCGGTAACCAACATTAACATCAATCCTTACGCTGAAGTAAAACTGATGAAAGAACTGGTATTCCGTTCCAACTTCTCAATTACCAAATCTTTCAGTGATCAGAAGAATTTCACCACCCGTGCACTGGAGATCGGCAAGATCAATACCAGCAACGGGTTGAATGAAAATATCAATAACGGGACCTATCTCCTGTCAGAACAGACGTTAACATACACCAAACAATTTGCAGGAGTACATAACATCACTGCTGTAGCTGGTTATACCTATCAGCACGATGACGATACTTATCTGTATGTATCCGCCAGCGCCTTCGGAGACGAAAGGGACGCTTACCGTTATTTCGACAATGCAGGCGCCTGGGCTAAACCACAGAGTGGAAGATCTCAGTCTGCCATACAATCCTTCCTGGGCCGTGTTAATTACGACTACAAAAGCAAATATCTGCTGACTGTACTGGGTCGCCGGGATGGCAGCTCCAGGGTCGCTCCACAAAACCGTTATCAGAACTACTACTCTGTTTCCGGTGGATGGGTACTGACAGAAGAAGATTTCTTCCATAAGAATGATGTGCTCAGCTTTGCCAAGCTCCGCGCCAGCTATGGCCTCTTAGGTAACCTGGCGAGCCTTCCGGCAAATGCCATCGACATTAACCTGAAATCAGTTAATATCTACACAGGCGCTAATGGTACACAAACCACTGGTCTTGCAGAAGATGCATTGTCCAATCCCAATCTGACATGGGCTAACTCCCGCCAGATAAACATTGGTACCGATCTCGCCTTCTTTAAGAACAGCCTGTCCATCACTGCTGACTACTTCATTAAGAACACTGAGAAGATGATACTGCTGGTAGATCCACCTAGCACTGCAGGTGTCAGCACCGGTATGTACAAAAACATGGGTAAAGCACGTGATAAGGGTTTCGAACTGGGTATTAACTACAATGGTAAAATAGGAAAAGACTTCACATTTGGTGTTGGTGCTACAGCTACAGCCGTTAAGAATAAATTGCTGGAACTGGAACCAGGTAGAAACGAAGTTGTCAGCTCTACTGGCGTCAACGTACGCAGTACACTGAATCCGATCGTAACACGTGTAGGCCACCAGATATATGCTTACAACGTGATCAGAACTGCCGGCATCTTCCAGACACAGGAAGAGATCAATAACTATGTAAACAAAGACGGTGCACTGATCCAGCCGAACGCAAAACCAGGCGACCGTAAGTTCATCGACCAGCCTGACGCTAATGGTGTTCGTGATGGCGTGATCAACAACAACGACAGACAGGTTGTAGGTAGTCCGTTCCCTGATTTCTCCTATGGCCTCAGCCTGAACGCCAGCTATAAAGGATTTGACCTGAACGTGTTCGCACAGGGTGTACAGGGTAATAAACTGTTCAATGCACTGAAATACACCAACATGAACCCCAGCATTGGTACCAACTACAACATGTTGAGCGGGATACTGAATGCATGGACTCCACAGAACACCAACACAGATGTTACCCGTATCATTTCTACCGACAAGAATGGTAACTACGGTAATACTTCTGACTGGTATATTGAGAACGGTTCTTACCTGCGCATCAAGAACATCACCCTCGGCTATACTTTACCGGCCAACCTGACCAACCAGGCACATATCGGTGCAGTAAGATTATATGTAACTACCACCAACCTGTTCACCTTTACCAAATACACCGGTTATGATCCGGAAGTAGGTATGGACGAACTGGGCATCGATAAAGGCCGTTATCCACAGGCTAAGAACGTGCTGATTGGATTGAACGTTAATTTCTAATACACACAATGACGACTACAATGAAGCAATTAATAAAACATATCACCCTCTCCCTGGCAGGACTTTCCCTGCTGGCGGCCTGTAATAAAAAACTGGACATTACTCCCGAGGGAGCCCCCACTGCTGCCAACTTCTGGCAAACGGAAACAGACGCCATTGCCGGCGCCAACTCCATGTATAACCTGTTTGATGATGAAAACTTCTATGGTCGCGGCTACTGGTGGTTTATCAACGCCAGCGATGATATGGTAACCGGGCGTGTGAAAGCCGAAGGCGACAATATCAAAAACTTCAACAGCAATTTCATTGGAGGTTCCTATACAGAAGGACAATGGAGAATGAGATACATCGTGATCAAACGCGCTAATGATGTGATCATGCACGTTCCTTCCATTAACATGGATGAAAAGCTGAAGAACCGTATTCTCGGGGAAGCATATTTCTTCAGTGGTCTTATGTATTTTGAACTGGGTTACACTTATGGCGATGCCCGTGCTGGTGTGCCTATCGTAAAACGTGATAGTCTTACCGGCGACCAACCTATTCCGCGTGTTGCGAACGTTAACATTGTATATGACTATGTAGAGAAGGAATTGTTAAAGGCGGCCTCCCTGCTGCCTTACTTCGACGAATATACCAACGACCTGTACGGCCGTCCGCATAAAACTGCTGCCTACGCATTCCTCAGCAAAATGTTCCTGTACAAAAAGGATTACGCCAATGCAGAGAAATATGCTGACTCAGTTATCCTCAGTGGTAAACATAAACTGCTGGACAACTTCGCAGATGTATTCACCATTGCCAACAACTGGACCAGCGAATATATCTGGTCAGTATACTCCAACTCACAGGGCCCAAGCGGCTGGGGCAGCATTTTGCCAGGCGTTATGCTGGAGAACAAAGGCTGGGGTAAATACAATGGCTGGGGATATTATATGCCTACCAAAGAACTGTATGATTCCTACGAAGCTGGCGATAAAAGAAGGGAAGCAACTATCCTGAAACCAGGCGATCAATTCACCTTCTATGGAGAAGCAAGAACATATGCTTCTACCAACAGCTTGTCCGGTTACCAGTTCCGTAAATACATGGAGCCATTCTCCTATGCTGCCGGCGCTCACCTGAGCCCCAACGGAGACCATCCTACTACAGACCTGAACCTGCCACTGATCCGTTATGCGGAAGTACTGCTTATCAAAGCTGAAGCAGCATTAATGCAGGGTAAGAATGCAGATAAAGAGATCAATATGATCAGACATCGTGCAGGTCTGGCAGACGTAACCAATGCAGACATGACCGAGCTGAAAAAACAACGCCGTTCTGAGCTGGCTGGCGAATGGGCTAACCACCACTTCGACCTGGTACGCTGGGGTGATGCACAGGCTGCCTATGCTAAACCATTACACGGTTTCAGCGGCGCTGAAATATGGCCTGCACGTAACTTCAATCCTGCTATCCATAGTGTATGGCCGGTACCAAGAAGTGAAGTGACCAGCAGTAATGGTGTTGTAAAACAGAACGCCGGCTGGGAATAATATTTTTTCAATTTAATAATTAGGAATTAAGGACCAGGAGTATTAATATTCCGGAACTTAATTCCTAATTTTTTAACTTCTAATATTTAATCTTCGAGATCACATGCTTAGGTCTACCTTTCTTTCCCTCTCACTTTTCGCGGCCCTGACCGCGGGCGCTCAAACCAGTGCTTACACCACTTTGAGCGCGCATGCCCATAACGATTATGAGCATCCTATTCCTTTCCTGACAGCTTACTACCGTCATTATGGATCTATAGAGGCAGATGTTTTTGAGCGGAACGGGCAATTGTTCGTAGCTCACAATGAAGAAAATATCCGCCCTGAACGTACCCTGGAGAAGCTTTATCTGCAGCCACTACAGGAGCAGGTGCACAAAAATGGGGGTACTGCTTTTAAAAATAGTAAGGACACTTTACAGCTGATGATCGATTTTAAGACCAGCGGTATACCTACCTTAAAAGCATTGACAAAAATACTGGAACACTACCCGGAGATTACTAAAACGCCTACTATCGTCGTCACTATCAGCGGAGACCAGCCGGTTCCTGCACTGTGGGACCAGTATCCTTCCTACATCCATTTTGATGGCAAGCGGGAATTGCAGTACACTGCGGCACAGGCAAAACGTATTCCTATGTTCAGCGTTGATGTGAAAACCTTCACTAACTGGAACGGGAAAGGGTTGATCGTGAAAACAGAAAGGGAAAAAATGCAGCACTGGATTGACAGTGTACATAATGCTGACAAGAAAGTACGCTTCTGGGGTACGGCAGATAATGTCAATACCTGGAAGACGCTGATGAACATGCGGGTTAATTACATAGGTACTGACCTTTTGGAAGATCTGGCTGCCTTCCTTACTGACAGAAAAAGCCTCGAATATAACGGCACGGCCGCGCCGCATACACTCTATCCTGCCCGCTATGTGAACAATGACAGTCTTACCAAAGTTAATAATGTCATTCTCCTGATCGGTGATGGTATGGGACTGGCTCAGATCTATTCAGGATTCACAGGCAATCGCGGTCAGTTGAACCTCCTGCAGATGCGTAATATCGGGTTCTCCAAGACTTATTCTGCAGATAGTTATATCACTGATTCTGCCGGCGGCGGTACTGCTATGGCTACAGGGCATAAAACCAACAACCGTTACATTGGAGTGGATGCTACCGGTGTGCGTCTCAATCCTATCCCGGATATCATCGCGCCTAAAGGTTACAAGAGTGCTGTCATCAGCGCTGGCGATATTACTGATGCTACTCCTGCCGCCTTTTATGGTCATGTACCGGAAAGAACACTGGAAGATACGATTGCGGCCGACTTTCTTTCCAGCCCTGTCAGCATTATGATCGGTGGTGGCGCCAAACACTTTAACCAACGTAAAGATGGTATGAATATACCTGCGCTGCTACAGGAGAAGGGATATGTGTTCAGCACGCGACTGGAAGATCTTGATACCTTACATGCTTCAAAATACCTTGTATTAGACAAACGGGCAGAACTTCCCATGCTGGCTGGCAGAGGAAAATTCCTTGTCCATGCGTTAGAAAAGAGCATTGTTACGCTGCGCCAGCAGTTCTTCATTATGGCGGAAGGAGCGCAGATTGATTATGGCGGGCATGTTAACAACCTGCCATACGTTGCAACTGAGATGATGGATTTTGATGAGGCGATCGGGGCGGCGATGAAATTTGCCGATGAGGATGGACATACGCTGGTGATCGTTACAGCGGATCATGAGACTGGCGGATTATCGTTGCTGGACGGGGATATATCTAAAGGATATGTTGATGGGCATTTTAGTAGTAATGATCATAGTGCGGTGATGGTGCCGGTATTTGCTTATGGACCGCATTCGCTGGATTTCAGAGGAGTGTATGAGAATACGGAGATATTTGAGAAGATTATTGCATTGTTGAAATGATGTCTTGCAGCGGTTTCAGGCTGGGAGCACTGGCTGTAGTTCTTTGTTATTGAGCGTTGGAGATTATTGCGCTGTTATTTTTTTGCGAAGAAAAACTTTCTGCAGCGGTTTCAGTTTAGGAGTACTGGTTGTAGTTCTTTGTTATTGAGAGTTGGAGATTATTGTGCTGTTATTTTTTTGCGAAGACAACCTTTCTGCAGCGGTTTCAGGCTGGGAGTACTGGCTGTAGTTCTTTGAAGTTCCTTATTATGGAACGTTGGAAGGTAGTTGAGCATTGGAGTATTATTAAACTCCCGTCAAGTGCATCAGCATACTTCAAACAACTAAGGCCAGTACTTCCCACCTGAAACCGTGCTGCTTCCGGACGCAAAATGATAGTTAAACATCCGTCAATAATGTCTGGAACTAATATGTGATTTATCCCTATTCCTTTTATCTCTTACCATCTGTTTATTACCATCTGTTTATTACCATCCGTTGCTTACCTTTTATCTCTATACCTAAAACCTATTATATCCATTTATATCCATTTATATCCATCCTGTTCCATTTTCTTAATGCTGCATCGCTGCATCCTTCTTTCGCTTTTTAGTCTTTCTTAAATCGTTCCAATATCCTTTTCCTGTCTCCGGCGTGGGCCTCCAGGTGTTTATAAACGACCTTTCCTACATACTTACGTACATCATTTTTCAGGGGAGTCATGTCCAGTTTGTCTCTGTTGCTACCACCATACTCGAGTGGTTCGCCTTTGACAGATGCCATCAATACCAATTGCCGGCCTACTTTCTTTCGGGAGGCCTTCAGCTCTACGCCTTCTTTTTCTCCTATTGCCTTAATTGCATCCTGCAGGCCTTTAAATACACCGTCTACCAGTGAACCGCCTGATTTGGTGCTGTCGTTGTTGGCAAAAGACCTGATGTAGGGTGCAGGATAATTAGTGTAGATATAATGATATCTGAAAATAATGTGATAGATGTAACCATTAATGGCAGTTTTTAACTCCATGGCCAGCCAGGAGTCTTTTTTGCCGTAGTCGTGTTTCTCCAGTACGTTGTTGAACAGTTCCTTTAATCCCTTTTTAAAATAGAAAACATTACGCTGCAGCTCTCCCCTGTTATCCACGCTGATGATCTTCAATCCGGCATTCAGGTATGCCAGCTGCTGGAACATAATGTTCATGGGTATGTAGGAGGCGTGGCTGTCTTTGAATATTTCTTCATCCAGCTGAAAATCCAGCTTGATGACATTTGTTTCTTCCGGAGAACTAAGTGCGGCAGAGAGTTCATAAGTGCCTGACTGGGCCGCCAGTACATGCCTGTCGGGGTTGGCCACTATCCTTAACAGGAACACATTGCTGACTCCTATCAGCATGCCGATCTTATAGTTTTTGGGAGATGTGACATGATGCAGTAATGCGATCTCATGCAACAGCTCGTCTGCTGACAGGCCGGATATTACGATACTGATGTGATTGTCAGGATTGAAGGTAACCTCTATTGTGTGAATGCCGGTAACGCTCTCCAGGTACTCTGATATGACGCTCTTCAACAGCCGGCGGATGCCGTAGCTATTGGTCGTTCCCAGGTACATGACTGGTCTTTTCCTGATAGATTCAATAATACTAAGGCCTGGCCGTCCGTTCATACATAAGCATTTTCTGCAAATTACTCCAATCGTTTCACAACACCACCAGATTGTTCTTTACTGCATACAATACCAGGCCAACTCGTGTGGATACATTCAGCTTTTTAAATAAGGCTTCCCTGTAACCATCTACTGTACGCTCGCTCACAAACATCTCTTTTGCAATGACCAGGTAACTTTTTTCACTACATGCCAATTGCATGAATTCCATTTCACGGTCGCTCAATTTTATAATGGCATTCAGTGGTGATTTCTCATCTACCAGGTGATGGATAGATTGCATCACTTTTCTTGTGACCAGGTCATTGTAATAGTATCCCAGGGTAAAGACTTCATCAAATGCCTGCTTTAACTCGGCAGGTTCTGCATCTTTGAGGATGTAACCTTTCGCACCATGGCGGATCATTTTTATGATCGCGGTCTCTGCATCCATGGTGCTCAATGCCAGTACTTTGATGTCAGGGTAGTTTATATGCAGCCATTCCGCAGAAGCGTAACCGTCCATATCAGGCATATTGACGTCCAGTAGTACGATGTCGGGTAAGCGGTTTGGATCAATTCTATCGATCAGTTCCTTACCGTTAGCAGCCTCAAATAACACCTCGTAAGCAGGAAAGAGGTTGATCAGGATCGACAGTCCTTTACGGAACATGGTATGATCATCAACAATGGCGATATATTTTATTTCTGACATAAGATGCGGTTAAGTTCATACATTGGGTATGGTGATGGTAATGGTCGTTCCTTTTCCGGCACTGCTGGTAATATTGGCAAGCCCTCCCAGTACCGCGGCTCTGCTGGTGATGTGTTGTAACCCTAATCCGTTCTTTCTGCTGAGGGCTTCTTCTACGTTGAAACCTGTGCCGTTATCGCAAATACTGACATATAGCAGATCTGTCATGTATTTACACGTAATAATCACTTCTGCTGCTGCAGCATGTTTGAGTACGTTCTGCAGGGCCTCCTGTATAATTCTGAAGAGAATTAGTTTTCCCTGTGCATCCATTGGTCTTTCCGTGCCTTCCAGGTGAAAAACCACATGAGTGGCTCCGCTCCTGTTGATCCGTTCTGCCTCCTGATCAATGTTACCGGCAAGGCTGAATAGCTGTACTCTTTCTGTGCTTAGTCCTTTGGCAATGTCCCGCAGGATGGTCATGGCTTGTCCTATTGTATCTTTTACTTCCCTGAGGCTATCCGGCGGTTGCTCCGCACGCTGCTCCATGATATTTAACTGCACCTTGGCAAGGCTGAGCAGCTGCCCTACGTGGTCGTGCAATTCCTGGCTGATGTTATTAAAAGTTTCTTCCTGGATCTCTAACGTGGATTGTAGCAGCTGTCTGTCAAAATCATGTTTCATCTGCAGCTTTTCGACCTCCACTTGTTGCTTCCGGTTGTTATATGCCCAGATCATTATCAGAAATAAAATACCCAGAAACAGCAGAACTGCTATTACCGCAATGATGATGACGATGATCTGTTTATTTGCATCCTGCATAATATGAACGCCAGGCAGTAACAAGAATAGAGAATAATATTCACTACGGGTAAAATAGCGTGATACAGGCTATCCTTACCGATCACTATATGATTACTTCTGATATATTGCTGCAATCCCAACAGCACTAAAGTAATGAGGCCAAACAGCAGATTGGCGGCACTGATCCAGAAATAAGGCGCTCTGAATATACTAACCAGCACATCGCCAGTAAAAGCCAATCGCAATAACACGAAACAAGAGAAAACAATATTAAGGATTTCAATCAAAACAACAGAAATATTGTTGAACTGGCCAGGACCTTGCAGAAAAATGTAATTCAGGATGATAAACAACATGGATAAGACAGCAATTGACACATAAACGGGTTTCTCATTGCTTCTGATCTTCAGCATCTGACCATACAGGTAAAGATTTATGGGAGTTGACAAAATAATATACCAGTTGTACATGGCATAGTTATGCGCCCAGCCGAATGCCCGGTAGTTACTCCCGGCCAGCTCAATAATGTTGGTGAGCAGCAGTAAAGGGATAAACAGCACAAGGTTACAGGCGTTAAGCCCCCTGTAGCAGATGATGGCTACGAGGAGGCTTAACAATTGAAAGTACTGAAAGTAATCTATGAGCATAATTTTCATTAAGGTTGGAGACTACCAAAATCATACACTTCTGAAGCTGCTCCGAGAATCTTTTTAGATGCATCCAACGCAACTGGTACAATAAATACCGTAATGCGCCCCCTCTTATTTTCCCTCTCAGCTGGCGAAAATTCCAAATCAGGATCATCCAGAAAGCCATCAGTATAAAATCCAAACATTAGCTTGGTTACTATTTTAACCGGTCCAGGCCCCTGTTCGTTTTCAAGAACACTATGCACATAATCTATCCAGCGAGCAAATGGAGTTCCCGAAAACTGTTCCGCTACTGTTATTTTACGGCTCCGGCCGAGAACAACATTTATATCTCCTTCTGTTTCTTCAAAACCATGCAATTTCATGACCGCAGAATATGCAAGGATACATTGCTCAGCCTTTGAATAAGGAATTGGCTTGCCGATACTCGGCGGGTCCTCCCGGAATGACATTTTGGGAACCAGACGTGAGTCAATGTTGACAATCTCGACGGGCCTTTTGACGGCGCTGATGGCTGGGGTCTCATTAATTTTGTAGATCTCTTTAATCGTTTCCATGTTGTGGGGTTTTAAATTGTGATTGAGGTTATTTGACAGGCACAATTTAGAACGCCTCTACGGATTTCCAACACGACTATAACAAATACGGGGAAAAGAAGTTTTACCTCGGGGAAAACACCCTTCAACATCATATGAATTCCCGCCTTGCCAATAAGATGAAGGCCTGTACTTTGACCCCGTAGGGGTCATGTGTTTGTAGCCCCCCGTTTCAACGGGGGGACCAAACGGCGGAAACAAACCGGGCCAACGATGAAAACCATAACACGAACAACCATGCGAAATGCCGGAAACAAACCGAACCGACGGTGAAAACCATGACACGAACAACCATGCGACCAAACGGCGGGAACAAAACGAACCGACGGTAAAAACCATAACACGAACAACCATGCGAAATGCCGGAAACAAACCGAACCAACGATGAAAACCATAACACGAACAACCATGCGAACAATGACGGAAACAAACCGGGCCAACCATGAAAACCATAACACGAACAACCATGCGAAATGGCGGAAACAAACCGAACCAACCATGAAAACCATAACACGAACAACCATGCGAAATGCCGGAAACAAACCGGACCAACGACGGAAACCATAACATGAACAACGATACCAACAACGACGAAAACAAACCGGAACAATGGCCAAAACCATTCTGCGAATGACAATGCGAACAACTGCATAAACAAACCATAACCATACCCCGAACAACGGAGAAACCAATGCAGGAACAAATGCGAGGGCCGAATATACCTTCCGTTTACACCTCCCCCCAACCCCTCACAACTAATTTATCCTTAATACATAAATCACTACAATATGTCAATTAAACTTGTTAACATCGTATCAGTAGTTTAATTTTATATTCAGATTACATTACCCCAACGAAACCGGCATTCAAATACATAGACTGACTCTTTTTAACAGCGCGCTTTTTAATCATATACCCCAGATAGTAAGACATGTATATGGCTTTATACAAACCGTACCGGCATTTCCTCCCATGCGGTGTTAACATTATTCAAATTGTAAAAACATGACACCATGAGCCCCAAACCACTTGTTTCCGAAGCACCATTGCCTCCCACTACAGGGCCCTGTGAGGAGGTAACTAACGAGAACCTGATCAAAGGACTTCCTGTCAATGAGCAGGATTACGCTATCATTGTCGGCATAAGCCACTATACCAGCTTAGCACAATTAAATGCTCCTGTTACGGATGCCTGCCGCTTAAGGAACTGGCTGATCAAAGCGGATGGCGGCAATCTTCATCCGCAGCATGTGTTTTTTATTCCTTCGGCTCCCGGTAGTAATATACCCGACCAACTGGCCATTGATAAAGCATTATCAGACATTCTTCAGCTGGCGGAAGCCAAACCTGCCCGTCGTCTCTACTTTTACTTCTCCGGTCATGGCTTTGGCGCCAACTGGGAAGTGAACGGTATGTGCCTGCCTATATGGTCGCCCAGCTTTTATAATGCCGCCCTTTCCTCTAAGGCATACCTGGACCTGCTGGTGGAAAAGGACCTTTTTAAAGAAGTATATTTCTTCCTGGACTCCTGCCGCGACAGGAAGATCAATACCAAGCCGCTGCATTCCATGCTCGGCGGACCAAGACCCGGAGGCGCCAATACTATGGCGGTGGTCATGTATGCCTCAGAGTATGAAAATCCCGCATGGGAAGGCATGATGAACAACAACGGAAATCTGCAGGTACACGGGTATTTCTCCAGGGCCTTACTGGAAGCACTGAACGGTGGCGCTGTTAATAATAGCGGCGATATTACTATCACCAGCTTCCTCGACTATATACGGGAGAAAACTGAAACATATGCCAAAGAAAAGAATCATACACAAACGGTACGGTCAGATATCCGCAATAACAGTTACGGTCTGGATTATGTGATCCATAAAACCGGCAGGACACCTGGCACCGTGTTAACGATACGATTCAAGACTGGCGGAGACATCTCGCTGGACGGTCCCGACCTGAGTAATATCAAATCAGGCGTCGTACAGGCAGGAGAATCCTGGCTGATCCCGCTGGGCAAAGGTTATCACCAGATAACAGATAAAATCTCCAAAAGATCTTCGTTTATCACCATCGATGGTACCCTTAAAACTATGATTTATGAATTCTAACACCCCTACCTTTAAACTGACCGTTACTGCCGTTGGCGTTATGTCCGACTTTGCCCATATCACGGTGTATAACGGTTTTCTGGAAGATATTGCAAGGGGATATGAGCAACTGGATCTTACTTTGCCGCAGGGCCTCTATAGCATCACACTTAAGCTGGATGGCAACATCATCAAAGAACATGTCCGGCTTACAGAGGATACCCGTTATGAAATCCCTACACCACCGGTGTATTCTTCATTGGTGGCCGACCGGTTTGAGTCTTCACACGAGTACTATACCCACAATGCGCAACATTATAGCCTGGAGCCTACCGTGCAGACAAGCACTATTGAGGGTGGGGCCATATTTCTTTTTTTCCGGTATACAGACCTCAATAAACGAAAAGAACTGAACACGGAGCAGCTTTCGCTGGGGGATGGATTTTCACTACTGGATGCAAACCGGCAAATATTATATACCCTACAGGGCAGTAATATCCGGGAAGATACTGAAACGGGCTGGATGGCTTTTCATGCAGTACTGCCGGTGGGTACTTATTACCTGCATTACAGCGGGTACAAGTTTGAAAGTGATGATGGACGTGCAAACGATCTTCCTGCCAGGGAAATTCCCTTACAGGTATTTAAAAGCAGCGACAGCCTGCAGGGATTACCGGACAAATACTGGCAGACACAGGTCTTCCTCACCTTTGGTTATGGCCCCATCTTCCCATCCATGAGCGTCTTTATCGCTCCCCGGAAATCCGGGTTTATCAACAATGATGAAGGCAATTACCGCATAGATGGCCTCCGTCATAAATTCCATAATGGCGTTTATTATTTGCCGGAGAAAGTATTGCTGGAGTTTGAGCAGGGACAGTGGATTTCTCCTATGAAAGGCCTGCTTGCCGCATATGTATATTTCAGCAGTCCTGAAACAGACAATGAGTTATTGTTCAGGAACATTGCACAAGACCTTCCGGCCCTCCTCGGGGAAGATACTCCTGAGGTCAAAGCTTTACAGGTGATGGCTGCACAGTATTACAAAGACCCCATTCCGGAACTTACACTCAGTCAGCCTTGTATGTTCCTGGCTGGCGTACGATCCGTCATCAGGGCATCCATCAAACATCCGGATATCATTGCGGAAGATAGCTTACTGGAAGACATCACCGATAAACTTTACTGTGATATGGTGTGGACATCCTATCTGCCAGATCCCATACCGGAAGTAAAGGAACAAATGGCCGATACTGCTCCGGGCAGCTCGCTGACTGCCAGTATCTTCAACGTAGTGGAAAGGATCATTGGCGGTGAAACGACGCCGGAAGAGATTGGAGAAAAGCTGTTGCAATCCCAGACGGTCAGCACCCTGTTATATTACATTGAAAAGCTGAACGATGATCTTAACGTGAATGATCTGGCCAGCAGGCTACAGATCCCTCCTAATGTGGTCAGAAAGACCATCAATCATATTCTTGCCTTCTCAGACAGTATCAAAGATGTAAAGCGCAAACCAGACCAGTTTAACATCAGCAATATCAACAAACTAAAAAGCATCCAATGACACCACAAAGTTATGCGCTGCATATCGGTTTGAATGCAGTGAACCCCGACGGCTATGAAGGCTGGAACGGAGAACTCTTTGCCTGCGAGAACGACGCAGCCGTTTATAAGGCCATCGCTGAGAAGGCGGGTTTCCAATCCATCTATTCACTACTCACCAAAGACGCCACTTCTCAGAATGTGCTCCAACACTTACATACGGCGGCCAGCCAGCTGCAATCTGGCGATATACTGCTGCTCACCTATTCAGGACATGGCGGCTCTATCATAGACGCCAACCAGGATGAAACCAACAACTTCGGTGAGATGGACGGTTTCGATGAAACCTGGTGTCTGTATGACCGGCAGCTGATAGACGATGAATTGTTTGAATGCTTCAGCAAGTTCAGGGCCGGTGTGCGCATACTGATCTTCTCTGATAGCTGCCATTCGGGCGCTGTTTCTAAAGCAGCTGAAGCAGTCACCAGTACACTGGATCCCGCTACCTATACGCGTGCCCGTGAAGCGCCCCTGGATGTTCTGATCCGCACCTACAATAAACACAAAAGCGAATATGATGGCATACAGGCGCAACTCAGCGCCGGTCCGGCAGATATAGCTGCTTATGTTGTGCAGTTTGGCGCCTGCCAGGATGACGAACTGGCCATGGAAGTATGGGGCAATGGCATGTTCACGGCAAAAGTGCAGGAGGTATTGAAAGAAGAGATCAGCAGTTATACAGACCTGCATATTGCCATTAAAAAAGGATTTTCTGCTAAACAGCATCCTAACCTGTTTCATTATGGGAATAAGGCGTATGACTTCCTGGCGCAGGCCCCTTTTAGTATACAGCCACTCGTGGGAACACATGAGTAACAGGCTGAAGTCTACAGGCGATCGTCCTGACTAAATACATTGTGGTGGAATAAAAAAATCCGGAAGCAGCACAGTGACTACTTCCGGATTATTAAACTTTATATTGAGCCCTAACGTTTTGACTTGAATTCAGAACCTTCTTTCCATTGCGGAAACTTGTCTTCATTCGACAAAGTTGAGCCTACATCAAACAGAAAACGAACATCTTCCACCATTCCTGACAATTCCCAGCTGGCATCCATCTGGTCAAAAGGAGAATGATAGTGATCCCGTCCGTAAACGGCAATATGATCGGGCGCCCAGGCAGAATCGTGCACCAGGGATTGGTTACCACTACCAGGATATAACGAAGGAATACCCACTTTGGCAAAATTGAAATGGTCGGAACGGAAGAACCATCCTCCGGAAGGATTGGCTTCCGGCACCAGGAAGCGGCCCTGTTTCTCCGCAGCCTTCGCAGCATAGTCGTCCAGGTCAGATTGCCCCTTGCCGATGATTGTAATGTCTTTAGTGCGTCCGAAGAAGTTCAGCACGTCCATATTGATATCCGCCACAGTTGATTTTATGGGGTAGATGGGATGTGCCGCATAATATTCGGAGCCAAGCAGCCCCTGTTCTTCTCCCGTTAATGCCAGGAACAACACCGAGCGTTTAGGCGCCGGTTTCAGTTTAGAGAAGGCCGTGGCCAGTTGCAGGAGCCCCGCTACACCGGAAGCATTATCCAGCGCTCCGTTATAGATTGAATCGCCTTTAACGGCTTCTCCTATGCCCAGGTGATCCCAGTGGGCGGAGTAGATGATATATTCGTTTTTCCGTTCCGTACCGGGTAGCAGGGCAGCCACGTTGTGGGAAACGGATTTCCGGACCTTACTCTTCAATGCAAGGGAGGCGCTCACGCCTAAAGGCACTGGTTTAAAGCCGGGCCGTTTAGCCTGGTTCATGATACTGTCAGGCACGCCTGCCAGCTGGAACAGCTTTTTAGCGGATTCCTGGGTCAGCCAGCCTTCAATGGTAGCACGGCTCTTATTATCATCCGGCGTTTGCAGGTCCAGTTTAGGTTTTGACCAGCCACTACGCACAACGGTCCAGCCATAGCTGGCGGGTAATACATCATGAATGATCAGGATACCGGCGGCTCCCTGCCGGGCTGCTTCTTCGAATTTATAGGTCCAGCGGCCATAATAGGTCATTGTATGGGTCTTGCCTTTGAACAGGGTGCTGTCGTAAAAACCGGGATCATTCACCATCACGACCACCGTCTTTCCCTTTACGTCCAGCCCTGCATAGTCATTCCAGTTGTACTCTGGCGCCACTATACCGAAACCGGCAAATACCATTTCAGACTGATTGATGGCCACCCGTTCCTGCACGTGTTTGGTACCTGCCACATACTGGTCGAGGTAGCTGAGTTTCAGATCACCGTTTTTACCGGTAATACGCAGATCTCCTTCCGGTACGGATCTGATTTCCACCATAGGCACTTCCTGCAGGAAGCTGGTATCATTACCCGGTTGCAAACCTATTTCCTTAAACCGTTTTATGAGGTAGTCGAGCGTTTTCTCTTCCCCGATAGTAAAGGGTTTGCGACCCTGGAATTCATCGGAGGCAAGCACGGAAATATCCTGCGCCAGTCCGGCAGAATCGATGGCTTTAATAGCAGTTGAATCTTCGGCTGTGCCGGCTTGTCTGGTTCCCGGATTGCAGGCGGCAAGCGCCAACCCTGTAAACAGGAACAGGTTACGTAGGTTTCTCATCAGCAAGTTGTATTTACTTAAAGATATTCAAATTATTTTCAACCTGTCTGTGTTGTACTATTTACAGGTGTAGTTCTCTCTTTGAACAAATAATTATAAGTTTGCCGCCAAACCGGTTAATCGTTCTGTTACTCAAATGACACGTTATAAAAACACAGCTCTCACAGAGCTCCACCAGACAACAATAGATCGATGCCCCTTAAATTTTAATTTATGCAATATTTCGGAGAGAGATTAAAAGCGGCACGCAAGATCAAAGGCTGGTCCCTGCAGGAACTCGTTAATGAAACTTCTCATACGGTCAGCAAACAGGCCCTGAGCAAATATGAAGCAGGCATTATGCTGCCTTCCCGCAAAATATTACAGATTCTCTCAAAAACATTAGCGGTAAAACTCAGCTATTTTGACAGTCAGCCGGTATTCAAACTGCCGGCATTTGAGTTTCAGCGTAAGGGCGACTTGTCTGTCAAACAGGCGGAAAGCATCAAAGAAAAAGTAAAAGATGTACTGGAGCATTACCTGCAGACAGAAGCGCTGCTCAATATCCGGTCTAAATTCAGCAATCCTGTAAAGCCCATTCCGGTTCCTGATGAACTGGCAGCTGCGGACGTTGCCACCAAACTGCTGAACAAATGGGACCTTGGATGGGGTGCGCTTCATAATGTGACCGAAATGCTGGAAGGGAAGGGCGTGCGAGTGATCCAGGTATCATCGCCGGATAGCTTTGACGGCCTAAGTACTTATGTAGGGAAGATACCTGTAATAGTACTACATAAGGATCGCCCTACGGATGTAAAACGGTTTGCTGCGATGTACGAACTGGGACAGCTCCTGCTGAATATCCCCGCAGATACAGAACGGCAGAAGATCGCTGCCGTCGCAGACAGGCAGAAGATCTGTGAAACCTTCGCAGCAGCGATGTTGTTGCCGGGGGATGCTTTGGAAACATTGTTAGGCAACAAACGGATGGCTATCGCTCCGGGGGAATTGATCTGCATCAAAGAGCAATATGGATTACCGATGCGGGCTATTATGCAACAGGCCATCTTCAAAGAGATCATCGACCGCAAAAATGCCAATGCTTTTTTTAAACTGATCGCTGATAACGCCGATGAAACAGGCCTGGGGAATTATACCGGCCAGGAGAAAGTGTACCGTTTCGACAGGATGGTATATAGATTAGTGGCAGAGGAGATCATTGATGTGGAGAAAGCTGCTGATCTTACCGGGATAGCAATAGAGGAATTACAGAAGAAAGTAGAAGTGTTTGAAGCAGTCGTCCAGGATTAACAAATATGCGAAGAAAGATATGGGGTCTTTTGTGATTGGGAACTATCACAAAAGACCCTTTTTATATTGAATACATTGTTTGTAAACGTGTGTTCGCTGTGATTTCCCGGGCGGCACGCTTGCATTCCCGGGGTTGCATCCCGGGCTACAAACACAGGGACTCCTGATGGAGTCTCATTGTGTTTTATTGTGAGGCGTACCCATCTCACAACATAAAACAAGCGGCGTTTCCTTTCACATACCCGGGGAAAATCCCCTCCCCATATCCCGGCTATTTCCCATTGTGGACGCTTACCCACCTACCTACCTTTGACTCAACACAACGCCCCGTACAGCTATTCATCACATTCAATCACTACTATTATGGACCCAGCATTCGTACAAGCATATTTCGACAGGTGCGACAAAAGTGTTGTCAGGAAAATAATCACCACAGCCTTCAAAGCCCAGGAGCTGCCTGTCACAATCCGGCCTGTCACACCACGACTTAACCCCAATAAGAACACGAACAAAAGAAAAGCGTCAGCCAGTGGCTGACGCTCTCTCATATAAATATTTCCATATTTATCAGCTATTCCGGACAGGGGGAATATTCGTTGTTAAACCTCCACTATTGTCAACATAAAGCGTACTCGCCGCCTGTCCGTGCTTTCTTTTCTGATGATGTAGCTTACTACTTTTCTCCCGCTTCTTCCCCTTATTCCACCATACCAGGAAACCCGTTACAGGCAGACTGGCACAGATCAGGCTTGCAAAAAACGCCAGGATCTTACCCGGCAGGCCAGCAATAGCTCCTACATGGATATCGTAGTTCATGCCGATCAGTTTCTCTCCTGCATTCCTGTCTTTCGCTGTTTCGTGTAATAGCAGTTTGCCGGTGTTCCTATCAAACTGCAGGTCGTCCCGGTCGTAATAGGTTTCTTTTCCCCAATAGGCAGACATGCGGAGGGTAGCGGTATTACCATTAGCCGCGGCAAATACGCCTATGCGTTTTGCCTGGGGGAACTGCTGTACAGCCGTCGTATAAGCCACATCGAGGGGATTACTGCCGGCCAGTGGCAGTGCTAAAGTATCTGATTGTACTTCTTTATGCTGTGGCGGCGTAATACTGCGGGATGCCACCACGTAAACGGTAGCCTGAAACCATTTAAAGGCCCATACCATCCCCGTAAGGGCAAGTACCAGGGCTATCAGCAATGCATAAAAACCAAGTACATTATGCAGGTCGTAATTCACTCTTTTGAAATTGCCTGACCATTTTATCCTGAAGCTCTGCTCACGGGTCTTCTTTGTCCATTTCTTCGGCCACCAGAGTATCAGGCCGGTGATCAGGAGGATGACGAAGATGAAAGTAGCCCATCCTACTATCGGCTGACCGTATTTCGTATTCAGGAGTAAGCTCCAGTGCAGGTATTTAACGATCACGAAGAAATCACGTTTCAGATCGCGCACTGCGGTTACATTCCCGGTATAAGGGTCTACATAGGCGGCTTTATAAAAAGCGGTAGCACCGAAGATGGTAACGGCATTTTCGTCGCCCTCGGCATAGGTCAGGAACTCCCAGGCGCGGTCAGGAGCCCGATAAGTAAAAACACTACGTACGGGAAACTCTTTCCCCAAAGCAGCCTGTGCCTTTTCCTGCAGTACGCTTAATGGCAGCACAGGTGTATGCCTGGCGGTAACGAACAGCTCATCATGATGTACCCATTCGTTGATCTCTTTCTGGAACACGAAAATGCAGCCGGTGATGCTCACGATCAGCACAATGATGCCGGACGTCAGTCCCAGCCAGAGGTGCAGCCAGGCATTCAGTTGCTGCCCCCAGGATTTCCCTTTTTTCTTAGCGTTTGTTTGAATATCGTTCCCCATGGTATCAGAGATTGGAAGTATTGCTTTACGGCAGGGGCTGGTCCCTTTGTGAGTGTGCATAGGGTATCCTTACCGAGCTAATGCGCGAAGGTCGGGATGCAGTAAAAGATATTCCAGACAAAAAGGGAAAAGTATTTACGCAAAGCGGAAAAAAAGAAAATATGAGACTGGTAATGCAGTTGCAGTACTGTGTTCTAATTTGGTAGTACGATGACCCTACCATTGTCCATTTCAACCCACATCGGGCAACCGATACTGTTTACCCCCGGTATGCCTGAAGCCTATTCCAGCTACGCGCTGCAAGGCACGAGGCCGTTTTACGCGGTGAGTGACAGCTTTGGCTGTATCCTGTTCCAGCAGGTAGCGAATCATAGTTACAATGCATGGGTGAGTCATTATATCATTAATAAACCAACAGCATTCAAAGTAAAAGGAAATGTGGACGATCTGCTGTTCCACCATACATTAAAGGGTAGTATGTTTTATGAGCTGAACAGTCACGAAAGTGAGACGTTTCAGCACCAGATGAATATAGTAGTAGCTCCCCGGCTTCGCCATGTGATCCGTTTCAAAGCAGCAGGTATATATGTTGCGCTGGACATCCAGATCCCGGTGGAAGACTTTAAGAGTTACCAGGAAAGTTTCCCGGTTGTACAAGACCTATTAAAGAAGCTGGATAACGAAAATACCATTACCCTCCTGGATCAGAATATGATAGCCCACGAACGCCTTCGCAATATTATACAGGATATTACCGAACGCCAGTTACCTAAGGCAGCCAGCGAAAAATACAGAGAACAGAAAACAGGAGAACTCATCATTGAATCACTTGATATGCTTTCACGTTACCTTACAGATGCCAACGGCCTGAGCGCGGCCGACCATGAAAGGGGCCAGAAGACAGAGGTACATTTGCTGAAACATCTGCAGCAACCATCACCTCCTACCCTCAAACAATTGGCGAGATTTGCCGGTACGAATGAAAAGAAACTGGAAGAGATCTTCCGGAGCCGTCACGGTATTACCGTATACGACTTCTTCCAGAACGCGCGTATGCGTATCATTTACCGCAAGCTCACCGAGACTGCTGTGCCCTTGCAGGACCTTGCTGAAGAATTCGGTTACACGGATTATTCCAGCTTCTCCTACGCAGTAAAGAAACGTTTCTCAATGAGTCCGCGTGAACTGAGGAGGAATAGTAGTATTAACTCCTAATTGATTTTCCCTCTTTCCAAAGTTCATCATTTAACTCCTAAAAACCCTCATTATATCATGACGTAACTTTAATACAGAAAGAACAATATTATTCGTTTTCGTTGCCATAACGACCTATAATACGACAAGAACATTTAATGGTATATTGAGGAAAACAACGTCCTGGCTTTCTAGCCGGGACCTCTTTTCTTACAATGTTACCATTTCCAATATATCGCAACATATACCAATTGTGAAATGCCAATTGTATTCTCATCTCATTATTTGTATTCCCCCATTCACTCATTAACCCAGGTACATGAAACCGTTTAAAAGCACGCTTTTGTTTGTTACCCTATGCTTCCCCTGTTTTCAGATCGCCCTTGCCACTGGTGGGGGCGATTGGTTTTCCGGCAGATGGTCCATGCAACCTGTACCTCTCCAAACCCGATGGGCAACCGACGTTTCTCCTGATAATGTCTTACCTGAATATCCACGTCCGCAGATGGTACGTTCGCAATGGCAGAACCTGAACGGCCTGTGGAAATATGCCATAACCCGTTGGGATGATGGTATGCCTTTACAATTTGATGGTGAGATACTGGTGCCTTTCCCTGTTGAGTCGGCACTATCCGGCGTACAGCGCGCGCTGTTGCCTACACAGCGGCTCTGGTATAAACGATCTATCAAAAAGCCGGACACCCGCGGCGGCAAACGGGTACTGCTGCATTTTGGCTCGGTAGACTGGAGAGCTGCTGTTTATCTCAATGGTAAATTGCTGGGCAGGCATATGGGCGGGTATCAACATTTCTCTTTTGATATTACGGCCTCCCTGCAGGAAGGGAATAATGAACTTGTTGTGAGTGTGCTCGATCCTTCCAACCTGGGGCCTAATCCCAGTGGTAAACAGACCTTACGGCCGCGGAGGATACTTTATACTGCCGTCAGCGGTATCTGGCAGACGGTGTGGATGGAAACGGTGCCTCCTACCTATATCACAGACCTTTTTATGACACCTGATATTGACGCCAACTGTCTCAATCTGCGTGTCAATACTTCAGATACGACCGGCAGTGTAGTTGAGGCCATTGCCTATGCAGGTACCCAGGCAGTTGTCCGCATCTCCGGGCCTGCCAACCGGATGCTGGACCTCGGCGTTCCCTTTGCACATTTGTGGAGCCCTGCAGATCCTTTTCTTTATCATCTGAAGATCAGGTTACGGCGGCATGGACAGGTCGTCGATTCTGTGACCAGTTATTTCGGAATGCGGAAGATAGCCGTACAGCAAGACAGCTCAGGGATGCCACGCCTCTTTCTCAATAATAAATATACCTTCCAGTTGGGTGTACTTGACCAGGGCTATTGGCCGGAAGGATTGTACACCGCTCCCACTGATTCTGCACTTGTCTTTGATATCAGGATGATGAAGGATATGGGATTTAATACCATCCGCAAGCATGTGAAGCTGGAACCTGACCGCTGGTATTATCATGCTGACCACTTAGGCATGCTGGTATGGCAGGATATGGTGCCTTGTGCGGATGAAGACTTCTATTCCACTTCCCAGTTTGAACAGGAGAATAACGAGAACCTTTACCAGTTACACAATTTCCCATCTATTGTGATGTGGGTATTGTTCAATGAGGGATGGGGGAAATACGATCAGAAGCGCCTCACGGAGTGGATGAAACAAGCCGATCCTTCGCGTATCATTAACGGTCATTCGGGGGAGAACCTGGATGTATATAGCGACACACCTATGCGTGACCGCTGGATCAGCAGTGATGTGACAGATGTACATTATTATCCCGGTCCGTATATAGCACCGGCATTGCCGGGGAAAGCGCGGGTATTGGGAGAATGGGGCGGAGTGCGCGTGATTACTCCGGGGCATCAATGGGCGCCTAAGACAGGATGGGGATATGTAGAAGTAAATGCGCAAAAGTTTGCAGAGAAGTATAAGTACATGATGGGGCGGTTGAAGTTGTATGAGAAACAGGGATTATCCGGAGCGATATATACACAGCCGTACGATGTGGAATCGGAGGAGAATGGGTTTATGACGTATGACAGGGAGGTGGTGAAGATTGGCGTGGAGGAAATGAAGAAAGTAAATACCTGGTAATAAAATGGGAACTTTCCTGAACCGTTCAAAACAGGAAAGTTCCCGGGCATGCAGCTCTTACATAGCTGTTGTGATATTTGTTATCGTAGTAGTGCACCAATAAAATTGGCGGGTGATTGTTTCCGTTCCGGAAACAGCCTGTAATGTTTTTACACCAATGGGCTGGCTCATAACCTGGTAATAAACGTGGGACAGACTACCGGGAACTGTTGTAATAAACCATACAGTGGTTGTACATAAACTTCCCGTTGTATAGTATATCTTGTTACCAACAGTCTCATATACAATAGATGTTGGCGTAAAGACTGGCTCCGCGGTGAACCTGCTAATCTTAAAAGCCAGCAGGCCTCCTGTCATGGAGCATACGAGGATAAGTACCAGTAGAATTTTAGCTTTTTTCATAGTAAATGGTTTACATGTCCAGGAAAAACGCTTCCCGGTACATCAAAAAAAGAGGAGTCTTAGCCTCTCAGATAAGACTCCCCGGATTAATTTTACATATCACTCGTTGTTTTTGTCGATGTTGTTACACATAGCCAAAACGGTAATGTGGTCGTCAACGGACCTGAAGGCCATTGTTTCAACGTACGTGTCGTTGTAGGAACTCCTACCAGATGCCAAACTACAGCAGGGCTACCCACGTCAGTAATCCACTGATTAATGGTTGTACAAAGATTCCCCGTGGTATAATACGTAACACCATTTATTGTAACATAAATGATCGTTGTAGTAGTAAAAGCCTGCTCATTTGTAAATCTCATTGCTTTAAATGCCAACCCGCCACCAGCAATAGCTAGCAAGGCGATCAGGGCGAGAATAATTCTACCTTTTTTCATAAAACAGGGGTTTAATCATTCGTTAAATGCCTACTCTTTTCGATGGTTTTCGGCGACTCCATTATGCCGGCCGGCAATGACTTATTATATAGAAAAGTTTGTTTGGGAGTAATTCTTTATACTTCAAGGTTATATCAGGTGGTCAGGGATGATCAGTGAAAATTGGTTAGTCAGGATGCTTCTCAAATGTTCCATCTTTCTCTCCAAAGTTATTTGTTTCTATAGCAAAAGACTTAGTAGATGGGTATAAAAATTGCGCTGCTTTTTCCTTATCTACTAAGCATTTCGTGCCGCTCATTGTCTATTTTAAAGAGACTCCAGACATTATGAAATACGCAATTACTATTCTCCTCTGCTTTCATATTTCGTTCGTAAACGCCCAGAAGCCTCCCATTAACAACTTCACTTACAAAGGGTGGGAAATGCTGTTGAACTATCATATTTCCGATAATGGCAAATATGTCTGGTATACTTATGGATCTGAGCTTAGCGGTATCACGCTGGTCGTTCGCTCCATTACTGGTAGCTACTGCAAATTATTCACCGGCGTATGGGATGCGGTCTTCACATCAGACAATCAACACCTGGTATTTAATTCGCCCAAAGGCCTCGGTGTACTGACATTAGGTACATCGACTATAAATTATACGCAGCGAATCAATACTTATACAGTCGCCAATAATGGCAAATGGCTGGCAGCAAAACTGGCAGATACAATGCTGCTTAAAAACCTGCATACTAACGAGGAACGCTACTACACCAGGGTTAGTACTCATTTGTTTAATAATGCGGGAAATGTGTTGGTGTATTATACTAAAGATAGCCTGGTATGGACGGATCTTGTGACTAATCATTCCCGGCTGATTGCCATAGGAGATGAAATTGATAATATTACTTTTAATCATGCAGATACCGCCATTGCGTTTACTGACAGTAGCCATATTCACTATTTCAGTAAAAGAATGGACAGTCCGCAACAAATCCTGCTGACGGGATTGAGGCCCGGCACTACATTACTTCCCTTACCGCTACAATTTAGCCAGGATGATAAACTATTATTTTTTAAGGTAGCCAAAGAACGTACGCCTGTCGCGAAGGACGCTCAGCAGATATCAAATAAGCTCAATATCTGGGACCACCGGGATATCCGTTTGCATTCGCAGGAGATACCGGATCCCTATAGGCCCTTTTCAGCAGTTGTTCCTGTATCCGGAGGTGCTGTTATTCAACTCGAAAATGCAGATACTATCCTATCAGGGCAGCCAGGAAATCAATATGCCCTGGTATCGAATGTGGTCAATGAGGAAGATGCCTACTGGAACGAGCAGCAAGTGAAAAGTTACGATCTTATCTCATTAGCAAACGGTACGCGTAAACATGTGATATCTTCCCCCCAGCGGGCGCTCGGTGTGGAGCTGTCTCCTGCTGAACACTATGTTAGTTGGTTTGACACAACCAACCAACACTATTTTACTTATGAAATTGCCACAGGGATTACCAGAAATATCTCTGCAGCTATTCCTGCTACGCTGGCACATAAACATCTTTCCAGTACCGAGAAATGGCCCTATGGAACTGCTGGCTGGCTATCGGAAGATCAGCGACTGCTTGTCTATGATGAATTTGATATATGGCAATTAGATCCTGGTGCCAGAACACCTCCCCTTAATATTGCCGATCATTATGGTCAGCAACATAAGACGATACTCAGGCTAGTATACCCGCAGCAGTTGCTCACACTCCGGGAAAATGATCCATTGCTGGTCACCTGCCTCGATAGTAATAAATACAATGGCTTTATGCACATTAAAGCTGGTATTAATCGCTCACTGCGTCCGGTCAATATGGAGCCTGCTGTTTATCACTTTCCGGCCCTGGTTGTTTTCGAGCCGCCAGCTCCCCTCAAGGCAGAGAAAGCAGGTGTATATATTTTGCAAAGGCAAAGCGCCACCCAGGCGCCGAATCTCGTCACTACGACTGACTTTAAAACATTCAAACCACTCTCTGATATCCAACCTCAACAAACTTACAACTGGTTAACGACAGAACTGGTCCGTTGGCCTATGCCCGGAGGTACTACCGGCACAGGCATACTTTACAAACCAGAGGATTTTGATAGCACCAGACAATACCCCATCATATTTCATTACTATGAACAACGAAGTAATGAAATGCACCTCTTTCCTAAGGTAAGACTGAGTAATGGCACCTTAACCATTGCCTGGTATGTCAGCAACGGATATCTCGTCTTCGTTCCTGACATCTATCGCCCTACCGGCAGGAATGGGGCAGCCATTCTCAATACCGTCGTATCTGCAGCCCAATACCTGGTTGCCCGGCCTTATGTAAATGCGAAGAGAATGGGCTTGCAGGGACATAGCTTCGGCGGATACGAAACCAACTACATCATTGCACATACAAATATCTTCGCAGCAGCACAGTCGTCCGCCGCTCCTTCGGAGCTATTCGGTCTTCACGGCGGACTGGGATTCGGGGGTAGGAGCTACCATTATATATCTGAACTGGGACAGCTGAACCAGGGTGTGCCGCCCTGGGAGAACCCCGATCTGTATGTACAGGCCTCCCCTATATTATTTGCGCAGCAAATCAACACGCCTTTATTGATGATGCATAATAAAGACGATAGCGCGGTGCCGTTTTCACAATCAGTGGCGTTGTTTATAGCGCTGCGGAGATTACAAAAGCCTGTATGGTTGCTGGAATATCAAGGGGAAGGGCATGTATTGTATGATCCAGGATGCCTGTTGGATTTTAGTATTAAGCAAGAGGAGTTTTTTGATTATTACCTGAAGAACAAAAACATCCCCGGATGGATGCAGCGATGATACAACTGGCTCCAGATATCGCTTGCTACCAAGGATTTCTATTTAGTCCTAACTGAGTAAATAAAACATTAAAGTAGTTTCAGTAAAAAATCATGAAAAAAGCAAGGATCTTTCTTTCCTTAATTGCACTCTTGGCAGTTATTGGAGGAGCTTTCGCCTTTAAGGCGTTCAAATTCAACGCCACCCCGGCATGGAGATATACAAATTCTATCACAATAGGTGGTAGCGTGTATTCATCAACAGTGCCATTTTGCACATCAACAGACCCGGTGTCTTTCTTTACCACATTATGTTTTGAAATAACACCTACATATACATCAATAGCGCGGACAGGCGCATCTACAATTACTTTAGTATATACTGCAAATACAAACCTGACATATACAATACCACAGACTTCCTGCAGTCTCTTAACAACATGCGTGACAGCTATTTTATAACTAATGATTCATTGCAATGAAGGTCATAAAATTCCCCATGACAATGCCTGGCCAGGACATATGTCAGGAATTTATGACCTTCTTCAGTGAATCCACCCCTACTCCACCGATCACAATCTGTTTAAACTCTTTCTTTTTATCATAGATCACCAGGTATGGGAAGCCTGGTGCTTTGTAGTAAGTAAAGAAGAAGCCCTTCACATCTTTCCCTATAGTGATATTCTTGTATTTATCGAGCTTGAAGAGTGTATCATACATCTGGATCTCCTTAAAATCTGCCACCGTTGCCATATAAAAACGTACATCCTTTAACTCATCCATCCGCTTAGTGATCTCCCTTGTCAGGGCCTGACAATAAGGGCAATCAGGACCAAAGAAAAATAACACCACTGGTTTCCCTTTGGGAATATTAGCTGTATTTAATTTGACAGTGGTGTCCAGCAATTGGATGTTAAAAGCCGGCAGGTCTTTATCAATTCCTGGAGGCAAAGCGCGGTTATATTTCGTACAACTGGCTATTCCGGCTAACATCAAAACTAACAACAATGATCTCATTACGATTGTATTTTATTATTGGCTGCCTTCCAGATATAATCCAGCAGTAGCAATCCAAAGGAGAAAAATATTAATATGGGTAGCATCTGGAAGCGCAAAGCGATCTGGGAGGCGAATACGCTGAATCCAAAATTTATAATCCAGAGGCCGAAGGCCAGTAGCAATCCTATTGATAAGGCCCTGTTATGTTTGATTCCATGCAGTATTACAAATCCTACCAGGCTGAATAAGAACACTACATTCATCACACCTACGAGAATAGGATAAAAGCTGAGTATTGTTACCTTCAGATCCTTGAAATGTGTTTTCAGTTTCCTGGATTCAAAGCCAAACCACATTTGCCCAATTGGAGCGATACTGTCTTTACCCATGTTGTACGTATCTAAGAATTCTACCGGTGGCGCATAGTACTTCATGGTGTTAGGCAGTAAATAATACTGGGCAAATGTGGTTGGATATTGCCTGATCAGGTATGCGCCATATTCTGCGAAGAGAGGCCCTACGGTAGCCCATTTTTTTAATATATGTGCAGTTGAGTCCTTTTGGAATTTACGATACATGTATTGCTGCAGCGGTGATTTTGGATCCCACATGTACCAGGTATTAGCGATCATCATCTCCTGCTGGTGCATAAAGATATTCCTGGTTGTATCAAAATAAGTCCGCACCATCTTGTCCAGCTGCTTGAACTTAGCTGGCATTGGAGGTGGCGGTTCGTCCTGTACAAATCGGTAAGCATACAAGGCATTATTAGCCATCTGCCAGCCACTGAAAGGCGAGAACTGTCGAATACCGGTCAAGCGGTCATATTGGTTACTGGTGTGCCACACAAATCCTGCTATCAGAATGATACTGGACAAAATCCCCACTACTTTCCGCCTCCACGGCTGACGGCTGATAATAAATGCCAGTGCAGCGACTATTGGATAAAACAAGGCATTATATCTTACAGTGAATGCAAGGAGAATAATAACGGCATGTAAAATGATCAAACTTTGGTTCGGTCTGTGGAGAATCCAAAGTAATAGCGTAAACCATATAAGGCTCAGACTTAAAAATAACGCATCACTGGATACATAATTCGCGATGTAGAGGAATACCGGGTTAAATACCATAAAGCCATAAAGCAGCCCGAATGCAACTTTTCCTGGCTTGTAGAAGTAGGCCAGTGTAAATACCAGGGCCAAGGCACTGGCTTGCAACAAAAAATACTGAAATCCAACCAATGCAGTATCTGATATTGTAAGTGTACTAAAGAAACGTAGGAATTTGGAATAGCCAATCGGATAGGTGTTTATACTAAAATTCCCATAAGCAGATTCGAGATATACATAAGAATCCCCATCAATAAAACCTGCTGAAGGATATAAATGCTTGAAGATGAAAAACTGTACAAGGACTGCTAAACCGGCGAACCAGACAAGCGCTTTATTCCAGGGCAGATCCCACAGGAATTCCTTAAATGATGGAACACGCTCAGGCGCTGCAGCTGCTGGCGCTGCATCCGCGGACTTTTCCTCGTGGTACTCCTGTTCTGTATTGATAGCCCAGATGTTATCTTTTGTAGTGATACCTTCGATGATATTATCCACCGCTACCATGGCTGTCAGCATGGAATGGTCTGCATTGTTGTATTTATGCATCCCATTACGCCCTACCAGGAACAGGTTTTCCAGTTGATCGGTATAGGCTCTTACTTTGTCGAAATGGGCATAGGCACCGAAATAAGCTGGATAAGTCTTTTCTACTCTCAGCACAGTGCTGTCCAGCACATTCTCTGATGTAGCTAAGCCGATCTTTTCCAGTTCCCTGATGGCCAATGCTGCGATTTCTGTATCGGGTAACTTCCAGAAATCATCTGTTTCATTACAGAAGAACTCCATTCCCACCCAGGCGGTATCCGGATCCTTTACCATGTATGGGCTCCAGTTGTTGAATAACTGCAACCTTCCTACTTTTACGTCCTTCTCTTGTATATAGATCCAGGTATCTTCCAGCTTCAATGGCTTCCATTCTCCGGTATGTTTATCCAGGAAAGAAAGCCGGCGAAGCAGAATGCCTACAGTAATAAAATCCCTGTATTGCAGTTTGGAAGCAATATCTTTCACCGGTTCGGGCACTTCTCCTATTATTCCTCCGATTAACTCTTTTACCGGCATGGTGCTGAAGAAATAGTCTCCTGTCAGGGATAGCTCTTCACCGGTTTGGTTATTGACAGCAGTAACAGCCGTTACTTTATGATCATCGGTATAAATATGTTTTACATCGTGATGCATGTGGATAATACCTCCCATTTCCTGCACCTGGCGGGCTACTTCCTCCCATAATTGTCCAGGCCCAAGCTTGGGATAAAAGAACTGTTCTATCAGGCTGGTTTCTGTGTCCTTCTGTGCAACATCTACAGATGCTTTTTTCTTCTTTTTACTCAGCTCCTGGATGGCATGTTCTATTGCCTTGCGGATACTTACCCCTTTGATACGTTGTGCGCCCCATTCGGCGGGAATTTCATCGCAAGGTACTCCCCACACCTTTTCCGTATAATCTTTGAAAAAGAGATGGTATAAAGTCTTCCCAAACCGGTTGATCATAAAATCCGCCAGGCTCTTTTCAGGTCTGCGAGGGAATAACTGAGCCCAGAGGTAGGAGAACAGGATAGCAATGGTCCTACCTATTCCCAATTTTTTCAGTGTATCTATTGATAAAGTAATCGGATAAGTAAAAAAGCGACGTAAGAAGTAAATCCTGGACAAGCGTTTACGCACCAGCATCACTTTATCCGGATCATTACTCTTTAGATTCTCAGGCAGATCTTTTCGATTAATATCTCTTAACTTATTCTGGTATCTGATCTTAAAAGATTCCTCACTACCTGCCTGCAAAGGCAAAATATTCAGCCACCAGTGCATTACCCGGTCAGACTTTGAGAAGAACCGGTGCCCGCCGATATCCATGCGGTTACCTTTATAATTAATGGTCTTTGAGATACCGCCGATATCTCCGCTTTTTTCTAATATAATGGGGATAATGTCAGTACGTTGTAACATCTCATAAGCGGCAGTCAATCCTGCGGGGCCTGCTCCTATGATAATGGCATTTCTTTTAGATTCCATAATATGGCATTGAATAATTGTAAACAGGGCGCCTCAAGGGTCGTGGTTAACTATTCTAAAATACCACAGTATGCGTTCTGAATTGTTAGGAGAAAGCGGATATTATACCGCCGGGTCAACGACGGGTTCAATATCCTCTTTTTCAGGTTTAGATTCCTGAAAGCTTTGCCGGATCACAAATTCTAACAGTAGACCGGCGAAAGCAAGGGTGAAGATGAAAGGGAACGCCTGGTAGCGGAGAACGATCGGTGAAGCGAACACACTGAATGCCAGGTTACTGAGCCATATTAGCAGCATGATCCATAATACCGTCCGGTAATAAGGACTGACTTTTGAGAAGCCCCCAAGAACGACAAATCCGATAAATCCAAAGAAGAAGATTACGTTGATCATGGCTAGGAGCAGCGGGAATATTGCAGTGAGAATGATGAATTTGTTTTTTGAGAAGTGATGAACTTTGTTGGATTTATAGCCAAACCAGCTCACTGCGCCGGGATCGACAGTGTCGCTCATCATATTATACATTCCTAAAAACTCTGTGGGAGGAGAATAGTAGTTTATAAAATTAGGCCAGATATAATAGCGAAGGAATTCGGCTGGGTACTGTTTGATTAACCAGGCACCGTACTGCCCATAATAATTTGAGACAGATGCCCAACGTTTAAGATAGGGTGTTGTGCTGTCTTTTCTGTATTTATCGATCAAATATAACTTCAGCGGAGCCTTATCATCCCATAAGTAATAGATACCCAGCTCCTGGTCAGGCCTTTGCTTCAGCCGGTTAAGGGAATCCATATGTTTGACAGTAATAGAATGGATTCTCGCGAACTGCTTCGGGACTGGACCTCTATTAGCGGGTGGCACATGCGCATACATGAACAGGGCATTACTTCCCATCTGCCATCCACCGAAAGGCGAAAATGTGGCCACCCCCAATCTGTCTTGAAATGTAAGGGTTGTGTAAAGGAAGAACCAGCCAACAGGGACAATAACCACAACTAATCTCAACAACTTTTCTTTGATTGCTCCGTTTGCTAGTAACACTACCAGCATGCTTATAATGGGATAATACAGGGCATTATAGCGCACAGAGAATACAAATCCCAATACCAGAGCATGAAAGATGAACATTTTACCGGTAGGGAGATATAATATCCAAAATAGGCTTGTTAGCCATAAGAGACTGAAGGTGGCAAATAAGGCATCACTGGACACAAAGTTAGCAATGTATAGCCAGAGTGGATTTAAGACAAGAAGGGCAAATAACACCCTCATTGTCCATTTGCCAGGCTGTAATAAGTATTTTATAGAGAATAAAAAAAAGAGTATGGCTAGTTGTAGCAGAAAATATTGAACAATAACCAGTCCGGTGTCCGAACGATTAAATACACTAATGAAGCGGAGAAATTTGGAGTAGCCCACTGGCCACATATTAATATTTACATTATTATATGCAGCGTCAATGTAAGAGTACGAATCCGGTAAAAAATTGGGGAAAGGATACAATTTCATTATGACAAATAATAATATCCCGGCCAATAGCACAGATAGTATTAAACAAATTCGACTTTCTTTGTCATTCCAGATGTCCTTAAAAAAATCAGCGGGAAGTAAAGGGGCTTTAAGTGTCATATATCCGCAGGTTAACATGTAAAAACTAATGCCCACAATTTAAATAGGAATAAAAAATTATAGTTACCAGATAGCGAATATTTAAATACATTATATGGAGGCTCACTCGCTATGTTGCTATAAGCAGCGAACATTGGATTATATGAGATTATAAAATATATTGTGTAAACGATATGGCAACTGTTTAGAGTCTACATCTTTTTTCAAATATCGTTAAAAATTGATGGAGTATGATACCCCAGTTATGGAGCGTCATACTCCATTTCTTTTCTATGTTCATTATAGCCAGATATACGGCCTTTTGAGCCGCAGTATCATCAGTAAACTGGACCTTGGTCTTAGTATACTTTCTGATACCTCTGTTGAGATTTTCAATCGTGTTGGTGGTATACATGATCTTGCGGATCTCAAGGGGAAATTCAAAATAGCTGGTAAGATTATCCCTGTTGTTCTCCCAGGATTGAATAGCATGGCGGTATTTAGTTCCCCATTTGGCAGCAAATGCAACTAGTGCCTGCTCAGCGACATCCCTATTTGTGGCACCATAGACCTCTTTAAGATCAGCACAAAACTCCTTTCTGTCTTTCCAGACCACAAATTTGCAACTATTGCGGATCTGGTGAACAACACACAACTGAGTGACCGTCTGCGGAAATACGCCTTTAATAGCATCGGTAAAGCCTTTTAGGTTGTCCGTGCAGGCAATCAGTATGTCCTCTACGCCACGAGCCTTTAAATCTGTTAAAACACTCATCCAGAAGGATGCAGACTCTGTTTCTGCCATCCACATACCCAACACTTCCTTTAAGCCGTCTTTTTTGAGCCCGATAACCAGGTAGATGCATTTGTTGATGTATTGTATCCCTCCGGGCAACTGCATATTGTAAACGTTAGGAAGTAGTGATAGCTTCGCCGATTATGAATATTGATACACCCCAGTCCCCAACAAAAGCTAGTACCGTAAACCGATCTGTTACGGAGAAGAAGCGTCTATTGTCCGAATGGGAAACGAGTTCGCTGAAAATGAAGGCCTTCTGTAAGCAGAAACAAATATCTGTAAATGGATTGAAATCCTGGATAAAGCAGTTTGGCATGGGACGCAAGCGCAAGTCAACGAAACGAAGCACTGATTCTTTCATTGCCCTGGTTCCAGAGAGGTTAAACATGATAGTCCCTTTCGCGGAGTATCAGCTGCCAGATAACGGCAAGCTCACAATAAATCATCCGGTATCTGCATCGTTTCTCAAAGAGTTATTATCCGCGTCCAAATGATAACACTCCATCCAGAATGCCGATACTTCCTTTACCGGGTACCTGTGAACATCAACAAAAGCTTCTACAGTCTCGCTTCCATCGCCAGAGAACAGATGAGAGCAGAACCGCTTTCCAAAGACGTATTCATTTTTTTGAATAACAGACGGAATCAACTTAAACTACTTGTCTGGCAAGGAGATGGCTTCGCAATCTTCCACAAACGCCTAGAAAAAGGAACGTTCGAATTGCCAGCCTTCCTGCATGATCAGAAGCACCTGGTGATCCCTTACAGCGAACTGTTATTGATTCTTCAGGGTATCAGCTTGCAAAAGGTCCAGTATCGCAAGAGATATAACCAACAAATGCTCGCACGTTAACATCCTGCTAACAATATTGACATGGAGATTATCTAATATTGTATCTCCACATGCAACACCCCGACATTGACTATAAGGAACGGTATGAACAAGCTGAACAAACAATTGGTCAGCTGAAGCACGAGCTGGCAATATTGAAGAAAATGATATTCGGCAGCCGCCATGAAAAGTTTGTCTCTGCTGAAGCATCTTCACAACAACTTTCACTAGATATAGCGTCAGAGGAAGTACATGCAAATAAAGTAACCAGTGCACAACGGATATCCTATACGCGCATCAAGGTCAACACGGAATCAGCGCCGCATCCAGGGAGAAATAAGCTTCCGGATCATTTACGCAGAGAAGAGATCATCATTGAACCTGATAATGTACCATCAGGAAGTAAGAGGATTGGTCAGTTAGAGACGGAGGTATTGGAATATAAAGCTGCGGAGCTGTATGTTAAAAAATACATCCGGTATAAATACCTGACTCCAGAATCAAACGGGACAGCGTCATCGAATATTATCACAGCTTCATTACCAGGAATGCCACTGCCTAAATGCATTGCAGGTCCTGGCTTATTATCTCAAATGATCATTGACAAGTACATTGATCATTTACCACTGCATCGTCAGATGCAGCGCCTTGATCGGGCGGGTGTGAAACTTCCATATTCAACACTGACTGACTGGGTAGGTGCAGCCGCAAATCTGATAACACCACTTTACGATGCGCTCGTTAGTCATGTGTTCAGCAGTAATTACATACAATGTGACGAGAGCCCGATGCCAGTACTAGATAAAGACAAGAAGGGGAAAACACATAGAGGCTACTTCTGGGCTTATCAGGACAGCATCAATAAACTGGTTATTTTTGACTACCAGGAAGGACGGAACAAAGAAGGACCAACCAAAATGCTGGGCGATTACAAAGGTACGATTCAGACGGCTACCAGATATATGACACGACTGCCGAAAGTAAGGGAATAAATCTTATACATTGTCTTGCCCATGCCCGAAGGTACTTTGTTGACGCATTGGATCATGATAGTATCCGGGCAGAACATGCGCTGCTGCAAATACAACGGCTGTATAAGATTGAGCAAGATTGTACTACTCAACTCCACAATACTGATACCCGAAAGAAATGTCGCTTGGAAAATGCGGTTCCCATACTCAAGGAACTTGGCAAGTGGATGGTAGAAGAATATGGCAAAGTATTGCCGAAGAGCCCTATTGGCCAGGCGTTAGCTTACAGCATTAAGCGCTGGGACAAACTCAGTGCCTATGCTTTTACTGGACACCTTTACCCTGACAACAACTCCATAGAAAACTCCATCAGACCAATCGCACTTGGGCGTAAAAATCACCTATTTGCGGGATCACACGAGGCAGCTAGAAGATCCGCCATGCTGTACAGCCTAATGGGCACTTGCAAGATGCATAATGTTAACCCCGGCGAATGGCTCGAAAATATACTCAGCGTAATCGCTGATCACCCTGTAAACCGGATCAATGAACTACTTCCTCATATCTGGATACTGAAGCAAAAATAATCAACTCCCGCATACCTACATAGGTCGAGTAAGCAAGGGGGATTTCACCCCAAGCTTCTCACAGAACCGTACGTGAACCTCTCGATTCATACGGCTCTTCCAGATTAGAAGTATCAATAACTAGGGGTTGATGAGTGTCCAGTGAGCAAATAACCATGGCTGACTCGCATATACACTCCTCAGCCAGTTGATTGCTCTCATTTTTCCGATCTTCCTACTTTTCCTTACCCATTCAATGATCTTCAGATGCAATATCCACCATACCTTGACGGTAGTCCATTGATTCACCTTACAGTAGTAGTTGATCCAACCACGAACAATCGGATTTAATTTAGCTGCAAGTTGTTGAATATTCCCTGTCTGATGCTTTATTCTCATCGATCGGAGATGGGAAACTACCCTTCTTTTGGCAGCCGTACTCATACATCTGGTGAACAATAACTTCCACCCATCTTTTGTTGGGCAGAACCTCGGCCTGAATGTGTAGCCTAGAAAATCAAACTGAACTTTATCACCCCTTTCCAAATGGTTATGATTACGGCAATACACAATTTGTGTTTTACTTTCATTTAGTTGGATCTTACACTGAGTGAGCCGCTCGGAAATCTTGTCCTTAATGAACTCCGCTTGCTTCTTTGACCTTACATGAACAACAATGTCATCACAGTACCTTTCGAATCTTATGTACGGATGTTTTAGCTCCATCCATTTATCGAAGGTAAAATGAAGATAGATATTAGCCAGCAGCGGACTAATTACTCCTCGTACACAATTGGTAACTTTTACTATTCTTCTCATTCTTAGCCTCTTTTAAAGGTATGGAGTGCTTGATATCTATAATATCATCGCCAACCACAACTTCCTTTACCAGTAGTCTTAGAATCTTCTTTTTCTCCTTTATGTCCAATTGTTTTACATTCAATCCTAACTGACTGGTAAAACTTTCCGCATCCAGCAATTGAAGCCGCTGATCCAATGCCAGTTCATGATTTTTTAGGCTCTCCAGCTCCTTATCTATCGTATTTATCCGCTTTTGTAAATCAGGCATCCTTTTTCGCAGCTGAACAATTGTAATAAGACCTTCCTGGTAGGCATCCAACAACTTATCCATCGACTGCAATAATTTGGTACGCTGCTTCACTATGATTTCCTTTTGTTTTATTACAGGACTCGCTTTTTTGGTCTCCTCTACACGTTTTTCCACTTCTCTTTGGATCAGCTTTGGTTCTTCCAGCAACGCCACTAGTTGTTGCCATACAATATTGTCCAGGTAATCCTGCCTAATTGGTTTGCAATTGCACTTACGCACTCCTTCAAAACGGTAAGCATCTGAACCAAAGCACCGATAATAGTATATCTTCTTTTTTGCTGATGTGGTTGTATGCGTCCTGTATAAAGAATAACCACATTCGCTGCACACCATCATTCCCTGAAGCAATGTTTCCACTTTTGTGTTCCGCTGGGAATGAAGCTTATTATTCTTTAGTCTTTCCTGCGCAATATCAAACGTCTCCTGGCTGATTATCGCAGGGACAGCTATCTCAATCCATTCTTCCCTCGGTTTCTCTCTGTTACAACCACTTTGAGCCACAAAACCTCCTTGGGCCCTCAATGGTTTGGTGATCCGCTGCCGTTCAGCATGTTCTGTTTTACCATAGCATGCCTTTCCACAGTAAGCCGGATTTCGTAACATTGCCCAGATAACGGACCGTTCCCATTTGCCTATATTCTTCCTTGTTGGTATTTTCTCCGAAGTAAATTTTCTTGCAACTGTACCTATACCACAAAAATCTTCTGTATACATCCGAAACATTTCTCTTACAACCGAAGCTTCCTGCTCATTAATTTCATAGTATGCGGATGTATCATCTGTCTTCTTGATATAATTATAGCCATACGGCGCTCCGCACAATACACTCACCACACCCGATTTTGCTTTAAATCGTTTCCCCCTGCGTGATCGCTCTTTAATAATAGCCCGTTCGTATTCGGCTATCATGCCCTGGAATTGCAACAATAAGGCTTCCTCTGGGGTATCTGCTTTCGGTGAGTTGATAAATAATACTTCTGTACCGCATGACGCAAATTCATCCATGAGTACTACCTGGTATGCATAATTACGGCTTAATCTGTCTGGACTGTATATTAATACTGCCTGTATCTGCCCCTCAGCACTTAGATCTCTTACTCTTTCAAGACCGGGGCGAACCAATATGGCTCCGCTGTACCCTTCATCTCTAAATATATATTCCTCTGGTACAAGATAGCCCTGTTCCTGGGCAAAATGCAATAATTCATCCACCTGGCTACCTATCGTCTTTTTATCCTTTTGCTGATCGGACGATACTCTCGTATAAATCGCTGCTGTTTTCATATACTGAAGTTTGTTCAGTTAATTCATCAGGATTTTGTTCACTGAAAACAACCGGCCTACCTGCCGGAACAAGGAGATGATATACCTGTGAGAGCTTTTGCTCCCACAACCGATCATAGTTAAATGATTCCTTAACTTGTCTCTCCTTCTTTGACATGCTCCTTCTTTGCTAAAAATTCTTCCAGCGCAGTATGGACCACTCTGCTGATCGACAAACCTTTGGATTCGGATAGCTTCTTTATTCGTCTGATCAGTGTCGGTGGCAATTTGACCGTAAATACTACGGAACTCTCCGGTATGGCCATCTTCTCGTTGATCTCTCTGGCTAATTGAATATAACGATATGCCTGAATTTGGGACACTCCATATTTCTTCATCAACAGCTCCACTATATGTGGCTGAGGTTTGTTCTTCTGAAGCAAAGAAAATGCCTGGTTGATGCGTTTGACCAACTCGGAATTCTGCGATCTTTCCATTTATCATAAATGTAATACTTTTTATGATATACATAAACTTAAAACTTCCCCCTTTTAATAGGTATTCTCCTTAAAAACTCAATGTTTGTGGGTGTGTACGTGGAGCTAA
>NZ_FRCN01000002.1 GCF_900142925.1 Chitinophaga sp. CF418
CGGAGCCTATCGGCGTTTTGTTTCCCGGTTTATTGACGGCCCGGGGTTATCACCCCGCGCTACAAACACTGTGGCTCCTGACGGAGCCTATCGGCATTTTGTTTCCCGGTTTATTGCCATACAACAAAACACAATAGGACTCCGTCAGGAGTCCCGTGTTTGTAGCCCGGGGTTGCAAACCCCGGGGACGTGTGATATCCCCCCGGGGCCATGCGACAACCGGGGCACACGGAACGTGCAACACGGACATATTCACAAATATGCGGGCATGCGCAACACACGGAACGTGCAACACGGGGATATTCGCAAATATGCGGACACGGGCAACACAAGGAACGTCCGACACAACGATCCCCTTTCCATCCAACACGATAACAAAAAATATCCTTTATGGAATTTACTCCCTCCCGCATCTATATCCATGAAAGCGCTTTCAGTCATTTATTCTTATACACTCTAAACCTATTCACTATGGCTGAAATAAACACCGGCAGCTCCGATCGCGGCCACAAAAGAGGAACCCGTTCAAGGAAATTAAGTACGCGTGTAGATATGACACCTATGGTAGACCTGGGCTTTCTGCTCATTACTTTTTTCATGCTCACCACAGTATTGACAAACCCCAAAACGCTAGACCTGAAGATGCCCGCAGACGATAAGGAACATCCGCAATCACTGGCGGAAAGTAAGTCCCTCACTATTCTGCTCGGGGCTAATAACAGCGTCAGTTACTATGAAGGCATCGGTAATGATCCCCTGCATCCTCCGGTGGTAAAACATTCTTCCTTTGCCAATAACCATGGTATACGCGACGTCATTATCGACAAAAAGGAGCGGGTCATCAGACAACATAAGAAAGATGACCTGATGGTGCTGATCAAAGCAGATAAATCTGCCAATTATAAAAACGTGGTGGACATTATGGATGAGATGCTGATCAATCATGTGGGAAGCTATGCCATGGTTGATATTACGCCAGAAGATGAAGCTTACTTAAAATAAGTTAACTTAGTAAGGTAAAACTCATTACTATGGCACTAACTCAATCCATTCCTGTTGTGGACCTCGCCGCCTTTACTTCGGGCGACGCTGCCAGTAAAGCCGCTTTTGTGGAGCAGCTTGGTAAAGCTTACGAAGAAGTAGGTTTTGTAGCGGTAAAAAATCACGGTATTTCCGACGATCTCATTGCAAAGCTGTACAAGTACGTACAGCTGTTCTTCACGTTACCGTCGGACACCAAGCGTTCCTATGAGATCCCCGAACTGGCTGGCCAGCGCGGTTATACATCTTTCGGTAAAGAACATGCCAAAGGGTATGATGCACCTGACCTGAAGGAATTCTTCCAGTTTGGACAAACTGTTGAAGATGATGACCCGATCAGTAACGAATACCCGCCAAACGTTGTAGTAAAAGAGATCCCGGCTTTTTCACCGACCTTTTTTGATGCATACCGCGCATTCGAAAAATCAGGAAAGGCGCTGCTGCAGGCGATAGCTATCTACCTGGGACTGGATGAGCATTATTTTGACGAATATATACACAATGGTAATTCCATTCTGAGGGCCATCCACTATCCTCCTATTACGCAGGAACCTGCTTCCGCCATCCGTGCGGAACAACATGAGGACATTAACCTTATTACCCTGCTGGTGGGCGCTTCTGCTGATGGCCTACAGATACTGGACAAACAGGATAACTGGGTGCCTGTTACTTCGCTGCCTGAACAGATTGTAGTGAATGTGGGCGATATGTTGCAAAGGCTGACCAACAACCGTCTGAAATCAACCACACACCGTGTAGTGAACCCACCACGCGACATGTGGCATACCAGCCGCTTTTCCATTCCGTTCTTCCTGCATCCTAAATCAGAGATGCCATTGAATGCGCTGGAGAGCTGTGTAACGGATGATAATCCGCTGGTGTATGAACCCATCACCGCTGGTGAGTACCTGGATGAAAGATTGAGAGAAATAGGCCTGAAGAAATAATTGCCGCTCATAAATAACAACAGGGCTGAAAAGACAGATCATCTGCTTTTCAGCCCTGTTTATAGATACACACATTGTTTTAATTCACGCTTTCCTGCGCACCCGCCTGCTTTTTAGCCAATGTCTTTTCATCCTCCAGCACTGCGGTATTTCCGCCGAACAGTTGTGTAAAATAATCTTTCATCTCCTGCGTCATACGGTAATCATTCTGTGGGAAATTCAGGAAGTAACTATGTTGCCGGCCACCCTGGCCATGAAAGTTGACATAACTCGCATTGGCAGCCCGCTTGCGTTTCAGCTTTTCCCCCAGCTGCGGCGCAAGAGTAAGCAGGTGAGCCCCCTTCAACTGCCAGTCTGACCTGTTGTAATGGATGTAGATCTTATTCGCAAAGCGGATGCGCTCTACCCACTCCTTATGGCCTTTTGCTGGCACGCATGCTGCATTCAGTACAACATTGTCGATGAACGGATCTTTGTTCAACTGATCATAAGGCTGGTGTTTCATCATTTCCATGAAAATGATGTTTCCCATACTATGACAGAATGTAGTGACTTTTACATGCTCCACCCAGTCTTCCTTATCCCGGCGGGCCTGTTGGATGAGCTGGAGCAGCCGGAAATAATGCGGGGCTGACAGGCGGGCATTGCTACGGGCAAACTTAAAGTTCCGGGAGGGCTTGTAAGTGGTATTAATGCTGGCGTAATCAAACATCACCACATTCACATTATACTGTGAACGCATGAGTAATGCCCGTTCTACGTTGGTAGTAAAGATCTTTCCCATCCCTTCTGCATATACGACTATATCCCGTTTTTCCGGCATGAGGTCCATAGCATCTGTCAGGGTAGGCACCTGGAATACATTCCATTTCCAGGCCTGCTTTTGCAGAACGAAGTATTTTAGCCCTGCTGTATCCACAAATTCATCCACAAAGCGCAAACTATCCCTGTTCAGGTGCCTGTTGGTCACAAATACAAGACAGGTATCTGTAAGGGCAGGCTTTGTACAATTAGTCTGCAGGCAAAAGTTGGCCCAATAAGCATCACTGTTGTAATATGACAATTGTGCATGTGCGCTGACTGAAATCGTTATGCATAGGAGGATTAGGAATCTTCTCATAAACTACGTATATTATTAAACCATTCAATACCAACTCCTTAAACACTATCATACTAAGGTGGGAATATTGATTGACCCGAAAGTATTGCTTGTTTACAACAAGGATTATGCCTGTACGCTTTTGCTTAACAGAAGAAAATCAATAGTTTGTCGTTTTCCTGTTTGATATTGTCAGGAATTTATTGAAATTCGGGCAGCCGATTAATTGCCAAAACGTGTTTCTTCGTCACATTCCTTTCTTACGGGCTGTTTTTATGCACAGCATCACTGCGTACGGGGGGCCTCAGGGCCACCTGGCTATGATGTTGAAAACATTCGTACACCAGAGAAGGGATGTAACCGAGCAGGAGCTGATGGAATACAATGCATTCTGCCAGCTGTTACCAGGCGCATCTTCCTCCCAGACACTGACACTCATCGGTTACAAACGGGGCGGGGTAACACTGGCTGTAGCCACACTCCTGATATGGATAGCTCCCGCCTGCCTGTTAATGGGATCGCTCAGCTTCCTGTTGCAGTACTTCGATCAGAAGGCCCTCAATACCGATATCTTTAAGTACGTACAGCCAATGGCTGTTGGTTTTCTGATATATGGCAGCCTGCGGGCATTTAAGATCAGCATCCGCAACCTGGCTACTGCCATCATCATGGCTGTTTCCCTGCTGACGGCTTACTTTTTCAAATCTCCCTGGACCTTCCCGGCATTGATCATCCTGGGCGGGATCGTATCCAATTTCAGCGATAAGCGTATTCCTGACATTAAAGACAAGCCCAAAAAAATACAGTGGACGAACATCTGGCTGTTTGCCCTGCTGTTCATACTGGCGGGTTTCTTTTCCGAGCTGGCGCGTACGCACAACTGGATCACACGCCGTCCCTTCAACCTGTTTGAGAACTTCTACCGTTTCGGTAGCCTGGTGTTTGGCGGCGGGGATATCCTGATAGCGATGATGCTGGAACAGTATGTATCTCGTGCCAATACCCGCTTCATGAATGCTGAGGAGCTACTGACCGGAGCCGGTATTATGCGGGCTTTACCCGGCCCCACTTTTTCCATTACTGCGTATGTGGGCGGCATGGTGATGCGTAACCTGGGACCGGGTTATCAGTTACTGGGATGTATGTTGGCGCCTATTGCGGTTTTTCTACCCAGCCTGTTACTGGTCTTATTCTTCTTCCCCATCTGGCATAACCTGAAGAAATACGTGGTCATCTACCGGGCATTGGAAGGAATCAATGCCACTGTGGTGGGCATCATGTGGGCAGCCACGATCATATTGTTCCTGGCCATCCCACTTACCTGGTACAACGTTGCTATTACCATCGCTACCTTAATCATTCTCTCTGCATCACGTATACCATCCCCATTTATAGTACTGGCCTGCCTGCTCTTAGGCTGGCTGATGTAAGGTCTTATTCAGGTTTGGTCGTTGTCTGATTTTTCTTGAATGCCATTGCAGCCAGGGCCGCCGCCACCAAACCAACAATGCCATTGGTGAAAAACACATTACCGAACAGGTAGATCCAGAAGTTATCTTCTGTCTGCGCTCCTGAGATGAAGTGCAGGGCTATCGTACACAATGTGACA
The DNA here is from genome assembly GCF_900142925.1 of Chitinophaga sp. CF418. Classification (GTDB taxonomy): domain Bacteria; phylum Bacteroidota; class Bacteroidia; order Chitinophagales; family Chitinophagaceae; genus Chitinophaga. Next base: position 4,697 of record NZ_FRCN01000002.1, read on the forward strand.
ATAAACACCGCCCATATCGTAGTTCTGAATCCCATGGCAAATAATGCCATGGCGGAAGTTCTTTCATGATGCTGGCTATTATAGTGAATAACGGAGAACAATACGCCCAGGGCCATCAGCATATTCCCGAAATATCCCGTCCATAAGGCGCTTGCCATCTTGGTGAAGTAAAAGATAACAGTGAATACAAGGGACACAACTGCTATAATGATCCCGTAAACGGGAGCAAGATTGACATGATGACGATGATTTACTGTTTGCATAACGGTTCCGTTTTATGGTGAAAAAATCATTGTGCTGTTGCCTCAATATCCTGGATCACTTTACGCAGATCATTCTTTGTTTTATCAATATCTTTCCACAGATCGCCTACATCCCTGATCCTGTCTGCCATGTTCCCAATATTGAAATCGGCAATGGCAAGATCATCAGTCAGCTCATCCCAGTTCAAAGGTGCGGAAACGGTAGCTCCCGGCTTCGGACGTACGGAATATGGAGAAGCAATGGTCTGTCCGCGGCTGTTCTGCATATAGTCTATATATACTTTTTTATTTCGTTTGGATTTATTGCGGATCACGCTCGTAATGCGTGGTAGCTCCTGCTGTACCTGTTTCGCCACATACTCGGCAAATAAGCGGCAGGTTTCATAATTATATTTCGCCCCAGTAGGCACATAAATGTGCAGGCCTGAAGCGCCGGAAGTTTTACAAAATGCTGTTAGCCCCAGTTGATCCAGCAGTGCCTTAATGGCCAGGGCGGTTTCTACCACGTGTTTAAAGGCGATATTTTCAGGATCAAGGTCCAATACCAGGTAATCCGGATTATCCAGGTTCTTCACACGTGACAACCAGGGATTGATCTCTATACATCCCAGATTGACCATATATGCCAGTGTAGCTGCGTTGTTACACACCAGGTAATCCACATCGCGGGAAGCAGAAGCGGCATGCAGCTGTATTGTTTTCAGCCAGTCAGGAATCGTTGTAGTATCAACATCCTTCTGATAGAAGCCGGGGGCATTAATACCATTAGGAAAACGGTGCAGGCTTAAAGGGCGGTCTTTCAGGAAAGGCAGTACGTAATCGGCCATCTCCATGTAATAATCCAGCAGCATACCCTTTGTGATCTTTTCGTCCGGCCAGAATATCTTTTGCTGATTGGTCAATGTAACTTTTTTCCCATTCAGGGTTACCACACGTTCCTTTTCATGTGTACGCGCGGGAGCGGGAGCAGCATGCGCTGCAGCTTTCTTTGTGGCCATCTTTGTAGATTTTGCAGTCTCTTTGTAGACCTCTTTCGCCGGCTTGTCCTTTCTCAATCCCAGGAATATTGGCATACGCAGATGCCTGTCGCTCGTCCAGGCGGAAAACTTCACCTGGCATACCAGCTCGGGTTTTACCCAGGTGACGGGCGTATTCGTTTTCACCTTTTCTTTGAATGGAGAAGTCTTTTGCCGGTAAGGCTGCATCTTGTCATACAGCTCATTGATCAGCGCTCCATTCAATCCACCGCCACAGTTGCCGACATATTTCAGCTCATCATTATCATCATAAATTCCCAGCACCAACGAGCCTATTTTCTTCCTGCTTCCCTGTGGATCCGTATATCCACAGATGATGGCTTCCTGTTCGTCCACGATCTTAATCTTCAGCCAGGACATAGACCTGCGGCCTTCGGCGTACAGGCTTTCAGCCTCTTTGGCAATGATCCCCTCCCAGCCTTTCTGTTGCGCTGTTTCATACAACTTCTCACTATCATTCAATATATGTTCAGAATAGATCACCGTTTTGCTGCCTAGTTGTGCGATCACATCCTTCAGCAGCTCCTTCCGCTGAATAAGCGGCAATGCCTGTAGGTCCTGCCCGTCCAGCTGTAACATGTCAAAAACCACATATACCAGGTTGCCGGAGGCATCATTCTTATAGTTCTGCAGCGCTTGAAAATCGGAGGCACCATCCTTTTTCAGGATCACTACTTCACCATCCAGTACGGCATCATGCGACAATTCTTCCAGCGTTTTCACTACTTTCGGATAGTCCTTATTAAAGGACAAATGATTCCTTGAATACAATTCCACCTTTCCTTTCCGCACATCGGCAATGGCCCTGTAGCCATCCCATTTTGTTTCAAACAGCCAACCTTCCCTGCTAAAGGCTTTATCTACCAAAGTCGCCATCATTGGTGTAAAGAGCTCTCTCTTAGCTGACGCTGTTTTTACCTTTGCCGGTTGTACTTTTTTTTTAGCCGTCTTCATCTTTTCTTTCTCCTTCAGGCCTTTGTCCCTGACACGCTGCGGCGTATAGTTCTCACTATCGTAAGCTTCCTTTACCGCATAATTGTCTTTATGTTTCAGTAGCAGCCAGGCATTATCATCCGCGTTTTTCATTTTCACCAGGGCGAATTCACCTTTCACTTTCCTGCCCTTCAGACGTATTTTCAGATCGCCTCCCCGGATCTCTTTGTTCGCCTCTTTATCGAAATCCTTTCCGTCGTCATGCAGTAATTCATAATTCCCTTTGTCCCACACATAAACGTAGCCGGCGCCATAATTCCCTTCGGGGATGACACCTTCAAAATCTTTATAATCATAGGGGTGATCTTCCACCTGCATGGCCAGTCTTTTGTCGGACGGATTCATGGAAGGGCCTTTCGGCACTGCCCAGCTTTTCAGCACACCATCTACTTCCAGGCGGAAGTCGTAATGTAAACGGGAAGCATGATGCCGCTGGATCACGAAGATGTGCTGTTTCCCCGCATTCTTTTTCTTCGCGCCTTTAGGCTCGGAAGTGACCTTAAAATTGCGCTTCTCATCATATGTTCTCAGGCTCATGATGCACGTTTTTTATTACTGCGGCTACTGGTACCGCCGGTATTGCCAAGACTCGCCTTCAGCTGATCGAACAGATCAGTGCTTTTGGTGTGTACAATCTTCATCTTCTTTACTGTACGACGCTTGCCGCTTGCTTTGGCTTTGATGATATCAAGCAGTTGTTCATGATAAGTATCTTTAAACTGACTGATGTCAAATTCGGTAGTATAACTTTCCACGAGTTGCACTGCCATATCCAGTTCTTTCTTGCTGATCTTGCTATCGGAAGGCAGAGATAATTCCTCAGGCGAACGTATTTCCTGTTCAAACCTTAGTTGTTGCAACATCAGGTAATTATCACGTGGGCGTATAATGACCAGGTGTTCACTCGTTCTGAGTACAAAACGCCCCAGTCCGGCCCTTCCCGTTTTCTGCAATGTTTTCAACAACAGTTCGTATGCTTTCACACCTGCTTTGTCCGGCTCTATATAATACGGCGTTTCAAAATATATATCATCTATTTCTGCCTGATCTACAAAGGATTCGATCGAGATGATCTTACTTTTTTCGGGTGCTGCTTCCTGGAAATCTTCATCTTCCAGGATAACATATTCATCGTTTAATAAGTATCCTTTCACGATCTGTTCCCATGGCACTTCCTTTCCGGTGTCTTCATTCACACGTTTAAACCTTATATGGGCGTGATCTTTTTTATCCAGCATGTCCAGGTCCAGTCTGCTGTCCTGCACGGCGCTGTACAATTTGATGGGTATATTGACTAACCCAAAACCGATTGTTCCTGACCAAACAGCTCTCATAAAAAATAATTTAAGGGTGATATTGAATGAAAACCAAACTATATGCCATGGCACGCGATTTGGATTTTTATACTCTGTAACTAAAACCTTTGTTTATGGAAAAGCCAGGCGAAATGACCACCCTCAGCCGGGTGATGCAAAAATTGCATGAAAAAGGCCTTGATCATGAATTAAAGATGAGTGACCATGGCAGAATGCAGAATGTAGAAAAACAGAAAATATACAATCCGGAAGAATTGAAGATCATTAAAACCTACCGGTTTGAAGGGGAGTCAGATCCAGCCGATATGTCCGTGCTGTACCTCATAGAGGACGGGGAAGGTGAAATAGGCTATGTACTGGATGCTTATGGTGCTTATAGTACACATGAGGAATCCGGATTTGACGAATTTCTCCAGAAAATACCAGTGGAAGACAGGGAAGATCAGCTGATCTTCGCGTAACATAACTTATTAAAAGCAGGGACCAGGACAAGCAACAGGGTGATATTAGCTTAATTCCTGATCCCTGCTTTTGTTTTAACGGGTTTCTTCACCTGCACGAGTGATTTCATGAATTTCAACAGTACTTTTTCATCATTATGGAGACCTCCGGTGGATGCCTTATTCCTTCCTGCCCTCAATTCTTCCAGGTATAGCTCCAGATCGCATTGTTCATAGGCCTCGAGTATCTTCGGATGGATATAGTATTTCTTACAGACAGCCCTTGTATTGCCCAGTTTTCCGGCCACACTGTCGATAATATGCACCAGGTTCTGTTTACATTCTGTTGCCGAGGTAAAGGGGGCAAGATCTGCCAGCAGGTTGAGGGCATTTACGGTGCCCGACCACGTTCTGAAGTCCTTACAGGTATAGTCTTCTCCTGTCCATAGTTTCAGGTATTCGTTAATATCCCCCGAATCCAGGCTTTTATGTTCCTCCCCTTCGTAATATTGAAACAATTCCTGACCCGGGATATCCTTCACCCGCTGTAATAATTTGGCCAATTGGGCATGTTTTAGCGTAATTTTCTGCAGGACACCCTTTTTCCCCTTGAATTTAAAAAAGGCCGAATTTCCGTCTATTTTGACGTGTTGTGCGTGCAAAGTAGTGAGTCCGTAGGAACCATATAATTTTTCATAGGAAGCATTGCCCACACGGATCAGGGTTTCCTGCACAACGCTAAGTGCGATGGCTGTAACTTTCTCTTTATCAAGGCTTTTCTTCCGCAGTGCAGCTGCAATATGCCTGCGCAGTTGCGGTAGTTTCTCCCCAAAATGTAGCAGGCGGTCGTATTTGGTTTCATTACGCACTCTTGCCCAAGTGGAATGGTAGCGGTATTGCCTTCTTCCCAGGGCATCGGTACCGGTAGCCTGTAAATGCCCATTAGCATAGGAGCAGATCCATACGTTTTCCCAGGCAGGAGGCAGTACCAGGCCCCGGATCCTTGCCAGGACCTCTTCATCTGTAATAATCTCTCCATGCTGATCACGGTACTGAAAGCCGTCTTTCACTCTTTCCCGGCTATACCCTGTAGCACCAGACTTCACATATCGTAATTTCACCGCTTTGGCGGTAGCCATCGCTTCTGCAATCAGGTCTATCATCGTTCAGCATTTCTATGTGTTCACAATTTTTCTCTTTCCCAGGGCATGCCTGTCTGGTTCTACCACCAGCGTCACCTTATTTAAGAAAGGCCTCTTACATTGTCTTAATGCAGAGGCCCTTCGGGTTCCCATCTATAATTTTTCTTATTCGGCAGCAGCTTCTTCATTTATGGAAGATTCAGCCAGCTGAGTAAGCACAACGTCTGTTTCTTTTTCTTCGCTCAGGGTCTGGTCCAGCAGCCGCGCAGCATCTTCATGTCCCATTTTTTCTGCCAGTGTACGGAGGCTACCATAGGTGGCGATCTCATAATGTTCAATCTTCTGGCTACAGATGATCAGGCCAGCATCTCTTACGGCGCTGTGTTCTTCTGTATCATCCATCACGTCCTGGCCTTCCGCTATCAGGCCTTCCATGGCCGGGCATTTTTTTGCCTTCGGCGTCTGGCCAAGTGATTCGAATACCCTTTCAAGGCGGTTTACGTGTTCTCTTGTCTGGTCCTGGTGATGGGCGATGGCATCTACAAGTTCTTCTGAGGTGGCCGCCTTTTGCATTTTACCCAGGGCTTTCAGCAGATGTTTTTCTGCCCAGTAAATGTCCTTTAACTGATCCATGAACAGTTGATGAAACCTGGAGTTCATATCTCCATTCTTCCCCCTGCTGCTCATGGAACGGGATGAGTTGCTTGTTTTGGATGCTGTACGGGATGCAGACGTAGATTTGCTGCCCGCAGCGCTTCTACCGGTGGTCCGGGACTGGTTACCTGTTCGTGAAGTGGATTGGGTTCTTGTTGCCATATTATTTGGAGTTTAATAGTGATTGATTTATTCTTCCGGGATCACCCTGGAGTCTTCTTCATCGTAGCTATTGAAGCTTTCCATGATCGTTTTGTCGGGGAAAAGATCCGGCGATCTTTCCTGTACATCCTCCCTATCCTGTTCTGCTATGAGTTCCGCCCTTTCTTCTGTAGCCAGTTCCTTTTTCTTTGATTTCGGATTGGGAGGAGAACGTTTGATATCGTGATCCGGCACCTCGTTCGGCACAGGAGGTGGAGGTCCTGGCGGCGACGGAGGTGGTGTTATTTCCGGACCTGATGGTCTTGGCGGTTCCTCTTTGGGAGGGGGTTGCTTTTCAGGCACCCCACCCGGAGGAGGATCACCTGCTGACATATGATAATATTGCATAGTCTGATTTTTTACGTGAATGATTGTTTCTACAGTGCAGTAGTATCCGGATGTGTTTCAACCATGTGCTATTCTATATAAAAGACAAAGTTCATTCCATCATATATCAGCATACTTGCCAGGTACATATCAGACATAGCTCTATTATGTCACAATGCTTATCTGCAAAGCATTTCAGCAACACAATACTTACTGTAACGATTATATGAAGCTATTTAGCAGCCACGGCAGGAATGTCTGTAGAATATGCATTTCACTGTGTGGAAATTGTTGGATAGTTGTAAATTCGAAAACTTACTACAATCAGCGGGAAAAATGCACATACCAGTACAAAAGAAAATCAGATTAGGATTCTTCATCGCCTTTACTGTCATCATAGTCGCCTCCATATGTTCCTTTCTGGTAACAAAGAATCTGCTGGACAATGCCAGATGGCTGAATCACACCATTGAGATTTCCAAAAGTCTGGAGGTGATCACCAAACAGCTGAAGGATGCAGAATCCGCCATCCGGGGGTACAGCATTACCGGGGATACTGCCTTTCTGCGTCCTACCATGCAGCAACGCAGTATCAAGATAGAGGAGGAATATATGATGCTCCGCAGGATAACTGCAGATAACCGGCAGCAACAGCTGCATCTGGATACCCTGAAAAAACTGCTGGACAAGAAATATCAGCAACTTATGGCAGGAGAGGCAAAACTGACCTCTCCCCAGAAAGATACCTCGGCCGTATGGGAAGGAGAAAAGTCCATGGACAGGATAGACCACAAGGTCCAGGACATGTTAAACATAGAGAACATTAAGCTGCGGCAGAAATCGAGGTTACAGAGCTTCTTTTCAGCCATCTGGATACCGGTGATCTTTATTTCCTCGCTCATGGCGATCCTTATAGGTATTTACTCATACGTCACCCTTACACGGGAATTCCGGCTACAACTGCATATTGAATCCCGCCTGAAGTCTTATCAGCATGACCTGCAGCAGAACATCAAGCTGCTGAATAAATCCAACGAGGAGCTGGAGCAGTTTGCCTATGTGGCCTCGCACGACCTGCAGGAGCCTTTGCGGAAGATATCCACCTTCAGCGACCGTCTGCAGACTAAACACGGCGACCAGTTGCCCCCTGAGGCCACTGATCTGATAAACCGTATGGTGGGTGCCGTAGGAAGAATGCGGATATTAATCAATGATCTGCTACTGTTTTCAAGAGCGGGCCGTATTACCCCTGAGAATATCGTAAAAGTGGATATGACCCAGCTGATACAGGAGGTGGCCGGCGACCTGGAAGTAAGCCTGCAGGAAAAAAGGGCGGTGGTGAACATTGCTCCCATTCCAATGATAGAGGGGACGCCAACCTCCTTCCACCAGTTATTCCAGAACATTATTGCCAATGCGATCAAATTTGCCCATCCTGAGAGGCAGCTGGTCATCAACATCAGATCTGAGCAGGAAAATAACGAATGCAAGATCTATATAGAAGATAATGGTATAGGTTTTGACCCTGCATATGCCGAACGCATCTTTTTGTTATTTCAAAGGCTACATGGTATGAGCGAATATTCCGGCACTGGTATAGGACTGGCCATCTGTAAGAAAATAGTGGATAGTCATCATGGACATATTACCGCGTTGGGAACACCAGGCCGGGGCGCTACCTTTATTATTACATTACCACTAACACAGACCCTCTACAATGAAGAAAGTTAAAAATGCCAGAAAAGTTAGCATTCTTATTGCAGAGTTGAATTTACCCGTGTTGGGGAAGTATTGGTTCAAAATGACGGAACTGCCTAATGCTTAGAGAATGACAGATCAACCCGTACACATATTAATGATAGATGATGACGAGGACGACTTTTTCCTCGTCAACCAGTTATTGCAGGACATTTCCCCAGGACAATACCTGCTGGACTGGGCGCCTACTTATTCCAAAGCGGTAGAGGAAATAGACAGGAAGGTACATGACATTTACCTCGCCGACTATCGTCTTGGCCCATATACCGGTATAGACATCCTTCACCACTTTCAACAGCTGGACTACAAAGCGCCGGTGATTATGCTTACCGGTAAAGGTGACTACACTATTGATAAGGAAGCGATGCAGGCCGGGGCTTCTGACTACCTGGTAAAAGGGGAGATCAGTGCTGACCTGCTGGAACGCTCTATCCGTTATGCGCTGGATGAAGCACGCCATCTTCGTATCATAGAGGAAAATGAGAAGAAGTATTTCAGTGTGTTCGAAAAGGCGCATGACCTGATCATTCTTGCAGACTGCGAAAAGAATGTGATTGACGCCAATCCTGCTGCTATCAGGACATTACAATACAGCAAAGAGGAGATGTTAACACTGAACCTCAAACAGCTCTTCTTCCAGGAAGACCATTGCAAACATTTCTTCGAGCATATCTGCGGAGTAGAATCCAGTCTGCGCACAGAATATAACTTTGTCACCAAACATGGGAAGAAACTCGATGTGATGGTCAGTGCTGTAACGCTTGATGAACAGGAACAGATATTCCTGTGTGTAGTGCAGGATATTACAGAGAGGAAACGGGAGGAACTGGAGAAACAGCAACAACAGAAATTTGTTGTAACAGGCCGTATTGCCCGTGTGATAGCCCATGAAGTGCGCAATCCGCTGACCAATATCCTGCTGGCGGTCAGCCAGTTCAAGGGAGAACCTGTCAGTGTGGAGGACAGCCAGGTATATGTCGATATCATTGAACGAAATTGTACACGCATCAATCAGCTGATCACGGAACTACTGCATTCCACGAGAATGATAGAACTGAATATTCGTCTTCACGGCATCAATGAGCTAACAGACAAGGCGCTTGCGCTCGCACAGGACCGCTTGCAGCTCAATGAGATCAATGTGAAGAAAGAATACCTCAAGCAGGATATAATGATTCCTGCAGATGAAGACAAAGTGATCATTGCGTTGCTGAATATCATCATCAATGCAGTGGAAGCAATGACACCTGGAAAAGGATTGCTTACATTACAAACGGCTAAACAGCGGGATAAGGCAGTGATCATTATCAGTGACAATGGTCCCGGTATTCCGGAAGAAACCAGGTCCCGGTTGTTCGATCCATTCTTTACCAACAAGCCGAAAGGAACAGGTTTAGGATTGACGAGTACGCAGAATATCATCATGAATCATAAAGGCACCGTACATGTGGAGAGTGAGATCGGGGAAGGAAGTGTGTTTACAATTGTACTGCCGCTGAACTAAGAACATCAGTAGTCAGGAAATGACCATTGTATACATTTCAGTATTTGTATCCTGATTTCGTTATATCACAGGGCCTTCATCTTTTCATCCGTATTTTCAATCGCTTCTTCTACTGAGTGGGATTCCTTCATTGCCATTCTCTTCTTGGTCTCTTCTGCCAGCCTTGTGTAGTAGTTATGCAGCGTATCCAACTCCTCTTCTGTCAGATCTTCCACTACGATGAGGCGGTTGCTGGCTAGTTTATTGGCGGCGATCAACTCATTCAGTTTCAGTTGTACCGACTTTGAATCTTTATTCTGTGATTTCTGGATAATGAATACCATCAGGAAAGTGATAATTGTTGTACCGGTATTGATCACCAGCTGCCAGGTATCTGAATAGTCGAATAATGGGCCTGTAATACCCCATACAATAATAGCCGCCAGGGCAATAAAGAAGGCCCATTGCGATCCGGTAGCCTGCGCCACTTTCGAGGAATAACGCTCAAAGAAACCAGCGTTCTTCTTTTCCCCATTCTCCATTTGCTGCTGATTATTTTGCGGATCCATAAATGCAAGGTTTTATATTGTATAAAAGTGCAAATAGCATACCGGGCATAGAAAAGGCCCGTTGGATAACGGGCCTGTGTGTTGAGTATAAACAAACATTATATTGATATCGCTAATAATTAATATTGAGTAACCTTAGTTTATTGTATAAAGTTTTACGGTCTATGTTCAGCAGCTGCGCCGCCTTTGTCTTATTATATTTCACTTCTTTGAGTACATTAATGATCTTATTGTACTCTGCCTGCAGCGCCACTGTTTTGAGGTCATTCTCATTTGTGATGGAGATCAGTTCACCGGACATATTCACCTGGTGATCTTCCTCGAATGGTTGCTGTGCAAATGATTCTTTCATTTCCAGGGGCAATGTGGACAATGTGATATCTTCATGCTCGGGAGTGAGCAGGCATGCACGGCGTATCACGTTCTTCAGTTCACGGATATTACCTGGCCAGTTGTATCTGCTGAAACATTCCCATACTTCATTGGTGATCTTGCCACAGTTCTTTTGCAGTTCTCTTTCCACCTGGCGCATGAATGCATCTATAAACAGCGGGAGGTCTTCTACTCTTTCGCGCAATGGCGGAATATAGATGGTGAACTCATTGAACCTGTGGAAGAGGTCTTCACGGAAGCGTCCTTTTGCTACAGACTCAGAGAGTTTTTCATTGGATGCTACGATAATACGTACATCTATTGGTATCTCTTTCAGGCTGCCTACTCTGCGGATCACCTTTTCCTGGATCACGCGCAATAAGGCCACCTGTATGTCATAAGAGAGATTCGATACTTCGTCGAGGAACAGGGTACCACCGTGGGCCTGTTCGAAGGCGCCTATCTTGGTATTAATAGCGCCTGTGAAAGAGCCTTTCTCGTGACCGAACAGTTCACTTGCTGCGAGTTCTTTAGAAAGGCTACCGCAATCCAGCGCTACGAAAGGCTGGTTATGCCGTTTACTATGATGATGGATAAGATGTGCTACAGATTCCTTACCTGTACCAGTTTCTCCGAAGATGATCACGCTATAGTCGGTGGGCGCCACCAGTTTGATCTGGCGGAACAGTTCCTTTGCGCCATTGCTTTCACCATATACGTATTTATGGGTTTTATCCAGCATTTCACCGGCAGGCTCTCCATCCTGGGATTCCGCTGCAGATCCGTTACCGTTGGATGTACCATTCACTGCACGTATTGGCATAGATTCATCGCGTTCACGTTCTGCATCCATATGAGCAAATGCTTTGTGCACCAGGTTCAATATTTCGTCCGGATAAAGTGGTTTGGAAAGGTAGTCGTAGGCGCCGTTCTTCACCATATCCACAGCAACTCTGACATCGGTATACCCGGTAATGATGATCACGATAGTACGTGGGTTGATCTGAAGAATATCCTGCAGTAACTGCGCACCATCTGTATCTTTCAACCTGTAATCGCACAACACCAGGTCAAAAGTTTTTTCTTTCATCATTTTCAAAGCCGTTGCACCGCTCATGGTAGTATCCACCTTGAAGCCATGTTTACCTAGAAACTTGCTTAATAACGTACAAATATTGATCTCATCATCAATTATCAGAATATTTCTCATAATATTTATATGTGGTGTTTGACAACTGCTATTTAAATTTACAATTTAATCACCGATCTTATTTCCATCTTAACATATCGCTCATCAACTCATCCAGGTTTGTCACATTAAATGGTTTTGCCATAAAATAACTTGCTCCGGCATTTAATGCTTTCTGCTTTTCCATGCCGTTGTCGTACGCACTGATCGTTATCACAGGCAGGGCGGGGCATCTCTTTTTTATAGCTGGCAATGCTTCCAGGCCTGAGCCATCAGGTAAGTGTATATCCAGGAAAAGCAAATCCGGTTGTTGCTGCTGCAGATATTGCAGGCCTTCCGTCAGTGCGTGAACATATTTCACTTTATACCCATGTTTCACCAGGCTTAATTGCAATAGTCGACAGATATCAGGTTCATCGTCGATGATCAAAATAAATGACCCTTTTTTCCCCTCGGTAGTCAATACTTTATTGGACGGACAATCTACATCCGTTTTTATATGCTGTGCCATGCTTTCACTTGTTCCATTAAATTGGTTATCAAATGCTTGAAGATGTATTCGTACAAAAAACCGGTTCGATGTAATACTAGATCCACCCTGATCCGTCCAAAATACCCAGATACTATGCTTTCAAATATCAATCCATCACCAACCACATGATTTCCATAGGCTTTATATTTCACTTAACGATAAAATTGTAGAATTATTTCCACACTATTTGTAGAGACTCCACTAACTGCGATAAGATCTATATCAGTTCGCCCCAGGCATAGTTTGGTGGTATGGTAATTGAACCTTTTCTGTGAAATAGAGATTTTTCATTCATAGCTGTTGTTTTAGTTATTGTCCCGGGTAGTGATTCCCGGGACAATTTTTTTTCATTAACATCTCATTCACACTTTTCTTATTTCAAGCATCTACATTTGATCATCCAATGTTTAATCCAACGCATCTGCGGGGTGCAGATGTCAAATATTTAACAGGTTGTTTTCTTGTTTTAAGTGAAGAGCCAGGTTGTTTAGCCTGGCTCCTTTCATTTCTTAATAATTTCTTAACCTGTTTTATTTTGCTCTCCTTTTTATTACCGTTAATATTAATAGTCTATTAACCCGGATGTTGACCTAATGCTAAACTAGCTAAGATCCCTCAAAGTAAATTGTTACCTATATGAACGTGACTATCGAATATGGCATAGTCGGAATTCCAGAACACCATATTAAAATAACCCACCAGTTGCCACCACAGTATGCAGCTTACCGCTGTGATTTTGCGGACGCTGTACTTGTGACAAGTCCGCCTGTGGATATCATCTATCATACAACCATAGCTGATGGCTGCAGTCTGAGTAACAATATATTCATTGTGAGAGAACCGGTGCAGTTGCTACCGAAGGTCAAGGAAGGTTTGAGTCTTGTGTGCTGCATGATAGAAGGGAGTATCAACCTTTCTTATATAGATATGACCACTATTCCCCTCCTTCAGGGGCAGTATAATTGCTTCCACATCATCGGCCCGCAGCAACCAACGCTTTTTAGTCCCGGGATGTATGAAGTACAGTACTACGGCTTTAACCGGGAAATGCTGTCAGCATACACCCATCATTCCAAACTAGCTAAGAAATGGTTGTATAAAATAGACATGGGTATGCCGATGCTCCTCACTCCCACTCCGGGGATCATCTGGGAAGGCCTACATCATCTTAACCATGAACTGAAATTCTCTGTCGTAAATACAGGCCTGCGGAAGACGTGGCTGCTAGGAAAGCTACAGGAACTCTTGATCCTTATTCTTGAACAACAGGACAATAACACTGTCTCTTCTTCGCACGACGTTACCTTTAATACTATTAAAACATTCATCCGTAATAATATTGATAAGGAACTGACCATCTCTCAGCTTGCTTCCACGTACTTTGTCAGTGCATCTAAACTACGACAGAGTTTTGTCAAGTACTGCGGCATGTCGTTTAGTGAATACCAACTGAAAGTGCGCATGGATCGAGCGAGAGCACTGTGTATAGAGAATGAAGTGAGTATCGCACATATTGCGTATGTGCTTGGGTATAAGAACCCGTCAGCGTTGACAAAGGTGTACAAGAATTTTTTTGGAGAGACCCCGAGTGAGACGAGGAGGAACGGGGGGACATCAAACTAATTTCAATAATAAACGACTGCGAAAATCATTACTGAGGATAAGTAAATATGCCTCCACGGATAATTTATGAAACAATTATTAACCTAACTTTAATATTGCGACAGTAAAGAACTCAACCTATAGATGAATCCAGAGCCCAACTGAAGAGCATTTTAACCCTGTTATTACTACCATCGTATATTTCTAACCGGAATAAGTAACAGCTTATGACAATCATGCTAAGCCCACCGGGCGAGGAGTAGTATTTCCACCCGTTAGCCCACAACATAATCAGACGTTGTTACTTTTTGTTTAACCATACATTCTTTATATGGTAACCCAAATACCAGATCGCCTTTTAAGGAAGGACGATGCATTACAGCATGTGCATAATCATGTTCCAGCCAGCTATCCTATCACGTATGGGAATCTGCGTGAGGCGCTTTGTAATAATAAAAAAGAAGGAATAAAATTCATCGATTATCTGATACAGTTCGTAGAGGCAAATCGATATACTGATATCTCATTATTAGGGAGGTATATTCTTTATTCATGGACAGGAATATCTGCTGATAAATTCTCAGGCCAAACGGATACGAGAGTTTTTATTACTGATGATCATATAGCTCAGTTGATACAGTCTTGCCTTCATGCAGATGAAAATAGGCGGCCAGATGTTCAGATCATACTGAAAGCATTGTTATCATATAAACAAGATCTAATCAAAAGAACAAAAAGATTAAGCTCTACTCCTAATTTATTTACTAAAGATCATTTAGCCAGTTTCATTCAGGATGGCATTAATGAGCTGGCGAATCCGCCTATACAACTTCTTGCTGCGGCATGGAAAACGGGGATAACAATTTCTGATATTGAGATTAAAACAGTCAGTGCACTTTCTAATATAGAAAGTCAATTAGAAACAAGTTCGCCCGGTTTGTATGATGGCAGCCACGGTATTGCGCGCAATCTGGCAGAAGCTATAGAAATTGGATTTCTACCAGCTTATCCAATTTATACATCCTGGATAAATGAGCTACTCAGTAAAGAGTTGGACGACTATTCCCTCAGGCAAGGGCTAGCGGGTTATGGCATTGCCAATCTAACCTGTAGCAACTTTATATCTCCAGTGACTTTGGATGAAAGGCTTAAGAAATATACAACAAGACTCTCAGCAACAAGGCCTGACAATTCTGGATTTTCCACCGGCCTGGCCGGCATTACTTATTTTTTACTATCATATGCTCAGCATTCAGGCCACAAGAATGCGTTGCAAGCCGGTTTGAAAAATCTTATCAGTCTGACCGAAAGAGCTAGTCATAATGCCGGTACTACGTACTGGTTATCCCCAAATAATGAAATCACCAGCCCTTGGGATGAGAATAGTGCCGCTCACATAACATTAGTATTCATTAAAGCCTATGATCTAACAGGATCTATTGTATATAAGCGATATGTAGAGGCAGCACTTTATACGCATGACATATACGCTACTCATGACAACCTGAATCAGTACGCTGCGTTGGGCAACATTCTGCTCAATGCGCATCAATCGCTAAAAGAAAGAATGTGGCTGAGTCGAAGCAAATGGATCGCCCAGGTAATGTTACAACTAACAGGAAAAACGGAACTGGAAAAAGAGAACATGTTAGACTTTCTTCTGAATTACTACAACCGACTTTCATAAAAACCTATTCCATTATAATAATCTAATTAAGTATATGACAATCGACATTTTATATCGCCTTAAACATATAGATAATCTTATCCGCATTAAAGGAACAGGAACTCCTGATCAATTAGCGCACCGTTTGGGCATGTCAAGGAGGAGTCTGTTTGATTATCTGAATTTGATGAAGGAATACGGCGCCCCAATTAAATACTGCTCCCAACGACAGAGCTATTACTATGAAACGGAGGGCCGCTTTATGGCAATGTGTGTTTTTAAAGAAGAAGGAGAAGAAATCAACATTTAAAGCAAATAACATGCAGGAAGACAATAGCATTATTTCAAGCACCAATGGCTCTTCGGTAGAAAAGCATCATGGAAGAAAAGTTGTAAAAAAAAACGGGCAACGTATCGGATACTATTATATTATCACCAAAAGCCTGAAAGAGAGCCAGAAGAACGACGTAATGAAATGTATCTATATCAAAGGTCTGTTTAACTTTGGCACATGTGTGATCAAAGAAGGAACACGTGGTGATAGTAAAGATAAACATGGCAGAGACATTATTGACCGGCTGACATGGCAAAAGGAGTTACACAAATTATTGCAGAATAAAGTTAGGGTACCGCGCCTAATTGATACCTTTGAAGAAAACGGAAACTACTACCTCGTTATTGAGCGGATTAAGGGTCACTCTCTTATTGATCTGCAAAAAAAATACAGGAAGGACTTAAGGGAAGGACTAATTACACGCAATAAACTTGGCCTTAAATTCCTGGCTTACCTAACAAAGATTACCGCGCTGTTGAAAAATCTTCATACGGAACAGGTAGTGCACCGGGACGCGACTTCCAATAACTTTATGATCACACCAAGTGGTGATGTAGCACTTATTGACCTCGAGCTTAGTTATTCTTTAAGGCAGAAAGAACCTACACCACCATATCAGTTAGGCACGCATGGATTTATGTCGCCACAACAAATAACCACACAAGCGCCTACATTTGAAGAGGACATTTTTGCCTTGGGTGCTATTCTTTTCCAAATATGGACGAACATTTCACCCAGTAAAATCAGTGGTATCCAATTTGAAAAACTGGGCAACACGATAAACTTCTTCGTGCCGGACAAACAGATAGCAGAAATCATTACTCAGAGTTTACATCCTGAACCCGACAAAAGACCAGAGACAGACGAAATTCTTAAAGTCATACATCAATACAGGACCTCATTCAAATCAAAAGAGCAACGACTAACATCTCAGCCAATCAGTTATGAGAAGGCACACATAATAAATTTTATACAACAAGGGATCAACTCCCTAAGCAGCCCATTGCTCGCAGATCCAGAGAAGGGATGGTTTGCAGAAAAAAAAGAAAAAGGGAAGGTGGCGGAAAAGGGACAAATCGAAAAATCCTGGTATGCAAGCTATAGCAAAGGCGCTGCCGGCATCGTCTATATGCTAAGCCAGGCAAAGATCGCATCATTCGATATTAGCGCAACTATTCCCTATATACAAAAGGGATTAGACCTCATACATCAGAAATATATTGACAAAATTATAAGTTGTTCACCCGGACTTCACAACGGCTCAGCCGGCATTGCCGCTACACTGGCGCATGCCATAAATGCGGGGTTGATTCCCCTCAGTTATATAGACTACATTGACCCTCTTCTCGATAAGGGCAATGACCAATTTGATATCAGCCAGGGCACTGCGGGACAAGGTATTTCAAATTTGATTTGCCTCCCTTTAATCGATGCAGAAAAAGTGAAAGAACGCCTGTATAACTATGCGAAGAAACTACTGGATATCCAACAAAGGGACGGAAGCTGGCTTCGGAATAACGGAAAAGCGAGCGAGCGGGCGACGGTCGGTTTTGCCAATGGAGTGGCTGGAATCGTACACTTTCTTCTTGAATATGGAGAACGTTACAAAGATCAAGCAGCACTTGCCGGGGCCGAAGCAGGGTTAAACTGGCTTTTGAAAAAAGGTATACATAAAAACCGGGGAATCACCTGGCGATCGCCTACGGACAAAGAACTAGAACCCTGGTGGAGCCAGGGAGAAACAGGGATTGCACTAGCATTTATTAAAGCGCATACTGTGTTTTCGGATCCCAGGTATAAAGCCGGTGCAACCGGGGCGCTCCTTAGCAATCCTGTGAGGATAGTCAGCAACGCTCTCGGCCAGGAAGCCGGACTCAGCGGACTTGGAGAAGTATACCTGGAGGCCTATCGATCATTCAAAGAACCTATATGGCTTGAGCGAGCCGACTGGATCACTCAGCATATACTGCAACTTCACAATGAGCATCTCAGACATGGCATTTATTGGATCACTAATCATGAACGGCAACCTGTTCCCACCTTTATGAAAGGGATAAGCGGAATTCTCCATTTCCTGATCAGATACTGTCACCCAGATATGTTCAGCTTCCCCATGCTACCAAGGATGGCAATAAAAGCAAGATCCAACGAAACCCAATTTCCCATTCAACACACTCATTTTTCATGAAAATACTTAACGTCGTTGATTCGCTATCTACCCTTTTCCCTAAAAAAGTCAGGATACAGTTGATACATGCAGTATCCGGACTTAAGCTTTCCTTTCATACCTTTAACTCAGCAGAAATACCCCAGTTTTTTAACAAACCAACACTGCTGAATATCGATAATAAAATCTGGCGTGTAACTGAAATGCAGATTCTAAAAGAAGAAAGTTATTTCAGTTGCAAGAAAATAGTCCTTTATGTAGTAGAACCTGGCTCACATGACGTCGGCAATAAACATCTTGTTCCAACAAAGATGTCTGCACCACCTTTAACTCAAAGCCCGGCAATTCAAAGCGATATCACCCTAAACATTAGCAAGGACGAATGGCTGCAAATCGGGTTATTTCCAACGTCTGCCCTTCCCTTAATCCAGGCTATGACAGATTCGATCCTCTCTATTCTTGAGTCTTCAAATAACCAAAACATGCTACTTGGATATGCTGCTTGCTATGAACGGGAGTATACTACTATATGCAATCCTCAATTGGACTTTGCTCAGTTTACTCATTTTGTTGGCGCAAGTTCTATAGGCACTATTTCATTTGACGATGCAGGCTTTGTGAGGGACGGATTCTCATTTTCAGCGGGAAATCATACATACTATGGTCAAGTTGAAAACAACCAGATTACAACTCTAGCCTTGTACCAGTTTGAGTATATAGACGAAGAGTTATTCGACATAGTAAATCGTTACGATCTTCTCCTGGTAAACTGGTGCGGTGCAGCTATTCTTGCCTGATCACTTGTTTCCCATTCCAGACACCCGTTTGTTTGATCCTTACTAGTCGCCCTTCAAGGGTAAATCTGTAAAAGCGATCATATTTTACAAATAATGCTTCCGACCTATTGTCAACATGGTCGGCGCAAACATCAACAATCTTGTCATTATAGCGACTGTTTACACGCCGCGTATTTCCTCCCCCCGTTACAATCGTATGAACATTGAAATGCGCCAGCAGATTATCTGTTAATAACTCCTCCGATATTCCATTGTTGGACTTTTCAGATGTACATTGTACTTTCTCCTTATCCGACCACATAGTAATGAATGGCAAATCAGTAATTTTTCCCATTGAGCTATACTTATGTCGGGCAAGACTATTAATCTGCGATAATGACAATCCCGCCTGGACTACATGATGTGTAAGTTCAACATGCGTAAAAAGGCTATTGCCGATTTTTTCAACAATGTTTTTAGTTAGTAGCCAACGCTTAATCTCTCCATTTCCATCGAACAACACTGCTCTTTCATAAGACCGGTCATGCAATTTTGCATATCGCGGATGATCATAACACCAATCGCCATTCAAACAGGTCAGCTCATGATCACCTAATATAAGATGAACGTAGCCTCCGGCCTTCCTGGCTTTATTCTCCAATGAATAAATAAACCATAGCGATTCAACAGGATGGGCATTATGGGCTGTATAATCACCGAGAATTACCAAATGATTGTCCTGAAATATCCAACCTAGTGATGTATCCAGCACTTCACTTTTGATTAACAAATTGCAAAATGTCTGGAAGTTACCATTAATACCCGCTATGACGACCAACTTTTTAGGCTGTATATAATCGGTAGGCTCATTTGCCAAATGTTCATGTAATCTGAAAGAAAAATATTTCCCCCTATCATTGGGTATTCTTAGTGCTATTTTATATCTGGGTAACATAACTTATGCTATTTTTGATGAGACTGTAGGAATGCTTTTATACATCCGATAACTTCAGAAATGGAAGGCCGCAACGTTGATTGTTCATTCCTGCAATTCAGGATTATATTTATCAGGTCTTTTTCAATGCCCTTTTCCTTCAGGATGGAAACGGTTACCGTTGAAAACAGACCCGGGTGAACAGATGTCAGCAGATAGAGCAGCAATCCCCCGCAGGCATATATATCCTCTTTTATTGTAGGAATCGCATTATTTAGCTGTTCTGGTGGTTTATAACCTACATCCATAGCGACGAATGTGGGCTCCGGTTGTCTGTCTTTTGAGGACCAGGCTAATTCGAAATCCAGTAATACAGGACTTTCGTCAGCGGCGACCGTAAAATTCCCATGCTTAATATCCCTGTGCACGTATCCATTCTCATGTATCTTTTCGATAATGAACAACGCTCTCATATAGTATGTCAGTATCCTGAGTTTAGCTGAAACGGACAAGCCATTCCATACACTTTGCTGATATATTTTTTCCACCCACTTATCAAGCGGTACACCCTCCATGAATTCCATGACCAAGTAACAATCTCCATTTTCATCAACAAAATCAAGCACCATGGGCACAGGCAATATTTTATGGAGATCTGTCAGGACTTTTTTCTGCCACAGCAACCGGTCCCTAATAGTTCTTCCTGCATAGTCATCCACCATATTCAATCGACCCTGCTTGATTATACATCGTTCAAATCTAAATCCCTTTAAACTTATAGCCTTATAAATACTGCCTTTCGGAGAATTTTTTAATGTCTTAATCCTTACATAATATCCGCCAATTACCCATCGCGTCCTCGGCGAGAACTCAATTTCTTCACTCGCGCTAAATACCGGTAACTTGCGGCCTTTGTCCAACTGCCATAGCTTATGCCCATTCTTCCTCCTTACGACCTTGAAAAACGCAGTATATAATGACGGTCCAAGACAGTGAGTCCTCTCGACTCTCGGCCCCTTGTATTGAAGCAACAAAGGCTTCAATATAGTTATCAGCGTTGCTAACTGTTGCTCGGTGGCCGGATATAAAGTAAAAACACGGCCGATATAATCACGCCCATAACGCCCCATATTTAAATAATGATGCATCATTGGCTCACATACTACCCTGAATGGCACCTTCAAATTCACAAGTACCGGTAAAAGCTCCCGAAGCAGCCGCACTGTCTGAGCTTTAATGACACTTATGAACACCTGCCAACCACTAGTAACTGTACGTCGTCCAACCTCCAGCCATATGTCTCTCTTTACATATTGCAGGCCATGCTCCGCAAATATGTTTCGGTAACTCGCTGTAGTGGTATATATTGAATCAGACATGATCTATTATTGTAAATCACTGTTCCCGGAAAAAAACTGGTGTAAATCTTTTCTTACTGTTGCCGGCATACTTGATACCTTTTTATAGGCCTTTCCCCTATATGTGTAATACATCGTGGGTTTGTCTTCATATAGTTCATAGCGATGGGCCATGTTGGTACTATCCAGGAATAGCTTTCCTTCTATGACAGGTAACCGCTTATGCTCTTCTTTAAAAAAGCTATTGATTAGTTTACGGCCGCCATTTGCGGAGATAATAATAAAATGCTTATCCGGTAAATGATGCTGATATTTGACAATGCTATCCACAGTCTTTTCACGACAGCTAGGGCAAATAGCCTGGACAGGCAAGACCAGGAATGCCAGCGAATCCTGCAACATGCTCTCCGGAATCGAATTGAATGTCAATTTAACAAGCCCTTTAAACAAAGAATCTTTCTTCAGATCGGAAGTAATTAATTCAACGCTACTTATCCTCTCCTTATATTTGTCGCAGGCGAATAAGCTTACTAGCATTAACAAGACAAATGGTATTCTCATAATTGCAATTTCAAATGTTATTTACTTTGCCGCAGACTATCTTTGCTATCCTTATAAACCAGCCGCACAAAATGCAATGTATATTCGTCCTTGAAGTTGACCCGGCTATAAATACCTCCGTCAGGTGTAAAAAAAACAGATGAATAAGAGAGTGCTGCCGGGAACTTGCTTTCTCCTATTATCCGAAAGTTTTCGTCAAAAATTATGAAGCTGCTTTGACGTTCCCATTTATTCGTTTCGTATAACTTACTACTGATCTTTTGTCTGGCAACCCGCAGATATCTTTTTTTATAAGGATCATAATAAATCGGGCCATAGGAGTCGCGTAGGGCATATTGTTTAAATTTGTTCTGCTTCTTCGTTTCAGCCCCTTGAATAGCTGGTATAGCTTCTTGTTGAAACTTACTTTTGCCCAAATATGCCACATGGTATTTCTGTAAGTTAGTTTCATAGATGTTTGTGTCTGCAGGAAAACTAAATATAATGTTTCCTTTATCATTCTGACAATAACTCACATCTAGAAATTTGTCTCCAAAAATCTGTTTCATATATGTATCTGGCAACTGATAAACAAGTCGTTGTGAGTGCTCTTTCAAGTCAAATGAGTACATTGCTCTCCATTTTAAAAGCGACTTGAGTGACAAATAATCTACATTACACTTTACCCCGGTGTAAACTTTGTTACCTCTTACAATTAAGGGATTTGAATTGTCCACCACTGCAATTGCCTCTTTACCTCCTTCACACTCCACACTTTGCCTTATCGCACCCGAGCTGTCAAGCAAGTAAAGCCTTCCCATGTTTGAAATAAAAATACTGTCGAAATTTATTACATCTACAGATGTATATTTAATATGTGAGTCTGGCAACAATTTCTTCAGTTCCAGCCTTTTTATCAGCTGTCTAGAGCTAAAATTGTAGACGTTAACAGAATTTGATCTAACATCAAAAAAAGAGATAAAAGAGTTACTGTCCTGGTTAAAATAATTTATCGATCGAATTTGATTATATGAGTCCTCATCAAGCAAGAATTCGATACTGTCAACCAGAGGAATCAAGTTCACGCTATCATAGTCTGGCGGAATATAAGATCGTAAGCTCTGAACTATACTGATACGAGGAATGTCATGACAACCAAGAAAGAGGAGGTAATATATCACCAAGAACGATCGCTTGAGGCACAATTGTATTCTCATTGCAGTATCTTAAACTTTATCAATCGTAACATGAGCAGACCAGTCTACTAGACCAATGCCAACAGCGGCATCTAGTCTAGACTACAGAAAATTACTCATCTGCCAATATCTAAAACTTCAAACAAGTTATTAACACTTGAAGAAATGGCTTTTTCATTATCTAAATGAAAAAGTCATTTCTTCATGGTATTAACGTTTCTAACTGGATATTCAAAAAAACAGGAGATAGTCTGTTGATTATCCAATCAATTAAACAGTAGTTGTATTATTAACTGTTTGGAAACCTGAAACAAAGCTATTGGCAGCAGTACCAACTGTGGTTGCAGATCCGGAAGTAACAGTGCAAGGTGCTGTTATTACAGCAGTAATAGTACAAGAGAAAACAGCCACTCCGTCAAATGTACCGGCTAAAGTAAGTGAGCCTGTAACATCCAGGGGTTTGGAATCTGTTTTGTTCGGCAATACAGCTGCAGTTACAGCAGAAGCACCCATTAATACAATACCTAAAACCGAAAATCTACGCCATGATATATTTTTCATAATTAAATTAATTTAAATGTGAGTAATAATTGAACTTCGGCTATTACAATGGCCATTGGATAGCGATTCTAAGTTACCAGATCATAGTGCACTTTTCCTTCACCATACCGTCGAATTCTGCTACAGGCAAACAACAGTTTTCTTTTAGTCTTATTTCTCCATAAAATAAGTGAACACCTTTCAGGAATAGCGCAATTATTGTAAATCAAAAAGGCACACCTTCACAGATGTGCCTCCTTACTATCAAGAAAGAGAATATGATTGAAATGCTTTAATTGACCTTATTCGGTAAGATCCTGATTTATCATTCGCCGGCGATTATCAAATAACAAATATTTTAAGCCTGTCTTATCCACCCTAAAATAATTTCCATCTTCTATCAGTAATGCCTCA
Organism: Chitinophaga sp. CF418; assembly: GCF_900142925.1. Taxonomy (GTDB): domain Bacteria; phylum Bacteroidota; class Bacteroidia; order Chitinophagales; family Chitinophagaceae; genus Chitinophaga. Next base: position 28,500 of record NZ_FRCN01000002.1, read on the forward strand.
CTTTTCCCTTTAGCGTGATCTGTATCGGTATTAAGAACTTTTCCATCATAGTGTACACTAACTGTATCCGCAACTATAGTATGCCCTGTTATTATTTTTCTAACACTCCACCTCTTTAAGATCTGATTGATTTGATCTCCTGATGGATGATGAACTACGAGTCTTATAGCAGTGTCTTTAGCACTAACCAAATACTCATCCTTGTCCTTATAGTACAAACGAAACCAGAAAGGAGAGTAAAATTGAGAAAACATAAAATCTGAATGGCCATTATCACTATCATAAACCTCATCAATGCGTCTTCTGAACATATTGTTTATCTCCGGAATAGATAGCTTAACAGAGTCAGAAAACTCTTTCCCAATACCACCATGAACGAATAATAAATCACCTATCTTCTCCATAATATTTTTTGTTCTTAACCATCTCCCCAGCTCACTATCTTCACCATATAGATCCTTGGTTGTCCTTTCAAGCAACCTGGCATTATAGATATACTTAGGCCTAACATACCCACTGTTTCCCTGCAAATTCATAACTTCATGATTACCGAGCACAAAATGCACATACCCCCCAGCCACTTTGGCTTTTTCTTCCAAAGAATAGATGAGCCACAGACACTCTGACACCTGGTCCCCCCGATCAAATATATCGCCATTAAGTACGAGATGACCATTTCCAAAAGCCCAGTTATAATCTTTATCAATAATGTGATTTGCCTGCAACAATTTTCTAAACGCATCGAAATTACCCTCAATATCAGATAACACAAGTAGCCGTTTCGCTTCTGCAAACACAGAAGGCTCAATTTTAAGTTCCCGTTTCAAAATTACATTGAAGTCGATGTTCTCATCTGTAGTAACAGGCAGAGGATTTTTATCTCTATCAATTATGTGCTCACTCAATACTGAGGCCCCATTTATAAAATAAGCTGTATAGACCTGACCATTTCGGAACACATATGGCCCATCTTTGGAGAACCGTTGCTGTTGCTCCAGAGCCGCTATAAACTTCCTTCCATCGTCTAGCCGGGGATCAAGCCTAGACAAAGAGTGAACCATAGTACCCCATGGATTCATCACCAAAACAAAAGGGAATCCCTTTATCCCGTACCTCTTTAGCATTTCATCGTCAGTGCCTCTACCGCCGGTATAGACATGCAAACCACCTCTACTAGTAAACTTATCCTCCTCAATGCTCTTTATCCATTTTCCTTTATTTTTATCCACGGAAACATTCACAAATATCATGTTAGTATCTGCCCTAAATCGTCCCCTTATTCGTTCCATAGCAGATTTCATTTGTATACAGCCAACACATCCAGTAAACCAGAAATCAAATATTACGACTTTCCCCCTTAATTGATCCTTAGTGAACGAATTACCATCAATATCGGTAAACTCAAAATTAAATGCGCTTTTTTCATTCAGGATATCTCTGCGCTGCAACTCAAATTCCTTTAACCATTGCTTATACTCAGGAAATCCCTTCTCAGCGTAATAACTCGCTAACAATTGCTCTGTTTCCGGAATAAACCCCACCTTTCGTATAAACTCCTTGGCTAATTGCTTTTGAATAAACAATTCCCTGATCCGGCCTTTATAAAAGGCTTTTCCCTCTTTATAATATAATATTTTCCTTTTTACAGCAGTATTTAAGGAATCTCTTGTATAGTCAAAAGAGAAACGCCTGTCGACCTGAAACAGGATAGGTTTCCATGTACCAAAAACATATCCAGAAGACATCGGAAAATACTTGCTTACAACCGGATAGTATGTTGTATCATAAATCGAACATAGATTTTCATTGGGCATGTTGTTTTGTTTGCTATAAACCCAAGCCAAAGAAGCAAATTTGTCCGATCTATCGTCTATGTTCTGATCTATAAATAATGCTCTTATTAAATTAAGTGCATAAGAAGACATGTTTTTCTTATAAGAGTCAATTAAAGGAAGAACAAGCTCTAGCTCCTTATTTAAATAGTCACACCAATCCAGATAATCTTGTAACGACAAAGTCAAATAGTCTTTGCGGTTTGATGGTAGAGCAATTGTTGCTATAACAGAGTCGATTGCCATTTGAAGCTCAGCCTTTTTACTGCATTTTCCTTTAAATGATAGGCGCCCCTGGTGATAAATTATTGTGATACTATCCCCGGGTTCTATAAGAAGAACTCTGGTTCTAAATTTGCCAAACGAAGGATTTATTGAAAGAAAGACTGGCATTTCTGCATATAACCTACATTGGCTCATGTTATTGTTAAACCCTTCCCGCTTAGACAACCATTCTCTTGATGACGCCGTAATAGATTCCACAGGTGAAAGTTTAAATTCTATCGCGTCCTTTTTCTCATCACTATTTAAATAGTTGATCAAAATATTAGGAGACTTATTATCAAATCGAAGCCCTTTAATGTCACCCTCGTCCTGTGCTGTCGCCAGTTTGTGCAACACAAACTGAGACATTAACAATAATAACAAATACTTACACTTCATATACTGTCTTTTTACCTCTTTTTACTTTAATATCCTTTGTTCTGTTCTATGCCCATCAAGTTGACGTCTTGCATCGGGATCGGTGCGATTGCTTTATCATTAGGGTACACCAGATCTCTGGCATAGGAAAAAATAAAATCATTCCGAACCACATTCTTTCTCCACCGTTGCAAATCGTACATCCTTAAACCTTCAAAGGCCAATTCCTTTCTCCGTTCCTTATAAATGGAATCAATTAGTGCATTTCCTGTAGCCGTCAATAGTTCAACAGTAGGATTGGCTCTTCTCCTGAGTTCATTTATATATCCTCTGGCTGTCTCCTCATCCCCCAGTTTTGCCGAAGCTTCCGCACTAATAAGAAACATTTCAGAAGATCTGATCTCAGCTGGATAGTATGCTCCAGCAAGGTCAGTTATCTGCGGAATTACTTCCGGAGCAGCATCCCGCGGAAATTTCGTCACATTCCACTGCCCCGGGCTTCCCTGCACCCACTTCGTCCGAACATCTGACGGATTTTCATTAAGCAACTCCGCAATATCATCTGTTGCCATAAATCCCCATGTTACCCCATTAAGTAATATTCCAAGAAACCCTGAATACGGATCATCACCGCCAGGCGGGCTTAATTGAAAAAGCGTCTCCGTTTCAGAGGCTACCACATGCTTAAATAATACCTCGGGATATCCTTTTGAAATACTCATCAGAGGAACCTTTGATGAAATTTCAACCGCTATTTCCTTTGCGCGTGAATAGTCATTTTTAAATAAGTATACTCTTGCTAATAGTGCTTTTGCAGCCATCTGGCTCATATATCGGATATCCAACCGTTCTTCGGGCATAAGTTGCGCTGCTCTTTGCAGATCATTTATCATTTCATCGTAAACTACCGCTACTGTCTGGCGCTGATAAGGAGCCAAGGCATCGGAAACCTTGATATATGGAATTCCCGGATGAGAAGCATTTGGTGTAAAGCCGTATGCTTGTGCAAATACATTCACCATTTTAAAATGCATCAAAGCCCTTATGGCATAAGCCTGTCCCTTTAAATCGTCCGCAAGGCCTGGGTTTTCTTCCCTATACCTATCTACATCCTCAATTACAAAACTGCAATTCCTGATAATCTGATACCCTATCCTCCAAAGCGGATTCATCGCTGTCCCACTAGGATCAACACCAACATAGTCCTGCTTATCTCCGATATCGGCTTGCTGCGTCCATGAATATTGTGATGTAAGAATAGCGCCGGCGCTTGAGAATGGTTTAAGATTATCAGCTACTAATTCAGGGTAAGCCTGGGTAGTGGCATATCCTATAGTCGCAGTATATTTCAGATAAATCCCATTTAAAAAATGCTTCATCGTCTCCAGATCGGATACATATCGTTGTCTGTAGAACTGCGTATTGTCATCAACGTCTAAAAAACTTTTTCTACAGGCCGTGGCGACCAGGAACAAAAGGACAATTAGGTAATAGTATCGTTGCTTCATAAGTAATAGTTTAGCTATTTTTGGCTTAAAAACTTACATTAATACCCGCAGTAAATGATCGTTGCAATGGATATATAGCACTTCCCAGTCCCGAAGCATTCGCATTTTCCGGATCCTGTCCCGAATACTTAGTCCAAGTGGCAAGATTATGTCCCTGCACGTACACTTTTAATGCACGTATAGACATCTTTTCCAAAAGTATTTTTGGTAAATTATAAGTCAATGAAATGTTAGAAAGCCGAATAAAATCACCATCATATAAGTAACGGGTCGAGATACTCGTACTTCTGTCTGAAATCCCATTAAGCCTACCAAATAATAATCTACGAGGATTAGCAGCTACATCTCCGGGCTTCGTCCAACGATCCAATGCAGCCGTGCTTTGATTTAAATAAGGATCAACTCCGTCATTAGCGACAAAACTGCCACCGTCGTTGTTATATATCTTAAATCCATACTGATAGTGTAACATCACTGATAAATCAAACCCACTGTAAGAAAAGGTATTGATAATTGTTCCGAAGCCATCAGGCTGAGGCTTTCCAACAAACCGATACTGTGATGCTTTGTATTCACTACTGATCTTTCCTGTTGTATCAATCCATTGAGGAGCACCGTTTTCTTTATTAACACCCGCCCAAACCGGCATATAAAATGAGTTGTAGTTTTTGCCCGTACCATTGGCAAGGAGGGTAGTAGTAACCTTCTCCACAGGATAGAATGAACGGACCAATAAATTGTCATTTTTGCTCCAATTCGCACTTAAATTCCAACTAAAACCGGTTGTTCTGACAACATCTGCTGAAATCGAAATCTCTATCCCTTTGTTTGTTAAATCTCCTATATTCCGTTGTATATCATAAAATCCGGTTGCATACGGTATTTGAACTAACGCAATTACCTGCGAAGTCTTCTTATTATAAATATCTGCAGTTACTGCAATTCGCTGCTTAAACAGTTGCAATTCCACACCAGCGTCCCAGCTAAAGGTTTTCTCCCATTGAATATCACGATTGCCGGGTCTGGAAGATGTAGGTGGTAGAACAGCAGGGCTATTAATATAGTGATACAATGCTAAAACATCATAACGCCAGGCATTTGAAATAGCGGATGAATTACCAGCCGAACCTATACTACCTCTCAGTTTAAAGTAATCAAGAAAACTTGCAGTTTTACTCATGAAGGGCTCGGCACTGACAATCCATCCGGCTGCAGCCGACCAATGATTTCCAAACCTTCTATTATCACCAAAAAGGGAAGATCCATCTGTTCTCAGACTTCCCGAAACAAAGTATTTATTCCTAAAATCATAATTGGCCTGGCTAAAGTAAGATAACAGTGTCTGCTTACTGCTCAATCCACCCGCATCTTTAATCGTTCCTATGTTTAGCTGGTCCGCCAGTGGATTCGAGGTTATCCCTTCTTTTATTGTATATAAGTTTCTGTTTGTTATCACCTGAGCCTCATGTCCCAACAGCAGGCGCAAATGATGATTTTGCCTTATTATTCGATCGTACCTTAAGATATTTGTATTAATGATGTTTGCGTTCCTGATATCTGTCTCGTTAATTCTACCGATACCAGGTTCAAGGTTGGACCCTGCCAATAATGGATGGATCTTTTCCTTAGCCTCCGTCAGCATAAAATTCACACCAAAGTTTGAACTGAAAGAAAAATACCTGAGAAAATTTGCGTTTATATAGAGATTGTTTAATCCCCTGTAAGAAGTATTTCTGTTGACATTCAAATCAGCGGCAACTAAAGGGTTCGCAAACTTCCTGGTGTTGGTCGCCAAGCTTGAAGAAGGCGCTAAACCCCAGGAATAATTATAAACAAAATTTCCATACTGGTCCCGCATTGCATTCAACGGTGAAATAGAAGAATACAGTCTCTCTGAAGCTCCGGAATAGCTATAATCCTGTATATTGTAAGAGAGTGTTGTATTGGCCCCAATCCTTAACCATTGTACGGGTGCATTCTCATAGTTAATACGAATAGACTTTCGGTTATACCCGGTATTCTTCTCTATTCCATTCTGTTTAGTGTACTCCAGATTGATATAGAAATTGCCTTTTTCATTGCCACCAGACATTGATAGTTCATGGCTAAGCGTTGTAGCAGCATTGTTATATAATTCGTTCAACCAGTCTGGTGCAGGATAGAAGCTTGTATCACCGGAAGCTTTTACATAATGGGGAAATTTATTAATCAAGTCTGTGTTTATGCGATTATCTGTCCAATATGCAGGGTCGGTATTCCTATACGTCTCATACAGCAGATCCATGTACTGCTGTTGGTTTAACAGTTTTGTTTGTGCTTTCAATCGTGAAGAGATATCTGTTTGATGACGAAAGTTAAATACAGTCTTTCCCTCTTTCCCCCGCTTAGTGGTTACAAGTATTACTCCATTACTTGCCTTTGAACCATACAACGCAATTGCACCTGCATCTTTCAATACAGATATAGATGCTATATCAGAGGGATTTAACTGAGCCATAGGATTATTAAAGGCAACAGAACTGGTAGTAGCCTGTGCCGGGTCCTGAAATACAGGTATTCCATCTATAACAATAAGCGGATTCCTGACAGCGGCTCCATTAATCGCATTTCCTCCCGTTGAAATTCCACGCAACACGAAATTTCCCAGGCCGCCACCTGGTTGTCCAGTACCCTGTGTCACTAGTAAACCTGGCACCAATCCCTGTAAATTTTTATCGAAACTTCTATTGGGCAGGTTTTGTATCTGCTCCCCTTTTACTACGGTAATGGCCCCCACAACAGCACGCTGCGTTGATGTTCCATACGCTGTAACAACTGTCTCGTTCAACCTATTATCACCTGGTACCAATTGTACTTTCAGATTACCGCTATTGCTATTAAATTTCACTTCCTGCATCTTATAACCCGTATAACTTACAAGCAATATATCATGAGCAGTCCCTTCTTTCATCGTAAGTCCGAACATTCCATTTGCCTTTGTCGCAGTTCCAAAAGATGTCCCTTTCACCCTGATACTCGCACCTGGTAATGGTTCCCCTTTATCATCAGTTACTATCCCATTGATAGTAATTACCATCACCGTATCCTTCTTTCTCTCTCCAACAATTGACCGGATAAATATCTTGTCCCTATTCCCATTCACATACTCATACGTCAGCCCCAACGGCGGCAACATCTCCGCCAGCGCCTCTTCTATTGGCGTCGCAACAAACTTAACCCCTACAAGCTGACTCGTATTCAACTCACCGAAAAAAAGCACCACTCCTGTCTGCTTCTCAATAACATTAAAAACATCTCTTAATGAAATATGGCCGCTCGTCAGCGTCACATTACGACCAGGTTGCGCACTCTTCTGTGCATGTAGATAAATACTTGGAAGCAATAGCCAAAGCAAGGCCATTAAGCTACGCCTCGCATAGCAGTGAGTAAATTTTTGTTGCATAAGGACAAGACTAAAAATGGTTAGTTAATTACAGTTACAGTCACCTGACATTTTGGATTAGTAATGAATTTAAGTAGGCAAAACATAGCTATCACCCTTTATGCACTTAACGAATAGGATATTAAGCATTGGGTGAACCCTTATGTCAAAAAATTTTCGCCCAAGGATTCACCCGTTCCCGTAACTCCCTGAAAATTGTGGGGTTCCAGGCTATGTTAACTGATTATTAAGAAAAAAAACCAAAGAAACCGTGTAACTTAAACCATCGTACATCAGGACTGGCAACAATAAATTAATGGGAAATGCTATGATTTTAACTTAAAGGGGACTAAGTTTACACGTGCTTTTACCATCATAAATTTCACACCTGAACTTTTCAGCCAGCATGCACACCGATGCGAACGAAGAACTGCTGTTAAAAGAGCTGAAATCCGGGGACACAAAGGCTTACAAAACGATATATATGCGTTTTGAGAAACCATTGCTGTTTGAAGCCAATCGGCTATTAGGCAATGTGGAAGAAGCCAAAGACGTCGTTCAGGATTTCTTTATCGACTTTTTCGAGAAACAGCGATATAAGAACATACATACCAACCTGAAAGGTTACCTGTTTATGTCTATACGATATAACTGTATGCTAATCTTGAAGCGGCAGAAGAGCCTGCATAAGACTCTACAGGAATACTGTAACACCCAGGAAGAGCCAACCGTACACCTGGAAGAAGAACAGGAACCAAGCATTTACGACTTGATAGACAAAAAAGTGAACGATATATTACAATGTATGCCAGCACAGAGAAGCAAAGCATTCCAACTTTACGTATTACAGGGACTAAAAAGGAAAGAAGTAGCCAATGTCATGGGGCTTAGCGACAACACAGTGAAAACACACCTTGCCACTGCTATTAAAACAATACGCGAAAAATTATCGTAATCTTATATCAATTGCTCTCACCCATTTTGAGAGCAAGATACTCTTATACTTGAATTAATAATCACTCGATGGAATTAGACAGGGATCATATTCATCAACTGATGAATGAAAAGGTGATGGGGGTTATTAGCGAAACCGACGAGCAGCACCTTCAAAATGCATTAAAAGAGTATCCGGAACTACGAGCCGAATTAGATGAGCTCCAGCTGGACTACACTAATTGGTTAGGGCTTCCCTCCATACAGCAGATAGACAGTGAAGCCGCTTTCGCTTTAATAGAGGATGAACTGAGACGAAGGAGACAGCTTCGTAAACGGAGATTGTTTACTTACACCGTCATCTCTGCAGCAGCTACCGCAGCACTACTTATATTCTTTATATATCCCCTCTTCATAAACCAGTCCAATAAAAAAACTGGTTCAAGCCCCAAACTGGCATTCAATAAAACGCTTCAATTACAATTGTCTAGTGGGGAAGTAATAGACCTTTCCTCCAGACAAGACAATATTACAGTTAATGGTGGTACTCAGCTCAACAATACCAACAATTCCCTGACATATTCCGTTAAAGACAATGCTGTCGCTAAAGAGCAGATAAATAACTTGTGGGTGCCTCCAGGCATGGATTATCACATTAAACTATCCGATGGCACCCTTGTCTTTCTAAATAGTGCGACCACTCTCAAGTTCCCTTTCCGCTTTGCTGGCAACACAAGAGAGATCACTGTTGACGGAGAAGCCTACCTGCAGGTCGCCAAAGATCAAAACCGGCCTTTTATCCTGCATACCCCAAGGGGCACTGTACAGGTACTCGGCACTACCTTTAATGTGAATACTTATGACTCCGGCAGAGTGAAAGTGTCACTGGTAGATGGCGCTGTTTCTTTTGCTACTGCCGATAAGAAGACCATTCTTAAACCAGGACAGGCTATTACTTATTTGGAAACAAAAGGAACTGATGTTACTCCTCTGAGCGAAAACGAGCTACTCTGGATCAAAGGAAGATATAAACTGGATAATACTCCTATGACGGAAATCACTAAGGTATTACCCCGCTGGTACGGAGTAAAGGTTGTAATAGATAATCAGAAAACAGCTGAAAAGAAATTCACAGGCACTATCCTGAAATCAGAACCTATTCAGGAATTTCTTGATGCAATTAAGCTAACTACGGGAGCAGAATCTTACTACAAAGACGGCATATTGCACATCCGCTAATGACATGCAAGCTTTCCTATTCTTTCTCTCCCCAAAGAAATCCGTACTTTTGCCCCAATGCAAAAATACGCTAACATACTCTCCGCCTTCAAAATCGACGCGCTCAATGAAATGCAGCTCGCGAGTATTGAAGCCAATCAACAGGCTGACAATGTAATCCTCCTCTCCAATACCGGCTCAGGAAAAACACTAGGTTTCCTCCTTCCCGTACTGGAGCTATTAGATAAAAACGCGCCTGGTACCCAGGCACTCGTCATCGCACCATCCCGTGAACTGGCCATGCAGATTGAAAAAGTCTGGAAGACCATGAGCACGGGCTTCAAAGTGACCTGTTGTTACGGCGGACACCTAAGAGAAACAGAAGAAAACAACCTGCTGGAAGCCCCGGCATTGATAATCGGCACTCCTGGCCGACTGGGCGACCACATCCGCAGGGAGAATATCAAAACAGAAGGGATCAAAACCTTAATACTGGATGAATTTGATAAGTCACTCGAACTGGGCTTCCAGGAAGAGATTGAATTTATTCTCGAATCCCTCCCTAACCTGAAAAAACGTATCCTAACCTCGGCTACTGAAACCGTAGACATCCCTGATTTCGTCGGACTACAAGACCCGGTAAAACTGAACTTCCTGACCGAAGAAAAGTCTGAAGCCCTGGCTATTCAATACGTTGAAAGCGAGGACAAGGATAAAATAGACACCCTCTTCAGGCTGATCTGCTACCTGGGAAACCGGTCAACGATCGTATTCTGCAACCACAGAGAAGCAGTAGAGCGGACGAATGGCTTGCTGAAAGACAAAGGCCTGACTACCGTATTCTACCACGGCGCCATGGAACAACAGGAAAGGGACGCTGCATTGTGCAAGTTCCGGAATGGCACATCGAATATCCTGGTGACAACAGACCTGGCCGCCCGCGGACTGGACATTCCCAATATCAGGTACATCATTCACTACCACCTGCCACATACCGCCGACACATATACCCATCGTAACGGCCGTACTGCCAGGATGGACAAAAGTGGCACCGCTATCCTGATCATAGGACCAGACGAAAAGATGCCGGCCTATGTAGAGGAAGAAGTTACTCAGATCACGCTGGAAGATAATTACGAACTACCAGAGAAACCCAAATGGACCACCTTCTTTATCGGCGCAGGTAAAAAAGATAAAGTGAACAAGGTGGATATCGTCGGTTTCCTTACCAACAAAGGACAGTTAAAGAAAGAAGATGTGGGGCTGATAGAAGTAAAGGACTTCTTCTCTTTTGTAGGCATCCGTAAAAGCAAAGCTGCTCACACGCTGGCACTCATCCAGAAAGAAAAGATTAAGAATAAAAAAGTAAAGATCGACGTAGCGAAATAAAAAATCCGGCCGTTCACCAAGGGGCGAACGGCCGGACAATGCAAAAAAGAAATCATTTCGCAATCCAGGGACGCGTATTCAGGTCATCCGCACCCTGCCGGTCAACGGCTTTAGTACGGTTAGCACCGTTCAATGATTGCTCTTTCTGAGGGTAAATAAATCTTACAGGTACCTTGCCGTCATTCAGGTTAGAAGGTCCGGGAACAATCTCCGGCATGCCTGTCCTTTTCCAGTCAAACCAGGCTTCCAATCCATTAAAGTAATAAGCGATCCATTTCTGTAATGCGATCTTTGCCAGTTTCTCCGCCTGAGTACCGGTATAGGCTACTGCTGTCTGCGTCAGGTAGTTAGCAGGCATAGCTACATCAATGCCATATTGAGACGGCACGATGCTCTTCCAGTAATTGAAGTTGGCGGTGATACCATTGGCGTAATAAGTAGCCGCATCACCGGCAGTGATCATGTTACGCTCTCTTGCTTCCGCCAGGGAGAATTGTAGCTCAGCATAGGTCATGAGTAAGGCTCTTGGAGCAGCAGGATCTGGCGGTGCCTGGCCAATATCATTACATACCAGGCAGGCGAAAGTATAACCTATCCTGGATACACTTTGTACGCCACCGTTATATTTCAACGCATCAGCGTCGCTCAGTCCGTTAGGAATACCAGCTATTGCCGGCGTACCATCAGCTACAGACTTCTGCGTCGGACGACCAAACACTTTCAGACGGGTATCGCCTAGTGCGGTCAGACGGTCAACCAGTGTCTTACTTACCCTGAACTCATCAAATGAACCTACACGGGCAGTATACATCGGCCATTGGTTAGGCGCAGCGGATAGATATTTCAGTTCCGCATTGTCGTCATTACCGGTGAATACCGGATAAGTAGCAGGATCAGCAAGGATGCCAGCCATTTCCACACTTACATCTTTCTGCTTTGACAGACGCAGCAGATAACGAAGACGCAGCGAGTTGGCCAGCTTACGCCATTTTGTGATAGCCGTAGCGCCGCCACCATACAGGATATCCCCATCCAGATTAGGCGTCGCCTTAGCCAGAACAGTATTGGCTAACTTAAGATCCTTCAGGATACCGGTATAGATGTCCTCCTGCTTGTCATACTCAGGCTGATAAACACCTTCCAGCTTCGCCCTTCCTGCCTGTGAATATGGAACATCACCATAAGCATCCGTCGCCTGGGCAAACATCCAGGACTTCAGCACCAGGGCAACGCCGAGGTAAGGATTAGTAGAGTCAGTACCAACAGCCGTGAAAATATTCTGCAGATTACGGTAGTTATTATATACCGCATCCCATGTACCGTTCTGCTCTCCCCACAGATAACGGTCTTCGTTCACGAACTGGATCTTCGCATGATGCTGTACAACGATGTTGCCAATGCCCCAGGCGGAGTTCACCTGTTGGTTCATCATATTCCTGATCACACCGCTCAGTAACAGATCAGGGGTTACATTGGTGGGACTGTTCTCATTCGTGTTCGTTTCACTAAAGTCATGCGTGCAGGCGGATAAAAGACCGGCTAATAAAAATATCTTTAAGAATTTCATGATTGCTTTTTTTGGATGATCATAATTTGAAGCTCAGGTTCACACCGTAACTACGGCTGCTCGGTAAACTCATGTATTCAATACCTGGCAATGCAGTACCTCCGGAATAGGACATTACCTCAGGATCCACGTGTGGTACATTATCCCACACGAAGAGGTTACGACCTACCAGCGATACGTTCATACCTTTAATGATCCCCTTTTTGAATGAACCCGGGAAAGAATAGCCGATCTGCAGTTCACGCAGCTTCACAAAAGAAGCATCATACATCACCCCCTCTGCTATATTACGACCTCCGGTCCAGGCGCTGTGCCACTCACGCACACCCACCTTGGTAGTATTCTGAATGAAAGTGCCGTCTGCAGTCTGTACCACACCATTACCAATTACACCATTACCCGGTTTGCTCATATCATAACCATCTGCACGACCTTCCAGTGTTTCCTTGATGATACCACCTTCACGACCCACAGTCTGGGTATGGGAATACAGTTTACCACCATGACGGATATCGAACAACGCGCTCAGTCTTACACCTTTATAAGTAAAACTGTTACCAACACCCATCAGCCAATCCGGGTTATAGTTACCCAGCCTGATCCTTTCTGTAGTTGCTACCGGACGGCCATTCGCTGCGAATACCATCTGACCAGTGAACTTACCGCTCGGGTCATAGTATGCCCCCTTTGGATCTGAGCTCTGTACCCTCGCGAAACCGATACCGTACAGATCTCCCATACGCTCTCCTACCCTCGCCTCCACAGATACGCTTCTGTTAGCCATCACATAGTTCTTCAGACCATCAGTCAGCTCAATTACCTTACTGCGGTTAGTAGAGAAGTTCACGTAAGCATCCCAGGCGAAGCTTTGGGTTTTCACCGGAGTGACATTCAGCATCACTTCCCATCCATTGTTACGGATAGAACCTGCATTGATCACACGTGTTTCATAACCACTGGTGTTGGATAAAGGAATATTCAGGATCTGGTTCTTGGTATTACTCTGATAATAAGTCACATCCAGTCCGATCCTGTTCTGCAGGAAACGAATGTCTGTACCAAATTCAAACGCAGAGCTGATTTCAGGTTTCAGGTTCAGGTTGGATAAACGGTTGGTCTCTTCATATACCTGCCATGCGCCATAAGGATCGCTACGGTTGAATGTCTGTGTAAATGCAAAAGGATCGGTATCATTACCCACCTGCGCGAAGCTGGCTCTTAATTTAGCGAAGCTGATCACTGCAGGTAGTTTTATCATATCACTGATAATACCGCTCAGCGCAACGGAAGAATAGAAATAAGAGTTCTGTTCACTACCGAAAGCTTTCAGATCTTCCGGCAAGGTCAACGCACTGCTCCAGTCATTACGACCGGTTACATCCAGGAACAGTTTATTCTTGTAGGAAACCCCTGCTGAACCGTAGAAACTGTTGATGCGTTTACCAACATTGTTCTGGTTATTTACCAGCGCTATCCTGGAGTTGGTCAGGCGATAAATGCCCGGCAGATTCAATTGTCCGGCGATATCTTCATTGAAACGGGAAGTCTGGCGCATCTGGTTACCACCCAGGGTAGCGTTCACAGAGAAGTTACTGTTGATTTCTTTATCCGCAGTAAACAGAAAGTCTGTATTACGCTCCTGGTTGATGATATTCACCTCACGGTACTCACCAAATGGGAAACGCTGGGTACTGAATGCCCTGCGGTATTCCCTGCGCTCACTACTCCAGTCGGTAGCAGTACGCACCTGCAGGTTCAGCCATTTGGTCAGATCATATCTTAAGATGATATTTCCGATGATGCGGTCATAGTACTGACCATTGGTATTCTGGTAAACAGTAAAATAAGGATTATCATGATAGTTGTAGTTCCAGTTATACTGCTGCTTGCCTTCCAGGCCACGCATCCAGAGACGTTTCAGGTCGCTTACACGCACAGAAGCCGGTAACCAGCAGTTGAACAGGTACATAATACTTTCTGTACCATAACTGATAGAAGGACGGTTGTCACTTTCCCCCTTGATATAACTTACAAAAGCCCTTGCTGTGAACTTAGGCGTAAGGTGATACCCCGCAGAGAAACTGGTAGTATGCCTGTCGAGGCCTGTATTAGGCACGATACCCTTCTGATGCAGGTTGGTATAACTCAGACGGAAATCGCCGTTGTCGTTACCACCTACCAGGGCTACGTTGTTGGTAATAGTATTCCCGGTTTGCAGGAAGTTCTTCAGATTATCGTTATCAGGCAACCATGCAGATGGAGTGATCACACTACCTGCCGGTGCGTTCATGTCACCACCGGTATAAGGAATGGGCTGGCCATTCAGGGCACGGGGAGAGTTGAACTGCGGGAAGAGCTGTCCTTTGAAAGCAGGCCCCCAGCCCTCATCAGTACCGTCGGATAAGCCGGCGCCACCACCGTTTACAAAGGCGAAATCACCACCACTGGCATTACCCTGGCCATATGTTTTCTGGTATTCAGGCAGCTTCAGCGCTGATTCGAAAGTAACATTGCTATTCACTTCCACACCCAGACCTTTCTGTTTACGGCCTGATTTGGTTTTGATCATTACTACGCCATTCGCTGCGCGGGAACCATACAATGCCGCAGCAGCAGGACCTTTCAATACGCTCATGCTTTCAACATCATCAGGATTGATAAAGCTGGCGCCATTGCCGAAATCCACTTCCAGGTTGTTACTTCCTGATCCACCGTTGATGGCATTGCTGATAGGCACCCCATCCACCACATACAGCGGCTGGTTCTTGTTCAGATCTACTGAACGTTCCCCGCGGATAGATACCCTGGCGGAACCGCCCACTCCTGAAGAACTACCGATCACGGTCACACCGGCCACTTTACCGGCCAGCTGGTTCACAATATTGGATTCCCTGGCCACAGTAAGGTCTTCGCCTTTTACTTCCTGTAAAGCATATCCCAGCTTCTTACGTTCTTTTTTAATACCCAGGGCGGTTACTACTACTTCCCCCAGTCCCCTGGTATCTGTGGCCAGTACGATATTGGCGGCAGCAGCCCCCTTTACTTCCTGGGTAGTGAAGCCTATACTGCTGATAATAAGGATGTCGTTATTGCCGGCGGAGAGGCTGAAATTGCCGGCGTTGTCTGTAATGGTCTTTCTGGCAGCTCCTTTTACTTGTACGGTAGCTCCAGGTAATGGTTGCCGGTCGTCTCCGGATATTACTTTCCCGGTGATGACCTGCTGGGCCATCGTTCCAAAGGAAAATAAAAGGAGGAAAATACCTGCAAGAAATGTCTTCAGGCGCAGACTGGTTGCGGTCATAGCAGAATATCGGTTTTAGTAAGTTGATGAATCTGCTACGAAGGTTACAAACCAATCTTATCGCGGCTTTAACAAACCGTTAACAATCAGTTAAATAAATCCTTTCTCTAATGAGAGGAAGACTTCCCGGGGATTTAAATGCTGCCATAACATGGTGTAAACCGCCTGAGCCACAGGCATATAGGCGCCTACTTCCATGTTCATTTCGAACAGACACTTGCTGGCATAATACCCCTCGGCCACCATATTCAGTTCCAGTTGGGCCGCTTTTACAGAATAGCCCTTACCGATCATATTGCCAAAAGTACGGTTACGGCTGTGGAGGGAATAACAGGTTACCAGCAGATCGCCCAAATAGGCGCTGGCGTTATAATTGTGTGTGCCTGCTTCCGCATGGTCTTTTCCATAGGCATCCAGGAATTGCTGCATTTCCCTGAAGCAGTTAGTAATATATACACTGAGGAAGTTATCTCCGTATTCCAGGCCATGGGCAATACCTGCCCCCATTGCATAGATGTTCTTCAACACCGCCGCCAGCTGTACGCCAATCACATCGCGGTTCACGATCGTTTGCAGATAGCTGTTAGTGAACATATCTGCTATGGCTTGTGCAGATTTTTCCTGCAACCCCGAAAAGGTCAGGTAAGACAGTTTTTCACCCGCCACCTCTTCCGCATGACAAGGCCCGGTAATAGCAAAATACTGTTCGAGAGGAAAATCAAACATCTCAGACAGGTAATCATTGATCAACAGGTTGCTACCTGGTACTAGTCCTTTCACAGCAGAAACAATCTTTTTGCCTTTCAGCGCCTCCGGCGGTAACTGCAACATTACTTCTTCCAGGAATGCAGAAGGCACTGCCAGCACCAGCACATCACTGGCGGCAACTACCTGTTCCAGGTTGCTGCTCAGATCCACTAAAGTTGTGTCAAAATAAACTGAGGTGAGATAATGCCTGTTGTGATGACGCAGCTGCATATAACGGATCGTGTCTTCATTCCTGATCCACCAGGAGATCCTGTTCCCATTGTCCGTTAAAATCTTGGCCAAAGCTGTCGCCCAACTGCCGCTGCCGATAATACCTGCTTTCACTTATCTTTCTTTTTCCGCAAAGTAAGGAATTTACAGGCTAATATTACTATATCGTTAAGCCCGCCCCTACCCATGGTTAAAAAGCCCGCTCTGTGAAACTTATTCCCGTAGTACCTCATTATCCCGGCACTATTTATTAAAAGACACAATTGCGAACCTATGAAGACACTTCTCCACAAACTGAGCCTGCCAGCGCTCCTATTCGTGCTGGCATCCATGATCCTCGTTTCCTGTAGCAAAGAAGATGCACAAAAATTAAAACCGGAAACACTTGGCGCCACTCAGGCCGCTGCTGTAAACTTCAATGAGGAACTGGCGTATCGCTGGGCTCCTGTTCACTACCAGGATGTTGACCAAACCGGCGATTATGCTGTTGGCGGTAAGGCTGACTACATCACCGCTATCAATTTCGATGGTGACTGGGTTGGTACCAACAACTGGAACAACATTGCAGGTAACTACGCCGCAGCAGCCCATGTATATTATTCAGTAGCTGAAACCAATACACACTGGTTCATCAACTACGCATTCTTCCACCCACGTGACTGGACAGATAACCCTTTCGGTTACTACCTGGACCAGCATGAGAATGACTTCGAAGGTATCGAGGTTATAGTAAGAAAAGATGGTTCTACCTATGGTGCCCTGCAGGCAATGATAACCACTTTCCACAAAGATTTCTATAGCTATACCGTTTCCGGCAGCTCATGGCAGAACAACCACGAGACCAACGACGGTACCATCACTATGGAAACTTACAACAACGAATCTCACCCTACTACCGGTCAGGAAGCTAAAGGCCACGGTCTGAAGGCTTATCCTTATGTAAACATCGTTGGCGATGGTATCCGTTATGTGCCAGGCCGCACGGCCAGTGTTCCAACCAATCCGGATGACCGTAACGTATCCTACAAACTGGTTGACGTATTCGCTGCCGGTGGTTTATGGGAACAGCGTAACAACACCCAGCTGTTTAACAGCCCTTCCGGCGGCCTGGTTAGCAGCTACGGTGATGGTGGTGCTAATGCTCCGTGGGCATGGAATGACGGTGATGATGGAGATGTTCAGAGCGGTGAGGTCGCAACTGATCCCGCCAAGATGATCAACATCTACTACAAGAACCTGGGTACGTTCGATCTGACCTATATCTACAACCAATATAAAGGGATTAACTGATTCTAAACCGGCCGGTTTTTTAGGACTACTCATATATAAACTGTAGATAACCTACATATAACCCATATATAACCCATATCTTTTAAATATGGGTTATATATGGGTCATATATGGCTTATATATGGGTTATATATGGGTTATCTCCGGGAAAGCACTATAGTAGCGCACTTACAAAGACTGTATGAAAAGCTACAAATGTACCTTATTTGTTATCAGAGGACTTTACAACTGTAAAATGTACTATATCTATTGTCGGCTACCTATTTCTGCGATCCATTTGTTACTCAGCCCCTGTTTCTCATCCGGCTTATCGCCAGCCACAATTTCCAGCTTTCCTCCATTCGTGATCTCTGAATGAGTGATCCAGTTACGGTCCAGTTTCTTCCCGTTCAACCATACTTCATGGATATATACATTGCGGTCGCTGAAGTTCTTTACGTGAACAGAGAAGGGTTTGCCACCCGGCCATTGCCACTCTACCGACTCGAACAAAGGAACATTCAGGTAGTATACCGGCGATCCTATACAGGCAGGAAAGATGCCAGTGGATACCAGCACGAACCAGGAAGACATCGTACCGGCATCATCGTCCATCGTTCTGACATAGGCTGCGGGCTGGTTTTTGTAAATAAGATCTATCTCAGAGCCGATACCACGGCTGTTATCGTTGAAATAATGCTGTATCATGGTGTCCACGGCTATTTTGTGTATCACGGCCTGTGATTTCCACGGCTGGTTGGTTACATTGTACATGAAGGGTACCTGCAGGTCCGGCTGATTGGCATGGCAGTAATAATCGTTCCCGAAGAATTCATCCAGCTGTGAGATGTAAGCCTGCTCACCGCCACATAACTCCATCAGACCTTTCAGGTCAAAAGGCACGAACCAGCGGTACTGCCAGATGGTCCCCTGGTACAATCCTCTGGCCTGCATACGGTCTACATCCCTGCGGGTGAGGTCCTGGAAGTCTTTCTCCCAGTACTTTTTATACCCGGCCGCCTGCTGTCTGTATTGGTCGCCACGGGTCTTGTCTTTTAATGTGTAATAGATCTCTGACAATGCCCAGGCATCGTAAGAGGACTCCAATGCCTTATCAGGATGGGCATAGTCCAGGTTTTTTATCTCCGTCTCTACTGAATCAGCGATCGCTTTAAAATCCAGCTTATAGCCTTTTTTCATAGCATCGAGCAGTACCACGATGGCGTGTTCTGTTCTTACGGTAATAGAAGGCTCATGCAGGGTGGCATAGTCTTTCTTACCATGCTGATACAATCCGGCGATGGAGGTGGTCATATCCTGGTACTCCTGTGGGAAGGCGATGGACAATAAAGGCAGCTGTGCACGATAGTTGTCCCAGATGGCCCAGCCGTTGTAAATCTTACCGCTGGTATGCTGTAAGGAGCCATCGGTGGCTGTGTAAGTGCCATCGGGTTCTGATACTATATAAGGAGACTGTATAGACCTGTAAAACAGGGAATAGAATAACTTTTCCCTTGCAGGATCACCTTTCACTTTGATGTGGCCCAGCGCATTGTTCCAGTCCAGCTCACTTTTGCGTTTTACCACATCAAAAGCATCCCGGGTGATGGCGGCTTTTGCATAGGAAGTACCTACGGAAGACAATCCTACCCGTACGTCAAGGTCATCTTCTGTAGTAGCCGCTACCAGTTCATGCGCCTGGGTAGCCGTCCATTTTACGGGGTGGTCTGTTTCCAGGTAATAATAGATCCTGTATACACCCGCGCTACAGGTAGTTTTTGACTCGATCCAGCCGCTAACTGCATTCCCGTCGATAGTATGTTCCTCTGCAACAAAGCGGCCCACATGGGCATGTCCCAGGTCAAGCAACAGGCCTTTTTTACCTGTGGGGAAATGATACTGGTGCTGACCGCCATTTTTGTATACCGTGAAGGAGGCTTTAATGCCATTGGTAAATCCTACGTGATAGTGCCCCGGAGACGCCTGTTCCTCATACTTGATCAGATCTGCCTTTACAGGACCATCACCGAGAAAAGGACGCACCAGCAGGTTACCACCACATCCCTGGCAGCCTACACCCTCCATACGGTTGTGGGTAAAACCAAGGAACTCTTTGGCTAGGTATTCATAACCCGTATGGGTATCGGGATAGGTTTCCGGGCCAATGCTTAACATGCTGAAAGGATAAGAAGCGGACGGAGACATTTGTCCGTGATCCCCGGAAGAACCCAGGAACACATTCACCTGACCTGTTTGCTGAGCGACTGCTGAAAGCGATAACAGGCTCAGTAAGTATATAAGACTCTTTTTCATACAAAAGCAAAAGCCCTAAATATATAGCACACAGCCCGCATATAACAGTTAACTGTTACAGGCGGGCTGTTAAATATATATTACCAGTATTTGCTCCTGATGAAATGTATTATTCGGCTGCTTTTGTAGTTGCAGATTCTACCTTAGCAGGTTTTGCTGGTTTTGTAGCTTTTTTGGCTACCTTTTTCTTCGCAAGCGCTTTCTTCTTAGGCTTGTCCAGACCTTTACTCAACAGTTTTGCAGCTTTTCTGATCCTGTTTTTGAACTTTGTATCCCCCAGTTCATTTTTCAGGTCTACTAATAAGAGGTCCAATTTCTTTTCTATGGTGGTGCGTGCTTCTTTGCGGGATGCCTTGGCCGGCTTTGCGGTCTTCGCAGTATCTGTACTTGACATAACTTATGAAACGTTGGTTAAATATGATAACATAAATTTAATCTTAAATTAACATAGGCCAATGTTAAGTTTTCGCAGGCCAGTGCTACGGACAACAATTTCCCGGTTGTATATAATGCTAACGCGCCCTCCAATGTTAAGTCTTCATGATAATTTGGCATAGCACTTTCTTCAGCTCGCTCCTTCACCTATTTTTAGCGGCCGCCTGGAAATTATGACAACAGATCAACCTGAGAGACGATCAGACATCCCTCATACCGGAGAGTCGCCCGCCTTTGAAATCCTCTTTAACACTTACTGGGAATCCCTATACCAGTATACAGCCCGTGTATTATCCAGCGAGGCCGATGCACAGGACCTTATCCAGGACCTCTTTACAGATCTCTGGGAAAGACGGCATACCCTGCACATTACTTCCCACATCCGTTATTACCTGTTCAGTGCTGCACGTAAAATGATACTCCGTAAGTTCAGGGACGATGGGTTGAAGAAGAAACACCTGGAAAAGTTCGGACAGTATGGCGAACAGGGTTCTGAACTTACTACAAGCATGATCATACACAAAGACATCATTGCCCGGTTACAGGATGATCTGCGGGCGCTTCCTGAAAAGGAACGCCAGGTATTCACCTGGTCACACTTTGATGAACTAAGCATCCGCGAGATAGCATCAAAGACAGGGACGGCAGAACAAACCGTACGGAATCAGTTAAACAGCGCCTACCGGAAAGCGCGGGCATTGATGAATAAACTACTTATCCTTCTATAAGTCTTATACTCCCATCTAACCATTACGTAACAGACAAAAAAAAGCGGCCCCGTTTCTACGAGGCCGCGCTTCTTTATGCTGGAATATCTTTATTTACCTTTGTTTTCGAACAACTCTTTCTTCTGTACCACTCTCACCTTTTTCCCCTGATCAAGATCTTTGGATACAGCGGAATAAGGAGCGCTGATCACTTTGTCTCCCGCTTTCAGACCTGACAACACTTCTATATTGGTATCATCCTGTACACCTGTAGTAACTATTACCTGCTTTACGGTTTTATCCGCCTGCAGCACAAAAACAACCTCTTTCTGATCTTTACCGCTTTCCTTTGCGGCCGCCAGGTCTTCCTTCTTAGCACCTACTGCTTTAGAGCTATCAACAATATCGCGGGTAGTCACTGCATTGATTGGCACTGCCAATACATTCTTCTTTGTGCGGGTCTGGATATCTACGCTGGCACTCATACCCGGACGGAAAGGGAAGTTCTTCGGATGTGCAGGATCGATCAGGTCCTTATAGCTATCCGGCAGAATGCGGATATGTACGATATAACTGGTTACCTGTTCAGCAGAAGAAGTTGATGTGGCCGTGCTGGTAGCCGCACCTTTGCTGGAGCTGGCTATCTGGGTCACAATCCCTTTGAATTTACGATCACTGTAAGCGTCTACTTCTACGATGGCCGTATCATTATATTTTACGCGGGGAATATCATTTTCTCCTACATCTACCTGCACTTCCATTATGTTAAGATCAGCGATACGCATGATCTCCGTACCGCTCATCTGGCCGGTACCCACTACGCGTTCGCCTTTTTTAACAGGCAGCAGGGATACCACACCACTCATAGGCGCCACGATAGTAGTACGTTTCAGGTTAGTGTTGGCTTCTGTCAGTCCTGCCTTTGCACTCTGTACGGCATAACGGTTGCTGTTCACCTGCTCGGCGGCAGCATTGTAATCTGCCAGGGCGGAACGGTAAGTAGCTTCTGCTGTTTCGAATTCACTGCGGGACACTACTTTTTGTGCCAGCAGCTCCTTGTTACGGTCGTAAGCAGATTTGCTCTGTTCCAGCTTGGCTTTGAATGCATTCAATGAAGCGGCGTAATTAGCCAGCTGGGCCTGTGCCTGGCTGAGGGAAGCAGTTGCCTTATCGCGTACAGAGCCGTATACATCGGCATAGATGCGTACCAGCACCTGTCCTTTTTGTACGGAGTCTCCCTCCAGTACCGGAAGGTCTACGATTTCACCGGATACGTCAGAGCTGACCTTTACTTCTGTTTCAGGGTAGATCTTACCGCTGGCAGAAACCACCTCTATAATAGTTTTTTGAGCGGCATCATCTACCGCCACTTTAATGCTGTCGTCTTTGCCAGCTTTGCTTACAGCCACAATGACAACGGGCAAAATAATGATCCCCAAGATCCAGAAAAGTGTCTTTCTCTTCATATAAAACGGCGTATTTCAAAAGGAAGGGAGCTGCTACAGAGAGACTTTTTGATCCCTGTAAAACTCCAGTAGTTTCATTCTAAATATATATTCGTATTGGGCTGATACCTTATCGATCTGAGCTCGGAACAGGTTGTTTTGGGTAGTAATATAGTCAATTGTATTCATTAAACCCAGATCGAACCTCTTGGTAGCAAAATCGTAAGCACGCTGAGAAGACGCTACTCCTTTGGAGGAGGCGGAAAACTTCTGAATAGCGGCCATTGCGTTGGCATGCGCGGTATAAATATCCCTGCGTAATTGCTGAAGGTCCTGATCCAATGTCAGCTTTTGTGTTTCAATGTTTAGTCTGGCCTGTTTTACTGCCGTTCTCTGTTGCCATCCGTTCAGAATGGGAATATTCAGTGAAAGTCCTATGGACTGACGGAAGTTGTTGTTGATCTGATCGCTGAATGGGATGGTAACCAGCTTATAACTAGGCGTCTGGCCGGTAGCCTTTACTGTATAAGTGTTCCCGGCTATTGCTACCTCACCGATATCCTGTGTATAAGGAGTATAGCCTGTAATCACCTGGTTTTTCGCACTGTTGGCATAACTGGTGTTCAGGTTACCGGATGCAGAGAGGCTTGGATATAACAGGCCTTTCTGAGAAGCATAAGTACGTTGCAGGGATTTTATCCTTAACACATCTCCTTTTATTCCTGGGTTGTTTGTCTGCGCTGCACTGAAAACCATTTCCGGATCTACTTCATCCAGGCGGGGAATCGGTATTTCAGTAATATTTGCCGGCGCCTGCGCCACGTAAGGCACGTCAAATCCCAGGTTCAGATAGGCTTTCATCTCTAATGTAGACATGATCACATTGTTCTGTGCTGTGATCAGGTTTACACTATCATTCGCCAGTTTGGTTTCCAGGTCAGCCTGATCACTTTCCGGTTTGGAACCGGCAATCACCAGTTTCTTAGTGTTCTCCAGCTGGGATGCGGTCAGCTTTACCTGCAACTCACTGATATGTACCTGTTCCATATTGAGCAGGATCTGTAAGAACGCTGCAGCAATATTGAACGCTACATTATTCTTAGCCCTCTCCAGGAAACGGTCCTGCGCCTGCGCCTCATAACTATTGGCAGCTATCAGGTTACGGCGGTAGAACCAGCTGAAGATATTAGCACTGGCACTCACCCCTGCACCGAGGTTAAAGTAAGACTGGGTAATGATCGTATTGGTATACGGGTCAATGTTACGGCCGGAACCATAAGTACCCTGCACGCCTGTGCTGAGGGTAGGGATCTGCGCCAATTTGCTCTGCTGATACGTCAATGCCGCAAAACGTTTCTGCACGTCTTGTTGCTTGATCGATATGTTGTTTGCCAGCGCATAATCAACAGAACGTTGCAGTGTCCAGGTATCCTGCGCCTTTAAGGTCGCAGAGTTAGCAAACAAAATGCACAGTGCCAGGATACATCCCGGGATTTTGGATATTTTCATGACCTTCCAAAAATATAATAATTGTGATGATAACATAAATAAATTCTTTATGAATGGCGTAAAATATTCGTAAACAAACAATTCCCGACACCGGGATCCTCATCAGACCCAGTGCCTGCGCACAACAGCTTGATAAGATTACCTGACGTCGGGAATTACCTGTAAGAAATTATGCGATTTTCCCGTCACGGATCTGTATGATCCTGTGACCATAAGTTGCATTAAGTTCGGAGTGTGTTACCTGTACTATCGTAATCTTATCCTTTTCATTTAACTGTTTGAACAGTTCCATGATCTCTTTAGCCTGATCTGAATGAAGGTTACCTGTTGGTTCATCCGCGAGGATCACCTTAGGCTCTCCTACCAATGCACGGGCAATGCCCACCAGTTGTTGCTGTCCGCCTGATAACTGACTGGGAAACAAGTCCTTCTTGGCCACAATATTGAAGCGGTCCAGGATATCGGCTACACGGCTTTTCCGTTCAGCTCCCGGCATATTTTTATACAATAAAGGCGTTTCTATATTTTCATACACGGTCAGCTCATCTATCAGGTGGTATGCCTGGAAAACAAATCCTATTGCTCCCCGGTGCAACTGTGTACGTTTCTTTTCATTCATTTTATGCACCGGCTCCCCGTCAAACAGGTATTCGCCCTGGGAGGGTTCTTCCAGCAATCCTAAAATATGTAAGAGGGTGGATTTACCGGAACCCGAAGGTCCCATAATGGATACAAACTCTCCTTCAAAAATTCTGAGATCAATATCTTTTAATATTTCATTCTTACCAAATCCTACGGGATAATACTTGGAGATATGTCTTAACTGTATCATTAGTATATACTGTTTTAGTAGTTTAGCCGGCCCAGTCCTCCCCGGTTGCCGGTGGTTTATCTTTCAATATAATCTATTCTGATCTTAACGCCTTTACCGGATTCATGGATGCTGCCTTTACCGACTGGATACTAACGGTAAGCAGCGCTATCACAATAGCAATCATACCTGCCAGCAGATAGATCCACCATTCCAGTGATATTCTGTAAGTATAATGCTGTAACCATTTCATCATAACGTATGAGGCTATCGGGCTTGCCACCAGGATAGCCACCAGCACCGGCTTCAGGAACTCTTTTGACAGCAGCACCGTCACCTGGGTTATACCAGCGCCCAGCACCTTGCGGATACCGATCTCTTTCTTTCTGCGGGCGGCTGCAAATACAGACAATCCCAGCAGGCCAAGACAACTGATCATGATGGCCAGTGTAGCAAATACGTTGATCAGCACTCCCAGTACCTGTTCGTAGGCGTATTTACGTTTGTACGTCTCGTCGACGAAAGTATATTGAAATGGATAGTCAGGATTAAAAGAACGGTATATTTTTTCCATCCGCCGCAGGCATTCGCTTACAGATAACTGCGGATTGAGCTTCATTGTTATGAAGCCTCTCCAGCCCGGATTGTAAGGGATAACCACAGGGGTAGCGGGCATATAAGACTTCATCCATACAAAATCTTTCACAACACCAGTGATGGTCCTGTCCTGACCATTCACCCGCACCTGTTGTCCCACCACGGGCTCTTTCAGGTGCATCGTTTTCACGGCCGTTTCATTCAGCATCATCGACAGTGAATCGCCGGCAGAAAGGAAGTCGCGTCCTTCCTTTAAGGTAATGCCAAACGTTGATACAAAATTCTCTGTTGCCGTGAGCACACCAAAGTTGATATTTTCTTCACCCGGCAACTGTCCCGGCCATTTCAATGCCCACATACTGGCCCCCGCCTGCGCGATGGAACTTAACGTAGCACTCCCGTTCACAGCAGCACCAGCGCCGATAACTTCCTGCCTGAATGCATCATAGTCGTCATAAACATTCCCTTCCAGCTGTATGTCTACCAGTCCTTTAGGATCATAACCAATAGGCAGGTTACGTATATAGTTGATCTGCCGGTATATTACGATTGTTACAAAGATCAATACAATAGCCAGGGTGAACTGGAACATTACCAGCACCTGCCTTGGACGGAAATTACCCTTCACCTCTACTATCCCACCTTTCAATACCTTGACTGGCTTGAACGCGGATAATACAAAAGCGGGATAACTGCCTGAGACGATGGCCGTGAACAACGCAAGCAGTACAATGGCCAGCCAGAAAGAGGCAGGCGCCTGCGATAGTTGCAGCGAGCTATTGGTAAGCATATTAAACGTTGGCAGAATACCCCACATCAGCGCCAGCGCCAATAAAAGAGAGATACCCACCAGCAATAGCGACTCGTTCATAAACTGCCAGATCAGCGCCCTTCTGTTGGCTCCCACAGATTTCCTTACGCCGACCTCCTTAGCACGGCGCTCGCTCTGTGCAGTGCTGAGATTCATAAAGTTGACACAGGCTATCAAAAGGATTCCCAATGCCAATAATGCAAACAAACGGACAGCAGCAATTTCACCTCCTGCGATCTTGCCATTCTTTATCTCACCATATAACTTCCATTTACTCATTGAATGCAGCAACAGGTAACTGGTAGCAGGAATAATGGCTTTTTGTTCATGCAATACATTCCTGATCTTATGCGCTACTATTGCAGGATCAGCTTTAGGCACCAACTGTACAAATGTATTGATACCAAAATTCCCCCATTCTTCCTCCCTTACCCATGGCTCTGCGCTCCTGAACAAGGCCCAGCTCAGTAAGTATGAGAATTGCAGGGTGGAATTTGAAGGCGGATCTTTTATTACAGCGGTTACAACAAGCGGATGCTGTATGTCAAAATTTACTATCTGACCTATCGGATCTGCGTTCCCAAATAATTTGCTGGCAGTGCTTTCTGTAAGGATGATCGTATTCTCATCTTTCAGCAACCCCTGCCCCTTTATAACCGGGAACGTAAATACATCCAGGAATTTCGGATCAGTATAAAAACCTGACAATTTCAGGGACTTGTCTCCGGCCTTCAATAAATGAGGCGCGGGATAGGACGCCCGTATCACCTCTTTGATCTCCGGTGTGCTCTTTTGCAATAAGGGCCCTAGAGGCACCGGTGTATTGCTCCCTCCATCATCACCCACCTTCACATGATAGACATAGCTGTTATTTTTATGAAAATCATCATAACTGAACTGGAACAATACGTACAGGATCAGTGTGAAACTGACGGCCATCCCGATGCCAAGACCTGCAATATTGATGGATGAGAATACGCGGTTCCTCCATAAATTTCTCCAGGCTATTTTCAGATAATTCTTTATCATAAAATTTCTTTTTAGTAAGTAATTAAAAGCTATGGGCGGGTAGATACCTGCCCATGACACATTTCACTTGTCATATTTAAACGTAACTACTAAAGAAACTTCATTATTTTATTCTGTCCGTAATGCCTTCACCGGGTTAGTCATTGCAGCCTTCATGGTCTGTATACTTACTGTAGTCAGCGCAATGACCACCGCCACACTGCCAGCCGCCAGGAATACCCACCACGGTACATTAATACGGTATGCAAAATCCTGCAGCCACTGGTACATCAGGTACCAGGCCAATGGTGTGGCCACCAGCAAAGCAATAGCTATCAGTTTGATGAAATCTGTGGACAGCAACAAAAGGATATTACTTACGGAAGCTCCCAATACCTTCCGGATACCGATCTCTTTTGTACGCTGGATCACGATATAAGAGATCAATCCAAGTAACCCTAAGGTGGCCAGGAAAATAGCCAGGAGGGCGAATGTCAGCACCAGCTGACCAAAACGGAAGTCGCCCCGGTACTGGCGGTCAAAATCATCATCTACAAAGAAATAATTAAACCTTCCTTCCGGTATATACCTGTTGTATATAGCTTCTACACTGGCAATGACCTTTTTGATATCTTTTAGCTCAACAGTAATCGTCATCGGGGCAAACGCTTCCGGTTCAATACGTAATGTCAGTGGCGAAACTGCCTCTTTCAGTGAGCGGTAGTTAAAATTTTTAATCACACCAATGATGGTACCCCTTCTTCCCCACTGGTCGAATTTCTTTCCAATGATCTCTTCCGGTTTGTTATATCCCAGGGAGGACACAACCGCTTCATTTACGAGCATAGCCTGCGTGCTGTCTGTCGCCATTTGAGGAGAGAATGCGCGTCCTGCCAGTAATTTAATCTGGTATTGTTTGATGAAGTCATAGTCTATAAAGTACAGGTTAATATTGCTGGCCTGCATTTCTCCATTCTTCATCTCGATATTACTATATGCTGAGTTCTGGGACCTGCCCGGTATGGCAGATGAGAATGTGGCGCCGGATACGCCGGGTACATTCAATACCTGTTGCCTGATATCAAACCATTTCTCTTTCATATTATTGACGCCACCAAACTCCACCACCAGCTGCTGGTCTTTCTTAAATCCCAGATCACGGCCCTGCAGGTATAATAACTGATAATAAACGATCATTACGCCTGCTATCAATACAATAGTGATAACGAACTGGAAAACTACCAATCCTCTTCTGAGGAACAATCCTTTGTTACTGCTGCTGAAAGCGCCTTTCAGAACGACCACGGGTTTGTAAGAAGACAGTACAACAGCAGGATAAACACCTGCCAGTAAGCCCACGCCTATTGCAATGAAAAGAAACCATATGATAGTGCCGGTACTGAATATATTGTATGCTATTTCCTTTCCGGCAAGCAGATTAAAAGATGGCAGCAACAGCTGGCTCAGGGCCACTGACAATACAAAAGCGAATAAGCTGAGTAACAGGGTCTCACACAGGAACTGGAATGTGAGCTGCGACTCATAAGCTCCTACCGACTTCCGTACCCCTACCTCTCTTGCTCTCTCTGTTGCCCTGGCTGTAGCCAGGTTCACAAAGTTGATAACGGCTATCAGGAGGATGAAAATAGCTATGATGGAGAATATGTATATATTGGTAATGCTTCCCTTTACAGCAGCAGGCCTTTTCGAAGTCATATACACATCTTTCAGAGGCTCCAGGTGTAATGTGTAATACATGTTGTTCTTCTTCATCGTGCTTCCTACATGTCTTTCCATAAAGGCAGGCAGCTTCTTCTCCAGTTTAGCTGCATCAGCACCCGGCGTTAGCAACAGGTATGTCAGCATACCAAAATTCCCCCATGATTCCGTAAGGTTCTGTCCCATCTTTTCGACGGTAGCCATAGAGATCACCATGTCAAAGGGCAGATGGGAATTCTCAGGCACATCCTTCATCAGTCCTGTTACCTTGATGGTAACTTTTCCTCCGTCCATCTGAAAGGTTTTACCCATAGGATCTGCTGATCCGAAATATTTCTTTGCCTTGCGTTCAGTCAATACAGCTGTGAAAGGCTCCGTCAATGCATCCTTTGCGGTGCCCCTTATCAACTGGAACGAGAATATGTCAAATAAGGCAGAATCAGCCATCGCCACTTTATCCTCATCATATTTATTACTGCCAATAGTGACCAGTGCATTTTGTAAATTTATCCTGACAGATGAAACTACTTCAGGGAAATCAGCCTTGATATTCGGCCCCATGGGCGCAGATGTGATATCTGCTTCTATCAGCTCAGTAGGCGTCTTCACATCTGTCACTACCCTGTAGATCCTGTCTTTATTCTTGTGGAAGGAGTCATAACTCAACTCAAAGCGCACGTACATAAATATCAGGAAGCAGCAGGTCATGCCTATTGTCAGCCCCAGTATATTGATAAAGGAATAGAATTTCTGCTTTCTGATATTCCTCCACGCTATCTTCAGATAGTTCTTGATCATACAGTTCTTTTTATGGTTGGCTATTCAGTTCTTAAAGAGCGTACAGGATTGGCCAGTGCTGCTTTCACTGCCTGGAAACTTACCGTCAGTAGCGCTACTGCTACCGCCAGGCCGCCGGCCATGATAAATACGCCCCAATTGATAGTGACGCGATAAGCATAATCTTCCAGCCATCTGTTCATAATATACCAGGCAACAGGAACAGACAGTGCTATTGATATCATCACGATCTTCAGGAAATCGCTGGTAAGTAATGCAACAATGTTGGTGACAGATGCACCTAGTACTTTTCTCACACCTATTTCTTTTACACGTTGTCCGGTGGCAAACGTGGCCAGTCCGAACAGGCCCAGACAGCTGATGAAGATGGCGATGCCTGCGAAATAGTTAAACAGTTTGCCTGTACGTTGGTCCAGTTTGTACAGCTTGTTCAGATTATCGTCGATGAAGGTATACCTGAAGGGGAATCCGGCATTGTAGCGTTTATATAGCCGCTCTGCCGATGCGACAGCCTTGTCCATTTCCCCCGGTTTTGTTTTCACATACACTCTGTAATTAACCGGACGGTAATAGACCACCAGGGGACCGATCTTTTCATGTAGGGATGCGTAATGAAAGTCTTTTATGACGCCAGTGATGGTACCGTCAATGTCCCAGAGTCTGAATTTCTTTCCTATGGGGTCTTTCATTCTCATCATTTTTGCAGCTGTTTCATTAATGATGAAATGTGTAGAATCAGCCTTTGAATTGGTAAAGTTTTGTCCTTCGGCAAAGCCGAACTTCATCATTTCCATGAAGCTCTTATCTGCGGAAAATACGTGCGCGATCAGCGTTTCATTCTTCTCTTTACCATCCCAGTAAGTATCGCCGGTACTGTTGTCAATACCCGTCATATTATGATTGGCCATTGCCGCTGTTGCTACACCGGGAGCGGTTGATAACTCCTGCACTGCGGCTTCCAGGTGATCGTACATCTGGTCAGAATTGAAGGAAAAAACATTCTCCTTATCGTAACCCAGCGCTTTTGATTTTATGTACCGCAACTGCTGACCTACCACCAGCGTACTGACAATCAGCACTGTGGCAATAAGGAACTGCACTACTACCAGGGCGCGACGGAAGAAGACGTTACTGCCCGAAAGGCTCAGTCCTCCTTTTAATGTTTTCAGGGGGTTAAAAGAGGATAAAATAATTGCAGGATATATACCGGCCACTATCAGCGTCACCAGCATGGACAAGCCGATGGCAAGTACCATTTGCAGGTTCTTCAGGCCGAAAGAAAGATGTTTATCAGTGAGATTGTTATAGAATGGGATCAATATCAGGATGATCGCAATAGCCAGCACCAATGCCAGCATAAATACCAGCACCGATTCCCATACAAACTGGGCGAACAGCTGTCTTCTGCTGGCGCCTACTATTTTACGGACGCCCACCTCCGCAGCCCTTTGCATGGCCCTGGCGGTGGAAAGGTTCACATAGTTCACACAAGCGATCAGTAGTATTACAACAGCGATGATCAGGAATATCCGTACTATTTTGATCCCACCCTCACTCAGGTCCGGATTATACAGATGGACGTCAAATAAGGGCTGCACATTATATTTTGTGCCCGGTTCCTGTTGGCCGTCCGGACGTAATCTGGCCAGGGCGGCAGCCACTTTTGCTGTGGAGGTATTGGGCGCCAGTTGTAGGTAGGTGGTGAAATAAAAGTCTCCCCAGTCAGCATCCAGAGATGGCCAGGACTCACTTTTCACAAATTTCGCCTGGAGTATGCTGAAGGGCAGCATAAATTCATACCTGATACTGGACTGCTCAGGAAAATCTTCCATCAGGCCGGTAACGACATAATTCTTTCCGTCTCCCGCTATGACCTTTCCCATTACATCAGTGGTGCCAAAATATTTGAGGGCGGCGCTCCGTGTTACAATGAGAGAGGTATTGTCAGGGAAAGGATGCTGTGCATCACCTTTCAGTAGTGGGAATGTGAACAATGTAAAGAAGGAAGGCTCTACAAAGCCCGTCTTGATATCAAAGAAGTCATTGTTGTTGTAAGTGAACTTCGAGACGTCCCCCCAGTTATCCCTGGTGCGTACAGCCTTTTGTACACCGGGAATATCTTTCACGGCGTGTACCGCAATCGGTCCCGGCATACCATCCCAGGTCTGTACATCAGAGCCGGAGGTAAAGCTGAC
The DNA here is from genome assembly GCF_900142925.1 of Chitinophaga sp. CF418. Taxonomy (GTDB): domain Bacteria; phylum Bacteroidota; class Bacteroidia; order Chitinophagales; family Chitinophagaceae; genus Chitinophaga. The sequence goes on from NZ_FRCN01000002.1 coordinate 60,906, forward strand.
ACTCAGTTTATACAGGCTATCTCCTTTCTCATGGAACTTATCATAACTTAACTCATCCTGTACCCATACAAGTATCAGGATACCCACTGCGAGGCCAATAGCCAGGCCGCCTATATTGATACTGCTGTACATTTTATAGCGGCGCAGGTTACGCCAGCCAATCCGCAGATAGTTGTTAAGCATACGAGTACGTTTGAATAATGATTGATATCTATACCAGGGGATCAGACATGAAATTGTTCCTTGATATTCTCTGTCACTACACGACCATCGAACAGGTTGATGACACGATGCGCAAAACCTGCGTCATAAGGGCTGTGTGTTACCATGATCATGGTGGTGCCGGCTTCATTCAGCTCCTGCAACAGTTTCATCACTTCTTCACCATTGGTTGAGTCCAGGTTACCGGTAGGCTCATCCGCGAGGATCATTTTAGGATTAGCTACTACAGCGCGGGCAATAGCCACACGTTGCTGCTGACCACCAGATAACTGTTGCGGGAAGTGGTTACGGCGGTGCATGATATTCATACGTTCCAACACTTTTTCCACTTTGTCCTTCCTTTCGCTGGCAGGTACTTTGAGGTACAACAGCGGCAGTTCCACATTTTCGAATACGGTCAGCTCATCTATCAGGTTAAAACTCTGGAATACGAAACCAATGGATCCTTTTCTGAGCTGTGCACGCTGACGCTCGCTCATCTTGGCCACTTCGTGGTCCCAGAAGTGGTATTCCCCGCCACTGGGATTGTCCAGCAGCCCCAGGATATTCAGTAAGGTAGATTTGCCGCAACCTGAGGGGCCCATAATAGCAACAAACTCTCCGTCTTTCACTTCCATATTGATCCCATTCAGGGCAGAAGTTTCTATTTCTTCTGTTGTAAAAATCTTTTGCAGATTGACTGTACGTATCATCGACTACGGTTTAATAATTTTTAAATTGAACGTATATTATTCACTTCTCAACAGCCCTGTAGGGTTTGCACTGGCAGTACGGAAGCATTGTAAAGCAATCAGAATATAGGTTAAACTGAAGGTAATCATACCTGCAATTATAAATGGCATTACACTCATACTGGTGCGGTAGGCATAATCATCCAGCCAGTGATCGGCTATTACATACGCTACCGGCCAGGCAATGATATTGGCGATCAGTATGACGGAGGTGTATTCTTTCAGGAACAGGTAAATGATATTGCGGGTATCGGCCCCCAATACTTTTCTTACGCCGATCTCTTTGGTACGGCGGGTGAGGCTGAATGCCACCACGCCGGCAGCCCCCAGCAATATAATGATAAAGTTCAGTGCAGTAGCCACATTAGCCGCCTGCTTCAGACGGGTTTCATTGCTATACATTGACTGAAACTTGTCGTCCATAAAGAAATATTCAAACGGGGCATCAGGTAAGCGGGCTTTCCACAAAGATTCAATGCCGGCTACGGTCTTCCTGGCATCAGCAGTTTGCAGTTTGATACTGAGGAAACGGTAGAAAGCGCCGGTATTCTGGGAAAGGAATATCATAGGTGCGATCTTCTGCTGCATACTTGTGAAGTGAAAATCCTTCACGATGCCCTTTACCCTGAATGTTCCCCCCTGGGGGCCAACAGCCACTATCTGCTCTCCTACTCCTGTTTCCAGGTGTAAAAGCTTCACAGCGGCCTCGTTGAGTACTACATCTCCAGGGCTGTCCTGGTCTGTAAAGAATGCGCCTGCCAGTACCTTCAGTCCGAAAGTAGCTGCATAATTTCCGTCAGTTACCAACATATCTACGTTCACAGCTGCATCATCGGTACCACCCCGGGGTACGATGCGTAAACCTCCTCCATTCATACCGTCAGGTACCTCATAGGAAACAGTCGCGCTCTTTACACCGGTATTGCTCATCATTTCATCCCTTATCAGCTCTATACGTTTTAACCCTGCGGTATCCCACTGGCGTGGTACGGAAGAGATGACCAGCACCTGTTCCTTGTTATATCCCAGTTCTTTTTTGAAGAAATAATCGATCTGCCGGGAGATATACAATGTGCATACAAATACCAGCACCGCCAGGGAAAACTGTATTACCAGCGAGCCTTTTCTGAACAATAATTCCCCTTTACCCACGGAGATCTTCCCTTTCAGTACTTTCAGCAGATGGCTGGCCGTCAGCACGAAAGCAGGGTAGACACCGGCAATCAATCCGACGACAGCCACCAGCAATACATAAAACAACACCATCATTCCTGAGAATGACCATACATGAGGTAAGGTTTTGTTCAGCACCTGTCCGAACAGTGGGCGTAACAGTTCAAAGAAAGCAATGGAAAGAAAGGCCGCTATAGCAGTCAATACAAGTGATTCTGCCAGAAATTGTGCAATCAGCTGCTGGCGTTTGCCGCCAAATACTTTCCGCAAACCGATCTCTTTTAACCTGTATACAGAGGTTCCTATACTGATATTCACATAGTTGATCACAGCCATCAGCAGGACGAAGAAAGCAATGACTCCCAGGATGTAGCTCATCTTTCTTACCAGTCCGTTATTCGTATCCAGGTAGAAGGTATCCATCCCCACCAGCTTAATACTCATGTTGTCTTTCAACTGCTGGTTGCAATGCATGGCCACCAACTTTCTGATGGGCGCTGCCAGTTGTTCCGGCTTTACCCCTGGTTGCAGCTTTATATAGGAAGCCATGCTCACACTGTTCCAATCCTTGTCGGCATCCGGTGCAAGGAAGTATGCAACGTTCTGCATGGGCAGGAAAATATCAGTCTTAAAACCGTTGATGGTCGTCACCGTATTGAGGCGCGTTTCACGTTTCAGTACACCGGTGACAGCATAGTTCTTTTTACCATCCCTGCGGGTATCGATAGTCAGGACTTCATCCAGTACATCTGTTCTGCCGAAAAATTTCATAGCCGTTTCGGCTGTGATCACAATAGAATTGTCATCCCTGAAAGGATGGGCAGGGTCTCCCTGTATGAGGGGTAATCCAAAAGCGCTTATCGCTGTTGTATCGCCTGGCTGCAGCGACATCCGGAAATGGCGGTCCTTATAGGAGGCGTTCGCGCTACAGGGAAAAGTCCTGTAGTAATTGGCCACCAGGGATGGGTAATTATCCTTTAGTGTTTTAGCCAGTGGCGCAGGCGTGATCAGCGGCATGTACATATTATCTGCCTTCCAGGCAGATTGCAGGTAATATTGTTGGGATAGATCCTTCAGGTTACCGTTCACCTGGCGCTCCTCCCAGATGTATACTGCTATCAGCAGGGAGAAAGTAATGCCAATGGCGAGTCCGGCAATGTTGATGAAGGAAAATAGTTTCCGTTTAGCGAGATGCCTTAGTGCGATAGTAATGTACATGCCTATCATGCTGCATATGATTTTTCAGGTGAGTGTCCATGGCGCCACCCCTGCCTGCTTGCAGAGGTTGGCACCGGAACTAAAACAACTGTAACTAACTGCCGGATTAAAATACTAAAACCTCTTTGTCTCCGAAATTCTCATACGAAGAGGTAATCACCTGTTCGCCCTCCTGCAAACCTTCCAACACTTCGAAATACTGCGGGTTTTTCTGTCCAAGGGAAATATTACGTTTCACAGCCCTCTTACCGCCCTTGTCTACCACATACACCCAGTTACCACCAGTATCGGAGAAGAAGCCGCCTACCGGCAGTAAGATAGCCGAAGAGGACTTGCCCAGCTCCAGGCGGATAGGAGAAGATTGTCCGCGGCGTATACCTTCCGGTGTTTCCTTTTCAAACTTCATGTCCACATTAAAACGTGCGTTCTTTATTTCCGGATATACTTTGATGATGGACAGGGAATAACTTTTATTGTTGAATTCAAAAGTAGCTTTCAGTCCGGGGAATACCCTGGCAACATAGTGCTCATCTACTTCGGCACGCATCTTAAACCCGTCCAGGTCATCAATCTGGCCTATGTTCTGACCAGCGGTGATGCTACCTCCTACTTCTGCATCCACGGAAGACAGCTGCCCGTCAATGGGCGCTTTCAATACCAGGTTGTTGAGGTTCTCCTTCATCATCTGCAGGTTACGCTGCGTACGTGCGATGGTAGACTCCAGACGGTCTATCTGTATGAGGGCATTCTCTTCCTGGAAGCGCTGACTTTCTATTTCTATCTGCCGCTTCTTCACAAGGCGTTCATAATCAATCTTGTTCTTATTGAATTCCTGGCGGGATACGATCTTGTCGTCCACCAGCTGTTTGGTACGGTCGTACAGATCTTTGGCCTGCTCTATCTGGTAATCCAGGTCAGCAACCGTCTGCTGCATGGTGTAGCGGTTCTGTTTCAGGGATTGCCTGGTATTCTGTAACTCGTTGATCAGGCGGTAAATCTCTGTCTCATGGTTCACGAAGTCCATCATCAGGTTCTGGTTTTCGAGACGCAGGATGCTGTCTCCTTTTTTGACCATATTACCACCTTCGAGATATTTCTGGCTCACATATCCTCCAACGATGGCATCCAGCCGGATGGTTTTCAGTGGCAATACCACTGCCGTTACGGCTATATATTGATCAAAGGTCCCTTTCGTAACGGTAGACACGGTGATTTTATCCTTCTCGACATTCAGTTTCGAGCGGTGATCAGCAAATATCAGATTATACAGAAGTAACATCGCGACAACGGCCCCCCCGCTGATAAGGGAGATCCTCTTTTTTGACCAGTACTTCTTTTCTATTTTTCTGTCCATAGGTTAAACTAAATTCCTGTTCCAGGTAAGACAACCGGCATGCCAAAGCAGGAAACTCAATACCACAAAGGGATTTCGGCAGTACTCCCTATTTTTATCGTCCTGTAGCGCACACGGGACGTTCATTTCCGGACAATTTCCATGAAGCCCTCCATGGGCCGCAGGAAAACCGAAATCTTTTTATAATATTGCCAGTGGCCGCATCCGCCAGGGCTGTCATTCCACTCCTCCTGTCAGGAACACTGTTTGCGGATCATTTGCAAAAACAACAGACAAGATCTTATTATGACTACACCGTTGCCCGGTAAAATTCTTATTGTAGATGATGACATGGACGTGCTCAGAGCTGCCCGGTTGTTATTGAAACGTCACTTCGAACAGGTTGACTTTGAACGTAATCCACAGAAGATACCTTACCTCGTGTCCAATTTCGAGTATGATGTGATACTGCTGGATATGAACTTCACCCGCGACCTGAGTAGCGGCAAAGAAGGTTTTGAGTGGCTGGACCGCATCCTGGACATCCGTCCTGAGGTGGCAGTAGTGCTTTTTACGGCTTACGGGGACGTAGAGATGGCAGTAAGGGCTATCAAGGCCGGTGCGGTAGATTTTGTACTCAAGCCCTGGGAGAATGAGAAGTTGCTGGCTACCATGCAGGGGGCTTACAATAAAAAACATGGCAACAAGGATAAAATGAACGCTGCGCCGGCAAGCCCACAGTCGGATGTACATATTATCGGCAACAGCCCCGCCATGTTACAGGTGCTGGACACCGTAAACAGGGTAGCGGCTACAGACGCCAATGTGCTGATACTGGGGGAGAACGGCACGGGAAAGGATCTGCTGGCCCGGCATATCCACCAGCTGTCCCTGCGGAATAAAAAGCCCTTCGTAAGTGTGGATCTGGGCGCTATCAGCGAAACATTGTTTGAAAGTGAGCTGTTCGGGCATGTAAAGGGCGCCTTCACCGATGCCCGGGAAGACCGGAACGGCCGTTTTGAAGAGGCGAACGGAGGCAGCATTTTCCTGGATGAACTGGGGAATATTTCCCTGCCCATTCAGGCCAAATTGCTCACCGTACTCCAGAACAGGGCCGTGACCAAGGTAGGAAGTAACAAGACCATACCGATAGACGTTCGCCTGATCACTGCCACAAACAGGAACATACAACGTATGGCTGCCGAGTATCAATTCCGGCAGGACCTTCTCTATCGTATCAATACCATTGAGATTCAACTGCCCCCTCTGAGGGAACGTCAGGAAGACATCGTTCCGCTGGCAGAATACTTTCTGCAGTTATATGCCGGGAAGTATAAACGCTCGGTAAATTCCCTGCATGAATCGCTTGTGCAGCAGTTACGCCAGTATGAGTGGCCGGGCAACATCCGTGAACTGCAGCATGCCATGGAAAGAGCCGTCATCCTTTCACAGGGTAAAACCCTCCTGCCAAAAGATGTATTCGTGAAGAATGCCGTACAGGACCAATCCCTTAATACCGGCTACAACCTGGAGGAAATGGAACGCAACATCATTACCCAGGCCATGAGAAAATGTAATGGCAATATCACTGAAGCCGCCAGGGAATTAGGCTTAAGCAGGGCAGCCCTCTACAGAAGACTGGAAAAGTATAACATTTAGCGCTTACAATGAACAAGTTCAGTGTCAATATATTACTGCGTATCATCTTACTCACGCTCAGCACTATCACCAGTGTGTGGGTATGGACGGCACTTGGCGCCTTTCCGGGAGTAGCCATGGGTATCCTTATCTCTATGCAGATATATGGCATGTACTATTACATCAACCGGGTGAACAGGAAGCTGACCTTATTCCTGGAATCTATCCGGTATGAAGACTTCTCTATCCGCTTCAGCGCTGACAATAAGCTGGGGAAGAGTTTCCAGGCACTGAACCATCAGTTCAATGAAGTACTGGAAGCTTTCCGCCAGACCAGGGCGGAGAAAGAGGCGAACCTGAAATATATAGATACTATCGTACAACATATCAGTATCGGCGTGTTGTCATTCGATGCCGAAGGACGAATAGAACTGATCAATCCGGCCGCCTTCCGCTTGCTGGGTATCTACCGCCTGCGTAATATTTCAGAGCTAAAGAACAGCCATCCTGCCCTGCCCGAATACCTGATGGAAATACGGTCGGGCAATAAACTGCTATACCGTACCCGGCAGGAACAGCAACTATCTATTCATGCCGCCAGCGTACGCCTGCAGGGGCGCCTGGTCAAGCTCATATCTATCCAGAACATCCATGCGGAGTTACAACAGAAAGAGCTGGAAGCCTGGCAGAATCTAACCAAGATACTCCGCCACGAGATCATGAACTCTGTCACCCCTATTGTGTCCCTGATCGGTACCATGCAGGATATTGTGGAACAGGACATCTCACCTGAGGCCGCGCAGAAAGAGGCCATCGCCGATCTGCAGGAAGCGCTGGAAACGATCAAGAGCCGCAGTAAGGGTATCATGAATTTTGTGAACGCATACCGCGACTATACCACCCTACCCAAGCCGCAGTTCACCCATGTCAACATCAAAGAACTGCTGACCGGGGTAAGTAGCCTGCTACTTCCGGAGCTGAAACAGGCAGGCATCTACTATCACTACGAGATAGAATCTGCCAGCGCAGAAATACATGCAGACGTAGCACAGCTGCAGATGGTACTGATCAACCTCATCAAGAATGCCATGGATGCACTGGAACAGACGCAGACGCCATCCATACAGGTAAAGGCCAGCATGAACAATCCCAACCAGGTGCATATCGAGATCACCGACAATGGCCCGGGTATAGACGCTGAAGCCATGAATAAGATCTTCATCCCGTTCTATACCACCAAGAAAAAAGGCAGCGGCATCGGCCTAAGCCTGTCACAGCAGATCATACAGTCCCACGGCGGACAACTGAAAGTGAGCCGCTCCGGCCATAATGGTACCACCTTTTCGGTTTTATTGCCTGTTGCCTGAAACCATTCAGACATAGAAATCGTACTTTAAGTACCTTAATGCTAGTCTATGCGCAAAGCAAGCTCTTTCCACCTGCTCTATGCTGCCACCTTATCAGTTCACCTGTCTGCCATCTTTTTCCACCTGGATATTCTTACTTATGTTTCCAAGTTCCTGCTGCCATTTATATTAGCAGCCAGTTTCATTACCGGAACGGAGGGCATTCCCGCTATTTTCCGTGTATCACTGCTGGCGGCTCTGTTCTTTTCGGGCTTTGGCGACATGTTCCTGTTATTTTCTGAACAAAGTCCGCTCTTCTTCATCTGCGGGCTGTTCACCTTCATGCTCTCATTGCTTTCCTATATTGGCTTTTTCCTGAAGATCAGGTATACGAATTACCCGCTTCCATTATGTAAGTGGCCCTTCATCCTCGGGATGGCGGCAGGCATCATTGCATTCATTTTCCTTATGCTGCCTTATCTGGGCCAGATGACGCTGCCGATACTCTTTTTTTCCGTTATCGCCTATATCATGTTACAGTCTGTGATGCATGCCTTTCGGCTCAAAGATCAGCCATCGGGCTGGTATTCACTGGCAGGCGCCTGCATCTATATCGTTTCCTGCATGCTCATTGCCATTCATTATTTCTATCTCCCCCTTGAGATGGGCACTTTCTTTATCATGCTGACCTACGGGATAGCACAATGGGGAATGGTGACCGGCGGGCTCCGTTACCTGCAGATGCGCCGGGGCTATGCCACCCCACAATGAATGGGAACAAATTAAACCGTACATTTGGTGTTCGCTTGAGTACTTATGCAACAGACAGATTTCTTAGTGATTGGTTCTGGTATTGCCGGACTTACTTATGCCCTTAAAGTGGCGGCAGCGTGTCCTGATAAAAAAATTACCATCATCACGAAAACACGTGAAGACGAGACCAATACAAAATACGCACAGGGTGGAGTAGCCGTAGTGAATGATCTTGAGAATGACAGCTTTGAAAAGCATATTGAAGACACGTTGATTGCCGGCGATGGTCTGTGCAATGAGCAGATTGTGGAGATTGTAGTGAAAGAAGGGCCGGAACGTGTCAATGAGATCATAGAATGGGGCGCCAACTTTGACAAGAATGCCGCCGGAGACTTCTCCCTCGGTAAAGAAGGAGGCCATTCTGAATTCAGGGTGATCCACTATAAAGACGTTACCGGAAAGGAAATAGAGCGCGCCCTGCTGGATGCAGTACATAAGAATCCGAATATAGAGCTGGTCACCCATTGCTTCGTGGTAGACCTTATTACCCAGCACCATTTAGGTTATCTTGTTACCAAAGCCATGCCTGATATAGCATGTTATGGCGTATATGTGCTAAACCTCCTTACCAATAAGATTGAAAAGATTCTCAGCCGCATTACCGTACTGGCAACAGGTGGGAATGGCCAGGTGTACCGCAGTACCACCAATCCGACCATTGCAACCGGCGATGGTGTTGCCATGGTGTACCGCGCCAAGGGAAGGATAGAGAACATGGAGTTCATCCAGTTCCATCCCACCGCTTTGTATCAGCCAGGGGTGAACAATGCCTTCCTGATCACAGAAGCAGTACGTGGCGACGGAGGTATTCTCCGTAATATCCATGGAGAAGATTTCATGCATAAGTATGACCCGCGTCTTTCCCTCGCTCCGCGCGATATCGTAGCAAGGGCGATAGATAGTGAAATGAAGATCACGGGTACAGAGTATGTGTACCTTGACTGCCGGCATATGGACCAGGAAAAGTTCGTTCATCATTTTCCGAACATCTATGAGAAATGCCTTTCTGTAGGTATTGACGTGAAGAAGGATATGATACCGGTAGCCCCGGCTGCACACTACAGCTGCGGAGGCATCAAGGTGAATGAATTTGGCCGTACTTCCATCAATAATCTGTACGCCTGCGGAGAATGTTCCAGCACAGGTCTGCATGGCGCCAACAGGCTTGCCTCCAACTCCCTGCTGGAAGCAATGGTATTTGCACACCGTTGCTACCTGGATGGTGTAAACAAAATTGACAGCACTTCCCACAAGACCAATGTACCGGACTGGAATGCGGCAGGTACCACTGCACCGAAAGAGATGATCCTCATCACCCAGAGCCTCAAGGAGCTGAAACAGATCATGAGCGATTACCTGGGTATAGTGCGTACCAACGAGCGTATGCAACGCGCCAGTCGCAGACTGGACATCCTGCATGAAGAAACTGAATCATTATACGAAAGAACAGAGGTATCACCACAATTGTGTGAACTGAGAAACCTGATCACCGTTGGTTACCTCATTGTAAAAGGCGCTGCCTTCCGTAAAGAAAGCCGTGGCCTGCATTTTAATACTGACTATCCTGAAAAGAGTTCCCTGGTACAGAATATTGTGTTATAGAAATTGATGACATGTATTATTTGTTACTGGTATTTATGTACGGCATTTCAATACTGCCGTTATGGTTATTATATCGCATAAGTGATGTTTTATACCTGATCGTTTATCACATTGTTGGTTACCGCAAAGCGGTAGTGTTTGACAACCTGCGCCAGGCATTTCCGGAAAAGACACCAGAAGAGATCACCCGGCTGGCGAAGAAATACTATCTCAATATGACAGATATGATGGTGGAAACCATCAAACTGCTCACCATGCGCCCAACGGAACTACAGCGCCGCTTTACCTGCGATCTCACCGTGCTACATGACTTGTATGCCAAAGGCAAAAGCTGCCAGATGCACCTGGGGCATAACTTCAACTGGGAATGGGCCAACCTGTTCTGCATGCAGGGCGTTAAATATCCATTTCTTGTCGTCTATATGCCGCTGACCAATAAAGCGGGCGACCGTATGTTCAGGCACTTCCGTGAAAAATCAGGCAGTATATTATTGCCGGCCAACGACATTAAGGAGAGCATGCAACCCTGGATTAACAGGCAATATCTTATAGCACTGGTAGCAGATCAGAACCCCGGCAATCCACGCCGCAGTTACTGGTTTCCCTTTCTGAACAGAATGACAGCTTTTTATAAGGGGCCGGAAATGACGGCCAGGAGAAGTGATATTCCTGTGGTATTTGTGGATATCAGAAAGACAAAGAGGGGGTATTATCATGCCACGCTAAAACTGGCATTTGAGGAACCCTCAGCGGTGCCGGAGGGAACAATTACCGAATCGTTCGTAAAATACCTGGAACATAATATCCGCGAACAACCTGAAGTATGGGTATGGAGCCACAGAAGGTGGAAACATGAATACAAAGGAGACTAAGTGAGCTGAATTGACCAGCAAGCCGGTGGAAGGCATTCCTGATCAATTCAGCCGGGAATCTATTTCGTCGCAGCACTGTCTTTCTTCATCATGGTATCAACAGCTGCTGGTGGGGGCGGTGGAGGAACTGCTGCCTGCACCATAATGTTATTCGTAACGGCTTTTACACCGCTCACGCCTTTAACGGCATCTTCTGCAGCCATTTTAGCCGCTTCATCAGGCACTTCACCACTAAGGGTCACTACCCCTTCCTTCACTTCAGCGCTTACACCCGGAGTAGCCGTCAGTTTTTCATTTACTGCCTGCTGAACATTACTATCGCTAGGTTGACAGGCGAACAAGCATACGGCCAGGAACATCATTCCCGCCATCAGGAAATTTTTACATTTCATGGTTAAAAGTTTAACAATTTAAAACAAATAACATGCTAGACTGTGGGATTGTTCGGCCACAAATAATTGTTAATCAACCATTATCTGCAAAACCGGGGTATAGGGTCATTCCTCCATCCACGAAAAGGGTGGTTCCCGTTACATAATCGCTCTCATCACTGGCCAGCCATACAGCGGCTTTGGCCACATCTTCAGGCACTCCTACCCTGCCGTATGGGATCAGTTCCAGCAGTTTCTTCTCATCTTCAGGCGTATCCCACGCATCTTCATTGATACGCGTTTTGATGGCGCCGGGGGCAATGCTGTTGACCCTTATTTTATGCGGGGCCAGTTCCTGCGCCATGGATTGCATCAGGAGCTTCACTCCACCCTTGCTGGCAGCATAATTCACATGCCCTGCCCAGGGTATCACTTCATGTACGCTACTCATACAGATGATCTTTCCGGCAGCCCTGGAGCGGCCTTCCACCACACCTCTCCGTTTAAATTCACGGGCGGCTTCCCTTGCACAGATAAACTGACCGGTAAGGTTTGTATTGATCACCTTATTCCATTGCTCCATGGTCATATCCAGCAGGGAAGCATCCTGTTGAATACCGGCATTGGTGACTACTATATCCACCGTACCAAAGCGGGAAAATATTTCCGCAAACATGGCCATTACTTCTTCCTCCTTACTGATGTCACATTGCCAGATAAAGCCGTCGCTACCGGCCGCTTTGATCTTTTCCAGCACTGCTTCCGCGCCTTTGAGGCTTTTATTACTGTGATGGTTTACTACCACGTTAGCCCCGGCTTCTCCGAGCGCCCAGGCTATGGCAGCGCCAATACCGCTGCTGCTACCGGTAACAAGTGCTATTTGTCCGTCTAAAAGTTTTCCCATTGCAAGGTTTTTCTGGTAAAGGGTCAAAAAGCATACCTGCAAAAACAGCAAAGGCCCCGCGGCAAAACCACGGAGCCTTCATTTTCATTATCTGTAACCTTAGTTTAGTACGTTCTTTTCCTTTACGACATTCAGGCCTTTCTGTGCTTTCATGGCGTTGAAACCACCTTCTACGTTACGCAGGTTGTGGATGCCTTCCCGTTTCATGATAGAACATGCAATGATGCTACGGTAACCACCCTGGCAGTGTACATACAGATTGTGAGTATCGTCAAAATCAGCCAGTTTTCCGGGGTCTGTCATGTCGCTGAGGGTAATGTTCATCGCACCTTCAATATGACCGTCTGCATACTCCGCAGGCTTACGTACGTCTACAATTATGAGGTTGTCATCATGCGGCAGATCCATCGCCAGTTCATCAGCTTCCACGGTGATAATAAGGTCGCGTTCTTCACCGGCAGCTACCCAGGCCTCGTAACCACCTGCCAGGTAACCGGCTACATGGTCAAAGCCAACGCGGGCAAGACGTACGATGGTTTCTTCTTCTTTTCCGGGACTGGTCACCAGTATGATCTCTTCACCGAAAGGCAGCAGACTGCCTGCCCATTCAGCAAAACGTCCTTCCAGACCAATGCTGAGAGAGCTGGGTACAAATCCTTCTGCAAATTCATTTGCGGGACGCGTATCCAGGATCAGGACTTCCTCCTTCATTTTCTGTTTGACTTCAGCTATAGATAAGGGACGGTTGCTTTTTTCCATCACAGCCTGCAAAGCGTCATACCCTTCTTTGTTGATGCGGGCATTGATGGGGAAGTAAGAAGGTGGTGTGTTAAGACCGGAAGTGACTTCTTTGATAAATTCTTCTTTACTGTCGGCCTTCAGTGCATAGTTGGTGCTCTTCTCATCACCCAGTGTGCTGTAGGTATGAGGCCCCAGGTTTTTACCACAGGAAGAGCCAGGACCATGCGCCGGATATACGATCACATTGTCGGGTAATACTTTGATCTTGTTATTGAGAGAATCGTACAGGTATCCTGCCAGTTCTTCTTTGGTAAGGTTGCCACTGAACAGGTCAGGACGTCCTACGTCGCCTACAAAGAGGGTATCGCCTGTGAACAGACTATGCGGTTGTCCTGTTTCATCACTCAACAGGTAGCAGGTTGACTCCAATGTGTGACCTGGTGTATGAAGTACTTCAAGTGTCAGCTTACCGATAGTAAATTTCTCTTTGTCTTTAGCAAGATATATCGGGAAGTTGGTAACAGCTTCAGGACCGTACACAATAGGAGCATTGGTAGCAGCAGCGAGGTCGAGGTGACCAGACACAAAGTCAGCATGAAAGTGTGTCTCGAAAATATACTTAATGGTTGCGTTGCGCTCTTTGGCCAGATCGAGGTAAGCGTCTATATCCCTCAGGGGATCTATCACAACGGCTTCACCCTCGGACTCAATAAAGTAGGCAGCTTCTGATAAGCAATTGGTATAAAGTTGCTTGACGAACATGGTTTTTGATTTCTGCAAATTTACGGATTTATCCGCAGGCGAAACGTCTGACAAATAGCCATATATATACAGCGTTAAAATGTCTTCTGTAGCCTGTTATTTGCATAACCAGTATCAGTGCGCGCGGAACTTTGTGTACGTTACAGCAACGTACACACAAATACATCTGAAAAAATCAGGGCCTAACTAAAAGTTTCTTCATTATACTCTTAGTTAGGCCCGAATATTTTTTGTACTCTGTTCGACCAGTACTCCAAAACCAGATTAGCCTACCAGCTCCTCCACGAATTTGGCAACTTCTGCTATACGTTGTTTATTGATCGTATAGTGGATGAATTTACCATCTCTTTCTGTAATCACAATGCCGGCACGGCGTAGAATAGCCAGGTGCTGTGAAGCCACTGACTGCTCAAGACGCAGCTTAACGTAGATTTCAGTTACTGTCATTTTCTTATGATCTTCCAGCAACTTAATCATTTGCTGGCGCAGCTTATGGTTTATTGCACGCAAAACCATAGCAGCCTTCTTAACGGCAATGTAATCCAATTTAATTTGGTCTTTTTCATTGGTACCTCTAGAAATAATAAGAGTATTAGAAGAGGTCGTTAATAATGTTTTTTCCATCGCATAATAGTTTTAAAAAATGATGAAATGAAAGGGATCAACGGACAGTAAACCCATAACTTGTTAGAAAACAATAACCGGGTATCGATTTATACAAAAATATAATATTAGTCGTAATAAAAAAAACTTCTATACCTTATTTTTTAATATATGGATGGCGTTTACTTGCCAAATAAACATAATTTGACAGTTCTATGACACAAATTGACATAAGTGTAGGGATTACGCTTCTTAATAAGACATAAAAAGCCTGTTATCATGGGGATGGAGGTCATTTTTCACATTACAAACGACCTATTTCTTCATTGTAGAATGGAAAGGTTTGAGGTAAAATGGGCTGAAATAAGCTACATCTTCGAATGCTTTACGTTCATAAGCAGCCGTAGCTAAGGGCACCATATCCGCAGCGTTTAATATATATGGAACAAATAAGGCGTTAGGATTAGACGGCATTAATTGCTGCCATTTATCGCTGCCATTACCGAAAAAGTATGTCTTCTTTGCAGCTACCTGTTCACTGAATGCTTCAGGTGTGAGTACTAACGCGTGCGGAGCTACTACGATATTCAAAGAGGTATCATACACTGCTGTATACACTTCCATTCTTCGCGCATCCAGCATAGGGCAATACTGGGCATCCATATCATTTACACGGGACAATACGCCCTGCGCCATCATCTGTAAGGTAGATATGGCTATCAATGGTTTCTCCCAGGTATAACACAATCCTTTCGCGGTGGCCACACCTACACGTAATCCTGTATATGAACCAGGTCCTGCACTAACGGCGATAGCGTCGAGATCTTTGGGAGTCACCTGCTGCTTCCGCATGATCTCCTGTACAAACAATACCATACTTGCGGCATGGTCCTGTTGTTTATCATTCACCAATGTCTGTAAAGGCTGTCCGTCTTTCGACAGACAAACAGACCCGATCGTAGTAGCAGTATCGATATGCAGTATCAGAGACAATGTATACAGTTTAATTATTTCACACAGCGGTCATATTCATGCCTGCTTCCTGTGCCAGCAGCGCACTTATCTTATACCGTTCATTTCCCGTAGCCTTGTACACAGCGTCCAGCACGCTATATACCTGCCTGACGCCAATTTCATTACACCATTCAAAAGGCCCTTTCGGATAGTTGGTCCCCAGCCGCATCGCAATATTAATATCTTCGCGCGATGCTGTTCCGTCTTCTGCAGCCATATAAGCTTCGTTAATGATCATGCAAACAACTCTCGGCGTGACCAGTCCTACCCTGTCTTCCACTATTTCATACTCCCAGCCCAACTCTTTCATGATCTGTGCCAGCATAGGCTTTTGTTCTTCTTCCATCACGGATACTTCCGTAACAGGCATCGCCACAAATCCCGGCAGCCAGTTGCAACCTACCAGGTTAAATCCCTGTTCAAAAGCGTAATTGTTCATCACATCTGCGAGGGAAGTCCTTACGATAGCTGCCAGCACAGGCACCTGCGGATATTTTGCATAAATGCGTGCCCGCTCAGTATGTTCATCAAAATCCAGGTCTATTACCAGCCCGTAATCTTCCAGCGTCCCTATGCGCTCTGCTGTTGTAACCTGCTGCACCCGGTGCCCACTTAAACCACCCTTTTTAAGGAAAGCAGCATAATGTTGCGCTTCTCCTATAACGAGGATATTCATGTGCAAAATTTTCGCAAACCTATTAATTAATAACTAATAATAAGACCCTATTTTTACGGTCATGGAAAAACAGATCGTCAACACAAAGAATGCACCTGCTCCTATCGGCCCGTACAATCAGGCTATAAAGTCAGGCAACCTGCTGTTTGTATCCGGGCAAATAGCATTGAATCCAGACACCAACCAACTGGTACTGGATGATATCAAAACCGAAACCCACCAGGTAATGAAAAACCTGAAAGGTATTCTTTCCGAGGCGGGCCTGGACTTCGATAATGTACTGAAGACGACCATTTTCATTATGAATATGAACGATTTCGCACAGATCAACGAAGTATACGGTTCTTATTTCACCGGCGACTATCCTGCCCGGGAAACCGTTCAGGTAGCTGCGCTGCCTAAGGGTGTGAATGTGGAGATCTCAGTAATTGCGAGCAAATAATTCCAAAAACAGATGGCTGGTATACCAGCCATCTGTTTTCTTATATCATACTAAGCGGCTATTTTGTACCAAATAAGGTAGCCGCCAGTCTGGCGTCATGTCCATACACATCGTCCCGGAAATTCAGCCGCCCATCAGCGTCTATAAACGCTGTAAAATACCCTATATATACAGGTACTTTCTCTTTCAATGTGATAAACTTCTCCTTATTCCCGTTCATGGCTGCTACAATCTTCTGCTCTGTCCAGGCAGAATCCTTACGCAGGAGCCATTCCGCCAGACGCTGAGGTTCTGACACGCGTATACAGCCATGGCTGAAAGTACGTTTGCTCTCTCCGAAAAGCCCTTTGGAAGGTGTATCATGCAGGTAAATGTTGTACTCGTTCG
This sequence comes from Chitinophaga sp. CF418, assembly GCF_900142925.1. Classification (GTDB taxonomy): domain Bacteria; phylum Bacteroidota; class Bacteroidia; order Chitinophagales; family Chitinophagaceae; genus Chitinophaga. The sequence continues at coordinate 77,754 of NZ_FRCN01000002.1, forward strand.
GGAACAGGAACTTTACCTTACCCAGCGCATTTTTACCACCGGGCTTCTGACGAATGATATAAGGGAAGTTACCTCCTGAATATTTAGCCCAGTTCAGTGAGCCCGGATTAACAGGGCCGCCACTACCTGTCACCACTTCCATGTTCTGACGGTCAAGGTAACCGGTACTCCTTTTCATGGCCGGCAGAACCTCGTGCACCAGGATGCCGGGAGGCACATTCCAGTAAGGGCTGAATACGACATACTTCATTTCGTTGCTGAAAATAACCGTGTTGGTACCCGGTTTTCCCACCACTACATTACAGCTCCAGTCCAGTTTATTATTGTCGTAGACATACAGCTTAAAGGCAGGAATATTCACGAGCAGGTATTCAGCAGGTGGCTCTGCCGGCACCCAGCGAAGACGCTCCATATTGATCAGGATTTGCTGGATACGTTTCCGGGGAGTCACATTCAGTGCATTTAGCAGCGGTAACTGGATAGTTCCATCCCTCTTTAGTCCCATACGATCCTGGAAGTTGCGTATAGCCGTATCGAGCACTGGTGTAAAGAGTTGGGAGGTGTCAGCCGCTGTCAGGTCGCCCAGTATATGCAGGCGCTGTTTTACAGCGGCAACAATGGTATCGCGTTCGCCTTGTTTATAGAGTTTGCGTGATGCTTCCAGCGAATCCCAGGGCGTCTTGTCCAGTACTGCCAGCTTCTTCAACTCATTTCGCAGCAATTTATATTGTTTGTTCACCGGCTCTTCAAAAGCGCTGGCCGGCCTGTTCACCATAGAGTCGAGGAGGCTTTGTATGTTGATCTTCTTCCGGGGAATGAACCACTCCAGCGACTTGGCGCTGTCTGAGGTCAGGCCGCTCCATACTTTATTGCCATATGCAAAAAACTGGGTGGTCAGCAACAGTTCTGCCCTGGGCATGGCTTTGTCGTTCCGGCGGAACCTCTCTCCTTCCATCAGCAGTGTATCATACAATAAACGGAGCGGCTTACTGATGATGGTACTGTCGTTCAGCCCATAGTCAGTATCCGCTTTCATCATATTGATAAAGTTACCTGCCTGTTCTGTGAGCCGGCCATCGTTCCCGATCCAGGCGTAGTGGAAATCACGTTGCCGGTAGAAGTCCCGGATATATTCTGCATAGGCGGTATCACGTTGCAGGAAGCCATTTACCTGATTACTGTCCAGTTTAAGATCGATATATTCCTGTCTGGTGTAATGACTGGTATCCCTGTCCCGTCCTTTCCTTCTTCCCCGGCCCTCACCACAGGAGGAAAGTACTACAGTAGTTAACAACAAAAAATGGCACATGTAACGTAAAGACATAAACGCAATGGAGTTTAGTAATGAGTCAGATTGTCCCCTGTGGATCGCCGTTTTTGTAAAACAACAGCTATTCCGGTAAAATGTTTGAAGCCGCAAATGTAAAACGCTTAACACGATATTGTGTTAAGCGTTTTAGATAAAGCTTTAGGCTGGAATTATAATTTGATCTCTTCTTCGTTGGCGTCAAAGAATCGATATTCTGTGAGATGGTAGTTAGAGTCAGCTTTGATCTTGACCCATTTCTTATACTGGAAGTACCACTTCCACCGGCGGGAGGTCAGGAAACCTTTAGCCAGGTAAGCATAAAATATAGGGTGTACCCTGATAGTAAGCCCTTTATGCTGATGATTAATGAGATATTGCAGGTTCTTTTCGATTTCGTCAATGATCAGTACGGAGGCTCCGATCTTGCCTGTACCATGACAGGTAGGGCAATCTTCCGCCACTGAAATAGTGACTTCGGGTTTCACTCTCTGTCGGGTGATCTGCATCAGGCCGAATTTAGAGATAGGCAGGATGGTATGTTTAGCCCTATCCTGCGACATGAATTTCTCCATGGCTTCGTAGACTACCTTCTTATTCTCCGGCAACTTCATATCAATGAAGTCGATGATGATGATACCTCCCAGGTCACGAAGCCTCAACTGACGGGCTATTTCTGCAGCAGCTTCCAGGTTGGATGCGAGAGCATTCTGTTCCTGATTATTGCTGGAGCTTTTATAACCACTGTTGACGTCTATGACATGCAATGCTTCTGTCGCTTCTATGATCAGGTATACGCCGCTGTCCAGGTTGACGGTCTTCCCGAAGGAAGCTTTCACCTGACGGGTAACGCCATAGTGATCAAAGATAGGAGCGCCGTTATGATAATGCTGAACGATGTCCTGTTTTTCAGGGGCTATTTTCTGAATATAGGCCCTGGTATCAGTGAACATGTTCCTGTCATTGATAACGATCTTGTTGAAGCTCTCGTTAAGAAGGTCACGTAATATGCTGGTTGTTTTAGCCTGTTCACTCAGTATTTTCTGCGGCGGTTGTGCCGCGCGCAGGTTCGCCTGTATATTTTTCCAGGTTTCTACGAGTGTGGTCAGGTCCTCATGCAGTTCTGCCGTTTTCTTTCCTTCAGCCGCCGTGCGGACAATAACACCGAAATTGGGTGTTTTGATGGCCTCTACGATCTTCTGCAACCTTTTTCTCTCTTCGGAAGAATGTATCTTTTTAGATACAGCAACAATGTCATTAAAGGGTGTTAACACGATAAACCTTCCGGGTAGAGAAATTTCGCAACTAAGACGGGGACCTTTAGAAGAAATAGGCTCTTTTAGTATCTGCACCAGGATGTTGGGCTTTCCGCCCAGCACATCTGTGATTTTGCCGGTTTTTACTATTTCCGGCTCATTCTTAAACTTTGTAAAGTCAAACCCCTCTGGGGTTTTATCTGAAATAGCCTGCTGGGTAAATTTTAGTATAGAACGTATATATGGGCTAAGATCTGTGTAATGTAAGAAGGCATCTTTTTCAAATCCTACATCGACAAAAGCCGCATTAAGGCCGGGGATCAACTTTTTCACCCGCCCCAGGTATAAATCCCCTACAGAAAAGTTGGGATTGCCGCTTTCGTGATGCAATTCCACCAATTTCTTATCTTCCAGCAACGCTATTTCCACACCGGTAGGTGCCGCATTTATAATAAGTTCCTTGTTCAAGCGTCCAAAATTTTAACCATTATAACTTCACCTTGAGTTATGCACGGCTATTTAATAACAGCTTACTGCATACCAGATTACAGCCGGCGAAACGCCAGCATACGTGATGATGGATTGCTTAAGGGTTTAGCGATCAGCAGGTAATATCCGGAATTCTAAGCGGGATTTGTGGAAAAACCTGCATGACTCCAGCAATTTAATAATAATCGCCAAAATCATGCAGGATATATAAAAATTTTTGTCCGATCACCGCGCCGCAAATAAAACCTGGTTAGTATAAATGGCGGGAAACAGGAGAAAATTATTTCTTATTCTTCTTATGCCGGTTCTTTCTCAGTCTTTTTTTACGTTTGTGAGTAGCAATCTTATGTCTTTTTCTTTTCTTACCGCAAGGCATACGCTAATAAGTTTTTAAATGTTTAAAAAATGAATATTATTTAATACTCTTGATATAATCGTCTATTTCGGCCTTCAGTGAAGGATCCTTCACCAACGTCTTACATTTCTCTGCCAGTTCAATTGCTTTTTTGAAATCGCCTTTGCCCTTGTAAGCTTCTGCTAATACAAATAGCGCTTTAGCCTCTTCAGGATGTTTCTGAGTGAACGACTCCATCCTGTCTATGGCTTTATCAAACTGGTTTGACTGAATAGCAAGACTTGCCAATGTGATCTGAGCTTCTGCATTATCAGGATTGGCAGCTACCACATCCCTGAGTTTCTGGACACCTACCATAGGCTCTGTATTCATATACAAAAGCGCCTGTTTTATCTTAAGGGAATCATTACCCGGACTAAGCGTTATCGCCTGGCCCAATAGGGTAATGGCCTGTTTGGTCTCCCAGTTCATTACAGCAGGGTCCTCTGCGTGTTCCAGATGTTCTAAAAATAAATTGGCTGCAAAGGTGAGGCTTTTTTCGGAATTTTCCAACTTGGCGGATTCGCCAAGATAATACGCAGCTATGGGTAGTTGGTTAAGGCTATCCCAGGAGGCATATAATTGTTTGTAAGCGGCTATCTGCTGGTTCTTAACATCACCCCGGACAATATTCTCCTGGCGGGCAATAGAAATTAATTTATCAGCTGGGACTTTTTGCTTGGCGGAAGCCAGCAATTCGTCGAAGGCAATAGTTTTTCCCTCCTGACCCTCATGCATATGAGTGGCAGTTGGCATCGCTTTTTTATCCGAATGAGGCACGGTGCGGCCAAAAGCTACCAATACTATAAGTATTGTCGCCGCGGCACCGACCAGGAGAATTTGTGATTTTTGCACGCCTTAAATATTAGGCTGCAAAATTACGAACTTTTAAGCTTCTTTACTTCTGCAACGAATTCTTTAGAAGGCTTAAAGGCAGGAATGAAATGCTCCGGAATCTCAACGGCAACATTCTTCTTGATGTTACGGCCAATTTTAGCAGCTCTCTTTTTTGTAATGAAGCTACCAAAGCCCCTTATATAGATATGCTCGCCATTAGCCAACGCTTCCTTGACCTCCTTAAACATGGCCTCTAGTGTTACTAACACATCTACTTTAGGTATGCCGGTTTTTTCAGCAATATTGTTAATTAAGTCAGCTTTTCTCATAATTGAAGCGAAGGATTACTTGTCCCAAAATTATTTATTTTTTTTTAATTGCTGAATTTTAAGCAAATAAATTTTATCTTTTTTTCTTATACCAAGGTTTTGTATAATATATCTATCTGTAAATCACCTAGTAATAGTCTCATAAACTCTAATAACGGGCAACCGGAAAAAGAGAGGGACACCATGCTCTAACCCAGTACAAGTACACTTTCATCAGGGTAATCACAAAATTTCACTAAACCACTCATTAACGAATATACAAAAAATAATATTCATTTTGTCTTTTTTTTCTTGACTTAATGAAAAAAGATCTATCCAGATCAGGCAGTAACAGATAAAAGGTCTTTGTCTATTATAACGCATTTTTTGGCATATTCGTCTATCGATCAACAAGTTCTGTTAATAGTCGCTGCAAAACCGCTACAGTTAAATATTATCAAAAATAAATCTAATACAATCCGGTTATTTTTCCAATAGTGTCGTTTCCACAAATATTCCGTTTTCGATCCCTCTTTAAGATGTGCAGCGCCTCCCCTATGCGCCCTTTTTCACTGATCCGATTATATTTGCAGAGATGAAGCAGTTTTTTACGAACACCCTGCTGGAGTGGAACAAACATGAGAACACCCGCTCCATGCCGTGGAAAGGTGAGAAAGACCCCTACCGGATATGGCTGTCTGAAATTATTCTCCAACAAACACGTGTAGAACAGGGATGGGCTTATTATGAGCGGTTCATACTGAACTATCCAACAGTAAAGGAACTGGCGGCCGCGCCGGAAGAAGCGGTATTCCGTCTGTGGCAGGGACTGGGCTATTATGCACGCTGCAAGAATATGCTGGCTGCTGCAAAACAGATCGTATCAGGCTATCACGGCCACTTTCCGAATACATACGAAACCATACAATCACTCAAGGGCATAGGCCCCTACACAGCCGCGGCCATTGCCTCTTTTGCATTCAATCTGCCACATGCCGTTCTGGACGGCAACGTATTCCGTGTACTGTCCCGTTTCTTTGATATAGATACTCCTATAGACAGTACGGCAGGTAAGAAGCAATTTTCCGAACTGGCTCAGGAGTTGTTACCTCATGGTCAGTCTGCTTCGTATAACCAATCCATTATGGACTTTGGCGCTGTAGTATGTAAGCCTCAGCAACCGGCCTGCAGCACCTGTCCCCTGGCAGGTAAATGTAAGGCCTTTCACCTGGGACTGACCGGCCTGTTGCCTGTTAAGGCAAAGAAGCTGGTCATTAGAAAGCGCTACTTCTATTATCTTGTATTACAGTATAAAGACCAGGTCTTCATCCGCAAACGCACGGAAAGCGACATATGGCAGAACCTCCACGAATTCATTCTGATAGAAACTCCCGGTCCGGAAGACGTAACAGCGTTACGGGCTACAGCCGCCTTTAAAAATATTGTAAAAGATATACGTTACAACATGGATGCGGTTTCCGGGATATTCAAACAGCAGCTTACGCACCAGACAATCCATAGCCAGTTCCTGATGCTATCGGCAGGCAAAAAGCCCGAAATGCCCGGCTATATGGCCATTCCACGGGATCAACTGGATCATTACGCCTTTCCGAAAACCATCACAGACTTCCTCAGCAACAGGGAACTTACCCTATTCTGATACAAAAACTTACTGTGTACCAACAGCGCCCAACTTGCTGCGGCAAGGTATTTGAGCTAAACTATACGTTAAATTTTTCACTGTCGATTTGAAAAAAACATTAACTTTAGAAAGGTTGTTCATTTATAAGAAGCGTATATTTTCAATAGTTTAAAATCAATAGATTAAAACCTGCAACAATGAGAGGTGTTAATAAAGTAATTCTGATTGGCAACTTGGGTAGAGATCCAGACGTACAGTTCCTAGAAGGTAATATTGCTGTAGCCAAATTCTCTCTGGCAACGACAGAAACATTCAAAGACCGGGCTGGCAAACTTATATCCCAAACAGAATGGCATACAGTAGTATTATGGCGCGGACTGGCTGAACTGGCCCAAAAGTACCTGCACAAAGGAAGCCTTGTTTATATAGAAGGACGCCTCCGTACCCGCAGCTGGGAAGACAAAGAGGGTAATAAGAAATTTGCCACTGAGGTAGTGGGCGACAATCTGGTTATGCTGGACAAACGTATGGACCTGAACAACTCCGAACACGCCATACATCATAGCAATACAGGGAGTAACACTGGTGACAATTTCCCCAATATGGAAATCCCCCCCCAATTAAACGATACTGCGGACGATCTTCCTTTTTAACTATCCGGTAAAAAATACTAATTCTTTTTTGATTGATAATCCCTTTATGGGACATTACTTATATTTGCATATAGGGAAAGCGATTCAATTTAAGACCTGAATTACTTTCCCATTTTTTTGGAACTTACTTTGCTATAAGCTGGGAGTTCTAATATTTCTCACGTCAAAGTTGAACAATTTGTACACCTATCCGGCAAGCATTCTACCTGGTAAGCTTACCCTGTTGCAAGCAGCGGCGCCAATCGCCACTCCGAACGTGGTTATTTATCTGCTTGTAATATTCATACTCCTACTCATGGCTTTTATTGTTTCCGGTGCCGAAGTGGCTTTCTTCTCCCTGAACTATAAAGACCTGAACGCCCTGAAAACGAGGCAAAATACCAGTGGTAAGCTGATTACCAAACTCCTGGAAAAGCCCCGCTCCCTGCTGGCCTCCCTCCAGATAGCTGGCATCCTCCTTTCCCTGGCGTTTATTATGGTAACCAGCTACCTCATCACCCAGATGGAAGATCTTCAGACCTTCCCTGTTGTATCTCTGGTAGTACGTATAGCCATTATCATTTTTGTGCTTCTTTTCTTCGGCCAGGTGCTTCCCCGCGTATGGGCCGCCCAGAACAATATCCGGTTTGCTACTTACTTTGCCTGGTTTATCAGCATTGTACATGCCACCCTGGAACCTGTAAGCGACTTTTACGTAAGCCTCAGCGAAAGCATAGAAGCCCGCTTCTTTCACAGAGGAGCTGTAAACTACCAGGAGATAGACGAGGCCATTGAAATGAGTGTAGACCCCACCGCTTCCCAGGAAGAAAAGAATATCCTGAAAGGCATCCTCAAATTCGGCAATATCACCGTTAAACAGATCATGCATACCCGCCTGGATGTATCAGGCATTGAGTATGAAGACCCTTTTGAAACTGTTGTAAAGAGAGTGGCAGACCTCCATTATTCCCGCCTTCCGGTGTACAAAGGTAACCTCGATAACATCGTGGGCGTGATCCATACCAAAGACCTCCTGCCCCACCTTGATAAAGGCAAAAGTTTTGACTGGCATACCGTTATGCGGCAGCCTTTTTTTGTACATGGCCATAAACTGATTGAAGACCTGCTGTCTGAATTCCAGACCAGGCGTATGCATTTTGCGGTTGTCGTGGACGAATTTGGCGGCACCTCCGGTATTGTGACCCTGGAAGATATTGTGGAAGAGGTAATCGGCGACATCAAAGACGAATTTGATGAAGAAGAGTTCAACTACAGCAAAGTAGACAACTATACCTACGTTTTTGAAGGCAAGACCATGCTCAATGACGTCTGCCGTATCATGAACATCCCTCCCGATACCTTCGAGGTAGTAAAGGGCGAAAGCGACTCTATCGGGGGCCTCATACTGGAATTGGCAGGTAAATTCCCTGAAGAGAACAGTGTAATATCCCATGAAGACTATGATTTTACCGTACTGGAAGTAAGCAAGATGCGTATCCAGAAGGTACAGGTGACTATCAGGCAGAATGTGGAAGACGAGAACTAGTGCAGGACTTTTAATTACAAGAAGCTATTATGAAATTAACCGGGAATACTCTTTGTCTGCTGTTGCTGCTGGCTTTTTCCGCCTGTCAGCAAAACTATACACCCAAGCCGCGCGGCTACTTCCAGATCAACTTCCCAAAGCGGGAATACCGCCTGTTTGACGTTCCCGGCTATCCATACACCTTCGAGTATCCTGTATATGCCAATATCGTGAAGGATAGCCTCTTTTTCGGCGAAAAAACCGAGAATCCCTACTGGATCAATGTGGAGTTCCCGTCCCTGAATGGCAAGATCTATATGAGCTATAAAGAGATCGGTCAGGGAGGGAAGAACAACTTCCAGCAGCTGGTGAACGACGCGTTCAAAATGACCTATAAACACACCTATAAGGCGGAATACATAGAAGAAAAGGCCATCAATACTCCTTCCCATGTAACAGGCCAGTTCTATGACGTAGGCGGTAATGCTGCCTCTGCCAAGCAATTTTATGCCACCGACTCTACCCGGCACTTCCTCAGGGGCGCCCTTTACTTTGACGCCGCCCCCAATGCAGACTCCCTTGCTCCGGTACAACAGTTCCTGCAGCAGGATATGTGGCACCTGGTGGAAACATTGAAGTGGAGATAGGCCATCTACTATTTTTGTACCTTTGCGTCTTTAAAAGAATACCCGACCGGAAAGCTTACGCCAACAGTCCCGGCCGGCCATGGTTTTTTATATGATCATCATTGACGACAAGTACATCAGCGACGAATTAATTGAGGAAAAGTTCGTCTGCAATCTGGGGGCCTGTAAAGGCGCCTGTTGTGTTGCAGGTGATTGCGGCGCGCCGCTGGATAAGGAGGAAGTAAAGATCCTGAAGAAGATCTATCCGAAGATCAAGTCTTACCTACGTCCCGATGGCATCGCTGAAATAGAGCAAACAGGCACCAATACCATAGACGACGAATATGGTTATGTTACGCCTATTGTCAATAAAGGCATCTGCGCCTATGCCACTATCGACTCCCATGGTATTGTAGGCTGTGGTATTGAAAAGGCATTTAACGACGGCGTAATTGACTATAAGAAGCCGATCTCCTGCCACCTCTACCCCATCAGGGTAAAGAAATACGAATCTTTTGAGGCATTGAACTATGACCGCTGGGATGTGTGCAAACCTGCCTGCAAAAATGGTAGAAGTCTGCGTGTGCCTGTATACCGCTTCCTGCGCGATGCACTTATCCGGAAATATGGAGAGGAGTTCTACCAGGTGCTGGACAAGATTGCCACCAAGCAGTATAAGGCAGAATAAGAGTCCTTGCTGATGCTATCCCTTCATTTCCCTATCTTTACCAGTACTAATTGTTGTTTAATCATTCCGGCGTATAGCAACGCCGGCATGGGTTTTGTAATTCCGAATCAGCAATCCGACAATTTATGCATCAGAATGCCTCCACTTTTCTTGAAAATAGTGAGAAGAAAGCGACAAACCTCAGTCATCGCCAGACGATCAATTATAACATTGGTAAGTATAATACGGCCGTCAAAGCCGGAAAACAACAGTTTTCCGATCTGAATACTGCGCGGGAAAGAGCGAAAAACATCAAGTGGAGGGCGCTGGAGAATCTCGACAAACACCTGGAAGAATTTGAGACCCACTTCACCCGCCGCGGCGGTAAAGTGATCTGGGCGGAGAATGCACAACAGGTACTGGATGAGATCCTGGCCATCTGTGAGGCCAAACAATGCAAAAGTATTGTAAAGAGTAAATCCATGGCCACGGAAGAAGTACACCTGAACCACTTCCTGGCACAACACAACGTAGAATGTGTAGAAACGGATCTTGGTGAATATATCCAGCAGCTGGACGACGAGCCGCCTTATCACATTGTTACGCCCGCCATGCATAAAAGCAAGGAAGACGTAGCTAAATTATTCGCCGAAAAACTGGGCACCCCTCCTAATCTGACTCCCCAGGAACTGACCATGGTAGCAAGGGAAAAACTGCGGCAGAAGTACCTGGATGCTGAAATAGGTATTACAGGCGCCAACTTTATCATCGCAGATATCGGCGGTATAGCGGTGACGGAAAATGAGGGGAATGCGCGCCTAAGTACTGCTTTTCCCAAGACGCATATCGTGCTGGTGGGCATCGAAAAGATGCTGCCCTCCATCAATGATCTGGCGCTGTTCTGGCCTTTACTGGCTACCTATGGCACCGGTCAGCAGGTAACGGTATACAACTCAATTTTTAGTGGTCCCCGCCAGGAAAATGAAATAGACGGTCCGGAAGAGATGTATGTGATACTGATGGACAACGGCCGTACCAACATACTGGAGGACACGGAAGCCCGGGAAAGTCTCTATTGCATCCGCTGCGGCTCCTGTCTGAATGCCTGCCCTGTTTACAAAAACATAGGCGGTCATAGCTACGGCACTACCTACAGCGGCCCCATTGGTTCTGTTATCACCCCCCATCTGCAGGGAATGGACTCTTTTATGCACCTCAGCTATGCCTCTTCTCTCTGCGGTAATTGTACGGAGGTATGTCCCGTAAGGATCAATATTCACGAATTGCTGCTCCATAATCGCCACAAAGCTGTTGAGGAGAACTATACCTCCGGCGGCGAAAAAATGTCCTGGTTTGGCTGGAAACAGGCCAGTCTGAGCCGCCGGATGATGAACCTCCTGGGAGGCAATGCCAAAAACTTCTTCATGAAAAAGTTCTTCGCCAAAGCATGGGGAGACAACAGGGAGTTGCCTGTTTTTGCGCCAAAATCTTTTAACCAGTTATGGAAAGAAAGAAAAAAATAGTATCTTTTTAATATGACACTTATTGCTATACTGTTACCCTGGCTTTCTTTTCTACTAAGAGGAAGGATACTTACAGGCATTTTATGCCTGATATTACAGATCACGCTCATTGGCTGGATACCTGCAGCTGTCTGGGCCTGTATATCATTACAGAATTCCCGGGAAGACAAAAGGACCAGGAGGCTGATCAAGGCGATGAAAGAAAGCAAATAATTATTGGGGGGCAAAATGCACGTCTATCTGAACGCGGGTTGCCTTTCCATCGGAAGCGGGTTTCCATTCCGGACCTTCTTTTACAACTCTCAATGCTTCCGCATCGCAGTCCGGCTGTAATCTTCTTGTTATTTTGATGTCTTCCAGTGTGCCGTCAGGCATAACGCGCACGGACACTCTCACCCTTCCGGTGATATTTGCGGCTGCCGCCGATGCCGGATAATGTACGTTTTTAGCCAGGTATTCCTTGTACTGTTCATATCCGTTTACGGGCGTTGGGCGCTGGTAAACTTCCTCTTTTTGACTCCTGTAACCGACTTTCTTGTTGTAACCAGTCGTAACCACTTCTGATAATGCTTTTGCCTGTTCATTCAGTGTGATATTTAGGTTATTATCCGTCTGGTTCAGGTCCAGCTTCTTCTGATTGAAGCCTACAGCGGCTACCACCAGTTTTATATCTTTTGTGGTATCGGCTACGCGGATAGAAAAATTCCCCTGATTATCCGTCAGTACTCCTCTACCGGTGCCTTCAACACTAACGGCTACGCCCGGCATTCCTTCCGCATTACTTGTTTTTACTCTTCCCTGGATCAGGCGGGTTGTCATTCCCAAAGCTACAGGAGCTGGGGCAGCGGCAACCGGACTTCTGCTGGCCATTTCGTCCGCTGTCACTTTATACGTCGGAGCAGTGGCTACTTCTGCGTCTCTTCTCTCCAGGCTGTCGGCCAATGAAGGCGCTGCGGCGAGCGGTCTGATGGAATCTTCCCTCTTCATCATCACACTGCCCAAAGGAGATTCAACCGCAAATGCACCTGTTCTGACATCTTTAGCGGCCAGTAACCCGGTATCTGCCGGTATTGATATGGCAAGTGGTTTCTCAGGAGTAGCTTTCCCCCACGCTACGGGTTCTTCCCGGTTGTAATATTGTAGTGTATCTGTAATAGAGCTGTCAGAAATATTAGCGCGCTGAGATGCAATAGAACTATCTCTCATGGTTCTCACCTGCAGGAGCCAAAGCAATCCGGTACAAACCAGTAACAGTACACCTGCAGCAGCCAGCCAGCGGTAATTGAGTGCAAATATTCCTCCTTTCTTTTCCTCCCGGCCCTGTACTCTCCTTTCAAGACGCCTGTTCAGATCGGCCAGATGAACACGCTGATCCGGCTTACGCTCAGCAAAGCCCTCCAGCGCATCAGCCAGGAACGGATCGTCCATGGCCTGCTTTTCCAGGGCATGCATCGCCTTGTTATCCAGCTCTCCTGCCAGATAGCGGCGGATCAGCTCCGGATCCACATTATGGTTCATATGACTGTGCTTATCAGGCATCTTGTTGTTCCATACAAATTTTCAGGTTTCGCTTACCGTTCTGAATATAGCTCTTCACTTTCTTCATATCATATCCCGTAATATCGGCTACTTCGCGATAGCTTTTTTCCTTGAGGTAAAACAGGTCCACACTGCGCTTTTGCTCTTCAGGCAAAGTTTCAAGGCATTTTTCCATACCCTGCAGATGCATCTCTATGCTTACTCCGTTCTCATGATGTGCAAAAGAGTCATTTTCCATAACGGGGAGTGCTTCGAGGGAAATTTCCCTTCCCTCCCTGTTCTTCATGGAGCGCAGTTTCATCAGGCAATGATTCCTGGTTAGCACATGTAACCAGCTCTTAAAGTTTTGGACCTCATGCTGATGCAACTTTACGATCAACTCCTCAAAGATCTGCATGACGGCATCTTTGCTGGCTTCTTCATCAAAATAACGCAGACATACACCATACACCAGGTTCATGTAACGCTGGTATAAAGCAGCCAGATAATCCAGCTGACCGGAGCTTTTGAACTCCTGTATCAACACTGCATCATCTGCATCCTTCATGATATTATGGTGTAAAAATGCCATAGCTTAGATGACAATAGTAAAGAATTTTTAGCAAAAAAGCACTGGCGTTTGCCAGTGCTTTTTTATATGCTTTTATAGCCGAAAGACTTAGTGTCTGAAGTGACGGGTACCCGTCATCACCATTACCATACCGTTCTGCTTACAGAATTCTATTGAATCATTATCTCTTACGGAACCACCCGGCTGGATCACAGATGTAATACCTTCCTCATGAGCAATGCGTACACAGTCATCGAATGGGAAGAATGCATCAGAAGCCATAGCAGCACCTTTCAGATCGAAGCTGAACTGGGCAGCCTTGGCGATGGCATGACGTAATGAGTCGATACGGGAGGTCTGACCACAGCCTTTACCGATCAGTTGTTTATCTTTTACCAAAGCAATAGCGTTGGATTTCAGATGCTTACATACGATGTTGGCAAATTCGAGGTCTGCCTTCTCAGCAGCGGTGGCTGGTCTTGCGCCGGCTTCGTTCCACTCCTGGAAGTTACCCTTATCATTTTCCTGCAGCAATACGCCATTCAGGACATTCTTGTATACATAAGGCGCTTTCACCGGCTGCAATTGCTGCAACAGGATACGGTTCTTTTTGGCCTGCAGTACAGTCAGTGCATCGGCATCAAAGCCCGGAGCGATCAATATTTCGAAGAAGATCTCGCTGATGGATTCGGCAGTAGTTTTATCAATTACCGCATTGGTTACCAATACGCCACCAAACGCGCTTTCTTTATCGCCCGCCAGTGCAGCATCCCATGCAGCCTTTAATGTAGGACGGCTGGCAATACCACATACGTTGGTATGTTTGATCACTGCAAAAGTGGTTTCTGTAAACTCCTGGATCAGCTGGCAGGCAGCATCCACATCCACGAGGTTGTTGTAAGACAGTTCCTTACCGTGCAGTTTGTTGAAGATCTCAGACAGGTTACCGTAGAATACACCTTTCTGATGAGGGTTTTCTCCATAACGCATTACCTGGCCCTGCGGAGCAGATACCTGGAAATATGCAGCCGGCTCATTGTTCAGGAAGTACTGTGCAATTGCCACATCGTAGTTAGCACATACTTCAAATGCTTTTGCTGCAAACGCTCTACGTTCTTCCACACTGGTAGCGCCGCCATTGTCTGTCAGTACTTTTTCCAGGTCAGCATACTGATCTTTGGAAGCAACGATCACTACATCTTTGTAGTTCTTGCCTGCCGCCCTGATCAGAGATACACCACCGATGTCTATTTTCTCAATAATTGTTTGTTCTTCTTTGGTGCTCTTCACTGTTTCCTCAAATGGATACAGGTCTACGATCACCAGGTCCAGCTCAGGAATAGCATACTGTTGCAGCTGCTCAAGATCCTGTGGATTCTCACGACGAGCCAGAATGCCTCCGAATACTTTTGGATGCAGGGTCTTTACACGTCCGCCCAGAATAGATGGATACGCTGTCAACTCTTCCACCGCTACACACTTCACTCCCAGGTCCTCAATGAACTTCTGGGTACCGCCAGTCGAATAAATAGTTACTCCCTGTTCACCTAACTTTTTTACAATGTTCTCCAGGTTATCTTTATAGAAAACGGAGATCAACGCTGATTTAATTTGCTTTTGCATGTATGGAAATCATTAGAAATTTACAACATAGGCTCCCTGATCCGGAACCGAAAAGAAGCGCAAAGTTAGCACGTAGCAATCACTTTTCCATTGTTGAATGTTCCGCAGCGTGCTGGAAGCATCAAAAATATAACATCCCACATCAAACATCCGCTCCAATTGTCTGATATCCACATGTGGATTATGTGATAGTAAAAGATAATCTGTCCGGAATTTTTTCTGCGGATCAACCCGTGGAAGGGCGCCATCTACAATAACAAGCCGTTTTTGCCCCAGCGTTAGGATATGTAAACCGGCAAATGCAGCACCGGCACTATCGCCGCCTGTATTCAAGCGCCGTTTCAGGCCATACAAAATATGTGCAGGTCTTAAATAGCGATTGTATAAAGAGTCATTCCTTATCACCTCCATATCGCCGGCGGCTGTTATCCGGTGTCCACGAATGGCATCTACCAGGGTATGTCCGGGTATATTATAAACAACCATTTTATACTGATACTGTTCATTTATCCGCGATAACATTAAGCAAATACCCCAAACAGCGCCGCCTGTCAGGGCCATCAGTAGTCCCTGCCGCCACTGATACAACCACCAGATGAGCAAGCCGGCTATGCAGACATACAGGCAAATCACGCTACCTGGAGGCATATTGATATCTGTGATCAATGCACCGGGCAAATGCCCTATCCAGCTAACTGCATTGTTCATCCATTTCATCAATATTTGCAAAGCCAGTCCTGTACCATGCGCCAGTATGGGCACGCCTCCCAGTATCAGCAGCAGGATCTCACCATAGAGCACAATAGTCGATAAGGGCACGGCCAGCATATTTGCGGGAAGAAAGAAAACCGGGAACTGATGGAAGTAATAGAGACAGACCGGTAATGTCAATACCTGCGCGGCTACTGTCAGTGCCATCATATCCCATAACTTATCCAGCCATTTATTACTGCGCTGGAATAAATAGTATATGCGCCTGTAGCAAATTACGATACTCAACACGGCCAGATAGGATAGTTGAAACCCCGCATCTATCAGCAAGCGCGGATCATAGCACAGCAAGAGAAAAGCTGATGCTGCCAGCGTGTTGTATATGTTCGTATAGCGGTCCAGCATAAATTTTCCTACAGTGATGAAGGTAAACATCACGGTTGCACGTAATACAGAGGCAGCGCCTCCTGTCAATAAAGTAAACGCCCATAATAACAGGATGATAAGGACTCCTTTGATACCCTCTGAAAAGCGGTGCTTTGGCCACCAGCGCAATATCCATAGTAGTCCACCGTAGATAAGAGCCAGGTGCATGCCGGAAATAGCGATAATATGCACAATACCCGTATTGGTATATTCCTGCACCATTTCCCTGTCCAGATCATATCGGTAGCCTATCAGTAAGGCTGCTGCCAGTCCGGCTTCCCGGCCGCCAATGTATTGCTGCAGTGTATATAAACAGTATTCGCGGCATTGCTGTATCCATTGCATGATGAGGTTTTCCTCCCTTTCTGGCAGGCGTCTCCAGCCACCTGATCTCAGGAAAACCTGATGGTATATCTGCTGGCTTGCGCAATAACGACGGTAATCAAAAGCGCCTGGATTACCACTGTATTGCACGGGTATCGTCTGCGAGGGCATCAGTAATCGGTCGCCGTATTGCAAACGTCCTGCGGCGCTGTCTTTTGTTAGGTATACTAACAATTTTCCTTTTGCCGGTATGCTGATGTTATCACGTATGATATTATGTATGCTGACGACAGTTTTATACGAACGTACCTTTTGCTGTAATGGCTCACTTATGGTCGCCAGCAGCAAGTCTCCCGGTCTTATCAACGTATCAAAATAATAGTTGCTATGACGGATGTCTGATTGATATACCAGCAAACTCCCACTGCAGACAATCAGCAGTTGCAAGGCAGTACCACGTAGCCAATCATACTGAAAGCGGATACGAAAAGACAATTTTCTGAAAACAAATAATACCACTCCTTGCAAACCCGCTGCAGTAATAAGTATTAGCAGATTAAACGGCATATATAACTGTACTGATATACCGGCGGATAAGGATAAAATCAGGCGCAGAAATGGCGCACGCTTCAAAAAGGCTACAAACATGACAACTTAATATGGTTAACGAATTCAAGTAGTGAAAGTAAAGCTTTCACACATGAAATATGTTTTTAAGGTATGATAAATATCCACCCCCTTGATAAGTTCAAAGAGTAAAAAATATTTTTAAAATAGGATCCTTTTTACATATTCATAAAATTCGATGTTTGTTAATTAACTGTTTTACAGCATATTAATAAATTATACATTTCCACATCTGTTATTGATTAGTTAACATCTTTTTAATATTTAATATTTATAGTAAACTGCATTACCGGTCACGCTATTTATACACATAAATAGTCGTGTCTTTAATGGTTATTTTGAGGGAAAAGAAAGAGCCTGATCTTCATCAGGCTCTGATTATTTTAAGACCTTCCTATACTTCTTCAAGGCAATTATTACTTATTATGAAAAAGCCTGAGGGCTTTAGGTTCACCCGCCTTTAACCCGGTCTGACTTCGCTCCAACTATACTTCGACGTCCTACCTATCGGCTCTCTAGTCCTGCATTACAATAGCTTTTGTATAGCGTTGGCTATAGAACAGTGCCTGTAATGCTATAGTAGAGCGCCTATAGGATATAGACTCCACCGGATATACACCGAATACATCCCCTCCGGGAGACATTTTGGTGGGCGATCAACATGTTCCCCGGGGATAAATCCCCGGGCTACAAACACGGGGCTCCTGACGGAGCTTATTGCGTTATGTTGAATGCGTTGTTGCCCCCGGGGCTGCACCGCGCGCTACATACACGGAGCCTCCTAAAGGAGCCTATTGCGTTTTGTTAAATACATCATTTAGATGGGGATATTAATTTTTCCTTCAAGGTTCACACAGCCTAACAGAAAACAGATATTGCTCTGCAACTGCCTCCGCGCTATTTGCCATCCCTTATTCCCGGGGAAAAAGTATAAATTAGTACATACACATCAACTGCTTAACACCAACAAAATGCGTAGAAAACCTATTACCCTGCTTATGTTGACAGGTATTGCCTGTCTCACGGCGAGGGCACAGTCAGCAGAGACCCAGTTACTGCGTTCCCCATCTATCAGCCAACATCAGATCGCTTTCAACTATGCCGGCGACATATGGACAACAGATGAAAACGGGCAGCACCCTCAGCGTATTACTGTCAATCCCGATGTAGAACTGGATCCTATGATATCGCCTGATGGCAAATGGATCGCCTTCAGCGGCAACTATGAAGGCAACCTTGACATCTATGTCGTGTCTGCAAATGGCGGCATTCCCCGTCGTATTACATACCATCCCGATGCTGATATCATACGTGGATGGCATGGTAATGATAAGATCCTTTTCGCATCCACACGTCAGTCAATCTCGCCCCGCTTTCAGCAACTGTATGAAATAAGCTTAGATGGAGGCATGCCGGTAAAGCTGAAAATGCCGGAAGCACACCAGGGCAACATCTCACCTGACGGACTATATACCGCCTATATTAAACTTCCCGATCCAACGGAAAGAGGTGGTACTTATCATCCGTTTAAGCACTACAGGGGCGGTAATATGCCACGGGTCTGGATATTTAATAACCAGACAAATGCCGTAACGGAGATCCCTGACGCAGGCTCCAATAATGTTCATCCTGTATGGCTAGGCAATGATGTATACTTTTTGAGTGACCGTAACGGCACCATGAACGTCTTCCGATATTCCCTATCTGCCCGGACGGTTACACAGGTAACGAACCACAAAGACTTTGACGTAAAGACACTTTTCTCTGACGGCAAAACACTTGTATATGAACAAGAGGGCCGCATTAACAAATGGGATGCTGCATCAGGCAAGAGCACTGCACTCAGTATCAGCCTGCAGGCAGATCTGCCTTATAAACGCCCTCACTATGTCAATGCGTCTCTCAATACACTCGGCAGCATCAGCCTCTCTCCTACTGGTGTGAGGGCTGTGGTACAGTTCAGAGGCGATGTATTGACCTTGCCTCTTGACAAAGGCGATGTACGCAATCTTACCGCTACCACCGACATTCATGAACGTACCCCGGCATGGTCTGCAGATGGTAAATCCATAGCCTATTTCTCTGATGCCAGTGGCGAATACGCGCTGCATATCCGCGATCAGAAAGGCGAGAAACCTGCTGTTATTATACCATTGGAACCTGGCTTTTATTATAACCCTGTCTGGTCGCCGGATAGCAAAAAGATCGTGTTCAGGGATAAACGTCTGCGCCTGCAATACGTAGATCTTGACAGCAAGAAGATCAGCCAGATAGATGAAGACACTTACGATCGTCCTGACCAGAACTTCAACCCTAACTGGAGCCCTGACTCCCGCTGGATCACATATAACAAAAGGCTTCCTAACAACCTGCAGGCAGTCTTCCTGTATAACCTTGCAGACAAAAAGAGCTCTCAACTCACTGATGGCCGCAGCGAGGCGAATGAGCCGGTATTCAGCAAAGACGGTAAATACCTGTTCTTCTATGCGAGCACCAACTATGCGCAGAATACTGGCTGGCTGGATATGACCTCTTTTGAGCGTAATACCCTTAGCAGCATTTATGCCGTAGTACTGGCCAACAATGTTCCTTCACCGCTTGCACCTGAGAGTGACGATGAACAGGAGAAAAAAGAGGCAGGTGCTAAAGATACCTCCAAACAAACACGCATAGACCTGGAGAATATTGACCAGCGCATAGTGGCGCTTCCCCTGCCGGCGCAAAGCTATAGACAACTGAATGGCCTGGTGAATGGCAAGTTGTTATACCAGTCAGATAATACCCTTTATAGTTACGATATCGCGAAACGCAAAAGTGATGTGCTCCTGAATGGGATTAATGGCTATGCCGTGAGCCAGAATGGAGAGAAACTATTGTATGTCACCTCTACGGCAGCCGGTATTGTGGGTACCGCCAGCAAATCAAATGTGGGTGAAGGCACGCTGAACATAGCCAACATCCGTACCCTGGTGGATCCTGCGGCAGAATGGAAGCAGATGTTTGATGAACTATGGCGCATAGAGCGCGACTTCTTTTATGTAGACAATATGCATGGCGCTGACTGGAAAGCTGTGAAAAAGAAATACGAACGTTTTCTGCCTTATGTGGGCCACAGGGACGACCTCAACTACCTCTTCAACGAAATGATGAGTGAACTGGTTGTAGGTCATAGCTACGTTAGCCAGGGAGATTTTCCTAAACCGATCACTGAATCTGTAGGCCTGCTCGGCGCCGATTACAGCATTGAAAATGGTCGTTTCCGCTTTGCGAAGATCTATTCCGGATTGAACTGGAATCCACAGTTCCAGTCGCCGCTTACAAAGCCAGGCATCAATGTTAAAGAAGGAGATTATCTACTGGCCGTGAATGGTGTTCCCCTGGATGCAAAGACCAATCTTTACAGCCTGTTCCAGGCCACCGCCGGCAAGCAGGTACGCATACTGGTGAATCAGCGGCCGGATACAAGCGGCGCAAAGGAATATATCGTGGTGCCTGTCACCAATGAGGTAATGCTGCGCCATATGAACTGGGTGGAGGATAACCGTAAAAAGGTGGACCAGCTCAGTAATGGTAAACTGGCATATGTCTACATGCCTAATACCGGCGGCGATGGTTATAACTATTTCAACCGTTACTACTTCTCCCAATTGGACAAGAAAGGCGTGATTATAGACGAACGTTTTAATGGCGGTGGATCGGCGGCAGACTATGTAATAGACCTGCTGAACCGTGACCTGCTGAACTATTGGGGTACCCGTGAAGGCCAACCGATGACCACTCCGGGCAACGCCATATTCGGCCCGAAAGCCATGATCATAAATAGCTATGCAGGTTCCGGTGGTGACCTGATGCCATTCATGTTCCACGAAAAGAAGCTGGGGCCACTGGTAGGTACCACTACTATGGGTATCCTGGTTGGTATCTACAATTATCCGCAGCTAATGGATGGTGGTTTTGTGACGGCGCCACGACTAGGCATCTTCAGTAAAGACGGCAAATGGATTATTGAAAATAAAGGCGTAGCGCCCGATGTTCAGGTGGAAATGACCCCGGCTGATGTTATTGCAGGTAAGGATCCACAGCTGGAGAAAACAGTGGAATTACTGATGAAGGAAATCAAAGATGCTCCTGCGGTGAAGAAGCCAAACGGGCCCGTAAGGGCGGAATAGGCAACTGTAGCCTATCGTTGAACCAAACATCGGAAGTGATGTTATTTTAACAAAGGAGACATCAAGTGAACATTCCCCGGGGAGACACCCGCTCTTCCCCTGTATTATAGAGGGCTTTAGGGTGCTTTTGATATGGATTTGAGGTGGACTTGAGCTGGACTTAATACAAACAGGAGCAAGTTAAGATTATATGAGAAGAGGGCGAACCAGGTACCTGGTCCGCCCTCTTTAGTATGATAAATGGTTACCCTTATTTGTTACTCAAATACATGCTCTTCTCTTTATACAGGGTCCTGAAGTAAGGGTCCCTGAGATCTTTGATGAAACGGATAGCTTCACCGGTAGATTTCATTTCAGGGCCGAGTTCTTTATTTACACCCGGGAACTTGTTAAAGGAGAACACTGGTTCTTTGATGGCAAAACCGTTCAGTTTCTTTTCTATCTTGAAATCTGTCAGTTTCTTCACACCCAGCATTATTTTGGTAGCAATGTTCAGGTAAGGTACCTGGTATGCTTTTGCAATGAACGGCGTAGTACGGGAAGCACGTGGATTAGCCTCGATCACATATACCTGTCCGCCTTTAACAGCAAACTGGATATTGATCAGACCACGGATATCAAGTGCACGGGCGATCTTCTCTGCGTAGTATTCCATGGTGGTTACTTCCAGTGGGCTCAGGTTGAACGCTGGTAATACCGCGTTACTATCACCACTGTGGATACCGGCAGGTTCGATATGCTCCATTACTCCCATTACGTGGAAGTTCTCTCCGTCAAAGATACCGTCGATCTCTGCCTCCTGGCAACGATCCAGGAAGTGGTCGATCAGGATCTTATTACCCGGCAGGTGTCTCAGCAGGCTGAGTACAGATGCTTCCAGTTCTTCTTCGTTGATCACGATACGCATACGCTGACCACCCAGTACATAAGAAGGACGCACCAGCACAGGGTAACCTACTTCTTTGGCTACTTCTATTGCATCGTCAGTAGTATATGCTGTACCATAGTTCGGATAAGGTATTTTCAGTTCTTTCAGCAGGTCGGAGAAACGGCCACGGTCTTCCGCGATATCCATGTTGTCGAAAGAGGTACCAATGATCTTAACACCTTTTTCTTCCAGGCGTTTAGCCAGCTTCAGGGCTGTCTGTCCGCCCAGCTGAACGATCACCCCTTCTGGTTTTTCCAGCTCGATGATCTCCCAGAGGTGTTCCCAGAATACCGGTTCGAAGTACAGCTTGTTGGCCATATCGAAGTCGGTTGATACTGTTTCAGGGTTACAGTTCACCATGATAGCGTCGAATCCTGCTTCCTGGATCGCTTGTAAGCCGTGCGTACAGCAGTAGTCGAACTCAATACCCTGACCAATACGGTTAGGACCGGAGCCCAGTACTATTATTTTCTTCTTATCTGAAGGTTTGCTTTCATTTACAGTATCAAAGGCAGAATAGAAGTATGGCGTGATAGCCTCAAACTCAGCGCTGCAGGTATCTACCATTTTATAGGTACGGGAGATGCCGAGTGCTTTACGTTTCTGATATACTTCGTCTTCTTCGCAGTTACCGAACAGGTGTACCAGCTGCATGTCGGAGAAGCCCATTTTCTTGGCGTCGCTCAGCAGTTCTTTTGGTACAGTATCCAGATCATGTTCCTTCAGCTGCTTTTCCATGTTCACGATATCGTTGATCTGGTTGAGGAACCACTTATCGATATAGGTCATCTGGTGGATGTGTTTCACAGAAACACCTTCCATCAGGGCGTCCTTGATACGGAAGATACGGTCCCAGGTAGGCGTCTTCAGTCTTTCCAGCAGCTGCTCACTCTTCATGGCAGATTTCCCGTAGTAACCGAGGCCCAGTGCATCGTTTTCCAGGCTCTGGCAGGCTTTCTGCAAAGCTTCAGGGAAAGTACGGCCGATAGCCATTACCTCACCTACAGACTTCATCTGAAGCCCCAGGGTCTGGTCAGCACCTTTAAATTTATCGAAGTTCCAGCGTGGCATTTTTACGATCACGTAGTCCAGCGCAGGTTCAAAGAAAGCGGAAGTAGTTTGGGTGATCTGGTTTTCCAGTTCATCCAGTGTATAACCGATAGCCAGTTTCGCAGCGATCTTAGCGATAGGGTAACCGGTGGCTTTGGATGCCAGTGCGGAAGAGCGGCTTACACGAGGGTTGATCTCGATAGCGATCAGTTCTTCGTTTTCCGGGTTCAAGGAGAACTGTACGTTACAACCGCCGGCGAAGTTACCGAGGTCACGCATCATCATCATGGCCTTGTTACGCATGTCCTGGAAAGCAGTATCGCTCAGGGTCATGGCAGGCGCCACAGTGATGGAGTCACCGGTATGGATACCCATTGGGTCCAGGTTCTCTACAGTACAGATGATCACCACGTTGTCCTTGCTGTCACGCAGCAGTTCAAGTTCGAACTCTTTCCATCCCAGTACTGCTTTTTCTACCAGTACCTCATGGATGGGGGATGCCTGCAAACCGCGTTGCAGTGCTTCGTCCAGTTCATCTTTACTATGTACGAAACCACCTCCGGTACCACCCAGGGTAAAGGATGGACGGATTACCAGGGGGAATCCTATTTCCTGCGCAAACTCTTTTCCTTCCAGGAAGGAGTTGGCAGTTCTGGCCGGCGCAACCGGTACTCCCAGTTGAATCATCCACTGACGGAACTGTTCGCGGTCTTCAGCCTTGTCGATGGCCTTGATGTCCACACCGATGAGGCGAACATTATATTTCTGCCATATTCCCAGCTCATCCACTTCTTTACAAAGGTTCAGCGCTGTCTGTCCACCCATGGTAGGCAGTACGGCATCAATCTGCTGTTCTTCCAGTATCTGTTCTATACTTTCTACCGTTAACGGCAACAGGTATACCTTATCGGCCATCATAGGGTCAGTCATGATAGTAGCCGGATTGGAATTGATCAACACTACCCTGATACCTTCCTCACGCAGCGAACGGGCTGCCTGGGAGCCGGAATAGTCAAATTCACAAGCCTGGCCAATAATAATAGGACCAGAACCAATAATAAGAACAGATTTGATAGAAGAATCTTTCGGCATTTGCGTATTCTATTGAAAAATTTAAAACCTAACTGATTTTAATACCATTCACCAGACAAAAAAATCGTGCAAAATTAAGGGTTTCAAAGTTTAAAGTTGCAATTAAATTTAACGCCTTCTGATTGCCAGACCTGCAAATCCTTTACTGACAAGCCCTTAGCCTGATGAATAATATTAATACACATATTTTCCCGCCACTTCCCATGTTTCTGTAGTGAGACCTCCCACATATCCGGAAAAACACATATATTTATAGCGAAACTGTTATTGCGCTTTTTCCACCCGGTATGAAAAAACTTAATTCCTTAGCACCGTAGCGAATCCCGGAGAAGGATATAGCCGTATATTAATATGATTTAATGATCATATTATACTTATGAAGTAAATGGGGTGGCAATACTTTAGAGACTAAAAGAAACTTGTAAACGAACGATGAGCATTAGATCGCAGTATTTTTAAATAACAGTAATTATATATCTGATCTTTAATTCAAACCCTGATACCTGATGAAAAAAATTCTATTTTTCGGAATACTGGCATGCAGTCTTGCATTTAACGCCTGTAAAAAAAGCTCGGACGACCAGGGCGGCGACACTGAGCAACCGACAAAAATCGACACTGTTTATCTGAACGACAGAGTTGCGCTGGCCTCCAAAGTAAAAGTTGCTTTTGGTATCTCCACCCCAGGAAGCATCCCTGCGGCGACAACCGCCAGCGGTACTCCTGTTCTGGTTGAAAACAAAAATATTGTAGACGCCATTAGCGGCCGTTACATAGTTATTAAGCCTACCTTCAGCTATTATGAGTCAACGATCAAGGGCTATTATGTGTCCATCGTTGGAAGCAGTGTGCATTTTGAAGTGGATTATTCTACCAACCGTGGCTTTTACAGGCAGGCGCCCCAGGTGCAGAACTCCCTGTTCCGTGAGGGTGACTACGTAGACTCTTCCATTATCGTCAAACTACCCAAATACATAATAGGCGACACACTATCCCTTTCCTACGCCGCTTACGATTCATTGGGCCATGTCAGCAACAAGGTATTGGCGCATGTACGTATTCACAGCCAGAATGGTATTGCAGACTATCAGGATTTTGTGGGCAGCTGGAAAGTGAATAGAAAAACTGATGCAAATGGCGTATGGCAGAACTATTATATTCCGGATACATCCCGTACCAATTTTGCCTGTGTGAATGGCAAGGTGCAATACTGTCTGAATAATCAGCAGAGCTGTTTTGAGGGCATTGCGGCTATAACAGCGGTTACGAAATATGACCTGATGTTTACAGACCAGAATGAATACAGTGAATTGTTCTCCGCTACCCTCTCCCGTGTAGTCATGGATAATTCTACGTGTGATAAACTGAACTATGGCACACAAATAGTGAGCAAACTGGAAAAAGGCGGATGGTCATTCAATCCGGAAACAAAGATCATGACCATAGTGGTAGACAACAATGGTATTGAGTACAATAACTTTTATTCCTACCAGGTGAAGATACTGGAAATGACGCCTCAGCTGGTTACTTTAGTAAGGCTCGATAACACCTCTTATACGGTGGAAATTGTTAAAAAATAATCATCTCTTTATTTCACAATATCAGAGGGGGCTAATCACTGCGATCAGCCCCCTCTATTTTTCTCCCCCTGGTTGCACCGGGGGCTACAAACATGCGACCTTTCCCAAAGTTTTCACTTTGATACTAAACTTACGCTTTTACTTTCTTGCTCATTACCGCTATAAACATCCCCATCAGGGCAATAATTGTAAACGAAATACGCAGACTGGTAGCCTGTGCAACAAATCCGATCAACGGAGGACCAGCCAGGAAGCCCAGGTAACCGATAGTGGATACAGCTGCCAGGGCCATACCGGGAGATGACGGCTTACTACGGCCTGCCGCACTATATACCAGCGGTACCACAGAAGATACACCAGCTCCTACCAGCAGGAAGCCAAATATAGCCGTGCTGAAGTATGGCAACGTTACAGCTATCAGCAATCCGCCTGCTGTCAGCGCCCCACTCAGCTGCAACATCCGTTTAGTACCGAAACGTACGGTCAGCCAGTCGGCCACAAAGCGGAAAGCGGCCATCGTACTCATAAATGCGGTATAACCCAGACCGGCAGTTCTCTCCGAAGCGCCTACCACTTTTTTGAAATATACCCCGCTCCAGTCGAACATCGTCCCTTCACAGATCATAGAACAAAAAGCGATGATCCCCAGCGTCAGCAGCACCTTATCGGGCCAGGCGAGCAGAGGGGTCTTTTCTGTTCCGGCTGGCGCATCGTGTGTCACTGCATATCTGATAGCAACACCTACAATGGCGATACCCAGCACCATGATGAGCAGGAAGTGCTGGTAAGGCACTATTGCCAGCGCGGCCATACCTGAACCGATGGATGCACCGGCAAATCCTCCCAGGCTCCAAAGTCCGTGAAAGGAGGCCATTATAGAGCGGCCATACATCGCCTCCACAAGCACTGCCTGTGTATTTACAGCAATATTGGCCAGGTTGCCACAAAAGCCGAACAATACCAGGCAACCGAATAACTGCCAGCTTGCTTCGGTTAAGCCCAGCGTAGGCAATACCCCTGCATATAATAAACCGGCTATCATCAGTACCTGACGACTACCATACTTACTTACCATTACACCCGCCACCGGCATGGATAACATAGAGCCGATGGGGAGCGCCAATAACATACTACCCAGTGCACCTTCGGAAAGGTGCAGCTTTTCCTGGATAGCCGGAATCCTGGAGGCCCAGCTCGAAAAGCATAGTCCAGTCAGAAAAAACAAGGCGCTTACGGCAATGCGTGTCGTTCTTTTTTGCGAATGACTGATTGTCAATTCCATATTGTTGATACTTTGAAATTCTAAAAGTTGGCTGTTTTGTCAGATAACATTTATTCCCAGCTGGCGATAAGGCGCCGCCAGGGCTAAACCGGCTTCGTCGGTTATGATGGTATCCATTGCTGTTATATTACATACCTTATAGGGCTCCGCAGTCCCCATCTTATCACTGGTCACCAGGGCGATCACCTTATTGGCCGACTGTACCATTACGTTCTTCACCGCCGCTTCGTCCATATCCGGCCCTGTTACCCCTACTTCGGTGTGCAGGCTGCATACTCCCATAAAACAGATATCAGCCCGCAGCTTTTCCAGCATCCTGATAGTATCCAGCCCGGAAGTGACCTGAGAGCTTTTGAAGATCCTTCCACCGGTGAGTATCACATCTACTCCCGGGTGCTCCATTAATTGCATAGCGATGGGAACACTAGGTGTTACAACGGTGAGCTGAAGATCAGGAGGGAACAGTTTTACCAGGGCATAGGTGGAAGTTCCTCCGTCCATAATAATGGTCTGCCCATTATGCAGAAAGGATAATGCTTTGTTAGCAATAGCCCTCTTATCGTCCTCATGGAGCAGGATGCGTTCATTAAAAGCGAAAGGATTGGGAGAATGCGGAATAGCGCCTCCCCTGACCTTGATAAGCAGACCGTTCTGGGCCAGTACTTCCAGGTCGCGCCGCACGGTATCTTCAGATACCTGCAGATCATTACTCAGCTCTGTGTGCAATACCTTATGGTCTGTCTGCAACTTCTTGAGTATATAATCAAACCGCTCTTCTTTCAGCATAATCTTGCAATTTCCTGCAAAAATATGAAACATTCTGCAATAACATGCTATGTATTTTCAGTAAAATGGGTAACTTTGCAAAAAACAGCAGAATATGGCAAGAATTGCAATAGACATGGATGGCGTTATGGCAGATACTACCCAGCAATATATTAACTGGTATGCCGAACGCTATGGCGTGCAGGTAGATAAAGCAGCATTATACGGACACCCGGAAACGTCCGGATTTCCCCATGGTAAGGAAGTGATACGCGGGTTCTTATATGAGCCGGGGTTCTTCAGGAACAAACCTGTCATTAAAGACAGCCAGGAAGTGATCAAAGCATTATATGATAAACATGAAGTGTTCATCGTATCTGCCGCAATGGAGTTCCCCAATTCATTACCCGAGAAGCTGGAATGGCTGGCAGAGTTCTATCCGTTTATAAGCTGGCAGAATATTGTATTCTGTGGATCCAAAACAATTGTGCAGGCAGACTATATGATAGACGACCATGTAAAGAATCTGCAGCCCTTTAAAGGAGAAGCGCTGATGTTCACTGCTCCGCATAATATCAATGTAACTGGTTTTAAAAGGGTCAACAGCTGGGAGGAAGTTGGCAGCCTGTTATTATAATTTACAGGTCAATCTTAGCCCTGTTGTTCACGCTATTGTAGGCATAACCTTCAGGGTCGGTAGCCAGTCCTTTCCATACGGGCAGGTACAACAACTCATAGGCCCGGTGCTCAAATGCTTCAGCATCCGCAATACGTTCGGAGGTATAATCGCACCATGACAAACTTCCCCCGGGCCACTTTTTATTCAGCTCCTCCAGGATAGCCTCCATAAATGCGGGCCACCACATGTCAAGGGAAAGAGCGACCTCCCGTATCATCAGGTGTACGGCGGAGGGCATAAAAGTATAGTCTTCCACTTTTATCAGTGCATGCTGCTGGTCATTATTCAACCTGGCGGCCAGGATATCAGCATACCGCTTCTCTGTAAATACCGGGTCTGCAACACCGCATACAGGCATTACCAGATACCACACAGGAGGATCAAATGCATTGGGCAGATAGTTCATCAAAGCTGGTTTGATAATACCATTATCATTATAGTACTTCACGTAAAACTATAATAATTTCATTACACCATAAAAACCTGGGAATCCCTTTCTGAACACTGAGAATTGAAAATGAAAAGAATATGGTTATTGCGTGTGTATAGTGTCTTTCAAACAGATATGCCTTTTCCTGACTACCCTTTTTTTGAACGGGCCTGCTTACGTAACTGTAAAATATCTTTTTTAGCGGTCTCAAGCCCTTCTTTCAGGGAGGAGTAACTTTTCAATAGCTGGTTATGCTCTTCCAGCAGTTTGTAATATTTCTCCCGGAGTGCGAGCATTTCGTCGTTCTCCGCCTGCCGCGAGTCCTCCATTGAACCAGGATGCAGAAAAGCGTTGGTCGTCATCTCCAGGGCCCTGACCACCCTATCCAGCTCCTCAGCCCCGAAAACTTCCTTTTCAAAAAGGTTATACATCGTCCGCCGGCTCATACCAAGGCGTTTCGCCAGTCTTGTTTTATTCAGGCCCCGCTCTCCGATGAGTTCCATCAGCCGGTCTCCGTGATGCACTACTGTGCTCTCGCCTCCTTTTTCACCATTGGAAGAAGGAACGCTGTTCCATTCATAAAATTCTTCGGGGGTAATGTTGATAATCTCACAAAATTTTTCGAGTGTGCTCCGCTTCATATCACTTTTACGCAAATGATAATGCGCAATCTGGTTGGTGAAGCCTGCCATGTCGGCAAAGTCGACTATCTTAATCTTCTTCTGCTTTAATATTTGTTTAAGGCGTTGGCCCATGTGGATTAACCTGGACATTATGCTATATTTTACTAACAGTGGATTGCATTGGTGTGCAATTCATACAATATAATAATAATTTCCATTTCATTATCACAATTGGAAATTCATATAGACAATATAGTTATCTCCTTAATATTGCCAGTTCGCTATCATTTTCAGACAACAATTCCGTTTACGATCCTCTCCGGATAAAAATGTTTACAATATTTTTCACGATACAAAAAACAATGTATATAAATACATATAAAACAACTATTTATAAACGTGATAATATTTTTAAAATATAGTTGTGCAATTTTTCTCAGGATAAGAGGTTTATAAATATATTTGCTTATATCGCAATAATAATTAGTACAGTGATGAAAAACTCTCAATTAATCGTTAACACATTTAATCAAAATCAATCAAAATGAAAAAAACAATGCCTTCGACGACACATCCCATCAATTTATTACAGGATGTGCATTCAAGGATGATCAATCTGCCAATCTACTTTCGTGAGCGCGTATGTGAAGAATGCGCCTGGAGCATTCCAACATTCTATCGTAAGATGCGTAGCGCACTGAAGCCCGGTAGCGACAAAGAAAGGATTACTCCTAATCTTAGCAACGCGGAAAAAGAAAAGATCATGGCGATTCTTGACGAGGTGTACGAGAGCTTCTGGCAGTACTGTGAGAAATACAGGAAAAAACCAACCAGAAAGTAATTAAGTCTCCGACATTCATGCCTATGACCTTCTTTAGAGTTTCCTAACCCCGCCTCCTGCCCCATAGCAGAAAACCCCTTACCAAGCCTCTTCTTACACTTTTTGCACATATAGAGGATTGTTATTGACTATTGGCCATTTTTACTAAATTTAAGCTGCAGATTCATAACACGTTACTTATAATGACCAACAAAAACTGATTGCAGCTATGGCGTATCCGTACCAGATAAAGAGCTTAGAAGAATATCAAGAGAATTACAAGCAAAGCGTAATGGACCCGGAAGGCTTCTGGGCGAATGTAGCTGATCACTTTTATTGGCGGCGCAAATGGGACAAGGTGCTCGAATGGAACTTTAAAGACCCCGATGTAAAATGGTTTACCGGCGGTAAACTGAATATTACAGAAAACTGCCTCGACCGTCACCTTGGTACCCTGGGTAACAGACCTGCAATTATCTGGGAACCCAATGACCCCGAAGAACGCCATCGTGTCATCACCTACCGCGATCTCTATAACAAGGTATGCCAATTCGCTAATGTGCTGAAGAACAACGGTGTTAAAAAAGGAGACCGTATCTGCATTTATATGGGTATGATACCCGAACTGGCAATTGCCGTACTGGCCTGCGCCCGTATAGGTGCTATCCACTCGGTAGTATTCGGCGGTTTCAGCGCCCAGTCTATTGCCGACAGGATCCAGGATGCTCAGGCCAGCCTCGTTATCACCTGCGACGGTGCCTTCCGCGGCAATAAAGACATTCCGTTGAAGTCAGTTATTGACGACGCGCTCATGGGCTGCCCTTCCGTTAAAAAAGTAATTGTATGCACCCGCACACGTACGCCTGTCAGCATGATAAAAGGCCGTGACCTCTGGTGGGAAGACGAGATCAAACAGGTGGAAACCATGGGTAATCCTCCTTGTTCTGCTGAAGAAATGGACGCAGAAGACATGCTGTTCATCCTTTACACGTCCGGTTCTACCGGCAAACCTAAAGGCGTTGTACATACCTGTGGCGGTTACATGGTGTATGCCAACTATACCTTTGTCAATAC
The DNA here is from genome assembly GCF_900142925.1 of Chitinophaga sp. CF418. Lineage (GTDB taxonomy): Bacteria > Bacteroidota > Bacteroidia > Chitinophagales > Chitinophagaceae > Chitinophaga. Next base: position 109,251 of record NZ_FRCN01000002.1, read on the forward strand.
TTTCCAGTACCAGCCGGGCGAGGTTTACTTCTGTACAGCAGACGTAGGCTGGATCACCGGTCATAGCTACATCATATACGGCCCTCTCAGCGCCGGCGCTACCACGCTGATGTTTGAAGGGGTGCCTACCTATCCCGATGCCGGCCGTTTATGGTCTATCGTTGATAAATACCGTGTTAATATCCTGTATACTGCCCCTACTGCTATACGCAGCCTGATGGGTTATGGTCTGGGTCCGGTAAATCATAAAGATCTGAGCTCCCTGAAGAAACTTGGAAGTGTGGGTGAACCCATTAACGAAGAGGCATGGCATTGGTTCAAAGACCATATTGGCAAAGGACGCTGTCCGATCGTTGATACCTGGTGGCAAACTGAAACCGGTGGTATTATGATCACACCAATCGCCGGTGTTACCAAAGAAAAACCTGGTTACGCTACGCTGCCCCTGCCAGGTATACAACCTATTCTCGTTGACGAGAACGGAAAAGAAGTGACTGGCAATAACGTGAATGGCAACCTCTGTATCAAATTCCCATGGCCAGGCATGTTACGTACCACCTATGGAGATCATGAACGTTGCCGTACCACCTACTTTGCCACTTACGAGAACCTCTATTTCACCGGAGATGGCTGCCTTCGTGACGAGGATGGCTACTACCGTATCACCGGCCGTGTAGACGATGTACTCAACGTAAGCGGACACCGTATCGGTACCGCTGAAGTGGAAAACGCTATTAATATGCACGCCGGAGTAGTGGAAAGTGCTGTTGTAGGTTACCCGCACGATATCAAGGGCCAGGGTATCTATGCTTATGTCATTACAGAAAGACAGACGCACGATCCTGAACTCACCAAGAAAGATATTCTTCAGACAGTATCCCGTATCATCGGCCCGATTGCCAAACCAGATAAGATCCAGTTTGTAAGCGGCCTGCCGAAAACACGTTCCGGCAAGATCATGCGCCGCATCCTGCGTAAAATAGCGGAAGGAGAACTGGACAACCTGGGAGATACTTCCACCCTACTCGATCCAGTAGTGGTAGATGAAATCAAGAAAGGAAGACTTTAAGAGAAAATAACATTCATATTACAAAAAGGGCTGACGTGTTCAGCCCTTTTTTTGTATCTTTGCGTACCCGAATTAAGAAAAACCTATACCTAAAATATATAACAGGACAATTCTCACAAAAACCTCTTGAATTAACGTTTCCCATTACCAACAAGATCTCTATGAAGAAATTATTATTCCTTGCCTTGTCATGCAGTCTGTGGGCATGCAAAGATGACGAAGTAGCACCAGAAGTTAAGCCGCAACAACCAACAGCAACTGTTACTGTATGGGACGCCACCCAATGGAGTCCTGAGCAACCTAAAGGGACACTTGCAGATGGCGCAACTGTAGAATTATTTACATCGCGGCAGGACTACCTGAGCAAGAAACCCGCGTATACTGCTACTACCAACAGTAGTGGTGTAGCTTCCTTCAAGGATATTCCCGAAGGTGTGTATTTTATGGTGGCCACCAAAGGTGGTAAGACCAATACCTGGCGTGACGCCCAGGGCATGACCAGAGTTTCTGATACACTGTTCCAGACAGAGGCAGAGATCAAGGATCCAACGCAACCTGTACAAGACAATGTACTCCCGGGCGATTTCAAATGCAGAGATCTGAACGGCGATTTCGTCATCAACAACAACGATGTAGCAGAAGCCCCGTTCTTCACGATCACTGTCAGGAAAGACTCCGTGAATACAGCCAGAGCCCTGATCGGAACCACTATTAATCACGCGTATACAACGCTTGCTGCAGTAGAAGAAGCATTCTCGACCGAATATCTAAAGATCAGCGCTGCCCACCAACAGGTGGTCATGCTGGACGGTGTGCTCAGTGATGATGCAGATTGCCAGATCACCAACCTGCCCTCCGGCTGGTGTGAACTGGACCAGTTTAAATATACAGCGGCCAACAGCATTGTTGAAAATGTCTGGAAGACCCATTATGCCAGCATTTTCCAGTTAAACAGAATGTTAGCCAGCCTGAATGGAATACAGGGAGATAAAGCTGCTCTTATTGCTCAACTCAAGGCTTTCCGCGCATATTTATATCTTGAACTGCAAACTTATTTCGGAACATTACCGATGACAGAGCAACTGCTGATGCCCACAGCCATTTCTGCCGGTAGCATATACCTGACAAGGTACAATATCAAAAAAGACCTGACCGCTGCGATACCAGCACTGCCGGATGCTGCCCCTGGAACCAAACCATGGTACATAACCTCTTCTGCTGCCAATATGCTGATGGCAAGGGTCGCACTGTTCGAAATAAATGGTGATACTGCTATCAGCTATACAGATAAAGTCATTGCAACCAAGAGGTATGCACTGGCCGATTCTGCGAAGGTCTTCACCGCTCCTGCAAGCAATGAGATCATTTGGGATATTACAGCCAATATGAATTCTCCTTTTAAGGATTACTTTGTTCGCGGAGGACTGACGGTCAATTTCTGCCCGGCTATCCGTTATACCGAAACCTATCTGATCAAAGCAATGGGCAAGATCCTAAAAGAAGACCTTCCTGGTGCGAATGAGGCGATCAACATTGTGCGCACAAGAGGTAAAAAACCTGCTATCACATTAACAAATCTTGACGATGCAAGGCTGGAATTAGAGACCTTGTATAAAGAAGAATTGTATAGAGAAGGATTCCGCTTCGCTCGTCTGGTTCTTTACAATAAAGCCCAGACAGTACTGGGCAGCAAAGGATATCAGGCAAAAAATGCGCTACTGCCTATACCTCAGTCAGTGCTTAGCGCTTATCCAAATCTTTTTCAGAACGTAGGGTATTAAAACTTGCTGATAGTCAACAGCAGCCGTTATCTTTACGATAATACAATCTGTTAAAAAGCGGGTGGATCATTACTGATCCATCCGCTTTTTTTACTTTTACCCTATGAAGCTACTGAAGCGTACCTTTCGCGTACTCCTGCTATTATTCCTCCTATTGAATATCATTGCCGCTTTCCATGCCTGGAAGTTCACCCATTTCTATGCCCCGGGTAGCTTCAGGAATAGACTCCCTGAACAAATGAGCGTCCTTGAAAAGGCGCAGATGTTATTGCTTGGCGTACGTATTTCAAAATCCGTCGTAAGACATACTCCTGAGGTGAGCTATGAAATCGTTCATCTGACCACCAGCAACGGTCTACAATTGGAAGGATGGTGGATGCCCATTCCTTCGGCCAAAGGAACCGTTATTCTCTTCCATGGTTATGGCGGCAGCAAAGACGGACCTATTCCTGAAGCGGAGTATTTCCGGACACTTGGCTATAACGCACTGCTGGTCGACTTTCGCGCGCATGGCAACAGTGAAGGTAATGTATGCACAGTCGGTTATAAGGAAGCGGAAGATGTGATGCTTGCTTACAACTTTGTGCAGCAAAAAGGGGAAAAACATGTCATGTTGTGGGGCGTTAGTATGGGAGCCGCGGCCATTCTCAGAGCTGTACCAACCTATCACCTGCACCCCGATAAGGTGATCCTCGAATGTTCTTTTGCTACACTTACTGATGCTGTCAAAGGCAGGATGCGGGCAGTAGGGTTACCCGGCACTCCTTTTTCACAGCTGCTTACTTTCTGGGGAGGTATTGAGAATGGCTTCTGGGGCTTCAACTACAATCCGGCCGACTATGCGCAAAGCATTACCATGCCTGCATTAGTGTGCTGGGGCGTACATGATACCCGCGTTACCAGGCAGGAGACCATCAGCATTTACAAGCATCTCGGTACGAAGAAAAAAGAGCTGGTCATTTTTGAAGATTGCGGGCATCAATCGTTCTGCAGGAGAGAAGGAAAAAAATGGAAACAACATGTCCGGGAGTTTCTGATAGCCAGGTAGTAGCCGCTGGCCAATAAAAAAAGCACGCTCCACCCGAATGAAGCGTGCTTCACAAGACCAACATCCGCCTTTATGATAATCATGATACCAGGCGGTACCCGGTATCACTACAATGCTCCTGGCCAGGCCATAGTGGCACCGTTCTTAATCATGAATAGCATGTAAGATCTTACAAATGCGTTTCTTAGTGTAAAGGTAAAGATGCACACTGCTATGTGCATTACAGCATCAACGTCTTATTACAACAGGTGTCCCAACCTTGATAATATCATACAGTTCACTCACGTCACTGTTCTTCATGCTTACACAACCCAGCGTCCAGTTAATGCGGCCCTCTACATAATTATCCCGTATTCCGGAATTCCATTCCACACCATGAATGCCAATACCACCACCAGGTGTAGCGCCAGCAGAGATCTCTCCATTTTCCTGCATCTCATGGAACTTGTTCCAGGATGCTTCATTGGGATAATCCAACAGCATAAAACGATTCCAGAGCTTATCCACTCTCTTGCTTAATACGTGGAAAGTTCCCTCGGGCGTCAGGCGGTCTCCCTCCTGTCTTTTAGCCGATTGGTCTTTGTTTCCAAAAACTACCTTGTAGATCTTCTTCAAAGTGACATCTTCATAAAGATATAACCGATAGTCACTTTTGTCGATCAGTAAAAATACTTTGTCAGGATTAATGCTGCCGGGAAGTATTTTCACTTTGTACAGGTAATCCTCGTCACCTTTATTAGTAGTAAATCCGGATACACTCAGTGTCAGCACCAGGAGTATCAACAAGCAATAACGATTCATTTTCACAGGGATTTTGCATAATATTAACGTTGAGCGTCAACTGATTATTGCAAATGGTTAAAAAATTCAGATGGCAAAAATAAAGAACCATCCGGAATTTCCGTCAGATGATCTCTGTACGGAACCGGATGGTTCATGAATATATACGGCTATGCCGCTATGTATCTTGCATTATTGCTGTTCTGCTTAGTAACCGAAGATCTCCTCCAGTGACACTTTCTTCACATCTCCATACTTCTTCAGATCGTCCAGGCTCACCTTCTTTTCTGAAGCTACGATGCAATAAGTGTAAGGTTTCTTTGCAATGTTCTGTTCATGGAATTGCTTCACATTTTCAAATGTGATACCGTCAATCTGTGAATACACTGTTTTACGGTAATCGGTATCCAGTCCCAGTTTCTTTGCTGCCAGGTAGGTGAAGATAATACCATCCTGGGTAATACGCTCTGTTTCGATGTCCTGTTTCAGACTTTGTCTGGCAGTCTCGAAGAGTTTATCAGAACGAGGAATGTCATTCAACAGTTCATTCATGCCGTTGATGGCTTCGTTCATTTTATCTGCCTGACTCCCCACGTATGCCACCACAGAATAACGGGCATCCTTCCTGTCGGGAGTAGCATAATAAGCGTAGGTAGAGTAAGCCAGCGCCTTAGACTCACGAATGGTCTGGAATACGATAGAACCCATGTTGCCACCAAAGTAGCCGTTGAACATATCTACCAGCGCGGTGTTCTCAGCTTTGTATGTGTCTGTGTTTCTTACCCAGTTCACTTCAGACTGTACCATGTCATAGTCTGTAAACAATACCTGGTTGTTACCCTGATCTATCTTGTCAAACTTCACAGCGGCAGGTACAGGCTTAAGAGCAGCAGGCACAGTATGTTCTTTCTGTACAGCAGCAATAGCAGCGTCCAGTGTCTGCGGACCATAGTAAATAACTGTATGCTGATATTCCGGCAAGGTATGCAGGATATCTACCAGCTGCTGCGCGGTAATTCCGTCTAGCTCCGCCTGGCTCAGCTGATTGTTGAAAGGATTCTTTGAACCATACATTGCATAGCTCGCCAAGCCTTTCAGGATGTTGCCTTTATTCAGTTTACTATCTGAGCGGCTTTTGGTCATACGGCCTTTGAACGCTGTCAGCGCCTGCTCATTCGGCTGGCAGTTCTTCATCAGATGCTCAAACAGGGATACTGCCTTATCAAAATTCTCCTGTAAACCAGTGATGCTGATGGTAGTGACATCAGTATTTGCGGATACGCTGAAGTTACAGGCGATGTTATAGAATTCTTTACTGATCTGCTCAGTAGTGTATTTATCTGTTCCCAGGTATTGGAGATACTGAGCCGCCAATGGGAACAGCTTATTGTTCCAGCTACCCATTTCGAAACGGTAGTACAGACGGAACAGGCCGTTGTCTTTATTCTGTACATACAGCACGTCTGCAGCGCCCAGTTTGCCCTTCTGGATATCTTTATTGAAGTCCAGCCACAGCGGTTGGATCTTAGCCGCAGGCATTTCGTTGATCTCTTTCAGGAAGGTGGATTGTGCTTCACGGTTTACTTCCACCGGTGTAATAGCTGGTTTCTCTACCTTCTGAATATTTTTGTCTTCCCCTTTGCGTTTATAAATTAACACATAGTTGTTGGCCAGGTATTTATTGGCGAAATCAACGATCTGTTGTTTCGTCACCTTACCCATATCATCTACAAAAGAAACATCCGTCAGCCAGTTCTTCCCCCTGTGTTTGATAAAGCCATCCATCAATGAATTGGCACGGGTGTCATTACTTTCCAGTCCCTGTAGTTCAGACAGCTTGGCGTTATTCACAATGGCTTTTACCATTGTCTCGTCAAACTCTCCTTTCTTCAGGATTTCCAGCTGTCCCAGTAACAGGTCTTTTACCTCTTCCAGGGTCTGTCCCTGTTTGGCGGTACCGCTCAGGCTAAATACAGAGTAGTCTTTCCAGGGCATTACACCTGCACTTGACCTCAGCACTTTCTGCTGTTTATTGATGTTCAGGTCAAGCAATCCGGCTTTACCGTTGTTCATTACTTCGGATACTACTGACAGGAGTACATTGGACTTTACATCCAGTGCTCCGGGCATACGGAATGCAATCATGACATTTTCCGCATCAGGACCGAATACTTCCTTTACAATAGGTGCTGTAATTGGTTTCTCTACCGGAGCTTTGTACTCATTAACCGGTTTTGGGCGCATGTAAGAGAAGTTCTTCTCTACCTGTTTGATCACCTGGTCAGGATCGAGATCACCCGCCATTACGATGGCCATGTTATCCGGCACATAGTAGGCGTTATAGAAATCGCGGATCGCTTTCAGCGAAGGATTCTTCAGATGCTCTATCGTACCAATGGTACTCTGCTGACCATAGTTGTGTGTTGGGAACAGGGAAGACAGCATCAGTTCATAAGACTTACGGGCGTCATTATCCAGGCCCCTGTTCTTTTCCTCATATACTGCTTCCAGCTCGGTATGGAACAAGCGGAAAACCGGATCTTTGAATCTTTCCGCCTGAACCGCCAGGAATTTGTCTACCACATTGGAAGGAATATCTTCCTGATAGATCGTTTCTTCCACCCAGGTATGCGCATTGGTACCCTGTGCGCCCATACCTGCCATCAGTTTGTCATACTCGTTGGCAATAGCATACCTTGCCGCCATTCCGGATACGCTGTCTATCTGATGGTATACCGCTTTACGGGCGGTCGCGTCGCTGGTATGATTGTAGGCATCATACAGCCCCTCGATCTTATCGAGATAAGGTTTCTCCTTTGACCAGTCCAGTGAACCGAACTGCTGGGTACCTTTAAAGAGAAGGTGCTCCAGGTAGTGGGCCAGACCGGTGTGATCATGCGGGTCGTTGTTACTACCAGCACGGGTACCGATCAGGGTCTGAATACGTGGATCCTTCTTGTTAACGCTGAGAATAACGGTCAACCCGTTTTTCAGGGTGTAGAAGCGTGCCTTCATCGGATCGTTGGTGATATACTTATAAGTATATCCTCCGGATGTGCCCTCCTTCCATTCATACTTTTGTTGTGCACCTGCAATATTAGAAATAGCACAGGCTACAAGCAATGAAGAGATTGCTTTTTTAATGAGGTTCATGTATTGGTTTTTGAAAATAAAAAAAACATTACCAAATATAATGGTAATGCCCGGATGTGAGGCAACAGGAATTTGTTAAATGGAACTAAAAGATGAGCAATGGCCTATCTTTTCCAGTCGCGCTCGGGGTTAGGTCCGTACTCGATATTAACAAACAGCGCATCAATGGCCACTGGGGCTTCCGTATTAGCTAAAAACAATGGGCGCTCATAAGAGAGGCCGTTAAATGATAATCCAACATTCTGTCCCGGCTGATGGGCATAAACTTTCACACCTACTATTCTCTTCTCACATGAATGTGCCCATACAATAAATCCGGTACAGGCCAGAAAAGCAATAAAAGAACGCATACTTAAAATAGATTTTGATCCCCCAAAAAAACGTTAAAAGCTATTAAAACGTATCCCTATTGAAAATGGATACTGTTCCAGGCCATAATCATGTAAAGGAGTTAACGCAAAATTACCATAAAGTTTGAAAGGTCCATAACCGACATCTCCTGTCAGGCTTAATTTCCATTTGTTGAGGTTGAATTCATCCACTTTCTTCTCCTTTCCCCGCTCCCTGCTGATTTGTTTTGTCCTGGCCTTTACCAGGTATCCTCCCATCACTCCCATTCCCATTTTGAATGCTCTGGAAGGGCGGGCCGGATTACTATTAAAATTCAGCATTAATGGTACGCTCAGGTACTCGGCGAACAACTTGTTCTTGGAAAAATTCACATTATCACGTATGATCTGGGTGGGGTATCCTGGTACATAGGTAATATTTCTCGCAAAACGGTAGTTATTCATTTCAACTCCTAAGGCATAGATCAGGTTCAATTTGTGTTTATAAATGTTCAACCGTTGCTGGAAAAGCCAGATATTGACATTGATCGACTTTCCGGTAATCAGTTTAAACTCAGATGGCGTAAGTGGTGCGCTTCCTCCACGTGGGGCCAGGGTATTCAAGCCGGCTGCAGAATAAGTAAATGACTTATTATAGACATCAGACACTCCATTAGGCGCATAATAAGATAAAGCAACAGCCCCGCTATAATCACTGCGGTCTATATAATTATTAAACCCAAGATCCACAACAAACCACCTGGTCTGCAGGTTCTTTTTCAACCGCTCCCTCGCATATGCAGTATCGTTATAGACCTTGAAGATGCGCTTACCCTTTGTGTCTTTTCCCTTCATGATGATCAGCCCTTTGATCTGGATAGTCTCCACCAGGCTGTCGGCGATCTGGGCTTTTGCACCAACGCTTACAATAAGTAGTAACAATAAATAGCGTAAAACTTTACACTTCATATCAAAAAAGTTCATTCATCGGATTATTTCTTTTTACGGGACAGGAACCTGGCTACGTTGGCCACTCCATTGAGCAGTTTGCTGTCTCCGTTCATTGTCACGGCCACCACCAGTTCACCATTCGCCGGCGCCGCAGGTACAGGGGGCGCATCATTGATCTTCTCTGCATTTGCCATAACGGCTGTTTTTTCCGGTACAGCTGTGACATTTTGCGCCAATATCTTTTCCTGTTGTGTTGTCTTGTCCTGTAGCTGCTGCACCACTTCTCCGGAAGTAGACGCTGGTTGCGGTATCTTGGCCAGTACCGGCAGGCGGCTGTCTGGCAGATGGTCAATACCGTTTTCCTGTTTCTGCTCACTCACAGTTACGTCAGATACGGCATTTTTATTTATCCTGTTATCTATACCATTCTGAGCGATGACATTACCCTGAGAAATTTTGCCAGGGGTATTGCCTGCTGTATGGGCAACCATTTCTGCTTCCTTTTTTTCTTCAGCGGCAGCGGCTACCGACATTTCTTCGGCTGCATTGCCACCTGGCCTACCCACATCCGCAAGAGATGAAGTATTCGCCTGTTCCTTAGCCGGCTGCTCTGCTTCTGCCACAGGTGAATTACCCTTAGTGGATGACTGATTAACAGCCACTTGTGGTTTTTCTCCTGAACGCTGACCAGGAAGAAGCCAGACGCTAAGTCCGACTACCACAGCGGCGGCAGCACTCCACCACCACAATGGACGTACGGTGGTACCTTCCCTTCTTCTATATAGCGATGCTTTATTACCAAATGTTACAGAAAGATCAGGAGTTAATCTGGCCGCCTGTAAGAGCGACAGGTCCTTTTGCATATGAGGGTGCTGGCTGATCAATGCCTCCAGCTCTCTTTTCCCGGATACACTCAGTTCATTATCAACATAATCCAGGAGGAAACGCTCATAATTTGTGGCAGACAGTACGCCTGTGTTCTTATAGAGCATTTCTTTGGCATCAAACTTCATTCCCTCTTCGGGGCGCAGCTTTGTGGCCTCCAGCAGCGCCAGTTCCTTCCGGACCTCTGGATGTTGCTGCATAAAAGCTTCCAATGCGGCCATTTCCTCCCCGTTCAGCTCACCATCAATGGCGCTGAGCAGGAATTCCTCGTAGTTCGATATGTTTATATTAACGACCAAATCAAAAACATATAATTAATATGCAATATTACTCGATTCCCTCCAGCTGTGCTAGATCACATTTTCCATCTTCACCAGGTACTGTTTCAGGTGTAGCCTCGCTCTGTGCAGATAAACCTTTACCTGTGAGGGGTTTAGCTGCATAATGTCTCCTATTTCCTCATAGCTGTAGCCTTCGTAGTCCTTCAATAGTATCAGTGAACGCTGAACATCCGTGAGTTTGTCCAATGCTTTCTCCAATACCTTTTTTGCGTCATGGATCCTTTGCTCCGAGATCTTCGTCTCTTCTTTAAACTCGTCTACCAGTGTAATACGCTTCACCTTACGGACATGATCTATCATATTGTGGTAGGCAACAGTAAACAGGTATGACTTGCCTTTCTCAAAAGGCACATCGTTACAGTGCTTCCACAATATTTCAAACGCATTCTGTACAACATCTCTGGCGTCCTCGGTATGGTCTAAATTTTTAACAATAAACCGGAAGAGATTGTCCGCGTACAGGTCCACGCATTGATTGTACTCCTTTTCCGTCATCCGGGTGTTGCGGGATTTTAGTGCTAATGTCCGACAATTACTTTATATCCACCACATCTCCTTCTCTTTTCCAATCCCACTCTTTGTCTGTGCGCCCCTGTCCAGCACGTATCGCTTCCGGACGGCAAGTTCCCGCATGGCACGTTGCCTCCTTCAATAGCGCGGAAATTTAAACTCAGTCCGGACCCCGTTACTACACAATGAACAATCTACCCGGGATCGACGTGCAGACATTACTATGACGCAGAGCAGTCCCCAAATGTTACACCCCCGTCAAACTTTTTCCGGCCTGCCAGAAAAGCCCCTATAGGTGACAGAATCGCAATACTTTTATTGCCATAACTTTGAACCAGGTTATAAAATCTGCTACTATGAACCAAAAATTCATTGCCCGCCTTCAACAGGAACTGGATGAAATACGCTCCGCCGGACTCTTTAAGAATGAGAGAGTGATTACCTCTGAACAAGGAGCTGAGATTCAGGTAGGTGGAAACACCGTTATTAACTTCTGTGCTAATAACTACCTGGGCCTTTCCAGCCATCCCGACGTGATCAAGGCGGCCAAAGATGCCATTGATACCCATGGATATGGCATGAGCAGTGTCCGCTTTATATGTGGTACCCAGGATATTCACCGCGAGCTGGAACAGAAACTGGCGGAATTCCTTGGTACTGAAGACACTATCCTGTATGCTGCCGCCTTCGACGCTAACGGTGGTGTGTTCGAACCACTCTTCAATGAACAGGACGCCATCATCTCCGATGCCCTCAATCACGCTTCCATTATCGACGGTGTACGCCTCTGTAAAGCACAGCGTTACCGTTATGAACATAACAATATGGCGGACCTGGAGGCCAAACTGCAGGAGTCTGCTCACCTCCGCAGCCGTATTATCGTAACCGATGGATCTTTCAGCATGGACGGCACCATCGCCCAGCTGGACAAGATCTGCGATCTGGCCGACAAATACGATGCGATAGTGATGATCGATGAAAGTCATTCCTCCGGCTTCCTGGGTAAAACCGGCCGCGGTACCCATGAATACCGTAATGTAATGGGCCGTATCGATATCATCACCGGTACTCTGGGTAAAGCCCTCGGCGGCGCATCCGGTGGTTTCACCAGTGGTAAGAAAGAGATCATCGACATGTTGCGTCAGCGTAGCCGTCCTTACCTCTTCTCCAACTCCGTAGCCCCCAGCATCGTAGGCGCTTCTATCTCTGTACTGAAAATGTTAAGCGCTACTACAGCTCTCAGGGATAAACTGGAGTACAACACCCGTTACTTCCGCACCAAAATGACAGAAGCCGGCTTTGATATCAAACCAGGCGACCACCCAATCGTTCCGGTAATGCTGTATGATGCAGTACTGAGCCAGCAGTTTGCCGACAAACTCCTGAAAGAAGGTATCTACGTGATCGGCTTCTTCTTCCCGGTAGTTCCCAAAGGTCAGGCCCGTATCCGTGTTCAGCTCAGCGCTGCCCATGAACAGGCTCACCTGGATAAGGCCATCGCAGCCTTTACCAAAGTGGGTAAGGAACTGGGAGTAATCAAGCAACTAGTTTAATAATATACAGCAAGCTGTCTTTCCCTACCGGGAAACAGCCTTCAGAGAAATCAAAAACGAACTTCGATGGGCTGGTCTGCGGACCAGCCTTTTTCTTTTTCCAGGCGCCACATCAGGACGCCATACAGACCACTATGTTGAAAAAAGTCGATCATTAGCCTTCAGTTCCTTTCTGGTAGCATCTTTTCTTTATACTTCCATATCGCTATATCGTCATCTCTATATCACTTCATCGTCATTTCTATATCGAATCGATATACATATGCCCTTGAAGCGATATCCAGATGACGATATAGCGATATAGAGATATAGAAATCAAGACTAACGCAGCGCGGTTTTAAGAGCGAATTTTGCCCTAATTAGCTACTTTTGCAGCACTAAAAAGATGTATATGAAACGAACTGGCTGGATACTCCTGCTGGTAGCCATTCTGACGAATGCCTGCGCTCCGAACAACGTCAAGATCGAAAATGACTGGGAAAAGTATTTTACTGAATACAAGGTTGAGGGATGTTTTATGCTGTTCAACAACAGCCAAGGCACCTTTAAGGCATATAATATAGACCGGGCGAAAGAACGCTTCCTGCCCGCCTCCACCTTCAAGATCTTTAATTCGCTCGTAGGACTTGAAACAGGTGTACTGAAAGACACCTCCACTGTTATTCCCTGGGATGGCGTTGTACGCTCCGTTCCGGAATGGAATCAATCCCTGAGTATGCAGCAGGCTTTCCGCCTTTCAGCTGTGCCTTACTACCAGGAAGTAGCCCGCCGCATTACCAAACCTGTCATGCAGCACTGGCTTGACACTGTCAAGTATGGCAACATGAAGATCAGTCGTATAGACACCTTCTGGCTCGATAATAGCCTGCAGATATCCCCTGATGAGGAACTTGGCTTTGTCAAGAAACTATATTTCGATCAGCTGCCCTTCCATAAGCTCACCATGCAATGGGTACGTGCCATTATGCTCATGGAGAAAACAGATAAATATGAGTTGAGCTACAAAACCGGTATGGCAACGGTTGGCCCTAAAACCATCGCCTGGATAACTGGCTGGATTGAAGAAAATGGTCATCCCACTTTCTTTGTGCTGAATTTTGACACGGAAAATAAAGCGCTCGATATACCGAAGGTTCGTATGGATCTGCTGAAAAACCTGCTGAAAGATGCCGGTTATATGGAAGGTATGAAATAAAAAAAAACTATTCAAGGCCATAGTTGAACAGGTCAATACCTGCTGAACTATGGCTTTTTTGGTGCCTTTTCAAATAGTTGCCACAGTCAATTATCAATCGCCGGCAAAGAAATCCCTACTACTCACATATTTGCCAAAGTCAATCAACTAGTGTTCAATCCTTTATCACAAAGGCTCTCATAACCCGAAGCGTTCGGTATTAATCACCCGGCCCGCAACAAGCTCCTCTTTAGAGCCCTTTTTCCAGTTTTTGGGCCCGCCCTTACCCTTCCTGCCTACCGGTAACTGCTTATCTATCATCACTCCTGCCTCCATAGCGTTAAAAAACTCCTAAATCACCACCTACATATGATGTAAAACGTACTAAAAAAATTATATTTGATCCCAGTGTCCGGTCTCCCTCACGACGGGCAGAAGAAATCTTTATTGGATGATGTTACGTTTTCAGCATAGCGAATACTTATGGGCACTGGTTTTATTACTGGTACTGCAACTGGCGTTCCTCAGCATATCCTGGTGGAAAAGGCGCTCCGTTCGCAAACTGGGTGACCCTGTACTTGTAGAAAAATTATTTACCGGCTATTCACGCAGGCGCTTTACGTTCCGCTTCCTGTTGATCTTCCTGGCCTTCCTTTTCGGGGTGATTGGTCTTGCCAACATTCAGAAGGGCAGCCGGATGGAAAAGATCACGCGGAAGGGAGTAGATGTGGTGATTGCCCTCGACGTCAGCAAGAGTATGCTGGCCGGCGATGTGAAACCTGACCGTCTGACCAGGGCCAAACAACTCATCTCTAAACTGGCCGACAAACTGGATAATGACCGTGTAGGCCTGGTGGTATTTGCCGGCAACGCCTATCTCCAGATGCCGCTAACCATAGATTATTCCGCCGCCAAGATGTACCTGTCTACTGTTGGACCAGAAATGATCCCTACACAGGGTACCGCCATCGGACAGGCTATCCAGGTCGGCAACGATGCTTTTAACAAAAAGGAAAGGAAACATAAAGCCCTCATTATTATTTCTGATGGTGAAGATCATGACGAAGCCGCCATCTCAAAGGCTAATATGGCTTTTGACAATGGTGTTGTGATCAGTACCATCGGTATAGGTTCCCCTACAGGCGCTCCCCTACCAGACCCGGAAACAGGCACCTACAAAAAAGATAAGGAAGGCAATACCGTTATTTCCAAGCTGAATGAAGATGAGCTGAAGTCCATCGCTGCGGCCGGCAGGGGTATTTACGAACACCTTGATAACAATACTGAAGAGGTGGTGAATTCACTGGTCCAGAAGATAGATAGCATGGAGCAGAAAGAATTTGGAGAAAATATCTTCACAGACTATAACAGCTACTACCAGTACTTCCTGGCTATCAGCGTGTTATTGCTCATTGCTGAGTTTTTTATTCCTGAAATCAGGCGCAGTGCACGCCCAAATGTTGTTGTTACCGCTACAGAAAAACCATGACGAAACTACCATTCACATATCAAACCTTACTGGCTGGCCTGTTTATCTGCCTTTGCCAGAACGCTTTTGCCCAGACCGGAAATAAATATATCCGTAAAGGCAATGAGCTGTATAAGAACAAACAGTATACTGACGCTGAGGCCAACTATAAAAAGGCGCTGGAGGTAAACAAGCAGTCTGTGGAAGGCCGCTATAACCTGGGTAACTCTCTCTACGAGCAGAAACGTTTTGATGATGCCCGCACCCAGTATGCCAATAGCTTTAAGATGGCGCCTACCCGGGAGGGCAAGGCCGATGCCAGCTACAATATCGGCAATACCTTCATGGAGGGAAAGAAATGGGAAGAGAGTATTAAAGCATATAAAGAAGCGCTGAAACAGAATCCTACAGACGAGCAGGCCCGCTATAACCTGGCTTATGCCCAGGCCATGCTGAAAAAGCAGCAAGGCGGCGGAGGTGATAATAAGGACAAAAAAGACAAGGATAAGAATCAGCAGAATAAAGACCAGCAGAACAAAGACCAGCAAAATAAGGATCAGAACAAGGATCAGCAGAACAAGAACAAACAGGACGAGAACAAGGATCAACAGAATAAAGACAAGAATAAGAATAAAGAACAGCAGGACGAGAAGCCTGAACCACAGCCAAGCAAACTGAACAAACAGGAAGCAGAGCGTTTGCTTCAGGCATTAGGCCAGGAAGAGAACAAGCTGCAGGATAAAATGAAGAAGGCTAAAGGACAGGCAGTGCCTGTTGATAAAGACTGGTGATCTTTGGGGGCTGCGTAATTGATCCATTCGCGATTCTATTCATTACCTTTGCTCCATATTTATTTGGATTTCTTTTATGCAGCTATATTGTAATTCACTGACGGAGTATAAGCGACTGGCCACTTTAGAAGTAAAGGTTGGAGACCTGCTGATAGGTAACAATAATCCCATACGTATCCAGACCATGACCACTACGGATACCATGGATACCAAAGGTACTGTGGAACAGGCCATCCGTTGCATAGAAGCCGGTGCAGAACTGGTGCGTATTACCGCACCCAGCAAAAAAGAAGCAGAGAACCTGTTGCCCATCCGCAATGAACTGCGCAAAAGAGGATACACCACTCCCCTGGTGGCAGATATACATTTTACACCGAACGCTGCTGAAATAGCTGCCCGGATTGTAGAAAAGGTGCGTATCAATCCCGGCAACTACGTCGACAAAAAGAAGTTTGAGACACTCACTTACACAGACAGCGAATACCAGGAAGAAATAGACCGTATCCGTAAACAGTTCACCCCCCTGGTGAAAATATGCCAGGAACATGGCACTGCGATGCGTATCGGTACCAACCATGGCTCCCTGAGCGACCGTATCATGAGCCGCTATGGGGATACTCCTATGGGAATGGTGGAAAGTGCAATGGAATTCCTACGTATTGCGGAAGACCTGAGCTACAGGAACATCGTACTCAGTATGAAATCCAGCAATCCGCAGGTGATGGTGCAGGCCTACCGCCTCCTTATCCACACCATGCAGGAGCAGTTGGGTCACTGTTATCCGTTGCACCTGGGTGTAACAGAAGCGGGTGATGGAGAAGACGGCCGCATCAAATCAGCTGTGGGTATCGGCACCCTGCTGGAAGATGGTATCGGCGATACCATCCGCGTATCTCTTACTGAAGATCCGGAATTTGAACTGCCCGTATGCCGCGACCTGGTGAAACGCTATACTACCCGGCAGGATCATACACCTATCCCTCCGGTAGAACAGCTGCCTTATTCTCCTTTTGATCATAAACGCCGTGAAAGCATTGCCGTAAATAACATAGGCGCTAAGCAAGTGCCCGTTGTAGTGGCTGACTTCAGCACCACAACAGGTATTACACCGGAACATCTGCAGACAGTTGGCTATCACTATGACGCCAATACAGATAAATGGAATATTGCTGATGCTGCGGCCGATTACATATTCTCCCGTGAACTGCTGTCCTTTTCACTGCCAGGCACCCTGAAGGTGATCGTACCACATGATGTATGGAATGAGGCTACAGACAAGGAGAAATACATGCCGCTCTTTTCTGCGGAAGAATACCTGCAATCCAGAGAGCGTTCGACTATAATCAACTTCATTGACCATAATACCGGGGTAGACATACCGGAAACCTTACTGCTGCGGATGGCCAATGACCATACCATCGTGCTCTGCCTGCATTCTTCCAATGAGCACGCGATGCCGGAAGTAAGACGTACTATGATCACCCTGCTGGACCGGCAGATACAGCAACCTGTAATATTGAAATGCTTCGCGGAAGATAATACTGCGGATGAGCACCTCATACATTATGCCACTGAAACCGGCGCCCTCCTGCTGGATGGTTTCGGCGACGGTATATGGCTGATCAGTGAATCGACCGGTGCACAGGCTCCCGGTCATGCCCTGCTCAATAACATCGCCTTTGGCATTTTACAGGCCACCAGAACGCGTATTTCCAAAACAGAATATATTTCATGCCCTTCCTGCGGAAGGACCTTATTTGACCTCCAGGAGACCACTGCGAAGATCCGGGCGGTGACCAACCACCTCAAAGGTGTTAAGATCGCCATCATGGGTTGCATCGTAAATGGCCCCGGTGAGATGGCCGATGCTGACTTTGGATATGTAGGCAGCGGTGTTGGAAAGATCACGCTTTACAGAGGAAAAGAGGTCGTAAAACGGGGATTGAATAGTGAGGTGGCTGTCGACGAGCTGATCTCCCTTATCAAGGAGAACGGTATGTGGGTCGACACAGCGAATTAAAAGGATCAAATTGAAGCCTTGGGGAAAGGTCGTGTATATCAGTCACGCCTCAGGCGGGCTGTGTGTTTGTAGCCCGGGCTGACAACCCCGGGACATAATGAATTAAAACCGCGAATTAACAATAACAGGATATTAAATGAAAAGGTCTCGCAAATGCGAGACCTTTTTGATCAAGGTTAACAGGATGATTCATAAATCAATAAAGGGGGTCACTATATGTTCGTCAGACAATCGAATTGTTCGCTTCATCAACATTCACACTCCTTAACCACTTATAATAAGTTAAGGGGTTATCAAACATTTTGGGGTTAACTGTTATACTTTGTCAGGTGATACAAAGGTACGTCCACTCTAAGCCCTTTGTCAAGCGTATCAATACGCAATCTCTTGCGGAAACTACGTTTCAAGAAATTGCAAATCACTACGTTAAAACATCCGAATAAATATTATAGGTGAGCGTATCTACCTATTAAAAAAATGACTAATTTTTCGCCTTAATCCAACATTGAAAATGAAAAAGATTTTAACAGGAGTGTTAGCACTTTTCATGGGCGCATCGGTTGCTATGGCCCAGACTCCGGCAACCCAGCAGGCACCGGCAAAAGCTGAACACAGAGCAGAAAAGCCAGGTCAGAAAGCAAATCGTCCGGCACTGGACAGTGCCTCCGGCAAACCAGTGAAGAAAGACGGTACTCCGGACAAACGTTTTAAAGAAAACAAAGACGGAAAAGACACTAAAGCACAGGGTCCGTTAAAGAAAGATGGTACCCCTGACAAGCGTTTCAAAGAAAACAAAGACGGAAAACCAGAAGGTCCTAAAAAGGCAGATGGTACTCCTGACAAACGCTTCAAGGAAAATAAAGAAAAGAAAGCTGAAGAGAAAAAAGCTTAATAACGATTCACATTTTTCATCAGCGGTTATCCTGCCCCGGTAGGATAACCGCTTTTTTTCTTCGTACATTTAACTAATGTTGGACTTCAGGTTAAAAGTTTTCTACACAGTAGCCAGGCGCCTCAGCTTCACCAAAGCTGCTGAGGAGTTGTTCATATCACAACCGGCCGTGACTAAACATATTCACGAGCTGGAACAGCAATTAGGTATGGCGCTGTTTGAACGTATTGGCAATAAGATCAAGATCACCCGTGCCGGTCAGGTGATGCTCAAACATGCAGATGATATCTTTACCAGTTATCGTAACCTTGAGTATGAGATCAACCAGCTAAAGCATGAACAGGGCGGCCTGCTTTCTCTCGGAGCCAGTACTACCATCGCACAGTATTTCATTCCCCCCCTGCTGGCGCAGTTCAACCAACGCTACCCCGAGATAACCGCCTCCCTCATCTCCGGCAATACAGAACAGGTGGAACAGGCGCTCTTCGACAAAACTATCCAACTGGGATTGATAGAAGGCCGTTCAAAAAATCCGGTGCTAAAATATGTGGAGTTTGCAAAAGACGAGATAGCCCTTATTGGGAACGTAAAATATAACTATGGCGATGGCGATCCTGAGACCCCGCTGACAGCTGCCGAACTAAAATCTATTCCACTCCTGATGCGTGAACAGGGTTCCGGAACACTGGAAGTGATCACGGATGAACTCAAGCGGCTTAAACTGAAGCTCACTGACCTGCAGATAGCCATGTACATGGGCAGTACTGAAAGCATCAAGTCATACCTGCATTATGCGCCATGTGCCGCCTTCCTTTCCCTGCATGCCGTAAAGCGGGAACTGGAAGCAGGAGAATTCAAGATCCTGCCGGTAAAGAACTTCAAACTGGTAAGAAAGTTCCACTTCATTTATTTACAGGGGCAGCAGGATAAACTGGCGCAGTTATTTATGCGTTTTGCCAGGCAGCACGCCGGCACTCAAACCACAGATACTGAAAACAAAAACGCTTAACACTTCACACGGCTTTAGCCATGTAAATGTTAAGCGCTGTACTATATTAACGTATAACCTGTATCGCTTAGCTACGTTGCAGGGTATATATGATGTAAGCAGTCTTGCCTTCGAAGTTCACCGCTGCTCTCCATACCATAGAAGTATTGTTCAGAGAGCTGATCTCTACACGGTAACCTTCCGTTACATTCTTGGCTTTTACGCCGGAACCGACTTTCTTGAACTGGAACATGTCAACACCACCCTGTTTGTATATGGCCCATACGATGGGTTGTGTAGCGGTAGCACAACCATCCTCGGTAGAGGATAACGTATAAGAACCATTGTTGTTGGATGGGAGGACCCACTGACTGCCTTTGAAGCAGTTGTAAGATGCCTCATCAAAAACTGTCACCTTAGAACCTCTCGGAATACCGTCAAAACTAATATCTGTAATAACCCAGTTTCCTTTAACGGAACCTTTGCTGGCGCTTTGTTCTGTGTTGGTGGCTCCCGATTGTGTTTTACAGGATATGGCAAATACAGATGCTACCAGGCATAATACTGCAAGTGTAAGGTGTTTCATGTTCAAAATAATTTGATGTTTAAATTGTCAGAAATGCAATGCATTACGGACGCAAGGTGGGAAAAAACAAGAAACGTACCAAATCGCTTAGTGTACACCGGGAGGCGACATTTCCGTATGAGTTGGGTATAAGCGCATTAAACGCTCCTCCATATTCCGGAACTGCTGGTAAAAATAAATGGTACTGGCCACTAGCGCCATGATGATCACCATCATAGCAATAACGGTACAACGCCACCATATACTGACAGTGATAGTATTATTACGTGGTTGTAGAACATACGTGTAAGGCCCGCCCGTTTGCTGCCTGCCCGCCCCGGAATAATAGCCATCCCGTCCATGGGACGTCAGCCGCTCAGCAATTTTGTTCCATACGATTGCCGGTGGCGTAATGCCGCCATCGTCCATTACCTTTTGCAGCCTGTATTCTGCCGCCGATATTTCGGTGTTCAACTCAGGATACAAATTGCGCATATGCTCGAATAACTCAGCCTCCTCCTCGGAAGCTAAGCCCAGCAGATAAGTTTCAATAATGCCACTTTCTATGTAATCATTAAGGTCCAAGGCTAAAACGTATCTAATTTAATTACGGCAAATATTCCAGTTGCAGCATATTTTCTGCACATCCTTCAAATGTCAAATTAAGCTAATTCATTTCCAAATAAAAATCACATGATAATCAAGCTCTTTTTACAGCAAATTGATAATGAAGTGTTTATTTTGAACAGCATAAGTATATACACCTATGTTACCACAAATATCTGATTATTTTGGGGACCTAACCTGCTCTGTATGTGATGACTGCAGTTCTGTTTTTCTTTCCCGTGACTGCTGGTATTTGAGAAAAAAATAGATCGCAAAGAAAAGACAGATTTTGGAGAGGATAAAGGTGATAATAAAGAACAGGCGCCACCACTTGTGAACAGTAATGTGTTGTTCATCCTTTGAATGTATATTGATAAAGGTATAACGGGATTTATCGTCTGGAGGTATTTTATCGCGCCAGTTGATATGTTGGAATATACGTTGTTTGAGATGGGGAGAGGGTAGCACTGCCTCTGCAAGGGCCGTTTTCTCCATTCTGCGCTCCACGGCCATCACCTCAGCATTCAGTGATGGGTACAAACGCCGCATCTGCTGCAATTCATCCATCTCACTGGTTGTTGCGATCCCAAGCACGTAGCTCTCAATGATCCCACTTTGTATGTAGTGATTAAGTTCCAATTATTCCCCTAAAAATTTTCTGAATGCAACCATGATGTCTTTCAGTTTTGCCATTACTTCATCAGGTTGTGCCCCTAGCATGCGGGCCACCGCTTCTTTGGGCAGTCCTTTATAATAACACAAATGGAATATTGTCCTGCTTTCTTCCGGGAGCTTGTTTGCGAAACGCTGTAACAAATTACTGTCATGTTTCATAATGTCATCACCGTTACTTTCGCTTTCCTCCATTATTGCGGCTTCCTTAACGGCCTGCTCGCGGGCCATTCTCATCAGCCATCCGAATAAAGTGGCACTCCCTGTGTCTCTGAATACTACAACGTTCTTAAATACATGAATAAAGGTCCTGGCCAGCACGTCTTCTGCTGTTGCCGTGTCACCAACCACCTGTAATATGATACTGTACAATGCGGGGCCATAATAGTCATAGACCAGTTCCTGGGCAACGGGATCTCCTGCTATCAATCGTTCAGTGATAATGTATTCGTCGATATGTACAGCTGCTTGCTGCAAATGTTATAGGTTTAAGAGTAAACTAAGATAAACTATTAATTAGTAACGATCAATTTCTTGTTATAACATCTTATTTTACCTTAGCCCTTTCCGAATAGCCGTTCAATTGCCGCTTTACGGAAAGCAAAGATGTCCCGCAGCTGCCGCTGCACAAAGAGTGCATGGGCGATATTACCTAATATTCCTAACGGCATGGAATAATGTACAATGTCCGTCATTCTGACCCCTTCCGGCACAGTTTCAAAATGATGCTGGTGGTGCCATAACCCCTACGGCCCCTGCCGCTGCTCATCAATAAAGTATTTACCTTCCACTACATGCGTGATCTCTGTCATCCAATTCAACGGGATGCCAAGTACAGGATGGATCACATAGGTAACGATCTGCCCCGCATACACGGGCTTACCTGTTAAAGGTGAAGTGATTGTATAACACATATACGATGGCGTGATCTTTTCCAGGTTCTCCACCCGCGAAAAGAATGTCCAGGCATCATCCATACTGGTGTTTAATATCTGCTCATACTGCAAACGATAGATTTTTCCCATAACTTCATATATGTTTTGTATGGCCCGATGCCATCTTCAAATATAGTCATGTCCAGAGATCAGTACCAACGTCATTTCAGGGAAGTCTATGCCCGGCTGAACGGGCAGCAGCGCGCAGCCGTCGACCAGACGGAAGGCCCTGTCATGGTCATTGCCGGCCCCGGCACAGGTAAAACACAGATCCTTGCCTGCCGTATCGGCAAAATACTCCTGGATACCGACTATCTGCCTCAGAACATCCTCTGCCTTACCTATACAGATGCCGGAACAGTGGCCATGCGGAAACGGTTAACAGACTTTATCGGTCCCGATGCCTACCGCGTCAATATCCACACCTTCCACTCTTTCTGTAACGAAGTGATCCAGGATAACCTGGGCCTCTTTGACAAACACCACCTCGATCCCGTTTCAGAACTGGAAAAGATCCAGTTGCTGAAAAAGCTGATCGACGGCTTCACAAAGGATAATCCCCTGAAACGCTACCGGGGAGACGTGTACTTTGATATGAAGAACCTGGCCCATCTCTTCTCTATCATTAAAAAGGAAGGCTGGACTGTGGAATATATCACTCATGCTATCTCTGCCTATATTGAAAGCCTTCCCGCAAGGGATGCCTTCATCGCAAAGAAAGCAGGCAGGCACTTTGCCAGGGGGGATATCCGTACAGATAAGATCGCCCAGGAAAAGGAAAAGATGGTACGCCTCCAGGCCGCTGTAGAGCAGTTTCCCATATTTACCGCTTCCATGCATGCTGCAGGCCGCTATGATTTTGATGATATGATCAATTGGGTGATCGGGGCATTTGAAACTAATCCCAATCTGCTGGCCGACTACCGGGAACGGTTCCAATACATCCTGGTAGATGAATACCAGGATACCAGCGGCACCCAGAACAAACTGGTACAACTGCTGATAGGTGAACAGGAAAGCCCCAACATCTTTGTTGTGGGTGATGACGATCAGTCCATCTACCGCTTCCAGGGCGCCAGTATTGAGAACATGGCCCAATTTGCAGACACTTTTGCGGATACGCTGCAAACCATCGTGCTGACACATAACTACCGCTCCGTACAGTCTATCCTGGATGTATCCATGTCCCTGATAGAAAACAACGGAGACGCCAGGCTGGTAAACCAGTTACCAGGACTTAGCAAGCACCTGACCGCTGCTGCCAGTCACCTGATACCACTGGATATTCCGCCTGTTATCCGGCGTTACAATACGCCCCGGGATGAAATGATAGACATTACCCGGCAGATCGCTCAGCTACTGGATAACGGCGTAGCTCCCGGCAGGATCGCTGTTATTTACCGGGAAAATAAATACGGGGAAGAGCTGGCCCGCTACTGCCGGTTCCAGCATATCCCCTTCTATTCAAAACGGAGCATCAACCTGTTTGAAATACCGTTTGCCCGGAAGGTGCTGACTATCCTCCGCTATATCGCCTGTGAAATAGATACACCTTATAGTGGAGATGATCTGCTGTTCTCCATCCTGCATTACGACTTTTATAACATCCCTGCCATAGAGGTGGCCAAGATCAGTATAAGGGCCGCAGAGAAAGGTTACAGGGAAAAGTCTTCCATACGCCAGTACCTCCAGGAATGGCAACATACCCGCAATCTCACTCTTTTTACGGCGGCGCCGGAACAGGCCCTGATCGATTTTACCCGTATCATGGAGGCGCTGATAAAGGATGCACACAACCTCACCCTGCAACAGCTTTTTGCTGCCATTATCAATGAATGCGGAATACTTTCGTATGTAATGCAGTCGCCGGAAAAGCCCTGGTTCATGAAAGTACTGCAGTCACTCTTTGACTTTATAAAAGCGGAAACACACCGGAATCCGGATCTGACACTGGTCCCTTTTATGGACATGACGGACCTGATGGAACATAATAAGATCACTATTCCCATCGTCCAGGTTTCAGGGAACGAAAAAGGGATCAATCTGCTCACAGCCCATGGCGCCAAGGGACTGGAATTTGAGTATGTATACATTGCCGGCGCCAACTCCCACCTGTGGGAAAAGAAAGCCAGGAGCAATACCGGCTTTGCCTTCCCGGATACCCTCTTTACCACTGCGGTAACCAGCACTGATGAACAGGAGCTGCGCAGACTGTTCTATGTGGCAATGACCCGGGCGGAGAAATACCTGTATATCAGTTATCCTGAGTTCAGAACAGATGGTAAACCACTGGAACCCAGCCTGTTCATCACAGAAATACTGGAACAACATACGCTGCCTGTTGAGAAAGTAATTATTCCGGAGGATGTCCTGTTTACATTTGAGGCCCTCCAATATACCCATGGCGTGGCGCCGGAAATAGCGAGAACCGACCAGCAGTTCATTGATACTCTGCTGGCCAGTTTTGTAATGAACGTGACCGCCCTCAATAACTATCTGGACTGCCCATTGGGCTTTTATTATAAAAACCTGGTACGGGTACCTTCCGGCCGCTCGGAAAACACAGAGTTTGGCTCTGCCGTGCACTATGCGCTGGAAAAACTGTTCCAGAAAATGCAGGAAAGCAAACAATATGAATTCCCCTCCAAAGAAGAATTCATCCGTGACTTTACCTGGAGCATGCTGCGCAACCGGGAAAGCTTCACCAGGGAATCCTTTGAAAGAAGGCTGGAATACGGAAAAGATATCCTGGACAGCTATTACGACACCTATCTGTCGCAATGGAACAAGGTGG
Organism: Chitinophaga sp. CF418; assembly: GCF_900142925.1. Taxonomy (GTDB): domain Bacteria; phylum Bacteroidota; class Bacteroidia; order Chitinophagales; family Chitinophagaceae; genus Chitinophaga. The sequence continues at coordinate 134,556 of NZ_FRCN01000002.1, forward strand.
TCAGCGTGGAACGGAACGTCCGGAATGTAGTGGTCAGCGGCGTACCGCTGAAAGGCAAGATTGACAAGCTGGAGTTTGAGGGTAAGCTGGTGAATGTAGTGGACTACAAAACCGGCGATTATGAAAAGACCATCAGGGAATACCAGAAATTTGCCCGCCCTGACCAGCAACACCCTGACGGCGGGGACTACTGGCGGCAGGCGGTGTTTTATAAGGTCCTGCTGGACAATTACCACCAGAAGAACTGGAAAGTGGTAAGTACCGAGTTTGACTTCATTGAGCCGAACAGACAGAAAGTATATCATAAGGAAAAGGTGGTCATCACTCCGGAGGATGTCAGCCTTGTTACGCAGCAGATCGTTTCCACCTGGACAAAGATCCAGAACAAGGAATTCTATACCGGTTGCGGTAAAAAGGACTGCGTATGGTGCAATTTTGTGAAGGATAATAAACTGTATGTGGCGCTTCACGAGCCAACGGAAAACGAAATGGAACTTCCCGCCCGTTTGGGAGACTGAATAAGGGTTATGGCAGACTGATTTGGATTTTACTGTTTGGAATTTGATCTTTGGAGCCGGTTTTTGGTATAATACTATAGATAATGAATCATAACTTCCGTGGCTGGGCCTACTGGCTGATAATGATAAGTGCCTCCATCTTTTTGTTCCCAGGCTGCGCCAACATTGTTCCACCCAGCGGCGGACCTAAAGATACACTTGCTCCGAAGCTGGCTGGCATTACGCCACCGGATTCGACCCTCCACTTCAAGGCGAAGAAGGTCACCTTTACATTTAACGAATATGTGCAGCTGGACAACATCTTCGAAAAGCTGATCGTATCTCCTACCCTCAAACGTATTCCCACCGTGACTTCCAAGCTGAAAACCGTTACCATGGTGATCAAGGATACGCTGGCCGAGAATACCACTTACACTTTTAACTTTTCAGACGCCATCCGCGATAACAATGAAAACAATCCTATACAGGATTTTCAATATGTCGTATCTACCGGCGACTACCTGGATTCTCTCCAGGTTAGGGGCTTTATCATAGATGCAGAAACCGGGAAACCTGACAGTAATGTGTCAGTGATGATCTACCGGAATAACATAGATTCTGTGGTGTCCAAAGAGAAACCCGTCTATTTTGCCCGTTCAAAAGGAAGTGGGGCCTTCTGGTTCAGGAATATGGCTCCGGGAAATTACAAGCTGTTTGCCCTGAAAGAAGAAGACAGGGACCTCCAGTACAATCAGCCAAAAGAGTTGATCGCCTTCAGCGACAGTCTACTCCACCTAACTGATAAGAACCTGAAAGACATCACCCTGCTCATGTTTATGGAACAGGACAGTACGCTAAAGAAACCTGAAGGGGCCGCGCAGGAGCAACAACCGGCGGAAGAAGAAACTGAGAAGGAAAAAAAGGACAAGGAAAAAGAAAAGAAAAAGAAACGCACCCTGAATATTTCCCCTGACCTGGCCGACAATAAACAGGAATTGGGCAAACCTTTGCTGCTCACCTTTAGTGCGCCTGTCAAAACGCTGGACAGTACAGCCTTCCATCTGACACAGGATACGGTGTTCACGCCGGTGGCGTTCACCACTTCCTTCGATTCCACCCGTACCAAACTATCGGTACATTTTGACTGGAAAGAAGGTAAGCCCTACAGGCTCATCATACCTAAAGAATCTGTGGCCGATACAGCCGGTATTCAACCGGCAAAAGCAGATACGATCAGCTTTGCCGCCAAAAAGGAATCTGATTATGGCAAGGTTATGCTGACCCTGACCCTCAGCGACAGCACCAAAGCCATGGTTAGCGATACCATGCATTATGTGGCCCAGCTGGTCAGTAATAAGGAAGTGAAATACTCGGGGAAAATTGAACGGAACTCCTGGGTCCAGAAACGTATTACCCCCGGGGAATATGAGGTATGGATACTCCTGGACGACAATAATAACGGGAAATGGGACCGTGGCGTGTACTATGGTACGCCTAAAAAACAACCGGAAAGAGTAGTCAGCTTCCCTAAAAAAGAGAATATTAAAGCCAACTGGGGAGTAAAGATCCCGCTGACATTATAATTCCTAATTTTACATCATGATATTTTCCTCCGCCCTGATAGAAAATGCAGTTAATGAGTTTGCGCGGTTGCCGGGCATTGGCAAAAAAACGGCGTTACGCCTGGTATTGCACCTGCTGAAGCAGGATCCCGCACAGGTAAAGCTGTTTGGTGAAGTAGTGACCCGTATGCGGGATCAGATCAAATTCTGTAAGATCTGCCATAATGTTTCCGACCAGGAGATCTGCAGTATCTGCGCCAATCCCTCCAGGAATAAGGCGCTGGTATGTGTGGTAGAGAATATCCGTGATGTGATGGCCATCGAAAATACCCAGCAGTTCAACGGGACTTATCATGTATTGGGTGGTATTATCTCCCCTATTGACGGTGTAGGCCCGGACCAGCTGAATATCTATACATTGGTGGACAGGGTGCAGCAGCAAGGGATCGAGGAGATCATTATGGCGCTCAGCCCAACAATTGAAGGAGATACAACGATCTATTATCTGTCTAAAAAACTCAAGGAATTCCCGGTAAAGATCACAACAATTGCCAGGGGTATTGCCTTTGGCGGTGAGCTGGAATATGCGGATGAGATGACGCTTGCAAGGTCTATCTCCAACAGGTTGCCGCTGGAGAGCTATGTACAGAAGTAATGATAAAACTGATCAGTCAGCCGGCAGGCACATCTGAACATTATAAAAAAAGCAAAACGCTTAACGCAGAATGGTCGCCCATTTCGTGTTAAGCGTTTTGCTTAAAAAGATACGAGTGCTGAACAACACCCGTGTGTGTTTAACCTGTAATTCCACGTTATGAAAAATCGTTATGGTTGGTTAATGCTTTTTATGTTAAATGCTCATCACGCTGTTCACCTTCTCTTTCTCTCAGTTCTCTCCAGCGCTGCATCTCGTATTTATTCAAAAAACAGATCTTAAATACCTCTGAACCCTCCCTGTCAGCATCCGCAGGCACCGGGTACAGTCCATACTGAGCCAGGTGTTGCTGCAAGCTTTGTACATGCTCGGCAATACTCATTGTAATAATGATTTAATGCAGGTTAAAAACTAAACGGTCAAATGGTGGTAATGCGCCGGTTAGCAGCAACAGGCCTGGTTATAATGGCAATTGCCTGTAAGCATGTTCTGGGTGTTGAAATGCCTTAACGATTGTTGTACGTCTTTTTGCATCGTAATTCTCATTGCGGAAGCGTTGCTTCCTATTACCCTACAAATATAGTAGACTTTACAAATCAAAACAAATTTTTTCTGCGTACCTCTTATAAATCAAAAAGGGAGGTTATCAATCCCTCCTCGATTTTATGCTGAAGTTATCTTTTCAAAATGTTTTAGCAACTCCTCAACTGTAGACAACTTTGTTTTCTCTCTTTTTTCTCTGAGCTTGATTTTCTCCTCCTCACTAATAGAACGATCTATCAATAGATCATCAATTTCCTTAATTACCTCTTCCCTTGTTCTATCAATGTCCTTTTGTTCATAATACGCAGAAATCTTAGACCAGATAAATTTTATGCCCAAAGCTAAAGCCGGCGCTAAAATTATAAGCCATGATTTAAGAGGGTTCTCTTCTGGTAAATTACGTGCGAGACTTGCGATTAACATTCCTCCACCGGCTCTATTATCTTTCTTTACATCTTTGGAGGTTATGGAATTTTTTGGGGGACGAAACCTTTGCCAAAAATGTATTTATTTAAGTCCTAAGAATATATCAGTAAACCGATTGACTGTATTTATATCGTTTTTCTTCTCAAGATCAAGTTCAACGATCTCCCCGCTTTTGCTCGTAATCTTGATTTTCCTTGTCTTTTTAAAGTTGCTGATAAAAATTCCACCGAACTTTGAAACGACCGATACAGCAAATACAACGGCAAACGCTATCGTGATTATTGAATTAGTCATAAATATGGTTTGAGTCTTTATGCAACAAAAGTAAATATTTTATTGACAATCTTTTGTTTTTAAATAGAATAAAATAAAGTTATACTAATTGAATATCATTTACTTACGGTTATTAAAATGATAATGAATAGATATTCTTGTCAACCATTGTATCACGCTTTACATTTAGGTTAATTTTTCTTTATACATCATTTCCATTCTTCGTGCTTCATATTCCCGTCAGCTCTTTCGCCATGCTGCCCACTCGCGTAATAAGGTAATTATTAAGTACCTTTGTTTATTAGTTTCCGCGGGTGGATTTGTTTATTGTTCGACCTGCGGGTATTATTAAACCGTAACTAATAAACGTATCACAATTATGAAATCATTATCCCAATGCGCCGCAGAGCGCATTCTGATCATTGATGGGGCAATGGGTACCATGATCCAGCGGTACAAGCTGGAGGAAGCGGATTACAGGGGTGAACGCTTTAAAGATTATCATCTGGATGTAAAAGGTAATAATGACCTGCTCTGTCTTACACAACCCCATATCATCGAAGCAATACATAAAGAATACCTGGAAGCCGGCGCCGATATTATCGAGACCAATACTTTCAGCAGCACTACCATTGCTATGGCAGACTACGATATGCAGTCGCTTGCCTATGAGCTGAACGTGGCTGCTGCGCGTATCGCCAGGAAAGCTGCAGATGAGTATACTGCCAAAAACCCTGATAAACCAAGGTTTGTGGCAGGAGCGATAGGCCCGCTGAACAAAACGCTATCCCTCTCTCCCGATGTAAACAATCCGGGCTTCCGTTCCGTTACTTTTGATGAGGTAGTAGATGCCTACTATGAACAGATCAAAGGATTGCACGAAGGAGGAGTAGACATTCTGCTTATTGAGACCATCTTTGACACACTGAACAGTAAAGCGGCCATCTTCGCCACAAAGAAATACTTCCGTGATATTGCCAGGCCGGAACTGCCGGTAATGATATCAGGCACCATCACGGATGCTTCCGGAAGGACCCTGAGCGGCCAGACGCTGGAAGCGTTCTATATCTCCGTGATGCACGCAAGGCCATTCTCAGTAGGGCTCAATTGTGCGCTGGGTGGAGAACAGATGCGGCCTTATATTTCCGAGCTGTCGCAGATAGCAGCCTGCAATGTAAGCTGCTACCCTAATGCGGGTCTGCCGAATGCATTTGGAGAATATGATGAAACACCAGATCATACGGCGCACATCATTGAAGATTTTGCCCGTGAAGGTTTTGTGAATATCGTAGGTGGCTGTTGTGGCACCACACCAGACCATATCCGTCATATTGCAGACCATGTAAAGAAGTTGCCTCCAAGACCTCTGCCCGTACAGGTGGAAGAACTGGCGTAAATCCGTACTGATTAAAGGAGTATTCTAATTACTACAGCAACACAATGAGCGAAACAATCACTTCAGCAGATACTTTACAGGCACCCGGAATCAAAGTCATAAAACCTTTCCTCCGACTGAGTGGTCTGGAACCACTGGTGGTAAGGCCTGAGACCAATTTCATTAATATCGGTGAGCGTACCAACGTAACCGGTTCAAAGAAATTTGCCCGCCTGATCCGGGAAGGCTTATATGAAGAAGCCCTCTCCGTAGCCCGCCAGCAGGTGGAAAATGGCGCACAGGTATTGGATGTGAACATGGACGATGCCCTCCTGGATGGAGAAAAGGCCATGACCACCTTCCTGAACCTCCTCGCTGCCGAGCCGGACATCTCCAGGATACCTGTGATGATCGACTCCAGTAAGTTCAGCATCATAGAGGCCGGCCTCAAATGCCTGCAGGGTAAATGTATCGTAAACTCTATCAGCCTGAAAGAAGGCGAAGCTAAATTCATCGAGCAGGCCCAGATCTGTAAAGCCTTTGGCGCCGCCGTGGTAGTGATGGCTTTCGATGAATACGGACAGGCTGATACCGAAGAGAAAAAGGTCAGCTTCTGCCATCGCTCCTATAAGATATTAACAGAAAAGGTAGGTTTTGACCCGCAGGATATCATCTTCGACCCTAACATCTTTGCGATCGCTACGGGTATAGAAGAGCACAACAACTATGCGGTAGACTTCATCAACGCTACCCGCCGTATAAAAGAACTGATGCCCCTTACCAGCATAAGTGGTGGGGTAAGTAATATTTCCTTCTCCTTCCGTGGTAACGATCTTGTGCGTGAGGCTATGCACTCTGCATTCCTCTTCTATGCCATCAAGGCTGGTATGAACATGGGTATCGTGAATGCCGGCATGCTTCAGATCTATGACGAGATAGAGCCGGAGCTGCGCGAACTCTGTGACGACGCTATCCTGAACCGCCGGGAAGACGCTACAGAACGCCTTATCGCCTTTGCCGAAACGGTAAAGAGTAAAGGTAAAGTGATCGAAAAGGATGAGACCTGGCGTCAGGGTACCGTAGAGGAACGCCTGAGCCATGCCCTCGTAAACGGCATTACAGATTATATCGAGGCCGATACAGAAGAGGCCCGCCAAAAGTATCCACGTCCGCTGGATGTGATTGAAGGCCCTCTCATGGCCGGCATGAACATCGTGGGAGACCTGTTTGGCAGTGGTAAAATGTTCCTTCCCCAGGTGGTGAAAAGCGCCCGTGTGATGAAGAAATCCGTGGCAGTGCTCACTCCTTTTATTGAGGAGGAAAAGCAAAAACTGGTGGAGCTGAATGGCGGTGTGGTAAAATCTGCCGGAAAGATCCTGCTGGCCACGGTAAAAGGCGACGTGCACGATATCGGAAAGAATATCGTGGGCGTAGTATTGGGCTGTAACGGCTATGACATTATTGATATGGGCGTAATGGTGCCCGCTGAGAAGATATTACAGACCGCCCGCCAGGAGCAGGTGGACATTATTGGTCTCAGTGGCCTGATCACCCCCAGCCTGGATGAGATGGTAAATGTGGCCAGGGAAATGAAACGCCAGCATTTTGAAGTGCCCCTGATCATCGGAGGTGCTACCACTTCCCGTACGCATACAGCCGTAAAAATAGCCCCGGAATACGAACATGGGGTAATACACGTACTCGATGCCTCCCGTAGCGTAACAGTTACCAGCAGCCTGCTGAACAAGGCGCTCAAGAAGACCTTTCTGGACGATATGAAGATCGAGTACCAGAAACTGAACGAAAACTTCCGGAACAAGAAACCGGTAAAACAATACCTCCCAATCGCAGAAGCCCGCCAGCATAAGGCCATCACAGACTGGAGCAACTATAAACCCGTTGTACCCAAAAAGTTGGGTGTACAGGTGTTCCAGCACTATAACCTGGCCGAAATAGCTGAATTTATTGACTGGCAACCCTTCTTCATCTCCTGGGAACTGCATGGTAAATTCCCGCAGATCCTTACAGATGAAATAGTAGGGCAGGAAGCATCCCGCCTGTTTGAAGATGCGAAAGCGATGCTGAAACGTATCGTGGATGAAAAATGGCTTACCGCCAATGGCGTGATAGGCCTGTTCCCTGCCAACAGAAGTGCGGATGATACCATCTCCGTATTGTCGCCCAGGCCCGGCGCAGGTACTGTTCACCTGGAATGCCTCCGCCAGCAGATCAAAAAGGCGCCCGGTCAGCCGAACCTTTCCCTGGCCGATTTCATTGCTCCGGCAGAAGCAGGCATCCAGGACTATATGGGCGCTTTTGCGGTTACAACCGGCGGTGATATAGAAAAGTGGCTGGAAAAGTTCAAAGCAGACCATGACGATTATAGCAGCATTATGCTGAAAGCCCTTGCTGACAGGCTGGTAGAAGCCTTCGCAGAGTTAATGCACAAACGTGTAAGACAGGAGTTCTGGGGGTATGCGACAGATGAACGACTGGACAACAACGCCCTGATCCGTGAGGAATACTCCGGCATCCGTCCTGCGCCAGGTTATCCGGCATGCCCTGAACATACCGAGAAATATAAGCTGTTCGATATGCTGGATGCTACTGAAAATACAGGTATCATCCTTACCGAATCCCTCGCAATGTACCCTGCATCCAGCGTTAGCGGCTGGTATTTTGCCAATCCGGAAGCCAAATATTTCGGCCTTGGCAAGATAGAGAAAGACCAGGTGGAAGACTATGCCGCCCGCAAGGGATGGACCATTGAGGAAGCCGAAAAATGGCTGCGCCCCGTACTTGAATACGACATGTAATCATTCAATATGCGGTAGTCCATCCCAACGTGGACTACCGTTTTTTTTATACTTAACACCAATATTGTCCACAGACGGTGGATGAAAGACCTTACCACACCATGAGAATTGTTTCCTATAATGTGAACGGACTGCGTTCCGCCATGACCAAAGGCTTTACAGAATGGCTGAAAACTGATCCCGCGGATATCGTATGCCTGCAGGAGATCAAAGCCCACAAAGACAATGTGGATTACCGCCAATTTGAAGAACTGGGTTACGAGCACTACTGGTACCCCGCAGAGAAAAAAGGGTATAGTGGAGTAGCCGTGCTGACAAAGATCACCCCTAACAACGTACAATATGGTAACGGCTTCATGCAGAGCGATGCAGAAGGACGTGTTATAAGGCTGGATTTTGGCGATATTACCCTTGTCAATACTTACATCCCTTCCGGTACCAGTGGAGACGAAAGACAGACCTATAAATACCAGTGGCTGGATGAATTTTACGGTTACCTGGACCAGCTGAAAAGCTCAAGACCCAACCTTGTAGTATGTGGCGACTATAATATATGCCATCAGCCGATAGACATCCACGACCCGGTGGGCAATAAGAAATCATCAGGCTTTCTGCCGGAAGAGCGGGCATGGCTGGACAAGCTGTTCAACAACGGATTTGTGGACACATTCCGCCATTACCACCCGGAACCGCATCAGTACAGCTGGTGGAGCGTACGGTCCAATGCCAGGGCCAATAACAAGGGCTGGCGTATCGATTATATCAATGTAACCGCTCCCCTGCAGGAAAGGCTGAAAGATGCCCAGATCTGGCAGGAAGTGAAACATTCAGACCATTGTCCCGTATACCTGCAATTGGGATCTTAAAGCCGTTTTCAGCACATGATAATCTACAATGTCACGACCAAGGTAACACACTTCATCAACGACAGGTGGCTGCAATGGATGAAGGAAGAGCATATTCCGGCTATTATGGCTACGGGACTTTTCCACGATTACCGCATCTGCAGGCTGCTTGAGCAGGATGACCAGGATGGTCCGACTTACTCAGCTCAGTACTTTACAGACACGCTGGAGAACTATCAAACCTACCTGGAAGAGCATGCACCGGCCCTCCGGAAGGCCTCGTACGACCTGTTTGGGAACCAGTTTGTAGCCTTTAACACAGTAATGCAGGTTGTATAGATGTTAAACTTATCCACAGGAAATCCACTGATCATACGGGGTTTAGACTTTGGTACAATACTTGGAACACATACGCGTTTATATCAAATAGTACAGCAAATGGCCTGTCATAGCGGTTTTCAATGGAACAAGGGGTTGCCCCTATCGCTGCCGTGTCGTGTGTTAATCTGCTGTAACCGTTACCTGTAGGCGTTTTCAGCCGATGATTTTTTGATTAAAAAAGATTCAAAAAATTTGGTAATCTGATAAAACGCGCTATATTTGCTCACATCAAACATTTTATTCACTAGTTAAATCTTACTAGCTATGAACAAAGCCGAATTAATCGACAAGCTGGCAAAAGATGCCGCTATCACTAAAACCCAAGCTAACGAAGCGCTGGATTCTTTCACTAAAGCTGTTGCTGATACCCTGAAAAAAGGTGGTAAAGTAACCTTAGTAGGTTTCGGTACTTTCTCTGTTTCTAAACGTGCTGCTCGTAACGGTAGAAACCCACAGACTGGCCAGATCATCAAGATCAAAGCTAAGAAAGTTGCTAAATTCAAAGCTGGTAAGGCTCTGTCCGACAAGCTTTAATCTGTTAGCTTAACTTATTCAAGCAAGGAACACTACTGTTTCTTGCTTTTTTTTTGCATTTAACAGCGGCTATTACGTAATTTGCGGCTGATTAGCGGGAGTTACATCCTCAGATTAACAAACATCAAACAATAAACATCAAACTGTTTACAATGGGTAGAGGTGATATCAAAACCAAAAAAGGCAAGATTTCTAACGGTTCTTTCGGCAAGTCAAGACCTGCTAAACCAAAGAAAGCTGCTGCTGCTAAAGCTGAAAAAAAGGCTTAAGGCAACTGGGAATTAGGAATTAAGAATTCGTCCGAAACGCTAATTCCTAATTCCTAACTTCATAATTACTATGCTCATCAGGGCGCCAGACGCTCTATCTTCCACTCGTTACCTTCCAGTGTGTATACTATCCTGTCATGTAAACGGCTGCTGCGTCCCTGCCAGAATTCCATTTGCAGAGGTTTCACCACATAACCACCCCAGTATGCCGGACGTACCGGATCCTGTAACACATATTTTTCAGCGACTATTCTCACCTGCTCTTCCAGGAAACTACGGTGTGGTATCACACGGCTCTGGGGAGAAGCGATAGCGCCTATACGGCTGCCCGGAGGCCTGCTGTTATAATATTCATCACTCACGTCAGGGGCTACCTTGCTAACAGTGCCGTCTATACGCACCTGTCTTTCCAGCTCCTGCCAGAAGAATAACAACGATACGTTCGGGTTAGCCGCCATTTCTGCACCCTTACGGCTTTCATAGTTTGTAAAGAATACAAAACCATCCGCATCAAAACTTTTCAGTAATACAATACGTGCTGAAGGATGCCCGTCAGGCGTACTGGTGGCCAATGTCATCGCATTGGGCTCATTCAGTTGTCCACTGGTTACCTCTTTCCACCAGCGATCAAATTGTTCTATGGGATCCTTTGCCACATCCCCCTCATCGAGGGAAGCCAGCCGGTAATCTTTGCGCAGATCTGCTACTTCTTTGTTCAACATGGTCCTGATTTTAACTGCCACAAAGATACTTATAAACATAGCATATCTCCGGCTACAGCAGTAGATTGACATATGACAGTGGTCAGTTTATTTAGTAATTTTAGCGCATGAGAACCATATTATTATTAGCAATCACCTGTTGCGTATTCGTCTCCTGCGGCAAGAAAACAAAGCAGACGCAGACATCAAAGGTCCCTGATCCTACCAGAACTGCTTTCTATTATCTCCACCTGAAAGGCACTATCGGAACAGAACCTGTGACCATGGATCTTGTTAAATCAGGACTCTGGATCTTCCGCGGATATTACACCTACGACAAGATCGGGGAGCCTATTATGATATGGGGTAGTCCTGAAGGTGATAAAGTGATTCTGTATGAGAATACTGACAGGAATGAAGAAAGGCTGTTTTCGGGCAAACTGGACAGTCTGGGGCACTTTACAGGTAAATGGAGGGGTAAGGGTACCTCCTATCCTTTTGAGCTCAAACCAAGCCTTGAGAACATCCTTCCGCTCGATGTATTGTATGCTTCCGACTCGGTAGATCTTTTCCCGGGCAATCCCAATACGCCTACCGGCCAGGCAACCAACAGTATTGTATGGCCTGCTGCCGGCGTTGATGACGCTACATCCGCTTTTGTACGCAATTGCATCACCGACGGCAAGCCAGCCAATGATGCGAACAAATATATACGCCGCGATATTGACTCTTTCCTGGTGACCTATAAGGTGAATGAAAAAGACCTGGACACTACGGGAGGTATTCCCGCTACCGCCAACTGGGGCGCTGATGCTGATATAAAAGTGGTATGGAACCAATATCCCTTGCTGGTACTGGAATATTTCAGTTATGAATTCACAGGTGGCGCACATGGCAATTATGGTGCACACTACCAGGTATTGGACCTGGAGAAAAAGAAGATCCTGAAACCTGAAGACTTCCTGAAACCGAACTATAAAACAGACCTGATACCCGAACTGGAAAAATCCTTCCGGGGCATCTATAAACTAGCAGACGGAGAGAACCTGGAAACAATGCTGCTTACCAAAGAGATCGTTCCCAATGACAATTTCCTGGTAACGGACAAAGGTATCGGATTCAGTTATACACCCTATGAAATCGGGCCTTATGCATTAGGTCAGGTAACCTTGTTTGTACCTTATAAGAATATTAAGCCCCTGCTGAAATAAAAACAAGGATCAGGGATTAAGAATAACATTATTCGTCGTTCTTAATTCCTGATCCCTGATATTAGTAACTCAGTACTCAGATTAACCCTTTACGAGCGTACCCACATTTTTACCCATTATTACCTGCAACAGGTTACCGCCCTTATTCATATCAAATACGATAATCGGCAGTTTATTCTCCTGGCAGAGGGTGAATGCGGTCATATCCATCACATTGAGTGATTTCTGATACACTTCAGAGAAGGTGATGGATTCGAAACGGGTAGCGGTTGGATCTTTCTCAGGATCTGCAGTGTAGATACCATCCACACGGGTTCCTTTAAGGATCACATCTGCCTGTATTTCTATAGCACGCAGGGATGCGGCGGTATCTGTGGTGAAGTAAGGGTTACCCGTACCGGCGCCAAATATTACCACACGGCCTTTCTCCAGGTGGCGGATGGCACGGCGGCGGATGTACGGCTCAGCGATCTGTTCCATTTTAATGGCAGACTGAAGACGGGTGTAAAGCCCAACTTTTTCCAAGCCACTCTGCATGGCCATACCGTTGATCACTGTTGCCAGCATACCCATATAATCACCCTGGGCCCTTTCGATGCCGGTTTCTGCCTCATTCATACCACGGTAAATGTTACCTCCCCCAATTACCACGGCTACCTGTACACCCAGGTCGGTCACAGCTTTAATGTCGTACGCATACTGCGTGATCACTCTGTGATCGATACCATAATTACCTTCTCCCATCAGGGATTCACCGCTCAATTTGAGTAAAATACGCTTATACTTTGGCAACATGACTATAGAAAAATGATATGAAAATGTAGTTAGTAAATGGTTTACAGGGCTCGAATATATAAAAAAATGCGGAACACCTTACTTTCGGTGTTGAGGAAGGGGAAGTATTGACAATGTCCGGCCCGTTTGCATTCCCGATATAAAGCACAAAAAAAAGGAGAGAATTGTGATTCTCTCCTTTTAAACAGATAATAAAATTATCCTAAAGCGATTCTTGTAAATCCGGTTACTTTCAGATCTGCGTTAACAGACTTCAGGTAATCGCCAACAGATTTGTTGTTATCTTTTACGAATGCCTGAGGTAACAGGGTATTTTCTTTGAAGAATTTGTTCACTTTACCGATAGCGATCTTTTCAGCCATATCGCCGGTTTTACCTTCAGCAGCGATCTGCTCGATAGCGATAGCTTTCTCACGGGCAATCAGCTCAGGAGAAACGCCATCAGCGTCTACTGCGATTGGGTTCATTGCTGCAATCTGCATAGCGATATCTTTACCTACTTCATCAGAAACAGGAACAGAGAAGCCAACCAGTACACCCATACGGTAGTTACCGTGGATATAAGCGGTTACAGAAGCTGCAGTGATTTTTTCAAATTTAGCCAGGGTGATTTTTTCACCGATCTTAGCTACCTGATCGTTCACTTTATCATTTACGGTAGCGCCGTCCAGGGCAGCTGCACCGAGTTCTTCCAGAGTATTAGCGCCTGTGCTCAGGGCCAGGTCAACGATAGACTGAGCGAATTTTACGAAATCTTCGTTTTTAGCAACGAAGTCAGTTTCACAACCCAGTGCCACTACTACGCCGGATTTACCGTCGGCAGAAGTTTTAGCGATGATAACACCTTCTTTGGTTTCGCGGTCAGAACGCAGCGCAGCTACTTTCTGTCCTTTTTTACGCAGGTAGTCTACTGCTTTTTCGAAATCACCATCACTTTCTACCAATGCTTTTCTGCAATCCATCATACCTGCACCAGTTTGCTGACGCAGTTTGTTAACATCAGCGGCTGTAATTGTTGCTGCCATAACTTATAATGAGTTTAATATAGATTAATATTTATCCTTTATCAACTATTAGCTGAATTGCGAATCATGGAACAAAGAGTCTAAGTCCACGATTCGCAATTGCTTTATATTGTTGTCTGTATACGGGAGATTATCTTCCGCCACCGCCTGGTCTAGGGCCACCGGAACCAGCAGGACGACGCTGTCCGCCGCCGCCACCACCTGGACGGTTACCACCGCCACCACCTGGGCGATTACCACCGCCGCCAGGACGGTTACCACCACCGCCACCTGGACGGTTGCCACCGCCACCACCTGGGCCACGGCCACCACCGCTGCCAGGACCACGGCCACCGCCGCCACCTGGGCCACGGCCACCACCTGGTTTACGGCCTCTTTCACCACGATCATCGCCACCTTCCAGTTCAAATTTCATTGCCTGGTTGTCAGCTTCTTCTTCTTCAATTACATCGTCAGTCTTCTCATTTGCTCTTTCCGCCAGACCTTCTGCGATTGCAGCTGCGATATAGTTAGTGATGATAGCGATAGATTTAGTCGCATCATCATTTGCAGGAACTGCGAAGTCTACTTTAGTAGGATCGGAGTTAGTATCTACCATACCGAAGGTAGAGATACCCAGACGACGGGCTTCTGCCAGTGCAATGTGCTCGTGGCTGATGTCAACCAGGAACAGTGCAGCAGGAACACGTGCCAGCTGAGCGATACCGCCCAGAACTTTCTCCATTTTTTCCTTATCGCGGGTTAAGGTCAGACGCTCTTTCTTGGTGATGCTATCCAGGGTACCATCAGCCAGCATCTTTTCGATGCTCTGCATCTTCTTAACGCTCTTACGGATAGTAGCGAAGTTAGTCAGCATACCACCTAACCACCTTTCAGTAACGAAAGGCATGTTAACGCGTTTTGCAGCTTCCGCTACGATTTCTTTAGCCTGTTTTTTAGTGGCTACGAACATGATCTTTTTACCGCTCTTAGCGATAGATTTCAGGGCAGCAGCTGCATCCTGTAAACCTTCAACGGTTTTATTCAGATCTATGATGTGAATACCTTTCTTTTCTGCGAAGATGTAAGGCAGCATCTTCGGGTTCCATTTTTTCTTCAGGTGACCGAAGTGTACACCCGCCTCCAGTAACTGCTGCTGTAATGAGGTATTATTTTCCATGTTATTATGCTCTGTTATAAAAGGTCAATGTTAATAATCTGCGTATCACATATAGCTCCACGCATTCATCACTATTAGCGTTTAGAGAACTGGAAGCTTCTTCTAGCTTTAGCTTTACCTGGTTTCTTACGTTCAACGCTTCTCGGATCACGTTTCAGCAGACCTGCTGCTTTCAGCGCCGGACGGTATTCGATGTTCACTTCGCAAAGTGCACGTGCAATACCCAGCTTAATAGCTTCTGCCTGACCCTTGATACCACCACCGGCAGCATTTACCTTTATATCAAATTTATCTGTAGCGTCGATTGTCTTCAACGGCAGTTCTACCTGGTTCTGCAGGTATACCAGCGTGAAGTATTCTTTATAGTCTTTGTCGTTCACAACAACGTTACCAGTACCCTTGCTGATGTACACACGGGCTACGGCTTCCTTACGACGACCAATAGTATTTTTTTGCTTTTCCATGTATCAGAGAAAAATTAGAAAGTTAATGTTTTCGGTTTCTGCGCAGCGTGTGGATGCTCAGCGCCTGCATATACAAACAGTTTTTTGTACATGGCACGTCCCAGACGGTTCTTAGGCAGCATACCTTTTACAGCTCTTTCTATGATCAGTTCTGGTCTGCGACGAACCAGGTCTTTAGCAACTTCTGCTTTCTGACCACCTGGATAACCAGAGAAAGTCAAATATTCCTTGTCATTCCATTTATTACCAGTAAACTGAACTTTCTCAGCATTGATAACAATAATGAAATCACCACAGTCAGTGTGAGGTGTATAGTAAGGTTTGTTCTTACCTCTTAAGATTGCCGCAATCTTAGCGCTCATCCTACCCAATGTCAGGTTGGTGGCGTCTACGATGTGCCATTCACGCGTTACAGTAGCGTCATTGGCCGATTTAGTCTTGAAGCTTAAAGTGTTCATTATAGTATATAATAAAGTTTTTACGTTCTGATATAACTATCCCAAACAAATTGGGAGTGCAAAACTAATCCTCTTAATTGATATTACCATACTTTTGAGGAAGTTTTTTGAATGACACCTTTGTAATAGATTGATTTTCAATAATAATTTTGACACAGAATTATTAACACAGGCAGTGAATAATTTATCCATGTCATTTTTTCGTTGCAAGTCATATGATAATATATATTTCTATTTATTAATAAGACGTAAGGCCTGAAAAAGCAGCGCCTCCTTCTGAAACATTCGACTGCTTCCAGATCTGTAGTACGTTTCAAGCTACATCACTTTACATGGCCAGACTAAGGAATAACATACTACCACCTGGGCCGGAAGCCTCCGGGCATAAAAAAGGCCGGGAAAGAAGTCCTCCCCGACCTTTGCATATTGATTAACAGATGATAATAAGATTAATCCCTGTTCCTTGAGCTTGCGCCGGCATAGATCATTATATATTGCAGCAGGGTCACTAAGGATGCGATCGCTGCTACCAAATAGGTCATGGCCGCCCACCAAAGGGCATCCTTCGCCTTATCATGCTCTTCCCTGCGCATCAGGGTCGTGTTATCCAACCAGGCGAGCGCCCTTCTGGAGGCGTCAAACTCGACCGGTAGTGTTACCAGCGCAAAAAGCGTGGTCACTCCAAACAGGATAATACCACCCAGTAATAAAGCCGGGAAGACATTTATCAACAGTATACCGCCCAACAACACCCACTGTACCAGGTTGGAGCTGAACTGTACCGCCGGTACCAGTTTGGAACGCAGGTTGAGCCAGGGATAAGCCCGCTGATGCTGTACAGCATGGCCACACTCGTGTGCAGCGACTGAGGCAGCCATTACATTCGCCCCGGAATACACATCGGGGCTGAGATTGACCGTTTTATTGGTTGGATCATAGTGGTCAGATAAAAAGCCATCTACGGAAACTACCTGTACGTCATATATTCCATTGTCTTTCAACATCTTCTCTGCTATCTGCTTACCAGTCAGCCCCGAAGAGGTTGGTACAGCGCTATATTCCCTCATTTTGCTTTTCAATCTCCAGCTTACCAACATGCTGATCCCGATAAAGATCAGCGAAGTAAACATAATGCCAGTTGTCATACTATAAAATGAAGTTTAGATTAATACAAAATTACTGGTAACCATGATCAAATTGTCGTCCAAACCATCCCTCCCAAGGGGATTTAGGATTTCCTTAAGAATTACTCCGGGGCCCTTCATTTTTTACTGCCAATTAGGAAATTTAACACTGCCAATATGGCGTTTTACAAAATTTTGAATTGTCATTCCCGACGTTATGACAGATATATTTAATGCTTTTATGACGCCGATTTCATATATAATTTATGGCGGCATCATTCCTATTTATCAACCCTTTACGCTCTTTCAATGAAAGTATAATTGGATGCCTTTAACCGCTGAAACGTGCTATGGTGGCAGATCTGTCACATTATGAAAAGTCATCAAAAGTTATTCACATCAATTAAATAAACTTTTTTATTCTGTAGCCATTTAGTAATTTAGACGTGAATTTAATGGGTTAGTAAGTAGAAAGAGTCAGCAGAAATTTCTGTTGGCTCTTTTCTTTTTTATCCCATTTTTTCCTGCCCCTTTTTCATGAAAATTTGAATGTCTTCAACTCCCTTTTCTCTCATTTTTTTTACCATCACTTCATCGTTTATTTTTTCTTTTTTACGGAGCCGATGATTTCCGTTTTAAATTTGCTGCATGAAAATTAAAACTGCGTTCTTCTGTCAGAATTGTGGATACGAATCAGCTAAATGGACTGGTAAATGTCCTAGTTGTGGTCAATGGAATACATTCGTTGAAGAGAAAGTACAAAAAGATATCCCTCTACGTAATGCTGGTTGGCAACCTGAAAAAGAGAACGGCAGATCAGATAACATCGTGAACCTTTCCGAAGTGAGCGGAATAGAGGAAGACCGCCTGCTGACGCCCGATGCAGAATTGAACCGTGTATTGGGCGGCGGTATAGTACCCGGCTCCTTAGTACTTGTAGGAGGTGAACCTGGTATAGGTAAAAGCACCTTATTTCTGCAGAACGCATTGCAACTCAAAGACATCACTACCTTGTATATCAGTGGTGAGGAAAGTGCGCAGCAAATAAAAATGAGAGCAGACAGATTACAGATAAAAAATGATCTGTTCTATCTGCTGACCGAAACATCCACACAAACCATCTTCCAGGAAATAAAGAAACTACGTCCACAACTCGTTATAGTTGACTCAATTCAAACTTTACAATCACCTTTCATTGAGTCTGCTCCCGGCAGCGTATCGCAGATCAGGGAAACAACAGCTGAAATGCAACGTTTTGCCAAAGAAAGCCATACCCCTGTATTCCTTATCGGCCACATCACCAAAGACGGCTCCATTGCCGGTCCGAAGATCCTGGAACATATGGTCGATACTGTGCTGCAGTTTGAAGGTGATCAGCACTATGCTTATCGCATACTCCGTACTATCAAGAACCGTTTCGGATCAACAGCGGAACTGGGTATTTATGAGATGACCGGAGCAGGATTAAGACAGGTTACCAATCCTTCAGAGATCCTGATATCACAAAGGGAAGATCAACTAAGCGGTGTGGCTATTGCTGCTACCATGGAAGGCATGCGTCCCATGCTTGTGGAAGTACAGGCGCTGGTCACACAGTCTGTATACGGTACCCCTCAACGTACTGTCACCGGTTTTGATCTGCGCAGGCTGCAATTGCTGCTGGCCGTGCTGGAAAAACGTGGCGGGTTTCACTTCGGTGTAAAAGATGTTTTCCTGAACATTGCAGGCGGTATCCGTGTGGAAGACCCTTCTATTGATCTGGCTGTATTGTGCGCACTTTTATCTTCTTATGAAGATGCCGCGATAAGCAGCAAGATCTGTTTTGCCGGTGAGGTAGGCCTCAGCGGAGAGATCCGTGCAGTGAACAGAATAGAACAACGTATAGCAGAAGCAGAAAAACTGGGCTTTGAGAAAATCTTCATCAGCCGCTACAATAAAAAAGGAACAGATTTCAGCAAGTTCAATATTGAGGTAGTACCTGTAGGCCGGGTCGATGAAGTATACAGAAGCCTCTTTTAATTTTCCCGTTAGCGGGTTTTCATTATTTTCAGTTAACTAACGCTCTATATCTGAAAATGAAAAACCTGTTAGCCTCCCTGCTGGATCTTCTTTATCCGCATACCTGTGATGGATGCGGCATAGATCTTACACATACCGAAAAAGTTCTTTGTCTTCGCTGCCAGCGCCGGCTGCCCCTTACCGGTTATCAGCACCTGCCGGATAACCCGGTGGAAAAGATCTTCTGGGGAAGGGTTAACATCCGGCATGCCATGGCTGCTTACTATTACCGCAAGTCTTCTTTACTACAACAACTCATTTATCAGTTCAAATACAATCAACGGGAAGACATTGCCACCCATTTAGGCCAGCAGATGGGAAATATCCTCTTGCAGAGCAGGTGGCTATACGAAATAAACAGTATCATTCCTGTTCCCATACATCCTACCAAATTACAGCAAAGGGGATATAACCAGGCAATACTCCTTGCGAATGGTATTGCCACAGTAACAGGAAAGCCCGTCATGGAGGAAATACTTTTCAGAAACAACTATTCTCCCTCTCAAACCAATAAGGGCCGCCTGCTCCGCTGGCAGAATGTGTCCGGCGTCTTTTCCATCAGGCCAGGCAACTACCTTAAGGATCAACATATCCTGCTCATTGATGATGTGCTCACGACAGGCGCAACCCTCGAAGCATGCAGCAACCTGTTGGTAGGCGCCGGCGCTGTTGTAAGTATTTGCACACTCGCCTTTGCTCACCATTAAAATAGCAAGGACTCCGCTTATCATTAACACCTTATATACAATATTTTACTTAATTTTATTTGCTCACTTGTTTTTAAATCACTCTACAATTCTAATTATATGACACTGAAGACACTGTTGATTTCAATATTATTATTCATGAAAAGCGGAGCTATATATGACTTCAAAGTAGATGGCGTTGATGGAGGTAAGATCAATTTTGCAGATTATAAAGGAAAGAAGATCCTGATCGTAAACACTGCTTCTATGTGTGGAAACACTCCTCAGTACGCTGAACTGGAAAAACTGTACAAGAAATACGAAAAGAACCTCGTAATCATCGGCTTTCCTGCCAATAACTTCGGTTCACAGGAACCAGGTTCCAACGCTGAGATCCATGAATTCTGCACCAAAAAATATGCAGTAACCTTCCCGATGGCTGCCAAGATCTCTGTAAAAGGCAATGACATCCACCCGATCTATAAATGGCTGCTGGCTGAAAGTAAAGCCAAACACCTCGAACCATCAGAAGTACAATGGAATTTCCAGAAATATCTGCTGGATGAAAAAGGTAACCTGGTAGCCGTATTCTCACCTAAAACCCAACCTCTTTCCCCTGAAGTAACGGCCGCGATAGAAAAGAAATACTAATTTGCGTTCATGCTTTTTTCGAATGTCATAGGTCAGGAAGATATACGACAACAATTAATAAAGTCCACGGAACAACACCGCCTCAGTCACGCCAATATCATACTGGCGCCTGAAGGAACCGGTGGACTTCCGATTGCACTTGCATTTGCGCAATACCTGGTATGCGAAGACAGACAGCCGGATGGCGCCTGCGGTAAATGTGCTTCCTGCCTGAAAGCAGGTAAGTACATACATCCTGATATACATTTCTCTTACCCGGTCATTCCCCGTAAACCGGGCGATAAACCGGTAAGTGCTGATTATGCAGCCGAGTGGCGGGAATTCGTCGATGCCCAGCCTTATGGCAATGCATATGACTGGTTACAGTTTATCGGGGCAGAGAATAAACAGGGGAATATTACCGCCACCGAATGCCAGGATATCATCCGTAAGCTGAGTCTGAAAAGCTTTGAGAGTGTCTATAAGATACTGCTGATGTGGATGCCCGAGTACCTGGGCAACGAAGGGAACAGGCTGCTGAAGTTGATAGAGGAACCACCAGACAATACCATTTTTTTGCTTGTGGCTGAAAACCAGGAGCAGATCCTGGCCACTATCCTCTCCCGCACACATCTGATCAAAGTGAATCCACTGCCGAAAGAGGTGATGATAGACGCGCTCATAAACCGGGCGCAGATACCAGCCGCTAAGGCAAGACAGGCGGCAACCATCGCTGCCGGCAACTACCGGGAGGCGTTGTACATGCTCCAGCATTCTGATGACGACTACCATGAACTTCTGCGCAACTGGCTCAACTATATTTTCACAGGCAATCGGGTGGCCCTCCAGGGATGGATTGAAGGCATCGCCAGCACCAAAATGGGGCGCGAGAACCAGAAACAGTTCCTTCGCTATTTTATCAACCTTCTGGAACATACCCTGCGACTGAAGTATATAGACAAAAGCCAGCTGGCCTTTTCAGATGAGGAAACAGACTTTGCAGCGAAACTGCAAAAGCTGGCAGACCTTCAGCAAATGGAACTGATCATGCAGGAAATGGACAATGCCTGCTATTATATAGAGCGCAATGCGAACGCCAAATTGCTGTTTCATGCACTTTCTGTGAAATTGCAGTATATCTTTAAAAAGAGGCCGATTCCGGCAATATGACATATTAAGGGCATTTTCCGTTATCTTTGTTTATTCCGGCCCTTATGTAATAAGGAGGAATTATATATATTAAGGCATCCGGTCCAATGCCCGGATGTATTTCATTTAATAATTTAAATCGATTAATATGGCTTGTGCCGGATGTGGTACAGGTGCAGAGGGGAAGCCGTCAGGATGCAAA
Organism: Chitinophaga sp. CF418; assembly: GCF_900142925.1. Taxonomy (GTDB): domain Bacteria; phylum Bacteroidota; class Bacteroidia; order Chitinophagales; family Chitinophagaceae; genus Chitinophaga. The sequence continues at coordinate 156,394 of NZ_FRCN01000002.1, forward strand.
AGCAATGGAGGATGCAGTAGTGGAGGCTGTAACAGGCTGAATGTATTTGACTGGCTGGCCAATATTCCCTTAAGTGACAGCTTAGCACCATTTGATATAATAGAAGTAAGCTTCAACAACGGTAGCAGAAAGGATTTTTTCCGTAACACCACCAAACAGTTGCTCGATAAAGGAGAAATGGTAACTGTAGAAGGCGTCAGTGGTTTCGACATCGGACAGATCAGCCTCACAGGCGAACTGGTTAAATTACAGATGAAGAAAAAGCGTATCGAAGATACCCCAGAAGTAAAGAAGGTACTTCGCCGCGCTACAAATGAAGACCTTGCGCGGATGAATGATAACAAAGCCCGCGAAAAGGACGCCCTCATCAAAGCCAGGGCTATTGCCCGCAGTATTGGCCTGGAAATGAAACTCGCAGAAGTAGAAATCCAGGCTGATGGCCGTAAAGCCACTTTCTTCTACACCGCTGACGACAGGGTGGATTTCCGTGAGCTGATTAAACTCTATGCCGGTGAATTCCGTGTAAAGGTGGAAATGCGCCAGATAGGCGCCCGCCAGGAAGCCGGAAAAGTTGGTGGTATCGGCAGTTGCGGAAGAGAACTTTGTTGCTCTACCTGGTTGACTGACTTCAAGAGCGTTAATACCACCGCTGCCCGTTATCAAAACCTGTCTATTAATCAGGCAAAACTTTCCGGCCAGTGCGGTCGTCTGAAATGCTGCCTGAACTATGAACTTGACACTTACCTGGATGCATTGAAGGAATTCCCTGAAGATGCAGACAGTATTGAAACTGCCAATGGCGTGGCTACCCTTCAGAAGAGAGATATCTTCAAAAACCTGATGTGGTACTCTTACGGCGACAGTAATAAGCAGTATCCGCTTACCATTGCCCGCGTGAAAGAAATACGCCAGCTGAACAAACAGAATATCAGGCCGGAAGACCTGAAACCTGTGGAAGTAGTGACAATTAAACCGAAAGAAACAGATCTTGGCTTCGCAGATGTTGTAGGACAGATCAGCCTGCGTTCCCTGGAAAAAGCTTCCCAGAAACGTAAACACAAAGACAAGGAAAAACAGAAGCACAAACAGAAACAGGAACAACCGCAGCAGCAACAACAGGGCAAAAAGCAGGAAGGCAAAGGCGACAGCCAGAACCGTCCGGCACCACAACAAAAGCCGCAGGAAAACAAGCCGCAGAAACAACAGGATAATCGTCCACAGCAGCAGCAACAAAAGCCTAAACAGGAACAACGCCCACAGCAGAATGCTCCCAAGCAGAAGCAGGACCAGCGTAATCAGCCTAATGGGCCTAAACCGCAGCAGGACAAGAACAATCCTAACAATCCTAAACAACAGGGAGGCGGAGGAAACAGGCCACCGAAACCCCGCGAAAAACAGAAATAAACTTCCGTTTTAATACCATTGAGAAGGCGCATCAGTAATATGATGCGCTTTTTTTCATTTATAATATTCTCCTTTTTTACTGGTGGGAACGTTCCCGGTTTCGAGACACTAAAAGGCCGTCCGAAAGAACAGCCTTTGTTTAATAATTGGTTTTTGCTTATGAAAAAAAGATAGATCAAGTTTCGTTTTCAAACAATAACTTATAGTAATACAAATTGGTAGACTCATCAAATCCACGCTCAATCATTTCCCTGTTACCATGAATATATATGTGAAAGTTCTTGTCCAACTTCAGTATGCTCTTAAAAACCTTTTGCTGTTTCTTCACCGCAGGAGATGATATATCAAACTCGTCGGGGAACTCTTGCTGAAACTCCTGTTGGAACTGCTCTTTGTATTCCTTGAATGACGCTATAGCATCGGGATGCCCCAATACTTCCTGTGCGAAATCATCCAGCTGAAACTGCTCTTTCTCCTTGAAATAGGTTGCTGATTTATTAAGAAGATCCACCTGATCTACACGGCTTATCTCGTATTCGCCGGGCAGTTTATCATGGATAAACTTCTTACACATGTTCACTGCCAGTTCTGTCTGGTGATAGCTGTCCTCACGGCGTTGCACCTGCAGGAATGCATCCTTCCAGTAAACTGCTTCATTTTGTTTGCTGATGCTGTCTATAATGCTGACTTTGTACCCATTCTCTTCTTCGGTGTTAAAGACCAGGCAACCTTTATCAAGCTTATTGATATTGATCCCATCTTCATAATTCACCTCATAGTTGTCATTGGCTAGAAATACTTTGAGATAAGTATCCCTGTTCTCGGATTTAAAAATACCTATCGCCTCGACGTCTTCTCCATCCACCTGACACTTACTAAAGTAGGCAATATATAGTTCTCCACCTTTAATCTTTGGATGAGTGGAATGCTTGTACAGATGCCTGGCAATATTTACTGATTGCTCGTGAAAATTGTCCCTGTTTTCAAAGATACGCCGACAGTATTGAAAAATCTCATTTAATTGTAAATCAGCCTCATGATAAAAACGGAAGTACTCCGCGCTGTTGGTAAACGGCTGTATAAAATACGTCAGCAATAGCTGGCTGATTGTTTCGTCCTGCAATTCCAGCGGGGCCTGAGAACAAATCAGCGGTTCTTCCTGTGAGGCATTTCCTACCTTGTGTATCGAAAGGTGTTCAAGGTCTTTAAAATCTGAAACATGTATCATGGCCCGGCGAAAATAGTGAAAACTATTTCACAAATTTCCCCCCTGGTGTAATGTGCAGCTCTTTGCCTGTCAATTTGATAATTGCATCGCAGGTAAGCCGGCCCCTCCTGTCATTATAATCATCTTCCCTGTTTTCCATCTGCTTCGCCTTTACGTCTGCCAGCTTCAGTTTCTTCAGATTGTTATACACCGTGTACCTGTCAATAATCTTATTATCCCTGTTCACGGTTAAAAACTCCAGGAAATTTTCCCCACCCTTGTTAAACTCATGCAATCCTACAAGAATATTGTCTTTTGCCCGGATATGGAACAGTGATGCATAGTGATGATTCCCCCGTTTGCCTTTGAAATATTTAATAAGCGCTTTTTCATTGTACAGTTTTGAACTATGTACAATAGATGTGGCCTGCCGGCCGATGATCTTGCCACCGGGCAGCACCTCATATTGCATATTGTACACCGTCTTGAAGCGGAAACTACTATCCAGTTCTCTTGTATCTTCCTCCTTCAGGTTAATGCTGGCATCTTTATCCACCATACATTTCCTGTAAATGGTCTCTGAATGTTCGCCCAAAGTACCTCCGTATACCACAATCCTGTCCACCTCTTTTCCTTTCTTGTAAGTGATCAGTTTTACCTCTGGATATGTTAATCCCTCATCCAGGTAAATAGTATCTCTCGCATATAACAGGGCTGTTGCTCTTCCCGCAATCTCCAATCTGCCTAATGCGTATAAAGGATCCGGGCTTTCTTCCTTAAAATCGTAATAAGGAGTAAGCCTCGATATCGCTTTCAGCTCTTTTGTGCTGACAGTATCCAATGTTGCTGGTAACTTATATTCCGGAAAACGGGCAGCATATTTCTCAAAGGATTCTTTATCCTTTGGTACTTCCTTAATCGTTCCTTTACGTCCTATCCTGTAAAAACGAAGGGAAGTATTCACTTTCTGACTACCCTGCACATAAGTGGAATGACGGGCCCTTACTTCAATCAGGGAATCCAATCCTATATAGAACCACTGATTGGTAAACTCCGTTGAGGTAGTATCCTTTACTGCAACGACTTCTTCTTTCTCCTCTCCCGGCTCCCTGCTCACATTAGCAGCTATCTGCAGACGGGACTTCTCTGTCCCGTTGTCGTTATATACTACCAGGTAGGTCCTCTTTTCGTGATCATTTACCTCACAGGCATAGATAACGGGAGTAAATCCATTCACAGTAGTAAAGCGGCCCGCCGTTACCCGCTGAAAAGTATCGGTACCCAGGTAATGGGCATAATCTTTTATCTCCTTCAGCTCATAGGCATTCGGATAGGGTAACTTCAATTGTGTCAGCCCGTTGATGAAATCTAAGTGCTTCATCACACTATCCGGCACAATGGGCGCTATATTGATGCTCTTATTCTGTTTAACGGTAGCGGGTTGAGGGCCGTTGTTACATGATGAGTGAAGTATGAGCCCCAACAGGCAAACAATAGGTAGAACTCTAAACATAATTGGACGTTTACACAGGACTAATAACATCACAAATATATAAGTACTTCTGTAATATATTAATAGTTTGATTACCAAATTTTTGAACGGTAGTTATTTGACATATTTTAGCCTCTGCGGGCTTAACAACGGTCAATTTTGTCTCATTAACCGTTTAATACTCCTATCTTTTCTTAACTTGATAACTCAACGTAATTTTTTATCATGAAGCAGCATATCTGTTTATTACTGGCGTTATCAGCCGGTTGTGCGGTCATGGCACAGGACAAATCCACGGCATTGTACCAGGCACAAGATCTTACGAAAGAGAATATGTTCTCTGTCAACATTGAGGGACCCAACTTCGATAAAACAGGCAATCTCTATGTGGTGAACTACCTGCGGGACGGAACCATCGGAAAGATCAGCACGAAAGACGGCAGCGGAGAAGTGTTTGTGACATTGCCGGATAGCAGCATCGCAAACAGTATCCAGTTCAACAGCAAAGGCAATATGTATCTGCCGGATTTCAAAGGTCACAACGTACTGGAAGTGGACATGAAGACCAAAAAGGTAAGCGTTTATGTGCATTCTGATAAAATGTTCCAGCCCAATGATCTCTGCATCAGTAAGAAGGACGTACTCTTCGCTTCAGACCCTGACTGGAAAAACAGTAAGGGACAGATCTGGCGTATCGATAAAGGCGGTAAAGCCGTACTCCTGAATGGCAATATGGGCACCGCCAATGGCATTGAACTAAGCCCTGATGAAAAGACCCTGTACGTAAATGAAAGCGTTCAGCGTAAGGTCTGGAAATTCGATGTGGATAAGGATGGTAATATCAGCAATAAAAAGCTGTTTGCTGAATTTCCAGACTATGGCTTTGATGGTATGAAATGTGACAAGGCCGGCAATCTGTATGTAGCCCGCTGGGGGAAGGGAGCAATCGTGGTATTAGCGCCGGATGGCAAGCAGGTAAGGGAGATTCCGCTGAAAGGCAAACAGTGCAGCAATCTCACCTTTGGAGGTAAAGACGGTAAAACCGTATATGTGACATTGCAGGATAGGAAGTGTATAGAGACATTCAGGGTGGAGATCCCCGGAAAACGATATTAAACAATCAGGGCTCAGGAATTGAAATAGCAGGCAGATGCCGCATTCAATTCCTGAGCCCTGAATAATATTATAATTACATATTCAGTCCACCGCAGGCGCTGATCACCTGACCGGTTACATAAGCTCCCATGTTGGAAGCCAGGAACAGACATACGTTAGCGATATCTTCAGTGCTACCGAAGCGGCCCAGCGGAATCTGCGTCAGATAGTTTTTCGCACCATCTCCATCTTTCAGGTAGTGGGTCATATCAGTCTCAACGAAACCTGGCGCTACCGCATTACAACGGATGTTGCGGCTACCCAGTTCAGCTGCGATAGATTTGGTAAAACCGATAATACCTGCTTTGGAAGCAGCATAACTGCTCTGGCCCGCGTTACCTTTCATTCCGATAATGGAGCTCATATTGATAATGGAACCGCTTTTTGCTTTCATCATCGGGCGGATCACATGTTTGGTCATGTTATAAACACTCTTCAGGTTCACATCCATTACCTCATCCCACTGGTCGGGGCTCATACGCAGCAGCAGATTATCTTTAGAAATACCGGCATTGTTCACGCAGATATCGATGGCGCCAAATTCTTTCAGCACATCATTTATCAGCGCCTCACTCTCTTCGAAACTGCCTGCATTGGATTTATAGGCTTTTGCCTTTACACCCATTGCCTGTAACTTTTGTTCCAGTGCTTTGGCCTTTTCGTCAGAACTAAGATATGTGAATGCAACGTTTGCACCTTCTTCTGCAAATTTGATCGCGATAGCTTCCCCTATACCTCTGCTGGCTCCCGTTACAATAGCTACTTTGTTCTCCAGTAATTTCATATAGACGTAATAGTTGTTAGATAATTAAATTTAGATTTTGCCAGTGATGCCGGCGAATTTAAGAATTTCTTCCACATGCTGCCGCTCGTTATTGAGGCGGGGTACCTTATGCTGACCACCCAGTTTACCCTTACTCTTCAGCCAGTCTGTAAAGGTGCCCTTGGGCAATACATGTACTACAGGGCGGCGCAGCGCCATGTCTTTATGACGTTTGGCTTCATAGTCAGAATTGATGGACTTAAGGGTGTTATCCAATACATCAATAAACTGTTCAAGGTTTCCAGGCATCACATCAAAGTCCAGCAGCCACTCATGACCACCAGCTGCGCTATCGCTGAAGTAGATAGGGGCCGCGGTGTAGTCATTCATCACAGCGCCGGTCACCTCACATGCTTTGGCGATGGCCATATCAGAGTTCTCTACGATCAGCTCTTCCCCGAAGGCATTGATGAAAGATTTGGTACGTCCGCTTACCCTTACGCGGTAAGGCGCGAGAGAGGTGAACTGTACTGTATCCCCCACCAGGTAACGCCATAGTCCTCCGTTGGTACTAATGATCAGGGCATAGTTCTTACCCATTTCCACTTCCTGCAGTTGCAGGGTTTGCGGACATGGTTTTCCGTATTCCTCCATTGGCATGAATTCATAGAAAATGCCGTGGTTGAGGAACAGGAGCAGGCCTTCCTCTCCTATTACGTCCTGTGCAGCAAAGAAGCCTTCAGAAGCATTATAGGTTTCCTGGTAATACATGTCCGGCTTACGGATCAGTTTTTTGAACTGCTCCCGGTAGGGCGTAAAACTTACGCCACCATGCATATATAATTCCAGGTTAGGCCATACATCAGCCAGGTTATCTTTCCCGGTGATCTCGAATATACGTTTGATCAGTACCAGCGTCCAGGTAGGCACACCGGCAATAGAGGTGACATTCTCATGTATCACGGCATTGGCCATACGTTCTATTTTTTCCTCCCATTCGTCCATCAGGGCAATGGAAAGATCGGGCGTACGGATCATGTTACCGTAGAACGGCATGTTCTGCAGCATCACGGCACTCAGGTCGCCAAAGTAAGAATCACTTTCAGCGTCCAGTTTATTGACCTGATGGCTACCGCCTATTACCAGCGATTTGCCGGTCAGCAGGCGGGAGTCAGGGAAATTATTATAGTACAGTGATAATACGTCGCGGCCGGCACGGTAGTGACAGTCATCCAGGCTTTCTACAGAGACGGGTATGAATTTGCTCTTATCGGCGGTGGTACCGCTGGATTTGGCAAACCATTTAATCGGCGTATTCCATAAGATGTTCTGCTGCCCTTCCATTAATCGTTGGATATAGGGCTTGAGGGTATCATAATTATGAATAGGTACCCGCTGCTTGAACTCGTCTATCTTATATATCTGTGAAAAGCCATATTGTTTGCCAAACTCAGTATACTGAGCGGCGCTAATTAGATTCTGGAACACCTGCTGTTGCACCTGCAGGGGGTACTGCATAAAATATTCTATGCGCCCCATACGCAAACGCGCCAATTGTGATATTGCAGGACTTAATATTCTCATAATAGGATCAGGAACGTAGTAGTTTTATTGTTTTTTAGCAGCTTCGTCCAGGTAATTCTTACGACGTAAAATAAAATTCTGGCCAAGATACACTTTTCTTACCTGTTCGTCTTCGGCTAACTCTTCTGCAGTTCCGGCTTTGAGTATCTTACCTTCAAAAAGCAGGTAAGCCCGGTCAGTGATGGAGAGTGTTTCCTGTACGTTATGGTCTGTTATGAGGATCCCTATGTTCTTGTATTTAAGGCGGGCAACGATCGACTGAATATCTTCCACTGCAATGGGGTCGATACCGGCGAAAGGCTCATCCAGCAGGATGAACTTAGGATCGACCGCAAGTGCGCGCGCTATTTCCGTACGCCGGCGTTCGCCTCCACTCAATACATCCCCGGGGCTTTTGCGCACATGGGTAAGACGGAATTCTTCCAGCAGGCTTTCCAGCTTTTCTTTCTGCTCCGCTTTCTTCAGGTTCGTCATTTCCAGTACGGCGGAAATGTTATCTTCCACACTCAGCTTACGGAATACGGAAGCTTCCTGAGGTAAATAACCAATTCCCATCTTTGCCCTTTTGTACATTGGCAGCTTTGTAATATTCACATCATCCAGGTATACCTGTCCCTCGTCGGGCTTGATCAGCCCCACCACCATATAGAATGTAGTTGTTTTACCCGCTCCGTTAGGACCAAGCAATCCCACTATCTCTCCTTGTGTCACTTCTACAGATACATGGTTTGCCACGGTCCTGTGACCATAGCGCTTTACCAGTTGATCTGTATGTATTTTTAATGCCATATGTTCAAACTTAGCAAAAATACACTTTTCATTTAGCTTTCAACGTCTAACTGTCGTCAGCCCCTCAATTCGTGCAAGATCGCTACATTTTTTATCTATTAATGGAGTACAATGTATTAAAATATTCGGCCTTTTCACTAAAATTCAGATGATAATTCTAATGGATGTATTATTTTTGCCCGGCATTAACTTAAGCTCACTTTTATTTCTACTATGAAAGTAACAGAACATATAGCGCAGGCAAAAGATACACTGATCTCTTTTGAGATCCTACCTCCCCTTAAAGGTAAGAGTATCGATTCTATATATGAACACCTTGATCCATTAATGGAATTCAAGCCGGCTTTTATTAACGTTACTTACCATAGAAGTGAGCATATGTTTAAGAAAAGGGCTGACGGCACCTTTGAAAAGGTGGAGATCCGTAAACGGCCCGGTACAGTAGCCATCTGTGCTGCATTGATGAACCATTATGACGTGGATGCCGTTCCACATCTGATCTGTGGCGGCTTCAGCAGGGAAGAAACTGAGAATGCGCTGATCGACCTCAATTTCCTTGGTGTGGACAACGTACTGGTGTTACGTGGAGATGCCCCCAAAAATGAGACCTTCTTTGAACCTGAGCCACATGGGCACCGTTATGCAGACGAACTGCTACAGCAGGTTGTACATATGAACAATGGGATTTACCTGGAGGAAGACCTCCAGGGGGGCGTAAAAACAAGCTTCTGTATAGGTGTGGCCGGTTACCCGGAGAAACACTTCGAAGCACCTAACATGCAGACAGACATGAGCTACCTGAAGAAAAAGGTAGAAAACGGCGCGGACTATATCGTGACCCAGATGTTCTTCGATAACCAGAAGTTCATTGACTTCGTGGCCAAATGCCGTGAAGCGGGTATTACTGTACCCATCGTCCCGGGATTAAAACCCATCACCACCCGTAAACAGCTGACTGTCCTGCCACGTACATTCCATGTAGACATTCCGGCTGATCTTGCCAATGAGATCCTGAAATGTAAAACAGATAAGGAAGTGGAAGCTGTAGGCACTGAATGGCTGATACAACAGTCTAAAGAACTGAAAGCTTTTGGCGTACCCGTACTGCACTACTACACACTGGGTAAACCCAATGTGATCCGTAAGGCGGTTGAAGCAGTGGTATAATAAATAATAATTAAGCGCAGTTTATAAAGTTATAAAGCAAGCGGTCCGCCAATGGCGGACCGCTTTTTATTATTAAATGGTAACCGTTTTTCTTAGTAAAAATGCCATTACGTGGAAACGTAGCAGCATGTCCGAATAACTGTCACACTTTTTGTCTTTTTTGTTGCTGATAATTGTAGTGAATTATCAATCCCTAAGACGGCTATGTCTGGCCTTACCCCTATTACCACAAAAAAAAATAAGGGAGCCCCTTTTCAGGAACTCCCTTATTTTTTTAAATGCCCTTATTCTTTTAGTAATCCTCTCTATTGAGCAGGATGCCCAGACTCATAGAAAAATAGCTATTGGTGATCTTTGCAGAAGATGTACGGTCAAGATTGAACATCCCCCGGCTCAAATTCGCGCCGAAGACCATGAGGTTATTAAATTCTATTCCGAACATCAGATCAGCGCCCGCGTCAAACCGGCGTAACTGCGCACCCGGAGCGATCCCCCGGTCTTTGTAATTAAATTCGATTGAATGTGAATCCGTGCTAACAACAGATCCATTGTACATAAGGTCCAGGTCATAGGTGCCATTCAGTCCATAAGCTACATAGGGACCGGCCCCTACTACGATTTTCCCCAGGGAAACCGGAAATTTGAGTACCATATTCAATGGCACTTCCAGGTAATGCAGTTTAAGCTGGTTGGCAGATTCCACAAATATGCCTTGTTTGGAAGGCAGGGGACGGAGGTAAGCACCTTTGGTAATGTATCTTACCAGGGGCTGAAAATAGAGTCTTTTGTAGACAGGCACGTTGATGATCAGGTCGGCATGCAGACTCGTCAACTGACTGTTGGTGCCAAGGCTGTTACTTTTATACCCCTGGCTGTTTTTAATCTGTGTGGCAGATAAGGTATAGCCACCCCTCAATCCAAGACTTACCTGGGCATGTAGGGGCAATAGGGAAGTTAACAGCGTTAAAATGAAGAGTGTAAAAAATTTACTCATGCGTTTTACGTTGTGTTGTAATAATGTGTGGTATTGTCCTCTTTTAGTAGGGTCTTCCAGGGTTCATAACACGGGATCTCCCCGTCATAAATACGGGCATAAAAATAATCTAAATACTCACAAATAGAATTCAAAGTTGAGCTTTCTCAACAAAAAGGGGGAAACTTTCGAAAAATAAAAAAGTCCCCCCGTCAATAACGGAGGGACTCTCTTTTTATCAAATATTGCTTGCCTTAGAATTTATAACCTACAGACACACCAAAAGAGGTGTTTCTCCAGCTACGATCATTGTCAGTATTGTCATACGCATTCACCAGGCCAAGGTCGGCATTGATACCAAGGTACAGACCGGCTTTCATTTCATAACCAGCCACAATACCCAGACCCGCATCAAAGCGTTTCAGTTTTCCACCAATAATAGTTGATTCATCATCAAAAGCTTTCCACTCAGCGGATGCGTTACCAACAGTACCTTTGTGTTTACCACCCAGCCCATAGGCTATGTAAGGCCCAGCGCCGAGGTTCAGCGAACCGGCGCCTACTTCTGGTTTGAACAGGAAGTTGATAGGCACCTGTAGGTAAGATAATGTCGTTTTCAGGTTGTCATTGGTCTTGCTGCCTTTACCAGCATACAGTAATCCTGTACCGATGTAAAATTCATCTGCCAGTGGTAAATCCGCTGTAACTCCGGCTCTTAAGCCAACTACCAGATCACCGGTTTCTTTGTTACCTGCACTTTTAACTGTTGCACTTGAGAAATTAGGTCCCGCCACAATACCGAATTTTGTTTGGCCGAAAGTAATGCCTGCAATCATCAGCGCGGCAATGGATAATAATACCTTTTTCATATGGTGTTTTAATTTTTGGTATAGCATCCTACAGGCGTTAGAGGATGCTATACCAATTTCTTAGCTGTTTTGTTATTAGTAGACGTTGCCTGTTTACGCCCGGTTAAAAAAGTGACTGAATTACTGTCAGACGATTAGAACAGGTAACCTAAAGACACGCTGAACACTCTGTTCTTGTTCTTGTCATTCCTGCTATCATCTCCACCTGAGTTAATCTTACCAAAGCCGTGTCCATACTGGGCAGAAACCAGGAAGTTCCTGAATTCAGCACCCACCTGGACGTTACCACCCCAATCAAATCTTTTATACTTGTCCAATCCCTGGTTAGGATCGCCGTCGTGGAATGGGGTGTCGTCATCCCATTTAATTTTGGACTCTGTACTGGTTGTTACACCGGCAAGCGTGGTAGACACTTTATTCTTACCTGCTACGCCAAATGCCAGGTAAGGGCCGACACCGGCAAATAGCCTGGTATTCGCACCAACAGGTATCTTACCAACAATGTTTAAAGGAACTTCAATGTACTGGGGACGGGTTGTATATTTCCTGTATGGAACAGTGGCGCTGTTATCTTTATCTCCGGATTCCAGTTTCGCACCTTTGGTTGTATAGAATACACCCGGCTGGAAAGAGAGTATTCTTGGTACCAACGGAACATCCGCAATAAGACCAATATGATAACCTGATAATGACCGGTCTTTATCCACCGAACCATTATTGTCCACAGAAATGGTAGAAAGGTTCCAACCACCTTTTACACCTAGCCGCACCTGAGACATTGCTCCGAAAGAAATTGCAAGGGCTGCAAACGAAAGGATAATCTTTTTCATAATCTTAACAATTTGATTACAACATCAAAATGCCAAAGACTATGCCAAAGAGCTTCGCAGCAAACTTATGTAATTGCAAATAAGTGAATTACAGTAAAAAATAATTTTTATATCTGTTTATTTGCGAACTGTTCCGTCCTTTGTATCCATTTTTTCAAGGAAGTCATTAAGCTGTTCAACCCCCAATCTTTTGGCCAGGATCTTCTTCTTTTCATCCAGCAGATACACCACTGGTGTACTGTATACATCGTACAAACGGCGGTAATTGCTCTGGGCGTCGGGGTCCCATGCATGGATCCATCCGCTGAGCTTATGCTCTTTGATGAAAGCCTGCCATTCATCTTTGGTGCCTTCAGTTTTAAAGCCGATCAGGGCTACCCCTTTGTTTTTCCAGCTGGCATTAAAGGCGGAGTCAAGTTTGGGGACCTCTACCTTACAATGGCCACAGGTGGGATCCCAGAAAACGAGGATAGTATATTTTGCTTTTGTAGTATAAAGGGAAACGGGTTTCAGGGAAGAATCCTTCACTTCCAGCGGAGGTGCCTGTTGTCCTATCAGGTTTGGCGCCATGGAATAGGCCCGGGAAATGATCTTGTTCAATTGATCATCCTTCAGCCAGTAAGCTTCGCCGGATACGTAGTATTTCTCTACCATGTGTACGAATACAGCATCCATACCCATGTATTTGGAAGTTTCGTAGGTATATGTCAGCCACCATACCACGAACTTGAACATCTCTTTATCTTTCCGGGTTTTCGCAACGATATTGTCTGCTTCGGCAATAATGGAATCAGGGTCCATAGCCACCAGCTGTGTAAAGTACCGGTTCAGTTTTTTCTCAATAATATCTGTTCTTACCAACCTGCCATCAGTCAGGTTTACGCTGTCCCAGTAATGCGTCTTGTAATAACGATAGCCGAATGTAGAATCCTCACCGGGAGGGGTGGGTGGCACTTCAGGGTCTTTCATAGCCCTGAAAATGCTGGTCAGCAGGCTTTTCGGGTGTTCCGTCACAATGCTGTTACGGAAGTTCTGCAATTTCTTGCCCAGCTCCTGTTGTAAAGACCTGGCGGTTGCACTGTCTGCCGCAGTATGTTTGGCCATCAGGGCATTGAGTTGCCTGTCCTGTGGCGCTACTTCTTTCGACAGGAATTTATTATATGACTGGAAGATCTCGTTCTCTTTGGAGGTTTTGAATACCGTCTTGTTGATCAGGTCCGTAGTATCGATGCTAACAGAGAATAGCTGATCCTTATCATCGAGCAGCATCTCAAAATAGCGCTGCCTGCCAGGAAGCAGTACGATGTAGATCCCTCCTGGTAATGCTTCCTTATTCTTCATCACAGCAACCCCCTGCGCATTAATTTGGGCGGAATCAGCCATGTAAAAGCTTTTGCCCATATAATGAGCCAGACATAACTGCCCTCCTGTATACTGTTTTAACTGGAAAGTAAGCTGGTAGCCCTGCGCCTGTAACTGCCAGTGGCAGAAAATGCAGGCGAGTAATATCATAAGTTTACGCATAGGATATCGGTTACTGTAAAAGTAGCAAGGAAAAGGGAATTTCACAAAATCAGTGATCAGCTAAAATCCTACCTTTGCACCCGTGAGGAAAAAAAATGTTATTCTTGAAAAAGTCCCTGTAAGCGCTTATGCAGCCGAGGGGAAGGCACTGGCCCGGATAGATGGCAAAGTGATATTCATTGAAGGCGGCGTTGTACCCGGAGATGTGGTGGACGTACGTCTTGGTAAGAACAAAAAAGACTGGGCAGAGGGCAAGGCCATCCGTTTCCATTCTCTGGCGTCTAACCGTGTTGACCCTTTCTGTGAACATTTTGGTAACTGTGGCGGCTGCAAATGGCAGATGCTACCTTATTCCCTGCAACTGGAATACAAACAGCAGCAGGTGGCCGATAATCTCCAGCGTATCGGTAAACTGGAATTGCCTCCCATGCAACCCATCATGGGCTCCAGGCACACCACCCATTACCGTAATAAACTTGAATTCACCTTTAGCAATAAAGCATACCTTCCGGCAGAGGAACTGAATGAAGACGGTAGCATTCCTCAACGGAACGCCCTGGGCTTCCATGTACCGAAGCTGTTTGACAAGGTGCTGGACATTAATACCTGTTACCTGCAGGCAGAACCGGTCAATGCCATCCGGAACACCATCCGCGCATACGCACTGGCCAACCAGCTCTCCTTTTACGACATCCGCGCCAAGGAAGGATGGCTCCGTAACCTGGTGATCAGGATCTGTACCACCGGCGAAGTAATGGTTAACCTCGTGATCCATCACGAGAACAAAAAGGACAGGGAAGCCCTGCTGGACCACCTGCTGGCTACTGTTCCGGGTATTACCTCCGTACTGTATACCATCAATCCAAAACTGAACGATACTATTTTCGACCTGGAACCGAAGGTCTACTTCGGAAAGGGATATGTGGAAGAGAAACTGGAAGACTTTACTTTTAAAATAGGTCCCAAATCCTTTTTCCAGACCAACACTTACCAGGGAGAAGCATTGTACCAGGTAACAAGAGAGTTTGCCGGATTAACAGGAACAGAAATTGTTTACGATCTCTATTGTGGTACAGGTAGTATTGGTATTTTTGTGTCCCGGCAGGCAGGCAAGGTGGTCGGAATAGAGCTGATAAAAGAGGCTATTGATGATGCTATTGAAAACGCCGCCCGCAACAACGTGAACAATGCACAATTCTTTGCCGGAGATGTAGTGGATATTTGCAATGACGCTTTCTTTGCCCAACACGGGCAACCGGATGTCGTGATCACAGACCCGCCAAGGGCCGGAATGCACGAGAAACTGGTTAACAAGCTACTCGAAATTGCTGCTCCCCGCATAGTATATGTAAGTTGTAACCCTGCTACACAGGCCAGGGACCTGGCGCTACTGGACGCTATGTACAGTGTCAAAAGGATACAACCGGTGGATATGTTCCCACATACACACCATATTGAGAACGTGGTGTTACTTGAGAAAAGAATTAATCATTAAAGAATAAGGAGAAATGAGCGAGTTCAGGCCCGGCAGATTTGAAATACTCCCTACGGTGATCAAAAACCTACTGATCATCAATGGTTTAGTGTTCCTTGCGCAGAACACTTTAGGGAGCGCCATCGGGAACAACAGGATTGATGATATTTTCGCGTTGCACTATTGGGGGTCCGATCTCTTCAGGCCTCACCAGTTTATTACACACCTGTTCATGCATGCCACCCTCGGGCATCTGTTCATGAACATGTTCACCCTCTGGATGTTTGGCGCCACACTGGAAAACATCTGGGGCCCCAAACGCTTCCTGATCTTTTACATGGTATGCGGTCTGGGGGCGGCCCTTTGCCATATGGGTGTGCTGACCTACGAAAACGTCCGGCTGGCGCATGATGCCAGGGCATTCCTTAACGATCCTTCCATCGCCAATTTCAGACTGCTGGATAGCCGTTACGACCTCGACTCAGGCAGATATCTATCCGAAGGCACCAAGACTATATTCTACCGGTTCCCGAACGATCCCGGCGTGATTAACGATACCAAAGTGTTCATCCGTCAGTTCGCCCTGGATTACCCGGATAGTGCCACCCTTGGGGCCTCCGGTGCTGTATTCGGGCTGTTGTTCGCATTCGGATACCTGTTTCCCAATAATCTCATTTACCTTTACTTCCTGTTCCCTTTAAAGGCAAAATACTTTGTAGGGATCCTCATCCTCCTGGAACTGTATTCCGGTATTCAGAACTCAGCCGGAGATAACGTAGCCCACTTTGCACACCTTGGTGGAGTGCTCTTCAGCTACCTGCTCCTCAGGATCTGGAACAGGCATAACCGTCGACATTTTTATTAATCATAAAAGATCTTGTGACATGATGCACGTTGAGGAAAGGAATACAACTCCCTTATCCCTGGGAGAAGAAAAGAATATGGTGATGCAGCTGCTGCTGATAAATATCACGGTATTCGTTCTGCTGTTTTTTACAGAAGTCATCTACCGCATTGAGGGTAATCCGCTGGCCCGTTATCATGACGATGTATTGTCGCATCTGACACTATCTGCCAGCTTTGCGACATTGCTGCACAATCCCTGGTCATTGATCTCCGCAATGTTCACCCATGACAGTTTCTGGATGATTGTCAGCAACATGATATGGCTGGCTTGTTTCGGCACCATGCTGCAAAATCATGCAGGCCGTCAGCATATCCTGCCGCTGTACCTCCTGAGCGGAATTATAGGTGCGGTATTTTATCTGCTGGGCATGCAATTCATCCCACCCTTCCGGGAGCTGCAGCCATTTGCCAGCATGACCGGTGCTTCTGCCGCTATTATGGCCCTGGCCATTGGCGCAACAGTAGTGGCGCCCAAATACAGACTGCTTCCAAATCTGCCCATCCCCTTCTGGATGATCACCGTTATCTTCCTGCTCGTAAACATCGGCACACATCTGGTCAATAGTAACGACCTGACGATGGTGCCATCACTCATCGGCGGTGGATTAACCGGTTTCCTTTATATGCAGCAGTGGAAAAAAGGCAATGACCTGGGTGCAGGTTTTAACAAGACCCTGCACAGGATCACACACATGTTCCATCCGAAAACGCATCTGCATATCATCAAGTAGTATAAACGATATTTCAATACTCACGGGCCCTCCGGTACACTGCTATCCGCAGTTCACCCGGAGGGCTTTTTCCTTTCTGACGCCGACACGATGGATTGATACTCCGGCGCAGCAGTCATTATAGATTCATGCCTTAAAATCTATATCAGGCAAGGGTTTCAGCATTTCTTCGTCATAGCAGACTTATCATTATCATGTATGAATTCATCATTTCTCCTATCTTTAAGCTAAAATGCGATAGGAGTTGAGATTTCTGAGGCTATTCACAAAAGGTTTCTTTTTAACGGTTAACACCATTGTAGTGCTCCTTTTCCTGGTAGCCTGCCTGGCTCCTTACGTATCCCCGGAACGATGGTGGCCTATCAGCTTTATTACCCTGTTTTTTCCTTTACTGTTACTGATCCTGATACTCTTCTTTATCTGCTGGTTGCTTTTCGATTTTAAATACTGTCTGTTACCGATGCTGCCAATACTACTCGGATGGAAGTCTATTTCCGCTTTCATTGCGTTCAATTATCCCACAGCAGGGAAGCAGTTTGCCAATCCTTCCGGCAGCCTGACTATCATGAGCTATAATGTTGCCCAGTTTGGATTATACCGTGAAAAAGACAGTAAATACAACAGGGAAGCCATGTTTGCTCTTATCAAGAAACAGGAACTGGACCTTCTTTGCATTCAGGATTTTTATACTTCTGAAAAGAAGAATGACTTCAATAACCGGGAAGACATTTCCCGGGAAATGAAACTGCCCTACCGTTTCTTTTCCAGCGACTTCAATCGCGACGGTATGCAGCACTGGGGCTCTATTATTTATTCCCGTTACCCAATCATAAAGTCAGACAAGCTGAAACTGTCACATGGTCCACTCAGTGAAAGCCTGATCTATGCAGACATCGTGCGTGAGAACGATACTTTCCGCATTATTAATATGCACCTGGCCTCCTACCGTTTCAATGAAAGGGATTACCGCTCCATAGAAAAGATCAGAAAACAGGAAGATACCGGCCTGGTGGCTACACGCAATATTGTTCAGAAAATGCGCGACGCCTATGTAGGCCGCAGCAGACAGGCCGATATTGTGGCTGCGTTTATCAAGACAAGCCCCTACCGTGTTATTGTGTGCGGGGACTTCAACGATACGCCGGCATCTTACACCTATTTCACTATCAGGGGCCCCTTACAGGATGCCTTCCTGAGAAAGGGCAGTGGTATTGGCCGGACTTATGCCGGACTAGCCCCGACCTTGAGGATAGACTACATATTTGCCGACAAATCATTCAGTATCAATTCATTCCGAATGATCAACTCCGGACTTTCCGATCATTATCCCGTGATCGCTAATCTTAGTCCTTCGCTGTAATGTCACTCACGAAACAATAATTATCTTTGCAATCCTAACAAAAGGAAGTGTAGCTTACACTCTCTGAAATTTTCTGATATGTCTGAGCTTAAAATATACAATTCGCTACATCGGCAAAAGGAAGTATTCACATCTCTCTATCCCGGACATGTCGGTATGTATGTATGTGGTCCTACCGTATCGGGGGAATCACACCTGGGTCATGCCCGCCCGTATATTACTTTTGACGTTGTTTACCGGTACCTTCAGTACCTCGGTTATAAGGTACGCTATGTAAGGAACATCACAGATGCCGGCCACTTTGAGGAAGAAGGCCGCGAGGCTGAAGATAAGATCGCCAAACGCGCGCAGCTTGAAAAGATGGAACCGATGGAACTGGTGCAGAAATACACCAATCTGTTCCACTGGGCATTTCATCGCTTCAACTGTCTGGAACCAAGTATAGAACCTACTGCTACCGGTCATATCATCGAGCAGATCGAAATGATCAAAACGATCATGGAGAAGGGCTATGCGTATGAAAAGAACGGCTCTGTATACTTTGATGTGAAGAAGTATGCTGAACACCATAACTATGGCATTCTGAGTGGACGTGTGCTGGATGACATGCTGGAAAGCTCCAACCGTGAGCTGGAAAATCAGGATGAGAAAATAAACAATGTGGACTTTGCCCTCTGGAAAAATGCACCGCCTGAACACCTCATGCGTTGGCCCAGCCCCTGGGGAGAAGGGTTCCCCGGATGGCATATCGAATGTTCTGCCATGAGCAGCAAATACCTCGGTAAGCAGTTCGATATTCACGGCGGGGGCATGGACCTGCAGTTCCCTCACCATGAGTGCGAAATAGCACAAAGTGAGATCGCCCATGGCGAACTGATGGCCCGTTTCTGGATGCACAATAATATGATCACCATTAACGGCCGTAAGATGGGTAAAGCGTATAACAATACTATCAAGCTGACGGAACTCTTTACCGGCAACCACCATTTGCTGGAAAGAGGCTACAGCCCGATGACCATCCGCTTCTTCGTTTTACAAACGCATTACCGCAGTACGCTTGACTTCTCCAATGAAGCCCTGCAGGCAGCAGAGAAGGGATTGCACCGCCTATGGTCAGCTTACGAAGTATTACAGAAACTCACTTATACACCTGCAAACGGCCAGCCTATAAATGAAGAACTGGATAAACAGGTACGCGACTGGTGCCAGGAATGCCATGAGTTCCTCAACGACGACTTCAATACCGCAAAGGTACTGGCGAATTTATTTGAACTGGCCCCTGTGATCAATTCCATCAAAGGCGGACAGGTGAAAATGCATGAGTTGAGTGAAGAAACATTCCAGTTATTACAGAAAACCTGGAGCACCTTCCTCATCGATATACTGGGCCTGCAACCAGAAACGCTTAACACTGACAACAGTAAGCTGGATGGCGTAATACAACTGCTTATTGAGATGCGTAAAGAGGCAAAAAGCCGCAAGGACTATGCAGCCTCCGACAAGATCCGCAACCAGTTGTTAGCTGTAGGTATACAACTGAAAGATGAAAAAGATGGTAGTATGACCTACTCCATACAGTAAAGCCGTTATGACCAAACAGCCATTTGTTAATATGTACAAAATACTCAGCATTGCTGCAGGCCTCGCATTGTTCACGCTTGCCTGTAAACAACCGGCCAAAACCAACCAGCAGGAAGAAGCCAATAATGCGCAGCAGTCGGCTGCATCTAACGTGAAAGTACCAGTGTTTGAGGTAGACAGCGCATATGCCTATACCGCCAAACAGGTAAGCTTTGGCCCCCGTATTCCCAATACGCCTGCTCAGAAAAAATGTGCAGACTGGCTGATCCAGCAACTGAAACCGCTGGCAGACACCCTGTATGTACAGCATGCCAATGTGATCGGTCCAAAGAAAGTATCATTGCCTTGCATTAATATCATTGCCAGTTTCAACCCTGCTGCTACGCAGCGTATCCTGCTGCTTTCCCACTGGGATACCCGTCCACACGCAGACCAGGACGCCTTTGATAAAACAAAGCAGTTGGATGGTGCAGACGATGGCGCCAGCGGCGTAGGCGTACTGCTGGAAACAGCACGTCAGCTTCATGCCCGGAAGCCACAGGCAGGTATTGATATACTACTGACAGATGTGGAGGATTATGGCATAAGCGAGGAGGAGAACAGCTTCTGCTTAGGTACACAATACTGGGCCAGAAACCCGCACGTAAGAGGTTATAAAGCGAACTATGGTATCCTGCTCGATATGGTTGGCGGTCGTGCTTCACAGTTCTACATGGAAGCAGGCTCTCAGCAGTATGCATACGGTCCGATGAAGATGTTCTGGGACGTAGCCAACCGCCTGGGATATTCCGATTACTTCCGTTACGAGAATATCGGCGCCGGCATCACCGACGATCACGTATATGTCAATACCATCGCCAACATTCCCACTTTTGATATCATTGCACTGCAGTCGAACGGCAACTTTGTACCGCATTGGCATACTACCAATGATAACATGACTGTGATCGATAAACGTACTTTACAGGTAGTGGGACAAACGATTCTTGAAGTCATTTATAAGCAACCTTTCGAGTACTAAATACTTCGGAAGTAGCCCTTCCCGCAATGCTCCTGGTGATGCAAAATTTAATACCTTGCTTCATCAGGAGCATTCCTTTTTATCAAGGTGTATTTCTCTTTTAATCGTAGTCTATGAAGCAGTCCCCTGAAGAACATCTGGTACATCTCAGTAAAGACAAAAAGCTTGCGGCGATAATGGCTAACCCTCTTCCGGCGCTTACCAGGCGTAAGAATATTGCGCTAAGGCTAATAGCGTCCATTATGAGCCAGCAATTAAGTGTGAAGGTCGCCACCGTGATCTATGAACGCTTCCTGGCTTTGTATGACGGGAAGGAACCCACTCCGCAGCAGATCCTGGATACCCCGGCGCCTACGTTGAGGACTATCGGTCTGTCAAATGCTAAAGTGAGTTATGTACACAATGTGGCGCGCTTTGCAGTAGAGGAGCAGCTGACGGATAAGAAGCTGGAGAAAATGGCGGATGATGAGGTAATCAAATATCTCACACAGATCAAAGGTGTGGGCAGGTGGACGGTGGAGATGCTGCTCATGTTCTATCTGGGCCGGGCAGACGTTTTTGCCATTGACGACTGGGGATTGCAGCAGGCGATGATCAAGATATACAAACTGGATAATACGGATAAGAAAGCTTTCAGGGAAAAACTCCTGAAGATCTCCGGTAAATGGTCGCCTTACAGAACTTACGCCTGCCGTTATTTGTGGGCCTGGAAGGACATGAAGCCTACGGCATAACAATACACTACCCTCTAAGTAAACCCATGATCAGGACGTTCCTTATGATGCAGCCCTTAACGTTAATAGCATTCAGGCGTTGGAAATCTTTTAAGATCTGACCAGGGAAAGTCTCTGACCACAACATGTAGAACAAAAAAATATCCCCGCCCAGGAGAAGGCAGGGATTTACGTTAATACTAACTAACCCAATGCTTATATCTAAAACTAAAACAACTCTTTTTTAAGGCGGCAGTGTCTGCGCTTATCGAAAGCAACACTACTTACTAAACCAACATCTGCCAAAGACCGCAGTACTTCACCAGGCGGCACATTTTTACATGCACCACTACTCATTCATCCTGCTCCTAAAGACATTATTGTTTATTAAGCCTGCGCCTGTTGCTCTGCCAGTTTCGCCTTGATCTTGCCTTCAATTTCTGCTGCCACTTCAGGGTTATCAAGCAGCAATTGTTTCACGGCATCGCGGCCCTGGCCCAGCTTGTTCGTATCATAACTGAACCAGCTGCCGCTTTTCTGGATGACGCCGTATTCAACACCCATATCGATAATTTCACCCATCTTGGAAATACCTTGTCCAAAGATGATATCGAATTCAGCCTGGCGGAAGGGAGGTGCAACTTTGTTCTTTACTACTTTTACTTTTACGCGGTTACCCACAGCTTCATCACCATCCTTAATCTGGGTCATACGACGAATGTCCAAACGCACAGAAGCGTAGAATTTGAGCGCGTTACCACCGGTAGTAGTCTCCGGATTACCAAACATCACTCCTATCTTTTCACGCAGCTGGTTAATAAATATGCAGCAGCAATTTGTTTTTGAAATTGTAGCGGTCAGTTTACGCAGCGCCTGAGACATCAAACGTGCCTGTAAACCCATTTTGCTTTCTCCCATCTCTCCTTCCAGCTCTCCCTTTGGCACCAGGGCAGCAACAGAGTCAATCACCACTACATCCACCGCTCCGGACAGGATCAGACGGTCTGCAATTTCCAGGGCCTGCTCACCATGGTCAGGCTGGGAGATCAGCAGTGAGTCTACGTCCACACCCAGTCTCTGGGCATAGGAGCTGTCAAACGCGTGCTCCGCATCTATGATTGCGCAGATACCACCCTTCTTCTGGGCTTCTGCAATTGTATGAATAGCGACTGTTGTCTTACCGGAAGACTCTGGTCCATATATCTCAATGATCCTTCCTTTAGGAAAACCACCTATACCGAGCGCAATATCCAGACCCAGGGAGCCTGTTGATATTACTTCCATCGGCTCTGAGCCTTTCTCCCCCATCATCATCACAGATCCCTTTCCGAAATCCTTCTCGATCTTGTCCATTGTAAGGCGCAGCGCCTTGAGTTTGTCAGTATTGGCTGTAGACATATTAGTAAGTGTTTTTACAAATTTAACGGTGTGCTAAGTTATGATCTAATTTTCTATTCTCCTAAAATTTTTAGCATTTTGGCCACAAATACTAAATGTTGTAGCAAACAGAATCAACCTTTCACATTTATTGTTATGCTGTTATAATAAGTTTAAAGGGCTAACGCACAACAGAAGCATATGTCAATGTTCAAATAACACTACAAAGATGAGCAGGCTTTACGCACTGGATGTGCGTAGTCAAAAAAAGTTTTTTTCAGGCCGTTTTTATCCTGCTATGCCATATGCAATCAGCTGTGAGAGAATACCCAGTACAAAGCCGGTATAGATTTCCGCGGGGGTATGTGCCCCCAGTATCAGCCGGGCGGTAGCTACGATGCCTGAGATCAGGAAAGCGATCATCAGCGCAAGGCTGATATTCATATTTAACCCCATCATCAGCATCAGCAGGAAACCGATCACACCTCCCCATCCTATCGTATGCATACTGATCTTCACATAGGTATTGGCCACCATACCAATCACGATGGCTATAAATATGCCCAGGAAGAATGCATTGAAAAAAGGAGGCGCTACACCCTGCCGTTTAAAGGCGAAATAGGTCCAGAAGTAAAAGGTAGTGCAGGCTATATAAGGAATGATACGGTCCTTCTGTGACCGTAACTGGAAAGACGTCACAAAACCCAGCGCTTTACACAACGCCACCACAAACAGTGGCAGGAACAATGTAGTAAACAGCACCCTGATATACAGCAGGTCAAAAGTATACCGGATACTCTCCTGCTTGAACATGACAAAGTACTCAGGCATGGCATTGACCAGCAGCACCGTTACCAGTATTGGCAGGAATAAAGGATGCGACAGGTAAGAGATTACTTCAGCTACCTTCTGCAATGCTGGTGAAAACACCGGCTTGTCCTGCCGGGAATTATCCGTTGTGGGTATGATTACTTGTTCCATTCACAATTTCCGTCACTTTTTAGGCGGGACGGCCGCCACGTCATTAAAGTTCTTTTCTCAGCCTGGCTACCGGGATATTCAGCTGCTCACGGTATTTGGCTACCGTACGGCGGGCAATATTATAACCCTTATCCTGCAACATCTTCGTCAGGTTTTCATCGCTGAGCGGCTTACGTTTATTTTCCCCCTCTATCAGGTCAGACAGGATCTTTTTTACCTCACGGGTGGAAACTTCCTCCCCGCTGTCTGTCGACAGTGACTCACTAAAGAAAAATTTTAGCTTGAAAGTACCAAACTCTGTCTGTACATATTTACTGTTTGCCACACGGCTGACAGTAGAAATATCCAGCTGGGTGATATCGGCAATGTCTTTCAGGATCATCGGGCGCATAGTCGTCTCATCTCCTGTCAGGAAGAACTCCCGCTGGTATCCCATGATGGATTCCATTGTTGACAGCAGGGTATGCTGCCGTTGCTTGATTGCGTCAATAAACCATTTGGCTGCGTCAATCTTTTGTTTGATGAATAACACCGCCTCTTTCTGACGCTTATCCTTTTTGTCTCCCCTGTCATATTCTTTCAGCATGTCCCGGTATCCTTCCGAAATCCGGAGGTCAGGAGCATTCTTAGAGTTCAGTGTCAATTCCAGCTTACCGTTGTTGTTCAGGATAAAGAAGTCCGGCACCACATAACTTTCCGCCTTATTCAGGGTGGCAAAGTTCCCTCCTGGTTTCGGCGTTAGCCTGATGATCTGCCCGATAGCCTCCTTCAGGCTTTCATCATTCATATTCAGGCCCTTCTGGATCTTCTCGTAATGCTTCTTGGTAAACTCATCAAAGTAGTTCTCCAGGATCTGGTAAGCGCCTGATACTCCGGGATCATCCTGCGGCTTGCGTTTCAACTGCAGCAGCAGGCATTCCTTCAGGTCAGTGGCCGCCACTCCCGGCGGGTCAAACTCCTGTATCTTGCGGATCAGGTCCCTGATCTCATCTTCATCGGTTGCAACATTCTGGGAAAAAGAAAGATCATCCACGATCGCACTCACTTCCCGGCGCAGGTAACCATCATCGTCAATGCTACCAATGATCTGTTCTGCAATGCTGTTCTGCCTGTCATCCAGTTCCAGCATTCCCAGCTGGCTCAGAAGATGCTCATGAAAAGATGTTTCCACCCTTACCGGGATGGTCTTGTTCTCATCCTGATCAGGATAGTTATCATCCCTGAGTTTATAATCGGCTATATCATCATCCCCCTCACTTACATACTCAGATATATCAATATTATCGTACTCGTTCTCACTGCCATCGGGTTCAAACTCATCCTCTCCCTCCTCAGCATCTGCACTGTTAAATTCTTCCTGAGGATCCTTAAATTCATCTTCATGCGCCTCTTCCCCGTATTCCAGGGCAGGGTTTTCCTCCAGCTCTTCCTTGATACGTTCTTCAAGTACAGCCGTAGGAACCTGCAGCAGTTTCATCAGCTGAATCTGCTGAGGCGACAATTTCTGTAATAGCTTCTGCTGTTGTGTCTGCTTTAACATAGACTAATCCTATCCAAGGCCAAAATTAATAAACAATAGTTTTTACTAATCCTCTGTCTCATCCGGTGAAACCACTTTTACCACCGTATATTCTTGCACGGGAGTATCAAAATCCAATTCCAGTTGTTCGTCGGGCAACAATCTAAATGATTTCCTGTGAAATGGCGTATCGCCATGTTCACGGATAGCATCCCGGTGTTGTTGTGTAGGATATCCTTTATTCTCCAGCCATCCAAAATGAGGGTATTGTTCATGCAGTTGCTGCATATAGTCATCCCTGTAGGTTTTCGCCAATATGGAGGCTGCTGCTATGGAGGCATATATGCCATCGCCCTTTATTATACAAGCATGAGGAATATTTCCATAAGGTACAAAACGATTCCCATCAACCAATATATAACCAGGTTGCTGCTTCAGTTGTTCCAGCGCCAGGTGCATGGCCCTGAAAGAGGCCTGGAGAATGTTGATCCTGTCAATCTCCTCGTTATCCACACTGGCCACCGCATAGGCAATCGCTTCTCTTTCCACTACAATACGCAGTTTCTCGCGGTCTGCCGCCTTCAGCTGCTTGGAATCATTCAGCAGTTTATTCCTGAACTTGAGCGGCAATATTACTGCTGCTGCAAACACAGGACCGGCGAGGCATCCTCTTCCAGCTTCATCACAGCCGGCTTCAAAAGCGATATCTTTTTGGTGATAAGAACGTAACAAGGCTTTTTAGTATGATCTTTGCGGTAAAGGTAGGGAATTTCATTTCTTATCCCTACCGGAATAATTCCTTGAAATCCGCTTTAAACGCCTTCCACTCCTTATCCGTTTTTTTCATCAGCGTATCAATATCATTTCTGGTACTATCCCAGGCGTCGGCACTGCTGTTTTTTAACCCGGAAAGTTTACTATCTATCTGATCTCTCAATTTTGCCAGTTTAGTCCTGGCCTTTTTACTTTTTTCAGAGCCGTCTTTTTTCAACTCTTCCATTTTAGCATCTATTTCACGTCTACGTTCTTCAAGCCCATTCCGTAAACTGTCCCGCTGGGCTTCCATATATTCCCCGGCCTTTTCCGCCGTTTCCCTGACATCCTGTCCAATTTTTTCCACACCCTCCTTCAGTTCTTCCTTTTTCTCTTCCGTCCGGGTATTTTCCTGGCATGCCAGGAAGGCCAGTGCTGTCAACAGCAGCAGTATTCTTTTCATAAGTAGGCTTTTAAAGTGAATTTTTGTGTTCCGAGCCCGTCAACCAACTCCTTTTTTTGCAAATGCCATTCCAGTTTTACCCAGGTAGCTATTCACCGTTTACCACAGACAGTATGGCGCATATTGAAAAATTACCTAGGTTTGAACCTGTTTTTTAAAAAACGATACCAATTATGAAGAAAAATCTCCTGATCCTTCTGTTACTGCTGGCGGCACAATTCGCCAAAGCGGATGAAGGAATGTGGCTGCCCTATTTATTGGGACAGCAAGTGTACAACGATATGGTGAAGAAAGGGCTTAAGCTGACGAAAGAACAATTGTACAGTATTAACCAAGCGTCTCTGAAAGACGCCATTATCATTTTCGGCGGTGGTTGTACGGGAGAAATAGTGAGTAACCAGGGGTTGATCTTTACCAACCATCACTGTGGCTACGATGCCATTGCTACTGCCAGCTCAGTAGAACACAACTATCTTAAAAACGGCTTCTATGCCCTCGACAAGCAGCAGGAGATCCCCGCTAAGGGTCTGTCTGTACAGTTCCTGGTACGGGTGGACGATGTGACCAAACAGGTGCAGGACGCCCTGAAAGGCATGAGCGGCCAGGAAAGACAGCAGCAACAGCAGAAAATCGTTGCTGACATCATAACCCAGGCCATCAACGGCACTAATTACGAAGCAAAAGTATTACCCATGTTCAAAGGCAACCAGTACCTGCTCTTTGTCTATGAACGTTATAAAGATATCCGCCTGGTAGGCGCTCCGCCGGAAAGCATCGGCAAATTCGGTGGCGATACCGATAACTGGGAATGGCCACGTCATACCGGCGATTTCTCCATCTTCCGTGTATATGCCGACAAGGACGGTAAACCGGCTGAATATGCTGCCGGCAACCAGCCTTTAAAGCCAAAACATTTCCTGCCTGTATCCATCAAGGGCATCAAGGAGAACGATTACGCCATGATATTTGGCTATCCCGGCGGCACCAACCGCTACGAAAGCTCTGAAGGCGTAAAGCTGAAAATAACTGTGGAAAACCCTTCCGTCGTGGCACTGCGCAGCGTTCGCCTGAAATATATGTTCGAACAGATGAAGAAAGATCCGGCTATCAAACTGAAACTGGCCTCCTCTTACGCCGGTATCGCTAATTACTGGAAATTCTTCGACGGGGAAACAAAACAGCTCGTGAAATACAACGTGCTGGAAGAAAAGCAAAAACAGGAAGCCGCCTTTGAAAAATGGGCGCAGGGCAAAGATGAATATGCCAATATCTTCCCTGATTATGCAGCTTCTTACAAGGCATGGACTCCTTACGCCAAACATCGTATTTATATCAATGAAGGCATCATGGGCTCCCCACTGGCGGCTTTTGCAGGCAGTCTGATGGCTGTGGAAAAAGCACTGGTACAATCCGGCACTTCCACCGATATGATCAAACAGAGCATCCAGGCGGCAGATAAAGCCCGTACCGCTTTCCTGGAAGAGGAAGACAAAGCCAGCGACCAGAAAATACTGGCAGCTACCTGCCACCTGTTCTACACAGATATTCCCCTGGCGCAACATCCGATCGGATTTTATGATGCTATCAAAGCGAAATTCGGTAGCCTGGAAGATGACAACACCTACCGCCTCTGGGCTTCTGCACTCATGTCAGGCTCCATGATCCTGAACGATGCCCGCTGGAAAGCGTTCATTGCCAATCCAGATGCCGTAACCCTGCAGACAGATCCGGCCTTCGCTTATTCCAGTGCATTCATCAAGAATTTCACTACCAAATACCAACCGCTGTACAATCAGTTCGTTACCAAAAACAATGACCTGGGCCGCGCTTACCTGAAAGGAAGAATGGAAATGGAACCTGCCAAAAAATGGTATCCTGACGCTAACTTCTCGATGCGTCTCACCTATGGTCAGGTAAAACCATACGCTCCCCGCGATGCTGTTGCATATGACTACGTATGTACTATGAAAGGTGTAATGGAAAAATATGTACCGGGCGACTACGAATTTGATCTGCCTGAAAATTATGTTTCCCTGTACAACAAAAAGGATTTCGGTCAGTACAAAGACCTCAGAAAAAATGATATCGTTACCTGCTTTATCACAACCAACGATATCACTGGTGGAAACTCCGGATCTCCCGTGCTGAATGCAAACGGAGAACTGATAGGTCTTGCTTTTGACGGCAACTATGAAGCACTGAGCCACAAGATCCAGTTTGATGCTGTATACAACCGCACTATCTGTGTGGATATACGCTACGTACTCTGGTGCGTTGATAAACTGGGCGGCGCAAGCAACATTATCAA
This sequence comes from Chitinophaga sp. CF418, assembly GCF_900142925.1. Taxonomy (GTDB): domain Bacteria; phylum Bacteroidota; class Bacteroidia; order Chitinophagales; family Chitinophagaceae; genus Chitinophaga. The sequence continues at coordinate 185,338 of NZ_FRCN01000002.1, forward strand.
TGAGCTGAAGCTGATAAAATAATTAATAAACCGGAAAAAAGGGCTGATCATTTTCGTTGATCAGCCCTTTTTTATTAGATACCCGTTACCGTTCAGCACTATCTGATCACCTTTTTCAGTAGTTTGCTCAGATTTTTTTTACCCGGTACCAATACTCAATTTTCATTTCCAGGTATTAATACGCATTGTTAATCCATGAGTACTCCTTATCTTTGCGTCCGATTTGATTGAACACCAACAGCCGCAGTTAGCTCCATACACTACAGGCGCTGTTTTTTAAAACCCTGAACCCCAAAAAGAATAATTTATGTTTTACAGGAAAATGAATCTGGCTATTGCAGCCATGATGATGTGCTGTGTGTACAGTTGTCATGTAAATCCTTCTGCTGAAAAAGAATCCTTATGTATACAGGATACGCTTCCCGCAGGCTCTACTGATATAGTATTGACCATTAAAGGAAAAAACTTCAGCAATGTTACAACCGACAATAAAGTAATCGTAGATGACGTCGAAGCGTCTATCATCAGTGCATCTGACAACCAGTTAGTAGTACGCATTCCTGCAAGGAAATCAGCTAAAATAGCTGTAACCGTTAAAGTAGGTAATGAAGTATCTGAAACCGTTCTCGTGGACAATCAGATCGTAATGCTGGCCGGTAGATAATAAGAAAATGCGGCGCATATCCGGAAAGGCAATGACCTGTTCCGGTATGCGCCGCATTCATTTGTATACGTTACTCTTTTATAACTGCTGCTTTTTTATAGCCGTCAAACAACATGGCAATTCTTCCGCTATCGCGGAATTGTAATTGCCGCTCTTCAAACTTCATTGTATAAGTCCTGTCGCTAAGCATGCGCAGGAAAGCGCTCTCCCTTTCATTGGCCTGCGCATCAACACATGCCATTCGGGTGCTTATTACTTTCCCAAAAGTGATCTCGTTACCATCCAGCTGATATTCACCGGCTACTTTATTACAGCCTCCGTTACCACTGAAGTGGTGCGTTGCTGAATCAAACTCCAGCCATATGGGTGATTTTTCCTGGACAGTCCCGTTCATATTGACAAGGCTCCATCTTTTGTCCTGTATGCTGTTGATAGCCTGTTGTTTGGCCACTTTCTGCTGATTACAGGTATTGGCAAGCAGTACAAGGAGCATAGCTGTTAATCTGACCATGATCTTGTGGTTTTTCGGTGTTATGATACATACACAGGAACAAAAACCACTCCATATAGTTTACAGTTTCCGGATCTTCCGCAATACTTCTTCATAATAGGCCCGTTTATCCGTCGCTGAAATTTCTATCACTTTTACATCGTTGGCCACCAGCATTTCCAGCTTGAACTTAGCGCCCGGCGCAAGTTCTGCCGGAATATAATAATACAGGGCATTCTTCACTGGAATGGTATTCTTCTGGAATTTCTGCCTTGCCCTATAGGTCAGCAGCCACCACAGGTCTGTTTCTACAAAATCAAGCGACAAGCCGAATATGTGAATATCCTGCGTAAAGAAAAGATCCAGCCAGGAATCCTCTTTTACCGGCAAATGCTGGCTGATACGCTGTACCAGCGACTTCCGGGGCGCCTGCAGACTGGTATACGTCGTGCCGGACACAACATAGTTCCGCATTTGCTGCAACTGGCCGCCATAATGCTCAAACCCAAGATTGATACTCAGCGGGTTCAGGCAATCGCCATGGATATGCCAGTAATTTGTATTCCCTATTTTATATTTTCTGAAGATGCTGAATATCCTTTCCAGGATCAGTCCATCACTCTGTGAAGGCGTTTCTCCTTCCAGGGTGAATTCATAATTTGTGGTCAGAATATGTGCCGGCGTCAGGTCGCGGATCGCGGCATGAATATCATTCTGCTCTATTTTAAGTGTCTTTTCTGCAATAAAGGATTTCAGTTGTACCTCTCTGATATGTTCCTGGCGGATGGCTGTCAGGAAAATCTCTTCATACAATAAGGGAAATGGCTTTCTCTCGTCCAGTTGTATACAACCGTCCGGAAGACAGAATTTAACAATGTCATTGAGAAGGTCTTTCCAGCTCTGACCTTTCGACATGTTATTAATATCATTGCCAATCAGTAAGATGGGGTTTTTCATGATCAATGTCTTAGTAGGTTATCTATCGCACGCGCTGTATCACCCTGAATGTGAGATTAATTCTTTCTCCTGATACTTTGGTTGTTTTCGGCACCTGATGCTGCCAGTGATGTTGCAGGGCACCTTTCATGATCAACAGTGATCCATGCTGCAATTCCAGTTCATATTTCAATCCGGCCTGCTGATGGCGCAGCATAAAACGCCGGGAAGCGCCGAGGTTAACGGAAGCAATGACTGGGTTCAGGCCCAGCTCCGGCTCATCATCCGCATGCCATCCCATGGAATCTTTCCCATTACGGTAACGGTTCAGCAGCACGCTGTTAAAGCGCACGCCTGCTTCGGGTTCTATCCGCTCCTTTATCCGTAACAACTCTTCTGTCCAGCCCTGTGGCGTATAAGTAGTACCCGAAAACGCATAGGTGCTGCCGGCATCTCCATACCATGCCATCAGGCGCGGAAACAAGACCTCTTTGCCATACATCTTCATACTTTCCTGTTGCCACACGATCTTTTCAATCAATGCCTGCAGATATGATGTAGCCTCCTGCAGGGAAAAGAACTGCGGATAGTAAACCAGCTCACCATCTTTCAGGGTAATATGCTGGCTGGCGGGATCACTGAATAATGGTATTTGCGGCTCCATCAATACAAAGATACAAAGGGGCTGCGCATCCAACATGCGCGTTGGTATAACAAAAAAGCCGCCCCGTTATTAACGAGGCGGCTCATATCTTGTAAACAGTTACGCTTATGCGTCTGCTTTCATCGATTTAGAAAGTCTCTTTCTCTCTTCTTCATCCAGGTACACTTTACGCATACGGATGTTGTTAGGAGTTACCTCGATACACTCATCGTGCTGGATGTACTCCATACACTCTTCCAGAGTCATCAGGGTCTTAGGCGCAATGCTGGTTGCAGCATCACTACCACTTGCACGCATGTTGGTCAGTTTCTTACCTTCATTCGGATTCACCACCAGGTCACCAGGTTTGTTGTTTTCACCGATGATCATGCCTTTGTACACTTCTTCTCCTGGATCTACGAAGAAGAAACCTCTATCCTGCAGTTTATCCAGAGAGTAAGCGGTAGTTGAACCTGCTTCTTTAGCCAGCAGTACACCATTGTTACGGCCAGGGATAGCGCCCTTCCATGCTTTATAATCATTGAAACGGTGTGCCATTACAGCTTCACCTGCAGTGTTGGTCAGCATCTGCGTACGCAGACCGATCAGACCACGGGAAGGAATTTCAAATTCCAGGTGCTGCATGTCGCCTTTGGTTTCCATGATCAGCATTTCACCCTTACGACGGGTTACCAGGTCGATCACTTTACTTGCAAATTCCTGCGGAACGTCAACTACCAGTGTTTCGTATGGCTCAGATTTCTTACCATCGATCTGTTTCAGGATTACCTGAGGCTGACCTACAGTCAACTCAAATCCTTCACGACGCATGGTTTCGATCAATACACCTAAGTGCAGGATACCACGGCCGTATACCAGGAAGCTATCAGCGCTGTCTGTATCAACTACACGCAGTGCCAGGTTCTTTTCAGTTTCTTTTATCAGACGGTCACGCAGGTGACGGGAGGTAACGAACTTACCATCTTTACCAAAGAACGGAGAGTTGTTGATGCTGAACAGCATGTTCATGGTTGGCTCATCCACGCTGATAACAGGCAATGCTTCAGGAGCCTCGAAGTCAGCGATGGTGTCACCGATATTGAAATCTTCGAGACCTACAACAGCACAGATATCACCTGGCTCTACCTCAGTCACTTTCTTTTTACCCAGTGCCTCGAAGGTGTACAGTTCACGTACACGGGATTTTTTAATAGTGCCATCTGTCTGTACCAGGGAGATCGGCTGACCTTCTTTGATAGAACCACGCGCTACACGTCCTACAGCGATACGGCCAAGGAAGGTAGAGTAATCCAGTGAAGTGATCTGCAGCTGCAGGTTACCTTCAGGGATCTTTGGTTCTGGTACATGCTTCAGGATACCATCCAGCAGCGGAGTAATATCTTCACACTGAGTCAATGAATCGTTGAACCAGCCGTTCTTGCCGGAACCGTAGTAGGTTGGGAAGTTCAGCTGCTCTTCTGTAGCATCCAGGTTGAAGAACAGTTCGAATACCGCATCATGCACTTCGTCAGGACGGCAGTTCGCCTTGTCAACTTTGTTGATCACCACAATAGGCTTCAGGTGTAGCTGCAGCGCTTTTTGCAGTACGAAACGGGTCTGTGGCATCGGCCCTTCGAAGGCGTCTACCAGCAGGATCACACCGTCCGCCATTTTCAACACCCTTTCCACTTCTCCACCGAAGTCGGCGTGGCCTGGAGTATCGATCACGTTAATTTTCACCCCTTTGTACTCAACAGATACGTTCTTACTCAGGATGGTGATACCACGTTCCTTTTCCAGGTCGTTATTGTCCATGATCAACTCACCTGTTTCCTGGTTTGCCCTGAAAACATTGGTGTGATGCAGGATTTTATCAACCAGGGTAGTCTTACCGTGGTCTACGTGCGCAATGATTGCTATGTTACGGATATTCATAAATCTTGTTCAATTTGTTCTGGCTGGTTGACACAGGTCGGGCCAAAGAAGGCGCAAAGTTACAATAAAATGTGGAAAAAGTGGGGATACGCTTTTAAATAATTGTGATCATTTCTCCAAATGATTCACTAAAAATCTAAGCTTCCGGTTGGCAATATGCTATTCCTCAACATCTTACAGCTAAAAACGGTCATTTCATCCTCACCTGTTCTGATACAAAAATACCATGTTAGGTACAGATTTGATTTTTTATTATTTATGGTCCCGCCCGGTTTTCAGGCAATTTTTCTAACGATTGCCCTCGGTCAGCAACGGACGGCCCAATGTATTCATCACACTGTCGAATGATGCCTGGTTGGTAGGATTATCCAGCGCACCGGCAATATCGATCTTTTCACGGGAGGTCAGGTGCCAGCTTAATGCTGCCGCCTTATCCTCTTTCTGGGGAACATACTGGAAAATGACCCGGTGGAATTTTCCGGGGAAATATCCCTCCAGGTAGGTCAGCTCATTGTCCTGTACGAAGTCCTGCATAGCGCTCCAATGCGCCTGCATCGTGAACAGTGGGTCGAACATCATATCATTCAGTTTCATAGACTGTTTGATAGACTTAATATCGTTCTTTCGGGTATCCCTTATCTGGATGTAGACAATGCCATCCGTATTTTCATTGACCCAATTACGGAAAGTATGCAGGAAGCGCATGGAAGCTTCCTGTCCGAAGTTATCCCGGATACCTGCATCCATTACATCCACAATAGGTTTGCTGGGCAGAAATACATTGGGTAGAACATAGGGGAAAGTAGCGCACATCCTGATGGCGCTGGCAATACGCAGGTCTGCCGCTCCCTGGTTGGCAAAATACTGGGAGAAATCCACGCCGTCCACATCCCGTACACTTCTTATCCCGGTTGAATACTCCGGCGCACAAAGATAGCTGACCGGCTGAGGGGAAATGATCAGGCGGCGGCCGTCGGCGTTGATAGTTGCGTTCCAGATCAGCATAGGGATCTGCGCTTTTTGTTCTGGTTCCCGGTAATCGCTGATGGTGCCGGACAGTACATTTCCCGTATTGCTGTTCAGCTGCAGTTCAAAGGCAAATCCCCTGTCTTTTGCATACCGGTTGTCCCCTATTTTGAATGAGCGGAACGGCGTAATAAAATCGTTCACCGCCATAGCCGTGAACACACAGTTCAGCAGATCGCGGGAAATGCGTTCTGTATAGGCGCTGTCCTGCATATTGATAGGTCTTCCCTTTTGCTTTTCCATGTACAATGCCCGGAAGTACGATGCTCCCATCATACCGCCGGAAGCCCCCGTCATCAGGAAAGTATTGTTCATCAGCTGCCCTTTCATCATAGCGTCCAGCCGCTGTAAAACATTCATGCTCCAGGTAGCGGCGCGTAAACCGCCTCCGCTGAAGTTGATGATGACCATCTTTGGCTTCCCGGGACCTTTGTATCGCGTCTTCCAGTTTTCCAGGATCTTCATCGTTTCTTGCTTATCCCGCTCCGCCCGCTCCCAGGTAAAGAATTGCTGCAGGGCTGTTACACTATATTCCGGCCGCTGCTTTCTTTCACCATAGTCAAGCCCGTAAGCCTTGTTACGGTTGTCCAGCAGGTCATGTTCCACCAACCAGTTCAGTGCAAACAGCATCACCAGCACCATAGGAATAGCCCAACTTTGCAAGAGGTAAGCATAGGCTCCCGCCACCCCTATCAGGAAAGCGAAAAAGATCATTACACTCGCGCCCGCAGGTATCCTGAATACAGGATAATCCATCAGAAAGGCCAGAATCACCAGAAAGATGAGCGCACACCCCACAGTGATCATCGCTGCAAAGTGATGCTGCTTCAGTATGCTATCAAGATAATGTTTGTTGTAGTGGTCTACATTCCTGGCCCGGCGGATCTTCCAGGGAGAGTTAAAATAGTTGTGTACAGGCAATGCATTTTCGTCTTTTTCCTGCGTGGGCTTCAGCACCAGGCGCAGGAAATTGCGGGGATTACCAAACTTCTTTTCCAGCCTGCGGCCGATATTTTTGTCTGCATTAAAAAAGTAAAAGAAACTGAAGAAGACGACGAAAAGATATCCGCAGATAAATCCTTCTGTCAGTAATAATATTTCAGGAACCGAACTCAACTGCTGATAACGCTGATATTCCCAGCCACGGAAAAGCAGGTTCACCATAAAGGCAATGGGGAAAATAGAATTGTTCAGGCAGTATTTAAAAAAAGGTTGGGAGGTAGTGGCAAGAAATTTAAAACGGCCGGTATGCAAAATGAAAGTGGTGATATTCCAGCTCATCGCAAACAAACCGGTGGCCAACCCCAGGATAGAGGTACTATAGAAGTTCACGTTGCCCAGATACTCTGGTGCAAGGTACAAGGCGTCACCACCAAATACCTTGGCAAATTCCCCGTTTATAGTGCTGAAAAGTATAGCCCAGAACACCAGCAACACCTGGTACTTGCGGAAATGAAGCAAGAACAGTTGTATAGGGAATGAGTAAAAGATCCTGACCAACAAAGATTTCACTTTCATCCGTACGCTAATTACAATAAACTTACGAAAAAGTTTAACATGTTACCGGACGGATGTTCGATCTTCTACACTTTCGCTGCCTTATTTCTGCTGAGGTACAAAGTCCACACAAGAGAGAGTAATAACAGCATGCCTACGCCCTGGTGAAGTATGCCCTGCAACAAGGGAATTCTCACCTGGCTGCCCAGCAGTGTGAGCACTCCCAGCATTACCTGCAATAATACCAGCAGTAAAGGCACATAGCGGATGCGGTGCAACAGGCTGTTCTCCGGTGCTTCTGAAGCTTTCCACCACCATATTACCACCAGGATAGTGATGAGGTAGGCCAGTCCGCGATGAATGAACTGTATAGTGATTGCATTGTGTGTGATATCTGTCAGCAGGCTTCCCTGGGTAAACATGCCCATTGGCCACCACATGCCATTGATATCGGGCCAGGTATTGGCCACAAGAGCTGCATGCAGTCCCGCCATAAAAGCGCCAAAAATGAGCTGTAATGTCAGTATTCCCAGCAGCCAGCCGTTCAGTTTACGCAGGCCTGGCATGGATAGTACCTCCCGTTTGTCAGTGCTCAGTTTCAACGCAAACCAGAATGTATAACACAGCAATACCAATGCAGCAATGAAGTGTACCGCCAGTCTTATATGACTCACGTAGAGATCTTCCGTATTCAGGCCGCTCTGTACCATGATCCATCCGATAGCGCCCTGTAAGCCCCCGAGAATGAACAGGATGATCATCGGTTTTATCATGGAAGCATCCAGCTTCTTTTTAAGAAGGAAATAGATAAAGGGAATTGCAAAAACCACCCCGATGAACCGGGCCCAGTTACGGTGCAGCCATTCCCAGAAATAAATGGCTTTAAAATCGGAGAGCGTAAAATGCCGGTTTATATACTGGTACTGGGCAATCTTCTGATATTTTTCAAAAGCCACCTGCCAGGCAGCCTCCGTCATAGGCGGTAAAGCCCCCATGATGGGTTTCCATTCGGTGATGGACAGTCCGGAACCTGTCAGCCTGGTGATTCCCCCCAGCAAAACCTGGACAATTAGCATTCCCACTCCTATATATAGCCAGATAGCCACCGGCCGCTGCTGTTGTAATCTCGATTTTTCCATAAACGCCAGCAAAGTTAGGTATCAATTAACAATTAAGAATGACATTCGTCATCTCTTCCTGCCCGTTTCATAATCCTATGTTAACCTACCCGTAACTTTCCGTTAATGTATCCCATCGATCTTTGCGGCGAATTAAGGAACCATGTATTAGCTAATACAAACAGACAACACCATCTAAACAAAAACAAACATTTTTGTATGAAACGCATATCGTTTTTATTAGCCGCTATCCTCGTAAACGTATCTTTTTCGAAAGCCCAGGAGACTGCCTATGCATACAATGACACCAAGGTAAGCATGGTAGTGAACAATGATGAAGCCCCTGCTCCTGTAACAGCTTTCAAACTGAAAGTTGCCCAGATTGAACCTGAGGCGCTTGTATTTAAGATCACTGTTGAGAATCCCGGCGTAGAAAAAGTAACACTGAGCATCAAAGATGCCAACAACTACGTATTGCATCAGGAATCATTGCCTGTTACCATGCTGTATGTAGCCAAGTTCAACATGCAGGAACTGCAGGACGGAGCTTATACTTTCGAAATCAGAAGAGGCAGGAACAGACTCGCAGAAAAGATTGTGAATATTAAGACAGAAACAAGCATCAACAGAACAGTATCAGTACAATAAGCATCCGTACGAAAGATATTGCAATCCATAAAAAAAATAGTGCCAGATGAATGGCCGTAAAGGCATACTTCACCTGGCACTATTGCCTATTTATCCCGCTCTCTATACCTATTTCTTCCCTCCCATCGCTTCATACAGCACTTCCATAATATTCTCCCGCACATGCTGTGTTATCAGCCTTTTATTATCCCCACCGGCAGGACAAACACGGTTGCTCAGGAAGATGAACACCAGCTGCGACTGTGGATCTACCCATATACAGGTGCCCGTAAAACCGGTATGACCATAAGTAAGCGGCGAGGCACTTTTACATGGATAGGGCTCTCCATGGCGGCCATTATCTTTTTCAGGTTTATCAAATCCCAGTCCGCGCCTGCTTACATTGCTATTATAGCTTGTGAACAACTGCAGCGTCTCAGACCTGATATATTCTTTTCCATCGTATTTGCCACCATTCAGTAACATCTGCATGAGAATAGCCAGGTCTTCCGCATTGGAGAACAGTCCGGCATGCCCTGCCACACCGCCAAACATGGCCGCGCCCGGATCATGTACATCCCCACGTATCCACTGACGGCGGAAGATAGGCTCATTCTCTGTTGGCGCCAGCTGTGATAGCTGGAAGCGTTCCCGCGGACGGAAACCTGTATTGGCCATGCCCAGTGGCTCATAGAATGTTTCGCGTACATAGCGGTTCAGTTTCTTGCCTGTCAGCTGTTCTACAATTTCTCCCAGGAAGATGAAGTCATTGTCGCTGTATACATATCCCTGTTGTGGTTTCAGCGGGCTCTCCAGGATGCGGCGGTACATAGTATCCACATAATCGCCTCTCATATACAGATGTTCTGCTACCCGCACAGAATACACGGAATCTGCATAGGTATGGAACAATGCTGTGTCCGGGACTCCTTTTGCATCTATCACATCCTTAAAGAATGGAATAAAGGCCACCAATCCTGCCTGGTGCAGCAGCACATCGCGAATGCGCAGGCCAGCTTTGTTCGTGCCTTTCACCCATGGCAGATAATCGCCCAGCGTACTATCGAGGCTGAGTTTTCCTTCATCATAGAGGTGCATCACAGAAAGCGTGGTAGCGCATATCTTGGTTACTGATGCCAGATCGTATACCGCATTGGTCGTAACGGGTTCGCGCTTGGCGTAGTCAAAATATCCGAAAGTCTTATCGTACACGATCTTACCGTCTTTCATTGCCAGTATCTCACAACCCGGTGCAGCACCTTTGGCGATCATCTCGTTTGCCAGCACATCGATCTTCTGTAACACCTGGCTGCTCATACCCACGGTCTCGGGTTTCACATGCTGCAGTTCTGTTTTCACTATAGGGTTTGGCGGCGTTTGTATGATACCGGTACCATACGGGAAGTTCGGGCATACCGTTACCGATAGCTTACCCTTCGCTGCCTGCTGGCCAAATAAGATAGCTGCCGCTGTACGCTGGGTAATATCATCATCCTCATAAGCCGCAATAACGGTAGGCGCATCGCAGAAATACTGGATAGCATAAGGATTACCAAATACAACAGTAACCGAAGGCATTTCCTGTTGCAGCTGCTGTATAAGCAGGCGCTCTGCTGTACTGATACCAAAATTGTTAGCCGGACGGCGGGCATAGTTATGCAGGCTGATGATCACAGCCTGGTAGTCCCGCTTCAGGCGCTCCACTACCTGCGGTACCTGGGTTTCCGACTGACGGGCAGTGAAAATGAAAGAATTCACATCCGGCCGGAGGGTCTTAACAGTTTGCAGAAAAGCATTATTCACATCTGCACCTACCGCAATAACGGCGATCTTGCCGGGTGTATGCAGCGTGAACGGAATAAGGTTGTTATCATTCTTCAGTAAAGTAATAGCGTGCTCACCTATGCTTTGGGTAAGGGAGTCTGTCGCCGCATTCAGATCACTGGTCAGGTTATTCACATCTATGAACTGCGGTTTGTTCAGCCCCAGTTTATATTTAGCCAGCAACACTTTCTTTACCCGCTGGTACACTTCCTCTTTAGAGATCTGTCCTCTTCTGATGGCATGTTTGATAGCATCCACACTTCCTGCCGCTGTAGAAGGCAGCATCATCATATCATTTCCCGCCAATAGCGACTGAGCAGCCTCTTCCCCGCCAGTGTAAAACTTAGCGATACCTTTCATCTCCAATGCATCAGTGATGACAATGCCTTTATACCCGAGCTCTCCCTTCAGGAAATCGGTGATGGCTTTATGCGAAATGGAAGTAGGCGTATTGGGTGTGCTGTCGAGCGCCGGAATGTAAAGATGGGCCATCATGATACTCTGCACCCCTGCTTCTATTGCCCTGCGGAAAGGATAGAGTTCCAGCGAGTCCAGTTGCTCCCTGCTTTTCCGGATCACCGGCATATCCAGGTGAGAGTCTACATCAGTATCGCCGTGACCGGGAAAGTGTTTGGCAACTGCCATCACATTCTGATCCTGTATGCCCCTGATGACCTGTACACCCATACGGGCTACCTGGAATTTATCCTGACCGAAAGAACGGTCATTGATCACAGGATTATTGGGGTTGTTATTTACATCCATATCGGGCGCATAGTCCACATGAATACCCAGGCGCCTGCATTGCATAGCCAGCACCTGTCCGTACCTGTAAGCCAGCGTGCTGTCCTGCATGGCGCCCAGCATCAGCTGGCGGGGCAGTGGTTTTACGCTGTCCAGGCGCATGCCCAGCCCCCATTCCCCGTCTATGGCTATCATAAGCGGGGTTTTCGAGATGGATTGGTAGTAGTTGGTGAGATTAGCCTGCCGTACAGGGCCTCCCTGAAAAAAGATGAGTCCCCCTACCTTGTTGTCCTGGATATCCTTCGCTACTTTTCTAACGTGGTCTTCCCCGAGGTTAGAATGCGCCCTGATCATGATGAGCTGGGCAATGCGTTCGTCGTCGTCCAGCGATTCGAAGACGCTATCCACCCAACGGGTGGCTTCATCATCCTGCTTTACCTTTACGGGTTTATTGCTTTTTGCTTCCTTTAGCACCTGTTGTTTTGGCGTTCCGGGCCCTGGTTCCTTTCCCGGCATTTTCCGGGGCACACCCCCTCCTGCCATGCATAGAGAAGAGAGACCTAAAATCATTAATTGCTTCATCATCATCGACTAAACTTACAAATTATTACTCCATAGTACATAGCGTTCCGACTATGGCTCTGAACATTTTTATGTTTAAACAGCTAATTTTTTTTACTTGACAATTTGATCCGTGGATATCATACGGCAGTAGAATTGTTTATATTTACGTTAACCTGTGATATGATTTATTTACATAATGTCTGTAAAAGCGATGCGTTAACCATTACACATCAACAGTGAACTTCTTAAAAATAATCCATTATTTACAGCAAATCATTAAAACATATCTAGGAAATTTCTTAAATATTTTACATTATTCAAGCAATTGCAATTTTAGTTACCAATACATTCAATTGTTTGCTATATTTGCATCCTTGCTAAAGCATTTTTTAAAACATGGTCAATATCATTTTATTTGGCCCTCCCGGTAGCGGTAAGGGCACTCAGAGTGCTAACCTGATTAATAAATTCGGGCTCATTCACCTGTCCACCGGCGATTTGCTGCGCAGTGAAATTGAAGCCAAAACACCCCTTGGCCTGGAAGCCAAGAAAGTGATGGACCAGGGTATACTGGTGCCAGATGAGGTGGTGATCGGCATGATCAGCTCCAAACTGGATGCCAACCCGGAAGCAAGAGGTTTTATTTTTGACGGATTCCCCCGTACTACCGCCCAGGCTGAAGCCCTGGACAAATTACTGGCACTGAAGAAAACTTCCATTTCCGTTGTACTGGCGTTGGAAGTACCTGAGCATGAACTGATCAGCCGCCTGCTGGGCAGAGGCGCTACCTCTGGCCGTCCGGACGATGCGAATGAAGATGTGATCAGGGCCCGTATCGTGGAATATCATAATAAGACCGCTCCTGTAGCTGACCACTATGCCAAATACGGTAAGTTCAAGAAGATCAAGGGAGAAGGTTCCGTTGAGGAAATATTCGGACGCCTGAGCAAAGAGATCGAGAGCCTGGTCGTAGAGGAAAAAGTATAACAGACTATTCCCATATATTTTAAACGCAAAGATTGTAAGTAAGCATTTTAGCGCGCTATGCGTAGTTAAAATGCCTGAACTTAACGATCTTTGCGTTTTTATATTTATACATGCCCTTCAAACAGGGGCGTGTAGCATAAATCAAATACTTTGGAAAGAGGCAACTTTGTTGATTACATAAGGATCTACGCCAAATCAGGTAAAGGAGGCGCAGGAAGTGCCCACTTCATGCGTACCAAATACAACCCGGAAGCCGGTCCCGACGGTGGTGACGGTGGCCGTGGCGGGCATATTATCCTGAAAGGGAACTCCCAGTTATGGACCCTGCTGCACCTGCGCTGGTATAAGAACGTGGTGGCAGAAGATGGCGGCAATGGCCGTGATAATAACAGTACCGGTAAGAACGGAGAGGACATCATCATTGAAGTGCCCCTGGGTACCCAGGCCTTCGATGAAGAAACCGGCGATATGGAGGCGGAAATCCTGCATGATGGAGAAGAAATAATCTGGATTCCCGGCGGACAAGGCGGACGGGGAAACAACTTTTTCAGATCCCCCACCAACCAGGCCCCGGACTATGCACAACCGGGCATGCCCAGCATTGAAGGCTGGAAAGTACTGGAACTGAAAATGCTGGCAGATGTGGGGCTGGTAGGGTTTCCCAATGCGGGAAAATCAACCCTGCTGTCCACCATCACTGCTGCCAGACCTAAAATAGCGGACTACGCATTTACCACCCTGACCCCTAACCTGGGTATGGTACCCTACCGTAATGACCGTTCATTTGCGATAGCAGACCTTCCCGGTATCATTGAAGGAGCACACGAAGGAAAAGGTTTGGGACACCGCTTCCTGCGTCATATTGAAAGAAACTCCGTGCTGTTGTTCCTGATCCCGGCAGATAGCCAGGATCATAAGAAGGATTTTGAGATACTGGTGAATGAGCTGGAACAATACAACCCCGAACTTCTGGATAAACAGTTTCTGCTGGCCATCAGTAAAAGCGACATGCTGGACGATGAGCTGAAAGAAGCGATCACAGAAGAGCTTCCTGACAATGTGCCGCATGTCTTTATCTCTTCCGTTACCCAGCAAGGTCTGTCTGAGTTGAAAGATATGCTGTGGCAGGCATTGAACAACAACACAGTAAAATAAAATAAAAAGGGATCAGCAATTGAGTAAGGATCCTACCTCCTTGTTCAATTGCTGATCCCCGCTTATATCGTTTAGTCAAAAAACGTTAGATGCCACTGTTTTGTAACCTCCACGCAACTAAACCACATCAAATTAGTCTTTCAGCCCCAGGTACAGCTGCACCGCTTTATAGTTATTCCAGTCAATCGGCGCTTTACGTGCCGGTGTACCTCCGGGTATCAGGATATACCTGTATTGCTGATATTTTACTCCAGCTTGCGTCACCGTACTAATGTCCCCGTTAGAGGTGAGCTGGATAGTATTGAGATAGAAAATCGGATCGATAGTCAAGCCACTATAAATGCTAAAATAGGGTAGCGGTATAACCGTTGGATCAGCGGCACTGAAACCATTCAGGTAAACTTTGATCTCACCAGTGCTCAGCATATCAAGATCAAGTTTGGTCTCCGCTATTGTAGCAATGTACTGTAAGGTATCAATAGTTCCGTCTGGATTATGGACAGTATCAGGCTCATATGTTACATCCAGCCAGTCCGAATAGATCACATTGGCTGTACCAGCGGGACCGGCAGGACCAGCGGGGCCACCGGGACCGGCGGGACCAGCAGGGCCTTGTGCGCCGGCAGGACCGGTAGCTCCATCTTTGCCGCACGATACGGCAAATAATGCGAAGGCCAGCAAAAGACAGGAAATAATGTTGAAAGACATTCGTTTCATGAAGTAAAATTTTGGTTGTTATCAAATTTGGGTAAATACTACTGTGCGACTATGCTCGAAAAGAACAGATAATGCAGGCGATACAGGGGCCGCAAAAAAAGACGTTGCTAACAGAATTATTACTGCATTAAATATACAAAAGAAACGGCGAGTTTTAAATATCCTGGTAAATAGAAATTATTCATGTCATGAATGAAAATTCTATGAGAAATCCCACACAGGAGCCACCCTGTTAAATACCCGCCTGCGTGAAAAACCGGAAAAGACAGGCAGGCTGAAAGCAGCTGTATCAGCAGCCTGGATAATAAATCCATGTTATTGTGGGGATTTCGATTATCCGTTACAGAAAGCTGTCAGGAATACATGGAAATATGTGCCCGGCTGTCCCCTTCTACTGGGCAACCAGGTGATCGCACGTGACAGGCTGGAACAATTTCTCGTTGATGGTAATGCACAAATCTGCATTTATTAGTTACTTTACAAAAAAACACCCTGTGAAATACATTATTACAGCATTCATTGGTGCATGCTTTATTAGTGCATGCCAACCATCTACATCTACCCCAACAACTACAACTGCAACTGACAGCACCGCAACAAAGGGAACCGCAGAGGAGGCTCCCCTGGAGGCAAGGATACTGGGAGTCTATAAAGGCGATTTCGTTGGCAGTCCTATTTACATTACCATCAACTACTGCAGTGGCAGCAAAATAGCCGGTTACAATACACACAAAGGCCTCAGAAGAAATCTAAGCGGCAGTATTACCAACAAAGGAGATAAATTGGATATTCAGCTTTCTGAACCCGGCGATCATGAGTTTGACGGTGTTTTCTCTCTGCTGATGGATGCCTCGCTCACCAAAGCTACCGGCTCATGGAAACCCTCCAACAATAAGTCTCTGGCCGAAAAGCAGTTGTCACTCACCAAACTCATGGAAGATGCCAGCGCCCTGGGTATCAATTACATGTCAGGAGAGCACTGCGATATCCTCTTTGATGCTGATGGCAGCTGTATACTGAACTACTATGAGATGGCAAATGATTCTACCTTCTCAAAGCAAATGAACACGCTGAGAGGCACCTGGGAAAAGCAATCGGATACACTTATAGTGGTGAACTGGCAACCGAACCCGGTTTACCAGCAGCGGTCTACCACATTTATCCTCAAATATCCATCCGGCGAAGGCTCATCTATAAGTCTTACCGATACCACAGGATTTTTCAGTTTTATTGAAAATTACTATTGATCTATGCCCTCTTTCGCAAGACGTATAGCCTTTTACCTGTTTGCCGCCAGCATCCTGTACACCTCCTGGCTGATGCTGTTATTGAGTCTTCCCTATACCTCCTTTGACCGGTATGTGGACTTTCTCATGACGAAACAGCTGGTATATCATATCCGTCACTGGCGGATCAGCTTTTATGTGCATGTTTTTACCAGCGTCATCGTACTGATAGCAGGGCTGTTGCAATTCAGCAATTATCTGCTAAAAAAATTTCCCGGCCTGCATCGCAGGTCCGGGAAAATATATGCAATAGTCATCTTGTTCTTCAGTGGTCCCGCCGGGCTGGTCATGGGCTTTTACGCCAATGGCGGATTACCTGCCCGTATCAGTTTCGTGTTGCTCGCGTCCCTATGGCTGCTCACCACTTTCCTGGGCTGGCGCTATGCCCTGCAACGCAGGTGGCGGCTACATACCGGCATGATGGTCCGGAGTTATGCCCTCACCTTATCTGCCATTTCATTACGCCTGTATGCTTTCCTGATAGGCACCTTCAATCTCCCTATCCGCCCCGTTCCGGCTTATATTCTTATCTCCTGGCTTAGCTGGACATTGAACCTGCTGATAGCAGAAGCCATTATCCGCCGGGGGCTGGGATATCTTAACGATTCATTCCCAGCAGATTCTCCTTCCTCACAAAATGACCGTCTTCTGTAATACTGTATAGTTGTTTCTCCAGCAATTTCACATCCTCCAGCTCATTGTCTTCATAACCCTCGTTTTCGGGGTCCTTCTTATACACCTGACTAAACAATCCTATCTCGATATTGCCATTCTCTGTTAATGTGGCTACACGGAATGGTTCTTTCAGTAATACGTGCCCACCAATCAGCAGTTTGTCAATCAGCTTTCCGACATGATCAAAGCTGACGATATAATACTCCGGAGGAACATAGCCGTTCATGATGACATTCTTTACTGCATAAACAAGCGTCTTAACACTATCTGTCGCTTTTGCCAACCCCACATGATAGAATTCATATCCTACCTCACGGGAAAATTTATCATTATTACGCATTTCAGCCACAAAACGTTCATACTCGTACGATATGTAGTCTTCTCCCAGCTTTTTGCCATACTTCTCGTCCAGTACCAACGGATAGGATACCGGTTTAAACTCATGCCAGAACAGGTTCCATTGCAGTTTGTCGGGGTCAGTAGCACCGCTTAGGGCAGCAGCAACTTCAGTGTTAAAATCCGTGACGTTTCTCAGGTATTGGAGATCTTTATCCCCAAAAATGTTCTTGGTATTGCTGTACCCGAACTCAATTGCAGAGATAAGATAATAATGGGCTGCCTTTGCCTCTTGTGCCCTGGAATATACGCAAGCCAGGTTATACAACACCTTTGAAGTTGGCTTATAATCCAGCACCTCTGCTATCTCATAAGCAGACGCCGCATCCTTCAGATTATTCAGCTCTGCCAGCGCGTTACCCAGTTCAAAATAAGCCCTGGCTTGTGGCTGTTCCATGATGGACTGCTTAAACAGCTTCACCCCCTCATCAGGATTCTTCTGATTCCTGTATGCATCCACTCCTTTCAGGAAATACTTGTCGGATATCCTGCTCTTTCCCTTAGTGATGGAGACTGCACTCAGGACTAACTGTTTATCGAATATCTGGTCTTCGCTGATCACAGCGGTGAATTGTCCCTGCCCCGGATGTTGGGGATCTGCCTTTGTTGTAGCGTCCGGGGTGCTTGGGGCATTGCAGGCAAACAGGGAAATACCTGCCGCCAGCAGTAATACATAGCGCATAGGAAGTTGCTTTATTATATAAAGATAATAACAAGTATTAACATAATACATCAGCTGTACTTCGATTCTTCAAGGGAGAGATAATGCCTTTATCAGGCACCTTTGATTACTGTTTCTCATATATGAATCATCCTCAACCCATATATAACCCATATATAACCCATACCTTTTAAATATGGATTATATATGGGTCATATATGGCTTATATATGGGTTATATATGGGTTATCTCCGAGAAAGCACTATGATAGCGACCTTACAAGGATTATATAAAATACTTGTTTTGTAAAAGACTGAGAATAAATATTATTTATCTTATCTCAGATTCGTATAAGTTCTAATTTCTGTGGATTTGGTCACTAACGAATCCAAAATTCCTTGAGCGCCGTCAGGAGTTGAGGAGGTATAAACTGTTTGCGGGCTCTTTATGAAGATGCATTTTCCGGATAGAAAAAAACCACTGGCAATAAAAATGACCAGTGGTTTCAATGATGTTGCTATGGAGCCAACCATGGGATTCGAACCCACGACCTACAATTTACGAAACTGTTGCTCTACCGGCTGAGCTAGGTTGGCATACAGTCCACGCAATTTAAGCCATTCAGCTGCGAAGCAGCAGCGTTACTGTTAAAACAGTCCG
Source organism: Chitinophaga sp. CF418 (assembly GCF_900142925.1). Lineage (GTDB taxonomy): Bacteria > Bacteroidota > Bacteroidia > Chitinophagales > Chitinophagaceae > Chitinophaga. The sequence goes on from NZ_FRCN01000002.1 coordinate 203,943, forward strand.
CCTAAAGGGCCCAGCATACCGCCAGCGATTCCTTTCATTTCAGCGTCCCAGGCATTCTCTGCATTTTTAAGCGCCCGGTTCAGTGCTGTGATCATCAGATCTTCCAGCTCTTCCTTATTGTCTTTTTCGAGCAGGCGTTCTGCTATATCAATACTTTTTACCTCACGATTACCTGTCACAACTACCTTGATTGCCCCGTCTCCGGCCTCGCCGTCAACGGTGATCAGGGACAGGCGGTCTTTACTTTCTTTCATTTTAGACTGCGCTTCCTGCAGTTTTCCAAATAGATCTCCGAACATGGTTAGTTGATTTTAGGCCGCGAATATATTCCTCTTTTCTTTATCTTAACAGCTTAAATGTACAGGATGTTGGAAACTAAAGTATGTATTGTTGGAGCTGGCCCTGCCGGAGCTGCGGCAGCCCTCCAGCTGGCACAACTCGGTATTGAATGTATCGTGGTGGACAAGGCTGTTTTCCCGCGGGATAAAGTTTGTGGCGACGGCCTGAGTGGAAAAGTGATCACAGCACTGAACCGTATCGATCCTGCCATTGCAACCCGGCTGAAAGAAGCCAATTTCAAAGTGAACAGCTGGGGGGTTACATTCGTTTCTCCCGGCAGGCATAGCCTGGATGTGGGTTATCGCCCCGATTATAACAGCAATATTGAGAATCACAAGGAAACGCCTATCGGTTATGTATGCAAACGCATGGACTTTGATAATTTCCTGGTAGATGAGATCAAACGCAGGCCGGAGATAAAATTGCTGGAAGGCGTCACTGTGGATAAATACGAACTGAAGGAAGACGGTTACATTGTGACCGGCAGCAAAGGTTTCCAGGCAAAAGCACAGCTGCTTATCATCGCCAACGGCGCTCACTCGTCTTTTACAAAGGAAGTAGCTAATATCACGATGGAGCCGAAACACTATGTGGCTGGCATCCGCGCGTACTACAAAAACGTTAACGGCAACAACGCTGATAACTTCATAGAACTGCACTTCCTGAAAGACCTTCTACCTGGCTATTTCTGGATCTTCCCTCTGCCAAACGGGGAAGCCAATGTAGGCGTAGGCGTGCTCAGCGAGGCAGTGCGTAAAAAGAAGATGAACCTGAAGAAGTCCATGCTGGACATCATCGCCAACGATCCTGTGTTTAAAGAGCGTTTCAAAGACGCAGCGCTGATAAGCAACATCGAAGGATATGGCCTTCCGCTGGGCAGTAAGGTAAGAGTTATTTCCGGCGAGCGCTATATGCTGGTGGGAGACGCGGCCTACCTCATTGATCCATTCACCGGTGAAGGTATCGGCAATGGCCTTTATTCCGGGCGTATTGCGGCATTAAAGGCTGCGGATGCCCTTAAGGCAAACAACTTCTCCGCTGCACAGCTGGCGGCTTATGACGCTGAGGTATACCGTGTAATGGGTCCTGAGCTGAGACTGAGTCACCGGCTGCAGAAGCTGATCAAATATCCATGGTTGTTTAATACGCTTATGAAAGTGAGCAGCCGTAATAAACAGCTGCAGGAACTGCTTTCCTGCATGTTCTATGAGGTGGATCTGCGTAAGAAGCTGGCCAAACCATCATTCTATGTAAAACTGTTGTTCAATCGCTAGCAGTGAAGAAAACATTTATTCTGATATCCCTGATAACCGGTTTCCTGATGTCATCTGCATCTGCACAAAAGGCTTTTTATACCCGCAAGAGCAGTGGTTTGCTGGATCTCACGCCGGCAGGCGCAGCGCATCTTGCGGAACTGCCCTTACGCTGCATGCAGCAGGAATTCCCTTATAAGACCGGGATTGTCTTCTCAGACACTTCCCTTATTACTGTGCCGAAAAACTATCATCCGGCATTTTACGGCTGTTTTGACTGGCATAGCAGCGTACATGGTCACTGGATGCTGGTACGCCTGCTGAAGTCATTCCCCGATCTGTCAAAGCAACAGGAGATCATTACCAAACTATCTCAGAACCTGACAGCGGCCAACATCGCGCAGGAACAGAAGCTCTTTCGGAACAAGGAGAATAACGGTTTTGAACGTATCTACGGCTGGAGCTGGCTGTTGCAGCTGCAAAGGGAACTCCTGACCTGGAATGATCCCCTGGGCAAACAGCTGGCGGCCAATGTACAACCGCTGGCCACCCAGTTCTCCAAAGCCTACATAGACTTCCTGGGCAAACTGGTGTATCCTATCCGCGTAGGCGAGCATACCAATCTTGCATTCGGGCTGTCCCTGGCATGGGATTATGCCGCTACCGCGAATGATACAGCGTTACAGCAGGCTATCCGCCAGGCAGCTATGCGTTTCTATGCTGCAGACAGGAACTGTCCTGCTACATGGGAACCCGGTGGCTACGACTTCCTCTCTCCCTGCCTGGAAGAAGCAGACCTGATGTGGCGCATTCTGCCGGAAAAGGAATACCAGACGTGGATCAAAGCCTTCCTGCCTGACTTGTTCGTCAAAGAAGTGACGGTGTTCAAAGTAGCCCAGGTGAAAGATGTAACGGATGGTAAACTGGTACACCTGTACGGTCTGAACCTGAGCAGGGCATGGTGCCTGTACGGCATTGCACGCCACGTTACGGACAACCGGGCTGCCATTCTGCAGTTGGCCAACCTGCACCTGGAATCTGCCATTCCGCACGTTGCCAGTGGCGACTATGCCGGCGAACACTGGCTGGCATCCTTTGCCGTGTATGCGCTGACGACAGAAAATAACTAATTGCCTTTTGCCTTTTATCCCTATGCACCGTATATCGCTGCTCATTGCCATATTTATCTGTTGTTTCTCTGCGGGGGCCAATGCTCAGCAAAAAAACTTCTCTATTACACCGGCGCCCGGCTGGCTGGTATCCTATCAGCCTGACCTGAAGCAGGTGCCCGATGCCCGCGATGTGAGCAACGGATACTATATACTGCTGTTTGAAGAGCAGCAACATGTGGAACAATCCGCCGTATACCACCATATGATCAGGCAGATCGTATCGGAAGCCGGTATCCAGAATGGCGCAGAGATAACCGTCGATTATGATCCGGTATACGAAAAGCTGCATTTCCATAAGATCCTCATCCGCCGTAACGGGAAAGTGATTAACCAGTTGCAGGCATCGAAGTTCAAGATACTGCAACAGGAAGATGATCTCTCCCGCTTTATTTATAGTGGCCTGTACACGGCATACTTCATCCTGGAAGATGTGCGGAAGGGCGATCAGATAGAGTTTGCCTATACGATAGAAGGTAATAATCCCATCTTCGAACATAAGTTCACCAGCCTGTTTTACCTGGCATTCCCGAATCCGGTGGTGAACTTTCATAAAAGCATTATTGCCTCTCCTAACCGGGAGATCCGGTTTAAAACCTTCAATAATGCACCTATGCCCGACAGGCAGATGGTGAACGGCATGCAGGTGTACAAATGGGAAATGACCAATATTCCGTCAACGGAAGTAGTGGATGATACTCCTGCATGGTTTGACAACTTCCCTTCTGTACAGGCTACAGAATACAAAGACTGGCAACAGGTGATACAATGGGGAGACCGGGTAAATATGGTACCTCCTCCCGGCCCTGCGCTGAAAGCCAAGATCGCTGAATTTAAGCGGGAGGCGGGCGATAACAAAGAGAAATACATGCTGAAAGCCATCCGCTTTGTGCAGGATGACATTCGTTATATGGGCATTGAAATGGGTGAATATTCCCACCGTCCCAATACGCCCGACAAGATACTGTTACAGCGTTTTGGAGACTGTAAGGATAAATCCCTGCTGCTGGCAACTATCCTGAAGGCAAACGGCATCTACGCCAATATGGCCTATGTGGATACTTATACCAGGGGTCATGTGGCAGATTATCTGCCGGCGCCCGATCTGTTCAATCACGCCATCGTCTATGCAAAACTGGACGATAGGGAATACTGGATAGATCCCACTATCAGCTACCAGCGGGGCAACCTATCGATGCTGACCGTGCCGGACTACCAGCAGGGTCTTGTCATTGACCCGGCGGGAAAGAATGGCTTCACCCGTGTTACCAATACAGGCAGGGGTAAAACCATCATTCATGAACATTTCCAACTGCCTTCTGACCGGAAGAATAAAGGCTCACTGACCGTTACTTCTGTTTTCACCATGCAGTATGCCGATGACCAGCGTGACGGATTAGCCAACAGCAGCCGGAAGGATAATGAGAACACCTTCCTCAACTATTATAAAAATGCGTATGGTAGCGTCACGATTGACTCTCCATTGCAGGTAACAGATATTCCTGATAGTAACCGTATCATTCTCAAGGAAAGTTATATCCTGCAATCTCCCTGGAAGACTGACAGTACAAAAGATCACGGGAACAACTTCAACATGAAGGCCAATCTCCTGAGAGATGCATTGCCGGAATATGCGGAAGAAGACCGGGAAGCGGCCCCGCTGGAGTTACGCTATCCCTTTTCACTGGATTATACCATCGCTGTTGAAATGCCTTCCGCATGGCCGGTTGAGGAAGAAGAACTGCATATAAAGAACGACTACTACTCCATTCATTTCGTCCCGTCAGTGAGGAACAACGTGGTGACGATGCACTATACTTTTGAGACTTACCAGGACCACATCCCGGCCAGTTTTATCAGCACGTATATCAAAGAGAGGAAACGGATCGATGAGTTCCTGGGGTATAATTTCTATTGGGATGCAGACGAGGGAGCGCAGGGAAGTGTGCCATCCCGGGGATTGAACTGGCTGATCATCGGCCTGGCTATATTCTTTGCAGCCGTATTTGCACATCATGCGGTACGTTTCAGCAAGCTATCCGTACAACCAGCAGGCACTTATGCATATCCTCCCCAGATCGGTGGATGGCTCGTGGTGATGGCCATTGGTGTTTTTATCAATCCACTAAATATCTTCAAAGGTCTGATAGAAGCCTCGATATTCAACAACAATGTGTGGCTACAACTGGACAAAGCAACCAATGCCACGCACAATGTTTCCATCCTTCAGTTGTTGCTGGTTACGGAGCTGGCGAGCGAAATCTGTATGCTGGTCTTCAGTCTGCTGCTGGTATCCCTTTTCTATAAGAAAAGAGATACATTCCCCAAAGCAATGATCGCCTTCCTGGCCTTCAACCTGACCTTTAATGTGATGGATAATCTGGCCTGCAATTATATTTTTGAAAGGAAGGATTGGGATACGGAAGGCATAAAGCAGATAATGCAGTCACTAGTAGCTGCTGCCATCTGGATACCTTACCTGATAAGGTCAGCGCGCGTGAAGGAAACATTCGTCATGCCGCATGAGAAAGAGATCATCAACTAAAAGAAAAGACCAGTGATCAGGCATATAACACGGAGGTCAATCACCGTATTCAATTCCTGATCACTGGTCCTGCACTAATTAATTTCTTAGATCGTTTCTGAATCGTAGATCAGCACTTTCTCCCACAGGTGCTTGCAGTTTTCCACAAAGGCCAGGTGTATAGGGTGCTGCTGGTATACATCGTGTCCTGCTTCATCATTGAATACAGTCAGCTCACAATAGCTATAACTTCTGTCTATTACAGGACGGTCAGTAGCTGCAGGCTTACCTACATTGAACATTACCAGTGATTCGATCGCTTTCAGCGATTGTACTCCTTCTTCAAACTTTTTAATATCAGCTTCTGAAAGACCTGGCTTCAGCCAGAAATTTACGACGTGTACAAACATCTCAATATGATTTAAGTGTATAAAACAATGTTATCAGCTGATAGCGTTGATGTACTTCCTGACATTGACCCTGTTGACAATGTACACCAGCACCAGTACCAGCAGGGCGGCACAACCTGTACCTACAGCAAGCCATTGTGAAATGAACATATCGTGTGCAGCCAGTTTTGCAGCAGCCCACCATTGCAGTGCAGCTACCAGCAATAGGGCCGCTATTCCGATTGTAATATACAACGGAACAAACTGACGCATCAGGTAGCGTTGTAACTGACGGGGTGCTGTACCCAGCGTTACCAGCAGCTGTATCTCTTTTTTACAGCTGGCGATCACCAGCTGGATGAACATACTGAATACCAGCAGCGCAAACACCAGCAGGATGAGTCCAAAGAAACCTATCACAGATACAATGGTCTGCACAATCAGTTTTGTCCTGCTGTATTTGATCTTATCCTGGTTGGTGCTATAGCCTTTATCTTCCAGGTATTTTGACAGTACAGGATTGGAAGGGTCTTTTGTCTTGATGATCACGCGGGATGGAGATGGCGTCTGTCCGCTACCGAACTTACCGTTGGCCCAGTCCATAAAACTAACAGGCACCAGGAAGGAGGAGATGCGGTCTGAAAAACCCACAATACGTCCTGTGAATTCCTGTGTCATCATTCCCTGGGAGATGGTGATCTTCATCGGCAATGCTTTCACTGTTTCCTGCGAGATCTGCGGCAGGTCCTGGCTCAACGCAAACCCGAAGTTATAGAGGTTCAGGAAGTCGTTGGGAAGGATGATCGGGATGGTATTATCCGAAGGCGTCCATTTCCACTCGTCATTCTTCACGTCAATGAATGAATCGGGTACGGATTCAAAGAACATGTCTGTGTAGAAATGCAGGTCTCCGGGCGCTGCGGCGGTCACTTTATATTGATTGGAAGTAATAAAACCGAAAGCTTCTGTGAATGGTTGTTTCTGCAGATCTGCTATTTCCGCAGGGGAAAATTCACTTCTGGCATTCTGTCCCATCATGGCATTCGTGATCTTCTTATTGATGATCAGGAAGTCTGCACTTTCATTGGCGTTCCGCTGGTTGTTCAGCAGCTGGTCGAAGTCAGTATGTGCCTGGATAGCGATGAGCAGGAGTATCATGGCGATACCCAGCCCTCCGGCGGCCATGATTAGTCGGGACTTGCCGATGCCGGTCTGTATGATCTTTTTGAGTAAGTGGTAGAAAGATGGCATCATAAGTTATAGTGTGTGTCATATGCAAACCTGGTATCGTGGTCCAGGTCTGTTAAAATGAACCCGGCCTTGCGGGCTTTACATTCTTCTGCGATCAGCTGGGCGGCACGATTCGCGTTGTCTTCATCAAGGTGGCTGAAGGGCTCATCCATGATCAGCCACTGGAATGGCTGTACCAGTGCGCGGATAATAGCGATACGCTGACGTTCGCCATAGGAAAGTGTTCTCCCGCTCTGGTTCAGTACGTGGGTAACATTCAGCCGGGCTGCCATTTCTTTCACCTTCTCTGCGGTGCAGTAAGCCTGAGCATTCATCACTCTTTTCAGCTCAATATTTTCCAGGGCGGTCAGCTGTTCAAAGATGCGCAGGTCCTGAAATATTACGCTGACCTGTTCCTGCCGCATACCGGCAATAGCGCCTTTTGAATAGGACGCCCAGGGTTGGCCGTTCACCAGCACCTGCCCGGTATAGTCTGTTCTGATGTGGTACAGGTAGTGGACAAGGGTTGTCTTGCCGGTGCCGGAAGGGGCTTTTATTTTAGTAAAACTACCGGGAGTAAATGCGACGGGCCTGTTCCATATATCTGAGGACCGCTGCACGATCTTATCGCGCAAGGGAACAGGCACCAGGTTGTCTAACTGTATCTGCATGTAACTGGTGTTCTTAATGATGCCCCAATATAGAGCTTTTTCCAAATGAAAAATGTCCATGGCAGTTGCAACCACCACGGACATTCTCCTTCAATATGTTATTACCTTTAGTGTTTTTCTTTTTCTGCAGGAGCTTCTTCTACCATGGCAGCAGCAGAATCAGCAGCAACCGCAGCAGACGCTTTAGCAGCATCTGCCTTTTTCTTTTCCTCCAGGTATTTTGCGGCCTCTGTACCGAGGTTCACCAGCTGCACCAGGCTGTTCTCTGTTTCGTTTTTGAAGTTCAGCACGATCTCAGAATGCTGGGTTTTACCATCGAAAGACTTACTTACTGCAGTCATATCTTTCAGCAGGTTCTTAAACTTACCAGCCAGTGGCTTACCCCCTTCAGGGATCTCTTCGTCAGGAATGTTGTTCACGATCTTTTCGAAGTTCACATAAGCGCCCATTGGGTTGCCCTTGATCTTGCTTACGAAATCGTTGTCCAGACCACCTGCTTTACCTTTACCGGCCAGGTATTCCTGGAGCAATGCTGAGTCAGATGCACTTGTTACCAGTTTGTCGGTAATAGAAATAGCCGGCATACCAGGCATGTTCTGTGTCAGTACATAAGTATCTCCCTGTTTGGTGAAGAAACCTTTCAGCATTGGAGAAGACATTACTTTATCAAAAGCGGCCTTATCCCCTACTTTCATAGCAAACACCCATTTAGATTCAGGTGTGGTGGTAGAATCGCCCTCGATGTACAGGCTTGGCTTTTTCTTCACCTGGAAGTCAGAAGCAACGAATACCAGCTGTCCTTTAAAGGCGTTCAGGATATCGTCCAGGGTCAGGCCGGAGCTCTGCAGGCCCATGTTAGCGATACCATCCAGACCGGTGCTTTTCACGATATCACCGATCATGCGGAAGTCAAAACCGTATACAAGAAAACCGGTGATATTCTGTGAAGGGTATTTCTCCAGCATATCCAGATCGGCTTCCATGTTACCGTATTTCTTGTAGATACCAGCGAGGTCTTTACCTACGTAGGAAGTACCATCTACCAGGATCTTGCCTTTTTCAAAGTTAACAGCGCCGGTATAGTAGCAGCCGGCCAGTAAGGTCTTGAGGTTAGCTGGCATCATAGCTGCCTGTGCGTTATAGATCGGCTCCGGATTGATGTATACGCTCAGATCGGCATTATCTTTCAGCAGATCATTGAACGCTTCGATAGAACCGGCTGTTTCATCCTTTTTCAGGTGGAACAGGTGATCTACTTCAGTTACCCAGGTCTGCATATCGTCAGCAGCTGTTACCAGGCTTGCCGGCTGGGCGTTGTTGGTATCTGAAGATTCCTCTTCGGAATTGGTATCAGGCACCGGAAGGCCTGTTGGAGGCAATGCTTTCTGCATAGCATCTCCCTCAATACCTTTCAGATAGATCACAGTACCCTTGTTCCAGGCTATTACCGCTTCCTGTTTGTCTTCCAGGATGTACTTGAAGTCAGACTTCGTTTGCAGGGAGAAGTTGCTGACATTCTTTTTCAGGTACTCCTCAAACTTAGTCGCATCTTTCAGGCCACCAGTCAGGGTGATATAGGACTGATTCTTGCTGTACACTACAGACACAAAGGAGTTGGCCTGCAGGTCCAGTCCGGAGTTTTCTATATCTTTCCAGAACTTCTGTGCTTCGCTGGCGCTATCTTTTTCCTGTACTGCAGCAAAGAGCTTGTCCATTGTAATACCATTGGTAATCAATTTCTTGCTGATCTGTTTACTATTTACGCTGAATACGAGGCTGGCTGTTTTGGGAATATATTTGCTTTGCTCCGGCAACTTGGAACAGGAGGTAAGCAGGATAGCTATAGCCGAGATAGCTAACAATACCTTTGAAAACATTTTTCTCATAATAAGGGGATCAAAATTAATAATGAGTGAATAGGACGCTAAAATACTCTCTTTTTCGTTTACTACCTTATAGAGTCCTATTATAAATTACTGATTTTATTTATATATTAGCGTTTGGGACGTTCTCGCCGGGCATATACGAGATAAAGGCGATAAAACATTCATTTCTACGTTATTATTATAAAAATAAAAGCTGCAATAGTTTTATACCTTTGTGCAAAGAGGTCAACTGATTATAAATCCTATTATTGAAACGCTGTTATGTACTTAATCCTGTTACAATACATCCGTCCGGTAGCTGCCGTAGAGCATTATATGGACCAGCATAGAGCATTTCTGGAGAAGTTCTATAAAAGCGGTCAATTTATTCTGGCTGGGCGCCGCAAGCCGAAATCCGGAGGGCTGATCATTTGCAAAGCTTCAAGCCGCAAAGAAGTGGAAGCGATCATCAGCGAAGATCCGCTGGACAAGCATCAGCTGGCGCTTTATGAGATTATCGAATTTGAGCCAACATCTTACGTCAACGAGTTACAGTCTTATCTTTCCTAGTCGGGATGCCTGATTACGTTATACTGCTTTTTACAGGCATATCCGCAATCAGGCATTTACTGCTCACTAATGTTTTCCCTTAAAATTTTTATCGGCTTCTTTGGCCTTGTCGAAGTCGAGTATCACAGAGTTGATACAATATCGTAAACCTGTAGGCGGAGGCCCATCATCGAATACATGTCCGAGGTGTGCCTTACAGCGGCCGCACATTACTTCGGTACGGTGCATGCCATGTGCATTGTCGGGCGCATAGATCACGCTTCCTTTAGTAATAGGCTCAAAGAAACTGGGCCATCCGCAGCTGCTTTCAAACTTGGCGTCTGACACAAACAGCGGGTTACCGCAGGCGGCGCAATAATAAGTACCAGCATCCTTACTGTTCCAGTATTTACCCGTAAATGCCCATTCGGTACCTTTTTCACGTGCTATGTTGTATACTTCCGGCGATAAGCGCTCTTTCCATTCGTCGTTGGTGAGACTCACTTTGCTGGTATCCGTTCTTGAGTATACATCACTCTTTTTCTGGTCGTCCATATGCTTATTTTTTGGCTCCTGTTGAGAGTAGGTGCAGTTGCTAACTAAGATGGAAAGGCTCAAAATTATCAGATTCCTCCACTTCATAACTGAAATATTTTATGATTAACGTCTTATTAACAAGACTATCGTGTGAATAAGTTATATTTCTACGCTATATCTAAAGGTACGAATTGCGGGCTGCTCCGGTTCAGATGCAGGCGGGTACAAACATTCATTTAACAATTCTATAGCAACTGTTGCTTATATTCGCTTTGTCTTCTATACTTCTTTACCCCCACTTTACCCCCATCGTCCGTATCAAACATTAAACTTTCCTAACTTTACAGCAAAAGGCACATAATAAGTGGCGGATATCATCAATCTATTACCAGACAACATAGCCAATCAGATAGCGGCAGGAGAAGTGATCCAAAGGCCTGCTTCAGCAGTAAAAGAGCTGTTGGAAAATGCCGTGGACGCAGGTGCTTCGGAAATACAGCTCATTATCCGGGATGCCGGTAAAGAACTGGTACAGGTGATCGATAACGGCAAAGGGATGAGTGAGACGGATGCGCGCATGTGCTTTGAAAGACATGCCACCTCCAAAATACAAACCATAGACGACCTTTTCTCCATCCGTACTATGGGCTTCCGGGGTGAAGCACTGGCATCTATTGCTGCCGTTTCACAGGTCGAACTGAAAACACGTCTGCGTGGTGCTGACATTGGCACCTATTTAGAAATTGACAACAGTGCGGTAAAAAAACAGGAGATCTGCCAAACGGCGGAAGGCACCAGTATTGCCATGAAGAACCTGTTCTTCAACGTACCGGCACGCCGCAACTTCCTGAAAAGCAATGCAGCTGAAATGAGGCATATCGTGGATGAATTCATCCGTGTGGCCATGGCTTTTCCACAGATCCAGTTCACCCTCACCAGCAATACCCAGCAGCTGTTCTACCTGGAAAAAGGCTCACTGAAACAGCGCATTATCGCTATTCTCGGTCAGCATTATAATGCCCGGCTGGTATCCGTAAAGGAAACCACAGACTATATGGACGTATATGGGTTTGTGGGCAAACCTGAAACAGCCAAAAAAACAAGGGGAGATCAGTTCTTCTTTGTGAATAACCGCTTTATCAAGAGCCCGTACCTGCACCATGCCATCATGAATGCTTTTGCGGAAATGATACCGGCAGACAGTTACCCCTTGTACGTGTTGTTCATTGACCTGGATCCGGGCCATGTGGATATCAACGTACATCCTACCAAACAGGAGATCAAGTTTGACGATGAGAAGGTGATGTACGCGTTCGTACAATCGGTGGTGAAACATGCACTGGCACAGTTCAACATTACGCCTACGCTGGACTTTGAACTGGATCCCGGCATTCAACAGCTGGATGCAGTGAGCAAACCCTTCACAGAACAGCAGCAGGCCAAGTCAGTCAACACTTCTTTATACAAGAGCTTTACACAGGCTAACCAGGCACATACCATCGATACTACCGGCAGTAGTAACCTGAAGCACTGGAAAGACCTGTACGATATTGGTAAACCGGTAGCTGCCCCTGCAAACGATACGATAGGCAGAATACAGGAGGAAGCACGCTTTACCACTTCCTCTCCTGTGGAGAACCGCCCATCCGCAGCCTCTATGATAGATGAGCGCTGGCAGGATACCACCATTGATCAGAAAGTACCGGTACAGGTACACCAGCAATATATCCTCTCACAGATCAAGTCAGGTTTTATCCTGATAGATCAGCAGGCGGCTCACGAACGTATTCTGTATGAACGTTATCAACGCGCCGTACAGGAAAGCCCCGTGGCCACACAGCAAAGCCTGTTCCCGCAAACATTGCCATTACCACCCGCAGATGCAGCCCTCCTCTCGGAAATGCTTCCTGACCTGCAGGTGCTGGGATATGACCTGGAACCTTTCGGTAACAATACATTTGTGGTAAGAGGTACGCCGGCAGATATTCAGAGCGGTAATGAGCAGGCCAGTATAGAAGGATTGCTGGAGCAGTTCAAGAACTTCAGCCATGAACTCAAAGTTCCCCGCCGGGAACAGCTGATACGTTCCATGGCCCGCAATAATTCCATTCCGGCCGGTAAGTCATTGTCTACCCGCGAAATGCAGAATATCATTGACGAACTGTTTGCCTGTTCTATGCCGAATGCGGCGCCAGGCGGCAAGTACACCTATATTTCGTTTAAGCTGGCCGACCTGGCGAAGATGTTTGGATAACCGGGAATATATCCTTCAGTGCTGCATATAGCTTTCCATGTACAGCATAAGCGTTTTTATAAACTTCCGCATGTTCCACTGCCGGAGAAAACACTTTTTCTTCCACGGCAGTGAAACTGGTGGAGAGCTTTAATGCCTGGAATCCCAGTAGTACGGCGCCCATAGCAGAAGCATCACTCTCCTGACGCAGGTACATCGGGCGCTGAAACACATCCGCCATGAGCTGCACCCATTCAGGCGAGTGTGTAAATCCCCCGCTAACGGAGATCTTCTCTACTTTTCCTGCCGTTTCCTCCAGTGCGTCAGTAATGCTCAGCAGTCCGAACGCCATTCCCTCCAGTAAGGCGCGCAGGAAATGCCAGGTAGTATGCTGTGGCTGTACGCCGATAAAAGCCCCCTTGGCATGCCCATCCCATACGGGGGCACGTTCTCCATGCAGATAGGGCAGACATAACAGGCCTTCTGCTCCGGCAGGCGTACTTAAAGCCTGTTGTATACTGGCGTCGACCTGTAATGGCTTGTCGGACACTGTTTTCAGGAAAGCGTCCAGGTACCATTGCAATACCACTCCCCCGTTATTGATCGCGCCACCGGTTACAAAATGCCCCGGCGTGAGTACATAAGTGAATAGCCTTCCCTGAGCGTCCGTAACCGGCTGATCAATGGCCATCCGCACAGCCCCGCTGGTGCCAATGGTTAGGGTAGCATGTCCTTTATCCAGCGCATTACTACCCAGCTGCGCCAGGCAGCCATCACTGGCGCCGGCTACGAAACGTGTGTCCGGCGGTAGTCCCAGGTCACCCGCTACATTTTCCAGTAATCCTTCAATAATACTATCACTGCTCACCGCTTCCGGTAGCTGCGCGGTCGTAATACCTGCTGTTTCCAGAGATAACTTGTTCCATGTCAGATCATGGATATTAAACAAACCGGTTGCAGACGCAGTAGAATGGTCTGTAATGTACCGGCCAAAGAAGTGATAGAAGATATACTCTTTGATTCCGATGAAACGGGCAGCCGACCGAAAAATATCAGGCGCCTGTTCTTTCCACCAGATGATCTTGCACAAGGGAGACATTGCATGTACGGGAGTCCCAGTCTGCCTGTGTAAAGTGGCCGATAAAGGCGTTTTACGTAAGCGGTCGGCCACTGGCTGACTACGGTTATCCGCCCATATGATCAAGGGTGTCAGGGCTTTACCGTCTTTGTCCATCGCCATCACACTATGCATGGCTGTGCTGAATGACACGGCCGCGGGTGGCGTTTTCATAATGGTAGCCACACTTCTTATTCCATTCTTTACTGCTTCCAGTATCACATCCGGCTCCTGTTCGCTATGGCCAGGTTCGGGTTGGTGAATGGGGTATTCCTGCTGCGACTGGGCCATCACTTTCCCATCCTGCCTCACTGCGATCACTTTAGCGCTGCTTGTTCCAAGATCCACTCCTATTATATATTCCATTACTATGTTTTTATAAATTTCCTTTTATACTTTTTTGCTATTAACCTTTGAAAATAATTTATAGATTTAAAACCACTTTAGCTCAATTAAATTATCCACGATTATGGCTTTTCAGATCAAACAGAAAGGACCTGTTTATGACATTTGCATTGTTGGCTCAGGTGCAGGTGGCGGTATGGCTGCTAAAATACTATCTGCGGCCGGACTTAAAATAGCCCTTTTGGAAGCAGGGCCAAAATATGATCCGGCAGATCCACAACAGATCACACAATTAAAATGGCCCGACGCTTCACCACGCCGAGGCGCCTCTACTACCCGGCCCTTTGGTGATTTCGACGCAGCCTATGGCGGCTGGGAAATAGAAGGGGAACCTTACACAGCGAATGCAGGCACCAAATTCGACTGGTTCCGTTCCCGTATGGTGGGCGGACGTACCAATCACTGGGGACGTATTTCCCTGCGTTTTGGTCCGCGGGACTTCAAGCATAAAAGCTATGACGGTCATGGAGATGACTGGCCACTCAGCTATGAAGATGTGGCGCCTTATTACGACCGTGTCGATAAAATGATCGGCGTATTTGGCACCAAAGAAGGCATCACCAATGAACCGGACGGCTATTTTCTGCCGCCTCCCAAACCAAGGCTGCATGAACTGATGCTGCAAAAGGCAGGAGCAAAACTGAACATACCGGTTATCACTGCCCGTATGTCCATGCTGACTCGCCCGGTGAATAAAGATCGTGGCGCCTGTTTCTTCTGCGGACAGTGTAACCGCGGCTGCCAGGTATATGCCGACTTCTCCTCTTCTTCCGTACTGGTAAAACCTGCCATGAAAAGCGGACATGTAGACCTCTACGATAATGCCATGGCCCGCGAGGTGCTCACCGATAAAGAAGGTAAGGCCACCGGTATTTCTTTTGTGGATAAAACTGATCTGCAGGAATATACGGTGCGCGCAAAAGTGGTGATACTGGCGGCCAGCGCCTGTGAATCGGCCCGCCTGCTGTTGAACTCAAAATCTGCACAGCATCCTAACGGACTGGCAAATTCAAGTGGTGTAGTTGGTAAGTACCTCCATGATTCTACTGGTTCCTCCCGTGCGGCATTTATGCCAAAACTGATGGACCATAAGCGATATAATGAAGATGGCGTGGGTGGTATGCACGTGTACATTCCATGGTGGGAGGATAATAAGAAACTGGACTTCGCCCGTGGCTATCATATAGAATTTGGTGGTGGCATGCGCATGCCTTCTTATGGCGGCTTCTCTGGTGTTGAACGCTTCAATGGCAAATACCCCGGCAGTGACGGTAAACCCAAACCTGCCGGCGGCTACGGCGCCTCCCTGAAAGAGGATTACCGCCGTTTCTATGGCGCTACTATTGGATTTGCGGGCAGAGGAGAATGTATAGCACGCGAAGACAATTACTGCGAAATAGATCCGAAAGTAGTTGATAAATGGGGTATCCCTGTGCTGCGCTTCAACTACACCTGGAGTGAGCATGAGATCAAACAGGCCAAACATATGCAGGATACTTTCGAACAGATCATCCATGAAATGGGCGGCGTTCCGCTCGGTACTAAACCCGGCGCTGAAACAATGTACGGACTGGAAACACCGGGCAGGATCATCCACGAAGTGGGTACCACCCGCATGGGTGACGATCCTAAACGTTCTGTACTCAATAAATACAATCAGGCACATGATGTGAAGAACCTGTTCATTGTAGATGGCGGTCCGTTTGTGTCGCAGGCAGACAAAAATCCTACCTGGACTATCCTGGCTTTATCCATGCGCGCATCAGAATACATCATGGGCGAACTGAAGAAACAAAACATTTAACACGACTCAACTCACTTGAAATATGGACAGAAGGGAATCACTCAAAGCGCTGACCATCGGCTCCCTCTCGGTAGGCGCTATTCTTACGGGCTGTGACGATAAAAAGACAACAGCAAAAGAAAAAGATGGAGCAGGAAAACTGCCCTCTTATGGCCGTACCGAACCGGAAGCAGCAAGAGACGCGGCCCTGATGGCGGAAACGTTCTTTACTGCCGCAGAAATGAAAACGATCACCGTACTGGTAGATATCATCATTCCGGCAGATGAACACTCTGGCAGCGCCTCCGAGGCCAAGGTACCGGAGTTCATCGAGTTTATGGCAAAAGACCAGCCGCAGTTCAAATTGCCGCTGCGCGGAGGTCTGCGCTGGCTCGATGTACAATGCGCGAAACATTACAATAATGCCTTTACTGATTGCACACCACAGCAACAGCTGGAAGTGATAGACCAGATCGCCTATCCTGAACTGGCAAAACCAGACATGGTACAGGGAGCCGCTTTCTTCAGCCTGATGAGGGACCTGACAGCGAATGGTTTCTTCACCACCCAGATGGGCATCAAAGATATTGGTTACAAAGGCAATACACCGAATGAGTGGGATGGTGTTCCGGCAGATGTATTGCAGCATTACGGACTGTCATACGATGAAAAGCTGCTGCCACTCTATGTGAAGATGGAGGACAGGAGCAAGATCATGACATGGGATTAAGCTGTCCAGTCGCCCCGTACATCATTATTTAACAGGCATTTTCTCTCATTTCTATTATATTGATCGGTAAATTTTGTTACATATGGTCCAGGAAAAAAACAATCAGGGAAGTCATGAATCCCGCAGATCATTCTTAAAGAACGGTGCTCTGGCGGCGGCCGGCTTTATGATCGTTCCACGTCACGTATTAGGAGGTAAAGGTTTTATTGCACCCAGTGATCGTTTGCGCGTAGCCGGTATAGGTGTGGGTGGTAAAGGTGAAAGCGATCTGTCTGAGATCGCGAAAGGCCCGGCAGACATTACATACCTCTGCGATGTTGATACGCGCAGGGCTGCCAACTCCGTTGCCCGTTTTCCCAAAGCGAAATTCTACAAGGACTTCCGGGAAATGCTGGATAAAGAGCATAAAAATATAGATGCCGTTACTGTGTCCACTCCAGACCATCAACATGCTGTAGCTGCTATGGCAGCCATGCAACTGGGTAAACACGTATACGTTCAGAAACCGCTCACCCACGATATCTTCGAAGCGCGTGCATTGACTTCTGCCGCTAAGAAACATAAAGTGGTGACCCAGATGGGTAACCAGGGCGCTTCCGGCGATGGTGTACGCCAGATGATGGAATGGTACAATGCAGGCCTTATCGGCGATGTGCATACCGTATATTGCTGGACAGACCGTCCGGTATGGCCACAAGGTATTCCATGGTCCAGCCTGAAGGCAGAAGTGCCGAAGGAACTGGATTGGGACCTCTGGCTGGGTACTGCTCCTTACAAAGATTATATCGATAAACTGGTGCCTTTCAACTGGCGTGGCTGGTGGGATTATGGTACCGGCGCACTGGGCGATATGGGATGCCATATCATAGAACCTCCTTTCCGTATACTGGGCCTGGGCTATCCTAAATCAGTAGAGTGCAGCGTAGGAAGTGTTTATGTGGATGAGTTCAAACGCGGTTATTTCCCTGAAAGCTGCCCTCCGTCCTCTCACGTGATCCTGAAATTTGACGGTAAGAACGGTAAAGAGATCACCCTCCACTGGATGGACGGTGGTATCCAACCGGAACGTCCGGAAGAACTGGGCCCTAACGAAGTAATGGGCGACGGTGGTAACGGCGCTATCCTGATCGGCGATAAAGGCAAGATGATGTGCGGCACCTACGGCAGGGATCCTCAGTTGCTACCCACCAGCAAGACCAAACAGACCAGCCTTGCGCAAACTATTGCCCGTGTGCCGGAAGGGCACTATGTGCAGTGGGTAAATGCAGCTATTGCCGGTTTTAATAGCGATAAGAATAAAGCGATCAGCTCTCCGTTCTCTATTGCCGGCCCGCTTACAGAAACCCTGTTAATGGCAAACCTCGCCATCAGAAGCTTCGACATCAAGAAAGAAAAAGATGGAAAAACATCATTCCCGGGCCGTTATATCAAACTGCTGTGGGATAGTAAAGAGATGAAGATCACCAACTTTGATGATGCCAACCAGTTTGTAAAAAGAACATACCGTCAGGGCTGGAGCCTCGGCGTATAACCTTATGCAACTACATGATAATCAAAGGGGAAGGCTGGATGGCCTTCCCCTTTTTCTTTGGAAATCAGCGGTTTAAGTGCTATATTTACTATAACGATCATAATCCCAATCCCCAGATAGATATGCACTTGCGAAGATTGTCCCCGATACTGCCAACATTATTGTTCTTACTAATGGTAAGCGCATGTAAAAAAATGCTTTCTGAGGAAGGTACCCCACCTGATTATACACCTCCTGCTCAAATAGTGCAGACCAGCATAGAGGGCCGCGTGTTGAACGAACAGTCACAGCCTGTACAAAATGCAATTGTATCCGCCGGAGGCGAAAACGCTGTGACAAACGAAGACGGACATTTCCTGCTGGAAAATATTAAGGTACCTGACGACGCTGCGGTGGTAACTGTGGACAAGTTCGGCTACTTTAAAGGTTACCGGACGCTCATGGTACGCAAAGATCAGTCGCAATATGTTCAGTTGGAATTATTACTTAAGAACGAGAATAAGATCAGCGCCGCTACGGGCGACCTGATCCCCTTCCCGGAAGGCACCCTTACGTTTCCTGCTAATGCCGTTCTAACAGCGAATAACGAGGCTTACAACGGAACTATGACGGTCCGTTCCTTTTATTTAAACCCCGAAGGAAGTACAGTGGCAGACCAGATGCCGGGAGACTTGCGTGGTATCGATAAGAATAACAAACAGACAGGCCTGCGGGCATTCAGCATGATCATTTTCACGATGGAAGATGCCGCCGGCACAGCCCTCCAACCAGATCCGGCGAAGCCTGTCAGCTTCAGGATCATGATACCCAATGAACTGACTTCCGACGCTCCGCAACAGATCCCGTTATGGCATTTCGACGAAGCTACCGGTTTCTGGACGGAAGAAGGCGTGGCTACCCGCGAGGGAAATGATTATACAGGTACTGCTGGAAAAGCAGGTTTCTGGATGTGCGCGACTACCTTCCCACAGATCACCCTCACGGCACATGTGCAGGATCAGCAGGCAATTCCCCTGCCCGATACCCGCGTTACCGTGCTCACGAAAACAGACTTTATTCCCACATACGGATTCACTAATGTAGATGGTATATACTATGGTAAAGCTGCTGCCAAGGTTCCGCTGATCATGACCCTGACAGACAATTGCTCCAACGTGCTCCGTCAGCAGGAAATCGGCCCCTTTAATGCAGCGACCGAAATCAACAATGTAAGCGTCACCCTTTCTGAAAGTCAGACACTTGTGATCAACGGAACGGCGAAAGACTGTGACCGTTTCAACGTGGTAGATGGTAAAGTGATCGTCAATCTGGATTACCGGAACTACGCTGTTAATATCACCAATGGCAAATTCAATGTTACCATTGTCAGGTGTACCAGTCAGCCGGCCAGCATTACTCTTACCGCTACAGACAACCGCACCAGCCAGACAACCATCACCACCGTACGTGCAAACGGCGGAACGATCACTCCAAGGCTGGTAGTATGTAACTGATTTTTATTTGATGACACACAATAATTTATCATTTACGCCGCCATTACTTTTTTACTACATTGCGGCCCTTACGATCCTATCTGCCCTATACATTCTATAACTATTGCGTCCATTTATGATGTATAGGTCTCTGTTTTTTGTCGGAGCATTGTCCATATTCTCTATGTATGCCTGCCGTAAAGAAAAAAGTCTTGAAGGCATCATAACTGATTTTCATTGCGGTTACGCTCCCTACTCTACCGGGTCTTCTTTTACCTATCAGTATACCAACAGCAGCGGAGATACTTCGCAATATAGCCTACTGGTAAGCGGTGATACTACAATCAATGGCTATCGGTATTCCATTCTCAATGATGGCTATTCAGACCAGTTCATTCGTTGTGACAACGGTAGTTATTTCCTGTATGAACAGGCATTGTCCCTCCCGGATTATCAACTGGAGGCTGGCGACAGGTTATTCCTTCATGATAGTTACAGCGAAGGGGCCACCTGGAGTGATACGATAAATGTGACCATTTCCGGTGTAGAACAGACGGGTTTGTTGCAGTATCATATGCTCGCGCAGCAAACAACTCATACCGTATTGGGTAAGGAATATAAAAATGTCATTGTTGTACGGCAGGATGCCGCCGTCCTGGTTGGAGAGACATTGTATCCGGCAGGTACTATTGCGACGTATTATTATGCGCTGGGAATAGGGTACATAGAAACCGTCTCTCCCACGGACACCATCCGCCTGATGAACTATACTATCCGCTAGTATTTTTCCCACACCTGCGTCAGGAAATGTTCTACCGTTCTTCTCACGTTTGTGGCGCTGTTGTTATGGTTATTTACGAGTACGCTAAATACAAGGGTCTTGTTCTTTTTGGTAACAAGGTATCCGCTCAATGCCACACAACCAGATAAGGTGCCGGTTTTGGCGTGAACAAACTGTTGCTTGTAATAGTTCTTCAGCGTGCCTTTACCTCCTGTCGGGAATAAAGCATACAGTCTTTCCGAAGGATAGGTTTTATACATATCCGACAGTACGCTTACGAAATCCCGCGGGGAGAACAGGTTATATCTTGACAGGCCGGAACCATCTACCCATTTAGGCGTATCAGGTAAATTGGCCAGGTAACTCTTTTCCATAAAATTGATGGTACGGGCAGTGCTGATCGTATCCCAGAGACGTGCAGCGCACATCATCAGTGTCTGTTCAGCAAAGAAGTTATCACTTCTGTGCATCATCGGCAGGAACAGGGAATCTGCCGGTATGCCTTTCAGTAATGTAAAAGCAGTTGGCGGTATTACTGTTCCACCGGTCAGCACTGTAACCGGCTTGTGCAATGTATCCTGCAATCTGTAAGCAAGATCACCTGTGGGGCCTGTTATGAAGGGCACCTCTGCTTCCTGTACGCTTTTATCATTTCCGTTGAAAGTCAGAGAAAAGCGGTTACTCCGTTCGTCTCTTTCTCCCAGGAGTTCCTCCAGCGTATCATCCCTACGAAAAGTGAAATGTGCGGTATCGCTGAACATGCGCGGTGAGATCAGTGTCGTATCTCCATGATGGCGGATGCGGGCTACATTGCCGTACATAGGCCATTCATTTAATTCCGGCTGGTAATAATCCTGATAATCGCTCCATGCCCATCCAAAACCGAAACGTTTATTCTCTGATACGGCAGGGACTATCGTGATCCGTTTAGTGGTCTGCTGCAATAACTGCCAGGCAGGCTGCAGGGTATAATCCGGATGCAGGAAGGCAGGATCTGCCATGCCTTTTACATACAGCACGGAATCTGTTTCCAGGTAGCGTAGTGCAGGCAGGGAATCGCCCAGCAGGCGCAGGCCGGTATACAATGTGAATATCTTCGTATTGGATGCTGGTGTGAAATAATGATCGTCCTGGTAGCTGTACCAATATTTCCCGGTGGCCGGTTCATAGATACAAACACCTGTATGTGCCTGTCGTAAGGCTGGGCTGGTCAGTAATTCTTCCTCTGCCCATTTTTTGATCTGGCTATACTGCGCGAAAGCCTTCTGCTGCATCATGAATAGCAGGCAGACAAACAAAACGATCCTAAATAATCTCATAAACATTCTATAAAACGAAGGCCCCTTGCCGGGGCCTTCAATATCCTTTTTATAAATATACTACGCCTTAGCTAAAATATCTAGTGATGCCTGGTTTTGCATAGGCATAGTTACCTGATGCATCCGGCACCACCGGCGGCGCAGCATCAAAGGCATACTTTGCCGGTTGCAGGTTCAGGCCTGAATTAAGCGCCTTGTCAAATGCGATGGTCTGTCCGGAATAAGTGGCCAGCCTTCCGATGATAGCAGTGAGTGTTGTCTTAGCGGCCCTCTCTGCGTCCCAGAACTTGTATTCTCCTTTGGCAATAGCGGCAAACAGCTCATCGTGTTCCGCCTGGTAAGGTTGATTTTCATTTTTCTTATCAAACTGGTACAGCACCTTTCCTTTATGGTCTTTGATCACGGCCTTGTCCATCAGCATACGGCCTTTTATACCCACGATCTCTTCATCCACCCTGCTGTCAGCATCTTTCCAGTGCCGGCACTGACTGTTCATTACTACACCATTGCCATAGCGGTATTCTACAAAGTGGTGGTCATAGATCTCACCGAACTCATTGCCGGTACGTACGGCACGGCCACCCATACCCACTGCTGTTACCGGATAATCGTTCATGAACCAGTTACCCACATCAATATTGTGGATGTGTTGTTCTACGATATGATCCCCGCACAGCCAGTTGAAATAATACCAGTTACGCATCTGGTATTCCATTTCTGTATACTCGGGTTTACGTGGTCTTACCCACAGCGCCCCCTGGTTCCACCAGACCTGCATAGACACTACATCGCCGATAATGCCGTCCTGGAAACGCTTATACATCTCCCGGTAAGATGCCTGATAGCGGCGCTGTAAGCCTACCACGACATTCAGTTTCTTTGATTTTGCCACTTCAGCGGCATCCAGTACTCTTTTGATACCCGCAGGATCGGTAGCTACTGGTTTTTCCATGAAGATGTGTTTCCCCTGTTTAACCGCTTCTTCAAAATGGATAGGGCGGAAACCCGGAGGTGTTGCCAGGATCACGACATCAGCCAACGCAATGGCCTTCTGATAGGCATCGAACCCTACAAATTTGTGTTCTTCCTTTACATTCAGACGTCCTGGCTTATCGCCTACTTCGTCTTTGATACTGTTATAGCTGTTGTTCAATTTGTCGGCAAAAGCATCTGCCATTGCCACCAGCTGTACATTTTCTTTTGTGCTGAGCGCCTGTACAGCAGCACCGGTACCGCGGCCGCCACAGCCGATCAGGGCTATTTTGATAACATTGTCTGCGCCTGAAAAGAAGTTGGCCTGGGACAGCATAGGTGTAGCCAGCAGTCCGCCGGCTAAAAGAGACGATTGTTTCATAAAGTCTCTGCGGGTTTTTCCGTGGAATTGATTTAGTTCTTCCTGTTGCATGATAGAGTTTTTTATGAGTTAATGTGGGGGATATGTACTAAGCTGTAATGCAGCCCCTTACCGGCTGTTATCTGGCTCCTTTATATTGATCTATAACGTCTTCAAAAAACTGTTCGGCCTCTTCTTTGGTTGGCTGTTTAAGCGGGCGGACTACACGGAATCCAACAAAGGGAGCATCGGCGTTCCACCAGTAACTTTTAGGGATCTGCGGGTCCCGGCGGTTCCAGTTCGGATCGGATTTCAGGCGGCTGGCACTGCGCAGCATCGCTGCGTCATCATGATAATTACCTCCTTTAATTGTTCTCGGCGTTTTGGTTGTTGGCTTATTCCAGGGGTCTGTATCCGATACGTGCTGCAGGTATTGCTCATCATACTGATCCAACGTCCATTCAGCTACATTTCCCAGCATATCGTACAGTCCCCAGGCATTGGGTTTCAACTCTCCTACTTTATGATACTTATTATCACTGTTGGCGGCATACCAGGCATAGTTCTTCAGCTGCGAGATATCATTGCCAAAAGGATAGGCCGTAGCAGCTCCTGCACGGCAGGCATATTCCCACTCAGCCTCTGTAGGAAGGCGGTAGAAAACACCGGTTTTCGCATAGAGCCATTTGCAATACATCAGTGCCCCATACTGGCTCATACTATTGGCCGGGTAACCTCCTACTTTTCCCATACCAAGTGTCAGATCTATATAAGGAGGGCTGGGCCTTGTCATTCCATCAGGGATGGGGGTCTTGTCTTTCTCCGGGTCTGAATATACGTCATACTGCTCAAAGGTCACTTCATAAGCGCCCATCCAGAAGGCAGCGATCTTCACTTTTTTCTGAGGGCCTTCATCGGCGCCCCTACCTTTTTCACTATCCGGGCTTCCTATCGTGACCTCCCCTGCCGGGATAGGCACCATTTTAAATGTGAATGTTGTTCCGGGCAACTTCTCTTCATACGCGGTAAACGGCTGGTTGATAGTCTCCTGTGCGATTGCAGTACTGGTCAGCATACTTCCCAGCGATAACGCCAATAGTCTGTTTTTCATAACACTTCTTGAAAGATAAAACCTGTAATGCCTGTGAATTTATTAAATCAAATAATGGAATGCAACGTTTTTCTGCTGAAGATGCGTCAATTCTACACTTTTCCTCTTTCCCCCTTGCAACAGAATCAAAAAGCGATTACATTTAGTATTCATGCAATCAACCCTTAGAACGTTATGGAAAGAAGAAAATTCCTTCAGCAAAGCACATTAGCAGGACTATCCACGCTGGCTATTGGCAGTACAGCCGCAGCGATGCCCAACGGTCTCACAAACCCGGAATCTGCCGGCAAGACGTTTAACCTGAACTATGCCCCTCACGATGGGATGTTTAAAAACAGCGCCGGCGCCAGCTTTTTAGATCAGATCCAATTTATGTATGACCAGGGCTTCCGAGCCATAGAAGACAATGGGCTGATGAAACGCGATCCTGCAGAACAGGAGAAGATCGGAAAGCTGCTCAGCAAACTGGGTATGCAGATGGGCGTTTTTGTGATAGATGCCGGCGACAACTGGAAAGTATCCCTCACTACCGGTAAGCAGGAGTTCAAGGATGCTTTTGTAAAAGTATGTAAACAGGCACTGGAAACGGCTAAACGCGTGAATGCCAAATGGGCGACTGTGGTACCCGGTTATTTTGAAAGGAACCTGCCCATCGGCGTGCAGACCGCCAATGTAATAGAGGCTTTCCGTATGGGAGCGGCCGTACTGGAAAAAGAAGGGCTGATCATGGTAATGGAGCCATTGAGTGATAACCCCGACCTGTTCCTGCGTACCGCAGAACAGAGCTATGGCATCTGTAAAGCAGTGAATAGTCCGAGCTGTAAGATCCTTTACGACATCTATCACATGCAGCGCAATACCGGCAACCTGATCCCCATCATGGACCTTTGCTGGGATGAGATAGCCTATATTCAGATAGGTGATAATCCAGGCCGTAAGGAGCCTACCAGCGGCGAGATCAATTATAAGAACATTTTCAAGCACTTACATAAAAAAGGCTTCAAGGGGGTGCTGGGCATGGAGCACGGCAACGCCAACCCTGGTAAAGAGGGTGAACTAACCCTGATAAAAGCTTACAGGGAAAGCGATGATTTTCTGTAAGCCGGTATAGCTTCAATTTTGTTACCTTCCCAAAAAATTTCATCACATGAACTTTCTCATCCGCTTGCTTGTAACAGCGCTGGCAGCTATGCTATCTGCCTACCTGCTGCCAGGTGTAAATATCAAGGATTTTACGACTGCCCTTGTGCTCGCATTAGTATTGGCTATCTTGAACCTGTTGGTAAAACCAATACTGATAATACTAACACTTCCTGCTACGATACTTACACTGGGATTGTTCCTGTTGGTGATCAATGCTATTATTATACTGCTGGCGTCCAACCTTGTAAAAGGGTTTAAAGTGGACGGATTCTGGTGGGCGCTGATATTCAGCCTGGTCCTCACCGTTGTTAGTGGTATCATGCATAGCATAGCGGGAGGCGATAACGATTGAGCTTAATACCATGTATTTTGAACGTGCACATATCAGTGACGGGGAACTGCTGACCTTTTACAAGGCATTGTTATATCCTCGCCTGGTAGAAGAGAAAATGCTGTTGTTGCTGCGGCAGGGGAAAGTAAGCAAATGGTTTTCCGGCATCGGGCAGGAAGCCATTGCTGTAGGCGCCACTTTAGCGTTGGATAATGACGAATGGATCCTGCCCCTGCACAGAAACCTGGGTGTGTTCACTGCCCGGCAGATGCCCTTGCAGCAGCTGTTCCACCAGTGGCAGGGCAGTCCCCTGGGGTTTAGCAAGGGGCGTGAACGTTCCTTTCACTTCGGTAGCCGCCAGCATCATATCTGTGGTATGATCTCCCACCTCGGGCCACAGCTTTCCATTGCTGATGGTATTTCTCTGGCACATAAATTAAAAAAAGAAGATAAGGTATCTCTGGCCTTTACCGGCGAAGGCGGTACCAGTGAGGGCGAGTTCCATGAGGCCCTGAATGTGGCGGCCGTATGGGACCTGCCCGTCATCTTCCTTATAGAAAACAATGGCTATGGACTGAGCACACCGGTAGAAGAACAATACCGCTGTGAACAACTCGTACAAAAAGCCGCCGGCTACGGCATGCGGGGGATGCGCATCAACGGCAACAATCTCCTGGAAGTATATCACGCCATAAAAGAAGCCAAGCGTCATGCCTTGCAGGAACAACAGCCTGTATTGATAGAGGCGATGACCTTTCGCATGAGAGGGCATGAAGAAGCCAGTGGCACTAAGTACGTCCCTCCCGCCCTGTTGGAAGAATGGGCTAAACAGGACCCCATTCAGCATTTCGAAGGATTTTTAGTCTATCTGCAACTCATCAACGAAGAAGGTATTCACGATATCCGGGAGACGCTGAAACATGAAATAGACCGGGAGATAAATACCGCTCTGACAGCAGTATCTCCACCGGTCAGCGAAGCGGATGAGCTGAAGGATATTTATGCACCTGCTCCCAGCCCTGTTTCACCAGCGGCTGATAGCGCCGTTCATGATAAAAGATTCATCGACGCTATTTCCGAAGGACTGAACCAGGCCATGGAACAATATCCCAACCTGATATTGATGGGACAGGATATCGCGGAATATGGCGGTGCTTTTAAGATCACAGATGGTTTTGTGGCGAAGTATGGAAAAGAAAGAGTGAGAAACACACCCTTATGTGAAAGTGCCATCGTAGGGACGGGACTTGGACTTTCCCTGATGGGGTATAAAAGTATGGTGGAGATGCAGTTTGCCGACTTTGTAACCTGCGGGTTCAACCAGATCGTCAATAACCTGGCAAAGATCCATTACCGCTGGGGACAGACCGCCGACGTGGTGGTCAGGTTACCGGCAGGGGCAGGCGTAGGCGCTGGTCCCTTCCACTCCCAAACGAATGAGGCCTGGTTCACACACGTACCCGGACTGAAAGTAGTATACCCGGCCACCCCGGCAGATGCCAAGGGGCTGCTGCTCGCCGCATTTGCAGATCCCAATCCTGTACTGTTCTTCGAGCATAAAGCGCTCTATCGCAGTATCAGCGGGCCTGTGCCGGAAGACCCTTACACGACAGAGATCGGAAAGGCCAAAGTAGTACAGGCGGGAGAAGATATCAGCATCATCACCTATGGCGCCGGCGTACACTGGGCGTTGGAATATGTACATCAATATCCACAGCTATCTATTCATATACTGGACCTGCGTACTTTATTACCGCTGGACTACACCGCCATCCGGGAAGCAGTGGCCGCTACCGGCAAGGTGTTAATTCTTCATGAAGATACGCTCACCGGCGGACTGGGTGGAGAGATCAGCGCGTGGATAGCAGAACATTGCTTCACAATGCTGGATGCACCGGTAATGCGTTGTGCAGGGCTGGATACCCCAGTTCCGTTTGCCGCACCACTGGAGAAAAATTTCCTCGCTAAATCGCGTATGCATCAATATATAGAGCAACTCTCAAACTATTAGGCAGGTATGCATGTTGGGATTTTCAAACAGAATGCGCTAACTTGCAGCCCGGACCACTAAACATCATTTTTATGTTGCTTGAAGTAATCAATAACGTAGAGACTACCGATTTTTTCAGAGCTGGAGACAGGATTGCTCATTATCTGACTTATGGAGTTATTATCCTGTTTGCATTAATGTTCCTCTACGCTGCTATCAAATACGCTAAGCGCTAGTATCCAACTTATTAAGATATTAAAAAGGCTGTTTTACTCCATGGTAGAACAGCTTTTTTTATGTCTTATTTTACTCTGACATATACCAGCTTCCCCATTTTACGGCTGCTTTCCCGGATATCTATTTCGAAATCCTCAAAGCTTTTAATCAGCTGTATCAGTTTGTTATATCCATAGTTACGGGCGTCGAAGTCCGGTTGTTTCTTCAGCAACAGGTTTCCTAACTCTCCCAGGTAAGCCCATCCGTCTTCATCCGCAATATCGTTGATACTTGAGGCCAGCAGATTTACCACATATTTATCGGCCTTGCTGATAGCTTTTCCATTCCCCTTGTCTGCTTTCCGTTTGGCGGACGATTCCTTACCATTACCGGCGAGGATCTCCAGGTAGATGAATTTGTCGCAAGCTGCGCGGAAAGCGCTGGGCGTCTTCTTCTCTCCCAGCCCGAATACACGCATTCCCGCCTCCCGCAGGCGGGTGGCCAGACGGGTGAAATCGCTGTCGCTGGTGATGAGACAGAACCCATCCACCCTCCCGGTATATAGTATGTCCATGGCGTCAATGATCATGGCCGAGTCTGTCGCATTCTTGCCGCTGGTGTAGCTGTATTGCTGAATGGGAGTAATGGCATTATCCAGCAGGACCGCCTTCCAGCCGGTCAGTGTGGGTTTCGTCCAGTCTCCATATATCCGTTTGAAAGTCGGGATGCCATATTTGGCCACCTCTTCCATCATGGCTTTTACACTGGCGTAAGGAATATTATCTGCATCGATGAGGACTGCCAAACGGAGTTCTTTGTTTTCCATACCTGTAAATTGGGGATGTCTACAAATTTACTACCCGCCGGCCGATAAATAATATAAGTTGTATTTTTCCCATTAACCGGCTGGGGTTCTGCCGTTTATCGTAAATTTGCCGCATGGATCAGTTGCCCGGGAGAATTTACACCTTCCATTTTATAATGTTATGCCTCAGCAATGCACTGTTTTCCGCCAGCTTTAACATGTTGCTACCGGAATTGCCGGCCTATCTGACCCGGATGGGTGGTGAGGATTACAAAGGATATATTCTTGCGCTTTTTACGCTCATGGCCGGATTGTCCCGCCCCTTCAGCGGAAAGCTGACAGATACGATCGGCCGTGTACCAGTCATGATCTTCGGCTCGCTGGTTTGTGTGGTGTGCAGCCTTTTATACCCGCTGGTCAGCTCTGTAGGCGCCTTTTTATTACTCCGCTTCTTTCACGGTTTTTCCACCGGATTCAAGCCTACCGGCACCGCAGCATATGTTGCCGACATTGTTCCTTCCACCCGCAGGGCGGAAGCAATGGGTATGGTTGGCCTGTTCAGCACTATAGGTCTTGCCATGGGGCCAGCTATCGGCGGTTATATTACCAATCACTGGGACATACATATCATGTTTCAGGTATCTGCAGTATTTGCCTTATTGTCTGTTGTAATCCTGGTGGGCGGCATGCGGGAAACCTTACAGGACAAACAGCGGTTCCGTTTATCGACATTAAAGATTGCCAAAAGTGAAATATTTGAGCCGCTGGTGTTGGCGCCGGTGATCGTTATCTTCCTGACATATCTCAGCTACGGGGTACTGTTCACCATCATTCCGGACTTCAGTACTTACCTGGGTATTCAGAATAAAGGATTGTTCTTTACCTTCTTTACGGCGGCCTCCATCAGTATTCGCCTGCTGGCTGGTAAGGTGTCTGACAAATACGGCCGGGTGCCTATTCTGAAGATCTCTACCATTACCATGGCTATCGGCGTTTTCCTGCTGGCTATTGCTCATACACCGGCGATGATGTTGACTGCTGCTATTATTTATGGCGTTTCTGTTGGTATGAACTCTCCGGCTATCACAGCCTGGACTATCGATCTGGGTCATCCACAGCATAAGGGCCGCGCGCTGGCTACGATGTATATTGCGATGGAAGCGGGTATTGGCCTTGGCGCTTACCTGTCTGCCTTTATCTATCATAACGATGCCCGCTTTTTCCCGCTCACGTTCTATTGTACAGCAACTGTGACGCTGATGGCGGCTTTATATCTCCTGTTTATTTATCACAACCGCCGCCTGCAGGTCATGTGGCGTTTTGTTCATATGCGGGCGCCTATTCCTATCAGAAGGTTTCTGCCATAAGTTACTTATAAAAAAGCCCCCTGCTGAAAACAGGGGGCTTTTTTATAAGTAGTGATACTCTTCGTATTATAACTGCTCGTACAATGCACGGAGGCGTTCACGCGTCATCTGTTCTTTCCAGTTCTTACCAAGTGCATTCTCCCACAGCGGCGCCATTCCCAGAGATACATCTATCATAGCATTGAACTGCTCGTCAGACAGGCCTTTGGTAATACCCTGCGGGATGTCGATATTATGCTTCTTCACCATCAGCTTGAATTCCTTCACGCCTTCCGGATAAAACTCTTCCAGTTTATCAAACACGATACAGTTGCCAATACCATGTTTCGTACCCAGCAGGTATGACAGGCCATAGCTCACGGCATGCGCCACGCCTACCTGTGAATAAGCGATACTCATACCGCCGGCATAAGATGCCATCATCAGTTTTTCGTCTGCGTCATCATCCCAGGTGTTTTTCTCCAGGAATATTTCCTGGCAGAGGCGCAGTGCTTCTTCTCCGTAAGAACGGCTGAACGCATTCAGGTAAGTACCCTGCAGGGACTCGATACAATGGATATAACAATCCATCGCTGTATAGAACTGCTGGTTTACCGGTACACCTTTTATCAGTTCAGGATCCAGTACGATCTGGTCAAATGGCGTAAAATCGGAATTCATTCCCAGTTTACGGGTAGGCCCTGTCAGTACGCAGGTACGGCTTACTTCCGCTCCTGTACCCGAGAGGGTTGGAATACCCACTTTATACACACCGGCTACCTTTACGAGGTCCCATCCCTGGTAATCTGCAGAAGAACCGGGATTTTTCATCATCAGGGATACCGCTTTGGCCATGTCCATTACGGAGCCACCACCAATACCAATGATACCGCTTACTTCACCAAACTCCGCTGTCAGCTCATCTCTTACTTTATCCACATATTTGGTCTTCGGCTCGTCCGTAACATCAATGTATACGATCTTATCTTTACCTCTCAGGGGAATACGTTTGGCAAATGCCTCATTACCCTGGAAGAAATAGTCTACAAAGAATATCATCGGCGCATCGCCCTTGCGGCGGGGAGCCAGTATCTCATCAAGCTGGTCAAACGCACCACGGCCAAATACCACGTAATCGACCATTTTAAAGTTCCTGAATTTCATCTCAGTCGTTTAATGATTTAGTATTACAGTAATTTTTCTGCCTTCAGCAAATCTTCCGGCGTATCGATCTCCACACCCATATATTCTGTCACCACCATTTTCATGGGAATACCATTCTCCAGGTAGCGCAGACATTCTATCTTCTCTGCAGCCTCCAGCGGACTTACCGGCATTTTGGTAAAGTCCATCAGGGTCTGTCTGCGGAATGCATAGATACCGATGTGCTCATAATATATGGTCTGAACGTTCTTATCGCGCGGGTAAGGAATGACAGAGCGGGAAAAGAAGAGGGCATTGAATTTCTTATCCACCGCCACCTTCACGTAGTTCGGGTCTTCGATAGATGTCGGGTCTTTCAGTACCTGCATCAGGGATGCCACCTGTACCTGTTTACCGTCTTCTCCTTCAAATACTTTCAGCAACTTTTCCAGCGGTTCTTTCTGGGTAAAAGGTTCGTCTCCCTGCACATTCACAACGATATCCACATCTGTGCGGTCTTCAATAGCTTCCGCTATACGATCGGTACCGCACTCGTGCTCTTTTTTGCTCATTACGGCTTTACCACCGTTATTGACAATTTCATTGTAAATGATCTCGTTGTCGCACACCACCATTACCTCATCAAACACACCTGTGTTCACAGTACTTTCATAAGTACGCAGAATTACAGATTTACCTCCCAGCTTAGCCATCAGTTTACCCGGAAAACGGGTAGCCCCATAACGGGCGGGAATCAAGGCTACTTTCTTCATGCTTATCTTTTATAGGGCGCTCTTTACTGCATTCACCAATTTCTCAGCACGCTGCTGTACTTCCTCATCACTCCAGCTCAGGTTAATCGGCGTACAGATACAACGGCTCATGATAGCGTCAGACACGGGGAATTGTTTCACTTTGTACAGCTCCATTGCCTGCTGCAGTCCTGGTGCAAAACGGGAAAGCACCGTGCTTTGCTTGAAATGATCCCAGTTACGGATGTAGTGCCAGTTATTGTCATACCAGTAGAATGCTGGTAAGCCAGCCGCTTTCATGGCAGCAGCTGCTGCTCTTGCCTGATGTTCTTCAGGCAGGAAAAAGGCCAGGAAGGTAGCGCTATCACCATCAGCATCTGGCAGGCGGCGGAAAGTTACGCCAGGTACAGTAGCCAGGGCATCTTTGAAGATCTTTTTTGTTTTCCGGTGGATGCTCAGGAAGGTATCCAGCTTGCGTACCTGGGCAAGCCCCACGGCAGCATGCAGTTCGGAGATACGGTAATTATACCCGATAAATGGGTGCAGGTCAGCGCCACGGTCTACGCCCAGGTGGTCGTGACCATGGTCGGAATATCCGTCACATTTGATATAAATGTCTTTATCGTTTGTTACTATAGCGCCGCCTTCCGCACAGGTAATCGTTTTCACAAAGTCAAAAGAGAATGCACCGGCATGACCGATCGTTCCCAGCGCTTTGCCTTTATAGCTGCCGCCAAAGGACTGACAGGCATCTTCCAGTAAGATCAGATTGTGTTTGTCGCAGATAGCCTTCAGCGCATCCAGATCGGCCATAGCGCCGCACATATGTACGGGCATAATCGCTTTGGTACGGGGAGTAATAGCCGCTTCCACAGCTTTAGGGTCCAGTGTCAGCGTATCATCCACATCTACCAGGACAGGAGTTGCCCCTACAGAAAAGATACATTCAAAGCTGGCCACAAATGTGAATGTGGGCATGATCACTTCATCCCCGGCGCCAATTCCCAATGCAGCCATAACTGTTGTGAGGGCGGCAGTACCGCTGGATACCAGCTGAGTGTGGGCTACGTTCAGTTTTTCAGAAATGGCCTGTTCGAGTTCTTTAGCTTTCCAGATGCCTTTACGGGGACCATCAAAGCCATAACGCATAAAAATGCCTGTTTCCAGTACATCGTTTATCTCTTTGCGTTCTTCCGGGCCAAAAAATTCATATCCGGGCATAAGTTGTTGATTTTTGCAAAGGTAGTATAATCAGATTGCCCTGCATCGCAAAAACTGTTTATCTTTTACTAAAAATTACCATGCGTTTTTTATTGTTCCTTATCCTGTTGGCCGCTCCGTTTACGGCCGTTCGTGCACAACAGCCGCAGTCTGCCATTAGAGCTTTACTGGCTAAACAAACAGCTTCCTGGAACCAGGGCGACCTGGACGTATTTATGACTACCTACTGGCAGTCCGATTCCCTGATATTTATTGGTAAAAGAGGGCCCACCTATGGCTGGCAGGCCACCCTGGATAATTACAGGAAATCGTATCCTGACGCAACAGCCATGGGTAAGCTGGCATTCAATATACTGGAAATGAAGCCTTTGGCATCAGATGTTTATTTTGTAGTAGGGAAATGGCACCTGCAAAGAACAATAGGCGACCTGGAGGGGCATTTTTCACTGATCATTAAACGCATTAAAGGAAGCTGGAAGATCATTGCAGACCATAGTAGCTAAAAAAAAACCATCCCATGAATGGGACGGCCTGCTATACACCACAACATTAAAGAAGAATATTACTAATCGTTTTTCCCTCCGTTGGGAAATACCATATTTGAGAGGTCAATCAATAAACTATGGTAACGACTTAGTTTTCAGTATCCTGATCGCGCACTGCTGCATTTTCTTTTTCGGGTTTCTCTGAAAGGTCTGCGTGCAGTGGATTGCGTGATTTGTCTGCTTTATCTGTTTTTAAAATTTCAACGGGATGCTGTTCTTTCTGCTCATACTTTTCGGAAGGCTTTTTATCCTTTCCTGATTCTTTTTCACTTAGCATAACTTTCCGTTTAGGTTGTTATTGTCATCGTTCAATTAATACTTTGCAAAGTCTGTTCCATGCGTTAAATCCTCGCCAATTACGCATTACACGGCAGTTATGAGTAATGCATTCCACACCGGGCACCCCAAACCGTTGTAATGGATGTGCAGCACATTCCACAAAGCAGCAGAAGTCGCGTTTGGTGCAATAGATTGCAGTTCTGCCCGCCTGATGCGTTTTAGCACCTTTTTTAGCAAGCACCCTATTAACAATATTATAATATAGTTTGTCCAAACTCGCTACTGCAAAGGAATTGCGCCTTTAAAGTCTAACATTGTTTTAACTTTTAGATGCCCGCTGGTGGCATAGATATTGAACATTATCTCATCCAGCCGTGTTGATAACCATGATAGTTATACCTCAGCAATAGTGTACAGTTACCCTGACGAAAAACACGGACGAGCAATCGAAAATTGGCAACTTGGATACCTACTAATATAAATTCTATAACAAAAATAAAAATGCTACTATGAACATCCGGGGATACCAGTGGTCGGTACTGAAGAAACTGCTCAAGCAGCGTTTCAGTGAACTTTCAGACGAAGATCTAGTGTTTGAAAGAGGTAAAGAGAGGGAGCTGTATAGCAGACTTGAGCGGAAAACCGGCAAGTCGCAGGAAGATGTTGCCCGCATTATCAAAGGTATGCAACAAGCATATTTGCAGCAGTCGACGTTGCTGTAGGTTCGTTAAGTGATCAATTATATGTTACCCATATGGGCCAAAAGCCTGTAGGAGTGATGTTATGATTGATCACTTCTTATTTGTTAATAGTTGTCCTGTACATGTCCGTTGTGTTTCCACATTTTCCTGACAATGAACAGGTAGCCTGCCAGTGAAAGCACCAGGAAGGTGTAGAAGAAAATCATCCTGCCGCGAGTAGACTCTTCCGGTATGGCAAACCCCAGATATAATCCCAGAAATACATTCACCAGCATCCAGAAAAAACCCAGGAACACTGTCCGCATGATCCGGACAAAATAGTGCACGATCCTCATATCGAATTGTTCCTTTCTGTCCTGCTGAGGTTCCTGATTTTCCATGTCAATTTGTTATGTTTAAGGAAGGCATAATTTACGAAGCGCCAGGCTATCTCCTCTGAAAACGTTGAAGTCAACCGTTGTAGAGATCCCGTTTACCCGGCCTATATCGCTGTGCTGCCAGAATAACCAGTGACGCTGTGTGGATGGCCGCTCTTTCTGGTAATAGTGTGCCACCCATAAAGGATAACGGTCAAATTCCTCTCCAAGATACGTTTCGTAAAAGTGCATGTTAGTGTAAATGATCGGCTTCACCCCATAGGCTTTTTCCATCTCTTCCAGCCAGATCCTGGCAGTAGACCTGATCACTGCCGGCGGTTGATTATTATGTACTTCTATATCCAGCACCGGCGGCAGATCCCCGGCTTCGAGCTGCACTACATTCTGAAAATTGATCACCTGCTTCAGGGGGTCACGGGTAGAGTAAAAGAAATGGTATGCCCCTCTGACAATACCCGCTTTTTTTGCCTTCTGCCAGTTCTGCTTAAATAAGGCATCCTGACGGGTAATACCCTCTGTTGCCTTAATAAATGCGAAGGAGATATGGATACGTTCCACCTGCATCTGTTCCACCGCCGCCCAGTTAATATTCTTCTGGAATCTTGATACATCAATCCCATGGATGGAATAGTTAACCGGCATGTCGATCCCAAATTCTTCATACCTGACAAAATTCAGGGCTTCCTCCCTCTCCCGCCACCACAGCCATGCTCCAAATGTCAGACATAGGAGGAATAACAGGGCGAAAATTAAACGCCTGGATTTCTTGATTCGGAGTTTTGGCACTTTTTACTTATTCGGCTTTCGCAATAGAGTGACGGCTTTTTAATGCTCACATTTTCAATCTTCTTCCCAATTTCACAGCAAGTATAATTATTATTATACATAACCGACATAGATATCTTATTTTTACAACAATAAGTGATGTTGTTATGCCTGATTTCAATCTAAATGATACCCTCAATCTGATGTCCAAGTTCACGCTACGCCGTGGCTGGAACGCCGCCAAGGTGTTAAGTAGCTACTTTGTAAGTAAATGGACTGGCAAGCCTATTCAGTGGGGTTACCCGATCTCGGTATCATTCGAGCCGACAACATCCTGTAACCTGAGATGCCCTGAATGCCCCAGCGGATTAAGGGCTTTTACACGACCTACCGGCATGCTCCAGCAGGATTTCTTCCGGAAAACAATAGACGAGATCTATAAAGAACTGTTGTACCTGATATTTTATTTTCAGGGAGAGCCCTTCCTGAATCCCGGCTTCCTGGAAATGGTTAAATATGCTCATGCAAAAGGTATCTATACAGCCACCTCTACCAACGCCCATTACCTCACGGATGAAAATGCGCGTAAGACGGTGGAAAGCGGTTTGGACAGATTGATCATCTCAATTGATGGTACAACACAGGACGTGTATACGCAGTACCGTGTAGGCGGTAACCTGGAGAAGGTAATACAGGGAGCAAAGAATATCGTAAAATGGAAAAAAGAACTGAACTCAAAAACACCGTTCGTCTTTTTCCAGTTCCTGGTGGTAAAACCCAATGAGCACCAAATTGAGGATATAAAGAACCTGGCAAAAGAGATTGGTGTGGATGAAGTGCGCTTTAAGACAGCACAGGTATATGATTATGAAGAAGGCAACCGCCTGATCCCGACTATTGATAAATACAGCCGTTATCATAAAAATGATGATGGTACCTATGCGATCAAGAATAAAATGGGCAATCATTGCTGGCGTTTATGGCATTCTCCTGTTATTACCTGGGACGGACTGGTAGTTCCCTGCTGCTTCGATAAAGATGCGCAGCATAAGCTGGGAGATCTCAAACAGGAATCATTAAAGGAGTTATGGCATAATGACAAGTATATCCGGTTCAGGACACAGATACAACAGGGCCGTAAGAATATTGATATTTGTGCTAACTGCAGCGAGGGAACAAAGGTTTGGGGATAAACAAACCTTTAATCTTCTTCTTTTTCGGCCGCAGCTTTGGCCTTCTTCTTTTTGCTGCGACCTTTCCGGTACTTATCAAATAGATTAATACCCAGTCGTACCCCGGCAAATTCCAATGCCGTCATCAGGGCGCTGGTGGTAAAGGATTTGAACTTACCACTCTGCCAGGCGATCTTCGCTATGCGCCCTGCTACCCCCAGGAATGCACCATGTTTGGCGCTGCCGGGAAGCACAGAGTTCAATGCCATTTTCCCATAATTGCCTTTGAAATAATCGACCCTGTCTCCTAATTCATTTTCAAGTGCACGGGAGCGTTTCTTCAACCGGTTTATCTCCTTCTGCAAGAGGTCTCCGTTTGTTACTTTCACTTTCACCTTGGGCATGTGTAAAGGTTTATCACTGATCTTTTATTATAACTGTTCGTACAATTCTTCATCCTCTTCAATTTTTTTGCTGTCATCATCATCTTCTTCTTCCTCTTCTGTTGCTGCCTTCTTCCGGTTCTTGTCTTCGTCCCCATTATCATGCCCCTCTACCTCCATTTCACTCATCAACTCTCTGATCAGCATATTGGATAAAGGAATCTGG
The DNA here is from genome assembly GCF_900142925.1 of Chitinophaga sp. CF418. GTDB lineage: Bacteria > Bacteroidota > Bacteroidia > Chitinophagales > Chitinophagaceae > Chitinophaga. The sequence goes on from NZ_FRCN01000002.1 coordinate 241,679, forward strand.
ATCAACGACTTGCGGAAGATGAGCAGAATGCCCAGCAGTACTATGAACAGGGCGGCAGAGCATGAAAATCCAATGGTGAAGCTATTGGTCATTTCACCGATCCAGAAACCAAGCACCATACCCAGAAATACGATAACAAAAAAGAACAGCAGGAAAGCCAGTATCAATGAGAAGAAAAGCCCTAAGGCTTTTGATAGCTTTCCTGCTGCCTGGAGTTTAATCAGGTCCAAACGGGTTTCCAGATATTCCTTGGCAACCTTGCCTGTCTGATTGAAGTAATTGCTGAAATTATCCTCCATGCAAATTTTTTTTGTGACAAGGGTTTACGCCAACTCATTTTCCAGAGCATCTTCAAAGTGCTCTTTCCTCTTCTTAAACTTGTCTTTCAATTTATCTGCCTGATATTTCAGCTTTTCTACGAGTTCGTCCTTTTTGTCAGAATTAAGGAAATAACCCACGGCAACACCTACTGCGGCACCAACAATGAATGACACAACTGCTTTTGAACTGCTGTTCGCCATAAAATAAAAGTTTTAAAAGATGAACAATGGTTATAAATCGTACTGTACAGATTACAAACACTATTCCAATAATTTTAATCTTTCCGTAATTACTATTAATAAAATATTACCCTGTATTGGAAAGTATCCGGTAACCTGCTCTGATTAAACACTTTATGCCGAAGATTGGTTTACTTTATACCGGCCGGTACTATTGCAGGGAACGGTACTCTTTTTGCACGATCAATTATATTACTGACAAAATAACCTCTCAACCTTATGAGCGTAATAGACAACGAGCGAATTAAACAAGTAAGCTTTCTATTGATCATTGTACTGCTGGCATTCGTACTCTTCTCAGAACTGTATACTTTTTTCCCCGGATTTCTTGGCGCTATCACCATGTACATCCTCAGCAGAAAATATATGTTCCGGTTGGTGGAAAAACGCAAATGGCGTAAAAGCCTGGCTGCTGCGTTGTTGATGTTCATGTCGTTCATAATCATACTGCTGCCTTTCGGCCTGCTCATAAACATGCTTACCAATAAGATCGGTTATGCAGTCACCCATTCTTCCGAGCTGATAGCCGGCCTTAAAACAGTGAATGACCGGATACAGGCGGCTACCAACATAGACATCCTTTCACAGGTAAGACTGGAACGGCTGCGGGAATACCTGACATCAGTATTGCCAGGGCTTTTGGGCGCTACTTTCAACATCCTAACCGCCATCGCTATACTCTATTTTATCCTGTACTATATGTTGGTAAACGGAAGAGAAATGGAAGCCTGGTTATATGAATATATTCCATTGAAAGACGAGAATGTATTACGACTCGGGACTGAATTCCATAAACTGGTGATCGCCAATGCGGTGGGAATTCCCCTGATTGCGGTCATACAGGGTATAGTATCATTGATCGGCTATTTTATTTTCCAGGTCCCCCAGCCCTGGTTCTGGTTTGCAGTGACCTGTTTTACGGCCATGCTGCCTGTCGTTGGTGCTGCAGCAGTATATGCGCCCATGGGTGTTTATCTCCTTGCCATCAATATGACATGGCAGGGCATTGGTGTGCTGATATATGGTTTCGCTATAGTTGGTACTTCTGATAATTTATTCCGCCTTATACTGGCAAAGAAGATTGGCGACGTACATCCCCTGATCACCGTTTTTGGAGTACTGATAGGTGTGAATCTTTTTGGGTTTATCGGGCTGATTTTCGGTCCCCTGCTCATTTCCATGTTCATACTCCTGCTGGACATTTACTCGAACGAGTTCCTGACCAAAAAGCGGGAAGTACGGGTGCAGCGGTGATCTACCGGTAGTAGCTATTCTCTGCTATATATGCCGCCACATTGTCGGGCACCAGGTAACGGATGGATTTCCCCTCCTGGATCCATTTACGTATGTCGGTGGAAGAAATATCCAGCATGGGCGCTTTCAATACTTCTACCTGTGCGCCATATGTCTCGGTTACTTCATGTCCCGGACGCAGGTAAACATAAATGGGATAGTTCCGGATAAGCTGCTGATAATTACGCCAGCGGGTGATATTCTGGAAACTATCGCTGCCCATAATGATGGTGAATTGTTGGGTGGGGAACTTCTCTGTCAGATAGGTGAGGGTGTCGATGGTGAAGGATGGTCTTGGCAGGGAAAATTCAATGTTGCTGGCCCTGAGTCTGGGTTCGTCTTTAATAGCCAGTTCTACCAGGTGAAAGCGGTTATGTTCATTTAATAATGATCCTGACGGTTTTAAAGGGTTCTGCGGTGATACCACCAACCATACTTTATCGAGGTCCGTATTGTACGCCACATAGTTAGCTATAATCAGATGCCCGGTATGTATAGGATTAAAGGACCCAAAATACAAGCCTATCTTCATGCCCCTGTTTTTTGAGCGTGAATGTAATCAATAATGAGGAAATGTGATATATGTGCTTACGAGAGTGGCTTAAACTGCTCGAACATCATTCCGCATTGCCGACAGAAATGCAGGGCCCTGCAGAGGGTAGACCCGAAGGGGGAACGTAAATAAGTGTTTTCGCTACCACAATGGGGGCAGGTCACTTTGATCAGCATGTCCAGGTTGACCTCTCCTCCATGCCTGCCGGGAGGAGCGATACCGAAATCGCGCAGTTTCTCTTTAGCCTCGGCAGTCAGCCGGTTGCTGTTCCAGTTCACTTCCTTATCCACACTTACAAATGCCGGCATCTGAAGGTCTCTTTCAACGGCATTTTTAATGTTTTCCTTAATGAGGTCAATTGCCGGACAGGCCGCAAAAGTAGGGATCATCTTAATGTGCACACCTTCTATATCCACTTTAACGTCTGTGATCATTCCCAGTTCCAGTACGCTTAATACAGGAATTTCCGGATCCATGACGTGCTCCAGCGATTGATATACTGCCTGCAGTGTTGTTATTGTTTGCATAGTTATTTATTTCTACCAGGTTGCTTCAGGGTCAAGACGGAATACTTCTCCCATTTCATTCAGTAACTGCTGTAAATAAGGGGTATGCTGACCGGTACGACCACCATATACAGGCGATGTCATTTCCGGTAAGACCAGCCCCGCTTTCCCTATGACAGGGGATATATGACTCAGCCACTGTTTGTATAAAGCGGCTTCCCCGGGATAGATCTGCTCTGCTATCAGCAGGTCTTCTGCGGGTCCCGGTTCAAAGAGGCCTCCTGCCAGTTGAAAGCAGTTATCAAGTGCTGCCTGCATACGCCAACGGCTATCTTCTCCTGCGGTACAGAGCTGTATGATCCAGGCATCTGCATGCAGTGTATGATACTTCAGTTCTCCCTTTACTTTTCCGGCCAGATGCTGAAAAGGAGCAAATTTGCTTTGTGCAAGGGCCTGATATCGTACAGTCTCGGCATGATCAAAAAGGAAGTGCCGCATCAGGCTGAAATCATACGAACCTATAGGCATTTCCACAAAGTGACAGCACCGGAAGTCTTTCGCATTCCTGAGGAATGCAAACTGGTCGGGGTGAGTGCCGCCGAAGTGTTCTTCCAGTATGCGATAGAGAGCCAATGCATGGCCAATCTTATCCTGGGCCATAGAAGAAAACGCGATGTCCTCTTCCATAACAGGCCCTAAGCCGGTCCATTCAGAATTGCGATGCCCGATCACCAGTTCATCATCTGCCATTTTTGTGATCAGCTCCTGTATTGCTTGTTGTAATTGCATTGGGATATGTGGGGACTATTTTGTGTGTGCTTTAAACTTGTTGATCTTTTCCATGACTTTGAAACCGCTGGCATCCCGGTAAGTCTTGTCCGGGTTGTTGGCAAACATGTCTTCATCTTCCAGGTCGAACGCGAGTATGTCCGCGCTACGTACCACCCACAGATTCACACATTTCTTGCGGCGTCCAAATTGTTCCTTGGCAAAGATCAATGCCAGATTGGCATCAGGGGCATGTACACAGCCTACATGTTCATGGTGCGCCCCTCTTTTTTCCTGGTGAAATACTTCAAATACATTCCAGTTCTCTCCTTCTTCTACTTTAAAGGAGCCGTCATTCTTATCTAACCTGAGCCGGTTAACACGTGGATCTAGTGAGTCATTCATAAATCGTGGTACTACTACATTATAATAATTACGTGGAAAATGGTTTACGCTACCGGTAAGGCACTGCGTTCCATTTCTTCAGGGCGCATAAGGGCCTTTCGGATCCAGCGGCCATGTTCTTCTGCCCATTTCCTTACATCCAGTCTTTCTTTATTGCAGGGGCCATTCCCTTTGATCACTTCAAAAAAGAGGTCCCAATCAGGATCGGAATACTCCCATTTTCCCGTATCCGGGTTCTTTCTTAACAGCGGGTCAGGAAGTGTTAGTCCCAATTCCCATATCTTGGGAACGTATACGTCCAGGAACTGGTTACGCATATCGTCGTTGCTGGCCATTTTCACCTTCCATTCCATCAGCTTTTCGCTATGGCTGGAGGCTTTGTCCGGCGGACCAAAGAAATGCATGATAGGCTGCCACCAACGGTTAAGCGCATCCTGCAGCATTTCCTTCTGGGCCGGCGTACCGGTAGCCAGTTCTATGAAGGCGTCATATCCCTGTTTCAGGTGGAAGCTTTCTTCATAACAGATCCTTTCCAGCGCACGGCAGTAAGGCCCGTAAGAGCCTTTGGAATTGGCCACCTGGTTGACTATAGCCGCCGCATCGATCAGGAATCCGATCACTGTAACGTCCGCCCAGGTTTTGGCCGGGTAGTTAAAGACATTGGAATACTTTGACTTTCCGCTCAGCAGATCATTGATCATTGCTTCCCGGGATTTACCCAGTGTTTCTGCGGCATTGTACAATAGTTGTCCATGTCCTACCTCGTCCTGCACCTTGGCTATGAGCGCCAGTTTGCGTTTAAAGCCCGGCGCCCGGGTAATCCAGGTACCTTCCGGCAATGCGCCTATTATTTCGGAATGTGCATGTTGTTCGATCAGTCGTATGAGCTGTCTGCGATATTCCGCCGGCATCCAGTCGCCCGGTTCAATTTTTTCCCCTCTGGCAATACGCGCCTCAAACGCGGCCAGTTTTTCAGGATCATCATGCAACTGTTCTTCCCGCTGCTGCTTCCTGTTGGGTTCGTCGAAAATATATCCGCCACCGTACATAGTGCGATTGTTTTGGTAGATCGTAAGTTACGAAAAATGTACCTTTAACTTAGAAGAGGTGCCATGTTTTTATTCCTTCAGCTCATATGGTGTTGTTTCCTGTTTCCTATCGGGTCTCTGAAGGAAACGCCTCCTTATACGATTATAAAAGTGGTGTTCTCTCCCGACCGGCGGCCGGAAGATCCCAGGTCTGACAGCCTTTTCTATCAGCCTCACCGGAAACTTCGCTGGTCTGACTTCAGAGCGGCTCCTCCCCTGCGCGGTCCGAGCGCTGCGGTATCTTATACAAGCTTCGCTTATGAAGGCAGCAGCCTCCTGCGGAAAGATACCTTGCAGATCAACCTCACATTACAGGTATTCTTTGTTAAGAGCGCTTCCTGGGTCAAATCATTTGCGAAAGACGAGTTTGCCCTGGAACATGAGCAACTCCATTTTGATATTACCTGGCTGGTTGCCCTCAGGTTTCAGCAACGCATTAAAAACATGGAACTGAGTGCTGAAGATTTCGACAGCATCATTCAGTATCAATATATTGAGTCCTTCCGGGAAATGAACAAGTTACAGGAAGCATATGACCGGGAGACTAATCACGGGCAGAATCCCGCTGTCCAGAAAAACTGGAAACGCTCTATAGGAGAAGCCCTGGCAACCCTGACACTGGAAGGTGCCCTTACGCCTCATTTTACTCCCTTGTCTGCAGATTCCAGCACGGTCAGCACTTTTAAAACTGCCTGGTAATAGAAAGATGGCTGGATGCCTTTGAACTCATCCGATACATGGTGGTAATCGGGATGGTCTTCCACACCAAAATAAAGCATGGGGATCTTTAACTTATAGAACTCATAATGGTCGCTCTGGTTGATCCAGTTATTGGATCCCTCCTCCTTTTTATCATGACCGGAAAGCACTTTAACCTGTCCGCCGGTATTGACCGCATCATCCACATATTTTTTCAGCTCGGGGAATTGGGTTAATCCACATACATACAATTCGTTCTTATCATTCCGTCCTATCATATCCATGTTGATATTCAACACCATCTGCATAGCTGGCACCGGCGGCTGCTTCACAAAGGCCTTCGCCCCCTGCAATCCTTCCTCTTCACCGTCAAACGCCACAAAGATCATGGTATGTTCCGGCTGATGTTTTTTGTAATACGCCATCAGTCCCAACAGCCCGCCTACTCCGGAAGCATTATCGTCCGCACCGTTATAGATACTGTCTTTATCTGCCGGGGTTCCGGCTTTCACTCCCAGGTGGTCATAATGTGCTGTAACGACAATGGTGGATTGAGATTTACCCGCAATATAGCCGAACAGATTGGTCCCCATAATCTGCTTCTCTCCTTGTTGAAAGTAAAAGGGATATTCATACGTATTGTGAAATGGAGACAACCCTATCTGCTTAAAACGCCCGATAAGATAGAACTGGGCCTGGCGGCTGCCGCGCGTACCAGCCATCCGGCCTTCATATTTGTCAGCGGAAAGGGTCTGTATATCTTTTATTAGCTGGGTCGAGTCTATTGATGACTGAGCATGTATGCCGATAGTCGATAAGAGCAGCAAGCTGTAGATGAGTATTTTCATACCTTAATCTTGTTATAATGCAATATAAGGTATTTCACTGCGTGCGGCTTGTCAGCGATTTATTTCAACAACTGAAAGGCAAGGAAGCCAAAGATATACGCCAATGCGGTCATATATACAAACTGGATAACCGGGTACTTCCAGGATTTCGTCTCTCTTTTTACAACAGCCAGGGTACTCATACACTGCATGGCAAAAGCGTAGAACAACATCAGCGAGATCCCGCTGGCCAGGGTATATACCGGCCGGCCATCTCTCCAGGTGGCGTTACTCATCTTTTCCCGCAGGGTGGCATCGTCATCTTCAGGAGATTCCCCCACACTGTACAGGGTGGCCATCGTACCTACAAACACCTCACGGGCCGCGAAGGAAGTAATCAACGCTATCCCGATCTTCCAGTCATATCCCAGCGGACGGATCACCGGCTCAATGGCATGCCCTAATACGCCAGCATAGGAAGTTGCCAGTTTTTCGGATTGCAGTTCCATATCCAGCTTTTCCTTTTGTTCCGGATGGGCGGTCTTCAGCTGTTCATAATGAACGGTTACCTGATGCATCTTATCTTTAGGTCCATAAGAGGCGAGGAACCAGAGTATGATGGAGATCACCATGATCACCTTACCAGCGTCTGTTACGAAGATCTTAGCCTTCTGTACCATGGTGGTGCCTACATTCGCCCAACGGGGCGCCCTGTATACGGGCAGCTCCATGATGAAATAGCTTTTTTCCTTTATAGAGATGAATAGCTTCAGTATGGCGGCAATGAGCAGGGCCATGACAAAACCCATTAAATATAATCCCATCATCGCTACTCCCTGGAGGTTCAGGAAGCCCAGCACGGGTTTATTGGGTATCACCAGCGCGATCATCACGGTATAGATAGGCAGACGAGCGGAACAACTCATGAGTGGCGTGATGAGGATCGTGATCAGGCGTTCCTTCCTGTTTTCAATGTTGCGGGTGGCCATGATAGCGGGCACCGCACACGCTACGCCACTTATCAGCGGCATCACTGATTTTCCGTTCAGTCCCACTTGTCTCATCAGCCTGTCAGTCAGGAAACTGATCCTGGCCATATAACCGGTATCTTCCAGCACGGTAATGAAGGCAAACAGGATCATGATCTGAGGTATGAACACGGCGATCCCCCCGAGACCAGCAATAATGCCATTCACCAGGATATCTGTCAGCCAGTTGGCCGGCAAAACATCCTTCAGCCAACCGCTTACCGCACCAAAACCGGCCTCGATCCAGTCCATCGGGAAAGACGCCAGCCAGAATATACACTGGAACATAAAGAACATGATACCCAGCAGGATCACATATCCCCAGAACCGGTGCAAGAGCAGGTTGTCCAGTTTTTCGGTCTGCAGCTGTTTCTGCAAAGGGTCGGCTTCCACCACGGTATTTTTCATGATATGCTTGATCTTTGCATACCGCTGCATGATCTCTTCCGCCTGGACCTTGGTCTTATTGAAATGATATGTTTGTAGAATGTTGGTAATAGCTAGTTTCTGGCCCCCATTCAGGAATGGCAGTTCATGGTGATTCACCGCTACATGCAGCGCAGCATAGTCACTTTTTACCTGTACATACTTCCTGATCTCTGTTACAACTTCCGGCGCCAGTGCCTGACTGTCTATAAAATCACGGGGCTGGACGGACTGCTTTTCTTTGGCCAGCAGGTCTATCATCTTCTTCAGCTCGGGGAGTCCCTTGTTCTTCCGGGGATTGATAGTTACCACCGGTACCCCTAATTCTCTTTCCAGACCCGCTTCATCGATTTCCACACCCTTTTTCCGGGCAATGTCCATCATAGTAAGACCAATAATAACAGGAATTTTCAAATCCATGATCTGGGAACAGAAGAGCAGGTTCCGCTTCAGGTTGGCCGCATCAGCAATAATGAGGATCATGTCAGGCTGTTCATCGGCTGAGGGATTTACGAGCACATCGTAGGTAACAAACTCGTCTGCGCTTTTAGGATAAAGGCTGTAAGTACCAGGCAGATCTATAATATTGGCTTGCAGATTGCCTGAAATAGTAGCAGCCCCGGTCTTTTTGTCGACAGTAACGCCCGGAAAGTTGCTAACTTTCTGATTCAGACCTGTCAACGCATTAAAGAGCGAACTTTTCCCACTATTTGGATTACCTACCAGCGCAATGTTGATCGTTGCTTTTTTTGTTGCCTGCATTCCTTAGCCTTGTCCTGATAAACGATTAAAAAAGCAAAACTATGAATTAATACGGCAGGGCCGGTATCGGATCGGGAAAAAAGATGAGACATAAAAAAACCACGGTGAAAACCGTGGTAATGTTTCTTTAACTATTGAACTTATTGTGATGACAAAGTTTTTCTCCAGATTCACTATCCCATCACTTAATCAGTTTATAAAAACTGTAGGCGATCACGGTCATACCGTCCAGTGCGACTTCGCTATGCTGTGCAGCCGGGGTTTTGTCTGAACCGCTGTCTTCTACAGGTGTTTTATTTTCCTGTTTTCCACCCTTGTAGCGATAATTCCTTTCCAGGGAATCCGCCTTATTTTCATGGGTACTGTTATTGCCGGAGTCGCTCTTGTGCTCCTCGTTAAGGTCTTCCGGGAAACCATTCTCATTCATTTTGAACTCAACCTGGCCTTTTTCCCTGTAATGTCCCCACTCGTCCCAGTCATTATCATTGTCATAGTCCCAGTGATTATTATAGTAGTGCAGGTTTTTGTCCATCACTATATGTTTGTTGGCTGGTACTTTCACAATGACCCTCACATGCTGTCCTCTGAATTTTGAATTTGTCGGGATGGATATTCCATTGGGCACATAAAGAATGGAATCCTTCTGAACGATCTGATATTGTATTTCTCTGGCCAGTTCCCTTGCCTGGGATACTCTCCTACCCCTGGAATAGCGCTCAACATACACTTCAAAACTGTCTGTATCGCTCTTTTCCACTTTTATCCTGGCAGTATTGATGATAACTGTGTCTTCGGCTACGCGTAAAATATCATCGAAAAATTCTATCTCATCGATGCCGGTGAAATCTTCCGCCTGTTTAATGACTAACTTCCCACCAGAAGGTTGCACGAGTGCAAATTTTTCTTTTATAGGAGTACTGCCGGTACGGAAGTCTTTTATTACAGAAACTATCAATACGACAGCAGAAATCAATCCTGCAAACCAGAGCAGGCTAAGGGTATATCCAACATAACGGTTGGCTTCTTTTATGCCAGTCGCCTTGCGGACAAAGAATATGATCAGCGCCACGATAGGAATACCGATCAGGAATAAAATGGATACCCACAACAGCAGGTTCTGCAACGGACCAGCCAGTATCAGGTTCTTAAGTGGGAAGAGGGCCGCAGAAGATACGGTGATGCCAACTCCTACAGCTATCAGCGCAAGGAGGATCACTACCGCAAGAAAATAAAAGAATCCCTTGGTGAGTAACAACAGAACTTTTCCTAATCCTCCAAAGAGGTTACGGAAAATCCTTTCTATATCACTTCCAAATTGCCTTCCGCGGCCCGTGGAAAAATTTTTCACGTCATTTCCGAAAGTTTTCAGATGACTTTTTGCCGCGTTGAGCTCGTCTTGTACGGTAGCTCTGATATTATTCACATCCACCTTCTCCCCCCGCATCTGTAGTTTTTCAGCTGAAGTGTTGGCTTCAGGGGTCACCACCCAGAGGATGAAATATACGAGGATGCCGGAACCAAAGCCACCGATGGCCAGGAGGGCAAATATGATACGGAACACTACCGGATCTACGTTCAGGTAAGCACCCAGGCCTCCGCACACACCACCTAGTACTTTAGCGTCGGGGTCGCGATATAACCTTTTGCGGGGACGTACACTATCATATACCGGATCGTTCGCCGGCTGCCGTTGCTGACCTGGTTCACCAGCCTCTTCAAACTGTTCAGGAGTACCCATGGCCGCTTTTACAGACTGTACGTCCTCATCTGTAATACAATGCGTCGTTTTTAATCTGTCCAGGAACAGTTCAGCTATACGGCTTTCGATATCACTCACAATTTCATCTCCACCCTCTTCGCGGGCAAAATACCGCGTCAGACTATCCAGGTATTGCCGCAATATCTCATATGCGCTATCTTCTATAGCGATAAGGCGGCCTGCCAGGTTTATGTTAATAATCTTTTTCATTTCAAGTCTCTATTTTAGGTTTTGGTTATTGGATGGTAGTTGTTATTTACTTGTGAGCTGTGTGACCGCATTCGCCAGCTCGTTCCAGGTTGCTTCCAGTTCCGTATAGAATAATTCTCCCTTTTCGGTCATGGAAAAATACTTTCTTGGCGGCCCCGAACTGCTTTCAACCCATCGGTAAGAGAGCAATTCTGCGTTTTTAAGTCGTGTGAGTAGCGGGTAAAGGGTGCCCTCCAGGATGTCCAGCTTTGCTTCTTTCATTTTTTCTATAATGTCTGAAGGATAAGCTTCTCCTTGCTTGATGACTGAGAGAATGCAGAATTCCAGCACCCCTTTTCTCATCTGTGACTGTGTGTTATCTATATTCATGGCAAGTGAGCTTTATGAATAAAATGATACTTATACATTTCTAATGGTGGTTTTTGATGATTACGATGTAAAGATAGGAACTTTATACTACTATGCAATACACAATACCATATAAAACAAAATAATTGGCTTAAGATATTACCGGTTATTACTCCCTATTTCAGCCATAGCAGGGCATTACAACCCGTCTCTACTCTATTTTTTTATTTTTCAGCTTTGTGATGAATGGCATTAGCCCGGTATGAACGTATGCCGGGTGCATTCCCGCAACGTTCAGGCCCCTGCACCCAAATCCTCTCCGGTCAAAGGATTCCCGAAAATGCTCCATGAAGAATGCATGTATGGTGCATCTTTTCCCGGTTTCTCCATATCACTTCACCGGCATTTCCATATCGTTTCACCGACATCTCTATATCGAAGGGATATACATATGACGGAGAAGTGATATCCAGATGACGGTATAAGGATATGGAGATATAGGGATCAGAGCAAACCCAGTACGGGCTTACATCAATAAAGGATCTGAAAAAGAGGGATTCTACAGGGGGAAAAGGTGTATTAACCAACGTGTTGCGCTACACGTCCAAGGGTACAGGTTGCCACCATTCATCCATAAAAAGGGGATTTAACATTTTTTTAAATGGTATATTTACAAAGTCGACATTGGCTTAGCTATTTTTGTACGGAACGATGAAAAGAATCATTGGCATATTTCTCCTGGCACTGATGTGCACACAGCTCCTTCCAATCAAGGAGATGGGGAGACTATTGTTCAATAATCAGATCGTTGAGGAACATCCGGTAGAAGATGGCTGTTGTTGCGATCTCGTAAAACTGGGTAAGGAATTAAAGTTCCTGAACAATGACAGCGCCGTCCAGTTTGAGCCTTCATTACTGGTAAAAAGTCTTCACTATAATTTCTTTGCGGAAATCCCTCAGGGTCCTACCCGCGAAATACATTGTCCCCCACCCAACTGTTAATAGTATTTGCTTTAGCATCTGTCACATTGCCTGCGAAGGCATTCCTGATATGTCGCTAGTGCAATCTCCGCTTTTCTGCGCATCACGCTGCGCCTCTTTTGCTATTATCAATATTTTATTCACTGAACAGGAGTAAGTACCTATGCCGTGTAGTACCGGGCATGCTTATTCTCTGTTTTCAACGCATTGCGTTTTTAAATCCTTCTGACTATGAGCAGGCAATCTATATTTTCCAACCTGAAAGGCGATCTCTCTGCTGGTCTTGTTGTATTTCTGATAGCGGTACCTCTTTGCCTGGGTATTGCCCTCGCATCAGGAGCCCCTTTATTCGCCGGAATGATTGCCGGTATAGTGGGTGGTTTGGTGATCGGAGCACTAAGTGGCTCCCAATTGAGCGTGAGTGGCCCTGCAGCCGGTCTTACTGCTGTAGTGCTTACAGCTATCACCAAGTTCGGCGTGTTTGACGTTTTCCTGCTGGCGGTTGTGATAGGGGGTGTAATGCAGCTGATACTTGGCCTGGTAAAGGCGGGTGTTGTGGCTAACTATTTCCCTTCCAATGTTATCAAGGGAATGCTGACCGCTATCGGTATTATTATTATACTAAAGCAGCTGCCGCATGCATTTGGTTATGACGCCGATTCTGAAGGAGATTTCGCATTTATCCAGTTAGATGGAGATAACAGCATCACCGCTTTACTCTCTACACTGAATCATATTCATCTCGGGGCAACATTAATTACCCTGGTTTCAATACTGATTATCCTCTATTGGAATAAGATCCCGAAACTGGGCCTGATCCCTGCTCCTCTGGTAGCCGTACTGGTGGGTGTGGGTATGAATGCCCTTTTTACTGCTACCGGTAGTGTGCTGGCGGTTGCCCCCAACCATCTGGTAAGTCTGCCTGTGGCGAAAGATTTCGGCTCCTTTATAGGTCAGTTCAGTCTGCCGGATTTCAGCGCCATTACCAACAAAGACGTATGGATCGTTGGGGCAACCATCGCTATCGTGGCTTCTATAGAAACACTGCTGAACCTGGAGGCTACTGATAAACTGGACCCGCTGAAACGGTACTCTTCCCCTAACAGGGAACTGAAGGCACAGGGCATTGGTAACATCATAAGTGGTATGCTGGGTGGTTTGCCTATTACTTCCGTGATTGTGCGCTCCTCTGCAAATATCAATTCCGGTGGCCGTACAAGACTTTCTACCATCGTACACGGCTCCTTACTGCTGATTTGTGCAGCACTGATACCATCCTTGTTAAATAAGATCCCACTGGCTACACTGGCAGCAGTACTGCTGGTAACCGGTTACAAACTGTGTAAGATCTCCATCTTCAAAGAGATGTTTAAGAATGGTAAGTACCAGTGGATACCGTTCGTGATAACAGTCGTGGCCATTGTATTTACAGACCTGCTGATCGGCATTGCCCTTGGTATGGCAGTAAGTGTGATCGCCATCTTACGTGGTAACATCCGCAGCTCTTACTTCTTCCGTAAGGAAAAATACAGAACCGGCGATAGCATCATCCTGGAACTGGCGCAGGAAGTATCCTTCCTGAACAAGGCAAGCATACTGCTGACGCTCGACCATATGCCGGAAAACGCAACAGTAGTAATAGATGCAGGCAAAACGACCTATATAGATTTTGACGTATTGGAAACGATCCGTGAGTTTAAAGATGTAAAGGCCGTTCAAAAGAATATTACTGTGATCCTCACCGGATTTAAAGAACAATACAAACTTCAGAATACGGAAAACATCTCTCCCGAACACCAGGAGAAGATTGCCAGCGGGCACGTTCATACCATTACCGGTAATCATGAACAATTGTTGAAAGAACTACAGCTGAATTAAAACAGTTGTGGCAGGAAAGGCTTAATTCTAAAAACAGTAAAAGTTGAAAAAAATGAAAACATTAAATAAAGCATCCCAGTCAAATATTACTCCCGCTCAGGCTTACGAACTTCTCAGGCATGGCAATGAACGTTTTGTGGACAACCTGCAACTGCACCGTAATCTGCTGGAGCAGGTAAATGAAACCCGTGACGGTCAGTGGCCAATGGCTGCTATCGTAAGCTGTATGGACTCCCGTACTTCCGCTGAGCTCATTTTTGACCAGGGACTGGGAGACGTCTTCAGTATCCGTCTGGCAGGCGCAGTGATCTCTGACAACGTACTGGGTAGTCTTGAATATGCCTGTAAAGTAGCAGGTTCTAAATTTATCGTAGTACTTGGTCATACGAAATGCGGCGCTATCAAAGGCGCATGCGATAAAGTGGAAATGGGTAACCTGACCGGATTGTTGGGTAAGATCACTCCGGCGGTATATGCTGAAAAGACCATCAAAGAAAACAGAACTTCTTCAAATCCTGAATTTGTAGATGCGGTAACAGACCTTCATACAAAGCGTTCCGTACAGGCTATTATGGAGCAGAGCCATATTCTGCGCGACATGATCCTGAATGGCGAGATCGGCATTATCGGCGCTGTGTATAATGTGGAAACAGGTGTGGTAACCTTCCATGAAGACACCCTGGTGATAGGTAGCGAGAAGTTCAAAGAGGTTCCTGAGGCAGTAATTGCCTGAGGACCTACAACAGTTGACAAGCCATGCTTGTAGTCATATACAAAGGAAAAGCCGCTCTTATTCAGGAGTGGCTTTTTTCTTTGTGCTATGTTTATATCTTTCTGAGCCGTTCTGCGGCCTGTTCCAATGTCTCCTTCTTCTTTGCAAAGCAGAAACGTACCACATGATCGTCTTTTCCGTTTTCGTAAAATGCCGATACCGGAATGCTGGCAACTCCAAATTCCCTGGTAATACGGGTGGCAAAATCCTTGTCTCCCTCATCAGAAATACGATCATAGCGCATCAGCTGAAAATAACTTCCCTTTGAGTGAAGTGGCGTAAAGCGCGTATCCTTCATGAGCTCCAGGAAATAGTCCCTTTTTTGCTGGTAGAAGCCTGGCAGGGAAAGATAGTGTTCAGGCGTTTGCAGATAGCCGGAAAGCCCATATTGCATAGGAGTGTTCACGGAGAAACACAGGTACTGATGTACTTTCCGGTATTCTGCCATAAGATGCGCGGGTGCCACACAATAGCCCATTTTCCAACCGGTGTTATGGAATACCTTTCCGAAGGAGAAGGTCACAAAACTATTCCTCAGCAATTCCGGGTAACGAAGTATGCTAAGGTGCGCTTCCCCGTCAAATATCAGGTGCTCATACACCTCGTCGGATAAGACGAGCAGGTTATGTTCTATCACGATCTTTTGCAGTTCTTCCAGGTCTTCCCAGCCAATGATAGTGGCGGTAGGATTGTGCGGGGTATTGATCATGATCATCCTGGTGCGTGGCGTAATCTTACTGCGCACCAGGTTCCAGTCAATACTATAATCAGGATAAGACAGGGGAATCAATACCGGTACACCTCCATTCACCCGTACATTGGGGATATAGCTGTCGTAAGCGGGTTCAAATATAATGACCTCGTCACCAGGACCAATACACGTCGCAATAGCTGTAAAGATTGCATATGTACCACCGGGAGTGATCGTGATCTCTGTATCCGGATTTACCTGTTGTCCATAGAGGCTGTGGATCTTCTGAGCAATCACTTCCCTCAGCGGCATAATACCCGGCATGGGCGCATATTGATTATACCCATCCTCCATTGCTTCATTTACCAGCTTTTTCAGCAGGTCATCACAATCAAAATCGGGGAAGCCCTGTGAAAGATTAATGGCTTTATGTTGCGCTGCAAGCGCAGACATAACAGTGAATATGGTGGTACCTACGTTAGGAAGTTTTGACATAAAAAACGGATGATCAATTACGAATCAATGTCTGAAATTAAAACATGTAATCCGTAATTGATCATCCGATCTTTTCTTTTATTATTTAAAGGAACTTTTCTCCTTTGTTCCTTTTTACTTCCGCCACATATTCCTTGATCTGCTGTTCATTCTCTTTTTTACAGATCAGCAACACATCAGAAGTGTCGACCACAATAAATTCATCGAGGCCCTGTATGACCAACAGCTTTTCCTGCGGCGCTTTGACCATGCAGTTGGTAGCGTCTACCAGCATTACGTTCTTGCCCTGTACGGCATTACCGTCTTCATCTCTTTCCAGGTTCTCATATGCAGACGCCCATGTACCCAGATCGCTCCATCCAAAATTGGAGGGGATCACATATACATTATCTGCCTTTTCCATGATAGCATAATCAATAGAAATGTTGGTACACTGTGGGTAGATATTCTCTATCACTTTTTTTTCTTCCGGTGTGTTCAACTTACCTGTACTCTGCACGAACAGTTCGTCTATTTCCGGAAGATATTTATTGAAGGCGGTCAGTATTGTTTTTACGTTCCATACAAAGATACCGGCGTTCCAGAGGAAGTCTCCGCTTTGCAGGAACGTCTTAGCCAGTTCCAGGTTAGGCTTTTCGGTAAATGTCTTTACTGGATATACATTATCCGCCACCTGTTGTGTTTCGAACTGAATATAGCCATACCCGGTGTCAGGGCGGGTAGGTTTGATGCCAAGCGTCACCAGGGCACTGTGTTTCTGTACGAACATCAATGCGTTAAGGCAGGTGCCGGCGAAGGCAATAGGATCCATAATCAGATGATCCGCGGGAGCGCAGATGATATTTGCTTTAGGATCCTGTTTGTTTATTTTATGGGAGATATAAGCGATGCAGGGAGCAGTATTTTTCCGGGAGGGCTCACTGACTATGTTGTCCACCAACAACTCGGGAAGCTGGTCCTTTACCTTTGATACATAGTGATGATGTGTGACTACGAAAATGTTTTCATGTGGAATAAATTGTGCGAACCTATCGAAGGTCCATTGTAACAAGGTTTTCCCGGTATTCAGAATATCCAGGAACTGTTTGGGGTGATCAGTGCGGCTATAGGGCCAGAAACGACTACCTATCCCCCCGGCCATAATGGCCACGTAAAAATGCCTGTTCACAGCTGTCATCTTATATAATTCCTTCCCTGATTAAGTCATGTAAATGAATGATGCCAATATATCGTTTATCTCTCAAAACCAATAGTTGTGTGATATCATGTTCTCTCATCTTCTCCAGCGCATTGATGGCCAGTTCATCTTCCTGGATCGTTTTCGGGTGTCTGGACATGATACTTTCTGCGATAACACTTTCCGCCGGCATTCCCTTTTCGAGCATACGGCGAAGGTCTCCGTCAGTAATAATTCCGGCCAGTTGCCCGTCTGACTCCAGTACAGCTGTTACCCCCAGCATGCCGGAAGAGATCGTTACAATGATCTCTTTCAGAGAACTGTTCCTTTGTACCTGCGGAGCTTTATGAAGACGGCTCAGATCTCCCACCTTGAGGTATAACTTTTTCCCCAATGTGCCTCCCGGATGAAACTTCGCAAAGTCTGCAGATGTAAATCCGTGCCATTCTATCAGGCAGACAGCCAGTGCATCTCCCATTGCCAGTTGGGCAGTGGTGCTGGTGGTAGGCGCCAGATTATTGGGGCAGGCTTCCTGGCTGACGGTGGTATTCAGGACCAGGTCTGATTCCCTTGCCAGGAAAGAGTCCATATTTCCCACCATGCCAATGAGCTTATTCCCAAAGTTTTTCACTAATGGGACCAATACTTTTATTTCAGGTGAATTTCCGCTCTTCGAGATACATAAGATAATATCGTCTTCCTGGATCACCCCCAGATCCCCGTGGATAGCGTCCGCAGCATGCATAAAAATCGCAGGAGTGCCAGTGGAATTCAATGTTGCTACAATCTTCTGACCGATGATTGCGCTTTTACCTATACCGGATACAACTAGTCGTCCGGCACAATGTGCAATCAATTCTACCGCCTGTTCAAAATCACTATTGATGTATTGCCTGAGGTCAGAGACAGCTGCAGCCTCCAGGCTCAGTGTCCGGTTCGCCACCTCCGCAATATTAATAACCGTTCTATTTTTCATGGGCAGCCACAAAGTTAACTATGATTCAGCAGATTAAACCTATGATATTGCCTTATTTTATAATAAGGGACCCTTCCGGGCAGATTTTTCCCGATCTCTCATTTTCCCCTCCCCGACCGGGCGCTCATGAACCCGGTAAATACAGTCTGAACGTGTATTTGGATGAGTCATAACTGCCTAAAGCACATAAAATAATTGCCGGTCAGCGCATTTTTAGTTAACTTCGTGTCCCCTAAAAAACACATAAACAATATCCATAATTTGTTACTTTCTTTAGAGTTTATTTGTTTTAAATTTGAATGCAATGGCTGTTGTAAAGGTAAGTTTGATCGATGCATTACGGGAACACTTTGGGTTTGATTCCTTCAAAGGGAACCAGGAAATCATCATCAGGAGCATCCTTGCCGGTAAAGATACTTTTGTAATAATGCCAACCGGCGGAGGAAAGTCTTTATGTTATCAATTACCGGCTCTTATGAGTCCGGGCTGCGCGCTAATAGTATCTCCCCTTATTGCTTTAATGAAAAACCAGGTGGACCTGGTACGCTCATACAGCAGTAAAGATAACGTGGCGCACTTTCTCAATTCTACCCTGTCAAAAGCACAGATAAAAAAAGTAAGAACGGACCTGCTTTCCGGCAAAACCAAAATGCTCTATGTAGCACCGGAAACGCTGACAAAGCAGGAAAACCTGGATTTCTTCAGGGAACTGGAGATCTCTTTCATCGCCGTGGATGAGGCACACTGTATCTCTGAATGGGGGCACGACTTCCGTCCGGAGTACCGCCGTCTGAAGGAGATGATAGAACAGATCAATGGAAACCTTCCTATTATAGCCCTGACGGCCACTGCTACGCCTAAAGTGCAGAGTGATATAGTGAAGAACCTTGGCCTCCGTGATCCCCAGGTATACCTATCTTCTTTTAACAGGCCGAACCTCTACTACGAGATCCGTCCTAAGCGCAAAAAGGACCAGACCATCCGGGAAATCGTCAAGTTTATCCACCAACATAAGGGCAAAAGCGGTATTATATATACGCTTAATCGTAAAACCACTGAAGAACTGGCAGACATGCTGGTGGCCAACAATATTAAAGCTGTTGCCTACCACGCCGGCCTGGATGCGGGAACCCGCGCCCAGCGCCAGGATATGTTCCTGCATGAAGATGTGGATGTGATCGTGGCTACCATTGCCTTTGGTATGGGTATCGATAAACCTGATGTCCGTTTTGTTATTCACTATAACATTCCCAAAAGCCTGGAAAACTATTACCAGGAAACGGGCCGTGCGGGTCGTGATGGACTGGAAGGTATCTGTGTCTGTTTTTACTCCTATAAGGACGTACAGAAGCTGGAGCACCTCATGCGTGATAAACCATTGAGTGAGAGGGAAATGGGTGCTCAGCTCATTAATGAAACTGTCGCTTATGCAGAAAGTTCTGCCTGCCGCAGGAAGGTGATCCTTCACTACTTTGGCGAAAAGTATGAGGAATCTCAGTGTAATAACGCCTGTGACAATTGCCGGAATCCCAAAGAAAAGATAGAGGTTAAGAACCGCGTCGTGATCGTACTGAATGCCATCAAAGCATTGGAAGAGCGATTCGGAAGTGACTATGTGGTGAATATTATCACCGGTAAAGTGAATCCTCAGATCACCACTTATCAGCATAACCAGCTGGAAGTATTTGGCGAGGGTAAGGAATTTGACGCTCACTTCTGGAATTCCCTCATCCGCCAGATGATGCTGGAAGATCTGATCGAAAAGGATATTGAAGAATATGGACTGCTGAAGATCACAGAAAAGGGACACAAATTCCTGAAAGAGCCATATTCTATCATGGTATCCCTGAACCATCAGTTTGAGGAAGAAGGCGGAGATGAGGAAGATGTAGCTACTGAGGGCCAGGCATCTGCAGACACGGTGCTGTTCGAAATGCTGAAGGAGTTGCGTAAAAAGGTGGCAAAAGAAAAGAACCTGCCTCCTTTTGTGATCTTCCTGGAAACATCCCTGGAAGATATGGCTACCCAATACCCTACTACTGTACAGGAACTCGAAAAGATCCAGGGTGTAAGTAAGGGTAAAGCTATCCGCTATGGTAAGCAATTCGTAGATGTCATCTCCAAATATGTAGAGGAAAATGATATCGTAAAGCCTGACGACTTCGTGATGAAGAGCGTGGTGAATAAGAGCGGTCTGAAGGTGTTTATCATACAGAATATCGATAAAAAAATGCCGCTTGAAACCATCGCACGCAATAAGGAATTGACTATTCCGCAATTGCTGGATGAAATGGAAACCATTGTAGCGAGCGGTACTAAACTGAACCTTGATTATTGCCTTGATGAAGAACTGGACGACTATGCCCAGGATGAGATCATGGAATATTTCAAAGGTTGTGAAACCTCCAGTCTGGCACTGGCGCGAGAAGAGCTGATAGAAAGCGATTACACCATCGAACAGCTGAAACTCATGCGTATCAAGTTCCTGGTGGAATATGGAAACTAACAGCTGAATCTTAACCGTACATGACTGGCATACCACACATTAAAGGAACCATTGCTCCAATCAGGGAAACTATTATACAACATCCCTTATATTCCGAAATACAACGCATAGAAGATATCCGTTCTTTTATGCAGTATCATGTATTTGCCGTATGGGATTTCATGTCATTGCTGAAGTCATTACAACGGCATCTTACCTGTACAGATATTCCCTGGGTACCTAAGGGCAGCGCTGCCACCCGTTATCTCATTAACGAGATCGTGACCGGTGAAGAGAGTGATGTAGCTCCCGATGGCTCCCGTGTCAGTCATTTTGAATTATACCTGCAGGCCATGGAACAGGCAGGTGCAGATACTACTGGCATTGCAGATTGCCTGCAACAGTTACAGAACGGCAAACCAATTGCATCAGTATTAGATACCTTACCGCCAGCGGTGCGTTCTTTTGTGAAATATACATTCGATCTGATCACCACTGCTCCTGTACATGTGCAGGCAGCGGTATTTACCTTTGGTCGTGAGGATCTTATTCCTGATATGTTCCTGGCGCTGGTAACAGACCTGGACAGGCAATTCCCGGGACAGATCAGTCTCTTCAAATATTACCTGGAAAGGCATATAGAAGTTGACGGAGATCATCACAGTCATTTAGGCATGGAAATGGTACAGGAACTTTGTGGCAATGATCCGGTAAAATGGGAGCAGGCGGCACAGGCATCGAAGGCTGCATTGGAACAGCGAAACGCCCTGTGGAACGGGATCCTGGAAGAAATTAAAAGTTTTGTTGCATAAAAATTTGGAAGTTAATTTCTAATTTGCTTATCTTTGCAATCCCTTCACGAGAAGGACACAAAAAAAAAGATGGTGCGGTAGCTCAGTCGGTAGAGCAAAGGACTGAAAATCCTTGTGTCGGCGGTTCGATCCCGCCTCACACCACGAAGAAAGAGATCACAGCAATGTGGTCTCTTTTTTTGTTTGTACGATACTGGTAAGCATTAAGCTGTATCCTCTGTCACGTCCAATCCTCCTTAACGACTCCATCTATCCATTTTTTATTCCACATCGGCCAATTTCTCTACTATTTAAATTATTGGAAGTTTTATACGCTAAACTTATCTTTAGCTGATTCATCATGTTGCTGCATACATTAGAAAATATATTCAAAAAGGCAGACTTGTCGCACGAGGCTGTGGAGCATCTCAACAAGCATGTTGTCTTTATGGATGCTGCTAAAGGTTTCATGCTAATAAAGCAGGGACAGTTGTGCAACCATATCTACATTATTGAAAAAGGGTTTGCGCGAATATTTTCTGTTATTAATGGCAAGGAAGTTACCACCTTGTTTGCCAGGGAAAACGATATCATAACATCTACTTATGCATTGTTTACACAAACTGGCAGTAATGAAAATGTTGAAGTATTGGAAGATTCCTCTATACTGAAATTAAATTACGAAGCGTTTGTCAACCTCTGCAAGGAACACCCTAGTCTGTTTAACCTGTTCCGGTTCATAATGGAAAAGTACTATCTCGCTTTGGAAGAACGAACTTTGTCCCTCCAATTTGACAGTGCTTTAGAACGTTACTCCAAACTGCTTTCGCGTGATCCCTTTATCTTACAAAGAGCATCACTCGCCTCAATAGCTTCCTTTCTGGGCATGTCGCCGGTAACACTGAGCCGTATGCGGGCTCGGATCTGACAACCTTTCTTTTTAGCATTTGCTAAAAAATCATCTTCCTGCCGCATCTAAATTTGCTTTACCAAAACAGGTATTGAATTGGTAAAGACATATTCCGTGCTATTTATAGTATTGATGTTTACCAATTCTTATGCAGTCCCGCGACTTATAAACGGCAATGAAGGTTGTTCAAAATACTAATTATCAACACATGGAAAGACCAAGTTTTAAAAGCAAAGTTTACCGGGCACTCATCCGTATAATGGGTATAAAAACAAAAATTGAAAAAGAGTTCAGGACCGGCGATTTCAGCAAATTCCATAAAGCTGCCACTATACCAGATAAAGTAAAAAACCAATGCGATGTCTTGTACCGAAAATCACCCACAGGGAGAACAATCTGGGAACTGAAAAAAAAGAATAGCACGCCACAACGCTATATATTTTTCCTGCACGGAGGCGGTTTTGTTGCTAATATTACAAAATACGATTGGTTCTTTTTAAACAAGATCGTACAACATACTGGTTTGGGTATTGTGATACCTGACTACCCACTGGTTCCTGCAAGCAACTACAAAAATGTGTTCGATATGGTAGTACCTGCATATGAAGAACTAATACAACAGGCAGGTAGAGAAAACGTAGTATTGATGGGTTTCTCTGCAGGTGGGGGACTCGCTTTTTCGCTTGCACAATATGCCCAAAACAATCAGCTTACCCAGCCCTCTCAAATCATTTTATTATCCCCTTTTCTGGATGCTACAATGCAGAATCCTGAAATTATGATAATTGACAAGTACGACCCCTACATTGATATTAAGGGGTTTAGCAAAGCAATTTCAATTTATGCAGCAAACACGAACACGGCTAACTACATGATAAGTCCCATATATGGCACGCTGGAAGGATTAGCCCCCATTCATTTATTTGCAGGCACCCACGAGGTGGTATTGCCCGATGCAAGAAAACTAGTTGCGCTGGCAAAAGAAAAAAATATAGCCATTAATTATTATGAATACAACGGCATGTATCATGCATGGATCTTTCTTAGTATGCCAGAGGCTAAAGATGTATTCAATAAATTGATGCATATTTTGAAATAACCAGCATACCTGCCACTACACTGTAGTAAATACCCTTCTAAATAAGATTGGAATAGTCAGAAAAAAACATGTTGCGCTTTACTCAGCAGGGAACAGGCGCCGAAACAGAAAAGAATCTCTCCGGCACCTGTGTTCCCCATGAGTAGTGGTTAAATGGTTAACTGGTTGTGCTAACTTTCACGCCAGCAGGAAAGTACTGGCGACTCTTTAAGGCATTCATAGGTATAGGTATTGGGACAATTACATCTATCTATAAAAGTAAATTGGTTTGAAAACTTGCTACAGTCATGTTTACGTTTACTTATTCTCTTAGAAATAAATTCTCTTAAAAAGCAGGTACAGTCATTTCACGCTTTACTTGTTCTCTTTTCTCCTCATGACAATGTTTCATTCACATTGTGACGGAAAATTAGAAAGAATTACTGAGACCCAGTCACCTGCGGAAAGCTGTCTTAAAGACACTTTTAAAAATCAAAAACGCTGTAAGGTAGACACAGCGTAGCTTGGAGCGTTCTTCACTGATGAATCAACCCCGCTTATCAGGGTCTTTTTTTGACATATATCAAAATCTATTTTATGTTGATCTCTTCCGTGCAGACGTTTTGGACCGTACCCTGCTTAATGTTTCAATGGTTATTCCTAAAAAGGATGCTACATAGGTAAGTTGTACACGGTTGGCAAACTGGGGATAAAATTCCTGGAAAAGCGCATATTTCCTTTCAGCATCATGCAGCCGGGTAATATATGCTCTGTTTTCAGCTGATGTATAATGGAACTCCGTTATTTTCCGGCCGGTAATATTAAACGAAGGATACTTCTCGTATATTTTAGTCAGATCAGAAAAACTAATAGCCAGTAACTCACTGTCTTCCAGAGCCTGTATATTTTCTATAGTATCTATCTGTAGCAAAAAACTGCGAATGCCCGCCACCATTTCATTTTCCAGGGCAAACCAGGTGGTGATCTCTTTATTTTCTTCTTTAATAAAACCTCTTAGTAATCCTTTCCTGATAAAATAGAGACTATGACATACTTCTCCATTCCGCAGCAGGTATTTTCCCTTGGGAACACTGCAGCAATAAATACTTTTCAACAAATGCTGTTCAATTCCCTTGCCGACAGGATGAAATGAGTTTAACATTTGCCACAATGGGAGCAGGTCTTCTTGGGCGGGTTGTTTTCTGGCGTTCATGTGGGTGTTTATATGGGTGTTCTCGTACGCTAAAAGTAATACATTTGGTGTATTTTTATTATATGTTTGTCATGGTTATTTTAACCCATACCTTTGACTATATTCCAACTTTAAAAGTATACTCATGAACAATCCTGTTGTGCTTTCTAAAGGCTGTTATGTGGGATCGAAGGTGAAGGAACATAACATCGGATATATCACCACCAGCGAAACCATCTTCCCTGAGAATCTTACATCTGACTGGCATTGCCACGAAAATCCTCATTTCTCCCATATCCTTTCCGGCGGCAGCCAGGAAATAAGAGAGAAAAAGGCTGAACAACAAATGGCCGGAACAGGATTGTATTATTATCCCGGAGTCATACATCAGAATGTGCATTACCGTCCCGGAACACGCATATTCAACCTTGAAATAGAAGAAAGTTTCTTTAATACATACAACCTGGCCATTCCTCCGGAATCACTGATGTATGAAGGCAACGCGGTTATTAATGCGGGTGGACTACTACGACTACTAAGAGAACATTACTATAACGACTCCTGCAGCAGCATTTCCCTGGAGCAATTGTGCATAAATCTGATAGACTCCAATCCCACTATAAAAAAGCATTATCCTGAATGGACCCGGCAGATCATAACCGTGCTGAACGATCTCTGGGATGAACCGCCTTCTCTTGCAGAGCTTGCGGCTCAGATAAATATTCACCCCGTTACCTTATCAAAATACTTCAGCCGGTACTTTTCCTGTACCCTGGGAGAATACCTGAGAAGGATCAAAATTGAGCGGGCGCTTGTTTTGGTCCGCTCAAAAAAGTATTCGCTGACAGAAATTGCTTACATGTGCGGTTTTACTGATCAGGCGCACTTTACAAGAACTTTTCGACAAGTTACGGCTATGCTTCCCAAAGAGTACAAAAAGATCTGACCTGTCCTCATGCGCTAATACCATACAATTTCGCGGCCGGGTAGTCTTTTACCTTTGTATCACAAGGGTAGAAAATGTACCCGGTTCGTTTATGAAATACGTTTCTCTTAAGATCAGCAGCTTCTTTATGGTATGCTGTTGTGCATTTACTACAACAGCCCATAGCCAGCAGCGCAATGCTAAACTGCATCAGCTTTTTGAAAATTATTACCAGGAAAGCCTCCGGTTGGATCCTATCAGTGCAACCTTTGCAGGTGATCACCGGTATGATGCGATGTTGGCAAATGATGGATCAACATCCTATTTAAGACTAAAAGATCAATTTGATAAAAAGTACCTGTACCTGCTATCCGGCTATAACAGGCGGACGCTGAATACTGCAGATCAGATTTCTTTTGACGTACTGAAGGAGATCCTCGAAATGGACGTCGAGAGAATGAAATATCATCCGGAATACCTGCCTATCAATCAGTTCTCTTCTCTCCCACTATTAGTTGGGCAACTTGGCGCTGGACAATCTGCACAGCCATTTGCAACAGTAAAGGATTATGAAAACTGGTTCAAACGTATCGCTGCTTTTTCAGAATGGACAGATACGACCATTGGCAACATGCGAAAGGGTGTTTCCAGAGGGATGGTGTTACCCAAAGTGCTGGTAATGAAAATGATCCCTCAAATGGAAAGTCTCGCCGAAAAAGATACAGCAAAGAATACGTTGTTTCAGCCATTAAATAACTTCCCTCCTGCTATATCCGGCCAGGAACGTGAACGGCTTAAACAATCATTCCTGCGGGCCTTAACCACACAATTGCTTCCGGCATATCAACGTCTGGCAGATTATCTGAAGAACGATTATCTCCCACATGCCACTGATGCCGCGGGGCTCTCTGGCATCCCTGGTGGCAAAGAGTTATACAGGTATTATGTCCGGTATTTCACCACCACTGACCGTTCTCCGGAGGAGATTTATGAAACAGGTATAAAGGAAGTAACACGGATCACTGCGGCCATGGAGGATTTAAAAAAGCAAAGTGGCTTCACCGGTACTTTACAAGAGTACTTCGTTTTTCTCAGAACTGACCGGCAGTTCATGCCTTTTAAGACCGCAGAGGAGGTTATACAGGCTTACCAGCAGATCTATGATAAGATAAAACCCCATCTGCATACAATGCTTAGTGTAGCTCCTAAAGGCCGGTTTGAGATCAGAAGAGTGGAAGCCTTCCGGGAAGCATCACAAAATGGCCCTTCTTATACTATAGGGGCCATGGATGGCAGCCGTCCGGGGATATTCTATGTCCCTGTTCCTGATCCTACTAAGATCAACGTTACTTTTCTGGGTATGGAAGCTACTTTCATACATGAAGCCATCCCCGGGCATCATTACCAGATATCATTACAGCAGGAAAATACAGCTTTGCCAACCTTCAGACGGCAGATCAACTTCAGCGCTTTCACAGAAGGATGGGCGCTTTATTGCGAGTCGTTTGGTAAGGAACTGGGATGTTATACAGCTATTCCACAGCAGATGGGAGCACTAAATAATGAGATTCACCGGGCTATCCGGCTGGTAACAGATGTTGGCATCCATACCGGCAGGATGACAAGGGAAGAGGCTATCAACTACATGTTAGCCCATGAATCCATCAGTGAGGAAGAAGCTGTCAGATCTGTTGAGCGTTATATGGCAATGCCCGGACAGGCACTCACTTATAAGATCGGAGAACTGGAAATGTTGCGCTTACGTGAGAAATACAGGAAAATGTTAGGCGCCGGGTTCAATATTATCAAATTCCATGATGCCTTACTGGCGCAGGGAGATATGCCGCTAAAGGTGCTTGAACATTACATGGATAATTGGGCCGCCAATCACTGATCAATAAAAAGGCCTCTGTATCATTGCAGAGGCCTTACTTATTTTATTAAAGATTTCTATTTACGCACCCACCGCAACAGGCCTTCCCGGATCAGTGATCCACTCACTCCAGGACCCCGCATACAGCTTTGGCAAAGGATATCCTGCATAGGCTGATAACAACACATTAAATGCCGCTGTTACCCCTGAACCACAATAAAAGATCACATCTTCTTTCGCAAAATCAGCCGCAAAATAGGCCCTTACTGCCTCCTGCCCTGCCACGACTCCTTCAGCCGCAATATTCGCATTAAACGGCCTTGAAATCGCTTCTGGAATATGTCCTGCTACCGGATCGATGGTTTCATTCTGGCCGGCATATCTATCTGCAGTTCTGGAATCTATGACACAGCTACCATGTTTTTCCGTTGCTTTCATAACTTCCTCCGCAGAGGCAAGCAGGGAATCATTAAAATGCGCAGTGAATGTTCCCGCTTTCGGGGTAACAATACGACTTTCCAGGGGAAGTCCCTTTTCAGCCCATACCTTTTTACCGCCGTCCAATACCGCTACCTGCTCATGCCCCGCCCATTTCAGCAACCACCACAATCTGGCAGCGGCCATAAAGCCGGCACCCGCATCATAGGCAATCACCTGTGTGGTAGGCGAAATACCCCATGCGGAGAATTTCGCTTCGAGATCATGCTTCTCGGGAAGAGGATGACGTCCTGTTACTCCTGCTATGATCTTTCCGGAAAGATCCTTATCCAAATCTGCATATAATGCGCCCGGTATATGTGATTTCTCATATTCTTTTCTGCCCCATTCCTTATCGTTCGCTGCAGTGCTAAGCATAAAACTGCAATCAATGAAAAGAACATCCGGAGTGTTGACAAGTGCCTGTGCTTCCCCAGGCTTAACAAAATTTGTATAACTCATAGTGTGCCTTTTAAGTAATGATATGGTAATTAGAACCTTATGCTAATATACAAACGGTATCAGTCGCCATGTCCCTTTCTTATAATCAAGATACTCCTGCCCGAAATTTGATATCAACAATTCCTCCTCTATTTTCATCCTATAGAGAACCGCTCCGAGTACCGGCAGGAAACCGATCAGCACCGCTATCCAGCTGTTAAATGCCAGTGCATTGCCAAAGAAAGAGATCAGCATCCCCAGATAAGAAGGATGCCGCAGATATCTGTACATGCCTGATTTCACAATTTTATGATCTGCCCGGATAGCCACATCCACGGTGAAATACCTTCCCAATGTATATATGGCGGTAAACCGGAATAGCATACCTGCCACAATCAGCCCCAACCCTATATCAGGCACAAGGGCTGAAGTACTGATCGGCCAGCTCAATTGCCACGACAGAAAATGCGCCAGTGGCAATGCGATCATGATTGTGATCCAGATAATACGCAGAGACTGTTTATCAGCCCGTGTTTTATCAGATTGTGATGATCTGAGCAAACGGCTTAGCAATATCTCTGACGTAACCCAGATTACAGCAATAAACAGATGAAGGTTTGGGTGCATGGAGAAAGACTGTTATATACTATCAGATGGTCTTCACTTCACCATTTTCATAAGCGATAATTACTGTCGGTTTCATGTTGATAAACAGTCCTGTTTCAACAACACCGGTAATCGCCTTCAGCTGGTGATGCAGTTGCTCCGGATTTTCAATTACGCCAAAAGCGCAATCAAGAATGTAATTCCCGTTGTCTGTGATATATGGCTTATCTTCTTTTGTTCTCAGTGTAGGCGCTCCCTGCAGGGACTGTACTGCTCTGAACACCAGTTCCCAGCCAAAAGGGATGATCTCTATCGGCAAAGGAAATTTACCGAGAGTCTTTACATACTTACGCTCATCTGCTACGATCACTTTTCTTCTGCTGGCCATGGCAACAATCTTTTCACGCAGCAAAGCTCCTCCTCCTCCTTTGATGATCTGCAGATCGTAACTCACCTCGTCTGCGCCATCTATATCAATATCCAGTTGTTGTATTTCACTGAAAGATGTAATGGGAATACCCAGCTCTCTTGCCTGCTTTTCGGATGCAAGGGAAGTTGCTACGGCACGGATATTCAATCCGCCTTTTACCATTTCGCCGAGCTTCTCTATGGCCCAGTAGGCCGTTGACCCTGTTCCTAATCCTACCAGCATACCGGGCTGTACCAACGCTGCAGCCTTCTCTCCCGCTGCTTTCTTTGCTTGTGTGATCGTATCCATTGATTATCCTGTTAAATGTTTAGCAATATAATACTATTGCCCCGATTGTATTATTTTTGAAATCTACCCTCCTTTCAATAATGAATAGTTATCAAAAAAATGATACCGCCCGCCGTATAAAAGCCATTTTCACAGGCTCTATCGGCAACCTGGTTGAATGGTACGATTGGTATGCCTATGCTGCCTTTGCCCTGTACTTTGCGCCTGTCTTCTTTCCCAAGGGAAATCCTACAGCTCAGCTGCTGGATACTGCTGCAATCTTTGCCGTTGGCTTTCTTATGCGTCCTATCGGTGGATGGCTGTTTGGCAGCATTGCTGACCGTAAAGGCAGAAAAGCGTCAATGACCCTATCCGTGTTATTGATGTCCCTCGGTAGTATGATGATCGCCCTGGCTCCTTCCTATAACACTGTGGGCATCTTCTCTCCTTTCATTTTGCTAATGGCCAGGCTCCTGCAGGGGCTTAGCGTAGGAGGTGAATATGGCACCTCTGCTACTTATCTCAGTGAGATATCGACACCGGGAAAGAGAGGTTTTTATTCCAGTTTTCAATATGTCACGCTCATCGGTGGACAACTAACCGCACTGGGTATACAATTATTGCTTCAAAAGGTTTTTCTTACACCGGAGCAGCTACATGAATGGGGCTGGCGCATTCCTTTTGTAATAGGCGCGGGGCTCTCTCTTTTCGCCCTGGTGATCCGACAGCACATGCAAGAGACTGTTTCCACAGAAAAAGAGAACAAAAAACGGGGCTCTGTGCTTATACTGCTGAAAGAACATCCCAAGGCCGTGCTGACAGTTGTAGGATTAACCATGGGCGGAACGCTTGCCTTCTACACCTATACCACATACATGCAGAAGTTCCTGGTCAATACCGTGCATCTTACCAAGGAAAGATCCACCGTACTTACGTTTTCCCTCATGCTCATTTATGCCTGCCTGCAGCCGCTGTTTGGTATGCTGAGTGATAAGACGGGCCGTAAGCCACTATTGCTTGGTTTCGGGATATTGGGCACCTTGCTCACGGTGCCTATCCTGTCTGCTATCAGCCACGCAACTACTGAGTGGATGGCCTTCGTCCTTATCCTCGCTGCACTGATCATTGTAAGCGGGTATACTTCCATTAACGCAGTTGTTAAGGCAGAAATGTTCCCTTCCGAGGTAAGAGCGCTGGGTGTTGGTCTTCCTTATGCACTCACAGTGGCGCTGTTTGGCGGTACTGCAGAGTATATTGCCCTGTACTTCAAAAAAGCAGATCATGAATCCTTGTATTACTGGTATGTTACCGGTTGTATCTTTATATCCCTGATCGTTTATACCCTTGTGAGAGATACAAAACAGACCTCTTATATGGATAAAGAACCTTGAAAATCCCTGTTATGCTACCTTATGCAAACATGCCTTATGGCTTCCCTCCTGCTTTCTGTTATCCAATTACAGAAATCTGTATGATCTTGTTGTTCGTCCTTTCTTTATTTCATGCGTGGAAAAGAGGAACAGGACATGTAGCCTATCTGCTAGGAGGGTTGGGCTTTGGACTACTGCTGGAATATGTTAATGTTATGTCCAATGCCGGCTATAAATATGGCCAGTTCTGGCTGATGCTCGGACATGCGCCTGATAACATTCCTGTCTGCATCGGTATGGGATGGGGCATAATCATTTACACATCCAGGCTTGTGTCTGACAGCCGGGGCCTGCCGCTTATCGCTGCCGCAGCATTTGATGCGCTGCTGGCGCTGAGTATTGACCTGAGCATGGATATAGTAGCTTATCGTTTGCATATGTGGCATTGGGACTGGGAAACTCGCGGAGTAGGGCTCTCTCCACTTACGGCACAATGGTTCGGTATTCCCTATGGGAACTTCTTCGGTTGGCTGTGCGTGGTGTTCTTTTACTCCACATTTGCCCGCACACTTGAAAAGATACACTTCCGTGGCCGTGTTATCACCCGCATCTGGCAGGCCATCACGCCGCTGTTATCCATTCTTGTTTGTCAGGCTGCATTATGGATCACCCTCTTTCCCATGTCAAGCTGGCTACATGAAAAGTTCGGCATTACAAGCAGGGAAAAACTGATCTTCCTGCTCATCTTATTCCCGATACTTAGTATCTGGGGATTCAGGAAAAAACGAACCCTGCAGGCCGGTAAACTTCCCGCCGTCACATGGCTGGTGCCTGGCTGGTTTCATCTCTACTTTTTTGCCTGGTTATTCATAGGCGGCTTTGCAGGGGAAAACCCATGGATGACATTCTTTTGTATACTAAACCTGCTGCTCGGCATATTTATTCATTGGTGGACTCATCTTCGCAAACCGGCAATAGGTTCCTAATATTTTAATCCCGAACTTAGCAACCGGATGTTATTTTAAAATCTTGAAGAAGCTATGCAACAACAGGAAAGCAAGAGTCAGAAAATCAGCAAAATTGCGGCAAAGACAGCCCTGAGAATCTTTATTATCATTCTCGCTATGGGGCTCCTGCCGCTTATCGCGGGACAGGGCGAATCATGGGAGGCAAAAATGGTCAATGCTCATCTGGTGTTCCCTAGTAAGTGGACACTTGTTTTTCCGGCCGTACTATTTATTGGTTTTATTACGCTCGCCATCCTTTGCGTGAAAAATAAATACCGGCAAACAGATATAAACTGGCTGCTGGTCTTAAATTCTGTTATCCTGATCACTTACCTTGTGATGTTATATACCAGGATTTATCATGCGCTGCTGGCGTAACATTGTTTGTATACAGTACTTTTTAAACTATATATCCATTGCGCCTATCAGAAGAACAGGTGCTTGCGTTGGCACCAGATGAACCTTCCAGGAAAGCCGGAAAGGCATTGGCCGGTACTGCCAAATGGGTAAGTAAAGGGGCTAGTGAACTTGCCTTGTGGGGAGAATGCCAGGGAAGCGGTAGCAAGCCTTATCAAACACAGATAGATCTCTCTGATAATATTGCTTTCAAATGCAGTTGCCCCAGCCGTAAATTCCCCTGTAAACATGGCATTGGATTAATGCTATTGTATGCACGGCAGCCGGAATTATTTACAGATAATGTTCCGCCTGCCTGGGTGAATGACTGGTTACAGAAACGGGCTCAAAAAGAAACAAAACAATCAGAGAAGGAAGAAAAATCTGTTGATGAAACGGCACAGGCCAAAAGGCAACAGGCCCGGCAACAGAAAGTGGAAGATGGCATTTATGAGCTGTTACTGTGGATGAAAGACATCGTCCGTAATGGTCTGCTACAGCTGCCGGAGAAGGGTACTTCCTATTGGGAAACCATGGCCCGCAGAATGGTGGATGCACAGGCGCCCGGACTGGCCGGCATGGTACGCGCACTATCAGAGATCAATTTTTACAGTGAAGGCTGGCAGCATGAATTCATGGACCAGTTCCTCCGTATTTACCTGGTAACTCAGGGCTTCCTCCAGGGAGAGACCCTTTCCCCGGCTTTACAACAGGAACTTCGCTCACTTGTGGGTTTTACACAAAGCCAGGAAATGCTGCGACAACAGACGGGCACAAAAGATACCTGGTTGATCCTCAATAAACAGTCCACAGAAGAAGATAATCTCACAACAGAAAAATATTGGCTGTACGGCCTCCACACCTTTCAGCCGGCGCTGGTACTACAATTCTATGCCAGAGGAATGTCAAGACCGCAATTGTTACTAACACCCGGCATGTCTATTGAAACAGAACTGGTCTATTTTCAGTCCAATGTACCTTTGAGGGCTATCATTAAAGAACCGGTCATCAACAATTCCCTGCAGGATACATATGGACTACCCGGATGGCAGGAGCTGGCAGCTGCAGAAACTTCCCTTTCGGAAAAGATGCCTGTCCGCAGTGAACGGCCGTATATTGTACAACAGCTCACCCCTGTTCAGCATAACATGAAATGGTGGCTGAAAGATCAGCGTGAGCAGATCATGCCGCTGAAAAGTAGCTTCCGGAATATCTGGAAACTATTGTCTTTGAGTGGCGGCCATCCTTTGGATATGGCTTTACTCGGAAAAGAACAGGAATACGAACCCCTGGGCGTATGGCATAATGGTACCTATAAATTATTATAGCAGGACATGTGGAATAATATTATCAATACCGCTTTGTTGGGTACGGGGAAAAAGCAGTTAACACCTGCCGATCTTCCGGCAGACCTGGCGCCTGTGGCAGAAAAGATAATGAGGGATAAAAGCCTTGATGCGGAGACACAGTTTCTACATATAGCTGCAGTTATGCTGAACTACAGGCAAAGCGGCGTGAATCCTGTTAACAACAGTGGAATTCCTTTAGACCCCGCCCCTGCAGAAGAGCGTCCTTATTGCAGCATCCAGGCAATATACGCCTTACAGGATGCACTTGATATGGACCTGTTACCATTAGTTACCTATTGGCTGGAGGCTTGTCATGATAAAGGACAGATCGTTGTGCCGGAATATGTTCCTGTATTATTAGATACTGCCGTCTCACAGAAACGTATACGCCATCTTGCGATGACTGTATGTGGAAAACGTGGACAATGGCTGAGCAGTATGAATCCTGACTGGCAATTCCCTTTTGCCGTAAGCAATGAAGATCGCTGGCAGACTGGTAGTGCAGAAGACCGCCGACAGGTATTGCAGGAGATCAGGCAATCCTATCCTGGTATGGCGCGCGAGTGGCTACAACAAACCTGGACTCAGGAGAATATTTCCACCAGAACAGAATTCCTGAAGATCATGCGCATTAATATCTCTGAAGATGATCTTTCCTGGCTGGAAGCTCTGCAGGAGAAAAACCAGAAAGTAAAAGATGAAGTTTGGGCCCTCCTGAAGCAGATCCCGTCCTCGTTCATTGTACAATCTTACTGGCAAATATTGCAGCGTGCCATTTCCCGCGGACCAGGCCAATCGTTACACATTTCTTTACAGCTGCCTCTTGATAAACGGATTATTGACTCCGGCATCGCTACGCTGAGTAATGAGAAGAACCTCAGCGAGGAAGCCTATATCCTCTTTCAATTGATGGGTTGTGTTCCTCCTTCATGGTGGGAATCTCTTTTTAACACAGATAAAGAAGAGGTGCTGGAACTTTTTGAAAAAGATGATCTTGGTAAACGATTCATACCTGCACTTATACTTGCAGCAGGCCGGTTTAAGGATACAGTATGGTTAAGATTATTGCTTCAAAAAAGTACTGCTTTTTATCCGGATGTTATACCCTTACTACCTGCTACAGAACAGGAAGCATACGCATTACGCCTGTTCAGTAATTATCCGCAGGATGTGATTAATTACCTGAGCAACCGCACGGATGAATGGGGCCTTGAAATTACCGGTGAGGTATTAAAATGGATGGCCCGTAATCCTTATCAGTATACCCGTAATTTCTTTGATAAGCATGTATTGCAGCTTTCGCCGGTAATAACAGACGAACTGGAAAAGCTTGCCCCGGAAGAGCCTGCGTACCAGGCTACCTGGCGAAATACCAGCGAACATATACGAAAGCTCTTGTCCGTTAAAGTACAGATCAACAATGCTTTCAAATAATTATAAATCGAATCGATCACTTTCAAGCACATAAAGATGTCAAACGTACTACGTCAACATGCCGAACAATTGTTCCTTGAGGAACTGGAAGAGTTGAAAAAGCAGGATACTGAAAAGCGTCCTTACACCTGGCAGTTATCCCCACAGGCAGTAGTAACATATCTGATGGGAGGACGACTGAAGAATGGATTTGAAGTACAACCCAAATATATTGGCAACCGCAGACTTATAGAGATCGCTGTTGCGACACTTACTACTGACAGGGCCTTACTCTTATATGGACTGCCAGGTACCGCCAAGAGCTGGGTAAGTGAACATCTTGCTGCTGCTATCAGTGGAGATTCTACCCTGATAGTGCAAGGTACTGCCGGTACCGGTGAAGAAGCTATCCGCTATGGCTGGAACTATGCGCGACTACTGTCTGAAGGACCCTCAGAAAAAGCATTGGTAGAGACGCCGGTGATGCGGGCCATGCAAACCGGCAAAATAGCAAGGATAGAAGAGCTAACCCGTATCAGTGCTGACGTGCAGGACACACTGATTACAATACTATCTGAAAAGATCTTACCGGTTCCTGAACTGAATACCGCTGTGATGGCGCAAAAAGGATTCAATATCATCGCTACGGCCAATAACAGGGACAAAGGTGTAAATGATCTTTCCAGTGCATTGAAGCGCCGTTTCAATACAGTGATATTACCAGTACCCGACTCCATCGAGGAAGAAATAGATATTGTAAAACGCCGTGTCGAAAGCTATGAGAAAGTAATGGAACTGCCTGCGGAAAAGCCTGCTGTAGAAGAGATCCGCCGTATTGTAACCATCTTCCGTGAGTTAAGAAATGGCGTTACTACAGACGGTAAGACCAAAATAAAAGTGCCCAGTGGTACTCTCAGTACTGCAGAGGCCATCTCTGTTGTGAACAACGGGCTGGCCATGGCAGCTTATTTCGGCGATGGACAACTAAAAGCAACGGATCTGGCAGCCGGCATTATTGGTGCGGTATTAAAAGATCCTGTACAGGATAAACTGGTGTGGCAGGAATACCTGGAAACAGTGGTAAAAACCCGCGAAGACTGGAAAGATATTTACCGCGCCTGCCGCGACCTATAAACAGACCTTATGTCAATACACATATTAGGCATACGACATCATGGGCCCGGTTCTGCCAGACATGTAAAGGAATACCTGGAAAAGACCCGGCCTGACATTGTATTGGTAGAAGGCCCCCCCGAAGCAGACGGTATACTGGAGTGGGTGGGTAATGAACATTTGGTTCCACCGGTGGCTATTCTTTGCTATCAGCCGGAGGCTCCTCAGAAAGCGGTATTCTATCCGTTTGCGGCGTTCTCGCCGGAATGGCAGGCTATTTTATATGCACGCAAAAACAAGATCCCGGTGCGCTTTATGGACTTACCCATGGCGCATCAGTTTGAATTAAAAGCAGCACGTGAACCAAAGACAGATGCTGAAGAAGCGCCATCTTTGAATAGCACACTTGCCCCTCACATACCCGACGCCCGTACCGTAAAATATAATCCTATCGCTTATCTGGCCGGCGCAGCTGGTTTTGAAGATGAAGAGAAATGGTGGGAACATATGTTTGAATACCGGCAAAATCCAGAGGAAGTATTTACTGCGATAACAGAAGGTATACAGGCATTACGTCAGGACCTGCGTCTTCCCTACGACAGAGAAGAACAGCTGCGTGAAGCACATATGCGCAAAACTATCCGGCAGGCAGAGAGGGAGATGTTCACAGAGATTGCCGTTGTTTGTGGTGCCTGGCATGCGCCTGCCCTCATCAATATGCCTAAGGCGAAAGATGATAATGATCTGCTGAAAGGCCTCCCTAAAGTAAAAGTAGCTACTACATGGATTCCATGGACCTATAATCGTCTAAGTTATAGCAGTGGCTATGGCGCCGGTATCAATTCCCCTGGGTGGTATGAACATAACTGGCGCTACCCTGCCGATGACGGGACCCGCTGGATGGCCCGCGTAGCGAAATTATTCAGGGAACAACAAAAGGATATATCAGTCGCTCATGTGTTGGAAGCGGTTCGTCTTTCATCTGCATTGACAGCGCTCAGGCATCTGCCCAAGCCGGGATTGGAAGAGCTGAACGAGGCTACACTCAGTGTGCTCTGCAACGGAGAAGACTTCATGATGCAGCTGATCAATAATGAACTCATTATCAGTGATAAGATTGGAGAAGTTCCTTCAGATATTCCCCGACCGCCCTTACAGACAGACATCGAAAAACAGCAGAAGAGATTACGCCTGCCACAGACGGCAGATTTCAAAGATTACGTACTTGACCTTCGTAAGGAAACTGATCTTGAACGAAGTATCCTGTTGCACCGGCTGGAAATGCTCGGCATTCAATGGGGTCAGCGTTACGGTACTAACGGTAAAGGCACTTTTAAAGAACAATGGCGCCTGCAATGGGATCCGGGCTTCTCGATAGATATCATTGAGAAGGGCAGCTGGGGCAACACGGTGGAAGAAGCTTCCTCTCAATATGTACAGCATCAGGCACGTACTACTACCTCTTTGAAAGAAGTGGTTACCTTATTAGAAACAGCTATCCCTGCTGAATTGCATACTGCCGTTGAAGTATTAGTACAGCAGGTAAATAATCTTGCCGCTGCTACCGGCGATGTAATGCAATTGATGACTGTCATACCTGGCCTGGTGCAAATAAGCCGGTATGGTAACGTAAGAAAAACGGATGCATCACTGGTGGAAAATATCATTACCGGAATGATCACACGTATCTGTGTCAGTCTGCCCGCTGCCTGTATTTCTATTGCTGATGATGCTGCAACGGAATTACTGGAACTTATCTATGGTATGAATGATGCCATCCTGATATTACAGGAAACGGATCTTACCACACAATGGCAACAAACACTCTTTCAGATAGCAGGCAACGATAGTACAGCTCCGATCATTGGCGGCTATGCTACCAGACTATTAACAGACCACAGGCAAATTGCGGGCAATGAGCTGGTAAAAACATTTAGTTATGCCATGTCTTCTGCTACGCCGCCTGCAATATCTGCAGCATGGCTGGAAGGCTTCCTCAAAGGCAGTGGTACATTATTGCTTGTAGATAATGATCTCTGGACTGTGGTATATAACTGGATGCATCAACTGGAAGAAGAAGCCTTCAAACAATTACTGCCTTTACTGCGGAGAACCTTTTCCAATTTCAGTAAACCGGAAAGAAGAAAACTCGGCGAAAAAGCAAAGAGTGGAACTAATGGCAACGCTGGCATTCATCAGCAGGAGATTGACAACATAGATACAGCAAGAGCACTGAAAGGAGTTCCTGTAGTATTACAAATGTTAGGTATTAAATAATAATCTATGGACGATCTGAATAAATGGCGCCTCGTGTTGGGAGGGAATGATGCAGACGGCACCGGGTTCTCCCTTGGCGGACAGGAACTGCAAATGGACAAGACATTAGAAGCCCTTTATGATAGTGAAAAGAAAGGAGGTCTTGGTCCCTCATCTCCTAACGTAAGCCGCTGGCTGGGAGATATCCGCACATTTTTTCCGGCGTCTGTTGTTCAGGTGATGCAACGCGATGCTTTGCAACGTTTGAACATCACACAGATGTTGCTGGAAAAAGAAATGCTCGAGAATGTAGAGCCAGACGTACACCTGGTTGCTACATTATTAACTTTGCGGCATGCCATTCCCGACAAGACAAGAGACACTGCCAAACAAGTTGTAAAAAGAGTAGTGGATGATTTGCTGAAAAAGTTGACACAACCAACGCTACAGGCAATTACAGGTAGCCTTCACAGAAGTGTTCGTAACAGAAAGCCCCGCCACAACGAAATCAACTGGCATGCTACCATACTCAAGAACTTACAGCATTATCAGCCGGAATACAAAACGATTATTCCTGAAACCCGTATTGGTTATGGACGTAAAACAACCTCTCTGAAAGATGTTGTCCTCTGCCTTGACCAGAGTGGATCAATGGGCACCTCCGTTGTTTACTCAGGTATCTTCGGGTCTGTAATGGCCTCAATACCTGCTATCAAAACGCGCATGATTGTTTTCGATACCGCTGTTGCTGACCTCACAGAAGAACTGGATGATCCTGTTGACCTGCTGTTTGGTGTGCAGTTAGGCGGAGGTACTGATATTCATGCGGCCCTATCATACTGCCAGCAGATCATTACAAAACCTGCTGATACAGTACTTGTGCTGATCACCGACCTCTTTGAAGGAGGTAGCGATGATAACATGCGGAAACGTGCAGCTGAGCTGATAGCAGCAGGTGTACAGGTAATCGTATTACTTGCACTAAATGACGACGGTGCGCCTGCTTATGATCATAGCAATGCACAATTCTTTTCCAATCTGGGTATTCCTGTCTTTGCCTGCACCCCAGACAGATTTCCGGATCTAATGGCTGCTGCGCTCAGCAAACAGGATATTAACAGCTGGGCCGCTAAGGAAGATCTGATATTGAAAAAGTGACTATTTTACTTTTAACCATTCATCGTCCTGGTAAATAATGCCATCCGTTAAAGCCTTTTCAATGGCTTCCTGCAGATCCACTTTCAGATCTTCAGTAACCCTGGCAAAACCAAGTGTCTTTGCAATAATTGATATTGCTGCAAACATCGTAATAGCAATTGCATCGCCTACCACCTTTTCAATCACCACCTGTAATTCTTCAGGTGCGATGTAAGTCATTCTGCGCGATACAGCAGGAAGATTCGCTCTGCTACGTACCAATGGTGTCTCCATCGTCGAATCCCACAAGAATTCATCCTTCACAACTACTGAATCATTGCCAACAGCATCTGCAATAGCTTGTTTCAATACATCACGTATTCTGTTACCTACACGCGATACATCAGCTGCATCAAGTATCCGGCGCGTCACTTCTTCCACATGAACAGGACTTTCCACACGTACTACCATTTCCAGCCATGATCTTAATTTATCAGCCGGATGCTGATGCAGATCTTTTGCCGCTATCTCTTCCGGCAATACCGCCATCTCGTACAAAGGCACATCACTTCCCTCCTCTTCATCTTCTCTTATCATAGTATAATCGTCCTCAGGTACATCATTCATATCCTGATTATCGCGCTGTCCTCCGCGTATATTTTCAATAGCTGTTATCAGTCTTTTCAACTCCCGTGCCGGGTGGCGGAACCAGTCTGTACTCCATACATTATAAATGTTCCAGCCCATATTCTCCAACACCTGCTGACGCAGTCTATCTCTATCTTTTGCAGAACGTGCAGTATGATATGCAGCTCCATCACACATAATACCAAGGATATATTTACCAGGATGCTCCGGATCAACTACTGCCAGGTCTATATAAAATCCTTTACTGCCGATCTGCTTCTTTACATTGTATCCTGCTGCCGTTAAATGCTCCGCAACAAGTATTTCAAAAGGAATATTTACAGGCATGCCATCTGTATATCCACTTTGCATTGAACCATGCTGTGCGAAATACAGGAAGTTCTTTAACGCACGTACGCCTTCACTTTCTGTTTTATTCAGATCGATATCATCAGAAGTCAGGTTAGTAAATACCTCACAGCGTTGCTTTGCCCTTGTGATCAGCACGTTCAATCTTTTCTCACCCCCTTCATTATTCAATGGTCCAAAAGACAGATTCACCGTGCCTTCCGGTGTACGGCCATAACCAATACTGATAAAGATCACATCACGTTCATCCCCCTGAACATTCTCCAGGTTCTTTACAAAAAACGGTTCGTGCGGATGTGCTTTGAAGAACATTTCCACCTCAGGCATTTTCTTTCTTGCCGCTTCCAATGATTGTTGTATGGCCTGCATTTGTGCAGAGCTGAAAGCAACAACACCAAGACTCATCTCCGGGTGATTTTTTGCGTGTTCGATCACAGCTTCGGTGATTGCATCTGCTTCGCGCTGATTCGTTCTTGTCTTACCCCGGTCGTATGTTGCATCTTTTAAATGATGATAAACTAATCCCATTTTGTGTTCCGCACCCGGGCTTGGGAAGATCACTAACTTGTCTTCATAGAATTCATGATTGGACATACTGATGAGTGATTCATGTCTGCTGCGGTAATGCCAGCGCAACATTCTCTGCGGCGCACCCTGTGCATCACACATACCCAAAATGCTGGGCATATCTGCAGTTACATTTTCTTCATCATCTACTTCTTTCATCAATGAATCAAAGAACGTACTTGGTGGCAACTGTTTGCTATCACCGACTACAACCAGTTGTTTTCCTCTCAGTAAAGCACCCAGTGCATCTACAGGTCTCACCTGACTTGCTTCATCAAATATTACAAGGTCAAATTGCAGAGATCCTGGTGGTAAGAAGTTTGCAATAGAAAGAGGGCTCATCATGAACACAGGCTTGATAGCTTGTATTGCTAATCCCGCAGCCTGCATCAATTTACGTATAGGCATATGCCGCGCCTTCTTGTTAAATTCTGTGCGCAGTACATTCACCTGTCCGCCAGCTTCCAATGGCGGTACACCATCCCAATGTTTTAATGCAGCTCTTGCCCTGTTATATTGCAGGTTAAGTGTATCTAATTTTACAAACTGTTTTATTGCAGCTTCATGGCTTGATCTTTCAAACTTGCGTAACGATGCATGCGCTATCAATGCTTTTTCCCACAGATATTCATACCATGTTTTCTGCAATGCGCCTTTTAATGCAGTCACACTTTCCGGCCAATATGCAACTGCATCTGTCAATATCTGAAACCCTTCTGCTGTGGCTGTTTCTACCAGGTTGTTCCAGGAAATAGTATGATGTATTTCAGGTAATCCATTGATCCATGATTGCATCAGCAGGATCTGATCTTCATAAGGCCTTTGCAGTAATGGTGTGATATCGAGGAAGCGCTTTTTATCATTCAGTGCAAATGCAGTAACAACTGCATCTATTGCTGCTCCCTGTTGCGATAGGTGTGTCAGCAGTGTATCATAGTACCGCTTAGCTATTTCTACAGGTTCGTTCTTTTCCAGGTAATCCAATATTACGGACGAACATGTGCCGTAACCAATCTGCTTGTGTACTTCTGTTAAATAATTAGCGATGCTTTCAAGTAATTCCCAGTTTGTTAATCCCTTCTGCCAACGCTGTGCAAACAATTCCTTCGCAAATGTCTCATGTTCCTGC
Source organism: Chitinophaga sp. CF418 (assembly GCF_900142925.1). Lineage (GTDB taxonomy): Bacteria > Bacteroidota > Bacteroidia > Chitinophagales > Chitinophagaceae > Chitinophaga. The sequence goes on from NZ_FRCN01000002.1 coordinate 284,089, forward strand.
AACAGTTTACTTAATCGCCTTGCTTCCAGAATAGCATCGATGCATGATAACTTACCCTGCAGATCATCAGGCGCACCTGCTTTACATAAAGCAGCTAACTGGCGGTTGGTCTTGTTATAATCCCCATTCAGAAATTTATACCACTTATCTCCATAGGCCAGTAAGTTCTGCCGCATTTCAAGTACCTGCTGATCCCATGCTTCAGGTATCAGAACAGCATCATAGACCTGATGGATCTGGCGTAAGCGTTTACCTGTTTCGATCAGCTCTTTGATATCTTCTTTCTGTTGCAGCCATGCAGGATGTTTCAATTGTACTCCTGATATATCCGGACGCACAGATGCGAGTTGTACAAAGAACGACAGGTCCATACTATATTTCCTGGTGAGCGGCATTGCTAATCCTACCTGACCGGCGATAACAGCACTTTCATGTTGCAAGGAAATAGTTGTACTTTCTGCTTTCTGTAATATGGGTATTAATTTATCCTGGCCGGCAGGAGTTAATACCGTTAACTCACTCCCCCAGAACAACAATGCCGAAGGTATACCTGTTTCTGCAAGTCTGTTCTCTACCCTTGCGGCCATCGCTTCTGCACGTTGCATGCGCAATGCATTCCATGCATCAATATCGGGTATAGCTATGCGGGGTAATGCTATTGTTGCAAACTGTTCTTTGAGTTTTAACAAATAACCCATCAACTGATGAGGAGTAATACCACTTTCTCCGACAGGTGTATTTACAGCAGTGCTGTAATCATTCAACTCTTTCCTGTAATCGTCAAGTAATGTTACTTCCTGCTGCAGTTGAAGAATAGCTGGCTTGCCCAGTTCCAATGTTCTTCTTAATTCCTGATGCAGTTCTTTCTTGTTTGCTTTGTGACTATGCAGTTCAAGACATGCCTCTCCCAATTGAATACTATCAAGCCTACGTTTCACTACTTCCAGCGCAGCCATCTTCTCAGCAACAAACAACACCTTCTTTCCTTCACCAACTGCATTGGCAATGAGGTTAGTAATAGTTTGAGATTTACCTGTACCGGGAGGTCCTTGTATCACAAGATTACGTCCTTCCTGCACAGCCAGCATCGCCAAAAGTTGAGAGCCATCTGCATCAACTACCTGATGTAATTCATCGGCGGTTGTTTCTGTATCAATAAATACATTATCGGAAAGATTTGGTGCATTCTCTTTGAACCCATCTCCGAAAAGACTCTGCAGAATAGGATGATCAGCAGGTTGCTCATCGGCAGGCCATCCAGCACTATCAAGATCATGGTAGAGCATTAATTTACCAAAGGAGAAAAACCCAAGTTCTACAGCATCAGTAATAACCTCCCAATCCTGCATACCGTTGATAGTTGCTGAGATCTGCTCTATATAATCAGCGACAGCTATTTCATCTGCCTCCGGCATATCGGGAAGTGCAATACCAAATTCTGCTTTTATCTTAGTCTGCAAGCTAAGGTTCATCTCCACCTCACTACCGGTATAGCGTAAACGAAATTTCTCCCTTGCACTGGATCGCTCTAGAGAAACAGGTATTAATATTAATGGCGCCTGCCGCAACTCTTTACCATTATCTTTTTCATACCACTTCAACATACCTAATGTCAGGAACAGAATATTTACACCCTGTTCTTCCAGGCTGGTACGTGCAGCATAATAGGTATTTAATAACCTGTTCTGTAATGCAACCGCTGTTTCAGTTGTCTGCAAGCGTGTATCATATACTATTTCCTCCGGTTCCTGCAGTGGCAGTGGAGGTTCAGCAACATCGCCTTCTTTTTCTTTCTTTTCTTTTTGATCAGTTTTAGGGAGAAAGGTCATTGCCTTTCCCTGCTTCACCAATACCTCGTATATATTGGCAACGCTTTCCTGTTCAATATGCACTCCACGACTAAGGGGTAAACGGTAATTCAACAAGGGGTTACGTAGTCCCAGATCCAGTAGCTCCCGGCGTGAGGCCTCAAGTTTGATAAGGATTGATTCCTTCATGTACAGTTCGTTGTAAGAACAAAAAAAATGATAATTTATGTTAAGAACGATTGATGGGGATAATTTATTCTAATAATATTACCATTACCTTTATTCTTAATTATTTAGAAGCAACTGCGTGTATCAGATATTATATTTCCTCTGGGGCACAGACTGGCATATAGCATTGAAAATCACCGGTTATGTGCTCATTTCACTCTCCTTTATCGGAATAGTGGGCACTATTTTGCTGGAAAACCGTAATCCAGTCAAAGCGATGGCCTATATCATGCTGTTGATCTTCCTACCCATACTGGGATTAGTAGTATATTATTACCTCGGTAGGGATCTCCGTAAAAAACGCCGTTTTACCCTCAAAGGCAGTAAAGACGAAACATTGATGTTGCGTTTTTGGGAGTCTCAAAGGAAAGAGATAGAACATCTGCAGATACAGCTCAGGCACCTGGTAGCAAGCAAGCAGGAAATATCTGCCATGTTACTGAACACCCGACACTCCGTACTTTCCCGCGACAATCGCGTGCAACTCCTGCTGAACGGTGAAGAAAAATTCCCGGCAGTTATGGAAGCATTAAGAGCAGCAAAACATCATATACATATTGAGTACTACATTTTTGCTGCAGATGATGTAGGGAATGAAGTTGCAAATATTCTTGTTGAGAAATTAAAAGAGGGAGTAGAAGTCAGATTTATATATGACGACCTCGGAAGCGATGACATCGGAGACATTCCTGATCTGCTGGAAGAACATGGCGCAGAAGTTTTTTCTTTCTCACCGGTACTGATCAATTTTTATCTCAACGCCAACTACCGTAATCACAGAAAGATCATCATCATAGATGGAGAAGTAGGATTTACAGGAGGTATCAATATGGATGCCCGTTATCTTAACAACGAAAAAAATCCGGTATTCTGGAGAGACACTCATCTAAAACTGGAAGGAGATGCTGTCAATTTATTACAACTGCAATTCATGATGAGTTATCGTTATTGCAGCAAAAAAACTTTCCCTTTCGGTCCTCCCTACTTCCGCCGTTCCGATCTTCGTGAGAATTGTTTTGTGGATATTGTTGCCAGCGGACCTGATTCAGAATTTCCCATGGCAATGCAGACTATTCTGATGGCGATCAATCTGGCAAAACGTTCCATCCGCATCAGTAATCCGTACTTCATTCCCAATGAACAAATATTAACTGCTTTGCAGATGGCTGCACTCGCCGGCAAAACTGTACAACTGATATTACCTTTCAGAGGAGATTCTTTTTTTGTTCAACATGCAGCACAGTCTTACATCAAGTCTATGCTTGATACCGGAGTAAAAGTTTATTTCTATCAAAAGGGTTTTATACATGCCAAGTCAATTGCAATAGATGATAATCTTGCCATTGTTGGTTCTGTTAATCTGGATTACCGGAGTTTCTATCTGAATAGTGAAATTGCAGTAGTTGTTTATGACAAACAATTTTTGCACAAGTTAAATTCAGCCTTTGAACAGGACCTACAGGATTCTGTTCACATCGAACGACGTCTATGGAAAAACCGTTCCATTTGGGAAAGGTTCATTGATGCTTTATGCAGACTGCTAACTCCATTATTATAATATGTCGTCATGGCTCGTTGTTGCCTTCTTCCAAATCTTCATGCCTATCTCCACCTAAACTATAGTAATTATTTTCTTCATCCTCTTCTCCTATCCGTTCATTCTCATCATCAAGATCTGCTCCCGGAACATCAAGCCCTTCCTCACCCTCTTCCTGCTCAGCCGGATTACCGGATGACTCTCTCGCCAGTTCATTATTGATACGGGAGGACCTGGTTACTTTTTCCACATCAAGATCTTCCTGTTCACCCCTGTAAGTGATATCTTCATTTGACGGATAGGCAGGATAACCCGGAAATTTTTCGTCTTCTTTTAATTCGGACTTTTTATCTGTCGGTTTTGCCACTTTCTTTTTCATAGTCATTCTTTTTAAGTTCTTCCGAAAAAGTTATGCCAATCAGACACACAGTAAAGTAGCCCATTCTTATTAGTTACTGCCGATCATTTTTAAACATACCGGCTTAGGAACTTTAATTTCCTGCCCGGTAGCTTTTAATAAGCCGGTCGTTTTATTTCTTTTAAACACTACTACATTATCGGTATTCTGATTTGCTACTAATAAAAAGTTACCATCTGGCTCGATCATAAAATTGCGCGGTGCCTTTCCACCTGTTGCCTGTTCCCCTTTTTTTACCAACTGTCCATTTTTACGATCTATACTATAGATAACAATGTTGTTCAACTTATCTCTGTTGGAGGCGTACAAAAATTTCCCATCCGGAGAAATGTGAATGTCTGCACCCGACACAGGTCCCTTGTAGGTTGCAGGTAAAGTTGATATAGTCTGGAAAGGAATCAGTTTCTCTCTTACATAATTAAAGCCCGTCACTTTTCCGTCCAGTTCATGAATGACATATGCCCATTTTCCGTTGGGATGAAAAGTAATATGTCTCGGACCAGATCCGGGAGGTACTAAAGCGTATCCGGTATCTGCCGGTATCAGTGGTAACACATCTCCCTGTCTGTAAGAGTAAATGACAACCTGGTCAATACCCAGATCAGACACATACAATGATTTATGGTCCGGACCAAATACGGTACAATGCACATGTGGTTTTTCCTGTCTCTCCTTGTTTGGCCCTCTACCTGTATGTTCGATGGTCTGTACCGGTGCATCAATTTTTCCATCAGCACGAACAGGTAATACGGATAAACTTCCTCCACTATAATTTCCCACAATTACATATTTGCCATCCTCGTCGGTAGTGATGTAACAAGGTGCGGCTCCACCTGAAGCTTGCTTATTCAGAAAAGTCAGTTCACCACTGGTTGTATCCCATTCGAAAGCGCTTACTCCTCCTTCATTATTTTCATTTACTGAATACACATGTTTTTGATCAGGTGCAATAACCAGGTAAGATGGGTTATCTACATTTTTGGTAGTGCTCACATAACGTAACGCTCCTGTACTGGTATTAAATGCATAAACATTAATTCCCTCTTCCGCACTTTTTGTATAGGTACCGATCAGCAAATATTTTTCCTTCGTTGTATCAGTTTGTGCTGGTAGCATTGTCGAGGATAATAAAAGGGTGCAGGTGAGTAAGGTATTGAGCATATATTGGGACTTTTTTGGTTAGACAAATTACTAAATATGATATAAAGTAGAAAAAAGCATTTTAAAGCCCTTTTTCTTTAACACACCCCATTTTGAGCCAATCATATTACCCATTAAGAGATCGTCGAAATTTAAGGAGATAATGAGGTCGCTCTTAAAGTAGTTAATTAATTGATAATCAATAATTTAACGCTTTTCGAATAAAAAGCCCAGTCCGAAGAAACGGACCGGGTACTATATACTTCTAATTTAACCTTAACTTTAATCGTTATTCATTATGTTGAATGAATGAATATAATTGGAACGATGTTACATTACATTGAATTGCAATGTCACATTTATCCATATAGTTAGATCGAGAAATAGTTGTTGGTAAATTTTCCAGGAAATCCGGTGGTGAATAAATTCATAGCTCAAACTAAATGCTCATCAGTGGAACTGGCTATAAATAAATTTCAACCTGCTTCGTTAGAAATTCTTCGTGGATGAAAATTGTTTCAGTCGAGTCATAGGTTCAGTCTCTTTCATCTTTTCAGGGTCCTCAGATTTTGGTCGACAAACGAATATAGACAAAAAAAATACATGCCCATAGAAAGCATGTATTTTTTATTTTCAATTCAATAACTTTTTTTTTACCTACCCATATACACCATCAGGATTTGAACATCACTTGGATTCACTCCACTGATCCTGCTTGCCTGGCCTAATGTACGCGGACGAATTTTATTAAATTTCTGTCTTGCCTCTGTACTTAGTGAAACGAGTTTTGAATAATCGAAACTATCAGGAATAATCAGGTCTTCCATCTGGCTCATTCTTTTTACCAGATCAATTTCTTTTTCGATGTAGACTTCATACTTGATCTGTATCTCTGCCTGCTCCAAAGTTTCGTCACTAAATTCTGCAAGTGCTTTTCCGATTTTCGCTACGCTATTCTTCATAGAAAAAATATCCAGAGAAGGTCTTAACAAAATCTGATAGGCACGCATCCTTTGAGGAAGTGGTGAAGAATTCTTTTCTGCCAGCAGGTGATTTATTTCTTCCGGATCAATCGGTAATTCCTTCAGGATACTTTTTATCTTCTCCACCCCTTCTTTCTTCAATGTCACTTTATCCAATCTGTTCTGTCCGGCCAAACCCATTTCAAAACTTTTTTCAGTCAGACGGAGGTCTGCATTATCCTGTCTTAGCAAAGTTCTGAATTCAGCTCTCGAAGTAAACATACGATAAGGTTCATCGGTACCTTTATTAATCAGGTCGTCAATCAACACTCCTATGTATGCTTCACTTCTCTTCAACACAAATGGCGCCTGACCACTTGCTTTCAGATGAGCATTGATACCTGCCATCAATCCCTGACAAGCTGCCTCTTCATAACCAGTCGTTCCATTGATTTGTCCAGCAAAAAACAAATTCTGGATTTGTTTAGTTTCCAGCGAGAATTGCAACTGGGTTGGTGGAAAGTAATCATACTCTATCGCATACCCTGGACGGAACATTTTAACATTCTCAAATCCGGGTACCAACTGCAGTGCTTTATATTGTACGTCTTCAGGAAGTGATGTTGAAAAACCGTTGACATAAATTTCCACAGTATTCCAACCTTCCGGTTCTACGAACAGTTGGTGCCTGTCTCTTTCTGCAAACCGGTTGATCTTATCTTCAATACTTGGACAGTATCTCGGACCTACTCCCTGAATCCTTCCCTGAAACATAGGTGATCTGTCAAAACCAGTCTTCAGCATTTCGTGTACTTTATCACTGGTATAAGTGATATGGCAACTTCTTTGTTGTTCCGGTTTGATCTTTTCGACATCTAAAAAAGAAAAACCAGTGATCACTTCATCACCCGGCTGCTCTTCCATTTTTGAATAGTCCAGACTCCTTGAGTCAATTCTTGGAGGCGTTCCTGTTTTCAAACGGTCACTTTCGAAGCCAAGAGAAACAAGTTGTTCGGTAATTCCAGTCGCCGCTTTTTCTGCTACCCTTCCTCCACCGAATTGTTTATCTCCAATATGCATCACTCCGTTCAGGAAAGTACCATTGGTTAATACTACTGACTTCGCTTTTATTTCATGACCGAGTCCGGTTACCACACCATAACAAATACCATCTTTCACTAAAAGTCCCTTTACCATATCCTGGTAAAAGTCTACGTTGGGAGTTTGCTCCAATGCTTCTCTCCATTTTGCAGCAAACAGCATACGGTCATTCTGGGTACGAGGACTCCACATAGCTGGTCCCTTTGAACGGTTCAGCATGCGGAACTGTATCATTGACTGATCTGTAACTATACCAGAGTATCCACCCAGGGCATCAATCTCTCTTACTATCTGACCTTTGGCGATGCCCCCCATTGCAGGGTTGCAACTCATCTGAGCTATAGTTTGCATATTCATGGTTACCAGCAATACCTTGGACCCCATATTTGCAGCAGCTGCCGCCGCCTCGCAACCGGCATGTCCGGCGCCTACCACAATAACATCGTAAGATGGAAACATAATTTTGTTTAAATAGAAATGCAAAAGTACATAGAAGGAAGGATATATAATGTTCCACGTGGAACATCTTTAAGAATGTTCCATAATGAGCCGGTCTTCCAAATATAAAGAAGAAATTGGTCAACCCAATCCACTCTTTTGAAAAGAGATATACCAGAATAATCCACCTAGTTCGCCAATATATCTAATGAAAGGAAGATCCTCTTTATATGATATTCGGTACCCCTTTAGTTATTTCTTATCAATTCTCCAGGCTGCTCCAATTAATCTTCCTTTATACGCACAAGAAGAATCATACTATTTTCTCTCTTGCTGAACTTCTTCGGTCCAGGGAACGAGTCGTATAGTCAGCATCGATTACACTTTCTATCCACCCAATTGTACTATCTCCGTCCCCATCAGCATTTACTCATCATGATATATCTTAAAATTCTACCCGTATCAATACCGCTCCATCCCAGAATCGTATCCTACATTTATAAGGCGGACACATCCAACATTTAATAATAAACAGTGTAGGTAGCACCATCAGGGAATATATCTCTTGGTTTGCCATTTCTAACCCAAAGGGCATCGCAGGGTTGCCGAACTTTGAATCCTAATTAATACACTATAAGTCAAGCAAGCCGTTCTTTATTTTCACTCTTATGGCGCAACAGTCGCAGTGTAACAAACAGTAGTAATCTCATCTCAGATAAAGCCACCTCAACCACATAACTACTGATCAACTAACACTGTTACTTCCATCCGATATGGGAGATCCCCCGGGGACATGTAGTGAATATACTTTCATACATGAAGCCTATCTGAAGCATATAACAATCATCCATTTCTAAAGAATACACGTCCCCCCTGCTAATCATCAGGCCCCTGATACATATATCAGCCTAAGCTGTACAGCCTATCAAAGACATACATTAATTTGTATTTGAGCAGGTATAACCTATTTATCTACTATAAAGGCCATTCATTTATAAATCTATACATAATACAGTATTTACATCGTCTCAGCAAAGCTTCTACCATAGTGCGTTCCCTGAGATAACCCATATATAACCCATATATAACCCATATTTAAGCCATATATAACCCATATTTAAAAGATATGGGTTATATATGGCTTATATATGGATAGACTATAGTTTACAGATGAGTTATAGTAAAGAAAGCTCCGTTAATTACGCCTGGTTCAGAGGTATAATGAACCATATTCAGTTTAACATTTGATGGATTAATCCAGAGGTTACTGTAACACAGACCTGGAGAACCCTTATTATGGAATGTCCGAGAGTAGTAGAAGCTATCAAAGAGGAAGGACCTAAACGCTTAGACTTACCTATCTGGGAAGGTTCGGGATTATATACCTACAGCCTGGCATGGTGGAATTCATACCCGATACAACATGACTACCCTCTCAATAGCGCTGCTATATCAAAGGATGATCCATTGCTCTTTGCTAATTGTGATTGAAAACATGTATTCTCAATTCTCCGGTTTGAACCAGGCTACAAACATGAGGCTCCCATATGATTGCGTATTAGGTAAATGAGATCATGGCAGGCTAGTTAGGAACTCGGAAAAGCTATCATGGTCTGCTTGCCGATAGAAGCAGCAGGCTTGGGAGGCCATACAAAAACAAAACCCCGGGATGTATCTAATCCCGGGGTTTAATAAATGTTCCACGTGGAACATTATGAGTTTATTCCAAAGTAAAGTTCCAGGTATTCATTCTCTTTCTGCCGCATCAGTGCAGACTGTTCTTTAGTTTTATCTTTAAATCCACATAAATGCAAAGCCCCGTGAAAAATTACCCGATGCAGTTCATGTTCTTCGGTAACTTTAAACTTCAATGCATTTTCTTTTACCCTATCTACACTTATATATATTTCCCCTTCGGTAATCGCAGGGTCCTCTCCTAACTCAAATGTTACTATATCTGTAAGGGTATCGTGTTGCAAAAACTCCTGATTGATCTGCAATAAGTATTCATCTGTACAGAAAACGTAATGCAGATTCCGCAGTCCCTGCCCTTCCCTGCTAAACAGATTCTTTATAAAAGTCTTTAATCCTGTCCTTTTTTTAAGATTTAGTTTCACCTCATGAGCGGTAAAATTGATAGCCATAACCCGTGCGCTGTGTTTTGTAAGTAATTGAGAATGTAAAAATATAGTGAAATTTCCGTTTCGCCCTCATCTGTCTTTGTTCGATTGGGACTCAGCCTGTACCTTTGTTCCATCAAACATCGACCTTAGTAAGATATACAATTTATCACCTGCTAAGTTTGAAAAAAAGCACCAGGCATTAAAGATTAAATTACAACGGATGAAAAAAGGAGTGATTAAATTGTCTTCGCTTGCTATAGGTAAAAGTGCTGTTATCACGTCTTTTGAAAAAGATGATCTGCACATCAAGTTAATGGAAATGGGATGCGTACCCGGTGAAACCGTAAAAGTAGAAAAGATAGCTCCTCTGGGAGATCCAATATCTATCATGGTAGCCGGCTATAATCTCTCCCTTCGTAAAACAGAAGCTGACTTTATATGGGTGGAAGAAGTAGTCTGAAATCCAAAATACGAATGATCCATCCTCTATTGACAGATAATGGATCATTCGTATTTTTGGTAGTATGAAACTACCTGGTAACATTCCAACCCATCACCTCTCCTCTCAACACGCAGATCTTCACAGAGACAAGACCCAAAGCTCCCCGTTCGGCTACCACCAGCTGGCAAACAATAAAAGACTTCCAGGCTTCGAAATTTATTCCACAGATGGAATGATACCCGACTATGGTCCCGCAAAATCCGGCTTTTTCAGATTTGGAATACTCATCAACGGCTCCCTCCGGATACAACTCGGCCTGGAACACTTTGAAGCTGGCGCAGGCACAATTAACTTTTCCATCCCTGGGCAAATACATGCCAAGTCAAATGTCAGCCAGGATATATTTGGATATTACCTCTTATTTGAAGAAAGTTTTATCCAGGACCTGATTTCACAAAACAAACTGGGATACGAATTTCCATTCCTTAACTATGCGGGCCAGCAGATTTTCAAATGTAACAAGGCAGAGATAGAAGAACTAAGGTCCCTCCTTCTTAAAATAAATCAGGAGCTGCAGGAAATGAATTCAGGTAGGGACATTGCAATAAAAATGTATCTCTACCTGATGTTGTTGACAGCAAAAAGAAGCTACGAAAGACAAAACCTCTCAGCTCCACCACCAGATCCAGGTACCAGCTCCTATTTAATAACTCAGTTCTATAAATTGGTTGGCGAGCATTTTCTATCTCTCAGACAAGTTGCCGATTATGCAAAACTGCTTCATGTTACACCCAATCATCTGAATAGAACTGTAAAAAGTGCCAGCAACAAGACAGCCTCGGATGCTATTAGTGAGATGTTGGCACAGGAAGCCAAAGTGTTGCTAAGATCCACTTCCCTGTCTGCCGCCGAAATAGCTTATCAGTTAAACTTTAGCGAGCCGGCTGCCTTTAGCCGTTTCTTTAAGAAATCGACCGGGCTGACTCCCCTTGTATACCGCCAGCAAGAAAATAAAATTGAATCTGCAGTATCTGGTCAATGATCTGCATTCTTTGAACAATTTTTCCCACCAACAACTTTGAAACTTTGCATTGTAAAACAAACAGACAATGACAAAGGATCTTAGCAATCAAAAAGCAGTTGTTGCCGGCGGCACCTCAGGTATCGGATTGGCTACTGCAAAAATGTTATTCAGGTTAACCGGAGACGTAACGGTAACAGGACGTGATCAGAAAAAATTAGACGCACTTCGTGTATCCGATCCTGAGTTGAAAGTGGCAGCATTAGATAGTAACGATAAAAATGAACTAACAAACTTCTTTTCGTCAACCGGCTCATTCGATCATCTGGTTATCACCCTTAGCGGTGCAAAAGGTGGCGGATTATTTCAGGAACTCTCATTGGATGACCTCCGGGAAGGTTTTGAGAAAAAATTCTGGCCCTACCTGCAAACTATACAAACCGCCCTACCCTACCTCAGCAAAAATGGAAGTATCACAATTCTTACAGCATCCTCTACGACAGCCCGCCTGTCTGGCACAGCCGGATTGGCTGCCATCAACGGCGCTCTGGAAGTAATGGTTCCAATCCTGGCTAAGGATCTCAAACCAATTCGTGTGAACGCAATCTCTCCGGGAGTAATAGACACTCCCTGGTGGAACTTTTTGAATGAAGCAGATAAACGTGCGACATTCGAACAATTTTCAGAACAAATTGCTGTAGGAAGAGTTGGTACGGCTGAAGAAATAGCCCACGCAATTGTTGGAGTTGTGGCTAATAACTATATCAACGGAAGTACTATTTTCTGCAACGGCGGACTTTCCTAATCCCACACGCTGTCTTTGAGCAAAATTGTAATTAGCTCATTAATTTCTGGTAAATCGCGAAGCGCTCTACATTTTATCCTTCCCGTAAATAGTCAGGATCCAATTTCTCATCGCATTTATAAGGCCTTCATTTTTGAAGGTCTTATATTTTTGACAAACCGGTATTTTCTGTGGGTACCTACAGCAAAATACAGCCCGTCGTAACTATAAGACCTTCATTTTAAAGCCGCAACAATAACATATACCCGACCCTATTATCTAATTGAGACTTTCGTTGCTCCTATAAGCCCTTCAATTTTGAAAGCCTTATACTTTCGACAAAGCTCCATTTCCCGTAGGCCCCTACGGGATAACATCGTTTATCGTAACTGTAAAGCCTTCATTTTAAAGCGTCGAGAATAAAGTATACCTGACCATATTATCAGATATGGAATTCCATCGTTACCACAAGGCGTTCAAAAATGAAGACGCTATATTTTGAATGAATGGAAATTTCACGTAGGACCCCACAGGGAAAATATTTTTATCGCAACTATAAGCCCTTCAAATATAAGCGCGTTATATTTAAATCGTCCTGCCAATCACCCGAACATCTAATTTTCATCGCAACTATAAGCCATTCAACGAGCATAAAAAAGGCCCGGTTGATGTACAACCGGGCCTTTTGGGCTAAAATTATATCGCTATTAATTTATAACTTAATCATAATCAATCAATTAACTACAATCCGTATCGTGCGCTGATCTCTAACATCCTCTCAATAGGTTTCTTTGCAGCAATCCTCAATTGTTCGTTCATCGTAATCTCTGGCTCCTCATATTCCATACACAGATATAACTTTTCGAGTGTGTTTAGTTTCATATGAGGACAATCATTACATGCACATGCGTTATTTGGCGGCGCTGGAATGAAAGTTTTACCCGGATTTTCTTTTTGCATCTGATGAAGAATTCCTGTTTCGGTCACAACAATATACTCCTGCGCATCATCTTTCTGAGAAAACTTTAGCAATCCGGTGGTTGATCCTATGTAATCTGCAATCTCAAGTACTGCTGCTTCACATTCCGGATGGGCTATGACCTTAGCTTTCGGGTGACGGATCTTCAATTTTGTGATCTTTTCCAGGGAGAAGATCTCGTGAACCATACATGCTCCGTTCCAGAGTAACATGTCCCTACCCGTTTTTTTGGCCAAATAAGCCCCTAAATTCCTATCGGGGGCAAAAATGATCGGCTGGTCCTTGGGGACGCTTTCGATGATCTTTTCGGCATTAGATGACGTGCAAATGATATCGCTGAGTGCTTTGATACCTGCAGAACAATTTATGTAGGAAATAACCAGGTGGTCAGGATGCTTTTCTTTGAATTTTCTGAATAGATCGGGAGGTGCACTATCTGCCAGGGAACATCCTGCTTTCAGGTCCGGTAGTAAAACTTTTTTCTGCGGACTCAGGATCTTGGCTGTCTCTGCCATAAAGTGCACACCGGCAAAAACAATGATGTCTGCATCAGTTTTGGCAGCCTGCTGACTTAAGCCCAGACTGTCCCCGATGTAATCGGCCACATCCTGAATGTCGGGTTCCTGGTAATAATGTGCCAGGACGATCGCATTCTTTTCCTTCTTTAACCGTTCGATTTCTGCAAAGAGATCCAGGCGTACGTCGACCGGCAAATCCAGGTACCCTTTTTTTTGCAGTTCGCTTTTTGCAATTTCCAGCTCCCTCTTCATAATTATATATATAGTTTATTTATTTAAATAAGAAAAACCCACTACTATTAGGGCTGTGAATATGTGAAAACTAATTTTTACCACGATGTACAAATGTAGTTGTTATTCTTTTTGTGTTGGCTATCCACAGGAAATTAACAATCAAGATCAGCCACAGTACTGGAAAAACCTACTTTCATCCACACCCGTGGATATCGTTTACGGTGAATATTTTTTTTGACGTCACCCTATTGAAAACATGTTAACAGCCGAGGCTAACAATCCCCAAAAATCACTTTTGAAGACCCGGACCTCTTCCCCCGGAAATAACAAAATTAGTTTTCAGGTACCTGAAGTGAGGTTTTTACCACGATATTGGACAAATAGTACCGCTTTTTTAACAGTCGATGTGGATAAACTACAACTAAAAAGTTATATCAGGTTAAGAACGCTTTTTTAGCTTTACATCATTCTTTGTGCACACTTTGATGTGAATGAAGAAATTGCCTTCCGCAAAATGTGAATAAACAGACCCATATTCTGAAGAAGGTAAAAATCTTGAAATAATGGCCCATAGCCGTATTGAAAAATCCCCGGGTATAACATATAACCTGGTACAAAAATCATGACAAATGTGGATAACCTGTGAATGAAGACTTAAATCTATTTCCCGCTAAATTGGCCGAAATCCTTTCCTGTATTGGGTTTGAGGCAATAAAATCTGTTTTGTAGTTACAGTTATTTTATTCTATTTTTGCTTTCCTTAAAAAATTTAGACTATATAATATATGTCAGTTATTCAGAAGATCAGGGATAAATATGCCGTGGTGATCGTAGTAGTGATCTGCCTGGCTATTGTCAGCTTCCTGTTACAAGATGCCTTTTTTGGCAAAAACTCTCTTATTCGCCGTTCCACGACTGTAGGTAAAGTAAATGGTGAAGAACTCGAATTCTCCGACTATCAGCAGATGATCAAAACTACTGAAGACCGGATGCGTCAGGGTAATAATGTCCTGAACGATCAGCTTACCGAGCAGGCACGTGAATCTGCCTGGAACCAGTTCCTGAGCAAACAGATTATGGATGCTCAGTATCAGAAACTGGGTCTGGCTGTAACAGATGAAGAGATCAAAGATCAGTTCACTGGTAAAAATCCGAGCCCGATTGTTACCCAGCAGTTTACTGACGAAAAGACAGGACAATTTGATCGTGCCCTTATGCAACAGGTACTTGCCAGCATCAGCCAGGATAAAACCGGTCAGAGGCGTGCTGGTCTGTTACAACTGGAAGATTACATTGCTCAGTCAAGGATTTCTGAAAAATATCTTTCCCTGATCAAACAAGCGGTATATTATCCAAAATGGTTAGCTGAAAAGCAGATCCAGGATAACGGACAGCTGGCATCTATTTCTTATGTGTCAGTTCCTTACGCTACTATCGCTGACTCCACTATTACATTAACAGACGGCGAACTGAATAGTTATATTACTAACCATAAAGAACTGTTCAAAACAGAAGAGTCCCGCAAAGTAGATTATATCTCTTTCAATGTAGTACCTTCTGCTGCCGATACAGCTGCCGCACTGAAAGTGCTGTTCGAAGCCAGGCAGGAACTGGATACTATCAGCAACTCCGATGTTGCTGCTTTTATCAACCGCAACTCTGATCTGCCTTTCTATGATAGCTATGTTGCAAAGAGTGCATTGATGGTTCCTCAGAAAGACACCCTGTTAAGTTTACCCAACGGCGCGGTGTTCGGACCATATTATGATAACAACCTGATCGTTTTTGCAAAAATGATCGATCGTAAGTTATTACCAGACAGTGTTAAAGTACGTCATATATTAGTGGCTACTCAGAACCAGCAAGGTGGTGGTTTACCTGATTCAATTGCTAAAGCCCGTATCGATAGTATCGAAAGAGCTGTTAGAGGTGGTGCTGATTTCAAAGCCCTGGTAGAACAATACACTGATGATGTAAGAAGCAAACCAACTGGTGGTGAATACGATGTAACACCTTCCACTGATTTCCTGAAAGAATTCAAAGATTTCGCGCTGGAAAAAAGTAAAGGAACTATCGGTGTGGTAAAAACACTGGCAGGTTATCACCTGATCGAAATCATGGATCAGAAGAATATTGGCCAGGCAGTGAAAATTGCTTATCTCGCTAAACCGGTAACTCCAAGCCGCGAAACAGATAGTAAAGCATATGCTGAAGCAAATGAATTTGCTGCCAAGAACCGTGACTGGAAAACATTCGAAAAAAATGTTCAACAGAATGGTCTGAACAAACGTATCGCTGACAACCTCCGTCCTATGGATCACACGATTCCGGGTATCGGTCAGGCACGTGAACTGGTTCGCTGGGCATACGATGCTAAAAAAGGTGACGTTAGTAACGTATTTACCTTTGATAATAATTATGTAGTAGCTGTACTGACAGCAGTACGTGCAGAAGGTACCGCTGCCCTGGAAGATGTAAGACCTTCCGTAGAAGCTGAGGTAAGAAAGAACAAAAAAGCTGCCCAGATCATTGAAAAAATGCAGTCGCCTGCTTCTCTGGATGCTGCGCAGAAAGCAACTAACCAGCCAGTACAAACTGCGGATAATCTCTCTTTCGGAACTCCGTTTGTTGCCAGCTTAGGTTTTGAACCACGTGTAGTAGGTGCGGCATTCAATAAGGGCTGGGGTACTGCAAAAGTATCTACTCCTATAGAAGGTAATGCAGGTGTATACGTGATCAAAGTAAATGCTTTCCAACCTTCCGGTCAGCCTCAGGATCCAAAAAGCGTAAGCCGTGTTTATGAACAGAGCCTGCTTTCTGCCTTAGATCAGCAGCTGTTCTCAGTACTGAAGAAACTGAGCAAAATCGAAGATAACCGTAGCAAATTCTTTTAAGGAATAAGAAATCTTCAAATAACTGAATATAAAAAACGCCAGGGCTTATCCCCTGGCGTTTTTGTTTTCCCCCTTTTATTTTCATCGCTTAAGTCATGATACACAGCGGTGCCTCAGCCGGCCATCCCATAGATACTTTTAGTACCTTTGCATAGTAAAAAGTCGGGCTTATGGAAGAGATTGTAAATAAGGTAGCACAAAGCGGGTTGATTACCCTGGACCTGGAAGACTATTATCCAAAAGAAGAAATCGTTGAATTTGATCTGAAGCAGTACCTCTTTATGGAATTGATCCTCAAGGAGAAAGATTTCAGGACGGCACTTCAGTCACTCGATTGGGAACAATACCGCAATAAGAATGTAGCGATCATCTGCACTGCAGATGCTGTAATACCATTCTGGGCATATATGCTCGTAATGACTTACCTCTCACCGATAGCTAATTTTGCTGCTTTTGGCAATAAAAAACACGTACACCAGGTACAGTTTATGAAAAACCTGGCGGCTATCGATGTGCATGAATATGCTGATAAACGCGTGGTTATCAAAGGATGTGGCGATCAGGGAGCAGGAGAAGCTGCGTATGTAGAGATCACCCGTCTGCTGACCCCTGTAGTGAAAAGTTTGATGTATGGAGAACCCTGCTCCACCGTACCTATCTATAAAAAGAAATAATCAGAACCATTTCTTCTTTTTAAAGAGGATAATCATAGCAATCAGCATGATCAACATGAATAGCATGGTAAAATAATAACCATTCTTCGTGTGCAGCTCCGGCATATTGTCGAAGTTCATTCCATAAATACCCGCTATAAATGTCAGCGGCGCCATCAGGGTAGTTACTACCGCCAGTACTTTCATGATCTCATTCATCTTGAGATTGATCTGGGTGTGGTACAGATCCTGGACTGTTAATATCACGTCACGGTAGTTCTCAGCCAGATCATTGGCCTGTGTGATATGGTCATACACATCCTTGAAGTACTTTGTGGTTCGTTCTTCCAGCAGCTCACTGTCACTTTTAAGGAATCCATTCACCAGGTCCCGTACCGGGGCAACAGCCCTTTTGAAGAGTAACAGCTCCCTTCTCAAGAGGTTGATCCTGGCCTGAGCGCGGGTATTCGCCTGGTGCTGTACAGCATCCTCCATCAATTCTATCCTTTCTCCCAGCTTTTCAATGATACTGTAGTAGCTGTCCACAATAACGTCCAGCAGGGAATAGCAGAGATAGTCGGCCCCCACAGACCGGATCCGGGAATTATTGATCCTTAGTTTGTCTCTTATGTGATTGAATACATCCCTTTCCGCGTCTTCCTGAAAAGAAATAACGAAATTTTTTCCCAGTACTATACTCACCTGCTCCTGCTCAATTGTGCAGGTGTTTAAATTGAAGTACAACATTGGAAGAAGACAGAACATGTGCTCTCCTATCTCATCCATTTTTGCACGCTGGCCAACGCTCATAATATCGTCCTCAAGCAGAATATGGATGTTCAGCCGCATACAGATATCGTGTACGGTTTCTTTATTGATTCCATCTACATTTATCCACACAGTGTTTTTAGTATCAATGTGTTTGAAGATAGACCCTACATTGTTTCCCATTATTGTCTCCTCTTCGAAATGGTTATGTCCATAGTTGAAGATGGTTATTTTTTCACATACAGACTGCTTCCGCGTAAGTGGTCCGGTTACCGGATTATAATTCATCAGGCGTTGCTTCCTGATTTTAAAAGGATTCAGTGTTTCAAGTACATCATGTATGGGCAATATGCGATTCGGCTTAACCATTGTGGGCTGATTTATGCTGACTATTTTAAAATTAACTTAAAATTGGCGTAACGAGGAATTAACAACTGATGATTAACTTGGACTGATTAACCACCTGCAACTGTTCACATAATAATTGTCTTCAGGGACAATTGCTCCGCCTGTCCGCCAACTCATGCGGTTACACAATGCATTATTATGTTGCCATCAGTTTATATAGGTAAAATTAGAAATGCTTTTTTAATAACTGATCTATGCGCGCATTAATTTTTGTAATAGCTATCCTTCTCCTGATCATTTGTGGCTATAGCATTTGCGAGTCAACCCGTAGTAAAATAGCTGCAGAGAAAAATGTACTTACCTGGTATCAACCCGCCGTGGGAAATCTCAGGATGAAGGTAGAAAACTTGTGCACCGTGCTTGCTACTCATCAGTCCTCTGCATATGTACAGCAGGCGTTCTGTGAATCAAGACTTGCCTATAAAAAAATCGAGGTTTTCGCAGAATATTTCAGCCCATACACTGTACAGCTTATTAACGGTAGAGCCGATGATACTACAACAGGTAATAACAAGCAGGCATTTCAGGCACTTGAACATTTATTGTATCCATCCCTGCAAACAGCTGATACACAGGCTGCTTATATAGAAGCACGCAGGTTGGTGGCTGCTGTGAACAGCTTGTCTCAGGTGGAATCCAGACCCCTGCCAACAGATGCACAATTATTTGATGCGATGAGACTGGAACTTGTCAGGATTATGGCAATGTCGCTTAGCGGATTTGATTCTCCCCAGGCGGGTCAAAGCCTGAAAGAAACAGCCGCCGCATTGGATGGACTTGAGCGTGTCTGGAATTTATATGCAGACCGTGTCAATATTTATAATCCAGCATTAGTACAGTATACAAATGACTTAATGACGGCTGCCCACAGGCGTCTGGAGCTGGGCCAGACGGAAACCTTTGACAGGCAGTCCTTTATCACAGAATATATAAACCACCTCTCGGTGAACCTTAAATTATCCAGGGAGGCTCTGAGCATTCCCTATGATAAGGAACAATATATACTCGACCCCGCAGCATCCAGTGTTTTTGCCAGGAATGCGGTACATCCCTTATATATTTCTTCCGATGCACAGATGGATTCCGCCGGTAGCCATGACCCATTGTACAATATCAGTGGGCAGCAATTCAGAGCCAGTTATATATACACATTGTTACAACAGAACGGAGCATTAAATACGGTAGCTGGGAGAACTAGATAAAATAAGGACTGCCGGCGAAGAATATCACCGGCAGCAGATTGGCTATTTAAGACTAGGATATGGAAGACAATGTTTCAATAATGTTGTGGTCAACAACAGGCCATACAAACTCGACTCCGTAAACGTTACGGGGCAAAAAGTACTGTACAAAAAAGGGAATTAATAGAGATTGGATATATAACAATTATTCAGCTTTCTCTCACCTTACACTAGCTCCTATTTACCATGGCAGCAGACCTCGGATTAAAAACATGCATTCTCAGACGCTCATAGCAAATAGTGTTTTTTCCATGAGAATATGGTAAAACTGATTGCGGTGCAAATAACAATACAACCATAATAATTCCAAAAAAAATAAGCCAAATACCATAGAAATGTGAGATAAATGAGTATTGTTGGCCTAACTATGAGTAAAAAAATGTACAAAAGATAAATTGAATATCAAGGAAAGATGGTCTATATGGTGGCCATAATATGGGTTTCGGTGCGTAGGAATTGTTTTTGTTGCAGTAGATAGTGATCCTAACAAAAAAGCGCTCCTTGTCAACAGCGAGCGCTTTTCTTTATCATGGTAATCAGCTTATTTTTTCTTCTTCTTATACTTTATTTCCACTACTGCCACGCCAGTGGTTAGCATGCCAATGCGTTTGGCTGCTTTTTTGGAAAGATCGATAACCCTTCCCTGTGAAAAAGGGCCACGATCGTTGATCCGTACTGTTACGGACTTGCCATTGGAGATATTTAAGACTTTTACTTTGGTTCCAAACGGCAATGTGCGGTGTGCTGCCGTTAATCCACCCCCTCTGTAGGTTTCTCCACTGGCAGTTTTACGACCTTCAAACTTGTCGGCATAATAGGATGCTTTTCCGTTTTCGGTGATCTTCCTGCTGCAGGATGAAAAGCAAAGCAAGCTGCAGAGTACAACTACTAATAGGTTTGTATAGTTTCTTGTTATCATAGGTCTGGTTTTTATAGGGCGGGGTTTCGCCGGCCCAAGGTAAAAAAATCAGAAAGGATATCCAATCGCTATATTTAATATAAGATTCTCCTTGCGCCAGTCAGGATCGCCAAAGTTAATATCTTTTATTACCCATCTCTCACTGGAAGGTAACCATGGCTTACGTAACGGAAATGCCAGGTCAAGCCTTACTACGATAATAGACGCGTCTATACGTAAACCAACACCTGCATCCACTGCTATCTGGCTCCCGAAGGAACTGGTTTTGAACTTACTACCTGGTTTGGAAGGCACCTCCTGCTTCAGCCAGATATTACCTGCATCCAGGAAAACGGCCGTATTAAAGATACCGGTAAGACGTGCACGTATTTCAGAGTTATATTCCAGCTTGATGTCACCGGCTTCATTGGCTAGAAACCGGCTGGTGGTATCCTTATATGTTCCGGGCCCCAGTGTTCTGGCACGGAATCCACGAAGGCTACTGCTACCACCTATAAAATATTGTTTTACAAATGGTAAGGTGGTTGAATTGCCATAAGGGATACCAAAACCGGCATATAAACGGTTTACCCATGTCAGCTTTCGGGTAAGTTTCCAATAATGCCTTATATCTCCCGTCAGTCGTACATACTGCGCGAACGGAGTCCGGAACAGCGTTCTTGCAGTATCTTTTTTAGGTATAACAATCCCGGCCAGGTTGCCGGAATAGTCAAGATCTCCACTCAGATAAAAGCTATGTTCTCTGTTATCAGACTGGTTATTGTAGGTGATGTTGTAGTTTCCCCCCAGGATGAACTGCTTTTCAATAGCTGCCCGCTGACTGGGATCATTCCGTAAAATGCTGTCATAACCGGGGGTAGTACTCGTAGGCAGCACATATGTAATGGCAATAGGAGACCATTTGTGTTCCAGGTGCTGCGTCTGACGCCAGATGTACTGAAATTGGAAAGAATATGCGTTCAGATTGTATAACTGACTGCGGCTGAACAGTTCATAACTTAAGCTGATACGCGTACGTGGTACATAGGGCGTCTTTACATTGAAATTGAATAGCGGTTGCCAGAACTTTGGAATAGTAACAGCAGCTTCCGCCTTGAAATTGTATGAATTACCTCCTTTTAAAGTGGTATTATTTGCAGTCTGTGTTCCCCCCACCTGCCATTCCACACCACCGGATAAAGTGATTTCAAACAGGTTTGCCGCATGCAGCCAGTTACGATTGCGGGACGTGATCCGTACTTCAGAACCGACAAAGTTGTTGGATTTGGAAGTACCTCTTAATTCAGCAGATAAACTTCTCCGGGGATAAGGCGTCAAAAAAAAGGTGGCGTTTAACCTGGAACTGTCGCCTCTCGCTGGCCGGAATTGTCCCTTCACAAATTTAAAGGTACCCAGATCTGTCAGCCGGTGCAGGGTGGTATTGTGCGCACTGAGTGTATATAGACTATCCGGCTTCAGGAATACTGAGCGTGCAAGCACACTGGGCCTGAATTTGTGAGTAGAATCGATAATTCTGATATGTTGAAATGTATCGGGTTTACCTCTCCGGGAGAGGGAATCATTGTCCAGGGAGTAATTCGGATACAGGGTGATGTTCTTCATCCTGTACCGCTTACGTGCTGGTAATGGGGTTTCATCTTTCATCCTGAGATAAAGGTCCACCATGCCATTGTTGGTGCTGTCTACTTCCACGAGCAGGTGGTCAGGCGTAAAGTAATAATAACCTTGTTCCTTTAAAATATTATGTACACGTTGACGTTCTGCCACTACACTGTCTAACCGGAATGGACGTTTGAGTTTGAGAGAACTGCCCTTTTGTGCTGCAGCAATGGCTTTACCAAGGTCAGTGCTATCCGTTTCATAAGTAAGGCTTTTGATACGGTATCTGTGGTTAGGGGTAGCAGTGTAGGTAATAGATGCTTTTTTCTTTCCATGATACCTGACTTCTGATACTACATCTGCCTGAAAAAAGCCATTGTCTACAAGATATTGTTCCAGCACATCAGCCGTATAATCAGGTTTTGCAATGCTCAGCAAGACAGGGGGCTCCCCCCATTTACGCCTTAACAGATAATTCAATCCCTTGCCTTTGGGCTCCTTGCCAAGATTATACAACCAGAGCCTGATGGGCATGCCGGCAAATTTCCGGTTAGGCTTCGGCCTTGTTCTGCTATCCATTCCGGCGGAGAGGGTACCGTAGTCTCTGGGCTTTCTCCCATCCCATTTTATTTTTGTGCCAGTATATAACCGGTCGTTTTCGGGGACAGATTTCGTGCTACTACAGGCACTTATGCACAAAGCAAGAAGCGCTGTAATAACAGTGAACGATATATACTGGTTTCTTCTGATCATTTTGTTTTGTTGCTGACAGTTTTCTTCTTATTACGGAGTTTTTTCTTTTTCTCCTGGGATTTAACACGGTGGAATATCTCACGGAATTCGTCATAGTCCATAATAAGCGCAAAAGCAACTCCCGTTTCCACTACCTGGCCTTCAATAACGGTACTGTTATCATTGCGCTGATATACCCTCACCCGGTAACGGCCATCTTTTGTCAGTTTGTACTCCACAGAAATATCACCCACCAGAGACGACGGGTTTGCCTGGTTCTCTCCCTGCAACATCACGTTGGAGCCAACAGAAACGGAGAGTCGTTCATTGAACAATTTTTTGGAGGCGCCTACTTTCAGATTGGTGGTTTCCTGCGCCGAACCGGAGGAATAATCTTCTCTGGATTCTACATCGAAATTCAGGTCTATACCTTTAATAAGATTGCCCGCCAGGTTGTTTAACTGTTGTGAAAGGATCTTACTTACACTCTGGCGCGCCATATTACGTACGCCAAAATCGCCACTGCCGCCGTCGCCCGCCAAGGGATCATCAGGAATGAAGCTATTGAGTACGAGCAATCCCATCACCTGTTTATTTAATTCAGAGGGGATCTGGTTGATCTGCTTGATGCGGTTATATACACTTCCGCTAAAGGCATTCTGTTCTGCCTCCGGCATGTCCAGCTCAAAGGAAATTTCCGGTTTCATCATCTGCCCTTTGATATGCAGGTATACATAGAAGGGTAATTTTTGGCGGTACCTGTTCCTGTCGGTTTCCGACAGGTTGGTCAGCTGGTCTTGTACCAGGTCGGCCGCTGCTGCATTGACGGTATATTTGGCGGTAATGTTCAGGTCTGCTTCCATGGCCTCTCCGCTGAAAGTAATGGTACTACCCTTCTCTATACTGAAGGAACGTTTGATCAGCTGATTAAGGGACATTTCATACTTTCCCTCGCTTATCTCATACCGTCCGGTAAGGGTCATTTTACTGCTGGCATCCAGGGTAGCATTAATATTGGCCGTTCCCTGTGCCTCTACGAAATCGCCGTTTACAGGATCGATGATAATCTTAATAATGGATTCCGGTGTGACCTCCATATTTCCGGAAAAGTTGATGCCTTTAAGACGTGGATTCTCGAATCGGGTACTGTCTACAGCTTTAAAGAGACTTGAGTCCACAGGATTGGACTTATCAACAAATACAATAACCCCTTCCCTGTTTGCGATTCCGGGTTCTTCAGAAGGCAGGGTAACGGTAATTTTGGATTTGTCCCTGAGTTTCACACTGGCATCTATCCTGGGCAAATCAAGATTACCACGTACTCTGATACGGGCATCTACAAACGCCGGACCATAATATAATTGCTTGGGATCCTGTTGTTCTCCCAATATCATAAAGTTGTCTGAATTGATATCGAGATTGAAATTATACTTGCTGAAATCCGGTGTATTAATACGTCCGTCTACAACCAGTTCATTGTCAAGACTGTCGGCCACAACGAATTGGTTAAATGCAATCCCCTTCTCGTCCATAGTGAGGGTTTCATCCGGCAGGCGTAGATGGGCGCCAACATAGGTAATAGTGCCGCCAGCATCATTGAAATGGAGGGTGCCCAATACCTTTGGCTTGTCGGTAGTGCCGGTAATGGTGAACTGTCCATCTGCGCTGCCGTGCATACGTGTCACATTCCCGAAAGTAAAGGCTTCGAGAGACGCCATGTTGATGTTGTTGATATCCACAGTCGCATTGATAGTAGTATCAGCATTATACGTTCCTTCCACCTTCACATCGTTCTGATTGCCAGTGAGATTAGCGGCAAGTTTATATTGGTTGGCCTGTGGTGTTTCTATATTTGCGTCCAGTGTCCCCACAGACGTCCCTCTGAAAACAAGGGAATCTATTTTTAAAGAGCTCTTTATAGACGGAGAACTATCCAGATTACTAGCCAGCGCCTCTGCATTCAGTAATCCATCGGCCAATAACGTATCGGATGACAATAATGCCGTGATAGTAGATAATTTGAAATCTTTGATGCTGATTTTTAATGGCGGTAACTTCCCGGGACTATCGTCTCTCAATGTCTGCACCTGTATGGATTGGTTTTGATAAGATAGTGTCAGTTGTGCCGTATCCGGAACTCCATTGATTAGATGGATGCGGTTATTCTCATCTACTTTCCATTGTTGCTTGTTCAATAAGAGGGCGGTCTTCAGAGAAAGCTCCATGGCATTCGCAGGAAGGAAGGTAACATATCCACCCGCTTTATATTTTGGTCTACGTTTGATATCATCCGCCAACAGGTCCCATTCCAGCTTACCACCTACAGCATTGGCTTTTAATTGTGTATGATTCAGCGGAGTGATCTTGTGATATAATCTGGCAAGGTCCACTGTTGCATTCAGTGAGGTATCCAGTATCTGTGCTGCCAGCTTTATGCTATCCACACGTATGGAGTCATAGGACAATTTGAGCAGATTGGCGTTCAATATAAGGAGGCTACTATCAGTGTTCAAACGTCCGTCAATAAGCAATGGGTATTCCATCCGAAGGCTCGGCGCCATATTCCGGAGGCTACGTGGCCAGGTTAAGGAGGCATTCCACATCAGCTTTTGTCCGGCAGGCAGTTGCACTAACCTAGAGCTATCGTAGGGTTGTAAGGGTTTGTTGATCAACTGACCGAAAGCACCGCCTACTTTCGTATAGTCTATATTGCCGTTGGCATGGATAAATCCGAAAGGACCTTCCAGTGCAAGGTATTGCTGGTCCTCATATTTGGCCATGAAAGCAATAGTGTCCAGAGGAAATACCTGTCCTTTGGTGGCAATCTGCCAGTTATGAAGAAAGGCGTTACCGACCAGACGTTGAGGCGCAAGGCTACTGAAATCCGCTGTCAGATTTCCTTTGAGAATCAGTGGTTCACTATACCAGTTGGTTGTATACAGATCTGCCTTGTCCATCTGAAGGGAAGCCTGTAACGACTGCACGCTGGTGTCATTCAATAAAGCATTGACGTCAAACGCCAGCGTTATACTGGTATCAGTACTTTGGCCCTGGGCTTGTAACTGCTGTTTGTCTATGTTTGCCGTCATTGCTATACCATGATAAGTATAGCGATTATAAGTGGCTGCGTCCAGATGAATGTCTGCCTGTGCAACCATACCCGGGAAAGTATACCCTTGCCCGGAAGCCCACATCCGTCCGCTCATCCAGCCCATTGTAGTATCGTACAGTAGTATACCCGGATTTACTTTGAAAGAAGACAGTGTTACGTCATAACGGGCGCGGATACTGTCCATGATATTCACCAGGTGAGCGGACAATTGAGCATTGGCCGAACTGCTGGTAAGCTGTAGTTGTGTTTTCAGATCCTGCAGGCCCCCAAGCACCTTACCTGTAATGAGCATCTGCTCTGGCAACCGTGGAGTATCGGGCAGAGTCCCCGCTGGTAACCAGGCTCTTAGTTGTTTGTTGCCGGATTGAATATATACAGAGGGCAGATTTGCATAAAACCGGTTCACATCTGTAACATGTTCAATTTCCCCATTTGTCTGAATACGGTTGCCAACGTTGTCTGCTACACGCAATGTTTCTATGATTAATTTTCCCAGGCTGCCTTTCAATATCGCTGTTATATCCAGCTCCTTGTTCCACAGCGGCTTCATTGCCGGATTTCTGCGTGACTCCGGAACAAAAGGCAGCCACTCTCCCAGGGAGATATGGGAAGAATCAATATTGGCGCGGAGCTGTAAGAGATCCATAGTCTTCTCAGACAGCGAAGACCATGAAGGCACAGTTACCGCAATCTGCTTTCTAAGCAGACTCCTATTTGTTTCAAGGAACATGTTCTGCAGAGCCAGGGACTGGGGAGTGAACAATACATTGAAACGTGCCTCTTTCACCGCAAAACCAGATTTCTCTTTGGTTTCCAGTTTTTTAAGTACAGCGCTGATCGTGTCTGGTTTATAAAGAATATTGGACAGGGAGGTACTGAGATTGTAAAGAAGGAGATGATTATAATCCGGATCATTCCCCGCTCCTCTTGCCGGCGGCGCCGCGTTATTGTCAAATTTGAAATCCAGGTGCTCCAGCTCTGCTTTGGTGGCCAGCACTTTCCATGTATTGGGAAGGCTGTCGATGGGTATTGGAGAGGAAGTATCTTTCGGTGATGACAAGGTAAATGAACCGGCTGTCTTACCGATCTTCATGTCTCCTATCTGCACCAGGGTAGAATCCAGGTCAATACTTGAGTTCACCAATTGAAAATCACTGATACGCCATACAGTGGAAAGACCACTGGTCTCATCCGCATATAAGAACGCACTGTTTTTGATACGCAGTTTTTTTAACAACAGGTGAAATGGAGTACCTGTGGTATCTGCAGGTATGGGCGGAGGGACCGCATTAGTCAGCGTTTTCGGACGGTATGATTGTGTGTAAAGGCCTTTGAGCCCGTCCAGTTCAATACCCCGGAAAGTGTATAATCCCTCGTCCAGCAACAGGTCATCCGGATCAACATGTAATTCACGGAAATGAACAATGGCAGTCATACCTCCCTCCGCGTCAGCGAAACGAAGCCGTACCTGCCGGAAGGTAACGTCTTTAATACGGTATTGAAGTGATGTGCCTGTCTCTTCAGCAAGGGTATCGGGTTCGGTCTTTTTAGAGACAAAGGCATCCAGGATAAATTGATAGTTATAGGTGCTATCTCCCTGGTTGCGGTAAACATTGACGAGTACAGAATCCCATTCCAGGCCATTGATACGCAACTCATTGTTGATAAAAGCCAACAAATTGTACCTCACCTTTAATGAACCGGAAAATAGCAATGTCTTTGAGGCCTTATCTGCAACATATACATTCTTCAGTTCCAGATATCGCCATCCACGCGCACGAAGATACCCGATACGTACCTGTGTATGGAGTTTCTTTTGCAGATACAACTCTCCCTGCCGGCGAATATAGTCCTGCACAGGGGCCAGTTGTAAAAGTAACACCACCATTACAGGGAGCGCCAGGATGACAACAAGTCCCCACAATAACCATCGCCACCAGGGACGACCATGATGTATTTCTTCCTTTGTAGATGGTTCTGTCACTATGAAAAAGGTTACTTATATAGTAATTTACTGAAATAAAACGCTTTAGGGTACGTATGCTTACACGGTTAAACAAACAAATACTATACCTGCTGAATTGGAAGGTATAAAAAAAGTCCCGTCATAGACAGGACTTTGAAATAAAATGCCGGATATTTATATTACCAGGATGGGGTGTTCCGCTGGTTGAACTTCTGGATATAATATATCAGTTTATTCTTGTTCTGCTTGTCTTCGTTGAATTCCCGCAGTAATGCAGTATCCTGGCTAAGTATATACTTGCGCATATTGAACATCGTCAGGTCGTACACATCTCCCGTTATCAGATTCAGTACCCGCTTATCGGCCGTCTGCGGAGGCGTATTTTCGAAGACCATACCTCCCGTTGCCCTGTTGGGTGTAGCGGAAGTGATGGAATGGATGCGATACAGGCAATAGTACCCGATCTCTTCCAGCTTATTCAGTCCGTTGTCTTTGATGTAGATGGAGATGCCGTCTGAATACCCCCAGTATTTTTTCACTTTCTGTTCTTTGCCGGTAGAGTCTACCAGATTCAGCTCGTTGGGAGCCGACAGCAGGTATACCTGTGCAGCAGGAGTCTTGTTTTTCACGGTAATTGTTCCGGTAACGGAGGGATTGTTTGCCCTGAACTCCTGGAAAGTTTTATAGATACCTTTTTTGTATAGGTGGGTATCGTAGACTGAAGTGCCAACCTGGGCGGATGTAAATTGCACAAGGCCTGTGCATAACATGATAGAAAGTACCAACTGCCTCATAAGACTACAAATGTACTGTTTTTCGGGTGGAAGATCAGTGTGGCAGTACGTTCTGCTTCTCCATGTCATCGAGGATCACCTTGCGGATCCTTTTGTAAACAGTCAGTTTTCCAAATTCAATAGTTGTCTGCAATCGTGCAGACCATATTGTCTCAGTTCCTTCGTTTAGGGTAATATCAAAATCATTCACCAGGAACTGCTGGATGTTCGAAGTAACCGGCTCAAAGTTGTTAAGACGGGCCGCGTCTCTTTCAAATGCCGTCAATGGTGAAAACCGGAGTACCGCATCATGTGGCCAGGCTTCGGCTTTCTTCAGCGCAAGGTCCGTATCTACTTTATGGTGATCTCCCAGGTATTCATATTTACATTCGATGTTCTGGGATTTGAGTTCTTTGATCAATTCAACAGAGAGGTTGTCCATGTACATACGTGCCTGCATCCCTCCTTCTCCTACAATGAGGATCTTTTGATAGTGTTTGACACTATCCAGTTTTTTGTCGAAAGAACGCAGCGTGATTTTTTTCTGGGCATAAGCCGGCAGCAGGAACAGGCCAGCTATCAGTGACAGTAAAAGTGCTCTCATAGGGATTTTAGGGATAAAAAATATTGTAAATATATACCAAAAACACTAGTCAATATTTGCACGCAAGCAAAAGGCCGGGTAAAAACCCGGCCCGGCTGAAGGTTACAACAAAATCTAAACCTGCTTATGAGACTCTTTGATATTTTTAGTTCTCTGCAGCATTGGCGTTCTTAAACGGCCAGTGCTTGCAGCGAATCATCTTTACTTTCCAGCTGTGATGCGCCCATCAGGAATTCATCCACTTTTCTGGCGCACTCACGACCTTCACTGATAGCCCATACCACCAGGGATTGTCCGCGGCGCATATCACCGGCGGCAAATACTTTTGGTATGGTAGTCTGGAAGGCTCTCTCACCAGCTTTCACATTGCCGCGTTCATCTTTTTCCACACCCAATTCGTCCAGCAGGCCGGTATGTTGAGGATGTAAGAAACCCATTGCCAGGAAGGCTTGTTCACAAGGGATTACCTGTTCGCTGTCGGGAACTTCTTTGAAGCCACCTGGTCTGCCATCAGGCCCCAGCGCCCATTCGAGGTTCACTATTTTCAACCCTTTCAGGTTACCATTTTCATCACCGACAAATTCCTTGGTGCCAATTGCCCATTGGCGGGCTGCGCCTTCTTCATGTGAAGAGGATGTTTTCAACACCATAGGATAGGTAGGCCATGGCATATATGGCGTACGCTCTCCGGGAGGTTTTGGCAGCAATTCCAGCTGGGTTACACTTATTGCTCCATGACGGTTGGAAGTACCTACACAGTCAGAACCTGTATCACCGCCGCCTATTACAACAACATTCTTGCCAGTTGCAAGGATATCATTACCGGATACAGGACGGTCGCTTACACGCTTGTTCTGTTGCTTCAGGAAATCCATCGCATAATGTACGCCGTGCAGCTGACGGCCGGGAATACTCAGGTCACGGGGAATAGTTGACCCACCTGCCAGTACAATGGCATTGTATTCACGCAGGAGGTCGTTCACACTCACATTCACACCCACGTTTGCGTTACACTGGAACACCACACCCTCTTCTTCCATCAGTTTCACACGACGGTCTATTACCCATTTCTCCAGTTTGAAGTCAGGGATACCATAACGGAGCAGACCACCGGGAGCATCATCTCTTTCAAATACAGTCACATTATGACCGGCATAGTTCAGCTGAGCCGCAGCAGCCAGGCCTGCAGGACCGGAACCGATCACCGCTACCTTTTTGCCGGTACGAACTCTGGGCGTTTTAGCCTGTACCAGTCCTTTGTCGAAAGCAATTTCAATAATGTGGCGCTCAATTTCCTCAATAGCTACCGGAGGCTGATTGATACCCAACACACAGGCGCTTTCACACGGAGCAGGACAGATACGGCCTGTAAATTCCGGGAAGTTGTTGGTGCTGGTCAGTATTTCGTAAGCTTCTTTCCAGTCTTTCTGATATACTGCATCGTTGAACTCAGGGATCACGTTGCCCAGAGGACAACCACTGTGACAGAATGGTACGCCACAGTTCATACAGCGTGCAGATTGTTCATTCAGTTTTGACTCTGAATACTTTTCTACGAATTCGTTATAGTGTTGGACTCTCTCCGTTGCTGGAGTTTTGCCCGGCAGTTCCCTTGTAAATTCCAGGAATCCTGTTGGTTTGCCCATTGTCTCTTGTCTTAGATGTTAGAATGTTACTACTTCTCTACCTTCTGTGCGCCCGTTTTGCTTGCGTTGAGTGCAGCTTTGTACTCTTTCGGGAACACTTTCACGAAGTGGCGCAGCTGGTTTTCCCAGTCTTTCAGTATGAACCTGGCCACAGTACTGTTCGTATATGCATGATGCTTGGTGATCAGGTCCTGCAGTTCGGCGGTGTCTTGCTGGTCCAGCGGATCCAGGTCGATCATATCCTTGTTGCAACGTCCTGCAAACACACCTTTTACATCATATATATAAGCAATACCGCCACTCATACCTGCACCGAAGTTGCGGCCGGTTTCTCCCAGTATCACTGCTTTACCTCCTGTCATATATTCACAACCGTGATCGCCGACACCTTCTGCTACGATGGTAGCACCGGAGTTACGTACACAGAAGCGCTCACCGGCTTTACCGCGGATGTAAGCCTCGCCGGATGTAGCACCATAGAGCGCTACGTTACCTGCGATGATGTTTTCTTCCGCTTTAAAACCTGCTTCAGGAGATGGATAAAGGATCAGTTTCGCACCGGATAAACCTTTACCGAAGTAGTCATTTGCTTCTCCTTCCAGTTCCAGGGTTACACCTTTGGTATTGAAAGCCCCGAAGCTTTGTCCGGCAGAACCTACAAACTTGTAGTGGATAGTATCTTCCGGAAGACCTGGTCCTGCATAACGTTTGGATATTTCGTTACTGAGGATGGTACCTACGGCCCTGTCGGTGTTCTTGATATTAAACTGATGGAATACACGGGATTTTTTCTCCAGCGCCGGCTGTGCTGATTTCAGCAACTGCCAGTCAATCACTTCACCTATACCATGATCCTGTTCTTCCTGTTTGAACAGCCCTGTTTCGTCAGCAGCTGGTTCTTTATATAATATCGGAGACAGATCGAGTTGTTTGTACTTCCAGTGAGAGATGTTTTCACGCACCTGCAGGCTATCTACCTGGCCCACCATGTCGGTTACAGTACGGAAACCAAGGTCCGCCATGATCTCACGGAATTCTTCCACCAGGAATTTGAAGAGGTTCACAACATTTTCAGCATCACCGTTGAAGCGCTTACGCAGTTCAGGATCCTGTGTGGCTACACCAACAGGACAGGTATTCAGGTGACATTTACGCATCATGATACAACCTTCGGCTACCAGTGCGGCAGTTGCAACACCCCATTCCTCTGCACCCAGCAGGGTAGCGATGGCAATGTCACGGCCTGTTTTCAGCTGACCATCAGTCTGTACCACCACTCGGCTACGCAGTTTGTTCTTCACCAGTGTCTGATGTGTTTCAGCCAGACCCAGTTCCCATGGCAGACCCGCATGTTTGATAGAGCTGATCGGAGAAGCACCTGTACCACCGTCATAACCGGAGATAAGCACTACATCCGCTTTTGCTTTGGCAACACCGGCAGCGATGGTACCAACACCTGCCTTGGACACCAGTTTTACACTGATACGTGCGGCACGGTTAGCATTTTTCAGGTCAAAGATCAACTGAGCAAGGTCCTCGATGGAATAAATATCGTGGTGCGGAGGAGGAGAGATCAGACCTACACCTGGTGTGGAGTGACGAACCTTCGCGATCCAATCATCTACTTTATGACCAGGTAACTGTCCGCCTTCTCCAGGTTTAGCACCTTGTGCCATCTTGATCTGGAGCTCGTCCGCATTAGTCAGATAATTACTTGTTACACCAAAACGGGCACTTGCTACCTGCTTGATAGCAGAACGCATGCTGTCGCCGTTCGGGAGCAGTTGATAACGGAGTTCGTCTTCACCACCTTCACCTGTATTGCTCTTGGCGCCGATACGGTTCATCGCGATGGCCAGTGTGGAGTGTGCCTCGTGGGAGATGGAACCAAAGCTCATCGCACCGGTAGCAAAACGCTTCAGGATGCTTTCAGCCGGTTCAACTTCTTCCAGCGGAACAGAAGGACGATTACGTTTGAACGAGAAGAGGCTACGCAGGGTGGCTGCTCTTTCGCTCTGGTCGTTCACTGATTTTGAGTACTTCTTAAATATGCTATAGTCGCCCATACGGGTAGCATATTGTAAGAGGTGGATAGTGGTCGGGTTGAAGAGGTGGAATTCACCTTTTCTCTTCCACTGGTAGATACCGCCGGTTGTAAGACGCTGTACAGGTGTTTCCTTGCGGCCGTAACCCATCCAGTGCTTAGCCAGTGTTTCGCGGGCTATTTCATCCAGGCCCATACCCTGTATACGGGATACTGCGCCGGTGAAATACTTATCCACTACCTGGCGGTTGATACCTAATATTTCAAATATCTGTGCACCCTGGTATGATTGCAGGGTGGAGATACCCATTTTAGAGAATACTTTCAGCAAACCATCACATACAGCCTTGATGTAGTTCTTCTTCAGTTTATCCACATCCAGCTCTGTTTCCAGTTTGTCGTTCAGCTTCAGATCGCGGATGGTGCTCAGTGCCAGGTACGGGTTGATGGCGGTTACGCCAAAGCCCAGCAGACAGGCAAAGTGGTGCACTTCCCATACATCCCCGGCTTCTACGATCAGCCCTACCTGGCCACGGTATCCTTTGCGGATCAGGTGGTGGTGTACAGCTGATGCAGCCAGCAGTGAAGGCATAGCGGCGTGTTCTGAATCGATCGCCCTGTCGGACAGGATGATCACTTCGAAACCATCTTCCACCGCATCTACCGCATAGCGGCACAGACGCTGGAGGCCTTTTTCAAGGGAACCAGGTTTACCGTCTGCCCTGAAATAAGTATGGAGGGTCTTGGCCTGGAACAAGCCGGTATCTATACTACGGATCTTTTCCAGTTCGAAGTTGGTCAGGATCGGGTGACGGAGCGCCAGACCATGACAGTGCAGCGGATCTTCGTCCAGCAGGTTGCCATTATTACCAACATAGGTAGCGAGTGACATCACCAGCTTTTCACGGATCGGATCAATTGGAGGATTGGTTACCTGTGCGAACAGCTGTTTGAAGTAGCTGGTCAGGTGCTGCGGCTGATCACTCAGAATGGCCAGTGGAGCATCCGTACCCATGGAACCTACCGGTTCTTTACCATCGAGGGCCATTGGCGCGATGATGGTGTAAAGATCTTCTGTAGAATAACCGAAGGCGCGCTGGTATTTAAAGATCTGGTCGTGTTCCAGGTGGGTGAAAGTAACCCTCGGATCAGACAGTTCTTCCAGGCGGATCTTATATTTATTCAGCCACTCGCCGTAAGGTTGCTGAGAACAGATGTTCTGTTTCAGCTCCTCATCGCCGATGATACGGCCCTGTTCCATGTCCACGATGAACATTTTACCAGGCTGCAGGCGGCCTTTTTCTTTTACATTCTTAGGATCTATTGGCAGAACACCTGCTTCAGACGCCATGATCACGCGGTCATCTTTAGTGATAACGAAGCGGGCAGGACGCAGACCGTTACGGTCCAGCGTACCACCGATGATCTTACCATCTGTGAAGGAGATACAAGCCGGACCATCCCATGGCTCCATGAGGGAAGCATGGTATTCGTAGAAGGACTTCTTCACAGGGTCCATGTCATCGTTACCGTCCCAGGCCTCAGGGATGAGCATCATCATCACATGTGGCAGAGAGCGGCCGGTGAGCAGGAGCAGTTCCACTACGTTATCCAGGCTGGCAGAGTCGGACTGGCCTTCTTCCACGAGCGGAAGGATCATGTCCATTTCTTCCTGAGAGAAATATTTGGAAACGAAGTCCTTCTCTCCTGCCCTTAACCAGTTCAGGTTCCCTTTCAGCGTGTTGATCTCACCATTGTGCGCTATATAGCGGTAAGGGTGAGCCAGACGCCAGCTCGGGAACGTGTTGGTAGCGAAACGGGAGTGGATCAGTGCAAACGCAGATACCATCTTCTCATCGCTGAGGTCAGCGTAATAGTGACGTACCTGGTAAGTTGTTAACTGGCCTTTATATACAATAGTCTTTGTAGAAAGGGACGGAATGTAGAAAAGCGCTTTCTCTTTCGGAACAGTGTTGCGAACGGTTTTAGAAACGTAGTTACGCAGCACGAAGAGTTTACGCTCAAAAATGTCATTGTCCGTAATATGATAAGGACAGGCAATAAATACCTGTTCAATTTCCGGTTCTACAGAAAGAGCGCCTTCGCCAATGCCATCAGGACGTACCGGTACCCTACGGTAACCTAGTATTTCCAGTCCCAGTTTCTCGGCCGCTCGGTTCAGGATCTCACGGCACTCTTCGCGCCAGCGAGGCTCTTTCGGAAAGAAAATCATGCCTACCCCGTATTTTCCAAATTCAGGGAGGCTAATGCCTATCTTCAGGCATTCGTCGTACAGGAACTCGTGTGGCAGCTGGATAAGGATACCAGCACCATCACCGGTGTTTTGCTCATAACCACATGCACCGCGGTGCTCCATGTTTTCCAACATGGTCAACGCATCCCGGATGATCTGATGCGATTTACGACCCTTGATATGGGCCGTAAAGCCTGTTCCGCATGCATCATGCTCAAAATCCGGGTGATACAGTCCTTGCAATTGCTTCACTTCTTGCATTCGTTTAGATTTTTTGACCTTGGCACACCTTCCCCGCTTACTCTGGGCGGTTGAGGTACCGTAATTTTTCGGGAACGGTATAAAGATACTAAAGGAAACCGGTAATTTTTACGAAAGGTTTTGTATAACCCCAAAAAATTAGAAAAGATTAAAAAAGTACTGGCATTTGTTAGAATTAAATAAGTGGAGAGGTAATAAGTGACCATATTTCCCCCTGGAAGGGGCTCATTGGGTAATGAAAATGTTTAATGTGTTGAGGATAAAAGCAGTGAATGGACCAAAATGCTCTTACTAGTCTGTGGGTATCGCCAAAGGGTGATTCTTCCTGGTCGTGAACTTCCTTTGAGATCCTTTGAGATATAGTAGGGATATAGTTGAGATGGCCTCATCCTCCCTTAATCTTCCCTTCTGAAGGGAAGATTAAGGGAGGATGAGGCCATCTCAAACGAATCTCAAGTGAGTTAGAAGCGGCTACTGAAAGTTGATTTATTCGCTACAATCAGCTTCGGCAGGAGCCGTGTGTTTGTAGCCCGGGGTGGCAACCCCGGGAGCCATAAATGGATGGGCGTCCCCGAAATGGATGAACAACCCCGGGACCCAAACGGTTGGGCCAACAGACGCTATAATAATATGTAAGACCTGCAGCAATCAGCTAAACATTGCTACAGCATAGTGAATACAACTTAACAGGCTAGCTATTAAACGATTGTCACATTTATCCCCATTTCTTCCAGGGCCTTCACAATATGTGCAGAAACACCGCTGTCGGTAATGATCTCATCCACATCTTCCAGATCGCAGATCTTTCCGAAACCACGGCGGCCGAACTTGGAGGAATCCGCCAGTACAATGGTTTTCTGGGCGGCAGCCACCATTCGCTGATTCAATTGTGCTTCCAGGAGGTTGGTGGTGGTCAGGCCAAATTCGATATCAATACCTTCCAGTCCAAGGAATAACTTGGAACAGGAGAAGTCGGCCAGAATTCTTTCGGCGTAAGTGCCTGTTACTGAGGAAGAACTGTTGCGGACAATACCTCCCAGTTGTAATACCTCGATCTCCGGATGGCGTAACAGCTCCTGCGCTACGTTCAGGGCCGGGGTGATCACTGTAAGGTGTCCTTTGGGATGGATATTCCTGGACAAGGCCAGGGCAGTTGTTCCGGAAGAAATGATAATGGCATCGTTCGGGGCTATCATAGCTGATGCGGCGATGGCGATATTGTTCTTCTCCTCACGGCGCAGCTTCTCCTTCTCGTTGACAGGTTTGTCGTTAATGTACGGATTGTTGACGGTGGCGCCCCCGTGTGAGCGGAATAACAGGGACTTGTCTTCAAGCAGTTTGAGGTCTTTACGAATGGTAACACCGGAAACATCCAGTTCTTTGCAGAGGTCAACCACATTCACATATCCTTTTTCAGCTAAACGGTCAAGAATGTATTTGTGTCTTTCTGCAATATTGATCATTGACATACGCGCAAAAAATTAGCAGTTGTAGAAAAAAGCATTACATGTTTTAAACAGATTTGGAACAAATACAGTTATGCCTTCTTCCAATTCGTTACAAAAGTACTTTCATGTTGTTGAATTTAACACATTGCATCAGAAAAAATATTTAGTAAAAAGTGAGGAATATCATGTATAAATGCGCGTTTATACATTAACTTCCTGAAAAGGAACGAACAAAACATTTATTTTCGATCTACAGGACTGCCAGCGCCCGTTCTTTTTCTTTCCGATGTGAATGAAATAAACTGAAACTAATTAAAAGAAAATAAAGCATATTCCTCACAATGAACAGGTTAACCTTTAAACAACAGCTAGGCAATACGGCAACAGTCGTTTGGGATATTATTGTGATCGGCGGTGGCGCTACCGGACTAGGCATTGCCATGGACGCCGCTCAGCGGGGCTTCCGTACCCTCCTGCTGGAACAGTCGGATTTTGCCAAGGGGACTTCCAGCCGGAGTACAAAACTGGTACACGGAGGGGTGCGCTACCTGGCCCAGGGTGACGTGGGACTGGTAAAAGAAGCCCTGCACGAAAGAGGATTGCTGCTGGCTAATGCGCCACACCTTGCGCATGACCAGGAGTTCATCATACCATACTATAAATGGTGGCAGGGGCCTTTCTATGGCATAGGACTGAAATTATATGACCTGCTGTCCGGACGCCTTAGCCTCGGGCCCTCCCGCGTTATCGGCAGGCAGGCAGTGATCAAAGCTTTGCCGGCTATACGCAGCGAAGGGCTGAAAGGTGGTATTGTTTACCACGACGGACAGTTTGACGATTCCCGTCTGGCAGTAAATATCGCCGAGACAGCGACAGAACAAGGAGCGGTACTGCTGAACTATTTTAAGGTAACCAGTCTCCGGAAAGATGGAAACGGAAAGATAAACGGCGTAAGTGCTAAAGACCAGGAAACAGGAGAAACATATGACCTGCAGGCTAAAACGGTGATCAATGCTACAGGTGTATTTGCCGACGAGGTGCTGCAGATGGATGAACCGGGCGCCCGGCCCACTATCCGTCCCAGTCAGGGGGTACACCTGGTACTGGATGCTGGCTTCCTGAACAGCACCAGCGCATTGATGATCCCCAAAACGGCTGACGGCCGCGTGTTGTTTGCCCTGCCCTGGCATGGGAAGTTGCTGGTGGGTACGACAGATACGCCACTTAACGACCATAGCCTGGAGCCACAGGCACTCGAAACGGAGGTCAACTTCATATTGCAGACTGCCGGCAGCTACCTGCAAAAAGCGCCTACCCGCTCCGATGTATTGAGTGTATATGCGGGCCTGCGACCTTTGGCTGCGCCGCAGAAAGATACCGATAGTACCAAGGAAATATCCCGTAGTCATAAAGTGATTACCGCGGCTTCCGGGCTTATTACCATTACTGGCGGTAAGTGGACGACGTTCCGCAAGATGGCGGAAGATACCGTGGACACGGCAATTGCAACAGGAGGACTGGCCATCGTTCCTTGTGCAACACAATCCCTGCATATCCATGGATATACGACGGCGCCCTCCGCTCCTGCCCCGCTGGATGTGTATGGCAGTGATGTGGAGCCGATCAGTGCCTTGATAAAAGCCAATCCTGTACTGGCGGGGCAACTGCATCCCCGCTTGCCTTATATCAAGGCGCAGGTTGTTTGGGCCGTACAGCAGGAAATGGCCCGCACCGTGGATGATGTCTTGTCAAGAAGGTTGCGCGCCCTGTTACTGGATGCCCGGGCGGCCGTGGAGATGGCGCCTGCCGTTGCTGCTATGCTGGCGGCGGAGCTGGGGAAAGACAAGGCCTGGGAGGAAGAACAGGTGAAAGCCTTTACTGCAATAGCAGCCCATTACCTGCTGCATTAAGAAACCATCAACAAAATAAACCATAGTTCCACATCCGTTAAATTTCACGTGTACGCTATATGAAGGAAAAGGAAATAACCCGGTACGTCCTGGCATTGGATCAGGGTACCACCAGCTCAAGGGCGATCATATTTGATAAAGCCGGTGCGATAGTATCTGTAGCCCAGAAAGAATTCAGACAGATCTTCCCTTCCCCCGGATGGGTGGAACATGATGCCAGCGAGATCTGGTCCAGCCAGCTGGGCGTTGCTGCAGAAGCAGTGGCTAAAGCAGGACTAAGAGGAACAGATATTGCGGCGATCGGGATCACTAATCAGCGGGAGACGACCATTGTGTGGGACCGCCATACAGGGAAGCCGGTTCACAACGCCATTGTATGGCAGGACAGGCGCACTGCAGCTTACTGTGATGAACTGAAAGCGGCAGGGCATGGACAGATGATCAGGGAAAAGACCGGCCTTGTAATTGACGCTTATTTCTCTGCCACGAAAGTGAAATGGATACTGGACAATGTTGAAGGCGCCAGGGAAAAGGCCGCTAAAGGATTACTGGCCTTTGGGACGGTGGATGCCTGGCTGGTATGGAACCTTACAGAAGGAAAAACACACGCGACAGATATTACCAATGCATCGCGGACGATGTTATTTAATATACATACCCAAAGCTGGGACGAAGAATTGTTGTCCCTATTTGATATTCCGGCTACTATGCTGCCGGAAGTAAAGCAATCCAGTGAACTGATCGCAGAAACAGCGCCGTCTATTTTCTCTGTGACCATTCCTATCGCCGGTATTGCGGGTGACCAGCATGCGGCCCTGTTCGGACAGATGTGCACATCGCCCGGGATGGTGAAGAATACCTATGGTACGGGATGTTTTATGCTGATGAATATTGGTGAACAGCCCATCATTTCGCAGAACAACCTGGTGACCACTATTGCATGGAAAATAAATGGCAAGGTGGAATACGCCCTGGAGGGCAGCATTTTTATTGCCGGAGCAGTGGTACAATGGCTGCGGGATGGATTGGGAATTATCCGCTCCTCCTCCGAGGTGGAAGGCCTGGCCGCAAAGGTGGCCCACAATGATGGCGTATACCTGGTGCCGGCATTTGCTGGTCTGGGAGCTCCTCACTGGGACCAGCATGCGAGAGGCACTCTTGTTGGGATGACCAGGGGCACAACGTCGGCGCATATTGCAAGAGCTGCACTGGAAAGTATTGCCTATCAAACCATGGAAGTGTTGCGTGCAATGGAGGCCGATGCAGGTATCAGTATAAAAGAACTGAGGGTGGACGGCGGCGCTACCAATAATAACCTGCTGATGCAGTTCCAGGCCGACATACTGGATACGCAGGTGATACGTCCCAGGATCACGGAAACAACGGCTATGGGAGCGGCTTATCTTGCAGGACTGGCAACAGGTTTCTGGAAAGACCAGGAAGAAATTGCCCGTCAGTGGCAGGTAGATCACTCTTTCACCCCCGCCGGTAAGGAAGAAGATGTGCATAAATGGATCAAAGGCTGGAGCCATGCAATAAAGGCGGCAAAGGCCTGGGCAAAACTCTCGGCACAGGAAGATGCTGTAGTAAGCCAATGATATAACCCGCGGATGATCTGAAATATCATTCCCGCACCACGACTAATGACTAACTGATAAAAATAATTCTTCAATGCACCCTTTATTAGCAGAGTTCCTGGGAACCATGTTACTGATACTGCTGGGCAATGGCGTAGTGGCAAATGTTATTCTCAATAAGACAAAGGGCAATGGCGGCGGCTGGATCGTGATCACGACCGGCTGGGCGCTGGCCGTATTTGTAGGTGTGGTGGTGGCCGGCCCTTATAGCGGTGCACATCTGAATCCTGCAGTGACACTGGCGCTGGCTATAGCCGGAAAGTTCGCCTGGTCGTCTGTTCCCCTGTTTATCCTGGCCCAGTTACTGGGAGCCATGGCTGGCGCATTCCTTGTATGGGTTTATTATAAAGATCATCTGGATGCCACAGCAGACCCGGGTCTGATACAGGCCTGTTACTGTACGGCACCGGCTATCAGGAATAACGGCCGCAATTTCGTTAGTGAAGTGATTGGCACCTTCGTATTGTTGTTCACCATCTTTTATTTTACCGGGGCTGAATTAGGGGCAGAGAAAACGCCGGTGGGAATGGGCTCCCTGGGAGCCTTGCCGGTGGCCCTGCTGGTACTGGCGATAGGACTTTCTCTGGGAGGTACGACCGGTTATGCTATTAATCCCGCAAGGGATTTCGGTCCGCGCCTCATGCATGCTATCCTGCCTGTAAAAGGAAAGGCTGGCAGTGGATGGGACTATGCCTGGATTCCGGTGGCTGGCCCATTTATTGGAGCGGCTATTGCCGCAGTACTATACTTATGCCTGCAACCGGCCATAAAGTAATGATCGTTACCCCGGACTGGATAGGAAAAGAAATAACAGGATGGATCCGTGTTGTGCCATAGACACTACGGGAGCAGGCAGTAATGAAAAAAACGAAAACAATGGCGGCGTGAATTAACCTCCCTACATGAGAGAACAAGCAGAGAACAAGCAGAGAAGACGTAGAGAAGACGCTGAGGCGAAGCAGGGAAAACACAATAGGGCTCCGTTAGTCCCTTGTTTGTATCCGGGGGCCAACCCGGGATGTTTATCCCGTTATATTCCCGCTGGTAATATTTGTACAATTCAAATTTTGAAAGGATAGATAATTTGACAACCTTAAATAGCCGAAAGCGTTAATAGTCAGGTCTTATTTGCTGTTGAAATTATCCATCATGAGAAAAATATGTCAATCACTGTCTGCACTGGTGCTCACCGGCGCCATGTTGCAGACAGTTGCTGTTTCTGCCCAGAAGCCGGTGGACCGTCCAAAATTAGTTGTAGGTATTGTTGTTGACCAGATGCGCTGGGA
The DNA here is from genome assembly GCF_900142925.1 of Chitinophaga sp. CF418. Lineage (GTDB taxonomy): Bacteria > Bacteroidota > Bacteroidia > Chitinophagales > Chitinophagaceae > Chitinophaga. The sequence continues at coordinate 325,977 of NZ_FRCN01000002.1, forward strand.
CTACCTGTACCGGTATTATGACCGCTATGAAACCGGCGGATTCAGGAGAATGTTATCGGAAGGGTTTTCCTGTGAGAACACGTTCATCACTCATTTACCATCCTTTACAGCGGTGGGTCACAGTACTATTTATACGGGTTCTGTGCCTGCCATTCACGGTATTACCGGCAATGACTGGACTGACCAGGTGACCGGCCGCCATTGGTATTGCACAGAAGATACTACTGTACAACCGGTGGGTACCACCTCTGATGCCGGTAGAATGTCACCCCGTAACCTGCTGGCATCTACGATCACTGACGAGCTGAAAATAGCGACTAACTTCCGTTCCAGGGTCGTAGGGGTGTCCCTGAAAGACAGGGCTTCCATACTGCCCGCCGGGCATACCGCCAATGGCGCTTTCTGGCTGGATGACAGCAATGCCAGTTTTATAACCAGCTCTTTTTATATGCAGGACCTGCCGGAATGGGTGAAAGCATTTAATGCCCGCCAGCTGCCGGTGCAAATGATGTCAAAGCCCTGGGAGACGCTGTATCCCATCAACACCTATATCCGGAGTACCGCAGATGATATGAAATGGGAAGGCACTTTCAGCGGAGAAACGACAGCGACGTTCCCGCATAATATGCCGGACATTTACCAAAAGGATAAAGGAAGTCTTCGCTCCACTCCTTCCGGGAATACGCTCACCCTGGAGTTTGCCAAAGCGGCCATTGAAGGATATAACCTGGGGAGCAATACCGTGACGGATTTTCTTACTATCAACTGTGCTTCAACAGATTATGTGGGACATAAATATGGGCCGAATTCCATAGAAGTCGAAGATACCTACCTGCGTTTGGACAAAGACCTGTCGGCTTTTTTCCGGTATCTGGACCAGCGTTTAGGCAAAGGCAATTACCTGGTATTCCTGTCTGCAGACCATGGCGCGGCTAATTCTGTTGCATTTATGAAAGAGCATGAGATTCCGGCCGGATTGCCCGACAGCAGGATGTTAACCGGATTGAATGCGTTACTAAAAGAGCGTTTTGGCGCAGACCGCCTGGCCTTGACCACAGAGAATTATCATATCGGGTTTGACCTGAAAGCAATCTCCGCGCAAAAACTGGACTACGATGCAATAAAGAAAGCGACTGTTCAATACCTGCAGAAGCTGCCCGGTGTGCAATTTGCGGCGGATGTGGAGAACCTGGGCAACAGTCCCATACCGGAACCGATCAAGACCATGATCGCCAACGGATATAATCCCAAGCGTTGCGGATCAGTGGTGATCATTCCTGAGCCGGGCTGGTATTCCGGATCTGACAAAGGCACGACCCATGGTAACTGGAATCCGTATGATACCCACCTGCCGCTGGTATTCATGGGCTGGCATGTAAAACATGGGACGAGTAATGATGTGGTGAGTATGGCGGATATTGCACCGACCATTGCGGCTATGCTGCGTATCCAAATGCCAAATGGAGCCGTGGGCAAGCCGGTAGAGGCAGTATATAAATAATTGATCGTCAGTAGTAATAAAAAAGCGGGGAGCATGTTTAACATGCTCCCCGCTTTTTTATGCATAATATGTTATTGATATCTGCCGGCCGGTTCAGGATCAAACACAAATAATGTTCTCCTCCCCGACTTCTTCATGTATAAAGGATCGCTTGCCCAGCTTTCGGTTTGCAGGCGGTTTAATGCAGTAACTACGTAGGTGTAAAGCGTTCCTTTTACATAGGAATAATCTATGAACTGTGGATCAGGCATCTGTTGTATGATAGCCAGGATCTTGGTAGGATCGTTCAGATTGATGGATTCGTTGGCATTGAAACGGTATAGTACATACTGTTGCGTACGACCGGAGGTATCATCGTCAGCCCAATAGAGGTGCAGGCCATCTGCTCTTTCAAAGGCATCAATAAAATAAGGAGGTAACGGCGCTGGCAGTTTTATCCACGGCATAGCAGGACGCAGGGCCGGATAACGGTAAAAATAGTTACGCAGGGTATCTTCAAATCCTAAAGGATTACCATTGAATGATTTAGCGCTGTAAAAGGCGCTACCCTGAATCGTATTAAGTGTACGGACTTCCGTGATCTGTATCGGCAACTCTGCCGGAACGCTCCAGGCGGCATTGCTGCGGATGCGGTATACCCCGTGGCCGATATACACATTACGACCATAGCCATGCTGCGCCCACCAGTTAAGCAGCAGTTCGTAGTTGGCTGCCCGGTGTCCCCGCTCCCAGTACAACTGAGGCGCTACATAGTCTATCCAGCCATTTTTCAGCCATTTACGTACATCCGCATACAGGTCGTCGTAGTTAGAGAGTCCTGTTGTATAGGAACCGTCCAGGTCTTTATTTTTATTCCGCCAGATTCCGAAGGGGCTGATCCCAAACTTTACCCAGGGCTTTTCTTCCTTGATCGTTTTGCTGACCATCTGGATAATAGTATCCACGTTCCAACGGCGCCAGTCGTCTTTCAGCATATTATGGCCATACTGGCGGTAGGAGTTGTAGTCAGGGAAATCCCTGCCGGCAACCGGGTAAGGATAGAAATAATCATCAAAATGCACGGCATCTATATCGTAGCGGCGTACAACGTCCCGGATGATCTGGGTGACGTATTCACGTACTTCCGGAATACCAGGATCGAAATATTTTTTACCATCAAAATTGACGAACCACTGAGGACGCATGCGGGTGATGTGATTGGCTGCCACACCATTCTTGCCGGTGCTGATTGCAGCGCGGTAAGGATTGAACCACGCATGAAACTCCATACCTCGTTTATGGGTCTCTTCCAGCATAAAGCGAAGCGGATCATAATAGGGATTTGGAGCCAGCCCCTGTACGCCGCTCAGGTATTCAGACCAGGGCTCGAACGGAGAATCGTAGAGGGCATCAGCAACCGGACGGACCTGAACAATAACGGCGTTCATGCCGTTACGCTGTTGCTTATCGAGTAGGTTGATAAATTCCTGTTTCTGTATCTCAACCGGCAATCCTTTCCTGGAAGGCCAGTCAATATTTTCCACCGTGGCAATCCATACTGCACGAAATTCCCGTTTAGGTGGCAGTTGTGCTTTTACCTGATTTAAGATGCCGGTAAGCATCAGCGCAACTCCCAATAAATACTTGACCATCTGGTATGTAGGTTAAGACCTGAAAAATTGCGAAAATAACAAAACCATTCATTTAAGCAATCCAGAGTAACAGACTGCCGTCCATGAAGTTGATAATGCAGCACAAACGGTGCCGGATTGGGGATAAACTGAATAAAAAACACATGTAAATTAAAAATCCTCTATATCCCTATTGTAAAATTCGATATGGAAAGCAGCTGATTCCACTGGGTATGTGGACGAAAGTTGCTACCTTTGTCACATCAAAAAGTTTAGAGTACCATGATTAAAACAGGCAATCCCATTATCAGCATATATACGGAAATGACGCCAAACCCGGAAACAATGAAGTTTGTGGCTAACAAGCTGTTGTATCCAGGTAAGCACATCGATTTCCCGGATGAGGCCAGCGCTAAGCCGTCTCCTCTGGCAGTCGAGCTGTTCAGCTTCCCGTTCATAAGGGGTGTTTTTGTTATGGCTAATTTTATTACGCTGACAAAGACCCCAGACACTGACTGGAACGATATTATACCTACTATAAAAGCCTTCCTGAAGGAATATCTGGAAGATAACCGTCCTGTTATTAACGAAGAGGAAATAGTGGTGACAAAAGCTGCCGCCAGCAATGAAGTAAGTGCAGACGATACTGATGTGGTAAAACGTATCAAGGAATTACTTGAAAACTACGTGAAACCTGCAGTAGAGATGGATGGCGGTGCAATTCAATTCAAAGATTACGACGACGGTACTGTGACGTTGATGCTGCAGGGTTCCTGTTCAGGTTGTCCCTCTTCCATGATCACGCTGAAAGCCGGTATTGAAGGCATGATGAAGCGTATGATCCCTGAAGTGAAGGAAGTGGTGGCAGAAACAGAATAAGCCATAGTTGAGAGAATGATAGTGTTAAAAAAAGAGCGCAGTCTTTTGACTGTGCTTTTTTATTGTCCCTGGTATATCTTTAGCCCTTATTCGGAAACATTTTATACTTATGAAAAAACACTCATTACTGTGGCTCACCCTGTTAATAACAGGTGGAATACAGGCACAATCCGGGAAGGAAAAGCCAGGGGCTGAAATTACCTACGGCTTCCGATACAATGGTAAAGACGTCCCTGACGGAAATCTCAGGCTGATCATCCAGGGAAACAAAGCCAGCTATCAGCCGCTGGATGTTGCCGCACAGAAAGAACGGCAGTTCCTCGACAACAAAGGAAAGGCTACCTACCAGATGATCACCAATAAAGATGGTGAGCTGCTGACATTCAAAAAAGCCTTCAGTGCTTATGACCAGCCGGAACTGCTGCCAGGGATCGACACAGTGTTGGGTTACCCCTGTAAAAAAGCGAAAGTAAAGGTCCGCTCCAATAGTATTGAGATCTGGTATACCGATGCGCTGCCGCTGAAAGGGACGCCTGTACTGAACTTTGCTCCTGGCCTGGGCCTGATATTGAGAACATTGCGTAATGGTACCTCCGAATACATCGCAACAAAAGTGGACCTCCGGAATATTAAAGACGAAGAACTGAAATGGCCGGCTACTATGGGATCAATGGTAGACGATGCCACCTATCTGCGACAGGTTATCGAAAACAGGTTCACTACCCTGCCTATATTCAACCAGGAACAGATAAGCTGGGGAAATAAATTCAACGACCCTACTGATGAGCAGGAGAATGTGACTTACCATTATGCCGGAGGAACCGTTATCCTGAGAAAGGTAAAGCTGCCGAAGACAACAGAAGTCACCTTGTTTGCAGAAGTTGCGGAATATTCCAACGGAGACTCCTACGACCGTACCGGTTCAGTATTTATGATCCCTTTGGATAAGAAGAACTCCTTCCTGGACGGTTTAAAAAAGGGCGTAAAGGAACTGCCTGTTTATCATGAGAAATACCGCGGGGTAGTAGCGACAGATAACTATCTGCCTACCATGGAGTTGATGCGCTTTTTCACCCCCTTCGGTATCAATTATTATAATGAAAAGGTAAAAATAAAAGGTTACCAGTGGGCTGATTCTGCCGTGTACCGCCAGGATATTACTGAATTGCTGCCCCGCTTGCAGGGAGAAGTATGGTTGGGTATGTACATCGGCAACTATGATAAAGGTGGCCATAAAGTAAGCCTCCGCCTGAAATACTACCCGGCTGACAGCGATCAGAAAGGTACAAAGGACGAACATTGGATAATGCCGGTCTTCAACACCACCAACCTGATGGAAATGGCGGATCAGGAATATGGCACCATGTTCGGAAAAGACTCTCTGACCGTTACTGTGAATATCCCAGAAGGATTAAAGAACCTGCGCTTGCGCTACACCACTACCGGCCATGGTGGCTGGGGAGGTGGAGATGAGTTCAACAAGAAGCTGAATGAGATCTTCATAGATGGCAAAAGAGTATATCATTTTATTCCGTGGCGTACCGATTGCGGCAACTTCCGTTTGTCAAATCCGGCTACCGCCAATTTCGTTAATGGTCTGGCTTCCTCTGATCTGAGCAGGTCCAACTGGTGCCCTGGTGGTGTGACAGAACCGATCACCATTCCCCTACCCGATCTGACACCCGGAGAGCATACCTTTAAAGTAGCGATCCCACTGGGAGCGCGCGAGGGTAATAGTTTCAGCGCCTGGAACGTTTCCGGTTGTTTATTAGGAGAAAAATAAGGAGTATAACTTTAGGACATGAATTTTGACGCACTATATCAGGGATTACAGGAAGGAATGCGGGCAATGAGCTGGCTGGAAATAGTGGCCGCCCTGTTTGGCGCCATCAGTGTCATTTGCAGTAAGCAGAACAGCATATGGCTGTACCCGACGGGATTGGTGAGCACCGGCATCTACGCGTATCTCCTGTCCAGGGAGCAGTTCCGCCTATATGCAGAAGCGACATTGAATGTTTACTATTTCGTCATGAGCGTATATGGCTGGTATCACTGGGCAAAGAAAGGCGACAGCGAACCGGAAACGCCGGTGGAATGGGCCAGTCGTCGGGAATGGATTGTGACAGCGCTGATAACCGTGATAGGCTGGGGCCTTTTTGCATATCTGCTTAGTAACTATTCCAACTCTGACGTTCCTTTGATAGATGCGTTTGTTTCTGCTACGGCCTGCGGCGGTATGTGGCTGCTGGCAAAGCGAAAGATAGAGAACTGGCTGGTACTCAATGTATCTAACCTGGTGGCTATCCCCTTATTGTTCCACAAACATTTATTGCCTACGGCAGTATTGACAATATTCCTGTTCATTGTTGCAGTGTTGGGCTATTTCAGCTGGAGAAAGATCTGGCGGGAACACCACACCACAGGAATGGCAAAGTAATTATAGTATATGTTGAAAGTAGTTGTTATAGGGCCGGAGTCTACCGGAAAGAGTACATTAAGTGAGCAGCTGGCGACACATTATCAAACGGTATGGGTGCCGGAGTATGCGCGTCAGTACCTGGAAGAGTTACCCCGGTCCTATGAACAACACGACCTGCTCACCATAGCAGAAGGACAGCTGGCGCTGGAAGATAATCTGGCGGCACAGGCCAACAAGCTGCTGATCTGCGATACAGACCTGCATGTCATCAAAGTCTGGAGTGAGCATAAGTACGGCGCCTGTGATCCCCGGATACTGGAGCAGATAGCTACCCGTCCCTACGATCTGTACCTGTTAACCTATATTGATATTCCCTGGGAGGAAGATCCGCAGCGGGAATACCCCGACCCTGCCATGCGGGAGTATTTTTACACTATCTATAGAGATCTCGTTGCCGCATCAGGTGTACCCTGGGTAGAGATCAAAGGAAGTTTTGAAGAAAGGAAATCGTTGGCTGTAACTACTGTGGATAAACTGCTGAGGAAATAATAAATGCTCATACTATTTACTGCTGACCAGTTCAGCTATATCCGGGTCCGGAGCAATAAACCGCATCTGCTGTAATATCTTTCGCTGGCGATAAGAAGTAATACGTGCCGGAGGATTTACTGTATATTTTATTGGATTCGGAAGGCAGGCAGCGATCATGGCGGCCTGTTCACGATTCAGGCTGGCCGCACCTTTATGGTAATATTGCTGTGATGCAGCTTCCACGCCAAAAATACCATCACCTGTCTGTGCCACATTCAGATACATTTCGAGGATCCTCTCCTTCCCCCATATCTTTTCAATCATAAAAGTAAAATAGACCTCCAGTCCTTTGCGCACCCAGCTACGTCCCTGCCAGAGGAACACATTTTTTGCTACCTGCTGACTGATTGTGCTGGCTCCCCGGATCTTTTTACTTTTCTGGTTATGCTTCATGGCCTTCTCGATGGACTTAAAATCAAATCCATTATGATCTGGAAAGAGCTGGTCCTCACTGGCCAGTACCGCCAGCTTGGCATGTTGGGAGATCTCATCATAGTCAGCCCAGGTCTTATGGAAGTGTTTATCTGTTCCGATGAGGCTAAACCAGGAGGATATCATGGTAAGGGTGATCGGCGGATTGACCCATTTTAATATTATAATGTAAACGAATTGAGCAATGAATAGAATGAGTGCAATCTTTTTCAGCCTTCTCCAGGTTCTCGGAACAATCCCTTTTAAGTTCATCCAGATCTGTTTTGCAAATTGGCTGGAAAGATAGTAAGATTATTTAATGTGGAAAATGTGTTGGCCTGGAAATTGGGACAGCTTCCCGGTGTACTTTCGTAAATTTGTAATATGCTCTTAACCTTACATCCGGACAATCCGAACCCCCGTCATTTAAAAACGATCGTAGAATGTTTGAAAGACGGTGGTGTGATCATCTATCCTACCGATACCGTATATGGTATGGGCTGTGATATCAGTCAGCATAAGGCTGTGGAAAGGATCTGCCAGATCAAACATATTAACCCGGTTAAAGCACAGTTCTCCTTTATCTGTTATGACCTGAGCCACTTGTCAGACTATGCAAAGAGTGTGGATACACCAACATTCCGTATGCTGAAAAAGGCATTGCCTGGCCCTTATACATTCATTCTGCCGGCCAGCCGGGCGGTGCCGCGTATGTTAAAGGCCAAGAAGGATACTGTCGGTATCCGTGTGCCGGATAATAATATATGCAGGGCCATCGTGAAAGAATTGGGAAATCCTGTAATGAGTACTTCTCTTCCGATAGATGAATATGTGGAAGAATACACGGACCCGGAGATTATTCATGAGAAGTTTGGTAAAATTGTGGATATCGTAGTGGATGGTGGAATAGGTGGGTTGACCTTCTCTACGGTTGTAGACTGCACAGGTGATGAGCCGGAACTGATCAGGGAAGGTGCGGGTAGCTGGGAGGCGTTGGTATAAATGCGTTGATTATGAAGAAACTATTGTCCATAGCGGGATTGCTTACATTTACTTGCCTGTCGCATCTATCTGCACAGAGCAGGCTTGCAGTGGCGCCGCTTTATCCTTTGACGAAGTCAAGTAAGTTATTGATGTTCTCACAAAAAGAGGTTGCTTCGCCTGCTTATTTGTCTTCTTTTTTCGTCATGGATAATAAAGGGGTAGTTAGGGTGAAATCACCTCTTGCACCGAATGATTACTATCAGCAACATTTTGGTTTTTTCTGTAAAAAGGAGTGGAATTGGGAGAAGCAGACGCAGTTGCCGGTGAAGGTGAGATTGGGGAGTTACCAGGAGGCGCAGCGGCTGGAAGGTAAGTGATGTTTTGCATACTTCTTCCTATGAAAGATTTTGTAGTATTGAGTTTTATTGATTATTGATGACTATGTCAACTAAATTAATTGATTTTGTCAATTAAATCTTTAAGCCGGAAACCTCTTCTTTTTTAGCATAAATACTCCAAATTTTATTGTTTACAGATGATGCTTTTTATGTGGCTCCTTGGGTACTAAAACAGGATGAAATGCATCATGTGAAATAGAGATATTTGACTTTGTCAATAATGGTTTTTTGTTGTTTTGGAGGTGGGGATACGACGGGTTTTCAGGTGGGAATCACTCGCTGTAGTTGTTTGAAGCCAGCCGATGCGCTTGACAGGAGTTGGATAGATATCCCAAAGCCCAAAACGACATCCCATGCTCCATCCTCCACAGCTTCAAAGAACTACAGCCAGTGATCCCAGCCTGAAACCGACGCAGTATCCTCAACCCAAGTGAATTGCCTGCTTAAACCTGAAAGGACCTCTTGAAACAGAAGCCGTGCTTGATGATAAAACATACTTCATAATAAAAAAAGAAACACCTTATGGCTGAAAATAAAAACGGCTGCCTCAAACGAGACAGCCGCCACTATAAAAAGAAAGATAATTAAGACTGTTTGATCCCTAACTTCTTCGCAATATCTGCCGGAATTGCTTTTTTGTTCAGCATAATGCTGGTCGTCTTGTAAGCAAAGAATGGTTCTGAAGCGTAGAAATAGCCACTTCCAGGATTAGTCGTTCCCCAGGAATTCTTCACACGGAAGAAAACTTTTCCGTTCTGGTCTTTCGCGATACCAACGATGTGCATACCGTGGTCGTCCTGTGTTTCGTAATTATCAAAAGCCTGCTGACGAACCTCCGGAGTGATGGTTAATTCCTTTACAGGTTCTGTAAATGCTTTACCCAGTTGCTCGGGAGTAAGGCCTGCTACGTCAGGAACGATAGCCAGACCCTGTGCGAAGTTGAAGCCTTTTTCACTTACGTCAGAAGCCCAGGCAACAGTGTAACCGTTCTGGATGGCATTTTCTGTGATGGTGGTCAGGTCACTCAGGGGAACATTGTACATTTTATCCCAATTCCAGTTGTCGGGAACTTCCAGCACAAACTGTTGATAGTAAGGATGGTGTGTGAACGAGGTGATAAATACATAATCATCCGCATCCAGTCCCAGTTCCTTAGCAAAAGTTTTGGGAGTATAACTCTTACCATTATACTCAAACTTCTCAGGCGCATCTCCGATGTAGGCATTCAAGATACCATCAAAGGCCTTGCTCCAGTTAGGGTTGATGGTAGCTTCGGTAGCGCCGATCTTCTTCACCATACCATCCAGGATGGAGGTCATTTCGGCGTGGTTGTAAGTTTTTACACGATTGCCATCGTATACATTTTGAGGTACAAGACCATATTCGCGGAGGCAGAGCAGGTCGTCGGGGAATCCACCGCCCTCACCGAAATTGGCTTTACCATGCATGCGGACATAGTTGGATGCCTTCAGGGGATACATTTTTCTCACTACATACATCTCACTGAGGTTAATATTCTTGCCTTTTCCGATGCGAAGAGCTTCTGCCTGGAAAAAGGAAAGTCCCGAGAAGGACCAGCATGTACCGGTATTGCCTTGGTTTTCTACATCACCTGCATCGAGGTTCTTAATAACAGTGAACTTATAGTTACTGCCTTCCTTGTTGGTTGTTTGTGCGATAGCCGCTGTGGAAAAAAAAGCGGCAAGGCATAGCGCCCATGTCTTCATTGTAATGATGTTTTGCTGATATTTTTTAAAAGATAAATGACCGAATCTAAGTTAAAAGAGTCATTCTTAATGGACAAAGAATGATGAGTGGGAGTTGCAATAGATTGCAGGCTGCCGTTAAAACAATCTTCCGGCCGCACAGCAATCAGGGTTCCATATACAAGGGATAATCACTTGACACTGAGGCCAATATATTCCTCCCGGGATATCTCCCACCTCCACAGTTGTTCGGGAGCCTCCCCTACGAAGTGCATCCCCGATTTCTGGAGCACTTTCACGGCTGCATTATATTCCTCTTCTGTGTGGGCTATCACTCTGTTTACATAGGAATGGTTGAATGCAAAGCGGACCAGTGCCTGGGTCAGCTCCGTACCATAGCCTTGCTCACGGTAAGAAGAGGATATTTCATACCCTATTTCTACATTACCTTCCCGGTCGGGGCGGCCTTTAAAACCACCCGCACCCATGAGGCATTTGTCTTCCTGGTGTATCACCAGGTAAAAGAACCAGCCTAACATAGAGGGGTCATTACGAAGTTTGTCGTATGCTACAAGTATCACTTCCGGAAATTCTGTCCAGGATTCGGGGATATGGATGTCGAGCAGTTCACCCAATACCTCTTCTCCCTGTAACAGTGCTTCGAAATACTGCAGGGTACATGGTAACAATTGAAGACGAGGTGTCAGGATCATGGGCGAAAACTAGTAAACGATTTTGGAAAACACAATAGGCAGAACACGGGAAAAAACACTATTTATCAGCAGGAAATACAGTAGCTGCAATGGTACTGCGGGGGTGATTTAATATGAACGCTTCAGAAGAACATAGTACCAGGAATATAAATGATCAGAAACCAGGAACCAGGAACTGAAAACGCAATGATGGTGGCTTGCGTATTAGTTCCTGGTTCTTAATTATTTAAGGCTTAATGGCTTTAATGCGCCTCCAGCCAGTTGGCGCCAGTACCTATTTCAACGTCAACAGGCACCGTCAGCGGTAATGCATTACGCATACCTTCTTCTATCAATGGCTTGATAAGTTCTATTTCGTCTTTGTGCACATCGAAGACCAACTCGTCATGTACCTGCAGGATCATACGGGAGCGGAGATTCTCCTGTTTCAGCTTTTTGTGAATGGAGATCATGGCCAGTTTGATCATGTCGGCAGCAGTACCCTGTATCGGCATGTTAATGGCATTTCGTTCCGCATACCCCCTGACTACCGCGTTGGAGGAGTTGATATCTTTCAGCCAGCGCTTGCGGCCCAGTAATGTTTCCACATAACCATTCAGCTGGGCAGATTTTATCTGGTTGTCCATATATTGTTTGATGGACGGATACTGTGCAAAGTAATTATCTATCAGTGTTTTAGCCTCTCCCCGGGCGATACCCAGGTTTTCAGACAGACCGAATGCACTTACACCATAGATGATACCGAAGTTCACACTCTTGGCATTGCGGCGCATGTCCGACGTCACTTCTGTCAGCTCGACACCATATACCTTTGCAGCTGTGGCGGCATGGATGTCCAGTCCCTCACGGAAGGCCTCGATCATATGCACATCTTCGCTGATGGCGGCAATAATACGCAGCTCGATCTGTGAATAGTCGGCAGACATTAATACATATTCCTCATTCCGGGCTACAAAAGCTCTACGCACTTCACGTCCCCTGTCGGTACGGATAGGAATGTTCTGCAGGTTTGGATTGTTGGAGCTGAGACGCCCGGTCACAGCTACCGCCTGGTTGTAAGAGGTATGTACGCGGTTGGTTCGCTTGTTCAGCATCAGCGGAAGCGCATCCACGTAGGTGGATTTCAGCTTGGTCAATTCGCGGAATATCAGGATGTCTTCCACTATCTGATGTTTAGAGGAGAGCTTGGCCAGTACATCTTCACCAGTGGCATACTGTCCCGTTCTGGTCTTTTTGGCTTTAGGATCGAGCATGAGTTTCTCAAACAGGACCTCTCCCAGTTGCTTGGGTGAAGCCAGGTTGAAACGGACCCCTGCCTGTGTATATACACTCTCTTCTGCACGCTTGATCTCTTTTTCAAGTTCACGGGAGTAATCGGAAAGTGCCTGTATATCAAGGGAGATACCCTCGTATTCCATATCAGTCAGCACTTTCACCAGTGGATTTTCTACTTCATAGAACACCTTTTCCACAGCCTTCAGTGGCAGTAATGGCGCGAATTTCTCCTTCAACTGCAGGGTAATGTCGGCATCTTCAGCCGCATAATCCTTAATCTTTTCGATCTCCACATCCCGCATGTTGCCCTGGCCCTTTCCTTTCTTGCCGATCAGGGTCTCAATAGACACTGGTTCGTATTGCAGGTACTGGGCACTGAGCAGGTCCATACCACGACGGCCTTCCGGCTCTATGAGATAGTGAGCCAGCATGGTATCGAAGACAGGTCCTTTGATTTCGACACCGTACCATTTCAGGACGATCATATCATATTTGATATTCTGACCAATGAAGAGGATATGTGTAGTATCAAACAGGGGACGGAAGCTGTCCACTATTTCCTGGGCCTGAGTTCTGTCTGCCGGTACAGGTATATACCAGCCTTCTCCTGCTTTGACGGAGAAGCTCATGCCGACCAGTTCAACGGCGTTGGCATCGGTACCGGTTGTTTCCGTATCGAAGGAAATTTCCTGCTGTTGTAATAATAGGGCCAGCAGTTCTTTCCTTTTCTCCGGGGTCTCGGCCAGTTGATAGTTATGTGGAGTGTTGGTGATATTCTTTTCAGCGATCAGTATACTTACCGGCGCTTCCTGCGGTTCCTCTGAAGGAGGCGGCGCGGCGCCCTGGATCTCATTGCCAAAGAGGTCCAGCTGGGCTTTGGCCGGAGATGCCGGTTCTGCAGTGGCAGTTGTAGCAAAGCCATCTCCAAGTATACGTTTTCCCAGGGTTTTAAATTCCAGTTCCGTGAAAATCTCTGCCAGCTGCTCCTTATTGGAGGCTTTGATGCAGAAGTCTTCTTCATGGAAGGTAACCGGTACATCGGTGATGATGGTGGCCAGTTGTTTGGAAAGGATAGCGCTTTCCGCACCGGCTTTGATCTTTTCGGCCATCTTTCCGCCGATCTTATCAGCATTCTCGAGCACTCCTTCTACAGAGCCATATTGAGAGAGCAGCTTCATGGCGGTCTTCTCTCCTACGCCGGGAATACCGGGGATGTTATCTACCGCATCCCCCATCAGGCCCAGGATATCTATTACCTGGTGCACATCTGTGATCTGCCATTTTTCACAAACCTCTTTGGGGCCCATGATCTCTTCCTTATTACCCATATAAGGAGGTTTGTAGATGAACACATTCTCCCTTACAAGCTGTCCATAGTCTTTATCCGGCGTTACCATGTATACACTGTATCCTGCGTCTGCTGCCTGCCAGGCAAGGGTACCGATTACGTCATCCGCTTCATAGCCATCCAGTTCTACGACCGGAATATTGAACCCGGTGATAATGCGTTTAATATCTTCCAGAGAGTCCAGAATATCTTCAGGAGCATCCATACGGTTAGCCTTATAGTCAACAAAGGTGGTATGCCTTTCGGTAGGAGCATGTGTATCAAAGGCCACCGCCATATGGGTGGGTTTTTCTTTATTGATAAGGTCCAGCAAGGTGGAGGTAAACCCAAACTGCGCGTTGGTATTCCTACCAGTGCTGGTGAGGCGTGGATTTCTGATCAATGCATAATAGGCACGATAGATTAGCGCCATTGCATCCAGTAAAAACAATTTCTTTTGCATCCGCCAAAAGTAATTATGAATGATGAATTACACGTAAACAAATGCAGATTATCTCTCCTGGATAAGATCGCTTTACGGAGAAATGAAGGCCGGATATTTTGGAAGTTCCTTTCGCCGGCAGATATTTGCGTCGAAAGTGTAATGACATGAAGAAAATATATCATTTATCTACCTGCAGTACCTGCAAACGTATCCTGGAAGAAATCGACGCTAAAGAGAACGGATTTGTACTGCAGGACATTAAGACCGAAAAGATCACACCGGCGCAACTCGATGAGATGCACAAACTGGCGGGAAGCTATGAGGCGCTTTTCAGTCGCCGGTCAATGAAGTACCGTCCAATGGGATTGCATGAAAAAGTGTTGACAGAGACAGATTACCGTAACCTGATCCTGGAGGAATATTCTTTCCTGAAAAGGCCGGTAGCGATCGTGGGAAAGCAGATCTTTGTCGGCAGCGATAAAAAGACGGTGGAAGGATTGCAAGCGGCTGCGGGCAGGTAAATTAGCCCAGGCTTTCTACAAACTTCTTCACCACGCCTTTATACTGTTCCATATCCTGCTCGTGTTCAAATGATTTGAACTCAAATTTATCTGCAGCATCCAGTGCTTCCTTCAAATTGAATGCATGCTGAGGTATATTATAAAAATATCCCTTCTTCATGAGGAACTTACCCAGATACTCCTGTTCTGACTGTCCGGGAGTGGGGATCAGGATCGCTTTTTTATTCAACTTCACCAGATCCATCAGGGTGGTATAACCGGAACGGCTTAACACCATTTTGGATGCCAGCATGGCTTCGTTGAGATCTTTTGCGTTCAGGTGGTTCACCTGCTGTACCCGCGGAGTGATTTGTTGCTTTTCCGGTGTGCCGGGTTTTCCGCTTACAATCAGGGCACGGAGAGGCAGGGATCTGATCTGATCCAGCACTAATTTTTCCAGGTTGGAGCGCTGTGGTTCCGGGCCGGATATAAGTACCAGCAAATCATACTGTTGTGGTATATTCGGCCGGTCCTGGAAGCGGCTGAGGCAGCCCAGGTAGGTAGTATTTGGAGGCAATACGGACGGATGGGCCAGTATGCCGGAGAGATTATTGGCATCCGCATAATCGGGGATCCAGCAGGCGCTGTACCGACGGATATAGCGGTAATTCAGCCATTGCAGGCTCTTTTCGATGATACCACCGAAAGGCGTTTTGATCAGCAGCTGATGGGAAATGAAAACGGTAGGGATCGTACTATGGTAAAGTCCGAAGCGGTTGTCCGAAATAACGGCGTCGATCTGGTGCTCTTTTACCACTTTCTGCAGCCATTGTTGTTCATATTTAATGGCATTCAGGATCTGAGGGATCTGCTGAATGATCTTCCAGCCAAACAGCCAACCCTTTTGAGTATACTGGATACGGTAACCAGGCAGAAGCAGTATGGTGAGCTCCGGAAATTCCTGCTGTAAAAGTGAGGCATGTCTACCCTCGGCTGCAATAACTACCTTGCAACCAGCGTTTAATAGTTCATGGATAAGCGGGATGTCGCGGGTGGCATGTCCTAATCCCCAGTCGAGCGGGACTATCAGAATCGTTTTGCGCGTAGAAATTGTGGACAAATATTTGAAATTTTTACGAAATTAGCTTAATTTAGAAATGCGCACTGTTAAGAAAAGGTAAACTCTCGTACAGACGGGCATCTATCAAAAGCGAACAGAATTTAGCGAACAGAACTTAAGAGTATGATAACAAGAAAATGGCTGACTATTTTATTAGTGTGCAGTAGCCTAAGCATTATGAGTCAGGGTTGTAAGATTTTGAAGAAGAACGATTGCGGGTGCCCTACCATGAATAAAAAACGGATGCACTAAAATTAAGTACCGGTTTTTTAGCCGTTGAGTTCCCGAAAGAAAGAAGGATAAACATTACTACTTGTAACATCCAGTTGTTAAATACACGCCAAGCCGCTTACTCCTATATGAAAACGCCTTTAACAATTTTAAGGGAACAGTCAAATTATTCAAATGAAACAGGTAGAGAGGGATTTATTGATCTTACTGCATGAAGATCGGTATAGCGAACAACAAATCCAGTATGCAGTAAAGCAGATCAGCGATATGCTTACAATGGTAGAGACCATGGAGTACCTATGTAATGTAATGGAAGTTGCTGACTGCAACAAAAACCGCGTCACTAGCAAGAGATCTGTACTACAGAAGGCATTTTCCAGAAAAGAGCATAAAGCATTCGAATTTATCGTGCACAAGAACTAAGAGTACAGCTTCACAGCTTATTCATGACCAGCAATTGATCATGCGGCATCCTGATGCATAAAAGAAATATTAATCCGTAATTCATCTCTTCCCGAAACAACTTATTTCGCAATTGATTCGTAGGTTTGCCGGCAAACAAAAACACTTGTGATGGCAGACTTTACACTTCTCCATGATTACCTCCTCCCTATTTCCAAAGCAAGTCTGAATGATGATCAGGAATACGATGAATTCCAGATTGGGGGAATCGTAGATCTGTATGAAGATGGATATACACCTAATCTCGATATCGCAGATATTATCCTGCTGGGGGTGAATGAAGACCGTGGTTATGGCCCCGGTAAAAAAGGTCCCGATGCAGCAGATATTGTAAGAAGAGAATTCTACAGTTTATTTTACTGGCATAAGGATGTAAAGATCGCCGATATGGGTAACCTGCGCAAAGGTGTCACCCTTGCAGATACTTATGCTGCATTAAGAACAGTGCTCGCAGAACTGATCAACTCCAACAAGACCATTATCATCCTGGGAGGATCGCATGATCTTACCTATGCACAATATAGAGCTTACGCTACGCAGAAATATGTAATCGAAGTGACAGTTGCGGATGCTTTGATAGACCTGAAGGAAGAATCTCCTATTCCTGCGGATAGTTTCCTGATGGATATGCTGACGGAGCAGCCCAACTATATACGTCATTACAATCACCTGGCATTCCAGAGTTATTTCGTACATCCACGTATGTTGGAAACGCTGGATAAACTCCGTTTTGATTGCTATCGCCTGGGCAAAGTGAGAGAGAGCCTGGAAGAGATCGAGCCTGTATTGAGAAACACAGATCTGTTGAGTCTTGATATCAATATCATCAAACATAATGACGCACCGGCCAATACGCTCTCTCCTAATGGATTGGGAGGCGATGAGGCCTGTGCACTTTCCCGCTATGCCGGTATGAGTGGAAGGCTCAGTACTTATGGCATCTATGGATACCGCCCGGAGAAAGATAAAGATTTCCTGACAGCGAGACAGATTGCACAAATGTTGTGGTATTTCGTGGATGGCTGTTCTGTAAAGAACAAGGAGGCATTGCTGAATGAACGCGAAGCCTTTTACGAGTTCAATATTGTTTGTGGAGATATCGATACCGTATTCCTTAAGAGCAAAAAGACAGGCCGCTGGTGGATGCAGTTGCCAGGTAAAGGAAAAGACTTCGTTCCCTGCACCTATAACGATTATGTAACGGCAAGCAATAACGAGATTCCAGAAAGGTGGCTGAGACACCAGGAGAGAATGTAAGCTTATAGTACAAGTATATGGTACAGACAAGGAAGACACGCGCCCGTATTGGCTTTATTCAGAATGTACAGGATATAGTGCTGATAGTTGCAGGTGTTTTATTAGCAGCTGTCGGGCTGAAAGGATTTTTGTTGCCAAACGGTTTCCTGGATGGCGGTGTCACAGGTATCTCCCTCCTCATCAACCGGCTCACTGGTTGGTCTATTTCTGTGTTGCTGATCGTGATCAATATTCCCTTTATCCTGTTGGCGTATAAGCAATTATCTTTCAACTTTACTGTGAAGGCGTTTTGCGCTATCCTGGGACTGGCAGCAGCACTGCTGTTTATTGAAGTTCCAACTGTTACCAGTGATAAATTATTGATCGCCGTCTTTGGCGGATTGTTCCTTGGAGGAGGTATCGGACTTTCTGTAAGAGGGGGTGCTGTGCTGGATGGTACTGAAGTACTGGCACTCTATATCAACCGGAAAACAGTACTGTCCATGGGGGAAGTGATCATGTATTTTAACATTGTGATCTTCAGTATTGCTGCAGTGCTGATCAATATTGAAACCGCCCTATATGCGATGCTCACCTATCTCTCTGCCTCCAAAACAGTTGATTTTGTAATACAGGGTTTTGAAGAATATATCGCCTTGACAATTATCTCCCACGAAAGTGAGCTGATAAGAAAAACCCTGACACTTTCTTTAAAGAAAGGGGTGACAGTCTTTAAGGGTCAAAGCGGATTTGGTAAACGCGGTGCTGTAGATAAGGATATTGATATCATTTATACAGTGGTCACCCGTCTGGAAGTCCACAAGATCATCGATGAAATAGAAAAGATAGATGAAAAGGCCTTCATTGTACAACATAACATCAACGATACCAAGGGCGGTATGATTAAACGCCGGGTCACACATCACTAGTACCTAATACATTGCAGATATACGTCGGCAACACACTAGAAGTTAGTATGTTGCCTTATATACCACTCCTTCTTTACATCAGGAATGTTTGCTTGCCAATAGTTCTATTACCCGGGTTTTCAGGAAAGCTGCTTTATTGTCTGTCACGATCATATCGTCATCGAGACCGGCCAGCGTTTGCGCCCGCTTCTTTTCAACGCGGAGGTCAATGTCTTTAAAATATGTTTGTTTCTTTTCTTCCCATTGAGCCTGGGAGATCTGTAAAGTGGTACGACGGTTGTTGTCCAGGTTATCATATAGCTGGCGATATACTGTGCTCAGTAAACTATCCATTTGGGTGTAATACTGAAGGGCGCAGTTATACGGGCTCTTACCTTCTGCCAGGCAAAGCTGGTAACGCTTTTCGAGAGAGTCAACAGCAGATTTACTGGTTTGTGCGAAAACATTCATGCATATGCACAATGGCAAGCATAGGATAAAACGTTTCATAGGATTGAACAATTAGGGTCGCAAATATAGGAAAATAATAATATGTGATGTATAATAAAAAATAAAGGGTTCTGATTGCAGAACCCTTTATTTTTTATGTTTTTTTTAAAGCTGTATCAGATCACAACCAGCTCATAGAAATCTTCAGGAGTGAGATATTCCTGTGCCAGTTCCTGGAGCTCTTCGGCAGTGATTGTTTTGATCACCTTAATGTTGTTATAGAAATAGTTTTCATCCAGTCCGTTCAGGATCAGGTTCTTCCAACGCTGAATCACTTCGAAGGCGCCATCGAGGTCGCCCAGGATGGAGCCGATCATAAAGTTCCGGACCAGGTGTAGTTCATCTTCAGGAACAGCTTCCTGTTGCAGGGTACGCAGTTCCTTATAGATCTCTTCAATAGTCGCTTCGCATACATCCCTGCCTGCTTCCGTCTGAATATTAAGTGCACTGGTTTGGCGGAAATTATAAAGCTGGGAATGAATACCATAGGTATATCCTTTCTCTTCACGGATGTTGCTCATCAGGCGGGAACCAAAGTATCCGCCCAGAATAGTGTTGAGCACCAGCATTTTAGGGAAGTCTGGGTGGTAGCGGTTCGGGAATGGACGCGCTACACGTACAGCGCCCTGCACGCCGTTTTCATCATTGAAGATGCGGAACTTCTTCTCTTCTGCGGCTATTACCTGCATATCTGGCCGGATAATGGAAGATTCTCCGTTCCATTTTTCCTTACCAAAAGCCTGGTTCAGCAACTCAATGAGATTGGCGGGAAGGTGACCGGCTACAAAGATCTTACAGTTGTTGTAAGTATAATGCTGTTTGTAGAAGGCCTGGAGCGTGGGCGTTTGTAATGCATCATAAGCGTCCATACTGCTCACTCTTCCATATGGGTGAAACTCTCCAAAGAGGTACTTGTCAATATGCCGGTTGGCGACGAAGTCACATTTCTGAAGGTTCACGGCCAGACGTTGTTTCATGTTCTGCCGGAAGATGGCCAGTTCCTCTTCAGGGAAGGCCGGATCCAGGATCACCTCCTGTAATACCGGTACTAATGACTCAAAGTGTTTTGTGAGACAATGCAGGGTATAAGTGGCATATTCATGATGACTGTTACGGTTCAGGTAAGCGCCGTAATAGTCGATACTCTCATTGATTTGAAGTGCGGAGTGTTTGCTGCTGCCGTTCTTCATGAGAAAGTTGGTCGCAGAAGCTACCAGGTTCTCTGTTTCATACCAGCTGCCACCAGGGAACACCAATTCCAGCTGTAATGTATCCTGTTCATCAGACTTTATGATGTATACTGGGATGCCATTATCCAGTGTAACCTTTTCATAAGGTTTCAACGTGATATCGAACTCGGTAGCATCTTTTATCTCAGGGGCAATTTTCCGGTTTATCATTAATCTTAAATCATATTTATTTACAAAGGAAGAGCTGTCAATATTTGAAACGGACAGTGTTATCCTGCGTAATAGTAAATCGTATTGGAATTTTTCTCATCAAAAAGATGTTGCGCTTCACGGTGCATATCAGCAGAAGTCACCGCTTCGTAGTGACTGAATTCTTCATTCATTAATGCCGCATCGCCGATCAGCTCATAGAAAGCCAGGTTGTTTGCCCGGTTAAGCAGTCCCATATCCTCAAAGGCCAGCATACTTTCCACCCTGTTTTTCACCTTCTGCAATTCCCGCTCAGGAATGGCCGTTTGCTGTATTTTATCTATTTCTTCCTGAATCGCGGTTTCTGCATCTTTCATTTTCACTCCTTTAACGAGCTTTCCTTCAATGGTGAGCAGGCCGGCATCCAGTGTTCCGAAGTGATAACAATCAATATTGCTGAACAGTTTTTTCTCTTTTACCAACACCTGGTTCAAGCGGGAAGAAGCGCCACCTCCCAGGATGTCTGAGATCAGGTCTGTGGAATAATATTCTTTCGTTGTACGTCCCGGCATATGATAACATTTGTATAATGCATCCAGTGGAACGTTCGCTTTTACTTCCAGTTTGTGAGCAGCGGTTTGTGGTGGCTCTACCGGCAGGTTACGTTGTATACGCTGGCCGGCAGGAATATCGCCAAACCATTTTTCGGCCAGTTGTTTTACCTGTGCTGTAGTGACATGGCCTCCCACCACCAGTATGGCGTTGGCAGGACGGTAATATTTGAAGAAGAAGTCCTTCACATCTTCCAGGCGTGCATTTTCAATATGGGAAAGTTCCTTGCCGATGGTCATCCATTTATAGGGATGTACAGCATAGGCCAGATCTCTCATTTTGTGCCATACATCGCCATATGGCTTATTGATGTAATGCTCTTTAAACTCCTCGCAAACCACTTTCCGCTGTACGTCCAGGCTCTTTTCACTGAAAGCGAGAGACAACATACGGTCACTTTCCAGCCAGAAGGCAGTTTCTACATTTTCGGCCGGCAACTGAATATAGTAGTTGGTGAGGTCGCTGGTGGTGAAAGCGTTGTTTTCGCCTCCGGCCATCTGTAATGGCTCGTCATATTCCGGTATATTGACAGAGCCCCCAAACATCAGGTGCTCGAACAGGTGAGCAAAGCCGGTCTTACTGGCGTCTTCATCGCGCGCGCCTACATCGTACATCACGTTTACCACTGCCATGGGAGTGGTATGGTCTTCATGCACAATCACGCGCAATCCGTTGGCTAAGGTGAATTTATTGTAATGAATCATATTTCCCTGTTTATGAGAGTTGCAATTTAATTAAAAGAATGGGAGAATAGACGGGGTCTTATTTTTCGAGGAATAACTCGCGTCCGCTATAATTGATAGTGATACTACGAAATTGTCTCCATACCATAAACCCGATAGAGCCGGCCATTTCATGGAGAGAACCAGCATCATTCACGTCTTTGCAGTAACTGGCGGCCACCAGTTCCAGATGTATTGTGCCCAGATCAAGGCTGGGCAGGCTGGTATTGGTATAAGTTAATTCTTTGTAAAGATCTTTGACTACATCGGTGCTCAGTACGGGTAGCCGGGTATTAAGTTTGTGCTTTTCCACAAATGGAAAGTTGAACAAAATACCATATTCCCCTCCGGAAATGAAGTGGAAGCGGCTGCTAAGTGATTGACCATCAGGTAGGTTTATCGTGCCTTCTATCACCGGGGTGTTAAAATTCAGGCTCAGGGGCAGGCGCTGGCCGGGAGTATTAACCGGCGTCTTATTTGACCGGAAGAGTAGTAACACCTGTTTCTCATAATCTATCTTCACAATGAAGGATTTCAGCAGGTCTACCCCGATAATGCCGTCTATTTTTATACTCAGATCCTGGAATTCATCCAGCTGTTCGATGTATACCTTAACGAAGGGCAGCCTGGTTTTATCGAAGTACAATACATTGAGGGTGGCCGTTGGTACCCGCACCACCACAGCGTCAGTGCCACTCAGTCCTCCGTTATCCTTGGTCTGTAA
The DNA here is from genome assembly GCF_900142925.1 of Chitinophaga sp. CF418. Classification (GTDB taxonomy): domain Bacteria; phylum Bacteroidota; class Bacteroidia; order Chitinophagales; family Chitinophagaceae; genus Chitinophaga. The sequence continues at coordinate 348,640 of NZ_FRCN01000002.1, forward strand.
GCCCAGGTGGTCAGCCGTTTGTTTACTCAGGGTGGTTACTTCAGCCCCGGTATCAAAGATGAAATGAAGGCTGTCAGGGGGCAGGCCGGAAGGTGTTGTGCCGGAAAGGGTGGTACTGATGACCATATACCTGTCATACAGGTGGAAAGGCAGTGTAGCGACCGCTTTCTGGCTAGCGTCCTGCGCGTGAAGAAAAGCCGGCAGGCAAACAAGTATGGCGATAAGATACTGTCTCACAATAAACATTGTCCTTATAAAGTCTCCCGGAACGGGGATCGCCCCCATTCCTGATTCTAACGGAGGATTGTGCAATGTATTATTTCAGACAGTTATAATATGCTTTTGATCTGGATTTTTTTTATCATCAGTTCTTTATTGCGCATTATCAGTACAGTAGGCCTGGTACCCACATTCTTGAGAATGTCACGGTATAACTGAAGATTGCCGGAGAAAATGTTATTGACAGCAATGATAACATCCCCTTTTTGCAAACCGGCTTTTTCGGCGGGAGAGCCTTTGATGATATCGGTGATCTCAATCCGGCCATCTATCAGGTAAATAATCAGACCTGTATAGGAATAGTCAAAGGGATCTTTGTAATGGGAGTTGGGGATCATGTAGATCTCCTTTTTACCATAATTCAGTATGAGATTGAACCTGCGTAACAGATCATTGCCGACCATACCACCGAGGAACGGGTAAGCTGTGACATTGGTAACATCGTCAAAAAGGTACACGGGAACATTCCGGAAGGCGTAGCTACCCAATTTAAACTCCTGGATGGTAGTAATGTCCATGGTCATTTTTCCGCCAAGTCCCTGTGCCTCAGTTTGTATCACCTTGCGTTGTCTTTTCCTGGAGGAAAGAATAGCGCTGTCCTTTACAAATTGCTGGGAAAGCAGCAGACACATACCAGCGCCGGTGTCAAAGTAATAACGGTTATAATGTTGTGCCTTTCCGTTCTTGAGGAAGGCATTCACAATCGGGATAAGGGTCAGTGAAGGACGTAGCAGGTGGCCTCCTTTAGGATAGGTGAAAGGCCCTTTTTCATAAATGGAGATCATTTCTGTATCATAATCCACCTCTACAATGAACTTGCTAAGGAGGCTATAGCCGATAATGCCATCTACCTGTAGTCCATACACCTGGCTGATCAACTCATAGTCATTGACATGAAAGTCAAGGCTATCTACCGTTAAACCTGGTAATTGCAGGGTCCTGTCCATGGCAAAAGCGACTGTTTTGGACCCTCCTACCCCGCGTACGATCCTATCCGTCGGCGTCAGGTGAATGCCCAATTCGACACAGGTATTCGTGTCAAGGGAAATACCGGCGCTGCCGGTATCCAGGATGAACTGCAGGGTATCAGGGATGCCCGCCAGGCAGGCGCGTATCACAACAACGCCGCCATAGAATTGTTTGAACGGGAAACGGGTGATCAACTCCCCCGGTTTCCTGGGACTGGCAGTTGTAGGCGGTACTTGCGCGGAGGCGACTTGGAATGAACATGTAATGGCAATTATTATGAGCCAACAGTGCTTCAACAGCGTAGATTTTTGCATACAGTTATCATAACAGAATAACGATGCTATAAATTTAACATTATTCCTACCTTTGTCCATCATGGAACTGAAAGATCTATACAGGAAAGCATTAAACTTCGAGTGGCTTACACCGGAAGAAGGGATTTACCTATTTGAGAAGGCTCCGCTTGCAGAACTGATGGACATTGCGAACGAGCTGCGCAAGCAACAGGTGCCACATGGAAAGGTAACCTGGCAGATAGACCGTAATGTGAACACCACCAACGTGTGTACGGCTAACTGTAAGTTCTGCAATTTCTACCGGGTACCCGGTCACGCAGAAGCCTACATTACCACCATCGACGAATACAAAAAGAAAATAGAAGAAACGCTGAAATTCGGCGGAGACCAGCTGCTTCTGCAGGGAGGTCATCATCCGGAGCTGGGGCTGAAATTCTATGTAGATACCTTCAGGCAGCTGAAGCAGTTATACCCGACCGTTAAGCTGCACGCACTCGGGCCCCCCGAAGTAGCGCACATCACCAAACTGGAAAAAAGCACCCACATCGAAGTGCTGACAGCACTGAAGGAAGCGGGTATGGCAAGTCTGCCCGGCGCCGGCGCGGAAATATTGAATGACCGTGTACGCAGGCTGATCTCCAAAGGTAAATGTGGTGCGCAGGAATGGCTGGATGTAATGAGGGCAGCCCATAAGCTGAATATTCCATCTTCAGCTACCATGATGTTTGGCCATGTTGAAACACTCATGGAGCGTTTCCAGCATTTTGCTGATATCCGCCAGGTACAGAGCGAAAAACCTGAAGGTCATTACGGCTTTACAGCGTTCATTCCATGGACCTTCCAGGATGTAGATACCCTGTTGTCCCGCATCCGTGGCGTACACAATATGACCACTTCAGAAGAATATATCCGCATGATCGCGATGAGCCGTATCATGTTGCCGAATATTAAAAATATCCAGGCTTCCTGGCTGACAGTAGGTAAGCAGGTAGCGCAGATCTGCCTGCATGCAGGGGCGAACGATTTTGGCTCCATCATGATCGAGGAAAATGTGGTAAGTGCTGCCGGCGCTCCTCACAGGTTTACCTACCGCTCTATGCAGGAGGCGATCAAGGACGCAGGATTTGAACCGCAGCTGCGCACCCAGCTATATGAGTTCCGCGATATTCCGGCTGGAATACAGGAACAGATCATCAATTACTAATTTGATATACCGATATAAAGAGGCCCGGAGATCGCATGATTTCCGGGCCTTTTTTTTGATCGGAAAATTCCAAAAACAGGAAAGAAGGTGAGAGAGAATTCCAGATTCCGGACACAAATTCCAGTATCTGGATTTTTCTACTCATTTGAGAATCAAAGAAATGTTAATTTATTCCTGTCATGTAACTCTTCCCTCCCGGCGCCGTCTAACAGGTAGTTAAAAGGAGGAAATATGAAAAAGTTAGGATTATTTTTAATAGCCGTTGGACTGCTGTCGGTGACAGCCTGTACCAGCACTAAACTGACTTCGTCCTGGAAAACGCCGGATGCCCGGTTACAGCAGGAAAATAAGATCATGGTGATAGCGCTGGTGCCGGCAAAAGAACGCAATCTGCGCATACTGATGGAAAATAACCTGGTTTCCGAACTGAAGAAAGAAGGCTACAACGCAGTCTCTGCTTATGCTACCTATGGTCCGGATGATGCATTGGCTAAAGGAGATGAAAAGGCTGCATTGAAGAAATTCAGGAACAGCGATGTGGGACAGGTAATGACGATTGCCATGGTAGATAAATCCCGTGAAAGATCATATGTACCTAACTACGGTCCGTATGGATATCCGTACTACGGTGGCTTCGGGCCTTATTACAGAGGGTGGTATGGAAGTATGTACAATCCCGGGTATTACCAGGTAAACACAAAATATCAATGGGATACCAACCTGTATGACCTGAAAGAAAAGAAGCTGATCTATAATGCGCAGACTGATTCTGTAGACCCTCCAACGGCATACAGGCAAGCCTACCTGTTTGCAAAGCAGATCGTAAAGGATATGCAGAAGCAGCAGCTGATAGCAAAGAATTAGGATTTTGTTATTTTTGAGGTTTGGCAGTTTGCCAAACCTCGTTTTTTTATGCTGGAATTACCTGTTAATGAAATGATTACGCTCAGGCAATTACAGCCTGAGAACGCACCGACCCTCTTTAACCAACTGGATACTTCACGCCGGAGCCTGCGCCGGTATCTACCCTGGGTAGATTATAATACCAATGAGGAACATACACTACGTTTTATTGAAATGATGCAGAGGAAGGCTGAAGAACAGGAAGCCATTGCATTTGGCGTTTGGTACCAGCAGCAGCTGTGTGGTGTAGTAGACCTGCATTGCTGGGATCATCAACTGGATAAAGCGGAGATCGGGTACTGGCTGGGGGAACAATTCCGCGGTAAAGGCATTGCGGTAAACGCCTGCAGAGCGCTGGTCTCTTTTGCGTTTCAGACGCTGAAGCTGAATAAATTAGAAATACGTTTCGCTTTGCAGAACGTGGAGAGTGCCCAGATCCCCATCCGCCTGGGCTTTGCCAAAGAAGGTATTCTCCGCCACAGCGCCAAACTCCATGGTCAGTATGCAGACACAGTGGTGATGGGGATCTTAAGGCAGGACTGGAAGTATTAAATATCGCAGATCTCCACGCCTTGTTTCAGGGACGCCAGCTTGTCAGCGCGTTTAGGCACGAATTCCTGTGCCACAAATCCCTTGAAACCTGTTTCGTGAATAGCCTTCATGATGGCGGGATAATACAGTTCCTGTGTCTCATCAATTTCGTTCCTGCCCGGAACACCACCAGTGTGATAATGGGCGAAATACTGATGATTATTGCGAATAGTATGGATCACGTCTCCTTCCATGATCTGCATGTGATAAATGTCGTAAAGAAGTTTAAAACGCTCGGAACCAATGGATTTACATAGTTCTACCCCCCAGTTTGTGTGATCGCACTGATAATCTGGATGGTTCACCTTACTGTTTAACAGTTCCATCACGATGGTCACCTTTTTCTTTTCAGCGTAGCTCATGATGCGTTTCAGGCCTTTGGCGCAATTCTCAATGCCAGCCTGGTCGTCCAACCCTTCCCTGTTGCCGGAGAAGCAGATCAGGTTCGTAAAACCGGCTTTTGATGTTTCGTCTATCAGGTATTCGTAGTAAGTAACGAGCTGATCGTGATGCGCTTCCCTGTTCCAACCGCGGCCAATATTCCAGTCTTTATTGATAGAGGCCACCATGGCGCATGTAAGGTCATATTTTTTGGCAGTTGCGAAATCCTTCGGATCCAGGAGGTCTATAGATTGCAGGCCGATCCTGTTGGCAGCCTTGCAGAGCTCTTCCAGTGGAATATCGTTGTAGCACCAGGCACATACGGAATGATTGATCTGACCTTTCAGTTTTTCATCCATCTTCCCCTCGTGGGCCATCACACGGGTGGAAAGGGAGGCCAGTGAAGTGGACGCAAACGCCATAGCAGCGGCTTTTTTGATCATATCGCGGCGGGAATTTTGGTTAAGCATGTTGGTAACGTGTTTACTGTTGACCGTGAAACTACGCAATTTAAAATTTGCGTACAGGTGTTACCTCAAATAGTTCGTAACTTTATACAGCGCCAATACGTTTTATATTTAGAGGCCAATTATGTTTGATTAACAGAATTACGAATATTTAGACCAGCAAATCAGCATTTTTTAAGAGATTGTATTACAGATATTTACTTTAAGAGAAACACCACAGCACCGCATCGTAATTCCCATACCGCTCAACCGTAATTGATTTTGGTAAGCTATTTGATTATACTATATATGGATAACATTTAAAGCGGAGGTCTGCATGGAAAGAAAATTTACCCCTGCATTATGGACTTGTGTTGTAATGGACCTGATTGGATGTGCAAGTTATACTGTGCCGGTTTTAGGAGAAGTAAGTGATGTGATCTGGGCCCCCATTTCTGCTATTATATTTTATAGAATGTTTGGCAGTAGTCTGGGCGCTTTCGGAAGTGTTTTCAACTTTATGGAAGAACTATTTCCGGGTCTGGATTTTATCCCAACATTTACACTGAGCTGGGTAGTAAGAAAAGTGACGCAGAGCATCAGGGATCGCAAGACGGCTGAGATGGAAAGTAGCCGGGTTATAGTACCATAAGCATCAGCAGAAAAATACTAAGGTTGTAAGGTTTCAAAGCTGGAGGCATGAAGGAGGAAGTACGTCTCCACCTTTGTTATCCTTTCAACCTTTCAATGAATCATCAACTTCGGAGTCATTTTACATTTATCAATAAAAAAAGGTCTCACATTTTGTGAGACCTTTTGCATTTGTTGTATTGTATTGTTAACCTCCTCGCATGAATCCCGGATTGCCCATCCGCATTCCTGGAGGACCCATTCTGCGGCGGTCGCCGTTGTTATTGTTACTACCTGCAAATTTGTTGATGAAGTAGGTGAAGCTGATCATGAAATACCTTTGCAGTACCATGTTTGTCACGTCTTCAATATAGTTTTCACCTGTATTACGTCCTACGCTTACATTCTGATGCAGGAGGTCATAACCGCTCAGTTTTATCAGTCCTCTTTTATCCTTGAACACGCTTTTTGAAACGAATGCGTTCAGCATCGTCACATCAACGTTGTAACCCGCTGCCCTGCCCGCATTCAGCGTATAGGTAATGTCACTTCCGATGATGAAACCATGTGGAAGATTGACATTATAATCAAATGAAAATGCGTAGTTGAAATAGTCTGTGTTATTTATTGGCTGAATGTCATACCGTGCACCACTATAGTTTACACTGGCGCCGGCGGAGATATCAAACAGCTCCTTATATGTATAATTGAAGTTGAGTCCCTGTGTGATACCAAAGTTCCTGGTATAGTTTCTCAGGAGCTTTGAAAAGCCTGTTTCAGTGCCCGTAAAACTTACATCCCGACTGTAGTTCAGATTGGTGTTCAGGTTTACAGAGGTCTTCAGTTTTTTGATGGGAATGGTATTTACTGCAAAGGCACTGAGATTGTATGCACCATTGGAGTTGACGGGTTTCGTATACTGCTTGCCTGAAGTATCGACACGGTTCGCATTCACGATCTTATTGGTTGTGAAGCTGGCATTCACATTAGTAAAGAAGCCACGGAACGTACTGTTGTTAAATACGTTGTAGCCCATGTTGATACTATGTGAAAAGGAGGGCTTCAGGTCAGGATTACCCTGCTGAACATACAATGAACTGGTCAGGTCTGGCAGTGGCTGTAACTGCGTAACTGTTGGCTGTGTTGTGCTGCCATTATAACGGAAGCGCAGCCGTTTACCTCTCTGAAAATTGTAGTTGAATGATGCTGAAGGATAGAAGTTGACAGTACGTTGATCAATTTGTGTTTTCCTGCTTACGTTGTCATTCAGCAGGCTGCTGAACTGCACATTCAATCCAAACGTATAATCATACTTCAATTTTTGCGTACGGATGTCTATGCCCGCCTGTTGCGTTGTAAATGTATTCTCGAATATGTTGGTCAGACTATCATTCAGTTTATCGTATTTGCCACTGTCGCCATCAACATCATAAGTGAGGTTCCTGGAATCGCTATAGCTATTATTCCACGCATAGGATAATTCCAGGAAGCGGTCTTTCATAAGCGGCTCGGTGTAAGTCAGTCTTACTCCCATATTGCGGCCCATATTATTCGCATTGGTCATCCTGTCGTAACCGGTGCTGAAAGAATCAGTAGCAGTTGTAGCCAGGTGCATATCTGTAGTTTTGAAGAAATTCTGCCTGTCGGTCGTATTGTAACCAAAGCTGAAATTAGCGCTGAGGGTACGGCCGATCTTATTGAATTTCTTTCTGAACAGCGCGGTAGTAGAGAAGTTGGGAGAAGTTGCATGACTGCGGTTCCTGGACTCTCCATCTATCGTTTGTACCTTATTCTCATCCAGTGATTGATATTGATTGAGCGAATTGGTAGAACCGTCTGAATAGCTGAAACTGGGGGTAACGATCAATGAATGCATAGAGTCTATCTGGTATTCAACCCGCATATTCAGCCGGTGATTGTTATTGTCGGTAAGGGAACCAGACTGCTGGTTATAATAGTAGGTGGTATCGGTCAGAAAGGTCTGTTTGTTACTATGCCTGTTTGTTTCTGTCCGCGTATCGTTGATAAAGTAGCTGCCATTTATTTTCAGCTTTGAGCCGAAGTCCTGGTTGTAGTTAAACCCGGCATTCCAGTTACGGGTAATGCCTGTGGCATTGTTCCCGCCAAGGCTACTGATGGTGGATTGTGCCGCGCCGCGTCCGCCTCCGCCGGCACGGCCACCACCACCTCCTCCACTGCCTCCTCCTCCACTGCTATTGCCGTTGAAGTTGAAGACGTCGTTGAAGGTATAACCAAGATTATTCACATTATTGCCACTTCCCAGGAAGGATAGCTGCTTGTTGTCGCGGAAACTGTTCAGGCTTGCATTTACAGCAAAGCGGTCATTATCCCCATAACCTGCAGAAGCTCTTCCGAAGAAGCCTTTTTTCTTGTCTTTTTTGATCGTGATGTTGATCGCTTTTTCCGTATTGCCATCATCAATGCCGGTGAACTGTGCCTGGTCAGACTTACGGTCTATCAGCTGGATCTTGTCGATGATATCTGCCGGCAGGTTCTTGGTGGCTAGTTTAGGATCATCACTAAAAAACGGTTTACCATCTACCAATACCCTTTTCACGGTTTCGCCCTGTGCTGTGATTACCCCGTCCTTATCTACTGATACACCCGGTAGCTTCTTTAACAGATCTTCCACTACTGCATTTTCTCTTGTCTTAAAAGAACCCGCGTTGAACTCCAGTGTATCCAGCTTTACCACGATGGGCGGTACTTCCTGGATGATCTCCACTTCATTCAACAGCAGGCCCTTGCCTTTGAGATGTATGGTTCCCATATCCGATACAGGCTGGGTTGCGGAAATCGTGACGCTTTTAAAAACCGGTTGGTAACCTAGGAAAGTGATGTATACTCTATAGTTGCCCAGGGCAATACCGGTGAAAGAGAAGGCCCCATTTTTATCTGTAAAGGCGGTAGCCGCCAGGGAAGAATCCCTGCCATTCAGCAGGGCTACGGTTGCATCCGGTAAAGGATGTGTTGCAGAAGAGTCGGTCAGTAATCCTCTTATCTGCCCCTGCTGCGCTTGTGTGGAAAGCGCAAACAGGAACAGTAAAGTGGCAATAAGGGTAATTCTTTTCATGAAAAGGGAATTGGTAAGGAGGAAACGATGCAAATTAGTGTCTTATTTAATTCCCGTTTTGCCGCTCACGGAATTTCTGCATCGCTTCACGGCGCATGTCACGCAACTGATCTTCAGTTACTTTTTCTGCATTTGCCGGTAATGAAACATTTGTTGTTACTGGTTTAAAGTCCACCTTGGTAGCAGTAAAGGAACGTCTGTTGCTTTCTGCGGAAAGCACTACGCCATTACCGTCCGGCAACAGGCCATTGATGGGGCTGTAGCTGAAAGGCAGGTCCTGAGTATACCATACGGTGTACTCTTCATTACGCACAGTAACAGTTGCTTTTTTACAACTGTAACCGGCGATCTTCTTAGTCTTATCAGCCAGTTTAGCGTCCTTGGCAGGAGTGTATGCTTCTTCTGCATAGTAAGTCTTAGTGCTATCTTCAGGTTTTGAGAAGACCTGCAGGTATTTCTTTCCGCTAAGGTCTACATACCCGCCGCCGAAGTTACCACGCATACCACCGAAACGGCCACCGCGGCCACCACCACCATTGCCTCCGCCACCGGGTGCGCCATCCGGACGTCCGCCGCCAAAGCCACGACCGCCAAAATCAGGACGATCCGTCTCCAGCTTGCCTTTACCACCAGTGAAGTAGAAGTGCTGATTGAAGGTAATTACCTGCTCTTCTCCGTCACCTTCATTGCCATCACGTTGAGGCATCTTTGCATTTATTTCATAGTCTATCACGCCGGTATTCTTATCCTGCGCAAAGGCCGTCATACCGGTGAAGGTAACCAATGCGACACTGAGGAGTGTTTTTGAAAAGTTCTTCATATGCTCTGATTTTTTTCTGATACAAAAGTCATTATTCGGTTTTCATTTGTTGGTTAAATAGCTTTATTTACTGTTAATTATTGTTAAGGGCATAAGGCGGGTACGTAAGGAACCAATAGCTTTGTACCATACCCCGTTAGCGGGAGCGTACTTAACAGCGAAAAATCGGCAATTTATGCGTCAGCGGATCCGCAACATTCTGATACTAATGTGTGTATGTATACTTGGCATCTATTTCTTCCAGGGATACTGGCTGTACAACTCCTACCATATACAACTCGATCAGTTTAATAAAGACATCAATGAGTCTTTACGGACGGCTGTTTTTAACAAGCAGTTTGCTGATGTACGCCGCTACTTCCGCAACTATGGAAGAGACCGGGATTCCTTCAGAATATCCCGCAATATGTTTCCACCGGGTGATATGCCCAGAGGGCATGACGGGCCTGAGATGCGTGAAGAGATGTTAACAGATACGGTTAAACGCAAAAGGGAACTTCGCTCCAACAACGAGTATGCAGACACATTGGCCAGGCAGATCTCTGATCTCATTCTGTTGAATAACCTGACCAGCGATAGTGTGAAACTGGTCAAACTGGACTCTGTGTTTACTGCCGAATTACATTCCCGTCAGATCCTGACCCCATATGAGCTGGATACTTTTCATATCAGTTTCAACGGGTACAACCGTGAGAGTTTCAGGGACAGTCTGAGAAAGCGACCGCCATTAAAAACGTCCAAAATACCTTTTAACCCGGCCAGTAATCTCTTTGTACAGGCTAAGTTTGAGTCGCCGTTGCAATACATCCTGGCCAAAATGATGTGGACACTGGCGGGTTCATTGTTGTTGCTGGTACTGACCACGATCTGTTTCATGTATATGCTTCGTACTATCCTGAAACAGAAGCGGCTTTCTGAAGTCAAGAACGACTTTATCAATAACATGACGCATGAGCTGAAAACGCCTATTGCTACTGTATATGCGGCGGTGGAAGCCATGCAGAACTTCAATGCCCTGAATGATCAGCGGAAAACGCAGACCTATCTCGACATTTCCAAGCAGGAGCTGCAAAGACTGTCTGACCTGGTGGAAAAAGTGCTGCATATTGCTGCAGAAGAAAGAGAAGAGATCGAATTGTTTAGGGAGGATACCGATATTGGTGAGGTGATGGATAGCATCATTACAAATCATCAGCTGAAAGCCGGCCGCCCTGTACAGTTCCGCTACGATAATCTGTTGGGAGAACAGTCGGTGGACGTGGATAAAACCCACCTTTCCAATGCGATCAGCAACCTCGTAGACAATGCCATCAAGTATTCCGGAGATCATCCGTCCGTATACATCAAAAGCATGCTGGAAGGCGGAAAACTGGTTATCCGTGTAAAGGATAATGGGATCGGGATACCGAAAGTATACCAGGAAAACATCTTTGATACTTTTTTCAGGGTACCTACCGGCAACCTGCATAATGTAAAGGGATTCGGACTGGGGCTCAGTTATGTAAAAAAGATCGTGGCGCTACACGGAGGGACGATCAAAGTACATAGTGAACCGGAAAAAGGAAGTGAATTTATCATACAAATACCAGTTTAACAACTGCAACTATGTCAAAAGTATTACTGATAGAAGATGAATGGCAGCTGGGACAGATCGTGAAAGACAGCCTGGAAATGAGAGGCTTTGAAATGCTCTATGCCGCCGACGGCAAAGAGGGGCTTCGTTTATACCAGGAGCATAAACCGGATGTAGTCGTGCTGGATATTATGATGCCTAATATGGACGGTTTTACGGTTACGACAGAGATCAGGCGGCAGGATAATACCACGCCTATCATCTTCCTGACGGCAAAATCCCAGACCACAGATGTTGTAAAAGGATTTGAACTGGGTGGAAACGACTACCTGAAAAAACCCTTCAGCATGGATGAGCTGATAGTGCGTATAAAGGCCCTGCTGCACCGATTTAAGGAGGCGCCGGAAGCTACCTCCAGCGCTGGCGCCGATGTGATACAGATAGGCCAGTATATGTTCAATTATACGAAACAGACCCTTACCCGGAACAATAACACAGAGTTCCTCTCCCACCGGGAAGCAGAAATACTGCGGCGGCTGTCGGAAAACCTGAACCAGGTAATGGAAAGAAAGACGGTATTGCTTGACCTGTGGGGGGATGACAGCTTCTTCAATGCCCGCAGTATGGACGTGTTTATCACCAAGTTAAGAAGGTATCTGAAGGATGATCCGCGGGTACAGATCGTGAATATAAGGGGGGTAGGGTATAAACTGATCTTTTAATTATCTTTGTCCCTATGGACCAGATAGAACAGCAAATAGCTGCCTACAAACAGGAAATAACAGCATTCGAGCCCGCCACGGCTGCGGATCTTGAACAATACCGCATTAAATTCCTCGGAACAAAAGGAATCGTGAAAGCTATGTTTGGCGAAATGAAACAGGTGCCAAATGAGCGTAAAAAAGAGTTTGGACAGGTACTGAACGGCTTTAAACAGCTGGCGGAAGAAAGGTATGCTCAGTTTGAGCACCTGAAAGACGGCGTCGCTGCAACAAGCACCGATGCAGACCTGACACTGCCGGCAGAACCACACCGGCTGGGTACCCGCCATCCTATAAGCGTTGTCAGAAATAAGATCATCAGCATATTTGAACGTCTGGGTTTTGCCATAGCGGAGGGACCGGAAATAGAAGACGACTGGCACAACTTTACAGCATTGAACCTGCCGGAAAATCACCCTGCACGTGATATGCAGGATACCTTCTACATCAGCAAAAATCCGGACTGGCTGCTGCGTACCCACACCTCATCCGTACAGGTAAGGGCGATGGAAGCAGGTAAGCTGCCTATCCGTATTATCTGTCCGGGCCGTGTGTATCGTAATGAAACCATCTCCGCCAGAGCGCACTGTTTCTTCCACCAGGTGGAGGGGCTGTACATTGATGAGAATGTATCATTTGCTGATCTGAAACAGACATTGTACCACTTTGTGAAGGAGCTGTTCGACGAAAATACCCGTATCCGTTTCCGTCCTTCCTACTTCCCTTTCACTGAGCCAAGCGCTGAGATGGATATATCCTGCCAGATCTGTGGCGGTTCAGGATGTAATGTATGTAAACATACCGGTTGGGTAGAGATCCTGGGTTGTGGTATGGTGCATCCTAAAGTGCTGGAGAATTGTGGTATCGATCCTGAGAAATATACCGGTTTCGCTTTCGGGATGGGTATAGAACGTATTACCATGCTGAATTACCAGATCAAAGACCTTAGACTGTTCTCCGAGAACGATACCCGGTTCCTGGAGCAGTTTGAAGGAGCGCTTTGACGACTGAAACGATATTGTTGCAAAGGAGAAAACGTGCGTTTGTAAATCCGCCGTTTTCTCCTTTGTCTTTTTACCCCGATAAATTCCCCGTATGATCACAGCTGACCAGATTAAAACGATTGCTGTATGTGGCGCCGGCACAATGGGCGCCGGTATTGCACAAGTAGCAGCAGCAAGCGGTTTCCGTACTATATTGTTTGATGTACAGGCAGCAATGCTTGAAAAAGCGCAGCAACAGATCTCGCTGCAGCTGGAGAATGGCGTAAAGAAAGGTAAGATGAGCGCAGCAGAGAAAGACGCCATCCTTGAACGGATAACTTTTACCGCTCAGGTGGAAGACTGCCGGGCTGAATTGGTTATAGAAGCAATCGTTGAAAAGCTCGAAATAAAAACCACATTATTTAATCAGCTGGCCGCCATCAATACACCCACTACCATACTTGCAAGCAATACATCTTCCCTGCCGGTAAGCGGTATTGCGGCTGGAATAGATCATCCGGAGCGGGTGGCTGGCATGCATTTCTTCAACCCTGCGCCGGTAATGAAGCTGGTGGAGATTGTCAGGGGGAAAGATACTGCGGCGGATGTTGCGGAAGTCTTATACACGCTGTCACAACGTCTGGGAAAGACGCCTGTAATGGTGCAGGATACCCCCGGATTTATCGTGAACAGGGTGGCCCGGCACTACTACCTTGAAGCCATGCAGATAGCCGCAGAAGGCGCCGCAACATACAAAAGTATAGACCGCCTGCTGGAAAGCGCAGGATTCCGTATGGGGCCTTTTGCCCTGATGGACCTGATTGGCAACGATGTGAACCTGGCCGTGACACGCTCTCTTTATGAGGCTTACAACGGGGCTCCCCGCTTTGCTCCCAGCCCTCTGCAGATAGCAAAGGTGGAGGAAGGCGCATTAGGGAAGAAAAGCGGGAAGGGATTTTATAATTATCTTTGACGCAAACGGGACTTATTTCATGAATTTAGTTACGGGTGGCACAGGTTTTTTAGGCAGTCATTTATTACGTAAACTGGTGAATGTCGGACAGCCGGTACGGGCATTGTACCGTGCAGCAATTCCTCCGCAGGTAGAAGATATTCGGCACAAAATAGAATGGATACAGGGCGATGTACTGGATGTCTGCGCCCTGGAAGATGCTATGCAAGGGGTAGATAAAGTCTATCACTGTGCAGGAGTGGTGTCTTTCCGTCCCGGTGAGCAGGAACGGATGATGAAAGTGAATGTGGAAGGGACTGCCAATGTGGTGAACCTGTGTATCGACGCTGGCGTCAGAAAGCTGGTACATGTTAGTTCCACCGCAGCACTGGGCAGGGCAAGAGTAGATGGCATACTTGATGAATCCAGTGAATGGCGGGAAGGCAGTAACAATTCCAGGTATAGCGTGAGTAAACACCTGGGAGAGATGGAAGTCTGGAGAGGAATGGCAGAAGGACTGGATGTTGCCATTGTTAACCCGGGTATTATACTGGGCGCAGGTTATTGGGATGACGGTTCCGGTATGCTGATAAAAAACGCCTGGAAAGAGTTTCCGTATTATACAGAAGGAGTCAACGGCTTTACTGATGTACGCGATGTGGCGGAAGTCATGTTCAGGCTGATGGAAAGCGATATAGAAGGGGAACGTTTCGTGCTGACAACTGATAACTGGAAGTACTATGACCTGTTTAAGGAAATGGCACAGCAGCTGGGGAAAAAGCCGCCTCATAAAGCAGTAAAACCCTGGATGGCGGAAATAGTATGGAGAGTGGAGGCCTTAAAAAGCAAGCTATCCGGTAAAAAGGCACTGCTGACAAAAGAAACGGCCCGGACTGCACAAATGAAGGTCTACTATAGCAATGAGAAGATCCTGAAGGCATTGCCGGGATTCTCGTTCACACCATTACAAACATCAATCGCTGATATGTGCCAGGTCTTCCTGGAGCAGAAGCGCCGGCAGTCATAGATCTTATCTGACAAGGAGCGCACCTATAGCAGCAACTAATACCGGTTGGAGGGACTTTCCCTCCATCTCCGCGCTCATCCATACACGAGGACGTGCACCGGTAACGACAGCCGCCACTACCTGCCGGCGGATGTGAAATTCATAACAAATATTCTCATAAGAGTTTTTAGTCCCGAACCGGTTATGGGCTGTAATACGTACCTCATTATCTGCTGATTGCAGGATGCCTGCCGGTTTGTTCTCATTAAGTTCCAGGTAGTTCACATCTTTCAGGATGATCTCCCACCGTTTTAGAGGCTCATTTTTCGTCCCGTTGATCAGTATGTAGGAGAACACTGCAGTTGCTGGCATATTGTCCAGAAATGAGGGCAGAGAATGCTCGGAAAAAGCAACATGCGTAGCCTGTATAACTTGTATCAGGATGTTCTCATCCCTGCCGCTTACCCGGATATTGAATGGGTTCAGGGGATCTTTGATAAAGCTGACGGCCGCCGCATCAGCTATCCCATTTTTCCGGGAGGAGGTAGCGTACTGACCAAAGGAGATCGTTCTGGCGGTGAACCATCCGTCACTGATCTTAACAGGCCATTCCTGTGCGGACGTATAAAGTTCCTCCTGGGCAGATACATTGGTATAGCCGCCAATCAGAAATATCAGGGTAAGAAGACTACGGAACATAGAGAAGCGCTTAAACAAAAAGGCTCCATGTAACACATGAAGCCTTTGAAATAATATATCAATTGCCATACAGTTTTTGCCAGATCTCAGGAATACGTTTGATCCAGTTTATTTCCTTCATTTTAACTTTAGCATCTTCTACAGGAGAACCAAAGTATACCTTACCTCCTTCCAGGGAAGAAGGTACACCACTTTGCGCCAGTACAACAGCACCCTTCCCGATAGTAAGGTCTTTGGAAACACCTACCTGTCCCCAAAGGATCACATTGTCTTCTATATGAGCCTTACCGCCCACACCTACCTGACCGGCAAAGAGACAGTTACGGCCGATAACGGTGCCATGTCCTATATGGATCATGTTATCGAATTTCGTGCCACGGCCTATGATGGTATCTCCACTTACGCCTTTGTCAATGGTACAGCCGGCGCCTATTTCAACGTCATCTTCAATGATCACCCTTCCGCAGCTTTCCATTTTATCATACATCACCTCTCTGTCAGCCCGTTTTTTGAAGTAGAAGGCATCCGCACCGATAACAGTACCTGCATGGATGATTACGTTGTTGCCGATAATGGAATTGTCGTAAATAGTTACGTTGGGATGAATGATACAATTGGTACCGATAGTAACATGGTTACCAATGAATACATTTGGCTGTATGATAGTCCCCTCGCCTATTACAGCAGAATCGCTGATGGGGTTGGTGGCTGGTTCAAAAGGACGGAAGCGTTTTACCAGTTTCACATAAGCACTGAACGGATCGTCTAGCACGAGTAACACTTTACCTGGAGGGCAAGCTACTTTTTTATTAATGATGATAATCGTAGCTGCTGATTTCAGGCAGGCATCATAGTACTTCGCGAAGTCCACAAAAGAGATATCACCTGGTTCAACCTTATGGATCTCATTGATGCCGGTGGCCATCAACGTATCGTCGCCTTCCAGCGCTGCGCCTATGAATGCTGCTATTTCCGTTACCGCGATCGGTTCATTAAACTTCATGTTTTCTGTTGTTTAGAGAAGCAAAGGTAGTAGAGAATACGATATGATTGTTCACCCGTTTTGGTTTCATGAAGAAGAGAAATGAAGTTTTAACGCTTCGTTGTGACTGTTGTTATCCACATTTTTTTTAGTGTGTGAATAAAAAAGTTTGCATTTTTTTTCTTTTGTGATGAAATTCTTTTTAATATTGTGTAGGGAATTTTTGTTCCCTGTACTTACTAACCCATTCACATAACAAGAAAGTCTGATTGTAAACACGGTCAGACTTTTTTAATGCCCCGTGAAATCCTTTCCCTGCAAGTGTTTCCACTGATTCAGCTATCTCTTTTTTATCTCTTCAGATAAGAACAAGCAACCGCTTGTTATAACCTGGCATACCAGCGGTTTATAAATTCCATTTTCTGGAAAAACACACCGTCTTTCAGTAACTGAATTTAAACGGATGTAAAGTGATAAGAATGAAGTGAATAAGCTGCGAAAAAGCTCAGATGGCAGTGCTGAACAGTTGAGATTGTGGCAGCTTTCTCCATAAGCGGGCATCAAAAGCCATACATATGTTGCGGATAAAAGGCCTACCCTTCCCGCTAACAGATACTCCATCTTCCGTAATATGTACCAGCCCGTCTTTCTCAAGCTCCTCAAGCCTTTGGAGGCTTTCTGTAATGATAGTACTTCTGCTGTCTGTCTCGCTCAGGGTGGTCTTAAAACTGCACATAAGGTCATGAATATGGCGACGCAATAATAGATCTTCCTCATCCAGGATATGACCACGTACTACAGGGAACTGTCCGCTGTTCACAAGCTGTTGCCATATAGCGATCCGTTTTTCATTTTGTGTATATGCATACCAGCTGTCTCCTATGGAGGAAGCCCCCAGACCGATCATGAGTGAAGTATGCTGATCGGTATATCCCATAAAGTTCCTGTGTAATGAACCCTGATTGCAGGCATGGTACAAGCTGTCATGAGGCAGGGCAAAGTGGTCCATCCCGATCTCTGTATACCCATTTTCTGCGAACAGTGTTTTACCCAGTTCATAGAGGGCTCTCTTCTCTTCATCTTTGGGAAGATCTGTCTCAGAGTAACGCCGTTGCCCTACTCCCTTTACCCAGGGAACATGTGCATAACTGTAAAAAGAAATCCTGTCCGGCCTTAACTGCATTACTTTATTAATCGTATCTCCTACACTTGCCATGGATTGAAGGGGTAAACCATACACCAGGTCATAGTTGACAGAGGTATAACCGATCGCTCTTGCGGTGGCGGTAACCTCTGCAACCGTTTCATAGGGTTGTATCCGGTTAATGATGTCCTGTACTCGTGGATCAAAGTCCTGGATACCCAGGCTCATACGGCGGAAGCCAAGGTTATAAAGCGTCAGCATATGCGCCTTCGTGGTGTTGTTCGGATGGCCTTCAAAACTAAGTGTGGCATCAGGCAACAGGTCGGCATGCAGATATATACGGGAAAGTAAGTTGTGCAGGTTCTGTGGACTGAAAAAAGTGGGAGTGCCTCCTCCCAGATGTATCTCCCTGATGCGGGGACGTTCCTCAAACAACTGCAGATAAAGCTCCCATTCATTGAGAATGGACTGTATATAAGGGGCCTCTACGCCATGATTAACAGTGATGTGTTTGTTGCATCCACAGTAAGTACATAATTGTTCACAGTAAGGCAAATGTATATAAATACTGATCCCTTCAGTGTGGTTAGTAGCGCGGAATGATTGCAGCAAAGTCTGCTTCCAGGTATTGATATCGAAACGCTGTTCATCCCAGTAAGGGACGGTCGGATAACTTGTATAGCGGGGAGCAGCGGTATTATATTTTCTGATAAGTTGCATGTTCAGGATGGTTTAAAGCAGTGTACAGATACTTTTTCGCCGGGGGTAGTCAGGAATGGGCTGACATATGGAATATTCAGATTAAGCCCGCGCATAATGAGCAGAACGGCCATAATAGTGACAACATATGGGATGCAGCGGCGTAAACGGTTACGGAGGCGTATACTGATAAGATCGTTGCACCAGCTAAGCGCGATCATCGCAGGAAGGGTACCCATACCAAAGGCCGCCATGAAAAGAGCGCCCTGCAGTGAACTACCGGTAGCTACAGCCCCGGTGATGGCAAACCATACCAGGCCACAGGGCAATAAACCGTTCAGAAAGCCGATAGCATACAATGTATGCTGTTGCTGGCGGCGAAGCAGATTGCCCAACATTGTTTTGATATGACGGGTATAAAAACCAGTATTCAATGAGTAGCGGGTATGACGGAAACCATATTGCAACACAATTAGCAACAACATTCCACTTCCCAGCAGAATAGACAACCATTGCTGCAGGCCTCCCAGGAAGAATTGCCTGCCCAGCCATCCGGAAGCAAGGCCTAAGCCGGCATAAGCAGTAACCCTTCCTGCATTATATAGCAGGATGCCCACCTGCTTGCGCACACCCTCCAGATGTTGCACTGGTAGTGTGAGCGCAATAGGCCCGCACATACCGATACAGTGAAAACTACCAATGAAGCCCAGCGATAAGGCATACAGAAATGTCAGGAACATAATCTGGTTCAGTTAACGGTTACAAAACTTTCCTGATAATAAGACTTCCCTCTGGCCTCCCATTGCAATTGTACCCGGTAATTGCCTTTCTGAAATCTTTCCTTATTCACCAGCACCAGCCCGTTCTCATCAGGCTGTAGCGGCAGGGAAACGTCCTGGCGGGAATCTGATGCGCGGTAGAACAACACATTACCCTTCAGGGGAATGCCCTGCATTTCAGCGGGGAAAAGAATGCCTACAGACTTATCTGACTGGTTGATGCTGACAGGAGCAGAAAGAGAAAGTGCTTCTCTCCTGCCGTCAATCACCTGCTGATATTTCAGCTCTTCTGCATAATAATTGGGCGTAACCATGTCTATGCGGGTACGCATACTTTTAGTTACCAGTGTGAGTATACCCACTGCAAAAAGAACGAATACGATAATGATTTTATGACCCCAGTTCATGAGTTGAATGTTTTGATGAAGGATATACAATTACTGCGCAGGTCCCAGAAAGGTGGTGCTGATGCTGCCAGCCTTTTTATCGCCTGCATACAGTGTGATATGTAAAGCAGTTTTACGTTTTTTAATAGCCGTGCGGGGTAATATCACGAAGAAGATCCCCTCGCCCTGTTGTTCCCCTTTTACCAGTATCTGCTGATGGCCAAGCAGTTCTATTTTTCCCGGCGCATCTTCCAGCCGGAGCCTGAGAGGAATATCGCTGGCTGTTTTGTTGACCAGTTTGATCCTGTAAAGATTAGAGATGCTATCTACTCCCCTTTCCTGGTACAGCATTCCTGCTGTCCGGATGATAGTCCCGCTCACAGGTTTCCGGCTTACCAGCATCCAGGTGATGGCTGTAAGCAGTATCACCAGCACGGAACTGTACAATTTAAGCCTCGTGGTAAAGCGTAAAGGTTGTTTGTTGGCGATACCGTTCTCTGATGCATAGCGGATGAGATGAAGCGGGCGTCCTGTTTTTTCCATCATGAAGTTGCAGGCATCAATACAGGCAGTACAGTTTACACATTCCAGCTGTGTGCCATTACGGATGTCTATACCGGTTGGACATACCTTTACACATTGATAGCAATCAATACAATCGCCCAGGTTGTTGTCTACTTGCTTTTTGAAATGGCCGCGGGGTTCTCCTCTTGTATAATCGTATGCTACCACCACTGAATCCCTGTCCAGCAACACACCCTGAAGGCGGCCATAAGGACATACAACGGTACATACCTGTTCCCTGAAGAAGGCAAACACACCATAGAACACGCCGGCAAAAACGATCATGGTGGCAAGGCCGGTGGTGTGTTCCGTAACAGGACCTGTTATTATTTCAAGTAAACTGTTGATGCCGATGATATATGCCAGGAATGTATTGGCAATCAGGAAGGACAACATATAGAAGACAACATGTTTGCTGGTCTTTCTAACAATCTTATCCGTGTTCCAGGGAGCTTTGTTTAAAAGCTTCTGGGCAGATGCGTCGCCTTCTATCCAGTATTCTATTTTGCGGAAGAGCATTTCCATGAAGATAGTCTGGGGGCATGCCCATCCACAGAACAAGCGGCCGAATGCCATGGTGAATACTACTATGAAGAGGATGAAAGCCACCATGGCTAAGCCGAATATAAAGAAGTCCTGTGGCCAGAATATAGCGCCAAACAATATAAACCTGCCTTCCACGACATTGAATAAAAACAAGGGCCGGCCATTCAATTGAATGAATGGGCCGGCAAAAAACGCAAGGAAATAAAGGAAGCTTAGCACACTCCTCGCGTTATAGAGTTTACCTTTCGGCTTCTGGCTATATATCCAGCTACGTTTCCCTTGTTTGTCAACCGTCGCCAGGCTGTCTCTGAACGATTCTTCCATCACAAATATGTTTTACTTAAATCTGGTCTATTCTTTTTCTAATGTGCCCTGCGACTCTTTCGGATTAGGCGGATTTGAGCCATGTATACTCTTGATAAAACTGGTCAGCTGCGCCAGTTGCTTGGGAGAGAAATCGTCTTTCCATGACTTCATCCCCTTCTCCGGTACGCCATATTTGATAGTGGTGAACACAGCTTTCACCTGTCCTCCATGCAACCAGTAATCATCTGTGAGATTAGGCCCCACAACACCCTGACCCTGAGGTCCATGACATGGCGCACAGTTGCTGGAGAAGAGCTTCTGTCCGGCGGCAATATCGTCGCCACCAGTCAGCAGTGTTACATTGTTTTCATCAATATTGTTAGCTGCATTTTTAAGGTATTCTTCTTTGGCCTCTGCTGCTGACGCTTCTGCAATGGCCAGTTCTTCAAGCTGCGATGGTGCGGAATGTGCTATCTGGAAGCGCCAGACATAAACAACAGCAAACACAATACTGCAGTAGAAACCCCATCTCCACCAGGGCGGTGTTGGGTTGTTCAGCTCACGGATGCCGTCATAGTCATGTCCCATGTCCTCTTCCATTTCTGAAGCAGCATCCAGTGTTTTGGTTTTGTTGAGCTTTTCAAACCAGTGTACCACAGGTTTGCCGGGAGCCGCTACCTTCTTTCTCCTTTCTATACCTAACAGTACACGTAGTGCATACAGGAGGGAGATAATGATCAGGATCTCCAGTGAAATAACAGTGACCAACAGGTAAAAAGAAGTATCAGATAATCCGCTGATGATATTGGTGACAGCAGGTTTGGCAGCTTCTGCTGCATCCTGTGCCAGCAGGTTGTTAGAAGAAAGTATACCTAGCACCAGGATAGCTATGGAAACGATCGCTTTACTTTTTTCACTCTTTACTCTTTCCCTGTAGATCTCCATGGCGTTGAGTACCGCACTGCCCAGTATACCAATGGTGATCAGCAGACCGACAATAACCGTCAGCAGTACAATAACCACAGGATGGCCCAGCTCTGATGGCGGGGTGGGCTTGTACTGTGCTGCTGCCGGCAGGCTATTCAGCAGGCATAGGATAAAAAGGAATGAGCCTGTTATAGTGATTGATTTCTTGTTCATAATGTTGCGATTAGGAAATGATAAAATAAGCATGCCGTGATCAGCGGTCATCCAGCGGGATGTTCCGTATATGGTCTATCATGCCTTTATCAGCCTTGAATGCCCAGAATGCCGCCACCACAAAGAATATGGTGAATATGCACAGAGAGGCCAGTGGGTATATACTTACACCTGTAATAGATTGCAGGTAATTGATGAATTTCATATCTCCTAAGATTTATTATTTATCAGATTATTTTTTCTCTGCAACCACAGGATTTTTGATATCAGCGCCCAGACGTTGGAGGTAAGCAATAAGCGCAACGATCTCTTTATCTGGCGCTACTTCCAGCTTGTCCTTCTTTAATGTAGCAGCTATTCCTTCCGCCTGTTTGCTCATATCTGCATTGGCCTGTGCTTCATATCCTGCGGGATATGGAACACCCAGTTTGCGCATGGCGTTGATCATAGCAGGTGTTTTTGCCTTATCTACTTTATCATCAAATAACCAGGGATATTGTGGCATAATGGAACCCGGTGACATAGATGTAGGGTCCAGCATGTGATTGTAGTGCCATGAGTGAGGATACTTCCCTCCTATCCTGGCCAGATCAGGCCCGGTCCTCTTTGAACCCCATTGGAAAGGATGGTCGTAAATAAATTCGCCGGCTTTGGAGTATTCACCGTAACGCGCTACTTCATCGCGGAAAGGACGGATCATCTGTGAGTGACAGGTATAACAACCTTCGCGGATATACACATCGCGGCCGTGTAATTCAAGCGGTGTGTATGGTTTTACGCTGGTGATAGTAGGAATATTGCTTCTTACAAGGAAGGTAGGAACCATTTCGAGAATACCTCCTATTGCTACTACTACCAGACTGAAAACGGCCAGCTGTATTGGTCTGCGTTCGATCCAGTTGTGCCAGTGGGCTTTACCGTGTGTATGTATCACCTTTGGCAATGGAGCTGCTTCAGCAGGTTCATTTGCTACAAATGAGCCACGGCGCACTGTTTTAGCCAGGTTGACGATCATCAGTACCACTCCACTGATGTACAGCACACCGCCTACTCCACGCAGCGCATACATCGGAACGATCGTATTCACTGTTTCGAGGAATTGGAATTTTAATTGTCCTTCCGGTGTAAACTGTTTCCACATCATGCTCTGTGTGAAAGCGGCCCAGTATAATGGGATCACATAGAAGATGATACCCAGTGTACCCAGCCAGAAGTGCGTATTCGCCCATTTACGGGAATATAGTTCAGTGGTGAAAAGACGAGGTAATAACCAGTACAGGATACCGAATGTGAGGAATCCGTTCCAACCCAGTGCACCAACGTGTACGTGAGCGATTGTCCAATCGGTATAGTGACTGATAGCATTCACATTCTTCAGGGAAAGCATGGGGCCTTCGAATGTAGCCATGCCATAGCAGGTCAGCGCTACCACAAAGAATTTCAGGATGGCATCTTCTCTTACACGGTCCCATGCGCCACGCAGGGTGAGCAAGCCATTCAGCATACCGCCCCAGGAAGGTGCAATCAGCATAATAGAGAATACGGTACCAAGGGATTGCGCCCATTCAGGTAAGGCCGTATATAAGAGGTGATGTGGTCCGGCCCAGATATAAATAAAGATCAGCGCCCAGAAGTGAATGATGGACCAGCGATAGGAATATACAGGTCTGTTGGCCGCCTTAGGTACGAAGTAGTACATCAATCCCAGGTAAGGGGTGGTCAGGAAAAAGGCCACTGCATTATGTCCATACCACCATTGTACCAGGGCATCCTGCACACCCGCATACCAGGAATAACTTTTCAGGAACGATACCGGCATCTCAAATGAGTTCACGATATGCAGCATGGCAATAGCCACCCACGTGCCGATATAGAACCAGATAGCCACATACAGGTGAGCTTCTCTGCGGCGAAGAATAGTGCCCAGCATATTCGCTCCGAACACCACCCAGATCAGTGTAATGGCGATATCAAAAGGCCATTCCAGCTCTGCGTATTCCTTTCCTGTAGTGCAGCCAGCCAGTAAGGTGACAGCACCTCCGGCAATGATGGCCTGCCATCCCCAGAAATGGATCTTACTCAATACATCGCTGAACATGCGTGTTTTGCACAGGCGTTGTAATGAATAATACACACCCATGAAGATGCCATTGCCCACGAAGGCGAAAATGACAGCATTGGTGTGTACAGGCCTTAAACGGCCAAATGTTGTAGGTGCGTAACCCAGGTTAAGGTCGGGCAGCACCAGTGCCAGTGCGGCCCACAACCCGGCTAACATACCGATCAGCCCCCAGCCGATACAGGCGTATGCAAACCATTTCACGGTACGGTTATCGTACGAAAACTTTTCGAGAGACATGTTTGTTCAATTACGAATGATAAGAGATGAGTTGATAGTATAGAAAGGAGAATCAATTATGATTGCAGATGCGTGACTTACAATTCGTGTTGCTGCATGCATTCCCCGATTTGCAGCCTGTTTCAGTTGGTTTTGTTTCGAACAACACGCGGTGTGCAGGGGAGAAATCATCTTCAAATTGTCCGCTTCTGACTGACCATATAAAGGCAGCGAGGAAGAAGATGGCCACCAACAGGCTGGCTCCGAGAAGTATGATGATCACGCTCATAGTATTTGGTTTTAAATTCCATGAGCAAAGCTAGATTGTCGTACATGCGGATACCATGATGCTGCTCAATAAGAATAATGATTCAAATCATGATCTGTCCATCCATTCGCTCAGGCCATAAGTAAGTAGCACAATGCTGATAGAGCTGGCAGGCATGAGTATGGCGGCTGTTAACGGAGACAGGATACCCTGTGTGGCAAAGAATAAACCAATGAAATTATACAGAAGAGAGATGATGAAAGTGATGATGATGATACGCTTATTATTCCTGCAGGTCCTGATAAAACGAGGCAGGTGTATCAGTTGATCAGCTTCGAGAATACCGTCACTGGCGGGTGTGAAGTTGTTACTGTTTTCCGTGAGTGATATACCTACATCACTTTGCTTTAAAGCGCCTGCATCATTCAGACCATCTCCGATCATGAGTACACGGTGACCTTGTTTCTGCAAGGATAGAACATAACCCAATTTGTCAGCCGGCTGCTGCGCGAAATGCAGGCTGGCTGCAGATCCCATCATTTCCTGCAAATAAGTGGCTTCCGCATCATTATCACCGGATAACAATGATAACGGATACTTTTTCTGCAGGTGTTGCAGCAATGCCGGAATGCCTTCCCTGTAGTGATGGCGAACGATAAAGCAGCCGGTCTGTTGTCCGTCAATAGTTACATACACAGTGCTTCCGTCAGTATCTATTTTGCTGGTAGTACCCGTAAATGCGGCATTACCCAGTTGTATGAAATTATATTGTACCCAGCCGCTGATACCATTCGCAGGTACTGATCTGAAGTTTCTGACAGGCAGACTTTCATCCTTACCACAGAAAGATGTGATCATTTTACTGAGTGGATGTGTGGATTGTGCTGCCAGTGATCCGATAGCCCATAATTTTTCCTTGGTGAGCGGCAGGCCCTGATAAGATACGCTGGCGGTGGCTTTACCGGTTAGTGTACCCGTTTTGTCAAATACAATATGATCTATGTCAGCCAGTCTTTCTATAGCATCTGCATTCCGGAGATATAAATGACGCCTGCTTAATATGCGTAGGATGTGTCCATTGGTGAAAGAAGCCGCCAGCAGCAATGCACAGGGACAGGCAACGATCAGTACAGCTGTTACAGCCGGCCATATACGGGACGGATCATGCGCCCACCAGTAAGTAGCGGTAATAATGGCTATTGCAAGGACTCCCCAGGTAAAGAAGCGACTCAGTAAATGAATGAAAGAAGGGGGCTTTTCCCGGGGAGTCTTAAGTTCCTCCCTGTTCCAAAGGCTGGTGAGGTAACTTTGCGCTACTTCCTTGATAGTCAGGATCTCTATATTTCCTTCCAGCTGTTTGCCGCCTGCATATACGATCTCTCCGGCGCTTTTTTGCACAGGAACGGCTTCTCCTGTTACAAAGCTATAGTCTATGATGGCGTTCCCTTTTACGAGGATACCATCTGCAGGGATCAGTTCCTGGTGATGGATCAGTAAAGTGTCGTTGGTTTTGATATCCGGCAGTGCGGTGGGCACCTGCTGATTATCTTTCAGTACGGTGATGGCGATAGGAAAATAGGCGGTATAATCCCGGTCAAAAGAGAGCCCCTGATAGGTTTTGTCCTGCAGAATGCGGCCCACCAGCATAAAGAATACGATACCTGTCATGGAGTCAAAATACCCCCCGCCGCTGTCGGTAAAAACGTCTGTCAGGCTGCGGATGAAGGTGACAATGATAGCCAGTACAATGGGCAGGTCGATGTTCAGAAAACCACTTTTGAGTCCACCCCAGGCAGAGCGGAAGAAGACCTGTGCGCTGTAAAAGAAGACAGGAAGGGATAGTGTGAGGTTGAGCCAGCGGAAGATATGATTCATTTTTACATCCGCATATCCGTAGTGGGAAAAGTATTCCGGGAAACTAAGCAGCATGATATTGCCGAAACAAAATCCGGCCACCCCCAGCCTGTAGATCAATCCTCTTTGGATACGGGGTTTTTGTTGCCGGAGGTCCTGGAGGCTGATATAGGGTTCATATCCTATACTGGTCAGTGTTTCGGCAATATGCCTAAGGGAAGTTTCCTGCTGCCGGAATATGATCTGCGCTTCTTTCTTTGCAAAATTGACGGTCACTCTTTGTACGCCGGCATCAAGACGGTGCAGGTTTTCGAGTAACCACAGGCAGGAGCTGCAGTGGATATGTGGAATATAGAAAGTGATGTGTGTTTGTGTATCATCCTGGAACTGAATCAGTTGCTGCTGTATCTTTTTATCGTCCAGAAAGGCGAATTTATCTTTCCTTACGGGTATCCGCTGTGCCTGACCGGGATTATTGTTAAGCGTGTAATAGTCGCAGAGGCCATTTTCATTCAGGATCTCATATACCAGTTTACATCCTTCACAACAAAAGTGCCTTTCTCCAAGACTTATTTTCCTGTCAGGGCAGTCTTCCCCACAGTGGGCACATTGCAGTTTGGTATCGGGAGCGACAGAGATCGTAGCCATGATAATGGATTTTGGCAAAACTACCGGCAAGGCAGAGGAAAGACAATGATGGGTATCAAAAGTGAGGCTGATCGTTGTCAGCGGCGGAGCGGAGCATTCGGGAAGTACCCCTGGAGTATGGGTGGAAATTCGTAGGGTTCTGTAGCGCAACTCATATATAACCCTTCATAAAGCCATATATAAGCCATATATAACCCATATCTCTTAAATATGGGTTATATATGGGTCATATATGGCTTATATATGGGTTATATATGGGTTATCTCCGAGAATGCACTATGGTAGTACCTTTGCCGGGACTATATAAAATACCTGTTTTGTTAATTATTGATAATAATGGCTGTTTTGTATAAAATTTGGAGTTTATATGATAGGGGGTGGCTTAAATATGGCGGGAAATTCTAAATAACGAAGCGACGAACAAGCGGCGAAGAAGCGACGAAGAAGCGACGAAGAAAAGGTGACTTAGGGGAGGTTAAAATGGAGTTGAGTTGGACCTGAGACGGGTGATATTAATCCTGCAGGTTTGCTGTACGGGTCAGTTCTTCCAGGTGCAGCAGGCGGATCTTTTTACCCTGTAATTCGATGAGTCCGTCTTTTTTGAACTCAGAGAGCAGGCGTATGGCTGATTCTGTAGCAGTGCCTACCAGGTTGGCGATTTCCTCACGGGAGAGGCGGACATTGAGGGTAAAACCGTCCTGTTCCACACCATAGGTCTCTTTAATGAAAAGCAGGGTTTCTGCCAGGCGTTCGCGCACCGGCTTCTGGGCCAGGTGGGTGATTTTCATTTCCGCTTTTCTGAGCTCGCTTGCCAGGATGCGCATCATTTCCAGGGAAAGGCTGGCATCTTTCTGCAATATGCTCATGAAAAGGTCCTTTGGAATAAAACAGACGGAGGAATCGTCCAGAGCAATGGCAGATGCAGTGTAGCGTTCTGCGCTGAGGAGTGCCTTATAGCCTATAATGTCGCCGGGCTTACACAGCCGAACGATCTGTTCGCGGCCGTCATCGCCACAATGAGACAGTTTGATCTTGCCGGTGTTTACACAATAGATGCCGAAGGGATAAGCGCCCTCCTGGAATACAACCTGGCCTTTTTTGTATGTGGTACATACCTTGGCAGAGTCAATTTCTTCCAGATTGCACTTCTCCGCTTTGAACAAAATTGATCCAAAGCGGTCCTGGCAATTCATACACGAGGCATTATGGAAAGGCGTACACATAGTTTCAGTGTGCAAAATTACTAATTTACAGCCAAAATAAGCGTACGTTCCCTTACTACTTAGCGCATGTCACTTAAATATTATATTATATATAAACCTTTCCAGGTGCTGACCCGTTTTGGGAAAGAGGAAGGCAAGGAGAGCCTGGCAGATTACTTTACAGTTCCTTCAGATGTTTACCCGGTAGGCAGGCTTGACTACGACAGTGAAGGACTGCTCATTCTTACAAATGATAAGTCGCTGACACACAGGCTACTCGATCCTAAATTCGCTCACGAAAGGGAATACTGGGTCCAGGTAGACGGGGCGGTAACACAAGAAGCCGTGCAGCAGCTGAAACAGGGGGTAAAGATCGCCGTAGATGGTAAGCAATATCAAACCCGGCGTTGCCAGGCAGCATTATTTGAGACAGATCCTGTGGTACCGGAGCGCAATCCCCCTATCCGTTTCCGTAAGCTTATCCCTGCTCCGTGGATCAGATTAGTACTTAGCGAGGGTAAAAACCGGCAGGTCAGGAAGATGACCGCGGCAGTGGGATTTCCTACGTTGAGACTTATCCGTTACCGGATAGGCAGTATCACGGTAGATGGCCTGGAACCAGGACAGATGCGGGAAATGGGGCAACGGGAGGTGTATGATATGCTATTTAGGTAGCTGCTGCGGAGGTGCCCTGACGTGGCTCCTGGCAGCTTATAAGTCGTCCTGCTGTGGTTTGCTTGCACCTATTCTTTGCGCTTTGGGCTAATTTAGGTAGGTTTGTTGCCTACAAATCTCTATTATGCTGAAATCAATGACCGGCTTTGGAAGGGCGGAAACTACCAAGGGCGAGACCACGATAGTGGTTGAAGTAAAATCGCTCAATGGTAAGCAATTTGAGGTAAACCTGAAGATTTCCCCGCTGTTAAAGCCTTATGAGTTTGATATCCGCAACAAGCTGCAGCAGACCCTCCTGCGCGGTACCCTGGATGCGACAGTAAATATAAGGCAAAATGGGGCTACCCGTCCGGTGGTCATTAATACGGATCTGGCTAAATATTACCATAGCTCTATTACCTCCCTGGCTACAGAACTGAATTTGCCGCAGGAAGACATGCTGAATGTGCTGATGAAGCTGCCTGAGGTAGTAACACCGGCAACAGAGCAAATCTCTGAAGAGGAGTGGCTTGAAGTGGAAAAGGTGATACAGACAGCCGTTGCAGACCTGGATGCCCACCGCCTGGACGAAGGCCAGATGCTGGCTGCAGACCTGTTGCTGCGAATTGAAAATATAGAATCCTATTGTATAAAGGTGCGCGAACTGGACCCACAGCGTAAA
Source organism: Chitinophaga sp. CF418 (assembly GCF_900142925.1). Taxonomy (GTDB): domain Bacteria; phylum Bacteroidota; class Bacteroidia; order Chitinophagales; family Chitinophagaceae; genus Chitinophaga. Next base: position 378,419 of record NZ_FRCN01000002.1, read on the forward strand.
GACAGGGTACGTCAGCGGCTGGAAGGCTTACTGGCAGAACATGTGGGGAAAGAAAATGTGGACGAGAACCGCCTGGAACAGGAACTGATCTTCTACCTGGAAAAACTCGATATTTCCGAAGAACTTATCAGGCTGGAAAACCACTGCCGCTATTTCAAGGAGATCCTGGCAGAAGCAGATCCTGCAAAAGGAAAGAAACTGGGCTTCGTGCTGCAGGAAGTGGGACGTGAGATCAATACGACCGGCTCCAAGGCGAATGACGCCAATATCCAGCAATGGGTCGTACTTATGAAAGATGAGCTGGAAAAGGCTAAAGAGCAGGTGCTGAACGTACTGTAATCAGAATGACCGATATCGTTCCTCAGGTATAAAACGTATTGTGATAAAATATGAATAAACTCTGCCGGATTATTGTGGCCGCGGGTATGCTGTTAACAGCGGCCTGTCAGCCACTGAAGATGGACACCTATGAAAAGAACCTGGATATTCCGGGACATGAATGGTCCTATGCCTATAAGCCTGTTTTCGAGGTTACCGTGCAGCCTCAGGATACGGCATACCTTTACAATATTTATGTAAATGTGAGGCATAAAGACTCCTACCCTTTCAGTAATATATGGCTACAGGTACATACGCAGTTTCCAGGAGAAAAACCGGTAACGCAACGGGTAGAGTTACCGTTGGCAGATATGACCGGTAAGTGGCTTGGTAGCGGGCTGGATGACATTTATGAACATAAGATCCCCATCCAGCAGAATGCCATCCTGAATAAGCCAGGTACATACAAGTTTACTTTTGAACAAAACATGCGGCAAAATCCGTTGCCGGACATCATGAATGTAGGCCTGCGGATTGAGAAAGCCGGGTTGCGAAAATGAAAAAGCTATTCCGTAAAATGGAAGGAAGAAGTGGTATCCACTTCGTATATCTTTTTGTACTGGCATATACCATCCTCGCGCTGGTATGGTGGGGGGTACTCCTGTTCAACCAGAGTGAACAGATTACCGGTTTCGAGATCAGGAACCTGGAACTCCGGATTGACAATGCTGCACATCCTATGGAGTTTCGTCAGGAACTTGAGCGTATACATAGCACAGAACTGAGACGTTTTGTCATGTATTTGAGTGAAGGATTAATCTTTCTGGCTATTATATTACTGGGAGGATTCTTCGTATACCGGTCTATCTGGAAGCAAATGCGCTTATCCCAACAGCAGCAGAATTTTATGATGGCAGTCACGCATGAACTGAAATCGCCTATCGCAGCTGCAAAACTGAACCTCGAAACACTCCGGAAACACAAGCTGGATGAAGAAAAGCGGCTAAAACTATTAGATAACACCATCCGGGAAACCAACCGGCTGGACCAGCTTTGTAATAACATTCTCCTGGCTTCCCAGATGGAGGCGCAACGGTACCAGCTATTCCGGGAGGACATAGATTTCTCCGCCCTGCTGGAAACAGGGATCAGGGAAATGCAGTCACGCATTTCGACACATACGATACAGGCACATATTTTGCCAGATGTGTGGGTCAATGGGGATAAGTTCATGTTGCAGATCCTGCTGAGCAACCTGGTTGAAAACGCTGTTAAATACGCGCCCAAGCATACGGTGATCGACATTACGCTGGAGGAAAGCAGTGGCAGCATGTTAAAACTGAAGGTAACGGACGAAGGACCGGGTATTCCGGTAGATGAGCGGGAAAGGATCTTTCTGAAGTTTTATCGTATAGGCAATGAAAATACGCGTAGAGCTAAGGGGTCCGGGCTTGGATTGTTCCTCAGCAGGAAGATCGTACAGCAGCATGGAGGGGCGATTGTCGTGAAAGATAACGTACCTGCGGGCGCTATTTTTGAGATAACCTGGCCCGTATATTCCATTCAAAGAGTGTAAATTAGCGATAGCAACTATTAACTATGAAGGAAGCTACTAAAGCATCCATACTACTGGTAGAGGACGAAGAAAACCTCCAGGAGGCATTGAAACTGAACCTGGAGCTGGAGGGATATGAAGTAACAGCTGTAGATAATGGCACCGCCGCTTTAAAGGCGGTAAAGAACGAATATTTTGACCTGATCATCCTGGATATCATGCTGCCGGAAATGGACGGCATTGCCGTTTGTGAGAACATCCGTATCCAGAATAACGAAGTACCGATCCTGTTCCTCAGTGCGAAGAACAGCAGCGCAGACCGTGTATTGGGCCTGAAGAAAGGCGGGGATGATTATATGACCAAGCCTTTTAACCTGGAAGAACTGCTGCTGCGGGTAGAAAAACTCATCGTCAAAAACAAACGCATACAGGATAAGGACAGTGTATCCACAGTATACCACTTTGGGAACAATGAGATCGATTTTGCCGCACAGGAGTGTATCGGTAAAGACGGAAAACACTATGAACTGAGCAAGAAAGAGACAATGTTGCTGAAACTGCTCATCGAAAATAAGGGTGAGGTGGTAACCCGCGAAAAGATCCTGCAGGTGGTATGGGGGTATAATGTTTACCCTACAACCCGTACAATTGATAACTTTATTCTCAACTTCCGTAAATATTTTGAAGAAGACAGCCGGAATTCCAGGTATTTTCACTCTGTCAGAGGGGTTGGATATAAGTTTACTGAATAGCTATTGACCGCCATTTACCCTTAGTTTTCCCCCGGTTGTTCTGCAAATGCTGCCTTGTATTAATTGCCCCTTTCCCGGGAACCAGATTTGACGGATATTTAGTACCGGTCTTAACTCCTTTTATAGTATCGTGCTATCAGGATTGTGCGACTTTGTGAGGTACTTGTAATTTATATCCTTTCGTAAACCTTTTCGAATTTGGTCTTTTGCTCTAACATACTCAATGCAGTAGGTTGGCCGTACTGGGTGTTTTTTCTGTTGAGTTTGATCATGATCTGCTGCGTGTTTTATATACGTGAAAAGCATATAAAGCAGGCTTCAACAAAAGAGATAAGCAGGCAGCAGCTGATACACCTGGAAATGCATGCATTCCAGGCGCAGATGGATCCTCATTTTATCTTTAATAGCCTGAACGCTATACACCACTACATCCTCACCACCAGTACAGATCTGGCTTCCCTCTACCTGACGCGCTTCGCGCGCCTGATGCGCCTTATTATACGCAACTGTAACAAGGAGTGGATAAACCTGGAAGAGGATATAGAGGCACTGGAACTATATTTACAGTTGGAACTACTCCGTTTCGGGTCCCAGTTCGACTATGAGCTGGAAATTGCGCCTGAGGTATTTCAACAGGTCACATTTGTCCCCCCTCTTATTATTCAACCATATATACAGGAGGCCATCTGGCGAAGATTGCTGCTACGCCCCACGAAGACCGGAGGTTGCCTGAGGATCAGGATTAGCCGGGAGAATGAAATGCTTTCCGTCCGGATTGAGGATAATGGCGTGAACCAGCGCTTGTCCGGAGAGGATACCCATCTTTCACAGGGAATCACTATCGCTGCGTCCAGACTGGAGGCCATTAACGAGCAGTATAATATGCATTCGGGTATAACTGAGAAGGAACTTTACAACGAGATGCAACAACCCAGCGGTCATCTTGTTATTATTAGTATGCAGCAAATTGCTGCCAGAGAGGCCGTAATGTAAGACATAAAAACGGCATCTGCCTAAAATAAACTTTCACATCTTTACACAGAATATTGTATATTATATCAGACTCTCGCCTATGCTTTCTTATGCTGACGGAGAGTCTTTTGGGGACAAGAATTAGAAAAACATGCGCACCATTATCGTGGATGATGAAAAACTCAGCAGAAGCGTTTTAAAGCTTTTGCTGGAGAAACATTGCCCTGCAGTTAACGTAGTGGCCGTTTGCGCGGATGGTATCTCTGCACTGGAGGCAATAGAAAAATATCAACCGGACCTTGTTTTCCTGGACGTAGAAATGCCGGGATTGAATGGATTTGAAGTCCTGCAAGCATGCAAGGACGCTTCGTTTTCCATTATTGTTACAACTTCATACGATCATTATGCGTTGGACGCTATCCGCCATAATGCACTGGACTATTTGCTTAAGCCGATTATCCGGGAGGACCTGGTGGACGCTGTTGACAAAGCAATAATGCGGAAACGGCAAAAGGAACAGTCAGAGGGGAAAGCAGATTCCCTGATGGAATTTCTGCATCAGCACCTCTATCCCGGGGAGAGATTAGCGCTTCCTAGTCCGGAGGGGCTAAGAATGCTGCTCGTAAAAGACATCCTGTATTGCGTGGCCGACGGGGAAAGCACCTGTATTCACCTGATAAATGGCGCTGAGCCCTCATTGGTATGCCGTTCATTAAAAGAAGTGGAAGGATTGCTGAAGAACAAGGGTTTTTTCAGGGTACATCACAGTTATCTCATCAATCTGAACTATATGGACAGGTATATAAAGGGAGATGGTGGGGATATCATTATGACTGACGGTAGTTGTATACCCGTTTCCCGCCAGCGTAAACAGGAGTTTATGGACAGGATTGAAAAGCTTTAAGCCACAAACTACAGGCTTCAGGAGAAGAGGCTGCCCTACGCACCCCATGGCCTGTAGTTTGCGGCTTGTCTACAACCTCTTTATCTCTGCACAAGCCAGCCAGCCGGTCTTGCCATCCGGCAGCAATATTTTGCAATATTCCTGTGTAGCATCGGTCACCTGCACCTTTACGCCTTCGTGCAGTTCAAACATGTCTTTACTTTCCTGATCCGGAGCCGCTTTGGCCTTCACTACATTACCCATGATAATACCCTCATTGTGCGCATTGGCAGTAACATAGGTACTGATACCAATAGTCAGGTAAAAGAAGAACAGCAGCGTTGCCACTCCTGTTCCCCACCGTAATAATGCGGGTTTAAAAGCAGGCACGATCAGCATGGCAATAATGCCGGCTATCAACAGCCAGAAGAAAATAACGGCGCCGGCGGCCCAGCCATTGGGACTGTGGAAATGTTGTAAGTGTAGCCACCACTGTTGAAAGAACAACAGGGGCAGGTCGTTTACATATCCTTCTACCCTTTGATTGGCAACAGACAGGTTATGTATGGCCGATTTATTAAAAGGATCCCTTTCGAGGGCTTTTTCATAATTATAGATGGCCAGGCCGGTCTTATTGGCCTTATACCAGGCATTACCGGCGTTAATGAACAATTGTGGCTGGTGATAGCCTTCATCGATCAATTGCTGGTAAATACCGGCGGCCTCAGTGTATTGTTTCTGTCTGAAAAGCTGGTTGGCCTTTTCAAACTGCTTTTGCAGGTCAGGAGCAGCAGCTGAAACGTTGCATACCAGCAAAAGGAAGGCACAGATAGCTGTTAATGTTCTTTTCATCCGTTATAGTTATCTGGGTTTACACGACACTTTTTGCACGTTGCAGTTCATCTTCCAGATGGCTGATCACAGTCACTGCCTGCTGATAAGTACCCTGCATTTTATCGTTGTTGTGCATAGGTGTATACAGCGCCATTTCACAATCATCCAGCAGATCAAACAGCTGAGTGGTATATTGTACGCTCACCTGTTGGTGGGTCAGTTTATCCTGAATAAGTTGTTTACTGAGGTCTGCAAAAGGAACATGCAATTTATTACTGAGATAACCCCATATAGCACGGGAAGTCTCTTCGTAGAAAGCCTTGTCTTTTCCTTCTTTCAGATAACGCGCTGCCAGTTCCAGTCGTTTCAGCGCCACTTTGTTGGCATAACGGTGTTTGAGGAACGCTGCATTATTTTGCTGATAGTTCCGTCTGCGGCGATATACCAGGGCTCCCGCCAGTAACAGGACCGGAACCAGTAAAAGGATGTAGAATAATGGGCTGATCAGCAGGAACCTGCTTTCTTTCACCCAGTTCAGCGCTCCGTTATAGTTGGAGATGATAGCATTCCTGTTTACGCTGAAGTCTTCTTTATCCCGTTTGGTCTGTTTTCCAGGAGTAACATGTACAGAAAACGATTCTGAACGGATCGATTTATAACTATTGGATGCTACATCGAAGTAAGAAAATTCCACAGCTGGAATGGTCTGATCGCCAGCTTCAAGCGGCATCAGCACATATTCAAACTGGCGTGAGCCGGACAGCGGATTGCTGTTCTTCTCGATATTGTCAGTTACTTTAGGATCATATTTTTCAAAAGCGGCAGGTATATCCACTTTCGGACCATTCAGCAGGTTCACATTTCCCTGGCCGGATACCACCACTTTCAGCGTGAGGGCATCGTCTGTAGTAAGCGTATGCTTGTCGATGGCGGCCGTCATGTTGAATTTACCTACAGCGCCCGTAAAACTAGCCGGACGATTGTCTACAGGAAGCGGCTTAACGGTTATTTTCAGTGGTGCTGTCTGAACCTTATAAGGAACATCTTCGTAGGTTACTTCCGGGCGATTGAAAAAGTCGTCAAAGAAAGGATCGTCGAAGGGATCTTTAAAGCCCGGGTCATTGAACAGGTCCGCAAAGGGATCACGGGCCTTCTTGTTATTGCCGTTCTTGACCAGTTTGACCAGTTTAACATGGTTATCCACTTCCACCGGATCGAGCTCCAGGGTACCTGATTGTAAAGGAAACAGCAGTGTTTTACGGATGGTGAACACCTTGAAACGCATGCCGTTCACGACTTCCTCAGACGCCTGGGGAGGATTGGGCAGCTCTATATCTTTCGCAGAAAACCCTTTGAAAGCCGGCACCTTGGTAACGCTGGAGTTTGTGGGAAGGCGGGTGTACAGTTTATAAGTGGCTGTCAGCTGCTCTCCCTCGTATAAAGTGGTTTTATCCACATCAACCTTAACAAAGATATTTTTACGCAATTTGGCATTTACGTCTTCTCCATTCCTCAGTACACCTTCCATTTCATCCTGCTGCTGTTGCTGGCGTTGTGACCGGGATGGTGGAAAGCCGCTTTGAGGCATTGACTGCTGTGGGGCCTGTTGATAAGCGCCACGGTTCGCTTTTACCACTTCTACAGTGACAGGGTTGGAACGTACTACATTTCCGTTTGAACGTGCAGTAGCACCGGCAATGGTAAAGCTACCCACCCTTTTGGGCTGTATCACATAAATGAGCGCTATATATTCTGAGCGCCGGCCATTCATAATAGATTGACCCTGCATTTGGGATGGCCCTTGCAGTATTTCAAAATCATTGAATGACGGAGGTGTGAAACTGGTAACATTAGGAGCATTTTCCAGCATGAACTGTATCTGGAAAGGTTCATCCAGTGCTACCCTGTTATTACTGACAGAGGTAGTGAACCTGAATTCCTGTGCCTGCAGGCATGAAATTACGCCCAGGCATAAGAGCAGGGATAATACAAACTTCTTTATACTAACAGTAGTGACATTCATAATGCAAAACAAATTTAGCCAAAGCCAGCCCTGTTGGCGCTGAATACCCAGTTAAAAGTTAGTTAAAAAAATAATCAATATAATCGTGGAAGTGCTTGCTGGTAAAGGGTTTATGCAATGTCGCCCAGCATTGGCCGCATGATGACTTCCTCCACAACGGCCTGTTTTGACAGGGTATATGCCCCCCATAGCAGGTCTGCTACGTCTTCAGGTTCCATCATCCTACCGGGAGGGGCGTCGAAGCCATCCCAGGAAGCGGTTAAAGTGGGCCCGGGGCTAATAGAGGTTACTTTTATGTTGTGAGGTTTCAGTTCCTCCCGCAGGTTCCGGGAAAAGCCAAGTAAGGCAAACTTTGTGATGCTATAGGCTCCTCCATTGGGGTAAGATGTATAACTGGCGGTAGAGCACATATTAAAAATATGCCCTTTCCCATTAGCTTTCATCCCTGGCAATAGCTGCCGGGTAAGATGATAGGCACTGTAAACGTTAACAGACATCATACTTTCCAATAATCCGTCTTCCTGGTCCTGCATACCTCCCGGTACAAATATGCCGGCGTTGTTGACCAAGATGTCCACGGTATTAAAAGTATTCCTGATCTCTTCTGCAAATGTCAGTACAGCAGCCTTCTGTCCCATGTCTACAGAACGGGCAAGTACTTTGACTGAGGGGTTTACCGCCTGGATATCTGTTGCTGCCTTTTCAAGGTGGACTGCGTTCCGGGCGCAGATGGCTACGTTAAATCCTTCTCTGGCCAGCTTCTTCGCAACTGCTTTTCCTATTCCTTTACTGGCGCCGGTAATTACTGCGTTCATATTTTGTGATTAAGGGAGACGGAAAATAGTAAAAAATGTGCTTCCCCCCGTAATGAGTATCTTTGTAGTTGTCAAGGAAGTGATAGAAAATGAAATACAAGCATATATTTTTTGATCTGGACCATACCCTATGGGATTTTGAGACCAATGCCTATCTGGTTTTAGAGCAGCTGTACCACGCACATAATCTTGAAAGCCGCGGAGTACCATCCTTTAAGGAATTTCACCAGGTCTACATGGTGCATAATGATAAGCTCTGGGACCGTTTCCGCAAGGGATTTATCACCCGGAATGATCTCCGCAACAAACGTTTCCGCCTTACTTTACTGGATTTTAAGATCGGGGATGAGAAATTATGTGAAGCGCTGGGCACCCAGTTCCTGGAGGAATTGCCTACCCAGACTGCCCTTTTCCCGCACGCGAAAGAGGTGTTGGAGTACCTGGCGGCGAAGAATTACCCCATACATATGATCACCAATGGATTTGAAGAAACGCAGCTGCGGAAGATGAAAAGTTCAGGGATAGATCATTTTTTCACACATGTGATCACTTCAGAGTCTGCCGGCAGCCTGAAACCATATAGAGAAATCTTTGACTATGCAATCACGAAGGCAGACGCTACAGCAGACAGCAGTATTATGATTGGGGATGCTCTGGATATCGACATTATCGGGGCATTTAATGCGGGAATAGATCAGGTGTATTTCAACCCGCTGGTACCGGCGACCGGGGAACTGAAACCGACATTTGTCATCAATAGCCTGCATGAATTAAAAACGATCCTGTAAGAACAGCATCTGTTTAAAATAAGGAAGTCCCATCTTCATGGCAATCAGCCTATTGAAGATGGGACTTCCTGCTATTATTGATGATCTATTTTCCTGATGGTTTTACTGCGGAAGCAGTAGCAGGTTGCACAGGTTTTGCTGGTTTGGCAGCAGCTGTGCGCAGCGCGGCAGTTTTGCTGGGTTGTTTACAGCAGGCGCTGCTTTTCGCTACCTGGTCTTTTTTACAGCAAGCAGCGGCAGTCCCTGATTTTTTACAGCAGGACGCTTCTTTTGTCTTGTCCTGGGCCAGTACAGCACCGGAGAAAAATAATATAGCGGTTGCTCCTAAGATCAGTTTTTTCATGACTAGTCCGTTTTTATGCTGATAAAAATAAGCAATTATATGGTAGCGATCACGGTTTGACCACCACGTACCACTTGTTCCAGTGCTACATTGACCTGAGTGCCTACTGGCAGGTAGATGTCCACCCTGGAGCCAAATTTAATGAAGCCCAGTTCATCGTTCTGGGTCACCTGCATACCTGGTTTCAGATAATTCACGATACGACGGGCTAATGCACCGGCGATCTGCCTTACCAGGATATCGGCTTTTCCATTACCAATCACTACGGTATGGCGTTCATTCTCGGTAGAAGATTTTGGATGCCATGCTACGAGATATTTACCTGCGTGATACTGTGACAATTTCACCTGCCCGCTGATCGGGTTCCTGTTCACGTGTACGTTGGCAGGGCTCATAAAGATGGACACCTGGAGGCGTTTGTCTTTAAAATACTCAGGTTCATAGGTTTCTTCAATCACTACTACCTTACCGTCGCAGGGAGCAATTACCAGGGATTCATCCTGTTTCATTTCCCTTTTAGGAATACGGAAGAAGGAAATGATAAACAGGAACAGTACCAGGGAAAAGGCAGCCACGATCCTGCAGAGCAGCGGCATATGTCCTAAAAAGTAGAAAACGGCGCCATTGATCAGGGCAAGAACAGCAAAGGTCAGTAAAATGGTAGCTAATCCTTCTCGGTGGATCTTCATTGTTGTTATGTTATTTAATGCGAAGTTAAATCATTGCAAAGAAATGTACGTATAACCAGGCAAACGGGGCTGCCAGTAACAGGGAATCGAAGCGGTCCATAAACCCTCCGTGCCCCGGCATGATGCTGCCGGAATCTTTCACACCCGCCATGCGCTTCAGTTTGGATTCTATGAGATCGCCAGCTGTGCCAAAGATGGCGGCTATAGCGGCCAGTACCAGCCAGTGCTGTAAAGAGAGATACTCTCTTCCCCAGAAATATCCGTATACCCCCGCGGCAGCCACCGCCAGGATCATACCTCCCACGGTACCCTCTATGGTCTTTTTCGGTGAAATAGCAGGAGCAAAAGGGGTACGTCCTATCAGAGATCCCACAATGTAAGCCATTGTATCGTTGATCCAGATAAAAGCGATCAGCAGTAAAGGGATCAGCCAGCCGGGGCCTGTGCCTGTGGCAGTATCAGTGAAACGGATGGTGTCGTAGTTCAGGCAAAGGTGCACCAACAGCCCAAGGGAAAGGGTGATATATGCCAGGCCCAGTGCTGAATACCCCATATTTTTCAGGGAAAAATCCTTGCTGAGCAATATTTCTCCTATAGGCAGGACCAGCAGGAATATGATAGTCAGCCACCAGCCCAGGAACCCCAGGGAGAGATTGGCTGAGGAGGAAAAATGCTCCCCTGTAAAAGCCATGATCAGGCTGCAACTGGCTACCAGCAGCCCGGTTTTATGCCAGCTGGAAATGTTGTTATAGTCCGGATCCACATGGCGGATGAGCTTAAAATACTCCCGTAAAGCAAAGAAATTGATCAGGAAAAAAAGCAGAAAGAACGTAAAAGGGCTATAAAGGATCCCGCCAAGCATCACGGCTACAAAGACCAGTGCTGTTGCTGTACGGGTAAAGAAAGTTTTCATGCTGAAATGGCGATTGTTTTAGAATGATTTGTGTTAAAGCGAAAACGGTTGGTAATATCAGGCCAGGCCTCCGGCGGCTTCGGCCAGCAGTTGTCTGGCTTCTGCTTCCTGAGAATTGTGTACAAACAGCTCTGCCATGCCCGGCAGGGCTGTCAGGTAAGTGGAGTCCTGCCTGTTGATAAGCACCACATTGATCCCGTTTTCTTCCAGCATCCCCCTGATGATCTCTGCCCGGAACAATTGGTTGGTATAATAAATTTTCACCCAGTCTTTTTCCATAATACTCTGTTTGTTAGGACTAAAGTACGATTACTTCCCGATTGATTCAATATTGTCGTTAAAGTCGTCCCGGTGATTATGCTCCCGTTCCCCGGGCGTTGTTTGTTTGTCAAACAGCCAGATAGCCCCGATGGTCAATGCCAGGCTGATTGCTGCGATGTACCATTCGGTTGGAGTGGAGGTCATAGGGTCTGTCTTTATCATTTTAGCCTGGTAAAGATAAACCATTACCACCTGCAGGCCATTATTCAGGAAATGACCCAGCATAGACAGCCAGAGATTGCCGCTCAGGTAATAAATAGCGCCCAGGAGGAAGCCCAGTAACAGGCGGGGAACGAAGTCCATCCATTGCATGTGAATGGCGCTGAAGCAAATAGCAGCAATAAAAACGGCCAGCCAGGGCATCTGAGGCATCATTTTGATGAACAGGCGCTGTATGACTCCCCTGAAGAAAAATTCTTCCGCTATGGCCGGAATAATGGCGATAATGATCAGATTGATGAGCAGGCTGGATATGTTGGGCATATTCAGCAGCACCCGCGTAAGCGTTTCCGTCTGTTCCTCCATCTTCCTCAGTTCCGGGGAAAAAGGCCAGGTATGGTTCCAGTCGCCGGTATAGCTCACGAAGGGAAGCGCCACCAGCATGATCAAAAAGGCTAATATAACGGGCAGGAATCGCGGTTTCCGGTCTATTCTCAGCCAGTTACCAGGGCGGGTAGCTACCAGGAAGGCAAAAAATACGGGAGGGAGTAAATAAACTACTAAAGTGTATAGAAATTGCGTTAATTTCAAGTAGCCGAGAACTTTAGGGGATACAGGCTGCAGGGCCTCCTGGGCCGCATATAGTTCACTTTGGAGTGTCGTCAACGAGTAACCGCTTATAGGCGGGAATACAAAAGCCAGGAAAAACACATATAAGATTAAAAACAGCAGGAATAAGCCAACAAATGCTGCAAACTGTAATGATGGCGGATATTGCTTCAAACGGCCTGTCATAGATTAAATTTGCGTAAATTTACAGTGCGAAATCGAGTTGACAATTGGTTTCCGGATTTCCCCGGAATTGGAGGGTCAGCCTACAAATGATAAAATGGTAAAGATTGGAAATATAACATTGGGCAATTTTCCGTTATTGCTTGCGCCAATGGAAGATGTTAGTGATCCGCCTTTTCGTGCGGTGTGTAAAGAAAACGGTGCGGACCTGATGTATACAGAGTTCATTTCTTCGGAGGGACTTATACGTGATGCCATCAAGAGCCGGCAGAAGCTGGATATATTTGATTACGAACGCCCAGTGGGCATTCAGATATTCGGAGGAGACGAGGAGCCAATGGCAATGGCCGCCCAGATCGTGGAGGCCACAAACCCTGACCTGCTGGACATCAACTACGGTTGTCCCGTGAAAAAGGTGGTTTGTAAAGGTGCAGGTTCCGGCATTCTGAAAGATATTCCCAAAATGGTGAAGCTGACAGCCGCAGTGGTAAAAGCGACCCGTTTGCCGGTAACCGTAAAAACCCGCCTGGGTTGGGACGATAATACGAAAAACATTGAAGAAGTGGCGGAGCGCCTGCAGGATGTTGGTATCCAGGCACTGACCATCCATGGCCGTACCCGCACACAGATGTACAAGGGAAATGCCGACTGGACATTGATCGGAAAGGTCAAGAACAATCCACGCATTCATATCCCTATATTCGGCAACGGGGACATATGTACCCCCGAGCAGGCGATTGCCGCCCGCCAGAAATACGGAGTGGACGGGATCATGATCGGACGTGCTGCGATCGGATATCCATGGATCTTCAATGAAATAAAACATTTTATACAAACGGGTGAACATTTGCCTTCCCCATCTGTTTTGGAACGGGTGGAAGTATGTAAAAAACACCTGCGGCATTCAGTGCAGTGGAAAGGAGCTGTAGTAGGAATACTTGAAATGCGACGACACTATACCAATTACCTGAAAGGGTTACCTCATATAAAAGAATTCAGGCAGCAATTAGTAACTTGCAGTACATTGGCAGCTGTAGAAGAAGTGTTAGATTCGATAGCATTGCATTACAAAGATCATATAATTGAGAGGACATCCCCCCTTACTGACCAAAACCTACTGCCAGCAAAAAATGAAGTAGCAGATTGTAACGTTTACGGATAAACCCCAGGTTCAACTATTAAATTTCTTTCACATGGCCACGATTAAAAATCTGAAGAATGAAGTCTGGAGAGACTTGCAGATTAAAAATAAATCTGCCCTGCGTAAAAAGTATGCAGTATCCAACATGGGAAGAGTGATCAGCTATTATGAAGATATTTCAGACGGGAAATTGTTGTCCGGTTCCACGGTAGAGGGCTATACCGTATTAAATGTAAAGCCTGCGGATAGTTATCAATCCCTTTACCTACACCGGGAAGTTGCAAAGTTGTTTAATAAAAAGCCGGGACGTACCTACAAGTACGTTATCCACATGGACTACGATAAGAAAAATAATAAGGCTACCAATCTGCAATGGGCTACTAAAGAAGAGATGGAAGCTCATCAGCAGTTCAGTCCCGCTAAACTGGCCTACAAGGAAAAGCAGCGGAATCGTGTAAAGGGCCTTAAGCTGAACATTACCAAAGTAAAAAGTATTAAACGCCTGCTGGCAAAACCCGGCAGAAAAACAATGAAGCAGATCGCTGAACAGTTTGATATCAGCGAAATGCAGCTCTACCGCATAAAGAGCGGTGAAAACTGGAGCCACGTAACACTGGATTAAAGCCTGGTTTTCCAGGAATGATCATATGATGTTGTCTGACATACAAGCCATCTGTTTCATGACAGATGGCTTTTTTTATGAACACCTGGTCATACTGTCCAGCAGCTCCGTATAATGCCTGCTGGCTCTTAATACCGGTTCATGTCCCATGATGATCACCTGGTGTCTGGCCCTGGAAAGCGTCACCAGCAATTTCCTGTCTACCTCTACCCTGCTGTCTTCCCAATGAAATGCCCCCAGGTTCTGTAACTGTCCCAGTTGTACCGGATGATACACTGCCAGGGAGACGATAATAATGTCATTTTCCGCTCCCTGAAACCGTTCTGCTGTGTCAATATTGATGGCCTGCAGCTCGTCATCATTTCCTATCAGCTCCCTGATAAGGCTTATCTGTGTACGCCAGGGTGTTACTACTCCAACTGTCTCGCTACTGAATCGATTACCATACCGCTGCCTGAGATGGTGTAGTAAGGATACCACCTGCTGTGCTTCCGTACGGTGCATTTTGGATGTGGGCTCGTGTGGGCTGGGAATAAACAAGGTACGTCCTCTGGAAAGTACATAAGACCAGTTGTCGGTGTTTGCATGTTCCCCGGGATTGTATGGGAGTGATTGTAATGGATTACCGGCAGATAGTTGTCCTGCGTAATAGTGATTAATCAGAGAGGCAATATCATTGTGCATCCTGAAATGCGTATTCAGCATACCCCATGCATGACGCCACTGCATAGCCTTACAATGTTGAATCAGCCGTTCAAACAAGGTACAGCGAAGGTCTGTGATGCCCTGTGCTGTCAATAACGGATGCTGACTCTGACAGAAATGGTCAGCTTGTGCAACAACTGGAGGTAACTGATTCTGGTCCCCTATCAGGATAAACTTCCGGAAGGGCATCAGCAAACCCAATAACTGTGGTTCCGTCAGCTGAGATGCTTCATCCGCGATCAGTGTATCCATCTTTACGCCCAGCATTTGCAACAAATGAAGGCGTGTGGCCATGGTAGCCACAGTGCCTACAAATACGCGCTGGCTTATGACAAACCTTCCGGCACCCTCAATATCTCCGTTCAGACAGTACTGGCGTAGCCGGTGCTCTGCTGTTGAACGGCGGCTGCCCATACGAAGATAAGCGATGCCTTTATCCTCCAGCTTCCGGCAGATCTCTTCCACTGCGCGGTTGGTAAAAGCGACGATAACAGTCTGAGTGTCGTTGCCTACCAAAGAAGATACCAATGCAGTCAATAACGCAGAGGTTTTGCCGGTGCCGGGAGGCCCCTGAATAAGGTAGTAATCTTGTGCTTCCAGGGCTGCCTGCAAGATCGCCTGCTGGTTACTGTTAAACATTGGCGTACAAGGTGTGCTCAGTGGTACTGAGAGCGGCGCCCGCTGGCCCAGCAGCAGTTCCATCCGCTGGGTATACCGGGGCTCCAGCACATGAAACAAGGCCGTAGCAGCCACCCAGTAGTTTGATTCATAGATATCATGTTCTATGACCCATAATTGCTGCTGACCGAAAAAGTCATGGGTGATCTGCCGGTTGTTAAGTGAAAAGGTAAGGCTGGCCTTTCCCAGGGCATCTATCCTACCCTTCAGTACCTGGTGCCGCAGCGGGAACAGGCCATCCGGAGAACGGGGATAGATGATAGCAGTATCGCCGGCACGGAAATTATGATTGACCGGGATATGAATATTGAAAACCACCGTACTGCTTTCCGCATCGAAATGACGGAACTGTAGTCCGGGAATGATGTTAAAACGGTCCAGTTTTTCGGCTTCAGATAGTAGCCAGAGGGCGGCAAAGCCTTCAGCATCATCTTCCCGATCAGGTGCCGAATACATCCCACATTTTGCCAGCAGGTATTCCCGTAGCAGAAAGGACAGGAATTGCTGATAGTATGTTCTTAGTAAAGGAGACGTTGTGGTATATACCTCTTCGAAAGCTGTAAAGTGGGCCGCGCTAAATGAAGGAAGTCCTTCCGCCGCGGCAGTGGTGATCTGGTCAAGAATGCCATATTCCCCGGCTGCCAGTCTAAGCAGCTGGGAGACTACTTCATTACGAAGCGCCAGTAGTTCATTTTCTGCCGGCCGGTTACTGCTCACATTCCGGAGTGGGGTATCGTTGGCTGCCGAGTACAAAATAGCAGAACTGCCACGCCGTTCATCGCCAAAGGCAGATTGCAGCAGCAGGTTATACCCCACTACCTGCATCTCATGATTCTTCCAGGCTCCATAGTCTGGAGAACGACCACTTTTTAACTCAAAGATTTCCTTGCGCAGCGGGTCTGCATCATCTTCCGCCAGGAGATCCAATCGTCCCTGCAGGCCGTACAAGGCCGAGAAAAAAGTAGGTTCTATCCTGACAGGACGGTTATGTAATTCTGCTGCAGACTGCAGCAAGTTAGGCCAGTGCCTGGTACGGATGTCGGTAAACATGTTGTTCAGCTCTGCCTTGCCGTAAGCAGCGGCTTGTAGTACATTTTCCGCTACAGCGTCCACGAAGGATTGCCGCAGGTCCATTTCAGGATTGCGCAGCACATTGTCCAGCAAGGTGTTTACCACATTTCCTTTAAAGGCGGCAATACCGGGCGTTTGTGGAACCAGCTTTTTTACCAGGTAAAGCAGCTTGCCGGCTCCCTGTCTGCCGAAGCATTCTGCCAGATCACTGATGTCCACCAGGAGGTCCGGCTCCAGAATGATCCTGGTGGTATTTACTGCTTCATATATCCCCGGCGCCTCCGTTTTACTGCAATGCAGTATATGTACGGTGTCATAAACACGTAACTGGGCATGTAACAGGGTGGTATGCGCTTGCACACTTTCAGCGATCATCAGCTGGAATGTGCCCAGATCGTCATTGCGGCATCCCAGGACGAAATATGGTGACTGATCGGATCTTTTCTGTAAGGGACCAACGTCCGTAATAAGGCATTTCAGTTGTGGCACCAATGCTGCTGAAAGCTGGGGAGCATAGGCCAGTTTGTTACCATGTACGGGAAGACAATGTTGCAGCAGTATTTCCGGAACCGGAACTTCGCAGAAGTGTTGTATGGCATTGGCCATGGTCTGTATGCAGATGAGGGATAGCTCAGTATCTGCAGTCAGTGTTCCAATAACGGCTTTGTGTGTGTGAATGCGTAAGGCAGTAAGTTGTTCCTGCAAGGCAGCAGGAAGGGGATGTTTATCAAAGTAGAACTGCATGCGGGCAAACAGGTTGCCGAAACTGCGCGGTTCTTCTTTTGTGAGATAGCGGAACAGCTGCTCCAACAACTGCCGGAGCTGTCGCAGCGTTTCTGTAGGAGATGGCCTGTCGGCTGCTTCCTGCAGACGCATATAAAAAGCCTGACCACTAAGATGATGTGTTGATGCATTGGTCTTATTCACTGACATATTCAACAGACAGGTTAACAATCATAAAATTGTAAACGATGAAGTAATCAGCAATATAAGTAAAAAGGACTAAGCAGCTTTACGATGAGATTTGTCTTTTCGTTTATCTGCTCTGAACAGCCATGGCGCTTCCGGTTTAGAGAGCGACCACAATCCAAGTTTCTGTTTTTTGGCGGTAGCCTGTGCCGCAGCCAGCGGCGCGCTTTTCGAATATTCGGCATAATGCCATGCATACCCGTCAGAGATCATCCTGCCATTGATGTACTGGCCATCGGCACTATATACATCCCCTATCCAGCGTTGATATCTGTCTTTGCGCAGCAGTTCCACGGTGATAGTTTTATTGAAGCAAAGATCTGCCAGTGCTTGTTTGCTTCTCTGGTAGAAGTCCTGCCCTTTTTCCGGAGCATCAATAGCGCTTAAGCGGATCTTGTAAGTAGTTTTATTCACCAGTAGTTCAAAAGTATCGCCGTCCATTATGCGGACCACCTTCCCTTTCACTTTCTTCGGTGGATTGGCAGCGGTGGTTATTTGAGTAAACAGGCATAGGATAAGACACGAGACCACACAATAAAATACTTTCGGCATTGCACGCTGGATTTAGGGATGCGAAGTAACAAATTTTTGTTCTACCTTCCGAAGGATTTAAAGTAATAAGTGAACATGTCTAACAAGAAAATAGCCATCATCGGTGGTGGTAACCTGGGGAAAGCGATAGCACAGGGGCTGCTAAAAAGCGGGTTTTCAGTGCCTGCAGACCTGACTGTGACGAAACGTAGTCTTGCTTCAGTAAGTGATCTGCAATCATTAGGAGTACAGACAATTTCAGACAATGAAGCAGCAATACGGGGCGCTGAGATTATTGTAGTGGCATTGAAACCATATAATGTCAGAGAAGTACTGTCGCAGGTAAAGACAGCTTTCGATCCTTCCCGCCAGATCCTGATCAGTGTAATAACCGGGGTGTCCATTGACGACCTGGAACAGATAGCTGGCGCCGGTATGCCGGTGGTGCGCGCCATGCCCAATACAGCCATTGCCATACAGGAGTCTATGACCTGTATCTGTCATAAGAATGTGTCTGAACAACAGGAAGCTTATGTGACAGAAATGTTCAATCAGCTGGGCGTGGCGGTAAGTATAGACGAAAAACTGATGGACGCAGCAACCGTGCTGGGCGCCTGTGGTATTGCCTATGCGTTGCGTTTTATCAGGGCCAGCATACAGGGTGGTATTGAGATCGGGTTTGATGCACGTACGGCCAACCTGATCGCCGCACAGACTGTAAAAGGTGCTGCACAACTGCTGATAAAGGAGAATCGTCATCCGGAAGAGGAAATAGACAAGGTTACCACTCCCAAGGGTTGCACCATTGCCGGCCTTAATGAGATGGAACATCAGGGTTTCAGCTCTTCACTGATAAAAGGAATTACCGTCTCTTATAATAAAATAGCAAAGGATTAACTTCAGACAACTTCCTGTTTGGGATAGTCAAAGAAAAGAAAGGACTTCCTGGCACGGTCAAAGTCTTTCCATGACTGGATATTTGCCTGAACGGCAAATACGCCGGAGGTGGGAATATTGTCAATTCTGATCTCCTGTGTTACATAATTGGCAAAGTCTGTAATACCCGGATTGTGTGCGAAAATGGCTACTGTATCTATGTCATCGTCAATCTTTGTGATCACTTTCAGAAAGGTAGAGGCATAACACAGGTACAATTCTTCCTCCAGCAGGATGGCATCTTTGTCATAATGCCATTCTTTGGCCATGAGCCGCGCTGTACTCCTGGTTCGTTTTGCCGGACTGGCAATAAGCAGTTCAGGCACAATACCCCGGGTTGATAGACGGTGCGCCATTTCAGGAGCGTTCTGTTTGCCGCGCTTATTGAGAGGCCTGTCAAAATCGTCTACATCGGGGTCATTCCAGCTTGATTTGGCATGACGAATAAGTAATAATGTTTTCATAACAACAATGTTATTATGTAGCAAAAGGGATTTGCTGTTCGCGGTTTGAGTTAGTTCTTATTTAATACTAACTAATTTACGGATTTTACTGAAAGTAAGTGTAATACAGGAGGCTCTGCCGGCCGGGGAACAGCGGATTTAAAGGAAATTTAATAATAGAAATCCCATAAAAAAAGGGCCCGTTTTAAACGAGCCCTTTTTTATTTATTAGTATCCTCTTTCATTTTTGCCTTCCATGTAGTTCATAAATGCTTTATTCACTACACGATTACCACCCGGTGTTGGGAAGTTGCCAGTGAAGTACCAGTCTCCCAGGTTATTCGGACAAGCCTGGTGCAGGCTTTCGATAGACTGGTAGATGACATCCACTTTCGCATTGATATCAGAAGGGGTAATGATCTCGGCGATCTTAGCAGAGATCTCTGCTGTTGTGAAAGGTTTGTATATATTTCTCACTACGTTCTGAGCATGTAGCGTATTGGTGCGCTGCAGTTCCATACAGAGGCCATAGGCTTCCTGGAGGATGTGTTCCTTGCCATGATCCTTTAACAGGGCAATAGCCGCCTTAAAGGCCACAAAATCTCCTATTTTACTCATGTCGATACCATAACAGTCCGGATAGCGGATCTGAGGAGCGGATGATACCACGATGATACGTTTTGGCCCCAGGCGGTCCAGCATTCTGATGATGCTCTCGCGGAGCGTAGTGCCACGCACAATGGAGTCATCTATCACCACCAGGGTATCTATACCCGGGCGCACTGTACCGTAAGTGATATCATAAACGTGCTGTACCATTTCATTACGGCTGGTGTCTGCAGTAATGAATGTGCGCATTTTAACGTCCTTAATTGCAATCTTATCTATACGGATACGGCGGTTCACCATTTCCGTCAGCTTTTCTTCGTCAAAGTCTTTACCCCATGACACGATGCGTTCTACCTTTATCTTGTTCAGATAGTCTTCCAGTCCTTTCAGCATGCCGTAGAAGGCAATTTCTGCCGTATTGGGAATGAAGGAGAAGATAGTATTACGCAGGTCGTTGTCTATACTTTTTAGTACGGTTTCAGACAGGTTATAGCCTAAAGCGGTACGCTCTTTATAGATCTTTTCATCATTTCCGCGGGAGAAATAGATACGTTCGAAACTGCAGGCGCGGCGCTCTTTCGGCGCAAGGATCTGTTCTATGCTGTATTCCCCGTTTTCCTTTACGATCAGGGCATTACCCGGCATGAGCTCCAGTACTTCATTCTCTCCTACATTGAACGCTGTGCGGATGGCAGCGCGTTCAGAGGCGGCAACAATCACATCTTCATTGACGTAGTAATAAGACGGACGGATACCGTGAGCGTCGCGCATTACGAAGGCGTCCCCGCTACCGATCAGTCCACATACGTGGTAACCACCGTCAAACATAGAAAATGCCTGCTGGAGGATATTTTTTACATCCAGCCCATTGCGTCTTTCTTCATCTTCCTTGCTGAGGAAGTGGTGCAATACTTCCAGCATAGCAGCCAGGTCACTGTTACGGTGAGTTTCTCCGGGTTCAACGTTCACGAACTTGAACAGTTCATCCACGTTCACCAGGTTAAAGTTACCGGCGAGGGCGAGGTTACGGGCAGGAATGGTATTGTGACGTACAAAAGGGTGGCAGAGTTCTACGTTGTTCTTGCCCTGGGTGGCGTAGCGGAGGTGTCCCATCATCAGCTCTCCGAGAAAACGTATGTGGCCTTTCATGAGGCCCGGGTACTTGGTGATTTCCGGCTGGTATTTCTCTATTTCGTCTATTTCGTCTCTGACCTTGGCAAAGATATCTCCTATGGCTTGCGGTGCGCTGCTTCGCAGGCGATGCATAAATGGTACTCCCGGTTCTGTGTTCAGCTTTACTGTGGCTATACCTGCTCCGTCCTGTCCGCGGTTGTGTTGTTTCTCCATGAGGAGGTACAACTTGTTGAGGCCGTAGAAAACTGATCCGTATTTCTGTTGGTAATATGAGAACGGCTTTCTAAGTCTGATAAACGCTAATCCGCATTCATGTTTTATGGCATCACTCATCCCTATTAGAATTGAAGGCGCAAAGTTACGGGTAAAAAGCGGAACGCCCAACGCTGAATGATAAATGCACGGCTGCCCCTAAAACAACAATCCCCGGCATATATTGTGCCGGGGATTGCTATTGAATTATATGTGTTATTGTTTTGCTATACTTCCCATCCACTTGGCGATGTGGTTACATTGTTTGAACTCGTCTTCCACATGGATATAATATGTCGGGATCTTTTCCCTCAGCCATTTATCGCGGGCATCCTGTTGTTTCAGCTGGAGGGTACGCTGCTGGATACGGGCATAATCGTCGGTCATATTTTCCCGGTGAGGGTTCGTACGTGTTTTCAGATAAATAATACGGATACCACTGCGGCCACCCGGCTGATCATCGACATAAGGCATTGGTTTAGAGATGCCTCCTGGTTTCAGGGTGTCCAGCAGCAGCACGATATCTCTTTCTGAAGGCTGGTCCAGCTGGTCGATGGTGATCAGGGTACTACCGTTCATTCTGTTCTGCAGCATACCACCGTCAAATTTTGACATCGGAAGGTCACTGTGCTTAACTACTGCTTCTCCGAATGACATTTTTCCATCCAGAATAAGCAGACGGACACTGTCCAGTTTTTTGGTCGCTTCTGACAGATCATTACGGGTTACATTCGGTTTCAGCAGGATGTGCTGCACCGTGATATTATCTCCCTGGCGTTTAATACATTGGATCAGGTGATAGCCGAACTGGCTTTTTATCGGAGAGGAGATCTCGTTTTCCTTGAGACGGAAAGATGCCGCCAGGAAGTCAGGATCCCACTGTTTGTCATTTCTGTTCAGGATATATACCCCCTTATTTTCCTTTGCGCCAGGATCTTCTGAGTAAAGAATTGCCAGACGTCCGAAGTCACTGGTTTTGTCCTGCACCTGTTTCTTGAACTCCAGTAGGCGGTCTACCGCATACTGGTCCATTTCCTTGGTAGCTTTTGGTAATATTACGATCTGACCGATCTCCAGTTCAGACTCGTAGAATTGGAGACTGTCTTTAGGAATAGCGTCGAAATACTTTTTTACTTCAGAAGGAGTCACTTTCACAGAACCGGTGATCTTGTCCTGCATAGCCTTTGCCAGCAGCCCTTCTTTAATAGGCTGGCGGAAACGCTCACGCAGCTGGTAAATGGAATATCCTGTTACCTCTTTCATCTTCTCACGGCTGCCATACAGGTCTTCGAAGTAACGGATACGATTATCGATCTGGCCGTCCACATCTTGTTCGCTTACGGGCAAGCTGTCTCTTTCAGCTTGCATCACCATTACCTTCTGGGCAATGATCTGCTCCATTATCATGCAGGGAGCATTGGGAGGCAGGGCACCATCTACAGTAGAACGCTGCAGATTGACCATTTCCCCTTCAATGTCCGATCTAAGAATGATTTTATCCCCCACAATAGCTGCAATTTTATCAGCTACCATTTTCTGCTGGGCTGCGGCTACCTGACAAAGAAGTAAAGTACCCGCAGAAAGTGCAAAAATTTTATTCATGTTAACGAGTGCAGTGAAATCCAAAAATAGCCAATAAAAAATAAGCCGCTATTGGGCGGCTTATCTTTTTAACAAAAGTTTATACTGATTTTATAAAGTCCTCTTTACTTCTACTTCTTCGAAGCCTTCCACGATATCGCCTACCTTGAGGTCGCTATAGTTTCTGATACTCAGGCCACACTCCATATTGGAGGCAACTTCCTTCACATCATCCTTGTAGCGTTTCAGAGAGGCCAGTTCGCCGGTATAGATTACGATACCTTCGCGCACCAGGTTTACACGGGTGTTGCGGGCAATTTTTCCGTCCAGTACGAAGCAACCTGCTACGGTTACCTTGTCGAAACGGTAAGTTTCGCGGATTTCTACGTTGGCGACAACCTTTTTCTCGATCTTCGGCTCCAGCATACCTTCCATCGCGCTCTTCAGTTCGTCGATAGCATCGTAAATGATGGAGTAAGTACGGATCTCGATGTTCTCTTTCTCTGCCAGTTTGGATGCCTGAGAAGAAGGACGTACCTGGAAACCTACGATGATCGCGTCGGATGCAGTTGCCAGCAATACGTCGGATTCTGTGATCTGACCTACTGCTTTGTGTACCACGCTCACTACGATTTCTTCGGTAGACAGTTTCTGCAGGGAGTCGCTCAGCGCTTCTACAGAACCATCAAAGTCACCCTTGATAATGAGGTTGAGCTGTTTAAAGTTACCCAGCGCAAGACGGCGTCCGATTTCATCCAGTGTGATGTGTTTCTTGGTACGGATACCTTGTTCACGGATAATCTGTGCACGGCGGTTAGCGATCTCTTTTGCTTCGGATTCATCTTCAAACATGCGGAACTTCTCACCTGCCTGCGGAGCACCGTTCAGACCCAGCACCTGTACCGGTGCGGAAGGTCCTGCGGAGTCAACACGCTGGCCACGTTCGTTGAACATCGCTTTGATCTTACCGAAGTTAGAACCGGAAGCGATGGTATCTCCCTGGTGCAGTGTACCGTTTTGTACCAACAGGGTAGCTACGTAACCACGGCCTTTATCGAGGGAGGCTTCAATCACGCTACCGGAAGCTTCCCTGTTCGGATTAGCTTTCAGTTCGAGTAATTCAGCTTCCAGGAGTATTTTTTCCAGCAGAATGTCTATGTTCAGACCGCTCTTGGCAGAAATTTCCTGGCTCTGGTATTTACCACCCCAGTCTTCCACCAACAGGTTCATACCTGCCAGCTGTTCTTTGATCTTTTCAGGATTAGCGCCTTCTTTATCCACTTTGTTGATAGCGAATACCATTGGGAGGCCTGCAGCCTGTGAGTGGGAGATCGCTTCACGTGTCTGTGGCATGATGGCGTCATCTGCAGCAATTACGATGATGGCGATATCCGCTACTTTGGCACCACGTGCACGCATCGCGGTGAAGGCTTCGTGACCCGGAGTATCCAGGAATGTGACCTTTTTGCCTGAAGCGGTAACTACCTGGTAGGCGCCGATGTGCTGGGTGATACCACCTGCTTCACCGGATACTACGTTCGCGTTACGGATATAGTCGAGGAGGGAGGTCTTACCATGGTCTACGTGACCCATGATGGTCACAATAGGCGCTCTTGGGATCAGATCTTCCTCATTGTCAGCTACTTCTTCTTCCTCAATCTCATCTGCATCGTCTACGCCAATGAATTCCACTTCATAACCAAACTCTCCTGCTACCAGTTCTATCACCTCTGCGTCCAGACGCTGGTTGATAGACACCATGATACCCAGTCCCATACATTTTGAGATCACTTCAGCAAAGCTTACATCCATCAGGTTAGCGAGTTCACTTACAGACACGAACTCTGTTACCTGGAGTTTGTTGTTTTCAGCTCCCTGGTTAGCCATTTGCTCTGCGAGCTCGTGGCGTTTCTCACGACGCTGTTTAGCTTTAGTGTTCTTACCCCGGTTACCACCGCCAGTCATTTTGGCCATGGTTTCCTTGATCTTATTCTGGATTTCGTTCTTATCGATTTCTTTCTCTTCAGGTTTCCTGTCGCGGTCACGGTTGAAGTTACCCTGGCCACCCGGACGGTTACCAAAGTTGCCACCTGGCCTGTTACCGCCGCCATGCTGTCCGCCTGGTCTGTTACCACCCGGACCACCACCTGGCCTGTTACCGCCGCCGCCATGTTGTCCACCTGGTCTGTTACCACCTGGTCCGCCTGGGCGGCCATCGCGGTTAGGTGCAGTATGTGGCCGGCTAGGACCCGTAGGTCTGTTGGAATTGTCGCGGTTTCCGCCGGGACGGTTATCCCTGTTGTCCCTGTTATCTCTGTTGAAATCACGGTTACCTGGACCGCGGTTTTCGGTGTTACCACCTTTTGAAAGATCGCCTGGCTGAATAGGTTCAGGTTTCTTTTCAACGATAATGCGTTTCCGCTTACGGTTATTGTCGGCATTGTTGTTGTTGCCGCCACCGCCGCCGCGGTTGAAATTACTGTTACCCTTGTTGTCGCGTCTTTCTGAATGTACAGGCAACTCAATTTTTCCGATCACTTTAGGACCGGTGAGTTTTTCGGCCTGTATATTTTCAATAACGGCTGTACCACCGTTATCCTCCTGGTCTGATGCAATGTCTGCTGCAACTTCGTCCATATGCTGTGCGGCCGGTTTCTGTGCGGTTTGTTCTTTCGCTTCTGCCGGTTCTTTGGTTTTTTCCTGAGCAGCTGCCGGTTTTTCGGCTGCCGGCGCTTGTTTCTCTTCCACAGCGGGGACAGCAGGTTTTTCAGCAGCAGGTGCCGTTGTTTTTACTTCTTGTACTGGTTGTTGTACGTTTTGTACTGGCTGAACGGGTTGCTGCGGT
The DNA here is from genome assembly GCF_900142925.1 of Chitinophaga sp. CF418. Classification (GTDB taxonomy): domain Bacteria; phylum Bacteroidota; class Bacteroidia; order Chitinophagales; family Chitinophagaceae; genus Chitinophaga. Next base: position 404,093 of record NZ_FRCN01000002.1, read on the forward strand.
TTCGCTTCAGGCTGGGCAGGTTTGGCTGCTTCTACCGGAGGCTGTTGCTGCTGTGCAACGGGTTGCGGTTGTGCCTGCACTTGCGGAATAGCTTCTTTCGGCTGGTCCTTCTCGCTGGCGGTAGGTTCCGGTTGTTTTGCAACAACTGGTTTCTCCTCCTGTTCCGGCTTTTTGAATGATGCCGGTGGTGCAGGAGGTCTTTTAGGTTTATTCAGTGCATCCAGGTCGATAGTGGCCACGATTTTCGGACCATTGATCCTGGGCGCGTCTGTTTTTATAACTTCCGGAGCTTCCGGTTGTGTTTGCACAGGCGGCGTTTTCTCAGCAACAGGCTGTTGAGGAGCTACGACGGGTTCTTTAGGAGCCTCTTCTGTTTTGACAACAGGTTTTTCTTCCGCCACTGGTACCGGTTTAGGCTCGGGTTTAGGTTCAGGCTTAGGCTCCGGTTTTGGTTCGGGCTTAGGCTCTGCTTTTGGCTCAGGCCTTGGTTCTGGTTTTGGTTCGGGCTTAGGCGCTTCAACTGCGACCGCGGGTGTGGGTTCCTCTTTAGGAGTTGCTTCTTTCTTCTTGGCTGCTGCCTCTGCTTCTTCCTTCTCTTTCTTCTTCATTGCATCTAACACACTTCCTTTAGGCAGGGCTATCTGATCGCTTTTGCGTTTGTTAGCCTTGTCCTGCTGGAACTCGGACTGCAATGCTGCATACATCTGGGACGTAAGACGGGCATTGGGTGAGCCAAAGCCCCCCATGTCATAGCCCTTATTAGCAAGGAAATCGATCAACGTTTCCTTACCAATATTGAACTCCTTCGCTGCAGCCAGCAATCGTGGCGTGTTGTTTGTTACTTCAGGCATATTGTAATCTCGGGCCTCCCCATTTTTCCCGTTAGTTAAACGGGACTCCTTTTTAACAATTAACAATAACTAAAAATACTTTCTGTCGAGCAAGCCCACATCCCGGGGAAGTTGTGGTGTGAACCTACTCTTTATCAAATTCTTCCTGTAGTATTCTTCTTACCTCGCTTACAGTTTCCTCTTCAAGATCTGAGCGGCGTACCAGTTCCTCTACAGTCAGGTCAAGTACACTGCGGGCAGTGTCACAACCAATACGTTTGAGTTCATCCAGTACCCATTCTTCGATTTCATCGGAGAATTCTCCCAGGTCAATGTCATATTCAGCCTGTTCCTGTTCTTCGTCACGGAAGACATCAATCTCATAACCGGTCAATTCGCAGGCCAGTTTAATATTGACACCTTTTTTACCGATTGCCAGGGACACCTGATCTGCCTTGAGGAAAACAGAAGCATATTTATTCTCATTATCCACTTCCATACGGCTGATCCTTGCGGGCGTCAATGCACGCTGGATCAACAATTGTATATTAGAGGTATAGTTGATGATATCTATGTTTTCGTTACGCAGCTCCCGCACAATCCCATGAATACGACTTCCCTTCATACCAACGCAGGCGCCGACAGGGTCAATGCGGTCGTCATAGGATTCAACAGCCACTTTAGCTCTTTCTCCAGGTTCGCGTACGATTTTCTTGATTACGATTAGGCCGTCAAAGATCTCGGGAACTTCAATTTCCAGCAATTTAGCCAGGAAGGTCGGATGGGTGCGGGAAAGAATGATAAGCGGAGCATTATTCTTCATCTCCACTTTTTTCACTACTGCCCTTACATTTTCCCCTTTCTTGAAATAATCGGTAGGAATTTGTTCAGATTTAGGTAAAATTAACTCATTCCTTTCATCATCAAGCAATAAAACTTCTTTTTTCCATACCTGGTACACTTCACCCGTTACAATTTCCCCAACACGGTCAGCATATTTCTTTACAAGAATGTTCTTTTTAAGGTCGCCGATACGGGCGGAAAGCGTCTGCTTTGCAGCCAGGATGGCCCTGCGGCCGAAATCCATGATCTCCACTTCCTCATAAAGGTCTTCCCCTACCTGATAGTCTGGTTCAACTAAAATGGCTTCCGAATAAGCAATCTGGGCATTATCATCTTCCACCTCACCATCTGTTACAATGGTGCGGCGGCGTAAAATTTCCAAGTCACCTTTCTCAGTATTTACAATCACGTCAAAGTTCTCATCAGAGCCATACTTTTTACGGAGAAGAGTTTTGAACACGTCTTCCAACACTTTCATCAACGTCGGACGGTCAATGTTTTCCGCCTCCTTAAACTCCGTGAATGACTCAATCAGGTTAATACTAGCCATGTTTCGGTTATATTATTATATTTTAAAACACGATGCACACCTTCGTGTGCTTTATTTCATTTAAATTTATTTCAGTTGTTTTTTTCTCTTTTTTCTTGCCAATCAGCTCCTCAATCGTCACCTTTTCTTCCGTAACGGCCAGTAGGGTACCTTCTTTTTCGGAATTATCCAATAAAGTAACAGCAACTTTACGACCAATGTTCTTAACGTATTGACGGTGAAGTTTCAGCGGCTCGTCCAGTCCGGGAGAGGATACTTCCAGGGAAAAATCGTTGTCTGGGAACAAATTGGCACCTTCAAGCCTGGTGTACAGGTTCCGGTTAAATGCGACCAGTTTATCTACCGGTACGCCATTATCTCCGTCTACAAAGAGTTTTATGTTATTTGTGGGCTTTATCCGCACATCTACTACAAAGTACTCCGGATAAGGGGCAAGCATTTCTGCTGCCAGGTCCCGGATGTTTATTATTACTTGTTCATTTGCCATAAAAAAACGAGAAGGGGACCGCTCAGTCCCCTTCGTTAGTATCATTTTCCTATGCAAAATTAGGATTTTATTTTGATCCAAGAACATTTTCTTTAACTTGTATGAAATAATTTCAAGAGAGAAAACGCCCTGCCCGCACAGATTTCGAAAAATAATAATAACTGCACCCCTGATACGAAACATGCAAATTAAAGCATACATACAACAAGTTAATATAGAGCTGATCGTGTGGCCAACAGCCTTGTTGCTTCTTTTTTTTATGGATCCATATCAGGACGCCAAAGCAAGTTTCTGTATCTTGAAAAGAATGGGCATACCCTGGTGCCCGGGATGTGGCCTGGGACATTCTATTCATTTTCTGTTACACGGAGAATGGCGCGCCTCCCTGAAAAGCCATCCTCTGGGCCCGTTCGCTGTATTGATGTTTACATACCGGACTTTCCAGCTCGCCAGACTGCAATGGCAATCTTTTGCGGAACTTAAAAACCACTATACATGACAGATTTTATCAGCTTACCGGGTATTGAACAGGAAGAGCTTCTATGGCTGCAGGAACTTACCCGCGACTACTCCATTGAAACCCGTCAGCGTTTCCTGGCCATTTATGAAGGACGGAGAAAAGATCCCCAGGTTATCCTCATCTGCTGCCTCGTTGGATTGATCGGTCCCGCAGGTATTCACCGCTTCCTGATCAATCAGATAGGTATGGGAATATTATATATTTTGACTGTCGGCTTATGTTGGATCGGTACTATTGTTGATGCAGTCAATTATCGTAAATTGACCTGGGAGTATAACAAAAAGGCGGCCCTTGAGAGCGCGGCATTGTTAGGTCTATAACCAGGTTGATCTGCTTTTCCGGGCTGTTAAAGAAAACCTAAAGCCCGAATTTTCTCGGTCCTGAAAGCAGATTAACCGCTAAATTTGTTCCATGATACTGAAATACGCATTTTTAGCATTTGTGTTCTGGTTGCTGTACAAATTTGTATTTGACTTCATTGTGCCGGTATATCAGTCAACCAAACATGTACGCCGACAGATGGGAGATATCCAGGAGCATCTCCGCCGTCAATACCAGCAACAGGAACAAGCCCAGAAACAGGCTGCTCAGGCGCAACCGCACCGCACCGCTCCTAAAAAGGCGGACAAGGGAGATTACCTGGAGTTTGAGGAAATCAAATAGGCTTCACTGTTATCTGAAGATATCTGCCATCGTTTTAGGCGGCAGGAGATGGATTGTTTGTATGCCAACAGCTTTGGCCCCCTCAATGTTTGGAAGCGTATCATCTATAAATAATGTCTCGGCAGGATCCAGGCCATTCTCATCCAGCACAAACTGATATGCCTCCTTCTCAGGCTTGCGTAACCCGATCAGATGAGAATAATAAGCTTTATCAAAAAAAGATGCCAGCGAAGGAAGTCCCCTGCTGTCCTGTAATATTTTATTAAAGGCCTCCAGGTGGATAGCATTGGTATTACTTAACAGGTATAACCCGTAATGTTGTCTTAACTGTTGTAATATCTGCAGCCTGCGTAAAGGAAAGTCCAGCAGCATTGCATTCCATGCATCAATGATCTGCTGATGGGTAGTACCCGGCGTCGTATGTTGCTGCATCTCATTCAGAAATATTTCTGGTTCGATCTTGCCGGTCTCCAGGTCGTCAAACAGGGAGGTCAGCGTAAACTGGTTGTACAAACTGGTGAACTCTTTTACCCCAAGGTCCTCAAATGCCTTGTAAGTCAGTTGGTAATTGAGATTGATAATAACTCCGCCCAGATCGAAGATGATGTGTTTAATACCTTTCATGGTGTGAACTACTGAATAAGAAAGTGCAAAGTTATATGGCGGAAATAAAAAATTCAGGAATGATTGGATAATTGAATAAAAAATAATTAATTTTGCCCTCCCTGAAAAAGGGAACCCACGAGAAAGTTTCAAAATATTCGTTCTGCAAAGAACAGGTCCTATAGCTCAGTTGGTTAGAGCACCTGACTCATAATCAGGGGGTCCCAGGATCATGCCCTGGTGGGACCACGAAACAGAAAGGATTTCAGTGATAAACTGAAGTCCTTTTTTCATTTGCGCAGGATTTGCACAGAAAAAAGGGGATGGCGGGTCTATCCCATCCTCACAAAGAAATATAATATCGATCCCCAATAATGTTAAATTCAGAGAGATACGAAATCTGAATGTAGATTTAGCCAGTGTAAACCCAAACCAGAACAGCAAGGCCCCAGGCCATGTACCAGAAGCCTTTCCCTACGGTCCGTATTCGCTTGATTTATACTTAAGATTCGGTGGAAACTATAGCCTATAGGCTCTTTACTATAGCTTTATAGGCACTGTTCTATAGCCAACGCTATACAAAAGCTATTGTAATGCAGGACTAGAGAGCCTCCAGATAGAGGACTCCAGTACAATCGGAGCGAATACCGACTAAAGTGTAAGACCGGGAAGAGCCCTCTCCTGCCTCCCCCGGGAAATCTGGATAGCTCATCGGAAAGTGCCGGGAGGGAGATGGAATCCTCAAACCGCTGTAAAACAAGAAAGTACCCCGGTTTTTAAACGAGGTACTTTCTTATTTCACGGTTCTCTGTGTTCTATTACTTTGAATGGTTTACTTGCCTCCGTATACCTGTTGCAGGTATGCTTCCACGCTTCCACCCTTTCTGCCGATCAGCTTTTCCAGATCAGTGGAGATGTCTGCAAACTCCCCTTCTTTGGTTGCCCCGCTAAATCCTGCGAATAACCCGATATACTCTGCAGGTACACCTGCTTTTGTGAGTTCAGCTGCAAACACTTCCGGAGTTGGCGATACATAGGCAACATTCTTACCGGTAATAGCAGAGATCTTTGCTGCTATATCTGTATAAGATACTGCTTCCGGCCCGGTCAGGTCATAGCTGCGGTTCTCATGCCCCTGCCCTGTCAGTACTGCCACGCCTGCATCTGCCAGGTCGTTGCGCAGTATGAAAGCGGTTTTACCATCGCCAGCCGGCTGGAAGATAACCCCGGTTTCGAATATCTTATCTCCAATGAAGAGCGGTATCATCTCGGTATATATGCCATGTTTAAGGATGGTGTATTTCAGCCCGGATGCCTTCAACAGGTTTTCTGTCAGCAGGTGGGAGGAAGCAACAAAATAGATGGGAGAGGTAGTGGTTTCATTCTTCCGCTGGAAACTGGTATACACCACATGCCCTACTTTCGCTTCTACCGCTGCCTTTACTACATTTTCATGCTGCTGGCCACGTTTGGCAATATCACTGCCGGATACGAAATACAGCTTGTCAACGTCTTTGAAGGCGCTTACAAGGGATGCTTTATCATCATAAGTGCCTATTGCCACTTCTACACCCAGCTGTTTAAAAGGGGCCGCTTTTGCTTCGTCGCGCACTAATACCTTTACGTTGGACGCGGCTACTTTGCTGAGCAATTTGTCTAATACGATACGACCAAGAAGTCCTGTTACTCCGGTCACTAAGATTTTTCCCATTGTCCTTTAATTTACTGTATTGGTTACTTAATTACCTTTACTTACTTTTAGTAAGTCAAAAGTAAGGTGCCGCGAAATGACTGACAAGAAGGCACCGTTTGGTTTGATTGTTACCTGAAAGTGACTATTGTTGATTATCAATTTATTAAGATGATAGAAAGTTTAAAAAAATATCGTGATGGCGGGGGAAGTGCCTGTGCTGTGAGGAATGTATTGGACCGTTTAGGTGACAAATGGTCTATGCTGATCATTATCATCCTGGGGAAAGAAGGCACAATGCGGTTCAATCAACTGCATCATGGGATCGGGGATATTTCCCAGAAGATGCTGACTGTCACGCTCAAGATCCTGGAGGCCGACGGCTTGGTTATCCGTAAAGTATATGCGGAGATCCCTCCCAAAGTAGAATATAGCCTCACGGAAAGGGGATATTCCCTGTTGCCTCATTTAGAAGGGCTGACTGAATGGGCCGAGACACATATGAAGGGCATCTATGCCTCCCGCGAAAAATATGCTGGAGGAGCCTAGCTGGTTGTAGACGTTGAATTAGTGGTATCTTCGCAGATAGTTTTAACTGATTTTTAATGCAGAACAACAGCAGGTTTATTGCCATTGAAGGACTGGATGGGGCAGGTAAGTCTACCCAGATCGCTTTACTGACGGAGTATTTTAATAAGCAGGGAATAGAAACAAGGTTCGTACACTTCCCTATTGTACAGGAAGGCGTATTCGGGGACCTGATCGCTAAATTCCTGCGGGGTGAATTCGGAGACGTAAAAAATGTACATCCACAATTGGTGGCGCTGTTGTATGCCGAAGACAGAAAGGCATTTGCACACAATATCAATGAATGGCTGGCCAGCGGATATGTGGTACTGGCAGACCGCTATGTGCTGTCCAATATTGCTTTCCAGTGTGCCAAACTACAAACGGAAAAAGAGAAAAAAGAGCTGCGCGAATGGATCAACATGTTTGAATATGAGTACAACCGTATTCCCCAGCCGGATCTTTCTGTTTACCTGGATGTTCCTTTTTCTTTTACAGAGCAGGCCCTGACGCAGCGCCGCTCCGGAGAGGAAAGGAAATATCTGAATGGAAAAGAGGACATCCATGAGAAGGACTTTTCCCTTCAGCTGGCGGTGAAGCAGGAGTATGAAGTATTAGCAGATACTGACGCTTCCGTCACAAAGATCACCTGTTATGATGGTGATGGGAAGATGAAGTCTATCAGTGAGATCCATGCAGCCATTATACATAATATCACAAAATAATCAGGACTATGTCTATAACATCGAATGCGGACCTTTCGGGAATGCAGGCTGTGAGTGAGGCCGTTGGTATTACATTAAGGAAAATGAGGGAATATGCCTGTCCGGGTATGTCAGCGAAAGAGCTGGATGAATATGGCGGCAGACTACTGAATGAAATGGGTGCAAAGTCTGCACCAAAGCTGACCTACGGGTTCCCTGGCTGGACTTGTATCAGCCTGAATAATGAAGTGGCGCACGGTATTCCTTCCGGGAATAAAATACTGCAAGAGGGAGACCTCGTAAACATAGATGTATCTGCCGAACTGAATGGCTACTGGGGTGATAACGGCGGATCATTTGTATTGGGAAATGATATTTACAATCATAACCCGCTGGTGAATGCCTCAAAGCTGATATTGCAGAAGGCGATCAGTGAGATCAGGGGTGGTGTGAAGATCGCGGATGTAGGGCATCTCATAGAATCGACAGCAAAGAAAATGGGCTACAGGGTGATTAAAAACCTGGTGGGCCATGGCGTAGGCAGAAGCCTGCATGAAGAGCCTAAAGAGATCCCCAACTATTATGACCGCATGAACAAGAACCGTTTCCGGAAGAATAGTGTTGTTGCCATTGAGACATTCATCTCTACAAAAGCGTCTTACGCTTATGATATGGGAGATGGTTGGACACTGGTGACCAATGACGGTAGTTTTGTAGCACAGCATGAACATACGATCATTGTAACAGATGGACAGCCGGTGATCCTGACCGCTTCCAACCAGATCTGGGACTAAAGAACTTACTCAATAAAAAAGAGAGGGCCTCGTTCTGAAACGAGGCCCTCTCTTTTTTATTGGAAGGAATTGATCTTATGAACCGTAGCCTGTATTCTGAGGTCTCAGATTCGGGTTGTTACGCATTTCCTGTATTGGTAATGGGAACAACAGGTGTTTTTCTGCCAGTGCCGCACCGGAGTTTTTGTTGATGTGTCCTACGAAGTTATCGAAGCCATTATTGTCTTCATTGTATACTTTTCTCAGGCGCACCATATCAAACCAGGTGATACCTTCATAACAGAACTCATGCCAGCGCTCACGCCATACAGCTTCTTCAAAGGTGCCCTGAGCTAGCCCTGATAAAGGATCCAGGCCTGCCCTGCCACGTACGCGGTTCAATGCGGTGTAAGCATCGGCATTAGGACTACCATCTGCCCTGTTCTGCGCTTCCGCATAGATGAGCAGAGTTTCAGCAAAACGGATCTGAGGCATATTCAGGTTACTTCTACCGGTACCCGGAGCGCCTGGTTTACCATGACCCGCCACATCGAAGTGTTTGTAGATGTAAGGTCTGTCTAATTGGAATGTATCGCCTTTACCATCTACGAAATAGTAAGTAAAGAAGAATTGCTGCTGATTTGTACGTATGTCCTTAGGCTCAAACTTCTTGTATGAATCATAGAAAGAAGAGTTAGGAATAGAGCTACCTACACCACTACCAAAAGCAGAGATGTTTTTTAACAGGGAGTTGTTTGGCAGCATCAGTGACTGCATCGGGTTACCCTCGATATCAGCTAGGTATTGCACTTCAAACAGATGTTCTACCTTGTTGTTATTAGTTACATCATGCAGCTGGCTGTAAAAGTCGAACAGATTGATCTGACTTGTATTGGCTTTTGCATAGTCAATTACCTCCTTTGCCTTGTCTGCCGCCAGTCTGTAATATTCTGTACCTTTTTCCAGTGGATAGCCGGCCATAGTCAGATATACTTTTGCCAGTTCAGTTTTAATGGCAGCGAGACCTACCCTGCCGGAAGCGTCCATCCATGGCAGACCAGCCGCTTCAGCCATTTTCAGGTCTGCAACGATCTGAGCATATACGCTATCTGTACTTGTACGTGTAGGGTAGAAATCCGGAGAAGTAGGTGTTTGTGGTTTTGTTATCAAAGGAACATTACCCCAAAGTCTTACGACATAGAAGTAAGACCATGCACGCATGAATGCGGCTTCACCCATTGTCCTTTTTCTCGCCGCTTCATCCATATTGGGAATACCGGGAATCTTATCAAGCGCCATGTTGGCCTGTGCAATTACTCTATAGGCGCCAGTCCAGAATTGTCTGACATGTAGGTTATCTCCATCATATACAAGGCCAAGCAGGTTGTTCAGGTCGGAGTTCTGAGCAGTAGCTGTATTGGCAGTACCGGTAGGCGCATCCAGCATCTGGAAGTTGGCGGAAAAGATACCGGCGCCGCTACCAATGAAACGGGCGCGTGCATAAGCAGCGTATACCGCTGCGTCAGCATGTTCCGGTAATGTATAATAGCTGTCGGGCGACAGGTTGGATGGATCGCTTTCATCCAGGAATTTGTTGCAACCGGTAGCAAATAAGCTGCCACCGATCAATATGCTAAGTGCGGCTTTTTTAATATAGTTCTTCATGAGCATCTCTTTTTCTGATAAATGTTAGATTAGAAAGCAACGTTCGCACCAAGTTGGAACGTAGTTGGTTTCGGATAATCAAAGAATGTTTGTCCCTGTGCAAATGGCTGTGAATAAGTGCTTACCTCAGGATCGTTTCCACTGAACTTGGTGGCAAGGAAGAAGTTCTGTACGGAAGCATATACTCTCAGTTTGCTGAGATGCAGACGTTTCAGTTTTTCTGCAGAGAAGTTGTAACCCAAAGCCAGGTTCTTACCACGGAGGAATGAACCATCTTCTACCCAGCGGGTGTCCACGTTGGTAACATAACCTGCGCTCGGATTACGCGGAGCTGCGATATCAGTATTCTGATGTTCTGGTGTCCAGTAATTCAGTACAGACTTGAAGCTGTTAGCCAGACCGGTACGGTCTTCACCGGAGTGGTGTGTCATATTCAGTACATCATTACCATATACAAACTGGAGTTCAACAGTCAGGTCCAGGTTCTTGTATTTGAAAGTGTTGAAGAAACCTCCCCATCCGTCAGGGTTACCATTGCCGATGATCATACGGTCAGCATCGTTAATAGCATGGTCGCCATTTACATCGCGGTATTTGATATCGCCAGGCAAGATTGGTTTACCCCCACGGTAGTCTTTAAACAGCGCAGCTTCAGCCGCATCTTTGGTAGCCCAGGTACCCTCGCGAACCAGTCCCCAGAAGGATCCCACCGGCTCGCCTACACGGATGATGTTTGTCTGGTTGGTGAAGTTAGGACCACCTACGCCGAATATATCGGCCGGACTAGCCAACGCCAGTACTTTATTCTTGTTGAAGGAGATGTTAAAGGTAGTAGACCATGAGAAATTTTTGGTCTCAATATTTACAGTGTTCAGGCCGAGTTCCAGACCCTTATTTTCCATCGCACCAACGTTTCTGCTGATAATAGTGTAACCACTGGTGGTAGGTACAGGCGCATCCAGCAGCATGTCTGTTGTTTTCCTGTAGTAGAGATCAGCTTCCAGGGAGATCCTGTTCTTTAACAGACCCAGTTCGACACCAAAGTCATACTGTGCTGTTTTTTCCCATTTCAGGTCTTTGTTAGGTAGTCTGTTGGTACCTACACCCTGTACTTTCTGACCGTTCAGCGGGAAGGCGTATTCATTGCTTGCAGTCAATGAGTACAGAGAGCTGTAAGGAGCTATTTCGGAGTTACCTGTCAGACCATAGCTCGTACGCAGTTTCAGTGTAGAAATGGTTGGATTGTCTTTCAGGAAAGGCTCTTCAGATGCACGCCATGCCAACGCTGCGGAAGGGAAGAATGCATATTTGTTGTTAGGACCGAACTTGGAAGAACCATCCACACGGCCAGTGAAAGTAACCAGGTACTTATCTTTAAAGCCATAGTTCACACGGCCAAAGTAAGAGTTGAACGCAAAACCGAGGTTACGGGAACCAGCGCCTGAAGAAGGGATCAGCCCTGCGGAACCGATGCTGTTAGTTTCCAGGTAGTCGGTAGAGAAGTTCTCACCACGCACATTGAAACCGAAAAGGTTATCTTCCTGCCAACCTATACCCGCCAATGCATTGATGGAGTGTACCTTATTGAAACGTTTGTTGTATGTCAGGTAGTTTTCAAATGACCAGTATGTTTCCCTGTCGTTAGCTACGATCGCAATACCTTTCTGGGTAGCGGAGATGTCTATCAGGGAGCGGCCATTCCATTCGTTCCTGCCGCGGGTCACTACGTTAGCACCCACAACGCTGCGGAATTCCAGGCCTTTCGCCAGGGTGATGGTTGCATATGCGTTGCCCAGTACGTTCTGCGTCTGGAGGATATACTTACGGTCTGTCAGGATATGTACAGGGTTAGAACCACCTTCCGCACCAGGATACAGCTTGTTATTGCTGAAAGTACCGTTCGGCATTTTCACCGGCAGGAAAGGCAGGGCTTCCGTGATCATACGTACAGAGTTCAGACCACCGGTACCGATATCTACCAGGTTCTCACTCTGGTTGGTGTATCCTAATGATCCACCAACTTTCAGCCATGTTTTCATCTGACTGTCGAATGTGAAACGTGCTGAATATCTTTTCAGGTAGGAGTTCAGCAGCAGACCTTCATCGTCCCTGTAACCCAGGAACAAACCGAACTGGCTGTTTTCATCACCACCTGTAAAACCTAACTGGTGGCTGTGAGATACTTTATGCTGTACTGATTCTTTAAACCAGTCTGTATCATATTTTGGATTGCCATTGGCGTCAAACAGATCAGGATTGGTTCTCTTTAACTTTGGATCTTTAGATACATAAGTACCCTTGGCCCATTCTACAGGATCATAGATCTCTGCATTTTTCCATGCCAGGTCTTCTACCTGCATATATTCTTTCGCGTTGAGCATTTCAACACGTTTAGGACCGATGGTGTTATAAGCCAGGCCTACGTCATAAGTAACGCGGCTACCGCTGGCGTTACCTCTTTTAGTAGTAACGAGGATAACACCATTCGCACCTCTTGCACCATAGATCGCAGTAGAAGACGCGTCTTTCAGTACCTCTACGGATGCTATTTCATTCGGGTTTAAGAAGTCGATTGCATTACTGTTCTGTGTTTGTGCACCTACCGGAATTACCACTCCATCAATTACATAGAGTGGGTTGTTGGTAGTGTTGATAGAACTGAAACCACGGATACGTACATTGGTTTGACCGCCCGGACGACCGGAGTTGGTATTCACCTGTACCCCTGGGATCCTGCCTGCCAGCGCCTGGTTTACAGATGCAGCGGGCCTTTCTTCCAGTTGTGCAGTTTTAACAGATGCTACAGCACCAGTCAGGTCAGAACGTCTTGTAGCACCATAACCTACTACTACTACGTCCTGTAAAGATTTTACGTCAGAAGACATGCTGACGTTAATGGTAGCAGCGCCATTAACCACTTTTTCCTGACTCAGATAACCAATAAAAGAGAACACAAGGGTACTACCGGAAGCCGCATCAATGCTATACGTACCATCTGGTTTGGTTTGTGTTCCGCTACCAGTACCTTTAACTTGTACAGATACACCAGGGAGCGGGGAGTTGTCCCTGTTGTCGAGGACCCGGCCGGTGATTTTCCGGCTTTGTGAGAATGCGTGCAGCGTCATTAGCAACGCTAATGTGCCTTGCACCGCTATCCTCATGAAACGTGTGAATTTAGACTTCATATTCTGGAGGTTTTAGATAATAGAGTTCCGGGCTGCAAAATCATTCGATTGCAGCATGACAAGTACAGTTACTACTGTTACAGTTACATTTACATTACATCATTATTTTACGTGGCCTGTAATGAAAAAGAATAAAATAAAATGCTGATAGTTATCCTATGCGGATAAGAAAAAGCTACAAGTAATAATTAATGATTAATGATTCAAATAACGCTACGGAATTTCAGTTTTAGTTCAATACACATTAGTTCAATACACGGTTTTAATAACGATTTCGGCTTTTTGAATAAATATGGCAACTCCGGGTTAAAAGTATAATATTTTTCAAGTAAAGTAAAACGTTTTTGCAAAAAAGTTTTGAGCGGTGAGAAACTGCTATGGGAGAGGATAAGAAGGGGATTTCGGCAAATTGTATGTAAATCAGAAAAATGACATAAAATGACGAAACAGGAAAGTATTATTTTGGCGCACTTTCCTGTTTCGTATATTTTTCCTGGTAAAATAATATACTTTATTGTTTAACGTCGAAGATATAAAACTGCGTCTCTTCCCTCTTATCAAAATTATTGTCAACAACGAAAATGAGACTTCTATGTCCGTTAGGAAGAACGGGGCCAAAAGTCATTCCCTCTACATTATCAACAAAGGTATCCAGCTCATCAAAATTGAGGAGTAATGTCTTTTGTGCCGGTGTAAAATGTGTTGTTTCCTGCAGTGAATTAACCGTCTTAATATCAGTAGCTTCTTGAAGATCCACCTTGAATACACGAATAGTATTGTTTTTTACACCCGTTGAGAAGGAGCGTTCCATCACCAGTAACTGCGTTTCCGAGAGTACCAGTATATCAGAAACGCCGTTCACACGGAAAGCTGAATCGGGCACAGAGGGGTGCGCAACAGGCTCCAGCTTATAAGCATACTGGGTGATGGGTTGACGGGTAAGGAGGTCATATTTTATAATACGTATATAGGTCGTAGTATCCTTCAGATCAGCACGGGGACCATCTTCATACCTGGGCTCTTCCAGGCTCACAAACATATAACGGCCATCCGGAGTAAATCCAAGGCCCTCAAATACACCGTTACGCCTTGGGCCATTTTCCGTAGCCCGCATATGGAACTGCTCCGGTAAGGGATAATTGCTAAGAAAGTGTCCGCTGGTATCTACGTCATATACTCCGGGATCATTGATAATATTCCCCTGCCCGGCAATGATCCTCTCCCCTTCACTGCTCCATACCAGATGGCCGGTATGCGGGTTATAACGCATGGCCTCCGGATCGGGTGCAAAGACCTTCGCTGATGGATATACATTACCATCTGGCATTCTCAAATAAGCAACATGGATAAAACGAATACTGTCCCTGTCGTAATTGTTTTCCGGTATCTGAACTGTATAGAACCTGGCTGATTGTTTTTCCGAACGGTCATCACAGATCAGGTAATATACTTTCCGGGCGCTGTCATAGTCTATACCTGAAAGCCCTCCTACTGTGGTGCCGTTGAATGGCATATTGTAGGGAACAATGTATTTATGCAGTAGTGTCAGTGAGTGAATGGCAGGTATTGTGGTGTCTTTAACGCTGATTTTAGGAATGGTGGCACAAGCACTCAAAAGTATAACCAGCAGCATATATTTTCTCATATAAATATTTCTCTTCACAAAAGTAGTGAATGAAAAATATCCCTGGGGCTAAGTATAACAATACTCATACAATATATGAGTAAAGAGGGTGTTAGCAATGGCATTATTGAAAGGCTGGATTTGAAGAAAAATAAGGTAATCAGATCGTAGCAAAATAGTATATTGATTCTTGCTGCGACTGATTACCTTTTTTCACACAATGGAGCTTGGTTGCCTGACTTATACAGCCCGGCCGCGTATAATATTTACAAGAATAGCAATAACAGCTAATACCAACAGCACATGTATCAGACTGCCGGCGGAGTAAACAAACGCACCCAGAATCCATCCAATAATAAGGATCACTGCGATTAAATAAAGTAAGCCGCTCATGTCAATAAGATTTGGTTATAGTAATAGGTAGAAAATCTGTGCCAGATAGTGTTAATGAAGACAGATGCCGCTATTCTTCAATGTTAAAAAGGGGTACAGCGTATTCTTCCCTTTTTAAAACAATATATGCCAGTATTTTCAATGGACTTTTTTTTGTGGAGTGTATTCCCCAGCAAGGGCAAAATCTCCGCTAGGTGAGGGACTGAAATAGGCCACCACGCTTACCTGGTTGTAAGCGCAGAAACTGGTAACATTTTTGAATCTTACATATACTAATCATCATTGCATTAATCTAAAATTGACTATCATGCAACTAAATGAAAAATTGTTGGAAGCCCTGAGTGATCTGGTCAGGATCAATCAAGATCGTGTGGATGGATATAAAAAAGCAATAGAATTAACAGAAGATACCGACCTGAAGGCTTTGTTCCAGAGAATGGCAGACGAAAGCCATACTTATATTGACCAGTTAAACAACGTGTTATTGGACGGCGGCGGAGATGTAGCACAAGGCTCTTCCGTATATGGTAAACTCTACAGGACCTGGATGAACGTAAAAGCCACCTTTTCAGGGCGCGACCGTCAGGTATTACTATCTTCCTGCGAATATGCGGAAGATGCGACACAAAGATCTTACGAAGAGGTATTACGCTCCAGTACCCCGATGCCTTACAGCGTAAGGGAGCTGATCGCTAACCAGAAAGGTGCGCTCAGAGGCTCGCACGAGACTGTAAGAACTTATAGGGATCTGGAAAAGATCCCTCATTGACCGGAATGTGTTCATTTTGACGCCCGCTGTTCTTTTTGTTCATAATAGAAGGTAAAAGCGGTTGTTCATTATGTGCATCTTACATTTGGAATGTAAGATTAAGCGGCTACTTATCTCAATAAGTAACATTTTCAGTAATGGATTTAGGTAAATTTACAGCCCCGTAGGATGCGGGGCTGTTATTTTTTAATAATATGCTTTCAACTTCATCAATATCCCACATCCCAATCCTTCCATACAGGCTCATACCCCTGCGCCCGTAACATACCACTGATATTCGCCGGACTACGATCGTCTGATATCTCGAACTGTTCCAGAGAAGAGAGATCTGTCGCATATCCGCCCGGATTGGTCTTTGAACCCGCACTAAGCGCCGTAATGCCCAGTTTGATCACATTGTCCCTGAAGCGAGGTGTTTCTCTTGTGGAAAGGCTTAATTCTATTTCCTGGTCCAGTAGGCGATAGGCACAGATCAGTTGTACCAGCTCGCGGTCGTTCATTTCCACTTTAGGAGGAAGGCCGCCTGAACAGGGGCGCAAGCGAGGGAAGGAAATACTATATTTCGTCTGCCAATAGGTTTTTTCCAGGTACTGAAGATGCAGGGCTGTAAAAAAGCTATCCGTACGCCAGTCTTCCAGCCCTATTAGCACGCCCAACCCTATTTTATGGATACCTGCCCTGCCCAGCCTGTCCGGCGTGTCCAAACGGTACTCAAAATTGGATTTGCGCCCTTTGGGATGATGCAGTTTATAGTCTGCCTGATGATATGTTTCCTGGTAAACCAATACCGCATGCAGTCCGTGGGGAATCAGTTCCGCATAATCTGCTTCATCCATAGGTTGTACTTCCATGGAGATATTGGCAAAATGTGGCCGGATCACTTTCAGCGCTTCCCTGAAATAATCCACACCTACGGTCTGATTAGCCTCACCTGTGACCAGCAGCACATGCTCATACCCCATTGCCTTGATAACGGCCACTTCCCGGAGTATCTCCTCTTCGTTCAGTGTCTTCCGGGCGATCTTGTTATCCAGGCTGAAACCACAGTAAGTGCAGATATTCTGGCATTCATTACTGAGATACAGAGGGATGTACAACTGCATTGTGTTACCAAAACGCTGTTGTGTGAGCCGCCGGCTCAGCTGTGCCATCTGTTCAAGGTAAGGAGCCGCAGCCGGGGAGATCAATGCCTTAAAATCCTCCAGGGTGCGTTTGCTGCGGCTAAGCGCTGCCTCTACGTCACTGGCGGTTTTCGAATAAATGCCCGCCTTGACATCATCCCAGTTATATAGATCGAAAATGTTTTTAAAACCTGACATAGTCTGCTTGTTTAAACTTCATCAAGAAAGCCGATCAATGGACTGGAGGCCACTGCCTGGCGTTGCACGGAAGGCAATCCCGCTTCATATGCCTGCCTGCCGGCTATTACTGCCTGTCTGAATGCCTTCGCCATCATTACCGGGTCTTTCGCCACGGCGATAGCGGTGTTCACCAATACGGCATCTGCTCCTATTTCCATGGCTTTTGCCGCATCGGAAGGACTACCGATACCTGCATCCACTACCACAGGTACTTTACTCTGCCCGATGATAATCTCAAGGAAATCTATCGTCCGCAGGCCCTTGTTGCTGCCTATCGGGGCGCCAAGAGGCATCACGGCGGCAGTACCTGTTTCTTCCAGTCTTTTACATAGCACAGGGTCTGCATGCACATAAGGCAATACAATGAAACCGAGTTTTACCAGTTCTTCTGCAGCTTTCAGTGTCTCTATAGGGTCTGGCAGCAGGTAGCGTGGATCAGGATGTATTTCCAGCTTGAGCCAGTTCGTTTCCAGCGCTTCCCGGGCCAGTTGGGCCGCATATACCGCTTCTTTGGCGTTTCTTACGCCGGAGGTGTTAGGCAGTAATTTTAGCTGCGGATGATGTACGTGCTGCAACATATCATCCGATTCATTGTGAACGTCCACCCTTTTCAGCGCCACTGTGACCAGTTCTGAACCCGAAGCCAATAGGGCTTCCTCCATCAGAGGCAGTGAGGCGAACTTGCCTGTGCCGGTAAACAGGCGGGAAGAAAAGGAATGACCGGCTATTACGAGTGGTGTCATAGTGTAAGAGATGATACGGTTTGAAATTTGTTTTCTGCATGTGTGATAAGGCCACTTACCGCAATACCGTGAATGCCTGTCTGCATCAGTGCAGGCACGTCTTCTGCCAGTATACCACCGATGGCGATAACGGGAATATGAATACCCATATTCCTCAGCGCCTGCATGATAGCGGCAATGCCTTCCAGCCCGAGAATGGGGCTGAGCTTCTCTTTGGTAGTGGTAAAGCGGTAAGGTCCCAAACCAACATAGTTGGCGCCGTCTTTCACATGAACAAGAATATCCTCCAGCGTATTGGCAGTGCCGCCAATGATGAACTCATCGCCGGTGATGGCCCGGGCGCTGGTTACCGTCATATCCTGCTTGCCGACGTGTACACCGTGGGCGCCGACAGTCTTCGCAATATGCGGATGGTCATTAATGATGAGGGTAGCGTTGTAACGTGAGCAGATAGCCTTTGCCGATAGTGCGCTTGCCAGGATCTTGTCTTCGGGTTCATTCTTGATACGAAGCTGTATCCATCTGCAACCTGCCTCACAGGCAGCCAGGATATTGTCCAGGTGAGAGGCGGTTGCTGTTTGTTGTGATATATAATGCAATGAGCTGATCATGTAATGTGATAACCTAAAAGTGATGAATGACTGGCCAGGAACTTTTCTGTATAAAGTTTGGCCTTGATACAGGCGGCAGGCAATGAGTTGCCCGCTGCCAGTTGTGCGGTAATAGCAGCGCTGAGCACACAGCCGGAGCCATGTTTGGGAAAGACGGTTTCAGCGGCGGCAGGAATGTCGATAATATCGGTCTTGCCAATATACAGACTGTCTACTCCCTGTCTTTCCGGCCGGTGCCCTCCCTTTAGCAACACCGCAGCATAGGCTGCCAGAGCGCTTGCTGCAGTATGCCCATCTTCCTCCCCGCTCAGCAGGAGCGCTTCATGATAGTTGGGCGTCAGCAGATAGACCTGCTGCAATACCTGTTTCCAAACTGATAGCTGCGTGGTATCGTGAAACGTATACCCGGCGCTAGCTTTCACAACGGGGTCCAGTATGAAACGTATTTCCGGCTGTATGGTCCTGACAGACAGGATAATCTCCAGAATGGTAGGTGCATCCCGTACGATCCCGATCTTACAGTACTCTACTGGAAATGTTTCCAGCAGCGGTGTTGCCTGTGCAATGATCTGACCTGCGGACTGCCATTCCACCGAGAGGAAGCGGGTATCTGTCTGTACGGTGAGGGCCGTACAGACGCCCAGACCATAGGCGCCGAGCGCCTCAAAAGTTTTGATATCAGCCAGCAGGCCTGCTCCGGCGGAAGGGTCCAGACCGGCGAGGCTCATGACATAAGGGCGTCTGTTTTCCATATATCCCTGATGCGGCGGAAATTGCTGACGGCTGTAGCTGGTTCCTGCCAGATGGCGCCCAATAGGGCAATCCCGTCAAACTGCATGTCGCGGGCTTTTGCTGCTGTGGTATGATCGATCCCTCCCAACGCCAGTACCTGTCCGTTATAGCCGTCCTTTGAAAGGCGGAAACCTTCTCTGAACGTACTGGTATGCCCGGGTTTGGAGATGCTGTCAAACACGGGTGCCAGTAACAACTGGTCCCAGTTATCGCTGGCTATCTGCAATGTCTGGGCGGCATGTATGCTGGTGCTGAGCAGCCATCCTCTCTGCCGGTAGCCGGTGATCTGGTCACCGCTTACAAGCCCCCTGCCTGCTTCACTGAAGTGCACGCCCTGCAGGCCGTACTTTTCGCAAAGCGCAGGATGTCCGGCTATCATCAGCTTGTGGTAGCAGGAAGGGTCTGCATCCTGCAACAGCTGTTCATAATCTGTTTCCTGCCATCCAGGTTTGCGTACGAGGATGCTGTCTGCGCCTTCGGCAATCAGTTGCTGCCAGTAGATGGTTTCTTCCGGCAGGAATGTACTGTGTGTGATGATCTGTATCATGAGATGAGTATCAGAAGTAAACTTCTCCCCCTTGTTCCTTAAATGCGTGTGCCTGTTCTGCCATACCAGTTTCCAGGGCTATTGTTTCCTCTATCTGTTGGGTAGCGGCATAGTCCCGCACTTCCTGTGTGATCTTCATGGAGCAAAAATGAGGCCCGCACATAGAACAGAAGTGTGCTATCTTGGCGCCTTCTGCCGGCAGTGTTTCATCATGATAGGAACGGGCTGTGTCCGGATCGAGGGAAAGGTTAAACTGATCTTCCCAACGGAACTCGAAACGGGCCTTGCTCAGGGCATTATCACGGTGTTGTGCGCCCGGATGACCTTTGGCAAGATCCGCAGCATGAGCGGCTATTTTGTAGGTGATCACCCCTTGTCTTACGTCTTCTTTGTCAGGTAATCCCAGGTGTTCTTTAGGTGTCACATAACACAGCATGGCGGTACCGAACCAGCCGATCATGGCGGCGCCGATAGCTGATGTGATATGATCATAGCCCGGCGCAATATCAGTGGTCAATGGCCCGAGTGTATAGAAAGGTGCTTCTTTACAGTGTTCCAGCTGTTTATCCATATTGGCCTTGATGAGGTGCATCGGCACGTGTCCGGGACCTTCTATCATCGTCTGCACATCATGTTTCCAGGCATGGTGGGTCAGTTCTCCCAGCGTTTCCAGTTCTGCAAATTGTGCGGCATCATTTGCGTCTGCGATGCTTCCGGGACGAAGTCCATCCCCCAGGGAGAAGGCTACGTCATATGCTTTCATGATCTCGCAGATTTCTTCAAAGTGAGTATACAGGAAATTCTCCTTATGATGCGCCAGGCACCATTTCGCCATGATAGATCCTCCGCGGGATACAATACCTGTGGTACGTTTGGCCGTGAGTGGTACATAACGCAGCAGTACGCCTGCGTGAATGGTGAAATAGTCCACACCTTGTTCCGCCTGTTCTATAAGCGTATCCCGGAAGATGTCCCAGTTCAGCTCTTCAGCCTTGCCATTCACTTTCTCCAGCGCCTGGTAAATTGGTACGGTACCGATGGGAACGGGCGAATTACGGATGATCCATTCCCTTGTTTCATGAATATTTTTGCCGGTGCTGAGGTCCATAATGGTATCTGCTCCCCAGCGGCAGGCCCATACTGCTTTTTCGACTTCTTCTTCTATGCTGGAGGTAACAGCGGAGTTACCAATATTGGCGTTGATCTTCACCAGAAAGTTGCGGCCAATGATCATGGGCTCACTTTCCGGGTGATTGATATTATTGGGGATGATAGCGCGTCCGGCAGCTATCTCCTGCCTTACAAATTCAGGTGTGATGAATTTTAGCGGTGTATTAGCACCGAAGGACTGGCCTTTATGTTGCTGCCAGAGGGCATTATTTTCCTGGAATAACTTATCTACACATTGATTCTCGCGGGTGGCAATGTATTCCATTTCGCGGGTGATAATACCTTTCTTTGCATAATGCATCTGCGATACATTATGTCCAGCTTTCGCTTTCATCGGTGAATGCTGATAAGAGAAACGCAGGCCATCAAGGCGGCTGTCCGCCATTCTTTCCCGGCCATATGCAGAAGTAATGCCCGGCAACTGTTCAACATCATTACGGTCTTTGATCCAGCTCTCACGCAGCCTGGGAAGGCCTTTACGTACATCGATATCAATATTGGGATCAGTGTACGGGCCGCTGGTATCATAAACTACCACGGGGGAATTAGGTGCTTCAGCTCCTTTACTGCCATGGAGGCGTGTAGGAGTCAGCGTGATCTCTCTCATGGCAACGCCATCTACATAGATCTTTCTGGATGCCGGGAAGGGCGTACGGGAAATTGAATGCATAACTGATGATTGAATTAGGATTTATGAGTTGAGAAGACGGCGCACAGGGACACACCACGGCCTCACGGCTGTGCGCGTATCATTTGTTATTGTACACCGGTAAACGAGCCCTTATCCGCCCTGCGTGGCGCGGATGATCGTGACCTTATCTGCTGTCTGCAAAATTTGTTCGGGCCAGGAGGTTTTCGGAATAACCTGGCTGTTGATGGCGATAGCGACGCCTTTTTCTGAAGAAAGTTGAATAAACTGTAAGAGGGCAGCAACAGTGGTTCCTGGCTGCACCGCATAAAGTTTATTGTTTACAAGCACTTCCATGTTTGCAAGGAATTAAGTGAACAATAAACTTTAAGGATGGAAAGATGAAGAAGAGTTCAGCTACTTTTCCCTACGGCAGTATGAGCTGCGTCAGGTACTGAGGGTTTCATCTCAGCTTCCCGGAAGTATTTACAACCGGGAAACACCCCTAAAGTGCCTTAAAGGTAGTTAAATTTGTTAAACTAGTATTGCTATCTTTGGAACTATGAAAAAATGTCTGGTCCTGTCAGTGATCTGTACTGTTATTACCGCAGCATGTCAACAGCCGTCTCCGTCTTCAAAAACAAATACGCCCGAAGACAGCAGCCTGATTGATGTGAGGGATACAGTCACCCCGGAAACGATCGCTGATTCCGTAACGCTGGTGAAGGCGGATACGATATCCTATACTGAAGACCAGCTGTTGGGCAAATGGCTACAGCCTGTACGGGGAGTAGATAAGGCCACGCAGGGATTTCTGCTGAAGAAAAAAGGTGCCATTACCTCAATCAATACCTACTCGATGAAATATGACAAGTGGGGTGTGTCGCATGATACGCTGTTACTATGGAGCCATATAGAGGGCTCGCAGCAGAAAGATTCCGCCACTGTCATAGATACTACGCTTATCAAGTCACTAACCGATACTTCGTTAGTATTGTTTCCCATTAAAGCCGTAGAGGGATACCTCGAAGAATACAAAAAGATTAAAAGCAAAAAGAAATAGTTCCGTCCCATAGTCTACAGGCAACAGACAATTGCGATATATTGCCTGCTGCCTGCATTGCAGACTATAGTTGTCATGAACTAACTAATGATACATGTTCCACAAAGCTACTGCGCAGGCCACAACCGCCATGAAGATACCCGCTGTAGCTACTTGTGTGTCATCAATATTCTTGTGCGCTTTTAATACGGAAAGTCCGCCCAATACAATTGCTGCAATGCCTAATACCAGTGCGGTATTATGATTCCTTGACACGAAGGCATATATTGCTGCGAATATGCCCGCAAACATAGAAACGAAGCAGGCAATTTTAGTGGGGGTGGACGTGGTGTGCTGTTGCATATAAGTAAGAATTAAAATGAAAATGAAAAGTTCATAACCTGTTTATTGCTTTTGTTCTTCCCAGGGTACTTTCAACAGTGTCCCTATCTGCTGATATTGAGATTCCTGGTACTCATCCAGCCCGTAGCGTAGCCGTGTTACATCATTTACCACCACAAATGTGCCGAACAGGCGATCCCAGAACGAAAAGATATTTGCATAGTTGGAGTCAGTTTCCGGTTGATAATGACTATGATGCACCTTATGCATGTCAGGCGATACAATGACCCAGCTAAGGGCGATATCAAGCCATTTGGGCAACCGGATATTGGCGTGGTTAAACTGGGACATAAAAGCCGAAATGGTCTGGTATAACATTACCATCCAGATAGGCACTCCCATGGAAACAATGGCCAGTATAAGGGCTACCACCCGAAAAACAGATTCTACGGGATGATGCCGCAGGGCGGTAGTTGTATCAACGGCCGTATCGATGTGATGGATCTTATGGAAATGCCACATCCAGGCAATTTTATGCTGGATGAGATGCACCAGGTAAGCACCTATCAGATCCATCATCATAATGGCCAGCAGGCAATGGAGCCACACCGGCAACGCAACGAGGTATAAGAGGCCGAAATGGGCCTTTGCAGTCCATTCTGATGCGATAACGATTACGAATGCAAAACCAAGGTTAACAATAGCTGTTGTCAGCGTAAAGAACAGGTTGGTGCCCGCATGCTGGTACCGGTTTACCTTCAAGGAGAGGCGAGGTATAGCTCCTTCTATCATCCACAGCAGTAACAGTCCGCCTACAAGAAAAGCGGTACGATACCAGGATGGAATAGTATTGAAAAATTCTTCCATATGGGAATTCAAATTTTTGACATGATACCTTCATGCCCTTTATCAGTTCATCGTGAAATAGTGGTCATCAAACTGGGGTAATCAATTCGCTTACTGTCCTGTTTTACTGGTATTAATTTACGAACTTTTTAAATAACAATTCTTTTGAAAGTGGCTGTGGGTAAAGAAAAAAGCAATCTCCTTGTGAGAGATTGCTTTACAAATAAATATAAGTTATTAGTTGTTGTAGAACTGATTAGTTGTTCAGCATAAGTGGCATTACCAGCATCAGCAGGTCTTCATTTTCCTCTTTTTCAGAAGGCTTCAGAATACCAGCTTTAGTTGGAGTAGACAGTTCAATGGTGATCTCATCTCCTTCTGCGGCGTTCAGCATTTCAATGAGGAACTTCGCGTTGAAAGCAATTTGCATATCATCGCCGGTGTACTGGCAACTCATGCGTTCGTTACCTTCAAACGAGAAATCCACGTCCTGTGCAGAAAGCTGGAGCTCACTGCCGGTGATGTTCAGGGCTACCTGGTTGGTGCTCTTATTGGCGAACACGCTCACACGTTTCAGGGCGTTCTGGAAATCACTTTTTGCCAGGGTAAGGCGGTAAGGATTATCTTTTGGAATCACCACTTTATAGTCAGGGAACCTTGCGTCAATGAGGCGGCAGATCATCTGGGCGCCATCATGTGTTACAAAGAAATGGTTCTGGCTATAGGCGATCTTTATTTCGCTGTCATTGTCAGGTAATGCAG
Organism: Chitinophaga sp. CF418; assembly: GCF_900142925.1. GTDB lineage: Bacteria > Bacteroidota > Bacteroidia > Chitinophagales > Chitinophagaceae > Chitinophaga. The sequence continues at coordinate 428,803 of NZ_FRCN01000002.1, forward strand.
ACTTCAGCAGGTTCAGCGGCTTTTTAGGCACAATGAAGGTTTCTGCTTTAGGGCATTCTACACCGGTCCTTACATACTTCACGAGACGGTGAGCATCGGTGGCTACGAATGTGAGGCTGGTGGGGGTCAATTCGAAGAACACACCTGTCATCGCCGGACGCAGGTCATCATTGCTTACGGCAAACAATGTTTTATTGATCGCTGTTACAAGTGCTGTAGATGTCAGCGTGAAAGAGGTAGTATCATCTGCTGTAGGCTCTTTGGGGAAATTCTCAGGATTTTCTCCCATCACCTTATACTTACCGTTGTCGGAAGTGATCTCTACAGCATAAGAATTAAGATCTATATGAAAAGTCAGCGGCTGATCGGGCAGATTCTTGAGTGAATCCATCAGGATCTTGGCGGGAATACAGATACGGCCATTTTCTTTGGCTTCAACCTCCAGCTTTACCTTCATGACAGTCTCAAGGTCTGTAGCCACTACGGTCAGCTCGTTCTTGTCGATCAGGAAAAGGAAATCTTCCAATATAGGCAACACCGTATTAGAGTTAATCACCCCGCTGATCTGCTGCAATTGTTTTAACAAAGTAGAGGAAGAAACGATAAACTTCATGTGATATATTGTTATTTACTTTTTGCTTTTTTATCAAAATCGGCCACTGTAAAGGATTTTGACATTGTTGGCCGTATTCTGGATTTGTTAACCGCACTAAAAATAAGGCTTTTTAAGAAAGCGGACAAAGATAGAAAGAATTGTCAAGTATCGTGCTATTTACAGATATTACCGGAAAATGCAATGTTAGACAAAGTGATGATTATGTCTTGTTTTATTGAAATAAATTCAATGAATGTCTAGTTTATTGTGATGTGGTGAAAAAATCTACTGTTTCTTTTAAATGATGTTCATATCCTTTAGCTTTGCGGGCGCAAAAAAATATTTTTAAAACTAAAAATTCTTTTGGGTTATGAAACTGTCTCATTTAGCCGAAACGTTGATCGGGTCTGAAATTATCAAGCTGGCCGGTGAGATAAAGGAGAAGCAGGCCAAGGGCGAGAAGATCTACAATTTTACCATTGGGGATTTTGACCCCAAGGTATTCCCAATTCCGGCTGAATTTGAGGAAGAGATCATAACGGCTTATAAGGAAGGATATACCAACTATCCTCCGGCTGACGGTATTCCCGAACTAAGGAAATCAGTGAGCGAGTTTATCGCTGAACATGAGAACCTGAACTACGATCCTGCCAAGGAAATCGTGATCTCCTGCGGCGGTCGTCCAATCATCTATGCAACTTTCAGAACAATTGTTGACAGGGGAGAAAAGGTAGTATATGCCACTCCATCCTGGAACAATAACCACTATACCCACTTCCTGGAAGCAGAGCACGTCGTACTGGAAACAAAGCCGGAGAACGACTTCATGCCAACTGCTGCTGAACTGAAACCGCTGCTGAAAGGAGCTACCCTCCTGGCGTTGTGTTCTCCGCAGAACCCTACAGGTACTGCTTTCGGTAAGCAACAGCTGGAAGAGATCTGCGACCTCGTAATTGCCGAAAACAAGAGCCGTAGCGCTGATCAGAAACCGCTATACATCCTGTTTGACCAGATGTACTGGGTACTGACCTTCGGCCAGACGCACCACTACACACCTGTTTCCCTCCGTCCGGAATTGCGCGATTATACCGTTTTCATCGACGGTATGAGTAAAGCTTTCGCTGCTACCGGCGTAAGGGTGGGCTGGGCTTTAGGACCTGCTCATGTAATTGGTAAAATGAAGTCCATCCTCTCTCACGTAGGCGCCTGGAGCCCGATGGCAGAGCAACATGCCGCTGCCCGCTACCTGCGTCGTAAGGATGAAGTGAACGTTTACCTGAAGAAATTCAAAGCAGAAGTAGAAGAGCGCCTGCAGAAGATCTACGAAGGTTTTGACAGCCTGAAAAAAGCCGGCCATCCTGTAGACGCTATCGCGCCACAGGCAGCTATCTACCTGACCCTGAAAATTGACCTGGTAGGTAAAAAGACCGCTGATGGTACTGTATTGCAGGACCAGGCAGCTGTTACCTCCTACATCCTGAACGAGGCTAAACTGGGTCTGGTGCCTTTCTATGCTTTCGGTTCTTCCAAAAACGCGCCATGGTACCGCCTCAGTGTTGGTACATGTAAGAAAGAGGAGATCCCGGCAATGATCGCCCAGTTGAAATCAGCATTGGAGAAACTGCAATAACAGATTATACTGGCAAGCTATAAGAAAAGAAAAGGCCGCCCGTCTTGAACGGAGCGGCCTTCTTCATTGAATAGGTGTGTGTGGCGTTGTGGAAAGAAGGGGATGTTTAGTGTTTGTCGTGACCCCTGCCCTGTTTTCCGTGACCCCGGTTATCTTTTTTCCACTGTTTGTGCTGTGGATGATCCCGGTTCACGAAGTATTTCTCTTCCCTGCTATCACGAATGGATACCTGATCATGTTTATTCCTGTAACCATAATACTCCTTACTATACTTGTTATGGTATAAATAAGGCCTGTTCACACCATTGATCACGACTTTATGTGCGTGGTACACATCGAAATTCGCATACCTGGCTGGCAGGACAGCTGACCTGCGCCAATCATTGCCATACCTGTAGATGTATACCCTATCTGGTACATAATAATATGTTTCGATATCGGGGAGATAATAATAATCAACATAGTCATAACCCACGGGTCCCCATACCGGTTGTCTTCCTAGATTTATACTCACATTGATCTGCTGGGCCATGGTTGTTACTGTAAAACCTGTTACAGCTAACAGAAGAAGCATTAACTTTTTCATAGCGCTTGATTTTACCTATGTAAGGCAAAAGCAATGCCCTAAAGTGCCAGGATCATTTTTTCTGAGATATAAAGTAAAAATTTGTCGGTTAAAACCCAGAATGTTGAGACCAGCTGGTAAGGAATCGATCGCATAATGTCCCCGATCTCATCCCCGAATATGAAAAATGCGCTTTATGTTATAATTAGCGTCGGATTAAGGTAGCACAAACGACGGCCAACTATAAGCGCCATAGTGCCCGTAACCTTTAAATAACCCCGTAATAGCCCGAATGTTTACTTTTCCCGGAGAATGCCTGGGAATGTTACCGATGGTCCTCCTCTGAGGAACAGGGCCAGAATTAGCTGTTCCCCAGGTTATTCCCCGGGGTTATAAACCCAGCGCCCTGGGAAGGGCTGAGGACATATTAGCCGTCTTAATGCTGATTTAAACAGGTACAAGCTTCGTTTCTCCTATGTCCAACTTACGTTCATCCTACGTCTTGGAACGTAAGATGAACGTAAGTTGGACATAGGAGAAACATGGTTAATACCTGGTTGTACCGGACACAGAAGTACACCGAACCAAGGAGTGAATAAGTATTAACATGGCATAGAAATTCGTTTGAGATAGCTTAATCCTTCCTTCTGAAGGGAAGATTAAGGGAGGATTAAGCTATCTCAAACGAATCTCCATCGAACTTCAATCGAACCTCAAAACCCAATATCCTTCTTTTAAAGAAGAAAAGAGAATGTATAATATATTGATTATTAATACAAAATAAGATTGACTTTTTGACTTTTCAACCTTTTGACTTTTGAAGTCGAAAAGTTAATCTATTGTTAAATGGTCAACTTGCTTCACTTTTCTCTGAATTCTTCCTATTTTTGACCCGTAAACTAAAAAAGTCAAAAAGTTAATGCTTGCTGAGAACAAAGATGAAATGAGGGATAAAATCCTGGAGGCGGCTTTGAAGCGGTTTATGCACTATGGTGCGTCTAAAACCACCATGAATGAGATTGCAGATGACCTGCGTTGCTCAAAGGCATCGTTGTACTATTACTTTTCCGATAAAAAGGCATTGCACAATGCCGTGTTGATGAAGATCGGGGAAACTTTCTTCGATGAACAGGAAGCAGAAGCCGATAAGGACATTTCGTCCGAGGAAATGTTTTCCAATATAATCACTATAAAAAAGCAGTTCGTTGAGCGTTATAGTCGCCTGGAACTGTTTAAGATCCTCAATGATAAATCAGAAGAGATACAACAGATCATCCGGTCTGTTCATGAGCGGGAGACAAAGATGCTCACCAAGATCATAGAAAAAGGCGTGGCCTCAGGAGAATTTGACGTTGATGATCCTGTAGCGATCGCACAATTATACAGGGACGCTATGGAAGGATTGCGGTTTGCCGGAATGAGCTGCATCCCCGATAATATCCCCGATTTAGATAAAGAAGCATTTGATAAGATAGTAGCACAGCAGAAATTGTTGACGGAAATATTCGTCAGAGGAATCAAGAAACAATAAACAGGAATAATGCCAGTCAGAGCGCGGATATTGGAAACAGCATCAAGGATGTTCAGGACGTATGGAATTAAGAGTGTTACAATGTTCGACATATCAAGGGAATGTGGAGTGTCAAAGAAAACGGTGTACGAACATTTCAGGGACAAGGAAGAACTGGTGCAGGATGGGGTGCGCTTTTTGCTGAACAGGCACGAGCAGCATCTGGAAGATTTTCGTCAACAATCTGCTAACGCTATTGAGGAACTGCTGAAAGAGGTGGAGTACATAGCACAGATGGGGAATACGATCAATCCCGTGATGCTATTTGAAATGGAGAAATACCTCCCCGATATCTGGAAAGATGTCGAAGTGTTCAAACAGGAGCGGCTGTTGCAGGCCATTACAGCCAACCTTGAACGGGGTATGCAGGAAGGGCTCTACCGCAAAGACCTTAAACTGAACATCATGGCACGTACGCGGCTGCTACAACTGGACATGGCTTTTGAACCAATGCAGTTTCCTGCTGCACAGTTCAATATGCACGAGGTAATGAGAGAGATCACCATACATTTTATACTGGGAGTGACAACAATGAAAGGACGTAAGCTGGCCGCTGAATACCTACAGATTAAAGAAGACTAATACTACCGCTTAAAACTATATCCGCCAACTAAAAAAATCAAAGTAAAACATACGGATGAAAAGGATAATGTTAACGCTTATTCTCTTAATGGGAATAGGGGGATATACCTCCTATGCGCAATCGGAACTGTCGTTGCAGGAGTGCCTGAAGTATGCACTCGCGAACAATCAGCAACTGGCACGTACCCGGCTGGAAGAAGATATGGGCCGTTTTAAAACCAGTGAAGTAAGAGCCAGGGCCTTACCCCAGGTAAACGCCCAGGGACAGTATACCAATAATATCAAGAAACAGGTGCTTGCCGTTCCCGGCGAAATTACGGGAGGAGCGCCCGGTACTACTACCCTGCTGCAGGCCGGCACTACACACAATGTGACCGCTTCAGGTACTGTAACACAGGAAGTATTCAACCAGTCAGTATTTACCGGTCTGAAAGCTGCAAAAGCTGGTGAAGAATACTACAAAATGCAGACTGTACAGAGTGAAGAGACTGTGATCTATAATGTAACACAGCTTTATTACAATACGTTGGTGTCCCGCGAGAAGATGATCGTACTGGATGCTAATATCGAAAAGCTCACCAAACTGGTAGAGACCACTTCCTCCCAGGTGCAGAACGGATTGGCACGTAAGATAGATCTTGACCGTATGCGTGTGAACCTTACCAATTATAAAACACAACGCACACAGGCACAGAACCAGTTCCTGGTACAGGCCAATCAACTGAAGCAGCAAATGGGGATGTCTATGAGCACCACCCTGAACCTGCCTCCCGCTTCATTCAGGGAAATAGAAAACAAAGCGACTGTAGCAGATTTTGGTGGTATGAACGTCGACAACAGGATCGAATACCGCCTACTAAAGAAACAGGAAGAGCTGCAGGAGTTCCAGAAAAAAGCCTACCGCGCGGAGTATTATCCCTCCCTGGCATTGTCTGGCAACTACTCCTATAATGGCATCAGCAATAAGTTTGACATGCTGAAATCCAAGTCAAATGGTTCTACTGCCAGCTGGTACGATATGGCGGCTGTAAGCCTTACGCTGAAGATCCCCATTTTCGATGGATGGGCGCGTCGCTCACGTGTAAGCCAGGCCAACGTGACCCTTAAGCAGCTGAGAAAAGACATGGAGGCTACTACCCTCTCCCTGAGTACGCAGTATGAAAACGCCAAGCTGCAGGTACAGAATAACCTGGCCACTATTAAGGAGCAGAAGGAGAACGTAGATCTGGCTAATGAAGTATACAACTCTACCCAGAACAACTATAACCTGGGCCTGGCCAACCTGACGGATCTGCTGGATGCTGAAACATCCCTCACTTCCGCACAGAACAACTACAACGAAGCCTTATTGCAATATAAGCTGGCAGAACTGGATATCATCAAATCCAATGGTAATCTGAAAAGCCTGTTGAACTAATTAAAACCGCTAAAAACCGCATACCAAACTATATGAAAAAGATTCTTATCTGGGGCACACTGACCATTGCAGCTGTTGTATTGATCATGTGGAAACTGGGCGCCAATAAAAAGGAAAATGAAGCCAAAACGGAATTTGTGAAGAAGAGTAACGCCGGCGATGTGCCCGTATTGGTAGAAAAGGTAGCAAAATCAGATTTTTCACAGGGCTTTCAGTCCAACGGTAACTTCACTCCTGTACGTGAACTGACTTATCTGGCGGAAACTGCCGGCCGTATCAATAAACTGCTGGTAGATGAAGGTAGTGTTGTACATGAGGGACAGATAATAGCGCATGTAGATGGCGAAATACTGGGTACTGATCTCTCTGCCGCCAAAACCAACCTGGAACAAATGAGAGTAGATAAAGAAAGATATGAAGCTGCTTTTAAAACAGGTGGTGTAACTAAGAAACAGGTGGATGATGTAACCCTGCAGTATGAACTCCAGAAAACAAAAGTTGAAGCCGCAAGCCGTCGTGTAGGTGATACTTATATCAAAGCTCCTATCAGTGGTGTGATCAACAAAAAATATATAGAGCAGGGTGCTTATCTCTCCGTGGGCAATAAGATGTTTGATATCGTAGATGTATCCCGCCTGAAACTGGCGGTATCTGTACCGGAATTTCAGGTGGTGAACCTGAAAGAAGGCGACAAAGTGAAAGTAACATCCAACGTGTTCCCTGAAATGAACTATGAGGGCCGTGTAACTTTCATTGCTGCCAAAGGTGACAATACGTTGAACTACCCAGTGGAAATGGAAGTGCTGAATAACACCGGTAAGCAACTGAGAGCCGGTATGTATGGTACCGCTCATTTCGAAATGATGGATGCATTGCCAACCATCCTGGTAGCACGTACCGCTTTCGTAGGTGGTGTAAACAGCAACCAGGTGTATGTAATGGAAAACAATACCGCGAAACTGCGTAAGGTAGTGGCTGGCCGTATTTATGGAGATAAAGTAGAGATCAGGGAAGGATTGAATGAAGGAGAAACTGTTATTACCAGCGGACAGATTAACCTGGTAGATGGTGTTAAGGTAACGGTCCAAAAATAATCAACTATGAAGATCACAGAAATATCCATAAAGCGGCCTACAATAGTGGTGGTGATATTCACCATTCTTACATTGCTGGGCGTGATGAGCTACCAATCGCTCAACTATGAGCTGTTGCCGAAGTTTGAGTCGCCGGTAGTGACCATCGCAACAGTATATCCGGGTGCATCTCCAAAAGAGGTGGAGAGCACCATTACAAAAAAGATAGAAGATGCGGTAGCATCAATGGAGAAGATAAAGAAGATCATGTCAAAATCTTCTGAGAGCTTGTCTACCGTTACCGTAGAATTGAATAACGACGCCAATGTTGATCTTGCTATGCAGGACGCTCAGCGTAAGGTGAACGCTATCCTGTCAGATCTGCCTTCAGATGCCAAGGCGCCATCGCTCACAAAATTCTCCCTGTCTGATTTACCTATCATGACCTTGTCTGCAACTGCCAATATGGACAGCAAGGAGTTCTATGACCTGGTAGATAAAAAGCTGCAGCCATTGTTATCCCGTTTACCGGGAGTGGCACAGATCTCCCTGATCGGTGGACAGGAACGTGAGATACAGGTGAACATCGACCCGAATAAACTGGAAGCATATAAACTGTCTATTAACCAGGTAAGACAGACAGTTACCAACGCTAACCTGGACTTCCCTACCGGTAAAGTGAAAACAGCAGATCAGCAGATACTGATCCGTCTGGCTGGTAAGTATAAAAATGTGGACCAGCTGCGTAACCTGGTGCTCTCAACAACCGCAGACGGTACACAGATCCGGCTGAGTGATGTGGCCGATGTGCAGGATGCTCAGAAGGACGTGGAACGTATGGCCCGTGTGGATGGTACAAGCGCAATTGCATTGCAGGTGCAGAAACAGACGGACGCCAACGCGGTGACCGTGAGTGAGGAAATGAAAAAAGCGATTGTACGCGTAGAAAAAGAGTATGCCGCTAATAACCTGAAGATCTTCATCGCGAATGACTCCTCAGACTTTACATTGGAATCTGCCGATTCTGTGATACATGACCTGATCATTGCGGTAGTACTGGTGGCAGCGGTAATGCTGTTGTTCCTCCACAGTATCAGGAGCGCGATCTTCGTAATGATCTCTATTCCTGCATCCCTGGTAGCTACATTTATCGGTATGAAGCTGTTCGGTTTCTCACTGAACCTGATGTCTCTGCTTGGTTTGTCTCTCGTGGTAGGTATCCTGGTGGACGACGCTATCGTGGTGTTGGAAAACATCTACCGGCATATGGAAATGGGTAAGAACAGGGTACGTGCGGCATTTGATGGTGTGAAAGAGATCGGTTTTACCGTTACTTCCATCACCCTGGTAATTGTGGTGGTGTTCCTGCCAATCTCTTTAACGAACGAATTGGTATCAAAGATCCTGAGAGAATTCTGTGTGGTGGTAATGATCTCTACGATGCTTAGTTTGTTATCGTCCTTTATGATCGTACCGTTGCTCTCCTCCCGTTTTGGAAAACTGGAGCATATCACCGGGAAGAACTTCTTTGAGAAATTCATTCTCTGGTTTGAAAGACAGCTGCAGAAGTTCACGGACTGGATGACAGGTATCCTGAAATGGGCGCTGAGCCACAAACTTATTACCCTGGTAGTGGCCATAGGTTTGCTATTCCTGTCTTTTATGCTGTTAGGTAAAGGGTACATCGGTGGTGAGTTCATTCCGAGAGGTGACCGTGGCCAGTTCATCCTGGTACTGGAAATGCCGAAAGATGCATCTGTAGAACAAACCAACCAGGCCACGCGTAAAGCGGAACAATATCTGTCAAAGAAACCTGAAGTAACCCGTCTGATCACCACTGTTGGTCAGACCAGTGAAGATGGTATGGGTACATCCCAGTCTACTGCGTACAAATCAGAGATTACGGTAATGCTGGTAGATCCTGAAAAACGTGCTGACGGTTCCGACATTTATGCTGCGAAAATGAAGGCACAGATAAGGGATATTCTGCCTGGTGTGAAAGTGAAAACCATGAATGTAAGTATCCTGGGGACTGCAGAAAATGCGCCTGTGGAGCTGGTTGTGATGGGTACAGAGCTGGATAGTGTAATGGCATATGCAAAAGAAGCAAGAAACGTATTGGCCAAAATAGACGGTACCAGCGATGCGAAATTATCCGTAGAGGAAGGTAATCCTGAGATCAACGTGCAGGTGGACCGCGATAAAATGTCCGCACTGGGTCTGACATTGGAAAATGTAGGAGGTACCATGCAGACTGCTTTCAGTGGAACTGCAGACGATTCTAAAATAAAATTCCGTCAGGGTGATTATGAGTATGCCATCAACCTTCGTTTTGATGACTTTAACCGTAAGAGCCTGCAGGACGTATCTAATATACAGTTCCTGAACAATCAGGGGCAGCTGATCCGTTTGTCGCAGTTTGCAACTGTAACGGAAGGTTCTGGTCCTAGCCGTCTGGAAAGAAGAGATAAAAACACTTCTGTGTCTGTAAAATGTCTGGTGATAGGACGGCCAAGTGGTAGTGTACAAACAGAATTTGCGACAGCGATTGAGAAACTTCGTAAACCTACTGGTATCTCTTATGTATGGGGAGGTGATGCGGAAAACCAGGGAGATTCATTTGGTGCGCTGGGAGCAGCCTTGCTGATCTCGATCGTAATGGTGTACCTGATCATGGTAGCGCTGTACGACAACTATATTTATCCATTTGTGGTATTGTTCTCCATCCCGCTGGCTATTATCGGCGCTTTGCTCGCGCTGGCGCTTACCAACAATACCCTGAATATCTTCACCATCCTGGGTATAATCATGTTGATAGGTCTGGTGGCCAAGAACGCTATCATCCTGGTTGACTTTGCCAACCAGATGAAAGAGCAGGGACAGAGCACCAATGAAGCGTTAATACATGCGAACAATGCCCGTCTGCGTCCAATCCTGATGACTACTATCGCCATGGTGATTGGTATGTTGCCTATCGCACTGGCAACCGGTGGTGTGTCTTCGATCAAGAACGGTCTGGCCTGGGTGATCATCGGAGGTCTGATCAGCTCCATGTTCCTGACCCTGATCATAGTGCCTGTAGTATACAGGATCGTGGACAGTGTGATGAACCGCTTCGGATGGAACAAACCTTCTGCAAAAAGATTAATCCGCCAAAGACTGGTGGCTCCTTATGCAGCAGAAATTGAAGAATCATCGTTGAATTGATCAATAAAAGATTTTAGTTACTAATAGTGTAACAGTTGTAGGTTTAGGCAACAGGCCGGAGTACTCTTACTCCGGCCTCTGTTTTTTATGAGCATAAAAAAAGCCGTCGCACAGGACGGCCGGTAAGGGGGACAAATGATGGCGACAAGTCAGATTGTTGCGTTCTTTCTTATCTGGTTAAATGTGTATGTTGTTTTGATCTCACCATTTTCAAAAACTGTAAGCAGCTGGTCTTTCAGTTCCGGTGCTTCGTTTTGAGGAAGGGATTTATAGGTACCATTATCCAGTACGAGTTTCTGTTTACCTGATTTGGATTTTTTGAAAGATACCCTGGTGTTACCATTGGCATCCAGTTCAAGAGGGTTCTTCTGTACATTGATAGCTACACCATTCACCTGTGCAAAGGAACATTTCAATGCAAATTCCTGCGTATCCCTGTTGACCCTTTGCAGTAAGGCGCCACCCATTCCCAATACAAGGTTTTCAGCACTGATGCCGGCCTGTTTTAACGCTTCAAAGATGGGAGGAATAGAAGAGTAACTGATGCCATCGCCTTGTATCACTCTGACCTGTGGAGGCAGTACTTTATAACCTTTTTCATTCAGGGTATAACCGAAGGTTTCCATCAGGATCTCAAATACTTTCAGGAGGGTCTGTACAGCATCTCCACTATCAGGACGGATCACCAGTGTGCCCTCCCGGCTGAGGATCTGTTCTTTCAGTTCAGTGCCCCAGTATTCTTTACATGCTCTGAAGATATTGTAAGAGTCAGAAACACAGGCAACAGTACCTGTAGGGAATGTATTCAGGATGTGACGGAAGATGTCTATCTCTCCTTCTTCGCCCAGCAGTGTCACGATAGAGTGCTCGGTGGCCGGAATAGATAATCCGGGAGCAACCGGTGCCTGGTAATATCTTTTGGCGAAAGTGGAACCAATCAGTGTATCGCTGCCGGAGAAGTTTATGAGGTGAGCGCTACCGCCGATACCGGCACTTTCTACGGAGCTGGCCCCACGGAAACCGAAGTCGTTCAGTACAAAGTCGATTCCTGCAAAAGCAGCTTCACTGGCTGTTTCTGTATAATATTTCTTCACTGTTTTTTTGATCTCTCTGGAGAGAGTGGCTACGGTACAAGGGTACCATACCTGCATAAGTAGTGTTTCCAGGAAATTGGTCAGCCAGTAACACTCAGGATCTGTATTCTCTATGCTCATTAATACGTTACGTACGCCTGTTACAGTACCTTCCGGAACCGCTTTGATACGTACAGGGAGGTGGCCTCCGTGTTTCTCGATGATATATTCGAAACGGCTGCGGTCAAACACATCATTGCGGCCAAATACTTCCAGCAAGGTGGCTTCCGCTTCGTCAATTTTTTCTTTGGTGATAACTGCACCCTGCAGGTATTCCATCAGGAAATACTGCAAGCCATAGAAAACGGTTTCTTCGAATTTGCCCCCGCGGCTTTCAAAATAGGAATAGATGTATTCAGTGCCTGGGATATAGAGTTTGTGGTGGGAATATTTATAGGCATCTGCTAATAAAATGAGGTTTTCCTTTGTCATGATTCTTCTATTTAGTCGTTAGTAGAATATTTTTCAGCTAATTTTTTCAGGAGAGGGATGTGAGTGCTAACTATTTCACCCTGTGCTATCAGTTCTGGGATTGCATTGATATTGATCCAGCGCATGGCGGCCAGGTCATCGTCGGCAGCAGGTTCACCAAATAGCAGGTCGGTACTGAAAAGGGTAGTGATGATCTTGTCCACTTCAGAGCGGTAGCGCCAGTCATCCATTTGCAGGGACATTTCATACTGCATAGGGCTTGTTTCTATCTGTCCGCATTCTTCCTGTAATTCTCTTGCAGCAGCGGCATCAAAGCTGACATCGTCAGGATCAGCAAAACCACCAGGCAATCGCCAGGCATTTTCGGCTGCTTTACGTCCTAAGAGCAGTTCCCGGCGGTTATTGCGGAACAGTGCGATGTCCACTGTAGGGTATACCTTAGGATAAAGATTATAGGTGCTATAGATGATGCCCGCCCGGAATTCTTCTGTATCAAATACTTTATCAGAAACAGCCTCTCTTTGTGCAGTAGCGTTAAAGTCTTGTACCGGTGGTAATGCCACAGTAGGGAAGCGGCCGGAATAGAAAGGGATGAAGCTATCACGACTGCCATACAGAATGAATGTTTCATTACCAAGGTTGTTTCCCAGTAGTTCATCCAGTTTGCGGGACCATACTTTATCTGAAGCCTGGTCGCTGAGTGGTAATACGATCACATCGGAGAAAAGCTGTTTCAGCATCCGTTCGCGTGTGTAATAGTCCAGCGGGTTCTTACGGCCGCCTTTGATCGGGCTGACACCCAGTATGATGATCAGGCGATTGTGTTTGGATTTTACCTCTCTGATCAGCTGTAAGTGCCCTTCATGTAGGGAGGGTGTCTGGAACCTTGCGATTATTACCCCTGTCGGCTTTTGCGTTGTCATTGATAACATGCTTTTGTGTATCTTCTACACAAATATATATAGGTTTAAACATATAAACAAAATATTTTCCGTAATAATTACACAAATAATGTCCTGATAACACTGAATTAAGAGGAATAAATTGAAATTGAATGTGTTGTGCTGGTCTGCGCCTCCGGGAAAAACTTTGCAATGAATCTCTTCAGGAAAGAAAGGATGGGTATGTGGTTTCAATACTTTAATGGCCATCAAAAGCAGGATCAGTAGCAGATCTGTAGGTGGTATTTCCCTGCGCCGGGCCCTGGTGGTATTTCAGTTTATTATTGTCCGGCTGCTGGTGATTGGTACGCGGGTAGTTATCAAACAGATGTAGTTTGTCAGGAATAAAATCATTGGGTTTTGAAAAGGTGTCTTTGTTCATAGCATGGCTGACGGTGGGATACAAGGCAGTGAGGGCAGCGATGGCGAACCCGGTTAAAGGCCTGAGAGCGGAATAAACGGAAACATAATATTATCACTAAATCCCCGCTTATGGCGGGGTTTTTTTATGTGTAGCTGTGAAGACGGCTTATAGTTCGATGACGAAAAAGATCAGATCTCGAATGTGATTCCTTCTTTCTTCAGTTGGAAGTAGCGCTCCTCGTTAAAGCTGTAGAGCTTTGCGGGCCTGCCGGCAGAAGGGTGTTTCTGTTTTTCATTATGCCCCGCCAGAATGCCGAGGTGATTGATCTTCTTCTGGAAATTACGGCGGTCAATAGGCCGGTCGAGGACCGTTTCATAGAGTTTCTCCAGGTCCGAGATCGGGAATTTCTGATCGAGGAGTTCAAACCCTATCGGTTCATACCTGATCTTGGCCCTTAACCGTTTTACAGCCGCTTCAACGATCGCGGAGTGATCAAACGCCAGGTCAGGAAGTTTCTTGATATCAAACCAGTTAGCATCTTCAGCATCTGAGCTGGCGGCTAGCTTGAAGTTGGTTGGGTTGACCAGGCCGAAATAAGCCACGGATATTATCCTGCCCCTGGGGTCACGTTCCGGCTGACCGAAGGTGTAGAGTTGTTCCAGGTAGTTAATGTGTACACCCGCTTCAGTTTGTAGCTCGCGGGTCACTGCTTCTTCCAGTGTTTCACCGTCGATTACGAAACCTCCGGGCAATGCCCAGCGGTGCATGAATGGGGGAATGGTACGTTTGATGAGTAATACAGAAATGCTCTCTTTGGCGGTGTATCCAAAGACTACCGCATCTACACAAAGTCTTATATTTTGCTTAGGTTCCAAATCCAGTTCTAAAGATTATGGCCGGTTTTGGTTGATTCCGGCATATACTCACTATTTAATGTATTGTTCCACCTGTGTAGTGTCTTTCTTCAGATTAATGAACAGGGGATTTTTCATCGGATCAAATGCAATGATCAGGTTTGCCTCCTGTGCGTTTGCCGGCGGCGGCAATTCTATAAACACTTCCTGTCTGTTATTCCGGCGAAAGAGAAGACTGTCTTTGCCAGCTACGTGACGTACAAAACCATGGCGCTCAAGATAACCTGTCAGTTCCTGTTTACGTTGCAGTATGGAGTCTACCTGTGGATCTCCGCTAACGGGTTTCACATTGCGTACCACATAGCTCTTTTCTGTAATGATGTCATAACCGGAAGTGTCTTCTCCCTTGTTACGTGCCTGATTACACGAAACACAAAAGAGGGTGGCACCTAATATGAACAAAACAGGCTTCATACAACGATATTAAGGGCTGCAAGATATTATAAAACGGTCAGAATTGGACATCAAATACTTTTTCGCTGTCTTCCCGCCTGACTTTCACGGTGGTTTTATCTCCTTTTTTGAAGGTTGAAAGCGCCTGCATATAATCTTCCAGGTTTATGATGGTGTGTGATCCCAGTTCAACGATCACGTCATTGGTCAGGATGCCTGCCTTACTTGCCGGCTTGTTATCAGACACGCCGTCTACTCTCACCCCTGATTTCTGCCAGGTATAATCAGGCATGATACCCAGTGTCACGGTAAACCGGGCGCTGGAGGGAGCGGCTGGCTGCTTATCGCGTGTGCGGGTGAAGGCCAGTTTATCCATATTGTTGGTTTTCTCCACAAGCGTATATACCAGCTTTATCACGCTTAATTCGCCTGCATAGTTGATCTTGGCTGCTTCATCAGATGGTTTGTGATAGTCGTTGTGTGTACCCGTGAAAAAGAATAGCACCGGGATATTTTTCAGGTAAAAAGAAGTATGGTCTGAGGGCCCGGTACCGGAGGAATCGTATGTGGTACGTATTTCCGCCGGGATGGCCTGTTGCAGCAGCGTGGGCCATGCCGGTGAGGTGCCTATCCCTCCTACCTGCAATCCTTTGGCAGGGTCCAGCCGTCCTACCATGTCCATGTTGATCATGTAGTTGAAGGTGCCGAGTGCGATGGAGCTATGTTCGGTAAAGTATTTGGAGCCGAACAGTCCCAGTTCTTCTCCTGAGAAAGCGACAAACAGGTAGTTGTATTTCTGCAGGCGGGAAGCTTTCAGCAGTTTGGCCAGTTCCAGTAAGGCAGCTGTTCCGCTGGCGTTATCATCGGCGCCGTGGTGGATGGTCTTATCATTGGGAGCTAATGAATTCTGATCTTCTCCATGTCCGAGGTGGTCAAAATGGGCGCCGATCACGATAGTGCTGGCAGCTTTGTTGTCTATATAACCAACCACGTTAGTGCCGGTACGCCTGCCGGCGGTAAAGGTCACCTGCATGTTTATCCGAAGATCTTCTGCTTCGGAAAGCAGCTTGCTGGTCTCGCTGTTCACCCACATTACAGGAATGGTGAGTGGATCGATAGCCGCGGATAGCCATTTCTGAACATCCTGCGGGGGCTCATCGCCATTATAGAAGATTACACCGGTCGCACCAGCCTTGGCCGCTTCCCGGGCATTTTGCCTGTATATCTCCAGGGGATCTGCATGTGGTTGCATTTCAAAATCCTTCACATTAAAGAGCCAGATATTTTCCGGTTCATTTACATCGCGCAGCACATCGCCTTTGGCGCTTTTCTGTGCGCTGAAAGGAAGGGGAATAAACTGTTCTCCCGGAGTGAAGGTGGTTTTATTGACGGTGAGGAGTGAAGAGGTGGCTATCAGTTTGCCTTCGCTTACTGGAAATGTCTGCAGATATCCACTGTCGCCTTTGGGAGTAAGGCCTGCCAGCTTCATCTGGGCAGATATATATTCTGCAGCCAGTTGCTCTCCCGGAGTGCCAGTGCGGCGGCCATCGAGTTTATCGCTTGCCAGGAAGGTAATATGGGCCTGAAGGTTACCCAGCGTCTTACGATCGGCTTTCTTTTGGGCGTTCAGCTCATGAGTAAAGGGTAATAACAGCGCCAACAGGCATATGGTATGCTTCACAGTTGTTGAGTTTTTAAAAAGTCTACTGAAAGAGCTGGCAGACCAGGTCTTTTCGTTGCAAAGATACGTATCTAAGTGGTTGATTAGCAATGAAAGTGCCGATTGCTAATAACAGTTTCATGCTCAAAGTTGTTCATATACCGTTGCAGGTAAGGATGATTCACTGGCGGTGCTCATCATTCCAGAAGGCAATTATTGCACCAAAATCACTATTTGACTGCTGAATTTGGAAAATCAGCCTATTTTTGCGGGGCTTAAACAAAACTTGAACCTAAAAACATACCCAAAACAGAACCGATCATTAAATTTATGAAGAACACACCATTTACACACAAGCACATAGCGCTGGGCGCTAAGATGGCTCCTTTTGCAGGGTATAACATGCCGATTTCCTATACGGGTATTAATGATGAGCACCTCGCTGTCAGGAATAATGCAGGGGTGTTTGATGTGAGCCACATGGGTGAATTCATTCTGAAGGGGGAGAATGCGCTGGACCTCATCCAACGTGTTACCAGCAATGATGCCTCCAAACTGACCGCAGGAAAGGCACAGTACAGCTCTCTGCCTAATGACGAAGGTGGCATTGTGGACGACCTGTTGGTATATTGTATCGAAGAAAACAAGGTATATATGCTGGTGGTAAATGCCAGCAATATAGAGAAGGACTGGAACTGGATCAGCAAGCATAACACCAAAGGTGTGGAAATGCACAACATTTCCGATAAAACCTGCCTGCTGGCAATCCAGGGACCTAATGCGGCCAGCATACTGCAGCCGCTGACCAGCATTGAACTGGTGAATCTGAAATATTACACCTTTGCCAAGGGCGAATTTGCCGGTGTGCCAAATGTACTGGTAAGCGCTACGGGTTATACCGGTGCAGGTGGTATTGAGATCTATTTTGAAGATAAAGATGGTGCTGCCGAGAAAATCTGGGATGCCATTTTCGAAGTAGGCGGTCCTAAAGGACTGAAACCGATCGGCCTGGGTGCACGTGATACCCTGCGACTGGAAATGGGTTTCTGCCTCTACGGAAACGATATTGACGATACTACTTCCCCACTGGAAGCAGGTTTGGGCTGGATTACAAAATTTACAAAAGAATTCACTTCCCGCAGTAAATTTGAACAGCAGAAAGCGGCAGGCGTGAGCAAAAAGCTGGTAGGCTTTGAAATGGTGGATAAAGGTATTCCCCGTCATGACTACGAGATCAAGGATGCCGCTGGCAAGGTAATAGGCAAAGTTACCTCTGGTACACAGTCGCCTTCCCTGCAGAAAGCAGTTGGCCTGGGATATGTAAATACCGCATTTACCGCCCAGGATTCAGAAATATTTATCGCAGTAAGGGACAAATTATTGAAAGCCAGAGTTGTAAAGGTGCCATTCTTAAGTTAAGTTAGCATATAATTGCAAAAACCATATCTATTCTATGCCTACAATTCATATCACAACCGTAATTCATGCTCCGCTGGAGCGGGTCTTTGACCTGAGCAGGAGCATTACACTGCATAAGCGCAGTATGGCGCATATGCATGAGGAAGCGATCAGCGGCCGTACCAACGGACTGATTGATCTGGATGAAACGGTAACCTGGCAGGCCAAACACCTGGGTAAGGTGAGGCAGCTGACCACCCGCATCACGGAAATGCGTAAAACAGAGTATTTCTGCGATGAGATGGTGGCAGGGGATTTTACCTATATGAAACATGAGCATCATTTTAAGGAAATAGGTAATGGTACCGTAGCAATTGATGTCATGGAGTTCGGAACACCTTATGGCTGGCTGGGCAGATTGTTTGAACGGTTTTACCTGTACAAATACATGACCAACCTGCTAATGTTGCGGAACCAGGTGATTAAAGATTATGCGGAGACCGAGAAGTGGAGAGTGATATTAGATTAATGAATAATCAGGATGAAGAACCGGGAATTGGGAATTGACATATAACATTGTTCAGTTCCCGGATCTTCATGTTGATATTTAAATAGGACAATGGAACAGCAGAAACCGACTTTAGAAGTATGTTTATCACCGGCATTGTTACACTTGTATGATGTGAAGAACAGTATCGTGGTGATCATTGATGTGTTGAGGGCTACATCCACGATTTGTACGGTATTGTATAACGGCGCCGCCAGGGTGATACCCGTAGCTTCTGTACCGGAATGTATCAGTATCGGCGAACGGCTGGGAGCGAATGCCATTACAGCCGGTGAACGGGATGGACAGATTGCGGAAGGTCTGCTGCATGGGAACTCCCCTTTTGAATATCCCCGTGAATTTATACAGGACAAGACACTGGTGCTGACCACTACAAATGGCACCAAGCTGTTGCATATGGCTAAAGATGCCATCCAGATCATTACAGGCTCATTTCCGAATCTTTCAGCTGTGTGTGACCACCTTGTAGCTCAGGGTAAACCGGTCATACTGGGATGTGCAGCCTGGAAAGACCGTGTTAATATGGAGGATACCCTGTTTGCAGGGGCTGTAGTAAACCGTATCAGGGAACACTTTACCGTGGATTGTGATTCTGCCATTGCCGCAGAGACCCTATATCAGGTATCAAAAGATAATATTCAGGAGATCATGAAACAGGCGTCCCATTATAAGCGCCTGGCGAAGTATGGTCTGGAGAAAGATATCCGGTATTGTCTCACACCTGATGGCGCCAACGTACTGCCCATATTTAGAGATGGAGAGCTTGTGGCTGCAGAATAGCTGCAAGATAAATTCTTTTTATAAAGTGTTTGTTTCTGGAAGTGATACATTGTAGCGCTAAGGCTACTCATGTTCTAGCTTTTTAGGATTTTTCTGCGTACTTTTGTGAATTGCCTTTTCATCAGCTGCTAAATATTTTAGCTTTTAACCCGGCTGGTTTATAAAGCAGGCAATTTGAAACTATGTCGCTGCCCCAGCTACTGAAATATGTATATAATAACGGAACCGATGAGGTGATCCGTAGGGGGAAGCGCATCTTTGCGACCGGAGGTGTGGAGTTGTTAGAAGCTGATCCTATTCTCAAATCAGCCACTTTCAGGGTAAAGAGCGATACCCATGCAAATTATTATCGCGTTTCCATCAATAAATATCATGAAACGGGCAATATGTCTGTCCGTTGCCAGTGTCCCTACAACCTTGGAGATATCTGCCGGCATGAAGCTGCTGCTATGTTCCAGTTGCAGGAAATGCTGGATAAGAATCATTTTGAAAGCTATGATACGCAATATAACCAGCAGCATACGCTGGTGAAAATGAAGTTCATAGACCAAAAATCGCTCAAACTGCTCACGTCTACTGAGATATTTGCGGAGGCTGAGAAAATATCAAAATCTGCAAAGAACTTTAAGATCACTGCTGCGAAAGATGAAAAAGTAGAGGCGACCCTTAAATACGAAGGACAGGAATACCCATTGATCATACAGCGCAACGAAGAGCGTTTCTTTGATACACATTGCACCTGCGATGAAACAGAACATGCTGTGTGTAAGCATAAGACCGCCCTGTTCCTGCATCTGCTGAATAGTCAGGGGCCATATTATTTTGACACATTGCGTAATTGGGATAAGGAAAAGAACAAACTCTTGTCCTTATACGGTTATTCGCTCGATGATAACCTGGAAGGGAAGTTCACTTTCTCCTACATGGAGGGTAAGCCTTTCCTGCGGGTGCTCGATCCCAGCATCAAAAGGGTTGACGGCGCCCTGGCCAGCAGGCAGCCAGTTCCTCCCCCGCCACCAGAAGTCGCTGCAGCTATCACCCAGCGCATAGGCGTTGTGTTTAATGCCAATGAGCAGTTGTATCCTTTCTTCCGGATAGACCTGGTAAGCGGTGAAGTAAATGAGGAACAGAGTGCTTTTGTCTCCCTGGTCAATAAACTGGATCTCTCCAAATACATAGACTTTTACCAGTATAAAGAAGCTGATCGTGACCTGATTACCCCAGTCCGCAAGGTTCAGGGAATGGAGGTCAGCAAGTTTCTGAGCAAGAACTCTCCTTTTGCGGGCATCTGGGAAAACATCACCCACGATGATAATGAGTCTGCCCTGCCAACGGAAACAAAGGAGCTGATGCTGGAATACCTGCATCCAAAACTGGCTAAACTGTTCCCGCAGATAGCGGCACATGGCCTGTTGTTCCTGTTACCTAACCGGCAGCAGTTCAAAACAAAGAATCTGCAGCCTGTCCATCTGGCGGGTGACAGGTTACAACCTATCTTCAAAACACACGCTTCCGCTGACGTTATTGAAGTGACCTGCCACGTCCTCATAGAAGGCGAGATGGTAAATGTATCTGATAATGAGTGGGATAGCTCTATATTGTTCCTTAAGAACAATGTGCTTTACCTGTTTGAAAATGCACAGGATGCCCTACACGTAGAATTGTTCCGCGAGAACGGACGTATCCGCATTCCTGCCGGCCAGTGGGGCACCTATTTGCAGGACTACCTACTGCCATTAAGCAAACAGTACCAGATACAGTTTGACAATTCATTGCTGGCGGAAGTGGATGATATCCTGCCGGAATGCCGGGTATTCCTGCGCGAGGTTGGTGAAACCTTCATTATTCAGCCGGGATTTGCCTATCATGGACAGGAAGTCGATTGGAATGATGATGGCAGGATAACGGTACAGGAGGGGAATAAGGTGCTGATCATCCACCGGAATAAAGAAGCAGAACAACAGTTTGTAGATAAACTGAGTACGCTGCATACCAATTTCTTCCAGCCTAACACAAATAATTACTTTTTCCTGAAGGCTAAAGAGGCACTGAAGAACAACTGGTTCTTCCTGTTCTTTGATACACTGAAGGAAATGAATGTACGGGTATTCGGTTTTGAGAACCTGAAGAACTTTAAGTTCAGCGCCCACAAACCGGTGACCAACCTTCAGATCAGCTCTGGTATTGACTGGTTTGACGCACAGATCGAAGTGACCTATGGTGATCAGAAGGTGAGCATACGGGATATCAAGCAGGCGCTGGCGGGTAAGCAGAATTATGTACAGCTGGCAGACGGTTCTCTGGGATTGCTGCCGGAAGAATGGTTAAAGAAATACTCCCTGCTGTTCAAGATTGGGGAGGAAAAAGATAAAGGCGCACTGAAGCTGAGCAAATACAATTTCAGTGTAATTGATGAGCTGTTTGAGTTCATTGATGATGATGCGATATTACTGGAGCTGGAACAGAAGCGCCGTAAACTGCTGCAGTTTGACGAGATCCGGAATATAGCCCTGCCGCATAACCTGCGGGCAACGTTGCGTCCTTACCAGGAAAGCGGCTTCCAATGGCTGAATTACCTGGACGAAGTGAAGTGGGGAGGTATCCTTGCAGATGATATGGGTCTTGGTAAGACTATCCAAGCACTGACATTTATCCAGCATTATAAGAATAAGCATGATGGTAAATGCCTTGCGCTGGTAGTATGTCCTACTACCTTGATCTATAACTGGGAAAATGAGATCAAGAAGTTCACGCCCAGTATGACCTATCATATCCATCACGGTCCTACCCGCCTGAAAACGGTGGAAGAGCTGCTGAAGTTTGATATCCTGATCACTACTTACGGTACTCTGAGAAGTGACGTTCAGACACTGATGAAGATGGATCTGGACTATGTGGTACTGGATGAATCGCAGGCTATCAAGAACCCGCAGAGTAAAGTGACTAAAGCGGCGCAACTGCTGAATACCAAGAATAAACTGGCATTGAGCGGTACGCCTATGCAGAATAACACATTTGATATCTATGCCCAGATGAACTTCCTGAATCCGGGTATGCTGGGAAGTGTCGACTTCTTCCGTAACGAGTTTGCCACACCGATAGACAAGTTTCAGGATGAAGAACGTAAAGACCATCTGCGTAAACTGATCTATCCGTTCATTCTGCGCCGTACCAAGGAGCAGGTAGCGAAAGAGCTGCCGGAGAAGATCGAAACTGTGATCTTCTGCGAGATGGATGCAGAGCAGCGGCATATTTACGATGCATACCGGAACTCTTACCGTTCAAAAATATTGGGTGTAATTGAAGATCAGGGGATGGAACGCTCTCAGTTGACCATCCTGCAAGGTCTGATGAAGCTCCGCCAGATATGCGACTCACCGGCTATCCTGAATGAGGCGGAACAATATCCGAACCATTCTGTGAAATTGCATGAGCTGACCCGTGAAATGTCTGAGAACATCAGTAATCATAAGGTGCTGATTTTCTCCCAGTTCCTGGGTATGCTCGGGTTGATCAGAGAGAAGCTGCAGCATATGAAGATACCGTTCGAATATTTCGACGGTAGCACCTCTGCAACGGAACGCGAACGCGCGATACAGAATTTCCAGTCCAACGATGACTGCAGGGTATTCCTGATCTCCCTCAAAGCGGGTGGTGTGGGTCTTAACCTGACAGCGGCTGATTATGTATATATCGTAGACCCTTGGTGGAACCCGGCGGTAGAACAGCAGGCCATCGACCGTACTCACCGTATTGGTCAGACGAAGAATATCTTCGCTTATCGTATGATTTGTAAGGATACTGTGGAAGAGAAGATCCTGCAATTACAGGAGCGGAAAAAATCACTGGTGAAGGAGATCATTGCAGATGATTCCGGATTTGTGAAGAAGCTCACCAAGGAAGATGTGCTTTACCTGTTCAGTTAATGCAAGACTTATTGATAAAAAGAAGGACGTACCAGTTAGCGGTACGTCCTTCTTTTTTTATGAGATTTACATCACCCGCGAAAAGAAATCAATGATCAGTATGGGTAATCCGAAGGCGATGCCCATTCCGTAGACCAGGTCAAGCCATATCAAAGAACCCATGGCGCCCGCATAGATCAGGCCTGTGATTGGAACGGTAATGATCTTTAGCCATAACGGTGTATCTTTTCCGTGCCAGATCGCTTCCCACATAACTTTGGCATCTGTGGTACTTGGGAAGGCATGCATAGCGATGGAGAGTCCCAGGTACAACAACAGGAAGTCGAAGAGTGAGCCATCATTGAACATGAATACAGGTATGGCCGCCGGGAAGGCAATTGCCAGCGCCAGTATGTTATTGACAATGAAAGGACCTACACTAATGAGCAGTTGGTGAATCGGTTTCTTTACTGGTTCATGCTGTACATATCCTACGGGATCAGCCAGCTGGAAGTATTTTACATCGAAGATCGCTACTCCGCAAAGGCGGCAAAAGAGCTGGTGGGCAAACTCGTGCACCACTACACCCGGAAAAGTGATTAAGGCCAGATAAACGCCAGGTATCCTGTTCATGTAGTTATTTTAGTCCCTGTAGGGAGTTTTATCGGTTATGATATTCTGCAGTTCTTCCAGCTGGCTGCTATCCTTAGCAGGCATGTTCTTCAGTTTTGCCAGAATGCGGTTGGATTCTTCCTGCTGGTGATTAAAGTGGCAGGCAAGGGAAAGAGTTGTGAGTGCTTCCGGAGTATCCGGCGCCAGATCAAATGCCTGCCGGGCAGAGATCAGGGCTTCCTTATCTTTTTTTAGCTTAAGCTGGAATGTAGTAAATATAACGAGGGCGGACAGGGATTCCTTGTTTTGCACGAGTAGTTGCTGTGAAAGATCAAGTCCCTCTTTATATTTTTTCTGCTCTTTTAAGGACGCCAGCATTATATAATATGGCGGCCTGAATAGCGGAGCATCATGTATTGCTTTTCTGCACAGGCTATCGACTCCCTTATAATTGTTGATATCAAGGTAAACGGATGCCAGTTTAGCCGCAGCTGCAAGGTCATGGGGGGCTTTAAGCAGATAATCTTCCAGTAATTTACGGCAGGCAGGGGTATCGGTCACCAATGTATTCAGCAAGCTGTCAATTGTATGGTCCTGAATATTGTAGTACTGACTATTATCTGTTATAACGCTAAGCTCTTCTATGAGGTCCGTATCATCTAAGTTTTTTGCCTTGTCTGTCAGTACGGCCAACAGGCTGTCTGCACGGGACAGGTCATCATTGAAATAAGCCGCAGTGATGAGGTGCACAACAGAGCTGGTATGTTCGGGATATTTCTGTAGTGTGGCGGTAAAGATCTTTTCAGCACTGGTGTATCTACGTTCTTTGGCAAATTGTACACCCTTCATATAATCGACCCCTGCTTTGAAGTAAGTGGGTAAACGGAATAAGGCAAGCAGCAATATAACGCTTACCCCTAATGCTCCCCAGATAACTTCTCTTGTAATGGGGTACCGGGACAATTCCCGCCGGCAGTTCTTGCAAAGCCGCACCTTATAGCCACGTTCATATTTGGGGTTGTGACATTTAGCACACCCTGTTGCACGCCGGTTTATGTGGTTACTGGATTCTTCCATAGGTTGTAACATATTATACAGCTGAAAGATATGTTTTTAGAACGGTATTCGGAAAGGGGGTAGATAGAGATACAAACAGGCGCTAATATTTTATAAATATTTTAACCCTTTGTTTTATTCCTATTCCATTAAATTTGCCTAATATTCTTTTTCAAGACTTTATACTTAAACATGAAGAAATTATTCTTTTCGCTGGGACTAATGGCGGCTTCTTTTGGCGTTTTTGCACAGGATGCCAAGAATGCGGTTGCTAATACAGCTATGGGAGCAGCCACACATTCCAAGGATTTCTTAGTGATTCAGTTGGGATATGTTGGATTGACTGGTACGGGAGCTAGTGGTATTAATACTGGTTTTAACCGCCAGCTCAATATTGCATTTATGTACGATATTCCTTTGCAGAAAACTAATTTCAGCCTTGCGGCAGGTTTGGGAATAGGGTCTGATCATTACCATCTGAGTAAAATGAGCCTGGACTTAAGAAATGCATCTACTGTTCCTGATTTCCAGGAAACTACTGCTTACAGCAAGTTCAAGCTGGCAGCTACTTACCTGGAAATACCATTGGAACTGCGCTATCGTCAGGTTCCTGAGAATGCAAACAAAGGCTTTAAAGTGGGTGTGGGTCTGAAATTAGGTAACCTGGTGAATGCACATACGCGTTCAGTGAGCAATGTAAATGGTTCAAAACTGATTGAAAAAGAAGCCAGCAAACGTCTCTTCAATACATGGCGTTTTGCAGGTACTGCAAGGGTTGGTTACGGTAACTTCGCATTATATGGTACTTATGCTTTGAATGGTATATTCAAGGATAACGGTACTTATGACGTGAATCCATATTCCTTCGGATTTATGCTCAGCGGCTTATAATCTGCCGAATAGAAATATTAAAAGCGGAAAGGGCGTCTCGTCAAAGAGGCGCCCTTTCCGCTTTTATTAACAGTGTGTTGTAATATGCGATCAGCTATGGAGCCGGCCGGCTTTAATTACCCTTGAAAACAGGTTTACGCTTCTCAAGGAAGGCCTGTATCCCTTCGGTGTTGTCGGCAGTATTGCCGGCAATTTCCTGGCAGTAAGCCTCATAATCTAGCACTGCGTCCAGGTTTTCGGTCATGCCTTTTGTCAGCATCTTTTTCAGCAGGGCAATAGCCTTGGTAGGCGCATTGGCGTAAAAAGATGCTTCTGCATGTACGGTGGCTTCCAGTTCTTCCGGTTTTACCACCTTATTGATAAAGCCTAGTTGCTGCGCTTCTGCTGCTGAGAGTTTCGTAGCCTTGGTGGCCAGCTCAAAAGCCTTGTGATAGCCGACAGTGCGTGGCAGGAAGTAGGATGATCCTGAGTCCAGCACCAGGGCAATATTGATGAATATTTCCACCATGGCTGCCGTTTCGCTGGCAATGATCATATCGCAGGCCAGGGCGATGGAACAACCTGCTCCGGCTGCAATGCCGTTCAACTGACAGATAACAGGTTTAGGCATATTCCGTATAGCCCTGATAATAGGATTATAGCGTTTATGCAACGATTCTCCCAGATCGCGTTTTCCGCCATTCCCATTTAAAGCAGCTTTCAGATCCTGCCCGCTGCTAAAGGCTTTATTACCGGCGCCGGTCAATACTACTACCCTGACGGCAGCATCTTTCTCTGCCTGTTTAAGGGCATCCTGTAATTCATAACTCAGCGGATCGTCAAACGCGTTATAGACATCCGGGCGATTGAGAGTGATAGTGGCAATGCCTTCGTGGACATTCAGCAAGAGAGAGGTGAACATAACTTTGGGGAATTTATAAATAATTTATCAATCAGGTATTAAGTACCAGCAATGCTGAACTGCTGGTACTTAATACGCTGTTATTTTTTACAGTGTTTCTTTCAGCCATTGGAAGAATTCCCTTTGCCATACCAGGGCATTCTGTGCTTTCAGCACCCAGTGATTTTCCTCAGGGAAATACAACAGTTTACTTTTGATGCCTTTCAGCTGTGCCAGCTGGAAGGCCTGCAAGCCCTGTTCAATGCCTACACGGAAGTCTGTTCCTCCCTGGATGATCAGGATAGGTGTGTTCCATTTATTGGCATATTCGCTGGGATTGAATTCTTTGTAAACTTTTGCGTTGGCTGCGTCCCAGTAAGCGCCGATATCCCAGTTAGCGAACCATAGTTCTTCAGTAGTGCCGTACCAGCTTTTCAGGTCAAAAAGACCATCATGTGCAATGAAAGATTTGAAGCGATTATTGTGTGTACCCGCCAGCATATATACAGAGTAGCCACCATAGCTGGCGCCTACTGCGCCGAGGCGGTTTTTATCTACATAGGGTTCCTGGCTTACAGCGTCAATGGCACTGAGGTAGTCGCGTATAGGTTGTCCTCCCCAGTCTTTACTGATAGCGGCATTCCATTCCACACCGTGTCCGGGCATACCGCGACGGTTAGGTGCGACCACAATGTAACCCTGTGAAGCTATCAGCTGGAAATTCCAGCGATAGGAATAGAACTGGGAAAGGGCAGACTGGGGGCCTCCCTGGCAGTATAATAATGTCGGGTATTTTTTAGCAGGATCGAAATCGGGTGGGAATATTACCCAGGCCAGCATCTCTTTGTTGTCTGTAGTTTTGATCCAGCGTTTTTCAATTTTACACATGCCGGTTTTGTCGTAGGTCTCTTTGTTCACCGTAGTGAGTGGCTGCAGGGTGCCTTTAGGCAGTTGCAGCGTAAAGAGTTCTGCAGCATGGTTCATATCAGTACGGGATACCACAAGTGTATTTCCAACCTGACCAATGATGCCGCTGATATCGAAGTCGCCTTCTGTTACCTGGCGGATATTTTTAGTGGTGGTGGCAGCTATATCTTTCTGCAGGGTGATCTCCAGTAATTGTTCCGTACCTTTTACCACTGCAAGAAAAAGCAGTTGCCTGCCTTCTTTGTTCCAATAAATGGAAGCAACCGTACCATCCCAGTCTTTGGTAAGATTGGTACGTTTACCGGTAGCACGATCCAGTACGATGATGTCGTTCTTATCTGCCTCAAAACCATCTTTTGCCATACCCAGCCAGGCCAGATATTTGCCATCGGGACTGAAGGAAGGAGCTACATCATAGCCGGCCAGTCCTTCAGAAAGGTTTTTGGTAGTGCGGGTTTCCAGGTTGTATTCGTAAATGTCAGTGTTGGTGCTGACAGCATATTCTTTACCGAATTTCTTTTTGACAACGTAGATGATGCTTTTGCCATCGGGACTCCAGATCATATCTTCTGAGCCGCCGAAGGGCATCTGCGGGCTGTCGTACAATTCACCTTCCATAATATCTACGGGACTGCCTATCTGACCATTCTCGTAGGTGGCATAAAATACATGCTGGTAGTTGCCGTCTTCCCAGGTATCCCAGTGGCGGTAATTGAGATTGTCGTATATCTGCACATTGGATTTAGGAAGATCAGGATAGAAATCGCTGCCAGCCACTTTTTTTAACTTCACTTCTTTAGAGAACAGAAGATGTTTACCATCAGGGGAAACGCGGATATTCTGTAATCCACTTTCAACATGAGTGATCTGGGCCGCTCCGGTGCCATCGGCATCGACTTCCCACAGCTGACCTTTATAGGAATATCTGATCTTTTGTCCGGCTATAGCGCTGACATCTCCCTCAGCACCGGGTTCCGTAGTGATCTGTTTAGCAGCGCCTCCTGTAAGGGGGATGGCGTAAAGGTTCTTTTCGCTTTTATTTTCCGCGATATTATACCGCGAAACGCCATAGATAACTGTTTTACCATCTGCCGTAATTGTTTCCCCGCTGACTCTGCCCAATTGCCAGAGCAGCTCAGGCGTCATTTTCTGCTGGGCCACTGCCATAGTTGATATAAAAAGTGATGTTAACAAAAGTGATTTATGCATGTTCAGATTTTGTTTGGATACTAAATGTAGGTAAAATAGTCACTTGTAGAGCCAGGGCCGGCTGATTATCGGCTATACCCTGCCGCTATGGGGCTATGGACTAATTCCATACCTTTGCAGTAAATTTTTATAAACTTTGATTGAGAAGAAACAAGTTGTACAACAGGAAGAGAGGGCGGTTATAGTGGGATTGATTCATAAGGAGCAGTCATCAGAGCGTCAGGTACAGGAGTACCTGGACGAATTGGTGTTCCTTGCGGAGACCGCCGGCGCTACTACTGTAAAGCGATTTACCCAGAAACTGTCTCATCCCGACAGGGCTACTTTTGTGGGAAAGGGTAAGCTGGAAGAGATTAAGGACTTTATTAACGGCAGAAATATCAACCTTGTCATATTTGACGATGAGCTGACGGGCTCCCAGATAGCCAACATAGAGAAGGTGCTGAATGTGAAGGTGATAGACCGTAGTGACCTGATCCTGGACATCTTCGCCCGCCGTGCCCGTACGGCTCAGGCGAAAGTACAGGTGGAACTGGCGCAGTATCAGTACATCCTGCCCCGCCTGAAAGGGATGTGGAGTCACCTGGAAAGACAGGGAGGTGGTATTGGTAGCCGTGGTCCGGGTGAAACGGAAATTGAAACGGACCGTCGTATCATCAAGGATAAAATATCCCTGTTGAGGAAACGTCTTGCTGAGATTGACAAACAGTCGCTTACCCAGCGCAAGGACCGCGGGGAATACATTCGTGTAGCCCTGGTAGGATATACAAACGTGGGAAAGAGTACTATCATGAACCTGCTGAGCAAGAGCGAGGTATTTGCCGAAAATAAACTGTTCGCTACACTGGATACTACTACCCGTAAGGTGGTGTTTGACCAGACAGCATTCCTGCTGAGCGATACTGTAGGGTTTATCCGCAAATTGCCCCACCACCTGGTAGAGAGTTTCAAATCTACACTGGATGAGGTAAGGGAAAGTGATATACTGCTGCATGTAGTAGATGTTTCCCATCCGCAGTATGAAGACCAGGTGGAAGTGGTGAACCGTACCCTGCATGATCTGAAGGCTTTCGACAAGCCCAGCATCATGATCTTTAACAAGATGGATCTGTATGAGCAGCAGACGTTTGACAAATGGCTGGCTGATGATATTAAACAGGACATCCTGAACCAGCTGAAAGAGAACTGGGAAACCAGGACACAGGGCAATTGTGTGTTCATATCCGCTTTAGAGCGTAAGAATATTGATGAACTACGTCAGACTATCATGGATAAAGTTGTGACCCTATACAGGGAACGTTACCCATACAAGAGCGAGTATTTTTATTAGACATGGCAAAACAATACAACTGGCATCGTTTATCAGACCTGTATGCAAGGGAGGGAGAGATAGGTGTAATAGAGGTCCACGGCAAAAAGATCTGTTATACCCTATATGAGCAGCAGATCTATGCATTTGCGTATAAATGTCCGCATGCAAGCGGTATCATGGCAGATGGTTTTATAGATGATGCCGGTAATGTTGTATGTCCGCTGCACAGGTACCGGTTTAACATTAAGAACGGATACAACAGCAGTGGGGAAGGTTTTTACCTGAAGACGTATCCGCTGGAGCAGCGGGAAGATGGTCTGTATATAGGATTCGAGAAGTCCAGTCTTTTCGGTTGGTAACCCTGTTAATTTTCGATTAAACTCCCCTTGGGCTTTGTGGAAGTGGCAGCAGTGCTGTAACTTTTGCGCATGTCACTATCTTCTGTTACAGAAAAGAAAGTCAGCCTGTGGATGATCGGGTTGCTGATCTTTGTACATATCAGCGGTCTGCCGGTTACTATTATGGAGCCTGATGGCGCTTTATATGCCGGCATTGCCAAACATATGGTGCAGCATCATGATTACCTGAACCTGTTTGTTGATGGCCAGGATTGGCTGGATAAGCCCCATTTCCCTTTCTGGATGGCGGCACTCTCCTATCATCTCTTTGGGTTTACGACCTTTGCTTACAAGTTTCCCGCTTTTTTATTCCTGATGTTGGGAGTAGCTTATACCTACCGTTTCGCGAAAGATCTTTACGGAGAGCAGGTAGCCCGCTGGTCAGTCTGTATTCTACTGACGGCTGAACATCTTGTTATATCCAGTACAGACGTTCGTGCAGAGCCTTACCTTACAGGGCTGATCATCGGAAGTGTATATCATCTGTACAAGCGGCAATTGCTCCCGGGGGCATTGCTGGCCGCCTTTGCCCTAATGACAAAGGGACCTTTTGCATTGGTGCCGATAGGATTTGCCCAGATAGGGCAATTTGTGTTCACAAAGCAGTGGAGGGAATTGTTTCACGTACGCTGGCTGATTGTAGCTATGCTGGTCTGTGTGTTCATTACGCCGGAGTTATATGCATTATACCAGCAATTTGATGCTCATCCGGAGAAGGTTGTTTTCGGACAGACCGGGGTATCGGGCATCCGCTTCTTTTTCTGGGATAGTCAGTTCGGGCGGTTCATGAACTCAGGACCTATCAAGGGCAGTGGTGATCCGTCATTCTTCCTGCATACTGTGCTCTGGGCCTTCCTGCCCTGGTCTATTTTCCTGTATGTGGCGGTGATCGCCTTTATCCGGAAAGGGCGTCAGGCACGGGAATATTATTGCATCAGCGGGGCGCTCATTACTTTTCTGTTGTTCTCATTGTCTAAATTCCAGTTGCCGCACTACCTGAATATTATTTTTCCTTTCTTTTCGATCCTGACAGTACAGTATATCCTGTCTATTAAAAAAGAAAAGGCCTTCCGTATTACACAGTATGTCATCATCGGTATAATAGCTGTTGCTATTCCTGGTTTATGGGCGCTTTACCGGCCTCAAATCAATTTTGTGGCAGTTGTATTGATCGTGATCGTAACAGGCGTTTTTATATGGCTGCCATTGAAAGGAATAGCGAGGGTGTTCTTCCGCACCTGCCTGGCGAGTGTAGCGCTGAATCTTTTTTTAAACGGGCTGTTCTATCCGGATGTGTTGCGTTACCAAAGTGGAAGCGCGGCTGCATTTTATGCGAATGAGCACCTTAAAGGAGGAGCAGTTGGGTTTTACCGGGCGCATTCCTATTCATTGGAGTATTATCTGGATGCTCCCCGGCTGATATATGACAGTTTACCTCCTGGTCCTTTGCTTGTTTACACTACTCCTCAGTATAAAGATTCACTGGTTGCCCTGGGGCATCGTTGTAAGGTATTGCAGGCCTTTCCTTACTTCCCGGTGACGAGACTTGACCTGCAATTTGTGAATTTTTATACCCGGGATTCCGCAGTGGATAGGCGTTTGCTGGTATTGGTGGATTCGTTTTGAAAAAAAATCTGAAAAGAATTTTGCAGAAATGAAAAATTGTCTATTTTTGCAATCCCGAAACGGGAAAAACACTCCTCCTTAGCTCAGTTGGTTAGAGCATCTGACTGTTAATCAGAGGGTCGCTGGTTCAAGTCCAGCAGGGGGAGCACTCAAAATAAAAGGTCTGCATTGCAGACCTTTTATTTTTATGTCATGTATCACGATCGGATATCTTTTGGATTAACTTATCATCCAAGAGATACAGTTTTCCACCCCTGTATGATCTGGCACAAGTGTTTGTAATGTGGTTGTCTTTAGCTGATTACAAAAATTCGCCCAAGTTGCTTCATCTTTGCTCGTGAGCCCTAAGTGATCTTCGATAGTACCTTTTTTCCAAATCCAAATATTTTGGGCAAGTAGTTTACCGTGAATATTGTCAATATTCTGAGAGACTGTAGGTTCTGCAGCCAATATCGAGAATCCCTGTGCGGCCGAAAGTGTAGAACTCTTTGCTGGTAAGTTGTCAGTACCAAGTGTAATTCCTTTTGCGACAGCTATATGACCCAAATGTTGAATACATGCAGTAATATCGGGATCACCAGCCGGTAGATGCCCGTTACTAATTCCCTGCTTAAAAGCGTAGTCTAGATCAACAATAGCTTTAGTTGGTAAAGCCATCGCATCAAGAACCCTAATAGATTTTTGAGTATTACCGCTGCCGTTCATTGGTACAAATGCCGTCTTGTGAAGCCCTAAAGTTTTACCAGTTACCTTTTCGGCGATCTTTGGAATCAGCCGTTGCTCGGTTTTACCTTCTGACAAAACTACTTTCTCAGAGAATAATATATTAGTCGAATTACTAAGAGCGAAGAGTAGTTGCATCTGACTGGGAGCATCTTGTACCACCTGCGGAATGGCTGCTTTTAGGGTTTGCTTTTTATGTGTTCCTTGTGCAAGATTTTTCCGTACTAAGATTGTATCAGCAACATCATCTTGAGTTATCATTACAGCAGAATGCGTAGAAAACACTACTTGGTAATTTTGGGTAGATAGCGATTTGAGAGCATCTCTTACAACTTCGATCGCTTGAGGATGAAGATAAAGTTCAGGTTCGTCGATTAGCAACAGAGTTGTACCCGCTTGTGCTTGACTGCCTCGTTTCAATTCTGCCAAATGTCTGATTAGTGCCATTTGTATCGAGCGCTGAGCACCATTTCCCAATGCTGATATATCTTTTCCAATCTGCGCTTGATTTTCGTAAACCCGAATTGTCCCCTTTCCAAATACCTCCTTTATTTCAGGTGTAGGGACATGAACTTTAATATTTACATCTGGGAAAAAAATATCAATTTTCCTATTTGCTTCTGTATCAAATTGCGTCAATTCGTTTGCGCGATTTACACCCTCCGCATCTAATAAGTCTTTTAAGCCGGCTAAATGTCCTAATATCTGAGCTCCATATTGAGTTTCAATAGGCCCAATTATCTCAGCCAATAATTTTCCAATTGTAGTGGTTGTTTTGGATTTGCTAATATCCTCTTCTGAGTTTTCCATTGCACCTATGTGTATTGGTTCAGGGAATAGTAGATTTATTGCGTTATCTATTCCGGTAGGATTTGATACCCATGGATCAGCGGGATCAGTAGCTGCTGGATTAAAGACCCATAATTTTACATCAGCCGAAGCTGCATTGGGTTGATTCTGAATGCGTTTAACTTGTAATTTGCCGTTGACAATATACTGTTGGATAGAAGTTCTATGATTTTGTGTTAGTTGTTGCAAGATATTATTATCAATATCCTCGATAGATCCTTCCATTTCAACAGGCAGGGCTGGATCATAAAAAGCTTCTGATGAGAGACTATTTTTCCTCAACAGCCATTTGATGGCGTTTAAAATGTTAGTCTTGCCTGCATTGTTATATCCGACAAGAGGGGTGTAATTCGAAAGCTCAAAAGTTTCTGCGACAATCGATTTGTAATTGACAATCTTAATTTGCGAAATTCTGTGTGCCATTGTAAAGTCTATTGTGGTGTTTTACAGAGCATCACACGTTGTCACCAAAAATACAATAAATTTATAAATTGCTGATTTTTAGTCTTTAAGTGAAGGGCTTTAATAGGATTATGGACAGTCTTGAGCAAAAAAACACTCAACTATCTCAATGCCGAATTGTCATTATGTTGGCACTGCTAAAGTGCTGAATGTAACCAAATCTTGCAGGATATTGTTAGATATCCGTAACTTTAGGGGAATAAAACAAAAAAGGCAATCAGAGATGATTGCCTTTTTTGTTTTATTCCACTTCAAGGCCTTAGACACGCATTATAGATTACGGTATCTCTCCTTCCTGTTAGCATTACTCACCTCCATGTTCGAAATTCAGGCAATTTTAAAACCCAGAAAGTCTTTTGGAACCTGGATTTGCCGCTAAATATCTATATCCCCCTTTTCTAAGCATCCCCTATTTGATTTAGCCTATTAAAAATTTTGAATTTTGGCTGCACATATTAATAAATGGGTGTTCATAAATCGGTATCTTTAATCATAATGAGGCTTTATAAACCAAATAAATGACAGATCTGGAGGAAATAACGGTATTACTGAAAAAGTTCAGGGACGAAAGGGATTGGGAGCAATTTCATAATGCAAAAGATCTTGCATTGGCTATTAGTATTGAATCGGGTGAGTTATTGGAGCAATTTCTCTGGAAGAATGCAGACGAAGCGGACCAGAATAAAATAAAAGAGGAGCTGGCGGACGTATTCATATTTGCCTTGTTGTTAGCGAATAACTATGCTTTTGATATAAAGCAGATCATTCTTGAGAAAGTAAAAATGAATGAGAAAAATTATCCTATTGATAAAGCAAAAGGGATAGCAAAGAAATATACTGATCTATGAATTTTTTTGTTTTTACGGCAGCTGAGAAGGATGCACAAAAACATTTTAGAGATACTGTATTAAATAGCGTTGATGTTGATATCCTGAGGAAACATTTAGCCCCGGAAGATTTTAATACACTATTTGGCCGGTCAGATGGAAGCGGTTTTTACTGTTGGGGATCCCGGCCGGGCCGTGGCATACTGTATTGGGAGAAAATGGAAGAGGGAGATCGTATCCTGACCTATTGGGACTTAAAAATTCATCATGTTGCCCGCATCATATTAAAAGTACGCAATAAACAACTAGCCAGAGCACTATGGGGAGAAAGTGCAGAGGGAGAACTATGGGAATACATGTATTTTTTCTCAAAACCTGAAATTATAGACCCTCCATTGCCCTTAAGTGATACAGAGGAATATTTACCAAAAAGATTTCAGGGCTTTACAAGAATTGCGGAAGCTAAAACCAAGCGGATCCTTGATGAATTCGGCTCACTGGAAAATTTTATAGCTACATATTCGGAAAATCATCAAAACTTAAGAAAAGCCGTGGTGAAAAATACTATGTCCAACCGGCAGATAATAGACCATGTTCATAACTATATCAAAGGTACAGGGTTTCAATATAAGACTGAGGAGATTGCTAATTTTTACCTCGCCTTACGGACGAAACCATTTGTGATATTGGCTGGTGTTTCAGGAACAGGTAAAACTCAGTTGCCCAGGAAGTTTGCCGCTGCTATTGGGTTAAAGGAAAATGTGATACAGGTATCTGTGAGGCCTGATTGGGCAGATGGCAGTGATCTGTTGGGCTATACCTCTTTGGACGGCAACTTTATCGCCAAGGATTTACTATTGGCAATACAGAAAGCTAAGGGAGATAAGAAGAAGCCATTTTTTTTCATTTTAGATGAAATGAACCTCGCAAGAGTAGAGCACTATTTTAGTGATTTCCTGAGTGTGATTGAAACAAGAGAATGGGATCAGAACGGGGAAATAATCACGGACCCCTTGTTAAGACATGAAATGTTAACAGGCGCCAGGAATAGAAAGGAGTTCGAAGTCTTAGGCTGGCCTGATAACCTATATCTTATCGGTACAGTTAATATGGATGAAACGACTCACACTTTTTCCAGGAAAGTGTTGGATAGGGCCAATACTATTGAAATGAACAGTATCGATCTGCTTTGGGGCGAAGATAATAACGTTCGATTGGAAGAGCTATCTGGTATCGAGAATGATTTCTTAAAAACTACTTATCTGCATGCTTCGGAATTGACGGCCGATGACAAGAAGAGTTTAACTAAGGATATGGGGTTGCTGATAGAGATAAATAACATACTTAAGGAGGGCGGTTTGCATTTTGCGTATAGGGTAAGGGATGAAATTGCATTCTACCTGCTTAATAATAAGAAAGATAAATTAGTTGATGATAGTACAGCATTTGATTTTCAATTAATGCAAAAAGTACTCCCACGTATAGAGGGTAGTTCAGAGAGAGTTCAGAGCATACTGAATAAATTGCTGAAGAAATTAGAAAACCAAAAGACCGAAGGTGAAAACCCAAAATATCCGTTGTCACTGGAAAAAATAAGATTTATGTTGAAACGGTTTGATGAAGATCGTATTACACACTTTTGGCCGTGAGCGATCATCAGATATATAAATTTGAAAATGAGGGCTGGGGTGTACTCAAACTGGAGATACTCAAGCCCCAATGGGATTTTTATCATCCAGATAATGGTCCGGATATCGCGTTTAGTTTAAAAGGATTTGGGAAAGAGCTAGAAGACGCCCCTTTTTATTTCTTTGAATGGCAAAAAATCCATTACTCTTACCACATTAACCAGGAGAGCAATTTTTCTGCACCATTTGAATTGCGAGTTAATAACCGGGGAATTAAAAAATCTTGGAAAAGTGGGTTAAGTCATTTGCTTACCGGCGAATTCGCTTTTGCAAATGAAGTAGGAGGAACAAAAATTGAATTATTAGATGCAAACGATAAGTCAATTTTTGAATTGGTGACGGAAGTTTTTCCCCAGAAGATGGACTACCGGTCGGATTACAAGGCTATGATGGCTGATATTTCCAGCATTGTTTATAATCTGGCATATGATTATCTAAAGGATACTTTTCGGAAAAGCAGGGCGAAAATAAAAGGCCAGCCGATTGAAAATGAATGGTGGAATATTTTGGACGCACTATTTGATCAATTGATTATTAGCCTTGAAGTTATTAAGCGTCAACCTAAACATCAAATAGAACGACCTGAACAGGTTCTGCCAGTTGAAAAAATAAAATCGGCTTCAAAAAGAAATTTAAACTGGCTAGTTAAAAATGGGAGGTATGCTAATAATCTTCAGAGAGGTATCAATGTATTCCCAGACAGAAGCTACTCGCATGCATTGTCATCCAATAAGCAAGTAACCTATAATACGTATGAAAACCGATTTATTGTCTCGGCGGTTACAGGGATTATAAAAAGATTAAAGGAATTTATAAAACATATAGAAAACGCTTCCCGATCAGGTAATCATGCCGCATTGGTTAAAAAAATGCAACGGAATCTGGGACGACTCCAGGGATTATTGCAAACCTCTCCTTATAAAGAAGCTGGTAAATTTGAAGAAAAGCCACATTCCTTAACAATGCTTACGAGAGGGGCTGGATACAGGGATTTTATGCATATATATATATTGCTGACAAGAGGGTTGGAATTGGATAACAGCGATATATTTAAGATTGATCCCAAGAACATTGATGTTTTATATGAATATTGGTGTTTTCTGAAGCTGGTGCAGATTCTAAAGGAGCAAAATACGGTTGAAATAGATTATCAAGACCTGATTAAAATAAAGGATGGTAAGTATAGTGTTAACTTAAAAAAAGGAGAAGAGTCGAGGGTTACGTTTAAAAAAGCTGATACAGGAGAAACAACGTCTATATACTTCCATAAGTCATTTAAAAAAGACAAGAAGAAAATTTTCACGTATAATCAATGTCCCGATTATTCCATAGAATTTACTAAGAGAAATTATGAAACGCCCTTTTGGTACCTGTTTGATGCAAAATACCGGTTTGATAGCAGTACCGATAAGGAGAAGGGGTGCTTCAATGCCCCGGAAGATTCAATAGGACAGTTACATCGTTATCGTGATGCGATTTTACATACAGAGCCAGCGGCTAGCTCTTCATACAAGAAAGCCACAAAAAACCTGGGAGGTATTATATTATATCCCTACCCGTTATCCGAAGAAAAGTTCAGAGAAAATATTTTCTTTAACAGCATTGAGGCAGTAAACATCGGGGCATTGCCGTTCCTCCCTAGTAAGTCCTCCCTGGTGAGCGAGTTTTTGAATAAGTTGATAAATAAGCATCAACCGGAGACACTTTTTGAACAATTTATTGGAATAGATGATACAGAGTATGTAAAAAATAAGGATGCTTGGACTGAATGGGTGACAATCGGTGTTATACAGAAAGCAAGCCAGCAGGAGCGAATTGATTTTTTAACGCAAAAACTTATTTATCATATTCCCTATAAGAAAAACATAAACTCTAAATTATTTTTGACGAAACGGATGCTTATTTGCAAAGCTGGCACTAAAGAGGCTTTTCTTTGTAATGTGGAGAAATGGGAAATAATGACAAAGAATGAACTTAGGAAGGTCGGTACCTCCTGGGATCATAGAGATGAGCAATATATTGTGTTTTCTTTGAGGGATATAGAATTAGTGTCGATGCCGGAGAAAATAACTCCTTTAAAGTTCAGATACACAACAAGGGTAGGCCTTAACCGATATTTACAAGCGCCACAGGCAGATAAATACTGTTTTTATCTGACTAATGCCAGCTCTGCAAGACTCTATCAGGAGCTTAAAACGTATGGCATTAAATTTAAAGTCAAATGGGTTGAGGGAGTCGATGACCCTTCTTTAGTTGAGTTCCACGCTAAAGGACTAAGAATTTTGTCATCAGATAAGTTCCCCGATCTGCATTATAAACAAAATAATTCGATACGATCGTTAAATGAAGTATTGGATCAATTGATAGCTATCGCGGGGACCATCACAGGCGCTGAAAATGCTAACGGGGAAAGTCGGCCTTTCCAATAGCCCTAACATTGCTGATTAATGTTTCGACAAATAGAGAGGCATAGTATTAAACGGGATAGGGAGTCAGCAAAAAGTGTACATTTTGACAGACTCATTGTATGGTCATAATACTTGACTATTTTTAAGTGGTGATGGCGATAATCATTCATCAACTGGCTAGATAATTGTCTAATTGCAGGATCAGCAAGAAAAGCCTCGATACTTCTTCACTGTTACGTACCTGATATTGTTTGTCTTTGTAGGTAAGTAACTTCTTATTTATTGCTTAACAGCTTCCAGTGGCCCTCGGATATGACCTCAATAGTGCCTTCGTTCACTTTAATGGCGGTCTGATCATCAATCGCATATGACGGTACGGATATCGTGGCTGCCAGCTTTTCAATGTTGTCCAGTGAATTCTCCGGAAACGACTCATGATCCAAATGAGGATGCAGTGCAAAATTGACCAGCCCCAGCGATTTATTGCTTTCCGCCGGCAGTGTATGGCCATTGTAGGTTGTTCCATACCGGGTCATCACCATACTCCCGGCGCTCAAGCCTACATAGACCATCTTATGCAGTAAGGACGGCAATAGATCTGCCAGACCGGACTGCTGCAGCCAGTAACACAAATACTGACAGTCGCCGCCACCGACCAACAAGGCGTCAGTTTGCTGAAGCATGGGAATCCAAAGGTTTTGATTAATGCTAGGCAGCGTAGTGAGCTCCAGCACGCCCAACGACTTCCAACCCAGATCGCAGAAAGGGTCGCCCATTGATCCGCAAATCACTTTTCGTGCGATGTCAGTACCATTGGGCAGAGCGTATATCGCCGTCGGTACGAAAAGGGCGCTTGCTTCGGCAACAGGTTTGCCCAAGAGGTCAACCAGCGCGTCGTGAATGCTCGGGTTGCTGATGCCGGCGGAAGTGAGGAGAAGTTTCATAATTTCTTTCTTTGATTATATTACTCTTCAGGAAAAAATAGAAATAATTGGTACAAATCAGTAAGGGCGCGGTCATCTATATCGCAACACTATACCCCACTTTCACTTTATCCATCACTACATGCGTGTAAAAATGCTTCACATTCGAATTATCCATTAGCCATTTCTTGGAAAACTCCTCATAATGTTTCATATCCGTTGCATTTACAATAAGCACAAAATCGTAGGCGCCAGTTACAAAATAACATTGCATTACCTCTGAGCATTGTTGCATGGTGGCTTTGAATGTATCTATTGCCTTTGAATTCCCTTCCTGCAATATTACTTCCACTATACAAGTGATGGAAATACCGGCAACAACAGGTGAGATGATGGCAACATCTGCTTCTATGATCTTTTCATCACGTAATCTTTTCAGCCTGCGTTGTACAGCGCTTGCGCTTAAATTTACCATGTTGGCCAGTTCGTCGGCTGTTGCTTTATTATTCTGTTGTAATTGCCGTAAAAGCATTTTGTCATATTCATCCAGCGCTTGCATTTTTTTCCTGTTTTTGGTCGGATAATTAGTTAAAAAGAGCTTCGGTTAGAGCTATTTGCACAAATTCTGCAGGTAGCCTTAGATACATTTGCAAGTATAATTTAAAAGAAAAAAATGGAAATATTTAAAGTTCAGGCAGCGAGTAGAAATGGAGTATTGCCGAATTCAGCAACATCAGCAAATCATAAATCTCAAATAATGAATAGAATTTTCTCAGACAAAGAAATTACTGCTTTCAGAGAGGATACTGACGGATGCAGCCAGGTTATTCATCTTAATAATGCAGGAGCAGGATTGATGCCTAATACTGTAACCCACGCAATTTTGGAACATATTAAACTGGAATCACAAATCGGTGGATACGAGGCATCGGCTTTACGCACCAATGCTATTCTGCAATTTTATGAACTGGCTGCAACACTTATCAACTGCAAACCATCAAACATTGCCTTTACCGCCAGCGCGACTGATTCATATACACGGGCACTTTCATCCATCCCCTTTTTGCAAGGGGATATTATTCTTACCGATAACGACGATTTTATTTCAAACCAGATACAGTTCCTATCGTGTAAAAAGCGATTTGGTATCGAAATCGTAAGAATAAAAAATGCACGGGGTGGAGGTGTTGACTTAGAGGACCTGGAACAAAAATTAATGAAGCTGCAACCTCGATTACTCGCCATTACACATATTCCAACCAACTCAGGGCTTGTTCAACCTGTTAATGAGATTGCAGAAATTTATAAACATTACACCCAGAAACATCCTGGTAAAACATGGTATATCCTTGATGCCTGCCAGTCGATAGGACAAATGAAAGTCGATGTACAGGAATTGCAATGTGATTTCCTGAGTGTAACCGGAAGGAAGTTTTTAAGGGGGCCGCGGGGCACCGGTTTCTTATACATATCTGATAAGGCACTTGAGCAGGGACTGGAACCGCTTTTCATTGACATGCGTGGTGCAGAATGGATTGAAAAAGATGAATACAAGCAACGGCCGGATGGAATGCGTTATGAAGACTGGGAATTTGCCTATGCGTTGATACTGGGCACCGCAAAAGCTATTGAGTATTGCTTAGCGATTGGAGAGGATAAAATATGGCAGGAAGTAAAAGGACTATCAACCTATATGCGTAATCAGTTAGCTGGCATTAATAAGATCAGCGTACTGGACAGAGGTCCCGAAGTGGGAGGATTAGTAACCTTTACCGTTGACGGCTTACAACCAAAAATAATTACCGATGCACTATTACAACGAAAAATAAACGTAGTGCCCAGCTATCGCAATTTTGCTGTTATCGATTTTGATGAAAAGCAAGTGCAGTGGGCCATTCGTGCATCACCACACTACTATAATACCATTGCAGAAATTGATGTATTCTTAGATGCAATGCGTGAAATTGTTAACTCAGAGTCCTAGATAGAGAATTATTGGACTAGGGAATAAAAGAAAAAGGCAACCAGTCTTGGTTGCCTTTTACAGATAAAACTAATTCGATACTATGGTATTTCGTTATAATTACTCCTCCGTCAGAATCGCACTCCATCCACCTCCGGGCTGCATATGAATAGACACCTCCTGCCCTTTTACCCACTCCGCATACGAAATCCGATAGTCCTCCCCGAACCTGTCAGCATTTATCCCATCGGAAAGCATTTTTACTTTATATTTCTTGTTTGGATCCAGGAAGTCTAGATGTAGCATCAGGTCCCGTGAACTCCAGTTTGTCATAGCGCCTATAAACCACTGATTCCCCTTTTTTCTGGCCACGGCCACATACTCTTTTATCGTCCCTGCCAGTGCAATTGTTGTATCCCACGTTGTCGGAAAAGTTGCTATATACCCGGTGCAGGCAGTGTCCCGTAAATAATTCGAAGGATTGTCGGCCAGCATTTGCAATGGGCTTTCATAAACGGTATACATGGCTACCTGATGTGCCCGCGTTCCCTGACTCATTGGGGCATCAAAATTAATGTGGAAATCCCTTTTGGTGGCATTACGCATCGCTCCCGGAGTGAAGTCCATTGCACCCAGCACCATTCTGGTAAACGGTAGGGTGACTTCATGGGGAGGCGTAGCTTCATCATCGCTCCACTTATAGTTTTCTAAACCTCTTACACCTTCATAGGACAGAATATTGGGATACCGTCTGTTCAAGCCGGTTGGCTTGTAGGCACCGTGGAGGTCTACCAGCAAATGGTGCCTGGCGGCATTTGCTGACAGTCGCTCATAGAAATTAACCATATATTGATCAGCGCGCGCCATAAAATCGACCTTAATACCTTTTACTCCCCACTGCGCATAAGTGGACAATACATTGTCCATGTCCTTATCCATAGGTTGCCAGAGGGTCCATAAAATGACACCGATATTCTTTGTTCTGCCGTAAGCTACCAATTCGGGAACATTGATCGAATCTCTGGGATGGGTAATGTCCCATGTCGATTTTGACCATCCTTCATCCAGGATAATGTATTGCAAACCGAATCTGGACGCAAAGTCGATATAATATTTGTAAGTCTGGTTGTTGATACCTGAACGGAAATCGACCCCGTAAATGTTATTGTCATTCCACCAATCCCAGGCCGCCTTGCCGGGAAGGATCCAATCGGTATTTTTAATGGTATTGGGGGATGCCAGTTGAAACACAAGATTGTTTTCAATTAATGCTTTGTCCTCATTAGCTACCATCACCAAACGCCACGGAAAAGACCGGGAACCATTCGTCCTGGCGATATAATTTGCGTTCTCTTCTATTTTGGTACCTCTGTCCCTGACCAGGCTTTCTTTAAGTATCACCTTAGGGAAGCCGCTGGTTATTTTGTTGCCGCCGGTACCGAAGAAGAACAGATTGGAATAATCCAGCAGGTCGGCTTCAGTAAGAAGCATCTTTGTTCCCGAAGCAGAAGATACATATAAAGGAAGGCCGCAGTGCTGCTCTTTTGAAAAAGAGGCTATAGTGCTATCCTTGAATAACAGCTCAAAATGTGACAAGAACTGTTTGTTTTCCTCGATGCCCCACAGCACCCGGTTATTATCCGGGAACACGTAGTCAACAATTTCGTTTTTTACGTTTATTGAATCTTTGAATTGAGTTTGCCACCTGTACGCAACACCATTATCATAAGCCCTGAAAATAATGGCATTGCCGCTTTTGAAGTTTATTCTCAGTTCATTATAAATATCTCTGATTGCCTTTTGTCTTATAGCAACTGTCGGGTAGATAACATCGTTTTTAGTAACCTTTTCAACAGACTTTATTTGTTCATTAAAGCCAATGTATGGTTTATTTTCAATGCCCAGGCCCGCTACAGCGTGGCTCAGCAAGGTTTCATTCCCTTTAATGAGCTTCCAGGACAAGCTGTCTTTTGTATTAACTTCAACAGTTAAGTTATTGCCCGGCGATTTAAGCAGAATGGAGGACTGCGAGAATGCATTAATAGAGAACAAACAGCATGCCCATACAAGCCATCCCTTTGCAGGTTTATTTTGAATCATTCTAAATAGTTCGGTTTAAAGATATTATAGTAATTCTTTTAGTATAAAAATAGTATCCATTCTTGCTATTATTTATGCGCATATTAACCTATGAAAAGCAAAAATTAACTCACTAACGGTGTTATCAGTAAAAGGAGTCAATATCTGAATATGTTTAGTTAAATAAGATGAAAAGTTGACCACTGATAGACGCTATCTTGGTATTGAACGAAACCATACTAATCATTAACCCAACTCAAAATGACTAAATTTATCCTATGCCTGGCTGTAGCTGCCAGTACAATTTTTTATTCCTGCAATAAAAAGGAATTTTCCGAACCTCCTGGTAAAGCGCTTGTTGCCAAATCACCTGGTGCACTTGCTGTTGCCAAGAAGGTTTATATTCCTAAAGTTATTTGGAACATTCCGAATAATAATGACTACAATAATGATGCAAGCCTTTACAGCAATACACGAAGAGCTGAGTCAGATGATTTTGTAGCTTTCTGGGCAAAAGACTTTGGCGCTACTCCTGCGACCAACACAGATCCTAATAAGAGATTTGATATAACCCGGATCCTTACAGAGTGTGGAAGATTCTTTCAATATTATAGAGACACATTAAAGTTTGTTGAAAAAGGAAGGTCTGTTTCTGATACGCTAAAGGCGCTGATTTATGTAACCAACTCCACTGACGGTACGGCTTATGGTGGTGGTGCAGAGAATAAGGTAGGTATCCTCTGGGTTACTCCTCCCCGTATTAATACAGAACCTTTCGGTGCTGTAGCTCATGAACTGGGGCACGTTTTCCAGTATTATGTGCATGCAGATGGTGCCTGGGGATATACTTCGTCTCCACAAGGAAGTA
This sequence comes from Chitinophaga sp. CF418, assembly GCF_900142925.1. Taxonomy (GTDB): domain Bacteria; phylum Bacteroidota; class Bacteroidia; order Chitinophagales; family Chitinophagaceae; genus Chitinophaga. The sequence goes on from NZ_FRCN01000002.1 coordinate 473,631, forward strand.
ATGGTCAAACGATATTTGAAATGACTTCCCAATATATGCTTTGGCAGGTATACCCTACCTGGATGACTTTTGAGAATTACCATTTGCAGTCATTTATGCAGTATACCAACTATGCTTTTCTGCATGAGATCAACCAATATCACTCCCCTTATGTATTAGAGTATTGGTCTAATAAACGGGGAAAGGATTTTGTTGCAAAACTTTGGAAAGGTGCTACGCGTGGAGAAGATCCGGTTATGACGTATAAAAGGATCACTCAGACCGATCAGAAGACGTTCAATGATGAGATGTTCGACGCTTACAGGAAATTTGTTACCTGGGATATGCCGAGAATAGAAACTGTAGCAAAGCAGTATGCTAACAAGCATACATCCAAATTGAATGCCTCTACTGATGGATGGTATAGGATCAGCCCGGATGTATGTCCTCAGAACTATGGCTACAATGCTATCAGGTTGGATGTACCAACGGCAGGTACCAATGTCAGATTGCAGTTCAGAGGCATTGCCGGTGCGTCTGGATTCCGGAGTATAAAAGTTGATAAGGCTGGCTGGAGATACGGCTTTTTGGCTGTGAAAACAGATGGTTCGCGTGTGTACGGTGATACTTACAGCAGTTCAACCGGAGATCTGAATTTTGCTGTACCCGCCAATACTGCTTTTCTTTGGTTGGTAGTTAGTGGTGCACCGACTGAACACTGGGAACATTTAAATGACAATAGCGACACCAACGATGAACAATGGCCGTATGAAATCAAGCTGGAGGGAACAACTATTAATAAAGCGTTTATAAAATGATCTGAGTTTTCAAAATTGGTTTGAAATCTGAGAACCATGGGAACGGAAAAGGCTTGCAGCAATGCAGGCCTTTTTCCGTTTACTACTATTACCTTAATGCTCACTCACCTTTGCATACGTTGCCGGATACAACTTCCTGAACATCAAATAAGTCACTGTTATCATTACAAACGCCACCACGGCATCAGTTGCCGCCGCCGGATTGAGCACACTTAGCTTCGAGAAAAACGCAAAAATGATATCAAAGAAAATGCCTGCAAACACCCACTCTTTTAATCTAAGCAGTCTGTTCGGAGTTAAAAGAACGATTATGCCTGAAAGCTTGGCTACTCCCAGAATATAGATGAAATGCGGAGGATAACCCAGTTGTACTGTTATATCCCATACAATTGGATTTTTTGTCAGTTCAAAAAAGCCGCTTGCTCCAAACCATAATGAGATTAATATAGCGCCTGTCCAATAAATTGCTTTTGTTGTTTTTGTGTTCATGATCTTTGGTTTTAGTTGTTTTGTTTTGTGATACAAAGATGTCTCAAAACCAACGGCAACGGGAGTCGTATCTCCGGAAGCAGACAAAATAGGGGGCCAGCCAGCCAATTGCCGGCGCCATTTCTACCATGCCATCTTAATCTAGATTAAGATTTTCCTTTGCAGGGAGATTCTATTTGGAATGAACGTTCCATATGTTGTACTTTTGTATCGGAATGAACGTTCCGATAACTATCACACAAACTATTTTAAACATGAAAAAGTTACAAAATAAAACAGCCCTCATTACAGGCGGAAATAGCGGTATCGGCTTTGCCACTGCAAAAGAATTTATTCAACAGGGCGCTAAAGTGATCATCACCGGCCGTAATGCTGCCGCCCTGGAGGAAGCAAAACAGTCACTGGGAGAGAATGCATTTACATTGCTTTCCGACGCTTCCAATATGGAAGATGTGTTTAAACTGCAGCAGCAGGTAAAGACTATTTTTCCAAGTTTGGATGTACTGTTTATCAATGCAGGTATCGCCAAGCTGGCGCCTTTTGAAACGATGACAGAAGCACAATACGACGAGACATTTAACATCAATGTAAAGAGTGCTTACTTCACTATTCAACAGTTGCTGCCGTTGTTCAATGACGGAGGTTCTATTGTCCTTAATACGTCCATCAACAGCCATATAGGTATGGCTAATACTACACTGTATGCGGCCAGTAAGGGGGCATTAATAACCCTTGCACGTACGCTGTCGACCGAGCTATTGTCGCGTAAGATAAGAGTGAATGCTATTAGCCCTGGCCCTGTCAGAACGCCTCTTTATGATAAATTTGGTTTTGAGAAAGAACAGGCAGATGCTGTTCAGGCAAGTATAATAGGACAGGTACCAATGGGTAGGTTTGGTACGCCTGAAGAAATTGCCCGCATAGTTACCTTCTTTGCTTCTGAAGACAGCAGCTTTGTAATAGGTGCAGAGCTGATCGCTGACGGTGGAATGATCACATTATAGTTGCATAATATGGAGAATGCGGGCTCTAACCTGCATTCTCTATATTACACTGTTATAATGGTTTGCTTGATATAGTACGCCATATGGGCGCATGTCGCAAGTGCGCTTTGTAGAAATTAGCGGTAACTTTGGAACGATAATTCCAATTATACAAGATGCCGAAAGCAAAAAAATTTGATGAATTAGAGGTGCTGAAAAAGGCCGAGGAGGTATTCAATAAAAAAGGATATAACGGCACTTCCATGGATGATCTGGTTCAAGCAACGGGATTAAGTCGCAGCAGTATTTACGATACATTTGGCGATAAACATGGTTTATTCCTGAAAGCCCTTGGAAATTACCAGGATTCCCAGAACTCGGCAATGGAAGGCCTATTGGCTAAAACTGACAGTTACAAGAAAAAGATCCGTACCATATTTGATTATATGATAAACGATATTGTAACAGACAAGTCGCGGAAAGGCTGTATGATGGTAAATGCAAATATGGAACTGAACTACGTGGATAAAGAAGTGGCACAAATGGCCTTAACCACCATGGAGAATATGGAGCAGCAGTTCTATACGTGGATAAAAGAAGGGCAGGCTACAGGTGAAATCTCAAAGAAGTTTCCCGCCAAGGGCTTGGCCAGGAACCTGTATAACAATATCATGGGGCTCCGTGTAACCGGACGCAACCGTCCTGATTATGATACCCTCCGTGAAATAACAAAAATTAGCTTGTCTCTACTCGACCAATAATATCTTTCCCAATAGATTTTCCGCACCGGGAACATCGTATCATGTTCCGGGTAAGTTGCATACAACTAGCATACAACTAGCATCTTCCTCCGTCATTCCTCCGTTCTTCTTCCGTTCTTCCTCCGTTTTAAACGGAAGAAAGACGGAGGAAAATCCTGGTCATATGCTAGTCACATGCGGGTCAAATGGAGAGGCTGCCGCTACCATAGCATCCACGAAAGGGTTTTATAACGGGATTTAAGGGTAACTGCTATCTCTATTGGTGAGGACTATGGGGTGCGCAATTACGCTATGGAAAAGTGGGGCTATCATACGGTACTAATAAAAACCGCCTCATGCATTAATGAGACGGTTTCTATCAATATGCTGAATGTATCTTTACTTTTTTACCGGAATGCCTGATTCGTCAATGCTGCCAAATTTATAAATAGGCTGATGATAATAAACCTCCAGGGCGGCTATTTCTTCCTGACTTAACAGACGAACGGTGGATTTCAAATCTTGTGGCGTATAAGGATACCCCCTGCTGTAATCACGGATCTGTTTTATTTCGTAGAAGTGAGTATTGTTGTTGTCTCCGGTCTCTAACGCTTTATTGCTGTAGAAGATGATCTCAATGTAATCGTAGGGAAACTTACTGGAGACTTTAACAAGGATATTTCCCGGGCCACCATGAGTAATAAGACGACCACGGTTTACCATGTAAATAGTAGTATCCCCATTTTTGATGAAATTATAAATTTCCCCAACCGGATATTGCGCCAATCGCATTTGTGGGATCATATCGCTATCAAACTTGAACCAGGAACCATTGATAGGATGTTGGTAAAAATTACCACTCATGTTTTTATAGATCTTCTTCTTTTCGTCATAGTAGACCAGGAAGCGGTCATCATTTGGGAAATAAGAATTATAGTTGTCATATTTGGATGAGTACAGCGTATCTCTGCTCTTGCTGTTCACAGACTGTACGTCATATTTTACGGCAAAGCGGTTTTCTCCTTTTGTTACCAGGTAATAATTAGGCCGGGGATTGTCTGCCGGCCATCGGCTTACACGCATTATTAACTCAGGAGAGTCATAGATTGCCGGGTTCTCAAAAAGGATCCAGGCTGGATCTTTATAGAGGATCTCCTGCCCAATTTTTTTATGTATTTTATCCGCTTCCTTAATAGCTGGATTGTAATCTACCCTATATCGAAGGATATCTGCACTTACGCGAGTCACAATATAGCGACGAACGTTGTCAGGAATTTCATCAGCAGTATGCTGCCCATGTAGGTTGCCAGCTATAAGTATACCAATCAGCGCGGTTAAGAGTTGTTTCATTTTTTAATTAGTTTTCTTTTTCATGCAATCTGGATCATATTTCGCGTGCTCATTGCAGGTTGCAGCATCTTCGGGATTATTTGTTTCATGCCCATCGCCCGCACTACATAGGCTTTCTCCGAATTCCAGTTTATTCACATCCTTCTTATCACGAAGCACCATCCACTTCAATGTGGAAAAATAATGCCGGGAAGTGAAATATACGTGCATCATTTCATGTGCAGTAACCCCTGAAAATTTCACCTGGGAAACGCTTATTGCATTATAGTTAAGATAGATCTCTTTTTTGCTCGTCATTACATGGAAATATTTATCCACGATACTTATATCATCCGGAATCAACTCGTAGAAGGTTTTTAGCTTTTCTTCTGTTAACGTTCCATCAGTAACAAGTTTCTTCAGCTCAGTAGCCATATTTGGATCACTTTTGGCAATCCTTTGAATGATAGGATCGGCTGCTTTTTTCCCTAAATCGGTCGGCTCGGTAGATGCTTTTTTCAAAATAGCTACCTCATTTTTTTCAAGTTTCAATCCAACGAGGTCACTATCCGTCAGAGTTCCTTTCTTTATTTGGCTACTGATATAGGAGGCCTTTTCCTGATCTTTTTGAGCAAGAGTCTTCAGAATGGGGGCTGCAATGGACTTACCTTCGGCCGATGGATCTTTTGATGCATTCATTAATGCAACAGAATCATTACCATATATCCGCACTATCAGGGTTGCGTCCGTAACTATGTTCCCATCCTTTTTTATGTTAACGACATCAAGGAATTCATACCGGTAAGTTATTTCCGGATGTTTACTTGCGAAACCCAGCAGGATATCATTTTTGGATGGCAGAGTGAAGCTGGGATCAGTTGACGGACGCGCGTATGATTGAATCATTGCGTCGCTGCTGGCGAAATAGTTACTCAGATCGGGACTTTGGGTTTTGATTTCTGCTAATGCTTTTTCGAACTTTTTTCTCGCATCCTTCCTTTCGCTTTCTTTCTTTATAGCGTCCACATTTAACTTAGAAAATGCATAAACAATTTCCTGAGCTACAGGCTTTTCATAAGTGAATTTGATCGGTAGCAGATTCGCATCTGCGGATGATTTGACAAACACAGTATTATTCCCATCTATGATTGTTAAGGAATAGTGATCCGCTGGTGTCATGTTCACGTTGTCAGCAGTCCAGAATGCTCCATTGACAAGTACATCTCCATTATCTGTTTTTTTGTATAAGGATAGATTAACGGCATTTCCTACAGCTAACTTTCCGCCACCGTTCTCTGAACCGATATCTGTACCAATTTCCACGTCCACAGGTTTTTTCCCGTTTAATGCAACTTTCAGGAAATAATTTTCACTATTGTAGATGAATTTTATATCAAAGGTGCTTTTGATATTATTTTTTATATATTTTGCTCCGATATTCGCTGTTAGCTGTAATATGTTTTCTCCATCATTCAATTCAATTTCGGCCAAACCCAGTCTGGTCCCGATAGCTTTTGAATCGAGCTGTTTGGCATTCAGTTTCCATTCTTGTGTGGCATCGTCCAGAACGGAGATTCTAAATGAAGTGTCTTTAGTCCTTTTGAACGCATATTGTAAGACAGCATGGTAAAACTGCTTATCCTCTTTTTTTAGTGCATAGTCAATAGGCGCCAATTCAAGACTATTAATGCTCTTTATATTGGCCAGAACCGCTGCTCGCAAATCTTCCAGATACTTCTTATCAAATCCAGCAGCCGGATCTACATGTAAGTAGCCTTTATTCTCCGCTATAATCACCATTACAGGAAATCCCTTCGGATACACATCTTCCGCGATGCTTCCTTTGCCGCCTTCTTTCGCTATCGATGAAAGGAACGTGGCATAATCACTCAGATATTTGTCATTCTTTGTCAGAGTGTTATCTGTAAAATCAATATTCGCAGTAGGCGCATAGTTTTCAACAATATTTTTCACAGCAACACTTACCTCACTTCCAAAAAGAAACTTCCTGCCAGACAGATATTTCGGCTTCCCTGTTCGGTCCGTCGTCTTGGCGAAGTTGTCTACCACAAAAATAGCATGTGTATTATTCTTCAGCCTGCCGAAATCTATTTGTGCTTTGGCCTGCATCTCCATCTGCTGTGCCTCAAAAGCAGTCTGTAAAGCTTTCTCATCATTTGCCGCCTGTTCCTCAGGCAATTGCTGAACGGGAGTATTACCGGCTATAGGCTCTCCAGGTGGCATTAGAAGGGAGAAAGTCGGCATGTAAACAATCTTAAAGGCAGACTGATTTGCCTTTAACTGGGTGTCGGCATTCTTTATACTATTCGCTGAAAATGGAGTGGAGGAACCGTTAACGACCAACACTTGTCCTGCTGCAACTTTGAACAGCAGTGAGCAAACAATCAATAGGGATAATCTCATAAATAAAGGGATACAGGTAACAAATATAGAATAAATATTTATATGTATCAGGGCCAAACAATGCGTTTGAAGAAAAACTTAACAGCCCCTGCTTGCAAGGGGCCACTGTTTCCCGCCAGGGGGCAGGTCAAAAAAGAAGGAGCACCCCAGCCACAGCGCCGTTGTGCTCCTATCTGTTACACAGCTAAAACTCTCTCCTGTCGTTTCTTAAAATCCGTAAAATTATACCCCGTCTCTTTCTTAAATAATTTGCTGAAATAACAGATGTCCGTGAAACCTAAATCCCACGCAACCTCTTTCATGCTGCTATCTGAATAGGCAGCATACCTTTTGGCTTCCAGTATGACACGTTGCCGGATATGGTGACCAGCGGTATATCCCGTGGTCTTCTTTATAGCCTCGTTCAGGTAACTGGGAGTAACGCACATGATATCTGCAAATTCAGAAACCTTCTTATGTGCTTTGAAGTGCTGATCAATTAACTGAATGAACCGCTTTGCCTGCCTGACGTTATGATTTTGCTGACTGGAAGGGGCGGTACGCGATTGCCTGGACATGTGAATGAACAGGATGTTCAGGTACCGGCTTAATATATCTGAGCTGTAGATCTGTTGCTGTGAATACTCCTGGATCAGCTTATCCATGATTGTCTTCATCTCATGACGAATCTCCTCACTATAGCTGACATTCGCTGACTGGATCAATACCAGGAGCAGGTCTGCATGGTAAACAGAGTTATACTCCTGCAGGAAGAGCTCATTAAAACGGATGATATACCCGTGAGCATCACTATCTGCAGTAAACTGATGTAATTGATTGGGCATGATGCCGAATACCTGGTCTCCTTTGGGAGAATAAGTTTGCATGTCGACCTTCAGTGTACAGTCACCGGAAACCGCCCAGATGATCTCAATAAGATCATGCGCATGCGGAGCGGAGTTATTGAATTGACGATTGCCTGCAACCTGGTCAAAAGTATGTATCTCAAAAAATGGCTTGGTGGTATTCATGACATCAATATTTAAGCGTACTTATTAATAACTCTACAGAGGCAAAAGGATCGCCCTGGTAATGATCGCGGGCTGCATTGAATATAGGATGTAGCATAACTGGTTGATTTGGATTTTTCGAAATGGATCTGTTATCGTCGCTGATATAAAACTACCCCAATTGAAAGGCGGAAGGAAGTACCGTTCGCCAAACGGGCAAAAACTGTCGCCATGAGGGGGGACTTCGCGCAAAAAAAAGGAGCAGTCACCGACTGCTCCTTTTAAATAACCGGGTTAACATTACACCTGTGAAAAAAAATCTTCCGCCTCCCGGAGGGCATTATCTGTAAATGATTTCAACATATCGATATGTATAAGTAAGGGAGGAGCGATCTCTGTAGCTGATTCCAGTTCGTCCAGCGTGGGAAATAAACGCTCCGTCAGTCCCATAATTGAAATGGTCGTCTTCATATTATGAGCTGTACTTCTTAATGTTTCAATATCGTTGTTGTGAAAGGCTGATTCGAGTAATGAAATCTCCTGGGGCATTGCGTCAATGAACTGCCTGGTCACTTTTTTCTCATACACTTTATTGCCCCGGCTGATCTCCTTCATATAATCCAGGTTGATGTACTGGTAATCCGGAGTTGCGGCTTTAGCTTGCACATACTGTCGCTCCTTAAGAGTAGAAATAGAAGCAAACCGGTTGATCAGCTGATATAATTCCTTTTCATTGATCGGCTTCGAAATATATTCATTCATTCCACTGCTGAGACATTTTTCCCGTTCCCCTGCCAGGGCATGCGCCGTCATGGCAACTATCGGAACATCCAGTAGTAGTTCTCTCCGGATGAGACGGGTGGCGGTATATCCATCTATCTCCGGCATCTGGATATCCATCAATACGAGGTCATACCTGTCTTTTTTCAGATAATCGATGGCCTCTGTTCCGTTGCTGGCCATATCAAAAGACAGGTCCCACTCTGTAAGGAGATGTCTCATCAGGCTGCGGTTCATCTCATTATCATCTACCACTAAAATTTTTACGGAACGGTTTGCAGTAATTTTGAACTGGCTGATGTCTACCGTCTCGGGTACCGGTACCTGCCTGGAGGCAATGGCATAAGGAATGAAGAATCGGAAAGTTGTACCTTTTCCTGGCTGACTTTCAACACTGATATCTCCTCCCTGCAACATGACAAGGTCTTTTACAATGGAAAGTCCCAATCCGGTACCACCGTACTTGCGGGTGATAGAATCTTCTGCCTGGTGAAATCGGTCAAATATGGAAGAGAGCTTGGACGGTTCAATTCCGATCCCGGTGTCTGTAATAGTAAATCCAAGCTGTATAATATTGTTGTCACTCTGTTTATTATCTACGGAAATAACGATGCCTCCTTTTTCCGTAAACTTGAGCGCATTCCCTATCAGGTTGACAAGTATCTGCGTCAGGCGGGTGGCGTCACCTATCAGGGTGTCTGGCACTGAAGGGGATATTTCTCCCTGTAACACCAGTTTCTTTTCTTTTACTTTCTCGCTAAAAAGCGTCTGAATGGAATGGAGTAATCCTCTTACACTGAAAGGATTGGCCTCAATCCTGACCATACCGGCTTCGATCTTGGACAGGTCAAGAATATCGTTAATGATAGTGAGCAGGTTCTCCCCTGCTTTCTGTATGGAATTAACGAACTCTGTAGAACCTTCGTCCAGTTTTCTGGACTTCAGCAGATTGGTGAAGCCCAGTATCGCATTTAAAGGCGTCCTGATTTCGTGACTCATATTGGTCATGAAGTTCTCCTTGATCATGGCGATTTCCCGCACTTTCTTTTCTGACTTGTCCAGCTCGAGGATCAGTTGCTGTTGCTGACGTATCCTGGTTATAACGAACCATAATACTCCTCCGGCGGTCAGTAGTATCAGGCAGATGAGGATGATGCCCCAGTTCCTGGCTTTCCGGCTGCTCTCATTGATATTGTTACTGAGAGATGTCATAATAGTCTGCCGGCTATCGTAGATCTTGCGGGTGATAGTGCTGATCTCATTTGAGATCTCCCTGGCACGTGGATTGGCGATCAGGCTGGTGTCGTCCATTCTGCCTGTCCGGAAAAACTCGTGCATCAGCTGGTTCTTATTGTGAAGCTTCTGGCCGGCCAGGTATTCCAGCCTTTTGATATACATTGCGGCGCTGTCGTCCTTGTTTATCTGTTTCAGCGTATCGACGAAGGCTTCTACTTCGGCAATTTTGGCGTCCACTCCCTCTATATGTGAGGTGTCATCAGTAGCAATAGCGGCACGGATACGGCTTTCTACCCAAATGATGTCCCTCTCCAGTTCACGTAACTTATTGCCTGTCTGTAGTTCCTTGAGTAGCTTTTGGTTGCCCGTGATCAGCTGATCGATGTTCCTGGAGGAATTGTATTGCACAAATGCCAGCACGAGGGTACCGGCAAGAAAGGCAATCAGGATCAGGTATGTAAAGCGATTGTTATTCATTATCAATCAGTAAAAGTCTTTTGCCGCCATCACATCCGTCGATTACTTTCGCCAGGAAGGCAAAAACGATAGCTGGATGCCCCTTAAAAAGGGTGGAAATCAGAGCACGTTCATCCGCTTGTTGAGTATTTTGCGGTAAGCATCAGCTACCGGAAGTGACTTGTCTCCTATCAGCACGGCCCCATCCTGCAGGGTGTCTATTTTGTCGATCGCTACCATATAGGACCGGTGTATCCTTAAAAAGCGGGCTGCAGGTAGTCTTTCTTCCAATACCCGCAGAGAAACGTGGATGGCGAAAAACTTCTTTGCTGTGAAGATCTTTACATAATCCCCCATGGCCTCAGCATACAGGATCTCTTCCAGCTTCAGTCTTCTTACAATATTGGAATCGCGGATAAATATGAATTCATCGTTTTCCCAGCGCATCTCCTCTTTGTTGCTGTCCAGGATCTGACGGACCTTTTCTATGGCCTGAATAAATCTGCCGGGAGTAATGGGCTTTACGAGATAATCTGCTACATTCAGCTCAAAGGCCTCTACAGCATACTCTTTTTTAGAAGTGGTAAAAATGATGACCGGTCTTTTATTACCGAGATTCTTTATCAATTCAAGCCCTGACATGCCTGGCATTTCAATGTCCAGTAACAGGAGGTCTACAGGGTTGTCCTGGAGATAATTGTAGGCATCAAGCGCACTTCCGCATTCACAGGCAACAACAACGCCTTTGATCTGGCTGGTCAGCTCCAGAAGTGTGCTACGTGCAATGGCATTGTCGTCAATAATAAGTGTGATCATATAGGTTGATAAAGCTAATTTTTGTGGAGTCAAAAGTCCTTAATTCCGTGCCAATTGATAATTCGTTGAATATTAATTGAATGTAATTTTTTAGACAAAATGAAATGACGATATATCGTTATTTCGCCAACATGATAGCTATTTTGCTGTTTATAAAGCAGTTATATTTGATAATCGATGAAATGTCCCAACGCTGGCCCTATGCTTTTAATGTTGCTACCTGAACACCAAACTTATGTTTTCCCGGGAAACATTACAAACCATTAATTTTTTACTTTTCTTTTATGAGATCACTTAGGTAAGGGGATAAAAGACACGCTTAAATATGCTACAATATAAGTTAAAGGAAGCATTCCTTTTTAAGATATTGTTGTACCTGTAAATGAATGAACCATTCATATCAGGAAAGTGGAACAAGGAATATTATGGGTGGACAGGATCCGGAACCAGAAGATCAAAAGAACCGGGTATCAAAGGGGCATATGATTAAATAAAAAGACACTATTGCCAACGCAATGCAAAGGATTAGCTGTATTCATCAGCCAATTGTTCATTGCATTGAACAATTTCTCTCTAATCATCCCTTTCAATCTCTGGTAAGGCCCTCACTCCCGCTATTATCGTCTCGCCGGCATTATCAACAAGACCTGCACCCCGGTACATTCTTGTTGCGACCATCACAGTTTCTTGAAAACCGGAGATGAGTGCTGTGTTGGCAATATTGTTGTCTCTTGTCAGTTCAGTGGCCCGCAGGCTGTTTACATAAACCATACAATTAAAATTTTTTAATGAACTATTTTATTCGCGCAGGAAGTACTCGCAAATGCATATGGCTTTGCCCGGAAGGTGAAGCCCATACCCATGATGTATCCCATTGCTTCTTTTAATGCATCATTACTCCTGAAGTTAGGATTGGTGTTGATATCCGCATGTACTTCCATATCTACATTGTACCTGGTAAAGATGTTGCACAGGGAATAGGCAACTTCAATACTCCTGCCCACCTCTTCAAGCATCCGTTCTTTGATACTCATTTTGCGCAGTGTGCTGTCGGCGTGGATGTACATGAAACCGCCCTTACCTTTCCGGATAAAAACGATCACGGTAGCGAATTCGGTCACGCTACCCTTTACCTGGCTATCGGTTCCGATACATACCTTCAGGTCATTGCCTGCTTCTTTTTCTGCTGACAGCATATTGCTGATTTCATCGGCTATCGGCATGTTGATCTTTTCACCACTCAACCTTCTCCATTTGTTGATCTGTTGCATTGTTATGTCATGTTTTTACTGATACCATTTATTTAAAATAGCTTGTGATGCCAGGGGGGATCGAACCCTCCAACTCCAGGGCCTTATGAGAGCCCCGGCGTTTTACCGTTGAACTATGGCACGTTTGGTTTCCAAGCTCAGATTCGAACTGAGAACATCACAGTCAAAGTGTGATATGTTGACCATTACACCACCTGGAAAATTGTCGACCTGACCGGATTTGAACCGGTAACCTGCTGCGTATAAGGCAGTCGCTCTCACCATTGAGCTACAGGTCAATATGGGTAACAAACAATAAAAAACCCGGTCGCGATAAACGACCGGGTTTATATGTAACTGATATAAGCGTACGCTACCTCAGACTATAATTGGGTCGTTGAAAAACAGGGTATAGATCATTGCCTGGATACATCCACACATAGCTATGGCCGGTGCCCGATAATGGTCGTGCACTGATCTGTTTAAATCGTATGGATGATATTTGTATTTGCTGCATAGCGTAATTTCAGGTAAAAGAAAAAGCCCCGCAATTGCTTGCGGGGCCTGTGTTATATTGAATCAGTTATTATCAACTATTCTGTAGCATAACATGCCCCGCAAGCGCTATTGCCATCAATCTGGCAATAAAAACTTTCTGGTTTTGAATGTAGCTGTATGCGTAACATGATATTGTTTGTATTTTTGTTTTGACGATGCAAAGATGAAACTATTTTTCCGATAATAACAAATTCCGGAATAAGTTTTTTCATGAATTTTATGTTACGTTGAATTATAACCCTATATACAATGAATGATATTATCATTGAGAAATTGCTAACGATAGAGAAGGAAAAGAATGTAAAGATACTCTATGCCTGTGAGTCCGGAAGCCGTGCCTGGGGCTTCGCATCGCCTGATAGTGACTATGATGTAAGATTCATTTACGCACAACCTGCTGATAATTATCTCAGTATTGAGGATCGGAAAGATGTGATAGAATTACCCGTAAATGAAGTGTTGGATATCGGTGGATGGGATATACGAAAAGTATTACAGCTGTTCCTGAAATCGAATCCGCCCTTATATGAATGGTTGCAATCACCTATTGTTTATAAAGAACAAGGTGGTTTTAAAGATGAATTATTGCAATTGGCCGGGAAATATTTCTCCGGCCGTGCAGGCTGTCATCACTATATTTCCATGGCAAGGAATACCTTTGAGTATGATTTGCAGGGAGAACAGGTGAGGATCAAGAAATACTTCTATGCATTACGTCCTGTATTGGCAGCCCTGTGGATCATTGAGAATAAGACAGTGCCTCCTATCACATTTAATGAGTTGAGAGTGCTCATCAACGATAAGGCCTGGAATGAGGCTACGGATGATCTGCTCGAACGCAAGAAAGTATCTGATGAGAAGACAACCATCACGCCGGTGCCCCTGCTGCAGGATTGGATTGAAAAGACGATCGCAGACTGCAAAGAGCAGGCATCACTGCTACCGGCAGTACAATATAACACCACTGAACTGAATATACTGTTCAGAAAATATATCAATGACCAATGACTTTAGAAGAATTGCAATCCGGTACCCAACACCTGCTGTTGAAATGCATCAGCGGAAGCAGGGCGCAGCAGTTACACTCCCCTACTTCTGACACAGATATTAAGGGAATCTTTGTACTGCCCCCCGGGGAGTTGTATGGATTGACCTATACCCCGCAAATTTCAAACAGCTCGAATGATGAGGTCTATTTTGAAATAGGCAGATTTATTGACCTGTTGAGTAAGAATAACCCTAATATTATTGAACTGCTAAGCACCCCGTCCGATTGTATATTATTCCGTCATGCCCTGATGGACCAGATCCGGCCGGAGGACTTCCTGTCGAAATTATGTAAAGACACTTTCGCCGGTTATGCAGCTTCACAAATAAAAAAGGCCAGAGGTCTGAATAAAAAGATTCATCGTCCCTTAGATGAAAGGCGTAAATCGGTACTGGATTTCTGCTACGTTATTGCCGGCAACGGCAGTATTCCCCTTCAACAATGGTTGGACACCCAGGGCTATTCACAGGAGGATTGTGGCCTGACCCAGGTGCCTCATTTCCGGGATGTTTATCTGTTGTTCCATCAACATCAGGTAACGGATAATACCTTCCTGAAAGGCATCATTTCCGGCGAAGCCGCCAATGATGTACAATTAAGTTCAATTCCTGCAGGTATATCTCACCTGGCTGTCATGAACTTCAATAAGGACGGTTATTCTGTTTATTGCCGGGAATATCTCGAATACTGGGAATGGGTGGAAAAACGTAATGACACCAGGTACCAGAATACCCTGACCCATGGCAAGAATTACGATGCGAAGAACATGATGCATACCTTTCGCCTCTTAAGTATGGCGGAAGAGATAGCAGTTGAACGGAAAGTGATCGTACAAAGAAAGGACAGGGAATTTCTGCTGAAGATCAAAAGTGGTGAGTTCGAATACGATGACCTGTTGAAAATGGTAGATGAGAAGCTGGAGAAGATGGATGATCTGTACGATCGCTCGGGCTTGCCGGAAACACCAGATGTAAATAAAGCGGAGGCCATTCTCGTAAATATAAGAGAACAGTTCTACAAACAGAACATATGAACGGAAGGGTATATCAGCAGGAAATAGCTGCAAATGGATTTTCAGTAATAGAGAATGTCTTTACAGATGCGGAAGTCGACTCACTAATCGGACTTATTCAACAGGCCGACAGCTCTAATGAAACCTTCCGTAAAACGAAAGACCTTTTTGCTATCAGGCAGTTCCTGAAAGAAGTGCCTGACGTGGTGCCTGCTATCTTTACGCCAGGTTTGAATGCAACGGTCAATGAACTTTTCGGGACAGGCTACCAGGTGGTAAAATCCATCTATTTTGATAAACCTGGTGATTCCAACTGGTTTGTGTCCTACCACCAGGACCTCACTATTTCAGTAAAAGATAAAGCTGATGTTCCTGGCTTTGGTCCCTGGACAGTAAAGCAACAGCAGTTTGCGGTACAGCCGCCATTAACAGTACTGGAAAATAACTTCACCATCCGTATCCATCTGGATGATACAGGTGAGCATAACGGTGCTTTAAGGGTGATCCCCGGTTCTCATCTCAAAGGCATTTATCGTCCTGAGACGATTGACTGGGCGAAGGAAACGGAAGTGTCATGTAATGTGCGTAAAGGAGGAATAATGATAATGCGTCCGCTACTGCTACATGCTTCCAGCCGAACCACCAATAGTCATAAACGCAGGGTGATCCATATAGAATTCAGCAATCAGGAGTTGCCGGCACCTCTGCAGTGGTCAGAACTGCTGCAATAACTAGGCTTTTACTTCGGATCTGTATTTCCTGATAAAATAAACGATACTGACAATAGTGCCAATAATACCTGCACATCCTGTTATCAGTACCAGCTGTGTATAGAACTCCAGCCAGTTTGCCTGGATGCGGAACAGCGATTTTGTCAGTAATACGCCCACACTTCCCAGGTAGCCAAAAGAATCTGCCAGGTAAATGAGGAAGCCAACATTGCCGGAAAAGCGGAATGTAGCAATAAAACGGTCAAACAATATACTGTTGAACGGAATATAGACCATAAACAAGCCTAATCCCACTAATATCATCCACAGATATAATGATAATCCTGACTGAAGGTAGAATACTGTAGCTACCAGTGAAATAATAAATCCCAGCAGCATGATGACCTGCGTCAGGATAAAGGTGCTGTAATTATTCTGAAGGAATATCATGGCGGCGATCATTACCAGTATGATCAGGGATATGATAGTTTCCGTCCGGGTAAATACGCTGGCATCAAATGGCTCGCCGGAGGCCCGCCACATATCAGCCATAAAGCTGTCTCTTACTTCTCTTAGTATGGTGACGAGAATGTAAATGATAATGAGCATCACCAGGCCGGGAAGGAACCTGGCCAACAGTTTTTTCCTTTCTTCTGCGGACATCGGTAGCCGGTGCATACGTAATGCTTTGTCTTCTGCATCAGGGGGCGGAATCTTTTCCAGCAGATATACAAACAGCAATAGCGGCAGGATGAACAGGGCGCCGACTATAAACGGCATCCGGAACTCATTTACTCCGAGTGATTCCATGACCCATTGTGCGGTAAATTTGGCCAGTCCCGAAGCAAAGATAAAACTGACTGCCAGGGCTGCACTGATAAGGTCTGTTGTGCGCCGGCCTTCCACATAGGAAAATACAATACCCCATATCATGCCAAGAGGAAAACCATTGAAGAAAAGACACCAGAAATTATAAGGTGGAGGTATCAGGGCAAACAGCAGCCATGCCGCCCAGGATAATCCTACCAGTATCAGTATCAACCGGCCCCTTCCTACCCTTTCCATTTCTGAGATAAACCGTATACCATAGAACTTACTGCTCATATATCCCAATACCTGGGTAATGACCAGTACAATCTTATAATCCAGTCCCAGAACGGTATGGCCTTCGTAGGCTGCTACATTAAAGGCTTTACGGAAAGCAAAGATGCAGGTATATGCAGCAAAGGTGATCAGTGCAGAAAAGGAGGCTACACCAAGCTGGCGGGAAGAGAAACGATTAGATATTGGCTGACGCAAATGAACAGGTTGATGGTACCTGCTAAAAATAGTAATTAATTGCGCTCGAGGAACAATGCTTTTTCCTGAATTTTTATTTGCTTACGGAACGAAGATTTGTAAGAGCCTGCCACAATATCTCCCATAATGGTCACCAGGTAACGCTTTGTGTGGGAATGACTGGTATTGAAGGTGAAGGTGAAATGTTGGTCTTCGGTCAATGGCTGCAGCATTTTAGCCTTGCAGGGCAGTTTCTCGTAAGAGGTAGCCTCACACTTTCCCACACCATTCCTGACAGCAACAGGCAAGAGTGGTGTGGCATTGGCCGGGGAAAGATTTATTTCGAGATTATGGAGGTACACTGTATCCCTGATATCCTCAAAGTTAAGAACCACGTTGAGTTCGTTATCGCCGTTGATAAGAAATTCGGGTACTGCTGAAAGGTAGGGGCTGATTGAAGTATAGGCTGCCGCACGATCATACAACACAACTGTATCCAGTTTGTACGCAAATAGGAAATAACCGCAGATAGCGGCGGCGGTTACAATAAAGATGGTAATGCTGTACTTAAGCATGTGATAAAAATAGGGCGCATCGGGAAAAAAGAGAATCCCTGAAAACAGGGGTTTTATAAACGAAGAAGGGATGACCTTTTATCACCCCTTCTTTGTTGGTACGAATATTTGCTTTAGCTGCCCAACTATGTCTCCGCCACCGCTTAGCGTAATGTTGCTGATCTTGTCTGCTATCTTTTCCACATATTCCATCTCCTTCAACTTGAACAGCATTTCATTTTCTTCCATCAGTTTCGCTGTATTCAACAGGCTACGCGTGCTCGCTGTTTCTTCTCTTCGCATGATGCTGTTGGCTTGCGCCTTCTTTTCAGCTATCAATACCTGGTTCATGATCTCCTTCACATCACCTGGCAATATGATATCGCGAATACCGCAGTCCAGGAGTTGTACACCCAGGAGTAGCGCCTTTTCTGTTACTGTATTCATGACCATTGGAGAGATCTCGTCTCTTTTGTCCAGCAGTTCATCCAGTGTATACACTGCCACCTGTTCCCGCAGGGCCAGCTGCAGTAATACATACAGTTGCTTATCATATTCCTTGTTTTCCACCAGCTTGTAAATGTCTGTCACATTATAGCGTACAGTGAAATTGATACGGATATTGGCCTTGTCCTTCGTCAGGATCTCCTGTCCGTTGATCTCCATCTGTAACTGGCGGATATCTGTCTTGTATACCGTCAGTGCAATTGGGTTCTTCCAGAAGTAGTGTATACCTGGTTCAAGCGCCTTGTTGAACTTCCCGTCTACGTACAGCAATCCCTTTTCATAGGATTCTATAGTGTAGAACCTTACATAAGGCTGCAATTCCGGTCTTACGAGGATGGCGCGTTCCACTTGTTCAGTGATCTCATACTTTGAAAGATCTATAAGCGTAACGCTGTATTCCGCAACCCCCTTCCAGTAGGCGTGCTTTCCCGGCGTTAATACAGACTTGAATAGCCCATTCTCGTACAGCAGAGCAATTTCCTGCTGCTTTACAGTGATCACTTGCAGTGCTTCCGCCAGATCTGCATATTGTAATAGTATATTCAGGTCCACAGAAGGTTGGAATGGCTTCGCCATATCATAAAGCATCACCTGTTCGTTGGACTTCACCCAGTGAGTTCCTTCCTGCAGCGTCTTCATGTAGCGATTGTTTCGGAACACCAACGCCTTGGTGTATGCTGCTACTTTTGTACGTGATATCATAAATTTATTGTTTTCGGTTTAGGGATTAGTAATTATCATATATATAGACTCCCTGAGGAGTTGTGTGTCTGTAGGGTAGCTACCATTTCTGTTACCTGCGGAAGCGGGCTTGAGTTGTTGTTGGTGAAACATGTTCCCGGCCATAGCGCCCGGCGGGCTAACAATGGTATAGGGATACCGGGTATAGGGATAAACCAGGCGCCCGGCCAGAGAGCAGTTGCACGTTCAACAGCGGTATCTGCCTTTTTCAAGGCGGTTGCAGATGGAAGGGAAAGCCTTTTGCCTTCCTGCCGGGCTGCTACCCTGTCTTAGTTAGAGGCGACAATTGTTAAAGCAGTTTGTCGCTGCTGGAGTTTGGATTTCAAGTCCATGTTTGAACCTTTAAAGGGTTCTAAGTCTATTGCTCTACCTATCTGAGCTATCCTTTTTCAGAGGAGCGGGAATCGAACCCACGACCCATAGAGTCACAGTAACAAACACTTGCAGCAGCAGCATATTACCAGCGATTCGTGGCAATACTACGGGGCCATTCAGAAACCCTCATCCGGTCCGCCGCAGCCTTTTGTAACTGTATCATCAACGATGACAAAACAAAGGTGAAAGTCAAGTGCGCACTTTTTTTGCGCATTAGAATATTTTTTTTACTTTTTGAAAAAATATCCTGATGCCCGTTAATAAGAATGCCCTTATCCGTTACAGAACTATAGATTCCTGTCTCCGGAACCGTTTGCGGAAATGGACATTACAAGACCTTATTAACGCAGTAGGAGATGCATTGTATGAATACGAGGGGGTTGAAAAAGGTATTAGTCGGCGGGCCATTCAGATGGACCTGCAGGCCATGCGGAGTGACAAATTGGGGTATAGTGCGCCGATCATTGTCGTAGACAAGAAATATTACACGTATGAAGATTCGGATTATAGTATCACTAAAATTCCTTTGAACGACGTTGACCTGAGCCGTATGAATGAGGCGGTGGAAGTGCTTAAACAATTCAAAGGGTTCTCTCATTTCAGTAGTCTGAACGAAGTAGTGCAGAAACTGGAGGATCATGTATATGCCGCCTCCCACAATACACGGTCAGTAATTGATTTTGAAAAAAACGAGCGGCTGAAAGGACTGGAACACCTGGAGCTGCTATATCAGTCTGTCATACAAAGAAAAGCCGTTAAGATCAGTTATCAGTCTTTCCGTGCGAAGAGTGGCAATACTTTTGAATACCATGTCTGGTGGCTGAAAGAGTTTAAAAACAGGTGGTTTGCAGTGGGGGTAAAAGGAAAAGGTATGGTGGTCACCCACCTGGCCCTGGACAGGATACAGGAACTGGAGTTATTAGATAACAGTTTATACATCGAGAATGATGATGCGGAGCCGGCAGTCTATTATAAAGATGTGGTAGGTGTAACAGTTTCCACTAATCTGCGGGCTCAGAACGTAAAAATACTTGTCAGTCATGAACATGCGCCATACATTCTCACGAAACCGATGCATCACTCCCAGGAACTCATAGAGACCCGGGAGGATGGCATTATTATTAACCTGAAGGTCCAACTGAATTTTGAGCTGGAAAGGGAGATCCTCGGGTATGGAGATGGGATGATCGTTCTGTCTCCCGCAAGCCTGGCAGCCAGAATGCATAAAAAAATGCAGCAGGGAGTAATTAATTACAGCGACCCGCTACTATTCCACAAAACTGAAAAATGAAATCGAAGCTTATTTGTTTGTTATTGCTAGTTGCATGTAAAACGTCATTCGCCGGTTCTGCCCAGGATAGTTTATTGGATAAGCTGAACCTGACAATTGAAAATGCGCATGTATATGATGCAGAGAAACTGAAACAGATCAATACCCTGAGGCAGGCATTTACTGCTGCGAGGCATTTACCGCTGCAGCAGCAGTTTGAGATCTGTCAGCAGTTATATGAACAGTTTAAGGTTTTTAAATATGATTCAGCCTTTGCTTATGCCCGTAAACTGCAGGAACTGGCCCGTGAAATGAATGACTCGCAGCGGATCAATTATGCCGGCGTTAAGCTGGGGTTCGTGTTGCTTTCTTCTGGTATGTTCCGGGAGGCTGGTGATTACCTGCTGACTGTAAATGTCAATTCCCTGCCAGATACTGCCAGGGCGGAATACTACTCATTAAAGGGACGTTATTACTATGACATGTCCGATTACAGTAGTGATACTTACTTTGCACCTGCCTATACCCGCCAGGGGAATATATACATTGATTCTGCTCTGATGTTATATAAACCACATTCCTTCAATTATGACTATAGTTATGGTTTAATGTATCAGAAAAAGCAGATGATGGACAGTGCGAAATACTATTATACGCTGACGGTCGCCCATCAGGATATAACTACGCACCAGCAGGCGATAGCTACTTCCTCGCTTGGGAATATCTATGTAAAATTAGGCAAGCAGGACAGTGCGATCATTATGATGACAAGAGCTGCCATGGCTGATATCATGTCCTGTACAAAGGAAACAACGGCCATGTTCATTCTGGCAGAACTGCTTTTTAAAGAACGGGACGTTAAACATGCATCCCGGTATATAGAATATGCTGTAGCTGACGCCTCATTTTACGGGGCGCGTTTGCGGAAAGTGCAGGTTAGCGCCATCCTGCCTATCATCGAAGTGGAAAAGATTAATACAGTAGAGGCACAGAAAAAGCTGTTGTTTGTTTATTCCACTATTGCCACCCTCCTGTTACTGGCACTGATCTGGTTGTCAGTGATCATCTTCCGGCAGTATAAAAAACTGCAGGCTGCTCAGCAGGTAATTACTTCCGCCCATGCATTGCAACAGGAGATCAATTATAAATTGATGGAGGCCAATAAAATCAAAGAGGAATACATTGGATATTGTTTTCAGATAAACTCATCTTACCTGGACAAGATCAAGAAATTCAAGAAATTGGCTGATCAGAAATTAACTGATAATAAATATGCCGAAGTCAGGTATCTTGTTAATAATATAGATCTTAAAGAGGAGCGGGATGAATTGTTCAGAAATTTTGACCGCATCTTCCTGAAAATATTTCCCAACTTTGTAACAGTTTTTAACTCATTTTTCAAAGAAGAAGACCGGATCAGGTTAAAAGACAACGAACTATTGAACACAGACCTCCGGATTTTCGCCCTGATAAGGATAGGTATCAGTGACAATGTAAAAATTGCCCAGATCCTTGAATATTCAGTGAACACTATTTACACTTATAAAACCAAGATCAAAAACAAAGCAATCATTCCAAAGGAGGAGTTTGAAGAGCGGCTTATGGACATTAAAGCGCTTTAAAACAGGTCTTTAAATGATAAGAAAACCCGGTTATTATCATTATATATCAATAATGATAATATAATATTAATAAATTGATAATCAATAAATTGCCGCTTATGAGAACATCTTTTGACCCAATATTTTCTATATAACGATCATATAAATTGTTAACCTGTGTCAGGCAGGTTTACTTTGACCTATCGACCGCATCAGTGAAACTATCCGTTGCAGGGAAGAACCAGTGAGACCACGTTACGATAATGTCAAAAATCCAGTTATGAAACAAACGTTCACGAGCCCTAATTAGAGTTTAGTCAGGACTTATTGTAGTGACATTAATCACGTTGTGAAGACAATCGGTGCAGGGTTAATTATTCCACGTTTGGCGAGCTGCCAGGCTTGCCAGACCCATTCATTTAGGCATCAATATTCCACAAACCAATAAAAACTGATCTATGACCAATCTTCTATTTCGCAAGGTGCGTCTGTTATGCTCGTTGCTACTGCTAGTAGCAGGCTTAGCCAGCGCGCAGACCAAACCCGTGACCGGTAAGATCACGGACGAAAATGGTAACCCTGTTCCCGGCGCGACTGTACAGGTAAAAGGTACAAACACGGGTACCGCTACTACTGCAGATGGCACATTCAAGTTGAACGTACCGGCAAATGCTACCTCACTGGTAGTTTCTTTTGTTGGATATGTACAGCAGGAAATTGCTATCGCAGGCAAGGCTGATTTCTCTATTTCATTGGTGCCAACCAGCACTACCCTGACGGACGTGGTCGTGGTGGGTTATGGTACTACCCGGAAGAAGGACCTCACCGGCTCCGTGGTATCCATTAAATCAGCCGACTTTAACAAAGGTATCGTGACCGCCCCCGATCAGCTGATCCAGGGTAAGGTGGCCGGTCTGATGGTGGTAGCCAACAGCGGGGCACCAGGTGGTGCTACAACGGTAAGGATCAGGGGTAACTCTTCCGTAAGAACGGGTAACCAGCCACTGTACGTAGTGGATGGAATGCCTTTGGATGGCCGTACTGCCAAACCTTCTGTAAGTGCCAATGGTCTGGGCCAGACTCCGGATGCCAACCCGTTGAACTTTATCAATTCCTTTGACATCCTCTCTATGGATGTATTGAAAGACGCGTCTGCCACCGCTATTTATGGTGCCAGGGGCGCGAACGGCGTAGTGATCATTACTACCAAGAAAGGTGCAGTGGGAAATCCCCGCCTGGATGTAAACTACTCTGCTGGTATGAGTAAGATCCTGAAAAAACTGGACGTACTGGATGCTGCCGGTTACAGAAGCGCACTCAAACAGTACAACCTGGCCGGTGGTGACGAAGGTTCAAGTGTAGACGCGATGCAGAGCATTCTTCGCACAGGCGTTACGCACAATGTAAACGTCGGTATCAGCGGAGGTGGCGAATCAGGTGTCTACAGAGCTTCTTTCGGTATGCTGGATCAACAGGGGATCATAAAGAAAACCGGGTTGAAGAAATATACAGCTAACCTGAATGGTCAATATAAACTGCTTGACAATAAGAGGCTGGGTGTGGATTATTATATCCAGGCAGCACATACCACTGAGCAGATTGCTCCTATTACCAGCAATGCTGGTTTTACTGGTAGTTTGATCGGTCAGGCGCTGCAATGGAACCCTACCCTGGCATTACGCAAGCCTGATGGCTCATTTAACGTGTTAGGTGTTGGTTCTGCAATCAATCCGGAAGCCATGTCTGCAGCCTACGATGATAAAGTGAACATTAACAGCATCCTGGCGAGTGTGTCTCCTTCCTATAAGTTCACCGATGAACTTGAATATCGTTTTAACTATAGCATCAATCACCAGGTAGGCGAAAGGGAAACACAGATTGCTTCTTTTATTAATATAGACCAGGTGTTTGGTAACGGTCAGGCCTATTATGGCAGCAACACGCTGACTTCTCAACTGATGACACATACCCTGAACTTTAACAAGCAGATCACGCCAGCGCTCTTCCTCGGTGCCGTGATCGGGTATGAACGTCAGAAATTTGATTATAAAGGCAGATCTGTAGGAGGTCTTGGATTTACTACGGATGAGTTGAAATACACAGACATCCTCCAGAACCCTACACAGACTAATACATTCCTGAGCTCCTTCCGCAATCCGAAGTCTGAACTGCAATCCTATTTCGGTAGGGCGAACCTGAACTTCCTGGATAAATACCTGCTGACCGCTACTTTGAGGGCAGATGGCTCAAGTAAGTTCGGTTCTAACAATAAGTATGGTTATTTCCCTTCATTTGCAGCCAAATGGAACCTGAGCAACGAGGCTTTCCTGAAGGATAATAAAACCATCAACCAGTTAGCATTACGTGTTGGCTGGGGTATTACAGGTAACCAGGAGTTCCCGGCAGGTGCTGCCCAGGAACAATACACGCTTAATTCAAATGGCGGCGCCAGCCTTAGCAATGTGGCAAACCCCAACCTGAAATGGGAGAGCTCCAAACAGCTGAACGCCGGTATTGACTATACTTTCTTCGGCGGCAGATTATACGGTAGTATAGATTACTTTCATAAGAACACCTCCGACCTGCTTTTCAACTTCCCTGCTATCCAGCCTGCACCAGCTTCCAATTACTGGATCAACCTGCCGGCTAACGTGATCAACAAAGGGGTGGAAATAGTATTAAGAGGAGATGTGGTAGCTACCAAGAACTTTACATGGAACCTCGGTGTGAATGCTACTTTCCTGAAGAACAGACTGGAAAACTATGACGGTCCTCCGGTACTGACAGGTTCCATCAGCGGACAGGGTGTATCTGACGCATATGCACAGCGCCTCACCAACAATCAGCCTTTGAACTCTTTCTACCTGAGAAAATTTGAAGGTTTTGATGACAATGGTCAGGGTAAATACACCGATGGTGGTAACAGCCTGTTCTACCTGGGAGATCCTAACCCTAAAACAATGCTGGGTATTATCACTGCTGTAAACTACAAACATTGGTCATTGAACATCAGTATGCACGGCGCTTATGGTTTCGACCTTTATAACAATACCGCCAATACTGTACTACCTATCAACAACCTGGGCTCCAGGAATATTGCCGCTGACCTGGTGGGAACAAAGGAAAGTCTTTCCAACCCTATCACGGTGTCCAGCCGTTATCTGGAAAAAGGCAATTTCATGAAAATGGATAATGCCACTATCAGTTATAGTATCGGGAATATCGGAAAGGTGATCAAGAATGCATCTGTATACATCACCGGACAAAACCTCTTCATCATTACGAAGTATTCCGGTTTTGATCCTGAAGTAAATACAGATAAGAGTATCAATGGTGTGACCTCTCTGGGTATTGAGTATTCACCGTATCCGACAGCCAGGAACTTTCTGGCCGGCATCAATTTCTCGTTATAATTCACTGATCTAAAAAACTACTACTATGCGATTGAATAAAGCATTCATCATATTATCACTTGTGTTCGGATGTGGAATGGCATCCTGCTCTCTCGATGAAGAGCTGGGCTCCACGCTGACGCGTGAACAGGCAGATTCATTGATCAAGGTCCCCGCACTGTTGATCTCCGCTTATAATGGTCTGCAATTGCCTTTTCAGGACCAATCCAACTTTTGGGCATTGCAGGAAATGACTGCAGACGAAGCCGTAGCTCCTACCCGTGGGGGTGACTGGGATGACAATGGCGTATGGCGTGCGCTGAAACTGCACAACTGGACACCAGATCATACGTATATCAGCAATACGTTCTCCAATATCCTGCAACTGCAGTTCCTGGCATCCAATGTGCTGAGTTTTAACCCTACTGCACAACAGGCAGGTGAAGCCCGCTTCCTGCGTGCTTTTGCGATGTTCTCCATCCTTGATGGCTGGGGACAGGTGCCGTTCCGTAATCCCGGCGATACCCTGTTGAATGCGCCGAGGGTGATGCAACCGGCAGAAGCTACAGCATATCTCATTAGTGAACTGACAGAGGTCATTAACACACTGGATGAGAATGTACCAGCTTATACAGCTAATAAAAATGCCGCCAGAGCGCTGCTGATGAAAGTGTATCTTAACAAAGGCGCCTGGGCCAATAGGGCAGCTCCCACATTTGACGCGGCAGATATGCAGAAGGTGATCGAACTTGCAGATGCTATTACAGCAAGTGGCAAATATAACCTGACCAATTACTTTGACAACTTCGCGTATAACAATGATGCTATCTCAAAGGAAAACATCTTTACCCAGCGTAATGGTCCCGGCTTCAGTACTGTAAGAAGCGGAAACGCCGTGTTCTGTCATTGGGCGCCTACCCTGCACTACAACCAGGATCCCAGTGGATGGAATGGATATGCAACCATCTCAGATTTCTATGACAAATTTGAAGCAACTGATGTGCGCCGCGGAGGATCTTATCCGGGTGTGACGGAAAAAAGCGGGCTGAAAGTTGGCTTCCTGGTGGGACAGCAGTATAATGCTGCAGGTACTGCGCTGAAAGACAGAAAGGGGAATCTGCTGAGCTTCACAAGAGAACTGAAATTACAGGAAACAGATCCGAACACACTGGAAGTAACAGGTATCAGGGTAGTAAAATATCCGCCTGATATGACATCCAATGAAACCAAGAGCAGTAATAACGCTAACAATGACTATGTATTCCTGCGTTATGCAGACGTACTGCTGATGAAAGCCGAAGCGCTGCTGCGTACAAACAATGCCGCTACTGCCCTGACGATTGTTAACCAGATCAGGACTAACCGCCTGGCCAGCGCCTGGGTTACCATAGATCTCGCCAAACTGCTTGATGAGAGAGGTCGTGAGCTCTATTGGGAGGGATGGCGCAGGCAGGACCTGATCCGCTTTGGTAAGTTCCTGGATGTATGGCAGCTGAAACCTTCCGATAATCCGAAGAATTTGTTATTCCCAATACCTACCAGCGATCTTGCTGTTAATAAGAATCTCAAACAGAACGACGGTTATTAATAATCTTCAGAAGAGACTGCACTATGCAGTCTCTTCTGATCATTTCCACATACTTATTTACAAAGATGATTGCCCTGCAGATCTTACGCAGGTGATCATATAGGGAGTGATTTGTCCTGAGATGCAGCGTATGAGCATAAATGGCCTTTTAACACAAGATACCTATGCATTGAAATTTACATCTTACACTGATGCAATGTAGCGGGAGCTGCTATTGCGATCATGCAGTTACACAGGGGGGATATGCTGTAACCGTTATAGACCTGGCGGGAAGCATAAAGATAGTGCAGAGTGGAATGGTGGTGGAATTTTGATGCAGCTTATTACCCGGTTGGGGGTAGAGATTGGTTACCTCCACCGGGAATAGGCATATAGAAATGTTATCCCTGATAATCCTTCGCGCAGATGCTTATCTGCTTGTTCTTCCTGATATCTTCACTATCGTTATTACTATTTTATTATCATCTTTCCCGCTCTACAATTTTTTTTCTTTATAGCCTGATTTCTGCAAAAACTGAATAAAATGAATGGTATCAGTTTAATGAATGTAATGATACAAGGTTAATCGGATAAGCCGTTTTACTTTTGTCCTGTTGTCGCAAACGCCAATAGCATTTTAATAAAACAGCTTTAGTTAATCCATATACCTATACGAAAATGATACAATGCAAATACTTAATGAAGAATGGAAAATATTATTCTGTTGATATGTTATTAAGAGGGGATAGAACACAACATCACGCAAGCTATGATTAGTGTCCTGGAAGATGGACGCGTAGCTCATATTGCCTTTGTTTTCCGGCTATTTAGTAATTAGGGTTTAACAAACAATGTAGGATACCTGGGTATCAATCCTGATACCTGGCATTTCTTTGACTATTAAATGTATTCAGTAAGCAAATTACTGTTAAGGCAGTCTATTGCTCTGATTTAAATGATAGGGGTTTGTTACGTTGATGTAACGTAATAACAAACAATTCATCTCAACCCGGGTACTATTCCTGGTACCCGGTTTAATTATACACAGGTGATGTATGAAGTGGAGAGTGCAAGAGTATATGTATTGGGTATTGAGTATCGAGGAATGATTAGGTGATGAATAACCGGAATGAAATTGATAGCAGGGGTAGTAGTGGTAATAGTTGCTGTAGTGATAGTAGTGATGGCAGTTGTAGTTGTTGTGGCCCTGGTAATAGTTGTTGTAGGGGGACTGTCAGGCCGGAGCCTGCCAACACTATATGTAGTTATCAGTAGAGGAAGGATACTTAGTAGTTGTGATGATTAATGAAAATAAAATACTGGTTAATAATAGATAGCAAAAGCACATGTTGGGAACAAAATGTGACGCTGATTGCATTATGGTGAGAACTGGTGAAAGGCGCCGCATCTTTTTGAGAGCACTTCATTTAGGGGTTTTCAATTTGTTAACCGGAGGCTATTCATGGCTTCCGGGACTTTTTACTATAACCGAAGATATTTTAAACTGGGAATATTGTCTCAATCGCATAATAGATGATTAGGTCTGAGCCGGGCGCCATTCCTGGTGCCTGGCAATAGTTACCATAGGTTTTACTTATCGTTTCGCGTGAAAACGGGTATTAGTTCTGATACCTGAAACTTATTACGAAGATTAGATTCATTAGTGACATGGGGTTAAGTTCGAAGTACCGGGGATCATTCCTGATCCCCGGGTATATTTTAGATAGAAGTCAGTAGTACTACCGATCGTTTTTTGAGTCTGTTGAATACCAGTAGCAGACTGTAAACTATGATATATGCTGACTACTATACACTTGCTTTTTTAAGCGTGTCCAGTACAGTTGTATTTACACTTCCGAACAAGGATACGCCGGCAGCACCGTTCTGTAATGCAAGGCGGATACCTTTTTCAAGATCATCCATATTGCCGTTGAAGTCTGGCAGATATAATCCTGCATACAAAGGGAACTTTCCATGAAGACCATTTACCCCTTCTGCTACCGCTTCACCTATCCAGTTTACATCTTCTTTATAGAAACCATGATAGATCATCGGATTAACTGAGTCAAGTGGCCAGTTTGTCCAGTCTTGCCTTACAATACGTTTTGCAATATCAGGAGTTGGGAATACAGCTGCTGTGATAGGCTTTTTATGTTGTTTTGCTACCTGTGCGAGGTTGGTAACCACATTGGTGATACGGTCATACCTGAACTTCCTCCAGGAAGGACTCTGGTCAGGGTGCTCCATTTCCAGGGGATCTATTCCCTTTTTCTCTTTATACTTCTCCCTGCAGGTTTCACAATAACAGAAATCATACTCCGGCAACTCTTTGGATTGATCGATGCCATAATTGCTCCACAGGTTGACAGGAAGAACAACATCGCAGTAGCGGACGTAATCCAGATGAAGGCCATCGACATAGTCTTTTGAGAGTGCGGCCTCGGCTTGTTCTTTCAGATAGTTGACAACTTCCGGTTTACTGGGACATAGCCAGCGGTAGTATGCAACATAAGGTGGATTTGTTACGCAGGATTCTCCTTTTCTGTTTTTGGCATACCACTCAGGATGGCTGGCCAGCAGTTCCTTCTCGCCACGATTCATTGTCCAGATCCATCTATGCGCCTTAATGCCATTCTCCTTCGCTGTTCTGAAATGCTTCTCGCTATCTGCTTCGAAGAAGATATCACCTATGCCGGCTTTTTTGTAAGCAGCATAACGTTGCTGCAGGTCGGCAACGGTATCTTTTTCGTCAGGATTTATCCATACACGGTGTCTGGCTGCTTTAGCCGGCTTGGATGGCGTTTTCGCGGAAGCAGATAAAGTCGGGATAGATGGTTGCATGATAGCCAGGCTGCCAAGGCCAACCGATTTCAGGAAGTTGCGTTTATTCATTTGACGAGTTTTGAGAAATTTTCCCTTCTTGATTAATGGAACAGCGTTCTTTTGAGTTTTTATTCAACAGGGTGGCCGTGAATTGGTCTGTAATACCCTCCATTTGTAATGTGTAAGTTGATCCCTGCTCCGTGATAGTGGTGGCTGATATACCAAGTGCACTCAGTGTAGGCGCATAGCGGCCGTTCTTGCTGCGGTATTGCAGTTGTCTGGCATATACATCCCAGAGATATTCCTTAGCTGCTTCGATGGCAGGCAGCGGCAAGTTAACAGGAGCACTTCCAGCCGATTTCGCAACAAAAGACAGGTAACCCCACTTTTCAGGTGCATGCATATTAATGATTCCCTGAGGAGACCATACCCAGTTATGCTCAGGCAATGATCTGCCGGTTTTGGGGTCTTTCCGCTTGATATACTGACCATTCACAATATCGGTATCCCATTCAACACGGGAAAAATTAATTCTCCAGCGAGCCCCGTCCTTAGGAGTCAGGCCCTGGTTAAAGAAAGCAAAGGCGTTGAAAGGGATGGCCATTTCCACGGTCCATTTTTTATCCTTATCCTGAGGATTGTTTAAGGTACCGTCTATCTGAACAGCCGTCCGGATACCCCTGGTATCCCAGGTCATCAGGGCATCTCCACCCACGCGATAGGCTTTTGACATGAAGAGGTCCATAACGGTATTATGGGCATTGATCTCTATTTCAAAATACTTTTCACCATCTCCATCCGGATCCACGAATACTTCAAAGTCATTATCCTGGAAGATAATAGTATCGTGCTGGTGTAATGTCGCCCATATATGGGGATCTTCCAGTTCAGCAAGGATGTAAAGATTTTGATTATCCCACAGCATTTTCAGGCGGGTGCGCATGGCTGGCACTGGCTGTTTGTCGCCTTCGATATCTGTAAAATCTTCACTCCATGTAGCTTTGGACCATGCATTTTCATCTGCTATCCCATCTATTTTGATGGGGGCATCAGTCTGATAGGAGTGATATTGCCTGGGAGGCACATAGGCCGGCTTTTGTTGTGCGTAAGATGGAAGGTACAGGCATACCATTCCCAATCCTGTAATCACATGACGAATAAGTTGAGACATGAGCTAAATATAAGAAAGATGGAGGCTTTATTTATGTTTTTTCAATGAATGGCTTAATTGATGGTTAAAATGCAAAAAAAAGGGCATAATTCTAAATTATACCCTTTCTGAAAACTTATTGAACATTATGTTACTGAATCCGGCAAGATGTACTCCTACACTCCATTTGCAGACATTTACCTATGAGCCGCCATTAGGGGATCTCTGTGCTCAGGGAATCAGAACAGCCACTGCGATAGAAAGCTGCCACTACCTGTGAGCCGCCATCAAAGTGGTGATCTCTGCTCGCTGGTAATCCGGACAGCCACCATGATATGAAGCTACCACAGCGCCAAGCGCGCATGAAAAGGAAAGCGTATCGAAAGGATCGTATTTTTTAATGGTGCTATATAGAAAACCAGCGAGAAACGCATCTCCACTACCAATTGTATCCGCAACCTTCACACGATAGCCTGGGTGCTGATAGAACTTGCCCCCTTTAAATAAGGCAGCACCCTTCTCTCCCAACGTAATAATAATGGTGGGAATAGTGTACTGAGTGCTCAGTGCTTTTGCCTGTGCTTCCATATTATCCGGCCATTGGTGCCAGCCGCCAATTGTGGAGAGTTCTGTCTCATTCAGTTTTAATATATGACAATGATGCAACAGCTCTACCAGCAGCTCCTGGTCAAAATGAGGAGGACGCAGGTTAATGTCCAGTACAAATGTGCGGTTTCCTTTTAATAAGGACAGCAATGTTTGCCGGCTGTCTATATTCCTGCTGGCCAGGCTACCGAAAACGAGGAAAGTGTCTCCCGGTTGCTGTGCCAATTCCCGGAGGGCAGGTGTAAAAGAAATATAATCCCAGGCTACAGGCTGCACAATTTCATATTTCATCTCCAGCGGATTTTCTGCTGAGGGACGGGCATATACTTTGCCTGTTTCATGATTGGGATCGGTCTGAATATACTCGGTCGTCAACTGATATTGCTTCATTATTTCCAGCAATGTCTGTCCAGGTTCGTCATTCCCTATGCTGGATACCATGGCCACAGGTATGGATAGTTTCTGAAGATGATAGGCCACATTCATTGGTGCTCCTCCCGGAAGGGCCTTATCCGGTAAAATATCCCAGAGCACTTCTCCAAAACAAGCTACTTGATATTGCGTCATAGTTAAATGTATTTGCGCTCAGTAATTATATTTTGATTACATAATAATACTCTTTTCCTGTTAACCTCTTATAGAAACCGACAGCTCTGCCCTGCAGTCATGGGGCATGAGTCAACTCTTGTGCTGTCATAAACCAACTTCCGTACTATACAGAGATTATTCGCTGATAGAGAATAAGTTAAAGATCGGAGCGTTGGATTGCCCCATGAGTCAACTCCTGTGCTGTCACAAGCCAACTTCCGTACTATACAGAGATTATTCACTGATAGAGAATAGGTTAAAGATCGGAGCATTGGATTGCCCCATGAGTCAACTCCTGCGGTGTCACAAGCCCACTTCCGTACTATACAGAGATTATTCACTGATAGAGAATAGGTTAAAGATCGGAGCGTTGGAATGCCCCCCATGAGTCAACTCCTGCACCATCCTAAACCAACTCCTGTATTTTATGAAGAGATTATCTCCTGACAGAGAATAAGTTAATAACCAGAGCGCTGGACAGCGCTCCGGGTTACACATCTATTTTATCAACCTTGGTGTGTATAAAAAAGTACAGACCCCCGTCCAGGGCATTATAAAGAATTACAACGCCTTAGATACAAGCAATGGATGTACTTCGCCGGCTATGGCGACGTCAAAACTCAAAGCGGTAAGACGAGCCAATGCCTTATGGCGAATGGTAAGTAAAATGGAAATCAGCCCGGATCGGACGGAACGATTGAATCCGGTATCGTTTTCAGATAATGGATATGGATAGCTATAGAGATATGTTTAGACCAGAAAATAAATATAGGAACAGGTATAAATATAGCGATAGGTATAAAGATAAGCCTGAATGAGCCCTATTAATGGATATAGGCAAACGGCTTGATAAACAATAGTTTCTTAAAGTATAGTACATAATAATGTATTGGTTCTGGATAAAGAATGAATGGTTTGTTCAGCAGAAATGGACTCACTTAGCAATAGAAATAGCATGACTTACAGATTGAATCGGGACAACAATTTTTTTAACGGATCAAAAGTAAAATGAAAATCTGGGACTCAATGTGTCCATTATGTTCATTTTGAAATGGTTAGTTCGTTCTGTTCACTCCCTCTGGAAGCCCCCCTGCCTTTGAAAGAGTGTTAAAAAACTCTAATATGTCTAGCTGCCGACCTGACTAAAATTAACCCTGTAGGGATAATATCCTTAAAAACAGCTTAAAAATGTATTTAAACTTACCAAGATTTAAACAGTCGTTTGATTAAATTAAATGTTTGTTTAACTTTGTGCCCACAATTCGATTTACACATGGAATACAATCAAAAGCAATTATCAATCCTCGAGGCTGCCGAGAAGTTATTCGCTTCCCACGGTTTTCATGCTACTTCGGTGAGGGATATTGCTCATGAGGCTGATGTGAACATCGCAATGATATCTTACTACTTTGGCTCAAAAGAGAAATTAATTGAGGCCATCTTCCTGAAGAGGATCATCGCCTGGAAAATGACGCTGACCGAGATGCTTAGTAATAATGGGCGTTCATATGTTGAAAGATTTGATGCATTGGTGGAAACATACGTTAACCGGGTAATGAGCAACCCATGTTTCAATCTGATGATGATAAGGGCGCAGATCCAGGAAGATATTGCAGTGAACGAACTTATTCACGAGAATAAAAAGGAAGCATACGAAGTGATCAAATCCTTCATTAATGAAGGGCAGGAAAACGGGGTATTTAGCGGCGATGTGGATATCATGATGATGGTGTATACCCTTGTAGGTACGACTAACCATGTTATGTCTACCCGGCACCATTTCCAGCGCATGAGTAATCTTGAACATCTTACAGACAGCCAACTTCAGGAATATCTAATCAGTCATACAAGCAATCATTTGAAAAATTTGTTTAAAGCCATTCTAATCCATGAAGCTTAATAGCACATACAGGCGGTTATGGTCTCTGACAGTGTGCGCCATCTTGCTGATTTTACCATATCTCAGCAGTCAGGCGCAGGACAAGAAGAGCCTGTCTTTGAAGGAAGCCATAACGCTTAGTATACAAAACAGTAAAGAACTCAAACTCAGCAAGACCAAAATTGATGCAGCACTTGCATCAGTTAAGACCGCCAACAATTCGCAATTACCAGACGTAAGCGTTTCTGCTTCTTATCTCCGTATCAACGAGCCGAATGTAGATCTCAAACTGAAGCTGGGAGGTAGCGACAGTTCAGGTGGAGGTTCATCTCCTAAAGTGAATTCAGTAGCTTATGCCATGGCTTCTGTTTCCCTGCCGATCTTTTCAGGATTTATTATCCAAAGTCAGAAGGAATCAGCAAGATATCTGGCAGAAGCAGCAAAGCTGGACGCTGACAAAGACCGCGAAGCCGTGATCCAGAATACGATCAACGCTTATAGCAATCTTTATAAGGCGCAACAGGCAGTAACACTCGTACAGGAAAACCTGAAACAGCAGCAGCAGCGGGTGGCGGATTTTACCAATCTTGAAAAGAATGGTATTGTAGCGCGCAACGACTTATTAAAAGTACAGCTGCAACAGTCCAATGTAGAAGTATCGCTGGTGGAAGCAGAAAGCAATCTCAAACTGGCCAATATTGCCATGGACTTATTACTGGGATTGCCGGAAACCACAGTACTGAACGCTGATACTACCACCTTCGAACAGATACCAGCCGGCACAAAAGCTGCTGTTGAATGGGAACAGATAGCCCTGCAGAACCGTAAAGACGCCGCAGCACTCTCTGCCCGTGAAAAGGCCGCAAACGCAGGTATCAAAGCTGCTAAAGGTGAATATTATCCTTCTGTGGCGCTGACCGGCGGATATGTTGCCCTGACAGTACCTAATGCCCTGACAGTGACTAACGCGCTGAATGCCGGTATCGGTGTAAAGTACTCCCCTTCTTCCCTCTGGAAAGCAGGATCAAAAGTAACTGAAGCGAAAATAAGAATGCAGGAAGTACAGGTGAATGAGGAGTTGCTGGTAGATAATATCCATCTTTCTATCAATAGAGCATACCAGGATTATCTGGTGAATCAGAAGAAGATAGAAGCTTACATGAAAGCAATCGATCAGGCAAGTGAGAATTATAAGATAGTAAAAAATAAACAGGAGAATAATCTGGCTACAACTACAGATCTGCTGGAAGCTGACGTAGCGAATGTACAGGCAAGACTGAACTATGCTTTTGCAAAAGCCGATGCGATAGTTGCCTATACTAAACTACTTGAAACCGCAGGTGTTTTAAATGAGACAGGTGCAGAGGCCGGGAAATAATCAATCAGGATTTTAATAAAGTAATAATCATATATATACTATATGGAAACGCAAACAGCTACAACTAATAATAAAGGTTCCCAACATGCTCATGAGGCTCCTAAAAAGAGGAACTATCGTTTCATCATCGTTTTGGCTATCCTTGTTATCGGTGGTGGTGCATTCGGTATCACTAAATATATACATGCGCAGCATCACGAAGAAACCGATAACGCGCAGATAGAAGCAAACGTAAGCCCTGTAATCCCAAGAGTAACGGGTTATGTGAAAGAGGTGCGTGTGAAAGATAACCAACGTGTAAAAAAGGGTGATACCCTGGTAATCCTCGATGACAGGGACCTGCAGATAAAAGTATCACAGGCAGAAGCTGCGCTGGCCGCTGCTGAGGCTAATGTACAGGTAGCAGTTGCGACTACTACAGCAGCCCGCTCAAACGTTTCTTCTTCCCAGGCGAATATATCTGCAGTAGATGCGCAGATCGAAGCAGCCAAAGTAAATGTATGGCGCGCTAATCTGGACTACGAACGTTATAACAACCTTATTAAGGATCACTCTATTACCCAGCAGCAATATGAGCAGGCACTGGCAACAAAACAAACTGCAGAGCGTCAGCTGAATGTACTGGAAGAACAGAAAAAGGTAGCTGCCCGTCAGACGAGCGCAGTTTCTACACAAAGTGATGCTACTGCTGAACAGATCAATGCTGCCAAAGCCGTGATCAAGGAACGTCAGGCAGAAGTAGATAACGCCAAACTCGTGGCGAGTTATGCTATCATTACCGCTCCTGAAGATGGAGAAGTATCTAAGATATATGTACAGCCAGGACAGCTGGTGCAGGCCGGTCAGTCAATCTTCAGCGTAGTTTTATCCAACGATATATGGGTAGTAGCCAACTTTAAGGAAACACAGCTCGACAAAATGAAACTGGGGCAGAAAGTAAGTGTGCATGTGGATGCGTTCCCCGGCAAATCTATCGAGGGTAAAGTAACATCCTTCTCTCCTGCTACAGGTGCGCGTTTTGCCTTACTGCCTCCTGATAATGCTTCAGGTAACTTCGTAAAGGTTGTACAACGTCTGCCGGTAAAGATCGAATTCAATGATCTGAACCAGGCTGAAGTAAAACAACTCCGTCCAGGTATGAACGTAGTTGTGGACGTACATCTTGATTAATGTCAGTCACGAATGGCCCCGCTTGGGTGGTGCGGGTGAAATCATAAATAGGAATTATTCTCAGTCTGGTCTTATATACAATAGCGTATTTCGTGTCACCAGGCGGGGACATTCGGTAACTGATCTTTATACAACTAATTGATAAACGCGATGCAACAAGAATCATTGGTAGAATATGGAGCCCGGCGGGTGATCATTACAATTACTGCCATCTTTTGCGCCTTGCTGGAGATCGTGGATACAACCATCGTGAACGTGGCATTGAATGATATGCGCGGAAACATGGGCGCTACGCTGAGCGAGATAGGTTGGGTAATCACAGCTTATGCTATCGGTAATGTAATTATAGTACCGATGACGACCTGGTTATCACAGCAGTTCGGACGTCGTAATTACTTCGCAGTTTCCATCATCATATTTACTATATCCTCCTTCCTTTGCGGAAATGCCACTTCGATGTGGGAACTCGTATTATTCCGCTTTATACAGGGTTTGGGCGGTGGAGCGCTGCTGGTAACTTCGCAGACTATCATTACTGAAAGCTATCCGCCGGAAAAACGAGGAATGGCACAGGCAATCTATGGTTTGGGTGTGATTATCGGTCCTACATTGGGCCCTCCCCTAGGTGGTTATATAGTAGATCATTACGCATGGCCTTACATTTTTTATATAAACATTCCTATCGGTGTAATAGCAACGCTGCTTACACTGCAATTCGTAAGAAGCCCAAAATATGGTGAGAAAAAATCAGCGAGTGAAGTCGACTGGTTGGGAATTGGACTCCTGGCTCTAGGGGTGGGATCACTTCAGTACGTCTTAGAACGTGGACAGGAAGATGACTGGTTTAATGACTCGACAATATTGGTATTAGGAATTGCTGCAGTACTGGGCTTCTTCTTTTTTATCTGGAGAGAACTCTCGTATAAGAGTCCGATAGTGGAACTGAGGGTGCTTGGGAATGGGAATCTCCGGGTAGGTACAATGCTATCCTTCCTGATGGGCTTTGGGTTATATGGATCGACTTTCATTATCCCTTTGTATACCCAGAGTACACTAGGCTGGACGGCTACACAATCAGGTATGCTGATGATACCTGCGGCCCTGACCACCGCATTTATGATGCCTTTTATAGGTAAAATGCTGGAAAAAGGAGTACCGCAGCAGTATCTGGTGGCATTGGGAATGTTCCTGTTCTTTGTCTTCTGTTTTTGGGGATATAAGATCATTTCACCGGATACAGGCTCAGAGGCCTTTTTCTGGATGCTGATTGTGAGAGGGGTCGGAATGGGTATGTTGTTCATTCCAATTACAACACTTTCATTATCTACACTGAAAGGTCAGCAGATAGGACAAGGTGCGGCATTCACAGGTATGATGCGTCAGTTGGGAGGTTCCTTTGGAGTGGCGCTGATCACAACATTTGTTTCCCGTCGCAATGAACTGCATCGGGTAGACCTGGTGAGTAAGCTGGACACTAACAATCCTTCAGTGATGAACAGGGTATCCGGAATGACAGCCAGCTTCGCATCAAAAGGAATGGATGCAAAGAAAGCCATAGGAAGTGCCTATCAGTCATTGGAATACAGCGTGATGAAACAGGCTGTGGTGATGTCATATATGGACGTATTCCTTTACCTGGGCTTAATGTTCCTGATCTGTGTGCCATTTGTGCTGATGGTAAAGGGCAGCAAAAAAACAAAACTGGATCCAAGTGCTATGCACTAAAAGATATTAAAGATATGTTACTAACAGTGTAACAGTTGTAGGTTTAGGTAATGAGCCGGAATAATCTTATTCCGGCTTTTGTTTTTATGTTACCGCCCCTGCTTGTTCTCTGCTTGTTCTCTGCTTATTCTCTCATTTCTTTTAGTTAAAATAGCATGAGGGGCCCTGATATTTTTTATACCAGATTACCCCAATTTTAGTTCGACGCTTCTTCGTCACTTCTTCGTTGCTTATTCGAATGCTCTTTGAATAGAGGTATTGTGTTAAAATAATATCAGATCTGTTTTTGGGGACCTGTGTTCTATTCCCCGGGGGTACATCCTGGGCTACAAACACACGACTCCAGAGGTGATCGAATGACCGGGATACGGCACATCTCCATTAATCCGCACATATCAATCGTTTTGTGCGGCTTCGGAGGAGCGTTGCGGTTATAGCCCCCGGGGTGCAAACCCAGGGAGAAGCAGAACAAAACCCCCGGCCTGGAAAAGCCGCTGGGTGCTATATTCCCTCAAATTAATCCATACCGGTCGAGTCATGATAATAGATGACCGGTAAGCACTTTATAATCATAAAACTGGAAAATTGTCCGATTATCGTTTTGGTAGTTATTCACAACATATAGTAGTTAATTTCTATGCCTGTAACGGGCTCCCGCAGTGGTGTATTAATAAAGTATGATAAAATTAGGGTAAAAAAGTTTATAAATGATGCATTTATGTAAGAATTATCAATATGATACGTGTTATTTCAATACGGAATATTGTTGATATCTTAAGCATGCAGTTATTCACATTTTCATAGTTTTTAATAAATGTGGAAAACTATCTACGTGAAAAATCAGACTGATAGTAACTTTGCGTTACGGACGCCATAACATTTTGTTTGCCCCCTGAACAGTAGGACTTAACCAACAGAAAAAACGGACAAAAAAAGATCAATTAATTCGAGAAGAATAACGGATCCCAAAACGTACCCTTTATGAAGAGAATTGCATTCGCCTTTGGGCTTTTAGGAACAGTGCTGGCTGTTTTAGCACAGTATGCTATTATCAACGACTGGACTTTGTTCCGGTTATTTCACACGCTCGGCTTTATCGGATATATACTGATCATTAGTGCCGCAGCTTCTCTCTCTTTGTTATTCATTCATGAGTTATCGAGAGAGGAAAAAATGCGTATCCGGAATAAGAGCTTTGAATAATATATCTTTACCTGCTAATTTAGTGCGCTATGGAAGGTTTGGACGAACCATTTATACTAAAGTTCGAATATAGGGAGAAGCCCCATATCCTGGAAGTACGCCCATGGATACAGCAGTATAAGATTAGTTACAAGGTAACTGTCGAAGAATGTGAGATCACCTTTGAAGAAGATGAGGAAGGACAGCTGAGAGCTATTGGCGATAAGCATGTGCATGCAGGCCATAGCATTGACCCGCAGCTGCTGGAAGACATAGCCCGCCGGATACAGGAAGCTGTAAGCGGGCAGTAGCCTTAATCCTGATTTGCCTCATCGATAAGCGATTGCTCATCCCATCCCTGGGCAGAAGGATTCCATTTGGTTACCCTTTCATTGGACATCAGTTTTTCAAGTTCTTCAATACGTTGTTTGACAGTATTGATGTAGAGCTTTTTGTCATTTCTGATGGCAGACAGGCCTTTCAGCGCTTTTTCGTCCTGCTTTCTGAAGGTACTGATATTACGATGTGCATGATAAGCTCTTATACCCAACATCTGAAGGGCGTCTGCTCCCATGCGCAATGACGTGTCCAGCGTTTCACGATAGATATGTAATACGCCAAGGTCCATCAGCTCGTAGGTATCGGGAATATGCTCAGCTTTCACCAGCATTTGCAGGTGAGGGAAGTGTTTACGTACGATCTTCACAACATCAAGCGTTTGCTCCACTGTGTCCATAGCAACGATAATGATCTTCGCATCAGCAGCACCGGCGGCCTCCAGCAGATCGCGACGGGAAGCATCTCCGTAATATACCTTGACACCCAGGTTATGTAGTGCATCTACCCTGTCTGAATCAAGGTCCAGGATGGTTGCCTTTACACCGTTCACTCTGAGAAAACGTCCCACAATGTTGCCGAAACGTCCAAACCCTGCGATGATGATAGGATGCTTCTCCTGGATTTCATCTGCCTCACGGGTATTGGTCCCGGCGCCGGCCTGATTGAACCTGGGCTGAATAATACGTTCGTATATGAGTAGTAACAATGGCGTCAGTGCCATGCTGAGTGCTACCACGGCAGTCATGATACTAACCATCCGGGGAGCGAGTATATTATTCTGTTGGGTAAAGGCCAGCAGTACAAACGCAAATTCCCCTACCTGGGAAAGCGCCATACCAAAGAGAAGGTTTTGTTCTATACTGATGCGGAACACCTTGCCAAGTATCAATAGTATGACCATTTTCAGGATCATTAAAGATACCACCAGCCCAAGTATCACCCATGGCATCGACAGCACCAGCTTGAAGTCGATCGACGCTCCCACTGCCATAAAGAACAGGCCTAATAGCAGGCCTTTAAAAGGTTCTATATCACTCTCCAGCTCATGCTTGTATTCACTGTTGGCCAATACTACTCCTCCCAGAAAAGCGCCCAATGCCGGACTTAATCCAACAAGGCTCATAAGTACGGATATAGCTACAACAAGTAATAATGCAAAAGCTGTAAACAGTTCCCTTACACGTGTTCTGGCCACCATCCTCAGTAGAGGACGGACCAGATATTGTCCTGCAATTATGATCACTATTACAGCGCCAAGTACTACGAGGGTCTGCATCCAGGCAGGCAGATTGTCTCTGAATGTGGTCGTGTGGTCTGTAGCACTGCTTGCATCCGGACCTGCCAGTAAGGGAAAGATTGCCAGCATCGGAATGACGGCAATATCCTGAAAAAGCAGTACCGAAAAAGCGCTCTGGCCCGCTGCAGATGATAGCTGTCCTTTCTCTTTCAGGCTTTGCAACACAATGGCGGTAGATGACAGGGAAAGCGTCATGCCCAGCGCCAGTGATGCATTCAGGGGCTGACCGAGCAAGAGGGCCAGTCCGGCAATTGCGGCCGCTGTAATGAGTACCTGTAATCCGCCAAGCCCCAGGATAGGCGCCCGCAGACTCCACAATAATGCCGGTTCCAGTTCAATACCGATCAGGAACAACATCATTACTACGCCAAATTCCGCAAAGTGCATAATATCCTGTCCCTCATGTCCTATAAAGCCCAGAAGGGATGGACCTATTACGATGCCAGCCAGCAGGTACCCCAGCACTGAACCTAAACCGAGTTTTTTGGCTACCGGGATGAAGATCACCGCAGCAGCCAGGTATATCATTGCTATAAAGAAGTAAGAATGTTCCATGTCATTGAATTTTTGGTTGTCCGTCCCGTAATCTTTCCAGCATTTGCTTATAGGCGACTGCCTGTTCCAGAATGCTTGTATAGGAAAGCCGGTGTGTACCGTAGATAACAAAAGGTTCGAGATACTGCATGTTACACAATACCGCTGTTTGCCTGAATGGCAAAAGGAAATCATTGATGGTATAATGATGCCATCCCTCTTTGCTGTATGTTCCTTCCTGCGCGCCGGCTGAGATGACATTGCCCGCCATTTTGCCCCGTAATGCGGTACCTGTGCGCCCATAAGCCCAACCATGTTCCAGGACGAGGTCCTGCCATTGCTTGATCATGGCAGGAGCACTGTACCAGTATAAGGGATGCTGGAACAATATGATGTCGTGCTGCAGGAGTAAGGATTGCTCATGCCTTACATCAATATTCATGTCAGGATACACCTCATAAAGGTCATGCAGGGTCACTCCCTGCATACCGCGTATGGCAGTCACTAATTGGGAATGCACCCTGGATTTTTCAAATGCAGGATGCGCAAATAAGATCAGAATTTTGGCCATAAACCGGATTAAATTTCAAGCATGATCCAACGGATAAGATCATGAATACTCCTGCAATAATAATCTATATTGATTAAGTATACCTGATTTGGAGACAAAGCCTACCAGCTTGCCATCATCAGTGACCGGAAGATTCCAGGTATGTACCTCGTCAAATTTATTGATCGCGTCTGCTACATTATCCTGAATATCAATTACAGCAAGAGGCGGTTTCATTAATTGTCTGATGGTTACTGTATCATATAGGGATGGATTGAACATGATCTGCCGTATATCGTCCAGCGTGATAATACCATCCAGCCGGCCGTCGGGACCTGTCACACCAATTACATTACGATGTCCCTGTTTTATCAGTTCGACCAGCTGCCCGAGTGTCTCATCGGAAGATATCCGCTGGAAGTCTTTCTCTACCAATTCTTCCAGTTTCAGGAGGGACAGGATATTTTTATCGTGCGCTTTGGTGAAGATCTTTCCTGTATCCGCCAGATGTTTTAACTCGGGAGAGATAGGAGAAAACCATTTCGCCAGCAGGAATGAAGTGGTTGATACGATCATCAGCGGGATAAAAAGGTCATACCCGGAGCTGGCTTCTGCAATGAGGAAAATAGCGGTCAGCGGTGCATACATTACGCCACTCATAACGCCCGCCATGCCTACGATTACCAGGTTGGTGAAAGGAACATTGTTAAATCCCAGGTGAGTACATAGCAGTGCGAAGAAGTATCCCAGAAAGCCGCCGGCAAAGAGAGAGGGAGCAAAATTACCGCCATTACCACCGCTATGAATGGTAAAGGCGGTCGCAAATACCTTCAGCAAGCAGATGCAGCCGGTGAACAATAATAGTATCCAGCTTTGTGCAGGAATATATCTGAAAAAACTATTTTGAATGATCTCATCGGAATACCCTCCTGCAAGTAATTTTACGCTGGTGTAACCTTCTCCGAATAAGGGTGGCATCAGTACGCATAAAACAGATACTATCAGGCCTCCCAAAATGGCTTTCTGCAAGGCCGACCATTTCAGACCTTTAATGAAATGTTCAATACGCTGCGATATGACAATAAAATAACGCGCATAAAATGCGGATAACAATCCTAACCCAATATAGTAGGGAACATTGTAATAATTGAATGGCTGCCTGGTTTCAAAATGAAATAGTACTTCTTCCTGCAGAATGATCTTTGACAATAAGCTACCACAGACTGCAGCTAATATCAGTGGGATGAAGTCTGAGAATACAACACCTGTCAACAGGATCTCGAAGGCAAACATTACTCCTGCAATAGGCGCATTGAAGGCTGCTGCAATACCGGAAGTGGCACCGGCCGCTAATAGCAATGTTCTTTCCTTGTATCCCAGGTTATAGTTGCGTGCGTAGTTGCTGCCAATGGCGGCGCCTGTCACTGCAATAGGACTTTCCAATCCGGCGGAGCCTCCCAGTCCTACGGTGATGGCGCTCTGCATGATCTGGGAATACATTTTTACCGGCGGAATAAGACTGGAATTCTGTGCAATTTCATAGAGAATAAGACCAATGCCCTTTCTGGACTGGCCCTTGAATCCCCAGATCACCAGTACAGTGGTCAGCACGATACCCAGGAACGGAAAGAGAACGTAAAAAATGACCTGTGTGCTGAAGTGCACCTTATGAGTAATAAAATAGTGTATATAGTGTACAAGCACCTTTAGTACTACTCCTGCCATTCCGGCTCCGAGACCAACAAGGATACCTGATAGTATAAGGAACTGACTTCTGCTTAATACCTTGTGCAGCCAGTGAATAATAATCTCGTAACTCCTGACCTTCCTTAAACTATATCGCTCAAAATCACGCCTAAACCTGAAGAAAGAGTGATACTTCTTTATCGTTTTGAATTGGCTCATTACTAATGCTTTCTTTGTATCATAATTCAATCAACGCATAAACCCTGTCGTTCATATACTTGCCACCTGGATGACGGGCAGTATAATCAAGGTTTATCCAGTATTCGCCTTTCATCTCGTGATAGTGGATCTCCTTCACAGGAGGTTGTGGAAACAAAGTAACAATTGCCTGTTTTATGATCTCAAAGTCCTCTTTACTGCCGCAATAGAGTTCCGGATAGGCATGTCCCTGTATGAGTACAATGCGGCAACGCGCCCCGATAGATTGCAGACAGGAGGCCATCAGGATGGAGTGATCATCACAATCACCACCCAAACCATTCTGGATGGTTTCCATGGGAGTAGCAAAATATTCGTCACGGTGCGTATCAGGTACATATTTGAAATGCCGGTTCACATAATGGAACAATGCAAGATAACGGGATACCTTCCCGTATTTTGGAAAGTACTCGTCAAAATCTTCCACAGAGTGTGCCACGGAAAAA
Source organism: Chitinophaga sp. CF418 (assembly GCF_900142925.1). GTDB lineage: Bacteria > Bacteroidota > Bacteroidia > Chitinophagales > Chitinophagaceae > Chitinophaga. Next base: position 518,144 of record NZ_FRCN01000002.1, read on the forward strand.
TTGCGGACAATAGAATCCTTGTAATTGACCTTATCCCGTATGCCTCTTACCGTTTTGTCACGATAAGTTTCCACACGTCTGGGGTAAAGACTGAGAATGTCGAATTGTTTGTTGTTCTTGGCGCCCCAGTTACCCTGTACCATCCCCTTATAATCATTCAATACATTGCTAAACGAATAATTATCCGTGAAGTAATTGAGAGACAAGATGCCGCATACAAGCACAAAAGCCGGGATGATCAATGGTTTAAAGATCCATAACAGCAAACGGGTGAACAGCAAGGCGATCAGCACAGCCACAAACATATCCATATGCCATCCTTGTGTAACTAATGGAGGAATATACCGGTTAAGGTAAGGTGCTAATGGTATAATGGTCAACAGGCTCAGGAGATTGAGCAGGAATTGTTGGAATGTAGAGTATTTACTTTCATCAATGGCCATTATGGTATGCAATAACGCAAAATTATGCCAGATGAATTGCAAAAAATGTAGTTCAGCTGTAAACAGCGCTCTTTTTATAGCTAAATTTTTCTATAAGCTATTGATTTGTAGTTAATTGATTTGCGTGACAGCGACCAGTACCTTATCGAAATGTTTAAAAGAGGTGCTTTTATTGATCAGTGTCATTTGTTGCTGGGCCTGATTATATTGTTTGTCGAAGCGAACCTGCGAATACATTTTACTAAGTAGTCTGAACCCTGTCAGCAGTAATAATTTGAGATCCATCTTCTGAGAGATCTCAATAGCCGCTTCCGCTGTACGGATGGCCCTGTTTAATTCCTTTTCCTTAAAATATACTTCCGCCAGGATCATTTTTTGTAATACTTCAATATGGCGTCCGTTGGTGAAGTCGAAAGAATATGTTTTTACCAGCTTGTCAGTGTGCTGGCATATTTTGTTCGCCAGGACCAGGTTGTTAAGTCCAAGATGGGCCAGCGCCTGCCAGCATAATAGTGACAGCCGTAGCGAATTGGTTCGTTGATATACAAGTGCGGGGAAGCATTCAAATATCCGCTTTGTATAATTTAACATATGTGTATTATCATTCAGCAGGGCGAAGGCCATGCCGGTCATCCGGAATACCATCTCCTGCGCAACGGTGGGTGCATGCCTGGTACTGCCGGTTAAATAACGGGGGTAGTTATAGATCTTGTCTTTTATGCTCTCATTGATAATCCCGAATTTCAGGTACTCATATACAAAGAGGTACAGATCATAGGGAGATACCCATACTTCATCATCGATCGTTTCCCGGGAAATAAGCTTTTTGATATTGCTCAGTTCCAATTCACATTGTTCTGCATCCAGCTGTAATAAGGACATCGAGAAAAGGATACTGCGGATCTTCAGTTTATCATCAGGCATTTCTGACAGATCGAGGAGGGCGTTGAGCACCTTCTTTTTCCCGAAATGGAGGAAATTATCATTAATGAAACGGCTCAAAGGGTTTTTACGGAAATACCCCTGAGGGAATATTGTACTTAGTAAGACTGGCTTTTCGCCTTCATGTTGATAGTGTACGGCGAGGTATTCCAGCAGGTAGGATTTTTCCATTGTACTCAACTGCAGGTAGAAGATCTTATGGATCGCCTCCGGTTGCTCGTTGTTGATAGCATAGCGCAGTAGCCATTTAAATATACCGACCCTGTAGGAGGAAGATGGCAGCTGTTTGGCGATCTTTTGCAGCATATGTTCATCAATCTGGTCATTGGACTGTTTGATATAATGCATAGCTGAAAAATACTCCAGCAGGAACTGATGTGCGAAGCGCACTTTAACGATGAACATTACCTCCTGGCTAAGGTTCTCTTCGACCAGTATATTATCTGCCAGTAGTTCTTTATATGCCGGGAAAAGGTCTGCATTTTTATTTAGCAGCAGGTTTTTGTCTGTATGGTGTCCGGCTTTACCAAGATCGAGCAGCCATAACATTTTCTCGATGATCCTGACCTTAAAGGTATTGGTAGGTGAGTTGAACACTTTGATCTGCACAAACTTTGAGATCATCTCAAAGAGACTGAGATGTTCGCTGATAAAACTCTGTCCCTGACCTGTATTCAGTTGACAAAATAGCTGCAGGTAATAAGGGTAGCGTAATTTCTGCAGGAAGCCTTCGCTAAAGGTACGTACGGTAGCAGGGTCGATACGGTGATTATACAATACCGATTTAACCTCCTGTTCTGTAAGAGAAGGGAGGTTAATACTGGTCTCTTCATCCATTTCAGGCCCCAGATACCAGTATCTCCTGAATGCAGGATACTGAAGTGAGTGCTGGAAAATGTCTGACCAGGTGCTGCTGCGTATGGAAAGGATCACTTTTACCCAGGGGAACAGGTCGTTCGAGTACACGAATTCCTCTAACTTGGTATACAGCAGCTTCAGTTTGTCTCCCGCGATGGTGATCTCGTCAAACCCGTCTATTATTAAGATTAACCTTCCCCGTATCTTATCAAAATGGGAGGCAAAATACTCTCTGAAATTTTCTCCTGCACCCAGATTGAGCTGATTATCCAGCCAGGTGGCCAGTGAGAAACCCCGTAACAGAAGGCTGCCGGCCGCATGGGCATGAATGAACCAGCAGATATCCTTTTTAAACTTGGCGTCTTTGCTGAACCAGAAATGTTCTGCCATATGCACCAGGGTAACCGATTTACCCCAGCCTGAAGGCGCTATTAGTGCAGTTGCCGCATAGTCACTTTCCAGGAAACGTTCAATGTGGGCAAAGCAGGAAGGACGGGGAACGGTCAGGGCAAAGGGTATGCCTGATCTGTTCTTTAAAGTAAGTATGGTATAATGTGAGATGGTAACGGCCTTGTTTTTTAACTCCAGCCACTTGCTGTCGTTCAGTTCATTACCGTCTGTCTGGACATAATGCTGGGCCTGAAAATCATCCCAGTCCCGGTAGTTGCAATATTGGGCCAGCGTATTGAGGGTATAGCGCGAAAAACTGTGCTTGGTGGTAGCAAAACCAAATACCCTTTTAAGGGTAGTTTCACTGACCGCCTTTGTAGTTTCATCCCTTATGAGATCAGAAAGTCGCTTGCAATCACTGGGTGTGATAGTATCGGCGCCAAACTTACGGGATACCTCATTCTGTAATGTTATGATAAAGTCATAGGAGAGATCTATCATACGGGGACAAGAAAAATGGATTTTGAGTAAATGGATTCGTTGGTTATTCTGAAGTAAACTTACGTATCCATTTTCAATCCAGATTTGTTCACATAGAAAATGGTTGGAATGAACAAAATAGATTAAAATGAACAATATGTACTAAATGTTGATTATTAGCGCAACTACATGGTTGTTATAGCTTTTCAGCCGACCGGATTCTTTTTTGGAAGAAACTGTCAAATAATAAAACTGTCTTATTTGATTAGTGTTGCTAACTGATTCAGGATGAATGAAATGATTAGCACTCCGAATTAAATAATAATGAGTACCCAGATAATTTTTTCTTAGAAAAACCGTTTTGAGATAAAATCTCCATTCCTACCCTCCAGGCACATCTTTTTATAACATATTTCTCAAACTTCATATGGTGTGAATGAAATGAACGCCCGATTTACGTGTAATGAACGAAATGAACAGCCTCTTCTATACTGAATAAAAAGACCTTCTCTTAAACCAGCTTATCAGCCTATTTTCGCCCCCGTTGTTTTTCAAGTTTCAATATTTCCTCAACATAAGGACCCTTTGGGTGTATTTAGCTATTTAAACATGGTGACTCCCTATCCTTATTCCCTGAGCTTCATAGCCGCTGCCCCTAAAGAGTAAAAACGAACCGTGGTACAATATGCTTTTTCGCATCTGAAAAATATACGCTTTATAGCCCGAACCAATTGAATACTAATATTATGTATTTTAAAGCTACCCTGAAAAGCCCCATGAGAGCTTTTATGCTTATTCTTTTTTATCTCGTCTGGTTGGTTGGGTTACCCTTGGGTAAAACTTCCGCAAAGGAACTACCCCTAGCGAATCCCGTGTTGACAAACAACGCGACAACCTGGTTGGATAACTATCTCTTCCATCATCCTCATTCCCCCTTATTGAGCAATGCCTGGCGAACTAATGGCAATTATTTTGCCGATGGCCCCCTATGGAGCCATGCCGGTAGCCAGTCCTTCGTTACATTTGGCGTGGCCTGCGGCCTATGCCGTGTGGATGATGGCGCTAATGCTATTGATGCAAATCTGAATACCGCGGCAACGCTGGTTCTGCCTGTCGGCGCCGTGGGTGGTGTAGGACTCAAACTTAAATTTTCAGGCGCCTACCAGGCTGGGGATCAGGTGGCGCTTGACCTCGAAATCCCTGATCAGTTCTATTCCAAACAGCTGCTTTCGGCACTCTCGGTAAGCACTTTTAACGGAGGTGTATCCAACAATGACATGATCGCACTGAATAGTGAGGCTGTCAGAATAAGTGTACTGGGAGCCGGACTAGGAAGTACTCCAAAGTTCAGGGTGATCGTTCCCGTTGCACATGATTTCGATGAGGTGCAGATCAGTCTTTCTGCCCTGCTCGCGGAGTTTGGCTCCTTACGTGTGTATGAAGCAACTGCTTTCATACCTGTAATAGTTAATCCTGCAGCTCCCACTGTTAATTCAGGAGGAACGGTTACATTCTCGCCCGCTATCAGGATCCCGGGGGCAACCTTTAACTGGTATACCACTCCCGAAGGTGGGTCGTCTCTATTGAATGCCGCCGGATTTACAACACCTCCTTTAAAACGCACCACTACTTATTATGTAGCAGCTACCAACCCGGCAGACGGACTTGTAAGTCCTGTGCGTACCCCTGTTACTGTCAGGGTAAGTGGTGGCGCTGGACCAATATGGACATTTGCTGATCAGGAGGAAAGTCCTGTGACTGCCGGTATAGCCTGCGCATTGTGCAATGTGAGTAACCCCGGCAGAGCAATTGACGGGGACACCACTACTGCTTCAACGCTCTCATTGCCTGTGGGCGCTTTGACTTCCGTGGGACAGTTACTTAGGTTTCCGGGCGACTACAAAGCAGGAGACCGGATTATAATGGACCTGGAGATACCAGGTCAGCTGCTTTCCGCAGCCGCATTAGCCGCCATACAGGTACAGACCTTTAATAATGATATTGCCAATAATGATATTACAAATCTGGGCGCAGGCAACATTCGTGTGGATGCCTTGGGATTAGGCATAGGTGGAAAGTCTAAATTCCGTGTGACAATTCCTGCAACTAAAGATTTTGATGCTGCCGAGGTAAGTTTGACTTCTGCATTTGCTGCTTTCGGTACACTCAATGTATATGAAGCTGCGGCAGCCATCCCTGTTACCGTTACTCCTGCTGCTCCATTGATCACAGCCGGCAGTAACGTAACATTAACTGCTACAACAGATGCACGTGTGTCAGCTCCTGTTTACAGATGGTATACAACGCCAGGAGGAGGAACACCTGTAGCCATTGGCAGTGACTTCCCGACTCCTTTGCTGAGCCGTACCACTACATATTATGCAGAAGCATATAGCCCGGCAGATAACCTGAGCAGCTATACACGCACACCTGTTACTGTAAGAGTGGCCGGTGGGCCCGGTACTATCTGGAGCTATGGTCAGGAACAGCAAGGTCCTATCACCAGTGGTATTGCCTGTGCCGCATGTTCAGTAACTACTCCCGATCTGGCTGTAGACGGAGACACAACTACTTCCTCGATACTCACGGTGCCATTAGGTGTTTCCGGTTCTGTAGGTCAATTGGTAAAACTACCGGGTGTATATCAGGCGGGAGACAGTATTGTACTATTCCTGGATGCCCCTACTGAAGATCTTGTAGCGGTAGTGCTGCCAAGAGTGAGAGTGACGACACATAATAATAGTATTGCTGGTCCGGCGGTATCCAACAATGACGGCGTAAATCTCGATGCAGCTGTTGTAAAACTACAGCTGTTGGGAGTAGGGTTGAATGGCACCCGGAAGTTCCGTGTAAGTATTCCCGCCACTAAAACATTTGATGGTGTACAGGTTGATTTCGGAGGCCTGATAGGTGTATCTGGTTCCATTAAACTGTATGAGGTAGCCGCAATGATCCCCGTAACCGTATTGCCGCAGCCTGCTAAAACTGCTTATAATACTCCGGTTACTTTAACGCCCTCCATCCGAATCTCAAATCCGGTATTCAACTGGTATACTACTCCACAGGGAGGAACGCCTGTGTTTACCGGGGCCGGAGCTTTTACGACCCCTTCTCTTATCCGTAATACTACCTACTATGTAGAGGCAAAAGATCCTGCCGGCACAACAAGCCTGGTAAGGACCGCAGTACCTGTAACCATCGGTGGCGGTACCGGCCCGCTATGGACATATGGTACAGGTCAGCAGGCGCCTATTATGAGTGGTGTGGCATGTGCCCTGTGTAACGTACAGAATCCGGCATTTGCTTCAGATGGAGATACTACTACTGCATCCCATTTATCACTACCATTAGGTATTGCCGCTACTTTGGGACAAAAGATCACTTTCCCGGGCACATACCACACTGGTGACAGTATTATTCTCATCCTGGGTTCCGAAGCTGATATCCTGGCAGATGCAGCTTTACTGGGAAGTATCGGGGTAACCACTTCCCTGAATAACGTAAGCAATAACGACAAGCAGCTATTAAATAGTTCCCCGCTGGATTTTGATCTTCTCCAGGGAGTAAATGGTATCAAAAGGGTCAGAGTAGCCATACCTGTATCGCATACCTTCGATGCTGCGCAGATAGATATGAGCAGCCTTCTTGGAGCAAATAGTTCTTTATATATCTATGAGGCTATAGCAATGACGCCGGTGACGGTTGCGCCGAGTCCGGCTACTATTACTGCAGGACAAGCCGCCACACTCAATGCTACATTGCCTACCATACCCGGTGCTATCTTCAATTGGTATGAAACGCCGGAAGAAGGTTCGCCAATACATACCGGCAGCAGTTTTGTAACGCCTCCGTTATTCCAGCATAAAACTTATTACGTAGAAGCCATTTCTCCTGCCGATGGTCTGATCAGCATCAGGAGAACAGCGGTAGATGTGAATGTGAACGGCGCCAGTGGTAACGGACAGTTAAGTTGCAGTGGTTCTCAGACCCAGAACAGCGGCACAGGAGGATTGGCCTGTTTACTATGTAGTGTAGATAATCCGGGCCTGGCAGTGGACAATGACCCCGCAACCGCATCCAATGTGCGCCTGGGAGTAGCCGCAGCAGGATATGTTTACCAGGACCTGGTATTCCCGATTGCAGGTAAAGCCGGAGACACTGTACGTCTGGGGCTTGGTACCACTTCAGGATTGCTTGACCTTGACCTGATTGCAAATATCGGCGTAGGTCTCGGAAATGGAGCAAGAGCAGCAGATGCCGACATGGGTAGCCTCCAGAGCGATCTGCTAACAGTACGTTTGCTGAATGGGGTGCAGCGGAGTACCTATGCTTTCGTTGCAAATAAAACTTTTGACAGGGTAGAGATCCGTTTGAATGCTCTGGTGGGAGCCATTACCATACTGAACGTATACTATGCGCAGGTGGTTACTCCTGTTGCACAGGTGGCCGCCGGAACTATATTCACCTGCAGCGGAAGTCCTGCTGTGCTGAGCGCCGTTGGTCCTGCAGGTTATACCCTGCGTTGGTACAAATCTTACACTGGTGGTGCTCCGCTTGGTTATGGCGCATCATTCACTACACCAGCCATTACAAAAGATACTACCTATTTCGTAGAAGCTGCTGGCGCTGACAGTTGTGGCAGTGAAAGACGCACACCTGTGCAGGTAAAAACAGGCTTGCCGGGAGTGGTGGTGACGCCATCTTCCACTTCTGTAGCAGAAGGCACTACGCCTACATTTAATGTTGTTGCCCCTAATCCGGGTTACATTTATAACTGGTACAATGTACCAACGGGTGGAACCCCCGTATTTGTTGGTACACAGTTCACCGCTCCTCCGGTAACAGCGAATGCGACCTATTACGCAGAAGCAGTATTGCAGGGCAATGCCAGCTGCAAAAGCCTGCGTACGCCGGTGGCTGTTACACTTAATGGTGATGGAGGCCCGGTTACTCCCGGTGATATTGACTGTGGGGGCGCAACCAGTCAACAGACCGCTGCAAGTGGTATCTGTATAGGTTGTTTTGTAGAGAAACAGGATTCAGCAGTTGACAACAGCACGCAAACGGCATCTGTTCTGCATACCGTACTGGGTGTGAGCGCCAGCATACAGCAATCCCTTATCTTCCCTGCTGCAGGTGTAAAAGGGGACAGTGTACGCATTAAGCTGGGGCTCCCTACCGGTATTGCCGACCTGGGCCTGTTAAGTGGCATCCAGATCTCTTCTTCCAATAATAGCACTTCCAATAATGATCAGGTAACCCTTAGCCCGGGAATGCTGAATCTCCAACTGTTGAATGGCAACAGGGATCTGATCTACTCTTTTGCACCCGGTGCTGCATTTGACAGGGTTAATGTCAAACTGAGTGGTCTTGCCACAGCACTCACGACATTGAAAGTCTATTCAGCCCAGATCTTTGCAGGTACGCCTACGGTGGAAAAAGATACCGTTTACATCTGTCAGGGTAGCACCGCTACACTCAGGGCAACAGGGCCTGGCACTTCCTTCCGCTGGTACAATCAGCCTGTTGGAGGTACCGTGCTTGCTTCAGGTGCAACGTATCAGGTAAGTGATGTGACTAATGCTATCTACTATGTAGAAGCGCTTTCTTCTACAGGTTGTGTGAATCCTGTAAGGAAAGCAGTATATGTGATCGTTGGTTTACCACAACCACTGGTAACACCGGCAGTGAGCACGATCAATGCTGGCCAGACAGCTACTTTCACCGTCAATAATCCAAATCCGGCATATCAGTATAACTGGTACAATGCACCGGCCGGTGGCACCCTGTTACAGGCTAATGCTACCAGCTTCACGACTCCAGCCTTGTCTGCTGCTGCAGTTTATTATGTAGAAGTAAAAGATCCGGTAAACAATTGTACCAGCCCGACGCGTACTGTGGTGCGGGTAGATATTAATATGCCTGCTGAGCCGACGCCATGTAGTTATGCTACACAACAGGTAAGCCCCGTTATTGCAGGTATCTGCCTGTTATGTTCTGTGGCCGATCCGGCGCTGGCAGTAGACCAGAATGCAAATTCAGCGTCTACCATTACTTCTACCCTGAGTGCGGTAGGATATGTAGGTCAGTTATTACAATTTAACAACACCTACCCTGCGGGCGACAGCATTACACTCGACCTGGAAGTTCCCGGTCAGGTAATAGATGCAGCATTACTGGGTGGTGTAAAACTGGAAACCTACAATGGAAATACGCCTAATGGGGACGCTATATTCCTGAATAATTCGACAGTGCATGTGATGCTGCTGAACACCGGTAATAAGTTCCGTGTAAGACTACCGGTTGCCAGGACCTTCAATGGCGTATTGGTGAGCATCAATGGTGTGATAGCGGCACTGACCCGCGTGAAGGTATACTTTGCGGCTGTGGTGACACCCAGACCGCAGGTAGCTGCGCCAACGGTGAATGTGTGCAGTGGCGGCACCGCTACATTAATTGCGACATCTTCTAATGGTGCAGATCTGGCCTGGTATACCACCGCCGTTGGTGGTACACCGCTGCCAGGGAATGGCACTCATACAACTTCTGCGCTGACAGCTTCCGCTACTTATTATGTGGAGGCCAGCCGCTTTGGCTGTGCTAATCCTGTCAGGATACCGGTAAGGGTAAATGTTGGTACGACACCGGCAGCACCTACAGCTACCGGAAGAAGTATCTGCTCCGGCAATCCTGCTATGCTGCTGGCAACAGCCCCGGCGGGAGCTACGTTCCGCTGGTATTCCGCAGCTACAGGTGGCACGCTACTGGCATCCACCGCTAACTACACTACTAATGTCCTGAATGCGGATACTGCTTTCTATGTGGAAGCAGATAATAATGGTTGTAAGAGCGCTGCCAGGACAAGAGTGCCGGTAATTGTAAGCCCGGCTCCAACTAATCTCAGCGTGACCCCGTCAGCTACATCTGTGATCAGTGGCCAGGGCGCCATCTTTACAGCAAATGCAACGGGTACAAATGTGATCTATAAATGGTACAACATGTCTGGTGATTCTATCTTCACCGGAGCCGTATTTAACACAGGTCTGTTAACTGCTACCAGCACCTTCTCCGTAGAGGCGGTGAATGCCGCTGGTTGTAAGAACGGCCCGAGAGTATCAGTAACTGCCACCGTGGTACCAGGTAGCAATGACATTCCTTGTGATGCGGCTACCAGCCAGGAAAACGTTGCCAATGGTATCTGTGTGGGTTGTTATGTGGAAAATCCGAACCTGGCGGTTGACAACAGCACACTTTCCAAATCTACACTGCATGTGGTGCTTGGACTGTTGAACGGCTATGTACAGCAGTCGCTGATCTTCCCGCAGATCAGTGAGCCAGGTGATAGCTCCGTAATCGCGCTTTCTTTCGACAATACGCTGGCGGATGTCGGCCTGCTGTCAGCCATAGAGATAGGATCATACAATGGAGCTGTTTCCAATAATGACTTCATTGCGCTGAATAACCCGGTTATTAAATTGACCTTACTGGGAGGTAATAAGCAGGCGCTGGCAGGCTTTAAACCTAAAGGGCTGTTTGACAGACTCGTAATACGCCTCAGATCAGGCGCCGCTTCTGCCCTGAGTGCTGTGAATGTACATTTCGCAAGCCGTCTGGTAGGACTGCCGGTAGTGAAAGGAGATACAGTGTGCACTGGTAATCGTGCTACACTGACGGCAAGTGGTCCTGCAAATGTTTCCTTCCGCTGGTATACAGCCGCAACAGGTGGTACCGCCATTTCTACCGGCACAAGTTACCAGACACCTGCACTGACAGCCAATACTACTTACTATGTAGAGGCAGTTAAATCAAGCCTGAGTTGTCCGAACCTCCAGCGTGTAGCGGTAACTGCAATTGTGGATCCTGTACCGGCTATACCTGCGCTGGATACTACCGCATTGTCTATCTGTAGCGGCAGTGCTGCCACCTTTAATGTGAAACCGGTAGCCGGCGTGATCTATCGCTGGTACACTGCTCCGGCAGGTGGCACATTACTGTTCACAGGTACTTCTTACAAAACACCTAATCTGACTGCTACCACAGCCTATTATATTGAAGCATCTAATGTTACGGGTTGTGCTAATACAACCCGTAAAATGGTGACAGTTAATATCGTTGGCAGACCGGATGCTCCGGCGGTGAGTAGCGGTAATGTCACTATCTGTGCAAACAATAGCGCACAGCTGGCAGCTACCTCTACTACTCCGGGTGTAGTGTTCCGCTGGTACACAACAGCTGCTGGTGGTACACCGGTATTTGAAGGCGCTTCGTTCCAGACGCCCGTATTGACAGCTTCAACCACTTATTATGTTGAAGCGGCTGCAGGTGCTTGCGCAAGTGCGTTAAGAACATCGGTAGCTGTTACTGTCAATCCGGTGCCTGCTGCTCCGACTGTAACAACAGTACCTGTAGATGGGGAAGTGGTGTCTGGCCAGTCGGCAATACTGACTGCAAGTTCCACAACTCCGGGAGTGGTATATAATTGGTATACAGTTGCTACCGGCGGTAGCCCTGTGTTTACGGGAGCTATATTTACAACTCCTGCCCTGACCAGCGGTATCACTTATTATGTTGAAGCGGTTGCAGGTGCAGGCGCTTGTCCAAGCCCACGTACTGCTGTACCATTAACGGTGACTGTAACGCCGAATACCGCCTGTGATTTTGCGAATACACAATTAAACAGTACTACGGCTATCTGTGCGCTTTGCGCTGTAGTAGATGCACAGAATACAACTGATGCTGATATCAATAACTATTCAATACTCTCAGTACCACTGGCTGCCGGTGGAGGCAGTGTACAGCAAAGCCTCATTTTCCCGGGAGTGGCAGCTGCAGGCGATAGTGTGCGTATTGTGATGGAACTGCCGGCTCAGTTGATAGATGCAAGTTTGCTGGGCTCACTGGAGGTATCCAGCTTTAATGGAGCGGCTGCCAATAATGATGCCCTGCTGTTGAATAGTAATAACGTTAGCATCAGGTTAGTGAGCGGCAGCGAGAAATTCACCGTAGCCTTTGCTCCGGGTGCAGCTTATGACCGTGTGCAGGTACGTTTGAGAGGAGGTGTGATAGCTGCGCTGGTGAAAGCAAATATCTATTATGCAACAAGACAGGTCTCAGCTCCGGTAGTAGCTGCGCGTAATGTTACTATCTGCAGCGGCAACACCGCTACCCTGACAGCAACATCCAGTCCGGCGGCTAAACTGGAATGGTACGATGCTCCTGTTGGCGGACAGAAAGTTTTCGAAGGCGCATCCTTCATCACACCGGCGCTGACGGCTACAAAAACATATTATGTACAAAGTGTGCGTACCAGCAATGATTGCGCTAATCCAAACAGGGTATCTGTAACGGTAAGCGTGGTGCCAGGACTGGTAGCGCCAACTGTAACTAATGCTGCGATCTGTGCAGGCCAGCAGGCTACCCTGACGGCTAGTGTAACAGGCCAGAATATACAGACCCGCTGGTATAGCGCACCGACAGGTGGTTCGCTGTTATTCACAGGTACTACTTATGTTACCAATGCGCTGAATGCAGATACTGCATTCTATGTAGAAACAGGTAATGGTGCCTGCAGCTTGTCTGCAAGGGTGAAAGCAACTGTAACGGTAGGAGGCGCTGCACCAGCCCCTGTGCTGGATGCGCAGAATGTAAACATCTGTGCGGCCAGTGCAGCTACCTTTAATGTAACATCAGCTACCGCTGGTATTACCTACAAATGGTATACAACTTTGACAGGAGGAACACCGGTTGATACAGGTGCAACATTCACCACTCCTGTACTTTCCGCTACCGCAGTGTACTACGTAGAGGCAAGTAGTAATAGTTCAGCATGTGGCCAGGCCAGTGCAAGAGTGGCTGCAACTGCTACAGTCGCTGCAAGACCAGCTGTTCCGACACTGGTAAGTGATAATGTGGAAATATGTGCCGGTCAGAACGCCCTGCTGTTTATACAAAATCCGCAGAATGGTATAAGCTACCAGTTCTATACTGCACCAACAGGCGGTACACTGGCATCCACCGGACCTGTGTTTGTGGTAACTGGTATTACCGGCGATGTGACCTTCTATGTACAGGCGGTAAACAGCAGTGGTTGTGTTAATGCAGGTGCCCGAGTGCCTGTTGCTATCAAGGTATTGCCGGCTCCTGCAACGCCAGCGGTATCTGCGCCTGCTGCCACAGTATGTCCGGGATCGACGGTGACCCTTTCTGTGAAGAATCCAAATGCTGCACTCACCTATCGCTGGTACACCACTGCAACAGGTGGTACACCTGTAGACTCAGGCAGCAGCTTTACAACACCTGCTATCAATGCGGCTACCAATTACTATGTAGAAGCTGGTAATGGCAATTGCAGCAGCCCTGCAAGAACACGGGTAACTGTGAGCGTTTCTACAGCTCCTCCGGTTCCCGTACTTGAATCCAACAATGTAAGCACCTGTACTGGTGGTACCGCTACCCTGCGTGTAATTTCCAATACAAATGGTGTGACTTATAACTGGTATACAGTTGCTACCGGTGGTACGCAGGTCTTCAGCGGTCCTGAGTTCGTCACCCCGGCCCTGAATAATAGCACTGTGTACTATGTAGAAGCCGTAAGCACTAACAACCAGTGTACCGGTACCAGTTCGAGAGTGACGGTTGCAGTAACAGTAGGTGTATCTCCGGATGTACCGGTGCTGACTGCTGCCAGTGTAAAGGTATGCGCAGGCCAGGATGTAACCCTTTCTGTACAGAACCCACAGGCAGGAGTTGCTTACCAATGGTTTAATGCAGCTACCGGCGGTACGCTTGTCTTCACCGGCAGCAACTTTACTGTAACAGCAGTGAATGCAAATGTCAGCTACTATGTGCAGGCCGCTTCAGGCACTACCTGTGTAAGCGCCAGCCGTGCAGCGGCAAGTATAACCGTCGATGCAGCAGCGCCAACACCGGATGTTGTTGCAGCAAATGTGATCACCTGCGTGGGTGGTACGGCAACATTCAATGTGCTCAACCCTGATGCAGCACTGACCTATCGCTGGTATGATGCTCCGGCTAATGGCACGCTGCTGGCTGCCGGTCCTGAATACACAACGGCAGCATTGAACAACAATACTACTTTCTATGTAGAAGCGCTGAATGGTTCCGGTTGTAGCAGCCAGGCAAGGAAGGGCGCAACTGCAACAGTGGTGAATACTATTGATGCGCCATTGGCAGATGGTACAACCATTTGTGCGGGTAACGCTGCAGTGCTTAACGTGAAAGGTCCGCTGGCTGGTATCAGTTACAAATGGTATACAGCTGCAACGGGTGGTACTCCTGTCTTCACAGGTGCAGCCTTTACCACAGACCAGCTGAGCGCAAATACAACTTACTATGTAGAAGCTGCTACAGGTGGTTGTGTAAGCCAGAGCCGTACTATCGTACCGGTGACAGTGAATACTACACCAACATCTCCGGCAGTAACCAATGCAGCAATGACGGTATGTCCGGGTGAATTTGCTACGCTGAGCGTGCAGCATCCAAATGCAGCACTGACCTACCGTTGGTATAACAGCCCAACAGGTGGTACACTGGTAGCAACAGGTAGTTCTGTTATGACTCCGGCTATCACGGCGAACATCACTTACTATGTAGAGGCACTGAATACTTCCGGTTGTGCAAGCATTGCCCGCACTCCTGTAAGTATAACGCTGGGCGCTTCGGCTAACAATGCGACCGTGTCCGGTAATGTAGACCTCTGTCCAGGTAGTATGGCAACACTCACCGCTGCATCAACAACCGCAAATGCAAGCTTCCGCTGGTATGCGACAGCTACAGGTGGTTCGCCGATAGCGATAGGTGCTACATTCATCACACCTGCCCTCAACCAGAGTACGACCTACTATGTAGAAGCGGTAAGCGCAGGTGGTTGCAGCAGTGCTTCCAAAACAGCTGTACAGGTAAATATCCTTTCGCCACTGGCTTCACCGGTTGTAACGGTATCGCTGACATCACCGACACAGGTAACTTTTGAGTGGACCGCAGTGCCGGGTGCAACAGCCTACCAGGTAACATTGGATAACGGCGTTACTTATGTGGTTCCAAGTTCCGGAGCTGAAGGGCTGTCCCATATTGTTTCCGGTTTAGCGCCTGCGCAGACAGTAACTATCCGCGTAAGGGCTGTAGGTATCGCAGATTGTGAAACAAGTGCACTCTCTACCGCAGTAACAGGTACAACAGACAATCCGCAGGGCAACAACATCTTTGTGCCGAACGTGTTCACGCCGAACGGAGATGGATTTAATGATGTGCATTATGTATATGGAAATACTATAGTCAACGTAGTAATGCGATACTACAACCAGTTTGGTCAGCAGATATATGAAACCAAAGATCAGCGTAACGGATGGGATGGTACTATGGGTGGACGTCAGCAACCTGTGGGTGTATACATCTATGTGCTCCGTGCTACGCTTCAGGATGGTTCCGTAGTGACTAAGAAAGGAACTGTTACTATCGTCCGCTAATCGGGTTAGAAAAGGTATAAACAGGGCCGGGATGGCATATCATCCCGGCCATTACAAAAAAGTTAAAAATCTTCTTATGAAGAATAGAAACATACGCTTTGTTGTCTGGATAGTATTGGTCACTTTACTGCCTGCATGGGCAAAAGCACAGGTGGATCCTCACTTCTCACAGTACTACGCTTATCCTATGTGGTTGAACCCTGCATTGACAGGTATCGTTGATGGCGACTACCGCGTCAGCGCCAACTATCGAAACCAATGGGTGAACATTGGTAAACCGTTTTCCACTACCGGTGTTTCTTTTGACGCTGCCGGACCAAATAATATTGGTGTCGGTGCGAATATCATCAACATGTCTGCGGGAGATGCCGGCTACAATTATCTCAATGCAATGGCCAGCTTTTCTTACCGTGGTGTGCGCTTTGGAGAAACAGGTACCAGCCAGCTGGTGTTTGGTCTCCAGGCAGGTATGATCAACCGTAAGATAGATCCGGCCAAGTGGCAGCTTGGTAGCCAGTATGACCCGGTGATGGGCTTTGATCCTTCGAAACCAAGTGGTGAAAGCATCAACACAACTTCTTCCAATGTATTTGACGCTGCCGCAGGTGTGATGTTCTTTGACAGCAATCCCAATCATCAGTTCAATCCTTTCGGCGGTTTTTCTGCAGGCCACCTTACGCGGCCGACGGATCCGTTTTTAACGGGTGAGGACAGGCGCCTGCCGGTAAGATACCTGGCACATGGTGGTACACGTGTTAAATTGAATGAGATCTTCAGTATTACGCCTCATGGATTATACATGCGTCAGGGAAATGCACATGAAACCGTGGTGGGTGTATATGGACAGGCTTACCTGAATGAAGAATTTGACTTCCTGCTGGGAGCCAATTATCGTATCAACGATTCTGCCATCCCATTTGCCGGTTTTCATTTCAAAAGCTTTGTACTCGGGCTCAGTTATGATGTGAACACCTCCAATCTCAGACGATTGGTCAATGGCAGTAATAGTTTTGAGCTATCCTTATCCTTCATAAGCCGGAAAAAGAGAGTCTACTCAGAAGAGAACTTCTTTTGCCCGCGCTTGTAAAAACAAAACCAACACGGATGAAACAACATGTACGCTATTGGCTGGCTATCGCATTATTATGGATTGTTAGCACCTCGAAGGCCCAGTATGTATACGACTATAAGAGGACCGGTGATATTTACTTCGAGGCAAAGGACTACTATTCTGCAGCACAGTATTACAATAAAGCCCTTGGTACTTTTAAAATAAAACTCGGACAGATCCTGCCTTATACTGTTGAATTGCGGGGTAAAGAGTCCGGGAAGATCAAAGACTATGAAACGGTGATCTACCGCCTGGCGGAATCTTACCGGAACTATTACGACTATGGTAATGCGGAAAAATATTATGAGCAGGCAGTGGGTTTCAACAATAACACGCTCTTTCCGCTTGCCCGCTTCTGGTATGGTGTGAGCCTGCGTGCAAATGGCAAGTACAGTGCTGCATTGGAGCAGTTCACAAAATTCAGGCAGGAGTATAACAAAATAGACGAGTTCAGTACACGCACAAACCTGGAGATCGCCTGCTGTGACTTTGCGATCACTGAGGAGAGTCGCCTGCCTGCATATACGATTGGTAAATTGTCGGGCGATATAAATGCCGGAGGTGCAAACTATGCGCCCGCTATGCTGGGAAAAGAGTTGCTGTTATATACATCTTCACGTCCTGACAGCAGTGAGCTCGAGAAAGAAAAGAAATCCAAAAAAGCCAATCCATACATCAACAACCTGTTCGTTGCCCATGGAAAGGGAGCTGAATTTCATAATAGTCAGCCGGTCAGCATTCCTGAAGCCAAAGGAGTAGACCAGGGAGCAGCAACGGTTAGTCCTGATGGGAATACGCTTTACCTGACACGCTGGACCACCAAAAATGGGGTAAAAGCAGCTACCATTTACACAAGTGCCCGGAGGTCCGGTAAATGGGATGAGCCAACGCCATTGGGGCCAAACGTCAACGTGGTAGGCTATAGCGCTATGCAGCCATTCGTGACGGTAGATGGAAAGTTCCTGCTGTTTGCTTCCAACAGGCCGGGTGGCATGGGCAAAAATGACCTGTGGTACTGCCCGCTCGACAAAGGTGTTGCAGGCCCTGCCAAGAACATGGGTACCAATATTAATACCCGTGATGAGGAGCAGGCGCCTTTCTATGACAATGAAAAAAAAGCGCTGATATTCAGTACCGACGGAAGAATCGGACTGGGAGGACTGGATTTCTTCCTGACTGAAGGAGATTTCAGCAGTTGGGCAACTCCAAGGAACCTGGGCATTCCCCTGAATTCTCCGAAAGATGATGTTTACTATTCACCGGCCGATAATGAGCATCCACTGGCTGCCGGATACATCAGTTCGGACAGGGAGTCAGTTTGCTGTCTGGAAGTGTTTGCGATAAAAAAGATCTCCAAAACAATCAATGGACTGGTGCTGGATTGTGAAAATGATATGCCGCTTACCGGCGCAAAGATCACACTGCTGGACACCATCCAGCAGCGTGTATTGCAGCAGGTTATATTGGATGAGACCGGACGTTACCAGTTTGAAGTGGAACCCTTGAAACACTACAAGATCATGGCAGAAAAGGAGAACTATTTCTCCAAGGCCATTTATGCAAATACAGATGGGTTAACAAAAATTGACTCTTTGTTAAATCCAAATACCTGTCTCAAACGTTATGAAATAGGAAAGCCCATTATCCTGAAGGATATTTATTATGACTTCAATAAGGCAACCTTACGTTTGCAGTCACTGGTAGTGCTCGATACTGTGGTATCTATCATGCGGGATAACCCTAACATCATCATTGAGATGAGTGCACATACGGATAGTAAGGGTAAAGATGCATACAACATGAAGCTGTCTCAGAGAAGGGCACAGTCCTGTGTGGATTACCTGATAAGCAAGGGTATCTCCAGCGATCGTATGATCGCTAAAGGATATGGTGAGACAAGGCCTATAGCACCCAACGAAATGCCGAATGGAAAGGATAATCCGGACGGCAGACAGTTGAACAGAAGAACAGAATTTAAAGTGTTGCGCGTAACCCAGTTAGGAGACTAATGGGAACAGCAACCTTTTTATAAAGCCGGTTTCCTGACCTATGGGTTGGGGCCATATCCTAATGACTAGCGAATACCATCATTAATAATGGCCGGAAATTTCCGGCCATTATTACTCTTTTTTACCCTGTAGTCTTCTGATATTTTATATCAGACAATTGCCATCAGAAATTACTGTGCGCTGCTTTTCAGGATGTTACCGATAGCGATAACGCTGTCTTTACCAGCTTTGAAGTATACTTTAGAGAATGCACTTATTTTCACTGCACTATCATAGTTGAACTTACGTGTCTGTCCGTTTACAACAACAGACTTAACCTTGTTCCAGATCACTTTTGTAGCTTCAGCACCATTACCAGGAATAGTATCCTTTAACAGGGTATCAATGGTAGGTGATGCAACAGAACCGCCGATCAGGAAGAAAGGATGTTTTGTGTCTTTGGTAGAAGCTTTCAGAGTGATAGACAGGTTAACACTGCTATCAGCATTTTCAGTCAGCTTAACAGTACCTACCTGAGTAGCATCTGTAGCGCTTTTGGTCAGCTTGTATTCTTTAGAACGTGTAACTGGTGTTACTGGATCGTCATCATCGCTGCAAGCTGCAAAAGTAATACCCATAGCAAGGGCTAATGCTCCCACTTTAAGAGCATGTTTTTTAATCGTAAGCATGGTTTCCGTTTAATTTGAATTAATAGAAAATAGGTTTCCGTATTTAGTACAATAAATTAGTTTCTCAGCGCTGATGCAATTGTTAAACGGAGATGGTCTTGAAAAGTTACAGTGATTGTAAAAAAATTATTTAATGTGTTTTAGGCAATCAATGAATTGCTTATCCGTATTGTGTTTGAGACCAATAAAAAAAGTCTTGAAAAGGGATATGTGTTGCCACACCAGCTAAAAAAATAAGGCGGAATTAAAAAACATTTTACCTTTGTGTCCTACAATGACAGGCCATGAAAATGTAATTTAATATCCGGTACTTCCGGATATGCCCGCAGCCCTCTTTTTGATGTTAACAGGTACAGATCTGTACCGGCAATTTCATTTTTAATTATTTAATAGTTTTCTATATGCGAGATACACAGGCCAATTCCCGCCTGGGCAAGGTATTCCGGTTGTTTGTTATGGCAGTATCAGGCACGGAAAAAGAGTTCACAAGCGGTAATATTAACCGTGCTATTTTTTTATTATCAGTACCCATGATCCTGGAAATGGTGATGGAATCACTTTTTGCAGTCGTGGATATTTTCTTTGTCAGTAAACTGGGTAAGCATGCCATCACTACAGTTGGATTAACAGAATCCATGATGACATTGGTTTATACTGCAGCATTCGGACTGAGCATGGCTGCTACGGCGGTGGTAGCACGTCGTACAGGTGAAAAGGATAGCGATGCAGCCGCACATACTGCTGTGCAGTCGCTATATGTAGCGCTGGTGCTGGCATTGGCTATTGCTGTAACAGGGATCATACTGGCTCCTGATCTGCTGGCGCTAATGGGCGCCTCTAAGGATGTGATTGATAACGGTCACATATATACGCGTATCATGCTGGGAAGTAATCTCATCGTGATGCTGCTCTTCCTTATCAATGGTATTTTCCGGGGTGCAGGAGATGCTGCTATCGCCATGAGATCGTTGTGGATAGCGAATATCCTGAATATCCTGTTATGTCCTTTGCTGATCAATGGTCTGGGGCCCATTCCGGCATTGGGTCTGAAAGGTGCAGCACTGGCTACTACAATAGGCCGTGGTATAGGGGTATGTTATCAGCTGTACCGCCTCTTTGGAGGTAAGGGCCTGATCCGTATCAGCAGCCGTCATATACGCCCTGATATAAGCGTGATCTGGAAAATACTGAAGATAGCGGCGGGAGGTACCGCACAGCTGCTCATCAATACAGTCAGCTGGATATTCCTGGTGCGCCTGATTGCCCGCTTTGGGGAAGACGCGGTAGCTGGCTACACCATCGCCATAAGGATCGTTATTTTCACACTGCTGCCTGCTTTTGGGATGGCCAATGCTGCAGCAGCCCTGGTTGGACAGAATCTGGGCGCCGGTCAGCCCGAGCGGGCGGAAACATCCGTATGGAGAGCGGCATTCTTTAATATGGTGTTCCTGGGACTGATATCCATCTTTTTCTTCCTCGCAGCCAGGCCGGTAGTGATGATCTTTACAAGTGAAACGGCTATTGTGTTACAGGCAGCAGAATGCCTGCAGCTGGTAAGTATAGGGTATATCTTTTATGCATATGGTATGGTGCTGTCCCAGTCTTTTAACGGGGCTGGAGATACGCGTACTCCTACCTTTATTAACCTGGTAGGCTTCTGGATGTTGCAGATACCGCTGGCCTGGATACTGGCCGTAAACTATAATATGGGC
This sequence comes from Chitinophaga sp. CF418, assembly GCF_900142925.1. GTDB lineage: Bacteria > Bacteroidota > Bacteroidia > Chitinophagales > Chitinophagaceae > Chitinophaga. The sequence continues at coordinate 539,242 of NZ_FRCN01000002.1, forward strand.
CCGGCCGGTGTTTTCTGGGCTATAGCCATAGCAGAATCCTGTATAGCAGTAGCAGCTATCGTTATATTCCGGAAAGGATGGTGGAAGCGGGTAAAAGTTTAGTTACATTTGCGCTGTTTTGCAAACTAACTAAAACTCAATAAAAAAGAATACGCATGTCGCTAACTGTTGTAGGTTCTATGGCGTTCGATGATATAGAAACGCCCTTTGGTAAATCAGGCCGGATCGTTGGTGGTTCAGCCACATTCATAGCATGGGCCGCTTCCAATTTTATAAAGCCCATCAACCAGGTTTCCGTAATTGGTGGTGACTTCCCGCAGGAAGAACTGGACGCGCTGGGTGCCAAAGGTGTAGCTTTCGATGGGGTCCAGGTGAAGAAAGATGAAAAATCCTTCTACTGGGCTGGTAAATATCATATGGACATGAACACCCGTGATACGCTGGCTACAGAGCTGAACGTACTGGGTGAATTCCAGCCTGTAATACCCGACAGTTACCAGGGAAGCGAATTCCTGATACTGGGTAATCTGACACCACAGGTACAGCTGTCTGTAATAAAACAGATGAAAACAAGGCCTAAACTGATCGTAATGGATACCATGAACTTCTGGATGGAAGTAGCCATGGACGATCTGAAAATAGTGCTGAAAGAAGTAGATGTACTCCTGGTAAATGATGCCGAAGCCCGTCAGCTGACCGGCGAAGTATCCCTGGTAAAAGCTGCCCGCAAGATACTGACAACCATGGGACCTAAATACCTGATCATTAAGAAAGGTGAACACGGTGCACTGCTGTTCCATGAGAACCATGTATTTTTTGCACCCGCGCTGCCACTGGAAGATGTATTTGACCCAACCGGTGCTGGTGATACCTTTGCTGGTGGTTTTATCGGTCACCTGGCTAAAACAAAGGATATCTCTTTTGAGAACATGAAAACTGCCATCATCGTAGGTTCTGCTATGGCTTCCTTCTGTGTGGAACGTTTTGGTGTAGGCCGCCTGCGTGAGATCTCCCATGAGGATATCAGCACCCGCCTGGAACAGTTCGTACAACTGGTAAACTTTGATATTGACCTGATCTAGTCAGGAACAGGCTATAAAAGAAAAGCATCAGTCCCGGAGGCTGATGCTTTTTCTTTTATACTATAACCCATTATTATTTGTAGATCTGATTCAGGATGGCCGCGAGTCTTAAGCCTCCTTTCAGCAGCTGGCTATTCAGGTCGTTGATAAACCAGAAATTATAACGGTAGCTCAGTTTGTCATTGGCATGCGTCAGTGAATATACTTTGCCTGACAGCTGGTTAGATTCAAACATCCAGTCAGCTACGGTACCCCCCTGATATTTCTTTACAGTTGCAGCAGTAGCAGTATCCAGCGCCTGTGTATATTCTGTATAACTGAGTTGCTGGAATTCTATGAGGTGCTCATCCCATACCCTGTGCAGGTTGGTTTGTTTATCAAACCACATTACCTGGATCTTGTTGCCACCCTGATCCTCATCGCGGCCTGCATGTAATGGCTGATGCATATCTCCTATCATGTGGATAAGGAAGCTCAGGGCAAATACTTTATCCTCTTTTGAAGTGGCCGGATCTTTCAGTTTTTTGATCAGCTCATTAGTTTGTGCATATAGGTTATCTCCTGTAGCGTGTGCCTTTATTACTTCGTCAAATTGCTGGCGTGTACAGTTGGCAGGAAAATCGAGGTAGTGCCAGGGAGAAGTATGATCATACCGGTGCGTAGTGTCTGACTTGATAAAATCAGGCCAGTTGGCAACCATCGCCATGCTCTGGGAACCAAGTAAAGCATAGATGGCTTTCCGCGCCTGAGGACTTAAGTGATGGCTGGCGATCTCGGCTACCACACGGTGACCGGTAACGCCCCAGGCAAAGCCTGACATGGGCACAAGCAATAGCATACCCATTAGAACATGGTAGAGTTTTTTAAGCATAATACATGAGGTGGTTAATAAGTCTTAATAAGTGAGTAAAGGTGAGCCAGATTTTTCAAATGAAAAAGCACAGTCTATTAATTTGTACATTTGATAACGCTATAATTTAGAATATGCCCTTTAAGATACATGCACCATATGCCCCCGCAGGCGATCAGCCGGAAGCCATCCGCCAGTTAGTAGAAGGATTACAGGATGGAGCGCCCGCACAGACATTACTGGGGGTAACAGGATCCGGAAAAACCTTTACTGTCGCAAATGTTATTCAACAGGTACAGCGCCCCACCCTGGTGCTGACTCACAATAAAACTCTGGTGGCACAGCTGTACGGAGAGTTCCGTCAGTTCTTCCCGGATAATGCCGTGGAATATTTTGTGTCTTACTACGACTACTATCAGCCCGAGGCTTATATGCCGGTGAGCGATACCTATATAGAAAAGGACCTTTCCATCAATGAAGAGCTGGATAAGCTCAGATTGAGGGCTACCACCAGTCTGCTGTCCGGAAGGCGGGATATAATAGTGGTGGCCTCCGTGTCCTGTATCTATGGTATGGGTAACCCAACGGATTATGAAAATGGTATTATCCGCCTGCACAGAGGACAGACCATTGGCCGGAATACGGTATTGCATGGGCTGGTCAACTCCTTATATACCCGGACTACCGGCGACTTCAACAGGGGTAACTTCCGTGTGCAGGGAGATACTGTAGACATCAACCTGCCTTATGTGGATTACGGCTACCGTATCACTTTCTTTGGTGATGAAGTGGAGGAGATTGAAAGTTTTGATGTACAAAACGGCAAACGTATAGCTACTATGGAGAATGCCGCCATCTTCCCTGCCAATCTCTATCTGGCGCCTAAAGACATGATGACCCAGATCCTTTTTGAGATCCAGGATGAGTTGCTGGCACAGGTGGAATATTTCCGGTCTATCGGGAAACACCTGGAGGCACAGCGTCTTTCAGAAAGAGTGAACTATGATCTGGAGATGATCAGGGAACTGGGCTATTGCAGCGGTATTGAAAACTACTCCCGCTTCCTGGACCGGCGTTCGCCTGGTACCCGCCCCTTCTGCCTGCTGGATTATTTCCCAAAAGATTTTCTCCTGGTGATAGACGAAAGCCACGTAACCATCCCCCAGATTGGAGGTATGTATGGAGGGGATAGATCCCGTAAGCTGACCCTGGTTGACTACGGTTTCCGCCTGCCTTCAGCGATGGACAACCGGCCCCTGAACTTCTACGAATTTGAGAACCTGGTGAATCAGGCCATCTTTGTTAGTGCTACTCCTGGCGAATATGAACTGAGACAGACGGAAGGTGTGGTGGTAGAGCAGGTGGTACGACCTACAGGACTGCTGGAGCCACCTATCGAAGTACGACCAAGCGTAAACCAGGTGGACGACCTGCTGGAAGAAATAGATAAACGTGTTGCCAACGGAGGGCGTGTGCTTGTTACCACCCTTACCAAACGGATGGCCGAGGAAATGGACAAGTACCTGCACCGTATTAATATTAAGTCCCGTTATATTCACTCCGAGGTAGATACCCTGGAACGGATAGAGATATTAAGAGACCTCCGTCTGGGTAATATCAATGTCCTTGTAGGAGTAAACCTGTTGCGTGAGGGGCTGGACCTGCCGGAAGTGACACTTGTAGCCATATTGGATGCCGATAAGGAAGGTTTCCTGAGGGATGAGCGCTCCCTGACGCAGACAGCAGGCCGTGCTGCGCGTAACGTGGAAGGGCTTGTTATCTTTTATGCTGACAAGATTACCGACAGCATGCAGCGTACCATTGATGAAACAGACCGGCGCAGGGAGAAACAGGTCGCCTATAATACGAAACATAAGATCACGCCAAGAACGGTGCTGAAAAGCAAGGAACAGATCCTCGGGCAGACTGCTGTGTTGGAAATCAAGCAGTTCGATGAAAACTCCCCATATGCAGTACATGATGAGGTAACACTGGTTGCTGAAGATGCAGTGGGTTATGCCAAACAGGAAGCTACTGTTGCCAAAACAATCCCTCAGATGGAGAAGGCAATTACAAAGGTCAAAAAGGATATGGAGAAGGCAGCCAAAGATCTCGATTTTATGGAAGCTGCCAGGTTACGTGACCAAATGTTCGCAATGCAACGTGAATTAGAAAGTATGAAGCAATAATACCGCAGTGAGGTCGATTTTTATGTCCTGGATCATAAAAATTACATTAATATATTTTTAATATATCGATAATATTCAACGACACTGTTCCATCCAACAAAATCAGCTTAATATTTATTAAGCTGATTTTTAGCTTATTATAGCATGTACATCTTAATTGCAGTAGCAACTACCTTCCCAATGTTAGAAAATTGTTAAATGTCCATCTCCGGAATTTATAAGTAGCTGATAATGTTTAGTTTATTAAACACCTGCCCCCCTTTTTGCCCTACCTCTAACTACAAAAAGTAATACTTATATTATTGCTAATTATAATATACTTGATGTTTAGGGCTATATCCCATATTTTTCTTCAATCATTTCTATTTTTTGCCTTTTCTATTTGATGAATTAAATATCCTTCATACTTTTATTGAAGAAATTTAAAATGTACTGCTATGAAGAAAACATCATTTCAAGATTATTTGCCCTTCCTTTTGCTGGCAGTTGTCGCGATAATTGCACTATTTGTCCCGGGGGAGCTTCCTTTTGCTGATCCCAAGGGTCAATACAATTCCGGTGACATTGCCTGGATACTGGTGGCATCCTGCCTCGTGTTTCTGATGACTCCCGGTCTGTCATTTTTCTACGGTGGTATGGTTAACCGTAAAAACGTGATCTCAACATTGGTACAAAGCTTTATCGCTGCCGGTGTGGTTAGTATCGTGTGGGTAGCCGTAGGGTTCAGTCTGGCCTTCGGTAAATCTTTGAATGGTGTGATCGGCGATCCTTCAACTTTCCTGTTTTTCAGAGGTGTGCCATCCGGTGAGCCCTGGTCTCTGGCAACTAGCATCCCTTTGCTGGTATTCGCCCTGTTCCAGATGAAATTTGCAGTGATCACTCCTGCTCTGGTAGTAGGCGCTGTAGCAGAAAGGATCCGTTTTACGTCTTATGTATTATTTATGGTGTTATTCAGCCTGCTGGTTTATGCGCCTATCGCGCACTGGACCTGGCATCCTGAAGGTTTCCTGTTCAAACTGGGGGTACTTGACTTCGCAGGTGGTACAGTAGTACACATCTCCGCTGGTTGTGCTGCACTTGCTGGTGTACTGGTACTGAAACGCCGTAAAGACCATATAGAAAAGAAAGAACTGCAACCTGCCAACATTCCTTTCGTATTGTTAGGTACTGGCCTGCTCTGGTTCGGATGGTTCGGTTTCAACGCCGGCTCCGCCCTGGCTGCTAACGGTCTGTCTGCTTCCGCTTTCGCTACTACCAATACTGCTGCTGCTGCTGCTGGTTTATCCTGGATCTTCTTCGATGTGATCCGTGGCCGTAAGCCTTCTGCACTGGGCTTCTGTATCGGCGCCGTGGTTGGTCTGGTAGCTATTACTCCTGCTGCAGGTTATGTGGGCATCCCACAGAGTATTATGGTAGGTTTTGCTGCTGCTATCGTTTCCAACCTGGTGGCTCATTACAAATCCAAAACCGCTATCGACGATACACTGGATGTATTCCCCTGCCATGGTGTAGGTGGTATGGTCGGTATGCTGCTCACTGGTATCTTCGCCAGCAAGAACGTAAATGGTGCTATCAGCGATGGCCTGTTCTATGGTGGCTTTGAGCTCTTCAAAAACCAGGTGATCGGATTAGTGATCGTAGTAGTATACAGCTTCGTGGTTTCCTATGGTATCTTCAAGCTGATCAACCTGATCCACCCGCTGCGTGTAAGCGATGAAGAAGAAGCACTGGGTCTGGATGCTACACAGCACAACGAACAGTACCATCCTGCTTTGATGAGTGTAGCCGACAACGGTGCACTGAAAGAAGAGCAGCTGGTTCACTAATCGCATAAAAAATATTTACATAGTTTGACACCCAAATGTTAGAATAGCTAATAATCGAACTGGGAAATAAAAAACCGTAAACAGTATTTTATTTTATCAACCAGAATTACTTTATCAACCAATATCTGTAGTATTCCATGTAGATGCCTTTCCCGGTTGATTATTAGCTATTCTTTTCTCTCCCGTTATTTCCGGCTATAGAACAGCGAGCATAAAAGAAACGATTCGCACACACCATTTTTATCAACCAAATTTCCTTGCATGAAAAAAGTTATATTGGTAGCATATGCTGCCTGTCAGGCGCTTATTGCGCATTCCCAGACTGCTGCTGATACAACTAAAGCCCCATTGGTTAAGCTTTCCGGCTCTGCAGACGTCTACTATCGTTACAATTTCAATGGTAATAACACCGACAACAAAACAAGCTTCACAAACTCTCACAATAGTTTTGAACTGGGAATGATCTCGCTCAAAGCCGAACATGAATTTAAAAAGGGAAGTATAGTGGCAGATGTTGGCTTTGGCAAAAGGGCAGCTGAATTTTCCTATAACGAAACAACCGATAAGACTAACACCGCAGAGGTGGTTATCAAACAACTATATGTAGGTTACCAGGTGCTGGACAAACTGAAGGTCAGCATGGGAAGCTTCGGCACCCATGTAGGATATGAACTGCTGGACGCTTACCTGAACAGGAACTATAGCATGAGTTATATGTTCAGCAACGGTCCATTCTTCAGCACCGGCGTCAAGGCAGATATCACTATCAGTTCCGCATGGACAGCTATGATAGGCGTCTTCAACCCGACTGATTTCAAATCCGCTTCCTGGACTAACAATAAATATATCGGTGCGCAACTGGGATATTCTTCCACCAAGGCGCCCCTTAAATTATATCTGAACTACCTGGAAGGCAAGGACACCAGCGGTATCCAGAACCACCAGATAGATTTTGTCGCTACCTACCAGGTAAACAGCGTACTGGGCCTGGGTTATAACGGAACTGTCAGCACATACAACAATACCCGGGACAAAGAAGGCATTGAAAGTGCAAAGCAATGGTGGGGATCTGCCTTATATGTTAACCTCGATTTCAATGAAAAGGTAGGTCTGACCGTACGAGGTGAGTACTTCGATGACAAGGATGCCTTGAAAACCTTTAGCGGTACAGATGGCGGTAATGTGCTGGCAGGCACACTTTCCCTGAATTATAAGGTGGGTAATCTGACTATTATACCGGAATTCAGACTGGATAAAGCTTCTGTGGATATCTTCCACAAGAAATCCGGCACCCCGGTGGGTACATCTCCCAGTGTATTACTAGCCGCTACATATCATTTTTAAGCAGAAACATCCTGCTGCGTTATGCTCTTCTTTCCGGCCCGCGGGTCCGGAGGGAAGGGCATAGGCTATTCTTATTACTGGGTAAGGAAAATAATTTTTTTATTTTGTGAGCAAAACTGATTACATGCTGCAACCCCCCACGTTGAAGTTTTTAAAGTTATTGAGCAAGAATAATAATAAGGTCTGGTTTGACGAACACAAGTCTGATTACCAGAAGGCGAAAGCCGATTATGAAAGTGTGGTACAGCAGATCCTGGATGGTTTATATAAACAGGACCCTGCTATTGTAGGTTTACAGGTGAAGGATTGCACTTTCCGTATATACAAGGATGTCCGTTTCTCAAAAGATAAAACGCCTTACAAAACCAATATGGGTGCAGCTTTTGCACCTGGTGGACGTAAAACGCCGCGTCCGGGGTATTACTTCCACCTGGAGCCGGGAGGCAATAGCTTTGCCGGAGGTGGCCTGTGGATGCCTGAGGCCGATGCGCTGAAAAAGGTCAGGCAGGAAATAGATTACAACTTTGAGGAATTCCAACAGATCATCTCCAATAAAGAATTCATCCGCTATTTTGGTAAAATAGAAGGGGAATCCCTGAAGACTGCGCCGCAAGGTTACCAGTCGGACAATCCAGCTATCGCATACCTGAAATTGAAAAGCTTTACGGTATGGCATCACATTTCCGACGAAGCCGTTATACAGCCTGCACTGGTAAGAGAAATACTGAAAATATTTGCTGTAATGCAGCCCTTTGTCAAGTTCATTGACAGAGCGCTTTATACGGAATAGTCAGGTAATATTTCGGGGTGAAAATAATATCACAGGTCACTGTCTGTCATCACAGATGGGTAAAGCCAACAATGCACCCTGAAATTACGCTGTCATCTGCCGGATACATATACGCCGGTATACATATTTTGCCGGCAGATGATTACAGCTCAATAAGTTTTAACGGGTTAGTTCTTGTGGATCAGGAATTCGAATGGTCTTGCCTTGCGGTTCTTTAACAGATTTTCTTTATCTGTTTTAGTGTGCGCAAAACGTTGATTATACACGTTGGCAACCTCAATAATCGGGATTATGCCGTCCAGTGTATCATGTTGATCCACAATGTTCATGATGCGGGACACCTGTGAAGAAAAATTAGAACTCCACTCTTCAGTAAATTTGTGCATCAGTAGCAGCTCGCGATTGGCGTTGGTTTTCATAGGACTTAAGGGTGTTTACGGATTTGTGAATTTTAGTTCTTCGGCTTCTTACTTTCTTAAAAAATGACTTTTATGGAATAAGTAAGTTGGCATAGGATTATTGATACCAAAATTGGATTTTATCTAGCAGAAAGCAATACTACTTCTGTGTAATTTTTGTCAAAGTGATACTTATTTCTCCTCAAATTGATACTAAAAGAGCAAGTGTAACGACACTTGCTCTCTTTTATTGTAGAAAATCGTTTATTCGTTCGCGAAAAGATCCTTTTAAGGGTCAATCCGGTCCTTAAATGTTGTCACTCAGATCCATTTCTGTGCATGCAGGTACTCCGCTATCTGAACAGCGTTGGTTGCAGCACCTTTACGCAGGTTATCTGCCACGATCCACATATTCAGGGTCTTTTCCTGTGTTTCATCACGACGAAGACGGCCTACAAACACTTCATCCTTCTCATGTGCATCTTTCGGCATCGGATACAGCTGTTTGGAAGGATCATCCACCACGATTACACCAGATGTTTTCTCCAGTATCGCACGAACGTCAGCCAGTTCATATTCTTTATCGAAGGCAACGTTCACAGATTCACTGTGACCGCCTATTACTGGTATACGTACAGTTGTAGCTGTTACGCGGATGTTTTCATCTCCCATGATCTTAATGGTTTCTTTCACCATCTTCATTTCCTCTTTCGTGTAACCGTTATCGAGAAATACATCGATCTGTGGGATCACGTTCAGGTCTATGCGATGCGCATAGGCTTTTTCTCCTTCCACACCCTTACGCTCATTCATCAGCTGATCTACCGCTTTTACACCGGTACCTGTTACTGATTGGTAAGTAGATACCACCACACGATTGATCTTGTACTTCTCATGTAAAGGATTCAGCACAAGCACCATCTGAATGGTAGAGCAGTTTGGATTGGCAATGATCTTATCTTCCGGTGTCAATGTCTTACCATTGATCTCAGGCACCACCAGTTTTTTGGTGGGGTCCATTCTCCATGCAGAAGAGTTGTCGATCACAGTAATACCTGCCGCTGCAAATTTTGGCGCCCATTCCAGGGAAGTACTGCCACCAGCGGAGAACAGCGCAACATCCGGCTTCATGGAAATTGCCGTATCTGCATTCACCACCTTATAAGGCTTACCCTTAAATGTTACTTCCTTACCAACAGACTTCTCAGACGCCACGGGAATCAGTTCTGTAACCGGAAAATTTCTTTCGGTCAATACTTGTAACATTTTTGAGCCTACCAGCCCGGTAGCTCCTACTACGGCAACTTTCATTGTTTTTACATTTTAAATTTTTGGAAATGCAAATTTAACACAACCTGTGCGGTTTTCAATGTATAAGCCAGAATCATAGAAATTCACTAAATTTCTGGCTAAACCAACCTACTTTTTTAGACATGCGTATTTCCATTGTTTGTGCATGCCTGCTCCTGCAGGCCTTATTCTCATTCGCACAAGTGAGAGAACAATTTGATTATCAAAGCATTAATGACGCAGTTTCCTGGAAAGGCACAGATACTGCCTGGCGGATAGAAAATGGCCGTCTGAAAAGCCATTTGCAGCGGCAAAGCAGTAGTTTCCATATCGCTACGCCATCCTCACTGGCCCGCAATGCAATATGGGAATGGTGGCTGCAACTGGATTTCAACACTTCTTCCCTTAATTATGTGGACGTCTTTCTTACAGCAGATAGCGCAAACCTGCAGGGAACCGGCGTCAGAGGGTATTTTGTCCGCATAGGCAATACAAAAGATGAAGTGTGCCTGTACAGGAAAGACGGCAGCGCAGCACCCGTCCTGCTGATAGACGGCCGTGACGGGATCACCAATCATACTTCCACAAAACTGAAGATCAGAGTGACCCGGAAGGACAATGAGTGGGAACTGTGGGTCGATGAAAAGGCCGATGGTACTGCTTTTGCCCGCGAGGGTACTGCCACTGATCATATGTATAATACTTCGCATTTCATGGGATTTGTGGTACGTCAGTCTACTGCATCCTTCTTTGGGCGCCACTATTTTGACGATGTGTTGATCACGCCTATCGTAACAGATACAACACCGCCTGCCTTAAGCTCATATCACCTGCGCGATAACCGTACGCTCACATTATGTTTCAGTGAAACGCTGGATAGCGCTATTCTCTCCCGGCCGGAACATTTCCGCTTATCTGTTCCAGGTAATGCGCCTGACAGCATCTGGCAGGATAGCAGCCGGCCTTCCTGTCTGCATGTACAATTCCAGAATGTTTTTCCCAACGGCGACAGTTGCCGTTTGTTTATGGATGGAGTAAGGGACCCTTCCGGGAATGTCATGGAGCCGGCTACAGTGGCCCTTTTGTATTATACCAGCAGTGGTTATGACGTACTTATTCACGAATTCCTGCCAAGAGCTTTGCGTTCCGCCGGTTTATTACCTGCCCGCTTTGTAGAACTGAAGAACAATAGCCCTTATGGCTTACAACTGAAAGGCTGGCAGATCGGGAATAGCAGCCGGGAGGCCTCCTTGCCGGAATACCTGCTGCCGCCCGGAGGTTTACTGGTGGTCTGTGATAAAGGAAATACTGACCTGTTCCCCGCTGACATCCCCATCCTGGGTATCAGCAGTTTTCCAGCCCCTGGCGATAGTGATATCATCACACTGCGCAATGACAATGGAAACCTGGTACATGCCGTCGCCTATGACCGTAGCTGGTATGGCAATCCGGTAAAGGAAAGAGGTGGTTGGAGCCTGGAAATGACTGACACTAACTGGCCCTGTGCGGGTAGCAGCAACTGGAAACCGTCTACCGCTCCACAAGGTGGGACTCCCGGCAGGCCCAATACTGTAACGGGAACAGGGGCAATGCCTCCTCCGGTGTTGCTGGTAAAGGCTTTCCCGCCAGATACCATGACGGTGAACCTGTCGTTCAATGGTATTATGGATAGCCTTGAAGTGACAGCGCCGGCGCATTTTGAGTTCGGGCCTTCATTGCCGGTTGCTGGTATCACTGCTCATCCTCCCTTGTTTAATAATATATCTGTTAGCCTGACAACTCCCTTGTTACCCAACACCGTCTATACAGTGGCGGTATCTGGTATAAAGGATTGCACGGGTCAGGAAGTGACCACTGCCGGTGATATCGCCTTTGCCCGGGTCAGTACAGCGGATAGCTTTGATATCGTGATCAATGAAATATTATATGATCCTGTTTCCGGTGTGCCAGAATTTGTCGAGATCTATAACAGAAGCCCGAAAGCGGTGGACCTGTCCCACCTGTACCTGGCCAGAAGGAAAGAGGATGAACAGCTGGACGCCCCTGTCGCCTTAGGCGAGCAGGCTTTGTTATTACTATCCGGCGGCTACGCTGTCTTTACCACAGCACCACAGGCCTTGTGTACATATTACGATTGTCTGCAGGCGGCAACTATTTATAAAATAAACCTGCCTGCCTTAATAAATGAAGAAGGTACGATTGTACTCTTAAATGAGAGTGGGCAGATATTAGATGAACTGCATTATTTTGACAAGATGCATATGGCATTAGCTGACAATACCCGGGGTGTTTCCCTGGAACGTTTGCAGCCGGACGGGCGTACACAGGATAAGTATAACTGGCACTCTGCCGCGGCCGCTGTGAAATATGCCACCCCGGGCTATCGTAATTCGCAGCAACTACCGGTTGTAGAAGTGCAAGGCGATCTGACGGTGCAGCCAGCCGTTTTTTCTCCTGACAATGACGGCCTGGAAGATCTTGCCGTAGTCAGATATAATTTTCCAGGGCCGGGTTATATTATAAATGTCACGATTTTTGATGCAGAGGGCAGGCCGGTAAGATACCTGGAAAAGAACACCTTATTGCCGGCCTCAGGATATATGACCTGGAATGGCCGGGGAGAATCGAACCGCGAGCTGATATCAGGAATATACGTCATCTTTGCGGAGGCTTTTAATGCCGAAGGAAAGGTCAGACATTGGAAATTGCCTATAGTACTGGGAAGAAGGTAGATTAGTTGATTATGTCAAAAAAAAAGCTTGATCGGGGCAATTATTAATAATAATTAAGCCGGCAGCCGGATTCCAATTTGTCGGATAGAAACGATTTTTTATATTTGCGCTTCTTAAAAATTTGAACATGCAGTATAGAGAAATAGTTGCAGTAACCGGTTTGGGTGGTTTGTTTCAATTGATTGCCAGCAAACAGGATGGCGCTATCGTAAGATCTCTGGAAGACAAGAGCACTAAATTCGTGAGCTCCCGTGTCCATAATTTTACTCCGCTGGAAAGTATTGAGGTATTTACTACCGGAGACAATGTGAACCTGGCCGAGGTATTTAAGGCCATGCAGGACCAGGAAGCCCAGACAGCCCCGGTTGATTCCAAGGCTGATAATAATGCTATCAAGTCTTACTTTAAAAGCGTGTTCCCTACTTTTGACGAGGAAAGGGTTTACGTCAGCGATATGAAGAAGATGGTAAAATGGTATGCCATCCTCAAGAGCAATGATCTGCTGAAATTTGACGAAGTAGCTGAAGAAGGTCAGGAAGGAGCAGCTCTTGCCGCAGATGCTACCCCTGCTCCTGAAGCTGAAGTAGAAAAACCAGCTAAGAAAGCTGCTAAACCTAAAAAGGCAGCCGCTAAGGATGCTGATGATGAGGTGGCAACTGAAGAGGCGCCTGCTGAAAAAGCGCCTAAGAAAGCTAAGGCAAAGAAAGAAGAAGCACCTGCTGCTGAAGGAGAAGAAGCTCCTAAGAAAAAGGCTGCTCCTAAAAAGAAGAAAACAGAAGAATAGTCTCTATTCTTACCTTATAATGCCAGACGCTGCGTGTTCAAACATACAGCGTCTGGTTTTTTTATGCCCGTACTTTAATAATCAATCTCCCGTACTTCCTCCTGCCAAATTCCAGTCATTGCATATTTATTAAATGTGCATCTATATTATTAGTTAAATAGTTACAAAGTAAGGTTTTCATATAATCTTTGTAAGGACGCTACTATAGTGTGTTTTCGGAGATAACCCATATATAACCCATATATAAGCCATATTTAACCCATATATAATCCATATCTAAAAGGTATGGGTTATATATGGGTTATATATGGGGAAGTAATAGTTCAACTATGAATTATAGTAAGGAAACCTTCGAAGTAAAGAAGGGGTAGAACCCTTATCGACGCGGATTAGATACTCATTTTTAAAGATTACTGTCTTTGTGCGCTCATGACTTTGGCGCATAATTTCTTATTTTAGTAGAATGAAGACTTTAGACGCAAATATTGAGAAGCAGCCACGTAAGCTGTTGCCGGAGAACTTTACGGTAACAACGTGGGACGCATTGCAGCCTTATTTTGAAGAGCTGCAGCAACGGCCGTTGACCCGCGTGGCAGACCTGGAACAATGGCTGAAAGATATCAGTGAGCTGGAGGCTGTCATCAGTGAAGATGCCTGCTGGAGACAGATACGCATGACCTGCGATACGACTGATAAGTCGCTGGAAGAAGCATTTGCCTATTTCTGCATGGAGATACAGCCTAAGCTGCAGCCTTATGCAGATGCGCTGAATAAAAAATTACTGGCCAGTGAATGGGTGAAAGACCTGGACCAGGCGCTATATGCCACTTACCTGCGTAATGTGCGGAAACAGGTAAAACTATTCCGGGAAGAAAACGTGCCCATACTGGCAGAACTGAGTGTGCAGTCGCAACAATATGGCGCTATTGCAGGTAAAATGACCGTTACGGTGAACGGACAGGAATACACCCTGCAGCAGGCCGCCCGTTTCCTGGAGAGCAGTGACCGTGCGCTGAGGGAGGAAGTATTTACTAAAACTGCCAACCGCCGCCTGGAAGATAAGGATACCCTGGACCAGCTTTATACTGCGCTTGTGCAAAAAAGGGATCAGGTAGGAAAGAATGCCGGTTTTGAGAACTACCGGGATTATAAGTTTGAAGACCTGGGCCGGTTTGATTATACCAAAGAGGATTGTTTCCAGTTCCATACCGCTATCAGGGAGCATATCCTGCCCCTGGTAAAAAGCCTGCAGGAAAAACAGCGTAAGAAACTGGGCCTGGATGTGCTGAAGCCCTGGGATTCGGATGCAGAGCCGGTGGGTATTAAACCGCTCGAACCTTTCCAGACGGGAGAGGAACTGGTAAATAAGGCTATAGAATGCTTTGATGAGCTGGGGCCATTCTTTGGTAATTGTCTGAGGGTGATGCAGAAAATGGGTCGCCTTGACCTGGAAAGCCGTAAAGGGAAAGCCCCTGGTGGTTATAACTGTCCGCTGGCAGAAACCGGAGTGCCTTTCATCTTTATGAATGCTGCCGGCCAGATGAAAGACCTGACCACGATGGTACATGAGGGTGGCCATGCGGTACATTCCTTCCTGAGCCATGACCTGTCACTCAGCGCCTTTAAGGAATACCCGATGGAGATAGCAGAAGTGGCGAGTATGAGTATGGAGCTGTTCACCATGGACACCTGGAATATCTTTTTCAGTGATGCGGAAGAGCTGCGCAGGGCTAAACTGCAACAGCTGGAGCGCGCTATCGTGATCTTCCCATGGATCGCCACAATTGATAAATTCCAGCATTGGGTGTATGAAAACCCGCAACATACTGTAGAGGAACGTACCGCTAACTGGAACAGGATCCAGGATGAGTTTTCCACCGGTGTGGTTGACTGGAGTGGCTGGGAATCATACAGGTCTATCGGCTGGCAACGGCAACTGCACCTGTTTGAAGTACCTTTCTATTACATAGAGTATGGCATTGCTCAGCTAGGGGCTATCGCGATGTGGAAACAGTATAAAGAGAACAAGCAACAGGCCCTGGATAACTATGTAAATGCGCTTAGCCTGGGAAGTACCCGTACCCTGCCTGAATTGTATAAGGCTGCAGGCATCCGGTTTGACTTCTCTCCCGCGTATGTGAAAGAGCTGGCGGAGTTTGTTCAGAAAGAGATCGACAAGATCAGCTGATATCAGCATCAGGGATAGAAACTAAAAATGCAGCGAAGGCCTCGCTGCATTTTTAGTTTCTATCCCTGATCAA
This sequence comes from Chitinophaga sp. CF418, assembly GCF_900142925.1. Taxonomy (GTDB): domain Bacteria; phylum Bacteroidota; class Bacteroidia; order Chitinophagales; family Chitinophagaceae; genus Chitinophaga. The sequence continues at coordinate 554,788 of NZ_FRCN01000002.1, forward strand.
TATTATCTGCATTGTTTACACACCCCGCTTACCACTACATCCACATTATGGATGGCGTAACCTTTCGGCAAATGGATCTCAGGTACATCTGTGTCCTCAAGACAGGTAGTAGCGCCACATTCTTCACATTTGAAATGTACATGGTGATCGTGATGGTCATGTTCCGAGCAGTCCGATTTACAGAGTGCATAGCGGATCGAGGTATCGGTGGTAGGGATGCTATGGATGATCCCTTTATCGAGAAATGTCTGTAGGGTGCGGTAAACTGTCACACGGTCAAAAGTCTGACCAGCCAGCTTTTCAAAGCTGCTATGTTCAAGCGCGCCATTGCTGTTCATGAACAGCTCCAATATCTTCACACGGGTATCTGTGATGCTGAGCTTACTGGCCCGGAGCAATTCAGTGATACTTACTTTGTTCTTGTTGTTCATGATAAAATAAGATAAGTTACTTTTCTTCCTTTAACAACCGGGATATGTCTGAGATCATTTTGTCCACGTCAGGTTTTTTGGTTCCTTCATAGAGTCCTCTTACGCGTCCTTCCCCATCTACGAGGGCAAACCATTGCGTGTGCACAAAATCTTCATCTCCCGTGTAGGTGCCGTCATCCACCATATATCCGGCTCTTGCTAATTTATATAGTTCCTTCTTGGTACCTGTCAGGAACCACCAGTTTTTAGGATCAGCACCGTGTTCTTCTGCATATTGCTTTAGCACAGGAACACTGTCTGTTTCGGGGTCCACGGTATGGGATAATATACGGAATCGGGGCTCGTCTTTATAGGTGGCGTATACTTTTGTCATGTTGGCATTCATCTTCGGACAGATGCCGGTACAGGTAGTGAAAAAGTATTCTGCTACATATATTTTTCCTTCTACGTCCTTGTTGGTAATGGTCTTCCCTTCCTGGTTCGTAAATGAAAATCCGCCAACCATATGACCATTGGTACCTAATATGGGTAATTTCTCTTCTCCGAAGAAGCTGCCTTGCTCACCCTTGATCACGTATCCTGAATAACCCAGAAAGGCGATAGCCAGGAGCGTGAAGAATACAATATAGAACACATTCTTTTTAGACATAATGCCAGTCATTTTACTTTACAAAGGTAGTACACAATTAGCTAAATATGATTATGAAACAATGTTGCATAAAAAGACTAACTTTGTTTTAACACACTCCCTGTTATTCAGGGGGACATAGACTAACAAGGTTTTACGCATACATAGATTAGGGTAAACAAAGTGCTGTGCCGTTTGGGTGCGGCACTTGTTTTTTACATTTTGAGGCCGATTTTGATACCCACATGCAGGCTCGGGAGCACACTGATCAGCCTTCCATCGTTGGAACCGACCATTCCGTTATCGTTATTGAAGTTATTATAGTCATATACTTTCATGCGGACACCCAGCCCCACATAGGGGTCCAGGATGAATTTATCTTTCCTGATCTGCCGGCCCACGAGGAGCTGCAGGGCATAGACGTCTTTATCGCCTGTATTTTGGTAAGTGCCATTATTAATGGTGACCTTATCGTTGGGATAGAACACCTTTTTATATAAGAGCACTGGCTGGAAATAGGTGCCTTGTGAGCGAAAAAGGTCGTCGTGCCGGGAAACGAGGTACCAGCGTAAACTGGCGCTGAAGCCCAGGCCTCTGCCGTCCACAAACTGCTCGGTACTGATATTGGGCTTTTTCTGACCGATATCTATCTTTTTTGCCAGGATATAATCGGGATAGTCGGTATAGATGCCACTTATTCCCAGTTCGATACTTATCTTTTCTGAGAATTCCTGTTCTATGGTGACTTCCAGTTCATTGATCAGCCGGGAGGGGTTTACCTTAATATAGGTAGACGGGCGAAAAGCAGTTTTATCCTGTGCGAAAACAGTGATGACACTAAAGCATAACAGGCCAATAACAAGCAGTGGTTTTTTCATATAGTTGTCTGCATTTGACGACAGCTGTCAGTCGGGAGTTGTAGGATTATAAGGGAAAGCCTACAGCTGAGCTGAAAGCTGTGATTAAGAGGTCAATAATCGTTCCACAATTACCGGATACCACTGGTGTTCAAGCAGGTGAATTTTGGCTGCCAGGGTCTCAGGGGTATCCTCTGGGGTGATGGTACAACGCTCCTGCAGGATGGTTGCCCCATCGTCATATTTTTCGTTGACGAAGTGGATGGTGATGCCGCTTTCTGCTTCTTTGGCCAGGATCACTGCTTCATGTACAAACTGGCCATACATACCTTTACCTCCATATTTCGGTAGCAGGGCAGGATGTATATTAATAATACGGTCCGGAAATGCCTGTACCAGGTTGGCAGGTACTTTCCAAAGGAAACCGGCCAGGACGACCAGGTCTGTATCTGCCTGTTGTAATACCTTTATATAATGGTCCGTACGGAAAAACAGCTCTTTCTCTATCAATACGGATGGGATGCCTTCTTTTTCGGCTATCTTCAGCACGCCTGCTTCCGGCTTGTTACAAAGTATCATAGATACTTTTGCAATGGTCGAGTGACGGAAATGATCAATTATTTTTTGTGCGTTACTACCTGCTCCTGAGGCGAAGATGGCTATATTTTTCAAAATATCTGTTATTAAGGACGGCGCAAAAGTAACTAATTGGTCTTATTTATAAGCGTGTTTGAACTTTCCAGGCGCCAGGTGGTTTATAAAAGAACTTGCAAGGCCTGAAGGAGTTAAAAAAGCAACAGCCGGATCAAAAATAATACCATTCAGGAGAACACACCATATTATATATATGTAAAACGATGAAACCGGAAACAGGTTGTCTTAATTCATGACATTTATCATGTTTTTTTTCATGCAGAACGCATTGACCATTACCCGCTTTACCGCGTCATATATAGGGAAAAGGAATGAGTGATGCAAGTAAGAATTTTTTATAATTGTTGATAAATTGTCAACATTGTGTCTTATTTTTGTGAGCACTTTTAAAGAAACTTAAGGTCAAATCTAAACTAAATAGGCTGTGTATCGTCGTGTTTCCATTCTTATGCGCAAGCATTTTGTGAGTGTTCTTGTCCTATGCGTTGCAATGATCGCATCCTTGTCCGCAAAGGCTGCAGATCCTGCCAAGGGTAAAACATTGTTTCAGCAGAATTGCGCCAGCTGCCATAATGTTCACAAGCAAGTTACTGGTCCCGCACTGAAGGGTGTGGAAGAGCGTTGGTCTGATAAGAAATTATTGCACCAATGGATTCATAACTCAGGTTCCGTGATCGCATCCGGAGACTCTTATGCTGTTAATCTGTTTAACCAGTTTAACAAGCAGGCAATGCCAGGTTTCCCTTCTTTCACTGATGCAGATATCGATGATATCCTGGCTTACATCGCAGAAGAAGGTAAGGTAGACCCAACTGTAAAGAATGCTGGTACCGGCGGCGCTGGAGGTACTACTACCGGTGCTGACGAAGACGGAGGCAACAACAGCCTGCTGTTCGGTATCATTACCCTGATCCTGGCGGTTGTAGCATTGATCCTGATGCAGATCAACAGTAACCTGAACAAACTGGCTGCTGACAAAGACGGAGTTGCCACACCAGAACCAGTTCCATTCTATAAGAACAAAGCATACATCGCCCTGGTGATCCTGCTGTTGTTTATCGTAGGTGGTTACTACACCATCAATGGTGCTATCGGTCTGGGACGTCAGAAAGACTACATGCCCGAACAACCAATCTTCTACTCTCACAAAGTACACGCCGGCATCAACCAGATCAACTGTCTTTATTGCCACGCCGGTGCTGAGAAGAGCAAGCACGCCATGATTCCTTCTGAGAATATCTGTATGAACTGTCACAAGACCATCAGCGAGTATGGCGGTCCTGAACTGTTCACTGCAGAAGGTAAGAAAGTAAATGGTACAGCAGAGATCCAGAAATTATACGACCACGTAGGATGGGATAAAGCTTCCCAGAAATATACCAAACCTGGTAAACCAATCGAGTGGACCAAGATCCACAACCTGCCTGACCACGTTTACTTTAACCACTCACAACACGTAGTAGCTGGTAAACAGCAATGTCAGACCTGTCACGGTGCAATCACTGAAATGGATGAAGTTCATCAGTTTGCAGAGCTGTCAATGGGTTGGTGCGTAAACTGTCACCGTACAACCAAAGTGCAGTTCGCAGATAATAAATACTACAGCATTTTTGAACAGTTCCACCAGGATGTGAAGGATGGCAAGATCGATAGCGTAACCGTTGAAATGGTAGGTGGTACTGAATGTCAGAAATGTCACTATTAATAAACTAAATGAAGCAAATCGGGTGAAGGAAGCTGGGGATTGTTAGCGAAGGTCAAATCGTTATGCCGGAATGCCATACTTCAAACGTCAGACTTCATAGGTCTTAAAAAATAATCCGTAACTCGTTAGTATAAATAACATGGAGCAAAAAAAGTATTGGAAAGGCTTGGAGGAGTTGCACAATACCAAGGAACATCAGGAGATTGTGAATAACGAATTCAGAGAGGATTTGCCTTTTGAGGAGAGTGAAAGCCTGTTGAATGCTACTACCCCCCGCAGGGACTTCCTGAAATACCTGGGGTTCACTACTGCAGCTGCTACAATTGCGGCCAGTTGCGAAACGCCTGTTAAAAAAGCAATACCTTATGTAAATAAGCCGGAAGAAATTACTCCCGGTGTACCTAACTATTACGCTTCCACTTACGCAGTAGACGGAGAGGTGCTGCCTGTTGTAGTTAAAACGCGTGAAGGCCGTCCTATCAAAGTTGATGGTAACGACCTGTCATCTGTAACTGGTAGTGCTTCTACAGCAAGAGTACAGGGTTCTGTACTGAGCCTGTACGATTCAGCACGTCTGCGTTTCCCAACTATCAACGGTGCGGAAACAACCTGGGCAGAGCTGGACAAACAGGTAGCTGCTGCACTGGCAGGCCTGGGCAGCGCTCCTATCGTGTTGCTGACTTCTACTATTGTAAGCCCTTCTACCAAGAAAATAATTGCCGGTTTCCAGGCTAAATATCCTGGCTTCCGTCATGTAACATACGATGCAGTATCCTACTCAGGTATGCTGCTCGCTAACGAAGCTTCTTACGGGAAAAGAGCACTGCCTGTTTACCACTTCGAAAATGCAAAGACTATCGTAAGTCTTGGTGCAGATTTCCTGGGTACATGGCTGAATCCTGTAGAGTATTCAAGAGGATATGGTGCTAACCGTAAGATCGATGCGAAGAAGCCGGAAATGAGCAAACATTTCCACTTCGAAAGCATGATGAGCGTTACCGGTGCTAATGCTGATGAAAGATATACTCATAAACCATCAGAGACCGGTGCAGTAGCACTGGCCCTGCTGAGCGCTGTAGGTGGTGCTGTAAGCAAACCAGCTATCGCTGACAAACGCCTGGCGGATGGTATCGAAAAAGCTGCGAAAGCGCTGAGAGACAGCCAGGGTAAAGCACTGGTTGTAAGCGGTTCCAATGATGTAAACGTACAGATCATCGTAAATGCCATCAACAACCAGATCGGTTCCAATGGCACCACTATCGACTGGGCTTCTACTGTTAGCTACCGTCAGGGTATCGACAGCGACATGGCGCAGCTGGTAAGTGAACTGAATGCTGGCAGCATCGGCGCTTTATTCGTATACGGTGTGAACCCTGCTTATGATTACTATGACGCCGCGAAATTCATTTCCGGTGTTAAGCAGGCGAAACTGACCGTTACTTTCAACGATCGTAAAGACGAAACTTCTGAACTGTTCAAATATGCGGCTCCTGCTCATCACTACCTGGAAAGCTGGGGAGATGTTGAAGGTCGTACCGGATATTTCAGTTTCATACAACCTACCATCGCACCACTGTTCAAAACACGTGCGTTCGAATCTACCCTGCTGGCATGGAGCGGAAACGCTACTTCCTGGGAAGATTTCCTGAAGAACGAATGGATCACCAAACTGGGTAGCCAGGAAGCGTGGGACAAAGTACTGCAGGATGGTATCATCGAGCCTGCACAGGCGCCTGCTTTAGGCGGTGCTGCTTTCGCAGGTGATGTAGCAGCAGCTGCTGCGAAGATCAACAGTGCCAAGAAAGGCGGTAAGCTGGAACTGGTACTGTATGAAAAAGTAGCTATTGGTAATGGTAAAGAAGCCAACAACCCATGGTTACAGGAAATGCCGGATCCAATCACCCGTGCTACATGGGATAACTACGCTGTAATTTCCAACACCCTCGCTAAAACGTTCCACACAGAGCTGGGTGATGACTACGAAATCAACAATGACAGGACTGTACTGAAGATCAAAGCAAATGGTAAGGAAATCTCCCTGCCACTGCTGATCCTGCCTGGTATCCATCCTGAAGTAGTTGCGATCGCAGTAGGTTACGGACGTAATAACAATGCTGGTAAAGCTGCTTCAGGCGTAGGTAAGAATGCCTATCCGCTGGTAAGCTACAACGGTCAGACTTTTGATTATTTCGCTCCTGAGGTTTCTGTAGAAAAAACTTCAGAAATAGCTCAGATAGGTGTTACTCAAACACACAACAGTTACGAAGGTCGTCCTATCGTAAAGGAAACCACCCTGGAAGAGTTCATCAAGAACCCTAAAGAGGTGAACGAAGACCGCGAGGAATTATTCTCCAAATTCGGTGGTAATGAAGAGAAATTCCGTGCAGGCGGTACGCTGTATCCTGATGTACACCAGTATCAGGGTATTAAGTGGGGTATGTCTATTGACCTGAACACCTGTTTCGGTTGTGGTGCATGTACTATCGCTTGTCAGGCAGAAAACAACGTATCAGTAGTTGGTAAAGAGCAGGTGCTCAAGGCGCATGAAATGCACTGGCTGCGTATTGACCGTTACTTCAGTGGTGACGAGAACAATCCGGAAGTAGTGTTCCAGCCTATGCTGTGTCAACACTGTGATAACGCTCCTTGTGAGAACGTTTGTCCGGTAGCCGCTACCAACCATAGCTCTGAAGGTATCAACCAGATGGCTTATAACCGTTGTATCGGTACCCGTTATTGCGCAAACAACTGTCCATATAAAGTTCGTCGCTTCAACTGGAGAGACTGGAACGGTGCGGACAGCTTCGAAAATAACCTGTATGATGTAGCAGGTATGAACGACAGCCTGACACGTATGGTGCTGAACCCTGATGTAGTGGTTCGTAGCCGTGGTGTAATGGAGAAATGTTCTTTCTGCGTACAGCGCTTACAGGATGCTAAACTGACAGCGAAGAAAGCTGGCCGTCCGATGAAAGATGGTGAAGCGAAGACTGCTTGTCAGGTAGCATGTTCTGCTGATGCTATCGTATTCGGTAACATCAATGATAAAGAAAGCCGCATTGCGAAACTTCGTGGTGAAGAGCAGAAAGACAGGCTGTACTATGTGCTGGAAGAAACCCACACATTGCCTTCCGTGAACTATCTGGCTAAGATCAGAAACAAAGCTGCTGAGCCTAAGGCAAAAGCACATCACGGTGAAGAAGCTCATCATGAAGCAGCAGCGAAACATGAAGCGTAAGCAAGGTTGAGCTGATAAGAAAGAAAGATTAACAGAGAGATAAAGTTTTAAGTTTAGAACAATTAAAGCTCCTTATTCTGCATCCAGGTGCAGGTTAGGGGTAAAAGCTTAAAGAATTATGCATTTAAAGTACGAATCCACACTAAGAGAACCATTAGTTGATGGGGTGAAAGATTACCACCAGGTAACAGAAGATATCATCAGCCCGATTGAAGCCAAGCCTGGTAAATTGTGGTACGTGGGCTTTTTCATTTCCCTGCTGCTGCTGGGATTCGGTGTCTTCTCAGTAAGCTGGGAAGTATACTACGGTACAGGTGTGTGGAACCTGAATAAGACCATCGGTTGGGGTTGGGATATCACCAACTTCGTATGGTGGGTGGGTATCGGTCACGCCGGTACACTGATCTCCGCCATCCTCCTGTTGTTTCGCCAGGGATGGCGTACAGGGGTGAACCGTGCTGCAGAAGCGATGACGATCTTCGCGGTAATGTGTGCCGGTCAGTTCCCAATCTTCCACATGGGTCGTGTATGGATGGCTTTCTTCGTATTGCCTTATCCTAACACCCGTGGTCCGCTGTGGGTGAACTTCAACTCCCCGCTGTTGTGGGACGTGTTTGCGATCTCTACTTACTTTACCGTATCTCTCCTGTTCTGGTATTCCGGTCTGATCCCTGACTTCGCAACTGTGCGTGACAGGGCTAAAACCAAACTGCGTAAGTTATTATATGGTATCGCTTCTTTCGGCTGGACTGGTTCTACCAAACACTGGCAACGTCACGAAGCACTGTCGCTGGTACTGGCAGGTTTATCAACCCCACTGGTACTCTCCGTACACACCATCGTATCTTTTGACTTCGCTACTTCCGTAATTCCTGGTTGGCATACTACCATCTTCCCTCCTTACTTCGTGGCGGGTGCGATCTTCTCCGGATTCGCAATGGTACAGACCCTGCTGATCATCGTACGTAAAGTATTAAATCTCGAAGAATACATTACCCTCGGTCACATGGAAGCCATGAACAAGGTAATTGTACTGACAGGTTCCGTTGTAGGTTGTGCTTACCTGACTGAGTTGTTCATGGCATGGTATGCAGCCGTTCCTTACGAATTTGCTACCTTCTATAAATACCGTGCTGCTGGTCCGCTGGGTTGGTCTTACTGGATCATGATGACCTGTAACGTAATCACTCCGCAGGTATTCTGGTTCAGCAAAATGAGAAGGAACGTAGCCGTAACATTCGTAATGTCCATCATTGTGAACATTGGTATGTGGTTCGAGCGTTTCGTGATCATCTGTACATCCCTGTATCGTGATTACCTGCCATCCAGCTGGAGCTACTATCGTCCATCCTGGCCTGAAGTAGGTTTCTACATGGGTACTTTCGGATTGTTCTTTACCTGCTTCTTCCTGTTTGCTAAATACTTCCCGGTTATCGCTGTAGCTGAGATCAAGAGTGTATTGAAGACATCCGGTGAAAGCTTCAAGAAAGATATGGAGAAATATGAGGAACAGCCTGCAGAGCAATTTGTAGCTGGTTTACACCACCACGAAGATCATCATCATGATGCACACGGTGCTGTAGCGCACGCTCATAACTAATCTTATCACCGGGTTGCACCGGGCATGTAAAGAGATCTGGATTTCGTTTTTTAGACTAAGAATTTTTTAAACATATGGCGGTTAAAAATTTTGTTGTAGCAAGTTTTAGTGATGAGGCGGTATTGTTTCCGGCAGTGAAAAAAGTAAGAACTGCAGGTTACAAGATTCACGATGTGTACACACCATTTCCTGTGCATGGTCTTGACCAGGCATTGGGTCTGCGGGAAACCAGCCTGCACACTGCCGGCTTCATATACGGTATCACCGGTACTACTACGGCATTATCCTGCATGAGTTGGGTATTTAACTCTGACTGGCCTATGAATATAGGTGGTAAACCACACTTTCCGCTGCCAGCGTTCATTCCTATCACTTTCGAGTTGACAGTATTGTTCTCTGCAGTAGGTATGGTGCTCACATTCTGCTACCTGTGTCAGCTGGCTCCTTTTGTAAAGAAGCATATCTTCCATCCCCGTCAGACAGACGATCTGTTTGTAATGGCGATCGAAGTAACTGCCAAGACCAATACTGAAGAGCTGAAAAGCTTCCTCGCAAGTGTCGGCGGACAGCAGATCAATGAGCAGCGTGCGGAAGCAGGTTGGTGGTATGGTCGTTTCGACCAGGAAGACCGCCTGTTTGAAACCAAACGGGTAGAAGCTGTTAATGCATAAACTCAGAAATTAAAACTTTCCGGAGAAGCATTTTCCCCGGGAGGAGCACACAGAACATAAGCTTGAATTATAATATACAGATGAAAAGGACTTCCAACATATTGATCGCGGCTGCTTTGGTAAGTGGAGCTTTGTTATCGGCATGCGGAAAGAACAACAGAAAACCCGGCTCACATTATATGCCGGATATGTTTGAATCCCGTGCTTACGAGTTCTATAGTGAGCGTCTTTCTACAATGAAGCCAGTGGAAGGAACAGTAAAAAGAGGAGAGCTGCTGCCTTACCATCTGAAAGCGGCAGATACCGCACTGGCTAATGCAGTAAAAAATCCACTGATTCTCACAAAAGCGGATCTGGAGGAAGGAAAACGTTTATTCAATATTTACTGTGCTATCTGCCATGGTTCAAAGCTGGACGGTAATGGTCCGCTGTACAATGGTGGTAATGGTCCTTACGTAGCTGCTCCGGCTAACCTGGGTAGCGGCCCTAAGGCCAGCTATACAGAAGGACGTCTGTTCCACGTAATGACCTATGGTTTCAATGCTATGGGTAGTTATGCCAGCCAGCTGGATAGAGAACAGCGCTGGAAAATAGCTGCGTATATCCGTAGTTTCCGGAACAATGGAGCAGAAGCTGCAGCGGTTCTGGCTCATGACTCAACCCAGGCAGTTCCTGCTGCGCCAGCAGTAACAGCAGCGCCAGCACCAGCGGCTCAGGATTCGTCAGCGACTAAATAAGATAAACTAGCATTCAATCAAGTATTTTAATATACAGTAATGAAGGACCAATTTGTAGTACCGGCAAGATTAAAAACGACCAGCTTCGTGTTAATGGGGATTGGCTTGCTGACTTTATTGATCGGAATTTTTGCATTTCATGGTGAGCATGGCTCTACACGTTTCTGGGCTGGCCTCCTCCAGAACAGTTCATTCTTTTTGCTGGTTACCTTAGCCAGTGCCTTCTTTATTGGCGCAACTACCCTGGCGCATGGTGGATGGCAGATCGGTTTCCGCCGCGTTCCGGAAGCTATATCCATGGCAGTGCCTGTATTGGGTGGTATCCTGTTCATTGTGCTTATGCTGATCGTTTTCGGTGGAAAAGAGCATATCTACCACTGGGTAAATGCGGAGCATGTTAAACATGACGAAATATTAAGCTGGAAATCAGCTTTCTTAAATAAGGGAATGTTCACAGGTTTCTCTGTTGTAACTATCGGTGCCTGGATATTCTTTGTAATGAAACTGCGTAAGATGTCTATCGAGGAAGATGGATGGGATTTATCTGCAGAATCAGGCCGTCGCATCGTCTGGAGAAATACAGTATGGTGTGGTGGTTTTATCGTGATCTATGCGCTGAGTGTTGGTTCTACCACTCCATGGCTGTGGCTGATGAGCATCGATGCTCACTGGTACTCTACCATGTATAGCTGGTATACCTTCGTTAGTACCTGGGTATCTGGTATCGCATTGATCATTTTATTCCTGGTTTACCTGAAACGTAATGGTTACCTGCCAATGGTAAATGAAGAGCACCTGCATGACCTCGGTAAATTTGCTTTCGGTTTCAGTATCTTCTGGACATACCTCTGGTTCTCCCAGTACATGTTGATCTGGTATGCAAACATGCCTGAAGAGACTACCTACTTCCAGCCACGTGTATGGGGTGAATGGAGACCTATCTTCTTCCTGAACCTGCTGATCAACTTTATCACACCGTTATTGTATCTGATGAAACGCGATACCAAACGTAACTATTCTTCCATGGTGTTCATCTCCATTGTGATCATCTGCGGTCACTGGCTGGACTTCTGGCAGATGGTAGGCCCTGGTACTTACGGACACCTGGTGTTCCCGTGGTATGAAGCTGGTCTGGCTGTTGGTTTCGTTGGTCTGATCATATTCCTGGTATCTAACCAGCTGACAAAGGCTCCACTGGTACCAAAGAATCATCCGTATCTCAAAGAAAGTATTATACACCATACCTGATCATCGGACATGTAAAGGAGATTCCGGTGTAAAATACCGGAAGTGATAGGTAATAACGAAAAGCATTAGATAACTTAATTATTTCAAATAGCAATGTCAGGATATTTAGCAGTCTTAGTTGTTGTGCTCATATTCGTAGTCATCTTCCAGATTGCGAAGGCCAGCGAGTATGTGTCCATATTGAAGGGAGAAAAGAAAACGCGTCAGCAAGCCAACCGTGTAAATGGTACCCTGTTGATTGTCTTCCTGGTACTGGGCCTGATAGGTGTGTATTACTGTAACGATGCCCTGAAAGGTAGGATTGTTATGGAAGCTGCCTCTGAACAGGGTAAGGGGATCGATGAAATGATCAAGACCACTTTGATCATCACAGGTATCGTATTTGTAATCACCCAGATCTTACTGTTCTGGTTCGCTTACAAATATCAGGAGAAAGAAGGCCGTCAGGCGTTTTACTTCCCTCATAACAATAAACTGGAGTTGATATGGACGGTTATTCCGGCCATTGCGCTCACTATCCTGGTAGCTTTCGGTTTAAGACACTGGTTCCGAATCACTTCCGATGCACCAAAAGAAGCAATGGTAGTTGAAATTACCGGTAAGCAGTTCAACTGGCTGATCCGTTACCCTGGTAAAGATGGTCAGCTGGGTCGTAAAGATTTTAAAAAGATCAATGACGCTAACAATCCTGTAGGTCAGGATTGGGATGATCAACTGAATAAGGATGACTACATGGCTACAGAAATGCACCTGGTAGTTAATAAACCTGTGAAGCTGATCATTGGTTCCCGCGATGTGATACACGACGTAGGTTTGTCTCACTTCCGTATGAAGATGGATGCGGTTCCGGGTATTCCTACTACATTATGGTTTACTCCGACGAAGACAACCAAGCAGATGAAGGAATTAACAGGCAATGCTGATTTTGTTTATGAAATCTCCTGTGATCAGATGTGTGGCGCCGGTCACTATTCCATGAAAGCAAATATCGTGGTAGAAACACAGGCTGAGTATGATGCATGGGCTGCAAAACAGGTAGCTCAGTATGCAGTGGCTAATCCTGCTCCGGCAGCTCCTGCTGCTCCGGCAACAACACCGGCTCCGGCAGTGGATTCTGCACATCAGGAAAAAGTAGTGGCGGTAAATGAAGCTAAACACTAAATTTGTTTAGCCGAAGAGATTAATAATAATAGACGCAGGTATTTTTAAAATTATAAGATAAACTGGTAGCGGTACTCCCCGATGACAGTTTTATATAAATAGAACCGATTATGAGTAACGAAGCAACATTGCACAGTCAGGAGGTAATTCATGGCGTACATGCGCACGATCATGGGCACGATGAGCATGACCACCATCATGAAGGCAACTTCTTTTCGAAGTACGTTTTCAGCCTGGACCACAAAACTATTGCCAAGCAGTTTCTGATCACCGGTATCATCTGGGCTATCATAGGTGCTTTCTTCTCTGTACTGTTCCGTTTGCAACTGGGTTTCCCGGATGCTACTTTCCCTTGGCTGGAAAGCATCCTGGGTCACTGGGCTAAAGGTGGACGTATTACTCCTGAAGCTTACTATGCATTGGTAACCATGCATGGTACCATATTGGTATTTTTTGTATTAACAGCCGGTTTGAGCGGTACTTTCTCCAACCTGCTGATTCCATTGCAGGTAGGTGCCCGCGATATGGCTTCTCCCCTGATGAACTGTATGAGCTACTGGGCTTTCTTCCTCGCCAGCGTGGTGATGATGACATCCCTGTTCGTTCAGACAGGTCCTGCTTCCGGTGGTTGGACCGCGTATCCTCCGCTGAGTGCACTGGGCGACGCTTCAATCGGTTCTAAAATAGGTATGGACTTATGGTTGATCAGTATGGCACTGTTCGTTGTTTCGCAGCTGCTGGGTGGTCTGAACTATATCTCCACTATCCTGAATATGCGTACTAAAGGTATGACCATGACGAAGATGCCACTGACTATCTGGAGCTTCTTCTTCACTGCCGTACTGGGTGTACTTTCCTTCCCTGTATTATTATCTGGTTTTATCCTGCTGCTGTTTGACCGTCACGCAGGTACCAGCTTCTACCTGAGCGATCTGTTTGTTGCGGGTAAAGCACTGGATCACGAAGGTGGTAGTGCCATCCTGTATCAGCACTTGTTCTGGTTCCTCGGTCACCCTGAGGTATATATCATTATCCTGCCTGCGATGGGTATGGTATCTGAGATCCTGGCGGTTAACTCCCGCAAACCGATCTTCGGTTACCTCGCGATGGTGGGTTCTATGTTCGCGATCGTTATCCTGGCGTTCCTGGTATGGGCGCACCACATGTTCGTAACGGGTCTGAATCCGTTCCTGGGTGCATTCTTCGTACTGTTGACATTGCTGATCGCGGTACCGTCTGCTATCAAGGTGTTCAACTGGATCACCACCATCTGGAAAGGTAACCTGCGCTTTACGCCTGGTATGCTGTTCGCTATCGGTTTCGTGAGCACATTCATCTCCGGCGGTCTGACAGGTATCTGGCTGGGTAACTCCTCTATTGATATTCACCTGCACGATACATACTTCGTAATTGCGCACTTCCACATCGTAATGGGTGTGTCTGCGTTCTTCGGTACGTTTGCCGGTGTATACCACTGGTATCCGAAACTGTTTGGTCGTTATCTGAACAGTACTATCGCTTATATCCACTTCTGGATCACCCTGATCGGCGCTTACCTGATCTTCTGGCCTATGCACTATGAAGGTATGGCGGGTATGCCAAGAAGGTACTACGACTACTCCAGCTGGGAATCTTTCAAACAGTTTAATGACCTGAACCACTTCATCAGCGTAGTTGTGATCATAGTATTTGCAGCGCAGCTTATGTTCGTGTTCAACTTCTTCTATAGCATTTTCAAAGGTAGAAAAGTTACTACTACGAACCCATGGAACGCTACCACACTGGAATGGACTACGCCAATCAATCCTGGTCACGGTAACTGGATCGGCGAAATTCCTGAAGTGTACCGCTGGCCATATGACTACAGCAAAAACGGTAAGGATTTCATACCGCAGACTGTACCATTGTCACCAGAAGAAGAGAAAGAAAGTCATTAATAAGTTGAATTTTTGGGCAAACTATGGGTTAACTCCCGTAGGAATGGGCTGAAGAAATGATAAGAGAAAACTCGATTAAATTGTCGACATCGTACGCAGTAGCCAGTAAGGTGAAGGATTACTCTCAGTTGATGAAGTTTAACCTCACCATCATGGTTGTGTTTTCAAGTGTTGTGGGGTATCTGCTGGTGCCGGGAGTCGGGTTCAATCTGATTAAAGTTCTTACTTTATTTGCCGGTGGCTTACTGGTGTCTGGCGCTGCCAACACTATTAACCAGTTACTGGAAAAAGAAACGGATAAACTAATGGCGCGTACAGCCGTACGTCCTTTACCTGCCGGCCGGATGTCTGATACAGAAGCTATCATATTGGCTATTGTAACGGGTGTATCCGGACTGGTAATCCTGGCGCTGGGTTTCAACCTGCTATGTGCAGGACTGAGCCTGCTCTCCCTGGTGTTGTACGGATTCGTATACACACCCTGGAAAAAATGGAACTCACTGGCTGTGCTGGTGGGGGCTGTGCCGGGTGCATTGCCTTTGCTCATCGGATGGGCCGGAGGCGCCAATGCAATAGGTGAAGGCGGATGGGCATTATTTGCTATCCAGTTCCTTTGGCAGTTCCCCCACTTCTGGGCTATCGCCTGGATCGGTTATAAGGACTACACAAAAGCTGGTTTCAAACTGTTACCTGCCGGCGGAGAACCCAACAAGCTGATCGCATTACAGGCAGTGCTTTATACACTGTTATTAATACCAGCAGGTTTATTACCTTATTACCTGCGTATCAGTGGCCCGGTTTCTGCGATCGTGGTATTGCTGGTAACATTGTTCTTCCTGTACCGTGCATTTAACCTGTACAGGAAATGTGATGTACCCGCAGCCAGAAAGCTGATGTTTGGTTCATATATTTATCTGATGGTCATGGAGTTTGCACTACTCTTTGATAAGATCGGATAGTCAATTTTTGAAACAAGGAGTGATGGACGCAATGAGCTTACAACGAAAGAAAATACATCCGCATAAATATTCCCTCTGGATAGCAATGGGTAGTATCACCATGATGTTCATCGGGTTTACAAGCGCGTATGTAGTAAAGCGTGCGCAGGCAAACTGGTTCACCTTCCAGTTACCGTTTATCTTCTGGATCTCTACTGCAGTTATCATGACCAGCAGTGCAACCATACAGATGGCGGTAAAACAGTTCCGTAACAGGAACATGCAGCGGTACAAACAGCTGATTACGCTGACCGCCGTGCTGGGAGTTGCTTTTGCGGCGTGTCAGTGGATAGGTTTCAAACAGATGACAGATATGGGGCTTCCGTTAAACGGGCCGGCATCTGTATCTTTCATTTATGTAATAGTGGGTGTACACCTGTTACACGTACTGGGTGGTGTTGTAGCACTGCTGATCATGTTTGGCAGGGCCTTCCGTACCAGGGTACGTACTTACAGTGCAGTTCCCATAGAAGTAGCAGCCACATATTGGCATTTTGTGGATGGGTTATGGATTTACCTGTTGATATTTCTGAGTATTGCCAGATAAACTTTCTAAAAATTAATTACAAAACAAACAATGGATACAGCAGTTACAGCGAAGAAAAAATGGTGGTCCGGGGGACATTCTCCTTTTAATGTGAGCTACGGAAAGTTGATGATGTGGTACTTCCTGATGTCAGATGCCTTTACTTTTGGAGCATTGCTGATATCATATGGTACGATCCGCTTCATGAGCACTTCCTGGCCTGATCCCAATGAGGTGTTCCACGCATTCCCTGGTATGGGGCACACAAATCTGCCACTGGTATTTGTGAGCTTGATGACCTTCATCCTGATCATGAGTTCTGTAACAATGGTATTGGCTGTACACGCTGGTCACATGAGAGACCGTAAGGCCGTTGCGAAATGGATGTCATGGACTATCCTGGGTGGTATCGCCTTCCTGTCCTGTCAGGCATGGGAATGGACGCACTTGCATCATGCAGGTGCATGGTGGGGACATAATCCTTTCCTGAACGCTGACGGAACTGTCGCTTCTACGAACTTCACTAACTTCTTCTTTACCATTACAGGTTTCCACGGTTTGCACGTAACTTCCGGTGTGGTGTTGAACATTGTCATCCTGGCTAATGTGCTGAAAGGTACTTACGAAGAAAGAGGCCACTATGAAATGGTTGAAAAGGTAGGTTTATACTGGCACTTTGTAGATCTGGTATGGGTATTCGTATTCACCTGTTTCTACCTGCTTTAATAGGAGGCTGGTAAGTATTTGTAATCTGGAATTTTAAAAAGAAAAAACTAATGGAACATACACATACAGGAGTAGCGCACGAGGAGCATGTACATGATTCTTCTACCAAATCGATCTGGAAAACGTTCTGGATATTATTGGTGATCACCATTTTTGAAGTAGGTCTGGCATTCCTTTATCTGGAATACGGTTTTATGGCAAGATGGGCGCTTAACGGTATCTTTGTGACACTGACACTCGTAAAGGCTTTCTTTATCGTTGCAGAGTTCATGCACTTACGTCATGAGATCAGGAACCTGGTAATGACCGTTCTGATGCCTTTGTTATTGTTCGTATGGTTCATCATCGCCTTCCTGGCGGATGGTGACTCCTGGAAAAATATGCGTAAGAACCTGGCTCCGGGTACTCCTGCACCTCCAGCTACGCATATCACCAACGAGCCGGCACATCACTAAAACAGCTTTATATATTACGCTTTACAGGTGCTGCTCTATTCATATGGCAGTATTTGTAAAGCGTAAATTTTATCGGACCATTAAAACTTCAGGCCATTACCAAGAGAGGACTTATAGGATTGATGCTGGCAATATTGGTGCCATTGGCGGGATACCTGATAGTAGATCATTACAGTAAGGATGTTGTACCTATCCCCCGTTACTACATACCTGAAAAGGTAGATACGATAGTAAAGAACGGCACTGCCACATATGATACCACTTTTCATGTGGTAAAAGATTTCACCTTCACCAACCAGATGGGCCAGAAAGTAAGCCTGAAAGACTTACCCAACAAGGTCATACTGGTGAACTTTTTCTTCACTTCCTGCCCCAGCATCTGCCCAAAGATGATGGCGAACCTTGAAAAGGTGCAACAGGCTTATATCAAGAACGACACTTTATTACAGATGATATCACTGACAGTAGATCCTGAAAGGGATTCTTCTGAACAGCTGCGTATGTATGGAATAAAACACGGCATCAACCCCGATAACTGGTGGCTGGTGACCGGAGGGAAGAAGGATATTTATGACTGGGCGAGGAACGAGGTGTTTGTGAGTGTGACGCAGGGAGACGGTGGTCCGGATGATTTCATTCACACCGAGAAGCTGGTATTGCTGGATAAAGATCGCCACATCCGCGGATATTACGATGGATTGGATTCCAACGCCGTACGCAAGTGCGCGAATGATATAGCAATACTACACCTGGAGAAAGACAAGCATAGACCGGGATTACTCAAACGGCTTTTTTCAACAACAGAATAGTCTAAGGGGGGACCACAACGCCCTCAATCATAGCTATGGATATCAAGAGTAAAAATCTTAACCTGCCGATTGCTATTGTATCAGTAGCAATACCTGTGGTGGTGGCCATCTTGTTCTACCTGCCCCGCCCGAATATTGAGCTCGGCTTCAATGTACAGCTACTGCCGCTGTTCCATGCGATATTGAATTCGGCTACAGCAGTATTGCTGCTGGCCAGCCTGTATTTTATCCGCGGCGGACATGTCAAAGCGCATAAAACAACAAACCTGATAGCAGTAGCATTGTCTGCACTGTTCCTGGTTTCTTATGTTACATATCACTTTTTTACTGAGAGTACCAAATATGGCGACACTAACCACGACCATGTGGTAGATGCCGCAGAGAAGGCGCTGGTAGGTGGTAGTGCTTATGTCTATTATTTCATTCTGCTGACACATATCCTGCTGGCCATCGTAATTGTACCGTTGGTGCTGTTTACGCTGTTGCGCGGGTTCCAGGAAGATTTTGTAAAACACAAGAAGATAGCGCGTATTACCTGGCCAATCTGGTTCTATGTAGCAGTAACCGGTGTGATCGTGTATGTGATGATATCTCCCTACTATTGAGTAACAGCTGGAATGACAGGAATGCTTAAATTTACTGTATGAAAAAGATCGTTCAGTTATTAGTGATTATATTATGCTTCGGTGTACAGGCGATGGCGCAGTGCTCGCTTTGTACTAAAACAGCTCAGCAGCTGGGAGAAGGTCCTGCAAAGGGGCTGAATAATGGCATCCTGATGCTGGCAGCTACTCCGCTGCTGATCATTGGTATAATGGTGTTCAGACACTGGAGGAGCAACCGCGAGGCATAAGGCACAATCACAGTACAGATAAAGATATTAAAACAAGAAGGAGGTCCGGTTTTACACCAGACCTCCTTTGATGTTCTTATTTGGATACGGTTTACGACTATTTGAAATATTGTTTCTCCCTACTGGCTCTTTTCCTTATATCTGTTGCCTGCGGCCGGCAAAACAATCGGAAATTTATTACCGGCAACCTTCCATTTCATAAATATGATAGCCCTGTTGCAGGATATTTTGTTCCCACATGGGTATCACTTCCTGGACATGGCAAAACCGGCAGTCTCTGGAAGAAACAGATTGTTTTTCAATAGATTTTGATTTGAGATATGCATTTCCAAAGGTGAGCACATTCTCATAATTGGTATCGGCAGATACGATGATGTCGAAGTGCATATAACCGCCCTCGCGACGTTTAACGTAGGTGTCAAAGATAGCAACGTCCATAAATTAGTACATTCAGTTTTAGGTCATAGAATATAGTGAATCAATAATGGATCAGGTAGGATACAAAAGTAGGAATGGTAGAAAACTGGGGAAATATTTAACATCTTATTTACCAGTGCTAAAACGGATAAGCGAACGTGATTGGAATAATACTAATCTTTTTTATACCACTTATTAATAAATTAAACATTTAACTAAAATATTGATTCTCTACTTACATACATTAACTTCCAGTTAACATAGCTATGCGATAATTATACGGTAGTTATTTCTCAGGCGGGAATATGTAAATTGAGCGTTTAAACTGACCAGCTATGAAAAGCATTTTCCAGTTATTTATCAAAGGAGGTATTCCTGTCACGGCTCCTGTAAATACGGAAATATCTGTTCCTGTGAATCACATTACGGGAAGGACTGTTCCCGTATTACTTTGTATGTCGGTGACAGTGGCTGCTGCCGCTGCTATGATAACAGAAGGGCTGATCATGGCAATGCAGGCCTTAAGTACATACAGCGGACTGCCTGGTATGTCCAGGGATCTGGATGAACACGACCTGTTGGTACTGTTGATACCTGTAATTGTTACCCTTGCTATAGCTGTTCTTTTCCGTTATGCAGGTGAAAAGGTACAACAGCTGCTAAGGCCAGTACAGAGCATTCTTTCCATTAATGCAGGCATTCCCCTAGGGTTGGAGGGTCCTATGGCTGATCTGCCTTTGGTAGTAGCCGGCCAGGTAAAAAAAGGAGGCGCCCGGGAGAAACAGATCCTGGCGGCGGCTGCTATGACGGGAGGCATTACATTTCTTTTTGGCAGTCCTTTGGCGGCTATCGCTCTCATTATAGAATTACTCATGGTAGAGCTGACCTGGATAGGTATTACAGCGGTGATATTGGCTGGAGGGACCGGGATGCTGTTACATTACTGGCTGACAGGCAGTGATCCGGTATTTATGATGCCGGAAGTAACAATGGCGGGTGTGCCGGCACTGTTGGGATATACCGTTACCGGGTTATTGGTGGGGCTGGTAGCCGTGCTGGCAAAGAAGATGCTAAACGGTATAGGTAACCTCTTCCGGATGTTGCCATTTGATAAATTGTGGTGGCCTGTGATCGGAGCTATTATCACCGGCATCGTGGGGTATTTCTCTCCGGAGATCCTGGGAGCAGGTTATGAACATATAGACAGCCTGTTGCTGGGGCAGGTTACCCTGCAGTTCCTCATCGTAATGGCGGTTGGGAAATTATTGCTGATGAGCATTACAGTGGGCAGTGGTATTCCGGGAGGAACTATAGCACCGTTGCTGGTATCGGGAGGAGCGCTGGGTTTGTTTGTTACCTTTCTGCTGCAATTCATGTTCCCGGGAGTACAGCTGAATTTTGCCCTGGCCGCTTTGGTGGGAATGACGGCGATGTTTGCGGGAGGGAACAGGGTGTTACCTGCCGCTATCTTTTTCGCTATAGAAACTACCCATGTCACAAATGCACTGTTGCCGGTTATCTGTGGATGTACCGCTGCTTACCTGGTGGTTTTCCTGCTGGCAAAAAAGAAGGTAGCACAGCCGGCTGTGCTACCTGAAAAGATCTCCTGACCAGGGCAGGATTTACTCAGCAACTACTTTTAATCCTACGATGGAGGCTATCAGCATAAAAAGGAAAAACAGCCGCCAGAAAGCCGCCGGTTCTTTGAACAGTAACATCCCCGCAATAGCGGTACCGGCAGCGCCAATGCCGGTCCAGACAGCGTAGGAAGTGCCGATGGGAAGTCCACTGGTAATTGCCTTGTTCAGGAACAGAAAGCTGAGCGAGATACAGGCAAAGAAACTGATACTCGGCCAGAGCCGTGTAAAGTTCTCGGAATATTTCAATGAGATGGTAAAGCCGATTTCAAATAATCCACCGATAATCAGGAATATCCAGGCCATGATGAATGAGTTTTAAAAGAGATTTAAAATTGCAGATATCCCATTGAAAGATTGTTTTCCTGAGATGGATTTATGCCGGTCTTTATGTCACGGTTCAAACTCCAAAGCGTATTCCCCGTAAATAGTAATTCCGTCCATAATGCTTCAGCAGAAACCGTGCAAATGGGATATGCGTTTACGTATTATTTTATCAATGATGGTGTTGTAAGATATTGCCTGTCATTCCAGCGAATGGTAGCTGGTGCAGTACGTTACAGCATGACGGCGTCCGTTATCCGGGACTCGTCATTGCCGGCCGCGTAATGAAATACGGCATAAGCGATGGAGATACGATATGTAGGGAACCTTAACACGTGTGCAAAGATACATAATCTGCGGGCTAGTAACTATTCACAAACCGGTAGAGGTTGAATGCACCGGCAGTCATTTGCTGAAGTATCTGTTGCTGCAGTGCACGGCGGTTAACATCTTTCATACGCCGGTGTTGTAATAACTGATAGGCCTTTTCAGCCAGCAATAAGGCATGATGCTGATGGTTGCCCTGCACCTGTTGCTGATGACTGGTAATTGCCTTTACCAGTGCAGCCAATCCTTCTTCTTTTGTAGCGATGGTTTTCAGTACAGGGATCTCCCAGTTTGCCTTATGCCGGCTATGTGCCAGCAATCTGAGATTCTTCACAAATTCATCTGCATTAGCCCGGTCTGCTTTATTGACCACGAAGATGTCGGCAATTTCCATAAGTCCGGCCTTCATGGTTTGTATCTCATCTCCTGCTTCAGGTACTACAACTACAACTGTTGTGTCGGCAATACCGGCAATTTCCACTTCACTCTGTCCCACACCTACTGTCTCGATAAACAGATAATCGAAACCGGCTGCCTTTATCAGGTCACTTACTTCTATGATCTTGGGGCTAAGACCTCCCAATGCTCCCCTGCTGGCCATAGAGCGGATAAATACCTGCTGGTTGTTAAAGTGTTGCCCCATGCGGATACGATCGCCCAGTAAGGCGCCATAGTTGAATGGCGAAGAGGGATCAATGGCAATGATCGCAATCCGTTTGTCCTGACCCAGGAGGAACGTAATCAGGGCATTCACGAGTGTGCTTTTCCCCGCTCCCGGAGGGCCGGTAATACCTATTACCCTGGTATTACTGTTTGCCGGAAGTGCTTCAAGTAATTGCTGGTAGCCGGTAGCCTCGTTTTCAACAAGTGAAATACTTCTTGCAAGGGCCTTGACTTCCTGGTTCAGTAATGAAGATAAGAGGGGCTGATGCATGCATCTAAATTACGTAATTCATTATTGATTATATATCTTCGCAAACATTATATCTCTCATATGAAAGTATCGGGGTTCACTTTTGTTCGAAATGCGGTAAAGTATGATTATCCGGTGATTGCAGCTATCAGCTCTATCCTGCCTTTGTGCGATGAAGTGATTGTCAGCGTGGGTAATTGTGACGATGGTACCCTGGAACTGATTCAATCTATCGGCTCTCCTAAAATAAAGATTACACATTCCGTATGGGATGATTCCCTGAAAGAAGGGGGGCGTATTCTTGCAGTAGAGACAGATAAAGCATTTGCACACGTAAGCCCTGATGCTGATTGGGCGTTCTATATACAGGCAGATGAAGTGGTGCATGAACAGGATTATCCCGCTATTCGCGCAGCCATGCAGGAATATCTGGATGACAAACGGGTAGAAGGATTGTTGTTTAAGTACAAACACTTCTTTGGCAGCTATGATTATATCGGCGATTCACGTACCTGGTATCAGCATGAGATCAGAGTGATCCGTAACGATAAGCGTATCTCCTCCTACCGCGATGCACAGGGGTTTAGAAAGGAAGGAGAAAAACTACATGTAAAGCGTGTGAATGCAAGCATGTATCATTACGGATGGGTAAAAGATCCGGAGACGCAGGCCCAAAAACTGAACAACTCTTTTCAGCTATACCACGGCGCTAATGAAGAACAGGTTAGTAATCGCGTACCTATCGCTGAATTTGATTACGGGGAGGTTGATTCACTGGCGCCTTTTAAAGGCACACATCCGGAAGTGATGAAAGAGCGGATCAAAAGGAAAAACTGGCAGTTCTCACATGATATCAGCCGGAAGAAATTCTCTTTTAAAGACAGTATCCTGTATTGGATAGAGAAGAGGACAGGTAAACGTTTATTCGACTACAGGAATTATAAAGTTATTTAAACCAGGAATCAGTAATTGGCAGATGATATGATGCCATTTCCTGATTCCCGGCAGCATATTATTCATACAGGCTTCTGTATAATTTCATATACGCTCTCGCGTTAGTATCCCAACTGAATTTTTTGGCATGTTGCTGTATGGCGCTGGCTGGATTGTTTGCTGCATAATGTGTCAATCCCTGCTCTAACACCTGTTGCATATATTCTTTATCGAACTGTTTAAAATAATAGGCAGCATCTCCTCCTATTTCAGGTAAACTGGTTTTGTCTGAGAGGAAAACAGGTTTGCCAAAATGCATCGCTTCCACAACAGGCGCTCCGAAACCTTCTGCTACAGAGGGAAACATAAAGGCTGTACTATTTTTATAGTACCAGTATTTTTCTTCATCAGTAATACTGCCGAGTAATTTAACCCGTGAGCTTACCCCATATTTTGCAGCCTCCTCTTCTATCTTCTTAAAATAATCTCCCTGTGTTTTTCCCGCTATCAGCAATTCATAATCATTATGCTCCAGCAGCCTTGGTAATACATGGAAATTCTTTTTCGGCAGGATCATACCGATGGCGAACAGGAATGGAACAGCGGGTCTGTATTGTGGTGCATCAAAGCCTGGAAATTCTTTTATTTCAGAGCCCTGGTAAATAATACTGCATTTGCTTTTAGGCACCTTGATATATTCCTGTATGGTATTCAGCGTAAACTGAGAGATCGCTACGATACGGTCTGTTTCATCTGTCTGTCGTTGGATTGCTTCCAGTGACCTGCTTTTTTCTGCCTTGCTTTTATTGGGTTCAAAAAGAAAGTTAAGGTCATGAATAGTGAGAATGGTCTTCCTGGCTTTTTTTCTTGGCCATACATTACCTGTCTGATGCACAGCGTGCCATATATCCATTTCAGATGGATTAAAGGCATAGCGGTGATACCATTTGTAAGGGATCTTTTTGAAATCGCCTTTAAAGTTATTGAAGCCTGCGGGCAGATAATAGCTCAGTTGTTCGTCGTCTGCCTTCAATTCCAGCAGGCGTTGCCCCAGCTGTATACAGAAGGTGTACAGACCGTTATGAGGATATTTTAACTTCTCGAAGTCTAAACCGATACGATGCATAATGAAATATGTTAGTATAGACCACGGTAGATCTGTAAATAATGTTTTGCTGTATGATCGATAGTCAGCGAAGCGGCCCGTTCCTTCATTGCACTGATCGGCCGTGTGTTATTGAAATGCTGCATGCCTTCATTAAAGACCTGCTGCATATGATCGGCAGAGAAGTCGCGGAAATAGTAACAAAGTGTTCCGCCTACTTCCGGCAAACTTGTCTTATCAGAAAGAAAACACGGTTTGCCTTCACTCAGGGCTTCTACCACCGGCAGACCGAATCCTTCTGCGAGTGAGGGAAAACCAAATGCCATGCAGCGATGATAATACCAATATCTTTCCTGGTTAGAAATGATCCCTAACACTTTCACACGGTCTTCTACGTGGTATTGTCTGGCGGTGGCCAGTATTTTCTCTTTATATGCTTCGTCAAAAACGGGACCGGCAATGACCAGTTCATAGTCGTTATGCTGCAGCAGCGGCGGCAGCACGGCAAAATTCTTTTTGGTATCTACACTGCCGATGGCGAATATGAAAGGACGTTGAGGCCGGTATACGGGATTATCGAAGTCCGGAAAGGTTTCCAGCGTACCGCCGTTATATATTACATTGGCAGGTTTGTTGCGCAGATCAAGGTGTTGTTTTACATCTTCGAGAACGAACCGGGAGATGGTGACGATATGATCTGCACGGTCTATATTCCGTTGTATCTTTTTCAATACGGAGTCTCTCTTCGCAGGAGAGATAGACTGCTGGTGAATAACGTTGAGATCGTGTATAGTCAGCACATGCCTGGTGTTCTTATTGGACGGGCGGAAATGGGATGACTGGAAGGAGGTATGCCATATATTCAACTGCGGAAAAGAGGGCATTAGCCAGCGATGCAGTTTCCTGTTGATAATATACTGTTCCTGCGGACCAAAAAATCCTTTTCGGTTGGCTGGCACATAAAACACTACTTTCTCATCTTCTGCTTTGTTGCGAAGCAGCGCATTACCGAACTGTTTACAGTACTCAAAGAGTCCGGTATTGGCATGTTTCATTTTCTCGCAATCAAACAATATTTGCCGCATGGATAACATTTAGATTTGAAGCTGAGGGCTTGTATCGCCCTGCCAGGTTCTTTTCAGCGTATCGGCAAATATAGAGAACATCCTTATATATTTCATTGGTAACGACTAATTCTATAATTTAGGCTATATGACGAATTTTATTCCAATATTTCCCCTTGGCGTTGTAGTATACCCGGACGAGCAATTGAACCTGCATATTTTTGAGCCGAGATATAAACAGCTTATCAGAGACTGTATTGCTGAAAATAAACCGTTTGGTATTCCTGCAGTGATCGATAAAAAAGTAGTGGAGTACGGTACATTGGTGGAGATCGTAAGGATAGAAAAAACATATGATAATGGAGAAATGGATGTCGTAACCCGTGGCATCAAGGTATTCAGGATACTGGAAATAATCAGGAGTATTCCGGACAAAATGTTCACCGGGGCGATCGTTTCTTACCCTGAAAATCATTTTAACAGTAATAACCGGCTGCATACCCAGGTATTGCAGGCCTTGAGAGAGCTGCATCACATTCTGCAGATAAGCAAGACATTTAAAAAAGCTGACGAAGAGCTGCTCGCTTATGATATTGCCCATCATGCCGGGCTGTCCCTGCATGAGGAGTATGAGATGCTTCACCTCTTCCAGGAACTGCAACGCCTCGAATACCTGAAACGTCACCTCCTGAAAGTCATCCCTCTAATGGCGGAGATGGAACGGCTAAAGGACCGGGTGAAGCTGAACGGACATTTCCGAAATCTGACTGCCGGCGATATCTAAAGGGTCCCAGCCTTTCCGGGTTCCTGGTTTGCCGGGGATTGTCTACATTTGGGGCCGAAATGCCCATTAGGGCCTCTATCAATCACTAATATGAACAGAATTATAGCGCGTGTAGCGTTTGTTTTTTCTCTTCTGGCGATGGTATCCTGCGAAAACGATATAAATGCCATTATGAACCTCGATAAGAGTCAAACAGCCGTTGAAGAGGGAAAAGATATAGAATCCATGTACAGCCAGACGGGACGTGTAAAAGCGAAACTAACGGCGCCACTGATGCTCAGGCACCTGAAACCTCCCGTATATGTTGAGTTTAGTAAGGGACTCAAAGTGCTGTTCTATAATGACAGCCTTAATGTGGAAAGCACCCTCACCGCCAGATATGGAAAGTATTTTGAGAATGATGCCAACATCTTCCTGAGGGACCATGTGGTGGTGATCAACAAAAAGGGGGAAAGACTGGATTGTGAGGAGTTGAACTGGGATTCTAAACTACAGAAGTTCCTGTCCAACAAGCCGGTACGTATCAGCACGGTTACTGACACGCTTTATGGTACCGGATTGGAGTCTAACCAGGATTTCAGTGATTATACCGTTCTGCATCCGAGCGGTCCGTTCACTATACAGGACAGCACTATGATGAACTAACGATATTACCGGTTAATCCGGCTGCAACGAGAACGGCCCGACATCGCATCTGCAATGTCGGGCCGTTTCGCTTTAACCTATTTTTAACCTAAAATTTTGTCTCTATAAAAACGCAAGAACCATGCCATTAAGTATGTGCAGATAGCAGCTTTTTTCTTGATATAAGCGTTAAAGATTATCTGATAAGGCACCGTTTATTGCGGGTGTATCCGCCCTTAAAACCAGGAGAATTTATTAAGCCCTGGTTTAATGATAGTTATCAAGGGAATGTATTATAAAGGTTATAGGAGGAATACGGGTTAAAAAATTATTGTATTAGTTTGATTACTACTATTTTTTTATTATTTTCCGCTTATAGATTGCTGATATGGAGACAATTAACTGGGCAGATTTTGAGAAAATAGAGATCAGGGTTGGTACAATCATGGAGGCAGCTGATTTCCCCAGGGCAAAGAATCCTGCTTATCAGCTGACCATTGATTTCGGGCCGGAGTTAGGCGTTAAGCGATCTTCTGCCCAGATCACGAAGTTATATCAGCGGGAGGAGTTAATCGGTAAACAGGTGGTGGCGGTCGTGAATTTCCCGGTAAAACAGATAGCCAATTTTTTCTCGGAGTGTCTGGTATTGGGAGTCGTTGGAAGTGACAAGGAGATCGTTCTGCTCCAGCCGGATAAAACTGTTGCAAATGGGCTTAAAATAGGCTAAAATGCTAACGTGTTGATAGTATATTCACTATTGAATAAGGAAATTAAACAATTGATTTTTAATTTAATATGATAATATTTAGTATATGATAGCTGACCTATCCAAACATGCTGTTTTACGAACTATTTTATAACGTTCACGGAAATAGGGCGTCAACACATGGAAGCCTGCTATATCTTTGGCTCAGGTTTTTCATAGGATATGGTTAAAATTATTACAAGGGCGGTATTCTTACCGCCCTTCTATTTTAGAGCAAGTTACTAGTTTATAGCCCCTTTTTACCTCAAGTGATTGATCTTCAATTATACTTATCAAGAAAGCCCCGGGGAATGGGTATATTTTCCCCTACTTATCCTTATACGTTCACCTTCTGTTTCGATACGTTCCCCAACTAAAATATAGCATTCACTAGAATAGCCTTTGAGCGTATACAAAATACGCGCACCTTTGGTACAGGTTTTTCAATAAAGATATGGTTAAAATTTTTCGGGGCTGTAGTCTTGCAGCCCCGTTTCTTTTTCCTGAAATTCCCATCTCTTCCCTACAATCCTTCCCCAGCTGCGGTTTCCCTCTTTGTAAATACTGAATTAGCACTTTACGTATGAACTATTGACGAGGCTCATAGTATACCTTTCCTTTTCTCGTTTACCAGGGAAATTGATACGTTCACTGGAAATAAAGGGTTATTTCGCTGGTATCGTCTAATACGTTAACCCGGGAAATCTATACGTTCACGGATGTAACGGTCTCTTTAGCTTTCTTTCCCGCCTTTTTTAGCTGTTTTTGGCTTTTCAGCTTGTCTGGAATGGCAGCGCTTTCCTACCTGAAGCCGATTAGTTATTGTTTGTCCTTTAACAGGGAGGTTACCAGCCTCATTTATCCTGCTGGTTTAAGGCGCCGGGGCAAGATGTTAATTGTCCTGCCTGGATTGCCTGGCGTCCATATCAAAAGCGTATTGGTTGGGTTGGTGGTTGTGCTTACCGGAAAGGCTCGCAGGTGGGATCCCTGGCTGAGTTTTTTGAAGCAGTCTTAATATTGAGCTATTGAAGGTCGTATTGGGCATTGGGATCCCTATTTAACCCCTATTGGGGCGTATCAGCATGCTTCAAATAACTTAGGCCAGGGGTTCCCACCTGCACCCTTTCCTGGCTGCTGATTGGGTTATTGTGTGTCCGTTTTACCAGGGCTGTTGCCAGTATCATTTGTTCCGTTTGTATAGTGACCATGCAGAAGAGAAGTATAGCGGGATGTCATCATTAAACAGAAACAAAAAGCCGGTCAGCAGAAAGCTAACCGGCCCCGAAATATCAAAAAATAGAGATTACTGTTCAAACTCCTTTGGAAAAGGACGCTCCAGCAGATAGCTATAAATGAAGCGGTACATTTCATTATCGCTGTGTCTGTTCTTGACACTGGCACGCCAGCCATGCCTTTCTCCGGGATATACCATGAACTCAAAATGCTTTCCGAGATTCTCCAGCTTATCTACCAGCTGAATGCTGTTCTGCATATGCACATTGTCATCCATAGTACCATGCACGATACGGATAAGGCCTTTATAGCGCTCTGCATACGTGATCGGAGAAGTGATATGGTACCCTTCAGGATTCTCCTGGGGAGTATCCATATAACGCTCGGTATAATGGCTGTCATATAGCTGCCAGTCAGTTACGGCGTAGTTAGCCATACCATGCGTGAAGACATCCGCGCCATAGGTTAACGCCATACAGGTCATGTAACCTCCGAAACTGCCTCCTGTGATGCAGACCTTGGTGGTATCCGTCCATGGCTGCGCCCTTAACCATTTGGCGGCATCCATATAGTCCTCGATTTCATGCTTACCCAGCTGACGGTGAATGTAGTTCATCCCCATTTTACCCAGCTGGCCCGAACTGCGGTTGTCGATCGCTATCTGGATAACACCCTGTTCAGCCCACCATTGAGTGCTAAGCGGCATTTTCCAGTTGTCATATACCGTACCGGCATTAGGACCGCCATAAATGCTGATCAGGACGGGATATTTCTTGCCTGGCTGCAGGTGTAAAGGCATGGTAATGGTCATTGGGAGTTCCAGACCATCACGGGTCTTGTAGTATTGCAGTTTGGTTTCGGCGAGGTTATACTGGCTGAATTGTTCGCCTTTGGCATCGCCCAGTTCGCGTACTACTTTGCCTTTATTGTTCAGCAGCGCCATTTTGGGCGGAGTGGACAGATTGGAATAAGTGGTAACGAAATAACTGCCGTTAGGACTTACATCCACAGCGTGGAAGTAGTCTCCGAAAGTGAGGCGGGTGATAGCGCCTGTTTTCAGGTTCACCTGGTAGAGGTCCGTGCGGGGAGAAGCCTCCTTACGGGCGGTGAAGTAGATGATGCCTTGTTTATTATCGATGGCAGAGATTTCTTTTACTGTCCAGTTGCCGGAAGTTAGCTGCTTGTTCAGGGAACCGTCCATGTTGTGCCAGTAAAGATGCGCCCAGCCGGTTTTATCGCTTCTCAGGATGAAACCTTTGCCTCCTGGGAGGAAAGGAATATTGTCATACCAGTCAATCCAGGTGGATTGCTTTTCGCTATAGATCTCTTTCTTTTGACCGTTATCGGGATTGATCTCGTAGATCTTCAGGTTATCCTGTCCGCGGTTCATCCATTGTACCCACAGGCGTCCTTCGGGAGTGAAGAACGGTGCGCCGAAGTACTGGTCGTCTTTTTCATTGAAGTCGGCCCATAAGGTCTTACCACCTGTTACAGGTACGGTACCTATTTTCACGGCTGGATTGGTGTCACCTGCTTTGGGGTAGTGGGTGTTTTCCAGGTAGCCGTGCTGTCCTTTTTCGCTATAGATAGGGAATACAGGCACTTTGGAGTCATTGAAATGCATGTATGCCAGGTAACGGCTGTCCGGGCTCCACCAGAAAGCGCGGTATTTGGAGGCACGTCCCAGGATCTCCTCGTAATATACCCAGGAGGCCCAACCATTATAGACTACGTCTGAACCGTCTGTGGTGTAGCGGATTTCCTTTTTGGTAGCGATCTCAATGCTATAGAGGTCATTGGCGCGGGTAAAGGCGACATATTTTCCGTCGGGGGAAAGGGTTGGATTCCTTTCCTGGGCGGTATCGCTGGTGAGCTGTATTTCGGCACCCCCGGGCGAAGTGTAGATGATGTCATGATCACGTACCTGGACAGTGGCTCCTTCCGGAGGCGTAGCATAAGGTGCTGCCTTGCCGGTGGCTGCATCTACTCTCCAGGCTTTGGATGCGCCGCCCGTAGTGCGGTATTCGATGTAGTGTGAGTCGTCAGCCCATCCTCTGATGGCTGGTAGTGGTTGATAAAGGCCGGTGGCTTCTCCTCTGAAGATCTGGCGGAATGACAGGTCTTTTTTGTCCTGGGCCTGCAGGCTGAGACTGAGAACACTCAGCGCTATAAAACAGGCTGACCCGTAACGTGTTGTATGCATGTTTTAGCTCTTGTTGTAAAATTTCCTTGTAAAAAGAGCTAAAATAATTAAATAAAGAAATGATCAGCCTGAAATTACGGATGGGCGGAGCAAAGACCCTATTTTCCGGTATTGGCTATCATAATGGCCGCAGCCATCAGGGCCACATCTTTCAGGAGCATGGTGAGCGATGGGAGGTCTTCAGTGGCGTGGGGAATGTGCACCAATACTATGACTATAAGCAGGAAAAGCGCCAGCAGGTATCCCGCCAGTTTTACCGCTTTGTTAATAATGAAGGCAATCGCTGCCAGTATCAGCCCAATGCCGGTAATGTACACCCAGATAATGCCGCCGGGAATGGGAACAACAGCTGCCATAATTTTTGCGTGTACGAGGTGGGTGAGTCCAAAAATGCCTATGACAATGGCGTAAATGATGATGGCGACCCTGGTAGGAACGATAGTTTTCATGCGGTTTTGGTTTTTTAACAAACGTATGAGGAAATGGTTGGGGGATTGTCACCGAATTCGTGGACAAATGATTATTTATTAGGTGCTTATATAACGGAATGATTCGCGACGATCGGCTCCGTCAGGTGCCGTGTGTTTGTAGCCCGGGGTGCAACCCCGGGAAACGAAATGGTGCAACCCCGAAATGATACAACCCCGGAAATGCAAAACGGGCGTATCACAATTATGATACACCCGTTTAAATATTATTGCGAACCTGGATAATCCGGCTCAGATCTTCCCCGAAGGGAAAAAAGACTATGCCATCTTCTCCGGCTTCATCTGCGGGAAGAACAGCACATCCTGGATGGAAGGCTGATTAGTCATAATCATGGTAAGACGGTCAATTCCGATACCGATACCGGAGGTAGGCGGCATACCATATTCCAGGGCGCGGAGGAAGTCGTAGTCAATGTACATGGCTTCGTCATCACCACGTTCCATCAGTTGTACCTGCTCTTCAAAGCGTGCACGCTGGTCGATCGGGTCATTCAGCTCACTATAGGCGTTGGCCAGTTCCTTGCCGTTCACCATGAGTTCAAAACGTTCTACCAGTCCTGGTTTGCTGCGGTGTTTTTTGGTAAGCGGGCTCATTTCCACCGGATAATCGATGATAAAGGTCGGCTGCACGTAGTGGCCTTCACATTTCTCACCGAAGATCTCATCTATCAGTTTACCCTTACCCATGCTTGGTTTTACATGGATGCCCAGCTGGTTGCAGATAGTGCGCAGCTGTTCTTCGTCCATGTTAGACACGTCGACGCCGGTATGTTCGAGGATAGCATCGTACATGCTGATCCTGCGGAAAGGCGCTTTGAAGTTGATGATTTTCTCTCCCACCTGTACTTCGGTAGTACCGTGGAGGGCGATAGCGATCTTTTCCAGCAGGGTTTCTGTGGTGCGCATCATCCACTCATAGTCTTTATAGGCGGCGTACATTTCCATTACGGTGAATTCCGGGTTGTGGGTACGGTCCATACCCTCATTACGGAAGTCTTTCGCAAATTCGTATACACCTTCAAAACCACCTACGATGAGGCGTTTGAGATACAGTTCATTGGCAATACGCAGGTACAGCGGAATGTCCAGCGCATTGTGGTGGGTAGTGAACGGACGGGCCGCTGCACCACCGGGAATAGGCTGCAGAATAGGCGTTTCCACCTCCAGGTAGCCCATTTCATTGTAGAAGTCGCGGATCGTCTTCAGGATGAGGGTGCGTTTGATAAACACATCCTTTACCTGCGGGTTTACGATCAGATCTACATAACGCTGACGGTATTTGAATTCAGGATCAGTGACAGCATCAAAGGTCTCTCCTTCTTTTTCACGTACCACCGGCAATGGACGGATGGATTTTGCCAGGACGTCCAGTTTATTCACATGTATAGATAATTCCCCGGTTTTTGTAATAAAGGCGAAACCTTTCACACCTATGATATCACCCAGGTCGAGGAGTTTCTTGAAAACGGTATCGAACATGGTTTTGTCTTCACCGTTGCTGATATCGTCACGACGGACATATAACTGGATACGTGTAGTATGGTCCTGGATCACCACGAAGGCGGCCTTTCCCATATCGCGTACACTCATGATACGGCCAGCCAGACATACGTCCTGGAACTGGTCCTTGGTTTCTTCCGTATACAGGGCCTTAATGTTGGCAGCCGTATTATTTACCGGATATTCTTCCGCCGGATAAGGGTTGATGCCCAGTTTCTCCAGTTCCTGCAGTTTCTCCCTGCGTATGATCTCTTGCTCAGATAATGGTGTCATGTAGTACTGATTACAATAATGGAGTGCAAAAATAATCGATTTAAGGGGGAAATGAACGAAACGTGGAATTGGCACCAAATTTTCATTACACATAAGCCCCCTGTCGGGATTCATCAGCTTCTAAAACAACAAAGGATGAAAACCATTATTGTACCTACAGATTTCTCCGCCACTGCTTACAATGCCGCCCGTTATGCACTGGGCCTGGCGCAGCAGATGGGCACTACCCGCATCGTGCTCTATCATGCATATGAGCTGATAGTGCCTATTCCGGACGTTCCTACTTCCCTTCCCATGGTAGATCCCAATGAGCTAAAGGCTGCCAGCCTGGAAGGCCTGGAACATATGAAACAGGACCTCCTGGCCGAACTGCCGGAAGGGACAGTGCTGGACTACCGGGCGGACAATGCCCTCCTGGCGGCTAACATCGATAGCCTCAGCAAGGAGGAAAATGCAGACCTGATCGTCATGGGAACCACCGGCGGCAGCCAGCTGGAAGAGATCCTGATCGGTTCCAATACAATAGATGTAGTGAAACATACTACCTGTCCCGTGCTGGTAGTGCCTTCCATGGCCACCTTTAAGCCTGTCAGGAAGATCGTTTTTGCCTGCGACTTCAGGAAAGTGGGCACCCATACGCCTGTTTATCCGCTGAAACACCTGCTGGACGTCTTCGGGGCAGAGCTGCATGTGCTGAATATCGACAAGGAAGGTAAGGGGCTCGGTAAGGATACGCCGCAAGCCAGTCTGCTGCTGGATAGTTTGCTGGAAGGGTACCATCCAAAGTACCATTTTGTAGACGACAGCAATGTGGTACATGGTATTATGGAGTTTGCAGACAGGGAAAATGCGGATCTGATCCTGACCATTCCCCGTAAGCACGGATTGTTCGAAGGGATCTTTAAACGGAGCCGTACCGCTCAGCTGGCATTCCATACACATATTCCTTTGCTGGCTATCCACGAATAACCGGTCATATTGCCACTTGTCCCTACATTAAACTTCCGGGGTTCTTTTTGTTCTAACTTTATATCTACGGATCTTAAATATTGTTACTATTTTGCATATTAAACCACAACATCAGTCTATGTACAAGAAACTATGTCTATTGTTATTATCCAGTGTAGCCTTGTTGCCGGCATCCCAGGCCCAGTTACTGAAGAAATTGGGAGATGCTGCCAGTTCTGCTGTATCTAAAACATCCGGTTCCAATGTTACCCAATCAGAAGCAGGTAGTGCTATTAAAGAAGCCCTGTCAAAAGGTGTGGCTAACGGTATTGCTTCCCTGAACAAAAAAGATGGCTTTTTCGGAAGTGAAATATATAAACTCTTATTACCCCCTGATGCGGTGAAGATCGGTAATACCCTCCGCTCTGTGGGTTTGGGCAGCCAGGTGGATAAAGCGATCCTGTCTATCAACCGTGCTGCTGAATCAGCAGTTGGATCTGCTGCTCCTATCTTCGTAGATGCGATCAAGGAAATGAGCATTACTGATGCGCTGAAACTGATTTCCGGCGGTAACAACGCTGCAACCGAATACTTTAAAGGTAAAACCACTGACAAGCTGAAAGCTGCATTCTCTCCTGTTGTAAAAGGTTCCCTGGACAGCACCAGCGCTACCAAATATTACGGAGACATTGTGACTACATACAACAAGCTGCCTACTACCTTCAATAAGGTAAATCCTGATCTGCAGGACTATGTAACCGGTATGGCAGTGAATGCGCTGTTTGACCAGATTGCCAAGGAAGAAGCAAATATCCGTGCTAATCCTACTGCAAGAACTACTGACCTCTTAAAGAAAGTGTTCAGTAAATAATTACGCAATCATTCAGAGATAGATAGTAAAACGCCTCGTGTCTTGCGATACGAGGCGTTTTTTATTGTTACATCTTTATATAGTCCCTGCCAGTAATACCTGCCAGGCGTCCTGTACACGCCCCTGCTCCAGCAGGTGTTGTGCATGACGGTGCAGTTCTTTCTCCATCTCATCGGGTGTGATGCTGTAGTACTGGATGATATTCTTCAGATGATCATCGTCAAAAGCGGGATCTACAGTAGGCTGTTGCTGTACATTGGCTAACTGCCCGAGGTTATTACCCGTCAGGATGCTGCTTTGCCGGATGGCCGGCGGCAATGCATCTATTCCTATGCCCAGTTCAGTAAGTGGTTTGGCCACTTCGAATACGGCTGCGCCGGATGCTCTGCAGTAGTAATCCCCTCCCATCCTGGCTACCAGGTCTATCTTGTGGGGATCGATGGCGCCATTTTCATTTAAGATGGCATCGTTGATGTGGATCAGCACCGGTTCGCAGATCACCAGGTTGCCGGCGCCCCCTTCCTGCCCCTGCGGCAGTATTTCTCTTACAATACACTCAAACTGTACCGGGCTTTCCTTTACGCGGAAAGGTTTCACTTTTTCGGAAGGCTGCGGTGTGAAGCCCGCCTTCTCAAATTCGTTAACCCCTTTGGGATATTCGCAGCTGGCAAGGGAGGCTTGCTGTACCATTGCATAGGTGACCACGTTGATCACCACTTCCCTGGTTTCAAGGACATTCTCCAGGGTATGCTTGGTGGTATTGTCGCGTACCCTGCGGGAGGGTGAAAATATGAGCGTAGCAGGGTTGCTGCCGAACAGGTTAAAAAAGCTGAAGGGAGACAGGTTCGGGCGTCCATCCTTGTCGAGGGTACTGGCAAAACAAATAGGCCTGGGAGCGATAGCGCCCTGTAAATAGTTATGCAGTTGTGGTGTCTTGATCTGCCCTGGAATGATCTGCATGTAATGTGTTTATTTTTTCAATTGCAGAATGGAGAAAGTAGAATCTTCTTCCACAATCGTGTTTGTCAGTGTACCCAATCCGTCTATTGTCATTTCCACCACGTCGCCGGGTTTCAGCCATTGTTCCTGGTAGTTCGGATCATTGAGTTTGCCGGTGCCATTCAGTTCCAGGAAGCAGCCGGTCCCTACGGTGCCGCTGCCTATGACATCTCCCGGAAGGACATTGGCGCCGTATGCACAACGTTCGATGATCTCGGCGAAGGTCCAGTCCATGTCTCCCATGTTGCCGTCACTTACCTGCACTCCATTGACGCGGCAGGTCATTCTCAGGTTGTAGTTCTTACCGGTATGGCCTGGCCTGGGAGGAATGAGCAGGTGTTCCAGTTCATCCGGCGTAACCAGCATGGGACCTATTACGGTACTGAAATCCTTTCCTTTGGCAGGACCAAGGTTGAGTTTCATTTCTTCCATCTGGAGCGTACGTGCGCTCATGTCATTCATGATCATGAAACCAGCAATGTAGTCATCTGCTTCGGCAGCCGGTATATTACGGCCGGGTTTACAGATCACGATGGCGGCTTCCAGTTCAAAGTCCAGTTTATCGAAATGGTCCGGCATGCAGTAGATCTCGCCGGGGCCCTGTATGGCATTGTGATTAGTAAAATAGAAGATGGGGTACTGATCAAATTCAGGGATCATTTCTATTCGGCGGTTACGGCGTGCAGCCGCTACATGTTGACGGAAAGCGTAACCATCGCGGCAGGAAGTAGGGAATGGCACGGGAGCAAGTATATCTACTGACTGGTAGGGCACCGGGGTGGCGCCACCAACAGTTTTACCTGCTTTTAGCTGTGCTTCCGCTTCACGGGCAATGCCTATGACTTCTTCCCACATGAGCAGGAAATGCTGCATGTTGCCGGGCAATTGAGGATCCAGGTCCTGGGTGTTATACAGTTGATCGCCTATGAGTATGGCCAGCTGGTCAACCTCATCCCGGAGATAAGTAACAAGTTTCATAATGTTGTTGGTTCTGGTTGTATGATCTGTAAATATAGGTAAAATGAGATCGCTGTAAGTAAATGCATCATGATACAGCCCTGCTGCAAAAAAGTCTGTTGAAATATAAAAGGGTGCAGATAATTTCTTAAATTCAATAAATAAGATATCATTACACAGCAAACGGTTTTTACAGCAAATATTTTTACTACGCTAAAGCTGAAGTACTATTTCATAGATTATATCGTAATCTCAATTATTGCTTCGGCATATATAAGAAGGAAGTGTAATAACACTTGATGGAGAATTTTTCAACTGTGTCGTTGATCACCTTTTGGAATTCAATAAGTTCCTGATGTGGCGACAATAACCCGGCCCCATGCAGTACATAAAATTTATATTAACATACCCTCGTAGCGTATAAGATCGGCATAATATTCGCGGATAGCTTTTTCGGCTAAGACTATGGATTAAGGAACGACGTATCATTCGTTTAAGCACTTATTTGCATTAAATAAAGGAGTTATGAAGTTTGATAAGATTAAGAACAAGGGACAGGCGCGATTATTTGAAAGCAGGTATTTAGAGATGCTCACCAAAACACACCCCCTTGTAATATGGGCCATGTATGTGCCTATTATCAGTTACATGTTATATTACAGCAATACCACATTGGATTTTAGTATTGGCCGCGTAGTAACAGTTTTCCTGGGAGCTATGTTTTTCTGGACATTGTTTGAATACATCATGCACCGCTACCTGTTTCATTTCAGCAGCGAAAATCCCAGAATAAAAAGGATCATCTATGTTATGCATGGTAATCACCATGAATACCCCCGTGACAAACAAAGACTATTCATGCCCCCTTTGCCCAGCCTGATCCTTGCTTCCACTATTTTTGGCGCACAATACTTTTTCCTGAGAGAGTACACTTTTATGTTTTTCCCTGGTTTTATATTGGGTTACCTGATCTATGGAAGTATGCACTATGCCATTCATGCCTGGAACCCTCCTGCCAGATTCCTGAAACCATTGTGGCGTAACCACCATCTGCACCATTACAAAGGAGAAGAGAAAGGATTCGGAGTGAGCTCCAGCATATGGGACCACATTTTCGGGACAGGCTTTGACCTGGAAAAGGAGAAGGAAGACAAGGAGAAAGTAAGGGACCTGATGTTCAACAAGTAATAATCCTGTTTACCACTTTTCTTCACCATCATCAGGTGGAGGCTGACTATAAGTTTTACGGGCAATAATCTTTTCCTGTTGCCTTTCTATCAGCAATGCGGCTATCTTTCTATATACCCCTGGAGTAAGGTCTGATTCCAGTATCATGCGGATCTTCAACTCTGAGACATCCACTTTATATAGCAGCAGTACAAATTGCTGAAAGTCTGTACTGATCAGGAATTCCAGTTTTTCCGCCAGTAGTGCTTCCAGTTGATCATAAGTAACGCCAGGGGCAGTCTGCAAGGCGGCATCTGCTGATAGCTGCAAGCTAGTTTCCGGAAGTAATTGTATCATATACAAAAATAGAAAGGTCCCGTTTCTGGCGGGACCTTTTGTATGTTATTTCATTTGTTTGATCTTGTAAGAGGCGTTGGTTACTACTTTCACCGGCACCTTGATATCTTTCTTGATCCGTTTGGCTTTATTTGCCTTATAGGTGTAAGTACCGTTCATTTCTGTATTCTGTGCACAGATGCTGGGTAAGCCGGTATTACGGTCTATCAGATAGTTGGTCATGATGTCTCCGCTGATCTCTGCGGTAGCTTGTATACCATCATCAATGGTAAAGGTTTCTACTTTATTGGTAGAGATCTTGCCGGTACCATTGATCTTGGCTGTCTGGGCATCCCAGGTCTGCAGGTTCCAGTAAAGGTCAATACTACCTACCAGGCCTGTGCGGATGGGTACATTTTCTTCCCAGCGGGTGCCTGTTTTAATGCTACGTACCGGGTATATTACCAGGAGCTGTTCCAGCCAGGAGCGGAAGGCATTGGTCCCGAACTGGTCTTTCATGAGCTTCTTATAGGCTTCCTGTTCATCATCCTTCAGATTGGAGAAGGTAGCGGATGCTTTATCAAGTAACTCATCCAGCCCGGTGATCTTGTTAATAAAACCGGTAGAGGTAATGTCTACGGTGAAAGGATGGTCCAGTATGCTTTTCAGGGCAGCCTGGAAAGGTTCTTTATCATTCGGTACATTGGCGTCAACGAGAATGTTCTGGTTACGCGCGTTGAAATTGAATTTGAGTTCTTTGTACCGGAAGGTCAGGTAGGCATGGCCTGGATTGACGTCGTCAACATCAATGCTGATAGTATTGTTAAAGTCGCGGGTTACGCGTTGCATTATATCCTCAACGGTAGTATATGTTTCACTGCGGCTCTCCTGTTTCAATTCAAACTGTTGTCCTTTCAGAAAGCTGTAGCCAAGATCTACATAATCTCTTTTTTCATCTGACTGGGCTTTTGCAGGCAGAGCCAGTACTGCTCCCATCGCCATTGACACCAAAAATCGCTTCATCATTACGCTATATTTATTATACATACTTTTCTATTACGCCCAGGCCGAAAAGGGCAAAATCATATTTGGCAGGATCCAGGGGGTCCAGTTGCCTGAGTTGCCTGGTAAGTTCAAGCGCTGTTTTCCAATCTGATTTTGCGGCAGGGATCAATCCCAGTCTGGTGGCCACTCTTCCCACATGTACGTCCATCGGGCATACCAGCTGAGATGGCTGAATGTGTTGCCATACTCCAAAATCCACGCCATTTTCATCTTTCCTGACCATCCAGCGAAGGTACATATTCAATCTTTTACAGGCGGAATTTCTCGCGGGCGTTGAAATATGTTTCCGGGTCCGTTCCGGGTGCTCGGGCAGGAAGAACATGTGATGAAAGCCACGGAGGGCGTTTTCGATGGTTTCATCTTCCGGGGTGATATGCCCGCTGAAGGCAAATTCAAGGGAAGTAATATCTGTATAATATCCCTGCAGGAATTCCACAAAATACATCAGGTCTACCCCGTTAAATGTCCGGTGGCAGAACTGGAGTAAGTTCATCCGCTCTCTTGGTTTGTGATTGAGGATGAAGTCGTAGGGCGCGTCATCCATCAGTTTCATCAGCTCCGTGCACTTATTGATGATGGTAGTACGGTTTCCCCAGGCAAGGATGGCGGCGAACAAACCGGAAATTTCAATGTCCTGAAGTTTCCTAAACCTGTGCGGGATACATATAGGATCGCCGGGGATAAATTCCGGGGTATCATAGTGTACCGCTTTCGCGTCTAAAAAAGTCTTCAGTTGCTGGAATTTCATAATGGTATGCTCGGTTTAGTGCTGATGACTCCGGAGTGCAATACGCCGGCAGTCCGAAAAATAAGGAAAGATGTTCACACTACAGGAATTTATATAGATAACCGTTTATCTCCTATAGACAACTGATAATGAGTATTGTGAGTATTCCCAAGCTGAATGCACCGGATCTGCAACCCAGGTTATACAGGTTTGAGGATGTTATAGTTTACATCCTCAAACCTTCCGGATTTTCCGGAGTGTGTAATATGGTTACCCGATAGCTTTCTGGAGGTCGGCAATGAGGTCTTCTGCATCCTCGATACCTACGCTGAGGCGGATGAGGGAATCTACCAGGCCATTGGCGATACGATCTTCTCTTGGGATGGAGGCATGGGTCATACTGGCAGGGTGCCCTATCAGCGATTCCACACCGCCCAGTGATTCGGCCAGTGAGAACAAATGGGTACCGCTCAGTACTTTAAAAGCTGCCTCCTGGCTATCGTCTTTAAGGGTGAAGGAGATCATGCCACCGAAACCTCTCATCTGCTGTTTGGCAATGTTGTGGTTAGGATGATCTTCAAAGCCACACCAATACACTTTACCTACTTTAGGATGCTGACGGAGGAAGTTGGCAATCGCAGCGCCGTTCTCACAATGCCGCTGCATACGCACGTGCAGGGTTTTCAGTCCGCGTAATACCAGGAAGCAGTCCTGCGGGCCAGGTACTGCGCCGCAGCTGTTCTGTATGAAGTAGAGCTGTTTGGCAAGGGCTTCATCTTTTACGATGATGGCTCCATGCACCACATCACTGTGACCGCCCAGGTATTTGGTTGCGCTGTGTACAACAATATGTGCGCCCAGGTCCAGGGGATTCTGCAAATAAGGGGATGCAAAGGTATTATCCACGCAAAGCAGGATATTATGTTCCTGTGCAATCCTGGCACTGGCGGCAACATCAATGATGTTCAGCAGGGGGTTGGTAGGAGTTTCTATCCAGATCAGCTTTGTATTGGCGTTGATATACCTGCGGATATTTTCAGCTTCCTGCATACCGATAAAATGGAACTTAATACCATACCGTTCGAATACTTTGGTGAAAATGCGGTAGGTGCCACCATAAAGGTCGTTGGAGGCAATGACTTCATCGCCCGGGTTAAGCAGCTTTAGCACGGCATCGGTTGCGGCCAGACCGCTACTGAAGGAGATACCATATTTACCGTTCTCGATAGCAGCCAGGGCATCCTGCAATGCATCGCGGGTGGGGTTTTGTGTACGGGCGTACTCATAGCCTTTATGCTGGCCGGGGGCGCTTTGTACATAAGTGGATGTCTGAAAGATAGGGGTCATTATGGCCCCGGTTGACGGATCGGGGCTTACGCCTGCGTGTATGAGTTTAGTTCCCAGCTTCATGCCTGAAATATTTTGTTATTAGATGATCTGTTAGTCTGAAAGTTCCAAAGGTACTAATTCCGGCATTGCGGAGAATGGAGGGTAAAAGGGGCGTATAGCTTGTGCTGTGAGTGCTATCTTTAAGACATCCAATAAGATAGCTCATCAGATAATAAAAAAGCCCAATAAGTAGTTCTACGCAACACCA
Organism: Chitinophaga sp. CF418; assembly: GCF_900142925.1. Classification (GTDB taxonomy): domain Bacteria; phylum Bacteroidota; class Bacteroidia; order Chitinophagales; family Chitinophagaceae; genus Chitinophaga. Next base: position 597,259 of record NZ_FRCN01000002.1, read on the forward strand.
GCCTGAAGTATAAATACGCCCTACAGGCTTGGTTTTTGTCCGAATTGGCTTTCAAAAGTCCCTTTACGGAAGAAAATGCAACATTCACGAACAAAATTTGTTCACTCAGCCGAAACCGTAGTTTCCGCGCAGTAATTCGAATTACATTTGAAAAGGTTTTTCATAGGATATGGTTAAAATTCGTGGGCGGTAATCTTACCGCCTTTTTCTTACTTAATTAAAAAGCGAAAAGGGAATAGCTTGCTATTCCCTTTTCGCTTTTTATCTTTTACGCTATTGTTGTGTAAACTTCTTCTGTTGCAGTTGGGTTAAGACGATCTCTTATTCACATGTAGATCTTCACTACTGATGATCAGAACAGGTTGTTATTTCTTCTTATCAGTCTTTGCGACAGCTACAGGTGCTTTTTCCGAAAATTTAATAGGCAGGCTTACGCTGGTGGTATCCCAGGCTACTACAAGGTTAGCGCCATAGTCTGCTTTCTCAAAAACGATTGTAAATGGTTCTACAGGTGTGGTCAGTTTACTAACCGGCACATCTGTCCTTACCACATCTTTATGCTGATCGTATTTAAATGCGCCCCAGATGTCTGTTTCGCGGTTAACGATCATTGTCCATTTTTGTTCGGAAAGAAGAGCATAGAGGGTGTAACGACCTCTGGGAATGGTTTTGCCACCGATTACAACGGGACGGAAAAACTCTATCTCTGTGGCTTCATTGGCGCCAAGGCGATAGATCTCACCATAAGATTCCAGTTCACCAAAGATCTTTCTGCCTTTCTTCTGTGGACGGCTGTAAATAACACGTGCTACCAGTGATCCGGGTTCACCTTTTACTTTCACTACGTAGGGATACATTACAGGATAATACGCCATGTCCATCGGGCTGGCATCTAGTGGGGGCATCTTTTTGTCCTGCGCATAGCTGGAAGGGCTGGTGAGGCCTGCTATGGCAATAAGCAGCATTACTCGTACTAAATTTTTCATTGTTGGCTATCAATTCAGATGTTAAGAATAATAGTGCAAACGTACGATTTAATGCGGGTAAGTTTTAACGAAGGCGGTCAATTCGGGAAAGAATGTACGGTAATGTGCAGCGAGTGTATCGTAATGTTCCTGCAGCACTGCAAAAGGAGCATCTGCCGTTACTTCAAGGAATTTAGCCCTGTGTGCAATACCGCTGAAGCTCTTATAAATACCGTCCATAAACCTGTATCCATATAGCCAGTTATGTTGCCGCATATGATGAAATACCTGTTGGAATACAGGCGGTAGTACATCATGATGACTGGCTAAAACAGTATATATCTCTTTTGAAAAAGCAGACAAGGTAGCATCTGTAAAAATGGTGGTATCTGTGGCAAGGAAATGATCATATACGATGTCAATGAATACGGCGCTATACCTGCCGCATGAGGGCTGAAAGTATTCCCTGGCGGCCAATGTAACAGGATGCGTATCTGTAAAGTTATCAATGGCCCTGTGTAACTGTATACCCTGCTGTATGCCCGGATCATACTCCTGCCATTGTTTACCTTTTACATAGTCAGCAATCATATTGCCCACTATAAGGGACTGATCTTGAAATGAGAGATATGCGTGGGCCAGGTAGTTCATACACTGAAGATAAAACAACTTTTGCAGCTACTGTCTTTTGCATACGGAGACGCTTCATACAGCTTCAATGTTACCTGCGTGTTAAGGTTGTCTATCAATTTGTTAAATCACCGTTTTCGGTTAGTTTTTATACCATTTATGGTGATTGCCGGAGAAGAAAAATGTGCTGACATTTGTGTCGTCATGTTGATTAACAACCCGAAGTTAAACAGTGAACAAAGATCGTTAGCCATTGGTAAAGGGACATAGAGAACTGCATAATTCCATTCGTCAATGATCCTGGAATTTCCGTCCAGTTTAACAAAAGCTTAACGGAGACCGTTGCAACATTCGGGCTTTCAGTGCAACATGTGCATAGTAAAGGAAGTATATGGAGAGATGGAGTAAGTTCAGCATGCCGGCGATATAAGTGACTTTAGCCAAGTAATCTAGCGTATCCACTTATAACAAAGCATTTGACCCGCACCTTCTATTACATGTACATTTACATCACAAAAACAAACCAAAAAAGTTTCCGCCATGAAACCTAGCATCAATTCAATTAACAACACCAATGCATCTGCGGATGCAAGCCGGTTGCAAGGTAACCGGTTCAGGAGAATGCTGCTCTTATTTGCTGCAGTACTTTTCTTCTCTACACAATTTGCCTTTGCTGGCACCAAGGAAATGGAGGCCACTACCAAACTGAAACAGGCGCTTAACAAGGAGTTTGCCGGTGCTTCAGATATTAAATGGTACAGTGAAGACAACAAGACGTTTATGGCTAAGTTCAGTCTGAACGCGCGCAGTGTAACTGCTTATTTCGACGGAGAAGGTAACCTGCTGGCTACCCGCCGTTACATTGACGAGCAGTATCTGCCACTGGCCGTGTCCAACAAACTGGCAAAACGTTATCCTAAGGACAAGATCCGTTGGGTAGTGGAATTTGACAGTGAAGGAACTACCGTTTATTATGTAACACTGGAAGGTGAGAAGACATGGAAAGTGATCAAATCAGGCGCTAACGGAGACCTGAGTGTTTACCAGAACATGAAGAAAGTTTAGACATCAGTTCATCAGTTGAAAGTCCATAGTCAGTATAGTCCATAGTAGCAGCAGCTATTATGGGCTATTTTTTTTAATTCCTTACCTTTGCCGTTCTCTATTGGATTTTAAACTTATAAACGGACATGAATAAAGGGCCTATTTCTCAATTTATCCAGCACCACTACCGCCACTTCAATGCGGCTGCACTGGTGGATGCTGCAAAGGGATATGAAACACATTTGCTGGAGGGCGGTAAAATGCTGGTATCCCTTGCTGGTGCTATGAGTACCGCCGAGCTGGGTATTTCTTTCGCGGAAATGATCCGCCAGGGAAAAGTAGACATTATCTCCTGTACCGGGGCTAACCTGGAAGAGGATATAATGAACCTCGTTGCACACACACATTATAAAAGGGTGCCTCATTACCGTGACCTGAGCCCCCAGGAAGAATGGGATCTGCTGCAGGATGGCTTTAACAGGGTAACAGATACCTGTATACCAGAAGAGGAAGCTTTCCGTCGTATACAGGAACATATTCATAAGATCTGGAAAGATGCGGACGATAAAGGCGAACGCTATTTCCCACACGAATACATGTACAAGCTGCTGCTGAGCGGCGTGATGAAAGAGCATTACGAGATCGATCCGAAAAACAGCTGGATGATCGCTGCTGCTGAACGTAACATTCCGATCGTTGTACCAGGATGGGAAGACAGCACCATGGGTAACATCTTCGCATCCTACATCATCAAAGGTGAACTGAAGGCGTCTACCATGAAGAGCGGTATCGAGTACATGGTATGGCTGGCTGACTGGTACCGCAACAATTCCGCTGGTAAGGGCGTAGGCTTCTTCCAGATCGGTGGCGGTATAGCGGGCGACTTCCCTATCTGCGTGGTGCCAATGATGTACCAGGACCTGGAATGGCACGATGTTCCTTTCTGGAGCTATTTCTGCCAGATTTCTGACTCTACCACTTCTTACGGTTCTTATTCCGGGGCAGTGCCTAATGAGAAGATCACCTGGGGTAAACTGGATATTACCACTCCGAAATTTATCGTCGAATCTGATGCTACCATTGTAGCTCCATTGATATTTGCTTACCTGCTGGGCTGGTAAGAATATCTGTCAACAGATAAAATGCTATAATAGAACGCTGATCACTACTTTTTTTTGTGGTGATCAGCGTTTTACATTGGTGGAATGCTATCAGTTTTAATATAAAAAGGGTATATTGTACCCTTATAACTTCCAAATATGAAAAACATTATTCCACTTCTAACAGTGGCGGCCGCGGTAAGCATAAGCGCCTGCCAGTCTGGTCCAAAAACCAATAATAATTCATTAGATAGTATGAGTACGAATCAAGACGCTGTTTCCGCAGGACAGATATCAGATGCTGCATTTGACAAAATGGTTGACGGCAAACAGGTGAAACTGTATCACCTGAAAAAAGGCAACCTCGAGGCAGCCATCACAAACTATGGTGCCAAAATCGTTAGCCTGATGGCTCCTGACAAACAAGGACAACTGGCTGATGTGGAACTGGGCTATGACAACATTGACCAGTATGTGAACACCAAGGAAAGGTATTATGGCGGTATCGTTGGACGTTACGGTAACCGTATTGCCAAAGGAAAGTTCAAAGTGGATGGCAAAGAATACTCCCTGGCACAAAACAACGGCGTAAACCACCTGCATGGCGGTAAAAAGGGCTTTAATGACGTGGTATGGGATGCTGAGCAACCTAATGATCACACCCTGAAGCTGCATTACCTGTCAAAAGACGGTGAAGAAGGATATCCCGGTAACCTGGACATCACACTTACCTACGAGCTGACAGACAGCAATGAGGTAAAGATCGACTATACTGCTACTACCGATAAGGCGACTGTAGTAAACCTGACCAATCACTCTTTCTTTAACCTGCATGGCGCCGGTAACGGGGATATCAATGATCACATTATGTACATCAATGCTGATAAATATACCCCGGTTGACAGTACCCTGATCCCTAAGGGTAAACTGGAGCCGGTAAAAGGCACTCCAATGGACTTTACCACTCCTGCCAAAATCGGAGAGAGAGTGGATGCTGATTTCGAGCAGCTGAAATTCGGTAAAGGCTATGACCACAACTATGTACTGAACAAAAAAAGCAAGGAGCTGTCACTGGCAGCTACCGTACAGGAACCACAAAGCGGCCGTTTCCTGGAAGTGTGGACAACCGAACCTGGTGTACAGTTCTATGGCGGTAACTTCCTGGATGGTACCGATAAGGGCAAGGAAGGTAAAACCTACGCTCACCGTGGTGCTTTCTGCCTGGAAACACAGCATTACCCTGATTCTCCTAACCAGCCATCTTTCCCTTCAGTAGTGCTGAAGCCAGGTGAGACTTATACGTCTACCTGTGTGTACAAGTTTGGTGTGAAGTAAGGAGGAGTTCGTTAAGATAATTCGGAGCCATAGTACCTGCGGGTGCTATGGCTTTTTTTGTGTCTTTTGGGGCAGGATATAACCAGCATCAGACTAGCATATGACCAGGATCTTCTTACGTTCTTCTTCCGTTAAAAACGGAGGAAGAACGGAGGAAGAACGGAGGAAGATCCTGGTCATATGCTAGTCATATGCTAGCTTAAGATCCGGTTCGGCTTCGCTTGAAATGGCCTTCGACGCCCTAGCTAAAGGCGCTGTAGTCCTGCATTAGCATAGCTATTCTATAGCGTTGGCTATAGAACAGAGCCTATAAAGCTATAGTATAGCGCCTATAGGCTATAGTCTCTACCGAATATCAAGCGAATCTCGACGATATCTCAGGCATATCATCAGGAAAACAGGTCAGAAGCAATCCCATCCGCAAATAATCTTCCTTCCGGCGTCAATACCAGCGCCTCCCCTTTAAGCACCATCCAGCCTTTGTCTATAAAAGGCCGGGCCATTTTCAGCAGCGTGTCGCGTTTTTCTGTACCGAAGCGATCAGCTACCACGGGCAGCAGGCAGCCCTGGGAGGTGCGGAGGGTGGTCATGATATATTCGTTCAGCATCATAGATGGGGTCAGTTCTTCCTGTTCAAAGGGAACGGTGTCCTGCTCCATACTTTTGATGTAAAGGGCATTATTGGCGATGTTCCACTGGCGGGAATAGCCATTGAATGAGTGAGCAGAGGGGCCTAAGCCCAGATAAGGCTGGGACTGCCAGTAGCTGCTGTTATGCCTGGAATGCCATCCAGGCAGGGCGAAGTTGGAGATCTCGTAATGTTCATAGCCTGCTTTGTCCATCCACTGCATGAGCATTTCAAAATGCCTGGCGGCCTTGTCGGTATCCACAGCGGCTACTTTCTTTTTACGGATGAACTGGTCCAGGGCAGTGCCAGGTTCTACCGTAAGGGCGTAACAGGAAAGATGCTGTACGCCGAGGTCAATAGCCTGTTGTACGTTGGCGGCCCAGCCTTCGTCAGTGAGTGTAGGTCCGCCGTAGATCAGGTCTATGGTCAGGTTATTAAATCCTGCCGCCTGTGCATCACGGATACATTGTAAAGCCTGCCGGCTGTCGTGCGCCCGGTTCATCCAGCGGAGGTCTTCCTCGTGGAAAGACTGCACCCCGATACTCAGCCGGTTAATCCCGGCGGTGCGGAGGTCCCTGAGTTTTTCTGGCGAGAGGTCATCAGGATTGGCTTCCAGGGTGATCTCTGCGTCAGGGGATATTTGGAAGGTATTGTACAGTTTGTCCAGCAGTTGCTGCAGGTCTTCCCTGCTCAGGAGGCTGGGAGTTCCGCCTCCGAAGTAGATGCTGGTAACGGTTTGACCGGCGAGGTAATCCTTTTGCAGCGTGATTTCCCGCAGCATTTGCTTTATCAGGGCCGGTTGTTGTGCAAGAGAGGTGGAAAAATGAAAATTGCAGTAGTAACAAGCCTGTTTGCAAAAAGGAATATGTAGATAGATACCTGCCATGTTGTTGTTGTTCGATGAATTGGAATTGTTCCCGCTTGCCGATGTTTCTGACTGACAGCCAGGGGGTGATCCCAATGAAAGCAGCGGCAAAGGTACGCTAATACTGAGGTATTATTCTTCCGGGGAGTGCCGGAAAAGGATACGATAGATACTGTGAAGGTTAGTATATCAAAATTGTGACATATTGCGTTAATAGAATGGATGCGGCTTTTGAAAGGGCTTTCGCATTTGCTATCCTCTGATAGCTCCGGGCTTTCAGGATCTGAAGCCGGGGTGGATGAAAGGGATGAGCGCAGATAGCTGCCTAAGTCCGGATGCATGTATCGGGAATTGCTGAATATGCTTAAATAAGTATGTGGTTATTATAGCGTATGAACCTACTGAGGATAGACAATTTTTATATCTTTGCCCAACTTTAAACGGCATTCATTAAAATATTTCCTGGTGCGAAACTGGTTGTTATTCCTGTTCATTATACCCTGTTTACGTTTGGCGGCTCAGACGGATAGTACTGTACGGCAGGAGCCGGCAGTACAGAGTGCACCTGCAAAAGTGCAGAATGCCCCCCGTGATACGGCTGTCAGGCCAGCGAAAAAGAAAGTGCCGGTAATCAAAAAAGATAGTGCTGGTGTAACAATACCCGCGAGCGCTTTAAAGCCTGCAGCTCCGGCAGCGGCTGTTGCTGTTCCGGCCGCTGTAACGCCTGCTGTTCCAGTAACTTCCGCTGATAGTGCGCAGCAGCAGGCTGTCGTACCTTCGAGGCAGGAAACGGCCTTTGATCTGTTCCTGAAAGATCTGACGGCAAAGAATGTGTTTTTAAGGAGCAATAAGCCCTCCCGGCTGGATGTGAATAAACTAAGGACGTATGAAGATCTTGACTGGCTGGTATATGTGATGACGGGTGTGGTGTTGTTGCTGGGCATCATCCGGTTGAGCTATCTGAAATACTTCTCTGACCTGTTCCGGGCATTTTTGAACCCAACGCTGAGCCAACGTCAGCTAAAGGACCAGTTATCGCAGTCGCCTTTCCCCAATTTCCTGCTGAACAGCTTTTTTGTGATCAGCCTGGCATTGTACCTCTATCTGCTGATGTATCGTCAGCAGTATATCACCAGTAACACTGCCTGGATGGCCATCCCCGGACTGATTGTACTGGTGACCGTTGTATATGGGGTAAAATACCTGATGCTGCGTTTCTGTGGCTGGTTATTCGGCAGCAGCGAGCTGGCGGATGCCTATATCTTCATATTGTACCTGATCAATAAGGTTTTGGGCATTTTGCTGGTGCCGTTCCTGGTGATTTTAGCGTTTTGTACGCCGGAATTGGCAAAAGCCTTTATGTATATCTCTATATTCTTTATTGTTTTATTGGTGGCATACCGGTATATCCGGTCGTATTCAGTGGTAAAACAATACTTATCTTTCAGCAGATTGCATTTTTTTCTTTACCTTTGCGCATTCGAAGTAGCGCCGGTTTTAATAATAACTAAGGTGTTGCTGGTCGCGTTAACTGGCGGTCTCTGATTTTAAAACTGCCTATTGTTAACACAAGAGCAAAAAAACGTATGATTAAAGGCGGGCCAAAAAAAGATTTGCAAGCAAAACACATTCAGTCAATTCTAATTTCCCAACCTAAGCCTGAAACAGAAAAATCACCATACTTTGAACTAGCGAAAAAATTCAATGTAAAATTGGATTTTTATCCGTTTATAAGGGTGGAGGGGCTGTCCGCAAAAGACTTCAGGAAACAAAAGATTGACATACAGAACTTTACGGCTGTTATTTTTACCAGCCGGAACGCTGTAGACCATTTTTTCAGGATCTGTGAGGAAATGAAGATTAAGGTGTCGCAGGACTGTAAGTACTTCTGTATTACAGAAGCCATTGCCCTGTATTTGCAGAAATTCATCCTATACCGGAAACGTAAAGTATTCTACGGTGCAGACGGGTCTACCAAAAGCCTGCTGGAAGTGATGAACAAGCACCGTGACAATGAAAAGTTCCTCTTCCCCAGCTCTGACAGTCAACGTAAAGATATTGAAGAGTGGCTGAAAGCCAATAAGTGTGAATACGCTACTGCTACGCTGTACAAAACAGTGTCCAACGATGTGAAGGAATTGCTGGAAGGTACTGAATATGATATGATCGTCTTCTTCAGCCCTTATGGTGTAAAATCCCTGTTTGAGAACGTTCCGAAGTTCGAACAGAATGGCACCCGTATCGGCTCTTTCGGTCCTACTACTTCCGCGGCAGTTGAGGAAGCCGGCCTGAGACTGGATGTAAAAGCGCCTACTCCACAGGCGCCTTCCATGGTAGCGGCTCTTGAGCAGTACCTGGCGACGATAAACAAAAAATAACACGAAAATTACCGTAAAATAATTGAGTAAAGGGACAGCAAACGCTGTCCCTTTGTTATATTTGAAGTAACAAAAGGGGATCAGGGAGAACACTGGCAAACCAGAATACTGTAGAAAAACAAGAGAATAACCATAACTGTGAACAGACTAGCGAAAGAAACCAGTCCTTACCTGCTGCAGCATGCGCACAACCCGGTAGATTGGTATCCATGGGGAGATGAAGCGCTGCAAAGGGCCAAAGCAGAAAATAAGCCTATTTTAGTCAGTATCGGATATGCCGCCTGCCACTGGTGTCATGTTATGGAGCGGGAGAGTTTCGAAGATGCAGAAACTGCCCGTATCATGAACGAACTTTTCATCAATATCAAAATAGACAGGGAAGAACGTCCGGATCTGGACCACATCTACATGGATGCGGTACAGGCAATGACAGGTTCCGGCGGCTGGCCGCTGAATGTGTTCCTGACGCCCGATAAGCTGCCTTTTTACGGAGGGACTTATTTCCCACCGGTGAAAGCATTTAACCGTCCTTCCTGGAAGGAAGTGTTGCTGGCATTGTCCCAGGCTTTCAGGGAGCGCAGGGGAGACCTGGAAACACAGGCGGAGAATATGCGGGAACACCTGGCGCAGGCTTCCCGGTTTGGCGAGAAGCCCATTGATCTGCAACTGGTGCCGAAGGAAGAGTTGTTTACGAAAGAACAGTGTAATACGATCTTCAGCAACATGATGCAGCAGGGAGATAAGGAATGGGGAGGTTTTGGAAGTGCCCCCAAGTTTCCCGGAACGTTTATTATTCAGTACCTGTTGAGGTATCATCATAGTTTTAATGAGCCACAGGCGCTGCAACAGGCCCTGTTATCCCTGGACAAAATGATCCGGGGAGGGATCTATGATCAGCTGGGCGGTGGATTTGCCCGTTATAGCACGGACGCCAGATGGCTGGCGCCCCATTTTGAAAAGATGCTATATGACAATGCCTTACTGGTGGACGTGATGAGTGATGCATACCAGCTGACACGGAATGAGTTGTATGCAAAGACGATAGCAGATACCCTGGGGTTTGTGGAAAGGGAGATGACGGATGCCGGTGGTGGTTTTTACAGTGCGCTGGACGCAGATTCGGAGGGTGTGGAAGGGAAATTCTACACCTGGAGCAGGGAAGAGATAGAAGTGGTACTTGGTGCGGACGCGGCTTTATTCTGCGCATTTTATGATGTGACGGAACACGGCAACTGGGAGGAAACCAATATTTTATGGATCACGAAGCCGGCAGCGGTTTTTGCGGCAGAGAACGGACTCACGGAAGAAGCGCTGGAAAGAAGCCTGGCAGTCAGCAGGGAAAAACTGATGGCGGTAAGGGCGAAGCGGATCAGACCAGGGCTGGATGACAAGATTATATTGGGGTGGAATGCGCTGATGATACACGCCTGTTGTAGGGCTTATGCCGCACTAGGCGTGGAGCAATACCGGGAGATGGGCATAAAAGCGATGAATTTTTGCCTGAATAATCTGCAACAGGTTGATAAACAATCTTTTTTTCATACATTTAAAGCCGGCGTAGCGAAATATCCGGCATTCCTGGATGATTATGCGTGGCTGGTACGTGCTTTGATCGCTTTGCAGGAAGTAACGGGAGACGCCGGGTGGCTTGAAAAAGCCCGGGAACTAACGGAGTATGTCATTACGAATTTTTCAGATGAAGGGGACCTCTATTTCTATTATACGGAAGCCGGCCAAACCGATGTTATCGTACGTAAGAAGGAAGTTTATGATGGAGCCACTCCCAGTGGCAATGCTGTAATGGCGTCTAATCTGCTCTATCTATCAATCGTTTATGACAAAAAGCACTGGTCAGAGCGGGGCATAGCTATGCTGGCAGGGCAATCGCAGATGGCGGTAAGGTATTCTACTTCATTTGGCGTATGGGCAGGGTTGTTATTACAGCTTGTGAACGGGGTAAAAGAGATAGCGGTGGTAGGAAATGATTATAAATCCCGGATGCAGGATACTAACAGGCATTATATTCCGTTTAAAGTAATACTGGGAGCTACAACTGACAAACCGGGAATTCCGCTATTAGAACAGCGGGAACGGCCAGGAGAGACGCTTATATATGTCTGCGAGCATTATCATTGTATTAAGCCAGTTAATTATATAGAGGAAATAATTAATTTAAAATAATATTTATGTATCTTGCATGACCATATCTGTGTAAAATGCGCACGGAAAAATGATTTTAGAAGATATAATAAAATGTTAAAAAGTACGTTTAATTTAAACGTCACGCTTCCCTCAGGGGGCATGAAAAAGTTGGATGAAAACTAACTACGGATTAAAATTAATCGTTACATTTGTTATCTTGCTTAAGAGTGGAGATAGATTGAGCAGAGGGGTAGAGTGCTGACTTTGAAGAAAAATACCTTCCAAAAAGGGAATGAATTTAAAAGTGAAACCAACAAGTAGAACAACCGCTAAATTTCTGAAGTTGCCCTTAACAACTTTAGGGTCATTGTGTGTGAATGGCTGGTTGGTTAACGGTCAGACCGGACAGACCGGCAAGACCTTCGGCCATGTTTCAGAACATAGCGACACCCTCAGTAGCATTGTGGCCAATGTAAACTGCGTCGCCTACGAAATAAATGATTTTCAATGAAAGCTACCCTTATGAAGCTTAATTTTTCAAGTGGTCTGTTAGCAGTATTGCTGGTAAGCCTGCTCGCCAGCTGCGGTGGTAGTAAAACCCCCAAAAATGCGCAAGGACAGCTGATCGGCGTAAGTCCCAGACCTAAGTATTTCCCGCCAGTGCCCTATGGAATGGTTTACGTTCCTTCCGGAACATTTCACATGGGTCCCAGCGATGAGGATTTGAACTACGCGTACACCGCCCGTAACAAGTCTATTTCTATCTCCGGTTTCTATATGGATGCTACGGAGATCACAAATAACGAGTACAGGCAGTTCGTACAGTGGGTGACAGATTCTATTGCCCACATTATGCTGGGTGACGTAAAGAACGATGGTGGTGAGGATTATATCGATTGGAAGAAGAAAATCAATTACAGGGATAAATCCACCATGGAGAAACTGGAGGGTATGACCTATGCACCTGAAGACCGTCTGTATGGACGTAAGGAATTCGATGTGCGTAAACTGGTTTACCATGCAGAAACCTTCAACTGGGAGCAAGCCAAGTTGCGTGAGAACGCAAACAAGTCCCGTTCGAAGTTCATTGTTAAGAAGGATGTTGCTATCTATCCTGACACATTGTGCTGGATCCGCGACTTCTCTTACGCTTACAATGAGCCAATGACGAGGATGTACTTCTGGCACCCTGCGTTCGATAACTATCCGGTAGTAGGGATAACCTGGCACCAGGCTAACGCTTTCGCTGAATGGCGTAGTAAGTTCTGGGAGGACTACCGTATCTCTAAGAAATTATTCACTGAAGATAAATTCCAGCTTCCTTCAGAAGCGCAGTGGGAATATGCAGCACGTGGTGGCAGAGAGCAATCTCCTTACCCATGGGGTGGTTATTACCTGCGTAACAAGAAAGGTTGCTTGCTGGCTAACTTTAAACCAGGTCGTGGTAACTATCCTGAAGACGGTGGTTTCTACACTGTAAGAGCGGATGCTTACTGGCCAAACGACTACGGTTTATATAATATGTCAGGTAACGTAGCTGAGTGGACACAGGACATTTATTATGAGAACGCGTACTCTTTCACATCTGATATGAACCCATACCTCCGTATGGACATACCGGATAGCGCGGTTCCGAAAATGAAACGTAAAGCTGTAAGAGGTGGTTCCTGGAAAGATATCGGGTATTTCCTACAGACAGGTACACGTTCCTACGAATATCAGGATAGTGCTAAATCCTACATTGGATTCAGATGTACGATCGCATTCCTGAGCCGTTCTAAAAACGATTTTGGTCACAGGTAAGAACTATAGTAACAGCCATTACGGATAGATGAGCGAGAAAACAGGCAGTATCGAAGAGACAGGACCAATATTCCTGTATGCCTTTGGGACGGGCATGTGTGAGATAATCAAATTTAAATATGTTGATATGAGACACCGTATGATGTACATTGGGAAACTGCAAATCATCGTTGAGCAACAACTATTCCATAACAATTTAACCTTTAACACTTTAACCAGTAAATTTTGACCTATGGCTATGAATCCTACTACATCGAAATGGCTTAATTTCTTTGTTTGTGTCGCAGCATCAGTAGTAATTATCGGAGCGTTGTTCAAACTGCAACACTGGCCAGGCGCGGATATCGCCCTGATCGTTGGTTTGAGCACTGAAGCGCTTATCTTCTTCGTTTATGCATTCGTACCAGATAGTGGTGGTCACGAGGGTGCTGCTCATGTAGCAGTTGTATCCGGTGGTAGCCCTGCGCTGGCTGGTCTGGATAAAATGCTTGAAGAAGCTGACATCACTCCGGTTAGTTTACAGCGTCTGAGCGAGAACTTCCAGAAATTAGGTTCCACAGTAGATAAGATGCGGGATATCAGTGACGTAGTTGCCGCTACAGGTGATTACACACAAAAAACAAGAGAAGCTGCGAGCGCAATCGGTAACGTAGCTCATGCTTACACTACTGCTGCTTCAGCTGTATCTTCTTTCAACAGTGCTTCTGAATCTACAAGAAGCTTCCACGAGCAGATGCAGGGTATGACCAAAAACCTGGCTTCCCTGAATGCTATCTACGAACTGGAACTGCAGGATACTAACAATCACCTGAAAGCTATGAACAACTTCTATAGCAATCTGCTGAATGTATCCCAGGCAATGACCAGCAGCGTAGACGATGCGCGCAAAACACAGGATCAGATCTCTAAACTGGCTCATAACCTGACTAGCCTGAACACCGTTTACGGTAACATGCTCAGCGCTATGCACAGTGCGAGATAAGGTAACGCTTATAGTTTATTTGAATTAACAACAGACAATCATTCAAACCTGAGAACAAACTATGGCACTACCTAAAGATCCCAGGCAAAAGATGATCAATATCATGTACCTGGTCTTGACGGCCATGCTGGCATTGAACGTCTCTGCTGAGATATTGAACGCATTTAATATAGTAAACAATTCAATCAATACTTCGAATAAATCGATCACAGACAAGAACAACGATACCTATCTCGCTTTCGAGCAGAAAATGTCGGAAGATGCTGCAAAAGCAGGTCCCTTCAAACAGAAAGCAGAACAGGTAAAAGTTGCTTCCGCTGAGATGTATACTTTCCTGGATTCACTGAAAGAGAGAATCGTTAGAGAAAGTGGTGGACGTGATGAATTTGGTGAACTGAAAAGTAAAGATAACCTGGACGCTCCTACCCGTGTGATGGAGAATCAGAAACAGGGTCCTTTACTGGAACAGAAACTGAAAGATTTACGTGCAAGATTACTGACTTACGTAGAGGCAAAAGATAAAGACAAGTTCGACAAATCTCTGCCGCTGCACGTCGAAATTGGTAAAGCACATGGCGGTGGACATGGTCCTGCAAAAGACTGGACTTCCTACCACTTCAACATGGTGCCAGCTATCGCAGCTGTTACCATCCTGAGTAAATTCCAGAACGACATCAAGAACTCAGAAGCCCTGATCATTGATGACCTGTATGCTCAGATCGGTAAGAGAGATTTCCACTTCGATAAGATCAAGCCTTTCGTTTCCCTGAACTCAAAGAACCTGATGGAAGGACAAACGTTAACAGCACAGGTAGCAGTAGGTGCTTACAGCAGCACTGTAAATCCTGAAATCGTTGTAAACGGTTCCGCAGTAACTGCGAGCGAAGGTCTGGGTCAATACACTATGGTGGTTTCCGGTATCGGTGAAAAAACCATCTCTGGTAGTGTTAAAATGACCGACCCAAGTGGCCAGGTAATTAACATGCCTTTCAGCGAAACTTATAGTGTAGGTGCTTCTACTACTTCCATCTCTGCCGACAAAATGAACGTACTGTACATTGGTCTGCAGAACCCGATCTCCATCTCTGCCGGTGGTGTTCCTGCTGAAAAAGTATCTGCAGGTATCAATAACGGTAGCATGACGAAGACCGGTGCTGGTAAGTACTCTGTAGTGGTAACCAAACCAGGTACTGCGATGATCACTGTAAACGGTGATATCGATGGTAAGGTGAAAACACTGGGTTCTAAAGAATTCCGTATCAAATACATTCCTGACCCGGTGCTGAAAGTGGGTATGAGCAGAGGTCCTTTCATGAAGGCTTCCGAGTTCAAAGTACAGGGTGGTTTACGTGCTGACCTGGAAGACTTCCTTTTCGAAGGTGTTAGATACGAAGTTGTTAGCTATCGTATCGGTATCGACGCAAAAGGTAAGGACTATGCAGAAGCTGATGCAAACTCCGCTTACTTCCCAAGCAGCGTAATGCCGGTGATCCGTTCCATGAGAGCAGGTGATATCGTATACTTCGATAACATCCGCGTTAAAGGTCCGGATGGAAGGGTAAGAGATATGCCTAACGTCAATTTCAAGATTAACTAATATTATTTTCTATGCGAGCAGTCATCCTTAACAGAATTGGTTGGTGTTCCCTCCTGCTGGTATTAGTACTGGCATCAGAGGCCAACGCACAACGCCGTCGCGGCGGAGGAACAACACGTCGTACCCCGGCTGTAGATAATGCAACTACACCAACTCAGGATGCTTCAGTTGTAAATCCCGCTACCGGTAACAGCGTTACTACACCACCGCCAGCTCCTACCGGAGCAGATGGGGCTTCCCTTCGCCCGGATGGCATTGGTATTCCAGTAGATACCCCACGCAAATCCCTGCGTACGGATGGCATCTCTGAAAAGAACTTCATCAAGGACCGTGTGCCTATCGCTTACGACCATATCCGCTCAGATGACGAATTCTGGGAAAAGAAGGTATGGCAGGTGATCGACACCCGTGAAAAGATGAACCTTCCTTTCCAGTACAATGTTGAGGATGAATCAGGTACAAACCAGCTGTTCATTAACATCCTGCTAAACGCGATTAAGAACAAGGAAGTTGAAGCGTTCAGCGCTATCGACGACAGGTTCACTACCGTATTGCCTTATGCTGACATTCAGACTAAACTGAGCGGCGAAGAAAAAACAGTACGTAGTATCGACCCTGTAACCGGTGAAGAGAAAATGGTAACTACCCGTGATGAGTTTGACCCACGTACTGTAGTTCAGTACAAGATCAAGGAAATCTGGGTGTTCGATAAAGAAGCATCTGCACTGAAAGTACGTATCCTCGGTATCGCACCAATGGTATCACGTATGAATGAAGATGGTTCCTTCCGTGCAGCTATCCCACTGTTCTGGGTATATTATCCTGATCTGCGTCCTGTATTGGCCAGATACGATGTATACAACCAGAATAACGATGCGGCTACCATGAGTTGGGAAGACCTTTTCGAAATGCGTTTCTTCTCCAGCTTTGTGATCAAGGAAAACAACACTTACAACCGCGAGATCAAGGATTACATTAAAGATGGTACCATGCGCCTCCTGGAAGGTCAGGCGGTTAAGGATAAAATCTTTAACAAAGAACAGGATATGTGGCAGTATTAATCTGCTCGCTGTATAAAGAAACTGAAAGGGAGTCTGTTTAACAGGCTCCCTTTTTGTTTTTCCCTTTTCGCTGTTACTTTTGTGGGCAATCAATCACCTGTATATGTCCGCGAAATTTGAGACCCCTGTTCTACTGAAAGAACTTCACCTGCAGATTGATGATCTGCTGAAAACTGCCAACGAACAATTTGCATCTGCTCCCAAAGAAGTTCTCCTGCGGCAGCCGGCTCCGGAAAAATGGAGTGTGGCCCAATGCCTGGATCATTTGAATGCCTATTCCCGTTTTTATGTGCCTGCCATGGAAAGGGCGATGCAGTCCGCCTTAACGGGCAGTCTTCCTCCTTCACCTGCTAATACTTTTAAAAGCGGCTGGCTGGGGAACTATTTCACAAAAATGATGGAGCCTAAAACAGATGGTCAGCCGGGTATGAAGATGCAGGCTCCGAAGGCCTATCGTCCCATGTCTGACCTGGATGCGGGTAAAGTGGTGTCTGAGTTCATGGAATGGCAGCAGAAGACAAAGGCGCTGCTCGACCAGGCACAATATGTTAACCTGCAAAAGCTGAAGATCCCTACTACCCTGGGTAACTGGCTGAAGTTTTCACTGGGAGATACCTTCCGCTTTGTTATAGCGCACGAACGCCGCCATGTAGCCCAGGCGCTCAGGGCGAAGGCACAATAGGCTGCTGATAATACAGACAGGAAATTATGTTGTTATGATGCCGGCGGAGTGTCTGTTTGTCCGGTAGCCGGATGGAAATGGGCATAAACCAGCCTTGCTTTGGCGGTGCCTATTTCTTTTACCAGATCGTCCTCCGTAAGGAGTTTTATTTTAGCAACGGAACGGAAGGTTTTCAGGAGCTGGGTGGCTGTATTCTCCCCTATGCCTTTGATGCCTTCCAGTTCGTTCTTAAAAGTGCCTTTACTACGCTTCTGGCGGTGGAAGGTGATACCAAAACGGTGTACCTCGTCACGCACCCGGCGGATGAGTTTCAGACTTTCACTATCGTAGGGCAGCTTGATACTGTCCTTGTCACCAGGGAAAAAGATCTCTTCTTCATTCTTAGCCAGGCCTACTACCGTCATGCTTCCAATGAGGTCCAGCTCGCGTATACTTTCCATAGCCGATCCAAGCTGGCCCTTACCACCATCTATGATAACCAGCTGGGGTAAAGGCTGCTGTTCTGCCAGTAAACGGCTGTAACGGCGGTATACCACCTCCTTCATGGAAGCGAAGTCGTTGATGCCCTGTACCGTCTTGATATTGAAATGGCGATAGTCTTTCTTAGAGGCTACTCCGTCTTTGAACACCACGCAGGCAGATACCGGGTAGCTTCCCTGGAAGTTGGAGTTATCGAAACATTCAATATGCAAAGGAAGTTCCTGTAGCTCGAGGTCGGCCTGCAACTGATACAGCACCTTCTTTCTTTCCATATCACTTTTACCTTCCAGGTGCAGGATCTTTTTGCGGTAGAGTTCTTCCCTGAAATAGTCTACGTTCTTTTCAGAGAGCTCCAGCAGTTTCTTCTTATCCCCTCCTTTCGGCACTGACACGGTGATATGTTCTTCCGGATATTCTATTTCGATAGGTACGATGATCTCCCGGCTCAGGCTCTGGAAAGCGTCGCGCAGGTAGCTGACAGCATAGGTAAGCACCTCTGTATCGTCTTCTTCCAGTTTCTTTTCCAGGGTTACTGTTTTAGTATCTGCAATAGTCCCGTTCAGTACACGGAGGTAATTCACATAAGCGTAGTTGCCTTCACTGATGATAGAGAATACATCCACATTGCCTATCCGGGTATTTACGATCGTTGATTTGGCCTGGTATGCCTGCAGGCTTTCTATTTTCTTCCGTACAATCTCTGCTTTCTCAAATTCCATGTTCATTGCATGCTCCTGCATCTGGGTACGGAACAGCTGTAAAACAGGGCTCAGATTTCCCTTAAGGATATTCTTTACCTGCTGCAGTCCCTCCCGATAGTCTTCTTCTGTCTGTAATCCTTCGCAGGGCCCTTTACAGTTGCCAAGATGATACTCAAGGCATACCTTGTATTTCCCTTTGTTGATATTTTGCGGCGAGAGATTCAGGTTGCAGGTACGCAGGGGAATGTTGTAACGGATCACTTCCAGTAGTTCGCGCACGCGGCCTACAGAGGTGAAAGGCCCCAGGTATTCTGAACCGTCTTTGATAACATTACGGGTCAGGAACACACGGGGATATGATTCATGTTTTATAACGATGTAAGGATAGGTTTTATCATCCTTCAGGTTAATATTGAACTTGGGCTGGAACTGTTTGATCAGTGAATTTTCCAGCAGGAATGCATCCTGTTCAGAGCCGACGATGGTGAATTCAATGTGATGGATTGTTTCTACCAGCCGGCGTGTTTTATAGTTATCATGATACTTTACAAAATATGAGCTAACCCTTTTGCGCAGGCTTTTGGCTTTTCCTACGTAAAGTAATTCACCGGCTTCGCTGTAATACTTATAAATGCCAGGTTGAAGGGGTATGGTATGTGATATCTGTTGAAACTCCGCTGCTGTCATGTTCTAATGAAGATCTGTTAGGGGTGTCTGAGCAGAACTTTCACATCCAGTTCCCTGGCGGGCAGAAATGCGATCTTCTGCCAGGTCACAATACGGATATGTTTGTTATGCTGGTACACCAGGTTTTGCTGGTATTCGTATACCAGGTTCTGGACGTGCTTATTCATCTGCACATTCGTAATATGTTGCTGGTTGTCAATATCCATGATCACTTCCTGAGGTACGGTGGCCATATTCCTGGCCTTGTACATGAGGGAATGTGTACCGGTGAACTGATCTGCCAGCAGAATGGTATCGTATGCACCCTGCAGGGACGGTTTATTCAGGTCCACTTCCAGGAAAGGCGCCAGCAGGTGTTGTAACTGTGCTGAATCAGGGGCGGTAATGGTCAGACTGTCGCGCTGGCCGTTCATGACGATGGTTTTCTCTAAGGCTGGTTTATGTGTATTGATGCTATTCAGTTCTTCCTGAAAATAACCTTTGAGATCCCTGTACGTATGCTCTTTACTCTGACTGGCCCTGTCTCCGGTACGGCAGGAAACAGTTAAAGCAACAACAGCCACCAATGTCCATGAAAAACGATGATCCATCCTGCAAATTTAGTGAAGAACGTTTAAAGCTACGAGTATATGATGTGGGGAAGGCAAATACTATAAAAAAGTTAATGCGCCGTGAAAACGGCGCATCTGATGCATGAGCAAATCTGTCGAGAGCACTAAAAAACGTAAAACGTATTATCTCCGTGAATAGTTACAGGACAGAAATAATATAAAATAAGAAAGCTGTCCACCACAGGCGGACAGCTTTCAAAAGCGGTTGTATGATACTTTAGATCAGTATGTTACCGGTCATTTCCTTCGGAATAGGAAGGCCCATCAGCGTAAGGATGGTAGGCGCCACATCTCCCAGTTTACCCGGTTTTAGTGCTCCTTTAAAGTCATTGCCGATAATAAAGTAAGGCACCAGGTTGGTAGTATGTGCAGTATTTGGAGTGCCGTCATTGTTGATCATAAAGTCGGCATTACCGTGGTCAGCAGTAAGGAACACAGTGTAATCATTTGCCAGGGCAGCAGTTACCACTTTGTTTACGCAGGTATCCACTGTTTCTACCGCTTTAATGGCGGCTTCCCAGATACCCGTGTGGCCCACCATGTCTGCATTCGCAAAGTTGAGGCAGATAAAGTCGGCAGATTTGCCTTCTATTTCCGTAACGATGGTGCTGGTCACCTCGTAAGCGCTCATTTCAGGTTGCAGGTCGTAGGTAGCTACTTTTGGGGAGGCTACGATAAGACGGCGTTCTCCGTTAAATTCTTTCTCACGTCCGCCGGAGAAGAAGAAGGATACGTGCGGATATTTCTCTGTTTCAGCGATACGGATCTGGGTACGGTTATTCGCTTCCAGTACTTCGCCGATTGTGTTCTCCAGGTTATCATTTTCGAATATAACATGAACGCCTTTGTAGGTCTTGTCATATTCGGTCATGGTAGTATAGTGCAGTGCAAGCGGTGCCATACCGAAGTCAGGGAAAGCCTGCTGGGTAAGTACCTGCGTGATCTCACGGCAACGGTCAGTACGGAAGTTGAAGCAAAGTACTGCATCGCCCGGCTGAACAGTGGTAATTGGTTTCTGCTGGGCATCGGTTACTACGATAGGCTTGATGAATTCATCGGTAACGCCTTCAGCGTAGGAAGCTTTGATAGCGGTAATTGCATCCTGGGTGGGTGTGCCGGTACCGTGTACAAGTGCATCGTAGGCCAGCTTCACGCGTTCCCAGCGTTTATCGCGGTCCATGGCGTAATAGCGGCCGGTAATGCTGGCCACCTGGCCGGTAGTTTGTTTCAGGTGGGCTACCAGGTCTTCCATGTAACCCAGACCGCCTTTAGGATCGGTATCACGGCCATCAGTGAAGACGTGAATGAATACTTTGGTCAGTCCTTTATCTTTTGCTATCTGTGTCAGTGCTTTCAGATGATTGATGTGTGAGTGTACACCACCATCGCTGACAAGCCCGATAAGATGCAGGGCCTTGTCATTGTCTTTCGCATAATTGAACGTCTCCTGCAATACGCTGTTGCCAGCCAGTTCGCCAGTGCGGACGGCTACATTGATACGTTGCAGTTCCTGGTATACAATACGTCCTGCGCCGAGGTTCAGGTGGCCTACTTCGGAGTTACCCATCTGGCCTTCCGGCAAGCCTACCTCTTCGCCACAGGTAACGAGAGTGCTGTGTGGGTATTTTGAATACAGACTGCTTACAAAAGGAGTCTTAGCATGTGCTATAGCGTCAGCGGCAGGAACCTGTCCTTGCCCCCATCCATCCATGATAACGAGAATGGCTCTTTTCTTTTCCATATTTCCGGTTGTAATTTTCTTGTTCTGTAAATGCTGTAAAGGAGGCCAAAGTTATGAAGCATCCGTGAATCGGTATCAAACTTATTGAAATGGCACCAAAAATCATATAGCAGTGAAAGAACTTTATTACAGTTAGGTTTTATTCTAAAAATATATATTAATATATTCGCATTAATTAATCACTGTACAATACAACGATAATTGTATTTTAAAAGCTCTCCTGCAAATTGGCATAGTTTTAGCCCATTTCACTATAATGATGAAAACTTTACTACTTAATAAAATACTGACGATGAAAAAGTTAATGTATGTGCTTGGAGTTGTGTTGTTTGGCGTCATTATCACTGCACTTACACTGTCAGCCGCTACCTTAAAATCTACTGCAGCAGGCCCTTTCGAAGATGTAGTGAGTGCAATTAAACAAGGCGATGCGAGCGCACTATCCCGTTACCTTGATAATACTGTAGAAATCAGCATGGCAGGTAAATCCAATTCTTACAGCAAAGCACAGGCAGAAATTATCCTGAAAGATTTCTTCTCAAAAAATCAGGTGAAATCATTTGAACTGATCCACCAGGTGGAAAGCGCAGGTGGTTCACGAGTGGGTATCGCGAACGTGGGCACCACCGGAGGTGCTTACCGTACATCTTTCTTCCTGCAGAAGAAGGGTGGCTCGATGGTGCTGAATGAATTACGCTTCGAGAACAAATAAATAAAGAATTGTTAAGATTGATAATCGAAAGTCCGGCCTGGCCCGGACTTTTTTATATTACAGAAAGTCTGTTCCGGCGTGCTTTCTGAAATTCACTTACTTTCGTTCTCTCAAATCGATAGTATGTTACAGGAACCAGCATTTACAGATCTTATTCGCAGCGCATTGGCCGAAGACATAGGAAATGGCGATCATTCCACCTTAGCATGCATTCCCGCAGATGCAAGAGGCGGCGCCAGACTAAAGATCAAAGAAGACGGGATTCTGGCGGGAATGGAAGTAGCAGCAGCTATTTTCCACCGGCTGGATGCATCATCCGTTTTTAAGCCGTTCAAAAAGGATGGAGATAGTATGAAGGCGGGAGAAGTGGCATTTGAAGTAGAAGCTTCTGTGCACACCCTACTGATGGGAGAACGCCTTGTTTTGAACTGTATGCAGAGAATGAGCGGTATCGCCACGCTGACGCGTCAGTACGTGGATATACTGGAAGGATATCACACCCGCCTGCTCGATACACGCAAAACCACGCCTAACTTCCGCTTGCTGGAAAAAGAAGCGGTGCGCATCGGAGGAGGTGTAAATCATCGTATGGGACTTTATGACATGGTGATGTTGAAAGATAATCATATTGATTTCGCTGGAGGTATTACGGAAGCTGTCACCAAAACAGTGGCTTACCTGCATCGTCAACAATTGCCTTTACAGATAGAAGTAGAAACCCGTAACCTGGAAGATGTGAAAGAGGTACTGGCTGTCGGGCAGGTGCATCGGATCATGCTGGATAATTTCTCTCCGGCACAGATCACAGAGGCATTAACACTGATAGATGGCAGGTATGAAACAGAAGCGTCCGGTGGTATCAATCTGAGCACATTGGAGGAATATGCCAGAACCGGAGTTGACTATGTCTCTGTAGGAGCTGTGATTCATCATGCAGTAAGTCTTGATCTAAGTTTAAAAGCAATCTAATATCAAATATCCCTAACGTTGAGAAAGATTCTATTCATCATAAACCGGAAGGCAGGTACAGATAGAGAGAAACGCCTGGAGGGTATTATCCGGAGATATTTAACTCCGAAAGCTTTTTCTGTGGAAATAACACATCTGGAATACCTGGGGCATGGCACTGACCTGGCAAAAGCCGCAGTAGCAAATGGAACGGACACAGTAGTGGCTGTTGGCGGCGATGGCTCTATTAATGAAATTGCCCAGGGCCTGGTAGGAAGCAATACCGCCCTGGCGATCATTCCGCTGGGAAGTGGTAATGGTCTGGCAAGAGCGCTGAAGATACCATTGAAGGTATCCCGTGCATTGGAAGTGATTGCCGATGGCAGGCGCCAGGCAATAGATGTGGGATATGCCAATGAATACCTGTTCCTGAGTAATGCAGGCGTGGGCTTCGATGCACTCGTAGCAGATCAGTTCCGCCATAAGACCAAACGTGGTCTCTGGGGCTATGCAAAACTGGTTATAAAGAGTTTCAATAGTTATAAAGGGCCCTCCTACGAAATAAATGTTGACGGCAAAAGTCTGCAGGAAAGGGCTTTTCTGCTAACAGTCGCTAACGGGAACCAGTTCGGCTACGAATTTAAACTGGCTCCTACGGCAAATGTATTTGACGGTAAACTGGACCTTTGTGTAGTACCACCGATCAAATTCCTCGGACTCATTCCAATCGGACTATATTCATTGCTGGGCAATATTGACAAGACCCGTTATATGCAACACTATACAGGGGAAACAATTGTTGTAAAAAGCAAAGAACTGCAGCATCTGCAGGTGGATGGAGATGCGGTGCCACTTAAGGAAGAGGGCAAAGTAGCTTTCCGGATCCATCCTGCCGCATTGCAGGTTATCGTTAACCGAACCTAAAATTATTGCTATGTCAAAGAAGAAAACTAACACTGGCGGTATCATCTACTCCACCGATCCCGGTTTCAGGCCGGAAAGCAATGAACCGGAAGAAACAGATACCCTGCCTCCTGCTCAACAGCAGCTGCGCGTAAAACTGGACACCAAGCAACGCGCAGGTAAGGTGGTAACCCTGGTAGATGGTTTCATCGGTAAGACTGAAGACCTGGAAAAACTGGGAAAGGAACTGAAAACGAAGTGTGGTACCGGCGGTAGTGCAAAAGACGGCCAGATCCTGATACAGGGTGATTACAAGGAGAAAGTCGTGAAATGGCTGCAGGATTGGGGTTATAAAGCGAAATAAAGAAGGATAAGGATTCCTGACACAATATTTAATCAAAGCAGCTCCGTCAGGAGCTGTTTTTGTATAGACCAATGTTGTTAACTACATATCGGGTTGGAGATAGCGCCTGATTCCCCGTTTTATAGAGTTCTGAATGTATGCGGCGTATGCCCTGTCTGGCTTTTAAAGAAGTGAGAAAAACTGGCGGGTTCCTCAAACCCCAGGCAATGCGCGATAATGGCAATAGGCCACTCGGTATGCAGCAGCAGTAATCTTGCTTCCAGTAGTATCCGCTGGCGGATATGCTCGCTGGTGGTACGGCCTGTGACTCTTTTTACAGTTGCATTCAGATGATTAGGGTGCACGTTCAGGGTCAGTGCAAAATCGCCAGCTGTTTTCAGCTGTAGTTGCTCCTGTTCTGAAGTGATTGGGAACTGCTTTTCCAGGGTATCTGTGAAACGTTCTGCGAGTAACTGTGCTGTAGTGAGTGTGCGCTGAGGCACAAATTCATTCACGCCGATTCTTTTAGACTCCAGCAATAATAGCTGGAGATAGATGGTGATGGCTTCCAGGCGGTAAGCATCACCTTCCATATTCTCTTTACGTAGTCGCTCAAAAAGTTGCAGCATATATTCTCCCTGCTGTTCAGTCAAACTGAGCACAGGGTTAGTGCCGGTCTGGAACAGCGGATGATGTAACAGTTCATCGCGGTAGCGGCGCTCTGTTTCAAAGAGGTGTTCAGTAAACATGCAATAATAGCCATCCTGTTCTCCTTCCGGCTGCCAGGTCTTTACCTCCAGCGGATTGACAAACACCATGGCAGGCGCCTTGATAACATAGGTACGTTCTCCCAGGGTCAGTATACCCCCGCCTTTCGTGATAAGGGAAATTTTATAGTAATCCCTTCTGCTGGCAGAGATATATTCCCTGCAAGGATTGGTAGAACGGGAATGAATGGAAAAAGTACTCTTTGCCGGTACCTTTGGCAGGTTCTCCTGCCCAACACTTACCTGTGAAAGATCATCGCTGATTTTGAGCTCTTTACGATGAACAGATCTGTTATTTTTACTGTTTACGGAGGACATGTAGTAAAATTACAAAAAGAGGAATGCTAACGATATGCTAATGTAACCGCATGTGGAAGATGGCATGATGTGCGGAAATATGGCGGGTTAGATGGTTGAAGCAAGGGTTAAGGGTAGGCTCTTTGTAGCAAAGTTGCAATTTTTGATTTGATAAATTAACAAATATTTCACAACTTGGACTTAACCTTTATCAACCAAAATCTTGTTCTCATCAACTGGTCTTTTTGATGAACTGCCTATTTAACCAACTATCTGTGTGCAGTACAAGATTATATTATAACGGATTACATGTTATCATACCCTTACCTATGAGCTGTAGCGATGATAACATGTAATCCTTCTTTTTTTAATCTGATATCTCAGCCTCCTGATGCCCAGACGTTCTTATCTGTTACTGATACTATTCCTGTTATTCAAGCTGGTATTCCATTTTCTGATCGTTCACCCCGCATATGACCTTCATAGGGATGAATTCCTGCATCTTGATCAGGCCAATCACCTGGCGGCAGGCTACCTGTCAGTTCCACCTTTTACGGCTTTCCTCTCCCTGCTTATTAAGTGGCTGGGAGGTGGGGTATTCTGGGTGAGATTCTTTCCGGCCTTATTTGGTGCTTTGACAATGTTGGTGATATGGAAGCTGATTGAATTGCTGAAGGGAGGATGGTATGCGCAGATATTTGCAGCCGTTGTATTTATCTGTTCTGCCATGTCAAGAATTAACATGCTATATCAGCCTAACAGTTTTGATGTGTTTAGCTGGACACTGGTGTTTTACTTGCTGATACTTTATATAAAAAATGAAGCATCATACCTGCTGTTGTGGCTTGGAGCTGTAATAGGGCTTGCCTTCCTGAACAAATACAATATTCTCTTCCTGGCTGTGGGTTTGTTGCCTGCCTTGCTGATCTCTTCCCAGCGGAAAATTTTCCTGAATAAATACCTGTATGGCGGTTTGTTGATAGCATTACTGCTGGCGACGCCCAATGTGATCTGGCAAATCAGGAATGGCATGCCTGTTATTCACCACATGAAAGAGCTGGCAAGCACCCAGCTGGTGAATGTGGCACGTTCGGGTTTTATGATAGAGCAGCTGTTATTCTTCCTTTTTGGAACGCTGGTATGGGGAGCAGCTTTGGCTGGGTTTGCGAGGTATGAGTCCTTTAAGCCTTACCGTTTTATAGGATGGGCATTCCTGTTCGTGATGGCGTTGTTTGTCTACCTAAGGGCCAAGCCTTATTATGCATTGGGGCTTTATCCAGTGCTGATCGCTTTTGGAAGTGTTTATTGGGAGCATATCTTTTCCAAACGAAGGTCATTGAATGCCTGGCTCCGGTGGCTATGCCTACCATTGATCATGGCACCAACGCTGCTACTTTTCAGGATGATTTTCCCGGTAATGGAACCTCATAACCTGGAACGGTCTATGAACGAGCGGAGGCGGGAAATTTTTGCAAAATGGGAGGATGGAAAAGTCCATTCCATGCCGCAGGATTTTGCCGATATGCTTGGCTGGCGGGAACTGGCTGGCTTGGTAGTACAGGCCTATGAAAAAGTGCCGATGAATGAGCGAAGAAACACACTGATCCTTTGTGACAATTATGGTCAGGCGGGGGCTATAAATTACTATGCCGGCAGAGAAGTCAGCCCTGCCATTACCTTCAATGCCGATTATGTGTTCTGGTTTCCACCTAACGATACCCTGCATTATCTGATCATAGTAGGAGATGGCCTGGGAGAACATGTTCGGAAATATGCGTCCGCCTATACCAAAACCGGACAGATCAGTCATCCGCTGGCACGGGAATATGGTACCGGGGTTTATTTTGTGCAGGGAATTTCTCCCCTTTTTCCGGGAAAGTTAAAGCAGTGGCAGCTGGAAGAGCAAGCCTCCTTCAGAGCCTGGAAATAGGTCATTTTACGATAATGAACTCCACCTCGCCAAATCCCAGCTGTAGTACTTCTCCGTCTTTTTCGAGGCATAATTTACCGTCAGAGAGCACATCGCGGATGATGCCTTCAAAATACTCCCCGTTCATGCGGTAGGTGCCAGATTGTCCAAAGCGGAAGAGTTTACTTTTATACGCTTCCAGCAGGCTGTCATAATGAGCAGGATGGAGTAGTTTCAATCTCTCATTGAGGCAGGCACAGAGGTCGCGGGTCAGCTCAATGGCGTCCCAGGTTTTACCGGTGATCTGTTTAAGGGATACAGGGTTGGGAAGGTGTCCGGGGAAGACTGTCTGATTGATGTTTATACCCATGCCTGTAATGGCATATTGCCATGTATTGCCACGCAATACATTTTCGATCAGGATGCCTCCTGCCTTTCTGTCACGCCAGTAAATATCATTGCTCCATTTGATAGCGGTTTCATCACCGGCGTATTTGCTGAACCAGTCGTAGACACCGAGAGCTACTGCTGCACTTAGCATGAATTGTCTGGAAAGTGGCAGCATACCGGGTTGCAGGGCGATAGTCAGTATGATGTTTTCTCCTGGCGGGGATAACCACTGCTTGCCGCGTTGTCCTTTTCCTGCTGTTTGCTCCATGGCAAACCAGGCCGTACCGGGTGTCACCTGCCCTGTATTTACCTGCTCCATGGCATAGTTATTGGTGCTGTCTACTGTGTCTAAAATGTATAATGGCTGTCCGATCACGGGAAAATTCTTTTCTGATTTACTTTGACGCAGCAAAGTAAATCATTTTATCTTTTTCTTAACATTCGGGCAGGCGCCAGCAGGAGAGCAAGGTATTAGACAAGTGTATGATTTATAGGCGTTAAAGTCCCGCATATCATGGATTATTACATATTGTAACAATATCACCTTCCGGCGTTTATTTGCTCCTTCTTTAGTAATTTTGACAATTAAAGATTATTTTTAACCAAAAGAGATTTTATTGGCACCCTTAACCGTTCTGAGTACGAGAAAGAAAGCGTTAACACGCTTGAGTAGAGAAAGCGAGATTTTTTCCACCATCATCAAGGCCATCCAGGAGAAAAAGGGAGAGAATATTGTTTCCCTGGATCTGCGCCAGATTCCTGAAGCTGTGGCTGATTTCTTTGTAATATGTGAGGCTAACTCCAATACACAGGTGAGGGCTATAGCCGACTTCGTGGAAGACCAGGTGTCGCAGCACATCGGCGAGCAGCCTTACAAGCACGAGGGTTTTACCGCACAACAATGGATACTGGTAGATTATGTGAATGTTGTGGTGCATGTATTCCAACCTGAAACCAGACAGTTCTATAGTCTGGAGGACATGTGGAGTGATGCAGAACGAATGGAGCATAATGATACAAACTAATAACTTTTAACTATTACCGACATCCTTAAAAAAGGATCGTAAGATTATGGAAAGAGGCAACAACTTCAACAAGGGAGACAAATCGCCAAAGAAAGGACCAAAGTTCAATATATACTGGGTTTATGCCTTTATCGGGGTAGCCTTGCTGGCAATGAACTTTTTTAACTTCGGTGCCCAGCCCAAAGAGCTAAGTTTCCAGGAATTCCTGGTGAATTACCTGAAACCAGGTGATGTGGATAAGCTGGTGGTGGTGAATAAAAAATCGGTAGAGGTTTACATAAAGAAGGAAAGACTGAATGAGTCTAAATTCGATAAAGTATCCAAAGGCCGTTTCGGCGCTGCTAATCAGGGTCCTCACTTCCGCTTCAGCATAGGTAGCGAAGAAAGCTTCAAGGCTGATATGGACAAGGCCCAGGCAAACACACCACTCGAAGACCAGGTGAAAGTGATCTATGAGGACAGACAGGGATGGTTCGAACCATTTATCCAGTTACTGTTACCATTAGTGTTGCTGATTGGACTGTGGGTACTGCTGATGCGTAAAATGGGTGGTCCTGCCGGTGGCAGTGGCGGCCCAGGTGGCATCTTCAACATTGGTAAATCCAAAGCCACCCTTTTCGATAAAGGTACCCGTGTAAATATCACTTTCAGTGATGTGGCTGGTCTGGATGAGGCGAAAGTGGAAGTGATGGAAATCGTTGATTTCCTGAAAAATCCAAAGAAATATACCGCGCTGGGTGGTAAGATCCCTAAGGGCGCCCTGCTGGTAGGCCCTCCGGGTACCGGTAAGACCTTGCTGGCGAAAGCAATGGCAGGTGAAGCCCAGGTACCATTCTTCTCAATGTCCGGTTCTGATTTCGTTGAATTGTTTGTGGGTGTAGGTGCAAGCCGTGTGCGTGACCTGTTCAAGCAGGCCCGTGAAAAAGCGCCTTGTATCATCTTCATCGACGAAATTGACGCAATTGGCCGTGCAAGGGGTAAGAACGTAATGATGAGCAATGATGAGCGTGAGAACACCCTGAACCAGTTGCTGGTAGAAATGGATGGTTTCGGTACCGATAGCGGTATCATCATTCTGGCTGCCACCAACCGTCCGGATGTACTGGATACAGCGTTGCTGCGTCCCGGCCGTTTCGACCGTCAGATCTCCATCGATAAACCAGACCTGGTAGGTCGTGAGTCTATCTTTGACGTGCACCTGAAACCGATCAAGACTTCTCCAAACCTGGATATCAAGAAACTGGCTTCCATGACACCCGGTTTTGCCGGCGCCGATATTGCTAACGTATGTAACGAAGCTGCCCTGATCGCTGCCCGTAAAGGCAAAACGGAAGTAGAAATGGAAGACTTCAATGACGCGGTTGACAGGGTAATTGGCGGTCTGGAAAAGAAAAACAAGATCATTTCCCCTGAAGAGAAAGAAGTGATCGCATACCATGAAGCTGGTCACGCTATCTGTGGCTGGTACCTGGAGCATGCTAATCCGCTGGTGAAAGTGACGATCGTTCCCCGTGGTGTAGCGGCATTAGGTTACGCGCAATATCTGCCGAAAGAACAATACCTCTACAATACCGAACAGCTGCTGGATGATATCTGTATGACCCTTGGCGGCCGTGCAGTGGAAGACATCGTTTTTGGTAAAGTATCCACCGGTGCCCAGAATGACCTGCAGGTGATCACCCGTATGGCCTATGCAATGGTAACTGTGTATGGTATGAACGATAAAGTTGGTAATGTGTCCTTCTACGATCCGAACAGCGATCAGGCATTTACCAAACCTTATTCCGAAGAGACAGCTAAAATGATCGATGAGGAAGTTCGCCTGTTGATCGAGAAAGCATATATCCGTACCAAGAACCTGCTGACCGATAAGCTGGAAAATGTGAAAGCGCTGGCGCAGGAACTGCTGAAAAAAGAAGTATTGTACCAGGCAGACCTGGAAAGACTGATCGGTAAACGTCCATGGGATGTACACCGTGAGCATATCGCCAATAAGGAAGGTATGACCACAGATGGCGTACACCCGGCTGATATCATCAATCCTTCTCCTACTCCTGCTAATGCGTAAGCTGATATGAAAATATCTCCTGCCAAGGAAAATATTCTCAAAAGAGTGAGAAATGCATTGAGCCAATCGGTGCAGTTGCCCTTCCCCAATTCGGAGGGCAACAGTTCCGTTTTTGTGAAAGAGCATGATGGCCTGGAGATGAAGTTTGCAGAGGAGTTTGCCCGTTTACAGGGGAAGTTCATTTTCTGCACCAGCAGGAATGAGCTGTTGGACAATCTGCTCGCTTTGGTTGCTTCCCGGGAATGGGAAGACGTACATTGTCAGACGCCTTCCATAATGAAGGATTTCCAGTTGCAGCAATTTCCCTTTATCAACAAAGGAGATATGCATACCGCAGCAGCTGCGATCACAGATTGCGAGCTGCTGGTAGCGCGTACAGGCACCATGGTGCTGAGCGCTGCGCAACCATCCGGCAGAGCATTGCCGGTATATACACCGGTACATATTGTGATAGCTTACACGCACCAGCTGGTATTCGATCTGAAAGATGCAATAGCCCGTCTAAAAGACAAGTACCAGGGAGAGCTGCCATCGTCGATACACTTTGCTTCCGGTCCCAGTCGTACCGCAGATATTGAAAAAACACTGGTGGTAGGTATACATGGACCCCGCGAAGTATATGTGTTCCTGGTAGATGAATGAATTATTAATTGTTAAGCATATTTAAGCAGCGCGTGATCCTCATCATGCGCTGTTCTTTTAAATGATTATGTTATACCGGCTCGCTATGACCAGGTTATTTCTCTTGCTGTTTTCCGCTGTTTTACTGGCGTCTTGTGGACAAGCCTCTGAGCAGTCTCGTAATACCATTGATACTACTAATACGCTGATCGTAAAAGGACCAACTGCGGTAATTTTCAGGCCGGCAGGAGATAAATTACGATCTCTGAAGGCTGCTTTCGGTGAAAAGAGCTTCCTTTCTTTGCAGACTGCCAACAACACGACCCTTTTGGAAGATAGTACTTACCTGGCGGGTAAAGGTGTGAAGATTGTCAGCACCAGCGCCACCCAGCTGCAATTCATAAGAGGGAATGGTGAGGTGTTGTATATCAATCTCATTCATCCCAAATATGCCTGGGAGATCTTCCTGTACAATGGCTACAGTGATCCAGTCAAAGCTGATCTGACAGATATTGAGGCTGCTTACCTTGAGTCGGGGATAAGGAAACCCTGAGTTGCGGCGCCCGCAATTCCTATCTGAAACCGCTGATACTAATGGTCCTCCGATGATATCCGGCCTGTTCGTATGACCGGGTTTTCCCATTTAGTTGTTTTGTTAAATAGTTATTTATTACTTCGCAGTGCAAATCGCTTAATCATCTACGGGCTGTATTTCGTTTTTTACAGACCGGAAAAATGTAATCATCTATGGAGCATGGACTGTCCGCTGTGGACTATTCCATTCCTCTTCCGGAGGGCAAACGTGTTTATTTCGCATCGGACTTTCACCTGGGTGTGCCCAATCCTACTGCCAGCAGAGATAGGGAAAGGCATATTGTGAGGTGGCTGGATGCCGCTTCGCAGGATGCAGCACACATCTTCCTGGTAGGTGATATTTTTGACTTCTGGTTTGAATATAAAGAAGTGATCCCTAAGGGATATACCCGCCTGTTAGGGAAACTGGCTGAGCTGAGAGATAAGGGCATTGGCATCTCCGTTTTCATCGGGAATCATGATATGTGGATGGATGGCTATTTTAAAGAAGAGCTGGATATTCCCGTTCACTATGAACCCAAAACTTACGATATAGGCGGCAAACGTTTTTACATCGGTCATGGTGATGGTCTGGGACCGGGCGACCATGGTTATAAAATGTTGAAGAAAGTATTCCGCAACCCCATATGCCGCGCATTATTCTCATTGATCCACCCTTCCTGGGGCATTGGCCTGGCCAATTATTTCAGCCGTAAAAGCCGTGCTGCCACAGGTATGGAGCTGGAGAAATTCCTCGGAGAAGAGAATGAATGGCTGGCGATCTACAGCAAAGAGATCTTACAGCAATCCCATTTTGACTACTTTATTTTTGGACATCGTCACCTGCCATTGGATTTGCAGGTTGGGCCCGACAGCCGCTATATCAACCTGGGAGACTGGTTGTACTATTGCAGCTATGCTGTATTTGATGGTAAAGCAACTACCTTGTTATACGATAAATAGCTGGTCTATTCCAGTATTTCGTGCAGGATGGGAGGTGAATTCAGTTCCTGGAAGTCTGGTAAGTGCAGCCTGAAAAAGTCCAGGTAAGCATACAAAAGTTTTCTGCGTTTATCCTTATTCATATTGATCTCTCCAAGACTTTCCCAATTAGTACATTGAAAAAGACGGTCCGTTATCTCGCTGTTGGCAGCATCCAGGTAATTGCTGTGGTGAGGTGGCAGATCTGTGAATGAACCTTCCTGCAGGTCAAGATAGTGTGCATACTCCGAATACCGGCCATTTAACCGGAAACCCAGGTGCTCAGCAAGTTTGAGGGTGAAATACAGGGGAACATTCGCAGCAATGGATAGTGGTGCTACATCGAGTGCCTGTAGTGCCTGTTCTGAAAAATAATACAGTTCCAGTTGTTGTTCCGGTTCCCGCAGGCTTTTCTGCAAGAGCTCTATCATGTAGAGTGCAACCGTATTCTTGACGATATTGAAGTGCAGGGAGGTGTAGATATAACCCAGTTTAAACTCAGAAATACGCTGGATACTCTTTTGCTCATGATGATATACTACCAGTTCCAGGATGTTGCCGGGCTGCAAGAGATTGCCCTTCGCCTGGGGTTTGGAAGAACGAACTCCGTTCACCATATACGACTGCACCCCGAAGAGTTCCGTGAATATATTGACAATGGCGCTGGTATCGCCATATTTGACCGTTCTTAATACTATCCCGCGAGTTTTGTGTAACATACCTGACAGCAGCTGCTGGATTCAAATGTACGATTAGCGGGCGTTAATTGATAAATACAATCTTTGTGACCATGTGCTCCCCTCCTGTTTCGCTGGCTGCAAATACCAGGTATACGCCGGACTGTGGCCGGTGCCCGGTATAATCCAATCCATTCCAGATGGCTTGTCCGCCGAAAGCCCTGGTCTGGAACACCATTTTTCCGCTGATGTCGGTGATCTTCACCCTTGTATTCTGCACCAGCCCCCGGATGGCGATAGTGCCACTGTAATTGTGTGGAACAGGGTTAGGGAATACCAATACGGAATCCCGTGTCATGCTGGAGACGGGCGCTGTGGCTGTGCCATGCCATGACATCAGGCCTTTTCCTGTAGCGAAGTATATTTCTCCTGTTTGAGGATCTATGGCGATGGTGTAAATATGATTGTCAGGAAGCGGACTGTTGCTTGTATTGAATTGTTGCAGGATCTGATCTCCTTCCTCACTTACCAGCCAGGCGCCATTGAGGGTGCCTACCCATTTGCGGTTGGCGCCGTCTATGGCAATGGAGGTTACTTGTTCATCCTGGAATAGGTAGCCGGCAAAATTGTCCTGCTGGATGATTGGCAGGATAGCATTACATCCCTCAGCAGCGGCCTGTCCCGGACAGTTGATAATAGCAATACCCCTGGCTGTGCCGACCCAGATGCTGCCATTTTTATCTTTTGCCAGGCAGTAGACGTCGTTGGAAGGCAGGTTGCCCTGATTGCTGCCCAGGCGATATTGCCGCCATTGATCGTCGTTTTTATTGTCAAGAGTATTGTTGTGATTCAGTACAAACAGGCCATTGCTTTGTGGGGAAACCATATATACCAGGCCATAGTCGTCCGTCAGTAACTGGCTGATGGCATTCCCTGTCATGACATAGGGGCTGCGAAAGGATACCCAGGTGTTGTCAGGCTTTTTCAGCAGGAGATTGCCGGAGGCGCCATAGGCTGCCAGCCATAGGTTGCCTGTGGCGTCTGTGGTCAGGCCGCTGACGTTATAGGCATTGGGATTATTGGCGACGGGCGGTAGTACACCTTGTTTGAAAATAGTATAGCCGCCATTGGGAGCAGCATATATCAGCCCTCCTCCAAAGGAGCCCAGGTAACAACCCTGACTGCCGGGATCGGGAGAAAGGGTGATGAGGTCCGAAACGGACTCCAGTGCAGGCTGGGTGTTGTGATCGAACTGAGTCCAGCTGCCTTGCGAATAAGTGTAATAGCCGTTACTGTTACCGCTGGCTTTCCAGTCGCTGCTAACGCTACCGGCAGTAGCCCAGAGCGTATTATTCACAAACAGCATGTTGCCGGTAATGATACTGGCCGGTGCATCAGGATGAATAGCTGTAAAGCTGTTGTCATCAGTTTTATACCGGATCAATCCCTGAAGCGAATCCGCTATCCATGTTTCATTGCCGGTATTGGCTGTCTGTAAAGGCGCGTCTATCAGCTGATGCTGTAATGTTTTTATGAGGTTGGCGCCGGCATCGAGGACGATGATGCGGGCGGCGCCTCCGGATTGCTGTTCACTAAGGAACAGCTGACTACCATGTACGTCTATATTATTAATATGCCAACCATCTGTATACCATGATGTCCAGGTATTGTTGGAGAACCGGAATAACTGATTACCCTGGCGGCATATCAGCTGATTATTGAAAGAGATGATCTCCTGAATGGTGTCCTGTTGCAGGCCCTGATTGAGAGTGGACCAGTTTCTATAGTCGGATGGATTATTGCTGTTGAGCGCCGCTGTTCTGATACCTTCTGAAGTGGCTGCGTACAGGGAGCCATTGAGGAATGCCAGGGAATAGACAGGAGTATATTCACCGGTGCTGCCTACCACATAGGTAGCTGCTATCTCAGGAATGGAAGTGTTTACAACCACTATTCCGAGACCTGTACAGAGATAGGCGTTATTATTATAGTAGAAGATGTGGAAAATAGATTTGTCTGCAGCTACCTGTTTTCGCATCAGGTCGGGAATATTGAAGCTGTTATTGCCGCTCAGCAGATCAATGTTGCTATTACGGTATGCGATCAGTATTTCATCATCGCCGGCAGCTATAGCGCTGATCCCGATATCGTGAAGGCCATTGATCTTGCTATACCTGCTGATCTCTTCATCTGCACCGGTGGTAACGGAGAATAGTCCCTGAGAGGTAGCGCAGTATATTTTATCAGCTTTCACAGTAACTGCAACAGCAGGACGCCATGGAAGATAGTCACTCCATTGGCCAACGGGAGTCTGGGCATCAGCCTGAGGGGAAGTCAGGCAGGATAGGCTAAAAATGGCATAAAGGGAAGTCAGGAAGCGGTACATGCATCAAAAATAGTTATATGTTGTTACTTTATGACACCTACCCGCATATATCCCTGACGCCCTTTTTTTAGACAACTTTAATTACCTTTACGCCCTACTAAATTATAAAGACGCGTATGTGGCAACGCTTAGCAGGATTCGTATTGAAATTCCGTCTACCACTCCTGGTTTTATTATTGTTGAGCACTGCAGTGATGACTTATTATGCCAGTAAGGTAGAATTGTCCTATGAGGCTAACAAATCTATACCGCTTGACAACCTGAAGTACAAGGATTATCTCCAGTTTAAAGGTTTATTTGGTGAAGATGGTAATATGATTGTGATAGGTGTCCAGACTGATAGTTTCTTTCAGAAGGATTTCTTTCACGACTATGTAAAGTTGAATGAAGATGTCAGGAAGGTGGAGTTTGTGGAGAATGTGCTGAGTGTACCATTTGCCATTAATCTTGTGAAAAATGACAGTACCCGCAAACTGAGTGCTGAGCCTTTATTCAGGGGCGATCTGCAGCAGCAGGCGGTACTGGACAGTCTTGCAGGGGCTTTGAATAATCTTCCTTTTTATAAAGGCCTGCTCTATAATCCCGACACGCATGCTTACATGATGATGATCAACGTCAATAAGGGGGTAATGGGTACTGCCCGCCGTATTGAGGTAGTAAGCAACGTGATGAAACTGGGAAATGCTTTTGCCGAAAAACATCATACTGAAGTACGCATGAGCGGATTACCGCTGATCCGTACTATAGTGGCTACGAAAGTGGCGAACGAGCTGGGACTGTTCCTGAAATTATCATTCGTGCTGACAGCGCTGATCCTGTTCCTTTTCTTCAGGTCATTTGGAGCGGTGCTGATGTCCATGATCGTAGTAGCAATCGGGGTAATATGGTCTGTGGCCACGATTGTATTGTTGCAATATAAGATCACCCTGCTGACGGCATTGATCCCACCATTGATTGTGGTCATCGGTATTCCGAACTGTGTATACTTCCTCAATAAATATCATACGGAATATGCCAAGGATGGTAATAAGACCCGGGCGCTGGTACATATGATCCAGCGTATGGGGGTTGTGACCCTTTTTACTAATCTGACGGCAGCGATCGGTTTTGGTGTGTTCTGTTTCACCAAGAGCGCCCTGTTAAAAGAGTTTGGTGTGGTAGCAGGATTGAATATCATGCTGATCTTTTTGATCTCATTCATTTTCCTGCCTTCAGTATTAAGCTATCTGCCTGCTCCCAAGACGAAACACACCAACTACATGAATAACAGGTGGTTCCGTGCCCTGTTGGATGGACTAACTGCTTTGGTGTTTAAATACCGTCCCTGGGTGTACGGAGTGACCGGCCTGCTGGTAGTAGGTGCGGTGGCTGGTATGCTGAAATTGCATTCTGAGGCCCACATGCTTGATGACATTCCGCAAAGTGACAAGTTGTATACCGACCTTAAATTTTTCGAAAAGAACTTTAAAGGAGTAATGCCGCTGGAGATTGCGGTAGATACGAAGAAAAAAAACGGTGTGGTAAATTTGCAGACATTGGAGAAACTGGACCAGTTATCAAAGCTGATAGCAACACAGCCGGATTTCGCCAGACCATTGTCTGTAGCAGAGGGTATCAAGTTTGCAAAACAGGCTTATTATAACGGAGATAGTTCCAACTACTCGGTGCCTAATCAGTTTGATATTGGTTTCCTTGCGCCTTATCTGCGTATGAAGGGAGGTACTAACGCCAGTGGAAATGCTACTGCCTTTACCAAGCTGGTGTCTTCTTTTATGGACAGTACCAGGCAGGTAGCGCGTGTGAGTGTGAATATGGCGGATGTAGGGTCTGCCAGATTGCCTGCGTTGCTGGACTCACTGACGCCACAGGTGAACCAGATCTTTGACAGTACAAAGTATAAAGTAACCTTCACCGGTACCAGCGTTATATTCCTGGAGGGTAGCCGTTTCATTATTAACGGTTTAACTGAGAGCATCGTGCTGGCATTTGTGCTGATCATTTTCTGTATGCTGTATCTCTTCCGTTCCTGGAGGATGCTGCTGATCTCCCTGATCCCGAATATTATCCCGCTGGCTGTTACAGCTGGTGTGATGGGCTGGCTGAATATACCCTTAAAGCCGTCTACAGTATTGGTATTCAGTGTGGCATTAGGGATAGCGATAGATGTGACGATCCGTTTCCTGGTAAACTTCAAGCAGGAATTACCGCATCATGACCTGGATATTTCGGCTACAGTGAAACAAACCATTCATGAGACCGGGTTGAGCATTATATATACTTCTCTGATCCTGCTGGCAGGATTTATGATCTTTAGTTTCTCCGAATTCGGAGGTACCAAGGCTTTGGGCTGGCTGACGTCCCTGACATTGTTAATGGCGACGATCACAAACCTGACCATTTTACCGGCCCTGTTATTATGGATGGAGAAGGCATTACTGAAAAAGGCCCGGAAAAAGCAGTTATGGAATACTTTAGATGAGGAAAATGATATGGATATGTCTGAGCTCGGATTGAAGGAACGAGAAAAGGAAGACTAGATAAGTATATCATTCACATATAATTAAAACGCTCAATGCATGATTATCAGCATTGAGCGTTTTTTGTTATTCCCAAATAATCTAGTGGACTACATTCATCCCCCCATATTAGCCGTTTGTATAAAAGGATGCCACATACCCATTAAAAAGTATGAGGTTTATAATGCCATTCTAACCTCTTTTAGTTCATGAAAAACAAATACTTAAAGGGCGCTCACCTTTCTGAGCGTAAATTTAAGGAGATACTACGGCTATTCGCCGAAGATCTTACAGCCACGCAGATTGCCAACATTAGTGGAGTAAGCCGGGTTACCGTAAACAGTTATCTCAAAAAGATTCGCCAACAGATCGCCCGTCATTGTGAGTCCTTATTGCCGGCAGAGAGCCATCATCGCGCTGCCGCCCCGGTACGTAATGTACACCATGTATCCCCGGTGGATGATGGAGATGTTTCCGTTAAAACAGAAGTCGGCCGTAATGTGAAGCCGGTTGTATTTGGTATCTACCGTTGTTCCGACAGGTTGCATACCGAGATATTGCCGGATGTGAGCAGGTCTATGATCCATTCTGTTGTGAGAAGCAGCCGTTCCATACTGGAGATGCAGAGTGCAGCGGAGAAGATCCGCCGTTTCAGCAATGTAGTTGACCTGGGTCAGTACCGTTTATACAATCTTGAAAATGAAGGCGCTGTCAGTATTGCAGACGATGTAGATGCATTCTGGGGGCTTACCAAACACCGGCTGGCAAAGTTCAAGGGATTGAACCGCAGCACGGTGTACCTGCATTTGAAGGAGTGTGAGTTCCGGTACAATAACAGGAATGAAGACATTTATGAAACGTTGCTGGAGTTGTTAAAGACGCAGCCGTTGAGTCTTTCCTGATAGACGGGTTTATCACTTACGATATTGCTGCAGTAGTGCAGCGCATTTTTATTTAAATCTGGAACAAAACCCGGATTTAGATTTTGGTTGATGAGCGCGCAGGTGGTAATCCTACCGCCTGCCTTTAATTCTTTTGCAATTACTTATTTAAGTATATTACGAGATTGTGTTATGGAGCATTTTTACATATTACAGATTTCAGTTATTACAAATAAAAAATATCCAGTTATGTTAAAGGACTGTTAAAGAAATGTTATAACACTTAATTTTGTTAACTGGTTTTTGTTAAAATTATTGTTAATAAACTTATATTTGAACGTTAAAATTAAGTTAAACAACAAAGAAGGGTTAATTGCTTATGAGAAAAGGCTGTAGTAGCCCCCTCACCCCCTCTGTATACTCATTCAAGGAATTTAGGACAAGTATTGTTAATTGCGTTTAGGGGAACCAAGATGTATTTTTTCAACTAAAGTTTTATCAACGTAGGACAAGCTTTCAGAACCAGTGGTCGGTTTTCTGAGATCTATATTCTATTTCATTTGAATATTTAACTAAACAACCAGAAACAACAAAGCTTATGAGGAAAAGTTTATTTTTCCTCCTGTCCACTACGTTTGTGGTAGGGCAGGTGGTTGCGCAAAACCGTCCCATTACGGGGAAGATTACTTCCGCTGATGATGGTAGTCCGGTAATTGGCGCTACAGTCATTGTTAAAGGTACCACAACCGGTACTGTAACCAACATGAATGGTGAGTATACCATTCAGGTACCAGAAGGCGCCTCAGCCCTGATCGTTAAGTTCGTGGGCATGAAAGACCAGGAAGTAAAACTGGGCGCAGGTGCAAAACACAATGTGGCATTATATCCCGATGTTACCAAACTTACTGAGACTGTTGTAACTGCTAACGCTATCCGCCGCGAAAAAGCATCTCTTGGTTACGCAGCTCCAACTGTAAAAAATGATGAACTGACCAGAGGTCAGAGTACCAGCCCACTGAATGGACTTGCAGGTAAAATAGCCGGTGTGAACATCTCTACCAGTGCGAATGCTCCGGGAAGTTCTTCCAGGATCGTATTGAGAGGTGGTTCTTCCATTAATGGTAATAACCAGGCGCTGATGGTAGTAGATGGTATTCCTATCGACAACTCCAGCATTAACGGTGGTGACAACAGCCTTTCTTCCTCCGACTTCGGTAACCGTGGTAATGACCTGAACCCTGAAGACATCGAGTCTGTAACGGTGCTGAAAGGCCCTGCTGCAGCAGCGTTGTATGGTTCCCGTGCATCTAACGGTGCCTTGGTGATCACTACCAAGAAAGGTAAGAAGAATGGCAACAAGAAAAGCGAAGTTACGCTGAGTTCAGCGATGACTTTCTCCAATATTGCCAAACTGCCTGATTTCCAGAACAAGTATGGTCAGGGTTACCTGAATGGCGCTGGTGATGGCTTCGATATTGATCCAAGAGAAAAC
Source organism: Chitinophaga sp. CF418 (assembly GCF_900142925.1). Classification (GTDB taxonomy): domain Bacteria; phylum Bacteroidota; class Bacteroidia; order Chitinophagales; family Chitinophagaceae; genus Chitinophaga. The sequence continues at coordinate 638,180 of NZ_FRCN01000002.1, forward strand.
TTCAGCTGGGGCCGTCCTTTTACCGGCGCAGAAGAAGAATGGGGTCAATCCATCAAGGGTGTAAGGTTAAAGAAAGCTTATAGCGCACAGAAAGACGGTGTAAAGAATTTCTTTGAACTGGGTAAGGCTGTGAACACTAACCTATCACTGTCCGGCGCTGGCGACAAGACCTCTTATTACTTATCAGTGAATAGCCTGAACTCTGATGGAGTTATGCCAGGCAACTACGATAAATATAACAAGTACGGTGTACGTTTTAACGGTAGTGCTGAATTGAGCAACAAGATCAGTACCTCTGTTTCATTCAACTACAGCAAGATCAGTAGCGCAGTAATACAAGGTGGCCAGGGTGGCGGTTCTGTATACAACAACGTATTGCAGACACCACGTGATATTCCTATCGACAAAATGGGAGACCTGAACAATCCTTACTATAGCTTTGGTAACCTTTTGAACGCTAATGGTGTTCCTTACTACGGTTACTATGGTGCTTATACGAAGAGCCCTTATTTCATCCTGAAGAACTACAGGAACCAGAACGATGTAGACAGGATCACCGGTGCATTTACCCTGGAATACAAACCATTAGCATGGTTGAATGTATTGGAAAGGGTTGGTGTTGACGTATATTCTGACCGTCGTACTTACAAATCTCCTAAATACTCCTTCGCTCCTGCTGATGATGCCGGCAACTATAGCCAGACCAGAAACCTGCAGACTGCAACAGGTCTGTACAGCAAAGACCAGTATGACCTGGCTGAAGTAGTACATGACTTCATGGTAACTGCTACTAAAGATTTCGGTCCTGATTTCAAAGCGTCCCTGATGGTAGGTAACAACATCCGTCAGCGCAAACTGAATACTACAGAACTGCAGACAAATGCTGCCGGTCTTGTAGTACCAGGATGGTACAGCTTTGATAACAGTAATGGTCCTATCGTTACTAACGACGCGTTGTCAAGACGCCGTCTGGTTGGTGTGTACAGTGAGTTAAACCTGTCTTACAAAAACCTGGTGTACATCGGTGCAACTGCACGTAACGACTGGTCTTCTACACTGCCTAAATCAAACAACTCATTCTTCTATCCTAGTGTGAATGGTTCATTCGTATTCTCTGAACTGTTCAAAGACAGTGAATTCGCTCACATTCTGAACTATGGTAAATTAAGGGCGAGCTGGGCGCAGGTAGGTAACGATGCTGATCCATATCTGTTACGTACTTACTATGAAGCAACCAGCATCAACGGTGGATTTGGTAGCACTACCTTCCCTTTCAATGGTGTGAACGGTTATACACTCTCCAACGCTATTGGTAATGCTAACCTGAAACCAGAGATCACTACCGCTACAGAAATTGGTACTGAGTTGAACTTCCTGGAAAACAGGATATCAATCGACCTGTCTGTGTACAAGAACAAGTCTAAAGACCAGATCATCCCAGTGCCTTTAGCACCATCTACCGGCTCTACTCAGAAAACACTGAACACTGGTCTGATCGAGAACAAAGGTATTGAGATCGGCGTAAGAGGTACACCAATCCGTACTGCTTCCGGTCTGTCTATCGAACTGTTTGGTACTTACACCAGAAACAAGAGCACTGTATTGGATTTAGGTGTTGCTGACCAGATCGTGATCGGTGGTTTCACTGGTATGAGTATCGTTGCAGCTAAAAACCATCCTTATGGTGAGTTCTACGCACAGGACATCCTGAAAGATGCTCAGGGACATGTAGTAGTAGATCCTTCTACAGGTCTTCCGCTGAGCACTCCTACTGCAGTTTACCTGGGTTCATATAATCCTAAATACCAGGCTTCCTGGGGACTGAACGCGGGTTACAAAGGGTTCAACTTCAGCCTCTTGTTTGATACCAAACAAGGAGGCAAGTTCTTCTCCCGTACTGCAGATATCACAGACTTCGTAGGTGTATCTGAAGCATCTGCTGCACAGGATCGTTTAGGTGCTGTATGGGCTAACTCCGTAACAGACGATGGTTCGGGCAAGCTGGTGCCAAACACAACTAAATATTATCCAGAACAATACTGGACAAACAAACCTGATGGTCAGAACATTCTGAACGCATCTTACATCAGACTGCGTGAAGCCAGCCTGACTTACCGTATTCCAAAGAATATACTGCACAGAACTCCGTTTGGTGATCTGACAGTAGGTTTATTCGGAAATAACCTGGCATTGTGGGCAAAGAACAAATATGCTGATCCTGAAGTAAACTCTGGTGGTGCTGGTAATGAGCAAGGTTTTGACTTTACAGCGCAGCCTTCTCTGAGAAACTTTGGTTTTAATGTAAGGGTAACCTTCTAATGTTTAAAAGCAAGCTTATAATGATGAATAAGAATATAATAAAAGCAGCCACGGGTATTCTCGCCGCGCTGTCTCTCACAATAACAGGTTGTAGCAAATTCCTGGATATTAATGAGAACCCAACCAAAGCCGTTGACGTGGATCCCAGCTACCTGCTGCCATCCAGCCAGGCAAACATTGGTATGGTAATCGGTAACAACTTCCAGGTTTACGGAGGTATCTATGCACAGTTCTGGACACAGGATATCAGCTCTTCACAGTACAAGAACATTGAACAGGTGAACCTGGACCCTGCCAGCTTTGACAGACCATGGCAGTTCCTGTACGCCGGCACGCTGCAGGACCTGCAGGTGATCATTGATAAAACAAACAGCAAAAGGTTAGAACAATATGCCGGTATTTCTGAGTTACTGAAGGCTTATAGCTACCAGGTACTGACCGACGCATTTGGTGATATTCCTTTAAGAGATGCTATCAAGGCTGGTAGCCAGGACATTCTGGCGCCTACCTATGATCCACAGAAAATGGTATATGACAGCATCTTCGCTATGATCAACAGGGGCCTGTCTCTGATCGATCCGGCAAGTACTGCTAAACCAGGAAAAGATGATCTGATCTTTGGTGGTAATATGGCTAACTGGAAAGCTTTCGGTAATACCCTGAAGCTCCGTGCATATCTGCGTTTACTGAAAGTCGATTCAGCTTTTGCTGCTCAGGGTGTTGCAAGCCTCGCCGGCTCAACATTCCTGACATCAGATGCAAAGATCACTTATGTATCTACAGGTGGTAGCCAGAACCCATTGTTTGCTGAAATACTGGGACTGGGAAGAACACAGAACCTGATCGCGAGCAGCACTACTGTTGATCAGATGAATGCGCTGAAAGACCCACGTGTTTTCACTTTCTACAGAACTACTCCTGATACCTTCGGTATCGCTGGTATTCCTCAGGGAAGCTACAAGACTACATGGGATTATAACTTCTCCGCACCTAATACAGCTGTAGCCGCTTATGGCCAGAATGACTCTTCTGCGCTGGCTCCTGTGAAATTCATCTCTGCCGCTGAAAGCTATTTCCTGCAGGCGGAAGCTGCTGCTCACGGATACCTGGCGGGAGATGCTAAAACACTGTATCAGCAGGGTATTACTGCAAGTTTTGCTGCATATAATGTTGCTCCAGGTAGCTACATTACTGACGTAGTTGCAGCATTCCCTGCTACCGGTACTGAAGCTCAGGTAAAAGCAATCATTACCCAGAAATACTTCGCAATGTGCGGAAACCAGAACTTCGAAGCATGGACAGAATGGCGCCGTACCGGCTACCCTTCCTTCCTGGTTCGTTCTCTGGCATCTGTACTGCCTGCAGGTCAGATGCCACAGCGTCTCCTGTATCCTAACTCAGAGATCACCAGGAACCCTAAATTCCCTGGCGCTAAACTGGCTTACGATAAGGTTTGGTGGGACGCTAACTAATAATAACGGATATGTATATATTCAGGGGCTCGTTATACAACGGGCCCCTTTTTTTTGATCCTGGGAGTTTCTTTTCTAAGTAACTATATGTTAAACCACACATCCGTATATCTTTTTAAGAATTTTTATATCTTGTGATACTTTTAGCTGATTGGCTATTTTCAAAATAATAAAGACACGGGGACAATTGACCGCATTTACACCACGGATGTGGTATTTTAATCTTGGTACTATCACTAATGCTGCTTCCTGCATTAATTTAAAATCTGTTTGATGAAAAAAGGAGTATTCCTGTATCTGTTTTCATTCATGGCTGTGCTGCCTGCCCTTGCACAGATGAGGACACTTACAGGCACTGTCAAAGCCGATAACAGCGGAGCACCGCTGTCCGGCGTTACTGTCCACATTAAGGGCTCTACCTATCGCGTAGCCACCAATCCAGACGGCTCTTTTTCCATGAGCGTGGGTGGGACGCCCGAGCTGCAATTCTCCATGGTAGGATATGAATCCCACCAGGTGAAGGTCGGCCAGGATATTACCTCGCTGGATATAAAACTGCGACGCATGTCTTCCCGGCTATCTGAAGTGGTCGTGGTGGGATATGGAGAACAGGTGCAACGGTATACGACCGAGGCCATATCTGTTGTGAAAGCCAGTGAGATAACGAATGTACCGGCGGTATCGCCCCAGCAGCTATTGCAGGGACAAGTAGCAGGCGTAAACATGACCAATTCCTCCGGTTTACTGGGCAATGCTTCTCTCCTCCGGGTAAGGGGTACTGCTTCCATTACAGCCGGTAGTCAACCCTTATTTGTTGTGGATGGGGTGCCATTGAATGATGGTGCGTACAGCACATCTTATGGCGGGGGCGCAGTTCTGAATCCCCTGCTGGAAATCAATCCGGAAGATATCGCGTCCATCACTGTACTGAAAGATGCAGCGGCGGCTGCTATTTATGGCTCCAGGGGCTCAAATGGGGTAATGCTGATAGAAACAAAGAAAGGCGCCCTGAATCATAAAACACAGCTTAAACTGGATTATTATACCGGCTGGGTAAGCCCTACGGATAAGCTGAAGGTCATGAACGGGGATGAATACCGTTCCTTTTACAATAACTACATCACCAAGGTAAAAGGAACTACGCCTGTCGATTTTCCGGCGAAAAGTACCGACTGGCCTTCCCTGGTAACCAGGACCGGACGTACAAACAATTATGCGCTCTCTGCCAGCGGAGGAAATGAGAAGACCCGCTTCTATGTAGGTGGTAACTATATGGATGATGAGAACTTCGTGATCGGTAACAACCTGCAAAGGCTATCCGGAAGACTGAACCTGGAACATACCGCCAACAAGTATTTGCAGCTGGGTGTTAACTTCAGTACCGCCTACACGAATATGGACCGTATCTACCAGGAGGGAAACGCCACTGGTAACACCAGCTTGCCACCATTTACGGCAGCATTTCTTAATACACCATTCACACCTGCCTATACAGACGACGGGCAGTTTGCCAATCCGACCACTAATACCCTCGCCAACATCGCATTAAGCACCAATAAATACTATACCCGCCGTAACACAGGCAATGCATATGCAAAGGTCAATATCACGAAAGATCTCTGGGTAAAAACTGACTGGGGTATTGATCTCCTGGAAACGGAGGAACGCATCCGCAGGTCTGCTAAACTAACAGGCGCCACTACAACGCCCGGCTCTGCCAGCCGTACCCTCTGGCAGGATTACAAATGGCTGAGCACTAATAGCCTGAACTACGATAAAAGGATCGGAAATGACCATCAGGTAACATTACTGGCGGCATATAGCTATGAGACGTCAAGATATGATGATATCAAAGTGACAGGTACAGGCTTTGTAAACGACCAGCTGCCAAATGTGGGGTCTGCGGCAGTAACTACAGGTTCTGCAACGGGTAAACGCTGGGCGATGGAATCGTACATTTTCCGCGGTAACTATCGCTTCCTGGATAAATACCTGTTTGAAGGATCATTGCGCCGGGACGGTTCTTCCCGGTTTGGGGCCAATAAGAAATATGGTAACTTCTGGGCTGTATCCGGTGGGTGGATCATTTCACAGGAACAGTTTATGAAGGAGGTACGTTTTATTGACTACATGAAACTGACAGCCAGCTATGGCGTAACCGGTAATGACCGTATCAATTACTATGATTATCTGGGACTATATTCTGCGGGTACTGATGCCAGCTATGCCGGACAGCCAGGATTAAGGCCAACCCAGATCAAGAATCCGAACCTGGGTTGGGAAGAAACCAAACAGTTTGACCTGGGCCTGGCAGTAAATGCGCTGGATAACAGGGTACAATTGACAGTGGATTACTATAGCAAAAATTCTAAAGACCTGCTGCTTTACTTAGCAGTACCTTCCACAACAGGTTTTGGCTATTCCACCAGGAATGCAGGAAAGATGCGTAACAGAGGGGTGGACCTGCAGATAACAGGAGTGCCTGTACGCACAAAAGATTTCCAATGGACTTCCACCCTTAACCTGGGCTTTGTGAAGAACAAGGTAATAAAGTTGTCTTCGGATAACAAAGATGAAGCAGGCAGAAACTATGTACTCAGTTCATATGGTGGCCAGCGGGTAATACAGGGATATGCACTGAATTCGTTCTATGTCTTCAATTATAAAGGTATTAATCCGGAAACAGGAGATCCTGAATGGTATACCAAAGACGGGAAAGCCACGACTACGCCAACTGCTAATGACCAGATCATAGCCGGCAATGCGATGCCGAAATTAACAGGCGGCTTCAATAACACAGTACGGTATAAACAGTTTGACCTGGGCGTTAATTTCTACTTCTCTTACGGCAATAAGGTCATGCTTAATGAATTCCAGACGCTGGATAATGCAACATTGACTACTTCTAACCTGAGCAAAGACATGCTGAATTACTGGCAGAAGCCGGGAGATCATGCATTTGCGCCGGCAGCTACCAGCGCTTCCTGGAAGACCATGCCGTTTTACCAGTTGTCTACCAGACAGTTGTTTGATGGGTCTTTCCTGAGGTTAAAGACATTGACATTGGGATATAATCTGCCATCAAATTTGTTGAGCAATACGCATATATTAAGTGGTGCAAGATTATATGTGCTGGGACAGAATCTCTGGACTGTAACAAAGAAGGAATTCCGTGGCGCTGATCCTGAGGTATCGCTGTATGGCTCGAATGGCCAGGTAGCTGGAGAATCATATTTTTCCCTGCCTCAACCTAAGACTATCACCGTGGGTGTGAACCTGTTATTCTAAAATATGAAAACAGCCAAAATGAACGGGCAAAAAAAGATATTGATATGGCTGCTGGCAGGTCTTACCTGTACCAGCCTGTTTTCCTGCAGCAAAGACCTGGACCAGGATCCTGAGCAGCAAATTCCTACTGAAGATGTATTTACTTCCGGACCTACTGCTTTAAGCGCATTATACGGCGTTTATAGCCGCTCTCAACGTCCGGAGGTATTTGGAGGTCAGCCTCAGATCATCGCTGATTTTATGGCAGATAACAGCAATTATCTGGGCTCTACCATGAGTGATATCAGCAATTTTATTACTTCACCTGCCAGCTCGATTGTGAGTGAGATGTGGCGCCTTCACTATGATGCCATTATGGGAGCTAATGCGGTGGTAGATAAGGTACCGGGTATACAGGATCCTACATTTACGGCCACTGACCGGAAAATGTATGTAGCAGAAGCGAAATTCATGAGGGCTATCCTCTATTTCCAGCTGCTGGACCTCTTTTCCCAGCCTTACCAGGTAACACAGGGTGGAGCACCCGGTATTCCGGTGGTAACTGCTGCTTTTGATGGTACCATCGCATATCCTGCCAGAGGTACGGTAAATGATGTACAGGCACAGATAGAAAAAGATCTGCTGGATGCATTGCCTGACCTGAGCGATACTTTCAGCGATCCTATGCTGGCAAGAGGCCGTGCTACCAAAGGTGCTGCAAATGCGCTGCTGTCAAGACTGTACCTGTACCGTGAGCAATGGGATAAAGCCGCACAGTATGCAAAAGCAGTACTGGATGCGCCCTACTATAAACTGGCTGGCGATTATGCCTTCTATGATGGTAATACAAAAGAAGATGTGTTTTCCATTCAGAATACAGAAACTGATAATCCAGGTACTAACAGCTGGGCCGGATACTATCGTCCAACAGGCGTAGGTGGCAGTGGCGCATGTCCTTTTTCTCCCGAATTGATACAGGCATTTTCTGCAGAAGCGGGTGACAAAAGATTTGCCATGAGTGATGAAGGTACCGCGGCTAACCTCGAAAAGAGAAGATTCACGCTGAAGTTCCCGGATCTATCTCCTGCCAAGGATAATGCGCCACTGATCAGGGTTACTGAAATGTACCTGAACAGAGCCGAAGCACTGGCATCTGCTGGTGGTGTTAACCAGGAATCCATAGACCTGGTGAATGCATTGAGAAAACGTGCAGGACTCACCGAATGGGACATCAATACTTTCGCTACTCCTGATGCACTGATCACGGCTATTCTGAATGAAAGACGTAAAGAGCTCTGCTTCGAAGGTCAACGCAGGATGGATGTGCTGAGAAGAGGACAATCATTGCGTGCAAATGATCCGGAGAAAAAAGCTGGAGCGGACAGAGTGGTTTTACCTATCCCGCAACGCGAAATTGATCTGAGCCCTGCATTGAAAGGACATCAGAACCCGGGCTACTGATTGATATAGGATATTATAAAAAGGAGCGGCTGTTCATCATGTTGAACAGCCGCTCCTTTTTTATGTCTGACAGTGTAATAACGTTACCAGCTTCGTAGATATATCCTGCTTCCATATTATTGAAATCAGCCGGTGCCTAACAATGTTATTACTTTTTTATATGTTGTATTTCCCGCTCTCTGCATATATGAAAACAGGTATTATCATACATGGAGGTGGATAATCAGGGGTTATACGGAAGCATTTTTCTTACATTATATTGAAAAAAATGTGCGGAATAATTTCCATTGATTTCATATATTGCATTAGAACTTATGCGAGTACTATAGAACCAAAATCTGAATCAGAATTCCTTAGAGTGAACCCGATTACCACTTTAATAGCCCGACGAAAGGAATTGTAATTATTGTTTAACAAGTGAAATGACAACCCGGTTTTTCTCTGTACTGATTGATATGGGGGGCTGAATTCCCGATACCTGAGGAGTAACCCACAGTCCATTCTACACAGTTAAATCCGCAAAGCGGTAATGCATGCGCATACTTCTGCATATGGTTACTGACGTGTTGTGCTATTCTAAACTTTTTTCTATGTAGCAGGAAATAACCGGACGTTTTTTCATCAATCAAAATCGCTTATGAAACACACTTTACTCCTATGGCTATTCGTGGCCATCAGCGTGCTGCCCGCGCTTGCCCAAACACGAACGATCAAAGGGAAAATTACAGATGCCAAAGATGGCGCAGGCGTGCCCTATGCCACTGTAAGGGTCCAGGGGGCCAACAAAGGAACTACTACAGATCAGAATGGAAACTTCAGTATTGAAATTGGTGCAAACCAGTCGCTGATTGTTTCTTCTATCGGGTTTGCTGCAAAAACAGTGAAACCCGGTAACAGCGGAACACTAACAGTATCTCTTGCTGCCGACAATACGCTGGGTGAGTACATCGCCACCGGTTATGGGAATACCAACAGGCAAAGGAAAGTAAGTTCCGTGTCTGAAGTGGCCGGAGAGAAAATCGCCAATACACCATTTGTTGATGTTAACCAGGCCTTGCAGGGTAGAGCAGCCGGTGTATTTATCGGAGGGGCTTCAGGACAACCGGGCGCGGTACAGAACGTGAGGATCCGTGGCGTAGGCTCTATTAGTGCAGGCGCTGCACCATTGTACGTAATAGATGGCGTCATAGTAGATGGAAGGGACATTAATGGTACCTCCGGTCTCGCCTTACAGACAAACGACCTGCTTGCAAACCTGAATGCCAATGATGTTGAAAGCGTAAACGTACTGAAAGATGCTGCAGCTACTGCATTGTACGGTTCACGAGGCGCCAATGGCGTGATCGTGATCACGACTAAAAAAGGGAAAGCCGGCGTTACTACTTTCAGCGCAAGAGCGCAGTATGGTTCTGCAAAAGCCAGCTTCGGTAAATCCGGTATGCTGTCACCTGCAGAGGCACTGGCTTACAACCGCGATGTATTAGCTATCAATGGCGCCACTCCTGCCGAAGTAGATGAAGAATTTCCCACATCATTATTGCAAACGGCCTTTGACTGGCATGATGCAGGTTTCCGGAGAGCCACCACGCAGGATTACGGTCTCGCCGCTTCCGGTGGAACAGACAAAACAAAGTTTTATATCTCCGGTGGATATCAGAACCAGGAAGGAACCGTGATCAATTCATGGTTTAAAAAATATACTGTCATCTCCAATGTTTCCCAGCAGGTGAATGACCACCTGGACATTGCAATGAACCTGAACCTTTCCCAGAGTAATGCGAACAATGCAATGGGCGGGAACTATTATTCCAGCCCGATACTGGGTGCCTATTTTGTTTCTCCTTTTCAAAGTCCCTATAAGCCTGATGGCTCCATGTATACCGGCCTGGAACCCGACTTCAACGCCGCCAGCGGCGATAACTTCCTGTACTCTGTATATCTGAATGATAAACGCCTGACCAACTTCAGGGGTTTAGGCGGGCTTACAGTAGGATATCGCGTGTTTGACTGGCTGAAGGTACAGGAGAAAGTGAATATGGACCTGGTGTACGGTGAGGCTAGTCTCTTCTATGATCCTACCACCGGCGATGGTATCAATACAGCGGACCCGGCGAAGAGTGGTGAGATCTATAATGCCAATGTGAAGAACACTACACTGACCAACCAGTTATCAGTCAGCGGCGCTATTAAGATCAATGAGGATCATCAGCTGGATTACCTGGTGCTCACTGAGTATAACAGGTTTAAATCAAAGTCCATCAGCGCAGATGGAATTGGTCTTGTTACCGGCAAACTGAAAGCGCTTGATGTTACCGCCGTTCCGCAGGACGTAGGAGGTAACGGTACAGAGTATACGTTCCTTTCATATCTCGGACAGTTGAACTATACTTTTAAAAACAGATATAACCTGAGTGGTAGTATCAGAACAGATGGATCTTCAAGGTTTGGTGTGAATAACCGTTTTGGTACATTCTATTCTTTTGGCGCTTCCTGGAAAGTAATGGAAGAAGCATTTATGAAATCACAGAAAGCCTTTTCAGACCTGCGTCTGAGAGGTAGTTATGGCGTTACCGGTAACGCTGACTTTGACAACTTTGTGGCAACCGCTTTGTATGATTATGGTACTGCCTATAATGGTGAACCTGGTAACGCTCCTTCTACTATTGGTAACAGAAGCCTTACGTGGGAACGCAACAAATCGTTCAATATTGGTCTGGACCTCGGTTTCTTTAAAAACAGGCTGACTGCGGTAATTGACGTTTACAGACGCCAGACGGATGGCCTGCTGATGAATACTCCCGTGAGCTCTACCAGCGGCTTCCTGACTCAACCTGCGAATGTTGGTTCACTGGAGAACAAAGGTATTGAAGCACTCATCACCAGTAAGAATATAGACGCTCCTTCCGGCCTGACATGGACTACTGAATTGAATGTGTCTACGAATAAGAATAAGATACTGTCACTATATGGTGGGCAGGATGTATCTGCTTCCACTACACAGTTACACAGAGTGGGTGAGGCTGTACAGAGCTGGTACCTGAATGAATGGGCTGGTGTTGATAAAGATAATGGCGACCCCCAATGGTATACAGCAGATGGTAAAACAACAAACAATATCAACCTTGCACAGAGAAAAATAGTAGGTAATAGTCAGCCGAAATTTATCGGTGGATTGACGAATACTGTAAGCTATAAAGGTATTTCCTTCAGCGTATTCTTTTATGGAGTGACCGGCAGCAAGATCCTTAACAGAACAAGGATATTGGGAGATGCTGATGGTGCTTATTTCGGATATGGTTATGATAAGCTGACGGCTCAGAATTACTGGCGGAAAGCAGGTGATATAGCTGAACGTCCAAAACCGGTTCCCGGCGGTAACCATAACGCTAACAATGCACAATCCACCAGGTATCTGGAAAATGGTTCCTTCCTCCGTCTTAAGAACATCAGCCTGAGTTACAGCCTTCCTAAAAAATGGATGAGGGCTGCTAAACTGAGTGATGTTAAATTCTATGCACAGGCAGCAAATATTGCTACCTGGACAGGATATACAGGATGGGATCCGGAGCAGGATATCAGTGCGATGGAGTTCTTCAGATATCCTCCTGCCAAGAGCATCACCTTTGGCGTAAATGTTAATTTCTAATCTAAGCAAAGATCCTATATGAAAAGAATATTCGTGTATACAGTTATGTTAGTCCTGCTATCTGTTGGTCAGGGCTGCAATAAAGAACTGGAGCTTTCGCCGGCAGATAAGTTGCCGACGGATGAAGCGTTATCAAATATTAAAGGTGTGAATGCCGCGGTAAACGGTATGTATGCCGGGATGAGAGCTACGGATTATTATGGAAGGAATTACCTCATACTCGGGGAAGTCACTGGCGATAATGTTTACCTTTCTACCAGCAACAGTAACCGCTTTCTGTCCAGCTGGCGATTGAGCTGGATCGTTTCAGATGTGGATGTCACCGCCGTCTGGAATAGGGCCTATGCAGTGATTTTAAGGGCCAACAATATTATCAACAGTGTACCTGTTATCAGCGATGGTACCGCTGAAGAGAAAGATTTCGCCAAGGGACAGGCATTGTTCATCCGCGCATTGGCGCATTTTGACCTGCTACGTTTCTTTGCTGAGCCATATATTATTGGGGGTGGTACATCTCTTGGTGTACCGGTGATAACAAAATTCGAAGTAGGTTCGCCAGCAAGAAATACTGTGGATCAGGTATATGCACAGATCATAGCCGATCTGACAGAAGTTAAATCACTACTGGCCGAAAATACCAGCGATCCTTTCAATGCCAGTTCCTATGCGGCATCTGCACTGCTGGCAAGAGTATACCTTTACAAAGGTGATAACGCTGCTGCTATTGCGGAGGCTACAAGAGTGATCAATGCGGGATATACTATACAACCCGCAAGCAGTCTGGCTGATTTTTACAACACACCAGGTACAGGAGAAGATATTTTTACACTGAAAATACTCGACATACAGACAGCTGGTTCTGATAACCTGGGCCAGATGTACAGGAAACCCGGTTATGGGGATATCCGTGTATCGCCCGACCTGGTAAACGTATTGGAGCCAGGTGATGCAAGAAGAGCTTTCATTTCTGCATTTAATGGCAGTGCTGCCGAATTTCAGAATAACAAGTTCACTGGCCAGCAAGGTATTTCAGGACTGCACAGTCCTAAAATACTGCGCATTTCAGAAATGTACCTGGCGCGTGCAGAAGCATATGCGAAGGAAAGCAATTATGCTGCTGCACTGGCAGATGTAAATGCGATCCGTACACACAGGAACCTGGCTGCACTGGAGAATGTGGCGAATGATGCCGTGTTAACAGCTGTGCTCAGGGAGAAACGTGTTGAATTTATGTTTGAAGGACATCGTTATTTCGACCTGTTAAGAAATAAGCTGGATATTGTAAGAAACCATTGTAATAATCCGGAGCAGTTAAACACGCCCAGATGTACAATTGAAGCCACTTCAAATACAGCCATCTTCCCTATTCCGCAAAGGGAAACAGATGTGAACCGTAACATAGAACAGAATCCGGGGTATAAAAAATAATTGTGGTCAACCTATAAATAAAAAAAAGCGTCTGCCTTTGGCGGACGCTTTTTTTTATTTGCTGTGATAATTTTATTTCAACACTTCCTGAAGCTTGCCCTGTAACTCAGGGCCTCTCAGTCCGATAGCGATTACCTTTCCTTCCGGATCGAGCAGCATGTTGGATGGAATGGAGTTCAGTCCGTATAAAGGAACAACTGCAGATTCCCAGAATTTCAGATCACTCACATGGGTCCAGGTAAGGCCATCTGCCTGTATCGCTTTTGCCCATGCCTCTTTTGTTCTGTCGAGAGATACGCCGAGGATAGTGAAGTTTTTATTCTTGTAAGTGTTATAAGCCTGTACAACGTTCGGATTTTCCATGCGGCATGGTTTGCACCAGCTGGCCCAGAAATCTACCAGTACATATTTACCTTTGAAAGAACTAAGGCTGGTGGCTTTTCCTGACAGGTCGGGCAGTGTAAAGTCGGGCGCTACCTGGCCGATCTTAACAGCTGTCATATTCTCCTCTTCACCGGCCATGGCATCTGTTCCCGGAGAAGCATCCTTTTTGGATATTTCGTTCAGCTTGTCGGTGAAGCTGGTGATCAGTGTGTTTTCAGGAAAACGGGTCTTTATTTCGTTGATCACTTTCTGATCCTGCAGCAAGGTAGGCGTGCTCACCATACTCAGTGCGAATGCAGCTACAGCAGGAGATTTTGTGTCTGTTGCCGCTTTCATGATGAACTGTTCAAGTTCCTTTTGTCTGGCCTGGAAAGCAGTAACCCGTGGTTTCATCACGCTGTCGGGCGTTTTGGCCTGATAGAGGCTATCCAGGGTTTTCATTTCAGTTGTCAGCGCTATATTCTTTGTGCTCACTTCATTCAGCAGTTGCTGTATTTCTGAAGAGGCTTCGGAATTCTCAATTTTAACCTGTTCCAGGTGGTTATAATCACCGTCGATGCTCATAGTACCGGCATCGAGGCCCAGCAGGATAAAACGGTTATTTTCAGCGAAACGGATACGGTAAAGCGCCTGTTCCGGCAGCATACCTTTGAGGGTGAATTTACCGCTGGCATCTTTTATCACAGCAGTGTCCACGATCTTCGCTTCTTCCAGCGTCAGTTCCTCCAGGTATATTTTACCCAAAGGAGCATTGTCTATATGTGCATTGATAACAAAATCGCCCTTCTCTGTCTGTTGTGAACAGCTGGCCAGGAATAGTCCGGCTACTGCCCATAAAGCAAATTTCTTCATATTGATCAGTTATAGTTATTTCAGTTTTTCTGCCAGCAGCTGGTTTGTCAGTTTTGGATCAGCTTTGCCTTTGGAGAGTTTCATCACCTCTCCTACAAAGAGTCCCATCAATCCTTTTTTACCACTGCGGAATTCGGCTACTTTATCCGGATACTTAGCGAGGACTTCATCAATAATAGGTGCAATGTTATTTGCATTGTTATCCTGAAGGAGGTTAAGGCGGGTAGCAATATCCAATGGCTGCTCTGCAGGGTTTTGCAACAGTTCCGGGAAGATGCGGGAAGAGGCAATGGAGAAGCTCACCTTTCCGTCTTCAACAAGTTGTATCAGGCCTGCCAATGCAGCTGGCGCTAATGGGAATTCCGTCATAGACGCACCCTGTTCATTGAGGGTGGATTTAACCGGGCCCAGTAACCAGTTGGCCACTGCTTTATGTGCAGGAATGATCGTTGCTACCTGTTCGTAATAGTCTGCCGTTGCCTTGTCATCACAGATCACGCGGGCGTCGTACCCGGGCAGTCCGAACTGGCTTACATACCGTTGCACCATAGCCTCCGGCAGTTCGGGCAGTGCGTTCTGTATGCTGTCCAGGTATTCTTCTGTCAGATGGAATGGCGCCAGGTCCGGATCAGGGAAATAGCGGTAGTCATTGGCTTCCTCCTTGGAACGCAGGGAGAATGATGTACCGTTGCCGGCATCGAAACTCCGTGTTTCCTGCATGATGGTGCCGCCGCTTTCCACAATAGTGATCTGGCGTTTTATTTCTCCCTCTACCGCACGTTTTACGTTACGGATGGAGTTGAGGTTCTTTACTTCTACTTTGGTACCCAGTCTTGTCTCTCCTTTCAGACGGATAGAAATATTGGCGTCACAGCGCATACTTCCTTCCTCCATGTTACCATCACATACATCCAGCCAGCGTACCAGCCTGCGGAGGGTAGTCAGGAAAGAGTATACCTCGTCACTGTTGTGCAGGTCGGGTTCTGTTACGATCTCCACCAGGGGCACACCGGCACGGTTGTAATCCACCATGGTGAACGATGGATCCTGGTCGTGCATGGATTTTCCGGCATCTTCTTCCAGGTGAATGCGGTTCAGTTTGATCTGCCGTTCGCCTCCGGTTACGGGAATAGTGACAATTCCTCCGTCACAGATGGGGGCAGTATGTTGTGAAATCTGATATCCTTTCGGGAGATCAGGGTAGAAATAGTTCTTACGGGCAAAATAGTTTTCCCTTTCAATCCTGCTCTGGCATGCCAATCCCAGGCGGATGGCATATTCCACCGCCTTGCGGTTCAGTACGGGAAGCGTACCGGGGTGGCCCAGTGTAATAGGACTGATATGGGTATTGGGCGCGCCTCCGAAAGCTGCACTGTCTCCACAAAATAATTTGCTCTCTGTCAGTAACTGGGCGTGTACTTCCAGGCCAATTACTACCTCATATTTGTCAAAATCGATGGCTGCGCTCATGATGATCTTCTGCTATTAGCGCAAATATATATAATGAAGGGTAGAAAGGGGAATCCCGAGAATATTATTGGAATTTAACAAAATTTTAGTATTCTTGTATTGCAGAACCGTTCAACCTATATTCTGTTTTTCCTATACCTCTCTTTCGGATTAAGCGAACAATCTCCACTTTTATCATTTTCAGTACCTTCAGGTAGTATGAATACCCAGGATGTCTATAACGCACAACAAACCTTTTTTGCGTCCGGTAAGACGCTCTCCTATAAATTCCGCCGTCGCCAGCTTAAGTTGCTGAAAATGGCCATTAAAGAGCGGGAAAAGGATATTCTGGCCGCTTTACATGCCGATCTGCACAAACACCCCGTTGAAGCTTACAGTAGCGAAATAGGGTTCCTTTATGTCGAAATAGCGTATCTGCTCAGCAATCTTAAACGGTGGATGAAACCGGAAGATGTCAGCAGCCCTTTTATCATGTATCCCAGCAAGAGCAGGATCCACCGGGCGCCGTTGGGCTTAACCCTGATCATAGGGCCGTGGAATTATCCTTTTCAGCTGGTCCTGGCGCCGCTGGCAGGGGCCATTGCCGGCGGGAACTGCGCGGTAGTAAAACCGTCTGAACTGGCGCCCCAAACATCCGCAGTAATAGCTTCCCTGGTCAGGGAAACCTTTGACCCGGCTTATATTACCGCCGTGGAGGGAGATGGCGGAGTGGTCATTCCCGACCTGATGCAGCACCGTTTTGATCATGTATTCTTTACCGGAAGTGCTGTCATCGGCCGTAAGGTCATGGAGCTGGCAATCCCCCACCTCACGCCGGTTACGCTGGAACTGGGAGGGAAATCGCCTGTTATTGTGGACGATAAGGTAAACATCCGGGTGGCAGCCAGACGTATCATATGGGGAAAATTCTGGAACGCCGGGCAGACCTGTATAGCACCGGATTATGTGCTGGTACACAGTAGTGTGAAGGATGAACTGGTGGAGGCAATGAAGAAGGCGGTCGTTCAGTTTTTCGGGGAAGATCCTGCTGCTAGTCCGGACTATGCCCGGATCATTAACAAAAAGCGGTTTGGGGTATTGAACACCTATTTGCAACAGGGTAAGGTGGTACATGGGGGAACTGCTGATGAAAGTGAGTTGTTTATATCGCCTACACTACTGGAAGACGTAACCTGGGACAGTCCCGTCATGCAGGAAGAAATATTCGGCCCTGTCCTGCCGGTGCTTACGTTCGGCGCGCTGGAGGAAGCCATCAGCCTGGTCAGACAGCAACCGCAACCATTGTCCCTGTATCTGTTCACCAAAAGAAGCAGTACCGAAAAGGCTGTTACTGAGCAGCTTAGTTTTGGCGGAGGATGTATCAATAACACCCTCGGACACTTTACAAACCCCGAACTGCCTTTCGGTGGCGTAGGTCATAGCGGCATGGGGCAGTATCATGGGAAATATAGTTTTATGACGTTTACACACCCCAAAAGCATCATGAAAACCGGTACCTGGATAGACGTGGCCATGAAGTATCCGCCCTTCAGGAACAAGCTGAAAATAGTCCGTTGGTTGATGAGATAAGGGGCTGATACTATTTTGATATGTTATTTTGAGCTAATAACATAGTCTCTGAAATGTTAACTCGTTGTTTGTTAATTAATTATGTTTTTTATCCCTCTTTTTGCCTGAGAGAACAAGCATAGAAGAAGCAGAGAAGACGCGACGAAGAAAGGGAGGTAATGTGTAGAACAGGCGATAATATAATATCAGTATTCGCACTCACCGGCATCTTCAGCCATCAAATAAGTAAGATCCATATAGTTCAATACCAGCCTTAGCGTACGGCTTTTGTCGTACGCTAAGGCCTGCTTTATACCTATGCATTCTTTATAATAACTCATAAGTAAGCTATTCTAAACCCATATATAACCCATATATAATCCATACCTTTTAAATATGGGTTATATATGGGTCATATATGGCTTATATATGGGTTATATATGGGTTATCTCCGAGAACAGGCTATGAGAGAAGCTTTACATAGACTGTATGAATACCTTACTATGTACTAATTTATAGAAGAATGGTTTTTATAATAGATAAATATGTTATGCCTGACTTTAATACACCTAAGCGTTGGATCTGAAATACTTAATCTATGGATATAAAAAAAGGATGCTTCTGAGGGGAAGCATCCTTTTTACGTCGACCGCTTATCTGGTTTACAAATCAGCTTTATGTAATTTCTTTGGTACTTTAACTTCCAATGTCTTCTGCTGACCACCCCTTTTCACCTGGGCCGTGATAGTGCTTTTATCCTTATTGGCACGATAAGCATTGGCCACATCGCGGGTGGAATTAACAGCGTCACCTGCCAGTTCAGTAATGATGTCCTTGGCTTTAAACCCGGCCTTTTCAGCTGCGGAACCCGGCGTTACGCTTAATACTTCTGCACCGTTGCCTTCTTCAGTATCCTGTACAGATAATCCCAGTTTGACGTCATTATCTTCGTTAAAGCCACGGAAACGGTTAGTACCGCCAGGTCCAGGGAAATTATCACCGAAGTTAAATTCTCCTCGGGGAGCGCGACGGAAGCCCTGAGCTCCGCCACGGGGGAAGAGTTCCAGTGTACCAGCTCCTTTTCTTTCATCCAGGGTGACTGTAGCAGTATATTCCTTTTTGTCGCGCAGGTAAGTGATGGTTACCTTATCGCCAGGATCGTGGGCGCCGATCTTTTCAAACAGGTCCTGTGGCTCATTGATCTTATCAGCATCTACACGGGTGATGACATCGCCTGTTTTAATACCTGCTTTTTCAGCAGGGCTTTCCTTGGCTACTTCACGCACAGTGGCGCCTGCAGCTTCTTTCTTTTCAGTGAATACGCCCAGAACGGCCTTACCTGGTTTGATATCCATCATACCGCCGGCAGCATCGTCATTATCATCGTCGTTGAAGAGCTGTATGCCTCCACGGGGTGCAAAATTGAAGTTATTACCATCTACAGGCCTGATGCGGCGTCTATATACAGACAGATCTCCATCCTTATACGCATCCATTTTCTCCCCGTCTACCAGTACATTGCCATCCTTAATCTCGATGGTCACCTTTCCATCCTTGTTACTGTTGCGTTTGATAACGATCTCATCGTACTCTCCCAGTTTATCGCCCCTTTTATCCTGGGCGATGGTGGCAGAGCTGAAAGCAAAGCAGGTAATGCTTGCCAGTGTGAGGGTCTGCAATAGCTTGCTCATAATTTCCTCCTTTTTATGTAGTGAATTGTAGTTAACAAGGCAAATTTAGGAGGGCTTATAATAAACGAAAAGTTAAAATAGGCGAAGCGGGGAAGTATGGATACATAACAAAAGGTACTTTTGATGAAATCCCTGTTGTTATCTATGAAAAGAAGAATCCCGTTTAAGGTGGATATCCCGGTGCCCTGCACACAGTCATGGAACGATATGAATCCTGTGGATAACGGGAGATATTGTGGGCATTGTTCGAAGAAAGTAATCGACTTTACAAAACTGGCTGATCACGAAGTTGTAAGGATATTCCTGGATAGTAGCGGGGGTATCAGATGAAATTTGCCGAGGCCGTCCGTTCAAAGCCTCTTCGAATAACGATACCGCCTCCGGTTGATGATGCGAAGAAATAATGCGATGATTGAATTGCGATAAAAAAAGAGGGGATATAGCAGAAATAAATGCACGTTCTTATAAGCGCCTAAAAGATTACCTTAATTCATCAGGTATACGAACAAGAAGGGCCTGTATGCTACTTTTGATACAGGCCCTTTTTTATGTCGCAAATTTTATCTTCTCTTTTACAATATCGCCTTCACCTGCGAGATCACCTGATCCAGCTGACCCGCTTCCTGTCCGCCGGCAGTTGCGAACGATTTCTGTCCGCCGCCACCGCCTTTGATGATCGGAGCGATCTTTTCTTTGATGATCTTAGGCGCTTCCAGTCCTTTCTCAGCTACCAGGTTCTCAGAGATCATGAGGGCTACATTCGCCTTACCGCCAATATTCGCAGCGAAGATCAGTACATGATTCTCTATTTCATTCTTCAGGGCGAAACACAGTTGTTTCAGCGCATCTGCACTATTTACATCCACGATCTTACCGAGGAAGTTGATGCCATTGATCTGTTCCACCTGTTTCTGCAGGCCGGCAGATAACTGGCGTACTTTCTCCTGTTCCAGTACTTCCAGCTGTTTTTCCAGTGATGTTTTGTCCTGCAGCAGGGTCTCGACAGCAGCGATAGGATCTTTCGGATTCTTGAGGGCTGCTTTGATGTCCCTCAGCTGTTTTAGCTGTGTATCTACAAATGCCAGCGCATTGCTGCCGGTTAAGGCTTCAATACGGCGTACGCCCGCAGCTACAGCGCTTTCTGCTGTAAATTTGAACAGACCCAGTTCACCGGTAGCGCCGATATGGGTACCACCACAAAGCTCTACAGAGTAAGCAGGATCCATCATCACCACACGTACAACATCGCCGTACTTCTCGCCAAAGAGGGCCATAGCGCCCAGTTTCATGGCTTCATCTTTCGGCAGTTCCCTGATCACTACCGGGATGTTGGCACGGATCTTTTCATTGACGATGTTTTCTATCTTTTCCAACTCTTCGTCAGTTACCTTGGCGAAGTGGGAGAAGTCAAAACGCAGGTATTCCGGATTTACCAGGGAACCTTTCTGTGCCACATGGGTACCCAGTACCTGGCGGAGCGCCGCATGCAGGAGGTGGGTGGCAGAGTGGTTCAGCGTGGTAAACTGACGGTTCTTTTTGTTGATCACCGCTTTGGCAGTGGTGGTAATGTCAGCCGGTAATTTATCTATGAAATGAACGATCAGGTTATTTTCCTTTTTGGTGTCTGTCACGTTGATAGATTCACCATTGAAGGTGAGTGTACCGGTGTCTCCTACCTGTCCGCCGCTTTCTGCATAGAAAGGAGTCTGGGACAATACCAGTTGGTACTGTTCCTTACCTTTTGACTTGATCTTACGGTATTTTGTAACGGAGGTTTCTGCTTCTGACAGCTCGTAGCCGACAAAAACAGATACCGGGTTCTCATCCAGCACGGTCCAGTCGCCCATATCCAGTTCAGTAGCTGCGCGGGAGCGGTCTTTTTGTTCCTGCATGGCAACCTTAAAGCCTGCCTCATCGACGGTAAAGCTATTTTCACCTGCTATCAGGCTGGTGAGGTCATATGGGAAGCCATAAGTATCATATAGTTCAAAGGCTGTTCTGCCATCAACAGATTTCTGTTTAGCGGCGCCCATGAAGTCTTCTATCCTGCGGATACCACTATCCAGGGTGCGGAGGAAGTTATTTTCTTCTTCGAATACTACTTTGGTCACAAAGTCCACCTGCTGCAGTAATTCGGGGAATACATTGGCAAACTGCTGCGCCAGTACCGGCACCAGTTCATGCAGCAAAGGTTTCTTCTGATTCAGGAAGGAGAAGTAATACCTTACCGCACGGCGGAGGATACGGCGGATCACATAGCCTGCGCCATTGTTGGAAGGCAGCTGGCCATCGGCGATAGCGAAGCAGATAGCGCGGATGTGGTCTGCTATCACGCGGAAAGCCACGTCCTGTTTGCTGTCTGTACGGCCATATTTCAGCCCGGCCAGTTTTTCTGTATGTTCTATAGTGCCGGAGAATACATCTGTGTCGTAGTTGGAGCTTTTACCCTGAATCACTCTTACCAGACGTTCGAAGCCCATACCCGTATCCACGTGTTTCGCAGGGAGCGGTTCGAGGGATTTATCTTTCAGGCGGTTGAACTGCATGAATACATTGTTCCAGATCTCGATCACCTGGGCATTGTCCCCATTTACCAGGGTCTTACCGTCTACCAGGGCTCTTTCACTGTCCGGACGGCAGTCCACATGGATCTCTGAGCAGGGACCGCAGGGGCCGGTATCTCCCATTTCCCAGAAATTGTCTTTTTTATTTCCCATCAGGATGCGGTCTTCTGCAATGTGTTCTTTCCAGAAGTCATAGGCTTCCTGGTCTTTTTCCAGGTTTTCACTTGCATCTCCTTCAAAAACAGTTACATAGAGACGATCTTTAGGAAGTTTATAGATCTCGGTGAGCAGTTCCCAGCTCCACGCGATAGCTTCTTTCTTAAAATAGTCGCCGAAGCTCCAGTTACCCAGCATTTCGAACATGGTATGGTGGTAGGTGTCGATGCCCACTTCCTCCAGGTCATTGTGTTTTCCGCTTACACGGAGGCATTTCTGGGTATCCGCCACCCTTTTCCAGGCCGCCGCCCTGTTGCCCAGAAAGTAGTCTTTAAACTGGTTCATGCCCGCGTTGGTAAACAGCAGGGTAGGGTCGTTTTTTACTACGATAGGAGCAGAAGGCACGATGTGGTGGCCTTTGGACGCAAAAAAGTCCAGGAATTGCTGACGAATCTCAGGAGCTGTCATAAGTATTTGAAATAATTGGTATGTATTATAATTTTGTGTCACCTAAATGACTTTAATTTGTATTTTAAGCCAACAAGTGGTATTTAGAAAATTGACACTCAAAAGATTGCCCTTTTACTCTATTTCCCTTAGGTTTGCACACCCTGCCGCCCAGCGGAAGGAGTGCAAAAATATTGAAAAAGTCTATATACCCTCTCATCCATATCTGTATAACCCTATTAAAAGTAACATAAAGGACTTCCATCGGGATGTAGGTTCTGCTTAAATGCTTAAGGCCGGTACATGAAGAAGGTAAAATACTTTTACAATACACAGACGCTAAAATATGAAAAGCTCGTAGTATCGCTGCGGGTGAAACTGTTGAGAATACTGGGATTTGTCTCTGCTGCCATCGTAACAGGGTTTATATTCCTGTCGATATCCTATCGTGTACTGGACTCCCCCAAAGAAAAAAGGTTACGGCGGGAAATAGAGGTGATGAACGAGCGCTATGAAGCTATGGAAGACCGGATGAACGAGGTAAAGTCAAAGCTGGGTGAACTGGAGCACCGGGATAATGAAATCTACCGTGTTATTTTCGAAGCCTCTCCTATTCCTGACAGTACCCGGGCGGGAAGCAAGGAAAAAGAGGAAGAGCTGACCCAGTTACAGTCATTCTCCAGCAGTGAGATCATCGCCAGTACCGGCGTCCTGCTGCAGGAATTATTGCACCGCATAGCTACACAGGCAAAATCTTACGAAAAGATTGACGACCTGGTGAAGAATAAACAGAAAATGCTGGCTTCTATTCCGGCTATTCAACCTGTTGCTAACAAAGACCTGAAACGTATCGCTTCCGGTTTCGGTTATCGTATTGACCCAATCTATAAAACTGTAAAATATCACTCCGGACTTGATTTCGCTGCTCCTGCGGGCACTCCTATTTATGCTACCGGCGATGGTGTTGTGGAAGATGCCAGTTCCAGCGCTGTGGGTTATGGCAATCATGTGTTGATCAACCACGGTTATGGCTATAAGACATTATATGGCCACATGCTGCGCATAAAGGTGAAACCCGGTGCTGTCGTAAAACGTGGCGAAGTACTGGGTTGGGTGGGTAGCACCGGTAAATCAACCGGCCCTCACTGTCACTATGAAGTAGTGAAAAACGGAGAAAAAGTTGATCCCGTATACTTCTTCTTTAACGACCTCTCACCAGAAGAGTTTGACCGTATGTTGAAGATTGCCGCTTCTGGCAATCAGTCTTTCG
This sequence comes from Chitinophaga sp. CF418, assembly GCF_900142925.1. Taxonomy (GTDB): domain Bacteria; phylum Bacteroidota; class Bacteroidia; order Chitinophagales; family Chitinophagaceae; genus Chitinophaga. The sequence continues at coordinate 662,155 of NZ_FRCN01000002.1, forward strand.
ACTAACTTGTTAAAGCTGAACCTGCAATAACAGTGGAGAATTTTGTAATTTGGTGCCATGATGCAACAACTGGACCTCTTTTCTTCACCGGATCCGAAACCGAAACCACCAGTACCTGAACCGGTACCGGAACAGGTTACTGTTCAGAAGCCGCCTCCAAAGCCCTTGCCGGAAGTGGAGATACCAGTGAAGATACAGGTGCAGATGCCGCCTGACAATCTCCCTCCCGTTCCTTTTACAGGCACAGGTACGTCGGTTACGGCCACACAGCCGCCACAAAAAAAACGTGGCAGGAAATCACTGAAGGAAGTCGCAGATGATCCGGATCTGATGAAAGCGCTGGATGCCATCCCGCTGGATAAGCAATACTACTCAATTAGTGAAGTGGCAACAATGTTCCGTGTGAATACATCATTGATCCGTTACTGGGAAAATGAGTTTGATATTTTACAGCCTAAAAAGAACCGTAAAGGAGATAGACTATTCCGCCAGGAGGACATTCAGCATCTGAAACTTATCTATCATTTACTAAGAGAAAGAAAATACACCATTGAAGGCGCGAAGCAGAAATTAAAAGAAGATCGGAAACTGGCAGCCCGCAGTTTCGAAATGGTACAAGCTTTGCTAAAGGTAAAGGGTTTTCTAACTGAACTGAAGGAACAATTATAAAAATACATTATGCGATTGAAATCACTACTCCTGGTTGGCGGTCTGTTACTGTCAACCCTGACATGGGCGCAAACCACAGCAAGCCGTGCATCCAACGGTAAAAAGGCGCTGAAAGGAAAAATAGAAATGAAGACATTAATGAATGACAGCGCTTTTGCCTGGTTCTATACTGGTGTGAACGGATATCAGCCTAATGATAATATGCTGAACTACATCAAGGATAATCGCGGCAAATTTAATGTGGTAGCTGTAGTAGGTACATGGGAAGATCAGAGCCGTCAATTGCTGCCTGCATTATATAAGATCATGATCCTCGGTGGTAGCCCTGAAGAACAGGTCCTGACCTATGGCGCTGATGAAAAACTGAACAGCGACGCACCGCAGGATTATAAAGTAAAGCAGCTGCCTACCTTTATTTTATTCCGTGAAGGAAAAGAGATCGGTCGTGTAAGCGGAGAAGTAGGTGAATCCCTTGAAAGTGATATGGCGAAGATCCTGCTGAAAGCAAACAGAAAAGATAAAGACTGAGTTTAATTATTCAGCATAAACGAAAATCCCGGGCAGATAACCTGCCCGGGATTTTTTTATTTTTCGTGTATTTCCACTTTTGTACTGGATAACTTCGCATCTCTCTTTTCCAGGATGGCAACTACCGCCAGATTGATCTCATTACGGAGCGCATTGTATTGTACTCCTTCAATCACCGGCGTCAGGTAAATGATCTGAATGACATAGGTGTCTTTAGTGAACTCATTCAGGTTCACAATAAAACCTTCCTGTATTTTTTCATGAGTGGTCAGTAATTGCTTGATATCCTGCAGTACCTGCATCAGGTTGCCCGCAGGAGTGTCACCAGCTACTTCCAGTCGCAATACAGCACGCTGGTGTGTACGCAGCGAAAGATTATCGAGCACACTGTCTACCATCTTTTTGTTAGGTACGGTTACATATGTTTTTTCCTGTGTACGGATGCGGGTGCTGCGCAGACCGATCTTTTCAACATTGCCCTGGAAGGAATCTACCCTTACAGAATCGCCTACACGGAAAGGTTTATCAAAGAAGATAATGAAAGAACAGATCAGGTTCTCTATACTTTCTTTAGCAGCGAGTGCAAGGGCTGCAGCACCAATACCGAGACCTGCAATGATCTTATTCACCAGTACCGCACCGAAAAGAATGCGTATAAAGGCAATGGCGCCAAAGATGAACACGATCGCTTTAAAGAAGTCGCGGAAGAACACGATAAACTGATTGTCAGTGATATCGTGAGAGAGGTCCGCGCTTTTACTGATCATGAGGGATATGAAATCGATCACCCGCAGCACGATCCATATAATAGATACCGTAAGCGCCAGCTCCATGACGGTATGGAGGAACAGCTTCAATGTATAGCCATTGTATACGGGTACATCAAGTTCCGGCGGGAAGTTCAGGTGATCTACTGTGAGCATGAAGGTAACCAGCAGGAGGAAGTACTCCAGCGGTACCAGCAACAGGTGTGAAAATTCATGTTGATCAATGTCGGGCGCCCAACGCCGTACCTCTTTATATAGCTGGGTAGCCAGCCATCTTGAGAGATAACGCTTGATCATGGAAACAAACAGCAATATAATTGCCAGTATAAAATAGTTTTGGATAGGGTTGCCAAGTATAACCTGGTCTAGAAAATTGTTCATAGTTTACGTTTGCATTCTTCAGTGCGCGAAATTAGAGAATCCTGCGACTTTCTCTCTCATCTATTAATGTTACGCCGGGTTGTCTGCCCTTTTCGAAGCTACCATATTTACCATCAATACCCAGTGCCCTGGCGCCATTCAGCGTAGCCCATTGTAATATTTCTTCCAGTGCAATATTTGAGTAGTGCTTGCGTATGGTCTGAATTTCCTGCCAGATAGATAACTGATGATTGGATGCCAGACTGTCGGTGCCCAGGGTGATGGTGCAGCCCTGACTGCGCAGCAGGCCAATATCGGGTATGCGGTTCTCTATATATAGATTTGCCTGCGGGCAGAGGCACCAGTATGCCTGGGGCGCCTGTTCCCTTGTAAAAGCAATATCCTGTTCAGTAGTATAAGTATTATGTACCAATAGTATCGGCAGTTGTTTGAACCATGGCAGCCATGCCGGCAAACTGTTTGTGCCGGTGGCTGTAAAAGCTGAAGCGTCCATATTGAAATGACTGTAGAAATCCAGAAAGGCGCCTGTCTTATCCTGATACAGGCTATTCTCCGCTTCACATTCCTGGTTATGGATGCTGATGGGCCTATTATCTGGCGTGGCGGACAAAAGTGAAAAAAGCGCTTCACTTACTGAATAAGGCGCGTGCGGCACAATAGAAGAGGAATGTCCCGGGCCGTCAAGTTCCCTGAACTGTCTGAGTACATCCAGGCTATACTCATAGCGTTGCCGGGCAAAGCCGGGAACAAAGCCCATGCACTCAATGAAAGAGTGATAATATATGGGAGAATCCTTTTTGACGGCCAGGGAGGCCGTTCCGTTGCAAATGTCGCCAATGGCGCTGATCCCACTCTCCCACATAGCTGTGGCCGCCTGTTGCATAGCAGCCTCCTGGGTTTGAGAGTCCTGTTGTCCTCTTTTTTCCATGACACTCGTCAGGAATGCGGGGAGGCCGGTCCCTTCGGGAACTACTCCGCCCATATGAGACAATTCCAGGTGGCAATGGGTATTGACAAAACCGGGACTCAGCAGGCCGTTTAGTTGCTGTACATCGTCGCCCGCAACGCTTTCATGCACAATATCCTGGACAATCCCCTTATCGGATAACACCAGTACCATGCTGCCGGGCAATAACTGTCGCCCGTTAAATAATGCAGTACCCTTAAATTTCAGCTGTTGAGACATGTAGTAATTATATTAATTTTGCGCCCAGTCAGAGGAGGTGAATAGCCCGAAGATTATTCATATCCTCCCAACAAAGATAATTATGATAGATAAACTTGATGCGATAAAGGGCCGTTTTGAGCAGGTATCGCTGGCACTGACTAACCCTGAGGTAGTTAGCGACAATAAACAGTTCAGCAAGCTGAGTAAGGAATACCGCCAGCTGGAAAAGATTGTAAAGGCGTATGATGCCTATATGAAACTACTTGACAGCATCGCTTTTAATAAAGAAGTACTGGAAAGTGGCGACGAGGAAATGAGGGAACTGGCGAAGGAGGAAACTGAATCGCTCCAGAACCAGAAGGTTGAAGCGGAGGAAACGATCCGCAACCTGCTGATCCCGAAAGATCCGCAGGATGAAAAGAATGCCATGCTGGAGATCCGTGGTGGTACCGGTGGTGATGAGGCGAGCCTCTTTGCCGGAGACCTGCTGCGTATGTACCTGCGTTATTGCGAGGTGAAAGGCTGGAGCACCAATATCATGAGTGAGACTGCCGGCGCTGCGGGTGGCTATAAGGAAGTTGTTGTGGAAGTGACGGGCGACGATGTATATGGTACCCTGAAGTTCGAATCAGGCGTACACCGCGTACAGCGTGTACCGGCAACTGAAACTCAGGGCCGTGTGCATACTTCTGCCGCCACGGTGGCTATTCTGCCAGAAGCGGAAGAGGTGGATGTGGATATCAGGGACGCTGATATCAAGATGGATACCTTCCGTTCCTCTGGTGCGGGTGGTCAGCACGTAAACAAAACGGAATCTGCTGTACGTCTGACGCACATTCCTACCGGTGTGGTAGTAGAGTGTCAGGAAGGACGTAGCCAGCACTCCAACAGGGATATTGCCATGAAGATGCTGCGTAGCCGTATCTATGAAGCGGCAGTGCGTAAACATGAAGAAGCCATTGCTTCCCAGCGTAAAAGTCTGGTGTCAACCGGCGACCGCTCCGCCAAGATCAGGACCTACAATTATCCACAGGGCCGTGTAACCGATCACCGCATCGGCATGACCATATATAACCTGGATGCTTTCATGAACGGTGAGATCCAGGAAATGGTACAGGCGCTGCAGTTTGCTGAGAACGCAGAAAAGCTGAAGGTAGGCGGTTAATAATTTGTTATATTTGCGACCGTAATAATATTTAGTTACCTGGTATGCTGCCACTTTGAAAATCTGGCAGCATATTTGTCTTAGAAGAACACATAACAACTACCAGAATATTAAAAGAACGTTTAAACTAATTTAAGATGAAAAGAATAACTCCTATTGTAGCTATTGTACTGTCCGCATCGATGTTATTTGGTTGTAAGACCTGGCAAGGCATGGATAACACCAAGAAAGGCGCTGTAATTGGCGTTGGTGGCGGTGCTGCAACCGGTGCTATTATCGGTAAGGCTGCAGGTAATACTGCCTTAGGTGCGATCATTGGTGCGGCTGTTGGTGGCGGCGCTGGTGTATTGATCGGTAAGAAGATGGATAAGCAGGCACAGGAAATCAAGAACCAGGTGCCAAATGCAACTGTTGAGCGTGTAGGTGAAGGTATCAATGTGACTTTTGCTTCCGGCGTACTGTTTGGTTTTGACAAATCAGACCTGACCGCACAGGCACAGCAGAATATTAAAGAACTGACTACCATTCTGAATAAATATCCTGACACTTACGTACGTGTGGAAGGACATACAGATACTACGGGTACATATGACTACAATATGAAGCTCTCTGAAAGACGTGCAATTGCAGTGAGCAATTTCCTGAAAGCGCAGGGTGTTGCTGCAAACCGTGTACAGCCTTACTGGTATGGTGCAACACAGCCTGTAGTGCCTAATAACTCAGATGCTAACAAGGCTAAGAACCGTCGTGTGGAATTCTCCATCTTCGCGAATGACAAGATGAAATCTGATGCGAAGAAAGAATCAGGTCAGCAATAATATTAAACTAATACAGTGATAACAGTGCCTCCGTTCCGACGGGGGCACTTTTTTTTATGGCCCATTGCCGCGTTTTGTATCTGTATGAACTAGCGAGGGAAAATCACAGCCTGTTGATGGGAGAAGGTATAGCGCCGGCTACGCTGCAGCATATCAGGCCTTTTCCTCTTTCAACCACCACTTCCTTACAAGATTAAATGCAATGATACCTGCAATGGCGCCAACAGTATCTGCAGCTACATCGCTCATGTCAAAACTGCGGTGAATAGCAATATATTTCTGTATATATTCAATAGCGAGACCATAAAAGGACGCTGAGAGGGCAATGATGGTGAGGGTAAATTTGGAGAGCACCCTCTTTTGCATATATACACCCAGACACAGGAGGAATACAGTCCCCCCGAATAGCCCGAAATGTACGATCTTATCCATATGGATCTTTTCGAAAAAGGGAGAAGACGGGATCTTCTCACCGGGTATCGTACATACATACAGTACCAGTAATATCCAGATTGTGGCTGGCAGATAATATCGTATAATTCTCATTGCTGGCATCTGCAGTAGTTTAGTCTGTAAAGTTATAAGGTTATAAAGTTGCTGCCAACCTTATAACCTTAAACTTGACAGGGTTATACCCTTTTTAACCTTTTATTAAAATATCTTGGGAGTGAGCTGATTATTCGCCAACAAGAGATTGGTAGGCTGCTGCATCCAGCAGGCCTTCTACATCAGCCGGATTGCTAACGGTCATTTTGATCATCCAACCTTGGCCATAAGGCTCCTGATTCACCAGTTCCGGAGAACCGTCCAGTTCAGGATTGATTTCATTGATAGTACCGGCAACAGGCAGGAACAGGTCAGATACAGTTTTTACAGCTTCTACGGTACCGAATACCTCTTCAGCACTCAGGTCTTTACCAACGGTATTGATATCTACAAAAACGATATCACCTAATTCGCGCTGTGCAAATTCAGTAATACCAACGGTAGCTGTATTACCCTCCAGGAGAACCCATTCATGGTCTTTGGTGTAACGCAGGTTTGATGGAAAATTCATGGCAAGTTTGATTTTAAGCGGTAAAATTAAGGAAATTCCAATTGAGAATAGCGGTACTAAAAGAAAAGGAATTTATGTATCAATCTTATTTTCATGGGTACATCAGCTAAGGGACGATCATTCGTATCCGTTTTTTGTGTGGCGATCTTATCGATCACATCCAGTCCTTTCACTACCTGTCCGAATACGGTATAACTCTGGTCCAGCTGCGGAGTGCCGCCAAAGTTCTTATAACGTTCCCTTTGATCTACCGGTATCTTACGGCCTCCCAGGCGTGTCTTTTCCAGTTGGTCCAGTTGCTCGTCTGTCCACTTCTTTCCCTGTACGATGTAGAACTGGCAGCCGGAACTGGCTTTGGTTGGATTATTATCACGCGCGGCCGCCAGTGCGCCTTTTATGTGATAAAGGTCCAATTCGAATTCGGCGGGAATGGTATAATTCACATCTCCGTTGCCCAGCATAGCGCCTGTCTGAGCATGTTTTGACTCAGGGTCGCCGCCTTGTATCATGAAGGTGTTGATAACACGGTGAAAGAGCGTGCTGTCGTAGAAATGAGCTTTCACAAGTTTGATGAAGTTGTCCCTGTGCAGCGGGGTCTGATCGTACAGTCTGATGATCATGGTGCCATAAGGCGTAATAACTTTTACTTTGCGGTTCTTTGCCATGGTAGTACCAAATGAGAGCAACAATAGCAGTAGGAGTAGCTGTTTTTTCATGTGGGTGGTTTATGATAGATTTTGTACTAATGTATCCGGTTGTCCGGGAGTAATGGGGTTGATATGGTGTAAGAAAATTGTCATGAGCTGATTGCCTGGAGAAAAAGAGAAGCGCTGTCAGCGCCCCTCAAGATCGTCAAAGTATGCAATGATATGTTCCTGCAGGAATCTTTCCTGTTCTATCATATCCATTTTAGGAACGGGTTGGGCCTCTTTAAAGTGAGGCCATCCATCCTTGTCATATCCTTCCAGTTCATAATAGCCACTCTGGCTGAGCAGTGTACAGGTGGCCACATGCATGAGGTCCTGTTTCTGCTCTTTGGTGAATTTCTTTTTCATGTGGCCCAGTTCCTGGATTCCTATTAAAAAGAGGATCGCTTCCATGTTCGGTTTCTTCCCAAAACGTTCTGTTAGCATATCCTCCACCCGTTTCCATTGCTGCGCGAATTCTTCCTGCATCTTCTAAAGATTTAATTATGAGCTCCGTATGGAGAAGTTACGTTTGCAAATGTACGTTATAAAAAAAGATGATATAAATATGCTCAGGCTTTATTAATTTGGACGCATGAGTTATTGAGACTTATGAATGACCATTTTCTGATATAAGGAAAACCTGAAAAACCGCAGTTCCCTGATAATCATGAACGTAATTCGTAATTTGTCATTTATAATGTTATTATTAACAGCATTTTAACGGGCCAATCCGGTAATGGGCGCAAGGTTTTACCGCCGGAATGTTTACTTTAGCAAACTTGTAAATAATATATAAGCATGGAGAATACATCGGATATCCGTCAATTGAACGAAAAGATTCATCAGGCCAGCGCATTTGTGGACCTGTTGAACCTGGAACTGAGTAAGGTGATCGTTGGTCAGCGTTACATGGTAGAAAGGTTGCTTATCGGCCTGCTGGCAGGTGGTCACGTACTGCTGGAAGGGGTGCCCGGTCTGGCAAAAACATTGTCCATTAAATCCCTGTCATCTGCTATTAATGCAAAATTCAGCCGTATCCAGTTTACGCCGGACCTGTTGCCTGCCGACGTGATAGGTACGATGATATATAATCAGCAAAAGAATGAGTTCGTGGTACGTCGTGGTCCGATCTTCGCCAACTTTATCCTGGCGGATGAGATCAACCGTGCCCCGGCAAAAGTGCAGAGTGCCCTGCTGGAAGCAATGCAGGAAAGACAGATCACCATCGGTGATACCACTTTCAAACTGGATGATCCGTTCCTGGTACTGGCTACCCAGAACCCGATCGAACAGGAAGGTACCTACATGCTGCCTGAAGCCCAGGTAGACCGTTTTATGCTGAAGGTAACGATCGGTTATCCTACCAAAGAAGAAGAGCGTCACATCATCCGTCAGAACCTGAACCCTCAGGCTGCTGTTGCCATCAATCCTGTTGTACAGCCTTCAGATATCATAGCAGCACGTAAACTGGTGCGTGAGGTATACATGGATGAAAAAATAGAGCGCTACATTATCGATATCGTTTTTGCTACCCGTAATCCGGAAGATTACAAGCTGCAGAAACTGAAACCGCTGATCTCCTATGGTGGTTCACCAAGGGCAAGTATCAGTCTTGCATTGGCGGCTAAAGCGTACGCATTCACTAAACGCAGAGGTTATGTGATCCCTGAGGATGTACGCAGCATCTGTTTTGATGTAATGCGTCACCGTGTGGGCCTTACCTACGAAGCGGAAGCTGAAAATGTAACCAGCGAGAACATCCTCAGCGAGATCCTGAATGCAGTAGAAGTACCTTGATAGGTGCCGTATGGCAGCGATGCGAATCATTATTCATTTTAATCATTACCGGTGGATACTGCAGAAATACTAAAAAGAGTAAGGCGGCTGGAAATAAAGACCAGAGGCCTCTCCAACCATATATTCTCAGGGGAATATCACAGTGCTTTCAAAGGCCGTGGTATGTCTTTCAGTGAAGTAAGGGAATACCAGTTCGGAGATGATATCCGGTCTATTGACTGGAATGTGACTGCCCGGTTCAATCACCCGTTCGTAAAGGTCTTCGAAGAGGAACGTGAGCTGACCGTGATGTTAATGGTGGATGTGAGTGAAAGTTCCATCTTTGGTACCTCCAAGCAGAACAAGCGGAATATGATCACGGAATTGTGTGCCGTACTGGCCTTTTCCGCTATCAACAACAACGATAAAGTAGGGGTTATCTTCTTCAGTGATGGCGTGGAAAAATACATCCCGCCCAAGAAAGGTAAATCGCATATCCTGTTCATCATCCGTGAACTGATCTCTTTTGAACCTAAGCGTAAAGGCACCAATATCAAAGAAACCCTTCGTTTCTTCAATAATGCCAACAAGAAAAGGAGCATTGTGTTCCTGATGAGTGACTTCCTGACCGGTAGTTACCAGGATGCACTGAACATTGCATCCAAACGGCATGATATGGTAGGCATTCACATTTACGATCAGCGCGATAAGGAATTGCCATCTGTAGGCCTGATCCAGATGAATGACCTGGAAACAGGCGACCGTCAGTGGGTGGATTCTTCTGACAAAAAAGTACAGCAGTATTATACCCAGCAGTTCCATCAGCATGTGCAATATTGCCGTAACTCTTTCAAGAAAAGTGGTGCGGAGCTTATCAGCATACGTACGGATGAAGATTATGTAAAAGCCTTACAATCCTTTTTCGTAAACAGGTGATAGTTTAAAGCTGAGCAAGTACTAACATGGTTAAACCGATTATAGTTAAACGTCTTATTTTTTTCTTCCTGTTAGGGTTCGTCCTGGCGCCTTTCGTTGCTGCTGCCCAGCAGCTGAACGTAAATGCGCAGGCTGATACTGACAAGATCCGCCTCGGGGAGCAGGTAAAGCTTCGCCTGTCTGCCAGTATGCCTCCGCAAGGCGTGAATGTAGTGTTCCCACAGATCCCTGATTCCTTCGGACATTTTGAGGTGGTACGCCGTTCCCCGCTGGATACAACTGCACAGGGTAATACAAAGTTATTGGGGCAGACTATTGTGCTGACCAGTTTTGACTCAGGCCGCTGGGATATTCCAGCCCTGCGTTTTGACCTGGTAAGCGCCGGTAATATCACAGATTCCGTCTTCACAGGGCCATTAAGCATCGACGTAAATACCATTGAAGTAGATACTACAAAGGCCTTTAAACCTATCAAAGGCGTGCGTACTGTAGGCTGGAGCTTCTGGGATTACTGGCTGTATTTTGCCATCGGTATTACCGTAGTGCTGGTGGCTGTAGGCCTGATCGTATATTTCCGCAGCAGGCCGAAAAAAGTTGCTCCTGTACCTGTAGCGGTTGTGGTGCCGCCTTACGAAATAGCGTTGCAGCAACTGCAGCAGCTGAAGTCAGAAAAGGTATGGCAGCAGGGCGATATCAAACAATATTACACCCGGCTTACAGATGTTCTGCGTACTTATTTTGAGCAGCAGTTTAACATTCCTGCACTGGAGCAGACATCGGAAGAGTTATTGCAACATATCAAGCCTGTCACTATCCTGAACCAGCAGCGTGATAAATTGCGCAACCTGTTAAGTCTGGCTGACCTGGCGAAGTTTGCGAAAATGACACCATCTCCGGAAGAGCATGAAGGCGCTATGCAACATGCACAGGAAATAGTGGAATGGACGAAGCCTGCAGCAGAGAAAGCAGTAGTGGCAGAGGCCGGGAAAGAAGAAACAAAGCAGCCTGTTAATTAGGTCGCTCCTTCAAAAGAGAAATTATTATTAATAAATGGATTTTTCGATCTGGAAAAGTATTGAATTTGCCCACCCCGCCTTCTTCGGGCTACTGGCGCTGATACCAGTAATGATTTACTGGTACATCGCCCGGCAGCAAAGGCGGCAGGCAGCCATGGAAATGTCTTCCCTGCAGGGATTGAAAGGACTGCCTGTTTCCTGGAAGGTGACAATGCGTCCTGTATTACTTGTACTGCGTCTCCTGGCTTTTACCGCTTTGGTAGTGGCATTGGCCAGACCGCAAACCAGTAATACGTCTGAAAGTATCGACAGTGAAGGTATTGATATAGTGATGGCGATCGACATTTCAGGTAGTATGCTGGCGCAGGATCTGCAACCGGACAGGCTGGAAGCTGCGAGGAAAGTAGCCATGAATTTTGTGGACAGCCGTATCAGTGACCGTATCGGTCTGGTGATCTTCTCCGGGGAAAGCTTTACACAGTGTCCTATCACAACAGATCATGGTGTACTGAAGAATCAGATAGCACTGATAAAAAGTGGTATGCTGCAGGATGGTACCGCTATCGGTATGGGCCTGGCAACCTCTGTAGATCGCTTACGTACAAGTAAAGCTAAAAGTAAAGTGATCATCCTGCTGACGGATGGTGTTAACAATACCGGTCTGATAGATCCGCTTACTGCACTGGAGATCAGCAAGGCATTCAAGATCCGCGTGTATACGATTGGTGTAGGTACTATTGGAAAAGCGCCTTTCCCGATGACCATGCCTGACGGTTCCATACAAATGCAGATGCAGGATGTACAGCTGGATGAGCCGCTGATGAAAAAGATCTCTGCTGAAACAGGAGGTAAATATTTCAGGGCTACCAACAACAAAGAGCTGGAGAATATCTACGGTGAGATCGATAAACTGGAGAAAACGAAAGTAGAGATCACTTCCTATAAACGTTTTGCAGAACATTTCTTCCCGCTGGCAATGATTGCACTGGCATGTATGCTGCTGGAAGTAGTGCTGAGATATACCGCTTTCAGAAGCCTGCCGTAAAGGAATTATATATCAGGAACCAGGAATTGAAACGAAGTGTTTTAATTCCTGGTTCCTGTTTCTTTTTTAGTATTCCCCAATTCGTGACGCCACATTGAAAAACCCCCTAACTTTACAGCCTAAATAACTAATACGAGAATTTGCAAGCAACTATTTATAGATCCACAGGAAGCTGGTATACAGCCAAAGCAACTACGGGAGAAGTATTTCAGGCCCGCATTAAAGGTGTCATGAAGATAGATGAGGATATTACCTCTACTAATCCTATTGCTGTAGGCGATGTTGTTGAAATTGTGCGGGAGGATGGAGATGCTACCGCCAATAATGCGATGATCACAGAAATAGTGGACCGCAGGAATTATATAGTGCGCAGTTCTCCTCATAAAAAGAACCAGAAACATATTGTGGCTGCCAACCTGGATCAGGCGATGCTGATCTGTACCGTAAAGGAACCACGTACTTCCAATGGGTTTATGGACCGTTTCCTTGTAACGGCGGCGGCCTATCATATACCTGTGGTGCTGGTGTTCAACAAGAGGGATATTTACAAAGAGAAAGACCTGGATAAGTTTGCCGAATTACAGGCATTGTATGAGGATATTGGGTACAAAGTACTACTGGTGTCTGCCGAAAAAGAACAGGGAATAGATGAGTTAGTTGCTGAGATGAAGGATAAAACCACCCTGATGTCTGGTCACTCCGGCGTAGGCAAATCTTCCCTGATCAATCGTTTGTTGCCCGGCCTTGACCTGCGTACCAAAGCTGTAAGCGGATGGAGCGGGAAAGGATTACATACCACAACTTATGCAGAGATGTACGACCTGCCTGTAGGTGGTAAGTTGATTGATACGCCAGGCGTGCGTGAGTTTGGTATTGTAGATATCACCAAAACGGAGTTATCGCATTATTTCCTCGAAATGCTGCCCTATTTAACCCAGTGTCAGTTCAATAACTGCCTGCATATCAATGAACCCGGATGTGCCGTAAAAGCGGCGGTAGATGCCGGTGATATCGATGTGAACAGGTACGTAAGTTATGCAACCATCCTGGAATCAATACAGGAAGAGCAGTATTGATCACTATCCCTGCGAAGGAACCTGCCCTGTAAATAATACTAACGTTTTTTCCTTTTGGGCGCGCTCATCTCGTCCAGCAGTTTCTCAGCCCCCCAGTTTTTGCGGGGAGTAGGGCAACCTGTTTTCCTGGTACGGCAGGCGGACAGTCCGGTGAGGGATATCACCAGTACAAAGAGTAAAAGTTTTTTCATAGGGTATCGTATTAATTAAAATACTCTGCCATTCATCTGCCTGGATGAAGACTTGTTTTGCTTTACATTTTTAGTAGAATAGTAGTTGTTGCTGGGGCAACCGGTGCGCTCTGTCTTACAGCTTACAGCAAGCATGCCGCACACCACCGTTAGTAGTAATAGTCTTTTCATAGGGCAAGGTGATTATTAGATGCAAGATAATTAAAATATGTCATTTACTTTCCGGCGTGTCCTTAAACCAGCCTGAGTACATGAGATAGTTGTTGGCAATACGGTCTATCTCGCCACTGATCAGGGATTGACTGATATCTTTCACCTTTTTGGCGGGTACGCCGGCATAGATGGAACCAGCTTCTACCTGGGTACCTTCCAGCACTACGGCGCCGGCGGCGATGATGGTATTACTGCCAATGTATGCATTATCCATCACGATAGCACCCATGCCTATTAATACGTTATCTTCAACTGTGCAGCCATGCACAATAGCATTATGCCCGATAGAGACGTTGTTGCCGATAATAGCCTGTGTTTTCTCATAAGTACAATGGATCACGGCGCCATCCTGCACATTTACCTTATTGCCCATCCTGATGCTGTTCACATCTCCGCGGATCACTGCATTGAACCAAACGCTGCACTGGTTTCCCATTATCACATCTCCTACAATTGTGGCATTAGGCGCAATAAAACAGTCGTTCCCTATTGTAGGCAGTATTCCTTTAACCGGTAAGATGACAGGCATATAGTATGTTTTAACGCAAAAGTAAAGAAATTCGTATAGGTCTGCTGTGAGCAGTATACCGAGCCTGCATCTTATCGGGGGCCTACTGATTCTTTAATGTATTTTTGCGGCAGAATGAATAACAGACAACTCTTTTTACGTCATGTGGCCCAGCTTTCAGATGCGCCGCTGGCACTCGAAATAGTGAAGGCATCCGGTATGTATATGTGGGATACCGAAGGCAAAAAGATCATGGACCTGATTGCCGGTATCAGTGTATGTAATGTGGGACATTCACATCCGGCCGTAGTAGCAGCTATTAAAGAACAGGCGGAACAATACATGCATCTGCTGGTGTACGGAGAGCTGATCCAGTCTCCCCAGGTGGCGTTCGCCACATTATTAACACAGCACCTGCCGGCGTCCCTGAACAGCGTTTATTTCACCAATTCGGGAGCTGAAGCCGTGGAGGGCGCTATGAAACTGGCTAAACGTTATACCGGGAGGACGGAGATCATCGCTTTTGAGAAAAGTTATCACGGTTCTACCCAGGGCGCTATGAGCATTATGGGGGATGAAAGCTGGCGGAATGCATACAGACCCTTGTTGCCTGATATACAGCATCTTACTTACAACACATGGGAAGCAGTGGACCAGATCACTGAGCGTACTGCCTGCATTATACTGGAAACTGTACAGGCGGAAGCAGGCGTGCGTGTGCCGCAGAAAGAATGGCTGCAGGCCATCCGGGAGAAATGTACAGCCACGGGTACGCTGATGGTATTGGATGAAATACAGTGTGGCCTGGGACGGAATGGCACGCTGTGGGGCTTTGAGCAGACAGGCGTGATACCAGATATCCTCTTGCTGGGGAAAGCATTGGGAGGCGGGATGCCAATGGGGGCTTTCATCGCCGATAAAGAAATCATGTGGAGCCTGACCAATAAACCGGTGCTGGGGCATATGACCACCTTTGGGGGACATCCTGTAATCTGTGCCGCAGGCATGGCCGGTTTTAAGGTATTACTGGAAGAGAAACTGGTAGATACTGTAAAGGCCAAAGGCCAGTTATTTCACCAGTATCTGCAGCATCCTGCCATTAAGGAGATCCGCTCCCTCGGACTGATGATGGCGGTCGAATTTGAGAACTTTGCGATGAATAAGAAGGTTATAGATGCGTGTATCGAAAGAGGCTTGCTGACTGACTGGTTCCTTTTCGCCCCTGAGTGTCTGCGTATTGCCCCACCCTTGATTATCAGTGAGGAAGAGATCAGACAGGCATGTAAGATCATCATAGATGTACTGAATGAAATAACAGGGACTACTACCTGAGAATATAGCAAAAAAATATATTTTGTCTTCTCATTGAAATATGTAACTTTGATATACAAAGTACTTTAAGTATGACAGATCAGCAACACCTGGAAGCAATAAGTGATATCAGGCGCATGATGGAACGGAGTACCCGTTTTCTTTCTCTCAGTGGATTAAGTGGCGTTTTTGCCGGCGTATCTGCCCTGGCCGGTGCGGCAACCGCTTATATCCTGTTCCGGTCTTATTATGACCGCTGGGAAGTAAGAGGGCATTATGATGATGCCGACTTTTCCATGCTCCGGTTGCAGCTGATCCTCCTGGGCCTGGGCGTAATAGCACTGGCGCTTTGCGGGGGTACTTATTTCACCTGGAGGAGGGCCCGGCGGAACAACGTTCCTATTTGGGATGCCACTTCCCGTAAGGTACTGATCAATGCATTGATACCAATGCTGGCCGGTGGCGCTTTCATTGCCGGTTTGATATATAATCAGCTGGATGTGCTGATAGCGCCATCCTGTCTTATATTTTACGGTATGGCATTGCTGAATGCCAGTAAGTATACATTCTCTGATATCCGTTACCTGGGTATTGCTGAAATAGGACTTGGTATATTAAATGTTTTCTTTTTGCGCAGAGGGCTTTATTTTTGGGCCGTTGGTTTTGGTGTATTACATATTTTGTATGGCATCATTATGTGGTGGAAGTATGAGCGGCAGACAACTGTAGCGTAAAAACCGGCGCAGATCGGAACTAGTGGAAACAATAAAGACGTACTCGTGAACAATCCCATAGGTAACTTAAATAAGATTTTTGACAGCCGTATACGGCTTGGGGTAATGAGTATCCTCATGGTAAATGAGGAAGTCAGCTTTAATGACCTGAAGCAGATGCTGGAACTGACAGATGGTAATCTGGCATCCCACCTCAGTACCCTGGAAGAAAATGGTTACCTCAAAGTACATAAAGGTTTTATAGGACGTAAAACCAATACTACCTATTCTATTACGAAAGCCGGTGAAAAGGCGTTTAAAGGTCACCTGGCTGCTCTCGAAAATATGATCCGCTCTATGGAGTAAATTTTTTTGTCTTTATACTTTGAAGTTCAAAGCGCTTTTAAATGTAATTATATGCAAACAACTAACATCAACGAAACAAATCCCCTGCCTCCCGGCCCACCTTCGCCTGCTACGGAAAACCGTTCGCAGGACGCTAAAGAGCGGCCTTCTTTCTTCGAACGTTATGCCTATGGTGTAAAGGCGCTGCTTATCGGTATTCTTGTAGTACTGCTGTTAATTCCCACTGCTATGATCATGGGACTTATTTCCGAAAGGGAGCAGCGGCAGTTTGAAGCCAAAGGAGAAGTCAGTGGTAAATGGGGCGACGCACAGACCATTACCGGGCCCGTATTGGTAATACCTTACTACAGCAAACCTGGGGTGACATCCAATGCCGTATTCCTGCCGGATAAACTGGCGGTAAATGGTGAGCTGCTGCCTGAAATACGCAGGCGCGGCATCTATGAGGTAGCTGTATACAGCTCACATTTACAGATCAGCGGCGCCTTCTCCGGTCTGGACCTGAACGGATTAAATATTGATCCCACAACTGTGTTGCTGAAAGATGCTTACCTGGCAGTTGGGATCAACGATATGCGCGGTATCACTAATCAGGCAGGTGTGGAGTGGAATGGCCGGAATTTCTACTTTAATCCTGGTATTCCTGCTACGAATCTGTTCGAGAACGGCATGCAGGTAAAGGTGCCACTGACAATGTCAGACTCCGGCATTGTAGCCGGCAACTTTGCTGTCAATCTTGATCTGAAGGGTTCCGGTCAACTGTTCTTCTCTCCCGTTGGCAAAACAACAACTGTCAACCTGAACTCCAACTGGAAGAGCCCCAGTTTCGACGGCGCCTTCCTGCCTAATACACATAACGTGCATGCAAAAGGTTTCACCGCTTCCTGGCAGGTTTCCAACCTGAACCGCAACTTCCCCCAAAGCTGGGTTGGCGCCAATGCTAACCTGCACTCTGCTGATTTCGGCGTGAAATTATTCCTGCCGGTGGATACCTACCAGCAATCCACCCGTGCGGTCAAATACGCCATCCTGATCATCGGCCTTACCTTCCTGGTATTTTACTTTATCGAATTGCTACAGCATTCCTCTGTTCATCCATTACAATATATATTGGTCGGTGCGGCATTATGTGTATTTTATACCTTGCTGATCGCCCTCGCAGAACAATTGAATTTTAGTATTGCTTACCTGATCGCTGCTATCCTTACCATTCTGCTGGTAGCTATATATACAGCCAGTGTATTGCGAAGCAGTCGTATGGCCATAGGCGTCGGAGGTGTATTAAGCCTGCTCTATGGGTTTATTTATGTCATCATCCGTTCGGAAGATCAGGCTTTGCTCATGGGTAGCCTTGGACTGTTTATAATACTGGCTATTGTGATGTACTTTAGCCGGAGGATCAAGTGGGGAGAATTATAAAAATTATAAACAGTTATAGTCATGCAAACCGGTCGCTATCTGCAGCAGCGTTTACTAAGTTTTAAATATGCTTTTCAGGGGATCATCGCATTTCTCCGCAGTGAACCGCATGCGCGTATTCATGCTGTAGCAACGGTGGTGGTGGTAGCGGCCGGTTTTTATTACAGATTATCCGCCAATCAATGGATCGCCATCCTGATAGTAACGGGAATGGTATGGATCACGGAGATGCTGAATACTGTTGTTGAAAAGATCATGGATTATCTATCCCCGGAAATTCATCCGAGGGTGAAATGGATCAAAGATGTTGCTGCGGGTGCCGTACTTGTTTCGGCTTTGGTAGCCGCTATCACAGGCGCTGTCATTTTTATCCCTATCCTGTGCTAAAAGAAAAGGGTCTCGCATAAAGCGAGACCCTTCCATATATTGAAGCTCATTCTTCTTAGAAATCAACTCCCATTCCAAAGTACCAGATCGGTTTACCACGGAAGAACGCAACCATCGGCCAGCCAGCGTCTACTCTCAGGAAGTAACCAGCAAGCGTTGTACGGGCGCCAAAGCCATAACCACCTACAAATGGTCCGAGGAAACCTTCTTTCACTTTCACTGTTACGCCGCTACCATCGTCATAATAAGTGTAGTTAGCATCTTTAAAGTTCAGTTTCTCGTTCCATGCAGTACCAATGTCCACAAAGCTGGTCACCTGGAAGTTACGTACGATGGCTGAGTTAATAGGCCTGTTCATAAAGGTGGCGAATACCGGCAAACGTAATTCCGAATTAAACACCATTACATTATTACCGTTACGTGCATTCTGTTTGTAACCACGCAATGGGGTAGCCAGTGTCTGGTATGCATAGTTTGCAGTCATATTCACTGGTGTATTGGTGTTGATCTTAGGATTCAGCCAGTTGTCGGTACCACCCAGATAGTACAACAGTTTACGTGTACCCCATGATAAGTCTGCGGAGAAGCGGGTAGCCCATATAAAGTTGCGGAAGATGGATTCGTAATGTCTCACATCAATACCCATGTTATATGTGAACTTGCCCTTTCCGGCAGCTGCTCCCTGGTCGAATACATCATTCAGGTCTCCGTTGATCTGTGCGTTCATATCGCCATAGATCTTGTAGCGTGTACCGTGCCAGATGTTGATGGCTGGATTAATAGTATTGTCATACACATATTCCAGGCGTAATAAAGCATAGTTGTCGGAGAAATTCTTCAACTTCAATGTATTCTCATCAGAAGCGGCTATTACGAATTTGTCATTACGGTAGCCTACCTGCAAACGGATGCTTCTGGCCTCATCAAACGGATAACGTACATCGAACTGGAAGAGATTGGTCTTCATCTTGGCCGGGTAATCCAGCGGGTTGCCCGATGTATCAAAGCCCACACCACTATATTTATCTACTCTGCGATAGTAAGTAAATTTATAATCGAAACGTTTTTTGAGATAAGAAGCTGAGATGAAGTATTCAGTACCATCCAGACTGGAAGGGAATCTAAACCCACCATTGATCTTAATATCTTCCATCAGGTCACTTACTCCTATGCGGATCAGACCATTCACAGGATCAACAAGCCTGATAGGGCCGGAAGGAGGACCGGTGAACGGCTGGTACCTGTTGATCAGGATAGAGTTATCTATCTGGAGTATCAGGTAGTCTGATGCGAATTTCAGTTTATAAGGAAGCAGTTTGGACTTCTTCAATACAGGCTCCATCAGCGGGATCTGTAATAACTGGGTTTCTGCTGCCGCACTGGAATCCTGTTCTTCCTTGCCAAACTCACTCTGGAAGAAGTCGTCATGTTTTGCAGTATCGACCTTTGCTTTTTCATGGTAAGTAGGCAGACCCAGACGGAGACTGTCTTCGTGCATCTGACGGGCTCTGAAAGTAGTAGGACGGCTATTTACATTTCTCTTGCGCAGGGTTACAGTATCGATCCTCAGCTTCTGGAGGTTCTTAAAGCCATACTGCTGGATCACCTGCGATACTTCGCTCTGGTCGCCTGCTCCTCTGGATTCTTTGATACCAAAAGAGTAGTTCGACATTGGGAAGGTGTATGTAGAGTCTTTGGTAAGCGATACTGCCATTACGGAATCAGGTGCTGTAGCGCCGTATTCTGCCAGTGCTGAATCCAGGTCAGCCTGTTCCGGGTTATGCAGGATCTCTGATCCGACAAAGAAGAGGGAATCTACTCCTGTTCTTTCCGTCTTAAAGAAACCGGCATAACGGTTACGAATACCGTTGACGTCTGATACAAACGTAAAGTGTGTGTTATTGTATTGCAGTGGCGAACGTGCGTCACCGTATTTCATGTCTGTCAGCTGGGAGATCTGTTTGTCAGCGCTCTTGTTCCAGTTATCGATCAGGAAGATATTGTAATGACCTGCCGGCAGGACGGTATCTCCGCTTTTGGCGGTTGGAGACGGCCTGTTGGAAGAGTAGATAATTCCGCTCTTACCAGGGAAGGCAACGAATGAAGGATCCAGATCATCATACACATCATTGGTGATCTGTTCTGCAGTCTGTTTTGTGATACTGTAGGTGTAGATATCTGTATGACCGTTCTTCACTGCTGAGAGCAAGAGGGAGTTATCGTATTCGAAGAAGTACTTCATATCGATTACCCTGTCAAAGCGTGGAAGGTCTTGTTTGGTAGTAGTTTTGGTAACGAGGTCGTATACCATGAGCTTAGTCACGCCCTCATGTTCATAGATGATGGCCAGGCGATTTCCTTTCTGGTTCCATGCCAGTAACGGATAGTTAGGGTCCAGCTGGCTGGCCTGCATTCTCACCCCGCTGCGCAGCAATATCTTAGGCTTCATGTCGGCGAACTGTACCTGTACCTTGTACAATCCTTTAGAAAATTCTACCACTGCATACCAGTTGCTTTTTGGATTGGCCTGGAAGCGATAGAAGTCAGACTTCTTCAGTTCCCTGGCGGCGATAGTACGGGCGCCACGGGTACTCTGACGGCGGCGGCGGTTATCGTCCTGGTAACGTTTGGCATTGAATACCATGAAGTCCTTCAGTGCATTTTTGGGCTTCTGGCTCAGTACCTGTTCAAATCCTTTTTTCAGTCCGCGGTTAATGCGTGAGATATACATCAGGTAAGGTACAGCGTCCTTGCCATATTTACTTTCTACATAATACCAGAAGGCATGTCCGGCCAGTGTAGGCTTTTCATAGGCCAGCTGATAGAAGTCCTTGTACCTGCCTGACTGGATAGCGTCTTTCAGTTCATCATCCAGCTGGGTATTCCAGTTTTCCGCAGCATAGGCTATAAATCCGTCGGTGAACCATTTTGGGAAATCAATGAGCACTGCATTACCGGCAAACTCTCCGATATCTTCTCCGAACAACAGGTTTTCCAGCATAACGCGGGCGATCCCTTCACGGATCTGTTTGTACAGGTGTTCATGGTTGCCATCAAAGTACACGATCAGTTTATTACCCACCAGCTTGGTGATACCACCCGTGTTCTGCCAGTCAACGCCAATGCCTATATTGGATTGCTTCATTTCCCCGAAGCTGTTGTACACGACAATATTCACCCGCTGACGGAAGGTAAATTCCATGAATTGTTCCAACTGTGGTAATTCCCTTTCTGCTACCTGTGCTACGTATTTCCCTAATTCCAGACCGTTCTGGCTGAAGTAAGTATTAAAATGACGGGTTTGATAGTAACGCCATTTAAAATTCTTATGCTGTATGCGGTTCTGTCCAAATTCCACGGTATTGGTCTGTGCCTGGGATAGATACGAGCCAAGTAATAGGGTACCGGTAATTAATAACCTGGTAGTAAGTCGGTTCATACAGAAAGTATTGATAATATTGCGTTCTGAATTAAAAATAGCAAAAATCGGCAACAATGATGGAAATACAACATTTCACCTTTAATCCGTTTCAGGAAAATACCTATTTACTCATTAACGAAAAAAAGGATTGTATAATTATAGACCCGGGCTGTTATTTTGAAGAAGAAAGGAAACAATTACTGACATATATCGAAAAAGAGGGTTTGAAAGTTACACGGCTCCTGAACACACATTGCCACATTGACCATATTTTCGGTAACAGACTGGTTGTGAAGACCTATGGAGTTGGCCTGGAAATACATCCTCAGGACAAAATTGTACTGGACCGTTCTCCTGAAATAGGCAAAATGTATAATATTCCCTTTGAACCTTCTCCAGAACCTGTCCGGTTCCTGGAAGACGGAGAAAAAATACTCTTTGGCGATGATGAGCTGGAAGTATTGTTGACTCCCGGCCATTCACCGGGGAGTGTGTGTTTTTATTCCGCCGGCCAGCAAATCCTTATAGGTGGAGATGTGCTGTTTTACCAGAGTATTGGCCGTACAGACCTGCCTGGAGGCAGCCATCAAACTTTAATTAACAGCATTCAGCAAAAATTGTTCGTACTGCCCGATGAGGTAAGGGTGTATCCCGGTCACGGACAGTCTACCACTATTGGTTTTGAAAAGCGGCACAACCCCTTCCTGCAGTAAGTACTCAGACTCTTCAGGACAGTGGAGGTTTAAATCCTGCTCACAAATTTTCCGATAAAAGGTAGTCTGGAAAACTCCTTTTTCTCCATTTTCAGCAGGAACCAGATATAGCCGCCAAAGAAGACTGTGGCCACAAACAGGGACAGTGGCTTCAGTGCGTATACATCGCCCGGAGACAACAGTGTCCTGTTCAGGAGATCATACAGGTAAAAAGTCAGCACAGCGGTTAGCATGTAAGTGAGGATGCGTGGAAGATGGTATGGTACCGGGTAGTATTTCTGCCCCAGTATATAACAGATGGTCATCTGGGCAAAGTAGCAGACCATGGTGGCCAGCGCCGCACCAAAGTATCCCATAACGGGGATCCACCACCAGTTCAGTAAAAAGGCCAGTATTGCGGTAATAATCGTGATCATGGCGCCTGTTTTGGTCCGGTCGGTCAGTTTGAACCAGATGGTCAGGTTATAGTAGATACCCAGGAACATATTGGCCAGCAGCAGGATGGGAACGATCTTCATACCGGGATAGTACTCCGGTCTGCGCAGGAAGGTCTTCCAGACGTTCAGGTACAGGCTTACAAAGAGGAACATCATACATAACAACACCACAAAGAGTTTCATGATGCGGGCGTACATCTTCTGCGGATCTTTGCCTTCTGCCTGTTTAAAGAAAAATGGCTCAGCGCCTAACTTAAATGCCTGTATGAACATGGTGATCAGAATAGCCAGTTTGTAGTTTGCGGCATAGATCCCGATCAGCTCTTTTTTGTCCGTCATATTATTCCCAGGCAGGAATTGCGGTAGAAACCATGCCCTGTCAAAAGTCTCATTCACCATACCAGCCATCCCGAAGAAGATGAGCGGAATGGAATAATTCAGCATCTGTCTCCATACCGCAGTATCAAACTGCCAGCGGATGCGCATCAGCTGGGGCAGGAACAATAACAGCGTAATACCACTTCCCAGCGCATTGCTGAGATAAATGTAACCTATCTGGTTTCCCGTACGTATATCCGGCAGCCAGGTCTGACCTGCAGCATGCATTTTCGGTATGATGACCAGGAAAAGGACGTTGAACCCGATAGTGGTGAGAATACCCGTCAGGCGAATAAAGGCATAACGGACCGGCTTGTTCTCCAGCCGCAGCTGGGCAAAGGGAATAGCCGTCAGCGCATCAAAGGCCATAATCAGTACCAGGTAGGTAAAGAATACCGGATGCGTATCTAATCCGCTCAACTCACCAATATAGGAATGAATGATAGGTCCCCGGAAGAACAGGAGTAATATTGTAAAACTAATGGTAGAAAACAGTAATGACATGGTGGAGGTGCTCAATACCGTCTGACTGTTCTCCTTTTTGGCGAACCGGAAGAAGGCCGTCTCCATACCATAGGTCAGGATAATATTCAGGAATGGGATATAGGCATACACTGTAGACATCTCCCCGTACGAAGCCTGTGTCATCAGCTCGAGGTAGAGCGGTGTGAGGAAGTAGTTAAGTAGCTTGCTCGCTATGTTACTAAAGCCGTAATAGATCGTTTGTCCTGCCAGTGATTTTATACTCAATTCCCTGAAATTTTAGCCAAAATTAATTATTCCAGCCCTTTCCTGCGCTGTTGTTTTTTCTCCGACAGTCGTTTTTTGAATTGGATACGCTTTTCCTTCACTGCCCTGGAGGGTCTGGTGGGTACCCGTTTTTTGGGTTTGATGAGGGCTTTATTCACCAGTTCGTTCATCTTCTTTACAACCAGCTGTTTGTTGCCCAGTTGGGTACGTTCTTCCTGGGAGCGTACCTGCAGCAGCCCCTCTGCGTTGATGCGGTGCGCCAGCTTTTCCTGCACCAGTGTTTTTTGTTCTTCGGTTAACAAAGATGAAGCGGCAATATCAAAATAACCCTCCACCATGGTTTCTACCTTATTCACGTTTTGTCCGCCCTTTCCCCCGCTCCTGGCGGTGCGGAAGGTAATTTCGGCGGAAAGATCTACACTCATTTAATTAACGTTTCTTTATAATTGATTATCGTAATTTAACTAAAGGTAAATGATTTTATTTGCCGTCCATCCTTATAAATCCTGTGTGCCATGAATTTCTTTACTCCCCTGCAGTTGCGCATACTTAAAACCAGCTGGATTCCCGTACTGATAGCCTGCACGATACAGAAGGGCGCTGACATCATATTCCCATCAATATTATCGCTTAGCCTGGGAACGCAATATGCAATATTCCTGGCGATGAATACGCTCGTTATGGTAGTATGGGAAGCTGTCATTAAAAAGGATGTGAAACAATTTGGTATACTGGCATTCGTGGTGCTCTTAGCTTTCGGTTTGCAGTTTGTCCTGAATGAATTCCTGAAAGCCAACAGCAGTCAACAAAATACTTCCCTGATCTATTATGTCAATTCATTTGCGGTCTTCCTGGTGATTATTATCACCCGCTTCTATCTGAACGGTATGAGCGATAAAATAGGAGCAGCAGTGCTGGCAGCGGTCATCTATTTTGTGATCCCTAAAACAGGTAGCCCAACGGGCGGGATCCCGATGGGATGGCTGAATATGTCCGGGTTCTGGATAGAGGTAGTGAAATTCCTTGCTTTTCTGCTGACAACCTTCGGCACCTTTATCTCTTACTACTCGATTATTTTCCTGACAGAGAACAGTTTCAGATGGCCGGCATTTTTTATAAAACTGCAGTCCCGTATACAGACCATCAGCGGATGGGAATATTTTTTCATCTTCCTTGCAATATGGTTCATTTACATGGGTAGCATTGGTGAACTCACTTATTTAATGGGAAGTTTCTTCGAAGGGACGGCATTGCCTGTAGTAGTTACTGGTTTTATTATTTTCAGGTTATTGCTGGCTGTTCTGTGTGTATATTCTCTTGCCGGCTTGTTAAGAAATATCATTACCGGCAGGGCTTTGACTACCGGAGAATATAATCCCTGGGTGATCATGATGCATTACATTCCTGTTGTTAATATTATCGCAGTGTTAAAACTTTTAATTGATAAAGATAAACCGACTACACAGGAAGCCCACGCTGTGTTATATCTGGAATCTGACAGGTATGCTGCCCAGCAGGCGATGATCATTTCCGGTATTACAGTAACGGTATACAATATCTATCACCTGCTGACAGCGCCTACCGGCCTGGCTTTATCGGGAGCAGCGTTACTGGGGGCACTATACCTTTTAAAGATCTTCGCCTATATAAAATTACGTAGCAGTAAGACCTATCTGTTACTGGTAATGGGTTTGAATACCATAACAATACTGTTTGCACTAAATGAATACCTGTTGTTGTCTTTATCATTCCTCTATCTCTACTATTACCTGATGCAGGAATTGTTTTATCCAAAGCTGGAAATAGAAGACACTATGAAAGTGCAGGATCCCGAAGCCGATGATATTTTCACACATACCGCATAAATATTTTAATTTCCCGCCGCAATTAAAATAACTTATTACACATATGCGTGCAGTTATACAACGTGCATCAAGGGCATCCGTGACCGTAGATGGCAGTGTTACCGGCAGTATCCGGACAGGTTTGCTGGTATTGCTGGGTATTGAGGATGCTGATAATACCGAAGACATCACCTGGCTAAGTAATAAGATCGTCAACCTCCGCATTTTTAATGATGAGGAAGGCGTTATGAATCGCTCTGTGAAAGAAGTGGAGGGCGATATCCTGCTGGTGAGCCAGTTTACCCTGCATGCCGCCACCAAAAAAGGGAACAGGCCCTCCTATATCAAAGCCAGTAAGCCGGATATAGCCATTCCGCTGTATGAACAGATGATTAGCCAGCTGACTTTTGATATGGGGAAAACTATAGCTACCGGTATTTTCGGGGCAGATATGAAGGTGGAGCTGCTGAATGACGGCCCTGTTACGATCATTATAGACACAAAATCAAAAGAATAAATATTTAATATGACGATCCAGGAAGCACAGGAAAAGATCGATGGCTGGATTAAAACTGTTGGCGTACGCTATTTCAGCGAACTGACCAACATGGCCATCCTGACAGAAGAAGTGGGGGAAGTAGCCCGTATTATGTCCCGCAAATATGGTGAGCAGTCCTTTAAGGAGTCGGACAAGCAGAAAGACCTGGCGGATGAGCTGGCAGATGTGCTGTGGGTACTGCTCTGCATTGCCAATCAGACAGGGGTGGACATGACAGCCGCCCTGGAGAAGAATTTCGAGAAGAAAAACATCCGGGATGCCAGCAGGCACAAGGACAATGAAAAGCTCCAATAAGGCAGGTTTTTTGTTAAAGCAATCATATGAAGATCATCAAGAAAATAAAGACCTTCTGGCACATTCTGAAACAGACTTTTCATGATTTCATGGATGATAAGGTACTCAAACTCAGCGCCGCATTATCCTATTATACCGTTTTTTCCATAGCCCCTATGCTGATCGTGATTATCACGCTGTGTGATGTATTTCTTGGGAAAGAGGCGATCGAGGGTAGTATATATGGGCAGATCAAGACTATGGTAGGAAGCCAAGCCGCCCTCCAGATCCAGCAGATGATCAAAAACGCTGCTCTCTCGGGAGACTCGGGCTGGGCAACCATAGTGGGTATTGTTACCCTTGTCATTGGTGCTACGAGTGTATTTGGTGAGATCCAGGACTCCATTAACTTTATCTGGCAGCTAAAAGCCAAACCTAAGAATGGTCTGCTGAAGATGTTGCTCAACCGCCTGCTGTCATTTTCAATAGTTATCAGCCTTGGATTTATCCTCATGGTGTCCCTGGCTTTGAACGGTATTATTGCACTGTTCAGTCACCAGCTGTCGATTTTCTTCCCGCAGGTAACAATAGTATTGGTGTACATTATTAACCTGGTCCTCACCTTTGTGATCATCAGCGTGCTGTTTGCCATCATTTTTAAGGTGTTGCCTGATGCAAAAGTGCAGTGGAAGCATGTTATTATCGGCGCAGTGACAACCGCGATCCTGTTTATGATAGGAAAATTCGCGATAGGCATGTATCTTGGCTCCAGTAAAGTAGGTACGGCCTACGGGGCGGCAGGGTCCATCGTGATCATCCTGCTCTGGGTGTATTACTCAGCCATTATCCTGTACTTTGGAGCTGAGTTTACTCAAGTATATGTACAGCATTTCGGAGGAAGGATCAGACCCAATGAATATGCAGTATATGTGAAGGAAGTGCCCGTGGAAACTGATGAATTACCGTTAACCGGCCCGATTGAGAATGAAAAAGGTAGCTAAACGCCATCTTTAAATCCGAAAACCCTTATTATATTTGCGCCATTATGGCTACAGATCAGAACAAATTCCAGGCGATCATCTCGCATTGTAAAGAATATGGCTTCGTGTTCCAGTCCAGTGAAATATACGATGGCTTAAGTGCAGTATATGACTATGGCCAGAACGGAGCTCAGTTGAAGAAGAATATCCGCGACTACTGGTGGAAGAGCATGACCCAGATGCATGAGAATATCGTGGGGATCGATGCTGCCATTTTTATGCATCCAACTACCTGGAAGGCATCTGGTCACGTTGATAATTTCAGCGACCCGATGATCGACAATAAAGACAGTAAGAAACGCTATCGTGTAGATCACCTCATAGAAGGTCATGCTGAAACCCTTCCCAAAGAGGCGGGTGACGCATTGCTGGAGCAGATGGATAACCTGCTTAAGGACAATGACTTCGCGGGATTGAAAAAACTGATAGAAGATAATAAGATCAAGTGTTCTGTAAGTGGCACTGTCAATTGGACAGATGTTCGTCAATTTAACCTGATGTTCTCTACCCAATTGGGAAGTGTGACCGATGAGGCAAGTGAAATATACCTGCGCCCGGAAACTGCTCAGGGTATTTTCGTTAACTTCCTGAACGTACAGAAAACCGGCCGTATGAAGATACCTTTTGGTATCGCGCAGGTAGGTAAGGCTTTCCGTAATGAGATCGTAGCCCGTCAGTTCATCTTCCGTATGCGTGAGTTTGAACAGATGGAAATGCAGTTCTTCATCCGCCCTGGCACCCAGAAAGAATGGTATGCCTACTGGAAGGAAGAGCGTCTGAAATGGCACCTCAGCCTGGGTGTATCTCCGGAAAATTACCGCTATCACGACCACGTTAAGCTGGCGCACTATGCTGATGCTGCTGTGGATATCGAATATGAATTCCCGATCGGTTTCAAAGAAGTGGAGGGTATCCACTCCCGTACTGACTTTGACCTGAAGAGCCATCAGGAATACAGCAAGAAGAAGATCCAATACTTTGATACGGAGACCAACCAGAACTACATTCCATATGTGATAGAAACTTCTATTGGTCTGGACCGTATGTTCCTGTTGACAATCTGCAATGCTTATGCAGAGGAAGATCTGAGCAAGGACGGTAAAGAAGACAGCCGTGTGGTGATGAGATTCCCTGCGAAACTGGCGCCGGTTCAACTGGCTATCTTCCCGCTTACTAAAAAAGACGGCTTACCGGAAATAGCGAAGGAATTGATGGATAAATGCAAATCCTCCTTCTACTGCTTCTATGAGGAGAAAGATGCGATCGGCAGACGTTATCGCCGTCAGGATGCCATCGGTACTCCTTTCTGCGTAACGATCGATCATCAGACCAAAGAAGATAACACCGTTACCATCCGTTACCGCGACAGCATGGAACAGGAAAGGGTGCCAATGGACAAAGTGAAAGATATCGTGCTGAGTAAGATCAACGAATAGAAAATAAAAATGATTTATAGAAAAAGGCGGCATCAATTGATGTCGCCTTTTTTATTGGAAATATATAAGATCCTATCGTTATGTATGGTTTAGCCATACAGTTCCTGGTGAATGTCATGTCTGTCATACCCCATGGCCAGTATCCGCTGTTTAGCTTCATCTATCATGTTCTTCCAGCCGCATAAAAAGAAATGCGCGGGTTGTTTGTGGGCCAGCTCTTCATAGATCAGGTGGACATACCCTTTACGGCCCGTCCATAGATCATCTTCCCGGGAAAGGGTGGGGATATAATGGAAACCCGCCAGTTCCTGCTCCAGTTGACACATTTCTGACGCATAGAGCAGGTCACATTGCTGCCGGCAGCCATATATGAGGTGGATGGGAGGATGCGGCAGGTCGTGCGCCTTGATATACTGGGCCATAGACCGGAAAGGCGCGATGCCCGTACCGGTACAGATCAGGAACAGGTCTCTGTCCAGTTGCTCAGGTAGTGTAAAGTGCCCCAGCGGGCCTTTAAGTACCAGCTCACTGCCCTCAGTGATCTCATTGAACAGATAAGTGGTGCCGGCGCCACCTTCCAGCAATACAATGACCAGTTCTATTGTATTCGTACCATCTGGGGGGGAAGCGATGGAATAGCTGCGCCAGCGCTTGTTCTTTTGTTCGTGTATGGGAAGATCGAGGGTTACAAACTGACCTGCTTTGAAGTCGAAGCGTTCCTTTTCGGGGATCTGAATCCAGAACCTGCGCGTATTATGCGTTTCCTGTACGATACGGGTTACCTGCCCTTTATACCATTGGTCAAGCATTTGTGTGGAATTTATACTAAATATAACCAAAATTGTCCATAGCCCGTTGGCTTTCAGGGGTATGAGCGGCGATGAAAAAATGCAGTAATTCCGTATCTTTGCAACCCTCATGAATATACAGGCTGTTTTACAACTGTACCAGCGAGATTCCCGCCTGCAACAGCTGGTGAAAGGGATACATTTGTCCGATCCACAGTATTTTCAATTAACAGGACTAACCGGAAGTGCCACCACATTTATAGCAGCGGGAGCGTGGGAGCTGGCTAATTCCGTTAACCATCTTTTTATTCTTAACGATAAAGAAGAGGCTGCCTATTTCCATAATGACCTTGAGTCGTTAAGTCAGGCGCTGGATATCTTTTATTTCCCGGACTCCTTCAAAAAAACCGGTTACTTTAATGAGATCAACAGCAGTCATAGTATGCTGCGTACTGAAGCGCTCATGAAGTTTTCCGGACCGGCTATACATAAAAAGATCCTGGTTACCTATCCGGAAGCACTCTGGGAAAAGGTGGCCGCCTCCGTGGCCTTCAGCAACAATATGGTACAGCTGAAAGTCGGGGACGTGCTTAAAGTGGATGAGCTGTTGGAGAAACTTGTCAGCTGGGGTTTTGAATATACCGACTTTGTGTATGAGCCGGGGCAATACGCCGTTCGCGGTGGTATCCTCGATATCTATTCCTTCGGCAATGAGAAGCCTTACCGCGTTGAACTGTTCGGTGAAGATATTGATTCCATTCGTCTCTTTGATCCGGAAACACAGCTGAGTGAACGCAAGCTGACACAGGTAACCCTCATCGCCAATATGGATACGCAGGGCCTGAACCATCAGAAAACCTCTCTGCTGGAATTCCTTCCGGAAAATACCATCGTTTGGATGAAAGACCCCGGTTATATACAGGATGTCGTGCTGCAGCTGGAAGAAAAGCTGGATGCATTCCTGCAAACCGGTCAGTCTGTGAAGGTAGGTGACGACGATAAGATGGAGCTGGCAGAAACTGATTTCGTAAAAGCGCATCCGCTGATGCAGGAGCTTTTACGCCGGCATTGCGTCGTGTTCAGCAACCGCCAGTGGTGGGAAGAGACAAACCGTTCCTTTACACCGCTCAACTTTGAAACGCAGGAGCAACCTGTCTTTAACAGGCAGTTTGATATGCTGATCAAAGACCTGGATGCGCACAATAAGAATAAGTATACACTCTTCATCTTCGCTGAGAATGCCCGCCAGCTGGAAAGGCTGCGCAGCATCTTCGAAGATCTGAAGGCAGACTTTACATTCTATCCTATCCCATCTCCTGTCAGTCATGGTTTTATAGACCATACACTGAAACTGGTATGTTATACCGATCACCAGATCTTCCAGCGTTACCATAAATACAAGGTAAAGCAGGCATATAACAAGAATAAAGCGATCACCATGAAAACCCTGCGTGAACTGCAGCCGGGTGATTTTGTGACGCATATAGATCATGGTGTTGGTACTTACAGCGGCTTACAGAAGATCGAGGTAGGTGGTAAGATGCAGGAAGCTATCCGTATTATTTACAAGAACAATGACCTCTTGTACGTAAACATTAACTCCCTGCACAAGATCAGTAAATACTCAGGTAAGGAAGGCGTGGAACCACGTGTGAATAAACTGGGTAGCGATGCATGGGACAAGCTGAAGGAAAAGGCTAAAACCCAGGTAAAAGATATCGCGAAAGACCTGATCAAACTTTATGCTGTCCGTAAAGCCCAGCAAGGGTTTGCCCATACGATGGATACCTACCTGCAAACGGAGCTGGAAGCGTCCTTCCTGTATGAAGATACGCCTGACCAGAGCAAGGCTACTGCCGATGTGAAAAGGGACATGGAATCTCCTTCTCCGATGGACCGCCTTGTGTGTGGTGACGTAGGTTTTGGTAAAACAGAGATTGCCATCCGCGCGGCCTTTAAATCCATCGTGGATGGTAAACAGGCTGCTGTACTGGTACCCACTACTATCCTGGCATTCCAGCACTATAAGACCTTTGCAGACCGTCTGAAAGACTTCCCTTGTACTGTAGATTACCTGAACCGTTTTAAGTCTTCAAAAGAGAAAAAAGAAACGCTTCAGAAACTCGCAGAAGGAAAGATAGATATCATCATCGGTACGCATGCACTCCTGGGAAAAGAAGTAAAATTCAAAGACCTCGGTGTGCTGGTAGTGGATGAAGAACAGAAATTCGGCGTATCTGCCAAGGAGAAACTGAAACAGCTGAAAGTGAATGTGGATACACTGACACTAACAGCAACACCCATCCCAAGAACGCTGCAATTCTCACTGATGGGCGCCAGGGACTTGTCTGTAATCAATACCCCACCGCCTAACAGGCAGCCGATAGAAACGGAAGTACATGTATTTGATCATGACCTGATCCGTGATGCGATCTATTATGAAACAGAACGTGGCGGCCAGGTGTACTTCGTATACAACAGGGTGAAAGGACTGGGTGAAATGAGCAGCCTCATAAAAGGCCTGTGCCCTGATCTTTCTGTTGCCACTGCACATGGACAAATGGAAGGGCATCAGCTGGAAGAAGTGATCCTCGATTTCATTGACAGGAAATATGACGTACTGGTATGTACCAACATCGTGGAGAGCGGTGTGGACATTCCAAATGCAAATACCATCATCATCAATAATGCCCACCACTTCGGCTTAAGTGACCTGCACCAGTTGCGCGGCCGTGTAGGACGCAGCAATAAAAAGGCTTTCTGTTATCTGTTGGCACCTCCTGTGAGCACGCTGCCTGCCGATAGCCGTAAAAGGCTGCAGACACTGGAGCAACACAGTGAGCTGGGTAGCGGCTTCCAGATTGCGATGCGTGACCTGGATATCCGTGGCGCCGGTAACCTGCTGGGTGGTGAACAGAGTGGTTTTATGGCAGAGATTGGGTTTGACATGTACCAGAAGATCCTGGATGAAGCTATCCGCGAACTGAAGCAGAATGAATTCCGTGATCTCTTCAAGGAACAACTGGAAGAAAAGAAGGATTTCGTAAGTGACTGTACCATCGATACTGATCTCGAAATACTGATCCCTGATAGTTATGTCGAAAGCATACAGGAACGTCTGAACCTTTACCAGGAACTGGATAATATCACCCTGGAAAGCAAGCTCCAGGCCTTTGAAGCAGAACTGGTAGACCGTTTCGGACCTTTACCTGAACCTGTAAAGGATCTGCTCTGTATGATCCGTTGCCGCTGGATGGCGATCAAACTGGGCTTTGAAAAGATGATGCTGAAAGACGAAACCCTGCGTTGTTATTTCATCAACAACCCGGATTCTCCATACTTCGAATCACCAACCTTTAATCATATCCTCACTTATCTGCAAACAAGAGTGAATAATGCGAAACTGAAGCAGGTAGGAAAGAATTTTATGCTGGTGGCAGATCGTATACGGTCAATGAGCGACCTGTATGATTTCCTGAAGGCGATGGAAGATGCGAGGAATTAATGCGGATTAGAAACACGTGTGCTAAACACGTGGGTACGACACCGCTGCAAACATATATACGGAACACCCGGGGTAATGGGTAATGCCCCGGGTTATCGTTCCCCCGGTTGCACCCGCCCCCGGTTGCACCCGCCCCCGGTTGCACCCGCCCCCCCGGGGTTATCACCCCGGGCTACAAACACAGCGCTCCTGACGGAGCTTATCGCGATATTATCTGACTATTGTTACGGTTCCTTTTCTGTTGAATAATCCTCCCTTATAATCTATTCCCTGTATCATCCAGACATATGTGCCTGCAGGCATGGGAGTTCCTTTAAAACTACCGTCCCAGGTGGCAGAAAGGGATTGTGTCCTGAATACTTCCTGGCCCCATCTGTTCCATACACAGAAAAAATCCAGCTGTGCTACGCCTGGTGAAATAGCCCGGAAAACATCATTACGGCCGTCATTATTGGGCGAAAATGCTGTGGGAATATAGAACTCCGGACCGGCATAAACTTTCACGTTTAGGGTGTCTATTTCAATACAACCTTCTGAAGATGTCACCGTAAGATGATAGACCTGGTCCTGCTGAAGATAAGCGACGGGATCAGCTATGCCGGGGTCTGTCAGTCCTGTGGTGGGCGACCATGTAAACTGAAGACCGCTCCCGCTGGTCTGAGCATTCAGCTGTAATGGCTGGTCGCGGGCGGCGATAGTGTCATTGCCTGCAAACAGATTGATGTCGGTAACATTAACAGATACAATAGATGTATCGGAAAAACAACCATCTGTGCTTATAGCGCGTAAGGTTGCCTGGTAAGTGCCTCCCGCCGGATAAATGTAGCTGATCTCCTGGCCGGTTTGCTGCTGACCGTTACCTAAGTCCCAATACCATTGCGATAATGGAATCAATGGTGTTTGATCTGTGCCGGTAAAACTGATGGGCTGTCCAATACAGGCATTCTCACCGGTGGCGCTGACACGGGGTGTAGGATATACTTCCATCGTCTTTTGAATGCTGTCACTGCAACCCTGTGCGGATGTAGCCTGTAGCTTTATCCTGTAGCTACCTGTGTCAGTATATGTTATAGAAGGGTTTTGCGCGTCAGATGTCTGCCCGTTACCGAAGTCCCAGGCCCATTGCCGGATAGTGCCTACAGCCAGTGTTGTTTTATTGGTAACAGCAACAGG
This sequence comes from Chitinophaga sp. CF418, assembly GCF_900142925.1. Taxonomy (GTDB): domain Bacteria; phylum Bacteroidota; class Bacteroidia; order Chitinophagales; family Chitinophagaceae; genus Chitinophaga. Next base: position 696,671 of record NZ_FRCN01000002.1, read on the forward strand.
ACGGCCTGTACATAGCAGATCAGCGGTAAAGTCAGTTACAGGATAAGAACCGATGATTACCTCCTGCTTCATGGTATCAGAGATGCAGCCACTGTTATCTTCAATTATTAACCGGACTTCATATTCACCTGCTTTGGCATACAGATGTGGTGGTGGATCAGCAACGGCAGAGGTAGTGCCATCGCCAAAGTCCCATAGGCGGCGGGTAATGGTGCCAAATGATTTGGAATCATCACCAAATACAATAGGAGAACCATCACAGAATAACTGGTTATTATCAAATCGTAACTGAGGCCGGAGGGCAGCACAGAATTGCTGCAGGTTGGAGCTTCCACCGGTGGCTGAACCAAAACCCCAGTATACCATCGGGTCTCCGCCAAATATATCAGTTACGAAATCTTTTTGTACAGAAACACGTAATACGCCATCAATGCTTACTTCCAGCAGTTTGGTCACCGCATCCCATTTGATCCTGAAAATATGCCAGTTACAGTCTTCGATGTTCCCGTTACCGTCCAGCGCTGTGACCGGGCCTGCCAGGTTATTGGAGCTGACATGAGATATATCGCCGTTAACCTGAATAGACACGTGATCATAGTTAGGATCCCCATCCGACAGGTTCTCCCACGTATCTATCAGGACGCCAAGAGAAGGCGTGATATTCTGAAACCCCATTCCCTGACCCGTTGTCCCAATATTGGTTCCCTGTGTCTGGAGGATAAAGCCAATCCCATCTGCACCGGCATCGTCCTTGCAGCCAAGATTTACATCAAAGTAATAATCAAAAGAATTATTCAGGCTGATCTTGTTTTTATTCCATACAGTACCGCTCGTGTTGGTCACATCTTCAGTTAGCACATAACAGTTACATGTCCGCTGGGTGGCTGCACCATTCAATATATAGGGAGTTTGTAACTGGGCGAATAATGATAAGTTGGATAATAACAGCCATAATAATCCTGTTAGAAGCGGTAATACTCTTGTCATAGGATTATTGCTGCCAGTAAAATAAAAAAAATAATCTGTGTAACATATACAGGCCTGAAACGTTTGAGGTTAGCGCCCCATATATCTTTATTCGTAAAGTATTGTAGGTTGGTATACTGGGAAAATATTTTTGCCCCCTTTATGGAATCAATATATGTAGTAGCATCATATAGCCAAACAACGGAAACTATAATTATTCAATTAACACTCAAATTACAACAGTATGAAAAAGGTAATGTTTTTACTGGCAGGATTATTCGTGGCATCATTAAGTCAGGCGCAGCAAACAGACAATAAACCTCCCGTTAAAAAGATCGAAGTAACAGGCTCCGCAGAAATAGAGATCACACCAGATGAGATCTATCTCGATATCGCACTGCGTGAGTTCAAAAATAAGACGACAAAAGTAGAAATGAATACACTGGAAGTTCAGCTGCAGAAAGCGGTGAAAGAGGCCGGTATACCTGCATCAGATCTGACCATTGCCAATGTATTTGGTACCAACTATGACAATTGGTGGAGCAAAAAGAAGAAAGATCCTGATTTCATGGCGCGTAAACAGTATCGTCTTAAACTCAGCAACCTCGATAAAGTAAATGATATTCTGGGTGCAGTAGATGCAGAAGGTATTGAAAGTGTAAATATCAGCAGCTATACACACAGCAAAATGGAAGATTACCGCAAGCAGGTAAAGACTAAAGCATTACAGGCTGCAAAAGCAAAAGCAACTTATATGCTGGAAGCTATCGGCAATACTATTGATGGTGTACTGGAAGTGCAGGAGATCAATACTGATAACTATTCAGATGTTCCTCCGGCTGTATTTGCCAATTCCTTTGCACGTTCCGCTAACGCTGAATCAGCAGATGCTTCATCTTTCAAAAAGATAAAAGTACGCGCTGAAGTAAGAGCTGTCTTCTTTATCAAATAATAACCTGTAGCATAAATAAAAAGGGAGCCTGCTTCATGCGGCTCCCTTTACTTTTTTATAGTGATGTTTAATTATCCCACCATACTTTATCAGTCAGTTTTGCTTTCTGCAGTTCCTGTGGATTGGCTGTGATCTCATTCAATGGATACAGGAACCTGCGGGGTAAACTTGTTACCTGGTTGTTGGCTATCATCGTTATTGCGGGATAGCCTGTACGACGCCAGTCTACATAGTTTTCGAGGGAAAAGAAATTAGCCGTGTTCTTTTCTTCGATGATCAGCTGCAATGCATTGCCTGCAGTTAATACACCTCTTTTTGATAAATAGGCCTGTGCTGCAGCACCGGCAGTGTCAATCCCCAGTTTCAACAGGTTGCCTGCAACTGCCTGCCGGAATACTGGCTGCGCAGCAGCATAGCCGGCAGTAATATAAGTGGCCTCTGCTTTCAGGAACAGTGCTTCTGCAGCATTCACTATATATACCTTGGATGAAATATTGCCATAAAAACTACCTGCTACTGAGAAGTCTTTCAAATTGCCTGCACCTGACCCGATCACATTGCCTGTGTATAAACCTGTATTCTCTGCTTTGCTTGCGAGATAAGGCAAACGCGGATCATTATGTTTTGCCAGCGAATCTACATAGTGTGAAGAAAGTACAAGGGTAGATGTATTATAGAAGTGCAGATACCAGGCATTGGAAGAAGTGGAAGTGCCATTATAGGTGAATGCACAATCATCATCGTTACTGCTCATTCCGTTGGATAATGCAGTCAGTGCAAGATTGGCCTGCGCCGTTGCATCATACCCCGGGGCTTTTGTAAGGTGCATGTAATAACGCGCCTTCAGTGTATAAGCCATCTTTACCCATTTACTCATATCTCCTGCATAGTAATAATCATCCGCACGGGGAGTAGCGCCTGTAGCTGAGTTCAGTTGTGTGATGGCTTCATCCAGCAATGACTGTATGCTTTTATAAATGTCTTCCTGTTTGTCATAGGCGGGTGTTGTATTGCTTGTTCCGGTGAATGCCTGGGAGTATGGTATATCTCCCCACAGATCTGTAGCCGAACCGAGGGTATAGGCTGTCAGCACTTTCGCAATGCCTGCATACATTGTATTGCCATTCGCTGTTGCCTGTTTATCGAGTATGTTCAGGTTGTTCAGCAATACTACATAGTGTGAGTTCCAGAAGTCATCAAACGTGGAGCTTGTCACCATGTAGTTGACCGTATTCGGTAAAGGCTGATTAGGTACGCAGTTCTGCATCCATTGATTCACAAGACTGGCCGCATTACCTGCTGCTATATATTGTGAAACACCTGCTTCCAACGGAGCCAGTAACAGGTTTTCAGATACATCTGAAGGTACATTTGAATTCTGATTGACATCGAGGTATTTCTTGCATCCTGACAGTGTTATAGCCGCCAGCATGGATATGATGATGAACGATCTTTTCATATAACGATGATTTACTAGAAGGTGAATTTTAACGTACAGTCGAAGGAACGGGAAGTAGGAGCTGAGAACGTATAGACGCCTAATCCGCCGTTGGCAGCGCCCCATGAATTCACTTCCGGATCACCGCCGCTGAAGCTGGCATCTTTATGTATCCACAGGTTGCGGCCTGTTAATACAATAGACGCATCTCTGAAAGGTAGTCTGCTGCTGCCTTTGGCGAGCGTGTAAGAAAGACTTACGTTACGCAGTTTGATATAAGATGCATTTTGTATCACCGCTTCTGTGATACCGCTGATCTGCTGGAAGTAGCTTTGCCCTGTGACAGATACTTTATTAGGGGCACCTGTTACATCGCTGACACCGGGTACTACCCTGTTTTCCCTTTTTGCAGTAGCGACAGATGTGCCATAATACAAGCCATAACCATCATCAGAGTTCAGCACATCCCCGCCTTGTTTTGTATCAAAGAAGAAGCTCAGACCGAATTGTTTGTAACGGAACTGATTTGTAATACCTCCTATCCAGTCCGGAGTAATATTGCCCACTACATCGAAATCGCCGGAAGCATAAGGTAAACCTGCGTCATTGATACGTAACTGACCATCAGCTGTACGTGCGTATTTGGTGCCATAGATAAGGCCCCATGGTTGTCCTTCTTTCGCGTAGATACTTCCTATACTTGTTTGTGTCAGTCCACCGCCTATGTGTTCCACCTTTTGATTAAGCTTAGTGTAGTTCACTGTTACATCCCAGTTGAAATCCTTTGTTCTTACGGGACTAAGGGTTAATAATACCTCAACACCCTTTGTAGACATCTTTGCAGAATTGATAGTAGTGCTGGCGTATCCTGTGGAATTAGCCAGTGAGATGTTTTCTACTATACCCTGCGACATACGCCTGTCAAAATAAGAAGCCTCCAGACCTATCCTGTTATTCAAAAATTTCATTTCCAATCCCAGCTCCAGTTCTTTCTGTAATTCATTTTTCAGATTAGGATTGCCTAGTGAAGAGCTGACCAGGAAACCGTTCTGTCCATTATAAGGGAATGTCAGGTTACTGCTCACATCACCATAAATGATCGCCTGGTAATAAGGAGTGGTAGTGGCGTATGGCTTTACGTTATCATTACCCACAGAGGCATATGATGCTCTTATTTTACCAAATGGGATGACTTCTTTCAGCTTATCATGGAATAACTCTGAGAAGATAAATCCGCCAGCTATTGAACCGTATGGGTAATAAGTATTTTCTGAAGATAATACGGAGCTTCCGTCATATCTTCCTGTAAGTGCCAGGACGAGTAAGCGGTTATAATCTACTTCCGCCTGTGCGTAAAAACCGACTTTCCTGCGCAGGGTTGTTGATTCCGTATAAGTTACAGATGATGCGCTCGCCATATTGTAGTAACCTGCTTTTGCAAGACCAAGTCCCAGTGCGGTCATGTAGTCACTGTGCTCAGAATAGACGTTGTTTCCCAACAGCAGGCTGGCATTGGTTTTTGCCCCGAACTGTTTCTTCAGTTGCACAATGAAGTCATGGTTGAACTGCCTGAAGTTTTTGTTGTTGCTATAAGTCAGACCAGTGCTGTAGGTAATATCTTTCATGTTCACGTGATAGCTCTGCTGATCTGCATAAATATCAGCGCCTGCTCTTTCTGTAACAGATAACCAGTCAAAGGGAGTGTATACAAAAGTAACTACCGGGAGGAATCTGTTCACTGTAGTAGCATTCAACACATTGTCCAATACCCAGTACGGGTTATTACGGCTGTTGCGGTATAAGCGCTGTGAGCCATCAGGATTGAGATATGGTTTCAGATCGTAGGACACAGGTGCAGTGAATATAGTCCACAGCGGCGTTTCCAGTCCATATCCTTCAGGCATTTTATTATTCTTCGCAGTGCTGTAGGTCAATTGAAATGTAGCATTCAGCTTGTCCAGTATCTGTGTACTGTACTTGGTGAATACATTATGACGGGCATAAGATGTTTTGGGTATGGTGCCTTTCTGATCGAAGTAAGAATAGGACATGAAATAATTAGAAGTAGCACTTCCGCCTGCTACACTGACAGTACTGTTGGAGGTAACGCCTGTGCGGAAAAATTCTTTCAGCGGATTATGTGCCTGAACTTTTTGTCCGTTGGCAGTTAAGGTGTCGATACGTGGTCCCCAGGAGGTGCTGGCCTTCCTGGTCACGCCATCGATGTAGTTGCCCTGATCGCCTTGTGCGTAGGTATATTGCCTGTCAGGGAAGATGGTATTTTCAAAAGAAAGACCGGAGGATAATGACACTACTGGTTTACGGCCTGCTGCTCCCTTTTTGGTGGTGATCAGCACTACGCCGCGTGCACCGGCAGAACCATATAAAGCGGTGGCAGCAGCGCCTTTCAGCACGTTGATATTTTCGATGGTAGCAGGGTCTATATCAGCCAGCCTGTTGCTACCCGGACCACCATTGTAAGTGCTTCCGCTTTCATCATTGTTGATGGGCACACCATCCATTACGATCAATGCCTGGTTTTCGCCGGAGATGGAAGTAATACCACGTATCACGATACGTGCAGAGCTACCGGGCATACCGGAAGAACTGGTGATCTGCACACCGGCTACTTTACCGGTAAGCGCGTTCAGTACATTCGGCTCTTTCGCCCGCAGTATCTCATCGCTCTTTACTTCCTGTGCACTGAAGGTGAGGTTCCTTTTTTCTTTTTTGACGCCCAATGCAGTTACTACCACCTCATTCAGGTCGCTGGCATTCTCTGTGAGTGTGATGTTAAAATGTTGCTCATTGCCCACAGGGATCTCTTTAATTGTGTACCCTACTGCACGTATAAGCAGTATTGCTCCCGGGGCTACTTCTAGTTTAAATGATCCGTCCTGTGCGGTGCTTGTCCCTTTAGAGCTGCCTTTAATAATGACTGAGGCAAAACTGACTGGTTGTTTCTTTTCATCCGTCACTGTCCCGTCTATTCCCCTCGACTGTGCATTTATTGAGGAATAGGCCAGTAGTCCCGCCAGCAATGCCAGCAGGTTAAATAAGTTTCTTTTCATACAACGAGATTAGATATTGGTTTTTTGTGAATTCCCCTCTCTAAATAACTTATCCCGTCATCTGCGCAAATGACTAAAAATGATGTGTACCCAAATGTAATAGCGGAAGGGGGCTAACTTTTTATGATTCTTGACTATCTATAGACGGATATTAACCAAAAAAAAGTCCCGCCTTGAGAGGCGGGACACGATGGAAAAAGATTTCAAAAAAAACGATGATCAATTAATGTTTACTTTAAACGTTCCGTCCGTTAATGGCTTTTCTGTTTCACCATTGTTTAAAATGCCGTCGAATGTGCCTTCGGCATACTTACTATTTATGCTTGTAATCTTTATTGTAGCGCTTGTACTTTCAAAAGCCTCGGCACCTGATACAGAATTTGTGAACACGATATTTGCATGTTCCGCTGCTGTATAGGTACCAGTCTTCAATGTGTCGGGGAAAACTATCATCAGTGCGATCGCACTGTTCAGGGTGCCGGTTAATCCCTGTATGAGCAGGACTTTCTTACCTATTCCGGTGGTGTCGAAAGCTTCTCCATAAGAGGTGTTTGCAGAGAAGGATTTACCGTCGAATTTAAAAGAGCAGGATCCGGATGCCTTAGCTACTTCTTCCTTGTCACAAGACGTGAAAGCGACCAGACACAGACACAGGAATCCCAGGAGGGAATTGAGTTTCATAGGATAGGTAATTTCTTCAGGTATAGTGATAAATAGGAGTGCAAATTAGTTACTTTCTCATGAATTAAATAAAATATTTATAAGTTTTTTAACAGCTATGAGACAATAAATAGAGAAGTGTCTGGAAATGAAAGACATAAAAAAATCAGAAATCGGGAATTAAATACCAGGATGTAGGTGTTAACGCACTAAACTGACCTGATTGTCCGGGCATGAGTTGAAAATAAAAAAGCTGCGGAGGTGTTTTCCGCAGCTTTTAAGCTATTTATGGAGGAGCAGTTATTGTACCTGCACTCATGTTATTGATTGAAATTATGCGTCGATCTTCGCATATTTAGCGTGAGATTCGATGAATTCCCTTCTTGGAGGTACCTCATCGCCCATCAGCATACTGAACACGCGGTCTGCTTCTGCAGCGCTTTCAATAGTTACCTGTTTTAAGGTACGGTTATCAGGGTTCATGGTAGTTTCCCACAGCTGTTCTGCGTTCATCTCTCCAAGACCTTTATAACGCTGGATAGTTACGCTGTCTTCCTTACCGTTGGCTATTTTCTGGATAGCTGCCTTACGGTCTTCCTCCGTCCATGCGTAGATCTGTTCCTTGGCCTTTTTCACCAGGTACAGTGGCGGCTGGGCAATGTAAACATAACCCTGTTCCACCATTGCCTTCATATAACGGAATATAAAGGTCAGGATCAGCGTGGCAATGTGGCTACCGTCCACGTCAGCATCCGTCATGATGATCAGCTTATGATAGCGCAGTTTGGAGAGGTTGAGGGCTTTATCATCTTCTTCTGTACCAATGGTCACCCCAAGGGCAGTAAAGATGTTTTTGATCTCCTCGTTCTCATATATCTTATGCTCCATGGCTTTTTCCACGTTGAGGATCTTACCCCTCAGCGGCAGGATAGCCTGGAAGCTACGGTTACGGCCTTGTTTTGCTGTACCACCCGCGGAGTCACCCTCAACGAGGTATAGTTCACACTTTTCAGGATCGTTTTCAGAGCAGTCGGCCAGTTTACCTGGTAATCCGCTACCACTCAGTACGCTCTTACGCTGTACCATCTGACGCGCCTTACGGGCTGCTTCACGGGCCTGTGCCGCCAGTACCACCTTGTTGATGATGATCTTGGCTTCACGGGGGTGTTCTTCCAGGTAAGCATCCAGTACGGCTGCTACCGAGCTGTCCACCACACCCATTACATCGGAGTTACCCAGTTTGGTCTTAGTCTGTCCTTCGAACTGTGGTTCCGGCACTTTCACGCTGATGATAGCGCTCAGACCTTCACGGAAGTCATCCCCGGTCACTTCGATTTTAGTCTTCTCGAACAGTTTATTCTTATCACCATAGCTTTTGAACACACGGGTAATAGCGCGGCGGAAACCGGCTACGTGTGTACCACCTTCAATGGTATTGATATTATTAACGTAGGAGAAGATATTCTCACTGAAAGAGTCATTGTAGATCACAGCTACTTCCACCGCTACATTGCTGGACGCATCGTGTGTCTCGATGAAGATCGGATCGGGCAGCAGTCCGTTACGACGGCCACTACGGTCGAGCATCTGTACGAATTCGATGATACCGCCTTCGCTATAGAAAGTCTCTGATATGGAGTTACCTGCCTCGTCTTTCTCACGTTCGTCAGTCAGGATGATCCTGATCTTACGGTTCAGGTAAGCCAGTTCACGCAGACGGCCTGCAAGGATCTCGCGGTTATAGGTGGTATCTTTAAAGATCTCGCCGTCCGGTTTAAAATGAACGGTGGTACCGGTATCGTCGGAAATACCGATCTCACGTACGGAGTACTGCGGAATACCACGCTGATATTCCTGTTCGAACAGTTTTCCTTCACGGCGTACGGTTACATGTAACAGGGAACTGAGTGCGTTTACGCAACTCACACCCACCCCATGCAAACCGCCGGACACTTTATATGTATTCTTGTCAAATTTACCACCTGCGTGCAGTACGGTCATTACCACCTCCAGGGCGGAACGGCCTTCCTTGGTGTTCATACCTGTAGGAATACCACGACCATCATCCACAACGCGGATGGAGTTGTCCTCGCAGATCGTTACTTCAATATTTTTACAATAACCGGCCAGCGCCTCATCTATGGAGTTGTCAACCACTTCATATACCAGGTGGTGAAGTCCTTTTATACCGATGTCACCAATGTACATCGCCGGGCGTTTACGCACGGCTTCGAGTCCCTCAAGTACCTGTATACTGTCCGCGTCATATCCTCCTTGTGCAGGCGTAGTTATTTGCGCTATTTCTTCGCTCATATTTGGGTGTAAAGTCTGTTTAGAATTGGATTCTCGTGAATTGTGCAAAAATACGAAAATTGGGCCTTATTTCCATATTTAAAAGGTGCTTTTTGAATCGTTGATATCCACATATCTCAGATGGGGGGATTTTTGCCCAGAGCGGTCTCTTTTATGCCGGTAAATAAGGTTTTCCAGACCAGGTTGAAAAACGACTTTTTGATGTCCCTCTCGTAGTGAGGGTGCGCCAGCCTGGTTTCTCCATCGGCAGGATTGCTGTCTTTGATGATCAGCACGTTAGCGAAAAAGCTCATCAGCCCTTTTCTTTTAAACTCATGCGTACCCTCTTCTTTTTTCAGAATATTCACTTTCAGGTTGCTGTAAATAAATTTTACATGACCGGAAGCCCTGCGTTCATTGCCGGTCATGCTGAAGGTCAGGTCTTCTATGTCGCAGGATTTTACCTGTACCATAGCCAATGGCTTTAATACCGGATTCAGGTCTTTCCCGTCCATGCTTTTTACCTGTCCCGAGACCCCGAATACACCAAGGGTATCTTTCATGGAGAAGTCGAAATGCGCCTTCAGTTTCCCGCTATTCATGAGAATAGCGTTAAGATCGGCGGTGATGTGGCTGTTTTGGGCGATCATGCTGTCTATATTCGTCACATTGCGGAATATGCCATGCACCTGGTTAATGTTAAGTTTACCCGCTTCGTCCGATTTCGGATTGATCTCTGTATAGGAAATATCTGTTTTCTTTCCTATCAGGCTGTCTATATATATAGGTATCGCCATTTTTTTGAACAGTTGGTTGGGGTATTTCCCCAGTTTGTTGCCCGGTGCTTCCGGCAATTTCCGATTATGGTAGATGTCAAGGTTGCCGGTATTGATGGTCAGCTTATCTGCCCATATGACCTGATGCTCCAGCAGCATACGTGGTTGCAACCGGGCCAGTTCTATGTTGTTCAGTTTTACATCAAAGCGGTCTTGCTGGGTTTTGGAACGGCGATCAAACTCCGCCCTGGGGTACCGGGGTTCGACTGCAAACTGCCCGATCCGCAGCGTTTGTTCCTCAGCACTGTAGTGTACGTCCTGCACATGCATCCAGTAAAGACTGTCCGGTGTGCGGTACCGGTATTCCTTCAGGCCGAATTCGTAGTTCCGGGCATAGAGGAAACGGGTCGGGTCTTCCAGCGCCACGGAATCGATGAGAAAGTCTTTTACCTGTATATGCAGTTTTTCCAGGTGGGTCATTATCAGGCCACTATCCTTTTTTATGACCGTATATCTGAGATTGGTGTTATTCAGCTGAAGGGTGCCGAGATAGAGTGATCTTATTTTTGAAGAAATATTCTGGTAAGCGTTCTTCCGGGCGGTGGTATCTCTGTTCCGCAGATTCATTTCCAGCATAATCACCGGATTGCTCAGCACCAGGGAACCCGCATTAAACTCCTTCTTCATAAAATAACGCCACACCCTGAAGTAACTGAGGGATACCTGATCTGCCGTAAAGCTGTAGATCAGCTTGGGGGCTCTTTGCTCATCCTGGAGGCGTTTATATACATCCGGATCTCTTATCAGGCTTACTTTTTCCAGCGTAAGACTACCGGTAATGGGGTTCAGGCTGAGGTCTGCATAACGCAGTGTATACAGGCTATCCGACATATCCTGGATATAAGCCTTCAGCTGCCACTGGATCTGTTTGTTCCAGCGCTGACCGATGTACCATGCTGCACCAAGCACCAATAGTATTAATATAATTATGGAAAGGAGTACCTTTTTCCAGATCCGTAGAAAGAATGGTCTTTTCTGCATCATATACAATTAAACGAAATTCATACCAATAGTCCCTATAGTAAATTGCCCAATCCTGTAAAGAAGGTACCTGCTTGTCCTTGCCTGAAAAAATATTGAAACTTGTCAATGAATGATAAGTAATTATTTTTCATTAAATTAGATGTAAATCCTACACTTTTCAGGCACTTTCCGTTTGTAACCTGAATGTCAAAACGTTTCTGAATAAATTTTGAATGACTATTTTTGTCACGGATTTAACAAAATGAATGGCGTGAAAGAGGTACAGGACATATTATCATTGGCCATCCGGCAGCCCGCTATGAGCGATCAGCTGCAATTGGCAGAAGACGACGCCGTTACGGTGCCGGACTGCCTGGATTTTGCTTTGCAGCGGTTTACGTATGATCGTCCGTTGCCGGTAGAGGATGTGGCGATGGTGGTATATCAACCGGCTAAAAGAGGGCAGACTGCTGCTATCGAATTACGCTATTGCGTGGCGGGCAACAAATATTGCCAGAATCCGGGTTGTACTGACCGTGTATGTGTGGATGGGCATAAAGACAACTGTTTGCAGAAGTCTCCTTCCATCGATATGATCACTGTCCGTTTCCAGCCTTCCTTCATACAATCACTGCAGAAAGGGGCTACCAGTTCCACCCTTTTCGACATGCAGTCCCGCAAGCCTTTTGTTAAAACGATCCAGCCCAGTACCAAATCCAAAGAAGTGTTGGAGCAAATGGTCCATCATAACTATGATGGCGCCCTCAAAAACATCTTCCTCCAGAGCAAGGCGCTGGAATTACTCCTCTTCAGTTCAGACCAGTTTGTCCAGAATGATACCGACGACCGTTTTGGTTGTCGCTTCCTGACACAACTGGAAGATCGCGAAAAGATAGAAAAAGCCAGGGACATATTATTGGAACAATTGGACGCTCCTATCACCATCCGTGATCTGGCCCGCCGTGTTGCTATGAACGAATGTTACCTGAAGAAAGGTTTCAAAGCGATGTATGGCACCACCATCTATGATTATTTCCAGAAGGAAAGGATGGAAAAGGCTAAAAATCTGTTGTACGAAAGGGGCATGTCAGTTTCCGAAGTGGCTATCCTGATGGGATATTCCTGTATTTCCCATTTCTCTACGGCGTTTAAGAAACATACCGGTTTGAAACCTTGTGAATTGTTACTGAGGTAGTTGGAAATCAATTATTAAGATTCAAAAACTTATCATATAATGGTCCCGCTCTAAACAGAGCGGGATTTTTTTTTGAAGGGAATGTCTGTATAGACATCCGACTGTTTAAAATCCTGTTGATTAAAGTGTAATGTGTTGATTTTTAGTTATTGGTAAATGTTGGCTTTCCCGCTGCAGATACTTTTCCCGATTTGATCAAATGTTTTCCCGAATACAGAAATGGTCCCCGGAATATTGATGTTTCTTTGTATCACGATCGGCAGATATTTATCCTGATCTTCCTTATAAGCTTCCTTATCAGATTTGACCATGGGGAGAGCTTACTGGGCAAAAATGAGTAAAGCCATTAATTTTTTGCACCTTATCGACACCAATTTTGACCTTTTGGAAAGTGCAGTTTTTGCCAGGTAAGCTTTCTACCGTAATTACATAAAGCCGTCCCGTCTCAAACGGGACGGTTTGTGTTTTATAGAAGATGAGTTTCTTCCTGCAATAAACCCATTCAAACTTCAGTTAAGTCTTGTTCAGATTCCGTTTCAGATTCGCTCAAACAATGTTTCTCCTATGTCTATCTTAGGTTCATCTTACGTTCAAAGACCTAGGATGAACGTAAGATGGACATAGGAGAAACGAAGCTTGTACCTGTTTGAAACGGATTCAGATCGAACGGGAAACCGTATCCAACTGTTCTGCTCCTGGGGAGTGCATGTTTATAGCCGGGGCTTAAAGCCACCCAAAAAGTGCTGATTTGCTTGATCTGTCTTAGCTATTCGGTGGAGGCTATAGCCTATAGGCACTCTACTATAGCATTATAGGCACTGTTCTATAGCCAACGCTATACAAAAGCAGGTGTAATGCAGGACTAGAGCGCCTATAGGCTATAGTCTCCACCGAATCGCAAGGCCATCTCAAGCGAAGTCGGACCGGATTAAAACCGTCAAAAAATATGGATGGAAAGCGTGAAGTATTGATAATCAATCTGCAATAGGGAATGCCGGGAACTCAGTCAAGCTGGAGGAGGAGATATATTGTCTGGTTTGGCAGTCAGGACGTCAGATAGTCGCTTGATATGACATTATGTATTAAAAAGTGACAACTTGTTAGTTACCAGTTATATAGAAGAGGAGTTAATACTAGAAATAGTAAGATAGAGCAGGAAACAGGATCAATTGAAGCTTGTGGGGGAAGGTCGTGCAGATTAGTAAAAAAAAGAAAACCCCGCCCAAAAGAGCAGGGTCTGTCCTATTTATCCCTATACCTATGAAATACTAATTAATGTGGTTATTATTCTGTAACGGTTCCGTTTTCGTTAATCAACACCACTTTCTCAACACCGTTATCCTGAATATTAACCTTATAATATGCAGCTACATCTGATCTTTCAATTTTCCAGCCATCTTTTATAGTGGCGCTTGGATATTTTGATTTCAGTGTAGTGGATACTGTTTCTGGTATCCTGTCACCTGCATATGAACTACGGGTAGCTACCCATTTACCATCTGCGTCATATTCAGCTGCAGTCTTTACATCTTCTTTTGTAAAGTTTGCGACCCAATGTCCGCTATAGTTCTTTGACCACTTTGCTTCCGATCCTGAAAAGTTCTGCTGAAATGCATCTTTTACAGCTACGGGAGCTACAATCTCTTTAGCAACTACCTTCTTTGTTTTTTTTGCTGATTTCTTTTGTGCAAAAGTTGTGCCGGAAGATATGATTGCCACACAAATTATTAATACTAACTTTTTCATAAATAATCAGATATGGTTTTTCAATTGGGTTAAGTTTTTCAACTTATTTCTTCCGTCGTAGTTACCAAAACAATGCCAAAAAGACTAGCAACGAACTAATGCCCGGTAAAAATACAAAAAAAAACCGCAATTTAAAGCAAATCTGTGTTTTTTAGTGGTCGCGCCTTTTTCAAGGCTGCTCTAAAATCCGTAACTTTGCAGAATTTTAATCAACTATTTTATTAACGTCAAAGGGCGGAGAATTGTTTTATGGCCAGCAAATATCAGGAATATAACCAGCTGAATTTACCGCAGATAGAAAAGGACATATTGGCGCACTGGGAAAAAATCCAGGCATTCGAAAAAAGCGTGTCCCTACGTGAAGGCGCTACTCCTTTCGTATTTTATGAAGGTCCGCCTAGTGCGAATGGTATGCCTGGTATTCACCATGTCATTTCCCGTACCCTGAAAGATCTGGTGTGCCGCTATAAGACAATGAACGGTTTCCAGGTAAAGCGTAAAGGAGGTTGGGATACCCATGGATTACCTGTGGAACTGGGTGTGGAAAAAATGCTCGGTATCACGAAAGAGGCGATTGGTAAGACGATTTCAATTGAGGATTATAATAAAGCCTGTCGGGCAGAAGTATTAAAATACAAAGATAAATGGGATGACCTGACCCGTAAGATGGGGTATTGGGTTGATCTGGAGTCTCCATATATAACTTTCGACAATAATTATATAGAGAGTCTCTGGTGGTGTCTGAAAGAATTGCATAGAAAGGATTTGTTATATAAGAGTATCAGTATCCAACCGTACTCTCCAGCTGCTGGTACTGGTCTCAGCTCCCACGAGCTGAATATGCCTGGTTGTTATAAAGAGGTGAAGGACACTACCGTGGTAGCGATGTTCAAAGCCCTGGAATCAGATAAGTCTGCTTTCCTCTTTGAAGCTGCCAGAAAGGTGGACGCTACAGCGGAAGTATTCTTTATGGCGTGGACAACTACTCCATGGACCCTGCCCTCCAATCTTGGCCTGACGGTAGGTGCCAATATAGAATATGCACTCATACGTACTTTCAACCCTTACACACATTTACCGGTGTTTGTTGTGATGGCGAAAGACCTCATCGGCAAATATCTCAAGAAAGAAGGCGAAGACGGCGATTTCGCTGCCTATAAAGAAGGAGATAAAATCATCCCATGGCAGATCCTCTCTGTTTTCAGAGGTAGCCAGCTGGAGAATATCCGCTATGAACAATTGTTACCATATGTGCAGCCGGAAGAAGGCGATCCGTTCCGTGTACTGTTAGGCGACTTTGTTACTACGGAAGATGGTACTGGTATTGTGCATACCGCGCCTGCTTTTGGTGCAGATGACTATCGTGTAGGAAAGAAATATGGTATCGGCATCATGACCTTGGTAGATCGTCAGGGTAAATTCCTTGATGAAGTAGGCGAATTTGGTGGCCGCTATGTAAAGAATTATAAGAGCGATCCGGAATATAAGGATGTGGATGTTGACATCTCTGTAAAGCTGAAGAAAGAAAACCGGGCGTTCAAAGTAGAGAAATACGAACACACCTATCCACATTGCTGGCGTACTGATAAGCCGGTATTATATTATCCGCTGGATGCCTGGTTCATCCGTACCACTGCTGCTAAGGAGAAAATGGTGGAACTGAACAAGACCATCAACTGGAAACCTGCCAGTACCGGTACGGGCCGCTTTGGTAACTGGCTGGAGAATATGGTTGACTGGAACCTCAGCCGTAGCCGTTTCTGGGGTACACCACTGCCAGTATGGAGAACAGTTGCCAATAAGGATGCAAACGATCCTGAGGCTATTGTGCAGAAATGCCTGGGTGCAAAAGCTGAGTTGCAGGGAGCGCTTCTCTTCGATAAGAAGGATGTATTTAAAGCAGATGTGCTGAATGAAGGAAGTGAACTGAGCAAACGTATTGCTACCCATAATGCTAAATATGAAGGTAAAGATCAGACTGAACAGGAAATGTTCACGGTTGATATCGATGCCATCAGAAAGAAGATTGTAAAGGAGGAAATCACGTTGGTTGATCTTGGGTTAGCTAACTGGTACCTGACTGATTTCGTAAAAGAATATTGTGTTGAAGTAACAGCAGATGTATTAGAGACCATCGATTTGCATAAACCAATGGTTGATAATGTCATCTTTGATCATGAAGGCCAGTTAATGCACCGCGAATCGGACCTGATAGACGTATGGTTTGATAGTGGTGCGATGCCTTATGCACAATGGCATTACCCATTCGAGAATAAGGAAGAGTTCGCGAAGGGCTTTCCGGCTGATTTCATTGCTGAAGGTGTTGACCAGACACGTGGTTGGTTCTATACCCTGCACGCCCTGGGAACAATGCTATTTGACAATGTAGCTTATAAGACGGTCGTATCAAATGGACTGGTGCTGGATAAGAATGGTGTTAAGATGAGTAAGCGTCTGGGGAATATTGTGGATCCGTTCGCTACACTGGAACAATTTGGGGCGGACGCAACACGGTGGTACCTTGTCACCAACGCTTCTCCATGGGATAGCATGAAATTTGATATTGAAGGCATCCGTGAAGTACAGCGTAAACTGTTCTCCACCCTGTACAATACGTATAATTTCTTCGCAATGTATGCCAACCTGGACAGGTTTACTTTCAAAGAAGCATACATCCCGCTGAAAGATCGTCCGGAGATAGACCGCTGGATCATTTCCCTGCTGAACACACTGGTGAAAGACGTAACAGGTTACTTTAATGATTATGAGCCTACCCAGGCGGGCAGGGCTGTACAGACTTTTGTTGACGAACACCTGAGTAACTGGTACGTGCGCCTGTGCCGTCGCCGTTTCTGGAAGGGAGAATACGCTCATGACAAGATCTCGGCTTACCAGACCTTGTATGAATGTCTGGAAACGCTGGCCGGTTTAATGGCGCCAGTGTCACCGTTCTTTGCAGATTGGTTATTTGGCAACCTTAATAGTGTGAGCAATCGTCATGCGGACGCTTCCATACACCATATGAATTTCCCTGTGATGGTAGCGACAGCGGTAGACGCCGACCTGGAGGAAAGAATGCAGCTGGCGCAGGATATATCTTCGCTGGTGTTGTCTCTCAGGAAGAAAGTGAACATTAAGGTGCGTCAGCCGTTACAGAAGATATTAATACCCGTTCAAAATGCTCATATTAAGGATCAAATAGAAAAAATAGAGGACCTGATAAAAAGTGAGGTGAATGTGAAAGGTATTGACTATCTTACAGAAACGGAAGGTTTCATAAAGAAAAAGATTAAGCCGAATTATAAGTCCCTGGGTGGAAAAATGGGGGCAAAGATGAAAGCCGTGGCAGCAGCTATCAGTGCATTCTCAGCAGCCGATATCGCATCCCTTGAACGTAGTGGAGAATTTATCCTTCAGGTTGAAGATGAACAACTACCTATACAGTTATCAGACGTAGAGATCATCTCCGAAGATATTCCCGGTTGGACAGTCGCAAATAAAGGCGCCCTTACGGTAGCGCTTGATATTACTATTACACCAGAGCTGTTGGATGAGGGAAATGCCCGCGAATTGGTGAATCGTATTCAGAAAATCAGGAAGGATAGTGACTTCGAATTGACCGACAGGATACACGTAAAAGTGGCAGTAATAGACAGCCTGAAATCGGCGATTATTAACTATAATGACTATATTTGCACGGAAATTTTGGCAGATAGTCTGGAAATAGTGCCGGAATTACAGGAAGGTATTGAAATAGAAGTAAATGACTTGACATTCAACGTATTAGTTAACAAAAAAAGCTAATCCCATGGCAACAAGCAAGAAAGTTGCTATTAAGAAGACCCAAAAGGCAGCAACACCGGCCAAGAAAGCTCCGGCGAAGCAGGCTATACCTGCAAAGAAAGCTGCGGCAGTTAAGTCTGCTACAGCCAAGAAAGCAGCAGCTCCGGCGAAACCGGCCGCCAAGTCTTCTGCGCCCAAAGTTGCTACCAAACAGGTCAAACCAACTGTAACTGAAAAGGTTGTTGCCAAGAAATCAACAGTTTCCCAGACGGCTTCGTCGAGTAAATCTGTAGTAAAGAAAGCACCCATAGCAGCTCCGGCGGTGCAACCCGTAAAGAAAGCAGCAGCTACTGCTAAGCCTGCAGCTTCTTCCGTGAAAGTGCCTGATACAAAGAAAGTGGTGACGCCGAGCGTTACTGCAGATAAAGACAAACTAATTTCCAAGCCAGAAGAAAAAGAAGTAATAATGCCAGTAAAGAATAATAAAGAAGATAAAGACAAAGGTGTTGCAAAGGACACCGTTAAAAAAACAGCGGACAAGGTGCAAAAAACTGAAAAGGCAGCGCCAGCGAAAGCGGAAAAGCCTGCCGAACGTGTTGAAAAAAATGATAAGAAAGGCACCAAAGCAACAACATTGGTCACCTATCAGCCAGAGTTCACTAAATCTGTTCTCGACCAGCCGGAACAACCAGCGGGCCCTGTTTACCGTTATAGTGACGCTGATCTGCAGGAATTTAAAGACCTCATCCTGAAAAAGCTGGAAGCAGCTAAAAAGGAACTGGTATACCTGCAAGGCCTCATCACCCGCAAAGATGAAGCTGGTACTGATGACACTGAAAACAAATACATGAGCATGGAAGATGGTAGCGGCTCCCAGGAAAGGGAACAGCTCAACCAGATGGCTAGCCGCCAGATCCAGTTCATCGACCACCTGGAGAAAGCCCTCGTGCGTATCGAAAACAAAACCTACGGTATCTGCCGTGTCACCGGTAAGCTGATCGATAAAGCCCGTCTGCGTGCTGTACCACACGCTACACTGAGCATCGAAGCGAAACTGGCGAAAAGCAAATAGGAAATAGCGTAACCGGGATGCCGGTTCGATCATATTAAAGATCCTGATCTACAAATCCGTTAAGCACAATCATGGCACTGCCACTGTGCGAATGCGGAGGGCAGATCAGGATTTTTTGTGTCATAAAAAAAGCGTCCCTCCTGTCAACAGAAGGAACGCCAGTGTAAATAAACAGGGGCTTCAAGGAGACTATCTTTATGAAACCACTGGTTTCTTGCTTTTACTGATTTGCCTGGCCGCAAAGTATAACAATCCAGCGGACGCTAATCCGATAAGACTGCCTACGCCTATCCGTCTTGCCTGTTTCTTGCTGATCGCCGGTAAGCGGAGCTTAAACTTCTCAGGACTGGCCTGGGCTATCTGCAACAACGGTTCCATCCATGGGCCGGGAATAATTTTATCGGCAACTTTTTCTATGTCGGGGCTTACTGCATCAAATGCAACACCAATTCCTGCGTCTTCGAGTAGTTGTATGCCATCAGAACCGCTGCCTACATATATAATGTTCTGTGACGTGACGTGGTATTTGTCTGCAATATAGGTTAATATATTGCTCTTACAATAAACTGCAGGCTGTGAAGGTATGTTTTTATCCGGACACAGAAAATATTCGGGGATCGTTACCTCTCCGGTGGCTACACTATTGTAGAGGTGCAGCTTGTTTGCAAAAGCAAAATCCATCCCCAGCTTATTCTTAATATGGCGCGCCACACACTCAAATCCATCGGTAATAACACCGCAGGTATACCCCCGCTTTTTCAGTTCTCTTACCACACTCTTGATATCGGGCACCAGCGGAATGGCATCCGCTACCTCCAGCAATTCTGCCAGATTCCTGCTCTGGAATAGTGTAGCAGTATGCTCCAGGATGATCGCCGGGTCGGTAAAATGCTCCCTGATCTGTTGTAAGGAATGGCCAACCCCAAATTCCCTGGCGGCTGCCATGAGATAATCTTCCCCAAAGATGGTTTCATCCAGGTTAAAGATGACCATCTTGTGCAGCTTGTCAATAGACTCCAGGATGGAGTACTCCATCTGCTCTCTGATGATGTTGATCTTACCCAATGTTTCCAGATTCTCCTGGGGAATATTTTCCGCCTTCCGGAGAATGGTACGGGATACCTCCCTGGACATCTTACTCAACTGTTCCCAGGTCTGCATGGCATTTTCCACCCGTCCGATATTCGCCTCAGTAATACGGGCGCCCATCACGTGCATGTCTATCAGTAACCCGATGTCAACGCCGTAATCATTTTCAAAACGGACCTGCGACAACAGGGATTTCCTGGCTGCGATCATCCCACTGAGCGGCTGATTGAAGCTGGCCAGTTCCGGGAAAAGAATACTCAGTAAGGGTTTGGCCACCAGCTGGGTGACTCTGCCTGCCTGTCGCTCAAAATAGGATTTTACAAAGTCTGCTTTCTCTTCTGCAATAGGATCGGTCAGCAGCTCTACGATATTGTCCGGATAAGTGAGGATGTCGCCATCCACATACATCACAATTTCATTTTTGGCCGCCATCATGCCTTCCCGCATGGATATGCCCTTGCCTCGCTGACTGCTGGTAATAACACGTACTTTCTCCTTCAGGGCTTCCTCTACGGAATTATCATTGGAGTTGTCATCTACCACAATGATCTCGATCTTTCTAGTTGTCTTTTTGATGGTTTTAATTACCTGACGTAATGTAGCCCCTTCATTCAGAACCGGAATAATAATGGAAATCATAGGCGAACGCTTGTTTTAAGTGAAATAATCAACCTATGGAAAAATAAAAAAGCCCATAGGCCGTATCTGACATAGGGCCTATGGGTCACAAAAATGGGGCCATAGCAGGGACTGCTATATTAATGCTATTTAAACTCCTGCATCTCTACCAGCTTCCTGTAAATACCGTTATTGGCAATCAGCTGATCGTGTGTGCCTTGTTCCTTAATCTCACCTTTGTCAAGCACTACGATCTCATCGGCATGCTGAATAGTGGAAAGGCGGTGAGCAATGACGATAGTGGTGCGATTTTCCATCAGTCTGTCCAGTGCGTCCTGCACCAGTTTTTCAGATTCTGTGTCCAATGCGGAAGTAGCTTCGTCAAGTATGAGGATGGGAGGATTTTTAAAGATGGCGCGTGCGATAGTCAGACGTTGACGCTGGCCGCCGCTGAGTTTCATACCGCGGTCACCGATAGTGGTATCATAACCGTTTTCAAGCTGCACAATGAATTCATGGGCATTGGCGATCTTGGCCGCATTGATCACGGCCTCTCTGTCAGCGTCAGGCTGGCCGAAAGCGATGCTATTAAAAACAGTATCATTAAAGAGAATAGCTTCCTGGGATACCATACCTATTAATGCCCGGAGGTCATGCATTTTCACATCACGGATATCCTGCCCGTCAACCTGGATACTACCGGAGGTGACATCATAGAAACGGGGAATCAGATCGGCCATGGTGGATTTACCGGCGCCGCTTTTACCCACCAGCGCTACCATACGGCCTTTGGCTATCTTCAGCTGTACGTTTTTCAGTACAGGATCCAGTTGTACATTCTTTAATGCCGGGTTTTCTTTATAAGAAAAGGAAACATTGTCAAATCTGATCTCACGTTCAAAGCCAGGTAGCGATTTTGCATCTGGTTTATCAACAATATTGTTGGGCAGGTCCATGATGCGCAACACTCTCTCGCCGGCAGCTATACCTCTTGGTAAAGCGGTGAATGCGGTACCAATAGACTTGGCAGGCGCCAGAATCTGGAAATAGAAGCCCAGGTAGGCAATGAAGGCACTTCCGGTCAGTGAGTTGTCGCCCGACAGTATCAGGCGGCCGCCATACAGCATGATCACAATCACTACCAATACTCCTAATATTTCAGATACAGGAGACGCCATTTCACGCTGGTCCTGCATCGATTTGAAGGTACGGGCATAGGTAAGATTATCCTGCTGGAATTTGTTCTTAATAAACCGCTCGGCATTGAATGCCTTGATGATACGCACACCTGACAGTGTTTCCTCGGTGATATTCAACAGCTTACCTAACAGCAACTGGCCCTGGTTAGATTGCTTTTTCAGCTTTTTGGAAACGGCGCTGAGTATCAATCCGGAAATAGGAAAGAATAACAATGTGAAAAAGGTCAGTTCTTTAGACAAAGTAAACAGTGCAATGAATGTAGATATGATCACCAGGGGATCGCGGAGGAGGGTCTGCATGGCGGTGGTCACGGAGTTCTCTACTTCCACTACGTCCCCACTGAGTACTGACAACAGGTCTCCTTTGCGCTCGTTATGAAAGAATCCCATGGACTGTGTGGTATACTGATGGAATACCTGCTCCCTCATTTTGCGTAGCATGTTCACACGCATGCGTGTCAGAACCTTCTGACTCAGGTAGCCGAACAGGTTTTTCAGAACGATACTGACGAAGAGGATTGCACATATGTATATGAGTACAGGGAACTTATTGCCATGATATTGCTGGAGCAGCGATGTTAGGTAATAATTGAAAACGTCTTTGAAATACGCTATAGAGAATGAAAAAGCGGGCATTTGCGTCACTATTTCCTGTTCGCCGGCGTTGAACAGTGCATTCATCAAAGGAATGAGCAGTGTAAAGTTCATTAAGCCGAAAATGGTATAAAGCAGCACATACACAACATATTCCGGGATGTAGTGGTGATAGGGCTTCGACAAACTCAGCAACCTGAAAAAAGTCTTCATCTTACGATTATTTATCTTGTCTGTTTATCCTTTCCGGAAGCAGGGACCGATTTTATATCTGTCAGCACATGCCCGTTTCCTTATCTTTGCCGGAGAAGATTGAATTAAGGGTGCAAGTTAATACAATCTCAAATCTTAAAATATTATGCAGGAAAGCAAAAGACAGAAACAAATCGGGCAACTGTTACAAAAAGAACTCAGTGATATCTTTCAGCGTATGGGATTCAACGTACTGGAGGGAGGAATGATCTCTATATCCGCCGTACGTATGACGCCAGATCTGCTGGAGGCAAGGGTGTATCTGAGCATGTTCCAGATAGCCGATAACCACGCTATGGTAAACCGGATCAAGGAAAGAATGGGTGAGATCAAGAAAGAACTGGGCAATCGCGTAGGCAAACAGTTACGCCGTGTACCCGAGCTCTCCCTGTTCCTCGATGATACGCTGGATTATGTATTCAAGATGGAAGAACTGTTCAAGAAGATCAAAGACGACGACGAAGGCGGGAAGGAAAACAAATAAAATATTATCAATTTGATCTGGCAGTTCGCATCCCGTTATTTCAGGGCAAAAAAAAGTACCAATGCCATCAATATTATTGCCTGGGTTAGTGTATCAGCTATTGCGGTAGGGGCAGGTGCGCTGATTATTATCCTCAGCGTATTTAACGGATTTGAAGGACTGGTGAAATCTTTATATACCACTTTTTATCCTTCGGTAAAGATCAGCGCGGTGACTGGCAAAAGTATCACGCTTACAGCAGCACAATTGAAACAGATTGGTGCGGTGAAAGGCGTTGCGGATATAACGGAAGTAGTGGAGGAGAAAGCCGTATTACGCTATGGAGAGGGGGATCAGACCATTGCTATTCTTAAAGGAGTGGACAGCGATTACAATAAGGTAGCAGCTGTAGATAAGAGTATTGCCCACGGTAAATTTGATACGGGGGATGAAAATGGTTATAAAGCGGTACTGGGAGTCGAATTGGAGATAGCGTTGGGGGTGGATTTGGAAAGGGACATGACGCCCATCAGTGTGTACCTGCCCCGTAGGAATGTGAAGAGCGTTACTACGCCGGAAGATGCGCTGAGCAGTGGTGTATTGTATCCTGCAGGATCCTTTGCCATTCAGCAGGAATTCAATAGTAAATATGTGATCACAAATATAGCCTTCATGCGCGGGCTACTGGGCATGAATGAAGATGAGATGTCGGCGTTGGAGGTGAAAGGTGTTCCCGGCCTGGATGACATGGAGCTCAAGCAGCGCTTGCAGGTATTACTGGGTAATGGCTATACCATTGAAACCCGTTATGAACAGAACCAGGCATTGTATGCCATTATGCAAACGGAGCGTTGGGCAGTCTACGCTATCATGAGTTTCATCCTGATGATCGCAGCATTTAATATGATCGGCTGTTTGTACATGCTGGTCATGGAAAAGCAGAAGGATATCACTATCCTGAAGGCTATGGGAGCACGTCCGCGGTTGATCACCCGCATATTCCTGATGGAAGGAATGATCATAGCCGGCATAGGGACCCTGATCGGATTTGGGATCAGTATATTATTCTGCCTGTTACAGCAAAAGTTCGGATTGATTACATTGGAAGAAGAGTCTTTCCTGGTGAGCGCCTACCCTGTAAGTATGCAATTGAGCGATTTCATTCTGGTGAGTGTTACCATTATAGTGATAGGCCTGGGGGCCAGCTGGTATCCTGCACGAAGGGCCGGTAAGCAGGATATTGAACTGAAAGCAACATAATATCTGAGAATGATATAAATAAAAAAGCATCCGCCTTGAGACGGATGCTTTTTTATTTATATTATTCTCAGAAAAAGATCTTCGGGAAGCAAATGTAACATCGCACTACTCACCCGTAATTGACGGTCCTTTAGCAATACCTCCCGAGGGAGGTGCGTTACGAAGACTGCCAATATCTGATTCTAGATGATCGATCAATTAATAATCGCCCAGTTCTGTTGCGGGTAACTGTGCGAGTGCTTTAGCCAGTTGCTCGTCGCTTGGAGCGATACCATGCCATTCGTGGTGACCTTCCATGAAGTCAACACCCTTACCCATTACGGTTTTCATCAGGATCACGATAGGCTGTCCCTGTCCGGTTAAGCTAACTGCTTTCTCGAGGGTAGCAACTACTTCATCCATATCGTTACCGTTCATGTGCAGCACTTTCCAGCCGAAGGAAGCAAATTTAGGCTCCAGGTCACCCAGGCCTGCTACATCTTCCACTGTACCGTCGATCTGCTGTCCATTCCAGTCAACCGTTACGATGAGATTGTCTACTTTATGATGGGGAGCAAACATGATCGCTTCCCAGTTCTGACCTTCTTCCAGTTCACCATCACCATGGAGGGAGAATACGAAACGGTCATCATTATTTAATTTTTTTGTCAGTGCAGCACCAATCGCTACGCTCATACCCTGTCCGAGGGAGCCGGAAGCAACCCTTACACCTGGCAGGTGTTCATGGGTGGTAGGGTGACCCTGAAGGCGGGAATTGAGTTTACGGAATGTAGCCAGTTCTTCTTTTGGAAAATAACCGGCATGGGCCAGAGTGCTGTAGAATACTGGTGAAATGTGCCCGTTTGAAAGGAAGAACAGGTCCTGATCTCCACCATCCATCTCAAAAGGCTGCGGCTTATGCTGCATAACTTTAAAATAAAGGGCAGTAAAGAAATCTGCACATCCTAAAGAACCGCCTGGATGG
The DNA here is from genome assembly GCF_900142925.1 of Chitinophaga sp. CF418. GTDB lineage: Bacteria > Bacteroidota > Bacteroidia > Chitinophagales > Chitinophagaceae > Chitinophaga. The sequence goes on from NZ_FRCN01000002.1 coordinate 722,084, forward strand.
CCGCTTTGGCAGCCATGCACCATACGAACTATATCCCGTCTGATTTGTGTTGCTATGTCTTTCAACTGAGGCATGATAATTGCAAATTTTGAATTGCTAAATTAATAGAAAAATTAGATAGATTCCTGGCAATATTTAGTCTCTAAGCTAATAGTTTTTAATGATCCAGGGTCCAAATCTATTTAATTTCCTATTTTTATGATACACATTTGATTGAAATTAATATCTTTGTAATAATCAAGCCCCTCCCAACATGGAGAATGTTTTAATTGCGACCGTCCTGAGTTTTGTTATAACCTATTTTGCAATCCCTGTTTTGATAAGGGTTGCAGAGTTGAAACATCTTTATGACGAACCAGACGAACGGAAATCTCACAAAGCTCGTATACCAACTTTAGGGGGTATCGGTTTTTTTTCAGGATTTGTGATGGCATCTGCGGTGTGTGTACCTGCATTTGCTGATTCCCCATTCCAGTATATGGTGGCTGCATTCATCGTAATCTTTATGGTTGGGATGAAAGATGACATTGTGGGACTTTCGCCGCTTAAAAAACTGATCGGTCAATTAATGGCTTCCTTTGCCGTAATATATCTGGGCAATTTACAGATCAGCAGTATGTATGGGATCATGGGGATTGATGCGCTTCCTCCACATTTTAGCCTGTTACTGACTTATTTCACTTTCCTGGTTATCATCAATGCTTTTAATCTGATTGACGGTGTTGACGGGCTGGCGGGTAGCATTGGTATGCTGGTATCCGGGGTGTTGGGTACTTATTTCCTGTATACAGGTGAATTGCTGTATGCAGTGATGGGCTTTGCCATGGCCGGTGGCCTGGCGGCTTTTCTTATCTATAATATATCTCCTGCGCGTATATTCATGGGGGACACTGGTTCCCTGATGGTTGGGTTGGTAAACGCCATCCTGGCTGTTAAATTCATCGAAGTAGCCGGTAATCCCGCCGGTAAACTGCCTGTTACCTCAGTTCCTATCGTGGCAATCGCTATCCTGATCATGCCGTTGTTCGATACATTACGTGTATTTGCCATCCGTATGATGCACGGGAGATCACCTTTCTCTGCAGACCGTAACCACATTCACCACTATCTGTTGGAACTGGGCCTGAATCACAAACAGACCGCTGTAGTAATGGTGATGATCAATGCAGGCTATATTGCCCTGGCTTTTGCCCTGCAGGATATCGGCTCCGGTTACCTGTTAAGTGTGATCCTGGGATCAGCGTTATTGCTCACCGGTATACTGTACCAGATGAAAAGGAGAAAAGAAGCCATGCTGCGGGCGCTTACAGTATCTGCCATTAAGGATGCCGCCACTGAGGCGCAAACGACTGTTAATCATCCCAAGATCCTGCGCGTGAACACGAAAGGTATCTTGCAGGATAAATAATTTCGGGCCCGGTTACCCTTAACCGTGGCCTCTCCCTTTGTAACAACTTTCCAATTTCAGATAAATCCTGTAGGTTTGCAGGCACTTAATTATTTTTTGCTATGCAAGATGATCTAACGTTAATTATAGACGATGCCACCGAAACCATGCAAAAGGCCATCGGGCACCTGGAGGTGGAACTTACCAAGATCAGGGCCGGTAAAGCTAACCCGCAGATATTGGATGGAATTACGGTAGAATACTATGGTGCGCCTACTCCCCTCGCCCAGGTAGCTAACATTGCAGTGGCGGATGCCCGTACCCTGACCATCCAGCCATGGGAAAGGAATATGCTGCAGCCAATCGAAAGGGCAATTATTGCGTCTAATATTGGCATTAACCCGCAGAACGACGGTCAGATTATTCGTATGTTCCTGCCACCGCTGACAGAAGAAAGAAGGAAAGAATTTGTAAAACGTGCTGCCGGCGAAGGTGAACAGGCAAAAATTGCTATCAGGAACATCCGCAGGGATGCGATCGAAGCCATCAAAAAACTACAGAAAGAAGGTCTGAGTGAAGACACTGCGAAAGATGCAGAGGCTGATATCCAGAGCCTGACCAATAAATATATTGAGGTAGTGGACAAGCATTGCGCCCAGAAGGAAAAAGAGATCATGGTAATCTAATCGGCGTGCCTGATAGTATCATGAACTAAGAAACCGGGGCTAAGTGATCTTACAAAGATCATCAACCACTAGCTATATTTACAAGAAAGATTTTACGCAAAACGCTGGTCCGTCAGGATCAGCGTTTTGCTTTATTTACAGTATATACACCCGCGAGAATAACGCCCAGGCATAACACCTGCAGGAAAGAGATCCTTTCTCCCGCCAGCAAGCCCCAGCCAATAGCAACCACCGGTAAGGCATAAGTGACCATGGAAGCGAATAATGCCCCGGCCTTATTGATCAGAATATAGAATAATACGGAGGCTATACCGCTACCCAGTATACCCAGCGTTACACTGGCAGCCAGTGAGCGCCAGGGAACCGCGGGCCCCGATAGCAAAGGAAAGAAGTCGGTGTATAACAGGATGGGTAACGCAAAAATAGCGCAGAAGAATAACGCGATAGAGCCCAGTTGTAAGGAACTGTACCCTTTCAGATGATGATGTACCAGCGCAATATTGATTCCGTAACAGATAGTGGCCAGTACGATCCACAAGCCATAGTACCAATAGCCGGTATCCACCCCTTTGACTACAAAGAGCAGCACTACACCCAGCAGGCCAAGAAAAATACCCAGCAACTGCTGCCTGACAATAGGTGCACGGAAGAGGAAAAATCCCGCCAGCAGTGACATCAGGGGTACGAGACCATTTAAGATGCCCGCCAGGGCACTATCAATACGGGTTTCTGCAATACAGAACAGGTAAGCCGGTAAGAGATTGCCCAGTATGCCGGACAGGATAATGACAGGAATCTTGTTCAGGGGCGTCTGGCGAATGAATTTGAAGAAAAACGGTAATAAGGCTATACCGGCACTAAACAGGCGAAGGCTCGCTACCTGATATGGAGAAAGTGCTTCCAGACCGATCTTCATCAGTATAAAAGAACTACCCCAGGTCAGTGATAATAATAGGAAAATACTCCAGTTGATGGCACGGCTGTTCACGATAGGTTGTTTTAAGCCAGCAAAGGTCCGTATATTTTGTTATATGATAGTACGGAATTTGTCTATGATGCAACACTTCGGACCATATTTTGTTACAGTTACATTAACTTAACCCTTGACAGATGAATAAGATCAATCTCGCAGAGATCAGTACAAGAGCCCCTGAAGGAACAGACAAGAGGACTACCAAAGCCGTAACCAAAGAAATAATTGAGGAACTGGACGAGTTGCAGAATCTTTTATTTGCAGAGCATAAACATGCTATACTGATAATATTGCAGGGAATGGACGCCAGTGGTAAAGATGGGCTTATCAGGAATGTACTTGGCAGTATGAATCCGCAGGGTGTAAATGTGCGCTCATTCAAAGCTCCGACAGAAGAAGAAAAAGACCATGACTTCCTCTGGCGTATACACAGGTTTACACCCGCAAAAGGAATGATACATATATTGAACCGTTCGCACTATGAAGATATCCTGATACAACGCGTACATAAATGGATAGATGATGAAACGGCGGCGAAGAGAATGCAGGCCATCAATGATTTTGAACGATTGCTGATTGAACATAACAATACAGCTATCCTGAAATTCTATCTGCATATTTCAGAAGAAGAGCAGAAAGAACGATTAAAAGAAAGACGTCAGGAACCGCGTAAAATGTGGAAGTATAATAAGAATGATTCGACGGAAGCCAAGCAGTGGAAGGATTACATGAAGATGTATGAAGAAGCGATCGAAAACTGTAATGATGTTAAATGGCAGATCATACCATCAGATCAGAACTGGTATAAAGAATACGTGGCGGCCCAAACGTTGAGGAACACACTCCATTCTTTCAGGATGGAATATCCGAAACTGTAGTGGTAAAATGGTAACGGTTATATCGTTATAAAGTATAATAATTATCTTAGCGCGCAGATTGTCTTCACCCTTAAAAAGTTTATTATGTCATTCTTAAAGGAATTTAAAGAGTTTGCCACCAAAGGGAATGTTGTTGACCTTGCTGTCGGTGTTATCATTGGCGCTGCTTTTGGAAAGATTGTTTCCTCACTGGTCGATAATATATTTATGCCAATACTGGGCATCCTGACAGGAAAGGTAGACTTCAAGGAAAAATTCTTTCAGCTGGATCATAGCAAGGGTACGGTAGATACACTTGAAGCCGCAAAGACAGCTGGTATACCTGTAGTATCATACGGAGTATTTATACAGAACTGTATTGATTTTATCATTGTGGCGTTTTGTATTTTCCTGTTGGTGAAATTTATCAACCGCCTGACCAGGAAGAAAGAAGAAGCGCCTGCACCTGCACCTGGGCCAACAACAGAGGAAAAACTGCTTATGGAGATCCGCGATGCATTGAAGAATAAATAATCTCAAACAATATTACGCTGGCCCGGAGTTTTGGAGCGTGCTGCTATCGCTGCAATGGTTGTGCTTTGGGCTGGTTGCCTTTATATCCCCCCGGGAAGTTCCCCGTTAGTTTTATATTTTTGCGACCCGCGTTCCTGTAACGCGACATGTTCGTAAGGCCAATTAGCGACTATATTTTATCCACTGCATTAAATGTTTATACTGATGAGAAGATCCGTTCTGACTATTATTTGTTTTTTGGTATGTTCTTCACTGCTCTACGCGCAGAGTGACTGGATGAAGACATCCCGGGAAGAAGCCAGCGGAAAGATTAAAAAGGATGCCAACGACACTGTACCTGCCTTGTGGAAAAAAGGAGGGATTTTTAATGTGAATATTAACCAGGGGAGCCTGACGAACTGGGCTGCGGGTGGTGATAAATTCTCCTTCTCTGTAGCATCTAATCTGAACGCATATGCTTTCTATAAAAAGGGTAAAAATAACTGGGATAACGTACTGGACCTTGCATATGGTTATGTAAATACGACCAGCCTTGGCGGCCGTAAAAGCGATGACCGTATCGGCATCACTACGAAGTACGGTTATGAAGTAGGCAAGAACCTGTTCCTCAGTGCCTTGCTGGACCTACGTACTCAGTTCACCGACGGTTATTTATATCCTTCTTCTGATACGGCAAAACCGACGCTGGTGTCCCGTTTTTTTGCACCGGCTTATATCCTGGTATCGCCGGGTCTTGATTATAAACCCAATGACCAGCTTTCTGTGTTCTTTTCTCCTGTTACTGCGCGTTACGTGGTTGTGGTGGATGATTACCTGGCCTCGAAGGGAGCCTTTGGTGTGGATACAGGTAAACATGTGAAAAATGAGTTGGGCGCATACCTGACCGTCAATTGGGTAAAAACCCTCGCTAAAAACATTATATATAAGACCAGGATGGACCTGTTTTCCGACTATAAGCACAATCCACAGAACATTGACCTGTTCTGGACCAATAGCCTGAACCTGCAGGTGAACAAACATATTTCCGCCAATGTTTCTGTAGACATGATCTATGACGATGATGTGAAGGTCTTTGCCAACGAGAAAACAGGGGTATTGGGGCCGAGGTTGCAAGTCAAACAGGTGATAGGGGTCGGTTTTACCGCCAAGTTCTGACGAGCGGGAATTTTCGCTATTTTTGATGGGTTTCACTTTCAGCGCTATAACAGATCAGTTACCGGCAGATAAGTGAAATCCATACATAACATTATGAATGACAACTCTTACAAGATAAAGCTGCCCCAGTTTGAGGGGCCATTTGACCTGTTGCTCTTCTTTATAGAGAGGGACGAGCTGGACATTTATAATATTCCGATCACGACCATCACCCAGGACTTCCTGGATTATATACATCACCTGGAGTCCCTGAACATCGAGCTGGCCAGTGAATTTATCCTTTTCGTGTCTACCCTGATGCGTATCAAGGCAAAAATGCTGTTGCCCCGTAAAGAGCTGGATGAGCAGGGGCTTGAGATAGATCCCCGCCAGGAATTGATTGATAAAATAATGGAATACAAGCGTTTCAAACAGGCGGCGGCAGAACTGGCAGAGAAGGAAGCGGAACGCATGTTGCAGATCAAACGTGGTAATATCGCCAAAGAACTGGCTGCCATCGGGGAGGCAACCAGCGAAGGAACGGAAGTACAGACCCTGACGCTCTTTAAGCTGACCAAGACCTTCGAAAAGGTGATGCAGCGCGTAAAACAGCGGGAAAACAAGCCACAGCACGTCGTGTATAAGTATGACTACACCATGGAAGGTTCCCGTGAATATATGATCGACCTGGCCAGCAGGGAAAAGACACTGGCTTTCGAGAAGATCTTCGATCTGTGCCGGGACAGGGTACATGCTATCTTCCTTTTTCTGGGCATGCTGGAACTGGTGCAGATGAAACATCTGGGAATTATGGTGGGAGAAGGCCGGAATAACTTTATAATTGATTACATTGAGCCTGAAGACCGGGAAGTGGAAGTACCCGGTACATTTGAATGAGTGAGAAACGCGCACATATAGAAGTAGTACCGCTACCCCGGTACGCACAGTCAGACCCCAAGTTTGTGGTATCAGGTCTGTGTGAACTGGGAGATGGGTTCTTCGCCAGCAATGGCGTTGCCCACCGGCATGACTTTTATACGATCTACTGGATCAAAAAAGGGCAACTCATTAATACTATTGATACGGTAACCCATGCCGTGAAAAAGAACACCCTTTTCTTCCTGGCTCCGGGACAAGTGCACAAAATGGAGTTCAGTGAGAAAGTAGAAGGATATATGATCGCATTCCAGGATGCATTCATGTGTCTGAAAGATCAGGCGGCCTCCCTGATGGGCATTAATTCCTCTCTTTTCTTCAATAATCAGTTCAGCAGTGTTATTACCCTTACTGCCGAGCAGGAGAAGGATTTTGAGATGGTGGTGCACATGATGATGAAGGAGGTAAATGAGCAGGCATCAGAATATGAAACTGCCTTTCATGGCCTTTTGCGGTATTTCCTTGTACTGGCGTCCCGTATTAAAGGCAGCAGTATGTTGGCGACGCCGGAACAGCATGCCAGTCATAACAGCTCTTTATTCCTTCAGTTTAAGAACCTGATTGAAGAAAAATATACTGCCCTGAAGAATGTGTCGGATTATGCCGGCATACTCCATATAAAACCGGTTTTGCTGAACGAGATCAGCAAACAGCTGTCAGGTATTACCGCGGGAGAGCATATCCGGAACCGCGTGATCCTGGAAGCACAGCGATATCTTTATAATACAGATCTTTCCGCCAAAGAAATAGCGTATAAACTGGGATTTGATGATCCCCACTATTTCAGCCGCTTCTTTAAGAAATATACCAATCAGACTCCATCAGAATTTAAGGATGCCTCCCGCGCGAGTGTTTAATAATATGTAAAAAGGCGCGCGAAAAAAAAAAGTACACCTATTAAGTCATTCTATCCATTTCGAATATTTGTTGCAACGTGTAATTTTGTATTGTCTTAATGAAACGGAGATAACAGCAAGGACGGAAGAGGGAAAGTGAAAATAGAATGGCACAGTAATAGGGGAAGAGTCGAATTGCTAATCAATCTTTTAAAGAGACAGACTCAAACAACGCATACTTAAAAAAACATTAAACTTAAAAACACTTAAAGTTATGGCAATCTGGAAAATCGACCCAATGCACAGTGAAGTAGAATTTAAGATCAGACACCTTATGATCTCTAACGTGACAGGGTACTTTGGTACATATGATGCAACTGTGGAAAGCAACAACGATGACTTCACCGATGCTAAGATCACCTTCGAAGCAGATGTTAACAGCATCTCTACCAAAAACGAACAGCGTGATGAGCACTTAAAGGCAGAAGATTTCTTCCATGCGGCACAGTATCCTAAAATCTCTTTTGTTTCTACCGGTGTAACCAAGAAAGGTAGTGATGAGTACAAAGTGACCGGCGATCTGACTATCCGTGGTGTTACCAAACCAGTGGAGTTGGAAGTAGAGTACAATGGTGTCCAAAAAGACCCATATGGTCAGACCAAAGCAGGTTTTGAGATTAAAGGTAAAATCAACAGAAAGGATTTCGGACTTACATACAATGCAGTGACTGAAACTGGTGGTATCATGCTGAGCGATGAAGTGAAACTGCAGGCAGGAGTACAGCTCGTAAAACAAGGTTAAGCGTAACATAAATACAACATACTGGCGTCAGTCATTGCAGCTAAATGTCTAATAGCGTGGAATAAAGAAGTTCGGACATGGAAAGAGTGTAAGCAATGACGTGGAGAAAGAAGTTTTTTTGAGGATGATTGCCAGAAATAGTGTAGACCGGGTGAAACATTTCATCCGGTCTTTTGTTTTCCGGATGTGTGTAGAGAAAAATCTACGGAGGAATACTCTTTCCTAAACAAAAAAAGAAATAGTAATTTCAGCCCCATAACCACCTTCAATTCACTTTATTCATTAAACTATTCAAACGCTTTAATCATGAAAAGATCTGCATCCGCCAACTGGAAAGGTACCGGTAAAGATGGAAAAGGTACAGTAAGTTCACAGTCTGGTGTATTAAGCAATACAGCATATTCTTATAAAAGCCGCTTTGAGGATGGTACAGGTACTAATCCTGAGGAGCTGATAGCAGCTGCGCATTCAGGATGTTTTACCATGAAGCTGAGTTTTCTTTTGTCAGGTGCAGGTTTCACGCCTGAAAACCTCGATACTAAAGCTACTATTACACTGGATAATGGTGCAATTACAAGCAGCCACCTGGAACTGAAAGCAACTGTTCCGGGGCTGGACAAAGCTAAGTTTGCTGAGCTGGCAGAAGAAGCAAGAACTAATTGCCCGATCTCCAAACTGCTGAATACAGAGATAACATTGGATGCCGAACTGGTATAAGGCAAGGCATCTGTAAAGGTCCCGTTCCCTTCAGAGGGAACGGGATTTTTTTTGTATAAATAGTCCACTCTTTTCATCAAGCAATCCATTTACCAGCCTGCATTTAATGAGGATATTTGTATTGTAAAAGGAGAAAAGAATTATGGAAAAAATCATTCACAGAGCAGATTCACGCAGCTTCGCCAATCATGGTTGGTTACAAAGCCATCACACGTTCAGCTTTGCTGGTTATTATAATCCGGAACGCATACATTTTGGTGCATTACGTGTACTGAATGACGATACAATCAAAGGTGGGATGGGGTTTGGAACACATCCGCACGACAATATGGAAATAGTAACCATCCCGCTTAATGGTGAGCTTGAACATCGTGATAACACGGGTAGGCACGAGATCATCCGCAGTAATGAAGTGCAGATCATGAGCGCCGGTACAGGTATATCACATTCTGAATTCAATGCTTCGAAAACAGATCCTGTCAGCCTGCTGCAGATATGGGTATTCCCCAAACTGCGTAACGTTAAGCCACGCTATCAGCAACAGGCATTTGATCCTGCTGACAGGTTGAATAAACTGCAGGTCGTTGTATCGCCTGAAGCTAATAGTGATGCGTTACTGATTAACCAGGATGCATGGTTTTCTTTAGGGCGTTTTGAGGAAGGACAAAGTGTGGACATTGCACCCAAAATGGCACAGCATGGCAGTTATCTGATAGTACTGGAAGGGGAAGTGGAAGTAGCGGGAGAAGTACTGAAACGCCGTGATGCTATTGGTTTAAGTCAGTATGATATTGCAACAGTGAAAACACTCAAAGCAGCAGACTTTTTGTTGATCGATGTACCAATGAGTTGATTAACATAACCCAAAAATATCTCGCTATGAGTACCGCAACCACGAACATCGGACTTGAAAAGAAGACATCCAAAGAACTTGGATTATATAGAACAATCAGCCATAGAAGAAGTGAAATCACCACTTACATCCGGGAACAGGAGAAGCTGGTATGGATGTATAATGCTTATCTGAAATAGTAAACAGGAATAAGACGGCTGTTGTATAGGAAGAATATACTTCTTATATAACAGCTTTTTTATTAAAGTAATAAATAACCACAGACTGCAATTCCTGGTTGTTAATTCCTAATTCCTATTTGGAAAAAGCTTTGTAACTTAGAAATGTGTTACGGACAAATATTGTATTGCTTAATTATATCACGTTAAAATCAATACACATGGAAGTATCCGCACAAACTTCAGATCTCGAACAGATCAGTAACTGGAAGGACGAAGTGAACAGTACCAGGGAGTCCATCCGGTCTATGCGCAGCCAATTAGAGCAGTTATCTCTCAGAAAAACTGAGGAAGAGTCCCTGGTTCAGATAGAGCACTTCCAGAACCAGTTCATTTGTCAGGAGGAAAAAGCAGATGAATTGCGTCATGATCTGAAACAATCCGCAAAAAAGATATCGAACAACGGGAACCCTCCAATATTGCATGACGATCGTCCCGTGGATGATTTTGATGTTCTGCAGGACCGTATGCATACATTCAGGAAACTGTACAATGAATTACGGGATGAGTTTCAGGCTTTCAGTGCTTTTTCGTAAAGTATAAAGCTTATATCTCGATCACTACTTCTGCACTAACCGCATAACCGGTGCAGGTGAGGACGAAGCCCTGCTCAATCTCTTTGTCCGTTAGCACTTCATTCAGGGCCATCCACACTTTCCCCTTTATACAGCGGGCAGTACAGGAACCGCAAACACCGCCTTTGCAGCTATATGGTATGGCGATGCCTTGTGCCAACGCCTCCCCAAGTATATTGTGATTGCCGGGAATGGAGAGTTTATGCACTCCACCACGCAGATGTAATTCCACGTTCTTCATGGAGCCATCTTCCGGTGTGCCTATTCTTGCCAGCTGCGGGGCTGTATTTACCACGAAATTCTCTTTATGCAGCTGTGCGGCTTCAAACCCCATGTAAGTAAGGGTTAAGAGCGCCATACGCATATATTCCGGCGGGCCGCATACAAAGAACTGGGCATCCTGTTTCCTGTAGCGGAGTTGTTGCTGTACCAGCGGCTCCAGGGAAAGATTGCTGAGCCTGCGGATGATCTGATCCGGATCACTGCTGTACAAATGGATAATGTGCAGTTGCTGTGGGAACTGCGTCAACAGTTCCTGTAACTGCCTGTGGAAAATGCTGCGTCTTTCGGATGTATTGCTGTAAATAAGCTTAATATGGGCCGTAGGCTCATTATAGAGTATATCCTTCAAAAGAGAAAAAAGAGGTGTAATACCGCTCCCTGCACCCAGCAGAAAGATATCCCGTGGCGTGGTGATATGCCCGGGCAGTGCAAAACGACCGGAAGGCAGTAAAGCCGTTACCTGGTCGCCGGCTTTCCAGTGATGCAGGATGTGACGGGATATTTCCCCGTTCTGTTTCTCACGGATGGTGACGGATGGATACGGATCAATTCCCGGGGTAGAGCTGAAGGAATAAGAGCGCCTGTATTCTGTACCGTGCAGGTAGATCAGAAAGGTAATGAATTGCCCTGCCTGGTATTCAAGAGGTTGCCCGTCGATAGTTTCCAGCCTGTAGGTAAATGCATCCTGTGTTTCTGCTATGACCTCCCTGATGCGGAGGTGTATATACAATTCATCCATGCTATAAAAATAAGGAAGCCACCTGTATGAACAATGTCACAGAGGTGGCTTCATATGTATTTTTGTTGTGCTGACTTTATTATCAGGCAGTAACAGTGATCTTTTCTTTTAACATGGCGCGCGCTGCACTGGCAATACCGGCGGCATCATAGCCACATTCGCGGTGCAGGTCTTCCGGTTTACCATGTTCTACAATCCGGTCAGGAATACCCAGCATACGCACATCTGCTTTATAGCCATGCATGGCCATAAATTCCAGGATTGCGCTACCGAAGCCGCCTGTTACAGCTGCATCTTCTACTGTGATCACCTTATCAAATTCGCTGAATATTTCATGCAGTAAGGCCTCATCCAGTGGTTTTACGAAACGCATATCGTAGTGGGCAGGCTGTAAACCGTCGGCCAGCAGTTCTTTGCAGGCTTCTGTTACAAAGTTGCCCGGGTGACCCAGAGAAAGGATGGCGATGTCCTTACCGCTACGCAGCTTACGACCTGTACCGATCTTTATTTCCTTAAATGGCTGCTTCCAGTCAGGCATTACACCCTGTCCTCTCGGATAGCGGATCACAAAAGGCATCTGTTGAGTGGGTAGCTGGGAGGTATACATCAGGTTGCGTAACTCTTCTTCATTCATCGGTGAACTGATGATGACGTTGGGTACACAACGCATATAAGCGATATCATAAGCACCGTGATGGGTAGGGCCATCTTCTCCAACAAGACCAGCGCGGTCCAGGCAGAATACGACAGGCAGCTTTTGGATGGCTACGTCGTGTAAAGCCTGGTCATAGGCTCTTTGCATGAAAGAGGAGTAGATATTGCAGAACACGCGCATACCCTGTGTGGCCAGACCGGCAGAGAGGGTTACAGCATGTTGTTCACAGATACCCACGTCAAAGGCGCGGTCGGGCATTTTCTCCATCATGAACTTCAGGGATGAGCCGGAAGGCATGGCGGGCGTAATGCCCATCACTGTCTTATTCTGCTCTGCCAGTTCTATAATGGTATGACCGAATACATCCTGGTATTTGGGAGGTTGTGGTTTATCCGGTTGTTTCTTGAAGATTTCACCGGTAATTTTATCAAACAGGCCCGGAGCGTGCCAGGTAGTCTGGTCTTTCTCCGCCAGTGCATATCCTTTACCTTTTGTGGTCACGATATGCAGCAGTTTAGGGCCGGGAATGTCTTTCAGGTCCTGGAGGGTATCCACCAGCTTCACGATATTATGTCCGTCAATAGGACCAAAATAACGCAGTTTCAGGGATTCGAACAGGTTACTGGAGCCGGATACGACGCCTTTCAGACCGGCTTCCAGTTTGGAGGCCATGTCGCGGGTAAAGCGTTTGCCTACGGGCAGTTTGCCCAGCAGGTTCCAAACGTCGTCACGCAGCTTGTTGTATGTAGGAGAAGTAGTAATGTCGGTCAGGTATTCTTTTAAAGCGCCTACGTTCGGGTCAATAGACATACAGTTGTCATTGAGGATGATCAGCACATTGGCATTGGCCACACCTGCATGATTGAGGGCCTCGAATGCCATACCTGCTGTCATGGCTCCATCGCCGATCACGGCAATGTGCTGACGGTCTGTTTCGCCTTTGTATTTGGAGGCAATAGCCATACCCAGGGCTGCAGAAATGGAGGTAGAGGAATGCCCTACTCCGAAAGTATCGTACTCGCTTTCATCCCTTTTAGGGAAGCCACTGATACCATGATATTTACGGTTAGTATGGAAAACGTCTCTCCGGCCTGTCAGGATCTTATGACCGTAGGCCTGGTGCCCTACGTCCCATACCAGTTGGTCATATGGGGTATTAAATACATAATGCAGTGCCACACTCAGCTCCACAACACCCAGACTGGCCGCAAAATGGCCACCATGCACACTGACAACATCAATAATGAACTGGCGGAGTTCTTCACTCACCTCATGCAGCTGCTCTTTACTGAGATTCCGCAAATCGGCAGGGGTTTCGATCTTGCCCAGCAATGGGCCCGGCGTAATATTCATACTTCTTGATGCAGGATTTAGTAAACAAAAGTACAAATTAATGTGCTAATGTACATTTATTCCATACATCAGCACATTTGGACTTCTGCCATGCCGGGAACCCACTCATAACATTTGCGGCAAGGTGGGCTAAGCACATCGGTATTTTTGAAATGTAGCAGTAGTTTACTAATTTTCAGATAGATGTTTAAACGAATATCAAGATATTGGTGGTGTCAGATTCTGGGCTGGACGACATATGCAGTAGTCAATCTTTTCTTTGCCTATTCATTTGCTGGCTCTTTTGGCTCATTCTATCTGATAAACCTGCTGATGATCATGTTTTTTGGGATATTGGCCACGCATTTGTTACGGATCGTTATCAAAAGGTTGAATTGGTTTCAGTATAGTTTTGAGAGCCAGATGCTGCTTTTTTTCGGCCTCACCGTAAGCGCAGGGATCATTATCTACGTAGGTATTACTACAGCGGGGAACATGTTCAGGTATTCCTGGCAGCAACGGGGCCTGACAGACCAGAAAACGCTGACTTTCCTGTTACCCATATTTACACTTACTGCAATCTGGTGGCTGGTCTATTTTGTGTGGCACTACATTGAGCGTAGCCGTAACAGCCAGGTGGATAAACTGAAACTGGAAAGCACGGTTAAAGAACTTGAGCTGAAAACGATCAAATCCCAGTTGAACCCCCATTTTATCTTTAATGCCCTGAACAGCATCCGGGCATTGGTGGATGAGAATCCGCAAAGGGCCAGGACAGCAATCACGGAGCTGTCTAATATTCTGAGAAGCTCCATGCAGGTGGAAAAGGCGGAGACGGTGAACCTGGAGAACGAGTTAGATATAGTAAAAGATTACCTTGCACTGGAGAATATCCGGTTCGAAGAGCGGCTGAAAGTGCAATATGATATAGATCCTGAAACACTGGAACTGCCTATCCCCCCTATGATGCTGCAGACATTGGTGGAAAATGCCATTAAACATGGTATTTCCCGCACAGTAAGTGGAGGAACGGTAGTGATCGGTTCGCATGTGAGGGACATGCATCATGAAATCACGATAGAAAATACGGGACAGATAGGAGGAGAAGAAACAACGGGACATGGTTTTGGCCTGCAAAGCACCAGGCAACGGTTGAGTTTGTTGTATGGGAATAAAGCGTCATTCAATATTTATAATAAAAATGAGGCGACGGTTGAAGCAAAAGTGCTGATGCCGTTGTTTTAGTAGTATTATTTGCGCCAAGTTTAAAAGTAGTTGCTCATGAAAAAAGCTTTGATAATCGATGACGAACGCCTGGCCAGAAGCGAGCTGAAAAAATTACTGGCTGACCACCCTGAGATAGTGGTAGTGGGAGAAGCCGTAAATGCAAAGGACGGACTGGAAAAAATTGAAACACTGCATCCTGATCTGCTTTTCCTGGATATACAAATGCCGGATAAAACAGGTTTTGATTTGCTGGCAGAATTGGAAAAAGCGCCACAGGTGATCTTCACCACAGCTTATGATGAGCATGCACTGAAAGCATTTGAATATAATGCGCTGGATTACCTGCTGAAGCCTATAGAGCCTAAACGCCTGGCGGATGCAATTCATAAGTTGCATCAGCTGGAGGAAAAAGAGCGGCAGGCGGAAGCCGGGGCTATCCGGACTATCCTCTCAGAAAATGACCAGGTATTTGTAAAGGACGGAGACCGTTGCTGGTTTGTTAAACTGCAGGAGATCCGGCTTTTTGAAAGTGTAGGCAACTATGCCAGGGTGTATTTTGAAGGTAATAAACCGCTGATACTGAAGTCTTTAAATGCATTGGAGGAACGTCTGGATGAGCGGACCTTTTTCCGGGCCAACAGGAAGCACATTGTAAACCTACGCATGATCGAGAAAATCGATACCTATTTCAACGGAGGTTTGCTGCTGGAAATGCGTGGAGGGGAAAAAATAGAAGTGAGCCGCAGGCAGGCTGTGAAGTTTAAAGAGATGATGAGCCTTTGAGGGTTGTTCCAGACCGGATCTGTTTCGTATAGAGGATTGGCCGGGATAATTATTACAGCTTTTCAAAGATCGCCCTATGGCTGCAGGAAGTAGCCGCAGGACTTAAAAATAAAAAAGAGAACGCTGATTATCGTATTCACTACGGCAATCAGCGTTTCTCTTTTAAGTTTAATTATTTTAATACTGGAGCAGCTGCGTGTACTGCATCAGCCATTTCTTTAATCAGAGAGGTTTCTTTCTCAATAGCGTTTCCTACAACGATAATATCAGCGCCGGCTTTGCAATTGAGGTATGCCTTTTCTGCATCGCGAATACCGCCGCCTACTATGATAGGGGCCGATACCTGGCTGGCAACACGTGCTATCATGGTTTCACTGATAGGCTTACGGGCGCCGCTGCCTGCATCCATGAAAACTACCTTCATGCCGAGCATTTCTCCTGCGATGGCAGTACACATAGCAATGTCGTCTTTATCGGCAGGAATCGGGGTCGTATTGCTGATATATGAAACGGTAGTAGGGGCACCACCATCTATCAGGATGTAACCGGTAGAAATAACTTCCAATCCGCTTTTTTTAACAGCGGGAGCTGATAACACATGTTGTCCTATCAGTAATTCGGGGTTACGGCCAGATATTACGGACAGATAGAGCAATGCATCAGCATAGCGGGAGACCTGAGATGGGCTACCGGGAAACAATACAACAGGAATATCACATAGACTTTTAAACTGTTGTACGCATTCATCGAGGTGATCAGTGATCACAAGACTGCCTCCCAGAAAAATGTAATCCACCTTTGCTGCTGTACATTTTGCCGCAAGGTCTGCTATGCCAGCAGGAGTTACCTTGTCCGGATCAATCAGAACAGCAAAAGATTTTATACCCTTCGCCTTTCTATCGATAAAAGAGTTGTATATTTTATTGTGCATTAAAATAGCATTGTTCCGGTTGTCGCAAATGTATAAATTTTTCGGTAATAAGTCACATTGTTAGTTAAATATGCATATTATCCATTTTTTATTCGTGAAAGTCCCCGCCAAGCAAGGGTTCTGCTCGTTTACCTCACAATCTTCAGGCCATTTCCTCTTTGTAAACCAATGAAAACCAAAAAGGTTAAAAGGGTTTCATATCAAATAAAAATATACTTTTTTAACAGCCCCAGCAAGTACTTAAATGAGCGTAAAAGGCCATTCTACCGGCCTCGTCATGTGATTTGGCTGATGAATATGTTATCAAATACAGCCAAAACAGTCCCATCTATAGTGAATTTCAGGGCTCGTTAACGAATTTAGCAAAAAAGTCGGAATGTGTTAAATTCAATACAGTAAAGGGTTACAGCTATTATACGGCCCCTGCCTTTGTTAATGATTTGTTATTGTGGCCTGAAAATTTCAAAGAAAAATAACATGAGCTTACATTTGTATTCAAATAGGGTTTTCATAGGATAGTAACAAATTGAGGGCGCCTTTCCAGGTGCCCTTACTATTTCTAGCCATTTACGGACTATCTGCCTTGCGTTACTGCAAAATTAATCTCTCCTTTTACTGATCTGTTTTAGCAATCCACTATAGTTTTTCATTGTCTGTTTACGATTTTCTTTTGGTTGTTCACTGCCTTTTTCAACAATGCTTCCGGAGGACAGTTTATGTTTATTTTAATATATCCGTAAAAAAGTGGATTTTGGATTTTTAACAAATCTTTTAATTTTTTACCAGCTTTTTAAAAAGAGTGATGACAATTTGAAGAATTTCAAATATTTATGAGGTTGTCTATCTTGCAATAAATATTTATTATATTTGTTATTGTATTAATTTTATTATGGTTACTGTCCTATGAAAAACCAAATATTTCCTACAGGCGTGAATCATCATGCAATGTAAAATGACTCTCGAAAGCAATGGTTTATCCATTGCTTTTGTTTTTTCTGCCGGAGCGGCCGTTTTTCCGGTACAATTGT
Source organism: Chitinophaga sp. CF418 (assembly GCF_900142925.1). Taxonomy (GTDB): domain Bacteria; phylum Bacteroidota; class Bacteroidia; order Chitinophagales; family Chitinophagaceae; genus Chitinophaga. The sequence goes on from NZ_FRCN01000002.1 coordinate 739,569, forward strand.
TTGGGATTTATAATTTTGATTTTGTATTTTTAGTCTTACAAATTTTTTACACTATGAAAAAGCTGTTGTTTCTGCTGTTGGTAAGTTTAGCCTCAGCCGCATCAGCAAGCGCAAGTAGCGAAAAATGGAAGGACGAGGACAAAACCAAAGCTGCGAAAGAGAAGGAGAAGGAAAAAGAAGGGGACAAAACCGGAAGTAAGAATGCTAATTGCGATGATAAATCTGTAACATCTACGAAAGTCGCCGCTGCCAGACCTGGCAGGGTTGAGGAATACGTGTGGATGTTGCCCAAAGATCAGGATGGTGATAAAATGTATGAAGAGGAGTTGAAGAAGGGAATTGTAGACCTCTACAAATGGTACCTTCAGAATGAGTCCCGCATCAACAATAACGACATTTTAAAGATGACCGGCAATGAGCTGGCCTTCCCTTTCAAAGTCGATCCAAAGACCTTACAGCAGTATTTTCAATTCGTAAAGAATAATTTTCCCGGCTTGAGTGAGGATGATCTGTCTGATGACGCCTCCGCTGTTAAAAAACAACCAGTTGCCAATCGGAAAAAATATGCACCTGTCAGCAGAAGAGACGATATGGAGAGTCAGATGACACTCCCTGTTAATAAATAAAAAGTTTGCCTTGCCATAATGCATTTTTTGGAGTTTAGTTACAATAAGGAGGAGGTATTGAATGCATTACGCTATCATTTCATGCAGCGGGGAGAAATAAAAGTATTCCGAAACACACTCTTCATCCTGCTGGCCTTCACAATGGCCGGATATGCTTTCAAAATAGTTACAACTGGCGCCCTCATTGGTATAGCAGCCATGGTACTGCTGATCATTGCGGTGTTCTGGTTTTTGTTGCCCGTATCTATCTACAATAAAGCCGCTACTTTCAAAGACAATATTCACCTGAAATATTCTGAAGAAGGGATCACTATTTCCACCCGTAATAGTGAACATCAGCGCTTGCTCTCCTGGAGCACATTTACCAAAGTAGTGGAGGCCAAAAACTTTTTCTTCCTTTACCGGGGTAAAAAGAACTTCTTCCTCGTTCCCACCAGCGCATTTAAATCAGAAGACGCACAGAAAGAATTCAGCCGCCTGGCTAATAATAATATCAATTAAAAAGCCCCGGCCGCAGGGCCAGGGCTTTTACCATCATCTCAGACGGCGGGAATTTATGTAGGATAGTTGTGTTTGTTAGAACTTATCCCACCAGCTCTTCGTTGCTTTCGTATCTCCTCCAATATCACTGGCTGCTTTTTTATACGCTGCCGCATTCTGTGTCTGCTCTCCTAAAGGATAAGTAAGACGGGATGGTACAAAACGAACATTCTGGTCTAATGAGCCGGAATAAGGCGCTATAAATAATGAATCACCATTTGGCTTTTTGAAGTCCAGACGCAGGCGCTCAAACCATGCCTGGAAGCCCTGTGGATACAACGCCAGCCACTTCTGTGTACCAATCACATTTTTCCAGTCACCAGCAGTGTAAGGTACAGACGCAATATATGCATCAACACCTGTGGTAACCTGCCAATAAGCCATGGAAGCTCTAATGCCGGCTTCATACCAGCTTGCGGCCGGTTGACCCACTGACCAGCCTCTTGCTGCTGCTTCTGCCAGAATAAAGGCCACTTCCGGATATGTCATCAGGATACCTGGCATGGTAGCAGAATATATCTGTGTGCCAGGATAGGAATAATTATCAGGAGCTAGTCTGGTGGGATCATTAGCACTGATACCATATATCAGCCCAGTGATCTGCCCCGTACCTTTAGCCGGTCTTGCATATATACCCAGACGGGGATCATTTGTGCTTTTCATATAATTCACCAGCGTTGTGCTGACAAAGAAATCCAGTACTTCCCTCTCGGAATCATTTAAAGGAAACTTATTAGGTGCAGTGGCAATATATGCGAATTGTGCGTTGTCACCATTGCTGGTCATGGCTGCCTGGTAATTGGCTTCGATAACAGCTTTTGCCTTTTCAGGCGCAGCGTCTGCGACACGGATGGCTAAGCGGAGCAGTAAAGAATGCGCCAACGTCCGCCATTTTGTTACATCACCATTGTAGATCACATCGCCGGAAGTGAATGTAGGTTGTGCCGGGTCCAATGCTGTGATCTGCTGTTGTAATGTGTCAATAAGTGAAGTATAGATTGACTCCTGACTGTCGTATGCCGGTGTAATATTCTCGCCTTCTTTTAGGGCCTGTGAATAAGGTATATTCACGTAGGTGTCTGTCAGGATCTGATACAGCCATACTTTTAATATGGTGGCAATGGCATTCTGATTTTTAGCTGCCGGATTGTTACCACTTTCATTGTTAAGTGTAACGATCTTGTCCAGGTTATGCAGCGACACATACATAAAGTTCCAGAAGGCTGTATTGTTATTTTCATCAATCGCATACTGGCTGTCTCCCACTCTTGAATTCCCCGACCAGTATTGTGCATAATGCATACCGATATAGCCATTCTGCAGTGTACTGTAGAGGTAGTCCATTGCATTTTTCTCTGCGCCGGTCAGCAGGTAAGCAGGAGATGTAGTAGTAGGGCGGGTAGGATCGTGATTAATGTCATCGAGCTTTTTACACCCTGCCATCATCACGAAGATGAATAATACCGGCCATGCATATATTAAGAATCTTTTCAGCATTGAATTCAGTTTTAGAATGAAACACTCAGGTTAACACCATAAGAACGCAGTGAAGGCAAAGCGCCACCTTCAATACCCTGAATATTCGATGATGAGTTCAGAATATTGGAAGGATCCACATTCGGTGCATTGGATTTAATCAGCCAGAGGTTACGTCCATACAAAGAAAGACGGGCGCTTTGTGCATGCACTTTTTTGAACCATGACTCAGGCAGATTATATCCGAGCTTAACCTCACGCAGGTAGATGTAGCTCGCGTCATACAGATTGGCCTTGCTCAGCGTTTTACCTTCATTGTTCTGGAAATAGGTAGCAGCGTCCAATACTACTTCGTTTGGCCTGCCTTCTTCTGTTACACCTTCAGCAATGATACCTTTTTCCCTTACTCCGTTTGCTGCGGTAATATCCAGCAGACCGGAACCTTTACCATACATATTGGTATAAGAGAAGAAATCACCTCCATGCTGGAAGTCGACGAGTGCCGACAGGTAAACGCCCTTATATGTAAAGGAGTTGGTCACACCACCTACATAATCAGGATATGCGTTACCAATAGGTACGGGGGTGTTTGTGATTTTGTACAGACCATCAGACCCCACAATTTTCCGGCCCTGAGCATCGTATACATAATCAGTTCCCAATATTGTTCCCATTGGTTTACCTACATAAGCAGCTACAGATACCCTGGTTGTTCTGCGGTCTGTACCGATCAGCAATACCGGCAGGGAGCTGTTATACTGAGGAATGTCCAGGTTGAGCAGTTTATTACGGTTACGTGCGATATTCGCATTGATATCCCAGCGGAAACCATTTTTCAGGCGGATAGGATTCAGGTTAAGTCCTATTTCAAGACCACGGTTCTGTACACTGCCACCATTTACAATCGTATTGGTAAAACCTGAAGCAGAAGAGATAGGCAGCGGAATGATCTGGTCTTTTGTGACCCTGTCATAATAAGTAACATCAAGGCCGATATGATCATCCCAGAATTTCAGTGAGATACCTGTTTCATATTCTCTTGTACGTTCCGGTTTCAGTGTCTTATTATATTTGGTAGCCGTCAGCTGTGTGGCGGGGTAATTGCCGAATGGCGGAATGAACTGGTAAGTATCATAGATCTGGTAAGGATCTGTATCACTACCCACTTGTGATGCACTGGCCCGCAGTTTACCAAAGGTCAGCCATTTCCAGTCTTTCAGCAGATCTGAGAAGACAAAGGAGGCTGATGCAGATGGATAGAAGTACGGATTGTTTTCGCTCAACAGTGCAGAGCTCCAATCAGCACGGCCTGTCAGTTCGAGGAACAGGAAATTTCTGTAACCCAGGGATGCTGTGGCAAAAGCTGAGTTAATCTGTTTTTCGAAGAACTCATCAATAGGTAGTGCCGTTTGCAATGAGTTGTTCAGGTTATATACACCAGGAATGATCAGACCTCCCACAGTACTCCCACCGGTAGTGGTCCATTTACGATGCATGATATTGCCACCCACTAAAGCATTCAGCTTAAAGTCCTTACTAAGGTCTTTATTAATGTTTGCCGTTAACTGGTAGTTCATCTCTCTGGATGTACGAACACGTTTGATATAGCCTCCTATGAGATAGTCCTTCGCTGTTCTTTCCTCTTCCAGGGTATTATAATCGTCCATAAACACCCTGCCGCTGATGGTCAGCCATTTGCTTAGGTCCCAGTCAAGGCCTGCATTACCGAATATACGGTTGCGGCTGTCTGTTTCATAATCCATATAGCGGTTCCAGTATGGGCCATTACTTGAAGCCACCGCCGGATCACTCCAGGATTTACGGTTCCAGGTGATCTGTGATCCATCTGCATACTGATACTGTTTCTCCTTGTCAATGTCCAGTTGTCGCTGTCCGTACATAGTGAACTGCAGTGTTGGATTAGGACCTGTGAAACCGGTACCCGGCCTGGCTTTAGCCTTCATCGCAGTATAATTCAGTGAGGCTACGCCACGGAGCCCTTTGGCTAGCTCATACCCGCCGTTAAAGGAAAGGTTATTACGATTTAAGGACGCATTCGGTAATACGAATATCTGATTCATATTGCCATAGGAAAGACGGAAATAACCTTTTCCATCATTACCGGCCATGGCTATATTGTTGGTGAGTGTGTACCCCGTTCTGTAGAAATCCTTCACGTTGTTGGGATTAGCTACCCATGGTGCTGTCTGACCAAAGTAAGGGTTCCCTTTGTTCTTGTCCCATGACCAGTAGTGACGTACCATCTGGCCATCCAGTTTAGGTCCCCATGAAGCATCATCGTAATATTTTGCCAACAGATCATAGCGGCCTTTACCATCATTGTTATCGTATGTAGCATGCGCTTCATCGATGAAAGCTTCCGGATGCTGATTGTAATAGAGTGTATCAAACTTTCCACCGGTACCACCACCATACTCATTCTGGTATTCAGGCAGTACATATACTCTGTCCATCTGTGCATTCATGCTATAAGTAACGCCTATACCACCAGACACTTCAGGACGTTTCTTGGTAGTGATCAGCATTACACCATTTGCACCGCGGCTACCATACAGCGCAGTGGCCGCAGCACCTTTCAGGACGGATATATTGTCGATATCTTCAGGGTTAATATCCTGAAGAGAACTACCAAAGTCATAACCACCACCACCGTTCAGCTGACCACCCTGGTTGGTATTATTATTTATGAATGGAGTACCATCTACAACTATGAAGGCATTGTTGTCGCCCAGGATAGACTTTACACCACGGATAGTGATCTTCGTAGAGCCACCCATAGAACCTGTGTTGGTATTGATTTGCAAGCCGGGTACCTTACCTGTGAGCGCATTGGCAAAGTTTACTTCCTTTGCTTCCTGTACGGCATTTCCACCTACTTCTTCCACTGCGTAGCCAACAGCACGTGTATTTTTCTGGATACCCAAGGCGGTTACTACTACTTCTTTGAGTGCTTTCTGGCCGGCAGATGCGGATGCCAGGCGTATATTCAGCTGTTCTCTTGAATCGAGCGGGACCGACTGTTCAGCATAGCTGGGAGCGGCAATTTTGATGGTATCTCCGAGAGATGCCTTTAACGTAAACGCACCATCTGCAGCTGTAGCGACCGCTTCTTTCGTAGAAAGATTTACAACCTGTGCGCCGGGAATTGGTGTACCACCAGTTTCTTTTACCACACCTTTCAGGCTAAACTGATTTGCTTCTTTCTTCAGTTTATTGGAATCTGCGGGAAGGATCAGTGCGGTATCACGCTTTGGTTTGGCTGTTGTATCAGTTGCTGTTTTAGCAGCCGAATCTTTCTTCGGTCGTGATGTATCAGACGAAGGAGTGACGACTACGGGTGATGCAGTTGCAGGTTTAGTAGTGTCTTTCTTCCCCGATGAGGAAGGTGTTATAACTACCGGGCTGGTAGTGGGTTTTACAGTGGTATCTTTCTGCTGAAAGCTAACATTATCTGTAACAGATGGCTGATATCTGATTATCTCAGCACTGGTTCCGGAAATGGAGTGGTTAACGCGTGTGCCTGCTTTAACGGGTTTTACACTACAGAAAAAGGCAAAGCACAGCCACAACCAGTTGAGTACATGGCTTCTCATCTTATATGGTAAGATTTGGTTACAAATTTTTTTGAAGCAGGTTGCCGCTTCTATCTCTATATTATGTGATAACTTCTCTGCTAATTACAATACAATCTAAACGCCTGTTACAATGAGCCCCGGAGCTGATATTTATTAAAAATGTGTATTCACGCACTGTTCATGCAGTTATTAGTTGGCGCTCCATACGCTGACGCGTATAGACATTCAGGCATAATTGTATGCTAATCATTATTTGATCTGAGATGAGGATGCGACAGTTATTATAACATTTGTCATTCCCCCTATGTACCCTGGCTATGGTTTCCGCTACAACAGCAATCCCTTCTTTTTTCTTTTGCGCTGTATATCAAACACCTTGCCAACGGTATACTCAATGAACATGGGGAATATCTGAGTACTGCTAACTAAAGTACTCCGCAATGATCTTATCTACTGATTTAATCGTGAGGAATTCATCGTTGATGGCAAGCGCGTTGGGGTGGGTATCTGTACAAACAACTTTTTTTATAACGCCACTTTGTTTGATTTTCTCAAATCCATTGCCTGCAAAAATACCATGTGTGGTAATGACAGCTATTTCACTTGCGCCTGCCTGCAGGTATGCTTCTGCAGCGTGTAGTAGAGAACCTCCTGTGCGGATCATATCGTCGTAAATGATCACCAGTTTATCCTGTACATCTGCACTAATAGCAGTAATATGTGTTTCTTCTCCTGAGATACGTTTTTTGAACACGAAAGCTGCTGAAACATGGAGATCATTGGCCAGAGATTCTACCCACTTTGCGCGGCCGGCATCTGTACTGGCCAGCACAAACGGACGGTCTCCGGCTATTTCAAGCGCGGCTTCCTTTACCAGGTCTTTGCCGTATAAATGTACAGGGCGGATACCACTCTCAAAGTAGTAGGTAATGCCGTCCACATGCAGGTCCATCATCAGTATTTTATTGCCCGAAGTGGTGGAAGGCAGGGCGGAGAACAACAATGCCCGGGTTTTGGCTTTCACAATCTCTCCTGGTTTTACGGCCCGTTCCATCGTTGAGTAGCCAAAAAACGGGATCACGATGTTGATGGCGCATGCTCCTTCCTGGATACAGCCATGAGCAATGTCAAAAAGTTCTAATGTTTCCTTGTCGTCAATAGTGCCACCTACCAGGATCACTTCTTTGTTTGCCACTTTACTCGTTATCCGGTGATAATGCTCCCCATCCGGAAAGTCCCGGATATCCAGCAGCCCTTCTTCCCATTCCGGAACAAGAGATAATAACCTGTCTTTCAGATACTGATAACGTTGCGTTGCAAATAAGATCCTGTTAGGCATACTTTTCGAAATGAAGAATAAAGGTAATAATATAGTTTTTACATACAGATTATTTGGCCTGTGACGGGGAATTTATTTGCCGTTCGGCATGAACTGTTGAGTTATTAGAAATAAAAATCCTAAGTTTAATGCTTGTTTCTTATAAATTATGGACTGTAGTCTGTCGACGGAGAACTATTTTTTAACTTTTCATTTGCGCTGGGAAAACTAAATTTGAGCGATGCCTAGACGATTTATACAACTTTCCGGTAGCATCGGAGCACTGTTTTTATACCTGTTATTCTTTCTGCAGCATGCCAACGCGCAGGTAAGGGTATCTGGTATGGTGGCAGATGCAGATGCCAGAACAGGGCTACCGGGGGTTACTATTATTAACAAAGCTACCCGGAGCGGAACCATCAGCAACGAAAGCGGCCGTTTTTCCATTGACGCGATGCCGGGGGATACACTTGAGTTTTCAATTCTGAGCTATTATAAAAAGAGCCTTACAGTTCCTACTACCTCCATGTTCATTAATGTTTATCTTACTCGCCAGATCATTGGCCTGGGACAGGTAACAGTAGTGGGAAAGGACTATAAACATGATTCACTCGCTACCCGTGAAGAATATGGTAAATATTTTAATTATCATAAACCGGGGGCTATGGATGTGTTAAAAACGCTTCCTTCCAATCCCATTACAGCCCTCACCTACCTGGTGCCCAGCAAGGCGCGTAAGCGTAAAGAGCATTTCCAGGAACAGCTGGTATACTGGGAAAAGGAAAAGTTCATTGACAACCGCTATAATCCTGAATTGGTGGAAAGAATGACAAAACTGAGCGGGGATGAGCTTGATACTTTTATGTTGCGATACAGGCCGGGCTATCAGTTCCTCCAGGAGGCCACAGAGTATGACCTGATGTTATTCATAAAGGAGAGCTTCAAGCATTACCAGCAGGATAAAGCCATGCCGGCAAAGAAAGAAGAACAGCAATAATTAAGCATTATTTACGATAGCATAAAAAAGGGTCCGTTTTAAACGGACCCTTTTTTATGCTATCGCCTGTTTTATTTTACCAGCGAGCCATTTAATCTTAGCAGCTGTGTTTCTGCAAGTTTAACATTATAACGCGCGTTGATCAATCTGTTATAAGCATCTTCCAGGCTTTGCTGTGCTTCCTTCATTTCTATCACCGTACTTACTCCCTGTCTGAAACGTTCCATAGCTACCATTACGTTTTCTCTCGCCAGCCCCAGATTTTCATCTTCCAGTGTAACGGCAGTTTTGTAATAGTCGTAATCTTTGAAAGCGGTGGTCAGCGAAAGGTCCACTATTGTGCGTGTATTTTCCAATGTCAGTTGCTGATAACCTACGTTCAGTTTGGCAGCATTCACCTGTCTTTTAACATTCAGCCCATTGAAAATGGGGATAGTAGCAGAGAATCCATAGCTAAGCACGCCATTCTGGTTGTATATAGGGCTGAATGAGTTCGTAGCTGCGTTAGAATTGACCCTTGAATAGTTATAGGCAGAGTTGAAATTTATCACCGGGAAATAATCTCCTTTGCTTTCTTTCAGCTGCAGCTGAGATACCCTGAGGTTTTGTTGTGCCACCATCAGGCCGGTGTTCTTTTGCAACGCTTCCTGTCTTAGTCCGCCGTAAGAAAGATCCATATTCAGCGGAATGGTGTCCAGCACGTCATATTGTATATTGCCGGCATCGACAGCCATCAGCTGATTCAGGGATGCTTTGCTTTGTTCTATCAATGTCTGCTGACGCAGATAAGAAGCTTTTAATGCATTGTAGTCAACCTTTGACTGCAGCCAGTCTGTTTTAGGTCCCAGGCCGGTCTGGAATTTAGCATCAGACAGCTTTACCCTTTCTTCTGATATGGACAGTTGTTCCGCAAGATTGCGCAATTGTTGCTTTTGCTGTACTACATTGTAATAGCCGGCAATGATGTTGGCCACGGTGTTGATCACCTGGTCTTTTACCGCCAGTTCACCAAGGTCGCGGAGCGATTCAAGTTTCTGCCTGGTGGCAAACATCTTTAATCCGTCGAATAAGGTCCATGCAAGACTGACATTGGCGCTTAATGTACTGGAGCGAATGCCGCTGGTATCACGTTTGCTGCCATTGGCAAATTCCTGTTTGGTCCGTGTGCTGTTCCATACTTTATTGGCTGTACCATTTACACGTGGAGCAAAAGCCAGATTAGCATAGGCATAATCATTAGCTGTGATTGCTGCATCATTTTTTGCCAGACGGATATCGTAGTTATTCTTTAATGCCAGGTCTATCGCCTGTTCGGGCGTAAGCACCTGCTGCGCATGTACAGCGGTGCCCAGTAATAAAGAGAAATATAGAAGTGTACGTTTCATTTAATTGCTGATGTTTATGCATGCACTGAGGAGGTCTCCGCCTCTTCTTCTTCAATGCTGTCAGATGCAGGTTTTCTCCTTGATAAGAAAGTATACATGGCCGGTATTACAAATAATGTCAGGATCAGTGAGAATACGATACCGCCCACAATCACAATACCCAATGGGATACGGCTGGTAGCCGCAGCTCCCAGTGACATTGCGATAGGCAATGCACCCAGCGCCATCGCCAGGCTGGTCATCAGGATCGGGCGCAGACGCATAGCGGATGCTTCAATAGCTGCCTTGGATTTGGTATAGCCTTCATCACGTTTGTGATTCGCAAATTCCACGATCAGGATACCGTTCTTTGTAACAAGGCCTATCAGCATGATTACACCGATCTGTGAGAAGATATTCCAGGTCTGGCCGAATAACCATAAGGAGAACAATGCACCTGCAAACGCCAGTGGTACCGTTATCATGATGATCAACGGATCGACCCAGCTTTCAAACTGTGCGGCCAGTACAAGATAGATCAGCACCAGTGCCAGTACCAACGCAAACATTGTGTTGGAGCCGCTTTCCGCATAGTCGCGGGAAGAACCTGCCAACGCATATACATAGTTATCGTTCAGTACGCCTTTCTTTTTCAAACGACCGTAGATGGCATACATAGCATTGATACCATCGCCGATAGTTTTGCCTGGCGCCAGGCTGGCTGAGACCGTAGCTGATTTATAACGGTTAAAGTGATAAATAACAGGAGGACTTGTTTCTTCTTCTATCGTTACAACGTTATCCAGCTGAATGGCTTCACCACGGATGTTACGCACATATATATTCTGCAGGTCGGTCGGTTTATCCCGGCTGCCACGGTATACCTGGCCCATTACCTGGTATTGTTTACCATTACGTATAAAGTATCCATAACGCAGGTTACTGAGTGCCAGCTGTAAGGTTTGTGAAATATCATCTACAGATACACCCAGTTCGCTTGCTTTGGCGCGATTGATCTGGATACGTAATTCCGGTTTATTGAATTTCAGGTCTACGTCGACAGCAGCAAAGGTTGGATCGTTATTGGCCTCTTCCAGGAATTGCGGTAATACTGCCGAAAGACTGTCAAAATTGATGTGCTGGAGTACGAAAGCCACAGGCAAACCACCACGGCGTCCTACTTGTATGGTCTGTTGCTCGATAGCAAATACCTTACCTTCCGGGAATTTGAACATGTTGCGGTTCACCATGTTCACGATCTGTTTTTGCGAACGCTGACGTTCATTTGGCTCGGTGAGCACAACGTTCGCAAAACCGGAGTTGGCCGCACCCGTACCACCAAAACCAGGAGAGGTAACGGAGATGAGTATCTTCTTCTCAGGAATGGAATCGTTCATGAACTGTGTAAGGCTATCCATATACTTTTCCATATAGTCGTAAGAAGTACCTTCCGGAGCAGTAATGGACAGGCGGAACTGGCTGCGGTCTTCTATGGGCGCCAGTTCTGACTGCAGATTTTTGAATATGAAATAGATCATTGCAACACAGGCCAGCACGATCAGGGTGGCTATCCAGCGTATACGCATGAATGCTTCCAATGTTCGCTGATAACCTGATTCCATACCTGTGAAGAAAGGCTCTGTCTTCTCATAAAACCAGGAATGTTTATGTGTCTTACGGCCCAGTTTTACGTTCAGTACCGGTGTCAGCGTCAGCGATACAAAAGCTGAAACCAATACAGCGCCTGCTACCACGATCCCGAATTCCCGGAACAATCTACCCACAAATCCCTGCAGGAACACAATAGGCAGGAATACGAAAGCCAGTGTGATGGATGTTGCAATTACCGCAAAGAAGATCTCTTCAGAACCTTCCTTTGCAGCTTTCATACGAGGCATCCCTGCTTCTATCTTTTTATAGATATTCTCTGTAACCACAATACCATCATCTACCACCAACCCTGTAGCCAGTACTATAGCAAGTAGTGTCAGGATATTTATCGTAAAGCCGCAGAGGTACATGATGAAGAACGCCGCAATGAGGGATACAGGAATATCCACCAGCGGACGGAAAGCCATGAGCCAGTCACGGAAGAAGAGATAGATAATAATGATCACCAGCGCCAATGCCACCATCAGTGTCTCTTCCACCTCTTCAATAGACTTACGGATGAATTTAGTATTGTCAATAGCGATGTTCGTAACAATATCATCCGGAAGGTCTTTCTTCAGTTGCTCATAACGTTTGTAGAACTCATCCGTTATAGCCACATAGTTAGAACCCGGCTGGGGCGTTAAGGCGAGTGCTATCATGGGAACACCGGATTCCTTTAGGATGGTTTCCTCATTTTCCGGGCCGAGCACGGCCTGTCCCACATCGCGGAAGTGGATTACATTACCATTATCATTTTTGATGATCAGGTTATTGAAATCGTCTTCTGTGTTCAAACGGCCGAAAGTACGTACAGTCAGTTCAGTAGCATTACCTGCTATCTTACCAGAGGGTAGTTCCACGTTTTCTTTGACGAGAGCAGCCTGTACATCTGTAGGAGTAAGACTATATGCAGACAAACGGGCGGGGTCCATCCAGAGGCGCATGGCGAATTTCTTTTCACCCAGTATACGGATGGAACTTACGCCGGGAATGGTTTGCAGTCTTTCCAGCAATACGTTGTTAGCGTATTCGGTGATTTCCAGCTGATTGCGGATATTGCTCTGTACTGTCATTGACAGTATATAATCAGAGTTTGCGTCTTCTTTTGATACAACAGGTGGTGCATCAATATCGGGCGGCAGGCTACGGAGTGCCTGTGATACTTTATCGCGTACGTCGTTGGCAGCGGCCTCGAGGTCTATACCCAGTTCAAACTCAACGGTAATATTGCTGGAGCCCTGGCTGCTGGACGAGGATATGTTTTTGATACCGGCTATACCATTGATAGATTTCTCCAATGGCTCAGTGATCTGTGTTTCTATGATATCGGAATTGGCGCCTGCATAAGAGGTACGTACGTTCACGATAGGGGGATCAATGGCGGGAAAATCCCTCACCCCCAGGAAGTTGAATCCCACTACGCCGAATATCACAATGATGATATTCATCACAATAGCGAATACGGGACGTTTAAGCGATAGCGAAGGGAGACTCATTGAAGTATATTTAAAGGCCTGCAGATGACAGCTGGCAGACGTTCGTTATTATTATTAGTAGTAGACCTGTCTATTTAATCTCGTTGTATTTGAGTACCATTCCTGGTCTGAGCTGCATGATACCACTTGTAATAACAGTATCACCGGGGTTGAGACCGCTGGTAACCTGTACATTGTCCGCATTACGAATGCCTGTTTCTACTATTACAAATTTCGCTTTTCCACTATCAGCGATCGCTACTTTTTTATCGCGTGTACCTGGAATGACGGCCTGTGTAGGTATCATGATGGCATCTGGCATATTTTTCAGTGAGATCTGCACGCGGGCAAAGGCGCCGGGAAATAATTTACCGGCATTAGGCACCAGGCCCCTTATTTTAATAGTACGGGTGGAGAGGTCGATTTTTGGATCGATAGCATAGATCTGACCTTTATATGTCTGCTGATCTCCGGCCACCTTGAAATCTACCTGATCTCCCTGGCTGATGGCTGTACGGTACTTTTCCGGAACGGAGAAATCCACTTTCAGCGGATCTATCTGCTGGAGGGTAGTAATAATAGTAGTAGGTGTTACAATGGCGCCAAGGCTTACATTCCTCAGGCCAAGTCTGCCGGAAAAAGGCGCCCGCAGTTCTGTTTTCTGTAACTGAGTACGTGTGTATTCGATATCTGCACCGTAGGCACTTACCTGGTTGCGGGTAACGTCTACATCCTGGCGGCTGATACCATTGATCTTCAGGAGATTTTCCTGTCTTTCAAGGGTTGTTTTAGCCAATTGACGTTGTAGTTCCAGTTTCTGCAACTGGGCTTTCAGATCTTCATCGTAGATCTTTACCAGCAGGGTTCCTTTGGAAACCTGGGTACCTTCTTTAAAAAAGAGACCTGTAACACGGCCTGTGATCTCTGCCTGTACCTGCACTTCTTCATTACTCTGTAGGGTACCGCTCGCTTCTATGGTTTCATTCAGAGAAGTGGTTTTAACCACATAAGCGTCTACCAGGAGGTTTTTTGCACCTCCAGCTTTACCACCTGCAGCTTTCTCAGGTGCGTTTTCTGCTTTTTTCCCCGGAGTAGTTGCTTTCATGATAATAAAACCGATAATGACAGCAGCCACTATCAGAAATAAAACCGTCTTCAGGATCTTCGTATTGCCAGCCATGTGCTTGTATTAATTTAATATAGAAGGGATAATCCGGGCAAATTTAATAAATGGGATTACTGCTAGGGAGGTTACAGTGTTAATTAAAGTTAATTGCATTTTTCCGGTATATAGGTGGCTAATTAGGCTGTTGAGTGGCAACTATCAATTCTTTGTGACAATAACCGCATATATATGGGGGCTGAAAGCCCTTAAAGGCGGCTTTTCGACAGGAAACACCTTTTGGCCGGTATTAATAATAATGTCTGAAATCCTTACTGGGCGGTTATTTCATTGGTCTACAACTAAAGTATATGACGTAAAATTTGCGTGCGTTCTTGTCAATTCAATAAAAATTATATTTTTGCACTCAAGTTTTAAACCAAAAACACTTAAAATTATGTCAGACATTGCATCAAGAGTTAAAAAGATCATTATTGACAAATTGGGCGTTGACGAAGCCGAGGTAACTCCTGAAGCCAGCTTTACCAACGACCTGGGCGCTGACTCTTTGGATACGGTAGAACTGATCATGGAATTCGAAAAAGAATTCAACATCTCCATTCCTGACGAACAAGCTGAAACTATTACTACTGTTGGCCAGGCAGTTGCCTACCTGGAAGAACATGTGAAATAATCCTACTTAATCAGATTTGTTTTAATGCAACCAAGACGAGTAGTCGTTACAGGTTTAGGCGCACTTACACCGCTCGGCAATTCCGTTTCCGATTTCTGGAAGGGATTGACGGACGGTGTATCCGGTGCCGGCCCTATTACACTTTTTGATGCTGCCAAGTTCAAGACCCGTTTTGCTTGCGAACTGAAGAACTTTGAAGCTACCGATTACCTGGATAAAAAGGATGCACGCAAGATGGATCCTTTCACACAGACGGCCGTTATAGCCGCTGACCAGGCCGTACAAGACGCCGGGATTAACCGCAATACTGTTAATGTAGACAGGGTTGGGGTGATCTGGGCTTCCGGTATTGGAGGTATGATCAACTTTTGTCAGGAGATGAAAGAATTTGGTCGAGGGGATGGAACTCCCCGTTTCAGTCCTTTCCTGATCCCACGGTTAATTCTCGACATTGCAGCCGGGCATATTTCCATCCGTCACGGCTTCAGAGGCCCTAACTTCTCAGTCGTTTCTGCATGCGCTTCTGCTACCAATGCGATTATTGAAGCAATGCTGTACATACAGTACGGCAAAGCGGATGTAATGATCACCGGAGGATCAGAAAATGTTATTAACGAAGCCTGTATAGGCGGGTTTAATGCCATGAAAGCCCTTTCCGAAAGAAACGATGACCCAACAACAGCTTCCCGTCCTTTTGATCTTGACAGAGATGGCTTTGTCATGGGAGAAGGTGCAGGAGGGCTCGTGTTAGAATCCTATGAACATGCGACGGCAAGAGGTGCTAAGATTTATGCTGAATTGGCCGGAGGCGGTGCAACTGCAGACGCCCATCACCTTACAGCACCACATCCGGAAGGATTAGGTGCCATGAATGTAATGCGGCTAGCCTTAGCAGATGCGGGATTGCAACCCCATGATATTGATTATATTAATGTGCACGGAACTTCCACACCCCTCGGTGATATAGCGGAAGTGAAAGCGATACAACAGGTTTTTGGGGAACATGCTTACAATATGAACATCAGTTCCACGAAATCTATGACCGGGCACCTGTTAGGAGCTGCGGGAGCAATCGAATCCATCGCAGCAATTATGTCTATTATACATGGTATTGTACCTCCTACCATCAATCATTTTACAAAGGATCCGGAACTGGATCCCAAATTAAATTTTACCTTTAACGTCGCACAACGTAGAGAAATCAACGCTGCATTAAGTAACACCTTCGGATTTGGTGGCCATAATGCATCAGTTATTTTCAAAAAATTTGTTGCTTGATTGTGTGAAATTACTGCCAGGATTTTTATATCGATTCGTTCCTAAAAAAAGGAGCCTGTACAAGGACCTTTACAATTTGCTGGGGTTTGCCCCGGGCAACTTCTCATTGTATGAAGTGGCCCTCAGCCACCGGTCCAGCAAGGAAAAATTCCTTGAAAGCAATGAACGCCTGGAATACCTTGGCGACGCAATACTTGGCGCTATCATCGGCGACTACCTCTTCAAAAAGTATCCTTACAAAACAGAAGGGTACCTGACCGAAATGCGGTCTAAAATCGTTAACCGTCAGCAGCTCAATGATATCGCTATCAAAATGGGCCTGCGTAAACTGACTATCTACGATAAATACAACAGCTTCCTGAAGATCAGCCAGATCTTCGGTAATACCCTCGAAGCATTGGTTGGCGCCGTATATCTGGATAAAGGATACAACAGGACCAAACAATTTGTACATCAACGCCTTATCGTTCCCTACATCGACCTGGAACAACTGGAGAATGTAGAGATGAACCATAAGAACAAGTTGTACGGTTGGGCCAATAAACACGGTAAGACCCTGGAATTCGACCTGCTGGAAGAACAAATGGATAATGGCCGTCGCATATTCACCGTAGGCGCCGTAGTAGATGGTGAACTGATCTGCAGTGGCAAAGCCTTCAATAAAAAGGACGCCAGCCAGATTGCCGCCCAGCAGGCCATAGAACTGTTAGGTCTTGGCGAAAAATAATCAGCCCTTTACTTACTTCACAGGTTGCCGCAGGATTGTTCTCATTTTAGCCGGCGCTGTTTTCCGCGGATCTGAAAGATAGATCTCGTGATGCCTGCCGTTCCGCGTCAGCCCCTCCTCCTTAATAAAATCCTCCATCAGCTGTAATGTGGCCGGTTCTTCCGAATAGGGGCCAGTATGCATGATCTGTACACTTTTTCCTTCTGCCAGTGTGATAAGTGACACCTGTTGCAATAAGGGCAATTGTTTCTTCAGAAATGCAGCTTTCAATGTCTGTTGTACAACAGCACTCACTACATAATCGGGCATACGGATCAGCAGTTGCCAGTGCCATTCATCTCTCGGTACCTCAAGATAATTGTCGGAGGTAACCCACCAGGTACCCTCCAGTTTGCTGACAGTAAAGTCCTGTCCGGATTGTTTGTATACATTTTTAATGCTGTAAGCTGCGGTATACAATGCCTGCGTACTATCGGCAAACAGGTCCCCGTTGGGGTCTCCCTTGCCATTAATGGCGATGTAATGACCGGCGGGCACAAAGATAAGTGCCGGCTGCGCCTGCGCAGTATAAAGCGCCTTATGCAGCTGGGTAAGGTCTGTTTTTGACATAAACATTGTTTTAGTATAACATGGGTTAGTATTGCGTTTAATCTTATGAGTTACAAAGCATGTCTTTTCAGACAGCGTGAACTGATGCACGCTACCAATGATCAACAATAGCCAGTGGCACCATAGGTGTAATTTCATCAGTAAAGAGTTATTTACTGATACAAAGAAAAATGGGGGAAGTGACAGCCTTATGTCAGGAGCGGGAACGGGGTTCCAAATAATGTTGTTTTATTTCCATGGCGAGCAACTGCATCTTTTCCGTGAGCTCGACGGGGGCAAGGATCTCAGGAGCAGAACCCCACAAGAGCAGCCAGCGGCCGAACCATTCCAGGCAGGGCGCCATAAAGGTCATTTCGGTGCATTCTCCCACTGTCCGCTCGTCGACCAGGCCATAATAGAATTTCTGATCTCCTATGCGGCGGGAAAGAGCAGCCGGGAAACGGACTTTGACTTCATAGGCCTGCGTCTCGTATTCACCATATTTGTCTATATACTCCTTGAGGGTAATATGCCGGGTTTTGTCATAGCTTTCTGCTGAAACAGAAACATTCTTGATACGGTCCATTCTGAAGTTCCTGTAACCATGCCGGAGGCGGCACCAGGCAATGAGGTACCAGTTATTACTCATATAAATGATACCAATGGGTTCTACCTCTCTTTTTGTAAGTGTTTCATTATGGAGGGCGAAATAATCCAGCTGGAGGATCTGCTGTTTACCCAGAGAATATTGAATATCAGAAAGAAAACGGTTGGGAAACTCTTCCCCTACCGGCGGACGGCGGCTTACCACCGCAATATTGTCCTCAAGAGATTCAAGAAAGTCTTTCTCACTGCCTCTTAATACAGCCTTTATCTTCTGCATGGCATTGCTGAATTCCTTCCTGTTGGAATGGTCACTCAGATTAGCCATCAGTTTCTCACCGGTCAGTAACGCGGCGGCCTCTTCCCGGCTAAACATGACCGGTGGCAGATGGTAGCCTTCCACAAGATAATAGCCTGTGCCCGCTTCTGCACCTACAGGCACACCAGCTTCCTGGAGCGCCCTGACGTCCCTGTATACTGTACGAAGGCTGATGTCGAAACGTTCCGCTATTTCAGCGGCACGCACTACTTTTTTGCCTTGTAGCTGAATAAGAATGGCAGAAAGACGGTCAATCCTGTTCATATGACGGCAAGTTAGAATAAAAATGAAAAAAAATCCGAACAGCGATTAAACTTCGGTTATAATACTCAGTCTTAGATACAACAAATATTTGAGGGAGACATTTTCGAGGATGATATAAGTGATGACAGATGTTCTTTCCCTGGAAAATATTTAAAGAATTTGATGCTACAGTACAGAATATAGGTTAAATGGTAAGCCCCTGCAATTTCTTGCGGGGGCCTTTTTTTTGCCCCCCGGTTGGCAAACGGGAATCCCGTTATGCGGCCCCGGGGTTGCCACCCCGGGCTACAAACACGAGGCTCCTGGCGGAGCCGA
>NZ_FRCN01000003.1:0-88596 GCF_900142925.1 Chitinophaga sp. CF418
ATTACTCCTCGTACACAATTGGTAACTTTTACTATTCTTCTCATTCTTAGCCTCTTTTAAAGGTATGGAGTGCTTGATATCTATAATATCATCGCCAACCACAACTTCCTTTACCAGTAGTCTTAGAATCTTCTTTTTCTCCTTTATGTCCAATTGTTTTACATTCAATCCTAACTGACTGGTAAAACTTTCCGCATCCAGCAATTGAAGCCGCTGATCCAATGCCAGTTCATGATTTTTTAGGCTCTCCAGCTCCTTATCTATCGTATTTATCCGCTTTTGTAAATCAGGCATCCTTTTTCGCAGCTGAACAATTGTAATAAGACCTTCCTGGTAGGCATCCAACAACTTATCCATCGACTGCAATAATTTGGTACGCTGCTTCACTATGATTTCCTTTTGTTTTATTACAGGACTCGCTTTTTTGGTCTCCTCTACACGTTTTTCCACTTCTCTTTGGATCAGCTTTGGTTCTTCCAGCAACGCCACTAGTTGTTGCCATACAATATTGTCCAGGTAATCCTGCCTAATTGGTTTGCAATTGCACTTACGCACTCCTTCAAAACGGTAAGCATCTGAACCAAAGCACCGATAATAGTATATCTTCTTTTTTGCTGATGTGGTTGTATGCGTCCTGTATAAAGAATAACCACATTCGCTGCACACCATCATTCCCTGAAGCAATGTTTCCACTTTTGTGTTCCGCTGGGAATGAAGCTTATTATTCTTTAGTCTTTCCTGCGCAATATCAAACGTCTCCTGGCTGATTATCGCAGGGACAGCTATCTCAATCCATTCTTCCCTCGGTTTCTCTCTGTTACAACCACTTTGAGCCACAAAACCTCCTTGGGCCCTCAATGGTTTGGTGATCCGCTGCCGTTCAGCATGTTCTGTTTTACCATAGCATGCCTTTCCACAGTAAGCCGGATTTCGTAACATTGCCCAGATAACGGACCGTTCCCATTTGCCTATATTCTTCCTTGTTGGTATTTTCTCCGAAGTAAATTTTCTTGCAACTGTACCTATACCACAAAAATCTTCTGTATACATCCGAAACATTTCTCTTACAACCGAAGCTTCCTGCTCATTAATTTCATAGTATGCGGATGTATCATCTGTCTTCTTGATATAATTATAGCCATACGGCGCTCCGCACAATACACTCACCACACCCGATTTTGCTTTAAATCGTTTCCCCCTGCGTGATCGCTCTTTAATAATAGCCCGTTCGTATTCGGCTATCATGCCCTGGAATTGCAACAATAAGGCTTCCTCTGGGGTATCTGCTTTCGGTGAGTTGATAAATAATACTTCTGTACCGCATGACGCAAATTCATCCATGAGTACTACCTGGTATGCATAATTACGGCTTAATCTGTCTGGACTGTATATTAATACTGCCTGTATCTGCCCCTCAGCACTTAGATCTCTTACTCTTTCAAGACCGGGGCGAACCAATATGGCTCCGCTGTACCCTTCATCTCTAAATATATATTCCTCTGGTACAAGATAGCCCTGTTCCTGGGCAAAATGCAATAATTCATCCACCTGGCTACCTATCGTCTTTTTATCCTTTTGCTGATCGGACGATACTCTCGTATAAATCGCTGCTGTTTTCATATACTGAAGTTTGTTCAGTTAATTCATCAGGATTTTGTTCACTGAAAACAACCGGCCTACCTGCCGGAACAAGGAGATGATATACCTGTGAGAGCTTTTGCTCCCACAACCGATCATAGTTAAATGATTCCTTAACTTGTCTCTCCTTCTTTGACATGCTCCTTCTTTGCTAAAAATTCTTCCAGCGCAGTATGGACCACTCTGCTGATCGACAAACCTTTGGATTCGGATAGCTTCTTTATTCGTCTGATCAGTGTCGGTGGCAATTTGACCGTAAATACTACGGAACTCTCCGGTATGGCCATCTTCTCGTTGATCTCTCTGGCTAATTGAATATAACGATATGCCTGAATTTGGGACACTCCATATTTCTTCATCAACAGCTCCACTATATGTGGCTGAGGTTTGTTCTTCTGAAGCAAAGAAAATGCCTGGTTGATGCGTTTGACCAACTCGGAATTCTGCGATCTTTCCATTTATCATAAATGTAATACTTTTTATGATATACATAAACTTAAAACTTCCCCCTTTTAATAGGTATTCTCCTTAAAAACTCAATGTTTGTGGGTGTGTACGTGGAGCTAAACTACCTCCCTGAGGAGTACCTTCCGTGGGATACACTACCTGACCGTTCTCCAGTATACCTGCCTTCAGCCATTTGTCTATCATTTTCCTTATCACACCATCTTTTATCTTCAGGTCAAGGAACTCACGCAGGCAGCCATGATTGATGCTACCAAAGTAGTTTTGCATGTCTGCGTCTATAATATAACGCATCCGGTTCATGCTCACTTCTCTGGACAGTTCTTCTACTGCCTGGTGTTGGGATTTGCCCGGCCTAAATCCATACGATTCATGATAGAATATCCCTTCATATATCGGTGTCAGTACACGCGATACAGCCGTCTGTAGCAGTTTGTCTTCCACTGTTGGAAGACCCAGCGGCCGCAGCTTCCCATCTCCTTTGGGTATAAATACCCGCCGGATATTGGGGGCACGGTATTTACCGCTCCTAAAAGCCGTCAATAACTCAGGGATTCTCTCATTTCTTTGTTTATTGTAATCGGTCCATTTTTCTGCATCTACTCCGCTTGCTCCCTTCTTATTCAGGGAATCGAAGCAGTCATGCAATAACCCGATATCAATAAAATCGTGCAGGTTGGTCAGCGCTTCTCCCCGATATTTCCTCGCCCTGGCCGCTATCTGCATCTCTACTGTTAACACTTCGTTCATGTCTCTGGTACATTTAGTGTTGCTAAGATGCTAGTTCCGTAAACAGACATCCCCCTTCCCTAATAAGTGGCTTTCATAGAGCTGATTTCCCACTCTTCTAACAGTACTATGAGGATGCTAAGACTGCCTTCGTCCTTCTCCTTACCTTCGATTTCTCTCGGCGCGGATACCTCCCGATATCGCCTTTTCTTTACGCTTGACAAGGTGGCGATATAAACCTTGTAAGCCTGGATTATTTCTGTTCGGTCAATCCACTAACAACCGACTTTCGTTTGGAGACGTTAGGCTCTCCTGTGTTCCCGTATTACCCCAGTCTGCCTTTGATATGTTCTTAGACCCCGGTCGAATCGCCCCCACTCGTCTGTAACGCAGGTTTGATGTTGCCTTAGCATTTCGAACAACTAAAGCTTCAACGTCCAGGACAGTTTCGAGGCTCAATAGCATACCGTCAGCAGTTGCTGTCTACGCTTCGTGCCAACATCTCTGATGACTACGCAAGACTCGCTTCCGGTGGTTGACTAGACCTTGTCGGACAGGATTGGTTACCTGTCGGGTAATTTCGAGGTGTTTCATCTATAATCCCCACCTCACGGACTTTGCACAGCGCAATCGAAAACGTTCCGCTACTGGGCACTAAAAATGTAAAATCCGCTCTAGTAGCGGATTTTCTGTTGTATAGCAATCCAAGACCTTGAATAAGTCACTTATAATCAATCTGGGAACGGTTCGATCCGTGATGCCAATTTTCGTCTTCATTTAGTAAAGTACTCCCAGCAATGCCCTTATCATCAGGACTTAGTTATTACAATTAACGCGATATTAACCATTGACAGACTTGGAGGTCTTAAATTTGAGCATTTATAATAATCCCCATCCATGCACATTCAATAATAGCAGCCCTAATGTCTTCCATTCTTTCTCTGAAAAATATAAGTACAGGTTATCTGCAGATTCCATCAACTTCTGTTAATCAATACGCATTTGAAAACTATGAACCGGATAGCGTTACTCGATTGAAGGTAAATTTTCAGGATACATCTGGCCTAATTTTGGCTGACTCCAATTATAATTTAAGTAATAACGTACTTGATCTTAGCCAATTTTCAAATGTGGTCTTCAACTTTCTTAAGGAGGGAACTTATTTAAGATTTGCTGATACACTAAGATCTCATTTAACAACCGGCAATAAAGTAGTATTGTTGTGGACAGTATCCGATGACGTACGTTGGCAAACGCTTAACTCGATTGAGCAATCTGACTGGGAGGAGCTGATTTATGCATCCTACAAAATATCTTTTGAACAAAAGAAACAAGTCATTTATTTAATCAGATACGCACTCAAAGATCACCTTGAACATGATATTTTAGATGCCATCGTCGACAAAGCAAACTACCTTTATCGTCTAGAGGAGGAATATAGATATTGGTTCAGGTTACTAGAGGCACTGAAAATAAAAAGAGATTAAGAGTATTTAAGGTGTAGGCATCCCATTTTTGCAGATGGTACGCAAGTGCTTGCCGATAATGGCCTAATATCTTTTTTGGTATATGCAATAAGCGCAAAAATATTTTATAGAACATATTCGTCGCCGCATGAGATAATGTATCACGTAATCGTGAGTACCAGAATTCAGAACTACAATTAGTTTTAATCAGCCAAACCTCTTACCTCAGACGAGTGGATTCAATACTATAACTGTAGTTGGAGACATACGAGTAAATAATGCTTCGGACGAACTCCTTTATAAACATTTGAAAAACAGCACCTCCAGCAAAATAAAAGCAATTAGATGACCGCCAGCCAGCCGCCTAAAATATTACCCGAATGTCAAATCAAATCGCAGCTATTACACCTTGTTCCATTCTAGATCCAACAAACAAAAGCTGCCCGATAGCATACTAAAACATCTTATATATCATTGCGTCCCACATAATATTCATATAATAAATAATAATCTTTAAAGCTAACGTGCGGAAAATTTGTCTTGTAAATAGCAGTTATTTATATTTGATACTTAACGAGTTATTCTATTCCCGTATATGAACAATCAACCTAATTTTTCGATTGCTCCAGAAGCCATACTCGCTGACAAATTTCTAATGTGCATTCCTAGAGCTAAAAGTGTAACTGAAACTGACTTAAAACTAATTATTAACAACCAAAGTGATAAAGATCTCTTTGACAACTATCAATCAATCGCTTTGAAAATACTCATTGATGAAGGATATGTAACAGAGGCTCGTGGCGTTGGAATTAGCAATAGTAGTTCTAAATACAGCTTAACACAAAAAGGCCGAGAGTTAAAAGATGCAGGCGGATATGTGTTATCCTTAAAAAGGAAAAACGAAAAAGATACGCATTCTAATAAAGTAACAAAGGCAGAAGGAAAAAAAAAGATCTTCGATAATAAGGTGAAAATCTTTCTACTTTTACTTGCTGCAATAACTCCAATCATTGGTGTATTAAGCTTTTGGAAAAATTCTACATCCAAGTCAGATACTCCTGCCCCAACACAGGGATCCTCTGCTAATGATACAACCCCAAAAAACAACCGGCAAATCGGGATATCTACTGAGCTACCTGAAGTAATACCTTCAAAAAACAATTCGACTCTAACACAAGTAGAAAAAAGCGCTGCAAAACCAATAGTGCCTTCGAATGAAACCAAACCGCTGCCCGAAAATCAGACCAACTCCTCTACGACTAATATATCTATTGCTAAACAACCTATCCAAATTACAACATCCGATAATATTGAATTTAAGCTTACAAAGGCAGAAGGTAATTCAAAGGCACAGACAATCAAATTAACTATTTTGCTAACAACAAGCGCTGCCAATTGGTATATCATGTCAGCTGTTAGATCTATAATCGATCCTGAAGGCAATGAATATACGTTGAAGTCTTTCACTAACGGAGCTTCAAACTATTCAAGATCAATTGATTTAAATACAGGTGTACCTATAAAATGTACTTATACATTTGGTGGTGTTTTACCAGATGTAAAAAGAATAAAGCTATTTAGCTACAGTTACACACATTCATGGGGGGAGCCGTTTGCTGTTGAATTTCGTGACATTCCAGTAGATTGGGACTAGGAAAAATTAACACTCTCTTTTTGATTCTCTTAGCCTGTTTCGGGCAAAGCAGATTCTTACCTCTCGCCCCCACAGATAAGGTTAAACGGTGATATAACCCTTATAAGCCTGGATTATTCTTTTTCGGTAAATCCCATATAAACCGACTTTCTTATAAATCTCCAATTGACGGACTTTGCATAGCGAAATCTAAAACATTTCGATACCAGCCCTTGTCTGATGATCTGAAAATGCCGTCAGGATGAGTACAAAAGAAGTTTTCACCAACCTGGATAATTGAAGTAACGGAGGTTCGCGCTCGAAGGCCATCATTACCGAGCCGCCCTATTGAATCAGTAACCGCTTGGTCCCGAAAGCCGGCATCAATGGGTTGCCAGGGTAAATATAGCCAGGTGCAGAGATAAATTCATGTTATGCTACTTTACAGAATTTTTCAGACGCGTACAGGACCTACGGCGCAGCTATGTATTGGGTAGATCGAGCTTGCTGTTCTAACAATTTAGCTTTATAAAGTAAGACTAATGATTTCGGTGTTTTCTGAGATAAATTTGTATTTTGTCGCCCTAAATCAGAATCCGGTGTGAAACCCTTAACCTTCATGCTGCGAACTAAACTTAAATATGAAAAGACGTAATCTTATTTCCCCGTTAGTCCTGCTGTCAGGTTTATTGCTTGTTATGTTCATTATATCCTGTGGTAAAGATGGCGCTGCCGGTCCAGCTGGTCCCAAAGGTGATACCGGCTCTGGCACTGTGATTTATTCCGAATGGCTGGATGTGCCGTATAAGCCGGACACCATACATACTGCAGGCGGCGGTATTGATACTGTCGGCTTCTATGCCATTATTGACGTACCTAAACTCACCCAGGCACTGTTGAGTACCGCAGATGTAAAAGTATATATCAACACTAATGATGCAAGTGATGCTGTCATTTATCCGTTGCCTTACTCTGCTGCATCCGGTTTATACATCGACATGAGGGCTTATGCGCAGAAGATTGAGTTGTATTCCAATGCAGACCTGAGTACTGCATCTGCCAATGGTAAGAAGTATCAACAATACCGGTACATGATCGTGCCTGGCAATACCCAGGCAAGAGCGGCTGCTCCGGTAAACTGGTCCGATTATGCCGAGGTAAAAGCATATCTCGGATTAAAAGATTAAAAATGACTATCGGTAATGTTCTATAATCACAGGGTATGAGAAAGCTGGTTTATATCATCGCGCACTAATCTGCAACATGATCCATTAACTTGCTAATAATAAATACTACTTGGTTCGAAAACATTCCACTGCCGGGCACTAAAGCAAAAGGTCGGAGATATCTCCGACCTTTTGCTTTTTTATAGTCGTCTGAGCCCGCAATGGGCCTGCTTATCAGCTCGAGGATGATGTTCGGTTCTGTGGTTCGAAATTTATTATCTGAAAAAATCAGCTTTTCTGCGAAGATCGAACCAATGATTTGTTTTTTACCGATTGGGGAGGCTGAAATGTAGCGAGTAGCAATGTTCTTCATGATTTCGCCGCCTTGGGAAAGGTATTCCTGGTAGTTGTCGTTGGTGGACAATAATTTGGTTTTCTTCTTTTCCAGGTTTTCTATCTTCTTGGTCAGGTCTGCCTTAATCTCTTTAAACTCTTCTGCGGTAAATTCATCGTCCAGGCGCAAAGAACGGGCGTTTTGTATTCTTATGTATAGCTTGTCTATTTCAGCCTGTGTTTCTTTAAGCTCCTGCTCCTTCCCTTGGTTGTCCTTCTTTAATGAACTACTGATAAGCTGGCAATAGTAGTCGATGATTGGTGCATTGATCGCTATCTGGCCTAATTGCACTCGCACGCTGTGCTGTCTTTTACAAAAATTCATGACAAGTTTTGAGAATTTCACGTGATAATCTTTCCTACAAGAAATAAGGGATTCCATACATCATGCTTATTATCTTTCCCATCGACATACTTCTTTATAAATCTATCACTTACTTAAAATTTTTCTAGTTACAAATTCATTAAAGAAGTAATCCCGGTAAATATTACCGATCGGAATTTCATTCTCCCTTATGTAAACTGTGTTGTTATCTACAGAATCTATGTTGTTTACATTAATGATGTAAGATTTGCTGACCCTAACAAAAAAACTTTTTGGAAGCAATTCATGAATAGTTTTAATATTCATAAGCGTGATCACTTTTTGATTCCCTAAGTAAATGATCACATAATCTTTTAAGCCTTCAATATAAAGTATATCGCTGAAATGTACTTTGAATATTCTGCGTCCTGATCTTACAAAAATATAATCAGTGGTTATGTTTTCTATATTACTGCTGGTATGACCAGTACGGAATAATTTACAATACGTGTTCGCTTTTTCGACCGCCTTTTGAAAGCGCTCCAGTTTTACAGGTTTGATCAAGTAGTCAATAGCATCGACGTCATAGCTCTCAGCAGCAAATTCGTGATAAGCTGTGGTAAACACCACTAAGGTGTTTTTGGGAATGGTTCTGGCAAATTCGATCCCATTCACTCCCGGCATTTGAATGTCCAGAAACACCAGGTCTACGGCATTTGTTGCCAGAAAAGCTTTAGTAGCTTCTGCTCCGTTAAATGATGCGATAACTTCCAGATTTTCTGTCTGATGAACCAGTTTTTGGATCGCCTTTCTTGCTAATGGCTCATCATCTACTATTATGCAGTTCATTTTATAGTTTTAAAGTTAAGGTGACGCAGTACGTTTCCGAATTGTCTTCTATCATCAAATCATGTGAAGAAGGGAACAGCAGTTCTAATCGTCGTTTAATATTGGCCAGACCTAATCCTCCGGATTTATTTACTGCTTTCAACGCTGGTTTCGAGTTTACGCATTTGAAAAAAAGCTCATCATGGCATACATCAAAATACAAATTCAAGTAGGATAATTTCGCAGAGTCGTTATTATGCTTTACAGCATTTTCGACAAATGAAATAAATAATAAGGGAGGAACCTGAACACCGCTCAATTCGCCTTCCTTTGATATTAAAAAATTGAAATTATCCCGTCTGACCTTTTCCAGGTTCAGAAAGTCTTCTAAGAAATGGATCTCTGAAGTCAGTAGAACCTTTTCTCTAGAGCTGTCATAAAGCTGATAACGAAGGAGGTCACTTAGTTTCACCAAAACCTGAGAAGCTTTTTTAGGATCATCTTCGATTAACACGTTAGCATTATTAAGCATGTTAAAAAGAAAGTGTGGATTGATTTGATTCTTGAGCTGTTCCAGTTCACCATTGGCATTTGCCAGTTCCAGATCATGGATCAGTCGCGCATCAGATATCCACCGCTGAAAAAACTTAACTGCGGCTGATGCTACAATAAGCACTAATGTCATAAAGGAAAAGGTAAAAAAGTTAATGTTATCATCCTCGTTAGGCAACAGATCTCGTTCAAACGAATCAGCAAAAACTTCGTGAACGTAATACGAAAGGATCATGCCTGAAAGCAAGAAGAGGCCATAGCTCAGGTATTTGTTTCTAAACAGGAATTTAGGAACGAAAAAATACATATTACCGTAGGCTAACAGAATTATCTCGAAAAAAATAACCAGTCGATTGTAGGTCTCGAAAGGTTCAACATAGTCTGCCGGACTATAATACAAAACCAAAATGCAAAAGGCGATCAGCAACAGATGCCGTTGAAACCGGTATTTTTCTGAAATAACTAACTGAAGCATCCAATTGGCATCCATCGTTTTTTTGTGTAAAGGTTTATACATAAGGCTAAATTTAGGGCAAATCAAGTGATACAGCAGAAATAAAAAAACTTACTATACGAAAGCCCATTAATAATATACCAAAATAAGGTTTACAGGTGCTATACTGCTTTTAGGGGTTGAATAATGGCTTACAGCCCATCATCCCTTGCGTGTGGATATACCGGGCCGGCAGTTTCCCTGACCTTTAGACTTGCTGCAACACGACCTAAAGTATTCTATTACGATGGAGGACCTTCTGTATCGCTTCTTTGCTGAAATCTCAAGTCGAATTTATTTTACTATATGTAAAAGCTGCTTTTCTATATAAAGAAATACATTTCGTATATATAAAAATTGCGGGTTCTGTAAAAATATAGTTTAGCTGAAAATATAGCATTTAATTCTAAACTTTTATAAATGAAAAGCAGAATCCTATCCTTGCTGGTATTCCTTTTTGCCTCGGTATTCCATGCCTATTCGCAGGAAAAAGTCACCCTCAGCGGCACGATCACTAACAAGTCCAATACCGAAACACTCATTGGCGTAAGCATTTACATTCCGGAAGCGAAAGTAGGTATTACGACCAATTCCTACGGATTTTATTCCACAACATTGCCTAAAGGAACTTACACCATTATCATAAGCCATGTGGGTTATGATCGCCTGGAGGAAAGTGTCACGCTGACCGAAAACACAAAACGGAACTTCGGGATGACGGAAAACAGTAAGACGCTGGATGAAGTTTTAATTAAAACCAATACGCCGCAAGCGAACATCCGCAAACCTGAAATGAGTACCAATAAACTATCGATCGCCACGATCAAAAAGATGCCGGCCGTTTTGGGTGAGGTAGATGTCCTGAAATCGATCTTACAGCTTCCCGGGGTAACCAATGCCCAGGAAGGTGCGACGGGATTTAACGTAAGAGGAGGATCTGTTGATGGAAACCTGGTATTGCTTGATGAAGCCGTTGTTTATAATACCTCGCATCTATTCGGTTTCTTTTCTGTCTTCAACGCTGATGTGATCAAAGACCTGAAACTATACAAGGGCGGTATACCCGCTAATTTCGGAGGACGTATATCATCGGTACTGGATATTTATCAAAAAGAAGGAAACAACCAGGAGTTCCATGTTAACGGCGGGATCGGATTAGTTTCCAGCCGATTGCTTGTTGAGGGTCCTATCGCTAAGGGTAAAAGCTCTTTCGTGGTCGCGGGAAGAGGATCGTATGCCCATCTTTTTTTAAAAATGGCCAATGAACCCAATTCAGCCTATTTCTACGATCTGAACACCAAGTTCAATTACAAATTCAATGATAAGAACAACGTATTTGTTTCAGGATACTTTGGCACTGACAACCTGAATTTCAATAACAGTTTTATCAACACCTATGGTAACAGACTTTTCAATCTCAGATGGAACCATATATTCTCCAATAAGATATTCTCCAATGCATCTGCAATTTACAGTGACTATGACTACCAGATCAAGATCAAGACAATCGGTATGGACTGGAAAGCAGATGTAAAAAATTACAATTTCAAATATGATTTCAAACATTATGTTTCGAATAACCTCACTTTAAACTACGGTATTAACTCAATTTATTACGATTTCAATCCCGGAACGATCAAGCCGTATGGAGTGAGTTCAGCAATCAATCCGGACCAGTTAGCCAAAAAGTACGCTTATGAAAATGCAGCATATATCAGTGCCGACCAACGCCTCGGCGATAAATTATCCGTGAATTATGGACTCCGCTACAGCAACTTTCAAAGAGTAGGCGCGCAGGAAGTCTACACCTATGCCAATGATCAGCCGGTCATCTACAATAAGGATTTTCATATTTATGAAGAGGCTGATCCAACCGGAGCGATCAACTATAAGAAAAATAAAAAAATAGCCAGCTTCGGCAACCTGGAACCAAGGGTCGCCATTGCCTACTCGCTAAACAATGATAATTCTATAAAGGCGAGCTACAATAGAATGAGCCAGTATGTTCATTTGATCTCCAATACCGCATCTGCAAGCCCGCTTGATATATGGGCCCCTTCTGACAAATACCTCAAACCAGAAATTCTGGACCAGGTAGCACTGGGTTACTTCCACAATTTCAAAGACGACAAGTATTCTCTGGAAGCTGAAACATTCTATAAAAAAATAAAGAATAAGGCAGATTATATCGACGGCGCAGATCTGTTAGGGATCGATGCTATAGAAAGAGTGCTTTTGAATGGCGAAGCAAGGGCTTATGGCCTGGAACTGATGTTGAAAAAAAATACAGGTAAGCTGACCGGCTGGGTTTCCTATACACTTTCTAAAGCGCAACAAAGAACACCGGGCAGAAATGCAGATGAGCCGGGGATCAACAACGGAGAATGGTACAGGGCGAATTATGACAAATTGCATAATCTATCTGTTACAGGCGCTTATTCAGTAAGTCCGAAATGGTCTCTGGGAGCTATTCTCACTTTCCAAACCGGAAAAGCAGCGACATTCCCCAATGGAAAATATCTATACCAGAGTGTTACTGTTGCGAGTTACGGCGCAAGAAATGAGAATTCTTTATCTGCTTACCACCGTTTAGATGTCTCTGCGACCTACACACCTAAACCCAACAAGAAAAAAGGGTGGCAGGGAGAGTGGAATTTCAGCATCTACAATCTTTACAACAGGAACAACGCGGCATCCTACTCTTTCAGACAGAACGAAGAAACAGGTAGAAACGAGACAAGAAGAATATCCATTTTCGGCATTGTTCCAAGCGTAGCCTACAACGTGAAACTTTAAAACAACTATCCAACTTTAAAAACGATACACCATGAAAGTACTTAAAATAATGCTCGTACCATTTGTAGCATTGCTTGTAACAGGATGCGAGAAGGTTATTACTGCGGATCTTAAAACAGCAGCGCCAAGACTGGTTGTGGATGCCTCTATTGACTGGGTGAAAAATACCGCCGGCAATGAACAGAAGATCGTATTGTCGACAACAACTGGTTATTACAGTTCCGAATTCCCGAGTGTTTCGGGAGCAGTGATTACGGTAACCAACGCGACAAATACTGTTTTTAACTTTGTAGAAACGCCCGGAACAGGGCAATACATTTGCAGCAATTTTGTTCCTGTTATCGGCCAGATCTATAACTTAAAGATCGTTTTGAACGGAGAAACCTACACCGCCTCAGAAACCTTTACCCCAGTTTCTAAGATCGAGGATAACATTTATCAGAATAACAAGGGAGGCGAGGCCGGTGATGAGATCGAGATAACATTTTACTATCAGGATGATGCCAATCAGAAGAATTCTTATCTGAACAGCATTACCCAGCCTCATTCAGTGTTTCCCGAACTGGAAGTTGAAGACGATGAACACACCAACGGTAATTTAAATCAGGAATCGTATTCCCATGAAAAATTAAAGACTGGGGACCGGGTAGACATTAAACTGTACGGGATTTCGAAAAACTATTACAACTACATGTTCAAACTGATAGTGGCTTCGGGTAATGATGGTAATCCTTTCCCTACTATACCAAGTGCCGTTCGCGGAAATATCGTCAATCAGACCAATAGCAAAAATTACGCTTTTGGATACTTCAGGCTGGCAGAAGTAGCTACTAAAAGCTATACGATCAAATAACCAAGTTTAGTGAGCGAAGTAAAGGTCACAGATCTTCTGCCTGATCGAAACTTCGTTCACTCAATAATTAGAACAGGTTCAGCAATATCATAATGCTTAGCGACACAGTATGCTGTGTGCAATTGGGTAAAAAATGAGTAAGATAATAATTGCCCTTTCCCTATTCTTTTCCGTCTTAAGGGTTAATGGACAGAACGCTTCAATTGACTCAACAGATCACAAAGGCGACATCCGATTCAAATACAGATCGCTCATCATTCCAACTGTTTTGATCGGATATGGCGTTGTTGGCCTTGCAAGCCCTGCTTTGAAAGATGTTAATAACAGTATAGTCATTCCCTTCGGGACACACTGCTACCGCTTTTTTGGGAGCTGAATTTTTATATCAGGAATATAAAGATGTATCGGTTTGGTACGGTATCACGGGCTATGTGGTCGCTACAGGCACAGGGGTTTTAAGAATGACCAATGAAAAGCATTGGCTTACCGATGTTGCCACAGGTGCAGGGATCGGGATCTTAAGTACCAAAATCGCTTATTGGGTACATCCATTTTTTAAGAAAACTTTTTTTAAAGACAAAGATGACTTAAATGGTATGGTTATGCCATTTTATAATGGAAGGGAATATGGGTTGGGATTATCAATGACATTCTGATATTAGCAACTATTGGAAGTATGGGCAAAGATCATCCGCTATTTTATTGTAATGCCCTTAGCGATTACTTTGATGTCGCGGGTAGAGAGTATAATGTAACTGTAGACTCCCCCTAAGTTCGGCGGTTGTAGTTAGAGTATTAATAAATGTCATAGATCAACAGTTCGATTTTCATTATGATCGATACCAGCTAGTTTGAAATTGATCTGCTACTGGGCACTTAGGGATCAGGGATTCTTTCTACCATTACATTCCTATAGCCACTAATTATCAATGAGCCCTTGTAACACGGCGCTTATGTTTCGTGATAGCTTCATGCATTTTGCTCCCCAGCTCTGTCATAGCCATCAAAACAGGGATAACCGTCTGACCGATCTCGCTTAGTTCATATTCAACACGTGGCGGCTTCTCGTTATAACTATGCCGGATGATCAATCCATCCTCTTCTAACTCCTTCAGTTGTTCGGTCAATATCTTACGTGATATATCCGGAATCTGTACCGCTAGCTTTCCAAACCGAACGGCTCCATTTAAAAGCCGCCCCAGGATAATGGGTTTCCACTTCCCACCAATATAGGTCATCGTATGAACGATCGGGCAGGTGGATGTATGTGCTTTGAATTTCTTCATTGGTTACATGAACGTTACCACTTTTCGGCTTTTAGTTACATAAACGTTACTGCCAATTAGTGTTGTGAGAATAATCACAAGCAACAGTTTTAGTTACTTTATGAAACTAAAGTAGATCTATTTTTTTGGAAACGAACATTACGTAATTAAAAAACATCAGGCATGAAAAGTAAACAAACAACTAATGGAGTATTACAAGGTAAAATCGCCCTGGTGACAGGGGGAACAAAGGGAATCGGTAAAGCTATTGTTAAAAGACTAGGGCAGGCAGGTGCAACTGTTATTGTCACTGCCCGAAATCAACCAGATGATCAGAATGCTACATATACCTTCATTGCTGCAGACTTATCACAGGCAGAAGAGGTAAATAAAATAGCCAGCATCATTAATGAGCAATTCGGGCACATAGACATACTGATCAATAACATGGGAGCAAACACATATCCGGGTGGAGGATTTAGTACCTTGACTGACGAACACTGGAGCCAGGCCCTGCAGGTCAACCTGCTTTCCTCCGTTCGCCTGGATAGGGCATTACTACCTAAAATGCTGGAGCAAAAAAGCGGTGTGATCATTCACATATCTTCTACCAGTAGTCAGTTTCCCCTCTGGGAATCCACGATGGCTTATAGCGCCGCAAAATCAGCATTGAACACGTATAGTAAAGCATTAGCTACAGAGGTAGCCGATAAAGGCGTAAGAGTAGTAACCGTATCTCCTGGTTTAAATAAAACGGAAGCTATGACCGCGTTTTTGGAAGATTATGCAAAACAGGCAAGTATTACGGTAGAGGAAATGAAGGAAAAGCTTTTCGAAAGAGTTGGCGGCGTACCATTACGAAGAATGGCCGCTCCGGAAGAAACGGCCGAACTGATTTACTTCCTTGTCTCACCCGCCGCTTCCTATATCACCGGCGCGAATCTCGTCATTGATGGAGGAAATTTTCCGGTAGTTAACTAAATACATAAGAGATCCCTGCTCAGGAATCTACTACCCGCTCAAAAAATGACGAAGAGACGGTGTCTCAAAAGTAATTGAGGCAC
The DNA here is from genome assembly GCF_900142925.1 of Chitinophaga sp. CF418. Lineage (GTDB taxonomy): Bacteria > Bacteroidota > Bacteroidia > Chitinophagales > Chitinophagaceae > Chitinophaga. The sequence continues at coordinate 15,646 of NZ_FRCN01000003.1, forward strand.
CTTCTAAAATTGTCGGAGCGCTAAAATAATAAATACAGCGGCTAAGAAATGATATTGACTATAGAAGGAGGTGAAGATTAACCCAATAATGTACCGTTAGTGGGCACAAAAATGGTAAACGCCGGAGATTGTATCTCCGGCATTTTTGTTTTATAGATGATTTGGCATTAATAAGACCAAAGCTATGCTGCAACAATTACTTTATAAATTAATCCGGATTACTTCAATAATCTTGAATCGAAAAATTAACCTACGTGAAGATAGCTATAATAGGTGCTCATAAGTTACTATCGCAGCTGTGAACGAAAAATTTATGTTCCGTAACACTATCAGTACAGATACAAACCATTGCTTGCTTCAGATTTATCTCGGCGTCATTTCTCTTGCAAATGCATTTTCTATATGAAGTTTAGAAATCCAAATTTTAGAATTATTAGGATTTACTTCAACTGATGCCAGTGTCCCGCCACACCTGATGTCCTTTCCAATTATATCTGATGGGTTAATTGCGTCTCCATATTTGAAATATTCAAAACAGAGGATGCTTGTCTTTTTATTATTGGCTGTTATTGTCATGCCTTGCAATTGTCCGTCCACCATAACAAATTTTAAGGAACTAGATAACCAAAACTCATTTCAAAGAAAAAAGGATCGATCCGAATAAGTCGGGCCTGTACAAAAAAAGTTTTTGAATACTAAGGGACTTTATCGAATACTGTCTTCCAGGAACGCTCGCCGCCCCATGAGGTTGATTTTGCATTGGCCTGAACAGAAATAGACTTGCCATCATTGCTCAACTTCCAAACCTCTGTTACGTAAACAAATGCTTGTTTCTGAACATTTATATTGAAAGGAGTGACAACCATCAGGTGTACAATTGAGTTAACAGTCATAGTTTGTCCATCAGCTGACAACTTTACGGTAAACTTCTTTCCTCTTTCCCGGTCATGATTAATGCGGCTTTCTTTACCATCGAAGGTCAGTTTCTCCTGGCTTGTAGCCGACGCTGCCCCAGGAGACGGGTTTGGTATTTCTATGGTTAGAAAATCTGCCTGCTCTGCTATTTTCATTGTTTTTGAGCGCATACGATCACCCTCTTCATATACGCAAACAATATTTCCGCCCATACTTATCGACTCTTTGGATTTCCATTCGCCAGAAAAGTTAGTGCGATGAGTATCATTTTTTTGTTGAGCCTGTACGGCAAAATAAATTACTCCTATTAACAGAATAATCAAGCAGGACAAAACAGTTCTTTTATTTTTCATTTGTTTATTTTTTTGCTTTTTAATGGTGACGTGTATTTCATCCAGCGAAGTTACTTTGATACCCTTTAGAGAGTAGAATCTGGATTGTAAATAAAAATGTAACCTTTGTAAATAAATCGTAAAATGGTATGTTTTATAGCCGAAATCTGCTTTCCGGGAAACGCAAATACCTGTGCTGATTGATACTACTTGTATTTATCTGTTAATGTACTGAACTGTGCCAATGCCAGCGTAGCTTATGGATATGCCATATCAAAAAATAAGAAAGATGATATTGTAGCCTGTATAGGAAGAAGGCAACCAAAAGCATGTTACATGACTAACATTAAATTTAAACCACGCGGTATAACTACAGCAGATTAACTAAGAGCGTCTTACATCAGCTCATAGGATTCTCATTCTTAACATACTAATAATCAATATCAACTGGTTCGAAAAGGTTCCACTACTGGGCACAAAAGCGGAAAGGTCGGAGTATTCTCCGGCCTTTTGCTTTTTAGGATGGTCAAGGTCTGCTCGGGGCCTGCTTATCAACTCAAGGATTACAGGATCAAGGGATCAAGTTGAAAACTTGGGGGATTCTAATTAGGCATACGGTTTAACAAGCCTAAAGAGAAAGAAGTTAACGTCTCTGACGCCTCTCATAGCATTTCTAAAGGATTTTACTTTCGCATTAAACGATTCTGCTGCGGCATTTGTAGCTCGGTTTATAAAGAAGTTTAAGATGCCTTGATAGTGAGTTTGTACTGTCCTGTACGCCGTTTTAAAGGATTGTATACCAGAAGCATCTACCTCATTGTACCATAGCGCCAGCCTTTTAAAGGCCTGTTCCTTGCAGGTACAGATCCTGAACACATCTCCTAGTCCCAACGACAGTTGATAAGTTTTGTATAACAGGATACCTGGTAAATAATAGCTCCGCCCTTTGTCTCGACGAGGAAGAGAGATGGTGAATTCCGCCATCGATGGTTTCTGTCCCAATGGTGATATATTCTGTAATTGCCTCAACTATAGGGCGTTCTTGAGAGAAAAGCATGCTCGACTAAACTCTGTATAAACTTTTGCTCCCTTAAAGACATGGTCGGCTGAGGTAAGTTGTATACGCCTCAGATCGATCTCTGCCTTTAGCTCCGGTAATCACCTGTCAAGTGATGCACTTGATTAACAAGATTACATAGGGAGCATTATCCTTATCTATCAAAAATACTACTTCACAAATCAAGTTGATTAGGAGTTTTGGTTACGCCCTCAATCGGAAAGCTTTATCCTTCCTTGACTAGATTATCCAATGTTTTTTCTTTTCCAGGCTGCTATATCAATTAACAAAGGGCACAGGCTTTTTCCAAAATCAGTGAGCGCATACTCTACCCGGGGAGGAAGCTCCTTGTACTGTTTCCTGCTGATTAAGCCATCAGCTTCAAGCTCTCTCAATTGTTCGGTTAACACCTTTTTTGAAATAGAAGGTACCCTAACCTGAATTTCGCCAAAACGTCTAGTATTTTTGGAAAGCACATATAAAATTATCAACTTCCATCGCCCTCCAAACAGAGATATCGCTGCTGTAACAGGACAGTCAGCATGGTCTAATTTATTTTCCATTAGTCACTTTTAGGTTACCACTTTTTGTTTTGTTACCAAAAGCAAGGGTAACTTTTTCAAATCAATATTTGTTTCTTTACATAACAAAACTAATTAATCTTAAAACAAAAAATATGATTTTAGTAACCGGTGCAACGGGGAATTTAGGTAAAGCCACAATTAATTCATTATTAAACAGGGGTATAGCCCCAAACGATATTACTGCATTGGTAAGAAATGAAACCAAGGCGGCAGAATTAAAATCAAAAGGACTTCAAATAAAACTTGGCGACTATCAGGATTTTGAGTCTTTAAAAAGTGCGTTCCAGGGTGTGGACAAGCTGCTGCTTATATCTTCTTCATCAGATATAGGCAAGAGGTTTGAGCAACACAAAAATGCGATCAATGCAGCCAAGGAAACTGGTGTTGGACATATTATCTATACGAGCTTTGACATGAAAAATTTACAACAAAGTATAATGGGTGAAGATGTACAATATCATGCATACACAGCTGATTATCTAAAACAAATAGCCATTCCTTATACTTTAATGGATAATACCATGTATGCTGACATGATTCCCTTATTATCTGGAAAGGATATATTAAATAATGGTATTTCCATTCCTGCCGGGGACGGCAAAACTCCCTTTTTGCCAATAACAGAAATGGCTGAAGCGATAGCTGTAGTACTGACTACTCCAGGCCATGAAAACAAAGAATATATCCTCGCTGCAGAAACCGCTTTCTCCTTCGCGGAGATTGCTGACCTGCTATCAGACATTACCGGAAAAACAATAAATTATCACCAATCGGAGGCAAGTTCATATATTGCATGGCTTATACAGACCGGTGCTTCTGAGGAAGACGCAGCGTACATTGCAAGGTTCTGTGTGGCGATTGCTAACGGAGAATTCGATACCAATAAAAGTGATGTGAAACAACTACTAGGCAGGAGTCCGGTCAGTTTAAAAGATTTTTTGCAAAACATATACAGTTAATGGGTAGAAGAGTAAATCCTATGTGGAAGTTTATACTGAAAAGTTTGGCGTAAAAGGACTAATTACAGGTAAAGAATAAGAAGAAGTAACTTAACATTTATCAGGAACAATGTAATAAAAAGTCTTTGGACAGTGGGGCATTTCGCCGGTCGGCATCTATAGCAGATCCATCCATCATGACATAGGTGCCTTTAAGTGAGGTGCCATCTGCCATTGCCCATTCTACACCACTCTCGTAAATAGCATTGTTCGGGCATTCAGTTTTGCATGCGCTGCGATCCGATACATTCATCAGTAATGATCAAATACTGACACCTTAAAATTGTAACTTTTAATAATCAATATGATTTGGTTCGAAAACATTCCAGTTCTGGGCACTAAAAACATCTGCTTTAATGTAATCCAATAAGAATCAAACTCAAGAAGTTCGATTCTTATTGGTCGACAAAAGCCAACAAATCTGGCCTTTTTTATTTCTTTATAAACTCCTTAACTGCTGCTGCGAATTCCTCATTTTTCTCATAATAAAGCATATGCCCTCCTTTAATAATCTTCACCTGCTGATGAGGAAATTTGAACAGCTTATAATGATCAGGACCGACATTATGATCCGCCGTTCCGGAGATAATTAACACTGGCACATTTACATTCTTCGTTCCCGGAGTGAAGTCCGCAAAATATTCTGGCATTCCCAACGCCTTACTGGCAAAGGCATTATTACGAGGATATGACTTATCAATAGTATCAAGTTTCTCGATAGTAGATTTATTATCCGATAACATTTTATATTCCAGTTGCGCTTCTCTCAGTTTGGTTTTAGCTGCGAAAAATGCTGGCATTATTGAATCAGCAGTTATCTGCGAACCAAGCAGCTGATTAATAAAACTTACCTGCGCATTAAGTGAATTTGGGATATGTAAGGTCACGTCCAATAATATCAAACCTCTTAAATGCGCCCCATACTTCTCCGCATATTTATAAGCAAGCACACCTCCAAACGAATGTGCTAAAAGATAAATCTTATCTGACCCAGAAAAAGAGCGAATATTCTCAATATCCTCTACCATCCTGTCAATATTATAATTATTGGCGGAAGCGGAGCGACCAGATCCTCGCTGGTCATAATAATACATGGTCAGTTGTTTTTCCAATACATTCCCGCCCATTGCTTCAAAAGACAAGCTCCAGGCACCTGGACCACCATGGACAAATATGCAGGGAGTGCCCTTGCCGGCAACTTTAAGATAAAGTGCTACACTATCTGATGTAAGGATCGTACTATCATTTAAACAATGTTGTTTTGCAATGACCTTGACGCTGAAGATTATTGCAATAATAGATAAAATAAATTTCATAAGTAATGGTTTAAGTGGGTGCAAAAATAAAGGTACACCGAAAAGTTGTCGATAAAAAGCATAATACAATCCTACACAATAAGCACTAATGTAAGAATGATTCAACAGTTAGAATCACCGTACATCAACCTAACGTTTTAATAATCAGTGCCAATTGGTTCGATTCTTTACCACTATTGACCAAACAAGCAAAACCCGCTCTTAGAGCAGGTTTTGCTTGTTTGGTCAATTCTACTTAGTGCATAACTATCTCTTATTCAGCCTATAACTAATTCGATTCCTTAAGTAGCAGATCTCGTTGTTTCCCCCTAAAACACCTGGCAATCATTTTACACCATATTATTTGTATTTGCGAAAAAATATGCGTCTATTTAAATGAATATCAAAATCACTTCATGAAGTACCATTTATTAATTTTTAACTCAAACAATTCTATGAGGCCATTTTTCTGCTCTGTTATTTTCTTATTAATGTCTGTTTGTGTCAATGCGCAGGAAAATAGCCCCTTTACTACAGGATTCGAGGAAACGATTCCTTCAAAGATCTTTGGACAGGAACGTAAAGTTTGGATACATATTCCTAATAGCAACGGGGGAAATAAAATTAAAGACAGAGGACATTATCCTGTGATTTATTTATTGGATGGAAGTGAAAATTTCAACACCGTTGTAAGTATTACCGAGCATATGACAGAATCAAGCCTTTGTCCGCCGATGATTGTGGTTGGAATCCTGCAGTCAAACAGAGTAAGCGAATTAACAACTGGTACCGATGAAGAATTACCTGGAGTTGTTGGCAGTGGTGAAAAGTTCATGTCTTTCATCGAAAAAGAACTTATTCCATATATCGATGCGACTTATCCAACCACGACTTATAAAACATTTATTGGTCATTCCCTTGGAGGCTTGACCGTCATAAACACGTTCCTGCATCAACCGAATTTATTTAATTCTTATGTTTCTCTTGAGGGATCTTTTTGGTGGGATAATCAAAAAATTGTGAAAGAAGCAAAAGCGATTTTACCTACTCAAAATTATAAAGGAAAAACATTGTTTATCGCCATAGCCAATCGTATGGAAAGAGGAGTAGACACGCTGAGTGTTCAAAAAGATACAAGCAATTCTACGGAACTTATTCGTACCAATTTAGAATTTATTAAAGATCTTTCTAAAAATAAAAAGAATCTATTGCGTTTCAAATACAAGTATTACGAAGATGACAATCATCCTTCCGTGAGATTAATCGGAGAATATGATGCGCTTCGATTTATTTTTGATTTCTATAAGCTTAAAATTTACGAGAGCGAATTAAAAGATCCTAACTTTAAATTAGATTCAATACTGGTCGCACATTACAAGAAAGTTTCTGATCAATTGGGATATGTTGTTAGCCCAGGTGAAAGTCAGGTTAATAATCTTGGATACCAAATGTTGGGCACTAAGCAATTTGCAAAGGCGGAAACTTTATTTAAGCTCAATATAGCCAATAACCCTAACAGTGGCAATTGCTACGATTCACTTGGTGATTTGTACGTTGAAACCGGCAATAAAACGAAAGCTATCGAGAATTTCAGAAAAGCTTTAACGCTGAAAGAAATTCCCGAAACCAAAGATAAATTGGAGAAGTTGTTGAATGAGAAGGAAAAGTGATTTAATAAAAAAAACAATTAAAAGTTGAGCTTAAAAAACACGCTCTGCAACTTATTAATAATCAACAACATTTGGTTCGATAATCTACCAGTTCTGGGCACGAAAAACAGAAAACCCGCTCTACGAGCAGGTTTTCTGTTTTTGTATATTACAGTCGTTTTATAAGTCGTTTATAATCAGATCCAATAGGTTCGATCCAGATTTGTCTTCACTTTTCCATCCACTATATAAAATACCGGGCTTTCATTCGACTATTACGTGAAATAACTCAAGCATCTATGTCATCCTTTAAGGTGAGCATTCCATAATCAATTAGCTTATAACCGCTAAAGGAGGCCTTCAATTTCGCATCTAGATCTTTTATCATGGAATATTGTCCAAACTGAGACACAGGCTCTCTGAGGTTAAAGAAATACATAGGGTTATCCCATGTTGCATATTCACGATTTATTTACTCAGCAACCACCTTTGTGAGGGGCACGTTTATAAATTATTTTACTATCTCGTTCTACATAGTCGCCCGATACTATTGGATATGAATACTTGGGGGCGTACGATACACTATGGCTTCTTATAATTATTTTGTCGTTAACTTTCAGGCTATGCAATTGCTGAAATTCATTAGACTTTTCAAGGAACCGGAAACTGGTACCAAAACAATTTAAGCCGCTAACCTAAAATGGAGTGAAACTCATATTTTAGGTAAAAAAATAAGCCATTGGCGACAGGTCCCGGGAATAGTTTGTAAGCCAGTTTTAAAGAACCGGAAAATACCCTATTATTGTTGGGTAAAATGAATACCTGCCATTGTTGTTAATGCACATCTGTATCAACGAAATACTAAAGTTTGATAACCAAATCTGTAATAAACATGAAAAGGCTGATCCTTGCCATCGCAGCTTTCTGTATGGCCCATATGACAGGGCATACACAAGCGATTGTTAACCATGCGCCTGAGGGTTTTGATATCTTGCGCAGTAATATTGTTCACGGAAAAATTGATACTATCAGGTACACGTCCAAAACAGTGGGTACCACGCGTAGAGCCTTAGTTTATACGCCCCCCGGTTATTCTAAAAAAGGTAAATATCCTGTGTTGTATCTACTACATGGCATTGGTGGTGATGAGAAGGAGTGGCTTAACGGTGGTAGTCCACAGGTGATCCTGGATAACCTGTATGCCGATGGTAAACTGGCGCCAATGATCGTTGTTATGCCAAATGGAAGAGCTATGAAGGATGACCGTGCTATCGGCAACATTATGGCCCCTGATAAAATTCAGGCCTTCGCTACTTTTGAACAGGACTTGCTACAAGACCTTATTCCTTTTGTTGAAAAGCAATTCCCGGTGTTTACTGACAAGGAGAACCGTGCCATTGCAGGTTTATCCATGGGAGGAGGCCAATCGCTTAACTTCGGCCTGGGACATCTTGATCGGTTTGCCTGGGTGGGCGGTTTTTCTTCAGCGCCTAATACCCGAATCCCTGAATTGCTGCTTCCTGATCCGGAAATTGCGAAAAAGCAGCTGAAGCTACTTTGGATTTCATGCGGCGATAATGATAACCTGATCAGCTTTAGTAAACGTACACACGACTACCTGTATGAAAACAAGGTACCACATGTTTATTATATAGAGCCGGGTGTGCATGACTTCAAAGTCTGGAAAAACGGCCTATATATGTTTTCCCAGTTTCTCTTTAAGCCCGTTGATCCGTCTTCGTTTATGCAATATACCGTACTTGGTTCGCCTGCGACTACTAATATACGCAATGCCAGATTCCCACAGGTATTGCCGGACAACCGCGTGGTGTTTCGTTTGAAAGCGCCACAGGCGCAGCGGGTGCAGATTGATCTCGGTAAAAAATATGATCTGGCAAAGGATACCGGAGGTTATTGGGTGGGTACTACTGATTCTATCGCAGAAGGCTTCCATTATTATTCCCTATTGATAGACGGTGTAGCCGTTGCCGATCCTGCCAGCGAGACTTTTTATGGAATGGGCCGTATGGCTGCTGGTATTGAGATCCCTTTTGCTGGTGGCGCGTATTATGCTACGAAAGATGTGCCTCACGGTGATGTACGCATCAAGCGCTACTTCTCCCCGGTCACCAATTCCTGGCGTCGTTGTTTCGTATACACACCTCCAGGGTATGACAGTGCTACAGATCAGCGATATCCGGTACTATATCTGTTGCATGGCGGGGGCGAGGACGAACGAGGATGGAGTGCACAGGGCAAGACAGACCTGATCCTCGACAACCTCATTGCTGCAAAACAAGCTAAACCTATGCTGGTGGTGATGATGGATGGCAATATATCTACAGGAAGCTTTAATGAGCAGTCGTTGCGGACTTTTGAAAACGAGTTAATGCGCGTTGTTGTTCCCTTCACTGAAAAAAATTATCGTACCGTACCGAATGCGGAACATAGAGCGCTGGCCGGCCTGTCCATGGGTGGCATACAAACCCTTTACGCAGGTATTAATAACACTGATCAATTTGCTTATCTGGGCGTGTTCAGTTCGGGTTGGTTTGGCGGCAAGCAACCGGCGGCAGAACAGCAATACGCTTTTATGAAACAAGCAGCCAGTAAGATCAATAGTAACCTAAAGCAATTCTGGATCTCTATTGGCGGCAAAGAAGACATCGCCTATAACAACTGCCAGAATATGCTGGCAAAGTTTGATGAAATGCAGATCAAATACAAATACAGCGAATATCCTGGCGGCCATACTTGGCCGGTATGGCGTAACAATCTCTACAAGTTTGCCCAACTGTTATTCAAATAATGATATTTCAAAGCGAATGGGAAAATTACATCAGCTTAAATAAGCTATATAACCTGCAGATAATAAATATCAATTGGTTCGTAAACTTACCCCTACTGGGCACAAAAATAGCAAACCCGCTCTCGTAGCGGGTTTGCTATTTTTGCATCTTTCACTTTTCACTATAACTCTTTCATAATCAGCATTAAGCGGGTTCGATTCCCGACTTGTTGATATTTTCTACGGGTTGACAATAAACTAAATCATAGATAACAGATATTCTTAAATCATACTTCTTCTGTCATTGAAGAAGACACGCTGGCTGGATAAATAAAGCGTGATCAGTCATTGCGTTTGCAAGTGCAGTATAGTTGAAACAATTTCGTTAAATGCATTAAACCAACCGATACCTTTTTGATCAGCGTATTGCTGTACTTGCCCAGGCCATCCCGGATTGCTCTTGGTTATTCGATGTTCGGTTTTAAGCCATTCAGATACTTGTTCACTGATGTTGACTTCTCCTCCCGACCCAGTTTCAAACCCCGTGATAAATGCAACTACTTGTTCTTTCTCTAACTGATAAACATACATTAAGGGTCTTTTAAGAAAGTGAATTATAATCTCCTTGTGTTCAGATTTCATTGAACTATAACTTATATTGTTTCTTATGTGATTATTCTTCATCCTCATAGCACTGGCATCTTTGTCCGTCCTGTTATATCCACTGCGTTTGCCTCCATTGATAATCTACGTTTCATACTTTTCTATCTTGCTATCCGCTTCATATAGCTTTTTCTTTAAGGTTGCGGCCTTACGTTTGATCCGTTTGGAAGTAGCTATTTCCAGGTGCTTGTTCAATCGCTTTATCTGGGCGCTTATAGCTTTGGTTACTGTAGAGTTAGCGCCTGTCTCAGCTAAGTCATACTTACCACACTGACGATCTTCTTCGATATTAAGCTGATCTATTTCCTTAAACAGCGTCTTACATTTCTGTTCCGTTGATGCCTTATAACGTTCTGCATTCTTTTTCCATACTATTTTATGTTGTTTTGCATCGGCACGAAACGTACTGCCATCCCAAAAATAATTTTCCATTTTAATATAACTATGGGCCATCAGAAACTCCAGCATCTCCCTAAATAAGACTTCTATTACTTCTTTGGCCTTACTGCTACGAAAGTTGTTAATTGTACGAAAGTCGAGACGGCTCATCCCGCTTAACCACATAAAGTGGATATCCTTGCTTAGCGCCTGCGCTATTTTGCGGCCTGTATAAATTTTAACACTATAAGCATATAAGAGCACCTTCAATAACATCCGAGGATGATACGCTGTTGTTCCTCCGCCTAAATATAGATCGATCAGATCGGTAAGATCCATAGACTCTACTACCTCATTCACTACGCGAACCAAGTGCTTTCCTCCGATTAACTCATCTAGTGAAGGAGGAAGTAATAAACCTTGTTGGGGACTATATGATTTAAATTTCCGAGAAGTGCTTATTTTTGCCATAGTATTTTTGATGTGGTAATTAAAAATACCAATCGGCCCTCTTTCTGCAAAGAAAAGGGCCGACCTTTTTGAGATCTGCCCTATTTCTTCGAACCTGACCTTTTTGGTCAGCCCCATTTTTATTCAATTTTCATTTATTACATAATATGTTAACCATCAACTTACCCAAGTTCGATTCCAGCTCTGCCATAACCTTAAATTCCATAACACTTATTCCTCTTTTATATTTATTTGGGTATTTATGGATAAAATTATGGATAACTTACAATTATATGGGTATTTTTGGGTAATTTTATGGATATGATAAATTCCGCAACATTAAATATTACTCCAGAAATCCTTTCACTTATTGCTGAAATTGATGAGTTTAAAGGTGCCTGGCGCGCTTTAGGACAGCTTGCCCCCGAACAGCTATCTTCTCTCAAAAAAGTCGCTACCATCGAAAGTATCGGATCATCCACTCGTATTGAAGGAAGTAAGCTTACCGACAAACAAGTAGAGGAGTTATTATTCAATCTTGAAATACAGAAGTTCACAACAAGAGATGAACAGGAGGTAGCAGGGTACTCTACCGTAATGAATCTGCTCTTTCAGAATTATGCTGAAATCCCGCTGTCTGAAAATTATATTCAGCAATTACATTCCCTCTTATTAAAACATAGCGATAAAGATTATTGGCACCGGGGTAGTTATAAAAAGTCTCCAAATCATGTAGAAGCATTTGACAGCACAGGTAAATCTCTCGGGGTTGTATTTGAAACAGCAAGTCCTTTTGAAACACCGATACGGATGCAGGACTTAATAGAATGGGCAACACATGCATATGCAATTAAGGACCTACATCCTCTACTGATAACGGCCATGGTAATAGTTGAATTTCTTGCGATACATCCATTCCAGGATGGAAACGGAAGGCTTTCCCGAATACTAACCACCTTTCTGCTGTTAAAAGCAGGTTATCAATATGTACCTTATAGTTCTCTTGAATCTGTGATCGAACAAAGCAAGGAAGGGTATTATCTTGCTTTACGTCAAACTCAGGGAACATTAAAAAGCGAAAGCCCTAATTGGCACCCATGGATTTTGTTTTTCCTCCGCGCTTTACAGCAACAAAAAAGGAGACTGGAGGTAAAAGTTGAAAAAGAAAACCTCCTTTTAATGCAACTACCAGAATTATCCCTTCAAATCTTACAATTTATACAATCAAGAGGAAAAGCAACTATCGGTGATATTGTAACTGTAACAAACGCAAATCGTAATACCATTAAAAAACATTTAGAGAACCTGGTTACTACCCAAAGACTTCACAAGAATGGAATTGGAAAAGGTACCTGGTACACAATTTAACTCATATTATGTGAGCTATTAATAGGTGAATAAGATAGCCTTATGATTTTTTCACATCCTGTCCTTTTTCTTTTAAACCAACTCTATAAACCGATCTAATGTGATCCCTGAATATAAAATAAAGCTTTTCACTGCTCTCTTCAAAGGCAGGCAAGATGTTTTCGCATTATACTGGGAAAACGGTGGTAAATCCGGCTACATGCCTGCTTATCATTTTGATCCATACCGGTATAAAGTGCATAAAATGAAAGGCGGTACGCTTAGTAATTTCCCTGAAAAAACATATCAACCATTAACAGAAACACAGATTTACAAACATTTAAACGGAAGCCATCTAATTGGCCTCTATCCTTTATTAACAGATGATACATCCTGGTTCATAGTAGCAGATTTTGACGAAGAGAACTGGATAGATGATAGCCGCAAGTTTCTGTTTCTTTGCAAGAAAAAAGGAATTCCAGCTTACCTGGAACGCTCCCGTTCCGGAAATGGCGCGCATGTCTGGGTATTCTTTGAGCAGGCCTATCCGGCAATTAAGAGCCGCAAAATAATGCTCACATTATTAACGGAAGCTCATATCATTTCAACATTCGATAAAAATTCCAGTTTTGACAGACTATTTCCCAACCAGGATTCACTTTCCGGAAAACCACTTGGTAATCTAATCGCACTTCCTTTTCATAAGCCGGCCATGGATAAGGGGAATAGCTGCTTCATTGCTCCCGAAACAATGGAACCGTATCCAGAACAATGGCAATTTCTTATAACCATACAAAAAGCACAGATAGCTACCCTGGATAATCTGTATGTTAAGTCAAACCCTTCTGAATTATCAATAAATAAGCTGCCCAATCAAGGCTTAACTATACATTTAAATAATGTAATCACTATTGCAAGAAATGGCTTGCCTGTTATTCTGATTAGCTATTTACGAGAAGAGCTGAATATTGCTAACACAGAATTCTTTATCCGGCAGAAGACAGGCAAAAGCACATATAAAAGCAAACGCTATTTCAAATTCATTGAAGAAACAAGCGATCATATTATTATTCCCCGTGGCTTTATCAGAAAACTTCTTGATTTTTGTAAGGAAAATAATATCGCCTATAAATTAGAAGATCAACGTAAACGACAACCCCATCAGCTTTACAGTTTTGAGGCAACGTTGCGGGATTATCAGCAAATTGGTGTTTCCGCAACAGAAAATAAGCATATAGGGGTAATAGTGGCACCTCCTGGTTCTGGTAAAACCCTAATAGGATTAAAAATAATTGCCAATAAACAGCAATCAGCTCTAATTGTAGTTCATAGAAAGCAGTTAATGGAACAGTGGGCAGAACGAATCACTACTTTTCTAGGCATTCCAGATCACGAGATTGGGAAAATCGGACAGGGAAAGTATAAGCCAGGAAAGCTAATAACATTGGCTACGATTCAAAGCCTTGCAAAAGCAATCTCTAATCAATCTAATAAGGATCTTACCAGCTCATTCGGAACTATCTTGATTGATGAATGTCATCATATTCCCGCCGAAACCTACTATACTATCATCCAGCAATTCAAAAGCTTTTACCAATATGGGCTTACTGCGACACCTTTCCGTAAATACAGCGATGGAAAACTTATCTTCATCCATTTAGGTGAAGTTATTGCAGAAATCGAAAACCATCAGGTAACAAGTTCTCCTCAGGCAACAATAATTATACGAGACACATCTCTGGATGTACCGTTTAACCAGAAAACTGACCGGTTTGAAACCTTGTCTAAAATCCTGGTGCATGATTCAACGAGAAACAATCTCATCCTAAAAGATATAATCAAAGAGCTTAGTAGCGGGAAACGTATCGTAGTGCTAACCGAACGTAAAGAGCATATTGATTCATTGCACCAATATCTGAAACAATCATATGAAACAATTACATTAAGTGGCGAGGATAGTGCAACCAGCCGTGATATCAAATGGAAACTATTAAAATCCGGAAATTATCAGGTATTGATAACCACAGGGCAATTTTTTGGAGAAGGAACCGATTTGGACAATGCTACGTGCCTCTTCCTTGTCTATCCATTCTCATTTGAAGCAAAGCTCATTCAATATATAGGCCGGGTGCAACGATCAGAAATAGTTCCTGTCATTTATGACTACCGGGATATTAGAATTGATTACCTGAATAACCTGTTTTTAAAACGAAATACTTATTACAGAAAGTTAATTCGCCAGAGATCGTTATTTGATGATCCAGTCCAAGAAGTTAAACCAGTAACTACACCCAACACAATTACTATAGAAAAAGAGGTTAAAATACCTATAGATGCTCTCGAATTCAAATACGGTGCCATAGGTTTCTCTTATATCTATAAGGAACCAGACGAGAAACTTGAATTTGAAATAGCGCATGAAGATATCAGACCAGAATTTGACGTATTGAAGCCGTATTTTATTAAAGTATTAAAAAGCAGAAACATCACAGCCTCAATATTTGCAGAACTGGAAAATGGAACGCTGGTATCACAATCCGCAGATTCAGCCGACATAAAGAAAATCAATAAAGAAATCATTGAAGGTGTGAGATTCAGATTTATGACAAAAGTAATCCTCAATAAGTCTTCTTCATCTGAACGAAATGTACTGGATATAACTCAGCTACAAGCAGGGCAATCACTTTATGAATCGGGAGAGGAATTGATTGCGGATATATTAAAGAATCCACAATTTAAGCATCAACAACAACTTCGCTATCTGGCAGAAAAACATGCCGGACATATATTGAAAATCCGCTTTGTACTTCAACCATTCTCGTTTGTATTTCTGATAGAAGGAGAGGAAATGTACCATATGATATTAGAAACCCTGGATACAGAGGAAGCCAGCTATATATGGTGTTTCGAAAAGCAGCGGTCGCTACTACCCATGTATTTAAAAGACTTAGACAAGCAGCTGGATATTATCAGACAACAAGGCAGACATGCATTCATTACTACTGCACCAGAAAATTTCAGCCGGATTGTTCATGACTATAGCAATGAACAGAAAGGCTTCATCACCTGGAAATATATGCTGGAAGAACGCCTGATATAGTAACTTACAATTCATATCATTCAAAAATCCCGAAAAATTATGAGTAAAAGTGAAAAAATGAGATACTTAAGGAATGCACCTACTCTATTTCCTCTTGAAAGCTATACAGCACAGCTGAAAATTATTATGGAAAATCAACCTTCCAGCCCTTCTCACAATTTCCTGGATGAACTTATTCAGCGTGACCGGTCAATTGCTTATGAAATGATAGCCCGGTTTGTTCCAATGGAAACGACTGCTGAAATATCAACTTTTCTAAAGGCATTTATTGCGGAAGAAAAAAAGGGAGACGATTATATTAGCGAAGAAGGTGAGGAAGCTGTTGAGAAAATTGCGAGAAGCCTTCTGGAGAGAGGTAGGGAATCAATCAATGCAAAAAACTACCTTACCGCTGCGGAAACTGCCTTTGCCGTTATCCTCGCCATTGAGCCCGAACTGTGTATGGTATTAGATGAGGGTTGGACTTACCAAATGATTATTATCGAATCCTTCGAATATTTAGATCAGATCGGTAAACTGCCATTAAGCCCGGATGTATTTGATTTATTACTGCAACAAACTACTAAGCATTTCAATAGCATACGTGAAGAAGATCGGTATGTCGATGATAAATGGAAAGAATTAATGCTTACATTCAAAAATGGATATACACAGTAATCATGAATACAGTACAGAGATGCTGCTAAAAATACTCAGATGCAAGGTGATAAAATCCAATCATTCAACATTTATACCAGTACTATCGTCGAATTTAATAGAATGCTGATCACGGGTTCCTGCTCTGATAGGGAGGGTTTAGGAATAGCCGTTACGGAGCTACTATATGACCTTTTGGCGGAATGGTCTGGGTATAACCAAACTTTACAACAGTGGACACATGCTGAATGGAAGGATTTTGGCAATATGCTGTTTATTCATGCGTATAATGAACCTGCATCCGTTATGCTTCAAATTGGTATCAACTGGGAGGGTATCTATTTACAAATGACCATTGAGGAGCAAGAGGTCTTTTTAAATTCTCTGCCGGAAAATGTAAAAACATACCATTTTAATTTATCTCAATTAGGCAAATTTGAGATAAGTGACGATAATAATGATTTCCTAATAATGTGGTCATACGAGAATTACTCTATAATTGATATTGCTACCAATGGCTGTAATGCTTTCTCACTGATGTATATGCTTTGCCAGGAACTTAACAAATTTGAAAATAAATGATATGGGTAACAGGTTTAAGAATAGCGAAGAAAGGATAGAACAGATATTTAAAAACAGTTTTGAAGACACTTCCAGGCGGCTTGAGACACTTTTGTTTTATAAATCATACCTGGAATCAAACTTAAAGTTGCCCCTTCACATTACCGGAATTGAAGATTTTAAATGGGAAGAATATTACATTTTCGGTCCGGGAGAAAAAGAGGAATACGAAACATTAAAGAAAACTCGTCCGTCTTATACTGACATATTCAATATGACAAGTTTTGATTCTTATTATGATGAAGACTATGGATTGTTTGCAAAAGTAACAAGGATTTCTGATAAAAAACGGTTTAAACTACCCCTGGTAGATATGAAGGCCGTAGATAAAAAATCGCTGGAATATCAGCTACTTGAAGACTATTCTATATGGGTCATTAATTATTAGAATAATGTCTGATTTATGAAATTGAGGATGCAATTACTATTACTTCTGACATAATTTATTAATAATCAATAACAGTTGGTTCCGGGTAGAGCGGATCGTTACCTCCCCGCTCCCCCACAGGTAGGGTCGAACAGTGGCGCATTAGACTGCAGTCTATGTTTCCACCACCTGCCACGTCAAACGCAGCGTGCGCATTTAACGCACTGCGCTTTCCTAATGACTTCTTATTAAAGTTTATTCGCCTATCGCGTTGGGGTTGCTTTCCGCGGGGATATATTAAAGTAGCTATAAATATTGTAGATAGCGCATAAACCCTTTGTACTCCATAAATTCCAACCGAAGCCTTTCAATCTTTTAGCTTTCATCAAATGACGACGGATTTTCCTGGTCAGCCTATCTTTTATATACCCAAACGTCTTACTGGAATGCCCTACCCCTAAAGTATTGAACCCAGCCTCTCAATATTGGATTTATAATATCCCGAACACGGGTTAATGGCTGTGATTCAAAACGCTTAAACACATCCCGTAGATAAAGAAACCCAATAGGCAGAATTCTCAAAGTCTTTGGCTAGTTTAAATAAGTTTTTCGCATTATCATTTTTCCCAAAAAAATCTCTCAAAATATCTACCGGGATTGCCTCTGCAGCGGTAATAATAGACTGTATGCTGCGACTGGATACGAGAGCCATTTGCTCTACTCTAATTTTTATTTTAGTATTGCCAGTTACTCCATAACGAAAGCCATCTTCCAGATTTTTATTTTTTGCGGTGGCCTCTATAAAAGCCATGTTCTTTAAAATAAAGTCAACTGTAATAAGCAAATAAGAAACAAATAAGTATAATAACCTCGTTAATCCTTCTCTTTTTAAAGGAGTAGAATGCAAATGAATTAGTATCTCCTTAATGTCAATTAGCAAGTGGTTAGCTCCAATAAAATCTAGAGCTTCTAAAATTCTACTTTTCGCAGATTCATTTTTCTGATACCAATTTGTTGTAAATCTTGTAAACTCATCTTTTAAAAGAGAATTCAATTTTTCTTCAGATAACCTATGAGAGGTAAGTGACTTAATCTTATTTAGAAAGTTACCATTTAGCACGGTCACTCCTCTTTTTTCCCCAAACTCTATTACTTCATCTCTTTTGTCCGTAGTTGCCACAATACACCTGTCGTAATCCAGTATATCCATTATACCTTTCGCAACAATAATTCTTTCAACAGCCGCGGGCTTAGCTTTGTTTTTAATGTCAACGTTAATTCTTTCTCTGCTGATAGGATTCGATCTATGATAAAGCCATAGGTCTATATCGGTAACCTCAACACCCTGAAACCGCAATTTGCTGCCCCTTATAACATAATAACCCAAGTCAAGAAAGTACAATCTTAATTGTTCTTCCATCACATCATTGTAGCCATTATTGATTCCCCTAGAAATTAGACTGTTTTGTGGGGGCCTCCTGGAACGCCTATTGGCAAGCATCTATAGCCTAATGGGGACTTGCAAGATGCACAATGTTAATCCTGGTGAACGGCTCGAAAATGTACTCTGTATAATCGCTGACTATCCTGTAAACCGGATCAAAGAACTACTTCCTCATATCTGGAAACCAAAGCAAAAGTAATCGACTTTTGTTTACCTACTTAGAAGCACTTGCTCTGAGGGATACGTAACTGATATATTCAACATCGTCCTGCTTATTGAACCTGAAGCGGTTTATAATAGTATTCTATCGGCTGTATCTGCATGGAAGGTAACCTGAGGCGTTTTGTTTTACATTCAATAAAAACACAGTTCATCAGCAGAGGGGACGATACACATTCCCGTTTTCTGATGGAATTCAGTTAATTTAAATGTTGGTCTCTGAACACATTTGGAGGAACACCAACCTCTTTTTTAAATAAACGGGAGAAGTAAGTTGGATTTTCAAAGCCTAATAGAAACGCTATTTCTGCAATGTTCTTATTATTTTGAATCAACAGGCTTTTTGCCTCAGCAATGAGGAAGATGTGAATATGTTCAAGCGCTGTCTTTCCGGTTTCCTGTTTAAGGAGGTCACTGAGATAACGCGGAGATATATTCAGCCGGTTTGCCATATAGCCGACGGTGGGTAACCCTTGTTCCTTACTGGCTGCGTCTTCAAAATACGAGTGAAGCAAATCTTTAAATCTTGAAGTTACCGCTCCGGTCAATTCTGTTCGGCTTATAAATTGTCTTTTGTAAAAACGCTGCGCATATTTAAGAAGGGTGTCCAGGTGACTGAGCAAGATCGACTTGCTGTAAATGTCAGTATTATTGCGGTACTCCTTATCCATTGTTTTGACCAGATTCCAGATGATATCTTCTTCCGAAGGAGTCAGAAATAACGCCTCATTAGCCTCGTAATCGAAGTAGCCATATTTTCTGATCTGATGGTGCAACTCAGAGCCTGTTAGAAAGTCTTCATGAATTAAAATAATAAAGCAATCATCTTTAAGCTTTATATTTTTAAAGGTGACCGTCTGCATTGGTTTGATGAAGGTCATTTTGCCCCTGTCGTGGTCATACTTAGTATGTCCGTATAAAATTTTCCCATCTTCGAGCTGTTGAAAACTGATGATGTAAAAGTTCCCGTTAAATACAATATCATCACCCCCACAATCCTCTTTGTTCCCAAAGGAGATGTTGATCAGTGGGTGTTCCGGTACTTTAAGTCCAATGACCCGGCTAAAGTCAATAATATGTTCAAAATGTTTCATTTTACTTGCTTTAAAATTAACGGAACCGCAAGGGTTCCGCTAATTCAGCTATTTAATTACCTTGCGCAGCGATGGAAACGTCCTGCCATTCTTCCCAGGTTTGCAAACGCTGCTGATAAACAGATTTGATCCACTGGAAACCAACCCTTCCCAGGATGAGCCTTAAAGGCGGATTCTCGGCATCCACCAGTTGAAGTACCGCTGATACGGTCGCTTCAGGTATTCCCCAGTCTTCTATCTTATTGCCTTCAGCTAAATAAGCCCTAACACCGTCATAAACGGGTAATGCCTTGCTTTCGATACCGGAAGTTGTGGCAAAGTCGGTTCTGTAGCCGTTGGGTTCAATAATACTCACTTTGATGCCAAAGCCACTGACTTCAGCCACCAGCGAATCACTGAGGGCCTCGACTGCGAACTTGGACGCACTGTATAAGCCTAAAGTTGGGAAGGACACAATTCCCAAGGCACTGGAAACCTGAATAATATGGCCTGAGTGTTGCTCACGCATGACCGGGAGAATTGCCTGCATCATCCAAAGCGAACCGTAAACATTCGTTTCAAACTGCCGGCGAACCTCCTCCTCCTTCAGCTCTTCAATCGCTCCTATATGACCATATCCTGCGTTGTTGATCAAGACGTCAATAACGCCAAAGTGTGATTTAGCTAAAGCTATCGCCTCAAAACATGCAAGTTTGTCCGTCACATCCACTTTTATAACAAGCAGATCTGCCGGAAACTGTTCGCTGAGTTCGTTGAGCGCGTCCGGATTTCTGACCGCTACGATTACCTGATCACCACGTTTTAAAAAAGCTTCAGCCCATATACGACCGAGACCGCGCGATGCGCCGGTGATGAAAATTGTTTTTGCCATTAGTTTACTAATTAATTCAAAACAAATTTCTGTTTTACGCAGCTTTTCAAGTGATACAAAAGTAGTAAATGATGTAACGGATTTACGTTATTCAGGGCAAAATGCATGGAGTTAATCCATATAAAGAAAGCCTCTTAGAGGTAGTTGTTGGTCAATTTCTGTGAAAGTGTTGACCCTGACGTTCCGCTTCTTCCCTTTCAGGACATCCTGAACATCGTCAATACATAGCAAAATAATCCGCGCTGGCGGAAAATTGAAGAAGATACAGGTATATGCAGACAAAGCTCCCCGACCTGCAGGAAGTCATTCGTAAACAGTGAAAACGGTTCTATGTTAGCAGCAACTCCTTCACCGTCTGATTCTCCGGCAAATTTTCCGCTACCACAATGACTTTACCGCCTGCAGGCAACGCTGTTGCTTTATAATGCCAATCTATTCTGTTCCGGCCCAAAACTGCCTGACCGCTTTCTGTGATAACACCCTCAGCGTCTATTACCTTTACTTCCACTTCTGCTACCCGGAACTCATTTTTGGCTGTCACTACAACATCTTCGCCTTCTAACCTGATGTTCTGGACTTCAGGACTGCGGTAAGCATCCTTCACCGCCATATTGTAGGCATTCTGGCCGGGCCCTGCCAGCGACTCATAGTAGGCCTTTATCTCGGGATCGGCCATCAATCGCTGCGCCCTTGCCGAAGCAATGGTCATCTTATGCCTGGCTTCTAACTGCTTTTGTGTAGGTTTTTTGGTGGAAGGACCGCGTTTCGCCGCCATAATGATCTGCCCATTCCGTTCGTAGATGGTGAGTTGCTTGCCGAGGGTTCCCCGTACAAGCTGCATGAGAATATTGTCTGTAACAATGGCCATAAAAAGGATTTGAGGTTATAAATACTAAGCTTACTGTCTTAGTGCCATTAAGATACAACAATTATACTAATTGGATACCAAAATAGCATTTAGATAATATTTATAGGTCACTTCAATATCCATTTGATATATAAATAACCTTTAGATATCCTCTTAATGACCTTTTAGTACCCTTATGGTAAGCCGACCACAAGCAGACAGTAAGCCGACTATAACCTATCCGAACACTGCAGAAAGATTATTTAACTCGTGTAGTCTACTATTTTGATGTGCTTGGTACTTGTATATGGATTAGCGATCGCCAGCCTGGGGTCCAACGTTCTGTATGCGATATTTCATTTTAACTGGCGGCTTATTGGTAAACACCTACCTCCATTGAGGTCGGCCGACATGTGTCCGTCATCTGATTGATGGTATCTATCGAACCACTTATACGTGGCAATGTAGCCTTGTCATCTTTTTTAATAGCCAGGCATCCCAGCATTCATGATTTATAAAAGCTCCCGCGATAAAAAGGATGTTCCTGTTACCTTTCAAATTCATTAACTTATTCTTTCGAATAAAATTAAAATGCCCTACCGATAACATCCTTTTAGTTTCAAACAGAAAACCTTAATATTCAAATTGCCACCTGGTAAATACCAAATGCGCCTGAAGCAATAGTTCCCGATGACCTTCGGAAATTAGATGTATTATTCGATTATTATGAGCAAGATGATTTATTAAGCGGCACCTGCTGGCACCATTCGAGAACTTACCACTACTGGCCACTTGGCGAAAGCCGGAGATAAGATAATACATTTCACTGGTTGATGATGATATTCAATATGGGGTTAGACCTTCATTTTGCTTTTTTGTGCCCTAAATCATTTTTACAAAATAAACTAACAGCAAAAGATAAATAATCACGTCCGTTATCATCGTCTGAGCCCGCGATGGTACGGGATCTTAATAAAATTTCGTTGAACCCCTTAATTTAGTTTCTTTCTAACAATGTATTAAGTTGATTTCGACCTTTGTTCACTATCTCTATATAATTCGGCTCTGTAGGATTCCATTTTTTCATTTCAGTTAATTCATGTTCAGTCGGATTGTAAAATTCAAGAAATGTTTTCCCTCCATGATGAGATAAATATCCTTGAAGTTTCATTCTGGATGATATTTTTGTTCCTGATCCATCATAGACACTAAACGCAAACTTCTCATACTTGCTGATGGTGATTCTTTTAAGCTGCATTACACTATCGATTCGGACATTAATGGTCTCCAAATCTGTTGCTGAAGAATCTTCATTCAGCTCAATAAAATACCATCCACAATTTTGGGGATTGATAAAAATATTCACAGTGTTATTTTTAGCTTTGAAGCTGCAACAACTGAAAATTACTGCTATTATAAAAGCGTTTATGATATTCTTAATATTGCCAATCATTTAAAGTTGTTTTACTTACTTTGTTATTATCCTGATACAATTTATTCATTTGAATATAACCTTTTTGTGCCTGTGCTTGTCTCTGGTTCATTCTCTGTATAAATTCTGGAGCAATTAAAGGCGTCCCTTTCTCACTTGCAGGAGTATTCATTGAAAGATCGGTATTGTAGGATAAAAGTATGCAATTGCATTATATTTTCCTCCAATATAAGCAGGCAACCCAATTTATTCCCTTTACCAAAACAAATCTATGACACATAATTGTCACACCAAATCACACACGGTTATGGTAGTTTTTTAATCGTCATTCTGTCAGTAATGGCAGGCATTTCGGAACATTCGCCATATTTTCTTTCATCCTTTTTCACCTTTCTTTTCTATTTTGTTCATGAGTGTCAATAGGCTACAATTAGCATGACACACAGGGCTGGTAGACGGAAATTATCTTCGACATGTGTAATCTGTTGTGCATTGGCTCTGGGCTGGACATTATTTGTTAGCTTTTTGTTGTTATCTTCATCAAAAGTTTTTCAATCAGTATTTGCGCTGGCTTGACCGGCCGCTATTCCCGTACTTCGTTGTTAAATGATTGTATATTTATATTAACTATCATGATAGATCTATCTCATGCTGAGAATCAAATTCAATGTGTCACAAATTTTCAAGACCTTGTTTCTACGCCATTTAGTGGAGAAATTAATGCGATTTGTTGGACTCGTAAACTAATAGGTGATTTTTCTGAGATTGTTGATAAGGTTGCGCTAAGCGGAAATATAACGGCAATTGAACAAGAGGAACTTCGTGAACTTCAGTTGAGTGAACAAGGGCAACTTGCCCGTGAAATTCTTTTAAATGACCTGAAGGTATTGAAAGCTCATGGCGCATCGCCAATCCTTAATGTGATCAAGTACTATGATCGGGATGATACCTACCCTTTTTTTCCAACCGATGTTTATTCTTTTCATGTAGATCGCTCTCCTATACCAGTCGATACCTTTTTATGTACTTACTATGGCGAGTCGAGTGAAATATTGCCAAATTCACAAGGCAAAAAGAAAGTACTTATTCCAGAAATACGTGATGAACTCAAAAAACTATATCATGGAGCAGATGAAGGTTTTGAATCATTCTTAAGTGAACATTTCTTTGATCTACACTATCAAGCTGCACCTAATGCACGTCCTATAAGCTTAGGCCTTGGTCACCTATGGAGGTTGGCGGTTGATCATCCTGAAAGTCAAGTTCCTCCTTGTCTTCACCGTGCGCCAAAGGAAAAATCCGGACAGAATAGGTTATTGATGATCTGTTGAACACAGATCCTTTATAGCAAGACGATTAAAATGGAGAATACAAGTATTTAAGTGAATTGACATTTAACGGCGACAGTCTTTCATTAAAACTATGACTGCGATACAAGCCTAGCTCATCGATAATTACAAATAGAACTCCGGGTACTACAAAACTATGAATCTCAATTCTTTGTAGCACCCAATTACAAAGGCGATATAATTCAGAGACATCGTTTCACTAACTACATCCTATTAATTTTTGCCTATATTTCTTTAGTGTTCTGTTCGATCAGTGCCGCCATCGTTGAATTAAAGGTCGTTAGATCTGTTCCCAATTTGTTAAAAAAATCAAGATCCACAGTTTCTACACAGATAATGGCTTTTTGTAGTACCATTTCTCCATCCGGGGTCAATTTGATAGTCTTCGCCCTGGTATCTGTCGGGTGCTCATGGCGGGTGATGAATTTCTTCTCTTCCAGTGTCCTTAATACCTTTGATACCATCATCCTGTCTGCATTGCCCTGATTGGCTATATCAACCTGAGTAACCCTATCACTTTCCCTGGATAACCAGGCTAGTGCACAGAGCAATACGAACTGAGTATGCGTCAGGTCCAAAGGATCCAAGACACGCTTTTGTTTCCTCTGCCATAACATAGTTAACTGTCCCAGAAGATATCCTGGACTGTCTTCGGGCCTTTTAAAATGAAATTCAATTTTCTTGGGCATAGTCTTTCTGTAGCATCCGTGAAGAAATCAGTTCAAAGTCATGCCGGTTGATCTCGAAGAAACCAAAACGGAATGGATAACCCCAGCTTTTCTTGTTGTGGATAAAATTCAGGCCCGGAATTAACGGCAAAATGGAAACATCCTTACTTGGCAAAAATTCAATATTACGTCTTGATGGGTAAAAATCTTCGGATACCCGGCACTGATAGATTTCGTCATCCATAACCTTTCCTATAGCGGTGAATTCCTGGCACACCTCGGGTCTTCCCAGTGTCTGCTTACCCGAATAATAAATAATGAAATCATCCTTACGCATCCTTTTCAAAGGCGATGCCTTTCCATGGCAGATCTGGGCAATCCCTTCTGCAAGCCCGGTTTTGACATGATCCTTCGATGCCACGATGATCCAGTACTTTGTATCCGTGTTCATATCGATATGATTAGTTTGACTTCAGAAAGGTGATGTTGTATCCGTCGGGGTCTTTGGCAATAAGGATTTTCCCGAAAGGTGTTTCTCTGACTGGCCCCAACAGTGTCACATCATTTGCTAATAACCGGGCCTGCAGGTCTTCTATTTCCCCATCGATTGCGAACCAGAGCGAGGCACCGATGCCCAGTTCTTTTCCTTCCAGGTTACCGATCGGCGTTCTAATGGCAAAACTTGCCTCACCTTTGTTGTATCTAAAAATGCAGGCCTCCGGATTGGGTATTCCTGCTTCCTCAAATCCTAGTTTTGTGGTATAAAATTCTTTCGAGGTTTTAAGATCCGTTACTTGAAGGGATGCAAATTCTAATTTTCTCATCTCGCCTATTTTTTAGTTGTCACAAATATAATATACACGACAACAATATCCTAATATTTTATTAGGTATTTTCAAATTACCCTTTCTTGACAAAAGAAGCTGTCTCATTTACTTTTGAGACAACTTCTTTTTTATTTAACAACTTATAAGGATATTGTGTGATTTATTACGATCCTATATTCAGGAACGTTATCCTGAATAATAATCCCTGATAAAATATGAAACGAATCCTTTATCCTATGGTACTGCTGCTTGCAGTGGGGTGTGCGAAAGAAAACAATACAGCTCCTCCCACGAAAACAGAAGCAAGTAATGATAGCAATTATGTTTGGTTACCCACAGGAGTGTATACCTCCTGGGATTATGGGAATGATACTACTGTGGCCTTTGACCGGTTTGACTCTCTCTATTACACTTCGGACCTGAAGATTGATAAAGTAGTTTCGACGATTTATCCGTACTCGAAAATTTACACGGTGGTAAACCAGTTTGTGTATAACGCGGACGGAAGTATTGATAGTCTGAAGGTCACCACCGATTATGATAATGGTTTTGCGATGAATTACCTGTTTTACTATGATAACAATGGCAGGTTAGATAGTCTGGCAGGTACTTATCCAGCGCGTGATTATGCGCAGATAGGCTGGACTTTTAAGTATGATGGAAACAATCATATTCAACATGTGCGTAGTTTCAATGCGGATGTAAATTATACCTGGGGAGTAGCTGATTATTTCAGAAATACCAACGGTGAATTGGATTCAATTGTAACGAATCTGGCAGCTACCAACTACAACGCCAGTCATGTGGTACTTCGCCCTGGTGGTGAAACAGTGTTGGATGCTACGGGTATTGATCGTGCATATCTCTTCCTGATGGCGTTGCAGATTAATAATTCCGCTCTGGTAAATGCTTCTTCAAATCCTTATTGGCATCAATATATTAATCCAGATATTCCTTTGCTCAAGAGTGGGACTTTTAGCTGGACTGACCTTTGGGGAAACTCTTTCGAATCAAAGGATTATACTTTGAGGAAAATCCTGAATGTGGATGGTACCGTGAGGTGGCTTACATTGATGGACGATTATGCTTCCGGTGCCAAGTACGAGCGAAAGGATAAATTTGTTTATGGAAAAGTTCCAGGAACAAGAGCCGCTTTTCAATAAGACATTTATAGTTTTTTAAAAGAAGCTGTCTCAAAAGTAAATGAGACAGCTTCTTTTAAAAATAGGGAGATTCCCTATTTTCTCTTCTGTTTAGGGAATTCCATGACAGTTACATGTTCTCCCGCTAACATTTTTCCTATATTCTCTCTTCTATAGTATGCGAACACCCTAATGCCCCCAGCTTCCACAACAGTTGAAATAAGCCGCCTTATCAGAGATGATATGTTGGAAACTGAAGCTATGGCAATAGTCAATAAAAGTTAGTCAGCCTGTCAGTGCGGGAGGGAAAGTTGAAATAAACATTATCCAGAAATAATTAAATTAGGATAACAACTTAATAATCCATACCTTTAATAGGATAAAATGTTTGAGTTCATCTGCATTTAGTAAGCAAGTTTACTTCTTAGCCTTCTTTTTTACCACCTGCGTTACCTCAATCCAATTGTTTTCAAAATAAAAAACTTATAAGACATGGATATTTATGTGTCTAATTTGAGTCCTCACGTATTAGGTGAGGATTTAAAAAATCAATTTTCCAAATTCGGAGTTGTTAGTTCGGCAAATGTGATCATGGATAAATTCACGAATCGCAGCAGAGGATTTGCCTTCGTTTCCATGCCCAATGATGCAGAGGCAGAAAAAGCCATTCAGGAAATGGACGGCTCGTCTCTTGATGGAAAAGCAATAACAGCTAGTAAAGCCAGACCCCGCGAGGAAAGAACTAACAAATCTTCTTATAATAATCGTTGGTAAATTTTATAACGGAAGGGGGTATTCTCACCCCCTTTTGATAACTAAAATATTCAACCATGACAGTAAGTGATATATATACAAAGCTATACAGCAGGTCTTATTATGAAAAAACGGGGCAACATAAATTTAGATTTTTGAAAAGCTCTCTTTTTTTAGACCGCCGTGCTAATATTCCTTTTGTCATTCATATGTTAGATGGGGTCTTCTATCTTCAGGCATTAACAAAAATTGTAAACGAAAGTTTGTTTCGCATTGAAATGAAGGGAGATGAGATCATGTTATATAGTGAAAACAGGGACAATCTCTTATGGGTCCTGGAATAGACCATACATCACATTGTACCCACCATATTCCAATACATACTGTTACCCGTCGTTTAAGTAAGTCTCTTGTAGCTCCGCCTAAAAATTCTGATCATTTCATCAATATAAACCAAAGTATATGTATAGCAAAAGTGAAGATCTCCTAAGTAATTTCGACCAGGCGGCACTTGCCTTTGTAGATTCAACCTATGTAGAATTCTCATTTTCAGTTAAAAACGTAGACAGACTGAAAAATGAGAATACCTTCCAGTTGTGGATACAGAAATATGTGGGTAAGTTAAAGCAAAGACTGGAAGGAAAAGCACTGGAGTATATTTCAGCAAGCAGAGATTTGCCAACAATTGACTGGTTTCATAAAAGACTCGCATACATGATTAAGCGGTTCATTCAGGATTTTCTACACCGGACTGAAACCATTCAGATATCTTCATTAAACTGATGCTAACCAATCACAATCCTCCACGTAATAATCTACAGGAATAGCGATATTTTCCAATCAACATCTTCCAGGCCGCAGTTTGCCATCTCTTTTAGGGGTAAACACCTCACGGATATGAGGTGCACATATAGCGCTTCATACCGGGCACGATGGCAAACGCCGGAGATAATATCCCCGGCGTTTTTGTTTTTATTGCTTTCTAAGACAGGCTATAGAATATAGGAGAAAAAAGGTGGCGTTCATAGCCATTGAAAATAATCTTGTAAGTATCGGGCAAATATCAGCCTACCCAGAAATCTAAAAAGTAGTAAAACCAGTAGGAGGAATGGTAACAGTGGTGTCAGGAGCTGTTTTGGCGTCGCGGTTATTCTTAAGAAATACAGGTCGTTCTTCTGCTTTACATTTACAAACGACGCGTTTTTTGATTTGGAGTTTCTTGGTTGACATAGCGCTAGTTTTAGGATTAAATGATTATTAATCCTAAGTTTATCTTTTATAAAAAAGTTCCATAATTCTTTCGACCAAGCACAGCTGTTTTTCGACTAAGAAGGGGCACAACTCATTACATTATAAATATTGCTAATTAGAACCTATGCATCAAAACAATTCTACTATATGTTTTTTCACATCCTCCCAATAGGTTGGACCGATAGGAATTCTTTTTACCGTAGGCAGATTAATTTCTATATGCATGTCCTGAATATATTTAATAGCGCTTTTACGAACAATACAGGAACGATTAACGCGTAGAAAAAAGGGTGGAGGCAGCAATTCCTCTATTTTATTCATGGTGATATTCAAAATAACTTTCCCGGTCGGCAACTGTAATTCCATATAATCTTTTAACGCCTGTACCAGGATAATATCTTCTATACATATCTGCACTCGCTTACGGCCTTCTTTAGCCCATACATAGTTCTTTGTCTCGCCATTTTTAGGGGCATTGATGGCAGGATGCTGCATTTGCTTCAATTTAAAAAGCTCATTGGCTTTAGTAACCGCCTTGAGGAAGCGTTCAAATGCAACGGGTTTAAGCAGATAATCTACCGCATCCAATTCATAACTTTCAAGGGCATGCTCATGGAAAGCAGTTGTAAATATAACCAGGATATTCTTCTGACGAAGAATACGCAACATTTCTAATCCCGTCATTTCCGGCATTTGTATGTCCAGAAAAATTAAATCAGGCTGTACTTCCTGTATCGCTTCCAATGCAATTATAGCATTGTCACAAATACCTACAATGTTTAGATAACTTACTTTCCTGGATAGATTCTCCAGTATTTGCTGGGCTATGGGTTCATCGTCAACTATTAGGACTTTCATCGTAAAAGGGTATAGGTTATAGCTTTAGTACGAGCGCTACTTCATAAACATCGTCTGTTTCTTTTATGTCCAGGCTGTAGCGCGTTTGATATTCCAACTCTAGTCTACGTCGTACATTTTTAAGTCCAAGACCACCAGTTGATTCATTATTCTTTTTGCCAATGGTTGCAATGGGTTTATTGTTTGCAGAATGGAAAGTTAAAATGCCCTCTTTCTCCGTCATAGACAATTTTATCCATGCGTTTTTAATAGTAGCATTTATCCCATGCTTAAAGGCATTCTCAATAAAGTTAATTAAAATTAGGGGTTTAATGATTTTTTCTTTGTTTTCAATCTGTTCAAAATCATATTCTATTTGCACCCGGCTTTCCTTGTAGCGCATTTTTTCAAGAAGCAGGTAATTACTCAAAAATTCTATCTCCTCTTTAAGTGTAATATGTTCTTTTGCACTATCATACAAAGAAAAACGCAGCAAATTGGACAATTGAATTACCACTTTGCTCGCCTCCTCATTATGAATGATCAACCCGTATATACTGTTTAAAGTATTAAATAAAAAATGCGGTTGTATCTGTGCACGCAGAAAACTTATTTCCATGGAATTTTTCTCCTTGGCTATGGCTAACTTTTCCAGGGAACTTTCATGGAAATCTTTAACTATTTTTATAATTATTCCAAAGGTGTTAAACCATATTATTAAGGAGAATATCCACAGCAGTAATTCACCATTGAAAAGTTTGCTAAGGCTATTCACCGCAAAGTTCTGGTACAACCTGGCAATAACTGTATCATCAGGACGCAGGTATTTCAACAAATTCAAAGAACAAGTTGTTATAAATAACGATAATAAATATATAGCCAGAATGTCTAGTATAATTAAGCCCCACCTCTTTTTTCTTACGTGCTGAAAACCAAAATGACATACAAAGTAGTGAATCAGGATAGTATTGAATAGTACACTACTGGAAAAGAGTACACTTTCAGTATTAAAAATACTGGCCTTGAAAGAGTATGATGTTATAGCCATGATAAAAAACAACATCATCGCCCAGTATAAAATATGCAACAAATGCTTCGCTGATTGATTTGGATATATAGAAAACTCGTTATTGCGCTCCATTTTTCCTATGCACTATTTGATTATAATACTTTCCGCAAAAATAATATGCCATATATTCCATAAAACGCTGTTCCGTAGTAAACCACCTGTTCACGCTCATATGTATATAGCTCGAAATATTATCTAAAGGCAATACCATACTCTTTAACTTAACAGACCTTTCAGCAAAGACGTCATTAAATTGCTCTCCGCTTAAAAAGTCCGCAATCGGCTTTCTCCATTCCAGGTATTGTGCATTCAATTGCCGTTTCACATCTCGTCCAAATTCATGGGCAAAAGCATCAGACATTTCAGTACAGAAAGTAATTCGTTGCTGGTAAGACATTCCATACAAAGATAGCCAGTTATCCATATTTTTAATGGAAGTTAAAAACCTTACCCGCTGATCATCTTCAAAATCTTCGTCCTCCATGCAGGTAAGAAATAAAAGGCTATCATGAAAAAAAATCTCTTCTGTTATTAACATATAATCCTCTCCGTATCTTTCAATTTCCCTCTGGTAAGTATCCTGCTGTACCTTCCAAACCAGCTTGTCTTCCAGGTATGGGTGCAATATATTGTAAATATACTTTACGGCAGCAGCATACTGCTCCCCTCCTACACTATCAACCAAATGTAACCGGAACCTGATGTGGTAATGCGGATCAGTATAACGAATGAAAAAAGCCTGATCGATCACCTTCTCCTTCAACAGAAAATCCATAACAGGTTTTACCACCTTTAATAAAATGCTATCTGATGCCTTCGCTCCGCAGAATATCTTAAAATACACCCACTCACTGCCGGGCTCAAAAACTCGTCTATTTTTGCCCTCCCCTTCTTTTCCAAATGAATGAATATTCACAGGCTGCTGCTTAGCTAAAGGAAGTATGAATTGCTGAACAAAAGGCTCGCCGTGCCTGCCAGTGTCAAGCGTGCTGTTATCATACAACCACTCCACCAGTTTTACCGTATTACATCCCCGCATCTCCTTTAGCAGTACCCATAAATAAGTATCGTTCTCTGTGTCAATGAATAGCTCATTATCGCCTTCGCAAAAACATACCAATTTTGTCACTTCCCACCTGGCTAAAAAAATCCTCAGCGCGGCCAGTTGATCATCAGCCTGCATAATATCCCCTATATCAGATTCCCGCAAAAACCACGTCGCACGATGTAAAATGAAGTGCTTATAGCTGATACGAGGTAAAAAACGTTTGTGCTGAGCCAGCGATCCCCAACTAATTTCAAACCCCGACTTTCCCTGATGCTGCAGTGCCGCTAAAAATTTATATACAGCAATGGAACTGTTTGCATAATTGTGGGCATTAGATAATCTTGGAATTATACGTTTGTTCCATTTGCGCGACCGGAGAATAATCTCGTCCCGTTGAACAGAAACCATCATATCCTCAATAGTCAGCTGCCCTTCACCATCCACCGCACTGGCAGCCAGAAATGGGATTTCATAGTGGAAAAACTGTCCTCTTCTTGCAATATTACCTACCCTCCCCTCAGGAATATATATAATCTCGGCAAAAGCGATGTGCTCATTTGCCTTCATTTCATCTCCGGCAAGCTCCTTGCAAAAAGCACTCATTTCCTCACCGAAATGTGCAAACCTACCTAATAATATATTGGAATGCGCGCCCCCTACATGCTGCAACAACATTTCCCCGGAAGGAAGGCAGGACCCCATTACAGTAAAATGATTGGCAAGCTGGTCTGATTTATCTTCCAGTTTCCCGAAATCTTTATCCTGTAGCTGGATCCCTTTTCTCAGGGTACCCCTATCCCAATATTCCATTCTATCCTGCAGCCAGGCATCACATTCATTGATTCTTTTGCTTACCTTTTTTTTAGCGGGTAAATTCATTCTTTCCACAAATGAGTTATGCGCCACATTGCCAATATTGTCAGTAGCAGGATATCCGATGCCAAATTCAGGATCTAATACTTCGGCCAATGAAACCTCCAGTGTTTCATATTTTTCCGTAAACTTTTTCTTAAACCGGTCCAGCTGTACTTCCACAGGAGAAACACCCTGAGAAAGTTTGCTTAACATGGAAATTGCTTTCCCCACGTCCTTTAAGCCCGAGCTGGGAAGAACAAATGAGGCAGGTGGCGGTTGTTTCAGATCAGCATGAAAAATATGACGTTGCGCCACTTCAATGTCCAGTTCCTTTAATAGCGTTTCTAAATGGTGTATATCTTCGATCGGCAAAACGCCAAGGGGGAGGTCGTCAAATTTGCTGAGTATCTTTTGAATTTCGTCAAATAGATCAAGAAAGGGCGAGGCTGCTGCAATGGGTAGTTTTACCAATCTTTCCAGCACGCCCCGGATGCGCGCTACATCACTTTCAATAGTCAATCCCAACTGCAATTCGCTAACCAATAACTGCGTTTCTATCAGCTCTGCCACGAAAGCTTCAAACTCTTCATAAGTGTTATTCTCACCAAGCACAGCGTACATATCAGCAATAGTAACAGCTTTATTTTGCCGTATCAGTGTAATAAGCCTTTCCAGCAAGTCTGTTTGGTCAATAGCGCTGATTTGATACTGATATTTATCCTCTTCTGCAATAGCCTCTGTAAAACGGTACTGACCAGCGATATGATATAAAGAGTTATTTACCTGGTACCGAAGGTGAACCCATAAGGCAGGATGTTTCTCCACTTTTCTTATGATCTGCTGAAATAGCCCCATATCAATGCGTACCTTTCGCTTGCTGGTCTTATCAGCCAGCTCTTCGCGACCATCCATATCAACTAAAGCGCATCCTGCATAAATACCATAAGGGGTAGGCCGTGTACTTGCACGAATAGCATACTTTTTTAAAGTATGCATCAGTTTCTGCTGCCTGGATGTATCGAGATTTCCGCTTTTAAACTCCAGCACTGTCTCATAAAGTTGCGGAGAGCTCCAGTAAAGACCTTCAACAAATACCGGATCTCCCAGCATGGTAAAAACAACTTTGTCAAGATCGAGTGTTCTGTTCTGCTGATCAAATAAACGCTGATAGGAATATAGGGGCGTTCTTACAACAACCTTACCGTAGTCTTTAAATGGTCCTTTCTGCATATTATTTGTTAAGTACTGGATTGCAGATAATATATACAATAGCAATAGGCTAACTAACAACCAATATATGCAAAAAAAATAATTTCCCAAAAACGTGATTCCCCCCGGAATCAATTAAACATACTTCCAAAAATTCGCTGAAAAATGCTCCTGTCACTTAACACTATCTCAGCACTCCCTTCCATCACCGGTAATATGGGTATCTCCTTCTTTTCCGAGGTAATAATCTTTTTCTGGTTCAGCTCTAC
Organism: Chitinophaga sp. CF418; assembly: GCF_900142925.1. GTDB lineage: Bacteria > Bacteroidota > Bacteroidia > Chitinophagales > Chitinophagaceae > Chitinophaga. The sequence continues at coordinate 50,010 of NZ_FRCN01000003.1, forward strand.
ATAAGCCAGATGCTCGCCATCCATCTGCACGGGGAGAATAGAAGAAATAGTTCCTTCCAAAAATCCATATTCATTACTTGGAAAGTCAGACAATTCAATTTTAACCGACTGACCTACTTTTACGTTACCGGCACGCTTGCTGTTATACTTTACTTTTATTTCGGCCCGGGATGACTTAGGCACTACCCATATAATCTCATCCAATGTATTCTTTTGATCTATCCCCTTAGTTATATAAATTTTACCTCCCATCGGAGTAATGGTATAATAACTTTTGTCCGTCTTTGGATCATATCTCGTTAGCAGTGTATCACCAGGAACAACCTGATCTCCACTTTTCACGAGGTAATAAAATTTGAAATTAGCATTTTCATCAGTTCTCCTTATGGTTACCTTCCCCGGCTGATTCTCGCTTTGCATCAACACCGTTGCATGAAGCAAATCAGGGTAACGAACTAAGTTAGCAATCAGCAAGCCTAATATGGCTACGGCAAATAAAACAGTTATCCCCCAACGGATGATCCATGTAGGAATATTTCCCACAACTTCCTCCATCTCATTACTCCTTATTTCTAAAGATTGGTTATTTTCTGGCATATTTTTACAATTTATGCTACATCCAATTCTAATTGATTTTTGACAAGTTCAAAATAATACCCTTTTGTTCTTGTCAATTCAGTATGATGCCCCTCTTCTACGATCTCTCCATCTTTCATCACAATAATCTGATCAGCATTTTTCACAGTACTTAATCTATGCGCTATTACCACTACTGTTCTTCCCTTATAAAACTGGTTCAGGTTTTCCATAATCACTTTTTCATTGTTGGCATCAAGTGCACTGGTAGCTTCATCAAAAAATAAATACTTCGCATCTTTATAAACAGCCCGGGCTATAAATAAACGTTGTTTCTGTCCGCCACTTAACCCAGATCCGGAATTGCCGATACGCGTAGTGAACCCTAAAGGCAATTTCGAAATAAACTCATGCATATTGGCAATCCTAACCGCTTCATACAATCTTTCTTCCTGAATTCTTTCCCCGTCCACAGCAATATTTCTGGCAATAGAATCGGAAAAAACAAATCCATCCTGCATTACAGTTCCTACGTTGTTACGCCACAACTGAGCCGATATATCCTGAAGATTTACCTCGTCAACTAAAATTTGCCCTTCGGAGGGTGGATAAAACTTCAATAATAATTTCAATAAAGTGGTTTTACCACTTCCGCTTGCCCCCACTATGGCAGTCACTTTCCCTTTGGGAATATGCATACTAACATTCTTTAGCACAAGGGGGCTTTTAGGTGATCCATATCTGAAAGAAAGATTAGCAATAGTAATTCCATCACCAGTGTTTCTCCGGATGCTTTTTGTAAAAAGCTCGTGGCTTAAATACAGCGCGTCCGAACCATTTTCAGGTTCCCGGGGCAACTTATTCTCGTTATACCCGATAAGGTCCTCGCTTGTCTCTTCCTCAGGCTTACTGTGAATTTCATTAAGCCTGTCAAGACTTATCTTCGCATCCTGAACGCTTTTTATAAATGAAATAATCTGGTCTAATGGACTATTCATCTGACCTACTATGTAGGAAATACTAAGCATCACGCCAAGAGTAATCTGCTGCTCTATAACCAGTCTAGCTGCCAGATAGCTTATCACAATATTCTTCAGCTGCGTGAAAAAGGAAGCTCCTATCCCCTGGTATTGCTCTAATGCAAGGCTTTTAATATTCACCTTGAATAATTTAGCCTGGATGCGTTCCCACTCCCACCTTCTCGCTCTTTGGCTATTATAAAGCTTAATCTCCTGCATGCCAGTTATAATTTCGAACAAGCTGTTTTGATTTTCCCTGGCCCTTTGAAAACGATTATAATCAATATTCTTCCGCCTCTTCAGGAAAATAGAAACCCAAAAAATGGACAACGCACTTCCAAGCGCAAATACCACTAACAATTTTGTGTTATAAAGGGATAAGACAAAAGAGAAAACAAAAAGATTAATGATAGAAAACAATGTAGCAAGCGTTGATCCCGTCAGAAAAGACTCAATTCTTTTATGATCATTGATACGCTGTGTAATATCTCCCACATTTTTTGATTCAAAAAAATTAATGGGAAGTTTCATCAGCTTAATCAAAAAATTTGATATAATACTGATGCTAATGCGCGTGCTTATATGCAACAGAATCCAGTTTCTTATAAGATCTACCGCTATGCCGCCAACAAAAAGCAGTAACTGGGAAAGCAGGATTAAATATATAAAGTTTATCTTCTTACGACTTACCCCAAAATCAACCAGGCTTTGCGTAAGAAACGGGAAACACATACTAATAAGACTGGCGAGAATCATTCCCAGAATCAACTGAACAAAATAACGCTTATAGGGCCTTAAATAGCCCATCAGAAAACCGAATCCGGTCTTTACTGTTTGTACTTCCTCCGAGTTTCGATAAAACTCGGGAGTAGGTTCCATCAATAAAGCAATTCCCCTTTTATCAGCCGAACTAACCCAACACTTTTCAAACACATCCTTTTCCACCCTTACCAGATTATGGCCGGGATCTGCAATGATAATCCGTTCTACGGGGCGAAACAGATTTTTCTTCTCCACCCCGTACAGTACCACATAATGTTCCTGGTTCCAGTGCAACACACACGGAAGAGGAATTTGCTGGGTAAGCTGATCATAAGTCAACTTTGCTGACAGGGTTTTGAATCCAATTTTCTCTGCAGCCTCACTTAATCCTAATAAACTAACACCATTCTTAGTAATATATGAATTTGCCCTCAGGTAATCCAGTGAATACTCTTCCCCATAGTAGGCGGCAATCATACGTAAACAGGTTGGACCACAATCCATATAGTCCAACTGTTTATAAAACTTGTATTTTTTACTAAATAAAGCCATTGCATTGGATTTTAGAAAACCGGTCCCGCATTCAGCCATTCATTACTTTCCTGTAGTAGGCCAGTGCGTATCGACAGTAGTATCATCATCTGTTTTTCCACCCGTAATATCACCACCATCAATCTCCTCTATATCATCTTTACCTTCACCCTTAATAATTCCAAATGCCTTCAGTTTATCAATATCCACGATGCTGTCTTTTTTGTCTTTTGGTTTGGCTTTTTTGTTTTTTTTCTTCTGTGACATGACACGTCTATTTATTTTGATTAATATCGATTAACAAGTCGTTAGTTTTGAACGAATAATTAGTAGAATCATCCTGTTCATAAATCGGAGGTTTATACTCCTTAAATCCACCATACACTGCATCCGACTCTTCTTTTTTTATCTCGAAAGCCGTGCATTTTTCCAATCCAGGCTTGGTATTTTTAGAAAATAAATCTTTTAGCTTCTTCATTTACAACTGATTTATTTTGTTAAATATTACTCCCAATCAATAGAATAACTTAATAACCCTTTCAGTATTAGGAAACATGTCCTTTGAAGTCCGTAAAAAATGATCGGCAGCATTAATATAGTGGCTCCGGTCCTGAAGATCTATGTCCGTGAATACAATCAAAAAGTTCTTTAGCGTATGCTCCATTTCGTTACAATCCTTGAAATGCTGAATGAGCTCTTTTAAGAAAACAATCAAAGATTTCACATAAAGCGCCACATCATTCTTCATTCTAGCCAATACACCCAATAATTCAAACAGCACCTGGTAAGTCATAGCACACCGCAACTGCGACTCTTCCTCCTGTACAGGATGTTCTATTTTATCCAGGTACTTTACTCCAGCCGATTCTTTGGTTAAAAGAAACCATATCAGCCGGTAGCTCAACCGAATGCCATCTTTTAGCTTTGATTCAGCAAAAAAGATCCTGGCGAGATTATGATATTGTTGAATCTGAATAAATACCAGGAAACTAAATCTCCTCGACATCTTCAAACGTTCATTCGTAATTATTGATCTATAAGTGAGCAGCCGGGCAAGCGACATACGTTTTAACTTATAATACAGATAAGCTTTCTTGGGATACAAACAATCAAACAGAACAGCATTAAGATCTGACCCTTTTTCTTCATTTTCAAGTCTCTTTTCGCCATCTTCAAAAATCCTGACACTCTCTTCTACCTTCTTACTCTTTGCCAGGTTTAAAGCATTTTGAAAAACCGATTCATAGTAATCATATCTTGACAATTCCTCTCCGCGCGCCACCTTTGCCAGGATTTCCCTGGAATATATATTGGAGAAAAAGTCCTCACTGGCTATATTATAAGTGGCTGTATTCATTGCTATTCCTTTTATCAATGATATTCATCAGTTTTTTTGCTACTATTTCTTTCTTTTTATTCTCATCAAAATCATATACGCAGTAATCCTTTCCTGCATTTTCCATAGCGTGTTGTGAGCACCCGCCATTACACAATGGCATAATAGGACATTCCAGACAGGGTTTATTTTTGAATTTAATATCCATCCTGTCATGGAATTTTGAATTCCATTCGATACTACCATCATCCTTCAGCAGCCCTTCCTTAGCATCAGGTGCAAAGTTTCGTGCCGTACACTTATACACATCCCCGTTATAATTAATTGTTGCGTTATTTACTTTGTCCGCATAACAGGAGTGCCTTACACTATCCGGAACGGCTCCTTCTGCCGCCACGAATCCAATATCTCTGACTAACCTGATCAGGCTTCTTACCCTGTCAGACATTACTTTATCATCACTCACCTGCCAAACTTTGTGAAATGATATGGTGGCCCAATGCCTTTTCTCATTAGAAATAGCACACAGATCGTCAAAAACCTCTTCAAAACCATCCATATTAGTGGCGGTATAATTCACTCTTATACCCACGTGAAAATCGTTCTCACACAACTTCACAATATTATTTATAATAGTATCGTACGATCCCTTTGTAGCACTAACATACCTCACGGTATTATGTGTTTCTTTATTCCCGTCCAGGGTAATCTGGAGACCGGTAATTGTATATTTCTTCAGCGATTGAATAATCTCATCTGTGAGGAGAAATCCGTTAGTAGTAAAATGGCAGGAAAGATGAATATTATGAATGGCACAAAAGTCTTCCGCAAAATCCATGATAGGTTCAATAACATCACGATAATACATTAGCGGCTCTCCGCCAAACCATGCAATATGAAAAGATTTAAGGTTGGGGTTTGTTTCAATTATATTCGCAATTAAAGAACAGGTTTTATTAACCGTTTCCTTATTCATCTTAGAGCCTTTCACATGCGATTCGTAACAATACCAGCATTTGAAATTACAGTTCATAGTAGGGTTTACTATCAATTCATAATGCGTATCGTTCTTATCAACCTTAGCACTTAATTCCTTGACTTTTTCCACCTCGTCAACTTCATTCCCTACAAAAAAACCATTTTTGCAAAGAGAACTATATAATGTTGGATGATATTCTGAAAGCTCTTCTATATGCTCCGGCGTTCTGATAGCGTCAAGAATGTCAGAAATGGTCGGATCTATGGCAATAAATTTATTGCTGAATGCATTATAGATATAATTTTTGTTTTCATAAACCAGACTGGTGTTAAACTGACTTTTCTTCATAATACATCATTTAAGTATAATTAAAAACAAACAAGATTATCAGTAGCCGAACAATAGCAGATTGTAGCTTAAAATGAATAGCCCATCTTTCTTTATCGGACAGGCTATTCATTTATTAAGTGTAAGGAATGCCTTCCAGAAATCTATCCTAACAGCCTCAAGCCATATGCATCTATTATTCAGTAGGCTTGGTAGGGTTAGTAGTACAATGACATTTAGAGATATTAATGTCACCTGAACTGAGGCTTTCAGCATCCAAAGCATCTGAAAACCCTCCTGCTAGCTGACCTGCTTCATTTTCACTCAATTTTTGGAAATCAAGAGATTTGGCAGCTTTCTCAATAGCTGATTTCTTTTCTGTGGACATAACTTAAAAATTTGAGGTTTAAGCCTACTCTTTACAATGGTTTTCGGCAGTCCCATATTGTTGCAACAAGCAGTTTAGATTAGCCTGCTTTTCCTTTAGCATTGCTACTTCTTGTCGCTTTTGAACTAAAAACATCTACCTGATCAAAACTGATCTCAGGTTGTTTCAGGCGTAGAAGTACAGTGGCATTTAGAAATATTGATTTCAAATCCACCATCATCGGCGTCACTTTCAGCAACAGCATCTGAAAAGCCTCCGGCTAACTGACCCGCTTCATTTTCGCTCAATTTTTCAAACTCAAGAGATTTAGCAGCTTTTTCAATAGCTGATTTTTTTTCTGTAGACATAGTTTTAATTTGAAAAGTGGCGCCTACTCTTTGTAATGGTTTTCGGCATCCCCATATTGTTGCAACCAATATTTTATTTTTTAGCCTGCTTTTTTTGTCAGCGTGCTACTTGTTGTCGCTTTTGAATTAAAGGCTTCTACCGGATTAAAACGTATAGGCTCAATCTGTGGTAGGCGCACCGGTGCAATAACATTTGGAGATATTTAGTCCTCCACCGCTCTCATCAGAGTCACTTTCAGAAATAGCATTTGAAAAACCTCCTTCTAACTTACCAGCTTCAGTTTCACTCAGTTTTTCAATCTCAAGAGATTTGTCAACGTTCTCGATAGCTGATTTTTTTTCTGTAGACATAGTTTTAAATTTGAAAAGTTGTGCCTACTCTTTGTAATGGTTTTCGGCATCCCCATATTGTTGCAACCAATATTTTATTTGAGCCTGCTTTTTTCATCAGCATTGCTACTTTTTATATCTTTTGATTTAAAGGCTTTTCCAAGATTAAAATTGTACACAGATGTAAGTGAAAGAACGCGGCTTTGTTCTTTCTGTCTTATCCGGATAACCGATTCATTATAATAGCTGGTAGCCTTAAAGTTATTGGTGTAAAAAATATCGCTTATAGATGCTTTTACAGTAAGCTTATTTTTCAGAAGTTTCTTCTGTATCCCTAAATCAAAACTTGCGACACGCCCCGTAACAATATTACCGGTAACAACCCTCGGCGTATAAAACCCATTCAGATTTATACCAAATCCATTCGTGAGACTGATATCCTGTTCCGTTTGCAGTACAAATGATCCCTTTTTAATAGAAAACTCCGGTGCAATAGATTCTGTATAGGTTAGCAATAGATTATTACTGGTGTTCCACCATTCAGTTATTTTAACAGGAATGCTGAATGTGCCGGTATATACAGCATTACTGCCTGTATTCTTCCGTAATATTATCATTTGCTTGAGAGCAGGATCATTCTCAATCACCTGGTTAATGACATCTTTTGTATGAGAATAACTTAACCCGATATAATACTGACTCTTAAAAATATAGCCCAGCTCAACAGCATTAGTGAATTGCGGATTCAAAAAGGGATTACCCGTTTGTATGGTATAATTATCAATAAAATACTTATATGGATTTAACTCAAAGTAGGACGGACGCTTAATTCGCCTGTTATAGGAAAAAGTAAGCGCATTGCTTTCGTCCTTATTAAGGTTCTTCTTTAAAAAGACTGATGGAAAAAGGTTGAAATAATTCCGCTCCACAATCGTATCCTGCCCACCACCCTTTAAGGTGCCTGAAATATCACTGTTTTCACCCCGTATCCCAAGTTTATACTCTATACCCGCCGCGCTTCCACTAAGATTAACAAAGCCCGCATATATCTTCTCGCTGTATTTATAATTAAATCCGAGACCGGGAATATGTCCCCATTCACCGTTACTATAATTCTCATAGGCATTATCATTATTAATATCAGTAACGGTAGCTTTTCCTCCGAAAGACAGTCCCATTCCCCGCTTTAACATCTTGTTATACTTAACATCTGCCGTAAATATTTTCGCAATACTGGGGTACAGAAAATTAAAAACAGTGTCTGCAATCACGGAATTATTGAAATCAAATGTTTTGCTGTAAGTTCCACTTATCCCGTTTCTATCGTTATAGGTATAATCCGAAACCAGGGTAAATTTAGAGCCTAAAGAATCTGTGGTAATCCCATAATTCAAGCCTATATTCGAAAACTTCGTTTTTGTAAAGGAAGGGAATATCCCATCAGAAAGGGTATTATTCTGCTGTACCGGATAATTTATAGTTGTTACTGAATGGCTGGTATCCTTATACCACCCAAACTGGCCGGTATAATCAATAGCAATGTATTCCTTATTGCTGATATCGTAGGTGGCGCCCAGTTTTACGTTATTCGAATTTCGCCATCCGGTCGAAGATGTAGTAGCATGATACTGTCCGTTATCAGTAAAACTCCTGTCCTGGGTAATATCCTGAAAATTTTTCTCCCGTCCGTAGGAATAACTACCACTTAGTCCCACTTTCTTCTTTCTGTAGTTTAGACTCACATAAGGTTGATAGGCAGGATATTTTCCTATCCCGATAGAGTAATCTGCGCCTATATAACCATTCAAACCGCTATTTAGATTTTTCTTCAATACGATATTAATAATACCACCACTACCTTCTGCATCATATTCTGCCGGAGGATGAGCTATAATTTCTATGGATTTAATATCGTTTGATTTTAAATTCGCCAGGTAGTTCTTTAAATCATCTCCCTTCAGATTAAGCATTCTTCCATTAACCATTACACGGGTTCCCCATACTCCATTAATAGAGATATTACCATTATTTACGAAGACTCCCGGAGCTAAGCGGAATAAGTCGATAGAAGATTTTCCTGTCGCAATGGCATTATCCTGCACATTCATTACAACACGATCTATCTTTCTCGTTACGAAGGGTTTATTGGCTGTTATTGTTACTTCGCGTAGCTGTTTCTCACTTTTCTTCAAAACAATTACTTCCGAATCCAGTGAGGTTTGTAGTTGAATTTCCTTTGAAAAATCTACGTATGACGTATGTCTTATTTTTAGTTCATACTTACCCACACTGTCAATCATTAACTTAAAACTGCCGTCTTCGGAGGCAATTTTTTCACCAATGACTAAAGCGCCTTTTAGTACAACAATAGAGGCAAACGGAACGGATTGCCCGGTTTCATCAGTAACTCTTCCTGCAATAGAAACTGCCTGAGCACTAACCCCCATAACAAACAACATACTCACTAAATAAAAGACGATAATTTTCATAAATAAAATTTGTACTGACCATGTCATTTGAAGCAGTTATCCTTATCTGAACTGAATTTCTAAAACATTCTCATCAATAGAAAACGACTTCGATGAGTATATGTGGTTTTTCGACGAGAATGGGTAGTGGTTCGATCAAGTTGGTTTTCTGGGGTATAATAATTCGGTCAAAAGAACCTGATAATCAACACATCAAGGGGTATAAATGATCAAGTGGGCATTTTTACCGCTACGGCTGTAAGCGATGCCACTTATAACTGGTACATAGGCGGTACATGTCTGTATCAGCAGTTCAGCCACAGGCAAGCAAAACATCTAAACTAACGGCATCTTTAGAAGGAATTCGGGAAGTAAGAATTATCGGCCAGACTGGAAATCGCTATCCCCGACCGACCACCAACAACGAGTGTATGGTAATCTCATCTGTAATTCATAAATTGTCAAACAAACACCTATTATGCGTCTTAAACGAATATTTATCTTGTGCCTATTTTTCCTCGCAAGCAATCTTGCCTCGGCACAGGAAATGACCTACACCGTTAGCCCGGTACTGTCCGACACCCCTTACTTTCATATTGAATTAAGCTGTGGAGGATTTTCTGCTGATTCCCTGCAGTTTTCAATACCTGAATGGACACCTGGCTATTATCAGTTGATGGATTACGCCTCCGCAGTACGTAACCTGCACGCAACAGATGCTAACGGGAATACTTTGTCATGGAAAAAGGCTGGGAAGAATGGTTGGTGGATATACAATAAGTCTGTAACACCGATAGTTCATCTGCAATATGATGTGCTCTCCACTAAATTATTTGTCGCATCCAATCACCTCGAGGCAGACCAGGCATTTATTTCACCGGCAGGAATGTTCATGCATCTCAAGGCGCGTGTCGAACAGCCAGTCACTCTTGTTGTAAAGCCGGTAAGTGGCTGGAACGTTGCAACAGGTCTGACGCCGGTACCTGATAAACAGTATACGTACATAGCGCCCGATTTTGATGTACTCTATGATAGCCCCATCCTGATGGGGAAGTTGGAAACATTTCCTTCTTTTGAAGTACAGGGTAAACCGCATCATTTTGTGGCCTACCGCCCCCGTGAATTTGACAGAGCAGCATTCATGAAAGATCTGCAAAAGATCATCAGCACTGCCGCTGATATTATTGGCGATATCCCCTATGATAATTATACTTTTCTCGGCATCGGGCCGGGCATGGGAGGTATTGAGCACTTAAACTCTACCGCTGTTTCTTTTACCGGCAACAATTTAAATAACCGGGAAGGAAAGATTGGTACGTATAATTTTCTGGCTCATGAATATTTCCATCATTACAATGTGAAGCGTATCCGTCCTATAGAACTGGGTCCATTCGACTATGATCATGGCAGCAAGACCCGGCTGTTATGGATATCCGAAGGCTTTACCGTCTACTACGAATATATTATCCTCCGTCGTGCCGGGCTTACTACGCAGGATGATGTTCTGAAGGGATTACAGGATAACATCCATTCTTACGAGTCCAAACCAGGCCGCCTCATCCAGTCTGCTGCAGCTGCAAGTTATAACACCTGGAGCGACGGACCATTTGGCTCCGGCGATAGTAGCATTTCCTATTATGAGAAAGGTCCCGTTCTCGGTGCTTTACTGGACCTGAAAATCCGTCACGAAACCCGTAACAAGCGTTCTCTTGACGATGTGATGCGCGCCTTATACCGGGAATACTATCAGGATAAGAAAAGAGGCTTTACCGAAGCCGAGTTTAAAGCTGTTGCCGAACGTATAGCCGGTGTATCTCTGACAGAATATTTTGAATATGCCAACACAGTAAAAATGCCTGATTATAAGAAGTATTTTGGCTATGCAGGCCTGGATGTAACAGTTAAAGACGGCAGCTTTGCTATCACCAGGAAAAAGTCCAGAAATGCATTACAGGAAAGTATATTAAAAGATTGGTTGCGATAAAACTACATAGCCTGCAATCATTACCTGAATTTGGAGACACAAAAACAAAAGGGGCTGTCTCATAAATAACTTTTACCCAAATTTATTCGGGTACCTGATGGAGAAAATTTTCGTATAAGAAATTCTCAGAGCCATCGAGTTACTTATGACACAGCCCCTTAAAGTTCTTTAAACCCATAAGATGTAATTATCCCAGCTTTTCCAGTCTGAATTCAAGTCTTTTGTCTTTCTTGTAGTACTCCATAATCATGATAGAGCCAGATTTAGCCGGTAAGACTCTCATCCTGCTGGCTTTTGATTTTAGCTCAATTTTATCTCGTAAAAACTTAGTCCCGTTATAGCGGATAGCATTAAATGTCTCACCTTTATAGTCCGATGTCTTCACCCAATCACTGAAACAGATTATAAAATTATTATCTTCAGGTTTGCCGGTAGTGAACTCGTAATCAAATCCACCCATCATTTTGATATACATCGCCAATGCGTGCTGACTTGAATAATCACTCATAGGACCGCCAAGTACTGTACTATTAGTTTTGTCATAAATGTTTGCATCCTTAATCTTATATCCCCCGTCAAACTCCATTACTACGAGATCTGTTACTACAACTTTAGTAACACCTGTGTTTCCAACAGAACCTGACATTGCGCTTAATGCAGTTAAGGCAATACCTCCTGCGCTAGCTTGCTTTTTATAGCCTTCACCTACAATAAAGAACTTTCCGTTAGATGTAGGGACCATCTTATGAATATACAGGTAGCCGATATTATCGATTTTACCTTTGGTGTTCGTTGGCAGATGTTTAGCTATATCAACAGCCCAACTGTTATAAGTTTTGCTCAGTATATTACCATTGTTGTCTATCTCATATATAGCAAGGCCTTTGCTGGCATCCTTTGCAATGTTGGCATTTTTATCAAAGTAATTACCCATTGCAATGAACTTGCCGGCACCTTTTACAGGCAGTACACTGGAAGGAACAAATGTATATTTATCGTTCTCATCGTCAATGTCAAATTGCTTCTTTTTTGTTATTGGATTAATCCCTACCAGGTGCGCAGTTCCACTACCACTCATTATCTTGTTTTTCCTGATTACCTCCAGGATAACAAGACTATCAGCGCTTCCAAGATATTCTGCAAAGGCATATTTCTGATCGTCGTTATCGGGTATGTATGTCCATTGTTTCTTTGCTTCTGATGAATACATATCTACTTCGTAAGTCTGTTCCCTGCCATCTCTTAAAGGCAGTACGGAAATGTATCCTTTATCAGCCAGGTTAAATACTGTCTGGTTCATGCCTTCGTCAGTATGTAATGTTTCATACTGCATCATCAGGGCATCCGTCTTTTTATTGTAGGGGCGGGAATAAGTATATTTCAGCGTTCCATCCAGATCATATACTTTCATCTGCAACAGCTTTTCTTCTTCATTTTTGAAGAGGAATGATAAGCTGTTTCCATTGTATGCTGATTCCAGCAGGCTTAATTTTTTTGTGTCCTCAAACTTGATTTCCTGTACTTTGTTCAGGTTTTCATCTACAATCTGTAAGGTATACTCATTTGTACGCCTGTCAATTTTATCACTCTGATACAGGTAGAAATAACCCTTGATTTCCCCCTGCTCAATAATTGTACCACTGTTACGCAGGTAGGCAGAGTACACTTTTTCAACGGTCAATTTAGATTGAGCGTGTGTGCTTGTTGCAAGTACTGTTACAAACAAAGCAGTTGTGAATAATTGTTTGATCATGCTAGCTATAGATTAAATGTTTACTGGAGTATATATTTAGAACTTAAATCAAATTGTTTCTGAAAGCCGGGATAGCTGTTCAGTTGAGCACCATGTGCTTTCAGATAATTAAAACCGATGCCTGCAAAGTCTTCCAGGTACAGGTTCTGAATAAACTGTAGCAGAACGTTATAGTTGGCCGGCTGATAAGGGGCAGGTAGTTCTATATATTTCCCTAACGTATGGGATTTCTGTGCAGCAAAACATCCATTCATCACCTTGCCTACCTGTGTAACGAGGTAAGGATCCTGCGGGTATTGCTGCAACAGTGTAAGGGTATAATGTAAACTGTAAGTATAGTTGTCAGATACAAATGCATATTCGACAATCTCGTATTTGAATGTTTGTCTCAGGGAATCAAACGTCTGTCTGTTAACCACATAGTCCTGCTTACCGGAGGCATTCAATATTACAGGCTTCAGTAAAGCCATACGTGCTTCACAGTCAGGATGCGTTTTGAGCGAGTCTTCCAATCTAACATCCTTTTTCAACTTTGCCTGTCCGCCCAAAAGCCCTGTGTTTTTAGTGATCCATCTATTCTGAAATGGGTAACCAGGCACGTTTAATTCCTTCCTGAGACACGCCTCTATATCCAATGTATCTTTATCAATATCATTCAGAATAGCAAGTGTTTTAATGGCACCGGATGGATTAAAGCGGGTATTGAGAAGTAATATCAGCCCCATGGAATCAGCCTGTGCTTCGTGATCTCTGCTATGCCGGCGGCTATTAAACGTGATCCCTTTTGTCAGCTTTTCAATAGCTTCCCGCTTTCCGTATTCTGTCTTTTTAATTTTGCGTAATGCCTCCTGTACCTCGGAAGAATTCATGGTAGTAACATACCGGGTTATACTGTTTTCACTATGCTTTAAAATATAGTGCGCAATTTCATGACATAAAATGAATGCCATCTCGCTCTCACTGTTAAGTCTGTGGAACAATCCCATGTTAAAGAGAATGATACCTTCTCCAATATAACTGGCATTGGGTATACCACTTCTTGAGAAATAACAGTTTAACTTATAGTCTTTTAATAAAGGGTTGCTCTTCACAATCTCGCTCACCACTGCATTCAGGTATTGTTGCGCAGGCAGGGAGGTATAGACTTCTTTTTTATCAAATACGGACTTGATGTTTTCCCACCTTGACTTATAAATATCGCTATAATCGGCTTTATATTTGGAAGGGAGGTCGTTAACTTCCTCTTTATACTGGAGTTCGTATTTATCAGCAAGGCCTGTTAGAACCGCTTGATTTTCAGCTGCAGGCGTAAATATTTGAGATTGTGCGGCTACAGCAATAGGGAAAAGGCATAATGCACCTAATGCATATAAAATGTTCATCTTAGGTATAGGTATAGGAGATAATAATATTGTATATCCCTTTTTAAAAGTATTAAGGTAAAAAATATTTCAAAATAATATCTTTTTTATATGAAAAAATAAATAAGTACAAATAAGCCTACACTGTCATGATCAGCAAGGAGGATTGGGGTGTATCCAAAATTACATCAATGTAGCAGGTTTATCCTGCCGGGAATTGACTCCCGGCAGGATAAACCTGCTAACAACTTCGAAGCACACTGAATAACTTTAGACTAATCAATCGCTCCCGCCTTCATTTTTTCCTTTTGCTGCGGCAATGTGCTTTCCACTTTTCCTGTTACTTCCACTTTTATCACCGTGGCAATCTTATCTAATGCATTGGCAGGCACCTCAATCGCCAGTCCTTCACCACCGGCGCTTGTTTTCAATGTTTTATTGTTGGCGAGCAATTTAGCCGACGTCACTTTATTCTTTAAACCGGGTATCACCAATTTCCCATCTTTCGGCCAGTCAAATACTGAGAAATAAAGTGTGGTATTGCTGGCACTTTCTTTTTGCGTACAACGTCCCCAGGCAAATAAACCAAAAGGACTGGCTTCGGTATCATAGATGGCTTCGCCGTTCGCCTTCATCCAATCTCCCACCTGTTTGAGCAGGTCAACGCTTTCCTGCGGGAAAGTGCCATCTGCTTTAGGACCTACATTCAACAAATAGTTACCACCTTTGGAAGCAATATCCACCAGGTTACGCACCAGGGTTTCGGTGCTCTTCCAGTTGTTTGCATAGCTCTTGTATCCCCAGGTTTCATTCATCGTCATACAGGTTTCCCAATCCTTTCCATCCAGTTCGCTCAGGTTCGGTATTCTTTGTTCGGGTGTTTTATAATCACCAGGATAATTTGGCCTTTTGAGGCGGTCATTGGTGATGATATTAGGTTGTAGTTTTAAAAGTTCATTGAACTTTTCTGCATACTCGTCGGTCATGTTAGTAGGCGTATCCCACCAGAGCACAGCCACATCGCCATAATTGGTCAGCAGTTCCTTCACCTGCGGCACAGCTACCTCATTGATGTATTGCGACATGGTTTTAGTTGTTTGAGCAGGATCCCAGTGACCATTATTAGCGGCAGTATAAGCGTCGATGCGGGCAGAATCGGGATTGGCCCAGCCTTCTGATGTTACCTTACGCGAAGCAGCTCCACCCGGATTATTCCAGTCCTGCGCCTGCGAGTAATAAAAACCGAGTTTGATACCATATTTACGGCAGGCTTCAGCCAATGGCTTTAACAGGTCTTTATGATAAGGCGTGGCATCTGCAATATCCCAGGTACTGGCCTTTGAATCAAACATGGCAAAACCATCGTGATGTTTGGCGGTAATGACAATATATTTCATACCCGCGTCTTTCGCCATCCTTACCCATGCATCGGGATCATATTTTACAGGATTGAACTGTTTGGCAAATGCCTGGTAATCGGCCACCGGTATTTTACCACGATTCATGATCCATTCGCCGATGCGATTGATGCGCTGGCCGTTGTAAGTACCGGCAGGAACAGCATATACACCCCAATGGATAAACATACCGAAACGCGCTTCACGCCACCATTCCATTTTCCCGTCATGGGCAGCATTCTGCTGAGCAGAAAGCAACAGAGGTGTCAGAGACAACGCGAATAAAAGGATAGCAAGTTTTTTCATTTTAAATTTTCTACGATTGATTAATATAGGTTACTCAGAATTTTCGATGTGTTACATTGCTAACAAATGATTAAAACAACGACCTCTTCCAGGTTCTCTCAGGCGGAATCATCACCCAAAGGCAGTCTATCGTACAACCGGAAGCGTATGTTATCGCAATAGTCAATGTCAATTCCATCCCAGGTTTTATTTTATCCTGAGATTGGAGATGATTAGGTTATCAACATCATGCTTCTATTGCAAAATGACTATGACCATATCCTGACAGATATCATTGATGAGGGAACAGTCTTTCATATTCCGCGGAATTCAACGCAGGAGCAGCTATGATCTACGCTCCGCGATCAATACAGCACCAGTTTAAATACTGCCATAAATGGGTTACGCGCATCCATGCTGCCGGTTATTGTTGCTTATCTTTCAATCGTAATGCGCCAAGAAAATTCCCGGTTCCGGGAGTTGATGTTTATTTATGCAAACGTTAGCATAACATTTCAAAAAAAACGTGGATTATTTAAAACTGAAATTATAGATAAATCTATGATATTAAATATTCAATTTTCGCTAAAGCTGATTCTTTTTTAACACAAAAATCTTATATCGGCCTGATCGGGCAATAAGATAAGCGCATTCCCTGATAGCGCAAAGCAGGAATCTAATCTATAGATTATCACTGGCATACCATTCAGCATAAGAAGTATCTGTTTCGTACAATTTCAGGCTGCAAAGTTCCACCCGTTCTGGTAGCTTGCTGATAATACGCCTGGAAAAATCCAGCACCATATTCTCGCAAGTCGGCTGCCAGGGCACCCACACAATCTTTCCGAACAATTCACTGTCATTTTCCGCAAAGGGCGGTATACCGCCGTTCTTTAACATTAAAGCATGGTCCAGCGGTAGAATGATTTCCTGTTGTACAATTGCTTTCAATCCGGCAAAATCTAATACCATTCCCTCACCGCTATGCCCGGGAGTATTATCTGGTTCTCCGCCAATAGTCACTTCCAATTGATAGGAATGTCCGTGAATATGTCTGCAAAGTCCGTTATGTCCGGAAAGTGCATGGGCCATTTCAAATCTGAATATCTTCGTGATGCGTATAATCTGTTTCATGAGCGCCGCTAAAGTACAATGCCAGCGGGTAGCGATTCCTGATCCTGGTCAAAAGGAAAACTGATAAGGGTCATTTGAGTAGCAGACTAACTTTACTTAACCCCCTTCTCCGCATTCCAGTTCCCTGCCTGCTTACGGATATAGAGAATCTGCCCCGTATGATACGCATTATGCACATTCATGTTCGCAATATTCTCATACCAGGTTTGAAGCTAATTTCAGGTCTAATCCCCCACCACTTGCCTAATGCAAAAAAAAGCCCTATATAGTGCCTTATTTTTGGGTACTCACTATTGAACAATAATAATTACATAGATCAGGAATTGCTGCAGCTTGTAGCGGATGGCGACAGGCAGGCCTATCAGTACTTATTTGAAACTTATTGGGACCAGGTGTTCGGCGCCTGTCTGCATCTGACAAAGTCTCCTGAACAGGCCAAAGATCTGACCCAGGACATTTTTCTAAAGATCTGGGATCACCGGCAGAAATTGCCCGCCGTCAGAAATTTTGACAGTTATCTGTACACAATTGCACGCAATCTGGTACGGGACCAGCTGAGAACCACCATATTCCGGGAATCCAACCGGGAATTCCTGCTGCACTATTTTTCAGCCAAAGGAATTTCCCCGCAGGAAATACTGGAAGAAAAACAATTAGGCGAGAAGATGAAGGCAGCCATCAACAGTCTGCCGCTCAAGCTGCAGCAAGTATTCACACTCAGCCAGCTGGAAGGGCTGAGCCACAAAGAAATAGCCGGACGCCTGGAAATATCCCCTCTTTCCTCCAAAACCTATATGGTACGCGCCCTGCTGATGCTGAGAAAACTACTGGTAAAGGAAGCCGATAGTTTGTTGGTCATTGCACTCCTCGACCTGGGACATACTTTTTTTCATTTTTTCTGAAAAACCATGTTTTCCTTTTTACTGCTCATCCGTCTATATACTGGAACGGGCATGTCCTAATAATATACCACAATGAATAAGGATGAATTAGAACAATTATTGAAACGATACCGGGACGATACCCTGGAGGAAGGCGAACTGGATAAGCTATATGCCTATATCCATGAAGGTCACTATCCGGAAGTCATAGACCAGTGGCTGGATGAAACATTCCAGAACCAGGCATACGCCGTTCATACAAAGGACTACAATCCGGCGGAAGTATTTGCTTTGCTGGAAGCCAGGATTGAAAAAAAGAAGCCAATATTCAGCTGGTGGAAAGCAGCTGCGACAGCTGCAGCCGCGGCAGTCATCCTGCTGGTCGTAACCATTTCATTGCAGCAGCATAGTAAACCCGTGCCCATCAATGTAACGGCGGCCACACATTTTGACGTACCGCCCGGAAAGAACGGCGCGGTACTGACACTCGCCAATGGCAGCCAGATACTGCTGGACAGTTCCTCCAATGGAGTGCTGGCGCAACAGGGCGATGCCCGGCTGTTGAAAGAAGAGGGACGACTCAATTATCGTAAAGACGGCATCCTGGGGAAAGGGGCGCCTGTATATAATATGATAACCACTCCACGGGGACGTCAGTTCAAACTGGTGTTGTCCGATGGTACGCAGGTATTATTAAATGCCGGCAGCAGTATCCGGTTTCCCACGGTATTCGCAGGTAGGGAAAGAAGGGTGGAGATATCCGGAGAGGCCTACCTGGAGGTTGCCCAAACTGCAGATATGCCCTTTGTGATACAGCTGAACAAATCAGAAGTGGTGGTACTGGGTACGCAATTTAACGTGACCGACTACAGCGATGAGGATAATTCCAGAACTACACTGCTGGAAGGCGCTGTAAAACTCCGGACCGCCACGCAGGAAATGGTGCTCAGGCCGGGTCAGCAGGTACGTATGGAAAGGAACAACGGCCACCTGTCTGCAAAAACTGTAGACACTGACCAGATCATCGCATGGACAAGGAACAGGCTATCTTTTGACAATACCGATTTTGCAGACCTGATGCGCCAGGTATCCAGGTGGTATGATGTAGACATAGTTTATAAAGGGAAGGTCCCTGATATCCACATCGGAGGCTCCCTTCACAGGAACGTCAACTTATCAATAGTAATGGAATTTTTAGGAGCGAACGGCGTGCATTATAGTATAAGCGACAGAACAATAACGATACTGCCATAGCCGCCATAGAATTACTTTTCCACGAATATGTTTTTTCCACAATTAAACTGAACCACGTATGGACTATTAGCCAACTTTTTATCCAGCATACGGAGAATTACAGAAAGCGGATCCTGATTGCAGTCAGGACCCGCATGTATGGATTGTCCGTTATCCAACCAAGATTGCATGAATTGACTGTTTAACTTTTAAATCCACTTTCACAAAAGTATGGAACTACTCGCTTGCGGCAAAGTACCCGCCAGGGGAAGGCGTTTGCCTGCCAAATTGCTACTAATTATGAGGATCACTGCTACTCTGCTTCTTATAGGCTCATTGCATGTATGTGCTGCCGGTTTTTCTCAAAGCCTGACCATTTCATCAAAAAGGATCACGCTTGAGAAAGTATTCAGGTACATTGAGGCCCGCACTGACTATTCTTTCCTGTGGAATGAAACCGTGCTGGATAAATCCACTGTTATCAGCATAGATATTAAAGATGCTTCCCTTACCACCGCCCTGAATGAAAGTCTGAAGGGCTTACCGGTTACCTATACTATCCGGGAAAAAGTGGTACTGATTGAAGCCGCGCGCCAGCAGCAGCGGGACACAACGCCATCCGCCAGTTTTCTCCTGCGCGGAAAGGTGACTGATGAAAACGGTGTGCCACTGCCCGGAGCAACGGTTGCCATCAAGGGCACAACAAATGGCGCCATTACCAATGAAAAAGGGGAATTTACCCTGCAACATGCAGCGGCTAATATCACAATAATCGTTTCATTTATTGGCTATACCGAAAGGTCCATTGCTGTAGGCAACAGAAACCAGATTACAGTAGCCCTCTCTGCGGCCGGTACCACCCTGGGTGGTGTGAATGTGGTGAGTGTTGGTTATGGTACCCTGAATAAGAAAGAAGTGTCCAGCGCCATTACCCATCTTACATCCAAAGAGCTATTATCTGTAGGTGGCAACGGTGCATTGATGTCCATGCAGGGCAAAGTGGCTGGTCTTACCATCGCCAACAGCGCCGCAGCGGACCCCAATTCTACGCCTAGCATACAGTTACGCGGTGTTTCCTCCCGTAATGCAGGACTTGGACCTTTATACGTGATCAACGGCGTTCCCGGAGGGAATATAGATAACCTGAACCAAAACGACATTGAGTCCATAGATGTGTTGAAAGGTGGTGCAGCTTCTGCTATATATGGTACACGTGGCAGCAACGGCGTAATCGTTATCACGACCAAGAAAGGTACTGGCGATTCCCGTCTGTTTTACGACGGATATATGGGACTGGATTTCATCACCAATAAATTGTCTGTGCTTTCCAGGGATGAGTTCCTGGCACATAAACGTGGGGTAGACCATGGCGGCAATACAGACTGGTTAAACGCGGTAAGCAGGAACCCTGCCCTATCGCAGAAACATACGCTGCAGTTTTCCGGTGGATCGGATCGTACCAACTTTATGGCATCCGCAGATTACCGGAAGGCCAATGGAATTGACTACCGGTCTTCCAAAGAAGAATACGGTGCACGTGTCAACCTGAACCACAGTTCTGCTAATGGCCTCTACAGCGTAAACCTGAATGTAGCGCCGAGAATGGCAAAAACCAACATGGCGGATTATTCAGGATTCAACTATGCACTGACGCTAAATCCAACCCTGTCTCCCTATGACAGTACAGGCAAATACGCTTATATCAGAACCGGCTTTTTCTCCAACAATCCTGTGGAGGCAGCCAGGACGGTACTGGCACAGCAGGATATCAAATACCTGGACATCAACGGCTCCTTTAAGATAAACCTGTTGAAGAACCTGAATACCATCCTCACGGTAGGTCAGGTAAATTCCGTTTTCCGCGAAATGCATTTTACGCCCAGCACCAATACCAACGTAGCTGCTATCAATGGAGGCACTGGCAGAAATACCGCCTCACAGAAATATGATGAGAACGACCAGAAGAGCTTCGAATGGATCGGCAATTACTCGCTGGATTTTGGCAAACACGCTATCAGGCTGCTTGGCGGCTATTCCTTCCAGCAGTTTACCTATTCCGGCTTGTCTGGTTCCAACGAAAATTTCCCATCAGATGTGCTGACCTGGAACAACCTGGGCTCGGGCTTGTGGAACCTGGAGGAAGGACAGAACAATGTTGGATCGTACAAGAACAGCTCCAGGCTGGTGGCTTTCTTTGGTCGCGTAAACTATGACCTCGACCAGAAATATTTCCTGTCGGCCAGCATCAGAAGAGAAGGCTCTTCCAAGTTCGGACGCAATAACAAATGGGGATATTTCCCGGCGGTATCAGCAGCATGGAGGATCAGCGAGGAAAAATTTATGCAGGGTATTTCCTGGTTGAATGAGCTAAAGCTTAGAGCCGACTATGGAGAAACCGGCAACCAGGATTTCGATAACTATCTGTCGCTGGATACCTATAGCGGTTACGGCTATTATGTATTCAACGGGGTGACCTACCAGGTATGGGGTCCCAGCCAGAATACCAACTATGACCTGCACTGGGAAAAAGCGCTCAACTTTAACCTGGGCGTTGATTTCGAGGTACTGGACAGCCGCCTTACCGGTAGCCTTAACTACTATATCCGCACCAATAAAGACCTGCTGGGATATTACGCCGTGTCAAATCCGCCCAACATTCAGGGTCAGACCTACGCCAATGTGGGTACTATGAAAAATTCCGGCCTGGAATTACAGCTGAATGCCAATGTGATAAAGAGGAAGCATTTCAATTACAACATTTCCTTTGCAGGCGCCAGCAACAGTAACAAATTCGTTTCCTTTTCCAATGAGCTTTTTAAAGGACAGAAATACATAGATGTAGTGGGTATGCCGGCGCCGGGAAGTCCTGGTAACCTGCAGCGTTTACAGGAAGACAAGCGTATCGGTAGTTTCTATGCACTGAAATCTGCCGGCGTAAATGACAATGGAGCACTGCTGGTATACAATAGAAAAGGTGATATTGTCACTGCTGATAAAGCTAATAATGACGACAAACAATTCGTGGGCAATGGACTTCCACAATTCACTGCCAGTTTGGGTAATACATTTACCTACAAACACTGGGACCTGAACATTTTCCTGCGCGGCTCTTTTGGATATAAGGTATTCAACACTGTAGCATTCTACCTTGGTACGCCTGCAACACAGTCAGATGCCAACGTACTGACCACCGCTTATGATGGCAGCAAATATTCAAAGTTGACCAGCGCATCTACCAGTTCAGCCTTGTCTGACTATTTCCTGGAATCAGGCAGCTTTGTCAAGATAGATAACGTGTCACTGGGTTATACGCAGCCTGTGCGGTTCAGGTATCTAAGCTCTCTGCGCGTATACGTTACCGCAAGGAACCTGTATACATTTACGAAATTTACCGGCGGAGATCCTGATCTTATTCCGGTGAATGGTTTGTATCCAGGGGTCAACAGCAGCCTGAATTATTATCCCGCCACTACCCAGCTGCTTTTTGGTGCTCAACTTAATTTCTAAAGTCTAATCCGTCTGAAAATGAAACGTAATATAAAAGGCTGTATTATCCTGCTGGCAGGTCTGCTGCTAAGTGGAAGCTGTACTAACCTCGATGAAAAATTATATGACAGGATCACTTCCGATAACTTTCTGCAAACAAAGGCGGATGTGATACGCGACTTTCTCCGGCCGTTTGAACATTCCTACTGGAGCATACAGGGCGGCTCTTCTTTCATGCTACAGGAGAACAGCACAGATGAACTAATGACACTCAACAGGCAGGGCGATTGGTATGATGGCGCGCAATACCAGCGGGTGCATTATCACACATGGACTCCTAACGACAATTATACCAGCGACGCCTGGAATGCATTCTATCAGGGTATCAACCTCGCCACCAACTCCCTGGAAGACCTACAGGGCATTCAGAACCCCGGCAAATTCGGGCTCACGCAGGCAGAGTTGGACGACTACATTGCTGAACTGAAAACGCTACGGGCATGGCTCAACATCCGCGTACTTGATTTTTACAGGAACATGGTGATTGTTACCAAAGTAAAAGGAGAAACACAATCCGGACCACAGGTAACACCACAGGAAGCTTTTGATTTCATTGAAAAGGAACTGAAAGATGCTATCCCTTCCCTGCCCACCAGGCAAGACCTGGGCAGCAACGCCATCGGCCGGTGGACAAAGGGAGGCGCGGCCGCACTGCTCGTGCGCCTTTATCTGAATGCAAAGGTATATACCGGCCAGGACAGGTTCTCCGATTGCGCAACCGTATGCCAGGATATCATTGATGGCAAATATGGCACTTATGCCCTGGAAAGCAGGTGGGACGCTCCGTTTGACTATAACAACAGGCAATCACCGGAAACCATTTTCGGCTTCCCGGGAAGCTTCGGGCTCACACACTGGCAGTATACAGATGGTATGTATTTCTGGATGATGCCTTATCAGGCTACCCGCTATCTTGGCTTTACAGATTTTGGTGAAGCAAACCCCAAGTATGCTTTACAGCCAGGCCGGGATGTGGACAGTGTAGAATATCCTTTCGCGTTGGGAAAACCGTTCATAAAGTTCCAGCGTTATCCCGATGACTACCGGATTAAAAAATACCTGAATCTGGGCAACAGCAAGCGCGAAGGCATGTTTCTATATGGTTACCTGCCTTATGTAAATGCAGACGGGCGGACGGACACTGTAAGAGGCAATAAGGGCCCCTATCCATTATTCTTACGCGATCAGGTAGGCATGTTCCTGAACACACCACCGGGCACTAAGATCAGCGACAAGGAGTCCAATATGAACCATGGCGATCATAACTCAGGCGTTTTCCCGGTAAAATATCCTTATTATCCTAATAATGATGATCATAAGATATCTTCTGCCTATGCAGAGATAAGGCTGGCAGAGATCTATTATGCTTACGCTGAATGCAAATACAGGGCTGAGGACAGATCAGGTGCAGCCGCCTTGTTAAACGCAGTACGGGCACGCAACTATCCAGCCGGTTCACCCAGCCTGTACAAGGCCGATGGCAGTCAGCTGACAGACCAGGAGATGCTGGATGAATGGGGCCGTGAGTTCCTGGTGGAAGGCAGAAGGAGAACTGACCTGGTACGCTGGGGTGTTTTTCATACGGGCACCTGGTGGGATAAACAACCGGACGCTGATGATCATACGACAATATTCCCTATAGGTCAGAATGTGCTGAACGCGTCGCGGATATTAAAACAAAATCCGGGCTACTAACCAGCAACGGAAGCCGTCAATTACTTTTGACGGCTTCTGTTGCTTATAAGAACACGTTCAATTAATAAAAGAACTGTTCCAATATGATCTTTCCTTCTTTAACCTGGAATATACCAATCTCTTCCAGTTGCACGCGGGATTTATTTTTAAACGTGATATCCCTTTTTAGTATCACACTGAAGAAATCTCCTGAGATCAATGGCTCACTGCAGGATTGGCTATGAAGCTCTTCCCGTGATTCACGAAAAGCTACGCCTTTGGCCACAACGGCTGGTTTCCCTTTTGTGACAATCTGCATTCCCTTTAAGGCTGCATGTTCCGGTTCAACGGATATAACCTTATCATCATAATATTCATCCTGTATTCGGATGTATTCGTTTTGGCAAGCCAGCTCATAATATTTGTTTGCAATTTCCTGTGTAGTCATATATGTCCGTTTTTAGTATTTAGGACAAAATTGAATGACCGGAGTGACAACCCTATGTCAGTAGGGGTGGCGACAGGGGAAAATTTTACTTAAAATCATATATGTACCATTTCCAGACTTCCCTACATGCAATTATTCTCCATAAAGATTAATAGTAGCCGTTCTATGCAAATCAGCGATCCAATCCTCAGTATATTTTATCAGATCCTTTTTATCCGAACTTGTCTTCAGTTCACCCTGAGCTCCAAATACAATGAGGCCAAGCGCAATACAATGCGCCATACTAAGCTGTAAAGCCAACCCGGTACTAAAGCCAACGATATAATTCAAGCGTGCATCCGGAGCCACCTCTATCTCATGATCCACTATTTTGCGGGTGAGAGCAAACTGCTCTTTCTCCGTAAATACCAGCGCATTAGAAGCTGAGTAAATTAGCACCCTGGCAATATCCATTGTTCTGAAAATGGAATAATATTTTCTCCGGAGATCTATATAGGTCTGCTCTCCTAATGAAGCGTCTTTGCCAACACCATTAAGTATCTTCCACAGGTTGATAGCCTCTCCTTCATCGAGGGCAAAAGTTACCTGTCCATTTAGCGAAAAATCGCTTACAATATCAAGTGCTTCGCCGACCTGGAAAGATAACTTCTCCACCGGATCTCCAAGGTAGAACAGAAATTCAATGTCAGTTCGTTCAAGCGGTTTGATTACATCATTTAGCAGACCGTCCCATACGCTCGAAGCACTTGAAATAGCGGCCCAGTTATCAAAACCTACCATACGGCAATTCCTGAATAAGGCCTGAAGTTCTCTGATCACTTCATCCTTTCTCAGATAGGGCCATAAATACTCTTCTTTTGTCGCTTCCGGAATGTCAATGCGTAATGCATTTAGGGGAGTATGATCATAACTACTGTTCACCATAAGGCTACGAATACCTAATAGCTGCAATATCTCAGGCAATGTATCTTCCATGATACCCAGGGCATTCCTATGAAGTGCCGTGGCAGAGCGGTTCAGATAAACATATTCCGGAATGGCTTCTTTTTTTATTGTCGTAAGCAAGTCATCCAGTATTGGCCCTACGTTTACTACATTCATGTTGTTCGTTTCCATCAGGTAAGTTTTGAATGGGGGTATTTATATTCCATTTTTCCCTAACTATTTCTTGCAACAGATATGCCACCGAATATAACAAATGATTATCAATATTTTAAGCAAATTATTCTTCCGCTCAGTACACTAAATATCGCGTCATGACGATGAGATTCACGAAATATAGTGACCAGAAATACTCAATAACGATTACTCTTTTTTGGCACCTTACATAATATAATTTTCGATTCTTAGATGATTTTTGATATATTTAAGTAGCCCAAATAGTTAACCATGA
This sequence comes from Chitinophaga sp. CF418, assembly GCF_900142925.1. GTDB lineage: Bacteria > Bacteroidota > Bacteroidia > Chitinophagales > Chitinophagaceae > Chitinophaga. Next base: position 76,162 of record NZ_FRCN01000003.1, read on the forward strand.
AGAAAGCGCCAAGTACACAGTTGCCCGGTTAGACCTCAGCCAAAATTCAGGGTAGAGACCATTTCCGCAGAAGCTACGTTCACATACAGACTATCAACCTGTTTTCCCGTTTGTGACACCGATCCTCCGCACCTCAAGCTTACTACAGCATTCTTTCTTTTTTAATATAAACCCTACTTACATGAAGAAAATTCTATTCTTTGCATTGTTGTTGTTGTCCGGAAAAATGTATGCCCAGCTCAAATATGATAACGGCGGTATTTCTGTATCCAATCCCCAGATTGGAGAATTTACGATCCAGGGGAATAGCTGGGATCACCGGATAATCACTTACTTTTTTCAAAACGGAACAGATGATATTGCAGGCGACCAGGAAAGACAGGCCATCCGGGACGCATTTGCCTTGTGGGCAGCCCAGACTAATCTGGCTTTTGTAGAGAGTTGTGCAGCTAATGCTGACATCGTCATCAGCTGGGCATCGGGAGATCATGGTGATGGTTTTCCCTTTGATGGAGCAGGCGGTGTATTGGCCCATACTTTCTACCCCCCGCCATCTGGTCCAAACGGCCTTCCGGGAGACATGCACATTGATGATGCTGAGACCTGGACGCTGGGCACCAGAGGTGATGGATCACAGCCCATTGACCTGATGTCAGTGGCTGCACATGAAATAGGCCATGCGTTAGGATTGGCGCATTCAACTGTTCAAGGGGCTTTAATGTATCCCTATTATAGCGGAAGCCATAGATATTTAGCACAGGATGACATCGACGGAATAAGGGCTATTTATGGTGCGGCAAGTGGCAGCCTGTTGACGATCAACGGCAGCAACAATGTTTGTTCCCCGAGCGTCTACTCTTTGCCCAATGCTCATGGCGCCCTGGATATTACCTGGACTGTGTCATCAGGCATCGTTACCTCAGCGCCTGCGGGTAACCAGGTGACTTTGACAAGAACCGCGTCACTGGCAAATGGAACAATCACCTTAAACGCTTTTATCTGCAACGGCACAGTATTACTGGCCTCCAGGACTATCAATGTAGGCCCTGACAGACCTATAGTAAGCGGGGAGTATGATCCGCTGCACAACCGTATTATGGCCAGCGCAAGTTCATCAGGTCCGGGCGTTACTTCCTACGAATGGCACCTGGATGGACATGTAGTTACAACAACGACTTCCGGCAGTGCAAGGCTTAACATCACTAACAATGATATCTGTAGCCATGAAGTGGCAGTAAGGGTTAATACGTCTGCCTGTGGAACCTCCGATTTCGGATTTGCCTTCTTTAATTCCTGTACAGCAGATAATTTCAGTGTTTATCCTAACCCTGCAAGAGGTAGCATAGCCATATCAACTGAGGCGTCACAGACAGCTAAAACCGTGAAACTGGCTGGTACGGGGAAAGATATACGGGAAGTGCGTATTATCAGTCAGAAAGGTGATGTGGTAAAAATACAAAGATTGGGCGCCGGTATACGGAAAACAACTGTTAATCTCTCTGGTATTCTACCAGGCACTTATATCGTCCGTATTTTCGACGGTAAACAGTGGGTGGCTAAACAGCTGGTTGTAGTGGAATAAAAAGACGCAACAATGGTTTTGTAAACGCACCTGTCTACTAAATACAAGGGCAGACACTAGTGGATTAATCCGCTGGCCTCTGCCCTTGTTGATTATTTGACGCTGTCGTATTTTTCTGTAACAAGGGTATCAATCAATCACCGTACCCCTCACCTCTTCAGCACCACTCCATGGCTCTCCAGCCATCTCAGTTAAAGTCCATTCAATCACCCGGCACATCTCATTCAAGGCAAGATCATTCGCCTCCATTCCAAACGGATCTTCAATCTCATCCGCAATCGCCTCCAGGGCAACAAATGTATAAGCAATAAATGTCACAATAAACGGTGTAAACCAGCTAAGACTATCCACCAGTCCAAAGGGCAGCAGGAAACAGTATATATACACTGTGCGGTGTAGCAGTACACGATAGCTATATGGGATAGGTGTAGATGCAATCCGCTCACAACCACCTAATATATCTGAAAGCTTGTCCAGGTTCTGATCAATAGCAGCCTGCTGGATAGTATCTATCTTTCCCTTCAGCTTTAAATGCTGCACCCATTCGGCCATAAGCCGCATGATAATTACAGGTTTGAACCGCGCTTTCATAACGGTTTCAAACTGCGATTCCGATAGCCTTTTCTTCAGATCATCCTGCGCATCTGTTCCTCTCAGCTGATGCTTCAGGGCATAAGTGCAAGCGATCAACAGCTGTACAAAGCCAAGGGCCGTCTTGTCGCCCTCTGCGAAGTTCGTAAAAGATAATACTTGCCGGGCAAGAGAGCGTGTATCATTCAGCAATGCGCCCCATAGCTTACGCCCTTCCCAAAAGCGGTCATAGCTTGCATTATTGCGGAAACCCAGAAAGAGCGCCAGCGCTATCCCAAACAGCGTGAACGGCGCCGGGTTGAGAGGGATTTTATATGTCAGGAGTGTTCCGTGAAAATAGACTACTCCCACGGCAATAATAAACAGTAGTATTAATCGTGGTAATAGCTTGGGGAGTACAGACCCATGCCATACAAATAACATTCTGAACCAATGTTCTCTTTTCCTGATGATCATGCTACAAATTAGCGCTTTATTTTTATGTGTTTACAATAAAGTCATTAATCGTCATCAGGTTTTTGAGTGCATCACCGACGGTATTGTTGAAATAAATATAGACAGTTTTTCCTTCTTTTAACCAGGCATTGATCTTATCTGCATATCCCTGCAACACTTCCGCTGTATACCCGCCTTTATAGTCACCTGTGGGTCCGTGAAATCTCACATATTCAAAGTCAAGCCGGGACGTTATGTGAGGAGGAATGGATTTAGGCATATCGTGCATTACCATTGCCGCGTGATATCTTGTTAACAGCTTATATGTTTCCTTCCGATACCATGATGTATGTCGGAACTCAATACTTAATTTCCATGTTTTCTTCGGATCGCATTGCCGGATGCTCTTCAGCAAACGTTCTAACTGTGGAAAACTGTCAAAAATAATACTGGCTGGAAACTGTACCAATAAAGCGCCTCTCTTGTTGCCTACCTGGTCAATCACGTGCATAAATTTCTCTACCACCTCATCTTCAAAAGCAAGCGCCTTATTATGGGTAATCCCCCTGAATACTTTAAATGTAAACTTAAATCCTTCCGGTACTTCAGTTGCCCATCGCCTCGTAGTTGTATCCATTGGGACCTTATAAAATGAGCTGTTCACCTCAAGACTGTTGAACATAGAGGCATAATATGAAAGCCTGCTTTTATCCTTATAAGCCGGCGGGAAAGCCAGTTTATTGGCGACGGGCAGCACAAGTCCGCTTGTACCGGAATAGATTTTACCTTTCATATTCATATTGATCTGAGGGTATTGTTACTACTGAAAGGTTCAAATATTACGCCAGGAGGCAGTCGCTCTTCCGGATGAAAAGGATGCCAAATACTACAGATAGTTCAGCTAACAAATATTTGATTAAGGCTGGGGGGATTTTTCCCTATTAACATGTAATTAACTTATTCCAGGACTTCATTTAGTAATATCGTGCCCCTACTATATCCCCATACCTGCTGAATTTTTATTCTCAATAAATATTGCTCAGCTATGAGATTATACCTACAGATCACTAAGAGCACCGAAACAGTGCCCTTCAATTATCAACACTATCTGACCGGAGTGCTTCACAAATGGATCGGCCCCGAAAATGAGATACACGATAAAACCAGTCTCTATTCCTTCTCCTGGTTCCAAGAAGTGCATACTAGCTCCCAGGGTATCAGAACTACAGACAGGTCTTCCTTTTTTATTAGTGCATATGATGACAAATTATTAAAAAAAATACTTTCCGGCATAAGGCAGGATCCCCTAATTGCATTCGGGATTAAAGTTTCCGGAGTACAAATAACAGCACCTCCGGTCTTTTCCAACAAGGAAGTTTTTCGTACAGCCAGTCCGATACTTATTAAAAGAAAGCAGGACAATAATGAAAAGCACATTGAGCATAACGATCCCAATGCCAGCCAATATCTGACAGAAGCGCTTCAAAAAAAACTAACAATTGCCGGCCTATCAGCTGAAGGTCTCAGAGTAGCCTTCGATGCGGCATATCCAACTCCCAGAACAAAGATTATTAAGTATAAAGAAATCGGGAACAGGGTTAACATCTGTCCGGTTATTATAGAAGGTACGCCTGAACAGATTGAATTTGCCTGGCATGTGGGAATAGGTAATAGTACAGGCATTGGATTTGGTGCATTAAAATAGAACAGTATGAATTATTATATCGTAAAGTACTCCGGACCATTCGGGTTTATTAAACCCTGGACTGCTGTCAGAGACAGCGAAACTTTCAGTCAGCAATTTCTGACACCTTCAATAATTGAAGGTATTGAGAAAAAACTATTTCCTGAATTATTGAATGAAGATACTCCGGGGAAAATGTTGAAAATTAAGAGGCATCGACTCAACTATCAGGGCATAGATATTCAACAGGAAAGAACCTGGTCAAAAGGTGGAATTAATATTTACAAAGACAAGAATCAATATAAAACCAATATTGGTATAATAAACCGGGGCATATTAATTAATCCGAACTTATATCTCGCCTTTACACAACAATCTGATGCGGAGATTGCTATGACCCAGACAATATGCTTATGCAGAAACGAAGACCTGCTTTTCCCCGAACATCTATTTACAGCAGATGAAGAAATGTTGGAGAAGCTTGACGGCTTCGAACTGCTGGCGGCAACAGCCGAAACCGGATTTAAAGTTGGACATAACCGGTTTAACAACGCTGTTGAAATGTTTGGTGAACTAAAAATATATGGTAACCCTATCAGATCCCGGTATGAAGATGACATGTCCTATTCTGGCTAAAAGCGCCCTTGAAGGAAATTTATCATTACTCGAGCACACCCAGCATGTAGTGCTGGCAATAGAACTGTTTGCAAAGAAGTTTAATCTGGAAATAGATCCGGAAATAGCCAGAAAAGGGGCTATTCTGCATGATCTGGGTAAAGCCCATCCACATTTTCAGAGAAAGATACACAATCATAAGGGAACATCTTTACTGGACAATTTTGCATGGGACTTCATTCATAGACATGAAATCTCATCTTTAGCATTCCTCCCCTGCTTTTCTGCATCTGAATGGGATCTTTTAATAGATCTTGTTATTGCACATCATAAGTCAATTGTTAATGATCCGGGAGATAAAGGCATTCTGGATCTTACAAGGTTTCGGGACACCCTGGATAACCATCTGAAAGATTGGGAAGAATGGTACGTCCATGGATTGGAAATTATCCAGCATTTTGGATATCCCGTCAGGGAAATACCCAGAGAAGAGGCAAAAGCAGCGCTAAGTTACGTAGTCAGCTATTGTGACAAAAAGAAAAACGGGGTATCTCTGCTACGGGGCTTACTAAAGTCAGCAGATCATTTTGCCTCGGCATTTACACACAACACACAGCAACAATTACGATCCTTATTTGAAGTCCCGGACTTAAAATATTATCATGGAGAAAAACGGAAAAGCAATATCTACCCCCTATCCTTACTTTCATCAGACGATATCAGGAGACATACATTTGTGGTAGCCCCCACAGGAGCGGGGAAGACAGACTTTCTCCTCAGGAGATGCAGGAACAGGATCTTTTATATATTGCCATTCCAGGCCTCTATCAATGCGATGTGGGAAAGAATAAAGGAAAATGTCCCCAATAAAGATATCCGTCTGTTACATGCGACATCCCGGATCGTCACAAAAGACAACAACGATGAGCAAATTCTTCAGCCATTAGTTGGCTCTTCAGTAAAAGTACTTACTCCGCACCAACTGGCGGCTGTCATATTCGGGATAAAAGGATATGAAAACATGTTACTGGACCTGCAGGGTACTGATATCATCCTCGATGAGATCCATACTTATTCGGATTTTTCCATGGCAATGGTACTGGAGCTTGTCAAAACATTGATCAGATTAAACTGCAATGTTCACATAGGCACTGCAACCATGCCTACCGCTCTTTATAAGCAACTATTCGAAATATTGGGCGAAGCAGATAATATCTATGAAGTAAAGCTACCTGCTCCTGTTCTCGATACATTCGACCGGCATCTTATTGATAAAATAGCGGATGAAGAACTGATAAATGACATTCTGGAGGAAGCGTTCGCCAAGGGGGAAAAAGTTCTTTTGATTTTTAACACAATTAAGAAGGCGCAATCTGCATTCGAAAAACTCCTGGATAATTTCCCAGACATCCCCAAAATGCTTATTCATAGCAGGTTTAAAAGAGCCGACAGGGTTGCGTTGGAAACAAAATTAAAAAGGGAATTTAACGGAGATGGATCTGGTAACGGAAAATCCGGAATAAGACCCTGTGTTGTAGTATCTACACAGGTAGTAGAAGTTAGTCTCGATATTAGTTTTGATAGAATGATCACAGAATGTGCACCACTGGATAGTTTGATACAACGATTTGGACGAATAAACAGGATCAGGAACGAGTATACGTTAGGTAAATACAAACCAATTCATGTTATCAATCCCGGTAACAGCTCCTTGCCGTATAAATCGGATATACTTAAAGCCAGCTTTGATGAACTACCAGAAAACTTCGGATTGCTAAAAGAAAATTCTTTACAGGAAAAGCTGGATAAAGTTTATCCGGAGATAAACACAAAAGAGATCGACATACACCTTATTTATAGAAACGACAGATATATTATTAAAGAACTTACCGACAATAAAAAGTCTATTCTAATAGATGCCCTGAAAATAGAAGGAGCTACCTGCATCCTGGAAAGCGACAGAGATGCCTACTTAAATGCTGACTGGGAAGCCCGGCAACAATTTGAAATCCCCATCAATTACCAGACTATCATGAGATATAAGAATCAATATGAGCAATTAGAGGTGGGTTCATATCCTTTCATAATACCTCAGAGCACTAATGCTTATAGTATGTTTGGCTTACAATTAACTGAACACGATAATTTCTTATAAAATGTATACAAGCTATATCGGAAATAAATTCCTGCATCTTTACAGAAAAAGATATAACAAAGATGAAAGCTATTCAGGCGCTCAATTCTTTGAAGAGGTATTCTTTCCCCTGTTTTTCCAGGATGAATCACATTTAATGCATGTGGGCCAGTCTCCATTCTTCCAAAAGCCTGCGCAAGAAGATGTTGCTAAATATGGCAGCAGGTCCCTGGCACAATTTCAGAATCTGAAAAATAAGATCAGTAGTGGTATTACCAGTGGGGCAACTTATGTGGGATTTGCAGCAGAGGGAATACAGGCAACCTCCACCGGACAACTAACAAACATGAATTTTAATATCAACGAAGAAGAATGCTATGCTTCATGGATAGGAGAAGCATTAGCTATAGGAGTTAATGGTGGATTTGCGATGCTGATCGATGAAGAAGAAATACTGTTAAACCTTTTTAAGGGTTGGAAACATTACCGGAAATTCCTTCAGCAAACGCCTAACGTGAAGGACAAACAAATTGAGACGTGGAATGGACATTGGCTATCCCTAACCTTATCAGAGGATTTTGACGAGGAAGACTTTAACTACAATAATATTGAAGCCGCGGAAGGCATTGGCGGCCTGGCTATTCCCACTCAGAAGTGGTCTAAGGTACTTTTCCGGTTATCCAGGAGATATCCTTCAAAAGAGATTGTTATATATGCCTATAACCTTTCGCAAACGAATACAACCCTCGGATTTATTAAAGTATATCTTCCGGACATTCAGCACTTATACGAATTCAGGGATAAAGTTTTCATTAATAAAGAAGGCGCTGTATTAAAAGACGAACATATAGAATCACTTGAAACATTTTACAATTTTAAATCCGCCTGTAGGAATGGAAGTATAGGTCTAAGTGCAATGGAACCAGCTAAGCTCAGGGAATTCATGCCTAAGGGTTCAGTTCCTTATGCCCAGGGAAAAGACTTCAAATTTTCGAACGAGACATCATTCATTCATTATCACCTTTTAAAACTATGGATAATTGCTATGCTTAACAAAACTGATCTGCATCAATTAGCTTCAGAAGTCGCAAAGTCATTGATCGACTTTGAGCGCAAGCCCAACAGGGGGAAAAAAGACCTGGATACCCTTTCGGAAGATACCCGAAGCGCTTCCAATATCCGGACATTTATCGACCGGCTTACCCTGATACTGGAAATGGAAAACAAGGATGTTTTCCGCAATGTGGTTGATCAGGTTATCAGAATGCCTTCGGACAATTTTCCTCTCTTTGTAACACTTATCCGCTTCGAATATGCTTATCAAAAAGTAAATAATAATTAATACACATGAAAACTATACCATTCATTTACCTGAGAGGGTTGCGTCATGCCCAACATACTGTGTTTGCCGTGAATGACGGACAGAAATTTTATGTTGATCCACAATTTGGAAAAAAAATGGCATACTCCAGTGGTCAGCAGGTGAAACGCTCTGTTTTGGAAGCCTTAAATATGCCCTTCTCCGCAATGACCTTCAACTGGGAGATCGACAAAAAAGATAATAAGGCCAGTCAGAAAGAGCCTCACTCACCCTGCGATCCGTCTTTTACAGATCAGCTACTGGGAGGCTATATGAAAGCTGAAAGCGGGAGTTTCGGGGTTAAAAGAAGAAGCCCGCTCTCCTTCTCTGCCATGCGCCCTTTGCATCCGCTTTTGGGAGGCATTGAATATCCAACAGAAAATCTCACGTTCGACAGGACTTCTCATCCGGAACACCATGAAGTAAAGGTATTCTGGTTAGATAACAAAAAGCGTGGCGCCCAGCTCTCCAAAGAGGAATTGGATGAGTGGTTAACAACCAACAAAAGAGCCTTACCCAGCCGGGCATTTATACAGGATCAGACACGCGTCAGTGGTTTATTCGCTTACGACGTCGCTATTGATTTACGCACGTTGTTCTGCGTTTCTACCAATAAACTTGAACCTGAACTCTTCCCGGACATTGAAAAGAAGCTTCGGTCTGAAGGCTGGCTGGAAGGAAGGAACATATTTGGTAAATGCCTGATCTGCCCAAAAGAAAAAAGAGAGGAGATCATTCCTGCATTAGCCAAAGCATTAATTAACTGGAGGATAACATCCAATCAGTCCCGCACTTTCAGCCTGATGGAAACGGTTGCCCTGGCGATAAGTGATAATGCCAATCAGATTGCTTATGCAATTCGTGGCGACTTAAGGGACGACACAGAACGCCCTCAGGCAGTTCCTAAAATAGATGAATCAACAAAAGCTGAGTTATTTATTACTCCAATTGCCTCAGGTCATATAGCTGGTTCTGTTGGAAGTGCTGATGCGCTGGAGAAAGCAGAGCAGAGATTAGCAGAAATGATCGGCCGGTTTGACTTTGAAAACCAGGTTAACTGATTATCTGTCCGATGTTAATTGTACCGGTAGGAATGAATATAACGGCAACTCATATCAACTACTATCATATTTGCCATCGAAAACTATGGCTGTTTTCAAATGGTATTACACTTGAGCATACGTCAGATTTAGTCGCGGAAGGGAAGTTAATAGGAGAACACAGTTATCCACAGAGAGCCGAAAAACCTAAACGTCCGTCACTCCTGAACAGTTCGATTTGCAAAAGGTGCTCTTACTACGAGTTTTGTTACGCTTCTGAATAATTCTGTCTACATGAAAAAATCATACTATTTGTTCAACCCCGGCCGGATGAGCCGGAAAGATAATACGCTTAAATTCTCTGCAACGGACGAGCAAGGAAATGAATCCTCCACGAAGTACATCCCTGTTGAAACTGTTGATAACCTATACGTTTTTGGCAGTCTGGACACCAATAGCACTCTCTATAACTTTCTGGGGAAAGAACATATCAGTGTTCACTTCTTCGATTATTATGAGCATTACACCGGGTCTTATATGCCAAAAGATTATTTATTGGCAGGAAAAATGCTCATTGCCCAAACAAACCTTTATTCGAACGCCAGGAAGCGACTATCCCTCGCACAAAAATTAACGGAAGGAGCAGCTTTCAATATGCTGAAGAACCTTAAATATTACAATAACCGGCAGAAAGACACCTCAGAACAGATCAGCCGCATTGAATTTTTAACCGAAAGCATATCATCAGCTATTGATATTGAAATGCTCATGGGAATTGAAGGGAACATCAGATTAAACTATTATGATGCTTTTTCCATTATTATCAATGATTTTGAAATGGGTCAACGTAGCAAGCAGCCACCTTCGAATGAAGTTAATGCAATGATCTCATTTATTAACAGCCTATGCTACACCCTTTGCCTTGACATGATCTACCATACCCAGCTCAACCCCACAATCAGCTTCCTGCATCAACCAGGTGAACGACGGTATTCACTGGCTTTAGACCTGGCCGAGATCTTCAAGCCAATACTTGCGGATCGTCTAATATTCTCCCTATTAAATAAAAAACAAATACAACCCAGTGATTTTGACCAGAAGCTGAATAGCTGCCTATTAAAGGAAAGCGGAAGAAAAATTGTTGTTAAAGCCTGGGATGAGAAAATCAACGAAACGATCAAACACCGGTCCCTTGGCAGAAATGTCAGCTACAAACACCTCATCGAACTCGAATGCTACAAATTAACCAAGCATATGCTGAATATTGAAGAGTATAAACCTTTTAAAGCGTGGTGGTAATTTATGTATATCATACTTGTATACGATATTGAAGAAAAGAGAGTGTCCAAAATGCTTAAACTTTGCAGAAGATACCTACATTGGATCCAAAACAGCGTATTTGAAGGAGAATTAAGTCCAGTGCAACTAAAGGAACTCATTTTTGAAGCTGAGTTAATTATGGATACCCGGAAAGACAGTCTCATTATCTTTAAAACCCGACAGGAAAAATGGCTGGAAAAGCAGGTCATTGGTAAAGAAAAGAATGAAGTTGACAATATGTTGTAGGCGTCGAGGTTAATAATATCTTTGAAGTCCTGCCCCCACAGGCTTATGTCTAAATACACAATACAATAATTATCAAATAGTTGGAATCATCGTCTATGTCCAGCAGAAATTTTACTTTTATAGGTGGACGACTTGGGAGGGGTGAAAACTGCGTTTGAGGTTAGATTATTTCATTGATAATTAGATATTTGAACTTATTTTTTAAGCGGGTCTGAATTGTACCGTAGAGGAATTGAAACCATGTCATCAGCGGCTCAACCGCCTTACTGAATCCGGTCTGAATTGTACCGTAGAGGAATTGAAACACTCAGCTACTTATACAAGCGGCGCGCCGTATGGCTGTCTGAATTGTACCGTAGAGGAATTGAAACATCAAGGGCTTTATTTAACCCAAAAGACCTGGGATCGTCTGAATTGTACCGTAGAGGAATTGAAACATGACTATCACAGTGAAGAAAGAAATCGAATTAGAGTCTGAATTGTACCGTAGAGGAATTGAAACAACTTCCACGTCCCCGGCGTCGAACAGTGTGCACAGTCTGAATTGTACCGTAGAGGAATTGAAACGAGCTTGAGAGCCGGTGGAGCGCCGGAAGGAACGGTCTGAATTGTACCGTAGAGGAATTGAAACCCTTCTTTCCGGATGAAATCTATATTCCCGCTCTAGGTCTGAATTGTACCGTAGAGGAATTGAAACGATAATGTATCCAACAGGTTCCGCCGCATCGTGCCTGTCTGAATTGTACCGTAGAGGAATTGAAACAAGAAAAGGCCGCTAAGGAGGCAGCTGCCTCCGCAAAGTCTGAATTGTACCGTAGAGGAATTGAAACCGATGTGAACCGGAGACAGAGGATTATTTTATCTGGTCTGAATTGTACCGTAGAGGAATTGAAACGGAATCCTTTCTGCGGGATCTTATGCGGCGCCTTTAGTCTGAATTGTACCGTAGAGGAATTGAAACATTCTTCCAAGCCTGGTTCAAACCATGCCGGGGTCAGTCTGAATTGTACCGTAGAGGAATTGAAACACCACAGCCGCTGCCGCTCGTGCATAAACTCGACAGGTCTGAATTGTACCGTAGAGGAATTGAAACTTAGCTGACACGCCTCAACAAACCACGGCAGTACCTTGTCTGAATTGTACCGTAGAGGAATTGAAACCTTTTGCCGGTAAGAGATACCCTGAAATGGTGGTACGTCTGAATTGTACCGTAGAGGAATTGAAACGAGTATACTTATATGATGGGTAAAAAAGGGAAATGGAGTCTGAATTGTACCGTAGAGGAATTGAAACTAGCTTGTTTGCAGCAAGAAGTGCTCAGCTTGTACTAGTCTGAATTGTACCGTAGAGGAATTGAAACCAGCAAGCGAAGCGCTTTCATATTCAGCAATAAAATTGTCTGAATTGTACCGTAGAGGAATTGAAACA
>NZ_FRCN01000003.1:88706-89064 GCF_900142925.1 Chitinophaga sp. CF418
CTGAATTGTACCGTAGAGGAATTGAAACAACCAGTTGTCTTTCGAGGGGCTGATCACCACCTTGTGTCTGAATTGTACCGTAGAGGAATTGAAACTGCATCGCCCCATGTGCCGCCAGCCCAGTTAGTCTCCAGTCTGAATTGTACCGTAGAGGAATTGAAACTATGAATATCTGGCAAAGGAACCTATTCGTAAGATGGGTCTGAATTGTACCGTAGAGGAATTGAAACGATGGATATTGCTATTTCCCTAAGCGAGAGCCATCAGTCTGAATTGTACCGTAGAGGAATTGAAACAGATTTACTGTCCATTCCCCCCTGTCACTGACGTCTGAATTGTACCGTAGAGGAATTGAAAC
>NZ_FRCN01000003.1:89299-681901 GCF_900142925.1 Chitinophaga sp. CF418
TCTGAATTGTACCGTAGAGGAATTGAAACATGTCAACAGCTTGGTGTATTTTTTACCGACATCTTGTCTGAATTGTACCGTAGAGGAATTGAAACACATACGTGATCATCGAATTTTTTACAAATGACAACGTCTAAATTATACCGTAGAGGAATTGAAACTGCTTTGGCTTTCAACTTTAATTCCAGTTGGATATGTCTGAATTGCACCGTAGAGGAATTGAAACTGGCTACCGATCAGCACAGGATTAATGCTAAGTGCAAATCTGAATTGTACCATAGAGGAATTGAAACAGCTGTACTCGGATTTCTTGCGCCTGCACCTCGTCTTATCTGAATTGTACCGTAGAGGAATTGAAACCAGAGTCGGGACCGGATGTACATTGTATTCTGGAAGGTCTGAATTGTACCGTAGAGGAATTGAAACGTTTATGTTGAGCTGTCAATGAGAACCAAGAAACAGAGTCTGAATTGTACCGTAGAGGAATTGAAACTCTAAATAAAACTTAACTTTCGCAACACCTGAAAAGTCTGAATTGTACCGTAGAGGAATTGAAACTCTAAATAAAACTTAACTTTCGCAACACCTGAAAAGTCTGAATTGTACCGTTGAGGAATTGAAAAGAGTGGGAAGGGTTGGACGAGATAAAAACTGTCTGTGTCTGAATTGTACCATATAGGAACTGAAACATGTACCGCAGAGGAATTGAAACTCGCACTTAGGAAGGTTGGGGATTGATATGTAATCAGCCTGAATTGTACCGCAGAGGAATTGAAGCTTCGGCCTTTATGTTGCTGGAATTGACCCATACAAGTTTGAATTGTACCACATAGGAATTGAAACAGATTATCCAGGATAATCTTTACATGCGCAACGGTAGGTTGAATTGCCCCTACCGGAATTGAAATAACCAAGCAGCCGCGACCTTGCTTGTATCATGGTCTGATTAATTGTACCTCACAGGAATTGCCCCAGAGAAAATACCCCCTGGGAAGATCATCCAAACAACTCCTCTCCCCAACAAAAAAGGCCGCCTCATCGAGACGGCCCTTCTTCATTTCATCTATTTAAAACTACATGCGAATCATCTTCGCACTTTCTTTACGCGTACCAGCCGCATTAACTGTCTTAATAATCCACGTACCCTGTGGCACAGCACTAATATCAATGCTGATCAACTGCTGACCTTTAGCATTACCCACATATTCCTTACGCAGCACAGGTCTTTCGCCTTTAATTCCCCATATCTCTACATAAATCTTCTCAGCTACCGCAGCATTCACCTGAATCTGCAGTGTTGAACCAGTCACAGGATTCGGATAAACAACCAGTGCCTTAGCTACCGGTGCAGGGCTAACAGATTTCACATTTGCAACTGCTACTTTTGCACTGCTTGAACAAGCGCCCAATGGCTTCCACCAATAATCTGCCGTTCCTGGCGTCACATTATACAGCCCGTTAGCGAGCGATTCATACAGATAACCATTATACACAACCTTATCTCCAATATTATACACCGCAGGATATGGTGCATAAGTAGCCACACCCGCACAGTTACCAGTTCCTCCTCCTGATCCGTTCACGGAGATATTTACTCCCGCACTGGTAGTAGTTGCACCACCATTATCCGTAGCAATGGCAGTAAGCGTATAACTTCCTGCTGCTACGTTAGTCCAGGTATAGGAATAAGGCGCACTGCTTGCTTCACCCAGTTTAGTACTGCCATTATAGAAAGCCACTTTTGCAATGCTGCCATCTGCATCAGATGCGGAAGCAGTAATAGTCACTGAAGCAGGAGCCGTAAATGAAGCGCCACCTGCAGGAGAGGTAATACTTACTACAGGAGATGTGTTACCTGGATTGGTACCACCACCGCAATCTCTTTCATATTTCCATACCTGTCCATCGCCTGTATGCGTGTCCGGCTGTTCATTCTGCGTCCACCATTTAGCCGTATATATTTTGCTGTTATAAACAACCTGCATGTTTGCCGTATAAACAGCACTAGCTGACCATGCAGCGATGCCATCACAAGTGTTACCACCACCGGTACCGTTTACTACAATAGCAATTGTTGCAGAAGTAGTAACCGCTCCCGCATTATCAGTAGCTTTCGCACTAAGCGTATAATTACCTGCTCCTACATTCGTCCATGTATAGGAATAAGGGCTGGATGTAGCTTCTCCCAGCTTAACACTTCCATTATAAAACTCCACTTTGGTAACTGAACCATCCGGATCAGATGCAGATGCTGTGATAGTAACAGAAGCAGGCGCATTAAAGGATGCACCTCCTGCAGGGGAAGTAATATTCACTACCGGAGCTTTGTTACCTCCTCCGCCACCGCCTTTTACAACCACTTCATCGTGAATGGCAGAAAGCAGTGAATAAGTACCAACAGCATCCTGGGAAAGTTCCCACATCATAATACCACCACCCTGATCCCAGGCCAGGTCAGTCTTACTTTTAATAGTAGTGATACCGTTATATCCAACACCACTATAAGTGTCTGCATACGGGCTAGCGCCCCTTGCGATCAATGCTGCATAGCTCTCCCAGCTCGGACGACCATAAAAAGGCACACCCAGTACAGTTTTGTTGGCAGGTAAGCCTCTACCCTTCCAGTAAGATATAGATTGTGATGCATAGGCATAAGTAGAGTGATCATAGTTATTATAATCATATGCCATCAGGTTCAGAAAATCTACCTGTGAAAATACAGAACTGAGTACACCTTCACCACCGGTACCTACTACAGCCGCAGTCAACAGCTTACCCTGTGCATGCAAAGCAGTAGCCAGCTGCGTCATCAACGCAAGATAGTTATTGGCAGAAGCTCCCGGATCCGGATACTCCCAGTCAATATCAGCACCATCCAGGTTATACTGATTTACAAAATTCATAACGCTCGTGGTGAAATTGGTACGGTAACTACTGTTCCCTGCCAATGATTCAAACCCGCTGTCATCACCATTGTTCCAACCACCAATAGAGATCAGCACTTTAACGCCATTGGCATGCGCCAGCGAAACAAGGCTTTGCAGCTTGGAAGGATTGTCAACACCCTGCAACCCACCTGTAGCCGTAGGTAATACAAACGCATAGTTAATGTGAGTAAGCTTGCTGTATTGCACAGCATTTACATCCCCTGACCAGGAGGGCATGTATCCGATTACTCTAAACTGTGCAAAGGACAATAAAGACATAATTAGAAGAGCACAGGACAGCACGCCTGCTCTGATCCATTGTTGTGTTCTCATTGATTTGATTTTAAGGATTGATGCTCAATAAGCTGCACATTGGCAGCTTAAGCAATTTTCAAGGATAGCTAATGGTTATTAATAGGATGTCTATAAGATGTCGTGTTGATGATCGGATAGTACCATCGCTGGGGCAAAAAACTAATATTCGGGGGCCGTAGGTGGTGTGGGCCAGGTAAGGAATTATGTAACAAGTACACAAAGCCTTGTTACCGTTCTTGCATAACGCATGGTACTTTTACTTTCAATCAATATCCTTGTTATATCTTTGAGAGCCTTCCTGAGGGTATAACTTTAAAGCCACAGGAAAGAGCACTGACAAAAATTGTTCAATTTAGGGCCGGATAACATGACACATACAGCAAAAAAGATATTGATTATTAATGGTTCACTCCGGGGAACATCAGGTAACTCGGGAGCAGTAGCCAACCAGGCGGCACAGGTGCTGATAAATGACTTTCAGCAACAGGTGACCCAGTTAACGCTTACCGATCCCCTACCAGGAATCCGGGAAGTATACGATCTGTTGAACGGTTGCGACGGCTTTTTGGTGATAACCGGTGTATACTGGAACAACTGGAGTTCGCCCCTCCAGCAATTTATTGAAGTAACTACGGCTTTTGAAAATACGCCGGCTTTTTTCGGCAAGCCGATTGCCTGTGCGGTAACCATGGATTCAGTAGGAGGTATTGAAGTGGCGGCGAGGCTGCAGGCGGTATTTGGAGGCCTGGGCTGCTGGAGCCCCCCATGTTCTGTACTTGTATTGTCGCGAACAGGCCAGGAAGCCATGGCCGCCTCTGCCGGTCAGCAAGACGATCCAAATAAAGATGTATGGCGGATGGCAGACCTTTCTATCGTGCTGCAAAACCTGACCACGGCTGCAAGCATGCCACGCAATAACTGGACTGCCTGGCCTCATGCCGAACTTACTATTCCCGATGGGCCATGGCCCGGTAAAGGACCGCTTGACATGGGCTCGCTAAAATTTCTCCCATAGCCTGTGTCTGGTTTCAAACCTGCTGGCTTTAGTGAAGCGGTGCCGCTGACCTATCATATTCATTGTTGAGACTTTCATCCATTGTTGTCCTGGCATATAAATAACCGTCGATAACAAGACCTTTATCAGTTATGCGCCCCACCAACTGTTTTGTTCTTTGTATAGGTTCTGTTGTGCCATCAGGTCCAATTTTCACATCAGTGCCACAATAGTCGCAAAACAATTCCTTCAGGTTAAAAACAACACCCGTATCATTTCGGACAAGTATTCCGCTATAATAATAAAAGCCACCGTCGGAAGCAGACCACAAAGTATCTTTTTTACTACCAATACTAACTGGGCTTTGGTCAAGGAACACGCTGTCCCCCTTAACTAATAAATTCCCCAGATGATACCATTTTCTTTCCGGGCTTGAGGGATCATTGTAACAGTCTTTTTTTCCGGTACTATCTGTGGAGCACATTTCTTCAAGCCCTGTATAAAAACCGTCAAATAATGTATCCTTTTCAATATTACCGGCAATTGCCGAACCATCAGCCAATTTCCCGTTCTTTACATTGGATGAACAGGAATAGCTGAAGAGTAAAGTGAGAATAATGGCTATTGATAATAATTTATGGCTCGTCATAGGGTTTTGCCCGTTTGCTCATAAATATACAAAAGTCAATGGTTCCCTTATATATCTGAAATATTTTCTATTTTACAAGCTGATATCCCAACTTGAAATAAAAAAACACAGAATGTTCAATACCCTTAAAGATCTGGCAGGACTACGGGTCGACGATGACAAGATCATATCATTTATTGAGAAAAACGGATTCAAATACCCTAAGAAACCTTTTATTTCCAATCGCAGCACCGACACCTCCTATTGGGTGCAGAATAAAAAACTGGGGATCGATCTGTTATTTGAAGCAAAGATCCACCTTGACAATTATCCCTTGATCCAGGGAGATAAAAAGGGAATTTTTGTACCCGTTCTAAGCAGTGTAAGATGGTATAACAATAAATCGAATACGGAATTCCCTCTGGGTCTGGATTTCAATGCTGATTTTGAATCCCTTAAGATGAAACTGGGAGAACCAACATTAAAGAGCAGTGAGATTTCCCCTGTATGGTTGAACGACGATGGAAGCGAAAGCTTTTACAGGTGGAAAAAACCTTTAGACAATGAGAAAGATATTGTCTGGGGACTCGAGTTTAATGATAGTCAAACCATCAAGTATTTTTCCCTCGGACTGAATAATGCAATGCCTCTCTTCCATTTTTATTACGAATGGCTGTACGAGCGTTTTGAAACATTCCTGTCATCGAAGTATTTTTACAATACAGCTCATCTGATGTTCCTTCAATGGGCTATTGAAAAAGATTTAGTAAAAACCGATGAACAAAAATTAACCATAGCGAAAGATATTAAAGAAGGCAAGCTACCTGTTACCGAGTGGGTGCGTCTTCTTAAAAGAGGATATATGCTGGAAGATGACTTTTCCGCCGAAAAACCGTTCACGCATGCTTATATCAAAAACCTAAGCGGACATGACATACTTTATACCCAGGATGTTGCGTTTTCCTTCTTAGAAAGCGCTGAACTAAAAGAAAATTATTTCGGAGAGGCTGCAACGAAGCAATTAAATGAGATAGCCTATAATGAAAGCAATTATGAAATAGTGAAATCGATCATCGACAAACGGCTGGCTGAATATAAAGAGCATAAATTCAGTAAGAGCAAACAATTATAATAAGCAGGAAACATTAACCTGTAGAACTATAAACTAATAAAATAACAAAACCCGGGGATAATAATTTCCGGGTTTTGTTATTCTCCAATGATACAAATTTCCCAATCACTGTCCTACAGGACCATTCTTCCAGTATTTTACATTTTTCCAACGGGTTTCAGACCTGGACCCGGATATATTATACACACCGCACTTGAAATAATGTGTGGCATCTCCACGATCTGCATAGGTGCCTTTAAGCGTCCCATCCAGATAAACGTATATCTTTCCGTTGTCAGCATCATGCTGTACGTTGACATGTATCCACTTGTCATAGGCATTGGTCATCAATGTTTCGTTGTCATAACGTTTTATAGTACCGTTACTGCCTGCATGGATTTTTAGCATAATAGCTGTTGCATTGGTGGCCCCTCCAAAAACCTGCATGATATCCGTTCCTACAGAACCGGAAACAATGTATACATCTCCCTCAAACTGATGTTTTCCGGAAGTATAATTGTTGTTCATACGAAGTTCTGACCGTGGTCCCGTTGTACAGCCTTCAAATTGACAGGCATCGCCGGGATAGATCCAAAACCGGTGCTCTCCTCCTGAGTAGCTGTAACGGCTGCTCTGAGAAAGATTCCACGGGGTCTGTATACTGTAGGTATAAGATGTCTGCGTCCAGCCGCCGGTGGGATTTGCAGCAGCAATACTTATCTCATCTGTCTTACTGTCAATAGCGGTTGGCGTCTCTCCTGGTTCTATTGCAGCTTTCCTGCAAGCGGTTAATAAAAATGTGGAGAGGATGATAGTGCATAAGATTCCTTGAGGACGGAAAGGGATTATTCCGCCCCGGGGCTTTAATAGGTTCATCTGGCATGTTTTTAATGATGAATAATGAATACCCTAAATGCCGGAACAACTAACGTGGGGGAAGCAATTAAACCAGGCGATGTGGCTCTATTCAGGCATCTGAGGTGTTTATAACGCTGTCAAAATTTAGGAACTTCAGCGCAAATAGCTTCGCAGTTTGATATTTTCTTTTGTCCTGATTATCACACCGGGTCAATGCTGTTCGTTTCCGGACATTTCCCGTTTCAAAAGCGCACAAGAAGAATATCATAATCATATAAAAATCAGCCGATTGCAAACTGGCATTGATATCGTGCATCTTTTCTATCCTATAAAACAGGCTGTCATGTTCAAAAGCTATCTCAAAACCTCCTGGCGTAATCTTGCTAAAGACAAGAACTACACATTGCTGAATATCCTGGGCCTTACTATAGGCATGGCTGTAGTGTTAGTCATTGGTCTTTGGGTACAATACCAGTTCTCGTACGACCGCTTTCTGCCGCAACACCAGCAGGTCTACCGTACCATGTTAAGGACTGACCGTAACGGGGTGGCCGATGCCGGCTATGCGACCTGTCTGCCACTTGCTAATGCCTTAAAAGCAGATATACCGGAGATCAGGTACGTAGCACAGACCGATTGGATAGGCCAGCACAGCCTCATAGTGGGTGATAAGAAAGTATACATTAAGGGAATTTTTGCCGGAGAGGACTTTCTAAAGATCTTTCAATATCCCTTATTACAGGGAAATGCCGCACAGGTACTGAAAGACCCCGCTTCTATAGTGCTTACGAGTTCTACTGCCGTAGCCTTGTTCGGTAGTGAGGATCCCATCAATAAAATTGTACGGATAGATAACCAGCATGAGTTGAAAGTTACCGGTGTACTGGCCGACGTACCGGCCAATGCAACATTGCGGTTCAGCTATATCATCCCTTTTAGTTTTTACATACAAACACAGAACTGGATAAAAGAAAACTTCGATAACTGGAACCTTAATCCCATCTCCACCTTTATTGCCCTGCAACCTAATGCTACTATGGCGCAGGTAGCGCCTAAGCTCAAAACAATTATGAAAAAATATGATCCGGATGGTTATAAAGACCTGAAACTGGAAATATTTATACAACCACTTAAGGACTGGCATTTGTACACTGGGATTAAAAACGGCATTATCTCCGGTGGGCTCATTGACTATGTGCGCATGTTTAGCATAATCGGCATACTGGTGTTGATCATTGCCTGCATAAACTTCACCAATCTTTCAATAGCAAAATCAGAAAAGCGTGCAAGGGAAGTAGGGGTAAGAAAAGCTATCGGTTCTTCCCGGAGGCACATCATGCTGCAGTTTATGACAGAATCCCTGATGATCGCTTCTATTGCATTTCTGTTGGCACTTGTGTTTGTAACAGCAATCCTACCGGCATTTAATACATTGGCTGCCGCTAAAATAAGTATCCCATGGTCGAATATAGCTTTCTGGGCATCCATGTTGTCTTATGTACTGTTCACCGGTCTGCTGGCCGGAAGCAGACCCGCATTCCATCTTTCCTCTTTCAGTCCTGTAAACGTACTAAAGGGTATGCAAACCGGTAAAACAGCTGCACTGCCACAAAGAGTACTTGTGGTTGTACAATTCACCTGCTCAGTGGCGCTGATTATAAGTACTGTTATTGTGTACCAGCAGATACAATATGCCAGGAACAGGCAAACAGGTTATAATGTGGATAGACTGATCATGACAGACGCCAGCAGTGATCTTGATCATAATTTTACTGCATTGAAAGATGAGTTGGTGAACACAGGTCTGGTGACTAGTATAACGAAGTCCACCGTCCCCGCAACCGATCTTTATTTGTGGTCAGGTATTGACGACTGGCAGGGAAAATATGAGGGAGAAAGCCTGGACGTTGCGAGTGTAGGTATTTCGGATGACTACTTTAAAACGCTGGGTATGCAGCTGCTACAAGGTCGTAACTTTGAAAGTAGTAACAAACTGGATTCCGTAAGCGTCATCCTGAATGAAGCTGCCGTTAAACGGATGCGTTTAAAAGACCCACTCAATCAGGTGATAAGCTGGAACAACAAACAGAAGATCCGTGTAATAGGCGTGGTAAAGGATGCTTTAATGCTATCGCCATTTTCACCTGCTGAACCAACGTTCTTTGTGTATAACAACACGTGGTCTAACAGCATCATGTACCGTCTCTCTCCCAATAAAGACGCGGCGGCCACCATCACAAAAATTTCGGCTATCTTCAATAAATACAATCCGGCCTATCCATTCACTTATCACTTTGCTGATGAAAGCTATGAAGCAAAGTTTAAACAGGAAATACTTGTAGGTAAGCTTTCTGGTATATTTGCCGTGCTGGCAATCTTTATATCCTGTTTAGGTTTATTCGGCCTTGCAGCATACATGGCGCAAAAGCGCACTAAAGAGATCGGCATCCGTAAAGTATTGGGTGCGTCTGTACAACAGGTTTGGCTGCTGCTTTCAAAGGAATTTATTGTACTGGTGCTATTCAGTTGTTTAATTGCGTCAGTTGTGGCTTTCAGCTTTATGAACAGTTGGTTGCAGAGCTATTATTATCGCATCAGGATCGCCCCCGGTGTATTTATTGCTTCAACGATAGCTGCTATTGTTATAACGGTGATCACGATCAGTTTTCAGGCCATTCGTGCGGCATTAACAAACCCGGTTAAAAGTTTACGGACAGAGTAAAAGCAGGTAAAGGGGGCCGGAAGGATGGCCTCAGAAACGGGTGTCTTTTAATGTCAGGTAAATAATAACCTCATCCGAAACATTGCAAAACTGCCGCTATGATCAAAAATAATCCCGTACCAGGATGCATACTTGCTACATCGGTAAATTACATAGGAGATAGAGAAAAGCCTCTGCAGCTCCTACTCCCCGGATATCAACACCTGA
The DNA here is from genome assembly GCF_900142925.1 of Chitinophaga sp. CF418. Lineage (GTDB taxonomy): Bacteria > Bacteroidota > Bacteroidia > Chitinophagales > Chitinophagaceae > Chitinophaga. Next base: position 99,062 of record NZ_FRCN01000003.1, read on the forward strand.
TCATGTCCACGTCTCTATCATTGAGACTATATCCATAATAGTAGTAGTCCGGCAGAAAAGATGCTCGCAAAGGCTGGTTTAGATAAAAGCAGGTACGGCTGACTTAGTGAAAGCCAGTTCTCTTGTTGACTATATTGATGGCACTTATTTCGAACTCAACTCAGGCTTAAAGATGATTAGTTCAGTCCAGCGGAGTTTCACTGCACCGGCATAATCTTTCAGCCATGTGTCAAATGCTCCCGAACCGTAAGCCTCATCGTATCTTGCTGCTAGTGGTTTGCGATACTCCGCAGACAATTCTTTTAAGCCCTCCCTTAATCGTGTTACAGCAATATAACCCGGCTCTCCGGAAGAGGCCACTATATAAACTGCGACGGATTCTTTACCAGCTTCCCACACTTTTTTCAGTTTCCTGGTAAGCTCCTGCACATCAGCAATCTTACCCGGGTTTGCTGTCACATGGTTGATCACTGCCTTGTCAGCATAGTCAGTAAGTTGCACCGTACTCATATCCGCCTGGAAAACGTAATATTCACCCTTACCACGCCCCTCGGTCAACGGCATTATATTGTTGTTCCAGTCTGCCGTATGTGCCGCACTGATGTCGCCACGGTTATTAAGAGAATCCCAGCTATTAGGTCCTTCAGTAATCAGATAGCCGCCAAAGTCGGGACCTGATTCAATACTCCATACCCGCCAGCTCAGATCGCCCTTGTGAAATCTCTGCGCATGGCTGGCAAGTGCTTTTTCAAATTGGGCTACCTTGTCATTTTTTGCAAATACGCGGTTAGTTGAAAGTACCGTTTTTGTTTGCCCTGTACCCAATAGAGGAATGAGTAAGAGGAGGAGGAAAACTTTTTTCATGGTGTATGAATTTTGGTGATAAAAAGATGGGGATGCTTCCAAATAGTAGACAACGAAGCTATGACTAGCTATACATATTGCTACAGTTCGGAGCATAATTATTTCATTGCACTGCTTTGCTTCACTGCGGATCGCATTGTTAATATGTGGATTTGCTCAATAGTAACAAATTGGTTATTTAATGCTGATGCTCGTTCAACAATACCTGTATACTATCCCGTCTCTCAGGTAAATGTCCGTTGCTGCTTTGGAGTTGTTTATTAAGGAGAATCTTATTTGCAAGGTACGCTATTTTTCGACATACTATGTGCCTTTCGCATTTGAAAACGGATGAACAACAGGATAACTTTTTCAGAAGAGAGAGGCAACAGCATCAACAGACTTATCCATATTAGTCGTCATAGATATACTGCCTGATGATATATTAAAGTTAATACCCCTATAACCTGCATCCACAAAGGCGTCCAACTCCTCATCCAGACGCCGTTTATCAACTCCTAAAATTTAAAATCCACATTTAAAGTTGTTTTTATTCAAAAAAAGCCTAACTTAATACTAAAGTCACTTCCTTAAATTTTTTGTTATGGATACTGTTAGAAATATCCTGCAAATAAAAGGAAACATGGTCTACACGATCTGCACCACCTGCACCGTGTACGAAGCACTGGAAGTACTCGAAGAAAAAAATCTAGGATCACTCGTAGTAGTGGACGAAAGTGGACAACTGATAGGAATATTCACAGAACGGGATTACGCACGCAAAGTCATCCTGAAAGGACGCTCCTCCAAAGAAACACTAGTCAGGGACATTATGACCGATAGCCCGGTTTTTATTACACCTGATACAGAAATTGAATACTGCATGCAATTGATGACGAATAAGTTCATCCGCCATCTCCCCGTTATCGAAAACAATCAACTGATCGGCCTTATCTCCATCGGTGACATTTTGAAATATGTCATCAGCAACAAGGACTTCATCATTCAGAATCTTGAACATTACATCGTTAGCTAAGTACTAATTACGTAAGACTGTCTGTACCACTTCCACGCTTTCATTAGTCAGGTATACGGTATGTCAAATCGGATTAAGGACCATCTTTCTTTTTATTAAAAGGAGAGGGTACCCCTGTATTCCTCTTCCGGGAAAATTTTACGTTATGGGAAACGAAACACATGGTATTCCCTTATGGCCTTTATTGCTCTATTCCAGCCTGGTAGTAATATTACTTGCTGCTATCCTTACATTGTCCTATATACTCGGACAACGTCATAACGACCGCGCCACCAACAAACCCTATGAAGGTGGTATAGAACAAACAGGCTCTGCACGCATTCGTTTCTCCGTACAATTCTATCTGGTCGCCATGTTGTTCGTCATCTTCGACGTGGAGGCCGTTTTCATTATGCTATGGGCCCTTGGCTTCTATGACCTCGGATGGCCCGGTTATATCGGCGTAGCTCTTTTTATCGCACAACTTGTAGTCGTACTGATATACGAGTGGGGTATCGGCGCCCTGAACATAGGAGCTGACGCTAAAAAAATATTAAAAGCCCACAAACAAAAACAGAAACAAAATGAAATGGTGGCTAAGTAAAGCAGGCGATCAGTCTGGCCATATCTCGGGAAACGGCAGCATGGAAGAAGCTGTCAGCAGAAGCATTATGCTGACCACCGTCCAGGACCTCCTGGCATGGGGACGCAAAAATTCCATGTGGCCTTTTCACTTCGGTTTAAGTTGCTGTTTCGTTGAAATGGCTACCAGCATCACCAGTAAATATGACGTTGCCAGATTCGGTGCTGAAGTGATCCGCGGTACTCCCCGCGAAGCAGACGTCATGGTTATCGCAGGCACCGTCTTCATCAAAATGGTCCCTATTATCAAACGGCTCCACGAACAAATGATGGAACCCCGCTGGGTAATTTCTATGGGCAGCTGCGCCAATAGCGGCGGTATGTATGATATATACAGCGTCGTCCAGGGCGTAGACAAATTCCTGCCCGTCGATGTATATGTACCCGGTTGTCCTCCAAGACCCGATGCTTTCATGCAGGGATTGATGCTTCTCGCCGATGCAGTCGGTAAGGAAGCCCGCCCCCTTAGCTGGACCATTGGCGAGCAGGGCGTAATAAAACCACACATGCTTTCGATGAAAGAAAGCAGACGCGAAGAACGTACTAACATGACCTCCTTCAGAGGAATAGACGAAATATAAAACTGGATAAATTATGCTGGAGACAGAGCACATACACGGACAACTGATACAACGCTTCGGCCCGGACACATTTCAACAGCAAATAACTGCCGACGGAATACTTACATTATGGACCAGTAAGAATAGTATCTTGTCCGTTGTTCAATACCTGAAATCAAACCACTTTCTGTTCCTGTACGATCTATGCGGTATAGATGAACGGGACAGAGCCGGCAAAGAGAAGTTACCCATTGCTGATTTTACCGTTGTTTATCACCTGTTCTCATTTAAACAAAATGAGTTCATCCGCATCAAGGTAGCATTGGCAGGCGAATACCCTACCCTCCCTTCCATCTCTGCCATCTTTCAAAATGCCAACTGGTATGAACGCGAAATATATGACATGTTCGGCATCCGCTTCGAAGGCCATCCTCATCTGAAACGCCTGCTGATGCCGCTTACCTGGGAAGGTCATCCTCTCCGCAAAGAATACCCCGCCAGAGCAACTGAAATGGGCCCCTTCCGCCTGTGGGATGAAAAGCAGGACAGGGAGCAGGAAGCCCTCCGCTTCAAGCCGGAAGAGTGGGGTATGCAATCGCATAGCGAGGACTCCGATTTCATGTTCCTGAACATTGGTCCCCAACACCCCGGCACCCACGGCGTATTACGCATCATCCTGCAACTGGATGGTGAAGAGATCGTAGACGCTGTTCCCGAGATCGGCTTCCACCACCGCGGAGCAGAAAAAATGGGCGAACGCCAGAGCTGGCACACCTATATCCCTTATACAGACCGCGTGGATTACCTAGGAGGTGTGATGAATAACCTCGCCTATCTGCTCGCTGTAGAAGAAATGGCAGGCATCAAAGTGCCCGAGAGAGTAAAAGTGATCAGGGTGATGCTATGCGAACTATTCCGCATCAACAGCCACCTGGTATGGTTCGGCACATTTGCGCAGGACCTGGGACAGCTGTCTCCCGTATTTTACATGTTCACCCAAAGGGAAAAGATATTCGACGTCATCGAAGCCATCTGCGGCGACCGTATGCATCCCAACTGGTTCCGCATCGGCGGTGTGGCACAGGACCTGCCAAAAGGATGGGATAAACTCGTACGTGAGTTCGTTGACAACTTCCCAAAACATCTGAAGGACTATAACGACATGGTGCTACGGAATAGCCTCATAAAAGCCCGTACTAAAGGCATCGGTGTCTATACGCTTGAAGAGGCTATCGAATGGGGGGTAACGGGGCCTGGATTGAGGGCCTGCGGATTCGAATGGGACTTCCGCAAAAAAAGGCCCTACTCAGGTTACGAAATGTTTGATTTCGATATCCCCATTGCCCAGAATGGCGACTGTTATGACCGCTCCATCGTAAGAGTGGAAGAAATGAGACAAAGCCTCCGCATCGTCGAACAATGCCTTAACAATATGCCCGAAGGAAACTATAAGGCAGACCACCCGCTCACCACTCCTCCCATTAAAAAACATACCATGCAGGACATAGAAACCCTCATCAATCACTTCCTGAATGTGAGCTGGGGGCCAGTTATCCCTCCGGGAGAAGCGATGAGCTGCGTGGAAGCAACAAAGGGAGCTAACAGCTACTACCTCGTGAGCGACGGTAACACATCATCTTACCGTACACGCATACGCACTCCGTCATTTGCTCATATGCAGATGGTACCCTACATCAGTAAAGGTTATACAGTGGCAGACCTGCTTTCCATACTGGGAAGTGTGGATTATGTACTGGCAGATATAGACAGATAGTGAAATCATTTTTTATGCTTACAGCAACAGAAAGACAAGCAATAGATCACGAAATAAGCCTGGTGCCCTACAAAAAGGCATCAGTGATCGAGGCGTTGAAAATTGTGCAGCAACACCGCGGATGGATCAGTGACGAAAGTGTGGAAGCCATTGCAGACTATCTGGAAATAAGTCCTGCGGAAGTAGACAGCGTCGCTACTTTCTATAATCTCATCTTCCGTAAACCCGTAGGCAGACACGTTATCCTGCTGTGCGACAGTATCTCCTGTTATGTGATGGGATACCGCTCCCTGCAAAAAGCCCTTGAAGACAAGTTGCATATCCGCATGGGAGAAACAAGCAACGATCAACGGTTTACGCTACTGCCCAATGTTTGCCTCGGCTGCTGTGATCATGCTCCTGCACTAATGATCGATAAAGACCTCTACAGTGATGTGGAGCCCACAATGCTGGATGATATCTTAAAAAAATATACATAATAAAATGGAACGTCCACTTACCAGGAACATTCATCCGGATCGCCCGCCGCTTAACCTGAAAGAATATGAAATGACGGGCGGATATGCTGCCGTGCGCAAGGTATGTGGTGGTGGAATGTCCCCAGCTGCACTCCAGAAGCTGGTACAGGACAGTAATCTGAAAGGACGCGGTGGCGCCGGTTTTAACACCGGCATCAAATGGAGCCTTATCCCTATGGGTGACCAGGCCCCTCATCCCAAATATCTTATCGCCAATGCAGACGAAATGGAACCTGGCACCTTCAAAGACAGGGTATTGCTGGAAGGAAATCCACATCAGCTCATAGAAGGCATGATCCTGGCTGCTTACGCCATCCAGGCAGAAGTTGCTTATGTGTTCCTGCGCTGGGCATACCACAAAGCTGCAGACCTCATCAGGAAAAGCATTCAGGAAGCATATGATGCCGGCTACCTTGGTAAGGATATCCTCGGGAGTGGTTTTCACCTGGACATGCACCTGCACACAGGCGTAGGCCGATATATGTGTGGAGAAGAAACTGCATTGCTGAACGCGTTGGAAGGGAAACGCGCCACACCAAGGGCCAAACCGCCCTTCCCACAGATCAGCGGTTTGTTTGGTAAACCCACTATTGTGAATAATGTAGAAACACTTTGCTGTGTTCCCCATATTGTCAACAACGGCGCTGACTGGTTCAAAGGACTTAGTTATAGCGAAGACGGCGGCACCAAACTATACGGCGTAAGCGGTAAAGTGAAAAGACCAGGCGCCTGGGAACTACCTATGGGTGTTACCATGCGCGAGCTGATAGAAGAACATGCCGGTGGCATGAAAAACGGGGTGCAACTGAAAGGCGTATTGCCCGGTGGCGCATCCACAGACTTTCTCACTACACAGCACCTCGATATCAAAATGGATTATAAATCTGTTGCAGCGGCAGGCAGCCGTTTAGGCACAGGTACCATGATCGTAATGGATAGTGAGACCTGCCCCGTTGGATTCGTACACAACCTCCAGCATTTCTTTGCACAGGAAAGCTGCGGATGGTGTACTCCCTGCCGGGAAGGCCTGCCCTGGGTAGAAAAGATCCTGCTCTCTCTCGAAAAAGGAGATGGCACGCCGGAAGATCTCGAACTGCTGAACATGCATACGCAATTCCTTGGCCCTGGTAATACTTTCTGCGCGCTGGCGCCCGGTGCTATGGAACCATTGCAGAGTGCACTGAAATATTTCCGTGATGATTTCGAAAAACATATTGAGCATAAGAAATGTCCGTATGATTAACGAAGAATAGTATATAAATCCATCGTCAACATGCCTACAATTTATATTGATAACAAACCCTTCGATGTAAAGACAGGTAAGAACCTGCTGGAAGCCTGTCTGAGCCTCGGAATTGATCTGCCCTATTTCTGCTGGCATCCTGCCATGGGAAGCGTCGGCGCATGCCGTCAGTGTGCAATAAAGGTCTTTAAAGATGAAGAAGACACCCGTGGTCGTCTGGTCATGAGCTGCATGGAAGGTGTAAAAGACGGAATGCGCATTTCTGTAAATGATGAAACAGCCAAAGCTTTCCGCTCGCAGGTAATAGAATGGCTGATGACCAATCACCCGCATGACTGCCCCGTATGCGATGAAGGCGGTTGCTGCCATCTCCAGGATATGACTGTGATGTCAGGACATAACTACCGGCACTATCATTTCAAAAAACGCACTTATCCCAATCAATACCTGGGCCCCCTCATCAATCATGAAATGAACCGCTGTATCCAGTGTTATCGCTGTGTACGTTTTTACCACGATTATGCAGGAGGAAAAGACCTCAATGTTTTTGCAGCGCACAATCACGTTTATTTCGGCAGGGAAAAAGACGGCGTGCTGGAAAGCCCCTTCAGTGGTAACCTGGCGGAAGTATGCCCCACCGGTGTTTTTACAGATAAGACCTTAAAAGAACATTATACCCGCAAATGGGATCTCACCAATGCACCATCCGTTTGTCAGCATTGCAGCCTTGGTTGTAATACGATTGCCGGCGAACGTTACGGGCAACTGCGTAATATCGTCAACAGGTATAACCATGAAGTGAACGGCTATTTCCTGTGCGACAAAGGGCGCTTCGGATATGAATTTGTAAACAGTGAAAACCGCATCACACAGCCACTCATTCGTAACCAGCCAATAGAAGCCACAGAACATGACACTGTGCTGCAGTATATGCGCGCATTGGTAACCGGACATAACCTGATTGGCATCGGCTCTCCGAGAGCGTCTCTTGAAAGCAATTACGCTCTTCTTGAGCTGGTAGGCAAAGAGAACTTCTACCAGGGCGTACCGGATGACCTGGTATACGTTGAACAGAAAATAGTGGATATCCTGCAATCCGGTACTGTCCACACCCCTTCCCTGAAAGAGATCGAACAGGCAGATGCAGTGCTGGTACTGGGTGAAGATATCTGGAATACGGCGCCCATCATGGCGCTGGCTGTACGCCAGTCAGTCATGAAGACGGCCGCTACGCATACTACTGAACAGCTGCCCATTCCTACCTGGCATGATGCAGCCATCAAAGAACTGGTGCAGGAGGATAAAGGATTCCTGGCCAACATCACCATGCTGCCCTCTCCTCTTGACGAGATATCCTCTTCTTCCATGAAGGCAGCACCGGATGATATGGCAAGGCTGGGTTTTGCAATAGCGCATATACTCAACCCTTCACTTCCGGAGGTACGCAATGCAGGAGAAGAACTCCTCTCCTATGCCGCCACCATCAGTAAAGCCCTGCAAGCCGCGAAGCATCCGGTTATCATTACGGGTACGTCCTGCTGGAACAACGCGCTGATCAGGGCTGCCTTTGATATTGCTGCAGCACTGGACATGAATGAGAAGAAAGCAGGGCTGGCATTTGTCATGCAGGATTGCAACAGCATGGGCCTTGCCATGACGCGTGCGTCATCGTTCGACAGAGCAGTTGCTGCCATACAACGCACTACAAACGTTACCGCTATCATCCTGGAAAATGATCTCTACCGTTCTATCCCGGCCGCTAAAGCAGATACATTCTTCAACAAGTGTAAACATATCGTCGTTCTCGACACATTGCACAATCGCACTACAGAGAAAGCGCATGTGCTGATCCCCGCTGCTACGTTCGCGGAGGCAGATGGCACATTCGTGAATAACGAAGCCCGTGCGCAACGCAGCAGCCAGGTATTCATGCCGGCAAACAGTGAGATAAGAGAAAGCTTCAAATGGCTCGCCGACATCAAATCATTAGTAACAACTGCCTCCAACGGTCACGGAAAACATATGGACGATCTGCTGCACGCATTGGAAGCCAGGCTTCCACAGTTTGCAGGTGTATCCAGGGTAGCGCCACCACACGACTTTCGTATCCATGGCGCCCGTATTCCGCGTGAATCACACCGCTATAGCGGCCGTACAGCCATGCTGGCCAATCTGACCGTAAGCGAGCCAAAACCACTACAGGACGACGACTCATCTCTGTCATATACAATGGAAGGATACAGGGGCTTGCCGCCTTCTCCCCTTATTCCTTTCTTCTGGGCGCCGGGGTGGAACTCCGGTCAGTCAGTGACCAAGTACCAGGAAGAAGCCGGCGGCGCACTGAAAGGAGGTGATCCTGGTATCCGGTTGTTTGAACAGACCACTGCACCACCCGTATTCTCAAAAGACATCCCTGATGCATTTACTCCCCGGGCAGGCAAATGGATGCTGCTCCCACAGTATCACATCTTTGGCTCCGGCGAACTAAGTGTATACACAAAAGGGATTGCCTCACTTTCTGCTGAACCTTATGTCTCATTATCCAGACGCGATGCGGAGCAGTCCCAGTTAAAGAACGGGGATACTGTTGCTGTAAAGACCGATGGTAAAACATACACACTCCCGCTCTCCATAAACGAATCATTACCCGATGGCATCATACTGGTGCCGGCAGGACTGACAGGCATGGAAGCACTCAGCTGGGGTGCATGGGTGAACCTCTCAACTGTAATCGTATGACTGTAATGCAACACATATGGATCGTTTTAGGCGTACTCTTCGTATTCCTGAATATTGCTGCAGGGCTCATCTGGGTTGAACGCAGACTGCTGGCCTTGTGGCAGGACAGATTAGGTCCAAACCGTGCAGGGCCACTGGGGCTTTTTATTGTACTGGCAGATACGCTGAAGCTCTTCTTTAAAGAAGACTGGATCCCGCCATTCGCCGATAAATGGGTATTTATCCTTGCCCCTGCTATTGTAGTGGCCAGTGTACTGATGGGCATTGCCATCATTCCTTTTGCGCCCGGCATTGTGGTAGCCGATCTGAATGTTGGTCTGATGTTCTTCCTGGCGATGTCATCGTTGGGCGTATACAGTATCGTATTGGGAGGATGGGCTTCCAATAATAAGTACTCCCTGTTGGGTGCTTTGCGGGGCGCCTCTCAGATGATCGCCTATGAAGTGTTCATGGGACTTTCCCTGATGGGGGTGGTCATGCTGAGCAAGTCTTTCAACCTGACAGATATTGTAAACGCACAGAAAGGCCTGTGGTTTGTCGTTACACAGCCCATTGGCTTTGTCGTCTTCTTTATCGCCGGCCTTGCAGAAACCCATCGCCTGCCCTTTGATATTCCTGAAGCAGAGAGTGAGCTGATAGCTGGGTTCCACTCAGAATATTCAGGGATGAAATTTGGGATGTTCTTTATCGGCGAATACCTGGGTATTTCACTGATCTCGGCAATGACAGCCACGCTATTTTTCGGCGGATGGCTGGGACCTGCGTTCCTGCCTCCGGTAGTATGGTTCTTCCTGAAAACATTTCTCTTCATCGGGCTTTTTATACTGCTGCGTGCTTCACTGCCACGTCCCCGCTATGACCAGCTGATGGGCTATGGCTGGAAACTGCTGTTGCCACTGGTATTGCTCAATCTTTTGGTTACCGGTGCAATTGCACTCTGGCTCAGATCTTAAAATGACGATAACATAAAACTTATAACAATGATTAGTCACCTGCGTACAATGTGGTTGGTCTTCCGGCACCTCTTCCAGAAAAAGGTCACTGTACAATATCCGGAAGAAAAAGTGCCCCTGTATCCGCGATGGAGAGGACGTATTGTGCTCACAAAAGATCCTGATGGTGGTGAACGCTGTGTAGGTTGTTATCTGTGTGCTGCTGCATGTCCGGTGGATTGTATCGCGCTGCAGGCCACAGAAAATGAGGAGGGGCGCAGATACCCGGAATTCTTCCGCATCAATTTCTCCCGCTGCATCTTTTGTGGATACTGTGAGGAAGCATGCCCTACATACGCTATACAGCTGATCCCCGATTTTGAGATGGCGGAATACAACCGTCAGGACCTGGTATACGAAAAAGAAGATCTGCTGATCGACAGCCAGGGGAAATATCCCGGTTATAACTTCTATAACGTGGCTGGTCTTGATGCAGGCGTGAAAGAAAAAGGTAAGGGAGAAGATGAAGAAACCCCGGTAGATATCAAAAGTTTATTACCCTGAAAATATAAGGATATGTCTCTGGTCTTCTATATATCATCATTCATTGCGATCCTGTCTACCATTATGGTGATCACACGTTATCAACCTATCCACGCACTGTTGTACCTGGTAGTGTCCTTTCTGGCGTTGGCGGTTACATTCCTTTCGTTAGGAGCACCCTTTGCAGCAGCATTACAGGTGATCGTTTACGCAGGCGCCATTGTAGTGCTTTTCATCTTTGTGGTGATGATGCTGAACCTTGGTAAGCAGACCGCCCAACAGGAGAAAGAATGGCTGCAACTGCGGGCATGGCTTGGCCCATCAATATTATCGCTGGTGTTACTGGCAGAGATGGCCGTATTGCTGTTACAGGATGCACCTGAAGCTATGCCTGCCACTGTCGTCACACCGAAACAGGTGTCCTTATCATTGTACGGAGAGTATATCATTGCAGTGGAGCTGGTAGGATTCCTGCTGATGACGGGCATTGTAGGCGCAGCACATATCGGTAAACATAAGAAAAAGAGCCTGCACAGGTTCCTTCAAACATATCCAAACCTGAACTGATGTCTATTGTTCACGCACATACGGTCTTAATAGTCGCCGCTATCCTGTTTGTACTGGGACTGGCAGGTGTACTCACAAGGAAGAATATCATTTTCATGCTGCTCTCTATCGAGATCATGCTCAATGCCGCCGGACTGGCATTCGTGGCTGCCGGCTCCAGGTGGCAGCAGCCGGACGGACAGGTCATGTACCTGTTCATCCTGGCCATGGCGGCAGCAGAAGTGTCTGTTGCACTGGCACTGGTATTACAGATCCAGCACCAGCATAAGACACTGGATGTTGAAGAACTAAAAGAACTAAAAGATTAAGTTTTATATGCAACAGTACCTGTATCTGATACCTGTCCTGCCCCTGCTGGGTTTCCTGGTGTTATCAATGGCGGGGAAACACCTGTCCCGCAACTTCATTGCGGGTATCGGGGCCGGCAGTATCTGCACTTCCGCACTCATTGCACTCATCATCAGTGCCGGTTTCCTGCAGTCGCCTCCGGAAACAGGCGCTTACACGCAGGTATTATGGCACTGGTTCCTTACCGGTCACTTATCGGCAGATGTCAGCCTGCGCATGGATGCACTGTCGCTCGTCTTCATTTGCATCATTACATTCATAGGAGCCCTGATCCATATTTACTCCATTGCCTTCATGCGCGAGGACAGGGATTATGCCCGCTTCTTTGCGAGTATGAACCTCTTTGTCTGCGCGATGCTGACATTGGTGATGGCCGACAACCTGGTATTGATGTACCTGGGATGGGAAGGCGTCGGATTGTGTAGTTACCTGCTCATCGGCTTCTGGTATGAAACACCGGCCAATTACCGGGCTGCCAATAAAGCCTTTGTGATCACCCGTATTGGCGACACTGCCATGATCATTGGTCTCTTTCTTTTATTCAAAGAACTGGGTACATTATATATCCCTGATATCCTGGCGAAAGCCCCTCAGCAATTCGGCAGTGGTTCCACCACTATTACACTGATCGCCTTATTACTCCTGTCTGGCGGGATCGGTAAATCTGCACAACTTCCCCTTCAGACATGGTTGCCCGACGCAATGGCAGGCCCTTCGCCCGTGAGTGCATTGATCCATGCGGCCACCATGGTAACAGCAGGTGTTTATCTCATAGCAAGAATGCATACCCTTTTCGAACTCTCTCCCATTGCTATGCAGGTCACTGCCATAATAGGAGCCGTAACGCTATTCATTGCAGGCTGCAGCGCTATGGTACAGACGGATATTAAGAGAGTCCTGGCTTATTCCACCATCAGCCAGATCGGTTACATGTTCCTGGCGCTGGGAGTAGGAGCCTGGAGCGCTGCAATCTTCCATTTCTTCACGCATGCTTTCTTTAAAGCCCTCTTATTCCTTGCTGCAGGCGCTGTTATTGAAACACTGCACCATGAGCATGACATCTTCAAAATGGGAGGGCTTAGAAAGAAAATGCCTGTTATCTTTTATACGTTCACAATAGGGGCTGCAGCATTGGCGGCATTGCCACTGATCACTGCGGGCTTCTTTAGTAAAGACCAGATTCTCTGGTATGCATGGAGTGCCAATGGCGGTCATCCTGTACTCTGGACATTGGCCCTGCTGGGTGCTTTTATTACCGCATTTTATTCCACCAGGCTGATACTGGTAGTTTTCTGGGGAGACATGAAAACAACACCAGGCCATCTTCCGGGACCTGCTATGGTCGTTCCGCTGGTCATACTTGCCTTCTTCTCAATAGCGGTAGGCTGGATAGAATGGCCGCATAACCTCTTGCATGTTTCTCTTTTTTCTGAAATAGTACAACAGGCATTGCCGGCCACAACGCTGAAAAGTAATCTGCCGCCGGAAATAGTGTTCCAGCTGATTGCCGTAGGTGTTTCTCTTCTCGGCATTTACACTGGTTATGTGTTATACTACGGACAAAGCGAACTGCTGATGCGATGGAAGCAATCTGAGGGCCTGATGAGTGTACGGCATTTCCTGTTTAAAGGATGGAAATTTGACCAGCTCTATGATATCTTGCTGGTAAGACCCTTCCTGTTCATTACCCGCATCAATAAATCTGACGTATCCGATAAACTATATACTGCCATTGCTGATGCTAACCTGCATCTCAACAAGCTGTTCTCCATCTCTCAGAATGGCTCCTTACGATGGTATGTAACTGGTGTGCTGATAGGTATCCTGTTTATCATCACCTTACAATTACTGTTATGATACTGATATGGATGATATGCATATTACTGGCAGGGGGCATAGTATGCTGGCTGGCGGCGCGAAGATCGCCCCTGCTGGCAAAGTGGATTGCCCTGCTCACCGTCACCGCCGATCTGCTGATCGCGTGCTGGCTCTTCAGTGTATACAAAGCTTTCCCGGATAATACTTCCTGGTATATCAATTACCAGGCAAACTGGATACCGGCATTAGGTATCAGCTTCCATGTAGCCATGGATGGGTTCAGCCATGTATTGCTGCTGCTCACCTTCTTCCTGGGCATCCTGTCTGTGCTCTGCTCTTGGAAAGAGATTAAGGAAAAAACTGGCTTCTATTTCTTTAACCTGCTGTGGACACTGGCCGGTATCAGTGGTGTGTTCATTGCCATGGACATGATACTGTTCTACTTCTGCTGGGAGGTGATGCTGATACCGATGTATTTCCTGATTATCTTATGGGGGGATGCCCGCCGCCGTTACGCAGGTTACAAGTTCTTCATTTTTACACAGGTAGGCAGCCTGTTGATGCTGTTGTCTATCCTGGCTTTATATTTCATTCATGGCGATCAGACAGGCAGATATACGTTTGATTATTTCAGCCTGTTGCAAACCGCAACAGATCCGGCCATAGCGAAATGGATCATGCTGGGCTTCCTCATTGCATTTGCCATCAAACTACCGGTAGTGCCTTTCCATAACTGGCTGCCAGATGCGCATGGAGAAGCACCCACAGCAGGCAGCCTTGTGCTGGCCGGTTTATTATTGAAGACAGGCGCTTATGGCATCATCCGTTTTGTACTGCCGCTGTTCCCGGAAAGTGCTGTAGCCATTGCTCCTGTGATGATACTGTTCGGAGTGGCAGGTATCATCTATGGTGCCCTGCTAGCCTTTTCACAAACCGATCTCAAACGCCTGATCGCATATACTTCTGTGAGTCATATGGGCTTTGTGCTGGTGGGCGTCTTCTCTTTCAATAGCATCGCCATGCAGGGAGTCGTGATGCAGATCCTGACACATGGTCTCAGTACCGGGGCACTCTTCGTCATGGCAGGCATGCTGAAGGAAAGACTGCATACGAGGGATATTGACCGGATGGGAGGCCTGTGGACCTCTATGTCTGGAATGGGCGGCATAGCGATACTGTTCACCATGGCGTCTGCAGGTCTTCCGGCACTGGGCAATTTCATTGCTGAATTCTTCATCCTCCTGGGCGCATTTGCCAATCATCCGGCATTCAGCATCATTGCCACTCTCGGCCTGATCCTTTCCGCCATATATTCCCTGCGCATGCTGCAGAAAGTATTCATGGGCCAACAGCACTTTACCGAGCCTGTAAAAGACATCAGTGCCAGGGAACTGGTTATTATGGCCGCGCTGAGCATCAGTATAGTGGTCCTGGGATTATTCCCGCAACCTATTATCGATACCGTGCAACATTTATCTACTATTCATCCGTTACTCCATGAATGAGCTACAACTATCAGCCCTGCTTCCTTTCATTGTACTGGCAATGGCCTCCGTCGTTGTCATATTGCTGATCGCTTTCCGCTTAAGCCATACTGTTATCCAGGTGGTTGGATTCCTGATGATGTGCCTGGTTGTCTTTGCCACCTGGTATGTCAGGGATACACTACCCCAGGAAATCCCACCACTTTTTATTGTAGACGGGCAGGCGGCAGTATTTACAGGCCTGATCATTTTTTGTGTGTTAGTAATCGGGCTGTTTTCATACATCTATTTTGAGGAACGGGAAGAGAACCCCAAAGAATATTACATACTCCTGTTCCTTGCTACGCTTGGCGCCGCCACCCTGACCATCAGCCAGCATTTCATCTCCCTGTTTATTGGACTGGAGTTACTAAGCGTAAGCTTATATGCATTGATCGCCTACCTGCGCAACAGGAACAATGCAGTGGAAGCCGGCATGAAGTATCTTGTACTGGCAGCGCTTTCTTCCGCCTTCCTCTTGTTTGGAATGGCGCTCATCTATATGGAAACCGGCAGTATGAAATTTTCCGGTATTGCGGAGCAACTGGCAACGGTAGGATCATCTCCGCTGTTCCTCATGGGACTTGGCACTATTATCGTTGCTGTAGGCTTTAAACTGGCCCTGGTGCCGTTCCATCTGTGGGCGGCTGATGTTTACCAGGGTTCCCCCTCTCCCGTTACAGCATTCATCGCCACCATTTCCAAGATCGGAACATTCGCCGTGTTACTTCGCTTTGCACAGAGCATCCAGCTACAGCATTATCAGCTGGCTGTTACTATCTTTTCTGTCATAGCTATTGCATCCATGATAACGGGGAATATACTTGCGTTACAACAACGTAACCTGAAACGCCTGCTGGCCTATTCCTCTATTGCGCATTTCGGCTATCTGCTGGTGGCATTTCTTCCAGGGAATAATGCGGGCACTGAAGCTGCTATTTTTTACCTGACAGCGTATTCTATCACACTATTATCAGCCTTTGGGGTGATCATTCTTTTGTCTTCCAGGCACCATGAAGCAGAAGAGCTGCATACATATGACGGACTGATTTGGAAGCGACCTATCATAGGCACCGTTCTGGCTATTTCCCTGCTGTCCCTGGCAGGCATTCCACTTACCGCCGGCTTTCTGGCGAAGTTCTTTATACTATCTGCCGGTGTACACCAGTCCGTCTGGCTCCCATTGATCGTCCTGGTACTAACCAGCGTGATCGGTCTGTATTACTATCTGCGTGTCATTAATACCCTGTTCTCTACGACAGTATCTGCTGAAGCGATTCCCAAATCAGTCCATCCGTTCTTCCATGTATCCACTTATATCACCTTAGTGATCATGGCAGGACTGATATGCTGGCTGGGAATATTCCCCAGCCTCACCTTGCAGGGCATACGGACTTTTCTGATGTTACATTAGATCATATACAAGCTATCATACCGAAATACTAAATAGGCTTCAGTACGGAATATCTCTTCCTGCTGAAGCCTATTTAATTTTTCGACATCTTTAATATGGCGTTGAATTTGACAGTTTGAAGTCACAACTTGTAACCTCAAAAAGGGGAGAGACCCATTTTATTGCGCCGATGTAACTATCTCATCATAGATGTCGTCAAACTCTTTGCCTTTATGGGACTGCCAGATACCGGCAAATTTCGTTTCCACTCCTTTCAGTAGCTGGAAGCATAACATCTTGTCATCTTCGTTCAAATCATGGAACATGATCTCTGCCAGTTGGCTCATCCTTTTTCTGCAGGTTATCAATACTTTTTCACCTTTCGGCGTGACCTTCAGCCGTTTTGATCTTTTATCCTCTTTATCAGCATACTCCGTCAGGTAACCCAGTTTCTTTAACCTGCCCAGCATATCTGTTCCGGTAGACAGTTCCTGCAAAGCTGCATAAATTGCCTCCGTTTTTCTCGGTTCATCCAGTTGCTGCACGGTATTGAGCAGGGAGTATTCATCTACCGTATTTATACCGGTCCCCTCCATCGCAGCAGCAGTATAGATAGCGTGCAGCTTAAAGATCCTGCCGATCAGGCGCATCAATACACCATCCGTGCTGACAGGCAGAAATTTACCCGTAGGCAATGGCTTTCTGTCATCTTTTTCTTTCTGACTGGCCAGGTAATACCGGCAAAACTCCTCAATGCTACCATCCGGGTATTGAGCATCAAAAGCCCCCCATTCATTGATGAGCACTACTGCTTTATTCATGAAATTACTCTGTTTTCGAAGCAAACATAAAATAAATACTTCGGAAATAGTATATTTATTACGTAAACGATATACATTTGCCATATAAAACATCGAAACCGTAATATATTACACATCTAAACCACTATCCAATGATCTTTCAAAGCTTTCTGTTATTCCACCTGGTGGGGTTGGTGCTGTTTGCAGGGACTACCACCGCTGACTTTGTCACCTACCAGCAATTCTGGAAACAATATGCGCGGGATGCTGTTGTCGCAAAACCCATGTTACAGACCATGATAAAGTTCCCTTTGCTGATGGGACTTGGAATGGCGGCTATCATCCTCAGTGGCGTAGGTATGATGGCAATGACACATGGCATATTCGGTGAGCAACTATGGTTCAGGATAAAATTTGCCATTGTGCTCCTTATTATTCTGAACAATATCATCATTGGCAGGCGCCTGGTAACCGGTCTGAAGAAAAAAATGGCGGACGGCGCCAATGACGCCGGGGAAACATTACAGATAAAGAATAAGCTCCGTCTGTTTCATTATGCACAGCTGGTCATGTTCTTTGCGATTATCCTGCTCAGTGTTTTCAAGTTCAGCTAATTCTTACCAGCATTCATTACGATTAAAAACAAAGACAATGAAGAAAGATAAAATCATCTACTGGATCGCGACAGGCATTATAGCTGCCGTCATGTTGTGGAGTGCCATCAACTTCTCATTCAATGAAGAAATGAAGGGAGCATTTGCCCACCTGGGACTGCCAGGCTGGTTCAGGATAGAACTGACGGTAGCCAAGTTGCTCGGGGTATTGGCCCTGGTAATCCCCATGATACCACACAGAATAAAGGAATTTGCCTATTTCGGCTTTGCTATCACGCTTATCTCAGCAACCATAGCTCACCTATCCAGCGGAGACAGCGTCCTGCTTGAAATAGGTCATACGTTCTTCTTTGTCAGCCTGGTCGTTTCTTACCTTTATTATTACAAGATAAATGGCCTCAAGCTATCAAAACCATCACATTAATACACTGGTTCTCAAAACATTTCCGTCCCGGATCATATTCCATACGGAATGGAAGATCACCCTTGCCTGTCATCAGCTTTAGGAACAGTTTCTTTAGATAGATAGATATTTTATATTTTTATCTATCTAAAGATCCCTTCCTATGAAGAATGATTTCACAAAAGAAGAGTGGGAAACGTGTATCAAGGTATTGCAGGTGCTATCCCGGGATCCTGATAAATCACTGGACACCCAGAGCCTGAAAGGGCTGGTCACCAAACTCTATAAACGGGCAAAAAAAGATAACAAACAGCAGGCTGCTGAAGCATTACATAATAAGCCTGTCGTATCTACACAGCTGCTGTCTCTCCAGAAGGTACAGAAGTTGTCCCGGCGGCAAAGCTTACTGAAACAGTACGATAAAAAAGTAGTACTGGCACAGACTGCCATGTATCGCAAATACGAGCTGCCTGATACGGAAGATGTATTGGACGCAAATGAGTCGCTGGAACTTGCCAGGTATCAACGATGTTATATCTGCAAAACATCCTACAAGCAGGTACATTTCTTTTATCACATGCTTTGCCCATCCTGTGCTGCCGTCAATTATACCCGCAGGCATCAGCAGGCCAACCTGGAAGGCAGGATAGCGCTGATCACCGGCGGAAGGATAAAAATAGGCTACCTTACTGCCCTGCGTATGTTGCGTGATGGCGCCAAAGTATGGGTCACTACCCGCTTTGCAAAAGACTGTGCCATACGCTTCAGTCAGGAGGCAGATTTTTCCGCATGGAGTCACCGGCTGAAAATTGTAGCGCTGGATTTACGCAACCTGACACAGTTAAACAGTTTTATTCAATACCTGCAAACGCAGGAAAAACACCTGGACATCCTCATTAACAACGCAGCTCAAACTATCAAGCGACCGGTAGCCTTTTACCGGCACCTGTTTGAATTTGAAGAAAGCGATACGGATAATCTGCCGGAAGCTGTCAGACAATGTCTCGCCTTCTCAACACCTTTCCAGTTCCTGACCGGCAGTCATGAACAACAGCTGCTGCCACATGAAACAGCCACTGCTTTTCCGGAAAACCGCTATGATAAGGATCAGCAGCAAGTGGATCTCAGGACAAGCAATAGCTGGACGATGCGACTGGAGGACGTACCTCCAGGTGAGATGCTTGAAACCCAGTTAGTGAACGTCACTGCGCCCTTCATGCTGAATAGTCAGCTGAAAGAGATGATGAAACGCTCTCCCTTTGAGAGACGATTCATCGTCAATGTTTCTGCCATGGAAGGACAATTCAATCGCACTTCCAAAACACCTTTCCACCCGCATACCAATATGGCCAAAGCTGCCCTGAATATGATGACCAGAACATCTGCACAGGAATATGCACAGGACCAGATATTCATGAACAGCGTAGATACCGGTTGGATCACCCAGGAGAATCCTTATCCTAAAAAAGAACGGCTATATGAAGAAGAGGGTTTTGTACCGCCGCTGGATGAAATAGACGGTATGGCAAGGATCTATGACCCGATAGTGAAAGGGGTAACGTCACCTGAACTCCCATTGTTTGGGCATTTTCTCAAAGACTATCAGCCACATGCGTGGTAAGGAACACTAATCTCTATCTTACAAAAACAATAAACTTTTTTATATGCAAACAGCTCAGGTAATATGTCCGGTTGATAACATAGTAACTACCTTCCCCTTTTCCAGGCAGGAGCTTCAGCCGGTGATTGACTTTCTGTCAGGCAATGAACCACTGCCGGCTACCGATAAAGCATTCCCCGTTGGAACCGTTACGGCAGACGGCCGCCTGGATATGTGTAAACAGAAACTGGGGGTAGAAGGTATTGAGCTGGTAACAGCTGCATTAAAGCACAATACAGTCATAAAACATATCCTGTTAGGTACAAACGCATTCGGAAATCCCGGCGCCATAGCAGTAGCGGATCTGCTGAAGACAAACAACACGATTGAAACCGTTTACCTGGGTTGCAATTACATTGAACATACAGGTTGTAAGGCCATCTGTGAAGCATTGGAAGAGAACGAAAGTGTAAAAAGCATCTGGTTCAAACGGAACCCTATTGGCAGAGAAAGTATAGCATCACTTATACAACTGTTGTCAAAGAATAAACATATCCGCACGCTTGATCTTGTCAACACCTGTGTGGGTGAGGAATTACATACGTTATTACAATATCTCGCAGAGAACAACACCATAGAAAGGTTCTATCTCAGCGGTAACTACCTGACTGCCGGCACCATGAAGCACGTAAATGAGATGCTGCTCCGCAACAGCTACATGAAGTCCCTCTACCTGAGTGTGAACAACATTGGCGATGACGGTATGGCGGCACTGGCACCAGCCTTAGGCACCAATACCACGCTGCAGGACCTGAGTCTGGCCAGCTGCGATATCGCCGATAAAGGCATGCAGCTGCTGTTCACCGCACTAAAAACAAATAAAAGCATCAAAAGTCTCGATCTTGGTTACGCAGCCTCTACAAAGGCATTAGGGGCAAAGGCCAATCAGTTGTCTCCGGCATCCGCACAACTGCTGACTGAATATTTTATGGAACAGGCGCAGATAGAAAATCTTAACCTCACCAGGATTAATCTTCCGGAGGAAAATAAAGTGATACTGAAAAAGGAAATGGATAGAAGGGGGATGAATACCATCACCATGGATGGTTTTTCAGGAAAGTCTGCTTACCACATCCACCCTGATAGCAAAGCTATAAAAAGCGTTTATAGATAAGTTGAGGAGGAGCGGGACTCGAACCGACGACATTTTCAGTTTTGCAAACTGATATTTTTCCAGTTAAATTATCCTCCATAAGTGTAATGGCGAGGATAAGACTCGAACTTAGACCTCCTACTTGACGGGCAGGCATTCTTCCAGTTAAACTACACCGCCATTACGGGAGCAAATATATAATAATTTAAGTATTAAAATAATCTCTATCAATTACTAAGCTGCTAATAGCTCGCCATCCGGCATCCTGTTGATGAACGCTATAATAAATATATAGTCTTGCCTGCGTGGAAGGAGCAGGATCATTAAAAGTCAACAGACAACTGGTATTATTCAATACCAGGCCCATAAATTTTAACAGCCTCTATTTGCAAACCTTGTCCGGTTATACCGGCTCACATAGTTCTGCCAACCGATATTTTGCACATGGGCTGCATATGAAAAACCAAATGAGCTTGTATAATACTCTAAATAGATTTATTCCACTTTGGGAATACCCCGAAGATATCCTGGTGTTGCCTTAATAAGTTCCGCTTTAAAACATCCGGGCAGTCTGTATATCCGGTATCGTGGGTTACGTACCAGTATATATTTAATGCTTCAATATTTTCTCTGGCCATCTGTTTTTTCCAGGCAATATGTGCCGGCGTTTTACCAAACTGTTGGCCATTGATGATTTCATCTTTTAAGCCACCTAATCCTTCCTTTCTAATTGAGAGAGAACCATCTTTTTCAATTTTTCCGGAATGTCCGATGTAGATCAGCTCAACTCTCCCCTTTTTTAATGCATAGATGACATATACTCCACTCCTATCAGCAGGTGCATTGCACACTGTCTGGAGATCTTGTTCTGGAGTGAGGAAGAAATGGTCCTGTGCTTTGTATTTATCTAATATGTCAAACATGGTGTAAAGATATATTATCTTGCCTAACTGAATTCCATCAAAAAAAATGTAGTTTGTGCACTTAGGCGAAAATTGAGACTATGGAATGGAAAATTACAGGTATAGATCAATATAAAAACGAAGTTCCATCTATCAGGAATACTTTATCAATTGACATAACTCCTGAAGATGAAAATCTGCTTTACTTTTTATTAGGAATAGAAGTCAGGGATTTTCCTGAATTCCTAAACGCAATTATCCTTAAAGAGTTTTATGGCGTTATGGGGGGCAGTATACGTTTTTTCGGAGATCTTGACGGAGAAGATTTTTTCAATAAAGAGGATTTTCAGAGAGATGAAGTTTCTGCTTATCATGAGTTTGCTGCTATTTTTGGCACCCCTCCTGTAAATAGAAGTATTATCAAATTGGATGAATTCTATAGCCTTGTTTATGACTACTGCTCAAAAACTGTCGAATATCATGCTGATAACACGTTTGTTTCCGATGAATGGCGTCATGAAATGAAAATACAATTAGAGCGACTAAAGCAGGAGATTGGGAAAGATCACAACAACCTGCCTTTAACCGGATCGGAGGCTAAAGCTATTTACTGGCAACTTAATTTAAGTACAATATATACCGATGAACTGCCTCCGGTTATAAATATTATTGCCGGTGTTGATGTGGAATACGATAAGGATAGCGATACTATTGCCGGAACAATTATCCTGCTTGATTATAATACACTGGAGACAATTGAAGTAGCTACCCATTGTATGAAGGCTCCTTTGCCCTATATTCCCGGTTTACCTTCCTTTACAGAAATACCTGTTTTACAGGAAGCCTGGAAGAAACTAACTGTTTTACCGGATCTGATTATTTGTAACGATCATGGATTCAGTCATCCCCTCTATTTTGGCCTTGCCTTCCACTTAGGGGTGGTATTGGACCGGCCGACATTAGATTGTAGTAGTATGCCTCTTTCAGGGCATTTTGAACCTCCTGCAAATGAAAGAGGTGAAGTATCATCTTTAATGAATGCAAATGATGATGACAGGCATATTGGAAATGTACTCAGAACGCAGACAGGAGCAGCCCCCGTTTTTGTATCATCAGGGCATAAGATATCTTTAGCGACTGCAACAGCTATCGTACTAAAAATGACTGCCGAATCCAGATCACCTAAACCAACTGAAGTAGCAACGCTTCATAATAGAGCAGCTTTGAAGAATTGGTATGATGGTAGCAATGCAAGGTCTACGAATAATGATTTTCGCATTAAGTAATTGACTGTCAATATATCAGGCCACATGTCTATATTGGCCATAGTTAATTGACCTACAATTAGTTATGTGGATTTTTATTAATGGTGACCTCATATCTCAATAATCAGGAAGCAGGGACTGTCCTTAAAAAATATCGCCCTGCTATATGAAGAAACAAGCTCAACACCTAAAGAAGTTGATCACAGAGCGGATGGCGGCGTGTAAGCTTTCATTACACGAAGCAAAGACTAAAATAGTTTACTGTAAAGATGAAGATAGAAGATAGAACATTGAGACATGAGGAAGAGAAATTTGATTTCCTTGGTTTCACCTGGGCTATATATATTTTTTATTGAGAACGCTCCTTGTTTATGCTGACGGAGCCTTAACTAGAAAGCTGCTAGTCTTTTTAGGGAAGTATTATCCTAATTTGTATGTAAATGCCCATTTTATCATTTAAAAATACCAAGTTCATAACATCATAATTACGAACTATTCCATTATTGTCAATAAGCACTATTTCAGATATCTTAAACGGTTCAAAATTAAACAATGCATCGATGATCAGCCTTAGTTTCCGGTTCCTGAAAGTATCGTCCGTAAAGAAAAATTTATTAAAATAGCTATCCCACCATTGACTGATATCCCCTATTTCCTGCAGACTGGTGTGATGTTCTCCATAGGCGTTCCCTACTTTATGGGATGTGAAATTTCCAAATGAATGGATCTGCACCTCATTTGTGCAATGCTTATAACCATGATCAATAAAGGCAGTGAAATATCCTTTCAAAAAGCCTATTATTCTTGCATTATGACCAGCCATATAAACATTTGTACCAGGAATATCCTGATAATACCGCTTTATGGCAATTGCAACATATGAGACGCTCCACAAGCAATTTTCAGTCATATCCCCAGTATAGAAATCAAGATCCTGATACTCATGGTAGTTATTCCCTTCCTTATCAACACGAGAGCAACCATAATCTTCCGACAGGCTGACAGATAAAATCTTATCAGTATGTAATTCCGGTATCAATAATACATTGTGGACTGCATCCTTTACATAATAACTGTCTGAAGGATCAATTACCTCATAGTCTGTTTTCAACCACCATTGCAGATGTGAATACATCCCCCAATCAAAGAAAAGTAAATAACTATCCTCATCCATACCTGCAACAAAATGTTCATTACCCGTTTCTTTTGATTTTACAATCATATTATATGCTATAAGAAAACAAATGTAATTTAAACTTAATGAATTGTGTGGATCTCGGGGGTTAATTTAAGCAGATCATGCGCTTATGCATGATATATGCCTATCCCTGCAACTATGAAAGCATATTATCCCT
This sequence comes from Chitinophaga sp. CF418, assembly GCF_900142925.1. Classification (GTDB taxonomy): domain Bacteria; phylum Bacteroidota; class Bacteroidia; order Chitinophagales; family Chitinophagaceae; genus Chitinophaga. Next base: position 123,612 of record NZ_FRCN01000003.1, read on the forward strand.
GTTTTTGCCGTTGATAGTGATACCTGCTTTGGTATAAAGCCAGGATACTATTCACCTGTACAACCAGGAAAGCAGCTCAAAGCGAATAACCTTTATTTATAAAGCGCAAGGCTATGTAATATACGCTGGAATTTTTGCAGGTTTTACTCATTCACTAAGAACCGTGTTAGGGCCATTCGCAGTTGGCAGAATCGAAGTCTTGTTGCTTGCCTCGAACTGTCAATGCTACTAGCTTGCCCGTTGCTGGAGATGGAAAAGATCTATTACCTTGGGCGCTTTTGCTGCTTCACTGATACCCTTGCATTACATTAATAATTCACCAGGGATTTCAAGACCTGCTTTTTCTGCCGCCGCAATATGTGCCTTTGCCTGATCCTTATCGATAAAGCCCTCTTCAAACAGGTATATTCGTGCCAGTTCAATATGTCCCCTATCATAACCACCGTCTATCGCTGTTTTAAAGTATCCTATTGCCGCTTTTAAGTCTTTTGCTGTACCTAATCCCCTCTGGTGAAAAATTCCCTGATTAAACGCGCCAATTTCAGATTCATCTTTCCGGTAATACCGGAGAGCGATTTCAAAATCCCCGTTTTCTTCATACAGGTATCCCAGGCAACCGTAATCCGGTTCTCCAAGTTCCTCTGCCTGATGATAGTGGTACAGTGCCTGCTCAGGATCTGTATCAATAAGCAGAAATCCCAAGTTATTATGTGCCGCTGCCAGACCATCCTCAGCTGCTTGTTGCAACAGGTTAATGGCTTTTTCTATATCAGGGATAGTCCCTATGCCATTCTGGTAACACAGGCTCAATCCATTGAGCGCATTTGTATTGCGGGCAGCAGCTCCCTTCTCATACCAGTAAAATGCGTTGTCATTATCTACATATCCATTTATCATGTAATAAATATGCGCGAGGTTGTTCATCGCATAACCATATCCTTTTTCAGCAGCAAGTGTGTAGTGATAAACTGCTGACTGATAATCCTGTCTGTTATAAGCATCTACGCCAATATTATACAATTCTTCAACCGGCGTGTAGACATCTGTAACAGTTTCCTCATCGGGTGTCTTTGCATATGCCAGTAGCCTGTCACGCACTACCTCGTCATAATAAAAACTGTAGCCATCGCTTTCGGCATCCTGTTGTACCAGATCTTTATTTGCTCTCGATATCCCATATTTATCTATAAGGTAAACTCCCTCCCCCTTGATTGCCCAGGCAAAGCCCTGATGAGGGGCTTTACGTACTATTAGGTCGAACTGCTCACCATCTTCAGTAAGACTGTAAAAACCATCTTTCAGTAGCATGAATACATCGTCATGCAACAGTTCTATTTTTTCATATTTAAAATCGACCATCACTTTTCCATCTTCCGCCAGTATACCCCAGCGTCCATTCTTTTGTGCAATGTAATGACCATTGTACCCGACTTTGTTGAGGTTTTCATATGTTGGTTCAACGACAACTTTTCCCGAAGGATCGATTAGTCCCAAAAGACCATTGCGCTGAACAATCGCCAGATAAGAATAATCAAAATCATAAGCCTCATCCCATTCCGGAAGAACTATAATCTCACCTGATCTGTGCACATAGCCATATTTCTGAGCCTTCATTACCACGGCAATATCCTGGTCACTGAATTCATAAAAGTCATCAAATTGAGGATTCAGCAATATTTCTCCTTCAGAACTTTTTAATCCCCATAATCCATTCTCATAGTAAATTTCTTCTTTTCCCGATTCTTCATTGATGTGTCCCCATCCATAATAATAGTCCACGTAGTTCAGCAGTTCGGCAAATGAATAAAAAGCCATGCTTACATGTTTGAGCTTGTTGTAAGACAACAGAGAAATGTTGTTATTGTCCATGGCACTGGTGATCATGGCATTGTTATACGCAATATCTGCCAGCCAGATAGCCGCCTGTTCGTCATGCGGTGTATCATCCATATTGAATACGTCACGGGCATTCATGCTAAAATAAGCATGTTCCAGACCGTCCAGGTATTTAAATAGCTTATTTTTGCATGCTGTAAAAATGCTTTTATTGTTAATAAGAGACTTTGTAGCATCCAGAAAGTTGTAAAACCTTTTCAGGTTTTCGATACCGGATTTGGCATCATAGTATAAAATGTCATTTTCAATGAAGCCTCCACTTATTAACAAAGGTTGTAATAATAGCGGCATCTCATACCCCCATTCCATCATCATTATATCATTCCTGTCTTTTCCCGAAGGGGAGATGGTGTTACTTAAATATACGCTGTGCGACATTCTGCAAAGGTAATAATTCTTTAATGGGTTATCTTAAACTGTTAAAGTTCGAGGATAGTAAACACGGAAAGAAGGACCAGGCAGGTCGGGAAGAGGCCTCCTTAAAAGGGCCATTTATATTGCCTTCAGTTATCGACGATGCTTTTGGGAATTTCCCATTAGCTACGAATAGTTGTGTAGATCAGATAACAAATCCGCCCTACGAGCGGGGCTCACTTAGTCAGTGCCAAGTAGCGAAATGTTTTCGATTTTTGAAATCCTTGTTTTATTTATTACTTAACTGACGCCGCACCCTGCTGAGTGTTTCTTTGGTAATACCAAGATAAGAAGCAATGATGTGCTGTGGAAAGCGCTGCAGAAACTGCGGATAAGCATTGATGAGATTGATGTAGCGTTTTTCTGCTGACAAACTGATAAGTGCATGGAGCCTCTTCTGTACAGAGAAGGCATTATTTTCCTGCAACTTTAAAGTCATTTCAATAAAAGCAGGTATAGGTTTTATCCATTTATTGAAGGCGTCTCTTGTAAGAAGCAATACGTCTGTATCCTCCCAGGCATCAATATTATAATGGGATGGTATAAGCGTCGTCCAGCTTTCACGATCACTTGCCCACCAATTTTCAATAAACAGACCAACAATATGTTCTGCTCCTTTTTCATCAACCGTGTATTGCCGCAGCGCCCCGTTGATAACAAAAGCAGTGATGTTACCGATTTCTCCTTCTTTTAACAAGAATTCTTTTTTCTTTATTTTTCCTGGTTTGAAGGCGTCTTTAATTGCAGCTATGTCGTTTTCATTAAGTTGTGTTGTACTGTAGCTGTTTATATGGTTTATAAGCACTTCATACATTAATTCTACGGATAAAATTATAGTACAAAGATATAATTTAATCACTTGATTGACTCTATGAACGGTAAACCGGTTAGGACACAGATCTTCCTAACCGGTGTTGATTTGAATGCGCCTTCTGCCCCTTACTTTCGTTGTGCCGGCAAATTTACCCGAGCCCAATCCGCAAAAGTGGTCATCGATGAACCTGCTATTCTGTTTGCCAGTGCAATCTCTTTGGATGCATCTGAACCCAGGTAAGTATGTGCCTGGAAATAACTGAATGTTGCGGCTATCTCGTCGGCACCTTCAAAGAGAGTAACAAAAATTTCTGTCGGCACCTGCGTGAATGAAAATGCATGTCCCTGTTGATTGAGCGTATCCACGATTTCATTAAAGCTCATTAGGTCGCCGACCAGGGGCAGGTACGCACCATTGCCGGCCTCAGTTGGTTTTGCAAATGCACCAGCTACGATTTTGCCAAGCTCTGTGATATCACCAAGGTGAATCACACGTACTGTTGGATCCATAGGAAGTGCCCAGCCAACCCTTCCGTTTTCCTGTTTTTGGGGTGCGAGCGCACCCATAAAGTTCTGGTAGAAAAATGGGGCTATAACGAAAGTGTGATAATCAAATTCGGCCTCCTTAATGATCTGGTCGACTTTGGCCTTACCGGTAAAATGGGGAACATGGAACAGGCCCTTGCTGATTGATTCTACATCCGGCAGTGTTGACCAAACAAAATGTTTAACGCCGGCATCCTGGGCTGCACGTACAGCTGCTGTGGCCTGCTTTCCTTCGTCAGTTCCTTTTTCCCAGAAATTGGTAATCAGGAAAACACCATATACCCCCTGAAAAGCAGCTTTAAGTGTATCTGGCCGATTCAGATCTGCTTCCACGACTTCGTGGGCAATCGCCCCGTGTTTGTCTGGGTTACGCGTTAAAGCACGCACTTTAAATTTGCCACTGGCTTGCAGGGCATGTACTACAGCACCACCTTGCTGGCCTGTAGCGCCAATTACGGCGATCACTTTTCTGTTATCGGATGTCATATCTCAAATCTTTGTTTGAGATGCAAAACTACCAGCTGAGGTAAACGCGGACGATGACAAATGATAATAAATAAAGGACGTTATCTCTTTTGAGACAGCCTTCTGTTCTTTTAATTAATTCCATATGGCAAAGTACCAATATCAAAAATGGCAAATGACTGATGTCTTCCGATTGATCTTTGGGCTTATGCCTTTTATATGTCTGCTGTACCTGCCTTGTAGTCGTATGCACTATGAGATAAGCGATAGCCACAGCATCTACAAAAATTGTTGAAGAAGATCAATAAAGACATACCCTTTCTGTCCTTAGATAAAAACGGGTACTACATTTCTAGTTAACTAAGAAAGGTAAAGCCAACAAACCCAGGTCCTTTTTATATAAAAAGTGTAATTGCCCGAACGTATTCTTTTCGTTGGCTAAAAGATCCGATGGCACTATGTCAGATGCAAGCACCTTTGAGATCTCTGCAGGGACAGTAGCTGGCATGTAAATTTACAGCGGAAGAATTCAAGGAGATAAAGACAGACCTTTTAAAAAAGATAGAAGAACTGGAAAAGAAGAAAACCAGGTCATTGTCTTCCAAAAACAACATCGGAAATACTTGTCCCACTGGGTGAGATAATGAGAAACATCGCCATCCGCTACATCGCAGCTTCCCCAAGCGGCAAAAAACTGATCATTGGTTCGAGCTTCGCTGAAAAGCTGATTTTTTAGACCTAAATTTCGAACCACGAGACTAATATAATCCTTGAAATGATAAGGCCTCGAGCGGGTTTAGACGAGTATAACAAACAAAAACGCCGGAGATAATACCTCCGGGATTTGCCATTTTTGTGCCCAGTAGTGGAGCGTATTCGAACCCAATAACCTTGATATTAAGTCGGTTGAAGTGAAAATTTCATAAATATTACAGAGTAAAATAAACTAACGCCTTCTAATGGATTAGGTGTTTGTAATATGATACTTTATTTTATATTGGCGGCATGTTCAACTTTTTCAGAAAAAGACCTAAGGTAGATGCCTACTCACTGGAGGCATTAGCCTCTTATCCCAACAAAAACAAATATTTTGTGCGGGCAGCTCGTTTTATGGAGCTTGATTACAATCAATGCACTATTACGGTGATCGATCCGCATGGACCGCGAATGATTACGATGGATCCATGGCCGGAATCGATCTTCCTGAATGCAACGGGGCAACGTACAGTAAGGCAATATATTGAGGATACAGCAGAAAGCTATAAGGGTAACATTCCAACTAAACTCGATAGTTTCATCATTGGCGAATTAGAGAAACTGGCATTTAAGTATAGGATTATTGAATTGACAGATGTGCCGAATGCTCTCAAACCTCAATTTGAAAAACCGATGCCGGGAGGGAATAAATGATGTTAATCGAACCAGTTCGAGTTTGAATATGAAGGGCTTACACAAAAGGCTCAAATGACGTAAAATGGGGGCGTCTCATAAGTTTGAGACGTCCCCTTTTCAATTTTATACTGTTATACCAGCCGATATGGTGCATTATGTACTTAAAAGATATTTTAAGTATCAAATCGAGATTTTGAAGTTTATTTTTTAGGCTTCTTAGGCGATTTTCTTCCTAAGATTGTGTGCTAGAGCTAATAAGCCAGTCTCTATTTCGACTTTTTCGATTCCACGGAGCATAAATCTCCTGAAGTGGTGATTATGTTTGATGTTACCAAACACAGATTCTACATTAAAACGTCGCTGTTTACGTTTTGCTATACCCCGTCTTGTTTTTAACCGCTTATCCGCCCTTGACTTTAGCCGTTTTAGATTGTGATTAATTTCAATCACCCGGTTACCTTTAGCCTGATGGCATAACTTTTTTAACCTGCAATACTTACAACTCTCTGTTTCATATTTAGTGATCGTCTGTAGATAGCCTGTGGTTGTTTGTCTGGTGTAAGTGCCCATATTATGCATCGGTTTGCCTTTAGGACATTCATATTGGTCGTTGCTCTCGTCGTAAACTAATTTATCAGATGAATAAGGATTTTTCTCCTTTTTTCGCTTGCGCTGTTGTCTGTCAAACTGATTGTGTTTCACATAAGCGGTGATCTGTTTGGATTCAAGCCATTGGTAGTTTTGTTCACTACCATAACCTGCATCCGCTGTATATTGCTTGGTTTTACCTTGTATGTCTTTATATGTTGTTCCAGATGAGCGATCAGGGTATTAGTGTCTGTACTTTATTGATGTAGGCTATAATTTACAATGTACTGATTATTGGCGCTTACCTGAACATTATAGGCTGGCTTCAGTTGACCATTTTTCATATGGTCTTCTTTGAGCCGCATAAACGTCGCATCTGGATCTGTTTTACTCATGCTACTACGGCCGCAACCTATCCGATTTCCTTGCTCCTCATATTTATCAAGCGCTGCAGGCCAATTCTTCTTGCCATAGTTGAGTTTCTGGCGGACATTTTTGTCAACGTCTTTGTCCTTTAATGCTTCGTTTATTTTATTGATAGTCTCAGTTATTTTCTCACTATCAATTTTATCAAATCCACTTGGATCGGTATCATCCATTTCTGATGCAGCCACCTGCTGAGCATATTCCCAAAGCTCGCAAAGTTGTTTTTTGATCTTTTCCCGATTTGATTTGATAGAATTGCCCCATACAAAGCTATACCGGTTCGCATTTGCCTCAATTTTAGTCCCATCTGTGTACAACTCTTTTATACTCAAAAGCCCTTCCTGGCACAGCAATTCAACTACCTGGCTGAAAATGGGGCGTAATGTCCGCTGCAAGCGCTTACCTCGGAACCTGTCGATTGTATTATGATCAGGCTTGTTTAAACCTGCCAACCACATGAAATTTATATTCTGACAAACAGCTTCTTCTATTTTCCGACTGCTGTATATATTATTAATGTAAGCATATACTAAAATCTTTAGTAATACTTTGGGATGGTAGCTACTGGCTCCGCCTGTCTTGTATTCAGCAATTAGCTTGCTAATATCAATTTTATCAAGAATGGCCGCCACGATCCTCACCGGATGATTGGATGCCACCATATCATTTAAATCAAGCGGAAGTAGCGACAGCTGATTCTGGTGAGTAGCTTTAAATGTTACCGTAAGACTTTTTCCTCTTGCCATAACATTAAGATACGATCTACTTTCCACAACAATAAAAAAAGGGCCGTCTCATTTTTTATTTATGAGACAGTCCCTTTCGCCAACGTGCCCAGTAGCGAATTGTTTTCGAACCGTTTAGTGTTGATCTTAAACAAATTATATGGAATCAATTAACTTTTCTAAATGATCCAGAATTTATGGACAGCCATAACCGATAGACTAGGCAATATTTTTTTAACGGCAAATCTTTGAGATTTCTCATCCTCGATCTATCGCCCTTTTTTCAGATACTATTTCACATTCGTTATCCACAAATTAAATAAAGGATAATATAAATTGTGATTTACATATAATTTAATTAGCTGGCAGTAGCGAAGTCATCATTCTAATCAGGTTATTAGACTCCTCAGTAATCCACGCATTCTTTTTTATCAGAGCATGCAGTAACTGCTGACTTTTAACAGATAAGGTGAGATCAGCCATAGTTCGTTTGCCAGACTGCCATTTGCTGTTATGGGCACTAGCTATTATTCCCTTAGGTTCTCCATCAGGAATTAGTAACTCAATGCATGGGAGCAAATGTTTAACCATTGGATAAATGATAAACAAACCATCATAATCCCAATCGCAAGAATAATAGATAGGTAAACCGCGGGTATCAGCAAATTCCAGTTTATTTACATTCTTTCCTCCTGCATACCACAATTCAATACCTAATTGGCGAGGTTTAATCGGTTTCATAAGGAAATGAAGGTTTTCACAAAGAACAATGACGCGGGGATTATGACATTGTAATTTATATATATATTGCTGATCTTTTTCATTCGCAAAGCTCTCCACATTTAGAATAATTTTCAATGCTTTTACAAGAGATTCTCTATTGTCCAAGTATTTTTCATCTCTAAAAAACATCTCAGATATGCCGCGAAGTGATTCATCTGCCGCTATAATCTGAGCTCTCAGTGGGTCCAAATCGCCTGCATCGTATCTGTCAGCTACACTCATTAGGATTTTGATATCTCTTTCTTCTATCCTCAGTTGAGGCTTTAGCAAATCATATTTCTCCAAAAAAGCGCGGTACGATAAAAATTTAGGTTGATAATCTCTTTGATACAATGGCTTGAATTTGGGTAAAGCTATGATCTCGTTGCCACTTTTTTGAAGTGCCTTCCTTGATTTTACCAAATAGTTAATTTCGGGGTCAACATCCAGGGTTGAATTTAAACTCAATGTTAAATCATTGTGCAAATCATTTAGCGCTTTTAAAACCAGCCAGTTCATTCTGTTGTCGATTTATATAGGTTGAAAGTACCTCATTCCCAAATGGCGTTTTAAAGAAAGATGATGAAGGAAAGTAATTTATGTTTTTGTCAATTATTCCCTTTATTAAATGGTGAGCATACCAATGATCTGAAAATCCAATATTAAAGCTATGCGGGGCCATAGTAATAATTTGATATTGAAACTCATCCGCAATAGCTGGGAAAGTATTAAAATTCGTATTATCCAAACTACCTAATTCTTCTAGTATAAGAAACCGTAGCCCCTTCCTAGGTTCTTTCTGGGATAACGAAAGACGTGCAATACCCAATAATGCAATAGCTGAATAGGTTTCTCCCGTGCTTCCTGGTACATCAACACCGAATTCGTCTGTCAGGCGCGCGGATAGATGAAAGTAAGTTTTCGGATCTAGTAAGTCTCCAAATGGTATTCGTGTTTTAAGATTTAATCTTTTTTGAAATGAATTTTCCATAAATGCCACAACTGATTCCGTGACTCCAAGCGCACCTTTCATAAGCGCCATTCTCATCTCAACTGCGACATCTTTTACATTTTCAATACTCATTTCTTTATTATCCTTAAATTCCACTTTAAAGTAAAAGTGTCCACTAATTTTTCTGTCAACAAAAAAACCATTAATTTTTTGCACTTGTCTCTTGTATTGATCATACCTGGTAACTGTTAAGTTGAATACCTTTAGCATTTCATCGCTTATTCCATCTGCCATACTGCTTCTGGCAGCATTTGCCTCTTTTAGCGCATCTACTATATCATCCGTTGCTTTTACCCTATTTCCTAATAATGCTCTTTCCATTACAGCAAATGAAAAAGACGAATTTGAAATTTCCATTTGCACATCGGCGTTCTTTCCGTCTTTTGTTTCCGTGAAATGCTCACTAGTAGCAATATAATGATGCCTATATATGTCACGTGCGTTTTCATATTCGCCTAATAGTCTTTGTACATCCTGGCAATTACCTTCTGTGATTGATGGCGCTTCATCAAAACTGTTCTTATATTCCAGGATATTATTATCTAGCTCTAAACGGCTTTTTAATAGTTTTTCCGTAGTTTCCTGGATTTCTTTTGAAATTTGTCTCAGTACCTGTTCTGCTGTTCTAATATCCCCATCATACTCAGCCTTAATTATCCCACATAAGCTACTTCTTCTAGTCCATTTATCACGTTTCTTGACTAGCTGCAATCGAATTTCTCTCATTGTAGTTCCAGATACTCCTAGTTCTTCCTGCTTTGTTGCTAGTTTTCCCAGAAGGATATTATGTTTTCTCATTAACTCTAATCCAATGTTAGGCAATTTATTTATGTAATAAAGCGCCTTCTCAATCGTTTTCACTATGCTATACTCTATAATCTGCACATCAATATTTAAAGGTAAAATTGTGTGATCCAAGCTACCTCCGTTTTGAACGAGTTTGATGGCTTCCAATTTTTTTTCCAAAATATTTAACTCGCTTTCTATTCTCTTTATGAAAAGATTTAAGGAGGTATCAGAAGAATCTCTGTCTTTAAGTAGTAAAGCGTCTTCTGTAAATTCAATATATTCCTTTAATGCTCCAAGCTTGATCCAGCCTCCATTTTTCGTCGGTTTAAAATCAAACTCCTTAATAAAGGAATCTATGTCTAAATAGCGCTTGACACTAAGCCCATCGTCAGGTTGGGACACAGGCAAGACGGCAAAATGTAAGATGGACTGTATTTGTTCGATGGAAAAGTTATTTCCATTTTTCATAAACCAACCTAGAACTGAAGATTCATGCTTGTCCTTTAGCAATGTTAATAATTTGATTATTTTGGTTTTTCTTTCTGTAACTTCATTCTTAAATTTCTCAAGATTCTCTTGTTGACTATCTCGTTGCTGGAGCAACTGATCCATACTTTCGTATCTATTCAAAAATGGCATTGCGTATTCAACGTCCTTACACATTTCTTTAACCGATGGAATGGCTCTTTCTTCATACTCCAAATTGGACCATCCCTTAGCAAGTATTGGTAGTTCAATATTTTGCAAATTGTCTATTTGTTCAATCACTTCGTCTATTTCATCCATCAATATTCTAATTGTGTCCAGATCCTGTTCTTGGTTCTGGATTTTGAGGAGCTTATCACTAATGATTTTTTTTATGTTGTCTATTAGCGAAAGTCTGTTCTGTTTGATTAGGCTGATTTTTTGCTCTCGTAGCTTTTTCTCTTTAAACTTATCTATATTTCTTTCAAGGAATTTAACTGTTTGATGCAGTTCATTTATCGTAGCTCCAAGATATCGTTCTCTCTTACGCTTGGCTGTAGTCTCATAGGCGAACGACTTCTGGAGATGTACCTGTTTTTCAGATAGTGAAGATATTTCTCTATCTAATTGCCTGTAGTCATCAAGAAACTTTTCAAATCTGTTCTTATTACTTTCGAAGTTTGATTTGATATCAGCATCTGATTCTTCAAAAAGGAAATCTTTTAAATTCTTCGAGACATTTTTGCCGCCAAGATTCAAGGTCTTTACTTTTGAAAATGATTGAATCACTTTCGCATAGGCCTTTAAGCTATTCTCTTGACTTAAATCTAGAGGTAAAATCTCTTTTTGATATAGAGCTTTATAATATCTATTTATTTCATCTTTTGTACTAAAGATATTTAATTTTAATCCAAACTTTTCCGAGATGTGATCTGATAGTTCATCAAATCCAGTTATCGCTCCTGTCGGTATAAAATCTCTAGCATATAATAACTTCTCTTTGCCAAATAATATATCGTCTGAGCGTTGTTCAAAGTCCGCTTCACTGGCGATTAGAAAGGGAGTCAAAGCTTTACCATGTTGGCTATTAATTTGTACTCCAAGCGTCAAAAAATATCCCTGTTTCACCTCAATATTTATAAATGCATATGCATATCTTAATTTATAGGGAAGTGTTTTTATTTGTCTATCTTCTTCTTTTACTCCATCGGTTCCGAATCGGATAATATTAGGGTCAAATATAAAGATGAGTTGTAACAGATCAGCTAGTACAGATTTCCCAACACCATTTGGTCCAATAATGTCTGTTCGCTTATTGTGAAAATGATAATCGTGAATATAGTGCTTTATTATACCTACTGTAGATAAGGAATAAATGTACGGATACATCATTACTAAGCTGTTTTGTAAAGTTCGCAGAATTTATCAAAATCATTTAACTCAGACTCATAGAGCTTTGCAAGGCGAAATAGCGCCGGGCGTAACTCAAAAGCCCATTCTTTTCCCTCGATCTCTGTTGGCTCTACCCAACCTAGGATTACAAATCTTCTAAAAACACGTTCAAAGGTTTTCTTCACATCATTCCATTCTTTTTCATCATAGGAATCTCTTACAGAGCTGAATAAAAGTGTCTGATATGATTTTTGATGCTCACTCTCTAATATTTTATGCATCATATCCTCCCAGACTACAACTTTTACCTTGTCGAAATATCTCAGATAATAAATATCTAACAGCATCAATCCATATATGGTTTCTCGCTCTGATAGATATCCTGCAGGCTTATTGTCCAATAAATCACTACGTATACCCGGTATGGGAGTCAAGTAATAACAAGGAGTACCATCAAATACATCAGCCACTAATTCGAGCCTATATAGTTGTTTGAAAAATTTCTTAAATCCACATTCTTCATCCCTCAATAACGCGAAGAGGGTGTAATACTTTTCATCTATATGCTTGCCTGATAAAAGAAGGTCCAACAGTTGGTGGAAACATGCCTCCACTTTCTCAGTGTTCAAGAATTCATATGATTGCCCTTCTGTATCGTAGTTTTCCATAAGTATATATTTTCATCAGCTTTTATTTCTGTCAAATAATGTTCAACATTAATGGTTAACTCTGGGCGCTCAGACACGCTACCAATTAATGAACTAATTACGTCATAAGCTACTGAGAGATCAGAGCCCTCTTGCAATACCTTATTCATTATATTCTCTGCATTGAGTTTCCTTCCGAGTGTCAATTCTTCTATAAAGTGATGCTTCCATTTATTAACTGCTTCCTGCCGTTCGACTTCCAATTGTATTTTTTTTCTCTCTTCTTCCTCATATATTTTATCAGGGCCCAACTCTATGATCATATCAGGAGGACTTTTTATCAATTCATGGATTTTAATTGGCGGGAGTGGACGATACTGATTAAAGAAATGTTTTTGCGGCAACTCAATAGAAAATACATTATCATCCTTACTAAACCGACTATATTGAAGAAGAAATGTCTGTAGTTTGCTTAGTTTGATTTTATAACTTGCCCTTGCAGAAATTGTCTCTTTCAGTTCATTTAACTTGTCGTTCGCATGATATATACGTTGACGAATCATTCTTAATTTATTATCAACTTCATTGAAAAAATCACTAATGTCCGTTAGAATAAGTTCTGCTTTTTCCCAGTCGAGTTTATGTTTCTTCAGTAGGATATGATCTTGAAAAGAAGTAGTTTCCATTCTCGAATAGAAGTCATCTTTTACAAATTTCAAATCTGACAAAAATTTATCCTTGCTGATGATCGCTCTGTTTATGTCTTCTGCCTTTTCTCCGAACGTTTTAAACACCTTTGCAAATTGCTGTACTAGTGTCGTTGCTGTAGCTTGATCATTATCTAAAATATGATTTAAATCTTTGTAAGCATCCCTAAGTTCGTCTTCAAGCGATTCTATCTTCTGAAGTACAATACCCTTCGGACCCATGATAAAAATGCGGCCAAATTTTCTTTCCAATTCTTCCCCAGAATTTATTTCTCCATGTCTTATCGTAAAAGCTTCCTGGAAACTCTTTTGTAAAAGGTGATCTTTATATGGATTCTCTAACTTGGCTCTCATTAATTCTATGATAGATTTTGCATGATCTGTCAGGTAATATTTCCATGGTTCGCCAGGTACATTTCGTAAATAATAGTTAAATAATACATCCCGGATCTTGCTCCATTGTGGTTCCGATTTAAACTCTTCTTTGCGATCTAAATAGATCTCATGAAGTACATTTTCTATATCTGAAAGGCTAAAACAATAGTCTAATTCCTTGGATTCAATCTTTTCATATAAAGCAATTATAAGATATCCTCCACGCTCCTTTCGAGGGAGCAACAAATCGTAGTTATCAAACAGTTCATTATATCTCATCATATAGAAGATTTAACGAATAATAAACTTCTCCTATCTCGCCAAAGTAAAGAATAAATTAATTGGAGAACGTTAATTACTAGTTAATTAGATTGAAATGATCTTATTCTGAGTAATAGGATCAGTGATGAGATACTATAAACAAATCATTATCATTTAATAATAATACTTAGCATCCAAAATAGAAGAGATGAGTGAGAATCCGGAATCGAACCTACAGGGACATGATTGTAAATGACTTATAAAATGGCTGTAATACTGTAAAACAGAAAATCCGCTACAAGAGCGGATTTTCTGTTTTACGTGCCCACTACCGGAGCGTTTTCGAACCAAATGGTGTTGATTATCAATAAATTGGATCAAATATGTTCACCTGCTTTATAAAATATAAGTAGTCAGAATATTTTTACTAATAGTTAATAAACCAAACAGAATAGTCCTGAAGTAATTGATATTCAGGGGACTTTTCATTTACGGCTTTCATATCTGCCAGTGGAAGTTGGAAACGTTTTTTATCGGACAGTCTTGTAACTTTTGTAAACAATCCAAAATCTTCATCGAAATAAGGATCAATCCTGATCATATTGAATATATCGGAATAAGACGGTCGGGTTTTCTTAAGTGTTTCGTATTCTTGTTTGCTTCCTGGGCCTAATAAGTAAAATTCCTCCCAATCGAAATCTTCAATTCCGGTAATATGAATTGGGAATTTCAGGTTTGCCTCAAGGTATGATTTGAAGAATAAGAGTGTTTCAGGTCGTTTGGATACGTTATCAAAACGGTTACTTAATAGCTGTTCAATTCTTTTTATGTTTTGATTCAATCTTCTTGTCATAATTACAAATGGGAAGTTTGATTTATTTCCTTAGATAGTTGATACATCAATGAAAATGCGATACTTCCATTGGAAAAAATGTCAATAATAGAATATTTTTCGTAGGGCCACATTATTAGAAAGTCATCATACTCTTCACCTGTTTCAAATTCACCTATGGTAGATAACAGTAAAAGATACTTTTTAATATCATCAGGTAAACTATTTACAGGTGTTACCTGAGTCCTGGTGTTCATTTGTAAGTAAATTCCCTCCCCATTCATGCCAATATGTAGCACGACTTCGGCAGGTTTATAATACGCGTGAATAAATATGATATTCCCAAAATCTTTACATTCCGCATGTGTCCATTGATGCAATGTTTCGTTATTTCCAGACCAATCCTCTAAAAGTTCATATAAAAGTTCCATAACCATTAATCCTAAGCTTTCCCGGTCAGAACAAGAGTTTGTGATCAGCCATTTGTTGAAATCAACTATTGTATTAGCGTGAATATAGAATTCATTTAATTTTTGCTTTAACAACGACTTGTTTTTTGCAACATACTTGTTATCAGCCATGATTAATGTATACTGCGGTTCCTAAATGTTGATATTATTTCCTCCCATTTATCATCATAATATCTATCCTCCTCTGGTATGCTATTGAAATGCTGAGAAGCAGTTTTGGACAACGAATCAAATACATTGTCGCTTAGCTGCTGGTTACCTATCTGGTTTAAAAAACCAAAAGTGTCAATAATAATCATTTGGTAAGTCCATCCCTCATCGTACACAAGGCACAGTTCAGGTTCGATGGCAAGAATAATAGCAAATGCAATTTCAGCAGCGATAATACAATTACCTATATTGATTAATTCTTTTCCGCGTTCCAGAAAAGCCATGGTTATTTTTTCAACAGCATTCTCACCATCTTCTGTTATAATATCTTCTCCGTTTTTCTCTTCGGCAATAAACGCTTGCAAAAAGGTTAACATTTCAGCAGTCGTTTCCATCGGAACAAACCGGGCAATCATTTCATATGAGATTGATCGCTCACGCTGAATAAGTTGCTCTAATGTTTTTTGTGCAAGACTGGCAGGTTGCTCGTCCATTATTTTCTTTAACTGCGTAGTATAATTTTCAAGAGGGAAAAGAGAAGGTACATACCTTGAATATCTCATTTTTTCGCTTTTACTCATGATATTTAAAGCTTTGGAATTGATAATTTGGTGAATGGAAAGAAGTGTGATTTACTAAATCATACGTTCTTCCAGCATAAACTTCCAGGTTATAAATCCTTTCTGTTCGTTGTTATAGTCATGAACAATCCGGCTAAAATTTTCCGGTGCAGCAGCAAGGAAGACCTGTCTGCCTTGCTGCCTGATAATATCCAGTTGCTTGTCTAATTCTTTCAAATAGGTAGGTAAAAGCGGACGCTGCTTTTCAAAACACCATAAATAGCTAGCTTCTTCAGTATCCAGAGTTTCTAATATCACATGATACATTTCTTCCCCTTCTATTAAGAACACAAAAGAAAATGGCTGAAGTACAAACCGGATCTTCAGGATATTTCCGGCATGCCTTTCCGCAAGGTGACGAAGTTGTTGATGATGTTTAAAATGTGGCTGTCTTAATATATCTGCAATTAATTCCTCACCAGTTTCGTAAATTGTTTGTCCCGCTTGTAGCTGATTTATATCCAATACATTCCGTTCAGGTAAAGAAGATTTACTAAGGATTGCTTTTGTCATGAATCTAAATCGCACCCCCTCAATAATTTCTTTATTGATCCTTTTAATATCATCCGATTCTGCAGTTTGAGAAACGAGCACCCCTTTTTCCAGTTCTGCATATATAGAAACAGTAATATTTCTAGTTTTCAATGCTTTTATAAAATAGGGTTTCAGCACTTCAAACTCTGGCCGAACCTCTTCATGCGCGATTTCAAATTCAAGTTTCTCATTTGGCTCCTTGTAGATATATGAAAAACCTATCGCACCATATTTGAACTCAAGAGCTTCCAGAGGAATGCTAATTTCTTTCTCGATTTTAATTGTGTCACTGATAATTACCGGAGTTATTTCTTCCACTGGATCATCAAACAATGATCGTTGTCGAATAAGCTTCCTATAATAGGTGTTCCGTTTTAAGAACAGCTTGTTCAGGTAATCAATCCTAATATCCCGGTAGTCATAAATCACCGGTGCTATTTCTGATCTTTGTACCCTGCCAATATACTGTATTAGTTTTCCTTCAAATGAAAATGGATAAACCAGGAAGAGGCAGGTAGCATTGTCCAAATCAGTTCCTTCTCCAAAAAACTGGCCTGTTGTGATCAATACCTGATAATTCCCTGATTTTAACAGCTTCCATTTAGCATCACGGCTGGCTATACTATCATCTCCACTTAGGGTAATAGCTTCATGTGATTGTTTCAGATATTGGAACAATGAATCTATATGCTCCTTGCGTTCAGTTAGCACAACAACACGCCTTCCATTACTGAGTTCTTTGATTATATCCTTAAGGATCAGATTGTTTCTCGTTGAATCATGTACCAGAATTTTAGACAAGGTTTCAAACCGGTCTGTTTTCTGGTTAAATGGTACATCCAGCGATGTTTCTCGTATTATTATAGTTGCCTGAGGAGAATTAGTTACCTGTTGACTGTCTATTTCCGCAATAACTTCCCCCAAATGAATGAAGATAATTTTGCCATCATTGTATTTACGGAATGGAGTAGCAGTAAGCCCATACTGGTAATAACTATTGAATTGCTGTATCGTATTTCGATAAGTTTCAGCAGGAATATGGTGGCATTCATCGACTAATATCGTTCCGAATGAGTTGGTAAGATCTTTATTAGATTTATCGATTATTGCTTTAGCCAGGCTCTGAATGGTAGCTAAAGTTACCACCTTTCCAGGCTTATATTTCCACTGTCCTATTTTCCCTATTTCATGGGCAGGAATTCCGAGGAAAGTGGCAATGCGTTCTGCCCACTGGTCCATCAGCTGTTTTCTGTGTACAACAATAAGAGCCGGCTGTTGTTTTGCGGCAATTATCTTCAACCCAATCAAAGTTTTTCCCGAACCAGGAGGGGCTACTATAACTCCTATATGCTTGTTTTCAGTTGCAGAAACTCCTATTTGCTGATAGTCCCGTAATTTTGCCTCGAAACGAAAGGGCTGATTGGGCTTTATTTCACGTTGGTCTTCCAATCGATGTGGAATATTGTTCTTCTTACAAAAATCAAGAAGCCGCCTGACAAATCCACGGGGAATAATAATATAATCGCCTGTTTCCCCAATAAACCTGAAATAACGTTTACTTCCATAAGTACTTTTTCCTGTCTTCTGCCGGATGAAGAATTCTGTATTAGCGAAATTGAGTTCCTCTCTCAAATAATTAATCAGGATGATGGGCAATCCGCTTTTGGCTATAGTGATTACGTTGTTCAATACTATGGTTAAGCCTTGATTAGGTGTAGCATTTATGGCTAATGCAGTAGTATCTGTTCGTTCATATAGCATATCTAAAATAGCAGTTTGTACTCTCTGTATAGTTGTAAGAAATTGCCACTGATCGGGATAAGGCTCCATAGTTTTGGGCTCAATAAAGCAACTATTCCCATTATCCATAGCAGGCTTATAAAAAGGAATGGCGATCAGGTTGCCTAATCCTTTTCCGGCAAGTCTGTCCTGGTTGGGAAAGAGCCGGTCAAAACTGGAATTCTTATCGAATCTTGAAATGATACAATCTTCTGTCAGTAATGAGAGCAATACTTTTCGACTCTTTATTGCCGGGTAGGGCTGCTCAAAGAAGATCCAGACATGTGCACCGTTACCAGACCGGGAACGTTCAAGGTAAGCGGGAATTTTTTTCTCCCGACAATAAAATAAAAACTTCCGGCTATCGTCACTCCAGTTCTCCTCATCAAAATCAGCCACAATGAACCAGGATGTATTATCAGTTAGAAGCGGATAGACGCCAATAAGTTGGTTTCCAAGTATATGTTGCTTTATCTGCTCATTCGTTAAATATTGATAAGTCTTCTCCGGAAAATCACTCAGTGTTCCACCTTTCATTTTATGCACTTTATAACGGTACGGGTCAAAATGAATGGCTGGCATGTAACCAGATTTACCGTTTTTCTCCCAGTATAATGCAAAAACATCCTCCCGACCTTTGAAGAGCGAACTGTAAAGACTTATTTTATCATCAGGCATCACATTAAGATTGATTCACTTTGTTTTAAATTGTTAAGTCGCATTTATCCTCCACCATTTATGAGTAACTAATTTTCCTCCAATCTTGCCTGTCGGTGCTCCCGCACTACAACGTCAACCGCAGGTTCTTTAACAAGATCCAATAGTTGTAGTGTTTGATACCAATAGAAGAAAGCGGATTTATCCTGTAGCTTTTTGAGGCGGTTAAGGCTATTCCATTGTGGGCTTTTAATCTCCAGAGTGGAAATATCCTCATCGGCATATTTTGTAATAGGAGTTACATCTCCTGTTAAAATCTTTGCTGCCAGATAAGCTGCTTTGGCGCCTGCATTGATCGCTTGCTCAATTCTGAAACTACCAGAGATTAGAAAATTTGTGAAACTTGCTATTCCTTTTTGTAAACTTAAGAAATGGGTTTTCTCCGGCTCTTGTTTATTCTTTTCTCGCACGGAGATTAATTTACTAGTATTAATAATATTCCACAATACCTCATGTGCAGTAATATTCAATTTGCGGTAACCAATTTCCTGCTTCACGAAAATATTAAAGCTGTTCATTATCACCTCGAAATTTTGCGTCTGATCAAACAAATGCCCTATATCAAAAAGCTGTTTGATAATCTCTGTTTCTTTGCCTTTCCCATATGGTATACCGGTGGTCAGCGGAGCATAGGCTGTAAGCTTATCACCAGCAATAGCTTCAGCAGTTGGTACGGTTATGTTAATAGTCTCGCTGGTTTCTATCCAGGTAGCAGCTATAGGTTTTTCTTGTAACATTGGGTAATGACAATGTTCAAAGAGGACATCCAGGAGAATATAATTGGCTTGCTGATTGATGTTAGAGGGGTAGGAAAGCTCGTAATGCGCTTTAGGAACACCCTCTTTATAGCTGCGTCCTTCATCTAATTCCCATCCTGTGAAATGCGAATTGGTCACGATGGCATCCAAAAACGCTTCAATTTCCTCCTTGCTATGTTCGGTAATTATATCAATATCTACCGAAAATCGGTTTGCTTCTTCGAGAATAAGTATTAAGCTAGTTCCTCCCTTGAAAATAAACTCAAAGCCCTGTTTCTTCATATGCTGTAGTAGATAGAGAGCATGAATCATCTTTTCGAGGACGGGAGGATTCAACTTGCTGTACCTCTCCTGGGACTTGAATTTATCAATCCAGTCTTTAGAAAAACAGTAATCTTTTATCATTTTATGACAATTCTTTCATGATATGGCTGAAGTTAACTTTGAGAAAGTCTTTAATTTCCTTCTCCCGGTTTCTTCTTTTAGCGTAGGACGTTATAGTACTAAAGTTAACGTCATATTGCTTTAGTATGTTCCTATAAATATTTATCTTTTCCTCGCCCTGCCAATAATTAAATAATTCAGTGTCGCAAAATAGATCTACAATGAGTTTTTCTAATGAGGGGATGTTTATTACGAAAGGAGAAATTTTGTGTTTGGTTAATGGGGACCTACTGATGAGTGATTTTAAAATAACAGGATCTGTTTCTGATTGGATATATCGATTAAGAGTCTGTTCGTCAGGGTTAATGAATACATGGAATTCCGTATTATCCATTAAATAATTGAATACGGAGTCAATCATGTCTTTTTCTATTTCAACAAGATAGTAATTGGTTGCCGTCTGATGGCGGGAAAATTCATTCAACCAGTCAGTACTCCAGCAACAGAATTTGGTTTCAGTAAAAGCCTTATTGATGTCGTCATTTAACCCGACTAAAAATTCATTTATTAATGGTCTGAAGGGCGGCTTATTTGTCCATTTATAAAGGCCATTTTTGACTTCGCTAAGAATATGGTTATTTTTTAACTGTGATATATACCACCGAAAGGTATTGTCATTTAGGTCGGGCTTCTTACTAGAAATAAAATCGTATAGCTCATCTTTAGAAATCGTCTTAGATTTCAGATGAATTATATATTCCGACAATATGTTCTTAAGTTCTCTATCCATATTCCAACAATTGCCAAATTTACGATTTTTTGGCAATTGTTGGAAAAGACTTTATGCGATATGAAATGCATATTCTAACGATTATCTACCAGCCTCATCATGCCTTATTCTCCGAAAAAGTAAGCCCTTATATAGAATATCATTGGAATGCGGGCACTAGATTTTTTAAACTTGATTCCAGATCAGGAATCGAACCTGCTTAGTTTTGAATATGAAAGAGTTGTAGGATATAGGAAATGCACATAAAAAATAAAACCCGCAACTAGTGCGGCTTTTGCATTTTACGTGCCCAGTAGCGGATTCGAACCGCCCCCCTGCGAACGATAAAGCCTAACACAGTGGTGTACGATTTCTCCAATTAGGGAATTTGACATTATATTTCACAGTATGTGACATACAATATCAAGGCGGTCAAATACAATAAAAGGATGATATAACCATTTCCTTTTTCCGAAGCATGGGTCGCATGCCCCGGTAAAGATTATCTAACACTATGAAATAACCAACCCCCTTATTATATTTACTACGTGTAAACCCGCTCTGTAGCTCGCAATAGCTGAAAACTATCTTTAACCCTCCACTTACATACATTCCATTTCACGTCAAGTACTCATGTAACCAAATCCAAATCAATTCCATCATGAAAAAGAGAATCTTTTACACACTCCTTGTTGTATGGATGCCTGCACTGTTTGTCCAGGCACAAACACAAGTTCCGAGGGTGCCGGGAAGCCCGTTTCCGCTTTCAGCCGTACCCGACACCTTATTCCTTACATCTGAGAATTATGCAGCTTCCGAAAAGATAGCCCTGCAAACCCTGATGGGAGTTCTTGCACAAACGAAGCCCGCTATCCTGAGAGACATTTCCGGTCACCGTACATTGGTAGAAAATGCCGGTGTAAAGATCAATGACACTTACTACACCAATTTCTCCGGCCTGCTCACCCGCTTTGCCAGCAGACTGTCAGGCTACATCCTATGTAATC
The DNA here is from genome assembly GCF_900142925.1 of Chitinophaga sp. CF418. Lineage (GTDB taxonomy): Bacteria > Bacteroidota > Bacteroidia > Chitinophagales > Chitinophagaceae > Chitinophaga. Next base: position 145,307 of record NZ_FRCN01000003.1, read on the forward strand.
AGAAAGACAAATCAACCAATGTCGCTATCTCACTGGCAGGTGTGATGAATGCCGTGGCCATTCCTGCCGACATCGAACAGACTGCCATCAATGCCGGTCTCACCCGCCTGCTCGATGTACGCACCAGGGATGAAGCCTGGGCATTGGCCAACTATGGTAATCTGTTCAATCAGAAGATAGCTTCTTACCAACAGAGCGCTGACGACCGTGTATTCTCTCTGGGAGACTATAGCGCTTATACTAAAGCATTCCAGTTCTGGGATAGTTCACCATCCGGTACACTGGCTACCAGTGTATATAACCGCATGAATAAAGGCGCTACTTTCTTCGGTTGGGGACCAGCGGAATATGAAACAGTGGAACAACTTTCACTGAAGTCCATGAGCATTCTTCCCTCCGACTGGGCGCCCAATATATCGTCGCTGAGCAACATTCCCGCAAAGTCGAAGACCTTCAAACAGAAAGATCCTATCAAACCTTTTGAGGTGAAAACCGGCGTACACACGGTTTGTTTTGTTATTACCGACGGAGATAATGTGCAATGGCTTTTAGGCTCTCACGACAATATCAACAACTGGAACAATCCCGCCCGCGCACATGTCAACCTGGGCTGGACCATCTCTCCTTCCCTCTCTGAATTGGCACCTGTGGTGTACGAGAAATATGTAGAGAACTGCCTGACCACACCCGATGGCAGGAACGTACTGATAGCCGGCCCTTCCGGAAGGAGCTATTATTTCCCGGGACGTTATCCGGATGCTGATCTGGAAACCGAGGCAAAACTGCTCAATAGCTATATGAAACAGGCCGACCTGCGTATTGTCAACATCATTGATGCAGACGACAGCGATAACGATCCGAGCGCCTACCTGAAACAGGATAACATTGACGCGCTGTTCTATTACAGCTATGGCGCCAACTATACCGGCAGGCATGGACAGATCGACTGGTATAAAGACAAACCATCCATCGGCGGCAGGTACACGCTATGGGGAACCCTGTCCTCACCGCAGTCACTGGCCAATCAGTTGAACCAGGCATCTACCAATATCAATTCAGCAGATGGTTACAGCCTTGTTTCCGTACATATCTGGTCAAGGGATGTGGATGATGTACAGGATTGTATCAACCGTCTCGGCCCTAATGTACGTGTAGTGGCGCCCGATGAATTTGTATGGCTGATCCGTAAGAACCTGAAAGGATTACCTGTCGGAACTGGCAATGGCCTGAAAGCTGAATACTACAGCGGTTATCATCTCGACAATCTAAAATACCAGCAGACCGATGGTACCGTAGACTTTGACTGGGGTACCGGCTCTCCTGATCAGGCCCAGTTGGGTAACAACCAGTTCTCAGTTAAATGGGCAGGACAGGTACAACCATTATACTCCGAACAATACACTTTCTACGTATACGCTGATGATGGTGTAAAGCTGACTGTGAATGGCCAGCCTGTCATTAACGACTTTGAGACACAGGGTGCTTATACCCGTAGTGGTACTATTACCTTAACTGCTGGCCAGAAATACGACATTGAGCTGCGGTATGCAGAAGGCAATGGTGATGCATTCTGTCACCTGCAATGGGAAAGTGCCTCCCAGGCACGGCAGATAATTCCCAGGGCACAGCTCTACAGCAGACCCGATACAAGTAGTGGTCCTGTGACCGTTTATGAGCATGCACAGTACAACGGCTTCCATGCCGGTCTCCCTATCGGCGCTTACAAACTGGCAGGACTGGAGCTTAAAGGTGTGCTTAATGATGAGATCTCCTCTGTGAAGATTGCTGAAGGTTATAAGGTGGTACTCTTTGAGCATGAGAACTTTGCCGGCGATTCCATCGTACTGACATCCTCCAGCGCAAACCTGGGAAGCTACTGGAACGACAAAGCCAGCTCCATTAAAGTACTGGCCAACGGCAATCCCAACCTGGCGGGTTCCTACACGATCAAAAATGTGAATAGTGGTTTGTTCCTCGATGTACGCGGCGGCATTGGTGGTATTGGCGATGGAACTCCCATACAATTATGGCATGGTACGGGCGCAGCGAATCAGACATTCACAGTCAAACATCTCGGCGATGGTCGTTACACCATTACTGCCTACCACAGTGCAAAATGCCTCGACATTCCACAATCCAGCCTGAATGAAGATGTCAGTCTCTGGCAATGGGCCAACCAGGAAGCTGCCAACCAGCAGTTCATCGCCGTACAGGCAGATAGCGGTTATTATAAATTCATTTCCGTACTGAGCGGAAAGGTGCTCTCTACTCTCAATGAAAGCACTGCACCGGAAGCCAAAGTGGTACAACATACTGGTACCGGTCAGCTCTCCGCCAGATGGCAGTTATTGTCCGTTCCCTCTGTTGGTAATGGTAACGGCCTTACAGGTAATTACTACAATGGCATGAACTTCGAAACCTTTGTTTTCTCCCGCCTTGATCCAACGATCAACTTTGATTGGGATGAAGGCTCTCCGGGCACAGGTGTCAACACTAACGGTTATACGGTACGCTGGACAGGAAAAGTGGAACCCAGATATTCAGGTCAGTATACCTTCTACATCACCAGCGATAATGGCAGACGTTTATGGGTCAACAATCAGCTGATCATCGACAAATGGCTGGATGACTGGGATATTGAATACTCCGGCACCATTACATTGACAGCAGGTCAGCAATATGATATCAAACTGGAATACTTCGAAAACAACGGCGGGGCCAACTGTAAACTATCCTGGTCAAGTGCCTCACAGGGTAAGGAGATCATTCCGAAAAACCAGCTGTATGCAACGCCTTTGTCATTTACGAACAGTAGTCTGGCCGCTGCATATGAGAAAACTACTACAGGAAAAGATATTGTACTTTATCCTAATCCTGCTGCCACTCATGTCAGGTTGAAGTTTAGTGCAAAACATGCCAGGATCATCATCTATGATGCATTAGGACGACAGGTAACACCAGCCAGGATCGTTACTTCCGGGCAGGAGATCAACACCGCACACTTACGACCAGGCATGTATCTTATTCAGATCGATATCAATGATGTAAAAACAACCAAGCACCTGGTGAAGAGCGCAGAATAAGCTGCTATCTTTGAAATGAGTAAGTTATACTTTGTTTTTCATTAGATCCTGTTCGTCAATTGTCCCATCTTTGTGACAAATAACATTGAGTAATATGAGACCATACGTTATTTGTCACATGCTTTGTTCAATTGACGGCAGGATCATTACAGAAAACTGGAAGCCGTTCAAAGGAGTTGAATTGTATGAACAGACAGGAGGAAAACATGAGAACGCAAATGCCTGGTTTTGTGGAAGAGTAACAATGGAGCAACATTTTGCAGCTGAACTACCCGACTTATCAGGCTTTGAAAAGATACAGGATAAAACAGATTTCATCGCTGACACCAAAGCAGACTCTTATGCAATAGCCCTCGATGCATCCGGTAAACTGGGATGGGATTCCAACGATCTGGATGGAGACCGCCTGATTGTTGTATTAACAGAAAAGGTAACACCTGAATACCTGGGATACCTGCAGTCAAAAGGTATTTCGTACCTGTTTGGCGGCGCAACAGCTGTTGATCTGTCGCCCATCCTGACAAAGCTGCAACAGCATTTTAACATCAACAAAATAATGCTGGAAGGTGGTGGAGGTGTAAATGGTTCATTTCATGCAGCCGGTCTGATAGATGAATTCAGCATCCTGTATTATCCCGTTGCGGATGGCACCAGCACGGCTACTTTCAATGATACAGGGCTTCTTACTACTGAAAGCATTCCATACAAAAATCTTAAACTGACGCATCTGCAACAGTTGACAGACGATGTGGTATGGCTGAAATACAAAGTTCTCAAATAAGCACGACTATAAAAAAAGCCGCCCCGGATAAATCCTGGACGGCTTCTTACTATCAAGCCTGCATGCTTAATTATAGCCTTCGTTTTGTTTCAGATTGGGATTATTGGCAATCTGCGTGCCTGGAATAGGATATACCTCTTTCTTCGGATCATTGGTAGGTGTATGATCCCACCAGGTACCACTGGTAAATCTTCCAAAGCGGATAATATCCGTACGGCGCTTCCCTTCGAATATAAACTCACGTCCCTTTTCAGCCAGTAATTCATCCATTGTCAGCGTAGCAGTGGTATACGCTGCCTGTGGCCAGTCAGCATCTGTAAATGCTCTCTTACGGCTTGTATTAATCAGGTCCACCGCTTCCTGGGTGGCAAGACCCTTGTTCTTGCGCATGATAGCTTCTGCTTTATTAAAATAGATCTCTGTCAGTCTGTAGATCATGAAATGATTCTCACGGTAATTAGGATCGCTCAGACGACCGGTTTTGTACTTATTGAAACGCGCACCACTGTTCTCTTCTCCTTTTGTCATACCTCCTGCGCTTGTCTTGTCGCCCTCACTTTCTCTCCTGATGCTGTTCACATAGATAAATGGTTTGCCATTATACTCCTCTGTACCGAGGATAGGCTCGTTAGTGCCATATTTATACTGCGGACCGAAGAGGAACCACTCTTTCTTCCTCAGGTCATTCTCTGTATACGTATCAAAGAATGTAGGAATTACCACATAACCATTGTTACCAGCGTACCCTACATCCAGTGCGGCGCTCATATTACTGAAACCCATCAACACGATCCAGTCCCATACGAAACCACCTTTGTTACTATAGGCATACTGAAACAACGCTTCAGGCGCCGTCCTGTTCGTATTTGCAAATGTCTCTGTAAGATTAGGCGCCAGTTTTGGCGTGCCACCCAGTCCACCTGCTTCACCACTCAGTATTTTATCACATGAAGCAATACACTCATCCCACATTGTAGTACCGGTCCATTTCTCTGCGTTCAGGTATAATTCTGCCAGCATTGCATAACCACCCGTTTGTCCAATCCGTCCTACCAATTCAGGCTTATATGGCAACAGCTGTGGAACATATGTTTCAAGCTCAGTTCTGATAAAATTGAATACCTCTTTCCTTGGCAGTGTAGCAGGATTGGCCGGCTTACCTACCTGCGTTACCACAGGAATGTTGCCCCAAAGGTCCATCAGCCTGATATAGTGAAAAGCTCTTAACACATGTAGTTCTGCCAGTATAGCGGTCATTTCCGCCTTTTCCATACCCAGCTTTGCATAGTCCAGTATTTCCAGGTCTTCAATAGCAGCATTGCAATAACCAACGCCTGTCCACATACCTACCCAGGCATTACGCATCCTGCCTTCGTTGGTGGTCCAGGTATGATAGTGCTGCCGGATATGATCACCGTTATCATAAGCGTGACGTCCTTTCTGCGGCCAGGCCACCTGGTCAGAACACATTTCAGCATGATAATAGTAACCGTCTCCACGGATAGGCGCTATCCATGACTGCAGGTGCGTCATCGGACGCAGTGCAGCCTGCAATACTTCTGTCCTGCTTTTATAAAAATTCTCTTTATAAACGTCGCTGTATATTGTTTCATCCAGTTTTGTACAACCCATGTCCTGCATTAACAGTAAACCAAATCCACAGCAGTATATTAGCTTTTTAAGATGTTTCATTTCATTACACTTTTTAGTTGTTGCCCTTTTTTACTTAGAATCCCAGGTTAAGACCTACAGTCCATGAACGTGTTCTCGGATAGAAGCCTCTTGAGTCCACACCAGTAGTGAAACCGGTATCTTCCAGTTCAGGATCAAGACCATCGTAACCAGTAAACGTTAACAGGTTGCGGCCGGAGATGAACATCCTGAAATTGCGCACGTAAGCAGATTTCAGATTGAAGTTATATCCCAGTGTAAGGTTGTCCAGTTTTACGAAGTTTCCCTTTTCGATGTAGTAGTCCGAGTACTGTGGATCATCTTTCAGCTGGGCATGTTTCGTGAAGGCGCTGTTAAAGATGTTGTTCGGCAGATATTTCCTGTTACCAAAGAAGATCTCCTGCAGGTTCAGGATATCAAATCCGAACTTACCCCTGAACAACATGGTCAGATCAAAGTTCTTATAACGGAAAGTCTGGTTCAGACCAATGTTATACTTAGGCACACCATTACCGATGATAGTCCTGTCGTTCTCATTGATCTGTGATGCAGGCGCTTTGGAACCGTCAGCTTTGTAGAAAAGCCATTTACCATCTTCTGTGAATCCTGCAAAACGTTTGCCGTAGAAGTTACCTACCTGGCCACCTTCATCAAGACGGATAGCAGGCCCCATTGCTCCCGGATTTGGAATATCAGCAAAGGTCAGGTAGGTAGCTTTGTACAGCTCATTGGAAAGTTTGGACAACTTGTTGAATTGTGAGTTAGCAGTAAAGTCAACACTCCACTGGAAATCTTTGGTCATTACAGGTATACCACTGATCAGGATCTCCACGCCATGGTTCCTGATAGTACCTACGTTGGTGTACAAACCATCCCGGACGAAGGCCGGTTGTTGTGCAGCGTAGTTATATAACAGGTCGCGGGTTTCACGGGAATAGATATCCAGCGCACCACTCAGGCGGCGGTTTAACAGTTCATAGTCCAGACCGAAGTTCCATTCCAGTTTTTTCTCCCAGCGTAAGTTAGGGTTCGGGTTGCGTGACGCTCCATAGGTCTGATAGTAAATACCATTCTGCGGATATAAACCACCTGTACCCAATGTGATCAGAGAGCGGTAGTTAGGAATACCCTGGTTGCCCGTTACACCATAACCAACACGTAGTTTCAGGTTATTGATGAAAGTCAGGTCTTTCATGAAAGGCTCCTGACTGATAGTCCAACCCACAGAGGCAGCAGGGAAGCTACCCCATTTGTTATTGGCGCCAAAGCGGGAGGAACCTTCCCTGCGCAGGATCACCTGTGCGAAGTACCTGTTCTTATAAGCATAGTTCAAACGGCCAAAGAATGCGATAAGAGTATTATCTTCCTTGAAGCTGCCCATGCCAGGCCTTGACAAAGCGGTATTGGTAATAGCACTACCTGCGCCAATGTTCCAGTCAAGGAATGCATCGGTAGTAAAACCATTGTTATTCATATTAAACCGTTCCAGTGTGCTATACTGGTAGCTATACCCTGCTACCGCAGTAATGTTATGAGCACCCCAGCTATGGTCATAGTTGATGGTAGGGTCCAGTGTTTTTGTCCAGGTCAGGATATTCTCTTTGCTTGCATACCCCATTCCCTGCCAGGAAGTGCCGGGACGCTGTTCCCAGTCATACATCGAGCGGTAATAACGGTCATTGTAATTATCACGCAGATAGGAACCGAACAATGATGCAGAGATATCCCTGGTAATAGCCAGGCTCAATCTGGCATCGCCGGAGAATGTCTGCTGATCACGCTGACTGAGCCTGTTATGCAGGCGGCCTACCGGGTTGAAAGACTCCTGGATCTCATAGAAACTACCATCAGCCTTATGAACCGGTGCCGTAGGATTCCAGGCAACAGCCTGTTCAAAATCGCCTGCACCACCACCCAGCAGGTTAGCCTTGTTAAAGTTGGCCACCATATTTACCTGCATGGTCAGCTTATTGTTCAAACCCTTCTGGTTGATGTTCAAACGGGCGCCGGCCTGTTTTCTGCCGTTTTCCTTTGCAATACCCTGGAAATCGTTGTAGTAAAGAGAAGCCCTGTAGTTTGAGCGCTCGCTTCCTCCCAATGCAGAGAAGTTATGGTACTGACTCAGGTTCTCCTTATTCATGATCTCATCATACATATTGGTAGAACCACCCAGATCAGACTGCGGAGAGATTACCCCTTCCGCGATCTTCTGGCGGAACTCAGCGGCTGTGAGAAAATCAGGTTTCTTGTCGGTATAGTCTCGCTGGAAGTAAGTATTATACTCATAACGGGGTTCTCCGGCACTGCCTTTCTTTGTGGTGATCAGAATCACGCCCGCATTACCCCTCGTACCATAAATAGCGGCAGCAGAACCATCTTTCAGTATGTTGAACGACTCTATATCGTCCTGCTGCAACAGGTCCAGGTTACCACCGGGAATACCATCTATAACGATCAGGGGCGTCGTTGTACCCGTCAATGAGGTCACCCCCCTCAACTGGATAGAAGCGCCCGCATTCGGGTTATTTCCCTGTGTTTTCGTGATGTTCAGACCGGCCACCTTACCCTGGATCAGTTCCATGGTAGACCTGATACCTCCACGGTTAAAGTTATCAGCCCTGACGGTTGACACGGCAGAAGTCACTTCCCCTCTTTTCTGGGTACCATAACCCACTACCACCACTTCATTCAGGGAGCCCATATCTGCCTTCATCTTTACGTTCAACAGCGCAGGCGCATCCAGTTTTACAACAATGCCCTGGATACGTTGTGTTTTATAGGAAATGAAGGATACTTCAATACTATAAACACCAGGCTCCAGCGATAGAGAGAAATTTCCTTCCGCATCGCTGATAGCATGACCAGTACCGCCCACCACTTTTACGGTGGCTCCCGGTAGAGCAATGCCCTGTTCGTCGGTTACCTTACCTTGTATCTTACCTTGTTGCTGTTTTACGGCAGACCGCTTTACAGTGTTGATGACAATAACGCCATTGACTTCCTTAAAGGAAAGATCTTTCTCATCGAATAATAGCGTCAGTACGCCGTCCAGCCGCTGGTTATGAAAACTATGATCCTCAGTTTTATATTGCTGCAGCATTTCCTGGTCGTACGCAAAGTTCAGGTCCAGCTGAAGCTCCATCTGCTTCAGCGCTTTTTCCAGTGATCCCTTTCGGATACTCACTGAGACCCTTTTACTCAGTTCCTGGCCGCTTCCGGTATTGGCAGAAAGCATCAGGGAACTGGTCAACAGTATGCTTATGGAAAGAAATGTTAATCTCATTGCTGTTATGATAAAATCTTTCTTCTTGTTACTTAACTGTCCCGTTTTTTTCATACATTGTATTGCTTTTTAATTTGAGAAAAATAATTAGCGAAGCCGTTTGCAGCGGCTGTTTCAGAAGGCTTTGTTGCACCAAAGCCTTCTTTTTTTGGGTGTGTTAATGGTATAGTTCGATAGTGTCCCTCCTTTGCCTGGTTTTAAGTTGATGAATGGATGCAATGATTTCTGTCGCCTTTACTGCAGACAAGGATAAAGGAAGGCTTGCAGTGAACTTCTTTTTCCGCACGGCTGCATTGTCAGTCGAAAGAGCTATTCCATAATTCTTCTCCATAAGTAAAGCCATGTCATCAAAGGATGCATTTTTGATGATCAGTTTTCCGTTCTTCCATGCCGCTACATCTTCTGTAAAATGTTCAATATCGTAGGTAGCATTCTGCTGATTGAATACCAGTTTTTGCTGTTGCTCCAGGATACCCAGTGCATGCCCCTCATCTGATACCTGCACTTTTCCCTGCACAACGGAAACAGCAATGTTCTCCATTTCTCTATAGGCCCTGATATTAAAAGAGGTACCCAATACCTGCGTAGTCACCTTTCCTGACCGTATCATAAAAGGATGAGCAGGATCATGCTGTACATCAAAAAATGCCTCCCCGTCCGTTAGGTCCACTCTTCGGCTGACACTAAAATCCAGGTAAACCCGTATATGTGTTGCGCTATTCATGGCGATCACGCTTCCGTCGTCCAGCCTGAGTTGTTTTCTTTCACCGGTGCGGGTATAGTAATCCATAAAAGTCTGCTCCGCAGATGCTATATCCTTCTTTACAGCGCTATTGTTACGCTTAAAATAAATGATGCCGGCAAATAGAAGCACGGCGATACTGGCTGCGACACCAGTATACAGATACAATCTGCGTGGGTGGCGCTGTTGTGCAGACAACAAAGGTTCAATGCGCTGCCACATATCTTCTTCCAGTCTCTTTTCTTCTATTGCTGAAAGCTGTATTGGCTCCCGTTTTTCAAGTCTGTCATACCAGCCTTCAATCTGTATGCGTTCTTCAGTATCTGCCTTATCAGCAAGATATTTCCTGAACAGGCGTTTTATTTTTATGTATTTCATATCACTCTATATCTCCTTATCAGAGAAATAGCATTTCATACCGGTCCGGTATGTTAACTGTATATTAAGAAAAGGGATCAAATTGAAAACCTGGAGAAAGATCGCATAGATCAGCCCCGCCCAGGGCGGACGGCATGGTTGTAGCGCCCCGATGTCAACCTGGAAATAATGCAGCAGGGAAGGTAAAGGGTATACGCAAGCCCTGGTTATATTTTGTAACCGTTATAAACGGGTATGACATAATAAATTAAAAGCCGTTGAACAGGTCTATCATGAGTAAGGAGCATATCACCAGGTCGCTCTGATGATGATTGCGTAAGATGGCGCGTAATCTTTTCATGGCCAGGGATAACTGGTTCCTGACCGTCTGTTCTGAAAGGTTTAGCTGAGTGGCGATATCCGTAACAGACAGGTCTTGTTCACGACTTAGATGGTAGATTTGCTGCATACGTTCAGGCATGCGGTCTACCTCACCATCTATCAGGTCTTTCATTTTCCTTACATCAAAGGAGGATTCAAAAGAAGAATATACCGGCTGATCAAACCATTCCGGTATCTGTACGGTGGAGCTGCTGAATGCGTAATAGGATATAATGCGGTATCTGAGGGCAGTATAGAGGTAGCGGCTCAGGTCATCTTCAGTATTGACGGTAATCTCCTTCTTCCTTCTCCAGAGGGACAGCATCACATCCTGCACAATATCCTTCGCCTCATCAGGGTCAACACGTTTGCAGGCGCTGATATAGAGTTTTTTCCAATAATGCTGGTATAAAACTTTAAATGCAGCACTATCCTCTGCTTTGGCTGCAGAGAAAAGTGCAAAATTATCTTCAATGTCTGGTAACCTCATTTCAGGAGGTAAAATTAGAAATCTCCGCTCTCGATCCACATTAATAAATTATTAACCGGGAGAAACGGTTTGTAAAAAGTGGACAGTACATGGAAGATCAAAATCCTACGTCCGGAAAGGTGGCATCCCTAAACATTGATAAACTTCAATAAATTTTTCTTCGCTGCGGCGTAAAATATTTATTTTTACGCCACAAATGAAGCAACCAGAACTATCCCGGCGCATTAGTCTGTTACAGGCTACTGCAATTAATATGACAGATATGGTGGGCATAGGCCCATTTATAGTATTGAGCGTAGTGGCTGAAACCATGCACGGTCCGGGCTTCCTGTATGCCTGGATAGCAGGGGCCGTGCTGTCGTTCATAGACGCTATGGTATGGAGTGAATTAGGTGCAACCTTCCCGAAAGCAGGCGGCAGTTATAACTTCCTGAAAGAAGGCTTCGGCCCAAAAACGGGAAAGCTCATGAGTTTCCTCTTCGTATGGCAGACCATGATCCAGGCGCCGCTTGTCATAGCCTCTGCGGCTATCGGTTTCGCACAATATGCCGGGTATATCTTCCCCTTAGGTTTCTGGGGCACAAAGGCCGTAAGCGGTGGGATGGTAATACTGATCGTTTTCCTGCTTTACCGTAAGATCGAGACCATTGGTAAGATCAGTGTATTCTTGTGGATAGGCGTACTGGTTACCATGGCATGGATCATTAGCGGAGGTATTGCACATGGCCGTTTCTTCGAACCTGTTAAACAGATCAACGACGGGCTGCAACTCAATTATACATTTGCCGCTGCACTGGGTTTTGCCAGCGTGAAGACTGTTTACAGTTATCTTGGCTATTATAATGTCTGTCACCTGGGCGGAGAGATCACGCAACCGGAAAAAAATATTCCCCGCAGTATGCTCATCTCTATTACAGGTATAACAGTGTTGTACCTGTGTATGAATATCAGCGTAGCCTCCGTATTACCGTTTGACAGGGTGGCACATAGTCCCTTCGTGGTGAGTGAGTTCATCGAAGTACTCGGAGGACCTACTGCAGCCAAAGTAGCTACAATACTGATCCTCTGGGTAGCCTTCGCCTCTGTGTTCTCTGCAACACTGGGTTACAGCCGTATTCCTTATGCAGCTGCGCAGGATGGCGCTTTTTTTAAAGTATTTGCACGTCTTCACCCTACCAAGAACTTTCCGTATGTATCCCTGCTTTTCTTAGGAGCTGTGGCCTTTATATTCAGCCTCTTGTTTAAGATCAAAGAAGTTATCAACGCTATCCTTGCCATGCGTATCATGATACAATTCATTGCCCAGGCAGTAGGCTTGATATTACTCAGCAGAAGGCAGGGAAGAGATTTCTTTAAATGGCATATGCCATTATATCCCCTGCCCGTGATCCTGGCCATCCTGATCTGGATAGGCATCTTTATCTCCACCGGCCTGCATATGATGCTGGCGGGTCTCACGGTAACAGTAGCGGGCATTATTGTTTACATCGTTAAGTCGAGGCTGCAGAAGAATATGTTATAGTACTAGTACTCCTTCGGGTACTGCACTTAGTCGGACTGCTTCCATATTGGAGGAAATTTTACTTCCGGTCAACTTATTCCTTAAATTGATTACTTTTATACAGCTATAGGATTACGTCAACCAACGAAGACCAGCATGAAAGCAGTAAAAACAGCCATCACTGCTTCCCATACAGTATCTCCCCAGGAAGAACTTTGGAGCAGCTTCCGGCAAGGCAGCCGGGATGCCTTTGCCCGCATCTACCAGGAACATGTGGACAACCTCTACCATTACGGCGTCCACCTTTGTGGTGACGGTGAACTGGTCAGGGACTGCCTGCAGGAGCTCTTTCATGACCTCTGGCAAAGCAGGGAACACCTGGCAGATCAACCCCTAAATATCCGTTATTACCTGCTCAGTAGCCTGCGCCGCCGCCTTTTACGTACCCTGGAAAGGGATCGCCGCTATAGGGCAGCAACAACAGAGATCCCCTTTGATTTTGAACTGATCCCCAGCCGCGAACAGGCTATCATACAGAATGAAAAGCAGCAGGAACAGGTCGGACAACTGCATTCCGCCCTCAATGCCCTGCCCGCCAAACAACGTGAGGCCATTTATCTCCGCTTCTTTCACGAGCTCTCCTACCAGGAAGTAGCAGATATGATGTCCATGAAGGTCGACTCCGTCTACAATATCATCTCTAAGGCCATTGGTGTGCTCAGGAAGACACTGCCTCCTGCTGTATTACTGCTTTTACTGCAACCGGGCAAATAGGTCTTGGCACCTCTGAAAATAAATTTCAAAAAAAGTTCCCCGAAAGTGATGAGATTTCTGCCGCCCCCGTCTCTTTATATAAAAGCGATCATTTGCAGCAGTACCATTTATATACCGCCCGTGACTTTGCCCTGGATGAAAATTTCCAGGAGTGGGTGCTGCGGCCGGATGTAAAGAATACCTACTACTGGGACACCTGGCTGAAACTACATCCCGAAAAAAAAGAAGCGGTGGACACCGCCATTCAACTGGTGAAATCCATTCACTTCCGGGATTACCAGATGACCACTGCACAGAAAGAAGAGCTATGGGACAATATATGGGAAGGTATTGCCGCGGATGATGTAGCAGGATTATCCCCCGCTCCTACTCCTGCGGCCAGCCGCTTCAGGATCTTTTCCTGGAAATATGCTGCTGCTGTTCTACTGTTCATTGTTCTGGGCATACTCTGGCTGTTCATGAGAACGCCACCATTCCATGCCGTTACTGCCAGTGTGGCCACACAGCCCGGACAAACCAAAAGGCTGTTATTGCCGGACAGCTCTGAAGTGTTATTGAATGCCAGTTCCCGCCTGCTCTACACCCAGAAGGAACCACTTGTACGGGAAGTGTGGCTGGATGGCGAAGCATGGTTCCACGTAAGGCACAAAGAAGATAACAGGAGTTTTATTGTACACACATATGATCATCTCTCAGTAGAAGTACTGGGTACACAATTCAATGTAAACAACTTTGGAAATAAGATAGCAGTCGTATTACAGGAAGGAAGTATCAAACTAAATATCACGGAGCAACAGGGACAACATATTGCACAACTATACCTCAGGCCGGGAGAAATGCTTCGTTATGACAAAACAGACGGTGAATATTCCAAAAGCAGAACTGACGCTGAAAAAGTAACTGCCTGGACACGTGGACAATTAGTAATGGATGAATACACTGTTGCCGATGCTATACAATTCATGCAGCAGGTATTTGACAGGCATGTTACTGTAAAAGATCCCAAAGTGCTGCGGTACAGTGTTTCCGGATCCATGCCGATCATTTATAATGCAGACACGATGTTGATGCAGTTTGAAAAGGCCTTCAATGTACGCTTTAACAAACGCGATGATACAAACCACGTAAGGGAAAACTGATACCCGGATTTTTTATTAACCAAAATTAAATCGCACATGAAAAAACGTTTACGTGTGCTGCTGATGCATGCCCTTGTGTCAGGCGCCCTATGCTCCCACGCGCTGGCCCATAGTCCAGACGTCACAACGGCCCTGCATTTGACGAAACAGCAGGATAACATATCCATCAGGCAGTTATTCCGGCAAACGGAAATAAAATTCGGCGTTTCCATTGCCTATAAAAGTGAACTGGTCACAGATCAGAAAAACAGCGTGGATATTGCCTCCTGTAAATCGCCCGAAGAGGCGCTCGAAAAAACACTGGCCCCTTTCAATCTCTCCTTTGAAAAAGTACGCGACAAATTTTATCTCATAAAAGCAAAGGAGACAGCGCCGGTCACCATCAGCATGACCGCACAACGCCCGGTGCGCGGAAAGGTCACTGATGTAAAAGGCGCAGCATTGCCCGGCGTGACCATTCGCGTAAAAGGTGCAAACACTGGCGCTGTAACAGCAGCCGATGGTACTTATACAGTCAACGTCCCCGGTACAGGCAATGACATCCTCGAAGTAACATTCGTCGGCTATCAGTCGCAGGAGATCCCTGTCGGCACAAAATCTGAGATCAATATCACACTATCAGAAAATACCAGCACGCTCAACGAAGTGATCGTAACCGGTTATACCGCACAACGTAAAAAAGACCTCACCGGCGCTGTTACCGTTATAGATATCGGCGAGATGGTCAAACAACCTTCCGGCCAGGTAACCAGTCAATTACAGGGACAGGCTTCCGGTGTGACTGTCATCGGTTCAGGACAACCAGGTGAAGAACCTGTTGTACGCATCCGCGGTGTGAATACGTTCGATAACAACACGCCACTGTATGTAGTAGATGGAGTGCCTACACAAAGTATCAATGACCTCAATCCCAATGACGTGGCCTCCATGCAGGTACTGAAAGATGCAGGTGCTGCCTCCATCTATGGTTCACGTGCTTCCAATGGCGTTATCATTATTACCACCAAAAAAGGCAGTGGCAAGGTGAAGATCAGGTACGACGCCTATTATGGCCGTCAGTATCCTAAAGGCGGTAATGTATGGAATACTCTCAACTCTCAGGAAATGGCCAACCTGCGCTGGTTGCGTTATAAGAACACCGGTATGCCACTGAGTGATACACTGTATGGCAACGGTGCTACTCCTGTGTTACCGGATTACATACAGCCTGTAGGATTGAAGGAAGGCGACCCACGTGTGAATCCAGACCTCTATTATGTCAATCCCAATTACACAGACCAGGACGACTACAACAGTTTTTACTATATCACAAAGGCGAATAAAGCAGGTACTGACTGGTTCCACGAGATTTTCAATCCTGCGTCCATGACCAGCCACAATCTATCTGTGAGCGGTGGTACTGACAAGGGCAGTTACCTGTTCTCGCTGAACTATTTCAATCAGCAGGGTACACTGATGAACACTTATCTGAAAAGATATATCATCCGTTCCAACAGCCAGTTCAGTATCAGTAAAAATATCAGGATCGGGGAGAACCTTTCATTCTCTGTTACAGACAATCCCACCGTAGACCTGCTCACTTCCAGTGGTGCTGTGGGCATGGCTCTACGTGAACAACCCATCATCCCTGTATATGATATCAAGGGGAATTTCGGAGGCTCCAACGGATTAGGTCTGGGCGATGCCATGAACCCTGTTGCCATGCAATACCGCACCAGGAACGACCGCGGACAGGTGAACAGGGTATTCGGAAATATCTATGCAGATATCGACTTCCTTCGTCACTTCACTTTCCACACCAGCTTTGGCGGTGAAGTGAACTCCGGATGGCGGCACAACTTCACGTATCCGCAATATGAGAATAAAGAAAACGCAGGTGTGAACTCCTATACAGAATCCAGCAACTTCGAACATAACTGGACATGGACCAACACACTGAATTATCATAATAGCTTTAACGCCGTACATAACCTCAACGTACTGGTAGGCACGGAAGCTTATGACGAACGCTCACGTCAGCAGGCAGGCACTACCCAGGACTTCTTCGTTTTTGATCCTGATTATGTAGATAATGGTACTGGTTCCGGCGGACAGGTCATCACAGCTACCCGTTATTCCGCAGGTCTGTTGTCTCTTATCGGTAGAGTCGATTATAGTTTTAAGGATAAATATTTATTGAGTGGTACCTTACGCCGTGATGGTTCTTCCAAGTTTGGTGTTAACAATCGTTACGGTCTCTTCCCGGCAGCCAGCGCAGGATGGCGTATCTCGCAGGAGCCTTTTATGAAAGGCATTCACTGGCTGACAGACCTGAAGATCCGCGGAGGATGGGGTATCATGGGTAATCAGCTAAGTCTTACTCCCCGTAATGCATTTACACTTTATGGTGGTAACAAGAACACTTCCTTCTATGACCTCTTAGGAACAAACAATAGTATTGTACTGGGCTTCCAGCAGGTGCAGATCGGCAATCCGGATGCGAAGTGGGAAAGCGATATCAACACCAACATTGGTATAGACGCTACCCTCTTTGGTGGAAAGCTGGAGATCTCTGCGGATTATTACCAGAAAAATATCAAAGATCTGCTCTATAACAGTGAGTTGCCGGGCACTTATGGTACGGCGCCAGCCCCTTACTCGAATGTGGCAAACATGAAGAACAAAGGTGTGGACCTCACAATTTCCAGTCATACGGATATTAGCAAAGACCTGAAATTTGATGCCACCGTTACCTTTACCACCTTCAAGAACAGGATCGTGAAAATAGCGCAGGGCGTTGATTACTTTGACAGTCAACCCCGCAACTTTGCTGAAAACATCATCCGCAATGCAGTAGGACAGCCTATTTCCAGCTTCTATGGTTATAAGATCAATGGTTTTTGGAACAGTCAGAGTGAAATAGACAAAGCCGATCAGTCAGCACAGTCAGCTACGGGCGATCCTTCAGCCAGCTTCCAGGAAGATGCAGCACCCGGCCGCTTCAGGTATACAGACCTCAACAAAGACGGTGTGATCAATGCGGACGACCGTACTTTCCTCGGTAATCCAAATCCTAAGGTATCCTACGGTATTAACCTGGGACTGACCTACAAACAGTTTGACTTCAGCGTATTCTTTTTCGGCGTACATGGCAATGAGATCTGGAATCAGGTGAAATGGTGGACAGACTTCTCGTCTTCCTTCGATGGCGCCAAGAGCAAAACGGCGCTGTATGATTCCTGGCTACCTGACCGTATGAATGCCAAAGCGCCCATACAGGAAGGCGAAGGTTCTTTCAGCACCAATGCTGTTCCTAACTCTTACTACGTAGAAAACGGTGCTTATCTGCGCTGCAAGAACATGCAACTGGGATATACCTTTCCTCAGCAACTGGGCGGCAGACTGCACATAGAAAGGTTACGCATTTATATTCAGGCGGCTAACCTGTTCACTATTACAAAGTACTCAGGTATTGATCCGGAAATAGGCGGTAGTGATGTAAGGAGCTTCGGTATTGATGAAGGCACCTATCCCAGTCAACGTCAATTCCTGGCAGGTCTTAATCTTACGTTCTGATGTTAAACTTGAAAACCATGAAACTGAATAAACATATAGCGATACTTTTCATAACAGGTGTGGGCATATGTGCTCCTTCCTGTAGCAAATTCCTGGACAGGGTGCCGCCTTCCTCTTTAAAGGAAGAGCTGATAGCAAATAAGAAAGGCGTCAATGCTTTACTGGTGGGTGCTTATGGCGCACTGGACGGCCAGGACTTCACCGATGGCGATATGACCAACCTCTCAGGAGGCGCCGGCTATGCTGTATCACCAGACAACTGGATCTATGGTAGTGTATGTGGTGGTGATGCCCACAAAGGCAGCGACCATTTCGACTCCCCTCCCACCCTGGATCTCGCCCGCTTCAGTGCAGGTGCTACCAACAGCTTCCTGAATGATAAATGGCGGGTAGACTATGAAGGTGTGACCCGTTGCAACTCTGTGCTGAAAATACTACCGCAGGTCTCAGACATGACGGAAGCAGAAAAGACAGAAGTAGCGGCAGAAGCACATTTCCTGCGCGGGCATTATTATTCCGATCTGAAGAAGATGTTCAACATGGTGCCATGGATAGATGAAACTACCACCGACATGAAGACACCCAATGACAAGGACATCTGGCCCCAGATAGAAGCTGATTTCAAATTTGCCATGGATAACCTGGCGCTCACCCAAACCGAAGTAGGCAGACCAAATAAATGGGCAGCCGCCTGTTACCTGGCCAAGACATACATGTTTGAGCACAAATACACAGACGCCAAACCGCTGTTTGACCAGATCACCACACAGGGTATCACTTCCAAGGGTGATCATTATGCACTAAGAGACCGTTTTGAAGACAACTTCGACGCCGCTACAGAAAACACTTCTGAGTCTGTGTTCGCGATACAGTATAACGCCAATGACAACTCAGGTACTTCCGCCAATGCCAACCAGGGCGAGATGCTGAACTATCCGTATAACGGCCCTTTCAGCTGCTGCGGCTTCTTCCAGCCTACACAGGACCTGGTGAATTCTTATATCACCGATCCTCAGGGATTACCTTTCCTGGACAGCTACAACACACATAACGTAAGTACGGAAACAGTAGATCCCCGCCTGGACTGGACTGTGGGCCGTCAGGGTATTCCCTACCTTGACTGGGGCGTACATCCTGGCGATACCTGGATCAGGGAAGCTTCTACTGCAGGTCATTATTCTCCCAAGAAAAACGTCTACTGGCAGGCTACGCAGGACAAATATTACGATCCCCGCGGATGGGCACCAGGCAATGCCATCAACTACAACCTGATCCGCTATGCCGATGTATTGCTCCTCGCCGCAGAGTGTGAAGCACAATTACAAAACTTCGACGCCGCAGAAGCATACGTAAACATCGTACGGCAACGTGCAGCCCAACCGGCAAGCACTGTCTACAGGTATAAGAATAACAATGCCCCTATGGATGGCTTTTCTAACGTGCCTGCGGCCAGTTATAAGGTTGCTCCTTATCCGGCAGGCGCTTTTGCTTCCAAAGGTCAGGCATACGCCTTAAAAGCCGTTTATTTCGAACGTAAGCTGGAACTGGCTATGGAAGGCCACCGCTTCTTCGACCTGGTACGCTGGGGTGTGGCTGACCAGGTGCTGAATGCCTTCTTCGCTTTTGAAGGTGCGCTTACTTTGGATATACAGGGGGCCAGTTTTGCGAAGGGCACAAATGAATACTTTGCTATTCCTCAGCGGCAGATTGATCTTTCAATGAATGGAAGCACACGCACGCTGAAACAGAATAACGGATACCACTGACAGGATATGGTTGGCGAGTACTCTCTCTTTTTACAATTTGAAAAAGGCTTTCAGGCGTATGCCTGGAAGCCTTTTGTTTCAAAAACAGCATCTATTGCTATCTCACGTTCCCTTCTTCGTCGAAATAAAAAATCTATGCTCCTGATCAAGGAAAACAACATAAAAAACATTCCCGATCATATGCCCCGCTAAACGGCCTTTTTGGCCTTTTATATTCGTAATAACGGCCCACTGAATGTCGTCATCCTGCAAATAAGTCGGAGGCTTAAAATCTGATTTATCAGGAAAGGCTCCGTAAACTTTAATAACTTGCTGTTGTTTTGCCTCGACTATATTCAGCTCACAAACATGCCGAAACTTTTCATACAGCGCTGATAAAGTTTTATTCGCCTCCCATTCAGAGAAAGATTGACCAGGAGGGATCTGATTGGGGTCAAAATCTTTAAAGCTTAATAATATCCTTGGTAAATCCTCCTTTACAGCGCGTTCCTGCCTCGTATTGCGTTTTCTATCATATCCATCCTTTTCTTGTTCTTTAAGTCTGCTTCTGGAAAAGCTACTCATTGACAAATTCATTTAAAAATTTATCAATATTGCCAAAGTAAGGTATAGCTCCATATTTTCCAATGAGATAATCTTTCTCAAACGAAGCATCATTTCTCACCGCTGTTAAATGATTTATTTTATACTCCACAAGAGAATATAGATCAGATGCTCCTTTATCATCTTTCTCAACAAACCAGATCTGGTCTCGTCTGAAAAGATCTTTCCTTAACAAATTCGTATCATGTGAGGCAAACACAAGTTGTGCATTTTTCTTATTCGCTTTTGAATGGAATAATTTCAGCAGTTCAATTGTCAATAGCGTATGTAGCTTCGAATCAAGTTCATCGATAATGATCACTTTCCCATTTTCCAACGCATCAAACCATGGCCCTAAAAGCCCGAAAAGCTTCTGATTTCCATGTGACTCCAGGCCAAAATCCAGCGGTTGTAAACCGGTATAAGTATCTGTGTTATCGAATTTCTTGTAAAATAAATTGATCTCTACGCCTCTGCGGCTATCAAATTTTTTAAACTTTTCCCGTAGTGCTGACAAACTACTAACTAAGTCGTCCCATTCCGGGTCTTGTAGCTTTCGACTATTTAATCTGGCAGTAAGCCGGTCAATCTTATCAATGTCAATTTCTTCAATTTCGATCTTTTCTATGCCGGAATTTATTAAGCCAAGGAAGGCCATCACCTGGCTTTTAAAATGTTCTTCCTCAATAAATCTCGAAACCGTATAATCTGTCATATTATCCGGCGTCGAAATGACATTAATCTGGGTACTGAAATAAGACTGTATTTTTTGGGATATCGCACCATTCAGCTGGGCAACAGTTGAAAGAAACAGGGCATTCTTCCTTGTATTGTTTTCAATACCTTTTCCCTCTTTGAAAGCACGGGTATTTACCTTAATTTCCTGATATGCTCTTGAAAATAAATTAGTTTCCTTTTTAGACTGGCCAACAGACATTTGAAAAAGCCACTCAGCATGAACATTTTTCTTATCAACTTCAAATCCGTACCTATACCTGACATCATCATAGATAAATATCATCTCGAATCCGGATGGTTTCAATTCGTTTTCACTATTAAACAGGAACGGATAAATTTCAATATCATCCTGAGCCTGACGAGCATTGGACGACGTTAGAATAAATGATTTAAAGAATCCAAATGCTGCTATGATATTACTCTTACCACTCCCATTAGCACCGTATATGACAGCACTTTTCAGAAATTTTGTTCTGCCTTCCAAATCCACGAACGTATTTGATAACTCCTGGTCTTGCCCCTCAAGCTCTTTTACCGCATTTGAACCGGCCATGCTAAATGTCGTCGGATTCTTAATGGACAGAAAATTATTAACAGCAAATTCAATTAACATTACCAGTATTTTTGAGTTTTTTTCACAAAAATACAGACAATAACGCAATATTTGGTTTTATAACAATGAATTTCTTACAAAAAAACAGCAGCCAACCTATCTAACTATTCCTCACTACCTCCCAAAACACAATCGCCCTTCTGTCCCTAAACCCTAATCGCTCATACACCTTCCTCGCCCGCTCATTATTCGTCAGAAAATGTAAATACAGCGCATTCCCTTTCTCCACATTCTTATTCACAATATGCGCCACCAGCTGTTGCGCATACCCTCTTCCTGTAAATGCCGGATGCGTACATACAGCACTCACTTCTACCAATCCTGTTATCTTCGTTCGTTCACCGGCGATAGCCACGAGCTGTCCTTCCTGATAAATTCCATAGTAAGTCCCAAGTAAAGGGGTATTCTTATAAAAGAATCCCGGCTGCACAAGATTTACAAGCGTCAGCATTTCTTCAATATTCTCCAGGGGAACTACATCCGGGCTGGCAACAGACGTCTCTTCATCGCATACCATCTGTATACAATCCAGCTGCCGTAGCAGTGTCCAGTTGGAAGGTAATACAGGCAATTCTCCAATCATGATCATTTTTTCTCCCACAGCTATCCAGGGTAATATTTCATTCAGATCAGCATGAAGAGGATCGGCACATCCCACGAATTGCAGGGTATCTGCAGGATACCGCTGAACACGTTCCGTTCCCTGTGCAAATGTTTTATGCGTTGTTTGTAAGGCGTGCCATACCGGGTTATCTAATGCAGCATAGTTATGCATGGTACAGATTAACGTTTGTTTTTGAGAATAAGACCTTATGCGGTGAAGAGTGACAGGAATGTTACATACTCCTCAAAGACCTCTTTGTTGATCTTATATTTTGTGTTACGGCCTTCTTTTTCGGCCAACAGCAGATCAGCGTCTACCAGTTGTTTGATGTGATGGGAAACAGTGGACTGCGCCAGGTCAAGCATATCGAGTATTAAAGTACATGGAGTCCAGTCCTGCTCTTTACGTATGGCTTCCACGATTTTTATACGATATGGGTCACCAAGTGCTTTGGAGATCTTTTCAATTCTTTTAATGTCTAATTTCTTATTCATCGATGCAAATTTATCGATTATGCCTCTGGGAAGACGTACTGATCATCTCCTGTAGTGTCATTAAAATGTCAAATATCGATGTATCTCTTAACAGTCTAAAAAGATATAATCATTTATTACACTATAAAAATCATTCTTCTATAAATTAGTACATAGTAAGGTATTCATACAGTCTCTGTAATGCTGCTACTATAGTGCTTTACCTGAGATAACCCATATATAACCCATATATAAGCCATATATGACCCATATATAACCCATATTTAAAAGGTATGGGTTATATATGGGTTATATATGGTTTGACTATAGTTTATAGATGAGTTACAGTAAAGAAAGCACAGGTATAAAACAGGTATAGGAGTACGACAAAGCCGTACTCCCATGCTGGTATTGAGCTATAAGATCTTGCTTATTTTGCGGCTGTAGTTGCCGGCGAGAGCAGCCTGCAATCGGTCATCCAGTTGGTAAGCAGCTGCGGCCATGCCCGGACAGACTGTAAATTGGAGCGGTAACCCATATTGAACGCATGGTTGCCATTGGCGAAAATATGCGCCTCTACAGGCACTTTTGCATGTCTATACCGCTCCAGGAGGCTGACGATAGGTGCAGAACAGCATTCATCATCATTAGAGGCGATCAGGAAGGCTTTAGGCGCATCTGCAGGTACTTTTTCAGGAATCCCCAGGGGACCGGGGTATACTAATATCTGGAAATCCGGCTTGCCGTTCAGACGGTCAATAGGATCCTTGGCCTTCGGATCTCCATATCCCGGACCGTATGCCACCTGGGCCACCACTTCTCCTCCGGCGGAAAAGCCCCAGATGCCCACCCGGTTCGTATCGATATTCCATTCCGACGCATGGCTGCGTACAAAACGCATCGCACGGTAGGCATCCTGCCTGATTTCCTTTTCCAGGGTATAAGGGGAGTTATCCTCCCGGAACAGGCGGTATTTCAGGATGATGGCCGCTACTCCTATACTGTTCAGGAAACGGGCAGGATCACGCCCTTCAGAATTGTAGACGAGCAGGCGGAAGCCTCCTCCCGGACAGATCACCACGGCAGCGCCGGTCGCTTTTTCTTTTGGAGGAAGATAGATCGTGACGGAGGGATTGTGAATATTCCTGACATAGTAATCTTTGGCCTCTTCCGGCTCGTTTTTCCGGTTTTCATACCCGGGTGCCCCATCGGGCCATAAATAGAAAGTTTTGGCGGTATCCTGGGCTATAATCGTGGAAAATGGCAATAGGAAGAATAGTGCCAGAAGAACATACCTGCGTTGCATAGACTAAGTAGTTTTACTTACAAGATATACTTTACCAGCCGGATAAATTAGTAAATTAGTAAGCGCAACTGTCTACACACTTTTTTCACCTCAAAAGTTACATCCAATGGCAAACTTCATCTTGCTGCCCGCCACCCAGACCCAGAGCAACGAAGATACCAACCCGAAAGTAAAAGACTTCCTCACTACAGTACTCGAACCCGCTGTTAAAAGAGAGTCCCTGAAACTGAATGCCAGGATGCCTGTCAAACAGGAGAAAAAGATCCCGGTAAAGGTGCTGGATTCCATACAGGAAAACGGCGCCAAACTGGTAGAACTGAGCGACAATGAGCTCGCGGATTTCCACTTCTCTTACCCGGGGTTCAGGATCATCAAAGAGAAGTTCTATAAAAAGGCTACCGTCTATCGCGAAGCAATAGAAAAAAAAGCGAAGAAAAGCCAGGTCAATAATAAGCTGCAGATCACTGTGACCGACAAAGAAGGAAATCCGCTCAAAGACATTTACATTGTAGCTTTTACTGATTTTGTAAACAGGCTGGGCGATTCCGGTACCACCACCGCCAAAGGCAAGGTAACACTCAACCTGAAGGGCAAACGCATACAGCGGATGTATGTTTATCCCGAACATAGTTACTGGGGATATTACCGCAGCAGCTTTACCGCTTCGGCTGTTCTCAATATCGCGCTGACATCAATTGACATCCATTACAAAGACGTGCTGCGACACTTTTATCCCACCGCCGGCTGGCCCTCAATACCTGCCAGCATCCGGGTGGCAGTGATCGATACAGGCGTTGGTCCGCATAAAGACCTGGTGGTATCCGGCGGGATGAATTGTGTAAAAGATGAAGATCCGAAAGATTACAAAGACAACGGCGAAGGGCACGGTACACACGTGGCAGGCATTATCGGGGCATCGGGAGGCATACATGGTGTGGCCGCAGGCGTGGAGATCTTTAGTTACCGGGTATTCCCCGTAGGAAAATCTGCCTCGAATTTCTATATTATGAAGGCCATCAACCAGGCTATCCTTGACAAATGTGATTTCATCAATATGAGCCTGGGAGAGGCTGAACAGGATGAAGGCATCATCAGTTATATCAAACAGGCTTATAGCGCCGGTATGCTTTGTTTTTGCGCCAATGGTAATGATGACCGTGATAAAGTGAGCTTCCCTGCCTCCTACAGTCTTTCTGTAGCAGTGTCGGCGATGGGCAGGAAGAAAACCTTCCCCTCCCGTACGGTACAAACTGCTATTATAAAAGCGCCTTATGGAAAGGACAAGGCCAATTTCATTGCAGACTTCTCCAACATCGGGCCGGAAACAGACCTGACAGCGCCGGGTGTAGGCATTATCTCCACTTTTCCGGACGACCGTTACGCCATCATGGATGGCACCAGTATGGCCTGTCCTGCGGCTACCGGAATGGCGGCCCGTTTATTATCTGCGGCCCCGGAAATACTGGCTATGCCACGTACCCAGGCCAGGGCGGATGAGATGCTGAAATATTTGTCGGTCAGGATCAAATCCCTGGGATTTAAGCCTACCTTTGAAGGGAAAGGTATGCTCTTAAGTGAGTAAACGATAGATATGAGCAACTATATTCTGCAATATATCGGGGATGGGACGCCTGATGTGCAACAGGTGCAGGAGATCATACATACCTGTAACCTACGTATTGTAGACGACAGTCTATCCCCCGGAACGATACTGCTGGAGCTGGCAGGAACCGATATAGCCAAAGTGCGGCCGGAGTTAGGGAAAGAATGGTCACTTACTCCTGAAAAGGAGTATCGCGTGCCTGATACCAGGCGAAAAATAAAGAAAGGATAATATCAGGTGGATGTATCTGTATCGTCCCAGTCTTGAACATTCATGAAGCGTCTCAGCCAGTTTAACGCCAGATGCCGCTCAAATGAAGCCGGTACGTGTACGTCTGCCCTGCTTTTCCCGCCACTGAACAAGGTATCCCTGAAATGAGTGGTGGTCAGTTCATAAAAAATATTCTCATCATAGATCTCTGCAGTATCCCTGAAGGTCAGTGTACTGAAAAAAGCTTCCAGCTCTTCACCTAGCGCCGGCAGCTGCTGGATCATGTTGTTGATCTGCGCTTCAGTAGCTTCTTCTCCCGGCATTGGTTTATCGTCTACCAATCCGAGCGCCCAGGCCAGTATATAAGCTGCTTCTATTTTCCAGGACAGGTCTAATATCTCGTCTTCCTTTGTCGTCCGGCTATTCAGGTATGCGGCCTCCTTTTCGCTGACATACGACCAGATATTCTCGTTCTTGAGCCATTTAACGATACCGTATTTTTTCGTCTCATCCTGTATTGTGTAGGCAATGGCTGTGAGGATCATCACTCTGCATCCCACTTCTCTTGGCGTGGCAAAATGTTCCTGATTAAAATTCAGGTATTCCGGATAAGTGATCTGATAATTGTTGATGCCATGTAGTGAGAGCCGTTCCTCAATTCTTGTAATTCGTGTTGCTAGCATTTATCTTTTAAACTTCTACTTTATTTATTCACAGGATTTTATGGCTATAAATATACAAATTATCCCAATATATACACTTTTATATAAAGCAATCACGTTTTTGTTTTAAAAATGACAGCAGGGTATGTTCTCCAACCCTGCTGCCACAACAGGCCAAACTACTTACATTTTTCCGACAGTATCTTTTTTCATTTTATCCATTTTCTTATCCATCTTCTTATCCATTTTGTGCATCTTGTCCATTTTGTGATGCATCCTGGAAGTGTCTTTCTTAGCTGGCTCCTGCGCCTGTACATTTAATGCCAGGAAACCCGTGATTACTGCAACAGTAAACCCTTTAGCAAATACTGATTTGAAGTTCATGATACATTGTGTTTTATGGATTAATTAATCTAACTCCTTTGTCGGTTGACGGCCCTGATCCTTACAAGTTCTTTCCATTTTTATTCAGCTTATCCTCAATTCTTTCCTGCAGGGATTTCTTGAACGCATCGTCAAGCTTTGTCCCGCGTTCCTGTGCATCATTAAAAAGGATTTTTACCATCCTGTTGATGGCAATACTCTGGCGGCGGAAGATCCTGCAAACGGAACAAAAGGCCAGGTGGATTCTTAACTCCACATGTTCACGCAATGTCAAACGCCCTATCTGTTTCCGCTCTATCAGGGAAGTGGCCTTTTTACAGTTATAGATAATATCTTTCAGCTGACTCATATCCAGTTCTTTTGCAGGCAGGCCCTGAGACTCAGTTTAGCGCGGTGAATAATGACCCAGAAGTTGGAAGGCGTTACTTTCAGTTCTGTACAGATGTTCTCCGTAGGAGCATCATCCATATGTTTCATGGTAAAGACTGACAGCCATAAGGCCGGCAGTTTCTGCATACATTGCTGCAGAATACGGGTAAACTCCTTTTTGTCTAACTGGCCAGGATCCTCTATTCCAAATACCCGCGGACTATGCACCGTCTTCCAGTGCCCGGTTACGTTGTCGAAGAAATCCTGCTCTTCTTCTCCGTCCAGGTGTGCTGTCATACCAGACAGTCCGGAAGACTTCTTCCTGTACACATCTACGATCTTATTCTTCAGGATAGCGGTCAGCCAGGTACGCTCTGAGCTCTTGCCCTCAAACCGGTCCAGCCGTTCCAGCGCTGCCAAAAAGGTTTCCTGTACCAGATCTCTGGCTTGTTCGTCGTCGTTCAGCCTTGTTACCGCATAGGTAAATAGATAATCTGCATACTTCGCTACCCACTGAAGCGGGTCAACGGCTATTGTATCCTTTAGCATCGATCCGTTGTTACTATTATTAGGAGTCATAAAAGATATCCCCATCGCCAGGCCTTTATTTTAAGGGTTAGTCGGTCTTTCAATCAAATCCTTACAAAATTTATTCATTTTCTGTAAGGATATAAAATCTTAACCGACTAAGGGGGTGAATTGTTGATTTATCAGGCGCATTAAATGTCACTCATATGAAAATCATAAAAGAAAAGCATCCTCTGCTGACAAGATGGACTCACTGGGTAAACTTCCCCCTGCTTGCCATTATGATCTGGAGCGGCCTGCTCATTTACTGGGCCAATGATGTATATACTATTACCATTGCCGGGCATAGGATTATCCGCTTCTTCCCCGACTGGTTCAATACCTTACTTAATATTCCCCAGCGGCTGGCGGAGGGTATGGCATTCCACTTTTTCTTTATGTGGTTCTTCTTTCTCAATGGTCTGTTTTATGTAGGATACACCCTGATCTCAGGACAATGGCGGTCATTACTACCCAACAAGCATTCCCTTCGGGATGCCTGGCAGGTAATGCTACATGATCTCCATATCCGCAAAACACTGCCGACCCAGGGAAAGTATAACGCGGCCCAGCGGATAGCATACACAGCCATTATCCTCATGGGTGCAGGGTCCATCATCACTGGCCTGGCCATTTACAAACCAGTGCAATTCTCCTGGCTATGCTGGCTTTGCGGAGGATATCATTTTGCCAGGATATTACATTTTACGTTAACGATCGGCTATGTACTCTTTTTTTTCATTCATGTTGTACAGGTGATCATTGCCGGGTGGAATAATTTCAGAGCAATGGTTGCAGGATTTGATGTAGTGGAAGAATAAAATCATTACAATGAAAACATATAAGAAAAAGGTCAGGAAAGTACTGACGCCAGAACAAAAGATCAAACGCCGGAATTTCATATCCTTTCTCACTTTCTTTGTACTCGGTGGCGCTGCTTTCGGAGGCTGGAAGTGGTTACTGCATGCACCTGAAGAGACCCCGGGAGTTACAGCAGGCGCCAGCAAGCCCTTGCGCCGTGCATTGAATAAATCGGAACTGTTCTTCCGGAACCTGTTCAGTCATAAACATCTTGCCAGAACATACCCTATAGATCGCGCTGCCACCGATGTAAGGGTGAATGGCGATATCGGTATTGAGGATGAAGATTTCGACCAGGATAACTGGCGCCTCTCCGTCGCAAGAGGTAAAAAAGAAATACTGTCAGTAAACATGGCTGACATCAGGCAGCTTCCAAAAACAGAGATCGTCTTCGACTTCAAATGCGTGGAAGGATGGGACCAGATCCAACACTGGGCAGGTGTACGCCTCACAGATTTTATCGCTCACTATAAACTGCTGGAAGAAGCAAAGATGCAATATGTGGGGATGGCAACCCCTAACGGAGAGTATTATGTCGGACTGGACATGGAGAGTGCACTACATCCGCAAACCATATTGGCATATGAGATGAACGGCCAGCCGGTCACCCCTGAACACGGCGCTCCGTTAAGACTGATCATACCTGTAAAATATGGTATCAAGAACCTGAAACGGATTGGCACTATCAGTTTTAGTAACCAGCGCCCACCAGATTACTGGGCAGAACAAGGATATGACTATTATTCCGGTTTATAAGACGCCCTACCCCACTTGATCAGTTTAGTATAAGAAATCTTGCTGAATGTGAGTATTTAACATCTTATTAAGAAGACATTCCAAAGTGCATGTCTATCTTGCGGGCCTGATAGACATGCGATAAGCGTGTCTCTTCATAACGTGAGATATGAAAGCTGGATATTCTTATCCGGCTCCCTCTTCATCAACATATAATACTTCCTGTACAGGGAAGATACACTAACAAATACCTTACCATCACTTATTTTAATAATGCTGTCTTAGGCTTGCTTCCGTCTCACAGGGGGCACTGCATCTTCAAAGGTGGAAGTCCAATGTTTATGAAAAGGCATTACCTGGCTAGAGGCTTGCCTGACATTCAGCAATGTTCAAAAGAAACCTGAAGACTGTAAGACGCTTATAGTAAAATCCAGTTCTTGCATGGGGAGCAGGTTCGATTCCAGTTCTGGGCACACTAGTGGAAAGGTCGGAGAATTCTCCGACCTTTCTTTTTTTGTCTTCTTCTGAGCCCGCTACGGGCCTGCTTATCAACTCTAATATTACATTCGGCTCTACGGTTCGAAGTTTGTTTTCTGAGAAAATCAGTTTTTCTGGGAAATCGAACCAATGATTTGTTTTTTGCCGATTGGGGAAGCTGCGATGTAACGGGTGGCTATGTTCTTCATGATTTCCCCTGCTTTGCTCAGGTATTCCTGATAGTCGTCCTTGGTAGATAGTAGTCGGATCTTTTGCTTCTCCAGGTCTTCTATTTGTTGCAGCAAGTCTTTCTTTGTCTCCTTAAACTCATCGGCAGTGAAGTCTCCATCTAATAAAAGTGTACGTGCATTCTGTAGCCTTAGATATAACTTATCTATTGCAGCCTGTACTTCTTTCTGTTCTTTCTCCTTCCCTTGTTCAGTTCCTTTTAATGCTTTGCTTATAAGCTGGCAATAGTAGTCTATTATAGGAGCATTAGTTGCTATCTGGCTTAACTGCTTTACAAATGCTTCATTGGCTGTTTCTGCCCGGAAACGCTCTTTGCACAACTTCACTGACTGGCAATGGTAGTAATAATAAATCCCTCCGTTACCACGGGAGCCGCTGCCACTTAAAGGCTTCCCGCAACGCTTACAAGTCAGGAAGCCCCTTAGTGGTAAGTATTCGTCAATCTCTGTAAACGAGTTTACTCTTACTTTACGTTTCTTGCCTTTTAACACGTCCTGCACATCATCAAACAACTCTTCAGATACAATTGGCTGATGAATACCCTTTACACAATGAGCAGCTTCATTCTTATACGCCGCCAGAAACACTTTGCCACAATACACGGGATTGCGCACTAAGCTCCAGAACTGACTACGACCTACCTTTATTCCCTTGCGGTTTACCATTCGTCTGAGTGCATCTATATCCCATATGCCTCTTGATAACTCTTCAAATGCCCATTGAATCGTAGCAGCCTTTTCATTAGGAATGAGGAAAGGTTTATTATGAGTATCCCGGCCATTATTATACCCTATTGGCGCAATCCCCAAGTAACGACCATCCTTCTTTGCCCGTCGCATACCATGTAAGGTATTTAATGCTCTCCTGTCGTTTTCTACTTCGGGTGTCGTTAAATAAATAGCCAGCATGATCTTACTCTCTGGAATCTCCATATCTAAAGGTTGCTCTATAGACTGGGGTTCTACGGCATACTTCTTTAACTTGCCTATCATTTCATAGGCTGCAGCTACATTCCGCGAGAACCGATCCCACTTGGAGAACAGAATTAAATTAACAATTCCTTTGTTCTTGCTGACCACATTCAACATCTTCTGGAATTCCGGTCTGTCAAATGTTTTTGCGGAGTGATCCTCCCGGTAAATACCGACGACTTGTATATTCTCTTTTTCACAGTAACGTATCAATACATCTTCCTGATGAGCAAGGCTATAGCCGTCAGCCTGTTCGTCTGTGCTGACCCTGGGATATAGGAATGCTTTTCGCTGAATTATCATCTGTGTACTCTTTAATGTGAATGACTGGCGTATCTCTTCTTATTGCGTCTTCGTAAATGCTAAGATCAATGGCTGCTAAACGATGTAAGAAGTCAATGATCAGGGAGACATCTTCATCTGTATAAGCATATTTATCTGCTTGCAGTAAGCGTTTGGATACCTCCATAGTTGGCTTAACAGGTAACTGACGTTGGACTTCATGTTTCATATAATTGGATATAAAACGAAGGTATAACAACGTAAAATTTCACTTTCACACTTGTGCCCGATCGTGCACGAACGTGTTCGAATGTTTCCAAAAGTTGCAAAGAAATGTTGGTTCATGCAAAGTTTTCCATTTACTGTTAACATAGGATTTATTTTACTGCAATATATTGCAGCCTAATAAGCCCAATTACCAGATTAGGCAGACTTATGTAGAGTTATGCAGAGTTGTGTCAAATTATGTGAAGTTGTGCAGAACAATGTGAAAGTGCAAACACTGAAACTCACCTAATGACTTCTCGTTGATTGCATATTGAAAACCATACGATAATCTTTAAAAATCATTGTGCACTATTCAATTACATTAAAAAACACGTTAAAATAATATTACTGCACTATTCGCATGATACGATATCTATTATATTCACTTTGTAGTACCTGCATAGCCGGAGCAATCTTGATAAACAAAGGGTTTCAAATTGCCCTTTTTCTACTTTACTGATTATGCCGGGTGACATTTTAGTAGTCTTCGCTACCTCCTTTAAACTTTTCTTTTGACTTTGGCGTAAGGCAAGCAGTTTGTTCCCGACACATTGCAGGTAATTGCCCATTTTCTGCTTAAATTTATTTTTACTAAATTCAGACTGGCTCATTTACTTATTGTTAAAGGGAAGCTAATAGGTTGACTGGACTCAAGGCTAAGCTGCTTCCTGTCGTAAAACTTTTCTGCCAGATCTAATAAGGCGGTGACCCTCCCTATTAATATTTTTGTAACATCCGTAGATACTGTGTACTTCTCATTATATCGAGCCTCTGAATAAGCTCTGTTTAGTATGTTAAAGAGGTCTGTTTCCTCTTTTGTCTGGCGGGGAAAGAGCGTTACCAGTTCCTGTGAGAAATTACATATTAAGTCCAATAAGCGGGAAAGATTATGTGTCGTAGGTCGGAAGCCGGTATATGCCCTTATTATTGCAACACAGGCATGTTCTACAGACTGGTGTAAGTCAAAGATTGTCTGTTCATTCCAGCCATTATCAAAACAATAATTCGCTGTCTTTAAAAAACGACGTGACAAACCAAAACGTCTATGCCAGTTATCTTCTACCAATTTTTTCAACACAGGTATCTCTAATTCCTTGGGAGGCATAGATAAGGGTAAGCCGTTACCGTTATATAGCATTACACCCTTACGATACACAGTAGAAATAAAGCGGCTACCATTTTCCAATGCTTTGTTAGCTTCGTTCAGTTGTTGCACGATAATAGTGGTATCACAACCCATTGGGAACACTTGTTGTTCTGCAATTTCAATTATTTCATAATGGGCTCTTTTTTCTTCGTCATTCGTTATAATCAAAAAGTCATAGGTAGGTATTATTCTTTTATTGTGGGTATCCCCATCAAAAAAACAACTCCAATCATCCATAGTGCAGGTACGATAACCATAACATATAATTTTGACTGGATAGATAGCTTGCACTATCCTCTGCATTAACTGTACAAGTTGTGCTACCTGTTGTTTGGGTAGATGTTGTAAAGCCGTTGCATCCATATAAATGAGTTAAATTTTTAGTTATCGAGTAGACTTAGCCTTGTACATTTATCAGGACTAAAAAGGAGGTGCCATTGGTATCGCTCTTAGCAAGCATAACATCCCCTCCTAATGATGTGGCATATAGCTTACTGATGTATAACCCCAATCCCATACCGCCTAACCCTTCATCAATAGATTGAACGGTTGAAATAAAAAGGGAATCTTATCAGCGGGAATACCTTGACCAGAATCAGATATTTGAAAAAGCAAACGGTCTTCTCTCAGGGAACAGATGTAAATGCAAATATTAGTGTTAGCCGGGGCAAATTTCAAAGCATTGTCTATTAAGTTCTTTAGAATTTGCCCCAGCTTTACCTCATCTGTCGTAATATATTCCGGTACGTTACGTCGGAAATTGGTTTTGATTTTTACGGAACGGATGGCAGTAATGAGCTTATACTGCAGAATCTGCTCTTTTAACCACTGTCGAATTTGGATACGTTTCGGTAACGCCTTTATTGCCAGCTTCCCATCTTCAATGGTACTTGTTGCCATCATATTATTTAAAACATGCAAGACATTTATACTCATTGAGTTAATGTGTGACAGATAGAAGTTCTTATTCTTTCGGCTCTCAGTCTCATGCAAGAGTAGATTACTTGCAGTACAAATACCGGCTATCTGAGTTCGCATCTCATGGGCAAGCATTCCCATAAAGGTCTGTATTGTTTGGCTATCAGCCGCAGGGATGGCTTTAGATGAGTTGTTGGGTACTACTAACATAAAAACGATTTAGAGAGTAAATGACATAGATTGCCGTATCCCATTTGAGGGATAATTTGAAGAGGGTAAATAATTGGAATTGTTGGAGAAGTATCCAGGGTGGGAACCGGCAAAAATAAAAGGTGCAGGCTATTCTCACTGGTGCTGAAGGGCTACGACACCCCATGACTCCAAATAAGAACGCCCACACCAGTGATGTGAGCGATTTACCTTACTATCCGGAGTCGTTGAAAGGTCGTAGTTTTCAGCACCGAACATAAAGCAAACACGCTTATAATATTTTATGTGTTCGCAAATTACACTTCTTTTTTAAAAAAGTGTTATTCAAGAGAACGATATTCATATTATTGTTTTTTCAATTAAGTAAACTGGTAAATATTTCTTTTGAATTATTATCTATAACAATAATAGTCATATTTATTGATTTTATTGTTATTTATTTGATTTTTAAAATCACTATAATGATTATAAAGTCACTTTAATGACTAAAAATCAGTTAGTTAAATTTGCTTATAGCCTAATAGCAAATGAAAAAAGTTGAATACAATAGGATAAAAATTGTGCTGGTCGAGAAGAAAAAGACTAATAAGGAATTGGCGACCTATTTGAAAAATAAACCCGAAACGGTTTCACGTTGGTGTACAAATGATAGTCAGCCAAATATAGCAACGCTGTTTAAGATTGCGAAATTTCTGGGAGTGAAGGCGTCGACATTATTAGTTGATCAAGATTAACTATTTTACGCATCCACAATACCGTGGGATAAAAGCCTGGCCCCTGAAATACTTGTACACTTCGCTTATCTATTTCATCTACACAGCTCTTTGCTTGTGCGTCGGGATCCCAACCCCATTCGGTATATCTTCGCAGTCCGTATTCTATGATTTTTTCCCATTCTGTGGTAGGAAAGTCAATTTTATCTTCTTAACGTGATAGCTAATCGTTAATTCCTTGATAATAAGTAAATTTACTGGTTAAAAGTGACATATGATCCCAGTCTTACCCTGGCAGAATATTACAGATAAGATATTTGAATACCTGTCCCTTGAAGTGGCAGATGAGCAAATGCCTGGTGCTGGATTTTCTCTTTATCTGAAACCTGGCCAGGCGCAGGAAGGAATAGATATTAAAAGTGCGATTGGTAAAGATGGTAAGTATGTCTGTTTACAATCCAAACATGTTCAAAAACTCACAACCACGCTTCTGAATAAAATAGTAGAGCTGTTTTTAGCGAAAGAATTCGCATCCATGACCTCAAAATTTATTCTGGCCACCGCCGCAGATCTGCAAGACACTAAACTGCAGAAGCATTTGCGAAAAATGGAAAAGGATTTGTTGGAAAAACACAGCATTATCTTCGAGCAATGGGATATCTATAGTATGGAAACACTGTTGAAGAAACAATACAGTGTCGTAAAATATTATTTTGGGCAGTCGTCAGCAGATAATCATTGTTATCATCAGCTTAATTACCCTTCGATTCCAGAAAGACAGCCAGAACAGAAGTATATACCTCGAAAAATCACAGCTTACCTGGACGATGGGGGCAGTCGATTGTTACCATGGATGAGTGATGGAAAAGAAGGGCTGCAAATGGTAAGTCTATTCGGTGGGGAAAGAAGGTTTCAGCAACAAAAAATATGTCTGCTCGCGGATGCTCATAAGGGCAAAAGTGTGCTGTTAAGAGAGGTTGCACACCGGCTGGAACACATAGAGGTATCTTTTACCAGCTTGTTCATTGAATTAAAGTGGCAGAATATCCGTCCTATAGACGAAATACTCACCTCTGAATATGATGGTTGGCAAAAAATTCCAGCCAAAGATCTTGTTGTATTTATTGATGGCCTGGATGAGGCGCCGACCGATAGTTTTCGGGATGCGGTAAAGTACATACGGGCTTTTAGTCGCGAAAATCCCCGGACAAGCATTGTGTTCAGCTGCCGGAAAGTCTTTTTTCACAGCTACGGCGTCAAAGAGTTTATAGGGGATTTTGACCTTTATGAGCTCGGTAGTCTAAAAGGCGCCAATATCAGCGCATTCCTGCAAACACAGCTTCTTGGGCGCTATGAAAGATTTATGCAATTTGTTCGCAATGCCAACATAGAGTTTTTGCTACAGGAGCCGTTTTATCTTATTACACTGATCGCACAATTCAAAACTTCGAATAACAAAAATCCCCATACCAAAATAGGGATTCTCCAAAAGGTGGTTGAAGATTCCTTTAAGCATAGCGACTGGCGTGAACTAAGTAACGGAAAAACACTTCGTCAGCAATCTGTACAGGCGATGGAAACCATAGAACGGTTTGCTTTTGCTTTACAGTTAATGGGTACCAACTCCCTGGACAACGAACAACGTCAAAAGCTGTTTTCTCCAATAGAAAGAGAGCTGTTGGAACATAGCTCACTGATCGCCGCCCATAATGAAAAGTGGAGTCTGACCAATTCCATCTTTCAGGAACATCTTGCGGCCATGGTACTGGCGAAGTTTACCTTTGAAAAGATCGTGAGTATCATTGCGGTGGGAACCAAGCGGAAAAAAATTAAAACCAAGTGGATACAGACCATCTCTTCTCTTTTGTTCATTCTGGAGGACCAACATTTGTCGGATCAAATACTAAAGTTGATAGAAGATGATAATATCGAGCTTATTTTTCTGACGGAGCCGACCCGGTATGCGCCTGCACAAAAAGTAGACATATTAAACCGACTAATCGCCCGGTTGGAAAAGTATCGCATTCGTCCGATGATTATCGATGAAAGAACGATTGCTTCTTTTATCCAAAACAACCGACAGGCCATCCAGCGATTGCTCGCAGTCATCGGTGAAAATTATTCGGAAGTATTAAAGATTTCGTGTGTTCGTATACTGGCGAATCTGACAATCGCCAATGATCAGCAACATGTTTTGTATAATTTGGCCCAAGGTGAGCTACAGCAGAGGACAAACACTTATTATTCTGGTCAACTCATGGAACTATTGGCGATAAACAAGCTGGGTGATGAGTCTTTCATCGAGTCTCTTATCGCCAATGACCAGTTAAATATATACCACGAATATAGAGATGGTATATATCAATTAATTGTTATGCTTGGTTTATCCGAAAAGTACTGTTCGTATGTACTGGATGGAATGCCTGCATTGATTAGGTACAATGCAAGTATCAAACGCCTAGGCTCTGAGCATTGGTTTGAGGAGGCCCTTTTACAGATTAAGGCACCGCAGAATTTTAGGCTCTTATTCAAGGCATTTTTAAGTGAACAATGGCTGGAGTTTTACCAGTATGCCGACAAAAAAAAGGTAGTGTTAAGGAAAATTTTTTCCAATGCAGCCACAGTCTTTGAAAGCGACCCTAGTATTATTTTTCCTGTTATAGCTTTTACGAAAGCAATTGGCAGAAAATATCTTCGCGAGGAATTTGCTGAGGTGGATGTTTTTTTCGAGAAAACAAAAAGTTTTCCCTTGGCAGTACGGTTTTTAATTGACGATATTATTGCTGATAGAGACTGGGAGTTAGGCGCACTCGTGACGGAGGAGAGCTTCGATTATATTTTATACGAGGTAGAACAAAAAGAAGCATCGACAGGAGTGCTGAGGTCAATAGCCTCAGCCCTTAATTATAGAAAAAAAGAGAGCCTAGCCAGAAAATTTATTTCACAGGTAGACGATGCTTATGGAGGTGTATTTACAAAGATAGATCCGACCGTTCTATCTTATATGGAGCTTGAAAATAAAAGACGCGAAAATGATATGTTCTATATTCAAAGCGAAGAGAACTTTAAGATAGGACTTAACCGGTACTTTGAGGCATATGGAAAGAAGAGTATTCCATTAAATGACCTATACGTTGACGAATCAAGCAAATTGGACCGCCAGAAGTTTGACTCCATTTTTGTTGATAGATTATTGACGTCCTGGATTAGATCAAAAAAATCTGTTAACTACGGACAAACAATTAAGTTTGTTGAAAATAAAGTCAAGTTTGACCGTTTCAGGGTGGAGGAAATAATGGCCTATAATCAAAAGTTTAAAGAAGATTTTCCAGTGTTGGAACAGATTGTTCAGGCATATTACAATGAGGGGCTCGCCAGTGCAAGATTTGCCAATTGCCGTTGGGATGGAACAAACGAAGAAGGGCACATTGTTCAGACTTTCTTATGGAAGGAAAATTTGCTGGGAAAAATATATTTGAAGTACCAATTTCCTACTCCTAAAGAACACCTGATGTCTATGGTCTGGCTGGATACGGCGGGAATACAAAGTTTAGAACCCTCGTATTTTAATAACAGTAAAACGCTTAGTCTGCTGATTCTTGAGGAGCTAAGTGACATGGACAAAGAGATTTTTGCAGACAGGGTACTGCAGAATATTCGTACCGGGATTCTTTCCACAAGTGTGCTGGCAAGTCATTTTGCCCTTTGCAAACATCTGCATATTTATGATGCCTGCTCTTTAATACTGGAAATGTTACAGCAGGAACGGCATGAGGGAATAGGAATAATTCAACTTACGGACGTATATCTGGCGCTTGAAGGAGATCCCGGTGAATTACTTGGCATCTTCAATAAGATGACAGAGTATAATTATGAATTTATGCACTACGTATCCTTTCTCATTGAAAGCCATCCCGAGGAAGTGAAAACGGCACTCCTACGCTGTATCAATGATGTTGGTACAGATGAGAAGACTAAATTGACAGCGGCCAAGTATCTTTGCAGTATTGGAGAAAGTTTGGGATTTACCTATTTAACAGATTATATGCGCATACACGGCCGTGCACCTTTTGCCATACAGGGCGCTATAAAAATATCGGCGGTCGAAACAAGTTTTGCCCTAGACCAGATGTCCGATCTGGTACATATCCTTGCGGAGCCGGAGAGTAGAATGGTACGGTTTCCGGAATCCTCTACCAATATTCTCATAGAATGGCTGTATCAGTTTGCCGAAAAGAGTGAACACGATCTGGATTTGGTTGTTGACTTTTTTGAAGCAAAACAAAGGGAATTCCAGGACACCTATCCTTTGCATCATAACCTTTTCTGGTATGCCTTTCGTGCGATTGAGAACTTTAGGAAAGTTGAGGAGCAAACCAAAACCATTAGGGAGATTAGTGCTTTAATGTCAGAATCGCACTAATGTGTGTTGCTATGGGAGATGGTTCAACTCATGGAGCGGTTGTTCTGCGTGATAAAGATTTTCGTAGTTAGAAATGGCTGTTTGCTCGGTTACGCAGCAGCCGAAGATGCCCGGCATCGAACCGGTTAATAATTTTATAGGAATTACATGAAATTCAATCCTGGACTGATTTAGGGTGAACGATCTGTTTGCAATAATTCCAGTTTAACTTTTTGTACCAGTAGGTAACCACTTGGGACGAACCAGATTTCGTGAAAATATGGGATTGAGATTCAAATCTTACTGGCAAATGGTCGATGATTTTAATTATCGTTTATTGATCGATGTGACTACGTAAGTAGGCCCTTGCCCTTTATAAACCAATCTGTAGATGATCTATAAAAAAAATGGTAGTGCGATAAGTGAGCCGACCTATGATCGATATAAAGCTATTGATTCAAAACTTCATACCTTTAGCCTATTCCTGCTTCCTAACTGTGAATATTAATTGAACAGCTATATCAGGCCCCATACTTGATATTGTACGTGGAGAATATGTAGAATTGCGCTCCTTATACTGCTCTACTTCCACTGTTTTTATCTGTATATATGCCTAGTGATAAAGCCGCGTGATACTGGTGGTCATATATCATCGGAGGCCCAAATTCAAACAAAACCGTATGAGTAAAATTGGCCGTAATGATCGCTGCCCCTGCGGCAGTGGCAAAAAATATAAACATTGTCACCTGGAAAGTGGCATATATGAAGGCCTACCGCCAGTAGCAGCTACTGTAGGCACATCATCAATCATCGATGGTCTTATTGGGCGCTATGATACTACTGTATTGACCTGTTTGATCGGCGCCTTGCAACTATACATACGAAATCATGAAAGAAATGTGCGACTGGAGTACCTGTTGGGTAAAGTGCTGGCATCCAGAAATACCAGGCTGACTAGGCCGATGCCTGTTTACCAAGAATTTAAAGAAGCTGTAGAAGCTTTTGAAGAATATGGATATATGGAAGATCCTCTTACGGGTACTTTTTCTGATAATGTGGTGTATAGTGAAGGTAACGCCATTGT
The DNA here is from genome assembly GCF_900142925.1 of Chitinophaga sp. CF418. Taxonomy (GTDB): domain Bacteria; phylum Bacteroidota; class Bacteroidia; order Chitinophagales; family Chitinophagaceae; genus Chitinophaga. Next base: position 185,257 of record NZ_FRCN01000003.1, read on the forward strand.
ATTCCCTGGGCAATATGGAGACCTTACCGGACTATTAAATCAGCTGATGGAAGCCATCTTTACAATGGAGCATCGCCTGCCTGAAGAATTTGTTTCTGACGTCAGGAGCGCATCCCACCTTCTGTTATCATTAAGTAACTCCGCTGCCAAACGTCTGAAAATAGAGCGTAATCTATTTGAGGAAAACGACTTGGATCATATTCTTGTGCCGGATTTTGACCTGCTGAATCAAATGGTAAAGGCCATGCGAACAAAGTTGGCACTACTGGCTGCTTACTGTGAGAAGACAGGCTTGAACTATGAAGTATTGCAGGAGTTTATTATAAGCGGGCAAGAGCCGGATTTGCAGGATGATGAAATCGCCGCCCGACTACTGGCTACCAAGCCACTGCTAGTGGATGGGGTGTACATCGTACTTGTTAATCCGGGAGGGGTTGTACCTGCCCTTACCGACTTTGTGTTTCGACATGCGACTAAGCACCAGTGCGCAGCGGAATTGGCACGCATAATGAATATACGGCAGTTGGATCTAGCTGCCAGAGCGCTTCTTCATACTGGCTGGCGGTCCTTGGCTCTTAGACTGCCGGTGGAAGGCGCCATTGCAGGTACGAAAGAACAGATATTTGCCTTTGATGTCAATAAACTTGCCTATATATGTTTTGTGGAGGATGATGTGCCAAAATCTGTTGAAGGAAATGATTTTTCAATATCCGGCCGGCGGCAACCTGCGCCTGTGACACATGTGGCCCGAGTCTCGCAGGTGAAGGCTCACCTGAACGAACAACCTGCATGCGTCGGTAAGGAGGTTTTCTGCCTATTCATTCGCGGTGAAATTACACCAGGTAGCTATTGGGCAGCGCCTGCCACAGAAGGCTATTCAATAGGGCTAACGCTATCTGAACTGGAGGCTATTGCCTATTCGAAAGGCACCAATATGCTGACACTGTATAAGTTTGCTGAATGCTTTCTGCGTACCAGAGGAGTTACCCGTATGTTTATGACCGATGGAGTCCTGGATGCTTTTGAGATTTACCTGTATAACAAAGGTAGTCTGCTGCCAGTCAACGATGAAAGACCGCTAGGCGGAATGATGGTCCTACCGCCGGGCATTAGCGGCGACTACAAAAGAACTGTACATAGACAGATCGACGCTCATGCTGTCCCAATTCGTTATGATAGCAACCTGGCATTTGCCAAAGTGATTCGTTACCGAACTTATGCTCCTATATATGTCGACAGGGAACATTCCGAACGTTTAAGCATCGTCATTGAGGATTTTCCTATACCTGTCTGGATCATAGATGTATCGCAAACCGAATTCGGTGAACAGGTGGCAGAAGCCATCGCCTTCTGGCTACATAAAATGCGAGGAGCACTGCAACAGTTGTTAAATGTACCTACACTACCCAGCGTCGAAATTATGGTGGCTATAGACCCGGCTGTGGAGAGAACACGCTATGTATACGAAGCAGTGGATCAGTCGCAGATAAAAGTTGACTATCAGCAGATACAGGAAGGTATTCAGCTAACAATTCCATATGCGTTTTTGCACCTGATAAAGGAAGCAGATAATCGCGCTGATAGGCTTCTCATGTACTATGCCCTGGAGGGACTCCAGACCTATATACAAACACACGGGCAGGAACCACTATTTTCAGCAGCAGATATGACGGCGCTGGTTGACCATGCCCTCCAGCCTGCTCATGCCAAAATGCTGTTGCTGTTAGACCCTATGGATAATCCCTGCTTTGATGTGGCGAATCTTCCCAGGATGCAGTACCTGAGTAACCCGGATATCAGCTGGGTCCTGGACAACCTGGTAAGCTATCTGCCAGTAGGGAGGATAGTCCCGGCAAAAGTGGGGCCTCTGGCAGAGAAAAAGGAACTCGTCAACGAAATTGTAGATGGGCTTGCCGCTATGCTTGCCCACCATATCAATGAATACGATGGCACTACGCTACTGGAATGGCTCATCAAACTGAACGAAAGATGCATACGCAATAAAGAATTTAAAGAGATACAGGTGCCGGCAAAAATTGCATGCTTTAGTGACTACCAAACAGAGATAGATCGCATACTGGACGAAGAGGCCGACTTAACCACTACTTCCCATGCCGTTCGTACACTGATTGAGTTTGTGAGTGTGTTGCAACCGCAGGGCAAAAAGCAGCCGAATATGGATGATGTAGATATGTTGCTGGCCTTTACCAACCAGCTGACTGAGTGGGGGGCGACAAATGAAGCGATGTATTTGGGGATCTATGAGCCGGAGATAGGCCTCCTTCCTTCAGGGAGGATTGGTACAAGTAAAGATTTTGAAGCTGAATGCCTGCGTCCTTATGCTGTCGCTAAAACGGAAGCTGAGCTCTTCGGATACGCTGAGCAGTTCACCTATAATTACTCGCCGGCAACAGCCCAACGGGAGCAGAGCTATGTTACCAAAGCACATCAGGAAGCCCTTGATCAGGCTTTTGAACAGGAGTTGTGTGTTGCATTTTCCAGACTGAATTTAATGGTGCATATTTTGGCGTTTCGCGGATTCGAGCAGCAGGTAAGCTGCACAGCAGTTACGGGCACGCAGATCCGGGAAATACTGGCAAAAGCGCAGGTCCCTATACCATTTAACGAAGAAGAGATCGTTGCCATGTTAACACTGTTAACTATGGTTCCCAGGTCGCTAATCATGCTGCCGCCAACTGACGGGGATTACACCCAACAAGACGTGTTCACATGGCGCTATAACCGCCGCCTAGGATATCTGCGCCGGCCATTTGTGACTGTGCAAAAGGAGGGCGAGAGTGTATACCTGTTTGGATTTAGGCACCTAGTTGCCTCCATGCGAAACATGGAGTTTTTGCTTTACACCGGCCAATACCCCCAATTTGTTAAAGGGGGAGCGCTTGACACCTGGCTAGGTACTATTCAGCATGCAAAAGGTAAACCCTTTAGAAACCAGGCGGCTGCCTGGTTTAAACAGCAGCCCGGCCTGCGGGTGATTGACCATGAGATAACGCCCAAACACCTGGGATGTGATAAATCCTTTGGCGACATCGATGTGTTAGTGATTGATGACGTTGAAAAGATCATCTATCCCGTCGAATGTAAAAATATAACTGGCGCCAAAAATATACTGGAGATTAAGCAGGAACTTGATGAATACCTGGGTCGTAAACCCGACGATAAAAAGGCCCTAGTTTATAAACATGTCAGGCGCCATGAATGGTTAGTTGCGAACCAAACAGCATTGGGGGCTTTCGTGGAAAACCCGGCCGACTATCAGATTAAATCCCTCGTAATGACAGCCGATGAAATGGCACTGACCTATCTAAAAGGAAGAACCATTCCCATGGATATTTTGTCCTTCGCCGTTCTTCGCAAATACGGGATAGGGTACCTAAAGGGCGCAAGGACAAGATGATCACTGAAGTGGAAGTAGATGCAGCAGCTTTGAGCCGTTGTTGTACCACGCAAAGCCGCAGGATCACAGTTTTGTTGAATCGACTTAGTACGGTATCCTTTTACAAGAATTAAAACTTGATACATTTATGACAGCAACTTATTTGCCCTCATTTTTTGAAGTGAATATCCCAACCGTGGATGATCTCGATGATGTACTGAAGATGAGACCGGAAGTACAAGCCCTATACGGACACGAATACGTACATTTTTTACAAAATCTTACAACCAATTTTGGTCTGCTCAGGACCTGGAACAAGTTTGACCGTATTGTCCAAATCATTAATCATATCCAGCAATCCGGCCTTGACATTGACCTGCCTTTAACTGGGGCAGTTATACAACATGAGATGAACAATAACATCCTGCTGCGCAGCTTGGAAGGAAGCGGCTTTCGAGAGGTGCTTGAACGAGATTCGCAGGATTATACTATCGATAGCGTAGAACGACGAAAAGATCCGCTACTAGATGCCACCTTTCAAGTGGAGTACATGCGACATATTGTGCTTAAACTGCAGCATCCCACTTTATCTGCAGTCGACTACATCTTCGGAGAAACGGCCATAGCTGAATCCATGGCCTATCTCATTGAATCAAAGTTTTTCGATATGGCAACCCCTGCAAAATGGCCATATCTGTCAGCAAAAGAGCTCGCTCAACACATATTTCCACCTGTAGCAGATGATAATGAACTGTTGTTAGTGCTCTGTGACATCGCGTTAATGCATCCGGCGCCGGGTTGGGCCTTCTTTACCATTTTGGAGGAGATGGCCGCCACCAGCGCGCCACCGGTGACCGCGGAACAGCTCATTGATTTTGCACGGGTGTCTTATGCTAAACGAGGCTGGAGGATAGATAAGCAATTGGAGTCAGCCAGAGATGGTTTGATGAACAGGATTCAAACGCTGTTTAACAGCCCTTTTTTGGAACCCACCAAAAAATGGTTTGAAAACATCGTTTATCGGGCAGCAGATCTCAGAGACAATCATTATAGATTTATACTTGACGTATATAGAAGTGGTGATTTATTTAAAGAAGGGTTAGTCGATATGGTAATGAACCTCGGAGGTCCCCACACCATCAATATTGTTGGCAAGCGGTATTTGATAGCCCCTCAGGGATTAGGTATTACCGCAGCAGACATCCATCCACAAAAGCTTAAGGCTTTAGACCAGATTCATGATATGCTCCTAACACCAGCCGCCACATACCGTTGTAAACTCCTGGACATGTGCAAAGATTCTGAACCCATCGACCTTGTTGACGAAAGATGTCGTACCAAACCATGGGAGCGTTCGCGGGACAAGCGTCTTTGTCCTTTGGCAGTACTTTGGAACTACTATGGGTTAGATCAAAAGAACTTCTATTTAGGACAGCAACAGATTTATGTAATTCCCTAAGAATTGATAATTTGCCTGCTGAACGGAGGCTGGCGATATATACCTTGCAAGCCCGGATTATTCTTGTTCGGTCAATCCATCATAAACCATTTTTGGGTTGGAGACGTTAGGCTCTCCTGTGTTCCCGAATTACCCCTGTCTGCCTTTGATATGTTCTCAGACCCCGGTCGAATCGCCCCCACTCGTCAATAACGTAGGTTTGATATTGCTTTAATATATCGAGCTATTAAAGCTTCAACGTTCAGGACAGTTTCGAGGCTCAATAGCATACCTTCAGAAGTCGCTGTAAGCGCTTCGTGCCATCATCTCTAATGACTACGCAAGACTCGCTTCCGGTGGTGGACTAGACCTTGTCGGGCAGGATTATTTTCCTGCCGGGTAATTTCGAGGTGTTTCATTTATAAATCCCCACCTCACGGACTTTGCACAGCGCAATCGAAAACGATCCGGTACTGGGCACTAAAACAAAAAATTCGCTCTAGCAGCGGATTTTTTGTTTAACAGTATTTGTAACCATTTTATAAGTCATTTATAATCATGACTCAATATGTTCGAATCCGGATTCTCATCTATCTCTTTTATTACATGTAATATCGAATACTTGCATTCTTATATGATATATGAATTTGTACTGATGTTATAAAGTAACGGTGTCAATAAGTATACTAATATATTAGTACTTATTGACACCGGAATCTCACTTCAAATTGACTTTATTAACAATAAAAAAGTCAGTCCAATTGGTTAGCCGTAGACAAAACTTGTCCTAGTAATCGAGAGTGAAAAGCAGTACATCCAACATATTCAACCAACTTGTGACAGAATCTACCAACAACTCCATTTCAGAAATATTTTTCCCGTACTTCCTCGATTTAATACCAACTAGTTTGTATTTTTTAACGTTTCAGCCTTCGACTTTATCTTCTGCCTATGTTCCCCTTTAGTTGTCGGTCAGAAGACACGACAACACTGGGGTTAGGTCTTCCAACACCTGCAGGAGATCAACGTCTATAAAGGTAAATGCTCTAATGTAGATGTACAGCGGTACAAGTTGAAAAATTCTTATATTTAGATCAATTACTAATACCATAAGACCTCAATTATGAGCGGAAAAGACAGCCTGCGTGGGTACGTTTTTCAGACTATCATTAGTGTTATCAAAGCACTAAGTGATGATAGTTGGGAATATGTATCCATTGAACCCTCAACACCGGAAGACAAGGTTGATATAATATGGACCGGTGTAGATGAAAGCCTGGTTTGCCAACAGGTGAAGTCTTCTACCACAAACTTTGGTAAACCAGAAATTATACGATGGATAGAAGGAATAATAAATGATGTTCCAACATCTAATGAATACCAGCTAATACTTGTTGGTACTATTGCTACAGGTGTGGAATCGTTTATAAATGATATTACTAAGAAGCAAAAGGGCTTTAGCACAGGAAGCCAGTTATTAGATGATAATCTTTCAAAAATATCTGCTGAGATAATTCCCTTTAAACCGGACTTTATGGAAGCCGTGATCACTAATGAAGTTTCAAGATTTTTGTCAGGTGAAAACTTCCAACTTCCCCATAGCTCCCATCAGCTTATTGCAGGAGGGCTTATCTATCAATTTTTTCAGTTCAGTATATTTGAAAAGAGGATTCATAGAACTGCAGTAGCCGAATTGATGATAGACTGGGCAAAAAGCAACTATCAGCGAGAATTTGGAGCCTATACACATTCAAGGAATTTATTACTTTCATGTTATACATCGAACGGGACTTGGGAAAATACATTTTCTTGCACCCCACTTATTTTGGACCTTTTCAAGATCTCCTATTTTCACAAAGGTATTAAGGAAGTGTTTGCCGCCTTTCAGGATGCGATTTCTTATGAGCTTCCGGCAAGAAAAACGGACATCCCACTACCGGATGCTTCCCCCTTCCCGATAAACTTAATGAAAGAGAGAACCCGGCCGGCTGAATTTGACAAGGATCAGAAAGATTTTGTATCTACAAGGCTTAAATTGTATTTTGATATTGAACCACCACCAGACTTTTTTAATGTTGGTGAGCTCAATTGGACTATTCCTACTCTTACCACTATGCTAACTAACGGTAACAGCTACGAGGGTACAGAAGATGAAAAGAAAAAAAATGAATATTTGCGCAAACTTTATTTTCGGTTGAAAGAAATTGATGAACTTGTTAAATGTATTAATTGCATAGAAAGTTTTTTTGCCCTACCAGTCGCCATCCGAAATATGGGTTCCTTTGACGAAGATATCAAACTGGAGATTAAAATACCGAACAATATACAGGTTTTAACGGCTGAAAATCTCTACATACCAGAGGATGAGGATGTACTAGAAAGTTTGATGGACAATGATTTTCTCTTTAAAAGTCTCGTGCAGCCTTCTAACAGCGTGGTATCTGAATACCCTGATACATTGCCTTTTACCTATATGAAGATGCCATCGACCAGCCTTCATTACTTCAGGCCTGAGTTGAAGTATATGAAATCCGTATTTAAACGTGCAGCCGAAAGTATATTTGATAATAAATTATTTACCGATCGGCCAGGATTTACTGTGCTTAAATATACATTCCGGCAGCTAAATCCTCATCAATCGGTTTTTCTACCTACCTATCTGTTTCTGAAGTCGGAAAAGCCGTTTGCCATTGAATACAACATTACTTCAAAGCATACTTTAAAAGTAACAACAGAAACTTTAAATATTTCCCCAATAACTCAAAATAAAGATCGACGTTCCTTATACGAACGGCTTATTTACAATAATGAAACTTCACCACAATAATACATAAAATATGAGCCTAATAGAATACCATAAAACAACATCAAAGGAACTCTTAGCATTAACCAATAAAGTTAGAAATCTTATTAACCATTGGGGAGAGGATGGAAGATACAAAGAAGCTGTTTTAAAAAATGTAATTCGAAGATTTCTTCCAGAAAAGTTTACCATAGCAAATGGGTTTGTCATTAAACAGACAGAAAATAGAGGAGAACATCTTTCTTCCAGACAAATAGACCTGATTATTTATGATGACGCAAGTCCTGTTTTGTTTAAGGAAGGAGATTTTGTAATACTCACTCCTGATGCGGTACGCGGAATCATAGAAATAAAAGCGAATCTGCAAAATCAAGGTGTTAGAGATATTCTTCTACAGGCGAACGAAAATGGGCAGTTTATTTTTTCAGGTAAGGAAGATAAGAGTCAAAAATTCTTTAACGGAATATTTTCATATGAAGGATTTGACAGCTTAAACGTTGATCGATTTGTTATTAACTACAAGGCGGGTAACGAACCTTTTATTGGAAGTACTGATTATGAGAAATTTAAAGTCAATCATGTTTCTTTAAACAGAATTGGTTTATCAAGCTGTGGAATGATGATGAAAATCCACATTCACTTTACAACATAGAGGATTTATCATTCTCTTTTTTTATCTCAAATCTAACTGATACGTTATCCAACAAGTCTGTTGAAAAAAATAATTTCGTTTGGTATGCAACAGATAAAGAACTTAATCTTGAAAGACAATTTTGAAAACTTACACATTCCTTGAATAGTCCTCCCATATTGGAAAACCGATGTTAGTGGTAGTTGTTTTGTTCGTTAGAATTTACCATTGTTGTTTTTCCAATCTTCTTTTGCTGGAACTTCCTGCACTACCTCCCAATGTTCGGCAATCATTCCATATTCAACTCGGAACAAGTCATAAAATGCAGTGGGCTTCCGATGAAGAAGGAATCTGCCTCATAACCGACGGACAGGCAGGCGGTTTTTCCAAAAAGATATGTGTGCCTGGCACTCGCAGAACAGGCACTGACGTATTACGTTCAACACGGCGACTGCCCACCATCATTGGACAGGGAAGAATAATAACCGGGGTCATTTATTGAAATCCATTTACACAACCTATTTATTATCAACATCATTTGGTTCGATAATCTACCACTAGTGGGCACAAAAGCGGAAAGGTCCTTCTTATCAGGCAACAATTCCTTTGCCTGATAATATCTCCGGCGTTTTTGTTTGTATGCGTTATGGCATTATAATCAGATCCTCTCACCTGCCCGCTAAAAGCTCCTTCCAATAACCCACTGATGTCATATAACGAGCGCCTTTATTCCGTGTACCATACAAGTACTGCGTCATGTTATTCTGCAATTCCTCCTCCGAAATGCTTTCGTATGACGGGTATTGCTCACATTGATATTCTAACATTACAACCATATCATTCATATGACCAAGCATTGCTTTACTACTTGTCTTTGCTACTACGTAATTATCCATTAAACTCATCTCAGCTTGAATCAGATCCTTAGAGAACCCTATTCTTTGTAGTAAACCGGGCAGCCGTCCTACAAATTCATCCCATGTCTTTCCTATTGTCTTCCCCTTGCAAATAACCGTTAATAATGATGGTTCATGTACATACATTATCAAAAGTTTACCTGAAAATCCAGTCCTTATCAGCCGGGCATACCAGCTATGCAAAAGCTGTCCTTTATCAGGTTCTGAAATATATTGTACCGCTTCCAGTCTTGATGTATTCAGCAACTTTTGTACTGCATGGATAATGACAGGCATTCTATTTCTTTTTATAGTGATTACTCCAGTTCAAATATTTTTCGATATTCTGACTGCATCGTTTCTTTTTCCTGATCTGTTACTCAATAGATCTTGCTAACTCTTCGACCACAATGTTATCAAATACCTTCCTTAAAAAAGGAAGATTCAAATTATCATATTTCAACGAAAATTCCAGATGAGACATTGGCGTGTCTTCATTAGGGGCATACTTTCGGCTATACAATTGTAGAAATCAGTTCCCTTGTAAGTCGCTTGCTGATGTTCCCTAAAGAATCTGTAACTACTATTTTCATACTCAAATTTATTACAAATTTCAGCATGAGTAAGATACTTTAAGTAGCCAAAACGACTTATGTTGAAGCCAAATTTTCGAAGTTGGTTAAATTATTAAATGGAAGCAAGTCGCTATTGAACCCGATTATTGTAAGATAACGGCAGTACGTGTCTGTGGCTTTTATTTGGGTTAATGACATAAATTCTTTATCAATATCAGGCGGTTCCCGGTAGAGCGCTTATTTTTACATCTGATGCAACTGACGCTAAACTTATGGACATTACCGAAATAATAGACCTCCTTAAAGAAAAAGCAGATACCAGATATCACACAGGTATGCTGCGCTTCGGTATTGATAATGAAAAAGCATTGGGCGTTAAAATACCCGAGGTGAGGAAACTGGCCAAACTAATGGGAAAGGAACATGAATTGGCTCTTCAACTATGGGATACCCGTATACATGAGGCACGTATCCTTGCATCATTGATTGCCGACCCAAAGCTGGTTACGCCTCAATTAATTGACAGCTGGACAAAAGATTTTACAAGCTGGGACGTATGCGACCAGACATGCGGTAACCTGTTTGACCGTACCCCCTACGCAATAGAAAAAGCTTTGGAGTTTAGCAGGCATGAAAAAGAATTTACTAAACGCGCCGGTTTTGTACTGATGGCCGAATTAGCAGTACATGATAAAAAAACCGGTGACATGACCTTTATTCAATTCTTCCCAATTATAGAACGCGAGGCATGGGACAGCCGCAACTTTGTAAAGAAGGCTGTTAACTGGGCATTACGGCAAATTGGCAAGCGCAACGAAACATTGCTGCCCTTAGCCATACAATGTGCAGAACGTATTTTATTGCAGGATAGCAAAACTGCTAAATGGATAGCGGGAGATGCTTTAAGAGAACTAACCTCTCTCAAACCTTCCCGTAAGAAAGGGCGGTAATCAATATTTCTCTACCTTTAGCCTATTAAACGCACTTGTTGATCATATAGCACCCTGGCCACTCCGGCCATTTTTGCCTTCTGCTACAGTAGGCCAGTAATCCTTTGTCAAAACATCAACAAGTTTCATGAAAACACAAACGACTATCGCCGTAATCGGCGGTACCGGTAAATCCGGCCAATATCTTATCAAACAACTTCTCCAGCAAAGCTTTGCCATACGCGTAATTGTCCGCGATCATCCACATACTCATCTGAATGATCCCAAAATCACGGTTATACAAGGGGATGCAAGAGATCTGGCGTCCGTCAAAGCGCTTGTGACAGGCGCAGATGCCGTTATCAGCACCATCGGACAACGAGGCAATGAACTGCCTATATTTAGCGTAGCCACCGCCAATGTGATCCAGACAATGCACGAAGAGGGCATTCACCGCTATATCATCACTACAGGACTTAGCGTGAATACATTAGCAGATCAAAAGAGTCCCTGGGTAACACAAGCGACGGATTGGATGTATACTCATTATCCCAGCACTACCAGCGATAAACAAACAGAATACGAACTATTGGAAAACTCCCGGTTAGACTGGACGCTTATCCGTCTGCCACTTATTGAACTGACAGATGAAACACCCAGTATAGTTACTAGTCTGACCGACTGCCCTTCCAATAAGATCAGCGCGCCCAGCCTGGCTACCTTTCTGGCAGGACAGCTTAGTGACAAGACCTTCTACAGGGCGGCACCATTCCTGGCTAATGTAAGCTAATATAAAACAAAGAAAGGGTGTCCGCACCCTTTCTTTGTTTATGCTTTAAGTAACGCTATAGTAGTGACATCAACTATTTCCGCAACTCATACTCCCGCTGCGCTACACCACCAACAATGCCGAATCCATTTACGATATTATTATACACAATCACCTTCTCTGACAAGCCATCATCATTTTTCTGCCATGCCAGGTAAGCGCTGTTCAGATAGTTATAGCTATGATAAGTAAGCGAGCTTATTTCCAGGATCATGCTCTTGGGATCGTTATATATATCAGCTCTCAATACAAACACGGGACTACGGCCATTAAATAAAGCATCAGTTGTATAGAATTCCCTCTGCGTATCGTCCTCTAATATTGGCAGACCAGCTTCACCTGACTCAAAATATTGCTGCAGTTTCATACGACCGGGATTTCCATTGCCATCCGTCCATTCAAGCACCTCGTACAATCTTATACGATAATAGTTTTGTACCGCCGGATCATCATGCAGCTGAATGTTAATAGCCATCTTACTTCTCCACTCGTCAATCTTTGTGACGGTCATCTTCATTTCACCGATTGCCGCCGTATCCGGAATCTGATCACTCCCCGAGACTTCCTCGTATCCCGGAACCGCAGCTGATACCCGGTATACAGCACCGGCTTTAGGTAAAGTATTGCCACGGTAATAAGTGCGTCCTGATTGAATGTAAGGATTGAGTGTTTCTTTAAAATTGCCGTTCTCATACAGATTAACAACAGCATCATTTATCTCCTTAATTCCCTGTGTCTCATCCAATCGTCTTGATAAGGTGACGCGCGCGATCATTACACTATCTTTATTCATGAGTAGGTTCAATACCGGTTTATTGGCCTCTTCCGGAATGAGTATATTAAAAGGTTTCTCACAAGCGCTGATGATGGGTATAAATAACAGTAGAAGTAAAGCTTTTATCTGCATACTTAGAATTTTAAACTGTAAGAAAAACTGGGCATGATTGGCAATAAGACGATACCATTAAGTCGGACTTTTGCACTATTATCCGAATATTCTGTTACGTAGTAGAAAAACGGATTCATTCTGTTATACGCGTTCAGCACACTGATATTCCAGGTACGTACATTTCCATTCTTTTTCTGTCTGATAAAGTTGATACCCAGATCAAGACGGTGATAAGCGGCGATCCTCACATTATTTCGGTTATTGATATAGTCCACGTCCGGAAGCCAATAATTGGGGTTATTCGGCGATAAAGGCCCATCCGTCCCTTCGTAACGCGCCACCGGAACTGTGAAAGGAGAAGCAGATTGATAAGTCCAGCTGCCGGAAAGTTCGATGTTCTTTCTTAGTTTGTAGATTGTCACGAGATGGAAATCGTGCCGGCGATCATATTTATAATAAAAAGTATGACCATAATTCACTCCCGGTATATTACGGTCAGAGACAGCCCAGGTATATCCCAGCCAACCTGTAAGCCGTCCTGTCTTCTTCTGTAGTAATAATTCCAAGCCATAAGATCTGCCAATGCCGGAGGCAATCTGCTCTTGCCAGGTGTCTCCTTTACTGGTTGTGAGATATTCCGCGCCGTCTTTGTATTCCGCCACTTTGTACATTTTCTTGTAATAGACTTCCGCGGAGAATTCATATTTATTCTTAAACAGGTTGCGTGCGATCCCCAGTGCAAACTGGTCAGCCTGCTGAGGAGCTACTTTTTTGGTTGCCGGTACCCAGAGATCTGTTGGTAATGAAATTGAATTATTAGCTAACAGATGAATGTATTGCGTCATGTGGGTATAAGATGCCTTTAATCCCCAATCTTCGGGTAACAGAAATCGCATGCTGGCACGAGGTTGCAGGGAATTATAAAAATGCTTCTGTACGGTGAATGCACTCCAGTGTAATCCTGCATTTAGTTTCAGTCGAGGGGTGATTTCCCAGTCATCTTCTACATAAAGGTCCATTTCGGATGCGCGAATATTACGGTTATTATTAATCGAATCCAGTATTGTGTCATCGCCGGTGGTCTGTTTCAGACGAACAATACCCGGTGTAAATACACGATACATATAGGCCGCGCCCAACTTTATGGCATGTGCAGGCATAGGCCGGTAATCAACATCTGTTTTTACGCCATAGTCGCGTATACCGGAATTTAACTTCAGCGTGTTGCTGCTGGCATCAGCGTTATATTTATCTTCTGTATAAATACCCGTATTGAATTTATAGCTACTGCCTATCAACATGGTATTAGCAAACAACTTCGGAGAGATGATATGCGTCCAGCGCAGGGTACCGGTAATGTTCCCCCATTGTATCGCCAGGTCTGATAAATTATAGTTACCTGTTGGCGTCTCACTATCAGCAAAGTTTTTATCGCGTATACGAAGCCTGTCTTTGCCCATGTAAAAGCTCAGGTAAAGTTTGTCTTTAGCGGAGAACTGATGATGTACCTTAGCGTTCAGGTCATAGAAAAAAAGGCTGAATTTCTGCAGATCTTCCTGTGAACTTTTTACGAACGGTGTGGCTATCAGATCAGGATAAGAACGACGTCCGGATATCACATAGGATGTTTTACCTTTTTGTATCGGACCTTCCAGTGTTAACTGCGTGGAAAGAAGCCCCACTGAAAAGTCTCCATGGTGTTCATACATATTGCCGTCCTTCGTTGAGATATCCACCACCGAGGACAACCTTCCACCGTAACGTGCCGGAAAAGCTCCCTTGTATAAGGTTACATCTTTCAGCACACTGGTATTGAACGTCGAGAATATGCCCAACAGATGCATGGGATGATACAATGGCGCACCATCCAGCAATATAAGATTCTGATCTGGCGTCCCTCCTCTAATCAGCAAGGCACTGGATCCCTCCGTACCTTGTTTCACACCGGGCATCATCTGCAGTGCTTTCAGCAGATCCGGCTCGCCCAACAAGCGCGGTAGCGAGCGGACCTGCGCAGCTGGCAAACTGATACTGCTCATCTGCGATGATTCCTGAATACGCGTTGTTCTTGCTCCGCTCACGATGAACTCTCCCAGTTGTGCGCTGCCTGTTCGTAATCTGAAATTAATGCGTGGATTGTCATTCATACTAATCACGGTATCCAACTTATGATAGCCGATATAGGATATCTGCAGATGTAATGAATCAGCAGGTACAGTCAGACTATAAAAACCATAGTTGTTAGTAGTAGTACCGGATTGATGTTGCGTTGCAACAAGGGATACACCGATCAGTTTTTCTCCGCTCGCTGCGTCTTCGACAAAACCACTCAATGTTTTGACACTCGCAGGTCGTGATATGATCAGGATATTACCGCCTTTCTGCTTATAATCCAGTGGTGTACCTTTCAGGATGTCCTTCAGAATTGCTTCTAACGGTGTATCTATGTATAGATGCGCTTTCACCTGTATCCCTCTTACACGGGTAAGCTCGTAAGATATGGGCATACGGCTTTTCTGTTCCAGTAACTTCAGCGTAGCCTCCAGCGTGCCTGCCGGAATATTGATACTTATTTTGTGGCTGGCCTCCTGCGCATTGACGGGCAACCACGCAAGTAGTAAATAGACAATTATAAAATGCCGCATAGTTATTTTTTGTAAGAGCATAGGTTTCCCTGCCGCCATCGCAGCCGGTTTTCATTTAACAAAATATATCAGGTATTAATGTATGATCACCTTGTTACCGGTGAATGTATATTCAAGTCCGCTTATGTCTTTCAACATTTCCAACACGTCTGCAGCGGTGTCTTGTTTGTTGATGCGAAGCGTAAAACAATAGGATGCTACATTTGCAGCATTAAACGTCACCTGCAATCCATAACGATTTTCCAGGATACGGGCCACTTCCTGAAAAGAAGCATCACTGATAGCCAGATTACCATCGCGCCAATCCTCTACATCCCCTTCTGTCCTGGTAGCTATGTGATCGGTCAATTGGTAATGCAGTTGCTGTCCGGCTTTGAGTATGGATGACATACCTGCGCTATCAGTTACCTGTACTGCACCCGAACTAACCATTATTGCGACGTTTTCTGACTGTGCATATTTCCTTACAGTAAAACCAGTACCAAGCACTTTCGCTTGTATCCCACCCGGGACACTCACTATAAAAGGATAATCCGTCTGTTGCTTTACCTCGAAAAAGGCCATTCCATCCCTGAGTTCTATTGCACGGTTCCTCTTACCAAAATCCTTCTGGTAACGTACAACAGTACCTGGTTCCAGCCATATTTCGGATTGATCCGGCAATTGCAGTCTGACGATCCCTTTACCCGCAGCAGCAGTGACTAACTCATATGCGGGCTCCCTCCTACTATATAACAAGGATATAACAGCGAGTGCAGCAATTACTGCCGCAGCCTGCCACCAGATTCGCCGTAGCGGTGACTTAACAGAGTCCACTTCTTCAGCCGCTATCACGTCAAATATCTCTCCCTTCAGCGCATCTTTCATGGCGGTCTTCTCTGCTGCATCCGCCCATACTTTTCCCTGTTGCGGGAAGTCAGCATACCATTTTTCTAGCAATACTCTTTCTTCCGGTGTAAGGATGCCAAGAGAATGTTTTTCCAACAAGGAGTTTATGATATGCTGTTCAGATTGTTTCATACAGTCAACGTTTAATTAGACAATGCCATATTATCACCACTACACAATCATACATCTGGGAAAAGGTAAAGGGCATTTTACAGGCTGATGAGGAAGGATTTTCCAATGAAAATGGGGAACATATTTTATGGCAGTTCCCGGACGACGTAGATGGTGATATAGACTGCGCAGTGTTAAACGCTGAAGGAAAATGGGAGAATTTCCGCATGGACCTGGGTAATAAAGACCATGAGAAAGCCTTTAAAGCTGGTCTGGTGCCGGCGGGTGCCAAAAAGCTTTGATAGTCACATATGAGAAGTCGCATTTATAACAAACGCCGGAGATAAGTTATCTCCGGCGTTTACGTTTTAAGTCTTCTCAAGGCAGAATTTGCCTTACTATCGATTAAGAAGATAATTATGAAGATCAATTGTTTGTACATATCAATCTTGGAAGCTATTTCGACCAGAACGGAGCGGAAAAACAGTTTACGCTTGCACGTGGCCTCGAGTGGAATGGTGGAGATTCGTTCGACGACTATTGCTAACCTTTTGGGTAGAATTAGTCTCTCACAACCCTTTTAACATATTGTAATCAACAAACTATTTCATTTTAATAAAACAGATGATCATATCGATAACCCTATCAACAAAGAAATACTTCAAAATAAACGAGCTGAGTATACCTAGCAAACTGTGTCGACACTGTTGACACAATGAAAGCTCAATTCGGAATATCTCTACTTAGTAAAGAACAAACTATAGTTTTATGCTTGAAGTTAGTTTTTTGCCCGATACCAATTGGAGCGGATAATTAGCTCTTTTTAGCTAAACGTCTAATTATAATCAATATTTGGTTCGAGAATGATTCGCTACTGGGCACCAAAGGTAAAGGGGCTGTGTCATAAGTAACTCGATGGCTCTGAGAATTTCTTATACGAAAATTTTCTCCATCAGGTACCCGAATAAATTTGGGTAAAAGTTATTTATGAGACAGCCCCTTGTTATTTTACGTCTCTCCCCAGTCTGGGATCGTTTGGATCCAGTTAACAAGTTTGACATCTGTAGATATGAGATCCATTTAGAAGAAGCTTGTTAACAAGTAAACATAATAACTACAGCCACATACCACCAGTTACCTCAATACGCTGACCATTCACCCATTTAGCATCATTACTACAAAGGAAAGCCACCACGCCACCCACATCATCAGGCAACCCTACACGTCCCAGCGCTGTTATTCCTGCCACAAATTTGCGGATGTCAGGATTATCTTCCATCGCTCCACCGCCGAAGATAGCCCCTGGTGCCACGACATTCGCAGCTATCTCTCTTGCGCCCAGTTCAACAGCCAGATATCTGGTATACACATCTATTCCTCCCTTCATCATCGCATAAGCTGATGCCCCCGCAAAAGAACTCCGCGACACCGCAGAAGAAATATTTACAATTCTTCCACCATCCTGTAACAACGGTAACATCTTCTGAGTAAGGAAATAAACTCCTTTCAAATGAATATTCATCATTTCATCAAACTGGCTTTCTGTAGTAGCAGTAACCGGCGCCTGAAGACTAGTGCCGGCGTTGTTGATCAGAAAGTCGAAATGTGGGGTTCCAAATGTGGTATTCAGTGCTTCATTTACTTGTTGTGTAAAAGCATCGAAACCTTTAATATCCGATGTGTTGAGCGGCAGGGCTACAGCCTTACGCCCAAGTGCCAGAATAGAGGCCACAGTTTGCTCCGCACTCGTCTTGTTGCTGAGATATGTAATGATGATATCGTTACCTTTTTGTGCCAGGCTTAATGCAATATTTTGACCAATACCCCGGCTGCCACCTGTTACTAACGCAATTTTTGAAGAACTCATTTGTTATACTGTTTTGATCTAAGAACAGTACAAAATTCCGCCAAATGGGTAATGCGCACAATAGTAGGATCAATCCATTTTATGTATAATTCAAACTTTTGGGTTGTGAGCGATAAACCCCGGGAGAAATAGAAGTTTCGTTCTTAAAGAACTTCGCAAAATGTGCAAAGTCTGAAAACCCCAGACTATCTGCAATCTCAGCGATAGTCCAGTTTGTCTGACGCAATAGAATCTGCGCTTCCTGGAGAATTCTTCCGGCTATTAATGCAGATGTTGTCAGGCTTGTGGTTTCTTTCAATATTTTGTTTAGATGATTGACATGTATGGATAGTTTTTCAGCATAGTCTTTTGGAGTTCGCAGATTAATTCTTTGCCGGGGGTTTTCCACTGGGAATTGCCTTTCCAGTAACTCAATGAACAGGGATGTTGTCCTTGCAAAATTGCTGTGATTAGGGTGAAGCATTGTTATTGACTGTAACTGTTGCCCCAGATGAATGAGTTCAAGGGTATATGCACGCAACAGATCATATTTGTAAGTATAAGTAGAAGAGATGGCGGTCTGCATCTTCTCAAAGATATCTTTTACATTTCTTACATCACTTTTCTGCAGCGGGAATACAGGATGTTCCGGTGATTTATAAATAGGCAGTTCATCCAGTACTACACCACTCCGGGTTGGATGAAGAAACTCCGATGTAAATACACAGCACATCCCTGACTGACGTGCCAGCGGTAGCCACGTTACAGGACTTTTGGGTGTGGTAAAAACAAGTGTAGGCTGCGAAAGATCTATAATGCTATCAGGATATCCGATTTTTGAATGCCCCATTAAAAGACTGACTTTGTAAAAAGTGCGGCACTCATAAGGTTCACTGGGTGTGTTCGAAACAGTCTGCCGGATTTTCGATAAATTAAATACATTGAAATGGCCGATCTCATCCTGGATACCTTCAGGCAACAGAGCCTTCAGCTCCAGAGATGAGCCGGTAGCAAAGCGTTTATCAAATTCATTAAATGATAACACTGTTCATAACTTTTATTTGTAAAAATCAAATTTCAATTAAAGTTAAATCATAACCATTGAAAATCCCTCACCATTCCTTTGAAAATAATTTTTCCTTTAGCTTTCCCTGATTATTATTGATTTAATCTATACAAACTATTAATTGCCAGAAGCATTTGGTTCCATAATCTACCGCTACTGGGCACTTAAAAAATGACTAAGGCTTTAAGTCGCTGAACTTAAAGCCTTAGTCATTTCTGACTAACTTCATTTTTTATAAACTAATATCTAAATCATTATACAGGAATAATCTATAGATTCGATTCCTGAAGCTGGTATCTGAGCGTAATGTCTGCTGAAACAAAACAATCTCCAGCCATATTATTGCAAATGCCCTTATTATGTGCTGTTACGCTCTAAAGTAAGCCCACTGAGTTTTCCCATCGAATCTTTTGACCAACTAATTCCTCAGCTGATTCTATTGCTGATTTTACCATCAAGCCGCCAAACCTTAACTGCATATATGATTCGAAGTAACCGCAGTCCGTCCAAGCGATCATATACTGTTCACCATTTTCATTAAGTTTAGGCTGCTCGCCTTCTTCTAAGTCGCCATCAGTTTTTGTAATCACATACCAATAATCATATTTTATTGCGAAGATCTGAATAGGTCGCAATGTTGCCTGATCGTATAGCGACATGCCTCGCAAAACACGTCGCGTATAAACGCCATACTTATACTCAGTTTCTAAATTTTGTTCTTCTATGGGAGAAACGAATAGCACATAATGGTTTGGGGATTGCCGCAGTGCGGGTTTAAAAACCCCCACTCTCCACCGAAAACTAAACTAAAAAAGAAACACAAAACTCACACTAACCACTGCACCCCGCATTGCGGTAATGCCATGATAGCGGCTGGCATTTTCCAAATAATTGTCGCCACTAAGCTGAATTATTTAATGGAATTTCTCACCTTTTGCCAGCATTTCAATAATTTCTTTCATGCGCTTTTCTCTTGTCTCTTGTTTTTTTGCGGTTTGAAGGCGAAATCCAATGGAGAAAAGATTGGTCTTATTGAGACCCATAAAAAACGCTTCTGCTTTTTTGTTTTTGCTAAGTTCCTTTAGAAAGTCTTCAGGTATAGTGATTTTGCTTGGTGAATCGTATGCCTTTTCCCAACTACCGTCTGCTTTGGCTTTTTCGACAGCTTTTAACCCTGCAGGTCTCATTCTACCTTCATTGATTAATCTTTCGACATGTCCAGTATTTATTTTGGACCAAATACTTTTTGCTCCTCGGGGACAAAACTTTTGCAGCCAGGCTTGTTCGTCATATGCTTGTTTTTGACCATCAATCCACCCGTAGCAAAGAGCTACATCAAGTGCTTCTGCATAGCTGATGGTCTTTTTCCCGGAATCTTTCTTGAATATTTTGAGCCAAAGCCCATTAGAGTTTTCGTGATTCTTTACGAGCCAAGTTTCAAATGCTTTGGCTGTTTTAAATTCTATTGTTGGAATAGTATTTAATTTAGTCATATGATTGTGGCTTTTTCTCGTTCGATATGCTTGCCGGTAACGTTTTGGCGCTTGGCGAAGAAGCGGATTTCGAAGCACTAAACTGTCAACCCAGCACAAAAGTTGACACGAGGTAGAATGTTCAATTAAGCACTGAGCCCACTTTTTTTTGCCAAACGCCTGTTAGCGGTTCGTTGTTTTATTTCAATGTCTATTGTCACAATTTATCTGAACGTATTTGTTTTGTGAATTTACGAATATAATACTTGGACATCCAAACGAAACCCATTCAAATCCAAATATAACTTCGGGTTTGTCTTTGAAAAGTTTTCCTATCCATTGTTCTTTCAAGTCAGGATAATTGGTATTGTTTATTCCAAAATTCAACGGTGTTACACTTGTTCCTTCACTATTGTTGAAAATTGTCTCATTAACCACATTATCAGATTGCTTATCTATTATAATTAAATGTCGGTCTTGAACCTGAATAAGATTATTGGGCTCTGTATAATCTTGAATGAAAATCTGGTGAGTTTTTGTTTCATATAAATATGCTTGTCCTTTTATTGTATTTTTATGTTTATATTCTTTTTGCTTTTCGGTCAAATTGCTTTTTCCTAATGGAAATTTTTCAGCTTTGATTTTTTGCCAAACAATGGCTTTCATTTGTCCGTGCGTAAAAGGATTTTCTTTACCAATAAAAACCAAGGCCTCACTAAAATATTTTCCTAGCCCTATTAAATAATTTTTTGTCACTTCAAATCCAATCATATAGTCGGATTGACTGCAAGGACAATCTTTTATGTCCATATAATCATTTAAATAGGCAACTACATTAAGTTTTCTAACAGGAAAAGAGAGTAGTACATCTGTAGAGTAATCGTAAATAAACAGACTATCTGTTTCTGAAATGTTAGTTTTTGAAAGAACTCTCTTTCTATACGATGCATTTAATTTAAAATATTGAAGACTGTTTTTATCTACATTTTCATAATTTGGAATAGCTAAAGAGTCTGGATGTTCGCTCAATGGATAAATGTCAGACAAGGATATAAAACCAATTTTTTTGTTTGCGTTCTCTTCTAAATCGCGTATCCAAAATAAGTCAAGCTCTTTGGTGTATGTCGTTTGGCTATCTAAGTCAGAATAATTATTGGAATTAAGTGTGTCTGAAGTTTCGAGTTTCGCATTTTTTGTTTCAGTTTTATTTTCTTTTTCTATCTCAATAGCATTTGTTTTTGTAGTTCCTGATTTATTCTCGCTACACGATAAAATAGTGAAGATTGTTATCACTAAAATTGTAAATATTCGTTTCATTCCTTTCAATGTTTGTCGCTGGTTCTCTGCCACTCTTTTCTTACAACAAATCATTAAAAGAAGGCATGAAATGCCCAGGAAATAGCGATGTCCGCTCATAGGAATATTATAAAGGAACAAATTTAATAAAATTCCTATGTAACAAAGTCAACATCTTGTGCGGTTTCATTATTTGTAAATATGTACAGGAAGCCGGTTTTCTGCATGACGTGTTTATCCACTACCATTTTTTGCACTTCGTCAGATGCAGCCTGTACCTGTTTCATGCCACTACTTTGCCTGATTCACTATAACATCTTCATGTATGGCCGGTGCACGTCTATGCACCGGCCGTTATTTAACATCAAAATGCAAACAGATTCATTATCCGGCAGGATGTTTATGCATAAGTACCACTGCCGCTTATCATACTTTCAAATATGGTTAACATGTCATCTTTACCAACCAGAGTTTTGTACT
This sequence comes from Chitinophaga sp. CF418, assembly GCF_900142925.1. GTDB lineage: Bacteria > Bacteroidota > Bacteroidia > Chitinophagales > Chitinophagaceae > Chitinophaga. The sequence goes on from NZ_FRCN01000003.1 coordinate 207,448, forward strand.
AATTGATGATTTACTTCTATCTCCGTCTGAGGTATTGGGAAGAGGTAATGTTTAGGCTGAAATACACGTGTTTGTATAACAACGCGTTTGTAAAATACAGACAACCCGGCTTCTTTACTGTTTACGTCAAAACCAGAGGATTGTAATTCCTGCGTGGTGGGACGTGCATTTAATCCATGTACGGGTCCGTTGTCTACAATTGTACCGATCATCCAGCGCCTTACATCCCAGAACCTGTGTGACTCGAAGGCAAACTCAACCCGGTTTTCGTTTTGCACGCGTGCTCTGAAGCCAGCAAGGGTATTGTCATCAGCAATGATAGGCAATGCTGGCATATTGACCCTTGCACGCACTTTATTGATGGCGTCAAAGGCAGCAGAGGTTGGCCCTTGGTTATATTCGTTCAATGCTTCTGCATAAATCAGATAAATTTCCGGGAGGCGTATCACAGGATCATTCCGTTTAGCATCAGGAGATGTCCAATAATTGAGCATATCCACATCAGGGGAAAGCCATTTGCGAGGATTATATCCAGACACAGGGTAGGTACCGGTTGATTTTGGCCAGCCCTGTGATATTCCGCCATTAGCCCCCCACCATGACATCCATACAGGTGTATTCCCCGTATGACCAATTGCCCATTTACTACCGTGGAAAGTAACAGTTGCATAAAATCTCGGATCACGATTTCTGTACATTTTTGAAATATTATCGAAATGCACATTTTCGCTATAACCATCAGCGCCAAAGATATCGCCGGACCAGGTACCTACAGAATCATATCCTGAAGACGGGGCATGTATAGGATATCCATTGTTCATCTCGTAAGCATCCACAAACTCCTGCAGGATGCTATACTTTCCCCAGCCGCCAAACCAGCCACCATATGGCAGGCATTCATTTTCTATATTCTTACTGTTATTCTGTTGTTTGGCTACAATTATTTCGTCCCAATTACGGGTATTAAACACCCTGGCGTAACTGTTAATCGGATCACCAGCTATTGTATTTAACGTATAGAGGTTTAGGTTAAGGACTTTCTGTGCTTCATCTGCCGCGCGTTTCCATTTCTCCTTATCTGCCATTTGGCTAAACAGCGGTGTACCGTCGGGATTTTTGATATCCTTGTAAAAAGGATTACCATTAAATAAAGGGCTGGCGGCATATGCCAACGTGCGGGTTGCTAATGCCAGCGCACCACCTTTGCTGATACGTCCCATGTCTCCGTCTGCATAGCTAACAGGCAATATTTCTGCGGCTTGCTCACATTCTCTTGCAATGAAATTCACCACGGAATCTACCGGCATCCTGGGCATCTGCATATCCGCTGCTTCCGATGCGGCATAAGAGCGGGTGAGGACCGGTACCGCACCATAACGCCTAAAGAGATCAAAATAGAAAAATGCACGTAACACCCTTGCCTCCGCTTTATACCGGGGTAATACTGTGGCGTAATAGGATTGCTGATTCTCCGGTACAGGCACTTTGTCAATATTCTCCAGGAACAGGTTACATTGACGGATTTTCTGGTAAGCATCCGCCCATATATCGTATGGGTTATTCGCCGCATTCCAGGCTCCGCTATTGTAATAAAGGGGGTAAAAACCGGCTCCCCAGTGATGAAAACATTCGTCCGTTGCTGCACATATCTCATCCGTCCAGCCATCGGCAAGAGATCCCGGCATCTTAGAGTATAAATTCGCCAATACACCATTGGCATTATTAATATTGCTCCATACCTGGTCTGAAGTGACCAATTCGGAAGGAACTACGTCGAGGAATTTTTTGCAGGAAGAGGCGGCTAGAAATGTGGTAACGATGGCCGCCGTCACAAGATTCCTGTATATATATGTTAGTCTGTTCATTATTTAATGTTTAAAGTCACACAGCATTATAATCCCACGGTCAAACCTGCGTTGAAAACGCGCATCTGGGGATAGTTTCCTGAATCATTAGGTGTTTCCGGATCGAAAATTTTGATCTCATCCCAGGTAACCAGGTTCAAGCCATTTACAAAAAGCCTTAAACTCCGGATACCCACCAAGCGCGAAGTAGCGTTAGAAAGTGTATAACCAATTTCTAAATTCTTTAGTCGCAGGTATTTTGAGTTATACAGCCACCAGGTTGAATTCTGATCATTGTTCTGATTCGCTGCGTAAGACAATCTTGGATACTTTGCATCTGTATGGTCAGGTGTCCAATAGTTGCCTTTTATATCCGACAATACACCCGCATCGCCTGAGAAAGGCCACATACGTGGTCCTGTAAACCAGGTATGACCACCAAATCCGCCCTGGAAGAGCATGCTCACGTCAAAAGAATGAAAATTACCACCCAATGCAATACCTGCAATCTGATAGGGAACCGAGCGCTTACCCAGGTAAGTCTGGTCCAGCGAGTTAACCACGCCGTCTCCATTCATATCCTTATATTTCAGATCACCTGGCTGAATGGCACCAAAGGAAGACTGGTCTGGGCTTTTACTAATATCATCCTGTGACTGGAACATGCCGAGTGCCACATATCCATATTGATCATCGATAGCACGCCCGGTATGCCGCTGATAAGTATGGCCGTTAAAAGATGGCTCGTCCATGGCAATAATACGGTTCACGTTGTACGAGAAATTGGCTTTCAGGAAGTAGCCGTATTTATGGTAGTTCTTACGGTATTCCATGGTGAGCTCAAATCCTTTGTTTTGTACCTTACCCAGGTTTACATAAGGTAAATTGGCGATACCGATCATACTTGGAATGGTCCCCGGAGTAGCCAGGATATTACTTCTTAATTCATAAAACGCATCACCTGATATGGAGAGAGCACTACCAAACATTTCAAGGTCTATACCCACGTTGTACTTGTTTGCTTTTTCCCAGGTCACTCCCATGTTGCCCGTCCTGTCTTCCAACACCCCACCAAATGCGGATCCATCGTGATTGCGGCCAAACTGATAACCAGTGCCGCCCAGTGCCCAGGTACTTTGGTACAGGAAGCGCTGACCACCGATCTTGTCATTACCTACACTACCTGCGGACGCACGGATTTTCAACAGGTTGATGAGCGGTAGCTGGTTTTTAAAGAACGGTTCTTCGGAAATAACATAACTCGCAGAAACAGCCGGGAAGAGATCGTAACGTCTACCTGCCGGAAAGTTTTCAGACCCGTTATAGCCAAAGTTTACTTCACCGAATATCTTACTGTTATAAGCGTATGTTACCCTCCCTATTAAACCGTTATACTTATAAGGAAGACCGTTAATAGCGTCATTGGATCCTACGGCGTCAAAAAATGTTTGTTGCTGGTAAAGCGCCATGGCAGTAACGGCATGTTTACCGAAAGTACGGTCATAGTTCAGATAAGCTTCCAGCTGTGTACGGCGATTGCTGTTAGCCGCCACATCATAGCTCAGGTTATTGGAACCATCAGTCACCTTTGTGTAGGTGCCGGTAGACAGGTCGGTAGCCTGATCATCAGCTATAGACCATTTATATGTGTAGTAGGATTTAGACCTGGTTATATTCTTGTAATTGTAAGAGTCAAATGATAGCCTTACCCGGGTACTTAAACCTTTGGTGATCCAGGGCAGGTTGAGCTTGAACCCGGTAGTGGCCTGCAGTGTATTTTGGAAATTACGCTGGTAACCTCCCTGGGTTAAACGGCCAAACGGGTTGTAAGGTTTGGCAGATTGATAGGCAACAGATCCATCCGGATTCTGCATTGGGTACAGGTATGGAGGTATACCCTGCATATCTGCGAAAAGTGCAGAAGCACCTACGTTCGGATAGTTATTGTCATATACGATCTGGCCGAGGTTCAATTCCATAGTCAGATCTTTGGTGATGTTCAGGTCAATATTCGAACGGAAGTTATACTTGTTATTAAGAGCCTGAATATTGTAATCAGATAAGTTGGCGTATTGGTATAAACCACTTTGCCTAAGGTAAGAGATAGAGGTAAAGTAGCGTACAAAGTCATTCCCACCTGACACGTTTAAGTTACCGGAATACATAGGGGCAGTTGGTTTCAGCAGTTCATGTAACCAGTTTACATTCGGATATAGATATTTGTAAGCCGGGTGTGATCTGTCCCTGAATTTATTCAGGTATTCATCCGTGTACATGGCATAATTCTGACCATCGTTGATCAGGGCTTCGCGGTATAATTTCAGTGCATCATAAGAGTCGAGATATTCAGGCAACCTTGTTGGCTCCTGGATGCCTCCCTGAAAAGTAAAGTTGATCTGTGGCTTTGACTTCATGCCCCTTTTGGTGGTGACTAATATTACTCCGTTAGCACCCCGCACCCCATACACGGCAGTAGAAGATGCGTCTTTTAATATAGAAATACTTTCTACTTCGTTGGCATCAATACCAGAGAACGCACGTTCTACCCCATCCACCAGGATAAGAGGACTCTGGCTACCCGTAAAAGTGGCCATACCTCTGATCCAGAGTGCTGATGCATCATAGCCTGGTTCGCCACTGTTTTGTAAGGTTACGAGACCGGGTAAACGCCCGGCAAGCGCATTACTTAGGTTGGCAACAGGACTTTGCTTCAGTTCCTTTGTACCTACAGAAGCAATAGCTCCTGTCAGGGAAATCTTCTTTTGTTTACCATATCCCACAACGACAACTTCACTCATATCACTTGAAACCGTCTTCAGGACAATGCTCCTGGCTTCACTGACAGGTACTACCAGCGTGAGATAGCCGATATGAGAAACCTGGATAGCGGAAGCATTATTCGTACGGGGGATACGGAATACGCCGTTTTCATTTGTATTAGTGACATGCTTGCTATTCACCAATTGAACAGTCGCACCAGGTATAGGCACACTTTCGTCAGTGACCACTTTACCGGTTACAAAGCCTGTGTCTGTTGCTGGTTGTCCTTGTGCCTGCAAATGTCCACTGTAAGCACTAAAACAAACGCATAGCAACGTTGAGATGTACAGATTAATTACATGTTTTTTCATAATATCAATTGAGGTAAAGTACACAGTCTGAATATGAATGCAGTAACGTTCATGCACACCCCTTCTTAAGCACGCAACAGCCACTTCTGTCTGCGCAATAGCTGCGGTAAACCGGCAGAAATGGTTTTGTCAGTAACTACTACAATGGTGACCAACTACGGGTACAAGGGAATAATACTCTTACATTGAGTGATACTATCTAAATAAAATGTTGAATTCGAAATGCCACAAGCGTATAATCCAGGGATATTTTCTTAATGCTAGTTAGTTTTCTACTAACAGATTTTGATTAACATAGTCTTTTAATACAATACGCTAACTTACTCAAGAGTGGAGGTTTATCATGGACAGATAATGACATGTTATTTGCAAATTTTAACAAATCTTTTTTGGGAGGGGGGATTAGGGTGCAATAATCGGTGAGGGACAAAATAAGAGAGGATCAGTCCAAAGTTAGACTGATCCTCTTTATATCTGTAAGCTAAATAGTCGGTCCCAGGCATTCCCGAATAAATATTCCGAGTATTTATCTTTGCGCTGATTTCGTTGTTGATGAGGCTTCGTTTAATACTTGAATGGCATTCTTCATCTTCGATCGGTAACACTGGCCAACTTACTAGTTTTAAGTTTTACCAATATCATTGCAAGTATAAAAACCAATGAACCTATAAGATATAGCCCTAAAGTAAAACTAAGGATGTAGCTTACATTTTGGCGAAATGAAAAAAAAGAAAAAACAAATGTAGGAATTTTCCAACAGGTCAAATACACACCGAAAATGGTTATTATAAAGCCCGGTAGCTTTATCAGCCAATTGATATTTTTTCCATCCCGGGAGTATATACTCATGATTTTTGACAGCGAGGTAAGAACAAGAAACATTGAAATCAATAATGTCAAAGCGAATGATATAATACTCTTATCAATCAGCATATTATTTGTCCTCATCACGAGTTCATTAGCTGCACTCAAACCAAACATTGTTTTGATGGCAACTAAAATGTAATTCAGCATTTCTGCTGTAGTCTGAAGAATATTCCCAGGTCCTTTTAGGGTACATAGACTTAATAGTAAGACAAATAACCAAACCAAGGAAGGTATAAGGCGAAAGACCAATTGCTTTGTTCTGGACTTATTCAAAAGAGAAAATGGTAATTCTTCTATAGCAATGCTTCCCAAATCCTCCTTTAACATTCCCAATGGTTTAATATAAGCCCCTATTGGCAACCAGCCTAATTGATATATTGTGCCATTAATTTCCTTTTTGAGTAAAGAAAAGTAAGGATTTAAGAAAATTGAAAACTCTGTGATCTTAACCTTCCACATTTTACAAAGCCATACATAAATAAAGTTGCCAAGCGAAATAGCTAAGAAAATCAATGCACCTAAACAAAAGGCATTATAGCTAAAGTGCAGCATAAGATTAAAAGTCAATTTATTGGGAGAAATAATTACAGACTCCTTGCTCAAAGGAGCTACAAATATACAATTTTTTACATACAAAAGATTGCCTTATGTCCGATACCTGTTTATGGGGCTGACCAAAAAGTCAAAGAGCGCTTTTAGGTCGGCCCCTTCATTTAAGCAAAATTTCAACGTCTCCTTTTTTGACTGAGTCCATCACTGAAACTTTTTCTCCGGCTAACATTTTTTCAAGATCTTCCCTTTTGTAGTAGCCATTGTTGTTCATATACACGCTAAATTCCTCACATTTTTCAGCGATTTGGGTTCGGCCAGGATTGCAAAAAATTAAAGCTTCTTCCGGCTTTAAAAATGGCTTGAAACAGATATAATGGTAATTAGAGCGATGAATTTATTTATATACGAGGTTCGATATCCGTGCTAACCTTACCCGTTATAACCCGGGTCAAACTCTACAATCCATTCAATACCATATTTATCCCTGAACATTCCGGCATAGGTACCCCATGGGCTGTCGCCAATGGGTCCTTCCACTTCTCCGCCTGCTGATAATCCGTTAAATATTTTATCTGCTTCTTCACGGCTTTCGGCATTCAGGTATATTTTAGACCGGTTTTCATTTTCGCTTACCCGCCCTAAAAATCCGGGAACATCGTTGGCTATTAACACATTGTTTTTGCCAAGCGGCAAGCCGATGTACATTATTTTATTTGCCTCATCTTCGGCTACCTGAAACTCGGGGCCTGATAAGTCTTTAAAACGGGTGATTTTTGTAAACTCACCGCCAAAAACTGATTTGTAAAAAGTGAATGCTTCTTCGGCATTGCCATTGAAGTTGATCCAGGGATTAATTGCTCTCATGATTTTTAGTTTATCTTGATCTGATCAAATTATAGTTCTTTACATATTATAGTCGAAACTTTGTACGAAGCGGGTTTTGCATACATTTGCATCATCCCAAAAGAAAAGCCCAAACAGTAGAAACCGAACGGATGGCACAGGAACTTCAAAATGCCAACCAGCAAAGCTTACATCACTTTATAACCGACCAGCCAGGAAAATAGTTTTATGTTGATGAGCTAACACTCTTTGAGGAGGAGTTAATACGTACATATTCACTTTAATTATACACAATATAGCTCAGGATCCCGGCAGTTCAAAACTTTGTGTAAAAAAAACACAAATCAAAAGCAACACATAATAATATATTGTTCAGGCTAACAACTTATCAACGAATTGGCCGGGAAAGCACCGTCCTTATTGTCCAACTTTGCGTAGTTTATTAATGATCAACATTATTTGATTCGAAGACTTAGCGGTACCGGGCACGTAGCGGTATTGTAAAATTATTGCAAATGACCGTAACAACGTATTCAAAGTCTTATTACATTCGCACGTGTGGGAGTTATTCCCCTCTTTAAGGATGAAAGATATGGCAGGTTATAATAGTTATCGAATTTGCGTGACGCCGGCATTCGAAGATGTCTTTTCTCATTTCTACTGTGCAGAAAACAAGTCCGATGCAGCAATAGAAAAGACACTTTTCCCTTCTTACCAAACGATCATGATTTTTAATTTCGGTACCCCAGCGTCATTTATTTCTAAAACCGGTGATCAGATCACCGTGGAAACGTGTATGGTACTTGGACCAATAAAACATGCCTTTAACTATTTATTACCCGTGGGCGCTGAGATATTCGTGTGCAATTTTAAAGATGACGCCTTTTTCAGATTCTTCGGAAATGCAGATCTAACGCAAGAGACGGCCCTGCATCCCGATGAACTGCTTCATAAAAATTGCTTCACCACCCTTTGGTCTGAATTAAAGCAAATTAATTGCAATCAAAAGCGCGTTGAAGGAGTGCTTGATTTCAGCAAACCCTACTTGCGAAGACGCGATAAAATAGCAGAACAAATTGCCGAATTTGACCGAAATACTTTCAGCCCTATTAAGGAGATATCCCAAAAAAACAAATTGTCCGAAAGAACTGTGCAGGTCAACCACAAAAAATATTTCGGTTATACCTCAAAAGAAATGTATCGCTATGGCCGCTTCCTAAAAGCTATTCAAGTTCTCCAGGAAATTTCCCAAGGAAATGCTAAAATGGATTGGTTTGAAATAATAGATCGGTGTGGATATTATGACCAAAGCCAGCTTATCAAAGATTTTAATCACTATTTACATCTTAGTCCCTCTCAATACCTGAAATTCCAGGAAGCTATTTGTAACCCCAAACACTGATTGTACATTTCTGCTCTGCTACTACATAAAGCGTTGTAGGCCAATTACCACCCGTCGTGGATAAGCAGCACGTGAATATCGATTCTGTATTGAGTTTTGCTTTTATTACTAACCGCGAATGGTGGCCGGGTGCCTACGCGTTGTCAAATAACCCTTTATCTCACCCTGGCAGTTGTACTGATAACAATGACCTGTACACCGGTTGTTTGCAAATTAATCCCCAAAATTCAAACACTCCAGTAAGACACCACCAGCGTAGCCAACAGTACCCGATGAGCGTTCTTCGTTTTCGTACAATTTTTGGTCTCGCAGCAAACCGAATTTTGTAATATAAAAACGCAGTTTATGGAAAATAGCAATCTATTGATTACAGGAGCAACGGGAACCGTGGGCACACAATTGATTAAGATGTTGGTAAGCAGGAATACTTCGTTTCGAGCACTTGTCCGCAATAAAGAGCAGGGCAATCTGATGAGCGATTTGCCACAAGCGGAAGTCGCAGTTGGAGACCTTTCAGATGCTTATAGCCTGGTACAGGCTTTACAAGGGATCGAAAAGGCATTTTTACTAACGAACTCTTTGGAACAATCCGAACAACTTCAGTTAAACTTTGTAGATGCAGCTCATAAAGCCGGGGTGAAACACATTGTAAAGCTATCCCAACTGGCAGCTGATGAAACTTCACCAGTACGTTTCCTTCGCTACCATGCCGTCGTAGAAAACAGGATCAAAGAATTGGGTATGGACTACACTTTTCTTCGGGCCAACCTTTTCATGCAGGGTCTAACGGCCTTTGGGCATTATATCAAATATGAAGGAAAATTCTATGGTTCATTGGGGAACGCTGCCGTTAGCGCGGTAGACGTCCGGGACATCGCGGCGGTTGCCGCAACGACCTTGACAGAGCCAGGTCATGACAATAAAACCTATCAAATTACCGGACCGGCGGCGATCACACATCTTCAAATGGCAGAAATACTCTCTGATGTTCTGGGCACCGCCGTAACATATGTAGAGTTGAGTCCCGAACAAATGCAAGGCGCACTTACAGTAGCCGGATTTCCGGAGTGGCAGGTTGGTGGCCTAATCGAAGACTATGCACACTATGCCAGGGGTGAGGCCGCTGGTGTTTTTAATACCGTCAAAGATATCACTGGACGGCAAGCTACTAGTTTTGAGCAATTTGCCCAGGACTACAAACAATATTTCTGCTAAATAACATACTATAATCTTACTAAAACAATAGAAATGAAAAAGTTTATTTATATCCTACTTACCTTAGTCGGGCTACTCGTAATAACCATTGCAAGTTTGGAGTTGCACAGTTCGTACGCAGTCTCGCCATCTATCAATAAGAATGCACCTGTCATCACTTATCAGGAAATTACTATCAACGCTTCTGCGCAAAAAGTTTACCAGGTGATGAGTGACATAGATCATTGGGCAACCTGGCATCTCGACGTCGAAGATCCCAAGTTAACCGGACCCTTTGAAAAAGGGAGCAGTTTTGACTGGAAAAGCGGGGGCTTGACTATTCACTCGACGCTGCATACAGTCTCCCGTGGACATAAAATTGGCTGGTCAGGCAAAGCATTTGGAGCATTTGCGATCCATAACTGGTCCTTCGTAGAAAACAATGGGCAAACGACGGTAAAAGTTGAGGAAAGCATGGAAGGCTGGATGGTAACCCTAATGCGCAATAAATTCCAAAAAGGATTAGAGCATTCATTGCAGGTATGGCTCAAAAATCTGAAGGTAAAAGCTGAAGAGTAGCCGATGTCACGTACACCAAGATTCGTCCATAACATATCGGAAACGCCCCGTTTTAAAAATAGCCGGAAGACACGTTAAAATTATCAGACACAACGAAACAGCCCGCCATTACAAGCGGGCTGTTTCATAAATTGCGCTGACACCCTTATCAGTCACCTATCGGAATGGGGATATTAACACCTGTCGCTCCAGCTACGCCAAAGTTTGGTGATCCATCTGCATTCCAGGTTAGTTTTTGTATTCTTACCGGTCTGCCTCCGTTTGTAGTGGCGGCTACACTGCGCGCATGATATACAAACCAGTTTTCGGTATGCAACACATCGTTTGCATCGGTATAACTACTGGTAAAAAAGCCATTGTGCCCTGGTCCATAAACACCGTTAGCATCATTTCTGACAAACACCTGTTTCTTATTTATCCAGTCGGCTGCAACTGTGGGATTACCTCCGCTTTTTAACTGTATCTGCGCCAGGCAATAATTGTCACTCGTGTAACGACTTGCTGAATATATAATGAATACCGGGCTGCTGGCATCTTTCTGCAGCATGATGGGACCTTCATTAACACCAAGCCCTAATGAACTGGGCTCATATTTTTCCCAGGTATTGGTAGGCGATGATACTACTACCCTGGCACCGCTGATGGTCCACGGATTAGACATGGGAGCAAGGTATATATATTGTTTATATTTGGTAGCCACATTCTCCCAGCCCGACCATATGAAGTAATTTTTCGTACCAATGGTCAGTACCGAACCATCAATAGCCCATTGATCAGTTGAATCAAATATCTTTCCTTTGAATGTCCATGTTCCGGTTGTTGGATCAGCATTGGGATTCTCCAGCACGAACATGCGGTGATTATCATCCCCTCCTGTATCATCAGCAGCGAAATAGATATACCACTTGCCTGACAGGAAATGTAACTCAGGCGCCCATATATTAGATGAATACGCAGTACCTGTGGGAGGAGTCCAGACGGTGGTCTCAGGCATAGCCGCCAGTAATGACACTGATCGGGTTTTCGTAATGGTTATCCTATTGCCTTTAGTACACAGGAAATAATAATATCCATCTTTTTGCGCTATGAAGGGATCAGGACGGCTGTTAGTAGTTAAAGGATTCTGAAAATTGAGGTTACGAAATTCAAAGAGATCCTGTGTGCCTGTTACACTACTTTTCTGCTTGATTTTTCTGCCTGGCACACTGTCTTCAGGATCAACAACCATTTTCATACCTGTTTGCTTGTTGGTCAGTGAAAAAATATTATTACTGCCGGAATAGGCAATTTCCCAACGTTGTGCATCAGAGCCATCATCAGCCCCCTGCTGTAATACCTCGCCCGAAGTTGCCGATGGTGACTGGAGACATTTACTACTGGTAACATTGACCAGCTTATAATAAGTGGCATCGGTTTTTATAAGTTTCCATTTCTGTCCGTTATTTGGAAACCATCCCCATTGCTGAATTTTTGCACCTGCCGCCGTTGAGTTTCCGGTTACTTCAACTACCGGGCCGGCTGGTAATGAAGAGAAACCCCTGATGCGATAAATACCACTATCCACCAGTGTACCCAATGGTGGTGCAACGCTGAGCGTCGTGGGTGGATTCAACAGAGGAATACTCTCCGATTGCTTTTTTTGACAACCGGCAGCCAGCAATACGATGGCGACAGCAGTTGTAGCAAATAACTCTCTTTTCATGGGAAGTTGTGGTTAAGTGATTTGATTTTAGTGCCATTCAAAATAAACGAATAGATAGTGCATAATCTGTTCAACTTTTTGTCGATTTATCTCAACCCATTCACAAATAATTGATTCTCATATGCGGGCGCAGCGCAGGCAAACTCGTTCATTTCCAAAACCGGACATTTGTTTATATTTGAATTAACGTTATGCAATTATTCCCTCATGCCATTTTTGTAAGCCTGATATTACAGCTTGCCACACTATCCTGTTGTGGGCAATATTATTTTACACACTATCAGGTTGATGATGGATTGGTACACAACTCAGTGATGTCCATTTTACAGGATAGTAAAGGTTTCATGTGGATCGGTACCAGAGGAGGATTAAACCGTTTTGACGGTTATACATTCAAAACTTACAAAAACGAAAAAAACAAATTTGGCAGTATAGGAAATAATGTCATAAACGTTATCTCCGAAGATAAAAAAGGCATGTTATGGATTGGTACAGGTAAGGGTATTTTTATGTATAATCCCTGTAACGAAGTTTTTACTCCACTTGACATCACCCCGCCAACTTACATCAGCCATCTTGTGATTGACAGCGACAATAATTTATGGTTCCTGGCTAACTATTCACTCTACAAATATGATCAGAGGCAAAAAAAAGTTGAAGATTTAAGATTACATGCTTCCTGCGTGGCTATTGACAGCAGCAGGAATTTGTGGGTGGGAAATGACGATGGCGTCATCAGCATCTATTCACACCAAAAGATGACCAATGTTCGGATAATTGATCAGCGTATCCCTGCAAATATGCGATCTATCAGCAAAATATGTCCCGTCAGTGATAAAGAAATTTTGGTAGGGTGTTTTAAACAGGGATTAAAAAATTATAACACTAAAACAGGAACAATCACATCATTACCACTTCGCAACAATGATAATACCGATGTATATGTACGTGATATTACTGCCGGCAGTAATCAGCATTACTGGATAGCCACTGAATCAGGCATATATGTATACGACCTGACCACCAACACAAGCCAGAATTTACGAAAACAGATCAGTGATCCTTATTCTCTCACAGATAACGCTGTCTATACAATATGCAAAGACAATCGGGGAGGCATGTGGGCAGGTACATTTTTTGGTGGTTTAAATTATTATTCGGCAGAGAATGCCCGGTTTGAAAAATATTATCCCCTGCAAGGCACTAACTCCATATCAGGCAACGCTGTGGGAACAATTTGTCCTGATACCAAGGGTAACTTATGGATTGGTACCGAAGATGCAGGTATCAATAAGTTCAATATAAAAACAGGGAAATTTACCAACTATACGGCAACGGGAAAAAGGGGCGCTATCTCTTACCCCAATATCCACGGTCTTTTAACATTAGGTAATCAGTTATTCATTGGCCCGTTTTTACATGGTATGGAAATAATGGACATGCGCACCGGAACAGTGACGGACCGCTTTCAGTTTATTGGTGACAAAAACGACAGGGTGAGTGATTTCGTACTTCGTTTCTATCTCACAATGGATAGCACCTTACTGGTTGGCACTGCATATAATGGCTCAGGGTTATTTCTTTATGACAGGAAGCACAAAACATTCAGCCGTGTTAAGCAAATACCCTATAACTCGTATGTTTTTGACATCACTGAAGACGCACAGGGAAATATCTGGACTGGCAGCGTGTCGCAAGGCGCTTTTTACTATAATCGAAAAACCGGCAAACACGGTAATTTCCGATTTGGCGACAAGCAACACAACGAAATGATCAATGAATTTCCGGTGTATAATATTTTTGAAGACAGCAATCACTCACTGTGGTTTGCAACTGCCGGCGGTGGCCTGATAAAGTTAAATCCAGATCGGAAAACCATTAAAAAATTTACGATAGAAAACGGCCTACCCAGTAACGCTGTGTTCTGTATCCTGGAAGATAATTCGAAACGTTTATGGATAAGTTCACTCAGAGGTCTTATCTGTTTTGATTTACGCACCGAACAGTGTAAGACTTATACACAATCGAACGGGCTTATAACAGATCAGTTTAATTACAATTCAGCCTACAAAGACGCTACCGGCAAAATGTATTTCGGATCTGTGAAAGGAATGATCGCCTTTAACCCCGCCGATTTTGGCACCAAAGATGTATCTCCGCCAACTTACATTACCGGATTTCAGATAAACAATAAAGATGACCCACACACCAAATCAATTCTATTTACCGATACCATCGTGCTGACCCACGATCAGAATAATTTCAGTATTGAGTTTGCTGCGCTGAATTACTCTTCGGCCAGGGCCACCCGGTATAGATATTTCATGACCGGGGTAAATAAAGACTGGACATATCTTAACACCAACAGAAACGCCTATTTTACAAACCTGGCACCGGGGAGCTATACGTTTACAGTGCGTGCAGAAAGTAATGTCGGCAACTGGACAGGTAAAGAACGGCGCCTGTTTATCAGCATTTCACCCCCCTTCTGGAAAAGCAATACTGCTTACTTTTTATATGTGCTGATTTCAGGAACCATTTTGTTCCTGTTGATCCGCTATTATCATAGTTACCTGAACAGTAAAAACCTGATTAAACTCCAACTATTTGAACACGAAAAAAAGAAAGAAATTTATCAGTTTAAAATTGAGTTTTTCACCAACATTGCACATGAAATCCAAACACCCCTGACCCTGATTGTAGGTCCAGTCGAAAGATTGATAAAAATGGCAGAGAACCAGCCGAATATTAAAAAGAGCCTGTTGATGGTGCAGAAGAATGCAAACAGACTGACAGAACTTACCGGGCAGTTGCTGGATTTCAGGCAGACCGAAATAGAACAGTTCGGATTAAACTTTGTAAACGCAGACATTAATAAACTGCTCATAGAACAAACAGATTCATTCAGAGAACTTGCTAAAGAGAGCAAAATAAGTTTACATATAGATCTCCCTGAAATCCATATTATGGCATTTGTAGACAGAGAAGCGCTGATTAAAATATGCGATAACCTGATCTCCAATGCGATTAAGTATGCCGCATGCCGCGCTATTATAAAGATGCTCCCGCTCAATACCGGCGACGAAAAATTTACAATTATTTTCAGTAACGATGGGAAAGAGATACCAGCCAAATTTCAGGAAAAAATATTTGAACCATTTTTCAGGCTGAACAACAAGGAAAAGCCAGGAACAGGTATTGGATTACCTCTGGCCAGGTCGTTAACAGAATTACATAACGGATCTTTAGAGTTGGTTTCGGGTAGTATCAATGAAATCGTTTTTGTATTAACATTACCGATACATCAAAAATTCGAGTTTAATCTGGGTAGCTGGAAAAAAATATAATAACTATGACTGAAAGCATTTTAATTATAGATGATAACCAGGATATCCTGGAATTTCTATCAGAAGTTTTAGGTGATACTTATAAAGTACATCTGGCAGAAAATGCTGAAAATGCGCTGCTGGTTCTGGATACCGAAATGATACATCTCATCGTATTAGATATTATGATGCCGGGGATGGATGGTTTTGAACTATGTCAGGTGGTCAAATCAAATGTTGAATACTGCCATATTCCGATCATATTATTGACGTCCAAAAACACCCATCTGTCACATATAAAAGGACTGGAGGCTGGCGCTGACGCTTATATTAAAAAACCTTTTTCTCCCAGATTCCTTCAGATACAAATTACCAATTTGCTTAATAACCGCTTAAAGATAAAAACTCATTTTGCGAGTTCACCATTTGAAGATGTACGGGTGATGGCTCATTCAAAAACGGATGAAATTTTTCTAAAAAAACTGAATGATTATATTCATAAAAATATTCGGGATGCTCAAATGAATATTGATACGCTGGCTGAACATATGAATATGAGCCGGCCCACTTTTTATCGGAAAATAAAATCTCTTTCTGCTTTATCGCCGAAAGAACTGATTGATATCACCCGACTCAGAAAGGCAGCTTGTCTTATTGCTGAAAATGAGTTTAGTCTGGCTGAGATTGCCAGGATGGTCGGTTATAGTACTCACAGTCTTTTTAGCAGGAATTTTCAAAAGCACTTTAACGCGTCTCCTCAGGAATATATGAATTCACTGCCCCGCATTTCCACACAATAGACGTTAAATGATAGTTACTTTTGATGTTAGCTTCCAGCGTATCACGGGACCAACTATTTTATGAGTCGCATTTGCATATATAATGACGATATCTATGCCTTTCACATTGAAAATCAATACCATTTGATATAACCAGGGAAATTTCGCCACAGGCTATGGATGTTTACGGGGGTTTGATTGTTTTAGAATGGCTCCCATTTTGAGAACTGGTATTATACTTGCCATAGGTAATATTTTTCGGCGGGTTCTCCTAAACTTTTCCATAAGAAGTACGGCTAACCTTCAGAAAGGAACTTGTACTACAGAGGGCAATAGTATTGCAAAATATTATGTTCTGGACTGGTTAATATCGTAAACAACTATATTAAAAATGCCTATCAGGCAAGAAGCGAAGAAATCTATGACG
The DNA here is from genome assembly GCF_900142925.1 of Chitinophaga sp. CF418. GTDB lineage: Bacteria > Bacteroidota > Bacteroidia > Chitinophagales > Chitinophagaceae > Chitinophaga. The sequence continues at coordinate 224,094 of NZ_FRCN01000003.1, forward strand.
CAAAGTGTGAAAGTGATTTTTGGGGTGTTATTTATGTTCAGTAGCGTCGTGGTGGGCGCTCAAACTCCGCAGGATACAGCAAAAAAAGAACAAAAAACTGTTTATCTTTTTAGCGGCCTGGGGGCAGACTCAAGTATATTTATGAACCTGGAACTTCCGGGGTATCACAAAGTTTACATAACCTGGATTCCTGCGTTGCCTAACGAATCAATAAGGCAATATGCAGGTAGGATAAAGAGCCAGATCACAGTTGAAAATCCAGATATCATCGGGCTTTCTTTTGGAGGAATAGTTGCTGTGGAAGTATCCAGGCAAATAAAGGTAGATAAAATGGTGTTGATATCCTCAGTCAGAACAAAGAGTGAATTGAACAGGGTACAGGCTTTTTTTATGAAATTGGGTCTATATCGAATCATTCCCGGTTCACTAATACGACGTACTAATTTTCTCACCTATCGGTATTTTGGCGCCCGGTCCCAAAAAGATAAAAAGACATTAACGAATTTATTGGAGCATACAGATGTATCTTTTTTTCGTTGGGCACTGAAAAGTATTGCTTATTGGGATAATAAAGTAGCGCCGGAGAGAACTATTCAAATACACGGCACGGCCGATAGAGTAATAACCGGCAGGCGCGTGCATACTGATTATCGCATTAAGGGTGGAGGACATCTCATGGTTTTTAATAAAGCAGATACTATTAGTAAAATTATCACTAATTACCTGGGTGATTAATACGCTCTCCATCCTGAATGTAAACCTTATGCCCTTCCGGAGACCGCTACCGGGCAAAAACGCAAGACCCGCTTCTCCTACTATTTCCCCTACTGACATTGCTCCTTACAGCGTTGGTGATAACCCCTCGTATTGCAGTCTCCTACTCTGCTCTCAGACTCCTGACCGGATCTGTCAGCGAGGCTTTGATACCCTGATAACTAACGATAATCAATGTAATAAGAATGGTTGAAACGCCGGCAATCAAAAATACATCCGCCCCAATGGCTGTACGATAAGCAAAACCTGCCAGCCAATGATCCATGAGCCACCAGGCTAAAGGGAAAGCGATAAAAACAGCGATCAGCACCAGTTTCAGGAAGTCGGCCGACAGCATGACCACGACACTTCTTTCCGATGCCCCTAATACTTTACGGATGCCAATTTCCTTATTTCTTCTTTGTGCGGTGAAAGCGGCCAGACCAAATAATCCCAGGCAGGATATTACTACCGCCAGTCCTGCGGCATAACCGGACAAAGTCGCCAGGCGATCTTCGGCAATGTATTGTGCATGGTATTCATTATCGACAAATTTATAACTGAATGGGAAGCCTGGGTCAAATTTCTCATAAGCCTTTCGGAGCAGGTTTATCGTTTCACGGTTCTTACCCGCTTTGATCCTGACCATTATCCTGTAAGTGGCAGCAGGCTCCAGTCGCATAGCAAAAGGTTTCACATGCTCATGCATTGATTCAAAATTGAAGTCCTTTACTACTCCTGCTATTTTCCTGTTCACTCCCCACATCTTCACCACCTTGCCTACCGGGTTACTAAGCCCCATGCTTTTGACGGCAGTTTCATTGAAGATGATCTCTGTACTGTCTGAGCTTACATTGCTATTAAAACTCCTGCCCTCTTTCATGGTCATGCCCAGCGTTTCAATAGCACCATAATACACACCTATGTTGGCAAAGCTGGTTTTATCGTCCCGCTGCTTACCTTCCCAGTGGATATCTGAAGTACTGCCATAGTCGGCCACTATACTCGCATGGTCTATACTCGATGCAGCTACGACTCCCGGCAGGTCCCTGATGGCATTCACAAACACGGGCGTTTTAGTGACCACCTCTGATCCTAACTGGAAGCTGATAATATTGTCTACATTATAACCAGGGTCTTTTGTTTGTATATACCTGATCTGTTTATATACCACCAACACGGCAATAATGAACACCGCTGAAATAATGAACTGGAACATAACCAGTCCTTTCCTTACCCATATCTCGCCTAAAGAAGCCCGTAATTTGCCTTTCAGGATAGCAATGGGATTGAAGCCAGAAAGATAAAATGCTGGGTAAAATCCGGCCAGGATGCCTGTAAAAAGAGTAATGCCCAAAACAGACAGCCATAACACCGGATCAACCTGCAATGATATCTGCTTGCCGGTAATATTGTTAAACGCAGGCAATAGAAAAGGTAAGAGCACCAACGTGGCGGCCAATGATAAAAAGGTGATCAGAACAGATTCTCCCAGGTATTGAAAAACAAGCAGCTTCCTGTTTGCACCTACCACCTTCCGGATGCCCACTTCCTTCAATCTTTTAGACGCCTTCGCAGTGGACAGGTTCATGAAGTTGATACTGGCAATGATGAGAATGAAAAGAGCAATAATGGAAAACATGCGTATATATTCTATTCTTCCTCCTACCATCGTGCCATTCACATAGCGGTTGTACAAATAACCGGATGAATATTGCCGGGCAAACAACTTGTAGCCGGCATTTTTATCTTTAGTCCTGGTGAAGTCTGCTATCTTTTTATTGAACTTGCCTATGTCTGTACCTTCCTTCAACACCAGGTAAGTCGAAGGATCGATGCTTCCCCAGGAATTCAGAAAGGAATATTGCGCCAGGTACACATCAAAAGGCAGGATATAATCATGCTTTACTGAGGAATTGGCGGGAATATCATCAAACACACCCGACACCTGGTATTGCTTTTCATGTTGCCACTCAATAGTGCGACCCACTACATTTCCCGTAGTGTGAAATAGTTTCAGCGCCAGCTGTTTTGATATGACGATATTGTTCTTATCTGATAAAACCTGGTCTTTATTCCCCTGTAAAAGCGGGTAATAAAAGATATTGAAGTAATCCTTCTCCGCATAATATCCCACTGCATTCAGGTTATTATCTTTCACCGACAGCGTCGTCTCTCCCGCCCAGTAAGGATAAATAACTGCAGTGGCGTATTCCACTTCCGGCATATCCTCTTTCAGTGTCCTTGCCAGGATACCGGGCGTGGCAGCCATTGTTTGTATGCCTTCCGAATTCTCCACATTGGTCATTACCTGGTACAGCAGACTATCGTTCGCGTGAAATTTGTCAACATGTACTTCATCATTGATCCACAGGTAGATCAGTATTGCGCAGGTCAATCCGGTAGACAAACCAACCAGATTAAGCAGGGTAAACCGGCGGTCCTTCATCAGGTTGCGCCAGGCTATTTTGATATAGTTTTTAAGCATCAGCGGGAGTGTTAGACTATTCAGCATGTTGGTATGCCAAGCCAATGCCAATCTATATAATACTATTATAAAAATAACTATATATTATTCATATATTCATATGTTCACTTTTGAGACATTCCCTGTCCGGTATCGGGTAAAAATAAAAAAGGCTGTACGCCGTAGCGGACAACCTTTCCGGTATTCACCCATTACTTTTACAGAAACATCCCGCCTGATGCTTCTATACACTGTGCGGTGATCCACCTTGCTCTTTCACTGCAAAGGAATGCCACAACACCTCCAATATCGTCTGGCACGCCAACACGTCCCAACGCTATCTGTGTTGACAGGTACTCTTTCGCACCGGGATGGTTTTCAAGCGCCTCACGGGTGAAATCAGTCTCAATGATACCGGGAGCTACCACATTTGCGTTGATCTTTCTTGGGCCTAATTCTTTCGCCAGGTATTTTGTGAAGTTATATATGGCTGCTTTCATAGAAGAGTATGCAGCATAACCCGGAGTTACAAACCTTGCCAGACCGGTGGAGATATTCACGATCCTTCCGCCGTCGGCAATGACGTTCAGCAATGTCTGTGTAAGGAAATAGGCTCCTTTGAAGTGCGTGTTCACCAGCGCATCAAAGTCTTCTTCCATTGTATCGGAGATTAGTGAGGCACGGTTAATACCTGCATTATTCACCAGGAAATCAATATTTGCGGTATCCCATTTTTCTTTCAGGACCTGCAGCAGGCTGGCTTTAAAAGCAGGGAATGATTTAGTGTCGCCTACATTTAACTGCAGGGTTACAGCTTCCACGTTAAATTTTTCAACCTCAGCTACGACATTCTGTGCCTCTTCTTTTTTACTGTTATAAGTGAACACAATATGATGTCCGTCCTTTGCAAGTTCCATCACCATGTTCTTACCTAATCCGCGGCTGCCACCGGTTACGAGTGCTATTTTCTTCGTTGTTTTCATTTTTGTACTGTGTTTAATTACAGTACAAAGTTGGCACATCGGGGCTCCGGAATCATGGTACCTTCTTCAGTATAAATGGTACCCTCTTCAGTATTTTTTAAGCTTGTTGATGTAAACGCCTGAACTGTGAGGGTGTTACTCCTTCAAACGATTTGAACCACTTGGTAAAGTTGGAGGCGTCGTAGGTAAGCAGATAGGCAACATCCGCCACAGAGCGTTTATTATCCAGCAACAATTCTTTTGCGAGCGTCAGCAGCTTTTCTTCATAAAAGAAGCAAGGGTGATGGCCGGTATGTTCTTTGATAACATTGCTAAGATGTGTGGGGTGGATGAACAGTGCTTCAGCAAAATCTCTGAGCTCATGCATTTTGTCTGTCCGCTCAGCAACTATATCAGCCAGATGCTCATCTAACAGTCTGAGAAAATCCTGGTAGATCTCTTCCTTACGGCTGATATATTTTTTGGGGATTTTGATCTGCGCTGCCTGTTCCTTTGTGATGGCTTTTAAAATGGCACTATTTCCGGACGGAGTTGATAACACAGTGATCATGATGCTTACGTTTAAGGAGCAAGTATAAGACAATCTGCCTGCAAAAAAATGGTGACCTCTTCAGTTTTTTTGTACAGATCACGGTTCTTGTTGGCAGAATCCTTACTAAATTATAACACTTTGATTTTAAATGTAAATTTAAGCAAATAACACTTTGTTTTATGCCCAAAACGATAGCTGCACAAATAGTGGAACAACTGGTAGCCGCCGGCGTCAAAAGAGTACATGGCGTGGTGGGGGATTCCCTGAACAGCATTACAGACGAGATCCGTCAGCACGGGGAGATTGAATGGATACATTACCGCCATGAGGAAGCGGCGGCCTTTGCTGCGGGTGCGGAAGCGCAGCTGACGGGCAAACTGGCAGTATGTGCAGGAAGCTGTGGCCCCGGCAATATGCACCTCATTAACGGGTTGTATGATGCCCACCGGAGTATGGCCCCTGTACTGGCTATTGCGGCCCAGGTTCCCAGTACGGAAATAGGCACCTCCTATTTCCAGGAGACCCGGCCGGAAGCCCTTTTCCGGGAGTGCAGTCACTATTGCGAGACCATTGCCTCTGCCCGGCAGATGCCACGGGTGTTGCAGATAGCCATGCAGAATGCCGTAGGACTGGGTGGCGTAGCCGTGATCGCTCTCTCGGGAGATGTAGCCATGCAGGCCATAGAAAGCAATGGTCTGGAACATAGCCTGATGATCAGCCGCCCGACTATACGTCCTTCCGACCATGAGTTAAATAAACTGGCAGAGCTCATCAATCAGTCAGAAAAGATCACCCTGCTTTGTGGCAGCGGCTGTGCCGGTGCACATGATGAACTGATGGCTGCCGGGGAAAAGCTGCTTTCTCCTATGGTACACGCCCTGCGGGGGAAAGAACATGTAGAATATGATAATCCCTTTGATGTGGGCATGACAGGCCTGATAGGATTCTCCTCCGGTTATCATGCCATGGAAAACAGCGACCTGGTGATCATGCTGGGAACTGACTTTCCTTACAAGGACTGGTTTCCTTCCCGTGCACAGATCGCACAGATAGATATCCGTGCAGAGCGCCTCGGCAGGCGTTGTAATATTGCGCTTGGGCTGGTAGGAGATGTAAGGGAAACCCTCCATTGCCTGTTGCCACTGGTAAAACGGAAGACCGACCGTTCTTACCTGGATAAATGTGTGGAGCATTACAGGAATAGTCGTGAATCGCTTGAAAATCATGCTACCGGCAAAGCAGATAAGACACCTATACACCCGGAATACCTGGCGCAGATGATAGATAAACTGGCGGCAGATGATGCTGTCTTTACCACCGATGTGGGAGAGCCTACTGTATGGGCAGCCCGCTATCTGAGGATGAAGAAGGGGCAACGCCTGCTGGGATCATTCAATCATGGCTCTATGGCCAGTGCTATGCCACAGGCTATCGGCGCGCAACTTACCTACCCCGGCAGACAGGTGATTTCCCTCTCAGGAGATGGCGGTTTTGCTATGATGATGGGAGATATCCTCACCATAGCACAGTATAATCTGCCGGTGAAGATTATTGTATTTAACAACAGCTCTTTAGGTTTTGTGGCGATGGAAATGAAGGTGGCCGGACTGCCGCCTTACGGTACTGATCTGAAGAATCCTGACTTCGCCCGTATGGCCGAGGCAATAGGCATCAAAGGCATCCGCCTTGAGGACCCTGCTAATGTAGGTATTGCGCTGGAAAAGGCATTTGCGCACGAAGGGCCGGTACTGATAGATGCCGTTGTGAATCCGTCTGTACTGGTAATGCCGCCTAAGATAGAATTCTCTCAGGCGAAAGGGTTCGGGATGTATGCGTTAAAACAGGTATTTAACGGTAATGGAAAAGAAGTATGGGATACCCTGACCTCCAATTTCCTGGATTAGGTCAGGCTACCACCGCTTCTTTATTGTATTTGTTCCTGTAATCGATAGGCGATAACCCTGTGATCTTTTTGAAGACAGTTCTGAAAGATTTAGTGTCGTTGTAGCCTACTTCATACATGACCTCATTCACATTCTTATGGCTGTTTTCCAGCCATTTCTTTGCGGCCTCAATCTTCACCCGTTGAATATATTCAGCGGGTGTATTGTTGGTCGCTTTCTTAAAGCGGCGGTCAAAATGCCTCCTGCCTATAGCAAATTTAGAAGCCAGGTCGTCCACAGAGATCCTTTCTGTCAGGTTGCTTTCTATAAACTCCTGTGCCTTTTTAATAGGCTCATCTTCATGTTTCTTCTGCCCGTTGAACATGACAAAAGGCGACTGGGTTTTCCTGTCTATTTCCAGCGCAAACAGCTTGGCTATCCTGATAGTCAGTGCGCGGTCTGTATATTTTTCAACGATGTGCAGCAGCAGGTTCCAGTAGGAAGAGGCGCCACCACTTGAGTATAAGCCCTGTTCCTCCGTTATGATCCTGCCATCTATCAGATCTACGTCGGGGAACATATCCCTGAATTCAGCAGCGGAAGCCCAATGACTGGAACACTCTTTCCCGTCCAGTAATCCGGTAGCGGCCAGCATAAATGAACCGATACACAGGCTGGCTACTTCTGCGCCCTTATGATAGTGATCGATAATCCAGGGAATGAATGCCTTATTCCTTTCCAGGGTTGCTTTCAGATTGCCGCTTAGTGCGGGGATGACAATCAGGTCTGTTTTCTTCACATCCTGCATGAGCACATCAGGATGCACAGAGAAAAGCCCCTGGTTCAGAGGTATGTCATGTTTCAGACCGACCAGCTGCACTTTAAACATTGCCGGTTTGCCATCTGATTCAAGGAACTCGTTCAGCGTGGTGAACATGTAACGTGTATCAGAGATGGTACCTAATACAGCCTCATCCGGCACGAGGATTGAAATGTGTTTCATCTGGGATCAGCAGTTTAATAAACAGGTTGCATGGCAAAAATAAGGAAAATTAGATGTCAGAAACAACCCCGCTACAAGTCCGGATTACGCCCCCTTCAACCTGTCTTGTCATAGTATCTTTGAAAATGAGAAACTCTAAGTGAATGAGAAAGATAATCGTATCTATGAATGTTACGCTTGATGGTTTCATGGCAGGGATCAATGGAGAGCTGGACTGGCACTTCCCCTTGTGGAACGACGAAATGTCAATCTATTTCTGCGATCAGTTGGGTAAAACAGATACCATCCTGCTGGGCCGCGTGAGCTATGAAAGAATGGCGCGCTACTGGCCCAACAAGACATTCACCGGAATAGAGCTGGAATATGCCGATATGATGAACAATCATAACAAGGTCGTATTTTCCCAGACGCTGGAAAGTGCCACCTGGAGCAATACCAGGCTGGTGAGAGAGAACATCGGTGAAGAAGTATTGAAAATGAAGCAGTCGCCTGGGAAAGATATGATCATCTACGGCAGTGGCAGCATCGTAAGATCCTTTATACAGGAAGGCCTGATAGATGAATTCCAGATATGGGTACATCCCGTTTTCATACAACATGGCGTACCCATGTTCAGGGATATGGAAGAAAACATACACCTGCAATTCATGAAAGCCAGGACCTTCAGGTCAGGTGTGGTGATCCTGTATTATAAACCATGGCAGCAATGAAGGCAACTATCCCGCTATTTCCCAGAAACCAGCTGCTCCCAGCAGGATCGCTTCTTCTCCCAGTTCAGAGACCACGAAACGGGTACCTTCCATATGATATTCCAGGTTGGAACGGAACAGGTCAAATGCCTGCGTGATGTTTCCTCCTAACACCACCAGTGATGGAATAGGCTGCTGTTCCTGCAGGAACATGGCCAGGTTATAGCCGAACTCCTGGAATACCGTTAACGCATATGACGATTGGCGCACTATTGCAGCCAGCTCTTTTACGCTTGCTATTCTTTGGCCACTCAGTTCTTCATAACGGCGAAGAAACCAGCGGGTAGAAAAGTATTCTTCTGCAGTAGCGTCCAGGAAGGGCGTTTTCCAGAAAGTGCCTTCCTGCGCGATACCGTTGTCTGCCACAGACGATCCGAAGCCTGTACCCAATGTCAGTCCCAGGACCTCCTTCTCTCCTTTCGCTGCACCGTTGAACAGTTCTCCCTGCAGGAAACAGGAGGCATCGTTCATGATCCTGATATACTTCTTGTCTATGCCCAGCTGCTCTTCCAACAGCTCTTTCACATTCAGGCCATACAGGGCTTCGTATTTATCCAGTCCTTTGATAAAGCTGATCCCTTCTTCATAATCAAAAGGTCCCGGCATGGCAATACCAATACGATGAACGTCATTACCCGCCAGCAGGCTTTTCTTCATCACGTAGCTCCATCTGCCGATTATCTCTGCTGCACCGGCATGTGAATTGATGTGTTCACGATAGATGGAATCAGGCAGGAAAGTTCTGCGCTGCATATCCACCAATGCAGTTGTAATATGTGAGCCTCCTATATCCACACTTAAGACCTGCGTATCCTTCATGCTGTTTGTTTCGTTGTATTTTTCCAATATTGCTCTATCTGTTCAAAAGATTGTCCTTTCGTTTCCGGTAGCAGTCTGTAAACTGCGATGAATGCGGCAAGGCAGAATGCGGCAAAGAACCAGAAGGTCTGCGCCGTGCCCAGGCTGCGCAATAGTATAGGCGTTAGTTGTCCTACGATAGTATCTGACACCCACATCACCATGATGCTTAAAGATAATGCCCTTGCCCGGATATTGTCGGGAAAGATCTCTGCTGCGATCACAAATTTCAGTGGTCCGATCGAGAAAGCAAAGAAAGCGAGGAAAGCCAGTACACAACAGAGCAGGGCGATACCTGTCGTAGCACCGGTGTAAAAACAGATACCGGTCATGATCAGGCTGATGGTGGCGCCAGCTGTGCCCCAGAGGTACAGCGGCCGTCTGCCGAGGCTATCTACTTTCCAGATGGCGAAGATGGTAAAGAACACATTAGCCGCCCCGAAAATGATCTGGCTAAGGAATGAGTTACTCAATGTAATACCGGCGTTATTCAGGATAGTAGGCCCGTAGTAGATGATGGCATTAATACCGCTGAACTGTGAGAACAATGGCAACAGTATCCCTATCAGTAAAGCCCTGCGCATGGCAGGATCGAACAAGGGACCGTATCCTTCTTTGGCGGCGGCCTTTCCCCGCTGCATCAGCCAGCGCGGACTTTCGGGTACCCACAGCAGCCCAAAAAGAAATAATGCTGCCGGCAGCATGCCAATACCAAACATACCGCGCCATACCTCCTGTACAAACAGGAAGTGAACCAGGCCTCCGCCGGTATCATGCCGATGGGCCTCTGCGTAAGACAGCAACTGCGCATTGCTGCAATAGGCCACCAGGATACCAATAGTGACAGCCAACTGGTAATAGGTGACCAGGCGTCCTCTTTTATTATCCGGGGCAATTTCAGACAGATACAGGGGCACAATGCTCGAAGCAATACCAACTGCCACCCCGCCGCAAATACGTGCTGTAATGACCCAGGAAAGGTCATGAAAGAAAGCACACCCCAATGCTGCCAGCAGGAAGAGCAAAGCAGCCATATAGAGCAGTTTCTTTCTGCCCAGCCGGTCGCTCAGATTACCGGCAACGATAACACCTGCAATACAACCTGCCAGTGCAGATGATACGAACCATCCTTCCTGTAAGGCGGACAATGCGAATTGTTGCCTCACAAAAGGTAATATGCCGGATACGACCGCCATATCAAAGCCAAAGAGGAAGCCTCCCAATGAGGCGACCACTGTGGTCATAACGAGGAGAAAATCAGATTGTGCTTTCATAACTGATGGTACTGAAGACCGGGTGTTCTGCTTTGATAAAGGCTTTTATCACCTTTGCTTTTCCCGGTCCTTTATTAACAAGGGTATAACTTTCTGCTGCGGCAGGGATCACGAACGTCTCTGCATAATGATACACCGTCTCCTTTCCATTAGCGGTTTTAACTGCGATAGCCGTTCCTTCCACCAGCATCATCACCCCACAAAGACCATTAGTATCAAAGGTAACTGCATGATCTATTTCCAGGCGGTGTACATCATAAAAATGCTGCGGATGTGTAGGCAAATGCCATAACTGCCAGCCGGCTCCTTCTGCTGTCAGCAGCGGCGCAGAGATCAGTTCTTTTTTCACTACGGCACCCTGCCTGCTGAAATCCAGATTCCTGAATGCATGATCGATATTGATCGGCCTTGGCTTTCCGTCCAGTCCGGGACGCAGCCAGTCATACATCTTGAATGTAAAGATGTATGGAGTAGCGCTGATCTCCAATACCAGGTTATTGGCCCCGGCACTATGCACGGTACAATTGGGAATCAGGAACAGGTCATGCTTATTGGCTTTATGCTGCTGCACATAATCTGTGATCTGCACCGGCTTGTTTTCCAACTGGCTGTTCTCCAGCGCTGCCCTGAACTGTACCGGATCAATATGCGCTGCAAAACCAAGATAGACACTCGCATCTTCCTTACAATCGAGAATATAATATGTTTCATCCTGTGTAATGGTCTCGCCAAACTGCTCCCTGATATAAGACAGCGCAGGATGGCACTGGATAGACAGGTTACCACCATCAAAGGTATCCAGGAAATCAAAACGGATGGGAAACTCATATTGGAAGATAGCGGCATGTTTTCCCAGCACAGCAGTATGCTGCAGGAACATCAGCCATTCGAATGGAATTTCAAAGAGATAACTATCGCTTTCAAAGAGCACACCATTTTCCGGCACGATCATTTCAAATGACCAGGCAAGGTTTACCTCTTCCTGTGGCAACTGCGGAATATGTTTTTTCATCCACTGCCCACCCCATGCGCCAGGCTCAAACCAGGGACGTACACGGAAAGTATCACGGCAGATCTGTTCAATACCAGCCTGCAGATCTTTTGCCTTTATCCATGTCAGTGTATGCCCCCACTGTGTATCTGCAAATATAGAGATCCTGCCTGCCAGGGACTGCTTGTAATTATTTAGCACAACCCAGTCCACGAAGTAGGCGCGTTTGTACATCTCAGCCGCTGTATCCATTTTACTGCTGCCAAGGTTTGTGACTACACCTGCGCGCATACGGTATTGCAGTTCATTCTTTGGCATATCGAAGTAGATCAGTGGAATATCCGCCTGTACCAATGCCGCACCTGTACCGATCACGATATGCAGATCATATCCGGGTTCCGGCTGCATAGCAGCCAGCTTCCCGCCATCGAAGAAATCTGCCAGCTGTAAGGAAGTACGTGTTCCCCATACTGTTCCCGGTTCACCAACAAAAGGGCTGATCATTTGCTCAATGATATCCTCATTTTTCAAAGCATCTTCTGTGAAATACCATTTCACCTTTAAGGACTGCCGGCTGAAGATCTCATCCAATGCGTGCTGTATCTTGTCCCAGAGCACGCCTGTATAACCGTCTATCTGCACCCGCCGCTGTGTGATGATCCAGGCAGCCAGTGATTCATACCCTTCACTGATCTTACCGCGTCCTAAAGCATGCGTTGGATAGATATTATATCCTTCCGGAGCTGTTGTCTGCTGCAAGGGCAGCAGGTATTGTCCGGAGGTACGCCAATTATCAGACTCCTCTTCTACCCTACTGATACCCGGGTTTATTTTTGCATTATTCAACATGTCCAATCTTATTATTGTTATTGCTTCTCTACACGTAACATCATAATACCTTTTACAGGCAGTGTTACGTTGTTATTTAATTGCTGCTTATGTTCTTCCAGCATGTTACTTTCCCATATGTTCAAACCAGCTGATTTGTCCTTTGGTGTGAAAACAACAAGAGCTGCTGTTGCCGATGCATTCACCAGCCATAGTATTACACCCTTCCCATCATCTGCAGGTTTGATACTCTCTATGTATACCGCCTTTGAGTCGATGTTAAAGAAGAGCGATTCGTTAGCATTCCCTGCCGCTGGAGTAGCTATCAATGGCCGGTGATCAGCCAGTCCTGTCTGATTTACTGCAAACGCATCATAGGCATTGTGTGCCTGCAGATAATAGCGGAATGTAGTAATACCTTCCTGTGCATGGCGGAAATTTGTATGCCACAGGTTGTTCATTACCCAGGAATACAACGCAGGATGTTGTTCTGTGAAGTTGATCCATTTCGGAGAATCATACAATCCTCCCAGCAGGTTGGCCGTTGTTTGCGAACCTACTTCAAACAGTGGAGCATCGGGTGTTGACCACGTAATACCGTATTCTTTGTTAGAGACATCCACCCAGCGTTGTACGGTGTACCAGTTCCTGTTGGCGTATTGCAACTGGTCTGCTTCCACATTAATGCTTCCCCAGGGAATACTGTATCTCACCTGTGCATCTGCTACATTGAAAGGGAATGCAAAGTGTACACCTTCTTTTGCACTGACAGTTTTCTTATCGATCGTATTGATGATCTCTACACGATCTACACCTGCGACCAGACGTATTTCCCTGCTTAATGCGTTCGCTCCGGGAGCGGATGATTCCACCTGCAGGCTTACTACCAAGGGCCCCTTTTCTTTAATGCTGATCTTCGCCGGTCCTGCATATTGTATCTTTTCGATAGCGTCGCCCGGCAGGTACGAGTACTGGTTCAAACCTCCTGAATCTGCCAGGTTGCGGTCGATGCCAGTTCTTTCAAGGCGGATGATATTACCTGTTTTTTCGTCCAGTACTATTCTGTACAAACCGTTCTGTACTGTGGATGTAGTAACACTTGTTTTTGTATTGGCAAATGCTTTACCTGCATGAATGGTGAAGCGTTGTTTGGAGAAAGGCGCTATCTGTTGTACCAGCATGGCTAGTTCACCGGTGCTCAGTCGCTGGGAAGGTACACTTTTCCCGCTGGCGTCTTTTACCAGGTCACCGGCCGTACTTTGTGCAGCAGACAGGATCACCAGTTCAGAGCGTGTGTTGCCGATAGTATTGTAGACATCCACTGCATTAGGTATCACCTCTCCTTCTGCCGCTTTTTCCAGCAAGCTGGTAGATTGTTCTTTTCCCTTTAGTGAGAACGAGCGTTTATATCCCCATTGGGAAATAGCTTTAGGATCTTCAGGATTGGAGGTACTGTTGTATGCGCCCCAGGTATGTTCGTTGAACAGCAGGATATTATTCCATGTGGTATCGAAGTCTTTGGCAGGATAACCCGGTTTATTACGCAGTGCCCAGATAGCATCTGCCTGTTGCAATCTTTCGGAGGCATTCCTGTTGTATCCTGTTTCCCGTGCAGCAGAAGCAATGCCATCCGTCCAGAATTCTGTATAGTCGCCGGATACAACTGGGATCTTATCCTTATAAACAGCTTCAAAATCTCCGAAGAACTGCTTTACGGATGTGATGATCAGCCGGGGTGAAGCAAATTTTTCATTCCATTCTTTGACTGCATCGGGCAACTCCGGATCTATGGGTGCGTTATCACTCATAGCCCATGTCATGATGGTCATATTGTAAGGGAATTTCTTCCTGTCAAGTTCTGCAAGATAATCGAAGAGATAAGGGTTGAGGAAGTTCTCCGATGGCTTGCCGGTATAATAAGGCACGGGATCCTCCACGGTAAAAAAGTTCGGGATCTTACTACCTTTCAGGGTATAACCAATGGAATAAGGTTCACTTTGCCAGTAGAGCATTTTCTCACCACCAGGCGACTGCCAGTAAAAAGGCCGGTCACGCCATTTTGGAGAGTTACCGATACGGTCGCCGGCGTTAGGGGCGCCCCAGAAATACCGGATGCCGGTAATAGCCGACTGACTGGAAAGCCCCCAGGAAGCACCGGGTATATCGCCCTGGAACATAGTATTGATGATCAGTCCGTGTTCTTTCGCGGTTTTAACTGCTGTATGGAACATCTGCATCAGCTGGCGTGAATCGGTCACACTGGTATTGATATTGGCATATGCACCGTCGACATTGATCCATCCCTTTTTAACAGCTTCCCAGAAGGCCTTTTTCTTTGCCTCATCTGCTGCCGCAAGGTAGTGGTCTACCACCCAGAAAGCTTCTGTATTCCACTTATAACGCGCATCTGCTGGATAGTTCTGTGTACGCTGCGCAATCTTAATAGCTTCGTCGATATTGTTCATATGCAGGCGCATCACTTTATCCTGTACATTGGTATATCCAATGTCCACATGCGAATGTGGCAACAGGTACACTTTCCACTCGGGAGCTGGCGCTACCGTACAGCGGGCGGTGTATTCTCTTCCACCTGCCGCCAGCTTCACGTATACCTGCGTTTCATGCAGTACAGGGCCTCCTGGCAGAGGCAGTTCAAACACTTCCATTCCTTTTCCGCCGGCATTGATCCTGATGCTGTCTTTCAGTCCGTTGAAACTGATGAAAGCTGTGGCTGAGGTATAGTTCTTTCCACCATGGAACAGGAGGCGCACCATTCTGGCAGCCCGTCCTTCATACTTCAGATAGGCAACGGTAGGTTTCAGTTCTATTGAAGTGAATGCCTGTTCTTTGTTTTGTGCTTTTGCAGTGGCACAGACACTGCACCATAGGAGCAAAAGCAGGTAATACTTTGTCATATTCCAGGTCATTAGTTTACAGATAAGCTATATGTACATACATAATATTCATACAATCACTCCTATTTTATTCCTATTTACAGATAAATAGCATTAAATTAGTACTTTCAACGCCTTTCATATGTACAAACATATAGACAATGATCATAGAAAGCAAATATTTTTTGATGTCTTTATGCGCGTAGTCTATTACTTTTGATATTTTCTTTCAGTATATGAAGTTTTCTATCGACCATAACAGTGCCATTCCCCTGCATGTTCAGGCGGAGGAATTATTGCGGAAAATGATTGAGGATCCTCAGTTCAGGAATGGCAAGTTCCTGCCTAATGAAGTGGAGTTATCCCAACAGCTGGAAATATCCCGTACCACGCTCAGGCAAGCCCTGAACAAACTTGTATACGAAGGTTTGCTGATCCGCAAAAAAGGGATCGGTACCCGGGTGTCGGAGAAGACGGTCAGTTCCAAATCCATGAACTGGAAAAGTTTCTCACAGGAAATGGCGGCCAGGGGGATTCCTATCAGGAACTTCGAACTGCATATCAGTTGGGTGAAACCGAACGAAGATATCATTCATTTCTTTGGTATCAAACCGGAAGAAAAAGTGCTAAAACTCGAAAGGCTGAGAGGACGTCCTGAAGGACCGTTCGTATATTTCGTGTCTTACTTTCATCCCAGCATCGGTCTTAACGGTGAAGAGGATTTTAAGCGTCCGCTGTACGAAATACTGGAACAGGATTATAAAGTTACTGCCACGCTTTCAAAAGAAGAGATCAGCGCAAAAGCAGCAGACAATTTCATTGCGGCTAAACTGGAGATAGACACCGGTAGTCCCATATTATTCCGTAAACGTTTTGTGTACGATCAGTCAGATAAGCCGATAGAGTTAAACTTAGGATATTATAAGTCTGACAGCTTCATTTATACAGTAGAAAGCAGAAGATAAATGAATGTTCTTTAAATGTTGCGACTGCGTATTTTCCATGCGTAGTGACAAGCGATCTTTGAGTAGCATTATTGCAATTAACCTCAAAGATTTAGAACATGACATTTAACAACGTCAGTGCGATGAAAACTCTCTCTGCACTTCCCTCCTCTAATGAAATTTGTACCCTGCTGGGATATTATGCGCAGGATGATAAGGGAGGTGGTGAGTTTTACTGGGATGCAAATTCAACAGAAGCAGACAACCTTGGTACGATCTTCACCGTGACCGTCGGAGGCACGCCGGTAATAACCGGAAGATGGAAACGCGTTTATACTTCTTCGTTGAATATTCGCTGGTTTGGAGCAAAAGGAGATGGTATTTCAGCAGATGATACAGCATTTACCAAATGTATCCAGACGGCAGGTTCCGGATCAGAAATTCTACTGGGCCGTGGCAACTACAGATTAACAGCCGGCCTATCTTTTGCAGGATATTCGAACGTGAGATTTGTCGGGAACAGATGTACTATCACAGCTGATTTTAGCGGCGGTACACTTTTCACTTTCACGCTGAATCAGCCGGCACAACAAAGGGCTGAAGGAATTGAGTTCGTAGAAGTAACCTTCCAGGGAAAAGGATATGATTCCGGTACCACCTGTCTCAGTTTCAGCGGTTATCCCAAAGTTGCGAATCCTGCCGGTCCCGAGGACTACAACTACTATGCAGCTGTCCGGATTATTCAATGTAATATCGCGAATTTTGACACTGCCATCAAGTTTAACATCTGCCGTAATATACTGGTGGATAATTGCTGGATCTTAGGCAATAAGAATGGTATCTATTTTCAGGATAAACATGCCGAAAGCATGGTGAGGGATACCGTTATTTATTGTGCCGGTTCTGCCAATGCGGGCTCCTACGGTATTAAGTCAGAATCCAGTTACAGTGGTGATTATAACACCAATGAAGGACTTGTTATAGAAGGATGCACACTCGATCAGGCACAATACGGCATCTATGCCAGGAATGCTATCTTCTGGAAGGTCATTGGCAACTATATTGGTACTCAATTATCTTTTGACAGCGCGTTGTATGGCACCGGCTACAGGGCTTATTCAATTCTCCTGGAAAGAGATAATGCGTTAGTAACACCTGCCAATTCACGCACCAATACCATCGCGAATAACAATATCTATCAGGGAGCCATTAAGATCAGCAATCTGACCACCGGTATATGGAGCCTGTTGAGTGAAATATCTGACAACCTGTTTAGTGGCATGAACGACAACGCTATTCAGATCGGACCACGAATGGCTCATCTTAACATCACGGGCGCATATGTGGAAAAGGTTTCTCCCACCAGCGTTAACGGCGCCATTGTAGAGTTGGACAGCGACTCCACCGTGATCAATATTTCCAAACTGACAAGCAATCAGAGTGTTGTAAACGCAGTGAACATAAAAGGAGCCAATGTTACATTCACCAATATTGAAGGTATTGTACATGCAGGAAGTAGTGCTATCATCAATAACCCGTCTAACAACAGTATTACGGTGTCGAATATGCAGGGAAATGGCTTATCCATTCAGAAAGCCTTTGCAAACATTCCCGTAAATACCTACAGCAGCAGTAATCCGTTGTCAATTATCACTGCTTCTATTCCTGTGTATAATGGCATGAAAGGCAGGATCACCCTTGTGGGTGCATTTAATCCCTCTGTTGCAGGACAGGTACTTCAACTCGCCACATCCGGGGTGAGTGTGACCATTCCTAATGCGCCTGGCAACAGCGCCCAGTTCCACACACTTTATAGCACCGGCATGCGCATGATTTGTCATGTGATCCCATTCACGGCGAATGCTACCGGCAGCTTAAGTGTGAGCCTTGCCGTACTAAATTATCTTGGTGGTACAACAGGAGTTGATTATCACTCATTCCTTACAATAGAAACAGACGCGTATTAATGGATTAATTTTCGCGTAACCAAGGGCTGTTCGCCCGTGGTGGACAGCCCCTACCCGCAGTTGAGTACATATACTCAACTGCGGTATTTTAACATTTCATCTCACTAGTTCCTGTCTATTTTCATTGTGATAATATTTATTTCTTGTTTACCCAAAAATCCCTTCTACCATGAAAAGATCATTGTTAGCCGTTCTCCTCTTATTTGCAAGCATTGGCACGTACGCAAATACTACCATTCAATCTGCCTCCGGTAATGTTGTGACAAAAGTGACTACCTCCACTGCTGACACGCTGCCCACTCCTGATTTCATTTATTACATCCGTCCTGTAGGCAGTCCCTATCCTGGCGCAAGACTTGTTTCATTCATTGTATCTGTACCCGGCCCTGGTGAGCACGATCTTATCGGCTCTGTTGACTGGGACTTCGGCGATGGAACCTCTCCTGCATTAAACACCATTGGTATTGTCAATCACGCTTACTACCAGGCAGGCACCTTCGATGTAACGATGACATTCCATTATGTAACAGGTGAAACGTTTGTGATCGTGAAACCAATCACGATTACTTTGTAATCTTGTTCTGTATTGCTGCATATCAGGAGGAGGAGGAGTATATCCTTCTCCTGATTGTTTTTATACTGTTAAGAGAATTCCGGATATTGTATTTGATATCGAAAATGACCTGCTGAAATATGTAGTAACAAATACTACAAATAGTGGCTATAGTTGTAGTAAATGTTTTACCTATTGATTAAACGAAAATAAAAAGTTAAAATGGCATAAGCGGTCATACAAACTGTTCAGTTTAACTTTTCTTTTAGAGCGATTGATTTATTTTCGATTCAACAAACCCAAACGTTCATGAAAAAATTCGTACTGTTAGCCTTGCTGGTCATCAGCATATTACCCGTTTATTCTCAGACATACGTTGGCGTTATTGCAGGATATAATGCAGCAACCCGGTATCCACGACCCAATTCATCGCCTGGCACTACGGACTATTCTATCAAATCGGCATGGCGCGCCGGTCTGATAGCAGATCATCATTTATGGAGGAAATTTTATCTGCAGCCGCAGTTACTGTTAAATAACAAAGGAGAGAAATATAAATATAATGGAGAGATATCAGGTATTACTTATGCAACTCGAGGTAATACAAGATTAATGTTTCTTGAATTACAAGCCAATTTTATCTTCAAGCAACAATGGGGTAATGGAAACTTTTTTGCCGGAGCCGGACCATACCTGGGTCGCGGTATAAATGGCAAGCACAAATATGAATTCTATAGATTCTCCACCCCAGAGACATATGCTTCCTGGAGCACTAGTCCGGTGAGATACAGGAGGAAAGCAGACGCAAATAATCCTATTGTTTATTATCAAAAGCCTTATGATGCGGGCGTTAGTTTTCAGGTTGGTTATGAATTCAAGAATGGTCTATTCTTTAATGCCGTTTATAGCCGCGGATTAACCTATCAGGGTTATAACCCAACTGGGGACAAGCCTAAAAATGCCTATTGGGGTGTAAGTATGGGCTATTTCCTTAAGAAATTCAGTTAAATAAATATAGTCTGCCCAAGCTTAGCCAAAAGGTATAACAGCAACGGCATTTAAATTCCGGTATAACTAACCTTAATATAAAGATCATGAAAAAAATCATCCTGTTGGCCTTACTGGCCGTTGGCATTGCGCCAGTTCATGCCCAGACATCCGTGGGTATTACTGGAGGGTATAATTTAAACTCAATTCGTCCTAATTCCTCAATAGAAGCGATGGGATACAATGTATCTTCCAGATCAGGATGGCATGCAGGACTGGTAGCAGATAAACGTTTATGGAAGAAATACTACCTTCAGCCACAACTATTATTGAACGAGAAAGGCTACAATTATACTTACGGTATGAATGAAGCACCCACTTATTCATTTAACAAATTCAAAACACGGCTTCTCTATCTCGAACTACAGGCCAACCTCCTGTTTAAACAACAGACCGGTAATGGTAAATTATTTGTTGGCGCAGGTCCTTATATTGCCCGGGGCATTAGTGGTTTAGAAAGATGGGACGGTCAATCTTACAATTCCAATATGGGTAGTGTAGTGCGATTCACAAAATATTCTGTCGTAAACTACAGGAGCAAAGCACCTGATTATGCCTATGGTAATATAACACATATAAAGCCTTATGATAAGGGATTAAACTTCCTTGCAGGATATGAACTGAAAAACGGTCTCTTTTTTAACGTTGTGTATAGCCTGGAATTGAATAACCGGGGGTATGATAACAACTACAAAAATAAAAACACTTATTTCGGTCTGACAGCAGGTTACTTCCTGAAAAAATTCAGTTAACCGGGGAATATATTATTACAGCATATTTTGGAACGCAACATCTAACGCTTAAATGTCATTCATTCACTGTTCAGAATAATCCAGATTCATGAAAAAGATCATACTATTTATCTTACTGACCATTGGCCTGGCACCCGCTTACGCCCAGACATCCGTGGGTATTGTCGGAGGAAATAACTTATCCTTTGTTTATCCTGAAACCAATTGGGAAACCTGGAACTATAAAGTATCCTACAGAGCCGGATGGCGCGCCGGGTTGATAGCAGATCAGCGGTTATCGAAGAATTTCTATCTGCAGCCACAATTGATACTGAACCAGAAGGGCTATAATTATTCCCGCGTCGACACATCTGCTGACACTCATTACAAATACAAAAGACACCTTCTCTATCTTGAATTACAAGCCCACCTGCTGTACAAACCACAGATCGGCAATGGCAAGTTATTACTGGGAGCAGGTCCCTATATCGGCCGTGGTATAAGTGGCAGAGAAAGAATAGAAGGTTATCAGCTTGATCAGGATGGACAACAGTATAAATTTGTTGAATATAACGTCATAAAATACAAAAAGCCTTCACCATTCAATCCTTATTACAGTGAGTTTGATGCAACTCATATGAAGCCTTACGATGTGGGACTCAACCTGCTCGCAGGTTATGAGCTAAAGAATGGTCTGTTCTTTAATGCTATTTATAGCCTGGGATTTAATAATACGAGTTATTATGCAATCAAAAGTTATAACGGCTATTTAGGCATAACAGTAGGCTACTTCCTCAAAAAATTCAGTTAATGAAAAAAGGTGCTCGCCTATAGGCAGAGCACCTTTTTTATCTCTCGTTCAGCAGGAACTTATTCGAAATCACTTTAAATGATATCTTTCTATCCGTTGAGCGGATCACCAATCCCTCCCTTTCCACTGCTTTACCCTGCGGACTTAACACCGACACACCGTCAGCGATGGTCAGCAATTCCTCCAATGATGCAGGCAAGGTGTACTGCAGATCCAGGATAGGCACCGTCTGTAATGCAAGCGATGCAATTAAAGCTTTAAACTCATCCAATGCCAGGTATTCATAGCGATCTATATCAAAGGCATTAAAGAATCGTACAGCCTGTCCTCTCAGGCCATAAGCGTTGCCCTGAACTCCTTCTCCGATCAGCTCTCCCTGAATAGCAATATTCTTTCCCATAGCAGACAGCTTCTCTTCAATGTTTTCAGCTCTTGCTATTTTCCAGAAGGTATTATCTGCAGTTTCTTCCAGGTCAAGATTACGCGAGCATACGCCAAACACACCTTCATTCAGGTAAAAGGTAACAGAAGAACCATCCAGCTTTTCGGTTACGTAAAAAGTATGTTGCCTGAACGCTTCGTACTGACCACTCAGGTTCTGTATCCTTTCTTCGTCTGTTTTAGGCATGAAAGAAGGGAATAAACCTTTTGCAATGCCACCTAGTGCAGCTGGTACAGGAGGTTCATATTTGATGATACCTAAACGCGCAGATACGTCTTCCCCGATCTGGTAAGTGTATCCTTCCAGCAGGCTGACAGGCAGCAATAAACCCTGGGAGATCTGTCCCCTCATCCTCATTGTTTTCAACCTGAAACCTTCCTGCTCTCCCATTTTCCGGTAAGAGCTTTTTCTCAGGAATTCGAATTCTTCCCTGACAGGCAGGAATGAATCTATTTCACAATACACGGCATGATCGCCGATGTTGAACTCATTTTTCTTGACCACTAATTTCCACCCCTTAACGGTGGCTACTTCTATCAGGTCAGCCCCGTCAATAGGTTGTATGTCGTCTATGACAACCGGGGATACCAATTTCCTTTCCATTGTTGAACTTTCGAATGTGAAGTTTTTGTTGGGTTACAAATGTTGTTTATTTCATCTATAGAGGCCAGGTATATAGATAAAGGGGCGCAAATATATGCATTTTATTTCATCTATCAAATAATTGGTTAATCTACCCTCTTATATGTCGCGTTTGCCCCTGTCCGGTCCATTTATTGATGCTAACTTAGCATCAATCACCAAACTTCACCACTATGTTTACAAACACCAAAGCATTCAGCGGATTTTCGGTAAATGATATCAATAAGGCGAAAGAATTTTATAGTAAAACACTTGGGCTTGATATAGAAG
The DNA here is from genome assembly GCF_900142925.1 of Chitinophaga sp. CF418. GTDB lineage: Bacteria > Bacteroidota > Bacteroidia > Chitinophagales > Chitinophagaceae > Chitinophaga. The sequence goes on from NZ_FRCN01000003.1 coordinate 246,716, forward strand.
AAATAATGGGTGGTAGCGTGTTACAGCTGAACATCCATGGGGGCGGAAACATCATGATTTATCAAAAAGACAATCACACGCCCGCCACTTTTACGATACTTAATTTCCCGGTAGAGAATATAGAAGAGGCTGTAGACGGACTCACTGCAAGAGGTATCCGTTTTCTGCAATATAATGAGCCGATCAAAACAGATGAGAAAGGCATCTGCAGGCGAAGTGGCGGACCATTGATAGCCTGGTTTGAAGATCCCGCCGGCAATATTCTCTCCGTATTACAAAGAGAAGAACATTAAGATATATCTTTGCGGGGAATTTTTTAAGACTATGCTGTGGTATCCGTATACACAAATGAGACAGATAAGTGAGCTGCCAAAGATGGTATCAGGAGAGGGTGTGATCATGCATCTGGAAGATGGCCGCTCTTTGATTGACGGGATTTCTTCCTGGTGGGCAGTCATACATGGATATAATCATCCGGCGCTCAATGCAGCCTTACTTACGCAGGCAAACAAATTTGCCCATGTGATGTTGGGCGGCATGACACATAACCCTGCCATTGACCTGGCAGCCAAACTTGTCAGCATTACACCCGAAGGCCTCAACCATGTCTTCTTCTCTGACAGTGGTTCTATTGGTGTGGAAGTAGCCCTGAAAATGAGCATTCAGTACTGGAAAAACATCGGCTATCATGGTAAAAGCAAGATTATATCACTCAGGAACGGTTATCATGGCGATACTTTCAAAGCGATGGAAGTCAGCGATGATTCTGACTTCACACGCGCTTTTTCAGATGTGCTGAGAAGAGGATTTATACTCGATATTCCTGAGGGAGGATTTGACGCCGATGCAGCGGTTGTAAAAGTGGCTACAGACAAACTGGAGGCGCTGCTCCAACGGGAGCATCAGAACATTGCCGCTTTTATTGTCGAGCCTATCGTACAATGTGCAGGCGGATTTAATATCTATTCTCCCCTTTACCTGAAAATGGCCCGTGAGCTCTGTACAAAATATAATGTACTGTTCGTTTTTGATGAAGTAGCCACCGGCTTTGGCCGCACAGGTAAATTGTTTGCTGCGGAACATGCTGACGTTACGCCAGATATCATGATACTCGGCAAAGCGCTGACGGCAGGTTATATGGGACATGCGGCCACACTTGCCACATCAGCAGTATTCGACAGCTTCCTCGGAGACAATTATGAAAAGGCGCTGATGCATGGTCCTACCTTTATGGCCAATCCACTTGCCTGTGCCGTGGCACTGCAAAGCATATCCATTATTGAGGAGGAGCGTTATCTCCGGAAAATAGAAAAAATCCAATCAATCATCCGCGAACAGTTCGATACTTTCACGTCTCCTGCTATTGTTGCAAAAAGATCAATAGGCGCGATAGGCGCCCTTGAAATGAAAGACGTAGCCTGTCTGTCTGGCTTCAGGGAATTCTCCCAGCAACATGGCGTATGGCTACGTCCTATCGGCAATGTGTTATACCTGATGCCTCCATATATTATCAGTGAGAAAGAGCTATTAACTATCTTACAAGTGATGAGAGACTGGGTGCAACAGATAAAATAATAATGCTTTAACAAAGACAGATGACAGACCATAAACAGGAGGCGGCAAAAGCTGCGGCAGCGATGATCAGCGCCGGACAAACAATTGGATTAGGAGCCGGCAAAACAATTGCCTGGCTCGCGGAATACCTTTCCGGTGCTCCTCAGCTGATGCAATCGCTCACTATTACCTCTTCATCATTCGACACCACCGTTCTATTACACGCCAAAGGATTCAAACTGGTAGCACCTTCACTTATCAGCAGGCTGGATATTTACTTCGATGGTTGTGATGTGTTTGACAGACAACTGAATGCATTGAAGAGTGGCGGTGGCATTCATGTCATGGAGAAGCTGCTGGCGGCAGCGGCGGATAAGTTTATTTTGCTGGGAGATGCCGGTAAATTTGAGGCGACATTGAACCCAAAATATCCTTTGGCAATAGAATTTTTACCACAGGCGCTGGGAATAGTGAGCCGCAGGATATCATTGTTGTTTCCCGGGACGAGATTCATCCAACGTATGAGTACTGAAAAGAACGGAGCACTGATATCTGACAATGGTAATATGCTGGCTGACGTATATTTCGACGTATTTCCCGATCTGGAGCAACTGGATATCCAGGTAAAAATGATCCCCGGGGTTGTCGGACATTCATTGTTCTACAGGATGGCACATCAGGCGGTTATATCAGGAGACGATGGCATAAAGCACATTTATCCTGTGTAATATTCAAAATGCTGCTATCAGACCTCTCCATTCTGATTCATCTTACCAGGTATAAACGATTCCAATCCTCCCATGCCCTCAAAATGATCTGGCATTATTCTTGTCTGGCAATCATGCGCAAAAATATATTTTCACTAGTGGGACAATATTAAGACACAACATTTCCTCTCCGATGAAACATGCAACCATTTATTAGAAACCTGAATTTCAATTAAAACAACTACAAAACCATTACAAAACCATGAGAAGACTACTTTTCAGCGTCGCTGCCGCTGTAGCATTGCTTACTGCCTGTAACAAAGATGACGATAACAAAAACCAGGCTCCTTCAAGCGCTTTTACCATTGAAGGACAAGACAAACAAACTACTGCAACGCCTTTCGGTTTCCGTGTACAATGGAGTGTGGAAGAAGGTGGAAGAATGCTGATGTCCAACGTGAACATCAATGCATCCGCCTTTAGTGGCAAGATCGATGGTGTTTCGTTTCAGGTGGATACATTCGTGAACGGACAAACGTATACGTTCAAGGAAGCAGGTGCCGCCGGATTCGACAAACGTGTGAATTTCAGCGCTGCTGATGTGGTACTGGGCGCCAGCTTTGCCAACAATGCCATTACACCCGGTACCGGCAAACAGCTAACAGACCTGCAGGACGGCACCATCACCATTCAGAAAGATCCGCCAAGTGAAAGTTACCGCATATCATACATCCTGGATTATGGCGATGCCAAAGTGTCCGGAGCATTCAACGGATTAATGCCAGTCGTGAATAAATAACAGGTGAAAGCCATATCCCCAAATCCGGGGATATGGCATCCCCTTTTATGGGGATATGTATGTGCTCTCTTATCAATGAAGAATATCTATCTGAAAGTATGTACCATACTTAAACCAAAAGCTCCCTGCTGATAGGTTGGTAGTATTACATTTGCCAAATCTGTTTTCTTAGGCTGGAATATTCTTTTCACTGACGGATATAAATAATAAGCCAGCTCCGTCGATAGTATACCCACACCCGCTCCTGCTACTATATCTCCAAACCAGTGCCTGTTATTCGACATACGAAGATATCCTGTTGTGGCGGCCATTGCATAACCCGCTACTCCATACCATATCGATACATCCTGGTATTCCCTCATCATAAATTCAGCAGCAGCAAATGCTGTAGCAGTATGACCTGAAGGAAATGATAAATAGTTAGAACCATCCGGTCTCTTCTCATGCGTAAGATGTTTAGTGACCGTGACCGTGCTTCCCATGATGATGTTAGCCATGGCATAAATAGCAGTACGGTCCCCGAAATTATTTTTTCCTTTGATGCCGGCAATGTTCAGTCCATATACCACTAAGCCTGGAGCATATTGCAGGTAATTATCTATGTGATGGACCTTGCGGCTTCCCTCCAGGTATATTTCCTCTTTAACGTGATTATTTACGCCTTTTAAGCCATTTACGCCAAGAGAAGCTACTCCATAAACAATAAACGTGGCAGGCACTAATAGTAGGCCCTTGTAATGTCTTTTAATATTCTCCGGCTGATGCTGATAAAGCGAATCCGGTTGAAACTCCGGCCCTGCCATAATAGAATCCTGCTGCTGTGCTAATGATAAATGAGGAAGCAGCACTACTATGAGCAAAAAAAGGCATAAGAACTTTTTACACATGATGTATAACAGTTGTAGGAATAAGTAAAATGTCGATTTAGATATCAGGTAGATTATTCAGATAATTGCAGTGTAATCTTTCCCGTTTTTATCTGCCGGTGGAAACACCTGGCTGCTATTAAAAATAGGATAATATTTTAAATTATTACCATATATTTTCTGTTTAACAAAACAAACTTAAATGTTAAATCTGTAGAGAAACTGACGAACGTATATTTAATTGGATCTTATTTTGGCTTCCAGGTATGCAATATTAGCCTCCTTCCCATCAACCAGTTTATCGCGGCAATAGGAAGTAAAGAAACGATGGGCTTTCAATAGTCTCAAAGTATCATTACACCAGTTGGCGTAGTTCTTCTTCGTCCGCAGCTGGAATTCTTTCTTTACCAGCTCATCGGTTATTTCAAACTCTTTCGTTCCGAAGTGATAAGTGTCTGCATCACAGATAATTTCCTCCAGCAATGTTTTGGGAGCCGGAGGCCATTTAGTAGCCATTATACATTCCGAAATCGTATCAATCAGTGCTTCATCGATCTCCTTATCAATAAAAAAGGATTTCATTAGCCGGACGCCGGCCTGTTCATGTAATTCTATATCGGCAACAAGATGACCTGTATCATGAAACCAGGCTGCTATACTCAAAATAAACCTGTCTTTTCCGTTCAGCCCGTAATGATCTGCAATTTCCATGGAACGGGCTACAACGCGTTCAGTATGGGAAAGGTTGTGATATACCAGAGAAGTGGAAGCCAGCCGGGTAAACAGATCAACAACATATTTTTCAGCGAGATACTCCGTGTTTGTTAGTTCCATAGTTTATCAATAATCTGATTACCGGAATGTAGTCTTTCAAATATCGGAGACAATTCTGTGAAAATTCTGTTGTTTCCCTGTGGTTTTACCAACAATGTCATTACTCCCTGCTCCGGATCAGGTATCTAATTTTCCGCACTGGCATAGGGGAATCTATCCCCATAATGTTGTTATAGCATGGACTGTCTGCTAATTACTTCTAACGACAGACCGGGGGGAACTCTTCAGATTATACGAATATCTCATTTCATGCGTTTATTATTGCTATCAGCGAAGCCTTCATAACATTAAAATCACCCGTTTTATTACCTTAAAATTATACACCTGCTAACCGCGTGATGATTACCCATGCCGGCATTGCTGATACCTATTTTAAAGATTTATTTAACGCTAAAAATTTATCCGGTTACACATGAGACCCAAATTCTACTTTATCGTAAAAACTTCCGCTCTGCTGTTATGTTTGAGTACAATGCTGACCCTATCTCATTCCTGTAAAAAAGACAATGGTAACAACCCACCGGGACCAGGCCCTGATACTACCCATCATGAAGACACTTCTCCCTTTTATGGCAAACCGCTCACAAAAAGACCCATTATGGTCGACTACTGGGGAGGCTGTTGCTACGACAGGTCAACGGTAGGACCTTTGGATGCGATGCCTGACGGCGTGGACGTTGTTAATATCTTCACCCTCGGTATAGGCAGAACAGCCGCAGGAGGCTGGGAATTTGAACACAGGGGTGTATCTGGTCAGAACGAATGGAGCGATGTGCTAACCAAGGCACATGTCCTGCAGCAAAGAGGTATCAGGATAGTGGCTACTTCCTTTGCCGGCGGACTGGTAAAACTATCCTCTGCGGCGGCTGACTCTATGGCGAAAGTCGTAAAAGATTCCCTGGACAAATGGAAATTTGACGGTATAGACCTTGACCTCGAATATGGTAATGTCAGAACGGCGAATATCGACAGCAGTATTATAGCCCTCAGCAAATATGTTGGCCCGGTATCAAAGACGGGCAGGATATTGTCTGTAGTGGACTATAACAACTACAACCTGGAGCAGATCAAAAGGTCAAAACAATACATTGATTACGTGATGACCATGTCCTATTGGAACAAGGCCACTGATGTAATGAAGTGGGTAAAATCATATGGAGATGGCATTGGCAACCGTCAGAACGTACTGATCGGTGTAGGCGCTGGCTGCGCTATCAATGCCGGTCAGGCTACTTTACCGGGCGAGGAACTGAAAATAGCAGATACACTGAAAATTTCCGCTCCCGGCAGCGGTATGATGGAATTCATCTTCGGATGCAGCTATCATAACAAGGATCAGAGCGGGAATATCATGAAGGACGTGAGCTACACAACAAATATCATTCAGCGGCTGAAGAAATAAGCCGCCGGAACAGCCGGGTAAGTAACATAACCCGGCTGTTCCCCTAATATCTTCTATTCGTCTTACCTTTGCAGGATGGATTATTTCAAAAAGCTGCTTGAATTACTGAAAACAGAGCGGGAAGTAGACAGGAAAGCATATCTGGAAATGACAGCATCAACATCCGTAGCCGAACGCAGGGCTAATGGACTTACCTGGTACCCTATCGCCATCAGAGGTTCGGAAATGAGCCGCGGAGACTATCTCACCGTGGAAGTAGAACGTACCACCCACCAGGATATCGGTCACCAGCTCCGTTTTGGCGTATCAGCAGTCCTTTTTTCGAATCATGATCCTAAAACCGACCGGGTAGAAGGTACTATCTCCTACCAGGGCGGAAACCGCCTGAAAATCACCCTCCGCACGGATGAGCTGCCCGAATGGGCCAATAATGGCAAACTGGGCATCGACCTGCTGTTTGACGACAACAGCTACGATGAGATGCAGAATGCCCTAAAACAGGCCGATACACGTATCAGCAAGGAAGAGAATGATCACCTCATCAGGATACTGACCGGTGAGAAATCGCCTACCTTCCGGGATGATCTTGCCCCTGTACCCACCTCCCGCCTGAATGAGTCCCAGCAGGCAGCTGTGAACCGGATACTCGCTGCAAATGACCTGGCTATCGTACATGGCCCTCCCGGCACCGGAAAGACCACTACCCTGGTGCAGGCCATCAAGGCACTGATCAAACAGGATAACAAACAGGTATTGGTGGTTGCACCCAGCAATACCGCCGTGGACCTGCTGAGTGAAAAACTGTCTGACGAAGGCCTCAACGTGCTACGCGTAGGTAATCCTGCCCGTGTTTCCGACAGGCTTTCAGCCCTGACGCTGGACAGCCGGATGGCGGAACATAACAGCATGAAGGAGATCAAACGCCTGAAAAAACAGGCCAATGAATTCAGGGACATGGCCCACAAATACAAGCGGAACTTCGGAAAGGCAGAACGGGAACAACGCAAGGCGCTGTTTGACGAGGCCCGCAGTATCATGAAATCCATCGAAAATACCGAACAATATATCATGGACGACCTGCTGGCAAAGGCCCAGGTGATAACGGCTACCCTGGTAGGCGCCAATCACTACACCGTACGCCAGCTGAAATACCATACCATCGTCATTGACGAAGCCGGACAGGCTTTGGAACCCGCCTGCTGGATCCCCATACTGAAGGCACAGAAGGTAGTGCTGGCCGGCGACCATTGCCAGCTGTCTCCTACTGTTAAGTCGGACGAAGCCGCCAGGAACGGGTTGAGCACCACCCTGCTGGAAAAATGCATTGCCAGGCATCCGGAATCTGTTGTGTTGCTGGAAGAGCAATACCGCATGCACCAGCTGATCATGGGCTACTCCTCAGCCATCTTCTATAAAGATAAACTGAAGGCCCACGCCTCTGTGGCCGGACATACCCTCTTCCCCCAGGATATGCCCCTCTCCTTCGTGGATACCGCTGGCTGTGGATTTGACGAAAAATCTGAAGGCACCAGCACCACCAATCCGGAGGAAGCTGCCTTCCTGTTCAAACATCTTACGCAGTTTGTAACAGGGCTTAACACGCATTATCAACAGGAAGATTTCCCTTCCATCGCTATCATTTCCCCCTATAAACAACAGATCCATCTCCTGAAGGAACAGCTGCAGGATTCTCCGGAACTGCAATCCTATGGGGACAAGATCTCCGTGAATACGATCGATAGTTTCCAGGGCCAGGAAAGGGATATTGTATATATCAGCATGACCAGGAGTAACAACGATAATAAGATCGGGTTCCTTTCCGACATTCGCCGTATGAATGTGGCCATGACAAGGGCCCGAAAGAAGCTGGTAATCATCGGCGACAGCGCCACATTGTCCCAACTGCCCTTCTATGCCGGGTTTATCTCCTATGCAGAACAGCAAAACGCCTACCAGAGCGCCTGGGAATTTATGGATAACTAGGCCGGAAATTTTGATACCTTTATTGCCAATTGTCATTATATCCATCCTAACAACCTGAACCTATGAAAAGAATCACCCTGATGTGCCTGGTGACACTATTGCAGGCATTTGCCTATGGGCAATTCAAAACTGTAGCTGAATCTCCCTTATTTGAGGAACCTGAAACCGGTCATGCGAAACTGCTCCAGCTTAAAAATGGCAATACCGTCGTCGTACATCTGAGCGCCAGAAACGGAATAGATATTACCATTTACAATCCCGAACATAAGCTGGCGGGTCATAAACATCATGATCCCTCTTTTGGAAAACTGAAAGGAGCCCGTGTCAATGCCATTTTCGAAACCAATAGTACTATCGCAGTCCTGATCAGCGAAGTCCAGGAAAGAATGCCTGTCCTCTACAGATTACTGTTTGACGGTGCTACCGGCAACCTGGAAAGGGAAGAAAAGATCGCGGAAGCGGAAAAATACCTGTTCAAGGACGTACGCTGGATACCCGAATTTGACCCTGTGAACTCTTTCTCTGTCAGTAAAGATCCTGCCAGCGATAATTACGCAATATTCATCCGTCGCGATAAAAGCGACCGGGCAGATAAAAACCAGATGGAGGTAGCCGTTTATAACGGGGACCACCAGGAGATCAGCCGGGCCTTTTACCAGCCGGCTTTTAAATATGCCTCCCTGAACTACCTGGATATGGCTGTATTGGGAGATGACAGGGTATGCATCCTGGGGTTTGCGTACAATGAAATCGCCTCCAATGACCGGGAAGGGCAACTGGTGATGATGACACTGACCAAAAGCGGAAGACGTATGACGTCTGAACTACTGGACCTTTCTGACAACCGCATTGCCGATAGTGCTATTGTGCGGTTCAATCCTGTTACAAAGAAACTGATGCTGCTGGGCGCTGCTCATATAGAGGACGCCAACCCGCAGCCATATGCAGGGTTCCTGCTCGTTATAGACCCTTTTAAAGCCAAAGTTGAGCAGGAGATCAATCTATATCCTGCCGAAGCAGATGTGCAGAAAAAGAAGTTATATGGGGCAAAAGAAACATTTACAGGAATGCCGCAGGACCTCGTCATCAACGATGACGGCAGCTTTTCTGTTATTTATGAAGAACTGATCAACGAAGCGCATACCCCAAGGGATGCTACGCCTTATACTTACTACATGCTGGACAACGTCGCGGTTGCCTCATTTGATGTGAATGGCAAAATGCTGTCTGCCAGCTTCATTCCGAAAAAACAGTATCTCAAAAATACCGCCTACCCTTCTTTCTATATCGCACATAGAAAACTCTCCACCCAGCACCTGATCCAGGCGGATCAATACCGTTCATTTTCTTACCTGCATACAAAGCGTAAATTATACGTTCTCCTGAATGATGCAGAACAAAACACACATCCGGAAAACGGGAATATAGTACAATTGCGTTCACTGGCCGGTGGACAGGCATTTTCCTATGTAACAGGAAGCCCTGCGCCGGAACGGAGCCTGTTCTTTGGTCCGCTGAAGAAAGAGGAAAAACATGCACTGGCGGTATTCAATCTTTCAGATTATAACAACGCTACCAATACATATGTAACACTCAAGCTGGAAATGACCGCGAAGGAAAGAAAATCCAGGCTGGTGTGGCTGACGCCGGAAGAATAAAAAAAAGGCTAAAGTAGGAATACTCCAGCCATTGCTAAACCTACAACTGTTTACACTGTTCATGTAACATAAGTTCCTGTCACAGTTGTCATGACAGCGGGGTGTTACCAGTTACTATTTCTCAGGCGCTGGTAACGTTCCGTTGTTATTAACAGGCCAGATGCCTGGTGTCGGAACGCTCACACCTTTGGTGTTACCCCTTTTACTTTCGTCTCCGCCATAGTAATACAAGGCCCAGCCTCTGTAGGCAAGTTGTTTCTTACCATGTACATCTATCACTCCAAAGTCAACCTTTTTCAGGATAGTGGGAATATTTTGTACTGCTGCTTCCTGGTAAACAGGCCATACGGCATCATTACTGAAATCAGGCAGTGTGTATTTGTTAATGTTGAACGAATCTTTTGAGAACTGATACAGCGTTCTGCCGTAATCATCCGTGATAAATGCTGTCAGCTCCTCTCCCGGAACATATTTGCCGGTGTATTTAACACCATCTTTACCAACCAGTTGTGCTTTACCTAATGCTACAGAATAATCAGGTTTTGCGGTGAACCAGGTACCGCCTACGCTATCACCTTTGATATCACCGGCTTTGGCATCACCCTGGAAATAGTACAGCGGCCAACCTTTATAGGTAGACTGTTTTGCGCCGTCGGCACGGGTGATCACACCAAAATCTGCGGCGTCAAGGCCTGTTTCAAGGCTTGGGTTGGCTTTGTAGAATACAGGCCACTTCACAATACAGTCGCCGCTGCAGGCAGCCTGTCCATTCACATCCAATGCAAAGGAGTAGAGGGTACGTCCCTGTTTGTCAGTTAATATTTTTCCCAGTTTCTCGTTGGTCTGCAGTTTTACATCTGCCACAGAAGGGTTCTGAACATCATCATCATCATCACAGCTTACAATACATGCTGCTAAAACAAAGAGAGACATCGCAGCTAAGGTTTTTCTGAACTTCATTTTGAGTTGTTTAATGATTACTCTGATTGAGTATGCAAAGCTCAAAATATCTGCGTTCATTGAAAATTACCAAACCTGGTCATATTCATCCCCTATTCTAGTGATCTGACACCATTTTTCGCCGGAAGTACTCACTTTTTGAGACCACAAAGCTACAACTCGTCACATCAACAGAATTATACATAACAAAGTAAAAATGATAAAAATCAAACAATTAGGGAGGAAATGGAGGGGTAACACTGTGTGTTTGTAGCCCGGGGACACAATGCCCCCGGGAATCGGGCCGGGCAAATCAGCTATAACGGTCGTTCCTCCAGGGATACGCAGTATTGGAATAACCCCGCTCTTCCCAGAAGCCTAATTTGTTCTGTGTCAGGAATTCTATCCTGTGGATCCATTTTGATCCCTTCCAGGCATATAACTGAGGCGTAATCATTCTTACAGGACCGCCATGTTCTATCGGCAAAGGCGCTCCCTCAACGGTATGCACCAGCAACACATCGGGTTTCAATGCTTCTTCCAGGGAAACATTGGTGGTATAATCATCATATCCGTAACACAGGATATGTGTGGCATTCTCATTAGGCTGCACCAGTGCTGCCAGGTCCAGCAGGCGTACTCCTTTCCAGTTCATGTCCAGTTTGGACCAGGTGGTTACACAGTGGAAGTCGGAAGTATCTTCTGTTTGCGGCAAAGCCATAAAATCGTCCCAGGTGAGTTCCACCGGGTGTTCCACCGCTCCATCTATCACCAGTCTCCATTCATCCAGGGGAATCTCCGGTTCAATACCCAGGTCCAGCACTGGCCATTTATGGGTGATGATCTGACCAACAGGTACTACCGGCATGCCATGACGGTTCGGCTTACCGGAACCCATTGGCTTATCGTCGGCAACAGAAGGCGTCTGTCTGATCTTGTCCTCAAAACGGGCTTTCAGCTTCATACGCGCTTCTACCACCCTTTTTAACTTTTCTGATTCTTCCATGAGATGAAGTTAGGCATTATTGAAAAATTTGTGAATATGAATATCAAACATTTAACCAGCCAACGCCTATACGGCCTGTACCATTCTTTTCATTTTTCCCGGCATAACACCCTCAGTCACAATCCAATTGCAGTGAAAAATGGTATACTTGTTTTAACGGAGGATCTGCATTTGTGATGATTGACCGGAACGCCCCCGGAATGAGGTATCAGCGCATTGAATTCTGGCAATTTGACCGCTGGCAGATACCCATAAATAATATAAATTTGATATTGTACTTAACCATTGCTGATGCTTTTGACTTCCTCCTATGAACTGAAGACAGCATTTGCCTATGCCAGGACTTTTAGCCTGGAGAGGAAGCTTTTTTACATAGATAGCCAGATGATCCTCCTGGGTATTCTGGACTCTTATGCCAGCGATATCGCGATCGATACCGCAGACAGGGAAAAGCTGATCGGGTGGCTGCATGCCCTCAACTGGGAACAACGCCCCGGTACTATCATCCCCACGGGTAACAGGCCAAAGGTTCCTATTATGACAGAGGCGGAAAGAATGCTGGAAAATGCGGCTTATTACCAGAAAAAACTGGGAGATGAACAACTCCATCCGCAGCACATCATCCTCTCGCTGCTCAGCATAGAAAACCGCTGCCAGTACAAATTCCAGTCCCTTGGTATCATCTTCGACAGCTACCTGGAACAGATCCGGGCGCTCAGGAATATACAGACCGATGTCCCTTTCCGTAGCCCCCGTGTCAAGACTTCCCATATCAGTTTCTTCCACCCGCTGATCCGGCTGTTTTATGGCCCTCAGCAGAAGAAATTAGCTGTAGAAAGGTATTTCAGGGAGGCACAGGCATTGCTGCAGTATAATGATATCCATAGGTGCCGGGCGCTCTGCCACCTGGTGTTACAGATGCAGCCCGATCATGTGAATGCATTATGGCTGTCGGGGGTGACCTGGAGAGTGGAAAGGAATTTTCAAAAGGCCCTCCCCTTTTATGAAAAGGTACACAAAAAACATCCGCAGCATACAGGCGTACTGGCAGAAGTAGCGCATTGTTACAGTGAGCTGGGCAATCATGCAGGGGCACAACGCCTGTACGCACATGCCTTATCCCTGAATCCGGGGTCTTCCGAACTGCTGAACAGCCTCGGATTTGAATGTATCAAGCTGGAACTGTATGTGGAAGCGATCTCTTATTTTGATCAGGCCATTGCGTATGATGAGGAATGCGCCTATGCCTATAACAATAAAGGCTATGTGCTGATGCACCTGGGATTTCCGGCGGCGGCCAGGGAACTCATACTGAAATCACTGCAGTTCAATAAAGGTAATGCCTATGCCTATAGGAACCTGGCATTGCTCGCCCTGAAAGAACAAGACGAAGACACTGCCAGGGAAATGCTCCTGAAGGCGCAACGATTTCACTTTAAACGTAATTATGGCAATGAAGTGGAAGAATTGCTACGCCGCCTGGGCAAACAAAAAGCTACTTCGTAACAGCTAAATAATACTTGTTGATCCGCTCATTATAAGCCACACTCCTCATCAGTACGAGCCTGTATAAGGCAATACCTACGCCGGCGCAGGCAATTCCTGCCAATACATCCAGTACGTAATGATGGCTGGTATAAACTGCTGCAAACCAGATACCGAGGGAGATGATCCCAAAAATAGTCGTAAAGAACAGATTGGTGGTCTTCCTGGCGTAAAAGAATACGATCAGCGGATAGGCAGAATGCAATGATGGCATTGCTGCGAATACGTTTGATCCTTTTGCATATAGTGATCCGAAGATATTAACGTTCAGCGCGGTGTCAAACCTGGCCAGTCCGGCGGTATTACCCGGAGTGCTGGCTATGAAGTCAAAACCATGTAACTGTACATACCATGGTGGTGCGGCAGGATAAGTATAATAGATGATATACCCGATCCAGTTAACCAGTATAAAGCTAAAGGCGAAATGCAGGAATTCAAGCCTGTCCTTATAAAACAGGTAAGTAGCGAATGCCAGCGGTACCGGCACCCAGCATAAATAGAATGATCCTGTCAGCACATCCAGCCATACCCTGGTATGATGCAGCCAGTATTCGTTCGGGGTTACTCTCACCCCATCCATCATCACGCCGAACCATGCTTTTTCCGTCTCATAAATGTCCTTGATATGTACAGGCCCCGTCAGGTAATTCGGGAATGCCTTCATATAATCGAACACGATCCAATAAAAAATGAAGATCGAAAAACCCAGTATAAAACGCCGGGTCGGTCTTGATACGTAATAGCAAACATTAAAAATAGCAATCAGCCATAGCTGATCAGTCTTAAAGCCAACCAGCCAGCCTGAAAGCAACAGATAAGCTATGCTGATCGCAGTAACGATCAGCATATTTCGCCTATCAAAAAAAGCAGTTGTAGGCCTGGCAGGAACCGGTGCATCCATCTTATCTCACTTTTGAAAATCTGATCCGAAGATCTTGTCCCAGAACGAAGAACTCACACCATACCCTTTGGAAGCATCGGCATAGTGATGCATCATGTGGTGTTTCTTTAACTTCTTCCAGAACTTTGCCTTAAAATTGAAATGGTGCAGGGCATAGTGGGAGATATCGTAGAAAAGATATCCGCCTATAAAGCCTGCATAAAATCCGTAGAAATATATTTCGGGTATAAAACTTCTATATAGGAACCAGAAGCCCAGCGCCAGCGGTATGCTCACAGATGGCGGCAATACCAGGCGTAATCTGTCATTGGGATAATCATGGTGCACACCATGGAAAATGAAGTGCAGCTTTCTTCCCCAGGAAGACTCCGGTTCAAAATGGAATACAAAGCGATGCATGATATATTCTGTCAGCGACCAGATAAAGATACCCGCCAGTACGCTGAGCAGCCATATCAGTACACCTGTATTCACTGTTACCAGCGCCGTCCAGCAGCAATAAACGATAACAGGAACGTATAAGAACAGCGGAATGCTGAAATGTACCTTAGATAATTTTTCCAGTAGTCCGTTCTTGAACATAGGCACAGACTCTTGCGAGTTGGAAACGTACTGTCTATTACTCATTCGTCTTGAATTTAACTATCAACCATTTATGGCTTGAACTGCTCCTTTATTTCTTTGCCGGTAGCAGGGTCTACTCCTTTCATTTCTATGTATACCACGTTCGGGAACCAGAAGGTGCCACCTTCGATCTGCAGGTAGATCCTGTTCAGCTGCGCCATTACGGTACCGATCTGCGTGTAGATATGGTAGTCGCCCTGGGCAGACCTCATCAGGTACATCTTTTTCTTATCATAGGCTACGGAACGTATTTCATATCTGTCCTTCGCCAGTTGTTTTACCTTCAGTCCGTAGGCAAATTTACGTTGTATATAATTTAATCCTTTCTTTTCACCATTTTCCGTGTACCTGATCCAGTAAATATTCACCGGCTGATCTTCGTCCAGTGTACCATCTTTCTGCAGATTCAGGTCGTACACAATCGTGTTCGCATTCGGCGTACGCTGCATGTAGAACAGCATATGCGGAATATTCTGCGGTACCGGGAATACCGGTTCTGTTCTCACCTTCTGTACATTCGCCATTGTCATAACAGGCATTACCATGATGAGCAGTGCGATCACCGGAGTGGTGGTAGCGCTTCTGATCACGCGGGTTACCTGGTCCTGCTGATCCATTGCCTTCTTTGCATCCTTTAGGCGGCCTACCGCTGTTATATTGGTCATGATCGCCATAATGAACAGTGGGAAGGTAAAGATCGAGATGGTTTCAAATACATGGAAAGGAATACCCGGTATAAACAGTTTGTAATCCCCGCCAATGAAATGTGAAGTGATACCGCAGGCGATGGCTGATACGGAAATGATCACGATCCTTTCCGGGCGTTGCATCAGCCCTCCTTTACACTCAATACCAAGACCTTCCGCACGCGCCCTGGTATAGCTTACCATCATAGAGCCGATCAGCGCAATAAAGGCGAATATGGAGCTCAGGAAATAGTGATGTCCGATCAGGTAATAACAGATCCCCAGGAACAGGACCATTTCGCTGTATCGGTCCAGTACAGAGTCAAACAGGGCCCCGAAACGCGACCCCATATTTCCCAGGCGGGCTACCTGACCGTCCAGCATATCAAATAACCCTGCAAAAAGGATCAGGGCACCGGCCCATCCTACGTAGGACAGGTCTCCCCTGTTGCCTTCCTCGACTCCCGTCACAAATATCACTACCACACCTATGTTCAGCAGGAATCCGATCAGGGTGACAGCGTTAGGCGTCAGCCCCATCTTGATCAGGCCCTTTACCAAAGGGTTGATCACTACGTAAATTGCTTGCTGCAACTTATCTCTGAATCGTTTTTTCATGGCTTACGATTGAAAAACATTAAAAATCAAATCTAACTCTGCCTCTGATACCCCAATTAGAAATCAATGGGTTATCCAGGTAAGTAAACCTCTTTACGAGATCTATCCTGAGCAGTTTAAATATATTGGCGATACCGACGCTACCTTCCACATATGGCGTATTGCCAAGTGTATAGGTGATCGGCACTCCATCTGAATAATTTGAGAACTGTATCTTCGTCGGATCCAGCCTTGGATCGTTGCCTTTGCTCAATCCTCCGTACAGCACCTTCACCGTTGCTACCTCACGGAGTTTCAATTTTTTCAGCAAAGGTATCTTATTGAAGATAAATCCATTAAAGCTATGGTCAATATTTATACCAGCATAGCGGTCACTCACAAATTCCAGGAAGTTCATCAGGTTATAAGACTGTAACTGGTAAGCATATGACTGGTTCGCTCTGTGGATGGTCAACAACGGATAAGGTATGTGTCCGAAGATGTAGCCACCCTCTACAACCACCTCACTATATCCAAGCTGTGAAAGGTATACCATCTTATAAATATTCAGGGTGATGTTCTGGTAATTGTAACCACTGTTGAACAGCCCCTTCACTCCCGCGATTGCTCTGAGTGTGAAGATAGGATATTTGTTGGGGATGGGGATCCTGAAGTTCTTACCCTGGTAGAACTGTTCATGAGGCGCCCAACGCAGCTCCAGCGACAACTCTGAAGTAGTGATCTTCTTCACACTGTCAGCAATGCTGGTGCCTTTGTAATAAGACAGGGTACCCGCTGGCGTCTGCTGCCAGTGTTTGAACCCTACCTGGAAAGATGAGTGGTTGTACAGCTCATGCAGGTAATACACCCTGTAAATGTCATTGTACAGCCATTTATCGTTGTTACCACGCTTGAAGGACAGCAGGAAGTTGTCTTCCTGTACGAACTGCAGCTCCTGACCCGGGATCTTAGTATCGTGCTGGTAGCTCGCCTTGACAGCGCGTACCGGCCAGTCGTAAATGGACTTATGGTTAAAGGCATAAGAGCCTCCGAAGTAATATTTCCATTTCTGATCCTTGAAACCGTAGGCGCCGTATCCTTCCAGGTAAATGCTCTTATTGAACTTAGGTGTGGTCCTTCCTCCCAACCTCAGGCGGAAGCCTTCCACCGGGTTGAAGTTATAGAACGTATTCACCGGGCCTACTTCAAACTTGGGACCTACGCTCTTCCAGCCGGCCAGCAACAGGGTTGCAATGTCCATAGTGCGCCTGAAGGACTTCATATGCTGCAGGCTGTCAATATTGGCATATACCTTCGATTCTGCGGTGGTCAGCGTATCATGCCTGTTCTGTTCCCAGAAGCTTTCCGGCTTCACAGCCTCCTCCTCATTTTCAACATAGGAGCTTCCTTCATAGAACTTTTCCGGCATAGGCTTGTTGATCACCATGTTCTTCAGGGACACTGTACGTTCTCCGTAAAGACCGCTCTTACCCTTGAAGAGACCAAAATCGGCCATCAGGGTGTTCTTATTCATGAAGTAACGGCCATCTGGTGTCTTTTCGAAGTCCATATAGAGGTGGAAATCACGGATAAAGTTCAGGTTGATCTCTTTATTGGCCGTCATATCCGCCTTCTGTATAGCGTATTTCCCATCCAGCGTGATATACATTTTACCTTCCAGTAAACGGTCTGCTTTGTTCCTGGGATAGAATTCCAGGACAATCAGTTTTGTGCTGTCTGCCGTTTTGATGGTATCGGCAATAAAGTACTTGTAGAAAGTAGGACCCGCATCTGCGATGGGGCTCAGGAACTGGTTGGTGAACAACATCATATTGTTGTCGTAGATATCCACGTCCTGATAAATGTGGTTCAGATAAGCGCTCAGACCGCGGTTATCGATATAATTCTCAAAGCTGACCTTCTTATCAGCTGTGATGATCGTTTTCTTCTTTTCGGGATCCCTGCGGTAGTATACATCCGCCAGTTTCTCTTCCAGGTACATCGGGAGGAGCGAGCGTCCTGCCATCTTGGTTGTATCCTGGTTATCGAACACGAATTTATACTTCCGGGTGAACCGGTTGTTGCTGATTTTTTCAGAGACATTACTCAGTGCAAACTCCAGTTTCTCATACTGGTTATAGTTGGCATAGTCATAATGCTCCATTCTGTTCTTTGATTTGTTATCAATGACCAGTCGGATCAACTCTACAGCCGGGTTATCCTTGTTACGATATCTTTCTTTCTTACGCCTGATTACCACTTCACCCAGGGTTTTTGCACCATTTTCCAGGCTCACATTCCTCACCTGTTCGTTACCTCTCTGTATCCGTATTACAACGGCTTTGTACCCCATCAGGGAAAAGCGTACACTATCTTTTGGGCTATCAAACTGCAATTCGTACCGGCCTGCAGCATCAGTAGAGATGCCAAAGGAAGTACCGGGCACAAAAACGCTTACAAAGGGCAAGGGGGCACCTGTTTTGTCTGTAACCACACCCTTCACCTTCGTTGTCTGCGCAAATACTGAACTAAAGCCGAGCGTAAGCAATAACAAAAGACCTAAACTAATATTTTTACTACCATTCATTCTATCTAACATCTTTAAAAACGAACCGCTTCTGCATTATATAACTATAAGTAAACCCAATCAGCAATGATACTATCATTTTAACCATGGCTACTCTTTCTATAAGACTGTACCATCCTGTAAAATGTAGTATAAGCCACACTCCTGCTGCATTCAGCAGCATGTTCCCCACCCAGGTGATACCATAGCGCAGTGCTTGTCCTCCTATCGCGCCTTTCTCCTTATTAAAGACCCACTGCCGGTTAATCATAAAATTGGCGGCCCCACCTGTAAAGGTACCGGCCATATTAGCACCGACATACCAGGTTCCAGCCTGGGTTGACAGCAGGATCACCGCAAGGAAATCCAGACCTGTCGCTATCAGTGATGAGGCCTGAGCCTTCAAAAACTTCATCATTTTCCAAAAACGTTACTGTGATAAACAATCTGCAGCAACAAGTTGGTATATACTCCTGCTACTACGTCATCCATCATTACTCCAAGTCCTCCCGGTAACTGCTCGGTACGGCGGATCAGTAATGGTTTACGGATATCAAAGAACCTGAACAATACAAGCCCTGCCAGTATGTACCCCGGGGTTACCGGTAGGAACAGCAGGCTAAAGCACATACCGGACACTTCATCTATCACCACTTTTTTGTCGTCCTTACCCCAATAAGGTTCAACTTCCGTACCGGACCAAATGCCTAACAATGTAACTGCGATGGTAATTGCCAGCGGCCACATCACAGATATATTACCACCAGCCTGCGCAAGGTACCAGCAAAGAGCTGTCACGGCGGCAGCAACCGTGCCTCCGCCCTTGCCAATGTAGCCTATGCCCAGGCTGGTAGCGATTATTTTATGAATTCGGATCATCCTTCGTTTAAAATTCCTTCGTAATAATCCAGCCCCAGGTGCGTGATCAGATCTTCACCCATCAGGTAGCGCAGCGTATTCTGCAGCTTGATCAGCTGTTTGAAGATGTCATGCTCAGGACGCAGGCCTGGTGCTGTTTGTGGTGATTTAAGATAGAAGGACAGCCATTCCTGGATACCGCTCATACCGGCACGTTTCGCAAAGTCAATGAACAGAGCGAGGTCGAGTACGATTGGCGCAGCCAGGATAGAGTCGCGGCAAAGGAAATTCACCTTGATCTGCATTTTATAGCCCATCCAACCAAATATGTCAATGTTATCCCAACTTTCCTTGTTGTCCTTACGCGGAGGATAATAGTTGATCCTGATCTTGTGGTACATATCACCATACAGTTCAGGATGTTCATCCGGCATCAGGATATCTTCCAACACACCCAGTTTGGATACTTCTTTTGTTTTAAAGTTATCAGGATCGTCCAGTACCCATCCATCGCGGTTACCCAGGATATTGGTGGAGAACCAGCCTTCCATTCCCAGTGCACGTGCCTGCAAACCTGGGGCCAGGATGGTCTTCATCAGGGTCTGACCAGTTTTGAAGTCTTTACCGGCGATAGGGGTTTTAGTTTTCTTGGACAATTCTACGAGAGCAGGGATATCACAGGTCAGGTTAGGCGCACCGTTCGCAAAAGGAACGCCCAGCGTCAGCGCCGCATATGCATAGATCATGCTCGGAGCAATACGCGGATCGTTATCTTTCAGCCCCTGTTCAAATGTCGCCAGTGACTGGTGAACATCTGCAGCTTCGTGATATATTTCGGTAGAACCGCACCATACCATTACAACACGGTCACAACCTTTCTCTTTCTGGAAATTTTTGATATCCTCTATTACGGCCTGTGCCAGGTCATAACGGGTCTTGTAGTCCTTAACGTGTGTACCATCCAGATTTTTAACAAAGTTTTTATCGAAAGCTGCCTTCATTGGAACGATAGATTCCAGTTCCGGCCTGATAGCTTCCAGCATAAACCTGTCAAGTACTTCAGCTTTGACTGCAGCGGTATACACATTGTCTTCATACACATCCCAACCACCAAATACAAGATCATTCAGATTCGCCAAAGGAACGAAGTCCTTAATCAGCGGATTCCTGTTTTCTGTTCTTTTTCCCAGTCGGATATGGCCCATCTGTGCAACAGAGCCAATGGGCTTGGATAGCCCTTTCTTAATTGATTCTACTCCGGCAATGAATGTCGTGGCTACCGCGCCAAGGCCCGGCATCAGGACACCCAGTTTCCCTTTTGCTTCTTTAATTTGATGTTTCATAAAAATGTGAGACTTTTATTTAACTGTTTTAACCTAAAACCATTTGTTGGTGGTGTACCAGTCTAACGTTTCCCGCATTCCTTTTTCAAGGTTATATGCAGGGCGGTAGCCCAGGTCCTGCCGTATCTTTTCAATGTTACAATCCCAGTTCTCAGCCGTCAATTCATTCAGTTTGTCCCTATTCAGCAAGGGAGCCCCACGACTCACCATTTCCATAATAGTGGCAACAGTTCTGATAACAGGCAGAGGTAGGTGAACACGAAAAGTATGCAGCTTCAGATATTGCTTTATAACATCGGCCAGTGCGTAACGATTGTACCTGTTACCATCTGAAATGTTATACACAGTTCCTGACACAGGAGCTGTCAGTGCCAGCAATGCTGCTTGTGCGAGATCCTTGACGTAGACAAAACTCAACCACTGGGCGCCTTTACCCATATAAGGTTCCAAACCCCGTCTGTATGTCTTGAACAATACGAAAAGGTCCCGTTCTCTTGGCCCATACACTGCGGTGGGCCTTAATACTACCCAGGGGACATCTGAAATAACTCCCAGGTATTCTTCAGCCAGTAATTTACTTTTTCCGTAACTGGTCACCGGTTGGGGCTTCTCCACATCCGGTACAGGCCAGCTGGCATCATATGCTATGGGGCCTACGGCCGCCAGACTGCTAATAAATACAAACTTCTTAATGGATACTCCCGATTCCCCGGCTGCTACCGCCAGGTTAAGGGTATATCCTGCATTGACCCTGTTATATTCGTCCAAAGACTTTGCCTTTGTTATACCTGCTCCATGAATGATATAATCGAATCCATACTTCACGATCAGATCTTTCAGATCATCCTTACTGCTGAAATCAGGATAAACAAAATTTACCGGCAAATGTTTCAGGTGAGAGACATTACTGGCTGCACGTACGGCAGCGTAAACCTCCATTCCTGCAGCCAATGCTGTCTCCACCAGATGATATCCTACAAAACCGCTGGCGCCTGTTATCAGTATCCGGGGTTTCATATTTCTTTTTCGTATATCCTGTAGGTCCTGTAAGGATCTGCGTTTATACCCCGCATAGCGGCATTCATCATTTCATTAGTTTCCAGGATCCAGGATCCTTCTCCGTAAGCAACGCCTTTTGCCCTGCCCACTTTCATTAACTCCCCATAAAAACAGGCATCAATTCCGAGTTTGCGGTGAGATTCCAATACACCCAATGCCAATACCCTCACACCATTTATTTTCTTTTTGCCCAGTAACAGTTTCAGTATACCAGTAGGGAATAAGCGTCCCCTTTTTATCTTTTTAAGGATCTGGTTAATATCCGGGATAGCCAGGGCAAACCCCACCATTTTCCCATTTTCTTCTGCTACAATACCGAAATCAGGATCCAGGATCATTTTCAGATCTTTCGCCAGGTACTCGAACTCCTTCTCTGTCATCGGCACAAAACCAAGGTTCTTGTCCCAGGCGCTGTTATAGATCGCATGGATGTTCTTTACTTCCTCATCAAAATTTTTCAGATTGACACTACGGAAGGTGATATTACGTCTGGTCAGTCTCTCCTTCAATACTGTCATCACACGGAAAGGCCGGTCGTTCATGTACTGGGGAATGATCTTCCAGGCGAACATGGTGATCTTCGTTCCCAGCCCTGCCTCTTCAATCAGTTTGACATAGTAGGGATAGTTGTAAGTCATCATCACCACCGGCTGACCGTCAAACCCTTCTATCAGTAACCCGCAGGTTTCGTTGGTAGAGAAGTTAACAGGGCCGATCAGGGTGCTCAGCTTACGTTCTTTCAGCCACTGGATGGCTGCATTGAACAAGGCCTGGCTTACTTCTTTGTCGTTGATACAATCGAAGAAACCAAAGAAGCCATCGTTCGTTTTATTGAAAATATTGTGGTTCGTATTGTCGATAGCTGCTATCCTGCCCACTATTTCATTACCGCGGAAGGCAAGGAACGCCTGCAGCTGTGAATGTTCATGGAATGGATGTTTTCCCGGAGTCAGAAGGTCACGTTGAGCAATAAACAACTCAGGTACATAATTTTCATCGTTCCTGTACAGATCGTGCGGGAAGTCGATGAACTGGGCCAACTGTTTCTTGCTGGTAACTGATTGAATAGTCACCTTGGGTAAACCGTTGGTTTGTTGTGGAGCATGTACCGTTTGCTGAGATGTCTGCAATGTTTCCATTTATATTTTTTGCTTTAAAGGTACACCGGCACGTATAAATGTCTCCGTTATCTTATCTACTGCCGTCTCGATCTGGGCGAAGGTGTGCGTTGCCATCAGAGAGAACCTGATCAGTGTCGCATCCGGTTGAACTGCCGGAGGTACCACTGGGTTCACGAATACGCCTTCATCCTGCAACATACGCGTGATGCGGAATACGCTTTCTTCATTCCTGATATAGATCGGTATAACAGGTGTTTCTGATACATCTCCGGTATCGAGACCTGCTTCCTTTAATAAGTTACGTGCATAGTTGGTATTGTCCCACAGGCGCTGAATGTGGTCAGGCTCGGACATGATGATGTCCAGAGTGGCAATTACGCTGGCTGCGGCTGCAGGCGTCATACTCGCGCTGAAGATCAGGGAGCGGGCAGCATGCTTCAGGTATTCGATCACATCTTTATCGCCGGCAATAAAGCCACCGAGAGACGCAAAAGACTTACTGAAAGTACCCATGATGACATCTACTTTGTCGGTAAGACCAAAATGAGACGCTGTACCGGCACCATTCACTCCAATTACCCCCAGTCCGTGTGCATCATCTACCATGACACTGGCGCCATAGGTATCAGCCAGGGCTACTATTTCCGGCAGGCGGGCAATATCACCTTCCATACTGAACACACCATCCACAACGATCAGACGGATAGAAGACTGTGGCAGTGCTGATAATTTAGCCTCCAGGTCCTCCATGTTGTTGTGGCGGTACTTGATAACTTTCGAAAAGGACAGACGACTGCCATCAATAATGGAAGCGTGATCCAGCTCGTCCAGAATGATATAATCATTACGGCCCGTCAGGCTCGATAACGCACCCTGGTTAGCCAGGAACCCTGTACTAAAACACAGAGCGGATTCTTTGCCTACATATTCCGCCAGGCGACGTTCCAGTTCCAGGTGAAGATCAAGGGTACCATTGAGGAACCTCGATCCTGCACACCCCGTACCGTACTTGTCAATGGCACGTTTGGCGGCCTCTTTCACCTTGGGATGATTTGTCAGTCCCAGGTAGGAGTTTGATCCGAACATTAACACTTTCTTACCGTCAATATCAACTTCAGTGTCCTGAGAAGAAGAGATCGGTCTAAAATAAGGGTAGATCCCTTTTTCCTTGGTAGTGTAAACTCTGGCCAATGAGGCTTCCTTTGCACGTAACAATTTGCTCATTCTGATATATCTTAAGCTGTTGTATAATCTTTCTACTTTATGCGAAAGTATAAGATTATGTGTTCTGAAAATGTTTTTCAGATCCAAATTTATATATTAACACTAAAAAATTTGCAGTGAATCGATGACGGTAAGCGATAAAGTCCCCCGCAAACAAGCAGTGTTTAATAATATTTCATTCAATTACGAAGACCGGCATACGACGGATTTCGTAACGCTAACAGTATGCTAGTTGCGGTTTAAACATGTAGCTACGGGTTGTAACTAAACAATAGGTGATAAGAATACGGCGGTTTAACAGTATATCCAGTTGTGGTCTAAGGTATGCCATAAGCTGGCTTTTTATGATTATCAAGCCAGAATGACGGCACCAAATTAGGAAAAAATTTCAATTAAACGTCAAAAACATTAGGGGGGAACGCCAAAATATTACAGATATACAACAAAGCGATAATTTCATCATCTGTGTTAGCAGTGGTTGTCAGATATATCCAATTGATTTATAATCAATAAAATCAACATAGAAACAAAGCTCAATTTATTATTTTTCCGGCCCGCCCGTCCCCTTGGTTAAACCATGCTCATTTCGGGCAGTCTACCTATGTATACTCATAGAAGTTACAGCAAAGATAACCGGGACCTATATTCCCCGCATTATCAGGTGAAACCCTGGAGTATCCCAAAAAACCTTAGTAATGAATATCCGAAATTATTTTGCCGCATTTATCGTATGCCTGGGCATGACCCTGACGGCATCTGCCCAGGAACAGGCCGAACAGGATTCTACCGGCCTGCCGGGCGACAATTTCAGCCTCCAGGGGGCACTGGACCTGTTTAAACAATCAGCATCCCCCGAGGAATTCGAAAAGCTCCTGAACTCTTCCAACAGCAAAGTTAACAACCTGGACCTCAACGAAGACGGCAACACCGACTATGTCCGCGTCATCAACAAAAAGGATAACGACGTACAGGTTTTTATCCTGCAGGCATTGGTTTCCTCTACAGAAAGCCAGGATATAGCTGTTATCGAACTGCAAAAGACAGGCGATAACGACGCCCTTGTCCAGATTGTGGGCGATGCTGACATATATGGCGAATCCGTCATTGCGGAGCCGGCAGAAGAAGAGGGTAACACGTTTAACTATACTCCCACCACCCATGGTCCGGCAGCCACCTCTCCGGAAGGCGTCGTAGTAAACGTATGGTTATGGCCCTGCGTACGCTTCGTATATGCTCCGGCATATACGGTATGGGTATCCCCCTGGACCTGGGTTAGCCGCCCCGTATGGTACCATCCATGGCATCCCGTGCCCTGGTATGCATACCGGCCGGTTCGTTACAATTATGCACGCAGGTATGTCGTAGTGCCTGTACGCAGGATACCTCCCGCCAGGGTCATTTACCGTCCCGTAAGGACCACTTCCGTGACCGTTATTAACCGTAACCGGGTGGTAGTGAACAACTACCGTACTACCAGAAGAGTAGAAAGGTATACGCCTAACAGGACCAACAGTGGCGGCAGACAGTACCAATCATCCACTCCCGAAAGAGCTGACAGAGGTGGTAATGCGGACAGGGGCGCAAGAGCCGATAGAGGCGCCACAAGAGTGGACAGAGGCGCCAGGACCAATAATAACCGCTCCGGCGAAAGAACCGGGAACAGAACAGGCGGTAAACGCAAAAGGGCAGAGAGAGGAAATTAACCGCCAACGCCAACAGAAGAAACTACTCATCATAGTAAGGGCCTTTATAATATATTGTATTACAACAATATGTTATAAAGGCCCTCACCTTTTTTAAACCCGCGCCCCTTCTAAATTACGGCACACATATTGCATTATTAAACTATTCGTACATTCAACTTCGTTTATTTAGTTATATACTAAACATTTTTGTCATGAAGATCAGCCAATCCCTACCTGTACTGTTCATATCCCTGTTACCGGTATTACATGCCAACGCCCAGGATTACTATCCGCGGCAACAATTACAGGAACAATCCGACGAATGGGATAATGCCAGCTGGTCTCCTCCCGATCAGGATTCCACTGGGCTGCCCGGCGATAACTTCAGCCTGCAGGGCGCACTTACCCTCTTTAAACAGGCCAATACCCCGGAAGAATTTGAAAGGCTGCTGAATACCGAAAACAATCGGGTCAACAATCTCGACCTGAACGGGGATGGCAATATCGATTATCTGCGGGTGATCAATAAAAAGCAAAACCAGGTACAACTCTTTATCATACAGGCGCTGGTATCCAACCAGGAAAGCCAGGATGTGGCCGTTATCGAACTGGAAAAGACGGGCGAAAATACCGCCGTCATCCAGATAGCGGGCGACGAAGATCTCTATGGCGAAACGACCCTGGCCGAGCCGGTAGAAATATCCGACAGCCTTTATTCCGCTGAGGATAACTCCTTCGACTATAACACTTCCTCCCGCGTACATGGCCCTGCTGCAGATGCAGGCATCCCCCGGATGGCACCTGCCGGCGTGATCGTGAATGTGTGGTTCTGGCCCTGCGTACGCCGGGTATATGCTCCCGCTTATGTAGTATGGACCTCTCCCTGGTCATGGATCAATCCACCTGTATGGTGGAGACCATGGCGCCCGATGCCGGTATACTCCTATCGCCCTGTATGCCATCACTACAGGTATGGATACGCATATGCTCCCATCGGAAGGATCGCTCCTGCCCGCGGCATGTATTATCCCATCAGGACCTATTCCGGCTTCGTTTACAACCGTAATCGCGTGATAGTGACAAACTACCGTTCGGCTAGAGCCGACCGGGGGCGCTTCCCTGGCAGATACAATGGCGGCAGGTACAATGGGTATTACGGGAACGGCTATAATGGCGGCAGGAATTATTATAACGGCTACCGGGACAATCGCTCCGGCAGGGACAACTATGGCTGGAACAACGGCAACCCAGGTGGACGTCAGGGATATTACAACGACAACAGGGCCCCTGGCAGGATTGATGGCAGCATCAGGGGCGGACGCACTCAGGGTGGTGGCAGATCAGGAAATTATCAGGGTGGTACCTGGGGCGGTAACTCACAAAATGGCGGAAGAAATGAAGGAGGCTCCCGTGGCGGCAACTGGGGTGGTAACTCTCAAAACGGCGGAAGAAATGAAGGAGGTTCCCGTGGCGGTAACTGGGGCGGCAACTCACAAAGTGGTGGAAGAAATGAGGGCGGTTCCCGTGGCGGTAACTCACAAAGTGGAGGGAGAACTGAAGGAAGTTATCGCGGTGACTCCCGGAACAATAATTCTGCCGGAGGCAGAACCAACAGCAGTTCCAGCGGAAGAGCCGGCCGCACCAGAGGAAATTAATTCACCTAAGATGCTTAACAATAGCATCTTTTCCCGTTCCTTCCATATCGCTTCATCATCATTTCCATATCACTTCACCGTCATTTCTATATCGAATCGATATAGAAATGACGGTGAAGTGATATCCAGACGACGGTTAAGCGATATGGAAATATAGAAAACAAATCCAATTCTCAGCTACCAGTAGGTTTTCCCATGCTTTTGATGGCCAGGAAAATGCTCACCAGCACCAGCATCCCGCTAACAAAGAAGGGAGCACCCGGGAAAAGGAAAGGCGCGCTACTACCTGTAAACCAAGCAAATAGACTTCCCATTAAGGGTGGTGCTACAATCGTGGTAACACTCATCAGGCTGGTCAGTCCCCCCTGCAATGCCCCTTGTTCCGAAGAAGAGATCTGCCCTGTGATGATACTTTGAAGCGCCGGACTGGCAATGTTCCCCAGAGAATAAGGCATCAGTATCACGAACATCATCCATCCACTGGTGGCAAAGGCAAATAGCAACAATCCCAGACTGTAGAATGCCAGCCCTATATACAGGCTCTTTTTAGTCCCGATACGGGGAATGATCAACCTGATCAACCCCAGTTGTACTACAGCTACCAGCAAGCCGCTAAAACCGAGAGAATAACCTACCCAGGCCTCATCCCAGCCAAATTTCTGCATACCGTAGAATGCCCAGGTAGTCTGGACCCCATTGTTGGCGATATAGATCAGCACCAGGGTGGCAATCAGCCCGTATACAGCCGGATATTGCTTCATCTGTACCAGAGAGCCTACCGGATTGGCACGTTTCCATGCAAAGGCCCGCCTGTTCGCTGCCGCTAATGACTCCGGCAGCACCAGGTAGCCATATGCAACATTCAACAGGCTTAAGATACCTGCCGCCACAAAAGGCGCCCTCGGACCAAACTGCCCTAAAACACCTCCCATCAGTGGACCGAGTATAAAACCCAATCCGAAGGCAGCGCCGATAATTCCGAAGTTCTGGGTCCGTTTCTCCGGTGTACTGACATCTGCTATATAGGCCGCCGCCGTCGTAAAACTGGCGCCCATCACACCAGATATGATACGGCCAGCAAATAGCCAAACGATCGTGGGGGCAAATGCCATAAAGAAGTAATCCAGTCCAAAGCCAAGCAGCGACAACAACAATACAGGGCGTCTGCCATAACGGTCGCTCAGGTTGCCCAGTACCGGCGCACAGATAAACTGCACAAGGGCATAGGCAAACGTCAGCCACCCGCCAATAGCTGCTGCTTCTCCCATATTGCCATGGATCAGCTGTTCTATCAGTTTTGGTAACACAGGAATAATGATCCCGAGTCCTGTTACGTCAATCAGCAGTGTGATAAAGATGAAAATGAGCGCCGAACGCGTTTGCCCCGGTGAAACTATTTTTCGCATGTCAGATGCAGTATCGTTTGTATAAAAATGCTGTTATGAATGGGGGCAGGAAGCACGGCGCCAACAGACGCCATGCCTCCTGCATTTCATTGAACAATGTCCCGTATGGTTATTTATATAGCCGTAAGCGTTGGTATGGATGATTCTACCCCGAATTGCTGGAAAGCAATGCGTTTCTCTACATGGTATATTTCCTCTCCTGCTACTGCGTTGATGATACACGAATTGCGGTAAGCGCCCATCCCCAGGTCGGGCGTCACAAAACCATGTGTGTGCAATTCTGCATTCTGCACGAAGATCTCATCACCATGCAGGTCTATGGCATAGTTGCGTTGTACGTCAAACAACTGATCTTCCCTTCTCATGATACGCTCGCTGATACCCTCCAGGAAAGCCGGCTCGCGGTATTTGTAACCAGTGGCAAGGATCACAAAATCCGTTTCCTGGGTAAATGACCGTTGCTGCTGTACCTGTGTCAGATCAAGTGTATAACTATTGTTACCGCTGGCGCTGATGTCATTGAGCTGTACGTTGGGACGTAACTGTATATGTGAAATATCCCGGTCAACACTCATCCCGTACAACGTATCAAAGATCTGGTTGATGAGATCATAGTTAATACCCTTGAAAAGAGGATTCTGTTTGGATAATAATTCCTGTCTGCTTTCTGGAGGCATGCTGTAGAAGTAATCTACGTACTCAGGTGATGTCAGCTCCAGTGTTAGCTTGGAATACTCCATAGGAAAGAACCTGTCAGGACGGGTGAACCAGTTTAGCTGCATGCCTTCTTCCGCCAGTGGCAGCAAGTCTGCAAACACTTCCGCTGCACTCTGTCCCGAGCCTATTACGGTTACGGAACGCTTTCCTCCTATCCTATCTTTATAGTTGAGGTACTCCGATGTATGGATCACATCCGGCAATATTCCCTTCTTTGCAAATGCAGGCAGGTAAGGTTGTGTACCGGTACCTAATACCAGTTTGCGGGTATAGTGCAACGCTGTTTTTCCTGTAACAGTATGTACTGTACTCACTGCATACAATTGCCTATCCTCTTCATAATGCACTTCAGTAACCTTGTGGGAGAAACGGCATGCGGACAGTTTCTCCGCAGCCCATTTGCAATAGGCGTTGTATTCCTTTCTCAGGATAAAAAAGTCCTCCCTGATATAGAACTTATATAAACGTCCTGACTGTTTCAGATAATTCAGGAAACTGTATTCACTGGTAGGATCGGCCATAGTCACCAGATCGGCCATGAATGGCACCTGTAAGGTGGCATTGCTTAACATCAATCCGGGATGCCAGTCAAAGCCCGGCGCCTGGTCAAAAAATATGGCATTGATCCTGCTGACAGGCTGTAATAAGGCTGCCAGGCTAAGATTGAATGGTCCTATGCCGATGCCAATTATGTCATATGTATGTGGAGTGTTCATATTATGCTATTTCTCTTGTATCATAAAGTGTTTCCCTGTGCCGCCTCATGTAAGTGGCACCGTGAGATTTAATGATGGATAACAATTTTGCTACATCATCTGTAGTGGTAAGTGGGTTCAGTAAAGTGAACTTGAGATAAAAAGCACCGTTGATACGCGTACCTGCCAGCAATGCTGCACCATCTTTTAGCATTTCTTTTTTGATATGCAGATTCACTTCTGTAACATCTGCCTCATCAAGACTCGCGGGAAAATAACGGAATACCAGCGCGCTGATATCAGAATAACTTACCAGCTCCAGCTCAGCATCCTGGCTGATCATATCCGCGACTTTAGCAGTAGTGTCAATGATCGTTTCCATATAACTGCCCAGTTTCTGCTTACCCATCAGGCGCAACGTGAACCAAAGTTTCAATGCATCAAAACGCCGGGTGGTCTGGATTGATTTATTTACCTGGTTAGGCAATCCGTCTTCATCATGTTCTTTCGGATTGAGATAGTCTGCATGATGTGTCAACAGGTCGAGTGAGCGTTTGTTCCTTACCAGAAAGGCACTACTGCTAACCGGCTGGAAGAATGACTTATGATAGTCAGCCGTTACAGAGTTGGCCAGCTCTATGCCTTTCAGCAGATGACGATATTTGGAAGTGAGCAGCAATCCGCAGCCATAGGCGGCATCGACATGAAACCATAATTTATACCGGGCGGCCAGCTGTCCTATTTCTTCCAGTGGGTCCACGTTGCCAAAATCAGTGGTGCCCGCAGTACCCACTACGGCAATGGGAATGTTGCCTTCTTCCAGCTCCTGTTGAATAGCTTCTTCCAGTAATGCTACATTCATGCGGTAACCCTCCACCGGTATACTGACTACTGATTGTTCACCCAGGCCCAGTAAAGCAGCATTTTTCTGAATGCTGAAATGTCCCGTGGCTGCTACGAATATCCTGAAGCGGGAAGATTCAGCAGGCAATCCTTTCTGTTTGATATTATAACGCAGCCGTTCCTTTGCATAATGATCCCTGGCCAGTAATAGCCCCATCAGGTTACTTTGCGTACCGCCACTGGTGAACACACCATCACTATTGCTATCGAAACCGATCTCATTGCATGTCCATTCTATCAGGCGTTGTTCTATCAGCGTACCACCCGCGCTCTGATCCCAGGTATCGAGAGAAGAGTTGATAGCAGAGATCAGCACTTCTGCTGCAATAGCAGGTATCACCACCGGGCAGTTCAGGTGAGCAATATATTGTGGCAGATGGAATGTGATGGCATGATCGGAATAGAGTCGTTCTACTTCAGAAAGCAGGCTTTCATAGTCAGGTAAGGGTGCATTCAGATCTACCTGTTCGAATGCCGTTTTCAGCTGTGCAGGTGTAATACCGCTGAATGGTTTCCTGTTCTTCTCAAGGAACCTTACCACTGAGCCGCTGGCCAGTTGTATGGCTTTGCTATATTCATCGGCAGTGCCTTCATAAAAGAGGTCACTGTATGGATTCTTGATCATCGTTAATAAATTGGAAATTTTGAATTTTTCGCAAATACAGCTACCGGATTTTTCAGTGTTCCTACAAACTGGAGACTGCCTACCGGATCAGCCAGATCTACCATGCGTTCATTGTTACAGATCTGCAAACGGTTCAGGCAGGAGCGGATAAACTCAGGCGCAAAAAGATCATGTTGTCTGAACTTGTCTTTTAATTCAGGGAAGGACGCCTGATAAGCCAGTATACAATCTGCCACCAGCTCCCAGAACTGCTCTTCAGGATACCCGTTGTGTTCAACCAGTATATGCGCGATGTAACGGAATATATAATCAAATACATCTGTGAAAATGGAAAGGATCTTCACTTCTTCCGGCATATCTACAGCTAAGCGTTTTACTTCATCGGGCAATACCTTGTCCTTGTTAATAACACATACTTCTTCTGTGATGTCTTTCATGATCGCTCTCACCGGTACATTATTTTCTATAATGAGGATCAGGTTCTCGCCATGTGGCATGAATACCATATCATGATAGTAGAAACAGTGAAGGATAGGGCTCAGATAAGCATCCAGGTAACGTTGCAGCCAGGAAGCTGTATCCAGTCCTGAGGTACGGATCAGCTCCGGTAACAGGGCCTTGCCTTCACGATCGATGTGCAGGAGCGCTGCCATGGTCATCAGGCGCTGCCCTTTTTTCAACATCGGAATGGGGCTTTCCCTCCAGAGGGCAGCGAGCATCTTCTTATATGGGCTATCGTTCTTTTCTGCTTTTTCGTATAACAGATTGCGATAACCGACTGTAGCCACCTCTCCCAGCAGGATGAACCCTTTCTCCTGCAGGTATTTATCATCTCCCAGCTCATCTCTTACCCACTGGGTAATACCAGGAGTCGTACGCATGTAGTAAGGAGATAGTCCGCGCATGAATCCCATATTAAGGATAGACAACGCCACCTTCACATAAAAACGTTCCGGCTTGCTAATGTTGAAGAAGGTACGGATAGATTGCTGCGCCAGGTAAGTATCGTCGCTGATACCGAGGAAGACCATATTACACGTGGCAATATCCGCAGCGAAGATGTGATTCATTTTGTTGTACCATTGCCAGGGATGTACAGGGAAATACACGTAGTCAGCCGGCTGCAATCCCTGTTCAAGCAATACCTTATTAAATCTCCCGAGTGTGGCGGCGTCTAGTTCCTGTGCCAGCAGTGTCTCATAAGGCAATTCGGCTGTGGCTGTATAAGTAGCCCTGCTACGATGGCCAGCAATCCACAGCAGAGAAACCGGCGCAGCTGCTTCCGGTGCATATGCCCTGTAGTCTGCCGCATCAAAACCGATACGTCCGTTGTTGGCCACAAAAGATGGATGCCCTTCCATCATGGCATGCTCTATTTCCTGGTAGTCTGCATGCGCCAGTGCTTCTGAGCCAGGGCCTTCCTGCGCACGCATATAAGCGCTGCCATATAAGGTACTGCAGATCTCTTCCAGGTACTTGGGAAGGATGTCAGGACGGATGCCAATAGTTTCACTGAATTCTGCAATGAAGCTGGCTGAGTCGAGCGGTACCTTTTTACCATCCTCCAGTTTTTCTATTGCCCCGTTCTCTATATACCAGTGGTCAAGGCTCAGGATCTTTGCACGGAAGCGGTATTCGATACCTGGCGTGTCTGCCGTGAGCACATAATGCCCCCAGCCGTCTTTTAAAAACAGCTCCTTAGGCTGTATTAAAAGTTCATGGGCAAATTCGCTGATGATCTTACGTAAATGCAAAGCATTTGCTTTGCTCCAGACTTCAGGGCGCAAGTGTGCGATTGCGCTCCCGGGAGACAGTGCTAGTGAGGGATGCATTATAAAGTTTTTATTAAATCCTTAAAACTGTGGTTAAATGGTACCGGCGGATTGTAACTGCCGTTCTCTTTTCAATGCAGTCGCGTATTGCTCTCTGGTGCAAAAGGCCAGATGGGCGGTTTTCTCAGGAAGATTAATAAGGTGATGATATTTGAAGCCTGCGCGTTTATTAAGCAGATGAATCTTTTCGTTTCTGGCATCAGGTTCCACGATCAGCCGCTCTACCTTTTCTTCACTGAACATGAAATCCATCAATACCGTAAAGACATTCCAGGTAAAATTCCTGACCGGCGTATCTGCAGGCGCCATAAGGATATGAAAGCCATAATCGCCTGTCTGCACGTCATAATATTCGCCTATCCTGTCCCTGAACGCCCAGTAAAATTCTACAAGGAAGGCTGGCTTGTCATTATAAAATCCCATGAATGGCTGTATATGTTCTGTGCTGATAAGATCACTGTACATATTCCTTACTTTCTCTACTGTGCTGTTCTGCAACTGCCAGTAAACTGCATAAGGTTTATTTACCCATTCATGTATAAACGGGACATCTATATCCAGCTGTAATGGCCGGAGATAAAAATGACCGCAGGAGGGAATCAATCTGTCAAAACAGGTGCCGCTTTCCGGGCATAGAAAGGCCGGTATGTGGTCACCACATTTGTTACGCTTCTGTTGCATAAATCAAAATAGTATCAATCGGTTTTTCCGCTATAGACGGCTGCAGGAACTGACGAACTGCGGCCTGCTAAAATGGTTTTAAAATGGGTTAAATAGGTGTCTTTTATTTCATTAGATTGAAGCAAAGCTATTTCAAAAAGCTAAGGGGAATTGATCAAAGTGGGAATTTCTTTTACGCAAACGGGAATAACAAATGCGTGACTGAGTTTAGTTTTATGTCCACGCAACAAAAAAGCCGCCCCTTTTACAGAGCGGCTCTCTTCTTCAGCTTATGTTGCTTTATGCCTTTTTAGCTTTTCCTAATCCGACTTTAAAATTATCCGGTGTACCCGTTACCTTGATATTCATAAAACGGATCTTTTTATCCTTATCGCGGTATTCAATGGCGTCCACCTGGTCAGGATCCACCTCTTCCCTTTTACGTCCAAAAAGGGACTGAAAACCTACCTGTGTCACCATCTTCATTGGTATACGCATGTAGTACTCCATCTTCATATCCAGCGACTGTTTACCTGAGATCTCCATGAAACCCAGGGAAGAGTTGATATTCATCTTCGGTATTTCCAGCACGCCATTCTTCAGCGTCAGTTTATTCCGCAATGTATCAAAGCGGATCATGTTCAGGTTTTTGTCTTTGAAATAACCCGCCATCGCCTGCATGGGTGCAAAGTTCACCAGGCTGCCATTGTGGATATCGAGATCCAGCTGCGCCTCACAGTTATCGATGATAGGCGTAAAGTCAGGATGCATCTGTATACGGCTCCTGATCTGTCCGTTGAGACGGCCTTTCACATTCTTGTTGATCACATAGTCCTGTCCGAAGTGATCGAGCTTCAGCATCAGTTTTTCGATATTGACGTCAAATGCCCTTATCCTGCTCCGGAAGTATATCTTTTTCGGATCAGTACCATTGAAATGACCTCTCATTCCTATCTGGCCTTCTGCTATGCCCATGCCCAGCGTATCCAGGTACAGGTGCTGGTTAGCCTGCATGCGGATGTTGCTGGTAACGTTCTTCAGCCACAGGCGGTGGTATTTTACCCTGCCGATATTGACTGTAGCGCGGAAGTCAATGAATGGTATTTTGAAGATATTAAAGCCGCTGGAATGAGTAGTGTCTTTGATCACGGTACGGCCTGCTGCCGGTGCTGCGACAACGGTTTCATCATCTTCATTTGCTGTTAATTTGTAGTTGGTCAGCTGGTCAAGGTCAAGATTCCGGGAAGTGAATTGCAGGAAGTTTTCCTTCTTACGTCTCACCGTATCTTTTCCCATATACAGGCGCATGCTGATATCAAAATCCGTTTTACCGATACGGCCTGTGAGCGTATCGAGTTTCAGGAAACTATCAGATCCTACCTTTACTGTCCCCCTGATACTATCCACCTTGATCTTATGTTCCTGCAGCTCTCCCGATACATTCGCCAGTTTTACCTTGGCGAATTTGAATATGGAGTCGTAGCGCAGATCAGCCTTCGCACGCAGCCATATACCGGAAGCCACTTCCTGCTGGTAGTCTTTCGGAACAAAGGTGCGGCTGATGGGTCCCAGTACATCTTTCATGGCCAGGTGCTGCGATTTCAGATCAAAGGCTACCTGTGTCTTTCCGCGCATTACTTTATCAAACCAAAGCTGGTAGTTGATCACACGGCCGCTGAAACGTATGTCGCTACTGTCTATCATACCTCCGAAATTCCGCAGTAATAAGGCTGTATCATTGATGGTGAGCTCAGCTCCGAAATCATGGAAGGCGTGCGGATATTCTTTGAAACTGGCGTACAGTTTCTCCATTTTAAATTTGCCCTTGGGCAAGGGAGCAGGGTGCTGCAGTTCTTTTACAGATGTTTCCAGCGACAGTCCTATATTAAAACCATAGATCTCTTCCTTTGCTTTCTTTGCCACTGTTGAATCGTATGACAACAGCTCCTTCATGATCATCTTCTTACTACGTGCATTGAATTTTAACAGCACCGGCTTTTCCTGCTGGTGGAACAGCGCCGGCAGATCGCTCAGGGAGCCATTCATGGCAAAGTCGGAGTTGCCGAAGTAGAAGGACAGCGTATCCAGTTTTACGAAACCGCCCTTCATGTCAGCATGCAGGTTCAGGTTATGGATGATATGCGGGTAATTGGGAATACGGAAAGTCAGGTTACTCACGTTCAGTTCACTCTGGATACCTTGTTTCAGCTTACCCATAGAGATTTCCGGTACGGTCATGTCAACCAGCTCATTAAAATCCATCTTCAGGTTGATATGCCCTGTTAGACGCTGCAGATCGGCGATGCCGAGAAATGCGCCTATAAACTCCAGTTCCAGATCCGAATTGATCTGCATGATCATCTTCGGATCAGTAAAGTCTTTCATCACAAAATTGGCCTTGAAGATACCTTTCTCGGGACGGGCGCTCACACTGAGCAGGTGCAGTTCTGATGTTTTCAGGGAATGTTCCGCACCGTTGGTATAAAAACCTTTGAAACCCAGGGAGTCGATCTTTTTATTGGCAGTGGCATTCAGTAACCAGCCATTCTCACATCCGAAGTTGATCTTTATCAGTGGCAGCTGATCACCAGAGAGTTTTCCTTTGATGATCCCATCAAAATAAAGGCGGCCATCATAACGGAACTGCTTAAGTTGCTCTGCGACCGATGCCGGTGCAAAGGACAATAACTGGCCGATATCAGGTTTATCCCCCTTCACTTTGAAGTTGACATTATTACCATGTTTCAGGTCTGCTGTTCCGGTTACGCTAAAGCTGGCATCTTCCAGTTTCAGGCCACCTTCCGACAGGCTGACAAACTCATGGCGCTGGTCATATGTAAGCTTCAGGTCCAGTTCTACCTTTTTATGCCGGAACAGGGAAGTATCTACCGGGGTGGTATAATCGGCTATCATACCTCCTTCCAGATGGGCAAAGATGTTCGCGCTGTCCAGGCGGAATGCGGTTTTTACTTTCCCTATATGTGCATTGACATGCTGACCGCTTTGTTTATCGGAAAAATCGATATCCAGATCTTTCAGTACTATCTTTTTGATATCCAGGTCCAGGGCTGCGGATCCGGCTTCCGCAGTCGCGACAGTATCCTGTTGTATCCTGTTGGCTTCAACGATGTTCAGGTTACCATTCACGTCCCTTACCAGGTCGAGGTGCCCCTTTTTGAGTAAAATTACTTTGGCGTTGTATTTCTGCCTGAGTATATCTGGCAGGCTGAATCCCACATACAGCTTTTCAAGCTGGTACATAGGTCTGCCGGTCTTTTGTTTTGTGGCGAAAAACCGGACGTTTGTTAGTCCTATGGAGATGTAAGGGAAATTCTGAAATGGGGAGATAGTACTACCTTCTATGACCAGCTCGCCGGGCAGTTGTTTATTTAACTCTTTGATCGCCAGGTTAATGAGGCGTTGCTGTTGGGAATATAGTACGCCTATTGCGATACCGGCCAGTATTATCAGGATAGCAATAGGTATTAAAACGATCCGGAGAATCCTCTTTCGCATCTTGCCCGTCATGGTGTTGAGACTTGTCTTAAGATAATAATAACGACAAAAATAGAAAGCACCCCTATAAAATAAAAATATTTTATATGTACTCCCTTTTTCCTGCGACGAATCAGTAAAAAATACCATAATTAAGCGGAATACCACCATAATGGCGGGGAGGGCCTGAAGTACCTTTGATGTAGTTAAACAACTATTATATGTGTGCAGCGAAACTTGACAAAAAGCCTAACTTGCCGGGCAGCATACTACAGAACAGGTGTCCTGCCTGTCGCAAGGGAAAAATATTTACATCAGATAATGCTTATAACCTGAAGCACTTTACCGAGATGAATGATCACTGTCCGGTGTGTGGGGAGGATTTTGAAAGAGAGATAGGATTTTACTACGGGACAGGATATGTCAGCTATGCATTGACAGTGGCGTTTAGTGTGGCGACATTTGTTGCCTGGTGGGTGATTATCGGGTTTTCTTTGTACGATAACCGGATGTTCTGGTGGCTGGGGATTAATGCGGTATTGCTGGTGCTATTGCAACCACCAATTATGCGGGTATCGAGGACGATATGGCTGGCGTTTTTTGTGAGGTATAAGCCGGAGACGCGTACATTGGCATAAGAGTCGTGCTGGCAGGTTCCAGGGATGGCTGGCGGGCCATCCTTAAACCTGCCGCCTACTTATAGGGCCCTGCGAACTATAATTCCCCCATTCTCTACTATTCTATATTAATATCCATTTGTTATTTCCACTTCCTGTTTCTATTTTTTTCTATTTCATTCCCTGGTTTCTGGTTTGTCCCTTCTTTGCAGACACTTGATTCCTGTTTTATTTCACTTCATAATTATCTTTCGCAATTTTACGATATACCGTAAAATAAATTCTTCATTCCGGCAGCAAATGTTCTCATAGATAAGTCATTAGTGATATGGCCCCTGCTTTGCGATATACGGGGCGAAAACCCGGAATACCGGAAACCAATAACCATTTCAAGTAACCAGTTATCTTATGAAGAAAACCTGTCTTGCCTTAGGCTTGTTGATAGCTATGCTATCTGCCTGTACCAAAAAAGAAACTAATACGGAAACTATGCCACCTGCAGCATTGACCGCTGATGCTGCTTTAAAAGGTTCTCCCGTCGGTGATGTGGTGGGAAAAGTAACCGTTGGTTATCAGGGATGGTTCACCGCTCCTGGCGATGGATCAGCTGTGGACCGGTGGACACACCAGAACCTGGAAATGTGGCCCGATACCAGGGAGTATTCGGTGACTTATCAAACCCCATTCCCTGCTCTCGGAAACGGGCAACCGGCGAAGATGTTCTCCTCCTACGACCAGTCGACCGTCGATGTTCATTTCAGATGGATGCAGGAAAACGGTATTGACTGTGCGGCACTGCAACGGTTCACCGGGGAATTGTCTGATCCGCCCTTTAAGTCGCAAAGGGATGGTATGGCCCGGAAAGTAAGGGCTGCCGCAGAAGCTACCGGGAGAAAGTTTTATATCATGTACGATATCTCAGGAGATGCTGAGATGCAGAGCCGCCTGAAAACGGATTGGGTCAATACCATTACCGGCAGCCTGGACCTGCTGTCTTCGCCTGCTTATGCAAGACAGAACGGGAAACCTGTGGTTTGTATATTCGGGATGGGTTATAAGGGCGCAAAAGAACCGGGGGGTGGCGACTCTGCTGCCTGTATCGATGTTGTCAACTGGTTTAAGAGCCAGGGATGTTATGTCATTGGTAGTGTGCCCATGGACTGGCGTACACCTGATGTATTTTCCCGGACCAACTTCACGAAGGTTTATGAATCCTTCAATATGCTGGCCCCATGGGCAGTGGCGGCGCAGGTGGTAGCGTCCTATCAGCCATGGATACAGGGCGATTATGATTATTGTGAATCTCATGGTATAGACTACCAGCCGATTGCCTATCCAGGCTTCTCCTTCCATAACACTAACGCCGGCAGTCCTCTTAATGAAATACCAAGAAGCCATGGAGATTTTATGTGGGCCCAGGTAGCAGTGATGAAAAAAGTAGGTGTGAAAAGTCTTTATATCGCCATGTTCGACGAGGTGAATGAGGGCACCGCTATTTTCAAAGTGGCAGAAAATGCATCACAGAGTCCCGCAGGCACTACGTTTGTCAATCTTGACCAGGATGGTGTGGCCGTGTCATCAGATTTCTACCTGCGCCTCGTACATGATGCAGGGAGAATGATCAAGGGAGAGATCCCTTACCAGGCTACACATCCCACACAACATATCATAGGTGGAAAAGGTCCGCTGGCCGACGGCACCTACAGGATCATTAACCGCAACAGCAACCTGGCACTGGATGCAAAGGGACAGGGTACGGTAAATCAGACGCCTGTACAACAATGGTCATACAGCGGCGGTGCCAATCAGCAATGGGTCATCACCAGTCTTGGCGGCGATCATTATAAGATCATTGGGGTGCAGAGCGGGAAATCTCTTGATATTGCCGGGCAGAGCCTCGATGATGGCGCTAAACTGCAGCTCTATGATTATAACAATGGCGCCAACCAGCAATGGGTCATCACGCCAACTGCAGGAGGCTATTACACGATACAGGGTGTGCAAAGCGGGAAAGTTATAGAAGTACCGGCATTATCCACAGTAGCAGGAACGCTTATTGAACAATATTCTCTGAACAATGGCGCCAATCAGCAATGGATCATCAGTGCTCCATGAGATGATAGTTTGTGAAGATTGTAATTATAAAACAGGAAAACATGTTACGCAGATTAAGTGTAAATTTTATACTGATACTTTCCTTCCTGCTGAATGCCTGCACAAAGAAGGATAACAGCCAGGATGCCATGACTGCACCGGATAAGATGGCCTATGCGCTGGCAGCGGCAGGCAGCGGCACGCCTGATGATGCCAATATCAGGTATTTCGGACGCTGGGATGTCAGCGATAACAGCCGCTATACAAGTTATTGGGGTGGCGCTTATTTTAAAGTGAACTTTACAGGTACCACTGTCAAAATAAGGACCGGCAACACAAGTAATTTCTATGCCAGGATCGATAATGGTCCCTGGATCTCTTATAAGAATGTAGGCGGTGTTATTGACCTTACGGCCATGCCACTTGCAAACGGTACACACACACTGGCAGTAGCACAGGGAAGGGACTATGACTATGTGTTCAGTTTTATGGGACTGATACTGGACGCGGGAGCGGCTACCAGCAAGCCATCCACCGGTTCTTATCTCATCGAATACATTGGTGATTCCATTACCGCAGGATACCTGAATGGTCAGGCAAATGTGTCTGACTATGCATGGATCTGTTCGGAAGAGCTGGGAGCTGAACATACACAGATCGCCTACCCCGGCATTGCACTGGTGAGCAGTCCGAGGCATGGAACAGCCATGGACGCACAATATTTCCGCTTGCAGCCACCGAATTATCCCTCCTCTCCTGCCTGGGATTTCACGAAGTATACACCACAGGTAGTGGTGCTCAACCTTGGTACGAACGACAGTGACTATGAAGATTCCGACAGTACGTTCCGGGAGGTGTATACAGGGCTGCTGGCAGGTATCCGCTCCAGGTTTCCGCAGGCGGAGATATTTGTCATGCGTACTTTTCTCGGCATACGTTCACAACCTACAGTAGCCGCCGTTGAAAACCGTATCACTGCCGGCGACAAAAAGGTGCATTACATCAATACAGAAGGGTGGTTAACGCAGTCGACAGCAGATTACCTGCCGGATAACCT
Source organism: Chitinophaga sp. CF418 (assembly GCF_900142925.1). Taxonomy (GTDB): domain Bacteria; phylum Bacteroidota; class Bacteroidia; order Chitinophagales; family Chitinophagaceae; genus Chitinophaga. Next base: position 288,429 of record NZ_FRCN01000003.1, read on the forward strand.
GCATCCCAGCGAAGCCGGTCATATAAAAGCCGCCGCCTTGCTGAAGGAGGTGTTGGCCTCATATACGGGAGCTAGTCAGGCGATACCGGACGGCATCTACAATATCGTCAATAAGAACAGCAATTTAGCACTTGACGCCACCGGACAATCTACCGCTAATGCAACACCGATACAGCAATGGACGGCCAACAACGGAGAGAACCAGCGCTGGCAGGTCAGACATCTGGGTAATAATCAGTACCAGATAAGCGGTGTACAAAGCGGCAGAGCCCTGGATATCACAGGACAATCCATTCTAAATGGAGCCGGCCTGCAGTTGTATGACTATAATGGCGGTGATAATCAAAAGTGGACCATCACAGCCCAGAGAGATGGTTATTATACCATCACGGGTGTACAAAGTGGTAAGGTCCTGGAGATAACAGCACAATCAACAGTGCCGGGCGCACGCGTAGTACAATATACAAACAACGGGGGGAATCATCAGCTGTGGTCATTTAAGCGTATTTAATGCACAACAGCGTTCAATAAATAAGGGTGGGACAATAATCCCACCCTTATTTTTAAGCTGAAAGATCACTTAACGCCCGCAGCAGTGAGAATAACACGTACCGCACTTTCAGGATCATTCATAAAGAATGTATGCCCACCAGTCACCTCTGTGACATTACATTTTGCACGATCGTACATTTTACGTTCCAATACAGGATTTACTGTACCATCGTCTGTTGGCATTATAGCAAAAGAAGGCTTTGAACGCCATGCCGCAACCGTTACCTTATCGGTAAAAGCGGTTACCGTAAGCGGGATCTGGGAATCATACATGAAGCTTGATTTCGCTTTTGTTTGTCCCGTAGCGAAAGTAGCATTGAATTTGTCTTTGTCCAGGTAGACCAGTCCTTTTTCATCCGGCGGAAGGATGCCATTCACTTCCAGTATAGGTGCAGATTGCACGAGATCGAGTGTAGACTCACCAGCATCGGGAACAAAAGCCGCTACATACACCAGGCTGTCTACTTTAGCGTGCAACCCCGCCTGTGTGATGACGGTGCCACCCCATGAATGTCCAACGAGCACCACCGGACCATCCTGCCTGTCGAGCGCTGCAACAGTAGCAGCTACATCTGCCTGGAGCGTACTGGTCGGATTCTGAACCAGCGTAACATTAAAACCATGCGCACGGAGTAACTGATACGCAGGCTCCCAACCGGAAGCATCGGCAAATGCGCCATGAACGATGACCACATTTTTAACTGACAACTGTTTCATTCTTATCGTTTTTATTAAATGAGATAATTACCAGGTCAAATGCCATACCCACTCTTATTCAATTGATTATCAATACAAGCATTCCCGGAGACACGAACTTTTATTTACGATATTTCGTGAATTTATGCAGGAGCCTAAAATTGCGGGAAAACGTAACATTTCGGCAGGATCTTCTGCATTGTGATTATGTTTGTTCAGGAACATCGTGAGCATATGGAAAAAGAAAGTACTCCCAAAGAGAATAGCCGTCTATCTATTCCGGACAGCCATTTTCTTATTGAAAGCCTTGAACAACAGAAAAGAGAACAGGCCGTCCTGCTGGAATTGAGCAGCATCGTTGCCGGAGCAAAGAGCAGGCAGGATCTCCGCGCGGTTATCACCGACCAGTTCCCCGAGCTTTTCGGAGGAAGATATTATACACTCTGTCTGATCAATGAAGACGGAGTGACGCATTCACCATTCCTGCATACGGAAGAAAACACTATTCCTTCTTACAGGGGTGAAACACCTATCATCGTGACCAGTCATTCTATCAATGATGGCATTTTTGAAAAGGCGCTTGCGTCGGAAGAACCGGTGCTTATAGACCTGCAGACGGCCATGAAGGCGAACACTGTTCCCCGCTATGTTTATCGTTGGTTCAATGCAGGTATCAGGGAAATGCTGTTGGTAAAAATTTCAGGAGGAGGTATGCCCATAGGCGTCTTATATCTTTATGGAGAGAAGAAAGGCTCCTTTCAGGTTGAAAAATTCAGACTGTTCAAAGGTATAGCAGATATATTGGGAGCAGGATTCGGCAATATTATTTTCGGTGAGAAGATTGAACAACAACTCCGGGAAATAAGGAAGTACAAAGGAGATCCGGAAGAAGGTAACCTCAGTTTACAGGATAAGGCAGGATCGTGTAATGGCATTAAAAGTATTATCGGCACATCCCCCGGAATACAAAATATAATAACTGTGGTGGAGCGGATAGCGCCATCTGACTCGACAGTCTTGCTACTGGGAGAAACAGGTACGGGCAAGGAAGTAATTGCCAGTGCCATACATGCCGCATCCCCACGCAGGAATAACATGATGATAAAAATAAACTGTGCTGCATTGCCTCACAGCCTCTTTGAAAGCGAACTTTTCGGTCATGAGAAAGGCGCTTTTACAGGAGCTTTACAGCGCAGGATCGGTAAGTTTGAACTGGCAGAAAACAGTACGCTGTTCCTTGATGAAATAGGAGAAATACCGTTGGAATTCCAGGCTAAACTATTAAGAGTATTACAGGAAAAGGAAATAGAGCGTATAGGAGGTAAAGGTGTTATTAAAGTGAATGTGCGCATTATTGCCGCCACCAACCGTAATCTTGAAGAGGAAGTGAGAGCTGGTAATTTCAGGCATGATCTGTATTATCGTCTGAATGTAATACCCATTTCAGTCCCCCCGCTGCGTAACCGCAAAGAGGACATTCCGGTCCTCGTTACTCACTTCCTCCGGCGTTATACAACTGTCAACAGGAAAAAGGCGCCTGTAGTGCCGGATAAAGTTATGGAAAGCCTGATGCATCATGACTGGCCAGGAAATGTCAGGGAGCTGGAACACCTGTTGGAACGTTCAATACTGCTTAGTAAAGAGAATGTGCTGCATATAGACCTCCCTGGCGCACTTCATAAAACACCTTCAGCTGACAAGGAAAACGCATTCAGCATAGTGCCATTGGAAACAATGGAAAGGGAATATATCCTGAAAGTGGTCAGGCTTTGCAATGGCAGGATTGCCGGGCCTAATGGGGCTGCTGCGAAGTTGCGATTACCATCTACCACCCTCAATTCCCGGATGCAGAAACTAGGCATAAAAAAAGAGCATTTTAATATCCGCCAATCTTCCAGGAAGGTGAATGTTATTTGAACACCTGTTTTATTCCCAGTCTTTTTATTCTTGAATATAATGTCTGTGCAGGAAGCCCTAGCATTTCGGCAGCACCGCCGGGGCCTGATACTTTGCCTTTACTGGCCCTTAATGCAGCAAGGATATGATCACGCTCCATTTCATCCATTGTTTTAAGTCTACCTGCCTGTTCAACGCCAGGAACTACGTTGGATGAGGGCAGCCCAAATACAGAGATATCTTTACCCGTGGCCAGGAGTACATGGCGTTCTATCAGGTGCTCCAATTCCCGGATATTGCCTGGCCAGTCATATGACATCAGCTGCTGCATCGCACTCTCCGTTATCTTTTCAACACCGGCCTTGTTTTTCTCAGTATATTTCTTCAGAAAATAGTTGGCCAGTAGAGGAATATCCCGTTTCCGCTCCCGTAACGGAACCAGCTCAATCGGAAAAACACTGAGCCTGTAATACAGATCCAGCCTGAAACGCCCTTCAGCCACTTCCTTTTCCAGCTGTCTGTTAGTGGCAGCAATCACACGCACATCTATTTTAACCGGTATATCACCTCCTATACGGACAACTTCTTTTTCCTGAAGCACCCTTAATAGTTTGACCTGTGCATCCGGCGATAACTCTCCTACTTCATCCAGGAAGATCGTTCCCTGGTTCGCCTGTTCAAACTTCCCTACCCTTCTCTGACCTGCGCCGGTAAAAGCACCTTTCTCATGGCCAAACAGTTCTGTCTCAATGAGCGCCACAGGTAGTGCAGCACAATCCACTACTACCATCGGCAACTCGCTGCGACGCGATAACCTGTGAATTGCTCTTGCCGCCAGTTCTTTACCCGTACCGCTTTCTCCTGTGATCAACACAGATGTATCTGCAGGAGCAACGATCTTTATCTTTTCCAGCGTTTCTTCCGTATGAGATCCGGTATCAGCTATCTGCAGACTCGTATTACCTGCTTTCAGGGGCTTCTGGCTTTTATCCTGACCGGCTTCCGTTTGCAACTTATACCTGGCAATATCAAGCATAATGAACAGGTCTTTTTCCCGGAAAGGTTTCACCAGGAACCCGTGCGGACGGGTAAGTTTGGCAGCTTCCAGTGTACGCTGGTTTGTATTCGCAGAAATGTACAGGAAAGGAATATGCTGTTGCATCAGTTCATTACCAAGATCGATCCCTGAATAATCACCCTTCAATATGATATCTATCAACACCCAATCCGGCTGTTGCTGTTGCAGCAGTGTCCGCGCTTTATGAACAGACGATGCAATGCCACAAACCACATATCCTGCCTTCTGCAACATTTGCTGCAGATCGTTGGCAACAATGAATTCATCTTCGACGATCAGTATTTTCCCTTTATGCGTCATCAGTTCAATATATATTTTCTGTTCTCCGGTGCAAATTCATGGTACGGAAAAGTCACACTAATAGATACTCCCGGATGATTGTTCTGCAACAAGAACGCACCATCCAACTGATCACTCAATCCCTGCATGAGACGCATACCAAGGGAATCGCTTTCAAGCGCATCATTGAGATCTTTTATGCCTATCCCATCATCACTGATAAAGAGCAGGCAATTTTTATCGGCTCCCATTTTCAGGCTTACAGTGATCGTTCCTTTTCTTCCGTCAGGAAATGCATATTTCAGTGCGTTGCTGATAGCCTCGTTGAGAATAAGTCCCAGCGGTACTGCCTGTACAACTTCAAGTTCTATATGCCCGCAGTCAACAATAAATTCGGTGTTATTCCCTGCTTCATGCCCATCTTTCATATAACCGATCAGCTCCGGAATATACCAGCGCATATCAATCTTACCGAGGTTATCCGTCTGGTAGAGCCGCTGATGTATAAGCGACATGGAATACATGCGCTGCTGGCTGTTCCGGATGGCCTCAAGTGCATCTTTATTGTTAAGATACCGGGACTGTGTGTTCAGCAGGCTGATAATGACCTGCAGGTTGTTTTTCACGCGGTGATGGATCTCTTTCAACAGCCATTCCTTGTCATCCACCAGTTTCCTGAGGTCCTCGTTTCGCCTGTTGATCTCATTCCGCTGAGTCTCCAGCCTGATGTTCATGATTTTTTTGTTCCTGTACCGGCTATAGATCAGTCCCAGAAAAACGATCAGCAGGAAAACACCAGCGATGGTTACATTTCTGATGATCTTTTCTTTCTGCAGGGAGACTTCCTGGGCCTTGCTCTTCTGTACCAGCAGTTTAATATCATTATCCTTCTTTTCTGTTTCAAACTGGAATTGCAATTCTCCCATCTGTCTGGATTGCATCATATTCCTGAGAGAATCAGATATCGTCTTAAAATTTCTGAAATGCGTTATTGCTGACCCGAGGTTTCCTGCAGCTGAGTCTATCTGGTAGTAGAGATACTCCGTTGTAGCCCGTTTGGATTTTATCACAGGATAGCGGCCCAGCATACGGGACATAGCATCCAGGTATTGTTGTCCTTCATTGAAGTGAGCGGCTTTCACCAGGTAGAATGCCATTGAATACCGCAGGGCCTGCCGCATGTTTTCGTGTAAATCCTCCTGGTCATATACCTTCTTTAGTTTCCGGAAATATATTTCTGCATGCGGCATATCGTTTGCCGCTATATAGATATGCATCCGTAAAATATTAAAGAGGCCTTCATCATATACGTCCAGTTCCGGTGCTATAGCTACTCCTACGTCAATTGAATCCAGCGCCTGTCTGTAGGACTTCGTTTTTGCCAGTACCCGGGAAATGTTGGCCAGTATATTCATTACCGCAAATGAGTCTTTATTGGCTCGGGCAAGCGGTAATGCCTTGTTGTAACAGCCCATCGCCTGCTGATTGTTCTCAACAGAAAAGTAACAGTCGCCAAGCCGGCCATAGACAGTTGCCATTAATGATCCGCTATCTTTCATCTCTTCACCGATCTTTACAGCAAGCGTATTATAGCGGAGCGACTCCTGGAAATTATCTGTCTGTATATAAACATACCCGATAAGTCCGTAAACGCCCTGCAGGCGTTTGTAGCCAACTTCGTGGTAGAGGGTAATTGCCTTTTTCAGGTTGCTCAGCGCATTGGGATAGTCCTGCTTCACCTGGTAGAGATCTCCTATGAATTCCCTCAATTGCGCCTCCGTCAGCTTCTCACCCAGGCCGGCATAAATCTGCATTCCCTGTTCATAGAGCGCTATTTTACGGGACATATCATCTCCGTCGTTACTGTACGAGCCTCCCAGCTCGATCAGTGCCTGGGCTTTTTCCCTGGCAGTACCGGCCTGACTAAGTATTTCCAGGGCCTGTGCAGCCACTTCCCTCGCCTGAGTGCCCTTCCCCATTTCCCTGAGCGTTTTGGCGCGCAATAACCTGCTTAACCCAATACCACGTTTATATTGTTGTTGAGTGCTTATCCGTTCCATTTCCCCGGCCATGTTCATGGCGCTGTCCATGTCTGATGCAAAAGACCCTGGCTTGTTCAGACAGCGTTCTGCATGCTGCATTAATTCCCCGACCATCGCTGTATCCGGAATTGCAGCCCTGCCACTATCGCGCTGCCGTTTACATCCCCCCCCTGTTGTAGCTAAAAGGATTCCAATAAAGCTGGCAATAAAAATATACTTATTCATAAACCGTTCACTGTTGTTGCCGGGTACGAATTTAGCCTGAAAATGGAAGAGTTTTTTAAAAAAGGAGGCGATGGTGGATGGCAGCGGGTCCACACACCCGCTGCCCTTCATCGTGGTTCTTCAACAAAAATACAATCTGGGGCCTTACAAAAATGGTCACGATTTCGTTCGTGTTGATACTATGTTGATACTATAAAGACGGTTAAAATATTTCTGGTAATGTGCTTGTGATATCGTCGGAGTATACATGCCAATCCACATAAAACATTGTGTATAAACAATCTTCAGGGATAATTAAAGCAGCATATATACCTGTAACATTCTTCTTCAAGGGCTTTCAAAATCACAGTGCAAAATTAATCACGAAGTCAGGGAAAAAAATCCCGGAAAACAGGGGTTTTCCCAGGGAGGACCTATTGATACTTTTACAAAGGAAAAATAATAAGGATATGTATCTCAAATAATTATATATTTCCGCCCTGATTTATGTCCATGAGAATACCTATACTTATCGTCCTATTTTGTATAACTGCCCGGTTGTACGCCCAGAAAACGACCAGCCAGCGGGGGTCTTCCGACGCGGTATCTGCTGATCTATATATCAGGCTGGCCAGGAAACTACCGCTGAGAGACACTATACAGGCCCTGAAATATTTCCAGCAGGCATTGCAGCTGGAAGAAAAGAATGAGAGCAGACTGGGTATTGCACGTACTTACCTGGCAATAGGCGCCTGGTTCAATTCCATCAATAACTTCCAGGAGGCGGAAAAACACCTGCTCATCGCCAGAGAGGATATTCTGAAAGATACCAGCCGGGAAGGCCGTATGCTGTTAGCCAACATCAAGATCAACCTGGCGGAGGTATTGGGCAATAAGGGGCAAACGCAGTTACAGACGGAAGAATACCTTCAGACCATTCCCCTGCTGGAGAAAATGAACGCCATCCCTGAGCTGAACGCTACCTATCAGGACCTGGGAGATATTTTCTTTAGTAAATCACAGTATAAGACCGCTATCACATATTATTATAAAAGTCTGACCAGCTACGAAGATCCTTCGCGTTATTATGATCTGATAGCCAGCAGGCATCTCAGCCTGGCGAGTTGTATGTATCACCTGGACAGCCTGCAGAAAATGGAAAACCATCTGCTGGAGGCCAAAGAAAAGCTGGACAAGACGGGGGTAGACTCCATTAATATATGGGCAGACTATTATTACCACGAGGGACTGCTGGATGTGAAGCACCAGTTGTATCATCATGCGGCCAATATGTTTTACAACGGATTAACTATTGCCCGCAGACTGAACTACAACGTCGCCATCTGCAATAACCTGTACTCACTGGCAAAACTCTTTGAAAAACAAGGCCAGTACGACAAGGCCATGAAGCTGATGGACGAATACGGGCGCTTATCCTATACGCTGAAGGATTTCCCCTTCCGTTTACATGCCCTGGACCTGATGGCAGAACTGTCGTTCAAACAGCACTTTCCTGACGAAGCATACAAATATCTGCGGAAGTACATCATACTTGCAGACAGTCTGCAGGAGCGGGAAGTGACGGAGAAGATACATGAGCTGGAGGCGCACTACCAGTCTTCCGAAAAAGAGAACCGCATCAAGCTGTTGCAGCATGAGAACGAACGCCAGGAATTTGCATTGCAGAAGAACCGGCTGTTGATATCGCTGATGGTGGTGATTATATTATCATTACTGGTAGTAGCGGCGCTCAGTTATCTCTTTTACCGTAACGGCCGCAAGCTACTGGAACAACAGCGACAACTGCATGAATTTGAAGTGGAACGCATCCGCCAGGAACATAAGATATCCCTCCTCTCTGCAATGCTGGAAGGACAGGAAAAAGAACGTACCAGGCTGGCGCGTGATCTGCATGACGGATTGGGCGGACTATTATCAGGCATTAAACTGGAACTGTCTACTGTTACTCCCTCCCAGACAACAGTACACAGGCAGTCGCTGATACAGAATACCCTACAGCGGCTGGATGGCGCAATGGATGAACTACGCCGCATAGCCCGTAGCATGATGCCTGAGATACTTATCAAATATGGTCTGGGAGAGGCTACCGTGGAATATTGCAGGGGACTGAAGAAGACCGGTACTGACAATATTATTTGCCAGGTGTTCAATTTCCAGGCGGAAGCAATGGAACATACCCGGCAGGTAGTATTATACAGGATCATGCAGGAGCTGGTGAACAATGCCATCAAACATGCAGAGGCCTCGCAGATACTTGTGTTACTACAGCAAACCGACAATACCCTCTTCCTTACTGTGGAAGATGACGGAAAAGGATTTGATACAACAGTAGGTAATAAACTGAAAGGCGCCGGACTGGCGAATATAGAAGCCCGCGTAGAATTCCTGGGCGGTAAGATAGATATTCAGTCAGAACCCGGCACCGGTACGGCTATTACCATTGAATGCGCGACATCCATTAATTAGTTAAACTTAATTGTAAGAAGTTATGATCAAAGTAGTAGTGGTAGAAGATCACCCTATCATGGTAGAGGGGTTGAAGAACATTCTGCGGAGTGATGCAGGAATAGAACTGAACGGCGATTATGGAGACGGTAAGAGTGTATTACAGGCGCTGGAAAAAGGACAGCCTGATGTGATACTGATGGACGTTAATCTTCCGGACATCAGCGGTGTAACCCTTTGCGGAGAAGTGAAAAAGAAATATGAGGATGTAAAGATTATCGCGCTGAGCATACATGATGAGCAGCCTGTCATCCACAGCATGCTGCAGAACGGTGCGAGTGGTTATGTGCTGAAGAATGCACTCGGTAATGAGATTATCAGGGCTATTTATGCTATCATGGATGGAGAGGAATATTTATGCAGCAGTACCAAGGAGGCGCTGAAAAATGCCGATATGGAACTGTTGAAAGCCATACCACGTATTACCCGCAGGGAAAAGGAGATCTTACAGCTGATTGGCAAGGGATTGACCACGATGCAGATAGCTGACCAGTTGTTCATCAGTACCCATACGGTGGAAAGTCACCGTAAGAACCTGATGGAAAAATTCGGGGTAAATAACACCACTTCCGTTGTGAAGCTGGCATCGGAATACAAACTGCTTTAACCGGCGTCTGCTTCCAGGAGCGCCAATCTGGCTGGATCTTTTACGACGATGCTTTTACCGGAAATGGCAATAATGTCTTCCTGTATAAGCTCGCTCATGATGCGGAAAGCAGTTTCATAGGTGGTGCCGGTATAGGATGCCAGGTCCTGCCGGCTGAGCGTCATATTAATATAACCATCACCATTTGTCCCGAACTTTTTCTGGAGAATAAGCAGGGCATGTGCAATACGGCCTTTTACGGGCATATGCACAAGATTGCGCATATTCTTCTCTGACTCCTGCAACTCACTTGCATAGAACATCATAAGAGCGTGCAGGAATTCATGATTGACCTTGAGCGTAGCCTGGAAGAAGGCCAGGTCTATAAAGCAGAGGTCCACTGTTTCCAACGCGGTTGCCGACACGGGATAGACCATTTCACTGCCCACACCCCTGTGCCCGACAATGTCACCTTCTTCTGCAAAGCGGACGATCAGTTCTTTTTCTTCGCCCCAATGCTTGTGTACCTTTACTTTGCCTGCATTCACGAAATAGATCCCATTCACCGGCTCTCCTTCCCGGAAGAGCATCTGACCTTTTTTTAACGTGAAACTTTTTCTGTGTGCCGCAATAGCGGGTTTCCATGCAGGAATACACAACTTACATAACATACAGGATTGCAGGTCGCAATCATGTTTATCTTTCTTCATGCCTGTCGATTAATTGCTGCACCGTTCCGGTCATGTCCTTCAGGTCCACCACTTTTCCCACCACTATTACTGCCGGGTTGGACATGCCGGCATGCTGCGCCTTAAATACAATATCTTTCACTGTACCTGTAACCATCTTTTCCTTATCAGTAGAACTGTTCTGGATAATGGCCACAGGCAGATTACTTTTACCATACCCTGCAAATATATCCATAATAGCCTCAAGCTTGCTCATCGCCATTAATATAATAACAGTGGCGGTCGAACGTGCCGCGAGGTCTATATCCGAAGAGATCTCTCCCGTCAGGGTGGTACCGGTGGTTACCCAGAAGCTCTCGGTAACGCCCCTTGAAGTGAGCGGTATCATCTGGCCCGCCGGAGCTGCCAATGCACTTGAGACACCGGGAACAACCTGTACCGGAATGCCCGCTCCCTTAGCGGCGGCTATCTCTTCTGTAGCCCTGCCGAACACAAAAGGATCTCCTCCTTTTAATCTTACTACGTGTCCATGGCTTTGGGCATAGGACACAATCAGGTGATTGATTTCCTGCTGCGATAAAGAATGACACCCGTAGCGTTTGCCAACAAACCGGATCACAGCTCCCGGCTTTGCGTAAGTCAATAAAGCCTCATTCACCAGGGCGTCATATAATATTACATCCGCCTGCCGGATAACGTTCACTGCCTTTAAAGTGATCAGTTCAGGATCCCCTGGTCCTGCTCCCACCAAAGATAAATATGCCATACGAGATATATTACAATAATATTTATATGAGTAAAATCACATCAATCACTATAAAATTAGAACTCTTATTGCTAATTTCATGATGCAGATCATAAAAAACGGTACTTTTTAAGACTCGATCAGGAAAATTGTTATCATATTAAACATTTAAACATATAAAAGCCGTTTCAAATTTATCAACACAAATCTTTGGCAATGAAAATTGTAATTATAGGCAATGGCATGGTTAGCTACAAGTTTTGCGAGAAAATAATCTCCAAATTGTCAGCCCAGGCTGCTGAGATCGTAGTTTTTGGAGAAGAACCCCGCCCTGCCTACGACCGTGTGCATTTAAGTGAATTTTTTGCCGGCAAAACAGCAGACGACCTTTTAATGGCTCCCGCTGACTGGTATGCCTCTAACCATATTACACTCCACCTCGGCGATCCTGTTCAGCAGATCGACCGTAATACTAAAACAGTTCACTCATATAAAGGTATTACAGAAGCATATGATTATCTGGTCATTGCCACAGGCTCTTCCGCTTTTGTACCCCCTATCCCTGGTGTGGACAAAAAAGGCGTATTTATTTACCGTACTATAGAGGACCTGGAGTTGATGCGTGATTATGCCCCCAAAGCGAAAAGAGGGGTGGTGATCGGCGGAGGCCTGCTGGGTCTGGAAGCAGCTAAAGCGCTGCTGGACCTCGGCATCTCTGATACACACGTAATAGAGTTTGCTCCAAGGCTCATGCCCAGGCAGATCGATGAAAGCGGTTCCCGCATCCTGGAACAGCAGTTGAAACAGCTTGGTTTACAAGTACATACTAATAAGAATACCAGCGAAGTAATAGGTGAGGATACCATCACCGGCTTACAGTTTGCCGATGAAAGCATCCTGGAGGCTGATATGCTGGTAATATCTGCCGGTATCAAACCACGGGATGAACTCGCTAAACTGAGTGGCCTGGAAACCGGTCACCGGGGTGGTATTGTGGTGAACGAATACCTGCAAACCACTGATCCTGAGATATATGCTATCGGTGAATGCGCCCTCTATCATGGTATGATCTACGGGCTGGTAGCGCCAGGATATGAAATGGCGGAAGTGGTAGCTACTCATATTGCTGGTGAGGCGCAACAGAAAACCTTCACCGGTTTTGACATGAGCACTAAACTGAAACTGATCGGTGTGGACGTGGCCAGCTTCGGTGATCCTTTTGTACCGGCAGAAACCAGCCGGAGTATCGTGTTTGAAGATACCATGAAGGGGGTTTATAAACGTATCAGCATCACCAATGACGGAAAGTACCTCTTAGGCGGTATCCTGATCGGAGATGCGGACGCATATAATATGTTACTACAGACGTCCAAAAACAAGGTAATCCTCCCTCCTAACCCGGAAGACGTACTGCTGGGCGCCCGTGGTGGCAGCCAGGAGGCTGGTCCGGGCGTACTGGGTTTACCGGATGATGCCATCATCTGTAGCTGCGAAAGCGTGAGCAAAGGCGCCATCTGTACTGCGGTAGAAGCGGGCAATGAAACACTGGACGCCGTTAAGAAATGCACAAAGGCGGGCACCTGCTGTGGTGGTTGTACCCCAATGGTGAAAGATCTCATTACCGGCACCATGAAGGCCCAGGGTAAATATATCCGTAATGTTATCTGCGAGCACTTTGCTTACTCCCGCCAGGAACTCTATGACCTTATCCGCATCAAAGATGTACGCTCTTTTGATGAGGCGCTGGACCACTATGGTCATGGCGATGGCTGCGAAGTATGCAAACCTGTTGTTGCCTCCATCATGGCCAGCCTCTGGAATGATATGATCCTGGACAAAGGGAATGATGTTGTACAGGATTCCAATGACCGTTTCCTGGCCAATATCCAGAAGGGTGGTACCTATTCCGTAGTGCCCCGCATCCCCGGAGGAGAGATCACTCCCGCAAAACTGTTGGTCATTGCACAGGTGGCCCTGAAATATAATCTGTATACCAAGATCACCGGCGGACAACGTATCGATCTTTTCGGCGCTCACCTGAGCGACCTCCCGGATATCTGGGAAGAACTGATCGCTGCAGGTTTCGAAAGCGGCCATGCCTATGGAAAGGCCCTGCGTACAGTTAAAAGCTGTGTGGGTTCCACCTGGTGCCGCTTCGGGCTGCACGATAGCGTGAGCTTTGCTATACAGATAGAAGAACGCTACCGCGGTCTCCGTGCTCCGCACAAGATCAAATCCGCCGTATCCGGTTGTATCCGTGAATGCGCAGAGGCGCAGTCAAAAGACTTCGGCATCATTGCCACAGAAAAAGGCTGGAACCTTTATGTAGGTGGTAATGGTGGTTCCAAACCACAGCACGCCATTTTACTGGCGGCTGATCTGGACAGCGAAACCTGTATCCGTTACATAGACCGTTTCCTGATGTTCTACATCAAGACCGCCGATCCGCTGACCCGTACCGCTACATGGCTGAATAAGCTGGACGGTGGCATCACCTACCTGCGTAACGTATTGGTAAATGACAGCCTGGGAATAGCAGAAGAACTGGAAAAAGAAATGCAGGCCCTTGTAGATAAATATAAATGCGAGTGGAAGGAAGTAGTAGATAATCCTGAACTGCGCAAGCGCTTTAATCACTTTGTGAATGCGCCGGGAGCAAAAGATCCGACTGTAAAATTTGACACAATGCGCGAACAGAAGAAAGCCGCAGAATGGAAATAATTGCCCGGCTCATTAAAAGACACTCATCAATAAACAGATAACTTATGTCCACCGCCATTAGCACAAACACAACCGTAGAATGGTTCTATGCCTGTAATGTGATAGACGTTCCGCCAAACGGAGGAGTATGCGTGAAATATGATGATGTACAAATTGCATTGTTCCGTTTCGCCAGGCGCGATGCCTGGTACGCTACCCAGAACATGTGCCCTCACCGTCAGCAGATGGCCCTCAGCCGCGGCATGACAGGCACACATGACGGCGAGCCTAAAGTGGCTTGTCCGTTCCATAAAAAAACATTCTCTCTCGAAGACGGCCGTTGCCTGTCAGACGAGACAGAATGCTCCCTCACCACCTACCCTGTCAGGGTCGAAAATGAAAAGGTGTACATAGGGATCATGCAGGAAGCATAATATCAGCATCAGCAGAGAGCGGGAATATCTCTTATTGCTCACATTATCAACCAAGACTGCATGAAACGTTTATTCTCAGCAGGTTTCTTTTACCTGCTCTGCATGTTTTTTTTCCGTCCGTCAGCGCATGCGCAATTTACGCTGGGCGCTCAACTCCGAACACGCACCGAATTAAAGGACGGCCAGGGGGCTCCACTGCCGCAAGGCGCTACCCCTGCATTTTTTACCTCCCAACGCAGTCGCCTGTTTGCAGGCTTCAGTGGCTACCGTTTTAAGCTGGGATTGACAGTACAGGACGTCCGGATATGGGGACAGGACGTATCCACCATTAACAAGGTCACTACACAGGAAAACAATGGACTGCTATTGCACGAAGCCTGGGCCGAAATTATGCTGCTGGACACAGTAGTAAAGAACAAAAGCCTGAGTCTCAAAATCGGCAGGCAGGAACTACTTTATGACGACAGCCGCCTGCTGGGAAACCTGGACTGGGCGCAACAAGGCCGCCGGCACGATGCAGCGGTGCTGAAGTATGAAACAGGACCATATACTTTACATCTGGGTGCTGCTTTCAACCAGAATAAAGAAAATGCAGCCGGTACGGTTTATAATCCTACTCCCCCGGGAAATTACACTACTACCACAAATGGTGGTACCATGTATAAAAGCCTGGAATATCTGTATGGCGCGAGGAAACTATCTGCAGGAACTATCTCTTTCTTATTCCTGGCCGACCAGTTCTCCAAATTCCATCCAGACAGCACAGGTGTTAAGATCTGGGACAAGGGCGCACATACACGCATGACGACCGGGCTATATTTTCTTAATACGTTCAATAAGCTGACGCTTACCGCAGCAGGATATTACCAGTTCGGAAAGAACGCCAATGCACAGGAGCTCAGCGCCGGATTACTGTCTGCCGCTTTTCAATACCAGCTGTGCAAGTCCTTCAGCGCCGGTCTGGGAGCTGATTATACCACCGGTGGCGTCAGTACAACAGGCAAGAGCCATGCATTCGATCCGCTGTATGGTACACCGCATAAATTCTGGGGATATATGGATTACTTCTATGTGGCCAGTGGCTTCGGTAACCGGGGCTTGCAGGACTACTACCTGAAGACAAAATATAAGGCGGGATCAAAGTTTCAGATGACCGGAGATGTACATGAGTTTTACAGTGCAAGTGATGTAGTGGTGAACGGGGCTTCACTCAGCCGGAAATTCGGCACTGAAGCTGACCTGGTGGCAACGTACTCTATGACAAAGGTGATATCTTTTGAAGCAGGGTACAGTCACTTCTGGAATACAGCTTCACTGACTTCATCCGCAGTTAAGAATATCTCCAATGCACAAAGCAACAGTAACTGGGCATATTTGTCAGTTAATATCAGACCGGAGATGATCTTTAATAAGTAAACAATATTATTCACCAGGATCTTTTTCAACATGAATACTCAACAACCTCTTAATAAACTTCCTCTCTTTTCACTGAACTCGGTGCAGATGCGTACATTTCACACCACCTGGCTGATGTTCTTTGTTTGTTTCTTCGGCTGGTTCGGTCTGGCGCCGCTGATGCCTACCATCAGGGAAGACCTTGGGCTGACGAAATCACAGGTGGGTAATATTATTATTGCATCTGTTTCCAGTACTATTATCGCACGACTGATCATCGGTAAGTTGTGCGATACCTGGGGACCACGCAAAACTGCCATACGACTGTTAATAGCAGGTTCTCTGCCGGTATTTCTTGTAGGACTGGCACATGATTATACAACCTTCTTATTGTTCCGTCTTGCTATCGGCGTGATAGGCGCTTCTTTCGTAATAACACAGTTCCATACATCCATGATGTTTGCAGCGAATATAAAAGGTACTGCCAATGCCGTTACCGGCGGATGGGGTAACCTCGGCGGTGGTGTGACCAATATGGTAATGCCGCTCATCTTCGCGGCCATTGTAGGATTCGGATATACCAAACAGGAAGCATGGCGTTTTGCGATGATCGTACCGGGAGTAATGATGCTGATAGTAGCCTGGATGTATCATCGTTTCACCAAAGACACCCCTGCAGGCAATTTCGATGAGATAGACCGTAGCAATAGTGTTAAAACTAAGACCGACTGGACAATACTGGGCGACTGGCGCATATGGGCACTGACAATGGCTTACGGTATGTGTTTCGGTATGGAGATCACCTTTGATAATGTCGCTTCCTTACACTTCGTTGATACCTTTCATTTATCACAGAGCAGCGCTGGTTTCTGGGCGGGCATCTTTGGTTTCATGAACATTTTTGCAAGAGCGCTGGGCGGTATCATATCAGATAAAGTAGGCGCCAAGAGAGGCATGAAGGGAAAAGGTATTCTGCTGGCAATTGTATTACTGCTGGAAGGTATCGGACTGCTGCTGTTTGCACAGGCAGGTTCCCTGGCACTGGCTATCATATCCATGCTCAGCTTCGCGCTGTTCCTGAAAATGGCCAATGGCGCCACCTATGGTATTGTACCTTTTATCAATGAAAAAAATGTAGGGCTGGTAAGTGGTATTGTAGGTGCTGGTGGTAACCTGGGAGGTATGCTGTTCGGCTTCCTTTTCAAGTCTGAAAGCATCACTTATGTAGAAGCATTTACTTATATCGGTTATATCGTGATAGCTGTATCATTTATAGTGATGATCACAAGATTCATTAAGAAACCTGCTACAGAAACGGCCACCTCAACTGCCGGGAATGTAGCATTTGCAGAATAACAATGACAGGCAATCATCAACATAGTAAACTCCCTGCGGGCAGTTATCGTAGCACCTGCTGCTATTGCGGTGTAGGTTGCGGTATTATTGTACACAGGGACAGGCAGGGAAAACTCAGCGTGGAAGGAGACAAAGACCATCCGGTGAACAAGGGCATGCTTTGCTCGAAAGGCATGAACCTGCATTACACCGTGATGGACACATCAGACAGGCTTTATTACCCAGAAATGCGCTACCACCGGCATATGCCACGGCAGCGTGTTTCCTGGGATCAGGCACTGGAGCGTACAGCTGCAGTGTTCAGCCAGATGATAGCGCAGTATGGCCCTGAATCTGTAGCCTTCTACGCTTCCGGTCAATGCCTGACGGAAGAATATTATGTGGTGAATAAACTGATCAAAGGATTCATTGGCAGTAACAACATAGACACAAACTCGCGTTTGTGTATGAGCAGCGCAGTAGCTGCCTATAAACTGTCACTGGGTGAGGATAGCGTGCCTGGAAATTATGATGATATAGAACAGACAGATTGCATATTCGTAGCCGGTGCCAATCCGGCCTGGTGTCACCCGATACTGTGGCGCAGGATAGAAGCTGCCAAAGCGAAGAACCCAGACCTGAAGATCATTGTGAGCGATCCGCGTGTGACGCAGAGCTGCGCGATAGCAGATATTCATCTGCAACTGATGCCAGGTACGGATATCGTACTGCATCACGCTATTGGCAGACTGCTGATAGAAGCCGGTCATACCGATCACAATTTTATTCAGCAACACACAGAAGGTTTTGCGAAATACCGGGATACTGTCATGCAGCGCAGCATTAGCAGCGCGGCAACAGTATGCGGTATTTCGGAAGACCTGATCTATGAAGCAGCTGCCATGATCGGACAGGCAAAAGGGTTTATGACGATGTGGACAATGGGATTGAACCAGAGCGCTGTAGGCGTAAACAAAAACCTGAGCCTTATCAATCTCAACCTCATCACCGGGAAGATCGGGAAACCCGGTTGCGGGCCATTCTCCCTGACCGGTCAGCCCAATGCCATGGGTGGACGGGAAGTAGGTGGCCTGTCCAATATGCTGCCTGCACATCGTGTGCTGGACAACCCTGCACACCGGAAAGAAGTACAGGAATTCTGGGGTGGTACTGCTATCTCTGATAAGCCGGGACTGACTGCTACCGAGATGTTTGAAGCATTAAATGACGGCCGGCTGAAAGCGATCTGGATCATGTGCACTAATCCGCTGGTGAGCCTCCCTGACGCACGTATGGCCGAAGCGGCTTTGCAGAAGGCGAAGTTTGTTGTTGTACAGGAAATATCTTCAAAGCCTGAAACATTACGTTATGCAGATGTGGTGCTTCCTGCTGCCGCATGGACAGAAAAGGAAGGCACCATGACCAATGCAGAAAGACGTATCACTTATCTGCAAAAGATAAATGATGCTCCCGGAGAAGCATTACCAGATGCAGAGATCATCTGCCGCTTTGCAAAAAAAATGGGATATCAGGGGTTTGACTATGATAGCCCTGCTGCAATATATGCAGAACATTGCCGGCTGACCACAGGGACCAATATCGACGTGAGTGGCGTTAGCTATGAGTTGTTAAAGGAAAAAAGATCTTTACAATGGCCATATCCTGCCGGTGGTACAGATCATGGTACACCAAGACTATTTACTGATCATAAATTTTATACCGCATCTACTAAAGCGATTATTCATTCTTTTCCTGATGATAACCGGTCAGCGCCACCTGATCCGGCGTGGCCACTTATCCTTACTACTGGCCGCATCCGCGACCAGTGGCATACCATGAGCAAGACCGGTAAAGTCAGCAAACTGAAACAACATATTCCGGCGCCGCTACTGGAAATCCATCCGGAAGATGCGATGGATAGAGATATCAGTGAAGGAGACATTGTGGAAATCTTCAGTGAGAACGGCGTTGTGCGCGTAAAAGCACAATTAAGCAAATCCATCAAAAAAGGGGTGGTTTTCCTCCCCATGCACTGGGGTAAAATACTTGACAATGACCTGAACCGCGCCAACAATCTTACCAACCGGCTGGTAGATAAGATCTCCAAACAACCGGACCTGAAGTATACCGCCGTGCAGGTAAAGCTATACCAGAAGCCGGCCCAGAAGATTGTTATCATTGGCGCAGGTGCAGGCGCCTGTGGATTTGTAAAGGCTTATCGTGAAATAAACGCTACTGATACCATTACGGTATTTAGTAAAGAAGATCAGCCTTTTTATAACCGGGTGATGTTACCCGATTACATCAGTGGCACCCAGCAATGGGCACAACTGGTGAAGATGACAGACGAAGAAGAAAACAGGCTGGACATTACCCTGCACAGAGGCGTGAGTGTTAATGAAATAGATCGTGAGCAGAAAACGGTAACAGACAGTAATGGCAATATACACGCATATGATGTATTGATCCTTGCCATGGGTAGCCGTGCGGCCACCCTCAGGGACACTCCCCCGCTGGAGGGCATCTTTACCATGCGTAACCGGCGTGATGCAGATGCATTCGTCAGGCATATAGACCCGGCAGCAGGAAAAGTGATGATTGTTGGCGGCGGACTGCTGGGTATTGAATTAGCTGCTTCACTAAGAGAAATGGATATAGACGTGGCTGTAATACAACGCACGTCTAAACTGATGGATCGACAGCTGGATGCCCTGGGCAGCCAGCTGTTATTTGAAGAGCTGACAGACCGCGGGATTGAGATCCTGTATAACGATGAAATAGAGCGATTTACCGGTCTGAGCAAACTTGATGGCATACGCTTGAAAAGCGGCAGGCATGTGGCCTGTCAGGCTGTCGTTATGTCGATAGGTACTGTGCCGAATATCGAACTGGCACGCGCTACTCACCTGCTTTGCAAAAGAGGTGTGGTGGTAAATGAATACCTGCAGACCAGTGATTCCAGCATCTTTGCCATCGGAGAGATTGCAGAGTTCAATGGCACACTGTATGGTATTACAGCAGCAGCAGAGCAACAGGCAGCTGTAGTAGCCCGTTACCTGGCCGGCGATCTGACAGGTTATTATGAAGGATCTTTGTTTATGAATATCCTCAAGATGCACGGTACAGATCTATGTTCGCTGGGTATGATAGAAACACCTGATGATCCTGCATATGAAGAGGTGGTATTCATTGATAAGTCAAAGCGCTACTACAAGAAGTGCGTTATCCATAACGACCGGCTGGTAGGCGCTATCCTGATCGGTGACAAATCAGAGTTCCTGGAATTCAGGGACCTGATCTCCAATAAAATAGAGTTATCTGAAAAAAGGCTGGAACTATTGCGTTCAGGCAAGAAAGCCACCCCTGTGATCGGCAAACTTGTGTGTAGTTGTGGAAGTGTGGGAGAAGGCAATATCTGTGAGAAAATAAAAGAAGGCGCCACCACCCTGGAGAGTGTATGCCAGGCGTCGGGCGCAGGAATGGGATGCGGCAGCTGCCGCCCGGAGATAAAAGCCATATTGGAGAAGGAACTGCCTACCGGTAAGAAGGAAGAGGCAGTATTTATCATGCAAGCAGTTTAATCATGATCAGACATTCGCAGACAGTGGGCATCAATTTTACGGGAGGGATCGTCTCTCCCGGACAACTGCTGACCATTCTGGATATAGCGGCAGCAGCCAGGGTAACCCAGGTAAAATTCGGCTTAAGACAACAGCTGCTGATAGAGGTACCCGGTAAATATTGGGAACAATTTGAAGAAGATTGCGCCCGCCAGCAGATCGTGTTCCATGCTTACGGCACTGCGCCCAATATCACCAGCTCTTATCCTGCAGCTGGCATTTTCCTTAGTGACAGCTGGTTAACTGAAGGTCTCTACAAGGACGTATTTGCGCTATTTGATTATACACCTGCCCTGAAGGTGAATATCTGCGACAGTAAACAAACATTTACACCTTTCTTCTCCGGACATATTAACTGGATAGCGGCAGGAGCTGCGCATTACTGGCATCTGTTCATCCGCTTTCCTAAAAGCAGCCGTCTTTTTGCATGGCCGGACCTGGTCTATACGAACAGTATCGGGCAGCTGAGTCAATGTATCGAGTCTATAGTCTATGAGCGTCCATTCATCAGTAACGACGAATTATATGCACTTGTTAAGGGCAGGCTGGAATACACCTGCCGCCCGGTAACAGCCGAGCTGGAGCTGCCGCCTTTCCATCTGCCCTATTATGAAGGTTTCAACCGGCATGAGAATCATTACTGGCTGGGTATCTACCGCCGGGATGAGGAGTTTCCTGTAGCATTCCTGCAGAACCTCTGTAAGATCTGCCTGGAAACCCGGACAGGACAACTGTACGCCACTTCTTGGAAATCTCTCATCATCAGGAATATAGCGCCTGAACACAGAAGGCTGTGGGACTATATTCTCGGTAAATACGGAATCAATGTAAGGCATGCAGCCAATGAACTGAACTGGCATGTGGAAGATAACAGTGAAGATGCCCTGATCATTAAAAGGCATATCATCCGGCATTTTGATAATGCCGATGTCAGGACCTACGGATTGTGTTTCAGTATCCGGATCAATCCGGGAAACAACTGTTTCGGTTCCGTTGTGATCAGCAAACAGGAAAGCAAAACCAAAAGTCGCCTGAAAGGTCACCAGCGCTTTGACATTCTTTATACGCAGGATTTTAACCCGAATTCGGGCACTTTACTACCCTATCGGACAGGAGTAGCCAAAGAGCACCTCGGCCCCTATATCACGTCCCTTTGCCGTGAATTTTACGAGAACAGTGCTGTTACTGATCCCCTGCTGAATTATGTAGCTGGTCAGCAGACAGTTATCACTACCACCCAGCCAGAGAAAGAGGTACATCAATGTACCCGCTGCCTGACTGTTTATGATGAATCCATTGGCGATCCGGGCCAGGATATTGCTCCTGGCACTTCCTTTCATGATCTGCCGGAACAATACTGCTGCTCACTCTGCGAGGCTCCCCTATCCGACTTCATACCTGTTACAGCAACATCCCTCGGATGGCTGGCCGGAGCACAGGATTAACAATATATTTGCATTTTTCGCATATGCACTACAGCAGGTAGTTACAGTGAAAATTGGCGTTATTTTATCATAAAAAGCCATAATACATACACTAAAACGTTATAGAACTATTGTTTTTCGTATTATTTTTGCAGCGCAAATCGCGTAAATAAATTAATATGTCTCCTAAATCGGCGCCTGACATCGTTTTAATCGGTGCGGGCATAATGAGTGCAACGCTTGGTGTATTGTTGAAAGAATTACAACCGGAACTGACCATTGAGATATTCGAAAGACTGGATATCATTGCAGGAGAAAGTTCGGATGCATGGAATAACGCAGGTACAGGACATTCTGCTTTCTGTGAACTCAACTATACCCCCGAAAAGGCAAATGGTAGCATTGAGATCGGTAAAGCCATCAAAATTGCCGAGTCATTTGAAGTATCCAAGGAATTCTGGTCTTTCCTCGTACAGGAAGGTTGCATTAAATCCCCGGAGACATTTATACAAAGCGTTCCTCACATGAGCTTTGTATGGGGTGAGAACAACGTTCAATATCTGAAAAAACGCCAGCAGATGCTGGAAAGCAATAATTTATTCAAGGGTATGGAGTACTCAGAAGATCCTGCCGTCCTGAAACAATGGATCCCATTGGTGATGGAAGGAAGAGACGCTTCTGAAAAAGTAGCGGCTACCCGTATGGAAGTGGGTACCGATATCAACTTCGGCGCCCTCACCCGTGCGCTCATCAACTACCTGCAACAGCAGGAAGGCGTACATGTACACCTGAAACACGAAGTACGCGACATTGAAAGAGAAGAAGATGGCAGGTGGTATCTGAAGGTGAAAAACCTGGAGACAGGTAAGAAAAGAAAGCTGCATACAAGATTTGTATTCATAGGCGCCGGTGGTGGTTCTCTGCCGCTGCTGGTAAAATCAGACATTCCTGAAGGCAAGGGCTTCGGCGGCTTCCCCGTAAGCGGCCAGTGGCTGGTCTGCAAAAATCCGGCAGTTGTTGAAAGACATGCCGCGAAAGTTTATGGTAAGGCTTCCGTGGGTGCACCTCCTATGTCTGTGCCTCACCTGGATACACGTATGATAGATGGTCAAAAGGCCCTCCTGTTCGGACCTTATGCCGGCTTCTCCACCAAGTTCCTGAAAAATGGTTCCTGGCTCGATCTGCCCAGGTCTATTAAGTTCAATAATATCCGTCCTATGCTGGCTGCCGGCCTGGATAACCTTCCGCTGACCAAATACCTGATTGACCAGGTGCGTCAGTCGCCGGAAGAAAGACTGGAAGCCCTGCAGGAATTCCTGCCGGAAGCAAAGATAGAAGACTGGGAACTGGAAGTAGCAGGACAACGTGTACAGGTGATCAAAAAAGACCCTGAGCATGGCGGTATCCTGGAATTCGGTACTGAGGTGGTAAGTGCAGCAGATGGTTCTATCGCAGCCCTGTTAGGCGCTTCTCCGGGAGCTTCCACTGCGGTATCCATTATGTTGGAATTGCTGCAACGCTGCTTCCCTAAAATGCTGGCAACACCAGCATGGCAGTCCAAGCTGAGACAGATGATCCCTTCTTATGGACAGAAACTGGCTGACGACTCTATTCTGCTGGAACAGGTAAGGACATGGTCAAATGCTGTACTCGAATTGAAGAAATAAGCGAAGTTTACATACAGGCTATAAAAAAGAATAGGGGATATGGAAATATCCCCTTTTGTTTTAACCTTATCTTATTGTTTCTAAGAGACGTGTTTCAGGCTGTAAGACTTATGCCTTACAGGGTATTTTCACCAGCACCACCACATTCTTCTCCGGTTCCGCCAGTATTTCAAAACTGCCGTCATGTAAGGCGGCGAAATACGACATCATATGACATATCGGCTGGTGGAATATTTCGTTATCTCCTTTTTCTGATGACTTGAAAGGAGACGAAAAGATATAATTCGCATAAAAGGTTCCCTTTATTTCAAAGTATCCGGGCTCAAAACTAAATACCATCTTCGGTATCTGATGGGTGGTTGAGTGCCGCATCATCCAGAAAAAAAGGTTCAGGATCAACTGTCGCATCACTGACTCGTCAATGTTAGCCTCCACAGGTATTTTACTATGCTGTAATTCAACGGCGGGAGACAGTAGATTGTTGTATGGCTCTTCACGTACCAGTTGTCCCAAAAAAAAATGTAAGTTGGTCATCTTTCGCTTCAGCTGGAAGGTTTTGTCCAGCATATGCTGTATGATCCGAATATTCTGCAGCTGGAAATCAAGCTCTATCACCTGCGATTTAATCGATTCTGCCTGACGGGTGATCTTGTTTCCCATCGCTTTCCCGTCGTACAGTACTATGAGTTCAACACTTGAAAGAATGCTTGCTACAATAGATTTCAATTCGTGAAAGATGTCTTCTATTAGCCGGCTGTCATCAAGGAAATTTTGTGCTGACACAGAACTTTTCATGTAACGCTGTTTACAGGCATCCCTGAAGTTGACCCCGGCGTACCCTGACTACCGGAGTGTAAAAATAACACTTAAGGCGATCTCTTTTCTATTAACATTCCTACTAATACGAGTAAAATATGCTATAGGAAATGTTAAAATGCGTTCTTATCGCCTTTTATTGTATTAAATACAGTTAAAAATATGATTCGCAGATCGAGATACACTGACCAGTTTTCCATGTACCAGATATCATGTTCTATACGTTTACGCAAATGCAGTTCATCAGTGATCTCACCGCGATACCCGTTCACCTGTGCCCAGCCTGTGATACCAGGTTTCAGGAAATGACGGATCATATATTTCTGAATGATAGCAGAATATTCTTCTGTATGTTTCAGCATATGTGGACGTGGACCTACGATAGACATATCGCCCATGAACACATTGAAGAACTGCGGCATCTCATCCAGATTTGTCTTACGCAATATACGCCCGATCTTCGTAAAACGACGGTCATTCCTTGTAGCCTGTTTGGAGTTTGCGTCATTATTCACATACATACTTCTGAACTTCAGGCATCGGAAGGTCTCATTGTTACGTCCGGTACGGTGCTGAACAAAGAATATGGGGCCTCTCGATTCCAGCTTCACCAGCAGTGCCAGCAAGGGTATCAGCCAGCTCAGAATGAAAAGCATCACAGCGCCGCTGAACACAATATCAAAAATACGCTTCCTCAACCGGTTGGCAATATCATCCAGCGGCTCCGCCCTCAATGATATGATAGGTATATTGTCCAGGTAGTCCACATATATCTGGCGATTCACAAACATCTTGAAGTCAGGCACAAAGCGGAAACGGATAAAATGACGTTCTGCTTCATGCGCCAGCGTATACAGATATGGGAACTGCTCAGGCGATAATGTAGAGTAAATCTCCCTGATATTATTGGACTGTGCATATGGAATACAATCCTCCAGCGTGCCTATTACCGGGTATAAGGACAGTTCATGCACATTGCTGTATTCCTCAAAATAACCCTCAAAACGCAGATTACTTTTGCGGCCGATAAAATTGTCCACCAGTTGTTTTGAAAGCTCATTATAGCCCACAATTACCACTTTACGCTCAATCTCCTTACGATGAATGATATAGTTAGTAAGCATATAAAAGAAGAGCCTGTCCAGCAGCACGACCAGTATGAACAATGTCATATAGGTCACGATAAAGATCCTGTTAAAAGCTTCCTTATTCAGGAATACAAAGGCCAGCAGCAACAGCAGGTATAACATGATACTCTGCAGCAGCTTTTTGATGATCCTCTCCACAGACATCTGCTGGCTCATAAAATAAATACCTGTTGTATACAGCGCAACAATCCATGCGATATTTGAAGCCAGCAGGAAAGTGTCTCTGTTCACGCTTACCGGCACACCATACTGCTGCAGCCAGTAAAGCGTAAAAAAGAAGAAGGCATTGAGGCAAATAAAATCCAGCACAAGGATCTGGATGCTGCATATTTTAAGATATCGGTCCAACATATAAAGTAAGGTTCAAATGATGTTAACTAACTACTACGGCTTCTTCAAAACGTGACATTATTTTTCCTACAGACAGATGTGTTTCTGCATACACACGTCCGTTCCTTGCTATTTCTGAGGCATTGTCCTGCATAGCCCTGACGATACCATCAGTAAGCGCCTGCTGATCTTCTGCTTTCACCAGTATGCCCATATTATGTTTGCTTACCAGTTCATGCAGGCTCGTTCCGCTATTCGCAGTGATCAGCGCCAATCCTCCTACTGACAGGATAGTGGTCAGTTTAGATGGCATTACCAGGTCGCTTGCATTCCCTTTTTGTATCACCAGGTGTACATCGGCCATATTGAGGAAATGATTGAACTTCTCGAACGGCTGCAGCGGGAAGAAGATAACATTATTAAGTTCTCTTGACTCCGCCTCTGCCTTTAGTTTCTCCTTGTAAGGACCCGAGCCGCAGATCAGGAATTTCAGCTGTTTATCATCTTTCAGTGTTTCAGCAGTATTCAGAATAGCTTCCAGTCCCTGTTTCTCTCCTATCGCACCGGAGTACAGTACGATCCTGTCATTGACGTCAAAGCCATATTCTGCCTTCAGTGATGCACGATTTTCAATGGGATGGAACAGGGTGACGTCCACCCAGTTCGGGAAGAAGAAAATATCCTTGCCGGCTTTCTCCTGTATCTTCCGCATCATACCATCAGATATACTACTCACCATATCCGCATGTTTGAAGATATAGCGCTCCAGTCCGAACAATGCTTTGATGAGTTTTGGAGACCTGATCATATTCAGATCACGCGCGGCTTCTATCTGCATATCCTGTATGTGATAGAGGAACTTCGCACCTTTGAACTTCTTGTACAATACAGCCAGTAATCCCAGATGAAAAGGCGGCACCACCGTAATCACCACATCAAACTTTTTACGGGGCAGCAGTTGCAGTATTTTAAAAAAGGCAGATACCGCAAAAGAGAAGTCCAGCATGATACGCGTCTTACCGGAAGGTTTTGCAGGCACGTACTGCGGACAACGATATACAGTGATCTTTCCTCCCTGTCCGTTACCTTCTTCAAACACTTCTTTCTTATACCAGTTCTTGTTCTTGTCGTATGGAGGCTGCACCTTCCACTCCGGATAATAAGGATAACTGGTGATGACGGTACAATCGTATCCCTGGGCTGCCAGCCATTTGATCATTTCACCATTGTACTTACCTATTCCGGTGGGTTCCGGTGAGAAATTACCTCCAATCAATAGTAATCGCTTGGACATACCGCTATATAGATTTCTGTTTTTTTATTATCTCCATCTCTCTGACACAAAAGCCAGTGGATTGCCTTTAAAAATACCGTTCTGCGCTACTGAGGCAGTCACGACAGAACCTGCTGTGATCACTGTATCCGTGCCCACAGTAACACCTGGCCCGATGAATACGCAGGCTCCCACCCAGCATCCATCCATCAGCGTAATAGGAGCATTACGGTAAGGCATGGCAGGATGCCTGAAATTGTGATTGCCTCCACAGAGGAACGCACGTTGTGATACACATACGTTATTGCCTATCACCAATTGTTCGAAATTGAGCAAATAAGCTTCTTCACCCAGCCATACATCATTGCCTATCTCCAGTTTCCAGGGGAAATGGATGTTCACTCTTGGTTTGATCACCACACCACTTCCTACTTTGGCTCCGAACAGGCGCAGTAATCTGGCCTTAACTCCGGAGGGCACAGGAAAGGCTGTCAGAAAGAACAGCATTTTGACAATGTACCAGCTGGTTTCCTTTAATTTACCAGCGCCGCGGTCCAGGCCCTCAGAGGCTTTGAAGTCTTTTAAGCGGACCTGTGACAGATAAAAGTTATCCATTGCTATCAGGAATTATTATCAACAAGTACTACATCTTTTTTTACCAGATAACGGTATGTGCAAATCCCCAGGTAAGCCCCCAGTGTGTTCAGCAGGATATCATCAGCATCGTAAACACCGATCATAAAGGCCAGCTGCAACAACTCAATGCACAGGCTGAAAAAGAATGCAGTGATTATTACTCTAAATTTATTGGCAGGTGTTCCTGACAATGCATCTCCAAAGAAGCCGAACGGCATGAACAATATGATATTGCCCAACAAATTCAGCAGAAAAAAAAACCAGTGTCTGATGGAATGACCGGCTTCAATAATGAACCCATAAGTACTCTTCAGCGGCACCCATCTCGGTGTAGCATAATGCTCACCGGCACTCCTTGTTGGCTCAAGGAAAACGACATACAACAATGCAGCTATATAGATGATCATTGCCACTACGACCATACGCCTCTTTACTCTCAATATCATCCCTGTCTTAACCTGTTATTGCGTTTTAATTCATACATCTTGGCATCTACCAGGAAGCGGTACCAGAATCCCTGCAGGAAATGCCATACAAGCCCTGCGCCTCCATCCAGAAAACCTAAGCGTATAAAATAGCGGTAAATAAAATAAATGAATGGACGTACGAACAAGGGTATCTTACTATATACTTTCTCCTTGATCCATCGCTTACGGGAAGATTGCTCTCCACTCAGAGATACATCCACATTATTCTCAGATGTTGTTCCTTTCTCTATATCCAGCAGATCCTGCACTTCACGTGAAGCATAGTTATTCTGCTTATGCGTCCACCAGGTGAGGTCGTTCAGATTATGATCCACCATATCATGCTCGAAGGCTTCTGTTTCTCCTTTCTCCAATACAACGTGTTCATCCATGGCACGCTCTTCCAGCCTGCCTGTTCCTGTACGCCAGATGCGCAGCAGACGGTGCGGATAAAAGCCACCGCGCTTCATCCACTTATCCATGAATATCACACGGCGTTTGATGATATAACCTCCTGTCTCCGGCTTTGCCAGTGGCAGTTTGGTATTGATCTCATCTATCAGTTCATCCAGCAGGTATTCATCACAATCCATACGCATCGTCCATGTCGTATTGATATTGCAATTGTCCAGTGCCCAGTTGAACTGGTCAGAGTGATTGCCCGGCCATGCCCTTTGGACAACCCTGGCGCCCAGTGCAGTCGCTATTTCAACAGTGCGGTCAGTAGACATGCTATCGATGATGATGATGTTATCTGATACGCGCTTCAGGTTCTGAATACAACGGGTAATATGTTTTTCCTCGTTATAACTGAGGATGATAACTGTTAAAGAATTAGACACCCTGATTTATTTTGACTTATACAATTCAATATACTTGTTCACCAGCCGGCTTCTGTCGAAGTCACGCTGCATCAGTGCCGGTGCAGCTGCTGACATGGCCGGCAACCTGTCCTTCT
The DNA here is from genome assembly GCF_900142925.1 of Chitinophaga sp. CF418. Classification (GTDB taxonomy): domain Bacteria; phylum Bacteroidota; class Bacteroidia; order Chitinophagales; family Chitinophagaceae; genus Chitinophaga. The sequence continues at coordinate 317,925 of NZ_FRCN01000003.1, forward strand.
CTGCATATACCTGCTCCAGTATTTCCTTTATATTTTCAGGATCAATACCAGAGATCCAGCCCAGCTCATTATCACTGATGTAAGTGCTTAATCCCACCATATTACTGATTAATACAGGCGTACCCATAGCAAGGGATTCTATAACAATGTTGGCGAAATTCTCATTGTAAGAGGTCAGCACCATCACATCATGGTCACGTAGCAATTTGAACTTGGCATCACCATATACCGGACCTACCCAGGTGATATGTTGCTCAATACCATATTCACGTGTCAGTGCTTTCAACTGCTCCAGGTAATCTTCTTTATAAGGACCGGCAATGGTCAGTTCATAAGGGAATGTTACCATGCTAAGTCCCTTGAACAACAACTCCAGCCCTTTCTTCGGATCTATCCTGCTCAGGAAAACAAACCTGATCTTCTGTTGAACAGTCTTAGGTGCTACCGGCCCTCCGGGCACAGTAACAAAGTTGAAGATCTCTGCTACCTGTGATGCAGGATACATTTTCTTTATCTCATGTACTTCTGCAAGGGATGTAGCGTGAAACTTCACTTTAGATAAAAGCGGATCACCGACAACCTTCTGGATGATCTTCTTCTGGAAATTGTGATTTGTCTCCAGGATATAATCACTCAGCATGCCCCTGGGAGAAACTACGGGACGCACTCTTCTCACATAACAAACCAGCAGCGTGAAGATGCTTACGAGATTCCACCAGGAATGGATATGTACGGCATCATACTTTCTTATATTCCTGTACAGATAACTGATAAGTCCTGGTGAGAAATGCGTATGATCTTTTGTTAAACGTTTAAAGTAGATTGTATCCACTCCATCCACTTGCTGTACTACGCCATCCTGTACATTCAGTTCCTCTTTTCCGTTGGCAGTTGTAGTTACTACAGTCACCTTATGTCCCTCTGCCACCAACTGTTCGCACAGCGCTGAACTCGAATAGATAGGGCCGCCGTATACGTAAGCAGGTTTATAAGAAGGGATTACATGAAGGATGTTCATCTTTTACGCTCTTTTTAACAATTTGTCGGTTAATGTTACAGTACTTCTTAATAGACGAATCCATCTACTCTGTTAAAGTATTTCGCGTCTTTATCAATATCACTCACTGCTTTTGCAGGAACGCCGGCATATAGTTTCCATTCCTCATCGAATGGCTTATTCAGTAAAGACTTTGCACCCAGCACAGAATAACTGGGTAACACCGCCCCGCCAAGGATCGCTACGTTCGTACCTACAAAGGTGTATTCACCGATTACTATAGGTGCGCTATCCTGACGGTTCTCATATACATTAATAGAGTGTGTAAGTAATTGTGACTGGTATCCGGCGATGGTGGTGAATTTTCCTATCGTAATAGAATTAGTGCAGTCTATATGATGATTTTTGGTGATAGCTGCCCACTCTCCCATGATCAGTTCCGCCCTGCGCTCCGGCTGGTGACGAAAATGTTTAGAGTTGGTATTGGTAGCAAATCCTGTCACCCAGTTCCCCCTGCCTATTTTAGCATGTTCGCTCATCTGCATCAGGTCGAGGTTCACAGCTACAGTAAGATGATCAATACGGCTGTTCTTTTCCATGATCAGCTTCCCGGGGAATACCCATGCCAGTCCTATGCGTGCAGTGGGATGAATTTTATATTTAAACCAGCTTTGTAATGCCAGGCGTTTTAAGCGCCACGGTAAACACACTGTAATCAGTTTTAGGATCATCTGCTGATATATTAGTTCTTTGAATACATGGATAAATACGCCTTAATCATGATATCAGGAGAGAAACGTTTTACATTACCAAAACCCTGGTTAATTATAGCGTCTTTGGTTGTTTTGTCAGATAATTTGAGGAACTCAGTAGCGAATGCCTGTGGCTGATGAGGATCTGCATGCAGTGCCACTCCTCCGCTTACTTCAGGCATAGGTTCAATACTGCTGGCAACAACAGCCGCTCCACAAGCTTGTGCTTCTATCACCGGCCATCCGAAGCCCTCAGAAAAGGAAGGAAAAATAAACGCGTAACAGGAACTGTATAATGCCTTTAATATGGCATGCGGTGGCTTTTTCACTGATACCAGCCTGTCCTGCAATCCCAGTTTTACAGCATGTGCATATAATGATTCTTCTATTTCATTGCCGGCATAACAGATCTTTCCTTTGTATTTATCGCCCAGTACATGCACCATATCCAGCAGCATCTTCCTGTTCTTGCGCTGCAGTTTGGAACCGATATGCAGAATATAAGGTTCATCTGCTGTCAGGCCCGTATCTTTTAGCAAGGCATCACTTTCTGCTTTGGCTACAGGGGAAAAGTCCCCATTGAAACCATTATGAATCACCTCCCAGCTGGATTCGTCCTTTCCCTTTCCTGCAGCCAGTTCTTTCAGCTGGTTCAGTGTGAGATGAGATACACAAGCGATCTTTTTTGCACTGATCAGGTTGGAGAGTATCCACTCCTGCATCACCTTACCAAAAGAAGATGCAGGACAATAAGCGTCTGCATGTCCTCTGGCGCCCCTGATGGCTAATACATCATGACAGGTAATGATGGTACGCTGCTTTGGCAGGTGTTTGAGATAAAAAGCATTGGAATGATCACAGATATGATACTGTGTATCCTTTGGTCTGAAAGCATTTTTAAGACGAAGTACTAAGGGAAATAATATCCACTTGTCCACATATCCGAACCACTTACCGATCCCACCGGAAGTAGCTTTAAAAAAAGATCCGAAGCACACGGTTGGCCGCCAGATCTCAGTTGTATGTCCCGCGTTGTTTAAACCACTTTCCAGCATGCGGGAAAACCGTTCCATACTTTCCTGCCTGTCCTTCCGATAATTTCCTACTAAAACAATTCGCATATATATTGTCTGAATATTTATCTGCTATACCGTTGCTAATTTCTCCCGTCTGAAAACCTTTTTAAAGTCAGGCAGAGAGCCCATAAAAAGCGCACGTCCTATGGCAAAACTGTTCAGGAGATAGTATCCTCCCATTGATACGGCCAATGCTATAAAGAATCGTGCCAGAGGATTCAAAATGGAAAATTGTTCCAGCGCAATAAACTGTACCGGCTGATGCAGGTACATAATCACCATTGACGCAGTTCCGAACTCATTGAATGGCTTGCTGGCAAAGGAACTCACCGCAATGATCTTTGCTATTTCTATCAGGCACACCACCACCACCAGGCTGGAGAACAATGTAACAAAAGGAATACCATAACTGCCTGTCTTCATGTCGTACGTATTGGCAGGATTATAATAAGTGAATACAATCACTGCTGCCAGCAGTACAAAAAACACCCATTTATATTTTCCCGGCTCGCCCTCCATACCTTTATACAGATAGCCCATGTAAAAGATGGGTAAGGCAGCGAATACAACGTCCGCATTCCATGGCAGTCCCGGAAAATGAGGCAAGAATTTATTGATAGCATAACTGATCACAAGGCTTGCGAACATCAGCAAACCAATGATCTTTTTACTCACTTTGTTTACCAGGAAATTCATCAACTGCTGCACCAGGAAGAAGCAGGTCACATACCAGAACACAGCTGTCCATCCTATCAGGAAGCGGCCTCCCAGCAAAGGCCTTACAAGACCTTTGGCGATCGTTTCCCTGCCTGTCAGTATCTCCTTGATCTCATATGGCACGTAGATCAGGCAAAGGAATGCCACATAAGGCACCAGTAAATGAAATGATTTTTTGGTGAGATATTCTTTCCAGTCGGCAGAAGGTTTAAATAAAAAACCACCTATAAAAAAGAATAAGGGCATATGAAAAAGGAACAGGTATCTGGCGATGCTGTTAGGGAATATATGCCCCGCCACTACGGTTAAAATACCGATGCCTTTTAAGGTATCGACCCATCCTATTCTGGAGGTATTCATAGTATTACTCATGGTGTAAAGTAGCATAGCGGCCTCTTAGCTGGCCATATTAAACCTTCTGAAGAAAAATGATGTATAATTCAACCGCAGCATATTGAGCTTCCATTTGATCGTCTTCTCTTCTATGGTAGTACACAGGATGATAAACAGCAGGATCACTGCTACCTGCGCGATTATGTTTACATGAAAATACCGCAGCATCAGCATTAGTGGGTAGTGTAACGCATAGGTAGCATAACTGCCCTTGCCTACATAGTTGAATATTTTATTCAGCACCCATACAGGCCATTTAAAAATAGTCTGTGCTGTTTCAAATCTACTGAAGAAGGTGATCATGTAAAACACTGCGCCCATCAGCAGTCCCTTGCAAATGAAGGCCAGCGTATTGGATGAGAGAAAATGCCTGCCTGCTACGAGGTACAGTACGCCAAACACAAAGACGCCTGTAAACAATAAGTGATAAGTCTCTCCCTTCAGGTAAGTTCTGGATGCCAGGTAACCTGATAACCAGATAATGAATGAAGTGAAGAAAGCAAAATATGGTATAAAGAAGATTTTGTTAACAGCAAATGCGGCAATAGACAACACCAGCAGTACAGCATATTTCACCAGTATATTGATCCTGCTTAAATATTTCCTGTTGACGAGGTATACCAACGGGAAAAAGCAGTAAAAGAAAAACTCAAAAGATAATGACCACAGCGGTCCGTTAAATCCATAGGGGATGAACCAGGAACCTTCGATAATATCCGCCGTCTGCAGAAAAAGCACGTTCCCCAGCATATTCCAGGCACTGTAATTCGGCAGGTGTGCCTGATGCATTACCAAACCCGAGATCAGTGTGAAAAGCAGGGCTATGATATACACCGGTAATATTCTTTTGAACCGGCGATAGATGTATTCATCGATCGTTTCAGGGCTGTCTGGTGCTTTATTTTTGAGACTTAATCCTATAGAGAAACCGGACAAAACAAAAAAGAACAGCACCGCTTCTTTGTTATACTCAGAGATCCAGAACAGAATATCATACCAGGATTGTCCCTTATAGACCTGGAAATAGTCCTTATTGATAAACAAAAAATGATGCAGGCAAACGATTATGGCGGCAAGCCCTCTCAGGCTGTCCAGCACGACGATCCTGCTACTCCCGGGGTTGGCGTGGTGTTTCATATGGGAATCCGGTTTGGTTATGGTTGTAAATGTATTGTGTGGAATATGCTAAACTGCCATTTCCCCCACTTCTTCTTCTTCTGTTTCCGGTTTTTCTACTTCTTCATCATCACGCAATGATGCCATCAAAAGACCTCCCACCAGGGTTGCAAATCCCAGTGACGTAGGTTGTCCCCATCCGCCCTGTGCCACCAGCAGAAATCCGTTGCTCACTAACATCCACGGCAACAGGTCACCTGTGCGTAATTTTCTGAATGACTCAAAGCCCAGGCTGATAGCCAGCCCTACGCGTATGAATACCAGTCCTAATCCTAAAATAGGTCCCAGTTCACCTACCGCCCTTCCCCACTCGCCTTCCGCTATCAGGAAGGTAAATCCTCCTGTCAGCAACATGGCGCCTACGTTCGTTCCCATTCCAATACCATATCCCCACAGGGGCATGTCCGAGGTTGCAGAGAAGGCGCCCAGCATCCCTCCCAGGTAACGGTCAAGGAATACGCCTTCCATACCACCTTCACTTTCATTGGCGTTTTCGAAACGCGCCGTAAATGCTTCAATGGCTCCCCCCACAATGCTTGTCTGGCTAAGAACGGCTATTAACACCAGCAGGCCGAACACTGCTCCAAACATTCTGCCGGCATATTTAGGATTGCTGGAGCCTGCATACAGGCAGAACATCAGCGTGATAATAATCTGGAAAAGCAATGCACGGCTGATAGATAGCGGTATCGACATCAGCACGGCGCCGGTGGCCCCAATCAGTATCCAGCGATTGACCTTTTCGTTACTCAGCCAGAAATAGAAGACAAAAGGCGCCACAAAACTGAAGAACAAGGTAGTTCCATTGGTAAATGAAAATGTTGCCGGCGGACGGAAAAACCCTAAGGCACCGCTAAACCCGGCGCCTGCTTCAGTATCACCCACACCTTTGTTCACCCAGGCCGTTTGAGGACTATAAAACTGTATTGCAATCAACGCCGCCATCGGTATGGCGATCATCAGGGTGATCTTTCCTAATTGTACAACATCCTTACGGGTAAAGATGCTCCTTATTACAAACATCATCGGGAAGTGTATCAGGAGGATGCGCGCTCCGTAGGCTGCCACGAAAGGATTCCCGTGCCCTACCGTGAGTGCGGCAATGAGCCCCAGTACTCCGATGATTGTCATGAGCGTAAGTGAATATGCAGGGAGGAGTATCTTCCGCTGTAAACAAACAATGATCAGCCACAAAGCCACAGGGTCGCGTACTACCAGCAAGGGCGTAGCCAGACCTGGCAATATCCAGCGGCGCAAAGCACCTTCGAACAGTAACAGTAAAAAGTATGCCCATACCCCTTGCTTCAGCCGCAGCATCAACTTCTGCGAGTTGAGTGCCGTGAGCTGCTGATAACGCAGGCTGGCTATTTCAGCTAAACGATCAGCTGCAAGCTGACTTTTATTGGGATACTGATTCATAATTTCCGGAAACATTTATAACAGGTGTTGCGGGCGTTGCTGCTGCCTTTGGCGGCATATTCAGGAAACGGCGTTCCACCAGTAAATAAAACACATATGCCAACAATACAGACACCGGTACGGCTACTAAAAGCATGAATAGTAAACGTGTGTTATCTGTCATCTGAATATTCAATGTATACAGGTTGATCGCAGCCAGTATAGGGCTGTGGATCAGGTAAATACTATAGGAAAATGCGCCGAGCCCCACAGCCACCTTTCCATTCAGGAAACGTAACAATAAAGGACGGCCCTGCATAGCATGTTCCTTCAATGTATAATATGCTATCACGGCACTCACTGCCAGTCCTACCATCACTTCCGTGAAGGCAAGCGACAATTTCAATGGTTTGCTTACTGCCAGTGTAGCCACTACCAGCACTACGAGTCCGCTCACTATCCAGCCATTGGCAACAAGGCGTTTCACCTTTTCTGTAGTACCCTTTGTATCAAAAGCAACAATAGCCGCCGCCATTCCTATACCAAACAGCCCCAGGTACCAGGGATGTAACCACCAGAAGCTGACACGGTGAGGCAATACCAGTTCAGGTAAGACACCCACAATCACAGCTGCCGCAGTTGCTGCTCCCAGGCCATAACGGCGCCATAACAGCAATAATATCGGGAAGGTGAAATAGATCTGCCATTCCGTAGCCACACTCCACAGCGGGCCATTTATTTTAAAGATCCAGTGCGTATGGATATTATGCACCAGCAAAAGATGTGTTACGATACTTTCCAGGTTCACCGGTAGTTTGGAGTCCCAGGCAGTATCATGCGGGGTTTGCAGTAAGGGCAATGCCCATATCAGCAGTAATGAAAGCAATAACGCGAAATAGTAAGGCGGCAATATCCTGTGCGCGCGCCTTCTGATATAAGTTTTGAAGCCTCCGCGCAGGTCCCTGTTCTCTGATAATGCTACAGGAATAGTCAGGCAAAAACCTGATAACACGATGAACACAGCAACGGAATAATGACCGAATTCCAACAGACCGGTAAGCGGCTTAAGCGCACCGGTGAACTGTGTTTTCTCAATACCGTTTCCGGTAAAGAACACCGCGTGATAAAACGCCACGTAAAGAGCGCAGAGCCCTCTTATGCCATCGAGAAATTCAAGTCTTGGCCTTTTATTCATAGTTAGTGGGTCATTTATGCATGTATGATTGCTGTCGCCAGTTCCTGTCCATAAACCTGCCATGGTCTGCTACGGGCTTTCTCCATTGCGGCCAGCCCTGCTACCGGTATATTGTCCGGCTGGTCCAGCAGATCTGCTATGGCATTGTATAAAGCATCAGTAGATCCGGCTTCTGCCAGCCAACCGTTCTTTCCATGCGTGATCAGGTCCGGTCCCGCTGTACGGTCTGTCGTGATCACCGGTGTGCCCTGCGACATCGCTTCTGTGATCACCAGTCCGAAACCTTCAAACAACGATGGGAACAACAGTACATCGTGTGCTCTCATTGTTTTGAGGATCTCCGCATGCGGCATACTGGGTATCCAGGTATGTTTAGCAAGGGCTGCATCCAGCGCCGGACAATCCTCTGTTACTTTCTTTCCGACAACTGTCAGCGTTACCGCATCTCCCAGCCGCTCTACTGCTGCAAAAAGATCTGCGATGCCTTTACGTTGCGACAGCCCTCCTACGAATAATAATTTCAACGGACGTCCTGCTATCTTTTCATAGTTCCTGCTGCTGGTCACAGCGGGGAAACCATAAGGTATTACATCTACCGGCGCAAGCTTGCCAGGATAATCATTCAATGTCTTTGCAGTAAAACTGCTGGCTACAAAGATCCTGTTAGCCAGTTTCAGCTCTTCATCCTTCCTGTCCAGCTTTGCCTGTGAAGCGCTAAAGCCTATCAGCGTATTCTTCCATTCCGGCCAGCGTTCCCTTTCAATGCCCAGCAGATGCCTGGAAGTACGCCAGTAGCCAATAGGCAGGTCGTACAGGCATTTCAGCCCCAGTCGGGTTGCTTCGCGGAAAGTGAACATTGCGCCATCTTCATAGGCGTATACGGCATTCACCTTACGGGCCACTTTATTCAGATGGTTCGTAAGCCTTCTGTCCATGTTATGATACACCGCATCTACCGAGAACATGCCTTTCTCATGCCTCACCAGGCTTTTCAGCCCTGCCTTTGCCGCTACCAGGCGGCCCAGTTCAAACCAGGGCCAGGTTTTGGTAAAAGGCTGCAGGCGTGCTTCAAAACCACGACGCCTGATCTCCGATAACGGTCCTATTCCGCCAAGGCGGTCCAGGGTACTCCCGGGAAACGAAGCAATCGCTGTATGAAACTCAGACAGGATATCTGCATCTGCCAGCCCCGCCACCGCAGCTCTGACATTCGCATTGCCTGTAGGATGAGATATGATGACCATCTTAGTTTTGCTTATGTAATCCAAGTATATCGCCCCATGCTGAACGTAGTGCTGCTGCAGAGAACCTGTGCGCATACAGTTCTTTCTGGGCCGTTTTTGTTACCAGACCGCTCCTGATATCTTTTGCAAACGCCATCACAGCCGCTTTTGCCTCCTCATAGGAAGAACCGGCCGGTATTACGCGTGTTGCCTGCGGATCGCAGGCGATGTCCGGAATGCCTCCCTTGTCGGTTGCCAGCCAGGGAAGTCCTGCACTCATTGCCTCCAGCAGGCTCACAGGCAGTCCTTCAGGGTGAGTAGACAACAGGAGATATGCATCCAGTTGCGCAATAGCCCTCTTTAATCCTGCTTCACCTGCAAAAGGACCATGAAAGCGTATGTTGGGATAACGGTCAAAATATCCTGCAGGATATTGTTTTCCTTCTCCCCAGAGGTGAAACTCTATGTCTTTCAGGTCAGCGTCTTCACTCATCCGGCAAATCAGATCGATCCCTTTCTCAGGAATCAGGCGGCCATAATAACCAAATCGCAATTTACCTGCCGGGCCTTCAGTAAAAGGCACTTCCACATTCCTGGAAAATACTGGTATAACGTCTATCTGGCGGTTCAGTACCTCCTTCATATCGCCGGCATTCCTGAAGGAACAGGCAATGATGGTATTGGCCTCCTGCAACGTCTTCCTGTATTTTGCTCCCCAGGTAGACTGGTCTTTGGCGTCGCCGGAAGTATGGTGATGATGTACCCACTTATTGTAGGCAGGTAGCATACGGGAAAATAACCAGATGCTTTCCCCCTGCCCATTAGTATATACTGCATCGTACTTCCTGGTGCTACGCAGTTTAATGCCCAGCTGCAACATCCACAACAGACGCTTATAGGAACGTCCATGTTTTCCGAAGTATACCCAGCGGCATGTATGTTTGTAAAATTCTTCTGTTTCCCGCGTCATAGCAGCATTCAGCACCACCAGGTCTATGTCATAACCTGCTGCTGCCATCTGCCTGCAAAACTCCTGCAGATGACTTTCTATGCCCCCTGTTTCCATTAACTGGGTGGTATAGACCAGTATCCGTTTTTTATCAGAAGCCTGCGCCATATACTCTTTCAATCTTATCCTTTGCAAATCCCACACGGTAAGACAATACTACGCTCATGCGATACAGTTTTGCCATCAACGCAGCTTTCATCCTGATCAGGCGGTATTTCATCTTACCTGATGCCTGCACAGCATTAGCGCCTTCTTTTATTGAATCGGCCACCAGTTCCAACAGGAATTGTCTTCTCTTTTCTAACGCCTCTTTATTGACAGGCGAAGTGTTCAGGTCTTTCCTTTCCAGGATCTCTTTGTAAGAGATAATATCAATGAACTCCGCTACTGTTGCCAGGCGGGGATCAGATGGATTTGGATGGATCAGCTTTACGTTCGCACCCATGCCAAGACCTGGCAATGCACAGTGGATCTTAGTGGTCAGCACCATGGAAGCCTTGCAATACAGCGACAGCAAATGGTCCATATGCTTTTCAGACACTTTTGCGTAAGACTCGATATCACCGGATGTATCTGGTGGATCGTGGGAGATCCTTACCGGCTTTTTACCCAGTAATTCTTCCAGCTTATTGAATACCGCATCAGGTACCGGATGGTCTACGTTGTCCACCAGCAGCACATCTCCATCAGGATTGTGTGTAACCGGGCCACGCGCCTTCGCTGTAATGGTCAGGCAGCTGGAATAATAAGCAGGAATACCCCAGCCCAGTAACAGACGTAATGTTTTGGTATCACGGCAACCGATAGGTGCATGTTTCCTGAAATGTTCCCTTACACCGGCATCTGCCAGCAGGGCAGAATTAGCGATGTGTACAGCAGCATATACAGGCGTGATATTATCTGGTGCGGGAAACTTCTTAAAGGAATGCATGTACCAGCCATTGGCTATCAGCATTCCTTTTTCGTTACTTGCCAGGTCAGCCAGCGCTTCCCTGTCAGCTACCTTCGCGCCTTCAGGCAGCAGGTCTTTTGCGACCATTCCCTGAAGTACATCTCCGATATTGTTCCGAAGTAATCCTTCTACCTGATAGTAATAATTCATATAATGTCCTTATTAAATTTCTGTAGGTAATGTTGAGTTGTTAGTCCTGCGGATCTTGATCAGCGTATAAGTAACGTTCATCGTTACCTGGATCAGTTGTATCATGATGTTCAGTCCCAGTACCCCTCTCAGGGAAGAGACGTCAATGAATGCAACCCCCAGCGCTATCGAAGCAATGCTAACAGGAATTGAAATGAATGGATTGATAGCCCAGCTTCTGCTGGTAAAAAGAGAAAAAGTGGAAGCAGAGATAATCCCAAGGCAACTGATAATGATCTTCAGCACCACCTCTTTTGTCAGCCCCGCATAATTGGGCCCAAGGATCATCAGGATCTGTGTGGAGAATAACCAGACCGTCAGGACAATGAAGGCACTCATGACCAGCAGCCCTGCCTGGATCTGTAAGAAACGCCGTAATAACAGACCTGAGTTATTCGGCAACCGGGAAAACCTCGGTAAGATAAGGGTACCAAATAATATCGTAATAAAGCTAAGCGCCATAGATAACCTGTCCAGCGCGCCCAGTTGAGCCACTCCCCTTGTCGTTCCGAAGATGGAGATCAGCCAGATGGTGATCTGCCCCGAAAGACATGTATAAATACCCATCGGCAGTAACCGTCTTACCATCTTCAGGATCTCATTGCGGACCTCCGGATCCGGCTTCTGATGCCAGTCTGCATAACTGGCAGAGATCTTCCGGAGATTGAAGTTACCCCATATCTGCGGAAGACCGGCAGCCAGGATAGCTACAAACGCCCATGGGAAAATAAAAATGGTCAATGCAAGTAATAACAGCCTGCCAACATTCAGGATGACCGCATTCTTTTGCAGCGGGCCAATATCCTGTCTCAGTTTAGGCGCTACCTGCAGCAAAGTGCCCGACAACGCCATAAAGAAAGATGGAATGAGCGAGAGGATGATCAGCACCGACATCAGCCAGCTGGCATTGTGGTGCCGCATCAGGTACAGCAGTACCGGTACGGATACCAGTAAGCTGCCGACAGCGAATTTCCGTCTCAGGTCCATTCCTGTGGCCATGACAGTACCTAATTTGACACGGTCCAGCCAGACCTTTCCTCCCTGCGACATTACCCCGGTAGAGATGCCCCCGTCGGCCAGTACCGTCATCGTACCCAGCATGGTATTACCAAGAGTATACAACGCGTACTCTTCGGGTTCCAGCATACGTATCACAAGGATACCGCTCACAAGACTGATACCCTGTACAAAAACCTGGGCGAAACCGGTCATGGTAACCAGTTTGACCCATTCTAACGTTTTGGTGTACTTCGGATTGTTAGATAACTGATTAAAAACTTTTACTCGCATAACGCATTTTCGGCAAAGCAAGCCCTTATCCTGCCAGTTGTTCCCACTGTGTTTTACTGTCCTTTCTGAATAACTCTACATCGCAGGTTACCATCTCACTTACCAGCTCCTGCAGATCATACTTCGGTTCCCAGCCTAATTTTGTCTTTGATTTCGTAGGATCGCCTATCAGCAGTTCTACCTCGGTAGGACGGAAGTAAGCAGGATCTACGGCCAATACCTGTTTGCCTATTGGCAGAATATATTCTTTGCTGCGGCAGGCGCTTACATAAGCCACTTCGCTCACACCTGTGCCTTCAAATTTCAGTTCAATGCCCAGTTCATTAAATGCCATACGCACAAATTCACGTACTGGTGTAGTGACGCCCGTAGCGATCACATAGTCTTCCGGTGTATCCTGTTGCAGGATCCTCCACATCGCCTCAACATAATCTTTTGCATGTCCCCAGTCGCGGCGGGCATCCAGGTTACCCAGGAACAGTTTGTCCTGTAAACCCAATGCGATAGCAGCAACAGCACGGGTGATCTTACGGGTTACGAAAGTCTCACCACGCAGCGGGCTTTCATGGTTGAACAGGATACCGTTGCAGGCAAACATGCCATATGCCTCCCTGTAATTCACCGTGATCCAGTATGCATATAATTTCGCTACAGCATAAGGACTACGCGGATAGAAAGGAGTGGTTTCTTTCTGTGGTACTTCCTGCACCAGGCCATACAGTTCTGAAGTACTTGCCTGGTATACCCTTGTCTTTTTCTCCAGCTTTAAAATACGTAATGCTTCCAGTATACGCAGGGTGCCTATACCATCCGCATTAGCGGTATATTCCGGTGTATCAAAACTCACTTTTACATGGCTCATCGCTGCGAGATTATAGATCTCGTCAGGCTGTGTTTCCTGTATGATGCGGATCAGGTTAGTACTGTCGGTCATATCGCCGTAATGCAGTTTGAAACGTACATTTTCGCTATGAGGATCCTGATAGAGGTGATCGATCCTGTCAGTATTCAACAGTGAGGCACGACGTTTTACACCATGCACCATATACCCCTTTTCGAGCAGCAATTCTGACAGGTATGCACCGTCCTGTCCATTTACACCGGTGATTAAAGCAACTTTCATACAAAAAAAAAATTTAATTAAGATAAGTGGGGAATATGATTAACTTCCGGAGAGCACGCTTACTGCAGGCTGAGATATGCCAATGCTGTAGCAGGTGAAACCGTTCTTCTCAAGATATGTGTTATCATATATATTCCTGCCGTCAAATACAACAGGAGCTTTCAATAATTGTTTTACACGTGTCCAGTCAGGCAGACGGAATTCATTCCATTCTGTTACCAGCAGTACCGCGTCTGCACCTTCGGCAGCAGCGTACATGTCATTACACCATTTAACGGTATCACCCAGTGTTTTCTTCGCTTCATGCATCGCTACAGGATCGAACACCTGTACACTAGCGCCGGCTTCCAGCAGGGCTTCTATCGCTACCAGGCTGGATGCTTCACGCATATCGTCTGTGGCAGGCTTGAAGGACAGGCCCCATACTGCGAAGGTCTTGCCTTTCAGCATACCGTCGAAGTGCCTGTTGATCTTAGCGAACAATACTTTCTTCTGATCATTGTTCACGGCTTCCACAGCCTCCAGGATACGTAATCCGTGGCCATACTCCTTACCTGTCTGCACCAGTGCTTTTACATCTTTCGGGAAGCAGGAACCGCCATAACCAATACCAGGGTAGATAAAGGAATTACCGATCCTGGCGTCGCTACCGATGCCTTTACGCACTTTATTCACGTCAGCGCCTACCAGTTCACACAGGTTGGCAATATCATTGATGAAGGAAATTTTTGTTGCCAGCATTGCGTTTGCCGCATACTTGGTCATTTCTGCAGAAGCGATGTCCATGAAGATGATAGGACGGCCGTTCAGCAGGAAAGGATGATACAGACGCTCCAGCATTTCTTTCGCCCTGTCTGTATTCACACCTACCACGATACGGTCAGGTTTCAGGAAGTCCTGTACAGCAGCGCCCTCTTTCAGGAACTCAGGGTTAGATGCCACATCATAATCAATCAGTGCATTTCTGTTCAGCATTGCCTGTTTGATCTCCCTGTTCACCTTTACAGCAGTGCCCACCGGTACGGTACTCTTTGTTACCACTACCAGGTAATCGGTCATATATGTACCGATCTCTTTCGCTACCTGCAATACATATTGCAGATCGGCGCTGCCATCTTCACCCGGAGGCGTACCTACCGCAATGAAGGCGATATCTGCACCTGGAATTACTTCAGCAAGTTTGGTGCTGAAAGAGAGACGGCCATTGTTATAGTTACGGGTAACGATCTCTTCGAGACCCGGTTCATAAATAGGTAAAATGCCTTTCTGAAGATTATTAATCTTTTCCGCATTAACATCCACACAAACCACCTGAGTACCTACTTCAGCAAGACAGGCGCCGGTAACCAGCCCTACATATCCAGTTCCAATTACAATTGCTTTCATGTATATAAGATTGAGACGCTGTTTTAAAATGTTGTTTATAATGCAACCATGTGCTGCTTATGAAGGAAATCGGCATAAGCCTGTACCAGTCCTTCTTTCAGCTCCACGCTATGCTTCCATCCAAGTTTATGCAGCTTTGACACATCCATCAGTTTCCGGGGCGTGCCATCGGGTTTGGAAGTATCAAAAACGATATCGCCTTCATAACATACTACTTCTTTCACAGTCTCTGCCAGTTCACGTATGCTCAGGTCTTCCCCTGTACCAATGTTCACCAGTTCCTTTTCATCATAATGCAGCATCAGGAATACACAGGCAGCTGCCAGGTCGTCTGCAAAAAGGAATTCACGTTTTGGCGTACCACTCCCCCATACAGTCACACTGGGCGCTTTGGCTTCCTTCGCTTCATGGAAGCGGCGGATCAATGCCGGCAGTACATGTGAATTTTCAGGGTGGTAATTATCGCCGATACCATAAAGGTTAGTCGGCATCACACTGATATAGTTACAACCATACTGGTCGCGGTATGCTTCACATAATTTGATACCCGCTATCTTGGCAATAGCATAAGGTTCGTTGGTTGGCTCCAGAGGGCCTGTCAGCAGACTGCTTTCCTGCAATGGCTGGGGGGCCATTTTAGGATAAATACAAGAACTGCCAAGAAACATTAGCTTTTTAACGCCATGTTTCCAGGCAGCATGGATGATGTTGGTTTCCATCATGAGGTTATCGTACAGAAATTCTGCACGATAAGTATTATTAGCATGGATGCCGCCTACTTTGGCAGCAGCCAGGAACACATAATCCGGTTTCTCTTTGCTGAAAAATTCATTCACATCAGCCTGCGAACGCAGGTCCAGTTCTGCCGATCCTCTCGTTACCAGGTTCTCATATCCCAGTGTCTTCAGTCTTCTGCTGATGGCGCCGCCCACCATACCACGGTGACCGGCTATATAGATCTTATCGTTAAGTTGCATACGGTTGAATATTGTTTATAGCAGTTCAGGCCTGTTCTCCTTTACCCACTGATGCAGTTGTTTTACTTCCTGTCCCTTTCCTTTCTGTAAGATCAGCAGCACTTCCGGTGTATTTACTACCACCACATTTTCAACGCCCACCAATGCTACCAGTTTATCTTTTCCTATTACCATGCTATTCACAGGATCACTCTCTATAAATACTGCCTGGTGATTACTATAGCGGTAATGACTTGCGAGGGCTTCCGCCAGTGCTTCATAACCACCTACATCGCTCCATTGCATAGCGCTGGGCACTACCTTTACAATATTGCTTTTCTCCAGCACGGCATAGTCTATACTGTCTGATGGGATGGCTTCCATTGCCGCCAGCGGAATAGATCCGGTCTCTTTCCAGATAAGCGCTGCTTCTGATGCTGCTGCATAGATCTCCGGTGCATATTCCAGCAATTGCTGTAATAATACACCAGCCTTACCGCAGAAGATACCACTGTTCCACAGGTAGTCGCCGCTTTTCAGCATGGCTTCAGCAGTAACTGCATTTGGTTTTTCTGTGAAACGCACTACATCATAGCCCGAATACTGGATATAACCATATCCCGTTTCAGGATATGCCGGTTGCAGTCCGATCGTTACCAGATGTCCTTCTGCAGCCAGTTCCGCAGCTTTCTTTACCGTTTCTTCGTAGAGGTCAGGCGTACCTATGAGATGGTCTGCCGGTGTAATAAGCAGAATAGTTTCAGGTGTTGCGGAGAATGCCGCCAATGCAATAGCAGCAGCGGTATTACGACCCACCGGCTCCTCCATCATCTGTACATGCTGAGCACCTGCTTCTCCCAGTTGTTTGGACACCATTTCAGACTGCTGTTCATTCACGACAGCCATTACACTTTCACAGAAAATGCTGTTACGCACCCATGTGAGCTGTAATAAGCTCTGTCCGTCAAATAACGGCAGCAGTTGCTTTGGCGTCTGTTTATTGGATAGCGGCCAGAGACGGGTTCCTGACCCTCCACATAATAATACGTGTAGCATAGTGTTCAGCGTTAATATTTTAAATAGGATTTCCAACGCCGAATTTCCTGGCGCCGGCATATTCTTTACTGTCATTACTGAGCACCATCAGGTCACTTGTTTTCACGGTAGCGATCAGCGAGAATCCCATGCTGTACAATACAGCTTTAACAGTATTCTTGCCTGTTTCCACTACCCTTCCATGCTGATGCATCAAAGGACCTGCGGTGATGCGGATCAGATCATCCTCGTGGATCGGGAAACGTTCAACTTCCACGTCCTGATATTCACGCAGGAAACGTTTGATCAGATCAATCTCATGATCAGGAATACTGGCAGGTTTACCCAGCCAGTAAACGAAGTTTACGATACCACTCGTTTCGCGCACGAGTGTCTTTTTGTCTTCGGGGATACGCACAAACACATACGATTTAAAAAGGGGCTCTTCTACGATCTTCTTTCTGTCGCTCCACTGATGCGTTACCCTGTTCAGTGGACAGTACGTTTCGACCTGTTTACGAACAAGTGCATCCGCCACTTTTTTCTCCCATCTTGGTTTAGTGTAGACTGCATACCATGTGTGTGTCTTCTGTTCCATTTCAGAGGATTTAAAAGTTAATAAAGCATGACTGTTTATCAGATAAGGTGGAAAGTACAAAGGCGGGAAGCGAGGAGGAAGAAAATTGGCATAGCTTCGCCTCCTCAGTCACATGAGTAGTTTTCAATAGTAATAGTTTTCAATGAGTTCCGTCAGTTTGGTGGACCGGCGGAATACATTCTGTTTATTTGAAAATTTTTGTAAAACGTCCCTTTTTAACAGCGCCATTTTTCTGGTCGTCTGTGTACCCATACCCGTATCCCTGCCCGCTGCCATAGCCATAGCCTCCGCCATAACCATATGCGTAACCAGGCACTCCACGCATTTTCAGGCCATTGAATACAATATTCAACTTGCCGAGATCCCCTTGTTCATACAGATCTTCTATCATTTTCAGATTGAACTTCGGTGTCCTTTCATGACGTACCACATACAGCGTAGCGTCAGCGTATGGCGCCAGCAAACGTGCGTCAGTAACAGGTCCTACCGGAGCTGTGTCAATAATGATATAGTCAAAAGAAGCCCTTAAAGTGGCCAGCAGATGTTCAAGTCTGCCATTCAAAATCAACTCGGTTGGATTTGGTGGTATCACACCTGCAGACAGCAGGTACATGTATTCGTTATTCTCTATTGGCTGCTTTAAAATATCGTTAAGTGAAGAATGGCCGGCCAGGTAATTACTGATACCCGGGTGATGTGGCACATTCAGGATCTTACTTACTTTCGGTTTACGGAGGTCAAACTCAAGCAACACTACTTTCTTCTTGGTCAGTGAAAGGCTCAGTCCCAGGTTTACTGCAACAAAGCTCTTTCCTTCACCTGAAATGGAAGAGGTGACCAGGATGGTTTTATTATCTCCATTGATCCCGATATAAGACAAGGTAGTACGGAGTGCCCTGAACTGTTCTGCAACAGGGGTACGTCTTCCTTCAGTGATGGCAATACCACCACTCTTGTCGAACATGATCTCGGCAATGATCGGTGCAGAAGTACCTTTTTCGATATCTGCGCGGAACATTACTTTATGGTTCATCATATCTTTCACTGCTATGAAGCCTGCTACAGCGGCCAGACCGGCTATGATAGCCAGTGCCATCACCATAGATTTTTTCGGGCTGAAAGGGAAGGTATCTGCTTCAGCCAGATCAACGATACGGCTGTCGGAGATAGCAGCAGCATATTGTAATGCTGTCTCTTCACGTTTTTCAAGCAGGAAAGTGTAAATATTGTTTTTGATAACCTGTTGCCTGCTTACTTCCAGCAATGTTCTTTCTTTATTAGGCACACCTTTCAGCATTGCCAGAAAGCGGGTATTCTGAGCAGCCAGCTTCGTTCTTCCTGCTTCCAGGTTGGCGCGTAAGCTGCGGATATTGTCCATGATAGCGGGTCTCAGCCGCTCTTCCTGGGCACTCAGGCTTTCCAGCGCCGGACTGTTCTCACCGGTAGTCTTACGCAGTTTTTCCTGCTGTAATTCAATATCCTGCAACCTGCCCAGCAATGTCAGTAATGTCTGGTCTGCAATACCGATCGTAGCAGGTACCACATTATCTTCGGATTGTTTATTTCTTACATACTGTTCAACAGATTCCAGTGTCGACAATTGCATATCGGCTTCACTCAGTTTGGCGTCATTATCCTTTACGGATGCCAGGAACAGTTTACTCTGCTCGCCGATATCAACAATTCCTTCATCTGTTTTATAACGTTCGATCTGACCTTCCACCTGGTTCAGTTCTGCAGTAATGATACGTAACCTCTCTTCCACAAATGACATTGTCTTTGACGCCGTCTTGTTCTTGTCCTCAATAGATTCTGCATCATATGTCCTCATCAGTTCATTCAGCATATCCATGCCTTTCTGCGGAACAGCGTCAACATATTCCAGTCTCAGTACGTTTGACTGTTTATTGGCAGCTGCAATCTTGACATTACCAAGGAATACTCCTGCCAATGCTTTTTCACCTGCAATGCGTATATAGAGTTGTTTATCACGCAGGCTCGCCGGGTTAAAACCGGGAGTGGCTTTTATTAATATACGTCCCCAGCGGGTAGTAGTAACCGTATCATTCAGGGGATATGTTTTGTCACCCATGGTAAGCTTACGGCCATTATAATCATACTTCAGGTCCAGTATAACACCCTCCATAGGATTGATCTGATCAGGGTCGAGAAAGGTGATCTGTACAGGGGCTCTTTTATACATAGACACATCCCTGATAGTACCTCTTTCGAAGATCTCTCCATACAGGTTAAGGTTCCTTACAACAGCCTTAGCAATTGTACGGGACTTCAGTATTTCAATTTCGTTTTCTATTTTCTTTCCTGATCCCAGGGGGTCCATCATTTCTATGATAGAGCTTTCCACAGCCCTGGCATCTTCCTTTATCAATAATGAAGAAGATATCTTATAGAGCGGAGTAGCATATTTCAGATAAACATATGCTATGGAGAAAGAAATTATAGACGCAATCACAAATAAAGGCCAGTAAGGCTGATATTTATGCCTGATCATTTCCAGGAGGCCCGTGTGGTCCTCTCGTTTTGTGCGCGTATTTATTACTTTCTGTTGCATAGCTCTCAACACAAGTTTGTAGGATGAATTATTGGAATAACATCAGCTTAGTTCAATATCAACCGGTCCAGAATAATTACAAACAGTGAAATACTGCTCAGAATAATTGAAATCGTCTGGCGGTTGCCACTTGCATTAGCTACTCTTGCTTTAGTTGGTTCAACATACACTACATCATTAGACTGCAGGTAATAATAAGGAGATGAAAAAATATCATCATTGTTCAGATTGAGGCGTTTGACTGTTCTTTGACCGTCTACCTCTCTGATTAACAGTACATTGTCTTTTTTACCGTAGATAGTAATATCGCCAGCCACGCCCAATGCTTCCATTATCGACATTCTTTCGTTATTGATGGCGAAAACGCCAGGGCGGCTTACTTCGCCAAGAACTGTTACCCGGTAATTGAGGAATCTGACACTTACCACCGGATCTCTCATGAGTTTCCTGTTGTTCAACTCATCTCGCAGATATGTAGTAAGTTGCTCTTTTGTAAGTCCGGCAGCTTTTACTTGACCAAGCACCGGATACTCAATAAATCCCTGTTCATTAACCAGATAGCCTGTTGCCTGAGGACCACCTCCCACAGCTCCGGTGGATGCCATACTTGGGGTGTTAAATACAACAACATCCTCGGGGTTCATGCTACTCACAACAATTTGTAACACGTCATTTTTTTGAATTACCGGCTCAAAATTTCCTTTCACGGGGGCAATAACAGTATCAGGAAGATTTTTAAAATACACTGATTTCTGTGTACTGACACAAGATGTAAAGAAACAGCAGATAAGGACCGGAATAACAAAGATACGACGCAAATAATCCTTCTTTAGAATCATCTTACCGTTTTAAATATTTAAAGGTTTTTCTTCCGCGCTTTCCGTACTACAATATTAGCTTATAGAGGTCGTCACCACTACTACTCAATACAGTAAAAAACGCCCATATAACACGAACGTGCCTACTGATTATAGTATACTCTGTCACAAAAATAGCGTCATATCTTTAAACGAAAGCATTTGAAAAAAAATCCAAGAATTCGTAATTAAAAAGAAAGAATACAAACTATTTGACCAGATCTTCGAAATTAATTCTGATTTTGTGGCAACATTAAGTTTCTGGTAAATTTTCTTCAGATGTTGGTTCACAGTGAAAACAGTCACAAAAAGCTTCTCTGCCATCTCCTTATATGAGTAGCCTTCCTTTAACAGGGCGAGCAACTCATACTCTCTTTTAGTAAGCTTGTGTTTTATATCCTCAAGGGGGTCCTTGGCAATATAATTAATGAGTAAATGGGCTGCTTTGGGAGAAAGAGTTCCTCCTTCGCTAACAGCGTCCATAATTGAATGGTAGATCTCCATCAAACGGCTGGTCTTAATAATATAACCATTCGCTCCCTGGCGGATCGATTCAATTACAAAGTGCTTACCATCGTGCCCCGACAATACAATAAGTTTGGCCTCAGGGTAAACCCTTTTTAATTCCTGCATACCCTGTATGCCTGATTCCCCCGGTAATGAAATGTCCAGTAATATTACGTTTACCTCTGTCTCTTTGAATGGGAGGGCTCTGAACTCCTCCATTGACTTACAAGCAAATACGACCTTACACTCTTGAAAATCCTCTAAAAACTCCTTGTAATTGTTCAACTGGAAATAATTGTCTTCTATAATTCCAATATTGATCATAGGGGTAAAAAGTTAGCAAGGTTCATAATCGGTTCAATAAAAAAATATGGCATATTAAAGTTACTTAACGATGCAAAAATAGTTCCAAAAACGAGAATTTATAAGGCAAATTCATAACTCCTTGAATATGAAAACAATAAAGATAAAGCCATGTTCACTCTCAGTCCCCTCTATTTTATAACACTATTTTATATATGATCTTTCGGTTAACTTTTTCTGAAAATTCACAACCATTTCAATGCTAAGGTAAAAATACATTTTAAAATTAAATACTCACTAGATAATTACTCCTTTATTAAGTATTTTGCCTTTCAATTGGCAGTGAATCGTGTAATCAACACATGTGGTGTTTCTCTACATGTTGTCCTTCAATTAATTGGAGATAAATAAGCCGCCAATCATTAAAAGTTAGAACAATGGACTCCACGCATACTTCAGAGAGCAGCTCATTACTGAATAATGCCAGTAATGTAATAGCTATTACTGCCCATGAATTTAAGACACCGCTGACCACCATTACATCTATCGTTGATTTACTTTCCACCAAGCTCCGGATAGATCGTTATATGAATCCATTTTACGAACAACAGCTGTCCAGGATCACTTCAGAGATCTTTTCCCTGAATAGTATGCTTGACGAAATGCTGACTATCAACAACATACTATCCGGCAGCTTTGAGGCAAAGAAAGAACTACTCTACGTAGAAGAACAGTTATTGCCTTTAAAGGAGCAATTCCGTTCATTCACAGATGACAATAGAACATTGCAGATCAATGTGTCCGGTACGCCCTGCAAAATACTGGCCAATTCTGGTCAACTGACCAGAATTTTTTCAAATCTTGTCAGCAATGCCTTCAAATTTTCCCGTCAAAACGCACCGGTCGTTCACCTGTCCTACGAGGACAAAGCGCTCGTTATCACTGTTACCGACGATGGCATAGGTATACCTGCAGAAGATCTGCCTCATTTGTTCCAGCCCTATTACAGGGGAAGTAATACAAAAGATATTGCCGGTACCGGATTAGGTCTTACTATTGTAAAAACATTTGTTACAGCCAACGACGGAGATATTGCCGTGAGCAGCGAGCCCAATAAAGGCACGGTTTTTACACTGGTTTTCAGGTACCCTGATACCTGCCAGTAAAATATAGACATGAACGCCAGAATTCTTTTGATTGAAGACAAAGCCGGTCTTCTGGATACACTTAAAAGTCTGCTAGAACTGCACGACTATGCCGTTATTACCGCCAGGAATGGGGAGGAAGGTATCGCAATGGCCATCCGGCACCTGCCAGATCTCGTGATCAGTGATATTTATATGCCTGTTATTAACGGTTACGAATTGCTGGATCATTTCCATGAACACACCTTACTCTGCAAAATACCCGTACTCATTACCAGCGCAAAAAAAGAAGATGATGAAATAGAAACTGCCATGCAAAAAGGTGCAGCAGGATACCTCATCAAACCTTTTGTATTTGCACATCTGCATGAACAAATAAAAAAGGCATTGAAAAGGAATCAGCAGTCATGAGTTAATAATTCATGAGTTAAACTTCTCCGCATTAAAATCCTGAACACACCTTACATCTGCACCAGGCTAATGAAGGAGTCTCGTGTTTGTAGACCCGGATGATAACCCGGGATGATGAAATCATGATAACGTGACAATCGTGACAATCGTGATAACCATGACAAACGACAAACGATAGTCGTGATAACCATGATAACATAATAATCCCGACAATATTAATAATTACGACAATGGTTTTATTTCACGAGCATCACCGTTCCCCTGTACTCCTTCAGTTCATTCCGGCTGGTATTAAATGAACACACATAAACAAATGCCTGTGAACTCTGCGGCATGCCGCTATAATAACCATCCCATCCCCGCTTAGGATCATTTGTCTGAAACACAAGGCTTCCCCAGCGATTAAATATCTTCAGCTGATAATTCGTCACCGCATCATACACTTTCGGACGGAAAAGATCATTATTCCCATCCCCATTTGGACTAAATGCAGATGGCATCACAACGAGGCAATTCTGCCAGGGGGAGGTAACAGATGCTGTTCCTGTTTCACCACATCCTTTGGCGTCTTCTATTTCGTAACGGTAACTACCCGTTTTCAAATTGGAGTGCAAACTATCCGGCTGCCACATATCTCCGTCTACACGATACTTATAAGGCCGTGTTCCTCCTTCCACTACCCACCTGATACTGCCGTCACTCACTTCGCTACAGCTGCAGGGCGATATATCCACCTGTTTGATGACCAGCGGATCCGGCTCTTTTATAAGGACGTCGAGTGTATCTGAACATACCTGTTTATCTTTTACAATGAATACGTAGTTACCAGGTACCAGGTTATCAAACTTGTTTCCCTCTCTTTCAATACCATTTACAGACAGGTCATACGGTGGTACGCCGCCTGTGATGTTTAATGATATCGCGTTTTTATTATCACCTGCACAATTAGATAATGTAAGGTCTGTACTGGTAACCAGGTCGGACTCCCCCACTGTCACAGCACCCTTTGCGGTAACGCCATCTGCGGAAGTCACCTGTACTTCGTAAAGCCCTCCCGGCAGATTAGATACCTGCGGCGTTCGATAATTACCCGGCGTCCATAGATATGTATAAGGCGCCGCGCCTCCTGTCACATTTACGCTTACACTACCAGTGGAAGTATTGTTACAGGAAGCAGTAGCTGTCAGTTCTGTTCTCAGGATCTGCCGGATAGTTGACAGATTATCCATGAACACCACCACTCCATAACTGTTTAAAGCGCATTTTTCCTCCGGATAAGCATAAAAGGAGATGAATTTATGTGATGCACGGGGCTTGATTTCTGCTGTCCATCTATGCCACATCGTGTCCGTAAAACTACCAGACACCCATAACAACTCCGATGTATCACCGGGTGTATCGCCACCGAAAATTGCGAGGTTGCCATAGCAATGCTCATGGCCATAGATCTTACTGAAGGCCAGATCAAAGGACAGGTTATAGATCCGCTCCTTTTTTAGTGGAGAGGACAGCTCCTGCTCTATTCCTTCCCTGTAGACAGGGCCAGCCTGAAGACCAATAAAGGTCTTACCCGCTTTGGCAACTTTGTGGACCCCATAGACACCTGGTAATATGTCAGGCGTATTGTCAGCCACGCGCCACCCCGGTGGTGCAACTTTCACTCCGGGTTTACCCTCAAGTGAAGAATTCTGTAAAGTAAGATTCTGCGCAAATGCTACATTGAATATAAAAGAGCATGTCAACAGGATCATTAGTAATACACATATCCTTACAGCAGAATATGTGAGATAACAACATGGCATTTCCCTTAGCCGTGTGTGGGCGGCCTCGATAGTTAGCAACATAGGACTTAATAGTTAGGTCGTTCGGTCAATAAATCGTCTTTCTGTTTCTTGTGATTAGCAAATCCAATGGACTCGAGTAGCCAGCACAGCTTAGTGTCTGATTTAATTCACAGGTATGGTGAGGAGGACATCGGGGATCCCCCGTTAATTAAATTGGCTTGCTAGTATTTGTATTTTCGGTTTCAATAAAAGATACAATACGCTAAAGATACAATATGTTTTTCATTAATATAACGCTATCTATAGATTTTTATTACATCTAGTAAATTAATACTCAATAAAGTAGCGCCCTCTACCGCACGAATAAAGGCATAGAACTTTCTATGCCTTTATTAAGTACAGATGACTTGTTTGTGCATGTTTAAACTATCCCTTTTTTATGGAACAAGCAGATCATAGTTTAACCCATTGTCACCTGTTTTCATTGTTGCGCCCTTTTGGTTCCGCGCTTGTTTTTATCTTTTTTAGCCGGATGTCTTTTATCTTTTGGCAAGATCACTTTAATTGTATCATCTGCGGTCTTTTCACGGGTAATATCACGACTATAGTCATTCCCCAGATTTGGACCTCCCTGTTCCAGACCGGTACTACCGATCGATCTATCCCTGACTGTCATAACGCTACGTTTTTGATGATTAAAAATAAAATACTCTCACACTCTTAAATGCGCCAAAACCATGCCAGCAGGAGCAGGCGCAGCTATAGTACTCAGCATTTTTCATATGTGAAAAATCTCTTAAAATTTAACACCAGATTGATCATTTCTGTCCGTTTAACTATTTTTCCCGGATTTTAGTGGTAAATTGTAGTAAACAGATTGTTTACACACCTATGCCCGAACTCTGCTAATACAGCCCACATTGAACGGCTGTTATTAGTCAACAAAAGAAAAAACCTGTAAGTATGAAGGACAAGTTGCCTTATATCACTTCAACCTATTTCATCGCCTTGATAAAAGCATATCTTCAGGGTCATAAAACAAAGCCCGAAATACTTGCGGAAACTGCGGACTTACTTCCTCCTTCTTCCCAAAACGAGGTCAGCCAGCTGCTTACTGCTGCTGCACACCAGATGAATGAAGCTTTTTATGCAGACATCGTAGATAGTATTCAACACACTTCCGGCACTGTTCCTACCCGTAAAGGCCTTATCCATCACCTTGAAGCGCTGCTGAAAGAAGAGATCACTATACAGGAACTACTCGATTGGGCTACCTGGTATACCATTGAAGAAGATCAGCTTAGTGCAGGTATTATGGATGATTTTGCCGTGGAATATTTCTGCCTCGACTTCCTGCCCGCCTATCATGAAGAGCTGACCGGGCACCAGTTCACAAAGGCTTTACAGCTGTTTAAACAACAAGGGGGAAATCCATTAAAAGAGAAGATCGCATTGACACTGCTGATAGAAAAAGAACAACAGCTTTTTCTATATTTCCTGCGTAGTTTTTTAGAACAGCCACAACATATTGAAGCACTGGATTCTTACCTGATGAAGAAATTTGGTATGGATCATTTTAGTTTTCCGTACATGGCGGAGTTGATGGACATGAGCGGGCATCCGGAGAGAATGGAAGAATTGTTGAAGAAGGCGAGGATGTAAAATCAGACTATTTGAGTAAATATCCCGTTCAGTGAATTGATTAAATAAAAAATTCTCAAAGTGATTTTTATCCTCTTAACTCACCATCAAACTACACCCTCTCAAGGCCGAATTATCCAACCTTCCCAACACTTCAAAACGCCCCTCTTCATGCAGCCGCCCGATATCTTCCGTGGCTATGAACGCACAGGAATAAACATTGGCGAGATCTACTACATTGATCACCCCTGAAGCATTGGCTGTTGACAATTGAAAAGGATCATTTTCATCCCTTACCAACACTTTCATCCATGGCGGTGTTGTAAACAATCCATTCCCATAGGAATACGCCTGGGATAATAATTCCGTCATTCCGTACTCTGCGTGAATATGTTCGCAACCTAATTTTTCTCTAAGAAAAGTATGCACCTCCTGCCGGGTCCATTCCTCACGACGGCCTTTCATCCCCCCTGTCTCCATCACAATGGTATTTTTCAGTTGCAGGGAATGATGCTCTGCGAAATCCAGCAAACCGAAAGTAACACCGATCAGCAGGGTTTTCTGTCCGCTTGCTTCCAGTTCCCGTAGCCGGTCTGCCAATTTATCATGCTCATAAAGATAGAAACCGCTGGCTGCGTGCCCGCTTCTTTTCACCATATCCTGCACCATGTATACCAGGGAGGAATGCTGACGTTCCAGGTAGGAAGGCAACAATCCCAGTATCACAAAGTCGGAAACAGGGCCGTATGAGCGTTCAAATCCTGCCAGGAAACTGCGCTCGTAGAGAGCGGCCTCCTTTACCAGGTGACGGCTGTTGATGGTCTGGGTAGTGCCACTGCTTTCAAAGATCAGTTCCGGCGTGAAGTTGCCACAGGTGACGGTATGCGTTTTAAAGAACTGGATAGGCAGAAAAGGGATCTGTTCCAATGAGCGTACATCCGACGGCCGTCTGCGCAGGGCGTCCGTATAAGCCCGGTAAAGGGTATTCTCCCTGTACTGGTATTGGAACAGCTCCAGGGCTGCCGCTTCCATATCCTGCTCCTCCAATGTAAATAACGCTGCCGTATTAATGCCACTCATGTTCGCTTGCTTTAAACGCACAAATTTAGGGGATACGTAACAATCAAACCAGATTTTACGTTATACCGACAGTGGGCAGGTTACCTGTGCGCATTAGCTATAGTAAAAAAAATAATGTAGGTTTGTTATATGAAGAAAATACTCGTTTTATCCCTGTTCGCATTGGCAGTTATATCCGGGTCTGGCTGTGGGAAAGATTCCATAGGCACTAAGCCGATGATCAGTTTTCTCTCCTACTCTTCCGACCCTGTAATACCTTCCAACGGACTGGATGTTCACTTCCAGGTTAAGGATGGTGACGGAGATATTGAAAACACCTTCAATTTCACCGCTATTTACGATTCCCAGCCAGAAGATACGTCTTTCAGCGGCCGTAAAATGCCCAATCTGGATGCCCATAAGGGAACGAACCTGACAGCAGAAGTAATTCTGCACCTGGAGCCGATAGATTTCCCCGGAAACACTACCGGCATTCCGAAAGACAGCGTGCATTTTCTTGTGTTTATTACTGACAATGCCGGTAACATCAGCGATACCGTCGCAACACCCAAAACAGAGATCCTCTACCAATAAAATACCTGTCAGGGATCAGGAATACGTATTACAGACACGTTCAATTCCTGATTCCTGATTATATTTGTTCCATGGACAAATTCCACGAACTCCGGAACAAAATCGCTACAGCCATCCTTGGTGGCGGCGAAGCACGCATCTCCTCCCAACATAAAAAAGGAAAACTTACAGCAAGGGAACGGTTACAACTCCTGATGGACGAAGGCTCCTTCGAAGAGCTGGATATGTTCGTACATAACCGTAACCGTGGTATGACCACCGACCAGGAACAATTTCCCGGCGATGGCGTCGTAACCGGCTATGGCACCATCAACGGCCGCCTGACCTACGTCTTCTCTCAGGACTTTACCGTCTACGGCGGTAGTCTTTCGGAGCCCCATGCCCGTAAGATCTGCAAGATCATGGACCTCGCCATGCAGAATGGCGCCCCTGTTATTGGTCTGAACGACAGTGGCGGCGCCCGTATACAGGAAGGCGTGGTAAGCCTGGGTGGTTATGCGGATATTTTTTATCGCAATACCCGCGCTTCCGGCGTTATCCCGCAGATCTCTGCTATTATGGGCCCCTGTGCCGGTGGGGCTGTATACTCCCCTGCCATTACAGATTTCATCCTGATGGTGGAAGAAACTTCGTATATGTTCGTAACCGGTCCTAACGTTGTTAAGACAGTTACACATGAGGAAGTAACGGCAGAAGAACTGGGAGGGGCGCACACCCATGCTGTAAAAAGCGGTGTGACCCATTTTTCCTGTACCAACGAGGTAGAATGTATCAATAATATACGGCAGCTGCTCAGTTATGTGCCACAGAACTGTGAAGAAGATGCACCTGTCTATCCATACGAGCCTTCGGAT
The DNA here is from genome assembly GCF_900142925.1 of Chitinophaga sp. CF418. Lineage (GTDB taxonomy): Bacteria > Bacteroidota > Bacteroidia > Chitinophagales > Chitinophagaceae > Chitinophaga. Next base: position 347,117 of record NZ_FRCN01000003.1, read on the forward strand.
GAGATCCGTCCTGCCCTGAACACCATCATACCGGCCAGCTCCAATCAGCCATATGATATGAAAGATGTGATCAGTGAGCTGACCGATGCTGAGAGCTTCTTTGAAGTACATAAGGACTTTGCTGAAAATATCATTGTAGGCTTTGCCCGCATTGCCGGCAGAAGTATAGGCATTGTTGCCAATCAGCCGGCCCACCTGGCAGGCGTGCTGGATATCCACGCTTCTGTAAAGGGCGCCCGCTTTACCCGCTTCTGCGATGCGTTCAATATTCCGCTGCTGGTACTGGTAGATGTACCGGGCTTCCTTCCGGGCACTGACCAGGAATGGAACGGCATCATTACCAATGGGGCCAAACTGCTTTTCGCATTGAGTGAAGCCACCGTACCGAAGATCACCGTTACCACCCGTAAAGCCTATGGCGGCGCTTACTGTGTGATGAACTCAAAACATATCGGTGCAGACCTCAACTTCGCTTTTCCACAGGCTGAAATAGCCGTGATGGGACCTAAAGGCGCAGTAGAGATCATCTATAAAAAGGAAATAGATGCGGCCCCAGATCCGGAGGCCCGCACAAACGAGCTGGTAGCAGAATATACGGAACGCTTCGCCAATCCTTATCTGGCCGCAGAAAAGGGATATATTGACGAAGTCATCGTTCCCGACCAGGCCCGCATAAAATTGATTAAAGGATATGCTATGCTGGAAAATAAGGTGGTAACAATGCCCCGGAAGAAACATGGTAATATCCCGCTTTAATTAAGCATAAGAATCAGGAATTAATGCAATCTTCGGATGTATAATTCCTAATTTCGCATTCCAATTTCTGATTCTTAATTTCCTAATGCCGATAGTTAATGCTTCGCGGTCTTTTTAATTTTATCATATTCTCGTCTCTTTATGTAGCCTGCTGCGCCATACTCATGATATGGCAGACAAATACGCTGCTGCATATCCGGGACATTAACGAGGCCTATTACTTCTTCGTCTTCTGCGCTACCATCTGCAGTTATAATTTCCACTGGTACCTGACCCCTGCGGATTATTCCACCTCCGAACGCATTCTCTGGGGCGCCCGCCACAAGACATTACAGCTGACGCTTTGTGCCCTGGGCGCACTGGGAGCAGCCTATGGCTTCTGCCTGCTAAAGGAACACTGGCTACCACTGACGGGTGCTGCCGTGCTTACTTTTCTGTATTCCGCGCCTAAACTGCCACACAGGGCTTTTATATGGCTCAGGAAGATCGCTGTCGGCAAGACACTGTTCCTGACCGCTGTCTGGATCTACGTCACTACCCTGCTGCCGGTATTTATAGAAAAACAGCCTTATTCATCCACTATACTGTTCCTGACATTACACCGCTTCTTCCTGGTTTATGCCATCTGCATTCTGTTCGATTACAGGGATCTGGAGTCGGACAAAAAGGAAGGCATCCGCTCTCTTATCACCTACCTGAGCCAACCAGGCCTTAGAAAACTATATATCAGCTCCCTGGTGCTCGCTACTGTCTTTGCAATGGCACTTTCCCCGGTGAATGGCTGGGTGGTGACGGTCATCCTGCTGGCCCCGGTAGCGATAACAGCGTTGCTTACACGATATACCCTCCGTAACCGTTCAGATCATTTCTACTATTTTGTACTGGATGGCATGGTGATGCTTTCTGCCCTGCTCCATTTTATTATAGCGGCGTTGTCATAACCAACACCCGGCTTGCCGTAAGCTGGCAAACACTTACTTTTGCAGCACAATATAACTTAACAGCTAACTTAACAGCAATGTCTAAAAAGCAAAAATCCATACTCAGTAAAGAGGCGCTTACGTTCCTGCGTAAATATCTCAATAATCCCTCCCCTACCGGGTTTGAGAAAGAAGGACAGAAATTGTGGCTGGAGTATCTGCAGCCGTTTATAGATGAGTATTATGTGGACGCGTACGGCTCGGCAGTGGGTATCATCAACCCGAAGGCCCCGTTCAAAGTGGTGATTGAAGCACATGCTGATGAAATATCGTGGTTTGTCAATTACATCTCTCCTGAAGGTCTGATATACGTGATCCGCAATGGAGGCTCTGATCAGCAGATCGCGCCTTCCAAACGTGTGAACATCCATACTGAGAACGGTATTGTAAAAGCCGTGTTCGGATGGCCTGCCATTCATACCCGCCTGCGTAGTACTGAAGGTAAAGATCCTCAGCCCAAGGTAGAGAACATCTTCCTGGATTGCGGCGCCCGCAGCCGTAAGGAAGTGGAAGACCTCGGTATCCATGTGGGTTGTGTTGCCACCTTTGAGGATGGTTTTGAAGAACTGAACTACGACTATTACATCTGCCGCGCTTTTGATAACCGTATCGGCGGCTTTATGATTGCTGAAGTAGCCCGTATGCTGAAAGAAAAGAAACAGCAGCTGCCTTTCGGCCTGTACATTGTAAATGCCGTGCAGGAAGAAGTAGGGCTCCGCGGAGCGGAAATGATCGCTAAAAGGATCAAGCCTGATGTAGCGATCATTACTGACGTAACGCACGATACCACCACCCCGATGATCAACAAGAACATCGAAGGTGAGATCCGTTGTGGCAGTGGGCCAAGCATTACATACGGACCTGCGGTGCACAACATCCTCCGCGATCTGATCATCAAAACAGCCAAAAAGAACGAAATTCCCCACCAGCTGCATGCGGTAAGCCGTAGCACCGGTACCGATACGGATGCTTTTGCCTATTCCAATGACGGTACCCCCTCAGCACTGATCAGCATCCCGCTGCGTTATATGCATACAACCGTGGAAATGATCAAAAAGGATGACGTGGAAAACACCATTCAGCTGATTTATCAGACACTTCTGAACATTACACCGAAAACCAATTTCAAATACCTGTAAACCGATTGAAAATCAGGAACTAAGGATTAAAAATAAGCCGCAATTGAGCACTATTCCTCATTCTTAATTCCTAATTTCTAATTCAATTTTAATTTGTAGGTTTGCTCTCAAATTAGATTATTATGCAAGATGTGCAGATCCGTCACGACTGGTCTATTGAAGAAATAAAAGAGATCTATAATACTCCCTTGCTGGAACTGGTTTTCCGTGCTGCTTCCATACACAGACAAACGCAGGATACTGCAGAAGTACAGGTTTGTACCCTGCTGTCCATTAAAACAGGCGGTTGCTCGGAAGACTGTTCTTATTGCCCTCAGGCTGCCCGTTATAATACCGATATCAAAGTACATGGTCTTCTGAAGAAAGAAGAAGTGCTGGCATACGCCCAGAAAGCAAAAGACGCTGGCTCTACCCGTTTCTGTATGGGTGCCGCATGGAGAGAAGTAAGGGATAACCGCGACTTCGACCGTGTATTGGATATGGTAAAGGGCGTGAATGAGCTGGGTATGGAGGTTTGTACTACCCTTGGTATGCTGACCGAAGAACAGGCCCAGAAACTGGCGGATGCAGGCTTACATGCTTACAACCACAACCTGGACACTTCCAACGAGTACTACGAATCCATTATCACCACCCGTACCTACGATGACCGTCTGCGTACCCTGGACAACGTCCGCAAAGCAGGTGTAAGCGTTTGCTGCGGTGGTATCATCGGCCTGGGAGAGTCCCACGAAGACCGTATCGGTATGCTGCACACGCTGAGCAATATGCCAACCCATCCTGATTCCGTTCCTATCAACGCCCTGACCCGTGTAAAAGGAACTCCGCTGGAAAATATGCCGAAAGTTGCGTTCTGGGATATGGTGCGTATGATCGCTACCACCCGTATCGTAATACCTAAAGCAATGGTACGTCTCAGTGCCGGCCGTGCTGAAATGAGCATTTCCGAGCAGGCCCTCTGCTTCATGGCAGGCGCCAACTCCATCTTCACCGGTGAGAAACTGCTGACCACCAACAATCCTTCCTTCGAAGAAGATCACATGATGTTTGAATTGTTAGGTCTGAAACCAAGAGAGGCTTTCAAAGATCAACCAGTTGAAACTGAAACACTGAACTAATATTCATCTGAAAATAAGAAAAAGGGTGTTCCGGCCGTTGCCAGAACACCCTTTCCTATTGGGTATAATACCTGGTGAAATCAGCATACATCCTCGTTCTGAACAGGTACAAACTTCGTTTCTCCTATGTCCATCTTACGTTCATCTTACGTCTTTGAACCTAGGATGAACGTAAGATAGACATAGGAGAAACGAAGCTGATACCTTGCCTGAGCGAATTAAAGCAAGTGTACGAAGTATTGTTTTAGTTATCCATGCTGATGGAATATCCGTATTATCTACCGGGTACCGGAAGACATTCCGGGGGTATGTATTCGGTATCTATTCGGTGAAGATCCGGTGGAGGGTATATCCTATAGGCGCTCTACTATAGCATTATAGGCACTGTTCTATAGCCAACGCTATAGAACGGCAGGAGTAATGCAGGACTATAGCGCCTATAGCTATAGAACTCTACTATAGTTGAACACTATCTGTACTATACATGGATCAAACGTCATTAACAAACCATAATAGGACTCCTCCGGAGTCCAAGTGTTTGTAGCGCGGGGTGATAACCCCGGGTATTGTAGCGCGGGTTTCACCCCGGGTATTGTAGCGCGGGTTTCACCCCCGGGTATTGTAACGCGGGTTTCACCCCGGGTATTGTAACGCGGGTTTCACCCCGGGTATTGTAGCGCGGGGTGATAACCCCGGGTATTGTAACGCGGGTTTCACCCCCGGGTATTGCAACGCGGGTTTCACCCCCGGGTATTGCAACGCGGGTTTCACCCCGGGCATTGAAACGGGTTTCGTAAACCCCGATTCACATAATGGGATCATTCCCGGCGATAGCCCGCCTGTGGCGGGCGGCATATGTTTGTAGCGTGGGTGATAGCACCTGTTACAGGAAATACGCTATTCCCAGTGCATATCCTTTCATGCCCAGGCCGCAGATGCTTCCTACGCAGACAGGAGCAATCATGCTTTTATGCCTGAACTCTTCCCTTGCATGGATATTGCTGATATGTATTTCCAGTACAGGGGTCTTAATAGCAGAAATAGCATCACGCAGGGCAACGGAGGTATGGGTGTAACCACCCGCGTTCAGAAGGATACCATCGTAGAAGAATCCTATTTCATGCAGATGATTGATCATTTCCCCTTCAATATTGCTCTGGAAATAGGTCAGCTGCACATTGGGATACTGCGCTTTCAGTTTTTCGAAATAAGACTCAAAAGACTCATTTCCATAGATACCAGGCTCCCGCTTTCCCAGGAGATTTAAGTTAGGGCCGTTGATGATCGCTATCTGCATATGATTCTTGGTATTATTGTGGCAATAAACGCAACTGTGTATTCTCCAGTTTTTTATTTTTCCTCACTTCCCCAGCGGAAGGTATCCTGCTCTATTCCTGCAAGATCGAGCACCCTGTCTACAACAGTAGCTGCTACATCTTCCAGCGTTTTAGGAACGCTGTAGAAGGATGGCGTAGCAGGACAGATGATGCCGCCCGCTTCTGTCACCGCCAGCATATTTTTGATATGCATCAGGTTATAAGGCGTTTCCCTTACCACACATATCAGCTTTCTTCTCTCCTTCAGCACTACATCTGCTGCACGGGTGATCAGATCATTTGAAATGCCCGTAGCAATACGTCCCAGTGTACCCATTGAACAGGGGCAGATGATCATGGTGTCAAACCTGCCGGAACCTGAAGCAAAAGGTGCATGAAAGTCCTGCTGTGTATATGTTTTGAAAGGTAATTGCTTGTAGTCATCAGTGCCCAGCTCTGTTTCCCATACGGTACGTGCATTGGTGGTCATGACCAGTGCTATCTGGTCTGTCTGTGCGGAAGCCGCCTGCAATTTGTTCAGCAACTGCCTGGCATAAATGGAACCGCTGGCACCCGTAACCGCTACAACTATACGATGTTTCATTCACTCGATTAATAAAGTACAAAGCTAGGTCAAAAAAAATACCGGCCATAGGCCGGTACTAAATTCTTTGGATAAATAGTCTGATTACTTCCTCAGTTTGACTTGTTCACAAGGTCATCCATGGTGATCCCGCTGTGACTTTCATCATAAATGCATTCCCCGTTACGGATCAGCAAAACCTGTGGCGATTCATGCGGTATATCAAAATCCGCTGCAATCCTGTTCGAAATGTCCCTGAATCTGATCAGGTCAAGATAGTAAAATGAGATCTCTTGTGGAGCAGCTCCTCTTTCCAGTCTGGATTTGGCTACAGCGCTGATGGAGCAACGCGTGCTGTGTTTGAAAATTACTACCGGCTTCGCTGCCGATGCCTCCCTGATCTCTGTTAACTGTTGCTCTGTAGTAAGTGGTATCCAGTTCATTAACAATCCTTCACATTTACTCCGTGCGTTGCTTTACCAATTTTCATCGGACAACCTAATTTATTCTGTGACGCACAGGAAGTTAAGAAAGCCGCAAAGATAAGGATAAGACAGGCTCCGCCCAAAACTTTCAGATAAGATGATTGCATAAAGGGATGTTTATTTGAATAATGAAATTTCATAGGGAATGGTGATATCACTTTTTTAATCGCCAATTTTTGACGTTACTTTGCAAATATAAAATTTATATTAAAGATTTTAGATATAATATCGTTCCTTTTTCCCTAGGTATAAATATAACGATAAAACGCAGGTAACTGGTTTAAAAGTATATGGCAAAAGTACATTTTATTGCGGTGGGCGGCAGTGTAATGCATCAGTTAGCTATCGCATTGAAAAACAAGGGTTACCAGGTAACCGGCAGTGATGACGAGATCTATGAACCTGCGCTGGGCAATCTGCGCCAGGTGGGTATTGCTCCGGCCACAATGGGCTGGGATGATAGCCGTATTACGGCCGATCTCGATGCTGTTATCCTGGGTATGCATGCCCGGGGCGATAATCCCGAGCTGATCAAAGCCAAAGAACTGGGCCTGAAGATCTACTCTTTCCCGGAATATATCTACCAGGAAAGCCAGCAGAAGAAAAGGGTTGTTGTAGGCGGCAGTCACGGTAAAACAACTACCACGGCTATGATCATGCACGTATTGCAGCAGTCAGGACAGGCTTTTGACTACCTGGTAGGCGCACGGCTTGCCGGTTTCGCACAATCTGTCAACATTACCGATGCCCCTGTCATCGTTTGTGAGGGAGACGAATACCCTGCTTCTGTCATTGAAAAGCGGCCTAAATTCCATTTCCTGCATCCGCATATTGCCGTATTGACCGGCATTGCCTGGGATCATATCAACGTGTTTCCCACTTTTGATAACTACCTGGAACAGTTTGCCATCTTCATCCGTACGATGGAGGCCGGCAATATCCTCATTTACAACAGTACAGATCCGGAACTGGTAAAACTGGTAAAGGCGGAAGGCCTGCACCTGAAACTGGTTCCTTACGATATACCACAACACCAGATCGTCAATGGCACCACAACCGTGACCTTCGGTAGCGGACAAACCGTACTCGAAGTATTTGGCGATCATAACCTGCTGAATATGCATGCTGCACGCCTGGTTTGCAATGAACTGGGTATCAGCGACGAGACTTTCCTGAAAGCTATCTCCACCTTCAAAGGCGCTGCCAAAAGGCTGGAACTGGTAGGCAAGAACGATCACTGCGCTATTTACCGCGACTTTGCCCATGCACCGTCCAAAGTAATGGCCACCATCAATGCCCTGCAGTCCCAGTATCCGCAGCGCAGGCTGATAGCTGTACTGGAATTGCATACCTACAGCAGCCTGAATGCTGATTTCATGGTGCAGTACCAGGGTGTGATGGATAAAGCAGATGTGCCTGTAGTATTCTACAGTAAACATGCACTGGAGATCAAACGTATGCCAGACCTGGCCCCCGACCTGGTGGCACAGGGCTTTGGCCGTAATGACCTGGAAATATTCACCAACAGGGAGCACCTGCAGGCATTCCTCGACAAACAGGATTACCACAATGCTAACCTGCTCATGATGAGTTCGGGTGATTATGAAGGATTGGATGTAAATTCGCTGAAAAAGTATCTATAAAAATTAGTCATGCCCTCTTTGCAACTGAAAAGGCCCCTGGCCGTAATTGATCTGGAGACGACCGGCACCAATGTGGCTACGGACCGTATTATTGAAATTGCTATCATCAAGGTATTCCCTGACAAGAGTACCCAATCCAAGGTGAAAAGAATTCACCCCGGCATGCCTATTCCTGCCTCCTCTACCGCTATTCACAATATCAGCGATGAGGATGTGAAGGATTGTCCGACGTTCAAACAATGCGCTAATGAACTGCGCCAGTACCTGGATAACTGTGACCTCGCAGGTTATAATTCCAACCGTTTCGATATACCATTACTGGTAGAAGAATTCCTCCGCGCAGGCCTTGAATTTGACGTGAAAGACCGCAAATTCATTGACGTGCAGAAGATCTTCCACCTGATGGAAAAACGTACGCTCAGCGCCGCCTATAAGTTCTATTGCGACAAAAACCTGGAGAATGCACACAGCGCTGAAGCAGACGCCCTGGCTACCTACGAGATACTGGAAGCTCAGCTATCCCGCTATGAACAGCTGCAGGCCGAAGTAGCTCCGCTGGCTGAATTCACGAAAGAAGACGACTACGTGGACTTCGCAAGGCGTATGGTGATGCAGAATGGCCAGGAAGTATTCAATTTTGGTAAATATAAGGGAAGACCTGTAAGAGAGGTGCTAAAAATAGAACCTCAGTACTATGATTGGATGATGAAAGCTGATTTTCCGCTGAATACCAAGCAGAAACTCACAGAAATATATCATAGTATGATGTTAAAAAAGATTTAATATTTATAAAATCCTTCCATTATTTAGCGATTACACTAATTTCGCACTCCTAAAACAACATTTGCTAGATTGGAAAAGCTCGTCATCATTCCCACGTACAATGAGAAGGATAATATCCGCAACATCATTGACGCGGTGTTTGCCCTGCAACAAAACTTTCATGTACTGATCGTGGACGATGGTTCGCCCGACGGTACCGGTAATATTGTAAGGAATATGCAGCAGTCCCACTCCGGCGAGTTGTTCCTGGTGGAAAGAAGCGGCAAACAGGGATTAGGCACTGCCTACATCTTCGGTTTCAAATGGGCGCTGGAGAAAGGATATCAGTACATCTTCGAGATGGATGCTGACTTTTCCCACAACCCGGCCGATCTCATAAGACTGTATGACGCCTGTGCGAAGGAAGGTGGCGATGTTTCCGTAGGCTCCCGCTATGTAAAAGGCGGTAGAACGGAAAACTGGCCCTGGGATAGGGCAATCCTCTCCTATGGCGCTTCCGTCTACGTACGCCTGGTTACCTGGATCAGGGTAAAAGATGCCACCGCCGGCTTTGTATGTTACAAAAGGCAGGTACTGGAAGCTATTAACCTGGATGCGATCCGTTTCGTAGGATATGCCTTCCAGATAGAAATGAAATTCACGGCCTGGAAACTGGGCTTCAAAATAAAAGAAGTACCTATCACCTTTAAGGACCGTAAAGAAGGATATTCCAAAATGAGTAAGGGGATTATTAAAGAAGGGATACTGGGAGTACTCAAAATTCAATGGGAAAGCCTGTTCCGCAAGTATGAAAGACGCGTAAGAAATAGCGATTAAGCGGAAATGAAAAAAGCACTGATACAATTACACCTGTCGGTATTTCTGGCGGGTTTTACGGGTATTTTAGGAAAACTGATCACCCTCAACGAAGGAATGCTTGTCTGGTACAGGCTCCTGTTCACCATCATCACACTGTACATCATTTTCCGGTGGAAAAAGATGCTTACAAAACTCTCCTTTAAACAGATCGTCCCTATCGGCCTCACGGGCATGGTAGTTGTACTCCACTGGCTATTTTTCTATGCCAGCATCAAATATTCGAATGTTTCCATCGGAGTGGTGTGTTTTGCGCTCACCAGCCTGTTCACCGCGGCGCTCGATCCGCTGATCAACCGGTACCGGGTGGATAAGATAGAGCTATTGCTGAGCGGCATCACACTTTGCGGCATTTTCCTCATCTTCCATTTCGACGTACAATACCGTACAGGCATCATCCTGGGCATTATTTCCGCCCTGTTTGCAGCCCTGTTCACCATCTTCAACAAACGCCTGATCGCTAAATACGATACGCCTACCATTACTTTTTATGAGCTGTCTGTTGGCTGGCTGGGGCTTACCCTGATCATGCCCATATACCTGCATTTCTTCCCGCAGCCTTTAAGCCTGCCTTCGTTTGCGGATCTCAGTTACCTGCTGATCCTGGCCTGGGCCTGCACCGTGTGCATGTATATGTTGCTGATGAACGCACTGACGAAGATCTCTGCTTTCACGGTAAACCTATCCTTCAACCTGGAACCGGTATATAGTATCGTGATGGCCTTTATTCTCTTTCATGAAAACCGGGAGCTGACCTACGCATTTTACATTGGCCTTGCCTGCATCGTATTGTCTGTAGCATTGCAGATGACAAGGGTAACGCGGAATATCCGGCAAACTCATGCCTGATTTCGACCGTCTATCCGCAAATCGCATGTAAGTAATACTGATTTTTATATTTTAGACCACATGAAGCAAATCATGTGTGCAGCCGCACTTACCGGCCTCTCCTTACTATCTTATGCGCAACAGGCGCCGAAAAAGCCACTTGATCATTCAGTGTATGACAGTTGGCAAAACATCGGTAGTAAGGCCATCAGTAATAACGGTCAATGGACCGTCTATACCATCACACCACAGGAAGGCGACGCCTCCCTCATTATTTACAACAACCAGAATGGACAAAGGCTGGAAGTGCCCCGTGGCAGCAATCCGGTGATCACGGAAGACAGCCGTTATGCCATCTTCGCCATCAAAGCGCCTTTTGCAGCGGTGCGACTGGCGAAGATCAAAAAGAAGAAGGCGGCAGATATGCCGAAAGATTCCCTGGGGATTGTTACGCTGGGTGGCAATGATGTCTATAAAGTCCCTGCAGTAAGATCTTTCAGAACACCTGAAAAAGGCAGCGGCGTAGTTGCCTATCTGAAGGAAAAGCCACAGACGGACACTGCCACTGGTCACCTGGTGATCTATTACCTCGATAAAAAATCCGCAGATACTATCAGGAACGTACAGGACTATGTTTTCAGCAAACCGGGCAACCGTCTGCTGGCAGAAGTACTGACCGATAAGAAAGACTCCCTGTCAAAAGCTGCAGTATTGCTGTGGAATGTAGCGGCCCGCAAAGCGGATACCCTGAGCCGTGGTACCGCCCTCCGCAGTCAGTTTGCCTTCGACGAGGCTGGAGAACAGGCCGCCTGGTGCAGTTCCCGTGACAGCGCCAAAGCCCTCCAGCAGTTCTACTCCCTGTACTACTACCGCCCCGGACAGGATAGCGGCGTTATTACTGCCGACAGAAATACCCGTGCATTCCCTGCCAACTGGTCTGTAAGCCCCGATGGTAAAGTATGGTTCAGCCAGAACGGACAGCGGCTATTCTTCGGTACAGCTCCCATAAAGCCTCCAAAAGATACCAATATCGTAGACTTTGAAGTGGCGAAGGTGGATATCTGGAATTACCAGGATGATTACCTGCAGCCCATGCAGCTGAAGAATGCAGATAAAGAGCTGAAAAGAAGTTACCAGGCCGTGTATTATCCCGGCAATAAACAGATCCTGCAGCTGGCGGATATAGACATGGAAAACATCGCCTTTGCCAAAGAAGGTAACAGTCCGTATGCAGTGGGATATACTGACAAAGGCCAGCGTGTGGCGCTGCAATGGACGGGGCACTCCCTGAAAACCGCCTACCTGGTGAACCTGGAAAACGGCAACCGCAAACTGATACAGCAAAACCTGGACAGCGTTGCCCGCATATCTCCTGCCGGCCGCTATATTACCTGGTATAACCTGCAGCTGAAGCAATGGTTCACCTACGAAACAACTACAGGTATTACGAGGAATATAACCGAGAAGATACCCGTTTCCCTTTCTGAAGAAGATGATGATCATCCGGACGCACCCGGCCCCTATGGTATGGCCGGATGGCTGGAAGACGACAAGACCGTTTACATTTACGACAGGTATGACATCTGGCAGGTAGATCCTACCGGGAAAACCGCTCCGCAGATGATCACCGCTGGTTATGGACGTCAGCAGAAATTGCGTTTCCGTTATACCAAGGTGGTGCAGGAAGAACGGTTCTTTAAACCGGGTCAGCAACTGCTGCTGGAAACCTTCAACGAAACGAGTAAAGAGAACGGTTTCTACATGGCCCCCTGTACGTTCAAAAAGGCCCCTTTAAAGCCCGAACTGCTCGTCATGGGACCATATACCTTCGGCGATCCTGTAAGGGCTGAAAACGCCGGAAATTACATTTTTACTAAAGCAAGTTATGTACAGTCGCCCGATGTATATACCAGTACTTCATTGGCAAATGCTACACAGATCAGCCATATTAATCCGCAGCAGCAGCAATACAACTGGGGTACGGCAGAACTGTTCAAATGGACAGCCTACAATGGCAAACCGGCTGAAGGCATCCTGTATAAACCGGAGGACTTTGACAGTACGAAAAAGTATCCTGTATTGCTGTATTTCTACGAGAAACTGACAGATGGCCTGTATAGCTATCAGCCACCGTCCCCTACCCCTTCCAGGCTGAATATTCCGTTCTTTGTGAGCCGTGGTTACGTGGTACTGGCGCCTGATATTACCTACGAAAACGGTTATCCGGGACAGGGAGCATACGATTATGTTGTTAGCGGCGCCCGCGCAGTGGCAGCACATCCATGGGCAGACAGCCTGAATATGGGCATCCAGGGACAAAGCTGGGGCGGTTACCAGGTGGCTTACCTGATCACCCGCACCACCCTCTTCAAAGCTGCCTGGGCAGGTGCGCCTGTGGCCAATATGACCAGCGCATATGGCGGCATCCGCTGGGAAACCGGAATGAACCGCCAGTTCCAGTACGAGCGCTCTCAAAGCCGTATCGGGGCTACTTTATGGGAAAAACCGGAGCGCTACATAGAGAATTCCCCCCTTTTCCACCTGCCTAAGGTAACAACGCCACTGGCTATCATGAGCAATGATGCAGATGGAGCAGTACCCTGGTACCAGGGCATAGAACTGTTCACCGGCCTGCGCCGCCTGGGTAAACAGGTATGGCTGCTGAACTACAACAACGAAGCCCATAACCTGGTGCTCCGCCAGAACCGTAAGGATATCCAGCGCCGCGAACAGCAGTTCTTTGATCATTTCCTGAAAAATGCCCCGGCTCCGGAGTGGATGGAAAAAGGTGTACCGGCAACAGAGAAGGGTAAGAACTGGGGCTGGGAAACGACTGGCAACGCACAATAATACTCAACTGCTCAATAAAACATCCTGGCCTCAGCGGTAGAACTAAGAGAGAACAAGCAGAGAAGACGCAGAGAACAAGGAGAGAAGAAGCGACGGAACTTAGGTGGACTTGAAGCGCTAAAGTCAACTAAGTTCCCTCGCTTTTTTTTGCTTCCCACTCAGACGGTATATACTTCTTTAAGTAATGCACGCAGGACGGAATATTCCGCTAATATTCCACTGAAACCATTACTCAGCAGGCTTTCATCCATTTTAACCGCTACAACGGTTTGTCTTTCAAGCTACTCAAATTAATTTTTTTTATATACTTACAAACATATAAGTTTGTATAAGAAATTGAAGACCTGATTCAGATCTGTGGATGTTTTGAATATCTGATAACCTTATACATGTTCCTATGAATTTCCGTATCTATCAACCGGCAACTTCGCTGGCACCGTATGTTAAGCAGTATTATCATTTACAAAGCGCTAATAATGGGTTGATCAACCTGCCTCAGAACCTGTTCTCCCTGGGAGATTTGTACATGGTGTTTCTGCAGGAAGGAGAAGTGATCTTCCAACCTACCCAGCATGCTTCTTTCACTTTACCGGAGGCTTCCGTTGTGGGTCATTTTACCTGTCATCATCAGATCAGGGTAAAAGGTCCGGTAAAAATGACCGTGATCCAGCTGAACGCCTATGGCTGTTACAGAATGGCGGGTCTGGACATGTCATCCTTCAACAATTATTTCCGTGATCTGCAGAAGCAGGATCGTGAATGCTGGAAGGACCTTGCCAATAAAATTGCTTCCGTTGCAGATATTACCAAACTGGATGCCGTGCTGGACGATGCATTTACCAACATGATGTGCTCACAAGTGCACAATCTGAAACAGGTAGATGTAATTGCAGATTACATTATTGACCACCAGGGATATACGAATATTGAGAGGCTGACGAAGAAGTTTAAAACGTCCCGTCATACCCTGGAAAGGAAGTTCATGGAAGTGATCGGGCTGACGCCGCAGTTGTTTGCCCGTATGCTTCGCTTCAGGGATGCCATGCGTCATATGCAGCAGATGAATGTGGAAGAATGGCAGACCTTTATCACCAACAACGATTATTACAACCAGGCTTTATTCATACAGGATTTCCTTTTCTTTAAGGGAGAACCACCGGTACTGAACCAGGAAACAGCTATTGCCCAAATGCCGATAGCACGCCCTGTAGCCGTGGCGTAACAAGATTTCAGACTAAAAAAATGGAAAATAAGAGAGCCGCCTCGTTCCCGGGACGGCTTTTTCATTTTAATCTATTTTCCTTTCTTTTGTATTATCATGCAGAAACCAAGACACAACGCCGCCTACTGGCGGGAACATCTCAACTTACAGTCCCATGTGGAGGGAGGTTCCTTCCGGGAAACCTATCGTTCCTCCTGGGAGTTTAAACAATCCGAACTGCCACCAGCCATGAACGGCCAGCGTAATGCGTCTACCGCTATCTATTTCCTGCTGGAAGAAGGGCAGTTTTCCGCTTTTCACCGTATCGCATCCGATGAGGTATGGCATTTCTATGATGGCCATTCCCTGGCTATCTATGATATTGATCCTGCCGGAAAACTGACGGTCCACAAGCTGGGTCTCAACATCGAAGAAGGTGAACAGCCCCAGTTGGTGATCAAGGCGGGCCACTGGTTTGCATCCCGTACGGAGGTACCAGGCGGTTTTGCTTTGGTAGGCTGCACAGTAGCACCAGGCTTTGATTTCGCTGATTTTGAACTGGCCGGGAAAGAAAGCCTGCAGGCGGTATACCCGCAGCATAGTGAACTGATCGCCTCCCTGGTACACGGATCATAACACTGACAAGGATCATTATGGACTATCAGCCATAAATATTATATTCGCTGAAGTCGTCGGGATACTTATTGTCGGGTACTCATTTAGGAGTTATAACTTATATATTAAAGCACAACAAGCTACTAACTGTATATCGGGGCCGCGGCCCAACGTTTGTAGACTTTTGCATACATACATTACTAACAAACAAAAAACAAGATCACTATGGACCTCTGTTCTGCTATGGACTGTGGCCCACAGCAATTATCTCTTCCGTTATGAAAAGATTTTTTCGTTTCGTTTTTTTTCTGTCCCTGGCTGTTCTGCTGTTTTGGTTAGGCAAACAATTCGGCAGTAAAAGTGTAAATCAGAGCATCCTTTCCAATAGTCAGATCGTGCGTGAAATCGCGGAACTGGCCAGCCTTGAAGTGCAGGGCAATGCCACTATCAAACGCAGTAATATTACTGACGACGGCGAATGGACCAGCAATCTGAAAAAGGCGTTCCTGGAGAATACCATCTGGGTATCCATCCCTTACCTGGCCAAATATGGCATCAATGCAGATGAGAAAAATTTCCGGATAACGGTTTCGGATAAGAAGATCACCATTAGCCTGCCACAGCCAAAGCTGCTCAGTTACGAGCTGAAAGTGGACAAAATGGAAACATCCAACAGGAAAGGCTGGTTCCTGTTCCAGGATGATGAAACCTATACTGACGTGCAGAAAAAGCTATACCAGTCCTCCCGCGAACAGCTGGAAAACAACAACCTGTACATTAATCAGTCGAAAGAGAAACTCACCAAGATCATCAGGCAATACTATGAGCCTTTCCTTCATGATCATGAACTGGAGATCACCTTTGGCAACAGTGCGCCGGTATTACTGAATTGATCGTTATTTCGTTACTTGTCAAAGTGAAACATAATGCAGGCCTACATCCGGTGGCATTAGCAGTTTTGTGTCAGCCATTGCTGATACCAGTATCTGCCATCCGCGGATGACTTATGCGGCGTTAATGGCGATATACTTCACCAGAGAGCGCTTTGCAACAGGTAATAGGGTTTCTGTTACAGGAAACACCAGCTTTGTATCGATGCGGTATACTGCAGGAGTAGGCAGTTTTGTACGCTGCCGGATCAGGCTGGTCTTAATATGCTCACAGGTATGTACCAGGTCTTTGGTATAAGTGTCGAGGTATTGTGTATGGATACCACGGTATTTTTCGTCATGGCGCTCAAAAATACTCAACCTGTATTCATACACTATCACATCCTCATAACGGCCATCACAAAGGAATAGATACCCTTCCTGCGAATCTAGTGGTATCAGTCCTACGGGTGAGATATTCAGGCTTTCCTCCACAAATTCATAGATCTCAGTGCCTTCGCGGATAGCACCGTTCATCTTCTGAATGGCGTACTGGATAATGGTTTCCAGCTCCTGCATCAATTCATCATCTGCAATCATCTGTTCATAAAGTAATTGCAGACGCTCCATATTCACGGCCGTCAGACGTTTGGGAAACTGCTGCTGCAGGAACTGTTTGTTTTCCCTGAAAGCTACCAGGTTATTGTAATGGAAGACAACGTCCCCCAGCTGCGGATACAGCTTGTTTTCATTGAAATAGCGGGTTATTTGCTGCAGATAAGCCAATAGCGTATACTTTTTCTGCTCAAAATCGATATAACCATCCGCAAACCACGTCTCGCTTAGGCCACTCATACTAAAATATTTTAATGGATTACATATATTAATTTACAAAAAATCAGGCAACTATCCATAAAACAGAAGTGGTAATTCCGGCCAGTGTTACCGGTATATTTACTTTATTAAATTATTTCCGGACGCGGTGTATTTATTGAACTTATTTGTTTATCTTCAATATTATTTTTCATTTTTTTAATTTTTTAGTCATGAACATTTACGTAGCCAACCTGCACTACAGGTTGAACGATGAAGACCTTCACCAGATATTTAGCGAATTTGGAGAGGTTACTTCCGCTAAAATTATCAAGGACCACGAGACTGGCCGTTCACGCGGTTTCGGATTCGTGGAAATGCCCAACCAGGAAGAAGGTAGCAAGGCTATGGATAGTTTGAACGGTACTGAAATCGAAGGCAAGCAATTGATGGTAAACGAAGCAAGACCTAAACAACCGAATAATAACTCAAGAGGTGGTGGATTCAATCGCGGTGGCGGCGGCGGATACGGCGGCGGCGGCGGTCGTGGTCGTTATTAATTCTGTTGGCCTAAGCTTATCTCGGTCAAGAAATTGAAAAAAGCTCCTGCAAAGGAGCTTTTTTTATGCTGGTATATTTGTGTTATTTATGGATATGATGTTCCCGTACAAGGGGTTAGGCGGCACTTTATCCCTAAAACACGAATGATGAATACAGGTCAGATAGATCTTCTCTGTATTCATCAAATCGTAATAAGTATTATTCAAATGTGCTTATTAAGCAGGACCTCTGAATACACTATGCAACCCGGCGTAGTATGAGCCGGCGTGCCGCCGTTCTCAGTTAATACCCCCTGTTCACATCAAAATTCTCCAGTTCCTGCGCTATTGCACTCAGGAAAGTAGAGCCCATTGCACCATCCACAATACGGTGATCGTAAGACAGTGACAGGTACATCATATGACGGATAGCGATGGTATCACCGTAAGGCGATTCTATCACAACAGGACGTTTTTTGATAGTACCTACTGCCAGGATGGCCACCTGCGGCTGGTTAATGATCGGCGTACCAGCAAGGCTACCAAAGGTGCCTACGTTGGTCAGGGTAATAGTACCGTTTTGTGTATCATCAGGTTTCAGCCTGTTCTGACGGGCTGCATTGGCCAGCTGATTCACCTGACGGGTCAGGCCTACCAGGTTCAGCATGTCAGCATTGCGGATCACCGGAACGATCAGATTACCTGTCGGCAATGCGGTAGCCATACCTATATTAATATCTTTCTTAATAATGATCTTATCACCGTCCAGTGAACTGTTTAACAGTGGGAAACGTTTGATGCATTTCACCATTGCTTCGATGAAGAGTGGTGTAAAGGTGATCTTCTCTCCTTCTCTTTTCTCAAAAGCCCCTTTCACCTGGTCGCGCCATTTCACCATATTTGTCACATCTGCCTCTGCAAAGCTGGTCACATGCGGGCTGGTATGTTTGCTACGCACCATATGCTCTGCGATCAGCTTACGCATACGGTCCATTTCAATAATCTCCACATTAGGACCATAGTTGCCATTGCTAACCGGAGCAGTTGCGGGTTGTGAGCCTATACCATTGCTAACCGGAACAGCGGCAGGAGCCACAGCGGCTGCCGGACGGCTTACCGGTTGTTCTACAGGAGCCGGCGTTTGTGTTCTCTGTGGTGCCGGCGCAGCTGCAGGAAGAAGGCCCTTGCTCTTCGCCTCCACAAAGCTTAATATATCTTTTTTGGTCACACGGCCTTCATTGCCGGTACCAGGTATTTTTTCCAGTTCAGCAAAACTGATACCTTCCTGCTGTGCAATAGTCAGCACCAGCGGAGAATAAAAACGGGCCCCACTGGTAGTGAACTGCGCCTCGTAAGGAGCCCCCCCCGGCTCATGTTGCGAGACAGGCGCTTCTTCCCATACAGCAGCGGCAGGCGCTTCCTGTGCTGCCACGGGAGCAACAGGAGCAGCAGTCGCAAAACCAGCATCAGCAGCGGTATTGATACGTGCGATAATGGTACCTACCGGTACTACATCATTTTCCGCGTAGAGTATCTCAGTAATTTCCCCATCGGCGATAGAAGGTACTTCGCTATCCACCTTATCCGTCGCAATTTCAAGCACGGTTTCATCAGTTTTTACATGATCTCCCGGCTTCTTATGCCAGCGTAATATGGTGGCTTCCATAATACTTTCCCCCATTTTGGGCATTACCAGTTCTACAATGGCCATAAAATTGTGTTTAGCGTTTTGGTACGGAAACAAAAGTAAGGTTTATACTATCAACTTCCTCAATTCATTCATTGCATAAGTTGCTGTCATCTGTATGTTATTCAAGCGGTCATAACGCAACTGGTGTTTCACCGTCACCAGTTCTTTGGCACTGCCGGCAGCTATCCATACGGTGCCTACGGGCTTTTCCGGAGTACCGCCATCAGGGCCCATAATACCAGATACCGCTATAACATAATCAGTTTTTAACTGCTGCAGGGCACCTCTCGCCATTTCCCGCACCACTGCTTCGCTCACCGCACCGTTGGCCTGTAATGTTTCCTGTTTTACCCCCAGCAAGCCGCTTTTAATATCGTTGGCATAACTAACAATGCTGCCTTTATACCAGGCAGAACTTCCCGGCACCAGGGTAATATTGTGCGCAATGAACCCTCCCGTACAGCTCTCCGCCGTGCCTACCGTTTTGCCCTTTTCCTTCAGCAGCTTGCCCAGCACTTCCGCAATGGGAAGGTCTTCATCCCCCACGGTAATATCCCCCAGCAATTCTTTCATCTGGTGAAAATAGATGGACAATGCCGCTGAAGTGGATAATTTATCTGAGCCGAAAGCAGTAAGCCGCAGCTTCAGTAAGCCGTAAGACGGCAGGTAGGCCAGTTTGATATGTGGTGGCAAGCTGGCCTCAAAATGCGTCAGTCGTTCTGCAATAAACGATTCTCCCATGCCTGAAGTCAGCAATGTCTGGTGCACAATTGCCGGCGTCTGGAAATATTCCTGTAAGCGTGGCAACACATGATCGGACATAAGCCCTTTCATTTCATGTGGTACTCCCGGCATGGAGACATAGACCTTTCCGCCCTTTTCAAACCACATACCCGGTGCAGTGCCCCTGGTATTGTGCAGCACCGTAGCCACATCGGGTACCAGCGCCTGGTCCACATTACGCTGCAGGGTTGGCAGGCCCCTGCTTTCGAAGAATTCCATTACCTGCACATAGGTAGCTTCATCCCTTACCAGTTTTCCACCAAAATACTCACACAACACGGGTTTGGTAATGTCGTCGGCCGTAGGTCCCAGTCCCCCCGTGATCAGCACGATATCCGAGACCGTTCCTTCCTTTTCCAGTGCTTCCAGGATAGCCTCCCTTACATCTCCGATGGCTACACGGCGATGTACCCATATTCCCATCGCATTCAGTTGCTGGGCCATCCAGGCCGAATTGGTGTCTATCGTTTGTCCTATCAGTAGTTCATCTCCGATCGTGATGATACTTGCTACTACCCTATCCGCTTGCATTTTCATGATTTACAGGCTTTTCTCAAAAAAAGGAGCCAGGCATTCCATCATGATCGGGGGCATCCCGTACCGCTGTTTGGTATCTGCATGCAGGAATACCAGGGTGGTGACGCCTACGTTCAGTAACTCGCCCTTTTCATTATATAGCTCGGAATGGAACCGGATCTTATGATCGACCGGCAATTCCTTCAATATAGTCTTCACTGTTATAAGATCATCGTAATAGGCCGGGCGCAGATACTTTGAGTTTAACTCCGCCACTGGCATAATGATCCCCTGCTTTTCCAGTTCGGCATAGGTAAAACCCAGCGTCCGGATGGCTTCTGCACGTCCTACTTCGTAGTATAATGCATAATTGCCGTAGTAAAGGTATCCCATCTGGTCCGTTTCTCCATAACGTACGCGGATCTGTGTCGTCTGTGTGAACATAATATCAGTCTTATAAGCCCTGGTGCCTGCATTTAGCGCAAAATGCATTCCGCGTTTTCCGGCATTCACAGGCACCGGGTGTGTAAATTATTTTCCAATCAGGTGGTCCAGGCTGTATTTGCCAGGTCCGGCAAATAATATGGCAGTAAACGCAGCCAGGAACAGGATGCCCATTTCATTCTGCGACAGCGGTGCGTTCTTCATTACCACAAATACGACAATGATCATACAGAACACCAGCGGAATAGCAGCAAGACGGGTCAGTAACCCAACAGCTACCAGGGCCGCACAGAGGGTTTCTGCAAAAACGGTCAGGGACAGGGATATTGTTTGTCCTACGTGCAGCGGATCGGGAAATTTGTCTACCATCTGGGAAAAGCCCTTCAGTTTTGACAAGCCATGTGTGAACATCAATGCACCGAATACCACACGCAATACCAGCATAGCAAAGTTGACAGCGCCAGTGTTCACACGTGATGTAAATAGTTTGCTCATAGAGAAAATGGTTTAGTCCTGCAGATCTGTTTACTTCTCCTGTTTTGCCGACAGGAACAATGCAGGTCGTTTTTAAATTTAAATGAACTGGTTACAGATTGCGCCAAAAATATGATTAATAATAAACAATTAAAACCCCGTTATATACAGGCGCTCTCCATCAGTTAGTACACCTTCCGGTAATTGACCCAGGCAATTATTTTTTCCACACAAACACCCCTGAAAACCAGCACATCCCGGTAAAGCAAGTACCATGAGTACCTGCTATTCAGATAAGTTGGTTTAATTCTTGCGAGTCAACACCTTGAATTTCACATCAGCACAGGCAATATCCGAAAGCAAGGTTCCGCGTACCAGGTGCCGGTCATCCGGTTCCCGCCAGGTCCCTTGGGACGGCGTATAGCTTAATTAAATGCAATAGCTATATTTGTTGCTGTTTTTGTCTCCCTCAAAGCAATATATTATTGATTCTGAATAGAAAATAATTTCTGTTCGGGATCCGTTTTAAACGCATATTTAAGATATAACAGGTTAAAAGCATGCAATTCATAAGAAAGTTTCTTGTTCCCGGACATTGGTACTTATTCCTGGCGTCTTTCTGTATACTGGCTGCGCCTGTGTCAAAAGCACAGCAAACGCGCGTCTATACTGAGCCGGATAAAGTTTTCAAAGATGCCCAGCAACTTTTCCAGCAGGAAAAATATGCAGTGGCCATGCAATTGTTCCGGCAAACGATTGATAATATCAGCTATTTCCAGGAAACCAGCCGTAGCCTGGTAAAAACAGACGCCCAGTATTATTATACCGTTTGTGCACTGAAACTGGGACAGGCCAACGCGGAAAAACTGGCGCTGGACTTCCTGGCCTTCTACAACAATAGCGCGAGGGAGCAGCTCGTCAGCTACCAGCTGGCGAAGTACTACTTCCATCAGAATAAGCTGAAAGAGGCCATCCCACTGTATGAAAAGGCCAACATTGAGAACCTATCCAACAGCGAGATCGCAGAGGCAAAGTTTGAACTGGCCTACTGCTATTTTAATGTAAAAGACTTCCAGAAGGCCCAGCCCCTGTTTGGCTCCATCAGGGAGGTGCCCGGCAAATATTACCAGCCTGCCAATTACTACTATGGCTTCATTGCCTATTATAACCGGCAGTACAACGACGCGCTCACCAGCTTCCAGCGTGTGGTGAACGATCCTAAATACAGCACCATCGTTCCCTATTACATCGCGGAGATCTATTATTTCCAGAATAAAAAGGACCAGTTGATCAGCTATGCAGAACCTCTTATTAAAAAAGGAGGGCTCTATTACGAGGCAGAACTGAAACAATTACTGGGTCAGGCGTATTTCGAAAGGAAAGACTATCAGAAAGCATTGCCTTATCTGCAGGAATTCCAGGACAATGCCGAGGAAGTAAGGAAAGAAGATATTTATCAGTTGTCATACAGCTATTACCAGACCGGTAACTATAATAAGGCCATCAACGGTTTCAAACAGTTAAGCAGTGAGCAGGATTCTCTGGGGCAGAACTCTATGTACCTGCTGGGCGACTGTTACCTGCGTACTAACCAGAAAGCCAATGCCCGCAATGCGTTTGCCTTCTGCGCCCGTAACAGCGCCAATGCACAGCAACAGGAAATCTCCCGGTTCAACTATGGCAAACTGTCCTACGAGCTGGGCTACCAGGATGCTGCTATCACTGAACTGACCAGCTTCATAAGCGCCTATCCACAGTCCACTTACAGCAAAGAGGCCCGTGAGATACTGGTGAACCTGTTCCTGAACACCAACAACTACAATGATGCGCTGACCATCATTGAGGCCATGCCGGACAAATCGCCTACAGTACTGAAGGCTTATCAGAAAGTAGCCTATGGCCGCGCCACAGAACTGATCAATGACCAGCAGCTGTCAGAAGCCGACCGCCTGCTGGATATTTCACTGAAGAATCCTTACGATAAGAACCTGACGCAGCTGGCCCATTTCTGGAAAGCTGAAATCGCCATGCGACAGAATAAAACAGATGCCGCCATCGGTCACCTGAACGTTTACCTTACCGGCGGTGTACCTGCTTCCGGCGAAGCCAATGCGCAGACGGCCAGCTATAACATGGGTTACAGTTTGCTGAAAAAAGAAGACTATACCCGCGCCCTCCAGCACTTTGAGGCAGCGCAGCGTACTACTGGTCCGAATGCAGCGCGTATCACTACCGATGCTGCCCTCCGTGCTGCTGATTGTTATTATATGCTGAAAGATTACGGAAAGGCACTGGCGATGTACGATAAGATCATTGCCAACAACCAGCCGGGATCTGATTATGCCACCTACCAGAAGAGTATCATTCTCGGTATCCAGGGTAAAACCAATGAAAAAGTAGCCCTCCTGAAACAACTGGGTAGCAAATATCCTTCTTCAGGTTTTGGCAATGACGCTGACCTGGAAATAGCCAATACTTACCTGGCAGAAGAAAAATACAATGAGGCCATCCCTTACCTGGAAAACGTATTGCAGAAACAACCTAACGGACCTAATGCGCCCCGCGCGTTGCTGAAACTGGGTCTTTGCTATTTCAACAAGGATAATGACGATAAGGCTATCTCCTACTACCGCCAGGTGGTAGAGAAATATCCTAACTCTCCGGAAGCAAACGAGGCACTGGCCGCCGTAAAAGATATCTATGTGAGCCAGGGTAAAACTGATGCTTATATAGCCCTGCTGAGATCTACAGGCCAGTCGGTAAGCGCATCTGCTGAAGACTCCCTGAGCTATGCAGCAGCAGAAACAAAGTTCAGTAATGGCGACTGTGCCGGCGCTACCATCGCCTTCAACAGTTACCTGCAAAAGTTCCCGAATGGCGCCTTCATATTACCGGCCAATTTCTATAAATCAGAATGTGCTTACAACGCCAAAGATTATACAGGCGCATTGCCCGGTTATGAGTTTGTACTGACAAAGAACAATAGCCTTTATGCGGAACGTGCCGCTTTGCAGGCTGCCAATATCAACTTCTACCAGGTGAAGAATTATGAGAAATCCCGCACCTACTATTTGCAGCTGCAGGATCTTTCCACCACCAAAGAGAACACCTTTGCCGCTACCCGCGGATTACTGCGCAGCAATTATTTCCTGAAACACTGGGATGAAGTAAACAGCTACGCTGAGATCCTGTTGTCCAGCAGTAATATCAGTACCGACGACCAGATCATCGGTCACGCTTACCTGGGCCGCGCGGAACAGGAACAGGGTAACTACGATGAAGCGATCAAAGAATATAAGATAGCAGCAGGTCTTACCAAGTCGGAAATAGGCGCTGAGGCCCGCTATAACCTGGCTTACTGCCTGCTGCAGAAAAATGACCTGGCAGGTGCAGAGAAAGCCGGTTTTGATGTAATAAAGAATACACCGGGATACGAAGTATGGGTGGCTAAAGCCTACATCCTCCTGGGTGATGTATATGCCCGTCAGAAAGACTACTTCAATGCAAAGGCTACCTTCCAGAGCATTGCAGAGAACTGTCCGATACCTGAGCTGAAACAGGAAGCAAAGGACAAACTGGCGAAAGCGGAAGCAGAAGAAAAAGCTGCCTCTAAAATCAAATCCAATAAATAATTCCGAATTACGTTAGCATGAACGCTTATATCAAACATATTCACCGGTTTCTGGCAGTAGCAGGTTGCAGTGCAGCAGGTATATTGATGCATCAGCAGGCATACGCGCAGGAGAACCTGAAAGAGGAAACTATCGATATCATTTCCAATTACCGCCCCAAACTGCGGGACGCGGCAAAACTGAACCTGACAGCTTCCCTGCCTGGTTTTGATACTACCCGTCCGCGTCTGCAGTACCAGGTACCGGCCCTGAACCTTTATTTCATGTACCAGCCCATTCCGCTTAAACCGCTGGCGCTGGGTAAGGATTCACTGAGCCAGTTACAGAACAATTTTATCAAAGTTGGTTATGGTAACCTCAGCACGCCACTGATACAGGCAGGTTTTGGTACCGGCAGGCAGGAGAAATATAACTTCGGATTGTATGTGAACTACACATCTTCCAAGGGAGATATCAAAAACCAGGACTACAGCGCCCTCAATGTGTTGGGTTCAGGTACTTACTTCACTCCTCTCTGGGAAGTGAATGGCAGTATCGGGTACGACCGTAACCAGGTGCATTATTATGGGTATGATCATGCAACGCTGGAATTCTCTAAAAACGATGTCAGGCAGACCTTCAACCAGTTCACCGCGCAGGTGGGCGTAAAGAACAGGACACTGAACGACTGGGCATTTAAATTCGAGCCTTCCGCTAAGTTCATCTACTTCAGCGATTCCTATAAACGTAAGGAGCCTACCGCAATCTTAAAGATCCCGGTATCAAAGCAGCTGTTTGAGGACATTTACCTGAGAGCTGAGGGTATCTTTGACCTGTCTTCCTTTAAAGAAGACGATCATGCGCAGATCAACAACAACGTAGTGGCCATTCACCCGGCGCTGGAGATCATCAAACCGCGCTTCGTATTACATGCAGGTGTAAACCCTACCTGGACCAACAGTAAGTTCTACCTGCTGCCAGACATCGTGAACGAGTCGCACATCATCTACAAGAAAGTGATCCTGAGCAGTGGATGGATCTCTTACGTTAACAAGAACAGCTACCGTAACCTGGCTAACCAGAATCCGTTCATCGGCAGCTATGGCGAAGGTATCCTGAACACAAGAATAGAAGAGAAATACACCGGTATCAAAGGAACGATCGGCAGCCACTTCAACTACAATACCAAATTTGCCGCTGTTACCTGGCATAACCTGCCGCTGTTCGTGAATGACAGCATTGACGGTAAAACCTTCTACACCAAAAACGAAGAGGAGTTAAAAGCCTTCAACCTGCATGCAGAAGTAGGTTATATACAGGAAGAAAAGTTCCAGCTGAGACTAGCGTTCGACTGGTTCAACTATAACAAACAGAAGACCGAGATCAAGCCCTGGGGCCTGATCCCTTTCCAGGCAGACGCTTTTGCACAGTATACTATTGCTAAAAAGCTGCATCTGAATGCGAACCTGTACTACCTGGGTGGTACTTATTACCAGGTATTTGCTACGCAGGATTTCGACAAAACCAAAGGTAAATGGGACCTGAGCGCCGGTGCGAATTACGATATTGGCAAGAATTTCAACATCTGGGTGAATGCCAATAACCTGTTTAATTCCAAATACCAGCGGTGGTACGGATACCCCACTTACGGCCTGAATGTACTGGGAGGCGTGATGATTAAATTTTAAAATCGTAAAATTGCAGTCATAATCAAGGATTAAGGATCAGGAATTAAGATAATATATTGCCCCATTCCTGATCCTTAGCTCCTGATTTCGTTCGAGAGAGTCATTTTATAATAATAGGAATATCTACGTAATTGGTACTACAGCAATACATACAGGAAATTTTGTTCAGGCAGCATACCTGCTGTCTGCCCCAACTAGGCGTATTCAAATTGACGCATACCCCGGCACGTTACGATGTTACCAATAAAACAATATCCCCTCCGGGAGAGATCATCACATTTGAGGAAACATTGACAAACGACGGAGGCCTGGTGGAATGGATCTCCCAGAAAGAGCTGCTGGTGCCTGCCATTGCGCAGCTCAAGATGGAGAAATACATAGATGATTTCAAGCAGCTCCTGAAAAAGGGCGAGCCTGTTGTAATACCCGGTGTGGGAATATTACGTGCCAATACAGTGGGCAGGATCTCCTTTGAACAGGAACCGCCTGCCATTACCAGAGATGTACTGCACGTCAGCCCGGTGATCAGGCAGGATGCCAGTCACAAAGTAACTGTAGGTACGAAGGAAGTAGTGAATAAGCAAGTGGTAGATCACCTGACGGCATCGGCATCTTCTTCTTCAACCTCATCCGCATCTTCAGTTCCCCCGGCGGCGTCTTCCGATCAGGGAGTTAAACCGCCCACAACGACTGCCACTACAACACCGGCAACAGAGGACTACGAATACGAAGAATATACAAGGGAAATACCCTCCAAATTGCGCTGGCTGTGGATCGCTATCCCTGTAGCCTCAGTGGCGACTGCTGTTATTGTATGGTATTCCGTCAACAAGAACAGGCCAGAGATCACAAGAGCAGAGAGTGCTCTAAATCCGGCCCCTGTTGAGGCAGAGCCCGCACCTGAGCCACCAGCAGTGGACAGTTCCGCCCAGGCAGCTGCAACACCGGCTGTGCTGGAATATGATGTTATTTTCCAGGTATATAAAGCCAGAAAGGCGGCAGAAAACATGTATAGAACGCGAACAGCATGGAAGCAACCAGTAGTGCTGAGAACCAATGCTGATTCCTCCAAATTTATGTTGGGCGAACACTTTAGCACTCCTCCGGTCGATACCACTGCTATCAAAGATTCGATAGCCAAGAAGTATGGTGTAACTAAAGTCTTTCTTGAGCTGAGTAAGCCATAAGAGTGATCTACATGATCCCAAACGGGCAAACATACAAGGCGGGGTAGTATTTCCTTTATTTCGGAAATACTACCCCGCCTCTTTTTATACAATCTACAATCTGAAGTTTCAAAATGCTGTCACCTCCGGATATGGCGACGGCCACGAGGCGCTTTAATTGCAGGTAGAGCTCCCGGACCTTATCCCTTTGAGGGGGCCGAAACATTCGACAGGGGTTAAATAGCAATCCAAAGCTGAAACATCTGACAACACACAACAGCACGTCCTCTCAGCGGGATACAACCCGGGGACCTGTCAACCGAAGGTATCCCCCCTCGTCCCCCTGGCAACAGACAATAGCCCTCCCTAAGGCAAAATGCCTCTTCGTGGAAACTACAGCCAGCTCTGATCCTGAATTACTTGGGGAAACGTGTACCCTGGAGCTATAGATACACTAAATCTCTTTTGCAACAATATCCAGCCCTTCTTCAAAACTATGGGGAGCAAAACCCAGCTCTTTCACAGCCTTGTCTATAACAAAACCTGTTTTAGCGGGGCGTTTGGCAGGCTGTGTGAAGCTTTTGGCGTCTACCTTTTCAAGAAGCTGTGTGTTCAGTTTAAAATAACCGGCGGTTTGTAGTGCCATCTGATAAGGGGTCAGTGTTTCCTTGCCGGAGATATGGAATATGCCGGTGGCCTTTTTGTCTGCTACCAGCTTACATCCCGCTGCAAGGTCCTGTACAAGCGTAGGAGTACGCCACTGATCATCCACAACCTTCAGTTTTTTTCCCTGCTCCAGATTGCTCTTTACCCAGGTGATAATGTTGCTCCGTTTAGGATCTGCCGCAACGCCATATACCAGTACCGTACGTACGATAGCCCACGGAAGCTTACTGTTACGGACCATACTCTCTGCCGCTACCTTGCTGGAGCCATAATAGCTGATGGGGTTGACTACGTCCTCTTCCGCATAGGGTCCCTGTAAACCGTCAAATACAAAGTCGGTGGACAGGAAAATGAAGAAGGTGTTGTGCTTTTCAGCAGCCTGCAATAAATAACGGGTTGCCGCTACATTCGTGTCCCAGCAGAGGTCTTTATTGCGTTCACAGTCATCTACCTGGGTCATAGCGGCAGCATGGATGAGTATATCCGGCTGATGCTTTTCCAGCAGGTGCCGCACACTGGTGGCGTCCCGCAGATTGGTAGCTTCGTAGGTATATCCCGTCTGCATCGGCAGGCGGTTCGGGCCTCTTCCGCTGGCTATTACCTGATACCGGCCATCCTCCAAAAAAACTGGAATAAGGTGCTGGCCCAATAATCCGTTGCTTCCTGTGATTAATACCTTCATTTCTATGCCTTTTACTAAAATTACGAATTCAGTTTCAATTCCGAATTACCAATTACAGTGGAACAGGAGGATTATATCCATTCTTATCTGTAATAGCGAGGCACTGAACCCGCAGCCGTAAGGCCCCAGGTCAGGTAATACACTGTAAACTGCGGGCTGCCGGGCTTAAAGCTATACTGCATAAAAAAAGCCGTATCGGTGTGATACGGCCTTTGACGTTAATGAGTCTATATATTTATTTAATGCTCATACCCAGGTTATACATGGTGAATGCCCAGATATCAGCTGATTCGTCGATCAGTTTGGAAGTCGGTTTACCGGCTCCATGGCCTGCCTGGGTTTCTATACGTATAAGCGTTGGGTTAGTACCGGCGTTGGCTGCCTGCAGGGTAGCAGCAAATTTAAAAGAGTGCGCTGGTACTACACGGTCATCATGATCAGCTGTTGTGATCAGGGTAGCCGGGTACTGCGTACCTGCTTTCAGGTTATGCAGCGGAGAGTATTTGTACAGGTAGGGGAATTGATCTGCCTTAGCACTTGTACCAAACTCAGTCACCCATGCCCAACCGATAGTGAAGTTCTGGAAACGCAGCATATCCATCACTCCTACTGCAGGCAATGCTACCTTGAACAGGTCAGGGCGTTGTGTCATACAGGCGCCAACCAGCAATCCTCCGTTGGAACCGCCACGGATAGCCAGTTTGGAAGGACTGGTATATTTAGAGCTTACCAGGAATTCCGCAGCTCCGATGAAGTCATCAAATACGTTCTGCTTTTTTTCCAGCATACCAGCCTTGTGCCATGCTTCGCCATATTCACTGCCACCTCTCAGAGATACTACTGCATAAATGCCTCCCTGCTCCATGAAGAAAAGGTTGGAGACGCTGAACCCGGGCGTCATAGGAATATTGAATCCACCATAACCGTAGAGCAGTACAGGATTCTGGCCGTTCAGTTTAAGACCTTTCTTATAAGACAGGAAGACAGGTACCTTAGTACCATCCTTGCTGGTAAAGAAAAGCTGTTTGGTCTCATAGTCCTCCTGGCGGAATTTTACCTCTGTTTTAGCGAAGAGGCTTGACTTCCCTGTGGCAATGTCATATTTATAAATAGTTGCCGGGGCCACAAAAGATGTAAAGGAATAGAAGAACTCCTTATCCTTGGCAGTTGCGGCAAAACCACTGGCAGTACCAATGCCCGGCAGGGCAATCTGCCAGTCCAGCTTACCATCGTAATTATATTGTGCTACCCTTGAAGAGGCGTCTTTCAGATAAGTGGCAAACAATCTTTTGCCGGCAGTGCTTACACCCTGTAATACCTCCTTCTGCTCGGGGATGATCAGCTTACGGCTGGAGGGATTCTTCGGATCTACAAGCTCTACCTTATAATTGGGTGCACCCTCGTTGGTGATCAGCAGCAGCTTATCGCCATCATTATCGATCACGTTAGGCTCAAACTCGAACCCTTTTACCAGCAGCTTAAATTCTTTCTGGGCAGGGTCCTGCAGGTCCCAGTAAGATAACTGGTTGCCGGATGTGCCTTCAGACTCATGCAGGATGAGGAAGCGTTCGTCTTCCGTAGCTTCTACACCGAGGTTGCGCAACGGGTGTTCCTTGTCCTGGTAGATCAGCTCATCCTGCTCCTGGGAGCTGCCCAGGCGATGGTAGTATACCTTATGGAATTCGTTCTTTTTAGACAGCTTGCTCTCTTCTGTAGGCTTGTCATAGCGGCTGTAGTAAAAGCCATCCTTCCGCCAGGAGATGCCGCTGAACTTGATCCAGTCTATTGAGTCTTTCAGCAGCTGTTTGCTTTCCACATCCATTATAAAGGCCTGTTGCCAGTCTGAACCTGCCTTGGCGATCTGGTAGGCCACATATTTCGCATCTTTTGAAAAAGAGAGGCTTCCGAGCGCTACTGTACCAGCGTCTGAGAACTTGTTGGGATCGATGAAAACCTCGGGAGTGCCTGTAAGAGATTTCTGGCGGTACAGCACAGCCTGATTCTGCAGACCATCATTTTTAAAGAAGTAGTAATAGTCACCCTTTTTGTAAGGTGTCCCTATTTTAGGATAGTTCCACAGTTCTTCCAGCCTCTTCTTAACAGCTCCGTGAAAAGGTATCTTGTCGAGGTAAGCGTTGGTAACGACGTTTTCAGCCTTCACCCATGCTTTTGTTTCAGGGCTGTTATCATCTTCCAGCCAACGATACGGATCGGCTACAATAGTACCATGGTAGTTATCGGTAACGTCTGTTTTATTAGCTTGCGGATAAATAATTCCTGTCTGTTGTGCTATTGCAGGTCCTGTTATCATAAATAAATACAAAAAAGTAAAGATAGGGCGTCTGAGTTTATGTGCTTTCATCTGAATTGTTTGGGTTTACATTTAAATTATATCTATGTATATTTTTTAAAAAATTTGTCAGGTTGGTTAATTAAAAATGAAAATTTCATGTAATTCATCAGAATACTATTAGAAAGAATACGCAAAATGTTATTTTTGTGCGCCACTTAGATATTTTCCT
Organism: Chitinophaga sp. CF418; assembly: GCF_900142925.1. GTDB lineage: Bacteria > Bacteroidota > Bacteroidia > Chitinophagales > Chitinophagaceae > Chitinophaga. Next base: position 378,732 of record NZ_FRCN01000003.1, read on the forward strand.
GGCAATTTATGCATAAGCAGCGTGATTTTCAGGAAAAAAGGTAAAAGCAGGGGGTTGGAAAACAGGGGATGCAATATCACACGTTAGGGGTATTTCGAGGATATAGAAGCTAAAAAGACACCGGATTCCCTGAATCCAACATAAAAACGTAGAGAGGGAAATAAACATAACTATGAAAAAAGTTTCTAACATCGCAGTCCTTACATCAGGTGGAGACGCGCCGGGCATGAATGCCGCCGTTCGTGCAGTTGTAAGGACCGGAATTTACCATCAGTTAAATGTGTATGGTGTTATGTATGGCTACAGGGGAATGCTGAAGAATGAAATATTTCCCTTGGAGTCCAAGTCTGTGGCCAATATCATTCAGCGCGGGGGTACCATTTTAAAGACCGCACGTTGTAAAGAGTTTTATGAAGCGGAAGGCAGACAGAAAGCCTACGAAAATCTCAAGAAGCACAATATTGATGGTATCGTAGTTATCGGGGGAGACGGTTCATTCAACGGAGCATATAAGATGAGCCAGGAATTTGACATTCCATGTATCGGTTTACCAGGCACTATCGACAAGGATATTGCAGGTACTGATTTTACCATTGGTTTTGATACGGCAGTGAACACAGCTGTGGATGCTATTGACAAGATCCGCGATACAGCTGATGCGCACGACCGTTTATTTGTTATAGAAGTAATGGGACGTGATGCAGGTTATATTGCCCTGCACAGTGGTATTTCTACTGGTGCTGAGCACATCATGACCCCAGAACACCTGATCGATGTACAGGATATTATAGAAGATCTGCAGACCAACGAGCGCCGCAGGAAGCTGGTGAATATCATTGTAGTTGCTGAAGGTTCCATCGCCGGCGGCGCTGAAGAAGTAGCCCGTCAGGTAAAAGCCAGCTGTCCGCAGCTGGATACACGTGTATGTATCCTCGGACACATACAACGTGGTGGCTCTCCCTCCTGCCAGGACCGTATCCTGGCCAGCCGTATGGGTTATGCAGCAGTAGAAGCACTGTTGAACGGTACTTCTAATGTTATGGTAGGCATTGTAAACAACAAAATCCAATATACCCCTCTGGAACAGGCTATCAAAGCCAAAGAACACCTCGATCCGGAATGGTTAAAGATGGTTAAAATACTTGCGAGTTAAAAAATAGAGCTATGAGTACAAAAGATTTATCAAAATACGTACACAAACAGATGGATCATGAAGCTTCCCGTGCGCATTCCCAGCACAAAACCAAAATCGTGGCAACTGTCGGCCCGGCCTGCGATACCTATGAAGGCTTACTGGCATTAGTAAGAGCCGGCGTTAACGTGTTCCGTCTGAACTTTTCACATGGCTCTCACGAGGATAAACTGCGTATTATCCAGTATATCCGTCAGATCAACAAAACTGAGCCTTACAATGTAGCCATCCTGGCTGACCTGCAAGGCCCTAAACTGCGTGTTGGTGAGATCGAGAACAATGCATTACCACTGGTAGCTGGTCAGATCCTGACCTTCGTAAATGAGAAAGTGGTAGGTAATGCTGTAAAGATCTACGTTTCCTACGCAGACCTACATAAAGACGTTAAACCAGGTCAGAAAATCCTCCTGGATGACGGTAAAATTGAAACAATAGTAAGAGAGATCACTGCCGATGGCGAGATCAAAGCTGAAGTGAGCCTGCCAGGTGTATTGTCTTCCAAGAAAGGCTTCAACCTGCCAGACACTAAAGTTTCCCTGCCGGCTCTGACCGAAAAAGATATCGTGGACCTGGAATTCATCATCGATCAGGAATGTGACTGGGTTGCCCTGTCCTTCGTTAGACACGTAGATGACCTCCTGCTGATCCGCAAACGCCTGAAAGAACGTAATTCCAAAATGAAGGTGATCTCCAAGATCGAGAAACCTGAAGCAATTGCGAACCTGAAGGAAATCATCTGGGAAAGCGACGGCGTAATGATCGCCCGTGGTGACCTGGGTGTGGAACTGCCTGTTGAGCAGATCCCAATGATCCAGAAAGATATTATCCGTAAATGTATCCACCGTGCTAAGCCTGTAATCGTGGCTACGCAGATGATGGAAAGCATGATAGACCGTACCCGTCCTAACCGTAGTGAGATCACTGACGTAGCGAACGCGGTACTGGAAGGTGCTGATGCCGTAATGCTGAGTGGTGAGACCGCAACAGGTCAATTCCCTGAGCTGGTGATCCAGACCATGAGAAAGATCATCGGTGAAGTAGAGAAAGAAGACATCATCTACAATCGTAACCTGATCCCTCACCGCCACTCTCCTACCTTCCTGAGCGATGCCCTGTGCTACAACGCCTGTAAGATGGCAGAAGACCTGGATGCAGATGCGCTGATCGGTATGACCCAGAGCGGTTACACCGGTTTCATGCTGAGCAGCTACCGTCCACGCTCTCCGCTGTTCATCTTCACCAAAGAAAAAACACTGGTGAATCAGCTGAGCCTGAGCTGGGGTGTACGTGCGTTCTTCTATGATGGTGAAGAAGGCCTGGATGAGATCATCTCTGACCAGATCAACATCCTGAAAGAAAGAGGTTTCGTGCAACCAGCTGACGTTGTAGTGAACACCGGCAGCACACCAGTAGCAGAACACCTGCCTACCAACACGATCAAGATCTCTACCGTTGCTGAATAAGCGGGAACGGAACAACATTATATAAATAAAAAGGTCTCGTATTAAACGAGACCTTTTTATTTATACTTACATCATCCATTATAGTGTCAGCACAAAACGTGTAAAGAGACGGATCCCGTTAAAGCCCATCTGCACAGCATCCCATGCACCGCCACTCTCACTGTCGTAAGCTGATAACCTGGCTCCGTTCGCAACGCCCAATGAAGGGTGTACATTGAAGATATTATCAGCACCGATGAACCAGTTAAGCTGTTTGGTGAATTTATAATTTACAGCCAGGTCTGTTACAGCCTTACCTTTATATTTGAATAGCTCAGGCACCAGCTTGTCAGGATCGCTGTCCAGGCCTACTACCGGGTTAATACCTGTACCTGCCAGGTCTCCGCTCCAACCATAACCATACAGTTCCACTTTACCAAAATAGGTCACGTGAGCGCTTACACCAAACTTATTGATACCATAGTCCAGGTTCAGACCGATCTTCACCGGAGGTGCAGAAGCCAGTACAAAGCGCTCCTCACGGTCGCTGAAGAAAGATTTTCTATGCACGTAGGTGTCATTCAGTCTTTCTGGTACATTGATCTTGTCAATCTCCATATGCTGGAAGTTAGCTGCCACCAATGCCCTGAAGCGCTGGTTCGCCCAACGTTTGTTATAGTCGATCACCACATCGATACCTGTGTTGGTGGTATTTACTGCATTGGCGAAGAACTGTGCATTATCTATATGCAGTTCGTTCAAAGTATTGTACAATTCTTGAGACAGTGTAGTATCGCTGGCACTGAACTGGCCAGACAATACGATCCTGTCTTTTACCTTCACGAGATAACCATCCACAGTTACAGACAATGCGCTAACCGGTTTCCAGGTGAAGCCCAGGCTTGCGTTCACTGATTTCTCCTGTTTCAGATCGGGAATACCTGCCGCCCTGGTAATACTGTTGGTATTGGGAGCGATCTTCACCTCAGTGATCAGACCTCCCTGTACGTTGGTGTACTGGGAACTGAAATTGATCTGTTGCAGTGAAGGAGCACGGAAACCTGTGCTGACAGAACCACGGATATTAAAGTTGGGCGTTACTTTATAGCGGGTGGCAAACTTATAGTTGCTGGTAAAACCAAAATCACTATAGTTCTCAGCACGTACAGCAGCCCCTATTAACCATTTGCTTGTTACATCCAGCTCCGCGTCCACGAAACCGGCAATATTGGAACGGTTTGCATCCACTTCATCGGAAGGACGGTAACCGGGGAAACCCTGTGCCCCTGTAGCCTTGAAGAAAGTGGGATCATAGTTTCTGTAGGATGCTTCCTCGCCTGCATAGATCTTGTAATTCTCATACCTGTATTCAGCACCGAAGGCCAGGTGGAGGCCTGCGGCTACGTTGGGCAGTTCCTTACCCACAGTCAGATTGGCTGTATTCTGCAGGAAAGAGAATCCTCCGTCGTCAAAATGGGTAGGTGTGTTGGCTCCCAGAGAAGCATTAAAAGTTTTATCTCCATAGAAGTGAAAATCGTTACGGCCCAGAACATTGCTCAGGTCCCAGGTCCAGCCATTGCCAAATTCGCCCTTGATACCGGCTGCTGCTGACCAGTCATTGATCTTGTTCTGAATATGCGGATCAAATACTGTATCGTTAGGTAAACCACCGGGAGATGTAACCGGGTACATGATATCCGAATAGAAGATCAGGTTCCCGTTCGCATCTGTAGGGAAACGGTCGGGATGCCCACTGGAACTGGGGTTATTTCCGTTGAAATGCCTGGTATAGGCATAGGCATCAGAAAATTTATGGTTATAACCGCCAAAGGCATAAAAAGTAGTACGTCCGTCAGCGAAAGGTAGCTCCAGGTTCAGCATACCGCCACCGGTAGTTTTGGAAGCATCTCCGTAAGACCTTCTTACCACGTTAATAGGCAAAGCATCTTCATGGGTCATGTTGGTATCCAGCACCTGGCGGAAGGTTTTGCCCTGTTTCAGGAAGTTACCGGAGAAGTTCAGGAAGCCGCCATGCTTACCCAAAGACACACCGTAATTCAGTCCAACGGAAACGGCATTACCGTCAATTGCACCATTGTTCTTGTATTGGTTTAATTCCTTACCGAAGTAGGTGTTGTATTTATGGTCATAGTAACCGGCATAACCGGCATTTACATACAGGTGATTCACATCTTTCTTAAGAATGATATTGATCACACCCGCGATAGCGTCTGAACCATACTGAGCGGAAGCACCGTCACGGAGTATCTCCACACGGTCAATAGCCGCTTCCGGAATGGCGTTCAGGTCGGTACCGGAGTTACCACGGCCACGGGTACCATATACGGCCACGAAGGCTGTCTGGTGACGGCGTTTGCCGTTCACCAGCACGAGGGTCTGATCTGGTCCGAGGCCACGGAGGGTGGCGAGGTCTATCTGGTCGGCTCCGTCACTACCACTTTGCTTGTTATAGTTAAATGAAGGCGCAGATACATTGAGCAGGGCTGTCAGGTCCATCTTGGCAGTAGGATAAGCCGCCTGGCTGAGTGAAATGACATCCACCGGAACAGGGGTTTCAATCTTTGCCCGTCCACCCGACCGGGTACCTACCAGTACCACCTGGCTTAGTTCCGACACCGTGGAAACCAGCTGGATATCCACCGTTGTGCGGCCGCTTATGGGAACAGATAAGGCTCTGAAGCCAATAGCACTGAGTTCCAGCACATCATCTGACTTTGCTTCAATGGAAAAGGTACCATCCTTACCGGTTAGTGTACCGGAACTGGCCTGTTTTACCCTCACAGTGATTCCTTCGAGTGGTACTCCTGTGGTGGCGTCTGTGACTTTACCGGTTATTCTTTGTTTCTGGGCATATGCCGCCGCTAATGGTACATACAGGCATAATAATAAGAGTACAATACGAATTAGACTACTGGTTGACTTCATTTGTGTTTGGTTTGGGTTATTATTTAAATATAACCTATTTCAGGCATATAGATAAAATAGCGTTATTATACTCAAGTATTAACTACTTGAATGTTATAACATTTATATCTCATCTATTATTATGGATTGCCCTGAATATTAACACATTTTTCCAATACTTGTTTAACATCCCCTCTAATACCGTGATCAGCTTTTGAGATGTAGATAAGCAGGAAAAGGATCAGCCATCGTTAACGAGTCATTAACTTTTGGCAATAAACAAAAGAATAATTTTATGATCAGATAGCCATTAGAACTATAATGTGAATGCTATTTTTTGTCATTGTGAAAGTTTACTAAACCAAAGTAAGAATATCCCTGTCTTGTTATCCTGTTAAGGTTACCGCCGCCTTTTCATCACAAGATAGCTGTTAACGCTACAACTGATACCACGTTATGCACATCCCGATGATGTTCATACCTGCATAATGCAGGATGAGTGTCGCATCATTTTATCACCCTAAAAACCAATCTGAAATGTTTTTGCTTTCGGCATCATTTGAATTTTTTAAAGACATCCTTTCTGCCTCAGATGTTCCCCGGAGATTTTCCGGCGCTGTTCTCCGACATTCGACCAGGGTTCTGCATGGCGATGCACGGAAAACTATTCTCCAGCAGATGATGGCAGCAGGTTTATTCGAAGTATTTGAACATCAGGTAATATGTGAAGCCCTTGAAACAGAAGTATTACCTACCCCGCTAAAGCCCTCTCTTCATCTGCATATTTCCCTCGACGATAACAATGTAGATGCGTTTGTAAATGGTACGGACAACGTGGAACTGAAAAAGGAAGAAGTGAACCTCTTTTACCTGGAAGCGATCAATGTTGCCATTATTCCGCAAGGCAAACATTGCTTTTTCCACATCAGCTTCAACAAGGATACATTATTCTACCTATTAAAGCGACCGCCATTCAGATGGCTGTTTTCCGATATCAGACAGAAGGTACAGGAAGCAGAGAAAAACATGGGCGGCATGATCAACGCTCCCCGCCAGGTAATGCTGGATGCATATTTCATGATGCTGATACAGCACATCAGGCATTGCCGTCTTAACGAACTGGCTACTATCTTTTACCGGGAGAAAAAGTGTATACTGATGCTGGAACATTTTATACGGCAGTTGTTGCCGCAAAAGAAGAGCAAGATAGCACTGACAGGTGATGATGTTATTCTGCTGGACAGTGTAAAAAAATATATCAAACGGAATGTACAGAGGTCACTTACCTTGCAGTTCCTGTGTCAGCAGTTCGACATCAGCACAGTTTTTCTTGCGAAAGGCTTCCTTCAGCTGAACGGTATTTCCGTCAATCATTTCATACATCTTTATCGCATGGAAAGCGCTGCCAGTCTGCTGGCTAATCAGGATCTGCCATTGAACAGCATTCCGCAGGCAATAGGCTACAGTACCTTTAAATCCTTTGCTGCCGCTTTCAGAAAGTACTTCAATTGCAGTCCTTTTCTGTTCCGTTATCCATCATAATTTCCACACATCATCCAATCCATCGGAGATATTTTATAAACGTTACATTTACACCGCTGCAGACGGGCATGTATGTTGTCTGCAATAGTGTAAATTGTTTTATATGAGCACCTTCAGAAGTATCAATCCATATAATCAGGAAACAATAGCTGAATATGCCCCTTATACGGAGGCTGATATTGAACAGCGGCTCGCATGGGGCCACCAGGCATACCGCCATTTATCGCATAGCAGCCTGCAGGAGCGTTGTGACTGGATGCTGACCCTGGCCGGTTTACTGAAGACGAATGTCGAAGCGCATGCGGCCCTCATTACCAGGGAAATGGGGAAAACCCTCAGGGAAGCAAAGGCGGAGGTATTGAAGTGCGCTACATCTGCTGAATATTATGTAGAACATATTGTTGAAATGCTGCAACCCAAACTCATCACCTCGGATGCGCAGCAAAGCTATATATCATACGAGCCGAAAGGTATTATACTGGCTATTATGCCCTGGAATTTCCCCTACTGGCAGGTGTTCCGTTTCGCTATTCCGAATTTGCTGGCCGGCAATACCGCCCTGCTGAAACATGCCAGCAATGTAAGCGGCTGCGCCCTGGCTATTGAAGACCTGTTCCTGCGGGCAGGGTTCCCGGAAGGGGCTTTTCAGGCATTACTGGTCAATTCAAAGAACATTGAACCCATCATAGCAGATCCGCGGGTGCAGGGTGTTACCCTCACAGGCAGTACCGGCGCGGGTATGAGTGTCGGGGCGCTGGCGGGGAAATACATTAAAAAGTCTGTCCTGGAGCTGGGCGGCAGCGATCCATTCATTGTGCTGAAGGACGCCAACCTGGATGAAGCTGCCAGAATAGCCGTAAAGGCCCGTATGCAGAACGCCGGACAGTCATGTATTGCGGCCAAACGCTGGATCGTGGAAGAAGCCATACTGGGGGATTTTACCGACAAGGTAAGCAGCATCCTGGGGCATATGCGCCAGGGAGATCCTTTCAACCAGGAAACGGATATGGGGCCCATGGCACGACCCGACCTGGCGGCAGAACTGGCCCAGCAACTGAAGCAGACCGTCTCCCAGGGCGCCAGTCTGGCATTGGGTGGGCAGCACCAGGAAGCCAACTTCGTTCCGACCCTGCTAACCGGCGTACAGCCCGGCATGACCGCCTTTGACGAGGAGACCTTCGGTCCCCTGGCAGTGATCATCAAAGCCACCCATGAAGACCATGCCATCCAACTGGCCAACCAGACGCCTTTCGGATTGGGATCTTCCCTCTGGACCACCGATCTTGACAAGGCCAGGCGGCTGGCCCGGCAGATAGAAAGCGGGAACGTATTTATCAATGCGATGGTACGCTCAGACGTCCACCTGCCTTTCGGAGGGATAAAACAGTCCGGTTATGGCAGGGAGCTGGCCCTTGAAGGCACACATGAATTTTTGAATGTTAAAACGGTTTATATAGCTTAGCAGGCTGAAAAAACAGGTACCAACACGTAAACTGGCAACAAAATCTTCATGACGAGGAATAATTATGCTCCCTATATTACAATCAGCAGGGAAGAATGGGCGAAAAGGAGTGACGATCCTATGTTACACCTACTGAATGACATCGACACGCTGCAGGGCCTGAACGAGCCGCTGACAATGGACGAGATCACCCAGATATATGTACCGCTTTCCCGCCTGCTGAATCTGTATGTGAGCAGTGCGCAGCGACTCCATGCTGCCACAAACAGCTTTTTGGGCAGTCAGTTCCTGAAAGTGCCTTTTATTATCGGCATAGCCGGTAGCGTGGCTGTGGGCAAGAGCACAACGGCCCGCGTGCTGCAACGTTTGTTGTCAGCCTGGCCTAACCACCCCAAAGTGGACCTGGTTACTACAGATGGGTTCCTTTATCCCAACCGGGTACTGGAGCAACGGGGTATTATGAACCGTAAGGGTTTTCCTGAGAGCTACGATATCCGCCGCCTGATACAGTTCCTCGCCAATGTTAAATCTGCCAGGGAAAGGGTTTCCGCCCCAGTATACAGTCACCTGGAATATGATATCCTGCCTAACCAGTTACAATGGATAGAATCTCCTGATATTGTGATCGTGGAAGGCGTAAATGTATTGCAGGTAAGACCAAGGCAGCAACAAAGCGAGCCTACCATCTTCGTTTCCGACTTCTTTGACTTTTCCATCTATGTGGATGCGGAACTGCAGGACCTGCAACAATGGTACATCGCCAGGTTCAAGTCCCTGCGGCAGACAGCTTTCCAGAACCCGGATTCCTACTTCCACCGGTATGCGCACTTATCTGATGAAGAATCAGCAAAATTTGCCACCAATATCTGGAATGAGATCAACAAACCCAACCTGGAGCTGAACATTATGCCTACCCGTTTCAGGGCCAGCCTGATACTGGAAAAGGGCAGCCATCATTTTGTACAGTCGCTGAAACTAAGAAGGATCTGATTTAAAATACTGCACGATGCCAGATATCAACCAGGTAAAACAGGCATTATTACAGCTTGACAAACATTCGGAGGATAACTGGCATTTATTTGAGCCGTTACTGCAACCAGTGGAGTTCAGTAACGGCTCTTTTCTTGCCCATGCGGGCAGGATCTCTTCTGCTATCTATTTTATAACGTCGGGTATTGTACGGGTATTCACGGTACACCAGGACAAGGAGGTATCCCTCGATTTCGCATTTCCCGGCCAGTTTTCGACTGCCTACGCCTCTTTTATTACCCAGCAGCCATCCATCGTCTCGTTGCAGGCTATAACGCCTGTAAATGGCTTTGCCTTCTATTATGCTGATCTGCAGGAACTGTATAAAAGAAGTCATGCGGCAGAACATACCGGCCGTTTGCTGGCAGAATACCAGTACGTCCGTAAATATCAGCGGGAACTAGCCTTTTTACAATACAGCGCCAAAGAACGGTATCTTCAGTTGCTGGCGGAACATCCGCAGGTAGTGCAGCAAATCCCCATAAAATATATTGCTTCTTACCTGGGCATAGAACCCGAGAGTCTGAGCCGTATCAGAAGGGGGCTTGCATGAGGTGATGATGACAAGCACGATGGCGTCAGCGCACACACCACCACACCCACGCAATATAAACAGGTTGAAAGGCCAGCCTGCTCCAGGTATACCAGGCTTTTGCCGGTAGTCCGCCGGGAGCCGGCAATTGTTTTACCGCCACATAAATATTCGCCGGGAACATGAGGATCAGCAGTCCGATCAGTCCCCATGCTGCATACATCCTGACACCAGGAATCAATAACCCTATTCCCAATACTATTTCGAGTACGCCGCTGATCAGTACCAGCTCCAGTGCATATGGCAGCCAGCCCTCGATCATGTACGTCAGTTTCCGTGGTGTGGCAAGGTGCATAAAGCCTATCAGCACAAACATAACAGCAGCAGCCAACCGGGCATCATGCTGCCATTGCTGCAGCCAGGGAACATTGAATAAATGGCCTGCCAGCAGTAATATTAACCCTATTGATAAAAGTCCGGAAAGGAATGCCATAACCTTGATTTTGACACAAAGTTCCTGTAAAACCCCGCCCGCCGGACTAACATTTGTTAGCTTTTACCCTCCGCCAGGCAGCACTTATTAACATTTATTTATAGGTATCGTTTTTGCAGTAGAGTAATTATCCGATTACATTTGAATTACACAATCAATTTAATGAACACTACAATGAAAAAAGTATTTTATCCGTTTGCGGCTGCCATCATTTTGCTGGCTTCTGCGTTCACCTTTGTATCTTCACAGAACTGGAAGATCGCAGAGGGGCACTCCATTAAGTTTTCCGGCTCGGGCGCCAATGGTATCTTCAGGGATCTGAAAGGACAGGTAATATTCGACGAAAAGAACCTGGCCGCTTCCAAATTCGACGTGACCATTGATGTAACTTCCATCAATACCGGCAATGGTTTAAAAAATACACATGCTAAAGGCAGCAAATGGCTTGATGCTTCGAAATATCCTACTATTCATTTCATTGCATCAAAAGTGAATAAGACAGCGGCAGGTTATGAGGCGCAGGGTGAACTGGAACTGCATGGTGTAAAGAAACCGTTCACTGTTCCGTTTACTTTCGCAAGAAACGGCGGAGGAGGTACTTTCAATGGTAACTTTGATGTAAACCGTGTAGACTTTGGTATTGGCGAAGCTGGCGGCAGGGTTGATGACGTGTTCAAATTAAATGTAACCGTTCCCGTTACCCAATAAACAATTACATGTTTAAGAAATATTTCTTCACCGGATTGGCAGCGGGCATATTCTCAGGGCTTGCTGCCTTTTCTTATTACCGCATCTACGTTACTGCACTGGACGTTTCTTACGTTAGTATCGTATCGCCGGCAAGTATATTCAGTGCTTCCCTGTTTGCCGGGATGTTGATTGCGTTGTTTTCTTTTTGTATGGATAAACTATTCAAAAAAGAAATGGAAACTTTAACCAGCCTCCTACTTGCTGGTGGCACGCTTGTCAGCATCATCATTCCTTTTATGATCAGTCTTCCCTTAGATGTGGATCGGCCTGAATTGTTTCCGGGCCTGGTTGTGCCGATGCAGTTATTTCCAGTGCTTGGCTGGTTTGCGTTAAAGCCTTTCTTTAGCAATTGGGGTAGATGAACGTTCACACATTGCGTTATAATCGCATCATTGGGTTAATCCAATAATTGACATACTTATTCGGCATCCACTCCGGTTTCATATAGTATCCGGTCTGTGCCCGCTTGTAATGCTATTAGACATTGGTAAGCAGGATGAATATTGATGCATTGGTCAGCAGCACCGCCGTGCAGGGAACCGGGCGAAGGCCCGTATACTATATGAAACCTTCGCTACTTCCTGGCTCACCCTTATATTTAAAGCTGCTACTGTTTTTGAGCCTGTTCTATAAATAACTCCCTCTTTCATATCCGGCTTAAAAGAAATATCCACGCAAGCCAACAGGGAGTAAATGGACATTAAATGAATAGTAAACAGAAAACGGACGGTAAACTGGAATAGGTGGAATGGTGCTTTTAGTTCAAGATATAAAGAGCAAGGTGGTTTAAAACAGAGATAACTGCCGTGATCCCACCTGAAACCGCAGCATAACCCAATCAAAAAAATATCACAATGATAGCTGAACCTCTAAGAGCTGGAATATAATTCTATCACTATAACCCGCAACATAAATCAATCACAAAAAGAAAAGGAACAAAAACCAAAAAGCCCCCGCGTTATCCGCGAGGGCCATGGCATAATTTCGTTAAGCTAACAAATCATACCACTCATACCCATTCATTGATATGGGTGCCACTGCCCATGCTCAATTCCCGGGCAGAAATGGTGAATGTAACGGTCATCGGGCTCTTGTCATCCGAGTCAAAAGACTCTTCAAACTTTACCAGATAACCTTCTTTAAAATTGAGTTTTTTCAACTCGGCATCAGAATCTCTTTTGAAGAATGTAACGGTGCCATCTTTTCTTTCAAAGTTGTTCACCATCCATTCAAAGAGATCTGTTTCACCAGTTGATTCGACAACGAGACGGATGCGACCACCACGGGTTATTGATGAGGGGCGGCCGGTAGCGTCTACTTCCTGTGTGAGATCATAGCTGCAATGTTTTACTACCATTTTTTTGCCAGCTACTTCAAAGACTGATTTGAAGGACATGATGGGTTAAATGTTTAAGGTTTGCAATAAAGAATTAACAAATGAAGCTAACTATTTAAGTATTTATCTATGTTCCAAATTTAAATTAATCCTTTAATACAACCAAAAATTTAACTCATCTTGATCTCATAATCTGTCTGTTATAATCAAGTTCATTCCTCGTGGTTTCCAGTTCCCTGTTGAGGTCTGCAATTTTCTCTTTCAGTTCTGCAATAGTCTGTTGTGCATTCTGTAAACCTCTCATCTGTTGTTTGCTCTGTTGAATGGACAATAAATTCTGAATAATATTATTGTACAGCCCGTAGTGCGTTACTGATTCTTTGGGGATGGTATTACGCATATTTACAAGATCCTGTGCAATTACCTGGTCCATGTAATTGGCATTCTGATTAGGCAGATTAATAGAATCAAGATTATTCTTTACCTTCTCCATCTTCTGCAGAAAATCTCCCTGAAAGGCTTGCTCCTGGCGGAAAGCGCTCAGTTGTTTACGCAGCGCTGTGTTCTCTCTCGAAGGTACCTGGAAGTTGAAGAATACGGCCAGTACAAAGAGCCCTACAGTGATAACGAAGAAAAGCAGGAACCATAGGAAGGCGGACGTTCTCTCCTGTTTGTTTAGTACACGCATGTATTATATAGTTTGAATAAATTAATCTGTGAAGAACCATCTTTTGGTCTTGTGTTTGCGCAGGTATTCTGCATCTTCGGCAGACTCCTCTTTCACGAAGATGCCACTGTCTGTTTTGCGTCCGATATAATCCAGTCTGCTCAGGCTTTCAAACAGTTTATTAACGGCACGGACAAACGGGACCATGGGTTGCAGACATTCCCTGACGTCAATATGTTTATAGCGGATATTAGCACAATTTACCATGAGCGTTTCCAGTTCACCCTGCCGCAACTCACACCACTCCGAGAAATAGTTCAGCAGCTCTTCCTTGCCTGTGCCTGCACGAAGATCAACTGCATTTTTTATAGTGCGCGCCAGGCCGGCCACTACTTCCAGCATTGCTGCGGGCGACTGATACATACCTAACCAGCGGAACTGTGAAATACGGGTGCCCAGGTATTGTACAAGCCTTTCTGTTATATATAGCACTACCTGTGCCAGATCATTATTCTGATTCCTGCCGTAGATCTTCTGTACGATCTGTACGCCATGCAGTTCCAGCTGACCAAGGAACTGGTCCAGCTCCTGGTGCAGGTCTGCCAATGCAGGATGAGCAGACACAATACTGGTAGGTGGTATATAATCGTCATCCAGCTGAGGTCGTCCATCTGTAACGGAGATACGGCCCAGTACCATCTGATAACTGCCCAGCTGTCCCTGTGGTAACTGAGATACCGGCTGAACGAACAACTGGTACTCAGGCGTAGCATACGGAAGGCGGGGCGGATCTTCATGCAGCAGCGGTTCTCCGCTTGGCTGACGGTCAAAGGGATTCACCTGGATCATGATATAGTAAGCTCCTTCTGTATGTTGAGGGTCCCAGCTGAAAGTTGCTTCAGGGAACGTCGTTGCATATTTCAATGAATGCACGGTATGCTCAGGAATCTCGATACGGGCGCCACCCGGAGTAACAGCACGGCACTCCGTCAGCTTGATTCGCCACTGATGCTGATTGTCTGTTACAAACCAGCAACGGAGAGACTCCTTGTTTTCTGCTTTTGCCGGCAGTAGTCCATAGTTCTGCGCATGCAAACCGCTGGAGATAGCATCCCGGATCTGATCAAGCATTGCATTTTCTGTTTCTACGAAATGCTGCTTCTTTATTTTCATTCCATCCACCCAGTTAACGGGAAAATGTTTGAGCGGCTCTGCCATGGGATGATTGTTTACGTAAGAAATGATTGTTTACATACATATATAAGGGATCAACTGCGCAGGTCAACTACTCCTATTGATCATTCAATTATTGTTCAACATAATCCTGTTACAAATGATCACACTATTTTCCTGCATACCATTCATGAACACCGGTTTCTCAGGATCCAGCGTACGGGCTATTCCCAGCCATTTCGATTTGAGATGGAATACCCATCCATAAGGTTGTCCGTTCTTGTCCATCACATCTATCGGTGTATTTGGATAGCGGTCGTTGTAGTCATTTACAAAATGATAGAACAGGTCACCGAGATCCATCTTAATAGGGGTGCGTGCCCTGAAATAAGTGCGGTCGCCGTCTTTACTGTTCTTCTCCAGTTCAAACCCTATTACGATCAGGTCTCTCATATCATCTTCATTCACTTCCGGCTGTTCGTGATAGGCCGGGTACTGCCACCACTTGTGTACTTTGGCAGGTATAGCCATCATCTTTTCAAAGGTCTTGTACACGAAGGTCGGTAGTGCGAATGCGAGGAAACAGGTCAGCATCGGGTAGTACAGGAAATCTCCTTTGGTGAAAAGGAACTGCACCAGCATAAAGCCTACAGCGCCAAACAGACAGATGGCCAGAATAAAGGATAGTTCAGAGCCAAGTGTGCGTTCATTTGCCCAAAACCGTGTATACATAATGTGGCAATGGGCAATGCCAAGACCGAGGAACCATACCTGGTAAAAGAGATACTGGCTGACCAGATTCTGATGTGTGAACAGGAAAGGAATGGAGCTGATAACTGCAAATACGAGCGTGAGCAAAAACAGATACCACAATGCCTTTTTCTTATATAGGGTAAAGTTTTTAATATAACGGCTCAGCAATCCAACTATCAGCGATCCGATCGCTAATATTGCAGCTAATACAAGATAAATTTTCGCTTTAAGTATCATAGTTTTCCAATTGGGAAAAGGGTTAAAACAGTTTACAGAGCCAACATTACATGCAAAAATAGTTCCATTTAAGACTACAGGAAAAAATTATATCCCATAATTCCCTCTTTATATCTGCTATCGGCCACAACTACTTGTTTCTCATCAGGGTGGGGCTCCAGCAAAGTTTCTACTTCCACGTCCGCAGGCATCAGGAAGCCCAGACAAGTCTCCAGCAATTTACCATAAGGCTGCCAGGAAAGGAAATCGTATACCCGGTGATGTTGCAAAGGGCCTACTTTTACGAGTACCCTCGGCATATCGGTGTAAAACAGGTTGCCAGTCATTGTATCTACTCCCAGCCTGCACTCTCCCAGGCCGGTCTGATTGCCGGTGAATACGGCTACGGGTCCATTCTCACGGGAGATCTCCACCCGTTCATCCAGTATAGCCTGTAGGTATAATTGTACCAGTGACAGATTACCTGCTATACGATGAATATACGGCAATAACCTGATAAGTTTATTAACCGGTCCCCTGGGAAGCCCCTGTGGAATACCCCAGAAAGAAAGGAACAGTGCATCGGCATCTTTTCCGAAAGCATCAAACAACAGGTGTTTCTCCCGTTGTTCCAGGAATACCCGCTGTAGGAAGAATTCATGTTCCAGCGGACGGAAGAATTTACGGGCTTCCTGTTCCTCCTGCTGATGTTTCTTATAGTTCGCCACCATTTCACTCACGTCCTGCTGTTTCTGCGGCGAGAAGGTATGAAACAGGCCTTCCGGTAAGCGGTCGTACAGCCCATCGCGGGAGAGCGTCAGGGTTACAAATGGATGATATGGTTGTGAGTCATCCAATTGTGCATCTAAAATATCTTTATTAAAAGCTCTTGTAAAAACGTTCTTCATCTGTACTGCCACTTCAGCTTCCTGTACATGATTATCCAGCAGCTCGCCTACCACTACTTCAGCGCGCACATCATAATGCAGACGATGGATATGATCGATTACTTCTTCCAGCACTGCGGCTTTTTGGGCATTATTTACCATCAACGGGTTAATTTAGGTTTTTCGATTAATCAGGGTTTTATTTCAGGCTTTCAACCAACACAACAATTATTAAAATTTCAACTACGAATGTAGGTTGTTTACTCATTTATCTAAAAAAATATTTAAAATTGCAGAAATTGAAAAACCCATGACCCCGCGCAAGACCCAAAATGAGCGAAAAGTGAATTCGTACACGCCCTTCAGCAAAATTACAAGCCATATTGACCCGATGGTATTGTATACATTCCTGTCACTACTGGCTATCAGCATAGTTCTGCTGGCATTCCAGGCGTCTAACCGGGAAACCTGTAGCGAAGCTGCCATTGTATTGGCCAGTCAGCAGCATGCAGGCAAAACCAGTTCATTTACAGCCGGCGAAGTGATCACGTTCAGAGCAGACCTGAAAGGCAGCAGCAATGATGGACTGAGCTGGGATTTCGGTGATTCTACAGCAACAGCACCCGGCTTACAGGTGTATCATGCCTTCAGCAAAGCGGGCAGTTATACAGTGACCTTACGCCGTGGCAAATGTGACTGGCGCCAGGAAGTAATTGTCCTGAATGCCCCTCCCGAGAAAGAACCCGATACCAGAGGAGACATTTACCCTGTCATAGAAGGCCCGGATGAAGTGTTTGTCGGACGGCCTGTGACCTACTCCAACCATCTGCCTAACGCTACCAGCTGGTCCTGGCAGTTGCTGCAACCCAACGCAGAAACCCATTCAGGCAACACAGTTAAGTATACTTTCGGCTCTCCGGGAGAGCGTATCCTGTCATTGATCGTAAACGGGGATAGCAGCAAAATGGTGACAAAACGTATCACCGTGTTCAATGCTCCTGCCCAACGGCCCTCAAACGACCATTTTGAGCCTATTCCTTTCCCCGAAGAGACCAAACCAGCTGATCCATCAGCCGGAGCACCTGCGGCGCCAGAAAAGCCTAAAACACCTGCTATTTCGGATGACGAGTTTAAGTTCTTCCTGACACAGGTGATCGATAAGCAGAAAAATGCCTCCGACTTCTCGCAATACCTCTGCGATAATCTCGGGGCTCGGGTACTACTGAATGATAAAGACACCGATACTTTTTCACATTTCTGTTCCAGGATCCGTGGCAAAAAACGGTTCAAAATAGAACTCGTGAATCTGATCAAAGATCAGAACGGCTGCGTGAAAGAGATCCGCGTGAGATATGATAAGAAATTCCTTGGTATATTCTGATCATTTACACAACCTGTATGAAAAATCAGTATTATAAACTGCCATTGGACTTCTCCCGCATCCTGCAAAAGAAGGACCTTCCTGACTGCAGCCTGGAAGATTCCGTGGCCCAGCACATACACCTGCTCATCACTACCGTACTTGGGGAGAATAAAGACGATCCTCAGTATGGGTGCAAGTTGTGGGACTCGGATTTTGACATCCGGGCATCCAACAACGAAGTGAAAGAACAGGTAGAGATGGCTGTAAAAGCTTCCATCTCGCGGTACGAGCAACGGTTAACACAGATCAGGGTAATGGCCGTCGTCAGCCAGGAAGAGCTGACCGGCTTCAGTACACGTAAGGTCAAGAAGAAGATCAAAGTGACCATCACCGGTACGCTGTCCCGCAATAAAACACCATTCCACTACAGCAGCTTCTTCTATGTAAGCCCGCTGTCTTACGATTAAAGCCATATCATGCCCAGAGAACAAAAAGAACGGATAAAAGACCGCATGCTGAAGACAGCCGCCAGGCTTTGGGGTTATCCCGATGCAGAAGTAGAGTCTTCCTTCGACCCCATTGTGCAGTTATTACTGGAAGCCTGCGCCAGTGAACTTGAGAAGATCTCGGGCGAGGTAGATGTATCACATGCGCGCCTGGTGGAGCGACTGGCCCAGATCATGATGCCGGAGCCCATCACCAGCAGTCAGCCGGCCTATGGTATACTACATGCCTCCAGCAATGAACCTGCTACCGTTATTACGGCTGAGCATCAACTTTTCCACACATTGAGGAACGGATTCAATTCAAAGGACCTTTTCTTCATGCCCCTGACCAGGCACCGCCTGTTCCGCGGGCAGATCAAATACATGGCCATCGGTAATAAACTGTTTGAGACCCGGGAACATTGGTTCAAAGAACAGGTATTACAAGGCGTCCTGCAACCAGACACTCCTACCAATCACTTATGGCTGGGTCTTTCACTGGAAGGGAATCCTTCTCTTGAAGAGCTGTCCTTCTTCTTTGATCTCAGGAATATCCATCAGCAGGAAATGTTCTATTACTACCTGCCACTGGCCCGTTTCTTCCTGGGCAATACCGAACTCACAGTAAAAAACGGTTATAGTCATAGCCGTGACGCTGCCTCCGAAGAGCTTGATAGTATTATGCAACCTGCCTTCGATACGAATACACGGTATAGTCAGCAGATATTACAACGTTTCAGGCATCATTTTCTCACCATCAGCAAGCCGGCATCACTTCCCTCCCAGCCTGCAACACCTGCTGCCCTGCAACAGGTATTCGGACAAGGGCTATCAAAGCTGCAGCCAGACATTCAATGGATCAGGGTTGAATTTCCCGAAGCCATCCGGCACACATTACTGGAAGATCTGTTCTGCAATATCAACTGCTTCCCTGTTGTCAACAAACGTATCAATGAGCAGTCGCAACGCCTGAATCGTTATCTCAACATCATGCCATTGCACACATCAGATATTTACTTCGACATAAAACGGGTACATGATGTAGCAGGGACAGATTATCATGTCCGCAACTTCACCACTACCGGTGAAATGCAGGAAGGAGAGCTGGTGGTACGTAGCAGTGGTATCGGCAGATTTGACTCCCGCGAGGCCAAGGAGATCATTGCCTATCTCATTGAAGTGATCAGGGATGAAAGCTCTCTCTTCGAAGAAGTGCGGAATGATTATGTTGCCAGCCGTATACGTGAACTACATCAGCTGATCGCCTCTCTCGAAGAACAATTGCAACCAGGCACCAACCGGGGCAACATTCCCTACCTGATGATCAAACCAAGAGAAGACGCAGACTTCCTGTTCATAGAGTTCTATACGACCAATGGCAGTATCGCCAATAACATACGTATGGGCACCCGCTTGCAGGAGTATGGCAGCGTACAGTTACAGCCAGGATCCATTACCTTATTGTCCAACACACAGGGTGGTAAGGACCGTCTCAGCATAGATGAGAAGATCAATCTCTACCGTTATCACCTGCTCAGCCGTAACCGTATTGTCACACCTGAAGACATAAAAGCGCTGTGCCGCTATGTAATCGGCAATGAGCTACGGGAAGTGACTGTATCAAAAGGTGTATCTGTACTACCCGGTACCGCTGAAGGTTACAGCCGTACTTTGGATATCAGGCTCACACTCTCCAAACCTTCCAGTACATATGCTGCCGGGAATCTCGTTTATCTGAAAGATGAGTTGCTGTCGCAATTGAAAGAGCATTCAGCGAATAATTATCCTTACAGGATATTTATGAATGAGATGTTGATGTAAGGTGAATTTCTGAATTCCGACCTGATTTTCAACAAGGAAAGACGAGGGGTTATTTTAATTGTTCAAGTGTTGTTAGCCATTGATTGAAGTGACTACACTCTTTTCTTAATTTAGCTAACCCTATTTCTTTAAGAATAAGTATGCCATCATCGATCTTATCGTATGAGTCGCATAAATCCAGTATCCTTTTGGAGGGAGCTGTTTGCGGCAGGATATCTGATACAAACCGTTCTTCAGAAAACCCTTCAGCAGTAACATTCAATCTTATCATGGATTCCCTCCTATTACATTTTTATCCCATAAATCGCCTAATGAATAATCATTAAGCCAGGATTCAAGCTTTTTAGTATCCAATCTTTTAAATATCGTTGCACCTTTTTCTTTTTCTACAACGATAATGTCTTCCGCATCAAATTCATTGACAAGACTTACAGATTGTGTTGATACTATTACCTGAGTTCTTTTAGACGCCTTCTTTAACAAGCCGGCCAAAATAGTAATTGCGGTGGGGTGAAGTCCAAGTTCGGGTTCATCCAAAAGGATCAGTTGGGGCAGTGTTTTCTGGAGCAATAAGGTAGCCATGCAAATAAATCTTAGCGACCCATCTGATAATTCATGTGCAGTGAATGTTTTATCAGAAAATATATCCTGCCATTCCAACCTTATAGTATTCTCATTTAGTGGATTGGGTTTTAAAACAAAGTCTTTAAAAAAAGGAATTACCAATTGAACTGTTTTTACAATTCTCTCATAGTATTCCGCCTGGGTTTCTTTCAGAATAAATAAATACGCAGCTAAGTTAGAAGCATCCTCCAGCAGGAAATGTATATCAGCAAGAGAAGCATATTTTTTTACTCCCGCCGATTCACTGGTATCATGAAAATGATATACTCTCCAATCCTTTAAAACATCATAGACGTATCCAGCTATTTTGTCTCTCTTGGCTATCTCTGATAGTTTGCTTTCATCTTCAGACATAGCTATAGCATTTCCCCAGTATGGTGCATTATAATCATCTCCCCAGAAACCACAGTACTCTCTGGATACAATCAGACTATCACTTCTGGATGGCTGTAATGTTATTTGGTATAGATTGGGACGAAAATCAAGAGAGATCTTTATTTGTTCCGTTGTTTTACCTCCATAATAAAGCAAATTTTCAGCACCGACTTTCTTAGAAGTATCCTTTAACCTCAGATCTATAATATTTCTTAAAAAACGAAACAGCGAAATAAAATTAGTTTTTCCTGCTCCATTTTGTCCAATCAACACGTTCATGTCCCCAAGAATCACTTCCTGGCTTTCTATAGATTTATAACCATCTATGCTGACCTTATTAAGTTTGTGGTAATCTGCCATAAATAACTGCAATTCCAAAATACGAAGAAATGGTCTTAAAGAAATATAAACTTCATTTGTAGCACTTTAAGCATTCAAGTATTTGAAATAGTTACAAATATAGCAACAATTCTTACCCTATGCCAAATTTGACACAGTAAACAAATCGGGATTCAGCATCAAAAACCAATTATTAAACAAACTATGACAAGACAATAAAAACAGCAACCTTACATCCCTATTGGATGCCCAGTGTAGCGGCGGTTTCAGGTGGAGACCACTGGCTGTAGTAGCTTCAAAGAACTACAGCCAGTGGGCCCACCTGAAACCAGGCGAAACCTGAAAGCGGAACAAAACGCAGGTTAAAAAACTAAATCTTCAACAACCTCACATCCTCCCCCGACTTCAACGATCCCGCCGGCACTCCTTTACGCCCACCCGCATCGCACAGCGTAATCGTATTCCCAAAACCAAGATCCACATAAACACGATCGCTCACAATCCACCCCCTCCCCGACAGCTTAGTATTCTTCCGTATATACACACCATTCGCCTGCAAATCATCCAGCAAAAGAATACTCACCAGCTGCCCATCCTCAAAGCTATTATTCTGCTGCAGCCGGGCAGCAAAAACAGCCGCTGCCACCGGAGCCTTACTTCTGGATTTAACATCCACTGTAATACGGATAGACTTAAAATCTTTACTAGTCGGTGTTGCCCCCGACGAAGGTTTGGAAAATACAGAAACATTCACATTCTCCTTATTGAACACATTATATCCGAACCCCGGAATATATAACTCCGGACTTTCGAATAATTGCTTAATTGCAATGATCTTGTAAATATATTGAGCAGTCTCGTTGTTCAGCATTAACTGATAATAGTCGCTACTCCCCTGCTTTTTGATATTATGGGATATGTTGCCCGCACCGGCATTATAAGCAGCAGCTGCAAGCGTCCAGGAATGCAGCTGACCATAAAGCTGCTGCAAATAACGGCAGGCAGCATGTGTGGATTTCAGGAGATGGTTGCGTTCGTCGTTATCATATCGCACTTCCAGTCCCATAGCTGCAGCTGTAGCCGGCATAAACTGCCAGACACCTTGCGCCCCCACAGCAGAAGTGGCATTGGTAAAACCGCTCTCAACGACCGGCAGGTATTTAAAATCTTCAGGTATATTGTACTGATGTAAGATGGGAATAATCACCGGGAAGTAAATATCAGTCTTAGCTTTCAGCACCGGTAAAAAGTTGCGGTACTTGAGATGTCCTTTGATAACATCCATTAACTTGTAAGAAACAAAGTCACGCTCCATTGGCACAATCTCTCCGCAGAAAGTCACCTGCTGCGCAGTGCCTGTCAGTGCAAAGAGGCAAAGACAGCCAACAAACAATATGTGAATAATGGTACGCACGTGAATAAATTACTATTTGCTGATCATATACTTTGGCAAGGCGCTCACGGGTGTATACAGCACTACCTGGTTTTCGGTAGCCTTGTTGTACATCACCAGGATGATCTCATCATCCTTTTTGAAATCCCGCACAGCGGCAACAAACACAATATTTTCATCCGCTTTACCGGCAATAGAGGGAACTCCTTTCCTGTAAAGCACAGGCATTGTGAACAAACCGGCGGTATCTGCCTTCGTCTTGTGCATCAGTGTTACTTTTCTGATCTCATAAGCTTTCCCTGAACGATTCTTTATATGAAAGCTATAATATACGAGGTTGTTGAGGCTCATCGCCTGGGAAAAGCTCAGCGTAATGCCATCGGCGCTTGTTTCATACTGGTGACCACCTTTTCGCTGCTTCCTGAAATCTTCTGCAATGTTGCCAACCGTTACCGTATCAATACCAGATGCCGCTATAGCTGCATCATCGCTCTCCGTGGAATTATCCTCAGGTTGCGACAAAGTGGTATTACTTCCTGAACTGGTATTGCTGGCACCTGCCTTGTTACCACCTGCAGAGAGATTGTATTTCAGGCGTGATAATTCTGCTCTATCACGGAATGCCAGTATCAGGTAGTGTATATTATTTCCTTCCCTGATCACCAGATTGGTAGCTTTAGGATTGGCTACTGTTGGCCGTATGAATACTACGTTACCATCTACTATGCGATAATCATAATCTGAATTCTTACCATCTCCGATCTGAAATGTAGTGATTGCTGATCCACAGGTAATAAGGGTGACAGCGCCTTTAGTTGTAATAATGCTATCTGTCTGTGATTGTCCGAGCGCATTGCACCATGACAATAAAAAACAGAAGACGCCTGTTAAGACATACTTCATCTGATATTCTTTTCCTTTCTTTAATTTTTATAATGGCGAGAAACAGTGAAGCTGAAAGCTATGCGACCATTCAGCTTCACTATTTTCATATCAGGATTTATCCTGTTCATATTCAGTATCCCATTCTGTTGCATCTTCCCCTTTATGACCTTCCATTTTAATCATGAAATTCTTGGCAGGAAAGTATGGTTTCAGATGTATATTGAGGTGAATACGATCTTTCTGAATAGGGTCCTGTTCAAACTTACGGACGTTAAAGTCTTCGATCAGTTTCTCAGGTCCGGTAATACTGTCGAGGAAACGAATGATCTGTTTCATCAGGTCTTTACGGGTATTCGCATTGAAGTTCTCGAAAGCACGACGGTTCAGGAAGTCCATCAACACTTTGGTCACATAGTCAAATACACGCACTACTGAGTAGGTCTGCAGACCAATATTATCACCATTGAAAAGGGTCTTGGCGCTGAAGGCCATTACCTTGCCGTATTCTTTTACCATGGGGATCAGTCCCATCTTTTCCAGGCTGGCTATTTCACTCTTCTTCAGCTCAAACCTCACACCATCCACTTCATTCATGCCACCGAATTTCTTACCTGCGGTTACCTGCGACATCAGCGTTCTGTATACCTTACCCGCCAGTGCACCGGATGGAGGAACATAGAGGTTATCCTGTTCATTGATCTCATCAAACTTACCGCGGCCTACCAGCCAGTTACAGGTCATCATGACGTTGGAACGGTGTATTTCACCTCCGGTCAGGTTCGCGATTTCAAACATCTCCATCACATCATCAGGCGCATCGAGATGAGAAAAGTCCGTCACCAGCATCACTTTATTTTCATAAGCGATCTTCGCCCATTTCTCCAGCACTTTGTTGGAACCGAGATAACCGGGTACAACGAGCAGACTGTAGTTGTCACGCAGATCGAGACGGTCATAATTGCTGACCAGCTCCTGGTGAATGGCGTCGATAAAGCGGGTGTTGTCCAGATCTTTCATCTGGTCCGGTTCCACGTTGATGAAGGCAACGTTTTTCACTTTATCCGATTCCGTATTCTTAAAGAAGAGTGCAACGTTACGATAAGATTGTTCGAGCTCACGGGTTGATTCCACTGCTTCAGCCAGGTTATTGTTCAGTATTCTTTCCGCCTGTTCTGAATGCTCTGTACAGTAGCTGACCATATCGGGCAGGTCCTGTGCTTCGGTCAGCACTTTCTCCCAGAGTTCAAGGGTCTTTTTCAGTTTATCTCTTTCTCCTTTTTTGGAGCTTTCTGTTAAAAAGATATTACGGCGTGCCTTACGTTCGGGGCTGAGGTTTTGCACCCCTTCGATAGTGCCTTCCAGCAGGTCAAAGCCCCCGTATTTGGTCAGTATATCTAAATTTTCCTGCAGAGACGCGGGTTGCTGTTTCGCCGCCGCTGTTTGCGGCACTTCCTGCTGCTCCTGCTGTTTTTCTAATTCTGCCATAAGAACAAGTTGTCAGTTGTCAATTATTTTGTTTTCAAGTCTGCCACCAGTGTCCGGATAGTTTCCAGTAATGCCTGTCTGGCAGCGGGATCAGCCAGGGCTGCCTTTAACACTTTGTTTGTCTTCAGATGTTTCATGATCTTGAGGTACTGTTCCTTTTCAGTAGCGAGATTATCCAGGAAATCACTCTGGGCGGTAATACCCTTTACACCGAAGTCGCCGAGGTTGTGGAACTCCAGATTTTCGGGAATAGTACGGCCTTCCGCATCGTGGAACAGCATGTTCACTGCAGGCTTGTAATGTTCGAATACCGCTTCTACAGTAGTTAATCCCTGCACGATTTCCGGTTTAACAGGTGTTTGCTGGGTTAACTTTTCAGCAAACAGGGTCCGGTTATGAGAGATCTCAACAATGGCCTCATTGGCGTCGAGTTTCACCTCGTTACCACCAATACCGTAATTGTCATTCATATCAATTGGTTTTTACAACAATAAATGTTCTATGGTCCTTCTTCTGCTCCTAAACTTCCTGAGCGCCGGTATACCATTGCAGCGTACCCTGAGCGTCTACATCCAGCTTAACAGTCATGTGGGGTTGCAGGCTACCTTCTATTATCATACGAGACAAGGGCTTCCGTAACCTGCTACGGATCACTTCTTTCAATGGACGCGCGCCGTACTGTGGCGAATATCCTTCTGCCGCCAGTTGTTCTCTTGCGGCAGCAGATACCTCCAGGGTGATCTGTTGCTGTGCGAGTAACTGCAGCAAATGTTTAAGGTGAATATCAAATATCTTTACCACGTTCTCCTGCTGAATAGGGCCGAATGGTACGATCTCTGTCAATCTGCCCAGGAATTCGGGTCTGAAATTCCGTGACATGATCTCCATCAATTGCTGAGAAGCTGGTATCACTCCCTGTCTGAACGACTGGGCAATAACGTCGCTTCCGATATTGGAGGTGAACAGGACCAGGGCATTTGAAAAATCGCCGGTCTTACCCAGGCGGTCATGCAATTTGCCCTCATCCATTATCTGCAGGAAAATATCAAATACTGATGGATGCGCTTTTTCTATTTCATCAAACAGGACTACGGCATAAGGCTGCTGACGGATCTTGTTTACCAGCAATCCCCCTTCTTCATATCCAACATATCCCGGCGGAGCGCCATATAGTAATGCCGCCGAATGTTCTTCTTTAAATTCGGACATGTCAAACCGGATCATGCACCGCTCATCCTGGAACAAGAAGTCTGCCAAAGATTTTGCCAGTTCCGTTTTACCGGTACCGGTAGGTCCCAGGAAAAAGAATGACCCTATCGGCTGGCCGGGCCTGCTGAGACCGGAGCGTGATTCCAGGATAGCATCAGCAACAGTTTTCAATGCATGATCCTGTCCTACTACCCGCTTCCGCAATTCGAGGTCCATATTCACCAGCCGTTCCCGTTCTCCCGACTGGATCTTACCCAGCGGGATACCCGTGCTTTCAGCGATCATGGTAGCCAGGTCTGTAGCTGTAACCGCCGTATGCTGCGTTTGCACCAATGGCTCCAGTTGCGAGACAATATTGTTCAATGCAACCTTTAATGCAGGCACATCATCGATCTTATATACATCCTGTTCTATCTGTAAACGGGTGGTCAGTAATGCGCTGAAACGTTGCATGCATTGCTGATACCACCACAGTAATTCTTCCCTGTTATCACCTGCTGCTTCCAGTTTTACCTTCAGGTCTTCCAATGTCTGTACCCCGGTATCCTGGGTGGTGCGTATGGCCGCCAGCGTACGATCCAACAGATTAACAGCGCTGTCCGGCAAGCTACGTTCCTTGAGATAGCGGCGGGACAATTTAATAGCTTCCGTAACCACATCGGACGCTACCTTCAGATTATAATAGCTTTCATAATCCGGCATAACAGCCTGTATCATTCGTGCAGCCGTTGGCTCATCGGGCTCGGATAATTGTATGATCTCAAAGCAGTGGCGCAGTAATCCATCCGGCTCTATCAGCTTGCGGAAACCTTCCGGGGTGCTGGTAGCAATAAGAGTAATATCTCCCTTGTTCATGGCAGCCTTCAATACGTTACCAATGCCCCCCGCGGAACCTGGCTGTTTGTCAAGCAGGGTATGCAGATTATCGATGAATAACACATGCCTTCCGGCACCCTGCAACTGTGCGATGATCTGTTGCAGGCGATCTTCCAGCTCATTCTTATACGCAGCGCCTGCGATAAATGCCCCATAATCCAGCGCATAAATATCCGTCTGTTGTAGTTGCTGTGGCGCCTGTTTATTGACAATAGCACGGGCCAATGCGTCAGCCAGTGCCGTTTTACCTACACCTCCGTCACCTGTTACGAGAATGCTGGAACGTCCTTTACGGGTCAGTATCTCAAACATGGAACGCACTTCGGCATCCCGTCCGGCAAGTGCATGTTTGGCTTGCAGGCGCTGAGGATCTGTAAGGCGATAGATATATTTATGCGCAGTCGTTTTACCTGTAACAACCGTCGTTTTAGGTGCAGTGCTATTATTATCTTTTTTATTAAAGTGAGTGAGCAGTTGTGCTCTCTGCAACGGGAATGTTTTTAACTGTTCAAATGAAAAGCCTACCCCAGGCGTGCTAAGTGCTACCAGCAAACACCAGGCATCAGCAGTGTCAAGATCATATTCAAGCCTTACAGCATCTGCTTCCTGCAACACATTTGCAGCGTAATCATCCGCCTCTGGTTCCTCTGGTGAACGGCCCGCTTTGGGTATACTGTCCAGCCTCACCTCTGCCCATTCTTCCAGATAGTAGGTGTCAACATCCATTGCCTGTAACTGTGGAACAAGACCGGTTTCTTTATGCAGACATGCCAGTAGCAGATGAGCGGGCGTATAGTTCACATGGTGATGTTCTTTTGCCAGCGCCTGTGCAATGCGTATTGCAGCCTGCACCTCAGGTGCATATATGGTATACGTAGTCAGGGTCATTTGGGTCGTCCAGGTTTTTCAGTTAACTGTTTAAGGGTTACATAATATTACATAAATCTGTTACTCAAATGTAATATCGGGTTTTTATTAATCGAAGTAAAGATACTGCGAAAATGTATATGAAATATTTATTACGCACAGGAAAGAGGGATTAATATATTATACCATTTGTAAGTATCGTGTATACATCGTTTATACAGCTGTAACAGGGAATAATTATAGAAAAAGAAAGGTGAACAGATGATAAAAATAATGCAGGTGTTGGTTTGTTTTAAAGAGTAACAGCCGTCCGATCAGGTTACCACGCACATGGGGGCAAAATTGGGCCACGTTACCATGCCTTTACCATACCTTTACCATGCCTTTACCATGCCATTAAGATGTTGACTTGATCAGACCTTATACACGACGCATCCCTGACGTATACCCGACGCATACGTGAACTTAAACCAAAGTATAGTTGTATCCTGGATCAACAACCTCAATCCGGTTGGGATCCGTTTGAGACGGCTTTGAGATAGCTTTAACTTACGTTCATCCTACGTTCAAAGACGTAAGATGAACGTAAGTTAAAGCCATCTCAAAGCCGTTTGTATGACAGTCGAATCGGAGTTGAGGTATAGAACACCCCGCAACAACACTCCCCTGCATCATCACGTCAGCGAACAGGGCAATAACTTCATTTTTAATTCCTGATTTTTGATAAAATAATTTACAATATGTCTCAGAATAATTATTTTCGTGCTGACCATGTATCTTTAATTGAGTAGTTATATTCGTTAATCCGGCATTTGAATTTAGTAACTATGGAAAAACCTGCCGCTTACAAAGCAGTTAATCCGAGCGGGACCTACTGAAAATGAATACACGTTGTCCCCAATTTCCATATACATACTTCATTTGCTGTCATAAATAAATTTGTTAACAATACCATATTTATCAAGCTAAACCTCAAGGGTATGTCATTCAAAGCAGTATTGCGTTTAGACGGTGAAGAAATCAATGTGCTGGATTGCCAGTTTTCTTTCGCTCAGCATACAGACCACAACGGTAAACCAGCTGCCCGTCCTACGGGAGGAGCACTGACTGTATTACTGGAATCAGATGGAAATACAAACCTGTTCGACTGGATGATCTCCAACACACAGACCAAAAGTGGTAGCATTGTCTTTTACCGTCGCGACGCCATGTCCAAAATGAAAGAACTGAAATTTACAGATGCCTATTGTGTAGAGTATGCTGAACATTTCAAGGCAGCCGGCGATGTTCCCATGCAGATAAGACTTGTCCTATCCGCCAGGGAAGTGCAGCTGGGAAGTTCCACCTACCAGAATCCCTGGCCGCAGTCGTGATATATTGACCACGCTTCACAGCATTTTTTCCCTGCGCTGTATGCATCAATATAAACATGTAAGTTTTATTAAAAACATGTATCCATGGCCCTGAAAAAATTCCCTGCTTTCAGCACATTATGGTCCAGTTATCCACACGATTCCGAGGCACCTCCCGGTAGTGCACATGCTATGCCCTGTGATGAAAAGGATAAAAACGGTTATTATAGTTACGAAAACCAGTGCGCCATCCGCATGTCACACTGCCTCATCAAAGCTGGTATTTCCCTGGCCAATTACACAGACCCAAAATGCAAACATGGTTATGCACGCGGTGCAGAAAGTCTGGCTACCTGGATCTGGCGCAATTTTGGTGAACCCCTCCGGGTGGATTGCGCCGACGCTTCGAAAAAGAATGCCTTCATCACCAATCAATACTGGTCAAAGAATGGCATTATTTTCTTTAAAGATTTTTATGGAACCAACAATACAGGCGATCATATTGATCTCCTGTACCATGTCAATACACAGATCAGAACGGCCACAGGTGATTATACCAATGACAGCCGCGTAAAACAGATCTGGTTCTGGGAAGTAAACTAAAAACCGTATGAAGATATTACACATCGTTTGTATCTCACTGTTATGCACTGCCGCTACTGCCTGCGCTCAGACGCAAGCCAATAAAGTTGCCGTTCAGGATGCTGTGTGGATGCCTAAAGCCTACCTGGATGCGAGAAAAGTGCATCCTCCGCAGGATGCATTCTGGAAGACAGTAGACTTTGCGAAATACCTCAGCCCAGTAAGCGCATTGCGCATTGCCAATTCCAAACAGGAGCAACAGGTCAGTGTGTATACTTATGGTGCAGAGAATTTTCCGATCGCTGTAACAGGTACAAAACATGCAGGCACACGTAAGGAATGGTTGCTGGATAAACCCATTTTCACCGGCGGACAGTCGGCAGTATATGATAGTGTACATTTCAGCCTGATCAGCCATAATAATGACCGGACGGATCTGTGGATAGGATTGATATACGGAGATGGCAAAAAGGATTCCATACAGCTGGCGCCTGTACCCAAACAAGATGGGAATGCGCCGCTATGGATGCATGCCAATAATTACCTGGCCTACTACTTTAAGGGAAAAGAGTTTGAGATCTATGACGACAAAGGCGCACTGTTATACGACAATGTAAAAACAGATACCAATGGCGCCATTGAGGGATTACCCGGGTTTAAATCCTGGAGTATTACGGCAAACAATATCTTCCAGATAATATCCGATAATCAGGGCGATCCCGGCATTTCCAGTTTCAATGTTGCTTTCAAGGGAGAGAATATCTCGCTGCAACCAGAACAGGCTGTAGGACCGCTAAATAAACCGCTTGTACTGAAAGAGAAAACAAATAAGAATTAAGCATCAGGAATCGGGAACTTTTTTTAACAGAAGAGGCAACATGCCTCATTAGTAATTCCTAACTTTTTTTCCAATGGCACTGAATACAAAGACCTCATTTTCCATAGCCGGACAACAATTCGAGACGTTTAACACGATCGAATTGCGACAATACATTAATGACCATCACGAGTTTGAAATATATGTGAGCTATGACTGGTTTGAAAAACTGGGAGGCGGCATGTCTGGCGCGGCCAATAAATTCCTGGGTGAAGAAGTGGAGATCACAGTAGCGCCCGCAGAACAATTGCCAGGCGTAAAAGACCTCATCTTCAAAGGGCTGGTCACCAATATCACGACAGGTAAAGCAGGCGACGGTACACATGGACACTGTATCATCCGCGGACATAGTCCCAGCATCCTGCTGGACGATGATCTGCATATTGCCGCTTATGAAAATAAATCGTTGTCGGATATTATTTCCACTACTGTCAAGAGTTATCCTCCCAATGTGCTGAAAACGTCCATCAACCCGGAGACCAAAGAAACACAGAAATATGTGGTACAGTATAAGGAAAGCTCTCAGACCTTTATCACCCGCCTGGCTGAACGTCATGGAGAATGGTTCTTCTATGACGGCCAGCAGCAGATATTTGGTAAGTTCTCTCCCCAAAAAGTGACACTGACACACCAGATAGACCTGCTCGATTTCAACATCGCGTTGTCTGTATTGCCTAACAATGCCAAGTTGAATGGGTACGATTACCGCCAGGACAAGGTTGTGGAAGATACCACGCAATCCAAAGAAACAGGTAAACTCAATGCATATTCACAACATGCCAGCGATATCAGTAGTAAGCTGTATAGTCGCGAGGGATTGTATAAAATGAACTTTGCTTTCAACAGCAGCGCCAAATCGCAGATGGACAAACTGGCTACCCTGCAGAAAAAGGGTAAACTGGCCAAGATGGTAACAATCAAAGGCAGCAGCACCAATCCATCTTTCCGTATTGGCGATACCGTAAGTATTAAAGAATCTGCGTTGGGACAGGAACAGCATCATGGTGAGTTCATGATCACTAATATCCGTCACTACTGTGGGGCCAACGGCAGCTATCACAATATGTTCGAAGGCATTCCGGCTGATGCAGCTGCCCCTCATGTTGACCTGACCAACATTCCTTATACAGAGCCACAATCGGCAGTGGTGACCGACAACAATGATCCAAAAGGATTAGGCCGCATACGGGTGCGCTTCCGCTGGATGCAGCAGGGACAGACCCCCTGGGTACGCGTTGTATCTGCTTCGGGTGGTGGCGATAAAGGCATGTTCATTATGCCCGAAGTAGGTGAAGAAGTGATTACAGAATTTGAAGGTGGTAACCCGGAACAACCTTTCATAATAGGTGCTACCTACAATGGCGGCGCTAAAAGTAGTTATGGCAACTCCGGCAATGATATGAAGGCATTGAAGACGAGAAGTGGTAATACCATCCTGCTCAATGATGCCACCGGCAGTATTACTGTAACTGATAAAAATGGCAGCAGTATGGCCATGGACGGAGCAGGCAATATTACAGTCAGCTCGCAGACACTGATCACGGTGAAGACGGAAGATCATATTGTGGTGGAAGCACCTAATAAGATCGAGCTCAAATCCAAAGAGATCCATCTTATAGGGTCAGAGAAAGTATTCATCGGTGAACAGAATGCCAGCATACTGGTGGATAATGCTGCCAACAATATCGAAAGCGGCGCCAAGACCATCATATCTGCGGCAGAAGACGCCAATACAGTTGCCAGCAAATCCAACCTGTACATTGATTCCAAGAACTTTTACGCTACCGGCGAGCAGGTAGTGAAGATCGACAGTACTAAAGGGACTGTGAAAATAGATGGAAATACAACTACTGACATAGTTGGTGGCATGCTCAATCTGAATTGTTAAACGCATCCTATGAACGAGCATAATCCTATAGCGCAATTAGTCAATCTTATCCAGAAACAATGGCTGGAGAAAACGGCTAATAAACCATCACTCCGGTTCGTACGGTTTATCATTAAGCCGGAAGAAGCACGTGTATATGAAGGATTCTGTAAACTGGAATCTTCAGAACACGGAAGCCTGCCGGAAGTATTTGTTACCCAGTTCACCTCTTTTGAAGATGAAGATACCTTCAGTGCGGCACTGATCAAAGACTGGCTGGATACATATGAGAAAAGTATGGCCCTGGTAGAACGGGTGAACGAGCGGTCGCTCTTTGCCTGGGATCCCCGTCCTTTTAAACAGCTGCTGGAACGTAATAACGGCGTCCCGATGGATGATGTACTATTGTCCTTACTGGGTAGCTTCAGGCAATCATTGCCGCAGCAAAACAAACAACTGGTCCTTGCACTGATACCCCGGCAGGTTAGCAGTACAAAAGACATGAAGAACTGGATCTCTACCCTGCTGAAGAAAGGTATTCCCGCCGGTGTGAAACTACTGGTCATCGACCATGTGATTGCGGAACACTTTGCTTTCCATGACCGTCAGTTCCCTGATATGATCTGTAGTATCCATGTGCCGATGGACCTTAATGCTGCTATACAGAAACTGGCTACCACCGGCAATCCCAATGACCCGGAGATCATGCTGCGCAAATGTGTGTTTGAAATGGGTGCAGCCATGAAAGACAAGGATGTAAAACGCCTTCACCGCTGGGGACAGCAGGCACTCGACGCTACACAGCGGAGTGGTAATAAGGGATTGTTTGCTACCGCCCATATCATGTATGCCGGCATGTTATTTCATTTCAAAAAAGACCCAAAAATACCCGAGCTACTGGAGCGCGGACAACGCATTGCCAAACAGGGCACACAAATGGGAGACGGCGCATGTCTGCCACTGCTGGTGCAATTCTACGGCTATCATGGCGCCTATGCACAGATACGCCGCCGTTTTACGGAAGCCATCAACTGGTTCATTCAACAGGCAGAACTGGCCGAACAACATAAATTTTCACAGCAGGCGCTGAATGCCTGGTACCAGGCAGCAGAGCTGTGCAGAAGGAAAGATAGCGGTAGGTACTATGACGTGTTGGAAAAAGGATACATGGCGGGCCTGCATTTAACTGACGAAGAGATCAGCGCCTCCATCTACATATACCTGTTGCGTGATTACTATGATTATGCCCACGCTCATCGCAAACATGATATTGTACAGGCCATAGATGAAAAAATGGGCAGAGTGTTTGGCAACGACTGGAAAACAGACGTAGACACCGTCAGGAAGAACCGTGAACCGATGATCCTTCCGCTTGAAATGGAACAAACAGAGACGCTTCAGCCTCAAAAATAAAGCTTATGCTTGTCAGCAATAAACATTTCATTCCCGTTATAGGGCTCGACATACATATTGTTATCCTGCTGGGATTCCCCATTCCCCTGCCCCATCCTTACATTGGTTTTGTACTGGACCCTATGGATTACATTCCATATATGGGCGCCAGCACCAAGGTCAATCACGTACCCAGAGGTGTAAGTGATACAAGCGGTATCATCGTGATATTATTTCACTTTCCGATGGGAGGCCCATGGCTGCTGGCGCCAATGATAGGCCATGACTCTGTCAACTTCTTCGGCAGCAAGACTGTAAAGGCGGAAGGCAGGTTGCTCAGCCCTACAGGCCATATGCTGATGACCTGTAACGATATTGGCATTCCACTTTCCCTGCAGCCGGGTAAGAAGCTGAAACCCATTCCCAGTATGTACCTGCCCACTTCGTTCACCATCCCACTGTCATTTGGAAAACCTGTGATGGTAGGCGGGCCCTATGTGCCCGACTGGGCAGGTGTATTGCTGAACCTCGTCATGTCCTTCGGATTTGGCGCATTGATGAAAGGACTGGGTAAGATCGGCAGGAAAGGGCTGACTAAATTCAATCATGCCCTGAAGGGGAAGATAGGCAGTAATAAATTAAGCAAGACGCTGTGTAAAAAAGGCTTCGAGCCGGTAGACCTGGTACAGGGCATTATGATCTATGATGGTCTGGACTTTGAGCTGCCTGGTCCTATTCCGTTGAAATGGGAAAGGTCATGGAACAGTGACAGCTCATTTAAAGGGGCACTGGGGCATGGTACACACCTTTGCTATGATATGCGTATCGAAGAGTTTATCAACGATGGCGCCGCAGTGGTACTACTGGAAGATGGACGCAGTGCCGTGTTTGATGCCTTACCTGCCAGTGGCGACAGTGATTATAACCGGCACGAGAAGATGACACTGAAACGGACCGATATTGACGAATACCAGTTGTATAACCATGATAACGGATTGTATTATACCTTCCGTAAAACATACACCGGGGCTACACAGTATCATCTTTCCACTATTCACGATAAAGCACAGTTCATGATCAGTTTCCACTACAATCATCGTGGAACGATCGTGCGTATTATAGATAGCGCCGGCCGGCATCTGCATGTGAGCAGTGACAATGCGGGACGTATTACCAGCGTCATAGCGCGTCACCGGGGTGAGGAAAGACCACTGATCAGTTACGCCTATAATGAAGACGGCGACCTCATTGCCATCACCGATGCGCTGGGACAGAGCACTTCCATGACCTACCGCGATCACCTGATGATAAAAAAGACCGACCGTAACGGGCAGTCTTTTTACTGGGAATATGATAAACAGGGCCGCTGCGTGCACACCTGGGGTGATGACGGACTGCTGGAAGGGCGTATTGCCTATTATCCGAAAGAAGGTTATAACCTCATCACTAATTCGCTCGGGCAGACAAGCACTTACTATTATACACCAGATTTTGTAGTATACCAGATCAAAGATCCACTGGGATTTTCCACATTCACAGAATACACTCCTGAATTTGAAATATACAGGCAGATCGATGAAGATGGAAATATGACCGGTTATGTATATGATGAGATGGGTAATTGTACATCTGTTGTTAATCCGGATGGCAGTCAGCTAAACTACAGTTATGATGAGGAAGGCAATTTACTGGTGGCTACAGATGCGCAAAATAACAGTACTTCTTATGTCTATTATGAAAACGGGTTACTGCATAGCCGTAGTGACGCTAATGGTTCACTGCAACTCTTCTCTTACAATGAACAAAACCTGCTGAGCAATATAGCAGAACATCAGGGTGGCAACACCAGCTTCACTTATGATGAGGATTACAACCTGGTAGCATTAAGACTCCCGGATGAAGGCGTGGCCAGCTGGAAATATGACAACTGGGGACAATGCCTGAGCGCTGTCAATCCGCAGGAACAGCAACAACTTTTCCGGTATGATAAATTAGGACGCGTCACAGAAGTACATGTGCCGGATGGTAACATCGTGCACCTTCAATACAACGCCTATTACGATGTAGTACATGCGAAGGATAAACAGAATAATGTGAAGTTCCAGTACACACCGCTGGGCAAGCTGAAATTACGTGAGGAAAATGGCGTGAAGGAGCACTTTGTATACGATACCGAAGGGCAATTGAATACGGTTGTTGACGAGCATGGCAACAGCTTCCTGTTTATCCGCAATGCACGGGGAGAGATCATCGAAGATAAGAGCTTTGACGGCCTGATACGGCGCTATAATATGGATGCTACAGGAAATCTGCTCACCATTCACCGTCCCGGCGGCCGACAGACAACGTTTGAATATAACAGCAGGCATCAGATCACACGTTGTGAATACAGTGATGGTAGCTGGGAGACTTACAGTTATGACCGTAACGGATTACTGATAGAAGCAGCCAATGAATTTAATACTGTTTGCTTTAAAAGAGACCATCTGGGACGTGTGATAGAAGAACAGCAAAATGAACATACTGTAACGGGCAGCTATAACAAACGAGGGCACAAGCATAATATTAAAAGCTCATTGGGAGCGCTGATAGAGGTCACGCACGACAAGATGGGCACTGTGACTGGCATCAACGCCAGCTATGAAGGAACAAAAAATACCTGGGTTACGCAGATCCTGCGCAATCACCTGGGATTGGAAGTAGCACGCCATCTTCCCGGAAACATCCAAAGCAAATGGACTTACGATAATGGGGCAATGCCATCGGCGCATACCGTACATCATGGAGATGAGATCACCCGAAATCTTTACTACCGCTGGGATCCGAATGACAGATTGCGTCAGATCGTGAATGCGCTGGATAAAGGTGTTACTAAGTTCGGACATGATGAATTCGGCAATCTTTCATGGGCGCAATATGAGAGCGGACACTACGATTTCAGGCTGCCGGATAAACTGGGCAACCTGTTCCGCACGGAACAGCGGAAAGACCGTAAATATAATGCCGGCGGACAATTAAAAGCCTCCTCTCAGGCGAGATTTGAATATGATGAAGAAGGTAATCTTATCAGGAAGATCACCACTGATCTGAAAACGTGGCAGTATGAATGGTATGGCAATGGTATGCTTAAAAAGGTAGTCCGCCCTGATAATAGCGCGGTGTGTTTTGAATATGATGCCTTGGGCAGAAGGACTGCTAAAATATTCAAACAACAGATCACCCGCTGGATATGGAACGAAGATGCGCCACTGCATGAATGGACGTATGAAGCCGGACAACGGCCGGTAGCTGAGGTGGATGAAATGGGTAATGTGATACAGTCGCCGGAACCGGTACCGCCTGCTTCGCTGATCACCTGGGTCTTTGAAGGAGCTGGTGTTCCGGCAGCAAAGATCATCGGCAATAAAGCGTATTCTATTGTTACAGATTACCTGGGTACACCCTGCCAGGCATATGATGCAGATGGTTCGCTGGTATGGGCCTGTGAGCTGGATATCTATGGTAAGCCCCGTAAAACGAAAGGCGACCTGTCTTTCATACCTTTCCGCTATCAGGGACAGTACCATGATATGGAAACTGAGTTATATTACAACCGGTTCAGGTATTACTTACCAGAGGAAGGCGTCTATATCAGTCAGGACCCAATACGGCTTGCCGGTACTAATGCTACCTTCTACAGTTATGTAAAAGATACCAACAGCCAGATAGATATCCTGGGGCTGAACCTGATAGATGCTGTGCTGACGTTGAAAGGCCAGCAGCCAGAGAAACTGACCTCTGTAAGAGCAAGTAGTGGAGCAAAAGAGGTGGCGGGCCGCACAGAGGATGCGGAGCAGAAGTTATTACGCAAGCTGGAAGAGCGGTTCGATGGACAGATGGACAAACTACATGGTTCCACACTGGAAATTGAATCGAAACCAATATTCATGAGACGGGGCGGGGCAACTATCTATATACCAGGAATTGCGCCATGTGATTATTGTAATCCTGCTATGCATAACTTTGCAGTAGATAACCAAATGGAGATCATTTACAAACATACCAACCGGAAAGGAAAAGTATTTACCGTAAAATACCCACTGGCCGGACTGGAGAATCAAAAACTCAAGGCGCCTCATCCTTGTCCTTAATAAACCAATTATGTATCCGACAACAAAACAATTTATACAGGGCATACAATGGAACAACTTTACCGGAGGGTATAGCAGTTCAGCAGAAGAAATACCCGCCATACTGGAAGCACTTTGTGACACGGAAGAAGAGGACGAAATGCTTTCATTGTTATTTGGCGATATGCTCAGTCATGTGAAACAGGGATATCTCGTGTTTGAGATAACAGATCCGGTCATACAGGTATTTGACAGTTTATGTAAGGAAGACTTTGCATATCCTGCGGTACTGCTGGATTTCCTGGCTTATGTGTATACGCTGGATATCAGGTCTGCCGTGCCTGTATTGACAATGCCGGTGCGGTATAGCTTTGGAAAGAAAGAAGAGGAGCCCGATCCGGGATTTACTTCCTTCAAAACATTCTTCAAAACACATTTTTATAAAACAGACAATGAGGTACTGGTGCCCAGTGATGTTTACTATACCGCTGTATTATTTCCTGCAACAGTGGAGATCAACAGGATCTTTGACATCATCATAAACAATAGTGATAATACGGCCCTAATCAAAAATGCGTTGATCAGCGCGGCGCTGATCAACTACCTGCTGGGAGAAAAGACCCGACTTCCGACGGAAATCACACAGTTATTAGCAGGAGATGAATCACTGGCGTCATATATTCCGGTGTTCAATGGTATCAGTGGCTTCCCGGTGGAGCAGGAACAGTTACAGGGATTGCTGGATATGGAAGAAGATATAGAAGTGCAATGGGCACAGGCATTTATTATAGTCGTAGCAACGGATGCATTGCTGATAGGCAGCCTGTCGGACACTGAGCGGTTAAAGACTGCATTAGACGGCATATTCCCGATACTGGAAGCGCAGAAGACGATATTCGAACAGGAAGAGCAGGAAATGGATTTTCCCTTATATCCTTACATGGCAGAAGATCTTACAAGTATTGTGTTCCGTAATTTTCTGAACAGAGGCGGCATACTTGACGTATCGGACCTGAACGAAGTACAGCGGTATTGCCTGGAACGGTTATATACACTGAAAATACACACGCATGCTATGCTGCATGCAGGGCTATTGCCTGAAGGTATTACACCGGATAATCAGCCTACCCTTCTACCCATATATAATTATTCCATCTGATTAAAGAGCGGGAGGTATTTGGCTACCAGGGCATCCGCAGAAATAAATATACCAGCCAAAGGAAAGTATATGAAATGCTGAAGGCTGTATAACCAGCAGAAGAAGTACTGAAATATTTAATGGCAAGCGAAACCGAAGAAAAGCGCCCGTCCCGGTAAATTGAGACGGGCGCTTCATATATAAGATCATCAGATTACTTAACCGGCATATAGGTATAGATGCTGTACTTCCCTTCCAGCATACCTGCTACTTCTGTTTTGAAACGATCGTTGTCACTCTCAGCACCACCCCAGAACTGACGACCCAGCAGGAAATCATTAAAATAAGCCTTCCAGTCGCTATACTGTGACTGCATCACCTGCGGTGCTTTCCTCAGCCATGCTGTCGCTTCTCCCCTGTTGAAATATCCTGCCTGGTAAGCCACGCAGATGTTATTGATATAACGGGCGATATCCCAGGCTTTAATACCCGCCTTGCTGAATTCAGTATAATGATCTTTAATGAACTGTAAGCCGGGAATATCGGTCTTAGACAGCTTGTATTTAGCGAGATCAATAGCTGCCAGGTCAGCGCCTGCACCACCGTTTTCCTCCAGCACTTTACGGTATTGTGTATACTGTGCCTGATGACCTTCATCCAGCAACCAGTTCAGTGATTTCTCGAGTTCTGCGGTATTGTGGATGTCCCAGTAGTCTGCCAGGCCAGCTTTAGCCTCCTTCGCCTCCTGATCACTTCCCGGTTTAAACGGGAAGATAAAGTACTTGCTGTAGGCCGCCTGTATAGATTTGGAAAAAGCTTCCGAGCCGGGTTCCCCCTTTACTTCCGGTTTGATCAGTGCATCGAAAGTATGCTCAGGGCCGCCGTAACCATGTACAAAGTACACACCTGCGAGCATGAAGGGATATAATTCATCATTTCTGATAATAGCCGCATCATTGGTTGCAGCCACCTGCACCTGTTTGTCCTGTTTGTTATTATTACTGTTACATCCTGCCATGCTGATAGCCAGCAAACAGATGGCCGGGATGATATTTAACTGAATTCCTTTCATGTAGCTATTGTTTTGATGAACATAGAAGCATCAAATATAAAACTTTTCAAATTCTTTAAAATATCATATCTGATTATCAACAACTTAATAAATACCCTACAAATCTTGTAGGGTATTAGATAAATATTCCTATATTTGCATTGTCAATACAGGCACTCACACAAAATAAAAGTTCACATGCCTCAATTCAAAGTATTAACACAGTTTAAAAACAGAAAGACCTCTGCCGTCTGTTGTTGTAGCTGATACCTCATTGCCGCAGGTCATCTGCCGGCAACCGTTTCATAAAAATCATTACAACCATTTATTCAAACACTGTTTACCAACCATCCCTTAAATTTATTTTATGTCCAACAACTTCAACAGATATGCAGATCTCTATCCTGAATTTGAGATTGAAAATGTGAAAAAAGCCTTTAAGACCAGGACCCCGATCAGCCCTTTACATGCAGGGGATACATTACCTGCATTCCATATAAATAAGAAAAATATTATCGCCGCTTCAGATATCTTAAAGTCTGTACAAGGGCCGCAGTCTATCACACAACTGATAGATCGTCCACTGGTGCTGGCTTTCCACTCTATTCACTGGAATGGTTACGGTAACAAACGGTTGGAAGAACTAAAGGACATTTACGCAGATATCCGCGTAATGGGCGGTCAGCTGCTACTGGTAACCACTGATGAAAAGCAACATTTCGACGAGGCTACATCAGCATTGCAACTGCCTTTCGCCAGCATCTGGGATCAGCACAACCTGATTGCCGGCAAAGCGGGTCTCTATTCTGCTACAGACCCTATCTGGGACAGAATATCAGGCGTGAATGAAGATGTACCTGCACCAGCCATTTATGTACTGACACCTTCACTGAAGATCGTCTACAGTGCCGTTGACCTGTGGCTGGAAAAATCAGTGGAAAGAAGAGACCTCCTGTCTGCAGTGTATGAGGCAAGTCACCAGGGATCACATGGAATAGCTATATAAAATACATATTAGAAAAAAGGCACAACACCCTGTCCGTCTATGATGGACAGGGTGTTGTGTTTTTATTTGTATCTTGTTGCTATGCGTACTACCCCTGAACAACCCACTCCCAAAGAAACGGAACCTGCCTCCTGGACAACAGTGATCTGGATGCTTGTAGTAGCACTGATCGGCTTTGGTTTTGCCATTTACCGCTTCCTCCAGTTCTCAGAGACTGCTGGTCAGCTGCATGCCGTTCGCCTGACACGTATAGAGCTGTATATTTACCGCGCTACCGGTCATTGGGGCGTGATAGCTATTTTTATAATTATGGGCGTTTTCGGGCTTTATAATGCCATTATCAACCTCAGAGACCTGCGCTCCAGGAAACAGTAACCTGCGGAGGCTTTGCATATGCTTCCCAGGCCTCTTCTGCTTCCTCTTTTGAGAGATCATTAGTGAATACTATCACCCTGTAACACAGGCGATAGGTCTGCCCGTATTTCAATTGCCAGGCCTTCATTTTGGTAGGACTGAAATTCATCATGATCTCCCCTCTTTCGTTATTCTCTGGCCATACACGTACGGGCTGGGGATAGTCGTAATTAGCAGGATGACTCATGACGAGAATGCCAGCTTCTCCTTTATCTGTACGACCGGTGATCTTTATCCAGCGGGCACGGGTGCTGTCAGCATCCTTACGTGTCTTCCCCTCTGAGGTAAGCACCTTGCTGTTAGCAGCCTTCCATTCCGCAGTGGCACGGAGGCCAAAACCACCACCATAGCGGTATTGCAGGAGGGTAATACCGGCAGTATCGGCACAGCTCATGGTATTGTCGATGTCCCAGATACGGCTGGTGTTGCCGTTGCTGTTAAATGCCCTGACATCCCATTCCTCATTGATAGCCACCTTTTCCTGTTTGCCGGAGAAGGCAATATGATCGTGCAATGCCTGAAAACCACATAGTACCGGCCCCTGCGTACGACCGATGAAGCCTTTGAAACGGACAGTGCCTTCCTTTTTCTGGAGGTTCCAGAAATCAGTCTCTTTCCCGTTAAAAGAAGTATGCGTCCATGGATTCCAGATCCCCACATGATGCCAGTGGTCCTTTGGATGTATGTTAGTGATAACCTGTCCATCGGGCGCCCACAGGGGGTGTATAAAACCGCTGCGGCGATAGACGGTATCCACACCGGCGGGTGGTTCCATTATGTTATAATTGTATTGAAGAAGATGTTGATCACCTTCTTCCAGCACCAGGGCGTCAGCACTGTCTTTAGCCTGCATCCGGACAATAGCGGGAACCGGCGTACCTTTTACCAGTTCGTATGTACGGATCTTTCCCGGAGCTGTTTTTCCGTCCATTATCCAATAGAGATAGCGGCCACCGGAAACCTGAAAAGGGACAGGCTTGCGACCTCCCTGCTGTATTTCGAAGAACTGTAATGAATCCTGCAGGGATATCACTGCATCCTTCATCACAGTGGAAACAGGCACGTTTACGCATTGGCGGACGCCTGTTTTTACGCTGATGCGAGCCAGCAGCTGGGCGCTGGCCGGGAAGGCCGTTGTTAACAACAGGAGCAGTTGAACTATGTACAGCATAGGTCTGGCCGGCTTGTGCCGCGACTTGTGCAGCTCAACCGGAAAGACGGGAAAGGACAATAATTGTCTGTTTTTCATAACGGGTAACATTTGAGGGTAATAGTTTTATTTTAATATGGCGCCGGTACCGGCCCTATCGGCATAGATGATACGTCCGTCAACGATCTTTACGCCGTCGGAAGTATCTTCCGCCAGTAACAGCGGACCATCCATATCTACATAGTCCAGGTAAGGCAGCAGATGGGCTACTGCTGAAGTACCGACGGTACTTTCATTCATGCTGCCGGTCATGACCTGCATGCCCAGGCGTTTTGCATGATCGATCATCCTGCGGGCGGGCGTAATGCCACCGCATTTGGTCAGTTTGATGTTAATACCATGAAAGAGCCCTTTGCAGCGTTCCACGTCTGCCTCCGTAATGCAGCTCTCGTCAGCAATAAGCGGCAGCGCTGATGATGCATACACTCTTTTCATGCCCTCCACATCTTCTGCCGGCATAGGCTGTTCGATGAATTCCACTCCCAGCGATTTGAAAGCCGTGGCGTTACGTAAGGTTTCTTCCACGCCCCAGGCGCAGTTGGCGTCCACCCGGAAGATGGCATCTGTATGCCTGCGCAGTTCCTTTATAATGGCTATATCGTCCTGCGTACCCAGTTTGATCTTATAGATCGGCCAGGGGAACTCTTTCAGTTTACTGACCATATTCTCTACTGTATCAATACCGATCGTATAGTCAGTCATCGGGTTGTGGGAA
Organism: Chitinophaga sp. CF418; assembly: GCF_900142925.1. Taxonomy (GTDB): domain Bacteria; phylum Bacteroidota; class Bacteroidia; order Chitinophagales; family Chitinophagaceae; genus Chitinophaga. The sequence continues at coordinate 422,566 of NZ_FRCN01000003.1, forward strand.
ATGTCGAGTCCCCACACCTCATACAGTTTCTTATTCAGTTTTTTGGCATAGAGATCATGCGCGGCCAGGTCAATGGCACAGAGTGCAAACAGGTTGTCTTTGAACTGGGGGTATAACAATTCCCAGAAGGCTTCGGGAGTTGTTAGCGTGTGCCCTTCTATCAGCGCCCGGTGCGCATTGATAGCTTCCATAAGGCGGGGCACGGTCATATTGTAATATGAGTTATCGGCTGTTTCTCCCAGACCGCTGAACCCATCCTGTTTCAGTTCCACCACCAGTAATGGCTGAACGTCTTTGGATTTACGCGAGATGGTAAAGGTATGTCTGAACTTTAATTCGAACGGGTGTAGTGTCAATTGCATAACACAAAATAAAAAAATAGACACAAAAAAGAGGGCTGACCTTTTTCAGATCAGCCCTCTTACCAAATATCCCTAAAATGCTTATGTTACTTTACTTCTTCAAATTCAGCATCAGTTACGCCTTCGTTACCTGCAGCGCTTCCCTGTGGCTGTTCCTGACCAGCTCCACCGTTAGCCTGTGCTTCCTGTGTTGCTTTGTACAGTTCTTCAGAAGCTGCGGTCCATGCATTGTTCATTTCTGTAACAGCTGCATCTACCTGGGCGATATCGCCGGTCTTATGTGCTTCTTTCAGTTTGTTCAGGGCAGTTTCAATTGTGCCTTTCTTATCAGCAGGGATCTTATCGCCATATTCTTTCAGCTGTTTTTCAGTCTGGAAGATCAGGCTGTCAGCCTGGTTGAGCTTTTCAATCTTTTCACGCTGTTCCTTATCGGAAGATTCGTTCGCTTTCGCTTCTGCCTTCATCTTTTCGATCTCTTCTTTGCTCAGACCACTACCTGCTTCGATGCGGATATTCTGTGTTTTACCGGTGCCTTTATCTTTTGCAGTTACGTGCAGGATACCGTTGGCATCGATATCGAAGATTACTTCGATCTGTGGTACGCCACGCGGAGCCGGTGGAATACCATCCAGGATAAAGCGGCCCAGTGTACGGTTCTGACTAGCTAAAGGACGTTCTCCCTGCAGTACGTGAATTTCAACACTTGGCTGGTTATCAGCGGCAGTGGAGAAGGTTTCAGATTTCTTGCTTGGGATGGTAGTGTTAGACTCGATCAGTTTGGTGAATACACCACCCATGGTTTCGATACCCAGAGAAAGCGGGGTAACGTCCAGCAGCAGTACATCTTTCACTTCACCGGTCAGTACACCACCCTGGATAGCAGCACCAACAGCTACTACTTCATCAGGGTTCACACCTCTGTTTGGTTTCTTACCGAAGAATTTTTCTACTACTTCCTGGATCTTAGGGATACGGGTAGAACCACCTACCAGTATTACTTCGTCGATCTCGGAAGTATTCATGCCTGCATCTTTCAGCGCTTTACGGCAAGGTTCCAGTGTTCTTTCCACCAGGGAATCTGCCAGTTGCTCGAATTTAGCGCGGCTCAGTTTCTTTACCAGGTGTTTAGGTACACCGTCTACTGCAGTGATATAAGGCAGGTTGATCTCTGTTTCCTGAGAGGAAGACAGTTCGATCTTTGCTTTTTCAGCTGCTTCTTTCAAACGCTGCCATGCCATTGGATCTTTGTGCAGGTCAACCGCTTCATCTTTCTTGAATTCATCTGCCAGCCAGTCCATGATCACTTTATCAAAGTCATCACCACCTAAGTGAGTATCACCGTTGGTAGATTTTACTTCAAATACGCCATCACCCAGTTCCAGGATGGAGATATCGAAGGTACCACCACCAAGGTCAAATACGGCGATCTTGCTATCTGCATGTTTTTTATCCATTCCATAAGCCAATGCAGCAGCAGTAGGCTCGTTGATGATACGGCGTACAGTCAGACCTGCGATCTCACCTGCTTCTTTTGTAGCCTGACGCTGAGCGTCGTTAAAGTAAGCAGGTACAGTGATCACCGCTTCAGTTACTTCCTGACCCAGGTAGTCTTCAGCAGTTTTCTTCATTTTCTGCAGGATCATAGCAGAGATCTCCTGTGGAGTATACAGTCTGCCGTCGATATCGATACGTGTAGTGTTATTTTCACCACGCGCAACTTTATAGCTCCAATGAGGTATTTCATTGGATAGCTCGTCAAAATGGCGTCCCATGAAACGCTTTACTGACATAATAGTGTTCACAGGGTTAGTGATAGCCTGGCGTTTTGCCGGATCACCTACCTTTCTCTCACCATTCTTTAAGAAACCCACAACGGAGGGCGTCGTTCTGCGTCCTTCATCATTGGCAATTACTACCGGTTCGTTACCTTCCATTACAGCAACGCATGAGTTGGTAGTTCCTAAGTCAATACCTATTATCTTTCCCATAATTGTTATATTCTCGCTTGTAGTTGTAGATAGATTTTTGTCTCCGACAATGCAAATGTCAATGATTATGCCAAGGGACAAAGCATGCAAATATGTCAGTCCTCCATGTCAGTTTACCGTCAGCTTCTCTTCCCATACGTTTAATAAGATTAATAATGAACAATTTATATGCAACAGGGGTTCTTTATGGTAAGTGTACGAAACCGACGTGCAAAATGCTATTAATGTAATTAATTCACCTGCTAATTTAAATAACCGAGTAACCCTGAATTATTATGAAAAACACCTCACTTCTACGGGCAGCGTGTGTGCTGGCCCTTTCCACTCCACTATGCAGTATTGCCCAGACCACTGTAAACGGCCCTATTTTTACTGATGGCCCTGGCTACAGGCGATGGTCAGTTGGCATAAACGGAGGGCTGCTGGCTCCAGTTGCCCCTACCGGAGGCAGCAATGATTTTACGAAATGGAAAGCCAAGCCCGGCTACGGCGCTTATGTAAAATGGCAGATCTTACACTCCCTGGGCATCCGGGCAGATTATGTAGGTGGCAAGCTGGCAGGCAATAATGACCGCAAATTGGGGAACGAAAAAGAAGCCATCCGGCGCATAAACTCATTCGAAACCAAACTGAAGTGGTCTACCAGCCTGAATGCGGTTATCAATCTGGCTACCATCAACTGGATGTACAGAAAGAATGCCATTCAGATATATGTGTCCGGCGGCGCAGGACTGGCGGGTTATTCCCCCAAGGTAAGCAAACTAAAGGAGGGTGGCCTGACGGACTATAAACCAAGTGGCAGCATCACTGAGTTTTATGTGCCCATAGGCGCAGGACTGAAATTCAAACTCTCCGAGGCAATAAACCTGGACCTGGGATATACCATGCATTATGTGGATGGGGATAACCTGGACGGCTTTTATCTCGGTACCGATAAAGACAAATATTCCTACGGATATGCCGGACTGGAATTCCCGCTGGGACCACGGAATAAACCACAGCTGGGCTGGCAGAACCCCGCTAAGGTAATGTATGATGAACTGCAAGCGCAAAAGGCTAACCTGCAGCGCGAACTGGAAACCAGCCGGGCCGAAAATAACCGTCTGAGCACAGAAGTGAATAAACTGACGGGCGATGCGGACGGAGATGGCGTATCCGACTTTTTCGATAAATGCCCCGGCACAGCTTCCGGTAGCAAGGTAGATGGCAGCGGCTGCGAACTGCCGAAAATTACCGAGACAAAACCTCCAACCCAGGTAATTATTACAGATGAAGACCGCCGGATAGTCAGGAATGCTATCCAGAACCTGGAGTTTGAAACCGGCAAATCAAGCATCAAACCCGGTTCTTATACTTCTCTGGAGAGGCTGGCAGAAATGCTCAAGACCAGGGGCTTCAGCCTGAAACTTGGCGGACATACGGATAATGTAGGCAATGCAAATAAAAATATGGCCCTCTCCAAAGACCGCGCAGAATCAGTAAAACAATACCTGGTGAACCAGGGAGCGAATCCTTCCAAAATTGAAGCCGTAGGTTATGGTTCCGAACAGCCAATAGCCAGCAATAAAACAAAAGCCGGAAGGCAGAAAAACAGAAGGGTGGAGTTTACTATTTATTAATACTCAGCATCCGATAAACCCTGAAAAGGGGCTGGCAGCTTTTTGCCGGCCCTTTTTCTTTATTATATTATTCAGTCCCCCGGGCTGCCCACCGGATTTTTTATACCTTTGACGTTACTTTTGGCATTAACCGTTTATCAGCATGAGTGTTGTACAATCCATCAGATCTGCTGCTGCAGCAGCAATTAAGGCGCTTTACGAACAGACAATTCCTGCAAAGGACATTGCGATCAATACTACCAAACCTGAATTCGAAGGTGAATATACGGTCCTGGTATTCCCCTTCACTAAGTTCAGCCGCTTAAAACCGGAAGAAACTGCTGATCAATTGGGTAAATACCTTGTTGAACATAATCCCGACCTCGTGGCCGGCTATAATGTGATCAAGGGCTTCCTCAACCTGCAGATCTGTGAGCAGTACTGGGCGCAGTACCTGCAGCAACACTTCAATAACCGTAATATCGGTAAGAAACCTTCCAACGGGAAAAAAGTAATGGTGGAGTACTCCTCCCCCAATACCAATAAGCCTTTGCACCTGGGTCACCTGCGTAATAACTTCCTCGGCTATTCTATCGCAGAGATCCTGAAAGCTAACGGCTATGACGTGATCAAGGCTAACCTGGTGAACGACCGGGGTATCCATATCTGTAAGTCCATGCTGGCATGGCAGCTGTTTGCCCACGGAGATACCCCCGAATCAACCGGTATCAAAGGCGACCACCTGGTAGGCGACTACTATGTGAAGTTTGAGACCATCCTGAAAGAACAGACAGAACCTATCATAGCCCGCGCGCTTGAAAACGACTTTAAAGATTTCCAGGGTACAGACCTGGAACGTATAGAGAAGCTGGTTACCCTGTTCCATAAGCCTGAAATAAAGGCGGATGAAGAGAAACACGCCAAGCTCAATGATGAGATCAAGGAACTCTCCCGTAAACAGACAGAGATCATGCAGCAGGCGCAGATCATGCTGCAGCAATGGGAAGCAGGCAATCATGAAGTGCGGACACTCTGGTCTACCATGAACGGCTGGGTGTACAAAGGTTTCGATGAAACCTACAAACGCCTGGGCATCGACTTTGACAAGATGTACTATGAAAGCGAGACCTACCTGCTGGGTAAAGACCTGGTAGAGGAAGGACTGGCTAAAGGAGTACTGTTCAAAAAACCGGATAACTCTATCTGGATAGACCTGACCGCTGACGGACTGGATGAGAAACTGTTACTACGCGGAGATGGCACCTCTGTATATATGACGCAGGACCTCGGTACCGCCCGTCTTAAATATGACGACTACCAGATGGAGCAAAGCATCTATGTGGTGGCAGATGAACAGAACTATCACTTTAAGGTGCTGCAGCTGATCCTGAAGAAACTGCAGGAGCCTTGTGCTGATGGTATTTTCCATCTTTCCTACGGTATGGTGGAGTTACCACACGGCCGTATGAAGAGCCGTGAAGGTACTGTTGTAGACGCAGATGACCTGATCGATGAAACCATTACCGCAGCGGCAGAACAGACGGCAAACTCCGGTAAGCTGGATGATATGCCTGAAGAAGACCTTCAGACGCTTCATAAGATGCTTGGTATCGGTGCCATGAAATTCTTCCTGCTGCGTGTGGACCCTAAAAAGAGAATGGTATTCGATCCGAAAGAGTCTATCGAACTCCACGGGTTCACCAGCGTATTCGTTCAGTATGCGCATGCCCGTATCAAATCCATTCTGCGTGAGGTAGCACCTAATGCGGATAAACTGGAAGGTTACTGTCATAAGGGCAGCTTACTGCCGCTGGAGAAAGAACTGATCCTGCTGAACGAACAGTATGATAGTGTACTGGAAGAAGCCCTGAAAGAAATGAGCCCTTCCGTGATAGCTAACTATGTGTTCCAGCTTGCCCAACAGTTCAACTCATTCTATGCAGAAAAAGTGGAAGGTAAATACACCTACTCTGTACAGGATGCAGAAACTCCTGAGAAGCAGAAACTCCGTACCCAGATCGTTATGCTCACTGCAAGAACGATTGCAAAGAGCATGAAACTGCTGGGTATTGATGTACCTGAAAGAATGTAACAACGTACTGTTTTATAAAGCGAAAAGCTCCCATCTCCGGGAGCTTTTTTCTTTTATCTTTATTCGGATAATATTATTGCGTTACCGCCAGCGCCTTGTCACACAGCTGCTCTCCTTTTGTCACCTCTCCATTGCCGATGTATGACTTGCCCAGCATAAACATGGCAAAAGCATTCTCAGGCTGAATAGTCAGTAGTTTATCCCAGTACGTAATAGCAGCGCTGTAGTTGCCCGCCAGGTAATAGTGATGGGCCAGCGCCTGCATAGGCCGCGGATCGTTCTCCCGTAAAGTAAGGCAGGACTTCAGGTGTTTCACACCTTTCTCTATCTGGCGGATATGCAGATAAGCTGTTCCCAGATGCAGATAATAATCCGCATCAACAGGATGCCCTTTCTTTTGTGCCTTTTCAAAAGCACCTACTGCGTTGTGAAAATCTTTAGTATTGAAGTATAACACTCCGATGGCATACCAGGAAGAGGGCTGTTCTTCATCCAGGCGCAGGAAATGCTGGTAATAACGGATGCTTTCATGATATTCTTCCTCCAACGCCAGGATCTCTGCCATTTGCAGGTATGCTACCGTGTAACTGCTATCCTGGTGTAAGATTTCATTGAAACATTTCTTTGCAGCCTGAAACCTGCCTTCATTGCGGCAGTTCACTCCTTCCTTGTAGAGACCCTTTAACTTATTTCCTGGAAAAGCCATAGCAACTTGCACGAATAAAACCGTCCATAGCAGCGGACATAAGACACGGACGTTCAACATAGCGTTTCATAGACTACGGCAAAGATAACAATTTTATTGCATATCTTCTGCAGAGAATCCCAGTGGCAGCAAGTGTCTGATAGTCTGAATGATGAACACTTTTCCCGTTTGTCCGCTCATGATAACACGGATAGACTGCTGCTGGCGGCCTTCATATTCTGATAAGGTCTGCCGGCAGATGCCACAAGGGGAAATCGGGGTATCATTGCTTCCGGAAGGATTATGATAGCTGACGGCAATAGTGAGTATAGGTACTCCGGGATAGAGGGATGCTGCGGTAGATAACGCCACTCTTTCCGCACAGATGCCGGCAGGGAAAGAAGCGTTCTCCTGGTTTGTTCCTCTCACCACGATGCCGTTGGCCAGTAAAATGGCGGCGCCTACATAAAAGTTGGAATAAGGGGCATAGGCCTGGGCGGTTACTTCCCGGGCTTCTTCCAGCAACCGGAGATCTGCAATGGGTAAGGCTGCACTGTCCTGGAAGGAATTGTATTCAAAAGAATGTTTACGGATGTCCATACACTAAATTACGAATTACGGATGACGAATTACAAGTTAGTGTTTGTAATTGGATGTCATGCGTAATTCGTAATAGAATATTGTTCAGCACCTGGAAAGACCTTGTAACCTGTGTTACAGCGCTTCCAGGGCGTTTATTTGATTGTTCTGAACAGCCTGTTCCAGCGGATGCTGCCATGACCATAGCTCATCCAGATCAGCCATGCCTTACCCACGATGTGGTCTTCAGGCACAAAACCCCAGAAACGGGAATCCAGTGAGTTATCACGGTTATCACCCATCATCCAGTAGTAGTTCATTTTGAAAGTGTAGGTATTGGCTGGCTTATTATTGATATAGAACTGTCCGTTCTTCGCCTCCAGTTTGTTGCCTTCGTATACACTGATGATACGGTCATAGAAAGCAATATTGGTGCTATCCAGGTTGACAGTCACACCTTTCTTCGGAATATACAGCGGGCCAAAGTTATGTTCTGTCCATCTGTAATGTGCGGTATCATGCGGGAACACCTGTACGTCTTGTCTTGGAGACTTCACATACGGCGTTATATCCTTTACCGCCGGCCATGTTTTCAGCAGGTTGGCCATACCAGGGGTCAGATCATACCTGAAGGTGCTGGAGTCATCAACACTGCGTGGAGACGGATCGATGTTCAGTTCATCAAGACGGCTGGGATTCAGAGGATCTCCCGTGGTCTTTACCCAATATGTACGCTCGCTTTCCGCCGGGATCGGCGCCTGTGTTCCATTTATGAAAACAATACCGTCTTTGATGGTCAGGGTATCGCCGGCAACAGCCATACAGCGTTTAATATAGTTCTCACGTTTATCAACAGGACGGGAAGTAACATGGTTCTGTTCCCATACATTGTCACGTCCAAAAATTCTTACCAGCTGGTAGTAGCTTTGCTCCTGTTGTTCCAGGGCTACGGTATCTCCTTCGGGGAAATTAAATACCACTACATCATAACGCTCAACGTCTGAAAAACCTGGCAAACGTCTGTATTTCCAATGTACTGCTTCGGAATAAGCCTTGCTATACTTGGTAAATGGCAGTGTATGATGTGTAAAAGGTACGGCGAGTGGCGTCATGGGAATACGAGGCCCGTAACTAATCTTACTGACAAACAGGAAGTCGTTTACCAGCAATGTCTTTTCCATAGATGGGGTTGGGATAGTGTACGCCTCAAAAATAAAGGTGCGTATCAAGGTAGCTGCGATGATGGCGAAAATAGCGGCATCAAACCACTCTCTAACGGCAGATTTCTTCTTTGGCTGACCCTCTTTATTTCTTCTCCAAAAAGCCAGGTTCATTAAGATTTGTTTAAGATATTTAAAAGATCAAATATAATATTCTGTGTTCTGCAAGCTAATTAATACTAATCAAAAGTTTTGCTAAAATAAGGGGATTAGGTTGATTTAATAAACTTTTTTACATGTAATTCAATTGGTTCATAGGAGTTTTGAAGTCACACCAACTCCTTTCTCAGGATTTCATTGATTTCCGTAGCCCGGTTATACACCATAAAGTGGCCACCGGTGGGAATTATATAATCAGCCTTGACAAGTCCTGGCGGAAAAGCCCTGTCCCTGCCTCCATGGATGTGCACCAATGAAGCCGGAATAAAATCGTTCTGCCAGTTCACTATTGTCCGGATGCCCCATCGAAGATAACCGTAGGCCGTTTTGTTCATATAATCAGCCAGCAGTTCCTTTTCCTCTGCTGTTTCAGCGCCCAGGAACAGTTTTACCAATCCTTTCCTACGTCTGAAAATGATTGCATCCGGTAGCCGCAGCAATTGCAGCAGACCTGTTTTTCTCACCCAGGCCAGGTAAGGGGGTTTTTCTCCGGTACTTTTAATACTGCTGATGAGGATAACTTTCTGTATCGGTCTTTGCCGGGCTATTTCCAGGGATAACATACCACCGAAGGAGACGCCTAACAATATGGCATCTTCATGTTCAATCCGCGCGGCCATCCGGGCAGCATAGTCAGGAAAAGTCTCCGTTGGGTCGGGCGTCAGCCAATCCAGATAGTGTATGGTATACTCCTCCGGAAAACTAAGGTATCTAAAGATCCTTTCATCTGCTCCCATACCGCTGATCAGGTACACATGCTTGTTCATAGGTCAATAACACGAAAAAGGGCTACCCGCTTTCGGCGGACAGCCCTGATATTACTAAGCGTTTATTTTCTTTTTGTCCCTGGCGGGCAACACATAATCATATACATCATCTGCCATGATCGTTTTGCCGGAGAGGATCACAAGACGGGCCACCACGTTGCCCAATTCCCGGATATTACCTGACCAGTTGTGCTGCTGTAAAACCTTCATGGCTTCCTTATCGACAACCTTTTTCGCCATACCATATTCCTGGCAGGCGCTTTCCAGGAAGTGTTCCACCAGCAATGGAATATCATCCCGGCGGTCATTCAGGGAAGGCACATGTATCAGGATCACACTGAGACGGTGATAAAGGTCAAGACGGAAGTTCTTCTCTTCCACTTCCTTCAGCAGGTCTTTGTTGGTAGCGGCCACCACCCTTACATCCACGCTGATCTCCTTGTCGCCGCCCACACGGGTGATCTTTCCTTCCTGCAGGGCCCTCAGCACTTTTGCCTGTGCACTGAGGCTCATATCTCCAATTTCGTCCAGGAACAGCGTACCGCCACTGGCCTGTTCGAACTTACCGATACGTTGTTTTACTGCGGATGTGAAGGAGCCTTTCTCATGTCCAAACAACTCACTTTCAATCAGTTCACTGGGAATAGCCGCGCAGTTCACCTCTACGATAGGACCAGCAGCACGGTTGCTGCGTTCATGTATCCAGCGGGCCACCAGCTCCTTCCCTACGCCGTTCTCACCTGTTACCAGCACACGGGCATCTGTTGGCGCCACCTTTTCTATTGTTTCCCTTATTTTCAGGATAGGAGCAGAAGTGCCGATCATTTCCTGCGTTTTGTTCACTTTACGGCGCAAGGTCTTCGTCTCTGTCACCAGCGTGCTTTTATCCATGGCATTACGCAGGGTAATCAGCAACCTGTTGAGGTCCGGTGGTTTGGAGATATAATCGTAAGCCCCTTTCTTTACTGCTTCTACGGCCGTATCAATATTTCCATGTCCTGATACCATTACAATAGGCACATCCGGATTGGTTTCTTTGGCTTTTTCCAGGAATTCCAACCCGTCCATCTTGGGCATCTTAATATCGCACAGGATGGCGTCGTACTGTTTTTCTTTGAACATCTTAAAGCCTTCTGCCCCGTCAGCCGCTTCGTCTACCTTGTAACCTTCATAGCTAAGGATCTCAGACAACGTTTTACGTATACTTTTCTCGTCATCAATTATCAGAATGTTGGCCATATCATTATTTTAGTGAACAACGTACAAAATTAAGGGAAATTACCTGATCCCCCGCCAAGATAACAAAATGGGGCAACAACCATGCGCCCATCTTCGATATGGGCCATTTGTCTACTAACTTTATGGACTCTCGACATTAATACGTAATTTCATTGATCGTTTCCCTCAATCCTGTAATTCACTTGGATATGCAACAACTTTTAGAAGAATTAAGGCGGAGGCATCAGCTGGCTGCAGCTACTGCCTATCCGACTACCAGTGCGGTGAACGACTTTGCCAACAATTTTATCAACTGGCTTTTTCCAGAATATACCGGGAAGGTGATGGCCGATATCGTATTACTGGAAGAATACGCAAATGGACTGCAATCCGAGTTGCAGCACCTGTTAGTGCCTATGCAACAACAGCTGCCTGCGGCGGCAGAGGCACTGAGCCGTCAGTTTATGGAGCAGGCGGAAGTCATTTATGATGCGTTAAAAAAAGATGCAGAAGCTATTTATAAAGGAGACCCTGCGGCTACCTGTATGTACGAGGTGATACGCGCCTACCCCGGGTTTTACGCGATCGCCTTTTATCGCATTGCGCACGCATTACATCAGCTGAAAATACCGCTGCTGCCCCGTATGATCACTGAACGGGCACATAGCTGTACCGGTATCGACATCCACCCTGCTGCAGTGATAGCGCCCTATTTCTGCATTGACCACGGTACCGGTATCGTGATCGGTGAGACTACCGTTATCGGTGCCAATGTAAAGCTCTATCAGGGTGTTACACTGGGCGCATTAAGCGTGGATAAGGATATGGCGCGAAGCAAGCGTCACCCGACAATCGAAGACAATGTCATTATATACGCCGGCGCCACCATCCTGGGAGGCGATACTGTGGTGGGACATCATAGTATTATAGGCGGAAATGTATGGCTTATAAAAAGCACTGCCCCCTTCAGCCGGATCTATTACCGGGCGGACGGCAGTATTAGTGTAGTAGAAAATAGTTATTAGATGCATTCGATATTAGATCTTGTTGGCAACACTCCGATGGTGGCGCTCAATCACATCAGCGCCAATCCCGGAGTTACGATTTATGCGAAACTGGAAGGAAATAATCCGGGAGGCAGTGTAAAGGACAGAGCGGCTTACGGTATGATCAAAGGAGCATTGGACAGAGGCGAGATCAAACCGGGCATTAAACTGATTGAGGCCACCAGCGGCAACACAGGCATCGCATTAGCCATGATTGCCAGCCTGTTCGGCGTAGAAATTGAACTGGTGATGCCGGAAGATGCTACCCGCGAAAGGGTACTGACCATGGAAGCCTTTGGCGCGAAAGTGATACTGACGCCTAAAGAAGCATCCATGGAAGGCTCCATTGACTATGCCAATGAGCAGGTGGCCAAAGGTGGTTATCATATGCTGAACCAGTTTGGCAATCCGGATAACTACGGCATGCACTATAAAACCACCGGACCGGAAATATGGCGGGATACCAACCAGAGTATCACCCATTTCGTAAGTGCCATGGGCACTACCGGTACCATTATGGGGGTGTCGAAATTCCTGAAAGAGCAGAATAACCAGGTACAGATCGTAGGATGTCAGCCTACGGAAGGCTCCAGGATACCTGGTATCCGTAAATGGCCGGAGGAATATCTGCCTAAAATCTTCGACAGATCGAGGGTAGACCGCATCATGGATATTTCGGAAGAAGAGGCAAAAACGATGACCCGCCGGCTGGCGAAAGAGGAAGGCATTTTCTGCGGTATGAGCAGCGGAGGAGCAGTGTCCGCAGCGGCAAGGATCTCCAGGGAGCTGGACCACGGGGTGTTGGTATGTATTATCTGCGACCGCGGCGATAGGTATTTGTCGTCAGATCTGTTTGGGAATTAAATATCATCGGGGATTGTTATGTGCGTAACGGATTGACTTCCGTTGGTTCCCGGTTCAACCATATTACCGCTCCCGAAAATATTGAATATCGACCCGGAGAACAGCACAGGAAACCGGTTCACAAAACCTCATTCAAAAAATTATAAAACAAAAAGCCGGCCTGTAGGACAGACCGGCTTTCTTTATTGACAGTATTACTGTTACTTCTTCATGTACATTACTTCCTTCACCAGTTTCACAGTACGCTCAACATCAGGCAGGTACAGTTTCACCAGGTTCGGTGCGTAGTGCATTGGCGCATCAGCAGCTGTGATACGACGGATCGGAGCATCCAGGTAGTCGAAACCTTCTTTCTGGATGCGGTAAGAGATCTCAGAAGAAACGCTGGAGAACGGCCATTGTTCTTCTACGATCACCAGGCGGTTGGTTTTCTTAACAGATTCCAGGATGGTGAACCAGTCCAGCGGACGGATGGTACGCAAGTCGATCACTTCAGCTTCGATACCTTCTTTTGCCAGTTCTTCAGCAGCACCCAGGGCAACTTTCATCATTTTGTTGAAAGAAACGATGGTTACGTCTTTACCAGCACGTTTGATATCAGCTTTACCAATTGGGATAATGTATTCTTCTTCAGGCACGTCACCCATCTCGCCGTACATCTGCTCACTTTCCATGAAAACAACCGGGTCATTATCGCGGATAGCCGCTTTCAGCAGACCTTTTGCATCATAAGGATTGGAAACTGATATTACTTTTAAACCTGGGATATTTGCATAATAGCTTTCGAAAGCGGTAGAGTGCTGAGCACCCAGCTGACCGGCAGAACCGTTAGGTCCGCGGAAAACGATAGGACAACCTACCTGTCCGCCACTCATAGCCAGCATTTTAGAAGCTGTGTTCAGGATCTGGTCCAATGCCAGTACAGCAAAGTTCCATGTCATGAATTCCAGAACAGGACGAAGACCATTCTGTGCAGCACCAACACCAATTGCGGTGAAGCCCAGCTCGGCGATAGGCGTATCTATTACCCTCTTAGGGCCAAACTCATCCAGCATTCCCTGGCTAACTTTATAGGCTCCATTATATTCTGCTACTTCCTCTCCCATCAGGAAAACGCGGTCGTCACGGCGCATTTCTTCCTGCATGGCTTCTCGTAAGGCTTGTCTGAAAGCTATCTGACGCATGCTGTTACTCTTAAAGTTTGAAAGTTAATGCCTCATTTATCTTAAGGCAGGGGCAAAATTATTGTTTGTTGGCGAAAAAGCAAAGGAAAACTTATGAGTAAGGCTCCTGAGATTTTAAATACTATATATGAAATATTATATATATTAGCGGACATACTGCCTGTTATAAGTTAATATCCTATCCTATGTTTACCATTACCGTGCTTTTCTTATGCTTTCTGGCGGCCATATCCTGTAAGATCAAAAAGGTCAAAGCCCCGCTGATCACCGGTTTGATCTGGTATTTCCACCTTGTGATGTGTGTATTCTCTGTTCTGTGCCTGATACTGCTCTTCAGCGGCTACGGATTTAAAGGCACTTATACAGAGCGGGTGTTCTATACCCTGTATGCAGGGTCTGGTATTGTATTATATGGACTAACCCAGCAGGAGGTGTCCGGCAAGTGGGTATACCTGTGCGCTTTTTACGGTTTTCCTTTTGTGCTGCTCTTTGGATTATTGCTGCCTCCCTTGCGTACCCTGACCGTTATTGCAGGGCTGGGCCTGTTGTCTGATGGGGAAATGAAACGCTACCCGATTGATGATGACTATTCGCTGCAATCTACCTCCGTAGATATTATCTACCGCTACCCTACCTATAGCCTGGTACAGGACAAGTACTGGTTTTTTGAAAAGATCTCGGGAGATGTGGTTAAACCTACGGGACGGCTGCAAGCCTTAAAAATGGAGAAAAACGGACAGGATAGCCTGCATCTTTATATGAACCTGGTAAATGAACCAGGCAGGGCCTCCCGTTTTGATACGACCATCAGTCTGATACAATAAAATTAAGGATCAGGGACTTACGTGCTGATGTAAATCCCTGATCCTTAATAGTAATATTGCTAATTCGCTCTTTCGATAATAATCGCGCTGGCGCCGCCGCCACCATTACAGATGCCTGCCACGCCGTAACGGGCATTGTTCTGGCGCAGGATGGAGCTGAGTGTCACCACGATACGTGCGCCGCTGCATCCGATAGGATGCCCCATAGAAACAGCGCCTCCCCATACGTTCACCTTGTCGGACGATAATCCCAGGTCACGTTCATTGGCGATGGGTACACAGGAAAAGGCCTCATTGATCTCCACAAAATCCATATCTGCCACTGTCAGCTTCGCTTTTTCCAGCGCTTTATTGATCGCTTTCACAGGAGTGGTCGTGAACCATTCAGGCGCCTGAGATGCATCTGCAAAGCTGATGATCTTCGCCAAAGGCTTCAGTCCCAATTCTTTCAGCTTCTCCCCGCTCACCAGCAATACCGCCGCTGCGCCATCATTAATATTAGAGGCATTGGCAGCAGTGATGGTACCATCTTTCTGGAAAGTAGGTTTCAATGTGGGGATCTTTTCGAAGTTCACCTTTTTATAGTCTTCGTCTTCCGTAACAGTAGTTGCCTGTTTTCCAGGCACTTCCACCGGGATGACCTCATTTTTATAATATCCCTTTTCAGTAGCCGCTGCTGCTCTTTTATAACTTTCTATAGCGTAGGCATCCTGGTCTTCACGGGAAATCTTGTATTCTGCAGCACAGAGTTCCGCCGCATTCCCCATGTGGAAATCCTTATAAGGGTCCCACAGACCATCCCGGATAATACCGTCAGCGATAGCCCCGTTTCCCAGTTTGTAACCATTACGGGCTTTATCCAGGTAGTAAGGTACATTGCTCATACTCTCCATTCCGCCGGCCACTACCACGTCATTATCGCCTGAAAGGATGCTCTGCGCACCTAACATGATCGCTTTCATACCGGAAGCACATACCTTATTGACAGTAGTACAGGGCACATTAGTGGGAATGCCGGCATAGATACTGGCCTGGTTGGCAGGCGCCTGGCCCAGGTTGGCACTGATCACATTACCCATATACACTTCATTCACTGCAGTGGGAGGTACGCCCGCTTTTTCGAGAGCTGCTTTCATCACCAGGGCGCCCAGTTGGGTAGCAGAAATCGCCGATAATGCACCGTTAAAGGAACCAATGGGGGTACGCACCGCTGAAACTATAAATACTTCTTTCATCCGTAGAAATTTTCGTTACGCCCGGGGCGCAACTGTTAAGATTGTTTGGTTTCCACCAAATATAACGGAATTTCAGAAACGATAGCGGGGGCGTGAAGATTAAAAACGGTACCCTACTTTAATTCCCATAGGTATATTAATATCCCATCCTGTTTTGGGCACATCAGCAAGATAGCTGCTGTTATCCTCTAAATAACTGTCTGCTGAAGGAACCTTGTTTTTAAAGGCCACATCCCTGTATTTAAGTCCCAGCCCGATGTAGAATTCTATCATGAATTTATGTCCCTTATCAAAGAATAACTGACAGCCCACCTTACCAGATGTGCCATAGATATTTTTGACTTTCTCATAGGCGGATATTTTCTCATAATCCGGTTCCCAGCCACTGGGATTCGACCTCACCGGCTGGATCCACTCCTCAAGATAACTAACGCGCTTATATGAAATTTCCTGCGCGAAGAACAGTTTGTACACATGCCCTCTCCCCGGCACATAGTAGCGCATTTCCGGACGGATACGGAAGCCCTTTGCCATTGGCGAATATCTGCCTCTCAGATTATAATCGTCTTTTTCATCAATAAAAATCCAGGTACCTTCCATCAGCACACTCCAGTTCTTTTTATACCTGTATTCCAGTGCCAGGGAAACTCCACCATCAGGTTCCCTCAGCGTCACAAGGTTGGTACTGATACGTAATCCCGTGAGCTGGGAATCAGGCGTATTTCTCTGCGCTTTGGAGTCAATGGTATTTAGTAAACAAAGTATAAGAATGGCGTATAGTTGTTTCATCAGTAAGGTAGTTTAGAGATTAAGCTGGGAGAAGCGGGGGAAGTAACTATGCTATAACAAATTATCTGCTGTTTACTGCGAACGAATAAAAGGTTACCATTGGTGACGATAGAAGAATAAGCATCATCAGTCATATCCCCAGCCCTTTCAAGCGCCGCCCCGGCAATATTTACCATTACCATACCTTGTTCTGTGGCTATATAAATATAACTGCCTGCTATAACAAAGGCATTTGCCATGTCTACACGCAAACGATCTATTTCAATAGCAGCAGTTGTATCTTTTCTCAACCTGTATTTTATCAGATAAGGAGAAGGACCACAATAACTTTTCTGGTTGGAAATGGTATATACCGTATCCCCTTTTGCTCTTACTTTTACACAGTAAGACAAATTACTGTAAGAGGTAGTCCTGTTTAAGCTGACGCCGTCACGCCGGTCCAGCTGGGAGCCGTACACCACTGCCAGTTCACTATTATTCAGTAAAAAGATGCTATCCACCTTTGTACCTAACAACATTTCGCTCTTCACGATCACCGGCCGGTCAGGAACGGACAGAGAATAGACAGCCAGTGACTCCTTATTCACCAGGTACAGTTTGCCCTTTGAAGCAACCAGTCCCGGATTGCTGCGATAGCTTTCCTCCGGAAAATTATTATCTGGTTTAGCTGGTCTGCGGCATTGAGGATTATTAATTTTGGTCTTACGCCAACCAACTACTATTCCCTTTGAAGGATCTACGCATTCAAAATAATCTGCGTTCGGTCCGATAGGATAATCCAGTTGTTTCCAGACACCCACCAGCCTTCCTACGTTCATATCCGCAGAGAGTGCTTTTAGCGGGATGGAGATCAGGTCATCGTAATTATTCACGTACAGATAACCACCTTCAATGGCAGCAACCTGGAATCCGGGAACACGCAGAAAGCCTGTCTTTACAGGGTGAGCGGGGTCCTGGTAAGAAATGACGTGTAGTCCTGAATCAATTTCTTCCTGCAGTACATTCGTACCTGCTGTAAATAATTTTCCACCGTTGACAGTTTTACGGGGCGGCTGGAACCTGACCTGTTTCAAAGAAGCATCAGTACTGTAAATTGGGGCATACCCATCTAC
This sequence comes from Chitinophaga sp. CF418, assembly GCF_900142925.1. Taxonomy (GTDB): domain Bacteria; phylum Bacteroidota; class Bacteroidia; order Chitinophagales; family Chitinophagaceae; genus Chitinophaga. The sequence continues at coordinate 440,288 of NZ_FRCN01000003.1, forward strand.
CATTCCACGTTCCCAGGGTTCATCATCGCAAGCGGCAAGCAGACTACAGACAGTGAATAAGACATAGGTTTGTAAAAGGCGAGTCATATACTATAGGTTAGGCATTTTCTGTGAAGCGTGCAAAGATAAGAGGAAGTTACACTGCATGCGTTAAGAAAACGTTAAAGGGGCATCCACGCAGAGAAAGAAGACAATAATATATAAAAAAGAAACCGTCTCAAATAATTGAGACGGCTCTTTCTTCAAGCATAACCGGTCCTTACGATAACCGGAATTTATTTTACCAGCCACTATTATTAGGCAGGGCATTCGGATTGAGTGCTGTTTCACTTTGTGGTACTGGCCAGAGATAATCACGGCCTGCGTTGAAACTGCGCTGTTCTACCAGTACGTGCTTACCGTAGTCCTGTCTGGTCTGATCAAAGTTGTTCAGGATACCATATACAGGGCCGGACATTACTGTTTCAGCAACCTTCCAGCGACGGATGTCAAACAGCCGGTTATCTTCCATCGGGAACTCCACATGTCTTTCACGGCGTACCGCATCACGCAATGCTGCCTGACCGGGGAAATCAGCTGCTGTCAGCACAGGCATCATCACACCAGGTCTTTGTCTTACCTGGTTGATAGCATCGTATACAGAAGCATCGATCTGGTTAGCTTCTATTTTAGCTTCTGCATAAGTCAGCAGTACTTCTGCATATCTTAACAGTACCACATCGTTGTATGAGTTGCCGTCCCAGTTACCCTGAATATCAGCAGGCACATATTTCTTATAATAGAAACCTGTCAGTGATGCATTGTTCTTACTTAATGCATCCAGGCTCCTGATATTGCTCACATCAATGGTGATACCGTTCACCACTACACCTGGCACTACTACCGTCAATTTAAGACGGGGATCGCGGTTATCATATGGATGTGTGGCATCATAGAGCGTAGACTTATCTATGGTCTTTCCATCTGTACATTCATATGCATCAACAAGCGACTGCAATGGCACTACCTGCGACCAGCCACCGAGAGAAGGTCCGCCTACCCATGTACCCATAGCGCTGGGCAATGTGTTCTTCACGTAACGGGCAGAGAATATGATCTCCTGGCTGTTCTTGTTGGTACCATTGAACAGGCTTACGTAATTATTGTCTATCATGTAAGTATTCAGGTCCATTACTTCCTTAGCCGCCGCCGCTGCCTCTGTATAACGGCCCTCGTATAGCAGTACGCGTGCTTTTAATGCCAGCGCAGATCCCCTGGTGGCACGGCCTACGTTGTTGGCATCGTAGGTAACAGGAAGATACTTAGCGATGGTATCCAGCTCTGCCACCACGAACTGTGCTATTTCCGCACGTGAGGTACGCTTCGCAGCAAAGTCACTTACCGGTGGAGTAGTCGTTCTCAGTGGCACATCTCCATACAATCCTATCAGCTGCTGATAAGCGAATGCCCTGATAAAACGGGCTTCTCCTTTCAGACGTTGGTTAAGGGAATCCGATAATGCTTTATCCCTGTCGATATTGTCCAGCACATCATTACAGGAAGCGATCATCTTATAAAAGTTGCTCCAGAAGTTGGCAAACATACCGGTTCCGATAGAGGCACTTCCGTTACCAACAAGCCTTACATCACTCGGCCAGTCGCTCCAGGAATAACTGTCGTCCGTAGCGCAGCTCAGGAATATGCGGTTATCCACATCGCCCAGGCGGCGGTAACAGTTATTTACGGCATTGATGGCATCCGCTTCTGTAGTCCAGTAATCCTGCCGGCTCACAGCATTCTGAGGCTGTTCGTCCAGGTATTTTTTACAGGCCGTCATTGATACAAGTCCGGCCAGGGTAAATATAATTGCTAGTTTCTTCATGACTACTTAGTTTAAAATTGCACGTTTAATCCAAAGTTGATGGTTCTCACCTGTGGGTAATACCTGCTATCGTTGGGTGCTTCCGGATCAATGTCTTTCGGCAGGGAAGAGAAGGTCAGGAGGTTTTGTCCGCTTACATAAATGCGGCATCTGTCAAAGCCTGTCCGTCTCATGATATGATCGGGCAATGTATACCCCAGCTGCACGCTTTTCAGCCTCAGGTAAGCGCCGCTCTTCACCCAGTAAGAAGATGACTGATAGTTCTGTGTGGTGTTTACTAATCTTGGGAAAGCTGCACCTGTATTAGTAGTTGTCCAGCTATTCAGGTGCTCTTCCCTGAAGTTACCGTCATTGGATGTTGGCGCTCTTTCTATTGGCAGTGTATGAATAGATACTTTACCTACGCCCTGGAAGAAGGCTGACAGATCGAAGTGTTTGAAATCAGCACCCAGGTTGAAGCCATAGGTATATCTTGGAATATTGCTACCCAGGTACACCATATCACCACCATTGCTCACTGATCCTTCCTTTACCTGTTTGTCATTGTTCTGATCTTTATAGATCAGATCACCGGGACCTGTGGTCGGGAATGGCTGTGTAGCATGTGCTGCTACCTGCGCAGCATTCTGGAAGATGCCTTCTACCTGATAGCCATAGAAGCCTCCGATAGGTTGCCCTGTAATGAGACCCGTATAAATGAAGTTATTATCCCTGCTGATCGCGTCAGTATTTTTGATGTCGACGATCTTGTTGCGAACATCAGAGAGATTACCACCTACATGATAATCAACCTGGCCGATCTTACCACGATAGTTCAATGATACTTCCCATCCTGTGTTCTGTACCTTACCGGCATTCTGTGCAGGAGGTTCCAGACCTACAGAAGGATTGATTGGCAGGAACAGCAGGATATCTTTTGTATTCTTTTTATAGTAATCAAAAGTGAAATCCAGGTTCTTGAATAATGTCGCATCTACACCTACGTCAGTCATCACGGTTGTTTCCCATGTCAGGCCGGAGTTGGGATAGATCTGAATACCTGCAGTAGGATTAAGTACTCCACCGAAAGGATAACTGTTGTAATAGTATACTGACTGGTAAGGATAGTTGGTAGATTGTTTATCTCTGTCGAGGATCACATCATTACCCAGCTTACCCCATGAACCACGTAATTTCAGATTGTTGATGAAGGTCAGATCATGCATGAATTCCTCTGAAGAGATACGCCAGCCGGCAGAGAAAGATGGGAACATACCCCATTTCTGACCGTCAGAGAAACGGGAGGAACCATCGCGGCGGAGGTTAGCTTCAAAGAGATATTTATCGTTGTAGGAGTAGTTCAATCTACCGAAGAAAGATACCAGTGAATAGGCAACGCCATTACCTGTAGCGATCTGTCCCGTAGCCGCACCGGCGTCGATCTGCTCTATCGTACCATTCGGCAGGTTCACCCTGTAGCCGCTCAGGTCATCTGTGGTTTCAGACAAGCGGGAAGCACCTGCCAGCAAGGTGAAATTGTGCTTTCCGAAGCTATGTGTATATTCTGCCAATCCCTGGTAGTTCCTGAACCAGTAACCCTGGTAAGCTTTCTTAATAGTATTCTGCCCCAGTGTCAATGCCTTTTCATTGGTGGGGAAATCAGTAAAGTATGTCAGCGCCTTTTCGTGAATGCTGTTATAGTCGGACCTGTAGTTAACAGAAGTGAGGCCGGTCAGTTTCAGACCTTTTACCAGATTGTATGTGGCTTTGAAGTTACCTGTAAAGAGATTGCTTTTGTACTGGTATAGGCCACCTTCTTCCTGAAGGCGGATAGGGTTCTGACCACCTCTTACAAGTGCCCAGGTGCCATCTGAATATTTATTTACAGAAAGCGGATTCACTACTGCAGCCTGTCCAAACTGGTACCATGCTGATCCTGAAGCACCCTGTGGTTCCTGTCTGTCGCCCAGTCTGGCAGCAATGTCCGCACTGAAGGTCAGCTTCTTTGTGACATTGATATCTGTATTCAGACGAACAGTGAGACGGTTGAAATCCATGTTGGAGATCAGACCTTTCTGATCGAAGTAATTGGTGGAGAAACGGTATTTTATATCTTCCGTACCGCCGGATACGCCCAGGCTATGTTCCTGCTGAAATCCGCTGCCGGTCAATACATCATCCAGCCAGTAGTTGTCCGGATACAGATCTTTATTACGGTTAGGGTCATCGTAAGCAGCAATCTGCGTATCGGTATAGGTAGGATTCGCACCGGAGTTAGTAGCAGTCTGGTTCACCAGTTTCATGAAGTCTTTCGCACCTACATACTTTGCCAGGCGTGCAGGGCGCTGCCATGCAAAATAGTTGGAGTAGCTGACTTTCGCTTTACCGGAGGCGCCTCTTTTAGTAGTGATCAGGATCACGCCATTTGCAGCCCTCACACCATAGATAGCTGAAGAAGCAGCATCTTTCAGTACAGAGTAGGATGCGATATCATTCATGTCCACATCATTCATACTCATCTGCACACCATCTACAAGCACCAGCGGATCTGTACTGTTCAAAGTACCGACACCACGGATGCGGATAGTGCCCTGGTCAGCACCCGGCTGGCCGCTGCCAGTGGTAACTGTCACACCAGGAGCCATACCCTGCAGGGCAGCAGATACCTGGCCAACAGGCTTCCAGCTCACATCTTTACCATCTATCGCGCTGATAGCACCGGTAACGTTTACTTTCTTCTGCGTACCATATGCCACCACCACCACTTCAGAGATAGCGGTAACATCCTGTGTCAGCTTCACTGTGATGGTAGTACGGCTGCCAACGGTCACTTCCTGTTTGGTATAACCGATGAATGAAAATTCCAGTACGGCATTTTCATTTGGCACCTGTAATGACCAGGAGCCATCAACACCTGTGGAAGTACCGTTTGTTGTACCTTTTACCAATACCGTTACACCAGGTACAGGCTGACCGTTTTCATCTGTTACCACACCTTTTACAGGGATAGCAGCAGGAGCATTAAGCGGGGTTGTACTCATTACCTGCTGTGCCTGTGAAGATGTGTTTTCCCGGGACCCCGCCGGAGCAGGTGCTTCAGCTGGTTCATCATCCTGTAAAAAGATAATGTAGAAACCTTCTCCCATCTTTTTAAACCGGAGTTTATTAGGAGTAGTGATACTCTTCAGTTCTTCTTCCAGGGAGGAAGCTCTGTTGTTTTCAATACGTGACAATTGCAATTTTGCGAGATTGCTCTTGTACATAAAGTGTACATTGTATTTTACTTCAAGCCCATCCAGCACATTTTTCAATGACTTGGTCTGTGATCTTTCGAAAGGGCTGACAGGTTTACCCAGCGCTGCCAGGTCCTGCGCATCTGCCGGCATATTGCAATAACATGCCATGCCCATAGCAGCCATAAAGGCACTAATGAACTTGTTCATACATTTAAATTTGAATGATTACCTGTGCTGCGGTCACTGCATTCCGTTGTACACCGGCCTGCAGTATTTACGGCATTGTTTTTTTATTTACTCTTTCTGTCGATTATAACGATATTGTTAACATGGCTTACTTTCAGGTGGAAGAGCTGTGAAAGTCCATCCAGCAGCATATCCATTTGCTGGCTGGGCACGGTGCCCGTAAATTCCTGGTGTAATAATGAAGTGTCCCTTATCTCTACAGTTACGCCATAAGTATCTTCCAGCTGCTGCGCCAGTTCGGCGAAGCTGGCATTTTCAAACTGCAGGCTGTTCCTCTTCCAGGAAGAATAACGTTGTGCATTTGTGTGGTTCTTCACTTTTGTACGTACCTGTTCTTTATATTCTACCAGATCTCCCGGTTGCATGATGATTGTTTCTTCCGGCGTTTTATTGCTGTGCAGGCGTACCTTTCCGCTATTCAGCACTACCTGCATACGTCCGTGACGGTCCACGAGATTAAAAGCAGTACCCAATACTTCCACATTCATATTACTGGCCGTATGTACCAGGAATGAGCGGGGTACGGCTGATGGTTTTACAGAGAAGAATGCTTCTCCTTCTATCCATACTTCCCGGCCTGCGGAACCATCCCAGTGCCGGGCATAACGCAGGGTGCTGTTACCATTCAGGGTAACTTCCGACTGATCCGGCAGAACTACGGTACGTACTTCCCCATAAGCTGTCTGGATAACGGTGTTGCGATGATGATCATAAACTTTCCATCCGCCGTAAGCAAGTAATAAGGTACCTGATAACACGGCGGCCACTTTGAGACCTGTAAACCAACGGGACCGGCGATAACGTGGCTGCCCCTGAGCAGTAGTATCAAGGATACGCTGATAGAGTTCTCCTGACTGTGACGGAGACATTATGATATCCGGCTGCGCCTTATCAAGATCCTGCGTCATGACAGTATCCAGGTATTCCCTTCCTGCAGGAGTGGCAAACCATTCCAGTACCCTTTCATATTCCTCAGGGGTACATTTGTTAAGCTGGTATTTATGCAGCAGACTTTGGTCGAATTGCTCCATAATGTGGATTACGGTGAAAATATGACAAATGAAATAGTTACGTGCTATATAATACTACACCCGGGAAAATGAAAAGTATTATATGCGCTGAAAAAAAAATTAAGAAAAGATAACAAAAAGAAAGGCAAGGCTTAGAAGTGCACTCATCATGATCTTTAATGCATGTTTCAACGCTTTACTTGCCTGGGCATACTGAAATTTGACAGTATTAATGGACAATCCCAGTTGCCGGGCTACTTCCTCGTTGCTAAGCCCTTCGTATGAGCGTAAGCGGAAGATCTTTTTCTTTTGGGCAGACAGATTGTTAATGGCGTGGTCCACTACTTTGCGGTAGTCATTAAATATGACGGTAGATTCGGCGTCCCGGTGTTCACTGCTGGCGTTGTAGATAAGTTCGTATTGTTTTGACAGACTGCGTTTATGATCGCGGATGAGGTTCAGTACGTGGAACTTGAGGCATTTAAAGAGGAAATTGCGTACTCCCTGCGAAGGGTCCAGCTCTTCACGGTGCAGCCAGACCTTCACGAATACTTCGTGTACGGCATCCTCGGCAGCAGTGGCGCTTTTCAGATATTTACAGGCTGTGCTATACAAAAGCTGATGATAGGCAGCATATAATTCTTCAAAAGCGTTGTGGTCACTGTCGCGTAGGCGTGCAGCAAGCTGTTGATCATTATTGACAATATGCATGGACACTGTTCTGATCCCCCTCTTTGTAAATGCTGTTTGAGTTTTTTAAACGTGTTGTCTAAAATTAGATCATGATACTATTTTAAATAAATGGTAATTTATCCAAGTAAGATATTTTTTTAACATTTAGCTATTCCAGACAAAAAGATCTTGCCAATAATACTATCAGGAAGGGTTATCTATACAACATTAATGGCTGCACGCTATGTGCACTGCCATCTGAAATGATAATCAGGTAACTGCCCGGCTTAAAACCACCCTTTCAGATATGATATATATATCATATCATTCCAAATTGACAATGTTTGTCCCCTGCCCCGTCAAGCGCTGAAATTTAGCTAAGTTTGCAGTCTGAACTAAGCGCCATTGATTTCACAGAATACCATACAACAGATACTCAGCCGGATTGATATTGTGGAGATAGTAGGCAATTTCGTGAAACTTAAGAAACGGGGTGCCAACTACTTAGGGTTATGTCCCTTCCACAACGAGAAATCCCCCTCCTTCACCGTTACGCCGAGCAAGGAAATATTCAAATGCTTCGGTTGTGGCCAGAGTGGTAATGCTATCAAGTTCCTGATGGAACATGAGAAGTATTCCTATGTGGAAGCCTTACGCTGGCTGGCGCAGAAATATGACGTACCTATTGAGGAAACCGAGGTAAGCCCGGAAGCCAGGCAGCAACAGCTGATGGCGGACAGCCTTTACATTATCAATAGCTTCGCCCGCGAATACTTTTCCAATACACTCTTTAATACCGAAGAAGGTCAGAATGTAGGCCTCAGTTATTTTGAAGAGCGTGGTTTTACCCAGGAAACCATCCGTAAATTCCAGTTAGGCTACAGCCTGAACACCTGGGATGCTTTCACCAAAACTGCCGTGTCCAAAGGCTATAACCTGGAATACCTGCAAAAAACGGGATTGGTCACCGTCAGAAATGAGCAGCCGGGGGATAACTACCGTGGCCGTGTAATCTTCCCTATTCACAACCAGAGTGGTAAAGTACTGGGATTTGGTGCGCGTATTCTTGTCAAGAACGACCGTGCTCCCAAATACATCAACTCACCGGAAAACGAGATCTATGTAAAGAACAGGGTACTGTATGGTACCTACTTCGCCCGGCATGCGATCGATAAACTGAATGAATGTCTGCTGGTAGAAGGGTATACCGACGTGATCTCCCTCCACCAGGCGGGCATCGAAAATGTGGTGGCTTCCAGTGGTACATCCCTGACGCAACACCAGCTGCGGCTGATCAAAAAATACACGAACAACCTGACCATCCTCTTCGACGGGGACAATGCCGGTATAAAGGCAGCCCTCAGAGGGCTGGATATGGCGATCGAGGAAGGATTGAACGTAAAGCTGGTTTTAATCCCCGATAAGGAAGACCCGGACAGTTATGTACAGAAGATAGGGGCAGATGCTTTCCGCGAGTTTATAGCCAGTAACAAACAGGATTTCGTGCTGTTTAAGCTGCAGATCTCCATGCAGGATGCAGGCAATGACAGCAACCGCAAATCACAGCTGGTGAATGAGATTGCGGAGACTATCTCCAAGATTGACAAAACGGAGGATTTCACCCGTCAGCAGGACTATATCCGCCAATGTAGCCAGGTACTGAAGATCGACGAACAGGGGCTCATTAACCTGGTAAATAAGTTCATCCGTGAGCGTTTCCAGAAGAAAGAGAACCAGCAGGCCAGGGATAATGCCGCTGCCGCCCCTTCCATGGACGATGACCTCTCTCCCGAGGCTATTGCCGCCATGGAGGCGATGGAAAACGGCGGAGAGCCGGCTGTTAATTTCTTCAATCCGGATGAAAAACAGGAAAGGGAACTGGTGAAAATACTCCTGCGGTTTGGCGACAAACCCTTCAGTGAGGAAGATAAAAGCTCTGTGGCTGACTATATCTTCCACCTCCCCTACGACTTTGAATCGCTGGCAGACAATGAACTGGTGAAAAGGATATTAAGGGAATACAAAGACATGTATGACCAGGATAACCTGCCTGATAAAAAGTGGTTCCTTTATCATAATGATCAGGATGTTGCCAGTATGGTGGTGGGTATTATGGAAGATAAAGAAGCAGAACTGAGCACTGCATGGAAGGAGAAATTTGAAATAGACACCGTATATGGCGACAATGCCTATCTGAAGGATACGATCTCCACGACCAACTATCTCATTTTGAGGAAGATCCGTAAAATGATCCTGGAAAACCAGCAGGAATTGGAACGGTCCGCCGTAATTGAAGAGCAGATCAAGTGCATGCAAATGAATATTCACCTGAAACAGCTGGAAGCAGAACTGACCAAGGGGCTTGGAACGGTTGTTTTCAAGTAGTTTTGTCAGAATGGCAGCAGAAACCTTATGTTCCTGTTAGGGACGAACAAGCGACCTTTTAGCGACGAAGAAGCGACGTTAGAATTTATACAAAAAAGCCTTCAAGATTATGCATAAAAAAGGGGCCGACTGTCAGACAGTCAGCCCCTTTTTCTTTATTCTTTCCTTATTGCAGGATCAGTGGCAATACTTTTTTCTCACCGTCACCTCTCAGTTCTATCAGGTAGTAACCTTTCGGCAGACCAGACAGTTCCAGCGGCTGCAGTTGCTGTGTAGTGGTACGGGTATACATCACACGACCGTTGAGATTGTAGACGATCACCGTTACTTTTTTCTGTAATGGTTTTCCAAATTGCAGTGATACCTGACCTGTTGAAGGATTTGGGAAGGCTTTTACCTTATTAGCGCCCAATGTTACTTCTTCATGAGCATCGATCGATGCAAATCGCGATGCTAAATCTCCATCCAGACTTATGCTGGCCACCTGTGACGTGTCGCTTGTGCGGGTAAACTGAACGGTATCAGAAACGCCACTGCAACCTGCCCTGTCACGAACATATACTTTATAAGTGCCTGGCTGTGGATTAATTAAGATGGGGTAGTCACCTTCCTGTATTTCCCAGATATCACGGTACCATTTGTAAAAATACTCAACAGACGATGCTGGTTGCTGCGGAAAAGCCATCAGGGTATCATTGTTCAGGATAGCAGAACGATGAATTTCAATCGTCGGATTCAGGGCTTGTTGTGGCAAGACCTTTATGGTATCTCTGTCAATTACTGTTCCTAACGGATTTTTTAAAGCCGCCGTGTAAGATGGAAGTATATTATTCAATGCAACGGACACATAAATCGAATCTCCCACGGCACCGTTATACCATACCACTGTAAATTTCGGCGATGTTCTGTTATATACATGCGCCACAAGCACCACTGTATCTGAACATGGCCTGAGATATCTGTACGTCAGATCCATATAGGTGGCCGCTGCACCGCTGGGATTGTCGTGAGAAATATCAACCGGATTTTTAGCTACAGCCATTCGGCCCAGAGCGAGTAATACAAACAATAATAGCATTCTTTTCATAAGTAATAAGGGTTAAATTTACGATACTCAAATATACTCAAAAACACTCATATAATAAGAAATCCCACCGGTAAACCGATGGGATTTCTTATTATAATGTATAATATTTTATTTCTCTCTTTCCCAGACCTGGAAGGTCAACGCATACGCATGTTTTTCGTCTTTCTCATGACGGTCATTTTTCACCAGTTTCCATCCTCTCGGATCAAATTCCGGGAAATGAGTGTCACCGCTAACTTCAGCGTGCACACGTGTAAGGTATAACCTGTCTATTATCGGTAAGGCCATTTTGAAAATCTCACCTCCACCGGTAATGAAGATCTCCTCTGTTCCGAATGTTTTAGCTTTTTCAATGCCGGCTTCGAGGGAAGGCACTACGTAGAGCCCCTCAGCCTTATAGTCCGGCTGCCGGGTGATCATGATATTGGGTCTTCCCGGCAGGACGCGTCCCAGTTCTTCGAAAGACTTACGGCCCATGACGATTGGCTTACCCATTGTCATGTCCTTAAAATATTTCATATCAACCGGTAAATGCCAGGGCAGATGATTATTAATACCGATCACATTATTTTCAGACGCAGCTACTATTATAGAAAGTGTCAAGCAGTAAACATTTAAAATTCAGAAAAAGTACCGTCCCCTTATACAGCTACCGGAGCCTTGATATGAGGGTGATGCTGATAATTCAGCAGCTCAAAATCTTCAAATTTGAAGCCGAAAATATCTTTCACCGCCGGATTGATCTTCAGGGTAGGCAGTTCATACGGCTGACGGCTGAGTTGCAGCTTTGCCTGTTCCATATGATTGCTGTAGAGATGTACGTCTCCGAATGTATGGATAAACTCTCCTGGCTCCAGGTCGCATACCTGCGCCATCATCATAGTAAGGATAGCATATGAGGCAATGTTAAAAGGTACTCCCAGGAACACATCTGCACTACGCTGATAAAGCTGGCAGCTCAGGCGACCATTGGCCACATAAAACTGGAACAGGCAATGACAGGGACTCAATGCCATGTCAGGCAGGTCGCCCACATTCCAGGCGTTCACTATGATTCTCCGGGAATCCGGATTATTCTTAATGGTCTTTACGGCTTCACTGATCTGGTCAATAACACGGCCATCCTTGGTTTCCCAGCTACGCCATTGTTTACCATAAACAGGGCCCAGGTCTCCGTTTTCATCCGCCCACTCGTTCCAGATGCTTACGCCATGGTCTTTCAGGTACTTAATATTAGTATCCCCGTTCAGAAACCATAACAGCTCATAAATAATGGATTTCAGGTGCAGTTTCTTGGTGGTGACAAGCGGAAATCCTTTCTGCAGATCAAACCTTAGCTGTGCACCAAAGCAGCTTGTGGTACCGGTACCAGTCCGGTCAGTTTTCACAGCTCCCTGATCTATAATATGTTGGAGTAGTTGAAGGTATTGTTCCATGGGGGCAAAGTAACGAAATTTAAAAGAATAGTGTAACTCCCCTTTATTTGACCAACACCCATAACAGCACCTCAAAGTTATTGAGGGTGATGTCAATTGATGACGGCAATAATAAGCCCCGTTTACAATACAAAAGGCGTTTCGAACAGGTGGTTTACTGTTACGAAACGCCTTTGTACTATGTCTTAGAAAAAAACTATATGCCTCTCCGCTTCCTTTCCCGGCGGATCAGCCCTAATTCCCTTCCCACTTGCCCGGAAATGGAAGTATTCTCCTGGGCTCTGCGCAGCAGGTATGGCATTACATCTTTCACCGGGCCGTAAGGCAGGTATTTGGAAACATGATAACCGGCATGCGCCAGGTTAAAAGTGATATTGTCGCTCATACCCAATAACTGGGAGAAGCTTACATGTGAATGGTTATGCGGCAATTCCTGCTGGTGTAAAAGACTGGCCGCCAGCATGCTGCTCTGTTCATTATGTGTACCAACAAATACAGCCAGTTTATCCACGCGCTCCATACAGAATTTTACGGCAGCGTCATAATCCCTGTCAGTCGCTTCCTTGTTCGGCTGGATTGGAGAAGGGTATCCCATCTCTTCCGCACGCTTACGCTCTTTCTCCATGTAGGCGCCCCTTACCAGCTTAGCTCCCAACAGATATCCCTGCTGCTGCGCCTTTTCGAAGGATTTCTTCAGGTAATCCAGCCTGTCATGGCGGTACATCTGGAAAGTATTATAGACAATTACCTGCTGCTTGTTAAACTGTGCCATCAGCTCGTCTGCCAGGTCATCTACCGGTTGCTGGATCCAGGATTCTTCTGCATCTATCAGCAATCCTATTTTATGTTTGGCTGCTGCTGTTGCAATGGACAGGATACGGTTCCTTACACGGCCATATTCAGCCCCTTCTTCCTGCGTCAATGTCTCCCCGCCGTGGATCTTTTCCAGCAGGCTGAAACGGGCAAAGCCGGTTACTTTAATAGCAATGAACGGAATATTGTGATTACCTGCCGCGTATTCTATGGCACGGATGAACTCAGGTACAGCATGATCATAGTTTTCCTCCCCTTCCATGGCTTCCACACCATAGTCCAGCACCACTCCTACATGAAATTTTCCCAGCTGAGTAGCAGCCTGTGCTGCTTCCTGCAGATTTTCCCCTCCGCAAAACTGGCTGAAGATGGTGTTACGGATCAATCCCTTAACAGGCAATCCCAGTTTCAGCGCCAGCGGCGTTACGGTAGCTCCTAACTTCACTAACCAGGGCTTGCCAATGCTGCTAAACAGGAAGTCAGCTTTTTTTAATGCCTTGTCTGTCTTTGATTCAAAAGCTATGGCGGTATTCTCGAATGATATTGATAGCTGCTTTTCCATGGGCCGCAAAGTTAGTATGCTGACAGATTTTCAACAAAATGATCTGACAACTATAACAATCCGTTGGCAACCGTTTTGAAAAACTCAAACGAAAGTCTTCTTTTATTAAACAGAACATCTATAAGTTTCTTTTTATTTAAACCCAATAAAGCTTCCGACCTATATTTTTTTCTTTAATTTTATATCTTCATCAAAATCAACTTTCCCAGTGCCTACTCAGCAAGCAAATACCAGGTCACGTCGCAAATCGCTGTATGTTATCATAGTCGTACTATGTGTTATTGCCTTACTCTCAGTATTTATATTGCGGAGTCCGAAAGAGGCCCTGTCTTCCTTTCATGAAAAAGGACAGACCTACACCACTTATGAAGGTGTATTGGGAGAACGTAAAAAAATTTCCTTACCGGACGGAACACCTGTTATATTGAACAGCAATACAAAATTGCTTGTACCTGCTGATTTTGCTAAAACCCATACCCTGTTGCTGGATGGGGAAGCTTACTTTGACTCCACTGCTTTTCCGCTCACAGTAAAAACGAACATCCTGACCATGACGGCCACAAAACCCGCAGCCTTTAAAATGCGGTGTTTTGAATCACAACAGGGCGCAACGGCCTACGTTTTAAGTGGAGAAGTGAAAGTGAGTAAGTCTTATCATTCCAAAACAGACGACCAGCCGGAAATGTTAGGTCCAGGGAATATGGTACTGGCCAATAAAGAAATTGACCTGATGGAAAAAGAAACATATCACCCGGCAGAAATGGAGACCTGGCTGCAGGATAAACTTATTTTCCATGATGAACCGTTTATGAATGCAGTTCGTAAACTGGAGGAATGGTACAGTACAGAGATCTATGTAGAAGGAGATGTATCCGCGGCAGGAGGCATCAATGGTGAATTCAGGCAGGCATCTTTGACAAAGGTATTGGAAGAGATCCGGCGCACCGCCAGGTTTAATTACAAGGTCAGGAAAGATAAAGTGACGATTAATTTTTGAACAAGGGATAAATAAAAAAAGAACCCGGAACGCTATTGCTCCGGGTTCCTGATCTTTTGTTTGCTGCTTAATTTTTTCAGCTCAGTTCTGCACCTACTTTCTTCAGCAGTTCCAGTGTTTTACGTACACCTTCTTCTTCGGAAAGTTTAGCGCCTTCATATTCGATACCGATATGACCTGTATAACCGGCGTCCTTCACTATTTTGAGCATTTTGCGATAGTCTGTTTCCACGCAATTGCCTTCCGCATCAAAGTCATGCGTTTTGGCACTTACACCCTTTGCAAAAGGCATTAATTCTGTAACCCCTTCATAGCGGTCATACTCCTCCAGGCATTTCGTAGCCGCCCATGCCTGTGACGTATTGTCTACAGGTTTGGTACGGTTCAGGCAAAAGTTGCCAAAGTCAGGCAAGGTACCACAGTTAGGCATGTTCACCTGTTTCATCACACCTGCCAGCCATTTACCATTGGAAGAAGTTCCCCCGTGATTTTCTACAATTACATTGATATTATGTGTTTTGCCGAATGTTGCCAATTTAGTCAGCGATTCTGCTACTGCTTTTGCTACGTCATCTGGCTTGCCCTCTCCTGCTGCATTTACGCGGATGGCATGACAACCCAGGTATTCTGCAGCTTCCACCCACTTATAGTGATTCTCCACCGCTTTGGTCCTCTTTTTTACATCCAGGTCACCCATTTCCCCTTCGCCATCGATCATAATCAGCACACTGCGCACGCCATTATCACTGCAACGTTTCTTCAGATCTGCCAGATAGGCTTTGTCCGTTGCTTTATCCTTGAAGAACTGATTTACATATTCAACAGCCTCAATCCCGAAGTCGTTCTTAGCTTTCGCAGGAAAGTCAAGATGTGACAGTTTTCCTCCGAATATCGCCTCATGGAAAGACCATTCTGCCAGGGATATCTTAAAGAACAGATCTTTCGCTGTTTTGTCAGCTGTTGTTTGTTCTGCGTTGGTACTGTCTTTGCTTTCCTTTGTGGAAGAGCCGGTATTACAGGCTGCCAGAACAGAGGGTAACAAACCCGCTCCCATGGTATACAATGCCATTTGCCTGAGGAACTCCCTACGTTGTTTAGGATTATTCATATACGTGGTTTTATATAACAAAATACACTTTTATGGTTCAAAGTGGATACCACAGGAAAAAAACTGTAAAAAATTACCTTAAAAGAATAGTTTTTTCGCATTTTGTCATTATCTTGATAGCCACTTAACAGTAATTCCCCGTTTGTCTTTATTTATATATTCCACCTCGTTGATGTACAACATCACTGTTGTTACATTATAAATGATAAACTAAAGCCGTCCCGTTTCCAGCTGGACGGCTTTTTCTTTTGGCTCTTCTTTGGGCGGATGCCGATGCCACCACGAGGCCAGCAGCGATCCGGTTACGTTCATCAGCGGACCAAATACCGCCGGCGCCAGACCTATGGTAGCGATCTTCCCCATGTTCTTCGCAATAGCAGTTGCCAGTCCGCCGTTCTGCATACCCACTTCAATCGCTATCGTACGGCAGTCCTGCTCATTCATCCTGATAAGACGGCACAACCAATAGCCCAGTGTATAACCGGACAGGTTATGGATGAGCGATGATAATATCAGCAGTACACCCACGTCCAGCAGGCTTTCGCGCCCTTTAGCAGTAATGATGACGATAATAAAAGCAATGCCCGACATAGATACCTTAGGCATGATATTATCCAGCCATTTCAGCTTTCCGCTCAGGAAATGATTGAACAACAGACCTCCCGCTACAGGCAGGATCACGATCTTAACGATGTCCCACATCATAGCGGTAACACTGATATCCACATAACTGCCTGCCAGCCACCGCATCAGGAAAGGCGTCACAAAGGGCGCCATCATAGTAGAGACAGCCGTCAATGTCACCGACAGCGCCAGGTTGGCTTTTGCCAGGTAAGAAATTACGTTGGATGCCATGCCACAGGGCACCGTTCCGATCAATACCACCCCTGCCGCTATTTCAGGCGGGAAGTTGAACAGATGGGCAAGTGCCCAGCCTACAAAAGGCATAATCGTGAAATGACATATTACACCGGTAAAAACACCCATCGGCATTTTGATCACACCATAGAAGTCACGTAAGCTCATGGCAGTACCCATCCCAAACATAATGATCTGGATAAGCGGTGTAATGAGCTTCGAAAGGTCAAAGCCTCCTATAGTCAGAAAGTATTGGGGATAATACATTGCTGTCGTAACAGCCGCAAAGATCATCAGTGTATAAACAAAACCTTTCGTTTGCGGATATCTTGAAAAAAGAATGGCCAGTATGACCCAGAAAGCAATAATGAAAGGCCCGGCGGCGGGGAGTAATGCTGTCATAAAGTGGAAATAGTTTAAAGATTTAAAATGATTACCAGGTTCTTTTCTCCAGCATCTTATCCAGTTCCTGGCGGGTCATAGGCTTTTTGCCCGGTTGTTTGTGCTGCCATTCCAGGAATGCCTCCCTGATAGCGTCTGTCCAGTTATTATCGATCTCGCCGGGCGTATACTTCCCGGCTTTCACCATTTCAAATCCGAACTGGTCTTTCACTTGTATGAATGCTGCAATACCAATCACTTTTTCTGCCAGATGCGCGGGCACAAATACCACTCCTTCACTGGAAGTCAGTACCAGGTCGCCCGGCAGCACCACTGCACGGCCAATACGTATAGGCACATTCAATCCTGACAACATCACATTCTTCAGAAAAGATGGATCCCAATCCCGCACCAGCGCGTTAAACCCCTCGATCTCTTTCAGGCCTTCCAGGTCACGTGCGGCTGCATTAAATACCACCCCATTGCCGGAACGGGCATAAATAGCATTCCCCAGTGTGGAGCCTATCAATGTGCCATCTGCTATTTTACCAAAACCATCCGCCACATACACATCCCCTTTCGATAACTGCTGAATAGGCCAGGAATTACTGTTCCCTTTAAAACCCTTCTGCTGCCCCCTCTCCTTCATATGCACTTCCACATCAGGACGGGAAGGTATGAACATTGCGGTAACAGCACGACCAACAATAGGCTTGTTATCATAGATCATTTTCCAGCCGCCGTCAAACTGGCAATGGTACCCCTCTCCTTCAAGAATGGTCCACACATCATCCAGGCTTACAGTACGCGCCTGCTCAATAACTGCATCAGGGATCTTTGGTCTTCCGTCAGGGAAACGCTCCCCCTTCCACTCTGCAGTAAGAAAGATCAGTTCCTCCCTGGGAATGGTCTGTGCACGCAACCAGCATGAGAGCAACAGTAAAGGGAGGAAATAAAAGAATTTCATGTATCAGTTTTTGAATGAAGAATATACTAAAATATCTAACACTACAGACTATTTGGGCACTGAAATCCCGTTAAGGTCATACACCACCTTGCCGGCACGCAGCGTCGCTTCACATACCAGCCTGCTGTCACCTTCCATACGCGTATGCGCATCTGTAAAGCCGAACTTCCCTTTCTCCACACGCAGGATGGCAATATCTGCCACACTCTTCTCTGACAGACTGCCCAGTTCCTCATGATGTATTGCTTTTGCTGCTTCTGAAGTGGCAGCCTTCACCAGCTCTGCCAGAGACATTCCCATGTTCAGGAATTTAGACATTACATTCAGCATGTCCTTCATATCTCCGTTCATACTACCGGTATGAATATCTGTACTGATCGTGTTCGGATAAAACCCTGCCTTTAATGCAGGAATAGCCTGTGAATAACTAAAGCTGGTGCCTCCATGTCCTACGTCGAACAGAATACCTTTCTTACGGGCATCCAGCACAAACGGACGCAGTTTGCCATTATCATCAACAATAGACATACGGCCTTTTACTTTCGCATAGGCATGTGTAAAAATATCTCCGGGGCGCAGGTGCTGCATGAACAGTTCTTCCAGCGATAATGGCGGATTATTACCACCAAAATCGATCATGACAGGCGTCTCTGTGATACGTCCGGCTTCAACAGCACGGTCCACAGGCGTCCATTCCGGGCCTTCATAATGCGCCACCTTTATACCTACTATCCATTGTCTGTAACGGCGGATAGTAAGCGCAGTCATCTTGGCATCCATGTCTGTGAGGTCCTGTTCATAAGGCCCTCCGCGCATACCACCGCCTACGATATTGATAAAAGCAAGCACTCTTGTTTTTGAGTGCCGGATGGTCTGATCAAGAAAGACTTCAAAATTCTTCCAGCCCGAGCTGCCGGCATCCACCACAGTGGTCACGCCACAGCGGAAGGTAAAACCGTCTGGTGCTACTGCATCATAACTATTGTTGAGATAACGGTTGGGAGTAGTACCAATGAAGTTGTGCGTATGAATGTCAATCAGCCCCGGGGTTACATACAAGCCGCTTGCATCAATTGTTTTCTGCGCTGTAGCCGGGTCTATATGAGCCGCTACTTTTGCAATAGTATCGTTTGTCAATGCAATATCCATGACTGCATTGATATTATTTTTCGGATCTATAACGTGCCCGCCCCTGATCAGCAGGCTATATTGCTGGGCATAGGCGCCAGTGAAAATAATATTCACCGATACCAGCAGTACCAGGTATTGAATAATGCTCCTCATGACCTTACTTTTAATACTGAGACCTGTGCATGAATGAAAGAACCGGATAGAAAGCCCCCTGCAACAGTATGTGAAGAGCTGCGCGACAGTATCAACGCACAGTCCCTTTTTACTGGCAGGAGCTCCCTGTTACCGGCTTATGTAAATCCGAAATCGTTTTAAAGAAAAAACAGGGCAGAGTTGGTAATTTCCGTGCACTTTACCAACCCTGTAATTCCCTGCAGGTGATTAAACACACCACTGTTTATCAACTATCAACCATGCGTTTCTGACAATGCCTTTTCTGTCAGTACTTTTTTTAATTGTGCTGCGACTATTTTTTCCTGTCCGGGCACCAGCATCCAGGTAGTAACATTAAAGGTATGCTGATTGGCGCCATCGGCTACTTCTATAGAAGGATTGCCGCTACGGAGCTTTTCCCTGATCTCTGCTGCTGTAGCAGGGATCTTCCTGGGATCCCAGGAGATATGCAGCGTAGGAATATGATTTGCTACCGGTGGTACTACGACTTCGGTTTCCACACCGGATACTGTTTTTACGGCGTCGCTGATCAGCTTAATCTGCGCCTCCCACATCTTCCATTCTTTCGCATGATCAATGGCCAGGTATGTTTCCAGCGCCACAAGCATACCTAATATCTCTTCCTTATTTACCTTCAATCCTCTTCCAATCGTATTACCACGGGGAGCCGTGCTTAATCTTGCGGCCTCAATATATTTCTTTCTACCCAGCAGCAGCCCCGCACTCTGAGGACCACGGATGCCTTTACCACCCGAGAAGCAGACAAGGTCATACCCCATCTCGGTATACCTGAACAGATTCTCTACCGGAGGCACATCGGCAGCACAGTCTATCATGGTAGGAATACCATGCGCCTGTGCTATTTTCAGGAACTCTTCTACCTGTACCTTACCATCGAAATTGTTGGCATTGAGAAAATACATGAGAGCAGTTTTGTCACTGATAGCCTTTTCCAGTGCCTCACGACCGCCCTCCACATATACGATCTTCAGTCCCGTATTTTTCAAAGCATGCACATATGGGATATCATGCTCTTTCTGCAGGATCACTTCTGTTTTCATACCGGTGCCTTCCAGGAACGGCAGCTGCACCACCTTCTTTTCGTCCATGCCGGTCAGTACGCCTGCGGCGCCCAATGTCATGGCAGCAGCAGCTCCTGATGTAACTGTAGCATACTCGCAACGCAACAGTTTGGCGATACGCTGACCTACCTTATCCTGCAGCTCATCCAGCAATACAAACTCTTTCGAGGCATAGTTGATGGCGCTCATCACTTCTTCCCGCATCAGGGAGCCCGTCATAAAAGTATATGTGCCGGCTGCATTGATAAAAGTACGGATACCCAGCTCCTTGAAATAGTCCTTTCCTGCTGCTGCGGCATCTGCCGTGTCGCCGGTTAAGGGCAATAGTTTAGCACCGCCTGCAAATGCTCCGAATACCGGGATTGCAGACATATTTTTCAATAAGTCTCTGCGTTTCATCCGTTAATTTTTTATTTTTTATGGGTCGGATGGAACCTCGCATTAACATGCCCTCGTGTGATAAGGTCCATCATGCTCGGTTTCATAATGTAAAAAGAAAGGGTAAAGAAAAGTGTTTCCTTAGAGGGTAGCGATGCAATCCATCTCTACGAGAGAATCGCCGGGTACGCCTCCATATACTGCTACCGTGGTCCGGACAGGCGGATTGTTACCGAACCGTCCTCTGAATACCTCATTCATCGCCTTATAATCATTCAGATCATGCAGGAACACACTTACTTTCAGCACCTTTTCCATTGATGACCCTGCCTTGGTCAGCACTTTCTCCATTTCCTTTAATACATGATCCGTATGTGCTTTGATATCTCCTTCAAAGTGGGCCCCTATTCCGGCGATATAGACCGTATTGCCATGGACCTTAAAACTTGAGAACAATGGCACTTCCTGGTCGTAGATCACTTCTCCCTGCGGAGAGCTTTCCGGTAAGGCCGGAGCCGCAGCTTTGGCAATTGCGTTGATACCTGTGATTCCAGCCAATGTAGCTGCCATCTTCTTTAATACGGATCTTCTCTGGTTTTGCATGATTTCAGTTAGTTTGAGATACGGGTATGTTATTGTTTATCCCACCATACGCGGGTTGTCATCAGGTTTGGTCCCTGACGGGTAATTGCTTCTGCCAGGCTGCCGCTGTTCACGCTTTCTTCAGAAGGCGGGTATAACAGACGGCGGGGAATAGTGCCACCAGTTGTATTTCCGGGAATATTTACCGGTGTTAATGCAGGATATCCGGTACGGCGCCAGTTAGCATGTATCTCCTGTTCATCGAGGAATAAAGATATCCATTTCTCCTGTCCGATCATCGCTTTCATGGCCTCTGCACCACCTGTGAGCGGGTGCGCGGCCTGGTAAGCAGCGATCTTTTCCGGAGCAATCACACCACCACTGCCAAACAATGCCCAGTTGCGCATAGAAGCCCCGATAGCGTCAGAAAATGCACCGGCAGCGCTTCCTTCCCACCAGCCATTCACACCTGCTTCTGCCAGCAACAGATTCACTTCGGCAGCACTCATCAGGATGAAAGGAGCATTGTATTGAAGAATAGTAGCCGGATTAGGCTCTGAATAGCTGGTAAAATCAGCCGGCTTATTCAACAGACCATTTTGCATACCTTTCTGGAGTGCGGTGCTGGTATCAGCTTTACCATTGTTCCATACTATAGCAATAACATTCAAACGCGGGTCATTGTTTGCCTTTAATGCGTCAATAAATGTATTGGCCAGCTTTCCACCCTCTGTATTGTTATTACCATTTGCCACTGCATAGTCGTTAGACAACATGGCTGCTGCTGCAGGATTACGGTTGATAGCCTGTGATCCATCCACATACTTCATCGTAGCAATATCCCCGTCAGCAGTGATCACACCTCCGGCAATTGCTTTCTTTACCCAGGTCTCAGCCACATCAGGCGCCTTTCTTGACAAACGCATCCCCAAACGCAGCATCAGGGAATATGCAAACTTCTTCCACTTGTTCACATCACCGGAATAAATGAAGTCACCAGGACCGAAAGTAGCTACTGCGGGGTCCAGCTTAGCGGCTGCTTCATCCAGCTCTTTCAGCATGTCTGTATAGATATCCTCCTGTGAGTCATATTTAGGTGTGAAGTTATTTTCTGTATATCCTTTCGCTGAAGCTGAATAAGGTATATCGCCATACATGTCTGTCAGGCGGTGCATGATGTACACTCTGAAGATACGGGCAATAGCCAGCTTGTTAGCATCAGCAGTATTATCTGCACTCAGTGCATTGAGGGTAGTGGCTATTTCATTAACAGCGGTTGTATACCCTGTTGTAAAATAATCGTATGGATAGGTACCCTGCTGGAAATAATATTTATCACCGATACCAGGTACATCTTTGTAAGTAGCGAAATGTTGCATGGAACCGCCACAGGCCAGTACATCAGTAGCGAAATAGCTGTTTCCAAAAGCATCCAGCAAGGCCTTACTGAACATATATTCAGGCTGTACTGTAGGTGATGCATCAGGATTGACATTCATTTCTTCGAATCCTTTATCACAGGACTGGAAAGCCAGTGTTGCCGCGATGGCTGTATATATTAAGCAATTAAAGCGCATTTTCATCCGTAGTAGTTTTAAGAGATTAGAATTTCACCATCAGGTTCGCACCGAAGCTTCTTGTACGTGGAATACCGAACGCTTCAAAGCCCTGTGCATTACCATTTGTGTAGCTGGATTCCGGATCGAAGTTGTCAGTCTTTTTGTACAGGATGGCCAGGTTACGTGCCACAAAAGAAACGGAAGCACTCTGAACGAATTTCATCTTCTGTACAGGGATCTGATAACTGAAGATCACCTGGCGCAGTTTTACAAAGCTGCCATCAAACAGGAAGTGATCTGTATAGTTCTTGGTGTTGTCGTAATAGAGACGCAGATTCGCTACCGGGATCGTGTTGTGATATTCATTGCCGTTCTGGTCAACGCCATTCAGTTCCAGGCCGGTTTCCCTGCCTGCCAGTGTTTTCTTGTGCAGACCGAAACGGGTGGCGTATACATCTGTACCGGAGAATACTTTGTTACCAAACTTACCATCCACCAGGATATCCAGCGACAGGCGTTTGTAACTAAAGGTGTTGGTCAGACCCATTGTTAAAGGCGGTACACCCTTACCCAGGGCTACCAGGTCGCTCTTCTGCTCATAACCTGTTGTGCTGTTATACACAGTCTGTCCTTTTGCATTCTTCACGGTAGTGTATCCTTTGATAATACCATAAGGCTGTCCTACTGTGTTGTGGATGAATGCCCAGCTACCTACGCTCGTCGCCATCTGGAGAGTGGTAAGGCCTGCAGCCAGCTGCTCTACCTTGCTGGTATTATATGCCATATTGTAGCTCACATTCCAGGAGAAATTCTTTGATTTAACAGGTGTACCGGTCAACAGTAACTCGATCCCTTTATTAGACAGCTTACCCACGTTCAGCAAAGCGTTGTTATAACCGGAAGCGGTAGATATGGCTGTACTTACGATATCGTCAGTTGTCTGTTTCTTATAGTATGTAAGGTCAATACCCAGTCTGTTATTGAAGAACTGCACCTCACCACCTATTTCATATGTAGTGGAGGTCAGCGGTTTCAGGTTGGAGTTGGTAACCAGGTTCACAAGGTTGGACTGTGTTACCTGTTGTACCGGACGGCCCAGGTGACCACCCTGTACCATAGAGTAAGTCTGGTTCAGAATATAAGGGTCAGGAGTAGCACCGCCCACCTGTGCCCATGAACTGCGCAGTTTTGCAAAGCTGATCACTTTCGGCAGTTTTACCGCATCTGACAGGATGAAACTACCACCTACAGACGGATAGAGGATGCTGTTGCTCTTTGGACTGAGCGTAGAGAACCAGTCCTGGCGTCCTGTGAAGTTCAGGAAGATGATAGATTTATAATCCAGGTCTACGGAACCAAACACTGAGTTGGTCGCTACTTTATTCCTTGTAGGCGTAGTAGTAGAAGTAGTCAGGTTGGTAGAGCTGTAGAAGAATGGAATGATAAACTGTGTACCGGTGATAGCGGTCTGGTTAGAATTGAAGCGGCGGGCATTCACACCAGCCAGTGCATTCACACCAATTGTACCTGCAATCTTGGTATTGTAGTTGGCAGTTACCATAGAGTTGGTTTCTGCTACTGCATTTCTCAGTTCGCTGTACTCACCTGCAGCTCCGGTTGTATATACCGTACCGGTAGGAATGATACCTACATAATTGTAGTTAAAGAAGTCACGGCTGACAGTCCCTTTTACGTACAGGTTCTTCAGCAGATCATACTTCACACTTGCCTGACCGATAAAACGGTTTTTGGTATCGTTGTTCTTAAACCTGTTGATAACAAAGTAAGGGTTAGATGCATACGCAGTTTCATTCCACTGGATCTCACGGCCGGTTGCATCATAACCGGGATCGAGCGAGCGGACATCCACCGTGTTGGCGATCATATAAACGCCCCAGTTGGGGTTACCGGTGGCATCCCCTGAACTGGAGCGGTTGGTTGCATTCTCAACATTATATTGCGCTACAGCTTCTATGCTCAGTTTTTTACCCAGGAAAGCATTCAGGTTCAGGTTCGCGATCTTCTTGTCGAACTTGGAGTTTGGAACGATGCTTTTACTGTTGGTATTAGAGAGCGAGAAGCGGAAATTTATGTTTTCACTACCACCGTTGAATGCCACAGTATTAGTGTAGGTAGATCCTGTACGGTAGAAGTTTTTGATATTATCTTTCTGAGGAGAATAGGTATGCATTTTACCATCGAAAGCGATGTATTGCGTACCATCCATTTTAGTACCCCATGAACGGCGGCCGTAGGTAATGGCTTCTGCCTGTGAAGTTGGCTTCAGCCCTTTATCGCCCTGACCATATTCATACTGCCAGTCGGGCATTACCGCTGGTGTTTCCATCGTCATGGTAGTATTGTAGTCTACACCAATACCCTTACGTGCACGGCCTTTCTTGGTAGTAATGAGGATAACGCCGTTTGCAGCACGGGAGCCGTATAGTGCAGCAGCAGAACCACCTTTCAATACACTGATGGTCTCAATATCATCAGGGTTGATACCGCCGATACCATCACCTCTGTCCACGTTCTGGCCACCGCCACCAGTAGTGGGTGCACCACCTGGTGTAGTGTTGTCTATGGGCATACCGTTCACTACATATAAAGGCTGGTTCTCACTACCCAGTGAACTGTTACCACGGATGATCACACGGCTGGAACCACCGGGACCGCTTGCCAGGCTGGTAGCGTTCACACCGGCTATCTTTCCGCTCAGTGCATTAGCGATGTTCACCTCACGTGCCTGTGTAAATTCACTACCTTTTACTTCTGTTACGGCATATACCAGCGCCTTTTTCTCTTTCCTGATACCGAGGGCTGTTACCACTACTTCAGACAGTGATTCATTGGCTTCTGCGAGGCTTACGGTTAATGGAGCACCTGCATCTGTTACATTCACTTCCTGTTTGCTAAAACCCATTGAGCTCACCACCAGTACGAAAGGAGGAGTAGCACCCTTCAGGTTCAGTTCAAAGCTACCATCAGCAGCAGCCATAGTAGCTACTGATGTGTTTCCTTTGAGCACAATGCTGGCGCCGGGAATAGGTGCACCATCAGGACCTGTCACCTTTCCTTTCAGCCTGTCAGCCATCAGGTTGTTTACATTCAGTATGGTAGCAACTGTTGGCACATATATAGAATACTGTGTTTTGTTAACACGCATATAGGCTAATGAGAAATCAGACAGCAGCATCTTCAGGGCAGCTTCTGCTTCCATATGCTCTGCTTTTTCAATTAACTCAGCAGATACTACTTTCCCGTCTAATAGTCCCTCTTTATAGGCGATACGGATATTCTGGAACTTTTTCAGCTTTACTAAAGCTTCTTTCAGGGACACAGTAGCTGATACATGTTTTACAGGGATCTTATCAGACTGCCTCATGGCATACATCGTGGGCGTCTGTGCACTGGCAGATATGGTAATACCTGGCAGCAGGGCACAAGAGAGCAGCCCCAAAACGAGATTTTGGTTCAAAATGTTCATAATTTTTTTTTACGTGTCCTAGTTTTTCCCGCAGCGTTACGCGCGTGTTTTCCCGCTGTTATTTTCCTGAAGTAATGACAAGCTCCTTCTCAGAAGGCTGTGCTATTTTGACGTTCAGCGTCGTGGTAATTACAGTCAATAGTTCTTCTACGTTGGCTACGTTGATATCTCCCTCTATCTTTAGCTTTTTGATTGATTGTTCACTGACTTTTACAGTGTAACCATAATTGTCCTGCAATGTTTCTATTATCTCACTTAATGTGGCATCTGTAAACGTTAGCGGTACCTGTGTCCAACGTTTAATTGATTCTGGCTTATCTATCTTTTTAGTTAGTAATAAATGATTGTCTGCATATTCAATATAATCGCCCGGCAGCATCACCACTGCTTTCGGTGCGGCGGTTCCGGAGAACCCTACCTGGATCTTTCCTGTTACCAGTCCTACTTTCGTTTTTCCGTGGCGACTTCTTACATTAAAGGAAGTTCCCAATACTTCTATTGTCAGGCCATTGCTATGCACCAGGAAGCGTTGTCCGGGTCTGATATTGGCAGTATCCCTGTTCAGGTGTTTTACATCGAAAAAAGCTTCCCCTTCTATCCATACTTCCCTGGATGAGATCGTATCCCATTTCTCATTGAAAGCAATGGAGGAAGAAGCGTTCAACGTTACTACTGAATGGTCGGGCAGCGTGATCGTTCTTTTTTCACCATAGCCTGTTGCTATGACTTCGCGTGCAGGTTTACCCAGCCTGTTATAGAGCAGGTAACCTCCCACGGTAGCGATCAGGACAATAGCTGCAGCCCTTACCCAGGTATTCATGCGACGGAGCAGCGCAGGACGGCGGTTGTTATTTGCTTCTATGGTAGCGGTGATCCTTTCAAGTACATGTGCCTTATTATCCCTGTTCTCCCACACTTCCTGCGAACGGTAAGTACGGATCACACTGACTGCAAACTCATAGTTGGCGGCAGCGGATGGGTACTCTAAAGGGAATTCGCTCCAGAACTGTGTTACAAGTGTATCCTGTTCTTTACCTGACACCCATTTTATAAAGGCATCATCGTCCAGGAAGTCTTCCAATCTATATGTTGCATATTTCTCGTTGTTCATCACGATATCCCAGATTTACTACTATTAGACATGACATGGTGGAAATTATCCCTCCGGAATCATAATTTTTTTTGAAAAACTTTTGGAGAGGAAAAAGAGAACGCTTAAAAGCGTTAAGAAGCGTTTATCTGACACTTTTTGCAGGTTATCGAGTGCCTTATATAATAACTTGTAGGTTGAGCTCATATTAATATCCATAATGACAGCTATCTCATCATAGGACATTCCCTCGTAAAAACGGAGGAAGATAATCTCCTGCTGGCGTGCAGGCAATGTATTGACCAGGGCGATCACCTGGTTCCTGAGTTCCTGTTCTTCCTGGCGGAAAGAGGCATCGGGGATGAAGTTCACTGCAAAGCCTCCCTGTCCGGAAGCATTATCCAGTTCTACAAATTTGGAAAGGGACTGTATTTTACGGAACAATGCAGAGCGTAATGCTTTGTACAGGTAGTTCTTCACGGAGGCGGGATTGCCCAGCCGTGTACGGGTGGTCCATAATCTTACAAAAAGATCATGTACTACATCCTGGATCAGGTCCGCATCCTGCGTAAACTTGCGGCCATAATTGTTCAACAGTTCATAAAATTCGCCGTAGAGCGCAGTAAAAGCATCCCAATCCCCCTGTTTAAACGCATTCCACCATAACACGTGACTCTCCGATTGCATTGGCAGTAAGTTTAGGAAGACGATTGCCTAATAATACAAAAAAAATATCGGCCAGTGGTAACATTTTCGTTCCACATCAGATTTTTACGATGATATTTCTCTTATACATGATCCATACCGGTATGAACATCAGCAACACAAGTGTAATGGCTGCGGCCAGGGATGCATTGAAAGGTGAAAATATACCGGAGTAGCGGCTGAACATCCCCCCTGACATCCCTTTAAAGATCATAGGAATGGCTCCGGACAAAACATAGGCGGTAATGGCATTCCTGCCAAAGGCTACAAAAGGCGGTGTAAAACGACGGTATTGCTGCACATCAATGAACCAATAGGACAATGCCAGCCCCATAGCAGCCAATCCGCCGGTATAAAGCACGAAAGAGCTTGTCCAGAGGGACTTGTTGATCGGGAAAAACCCGTCCCATACCAGGCCAGCCAACACAGCCAGAAAACCAGCAGAAAACAGCCAGGAAACCTTTTCTGCATCTTCTTTATCCTTACGGCGCAGCCAGTCGCCCGTCATAACACCCAGCAGCCCTGTTGAAATGGCCGGCAGGGTACTTAAAATGCCTTCAGGGTCCCAGGTACGGGCCTGCTTCCACAGGTGCCGCTCTCCCATTACCGTGCGGTCCAGCCAGGCCGCCAGGTTGGTACCTGGCTCCAGGTTCGCCGGGCCGATACCAGGCACAGGAACTACTGTCATGAGCAGCCAGTATATCACGAGAAACGAAAAACAAAGCCATATACGGGCACTTGTATCCGTTTTAAGGTAAAGCAGGGAGATAATAAGAAAAACGATCGCAATGCGCTGTAAAACGCCCAGGATCCTCAGATTATAGAAGTCAAAGGAAGGGATGAGACGGAAAGCCAGTCCAATTCCAAAAAGGATGGCCGCCCGGCGGATAATATGCAGGATCAGTTTCCCATGCCCTCCTGCATCCGCTTTACGGCTACTTAGCGCAAAGGTGACAGATACCCCTACCATAAAGAGAAAGAAGGGAAATACCAGGTCGGTGGGTGTACAGCCATTCCATTTTGAATGTTCCAGCGGAGGGTAGACATAGGACCAGCTTCCCGGGTTATTGACCAGGATCATAGCTGCCACGGTCAAACCCCTGAAAAAGTCGAGCGACAGGAGCCTTTGTTTCATTTACATTGCGATTTTGTTCTGGTTGAGTATTGCCTTGGGGGTTAAGATAATAGAATAATTTTTATATTGCACCATAACTGTATCTGGAAAATATTTCCACTTTCGTAACCCTGGTTTAGCCCGTAGAAAAACCTCTTAGCATGTTAGTAAGTAATAAGCATTTTGTACCCGTTATTGGCCTTGATATCCATATTGTACTGCTATTTGGATTTCCCATCCCACTGCCGCATCCATATATCGGATTTGTAATAGATCCCATGGATTACATTCCTTTTATTGGTGCTACGACGAAAGTCAACCATGTACCCCGGGGTGTGAGCGACACCAGTGGCATTATCATCATATTCATGCACTTCCCTATGGGTGGTCCCTGGGTGCTGGCTCCATTGATCGGACATGACTCCGTCAACTTTTATGGCAGCAAAAAAGTAAAGACGGAAGGCCGCCTCATGAGTCCCGCCGGACACATGCTGATGACCTGCAATGATATTGGCCTTCCCCTTTCCCTGCAACCGGGTAAAAAGATGAAGCCCCGGCCCAGCATGTACCTGCCCACCTCCTTCTCCATTCCGTTGTCGTTCGGCAAGCCTGTAATGGTAGGCGGCCCCTATGTGCCCGATTGGGCCGGTGTGCTGATCAACCTGCTGGCTTCTTATGGATTTGGCGCACTCATGAAAGGACTGAAAAAGGTGGTCACAAAATTCAACCATGCACTACAGAAGACCCTTGGCAGTAATAAACTCAGTAACTTTCTCTGTAAACTTGGACTGGAACCTGTTGACCTCGTACAGGGCATCGTTATATATGATGGTACAGACTTCGAACTGCCCGGCCCCATTCCGCTTACATGGGCACGCTCATGGAACAGTGATAGCCCACACAAGGGTGTACTGGGGCATGCCACGCATTTCTCCTATGATATGCGTGTGCAGGAATTTGTACAGGAAGGCATCACGCTCGTATTGCTGAAAAACGGCCGTAGCGCCGTCTTTGAATATACTCCCACCGGAATGCCCAGCGAGTATAACCGTCATGAACAGCTTACGCTCACACGGACAGATATCAACAGCTACCTGCTCTACGATCAGAAGGAAAAACTTTTTTATACGTTCCATAAACTGCATCCTGCTGACCGGCAATACCGTCTTGTATCCATTCATGACAAAGCCGGATTTATCATCACCTTCCACTATAACTTCAAAGGCGATCTTCAACGTATCATCGACACTGCCGGCAGACAACTGCATGTAGAAAATGATAAAAGCGGCAGGATCATCCGGGTAACAGCTCACCACCGTGGGCAGGAACGCCTCATGGTAAGTTATGAATACAATGAAGCCGGCGATCTTTCCGCCATCATTGATGCCAACAGCAAAGCTATCCGGATGATCTATGAAGATCACCTGATGATACAAAGAACAGACAGGAACGGACAATCCTTCTACTGGGAATATGACCGGCAGCGCCGTTGTATCCACGCCTGGGGAGAAAAAGGTGTACTGGAAGGATATATTGCATATTATCCTGAGAAAGGATACAATGTGCTCACTGATTCTCTCGGGCAGGAAACCACCTACTATTACACGCCAGACTTTGTGGTACACCAGGTCAAAGATGCACTCGGTCATTCCACATTTACAGAATACACTGAAAATTTTGAGATATACAGGTATATAGACGAAGAAGGAAATGCCACAGGATTTTCCTATGATGAATGGGGTAACTGTGTTGCCTTCACAAAAGCGGATGGCGCCACACAATCATTCGCCTATGATGAAGAAGGCAATCTTCTGCTTGTTAGAGCTGCACAAGGCGACACCCGCAGCTATGTATACAATGAACATAATGGTCAGATACATACCATTACAGAAGCCGATGGCAGCCTCGTGATGTTTGCATATGATCAACAGCAACTAATACGCAAAGTAGAAAGATTACGCTCTGGCAGCACCTCACTGGAATATGACGAAGACTTCAACCTGACCGCTGTCACATTACCCGATGGTGGTACATACGGCTGGCAATATGATGCGTGGGGCCAATGTATCCAATCCAATAATCCGCAGCAGGAAGCGCAGCACTTCCAATACGATACCCTGGGCAGGGTTACTGATATCAGGACGCCCGACGGCAATCACATCCGGCTGGGGTATAATGCTTATGATGAAGTTATTCATGCAAAAGACAAACACCACGATATCCGTTTCACTTATACACAGTTGGGCAGCCTGCAATCCAGGGAAGAGAACGGCGCCAAAATACACTTCCTGCTCGATACAGAAGAACGCCTGGTAGCTGTTGTCAATGAACATGGAGAAAGCTATCGCTTTAAGCGGGACCAGCGTGGACAGGTCATTCAGGAGACAGGCTTTGATAATGTGTCCCGCTACCTGAAAAGGGATGCTAAAGGAAATGTAATAAGAATAGACCGTCCGGGTAAAAGATCTACCGTTTATGAATACGATTACAACTACCGCTTAACGAGAGCTGAACATAGTGACGGCAGCTGGGAAACATTTACTTACAATCGTAATAGCCAGCTGATGGAAGCCATCAATGAAAACAGCACCATCCGATTCGAAAGAGATGTACTCGGCAATATTGTGAAAGAATACCAGAACGGACATGAGATCAGCACTGAATTCAATAAGTATGGCAAACGACTCCATGTCAGCAGCAGCCTGGGGGCAGACATCCGGTATGATCGCAACTTCAACGGTGTAGTAACAGGTATCACTGCCACTGATGGCAACATCGATGATCACTGGACAGCACAGATCGGCAGGAACCTGCGGGGGCTTGAAACAGAAAGATTGTTGCCGGGAGGAATTACAAGCAGGCGTGTTTACGATGATGCCGGCCTGCCGGCACATCATAGCGTAAGTCATCATTCACGCACCTTACGAAGCAGATATTACCGCTGGGATGCCAATCAGCAATTACGGCAGATCATTAATGCACTCGATAAAGGAGTAAGTACATTCAGTCATGATAGCTTCGGTCACCTTGCCAGAGCGCAGTATGAAGACGGGCAATACGACTATCGTCTGCCCGATAAAATGGGCAACCTGTATAAAACACCTGAACGCAAAGACAGAAAATACGGCGCCAGCGGACAATTAAAAGAAAGTACCGCCGCCCGTTTTGAATATGACGAAGAAGGGAACCTCATTCGCAAGACCACCAGAGATCTGAAAGTATGGGAATACGAATGGTATGGCAATGGCATGCTGAAAAAAGTCATCCGGCCCGACAAACAGGCTGTATTATTCGAATATGATGCCTTAGGCAGAAGAACAGCGAAGATCTATAAACAACAGATCACCCGCTGGCTCTGGGATGGCAATGTCCCGCTGCACGAATGGCATTATCCTGTAAAACAACGCCCTGTTACCACTATAGATGAAGATGGAAATATATTAACACCACCGGAACCCGTTCCCGCTGAAACATTGATCACCTGGACCTTTGAGGCAGATGCTGCTGTTCCCGCTGCGCGGATCAGTGGAGGTAAAAAATATTCCGTTATCACCGATTATCTCGGTACGCCCTGCGAGGCATACGACGATGAAGGCAACATGGTATGGTCCTGCGAATTGGATATTTATGGAAACGTCCGTAAGTTAGCAGGCGACCGTAACTTTGTACCCTTCCGCTACCAGGGGCAGTATGAGGATGCAGAAACAGGACTTTATTACAACAGGTTCAGGTATTATAGTCCGGAGGAAGGCAGTTATATCAGCCATGATCCTACAGGATTATTCGGTGGTATCCATCTTTACGCATATGTGAAAAAGCCGGATGCCTATGTAGATATATTCGGATTGAATCCTATCGAATGGGTGGATCCGAAATCACTGAATTTCTCCCAGGGATATGTTGGACATCAGGTAGAAGAATATGCACAGCTGATGAAAGATGGTAAATGGGATTGGTCAAGGAGCCCGCTGGAAGTAGCAGAGATAGACGGTCACCGTGTCAGCCTTGACAACAGGCGTTTGATGGCGGCACAGATGGCAGAGGTACCACAGGTGCCGATACGTATGGTCAACCTGGACGATCCACGTCCTGATGGCGGTACTTATCGCAGCAATCTTGAAAAGAAACTGAATTCCAAACCAAAGAAAAGACCTGATCTTCAAAAAGCTGATCTGCGGCCTCATGGTTCACCTAATAAACCTACAATCGTATATCCGAATAAATAACATACACATGACGAACATCATCCAGGAGCATTGGAATAATAACGAATTACCGGGTATAGACGCCATTCTTTTTGCAGATGGCACAGTGATCATCCTCGATTTTTATGCTGTATCAACAGAAAAAGGGAAGTTACATTATGTGAATCCTGTCTGTGAAACCAATCTGAAAAGTGTTGAAAAATACAATGACGATGTATGGTCGCAGATAGAACGTCATCCTGGCGTCCTCACGCTTCCTGATGGGAAGAAAGTTTATTTCGGCGAAGGGGGTATGGGACATGAAGGCTTTGTAGCCCTTACGGAAAATGATGATCAGCTGATCTGGGCTTTATTCAGTAGCGCCACCAATCCATTCACAAAGGCTGAATTTGTGCATGGTAAGATCCGCGCTTATTCAACTTACGATCTCTATTATAACATTGATATCCTCACGCCGGAAAAGATCGTCATTGAAGCGGCGGAGTAGTGCCGTTCTTATATGCCAGGAATGCCTCCCGCCCGTAATGATCTGCTTTGCGGGTCGTTTCCGGCAGGCGGTATTCCGTACACATTTTTAATACCAGGCTGGTTGCAGTATCCAGTGAGATCTTATGCCCCACAGACACAAACACCGGGTTAATTCCCGTTTGTGTCCGCAATGCATTCCCGATATGCTCTCCATCATCTTCCGCCAGTAAAGGGCTGATGGAACCGCGGTCCGGGCCAGGTTGATCATATTTCCCAAATAATCTTGTTTTACCGCATCCCAGGGTGGGTTTGTCCAATAGAACACCCATATGGCATGCCAGGCCAAAACGCCGTGGATGCGCCCTCCCCTGCCCATCACAGATGATGATATCAGGATGCTGTTTCAGCTTCTTCCATGCTTCCAGCAGAACCGGCATCTCACGGAAGGAAAACAGACCGGGGATGTATGGGAAAGTCACCTCCATGCAATGTGTGGCTACTTCTACTACTTCCAGTGTATGATAGTCCAGCAATACAAAAGCACCTGCAATAGCTTCACTGTCCTTATCATATTCCACATCCACACCCGCGATCAGCTTTATTTCAGCAGGCAACTGGTCAGACTCGATGACCTGCCCTCTTAACTGCTGCTGAATGTCGATCGCTTCCTGTTCTGTCAGATTCGGATTTATCATGTTAATGCTTACTGCTTGAAAGTTAAATATATGGAAAACATCATATCATTTTCCCACGGGGCCTGCAACAGTCTGTAACTTTTCCTTCTCACACCCGTTATAAGGTTACTATACCCGCGTTATCAACCAGACTAATTGAAATGAAAAAGTTCTTTATTTTTTCCACTATTATCTTCATTTTATCCTGCTCGAAAGAAAATGGCAGGTCTTTTAAGGGGGTAGTCTCAACAGCTGACAATTGCTGCTCATCTATAGAAGGCGGCAGACTTTACAAGGTTAACATTCTGGGGACAGACAGTACTATTACCACCGTGTTACCGGCTGCGATCAATCTGGGCGACACCATTGCATTTAACATGCATGCTACAGACACGCCTCCGGCAGTACTTTGCCTGGCCATCTGCCCGATGCCTGAAATGGTACGGTTATCGGATGTGAGTAAGGTACAATAAGTGGGAGGTTACTTTTTGAT
Organism: Chitinophaga sp. CF418; assembly: GCF_900142925.1. Taxonomy (GTDB): domain Bacteria; phylum Bacteroidota; class Bacteroidia; order Chitinophagales; family Chitinophagaceae; genus Chitinophaga. The sequence continues at coordinate 475,028 of NZ_FRCN01000003.1, forward strand.
AACCCCATCAAATTTTAATACTTTGGTCAGTTCTTCCCTGATCAGTTGTGAAAACGAAGGCTTAAAAACATCCGCCTTACCTGCATCAAGAACATATACCGGGGGATCGTCTTCCAGCTGCTCGCAATCAAAGAAATAAGAAGAAAGTCCCTGCCACTCGCCGAAGAAGAAATGACTGTCTTTGATCACGAAAGAACCGTTTCCCATACTCTCCAATGCTTTAACAGCATCTTTCCTGTTTTGCGTCAGGTAGGATACTTCGCTCGAGTAATTTCTGAGGATGCGGCCCTTTTTCTTACCGAAAATGGAGATGAATTCTACGTAAGCTGACGGTAGTTTAACATTAAACTGCTGTTCGATCGCTTTGATCTCTGCCTCACTAACTCCCTGAGGATCACCCAGGTGCTTCGCATATGGTTGTAAAAAGTCCAGATATTTTGCCATCTGTTGGTCTAAAGGATTAATATCATTTAAAGCATAATATTAATATTTTTTCTCATGATTTTAAATGTATATTTCACTTTCAGTCACACCGGCAATACTGTAATCTTTGAGACGGACCGTCCAATAAAAGGTTTCCCCGGAAGTAGTAGCTGATAACAGATAATCATAAGTAAAGGAATAGCCGCTCTCAGAGTACCTTTTCAGCGTTACTCCAGCCAGTTGCAGTTTATCCTGCGGTGGCACCACTTCTGCATTAGCTTCACCCATAGCGCTGATGATCCTGCCTGCCCAATGCACATCTTCCCTAATTTGCAGCTTACGTTTCTGTAGGAAGTTCATGAAGTCATTTACGATAGTCCAGTCCACTATTCCATTCCGGAAAGCAACTGACAGTATATTACACTTTATGGCAACATCCGCCAGCTGCCATTCCTCTTTCAGATGCCAGCTGGCAGTGTTTTCCTCATATTGAAAATTTTCCCGGCTCCACGTTCTCTCCATCATGTTGTTATAATGTTTATAAGTCAAATTTTACTCCAGTGATCCGCCCGCCGGCGAATGCCGCGCACCACAGATACATTCCCATATCCTCGTATGGATCTCTTGCATCAGAGAGTAAGTAATGAATAGCATAGTGATACACCCTCTCTCCTGCCGCTGTCGTGCTATAACCTTTATATTCAATGATGCCCGGGTCAAGATCTAAATGGCGATCCTGTTCTTCATCGATGCCATCTTTGAAGAAGGATCTGCACAAGCCCAATACCGGCCCCTTGGCCGCAGCAATTCTTTCCACATACCAACTGTTATGCTTATGTACATTGCTGATAAATGCCGCTACATCTTCCCAACTGAATAACGCATCCCTGGTTTGTTCTATATTTATTAAGAACTCCAGCAAATGCCCCGCCACGATATCGCTCTCCGGACTATGCCAGTTCTTTGCATCATGCGATACTGTGAACACGTATGCCTTATCATCTATATTAAGCACTATCTCTTCCATATTATTATAAATTACCCACCATGTTTACCCCCAGGAGAATCCTGTAACAATGCGGACAACGGATCATGTTTGTATTTGTCCCGAGATTCTTCATCTTCGGTCCTCTTACCAGCACACGGATATCTTTCAGATCTTCCAGTGAATTAAACAGGCCCTCCGCCTTCATTTTTTTAATGATCTCATTCACTGCCTGTACTTCCGCATGAATACCTGCTTTGTCAGCTGCAAGTAGCTTTGTTTTTTTTATATTAGTATATAATTTTTCGAAAATCTTTCCCCCGGCTTCTGCATCATCTCTGATAAAATTAAGATAATCCAAGTGCGTCCGCAGTTCGGGTTCCAGCGTTGCCACATCAAAATCAGGATTATTATATTTTAAAGAAACGAATCCCTTTTCCTTCGTAAGCTTCGGACAAAAAGCACCGGCCAGTGCTTTTTGAGATGGCGCTACCGGCCCTTTTGACTCAACCGCCGATAACAGATGCAGGTTATCCGGATCTGCTTCCGCCTTAATGCTCTCTACACTGGCATCCCATGGCTTATGTCCTGTACCGGGATATGGCTGCTTATAAAAATCACCATTAAGCTCCCAGTTATCAATAAGTTTTGGATTTTTGTTCAGGATTTCCAGGCCTTTGTCGCTGATAGCATCAAATTCCTGCAGGAACTTCTCTCTCGATGCGGTACTTAAGTTAGCTATTTTTTTCTCCAGTTCACCATATTTCAACGCTTTCATTCTTGCTAGCAGCAACTGGCCATCCTCTGCTACACTACCCATTCTCGCCAGCAGGTTATCTGCATCTTTCTCCAGCTTTGTTAGTCCCCGTGCCTTCGCTTCATCACGCACCCGCTTAACGAGGAGCTCAATATTTTCAACGTCTGCTTTGGGTATCATCTTCAGTTCTTCTCCGCCATTTTCAATTGCTTTGAACAACTGTGCGATATCATCTCCATTCAGCACCTTCTTTCCACGTATATACGTATATACATTTTTTATACCGCCTGCAGCCATCCTTGTAATAGAGATACCTCCTGTGATGAGATTATAGGCATTCAATATATCTCTTACCTTTTCATTCTGAGTGGCGCCTGTCACATTCAGAGAGAGGTTCATACCACTGTTGAACATATCAAACAATACCCAGGCCTTTCTGATCCCTGTCACACCCGCTTTGATCTCACCATATCCGGTAGCCAGTGAAATTACATCCACAGCAGCCATAGTAGCATCAGCAGCTGTCTGGTTGAATGCCTTCTCATCCACATATTTGAGGAGAATGGCCGGCGTAACAAACATTTTCTCACCGCTGTTCAGATCAGCCAGCATACCCAGATCGCTGTTATTAACAAACACGATAGGCTCGAATGGTTTCAATGTTATTCCACCCTGATCATCATCGGGTCCCATATAACTAAAGAACAGCTGTGTCTCTGTCTTCAATTCGCAGTTGTCTATGTAGCTGGTATTCCTGTCAATCTTCTGTACCATCGGCGGCATCATAGGACTGATATTCACCAGCGTGGCCTCTATCTTTGACCAAATGCTATTGTAAGTATAGAAGATAGTGCGGTCTACAATTTTATCGCTGTTGGCATCCTGCAGCACTTTCACCTGATCGTTGAAATCGGAGGACATCTTACAGATGGCAATAAATGCCTTGATTAGCCTTTTGTAATTATCCTCTCCCCAGGGACCAAACTTCATATCTTTGGTTTCTTCCGTAATACCTCGCAGCAAACACCAATCCTTCTTACGGTTAGGCCCATCTGTGGGTGGGCCACCTGAACCAACTCCCACATTACCCGGATAGATCTTTACAATAGCCGGCGCCTTGTCATTTAGTTGCTCCATAGCAGCCAGTAAGGTATTGGCATCGTCAGGCTGTGTACTTTCCAATAATTCATTGATGAGCGTCTGGGCCTCCGTAAAGATCTCCACTCCAGCCAGGACTTTAATAGCATGGAGCCTCTCATCTCCCGTCAGAGCATCATACGCCTTATTACTGATAGTCTTTAACAAGGCATACATCTCCGAAGAAGTAGTCGTCTGCATGATCTTCTCCTTCACATTTGGCAGGTTCTGATAGTCCTTGTTATTTCCCTCCATGGCCACAATGAAATCCTCCACGTACTGAGGACCATTCTTAAATGCGATAGAGGAAATATAATTCTTCAGGATCGTCTGATAAGCGCCATTCACTACATCATCCACATTATTGTGCGGATAATACAGATAGATATCCCGTAGCTTATAACTTTCAACAAAGACCTTAAATTTCATAAGCCCACAGAATAGGACCTTATCCTGCTGCTGTTTAATGAAAGGCTCAGTAATTCCTTCGACGATCTGTCTGGCATCCTGCAAGGCAAGTGCCGCAACAGCTTTATTCCTGACATCTTCACTATTCTCACTCAGCAATTCTTTGAGGGTTATATCAGCGCTGATCCCATTATCAAACGCCATAGGCACGAAGTCCACCATCAAAAGATATGTTTTAATGGCATTCTCTTTCTTACTGTTTAAAACACGCAGCTTCTCATTTAATTTATTCAGCGCACTCACATCAGTGATAAAAAAATCACCCGCAACAGCTGGACTACCTGCTTCATAGGTCAGCTTGCGTTGTTTGATAAATTCCTTATCAAGGGATTCTACCTTAACAGGCCCGCCTTCATCAACGGTATGGATATTCAATATGTACTGGTTCCTTTCAGATAATCCCGCTTCATCATTCCGCTGGTTCTGTTCCTGCAACAGTTTCAGCTCTGCACGGCCTTTGGCAATGATAACAGACAAGGTGCTGTCATCTGTATTCACAGCGAAGACCTTCGTCATCATTAATACCAGTATAAACAGTATTATACTTTTACGTCTCATCTTTCGGACTATTTACTGATTAAATCAATTAATAATTCTTCCAACTTTCCTTTCAGCTCATTTACTATTTCATCATCACTCGCTCCATTCTTCCGCTGTTCCACTATAAAATCAACCACATTTGTTCCTCTTCTCCTGAACACTTCTTTCACCAGCTCATAGTATTCCCTCGATGAAATATCTCTTTCAAGAATATCAACTGCACTTACTTTTTTCTGTTCCAGTTCTGCCTTCTTAAAGGCAATACTTAACTTATCGAAATCGTTACTTTCAGCATTTGCGGTCACTGTTGTATCAATAAAGATGATACCTGCCTGTGCCGATGCAGCTCCTCCCTGTGGCAACTCCCGCCCATTTAACAATGCCTTTTTCACACTAAGTATCAGGTCCTGCAGGTTCTTCTTACTGCTGGTCAGTTCCTGTGAAATAGCCTGTCTCCTGCTGCTTGTATATTGTGCTTTTAAAGCTCTGGCAGATTTCACCAACAGGTCAGTTACATCTTTTATGAACTTTTCTTTTTCTTCATTCACTGCTGCCGCCTCTTTCTTCGCTTCTTCAAATGCCTCCGCTGCTTTGTCCTTCTTCTCCTTCGCCGCTGCTTTCTCCTCAGGTGTTTTCGCATTATCATACGCTGCCTTCGCTTCGTCGTAATCCTTCTTGGCCTTCTCCAGGTTATCCGCTGCCTGGACTATACGGTCCTTCAGTTCCTCCGGCAATTCATCTTCCGCGAGCTTCCTGATCTCATCTGCCAACTCCTTCACCAGCAGATAATCACTATCTACCGTCAGGTGAGCCAGATCTATTACCACACTACCCAGATCTTTTACAGCCTGTACTACATCCCCCACTTTCGCCACCTGCGTTTCCAAACTGTCAAACGTGGTCTGTATCACACCACTCAGCAACTGACGGCTGGTATTTACCGTAATATTGTTAAACTTCACTTTCACCTTCGCATCACTCAGGAATGGGATCATCACATAACCTGTACCCTGGAAAGTACCTGCGCCCGATACCGTCATCAGACGTACAGGGAAGTCGCCCGCCATGATCTGGTCGCCGTTCTTCAGCTCCTTGATAGCCTCCTGGTTAGCCAGTTTGATATCAGGCAATAATCCGCAGTTCTTATTTACAGCAGTATCTTTTGCCGGCATCTTAAATCCATGCAGATCTCCCATTGTCTTTGTCTCAGCCACACAATAACCACCTACACGATATTCATAACTTCTGCCAGGTACCGCATCATAAATGGCTACATGCTCTTCGGTTGTTTTTACATTGAACCATTCTGCGTCGTCCTTATTCGCTTCGCGATATTCCACTATGTATTCAGACATCTTCTGTTGCGGTAACCAGCTGACAGTAACGACGTTCTTCTGCACCGTAGCCAGCACCTGTTGCGGCGGCTGACAGTCTTCCTGTAGTACGAACCAGTAGATCTCACTATATCCGTTATTCAGGAATACATCATATTCATCAATACCCATTTTAGCCTTTGCCTTCACACGCCAGGCATATCGTTTACCTGGAATAAGCGGCGGCTGTGCAGGTCCGTATAACAATGTTGTTGCTGCTGTAGTAGTCTGATATAAAGGAGGCGTGTTCAGGAATGCAGCTTCCGGTGCAATGGTAGTATCCCACAGCTCAGATATCGTGAACTCATACTCTGTCTGGAAAGCAGCATTGGCACTGCTCATATGCCGGGGCGTCCAGTTGAAGGTCATGTTCAGCGGTTCTCTGTATGCCACTCCCCCTCCTTTGAGCGGGAGGTTCAATAAGGGTGGCAGACTGGTACTGATCCACGCGGGAGGAGAACAACCCTGTGTGCTGCTGCTGACCAGCTGACCACTGTTGACCTCCACCACCTCTACACAAAAGGTAAAGTACCCATCGGGTAAACGGCTGTTCTGCAGCAGTTGCGAGGGTGATATACCGGAAGCATCCAGGTTATTGATCTGGAAATAAGGAGCCAGGTCATCCAGGCTCAGTTGCAGGGGAATACCGGCATCCAGCTGGATGTTGGGATAATAGCCATAATCCTTATTGCGCAGCATAGCATTCCCACCTTTGATGGTAAGACGCAGGCGGACGGATAAAGAAGGCTTTTGCAGGTCAGTGTTCAGCAGGGTGATGATCAACCTGGCCTGTGTACCACTGTAAAGGTTAGCCAGCTGTGGCGATACCGGTTGCAATAACTGCACCTGCACCTTTACAGGATACTGCTGCGCCGCCGATCTGAAATAACCGGCGCACAGCAGCATGCCTGCCAGCAGCGCTATACGGAATGTTTTATGTATGCTGATTTTCATTTTCTGACTGCTACTTGTTTATGACAATTTTCCTCACCGCATTGCCCATTGGTGTTTCCAGCAGCAACAGGTAAGTACCCGCTGTTACATTCAGCTGGTAGTTGACGTTGAACTGCGTGGCCGCACTTTCTTTTCTATCGCTGACCAGTTGATTGGAAATGATATTGATCATGCGTAACCTGATCTCTGATTGTTTGTCCAGTTTTACCTGTACGGTGAACTGACCATCAGTCGGGTTAGGCATCACGTTAAAGGCAAGAATGAACGGCGTCTGCGCTCCACCAGGTGCAGGGAAGTCCTGCCCTTTCAGGATCGAAATGCTCTTGGTAAATACCTGTTCGCAATCGCCGATATGTGCACGGAGGGTAATGGTATAGAAGCCGGTATCAGCAAACTGCAGTTCAGTGAGCATATCTGCCTTACTTACTACAGTCACGCCTTTATCCTGCGGCAGCACCCATTCCACCCATTCAGGTTTTGGATAGCTGATATTCACGAAAGAAACAGTTTCGCCACTGAATGCCTGTGTCGGAGATATAAACTCCGCAGCAATATCAGCCTGGTATTGTTTGATCGCGATGGTATCTGCCCCCTTACATCCCTTGCTGTCTGTCACCTGCACGTTGTAGCTGCCAGTCTGATTAAGGGTAACACCAGGTTTGTCAGCAGTGAAACCATTATCGCCGCTCCATTTATATTTTGCCTGCGCGTCAGGAATAGTAGCATTCACTGTCCATGTCTGGCCGTTGCAGAGTGTTTTATCTGCACCCACATTAATAACAAGCGGTCCTGGATTAGTCAGGGTGAATGACTGAATGCGTTTACAGTTGTTGGCATCTGTAATGGTCAGCGTATACTTACCTGCACAGAGACCAGTCAGGTCTTTCGTCTTACTGCCATTATCCCATGCATAGGTATAAGGCGCAATACCTCCACTTACACCTACCGTGATAGTGCCATCACAATAATTATTACAGGTCGGTGCTTTCACGACAGGAGTAGTTTTAATACCTTCCGGAATATAGATATCTGTTTGTTTCAGCGCCACACAACCGTGTGCATCTGTTACGTACAACATATAAGCACCTTCTGTCAGATCTTTAATGGTAGCCGTCGTTTCACCGTTTGTCCATTCATACTGATAAGGCTGTGTACCACCCGTCACATTAGCTACAATACTGCCATCCATACCAGATGCACAAGTCACGGCGGCTGTAGTGAAGTTGATGTTAAGTTTGGCAGGTTGTTGTAATGTAAATACCGGAGAACTACGGGTGATGTTATTGAAGTCAGTCACCTTCACCAGGTAATTCCCCGCCGGCATACCGGTGATGATACTATCCGTTTGCGGGATCAGTGTTTCTGCCCCATTCACAACGCTATACCACTGGTATTTATAAGGCAGGCCACTCGTAAAAGGAATACCGCCTTGTGCATGCGCAGCCAGCTGTCCATCTGCGAGATTGACACAGGAAATATAGCGGTACTCTCTCAGCACAGCCTCCAGCAAAGGCGGTTCATGCAAGGTATAGGTAGCCTCTACATAACAACCTGCTGTACTGCCATCTGTAGAAATAGCATACTGTGCATCTTTTACTTTCAGTGTATAACTGCCATCTCCTATGTTCTGCAATAAGGTAACAACCCCGTTTGCCGTTTTTGTCTGTGTAAATGTGCTGAGCTGTTTACCTGTAGCATCTATCCATTCGATATTATACAAACCAGCTGCATCGGGTGTTCCACCTGTCAGCGTCACCTGTATACTACCATCGGTATAGCCGAATGCCTTAGGATCAACCGGGGTCACGTCTGCTACTGCCAGCGGCATAGCAGGTTCAATAACAGTGGTATCTTTCTGTACAATACAAGCATGTCCATCTGTTAACAGCAGACCATAATTACCTGCTGCTACGTTAATAATATCCTGTGTATTGGCGCTGTTTGTCCATGACCAGCTGTAAGGCAGCGTACCACCTGTTACCGTCGACTTTACAAAACCATCCGTACCGCTGTTACAACTCACAGCACGTGCTGCCAGTTTCACTTCCAGCAGCTCCGGTTCCACCAGTAAAAAAGAATCAGATTCTTTGCTGACAGTATTCATATCTGTCACTATCACTTTATATATACCCGCAGGCAGGCCTGAAGCAATTGCAGTGGTCTGAGACAATAATACCGGTGTACCACTATCTAAACGGTACCATTCATAGAGATAAGGTGCCTGTCCTGCCGGATACTTCATACCACCTGTTGTTGTTACAATCAAAGCACCGTCGGCATCACCCTTACAGGATACATAATGCTGTTCTGCTACCTGTGTAACGATAGGATCAGGCTGGGTGACATGGAATGGTTGTTCGAGATAACAAGCCTGTTCATCAGAAGGTAGGCCAGTACCTGTATAGTTAGCATCTGTTACAGTTAATACATAATCACCCGCGCCAATATTGCTAAGCAGGGTTTCATAGCCTCCTGGCTGCAGAGTGGATGTGTAATTACTTAATACCGTACCATCCGCTTTCTTCCAGGTGATGTTATAAGAGCCATCTGCTTTCGGAGTACCACCTTTCAGTAATACTTTAATGTTACCATCTGTATAACCATAACCACGTGGGAAAGTAATTGGCGCATTAACAATTTGTAATGCTTCCGCCGGCTGTGCTATGAATGACAGATCAGACACTTTACAACTGTGATAGTCTATTACATTCAGTGTATAGGTGCCTGTAGGGAGGCTGGTAGCTGTTACAGTTGTCGCACCTCCTGTCCAGGCATAACTGAATGGAGGCGTACCACCAGTTACTGTTGCTGTAGAAGTACCGTTGCTGCCACCGAAACAGGATACCGGCGTTTCACTAAATTGAATTTTAAGATCACCCGGTTCTATAAAATCTTTGGGATCTGAATATTTCTGAATATTGTTGGCATCTGTCACAAGCACCCTGTACCGTCCTGTACTCAGGCCAGTGGCCTTAATGCTGGTGATATTCAGGTCCTGCCAGCTGCCACTTACATCTTTATACCAACGGAAAGTATAGTAAGGTGCTGTCGCCATGCGAACACCACCTGTGGGTACCGCCAGCAGACTACCATCACTCATACCATAACAGGAAATACTGTCAGCAACAGTAATACCGGCTTCCAACACTGGCGGGTCTGTCAGTGTTACCTGCTCCGTATAGATACAACCGCCATTACCTGCCGGTGCGGCGGCATCATAGTTCTTGTCTTTTACCGTCAGTGTATAAATACCAGCACCCAGGTTACTAAGCTTCGTGGTATAAATATTATTTCCTACTGTGTTTACTGGTGTGAAAGATTGCCCGTCAGCTCTTGTCCAGGAAACATTATATGAGCCATCCGCGAAGGGCGAACCTCCTTTAAGCCGTACAGTGATGCTACCATCTGTACTACCATTTGCCAATGGATCGACAGCAGTCACATTATCCTTTTGTAACGGCGCATCCGGCTGTGTGACTGTCACTGCTGCCTCTGCATCACCCGCTGCATTTTTAGCAGGACAACTGTTTTTATCCGTAATAGATACTACATAGTCTCCTTTTCTAAGATTACTGAAGGTATAAGGATTAGCAGTGAAGTCTGTTGTAGTGAAATTAGTTTCACCCGCCGCTTTGTATAATAGCTTGTATGGCTGGGTACCACCACTGCCCGATAATGTGATCGCACCATCGCTTCCGTCATAACATTTTACAGGCGATGGCACAGGGGTTGAAAACACCAATGGCTGCGGATCAAAGATCGTTACAGTAGCCATATGTGCAGCCGAACCACTGTAAATGGTGTTGCCCTGGTATCCACCGATGAGTGTCAGGTTATATGTTCCTCCACTTAATGGCTTATCAGCCGGTGTTGTATAAGTGCTGTCAGGTCCTATTACTACGTCAAAGTTCTTTACAGTTCCACCCGGACCAGCATTCGGGTCTACGGCCTGTAAGCCCAGCGTTTCACCGGGATACAGCAACCTGCTGAACTTCATCTTTATTCCCCCATCTGCCTTACCATAACAGGATACATCAATACCCTTTGCATCTAAGAATGTAGGGGACGAAAGGCTGATCACCAGATTGTAGGGCGCACTGTAAGCCTGATTACCACAAACATCATATCCTCTGATGGAGACCGTCTTCCCTAAATTAGCAAGTCCGGCTCCATATAGCATGTCATTAGCGCTGAAATAAGTCGGATTCTTCCATAACAGGTTCTCAGGGAAAGCCTGAGAAGTAGCCCAGTTGTCAAAACTATAATACCACCGCATCACGTCCTCTCTTATATCAGGGTTGATCGTTTTCATGTAGATCTTAGCATCTACCGGCAGCGTAGTGTTATTCGGTTCCGGACCGGACGTTATGTACATATACACATGCTGGAAACTGATGTTGATCACAGCGTCTGATGCGGAAAGATTACCATAGGGAGCAGTAGTGCTGGTCGAAAACAGCTGCCCCCCGCTATTGATAGTGATCTTCTTTGTGCCTGACTGCCAACCCTGGTTAGATTCATTCTTCCACTTGTAGTTGATATCAATGTCCTTTACCCCTTTCTGCGTCCAGGACATAATACCACGCGATGACTGCTCATCCTGATAAGCGCCTGTATAGTATTTATCTTTCAGGCTAAAAGTTTCATTTGTACCATCGGTATAATTAACTGTCGCCGTTGAATTAAATTCGTACGCATACCTGGTTATCTTATGGTTCAGATCCAGTTTTAATACAAACTTATCCGTCGTAGGCCGGAAAGAGAGCCTCATCTGGGAAGAGGCCCCATATCCGGAGAATATGTTATTATACGTCAGGTAAGGACAACGTGTCCCATAATCAATATCAGCTGTAGTATAAGTACCTTCTCCCGCCACACTGCAATTGCCGTTCTTCTTAATAGTATACACCCTGACCCGCTTGATCCTGTTCTCAGTTGTAAAGGTGAATGATCCGAAGAACGTGCCATTACCGAACCCTCCTGTGAATATATTGTTCGCATTTATCCTGGCGATCACCTGTTCATCACCCTTTTCCATCTCAGCTACAAGGGATACATAGCTGTCACAGCCGGTTGTACCACCGTTGGCAGTCAGATATACTTCCCAGAATATATCATAGGGTACAACTGCATTTTGAGCCAAACTAAATTTTGCAACTAATAAGAACAGCCAAAAGAGTAAAAATCTTTTCATAGCTATTGTGTTTATATCTTAATATTTAACTTCTATTTCCTGGTATTGCCCCATTGCGCCACTGGCCTTCACCACACGGATACCATATTTATAAGTAGTGTTGATCTTTAACTGCTGATCTGTGATGCTTCTTGTGCTTGCCTCCACTACTTTCCACAGTGTGATAGGCTGATCTTTCTCGCCTTTGTACAACTGGTACTCAGCCGTCTTATCTGCTATCGCATTCCAGGATACCTGGATATACCGTTCCTGTCTGTTAACAGCGGCATTGAAGCCTTTTACACGGATAGACTCAGGACTTACAGGCACCTTCACCGTTACGGGTTGTACTGGCATAGATTCCAGTCCGCTGCTGTCCTTCGCAGTAATAATATAAGAGTAGGTATTACCGCCAATGATTGCAGCATCAGAATAACCATACACACCCCGCGCTGTAATGCGGCTGATAAGATCCCATTTAGCGGCTTTATCCAACCCTATTTTCCTGTACAGGAGATGTTCCGCAACATCTTCATCACTGCTGCGCGCCCATGACAGGTACACCGTATCGTTCTTCACACTATACCCGGAAAAGATCGGTGAGGCAGGTGGTACCACATCTGGTTTCTTTGCTTCCAGTACTGCGGAGAAGGGAGACTCATTGTACCGCTGGTCCAACGCCTTTACTGCGTAATACACTTTACTGTTCAATGATTTCACCACCACACTATCTCTGAATACATTATTACGCCATACGCTATCAATCACCGGCGACATCTCCTCACCAGGATTATTACCACGGAAGATGGCATATCCTAAGAGATCGTTTTCCTTATTCTTCTCCCATTTCAGGGTCACAACACCACTGCTGTCTATCGTTGCGGAAAGACCAACAGGGGCTGCAGGCGGAGTAGAATCTACCGGTTGTACCAACACAGGGAATGAAGTCGTAGTACCTCCATCCTTTGCAACAGCCGTCATGGTGAAGTAATTGGTAGGATTCAAATGAGCATATTCCAAAGAACGTTGCTCAGGCGCGATGTTGTCCATCACTACCTTATACGGCCCACTCACAGTAGGCGCCTGGTTCAGGCGGAAGCCTTTGATCAGTTTATTGCCTGCTTCCTCAAATTCCCAGTTGATCGTTGCAATGCCTTTTTCGTTGATATTATTACTGCGGATGTTTGGTACATATCTCAGCAGGTGCTTTCCTTTACCAGAAGTGGGTTCTGAAGGAGGCCCCAGTTCACCGAAGGGTGAGATCCCTCTTACACGGTAATAACAGGTCCTTTCATTATCAGGCAAAGAGTCCATGTAATACATGCGCGGAGACGGCTTATCATCTTTCTCATTGATATTGGCTACCGGAAGATTAGTAGCGCGCTCATATGTCGCGCCATTATCCAGCGACTTCTCCACGATCCATGAAGTATAGTAAGCTTTATAAGCATTATACTCCCAGCTTAACATCACGCTCTTATCACCGAATATAGCTCCTACGTCGCCCGGCTTCGGGAGTTCCTCATAATTACTCATACCGATATACACATTCCCGGTATCTATCTTCAGCTTACTCACAGGCGCCAGCGTATAGATACGATAGAGATATCTTTCCGTAGGTCTTGCCGTATTATCTTCCCAGCCCCAGCCAGCCATCTTAGCGGCGGCAAAGCTGTTGTCAGCTGCATACAGGGAGAAGGCAAAACGCTGTTCCTGTTCGGCTGACTGTGCGATGATGGTGGCCACACTCTTATTGCCCGTATTGCCCGATACCTCGAAGGTCTTACCGTAAATAGCCTGTGCAATGATGGCTGCATACTGATCCTTTTGGGCAATGCTTTCCCAGGCATCCAATGGCATAGGCTTCAGTGGTGTAGTATTCAACACTTTTTTCTCCGGCGTTTTCAATACCTGCCCGTCTCTTGCAACGGTATACCTTACCAGTTCGAAGCCATATTGGTTGGTAGTCTTCCAGGCGGCAGGATTATCCACCGCCCAGCGCAGCAACACGCCCGACTTACGCACGGTAGCTTTCATGTATAAATTATTCGCTGCTTTGCGTTGTGCACTTGCCGGAGCGTAGCTTAACACTCCCATCATCAATAACAGCGACAATAATATTTTCACTTTCTTCATTACCGGATTTTCAAGGAATTATAATAATCAAACATCGCATTGCTGGTCTTCGTACCATCTGGCAATACATACTGGTATTTCACTTTGTAGTTACCATAGCGCATGAATGGGAAGGTACTGTTCAGCAATACATTTGCGCCACCGGCATCGCCGGTCTGCATGTATTTCAGTACAGCTCTTGTCTGCAGGTCTATATAGTCAGCTTTATAAATGAATGGCAGGTCATACAGGTAAGGGATCCTCGTTTTATACCAGGAAGTAACGCCACCGGCTGCTGCTTCCGCCAGATAACTCGGCATAATGAGCAGCGCCTTGTCAGGCACTACACCTAAAATATGAACGTCCCTGTTCACGATGGTGATCTCTCCATTCTCCTGGTAATGCTGGTATAACAGCGGATTGATATCACTACCGAAATAGGCATCTTCCATGGTAGCAGTGGCTGTGACCAGCGGACTGAAACCAGTACCATCATTACCTGTCATTTCCGCTACCTCGAAGCCTTCATAATCGCCTACATCTGCCAGGAGCCTGATTACATCGGAAGTAACGCGCTCATACAATCCGTCTTTCAGTTTCAGCTTACCCATCTTCTCTGTGAATGTTTTATATACGCTGGAACGGAAGCTGTAATTGAGCAGCGACTTCGTGATATCGCCCCTTGTCACTACCTGTGCTTTATTGTTGGCTACTTCATAACTACCATCCTCACTTTCTTCTTTCTCTGGTTGCTTATAAACAGCCACGGTGTCTGTCGCGGATGCATTCGGAGGAATAGCAATGATGTCAAACCGGTAAGCAGCGCCCAGTGCCAGCGGCGCCTGGTTATAACGGATCACCTGGTTGATGGAGTCGTAAGACATTTCCGCCTTCAACGTATTACCACCTGGATCCGCCATTCTTACTTCATACTTCCAGCGCGGATCAAACAGATAAGCTTGTCCTCTTCTCAGGGTAACAAAGCCCTGCGGATATTCATCTTTGTAGAAGTTTTTCTGGTTCATCACCGGATAAGTGTATGCCAGGTTGCTGACAGGTATATAATCAGGTGCTGTACCTGTTGTAAACGCCACTGTTTTTTCTTCAATACATTCCTTACCATCAGCATAATAAGTTTGCCAGTTACCATTCACCACTTCTTCAAACGTGATCTTTACATATGCTTTCATTGGCCTGTTAGAAGGCAGTATTTCTTTAGAATAGAAGGAAACGATATCACCGTTATCATTCCATTTTAATGTACCTGGTATCGCTACACCATTATCAGTGATTGTGAAGGCTGACAGGCGGGAGCGGTAAGAGCGCTTACCGTTATCATCTTCCACTTCAAATACTTTACCTACGCTCATATTGAAAGCTGCCTGCGGCGCAGTGAATACATCCACACCGTTGCTCTTATCTGCAGGTGTTACGTCGGATATCATCTGCACATCAATAGGACTGCCGGAGCCATTGACGATCTCGCATTCCTCACCAAGGGTCACTTTCAAGCGCATATTTCCTTTCACCAATCCGCCGAGCACACTGAACTTCACGGCCATATAACCGCGCATCCAGGTAGGATTAGGCAGCTTGGCCTGCATCAGCACTGCTGCTGCACCTGAGATGATCGGGAAGCGCCCTTTGATGAAACGAAGGTTCACCTTCACCCCTACTTCACCCTGCAGGTACACATAGGCCTGACCATTGGCATACCAGCCATCCATACCGATCGGCTCTGTCTTGCCCACACAATGCGAGTCGCCATAGTCTTTCAGCATGATGTCGAAACCAACGCCACATTTAAAGTTTGCATAGAGAATGAGGAAGGTAATATCGCCGGTCTCCACACTGATATTAGCTCCGAAGGCAAAACCTTTACCACCGCCGGTAGCATTGAGATCGCGCATGTAATCCAGTTCACTCATCTGTACACCCAGGATGTCGGCCACTTCCTGCGGAGGAGGCGGAGATCCGGGAATGTTGTCTCCTGCCATCAGGTATGCCCCTGTTTGTATCTTGATACTTCCCAGGCTGAATTTGAGTCCCAGCCTGTTTTCCGGCGTACCCATATAGAAATACCACTCACCCGGTGCAATATGGATCACAGCCCATCCGGCACGGTTGCCGGTAGCGGTGCCCGTCAGCATACCGCCGGCAGCGTTGACATATACATCGAAATTGGCGTGGAAAGTGGATGAAGTAAAGTCATATTGAATACCTACATAAGCAGACAAGCCTGTTTCACCCACACGGTAATCATCTTTTGCCAGTGCCTGTCCGGCTGCGGAAGGATTGGATACTTTAAGGGCTGCCAGCTTCTCGCCTACACCACCAAGACTCTTAATAGCTTTGGCCTCAGCATCTGCCAGCTGCTGGAACTTCTTGCCCAGCCGCTCTGTGATATTGCCTACACCGGGTATTATTTTCAGGATAGTAGCATAACCATAGAATCCCATGAAATTAATACCTCCACTGTTGTTGAAAGCTACTTCAAAGGTAACCTCCCCGTTCGCCACTTTAGCGCCAACGGTGAACAGCACCGTGGCCTTCAGCCCCAATCCTGTATTTTCATCCGGCACATAGTTCACACCTGTCAGGGAAGCCTGCATATTGACACCGTCCTTCTTCATGTGGTAATAAGCGCCACCACCGAAGCCATTCACAGCGATAGGCGGTATAACCATAATACCCAGTCCCAGGTCGGCTTTAGCCTCTACGTACCAGTAACGGAAGTCTTTACTACCGAACAATGCCCTCGCATCTATCTTCACTTTTCCGTTCAGCACTTTCATCTTGATACTACCGCCGATAGCGTCTCCATATACAGGATCATCCCGCATGATCTGCAGGGTACCATCTATCGTCATGGCACTGCCCAGTTCAGCATGTATAGAGATCAGGTCTAGCTGCAGCTTTTCAAATTTCCAGGACTGGTAATCCCCCTTCTCCTCAAAAGCGCCTACTACAGACACCCTGGTTTCTCCACCGAACTTACCCGACATCAGGTTCACTTTCACACCAAAATACAGGGAAGCATTTTTCTCATTCGCAGACAGGCCGATCTCTGTAATGGTAACTGGGAAGTTGCTGAACTTCGCTTCATCGTTATAACCGAAGTAAGTAGCGGTGAGATAAGGCGCTTTCGTTTGCAGGTGCAGGTTGGTGAATTTGATACCCTGGAAGCTGACGATCTTTTTCTTCGTACTTTCTGTATCTCCTGCAGTACCTGAAGTGGTGATACCTATCTTTCCATTCAGGTTAGCTTCCGGTTCAAACTGTCCGTCGGCCAGTTTCAGCTGTACCCATGAGTTGGAATCCAGGTCAGCCTTAGCGCCCCATACATCGAACGACAGCTTCTTCAGCGTACCCATTTTCAGCAGGTATTCATTATCCGCAGAGATGACTGCAGAATAGAAAAAGGGCGTAGAGGAAACAGGCAATTGAATGGTACCATCAAAACCTGCTCCTGTGAGATGGTTAGCTTCCAGGTCTAAATTGAATTTATCTACCGAAAATTTCCATCCTGAGGCCGAACCTGCCGGTAGTATATTCTGGCCGAAAATAGTGCCTGAAATGCCGTTATTATCGATCACAAGGTTCTTTGCTCCAAAGGAGACCCTTTCCTTGATATTTTTGCCTTTGCTGAACTGCCGGGGAAGGATCACCTCCAGGTCCTGGATATATACCCCCCTCCACAATTCCGGCGTACCTGCCGGCATATACCGTTCTGCATATCCTTTAGGATAGACAATGTCTGTACTGTTCCTGATATCACTGCCGTCATACACGGCTTTTCCTACATGAAAACCGAAATCCTTCAGTGAGGTGATTTCAAAAGCGGGCAATGACACGCTGACGAGAATGTCATTCCAATCCCTTACTGTAGTCTGGAAAGAGGCCTTTACCACTTTGGTAGTGTCCTTTTCCCTTTCATCTTTGGCATCCAGCGGCGTAAGCAGGGAACGGGGGAACATGATATCCGCAGAAATACTCAACTCTTTAAAACCGGAGCAGTCCATGGTGACATAGGTCAAATCCAGTCCCTCTCCTGTCTGCATATTCATGCCGCCCTTCAGAATAACGGCTGCGCTACCCCCATTGATATTGATGGGAATATTCCCTAACAACACCAGTTTCGAATCGCCAATGATACCACCGGTATAAGAGAGCTTCAGCCCTTTGATACCAAAGAAGATTTTCTTGGGATTCTGCGGGATCTCCAGTTTGGCGTACACGGTCAGCTCTGCATAACCGGGGTGGAAGATCACACTGCTCACAGCTATCTTCACATTGGTATTGCCTACCTGTTGGGACAAGCCTATGGGTAGTTCATTCAGATCATCAGGTCCCAGTTCACTGGTATAATGATTTGATTTATCCAGTTTTTCAAATTCTTCCTGCGCTTTCAGCTGATAGGCATTGACAGAACTGTCTGCCGGGAACATGCTGTTGAGGTACGCTGTTGTGAACAATGATTCTGTAGCCGCAGGCAATGCGCTGCCTGCCAGCAGCTGATCCATCTGAGGAAAACTGCGTTGCTCAGTCATCATGATATTGTTCACCGGAAGTTCTTTACCGGGGCCATATAGCCGGGATGAATCCGGGTCTCCGGCCCACGCTTTCGTGCTGCACCAAAGCAGCATCAACAGTAAAGAGAGCGGGTAATATTTATTCATAGGTAGCGGTAATACGTAACGTTAAAAATTGTAATTATATCCCAGCGTCACTGTCTGGTCGTTCACTGTTCCCCTCAACGGCACCCAGCGTAACTGCTGGATGGCGCTCAGGTTCAGGTTATGTTTCTTCTGCACCCTGTATCCTGCATTGGCCCGCAGGTTCAGCACCTTTCCCTGTTGTACGCCACTGGCGGTACTTGCATTGTAAGACACACTGCCTCCTGCCGTCATCTTCCTGTTGAACAGGCGACTATTGATAGCAGCTGTCGGCCCCCAGGTAAGATAATCGTCCCGGCCAATTGTATTATAACTCAGGTTAAAAGCGGCGGTCACATTCACCTGTGCGGGTATGAACATCAGCGAGTAAGCGAGGTTGCCATTATAAAAACGGGAGCCATCACCTTTATGCAGTACACCTTCACGCAGGTCGGCCGCATCCTGTAAACTGAAGTTCACGTTCAGGTTCTGGCTTTTACGCTTATCTGTTTTCAGGATGTAGTTCACATTCAGCGTTGTATTCTGTGAGATCTGCGTAAAGTTCAGCGTGTCCAGGTTCTGTATGGGAGTGACCTGGTTGATGGCATCAAACTGTGAACGCATGTTCATATAGGTCTGGAAGTTGGAATACGTGAGGCTCATATTCAGCCTGTCGCCCGGATTATAGTTCATGTTAACAGAGCTCACCATACGGGAGGTCTGCCCGGCTTTTATATGCGCCAGGTCATCTCGCTGATAACCCACGTTGACGCTCACATTGGCTTTGCTCTTCAGGAAAGGCTGTGAGAAATTTACGGTAATATTCTCCAGGTCATTGTTGAAATAATATGCACCCAGGGTCTGATAACCGGGATCAATCCTTTCATATCCCAGTCCTATAGCGCTTTTAAAGAAGGTATAGTTCATGCCCGCTTTAATCGCTTTATAGAACAGTGTTGATTTATGATCATACATGAATACGCTACCTAACAGATTGCCACCCTGTGCCTTTACGATATTGAAATCTCTCTTATTCATCTCCACGGCGCTGTTGGCGTATTCCAGACTGAGCTCAAGCCCTTTCGCAGGCCGCAGCATACCGTTGATGCTGAAGGTCACATTCTTTTTAGGGAAGATATACAAGCTATCAGGCACCGTCGGAATAGAGGAAGGATCATCCTTTGCAGCGAAGAGGGAAAAGCCCAGTCCGTATTTCTCCTCATTCAATGTCAGCTTTGTACCATAACCTATACGTTCAAATGTTGGCAGTACATTCCTGTTGGTACTATCATATGCAACAGCGCGTGAAAGCCTGCCGTACATAGCGCTGACGCTCCACTCATTGGTAGGAGCCACATCCACGCCTATTCCCCTGAACTGGATACCGTTGAGCGTATAGGGAGAGAAGGTCATCGCAACATCTCCTATATGGCCGGTAATACCCTTATAGGTTGGGTGTAAACTCAACCTGTTGGGAGTGGTAGGATAGGTATAGTTGATACCTGCATTGGTAAGGTTAAAGGAGAATGGAAGATTTACCTGATTATAAATATTCAGGTTCATATTTCCATTCAGGTACCAGGTAAAGGGCTGCCTGCCGGACATTTCACTTCCGTTATGGAAGATGGTGCTGGCATTCAGGCCACCATTCACTTTTAAAGGAGCGCCCTTACCGAACATTCCTTTCAGATTGGCAATATCCACCTGTTGCGCGCGCAAGGCCGGCGGCAACAGCAGGAGGCCCAAACAATACAATAAATATTTCATACACGTAAGGGATCTACTGTTTTACAGCAATCAGTTTGCTCACTACTTCTGTACTTTAATGTCTATGATGATATATGACGATGTACCATCGGGTACAAACGATTTAACTTTAATGGCTCCCATTCTGCCATCTGCAGTACGGAACAATACAATTCGCGGGCTAAGGGCATTTGTAAAAGGTACTCCGCCTTCTGCGCTGTTGCTGATAGTCAGGTTCTTCAACGGTGTATCATCGGTCATTGCATCGAAGTCTGCTGCTGTGAACACCAGGCTACATCCACATGCTTCCTGGCTGTTGATGTAACGCGTGTAAGTAGCGCCGGGTATACTTCCAAATGCATAGGTTGATGACGAATCAGGCGAGATGAATTTGTTGTAACCAAAGCCCTGATTCAGCCCGAAGAATACGATATCAATATCCTTGCCTGCTGCGGACAGGTCATCTCCTTTTTTGAAGACCTTACGCAGGCGGGTAGAATAATACGCGCCGATCACTGACTGGGCGGCATTGATACCGAGCTTAACATCCCTGATAGTACGCAGGCCGGTGTTTGCTTTTACGTCTATGGTCTTTGTGACAATCTTTGATTCTTTTCCATTCTCTGCTGTAAGTGTTACCTGGTAGGTGCCGGGGTCTTTGAAGTAGATCGTAGTGTTAGCGGCGGTGTCATCGGCGATCGTTCCTCCGGTAGCCGTCCATTTTCGTGTCAGTAGATTCTCTGCTTTGCTCTCCAGTATTGCTGTCAGCGGGGCTTCTTCATCTTCATCCTCAAATGAGGGTTCCATTGTAAAATCATTCGTTAATGCAGGCTTTACTGTTATGATCTTTTCTGTTGTAAATTCCTGTCCACCATTGGTTACCTGCAGCGTGATCTTATGTGTACCCGGCGTAGTAAACGTTACATCCGGCGGTGACTGTACAGTAGCACTGGCAGGCTCTCCATTTTCAAATGTCCACCTGTATGCTGAAGCACCGATCGTATTATTAACGAGATGAACCGTTACCGGTGAGAAATCGTTTACCAGCACCCTTGCATCAAAACCAATATTTACGGCGCTATCAATATGAATGTGCTGTGTTTTTACCTGTCTTTCATCATCGTTCCATGCTTCAAGGGTGATCTTGTAGTCTCCCGCCTGTTTGAATACGACTGTACCGGGATTCTCATAATCTGAAGATGAAGGATCCCCTCCCTCAAATGTCCATTTGAAGTGAGTCGCACCTGTAGTGCGGTTAGTGAAACTGATATTTGCGGGTACGGTGTATATGCTATCCTTTGCAGTGTAAATAAAATCAGTAGTAACCGGTATTCCTACTTCTTTAAAACAGGATGTCAACAATAGGCATAACCCCAATCCGTAGGTTATTTTATTCATAGGCAGGGTATGGATGTCCTTAACAAACACTAATCATGACAAATATATTTAAATATTTTCAAAGTATTGAAATTTTTTATATGTCTATGAGTATAAGTAAGTTAATCTACTGAGTATAGAACTACTGTTCCAGGAAGAGAAAGAAATGAGGGAAAAGTTACTGTTCCGGGGGATTTATCAGTTAATGGCTTATGGATGAAAGGCCCTTTCGCACTTATGAGAAGTTGAGACGTATATGCTATACTGGTTCCAAATAAAGTGCCAGAATGTGGGACATTTTACACACAACCTCGCTGCAGTATTGCCTGAGTACGGTCAAGATCCGTTGATACCATTGCATTTTTATGATGATCCTACGGCAGTAAAAAATTATTGTTATCTGTTAAAACTGTTTACTACAGCCATTTCGGGCATATCGGCATTTCGCATAAAACGGGTGCTTTCAGGTTGAGTATGCTACTGATCCTGGTAGTTGCTGGTACGAAAGTGGTAGAAAATTAATCTGAATGTTTTTTGGGTAATCTATCATTTAAAAATTCACAGCATGAGAAACGGTACAAACACCACTACAGGCATTGCAAAGACCAGCAGGGAGATAGGGAGAGCAAAACAGCCTGTGAACGGCAACCACGCCCGGGATCTTGCTGTTATTGCGGGCGTGAGCGCTATTGCCGGCTCCCGTACAACGTTGGCCCCTGCACTGATCTTCCCTGAAAGTAAGGTACTAACCTTAATGGCTGCCGGAGAAACCTACATGGATAAACTACCCGGCATAGGCGACAGGATTGAACCGGCAGGATTGATCAGCAGAAGCATTTCAGGCGCCCTTACCGGGGCCATCATTAGCAGAAGAAAACATAAGAGTATGTGGCTGGGGGCTTTGATAGGCGCTGCTGCAGCCTGTGCAGGCGCTTATGTAACTTATTATGCCAGAAAGAAATTTGGGAAGATCACCGGCACGCCCGATCCTGTTGCAGGACTTGTGGAAGATGTCGCCATGATATGCCTGGGTAGCATTTTACTGCACGACGACCGAATATAGACTATGTATAAACCTAAAGGCCGACCCGTGTTTAAACGGGCCGGCCTTCGTGTTTTCCTCCACCTTGCAGTTTCGGATGTGTTATTGATTTTTTTTAGCGGAAACGGTTATCTCCTTTCATTATACACGCCAAATTCTGCGATAGCAGGAGCTGCACTGAACTCGTCGATCACGATACGTACACGTCCACCCCATACACTGTCGAAGCGGTGTATTTTCACACGGCCTTCTCCTTCACCTTTGGCTAAGGGCTTCCAGGTACCGTTGTCATCATATTCAAGATGGTATTTTTTGATATTGTTGCCATCTTCCACAATGCTGATCATATTAAAGCGCTGTGCTTTCTCAAAATCTACTTCATACCATGGTTGCTTTACTGCAGGATTAGACTGCCAGCTGCTGCTGAAGCGGTCGTCATTGGCGAAGTCCATAATATTCATATCATCGCTCCAGCTGGAATTGCTGCGCTGGAACTTGGCGATATTGGAAGAGATAATAGGCGCTATGGCAGGTGGCAGTGCAGGCATAGCTCCTGTATTCTTCCAGCGTTTGCCCACTTCTTCCAGTGCCTGCACAGCATTAGGATCGATCAATCCCTCACGGTTTGGCGCTACGTTGAGGATAAAGTTACACCAGGCTTTATTCAGCGGCACCAGGATATCATCCACCAGTTTCGCCGGCTCTTTCACAGGCGTGGCAGGGAAATTTGTTTTCCAGAACCAGGCGCTGTTGATAGGCAGACAGGATAATGCAGGCAGTCTGTTCGCCTCTTTGGAGATATGTTGTCCGGCTCCCTGTTCGTAGGATTTGATATCTGTGTAAAATAAGGCCTCTGTCGGATATTTTGCCGCATTGAGGTCCATCACCAGGCAATTAGGTTGCAGGCTCTTAATGAGGCGGTAAATCTCTTCAAAAGGGATATCGTCATAAGAGATCCTGGACCAGGGTGCATCCCATCCGTCGATGATCAGCGCAGTGATCTCTCCGTAGTTGGTCAGCAGCTCTGTGAGCTGCGCTTTCACCATTTCGATATGCTTGCGCGTAATATCGTGCGGACGCAGTTTATGATGCGTATCCAGTATGGAGTAGTACAACATTACCTTCAGTCCTTTGGCGCGGAAAGCATTCACATATTCTCTTACCACATCCTTTTTATAGGGACTGTTCATCACGTTATAGTCGGTGGTCTTTGTATCCCAGATACAGAACCCGCTGTGATGTTTGGTGGTAAGACAACCGTAGCTCATATTGGCTGCTTTGGCGGTAGCGGCCCACTGGTTACAGTCAAGCTTTGTCGGATTGAAAAGTGATACCGGCGCTTCGGGATCAGGCCAATCCTGGTTGGCGAAAGTAGGAATGTTAAAATGGATAAACATACCGAAACGCAGATCAACAAATTGCTGTTGCAGCGTAGCGAGTGGCTTGCCTTCGGATTTTACCTGCGCCTTTAACATGGCAGGCATTAATAGTTGGATGCCCAGTAAGAGACGTAAACAGAATGTCTTCTTCATAGTGAACTTTGATGCGATTTTGGATTATGAGACCCTGATGTTTCGTGGATAATTAATTTCTACAATGCACTAAAATATAACAATCATACTATGCATTTCCTGTATGGTAATACAATATAACGAAATGCGAATTTCCCATTAGTTGATACATTTTAACAATTTAACAGGAATAAGCATGAGTACGTATTAAAATGTGGCATGGTGTTGGATTTATGCGGGTTACAAGGAACAACAGTTAGAGTCATTATAAACAAATACAATTTGTATGAAACGAAGAGTCATATTCTTATTAGCATTATCACTTCCCGTTCTATTATTCTCCTGCGTCAGTACGAAAAAATTCAAGGCTTCTGAGGCCAGATATGCCGATTTATCGGGCAAATATGCAAGCCTGCAAAGTAAACTGGATGATTGCCAGCGTAGCTTACGCGACACTGCTTCTGCATTTGAGCGTAGCAGAAACCTGAGTGAAGAAAGAGTGGAAGGATTAAAACAGAATAATAACACGTTACTGAACCAGTTGAAAGATCTGTCTGTTATCAGCAATTCACAGGCAGAAAGCATCAAGAAATCACTGGATAATATAGGCGCTAAAGATGCCTATATACAGGACCTGCAATCCGCCATTGCGCGTAAAGACTCTCTGAACATGGCACTTGTGATGAACCTGAAAGGCGCCATTGGCAACCTGGATGATAAAGACATTAACATCAAAGTAGAGAAAGGCGTAGTGTATATCGATATATCAGATAAACTGCTGTTTGAAAGCGGCAGCTACGATATCACTGCAAGGGCGAAAGAAGTGCTTGGAAAAGTAGCGAAGGTATTGCTTAATCAGCCGGATATTGAGTTTATGGTGGAAGGCCACACAGATACCAACCCTTTCAAAAGAGGCGTATTACTGGACAACTGGGACCTGAGTGTGAAGAGGGCTACTGCTGTAACAAGGATATTACAGGTTGATTATGGTATTCCTCCTGCCCATATCACCGCCGCAGGTAGAGGTGAATACCTTCCTGTCGCCACCAACGATACACCTGAAGGAAGGGCTGCTAACCGCCGTACACGTATCGTGATACTGCCGCAGCTTGACCAGTTCTTTAAACTGCTGGAAAAGAAATAAGATATCATCCATTTCATTATAGCAAGGAAGGGCGTCTTCGTTATCGGAGGCGCTCCTTCTTTTATACCGTCGCTGCAATGACACTGCGTGTCTTTGTGTCAAACACCAGGATGCCTTCGCTGGTAGCATCCAGCTGATTCACCAGTACACCGGTATTATCCCATATGCCAGACTTCCCTGCACATTCAAATCCGTCAGACTCCCCTACTGCATTCGCCAGCAATACCGTCATTTCATATTGCTCTCCTATTTCTGACAATCTTGCAATCGCCCTATCAATCCCTCCTGTCGATTTCACCGCACTGGCAATATATACTGCTGCGCCACTTTTATAAGCATCTTCCACATGCGCCGGTACTGACAGTTCGTAACAAATAGCCAGGGCCACATCACTTTCCTCTCCCAACAAACTAACGGTGCTTTGTCCGCTAACGAAGTAAGGATCTTCATCTGCATGCAGGTATTTCTTCGCGTACACTTCTCTGTCTTTACCTGGCTGAAACAGTACCATACTGATCGTGATACCTGTGTCTCCTTTCAGCGGTGCGCCTATGCCGATCGTTACCTTTTTTTCGTCGCTGATGTGTTGAAAATCGTTCAGGCATTCATCGTCTATACAGATCGCCAGGTCTTTTGCCAGTGTGGGTTCATAACCTGTGATGGATAATTCCGGGAAGATGATGATGTCTGCATCGTGAGCAATAGCCAGATCAATGATCTTTTTGTGGTTTTCTATGTTACTCCGGATGTCGCCTTTTACTGCTTTTGCCTGCGCTACGCAAATTTTCATAGTCTGGTGAGTTTTTAATGGATGCTTGCCGGTTAGGATGATGTAATATTATTGCTATATTTTAAGAAAAAGAAGTGGGGCGGGATATTTTATTGGTGGCAATTGTGTTTTACAGTAAGGGGAAGCGTTCCGGCCATAAGACCAGAACGCTTCCTGTTAAATGAATCACTAGATCTCAAATTCTGCTTCGGTAACATTACCCGGCAGATCGGTGGCCGTAATCTGGATACGGGAACCCAATACTGAGGCATTCGCTGCTGTAGCTACATACTTCCAGTAGTTGCCGATATCCGGGACGGCGTCTCCCTGCTCCAGCTCCGCTCCTGCCGCAGACAGGATTGTTACTTTTACAGACTCGACGCGGACGACGTCTTTCACCAGGGCTACGATCACATCGCCCACCAGGCCTTTATATTGTTTCGTATCAATTTCCAATATCCTTGGCGGTCTGGCTGCATCCCTGAAGGCTGCATTAAAGGCTGTTTGGCCTCCCGTTGTTGCTTTTTCATACAACAGTTTCGTTGCAGGATCAGAGATTGCTTTCTGAGCGTATGCCGAACAACGTTCGAAATTCAGCTGTACTGCCAACTGCTCTTCAGTCGGCGGCTTCTTGCTAGGACCACGCCTGGGACCGGAAATTGTTTTATCTTTTTTTACGCTGAAGGTTACGTTTCCAATAGTACCGGACGTTCCTTCCATCATTTTATTTTGTTTTATGTATGCCATATTCTTTAAGTTTTTAAGATTAAAAATCAAGTTTTACTACAATCACCACCGCCGGGTGTAACAGGAGGCACCTCTCTCCTGTTACAGGTGCAGCCCCTTTGGCTGTGATTGATGACACAATGTTAGGAAGGATTTTGAGGCGGTTTTGAAGAAAGTGCACGAGGAGGCGAAATTCGATCACGAGGAGGCGAAATCCCGTCACGAGCCCCCTCATTTTCCCCACTTCCAATCACTGTAAAAAGGTTAAAAAAAGACTTTCTTATTTCCTGGGTCAGCAAAATTTCATCTCCTCCCTTTACGATGATGGTGTCTGCTCCGACACTTTTAATGCATCTGAGGGAAACAATATAATTTCTGTGGGTACGGAAGAAAATATTGGGGGGAAGTTGCTTCTCGATTTGTTTCAGGCTGTATTTAGCGGGGAGGGAACGGCCGTCTGTAAGTTTCAAAAGGATATAATGCTTCTGTACGGTAATATAGATGATCTCCTCATAAAAGACCACTTCGTGAATACCATTTTTTGTAAAGATCAGAATACCTTCTTTCATTAAAATCAGGAATCGTGAACAATTGGTTTTTAAAACGGGGGGAAAGAGCGCTGTGGAAGCCGCGTAGGGAATATAGTAGTAGGGATAGTAGTAGTATAGAATTAGACTGACCAGTAAGAGAGTTACTGGAGTGGAAATTACCTGAAGCAAGATTCATTGAAATGGTGTTCATAGTGGAAACTTTTAATACTAAAAAAGATTATGGTTAAGTACCGGACTGGAATTAACAATATCCATGTAATTTAATGAAAAATAAACATTTATAGATCAAAATGAGACCGGAATTTTGAAAAATTTGCCGTTATAATTGGGTTGAAATTCGGTAGAGATATAGTAGAGATTCGCTTATCCTCCCTTAATCTTCCCTTTTAAAGGGAGGATTAAGGGAGGATAAGCGAATCTCTACTATATCTCTACTATATCTCATGCGCGCCTCAATGTTAGATCTCGTATTACTCCAGACAATTCCTTAACAGAAATGACCAAATGTGCAAGTACTACGGAAAGCCGAACACCATTTATGTAGCGAGAAAAATTCCAATGACATTATATATATCTTATATTTGTAAATATGAAAAAAGAATTTGATGCCTTGTAACACCAAAGTGTTTACAAGTGAAGAACAAAAAGCTACTGAAAGAGACAACTGATAACAAAACCTACAAATGCGCTCATAAGCGTATATACGGTCGCTGTTGGATTTGTCCTTATCACGGCACATTCTGGAGCAAATGCTCAGATATCCGTTGGAACCATTACTATTACTACAATGACGAAACCCTCGGGCCCGATGCCAGGCGGTTTCACAATCCACCTAATTGGAAGCTCGTCTCTAAAAACAAGAAACAGTGGATGAGAAAAAAGTTCATCTTCAATGAACACTGGGATAGCAATAGAGTCTATTTTGAAATTGGGTGGGAGTAAAAAAGAAAGCCGCTTCGAAAATGAAGCGGCTTTCTTCTTATAAGCTATCAGTATAATTGCTGGCTCATCCTGAATATCTCTAATGACTATCCAGATAGTCTTTAACAGCCGAATGATATACACTCATTCCAGGCCTGACTTTGTAAGCACCTTTCTTTACAGGATCATTGATAATGCCTCTTGCATATGCTATTGCAGCTGTAAACTTACTGTTGGATTTCAACTGCAACTTCGAAGGAATGACATTGCTCATGTCGGGGTATTTACTGATAAATACCTTCCCCTTACGGGCTTTCAGTATAAAGCCCGGATCTATTTCACCGTGACCGAGCCTTACGCCGGTTAATAATGGATTTCTTGTTCTTGCCATAATTTTTAGATTAAAACTAGGGGAATTAGGATTGCGGGTTTTACGGAAATTTATGCTACACTATTACTAAAAAAATAATGGCTTTCGCTGTTAGATGATTCTTTGGTTCAATATGAAGGTTATACCGAGATGCGAAGCGTTACTTCAATATATCCTAAAAAGAAACTAGGGTACAAAGCAATAAACAGCAATGGTCTACTGAAGACAATAAGTATGAATCAAAGCCCCTAACTCCTTCTATTTACAGGCTGAAGGCTCTGTCTACCGGAACCTTACAGCCTTATAAAGAAAATCAAACAATAGGAATGAAAAACCTAGCAAAATAACAAATGATACTACCTGAAGCCTCAACGAGATAGGGGCAGCCATGATTCTTGTCCAGTTATTTAACACCGGCATCATTTTTATGTTTAAAAACTATTGATAACAGGTCATCCAGACTTGAAATATGAAGGGAGAAGAAACTAAGCACAGCGATTTCGAACTATTAGAGCAAATTAAGGCGGATAGTGCATCGGCCCTTGCAGAGCTTCATGCCAAATATAGAACCAGGATGCTCAGGGAGTCATTCTATATTGTCAACGATCTCAACGATGCAGAAGATATTGTGCAAGAGATTTTTATCGATGTATGGAATCGGCGAAATAAGATTGGTACAGGCCCCTTCTTACCTTACCTTCTTCGGGCAACCTGGAATGCAAGTGTACTACATATGCGCGGTAAGCTGGATAAAGAAGAGAAGCAGAAGATGTATGATTATATATCCGAAAAAATTACTACTGAACAACCATTTGAGCAGGAAGAACTCGCTAAACTTTTGGACAAAGCATTGCAATTAGTTCCGCCAGCCGCTCGTAAGTCATTTATGTTACAATATATGGAGGGGCATGACCAAAAAGGTATTGCAGCTCAACAGAACATCAGCCTGCAGGTGGTAAAGAATAACGTGAGTCTGGCGCTAAAAATTCTGAGAAGTGTGCTCGGATCAAAAAAAAGTCTGTAACAAGACGTTACCTTTTGGTAGATTTTATAAGATATTAATATAATGGAAAACAACCTTGGCTATATACGTTCGCTGATAATGCATGAGATTGACGGTCAACTGACTGAACAGGAGAGCGTTTTTTTGTTAAAACAAGCAAATGAAGACCCTGAAATTGCTGATATTCGGAACCATTTGTGGGAAACAGTTGGCTCTGATGAAGTGAACCAATACCTGCTTGATCATACAACCGAGGCCCAAACAGCCAGACTGCTAAGCAGAATTGAACCTGCAAAACAGTCCAGGAAAAAGATTGTTTACCTGGTAGCCGGAATGACAGCAGCAGCCGCTATCATACTGTTCATTACCAATATCGGTGTCTTTACAAATAGTAAGAACAATAATAAAGAATTAACCAAAACATTCTCAGAAAAAAACTTAAGTAAGAATGTACAATTGGCTTTGTCATCCGGGGCTGTCTATAACATAAATAAAGATACACTAGTAAATACCGCTGGCGCCAACTGGAAAGTAACTGGTAAAACGCTTACATTAAAGGCAGCAGAATCAACTTTTGCACAGTTTGCTACGGTGACTGTGCCTGCAGGGAAGGATTATTCATTAGTGCTGCCAGACGGCTCTCGTATTCAGGTGAATGCAGCAAGTACTGTTAAGTTTCCATTGAAGTTTAGTGGACATTTCAGAGATGTATATGTAACTGGTGAATGTTATATAAAAGCTGCAACAGATGCATCCAAGCCACTAATGGTACATGTACCTGGCTCTGTTGTGCAGGTCTTGGGTACCGAGTTCAACGTGAACGCATACGACTCATTAGCCAAAATTGCGCTGGTTAACGGTAAAGTAAAAGTAAAATCTGCTAATGATAGTATTGTCCTGGAGCCTGGCTATATGGGCGCCGTTTCGGACAAAGGTATAAACGTCAATAAATTTGACGAATATGAAACGTTAAGCTGGCGTACTGGCCAGTTCATTTTCCGCAATGCAAAATTTGAGGACGTATGTAAGGTGATCCCCCGATGGTTCGGCGTTCAGGTAATGTTGGATAATAAACAAGCCTCCGATAAACGCTTCTCGGGAGTAATTGACCGCTACCAGCCACTGGAGCTTCAGTTAAAGGGTCTAAAGGCCACAGGAGCCATTGACTACACTATCTCAGCCGACAGTATTATTCATATACGCTTCAATTAAGTAGTTTTTCCCTTACAGGCCTTCCCGACGCTGTTGTTATGGTTACTGGCTGTTACCAATGAGATCACTCTTGCCAAGTGCTGACCAACAACAGAAGTTGGGGATAAAAGAATGGAGAATGCACTCAATCTAAGTACAAGCAAGATTTCTGACCCAACAGGACCTCAATCGTTTTTAGTGTCAGCCGCCTCTAAAACTGTTTCATCCGCCTGCCGGGCTCCCAAGCCGGCAGGTAACCCCGCTTATAGTTCAATTCAGACTAGTTCAAAAAATGAAAGATACGCCAGTTACCCTAATGGTAAATGAAATTTCCATAGATGAATGTACGGTTATACTGATGATCTAACACTCATCATCATCGGAGCCGATGAAGAGACGAAATAGATAAAAGATAGTTTATTTTAAAGGCTTAGTAAACTCCTTTGTTGTCTAACGAAGGGAGCTATTTTTCAACCATCATTCATTTAGTAGGAAAAATAGGACACCAAGCATCTAAAGCATTACCTTTTAACCAATACGTAAGCATATTTTTTATCATATGATTTGAATAGAAAGTAAAAAACGCTCCCTCCAAAGTTTTAAGTTCATCTCCTAAGGGAAAAAAACGAAGATAGAAGTAGCTTTGTATAAGTAAATTATATCAACGGAACCCACCATATCCGTTTGAATTTAACCCAAACTAATTTTATGCATCCGAAGTTCCATACTCTGATTATACCTTGTCTCTGTTGTTGTTGAATTCATCAATGACATTTTCCTACTTTACTTTCTTTTCTACTCGACATCTGTTCTTGGTTACAGATCGCGTGTATGGGTGCTGTTGATGAGCATCCAATTGAAATTGACAAAAACAATCTCGGAGAAATATAATTTGGTTATCCGGCGTCTCCTGGTCAGGACATCTTAACCATCATATCTCTGCAGGGATAGGCTATTGGGTCGCCAAGCGCCTTCACTGCATAGTTCCGGAATCAGCATGCTTTTTTTGGGAATTGCCATAAGCAAAACCAACGCTATTAAACAAAACTTTATTTCGCGAACATAAAAAAGGGGGAACCCGAAAACCCTTAGAAAAGAGTAGGGAGACAAATCTCAAACATTGAAAACTTTCATTATGAAAAAGGCTAAATTGGCACTGGTTGCAATCGCTCTATTCGCTGTTGCTGGCGGCGCATTCGCTTTCAAAGTTAAAAGAGCTTCTGACAAGGTTTATATCACAACCGTTGCAGGTGCACGTGCTACATCTACAATTTTAGGTGCCACCACTTTAACTACAGGTGATCTGTTGGGTACGGGTTATATAACAACTCAATTTAACCAACCTACTCCGACTACTACTGCTCCTTATTACGAAGGACTGTAAAAACAAAGTAGGGTGCCCGCACATTTGCGGACACCCTTTCTTTAAATTAGAGTGAATTACACCTATCTCCATTGATTTAATTGTGAGCGCTTAGCCAATCTGGCGCTGGTTTACCTTTCAGAAAATGATCAAAAAAGTCCATAATCTTCCGTTCTGAATCGATCTGATTCTCTTCCTTAGTAAAGTTATGACCTTCTCCTTCATATTGCAGAAGCCATACTTGCTTGCCCGATCTTCTCAGCTGAATGAAAAACTGTATGCTTTGAAGAACTGGCACTTGCTTGTCTTTTTCATTATGTATTAAGAGCAACGGCGTGCTTATACCGTTCGTCAGCATAATGGGCGAATTTTTAATATACTTGTCTGGTATTTCATTCAACTCTTTCCGCATGGTAAAAGGCCCCTTCAAAAAATAATTTACCTTTGCCCTCCCGTTACTCCAGGTGTCAGTAACTCCATCAATAAGATTGCTTAATCCAGCTGCGGATACTGCGGCAGCGAACTTGTTTGTACCACATACTATATAATTTGTCAAATAGCCAGCAAAACTATGTCCTAATATCCCTATTTTAGTGCTATCCACCCACGTATACATTGAAATATAATCTCTTGCAGCCATTACACTTGTTAATGCTGATTCGCCCGGCTCTCCTTGATGCAGATATATGTTTGGTTTAACAACAAGATAACCGTTACTAACGAGCAGCGGAATGTTCAGCAAACCAATTGGTTCGGGAGAAATGTGTTTATTCACCCAATTCGACTGTTCCGTATAATAATTCATGATGACCGGGTACCGCTTAGAACTGTCAAAATCTTGCGGTTTATACAGTACTGCTTCGCAGTCGAAGCCGCTTTTGTCTTTATACCTGATCACTTCTGAGGTAATCCAATTGTAAAACGATTCTGGGTTATTACCGAAAAGTGTGTCATAACTTTTAAAATCATCAGTAAAAATATAATTGCTGGATCTCGATACATTTTCAGGATGGAACAGATACTTGTTGGCATATTTCGCTTTTTGAAATGTCGAAAATGGCAACGCGTAAACTTCGTCTAAGAAATCGTCAGTTCTAAAGACTTCAATGCATTTTTTTTTTGCAAAATTTGCTTTATATAATTCCGTCTTTTTAGACGTCAGATTGAATGAGCTAATGATAATTTCTTGCTTAGAACTAAATCGAAAGTCTCTACTTGGAAGGTTATAGATCATCCCATTTGAATCATTACAATTCGCATTAAGGTTTACAGGATCACTTACGCCCTCCGGATCGACACTCCACAGGTGGTATCGTCCCTGTATGATTACACGGTTTAGATCTGTTATCCAACCAGCTATTCCAGCGGCACCGATACTATCTTTTCCTGGCCATATCATTTCATACCTCGACAGGCTTTCGGGTATTTTTTTACTGATCACTGAATTTTTCCTGGTTTCCGTATTAAAACTTCTGTATTCATATTTTACTGGATCAAAATAGATCAGATATTTTTGATCGTTTGAAAAACTAAATTCAGATAGTTCATAGGAAGACATTAGTTTAATTGTGTCCAGTCGGCCTGTCTTTGTATGACATATCAGGTAATCCAGATAGAGTGCTTTGTTCCACGGAACCTCAAAAGACATGCCATGAGATGCTTTAACAAGCAAAACGTCTGTATTATGAAAGAAGTCAGATACACGTTGGTTACCAGTCAACAGGCGGCGAGTTTTGCCTGTCTTCAAGTCGAAGATTGTCAAATTTTTTCCTAATTTTGCAAAAGACTTAAAATTCCTGTATCCACCTGCAAGATATGAATCCTGATAGCTCCAGATAAATGCCTTCCCTACAGCATCCGAGCCAACAGTTTCTATACTATCCATAGCAAACATCAGTGATTTGTCATCTGAAGTAAATCGCCATACAGTTGCCGTATTGATCGTTAATACACTGGGATCTAGAATTGTGCTATCAACTTGCAGTTCTCTTAATTGGTTATCCTGTTTATTGAAGACATAAAGTGCTTTCCGATCATTTAATGCTATAGTGAAAGCAATAAGATTTCCAGTGTGATCAAAAATGTAATCGCCACTTCCCCCCCCATTATAGACTTCTTGCACTTTACCTGTGGGCAGGTCCACTAACATCAGGATTGATGATGAATCGCTTTTGCTTCTTGTTAGCACAAGCATGTTGTCTCCTTGCTTACTAAGGATTTGTTCGATATGAGATATACTGAATTGCTTTCCGTTACGGAGATTTTCAACAACTGCCTGCTTGCTGCTATCACCGCACACTGAGATCAGCCATTCAATATTATTACTGTTGTGTAAACTGTAATAGCTGCAACGCGGAACAAACTTACGCTCTGTCGTTCCGAGCTTAAGTCTGACTAATGTATCAGCCCCTAACATACCGAAAAGGTACCTGCTGTCACTGGAAAATCTTGTGTCTTGAACATTTGTAAACTTGCTTTGCCACGACTTATCAGTAGCAGTAACTACAAGTGTGCTGCTCAATTTGGGCATATTACTGATGACATAACTTACATAATTACCATCGTTACTTATCAGCCCATATGTCGTAGACGTCCAGTTTTTATAGGAAGTATCAGTCAATGCCCGCTTTTGGGAATATACATGCAAAGATAACAAACAAAAGTGCGCAATAAGTATGAGTTGTTTCATTGTGTTTTTATTGATTGATTTTTATCCCCTTGTACTTGAGCCGTGTTGTACCACATTACCTTTTAACCCAGCGGTTGAAATATGTCGAGCTTCCAGGTTTAATTCACAATACCTTCCATCTCATACAATTATTAGAGAAAAGTCATCTGTCGATAAAAATAATTCATCACACTGCCATATCACTTCATCAACAAGATAGGGGAAGCCCCTATTGATTCCAGGTCGGACGATCATTCACCATTTTTTTCAGCGCCTCTGCATACTCTTTAACCCTTGCTTCGTCATTTTTGGACTTTGCAATATTTATCGCCTTTTGCTCCTGCTCCATGGCTTCATTTTTCTTACCAACTTTATAGAGCAAATTGGCATACGTATCAATCCAGGTATCGGCGTCAGGGTTTTTCTTTAGCAGAATCTGCATATACGCTAACCCTTTATTGAGTGCAGCGGTGTCCTTACTATGCTGAAAAATAATCTCGTAAACCATGTTATTTAACATAGACTTGCCAATACCAGCAGTATCTAACCCAACCATTTCAATTTTCTCCAGGTTGTACTTAACTACATTGTCCCAATCCATCTTTTCGTTATACCATGATAATTTTGCATCTATGACTAGCGCTTTTGATGTTTGGGGATCAGCATAGTTATTGACCTGCCTTTCCAGCTTTAACCAATCAGGCATTTGTTCTGCAAACTTTCCCTCTGGTTTTAAGGCAGGATCAATGATATCTTTAGTGAGAATGTGTTTCGCGATCTTCTTTGAAAAACCAGGATCATCAAACTTTCGATTACTAATTTCCGGATTCTGAATAATATACCTGATCAGTGCGTCGTTTACTGAGAATATAGCCGGAAAGGAGGTTATAAACTTTTTCAGTTCCGGAGTGAGTTTATTTTCAAATCCTTTGGCTTCTAAATTTCTGGATTTGTATTCCTGTGCAATCTTTCGGGCAATACTGTCCTGGCGATTTTCCAGTGATTTTAATGAAAGTGACAATAACTGCTGCTTCGGCAACTTTCCGGTTTTGTAATCGGTTAAAAGCTGTGCATAAGTTCTTTTTTCATAAATACTCTCTTGAGCAAAGGCAATGCATGGCACCAGCCAGCATATAAGCATGACAATTTGTTTCATCTTTTTTAATTTAGTAAAAAGGGGGAGAAAATAGGCCTCCCCCTAGATTTGCTAATTGATATAACCTGTATTTTGAGTAAGCGCTCGATTCACAAATATTTCACTGGTGGGTATGGGAAACAATCCTTTATAACTGCTCCAGGTAGCATCCTTTTTTTGCACCTCCACTGACATAACTGCATCAATAGTCCCTGACCGCTTCAGGTCAAACCATCTGTGGCCCCATTCTGTATATAGTTCAGAACGGCGCTCTTTTAAAATGAGTGGCCGCAATTGCTGTTGCGTAACTGTCAGTGATATGGCAGGAAGTGGATTGCCCACATCAGGAGTTTGGGGACCACGACGTTTGTCGCGCAGCATATTCAGATCTGCAATTGCGCCCGCAATATTGTTTTGTTCATTGCGTGCCTCAGCCCGGATGAGGTACTGTTCAGAAAGTCGCAATACAATATCGTATTCTTCGAAAACTGTCGAACCAGCTATAACAGGACTTCTGTATTTGGTAGGGTAATAGTAGATCTTACCATTTGTTTCAATTGATCTTACCCAATCGGTTTTACGCTGATCGCCTGCTTCAAAATTATTAAGTAAAGATTCAGAAAGATAAAAGTTATTATCACTACCATCCAGTCCTATATCTGTGATCAATAAGTATCGGTTTGCAAATGTATTGATGCCATAGGTTACAGACTGTAACGCCCAAATCGTTTCTGGACTATTCTTCAGAAAAGTATTGTTTAGTTCAGTGAAAAAATAATCTGATTGTTCTATCACTTTGGTTGCCGCTGACTCAGCCGCAGAATAATTCTTTTGATAGAGGAATACTCTTGCCTGAAGCGCATGTACGGCTGCCAAATTTGGGCGTAGGCGTTCATTAGTGGTTTTAGTCACATCAGCAGGAACGTAATCTTGTGTCAGCAATGCCTCTGCGTTTGACAGATCATTATTCATTTGTGCGTACACTTCGGTAGTGGATGTTCTGCCAGCTTTTGCGTTTGCCTCCGGATCTGTGGTTAATATAAGTGGAACGTCACCATATAAGTTTACCAAATAGAAATAGCAGAAAGCCCTCAAAAAATAAGCTTCACCTAAAAGCCGGGAAGCAACCTTTGGAGATAAATGTGCATTTCCATTTAAATTAGCAATTGCATCATTGACTGTATACAGTAGTTGATATACAGTTTGCCAGTAGGTAGTCGATGTTTCATCAGCATATGTCGGCTCCAAGTCGTTCCTATAGTAGCGGGCAAAACTTCTGGAAGTATTAATGTCGTAAATCGATAAATTATCGGCCGATAGTTCTCCATATACCGATAATGAAGCTAAACCGCCGTTGAAAAATCTTGCGCTTATCCTGGAGTATAATCCAATGAAAACAGCTGAAGCTGTACTATTGTCTTTATACACGTTTTCTGTACTTGTACTGTTTATCGGTGTGTCAACATCTGCCAGCTTTTTACAACCTCCAGTCAAAAGACCAAAACAAGCAAGCAACGACAACGCGATTCTTTTATATTGTAGTGAAATAGTTCCTTTAGTTTTCATCTTAATGCGATTAAAAGGTAAATTGAAATCCTGCATTGATCATCCTTATTGGTGGCATTGCATCGACAGTTTGCGTTTCCGGGTCTAGGCCGACATACTTTGTAATCGTCAGCAAATTTTGGCCCTGCACAAACAAGCGTGCCCTGGTGATGTGAGCCCGGTTTATCCACTCAGCAGGAAGATTATATGACAAAGCAACGTTTTTCAACCTGACGTAAGATGCATTTGTGATATTAGCATCACTATTATTGGCAGCCCCTAAAGCCACGAATGCATCACTACTTAACGATGCCTTTTGTATTTCTGCAACATCACCTGCTTTTCGCCAACGATTAACTACATAGCTCGGCTGGTTTGTATTAACTGCACCAACTACATTTCCAAAGCGATATGCTAAACCATTTTGTTTAGCAAATTGAAACAGTATGTCTAATATGAAACCCGCATATTGGAATGTGTTTGTGAAACCACCATAGAATTTTGGATTTAAATCGATAAGTTCTGTACGGTCTGAAATCGGATCAGGATTGGATGTTTTGTCACCTTTTGCAGTTACAAATTCATAAAGCCCTGTAGTCTGATTTACACCTTCATACTTATACACTTTCAGTATGCTCGTTGACCTGCCCACTATAAATTGATCTGCATATGTTGTGTTTTCAATACCAGGGAATGCGACAAGTTTATTTCTTGGTATGGTGAGGTTTGCTGAACTACTCCATGTAAATTTCCTGCTAGAAAAAATGGTGCCGTCCAATTGTAGTTCCACTCCTGTGTTTTGCACTGTGGCTGGAAAGTTTCGATCTATGAAATCAAATCCGGTTATATAGGGTAAGTTATACCTTAATAACTGATTGGAAGATCTGTTTCGGAAATAATTGGCGTAAAGGAATATTTTATCCTTTATAAAGCCAAGTTCAATACCCATATTCAGCTTACGGGTTTCTTCCCATTGTATGTAGGGATTAGCAATATTTGTTGGATAAATCCCATTGCTACCTAAATAGGGCACATCAACTGGGAAATTTTGTAACAAACTCAGATACCTGTAGTCCGTAATCTGGTCATTACCTGTAGTACCATAGTTGGCTTTTAGCTTACCAAAAGACAACCAGGATATACTTTCTTTAAAAAAGTTTTCTGCACTAAAAATCCAGGCTCCGCCAACGCTGTAGAAGTTATGCAATTTATTTTCGGCACCGAAACGGCTACTCCCATCTCTGCGGGCAGTAAGATTAAGAATGTATTTATCTCGTAGCCGATAATTTAAACGGCCAAAAAGCGCATTGTATTTATACAATGATGCAACCCTTAAGTCTACTTTTAGATTTGGAGCAGCAGCTATATTCTCCAGTTGTGCATCACTGGAAAAGCCTGAACCTGTTTGTTGTAAAATATCAGTCTTAATTTGCTGAATCGTTCCCCCAATCAGTACATCGAACGCACCAACATTTGTCATCTTCGCATAAGTGAGTTGCGGTTCAATAATCCAGGAATTAATAGACTTAGTCAGATATTGTGCTCTTCTTGTTTTTTCGGGAAGCTCAGGACGCAAAATAGTAATTGGACTTTGCTTGGTTTCATCTGCCGAAAGCCGGTTAATACCCATAGATAATTTCAGCTGAAGGCCGGACAGAATCTCATAGCTAAGCGTATTATTTGCAAGTAAATTACTGGTTATACCTTTATATGGTTGTCGCATAGTTGTAGCCGGATTGGCCCTATGGGTACTTAAATTAGGATTCTTGGGGGCTGGTGCAAAATTTATAGTACCGTCCGGGTTATAAAGGTCTGGTGCATTTGGAGCCAAAAGAATCGCCCTCCGCATCAGATCTTCATTGTAAAGTTTGTTTCTACCTTGTAGGAAATTGCCACTGAAGATGTATTTGAATTTATTGTCCTTTGACGTGTGGTTTAAATTTAAATGTACGTTACCCTTCACATTGGATGGACTTTCGGGATAAACTGTTGTTTCCCTTATATACCCATAGCTGGCTAAAAACTGCGTAGACGCATTGCCACCAGACACGGATGCTTGCACGTTTGTTAAAAATGCGGTTCCTCCAACCAGTTCGTCCTGCCAATCTGTATATTTATTGGGGTCCCATACACTGAGGTCATAGTTACTTGTTGTTGGATTTGACGAAGGTGTTGGTACGTTCTGCCTCGCATTCCCATATGCTTCTCTTCGAAGAGCCAGGTATTCCTCTGTATTTAAAACGTCCAATCGCTTAGTTATTTTTCCCCAGCCATTTTGCAGGTTAAAATCTACCTGTGTCCGTCCCTCATTGCCCTTTTTCGTTGTGATCAGTATGGCACCATTAGCAGCCCTTGATCCATAAATAGCAGTAGCGTCCGCATCTTTCAAGACGGTAATACTTTCTATGTCGGCAGGATTGATAAAGCTCAATGCGCTACCACCAGGGCCAACGATAGCTCCTCCCATCAAAGAAACATCAGTGAATTGTGAGGAATATGGGATGCCATCGATCACATAAAAAGGGTCGTTGGAGTTAATAAGCGAGTTTCTACCTTGAACAGTTATATCAACATTACCCGAAGAGACTCCCGACTGCTGTTTAATAAATAATCCAGGTACACGTCCAGCCATTGCCAATAGAACATTGGTTACCGGCTGATTCTGTATATCCTTGGCCTTAATTGTACCGATATTACTGGTGCTGTATTTCTTTTCTACCTGACCGTATGCGATTACCTGAAATTCACTAAGGTT
Organism: Chitinophaga sp. CF418; assembly: GCF_900142925.1. GTDB lineage: Bacteria > Bacteroidota > Bacteroidia > Chitinophagales > Chitinophagaceae > Chitinophaga. Next base: position 515,425 of record NZ_FRCN01000003.1, read on the forward strand.
CGCTTCTAATTCCTGTAGCTTGATTTCAGGCACAATGCCGTTTCTATAGCTTATTTCCCTGCTTTCCCGGCCTATCATACGAATGATAAGTGTTCCGTCTTCAGGTGCATTATTAATACTGAAACGCCCATCCTTATCGGTGGCGCTTCCAAGCGCTGTTCCCTTTATTAACACAGTAGCACCTGGCAGGGGATTGCCACTTTCGTCGCGGACTGTTCCGGTGATCCTGGTTAAGGACGTGACAGCTGCACTAGTCGGTTCAGCTTTTTTTTCAGCTGGTTTGGGGACAACCATAATTATTTTGCCCTGAACTTTGTAAATGAAAGGCTGATTGTTAAAGAGGTCTTGTAGAGTTTTTTCAATAGTGGCTGATTTAAGGGTGATTGTTACTGGCTTTGATTTTTTTAGCAGCTCCGGTGCTAGGGTGAAACTATAACCGCTTTGCTCGGTAATATCCTGCATTACGTCGTAAAGGGCAGCATTTTTATAGGATAGGGTAATTTGTTGTGCATAGGTACTGGCTGTAACCTGCAAACTGATGGCAATTAAGGCTAAAATTAACTTCATGACCGCAATGCATTTAAACATTCGTATACTTAAAGACTGGCTTTCTTTATAAAAAGAGCGCAGACTTCCCCCGTAATGAATTAAATTCATAATTTTATGTTTAGTTGGTTCTTAATTATTTATACTACTAGCGTAGTGGAAGTACATGGAAACCGACTCTCCGGGTTCTGAGTGCAATTCAGTACCCGGTTCGTTTTTATGACTTTTTTTGGTCGATTTTGTTCCCGACTATTTTTTGCTGATTTTTAGCTTCCTCTCATTTGTTAATGTAATTGAGATGCCGTTACTAAATTCAATGGCTCTAATGCATTCTAACAAGCTAAGGTTCTTAGATAACAAAGCGGTAACCGGTACACTGGGCAGATGATCGTAATCTGCTTCTACATTATACCAGCGGCATACTTGCCTGATTGCATCGTTGGCGGGCGTTTCCATAAAGCGGAAATATCCCCTACGCCATGCGGTGGCATCTGATGCACGCACTTTACTAACCTGAAAACCTCCTGCTGATAAAAGCAAAGCCTGTTCGTCCGGCTTTAACAGTTGTTTCTGGAGGGATGAAGATGTGAGTTCTACACTACCTTCGGCTAGCGTAGTTTTTACTGTTTCACTCGGGTAAGCACTTACATTAAAATGTGTGCCTAACACTTTTAATTGCTGTCCCTTTGTGGTAACGAGGAATGGTTGGTTTTTGTTTTTAGCTACTTCAAAATAAACTTCTCCTGTAATAGAAACCGCTCTTGTTTGCCCAGCAAAACGGGAAGGGAATGTTATTGTACTTGCTGCGTTTAAATAAACGTGTGTACTATCTGCCAACACCAGCTGGTACTGCCCACCACGCGGGGTAGCAACTGTCAGCATCCTGGTTGTTGTATCAGCTCTTCCATCGGGTTCTTTGATCGCGGAAGGGCGTATACTGTCTATTGAACTACCGTCGTTATATTTGATGGAGTCCTTTACTATGATAATCCCGCTTTGTGTTGAGCTTAAACTGATGTTTTGCCCATTTACCAGGGTAAGGATTGCTTTATTCCCTCCTGGTGGTATATCATTTACTGTTTCAGTGTTTGTTGAGTGGTTGGCATTATTTATATAATGATAATACCCTATTGACAGACCGAAAACAACAGCAAGTGCGGCAGCATAACGTACAAAGGGACCATATGATGCTGTTTTGTGCTTTACGCCAAGTTTCGCCCACACACGCTGTTGAAGCATTTCCAGATCTTGGCGTATCGGAGTAATAGGTGCACTTTCAGCTACCTGATTGAAATAGCTGTTTACCACATGCATTTCATCAGGAGTGCATTCTCCTTTTACATATCTGTCTATCAGATCATTTAGTTCTTCTTCCGTCATTCTCGATTTAACAATATCGTTGACTTGATAATGGTATCAAAAGTGTAGTCGTATCAAAATAACAAATGTTATAGATGTGGGCAGAATTTTTAAACCCTGTGTTAACATTGAGTTAACAGCGCTTATGTATTATTTATTCGTTAAAATGTTCTGTTGAGCCACAAGATTGTCGCCATAAACTGCAGAAGGAGGAAGCAGGACAATTTGGAGCGCAGTTTTGTGATAGCGTTGTGTATCTGCAGGCGAACTGTGCCTTCTGATAGTCCTGAGCGTTTGGCTATCTCTTTATTATTGAGGTACTGTTTGCGACTCATTTCAAAAATGGCCCGCATTTTTGGAGGTAAGTTATTGATTTCCTTTTCTATCTGCCGCCGCAGCTCGTTTTCGATTACGGTGTCGTCTGTTTCCCATTTGCCTTGCTCATAATAGCGTTTGAGCCCGGCCATGCAGTCTATCCTTGTTTTGCGCTGACGGGTATAGTCTATTAAAGCGTACCTGGCGCTTTGGTAGAGGTAGGACTGAAGGGAGTTGATGACGATGCTGCCCATTTTTTCATACAGGTTCATAAAAATCTCCTGTACAATATCTTCGGCCTGTTCACCGTCACGCAGCATTTTGTGGGTAAAGCTGTATATGATACCAAAATACCGGTTGTACACTTCTTCGAAGGCACGTGTGTCTTGCTGAAACAGTAACTCAGCAAGTTGAGCATCATTGTACAGTTGATATCTACCCTTCATTTCAGTAGTAAGTGCGCGACCTTAATAAGCTAGTTTTTCCTATTTATAGTGACTAAGTTATATAACTATATTTCTAAAAGCAAATATCGGACTGTTTTTGCGTAATTGATTACTTACAGGTGGCCTGGAGAGTTAATGAATGGTTAATAAGTAAGGACAGAGTAGATTGAAAAAGTACCTTTTATACTAAATGAATTAGTTCATCTTTGACACGCATAAAGATGATGATGTCAATCCGGAGTTATTAAGGGATCAACTCTAGTTCGAGCAGTGTCTGTTCAATCGCGGGCTATATGTTGGTCCGTCAACAAGTCACCACAGTATATATATAAAAAGACGCCTTCAATATGAAGACGCCTTAATAAAAGCATTTCCTTCAGTTCTCTAAAATGATCTTGTCATCTTTCTCTGCCTACTTATATCAGAACCGGAAATGCCGCAATATGATATGACACTAATACGCCTTCATCACATACCCGAACACCCCATGTGTCTCATCACTCGGCCCCGCCACAAAATACAACTGCGTCGCCGCCGTAGAAGGTATATTATTCTCAAGCGCCCATAACCCATCAATGACAATAGGATTATCTCCCTTCTTCAGTTGGCCCAGGAACTTGCCATCCTGATCATATACATTGATCTTTCCGTCTCCAAAATTCCCGATAATGATTGTATTATCTACTTCCCAGAACCCGGGAGCAGCAGCAACGATTCCCCATGGAGCATTCAGCGCGCCCTGTGATGCAAACCTTTTTACAAAGGAACCATCGGGGTTGAAAACACTCACATACCCATTCCCATCACCTTTCACATCATCCTCTTTAGCTGCATCCTGTTTTGCATATGTTACATACAAGTTAGCTCCTATGCTCCTGATGTTAAATGGAGCGTAGCCAGCCGGGATAGTTGGATCTACAAATGGTTTGGTAGTGATCATATGGAAATCCCTATCGAAGACGTCTATCGTTCCTGCATAAAAATTAGCGGCATACAGGAAATAATCTGCACCATCTTTAGCTATGGCCAGTCCCTTGTAAATTGCATGAGCAGCCGATCTGTCGGCAACAATAGCGGCAACCGCACCGGAAGCCCAGGCGGCAATTGTACCATCCTCTGTAGCAAAAATAAATTTAGCAGGTGCACCACCTACCATAAAACCAGTAGATTCATTATATACAATACCTGTAGGCCTCCCTCCGGTAGAATGCCCCGGAGATGCAATGCTGACTGGGGATAGTATTGTGTTACCACCTTTATCATAGATAGTACTGAGACCGGTACCATTGGCCGTTATCCAGATAACTCCTGCCGGATTAACAGCTATGCCCCAGGGATTTATAAGCTTGGCATCTACCAGGGTAGAACTATAGGGGCCGCCGCCCACGTCTGTAACAAGATTCACCTGATTGTAATTCTTGGTTACAGGAGGAGGGTTGTTGTTGTTATAACCATCATTACTACAACCCATATTTAACACTAACAGTATTATTAAACTGCCAAGGGGCCAGATGAGAGAATTTCGCGCTGACGTACGGATACCTCTGTCTTTGCGTGACCCTGTGTTTACAGAATTTATCGCCGGATATTTTTCAAACAACACTATCATTTCTTTCTGATTTAACGGTGAATGAATATTGACATGCTACATGGCATGCACCCTACCATGACAAATTGAGCAAGAACCGTTTTTTTTACACTTCCCTGCAAACAGGAAAAACAGGACGCAAGACATCTAAAACGCTGTCTCTTAATTAATACGTGTGTTTTGTCGGAAAAGTTGCCTCACTATCCAGGATATATTTTCAGGCCTGGTTTTCATTCATCATACTATTTTGTCTCTATAATGAGAGCTGCATCATAATACATTACGAATCAACTATGTTTAAGATGGTTTTAAAACATGTTGGGCTAATAATACATAACAGACTGAGCGTAAAATATTTAGCCTGAGAGCAAAGATTTTTTTCAGCGTACCCAACCTTTTGCCATCCACCCACCGTTCATCATTATATAAACAATTACTCTATGAAAAAACTTATCGGTGTCCTGGCCGTTACCGGGTTTATTATTTTTGCTCAAAGTTCCTGTACCAAGGAGTCGCTGCAGGAGAAAATGAAAGGGAATGGACTGGCATATGACCGGGACTCTATTCCTACAGACAGCATTCCACACGACACTATTCCTTATGATACCATACCTCATGATACTATTCCTCATGATACTATTCCTCATGACACCATTCCGCATGACAGTATCCCGCATCCTCCACATGATACGTTCCCATACCCACCTCATGACACTGTCCCGCATATCCCTAACCCACCACATGATACATTCCCACATGTACCATACCCTCCGCATGATACATTCCCGTCCTATCCTCCTTATCCACCTTATCCGCCACATGACACATTCCCGTCACACCCAACGTATCCTCCTCATGATACATTCCCATCATATCCACCGAATCCACCCCGGCCACCGTATGATACGTTCCCGCATCATGATACAACCGGACTACGTAAAAGGTCCAGGTGATGGCTGTAACTAATCAGGCTCAACATCGTTACAGTAGTTAAAGGCCACAAGTGCTACTGTAGCGGAGCAGGCTATATTCGCACTTTTACCGGAGACGCTCATAAGGGGAGCTATCCGGTAAAAGTCATTTATTATAAGGGTATTATACCGGCATAATATCAAAATAACTTATTGTATACCTATCGGAACAATTTCATTTGGAAGACATTCAGGAATTGATCAAACAGTGCGTAGCTAATGACCGCTTAGGTCAGGAGAAACTTTATAAAAAGTTTTACCCTGCTCTGTTTTTGTTATGCCGGAAATTCTTTCCGGAGCAGGCAGACGCACTGGAAGTGTTGAACGATGGTATGCTAAAGGTTTTTAAAAATATAGGACTATTTAAGGACGATAAGGGACAATTCTTCAACTGGGTATATACAATAGTGCGCAATACAGCGCTGGATAGGCTTAAGACCGTTAAATGGGCAGAACATGTCGGTGTAGAGGGTATTGATATTTCCTACAGTGATAATCCACTTTCTGCTATGGAGTCGGGAGATATTTATAAACTGCTGGATGTTTTGCCACCGGCTACCAGGGCGATATGCATTTTATTCTACCTTGAAGGATTTTCTATTAATGAGATATGTGCAAGACTACAACTGAGTCAGGGAACCGTGAAATGGCATCTGAGTGAGACAAGAAACAAATTAAAGCCGGTATTATTAAAGTATTATTCTTAAAATGGCTGAGCAAAATTCGGGTAATAAAAATTTCAACAAAGAGGAATTACCAATTCCTATACCGCCTGCCGATCAGGCATGGCAGTCCATGCGGCAAAAGCTGGACGCGGAATTGCCTGTAGAAGGGAATTTACCTGCCCGTGCGCCTGTACGTTATCTGTGGATAAAGGGCGTATTTGTGATAGCTGTTGTAGCTACAATCAGTAGCATCCTTTGGCAATACAGCCGTAAGGATAACGAGCCTTTATCATCTCCCGGAAATAATGTTCATGATACCAGCTTAGCATATATTCAATCTGTATCTCCGGCGTCTGACAGTCATACATTGACGATATCAAAACAGCAGGACACTGCGTTCCAGCACGCAACATCTTCAGCGGTATCAGATGTTGTTAGTAATGTTACATTATCTGCGTCTTCTCAACGGGATTCACAATCATCTCAAACACCAGGATCATTACAATCATCAACAACACTGCAGCACTCAACATCATCTGCTTCATTACAACCATCGTTAATTTCTGACAGGCAATACCCTGTTGTCGGAAAAACTACTACTAAAGCCGCTCCTGAACAATCGGCAACAGACAAGCAGCCCTTAGTACCACTTGCAACTGATGAACACTCACTTACCGAACAAAAAACTATCGCTAAGCAACAGGTAACAGATAAACTGTTGTCAAAGCCATTGGCATCTCGCAAAAGACGTCCCGGAAAAGCTGCTCCCCTTTCTGAGCCGCCCGCTATACAGCAACAACAGTCACCAGCAAGTGCTTACACTAATAATGACAGACACCATGTGGGGAAAACAGAAAGCCATCCCCATCTGCAATTATCATTTATACAATCCCCCAATACAGCATATAATACCAGTTTACAACATAAAGCAGACCCGCTTGCACTACGTCAAGCCGGCAGTAAGCTTACTGAAAAACGCTGGGCTTTATATGTTCAGTTGAATGTAGCGCTGCCATTGTATGATAGCAGTTCTTATTTCATGGGACCTAATGGTAAAGATCAATTCTATCGCAACCTGATCCCTGCGGTAAGGGTTGAAAGGAAGTTATGGAAGGGCACATTGTCTTTGGATGTACAACCTTTAGTCAGCGCTACTCCTAAATCCAATAAACACAGGCTTGATGTTGACACTCAATTATCTCCCTATGATACAATCCGGACCTTATTAAAACAATTCGGCTGGGGAGTAGCGTTACAATACCAGATCCCTGTCCACCAAAAATGGCAACTGGGCGCAGGCATACAGGCATCTTTCCTGCAAAAGGCTGTGATCCGGCAGACTATCATGGATACTATGAGGATTGTACAGACCAGCGTTTCTCCCGCCTCTGCGGCAGATAAACGGGATCTTTCAAAGGTACGGATCAATGGTATGGTGGAACTGGATTATATGGCCGGTAAATGGCAGTTTGGACTACGTGCACTGGTACCGCTTACACGGATAAGTAAGACGAAGGATATTCCGGCCGGTCCGGTGAATGGGGAATTAGTGGTGAGGAGGAGGTTGTGGAAGTTATGATTAACAGACAATGATAACATGCTGATTACTTCCCCTTCAACAGCCTCATGTCAACCTGCAAGGTCGCCATAAAATATCTCCCCAGCAACCTATTCTGATTCTCTGTCACGGTATTCCCTGATATAGTCTGCGACAACCTCGATGTCTCATCCAGTAAATTAAACCCCTGCAAACGGGCTGTCAGTTTCCTTTTGAAAAACATCTTCTCCAATGTAGCGTTCACCAACAGCGGGTTAGCAGTCAACGCTCCACTATAGCCACTGTTCAGCTGTTTATTAAGGTCAGCTCCCAGGCTGAATGTTTTCAGAAAATATACCTTGCCGTTCAGATTAAAATTCCAGGTATTGATATTGGTAATATTGTTCTGCTGCAATACATATACATTCCTGTTGTAAGTATAAGCTACACCGGTGGTCAGCTCCACCCATTCCCTGAGCATATTCGCCCTCAGAGATTGCGTTAGCACCAGGTTCTGTCCTGTTTTACGGACATTATCCATATACAGGATGTTATTGTTGTAAGAGCTGTTTCCATCCAGGAAGAGGTTATATTTACCATCAGCCAGGCGGTAAGACCATCCATAGATAAAGCGGAAGTTGTAGTCGCCGCCGGTATTCAGGAAACGGGTTTCCTGTTTAACAGTGTTAAAACTGTCTTTCACAAGAGAGACATTCGTCACCACTTTATCTTGTGTATAGTTACCGGAGAGGTGGACGAATAAGGTATTCATTCCCGCATTGCGGTAATTGAAGAATACAGAATGCGCAAATGCGGGACGCAGATCAGGGTTACCGATAATGGGGAACTGCGCATTAGTCAGATCTGGTACTGGCTGCAATTGCTGATAGGTAGGGAAGAGCACATTACCCGCATAAGAGAGGCTCATCATTGCCTGTTTGGGCAGTTTGTACTGAATACGGAAGACAGGCACCAGTTTATTACTGGTCACCACCGCCTTGTTGGCCCCACCCGCCATACTGCTGGTCATACTGGCCGGCTGCAGGCGCAGACCGAAGGTCATATCCCATTTCTTCTTTGCCCTGCGGAAGTTCAGCTCTACCTGGTGCTGCACCATCGTGTAGAGATACTGATTGCTGAGCGTGTCTATCACATTGATCTTGCCGTCAGGATTAACCCAGCGGGTTTCCTGTATGTTATCGGTACGATTGTAATTGACAGAATAACGCAGTTCAAGACTGTTGACAGAATCCAGTGGTTCTACATAAGATAACTGGCCATTGCCGGTAAATGTATTGTTCTTTTTATCAAGCAGCTGGTGTAATACAGAATCCTTTGCAATAGTGCTGTCGGGATTATAGTAGCGCAGGCTGTCAATACCATCCTGCAGGTTATTGTTATTGGTGGTATTGGCATAAATTCCCAGGGAGACAATTCTTCCCAGTCCTTTGAAACGGTGGGAGGCGAACAGGCCTGCCAGGAAAACAGGCGTAGTACTGGTGTTCAGACCGGTAGAGATCTGATCCTTACGTTGTAAGCCACTCTGTATAGCGCTGGTCATGCTGCTGTTGTACGATTTGTTGCCACTATAGTTCAGGTTGAAGTTGACCATATCCCCTTCTTTCGGCTTATATTCAGTACCAATGTTGATATTATAGTTATCATTTCGACTATTATTATTGCTGGTATTCACACTGGTAAGCGTTCCTTCGTCTGTCACTGTTTTTACAGTACTCAACGATTCCATATCACTGGTGGTACGACCGCCAATGAGACCAACATTCACTGAAAATTCCTTGGAGTAATTGCCCCGGTAGTTGATGTTGCCGGTGGAGGTGATGGTATTACCCACCTGTGCCGTGATATTGTTGGTATTACCATTAATAGAGAGCTGTTGTTTCTCACTGAAGTAATTTGCCAATACAGCAGCATTATACCGGCCATCATTCCCCACACCACCCAATGCCTGCGCCTGGTACACCCTTTCAAGATCTGCTTTCGTCTGGATATTGATGATCTTTTCCGGCTCTCCCACCTTCCGGCCTGTAGCACGAGCCAGATCGCCATAGTCGTCTATGAGCTGTATTTTATCAATGAGGTCCACCGGCAGGAGGCGTGTGAGGGTTTTGATATCAGTGATCATGAAGTCTTTCCCGTTGATCCTGACTTTGGTGATCCGTTTACCCATGGTCTGTACATTACCCTCCATGTCCACCTGCATACCAGGCAGCCGTTTCAGCAGATCTTCCGCTACTGCATTTTCGCGCAGGTGGTACTGGTCTGCACGGTATTCGATAGTGTCTTCCTTGATAACTACGGCTGGCACCTGTCCTTTTACCACTACTTCTTTCAATGTACTTGTCTTGATGGACAATTTTATAAGCGGCAGATCTATTTGGGTACCCGCTTCTTTATATGAGAATTCACGATACCAGGTATCATATCCGATCACGGAAACGCGGATTGTAAACACGGGTTGCGGTACATTCCTGAAAATGAATTTACCGGCATCATTGGCGATGGTATGCATCGTGTCACGGCCTGCTATCAGCCACACGTTGGCACCGATCATTTCCTGACCGGTTGTGTCCCTGATAGTGCCTGATACGTTATAGACAGTCTGTGCCAACAGAGTATGCAGACAGCAAAGGAAACTAATGAGCAGGAAAATCCTCTTCATATAAAAAAACTGGGCTTCATTTCAGACCTGTAATAAAAGGGGATACTGTTGATTACGGGTTAACTGGCTAACTTGGCTAAACGGCTATAAACTAATCATGATTCCGGGGCATTCCTGTAAATGCAAAAGTATCCCAAAGTAATAAGCTACTTGCCTGTTCAATTTAGGATTTTTTAAGGAGATGGCCAGTAAAAAAATGGCTGGACTGCATCATATCTGCGGTATGGGGATAAAACCGGTAAAAAGCTCCCGGGAGGAGCTTTTACACAGCTTCAGGTGTTTGTTCTCTTTCCATCATTTTACGCATGTTCATGACAGCGTAACGCACCCTTCCCAATGCAGTATTAATACCTACATTAACGGTCTGTGCGATTTCTTTAAACGAAAGGTCAGCATAATACCGTAAGATCAGCGCTTCACGCTGTGCTTCCGGCAGGCGGTCGATCAGTACGTGTACAGAAGCATGGGTTTCCCGCGTAATGATGCGGTGCTCCTGGCTGTCCACGTGTCTATAATCATTGTTGGCTAATTCATCCCTGTAGATGAGGGCAAAAGCAGCAGTCTTTTTACGAAAATGGCTGATGCAGCAATTATGGGCTATCCTGACAGCCCAGGCTATAAAGCGGCTGTTGTCCAGGTAATGGCCTTCGTTGAAGGCATTGATGATCTTGATGAATACATCCTGGAAAATATCTTCCGCCAGGCATCGGTCTTTTACCAACAGCATGATAGTTGTAAAGATCCTGTTCTTGTGGCGATGCACAAGCTCCGTAAAAGCACGGTCATTGCCGGATCTGTACAATTTTATGAGTTCTTCATCTGTCAGGTCACAATATCTTTTCATGTCATTATTTTTTAAAAATACCGGGCAATAAAGAAGTTTAAAAAATCGGCCGCCCTGGATAAAGCAGCCATCTTACATGTGGTTTTGATGGAGATGGTCATTAGTAAACTAGTTCTTAAAGCCAAGGAGTGCTTTCACCTCAGCATAGTTGCTCCAGTCGATGTTCTTGCCACGCGCAGCAACATTACCCGGAACAATTACATATCTTACCTGGAATCTCTTGTTACCGTTGATTGTCTGTGTACTTACATTGTAGTTACTGAACAGCAGTAAACCACCGTCGGTCAGTACTTCCCTGATATACAGGTCTCCCTCTAAATAAGGAACAGATGAAATGTTTGGCTGATCAGCAGTAAACAGGTTGAAATATACTTTTACAAAACCTGTGCTCAGCAGTTCAGCATTAATTGCTTCTACGTCCACTCCCCATGCATATTCGCCTGAAGCTGTATCCAGTGCAAATTGTGTATCTATCCAATCTGAATAAGTGATGTTTGCAGATCCTGGATCGCCTTTGTCCCCCTTATCTCCTTTATCGCCTTTTGGACCGTTCGCACCAGCAGCACCTGCAGGACCAGTAGCGCCATCCTTTCCACAGGAAGTGATACCGATCATCAGTGAGAACATACATGCGACAAAGAAGTAGCTGGAAATTCGTTTCATAAGTAAATTGTTTGTTAGTGTTTAATGAAGATGTTTTGTTAAAAATTTATAATCATGTCATTGCATCCTGGCTGCTAAAAATTATTTCTCGGACAGAGATCGCCGTAACGGTTTCCCAGCAGAAAACCAATGAGTACCTCATGTGTGCCCTTGCTGACAGTATTCAATGATGAAGTAGTGTAGTCATAAGAATAACCGATATTCACCGTAGAGCTGATATTCACGCCCAACATGGCTGCAAAGCCGTCTTTGATACGATAGGAAGCCCCCCACCATAAGCGGTCCCTGTACAGGAACTTAGCATTTACATCAAAGCTGACTGGTGCTGCGGTGATCAACCTTACCATCACTGAAGGCAATACACTCACATCATCACTCATCCAAAGCCTGTAGCCTCCCGAGAAAAAAAGGTGCGGCACCAGCTTTCCCCTGTATAGAGAATCACCCACTACTTTACCATTATCATAGGCTATTTCCTGGGGAACGATGTTCTGGACGGCCGCACCTATATAGAAGTCTGCACCGTACAGTAAGAGACCTGCATTCACTTCCGGACGCCACTTGTTCAGCAATGTACTGGAAGCAACCACCGGATCGCCGGGTTGCTGGAATTGCAGCTTAGCAGCGTCTACTGATACGGATTGCATGCCTATGGAGATACCACCACTCACATTCAGACGCGATGACAGCGGAATGTGATGCGCATATGTAGCACTGAACGAAAATCTGTTCAATGGGCCGGTTCTGTCGTTCAGAATGGTCACTCCCATACCCGCGTGAGAAGGCGGTGTGGTGTACTCCTGCCAGTAAGCCCTACCCCTTGGGTTTTCACCTGGAGGCGTCAGACCGGTTACACTGGCCTGTGGGTAATCACTTTTACGAAGAGGACCATGAACGGTTAAGTAAGTCGTAACCGGTGCACCATTCAGACCGGTCCACTGGTGCCGGTGACTTGCCTTTACATCCCAGTAATTCTCAATACCTGCCACAGCAGGATTGATGATGAATGGATTTAGAATGTACTGCGTATAATGCGGCTGTTGCTGTGCATAAATTCCCTGCGATAACAACAACATCAGCAGCAACAACAATGGTTTTCTTTTCATAAGCTTTTGTTTTTAAAGTGGTGTGCGGATAGCTTACTATCTGCCGCTGATGATCCTGAACTCCGTTCTGCGGTTACGCGCACGGCCTTCAGGATTGTCAGATCCGTCAGTATTTGTATTCGGCGCTATCGGACGCGTTGCTGCGTATCCTTTTGCCTGCAGACGGCTGGATTCAATACCCTGGCTTACGAGGTAATCCACACAACTCTTCGCCCTGGCATCAGACAATTTCTCATTCAGATCATTGGAACCTTTGCTGTCCGTATGTGCACTCAGTTCGATCACGATAGCGGGATACTTCTTCAACATCGCTACCAGCCTGTCCAACGATGGGAAAGATGCAGGTTGCAGATAAGACATATTGAAGTCGTAGTAAATATTCTCTAATACAATAGGACCATCTGTTGTTGGTGGCTCAAGCGCAATGATCTGCGGCTCCGGTTTTGGTGCTGGTGGTGGTGGTGGTGGTGGCACTACTTTCTGTAAGGAGAAGAGCTCCAGACAGCAGGCAGCTGCACGGTCGGACGATAGCCAGACATTTTCCAGGATGTTATCCTTACTACCTTTGCTGATGAAATACATATCATCTTTTACAGAGTTCACAGGATAACCGAAGTTCACCGGTGTGCTCCAGGCGCCTGCTGAATCTTTCGCGTAGAAGAAGTCAAAGCCTCCCATACCTACCCTACCATTCGTGGAGAATATCAGCAGATTGGAAGCAGCATGCACATAGGGAGCTTCTTCATTCCAGGCTGTATTGATCACCGGACCAAGGTTCTTTGTAAAGAAAGGTGTTCCTTCTCCGTTCAGTTCCGCTTCCCACAGGTCAAAGCCACCAACACCACCTGGTCTGTCACTGGCGTAGATAAGGCGTTTGCCATCAGGTGTCACAAACGGCTGCTGTGAACTGTAACCAGGTACATTCAATATAGTATCCAGCAATACCGGCTCACTCCAGGTATCACCGCTCTTTTTGCTGCTATAGATGGATGCACTCTTCTTACCCTGTTTCACTGTCCAGCGAGTCATAAAGAGTGTATTACCATCCGGGCTCAATGCGATTACTCCCTGGTCAACATCCTTTGGCTGTGCAATCGCCAGAAGGCTTACCGTATCTGGTTGTCCGGAAGCGTAGTTAGCGCTGTACAGGCGGTTTACAAAGGCATGTCCTTTTGCGCCTTTCTCAGGCCTGGTGGATGTAAATACCAGCACGCTGTCTTTGAACCATACCGGGGCATAGTTAGCGCCAATGGGATTGATCACCTCAGGCGCTTTCTCTACTTTGTACATATTCAGATCGGGCTTGCTCATCTCTGCAATGATGAAGCGGAGATTCTGCAATTCCCTTTGTGCCGTTTCGCGATAGGTATCCTGTTGTGTATATGATTCCAGGAAATACGTGAATGCCTTTTCTGCCAGTTCATGTCTTCCCAGTGCCCGCAAGGCTACTGCATAATGATAAGGGGCCAGCGGGAAAGTTGCTTTATCAAATTCCATTGCCTCTGCATACCAGGGTACAGCTTTGCTGTAATCATGCAACAGACGATAGCTTTCTGCCAGTTTATAGATAGCCTGTTGTTCGCTACTTACTGTTGCCAGTGATTTCTTCGCAGAAGGCTGCGTGTTATAAGGCCGGTATGCTGCATCGCTTACAATCTTCCTGGAACCTGCCAGATATTTTTCGTAATACGGCGCAGCAGAACTATACTCTGCATTCTTGTAGTAATAGTCAGCAGACCTCAGGTAATTATAAGCAACCTGTGCTTTGCTTATTGTTACTGCTGAAAACAGTACTGCTGTAAGAAAGATATGTTTCATGTTTTTCTTTTGATACGTTTGATGGATGAAGGTTCATATTAGAGACGCGGACAAACAAACTCCACTTCCTGTGACCTGAAAAGCTTTCTGCCAATGAAAGTGAGTGACAGTTCAAAACTGTTGGAACCTCTGGCCATCTTGCTCAGCTCAGATGTATTGATATCATAGCTTGCTCCAAGCGTAAAGTTCTTATAGGTAAAACCTGCATGCGTAGATATAGCATCTTTGAACCTGTAGTTCACACCCAGCAATACATCAGTCATAGGGTTTACAAACAGCTGTCCGTAAGCGCCGGCCATCTTCTCTTCCGCGTTGCCCTGTCTCAGGTAAAGCAGGTTAGGCGTTACACTGATCACATCGGTGATAGCCAGTTTCACACCTGCATGACCTGTAAAGCGCATAGGGAAACGGGCATCGCCATTCTTGCTGAACTGATCGGTAGGACGTGTAAGATGTGATACAGAGAACCCTCCAAAGAGGTTATACTTCTTTCCTGGCTCTGCATCGTAATACAGTACACCGGCGCCGGCATCAAATGAAGTAGATGATGTTCTGCTGAAAGCATCACCGCTGGGTGTACCGGGATTGTAACCGGTAATAGGGTTCCACTGATCACCGAAGGTGAGCTTGGAAGCATCGAACTTACGCTGGATCATGCCGAACTGTAAGCCAAACACTACCCTGTGTGTGCCGGCTGCGCCGAAACGGACACCGGTATAAGAAGCACTTCCGTAAGCAGTGGTATAGTTGTAACCACCGTCGCCTGCTTTCTGGTTCAGTACACTGGCGCCAAAGTTGAACTGCTTGTTTGTGGTGAAATCAGCCGCTACACCGTACGTTGAAAACGGATCGCTGATGTTTCCCCATTGATTACGATAGATGGCTGAAATACGATATTGGCCATCAAATGCACCGGTTAAAGCCGGGTTAAGCCATGACGGATACACATAATACTGGGAAAAATGCGGATCGGTCTGCGCTTTTGCTGTATTCCCTGTGAAGATCAGAAAGGGCAATACCAGGATGATAGATAGTATATTTCTCATTTTGGTCGATATTTTTAGAGGTTGTTATAGTAAAATGACCACATACCCGGTCAGTGGTGCAAATCCATTCTTTAGTTTTATGATATAGTAATATGTAGCCTGCGGTAACAGGTGGCCTTTATAAGTACCATCCCATGGCATCTTATAACCTTCCGAATAGTACACACGCTGCCCGTAACGGTTGAACACTTCCACCGTACAATCTGCATACTCAGACAGGTTCGTCAGTTCCCATCTGTCATTTATCTGGTCGCCGTTCGGAGAAAATGCGTTAGGTACTTTTACAGGTTTGAACACTTTCACCGACAGTTCATCCATAGCAGTACAACTTCCTTCTCCAATTGCAGTCAGTGTGTATACCTGGTCTTCCATTGCCTGCAGGGTTGGTCTCAACGCTGTAGGATCAGACAGGCCAGTTGGTGGCGACCAGCGGAATTTCAGTACCGTAGAATCATTGGCAGTGGCGTTAAATGTTACCAGGGTGCCCTGTGGTACAATGAAGGACTGTCCTGCATCTATCACCGGCTGAAGGTACACTACTACATTGCTGGTGAACGGTTCAGATACGCAGCCTGCACCATTGGCTACCACCAGCTGTACAGGATAATCACCCGGCAGACTGTAACGCTTCACCGGATTCCTTTCTGTTGATCCGCTACCATCGCCAAAGGTCCATGCCCATGAAACGATATCGTCATTATCATCTGCACTTCTGTCTGTGAAGACATTGTCAGCACCCTGACACAATGTATCCGGCGCAACAGTGAAATCGGCCTGCGGCTGTGTAAAGAATGTATTCAGCACCTTTTCTTTGGTAGCTGTACAACCATATACTGAAGTAGAGGTCAATGATACTGTGTATGCACCTGCAGTCCGGTAATTGTAAACCGGAGATACTGTTGTAGATACACCTCCATCACCGAAAGCCCATTGATAGGTCAGACCGGCATTATCAGGAATGGTAGACATGTTCGTGAACCTGGCAGTACCTTCCGGCATACATATGCTACCGGGCAAGCCAAAGTCTGTAACGGGTATTGCATGCACTGCTATTGTCTTTGAAGCAGTATCACTGACACAGCCATTATTACTTATTGTTACCAGTTTTACATTGTATGTATCCCAGGCAGTGTAGGTTTTGTTAAAAGGAATATTATCTGTCCGTGTTTCGTTATTACCATCTCCGAAGATCCATTTCCAGGTAGTAATACTACCTGTGGCAACAGTTGACTGATCAGCAAAATTCACAGCCTCTCCCAAACAGATATTCTCGTTGGCAGCGAATGCAGGTTCTGGTTTCGGATGTACAGTAATAGTAGCAGATATAGAATCGGTACAGCCACTCTGTGTGGTAAACACATACCAGACAGTGTGCGTACCTGCTCCTGCAGCCAGCGGACTGAATATACCAGTAGAAGACACACCCGGACCTTTATAAGTACCTGCTCCTGTCACTCCATTTGTTACGCTGCCTTTGGCCACTGATATTACTCTCTTGTCGTTCACACATACTGCAGGCAGCGCTGTGAATGTTAAGCGGGGCTTCAGGTTGAATGTAGCAGACACCGTAGTATCTTTTGTACATCCCCTGGCAGTGGTAACAGTATATTTAATATTATAAGTGCCGAAGTTTGTATAGTTATGTTGCGGATTGGCCACAGCAGCAGTATTGGGGTTCTGCGGCGTAGCATTGGCATCGCCGAAGTTCCAGGCATAAGTGCTGATAGCCTGTCCATCAGGTACGGTCGTTGTACTGTTGAACTGTACAAGACCATCTACCTCCAGGCAGTTGTTCGGATAAGTGAAACCCAATACCGGTTTCGCATTGACCTGTACCTGCTTCTTCACCGTATCACTCACACACAGCTCACTCACCTTCACCACATGCGATACTGTATATGTTCCGAATTTGGAATAATGTGCTGTTTGTGCGGTTGCTTTATCAAGCGACGCAGTAGTATCATTGCCAAAGTTCCAGTACCAGTTCTTCACTGGAGTAGTGCCGCCATAAGTGGACTGGTCCGTCAGGCTAATGCCTCCACCTTCACAAAGTGCGGCAGGCACCGTAGTAAAATCGGCTACTGGTTTTGCTACTACTGCTATCGGAATAATGGTATCTGCCAGACATCCTTCTTTAGAGATCACACTCAGCTGAATATTCTGTTGTCCTACCGGGAACCTGCGCTTCACCAATGCACCACTGTCCTGTATTGCTCCCGGAAAGACCCATTTCCAGCGGTCTATATTATACCCATTGCCGCTGCTGTCGGCCTTAAAGTAAACCGTATCCATTGTACAACCTGTGAAATCAATCTTAAAAGAGGCTGTTGGTTTACGTTTAACATCTACGGTGATCTTCACTTCTTCTTTATGATCACATTTTTCAATACTCGGATGCGTATTGGTAATGGGTATCTGGTAAGTGCCGATCGTACCGAACACATATGTACCCGGTAAAGTATATTTATAATACGGTACGCCATTCACGAGTTCTTCACCTGTAGGCTGAGGATTAGTGAGGGTTACATCAGCATTGGGCGTGATCATGTTGCCCAGCTTGCTGATGTTCCATTGCATTGCAGTCGGCTTGTATGCCAGGAGCACCGACAGTTCTACAGGCGTCTGGGTACAGGTAAATTCGTTCTTATAAGAGGAGGTGTCCTGTTCATTATGAATAACACCTATTACGTTCAGGTTATTAATGAGGGTACCTGCATTGTAACCATAACTTTCCACAGAGCCTAAACCATAGGTAACAGCAGTGAATGCAGAGTCACTTTGTACGATAGCCTGCGCCTGATTGGAATTCCATCTCTTTATAACTACAGAATAACCAGGTTTATTGGGATGCGGAATGGTAACGGTCCATGCGTTCTTCGCACCATCAATCGTCAGTGATTCAGTACCTTTTGTGGGAATGATCATGGTGAGATAGTTCACCCGGATGCTTTCCCTGTTATTCCTGTAAAAACCTATTCTTTTAATAGATTGCTCAACTGGGCTGAGGTATACCATTTCGGGGTCACCATCGCCACCTGTGTTAGGACAGGCGCCGGTAGACGCCATATATTGTGCAATGAGGATAGGTTTATCTGATTCTATATAATCAGGCGTATTACTTTCAAATTCGTAGAATGAATTGCTCTGGAGGCCGGTTAGCTGTTGACCATTACGCTTTACGATCGTTGTAGGATCTTTCACAACCACCTTGTAAGGGTTGGTCATAAAACTACCAGCCGTATTATCTGTAGAAGTAGGTGCGGTGAGGTAACGTTTTCCCCATGCCTGGGAAGGAAAGACCTGCTGAATATTGTTATCCCCACTGGAGCCGAAATTACCGGCACAGGCAATGCTTGTACGGCTACTACCGGAGAACACCGCTATAGGGAAGCAGGTATCATTTGCGTTAGCGATAGACCTTATCGTAGTACCCGTCATTTCGTTGCCGGCAATGCCGCCTAAGGAAGCACCTATCACCTGATAGATCTCTCCCTTATTCAATGTAACCTGAAAAGGCACTCCGGGCAGTTTACCGTTACGGGTCGGTACAGACGGCGTGATCTCTACCCTGGTATTATTATCTTTTGCTACAACAAACATCCAGGAGAAGCAGTCAAAATCATAGCTCTGCTGGCTGTTCAACGATACATAATAGTAGCCCCATGTTTCTTCCGGCATCAGCATAGTAGCACCTGAAGACGCTGATCCGTATATGTGCGCATACGCTACAATGGGTACATCACTCACAATATGGATCCCTTTTTTGGTAAAGAGCCCCTCTCCTCCTGTGCCACCGAAAGCAGGTGGCACTGAATACAACCTGGCATCGAAGGTCCCTGTTTTGGGTATCTGATCGGTAGCGATAACAGTGTTGGCAGGAATGCTGTATGATCTTGTCCAGGTAGTGCCATCTATTGTCACAGTCACATTTGCGGGTTCTTCTGCACTGAGGTACAAGACCATTTCCTGCGAGTTGCCCCTGTTAGGCTCCATAAACTGATGATGGCCATATCCCACCCAGAAGCTTTTACCTTTGTTGGATAAGTTCTGACCATAGGTTTGCAAACAAGTCAGCAGGATGAGCAGTGTAGCTGTCAGGCTGCTGCGGAACAACTTCCTGCTGCCAGTGCCCCCGCCATAAGGCGGAGAGCAATAGCAAGCAAAGAATTGTCTGGTTAAAAGCAATGTCCATTTCTCCATAAAACCATTTTTTATATTACCTCAAGAGGTTGAGCGTACCTTTTCTGTCTACCAGGGTACCATCAGCCAATTTCAGTTTGCAGATGTAGATGTACACACCGGAAGGCTGCGCCTTGCCTTTGTAGCTACCATCCCATCCAAGGTTCTGATTGTTGGATTCGAATATCTTCTCACCCCACTGGTTGAACACCATGAAATGGAGCTCTCTTACCACTGCACCATATACTTTCCATACATCGTTCAATCCATCTCCGTTTGGCGAGAAGCCTGAAGGGATATACACACCGTCAGGTAATGTTTTACCGGTAACTGACTGGGACACTTTATCCTCACAACCGGTAGCTTTCACCAGCAGTGTTACCGACTGCTGTGGTTTAAGACCTCTTATTACATGTTCCAGACCCTGAGCGCCGGAGGAAGGTGTGATCCAGGTAGCGCCATTGTCGGTAGATACCAGGTAGCCTGCTGCTCCGCTGATCTCATTCCAGGTGAAGCGGATCATATCCACACCTATTGAATCTACTTTGAGCACAGGGGTAGCCAGTTGTGGTAATACCAGTAATACTGCAGGTGTACGGGCAAGACCGGCACAACCGCCTTTTGTTGTTTCTACATAGTATACCGCAGGACTCGTAGCATCTTTTATTTCAAGTGCAGCACCTGCTTTGATCAATGCACCACCTGTAGCGGCATTATACCAGTTGTACGAAGCATTCGGATCAGGGTTCTTTACTGAGAATGTAGCATCAGTATGCGCACATATCCTCAGTGTATCGGCATTGAGCGTAGCTGCTACCGGTTCATTCACTTCGATTGTTTTCACTGTATCGCCCACACAACCATCTTTTGTGATAACCTGCAGTTCTTCGGTGTAGCTACCGGCAGCTGCATATTGTTTGGTCACGCTGCGGGTATTGGCCGTAGTGCCATCGCCAAACTTCCACTCCCATTTGGTGATCGCTGCGTTATTCTCAGTAACTGCTGTTCCGTTGAATACAGCGATATCGCTGATACATCCGTTGTAATTGATAGAGAAGTCGACCAGTGGCGCAGCTATCACTTTCACACTCAGGTAAGTGGTGATACTGTTATCACAGCTGGCGATATCAGGATTAGTCACTTTCACAGGTATCTGGTAAGTACCAGGGGCAGTGAATGTATAATCAGCAGCGATCTCATACTTGTAGTAAGTCTGACCGTCGATCAACAGTGTATCCACAGGTACCGGATTGTTTGTCACCACATCTGTAGCAGGCTGCAGGTTAGCTACCTGGCTCAGTTGCCATGTCAGTGTAGCAGGCACCATTGGCAGCAGTGCAGTAAGGCGGAACGGTGTCTTAGCACAGGTATAAGTGCTCTTATTGCCTGTTCCGTTGTGTACGTTGGTGATGGCTGGCTGCACATTCAGGTTCCTGATCTGCATACCTACGTTATAGGCATAGCTCACGTCATTACCAAAACCATAAGTGATAGCGGTAAAGGCAGAATCACTCTTGATAGTGCTCAGGGCATCACCTGCGCTCCAGCGTTTCGTGATCACTACATAGTTTGGTCTGTTCGCATGATTGAAGGAGTAGCTGAAATTGTTATTACCATCTATCAGCAGGGAGTTCAGACCTTGTTTATGAATAACGAGGGTGATGAAGTTGTACTGTACACCGGCTTCATTATTACGGTAGAAGGTTGCTTTCTTAATTGCCTGTTCTACCGGCGTCAGGTACACCATGTCTACATCTCCACCCGCCGGATTGCTGCAGGAACCGTCGAGAGTGAAGTATTGCGCTACAGTCACCGGTTTGTCTGCCACGATATAATCGGCTGTCTTGCTTTCAAATTCGTAGTAGCTGTTGTTGATCAGACCAGTCAGCGGTGTATTATTTCTTGTCACCACTGTAGCAGGATCTTTCACCAGTACACGATAGATATTTGTCATCAGGCGTACAGGATCGGCCATACCGGAAGCAGGCGCTGTCATGAAGGTTTTACCCCATGATTGTACCGGCTGGTTCTGCTGTACCACATTATCGCCGTCAGTACCGAATCCACCTGTACCTCCGCAACCGAAACCGCTGTGACTATTACCAGAGAATACAGCTACCGGATAACATTTACCATTTGCGTTCTGTACTGCGCGGACAATGCTACCGGATAGATCATTGCCTTCACTCAGGTCTTTCATTGCACCTAACACCTGGTACACCTCACCTCTGTTCAGTGTTACGGTGAACGGCTGACCAGCTGCGTGTCCGCCGACTGTTGCCTGCGATGGGGTGATCTCTACTACAGAGCTGTCATTATCTGCAATGATATAGAACCAGGAGAAGGAATTAGCGTCAGCTAGCTGGTGGGCTGACATCGGACGGTATTCATATCCGTAGGTGCCTACAGGCATCAGCAAGGTAGCACCTGCTGTTTGCCAGCTGTACTGGTGTGCGTATGCTGTGATCGGCGCGTCACTCTCGATACTGATACCGAAAGGATATAAACCTTCACCTGTGAGACGGGCATCGCTCAGCCCTGATTTAGGTATCATATCAGTAGTCAGAGCAGTATTGGCAGGTACCAGGTAATCTTTACCCCATGCTGTACCGTTTACTTTCACTACTACATGTGCGTCTGTTTGTCCGGCTACCAGGTAGAGGGCGAGATTCTGATCATTATTTGTCATAAAAGACCTGTCGTGACCATAAGCTACCCAGAAACGGGTGCCAATATTAGAAGTATCTGCACCGGCAGGGCCTGAATGTTCGAATATCAGTTCACCTCTCAGGCCGGTGAATTTGTCGAGATATTGTAAGGCCGTATCAGCAATGATATTCCTCGCCACATCTACTGTACTGCTGTCATTGATGATCCAGGTATTGGCAGCATCTGTTCTGCCCAGGCGGATGTTCTTTTCCCTATCGAGATAACCCAGCCAGGAATCCACATAGAACTGTTCCAGGTTGAATTTATATGCACCGCCACCAGTTACATCCACATCTGTATAGAAGTACATGAACTGTGTACCCTGAGCCAGGTTTGGCGGCACTACACCGGAGTAGCGTTTCAGGGTGATGCCTGTTGGCACGGCGGTGTTAGGATCCCAGGTGATCTTCGCTACAGTATCGGAACCATAGAGGAACTGCTGGGTAATACCAGGGGCCGGTGTAGCAGGAATAGCCTGCAGTACAGTCGGTTGTGCCGTTGGCAGGAATTCATAAGCTCCCATGTCAGGCACACCAGCTGTCAAGGTAACAGGTCTGTTCTGTTTGTTGATATCATGATCATTACCTGGTATCTGTACACCGCGGCCATGGATAGCCCATACATCCGGGTTGGTCAGTTCAGGTTCCAGTGTGGTTGTACTTGCAAAGGCAGGTTTATATACAATGGAACTGATATCCAGGTCAGAAGCGGCGATCCAGTCTGTCAGATTATCATAATCATCACTTGTACCACTTCTTGATATCAGTACTGTACCTGTTGTATAATAAGTATTATAATCGCTGTTGATAAATTCACTGAACACAAATTCTGCTGCCACACCACCACCTTCATTGGTGAAGATATTGTTACGCAGCTTCACATTGCCTTCAGTAGCGTTCGTATGAGAGAAGTATCCCGCTACATTGGCGCCCACCGCTGTGGAAGCGTTGTATACGGAGTTGTTATAGTAGTTGATATTATTACCCTGGTTACTGTACAGGCCATAGGCTACCGCACCTGTCGTCTTCACACTGATCACGTTGTTCACAGTTGTGTTGTAGTTAGACGAGTTGTTTGTCAGTCCCCAGATCATTCCGGTATTGCCTGTCACGGCTACTATTTTATTCGCTTCCACCAATCCGGTAGCAGCAGCAGAAGCCTGGCATTCGTGTAAGGCCATGCCCCATACGTTACCGCTGGTGTTGCTGATAGTAACAGTGTTGTTGTTTACCCTGTAAGCAGTATCGCCATGATTCAGTACGATGCCATAAGCAGCAGCAGCCAGCGGATCTTTGATATCAATTTCGTTCTTTGTCACGACCGGACGGGTCACGTTATTGATATTGATACCGCTTGCATAGATACCGCTTACCTTGTTGCTGTCTATTACCAGACCACGCACCTGCTCTACGTCGGAAGGACCGGAGAAGTGAATACCGCTGGCGCCATTCTTAATGGTATTGCCAATGATAGCGATATTACCACCTCTGAAGTCTTCTGCAAACACACCTACTGCATCGGTATTATCCACTGTTACAGCAGGAACATTGATCGTGTTGTTCAGCAGGCTGTCTTTGATAGCTGTACCGTCAAATACCACTGCACGTCCGTTTGTAGCGTTGCTGGCAGCGATAGTGATATTCTTGTAGGTAATATAGCTGGCGCTGTCAAGCTTCAGCACATAGTTATTCGCAGCAGTACCTGCAAAGGTCAGTGTAACCGAAGCAGGATTACCATTCTGACTACGGAAGGTCACACGGCTGGTATCTGATGCACCAGGTATCCTGTGCATGTATACCTGTTCTGTATAAGTACCCGGCACTACGTCAAAGATCACTTCACCGGCAATACCACATTCCATAGCAGTTACCGCTGATTTGAAGGAAGCAAAGTTCCTGCTGCCTGTACCGGTCGGGTTAATGGTATAGATACCCTTGATGAGCGGCTGGTTCATGTTTACTGAAGTCAGCACGGACCATGCTGTATCTGTATTGCTACATACCAGCTGGCAACGGAAGTAGTTGTTAGCGCCCAGCTCTGTTTTAAATGCAGGGATATAAGCTGTATCACTGATATTTACCCATGGGCCGGTAGCGGAGTAAGAAGCCTGCCACTGATAGGTCAGTTTACCAGCTGTAGTATTATCTATCAGGTTAAGCGATATCATTGTACCCATACAGATACCTGAGCTGGGATTTACCACTGCTTTACCTGCGTTGATAGGCGTCTGGCAAAGCGGCATGCTTATTTCATAAGCGCCCACGTCTGGTGTAGTTGCACTTCTTGGCGTACCAAGGATGTCAATAGCAATACCTTCCGGAGTACCCGTATTATCCATCTTATAGAATAAAGGAGACAGGTTACCACCGGCCAGGTCCGTATAGATAGGATCATAGTCTGTAGCAGAAGTATCCTGCCCTGTAGCTGTTTTCCAGTCGGCCAGCGTCTTGCGCTCTCCGTTGAAGTAACCGGTATAGTTTTCTGTACCACCGGCTTTTACAAAGTAGTTATTGTTCTGATGGGAAACAGTTCCGCCAGACACGTAGATAGCATATTTTAGTCCTGTTCCTGTACTGGTGACAGTAATATTGTTGTTTGTAAATTTCACATTATCGCTGAAGCTCAGGTACGCTCCCGTCGCGGCCTGCCAGGTCGAAGAACCTCCGTCACGGTCAATTGATACTGTATTATGCGTAACTACTATATTATCGGAGAAATACAGATAGATGCCGTTACGGGTAGTAGTACTGTTCAGGTTATACACAATGTTATTAACCACAGTATCTGGTTTATTATCGCTAACAGTCAGATTATTGAGTGCAATACCATAGTAAGAATAATCGTCTGCCTGCGGTGTACCATCTGACACGTTGTTACGGGCAATTTTAAGTGCATCAGCGCGTCCGCCGATAGAGATACCATATACACTCCAATCGCCGTTCTGACGGGTTGGACGGTCCATTGTATTCTCACCTATCAGGGTATTGCTACTGTACCTCAATTTGATACCGGTGCTGTAATAATCCAATACCTTATTTCCGGTCACAACGTTGTTCTTTGTCACACCATTATTGATACCTGTCAGGGTGATACCGTAGTACCCGCCGGTAACTCTATTCTTACTGAACACGTTGGCATCGCACCAGTTGTTGCCGGTTGAATTATCTGCATCCTGATCAGAAGAACTGACAACGATACCATTATATTCAGTACCCGTTGCATCAGCTTTTGTAATGATCTCACACCTTGTAATGGTATTGCTGTCGGCATGATTGAACAGCTGCACACCATAACCATAAGCGCCTGTACCCGTTGCATCTATTCTCAGACTATCGAACGTGATATGATCTGCTTTACGCAGTTTGATCACCGCTCTGTCAGTAGTATTATCACCGCTGAAATGGATGGTATTGCCGTTACCATTGAAAGTGATGGTATTGATTGCGGAAGTACCCGGAATAGAATCCAGTATCAGCTGTTCTTCATAAGTTGTACGGCCGGCAACTACGTTAAAGATCACCGGACCGGTAATACCGCACTGCATGGCTGCTTTGGCAGCATTAAAGCTCACAAAGTTGGTGGCGCTGGCAGGGGAGTTTTTGTCTATCGTGTAAGTATTGCCTGGCAATGCATTATTCACTGTCAGTAACACAGGCGCTGAATAGCTGGTAGTCACACCACATGTCAGCGCAGCCCTGTAATACAGCGTGCTTGTTGCGGTGATAGTACTGTCAGCATATTCAGATGGTGAGCCCAGGTTTGTATAAGGGCCTGCGGCGGTAGTGGAATATTGCCACTGATAGGTCTGTGACAGCCCCATCGTGTTGCCCGTCAGACTTAATACTACCTGGTTACCCGCGCACACCACCGGCTTGCTGACCTGCGCAGTACCACCTGTAGGAGGCGTTACGCAGGGAGGAGGTGTGAACTCATATGCTCCCAGGTCGGGCGCACTCAGGTTACGCGATGCATTATTGATGTCTATGGCCACATTCACCACCGCACCTCTGTTGTTCAACATAGCGCTGGTAGCGGAATAGTTACCTCCGACAATATCCTGGTAGAAAGGATTTACTGCAAAGGAGTTTGCATCCTGCTGGCTGGCCGTCTGCCATTCACTCAAGGTCGGTAGGTTCTTTTCATAGAAGCCTGTATACTTATTGGTTGCCAGCGGATTGATAAAGATGTCGTTCTTATCAGAGATAACATCACTTGTAGGATAGGCAGTACCGAAGTAAATACCGTATTGTGAGATATTCGATGTTCCTGTCAGTGTAATGATGTTATTGATAAACTCCACCCCTGCAGCAGAAGAGCTCTGGTTGTAACCAGCTATTCTTGAAGAGGAGGTATTCGTGGTAGATGTACCATCCATCGAGATGGTATTATGATAGATCCTTACGTTACTGGAGCCGTTATTATAGATACCATAACGAACGCCATTACCGTTCAGACCGTAGATCAGGTTGTTGGTCACTTCATTTTCCAGGCCAGATATTGTGCTCACATTTTCCAGCAGAATGCCATAGAAAGCAGAAGTACTGGTGAGGGCGCCACCGAATGGATTACTGATCCGGTTACCGTCTATTATCACTTTCGTACTCAGATCTGAGAGGCCGATGGCTGTAAAGGTGGTGACACTGGAACGTGTTCCCCTGCTAAAAGTGTTATTCTTTATGATGGCGTTAAATGCTCCGTGTACATACACACCTCTGTTATAAAACTCGCTGATCTTGTTATTCAGGATCTTATTCCGCTGGTTAGCCACGGTGGAGTTACCTACCAGGGTAATGCCGTAATAACCGCCTGTGATGGTATTATAACTGAAAGTATTGTCATCACAACTGGCGGCACCCCGGCCAACAGGGTCCGTATCAGAAGCACTAACTACGATACCGGCATAGGAAGAGGAAGTAAGCGTCTGCTGTATAGGAATAACGCAGCTATCGATCGTGTTAAAGTCTGCATCATTGATCAGCTGAACTCCGAAGCCCCATTGGGACGAGGTAGTCCCTTTCGGTACTATCTTCAGGTTATTAAAACTAAAGTAATCCGCACCATTCAGCTTGATCACGGCAGACTCTGTCTGTTTTGTAGGAAGATAGGTAATGGTCTGACCAGCACCGTTGAACGTGATCGTGTTTATAGCAGAAGCACCGCTTACTGGTGCGATGATCAATTGTTCATCATATGTACCACTGCCTGGTGCTACGTTAAATACTACAGGGCCATCTATACCGCATTTGATATAGTCATAAGCAGCATTGAATGAAGTAAAGTTACCGCTACCGGCCGGGGAAGTTTTGTCAATGGTGAACCAGCCGTGTATGAGCGCCGGGCTTACTACCTGTACAGCAGTAGAGTTATCACTGCTGCCGCTACCAGTACAAGTTACCACACAGCGGTAGTAGGTGCTCGCGGCCTGCGTTCTGTTCAGGAAAGCAGTATTGGCGCCTGGAATATCTGTCCAGTTTGTATTATCAGCAGAAGATTGCCACTGGTAGGTCAGTCCTGTAGCGGCTGTATTTCCTGTAAGACTCAGTGTAAAACTGTTGCCTCCGCACACATTTACTGCCGTAGTAGCAGTAGTACCTGCTTCCGGTACACCGGCACAGGCAGCAGCCGGTGTATAGTTTAGTATAATGTCAGGACGGGTGGTCATCGTGCCGGAGTTACTGGTAGTAGCAGTACCACAGAGGCTGCCCAGACCATCAGACCTGTATGTATGAGAACCATTAAAACTCAGTCCTGTTGTCCATCTTACACTAGGGTTCCCTGTAAATCCACTGCCTCCATTACAAACTTCCACTAACAGGTTATCTGTACCGTTCCAGAAGAAGGTAGGTAATATCGGAAAACTATTTACGCCTGTAACCACCTGATAATTCACGGGGCCAAATACAGCATTGCCGGAAGGCTCCCAGACATTGCCGTCCAGGGTGGTCTTTGCAGTAGTAGCGATCTTAATGGCATACCCGTCTATAATACTGGCGGAGTTCACACTATTGACAGTGAACTTCACTGCGTTGATGAACCCCGGCTGCATACCTGCAGCTATCAGTTCACTGGCCCGGTACAGATACTGCGCCCTGGAGCCTTCATAATAGTCCTGTAATGGGCAGGGATATGCTGAACTGCCATTGGCCCCGCTATTGGCCCCAATCGTGATATCTATCTGTGCGGAAAGCGGCAGAACAGATAACAACAGTATGACCAGGTATAAAGAAGCCTTATATAATACAGAAACAGGCTGATTTTTCATGGCTGTTTGTTTTAAATATTTCTTTCTTGGATGAATGATAGGGTGACGATATTATTGTTGCCAGCTGATCCAGCTACGGGCATCCTTTACATTCACCATATCAAAGGAACTATTGCCTGTCTGCACAAAATAGAATCCTTCACTTTCCTGGTATTTGGTAACGATAAGACTCATAGTAGCAGCAGCTGCATCGGGGATCTCTCCCCAACCTCCGCCGGGATAAGCGAAAGTGGCAGTGCCATTGGATTTGAATGTGGGTGAAAAAGCCGGACCATAGGCATAACCCTCCGGTACGATACCGGCAAAGTCATATCCTTCACCATAATTGGGGTAATAAAACATAAAACTGAAACCTGCAATACTGGTCACATTGTAAGCGTCATCCACACCATTGACATGGAATCCTGTTGTAGAGACCCAGTAAGAGCCTGTTGATGCAGCCTGGTTGTACCAGCGTTGTCCTGCGGTCAGATCTACCACCAGAGGTTTAATTACACCGGTGATGATAGCTGTATTTTCACCTGCTTTCAATGTCATCTTTTGTCCGGCAGCATCCCACTTTATATCTTCAAGTGAGGAAAAGGTAAGGGCGCCATCACGGAAGGGGGTTGAGAATGAAATACCGTTACCGTCGAAGTAATAATTGACTGAAATGGTCTTTACACCATTAGCGTCAGGACGTACGAAACTGATCTGGCGATACAGCTTGTCAACATAGATATCATACTTGTTGTTATCTATTGTCAGCTGTTTGAAATAAGTAAGGAACCGGGAAATGTTGTTGAACTCCCAGTTCCGTTTTTTATCGTAATAATCCTGTGCCTCCTTGGAGGTAGCTTTAACGAGAACGGCCTTGCTGCCATTCAGACGTCCTGTAAGTTTTATGGTGTCGCCATAGATACCATCTATAGCAAATTCAAAGTCAGAGAACAATCCTTTTCCATAATACCCCCCATTCTTACTGGCATCGGGATCACAGAGCACATGGATATAGGAATAAGTGTCAAACAACAGGCATGGCTGTTGCAGTGATTTCAGACGGAAACTGCTCTGTCTTACCGTAACGGAAGACAAAGAGTCGAAGTCTGAGAACATATCCACCCTGTTGGCAGTGTCAAACTTGAAGTAGAAGCCGAATGCCGTAGAGGGTAAACCGGAAGGATATACAAACGCCCTCCAGCCGTAGGGAGCACCTGTCAACGCATCATTATATGCTGCCAGCGTTTCATTGATCCTGGTGTCCGGAGATTTATCAAAAACATCGTCGTACTTCCGGCAGGAAGCAATTGTAACGATAATCAGTAAAAGATATAATGATAGATTTTTTCTCATAAGGAGTTCGAAATTGATCTGGTTGATATAGCCTTAGTACAGCAGTTGTACAATAGATTTTCTGGTATTGTCCTGCAGACTGTAAAAATCAATGTTGTAAGACGCTTTGAAATAGTTTACCACCATCGCTTCTTTCTGTCTTAACCTGTCTTTGGCCTGGGCCTGGGAAGAGCCGTTTACGCTGTATCCTTCCGGAATGCTGTTCACGATCCTGTCAAAACCTGCCTTTCCTTCTATCAGCATCATGGCGATCATTTCAACGAAGTCTTCACTTTCATTGGACATGGCATAAGCTGTTACGAAGCCGTCTTTACGGGCATCCGCATCAGCGATGTTATTCCAGTTACCGGTATAATAACCTGCGCAGATCTTCTTAAACTCAGGAGGGTACATCTTTGTCTGATGGAGGATGTGACCAAATTCATGTTCGATAACATGGAAGATCTGTTTCACATTTGCGGTATCTCTTTTTGTATAGCCAGGCATCTCTTTTGTACGGAAATCGTTCAGCAGGTACATCACTACTTTACGGCCTCCCTCAGCAGTACCGAGTGTGATGGTGCCATTGTCATTCCAGCTGGCGCTGCCCGACAGGATGAAGAATTTAGGGCTGTATTTCTTGAAGAAAATTTCACCGGCTGCATTGATGTAATTATCAATCCACACCTTCTTGATAGCCCTGATAGCAGGGATCACCACTTCTTCTTTCGGTGGCACCAGTGTTTTGGTCACATCAAATTCAAACTGGTCCCATTTGTATTTCACTTCAATGTTGTAAGGAACAGTCATTGTATCATGCAACCAGGCATCTAAAGATCCCGGAACCCAGGTATCGCCACCCAGGCCCGGGATGTCTTGCACACCACTGAGATCATCATCTTCTTTTGAGCAGGCAGCCAATACCACCATCGCAAACAGGAAGAAGAATATTTTTATGTGTTTCATATATATGCTTTCTTTTTTTGTAAGGGTTGAGATTACCTGGGATTCAGCGCTATACCGGAGGTAGTGGCCGATAAAGGGATCTGTAACAGGCGGCGTTTGTCATCTGCCTGCAACACCATCTGCTCACCTTTGTCCGTATAATGCGTCACAGATGCCTTATAGCGCTGAATGTCAAACCAACGGTGCCCTTCCTGTACGAATTCAGCACGTTTGAAGTCAAGTATAGTCTGTAACAAACCGGTCTTTACATCCTGGATGTTATAGTAATTTCTAATCTTCGTAGTGGTGATACGGTGTGTAGAAACATTGTAATTGTTGACACGTTTGCTGGCGAACAGGTTCAGATCTGCCAACGCTTCAGTATTGTTGCCCAGGTAAGCATTGGCTTCCGCCCTGTTGAACAATACTTCTTCTGTTGTGAACAGCGGCACCATTACATAAGGATCACCGATCGTGGCGTTCACTGATGCCTTTACAAAGTATTCTGTCAGCTTAGGTATGAAGTAATCCCTGGTGCCATAGTAGTACAATGGATAAACAAAAGCGCCACCTGTTACATTACTGCCCAGTATCTGCTGCTCTATGTTGTAGGTCAGACCGTATCTGTACAACGCCACATACCGTCCATACAGCGATTGCGTTTCTACCAGCAGCAGGTTTGCTTTCTCTGAAGCATTGGCGTAGGTATCGCGGATCACTGCCGGGGTCATTGTTTTATAAGTAGTATTCCATGGACGCATATTGCTGGCCACGTCATTGTTGGGGAACGCCTTGCTGGCATATTCCACTACTTTCTGATAATCTTTCTTAAAGAGATAGAACCGCGTAGCGAAGGCATAAGTAGCAGACTTATTGAAATGATAACGTGGCACAGCATAGTTGTCATCTCTGATCAGCTGCATACCTGCCAGCAGGTCTTTTTCTATCATATCGTAAGTGTAAGCCACCGTCTTACGCTCATATTGTTTCATCACCACTTTTTCAGGTTCCGTTACATAAGGAATACCCGGATCATTGGAAGCCGTTGTTGCATCGTAGAATTTGGAGAAGAAAGTCACCAGCATAAAGTGCGCATATGCCCTGGCTACCAGCGCCTCTCCTTTCTGTGCGGAGTAACGGCTTGTATCTGCCGCTGCCTCACATGCTTTCAGTGCATTATTGGCGGCAGCAATAGCGGTATAACATGCCTGCCAGTAGTATTCAGGGGAATCCTGTTCTGTGGCTGATACGTCATTGAAGAAATAAGGATCCAGGTTGGTCCTGTCGGTTACACCCGCACCTTTGTCTTCCACATTATCGCTCATTGCTTCTGCAAAAACTATATAGTTGGCCTGCGGATAGGCAGTACCCAGCAGCTGTGACACCTTTGCAGGTGTATTCAGTTCTGTCCAGCTGCTATCCGGAGATTTGTCAAGGTATTTATTACATCCGGCTATGGTTATCAAACACCCTCCTATGATTGCTACCCGTGTGAAAAATTTCGTCATAACCATCTTTATTTAGAGACCTACTTTTAGTGAAAGAGTAAATTGTTTCTGTATAGGCTGCGCTACACCACCTGTGTTGAAGAACTCAGGATCCTGTCCTCTCAGTTTCTTGTCTGAATAGATCAGCCATGGGTTAATTGCTGCGCCGGTAAGTGTTACATTGTTGAGCGCAGTTCTTTTTAACAGTGTAGCTGGCAGCTGCCAGGTGAGTGATACTGTTTTCAGGCGGATCATATCACCCTTTGCTACTCTGGCGGTGGAATAGTTGTAGTTGTTGTAAGGATAAGCTCCTCCAAGCATCACCTGTTCCAGCCCGTCGAGAATGGATGGCGTCTGTGTCTCCTTCTCATCTCCCGGCATGATCCAGCGGTCATAAAACTCTTTCGGCATGGCATCCAGATCAGAATAAGCAGTCTTGAAAGCAGGATACAGACGGATCTTATTACCCCACTGGTAAGTCACGAATACGTTCATCGACAAACCCTTGTAGTGGAAGGTATTGGAAAAGCCTCCTGTTGCCGGCGGATCAACCGGTCCCTGGTATACCAGGTGAGATGTGTTCAGGTCCTGCAGGAATACGTCTTTGCTTACATCACCATGCTGGTTCACAAACTGCGGGGTACCTGTGTGGGGATCCAGTCCTTTATATTCGAGAGAGAAAAGACCTCTTACGGGATAACCTTCTTTGTTACCGCCTTCAGCTACCACCAGGTCAAAGATCCTGGGGATGTTCTTCGCATTGGTGATCTTGTTGGTGTTGTAACCGAATGTTACATTGGATTTCCAACCCCAATTCTTCTTCTTGATAATGTCGCCGCCTATCAATACTTCCACACCCTTTGAATTCATGTCGGCATAGTTGGCTGCTTTGAAAGTTTCACCACCGATACCGGAGGTTTTGATGATGCTGATCAGGTCAAAGCTCTTACGGCTGTAAGCATCGATCGTGAAATTCAGCCTTCTGTTAAACAGGGTACCATCCAGACCGATATTGGTCGTGTACAGCTTTTCCCAGGTCAGGTCATCATTCTGCAGATGCGCTATCTTGATCACTGACTCCACCTCATCGAGGTGGGTTCTCTTCGAATTAACTGTCTGGAATACGATGTTAGAGTTGGTGGCAGGGCCCATACTGGCAGTTAGTCCGTAGCTGGCCCTGAGTGCCAGGTAGTCTACCCAACCCAGGTTCTGAATGAAATCTTCCCTGTCAACGTTCCAGGAAGCAGATACGCTCCAGGTAGGCAGCCAACGGGCGGTGCTGGATCTTCCCAGCCTGTTGGAACCATCATAACGGGTAGTACCTGTCAGGTTATATTTATTGTTGTAGGCATAAGTAGCAGTTGCGTAGAAGGCGGCAAAGCGGTCATAGTCTTTGCTCATACCATAGTAAGGAAAACTGCTCTCGATAGTTTGCTTCAAAATACGATAGTCGGTGAAAGGCACACCGCCATTGTTATACTGGTAACCGTAACCGGTGTTGGATGAATTCTGGCGGTCTGCATATTTTACCTGCTGTCCTATCATGGCTGTCAGGCTATGACGATCGCCGATAGTAGCATTATAGTTTAAGCTATTACGGAAGTCGAAGTTGATCAGCTGATCTTCTGTGCGGTTGTAGAAACCACCATAAGGCAGCACGATCATCGGCAATGCATCCGGATTGGCAGGATCGTGGTAGAGGAACTTGTTATTCTCTGCGATGGTGGCATTGTCAGCAGCACGGTAGGCGTTGGCCATGTTACTGTTCTCAGTGATCTGGTGTTCACGTGAGGACTTCACATAACGCAGGGCGCCTACAAATTCATAACGCAGATTTTTAGCCACCTTCCAGGAGAAATCGCCCTGGAGACGGAGGTCCATCATACTCAGGTTCAGGTAATTGTTGGCCGATTCATTGATGATATTAAAAGGCGCATAATTCCTTCTGAAATATTCCAGGTTGCCTTGCTCGTCATAAGCGGTTAAAGTACGGCTGGTATTCAGGGCATAACTGAATGGATTGATGTCAAAATCGCGGTCATACTGGCCTTCTACAGGGTTGCTGGTACGGGTCAGTGCACCAGGCGCTCTTTGCTGACGTGCAGAGCCGAGTACAGAGAAGCCTGTGCTTACTCTGTCAGAGAGCTTATAGTTGTTACGGAAGTTGAGTGTATAACGGCTTACTTTATCTGCAACGGTCCAGCCGTTATCATGGTAAAAGCTGGTAGAGAAATAGGACTGTCCTTTATCTGTACCGGAGGATACGCTGAGGGAATGTTCCTGGATAAAACTGGTCTTGAAGAGAATATCAAACCAGTCAGTATTGGCAGAAGCATATCTCAGCAGGAACTTACGTTTAGCTGCGGGAGTATTCTCCAGCGGAAAATTTCCATTATCATCTGCATTCAGCATCTCATACATCTTACCATACACACCAATATCGCCACGGGAAAGAATATCAGAAGTGAGCATGCCCTTCCGCTCCAGCTCTGCCAGCACTGACATCTGCTGGGCGGAGTTCATGATATTATAATTGCTATAGTTAGGCTTCAGCTGAGTACTGTAGTTGCCGCTGTAGGTAACAACCGGTTTAGCGCCGGCGCGTCCTTTTTTTGTAGTGATCACCACTACACCATTCATGGCACGCGCACCATACAGGGCGGTAGCTGCAGCATCCTTGAGGATGTCGAAGCTTTCAATATCGTTAGGGTTGAGACCTGCCACTGCGGAGCCCAGCAAGGTGGTAGGGTCGCCGCTGGACAGCTGGTCGTTCGAGATATTCACCACATCTTCCAGCACTACGTTATCCACTACCCACAGCGGCTTGTTATCTCCATTGATGGAAGTAGCACCACGCACACGGATCTTCGGAGCGGTACCAAATGTGCTGGACACGTTCTGTATAGCCACACCGGCTACGCGTCCTTCCAACATACGGCTTACGTCCGGCATACCATCTATCCTGGCCTCATCCATTTTGATGCGGGCGGAAGCACCGGTGAATTTGCTCTTATCAATGTCCTGGAAACCTGTCACCACTACTTCCTGCAGTTTGGTTGTTTTCTCCTGCAGTTGTATATTAATGACACCACTCTTATAAGCAGCAACACTTACTTCCTGCTGCTGGTAACCGGTAAGATTGAATACCAGTATAGCATCGCCGGGAACGTTCTTCAGTTCGAAAGCACCTTTATCATTGGTAGTGGTCCCCCTGGTAGTGCCTTTAATGAGGATGGCCACTCCCGGCAGGGCTTCATTCTTAAGAGACATCACTGTACCTTTTACGTCCTGTGTGCGCTGGGCTACCTGCCGGTCGTTTTCCGGAACGGTAAGGTTGTCCATTTTTTTTTCAACGGGC
Organism: Chitinophaga sp. CF418; assembly: GCF_900142925.1. Taxonomy (GTDB): domain Bacteria; phylum Bacteroidota; class Bacteroidia; order Chitinophagales; family Chitinophagaceae; genus Chitinophaga. Next base: position 551,260 of record NZ_FRCN01000003.1, read on the forward strand.
CGTATCACTACGCGGTCATAGAGAACCGTATAGGATAGTGACAGGGGCTTCAGTATTTTTTTCAACAGATCGCCCACTTTTTCATTGTGTGCGCTGACATCTACTTTGTTGGCCACTATCATCTTGTTGCCTGCATAGATAAAAGATACTTCTGCGAGATTTCCGATCTTGTCAAGTGCTTCTTTTAATAACACATTCTTCAGTTCAAGTGAGATCTTCTTGTCGAGGGCATCCTGTATTCCTGAAGCAGCTGCCGGCACTGTGATGGTGTTTAGCAACACGAGTAGCGCGAGCGTTATCAGGTGGAGGGATAGGGTTGCCTTTTTAAGCATCGGTTATGATTTGATTTTGGTTCAGTTCGGGAAATAGAAATCCCATTACCGGTCCTTGTGAGGCCAGGGCAATAGGGCACCTGCTGCGGAGCAGTGCATGTTTATTTACTGAGTTAACTTTAAGGGTATAGTTAACCGGATGGCGTTCGTTCCTGAGTCGTCATAATGCGATTTAGTTTGGTTGTGTGCAATATTTTATAAACTGGTCAAAAACAAGTTGGCTAGCATACTTTGGGTATGCTCAGTACATTTACTTAAGGTTTCAAGGCAGGTTAACTGTTAGTTGTGTCTTTTGTCTAATGACAGTTACCTCCGGCAATTATATAGCCGTTTCCATTTCTATCCTTATTGATTTTGGCGTTCAGCGACACTGCGATCAGATCGAGTGCCTTCTCCAGGTCATCCACAATGTTTACATCTCCGTAAAATGCACAGTGTTGTATCCTTCCGTCTACTTTAATCTCTATATTATAGTACCTTTGCAGGTCGTTTACTACTTTTATTACTTCTTCACCATCGTAAATAAACCGTCCCTGCTGCTTCTGCGAATAAAACCTTGCATCGTCGGCGGCGTCAGACATTTCCAGCAAATGAGTGTTACTGTTATATACCGCTCCTTTGTTGGCTGTGAGGATCACCTCTTTATCCTCCTGATTTTCTTCTCCTTTTGCTTCAACCTGTACCATTCCTGTAAGTACTACCACCCTGGCCTCTGTTACGTTCCTTGCTTCCATATTAAAGGAAGTACCCAGTACCTTAGTGCTGATCAGCGATGAAGCAACAATAAAAGGGTGTTTATCATCTTTTTGTACATTGAACAGCGCTTCTCCTGTAAGCGTTACGTTACGTTCTTTCCTGCCATAGTTACCGGTATACTTTAAGGTAGTTCCCGGTTCCAGGTAGGCGACCGAACCATCAGGCAGTGTAACTGTTTTCCGTTGCGTCCCGGATGTAACCGAAAGCTGTTTTACGGGTTTTCTGAGCAGGCCCAGGATACCTGCCCCTACCGTCAGGATAATGATGGCTGCAGCGGCTACCTTCCAGCGACTGAAGCTGATCATCTTCACAACAGGTTCCGGTTCCCTGCGGGCGCTGATGCGCTGATGAATCTTTTCCAGTATACGTTCTGAGTGTTCTCTTTCCAGTACAGGATCTTCGCTGAGCAGTTCTGTATTATAAGCTTCTGCTGCGACTTCCTGCAGGTCTGTAAGATCGTTTTCATTCAAATATTGCAGCAGCCAATCCCGGTCTTCCTGTTTCCACTCCTTTTGATGCAACAGTTGCTTGAGGTATTCCTTCCTGTTCTGCACTATTTTGATGATTATTTACCCTAAATACGGCGACCCACAGGATGTGGGTGGGTGCGTTTACGAGAAATGTTATATATTCTTATTTATAATGTATCTTACGGCAGTATGGTTGGTTTCTCCATGTATATTTAATTATATAATGGCACTGCCATTGGTTTTATGGCATTACATTCTCTTTCAATGACAGTCCATTATGGTTTACGAACTAACTTTTCATGAACAAGAGGAGCAATAACACATATTTGTGTTCCTTATTCTTCTGTACGTATTCATTGATACGGGTCATCGCTATAGACAAATGTTCCTTAACGGTATTTCTTGAAATCTTTAGTTCTTCTGCTACTTCATCATACGTTTTACCTTCCAGTTTACACAATGTGACAATCTTCTGTTTCTTGGGAGAAAGCTGGGAAATGGCATCTTCCAGTAAACGATATTGTTCTTCATAAGCAGCCGGATTATCCTCCCAGTTGCTTGTTTCAATATTCAGATTATATAATTCCCTGTGAAAAGTATGTTCGCGCAGTTTCTTCCGGACATAGTCCACCGAGAGGTTAAAGCTAATCACAAACAACCATCCGGCAACGGATTGGCCGGCATTAATGTCCTTTCTCTTTTCCCACAGGCGGGCATAGACCTCCTGCAAAATATCTTCTGTTGCAATGGGTTCCTTAACAAACTTGAAAATATTTCGATAGACTGCCTGGTGATATTTCCAGTACAGGGCATCAAAGGCGCTTACATCATCTTCTATTAATCTTACTACTAACTCGGCATCTTGTGTATTCATATCACGTCGTTTATATAATTCGTACTTCCCAATACAAATTATACGGCAGTTTTAATGGCTCCGGGTTTTCATTACAATGTTAAATCTCCATCTTTTCGACATATAAAATAGTAACAATTCTTTTTATTCTGCACTATTTTATAACAAAAAATTAAATTAAAAGTATTTGGAATGTATTTGCTACTGTAGAAAAGGGGAAAAGGTAAAAAGCAAAAAACAGGAGTTACCACTTTTAGTAGGTGGTAATCCTGTTTTTTGCTTTTTTACACAATCCCTGCAAGCAGGTAGCTTATTATTGCTTGATGATCTTCCTTATTTCAGTATCCTTACCGTTGAATATCTTAATCAGGTATACGCCTTTGCTTACGCCTGACAGATCTATCTTCTCTCCGTTCACAATGCGTTTGGCAGGCAGTACGGTTCTGCCATCCAGCGCAAATACACTTACATATAGGAATCCTTCCTTCGTAGTTGCTGTAGTTCTTACAACCACATCATTTACAAACGGATTCGGCAATACGTTCAGGGTAGTACCCAGTTTGCTTTCAGCAGCTGCGGAACTTATCTTCTCTATATACTGCAGTGTGCCTGTAGTACGTGCCGCTTTAGCGGTAGAAGGCTGGATCACAACGGAAGAGGTCCAGTCGTTCAGGTTCAGCGGCGCGCCATTGAGTGACAGGTCCACCAGGCAGGAGAAGTCACCTCTGAACAGGTATGCATCGCCACCGAAGTTATCATCCTTGTAGAGAATTGCCTCATAACCACTGGCCACTTTCAGGGAAGAGATATCATCATTTATTACGCCTTTAGCCTGCAGCTGTGACAAGGTATAGCTACCTACAGTCAATCCAACAGCATATCCGCCATAGTTACAATCTTTATAAACTGTAGCTGCAGTAGTTGAAGCGATGCTACCAGTAATAGCATAGCTACCCAGGGAACCATAGTTGGAATAACCTGTAGTAACCGGATCCAGGTAACCTGTACCGGTTACAGATATATAATAGGTACCGGCGCCCAGTGTAGCGCTGATAGATGCAGACAGTCCTGTAGGATTGCTGCTGGCCACCACGCTACCACCGCTGTTGTACAATGTAGCCAGGATGTCCAGGTTAGGCTGACGGGTAGGTGTTGCAAAATTCAGCGACACGGCACCACCACTGGTAGTAAAGCTATAGAAATCCACGTCACCGGTGCGTTCTATCACACCATTGGTATTTACGGTACCACTACCGCTAATGTTTAATGCAACTGCCGCACCGGTAGATCCGCCTGCGTCATCTGTTCTGTAACCAACACCGTAGGTGCTGCTGGCAATTTTTGCCAGGTCGTCTTCCAGCTGGTTAGCACTGGCGTACTCACCTTTGCTCCATTGTACCACAGGTACATAGTAACCTACACCCATGATAGGCGCCCAGTTGCCCTGACCTGCATAATAACCTTCTGCCGGAGTGGTACGGCCGTCGTGTGAAAGACCGAAAGTATGACCTACTTCATGGGAAGCAGCATCACCAGCGCCTTTTACACCACCGTTAAACACCCAGCAAGGTGTTTCATTACCCCAGTTGAAAGAACCTACGTATGCAACACCACCAGCTCCCGGAGCAGCCGTATTGGTTGGTGTGAAGATGCAACGCATTCTCCTGTTGGCAGGATATGTATTATATACTGCTTCACTGTTGGTAACGTTCAGTTTGAAGGGACGGAAATCTTCACTCACCAGCTCCCACACTTCCTGCTGCTGCGCTTCTGTAAGCGTTGTTGCCGCTGCATTGATAGGATTACCGTTGTTCCATAATGTACCTGATACGTACTGACCGTCAAAGTCCAGCAGTACCACGCCATTCGCTCCGGGAAGGCTTTGCAGTTCCGGCAGGGCCAGTGCACTCAGCACGCTGGTATTGGCAGGCGCTGTTCTTCCGGCTGTTTCTCCATCCGGTGCTTTGTTATAATCAATACACAAGAGTGCATCAATGGGTACTTCTTTTACATAGGCCGTACCTTTATCTGTATAGTATTTGTAACCTTTTTTGCTGCTGCGCAGGATGATATTTCCTGTTACCTCTCCGTCTTTTACCTGCAGGTAAAAGGAAGAACCAGGTGTGTTCTCAATCTCACCGATCACTGCCTCCATATTCTTACCATCTGTGTGGCGGGTATTCACTTTACCTGTCAGCACAGCGCCTGCGCCTATTTTGAGTTCTGTAGCACTTACCAATCTTGCATGTGGTTTTGTAGCCTGAGAGCGGATATCCTGCAGGAGGCCGGCAGGAGTTCCCAGACGATAAGGCTCTTTTTGTTGTGCATGTGTAACGGAAGCCGCCAGTAATGCTAATGACGTTCCTGCTATATATTTTAACATTTTGCTCATAGGGTAAACTGTTTAACGTTTTTTAATAAAGGATCTGGTTTACAATTTGGTGATGCGGAACCAGTTAATGTTCCATCCACCTGATTGGGCGAAGATGCCGAAGTTGTAAGTACCGGCATTGATAGTAACGTTGTGCGATACGGTAGTCCAGTTCTGCCATCCTCCTGTGGAAGGAATGTCCAGGTAACCGAGCACGCTTGCACCTGCATTTACATCCAGTGACAAACGGCCGCCGCCATTCAGGCTGGCTACACGGTATTCTACCTTGTAGGTACCGCTGGTAGGAATAGTAACAGCAGGATATGCCATCCAGTCGCCGGTTTCAATATAACCTACATTGGAACCGCCACCTGCATCAGTAGTAGCTTCGGTCTGTACACCTGACATAGCGCTATAAGACTCTGCCTGGATGGTAGTGGAGAAACCCGGATTGGTGCCGCCACCATTCTGGTATACTCTTACATAATCCACATACATTTTAGCCGGCAGCGCACCATTGTTCACTGTAAAGCCAGGCCAGTTACCGCCGATAGCAAAGTTGAGCAGGATAAAGAAATCCCGCTGAAACTCTTCGGTACTACCTACGTTGTTGGCAATGTTGATCACATTGTACTGTACTCCATCTACAAACCATTTAATGGCGTTGGCGTCCCATTCAATGCTGTAGACATGGTACCCGGTTACATTCACGGGCGTAGTACTTCCATAGGAAGCATGGTTACCATCGGTGCCTGTCCAGTGTACAGTTCCATTTATTTCTGCATTTGTGTTCACATGTTCCAGGATATCTATTTCTCCGCAGGATGGCCATCCAACCTGACTGATGTTGCTACCCAGCATCCAGAATGCAGGCCAGGAGCCCTGGAAAGAGGGTATAGCGATACGGGCCTCTATCTTGCCGTATGTCCACGATTTTCTGCCCTGGGTTTTCATACGGGCAGAAGTATAGTTCATACCACCAAAGCTCTCCTGTTTGGCAGTGATCACCAGCTGACCATTTTCGATAGTAGCATTTTCCTGACGATAGTACTCTAATTCATTGTTGCCCCATCCGCCGGAACCGGTACCGGTTTCGAATACCCAATCGGGGCCTATACTGTTCGTAAATTCGTCCTGCCAGACCAGCTGCCAGTTCTGGGCTGATGCAGCGCTTCCTGCAAGCGCCAGACCAGCGGTTAACATGAGGGACAATTTTAGTGATCTCATCATAAAAGGGTTTTGTTTTTAAATGGTTAATAAAAGGGACTGTGTAAAAAGGGAAACACTCTCTGCCGGAGGCTACAGTTTATATTATCTCTTCACGAATTTCTGGGTAACTTTCTTATCACCTTTCGTATATACCAGCAGGTAAGTACCGGCAGGAAGACCATCCACGCTGATGTTGCTGACACCGCCTTTGGCATTCAGCACCTGTTTACCGTTCAGGTCGTAGATAGTGATGATACCACCCGGCTGGTTGAAGTCACCTTTCAGGTTCAGTGAAGTAGCAACAGGGTTCGGGAATAATAAAGGTGCTTTTTCAGCAGCTTTGTTGTCAAACACCAGTTCTTTCTGACTTGTTGCAGCAACAGTAGCGGCAGCAGCAGATACTTTTGTAATACGGATCCAGTTGATGTTCCAGCCACCTGACTGTGCATAGACACCTACAGAATAAGTGCCGGCAGTAGCAACATTCACGTTGTGTGAAATGGTGGTCCAGGTCTGCCATCCGCCGGTAACAGGTACGTTCAGGTAACCCAGTACAATAGAACCTGAATTAAGGTCAAGTGATAACTGACCGCCGGTGCTCTGGCTGGCTACCCTGTACTCTACCTTGTAAGTACCGGAAGTAGGGAAGTTGATGTTGGAATATGCCATCCAGTCTGCGGTTTCGATATAACCTACGTTAGAACCACCACCTTCGTCAGTGCAGGCTTCCACCTGTACGCCTGACATGGAAGTATAGCTTTCTGCCTGGATCAGTGTACCACCGGTAGGCGGAGGATTAGTACCACTACGGTCAAGCTTCACCTGGTAGATAGCACTCAGCAGGGAATTAGCATTGTTAACATCCTGAGACAGTTCCCACATCATGATACCACCACCCTGATCGAATGCCAGGTTGGTTTTGGATTTGATGGTAGGGATACCATTGTAGTAGTCGCTTCCGAAATAATCAGAATTTGGACTAGCACCTTGTGACAGCAATGTTGCATAGCTGTTCCATGAAGGACGGGCATAGAAAGGAACACCTAATATGGCTTTTGCCTTAGGCAGTCCCCTGCCAACCCAGTAAGACAGCGACTGAGATGCATAATTGTAAGTAGAGTGTTCGTAATTATTATAGTCATAAGCCATGAGGTTTAAGTAATCAACTACATTGAATACTCCATTGAGAATGCTGGCGCCACCGGTACCAACAACAGCTGCTGTAAGCAGTTTTCCCTGGTTATGAAGCGCAGTAGATAACTGCTGCATCAATGCCAGGTAGTTATTTGCAGATGCGCCATTATCCGGATATTCCCAGTCGATGTCCACGCCATCCAGTCCGTACTGGTTTACGAAACTGATCAAGGTATTGACAAAATTAGTACGATAGGTTGCATTTGCAGCAAGTGATTCAAATGCACCATCATCACCGTTGTTCCAACCACCCACTGCTATCAGCACTTTCACACCATTGGCATGACCGCTGCTAACCAGGCTGGATAATTTAGAAGGATTTTCGATGGCCTGCAGGCCACCTGTAGAAGTTGGTAATGCGAAGGCGTAATTAATGTGCGTCAGTTTGCTGTACTGAATCGCACTTACACTGCCCGACCAGGAAGGCATATAGCCTACTACCTTGAACTGGGCAAATGTCTGTACGGACATAAACGCACCTGCTGCCAGCAGCAGACACGCCTTGATCCATTTCGTTGTTTTCATGCTTTATGTTTTGAGGGATAAAAAATAAGCCGGTCATGAACCGCGCATGCCATATTACAAGTTCCACCATTGCCTCCGGACAGAGATGTGTTTCCCTTTATACGCTCATGTACAAGAAGTAAAGCAGAACTTGTAACAAGGATATATTTCAAATGGTTATTGCTTAATAAACTGCCGGGCCACCTTGTTGCCATTCCTGTTAAATACAAGCGTGTATACGCCCGGCCGCAGCCTGGAAAGATCCAACCTGTTAATCGTGTTCCTGAACGACATCACCGGCCTTCCGGTCATGTCAAATACCTGCATGAACAGGCCTGTTAAATCTTCATCCGCCGCCAGTATCAATTCGCTGTTTGCAGGATTCGGATAAAGGATAAATCCTTTTACTAACGGAACCGAAGAAAAACCTGACTTCTGCCCTGCCTCATTAGCAGTTCGTGCACCCGAACCGGCGCGTATGATCAGGGAGCTTGCCAGGTCGTTCCAGCCTTCATCCACGAGACAGTCATTGCTGGCTGTAAGCGCAAGAGAATTGCCGCCAAAGTTATCGTTTACGTACAGGCGTGTGCTATATCCGCTGTTTACATTTACAGATGAAATTTCGTCGTTCCTGATTCCATAGGAAAGCAGTCTGCTAAGAGTGTAATCGCCTGTTGGCAAACTGATACCCAGTCCGCCGTAATTACAATCCCTGTAAAAGGTGACCGCAGCCGTATTAAGCGTACCGCCGCCAAATACATTCCTGATAGCGGTAGCATAGGCTGCCGTCTGCGTACTGTTATCAATATCATCATACAACCACATAAATCCGCCTTTGATACGTGCACTGCAGCTATTCTTCCAGGTATTCAGCTGGCTTTGCACCTGTGCTGTTGTTTTCTCCGCATCCCACAAGCCGGCATATACAGGTACAGTGCCGAAGTTCCAGTTGCAGGGAGAGTTATTGCGGCCACCGGAATAGCACTGCAGGTCTATCCTGTCAATCGTTCCGGCACGCTGGTTATTGGTATTGGTAGCTACGCTTGTCCAGAAACCGGAGTTGGTATAGGGCACCAGGCTAACTTTAAAACCCAGGTTGCCCAGCATTACCGCCAGTGCGGTAGCTGAACTTACATCGTAGGTACTTTCATCATCAAAGCCGATCGCATCCACCATCGGGAAGGTATTCCGCAATGCCTGGAAGTTACGGTACAGGATACTGCTACTGCCTGTACCCTGCGAAGCAATGAGATTTTTTATGTTGGCAAAAGTAGAAGATCCCCAGGCGCTGAGACAGAACTCCAGCCTGTTGATAGTAGTGGGCGCAGACTTCAGTCTCGCCATGTCATCCACAAAATTGGGATAGGAATTGCCCCCTACATAGGCGCCATTCTGCACCAGGGGGAACTCGGCATTGAAGTTAAAATTGCCGCTGGCATCAATGTGAATGGTCCATACCACTACATAGGTATAGCCTGAATTTCTCAGCTCATTGATGGCATAACTGCGGTTCTTGTAAATGGGGCCGCCTCCGTAAATACCTGATTGCGCCAGCACCGTTAGGTGGCCGGCTGCAATCAGGACAGGAATAATAAAGCTCTTAATACATAAATGTGTAAAATTTTTAATCATACCTATGGAATTCTAGCGTCAACAATAAATTATTTCGAGGGATGTAAAGGGCCGCTCATGGCCAGCTTCACAGAAAGAGCACGTAAAATACAGTATTGGAGAAAGGTGTATAAAGCAGCATATAGGACTCTCTTTTGATATGGTTGACAGATCGCTGGTTGACAGATAATCAGAAAACAGTGATTAGAAACCAGGAATCAGGAACTAAGGCCGGGGCCCGTAGTTCCTGATTTCCGATTCCTAAGTTACCTGTTACAGGCGTACTACTTTCGCAGTACCCTTATGGCCGCTCTTCAGATGATTTGTTTTCAGTATCCAGGAACCTGCTGGTACCTGAGAAACATCCAGATCAACTGTTTGCTGGCCTTTAGCGCCTGCGATATATTGTTTACGGATCACAGCGGTACCACCACCAGTGCTCCACAATTCGATCAGTACTTTCTCACCTGCTGCTGCATTGAACTGTACTTTCAGTGTAGTACCTGTCAGCGGGTTAGGGAATACCAGTACTTTCTCATTTGCAACATTATCAGGTACCGGAGATACTGCAGCTACGGTTGCTGCACTTGCTCCGCATGCTCCCAGTGGTTTCCACCAATAGTCAGCTGTACCCGGAGTTACGTTATACAGTCCGTTAGACAGGCTTTCATACAGGTTGCCGTTATATACCACTTTATCGCCCAGGTTGTACACCGCAGGGTATGGCTGGTAAGTTGGTACACCTGCACAGTTACCGGTGTTGCCACCGCCGCCTACTGTGATAGTTACTGCGCCGCTGGTAGTTGAAGCGTTGCCATTGTCGGTAGCTTTAGCTGTGATGCTGTAAGAACCGGCGGCAACATTGCTCCATGTGTAAGAGTAAGGACTTGCAGTGGCTTCACCCAGTTTGGTGCTACCGTTGTAGAATTCAACTTTAGCAACAGTACCGTCAGCATCTGAAGCAGTAGCCTGGATGGTTACTGTAGCAGGAGCTGTGAATGTAGCGCCGCTGGCTGGAGAAGTGATGCTTACGGCTGGAGCCTGGTTACCAGGATTGGAACCGCAGTCGCGTACATATGCCCAAACCTGACCATCACCAGTGTGGGTATCAGGCTGCTCGTTCTGTGTCCACCATTTTGCGTTGTAGATCTTACCATTGTAAACTACCTGCATGTTAGCAGTATAGACAGCGGTAGCTGACCAGGCGGCAATACCGTCGCAGGTATTGTTACCTGTGCCATTTACTGTAACAGATACTGCAGATGATGTGGTAACTGCACCGCCGTTATCAGTAGCAACAGCTGTAAGGCTATAAGTGCCAGCTGCTACGTTAGTCCATGAATAGGTATAGGGAGCAGAAGTGGCCTGACCTAATTTGGTCGCACCATTATAGAATTCAACTTTAGAAACTGTACCATCAGCATCAGATGCACTTGCAGTGATAGTGATGGAAGCCGGTGCAGTGAAAGAAGCTCCTGCAGCCGGAGAAGTGATGCTCACCACCGGAGACTGGTTGCCCGGTGTAGAACCGAAGAAATAAGGATAGTAGTTGGCAGCAAACTCGCTGTTGTTTACTTTATCCCAGTTTACAGACCATGTCATGATACCACGCAGACCAGGATAACCAGCTGCTTTACGCAGTGTGTAACCACCGCCGTAGGATTGTCCTTTGGTCAGATAATTCAGTGCTTTCTTCACTTCAGCAGGGCTGGTGTAACCGCTACCTGCAGCACCAGGAGCAGCAGGCAGACCGAATGCTACCTGATCTTCACGCAGTGCAGGGAAAGTCTGGCTGGTACCTGATACAGGGAAGCCCTGTAACAGCATCTCAGTCATAGATACGATGAAGTCAGCTGTTGCTGAGTTGTATACTTTGTTGTCCAGGCCCATTACAGAACCGGTGTTGTACAGCTGTGGCTGTATCCAGGACAGTTCGTTACGCAGACCATAGATGATAGGCAGATAAGCACCTACCAGCGGAGAGTAGGTAGCGCCGTAAGCTGTCTGTACATAGTAAGTTTCAGGCGCCATTGTCAGCAGACAGTTTTTACCCTGTGCCTGACGGTAAGCAACGATCTCTTTCACGGCAGCGATCAGGTTCACTACTTTAGGCGTAGTTGGCGCCATAAAGTTGTTATCGCCATTGTTCAGCTGTAAAGAAGTACCGCCTTCGATATCGATATCAAAACCATCAAAGTTATAGCTATCCAGCAGGTTTTTCATGCTGGTAATGAAAGCCTGTTTGTTGGCATCGGTAGCCAGCATAATAGTACCGGTTTCACCACCCAGTGACAGTAACACTTTTCTACCCTGTGACTGCAGTGTAGCGATATCAGCTTTGAAATCGGCTACAGTAGCGCCATCCGGAGTGAAGCTTACAGTAGAATAATCGCTCGCGGTAGTACCGAAAGCTACTTCTATCACATTGTAACGGCTGTCCACATCGCGTAAGCGGATATATGGAGCAGACGCCAGGTTCCAGTTATGCCAGTAACCTACTACTACTTTACCGTTAGTAGGAGGAGGATCAACAGTACCGCTTTTCACAGTAACAGATACTGCAGATGAAGTGGTAGCAGCTCCTGCATTGTCAGTAGCTACAGCAGTGATGCTGTAAGTACCTGCAGCTACATTGCTCCAGGAAATGCTGTATGGAGCAGCTGTAACAGTACCCAGGCTGGTAGCGCCATTGAAGAACTGTACCTTTGCGATGCTGCCATCACTGTCTGTAGCATTAGCGCTCACGGTGATGCTTGCAGGTGCAGTGAATGTTGCATTTGCAGTCGGTGCAGTCAGGTTTACTGATGGTGGCTGGTTTGTCGGAGTGCTGCCATCAGCGAAAACAGCGTTGATTTTGTTTACGAGCGGAGAAGTAGTGTTAGGACAATAGATAAGCTTGCCCTTAGCAACGGTGCTGCTGGTCATGTTCAACATGTCACCGAATACCTGCCAGATAATTACACCTGCCAGTCCATTGTCCTTGATATATTTAGCTTTCTCTCCTACTGAACGCTCGTTATCATAGCTCAGGAAATAATTGCCTTTTGTTTTGTAAGGTACTTTTGCTACATCATCCCAGCCTTCTGTCCATCCTGAGCCTGTCTGCTGCAGAATGTAGCTATAGTTAGGCGTACCATCCCAGAGGTCTTTCTGCCAGTTGGTATAGTCTGCACAGGTCTGGATAGGACCATCCGGCTGTACAGTCTCAGCACGTTTGGTAGTAGCAGCGTTCAGCGCAGCAGTACCGCTGGTTATTACACCACGGCCATAGAAAGGAGCACCGATGTTCACTTTAGACATGTTTACACCCAGGGCTTTCAGCGCCTTCACAGTAGCGTCTACAGAGAAGTTGCTGTATTCAGCACCAGGATAGTCGTACAGTGGAGCGTTGTGACCGGCTTTATTAGACCATCCACCATTGTAGTCGTAGGTCATCATGTTGTAATAATTCATTGAATTATTCAGACGAGACCAGTTAAAGCCCTGCAGTTTAGCAGGAGCAGCGGCAAATGCAGCTGTGATCAGTTTATTAGGACCGATAGCAGCTCTTACCGCTTCTACCAGTGCTGCGAAGTTGTTGAAGTCGGCAGTGCTGTACTTTTCGATGTTCATACCCGCATCGTTAGGGTATTCCCAGTCGAAGTCGATACCATCAAAGCCCATGTTCATCAGGTCTACACAATTGGCTACGAACTTAGCGCGTTTAGTAGCATCAGCTGCCATTTCCGGGTAGTGTTTACACATACTCCAGCCGCCGATAGAAGCCATTACTTTAACGCCTTTAGCATGCGCCAGGTCAATTAAGCCCTGTGCACCGCCCTGTTTAGGAACAGATAAAGGGAAAGCGCCGGTTTGGCCAGTATTTACGTTTTTCCAGCCGCTGCCTTCATTACGGTATCCCAGGGTGTAAGCATAGCTGCCTTCTGAGATATAATATAAAGGAGCATCCAGTTCGCCTTTTAGCAGGAACAGGTCCCAGCTGCTGTAAATGTCCTCATTTAGCAATGCAGCAGGTTCCTGTACGGCGCCTACCTGGTAAATGTTCTTGTTACGGAAGTCCCCGCTGTGCAAGGAACCGTCTTTCGCTACACCGAAGAAGGAGAAGTTAAGGATGGTGTACTGCGAATAATCCACATTCAGTTGGTTATAACCTCCTTTGGGCACGATGCCGGACACCTCTTTCCAGGCATCCCATTGGGTGATATATCCTATCACCTGTTTGCTGTGGTTCTTTGTCGTTGCGGGCACCTGCGGAGTCACCTGCGCCATGAGGGGGGATAAACCCAGCATGAGCAGCAACACCAGAAGGGCTTGTCTTACACGATGGTATGACAATGCGCTACGAAAGGTAAAATTTACTTTCATTTATAACGGTTTTTTTGAGACGATATGGAACTACTGGTTTATTTCTGCTTACAATAATCCAAGCCACAGGTTGTTATTATGTCAGGTTGCTCTAAAGTAAGTATGTGCAGATATAAGACCGGTCTTCACAGGCAAATGGTATTTTAAGGCGTATGGTTAATACAAAATGTTCTTTAATTCGCTCTTCTCCAGACTCTCTATAAAGGTGTCGTACCTAACGTGGTGTAGTACTATCCCAAAAGTAATTTTTTTTGTTATATGCAAAACGCCCTCCCGGTATTGTACCGGGAGGGCGTTCCTCTATTTTAGTAATATGATCCTATTTGTGAATGATTTTCAACATGGTACGTCTTGCGCGCATATACTGTTCATCCGTACAAGGTACACCTTTACCACATGGATCTTCAGGGTCTTTACCGATATTTTCGTAGTAAAGTCTGCTTGAAGTTACACCTTTCCTTACCAGGTACTCAATTACTGCGTAGCAACGTAAAGCGGAGAGGTCCTTATTATAGGCGTCAGAACCGCGGCTATCAGTATAGGAACGTATCTGCAGTTTCCAGTCAGGGTACTGGTTCAGTACCACGGCTACCCTATCCAGCAGGTTCCTTGATTTACTGGTCAGAACGGCGCTGTTATAGTCGTAGTAGAACTCCATGTTTTCCATTTTGCTCTGGATAGCATGGTCCATTTCTGACATTTCCACGTCCTGTCTGGTTTCTTTTGGCTGCGCTACGGCTACAGTTTCGATCTTCTCAGCAGGCTTTTCTGCAACCGGTTCAGGCTCGTATTCCGTCTTTGTCTCTGTTACAGGCGGTACTACTACAGGGGCGGCTACTACCACAGGCGTCTTCACCGGTTTCTTGGTTCCTGGTTTAGCAGGAGGCGTACGCTTAACAGGTGTTGTTTTTACCGGTTCGCTTACTGGCTCTTTAACCGGCTCGCTCGCTGGTTCGTTCTTCGCTACCAGCGGTTCTGAAACCGGGTGCTGTGTAGTGGTCACTGCAGATGGAATATCTATCGGAGCGCTTACAGTCTGTTTCGGAGAGTGTACCACTGGTTCCTCAGCCGGTTTTGTCGGCGTTGACGTAGCAACTGTTCCCGGTAAGCTGATTGGCGCAGTTACGGTCTGTCTCGGAGAAACAACCACCGGTTCGTCCGGTTTTGGAGTTGCTACCCCTACTGATTCCGCTGCTGGTTTATCAGCAGGTTTGTTCTGCGCCAGTATTACCGGGTTTGGATTTGATCCCGGCTCCGGATCTTTATAAGGCTGGATACCTTCGTCGTTGTTGAATCTTTCTGTGAAGTGAGTATCCATGAAGCGGTAGATATCATCGCTACCACCGCCACCAGGACGGTTGGAAGAGAAGTACCCTTCATACATATTCGCCTTCATGATGAAGCCCAGATCATCGCCACCGGAATTGAACGGATAGCGCAGGTTCTGCAGGCGATGCCATTCAGTTCCCTTACCTGCTACACGGAAGATATCAAAACCTCCCATGCCCGGATGACCTTTACTGGAGAAGTACAACATATCTTCTTCATTATAGGTAGGGAATGCTTCGTCGAAAGGCGTGTTGATAACCGGACCACAGTTCTTAGGTTTACCCCATCTGCCATTCTTCTGCTTTTCACTGTACCAGATGTCCATTTTACCCTGACCACCTTTTCTGTTGGAAGCAAAGTACATGGTCTTACCATCACGGCTAAGGGCAACGTGACCGGTAGAATAACCGTTTGAGTTGATCTCTTTCAGTGGTTCCAGTGGTCTCCACTCATCACCTGATTTTACAGACCAGAACACCATCATTGTACGTTCACCATTTACAGGACCGCGTTTCTTACGGTTGGCGATATCCTGCTGCCAGGAGTTCAGCGTTACATAGATGGTATCTTCCCTGGCGTTGAAACATACAGGTCCGATATGATACGGTACCAGGGCTAATAATTGTGGCACTACTTCTTCAACGAAAGTATTGGCCACCCCCTGTGAATATTGTTTAAAGATATATGCTTTGTAATAAGGCTGATTGGTACGTGTATCAATCTTGGGATTCTTCTCAGGCAACAGGTTCATGGTCATTTTACGATACCCGTTGGATACCAGCAGGAGACCTTGTCTTGTTACACCGCTTACATAATCAGAACCGGAGGAGCTCAACTCCTTGATATTTTCCATCGCCATGTCAAGACGGTTAGTCTTCCAGGCAATCGCACTATCACAGCCAGCCATCATCGCATTCGCCAGACGAACACTATCCGGCTTTGAACTTTTAAATTTGGCTATCTGTTGTTTTGCTTCAACGTATTTACCTGCACTTTTTAATATTTCCCCATACTGCAGATGTGCCACTGGCGGACAATCAGGACGCTCATCCATTTTCTCATACCAGAAAGCAGCATCATCATACTGGCCAATTTCACGATTACAGGC
This sequence comes from Chitinophaga sp. CF418, assembly GCF_900142925.1. Taxonomy (GTDB): domain Bacteria; phylum Bacteroidota; class Bacteroidia; order Chitinophagales; family Chitinophagaceae; genus Chitinophaga. The sequence continues at coordinate 567,362 of NZ_FRCN01000003.1, forward strand.
AGCTATACGTTCCAGGAGGTCAATAGAAGTTTTGGTTTTCTTCTTTGAAATGATCCTGCCGTACAGGGATCCTGCAACTGCATATTCCTGTCTTTCAAAAGCCTCATCAGCCCTTACCCGCACGCTTTTCTGCTCCTGGCCAAACAGCATCACCGGAACCATCAGAGTGGTGCATAATAATATCGCGTAACAACGTAGCATATCGAGATTTGATGATCTTTTAAATATTAAAAATAGCGGGGATTGGATGTACTGAAAAGCTTTGAATTAAATAATAGACCGATCGAAAGTTCATGCGAGCCTCCCTGTATACCTGCCAGTTTGTTCATGCTATAATCATAGGAATAACCTACACGGAACTTAGGAGAGATGTAGTATTCGAGGATAGCACTTGCCGCATTGGCTTTGTCAAGTGATGTATTGCTTACAACTGATTTCTTGTTGAATACAGAGAGATTTGTTCTGTAGGAACCACCTATCCATAAAAGTTCATCAATATGCATCATCAATGTTGCGTCCAGACCTGCAGGACCTGCGAAGTCAGTTTTAAACAGCACTGATGGTTTAAGGTAAATGTTGTCATTCACCGGGAACATGTAACCTGCGGTTATATAAACATGTTGTTTTCTTTTGATACTCTCATATGTATATCCTCTCCATTTATAACCGGAGCTGCTGTACTTGGAAAAGAGATCCAGTGCAGAGACACCGATATAAAGTGAAGGAGTATAGTAATAGATACCTACACGTGCATCGGGAGCAGTAGACTTGGCAGAACCGTCAGGAATGATACGATCGCCGTTATCCAGGTAGACCAGGTCTTTACCGCTCAGGCCATACTGTGTTGCACCCACGCCGAGACCGAGGCATAGGCGGCGGGTATCTTCTTCATCCAGTCGTATGCGGTATGAATAGGAAGCATAAAGGGAAATAGCGCTCTGAGGACCCAGATTATCCATCATAGCCTGTACACCCAGGCCAACGTTTGCGTCTTTGGCACCTCTGTTCAGTGGACCGTCCAGCGATACGCTGGCCGTACGTGGAGCACCGTCTATACCTGTCCACTGCTGGCGGAAAGCGGCGTTAAGATGTAGTACATCCTTATAACCTGCATATGCGGGATTGATGCTCAATCCGTTGAAGATATACTGGCTGAACTGGACACTCTGCTGGGCACGGGAACCTGCTGCCAGGCAAAGTAATAATACTACAGTAAACCATTTTTTTGTCATGTACATAATTGCACTTTTAGGATCACAGTTCATTATCTAATAATCATTACCCAGCCTTTGAAAACTTTTACCCCTTCGGTAGGGCTGTTCAACTCAAGGCGGTAGTAATAGGTACCTTCGCTTAATCCCGTCGCATCCCAGTTGTTCTGATAGTCCTTGTTCTGGTATACAACACCTCCCCAACGGTTGAATATAAATAATCCGCTGTTAGGGTATTTATCGATTCCTCTTACTATAAAGTAGTCGTTCTTACCGTCTGCGTTTGGCGTTACCACGTTGGAGATCACCATACCTGCAGCTTTACCAGCTGTCTTGATACTTGTTACGGTTCCCTTGTCGCAACCTGCTTCTTTAGGATCGCAATGGTATGTTGCTTTGGAAGTAGAGTCGGAGTTACCACCGATCTGGATCCTTGCTGTGTTATCAATGCTCTTTATACCATCAGGCAGAGGATCAACTTTTACTTTAAAGTGGAGTGTGGCAATTGCACCGGCAGCCAGGTTATTTACCGCCCACATTACTGTGTTTGAACCTACGAGGTGGATACCACCATCAGTAGCGGATGCGAAAGTTGTCAGGGCAGGAACCGGATCACTTACCTGGAGGGTAGGGATAGTAATGTTACCTGTGTTGCGTACATATATAATATATGACAGTTCTTCACCTGAGGTTACACTAGCCTCACCGCTGGCGTTCAGTACTATTTTCCATCCTTCAAAAGAGGTCACACTCACGATAGGAATAGTAGTAGATGGTTTACCTGCGCCATTTGGATCCGGCTGGTTAGGATCTGTAGCGAGAGATGGCAGTGTCGGAACGGCTCCTTTACCGTTCCCGTTATTTACATAAGCTGTATTTTCTATGGCTTTGGCGCCTGTCAGGTCTGTTGCTACTCTTACACGGAAGGAACGTACAATAGATTGTCCCGGATCGATGGCGGGAACAGTCCATGACAGCAGGTTATTGGCATCAGGAGCTGCATCCGGTGCATCGTAGAAGTTAGTATATACAGGAACGTAGTCAGTGATGATTACATTGGTCAGCTGCTCTGTACCGGTGTTCTGTACGTGTATTACGTATGTAACCAGGTCGCCTGACTGGATAGTACCGTTTGGACCAGTACCGGTATAGTTTACGCTCTTCCAGTTGATGGAGTTCATACCGTTATCAACCGGGGTCCTTGTAGAAGGCCATCCTTTGTCAGTACCAATAGCGGCGTTGATGTTATTGTCAACTGCAGGCGCAAAAGTGTGCTGTAATCCGTTTCCATCTCCGATATCTACATAACCGGTATTATTAATATAGTCCACACCGGCTAAAGAACCATCTACGTTCACTGAAAAGGAAACTGAGGTCTGTGCTCCCGGGGCAAGCGCGAGATTGTTCCATGACAGCACATCATTATTAAGCGTCCCACCCGGGGAGGCGCCATAAAAAATGGTGTGTATAGGCAGTGTGTCTACTACACGCACTGTCAGGGCTTCATCACCGGTATTTTTAATAAAGATCTTATAGTCGATCTGATCTCCCACCTTCACAGCACCGTCAGTACCTGAACCGTTATAGGAATATGTCACCCATATGTCAACGGATTTGGTATAAGGTTTACCATTAACGGTAACACCAGTAGCTGCTTTTTTTACGGCTGTCGGAATATTTGCCTTCGCTGGCAACCAGGTCATACCCACTATAAAAAGTAGCATGAACAGGCAGCGATCAGACATCTTTTTAATATCGGTAAAGACCCGGCCAACTCGCAGCTGCATCATTTTTTGCAGATTTAAGCGAGAATTATAATTTATGCGCATAGGCTTAGGATTACTGCAAGTAGTGTATTGTGAATGCTATTGTACCAATGTTTAGCTCTCATTAGAAACGCCGTGCACCAATTGTCATCTTGTTATTATATATATAGATCCGGGCAAGCCGGGGACGATGGTCAGGCATATGGAATACCGCTCTCAGAGCGGTCCACAATTCGTATAAGGCAGCTTTCTTCATTGGTCTAGGATTATGATTTATAAATATCCGACAGTCAAGGATATAGTAAATTCGAATATAAAAATATCTATATTTATTGATAAAACAATATCTTTTTAAAAATTAATGAGCATTAACCCCTCCTACTTCTCAGTTATAAATCAGAACATTACAAATGAAATTGGGGCACATACTATGCAAATTGGCATATAAAAATGGCCATTTTCCGGGATTAATCAAATGATGTTTTATGAACATATGACCCCTTGAATCACCTTACTGCTGAAGGCTTCGGGGCGTTCAAATATATATTTTGTTTCATACAATAAATATATGGGAGCAGAGCGTTATAACTACCTTTATCGACCCTACGAAGAGTCGGGTTATCCACATTTTTTAACCTGAAACCGACCCGAAATGTGGATAACTTTTGTTGCTGTGCTTGTACGCATATTTTCAAAATGGCATTTTCTGTAATATTATTTTATCCTATTTATATGAGATTCTCCCTTTCAAATGATTCACAGCATAAAATTTCCATATGTGAACAAATCACTATATTTACTAATATAATTGTAGTCACTTAGACACTTTACCAGACCCGGCGGGAATAGCAGTAAGTATATGCTCACCTTTTTTTGAGTACTAGCGCTTATTTTATATATGACGAAGATCATTAGTTGAAATCGCACCCGTTATTCTATTCATATTTACGCCACTGGAAAGACCATTCCCATATCTTCTACCTGAAAGACCATGTTTAAAAACAGCTGATGGAGGCTGCACGCGCAACGGAAATTAACTATGCCAAACGTGTGTCTGCGTCTACCGCTTAACTACTTAATATTAACCAATTTAAAATGCACACGACCATTCCATTCTGTTATTACACGAGTTATTCTGGCCTGCGAAGACCGGAGCCATTAAACATGCCTGATCAGTATACGCCATATATATGGGTATTGTAATCGGTTACATTCATACCTGTATATCAACCTGCAAACACTTTTCTGATGAATACTGCAGTCTATAAAATTTTACTTGTAGATGAGGATCAGGTATTTGTAAGACAGACCCGGCAGTTATTGATTACCCAATCTTATGATATCTATACAGCCTCCTCAGAAGAAGAAGGAATCATCATCTGCCAGCAACAGCAACCCGATCTTATCATTTGTGGTGCACACCTGCGCGGAACAGGCGGGCATCATTTCATTATGGCACTAAGGAACGACCCTGGTTTTGATCATATTCCGCTGATCTTCATCAGTGTAAAAGATAACAAACAGGAAATGCGCATGGCCATGAACCTTGGAGCAGATGACTACCTGGCAAGGCCGTTCAGAAAACGCGACCTGCTGCTCAGCATCCGTTCGCGACTGGGCCGCTTCGCAAAGTTCAATCATGTGCATACACCTGACGAAACCAGAAGTGTATCCCTTGCTAACTCATCCACCGCACAACAGGCACTGTATCACAGGCTTGGTAAAGCTGAAAACCGCATCATAAAAATGATTGCGGAAGGTAAAAGCACCAAGCAGATGGCTGATGAATTAAATGTGAGCATACGTACTATCGAAAATCACAGATACAGAATAGCAGGCAAGCTTGGTATTGCCGGTCGCAATGCGCTGACCGAATTTGTGATCAGAAATATTATACAGCAGCAGAAACAGTAGCCCACTGGAATCGTGATTAAGGATCAGGAATCAGAAACTCAGTACAGCAGCGCTTCTCAGAGATGCAGACTGCGATGAATTGACTAAAGTATCAAAATGTCAATTTGTATTCGTATTTTCTCATTCCTGATTCTTAATTCCTGATTCTTAATTTTCCTGCTGCTCATGATCAGATCTGTCCTTCTCTCCACAACCCTTCTCCTGCATATATGCAGCGTAAACGCCCAGCAGTTTACTATGGAAGCGGTTACCAGTTATCCCTTCCCTTCCGTTCTTACCAGCGCATCTACCGGTAGTGGTATTGCCTGGGCCTTAAATGAACAGGGAAAAAGGAATGTATATGTTGCCGCAGGTCCTGATTTTACTCCCCGGAAACTCACTGACTATACGCTCGACGACGGGCAGGAGATCAGCAGTCTTTCTATCTCGCCCGATGGTAAATGGGTGGTGTATATCCGTGGAGGTGATCATGGTGGAAAGGATGCCAGTAATCCTGTGAATGCTACGCATCTACCGCTGCCTCCCAAAACAGAGGTATGGTCAGTTCCTTTTGCTGGCGGTACGGCCAGAATATTGTCGGAGGGCGACTATGCAACTATCTCGCCCCATGGCGACAGTGTTGCATTCATTAAGGGTGGGCAGATATGGATCGCTCCCATAGACGGCGCCTCTCCTGCCCGGAACCTGCTTACGCTCAAAGGTTCCTGCCATAGTATTGCGTGGGGCCCCGATAGCGCCGGACTGGCTTTTGTGAATAACCGCAACGACCATTCCTACATTGGCGTATACCGCAATACGGCCACCCCATTGCAATGGATAGCTCCAGGCTTTTCAAAAGATCTTTCTCCCCGTTGGTCGCCCGACGGGAAGCAGATTGCTTTTATCCGTACACCCGGTACCGGCGGCGCTCCGGATTCCCTGCTTGCCCGTAAACACCAGCCCTGGGCTATCTGGACAGCAGATGTATCCAGCGGGGAAGGCAGGCTGTTATGGAAAGCTCCTGTTACACTGTCCGGCTCCTTCCCTACCACAGACGGTAATACGAATCTCAACTGGCCAGTAGCCGACAGAATCGTATTCCTCTCCTACCACGATGGATGGCCACATCTCTATTCCATCACTCCCGGCGGAGGCACCCCCCTGTTATTAACGCCAGGCGCTTTTATGGTAGAACATATTGAGTCCAGTCCCGATGGCAAATGGATCGTATTCAGCGCCAATACAGGCCCCACACCGGCTGATATTGACCGAAGGCATCTCGCACGCGTACCGGTAGATAAAGCGGCTATGGAAATACTCACCTCCGGAGAAGGTATTGAAACCTACCCTGTCGTAACCGGCGACGGCCATACTATCGCCTCACTTACTGCTACCGCACGGCAACCCTTACTGCCGGCCGTAATGCCATTCAGGAAGGGCGTTCCCAAAGTAACAGGCAGAACACTGCTGCCCCCCAGCTTCCCCGAGGCGCAAATGGTCATCCCAACACCGGTTACCTTCAAAGCGCCCGATGGTACCCTGGTACATGCACAACTGTTCGAACCGAAAAACAAGGCAAAGAAATATCCTGCTATTGTATACATCCACGGCGGCCCACAGCGCCAGATGCTGCTGGGCTGGCATTACATGGATTATTACGCCAATGGATATGCTGTGAACCAGTACCTGGCCAGCCAGGGATTTATTGTACTGTCGGTGAACTACCGCCTGGGTATCGGTTATGGATATGAATTCCACAAGCCGCCACATGCGGGCATCATTGGGGCGGCTGAATACCAGGATATCAAAGCTGCCGGCGAATGGCTGGCGGCGCAATCACAGGTGGACGCTACAAAGATCGGGGTGTATGGCGGCTCCTATGGAGGCTTTCTGACTGCACACGCCCTGGGCAGGGACTCAAAACTATTCGCCGCAGGCGTCGATATACACGGTGTACATAACCGTACTCCATTTTTACCTCCCCCGTCAGCTAACCCGGCTCCCGATGTTGATACCGCCTTAAAAGTGTCCTGGCTGTCCTCACCAGTTGCCCATGTGGATACCTGGACATCTCCCGTGCTGCTTATCCATGCCGATGACGACCGCAATGTGGAATTTAGCCAGACGATAGACCTTCTCCGCCGCCTGGAGGACAAAGGAGTGCCATTTGAGTATCTCGCCATTCCCGACGATACCCATCACTGGATGAAATACAGCAACGCCCTTACAGTAGACAAAGCGACCGTCGCATTCCTGATCAGACATCTGAAAGAATAGGATTATTGTTTCCCGATCTTCCCTAAATGGGTGTCCTTAAAACCGGTCTCATACTTTAAACCGTACCCAAACATCCTGTCCATCACCGAATGGGCAAACAGGATGATGCCGGTAAAAACAGCCCAGTCCTGGTGAAAATACAGACCAGCCAGGTAAACGATCAGTGCAACACCCTTGTGATGCACCAGGTTATAAAAAAAAGCGCCGGTACGGTTGCCCACCATGTACCCCAGCATAGACAGATCGGGTAAGAGGATGCATGCCGGAAACAGCCACCAGGCATACGGCGATTGCAAATGAAAAGCGAGGATGGCGAGCAGGAAAAGCGCCAGATCTTCCAGGATAAGTATGGTTTTCATGAATACAGGCAGGTTTAGACAGGCCCGGCCATAAAGATAGTTACTTATTAGCATCAGCTCCAAGTATGCGCCGGGTATACATCCGGTATGCATCGGGTTAAAGCGTATATGATGTTTGCCGGGGTGCATCCATTCTGGTGAAATACCAGCTTCCCTGCAGGGTTGCCGGAAGGGCCCTAAGGGTATGTATTCGCTTAAGATTCGGTGTGACCTATAGCCTACAGGCTCTCTAGTATAGCATTACAGGCACTATTCTATAGCGATCGCTATAGAATAGTGCCTGTAATGCTATACTAGAGAGCCTGTAGATAGGGGAATCCACTATATTGCTATACAGGACGAACGATATTCATGCAGGCATCATCCTGGTGGCGATCCCTATCCTGTTCCAGGAGTTGATAGCCACAGCCGCCATCATTACCTGGGCGGTCAGCTGTTCTCCCAGCACCTGTATGGCCTCGTTATAAGTAGCGTCACTCACATGATTGCTGATACGGGTCACCTCTTCGGTCAGCGCCAGGATGGCTCTTTCCTCCTGAGAGAAGAAAGGCGTTTCCCTCCAGGCGTTCAGCGCGTAAATGCGTTGTTCTGTTTCTCCCAGTTTACGGGCATCTTTTGTATGCATATCAATACAGTAAGCACAACCATTGATCTGCGAAGCCCTGATCTTGATAAGTTCCTTGTGCAGGGGAGCAATTTTCGTAGCATGAAGATATTTCTCCATAGCAAGCATTGCTTTATAAGCTTCCGGTTCCACTTTCGACATATTAAGACGTGTTTCCATGATTTTATGTTTTCGTTGACACAAAATTGCAACACCGTCCGTTGCCAAAACTTAATCAAGTTCAAGAAAAGACCGTTCAGATTTTCTTAGCTCTGATCTTACTCAGGAATTCAGGGGTAAAACCCAGGTAGGATGCCACCATATATTGAGGAATACGCTGCAGGAATTCGGGATACAGGTTACTGAAATGATAATAACGTTCTTCCCCGCTAAAATCATAGATATACCGGATGCGCTGCATGGAGGCGGCATATGCCCTTTGCAGGATCAGCCTGAAATAACGTTCCAGGGCGGGTATTTTGACAAAAAGCTCTTCCTGGACCCTCCAGTCCAATACGGCTACTTCGGCCCGTTCTACGGCCTGTATGAAGTATTGGGAGGGTATCCTTCTATCCAGGCTGTCATAGTCAGTGATCCACCAGTTATCAATACCGAAATGGATGATCTGTTCGGATCCTTTTTCGTCAATGTAATACTTGCGGAAAACGCCCTTTAAAATGAAATAATTGGCATTACAGATGGCGTCCTGCCGGAGCAGGTATTCCTTCTTTTTTACCTCCTGGTATTGTATACAGGATAATATAATCTCTTTATCTTCCTCCGTCAGTTCCACAAACTTGCTGATATGTGCTATAAGCCTTTGCATACACAATATTACGGTAAAGAAAGAAGGCTCCTGTACGGAGCCTCCTGTTTTAATATTTTGCCGCCTGACCTTTGGCGGGAATGGATTCCAGGATAAACTTCCTCAGGTTCTCATTCGCCGCGGCCAGATCATCCTTTCTCAGGTACATCATATGTCCGCTGCGATAGCCTTCCCATTTCAGACGGCCTTTCAGTTTACCGCCGGGGTCCATCTGCCACATGCTGTATTTGGCATTAAAGTAATCGCAGGCGCCATCGTAATAACCCGATTGCACCAGCAGATGCAGGAAAGGGTTCTGGGCAATGGCCTGACGCAGGTTCTCACCTGTTTTATCGTCCTTCCTGTCCCAGGGATATACATCGCCAAACATGTTATACTTCAGGTCTGTTTTATAGTTCAGTTCTTCCTGCAGGTAGATGTGGATAGCCGGTGTAAAGGCCTGTAACCAGGCGGTCAGCTCTGCGTTATAGTCCGGACTGGTACCACCGGTCTGACGGTCAATACCCCTGTAACGGGAATCCAGCCGGCCAACAGTATATCCCTGGTCACGCAGCAGTTCTTTCCAGAAAAGGTTGGTAGACACATCCAGGTTATTCTCCTGCACCACCAGTTCCTTCAGTCCGCTGTAACGTGCAATGCGGACGCCAATGCTTTTACGTTGTGCTTCATCCAGCGCGCTGCCTCTTGACAGAGCAGGGATCAGTTCATTGATCGTGAAGTTCTCCACCTCAGGCAGTACATCGTTCAGGTCTTTTTGCTGCAGGTCCGCAGGTAACTTTTTATGGTACCAGGCGGTAGCCGTAAAATAAGGTAGTTTCAGGGCGGCATCAACTGGTCCGTTACGCAGTATACCCAGTTCTGTGGGAGATACCAGGATAACACCATTGAGGTACATCCACTGCGCATCCTGGAGCTCGAGTGCAAGTCCGGATACACGGGTGGTACCATAGCTTTCCCCTATCAGGAATTTAGGAGAGGCCCAGCGTCCCTTCCGGGTTACGAAAGTATTGATCCATTCCGCCAGGTATTTGATATCGGCATTCACGCCATAGAATTTGGTACCGGGAATATCTTTACTTACCGGACGGGAATAGCCGGTATTCACAGGGTCTACATACACGATATCAGCAACATCCAGGATGGACTGTGGATTATCCCGCATGCCATAGGGCTGTACGGGGTACCCTTCATCGTCTATGTTCAGCATCCGCGGACCGGTATATCCGATTTCCATCCATACGGAAGGCGTGCCAGGGCCTCCATTGAAGGAGATCACCAGCGGACGGCCGGATTTATCTTTTACATCATCCCTTTCATAATAAGTATAAAACACGCCGGCAATAGGTTTGCCTTCATCATCCCATACGGGGATGCTGCCTGCGGTAGCGGTGTAAGACACGCGCTGCCCTTTGATGGTCACTTCATGTTTCGTTACGACGGAAGAGTCAACAGCCAATACTCTGGAAGGCGAGGGTTTCATCTGCGCCTGTGCCGGCAATACAGCCACCTGCGCGATGACTGCACCTGTAAGCGCCAGGGGCAATAAGATTTTGTTGATCATAATTTGATTGATAAATGGTTTCAGGTAAATATAATAGAAGCAATCGGCTATACAGCGAATTTTGGGATAAAAGGAAAAATCCCCTTTCGCTGTTCGCGATATGTGAACAAATGATTGCGCGAACTCTTGTCAGTCGAAGTATTACATGATGATCACATCCTTTCTGCGGGAGGCCGGTGTCACTTTCAACTGCTCCACTTTCCCATTGCTTACCGTGCCTTCGACGATTGTATTGTAGGGTGCATGGAGTTTAAACACCACATTCCAGTCAGATGGCCAGGCGGGCAACAGATAAATCTTCTTTCCATCCACCTGCAACAGCATTTCCTGTAAACCGGTCATGGCGGCCCCTCCCCAGTTATGATCGGGTGTCCAGTCAAAGCCGGGGCCCCAGAATGCAGGGAAACGGTGAGGCCCGTTGGCGAATTTCAGTTTGGTGAGTGCGGCCGCGGCTTCGGTCAGTCCCAGACGGGCGGCAAAGATGTTGTACTGCCTCCATCCTACATGACTACGGAATTTCACCGCATGTGGATCATATTCCCAGGTGTTGCGGGCAATATCCAGGTCAGGCTTACCCACTCCGTAGATACCCCAGGGGAAAACCGGGTACAATTGTGGCGTCTCTGTGTTCTGCACTCTTTCCCAGGCAAGCGCTGGTGCAATGGTTTTATGCCCTGCGAATTCCGTCAACGCGATAGGCGGCACCCTTTTCTGCATCTGTAATATTCTTGCCAGGCGGAGTGTATCTTCCTGTAGCTCCGGCAGCTCAGACATTCTTTGCAGGAGGACCTGTAATGCAGCAATAACGGTTGTAGAGTTGTAGGTCATTTTGAAGGTTTCTGCTGATGATGTTGGGAATAGTATGTATTGCCCCTTTTCATTCAGTTCCTTAATGCCTCTTTTCTTTGCCAGCTGCCGGTAGTGTTCATCATAAAAAGTAAGGCAGCTTTCGATGAAGGTAATATGTTCAGGGTTTGATACACCGGTATAACGGTTCACATCCAGCATCATGAGACAGCATTCAAATACCGTCTCCCACTGGTATTCCAGCCATGCATTATATTCCACACCGGGATCAGCACCAGGAGGCCTTTTAGGCTCATATTCGGTGATGTTGGGCAAGCCGAAGTTCTCTATCTGTTCCGTGAAGCAAGCACCTGCATGTTGCCAGTATGTCTGGCTACGAAGTTCCGCATTCTTCTTTATCCGCAGATAAAAATCAAACTGTCCCTTCATCATATCGGCATCACCGCTTTTCAGCATTGGATAGTATACCAGCCGCTGATTCTGCGCAGTCATGGTGCCACCTCCCCACAAACGGAAGTCGGGTGAGAAAGGATATTGCTCGCTGACATAACGCGGATCGAATGTAAATAGACCTCCATTGAATTTCGTCGGCCATTTGCCGAAGGCGTTACACCCCAACATATAACGGAACAATTGGTAATTACGTCCAACAGTCACTGCTGCAGTATCTTTACTATCGATGCAGATATAACTTCTGTCCCAGAACTGCTGCCACCATTCCAGTGTTTTACGGCGGGCAGCTTCATGGTCCTTACTGCCTGCTCCCATAATGCGCTGCAATGTATCCTTCCATTCGCTGACACTTGCGGTTTGCGCTACCTCCAGTCCTATTGTCAGCCGTTGTGCACGTACCGCTTTCTTACTCTGTAAAGACCATCCGCGATAAGCGGCATCTGCATAAGTGCCGGAATCTATTCCTGCCGCTATCATCTGATCGCCATGCATCATACCGCCAAAGGTGTTGTTCTTCAAAGGATCATACAACTGATCCTTCACGGCTCCCATTCCTTCCATCAGTACCGTATAAGTAAAAATATCCTGTACATCGGCACGATTACGGTGATAGAAAACAATAGCATTTCCCTGGAAAGCGATATCATCTTTGTAGGTTGTAATGGGGAATGATTGCAAGCGCTTGTAGGAATTGGCACGGCATTCTTTGTTATCTGTAATGAGGTGATCAGCATATCGCCATGATTCATAAGTTGCGATCACTTTCACAGGTTGATCATTCTTTATGTCTACATGTACTACCGGATTGAACACATCTACCCATATCTCAATATCTGTATGCTCGTCCCGGATCCGCACACTTCCCTGCTGTAATTTTAATTCCTGTTTAAATCCTTTCAGTCCAAGTGGGCCGGAAGATAATTTCAATCGCACTCTGCCCAGTTTCAGCATGGCATTATTCTCATCAAATGCACCGCTTTCTGACAGATAGAATAATACATCCCCATTTTCCACCCAGACATTCAGACCGATATCTCCTCCACCGCAAGGCATGGCATCAGCGGCATTTTTGCCTGGTGTATCCCAGGACACATCATAACGGGAAACAGGCATATGCTGCGCAGCCACGTGATGCCCGCAAAACAGTACAGCCAGACTTAAACACAAGATAAATTGCAGGATATTAACACCTTTCATAAAACATGGAACTGGATTTTAAATATCCCTAAAATAAGTTGTTATGCCGACAATTAATAGATTGTCATAAAAGGGAAATATAACATTGTTTTTTCGACGCGTATGTCTTTTATCATCGGAATTCCCTTAGCTTTGTATTACTTTATTGAACGAACAACTTCGACTTACACGCTGAACCTGCAATTCCTCCACTACGTTCCTGTCAACATACTTATAACATAACCATTAACGTTAATGCTTTAAACCATTAGTGAATGCTATTCATTTACAAGCATTAGCACATACGCTTTTTAATATTTACTATGACAAGTAGTTTTGAACAACTTGCTGGTAAGAAAGTATTATTTGCTACTATCTCGACTGATGCCCATATAGATCCGCTGACAGGTTTAGCGAAGTATTTACAGGATTGGGGCTGTGATGTAAGATGGTATGCATCGAAATACTATACCACTAAATTCCACCAGTTATACATTTATCATTACACACCCGGAAAACACAGGGATGTACATGATGAAAATGCCGATGAGATGCATCCTGACAGGACCTTGATCAGGGACAGGGTTGCGAAGCTTAACTATGATATGCTCAACATCCTTGCAAAACCTGCTGCCACACACTTTGAGAATATCCGCCGCATCTACGAAGTATTCCCTTTCGATATCATGATAGTGGACAATATGTTCACTGCCGCTCCTATCGTGCGTAAAATACTGGGTGTACCGGTGATCGCCATTGGTGTTGTACCCCTGGCGGAAGCTTCCCGGGACCTCCCTCCTTACGGCCTTGGCATGACGCCTTCCCATCATTTGTTAGGACGATTGAAACAGGCAGCTTTACGTTTTCTTACAGACAAAATACTATTCAAAGAATCCTATAAAGCCTATGAACAGATTTTTAGAAAATATGGTATCAGGAACAAAGGCGCCAACCTGCTGGACAGCATTGTAAAGAATGCTGACCTTGTGCTGCAGATAGGTAGTCCCGGATTTGAATATCAGCGGAGAGACATGGGCAGTAACATCCGTTATATAGGCGCCCTGCTACCATATTCAGCAGGTAAAAAAGTACCCTGGTTTGATGACAGACTGCATCAATACAGGAAGATCGCGCTGGTTACACAGGGTAAAACGGAGAAAGACGTCAGCAAGCTCATTATACCCGCACTGGAAGCATTCCGCGATACGAATGTGCTTACTATTGTCACTACGGGTGGATCAAAGACTGCAGCATTACGCGCAAGATATCCTTACCGGAATGTTATCATTGAGGACTACATTCCTTTTAATGACCTGATGCCTTATGCAGATGTCTTTATCACCAACGGAGATTATGGCGGCGTGCTGCTAAGCCTGCAGCACAGGCTTCCTGTCATTGCCGCCGGCACGGATAAATGCAGGAGTGAAACCTGTGCCAGGATCGGTTACATGAAATATGGTATCAACTTGCATACAGAAAATCCCAGTGCAGATCAAATCAGTGAAGCATTTGATATTATAATGGATACCCCTCTATATAAAACGAATATATCCAGGCTGATGGAAGAATTCAACCAATACGACCCTATTCCGCTTAGTGCAGGATATGTGGCAGACCTGCTGATGAAGCGGCCTGCGTGAGGTAAGGTGGTTTAGTAGATATCAAACAGCTTTTGCTGTGGTGGCTGTTTTTTATTGATATTGGGCGATAAACTATTCTCCAGCTGCAATATTTTCGTGAGGGGTGGTTTACTGGCAAAGATGCCGGTAGGCTGCCCTTTTCTGATACCCCTTACAAAACAATAGATCACACCACCGAACTGCTTTTCATAGTTAAATGCGTGCAGGCGACTCTCCAGGTACTTCTTGGCAGCCAATGTATAGATGAGGTATTGCAGATGATAGTTATTCTCATTCATGGCAACGGATAAAGCCGCCGGGGTGTAGTCTTCCGGTGAGTCGCCCAGGTAATTGGATTTCCAGTCCAGGATATAATACTTTCCTTCATGCTCAAAGAAAAGGTCCATTTTGCCATTCATGATCCCTTCCAGCTCATGACTGCCATGTTCATGGAAACGGCGTACGATGACGCTCGTCCTCTCGTCAGAAAGACCATTCAGCATATCAGGGAAGAAAGCTGATACAGGGAAGTCGAACTCGAATTCCGGGATACGTTTATGCCAGATAACTGCCGACAGGGGAAAGGTATGTCCTCCGACCGTAATATCAGTATGCAACACATGTTCCAGCAACTGGCGCAGCATAGGCGCATATACTTCCTGCTGCCCCGGTACAAAACGGCGGATGGCTTCTGTCAGCCATTTCTCCCAGCGACTGTCTTCAGAGAAGTTAATGTTCTCAAACAGGAAGTGCAGCAGATTACCTGTCTTCGCACCTCTCTTTAATGTATGAAATATGAATGTCTCATAAGGATCTTCCTGCTGTAAAGGACGCACTTTCAGGCTTTGCTCTGCCTTTGCGGCCAGCATGGTATAACTCATCTTCCGCCAGTTCTGCTCTTTCAGCACAAATCTGACAGGCGCATCTGTACCAGTATTCACTACTGCTCCGGTATGCCGGTTAGCATCCTGTTCCGGTGCTGCCGGAAGGTCCTGTTCAAACTTAATAATACCGGAAGATGGCGCTGCCGCTATCAATGCCTGCAGGAAAGTTAATAAGGTAGAATTGCTATAGTACTTGCTGTTATTACGGAACACAAAACATTTATACACGCCACGGGTAATGGCTACATACAACAAACGCCTGTTCTCCTGCTCCGCCTGACGGGCATAAGAGCTGCGCTGTTCATCCGTCATGCGCTTCTTTTCCACACCCACATAATCACCTGTAACAGGATCCCGGAAACTAAAGAACTCCGCATGCTTGTTCTCCACAAAATCGAGGAAAGGCGCCATCACAATCTTATATTCCAGTCCCTTACTCTTATGGATGGTTACAATATTCACCGCTTCCTCATCACTTTCTACCCGCTGCTCGTATTCATCTCCTTCAGTGGCCATGCCATCTATCCCACGTTTCAGCCATGATACCAGTTCCGTCATCGATAGATTCTTACGGCTCTGGATCTGGTGCACAAGTTCTGTCAGCTGAAACAAGTTGGAAATAACGCGTTCACCACTTTCTGTATGCGTGTACAGCAATATATTGCGAACATTAAAGTCTGTGATGAAATCCATCATGGCTGTATAAATACCATCCTGCTGCCAGCGATTTTTATAATTCCCGAAAAATGCAAGGGTGACTTCATCATCCAGCACCAGTACATCTTCCAGTTTCAGGTTAGTAAAAGGAGACAATAATGCACGGTTGATGGAAGAGCGATTGGGTTCCAGCATTGCCTCCAGCAGATATAAGAGATATGTTGCCTCTTCAGATTGTAATACCCTGGCGTCATCCACTGTTACAGCCGGTACTCCCAGCTTTGCCAGCTGGGCTTTCACTTCTCTACCCTGCCTGCCGGTACGTACCAGGATGCCAATATCGGATGGTTTGACAGGACGCTTAGCTTCTTCATTCCCGATGGTATATTCACCACTTCTCAATAACAACGCTACCTGCGCCGCTACACTCCCGGTTAGTTCGTTACTGTTGGATGCATTAAACACAGTGATAGGTACATCTGCAGCTTCTCCTCTGAATAAGCATCCTTTTGTATTCCTTTCCGGGCTCTCTACCTTAATGTAGTTGATCGCGTTCCCTTCACCATTGAAATAGAAAGTATCGAAATCAGGCACCGGCAGGAAGAAGGTATTCATCGCTTCTATAAACGGTTCGGAAGAGCGGAAGTTATGGTTCATACCATACACATGCCGCACACTACCTCTGGCCTTAAAATACGTAAAGATATCTGCCTTACGCCATGCATAGATACTCTGTTTGGGATCGCCGATATAAAACAGGATAGTATCTGTACCGAATGCTTTCTCGAAGATCTCATATTGCATCCTGTCAGTATCCTGGAACTCATCCACAAATACGGCTTTATATTTCTCCTGCAATACCTTTACCAGTCCCGGGTTATTCTTTTCCACCAATGACCTGTGCAGGTTCGTGATCATGTCATCATAACTCAGCAGGTTATTGCGTTTCTTATAGCCTTTAACTCCTGCAGCAATTTCCTCTATAGCAAAGCAATACAATCGGCTGATCACCTGCTGTACATTGCCTTTTCGTTCTTCATCAAGAGCCGCCACCTTATCCAGGCGTTCGAGCAGATCAGGGAACAGTTTAGCGATGTAACCTGCGGAGCTGCGTTTCTCCTTTATAACTCCAATGAATTGTGCCGGATCATCTACACATGGCAACAGCGCTTTCTTTGCGTACTGATTCCCTTCACACAATGCTTTCAGCCTGTCTATATTATCCTTCACAAAAGCCACCAGATCCTTTTCAGCCGCATCCTTCTTTTCATCCACTGCATCTAGTTGCTGCAACCATTCCTCCTGCTCCTTTGCTTTAATCACATATCGTTTACCCGGCTCATAAGCGAAATAACGTTTACCTCCCATATGCTCATTGAGGGCAGTAGTAATGCCGGGCATCATACCTGGCTCCCAGATCTTCTCCAGCAGCCGGATATGCAGGGTCGTAACATGTTTACGCCAGAACTTTTGTACTTCTTCCTCTATCAGCGTCCGGGTATCCTGTATCATCTCGGCACCGAAAAGCTGGTCGGTCTCAAAAGCAAATTCATTCAATGTCTTCTGACAGAAACTGTGAATGGTCAATACTGCTGTCTCATCGAGAAACAATACTGCATCTTTGAGTTGCTGCTGCACCTGTTCCAGTCCATTACGATCAACTGCCTCTTCTACCAGCCGCAGGATGTTATCATCCTTTATTTCCAGTCCCTGGCTGGCCTTATAAGCATTCCGCACAAACAGGCGGATACGCTCTTCCAGCTCTGCCACGGCAGCCTTGGTAAAGGTCACCATCAGGATCTCTTTTACAGATAGCGCATTTTCCAGTACCAGTCTCAATACAAGAATGGCGATGGAATATGTTTTTCCTGTACCGGCACTGGCCTCTATCAGGTTACTATCCTGCAGTGGCACGGTGCCCGCGTCAAAATCCTGGTAGTTGATATGTTCAGTCATTGTGTTCTTGCCTCTATTAATTGTAATAACCCGGTATCATTTCCGCCAGTGGCAGCAGCACATGCGTGCAGATAGTCTTATAAGTATCCAGCGTGGTTTCATCATTGAAGAAGCCGTTCTCATATTCACGGAAGATATAAGGATCTACTGTCCTGTCATCCCCTTTATCCAATGCCTTATCCACCTTCTTCACAAACTTGCTGAAATCCAGTTCTGCCACATCTGCGGGTTTGATATCAAAGTCGGGATAGAATGGTGTGATATGTTCAAATCCTTCTCTGAATATATCCATTAATGCGGTTAATCTTTGTAATGCTTCTTCCTGCACCAGTGGTAGTGCCTCGAAAGCCTCCTGTTTGCTGGCTCCCGAGATAAACCACATGCCTGTCAGCACGCCTGCCGCCCTGCCTGCCAGATAGCGGATGTATGCCTCTATCAGGTATTTATCCTCCCGCTTCGACCATGACACCTGCACCAGTTTACCATCAAACACACTATGAATAGTGCCTTTCAGCAAGGTGCCTTCTATGTCGAGGTTCACCTGTACAGATTGTTCATCAGCTCCATTGATACAGGTTCTGTATTTATCACGCACCGGCTGTACTTCAGATTCTATCTGCTGTAAAGCTACATACGCCATGTTCTTCAAAGGCAAGCGGCCTGTCTTTACCAGGCGGATCTTCATGTTGGCTATAGCATTCGCATCCATCTGCAACAACTCATTCTTCAGGTTCCAGCGCTGCAGGCTGTCCAGTTGAAAGATTTCTGTTTCATTCAGCAATACCTGCTCGTCGTTATAGTAGATGCCTAATACTTTGTTATAATACGCTTTGAAAGGATTTTTAAAGAAACGTACCAGTTCATCCAGGTCTACCTCTTCCAGCACGAGCGGCTCCATTACCTTACCGGCCCTTGTGATAGGACGCTCAGGCACGGTAGTATTCAGGTAGCTGTACAAGCGTTCATCACCCGTCATATACTTCCTGCTAAAGCCCTGCAAAGGTTGCCTGGTCACCAGTTTGTTTCTCACCTGGTCTGGTTCATCCGTACCGGATTCTATATAGTCCAGCAGTTCATCTACCAGCGCGGAAGGCGGCATACGACTATTATCCTTGGCGCTCTGCCCCACATAACTGATGTATAAATACTGACGGGCCGACAATACTGTTTCCAGGAAAAGGTGTTTATCATTATCCTTCACGTTACGGTCACCTCTCTGTTTGTTCTTCTCCATCAGGTTAAAGCCAATGGGCTGTTCCCGGCGGGGAAACTTATCGTAGTCCAGTCCCAGCATGGCCACCACCCTGAAGGGAATACTACGCATGGGGATCAGCGAGCAGAAAGTGATGCCGCCATTCACAAACAGGCCTGTCCTGGTAGTACCGGTCAGTGTTTGCAGGAAGCTATGGCTGAACACATCAAATGTCACCGTATCGCTCATATACTCATTCAGCAGATTGTAGTCTGCCAGCTGCTGCATCAGCGTATTATAATCTTCATCCACTTCTTCATCGGGCTCATACACCATATTATGCAGCAGGCCTTCTATATACTCCACCCAGCCGCTGATACTACGTGCCTTCTTACGCTCTTCCACAGCTGTGATTAATACCTCTGCAAAGTGGCAGAAGCGTATCACCTCCAGGCTATCGCTACCCTCAAGTATATCCAACGGGAAGAAGCTGTCATCCCCTTTGCCGTATTCCTCACCTCCACTCATACAGATACCAAACATGATCCGCCTGATACCATACTTCCAGCTTACCAGGAAGGTTTCATCTTCCTTCGCGCCATGTATTCCGAAACGGATATTCGCCTGATCTACTACAGAGCGTACCAACGTCACATTATTGATACCAAAACGTTTCCTGATATAAGATGAATCCAGCAGCTGCAACACTTCTTCTGCCTTAAAATTCTCTTCATTCAGCCGGAGAATGGCATGTAGTGCATTGAAGAGGTTATCGCTGTCTGCATAACTTTCATCTGCAATGGTATACCGGAACTTATAGGGTGCGTTGTTGAAGATCGCTTTAATGTAAGGCGCATATGCATCTATATCTCTCACCATGACCACAATATCGCGTGGCGACAATGTTTCTTTTTTTCTATCTACCAGATGCACCAGGTAGTTATACAGCACTTCCACCTCACGGGCAACGGTATAACAGTTATTGATGGTGATGGAACCATCCTGAATGTCTTCGGGGAAGATGCGGTTCCTGCTATCATTGGCATTGTTGAAAATATCATGCTGGATCTTATTCAGCAATGTATCCGGTTCCGGCACTACCAGTCCTTCGCTATCGTAGGCGTTGATAAAGGCATCATACTGGAAGAACAATCCGAAGGTATCCTGTACTACACGCCCCCAGCCCATCAGCAGCGGATTACCAGCCACGTCCGACTCCAGCAGCGGACGGCCTTTTAGTCGCCAGCGGGCCTGCTGTTTCTCACTCTTGTCTTCAAACCAGTAAAGCTCCGGAGATGGGTTGATAATATGGAAATGCACGTCAATGAAGGATGACAGTTCATGCAGTATCTGCACGTGATATGCCGTAATGATGGAGAGACCGAACAGGTGTACAGTACTCATACGGTCTGCCAGCAGGGCCTGTTGATCGGGGTTCTTCAGCATATCCAGAATATGCTGTCCGACGATCGTTTTATCCGGCAGCGTATTACCTGATACCTTCTTGGCTTTGCCCCAGAGATACTGCTGCCAGTCCATCTTTGCCAGGGGATCTTCCGCCTGTTCATTCCACTCACGGATCATCTCCGGACGATAGATCTGGTACTGGTCAAAAAGGTCAGCTGTTCTTTCCGCAAGCGCCATTCGTTTCAGGTCACTATCCGGTTCAGTATTGTGATAATAAGTAGCTACGGCAGGATAGGTTTCCCGGAAAGCGTCTTCTCCCAGCAGTTTATATAGCAACCAGGTAAGGTTCCTGCCGGAAAGCATTTCAGTATAGTGGCCATCCATCAGGAAATAGATCTGATGGATGAGATCATTTGGTTTAAGGAAGCGGCAATTGGCGGCAATACCGAGGTATTCCGCCATCTGCAGTTTCAGCCAGTTGTTCATCCCTTCCGTTTGTGTAACGATGAGATGTTGTTCAAACACCCGGCTGTGTGAAGCTTTAAGTTCCTGTGCCAGTCCCATGGAGAGTATCTCCAGAGAATTGGACACTTTCAGATATAATGCCATAAGTGTTATTCAATTGTCAGGAATGGTCATCCGTAAAACGCTGACCTATACCCGAGGCTCTTTCCACAAAACGTTCCGCTGTCTGCATCAGTACTTCTGCTGATGCCTGCACATACACTTTCTGTTTTGCCCTGGTTACACCAGTATACAATAATTCCCTTGTCAGGATGGGTACATCCTTTGCTTTTGGCAGGATCACCATCACTTCTTTGAATTCCGATCCCTGGCTTTTATGGATGGTCATGGCAAACACGGTTTCTGCCTCCGTAAGATACCCTGGCAGAATAGCCTTCAGCTCCCCGTTACTGTCTTCAAACCATGCCATGAGCACTCCCAGTTCATCCGGGCGGATAATGCCTGTATCGCCGTTAAAAAGGCCATGTTCGTAATAGTTACGCGTCAGGATGATGGGCCGGTTCTCATAGAAGTCTGCATTCACACGGATCAGCCTTTTATCGTGCAGGATCTTTTCAATAGTCTTGTTAATGGCATACAGTCCTTCCTCTCCTTCCCTGATCGCACACAACACACGAAGATCATTCAACAGTTGCAGTGCGGCACGGATATCATTCTCTACAATAAAGGCGCTGTAACCTGATACAAAATCCCTGAACAACTCTTTTGAATATCCCTGATCGATCACCACCTGCTCATCTGCTCCCGGCACCAGGAAACTTTGTATAGCGGTCTGGTTATTGGCGATAATGGCTTTACTAAATTTACCGATTCCCTGCTCTCCACTAAACCGGTGACTACGGCGCAGCTCCACCAGGTGTTGAAAAAGTGGATGCGGGTCCTCTTCCTTCACCTGTGTCAGTGGCAGTTTCCTTTGTGCATCCGGGATGAAGGAATTGATCAGCGTCAGCCTGTCGGTTGTAAAGAGGTTCAGTGTATCCTGTGCCTGACAAAGATCGCCAAACATGCTGCCTGCCTCCACGGAGGCCAGCTGGTCTTTATCTCCCAGTAGTATCAGTCTTGTTCCTGTACCAACAGCGTCCAGCAGTTTGGCAAACAAAGCGACATCGATCATCGAGCATTCATCCACGATCACGACATCGAAGTTCAGCGGATTATCCGCATTATACACGAAGTAAGGATTATCTTTTTTTGAGCGCAGCAGCCGGTGAATAGTACTGGGCATCAGGCTCTGGAACTGTGCAGTAATCGTCTCATCCACCGGCAGCTGTGTATTCCGTAAACTCTCTGCCATACGTGCAGCGGCTTTCCCTGTAGGCGCCGCGAGTGCTACTTTCAGGGATGGATCGAGATTGTACAATATTGCCAGAATCTTTGCAACAGTAGTGGTCTTACCAGTTCCCGGGCCACCTGTAATGATCGTAAAGTTGTTCAGCACTCCTGTCACCGCAGCACTGAGTTGCCAGTCGGCCGGATCACCGCCATCGGCTTTGAATGCCGGACCTGCGGCAAACAGTTTACTGATGAATGCGCGGTTTGTTTCCAGCATTTCCAGACGTTCCTGCAGCACAGTCTTTTCTGTGGCGAGGAATTGGTGGATGCGGCGCAGGAAGGTCGTTTCATACCGGAAGTATCTCTGCAGATACAGCCGTTCCTGGTACAGCACAAATGGCTGTGTATCACTGCCATTCTTTGCTACCAGCGGTATATGTTGTAACTGCTTACTGCCAACTGGCAGGTTTTCGCAGAATGCGGGCAGTTCTCCCTCATTTTCAATACGTTTATCCAGGTGCAGGCAGATGTGGCCTTCGCTCAGCTTTCTTGAAAGCAGGTAGGCGTACGGCTTTAGTGCCGGTATCTGGAAGTATTCTGCAAATTGCTGGTGAACGTCGTTGATTGTATGCATATCTCGTTTCAGTGCCTGTCGCCCCGCGGCTGAGGCAATCTGTGAAATTACGATTTTTATTGTTGTTGTTTCACAGGGGGATTTTCCAGTTTTGTTTGTCACGGCGGAGTGGTTTCAGGGGATTGACAGAAGGGCTTGTCTGAATTATTGGCATGGTCCAAAATTGGCCCACGTTGGCATGCTTTATCCATGCCTTTACTATGCCTTTACTATGCCTTTGATATGGTTTTACGCGGGATGGTTAGTGAAGGTTAAGAGGGAAAGTTATCCACATTTGGGAGGGATATATGCACAGATTTCTGTTTTATCATCCGCTGCGGCTTCAGGTGGGACCGCTGGCTGTAGTTCTTTGAAGCTGGCTTGCTATTGAACTTATTCAAGCGGAGGAGCTTTAGAATATCTATTTAACCCCTGGTGGGACGTATCAACCTGCTTCAAACAACTAAGGCCAGGGTCTCCACCTAAAGCCCTCCGCAGGACTCCCAACTACTTTTATAGGTAACGTATGCACCACAAACAGAGATATATAGAAGAGAAATACATAACAGCTATCAGTATGTTGATCCTCATGTTGACGAAAATTAAAAGTATCCCCATTGACGAAGCCGCCCATTCCTCATACAAAAACCCCATAGGCAGCGGAAGGCTTCAGGTGGAGACCCTGGCCTTAGTTATTTGAAGCAAAGCTGACACGCAGCACCAGGGGTTGAATAGATATTCTAAAGCCCATCCGCTTGAAATTGCTTAATAGCACACAGCTTCAAAGAACTACAGCCAGTGGTCCCACCTGAAGCCGCAGCAGCCGACAAACACAAACACCACCAAAAACCCATAAGCAAAGACTTTGTAACAACCAACGTTCCTCTATCAACAGAAATCCCAAAAAGAAAGGCCCCCGGAATACGGAGGCCTTTGAAATATCAAGCAGACAATATTTTATCCGGCGTAATCGGTAGCTCTCTGATCCGCTTACCAGTAGCATGGTAAACAGCATTCGCAACCGCAGCAGAGAAGCCGATCAAGGCGATCTCTCCCATGCCTTTGGAGCCCATCGGATTAGTGATCGGATCAGGCTTGTCAACAAAGATCGTCTCAATATGCGGCACATCAGCGCTTACTGGTACATGATAATCCGCCAGGTTGTTGTTTACGAAACGGCCGAAGCGGTGGTCGATAATTCCCTCTTCTGTCAGCGCCATACCGATACCACCCGTCACTCCGCCAATCATCTGGCTCGCAGCAGTTTTAGGGCTTACAATCCGGCCGGAATCAGCGACTGTTACAACCCGCTTCACGCGCACTACACCGGTAGCCGGATGCACCCGTACTTCTGCAAAGTGAATAGAGAAAGAATACATGGAATATTTTTCCTGCTCTGCACCACCTTTGGAGGATTTCGTTACCTCGAAGAAAGTCTTGTTCTGTTTTGACAGCACCTCTTGCAAACCATCAGATTTGCCCGCTGCCGGTTTCACAGTGCCGTTATCGAATGATAAGCCGGCTTCTGTCAGCATGCCTTTCAATGCAGTACAAACGTCAAACACGGCAGATCCTACAGATGATACCGTAGCAGAACCGCCCTGACTGCCGGAAGGTGGGAAAGCTGCATTACCCAGCTCAAAACGGATCTTCTCTATCGGTAAACCAGTTACCTCATGTGCGATCTGTACCATGGCAGTACTGGTACCGGGACCGATGTCACTGGTAGCACTCTGCAGTAATAAAGTACCATCAGCATTCAATTGCGCACGACAGGTAGACTCACCACGATGAGCGCCGAATACACCAGTGCTCATCCCATAACCTACCAGCCATTCGCCATCCTTCATGGAAGCGGGAGCCGGATTACGTTTAGCCCAGCCGATCCTCTCACTACCGAGCTGGTACGCCTCTTTCAGGTTATTGCTGGAAAAGGGTTTGTTCTTCTCCGGATCAGTTTCCGCGAAGTTTTTCAGCCTGAACTGCAGGGGATCCATATTCACTTTATAAGCCATTTCATCAATAGCTGATTCCAGGGCGAATGCGCCGGTAGCTTCTCCCGGCCCACGCATCCAGATAGGTACGCCCCTGTCAAGTGGTACGATGCGGTATTTGGTGGTTACATTCGGACAGGCATACATGAAACGGGTCATGCCTACCGTGCCTTCGGTAAAGTCGTCGTAACTGGCCGTTTCGGCGGTAGCCTCATGGTAAATACCTGTCAGCTGACCATCCTGAGTGGCGCCCATACTGATATGCTGGATGGTGTAAGGACGATAACCCACTAATGTAAACATCTGATCGCGGGTCAGCACCAGTTTCACCGGCTTTTTCACTGCACGGGCAGCAGCGGCCACCACTACTTCCTGTGGCCAGGTGCGCAGGCCCATACCAAAACCTCCGCCAACAAATTCAGCGTATACCTGTATGTTCTTCTCGTCGATCTTAAATGCACCTGCCAGCGTACGTTGCGTGGATTTAACACCTTGTGTTTTGGCATATACGGTGAGCTTGTCATCTCCTTCCCAGAATGCAAGGATACCCGCCAGCTCCATGGGGTTATGCACTTCAATGGGAACAGTATAATCGGCCTTTAATACTACCGGAGCAGTATTGTGCGCGTTCGTGTCAGCTCCCCGGGTATAGTCGCCCATACGGGGAGGCATAGCGGCCTTTTCCTTGTTCTTCAGCAAATCGGTATGATGTTCGGCCTTGTTGTAGGTAGCTGTTACCAGAGAAGCCGCATGTTGTGCGCGCTCCAGGGTATCTGCAATGACCAAAGCAACAGGCTGACCGTTGAAAAGTATTTTATTGCTGCCTAACATGTGGTATCGCTCGCCACCGGAAGGAAGTTTGCTGTTATTCCCCTGCTCTGCCCAACCCGGGATGGCCGGCATGTTCAGGTGAGTGAATACCGCCAGTACGCCGGGTGCGCGTTCAGCGGCTTTGGTATTGATAGTTGTGATGGTGCCGCGTGTAACAGGGCTGGTTACCATCACGCAGAAAGTTACTCCCGGCACTTCAAATTCTGCAAAGTATTTCGCCTTACCGGTTACTTTGGCCCTGCCATCTACCCGGTTGATCGGCTCACTTTTTTTATCGATTCCCATATGGTGGGTTTTAACGTTTAGAAGATGTTATACCTGTCCGGCAGCTGTTTTAAGCGCTTCTACAATAGTGTTGGGCGCTAAGGTGAGTTTGAATTCATTGCCTCCCTGCGACTTCGCATTAGTCATTGCCATGCCGGCAGCCTTGCGGAAGTTCTCTTCTGTGGCAGGCTTTCCTTTCAGCCATGCCTCTGCTTCTTTCAAACGCCAGGGTTTATGCGCTACGCCTCCCATGGCCAGTCGCACGTCAGCAATGTTGCCACCTTTGATCTGCATGGCTGCACCTACTGATACCAGCGCAAATGCGTAGGATGCACGATCGCGTACTTTCAGGTAATGCGTATGTGCTGATAACTGGTTGAAAGGAATGTCTACGGCAATGATCAGCTCTCCCCGCTGCAGGTTATTGTCCTGTTCAGGAGTATCGCCCGGCAGACGGTGAAAATCTCCAAAGGGGATCTTCCGCTCCCCTTTAGGGCCTGCCACTGTAATCACAGCATCCAGGGCAGTAAGCGCTACACACATATCGCTGGGATGAACGGCAATGCATTTGTCGCTGGCGCCAAAGATGGCATGCATCCTGTTGAAACCTCCTATTGCACCGCAGCCTGAACCGGGATTACGCTTATTACAAGGCAAAGCGCTGTCGTAGAAGTAATGACAGCGGGTGCGCTGCATCATATTTCCACCCACAGTGGCCATGTTCCTTAACTGCGGAGAAGCGCCCGCTTTCAGGGCCTGTGATAAAAGCGGGAAGTGCCTGATGACAAGCGCATTTTCGGCAACAGCTGTATTCTTTGCCAGCGCACCAATACGGAGGCCGGTCTTGGTTTCTTCTATCGTCGCCAGCGGCACATTATTGATGTCCACCAGTCTTTCCGGACTCGTTACACCACTCTTCATCAGATCTACAAGGTTGGTACCGCCTGCCAGGAACATCGCTGTTTTCTCTTTTGCCATCGCCGCAATGGCAGATTCTTTGGAGGTGACCCTCACGTAACTGAACTGGTTCATACTTTTTTCCCTCCCTGTTTTACGTCCATGATAGCATCTACGATATTGGAATAGGCGCCGCAACGGCAGATGTTGCCACTCATATATTCACGCACTTCCTCTGGTGTATTGGCATGCCCCTCCCGGATACAGCATACGGCAGACATGATCTGCCCCGGGGTGCAGTATCCGCACTGGAAACCATCATGCTCCAGGAAAGCTTCCTGCATAGGATGCAGGTTGTCTCCATCTGCCAGTCCCTCGATAGTGGTCACATTCCGGCCTTCTGTTGTCAGGGCCAGGGTCAGGCAGGAGTTCACCCGCTGACCATCCACATGTACGGTACAGGCGCCGCATTGTCCGTGGTCGCACCCTTTCTTGGTACCGGTCAGGTGCAGGCGTTCCCGCAGCAGGTCCAGTAAGGTAACACGTGGTTCTATCCTGACGCTTTGTTTCACACCGTTGATGGTGACATTCAACGGCATTGTTTCAATAGCCGATGCGATCTGCTCATCAATACCCTTCTCAGCGGCTTTGATCACAGTGTCGGGCGTTAGCGCCAACGCAGTGATCAGGGAGGATTTCTTCAGGAAAGAGCGCCGGGATGTACCGGTATGCTCCCCGTTTTTGAGTTGGTCATCCATAGTTTGCTTCAGTTTCAGTTTGACAGTATTGTGCGGTTTTTTTGTTTGTTGTGTAAAGCCTCCGGCAATTTCAGGTTCTCTGTTTTATTCGATTTTTCCAGTTTACTTGATGGTCTCCTTCGTGCTTTGAATGGCGTTGCTTCAACATAATAAATTTAACCAATAACGTGGATCATGAAATGACGAATGGCAAACAGTTGTCCTGCAAAATATAAATTTAAAGGTCATCACAGCGGCTAATCCTCTATCAACACGTATTAATACACAGTTCCGTTATGTACACAATCACATAACGAATAGGATGTATGCAAACGGTTCAGACACTGTACATGCAGCCACCAAAATTGTACCGGGCGACAGTCACAGCTATGCTATTTTTCGGGATAGTGCTGATAACATTAATGCGGTGATGACAAACAATGATTACCATTTCCGGGGAATCAAAAGCATACTATTTTCTTTCTCCTGCGTATACATAATTCTCCCCTTTTGTCTCCGCTGCAGAAGCCCTTCGTTTCTTAATAGCCGGCGCTACTTTCTGTTGCCCTGCCAGGATCTCCTGTGGAATATACAGATGACTTTTGGCCCTTGTAATGGCTACATAAAGCAGGTTGATCTCTTCTGATAGTTTTGAAATATTGACCTTGTCAATATTCTCTGCCTGTTTCACTACCTTGTCGTGTGTGATGAAGTCGTTCGTCAGCGTCACCTCGTCATATTCCATTCCCTTACAGCGATGAACCGTAGAGAAGATCATATCGGCCTTCTCCTTATCATCATGCTCCAGGTGGCAGTCCTTCAGCTTTTTTATGTAACCGGGTATCTTTGTTCCATATTTCTTCACCATGTCCACCAGCATCCCCATTTGTGCCTCTCCCGTGGTTTTAATATACTCTTCCAGGTCATCCATACTATCCATGCTGGCAATGGTTTTATCCCTGATGCGTCCTACATCGCCTGTGTAGAGATTCAGGATATCATACACTGAAGCACCTTCATTGGCGTAAGTATAATTCTCCAGCCTGCCTTCAAAATAGACGGTCCTGATCTCTTTCTTTTCGATCAATAATTCAATCGCCTTTACCAGCAAACCCGCATTGGTCCTTGCCACTACCGCTCGGGTTTGGTTCTTACGGGACCTCCCGAAGCCGATGATCCTGACCGTCATGGGAGCGCTGTACAGCTTTTTCCACTGTATAACGTAAGACGCCAGATCAGCAATATCCTGGTCGAAGCGGAAACTGGTGCTGAGCGTGTATAAGGGGTAGTTCAGTTTATCGAGGGAATTCACCGCATGCCTCCAGCCATAGATCTGCTGATGACTGTCCCCCACCAGCACCTTGGTACCCTGCTGTGAACGGAATACGTCCAGCATGGCGCCGGAAGCATCCTGTCCTTCATCAAAAAGGATGACGTCATAGTCCAGTACAGGACGGGCCAGCTGGAATTTCTTCAGGTAAAAATCGTGTGTGATGGGGATCTCTCCCTTATTCATTTTGTCGAGGAATAAACGGGTCTGGTACTGGATGTCCTTTTTGTATTTAGTGGCAAATTCGATGGCTTCCTTATCCGTCAATACATCTTCATAGTCGAGGTCCTGCACTTTGGCAGGCGCACTGTTGCAGAAATAAGCAAGATAGGCGTTGATATGTGTAGCGAGTATAGATTCGGTATGTTTTCCTTTAAGGCCCCGCAGGTTCAGGATGTCCACGATCTCATTGATCTTGTATCCATCACTTTTAAGGGTGTATTTTTTTCCTCTTACAATGTAATAAAATGCCAGCGAGTGTGCAGTTTCTACTCTCACATGGGAGAGCCTCATGGCTGCAAATTTCTTCTCTGCTTCCAGTTTGACGGTCTTGTTAAATGCGAGGTATAGAATGCGTTTATCGGACCTTGCCTTTGCGTATTCGGCGAGTGTGGTGGTTTTACCGGCGCCGGCTACGGCGATGATCCTGATATCTCCTTTGCTATTGATGATGGCGGTCTGCTCCTGGGTCAAATTCATGGCGTGAAATTACATCATCTGGGATTATTATCAGGCATACCAAACATCATCGGGAGATAAAGACAGGTAGATCTCCTCTCCTTTCCGGTGATGACTGTTGCCGGTTTTAACCGTGACTACACTGGAAGGCAATTGTACCGCTATTTCATAGATGCTTCCCATGAAGTGTACTTCCTTTACTTTTCCTTTCAGTGTGTGTTCCTTCTTATCTGTGATTTCAAAACGTTCCGGGCGGATGTAGAGGCTTTTGCCGTTGACATTAATGCCAGGAAGACCTTTAAAATCTTTCGCTGCGGCTGAAGGTATCAGGTTATAGCTACCGAACAGGGCGGCGGCATATTCATTTACGGGCTGACTGTATACCTGCTGAGGTGGTCCCTGCTGGAGTATCTGTCCTTCTTTCATGATGATGATCTCATCAGCCCAGGACAAAGTATCTACAGGATCATGCGATACCATCAGACAGGTGATATCAAAACGTTCACCTATTTCGCGGATCACCTTTTTTAATGTATTCTTATGGATAGGATCAAGATTGGAGAAAGGCTCATCGAGGATGAGCAGACGGGGAGCGGTAGTCAGCAGTCGTGCCAGCGCCACACGCTGTTTTTCACCTCCTGACAACTGATCATTCTTCCGCTTCATCAGGTGACTGATGTGGCACACTTCATAGAGTGTTTCCGCTTCTTCGTCAGATAAAGTATTGGCGTAAGACAGGATCTCTTCCATCCTGTAATGGTTGCGCAATTCATAGTGCTGGGAAAGATAAGCGATACCTGGCTGTCCCGGTAACAGCCTTTCCAGCGGACCTTTCACACGCACGTTCTCAAACAGCACTTCTCCACCGTCTGCCTGTGCCAGTCCGCCTATTATTTTAAGTAAGGTGCTTTTACCAGACCCGGACTCTCCCACTATGGCCACCTTCTGGAATTCCTTTTGTGTAAAGCTGACACCCTTCAACACTTCTTCATCCCCTTCCAGCTTACGGACGCCCGATACTTCTAACAAATTCATATAAAGCTAATATCACATGAAAAGCTGCAAATTACCACTTATACGGGCACGAAGCAAGCAATCAATATTCAGGCAGGAACTAAAAAGTCCAGTTCCCGCTTCAAAATGCTGACAATGTAGCTTTTGGCTTTCCCCACTTTTATCAGTTCATCGTCAATATGGGCATGTTCATCTTCCCAGCCTATCCTGATATTTTTCCCTTTGATAACAGGAAGGTCATAGTCCTTATGTGCAGCAGAAGATATCCTGTCTCTGATATATGCTAAAAAGGCGTTCCTTTTGTCTTCTCCCAGCAATACTACTTCTATTTCTCCATCACCCACATCCGCATCTCCATTCAGGTCTAAGCCCGGGCCAATAGAGCGGATGTTCATCACCTCCGCCATCAGGTATCTGCCCGAGTGGTCTACACCGTCAATTTCCAACCGGCATTCCCGGGCGGTATAATTGCCGATGATGTCATACAGTATTTCCAGCGCCATTTTTATTTTCCCTTCCGGCTCATCCGGTTCTTCCAGTTGTTTCATGGCTTCCATCAGCACGGGAAATATGCCAAATCCGAAGCCTTCGAGGAAGAACATCTCTTCATGAAAGCCGGCAATCTTACCCACATCAAATTTCTGAATGTGCGGTTGTCGCCAGGAGTCTATAAGCGCGTCAGGATCTCCCATCAGATGCAACGATCTGCTGATGTTGTTGGCAGTGCCCATGGGCAATAGTGCAATGGGATATCTTTTATCGGCCGCTTTACCGTTGAGAAATTCAAGAATAACCTTTCTGACAGTACCATCTCCTCCTGCAATGATCACAAAATCCGCATCTGGTGCGAGCTCTTTGACCCAGTTCTTTTTGGCATTGGAATATATGCAGCGGATACCATGAGCGCTGATCTGCTTTATCAGCTCATTTTCGGAATGGTCCTTATCGCCCGCTTTGGGGTTGTGCAGTAAATGCGCTTTCATAACATATTATTTGCAAAAAGGATACCATGCCCTGATGGCATGAATTTGGAGGCCGCATAGATATGAGAATACTAATCACCAACGACGATGGCATTTACAGTCCCGGCATTGCCTTCCTTGCAAAGGTGGCAAGGCGGTTCGGAGAGGTAAGGATAGTAGCGCCGGATGTGGAACAGTCTTCTATGGGGCATGCAGTAACGCATTCCCGGCCACTTTCCTTCAAGGCTTCTCCCATTAACTTTGAAGGTATAGAGGCATACAGGGTGAACGGCACGCCTGCCGACTGCGTGGCACTGGGCACTCACCTGTATGCAAAGACGGATGTTGTGCTTTCGGGCATCAATATGGGGCCTAACCTCGGTAACGGAATGTGGCATTCTGGTACGCTGGCTGCCGCTAAGCAGGCTGTACTACTCGGCATTAAAGGCATTGCACTGAGCACTCCTGTGGGTAAATCAGAACCCAATTTTCCTGCTTTTGAGAATTATGTGGAAATGGTGCTTCAATTATTGCTCGAAAAGCCCGGATTGAGCCTGTTTAACGTCAATTTTCCACCACTACCCAAAGGTATCCGGTGGACCCGGCAATCCGTACGCCTCTACGACGGAAAGATCGTACCCGGTACCGATCCCATGAACCGCAAACATTACTGGTTTACCGTTACCCCACTGGAACCCGCAGAGGAAGGAACCGACAGATGGGCGGTGGAAAATGACTTTGTTTCCATCACTCCCTTACGACTCGATCTTACAAATGAAGCAGAATTACAAGCGGCCCTGAACAGCCAGTCCTAGATAAGACCAGGTATACTTGCCCTGGCGGTCATATTGATCACCAGGGCATATCCCTATTCCGCTAATAAGTACTCCTCACTTATTAATACTGTTAAAATATCATCATAAAAAAGGCTGTTCCTGCCATGGCGGGGACAGTCTTTTTTTATATACTCATCAGAAAGTATTTATATATTTGCATACATTATCGGTATAGACTACAAGAAACCTACAACTAATGAAGATGTCAACTCTCAGCCTTGCGGCTGCTATACTATTTTTATACTTCTCAGGATGTGTATACGGTGGTAATGATGGTGTAAATCCCCGTAACGGTTTTACATTAAATGATTCCCTTTTCCATACAGATTATGCTATCAGAAAAAACTGGACAGGTGGTGTCGAAGTTGCCTTTACAGATATGAAGCAGTCCACATCCTTTTCCGGCAAGGTACATACCGTTCAATTCCTGCTGGAAACATTATCAGATAAAGTCACTTATACTTATATGCCATCTGACTCAGCGGCATTTGACAGCAATAAGAATTTCGATGTGGCACTGCTCTATCAGAATGTCACCTACAAAGACGGACAGGAAGTGACCGGAACAGGTGAGATACTCAGTAAACCTACAGGAGGAAGCCTCACCTTCGTACAGGGTCCGCAATACCAAACCTTCACATATGTACTTGAATTTGGTGAGCGTCGTATCAGGGGTGTTTACAAAGGGAAGGTTACTGTAATAGAATAACGACGCTAGCGTTGTTCTTATAAACGAAAGAAGAAAAGTAATACAGGAGTGGCTGTTCCGCATCAACCGGGGCAGCCATTTCTGTTTTTACGGAGTTAATTTGAGGCTGTAAACCTCGTTGGCATGCGCAGCCAACGCCCCAAATAGCGAAACCATATATATGTATTGAGGTCAGGTTACTATGAGCAATTACCCCAAAAATTGTAACAATGAGGTGTTTCACCTGGCTATTAGCATGGAGAGGGTAGTATATGTTGGTGTATTTAAATGTATATCAAATACTACGACTTATCAATTGCCTTGTCCATTCATGGAAGGTAATTTTGTGTTGTCAATTACTTTATTCTGTCAAGGTTAAAGTTCCTAAAATAAATAGTCGGGACTATTCATTCGTATTCACAAATTGTGAGTTTAAACCAAAATGTATTAATAATTAAAAACTGAACGATGAAAAAAACGCTAAAAACCATTTCAGCAATTTTTACTGCGCTTATATTTACAATAAGCGCAAGTGCACAAAAACCTTCCTCCCGCTTATTGACTCCAACCAATCATACTTTGGTGCTAATTGACTACGAAGGCCAGATGTCATTTGCAACTAAAAGTATTGATATGAGTAATTTGCGTGATAATGTGGCTCTCATAGCCGGCGGTTCAAAAATCTTCAATGTACCTACTGTAGTTACAACAGTAGCTGAAAAAAGTTTTAGTGGTCCGGTATTCCCTGAAATCACTGAGTTTTATCCCAACACTGATAGCTATATCGACAGAACAAGTATGAACACATGGGAAGATGAAAAAGCGCATGCAGCGATTGTTGCTAAAGGTAAAAAGAAAATCGTACTCGGTGGCTTGTGGACAGAAGTTTGTATCGTCGGACCCGCTTTATCTGCTATTGCCGAAGGTTATGAAGTGTATGTTATTACAGATGCATCCGGCGGTGTTAGCAATGAAGCGCACGCAATGGCTATTCAACGTATCATTCAGGCAGGTGCACAACCCATGACGTCAACCCAATACGTTCTTGAATTGCAGAGAGACTGGGCACGGCAGGAAACATATGTAGCAGTAACCAGCTTGTTCAAAAAATATGGCGGCGCTTATGGACTGGGAATTTTATATGGTCACGAGATGCTGAAGCACTAACATCTAAAAATGGAGGGACCTCCAGTGAATGACTAAAGAGCAGAAATCAAATTCTGCTCTTTAGCTTTAAAACAATACAAAAATGAAAAAGATTCTCACATTCACCATAGTACTTACGGCATTTCTATTATCGGCCAATGCCCAACAAAAGGCAACACTTATCATTCACAATGCAAACATTGTTACGCTCAATGCTGAAGCTCCCCAGGCCGAAGCGGTGGCCATTTCGAACGACAGGATCATAGCGGTAGGAAACAATACCAACATACTGCAGTATAAAACGGAAACAACCAAGATGATAAATGCCAACGGCCGGACAATTATTCCCGGTTTATTTGACTCTCACCTTCATGTTATTCGCGCCGGCAGATTTTATAATACAGAACTAAGATGGGATGGTGTAAAAACACTGAAAAGAGCGATGCAAATGTTAAAAGAGCAGGCAGCAAGAACACCAAAAGGCCAATGGGTAAGGGTGGTAGGCGGCTGGAATGAATACCAGTTCGCAGAAAAACGTCTTCCTACTTTAGAAGAGATAAATGAGGCCACAGGTAATACACCCACTTTCATCCTTTACTTATACGCGCATGCCTACTTAAACAAAGCAGGTATAAAAGCCTTAAACATCAACGAAAATACCCCCAATCCGAGTGGAGGTTTAATACAAAAAGATGCAAATGGGCAGCCTACCGGATTGTTGGTCGCAGAGCCAAGTGCATTTATTTTGTATTCAACCCTTGCTAAACTGCCCGAATTAACGCCGGCAGAAAAAATGAATTCAACCCGCCTTTTTATTTCAGAGATGAACCGTCTGGGTGTAACCAGTGTGATGGATGCAGGTGGCGGCTTTCAGAATTTCCCCGATGATTATGGCATCACGGATTCGTTATTCAAACTCGGACAATTAACTATTCGCCTGCCTTATTACCTGTTTGCTCAAAAGGCGGGTACGGAATTGCAGGATTATCAAAAATGGATTGGTATGGTGGATATTGATCACCAGCATGGCGAAGAAGCCGAAACCGAATATTTTGTTGAAGGTGGTGGTGAAAATCTTGTTGCCTCAGGCGCTGATTTTGAAAACTTCAATAAACCGAGGCCAGACCTGTCTCCCGTCCTGGAAAAACAATTGAAAGATGTGATTGCACTGCTGGTAAAGAACCGCTGGCCTTTTCGCTTACATGCTACATACAATGAAACAATAACGAGGTTTCTGAATGTTATTGAAGAGGTGAATAATGAAACCCCCTTGAATGGATTACCCTGGCTATTTGACCATGCAGAGACTGTTTCTGACGAAAATCTGAAACGCATTAAAGCATTGAATGGCGGTATTTCGATACAACATCGCATGGCTTACCAGGGCGAAAGCTTCATAGCCCGTTATGGAAAACAGGCAGCGCAAAACACGCCTCCTGTTCACAAAATGCTTGATATGGGCATTAAAATAGGTGCAGGAACGGACGGCACGCGTGTAGCCAGTTATAACCCCTGGATTGCCTTATATTGGCTCACAACAGGGAAAACGCTGGGGGGAAAAGATTATACTGGCAAAGAAAATAAACTAGACCGCATCACAGCTTTAAAATTATATACACAAGGCAGCGCAAGTCTTATTAATCAGGAGAAAGACAGGGGAACGCTTAAAGAAGGATACCT
The DNA here is from genome assembly GCF_900142925.1 of Chitinophaga sp. CF418. GTDB lineage: Bacteria > Bacteroidota > Bacteroidia > Chitinophagales > Chitinophagaceae > Chitinophaga. The sequence continues at coordinate 603,477 of NZ_FRCN01000003.1, forward strand.
GGCAGACCTAGTTATTTTAAGCGACGACTATTTAAAAACAGATGCTGAACAACTAAAGAATATGCATTCTCTTCTAACCGTACTCGATGGTAAAATAGTGTATGGTGAAGGTGAATTTAAGTCAATCGCGCCCGCCGTGCCCAAAGCCATTCCATCCTGGTCGCCGGTAAATTACTATGGAGGTTATCAATATAAGTAAAGAGCGCGCAAAAGAAAAATTGTCAAATTCAACATAATATTAAAAATAGCTGCATGAAAGATTTGATTAGACGATTAACAAATACTTTCCCTCAAGCAACACTTTTTCACCTATCCGTTTTAATCTTTCGAGTTGCCATTTCATTAGAGCTAATGTTGGCACATGGTATGAAAAAACTCGGCATCGGTAGTATCAGGCAATCTACAGGTCCACCGTATGCAGCATAAGCGCAGCGAAGCCATCAAACACATAACAGACAAGCATTACACAGGAAATACTCCCTCACTCATGTCAACAATTTACAATCCTATTTAATAAAAAATAAAGGATTCAGTTAAAACAAAAAAAAGAAATTTTCATAAATACATTCTACTTTGGCATCGTGAATTTTGATAATGAAGCTAGACACATTTTCATATCCACCACGTCTAAAAAAAAATTGTATAACCCGGATTCCCTGCAGGAAGTTCAAGAAACATTTGTTCGTTATGTAACTCAGTCTATGTGACCCGTTATCTTACGCCATTCCACTATTTTAATTTTCTTATGTAAAACCCAACCCCCATGTCTGTTAACATTCAGTTTACTAAAGGCAGTGGCATACGCCTTTATACTTCGCATGACGAAGAGTACATCGATGCCGTTTCAGGTACCTTTAACCTCGCTCTCGGATACAGTCATCCAGAGGTGGTAGATATCCTGCAGCAGCAGGTAAAAGACCTGATACATGTTTCCTCCTCATTTACCGGCGAACTTGCTTCCAATGTGCTGAACAGCATCCTGGAACATGCTCCTGAAGGTATTACTGATGGCTGGATGCGTGACATCATTGGCTCTACTGCCAATGAAGGCGCTGTTAAAATAGCCAACAAGTTCAATGGTAAAAATGAAGTACTCAGCCTGTCCCTTTCCCATCATGGACAAACTCTTTTTACGACCAGTATTTCAGGGAATGCTTTCAGAAGAAAGTCATTCTCCAACACCATCTCCAACAAACACGCTATTGTACCTGCGCCTTATTGTTACAGGTGCCCCTATTCCGCCAAATATCCCAATTGCGGTTACCTGTGCACAGAAGCCATTTATGACTATGTAGAATACGGCGGCTCCGGCAACGTATCCTGCATCATCATGGAACCCATCCTGGGCAATGGCGGTAACATTGTACCACCTCCGGGATATTTTGAAAGGATCAAAAAGATCTGTGATGAGCTGGACATTGTTCTCATCTCTGACGAAGTACAGACCGGCATCGGCAGAACAGGTTATATGTTCGCCAGTGAGCATTTTGATATGCAACCCGATATCATCACGCTGGCGAAAGGATTAGGCGGCATAGGCATCCCTACGGCAGCTATTCTCTACAGGCCCGAATTTGCGGTGCTGGAGAAATTCGAGCATTCCTATACTTCAGGTGGTAACCTGCTCTCCCTGGCGGCTGCGCAGAAAACCATGGAGATCGTATCCCGCGAAGGATTCCTCGAAAACGTACGCGATAACGGTGTAGTACTCGGTAAGCTGCTCAACAGTCTGAAAGAGAAGTACGGCCACTTCATCGGCGATGTAAGAGGAATGGGATATATGTGGGGACTGGAGATCGTTGATAAAGACGGCGCTCCGGATGTACCTCTGACCAACAGGATCATTGACAAAGCCCTGGAAGACCATAAACTCATTCTCAGAGGCTCCAGATATGGCTTTGGCAATGTTGTAAAAGTAAGACCCGCTCTCACTGCCACTGTCGACGATGTACAGGAGATCTGCGACAGGCTGGAAAAATTATTCAGTCAGCTTTAAAAATTGTTACACATGCAAGCTATCGTTTATCACGGACCCTGGAACATTCAACTTGAAGAACGGGAAGAACCCGCCATCACATTGCCTGATGAAGTCATCGTAGAGATCCGCGCTACTGGTATCTGCGGTACAGACCTCAGCATCATCTCGGGAGAATATAATGCAAAGGAGAAAGTGATCATCGGCCACGAATCTGCCGGTGTGATCGTCGAAAAAGGCAGAGGTGTTGAAAACTTCAATGTGGGCGACCGTGTCATTATCGACCCTACCTATTACTGTGGTTATTGTGAGAACTGCAGGAAAGGATTGCGTAATCACTGTTTCCTGAAATCGAGTACCGAGGCAGGTGTTTCCATTGACGGTACATTTACCAAATACTTCAAGACTACGAAACGTTTCATCTATCCACTGGCGGATGATGTGCCTTTCGAACAGGGCGCCATGTCAGAACCACTGAGCTGTGTATTGACAGCTGTGAAGAAACTGGCGGTCACTCCTTTCTACAATGTAGCCATCCTGGGCGGTGGTCCTATCGGGCTGCTGTTCTACCTGGCATTGAAACAATACGGTATACAGGCAGGCACTATCTATGAGACTTCTGCCAACAGAACTGAGCTTATCACCAGTAATGATATTCTCACCTCGGGTTGGTACCTGTCTGGTCATTTTGCACCTCGTAAACACCAGTATGACCTGATCGTAGATACGACAGGCAGCATGCTGGAAAAATCAATCGATGCCGTAGCCGATGGCGGAAAGATTGCATTGATAGGTCTGCGTAATAATCAGCAGACCATCAATCCGCGTGAGATCACCGACCGCAGTATTTCCATCATCGGCTCCATCGATTCACAGGACACCTTCAAACATGCTGTTGACCTCATCAACAGCCAGGTACTGGGGCTGGAGAAGATCATCACGAAGGCGTATGGCATCAATGAATTCAAGGATGCCGTATCAGACCTGGGATGTAATGTTGCCAAACGTCAGCGCAACAATGACATCTCCAGCCTGAAATCTGTTATCAAGTTTTAAAACCTCTTTTATGAAGTACATTATTTTTGATATAGATGGCACATTGACCAATACTACAGAGATAGACGATCTCTGTTTTACAAAGGCCATTGCTGCTACTTTCAATTTTTCCGACTTTAATACCAATTACGGACATTATGAGAATACCACTGACTCAGGTATCCTGAACCAGTTATCGCTTGAACGCAGAAACCGTCCATGTACCGTCACTGAAATAGAAAACTTCATTGATTGCTTCTGCACACTACTGGAAGCCGCTTATGAAAAACAGGCCGGTCATTTCCGGGAGATCCCCAAAGCTGGTAAGATCATCCGCACACTGGCCCGTAATGAAGACCTGAGAATAGGTCTGGCCACCGGAGGATGGAAACAGTCTGCTTTGTTTAAATTGCAGTGTGCGGGCATCGATATTGACGAGTGTAGTGCAGCGTCCTTTGCACAGGATGCTTTTGCAAGACGGGATATTATCAGTCACACCATCGATAAGATGAACAAACGGCACAATGAATCGCCCGAGCTCTCCGATATTATTTATGTCGGCGATGGCAACTGGGACTACCAGGCTACGCAGCAACTTGGCATAAAGTTTATCGGTATTGACAACAAGAAGCTCGCTCATATCAACGACATCGTCAAGATCTCGGACTATGACGAACTGGAGCAGCATATTGGCCTTATGACCTTAACCTCGTAACGATTTATGAAAGATCTGACTGTCCATCTTAACCTGAAGCGGTCTCACCGTATTGCAGCAAGCGTATTCTTTTTCATCGCCGGCCTGACCTATACCAGCTGGGCCTGCCGGATACATGATATCAAGGCTATCTTCCGGCTGAACAATGCCGCTTTGGGTGGTGTATTGTTTGCGCTGCCTATCGGCCTGATGGTCAGCCTGCCGGTATCGGGCTGGCTGGTTACCCGGCTGGGCAGCCGGAAAGTATTGATCAGCGCCGGATTGTTATTCCCCCTTATGCTTTCTGCGATCGGACTGGCTACAGATATATGGCAGTTAGTGATACTATTGTTCTGTTTTGGCTTTATGAACAATGTTTTTGAAATATCCATGAACACACAGGCCGTTGGAATAGAGGCGCTATATGGCAGGTCCATTATGGCGTCATTCCACGGTCTGTGGAGTTTAGCAGGCTTTGCCGGTGTAGGGATTGGCACTGTTGCTATTAACATGGAGCTGCCGGTGTTGCAACATTTTATCTTCATCTGCATCATCTGCTGGGCATTGGTATTGATCTTCTACCGATACCTTTTACCTGCAGATGAAGTTTCAGACAGTTCACAACCCATCTTTGCCAAACCAGACAGCAGCATCCTCAAACTGGGACTGATCGCATTTTGCAGCCTGGTAACGGAAGGTACCATGTTCGACTGGAGCGGTATTTATTTTCAGAAGACAGTACAGGTACCCGAACATCTTACCACTGCAGGCTATATTGCTTTCATGAGCACTATGGCTGGTGGCAGGTTCATCGCCGATCGCTTTGTCACAAGGCTGGGCGCCAAAAAAGTATTACAGATCAGTGGTTTTATGACCACCTCCGGTTTATTGCTGGCTATCTGTTTTCCCTATCTTGTCACTGCCACTATCGGTTTCCTGATGGTGGGTATCGGCGTATCATCTGTAGTACCGCTGGTGCTGGCGCTGGCAGGCAAGTCTAAAACACTGGCGCCCGGCGTAGCCATTGCTGCAGTATCTACCGTGGGATTCCTGGGTTTTCTGCTGGGCCCTCCGATGATCGGTTTTATTTCTGAGGCCACCGATCTGCGCTGGTCTTTTGCTATGATCGCAGTGTTGGGGTCGGGCATTACATTACTGGCATCACAGGCGGGTAAGATCTCTGAAGAGAAATAGTTGTACTTTTGGCGATCCAAATCCTCACCTCCATGATATCGCTAAGTTCAAATTACCCGGTGCTCGCCGACCAGCAGACCGTATTTAAGCCTATTACAGAAAAACACTACTCAACGTACAATGAGTGGTTTACCGTGAAACCTATTGCTGGTAACCTGGAAGACAGACAGGTAGCAGCCGGATGGATATCGCGCAGCGGACCCGCTATCAGTGAAGATCGTATATTCATGGCTATTTCCGGTCACCAGGCTATTATCGTGGCATTACTGGCCACATCGCTGCAGGGTAAGACTATAGCAGTCGATGAGTTTACCTATTCCAATTTTATCACCATTGCCCGATTGCTGAATATTCAGCTGATCGGCTGCAAAACCGATGAAAAGGGAATGTTACCATCCGCACTGGAGGCCGCCACAGCACAACACAATGTCAAAGGCATCTATATTATGCCCACCATCAATAACCCCACCGGTGTTGTTATGCCATTAGAGCGCCGCCTGGAACTGATCGATATTGCCCGTAAGAATGGACAGGTCATTATTGATGATGACGCCTATGGCTTCCTGGACGACAATCCTCCTGCCAACTTCGCACAGCTGGCGCCGGATCTGGGGTGGTATATTTACAGCCTGTCCAAACCACTCGCACCCGATGTCAAGGTAACATTCATCGCAGCTCCTGAGCAATACAGAGATCAAATCAGCATAATGCTGAAACTGACTTCCAGCAATCCATCCACATTCTTTACCAGGTTCGTGTCTGCTGCCATTACCAGTGGTGAACTGGAAAAGCTGATCGGCCAAAAACGTATTGAAGGCAACAACAGGCAGTTAAAAACAAGAGCTGTACTCTCCGGGTATGAAGTATACGGACATAAGAATGGTTTTCACTGCTGGTTGAAACTGCCGGCCGGTATTACAGCTGCGTTCTTATATGCGTCCCTGCTGAAGGAAGGTGTGGAAGTGATGCCCGGTACCGTCTTTTCCGTACCGGGTGTTCATGCGGGCGAGTATATCAGAATAGCAATGGGAGCGGAACAGGATATGAACAGAGTGATACAGGGACTGGAGATCATCAAAAAGCTGATCGGGTAAAATGATTCGTATATACCACGCTGTTTCCAGATAGATTACTCAACGCTAAGTAGCTCCGGTTTCAGTATGGGATGTCGGTCGGCGCCTCTCTGGAAGCCGATTGAGCGTTGTCAAGCGAATAGGGGTTTGAATATGGATTGGGCTGCACTTGCCGTGTCACCGGAGAGCCGAAGGCCCGCCATTCCCATCTGAAACCGGGTGCTACTTCCGCTGTCGCTATTATATTTATACTGTTTCCTTATTATGATTCTGAGAAGCGGTTTGGTGTTTGGTGTTTGGTGTTTGGTGTTTGGTGTTTGGTGTTTGGTGTTTGGTGTTTGGTGTTTGGCGTTTGGTGTTTGCTGCCTGTTTGCTTACTGTTTGCTTGCTGTTGTAAACATTACTGTAAATGATGTGTTAATTATAGCCGGAGGAATTTAGAGAAGTAAGAATGTTTTACCTTAGCAGCATTAAACAAGCGACATATGAATACGAATATTGGCATCACAGAAGCAAACAGACAGCATGTAGCTGACCAGCTGGCTAAATTGCTGGCTGACGAGTTCTTGCTTTATACTAAGACCCGTAACGCACACTGGAATGTAGAGGGGCCTGATTTTCATTCCATGCACCTGTTCTTCGAGTCACAGTACGAGGAGCTGGATGAGATCATGGATAGCGTGGCAGAAAGGATCCGTTCTATCGGTCACTACCCGCCGGCTACACTGAAAAGCTTCCTGGAACTGACTCACCTGACTGAATACAGCGAAAGGAAAAATGACAGCCTGGGCTTCATGAAAGAATTACTGGAAGATCACGAAAGCATTATCGAGTTCCTGAGAGGTAACATTGATGCATTTGCAAATACTTATAAAGATGCAGGCACCAGTGATTACATCACAGGACTGTTGGAAACGCATGAGAAGATGGCCTGGATGTTACGTGCGCACTACCGCAAATAATTACCAATCTACTCTCTATAAAAAGAATCCCGCGGCTTAATGCTGCGGGATTCCCATTTATATGAATGCCGGTCAGGATGCTGATCAGGATATCAGTGTTTCTTTTTTAATGCCCAATTTCTTGATCCTGGAATTTAATGTAGATACCCGCAGTCCCAGTATCGCTGCGGCGCCGCCGGGACCAAACACCTTACCATTACATCTCTTCAATACTTCAATAATATATTCCCGTTCCATTTCCGCCAGTGTTTTAGTATAGTCTTTTTCCTCTTTCACGGTATTCTTATAGATCACAGGCAGATCTATCTCCTTAATAACATTGCCGCTTGTAAGCAGCACACTTCTCTCGAGGAGATGTTCCAGTTCCCTGACATTACCGGGCCAGTTATAACTCATCAGCTCTTTCATGGCCTTACTGGAAATGCTCATTTCCTTACGGCCTGCATTCCGTGAATATTTTCCGATGAAGTGGTTGGCCAGTGCGGGGATATCTTCCTTGCGTTCCCGGAGGGGAGGAAGTGTAATGGGGAATACATTCAGGCGGTAGAAAAGGTCTTCCCGGAAGCGGCCTTCCGCTACTTCTTTCTTCAGATTACGGTTGGTGGCAACAATAATGCGGACATCCACTTTAATAGGCCCTTTACCTCCTATCCGTTCAATCTCTTTTTCCTGGAGGGCCCTTAACAGTTTCACCTGCAGGTCCACCGGCATCTCTCCTATTTCATCGAGGAACAAGGTGCCTTTACTCGCTAGTTCAAATTTCCCGATCCGTCGTTCCGTAGCCCCGGTAAAACTGCCTTTCTCATGTCCAAACAACTCACTCTCTATCAGGCTGGCCGGCATAGCGGCGCAATTCACTTTTACCATTAACTTGTCTTTCCGGGGAGAAGAGTTGTGGATGGCACGGGCTACCAGTTCCTTACCGGTACCTGTTTCCCCCAGTATCAATACCGTACTGTTGGCATACGCCACCTGCCCTAACAGATGGAACATTTTCTGCATGGCTTCACTGGTTCCGATAATATCGCTGTATGTATAGCCTGTAGTATTAGCCTCCCTGAAATAATGGTTTTCTTCCTCCAACTGTTGTTTGTAACGGTTGATTTCCTCCATCTGCTGAACATTTGCTACAGCCAGCGATACCTGCCCCACTATCTGCTCTATAATGTCCCTGGCATCCCTGGTGAACGCGCCATGTGTTTTGGCGTAAAATGAAAGCACGCCCAGTTGTATATTATCGCAGATAAGCGTGATGGCGGCCATTTCCTTAATACCGGTTTCGTGCTGAACAACGATATGCGAAGGCGCACTGCCTGTAGCCACCAGTTCATCCAGGTCAAATACAACACTGCCTTCCGTTTCCAGTACCTTGTTATAAATACCGTCCTGTATAGGATAGGTAAATGTGATCAGGTCTTTGTATTGCTTGTGATGCTGGTCGGTCGACTGGCTATCCAGCAGAAATGTCTTCCACTGTTCTCTATCCTTAGTGATCAGTGTAACCATGGCATGAGAGAATGTGAACAACTGACCAAGCGTTTCCCTGATCATTGTCATCAGGCCAGGTTTATTTTTTATCCGGATGATCTCTGCGCTCAGAGAGAGTAGGATCTCCTGTTGCCGGATCTTCTTTTCCAGCGCATCCTCGTTATCTGAAGCCTGACCAGTTTTTTTATGAGTTGATTTCGCCATTGCCTGAAATTAGGAGTACTCCGTGTCAAAATTACTTATTTCTGCCTTATTGGAAATGTACAACACTTGTCATGATTTGTAGATCCGGTAATCTGCTTCTTTCAGATACCTTTGATAGCGGAACATCATACATCAATTAAATCTATCATGCTTTATGAAACATCACGCCACTGCTGTATGGTCTGGCCCCGGGAGGGAGGGCAACGGTGTACTGACAACCGAAAGCAAGACGCTGGATGAACACTTATATTCTTTTGACAGCCGGTTTGGGAATGCTCCCGGCACTAATCCTGAAGAGCTGCTGGCAGCAGCACATGCAAGCTGTTATACCATGAAACTCAGCTTTGTATTGGGAGAGGCCGGGTATGTACCAAACATCATCAGGACAACTTCTTATGTAAGCCTGACAAACGGCGCCATTACAGAGTCGCATCTGATAGTAAAAGCTGATGTTCCTAAAATAAGTAAAGCATTATTCGAATCCTGTATCAAAGATGCAGAAGCCAACAGTCCGCTGAGTATGGTACTGAAAGCGCGCATCCGGGTAGAATACGAACTGACATGAACAATAAGATCATATTTCTTTTTATTCTTTCTCTTTGCCTGCGGTTGCAACCGCTGACAGCGCAGCAATTCAAACTGCTACGTTACAATGAAGATTATTCCTATCTCAGTAAAGACAGTTCCGGCAACTGGTATAATAAGATCAAATATCTGCCTCTCTTCCATAAAGACCGTTTCTATCTTTCATTCGGTGGTGAAGCCCGCTATGAATATGCTGCCACCAGTCATGAAGACTGGCAGAAAAATGGTGAAGGGAATAACCATCTTTTATTACAGCGTTATAACCTGCATGCAGACCTTCACCTGGGGCAATATGTCAGGGTGTTTGCACAGCTGAGCAGTGCGCTGGAAAGTCTTAGTAAACTGGATCCCAGTCCTGTGAACAAAGACGAATTGAACGTGCAAAATCTCTTTGTTGATGTACGCCTTAAAACATGGGAAAGGGAGAAAAGGTCTGTTACAGTCAGGGCAGGCAGGCAGGAATTGGACTATGGTACAGGCAGACTGATCTCTGTACGGGAAGGCACGAACGTACGCAAATATTTTACGGGAGGAAAACTCATGTACAAAGCTCCTGCTTTTGGCGTGGATATTTTTGCAATGATGGACGATAAAGTAAATCCGGGTATCTTCGATAATAAGCCGACCCATGAAATCAATCTGTGGGGAGCATATTCTTATGTGATCATTCCCCGGCAGGGCAACCTGGACATTTATTACCTGGGCTACCATAAAGATGATGCTACCTTTGAGGAAGGTACTGCAAACGAGACACGGCATACGGTTGCCGTCCGTTACTGGAAATATGGCAACGGGTTTATTTACAACCTGGAATCTGCTTACCAGTTCGGCACTTTTGGAGATGGTCATATCAGTGCCTGGACCACCGCTGTTGACATCGGCTATTCATTTGAAAATGCCCTTTACAAACCTTCCATTAACCTGCGCAATGATTACATTTCCGGTGATAAAACGCCCGGTGACGGCCGGCTAGGTACATTCAACCCATTATATCCCAAAGGAGGGTACTTCGGGTTTAACCCGCGTATCGGACCCGCTAACCTGATAGACCTTCATCCTTATGGCACGCTTACTTTCAGCGACCGTTTCTCTACACAGGCTGATGTGGTGTTCAACTGGCGTTATTCCACCGGCGATGGTATTTACCGGCCCAGTGGGTCCTTTAACATGCCCGGCGCCGGATCTAATGAAAGATACATAGGCACCGCTTATCTGCTCAGTGCAGAATATGTCTTCAGTAAGTTCATCAAGCTGAGTTGCGGCGCCCAATATTTTAATACAGGCGCATTTATTGATCAGCAGATCACGCCTTCCGCTAATTCTTTCTTCATCAATACACATTTATCATTTAAGTTCTGATAATATGAAAACATTAAAAACAAAACTGGCGGGATTATTCTTCTTTTTACTATTTACTGCAACCATACAGGCGCAGGACCTGCCCACCATTGGTACTTCCAATATTGCCGGCAAAGCCTCCGGTATTGCAGTAGAAGTGAAGGTACAAAGCCCTTCGGCACAGGTCACTCCTCTGCAGATCGCCTGCGTGTTCGAATATACAGAAGGTGATATCACCAATCCTCCTGCACTGCCTGCACAGCTGAATGGCATGTTACACCTTGACGAGGCATTACATGGCATCATCACCGAATTACGCAAGAGCGGCAAGTTTACAGGACATGCATTTGAAACATTGCTCATCACTCCTCCTCCAGGCACTATTCCTGCAAAGCAATTATTGCTTGTGGGGCTTGGCAACAGGAATACGTTTAATGCAGCAGTTATGTACACCGTGGGCAGCATTGGAATGAGAGAAGCATTAAGACTGGGTGTAAGCTCTTACACACATGCCAGTGATATCAAAGATGCAGGTATTGATTCTCCTACTGCAGAAGTGGCGGAGAATGTAGTGAAAGGTGCGTTGGATGCATACAATACACAGTTACATCTGAAAGGGAAAAAGATGTCAGCGTTTAAGCCACTGGTAAAGTTCACGTTATTGTCCGGCCCTGCGTTTTATGCACCGTCATCGGCAGCGGTGAAAGCAGCATTGGCTGCTTATGCGCAATAAGAGATCTTATTCCGGAAGAAGTGTATGTCGCTTCTTCCGGAACAGATCCTTATACAGCATCTGCCAGGCTATGTTTGAACCGGGTGAAGTTCATGCCTGTTTTGGATTTGAAGAACTTACTGAAATGCGCCTGGTTGTCAAATCCCAGGTCAAACGCAATCTCTTTCAGGCTACAGTCGGAATACAGCATACGGCGTTTCGCTTCCAAGATGATCAGTTTATGGATCTGGTAACTGGCGGTGAAACCTGTTACTTTTTTTATAGCGGAGTTAAGATAGTTAGGTGTAACGCTTAATGCATCTGCGTAGTCAGCTACTTTTTTCCTGGTGATGAATTGCTGTTTCAGCATGGTCATAAATTTCCGCGCAATCTCACCTTCTCTTGATACGATCAGTGTGTGGCCCCCTATTCCCAGTTCCCGGGAAAGATAGATCATAAATACATTGAGCAGGCCGGATAACACTTCTGAACGCATCCACAGGTTACTCTCGCACTCCCGCTGCATTTTCCTGACTATTTCTTCCAGTTGTTCCTGCATAGATTCATCAGCCCGGAAACTCAGTAGCTGCATGTTGAGGATGGATTCTTCAAAAGAAGACATCATCTCTTTCAGGTTAGGGGCCAGATAAAGGGAGTCGGGCGAAAAAGAAAGATAGTAGCCACTGGCGGAATGATCCAGCTGAAACTTCCTCAATTGTCCGGGAAGAAAACAGTAGATCTGTTGCCCGCTTACCGGATTGCTCTTTCCATCTGCCTCTATCGTACCGACGCCATGTTTACACCACAGGATCTCGACATTTTCCAGTTTAAAAGCCTGCTGGCCATGCAACGTATTAGCAGCGGCTGATCCGAGGTTAAAGATTTCAATCCGGGGTCTTGGTAACTTTGCTTCGTTGTGGCTCATGACTGGCAAATTTGATTCGGCTATATTAGGCAATATGGATGCCACACGCACAATCAAATAACAATCAATAACTTACAAGGAAATTCAGTCATCGAATATTAGCGACATTTCGTTAATTAGTGAGTCTTTTTTTCGACATCTCGTCAAAATTTCCGGGTGTGACACCCACCCTGAGCGCCCTTAGGCCTGTCAGTCCCTGGAGGTCTTCCAGGTCAAGTTCTTCCAGGTCATTATTCAGCGTTCCCTTTTCCTGCAGATAGTTAATGAAAGGGAGATAATCTTCAATGTCCTTACGATCGAAGTAGATCAGTACGATCTTATCCGGCTGCGTCAGTCGTTCTTCGGAATTATGAATATGTACCTTATCGATCCTCTTTTTGATCATCTGGTACCGGATATTGTAGGCGCCCTCCACATCAAACTTTCTTTCATCGGCTCTGAAGCTGATATCAATGGTATGATTGTGTACGAAGATCAGCTGCGTGGTTTGCAAGGGAATAGGCATATCCGGCAGTAAAGCGGCAGTCAGTTGTGCTACTGCTGCCATGGAAGACAATTGCCATAAGCGGAGATTCTTCAGGTGGAAGTGATTGAATGGCTGATTGGGAGCAAATGCTTGTCCGATGTAGATATCATATTCCACTCCATCCGTTCTGAACTTTTCAAAATAGCAGGGGTATGACCTTTGCAGCTGGTCTTTCTCTGATTCAAAATAATTATTGACTACATTATTGATCATCTGCATGGACTGCTCCAGTGCATGTTTGTTGCCATACACATTACTATTGAACTTTTCCAGTGCTGTCATGTAATCTGTCAGCAGCGCATTATTGCCGTTGTGCTTTGACAGATGCGTCAGGTAAGGCGTTGTCTCTTCCCTGAAGAAAGTCACCAGCCTGTTCTCATCGCTGCCATTCAGTTGTTCCTGTTTCAGCACTTCTTTCCATTTGCTACATTTATAGATCATCTCTTCCTGTAGCACAGACTGATATTCCTGCTGTAAAGCTGTTAAGGTGTTCATCAGCAGGCTCAGATGACTATCCAGGTCGGAAATGATGGCTTTATTCCTTTCCAGGGTAGAGTTCCTGATATCCACGGCTCCATATAACGGGAATACCTCACTGAAATGGATCGTTTCCGCGTTCTCAGGCAGCCCTCTCTTCCTGTCGTGCAGGTAGTGCCAGGCCACTTCATTAAATTTCCACTGTACTGATGGCTGTATGGAGGTAAATTTCTCCTTGATGATATTTTCTATCTCCAGGTTAAATTCGTCTATATAGACCTGCATCAGGCTTCCTATCGCCGCTAATGCAGGCTCCAGCAATGAAACAACTGTTTCATCAAATGTATCATCCAACCAGGTATGCATGGCCACGACTCCTACCGGCTGACGATTATAAAACACCGGCATCAGCGCCAGGGACCTGATCTTTAATTTCCGGAAATGATCCAGGAAAGGGACCTCCATCTCCTTCGGACCAAAAAGATCCTTAGAGAAAAAAGAGTTCGGATTGGAGAAATAACCTTTCGCCTCTCTACGGAAGGCTTCCGGCGACAACCTTTCGCCCCATACTTCGAACAGGATGCCTGTTCCTCCTTTCCGGTATCCGTACACGGGCTCATTATTCACTGTTACCAGCGGGAACAGGTCAAATTCTATCTTATTATTTCCTACTATCGTTTTCAGGGACTGGATAACATGATGATAACTTGTCTCATCATTATCCGGCGTTCTGGCCAGTCTGACGTTCTCAATATTTTCAACAGCTTTCTCCGCAGTAACATCTGATATTGTCACCATCGTTATTCCCCGGAATTTGAACATAGATAAGGGCAGTATCTTTTCAAAAACCCCATATCCTTCTTCCTCTGCCATACGGACAGACAGTTCTGTGAAGTCAGGCGTTGGCAGGGGACCTATCGGCACCACATCCAGGAAATCGGTATTGATATGTACTGCAAAGTATTGCAACAGCCCTGTTTCGGTATTAGTACCGGCATGGTATTGCTCTACCTGTACGGGAATACGGAAATTATACAGCCGCTGCAGAATAAAAGAGTATACCAGCTGCAGGCGTTTCTGATGATATTCTTCCGGTGTTTTGGTCACCACATACTTATCCTGATCCGCTACTGTACCCTGCATCAACTCAAACAGCATAGGGGTACCGTAAAAGATAACTGGTTGAAAAGGGAAACCAAGTCCCCAGGCTACTTCATATTCATCCGCCAATGGCGGAGACAGACAGACGTACATCTGTTCCAACAACTCTTCATATTCATGGATGTTATCAAGCGTAAGGTCTACGTCCTGTACATTGTGCTTTTCAAACAATGCCAGCGTGTGCTTATATATACCAGCCTTGGCCGTTTTCTCCCCTGCTACCCGCCTACGGAGGTAGTCAACGAAGGAATTAAAGGAAATAGCCGCGTCCAGCGGTAAAGGGAGGCCTTTGCTGCCGGAAAGGTCCAGTATGTTTTTTCTCATGGCGTAGATCTCTTTGGAGCGTTTGATACAAATTTAGGGAACATAGGTCATTTATTCCCCCCTAAACACCGTCTCCAGCAATATCCCTGTCGGCGTACGCAAAAAGATCCGCCGCTCTCCCATATCCGGCAGATCCATAGGTGAGAACTTTATTTTCAGATCAATCAGCCTTTGTTTAAAGCTATCATAATCTTCCATAAAAAAAGCGGTATGATCAATAGCTTCTGCAGGAGCATTCCCATTTCTGTCATGATAAAATGAACTGGGTATAAGATGTACTAACGGAGCATCTTTCCAATACAACCAGTGTCCCGGTATAGCCTTAGCAATGGAGATGGGTCTCGGCCCTTCCACCAGGTCAAAAACCCGGATGAAAAAATCCTTTGTTTCCTCCAGATGGTCTGTCCGTAAAGTAGTATGGTCAATGTGCATAACCGTGGCTTTAAAATTATCCTGTACAAAGTTGAGACGACATTGAGGCCGAAAAGTTGAACGAAACAATGATTATCCTGTATAAACTGAAGATAGGTCAAAGTGCCTGTTGCTGTTTCTTAAACGCAGAGGGAGTCTGATTGAAATACGCTTTAAATGACCTGTTCAGGTGACTCTCATCGCTATACCCAAATTCTTCCGCCAGCTGGGATACTGTCTTATTCCTCTCCACCAGTTGCTGGGCGATCAGCTTCAACGCATATTCCTGTACATACTTCTTATAGGGACTACCAGTGGCATTTTTGAAATACTGATTAAAGTAGCTTTTGCTGATGAGAAAGGTATCTGCCATCTTTTGAACAGAGAGCAGATGCTTGTCTGCAATATGCTGATGAATATAATTGAGGATGGACTGGATCTTATCATCTTTGGCAGTAGTGTTATGCTCGCCTGCATCTTTGACGGTAAGCGCCATGATCAGGGATAATGCATTTTTGATGATAATATGCTGGTACGCAGTATCCTTCCGGTGTTCCGCCATGATCAGTTCCATCAGTGGTACTATATGTTGCTTGTTATTGCGTGTAGAAGACAGCTTGCGGTAAGGGGATGAGAGGCGGGTAAAAAGCGCTTTAAACCTGGCATCCTGCAGGAAATCCTGGAAGAAATCCTCATGGAACTTTACCAGACAGACAGCTGTCTTCTCCTGAAAAATAAAGAAGTGATTGTCTTGCGGGACAAGGATGAACAAGTCTCCCTTCTCATAGTTATAACCATGTCCGTTGATCATATGCTGCCCTTTTCCCCGCATGATATAAAGCAATTCATAATGGGTATGCTTATGCAGGGGCAAAGGCCATTTGTCGGTGATCACATAGTCGATTTCCAGCTGCTGTGTAAGGTTCCTGGTATACATAAGCGAAAATTACGGGAATTCCCGTAATTCTCTGTTTCTGGTTAAATGGTTCTATAACGCGGAGGTGTATAAGGAGACCATTAAAAACTTTGTATCAGTCTCATACCGGGCGTAACACCTTTAAAGAATTCATGAAAATACAGGACAGGTTCTATCTTGGTTTTCCCTTCAAACAGCGACATCCGTCCAATACCTGCCCGGAAGGTATGTTTTTCGAGATAGTCCCCACTGCGGTGAATAAGATAACTCACAGAAAAAACATACTGCAGGTAGGGCTCTTTTTTTTCCACTCCCTTCCTTCCTGGTCCTGTGCCATATGCCAGTGTCAGGAAATCGTTCCGGTAGGTTTTCACCTTGCCTTCACTATTCTTTCCGAAGAAGAAATTAGGCTCCCAGTAGGCCCCAATTTCGTGCGTTCTGCCGCTACTGCCCATGGTGCCGGTTATCATTGTTGTACCTACGCTGAAAGATGGCACAAAGTAGTTTTTGTAGTTCTGGATAGCCACAGTCGGAGCGAAGGCCAGGTAGTCGCCGTGCGCATAAATAGAGCCTCCCGGTACGCTGGATGATATGGTATAGTCTTTTTTGATATGCATCATGCCTTTATCACCTCTCACCCAGTTAGAGTTTACATTTTCTCTGAGGCTGACCAGGCGTGCCTGTAAACGGCCATCTGCGTAATTAACAAGATCCTCCAGGTGATTTACAAAGAAACTGATCCTGTAACGGTGGATAGTTTTGGTGCCGGGTACAACCACTACGCCGATGAAATGAACGGTATCCTGTTCCAGCTTCAGTGCGGCTACATCGTTCTGTTGTATCAGAAAACTCTTACCGGAGGGTCTCTCCTGCCTGATACGGATCTTCTTTGCGGCTGGCGGTTCCATTACATAGTCGATACGTTTTACGGTAAGCTCGTCGGCCAGGGAATCTTTTAGCGGGGTTAAGTCCTTTAGAAATATCTTCAGTAATGAATCGATATTTCCTATGCGGGCGAGGTCTTTCATGTCTACCAGCTCTATCTGCATTTTATCGCCTTTATCGAGCGCGATGAAAAAACGCTTGTTGATCTCATTTGCGGGGACGTCAAAGATCCGGTCTTCGTTGGCAGCGGGCTTATTTTCCTGGGCATACGCTATCCCGGTGATGCTCATAAAGAGCATCAGAAAGTAAATGTTCGTCTTCATGTTGCTATTTAATTTTTGGGCGAAGAAGTTGTTTGCGGGGTCTTATCGGCCACTATCTGGCTGGCGAAACCGGCCGGACCGCTAAGACCTATTTTGAATTGTTTGTGTTCAGGATATACATAGGCATTGCCGATCACGTCACCGTCGACGTCGTTGATGTGCACTACCCGCATTTTTTTGGGTGCTGCCGCCACTGCTGTCGTCTCTGCCAGCATCGTATCAGGATGAGGATTTGCCTTTATGATAGGTGGTAATATGACCGCTATGTCCGATATAGTGACCGCTTTCTTTTCCTTCACAGGAACTGTCTTTCTTCTGGCAGAAGTATCCGCGGGTACCGGTGCTACGGCGGGATTCTTCACGATAACAGGCATTTCCGCTATATCCGCTTTTCCTGCATCTATCTTCTTTTTATGCGGATTCGCTACATATGATGCCGGAGGCGGGAAGTGTGCTTTATGTCCCTGCTTTAGAAGAAGAAGCCCTGTAGCTGCGACGAACAAACAAGCCGCTGCCCAGTACCAGACCACCCTCTTTTTAGTTCCTTTTTCGTTCATCCGCTGATGCAAACGGTCCCATACTACCGCTTTATCAAGCGGCGCCTCACCCGGTAAGGCTTCCAGTGCATCCAGTTCACCTATCCAGCTATCACTGTGTTTTTCGTTTGACATACTCAATATTTTGCTGCGTAAGCATTTTTTGCAATAATGATTTGGCCTTGCTTAACTGGGACTTGGAGGTTCCTTCCGATATTCCCAGCAAGGCAGCTATTTCCCCGTGATTCATGCCCTCAATGACATAGAGGTTGAATACCGTTCTATAACCTGCGGGCAATTGTATGACGAGGTTGAAGATCTCTGCGGCCGACAGCTTGTTCAACACATCTTCTTCCAGGGTCACTGTTTCCGCTACATGTTCCGATACCACCACAAATGCGTTCTTCTTTCGCAGGAACATCAGGCATTCATTGATCATGATCCGCTTCACCCAGCTGTGCAGGGCGGCGTCTCCCTGGTAGTTCAGGTCCGGGAGCGACTTAAAGAACTTATAAAAGCCGTCCAGCAACAGCTCTTCCGCGTCCTGTTGATTCCTGACGTAGCGGCGGCATACCATCAGCATCCTGTCCGACAACAGGTCAAACAGGTAGCGCTGGGCGGCGGTACTGCCTTTTTTTGCTTCTTTTATGAGTTCCGGTATAGTCAAGAGAACAGCGGGTTTATACTTCAATAAATGCAGTTTACAGAGAAAGGGTTGCCTGGTCAAATAAATTTTTCTGAAAGGAATATTATAGCGGCTTTGACTATCTTTAGGGACATATTCCCTTACATATGAGATATCCAAGCAAGAAAGTCGTATTCGCGGTTATTATACCCGTTGTATTCGCCCTGATTGCCCGTGGCCTTTTTGGTCTTGCTGAGCTGAACGGTTTTTTTGTGCTGATGAACCTTGCCTTCCTGTTCTTCGTTCCTTTTGGCCTCGGTGCATTAACTATCAATCTTTCTCCCATTGAAAAGGTGTACTCCAGCGCTTATCGTATATTCATGCCATGGCTGCCGATCTTTATCTTCTTTATTGTTACCACACTGCTTAGCATTGAAGGCTGGGCATGCTGGATCATGATTTTGCCAGTCTTCCTTGTGGCCGCTTCTGTGGGAGGCTTTATAGCAGGGTTCATCAAGATAGAAAACCATAAACACGAGAAGAGATACATTTCACTCATTGTACTGCTACCATTGTTCATCTCTCCCATCGAACAACGCATTGCCAAAATACCCGGTCGCTATAAGGCAGACACCTACATAGATATCCATGCTAACAAAGAGCAGATCTGGAATAACGTAACACGCGTAAGGGAAATCAGTGCCACACAGGATAAAGGCTGGTTCACAAGATTTCTTGGGTTTCCCCGTCCTATAAAAGCGGAACTGAACTTCGAAGGCAAGGGCGCTTTCCGTAAGGCTATCTTTGATAAAGGCCTGATATTCGATGAAACTGTAACAGATTACGAGCATCAGCGGAAAATGAGTTTTACTATCAAAGCGAATCCCTATGATATTCCATCTACCACGATGGATGAGCATATAGTAGTAGGAGGCGATTATTTTGACGTACTGAATGGTACTTATGAGCTTGAGCCCTTAAATGATCATACTTACAGGTTGCATCTGTACAGTCATTTCAAACTGACGACTTCCTTTAATTTCTATGCCAGCTGGTGGGCCGGATGGATCATGAAAGATATCCAGAATAATATCCTGCAAATCGTCAAACAAAGAGCTGAATATGGTAATTAGACTGCTGGCTATATTCCTTATCCTTAGCAGCTGTCATAACAATGTTGACAGCCGCAAAATACCCGATATACATATCAAAATACTCCCGCTGGGTAAGGTAAAGGAAAGTTATATAAAGGAGGCTTACGATAACATACAAAAAATCTCTGCCCATGCAGAACTGCTTCCTGGCATAGAAATACCGGCCATGGCCTTTTATGCTCCGCGGAACCGCTACAGGGCGGATTCCCTGATACGCTGGATGAGCAGGCAGGGGAAAGCAAATGAGATATACGTGGGCATCACCATGCAGGATATCAGTACTACTAAAGGAGAATATGCGGATTATGGTGTGATGGGACTGGGTTATTGTCCGGGGAAAGCCTGCGTCGTATCCAGTTATCGCTTAAAGGACAAACAGCACTTCTACAAATTAGTTATTCATGAACTGGGGCACAACATGGGATTACAACATTGCCCTGTTTCGACCTGTTACATGCGTGACGCCAAAGGTGGCGATCCTACCGGAGAAGAAAAGGCTTTCTGTGAAAAATGTACTGCTTACCTGCAAAAGAAAGGCTGGAAGCTATAATGCTTATATCAGCTTCAACGCTATAGCCGCCCTCATCATTGCCGCCACATTCTTCACTTCAAATTTCTGCAAGAGGCTTTTTCGATGCGTCTCTACTGTTAAGGGACTTAAATGTAATGTCCCGGCGATATCAGTCGTCGTCATACCATCAGCTATCAATTGCAGGATCTCTTTTTCTCTTTTGGTGAGCCTTGGCACATCCTTTAATTCATTCACAGAGGGCCTGGACATAATCTCCTTAACTGCTTTACTGAAAGTGACCTGCCCGTTCAATGCCTCGTTAATGCAAGCTATTAATTCTTCTCCGGAGATATTTTTCAGCAGGTACCCTGTCGCGCCATGCTGCAACATCTGCAGCACCATACTGCGTTCGCTATGATTGCTCAGGGCCAACACACTGGTATCGGGCCACAGCTTCTTTATTTCCCTGCAAAGATCGATACCACTGACATCAGGCAGGCTGATATCCAGCAGGACAATATCTACAGCATGTTCCTTCAGAAAACGAATGAAATCTGTGCCTGTGGTAAAACATCCCACAATAGTGATATCTGGCGCATTCACCAGCAGTTTCTGTAATCCCTCCTGTACAATTGGATGATCATCCACAATGGCGAGTGTGGTCTTATTATCCGACATGTAGTTCTATATTTATCGTGGTTCCTTCGTTGATAACAGATGTAATATCCATCATTCCTCTCAGGAAGCCCACCCTGTTCCTGATATTACCGAGTCCAATACCTTTCCCGCTGATGGAAGTATCAAAGCCTTTTCCATTGTCTTCCTGTGTGATCAGGAAAGTATCTCCATCCTGGCTGCACTGCAGGATAATATTACTGGCATCGGCATGACGGATAGCATTTGCCAGTAGTTCCTGTATAATACGGTAGATGTTTATCTGTGTTTGTTCCGGCATAGACGATTCAATACCATAGGCCTGAAAATCTATTTTCACAGCGGCTGTCATCAATGATTCGCTTAAGTCTTTCAATGCTGTCTGCAGTCCAAACTTCAGCAGGTTTGCCGGCATCATATTATGAGCAATACGGCGCAGTTCTGTCACTGAATCATCCAGCTGACTGATTGTTTTCCGGAGTTCGTGCTGTTCTTCAGCAGCTATCTTCTCCACCTGGCCAGACAGGTTTAATTTAACACCCGCCAGCATTCCTCCCAGGCCATCATGCAGGTCCTGAGCCAGTCTGCGGCGTTCCTGTTCCTCACCTTGTAACACGGCCTGACCGAACTGCAGGCGTTGTTGTTGTTCTATTTCTTTCAATTCCTGCTGATGATTCAGCTCTTTCTGCACCAGTAATTTCCTGTTACTACGATAGTACAACAATGCAAATACGGCTACTATCAGTAAGAGCAAGGTGGTTGAAGCAAGAAGTAATATATATAAGCGACTGTTCTTCGCCGAGAGAGCTGCCTGTTCATTTTTCGCTTTCAGTGTAATAATCTCTTTCTGGCTTTCTGCACGCTGGTATTTCATTTCCAGGGCATTGATATCATTCGTAACATCGCTCTCATGCAGGCTATCGCTCAGGTGGCGGGACTGCTTCATCCACTCGTAAGCAAGCTTCATCTGGCCCAGTCCTGCATAACTCTCTGCCAGTCCTTCATACACTTCCAGCCTGCTGCTGCCCAGCTCCATCACTTCCTCATCTTCCGAAAGCTCCAGGAGGATCTGTCTGGCCGGTTCATATTTCTTATTCGCCAGCAATGCTTTGACCTTATAGAACAACAGCTCCTGTATCACATACGCTTTATTGGGACCTTTGGCTGCTGCCATTCCCTTATCAAAGCTGGCCTCCGCCTGTGTATACTGCTGATCATGCAAATAACACAATCCTTCCACCATATAGTGCACGGCATACAGCTCCGATTCCGGATAAGGAGCCAGCAATGTCTTTACAGCGGCGACTGTCTTCTTTGCCTCATCATATTTTTTCAGGTAGGTGTAGTTTTCTCCTGCCCTGTTCAATGCTGCCACTAATCTTGAAGGCTGCGCATTGGTCGACCGGAAGATTTGAATGGCCCTGTCAAAGTAAGGTTCGGCTTTGTCGTATTGTTCCAGGTTCATAAAGGCGACACCTACGCCTACATACTGGGATGCCACAATAGCGCTGTCTCCCGCCTGGAGTGCATATGGAATGACTTTGTTCAGTATAATGTCAATATAGGCCCTGTCATCATCTTTTCGCTGCCTGATGGCCGCGCGGTTTATCCACACGTTTGCCCTTGACTGGTATGCTTCTTTTGTAGTGAAACTGTTCAAAAAGCTGTCTGCCTTCGCAAAGGCCGCATCACTTCTGTCTATGTCGGAACTATAATAGAGATAGCCCTCATGTGCATAGGATATAGCATGCAGGAAGGGATAATGTTTACTGAGCCGGCGCGCCTCATCCAGGCATTGTCTTGCCCTGGCTGTGTCCCTGGGCACCCAATAATATACCAATCCATAATAGGCCCTCGCCTTTAAACTATCGGAGCTTGTTTGATGTAATATGGTCGTTAAGCTATCATAATATCTCTGTTGATCAAGAGGCAGCTGGGCTTTACAACATAAAGAGATGATTACGAATAATGCTATAAGGTTAAGTAAACGGATCATGGTCAGTAAAATTAAAAAAATACCTGGAAACAGGTAGAAATAAATCACCGGTTCCCGGTATTGTCATGCCTAACGGTCAGGTATACCTTTGTTTTCCGATAAACAGGGACGCCGAAAACTGATTAACTGAAAGAGTAGGCATTTTACCAAACTTTGCATGTATGAAATTTTTAAGAAACGCGCTTCTGGCATTGATGTTGGCCTCAACTTTTACTGGTTGTTCTAAAGACGATGATAACAAACCAGCATCCACTTCACACAAAGTAGTATTCAAGGCAACGGCCAGTACAGGTTCCAACATCTCTGTAGCTGCTTATGCTTACGATAGCAACCAGACAACCGCTACCAGCCTTACCGGCACTACATGGACAAGTCCTGAGATCACCGTTCCGGCAGGTACAGTGGCGGTAACAGCAGCAGTTAGTGCGACAGGAGCAAACGCATCTTCATCATTAAAAGTGCAGATATTTGTGGACGGGGAACTGAAAAAAGAAGGTACTTCAACGGGGCAAATTCTCAGCGCGTCGGCTACCTACGGCTTCTAACATTGCGTGACAGTAACATATTCTGTACATAAAGGGGACATCTTTTGTTGGGATTTCAACAAAAAAAGGCAGCAATCAAATGCTGCCTTTTCTATCTGGAATATTTGCAGAACTCCATAGGACCAGATCCCCAATCTTTCTTTCCTCACAGATATAAGTCCCGGACAATAGCCAGCAACGCGGCTCCTTTCTCTGTATGCGTATAGAGTGCCTGTTTCAGGTGTATTTAAGTTGCATACAACTTGCATATGACTAGCATTATCCTTCGTTAATCTTTCGTTCCGAACGAAGGATTAACGAAAGATAATGCTAATCACATCCTGGTTATATACAAAGTAAATCCCGGATATGTCCTGCATCAAACCAGCATAAACCAGCATATGACCCGCATATGATCAGGATCTTCCTCCGTTCTTCCTCCGTTCTTCCTCCGTTTTTAACGGAAGAAAGACGGAGGAAGATCCTGATCATATGCACGTTGCATGCAAGTCAGATGGAGATACTGACATTGTTACCGTAGGGATAAACCGCCTTTATAACGCGATTAAAGGCCTTTATAACGACATAAGAGGCTTTCGTATACATTGTTTAAAACCGCTTGGGATTCTTCCCTAACATTGCATTGTAAATCATGAACAAACATACCCAGGCAGAGGGGTAACCACTATTAAAGTGCTGACCACTGCCAGATTGTTCACCGTTTGTTACTGTGTTCAATGATTAGCCTGGCGGGAGGCCATCATCACAACAGCTTAGTTCTTTGAAATATTGTTTTAATGTTATAATAAGATATCATCTGTTCTTGTAATGAGGAATGGAATGATGCATTACCTTTGCATCCTTTTAAACTCCAAAAACATGAGACACACATTCAGATTTTACAAAACGCTTTCAAACAGGTGGTACATTGATCTTCCCGGCTGGGAAGGAGGTATTGGTGAGCTGGAGATGGTGGAAGGTGCTGATACAATGCTTGACAAGATCAGTGGTGATGGTAACGAATGCTTCATTGATATGAGTGACGAACCTTTTGAGGGATCGGATACGGTTAAACTGGTTAGCGACTTACGCGATTCTATAGGTGGAGGTAACTATATAATGGAAACGTATAAAGGTGAACCCGTTAATCATCCGATGTGGCTTTGCGCAGTTACAGAACATGTATTTGCAGATCTTCCGGAGGCCATTTATGTAAGTCCGGTTACAAACAATGGATGATGTTATAATGTAAAAGGGGGCTGAAAGATCAGCCCCCTTATCAATACAGTATTATTCAAACAAGCTCTTATCTATCCCCGGAATGATCCTCAAGGCATTCTGATAATATACCTTCTTCAATATATCATCCGGCAGTGCCATACCATACATACGCCAGAAAGCATGATATTTTTTGTGGTACGGGAAGTATTCATCTGCTGTTTCGAGCACGCGGAAATAGGTGGTATATTCTTCCGGCTGCCAGGAATCTTTACCGAAGAGGATTCTGTTCTGATACTTCTCAAAGAACTGCCTTGCCATCCTTGGCTGCCGTCCCAGTTCAGCAATCACTGCTCCAAATTCAACATACATATTCGGTATCTCGTCCATCAGCTGCGATAAATGAGCCAGGTCGCTTGCATACCAGCCGAAGTGTGCATTTATAAAGGTGGTACCCGGATGTTTCCTGAACATACGGTGTTGCTCTTCAATGATCTGCTCCCAGGGCGCGGGATCAGTGTCACTGCGTTTGCGGCCCGGATGAGTGATCAACTCCAGCCAGCGTTCGTTGTTATAATCTTCCGGTTGCCAGAATTGTTTCGGATCAGCGGCATGTATCAATACAGGTATTTTCAGCTTACCACACTGGTCCCATATGGCATCCAGGCGGGGATCATCAATAGCTACCCGCTTGCCTTTATTATCACGTACGCTGAGACCAAGGTTCTTGAATACTTTCAGACCATTTGCACCATTCTTCACATCCTCCGTCAGCTGACGCACAGCTTTCTCTGTCCATCCCTCCTCTCCTATGCCGCTGAAATCAATATTCGCAAAAATGATAAACCGGTTGGGCGCCTTACTCTTTACATTGTCTGTCTGCGCTTTCAGACGACTGCCGTTTCCACCGCTAAGGTTCACCATCACTTTCAAATTCAGGGCATCCATGTCCTGCAAGAGGTCACGCAGGTTTCCTGACGACAACCCATTCTGATGATTATGCACATCTATAAAAGGAAACTTCGCCCTGGTCAGCTTGTGTTCCGGTACCACCAGGGAGGAAGGCGGGTCGTATTTCTCAAAATCAATGGTGGGTCTTTCCTGACCATAACACATAGAACTTGTACATATTAAGGCACAGGCGACAATAGACAGTTTACGCATATGTTGTAGAGATAGTTTAATCTAAATTTATAAAAAGATCATAAGTATCAAAAGCAAGCTTTTATGAGCGGTAAACGGAAGGGAAAAATATTTTGTTTAAAGTTAAAATTATTCATTTACTTTGTTATTCAAAGTGCTTTAAATACACTTTTACGGATGAGGAACACCTGCCTGCATTCATTTGTAACCTATTAACTGTAATGCAGTTAGCCGGAACCATTTCTGTTCACCTATTGCCGATAGTTGCTCTTTCAGGGGTACTATAATGGTACCCGGACCTGATGTTATCTGCATCTTTTGTATGCTTTTAGTAACCCGGTTCATTGGATCAAGACAAGCAATAATGCTGATCGTCTGATATAGGCATTGTCTTGTCATTTTTTCTGCCCTTACACTTTGTAATACAAAGCATATAGAACAATTATTGACCTGTACTAACTATGATAAAACATGACATATGAAGACAAGTAATCAGTGGATTTTGCACTTTAAAGAAAACGCAAAAAAACAACGTATAGACTGGTCTTTGAGCCCTGATATTTCTGAGCAGGAAATTTCAGCAATATTACACTCCCTGCAGGCCTGGCAGCTGGGAGAGACATCTGACGGCAGACATTTACTGAAGGCAGTGACCAGGTATGCAAAACAGACAAATGATCTGCCTTATATTGAAGCCACCGCACTATTTATAAAGGAAGAGCAGAAACATGGCAACAACTTAGGGATTTACCTGGACAGAATAGGAAAACCAAGGATCAAAGCGGATCTCGGGGATACTCTTTTCAGAAAAGTGAGGTACTTCAATGCTAATATGGAAATATGGACACTGACAGTTACCGTTGTGGAAAGTACCGCACAAGTATTCTATCAATCCATGAAAGACGCCACCAGGTGTAAGTTACTGAAGCAGATCTGTACTGATATACTTATTGATGAAGCGCCTCATATTGAGTTTCAGACCGAGCGGCTGTCAATCATCTTCAACGGCAAGACCGCTTTGGGGAAAGCAATCGCCCATAAGGCCTATTATATTTTCTACTTCTCTACTGCGCTCGTAGTATGGATGGCGCATAAGAAGCTGTTCAAAGCAGGCGGTAATACTTTCAGGAAATATATGATCAAGATGAGATACAAGTACAACAGAATCATCAATCGCATAACAGCCAACAGCGCTGTGTTCGGAAACAGTGCTATTGCACACTGACAAGGTCTTAAATTATTTGTTTACATGCTAAAGAATATTTCCCCGCTTGAAAGAATGCTGCTGGTATCTGTGTCATTTACCATGTTGTTGCTGTTAACAAGGAGCATCTATACGAAAGAACTGGTTTACGGATTTTATATCTGGAATACCTTCCTGGCGGTGCTACCCTTGTTATTCAGCCGTTCCCTGGTCCGGCTGAACAGGTTCAATCTCAGGGCAATACTGTTATTAACATGTTGGCTGGCATTTTTCCCTAATGCGCCTTATATGATAACAGATCTTTTCCATTATGCAGAAAAACCTCCTGTTCCAAAATGGTTTGATCTGTTGCTGGTGACATCTGCAGCATGGAACGGTCTATTGCTGGGGATTGTATCACTTATGCAGACAGAACAGTTTCTGTCGAAGTACCTGAGGGACAGATGGGTGAAGATATCTGTGATCATTAGTTTTATATTATGCGGCTATGGTGTTTATATAGGCAGATATCTGCGCTTCAATAGCTGGGATGCTGTTACTGAACCGCAAAAACTTTTACATACCTTCTCTCTGCATATTTTCCGGCCGCAGGAGCATATGATGATGTGGGCGTTTACCTTTCTGTTTGGAACTATGTTTGGTATTGTTTATTTCACGTTAAAACAATTCAGATTACCCGGGGTTATCACACGTCCCGGGGTTACACCCCGCGCTACAAACACAGGCTCCTGACGGAGTCCTATTATGATTTGTTGATGACGTCTGCTATAAACACCGGGATGCCCGGGGTTACACCCTGCGCTACAAACACAGGCTCCTGACGGAGTCCTATTATGATTTGTGCTATAAACACCGGGATCCCCGGGGTTACGTCCCGCGCTACAAACACAGCATCTAACAAAGCGGGGCTATCCGGATCCAAATCAGAAATTAAGCGTTAAAAATTGCAGGGATTAGATGACACTATTGTCTGTAAAACAGTGTCATCTAATAAGCGTAAATAAGCACGTCAGGAGCATTTTTTGCGCTATACTCCGTCAGCTTGGGTTCATCCTGCTAAAAGCGTTATTAAGCTCTTCAGGACCGGCTTTTGACATCGCCTCACTGAATCCGAAAGTCAGTTCTGTTTTACCTTCTTTTAACTGGTTAAATACTGCGTCTACAAAATCACTCACCGGAGGAGCAGCATCATGCAGGCCCTTTCCACCGAGATCGGTATTGAGTGCAGGCGGTATTACTTCAATTACTTCTATACCTTTTGCTTTGAGCAGGTATTGTGATGAGCGCGTGAATGAATGGAAAAACGCCTTGGTCGCACTGTAAACAGGTACTTTGGTCAATGGTACAAAAGACAGCCCTGACGTTACATTCATGATAGCATTCAATGATTTCAGGTTACTAAAAAGCGCTGTTAAATGCACAGGAGCTTCGATGTTTGTAATTATCTCATTCTTTGCACGCTGATAAAAATCCTCATCTGTAATATTCATCCAGTTCTGGATACCCGCATTGTTCACCAGTACGTTCAGATCACTGTGATTGGCAGCAATCCAGTTATAAAGGTCTTCCCGTCCAGCTTCTGCAGATAGGTCACATACTTTGGTAATGATAGCAGGATATTTATCCGTCACTTCCTTCAGGGCAGATTCACGTCTTCCGCAGATCAACACGATATTGCCTTCCTGTAGAAATCTTTCTGCAAGCCCCAGCCCGATACCGCTGGCGCCGCCGGTAATTAAAATTTTATTTCCTGTTAGTTTCATGGATTGATCTGTTTACGATGAATAATAAGTAAAATTAAGAAGGGGCTGCATTATACCAATTACGCACATCAAACCATCAATTGCGAAATTCAAACAGCACGGTTTAATTACCAGCCTTAATCAGCTTTTTCAGGATCACTATCTGTCCCGGATGGTAATGTAAATGTTCCACAGTACCCTGCAGGTTTCTATAAGTAGATGAATGATCGGCTACGTGGAAGGTATCCATTTGAAAAAACACTACAGCAGGTAAAACAAATACTGGCAGAACTGCCACTCTCTGTGAGAAAACTGTTCCGTGTAATAGACCGCTCCGTGATGGACAGTATACATAGTGATCCCGCTGCCACACTGGCAATTACAGGCGTACAGGGAATCTCCTTCAACAACAGTGCAGATGGTCCGGAGTTAAGGGCCGGCAAAGGAGGCGCACATGGCTATTTTCCTGATTTCAAAGAGATCCGTACCGGCTTCGTTGCTATGGGCGCTGGCCTGAATAAGGGAGCCGTGTTCCCGGAAATAGGACTGGAAGACGTGGCGCCACTGATAGCAAAGTTACTTGGGCTGGAATTGAAACAGGCTGACGGAGTGTTTTATCCCGGTATGTTAATGCCCGCAAAAAAGCAAAACTGACACGCAATAACAATCAATGTAAGCGAGGAGGGGGATTTCCCCTCCTTTTTTATTATATATTATGTAGGTTGAACACTTCCTCCCCCTACAACCCGTTTTTCATTTTTTCTTCATGTTGGGCATCTAAGTTTGTATCAACAAGTAATAAATACTAACTTAAAATTGGAATTGTATGAAAACAACACTTTTTGTCGTTACTGCTTTTTTATTTTCCGGCGCTGTATTTGCTCAGAAGGCAACTGTAAAAACAAACCAATCAGCGACTATCGGGACCAATTCAGTGAACGGAACAGCGTCTGCACAGACTGTTTCCCAGGCTGATATTAAACCAGATAATGTAAAAACAGGGACTAATGGGGCTGCAAATGCATCAACCGGAATAACTACTAAAAATAGTACAGCTGTTGCTTCTGAGGGCAAAGCAAACATTTCTGCTGCAACTGAACATGCAGACGCATTAAAGAATAGTGTAAACAGCACAAGCAGTGCGACTGTTAAAAGCACGCAAAATATCAGCGCGGCTGCCGGCAGCGAAATCAAGCAGACCGCTGTGGGTACAAAAGCAACTGTAAAATCAGTAGATGCAGGTGTAAAAAATCATACGAAAGTTGCCGCTTCCTCCTCTGTTAAAGCTGTGGGAGCTGTGCACAATAACCTGAAGGCGCCCTCTATCAAACCTGCCGCTCATATCGGGGCAAACATGAAAGTGGGGCTGAGGTAATGCAATATTAAAATACTGTTGTGAATATGAACAAAGGGGCTTTATATCGCCATGTAGGAATAACCGTCATCCTGTCAATCATTTCCCTCTATAGTTGGGGTAGTAATACACTACCCCAACCTACTTACAAGGTAATACCCCCGGATGCCGTGCCACTGGACACCATTCCTGTCAAAAAGCCGGTAGAGACGGAAACAGTAGAACCAACGCAGGAGCTACCTGTGGAACCGGTCATCAAAGAAGTTCCCAGGTCTAAAAAACAGCTGAAACCTATAGCCGTTCCTCCGGCTGTGCTGCCTGTGAAAACACCGAAAATCATTAAGCCAAAGATTGTCATCAGGAAAATAAGTGTTCGTGTACCATAACACAACACTTCAATGAAAAACCATGAAACAGATATTCTTTTTACTGCCAATACTATTAGTCAGTGTTTTCTGCCAGGCGCAGACAGACAGTACATTACAAAAGGACAGTGCATCTACTGCTGAAAGATCCACACTTACTATTGGAACCAGTTATGCCAATAATGCGAACTATTACGGGCAGAAATCAGAAGAACGGATGGCCTATGTAGCGGCAGTAGCTGCTTACCGGCATCGCTCAGGCTTCTCGCTGACGGGTACAGCCTACCGTTTACTGAACGATAAGGATCATACAGTTTCCGCTTACAGTGCAGGAGCAGGCTTTTCCTTTAAACTGAGTAAGCGTTTGTCGGCAGATCTTAGTTATAATTACACTTTCTATCCTAAGCTTTCTCCTTTCCTGCAGGCTGCCAATCCCCATTCAGCGGCTATTGGTCTGACTCATAAAAGCTGGCTAACCACCACGCTGGGAGTAGATTATGCTTTTGGAAAGACCAATGACTTTTTCTCTACATTGGGGATCAGCAAACAGATCAATCTCTTTAGTCTGACTTCAAAAGATATAGTGACGCTTACCCCTTTGATAGATGTGACAGCGGGTACACAACGATTTTATACTTACTATGTAAAGGAAAAAAGTATCAGGGATAGTTTACTGGGTATCCTTCCTCCAATACTCGGTACTACTCCGGGAAGCGGGACGGGCAGTACCACCACCCAGGCAACTACCAGCTATGATCTTTTATCCTACAATCTGAAACTGCCTTTAGCTTATAACAGGGCGAGCTATATGATAGAATTTGAGTATCAGCTTTCCTTACTCGGACAAAAGTCTCAATCGGATCCGGGAAAAGCGAATTCATTTTTCACGGCGAACTTTTACTACCAGTTTTAATTGATATGAAAGTACTGATCATCGAAGATGAAAGAGGGATGGCGCTGGAAATGGAGGATTTCCTGGTAAAGGCAAGCTACCTCTGCGATCTTGCTTTTACCGCCAAACAGGCGAGACAGCTCATGGAGGAAGGGCCTTATGATTTTATACTGCTTGATCTTGGTTTACCGGACAGGGACGGATTACTGGTGTTGGAGGATGCCAAGAAGATCTGTCCCGAAGCCTCTTACATTATTCTTACCGCCCGTGGCAAACTGGAGGACCGGATAAAGGGATTGGACCTGGGAGCGGATGACTATCTGCCAAAGCCTTTTTCACTGCTGGAATTACAGTCACGCATGCAGGCGATCAGTCGCAGGAAATCAGGCTTGAAAGATAACCTGGTGGCACTGGGGGATTTCAACGTCAACTTAAACACCAGAATGGTGTTGTATGGCGATGCAGATATCGGCCTGTCGAAAAAAGAGTTTGACCTGTTAAGTTATATGCTGCTGAACAAGAACCGTCCGCTTACGCGTATGCAGCTAAGTGAGCATATCTGGGGAAGTTTTTCGGACGATGATTATGATTCCAATTATATTGATGTGCATATAAAAAATATCCGTAAAAAATTGACTGAATACGGACCGGTAGAATGGCTGCAAACCATCAGAGGGGTAGGATACAAAATAAAACTATAACCATATCGTGAAGCTGCTTACCAAACTTACGCTTACTTCTACCCTGTCCAAGATAGCAACTGTCATCCTCTTTATTATACTGTTGCCTGTTCTCATAGACAGGGTCGCTTTTCAAAGCACCAACCGCCTGTTAAAGCAGCAGGCAAAAAAGGTAATGACCAATATCCAGACCAATGGTATCGATTATTATCTGCAGGGAGATTCAACGTACGGAAGTTATACCCTGCTCAGGGAAGAATATATTTCGCTGGAACGGGCCAGACATATCTATTCACCGGATACTATTCAGACGGCACAAAGAATTATTGAGGGCGATACTGTCATGTACCGTATCCTTAACCAGGCCTTTGAATACAATGACCAGGTGTATGAGCTGGAGATTGGTAAAACGATCGCATCTATCAGTCAGTATAATAGTCCGCTGCAAAGAATTGCCTTATATGTATTGGGTATGCTAACGATATTGACGCTGCTTACGGACATTTCTTTTACCCGTATCCTTCTTAAACCACTGCAAACGATCATCCAGACTAAACTAATCAATCCTGTCTTTCCGTTTAAGGAGATCCCTCCTGCTATCCGCACCACAACAAGAGACTTCAGGTACCTGGACAACTCCCTGATCGCATTGATGAACCGGATAAAGGAAGATTTTGACAGGGAAAGGGAGTTCACCTCCAATGCATCTCATGAGCTGATGACGCCAATTGGCATCCTGCAGACCAAAATGGAGAATGTACTGCTATCCAATGATCTTGACGAAACAGCGATGGGAAAGATCATGGAAATGATGAAGACCCTTAACCGGTTGAAGAAGATCGTTCACTCGCTGCTATTAATATCCAGGATTGAAAATGACCAATATGCCAGGCAGGATAACATTCAGCCGGAGAAAATGATTGGTGAGATCATACAGGAGCTGACACACCGGCTGGAAGACAAAAATATCCGGATGGCTGTTTCCCTGCAGCAGCATATTACATTGCGCAAACTGAACCATGATCTGTTGTTCCAGTTATTCTATAATCTTATTAATAACGCTATCAGGTACAACAAACCAGACGGAAGCATTCATATCAGTGATACACTGGCTGCGGATGGTTCCTACACTATTGCTATCAGGGATACGGGAATAGGGATTGATCCTTCAGATATTGACACAATATTCAACCGTTTCAGGAAAAAGAATACGATAGATGGGGAGGGTTATGGACTGGGCCTGTCCATTGTAAAGAGTATTGCTGACTATCATGGCATCAGGGTAAAAGTGGTTTCGGAGGTGGGTACAGGCACTACTATTAATGTGGTATTCCCTTCAGTAGGCTGATTATACTGATTTTCCCATATTTATTATCTTTACCTGTAATCTCTGAAGGAATATTCATTTGTATAAACTTTGGATTTTGAACACTGAAAATACATCTGTAGAACAGTTAATCAGCTATTTCAAAAATTACTTCCCACTTAACAGCAAGGAGCGCGATGAACTATTGGTGCATTTTACAGAGCGTAAAATAAAGCGCCGTGGTTTTATCCTTCAACAAGGGGATGTATGCCGTCACTTTACATTTGTCGTTAGCGGTTGCTTTAAGATGTATGCAGTGGATAAAAACGGGAAAGAGCACAATATCCAGTTTGCTGCGGAGAATGACTGGATCACTGATCTGGCCAGCTTTTACGCTGAAAAACCAAGTCAGCTTTATATAGAAGCAATAGAGCCATCCGTCGTTTTACAGATCAAACATCCTGATCTGCTTTCTCTCTATATCAACCATCACAAATTTGACCGCAATTTCAGGATCATTATCGAACAAAAATTCATAGCACTGCAAAACAGGGTATTACAAAATATCAGCTCGACAGCTGAAGAACGATATCAATCCTTCCTGGAGCAGTATCCACATATCTCCAACCGATTACCTAACACACAGATAGCCTCCTATCTGGGAATCACCCCGGAATTCCTCAGTAAGATCCGTAAAGACCTGACGCAACGAACCTAAACCTTAAACTATATTAAGGGTATTTCTTAAGATACCTCATTGGCTGATCCTGTCTGAAGATGCCACCTTTGCATTACAAAAGGACAAACATGGGCATTCATGAAGAAAAACAGGCGGTTCAACAATTGCTGACTGCATATGCAGACACATTGAATACAGCGAATACTGCGCTGATACATCTCTTTTACACTGCGGATGGCATTTTTATGGCCGCTGGTACTAAGACAATTACCGCTCAGGATCTGTCAACCAGGAATAATGGCAGCTATCTCAAAAGGACCCGGTTTCATATCGATTTCACCGTACAGGATGTTGTATTGGATACCCGCTATGCATTTGTGCAGGCAACAGCCGTAGCCACTACCCATGATCCGGTAACAGGACAGCCATCAGCTAAACGGAGCAGGGATTTCTTTGTGCTTCGTAAAGAAGGGAAAGCATGGAAGATCTATCGTTATATGTTCAATCATATCGCAGATCATTAAGATGAAGGTATAGCCCCAGGCATATAAGCATTAAATAATTATCTAAACAAGTATACATGAAAGCAGCAGTATTATACCACCCTGGTGGGCCGGAAAACTTTTCACTGGAGCAAAGACCAACACCTGTTCCGGGGGAGGGACAGGTGCTCGTAAAAGTAAAGGCTTTTGGATTAAACAGATCGGAATTAATGACACGTAAAGGCTTGTCGCCAGGTGTTGTTTTCCCCAGAGTACTGGGTATTGAATGCGTCGGTGAAGTAGCAAATGATCCGACAGGGGAATTTAAACAAGGGCAAAAGGTAGCTGCGTTCATGGGCGAAATGGGAAGAGCATATGATGGCAGCTATGCAGAGTATGCAGTACTACCCAGATCTATTCTCACGCCTTTCGACAGTCATTTAAGCTGGGATAAGCTGGGAGCTATTCCTGAGATGTTCCAGACAGTTTATGGATCACTGCATCTGGCGCTGGGAATTCAAAAGAACGAAACCTTACTGATCAGGGGAGGCACCTCTTCCATTGGTATGCTAGCTACGCAAATGGCAAAAAAGAACGGGCTGTATGTAGTGGCCACTACCAGGAAACCGGAAAAGGAACACCTGCTCTTAGATAATGGCGTTGACGAAGTGTTTATTGATGATGGCAATCTGGCTCCCAGGATCAAAGCTTCATTTCCTGCCGGTATAGATAAAATACTTGAACTGGTGGGTACTGCGACATTAAAAGATTCACTCCAATGTGCCGCACAAGGGGGGACCGTCTGCATGACTGGTATGCTCTCAGAACAATGGTCATTCGTTGATTTTGCTCCTATGGATTACATTCCGGCGACGGTTCGCCTCACTGTGTATAGCACTGGTCAGATCAGGGTGGACAAGGAACATTTTCAGGCGTTTGTCCGTGACGTGGAAGCGGGCGACATAAAGCTGAATGTCAGCTGTACGTTCAAGCTTGATGATATTGCGGCAGCGCATAAGTTGATGGATAGCAATTTGGCTGATGGGAAGATCGTGGTTGTTACATGAAGATCCTTCTGATCATTTATCCAAAATTATTTACTTCCTGTTCTTCCAGAACAGGAAGTAAACCTGTCTGCAACCACTGATGAGGAATTATTTGCAATTATTAAGAGATCGATAACCTGCTTCTGATAACAACCTAGCCCCTCACTGAACTAATATAGCTTGAAAAAGCTCTTCCAAAAAGCTCAGTTGCTTCGTAGTTGCTAAATTCATATTCTTCATGAAGGCCATTCCTGTTTTTTAATCTTATACAGCCATACCTGACTATGGGAATCTGGTAGTTATTCTTGAACCGTTTGTCGGGAGAGCCGTTCTTATTTACTTTTGCCCATGTTCTATCGATTATCTTACTGTCTTTAGGGACAGTACCTGTTTCAACGAAACGAACATATTCATAATGAAACTCCAATTCATTCAGGCCAATAATCCCAAAATGATCACGCGAATCATACATTATGATGAACCCTGGATAAAAATAAAGATCTGCTCCATTTGCATTTTTTAACCACAATGGGGCAAACTCAGATTTTATATCCGGAATAGGCTTAATACCAATGGCCACTTCTCTTTTCATTACCAGGGTGGATGCCGCCGACCTGGCTGCTACCCTGTTCTGCGCCTCTGCATTGGTAACATCCCATATCTTCTCTGAATGGGATAGCTGTTTAAAAGCATCAGTTAATACTTCAAACTTGCCCTTCAAATCAGGATCAAACTCAACATCCATCTTCATACAACTGTTATCGATCTGTTCTTTTATCTGAGCAATGGTGTCCAGCTGAGAAGATATTGTGTGCCTGAGTTTTTGCGGTATTGAACGTTTCAATAATCCGATTATGAACACATAACTCAAAATAAGCCTGATCTTTGTTAAAGATAATGCCGTGCAGATTTTGGATAAATCATGCCCAAGCTCCATCCGTTGTCTACGGGCGGCAATAAGAGTATCTTTTATGCCTTGCATATCATTGCTTGTGACCTCATTCGGCAGCACACTGAATATATTACCACGGGGCATAGGTTCAATTGTAGCTACATGGGGAATGGTATTGCCAGGCGGTATCCCTTTCCCTGATGATATTTTTTGCCTGTTATAAATGCCTAATGCCGGTATACCCGTATTCAGAAATGTTCCATCAGCACTGAAATTTACACTCGCGCCTTTAACTCCAATGGTCGTACTGATACCTTTCCCGCTAATATTCAGGTGTACGCCGGGGATAATTTTGATTCTCTTTCTGTAGCTCCATGACATGTGATATAGATTTAAGGGGTGATGAAAGAATTCAGGTATGAGGCAAAAGTGAAACAAATGAATGGATAGACAAATAGCTGTTTTAAAAAACAGGAAAAATCCCCTCCAATCATTTTGAAGAACGTGTTTAGTTTTGACATGAATTATAGACATGTCATTAACTCAGTTCAGAATATCTATTTAAATCTCTTAACCTTAAAACCATTTCAAAATGCCAGATGTACAAGTCACATGTATCAATAAGTTAAACCGCAACAGCTCTCATGAAGGGATCACTCATTTAGGAGGGGCTAAATGGAAGTGGACAAGAACCGAGGTAATTCAATCCATTGAAGCCAAAACCAATACTTTCTACACTTATGTAAACGGTCGTAGGGCTGATGTAAGAGTAGTCCAGGGAGCGAATGGGAAATACCTCAGAACCTACGCAGACAATGTACCCAATGATAATCTGCTGGCTTTACCAGAATGTCCATAAGCCGGCGACTATGTCTTTGTAATTAAACCAGTAATCTATTGCAATTACTTTCAGTTAATATTAAATCTACCCCATATGAAAAAAATGTTGTTGATCTCAACCCTTATCCTCTTATGCTTTTCCTGCGGAAAAGATAATACCACATTAGAGCCTGGTGGCACAGACAACACTTCGGGTTCCGGAGGTTCTTCCGGCTGCGGATACCACAACGGGAAACCTTTACATCTCGGATCCAGCGGTGGCTGTTATTACATTAATAGTAGCGGCAACAGAACATATGTAACAAGGTCTGAGTGTAAATGTGGTTAATAAGGCTTCATATACTCGTCGTAAGTCTGAGCAAAGCTACGGGAGATCCGATTTCTTAATCGGATCTCCCGTTTTATATAAAGGAACACGTTGGTTATTTAGGAATTTTTTACCTTCATACAGCATAATTATTCTGTATGATGAATGACCCGGATTTCAATAAACTTGTTTATGAGATTGCCAGATTGGTTCCTAAAGGCCGTGTGACTTCTTACGGAGCGATTGCAAAAGCTTTGGGTAAAGCAAACTACTCCCGCATGGTAGGACATGCTATGGGCGCTTGTGGCCATGAAAAGCCTCCTGTACCAGCGCAGCGAGTGGTAAACAGCCAGGGACAACTGACTGGAGAACCGGCAGGCATCTCTGCCAGAAAAAAGTTACTTGAAAAGGAAGGAGTGGAAGTAAAAGGCGACAAGGTTGTAAATTTTAAGAAGTTTTTCTGGGATCCAACCGAGGAATTATAGTACCCCTCACCAATGGTCAGGGGTACTGTAAAATTTCAGGAAAAGATGTTGTTTAAATTGTTACCACCAGGCGCTGCCCGTCAGGCACATCCAGGTTCCATAGTTCAGCAATATCCTTCAGCTTCACCTGGACAGCCGCTACTTTAAGCTTACCAGTAGCCGCAAGTTGAAACATCTCCGGCATTATTTCACTAAAGAACTTCGCTACCTCTGGCTTAGACCAGGCACCCAGTCCTGAGCCTGTTAACTGCAGATCAACACTTCTCAGGTTTGCCGCTGACAACTGTATAATATCTCCCGCCATACTACCGATAGATACATACCTTACCCTGTTGGTAAATGAACCGTTACCTTTCAGACAGCCTAGTATTATTTCTGCAGTATGTCCCCATAAATAGTCAACAATGACATCAATAGGCGTCTGTGAATGGATCTCCTTCAGCTTCGCTTTAAAGCCGTCATCGTCCTGTAGAACAGAAATTATCTCATCCGCTCCAAGTGATAAAAGGTCTTCCAGTGATTGTTGATTTCTACCCGTTGCGATCACCTTTTTCGCGCCGTAATGCTTGGCTATCTGAACAGCAACACGACCTGTGAAGCCTGTCGCACCATTGATCAATACCACATCTCCCGGCTGGAGATCTCCTTTAAATCTAAGTCCCATAGCAGCACCGATAACCGCATTGGGCAGTGCAGCTGCAGTAATATCATCCAGGGTTTCCGGAACCTTCACTATACGATCTTTATGGATAATTGCCTTTTCTGCCAGCATACCACTGATACCCATACCATACACCCTGGTACCATCTTCTAACAGGCAAATACCGTCTCCTCCAATTACCCGGCCATCTTGTTTTGGGACATCGCTGGAATAGTGCCTGCCTGAGGCATTAGCTTTGTCAAAGTGCTTAATCGCTACTGCTTTTACAGTGACTAATAGTTCATTATCATGCTGAGTGGTTGGCTCAGGAAAATCCACGTATTGAGGGAATTCTCCTGTCTGATACATGACTGCTGCTTTCATTTTTTTCCTTTTTTGTTGAGACAAAATTAGAATGGGCAGCATTGCCGGACGATAACATATGTTATTAAGTTCAGGGGATGCTCTGCTTTTTTAAAAATGTGCTTTACCCTTTGCAATTTTACTCTTAATACGACTCAGATGCACAGTTGTCACCCCCAGATAAGAAGCAATATAATGCTGAGGTACCCGCTGCACGATATGCGGACGTTCCCTCAACAGGTTTTGATAACGCTGCTCAGGAGTATCACGAATAAAGGAGATGAATTCATTAATGTAGTGCGTCTGCCGCTGGGCAAACATCTGTAACATCATCTGCGCAAAGTTCTGCTCATGCATTAATTCCTCTATCATTTGTGTGACATATTGCTTAGGCAGCAGGTAAATGACAGACGGCTCAATTGTTTCGATAGCACACTGACTTGGAATATTATTAACGAAGCTATCAAACGAGGTTAACCCCTCATTTTCGAAAAAAAACTGTACGGTTTTCTCTTCACCATTGTTGTTAAAGAATGTACGCACACAGCCTTTTTCTATGAAAATGTAGTTCTGGGAAATCTTTCCTTCCTCCAGCAAAATCGTCTTTGTTGGAACTTCCAAACGAGTCTGGAATGGAAGGTATTTATCCCAGAAGACGTTTAGCTGAGGAAATTTATCTCTGAAATGAAGAAACATGGTCTTATTAATTGCAAGATAAGTTACGGGCATCAAAAGCTACTATTTTTTTCCCGATAGCGTAAAAACTCTTCCCGATTGTTAAAACAAATAAAAGCATAATACCCCAATTTCGCAGCCCAAATCAACGCTATATGAAATCATTTCTACTGCTGCTTTTGACGCTTGTGATGCTTTGTCCCTGCGTCCTTTCTGCACATGATAACGAGTCGGATGGAAACGGAATTATCAGAGGCACGGTTACCACTACTGATGGTAAACCAGCTGACCAGGTTACAGTGAGACTCAAGAACACAAAGAAAACTACTGTTACAGATGAAAATGGCGTTTTCATCCTGAATAACGTGAAGCCGGGAATATATACGCTGCAGATTACCCTGTTGGGCTACGATTCTAAAGAAGAACCAGTAACTGTAACTGCAGATAATACTGTTCAGATAGCCATTTCATTATCACTGTCAGATATACAGCTGCAGGAAGTCGTTGTGAATACAGGCCGTAGCAAGTTCGCCAAAAAGGAATCTGAGTATGTGGCGCGTCTGCCACTGAAGAACCTGGAGAATCCACAGGTATATAATGTAGTTTCAAAGGAGCTGATGCAGGAACAGGTGGTTGTAAATTTTGACGATGCGTTAAAAAACACACCAGGTGTAAACAGGCTCTGGTCATCTACCGGCCGTCCTAATGATGGTGCAGGCTATTTTTCCATGCGAGGTTTTAGTGTACAACCTACGATGATCAATGGCATTCCCGGCCTGACTAACGGAGGTATAGACCCTGCTAATGTAGAGAGGATCGAGTCTATTAAGGGGCCATCAGGTACTTTATTTGGCAGTAGTTTTATCTCTTTTGGCGGATTATTGAATATTGTGACGAAGAAACCATACGATCACTTTGGCGGAGAAGTAAGTTATACTGCAGGAGGATTTGGATTGAGCCGCTTTACCGCTGATGTAAATACTCCATTGAATGCCGATAAAACTGCCTTATTACGTGTAAACGCTGCTTATCACAGTGAAGGCAGTTTTCAGGATGCAGGGTTCAAAAAGAGTTTCTTTTTAGCCCCCAGTCTTTCTGTCAAAGCGAATGACAGGCTATCTTTCCTGATCAATGCAGAGTTTTATACAGCTCAGAGCACTAATGCACTCATGGTATTCATGAACAGGAGCCGTCCGTTAATTGCACACACTCCTGCTGAATTAAATATGGACTTTGACAGGTCTTACACCAGCAATGATATTACTTACAAAACACCTACCATCAATCTATACGGACAGGCCACTTACAAAATATCTGATCAATGGATATCCCAGACCAACCTGTCAAGAAGTGTGCGTAAGAGCGACGGCAACTATTCCTATGTGATGTTCCTGGATGGAAGTCCTACCGGTGCGATTGCGGCTAATGACTCATTGATCAGCCGTTTTGTGTACTACCAGAACTCTACCACTACTACCACAGACATTCAACAAAATTTCATAGGAGATTTCAGGATTGGCAATATGCGCAACAGACTGGTATTTGGTCTTGATTTCGCGGATGTAAGTGCAGTAAATGATAACAGCGCATATGCACTATTCGACTATGTAAACGTTACCCGTAACAATGACCCACGCTATGCCATGCTTACCAAAGCAGCAGTAGATGCTAAACTGGCCGCCCTTGGCGGAACAAAAGATGGTAACAGCAACCAGGTTTATAGTGCTTATGTTTCAGATGTATTGAACTTAACAGACGCGTTAAGTGTGATGGCGAGCGTACGTATTGATCGTTTCGAAAGCAAAGGAAGTAAAAACTATGCTACAGGCGTGACCAGCGGTAAATATGGACAGACGGCAGTGTCTCCGAAATTCGGGCTTGTATACCAGATCGTAAAAGACCAGGTAAGTGTGTTTGGCAACTATATGAATGGTTTCCGTAACGTCGCTCCGGGTACAAAAGTACTGGACGACTACACTAATATTTTCAAACCACAACAGGCTAACCAATGGGAAGGTGGTGTAAAACTTGAAATGTTCAACCATAAGCTGACTGCTACTGCCAGCTACTACGACCTGCTTGTAAAGAATATCACACGTGGGGAAACGGTGGTACGCGATGGACAAAGCTATAATGTCACTGTCCAGGATGGCACGCAGAAAAGTAAGGGTATTGAACTGGATGTGATTGCCAATCCTCTGCCAGGATTGAACATCGTAGCAGGATATAGCTATAATGACAGCAAGGCTGTACAGGCTATTGACCCTTTAAAAGGCAGAAGACCAACCTCCGCAGGCCCGGCCAACCTGGCAAATGCGTGGATCAGCTATACCTTTACAAAGGGTACTGTCAAAGGATTAGGTATCGGATTCGGTGGCAACTATGCAAGCGATAATGTTATCACCAATGATGCAAGAACCGGCTTATTTACATTGCCT
Source organism: Chitinophaga sp. CF418 (assembly GCF_900142925.1). Classification (GTDB taxonomy): domain Bacteria; phylum Bacteroidota; class Bacteroidia; order Chitinophagales; family Chitinophagaceae; genus Chitinophaga. Next base: position 645,436 of record NZ_FRCN01000003.1, read on the forward strand.
TCTTACACTGTACTGAATGCTTCTGTATTCTATAGTGCCAGTAAATACCGTATCGGCCTGAAAGTGGATAACCTCGCGGACAAAGAATATTTCGGCGGATGGACCACACTGGAAAAGCAAATGCCAAGACGCCTGTCAGCTAATTTTGTTTTCAAGTTCTAGTACATCCCGGATGGCATTGGGTTAAACCCTGATTTAGCCGCAGGCATAATGCCTGCGGCTTTTTATTTGTCAGCCACTGCAATAATCTTTTGGGGATCAGCCTTTTTTACAGCTGTAAAGAAATATTATCATACCGCAATTCATTCTTGTCATAATCATCCTGATCACTGAAAAACTCCATGTAACGCTCATCGTAACAGGAAAGATCGTCAAACCATTTCGGATGGTCATGGCTGCTCCGGGCTTTGAACGTCTTATATGCGAGCGATCCATTCCTGTGTTGCAGGAAACGTAACTGGTACACATCGTCTTCGATATCTAACAATTCAACCTTACCAGTAGTCATAGACATCACCGGCCCTCTGGCTGTACGACATAAACCGCCTGTTAGTTGTACAGCCCCACGATAAATATGCAGCGCAGTCTCTAGTGATTCAGCGAAGTAATGCTGAGCGCCTGTATCCCTGGGCAGGAACATATAATAAGGCACACAACCCAGCTGTACCTGCCGCTCCCACATGGTTGACCAGATCCTTACCTTGTTATTGATATGTCTTAGAAGTGGCGCCTGCGTGCGGATCTCCGCTCCTATCTTCCGCAGATTGAATATAGCTTCCTGTGCCACTGCTGTTTCAAATTCCACATAGTGATTGAAATGAGCCATTATAGCCAGGTGTTTACCTGCTGCAGTTACTTTGGCTAATAACTGCAACAGCTCATCTTTGTCAGAATCCGTAACGAACTTATGAGGCCAGTAGCTAAGCGATTTGGTGCCAATCCTGATCACCTTCAGACTCTTTACTTCCAGCAGAGGCAGCAGATAATTTGCCAGGATACGGGGGCTCATTACCATAGGGTCCCCTCCTGTTAACAAAACATCTGAGACATAAGGATTAGCCCTTAAATAGGCCACCAAAAGCTCTATTTCTTTTGCCTGCATTTTGAACCCTGGCTCATTAACGAACTGAGGCCACCTGAAACAGAACGTGCAATAAGCGTGGCAGGTTTGACTATGGCTGGGGAAGAACAATATGGTATTGCGGTATTTATGTTGCATGCCTTCCAGCTTCTCTCCCAGGAAATAAGGCGTATTATGATCCACCTGCCCGGCAGGATGTGGATTCAATGATAAACGTATATCATGGACCAGATTACGGTAGGATGCTTCATCCATGTTCCGCACTCCCCATTTCAATTGATCATAATGCAATTCTGTCAGCATTTCCTTATGTGGAAAGTTCAGGCGAAAGATCGGGTCGTCGGGAACATTTGTCCAGTTAATAAGATTCTCCAATACGTAGTTATTCGTTTTGAAAGGATAGATCTCGCTGACGATCCTGATATCCTCCATCTGCCTTTGATCCAGTAACATCAATTGGGGAATCTTATCAAGCTGATTGATATTGTATGATTTGAACTTAAACATTACAAAAAATTGAAAGGGAGTTTACGAAAAGGGAAGTATCTCCGGGCTCAGGCCATCGAAACCAATATCTTTCTATCTCCGGTAAAAGGAAGACGGCCATGTAGCGACAGCATATTATCAACCATCAACAGATCACCATTTTCCCAGGGAACAGGAATTGTTACGTCATCCATTACCCGGATAATCTCATCGATATATTCTTTCTGTATCTCGGAACCATCGCCATAACGGGCATACATAGGCAAGCCATTAGGATCATTGTTCGCCAGGAACATCAGCGTTTCAAACACTTCTTCACCATAAATGACAGGGTAAAACTGATCTACCTGGTTAAACCACAGGCGGTCGCCGGTAACGGGATGTTTCCTGATAGCGGGTCTTGTTTGCTCTAATCGCACAGCACCGTCAGGCTGCCATTTCACGGTGATACCGTTTTCATTGCAGTAAGACTCCATGAACTGTTTGTCTGTCGTTTCAAATGCTTCCTGCCAGGAAGGGCCAAGGCCTGAACCACCGTGCAGATTACGGATATAGGTAATGCCTTTCGCTTCAAATTCTTCTACTATAGCGGGAGTAAGTAAGTCCAGTACCTTCTTGCAATCGCCTACAGTTGTTTCGCCCCCGGTAGCTGCTTTGTTGATACAACAAAAGAAAATGTGTGCCGGCCAGAGATTAGAGTAGGAGAATTCCGTATGGAGTCGAATGATAGACGCTTCATCATATTCTGAGGCATTGTATACATTGGAGGTATGTTTGCTTCTGCTGCTGTTGCCATCCAGGAAGCTGGATGATGCAGGATGCAGACGTTTCATCAACCCGCTAAAAGCGTCAATAGAATCTATATTAATACCTCTTATGTGAATAGCGCCATTTCTTAACAATGTAGATTCCATTAGTTCACGGTTTTCCTGGTACCAGTCAGCGAAGAAATCAGTGCTTATCTGTTCTTCAAATTTCAGGAACACGGGCAGTTTATCCTCACCTATGTGAGCAATAGATTTAGTTAAGTTCATACATGAAGATTTAGCGATGTTATAAATCAGATTTCATACAATAATTCTTTTTCGCCGAACAGTCTTTCTGCGGCAATATTGTTTTCGCCACAGTCTGTAATCAGCTTATTGGATGCTACAATGGGGTTGGCATCCTCATGATATCTTACACTGCTGATAAATTCTATCCAGGGTTCCAGGCCCATCGCGTACACATACAATTCACGGGGTTTAAATGTACTAACGAGTGCTTGTCCGCGGGGGAAATTAGAACCTGCCAGCCGGCGGGAAAGATCCTTTTCTCTTTGTATTTCTTCCGTCATCAGTGGTCCGTATACCCATGTAAAAGGAGCGCCGTCACATTCCATGCCCAGGAAGATGATATCCACAGGACCGGTCTGTTTTACAACGTGCTCATACAAACGGGGTTCTATATTGCATGAATCAGCGAGGAATAGCATGGACTGGGAACCGATCCTTACATGGTAGCAGAGTTTCGAACGGATATTCAGGTCGCCGTGTTCCCCCAGGAAAGGCAATCCGGTAATGGTACAATTGCCGAATGTTATAGATTCCATTTCTTCCAGCTCCACTACGTTGTGGAAACCGATCATATTGAACATCAGCTTGAGATTAGGGTCCTGCAGGTTTCCCATACTTCCTCTGGGCACAATGATCTTTTTGGTCTTATGGCGCAGGTAAAGCATGGTTTCAAACAGGATATGATCCTGGTGGTTGTGTGTGATCAGGATATAGTCTATTTCTTCCGGCAGATCGCTGTAAGAGAATCTTTCCACTTCGGCCTGGTAACCGTAATAACTGATAACAGGGTCTACCAGAATGGATATTTCCTTAGTCTCTACCAGGATACAGGCATGTCCGAAATAACGCATCCGTATCTTATCGCCGGTATAGCGCTCGTATTTAGGAGGAGCTTCTGTGGTGAAAAACGACTGGAACAGCTCAAGATCTTCATCAGCAATACCCAGGGCATCCTTTATTTCACTGAAACTCCCCGGAACAGTCCTCATGCGTTGCAGGCGGTCCACCAGGCTATTGGAGAAGGGAATATTCAGCTCTATACTGGTAGTATCTTTCAGCCTTGCAGTACTCAATACAAAGGGACGTTCATCATTGGTAGTAAGCCACATAGCCAGGCTCTGCGCATCCTCATTATAATATTCGCTCTTATACATCAGCTGCTCAAAGAAGCGGAAACCTGGATTGTTGTGCAGATCATAATTGATCTCAACAAGTCCTTTCAATATATCAGGTATTTTCTCATACAAGGGATCCAGTGAGAAACCATGGGCTTCCTGTTGCAGCAGGTTGTCCAGGTCTTTAATAGCTTCGGCAAGTTCCAGCATGTGTTTCCTGCGTTCTTTCGTTTCTGCTATCAGTTGTTTGATATCTTCTGCCCGGTTCGTTTCATAGTTCATGAACGGACCTCCCAGCATTTTCGGATTGCGGATGGCAGCAGCGTGCACCTGTGGCGCCTGTACATAAGAGCTCATGATCCTGAGGTGCCTCGACTGTATGTTCATAGCCGCTGTTGGAGGATAGATCAGATGCGTCCAGGCATACCACTTGTCCATTAAGGGTTCTAATACAACATTGGGTCTGAGGTATACCACTTCATTTTCCATAAAAACAATATTAACGTTAACAAAAACGGGTTACTTATCCTTGTCTGTGATGCTTGTTACAACCAATTGAAGGTTCCTTGGCAATGTGATGGCATCATAATGATCTCCCTGTGTGAACAGGTGTGTGAAGCGGCCGCCGGTGTACCGTTCCCAATCCTTCATATGCAGGAAGTCATTATGAATATTTTGTTTGGCCTTAAAGGCGATAATGTCTCCTTTTATCTTTCCTTTCTGTTCGTATGTTTCGCTGAGGCGGAGGTTATGATAGAAAAGTTTCTCCAGGTGATCTCTGTGTGTATCTTCAAGACCTACATCTGCCAGCCAGTCACGCAGCCAATTGACTTCCTGCTGTATGGCATCCCTTGAAAGCTCCAGTGATTGCTTACGTTTCTTCTTATCCCTGATATCCCTGTCCAACAGTAGCAAAGTGGTTCGTATACCCTTTTCCTCCAGTACTTTCGCCACTTCAAAAGCAATCGTACCACCGAAAGAGAAACCGGTTAACACCACTTCTTTGCCAGGCTCACTTTCCAGAATAGTCGTTGCAAACCGCTTTACTTTTTCTTCTATTGTGGTGTCGAAGTCTTTACCATCATCAAACCCGGCATCCTGTAAGCCGTAGCAGTTGTATATTCCCTGCAGCGCTTTACCCAGTTCCATATATAACAGTGAAGTCCCTATCAGGGGAGCAAAGCAGTACATCCGGGGCAGATCTGCTTCTTTCCTGTTCAGGCTTAACAAGGTACCCATCTGCATCCCACGTGTATCAGCAAGAGCCAACAGGGATTCGATAGTGGGATTACCAAGGAAATCGCGCAGTGATAATCTCAGGTCGAGTTCTTTATTCATCCTTGACACCAGCTGCACCGCCCTCATGGAGTGGCCTCCCAGTTCAAAGAAGTTGCTGGTAACACCTACAGCATCCAGGTTAAGCACTGCTGCCCAAATCACAGCCATCTGGCTTTCCAGTTCATTGCGAGGAGCTACAAATGTTGTAAGACTATCTATTTCAGGCGCCGGGAGTAAGGTCTTATCTACTTTACCATTGGTGGTCAATGGCACCACAGGTATCAGTATAAACCATGCAGGTACCATAAATGCAGGTAAGAACTTACCGATATGTTGCTGCAGCTCTTTCCTGTCTACTGCTGCCGGGGCTGTATAGTAAGCAACCAGGTACTCTTCCTGCTGAAGCGATGTTTTAACTACAATAGCCTCTTTTATACCGGGGTACTTCAGGATGGCAGACGCTATTTCTCCCGGTTCGATACGGAACCCGTTCAGCTTGATCTGTTCGTCAGCTCTTCCGGTGTATTCAATTTCACCCTGATGATTCCATCTACCCTTATCACCACTGCGATATAATTTGCCAGGACCGAAAGGATCGGGAATAAAGCGGGCGGCAGTCAGTTCTTCCCTGTTGAGATATCCTATTGCTACACCTGCACCACCGATATAGATCTCTCCTTCTATACCTACAGGCTGCAGTTGTTGCAACTCATCGAGAATATAGATCTGTGCATTATCTATGGGTTTACCAATAGTAATATGCGCTGCGCATGTTATTTCACTGACTGTACAACCTACGGTTGTTTCCGTCGGACCGTATTCATTGAAGATCCTCATCTGCGGGTTCAGCCTTTTCAGTATGAGAACATGATCCGGCAACAGTGCTTCTCCTCCCACAATAGCAGTATTGACAGCCGTTTTCTCCAATTGTAGGGTTGCCAGCACGCGTATATGTGCCGGAGTGATCTTCACGGCCGTCAGCCTGTCATTTGTAAAGACCTCTTTCAGCGCTGCCAGCACATCTTCTTCCGGCGTCAGATACACTTCATCACCACGCAGTAAACCACTCAAGAGACAGGTAACAGTCAGATCGAAAGACAATGAAGAGAATACGCCGAATACATGCCCAGTAGTATTATCGAAGTAATGACGGTTAACGAATGTCAGGTAATTCATCAGGGAAACATGAGAGATCAGTACTCCTTTCGGCATACCTGTAGAACCGGAAGTGTAGATAATGTAAGCGGGAGCTTCCTGATTTATAACTGGTAGCGTTCCCGGCACTATCTGATCGATGTCTTTAGCAAGCTCCTTCAGCGCCAATACTTTTTCATTCCAGGAGAATCCGTCATGATCCGTCATTAACAATGTAGCTGCGGCATCATCGAGGATGTACCTGATCCTGTCTTCAGGCAGGGTACTATCTATCGGGAGATAAGCTGCTCCGGTTTTGAGAATGGCCAGTATACTGATAAGTGACCACTCGTTCCTGTTGACCATGATAGCCACTACATCTCCTGATTTTACCTGATAACGCTGTATAAGACAGGTAGCCAGTTTATCAGACAACATATCCAATGCTGAGAATGTGTAGGTTGTCTTACCTGCAATAAGTGCATTATTATCAGGATGAGCAGCAGCCACCTCTCTGAAGGCCGCTGCAATAGTACCTGAAGGGATCTCTGCACTGGTATTATTTAGTGCCAGCAACAGCGTCTCTTCCGGCGAAGGCAGGTATTTAATACGGTTCAGTGGTAGAGTTGGATGTTCTCCCACATTAATGATCAACTGATGTATGTGCTCGCAGAGATGAATCATCCTGGCCTCATCAAACAAAACTGTACTATATTCCAATGTCAGTAAAAGATCATCTCCCTGTTTCCTGAAGAAGAATGTCAGGTCGAACTTACTGATCTCATTGGCTACTGAGGCTTCTTCCACGAGCATATCCTGCAGGTTCAACAGGTCTTCTTCTTTCCTGTCTTCATCCTGTAATACCAGCATGACGTTAAACAACGTACGTTTATTGAGCGGCTTGTATTCATTCACAGCGTCTACCAGCATCTCAAATGGAAAGGAAATACGGTCGTAAGCAGCAATGGCGTTCGCCTTCACTTCCCTTAGCAATTCATCAAATCCACGTTCTTCATCAATCCGGGAACGGAGTGCGATGGTGTTCAGGAAAAAGCCTATCTGGTTCTGCAGATCGGGATGTTCCCTGCCGGTAACAGGCAATCCAAGAATGACATCTTTATCTCCTGTATAACGATAGATCAGGAGTTTAACGATAGCAGCGAGCCCCATCATCAGGGTAGCTTCCTGTTCCTTTATCAGAGAGAACAGCTTTCCGTTAAGTACACCCTGCATCCTGCTGTAATACCGGGTACCGGTATTATCAGGCATAGCTGGTCTTGGTCTGTCGGCCGGCAATTCCAGCACCGGTATATCGCCAGAGAAGCGGTTCACCCAGTATTCCTGGTGTTCTGCCATGCGTGCAATGTTCTCTTCATTCTTCGTCCACATCACAAAATCCTTGAACTGCAATGGTAGTGGTTCCAATGGATTTGGGCTACCTTCCAGACATGCGGAGTACAGTATTACCAGCTCACGCATCATTACCTGCATAGACCATTCATCTGCGATAATATGATGTATACATACCAGGAAAAGGTATTGATCATCCTTTACCTGCCACAGCTTCAGTCTCAATAATGGTCCTTTTCTGAGACTGATAGGAATACCAGCCCATTCTTCCGCCGCTATGAGGCCTTGCTGTTCAGCATCCGGAAGCGCCCGCAGGTCTTCAAAGACCATCCAGTCATCGAAGTCTTCATATTGCTTTACCTGTTGTACGGGTTTATCATTCACTACAAACAACACGGAGCGCAATATTTCATAACGTTCCACCAGCAGGCGCACAGCTGCTTCAAATGCAGTCCGGTCAAACTGTCCTCTGAGCCAGTAGGTATACGGCATATTGAACGTTTCCTGGTTGTTGAGCATTTGTTGCTGAATCCACAGGCGTTCCTGGCTATTGGAGAGCGGGTAATATTCCTGTACAGGCGCCAATGGTATGGCGCTGAATAATTGTTTACCACTCTGGTCTATCAGGGCAGCAAGGTCAGATAAGACAGACCGCAGGAAAATTTCTTTCAGCGGTAGTTTAACTTCGAGGCGTTTATAGATCAGGGAAGCTGTCTGTATAGCTTTCAGCGAGTGCCCTCCCAGGGTGAAGAAGTTGTCATTCCTTCCAATGTTCTTTGTACCGAGTACCTCTTCCCATATCTTAGCCAGCACCTTCTCTGTCATTGTTTCCGGCGCTATATAGGCAGCCTTGGTAAGTCCTGGTACCGGCAGGCGGGCCCGGTCCACTTTGCCATTCCTGTTCAGCGGAATAGCATCCAGCAATACCAGGTGAGCCGGCACCATATAATCCGGCAGGAAACGGTGCAAATATTCGCGAACAATATCCGGTTGTATATCCCTGTCGGTCGAGTAGTAAGCTACCAGGTATTTATCAGCGCCATTACCATAAGCCAGTACAGTAGCGTGAGTAATACCTTCCAGCTTTATCATCAATGCCTGAATTTCACCCGGCTCTATGCGGTAACCACGGATCTTAACCTGGAAATCTGCCCTACCGTTAAACCTAATCAATCCTTCTTCTGTCCATGAGCAGACATCACCCGTATTGTACATCACCGTACCAGGGTTGTAAGGATTATCAATAAAGCGACTGGCGGTTAGCTCCGGCTGCCCGAGGTAACCAGTGGCAATACCCGGTCCGCTGAAATATATTACTCCGGGAACACCCACCGGTAATAGTTGGAGGTTGGCATCGAGGATATATCCTGACATGTTGGATAGACCGCTTCCCAGGATCTGCGATTCATCAGCTTTGATAACTCTATGCCAGGTACAGTATATAGTTGTCTCTGTAGGCCCATACATATTCCACAGTACTTTACATCTGTCCAGCAGGCGTTGTGCCAGCGATGCGCTCAGGGCATCCCCCCCGGTGATGATAGTCAGTTCTTCCGTTCCATTCCAGCCACTTTCAGTCAACAGGTGCCACATACCGGGCGTTGCCTGCATAAAAGTGATTCCCTGCTGCATTATCAGCTGCAGCGCTTCAGGAGAATGTACTTCTTCCCTGCTGGCCAATACCACTGTGGCACCATTGATCAATGGCAGAAACAATTCCAGTACAGACATGTCAAATGAAGCCGTTGTAATAGCCAGCAACTTATCTGTATTGCTGATGCCCGTCTTCTTACTAAGCCCCAGGAACAGGTTATAAACTGATCCATGAGAGATCATCACGCCTTTAGGCTTACCAGTGGAACCTGAAGTGTAGATCACATAAGCCAGATCACCTGCCTGGACCTCATGGCTGATGACAGCTGTGTCAGACAACAATTCTTCTGTAATTATCCTTCCTTCATAAAAGGACAGTAAGGGTATTTCTTCCACTCCTGCTACAACAGCAGTTGCCCCACTGGTCTCAAGAAGATATTGTAGTCTCTCTGCCGGAGCGGTAATATCAAGTGGCAGATAACCTGCACCGGATTTAAGTATACCCAGTATGGCAATCAGCAGCCATTCATTACGATCCACCATCGCTGCTACCAGCTTATTTGCTCCTGCATAACCATTGTGCTGCAGGTAAGCCGCCAGTCTGTCGGCGCGTTTATTGAGTTCAGTATATGTTATCTGCCTGTTGCCGGTAATAAGCGCTATTGCTTCCGGCGTAGCTGCGGCATGCCTGCCAATCAATGTACCCAATGGCGTAAATGGTGGGAATTCCTCTGCTATATCATTATAACTATGCAATAAGGCCTGTTCCTCTTCAATGCTCAGGTAAGACAACCTGGATATTGGTGTAGACGGCGCAGCCACTGCTGCTTTTATAAGCTTATGCAGATGTTGCCCCATACGTGCAATGCGGGTATGCGTAAACAACTCCCTGTTATATTCTATCTGCAATTGCAGGCCTTCAGGCTGTTGTTTAAAATAGAAGGTGATGTCAAACTTGCTGCCTCCAAGATGCATATCCAGCTCTTCATCACGCCGTCCGGTTCCACCAACAGGTACTTCCTCATCTGCATCCCTGAGCACTATCATGACGTCGAATATAGCCGAACGGCTCACATCGCGGTTAATATCTATATCCTCTACCAAGAGGTTGAAAGGATATTCCTGATTAGCATAGGCTTCCAGCGCCGTTTCTCTTACAGCCAACAGATTGCTTGCAAAGCCTTCATCACCCGTGAGCGTAGTTCTGAGTACCAGCGTATTCACATACAGCCCTATCTGATCCTCCAGATCAGGATGTTCTCTACCTGCCACCGGAGTTCCTACAACAATGTCTTTCTGTCCGGTATAACGGTACAGAAGAGACTTCACAGCCGCTACCAGTCCCATAAACAAAGTAGCCTGGTTACCGGCCACTAGTGATTGTAATGCTACAAGTACTTCAGCCGGAATGGTATGGTAATAATTTCCCCCTTCGAAACGCTGTACCGGAGGACGAGGAAAATCGGCAGGTAGTTCGAGCACGGGCAGCTCTTCCTGTAACTTACTTTTCCAATAAGCCTGCTGTCCCAACAGTGCATCACTATTACGATTATTCCGCTGCCAGTTTGTATAGTCCTTGTATTGAACAGGCAATACCGGCAAACGGATCTCTTCCTTATTCTCCAGTGCCGTATAGATAATTGTAAGCTCGCGTTTCAATACCTGCAGCGACCATTCATCCGCAATGATGTGATGAATAACAAGCACCAGGTAGTGATGCGTATCGCTGGCACTGAATACTGCTGCTCTTAACAAAGGACCATTACTAAGATCAAAAGGCTGCCGGGTGAATGCAGCTATCTTCGCCTGCAGATTGTTATCGGCAGATTCACTATGCAGGCTGAAACCGGTAGTCTGTCTGACCATCTGCACCGGTTTGCCATCTATTGTATCAAATACGGTACGTAATACCTCATGACGGTTGATAAGTATATCAAATGCAGTAGCCAGGCGATCCAAGTCCAATTTGCCCTCGTATTCGAATATCTCGGTGATGGAGTAAGCCAGATCAATACCATCAAACTGATGTAATACCCAAAGGCGCTGCTGTGCATAAGATACAGGATAATAAGTCGCAGGTGCTGCTGATGGTATGGCTATATATTGTTCACGTTTGGAGCTTTGTATGAAGGATGCCTGCGCTTCCAGCACCGGGTATTTAAACACATCTTTCAGCGTGATCTTCACAGAAAGATCTTTATATACCCTGGCCACCAGCTGCATGGCTTTTAACGAATGTCCTCCACTGGTAAAGAAGTTATCACTTACACTTACCTGCGATACACCGAGAATATCCATCCATATCGCTGCCAGTTGTTTCTCCAGCTTATTGCGAGGCGCTACATACTGGTCGCCTGCAGTGGTCAGCGGAGCTGGCAATTTTACCTTATCAACCTTTCCATTACTGTTCAACGGCACAGCATCCAGCTGCACATACCAGGTGGGGACCATATATTCGGGCAGGGACCGGGACAAGTGCGCTCTCAAATCCGTTGTGGCTATGCTGTGTTCTGCTGTATAATAGGCCACCAGCTGTTTATCCTCTTTCTGCGTCAGCACAGTAACAAACACCTCATTCACACCAGGATAAGCAGACAGCGCCTGTGCGATCTCCGCCGTTTCTATGCGATAGCCACGGATCTTATGCTGTTCATCCCTTCTGCCCGCATAGCCCAATTGTCCGTTGAAGTACCAGCGTCCACGGTCTCCACTACGATATAATAGCTGATCAGTTAATGTATGATGTATAAATTTCTCAGCAGTAAGCTGCGGCTGTGCGAGATAACCAGCAGCCACACCAGTGCCTCCAATAAATATCTCACCTTCAATACCTGCAGGCGACAGTTGTAGCTTGTCGTCCAGTACAAGGATCTGCGCATTGGCCACAGGTGTTCCTATGTATATGCGGTCATCATTCTTCACCTCGTATACCGTACATCCTACAGTTGTTTCCGTAGGACCATACTCATTGAAGATCCTTATGTCCGGATTGAGTTGGCGTAATATCCTGATATGTCCACTATGCAGTTCTTCGCCTCCGGCGATGATTGTACTAACGCTGGTAGCGGTAATATCCAGCAGTTCCAGTGCGCTGATATGGGAGGGCGTCAGCTTCACTGCATTCACAGCAGCATTGTTGAAAGTATCAGACAACACCTGTTCGATATTTTCTCCGGGGAAGAGATGTACACTATCACCCCTCAGCAATCCTGAAAAGAGCCCTGTAATAGTCAGGTCGAAAGATAATGATGTAAACACGCTGAACACGTTGCCCCGCTGATCATTAAAGTACCAGCTATTAGCCCATAACAGATAATTCAGTACGGCTTTGTGTTGTATAATAACTCCTTTGGGATTGCCGGTAGAGCCGGACGTATACATTACATAAGCTACATCTTCGGGGGAAACAACCGGCAATAAACCACTCTCCCATTGCGTAATTTCAGTACTGATGCCAGCTGTATGCAGTACCGGCACATCCGCCACCGCGATCTCTTCATCTGTAATCAATAATACTGCCGCCGTATCCTTAAGGATATAACTGATCCTTTGAACAGGATAAGTAATATCCATAGGTACATAGGCTGCTCCTGCTTTCAAAACAGCCAGCACAGATACAAGCGCCCATTCATTTCGCGATGAAAGCAGGGCAACTATATCACCCGGTTTTACCCCGTAATGGCTGATAAGATGCACAGCCAGGCGATTAGTATAGTCATCTAGTGTAGCGAAAGACATCTGCCGGCCTTCACATATTATCGCAGGCAGATCCGACCATGCGGGGCTGCGATTGCTGAAGAGACCAGGCAAAGTATCTTTGCCAGGCGGAGCTATTGGCTTATTGAACACATGTAATAGCCTGTCCTTCTCTTCTACATCCAGGAAATCTGCATCAATAACAGCAGCTCCTCCACACAATTGTTCCAGCAATTTTCCGAAGTGCCGGCCCATGAATTCAATCCTCTCTCTTGCGAAAAGATCTGTGTTATATTCCAATGTCAGTGTAATACCATCTCCACGATCCAGGAACCAGAAGGTAAGGTCATATAAGCTGGTAGTAACCCCGACTCTGTCTTCCTCTACCTGCAGGTCATCCATTTGCGGAATACTTTCTTCCGTCTGCATACCCTGTTGCATCACCACTGCCACATCAAAAACCGGGAAGCGACTGAGGTCACGGGGAATATCCAGCTCATCCACCAGTTTATCAAACGGATACACCTGGTGGTCAAACGCCGCCAGCATAACATGTTTAACCTGATCCAGCAATGCCGGGAAAGCTGCATTTCCATCAATGACAGTTCTCAGCGCCAGTGTATTCACATAGAAACCGATCTGCTCTTCCAACTGTAAATGTTCTCTTCCGGCGATTGTGGTTCCGACAATGATATCAGTCTGCCCGGTGTAACGGTAAAGCAACGCTTTCACGGTAGCCACTAATCCCATGAATAAAGTAGCACCCGTTGTTCCGGCAACTTCTTTGAGGGAAGCCCTGAGTGTAGCGGGGAGATGAATACGTAGCTGCTCACCATTGTAGGTGCGGTTATTAGCTCTGGGGCGATCAAGCGGTAGCTCCAATACGGGCAATTCACCGGAAAGTGTATTATGCCAGAAGTTCCTGTGTTCCTGCAGCCTGTCGTCACTCAGCTGTTCCAGCTGCCATACGGCATAATCTTTATACTGAAGCGGCAATGGTTTATATTGATAAGCTTCTCCGCGATGAAATGCATTATACGCGCTGATCACCTCTTTCACAAATACCTGCATAGACCATTCGTCGGAAACGATATGATGCACAGCAAGCAAAAGGGTATATTGATCTGCTGATAATTTCAGTAACCAAACACGCAATAATGGCCACTGGCTAAGAGAGAATGGTGTTGCAGCCAGTAACTGTTTATATTGCTCCACTGTACCACTACCATCGCTGAGATCGTGTGTAACAATAGTAAAATCCAGGTCTTCTGCTGGCACTACTTTCTGCCTTGGCGTTCCATTGACGAGTGGAAAAATCGTACGCAGACTTTCATGCTTTTCTATCACTTTCAGGAAAGCCTGCTGCAAAGCCGTTTGATCCAAAGCTCCCTGCAAAGTATAAGCCAGCGGGCGGCTATAAGCCACCATGTTTTCTTCCAGCTGATCGATCACCCACAGACGACGCTGCCCGTGTGATAGCGGATAATCCTGCTGAACAGGTGCTATGCTAATCTGCTGATACTGTTGGGCATTCGTCCCGCTGATCAGTACAGCCTGTGCAGCGATAGTAGTATGATTGAATATATCAGCAATGGTCAGCTGTATTTCAAGTTCCTTATATATACGTGATATAAGCTGTATGGCTTTCAATGAAGAGCCGCCGATAGTAAAGAATGAGGTATTGCGTCCAACTTTATCCACACGTAAAATAGCTTTCCAGATGCCGGCGAGTTGCTCTTCTATGCCTTCATGTGGTTGGTCATTGCCTTCCTGTTCTTTCCTGTCAGAAGGTTTGGGCAGTTTTTTCCTGTCCACCTTTCCATTAATGTTCAGCGGAAAGACCTCCATAAAAATATAATGCACCGGCAGATGGGTAAGCGGTAATTCGTTTTCCAGCAAAGCTCTCAGTGTGGTAGCTTCATACTCTTTTCCACTGTAGTAGCAGATCAACTCCTGCACCAGCTCTTCATCCTGTTGTACAATGAGCTCCACCTGACGTATTTCCTCTAATCCCAGCAGCGCCTGACGGATGCTATCCAGTTCTACGCGCACACCATGCAGTTTTACCTGGTCATCTCTCCTGCCAAGCAACTCCAGTATACCTTCGCTTCTGTAGCGGCCTATATCGCCGGTACGGCAAACGAGGAACCTGTCATCTTCCAGCAATGGATTAGGTACAAATAAAGCATCCGTCAGTATTGGGTCTGTATATCCCAGTGTAACATAGGGGCTGCTGATATAGATCTCTCCGATCTCTCCCTCCACACAAAGTAATCCATTGTTGATGACGGCAATGCTGGTGTCTTCGATAGGCCTTCCCACAGGCAATACTTCTCCCGGCTCCCAATCAGGACCGTCTATATGATAACAGCTCTTCAGAATTGTAGTTTCTGTCAGTCCGTACATATTCGACAAACGTGCCTTTCCGTCATTTACTTTCTTCCAGTTCAGCACATCGCGTCCATATAAGCGTTCTCCCGCCAGAACGACATGCCGTAACCCTGGCAGTCCAATACCGGATTCCTCCATCTCACGTGTAATAAGACGAAACAGGGATGGCACCGTCTGAACAATGGAGATACGCGTATCTGACAGCCACTTCACCAGCGAAGGAATGCGCTGACGGGTATCAGGCGCAGGTATGCACAAGGTAGCGCCTGAAGTGAGGGCTACGAGTATATCTTTCAGGGATGCATCAAATGTAACAGGTGCGATCTGACTGATCCTGCTGTCTATATCTACTGCAAACTCCTTACCATGCCATTGTATATAGTGACTGAGGCTACGGTGATTACCTTTGATTCCCTTCGGCACACCTGTTGAACCTGAGGTATAAAATACGTACGCGGGTGCATCATCAGGAATAATGACATCCAACGCTGCCGATGATAATTCTTCCGGCAGCACTTCATACTCGGGCAGCAAGCCTTCCGGGGTAAAACAACGATAAGGGCGTTTTTCAATACCTATCAGTGATGAGAATTCAATATCCAGTTCATTCAGGATCTCTTCTCCGGATGCAGGCATTTCAAGCAATAATGGAATATCTCCCGCCATTCCTTTAACATCCTGCAGGGAACTGCTGTCAGTGATCAATATTACCGGAGCCAGTTGCTCCAATATACCTGACAATATACGCCGCGGCTGCCGCAGGTCCAGCGGCAGGTATATCCCACCACTTTTCATCACTGCCAGCATGGCTGTAACCAGATTAATCCCGGATGTGAGCACTACACCAATGGCATCTCCCGGGGTCACACCCTTTGCCTTCAGCAGTCTCGCTAACCTGTTACTATCTTTTTCCAGTTCTTCATAGCTAACGCTGCCTGTTTCTTCTTCAATAGCCACATGGAGAGGATATAATGCCGCTGTTTCAGCAAATAGCTGATATACTGGTTTATGAGATTTTATAAGTTGACGCTTATCAAAAGACACCGCACCTTCGGGTACTGATTTATTATGATATGCTAATGTCCGGATACTGCTGTCAGGCGTGGCAAGTATTGCTGTGAGCAGTCGGTCAAGATCTTCAGATATAGTAGTGATCCGGCTTCTGTTGAACAAATCAGTATTATATTCTATGCCGGCTTCCAGTACATCATTCCGGATGCTGAACTGAAAACGCAGATCTCCTTTACTGATCGATAAGAGCGAAGGCGCCATTTCTATTTCTATTCCCTTCATTTCCTGTACTGCAGAAGTATCCAGCTGCACATTCTGCAATACTATCGCCACATCAAATAGTGGGTTACGGGCCGGATCTGCATCCGCGCCCAATTCATCTACCAGCAGATCAAACGGATATGCCTGATGCTGGAATCCATTCACAGCGCAGTATTTTACAGCTTCCAGCAATGCTGAAAAACCTGCGTTGCCGTCTACCTGTGTTCTAAGTGCAAGTGTATTGAGATAATACCCTACCTGGTCTTCCAATTCAGTATGCTCGCGGCCAGCAACAGGCGTACCTATTACTATATCAGACTGACCGGTATAGCGGAATAACAATGTTTTTACCAGCGCTACCAATCCCATAAACAGAGTAGCTTCTTGTTTATTCAGATATGCCTGGAAAGCAGTGCTTCTTCCTTTATCAATATTGAAATGATATTGTGCTCCTCTATAAGTGGGTATCTGCGGACGCTGTCTGTCTACCGGCAGCAACAGTGCCTGTATCTCACCACCCAGGTGTTCCAGCCAGTATTTGCGGTGTGTACTATGTTCACTGTCTTCTACCTGTGCTATCTGCCAGGCAGCATAGTCTTTATACTGCAACTGCAGTGGTGATAGCGGATTGCCCTGCCCATCATGATACGCATTATAAAGCAGCAGCAATTCCTTTATCATGAGCTGCATAGACCATTCATCAGAAACAATGTGATGGATGCCAAACAGCAATGTAAATTCTTCTGCCGCAGTTTGCAGCAATACAATGCGAAGCAGGGGGCCTTTTTCAAGATTATAAGGCGTTTCTACTACTTCTTTCTGACGTTGCGAAATGATCAGTCCAATATCTTCACCGGAACTGATATCCTGGAAGGTAATTGCAAAACCTGATTCCGCCAGGCCACAGATCTTTTGCCTGGGTTCTCCATTATGTAATATGAAAACAGTTCTTAACGATTCATGCCGTTCAAGCACTGTATAGAACGCCGCAGTTATTGCCTCCCTATTCAGTTTTCCTTTCAGGCGGTACGTCTCCAGTCCATTGAAAGGCTGTGCATCCAGCAATCTCTGGGATTGCAACCACAAGCGTCTCTGAGAATATGACAGTGCATAATGGGGTTGTGCAGCTACAGGACTGATCGACTGGAAAACAGCTTTCTTCGCGTCCCGGATCAACACTGCCTGTCCGGCTATAGAAGTATGTTTGAAGATATCAGCAATGGTAAGCTGTACATCATGCTCTTTATAAATACGGGAGATCAGCTGGATAGCTTTTAAAGATGATCCTCCATTCACAAAGAAAGAGGCATCTCTGCTGATATTTGTAATTCCCAGGATAGCCTGCCAGATGGTTAACAGCTGTTGTTCCAGTCCGGCATGCGGTGCGTCAAACTGTTGCCCTGCCAGTAACTGTTCCGGTCTGGGTAAACGCTTCCTGTCTACCTTACCATTGATGTTCAGCGGAAAGCTAGCCAGCCATACATAATGTGCAGGCAGATGGCTAACAGGTAATTCTTCTGCCAGCAATTTACGCAGATCGGCATCCTTACGGGGATTACCGATATAATAACAGATCAACTCCTGCTGAAAGTCATCGTCCTGATATACGACCAGCTCTACCTGATCCACTCCTTCCTGTTTCAGCATGGATGATTTAACCGCATCCAGCTCTACACGCACACCATGTATCTTTACCTGTTCATCACGCCGCCCCAGCAATTCCAGCATGCCATCCGGTCTGTAACGTCCCAGATCACCCGTTCTGCATACAATGTCTTTTCGGTCTTTTACAAGTGGATTCTGAACAAACAATGTCTGAACATCCTGCTGATTAATATATCCTTTGGTTACGTAAGGGCTCTTAATGTATACGTCTCCTATCTCTCCTCCTGTACATAAACCGCTTTCATTAATCACCGCCAGCTGGGTATTGCTAATGGCCTTTCCTACCGGGATCACTTCTCCCGGCTGCCATTCCCAATGAGGAATACGATAACAGGATTTGAGGATGGTCGTTTCGGTGAGCCCATACATATTATAGATAACAGTATGCTCTCCCGCTGCAGCACGCCAGTTGAGCACATCCTTTCCATATAGCTTCTCGCCTGCCAGCACCACATGTTTCAATTGTGGTAAAATGATCTGCTGCTCCTTCATGGCCCTGGTGATCAGGCGGAATAATGAAGGTACTGTTTGCAGGAGCATAATGCCGGAGTTATACAACCACTTTACGAGTGCAGGCAACTGATAGCGTACAGCGGGATCAGGGATGCATAAGGTAGCGCCAGTGCTCAATGCAGTTAGTATGTCTTTCAGGGATGCATCGAAGGTCACCGGGGCCAATTGACTGATCCTGGTCGACTCATCAATATTCAATTCTCCGGCATGCCAATGTATATAATGACTCAGGCTTTCATGGCATCCCAATATACCTTTCGGCGTACCGGTAGTACCGGATGTAAAGAATATATAATTGCTGTCATCAGCCTGTTGTGGTATATCTGGTAATGTAGTACTGAAGGCAGACAACGTAAGTGTTTCACAGGTATAAATATCACCTGCCAGTCTGGCCACTGTATAACCTGATTCCTGTGTTTCAATCATACTGGCATCCAGCTGCAGATCTGCCAGTAACGTATAGGCTGCTGCAGGAAGGCCTATCAGCAATGGTATATGTACATTCCGCTGCAGGAGGAACTGTTGTAGTTTGTCCAGATCTTCTGAAAAAGTGATCAGCGCCGCCGGGCTTGTAAGCGACAACATCTGTAATACACGTGCTGGCGCCTGGTCAATATCCAGGGGTACATATACCTGGTTGGTCTTGAAACATGACAGCATAGCAACAGCCAGCCTGATGCTGGAGTGCATAACGACACCCACATTACTGCCTGGTGTAATACTGAGCGACAATAACACATGAGACAATCTGTTGCTTTCTTCAGAAAGCGCTTCATAGCTGATTACATCATGCGACTCTTCAATAGCTACCTTGTCCTTCAGTAAAGCGGCCTTGCTTTCTATAACGCTATGGATAAATGATTTCGACATCTGGAATGAAGTTTTGGGAATCTTTGCAATATTTCAGGGACGCTGTAGAATGAGTATCAGCCTGTCAGCCGGCTCCTTTCTGAAATATTTCGGGATAACACGTTGTTCTTTTATGCTGAATCCTGCGGCAAGCGATGCCGCTATCACAGATTCATTATCTGAAGGCCGCTTTCCTGAAAAAAGTACAGGCAGGCCATAGTCACAAACATTATTGATAAAGAGATGCCCACCGGGCCTGACCAGTACAAACAATTCTGTAAGCAGGTTTTTATAGTCAACATAGTTCAATACCTGGGAAATAATGATGTTATCGAATACTTCACCAGCTAACTGCTGTTGCAGATCCCGGGCAAAAGAAGCTGCGTTCATATCAAGATTGAGCAAGCGGCAACGACCCTGATGCTGCAGCCATTGCAGCGCATCGCTGTCATTCTCCAGGAAAGTGATACTGGCTGACGGAGGCAGTACCTCCCTTAGTTCAGGGGAGTATAGCAGCGGAGTGAAAAACGGGCCTATTTCCAGGAGATCACCTTTCAGGTATTTCCTGTTCTTCAGCAAATAGGGGATCAGTCTCCTGCCGCCCATTACCATTCTTATCCGGGCGTCCCGGTCAAATTCTTCACCAAACCGGTTGTCTGTGAGCGGCCATCCGCTCCATTCAACCATGTATTTCTCCGGGATTAAAGCTTCGATCATCAGGGTTTCTTTAGTGGGTTGTTAATAAGATTCATCAATATCAGACATGAAATGAATTTGCTGCTTTTCAATACGGGCGGCCTGTGTACCTTCCATATAACTGATCCTGCGAAGTAATATTCCGGGGTCAGCAACAACACTGGTTAACAATGCTTTCAGATCCAGGAACATCTGTTCTATACGCGGAGCATCAAACAAATCGGTATTATACTCAATATTACCGGCTATACTGCCTTCACTCTCTATAAACTGGAAACGGAGATCTCCTTTGCTGATATGCAGTTCGGGTAATTCCGCATAAACGGTCACTCCCTCCATAGTAGTATCCTGTCCCTTGTTCAGTTGTATGTTCTGTAAGATCACCGTAACATCAAAAACGGGGTTACGGGATATATCCGTACCTGCGCCCAGTTCCTCCACCAGGTGATCAAAGGGATATTCCTGGTGCGCATATCCTTCCAGGGCAACCTGCTTCACCTGTTCAAGGTAACTACTGAAGGTTTCTTCTCCTGTTAACTTTGTGCGCAGTGCAATCGTGTTGAGATAGTATCCTACCTGATTCTCCAGGTCCGCATGCTCCCTGCCTGCTACGGGGGTGCCAATGATGATATCTTCCTGTCCGGTGTAACGGTATA
This sequence comes from Chitinophaga sp. CF418, assembly GCF_900142925.1. Classification (GTDB taxonomy): domain Bacteria; phylum Bacteroidota; class Bacteroidia; order Chitinophagales; family Chitinophagaceae; genus Chitinophaga. Next base: position 666,266 of record NZ_FRCN01000003.1, read on the forward strand.
ATAAAGTCTTCACCAGTGCCACCAGTCCCATGAACAAAGTGCAGTTACTGTTGGTAAGCAATTGCCGGAATCCACCAGCAAGAGATGCGTCTATACTGAAATGGAAATGCCTGCCATTATATGTTTGGACGGCTGGTCGCTGAGAACCGGAAGTCAGGGATAAACGAGGCAGTTCTCCTCCCAGCCTTGACAGCCAGTATTCCCTGTGCTCTTTGAACAGACTGTCGTTCAACGACTCCATTTGCCAGCGTGCATAATCCCTGTACTGTATTCTTAATGGGGGAAGCGCCGCAGTTGCTCCTTTCAATGCTGCGTTGTATAATAATAGTAGTTCCTTCAGCATAATCTGCATAGACCATTCATCGGAGATGATATGGTGGATGCCAAAGAGCAGGGTGTACGACGTTGGTCCTGTTTGTAACAGCTGTATCCTTAACAATGGTCCCTTATCCAGTTCATAAGGCGTGCCTGCAATCTCCTGTTTGCGCTGTTCGATCTTCTCCTGCCGGGCGGAATCGACAGACAAATCTTCGTAGATCATGCTGAATCCTATGCTATCCGCCGGGCAAACACGTTGCTGCGGTTCGCCATCTGCCAGTACGAACACCGTTCTCAGACTTTCATGCCTCTCCAGCAGAAGCCCGAGTGCCGTTGATAATACCTGCGGCTGTAGGTCACCTTCCAGATAATACACTTCAAGGCCATTAAAAGGCTGTATTTCGCTCAAACGCTGACAAACCACCCATAACCTTCGCTGCGCATGAGAAAGGGGATAAAAGGCGCTTTCCTGAGATTTTCTGATCTCCTGATAAGTTGCCTTCTTTGCATTGTCCAGTAATGTTGCCTGTGCGGCAATGGTCGGGTGATTAAATGCATCACCGATAGTCAGCTGCACATCCAGTTCCTTATAAATACGTGAGATAAGCTGTATCGCTTTCAGCGAAGATCCTCCTGCTACAAAGAAAGAGGTGTTTCGTCCAATACGGGATACCCCCAACAAGCGCTGCCATATACCGAGGAGTATTTGTTCTGTGCCATGCAGCGGAGCTTCGTACTGCTCTCCGTCTATGATGTCTTCCGGCCGAGGTAATTTCTTTCGGTCCACCTTCCCGTTAAGGTTGAGCGGGAAGCTTTCCATCCATATATAGTATCCTGGCAGATGACTGGCTGGTAACTCATTGGCCAGCTCCTGCCGCAGTTCCTCACTGTCCCAATGCAGACCGCTATAGTAACATAACAGGGTCTGCTCATCTTCCTGTTCATGCAGTATCAGTTCTACCTGTATAATACCACTCAGTCTAAGCAAGCTGCTACGAATACCTGCGAGTTCTATCCGTACACCGTGTAATTTGATCTGCTCATCACGGCGTCCCAACAATTCCAGTGTACCATCCTTCAGGAAACGCCCGAGGTCACCTGTGTGACAAACAAGTTCCTCCCTATCCTTCACCAATGGATTCTGTACAAAGAGTTGCGTGGTCAAAGAAGTGTCTGTATAGCCCTGCGTCATGTACGGGCTTTTAATATACACTTCTCCGATCTCACCTTCCACACATAAAACATCATTGCTGATCACGGCAACGCTGGTATGGCTGATCGGGGTGCCCACGGGGATCACCGCCCCTGCTTCATATTCCCCATCAGAGACCTCATAATAACATTTCAGAATAGTTGTTTCGGTCAGGCCATACATATTAGCGATACGGGCATTGGTATTGACCTTTCGCCACTGGCTGATATCACGTCCATACAGCTTTTCCCCGGCGAGCACAATCTGCCTCAGGGAGGGTATATTCCGCTGTTCCTGTAAGAGACTTTTCGTAATAAGTCTGAATAAAGAAGGTACTGTTTGCAGGATAGTAACACCTGTATCTGACAGCCACCGTCCCAACTGATGCGGCCTGTAGCGATCTTCCGGTGCAGGCATACAGAGTGTGGCTCCGGCTGTTAATGCCACCAGTATATCTTTTAATGAAGCGTCGAATGTAACAGGAGCCAGCTGACTGATACGGTCAGCAGCATTAACGGCGTAGTGCTCCCTGTGCCAGTGTATATAATGGGCAAGACTCCGGCTCTTGCCGATAATACCTTTAGGGCTACCTGTTGATCCGGACGTATAGAAAATGTAGGCTGCATTATTGCCGGTAACTGGTACCGGACTATCATGCCTTGCAGGAATGTTAGCTTCCTTATAATCCTCCCCTTCAAGTTTCAGCAACTGCAGGTCCTGTGACGCCACTGCAATAGCAGAGATATCATCCAACTCCAATCCCCTGACAAGAGAACCCATAGAAGATGGTACTCCCAACAGGTAAGGCACAGCAATACCCATGTCAGACAATTTCTCAATATGCTCTGAACCAGCGATCAGTATACCCGGATGCTGTGTCTCCAGTATAGTTTTCAGTCTTCCCACAGGTTGATCAACATCCAGCGGCATATATATAACGCCGGCTTTCAGACAACTGAGCAATGCGGTGACCAGCCGTATGCCGGCAGGTAATAATACGCCTACCGTATCTCCCGGCCCTATACCCAATACATGCAATGCCTGCTTTAGACGATTACTGTCTGCTTCCAGACTGGCATAGGTGATGCTCTCCAATGGAGTTTCAATAGCATGTTTTGCCGGATATTGTGCGGCGATTGCGGAGAACACAGTGTGTATGGCCGGCAACTCCTGTACCGGTATTACTTTATCAAAATCTGCAGCAGCAGCGGGTACCAGGTGATTATGATATACATGCTGCTTTATTGGCAAACCGGGAGTCGCAATTATTGAGGCAAGCAATCGATCCAGGTCGCCGGCCATATCAGCCACCCGTTTCTCATCGAACAATGCTGTATTATATTCAATACTGCCTTCCAGTAAGCCATTATCAAGCGCAAACTGAAAACGCAGATCTCCCTTACTCGTCTTCACGTCTACCCGTTCCCTTTCAACACTCAGACCTTGCAATTCCGCATCCGGACCATCGTATACCCTGATATTCTGCAATACGACTACCACATCGAACAAGGGGCTCCTGCTCTGGTCAGTTCCTGCACCCAGGTCTTCCACCAAAGCATCAAAAGGATATAGCTGATGATCAAAAGCAGACAAGGCGGTTTTCTTTACCCGTTGTAACAGTTCTCCGAAATGGATATTGCCGGATACCTGCGTGCGTAAGGCCAGGGTATTGAGATAATAACCAATCTGGTCTTCGAGGTCCGGATGATCGCGCCCTGCTACCGGCGTACCGATAATGATATCTTCTTCTGCCGTGTACCTGAACAGTAAAGCTTTTACCAGCGCAAGCAGTCCCATAAAGGGAGTAGTACCTTCTCTTTCAAGATAAGCAATAAATGCGCGGGCATTGGCTGTGCTAATACTGAAACTATGCTGGGCGCCGTCATAAGTCCGGGTTTCCGGCCGTGGACGATCCATGGGAAGTATCAATCGTGGTAAGGGGCCTTCCAAAGTCCGTAACCAGTATTGCTGCAGCGTTTGAACCGCGGTACCTGAAAGCTGCCTGCTATGCCAGGCAGCATAATCGCGATACTGTATTTTTAAGGGAGACAGTGAAATGTCGTGTTTATTAATATAGGCATTATAATGCGCCAGCAGTTCCCTCAACATTAGTTGCATAGACCATTCATCAGAAATAATATGATGAATGCCGAACAACAACGTGTGTGACTGTTCGTCTGTCTTCACCAGCTGAACTCTCAGGAGTGGGCCTTCCTCCAGGTTATAAGGCGTTCTGGCTATGGCATTGATCATTTCCTGCGGAACGGCATCAAGCTCCGTATATTTTACATCAAAACCACTTTCTTCTACGGTACGTATACGCTGCTTAGGCGCTCCGTCTACCAGTACGAATGTGGTGCGCAGGCTTTCATGCCGTTGCAGCAAGGTCTTGAATGCTGCTATTAACGCAGCTGTATCAAGTATACCCTGCAGGCGGTATATTTCCAGTCCATTGAACGATAATGAGACGTTTTCCTGTTGTGCAGCTATCCAGATCCTCTTTTGAGCATGTGACAGATCATAATACTCCTGTGCCTGTACAGGGGTAATAGTCTGGTATAATGCCTTCTGAGCTTTACCCACCAGGATGGCCTGCGCCGCAATGGTAGGATGGTCAAAAATTTCCTTAATGGTGAGATGAACCTCTTTCTCTTTAAAGATCAGGGAAATAAGCTGTATAGCTTTTAGCGAAGAACCTCCTGTCACGAAAAATGATTCCTCACGTCCAATACGTTCTATGCCAAGCAGGCGCTTCCACAGCAGGCTGATATCCTGCTCTATTCCCGGCAAAGGCGCCTTGTATTTGTCGCCGGATAACAGTGCTTCCGGCTGCGGTAATTTTTTACGGTCCACCTTGCCATTAATATTCAGCGGAAATGCATCCATCCACAGATAGTAAGCCGGCAGATGGCTTGCTGGCAGCAACTGTTCCAGTTCCTGCCGCAGCGCTTCGCTCTTCCATTGCTGACCGGTATAATAACAAACCAGTACCTGTCCTCCATCTTCTGCCTGCTGTACGATCAGCTCTGTTTGTGTAATACCTTCAAGTTGCAGTATGCTGCTGCTTACCGCACCAGGTTCCACCCTCACCCCGTGAAGCTTGATCTGGTCATCGTTACGTCCCAGTAATTCCAGCATACCATCTTCGCGGTAGCGACCAATATCACCTGTCCGGCATACATATTCCACACGGTCATTCACCAATGGGTTCTTTACGAATAATTTTTCGGTAAGCGCCGGATCTGTATATCCAAGACTTACAAATGGGCTTTTGATATACACATCTCCTATCTCGCCGGCTACACATAGTACGTTATTCCTGATAACAGCTATGCTGGTATTAGCGATAGGCTGCCCCACAGGTACGATATCGCCTGCGGCGCCTTCCCATTGTGTCAGCGGGTAATAGCTTTTCAGTACCGTTGTTTCCGTAAGACCATACATATTCACTATCAATGCATCATTGCCATTGATTGCCAGCCACTGCTGAATATCCCGGCCGTACAGTCTTTCTCCCGCCAGTACTACTAAACGGAGCGACTGCAAACGGCTGTTGGCAGATGCCAGTTCTTTAGTGATCAGCCTGAACAGGGAAGGCACTGTCTGCAGAATTGTAATATTAGCAGTCGCCAGCCACTTTACCAGTAAAGCCATCTGAAAACGCTCTTCCGGCTCAGGGATGCAAAGTGTGGCACCGCTTGTTAAAGCTACCAGTATGTCTTTCAGGGAGGCATCAAATGTAGCAGGCGCCAGTTGGCTTATCCTGTCCTTACTTTCCACCTGGTAGGTTTCCCTATGCCAGTGTACATAATGTGCGAGACTTTGAAGATCTCCTTTAATTCCTTTAGGCGTTCCTGTTGATCCGGAGGTAAAGAAGATATAAGTGCCTGCATATTGGGGGATGATTTCCCCGCTTAGTACGGGCAATCCAATTCCACTCAATACATAACCAGTCTCATTATAAACATACAGTTGTAGCTGTTCTGCAGAATTATCTATCAACGAAATATCATCCAGCTCCAAACCTTCCAGCAAAGTTGCTGTCAAACCAGGCACTCCCAACAGGTAAGGCACTTTAGTATCCAGTTGCTGACTGATTGTTTTTACCTGTTCCAGGTCTTCCATTCCTGTAATAAGTACCTGTGGGGATTGCTCTTTCAGAATCTGCAGACTCCTGCTTAAAGGTTGATATATATCCAGCGGCATATATACGCCCCCGCTGTGCAGGCAGGCAAGCAGAGAAATTACCTGCCTTGTTCCGGAAGGTTGGAATACACCTACACGGGTCTCTGAAGTAACACCCAGCAACACCAGCAACTGCGCCAGACGCCGGCTTCTCTCATCCAATGTTTTGTAGGTCAGTTGCTCTTTACCTGAGGATATAGCAATATTCGCAGCAAACCTGTGTGCTGTCTCACTAAGTACGGTATGTAATGCCGGGTATACCGGAGCCGCAATCACCTTGTCAAAATCTACTGCTCCCTGCGGTATGGTTTTGTCATGGTAAACATGCTGCTGTAAGGATAGCAGGGGATCAGCAAGAATGGAAGACAGCAGACGATCAAGGTCTGCTGCTATCACATCTATTCTCGAAGCATTGAACAAATCTGTATTGTATTCAATTCCACCTTCCAGTATACCATTTTCATAAGCAAACTGGAAACGCAGATCGCCCTTGCTGATATTCAGATCTACCGCCCTGGTGTCTATAGTAATGCCATTCATGGCAGGGAAAGCACGCTGCCGTTGCTGTTCGCTTTGCATAATCACCACCACATCAAATAAGAGATGCCTGTTAGGCTCTGGTGCAATACCAAGGTCCTCCACCAGCTGGTCAAAAGGGTACATCCCATGACCCAACCCATTCAATGCAGTCTCCTTTACTTTTTCCAGCAGCTGATCAAATCCAGCGGTGCCATCCACGCTCGTTCTTAATGCCAGTGCATTCAGAAAGTTGCCAATCACTCCTTCCAGGTCGGGATGCTCACGCCCTGCTATTGAAGTACCGATAATAATATCCTCTGCTGCCGTATAGCGATACAGCAACACTTTTACCAATGCCAGCAGTCCCATAAAAAGCGTTGCGCCTTTCGACTGCACATACTCCTGTAATTGTGGCCCGGCATTATCACTAAATGTAAAATTGTACTGTGCACCCTGGTAGGTCAGCACATCTGCTCTTGGTTTATCCAGGGGCAATTGCAGTACCGGCAATTTACCGCTAAGATGGTCCAGCCAGTAATCACGATGTGCATTTATCTTTTCTCCCTGCAAATGTTGCAACTGCCAGGCTGCATAATCTTTAAACTGGATAGGAAGAGGTGATAAGTCGGGTTTCGTATTCGCGTCAAAAGCATTATACAGGAGTAGTAATTCCTGTAGCATTACCTGCATAGACCATTCATCAGAAATAATATGATGCATAGACAACAACAACATGAACTGTTGTACACCTGTCTCGAGCACATTTACTTTAAATAGCGGTCCTGTCAGCAGATCAAAAGGGGTATTGGCAACAGTTTGCACATAAGCCTCCGCATCTTCCGGCTGGCACCACCCTACTTCGAAACCAAATTCACTGAAAGGTATGATACGTAATTTCGGCAGACCATCCACTACAAACACAGTACGCAGACTCTCATGGCGCTCAACCAATGCCCCGAAAGCCCTGGACAAGGCCGCCTTGTTCAGCGGGCCTTCCAGGGTATACACGTTGAACATGTTGTAGGTCAGCTGTCCCTGTCCTTTCTGTTCCAACAGCCACATTCTCTTTTGCGCAGGCGACAATTCATAATAGGGGCTTTCCACTACCTTTGGGATCTTCTGAAAGGCAGCATATTCAATATTTTTCAGAAAACCTGTTATCAACTCTTTATTCGACCGGATCTCGGCAATCAGATCTGCAGTCAGTACGCCATCAGGCGCAGTAATACTGAGCTTATCATCTTTCAGCCTGAGTTGAACGGATAGTTCCTTTAACCGGGAAAGTAAACGCTGGATGCTCATAAAATGATCTCATCGGTTTTATTGGTGCTCAATTTTTCATATTGACTATCCCTGGCCCATTCCATAATCTCTATTTCAGCATAAAGATCTGCCAGGGTAGGTAACATAAACAGGTCGCGCAGTTCCAGTTTCAGTGACAGTTCTTTCTGAATCCTGGACAATACAAGTATGGCTTTCAGGGAATGTCCGCCCAATGCAAAGAAGTTGTCTGTAATACCCACACGTTCCACACCAAGTACTTCCTCCCAGATAGTCGCCAGCAATTGCTCTGTCTTATTTCTGGGAGCCACATACTGTACCTGTTTACGCTCTGGCTCAGGCAGCAGACTACGATCTACTTTTCCGTTTGGAGTCAGCGGAAATTCCTCCAGGCGAAGAATATAGGCGGGCACCATATAATCCGGCAGATAGTGGCGTAAATGTAGCTGTATCGTTTCTTCGGATATATTCTCCTGACTGGTATAATAAGCGGCGAGATATCTCTCGTTCTCCCGTTCAAAGGCACATACGATAGCATGATTAACACCTGCATACTGCAGCAGTATATGTTCTATCTCTCCCGGTTCTATCCTGTATCCGCGTATCTTCAACTGATGATCCCCACGGCCATAATACCTGAGATATCCTTCGGCTGTCCAGCTGCAGATATCACCTGTGTCATACATCAGTTCTCCCTGCCGGAATGGATTATCTATAAACCTGCCGGCAGTCAGTTCCGGTTGCCCCAGGTAACCGTCAGACAGTCCTGCACCGCTGACAAATAATCTTCCGGGCACACCAACCGGTAGTAATTGCCGGTTGACATCCAGCACGTAGGCCTTCATATTGGAAATACACCGGCCAATCAGTAGTGCATCCGCAGGCTGCCGTACTTTATGCCAGGTAGCATAAACGGTAGTTTCTGTCGGACCATACATATTCCACAGCGTATTACAACGGTCCAGTAAACGTTGTGCCAATGAAATACCCAGGGCCTCTCCTCCGGTGATGATCTTCAATCCTGCATGGCCTTTCCACCCACTTTCCGTGAGCAAATGCCACATACCGGGTGTTGCCTGCATCATCGTAATACCATCGTTTAAAAGCGCCTGTAATGCGTCTGTCGAATACACTTCTTCACTTGTAGCTATTACCAGCTGGCTTCCGTTCACTAATGGCAGCAACAACTCCACTACAGACATGTCAAATGATGCCGTTGTAACCGCCAGCCATTTATCCGCAGCACTGATGCCTGTTTCGCGACTCATGGCCTGCATCAGGTTGTAAAGAGCAGCATGATTAATCATTACGCCTTTCGGTTGCCCTGTAGATCCTGAAGTATATATTACGTATGCCAGGTTATCAGGGGCTATTACAGATAACTGCAGCTTTGCTGTATTACTGTATATCGTCTCGTCGTTGACAATTACTGCCTGCCCATCATAGTCAGATAAGAGTTCCTGCAATCCTTCACTGGTCAATACGAGGCTGGCTCCGCTGGCGTGCAGTACCTGACGGATACGTTCTGCCGGCGCGTTATAGTCTACCGGCAGATAGGCAACACCAGATTGCAATACGCCCAGTATAGCAACGGATAACCACTCAGTACGCTCCAGCAATATGCCCACAGGGGCCTGATCACCAGGCTTTCTTTGTTGCTGCAGATAAGCAGCCAACAGCGTTGCCTTTCTTTCCAGCTCGCCATAACTTAACTGGCTTCCTCCGGCAATAATGGCCGTCCTCTCCGGATGTGATGCTGCCTGCTTTGCGATCAGTTCCGGTACCGGAATAAATGGCGGGAATGCAACTGACGTATCATTGAACTGTTCCAGTATCAGTTGCTCCTCGACCGGATTGATATACTTCAGTTCACTGATAGCCACATCCGGCGAATCCGCTACACTCACCAACAAACCTTCCAGATGTGCAGCCATACGTTCTATCCTGATACGGCTGAAAATATCTTTGTTGTATTCAAGCTCTATCTGTAAGCCTTCGGGCTTCTGCTTGAAGTAGAATGTCAGATCAAATTTGCTTCCGGAGAGAGGAATGTCCAGTTCCTGTACGTCTACCCCAGGAAGTTTCAATGGAATACTTTCGTTGGCGTCCTGTAATACTACCATGACATCAAATATGGGAGAGCGGCTGATATCCCTTTTCATACCCAGTTCTTCCACAAGCAGGTTGAAAGGATAATGTTGATTAGCATAGGCCTTCAAAGCCATATCCTTCACGCTATCCAGCAGATCATTAAATCCTTTCTTTCCATCTAGGCGGGTACGTAATACTAATGTATTCACATAAAAGCCTATCTGGTCTTCCAGATCAGGATGCTCCCTGCCTGCCACCGGCGTTCCCACAATAAGTTCTTCCTGACCTGTATAACGATATAGTAAAGTCTTTACGATAGCCACCAATCCCATGAAAACAGAGGCTGTACGTTGCTGTACGAGGTGGGCAAACAATTGTTGTTTTTCTGCCGGGATCATGGCCACTACACGCTCTCCGTTGTAGGTCTGCACTGGCGGACGAGGCTGATCTGACGGTAGTTCAAGTACCGGCAAGGGGCCTTTCAAATGCTCCAGCCAGTAGTTGCGCTGCTCCTGTCCATTACTCTCGCTTAATGATTCCAATTGCCAGATGGCATAATCTTTATACTGGATCTCCAGTACAGCAGGTTCTACGCTCACGCCCTGGGAATAGGCATCATACAGCGACAGTATCTCTTTCACCAGCAATTGCATAGACCATTCATCTGCTACTATATGGTGAATACAGAAAGCAAACAAAGATACCTGCGGAGCTACCCTCAGCAGGCATACTCTCAGCAATGGCCCCTGCTGCAGATTAAAAGGCGTGGATATAACATGCTGTATCTTTTCCCAGGCAGCTTTTGAGGGGTCAGGCAACGCCTGAAGATCCTCGTATATCAGTTGACAACCCGCGGTTGAAGCAGGTAGTATTTTCTGACGGGGTTCACCATCCGACAGCAGAAATACTGTTCTTAAACTTTCATGGCGCTGTACCACCGTCTGAAATGCCTTTTCCATCGCTCCAATGTCGAGGTTACCACGAATGTTGCAGATCATGGGTATGTTATATACGGCGGTGGTATCTCCAAACTGATCCATCAGCCACAACCTGCGCTGTGCATGGGAAACCTGGTAGTGCTCCTGCTGTGGCACTGGTTTGATCTTCCGGTAGTTTCCTCCCTGCAGATTGCGCAGGAACGATGTGATGGCAGGTTTCTCTTTCTTCAGTTCCTGGATAAGTTCAGGCGTAAGTACCCCCTCAGGAGCACTAATACTCAGCTGACCATCTTTCAACTGAAGGCTTACCTGCAATTGCTTCAACCTGGCTAACAATAAGCTTATGCTCATAATACTATCTCGTCAATTTTTGTGGGATTCGTAATTGTGGTTATATCGGTTTGCGTGCTCTTAGCCCATATCAACACGGCTATTTCATCATGAAAATCTGAGAGTATGGGGTGCTGGAATAAACTGCTTAATTCCAGTTTTATTGAAAACTCTTTATGTATTCTTGATACTACCTGTATTGCCTTCAATGATTGTCCTCCCAACAGGAAGAAATTATCGTCTATACCTACCCTTGAAACACCCAGTATATCCTGCCATATGGCAGCCAGTTTTTCTTCTGTTTCATTCCTGGGCGCGGTAAAGTCTGTAGTAACAGGAACGGGAGCAGGTAAGGCATCCCTGTCTGTTTTTCCATTCACGGTGAGAGGTATAGAAGATACCCTGATGAAATAGGCAGGTATCATGTACTCCGGCAGGTGATACTGTAAATAGGCTCTTAATATCTGAGGACTAACATCATCACCTCCTATGTAATATGCAGCCAGCAACACATCATCAGCATTACCGAATGCGCATACGACTGCCTGTTCTATGCACTCGTGCTGCATCAGTTGATGAGCAATTTCTGCCGGCTCTACACGGTTCCCCCTGATCTTCACCTGTTCATCCGAACGACCGGTAAATTCAATATTCCCATCAGCCAGCCATCTTCCCGTATCTCCACTGTCATACATCACTCCTTTATGGAAAGGATTAGTTATGAACCGCTCTGCCGTTAGGGTTGGCAATCCCAGGTAACCAAGCGCAAGCCCCTCACCTGCTATATATAACCTGCCATTCACTCCCACTGGCTGCAAACGCATGGTCTCGTCCAATATGTACACCTTTCTTCCTGCAATCGGCCTTCCAATAGGTACAGCGCCTTTCGTTCCATCTGTAACCCGGAAAGAGGTAGTTACCACTGTCGATTCGGTAGGACCATAGTTATTATACAATTTGCATACAGGTGTGGGTACATGCCCCAGCGCTTCACCTCCTGTCAGCAATGTTAGCTCAGTGCCTACCGCCACACCGCTGTTCAGCAGTGTTCTGCAAACTGCTGTTGGCAGGAAACAGTGGGAAATATCATTCGTCGCCAGGAAGCTGCCAAGCAATTCCATATCCGCTCTGGCGGCTTCGGGTATCCTGTATAATGTCGCTCCGCTCAACAGGTAAGGCCATATTTCCCAACCGGAAGCATCAAAACTAACACCGGCAAATAAGGTAGCCCTGCTATTTGTATTCACCTGGAAGGCCGTTGTATGCCAGTCGCATAATTGTACAATGCTGGCATGAGAAACCATTACACCCTTAGGCTTACCCGAAGATCCGGAGGTATAAATAACGTACGCAAGGTCATTGGCCTCAGGTATAATAATATCCCAATCTTGTCTGAGCTCTTCCCAATATACATTTGCAGGCAATACTGTTACATCTTCGCAACTGAATGGTATAGCAGATAACGCCACTTTAACACCTGCATCCGCAAGCATATACCTGATCCTTTCCGGAGGCAGACTAGCGTCGACCGGTAAGTATGCAGCTCCTGCTTTTAACACACCCAACATCCCGGTAATTAACCATTCACTTCTGTTCATGATCAGCGCTACCGGTTCCTCTGCTCTTACTCCACAGGTAGCTACGAGGTACCGGGCCAATTGCGCCGAACGATTGGACAATGTTTTGTAGTCTATCTGTGTATTCTCATCCAGATAGGCAATCTGTTGTGGCGTACGCCGCACTTGTGCTTCAAACCGGCTCACCAGCGTTTCTTCAGATGGCTGTACTACCGGCGCGTTGAAGGTTTCCAGTAATTGATGTTTCTCTTCATCTGACAGTATTTCCACCGCCCTGATCGTACAATCCGGATCTACTGCGAATGCTGCCGCCAGTTGTATGAAATGATTCCCCAGTCGTTGCATCCGTTCCTTATCAAATAAGGCGGTATTATACTCCAATGTAAGCCCCAACGCATCGTCTGTTTCAGTGAACAAAAAGGTCAGGTCAAACTTGCTAAAACCAGTTTCCAGCTTTATTTCGGTTGCACTGATATCTTTCAGCCCTACTGACTTCCTACCATCATGCAATGCTATCATTACATCAAATAATGGAGAATGGCTAAGGTCCCTCTTCAGGGATAGTTCCTTCAGTAAGCCGTCAAAAGGATATTCCTGATGGGTATACGCATCCAGCAACAATGCTTTCACTTTACTCAACAAACCGGTAAAACTAACAGCCGTATCCAGTTGCATACGTAAAGCCAGCAGATTGACGTAAAAGCCGATCTGGTCTTTTAAAGCAGGATGATCCCGTCCGGCTACCGGTGTTCCTACTATAATATCTTTTTGCCCTGAATAACGATATAAGAGCACATATACCAGAGACAACAAACCCATGAACAGGCTGCTGTTTTCTTCCTTCAATAAATGTTGTAACGCTTTAAATGCCGAAGCAGGAATAACAAAATCAATACGCTCACCACTATAGGTCATGACAGGTTCCCGTTGGCGGTCTGTCGGCATAGACAACAACGGCAGGGGCTCACAAAGGAGCGCTGTCCAGTACTTCCTGGCGGCAGCAGCTCTTTCTTCCTGCAACACCGTTTGCTGCCAGGCACTATAATCTTTGTACTGTATAGTAAGATTATTTAACCCAGGCTGATTACCCTCCCGGTAGGCATTATACACGGTCAACAACTCTTCCATCAATATTCCCATAGACCACTCATCTGCAATAATGTGGTGCAGTACCAGCACAAATACATACTCTTCAGCTTCCAATTGCCAGATACATGCACGTACCAGTGGTCCTTCTTCCAGATTGAAACTCGTAATCACTGCTTCTTCTGCAGCTTTTAATACCAGCTGTTCTTTGTCTGCAACAGCCGACAGATCATCATATGCCAGCACAAATGGCATATCAGTAACCTGCTGAAAGGGATTGCCATGCTGACTGACAAACCTCGTCTGAAGGCTTTCATGACGCTTAATCACATACCTGAATGCAGCTTCCAGCAAGGGGATATCAATGCTGCCTTTCAGCCGGTAACACAGCTGTATATTGTAAGCTACTGCTACTTCCTTAAACTGGTCCAATACCCATAAACGCTGCTGCGCATGCGATAAGGCATAGTATTCCTGTTGCGGGGCCACCGGTATCGGTTGATATCCTGTTTGTTCACGCTGCTCCAGTAATGATGCCTGGGCATGTAATTCCGGATGAAGGAACAGATCACGTAACTCAAGGCGAACGCCTGTCTGCTCATAGACACGGGATAAGACTCTTACCGCTGACAGTGAATGCCCCCCCAAAGCAAAGAAGTTATCCCCACGATGAATAACCGATATCCCCAATTCCTCTCCCCAGATAGTTGCAAGTAAGGCTTCATACCCTCCTTCAGGTAACGCCATCTCCCTCACTTTAGGCAACGGTAATCTTTCACGGTCTATCTTACCATTCACCGTACGAGGCAGCTGCTCTAAACATATCAGGTGAGCAGGTACCATGTACCATGGTAACAATGACAATAAATAAGACCTTAATACGTCGGGGCTAATTGCCTGACCACTATAGTAACCCACCAACTGTAATACTCCGCCTATCTCCAACGGTACAACTACACTACTTTCTATTCCCGCATATCCCTGCAACACTTGTTCTATCTCTCCTGGTTCTATGCGATAGCCACGCAACTTCAACTGCGTGTCAACACGACCGCCAAATACAAGTTCTCCATCAGTTGTCCACCAGCCCTGGTCTCCGGTACGGTATAACATCCCAGCACCATACTCATTCGGTATAAATCTTTCGCTGTTCAATGCTTCCCGATGCAGATATCCCTTGCTGATGCCTGTTCCCCCAAGAACAATCTCTCCTCTCACTCCCGCTGGCTGTAACCGGCCCTGACCATCCAGTATATATACAGCACGATTACGGATCGGACGACCCAGCAATCCTGCCTTTGAACGATCTTCTATTTTATGATAGCTTGCACATACGGTACTCTCCGAAGGACCATAGGTATTGTAAATATTCAACGACAACGGTAACTTATCTATTTGACCAGGTCTCAATTCATCACCTCCGCTGATCAATGTCTTTAGACTGGATATATCATATCCTGCATGATTGATCTCTCCTATTACCAGTGGCGTTGTACTTAATAGCGTCACTCCATGACGATGGATTAGATCACATAAAGCTGATACTGCCTTACCTCCCTCTGGGGCTATCACCAACTCACCCCCTGCCATCAGCACTGGATATAACTCCTCCACAGCTGTATCAAACGATAAGGAGGATTGATGCAGTACCACATCTGAACTGCTTACGCTAAAATATTCACTGAAAGTCTCTACATAATCTGTCAGTGAGTCATGACTGATCTGAACACCCTTCGGCTGACCAGTAGAACCTGACGTATAAATCACATACGCGGTATCATTGCCACTAATATCCCAGGTGGGATAACTTTCAGCATACGCTGACAAATCGGTTGACAGTAATTCCTGACGACAATTCAACTCAGGCATTACTTTATCACTCAACAACAACACAGCGCCACTATCTTCCAACATATAACGCATGCGTTCAACAGGATAATCAGTATCTATCGGCAGATAAGCAGCCCCTGACTTCAATATACCCAGCAATGCTATGACTGTGGATGCTGAACGGCCTGCCAGTACTCCCACTACACTACCAGCGCCCACACCACATGTCAAACGCAGGTAATGTGCCAACCGGTTAGAAGCTGATTCCAATGCAGCATAGCTTAGTGTT
>NZ_FRCN01000004.1 GCF_900142925.1 Chitinophaga sp. CF418
AATCCCCAGAGAGGCGCCGACCGCAGGCCCATACTTTAACCGCACGCTACTTGCGGAAAAAAACGAAAACCTTATCCAATATCCTGATAGCCCCCGAACCTGGCAGCCAGGTAGCAAAATCACAGCACGCCTTTAGTACTCGGCAACTGCATATTCGCCGGATTCCTCTTCACCGCCATTTTTATCGCCTTCGCAAACGTCTTAAAGATCGCCTCGATCTTATGATGCTCATTCTCCCCCTCAGCCTTAATATTCAAATTACACTTCGCCGCATCAGAGAAAGATTTAAAGAAATGGAAGAACATCTCCGTCGGCATCTCCCCTATTTTCTCGCGGCTAAACTTCGCATCCCACACAATCCAGTTCCTACCACCAAAATCAATCGCAGCCTGCGCCAGACAGTCATCCATCGGCAAACAGAAACCGTAGCGCTCGATACCTCTCTTATCAGCCAGTCCTTGCGCCATTGCCTCTCCCAAAGCAATCCCCACATCCTCAATGGTATGATGCTCATCAATATGCAGATCACCTTTAGCCTTGATGGTCAGATCAATACTACCGTGACGGGCAATCTGATCCAGCATATGATCAAAGAATCCCAGACCGGTGCTGATATCAGCCTTGCCCGTACCATCCAGGTTCAAGCTAATGAAGATGTCGGTTTCTTTAGTAGTCCGCGTATGTGAAACTGTACGCAAACCTAATTTCAGGAACTCATAGATCTTCTCCCAGTCAGTAGATTCCAGCACGATCACCTCTTTCAATGCCTGCGCATCAGCATTGACCTCCGCACTACCCAAACCGGTACCTTCATTCATCCAGATAGCCTTAGCACCAAGATTCTTCGCCAGCTGCACATCTGTGATACGGTCACCGATCACGATTGAATTCGCCAGGTCATATTCAGCTGAGAAATATTGCATCAGCATGCCTGTACCAGGCTTGCGGGTAGGCGCATTCTCATGAGGGAAAGAGCGGTCAATATGTGCCGCTTTAAAAACGACCCCTTCATTTTCAAAAGTCCGCACAATGAAGTTCTGCGCTGGCCAGAAGTCTGCTTCAGGAAAGCTGGCAGTACCCAGGCCATCCTGATTGGTCACCATTACCAGCTCATAGTCCAGTTCCGCAGCAATGCGGGAAAGGTAAGTAAACACCTTTGGATAGAATTCTACCTTTTCAAGGCTGTCGATCTGGTATGTAGGCGGGACTTCTTTGATAATGGTACCATCCCTGTCTATGAAGAGCACTCTTTTCATTGTAGCTATGTGTTGTTATGTTGTAAACAGTGGCGAACTGTTTGTTATATGATTATACAGTAACCTCCGCGATAGTTTCCAGCAAAGTGATATTCTCCTCCGGCGTACCTACAGTGATACGTAAGCAGCCATTACACAATTCTACTTTGGAACGGTCTCGTACGATGATACCTCTTTCCACCAGGTAGTTGTAAATACCTTTTGCATCCACTGTCTTAGCCAGCAGGAAGTTCGCATCACTCGGATACACTTCCAGTACCTGTGGCAGATTGATCAGCGAAGCAGCCAGTTTATCTCTTTCCACTACGGTATCCTTGATCCATTCATTCACCTGGATGATGTTATCAAGCGCTTCCAGCACGAGGTCCTGCGCTGCCTGGTTGATGTTGTATGGTGGTTTTACCTTATTCAGTACGTTGATGATCTCTTCTCCGGCGAAAGCCATTCCCACGCGCAATGCCGCCAGTCCCCATGCTTTGGAGAGGGTCTGCATGACAACGAGATTAGGATATTCTGTCAGTTCAGGAATGAATGTCTTCTGACGCGCGAAGTTGATATATGCTTCATCAATTACAACGATACCGTCAAAATTATTCAGGATCATTTCAATGTCGGAACGATTGATCGAGTTGCCGGTAGGATTATTGGGAGAGCAGATGAAGATCAGCTTTGTACGCTCGTCTACAGCTTCCTGCAAAGCAGCCATATCAATCTGGTAGTCGGGTGTCAGCGATACCTTACGTACAATCACATCATTGATATTGGCGCTCACTTCATACATACCATAGGTTGGCGGAAACAATACCACGTTATCAATACCCGGGCGACAGAATGAACGGTATAATACATCTATCACTTCATCACTACCATTGCCGAGGAAGATATTCTGTGGCGGTACACCTTTGATATCTGCCAGTTTATATTTCACTTTCCACTGCATAGGATCGGGATAGCGGTTATAAGCCACCGGCAGCGGGGAGCCGAAACTATTTTCGTTGGCATCAAGGAAAATGGAAGCCTCTCCTTTGAATTCATCCCTGGCGGTGGAGTAAGGTACCAGGCGTTTTATATTGTCGCGTAGTAAGCTATTAAGATCGAACATTGATAACAGATTTTATAGTTGAGTCTTTTGTTTCAGGCGGACAGTCACTGCATTCTTATGAGCGTCCAGGCCTTCTGCGGCAGCCATTGTTTCGATGGTGGCTCCGATCTGCTGTAGTCCTTCCTGCGTGAGGCGCTGGAAGGTGATCTTCTTTACGAAGCTATCGAGAGACACGCCACTGTATGCAGTTGCATAACCATTCGTTGGCAATGTGTGATTGGTTCCGGAAGCATAGTCACCCGCACTTTCCGGTGAATAATTCCCGAGGAATACAGAACCTGCATTCACTACCGCATCAGCGATAGTGATATCATCTTTACAGGCTACGATCAGGTGTTCAGGAGCATATGCATTCAGCAGCTCCATCGCTTCAGACGTATCTTTTACGAGGATGATCCGGCTATTCTCTAACGCAAGCGCTGCAATATCCTTACGTGGCAATTGCGCCAGCTGACCGGCAACTTCCTGCTGTACTGCCTTGATGATCTCGGGTGCTGTTGTTACCAGCAGTACCTGGCTATCAGGACCATGTTCAGCCTGTGAAAGAAGGTCAGCAGCTACGAAGGCTGGCACACAGGTCTCGTCAGCGAGTATGGCAACTTCGGATGGCCCGGCTGGCATGTCAATCGCTATACCGCTTTTATTAACAAGCTGTTTTGCACAGGTTACATACTGGTTCCCCGGACCAAAGATCTTATGTACACGTGGTACACTTTCTGTACCAAAAGCCATTGAACCGATCGCCTGTACACCGCCTATTTTGAAAACACGCTCAACTCCTACTTCCTGTGCAGCGAATAATACCGCAGGATGCACTTCTCCGGCGGCATTGGATGGCGTACACAGGATGATCTCTTTACAACCTGCGATCATGGCCGGTATACCCAGCATGAGAATAGTAGAGAATAGTGGAGCAGAACCTCCGGGTATATACAGGCCTACTTTTTCGATAGCTACCGGCTTACGCCAGCATTGTACTCCCGGCATAGTTTCTATGATCCGGCTTTGTTCCTGCTGGGCTTTGTGAAAGACTTCTATATTATGTTTCGCCTGAAGGATCGCTTTTTTAAGACCTGCATCCACCACATTGTTGGCGTGTGCAAATTCTGCAGGAGTAACCTCCAGTGCATCTAATTGTACTTTGTCAAACTGCTGCGCATATCTGCGCACTGCGGCATCCCCTTCCTGCTTTACCGCTTCGAGGATATTGCCTACGCTGGTTTCCAGCGCTGTTGTATCTAAAACCGGACGTTGGAGTAATGCCGGCCATTGTGCACGTTCTGGATATTCGAATACAAGCATGGTATAATCAATTACGGTTGGACTATTATGAATAACGAATGATCAGTGACGAATGCAATGATCCTCGTTATATGATCATCTTTTCAATTGGCACTACGAGGATACCTTGTGCACCAGCTGCTTTCAGACTTTCAATAATATCCCAGAAAGCATTTTCATTCAGCACGGAATGCACAGAACTCCATCCCTCTTCCGCCAGTGGCAGTACTGTAGGACTCTTCATACCCGGCAGGAGAGCGATGATCTCCTTCAGTTTATCATTCGGTGCGTTCAACAGCACATATTTATTATTCTTTGCTTTCTTTACTGCCTGGATGCGGAACAACAGTTTCTGCAGCAACACTTCCTGCTCCGGCAGGAGGTTGTCATTACTGATTAGTGCCGCTTCAGATTTCAGGATCACTTCCACTTCCTTCAGACCGTTCATGAACAATGTTGAACCACTGCTTACCAGGTCACAGATAGCGTCTGCCAATCCGATACCGGGAGCGATCTCCACGGAACCACTGATCTCATGGATCTCAGCGGTGATGTTATGCTCATTCAGGAAGTTCTGCAATATTACCGGATAGCTGGTGGCGATACGCAGTTTGTCCATATCCTTCACACTGTTATACTCTACAGATTTTGGCACTGCCAGAGAGAGGCGGCATTTGCCAAATCCCAGTTTCTCCGCAATCTTCACGGGACGGTTCTTTTCCAGGATCACATTTTCACCAACAATACCGATATCTGCCACACCATCTTCCACGTATTGCGGGATATCATCATCACGCAGGAAGAAGACCTCCAGCGGGAAATTGCTGGCTTCCGTTTTCAGCTTGTTAACACCGTTGTTGATGTCGATACCACATTCTTTCAACAGTTTGATAGAGTCGTCGTGTAAGCGACCGGATTTCTGAATGGCAATTCTCAGTTTCATGTTTTTGACAATGTTCGGTGAAAACAAAAAGGGGCTTACCGTTTGGTAAGCCCCTGATGATGTTTTAATATCTTATTATGTAATACATAAAATCATCCCAGCCTACCTGCGTGGTAAGAAATGATGGTGATGATGTGTATGTACGTTAATGTTCATAATTTGAAATAACGATGCGAAGGTAATAACAATTTTGAATAATCAAACTAATTTTTGCTTTATCCACCATTATTTTAATGTAAACCCTGCTGATTGGACATCCCTGCTATTAGTACCTACAAATAC
The DNA here is from genome assembly GCF_900142925.1 of Chitinophaga sp. CF418. Classification (GTDB taxonomy): domain Bacteria; phylum Bacteroidota; class Bacteroidia; order Chitinophagales; family Chitinophagaceae; genus Chitinophaga. Next base: position 4,865 of record NZ_FRCN01000004.1, read on the forward strand.
AGTAAAATCGCCTGGTTCTGCCTTCCAGCGCATGTCTTTATCGTAGAACTTCAGGTCTTCCAAAGAAATGTCAAACGTCACAGTTCGGGTTTCTCCCTTGGCCAGGGAGATCTTTTTATAGGCTTTCAGTTCCTTTACTGGCCGGGTTACTGATCCTACCAGGTCCCTGATATAGAGCTGTACCACCTCTTCCCCGTCGTAGTTACCACTGTTAGTTACCGGTATGCTCACCTGCAGCTTGTCTGCGGCTGTGATCTGCTGTTTGTTCAGCTTTAAATCGCCATAGGTGAACTTTGTATAGCTCAGCCCATAGCCAAAAGGATACAGCGGTTCATTCTCCGTATCGAGGTATTTGGTGGAGTATTTATTATTTGGGTTCAGCGGGCGGCCGGTGTTCTTATGATTATAGTATATCGGTATCTGACCTACATTCCGCGGGAAGCTCATTGTCAGCTTACCTGCCGGGTTATAATCGCCAAACAGCACGGAACTAATAGCATTACCCGCCCGGGTACCCAGGAACCATGTTTCCAGGATAGCCGGGATATGGGCATCTTCCCATTCCAGCGTCATCGGGCGGCCATTCATCAGCACGAGCACTACGGGTTTACCGGTGGCGTATACTGCCTTCAGCAGCTGCTGCTGGTTCTCCGGAATACTGATATTGGACCTGCTGGCCGCCTCTCCCGTCATTCCCTGGGATTCTCCCAATGCCATCACGACAATATCTGACTGTTTGGCCAGGTCCACCGCTGCCGCCAGCATCTGCTGACTATCAGTTGTATCCGCCGCTTCCAGTCTTGATTTCTGTGTAGCTCTCTTCAGTAAAGTGGTATCCGCAGTATAATGGGCTCCCGGCAGGTACTGCACATTGGCAGAACGTTGTTTCAGCGCCTCCAGTATAGTTACAGCCTTGCTATAATCCCCTGCCGCCGACCAGTTGCCGATCATGTCACGCTGACTGTTGGCCAGGGGCCCGATCAATGCGATCTTCGCGTCCTTTTTCAGGGGCAGCAGCTGGTTTTCATTCTTCAGCAGCACGATAGAGCGTTCTGCTATTTTTTGGGCGGTGGCCAGGTTCGCTGAAGACATAATCTCTTTTCCCGCCCTGGTAGTATCACAATACTTAAATGGGTCCTGGAAGAGACCCAGGTCATATTTTGCCGCCAGAATACGATATACAGCGCTGTCGATCTCTTTCTGGGTTACTTTTCCGTCTTTCAGCAGCTTTTTTAGCTGACCCGCAAAAACACCTCCCTGCATATCCATATCCACACCGGCATTCAGGGCAGCTGCGCCGGCCTCATATTCATCCTTTACATTGCCATGGGAAATCATTTCATTGATAGCGGTATAGTCTGTTACCACGAAGCCTTTAAATCCCCAGTCCTTCCGCAGCAGGTCTGTCAGCAACCATTTATTGGCAGTGGCAGGCGTACCATCAATTTCATTAAAAGATGTCATGACAGTGGCTACTCCGGCGTCTACGGCTGCCTTATAAGGCGGCAGATAATACTGGTACATCTGCCTGCGGCTCATATCCACGGTGTTATAATCACGGCCCGCCTCGATGGCGCCATATAAAGCGAAGTGTTTCACACAGGCCAGGATGGTGTTGTTGGCAGACAGGTCTGATCCCTGGTAACCTTTTACCTTAGCCTTTGCTACCTGGGTGCCATACCAGGTATCTTCTCCTACACCTTCCGCTACACGACCCCAGCGGGGATCACGGGCAATATCCACCATCGGGGAATATGTCCAGTGTAACCCATCAGCGCTCGCTTCCTGTGCAGCGATCCTGGCACTCTGTTCCAGCAGGGCCATATCCCAGGTACAGGCTTCCCCCAATGGAATAGGGAAAATCGTCTTATGTCCGTGTATGACGTCGTACCCGAATAACAGCGGTATTTTCAGCCTGGTCTTCATGGCCATCTCCTGCAACTGGCGGGTATACTGAGGAGTGTACGCATTGAAGATCGAGCCGCACAAACCGGCTTCAATATCTTTTTTATATCCCGGCTTCATAAAAGGGCCCGTTACATCCATATCGCTGGTGAGCAGGTTCAGCTGTCCTATCTTTTCTTCCAGGGTCATGCGTTTGATCAGATTGCTGACGAAGGTTTGCTTCGTATTTTGTGCCTTCACGCTGAGGGCAGCCAGCAGCAAAGATGCTACCAGCAAGCGCTTCGGGTTTTTCATAACTGTGTTTTTAAGGTTTACAAGAGGGGACTAAGGTAGGGAATAAATTCAAAGGGGTAACGCCATGGTTTGTTCTATTGACCCTAAAACGTTATTTGAAATACAGATATAATTCACAATTCATGAATCATGAATTCATTATCTTTAGAATATGAATCAGCATAATGGAATGCGGCCGCAAGACATTGCCGTATTGTTAAAAATAATCATATCTCCTTCCAATTGGATGAATAAAGATATTGCAGAAGCCTTGCTTCTAAGCCCAGCGGAAATAAGTTATTCCTTACAAAGGTCCACTCTTGCAGAACTTATTGACCCGTCTAAGAGAAAAGTTATGCGAAAAACATTCCTTGAATTCATCCGGTATGGACTGCCTCATGTTTTTCCCGCCATAAAAGGTGCGATTGCTGTAGGCATACCGACAGCATTTTCATCTCCTGTTATGTCCAAACACTTAATGACAAATCAATCAAGCGAAATGGTTGTCTGGCCTTATCTCGAAGGTCAAGCCAGAGGGGAATCCATTATTCCATTATATCCTAATGCAGTAAAAGCGGCCCTCAGGGATCCCGAACTATACGAATTATTTGCTCTGGTAGACACAATGCGTCTAGGAAAAGTTCGGGAGAAAGAAATTGCCCTTAACTTGCTGAAAGAAAAATTCGATACACGTCATGCATGAAAATATTGTTCGTATCAAAGCAGTTGCTAATATTCTGAAAGGACTCAACCAACCTTGTGTATTTGTCGGTGGTGCAACTGTGTCCTTATATTCAACACAGAAGGCACTAGTCGAAAGTATCCGTCCAACTGATGATGTGGATGTTGTAACAGAGGTAGCATCTTACGCAGATCATTCTCAAATGGAGGAAAAGCTGAGAAAATTGGGAGTTGTCAACGATATAGAATCAGGTGTAATTTGTCGCTATAAAGCACAGGGGATTATTGTAGATATCATGCCTATTACATCACAAGCCCTTGGGTTCAGTAATAGATGGTATGCCGATGGCTTCCGGCATGCAATTCCCTACAACCTGGATCACGAGACAGAAATTCAAATTTTCTCCCTCCCATACTTTCTGGCATCGAAATGGGAAGCCCATAAATCAAGAGGGGCCAATGAATTACGAACAAGCCGGGATTTTGAGGATATGGTGTATGTCTTTGAGAACTGTAAAGATTTCGATGAACAACTTTTGAGTGGCCCCGAATCCGTTAGAGAATATCTCAGCCAGGAACTTTCAGAACTTCTCCAACATCCGGATTTCGAAGAAGCATTATACTGCCACATGGAAAGTGCCAGATATGGCGCAAGCCCGGAAAAGCTGATAGCAAAGATAGCAGCAGGCTTGAATCTGGTACTAAAAACATAGATAAATGAATATATTTACCTTTTCTACAACCACACCACCACCCGCTTCAACCGCCCCCCACTATACACCTCTCTCCCATCCACAAACACCTTCAGCCCCTTCCCCGCTTTATATCGCTCTCCCGTCTTATCCCATCTCACCGTTACCAGCTTCCCATGATAAGGCACTCCTTCCAGCATAAACCAGTCCCACAGCCCTTCCGGAATAAGCGGACGTAATTCCAGATTATTGTCAGCACGCGGCTTCAATCCTATCAGATCATTGATCACCAGGTCACAAAATCCTGAATGATTATAATAACTACTTCTCGGATCATCTCCTTTTAGCCAGTAGCCAGTGCGTTCATCCTGGTATTCTCCCAGGTAGGGTTTCCCATTTTTCTGATGTGACTGAGCATATACCTGTAATGCGCGATAATACACAGCCGGCGACATCCCATCATGATGTTTATAATCAGTCAGCAGGTGTGCTAATCCCTTTAATGTTTGTGTAGTAGCGAAAGGCCAGATCGCGCCATCCCATTCACAGCCACCACTACCATGTGAGCGGAAAGCAGGATGCCGTCTTTCAGCAGTAGTAAGCCCCCAGCCCGCATCGAAACCGCTGGTATCAGTAACCTGTTCCCAGGCTTTGGCATACCTGGATTTATCCGCAGGTAAATTAAAATACCAGGGAATAAAGCCTATCTCCTCCCTCGCATTGGAGAAATGGGTTTCATCACTACCTTTTATTGCCTGTCTTACTTTGAAAAAAGCGGCCGTATCATCCCACAGCTGATCCTGCACCAGTTGCCTTATCTTCGCTGCATCAGCTATATATCTTTGCTGCAGCGTATCATTCCCCGCCATAACAGCAATCTTCGCAAGTGCATTGGCATTGCCATACATATAACTGCTGATGGTAGGGCGTGTATGCTTTTCCCTACGGGCGCCACTGATGGATTCTTCCATACCATCTTTCACATCGAACTGCCAGAACAGGCCATTGGATAGTCGTTTTTCCTGCTCCCACAAACGGTAATCCTTATCCATATATGGCAGCAGGGCCGTCACAAAACTACTGTCCCTATCTACAAGGAAACGGTTGTATACTGCGTCTGCCGCCCAGCTGCTGAACTGATGGAAACGGGGAGATTTCTGCTGCGCATCTTTCAGATACCAGTATTGGATATACTGATCGATATATTGCCCGTTTCGCAGCCATCTTCCTTCATAGACATGATGCCCGAATGCACAGCTCAAGGCATTGTACCGACCCGCATGTTTAACAGGTGTAATAAATTCAGTGAAGATAAATCCATCAGGTGTCTCTTTCAGATGCTTACGGAATGTCCACCAGCGATAATAATAGGTTTGCTCAATGATACTGTCAGGGCATTCTAATAATGGCACATTTGTTTTCAGCCAGTCGAATGCCTTTGCATTACTCACATAGTTGACTACATATTCCGAATCAAGGCTGTTAAAACGGTCGGTATACTTTTTCAGTGTATTCTCCAACACATACTGTCTCGTTGACGGATCAACACCTGATCTATTACCATCATTTCCCCGCTGTCCCAAAAGATGTAACGGAAAAAAAATACATATCGCTGCTATTGTTTTAAAGGATCCCAATTGCCTAATACTTTAGTGAGTGTGATATTTTTCGCATCCTTCGCGCTCAGTTGTTTCGACCAGCCTACTCGTTGACGGCTAACCGCACCATCACCGGTGTTCTCATATTCCGCATACCTGGCCGTCTTTTCATTCTCCACTTTGTCCCAGTTATGCCAGCCCTGGGGCAGAATATGTGCTCCCAGTGTACTATGCATGAACACAGTAGAGGCATAGGGACGCCATGGACGGCCCAGGTAAACCTTTTTCGCAATTGTATCTGCCGTTAATGTGCAATGACTGAATACAAAACCATATGACTGCCGTTCTGTTGTAGAAGCAGCGGTAATGTAAGAATCTCTTTTACTGTGGATAGTACAGCCTTCGAACCATACGGTAGCTGCACCAAAAATGAAGTCAGTGGTGCCCGTGATATAACAATCTTTATAATACTGTCTACTATCCGCCCTACCCGCATACAGCGTATCCTGGTTACCCAACAGACGACAATTATGGAAGACACAACGGTCACCTTCCACATGCAGTGCTACCGCCTGTCCCACCGGACCAGCGGCATTTTCAAAGGTCAGGTTTTCAGCTATGATATCATCTCCCGCTATCAATACTGTATAAGAGGTAAATGTGCCGAACTTATCTCTGCCAGACGCATCCTTACCAGGATAGGGCTTTCCCCAGTAATCACTGTTGGTGATGATGGTACTGTCCCGGTCTTCACCCTCTAAAGTGATGCTGCATTTCCAGGAAGGGATACACAATTTCTCATGATACACCCCTTTCCGGATAAAGATAGTAACACGGAAATACGTAAAATCCCGTACGGCATTCACCGCTTCCTGGATCGAGCGATAATCACCGGAACCATCCTGGGCTACCACAAGTCGTTTACGTGTATCCTGCGCATGCACGCAGACAGACAACAGTAAAAGCAGTACGGAAATAAGATGAACATATTTCTTCATAACAAGGAATTTAGTCATACAGCTGACGGAACAAACTATAAAAATCTGTGCGGTTGAAAAAGAAAGCCGGCCTTTTTATTTACGCAATCGTTACCGGTGCATCCCCGGTCAGACTTTCGCTAGAGATTCGCTTCGACTATACTGCAGATTCATATCTATAGGCGCTATAGTCCTGCATTACACCTGCTATTGTATAGCGTTCGCTATAGAACAGTGCCTATAATGCTATAGTAAGGAGCCTATAGGCTATAGCCTCCACTGAATCTCTATACTACCTTAAGGCTTTCCGGGCCCTTAAAAACGCCTATTTCACTACAAACCGGTAGTCACCAGACCCAGCCGTTAATATAATTCGCCCATCCTCATACCCCTTCACCTTCACATCTTTTTGCTTATCAACAACTTGCCCGCCCTGCATTACCTGCTGACCTTTCGCAGCTGGTAATTTGATCAATGCACTGCTATTAGGAGGAATGACGATATGAAAAGTCAACTCGCCTGCCTTTTTCTCCCATTCACTAATTACAGCCCCAAAAACCGTTTTATAGGAAGTTTTAACCCAAGAGATATCACCCACAATTTCCGGCCGTATAATCGCCTCTTTATAAGCAATAGAATGATCCTGCTGGGTGATCCCTCCCAATCCGGTATAAAACCATTCCATCAGATGCCCCAGCATCAGGTGATTATTTGACACCCGTTCCAGGGCAGCCCAGGATTCTGTCAGGGCCGTGGCTCCTTTTGCCAGCTGGAAACCATACCCCGGTACATCATCCCGGTTATTCATCTCATACAATAACTGAGAAGCGCCTCCTTCCTGTAAAGCCTGCACCAGGAAATGAAAACCAATATCCCCCGCCGTGAGCTTTTTGCCGTTCTGCACAATGGAATCCACCAGGTTCCTGAAAACAGCCTTCCCGTACTGCGCATTTACCAATCCCACACATAGAGGCATCGCCATAGCCGTCTGGCTGCCTGTTGCATACACTTTTGTTGTTGGGTTAAAGAACTGTTTATTGAATGCCTTTTTCACTTTGACAGCCAATGCAGCGGCTCTTTTTGCTCCTTCCGGATCCCCACTCATACTTCCCATCTTCGACAACAATACAAGATCGTAATAGTAAATAGCCATAGCCGTCAGGGCTTTCGGCGTCAGCTGCGTTACTCCCGGACGTTGAGGACCATTGTCATACCAGTCTCCCAGGCCATGGGAAAGAATGTTATTAACAGCTTTTGATTGCAGGTACTTTACATATTTGCTGGCAGTAGGATAAGCCTTGCGGATGATTCCTGTATCTCCATACCATTTATACAATTGCCAGGGCAGTATGACACAGGCGCTTCCCCATTCCGGAGAATCCCTGAAACCAAAACCTTTATCATCAAAGAAAACATACTCAGGCGCTATATCAGGCACCAGCCCACTATCAGTCTGCGCCTCCCGCATATCATCCAGCAACTTCCGGTATAACAGGGAGATGTTATAATTATATTGGATAGAATTCCCCATCAGGTAATCCTGTTCCAGCCAGCTCAGTTTTTCCCTGTGCGGACAGTCCGTTGCCACACTTTGCAGATTGCTTTTAATAGCCCACTGTATCAGGGTATGGATCTTGTTAAACAGCTGATTTGCGCAGGAGAAACTACCAGTGGCAGGAGCGGCATTGCGGGTATGCAGAAAATTCAGTTGAGTGATCGCAGGCAGCGATGCATTGGATGCAGTATCAGGCGCAGCGCCTTCCACCTGCACATAACGGAAACCATAATAGGTGAAACGTGGGCGCCAGATCTCTTCTCCGTCTCCCTTTAACGTATAGGAGAAGTAATAAGGAGAGCCCGTGGCTTTTTGATTGGATAGCTTACTGGCATTCAGTAATTCAGCAGGTATCAGTTTTACCATCTGTCCTTTTTTACCTTTTACTTTCAGCTCCACGATACCTGATGCATTCTGGCCAAAATCATACATGTACACACCTGGCTGGGGTTGTGTGACCGTTTTTGCAGGCAGTACTTCCATCACCTTTACAGGATGGTCCAGCTCTGGTTCCAATCTTCTTTCTGTTGCTTTTACAATGATGGCCTGTTTCCAGTGTGCATCATCGAAAGAAGGCTGGTCCCATCCTTTTTGTTCCAGCTGGGCATCATAGTCCTCTCCACCATAGATGCTGGCAAACGTAACGGGAGACGGCGCTGTTTTCCAGTCTTCCCCGGAAACAATATTCTTAACCGTTCCATTTGCATAGGTAATTATCAGTTTGCAGATCATCCTGGGCATGCCATAAGCAATAGACAATTTCTTATAGCGCTCTTTATTCACATTGAAGAATCCGTTTCCTACAATTACCCCCAATACATTTCCACCTGCTTTTACCTTATCTGTTACATCATAGGTGTTGTACAATACTGTTTCATCATAATCGGTCCAACCGGGCGCGAGGAAGCTGTTTCCCAGTTTCTCCCCGTTTAGGTTCACTTCGTACTGACCAAGCCCGCTGATGAAGAGTAAAGCGCTCTTAATATGATCGCCACCCGGGAACTCCTTACGGAACAATGGCACCACCGGACGCTGACGGGCTTTATGTTTCTCATAGAACTTATCACCGCCGCTATGTACGCCGGGCACTACACGCATGGAATCTGGAATATCCTCATAACCTATCCACTGCGCCTGTCCCCAGTCCTGCCGGCTGGCAAGGGCTGTTGTAAAAGCCGCTGCAGCACTCCACGATGACACATTACCATGATTATCCCATACACGCACCCTCCAGTAATATTTATGTGCAGGCAGTATGGAGCGGTTCACAAGATGAGCGTCTATGTTATAAGACTGCGAAGTACCAATACGGGCGCTTGTATCTTTCGTTCCGGTCAATGTACTATCCTCAGTTAACTGTATCTGGAACATCGTCTGCATGCATCCTCTTTGGGAAGCAGTTATTTCCCAGCTGAATGTAGGAGTAAGGGAAGTACCTATAGGATCTATCTTATGATCAGTACTCAGGTTAACGGTCTGCAATTCCTGGCCCCACCCTTTCATGGATAATGAGAGGAATAGCACTATGATACACAATCTCATGCTTATCATTCTTTATGCGCTGATGTCGATGTAATGGTTAGTTGCGCCGCTGGCAAACCGGCTGCTGTAACCTGTAAAGTGATATTCCCTGCAGCTTTGTCTGCCTTTATGATAGCCAGACACCTACCCTGCCAGGCTTTACGTTGTGGCAATTGATAACTCTCAACACTCATTGGATTGGCATTACCTACACCTGCGATGGAACCGGGACCAACGATCTCAAATTTTACCAGATCATCTGCATTGGGCAACCTGTTACCATCTGCATCGGTCAGCTCAACAGTCACATAACTCAGGTCCTGCCCATCAGCAATGATTTGCTGCCTGTCGGCCGTCAGCTTTATCTGTGCAGCCTTCCCCGCTGTGGACAATATGGCAACTGGAGATTTCTGTTTGCCTTTATACCCAGTTGCTGTTAGTTTTCCCGGGGAATAAGGCACCTGCCATACCGCCATAAAACGATTCTCCCTGCCTGCTTTTCTGCGGCCTAAAGAAACGCCGTTCAGAAATAGCTCCGCTTCTTCATAGGAAGTATATACTGATACTTCCAGCGGCTTTCCTTCATAACCTTCCCAGTTCCAGCTATCCCGGGCGTCATACCATTCCCAGTGACTCCATTCTACTTTATGGGTATTTGTATCAAAAGAAGGCTTTGGTGGTTTTACAAAGAGAGAGATCTGATCAGGTTTCCAAAGTACATCACGGTAGTATGACTGCGGACGTTTCCATCCGCAGATATCAATATCACCACAATAAGCCAGATTCCAGGGATAAAAACCCTGATGTTGCATATATCCCAACCATCCAATACTGGCCTCCCCGATATAATCAAAAGCCGTCCAGACAAAATCACCAATCACCCAGGGATGATCTGCAACAGCCATCCAGTAATCATAAGCTTCTATGGCAAAAGATTCTGTAGCCATCATCACGCGCTGTGGAACGCGTTCATGGTCTTTCACGTATTGATCACGGGCATAGTTATAACCGGCAATGTCCAGTGTTGATAAGAAAGCATCCTTATCCGGGGCAATACCATTTACACCGCAGGTAATGAAACGTGTTGTATCTATACTGCGGATATGATCCCGCAGCATACCCGCTACCTTTGCTACTTCCGGCTTCTCACGATGAGGGATCTCATTTCCTGTGCTCCACATAATGATGGAGGGATGATTACGGTCACGATATACCATGCTTTCTATATCACGTTTCCACCAGTCATCAAAATACAGGTGGTAGTCCTCCGGATTCTTACCATCCTTCCAGGTATCAAAAGCCTCATCTATCACCAGCATACCTAAGCGATCACAGGCATCTAGGAAAGCAGGTGAAGGCGGGTTGTGTGAACAGCGGATCGCATTGTACCCACTGGCCTTCAGCAATGAGACTTTACGCTCTTCTGCCCTGTCATATGCCTTTGCGCCCAATGGCCCGTTATCATGATGCACACAACCTCCTTTCAGCTTGATTGTTTTACCATTAAGCTGAAAGCCTTTTTGTGCATCCACGGCAATTGTGCGGATACCAAAGGAGGTAGTAATACTATCCTTCAGCTGATCACCAACATATATCTGTGAGATGGCTTTATACAATACCGGCGACTCAACAGACCAAAGCGCGGGAGATTTCACTGTAATAAGTTGTTGCAGTACCGTATCCTTCCCTGCCTGTACCTGTTGCTGCCCCTTATGTTCTGCCACCACTTTCCCTTTTTCATCTGACAAGCGTGTAACCACAGTAGCAGTGACAGCTGCCCCTGTTTCATTCTGTAATGTTGTATTGACGTTGACTGTTGCTGCACTGTTATTCACCAGGGGCGTAGTAATATAAGTACCCCATTGAGCCACATGCACCGGTTCCAACGCTTTGAGCCACACATGCCGGTAAATACCCGATCCTGCATACCAGCGACTGTTCTCTCCTTCATTCCTTACCTTTACTACCAACAGGTTCTCCTTTCCAAATCTTACATGCGGCGTAACATCATACCAGAAAGCAGTATACCCGTAAGGATGTTTACCCAGTTTCTTTCCATTGATCCACACCTGCGCATTCATATACACACCATCAAACTGAATGATGATGCGCTTACCATGTTGCCCAACAGGCATAACAAAATGCTTGCGGTACCAGCCACTGCCTCCGGTAGTAAATCCGCCACTCACCTGGCTGAGCGCCCCCTTATTAAAAGGAGAAACAGTTCCGGGCAGGTCTTCAATACTCCAGTCATGTGGTAATGATACCTTACGCCAGTCGGCATCATTGAATAAAGTATCTTCTGCTCCCTGTGCAGCGCCCCGCCAGAAAAGCCAGTTATCGTCAAACAACTGTACACGTTGTGCTGTCAGCTTCGTACTGCACAGCAAACAAGTGAATAATCCTATCAGCAGACGGCTCATCATCATTTATCTTTCGTGAAATTAAGTGTGCTTTTACCAAGATCTTTGGAAGTTGCTACTGCAATACCACGTTGGTCTTTCTTATTGACCGCACAATAGAAATGATAGACAACTCCCTTGTAAGAAATAACAAAAGACTTATGGGCAAAGCGGCCATCATAATCTTCTGTTGAATTGATCAGGTCTTCCCCATACCAGTCAGACCAGTGTACCAGGTCGTAAGAACAGGCGAAGCGATTAAAGGCTGTAGGTCTGTTCTTCCAGAATGCACCGAAATAAAACATCACCCATACATTATGCATACGCTGTATCACGGCATCTCCGGTAATACCGGTATAATGGTCCAACACAGGCTGATTGAAATATCTTTTCCAGTGTTCCATATCATCAGATACCGCCATACCAATACGTTCCTTTCCCCGCTTAGGATTCAGACTATCCCCTTTGGCATTGTAGTACATCACAAAAGGATAACCTGTAGTTTTTGTCTTATCCCATATTACAGAGCTTTTGTAAATGGTGTTATTCTCCCACCAGCCAGCATTGCTATCTGTCGCCATTAAGGCAGGTTTATCAAAGCGATACCACTCATGCGGCTTAGTGGTCTTTTTAGGGGTGTTAGCAATACCGATAGATAACAGGCCCTGTTCATATCCTGTCCTGGCGCCACCGATATATGTCATCCAATGTTTATTCCTGAACGACTGCCATTTGTAGTTACCACCCCACTCATAATCCTGTAGGGAAATATACCCTGCCCGCTGATTCACATCCCACAAAGTGGTGCTATCAGCAAATGACATCATTTTTCCTTTTGTCTTCCAGTGGAGCAGGTCTTTGCTTACCGCCAGCCATGTTTCATACCCGCGGCCATCATACATGATATATACCATATACCATTTCCCTCCCTTACGGAATATGCTGGGGCAATCCAGCTTCTTACTGTCATCCGGCGGAGTCATCACCATGCCGTACTTGTAAGGCGTTTTAATCTCATGATAGATTTTCTCCATTATGGTTGCAGGCACACGGTCAACAGTCATCATCTTCTCCCGCTGCAGCTGTACCGGCCCTAACAATCCCGCTTCCAGCAACGGAACATTCTGCAGACGTAAGGGAGCAGTAGTATGTGTAATACGCTGTGCCACCGGCAAAGCAGTATCCCCGATCAGGCGGTTAGCCCAGGTATTTGTTACAGCGACAGATAATTCATTCTTTCCTTCACGTAAGCCTGGTGTGATATCCACACGGTAAGGATACGTCCATGCTACACCACAGTTGATACCATTCACGGTAACCTCTGCCATATTGGCTACACGCCCCAGATCAAGGAAGACGCGGGATAAAGTATCCTGCTTGTCCAGGGACCATTCAAAACTTTGCTTGTATGTTGCTGTACCTGAATAATAACGTATCTGCGGAGAAGCATGCTTCGTCCAGTCTGTCAGCTCATTGAACATAAGCGGAGCTTCAGGACCACCTGCCGTTGTATCAAACTTCACTTCCCATTGACCATTCAATGTTCCTATGGTTTCCAACATCTGCCAGTTAACTGCCCTATGCATTTCCTTTGCTCCTGTTGCTTTACGAAAGACAATAAAAATGCTACCATTAGCTGATAATTGCAATTGCAGGTTTGTACGCCCATCCTGCAATGCCCAGTCTGTAGCCATACGCTGTTCACCTGTTACCGGGTCCCACAATTCGGGCAACCTGCCGGTTGTACGGAAAGACATATTCACCATGCGTTCCATCTCCGCCTGATTAGACACAAAATAAATATCATAGTCAGGGGAGCTGCGATGTGTCCATGCAATAGCCTTAGCTCTTTTACCTGATGGTTCTTTCACCAGCAGGTCCGGCAACAATCCTATTACATCAAATGAAGCTGCTTTCCAGGGACCTTGTATCACACCTTCATTACCTAAAGTGATAACACTATCCGGTGCTTCGAGAGATCTGACAGGCCCGTTCACTAGTATAGTTGCTCCTTCATTCAGTAATCTTCTGAGATGGAATACCGTTTCGCGGGATAATAAATTGCCTTCAGGAGACATAGCCATCGTACCGGGCAACACCAGCAGCCGGTATATGGCTCCTCCCGGCAACACGATATTGCCGTTCTTCACTGTTGCGAGCCGCAATAAGGCATCTTTATTAAATGAATCATAATTGTATCCATGCAATGCATCCACCCAAACAGCAGGATCTGTAATATTCGCAGAAGCAGTCACCCCAGCAGGCATTTCCTGCAAAGGACCACCCCTGTTGGCCATACGCTGCGATTCCATATAGACCATGCTATCCCCGAAAAGACCAGGTAATACGCTTATCAATCTTTCAGGCAATACTGCCCTGCGTGGTATCTCTTCTCCGGTGAATACTGCAACATCTGCCACCGGACGTCCCTGCTGCAATAAGGCCTGACAGCGCTGTGCATAGGATACCCATGCCCTGCCTGGTTTCCACCAGGTCTGGTTACGCTGAAAATAGAGACCTATGCCATCCAGTGTCATACCAGGACGCTGATCTGTCCAGGGGTTATGTGCAAACACATGGTACACCAGTTTATTAATTCCTAATGCATAATTGCGGTCAGCCAGTGTCTTCAGCATACCAGGATATTCATCCCAGCGCATACGCAATTCTGTAAATGCCTCTGCCTGCACGATCTGTTTGCCGTATATATGCGCTCCGGAAATAGCGTCCAGCATATCATTGGGTTTATCATGCGTAGGGCTTCTCAACCAGTATTCTCCCATCGGGATATCGGCTGACTGATAATGCTGCATGCCATCTCCGGTCATAGTAGGTGCTACACTTTCTGCACTGAACGTACATCCATGTGCATGTGCTAATGCTGCCAGCGTATCATAAAAGTGCTGTTTTACTAATTCCGTGATCGTAGTTCTTACATCGTGCAGGAAGTATTCAGCTGTTTGTGTGTTCTGTACAGGATATCCTGCCATGGCCGGCAGATAACGCAAGAGATCATAACCACGACGCTTGCTAAACTCTTCCCTGAAATGGGATGACCAGTTCTGACTACCACATTCCCAGCTGTCCACATGAAAAACCTTCAATACGCTGTCTGCCAGTTGTGGCCCTATCCTGCGGACAGTTTCTCCAAACCAGTGATCAAACTGTACACGTACTGCGGCACTATTAAACTTGTCACATTCCAGTCCCGCGCCTACGCCACCGGTAGCATTGGTATGCCCTGTAGAGGTATGCCCTATGCGCAGAATTGTCCAGTTACCCGCAGGCGCTTTCCAGTGAAGTTTACCTTTTGTGTCCACCAGCGCAGTGAGATCTGCTATTTTATCAAGGGGAATACAATCTTTATCAGGGATCTGTTGTGTTGTGGTATAAGGGCTGATGCGCCATACAGCGCCACTCTTACCTTCAAACTGGTGAATACGCGGCTGATCTGAAAGGAGCAGTCCTGTTATCTTCAGACTTTGCTTCCATTTGGCGGCATCCAGGTCTTCCGCCCCAGGCTCCGATCCTTCCTTATCGTAAGAAAAGCGGAAGAAACGGGCCGTTACCGGCGTAATAGCATGTGTAACTGGCGCGTCAGTATCCTGCCAGCCGTGGCGCGGAGCATCGAGCTTAGCGGCGGGCCTGAAATCAATTCCATTATCGCTTACTGAAATACGCAGGCGGTGCGCCTGGTAATTATTACCATTAGTACGTACTGTCACTGCATAACAGGTGAAAGGCCGTTCATACGCATACTGGATCCAGCAAGGGTCCTGGCTGCGGAAACTTTCCTTATTCGCGGGCACAGTGAGGAACTGACCATTAACGCCTGGTTGACTGGTACTTACAACAGGCGTTTGTTTATCTACCGGTAAGGAAGGGAATGCCAGCACAGCAATGTCTCTGTAGTACTTTTCGTTAGTTTCGGGTTGAGGTAAAGTGTCATTGAATACAGTGTTCCCTTTTACTGAGGTAGCTGTCCATACTACTTTCTGCATAGATAATTCCGGTGTGATCCAGGGACCTCCGGCCAAAGCAAAACCATCACTTACATGCATTCCCAGCTGCAGCCCCAGTCTCCCGGCCTCACTATGTGCAAAGCGTACCATATCCCACCAGGCAGGACTTAACTGTTCTACCGGCGGATTGATAAAAGGCGGGTTCGCTTTTCCTTTAATAGGCATCAGATATGCACCTCCAATGCCTGCTTCCTTCATTGCTTCCAGATCGGCGGTGATCCCCGCACGGCTCACACTGGCATGCATCCAGTACCAGAACACCCAGGGCTTCGCACTGGCAGGAGGTTGCCTGAATATGCTGTCCAGGTATTGATCCTGTGCCATACCAGCTTTTACAGAAATACAAAAAATGATCAGAAAGAAATATCGCTTCATAAAAATCGTACGGATGCCATGCAAGCATCTATGGGTTGACTAATATTCATTTTGTGAAAAAATTCCTGGCTGGCAAGACCATTAACACTTCCTGCAGACAGACCTTTCCCGGCGGAGTGTTGACATACCGGCTGCATCTTTACTGAAATACAGACTTCATATAAGCCGCATTCGCACTGAAGTTCTTCTTTACATTCCGGGGATCATTCGCATCCCGGGAACGTTCTATTACCAGCCACCCACTCCAGTGCATCTTGTCCAGCGTGCGCTTCACCTCCTTCATATTGATGCGCGGATTGTTCTGCAACCATACACCATCTGTATCAGTGCAATGGATCTGACAGATGCGTTTAGCGCCCAGGGCCTTTAATTCCTGGTGCAGATCACGTCCTGCCTGCAGGGCATTGGAAAAATTGAAATAACTCTTTACTGCAGGAGAACCTGTTTCATCCAGCAACTTTACTTCCTCAGTAGCTGGCAGTGCTGTTTCCACCCCAATGATCACACCTGCCTTTTCTGCGTTCGCGCCCACAGTTTTTAACCGCTGCACGATCACCGGCCACAGTTCAGGACGTTTTACCAGATCGCACTGCACACCCAGAGGCAGAAAGGCAATTTTCACATTCATCTGCACCATGGTATCGATACAATCCTGTACCATCTTTTCCACTTCAGCTTCCGGTCTTTCTGCAAAAGATTGTGCGTAAAAGCCTGACATAGCAATAGAGCTGATCGCTATACTGAGCGACTTAGACGTATCCAGGAATTGTTGGCGTACAACAGGATCAGATAGTTTACTATCAAAGGTCGGACGGTTGCCCAATCCTCCCATATCTACTTCCACGCCATCAGCACCGATATCCTTTGTAAGCTGAAAAGCGCCTAATTTCTGACGTTTCAGGATCATCCAGTCACATACCGCCACCCGGTATCTTGGGTCTTTTTTAAAGGCTGCCAGCACCATTTCCGGTAGTAATAATCCTCCTGCCAGTAAAGCGGCGTTGCCCAGGAAGCGACGTCTGCCAGTTTTCCCCATCATGGCCATTGCTCATTATTTATAGGTTTCAATTCAAGAGCACGCGGATCTATCTTCACGTGCCTGATCCTTTGCCTGCGCCAGGTATACACTACATGAACGTAACCATCAGCAGTCTGTATCACGGAAGGATAAGAATACTGGCTTACCGGTGATCCTTCCAGCACCAGGGCAGCAGACCAGTGGATACCATCATCAGACACGGCCACATTCAATGGCGTACGTGCTCCTTTTGATTTACCAGCTGGCGTCTTTACATGATTGTACACCAGCAACTGTCTGCCATCTGCAAGCGTTACCGCATCTGTACCGGAGTTGTTGTTAGGCAGTGCAGTAGCGCTGAGCGGAGACCAGGTTTTACCATTATCTTCCGACCATGACTGCACAATCACACCTTCCTTACTTCTGCAGAGTATCTGTAATTTGCCATTGCCATGCTTCAATACGCCTGGCTGAATAACATTGAATGTCTTACCATCATTGATAGGACCACGCATTGTCCAGGTCTTACCTCCATCAGTAGTACATTCAAAATGTACTTTCCAACCTTTTCCTTCGGTACTCGACGGACAAAGCAACTCACCATTGTCCAGCAGAACAGGTTTGTTCTTTACCGGTCCCAGAAAGCCTTCTGGCAATGCCTGTGCAGCTGACCATGTCAGTCCGCCGTCGGCGGATGTTTTCATCCAGCCTTTCCATGCTCCTACATTTTTCCCGGTTTTATAGAATAGCTGTAATGCGCCGCCCGGCACCTGGTATAATACAGGGTTCCAACAGGCTACACGTTCTGTATCCGACATGATACCATTCGCTACTTCTACGGGTTTTGTCCATTTATTACCCGCTTTACGACTCACCCAGATTCCTACATCAGGGTTTCTTTCTTTTGTACCGCCAAACCATGCTGCTATCAGTCCATTGGGCGTTTCAGCCAGTGTAGCTGCATGGCTTTCAGGGAAAGGGGCTGTTTCAAAGATGAACTCATCTTCCACAATACCTTTCTTCCAGGGCAGTTGCAGATCGGAAGTAAACACATAATCACCCGACCCGATCTTATATACAGCCCTATCACCCTCCATTCTCAGGAAGCTGATATCTTTCATGCTGGTAATGGGATTTCCACCCTCCTGTATACCCGCCACAGCACGAGCGGGTATATACACGGAGGCAGTGGTATTCACAGGAATGGAGATCTTCCACGTAAATTTGTCGATATCCTTTTTCCAGCTGCTATGTACCACACCATGCATAGTATGGAAAGATGCATTCACGTAGTCAAGGCCAGGAACCAGTACAGGCTTCATCTCCAATTGACTATATCCAGGTGCACCGCTTTTAATACCCGCAATATCCTCATACAACCATACCAGCAGGTCTCCCAACAGCATCACGTGATTGTGTGAATTCATAGCAGGAGCAGCGGTATTACCATTCCATAATTCCCAGATAGTAGTGGCACCATTCTCCACCATGTATCCCCAGCCCGGATAATCCCTGTCTGCCGCTATCTGGTAGGCAATATCTGGTCTGCCACTATGAGTAAGACCGCGCATCAACCACTGTGTACCAATAAGCCCGGTGCTGATATGACCATCATACTTCAACAGCGTGCTGTCTGTAATATGTTTAAAGACCTGACTGCGGACGCCTGTGGGTACCATGTCGAATGAAAGCGGCAGCAGATTGGCTGTTACCGTATTATTGCCGTAATGATCTGTATGCAGGAAACGATTATTAAAAGCAGTCTTAATACTATCTGCCCTTGCTTTAAACATCACTACATCAGATGGCTGATGCAACAATCCGGCAAACCTTGCCATCATATTCAGATAGTGATAATAGTAGGCTGTTGCAATGAGTGCACCGTCTGTAATACGGGAAGAATCTTTAGTATGGATCAGCTGTTTGGATTCAGGTGGTACACACCAGTCGCCATACTTGTCTTTCGTCATAATACCATCCACCAGGTATTTTGTTTTCATGTAATGCAGCCATTGTTTCATGGATGCATAGTGCCTCGCAATGGGCTGCAGATCTCCATACTGGTCATAAAGCGTATTGGCGATCATCAGGTAAGTACCCGGCCAGGTCATATTATCAGAGTAATAGTTCCAGTAGGCGGGAGCCACGTCCGGTATAGCACCTTCTTTGGTTTGCGACTGTTCAATATCATCCAGCCATTTGGCATATAACTTCGCATTATCAAACAGAAAGCTTTCTCCATAAGCACCTGTAGCGCGATCTCCTAACCAGGGCATACGCTCATTGCGCTGCGGGCAATCCAATGGCATCCCCTTATAATTGCCAAGGATACCCCAGTATGCATTTTTATAAATACTGTTGATAGTGGGATCAGATGTTTCAAATGTACCAGTATGCGCCAGATCATCACTGATCACCTGTCCTTCGAGGTCGCTCTTTTCCAGCTTTCCCGGATAACCGCTGATCTCCGCGTAACGGAATCCGTGATACACAAAAGCGGGCGACCAGGTCTCTTCCCCCTCTCCTTTCAAAGTATAGATGTCTGTCACTTTCGCATCACGAAGATTGTCCGTATAAAGACTACCATCAGCCTTCAGCGTTTCTGCAAAACGCATAACTACCTGCTGTCCTTTTTTCCCTTTTACTTTCAACTGCAACCAACCCACCATATTCTGCCCCATGTCCACAATATATACACCTGATTGTTTCTCTTTAACAGACAGAGGACGTAACCTGTCAACGATCCGCATAGGCTCATTCATCTGCGCCTGTAATATACCAGCAGGTGCAGGTACGACTTCTACCTGCTGCCAGCTCTTATCATTAAAGCCTGCAGCATTCCATCCCGGCGTCTCTTTATTTGCATCATATTCTTCTCCATCATATTCATTGTTTGTTCTGACAGGTCCATCAGCAGTTAGCTTCCAACTTGCATCACTGGCAATAACATCCCGCGCTCCATCTGCATACACCACTTCCAGCTGCAACAATAACCGGGGATAACCAAAGGTGGTGATCTTATGTGGTTTATATGCCTGCCGCATAGTAAAAAAGCGTCCATTGCCTAATACAGCACCGATCACATTTTCACCCTTCTGCAAAGCACTGGTAACATCATAGGTATTATACTTCACTGTCTTACGGAAATCAGTTGGCGATTGCGACAGCACTGCCGTACTGGTACGTTTTCCGTTTATATATAATTCATATGAGCCCGGTCCTGCCACATAGACCATAGCACGCTTAACAGGTTGCTTAACTGTAAATGATTTACGGTAATAGCGGGCTGACAAACGGGAAAACTTAGTATGGGCACTATCCCAGGCAAAGCTGGTATCTGCACCTATCCATCTGGCTTTCCAATCGGACTTATTCAGTAGTCCCATGCTCCATAAGCCGACATTACTCCATTCAGATTCACCGGCAGTTGTCCACACTCTCACTTTCCAGTAACACTGCTGACGGCTTTGTAATACTTTACCATTGTAGGATATATGAATGCTATTCCGGGAGATCATCTTTCCTGAATTCCAAAGATCCGCCTGATTGGCAGCCAGCTTTTCAGGAGTAGATGCCACCAGGATCTGGTAGGCGGTCTGCATGATATTACGGCCTGTACCAGTTATCTCCCAACTGAGGTGGGGACGGACAGCATCAATACCCTCCGGATTGACAAGCATCTCACAACGGAGATATTGCAGAGATACAGCGCCTGACTTAGATACAACAAGCCTATCGTACGGGAAATTGGCTATTATTGTCTGAGTAATACCAATCGTCAATAATATATAAACGAATGCACGCATTATAGTTCAGCTGTTTTGAGGGACCTTATATAAAATTTCGCCGTACGGAATTCCTGTTCGCCGGCCTGCTTCAGATCATAGTCCTGGTCAGCAGGTGTATCCGCATCAGGGAAATGTCTTGGCTCACCGGTACGGAATACAATTCTTTCCAGTTTATCCACAGGCGCAAACATTAAACTGGTCAATACATCTTTTCCATTTACATTAATAGTGTAAATGCGATTTTTAGTATTAATAGTGAGACGCACGTTATACACACTGTCCGGTACATATTTCATGAAGTTCTTAAACCTGGCTCCTGCCTTCGCTTTAAAAACACTATCAGCATCAAATACTAACCTGAGCCCTGGCGTTCCCATCCCATCCTGTAATTCGACGTGTAAACAACCATGATCATTTTGCTCAGCCTTCACTATAAATGACACGGCCAGCTTTGAAGAAGCAGGAAATAGTCTTTCTGCCTTCGCATAATCAAAAGGATCTTTATCTTCCAGCACCAGCTGAGGTTCTCCATTTGTGGCAGGCGTTCCATTAGATAAATGTGCATCTATAGGTACTACTCCGATAGACACGGGCGCCCAGCGCGGACTATAGATATTCCAGTCTTTCAACGCAGTAGCCGGCTTCATTTCCGGGAACACATCATTCACATGCGCAGGTGCTTTATCCACAACAGGTACCGGTATTACAGATACCCAGATATCTTCCTTATTCATGCTGTAAGTAATCCACAAATTGCTATCAGATGGTGTACCATTCCCTTCCTCTATTCCCCGCACATACTGCGGACCATAAGATTTATAATTACCACCATACCGCATTGGAGTGATTTCCCCATTCACCAGCAGTAGATTTGTATAATCTATTCCATCCTGGCTTACAGACAAGGCCAGCGGCCAGCGATATTCAGAAGGATTGTACACTGTTACATATCTTCTATCGGCAGTACGTTGTCCCCAGATCTTGGCATTACTGTTCACAAATCCTGGCGCACGTGCTACTGTTCCCCATGTACGTCCTTCATCCTTACTCATGCTTGTCAATGCATTCTTCCATAAACCAACTACTCGTCCATCCGGCAGGTGATAGTAACAGAATGCCTTGTATTCCTTATGTATAGGGATCAGTGGATCATCTCTATCTGCCTCTTCATTCCATTGCTGCATCATTAGGGGAGTAGCGAGCAATTCATCACAGGCAGTCACAAATCCCTTATCCTTATTGTTGATGTAAAAAGGAAATGACGTATTATCCTTATTCCACTTTTTATTATACCTGATAAAATAAATAGGCCCAAACTTCCCATCAGGCAGTATCTCTCTCACCACACGACCTATTCCATTCCCATCATTCGGGTCATCCTTTGCATCCAGGCAAATGCCATAATAACCTAATGCCAGCAGCCTGTTGCTCTTTGACACATAAAATCCCATCCGCTGGTGCATCACTGCCATCAGGTCTTTCGCCACACCTGGATGTCCTTCCTTCATAGTACCATCAGGCACCTTATAGGGAGGGAACAACAACACGGGCATTCCCCAGTTGTAACCATCCTGAGAAGAAAGTAAAAGCGTCTGTCCGGGAGGTATACTTTCTCCTTTCTCATCACTCAGGTATTCCACATAAAAGCGCTTATTCCAGTACGCCAGCATAGGTGCATGATTGTAAGTCCATCCCATATTATCTCCCAACTCCGGATGTTCCCTATTAGCGCGCATGATCTGTATGCTATGTACTCCCATGGCCGGGCGCAATTGTCCATGGTGATAGTCTACATTCACTAATGTATTACCTGTATAGCGGATACTTTCCTGTGCTTTAGCAACAGTACCTAAGAATAAACTCAAAATGCATATCGTTGCACTCTTCCTCATGTCGGTCATTTGATCTGATTCAATATTTTCCGGCGAACTTTAAACACAGTTCCATGCTTATGTCCTGCGGGCACCCTGATCTGCCCGGTGATGTCTTTAAAGTTGTGAAAGTCTGTTGTACTAACAGCACCATATCTCTTATTCCCATAATCATCATAATAGATCAACCACTCATTGCCGTTCTTCAATACAGTGGGTCCCTCAGTCAGCTTACCGGTAAATGCAGCAGAAGCCGTACTATAAGGTCCTAAAGGATGTTTAGCAAAAGCAAGTTTGAGATCCCTCTCATTCCGTGTATTGTCTTTCAATACCAGGGTATAATCCTGTATACCTGTCTTCACGATCACAGCATCTATCACACTAAAACCCGGATCAAGGAACAACTTCGCAGGAGAGAACGTTTTGAAATCTTTGGTAACCGTATAATACATCCTGTGATTATTATTCTCCTCTTCTATCCCTTTCTCAAAACGCCCGGGTAAACAAGATGCCCAGATGATAATAAACTGTTTTTCCTCGTCATCATAATACAACTCGGGCGCCCAGACATTTACAGTAGTAGGTTCATGCTCCATAACAGGGATGAACTGTTGCGGTTTCCAGTGCTGCAGGTCTCTTGAGTAAGTGTATCCGAATCCCTTATCACCTTTCCAGCTGGTAGTCCATACAAGATGGAATGTACCATCAGGGCCTTTCACAATACTGGGATCCCGCATGATCTTATCCTTGCCTACTACCGGGGTTAAAAAGCTATTGGGCAAGCTACCCCATTTATAACCGTCGTAGCTATATAGGAAGTGCAATCCGTCTTTACCTGGCTCACGGAATGAGGTGAACATGTAGACCTCTTTTCGTGAGCGACACGCAAACAATGTGAATGCAAATATGTATATGATGAATTGTTTCATTTAAAACGGGAATTTCAATTGATCATCCTTCGCGCCCCTCGGGGGGGACATGAATCCCCAGGGTTATCGCCCCGGGCAACAAACACCCAACTTCTAACGGAGTTGGTGCTGACGACAGGACGCCCACCAATCATCAACACCCCGGAAGCGTATTCCCAAAATCACATCTTGTCAATCACCAACACCCAATCATTCCCATTCTGTTCTTCTCCGGGCGGATCAAATACCATCACACCTTTATTCGCATAAACACCAATCTCACTAACAAGACCATTCCGCGGATCATACCACGAAGCTTTAACACGACTACCTGCAATCCGCCCCATATTCACAGGGATCTTACTACCAGTGTAAGTGTAGACAAACGCATAATCTTTCCCCCGCGTGGCAGAAAGACGTTTATATCCTGTAGCATTATCCGCCACCAGTGACTGATCAGGGATACGGTCAGCATAATTCCGCGAGCAGATCAATTTCTTCAGATAGACCATCTGCCCGGCACCAGGCGCCTTAATAGCCGTATCCCAATACTCACGTACGCCATACACCCCAGGCCCATCACCATGCTTATGCATCTGCATAACAGCATTATGTCCGTAAGTATATCCGCAAGCTCCGGCAAACACAGACCAATAAGCATACCGCCTTACATCACAATCCTTCCAGAAAGGCTCTTTCGGATCATGCAGGCCCTGAGGAATGCCCTCATAAGAAGGCTCTCCATCTATCACAGGTTTAACAGGCTTCCTGTTATAATCTGTAGCTACATACTTCCAGTTATCCTCTCCATATTTTTTATCAACAGCAGCAGTATCCTGATCATAACGACGATGACCTGACTGGAACATATTAAACGCCAGCCAGGAACTGTTATGAAACCAGTCGGACGACTGCGTACGTCCACGCGGATGAAAAGTCACAAGATGTCCGGGATCCTCACTGTGTAATGTATTACCAATAGCCATCCAGACGTTCATAGCATCACTGCCTTTGATATCACCTCCATTTATCCAGATAATGTTCGAATAATCTTTATATCGTTTCGCAAGAAAAGACGCATAAGCAGCTGCTTCTTTTTCTGTTACAAGACCAGCCTTAACCGGACTCCCCCATACAGGCACCAATGCCATATACAGCCCTTTCTCCGCTGCTTTGGCAATCACGAAATCCATTTGATCCCAGTAATCATATTGCGTAGTATCAGCAAATTGATTGCCCGGAGTAGTCAACGGACGACTAACATTCTTGCTTATCAGTGCAGAGTCGCCGTAAATATTAGCGGCAGTAACACCGGGAAGTACCATCACCTGGATAACATTGAACCCCTTTTGCTGACGGTCAGTGAGATATTGTTCCGTTTCTTCCCGGGTAAGCCGGGTGAATAATAGCCAACCAGTATCCCCTAACCAGAAGAAAGGCTTGCCATCAGTAGTTTCAAAATATCTTCCATTGGCAGACACACGCAATGGTAACATCTTTTTCTGCTGAGCATCCGCATAGGCTATCAGACAAATGAACAGGCAAAAGGTCACAATACAGGTCTTGTTCAGCATAACAGGTCTTTATTTACGTACCAGCCATAATACCAACGCACCTTGTTGTGGCGTCGATAATGGATCACCAGTACCAACTTTAATATTCTTCTTGTTTGACAGTGTTTGTCCGCTGGCGGCATCTATCCATACAGCATTAAAAGTACCGGAAGCTCCTGCTACATCAATAGCAGCTGCACCTGGCGTATAGATGATATAATCGCCATGATCGTTGGCGAGGGCAAAGAACCCCGGCATGTCTGCCGGATGCATAACAGCAGCGGCAGACAGGAAACCGGGTACAGCTATGGATGGAATATTGGCGAGAGAACCTCCTGCCATGAATACAGCCCAGCCGTTCTTATCATAACCATCGGCAGAATAGATCACCGCTTTACCGGGATACTTATCGCGGTATTCACGGACTGCCCGGTATATTTCTTTTTCATCACTCCGTTTAGGTTTCAGCAGGCGCGCATGCTGACGAGGCGCCAGGTTCTGACCTCCCTCAGGAGCATAAGTAGTACCACCTGTCTGGTAATGCCAGTAACGAATATCTATCAGATCGACCACAGGAGAACGTGCAGGATCCTGCAGAATAGCATCCTGCACATCTTTCGTCGTACTGAGCCCGATCACAGGATGTTGCTGTTTTTCCTTTTCCCAGGCGCTGACCACATCCACCCAGAAATCCACAAAATGTAAAGGGCCTGTGAACTCCGCACCTATCAGCTGGATCACATTATGATTGTTGCTGAAGTTGTCCAGGCATTGGCGTATATAAGCGCGGTGAAACTGTTTCCTTACAGCATGGGTAGTATCATAAAATTGCTCCGCCATGAAAATACGTTTACCACCGGCATAGGGCGGCGGCTCAGGAAAGCCGGTCGCATTTACATTGTTGGCAGGCCGCCAGGGGAAATCAGCATAGTGTGCCCCTGCTTCGATAATATTGTGCTGGAAATACTGTTGATGGATCAGCACCTGTCCTTTGCGGTCAGCGAGATGCGCAAACTGTTGCAGACGGTACCAATACCAACGGTTATATTTTGTGAGATCATATTTACTCAGACCATCCCATGCTGTGCCTTGTCCGCTACGGGCGAAAGGCTGCTCATAAAAAGGCGGCCATACATCACCATCCAGGCGTAGCACCCGTTCATGATCATCACGACGTCTTTCATACCATAAACCATAGTTATGATCCATCGCTACGATATGTTTACGTTCCATCCAGGCAGATACCGAATCCAGATCATCAGTCAAACCTGTACCTGTTCTTCCCGGCACAAAGCGGGTAATATGCGGCGTAGCTTCCTGTATGCCATCAGGGCGTATATTCCCACGCCACCAGGACACTTCCCTTCTATCACCAATCATAACGGCACCATTATTCACCAGCCATCCATTCACTATTTTCGTTCCTGTTACTGCGGATGCCTGCAGCGATTGCACCTCTCCCTGTATGCGCACACCTGCTGCATCTACCGGAATAGGCTCGCGTTGTGCAGCCTGTCTGATCCATTCATATAACGTAACAGCAGGTTGCATCGCCTGATGGGATAAGTCGGCAGCTACTGCAGCTGTCGGACTGCTGGAAGCATCTCCCAGTTCAGGCAACAGGTAAGCACGCGCCGTAGCCTGCCCTCCCAACCTGGCGGCCAGTTGCGCATAATACAGGCTACGTGGCTGAACATATTCATTGGAACTATACCATTCCCCATCTCCTGTAAACTGTGCCCAGGCGCCGAATGCCCAGTTATTAGCGCCCGGAGGCCGTGGACAATCAATCCTGGCTGCTGCACATTGCCACAGCATACTATTGGCAGCTGTCCATCCTGCACCTTGTCCATCCTGTCCGCGGTCAGGGAATCCTAATGCCTGACCGTTAACAATCACATTATCCAGCAGCAGACCAGATGCCCAGCTATCAATAGCCCCACTGAAACTGTAAGGCATATCAGACATACATTGCACAAAAGCATTGGGACCAGCAGCACAGAAGCCAGCTGCGAAATCATGATACCCATACTGGGCATAGTTACGCTGGAATAAGGTTTGCTGACCAGAAGTAAAAAAAGTATACCGGCGCTGTCCACCTATCTCAGACACCGGCGACAAAGAGATACAATCCTCTACCGTCACCCTGCGGCCAGTTTCCAGGACTGATACTGCCGAACCGGCAAAGTGTTCGAAAGTGAGCCGTCTTACCCAGGCATCTGTGGTATTTTCTATTGCGATGGCTGTCCAGCAATGATCTTCATCCTTAGGATTGTTAGCATCAAATACTGAACGGCAATGCAGGTTTTCCACACCCACCTGTGATATACGTCCCGGCCATTTGTATACGGCAATAGCAGCACCGCCATAAGCAGTGTCTAAGGCAGTGGTCAGTGGTACATCCAGGGTTACTGTATTTCCTTCTACTTTGCTAATCTTCCTGTACCAGTGGATGTCCCGGTCACCAGGTTTCCATCCTAATGTAGTAATACCGCCACCGAAATGCGCGGTACCTAGTTGTTGTATCCAGGCCTGTGTGCAGGGCCTTGTTATCTCCACATCATCTCCCACTTTTAATGTAGTGCCAGCAGGTACATGCACGACAGCGCTATTCACCGGCACATAAACATCTGTCAGCTTGATGGCAGGTGATAACTGTTTGTCATTGCGGCCGCTTACATGCACCAATATGTCACGGCTATAACCCGTAGCCAGCAGCACCGTGCTGTCTCCGCTTCCTCTCAGCACGACACCAGAGCTATGAATACGGAGGCTACCGCTCACAGCATATGTTCCCTTATCCAGCAACACCGCTCCGCGTATACCATCTTTGTCTGCCGGCAAAGCCGCCACATAGTCAAGCGCTGCCTGTATCCTCGCGGTAGCATCCTCCTTCATAGCAGGCACCCTGACCCTTACAGGGGCCAGGGGCAATGCTTTATCTCCGGACATATAACCACACCAGGAGAAGTCGGGGACACGGTTTCCCCGCTCATCCTGCTGGTATATCGGTTGCCCTTTTTCCCATGAAACGGGGGCCAAAGGTGCTTTCGGTTTCTTTACCTGTGCGTTTGCCAGTGCCGGCATGCAACAGGCCATCCATGCTATTAATAATCTTCTATTCATTCCTGCGTTTCTTCCATTCGGCTTCCGCCTTTTTCATATCAATACCTGCTGATGATAAATAGTTGTTGATACGGCCTTTGTATTTACCGAACCATGCATGCTTCTGCTCTGATGAACCGGCATCCATTGCTTTCTCACGTGCTTCTTCCAACCAGGTCATGATCTGCTGCTGTTGCTGTTTGGTCAACTGTGGCAGCATCTGCAGGTATGCATTGTAGGTAACAGGCAGAATGCTGTAAGTCATACCATCTTTTACTTTTGTTACCTGTTCTGTGGTCAGCACAGACGATAATTTCGACAGGTAACGTTCGTGCAGCTGATGCACCATTGTCGTGTCCTTTTTCTCTTCGGTATCATGCAGGTCCACATACTGCTGTGCAATGATATCCTGCACCTGCATTGACTTACCCGCATCATTGATATCCAGCGAAGAAACGATCTTTGCTGCACGCTCAGTCACGATCATCTGGTAACTCTTCTTTTCTCCTTTGATATCATTCAGGAAGTCCTCAATATTGGTATAACCATCACCATTGGCATCCAGCACTGCATCCTTTGCATCTTTAGGATTCATCTTATGGCGGGTTTCCCATTCATCAGGAATACCATCTCCGTCAGTATCTTTATAAGGTGTTCCCTTATACTCAGGATATCCACCCACCTGTGCGATATCGTAAATGATACCTTGTTTGTAAGAATCTTCCGGCAGGCGTCGCTTGATGTATTCGCTACCGATCTTTGAACCGGTATTGTCCTTATATTGGATCTTACCTGTTCTTACCTGCTCTATTACCCTGGTGTCTACTGCATCTCTTTTAGGCAGCGTAGCACCGGCATTATCCAGTACATATTCATAAGCATCCTTTGCGGGCATGATCATCATACGCGGCATAGGCAGTGGTTTTTCCACACGCATATCTGGCTGGTATTCGCCGGCATTATCCATATCTTCTATCTGTACACCGCCATCCCAGTTATTACTTGTGATCTTTGGATAGCCATCCATGATGTTACCACTT
The DNA here is from genome assembly GCF_900142925.1 of Chitinophaga sp. CF418. Lineage (GTDB taxonomy): Bacteria > Bacteroidota > Bacteroidia > Chitinophagales > Chitinophagaceae > Chitinophaga. The sequence goes on from NZ_FRCN01000004.1 coordinate 34,149, forward strand.
ACATAAGCGCGGCCGAATTCCCTGTATTTTAGCTTGCTGCGGCCAGATTCCGGTTTCAGTATCCTGTGACCAACAGGATCGTCTTTAGGAGTGACAGGACCTGGTTTGAAATAGTTATTGATAATATTGAACTGTGAACGGTAGTCGCCACCATCTACGGTACGGTGTTTCCAGTTGAAGACTACGTTGTTAACAAAATTGAATACGCTGAACCAGCCGATAGACGGGTTGCGACCTGCATTACAAGCCCAGAGGTTACGCATGAAGGAACAATTCTCTCCTCCCAATGTGCTGCCAAACGCGTGGTTGTAAGTATCCAGCGCTTCGGCAGAGATCGTATTCTGGATAGTGATATTTACTGTAGGTAATTTTTCTTCCGGATACCCTGCACCCGGGTTGTACATGTGACGATAGAGGGAGATATTCTCATCCAGGCCCCAGCTGGTAGAGCAATGGTCTATGATGATATTACCGATCGGATTTCCACCCAGGGCATCATCCCTGCGGCCCACAGTAGTTTCGCCACGACGGAAACGCATATAACGGATCACGACATCATGTGTATTGATCCAGAAAGATTCACCGGCTACACAGACACCATCGCCGGGTGCTGTCTGTCCCGCAATAGAGATATATGGCGCCATGAGAATAATAGGCGTCTTCAGTTTGATGATACCGGCAACGTTAAAGATAACGGTACGGGCGCCACCTGCTTCACAGGCATCACGCAAGGTACCGGGGCCACTGTCGGCAAGGCTGGTCACCACAAAGATCTTTCCACCCCTTCCGCCAAAGGTGTAGGCGCCACCACCTTCCGCACCAGGGAAAGCAGGGATCGTTGCCTGCGGCAGGTCAGTAGGACGGGCGGCAAATGGTACATAAGGTTTCCCCTGACGGGCTTCCTGTTTTACGATAGGCAAAGCCTTCTCCCATGCCTCATCAGCATGTTTTTTGGCTGCTTCCAGCAGTGAATCACTGACCTCCTGTACTGCTTTCGGGATGGTTGGATACTGAGCAAAAGCGCCGTGCGCCGTGCCGAGGGCGGCGATAAGCAAAGTTCCGGCGAGATAATGTTTCATACGAGTCAGATAGTTTAATGGTCTTTAACCTTTTTAACAGTCCAGAGATGATTAATTATGTTATGTTATTTTACTCAAGCGGATTAAAAGTGCCATTCGTCCACCCTACTGTCTGCACAAGACCGGGATTCCTCGTAATATTCGTAGTCGGAATGGCGTAAAAATAATAGTTGGACGGATAGTTGATCGGCTTTTGCGTATCCAGCACATCTACTGTTGTTGTAAAATATGTCGTATAATCCGGTCCGTTGAGGTCCAGCTTGTCACGCAGCATGAGGCCCGTAGCATCTGTTTTTTCCAGGTCTGCTACTGTATATGGTGCCTTCACCGCGATTTTCAGAATAGAACGTTTTTTACCATTCAACTGATCGAACAGTTTGTTACGGCGCAGGTCATCATAACGTTTACCTTCAAAAGCCAGTTCTATGCGGCGCTCGTTGATAATAGCAGTGAACATTTCATCTTTGGACATAGCAGGTTTCAATCCATAGAGTCCTCCTTCGCCAGCACGGATACCGGCTCTTTTCCGAATGGCAATCAACAGATCATAAGCCTCCTGCATACGGCCGGTAGCGTTGGCACACTCCGCGAGGTTCAGCATCACTTCAGCAAAACGCATTTCTATCCAGTCTGTTTTACCCAGTTTGGTATTATCTTTAATCGTCGAAGTATTGATATTCTTACGGCAATAGAAGCCAGTGGCAGTAGGCTTGTTCTTGTCTTCAGTCACCCCGGTATATGTCCATTGCTTACGTCCTGTCTTATTACTCAATGGCCATATACAACCATTATAAGCGATGGTGGCATCGAAACGGGGGTCCCGGTTCTTCCAGTAATATACAGGATCGTATCCTGCACCAGGGTCAGTAATCGGCAGACCGTCTGCAGTAGGGAACGCATTCACCAGTTCCAGCGTTGGCTGATAAGAGCCACCCCCGCCATTAGATTCAGAATAAGGGCGGGCGGCATCTTCAAAAGTGCTTGCCTTGTTAGCCCCATCGAAAGAACGTAACATGATCACTTCCTTGTTACCGGTGCCTTCATCCAGCCAGATATTGGCAAAACTGGAAAACAATCCATATCCATCTATCAGCAAAGTATCATATGCTGCCCTATTGGCTTTATAAGCCCTTTCCCAGCGTTCTGCTTCATTATTAGGGTTGAACTGCGGACTGGCCCAAAACAGCAGCATACGGCCCTTAATTCCCAATGCAGCCCCTCTTGTGATCCTTCCCCTGTCCGAACTACCCCAGGTAGCCGGCAAGGCAGTAGCCATGTCAAAATCCCGGGCAATGGAATCCACACATTCTGAGGTCTTGTTCCTCTTCACATACAGATTTTCTGTGATCCAGTCCTGCGGATGACTGATATAAGGTACGCCGCCATACAATTTGATGAGCTGAAAATATAACCATCCCCTCAGGAAATACGCCTGCGCCTTGATCTTTGTCTTTATGTCCAGGGGCAGCGCTCCTTTTTCTATTTCCGTTAGCAGGATGTTGATCTTGCGGATATATGCCCAGGCATTGTTGGAGGCATTACCCCCAAAGAAATCGGTGATGTTATCCACAGACAATGTACCATACCAGATCTTCGCTTCTCCACCGTTATAATCGTCAGACAAGTCGTGGATAGCGGTAGGCAGCAAAGTAGAACCTGACAGGTTGGGCCAGGAAGGCATGGATACATCATACAACCTGTTCAGGTAGAGCGTGGCGGTAGACTCGTTATCCCAGGTACGCTCGTCGATACCTGTCAGGTCTGTCTTATCAAGAATGTCAGAACAGGCGCTCAGACAGGCAGTAAGTAATATATAGCTGAATATTTTTCGCATGGCTTGATAATTTACAGGCTCACATTCAATCCGAAAGTATAGGTACGCAGGGCAGGATAATCTACCGCCAGGTTGGTTGCCGGATCTTTGTAAGGCTGATTGTTAATAATGGACCAAAGGTTGGTACCGGTCACGAATACCCTGAACTCAGGCACTTTCCAACGGGCGGAAAGAGCCTGCGGAATACCGTAAGACAACATCATGTTATTCACACGCATGGTAGTAGCGCTGCGCACCCAGAAGTCAGAAACTTCCTTAATCAGCGGAGAGTTGATCAGCGGATATTTCGCATCAGGATTCTCCGGCGACCAGGAATCTTTCCAGATGGCGAGGGAACGCAGGTTCTCAGTAGCCGGTGTTCTTGCTGACTTGTCATAAGCTAAAGAACCACCCACCTGCAGACCGATGTTCACACTGAACTTAAGCGTCTTCCAGGATGCGCCCAGGTTGAATCCTACGCCAAACAGACTGCTACCTCTTGGTGCAATACGTGTCTTGTCGTTCTCATCTATCCGACCGTCCTTGTTAATATCTTCATAGTTCATATAACCCGGTATCAGCTTTTCGCCGTCGATGGTCCAGTTAGGATTCTTGGCCAGGAAAGCATCTACTTCTGCCTGTGTGCGCAGGATGCCGGTTGACTTGTATCCTTCCAGGCCATTATCTGTTCTGCGGCCTATAGGATTTCTCCAGGCAGTATCCCCGGCGCCATAGTATTTCCGGATCACCTTGTTGTCGCTGATACCAAAGTTGACAGCCACATTATATTTGAAATCCTTACCCACACTACCATTATAGTTCAGCATAGCCTCAATACCATATGATTTCAGACGGCCATAGTTCTGATCGGAGATACCACCGCCAAAACTGGTAGGCACTGTGCTGGTAGGCTGCATCAGCATGTCATAGTTATAGCGGTGATACAGGTCGATAGCAAAATCAAAACGGCGGTCGAAAAAGCTACCATCAAATCCCAGGTTCTTATACAATGCTTTTTCCCAGGTAATAGCGTAATTAGGAATATTGTTATTGTTCAAACCACTGGTCATAGTATTGCCAAACAGCATACCGGTAGTCTGGGTATAACGTTCCTTGTATTGATAGTTCTGTACAGCGTCATTACCGGTAAGACCTACCTGGAACCTGATCTTCAGGTCATTCACAAACTTCACATTATCGATAAAGAATTTCTCCTGTGATATTTTCCAGCCCACTGCTACGGAAGGAAAGTAACCCCAGCGGGAATTCTTCGGGAAGTTCTGGGAAGCATCCGCACGGAAGGTAGCCTCCAGCAGGTATCTATCCATAAAGGCATAGTTCAGACGGCTGATGTAACTCATCCTGCCAGTTTCGCCGGAAGAACCGGAGTTGTCGTAGAAGCTCTTATCCATGCTGAAAGCGAACAGCTCATCGATGCCAGGTATCACTACCTGTTCACGACGGGTATCAAAAGCATCTGTGAATGATTCGCCCTGTTCTGCCACCAGTATTACACTAATATCGTGCTTGCCGAAGGTTCGCGAATAATTGATAGCCTCATTCAGCTGGTAGTTGTTGGAGCCACCGTAAGATTCCGTCATCAGGTTACCATTCTTGATCAGCGTACTAGGATTAGTGGATGTCAGCTGATTGGTAAAAATGACGTTCTGTGTAGTCTGATGCACACCTTCTCTTACAAAGTTGTACAGGGAATAAGGCAGGTAAAACTCTTTGCCAAAAGTATTCCGGGAGTTGCGGGCATATTGTACCCGGAAAGAGAGTCCTTCGATAGCCGGCAGTTTATAATCCAGGCTGGCATTGATGGTCTGTCCCTGTGAGCGGGTACGGCTGTAACTTCCTGTTTTTACCAACTCTCCGGGATGCCATCCGGGAGCAGAAGAGTAAACCGGTCTGCCGTCAATATACATAGGCACCCATCCCGGCGTCAGCAGCAGGGCGCTTACAGTGCCATTCATCTGGTCAGCCTGTTCGGTCAGCCCGGATTGTACCGTTTTAGGAGTGGGCCTGTTTATCTTAGAGTTGTCGGTAGAAAAGGAGATGCTGGCGGTCAGATTATCGATGATCTTCGCATTCACACCCATGCGCAGACCATATTTAGTGATATTCAGATCGCCCACGTTACCATCTTCCGAGTAGTAGTTGGCACCGGTGAAGAATGTCACCCGTTCGCTGCCGCCGCTCACATTGAGCGTATGACGGCTGAGGTGTGAACTTTTCCAGACATCATCTATCCAGTTGTAATTATGTGTTTTCAGGTAAGCCAGTTCGTCGGCAGTATAATACTTCGCAGTATTCGCATCTGCGAGAGAGGTATACTTATTGTTCAGCATTACCGCATGATCGTAGGAGGATAACATTTCAGGAATGTAGGTCGCCGAAGAGATACCGTGAGAGCCAGCATAACTGATACGGGGCTTGCCCGGACGGCCCATTTTGGTTTTCACCAGCACCACACCGTTAGCCCCCCTGGCTCCATAAATAGAGGCTGCCGCATCTTTAAGAAAGGTAACACTTTCTATCTGTGTAGCATCCAGGTTGTCAAAATCCTGTTTAGTCATCTGGAAGCCGTCTATCACGAATAGCGGATCAGTGGAAGAACCAGTGGCAGCCCAGGTCACCGGATTACGAATGGTGAGGGATGTAGTGGAACCCGGACGGCCGGAAGACTGTGACACTGATACACCCGGCACTTTGTTCTGCAGGGCGGTAGCCAGATTGGCGACAGGCAGGTCCTCGATCTCGGCGGCACTTACCGCGGCTACCGCGCCAAGCACGTTAGGCCGCTTCTGAGAGCCATAGCCGATGATCACAGTCTCATTCAGGGCCTTTACGTCTTTAGCCAGGAACACATCTATACTTTGTTGTCTGTTCACAGGAATCTCCTGTGTAACATATCCTATCAGGGATACAACAATAGTGGAATTCTCATGCACTTTCAGGGTATAAGAACCGTCAGGCAAGGTGGTGGTACCTTTGTTGCCCACTTTTACGCGTACGGTAACTCCGGGCAGGCCGGTACCTTCTTCTGTCCCTATTACTTTCCCCTTGAGGATAATTTCTTTTGCCTGTGCAATGGCTGGTGGTGTCGCATTAGGATTGTTAACAGCCATCTGCTGTGCAACAGTCGTCATTTGGAATAATAATGCACCAGGCAATAACAGTTTTTTGTGGAATAAAAAATTTTTCATCAGCTGATTTTTTTGCTGAATACAGCAAACCAAAACACAGTGGTCTAACTGAATGCTGCTTTTAATAGTGGAATTTTCTTAATAAATAGGCGTCCTTAATTCAGGAAATGGCATCTAAATAACCGCTGGCAAAAAATCTTCTGAGCGATCAGATGATGGAATACATAATTTTTCATACCAAAGGAATTTTAAGCTTTTCTTCATACCTTTCTACGAAGCATCGTGACAATGTTTGCATGCCAAAACCTGAGCTACAGCCCCCGTTTCACAACCATGGAATCTTGATTACTATTTGTCAACAGTGTCTGTGTGACACTAATTTTTGACAAGCTACAGAATTATTTAATTCTCGTACTTTTTATTTACGCAATCGTTGCCGGAAATTATTTTCTCCAAAAAACAGCGCATGAACCGACCAATTCTGCTCAAAAGACAAGGGCTGAAATGGGCTACAGAACAGACTCATACAGGATTTTTGTCCATACCGGAGACAAAGGCACAGCATGCAAAATGCAGGGGAAATATTTAGAAGTGTTGTAACAACAGTACGGTTACGGACCTGATTATGTTAATGTACCACCATAACATTGGTGTAAAAATTATAATTCTTTGACGTAATTCTCATGATGTACGCTCCTGCTTCCAGACCGCTCACATCCACTGTCAGCGTCTTATTATCCATCTGCAGGTCCTTCTCATATACCAACACACCCATGAAACTTGTCATGCTTACTTTAGCTTTTTCGTTCACAGTACCGGTGAAATGAAGATGCATGATTCCTGATGCAGGATTGGGGTACACTTTCTCAAAATATCCTCCGAAGAGTGCTTCCACTTCCAGATCTGCAGATGCCAGACTGGGGTTGCCAGCTACGTCGTGGGCAGCATTGGCGGCCAGCTTCAGAGTAACCATGCCATCGTACTGAGGTGTGACCAGGACCGTCATTACGTTGTTACTCACACTGGTCAGATCAGAAATAATAGCATTGGTAGCAGTCAGATAACTCAGGTCAAAATCAGCTATCGCCTCACTGAAACTGATGTAGACAATAAATGCATGCCTGAGCGGCGAAGTTTCTATTGTATTCAGTGTAACGGCTGGTCGTTTTCTGTCTATCACAATTTTGCTGTTATCTGTTGTAGTAGTAATAGTGGCCCCGGCATTTCCATGCAGATCTTTAAAGTCGATGGAGAACGGGACTGATCCATCAGGATCAATTGCTGTCACTGTATATCTGCCAACGTACTCTTTGGCGCCTACCATATTAACAACGACAGGCTTACCCAGTATGGTGATCTCCGGTAGATAGATATTATCATCTACCGTAAAATAAACCGTGATCACATCATCTGTAGTGGCATAGGAAGGATTCTGATTGCTGGATAGCATCGCCACCGACATAGCGCCAGGAATGGTAACATCTGTTACGATGGGAATAGCTGTACCCGGCAGACTTACATTCTTCGCCAGATCAGTTGCTGTGGCCCTGATATTGTGGTTTCCATCAGCCAGTAAGTTGGCCGTAAAGGCCGACGACCAACTGCCGCCTGCATCAGTAGTGGCGGTGGTCAGCACATTGCCGTCAATATATACAGTGATCAGGGTATTAGGTTCAGCAGTGCCGCTGATCAGCATATCAGTGGTATTGAATACGGCATTGGGAACAGGTATGTTGATAACAGGTGCAGCAGGCGCATTCCCGTCAATCACAATTGTGCGCTGGCCGGCAATAGAACCCGCACTACCGGGCACAGGTAATGAAAGTGAAGCTATGGAGCCACCACCACCCCGAATAACAGCGCCATTGAAAAGCAATGCATCCGTACCGGTATAATCCAGTTTGGCAGTGGTATCTCCTGTATTTACAGTATAGGCAAAAGCGAGCGTATTCGTATTATCTCCGGAAATATATAAAGCAGTTCTGTTCACAGGATTTGTGCCCAGTATAAGCGCGGGTGTACCTCCGCTTACCCTAACTACCTGATCGAAAGTAACGTTAAAGGTAATCGTGCTGCCAACGCCATAAATACCACTGGCGGCATTGGTAGAAATAGTGGTAACAACAGGTGTTGTATCCATATCCCGGACTCCAGTCCCTCCACTGTTCCCGTTCTTCACTTGTATGCCGGTTGGCTGGGTACAAAGCTCACTGTCTGTAATACTGTTATTCCGTGCATGAATAAAAATAGAAGAGACCAGGCAATAAATAATGGTTAGAGCCACTGAGGGAAGTAGACTCCTAGTTGGTATAGTCATCAGGTTTTCCGGATAGTTAAATTACATTCAAAGTAAGGAATTGTTTTCTGAAAAAAGAATAAAAATGTTATATATGTAATACAGTAAAGCGCCGTCTGATAACTCAGACGACGCTTTCAGAATTACCCGACTGGGTATTAACTAGTTATCCTTTAATCGTTTTAACAACTCTTCTTTACTAACGGTCACCTGTTCTCCGATTGCCTTTCCGTTGCTGTAAGTAATGACACTCAAATTTGTTGCACCAGGTGGAAAAATCAGCGGCTGTCCGGTATAACGCGGGTACCAGTTATCAGGATCGGAATTATCAAATGAGTAATAAATATCCAATCCCTTGATCTCTGTTGATAACTGTACCGACAATTCTCCGCCATTGCTTTGCTGAGGTTTTACAATCGCATTCCAGGCGCTGCGGGAATATTTGATCTGAGCAGTGTCCATGCGGACAAATTCTATCTCCATCCTGTTAATGAAATCATCCCAGTTACGTTTTGATTTCGGGCTCCAGTACACTTCAGACAATGCCAATGCTCTCGGCCAGGTCATGTATTGAATGTGCCTGTAATTGGATACGGATTCCGTCCACAGATTGCCTTGTCCACCGAGGATGTACTGCTCATCCACTCCTTCCGGCACCGGGTCGTAATTGTATGAATCAGTCAGACGACACATACCGTAAGTAGGCGGTTCTGCAGCAGGATCTCCCTGGTACAGGTCGAGGTAACAAAAGTCCCAGGGGCTCATTACCACATGATGGTTTTGCTTTGCTGCTTCAATGCCGCCCTTCATGCCTCTCCAGCTCATAACAGTCGCCTCCGGCGCTAATCCTCCTTCCAGGATCTCATCCCATCCGATCAGCTTTTTACCTTTGCTCTTCAACATTTTTTCCATGCGTTTCACGAAATAGCTCTGCAGTTCATCCACATTCTTCAGATGCTCCTGCGCCATTCTTTTCTGACACTTCGGGCATTTATCCCAGAAGCCTTTATAAGCTTCATCTCCGCCCACATGAATGTAGTTGAAAGGGAATAAGGCCGCTATCTCAGTGAAGACCTTATCCAGCACCAGGAAAACAGAATCGTTGCCTATACACAATGCATTGTCCTCCATTTTATAGAAACGGCTGCCCGGGTTTACACTGTATTGCAACTGCGTGCAGGACAGGTTAGGATAAGAAGCGATCATAGCCAGGCTATGCGCAGGTACATCTATTTCGGGCAGGATGGTAATGTAACGGGACTGGGCATAGGCTATCACCTCCTTAATATCCTCCTGGGTATAGAAACCGCCGTCAGTAGCAGCTTCTCCCGGCTGGGGCGATTCAAAATTACCCCATCTGCCGGTACGCGGCACACGCCATGCACCGGTTTTTGTCAGTTCAGGCAGGCTCTTTATCTCTATACGCCAGCCATTGTCATCGCTCAGGTGCCAGTGGAAGATGTTGTACTTGTATTTGGCCATTTCATCGATGTAGCGCTTTACCTCTTCCTTGGTATAGAAATGTCGGCTTACGTCCAGCATCAGGCCTCTCCAGCCAAAACGGGGGTAATCCGTAATGGTAGCGCAGGGAACCGCCCAGGTACGGCTAACAGGTTTACGGCTTTCAATATCCGGCGGCAATAGCTGCAGCAAGGTTTGCAGACCATAAAAAACACCTGCCGGACTCCCTGCTGTCAGGGTCATCTCTTTTGGCATTACGGCCAGCGTATACCCTTCCTCTTTTTCGCCCTGTTTCAGGACAATGTTGATCGCCTTTACACCGGGTTCCCTGCTTTGCTTTAAACGGAATCCGGTAGCGGTATTTACATGATCGGAAAACCACTGTAACGTGCCAGCCAGCTGCTTATCCGTAGATGTGGTGGTAATGGCGACATTATTGTCGATAATAAATTCGCCCGGTTGCTCCTGTACGGACACCGGTTCTGGTATAACGTGAACCCTTTTCTGGGCAAAAACCTGCGGGAGCAGGCAGCATAACGCTAAGCATAATAATGCGGGATTCTTCATGGAGAGTTGATTTGTGGGCTATAAGATAACAAATACCGGGCATTTTGGAGGGCAGGTTGTGAACAACGGGGAGAAAATACAAATTCCGGGAAAAAAGCCTGATGGCAATTCTCCCGGAACGATTAAAAATACAGTTGCTGACTCACGATGTTAACGAGGGAAAGGCTGAGTCAATATGTAACTGTATTGCGAAAGTGCAGCCTGCCTTTCGGAGGGGGCTTAATTCAATGGATGAAGAAAGGGTGGCAGGCCAGGGACCAACGCTTAACAAATGTTTACGAACATGCATCGCTTTTTGACGGGCGCCTCATCGGATGACCATCTCCATGGGCTATAATGTAATTAGTTTCAGAAATGTCCCGCCTGGACAAGCAGAACAGCTAAATATCCTCAATATACCATTAAAAAGAGCTGTTCAAATCCTTTCCACCAGCGGATTCCAAACCTTTGCATCTACAAAGGAGTGGACATCCGGCTGATTGATCTTCTGCAAGGCATACTTACTCCGTAAGTAGTTGAGGAAAACAGCATCCTGGGAAGAATGCCTGCCCGCATTATTATGAAAAGGCAAAATATGTTATGCTATGACAGTTTAAATAAGACCTGAAAAATCATTTTACAAACAAGGCTCTTTAGAGATCTTTCATAAGATTATTTCTTTTGTGGTATTAACAATTCTTAACGTAATGGCTTTCTATACGGGGTAATCTCATAAATACAATTCAAATATCGCTAGTCATTCATAAAACGGATAGGACAAAGGCGGCAAATTATCAGCACTTTTTAATTTCTTTTGTCCTATACGCAGCTATATAGCTGCACTGTGATCACTTCTGTACCGTCCCGGCGTGACGCCTTCCGTCTGTTTAAAGATCCTGATAAAATAAGAGGGGTCAGAATAACCAACTTCCATAGCGATATCTGTTATCGTATGCATGGTAGCCAGTAACAACTGCTTGGCCTTTTCTACCCGCTGCTGCAGTATGTATATCTTTACGGTGCTGCCCAGCTTCAACTTGAAAGCGTTTTCCAGCGCACGTTCTGTCAATCCCAGAGCATGTGCACGTTGCTCTACGTTCACATGTTCTTCCGGACATCTGTCTACCCTTTCAATGAATTCATCGATCTCTTTTTCATGCAGTAATATTAGTCTGCTATCCTGCAAAGTAATACGATGCATACTATCCAGGTAAGCGATCACCACATCACTGATACGGTTATTATAGTACTGGGTACGCGCCTGCCCCGTCAGCGGGCAATTCTTCATTTTCTCTATTTCGCTGCGCATAGCGGCGCTCAACCGGATGTAGGGCAGATGTGTCGAAAAACCACTACCGGTCTTTACGGTCTGCAGCATATCCGTTATCTGCGGATAAGTGTCGCTCAGTTCTTCCAGCATGGCTGCCGGCGCCTGGAAATAAACACTGCGGTAATGTTGTCCGGCCGTCAGACTGATAGTATAAGTAACTCCCGGGGCCAGGTATTGCATCCCTATTTTGCCGGGGTGCAGCTGCATGCGGCTGTCAGCATATGTAACACGTATATTGCCGGTCATCATTGTCTGCATGATAATGACCGGCTCTGTGACGGAGAGCAACAATTCCATGTCGGTTGCCGGTTCAGCATATAATTCGCAATAAAAACTGTCGGCCACCTGCACATGCTGTTTGAGCATCGCTCCCCATTTGCCGGATAAGAACAATGCTGCTGTATCCTCAATAGGCAATTTCAATTTACGGTAACGGGTCGGCACAGCATGCGTTACCACTACGTCCTGCACTAAATAGTGAGGTAACCGGAACTCAATTGGCATATTGGTAAGGTTTTTATGATAGAATAAATGGTATCTACTTCCTGGTCTCTGTATTCAACAGGCCCAGCGCGAAAAGAAATTTGTTTACGAACGAAAAAGTTTCCGCACTCTTCATACTTTCACTATCATCCTGTTCAGGAGAGAAAGGAAAAGCCAATGACTGGTATGTCCCTTTGCTCACCAGCACCCGAAGGTCTTTTGACTGAAACCCGCCTCCCAGGTAACAGTAATCATTCTCCCCGATATCAATTCCTATATCCTGATGCAGGAACATCATTTCATCATCATTCTGAATAGTATAGATCAATAATTTACTCAGACCAGGCATCAGGTCAAATCTTAACAGCAGATTATCTTCAGTGGCGTTGATCACAGTATACCAGAAACTTCTTTCAAAAAGCTGCAGCTGCTGTATCAATACATTGCACTGGGGCGCCGTATAAAATAAGGGAGGCTTCTCTGAAGACAGATAATGTTCAAGTGATGCAGGTACATTTTCAGTTTGTTGAAATGTCAAAAGTGGATTAAAGTTAACGTCTAGTTTCATGTTAGTTAATTATTAGGTGAGGAAGAGAACGTGGTAGGGATTGCTTTATTCACACTATACTATCCGGGATGGAGATTTAACCAGCTTACAGTTTGTGCTGCGGAGTCGTTGCAGTAATATTGGCGGTTAATTTCCTGAACACCTGGAGGAGTGAAGTATAAACACAATTTCAAAGACAGCGCGTTGAGTATGCGCAAGTAAAGGTTGTCTTCCATTTCAATCAGGTTAACTTTATCTGTACCCTCTTAACTGGGTTCCCAGCAATACTGCAATTGCAGTGCAGTATTGCATTATAGACTAATTGCGACTATTTGAATATACAACATTTCCTACAAAAAAAGTTACAACAATTAATAATAATCATAAGCCGTTCTATTTTATCATATTACGCAAACATCTTCTCATAGCGCGTTTGCTGCAAAGGATGGAGACATTGATGCAGGCGCCGCAGCAGTATCCGGCTGTCCTGCAGACAGCAACTTACAGATCTTCCCTGCAGTATACAGTACATTCACTGCGGCGATATACTCATACCCCATTTTTCTAATATCTGGTAAGCATAAACATTCCGCTTAAACCCGCCATAGATTGACAGATTATCACTAATTTTGCGGCACATATGGCAAAAAAAGTAATTTTACTGGTAGACGATGACATGGACGATCAGGAGCTTTTTGGAGAGGCAATGTCCATCGTGGATAGTGCTGCTACCTGTCACTTTGCTTCTGACGGAGAAGAAGGCTTGCGAATGCTCGACAGCGGCATTCTTCAATGCGATCTTATTTTCCTGGACCTGAATATGCCTAAGATGAATGGCAAACAGTTCCTGGCTGAAATAAAAAAGAACAGCGCCTATCGCGATATTCCTGTTGTTATTTTCACCACCTCACTTAGAGAACAAGATGGCATTGAGACTGCCGAACTCGGTGCATCACACTTCCTGACAAAACCTTCCAGTTTTGGCGAGCTGTGCAAACAGCTTGAAAATGTACTGGCCATAACCCTCGCTTAATAAACCTCCAGTTTATTCCTTTGCAGGCAATTTCGGGAATGGCTGATGCGGTTCCGTTTGGTACCAGTATACAACAGATGAGATATCTGAACGCTGTTGCAGATACCGTCCTCCTTCCCTCCAGCCTCTTTACGGGAAAAAGTACTAAATGAATCTTAAAAAAGAAAAGCATGACTGCAGCTGAATGCAATCATGCTCTTATCAATGACACACACCGTTACCGCAGAAAAGCTATATGGCTCCCTGTTGGGTAAGCAGTTGAGAATAGATGTCGTAATTATCTTTTTCGAAACAGACGAATATTACATTACTTATCTTGTTATCGTTATTAAGGAAATCCGCCACAGCTGTTACTGCTATTTCAGCGGCTACCTGTTTTGGGAAACGATACACACCCGTACTGATATTGGGGAAGGCGATCGTCTTCACGTCATACTTCACAGCCAATGCCAGGCTATTCATGTAAGCATCCCTCAGTAATGCCTTCTCTTCATCATTCCCTTTGTTCCATACAGGCCCGACCGTATGTATAACGTACTTTGCAGGCAGCCTGCCTGCTGTTGTGATGACCGCTTCACCTACAGCGCACCTGCCCTGCTTATCGCGGATCTTACGGCATTCCTCAAGTATAGCAGGTCCTCCTGCCCTATGGATAGCGCCATCTACACCTCCGCCGCCTAATAATGATGAATTAGCCGCATTGACGATGGCGTCTACTTCCATTTTGGTAATATCTCCTTGTAACAGTGTTATTTTCATATTTTATTGTTCCCACTCGAAGTACTCTTCATATCTGTGTGCAAAGACAATCTTATACAAATCTGCTGCCGTTTTCAGATATTCCTGCTCTGTTTTTATAAACTTAGCATCTCTTTTTGCAAAGATCCTGTTTTTTTCGTCTATCAGTCGTATCATCTTCCCCTTGTCAAAATATGCCCTGCATTCCCCGATAGTTATTTTATGTTGATTAAAAGTAGAATCATATATCGGTACTTCATATTCGTAATCCCTATTATAATAAAACACCGGTGCTCCCTTATCATAATACACCTCCAACCGGTATCTGCCCGTCTCTCCAGTTACATCCTGCACCATCAACTGGAGTGTGTCCCCGGTAAAATACCCTTCCAGAACGGCCCCTTCTGTACTGATCCCTAACATATATACTTCAGCAACTCTGTAAGAGCCGATATTTTTATTGACTTCCTGGTACCTTTCTCTAATTTGTTGCAATACGTTTTCCGTCTGCGCAAAACCCTGAAGGCTCAATATCAATAGAAAGGATAATATTCTTAACATAGGGTGGGTATTTACCAAGTTCCAAATTAATAAAATTAATAACTTGTGCCGCTGTAGCATTGCACGTTTAAAGATATTTTTACCCAATGAATCGCAAATCCAAGCCCGCTGCCCTTTTCGTCATTTTGTTCGGTCTCACTATGTTGGTTGGCCTTCCATGGTAGAAGGAGAGGTAAGTGATGTATTGTGTATTTCCGCTGCCGGGGAGAGCAGAACCTACAACTTCAAAAAAGGAGCGTTCCTCTGAGTACACTAAAGAAAGAGGCCGGCAATTACCGGCCTCTGGATCTAAACCTCCTGGTTCTGAGGGAACAGGAAAAATATTATGGACGTTTTAAAAGCCTCCACTCGGCCAGCTGGAATAATGAGCTGTTTTTCACGGCAGATACATTCAGGCGATAGAATTTAAACGCCACCTGGTTGTTGAAGGTATACTTCACCGTCAGGAACCTGGAGCCAAAAGCCTGGTCCCTTTGCGTATCCAACACCGTCCAGTCTGTACCATTGTCCGACCCCTCCAGTGTCCAGTTCTTAGGATCACGTTCGGGGGCGTCATTGGCAGACGTCATGGTATAAGCGCCAGTGGTTTGTGGGGTAGCAAATTCCAGCTGCGCCCAAACCGTAGAGAAATTAAACAACAGGAACTTGGAGTTGATGTTGTTATCGATCAGTTTACCTGATGTTTCGTTCGCATTACTGGTATTCTCGTATTGTGTCTTATAACCGATATTGGTATTGGTAATATCTGTTTCGATCAGTTTGGAAGGATCCAATGTCATCACGATGGTACTGCGCTCCGCATCCAACAGATGCCTGGTGGGGCTGCTAAGACTTAATGCCAGCACCGGTTTATTCTGCACATTCCTTTTCAGAGCTTCTGTTTTCACTACCAGGTTAAATCTGGCCGTATTTGTATTGGCGGGGAATGTCAGCGTGGATGGAATGCTATAATCATCTCCTTCTTTCAGCAATGCAGACCCGCTCAATGTACCGTCATCTATCAATACCTGCGCCGTATCGGGGCTTGCATTGACACTCACGGTAAAGGCGCCTCCTGCCACTCCTCCCAACGTTACACTGACAGGCAATACCACTTCGTTTGTACCCAACACATGATCAGTTCCCGAAGGTTGCTGTAATATACTGCCTGCCGCCGTAAAGGAGATGTAGTGAATATCCTCCTGCCGGATAATTTCTGCAGTATTGATTAATAGAATAGCCATCTTACCGGCAGCATCCAGGGTATTGTTCTTACCCACATCGGAAAGCCCGACAGCCAGCGCCAATGTCTTGCCATAATACCGTTCAATAGCCTGCATACTGATCTGCAGAGGCAGCGTGAATGTATCTATCCCAAACCGGATCTCCGCCATCCTGGGCAACTGATAATAGCTTTCCTCCAGCAACACCGCATCTCCCAGCTGCTGCTGTTCTATCAGGTGCGTGATGGTATCGTTGTTCACATGCACATCTACTGTAAAGATCTTCGGAGCAGTGGCAGAGAGTACGATCTTAACAGGTATATTGAGATAATCGGTTGTTTTGGTGTAATTGTTACCCGCAGGCACAGCTATCCGCCCGTTTGTACTTTGAATGGATATATTCACAGCGTCCAGCTGCTCATCCTGGAACTTGTCATCCTTTTTACAGGATACCATACCAGACAACAGGAGCAGTAACAACACAGGAAGCATATTGCGACTCATATCAGCGTATTTGCAGTTAAAAAATATATTCAGATAGATACATAGGAAGTCACCCATACCCTGCCGTCCATCTGCCATTTGGTATCTACCGCTATCTGCAGCCAGTTCATGATCTGCCGGGCTACATCCACCGGTTGTGGCACCAGTTGCGTCAGGTTGGCGGAGGAATTAGGGCACATCAGGTCACTAAAGTCATCCCACTGGTAGTTGTTATGTATCTGGAAATCGTGTTTGTATTCCGTCTGGTCCTTGAAGACACCGCCAAATCCATCCCTGCAGGGCCAGTATCCAATCAGGTAGTCATGGTAAGGATGAGAAGTAGGTAATTCTTCCGCACAGACATATTCCTTGATCACGTTATCTGGCAATGCAGCCCGCCAGAAACGGATCTCCGTAACATAGGCATTCAGCCAGCGGTTATCATCAGTAACATTTCCCGGTACATATCCCAACGTCAGCGGATCATCTGTATCAAAGTTGCCGTAAGAAGTGATCTCCGCTTCGGTATTAAAGTTCCCGTCGGTGAACAGACGGATGAAACGTTTATTGTCCCTGTTCAGGAACACTGCTGTCAGATCATGCCATTTACCATCACTGATATTGGCGCCGGTCGCCATATTAAAACCAGCGCCATTCTGCCCGTAGTGTACACCCCAACCGTTTGTTTCCAGGGACATAGCCCAGCCGGTATTCTTCCACCAGTCCAGGGACAGGTTGTTGCCAATGATATTAGGATAGGTATAGGAATAGTCACCATAAATGGTCTTATTCTTTTTGATCTTCAGTGCAATGGTCACTTCATTGGTCTTACCAAGGCTCAGGTCCTCCTTGCCTTCGTCAATGGTGGCATATACAGCATCCGCAGCTGTTTTCCCATAGAGGCGCACCGCCTTGCCCGTATAACGGGCTCCCGTATAAGGCCTGTCTATGAAGTTCGGTATATAGCGGGGTGAGTAAAAAATAGTGAAAGTGTTCACTTTCGGATTACTGAGAATGGTGCCGTCATCTTCATCAGGCGGAATATTGAAAGGACCACCCCTGCCGGATGTTACCACCACCAGCCAGTTTTCATGCTGATAATTCTTACGCTGCCGTAGGGCATTCATAATGTTACCGATATATTCATCCACACGCAGGATTGCCGCCTTGTATTCCGGTATGCTGGCATCGTAACCATAAGTCTTACCGGCTGTAGCTACCTGACTAAACTGACCAAATACCAGTCCAGCTGTATCAATCTTCAGTTCGTCCAGGATAGCCTGTTCCGTCGCGTCATCGTCATTACCAAAGGTCCGGTTCACATCTGCGTCAGTGATCAGCATTTTACCCAGTGAATCTGTAGCGCTGTATGCCGCAATTCGGAACGCTGGCATACGCGCTTTAATGTATTTGAAAAAGACAGGATATTGCCCAAGCCTGTTGTCGCTGAAATTACTTTTCACCACACCGTGTTTTTCCTTGCGCACCCCTGTCAGCAGATCTGCCCATGCGGTAGCATCCAGACTAAGGGTATCGCTGATGCTGTTCCAGGAATAGATGGCATTATCGCCCAGCTCAAGCAGGTGTGATGCCTGTGCATTCCGTACAGATTCCCCGCGGGCGCCGTCTACGACGAGAAATAGTATTTTAGGCTGCTTACCGGTCACACCTGTCGTATCTTCATACTCCCTCTCATCGAGCAGCCTGTCATAGCCTTTATTACAGGCTGAAAGCAGTATAACTGTAATGATAACTGCCAGCCGGTTGAAATTCTTCATATATGCGGATAATTTTATCATTTGAATAACAGGCGGACTACATTACTGATCTCTTTATTATTAAAGCGGCTAAATCTTCCCATAATGAGGGCCTGCGTTTGTCCGGAGGTATTGATGGTTTCAAATACCCTAAGCAGGACGCCTGAAAAATCAGCGGTATTGTTATATCCCTGCGCCAGTTTGGCCGTTCTGTCCAACACCATGAACCCACTGCGGTGCACGTTATCATAGCGGGTGAAATTCCCATTCACAACTACCAGTCCGTTACTCAGCTGCTGTGCACAGTAATAACTTTCATTACTTGCCCTCTGTGCAGCGATGAATTGTTCATCAGGCGTACCGTCCGTCCGTAACATCACTAACCCGCTGTGCGCAGTACCATCGAACTTATCAAAGTTGCCCGCCAGCACGAAGCGTTGTGTGGTTTCATTATAACGGATGGAAATAATATCGTTGTCAGCACCACTGCCACCAAAGCCGGGGTCCAGACTGCCATCCAGGTTCAGACGTGCTATATAGGGCGCCGGTTGCCCGTTATAGCGTGTAAAACGACCTACAATGATGATCTTCCCGTCAGCCTGCTGATAAGCGTCGCTGATAGGACCATTAGGGCCATCAAAACTCCTGTGACGCGCCAGGTCATAGTTGAAAGAGGAATCCAGGGTGCCGTCAGGATAAAAGCGTATCAGCTGGCGGACCAGTATACTATCGGTAACGAGTGAATCTCTTTCCTGCAGATAATCTGATTTCCCATATACAAACCGCAGGTAGTAGTTGAAACCACCAATGGCGGTAATACGATTATTATATACAAAGACCCGGTTAATCCTCCCGTCTGTACCGCCATTGAAAGAAGGCACTGTATCCTTGTCAGTAAAAGTGTTCACACTCATAGAGTCAATAGAACCGTTACTATTCAATACGGTGATGTTATGGATCTCTGCCTGATGGATGTCGTAGGAAGCAAAGCTGCCGCCTACCACCAGCTTACCACTGGGCAATACCCCTATACTGTTCAGCGAACCATCAGCTCCTCTTCCCGACTGCAGGCTGCGGTCCATTTCCCCATCGCGGGAAGTCAACACTATCCTGCTGATAGGTCTTACTATGCCTTTACGTTCATAGTCCAGGAAATCGCCTACCAGCAATATCCTTCCGTCAGCAAAGCGATATACATCGCTCACCCAGCTGTTGGCGCCTACCACTACTTTATAGTTGTTGTCGATATCCAGGTTGCCTCTTACTTTGAAAAGGGGGCCGAAGAAGATCTGATCGCCGATAGTCACAGAAGTCACACCAGTACTGGCAGTAACAGGTACTTTCACCTGTATGCCGGTAGAATCCACTTTTACGATCTCTGCGGCCTCTCCGTTAAAGTTGAACAGCAGGGAATCCCTGTATTTCATGAGCCCCTTACCTTTAAAGGTGATCACAGTACCCGGCGCAGCTTCTGACGGATTGGGTATTTCCGTACTTAGCGTTACTCCCAGCGGTTCTTTTCCCCCGGCATAAGGATCATCGTACGCTTTATCTTTTTTACAGGCTGTTACGAAAAGCATCATTAACAGCGCTGCCATTGATATTATTCTCATGTGATACACGCTTTTTATTAACCTCCGTTTTCCATTACAGAGATCATGTCTGCAATGAAGAGATCTCCCTGGAATCCGAAATAGTAATGATCATCCGTCAATGTATGGACGACCCCGTTGTAAGTAGTGATATTACAGGAGGCCACATAATCAATGATCCAGTTCTCCCTGGGCCTTGCAGGATCCGGGATGCAGGCAATGGAGAGCTGCCGGTACCCCACATACTTCACACCGTTATCATCATTATACACAACGCCAATGTTCATAGGCGAGCCATTCCATGACAGGAACCCTTGCCCCGGATAGGTATTCAGCAGGTTATAATCTATCTGAGGATAATCCTTCAGTTCATTACTGCCATGAAACATATACCGCTGCAGGTATTTAAACCAGATCTCCTTTGGTACGTCCGACAGCGCTTTGACAGTATCATGCCCTAAACGGTACAGGTCATAATTAAGGGACCTCATCAAACGCAGCACACTTCTGTCAGTCGGCGCGAAGAAAGTAAGCGTATCACTGTTAAAAACCTCTTCCATACCCGCCAGTCTTACAATCGTAGCCACGGTATCAAAATAGAAAGGTACAGCGTCCAGGTAGTCCAGTGTAGTTCCTTTAAAAACAGGATCGTGGGTACCGGAATCCTGATAGTATTTATCTTTATTACAGGCGCACAAACCCAGTAAGAGGGCAGCCATAAAGCACAGTATTGTCCGCATAAGTATTATTTTATCTTAACCAATAATTGTTCAGTTGCATATAGGGATTGTTATCCAGCGCAGCAGTATTGATAGGCCATGTCCAGCCACCGTTATCGAACTGCGCCTGTGTAAGCGGATAGTAACACCATTGCTGGTTCGTCACCCTGCCGGTACGCACCACATCAAAATAATAGTGACCTTCCATCATCAGCTCTTTTGCCCTTTCCGTAAAAATGGCGTCCTTCAGTGCCTGGCCTGTTCCTCCCTGGTATAACGTCGTCTTTGCACGCTGCCTGATCATGTTCATCAAACGGATGGCTTCATCTGTCTGTCCCAGTTCTGCCAATGCTTCTGCTCTCAGCAGGATGGCGCCGGCATACCGCAATACAATGAGGTTGTTATCCACATTCACGTCCGAATTACCCTGCTCGTAAAGGCTGTTATACTTGAGAAACATGAAAGTGCCATCGTTGGCAAACATCTGTGAGTCGAACCACATCTGGATCCTGGCATCGGGCACACCCGATGGATACAGGCGCCGCAGATACTCTGCACGGAAGTAACAGAAGCTATACTGGTGGTTCCAGGCAGGACGTTTATACGGGTAATGCACCACCAGCTCGGAAAGGTCATTCCATTTCTCTGCCAGTCCTTCTCCATAGTTGGAGCTGATCACGATATCAAACAGGCTTTCCCTTGAACGGCCTTTGAAGATGGTAAATGACTCTTCTATCGGCAATAGCATATAAGCGCCGCTTTTCATCAGTTCATCACCCAGATCAGCTGTAGTCTGATAATGATTTTGTGCGTTTGCTTTATCGAAACCGGCATTCCACATATGCATTTCCATCAACAGTCCGATAGCAGATCCCCGACTGGTACGGGCACCCTGGTAAGCAGGCTCCGTAAAGCTCCAGGGCAACGCTTCCAATACCGCTGTCAGGTCTGCAATACAATTGTTCATTACTGTCACCATTTTCTCCCTCGGTAATGGCGCCTGGTGATAAGCATCTGTGTAGTACACCACATCTCCCCATAGCCTTACCATGATGAAATAGGAAAGACAGCGCATAAAGGTGGCTTCTGCTTTATAAGTCTTTTTACGGGCCTCGTCCAGGTCGGGTATAGCCCTTCTGTCCACTTCATAGATAAGGATATTACAGGCCTGTATCACGCGATAGAAAGGCTTCCAGTCTGCCAGCATATAGAGATCGAAGATGTCCCAGAAATCTTTTCCTGCCGGCCTGTAAATAACCGGTATCAGGTCATTTTTGGCTACATATTCCACGAAGGTCCTGTCAGACCCGTCCCCCTTCGGCGACATGGCCAGCATCCCCCCCCTTGCTTCCCCCGCCAGGGCAAACAGCGGACAGGAACCTGAAGCATCCCTGAACAGGCCATAGATATCCCATATATTATCTTCTACATCTTTCGCTGATTTGAAGAACGTGTTCCCTGAAAGCCGGTCCAGCGGCTCCACATTCAGGAACTTCTTACACCCGTACTGACTGCAAAGCAGTAAACAGGCAGTGATATAAATAAACCTCCGGAGCATAGCAATACTTTTAAAGACATTAGAATTCAACATTCATCCCGAAGTTGTAACTACGGGCAATCGGATAACCTCCTGACTGATCGCGCCCCAGAGCAGATACGTTCTCCGGATTAGGGCCGCTATACGGCGAGAAGGTGATCAGGTTATTGGCAGACAGGTACATACGGACAGAGTTGATGCTGTAACGGCTTGTAAACTTCCTGTTCACCAGGTAAGCCAGCGTCATGGTATTCACCTTGAAGTACGAGCCATCTTCCTGTATCAGCGTCTGATCATAGCGGTAAGGCCTGATGTCGTTGTAGCGTTTGTAGTCAAAAGGATTAGGATATTTCGCAGTGGACCCCTGCCCTTTCCAGTAGTCGACATCACTGAAATCGACCATCGCTTTCTTATTATAAGGATCTCCCAGGAACTGCATTCTCTCTGCGAATGCGTTATTCAGGATATCCCTGATGAGCGTGAAAGAAGTGCTGATGTTGAGAGAGAAGTTCTTCCAGTTCACGTAAGACTGTATACCACCAGTGATCAGCGGTTGTGAATTACCGGCAGGCACATAATCATTTCCATCCAGGATGTAGTTACCATCCACATCTTTCCAGATAGGATCTCCTGCTTTAAAGTAAGTACCATTTGCGGTACGGAAACGTTGACCGGTAGCAGGATCTACAGGCACATCCGCATCGGTGGCGTAAACGCCCTCCGTCTTCAGCAGATAGTTGGTAAGACTGTTACGTCCCACACGGAACAATGTATGCTGACTAGTCGAATTGTCATATTGCACCAGTTGTCTTGCGCCGTTCGGAAGACTGGTCAGCACGTCTTTGTTCAAGGCGCCATTGAGTGAAATGGTCCACTGTACCGCACTCGTACGTGGCAACGGACGGAAGGTGAAGGTCAGCTCATATCCGTAGTTGATCAGTGAAGTTTCATTAGTAGTGATCTCATTGAAGCCGGTAATATTGGACAATGATTTGGTACGCAGCAGGTTCTTCACGGTTTTATAGTATCCGTCGAAGATCACCTCTAACCTGCTGTCAAAGAACCCTGCCTCAAAACCAAAGTTATACTGTGTCGTGGCAGTGGGCTGCAGATAGGTATTGGGCAGCTGGCCGAAGTTAATGCCTAAGCGGGGATTCGCATTATAAGTACCTCGTGGATCATAGGTACCGTAGATGGAAAAGATATCACCGGTAGGTACAATGTTCTGCCCCCAGCTACCACGCAGTGATCCATAGGTCAGCCATTTACTGCTGCTCAGACCCGGTTCCTTGTTGAAGTTCCAACGGATACCAATGGCGGGGTTCTTGGAGTATGGATCCTCAAAACCGCTGCTGGATGTGCCATCCATACGGTAACTGAAATCCACTACATACTTCTGCTTGTAGTTGTAGGAAAATGTTCCTGCAAAGGAGGCCACGTGCTGTTTGCTGTAGTTATCCAGGAGACCTCCTCCGCGGGAAGCATATCCATCATAACCGAGCGGTCCTTCGTATTGGTTATTCGGCGTTTTTTCCTGCTGAATCACCTGTGCCTGGAAACCGCGGTTATAGAATTCGTTAAAAGCAGAAATGAAGAAATTATGGTTTGTATTCAGGATATAGTTATATGATATCGTATTGCGGTTGTACAGTGTATACTTCCGGTCATTGTAAGCATAGATCTGAGAGAAATCATTATGAGCCTCTGCAGGAGTGAATCTGTCTTCCGTATTGGAAGCATATTCATAACTCACGCTGGAACCAAGGTTCAGGCCCTGTATTAATTGATAGCTCACATCAAGACTGCTGCGCACGTTTCCCGTTTTGTTGTCATTCCTGGTGTTCAATGCAGATAACACGCCGGCAGTACTTTGGTAAAAAGAAGGTCCCGGCAGTAATGATGAGGCAGACGCGTTACTCGATACCCCGCTCTGTGTAAGGCCATTACCATCGCCCTTATTCCTTCTACCCACCTGCGTGGACAAAGTAGTAAACACTCTGAATTTGGGATTAGGCTGATACAGCATATTCGTATTAATAGAATAACGGTCAAATCCTGTATTGCGGATCACCCCATTTTCATGATAGTACCCCAGGTCTACCTTATAGTTAAACTTAGGATCACCACCGCTGATATTCACGTTGTGCGTCTGGTTGTAAGTAGTAGCATAGAAAACATTCTGCCAGTCTGTGGAGTTGTTGTAATATGGATTCAGACTATCCGCCAGGAAAGGCTGGTTAGAGATCTTGTAAATATCCTCCATGTTATTTCCTCCATAGATCATTCCCAGCCTTATTCTTCTCTCTTCCTTACCACCTATGGTAGGGCGTAGTTTAGGAGGGTTATTGATGAAGAAGTTACCCGTATATCTTACTATGGGGATAGGAGAACTACCACGCCTTGTCGTGATCAGGATCACACCATATGCGCCTCTTGATCCATACAAGGCCGTAGCCTGCGAGTCTTTCAGGATCTCCATACTTTCAATGTCTTCCGGAGGAATCAGTGATAAAGGGCTTACGCCTGGTCCCGCCGATTGATATCCATATTCAAAGTTGGCATCTGCCTCTACCGGTACCCCATCTATTACATATAGCGGAGACGTGGGAGAAAGAAAGGCGTCATTACCACTACCGGTAACGCTGATATTGGACAAACCCCTGATTTGTATGATACCACGGCCACCCGGTGTACCGGTATTGTTCTGAATATTCAGACCTGCTACGCGCCCCTGTAAGAGTTGTTCCACATTCGATACAGGAATATCCTGCAGCTCCTTACCGCTTACGATCACGGCAGAACCTGTGGTAACCTCCCTGGTCTTCTTCTGGTAACCGATCACGACCGCTTCATTCAGTTTATTCTCCGTTACCACCAGCCTTATCACCAGATCACGTTTGTCTTTCAGTTTAAACTTATAATCTGAAAAGCCGATATAGCGGAACAACAAAGCAGCATCCGGTACAACAGATACACTGAAAGCACCTGAAGCATTAGTAACGCCTACTGCTTTAGGCGGAGTACCCGCCATGATGCTTACGCCCACCAGCGGTTCATTGGTCTGGGCATCCCTTACTACGCCCTTCACCTGTATTTTCTCCTGTGCCTGCGCCACCAGTACCGGCAGCAACAGTAACAGTCCTATCATTTTATATAAACGCAGACATTGCATAGTCACAGTTTTTTGTGTTGTTAACTCATTCATCCCTGAACCTTGGATTATTCCGGAAATAGAAAATGATCTCCCAGTCGCCTTTCTGATAAATATTGAAATTCAGGTCCAGTACGCCGATTTCCCTGATATTCCCAAATCCCAGCCTGCTGAAGCTGAACTTCACATATGCCTGCGAGCCGTCTCCATTCGTATATCTTGTTTTAAAGCGCATTACGGGGATCGGATAAGCCACCTGGTAGTTCACCTCCGTTGCCGTCATCTGTTTATTGAAGCCGTGTAAAAGGGAATCCCAGGGCGTAAGATTGAACTTCTCAGGATTGATAGGCAGGGAATCCTTATCCATGAACTTGAAGGATAAAGAATTGCCGTCTCCTTTGCGATGAAAGAATACCCTGACACTATCGCCTTTCAATTGCAGATTGGTGCCATCATCTATCATGTTGTATACACCCGGGTGATTGTAGATCAGCTCAAATATGGATGAATCATTAGGATTGGGATAATTCGCGCGATGTGCGCCTGTGATCGCATCATACTCATAAGGCGCATAAGCTTGTTCCTTGAATGGCATCAGGGAAAGGTCTTTATACATGTTGGTGCCACCGGAATTGGAGGCTTCCACATCGAACAAATAACCAGAGTCAGGTTGCTGTCGCATGGAGATGCCCTTTGCTTCCGCCCAGAGTACAAAATCGCCTGACTGTTGTCTGACTTCAAAAACAGAATGGGTTTCTATACCACGTTTGGCTTCTATCTCTGCCAGTGATTTTTCCTCGCCGGTATAAGTCGCTTTCCAGACCAGTGCTTCTACTTTCTGTTCAAAATCATTGGTAGCTTTACCATCCTTCTTATACCTTACGTTCAGTATGCGGAAATTGATGGGGGTTGTAGAGTTATCTGTATTAAAGATCTGGGAATATAAAGTGGTCCGCCCCAGTATAGGAGAGAATACCCGCTGGTTATACACCGCGCGCTTGCTGAGGTAGTCGAGATCGTCTGCCGCCCATTTACGGCAGGCGAAGAACAACAATGATAAAGACAGTAATATAAAAAGTCGTCGCATGGGTAGTAATGTTTTAGTTTAATGGCCGGAATGTGACAGACTTCACATCGAACCCTTCGTGATCTACAAAAAAGCGCATCACATGCGTCCCTTTAGTCAGATAGACACTGGTGGTGACGTTTTGTCTTTTATGATAATTGCCAGTGTTAGGCATTTTCAGCTGGCCTGTAACATCCACTCCGTCAAACTCAAGGTGAACAACCCCATCACTCCTTTCAGAACCGGCGAGTATGTATGTGTTATAATATCCTGTCTCTTTTACCACTACTGTGTAGTTCATCCATTCGCCCGTACCCGTCCAGCCCACCTGGTAGCCGCCGCCTTCGTTTTTAGCGAAGTCGATGTCCACACCTTCATTCGGACGGTATTTACCACCATTGTTACCTGTGTTGTCATCATGATAAGCTACCCCTTCACCGCCGCTGTCATAGTCTTCCAGGGTGATCACACCGGGGATAGTCATCGGGGCACCTTTACGTAAAAACTTGAGGAAACGCAGATCGTAATTGGCGAAATCGAAGTATAGCTTCATGAGATGGCGGCCTGCGGTCAGTTGTATTGTTGTAGTAATATCACGGAAAGTATCATAGCCGCCAGTCCCCGGCATCACCAGAGCACTGCCCACTATCGGCTTTCCATCCATCTCAAGGTGTACCCTGCCATCACTGCCACCGCTACCATAACGCAAGGTCATATCATACTCACCGGTCTCTGTTACTTCAACCGTGTAGTCCATCCACTCTCCTGTTTCTGTCCAGCCTACTTTCAGGCCAGCTTCACCGGCAGTAGCAATATCTACCTGGTCGGCCGGACGATATTGTCCTCCCTGGTTGTTCAGGGAGAAATCCAGGTAAGCAACCTTATTACCACCGCGATTGAATTGTTCCAGTCCTACTACGCCGGGTATGTAGAAAGGAAATTCATTCCACGGAGAAGACACAGTAGGGTTCATCCTCGGGATAAATTCATCAAAGCCGAACATGTGATCTTTATCCAGCACATTCACCAGTCCTGTTTTGGTCTTAATGTCAATAGCCACTGTGCTGGCGTTACTCCAGCGATTGGTGTAGATCACGCCCTTCGTGTCACTGAAGGTGATCACGCCAGGCCCGCCGTTCACGTGGCCTTCCGCATCCGTACGATTGAACTTACCATGCATGGGATAGTTATACCTTATAGCTGTCAGTCCGATACCATCCTGCAACACCATAGTGCGGGAGGCAAATGTATCCCTGACAATGTAGCGGCATACGAGCGTATCCAGTTGCTCATAAGGTATAGTGTTGATAAACATATGTGCCCTTCCCTGAATAGTGCGGAGCGTATTCATGTTTTCAATCGCCTGTTTGAAGCTGGCGTCAGTAGGAGCGAATACGGTATACAAACCAGACTTCAATGTATCCGTCAGGTGTACCCTTTCCACTGCCAGCAGGAAGGAATCATATTGATGTTCGCTTTGCAGGAACTCGAGGGTACTACCATCAAATTCCTTCAGCTGGTTCTCATAACTGTAGTACCCACTGTCCTTTTTGCAAGCCGGGAATAACAACAGTATTCCCAGTCCTGCTACCAGGAGCCTCTTTATGCTGATCATATATCTTATCGTTTTTATCATTGCCAATAGGGATTCTGGGTGATCAATGGATTTTGTTTGATGACCTCATCTGCCACCGGCCAATAGATACCACCCTTGGCAATCAGCTCCATAAAAGCAGGATCATTCTGTTTGATCTTGTTGTAGCGAATGAGATCAAACCAGCGCCAGCCCTCTCCCATCAATTCTTTACGCCGCTCTTTGAAAATGGCGTCTATCAGGTCGCCTTCCCTGGCACTGTCATAACGTTTTATCCTGCGCAGGTCCCTGATGGTGTTCAGCAGATCAATGGCCCGCTGCTGCTCTCCGATTACTGCCAACGCTTCCGCCTGCAGCAATGCAATATTCTCAAGCCGGGTAATAACAATGGTGCTGGAATATATCCTGAAAGAAGGATCAGAAGTATTACCATCCTGTATCACTTTTATCTTACTGAAGATGGGGATCTGACTGTTGAAGTTGGAGAAGTAACGTTGGGAAGTAGGCACACCGGTTAGTGTATCAAGGCTGAAACGTTCATCCACCGGCTGGTCGAACACTGAAAGTATAGTGTCTTTCGGTACATAGATATCCGGTAGTGCTTTATTGATAACAGGTTCTGCCAGTGTCATTTCTTCCAGGTGACCAGAGAAGGATGCATCCACATGGCCCCAGTCAAAATTGAAAGCAAGGATATGGTTATCTTTCTTCCATTTGAAAAAACCATTACCGCTCACCAGTTCATCGGTACCAACATAATAGCTGCCGCCTTTGGAATAATTGTCCAGTACAAACTGACCATATACAGATGCATCTACATACTTTCCCTGCCATGCGGCCACATGAGCAAGGATAGCATAAGCCGTATGTTTACGTGCCAGTACGCCAAACCAGCGGGTGCTGCTTTCATTGTAGTAGGCACCTGATTGTTGCGGATCATCTGCGCTGTATTTATATGGAAGATCTGCCGCAGACTGCACCAGTTCTTTCTCCACGAATGCGAGTACCGTCTGTTTATCTTCTCTTGGTTTATTGGCAAACTCACCGTCATGTGATGAAGTGATCAGCGGCACATCTCCCCATACAGATACGAGGAAGAAATAAACGTATGCCCGTATGCAACGCATCTGTGCAATATCCACGCGCATATTCTCTTCAGAGTATTTCGGATCGCGTGCTTTTACTTCGCCCACATGCTCCAGGAACATATTGGCAGCATTGATCACAGCATAAAAACGGCGCCAGTTGGACAATGATTCCAGTAAGGGATAGGCTGCCCGTAGATCATTACGGATAATGGCTTTCATATCCTGCCGCTGCAAAGCATAAAAGTCTCCCTTGCGCAATTCGCCATACATCCACCAGGCATTATTGTCTGCCATGGCAGCCCGCAGGAGGCCATAAACAGCTACCAACGCCGTACGTGTATCTTCATGCGAGTTCCAGAAATTCTCCTCCGATACAGCATGAGAAGAATTAATATCCAGCAGTTTTTTGCAACCGGTAAAAGTGGTGCAATAGAAGATGATTGTTATCAGGAATAAGCGTTTCATCAGAGATCCATTTTTAACCCTATTGTATATGTCCTGGATAATGGCAGGGAATAGCCAGTATCAAAACCATTGAAATCGACCAGCTCAGGGTCTCCCCCTGTATAAGGCGTAATCGTAAAAACATTTGTCGCAGTAGCATAGATCGCCAATCCATTGATCTTGCCTTTTTTGTTCCACCACTTTGCAGTGGTCACATCATACTGCAAAGACAGTGTACGCAGTTTCAGGAAGGAACCATTTTCCAGGAACAGGTCCTGGTCTATACGGTAGGCATCTACCGTGCTCCAGGGATTGTATAAAGGGTACTTGTCATAGTTGCCCACCTTGCTCCAGAATGTGATCTCTTTCACCGCACTCATATCAATTTTCCCTTCCCTGTTAATGAAGTCAAAACGATCTGCCACTTCTGCATTCATCACCTTTCTGCCAAGTGCGTAATAGAAGGACAAGCCAAGCGTAAAGCCTTTCCAGTAGAAGTCATTATTAAAACCACCGGAGATAACAGGTGATACATGGCCCTTCAGCACCTTATCCTTATCATCGATCACATTATCGCCGTTGATATCCTTCCAGCGGGGATCGCCCGCCATCAAAGGAATGCCTTTGTAATTCAGGCGCTTCCCTTCTCCCTGGCTTGTAGGAATGTCTGCATCCCGGTTATAGATGCCTTCATTCTCCAGTACCCAGTATTGATCTATGGAATTACCCACCTTTAACAGCTTGCTGCCATTGGCAACAGTCAGTTCCTTCAGACCGTCCGGTAAAGCAAGTAATGTGTTCTTATTATAGTTAAGCGTGATGCCAGGCACCCATTGTATAGCGCTCTTTGCAGGCAATACCGCTGCTTTCAGGGCAAGATCTATCCCACGATTGCGTACTGTCATTCCGTTCTTGTAGCGGAAGTTATAGCCGTATTCCGCCGAAAAAGGCACACCCACCAGCATGTTATGATCAGTCTTGTTGTAAAGATCAAGGGAGACCTGCAGTTTATTGTTCAGTAATGCGGAACTGACATTTACATTCAGCTGGTCTGTATAAGGCCATGTGATGCCATAGCCGATATAACCGGAAGAGTAGCCACGGCTGATGCCCGGAAAACCGTTGTAGGAGAAGCGAACGGGGTTATTACTGAATGAAAGGTCGGAAGTATATTGTGGCCCTTCACCAAAACGGTCGTCCGGCATCAGCCTGCCTACTCTTCCCCAGGTGGTTTGCAGTTTTAATGCATTGATGGTATGGTTATCCTTTAACCAGGTATTTTTGACATTCAAGCCTGCTGTGAATGTGGGAGTAAATAACCACCAGTTGTCAGGCTGCGCGCTGGAAGAACCGTCTGCACGTAACAGTACGGAGAAATCCAGTTGATCATTATAGGAATAAGCAGCGCGGCCATAGAAAGACAATAAGCGGTCGCGTTGTTTGTCAAGGAAAGAGAAGATCAATGCATGATCGAACGATTTTGGCGACAGGTATTCTGTTTTTGTATTATCTGAATGTAACAGGTTAATACGGATCAGGTCATTAGGGCCTTTGTAGGCATAGGCATAATTATACCTGTGATAATCTGCCTGAAATCCTTCTCCAGCTTCAATAGTCACGCGATGCTTCTGTTTAAAGGTATGATCATAACTGATGGTATTATTGAACAGTACCCGCTGATTATACCCGAAATAGTTAGACAGATAGTTCACTGTCTCCAGCAGAGTGCTCGGATAGAACAGATCTCTCAGTCCTTCATTATAATCAAAACCGAATTGTGAATTGATCTGCAGACTATTGGACAGCTTTATATTGATCTTAAAATACCCGTTAATCTCGTTGGTTTTGTTATCGTCGAATGATTTGGTGAACTCATGCAGGTACTGTCCATAGTATTGTTTATTAGGTGGCAATGGGCTGCTCAGGTCAGGCAGGTACTGCATTTCAGCAAATCTGTCACGCAGCCATCTGCTCCGTGTTCTTTCCAGTCTTGAAGCGCTGATCATGGAGGATACGGTGAATCCCGGCAACGGCACCATGTTGATCTCGAACATAGCATTGTACCTGTCCATCCTGCTATTGTCTGCAGTATTGGCGGAACGCTGATTACCGGCAGCAAACCTGAAGTTAGCCCTGTCAGTTCCACTGGAAAGACTGGCATTTACGCCATACACAGGTGTGTTCTTAAAATAAAGATCTGTCCAGTTGGAAGGCCCATAGTAGGCATTATTCGTAGAGTCACGCAAATAAAGCGGATAAGTCTGCAATTGCTCAGTGGTAGCGTATTTATCGTAGAACCGCTGACGGAAATCATTTTCAAACTTTGCGTTCGTCGTATAGATATGTGGCCGTTGTACCATACCAAAGTAGGTATTGAAACTGATCTTCCGGCGGACCGTAACAGGCGCTTTGGTAGTAAGGAGGATTACACCGCCATTCGCAGCACGCGGCCCGTATAATGCAGCTCTGCCAAAGTCTTTCACGACTTCTATCTTCTCGATATTATTCATATCGATGGCGGATAACAAGTTGGTAGCCGGCCCCAGATGATTATATCCAAACAGCTGAATGTCAAAAGTGAAAGGATGATCCATGATAAGTGGAATGCCATCCAGTACAATGGTAGGCTGTGATTCGTAGATATCCTTGCTCGAAATGAAAGGGATAGCCGTACCCCTCAAAGCAATGCTGGTAAAGCCTCCAGACTCTCCACTGGGTTCTTGTATGTATACCCCCGCAGTATTTCCCTTTAATAGTTGTTGTAATGAAGCATAAGGATAAATATGCTCACGTTCAGGTGATATGGAATCCGCTTTTGTCACCCTCACCACCGGATGATATTGTTTAACCGTATCCTGTGAAAAGGCATACTGTGGGCAATACACAGCCAGGCACGTGATGAAGATCCGTACAAGTACACGCATAACGTATATGATTTAAGATAGGCAGAGCTGATCACCACAGTGATGAAAGCACACTGAGTAATCGATTACATCCTGTATTTAAAATTGAATTTATTAGAAGGTATAGACCAACAATGATAGGCCTTCCCCCCGCGTAGCTAAACGCTAAAAGTGGTATTTATACTTGAGTGAACTGGGTGAACAACACCGAACCTGACCCGTGGAAACTATAACGTGAAATAAATAATATGCAGTGTTGCTGCATTGGACTTAGTATCTCTTAACTGCTTGTATAAAACGTTTTAGCGTATACTTTTCATCAATAGAATGTGTTTAAGTTTAAAAAAAATAAATTGTTTGCTGTTGATACTTTGTGAAGCTACTGGTTACTTGTAATCCTGTTTACTTGATTTCTTCGTTCCTGCTACAATATTTTCTTGGTTTGCGATTTAGGTTGAACTCTTACGATTAACTAACACTCTTCATTTCATCAGGGCTGTCAACGGGAATCTACAAAGTACAGGTTACATGTTTTCGCATTTGTGCCTTTATTACGATTCAAATATAATGAGCCATCTGATAACTTTTTAACCTTTTTTTATAAAGAATAGACATTCCCAACACAATTATTTTCAATATTCCCGCTACTTCAAAAAGCCCACATAACAATATAAATCAATCACTTAACAAACATTACAACTACACAAATAATACAATATTCTTATACAAATAGGATAATCCAAAAGCAATAACATTGTCTTTATAACATCAATAGAATACTATTCGTTATTTAACTTATTTTGGTTCGTATCAACCAGATCTCTTACTGAAACAATGGAAAGTTTGGGGGCCTTATAAATTTAAACCAACTGGACTATGGCTAAAGCTGACATGCTTAGCAGACTTATAAATACACTTACAAAAGCTGAAAAAAGATATTTCCGTTTGTATACGGCGCTCCAGCAGGGTAACAAAGACTATGTCAACCTTTTCAACATGATGGAACGCATGTCTTTCAGAAGCACTGCTGAACTAAAGCAGGCGTTTCAGCAACAATATGCTGGCTGTAGTTATGAAGTTTGCAGTAAATATCTGTACAAAGTATTACTGGACTGCCTCTTGCATCTGCGCATGCAACGACATCCTACTGCGGTACTGACAGCTGGTATTCTGAAATGCGATATCCTTTTTGAACGCTCTTTACATGAAGACGCATTGAAGCAATTACATAAAGCACAAACAACTGCATCAGCCAATGAAAAACAACTATTGCAGTTATGGGCGCAACAACAGGAGATGCAATTGCTGCAGCAGATGAATTTTCCGGGTATTACTGAAGAAGACCTGTTACAAAAACAATCTGGTATACAGCAAACAATGCTGGATATGCAACAGATAAGACAACAGACATCCCGGTACGAAACGCTCAGACATCACCTGTTATACAGAGGCAGCGCACGTACTGTCCGCCAACAGGAGACGATAGATGCATTGAATGCTGACATGCCTCCGCCTATACATCATTCTGCAACCAGTCTGAAGGTACATCTGCTGTTCGAAGCGCATTATCACCTCGTCACCAGCGACTACCCTGCGGCATTACAGGTATTCCACAAACTGCATCAGTTACTGGAAACCCATCCGGTGCTTTTCGAAGACACTCCAGCCGATCATCTCCTGATCATAGAAGGCATACTGGACAGTTTGCGGGCAGGCAAACACTATGAGGAGCTATTTTCATTTATAGATAAGGTAAAACGTTTGAATGGCGATAATGTCTATTTCGCCATCATGCAGCAACGCCTGTTATTTATCTATGAGGCAGGCGCTTATATAGACAGTGGCAATTTCTCACTAGCACTAACACTACTGCAACAGTATATGCCTGAAATAAAAAAGAACATCCTGTTGATGGATATTAGTAAGCAGGCTGAGATCTATCTCTATATGACGCTGATATACCTGGGCAATGAAGACATTAACAATGCGCATAACAGTCTTGAACAGGTATTACAAAGTAACCTTTACAGCACATTGCCTATCTACCGCACCTGTCGCCTGGTACACCTGCTTATACAATATGAACTGGGCAACTACGAATATATCCGTTATGAGACAAGAGCTTTCCGCCGTCACCTGCAACCAGATACAAAACGCTCCTATCTGTTGGAGAGAACTGTTATCAAGTTCCTTGGAAATGGTGAAATACCTCCCGTCACTGCTTATCGCGCAGCACTATGGAAAAAGATCAATGCCAGTTTTGAGAAAATAAAAGCTGACAAATATGAACGCCAGCAGCTGAAACTTTTTGACTTCTCAGCCTGGATAGAAGCAAAGTTGAAGCGTAAGACCTTAAGTGCGGTACTACAGGAGAAAACTAAGAATTAACTGGTTCGTAAAAATCATTACGTTATTTCAATTGCTCAATACGATGCAGGCGCAGGCTGATTATTCCTCAGGTTAATAACAGTTCTGTTCAGATAAGGCAGTAATGCAATCAACAGAATGATCACCACCAGCAGACAACTGATCAGGTAATAATAATCCATAGAAAAACGGATCTGCGCCTGTATATCTGCGGAGCGGTATAATAACCCATTCGCCATCTTTACAGCCTGGTCTGCCGGAATCCCTTTTGCTGCAACAGCTTTTTTATATCCCTCCAGCCTTGCTGTTACAAAGGGATCCAGCGAAGTGACCAGTTCCAGGAAACGGTTGTAGTGCACCTTCCTGGAAAAGAGTTGAAAGTAGTTGATGAACGCAATGCTGAGACAAAAACCTGCAAAGCGGAAAAAGACACCTGTTGCTGATGCTGTACCTCCCAGGTGCGACGGCACTGAAGAGATAGTATAAATAATCATAGGCGCCATCAGCATCCCTGCACCCAACCCCTGTATGATCAATGGTACTATGAACGTTGACGCATCTGCCTGCGTAGTAAATAAAGCATGCATCCACAGATGAAATACCAGCAGCAAGGCAAATCCTATTATCCATATCCATCTCACTGGTCTTTTCATCACGATCCATCTTGATGAATACAACACACCACCTACGATACCGCCAATATTAGCCAGCAGTATATAAGATAAATGTTCTGGATCCATACCCAATACAGTCGTAAAATGATTCGTTGTAATATTCAATGCTCCCCTGCAGATATAGAGGACCACTATAAGGCCTACGCCAATCACATAGTTCCGGTAACGGAATACTTCGAGGCTTAGGTAAGGTCTCTTTAAAGAACGTTGGCGGAAGACATGTATAAGTGTCAGCACGATCACACCTATCGTAGCCGCCATGATCCTCTCATCGCTCCACCAGAAATACTGTTGCCCGTACAGGAGAATATATCCCAGCAAACAAAGCGCCGAAGTATAGATCACATAACTTGCCCAGTCAAGTTGGTACAAAGGGAACTTCCTATTCAGCCGTATTCTGTTCATGATCAGCATCAGTAATACCGCACCGGGTATATACATAAAGATCATCCACTTGTACAGCACATTATAGTCAAAGGTATCAATGATCGGCGCGGTCAGCAAAGTGGTAATAGCAGTTATACAAAGCAGGATAGCATAGAAAAGGGAATAACCTATTTCCCTGGCACGGTTTGTCCGTAATCTGCTGAACACAAGTGTAACACATACACTCGTGGTTACGCAGTTCGCCATCCCCTGTATAAAGCGAAGCCCCAATAGTATATGCAGATCGCGTGTAATATAGCAGCCGTAGGAAGTAATGATTTGTACCACGGTCCCTATGATCAGGTATTCTTTACTGGCAATAAAAACAAAGAATCTTCTTTCCAGCGCAAAGAATCCTGCCAGTGATGCATAGAGCAATACCATCGAATACTGCACATCCGCAGGCTCTATACCGTAGTATCCCGCTGCGGCAGGCCCATACGCAGTTGAGAGCCCGAACGTCAACATGGAAGGCATCAGATTGATAAAGATCACTGCCCTGATCAGCCATTCGGAGGCCCATGGTTTAAAGATAGGAGTACGCTCAGCCATGCTTCTTACTGATTAAAACAGTGGCATTCATGCCAGCGCGTAACAGGACAGTCTCGCTGGAAGTATTCGTCAGTTTAATGCGCACCGGTATGCGTTGTACTATCTTCACGAAATTACCTGATGAATTATCCGGCGGCAAAAGAGAAAAACGGGAACCGGTAGCAGGTGATAACGACTCAATCGTTCCGTTGAAGGTTTTACCCGGAAAGGCGTCTATTTCAATATCAGCCGACTGCCCAATATGCATTTTGCTGACCTGCGTTTCTTTGAAGTTGGCAATGATCCATTTACCGGTAGCCTGGTTCACAATAAAGGCTAATGTTTGTCCTGCCTGAACCAGTTGACCATCCTGTATAGTACGGCGGCCCATTTTACCATCATAAGGCGCTCTTATCACAGTATAGGAAACATCCAGTTTATTACGTCCCAGCAGGGCTTCCCGCCTTTGTATCTCTGCCATCAACACTGCTTTCTGAGACCTGATATCATTGATTTTGGATACAGCAGCATCGTAGTTATTAGAGACGGATTGATAATCGGCCTTCGCTACATCCAACGCTGTTTCCACATTCTCCAGTTGTTGCTTCGTAGCCGATTCCGCATCATACAATTTCCTGTAGCGGTCATATTCCTGCTGTTGTCTCCAGAGTTTAGCCTTAGCTGCCGCGATCTGTGCCTGTGTCCCTTCTGCTGTTTTGGTACTGGTAAGCACATTACTCTCCAGTACCTGTATCTGCGCCCTGGCATTCATCAACGCAGCACTTGCCTCTTGTTCCTGCAGCACATATTCACTGTCATCTATCACCAATAAAGTATCTCCTTTCTTTACATCCTGATTTTCTTCGTAATTGATCCTGCTGATATAACCCGTCACACGTGAAGTAATAGGGTTGATATATTCCTCCACCTGTGCATCATTGGTCTCTTCATACCTGCGCAGTTCAAATAAGGTAATGATCCCCCATACAGCCAGCGCCACCAGGATGATACCAGCTATCCAGCCGGTGATGGCTGTGATCAGTTTGTCGGTCTTCGCATAGTTGTTCCTCTTGCCTGTCATAATTTATAAATTGCCTATAACTTTTTGTAACTGGTAATACCTGACGCGGGCGGCAATATTTGCCGACACCAGGTCAAAACGTGTCTGCAGCATTTGTGTATCTGCATCGAGCAGATCGGTCACAAGGGAAAGCTGATTGAAATAAGTGTTATTCACTATTCTGAGATTCTCGGTAGCCTGCTTCACATTTGTCTCTGCTACGTCTATACGTGTCAGCGCCTCCTTGTATCGCAGGAATGCTTCGTTCACCTGTTGCCTTACCTCGTCGCCCGTCTCCTTATGTTCTACTTCCTGTCTCTCCAGTTGCAGTTGCGCGACTTTCTCCTTGTGCTTATTATGATAAAATGAAGAGATAGGAAAAGATGCTTTCACACCATACATGCCTAATCCATACATTGCAGCGGCATAAGGATAAAACTGTATCTGCGGATAGGCCCATGCATATTCTGCAAACAAGCCAACCTTAGGAGATACATTTGCTTTCACCTGCTTAAGCGATAGTTCTTTCAGTGCAGTTTCTCCCTCAGAGATCTTGAATTCATATGCATGATCTGTGGCAGCAGTAAGGTATTCCTCGTAGGTACCAGGTATTGTCTCCTGGTCTGTAAATAAGCTGTCGGGTTCAATTAACATATGCTCATCCGCCCCGATCATAATGGCCAGCTTTTGACTGGAAATAGCAATATCATTGTTGATCTGCACCATACCCATCTGCTGGCGGGACAATTTTAACTCTGCTCTCAACACATCACTTTTCAGCACAACACCATTCTTCTGTAACTCCCGGATATGGGCGAGTTGCTTTTCCTGTTCGGCAATATCCTTTGCTATTAATTCTTTAAACCGGCAACTACGCGCCAGATCCAGGTAACAGACTGCCGCATTGAATTTCACTTCGGATACGGTCAGATTCTTTTGTTGTTCAGCTATAACATGCTCCGTCGCTTCCTTTTTAATTTCCAGGTTCGTCTTATTCCCGTTATAAATATTAAAGTATGCCTCTCCTCCCACCTTATAATAGTTATGTAAGACAGGGAATTGTTGTGGTGTATGAAAGAGGCCATCTTCATATACCGGCATATTGGTAACGCGTGCATAAGCGCCTGCAGCATTGATCTCCGGTAGCCGTTCGGCCTTCGCATCCTTCAAAGCTTCTTCACTGCTTTCCACGCGTAGCCTGGACATTTCTATCCGTTTATTGTTCAATTCCGCCTGTTCCCATATCCGCTCAATGGATAGATGTAACGGTTTGGTAGTGTCCTGAGATTGTTGTGCCGTTACACACAATGTCAAAAACATAAAAGGCAACAGTGCATATGCCTTTCTGATATTTGTAAACATATTCCTTATTCTGCATGCAAAGGTACTGTGCGTGGATATGAACACTTTTATCTAAATTGCCAATTATTTATCCATTCAAGCCATTTAAGAACATGCAGCCCCTAGCCGCTTATTTAAGTGAGATAGATGTACATCCTCAATCAGTCTATGTTTTGCACGAAAAAGTGGAGAGAAAGTTTTCTATGCATGCGCATGAAAAGGGACAGCTGACCTATGTGGAAGGAGGCATTGCATTTTGTAACATGCCTGACAGATCTTATGTAATTCCTGCCCGTCATTATATATGGATACCTAAACATCAGCAGCATTACATGCAGATAAAACATTCAAAGGCGGCTACCACTACCCGTAATCTGTATTTCTATAGCCATAACGATCACCTGACACCCTTTTATACCAGGTTGGGCATTTATCCTGTCAATGAATTATTGCTGCAGATGATCAGCTATTCGGCCCGTTGGGGGCAACATGTTTTACCCGGCGAACCCGGCTTCAGTTTCCTGAGCGCTATTAAAGATATTCTACCGGATATAAGTACCGCTGCATTACCCGTGGCATTACCTACCACACAACATGAACGGCTGCAACCGGTACTGCAATATATTGCTCAGCATTTTGATCAGCAGCTGACCCTGGAAACGGTTAGTCATCAGTTCGACATGAGTCCGCGTACCCTTTCCCGCCTCTTCACCAATATCCTGGATATGTCTTTTGTACAATACCTGAAAACATTAAGAGTTGCGAAAGGCATTGAAATGATCCTTCAGACGAACCAGACATTAAGTGAAATTGCTTATCAAACAGGCTATAGTAGCATTGCTGCTTTTAGTAAGGTCTTTTATCAGCTCACGAATAAACGGCCTTCCAGTTTTCAACAGGATATTTACTAAAATGCGCCTGCAAATCCGTATTTTTCAATGAAATATTACCCCTATAACATCTGCTTTTAAGAAAAAACGGTTAATCCAATTGAATAAACACCTTACCGCTGGGCAACTTTTAACATTTCCAATACTATTAAATTTCTACCTTGCGCAACAGTATTTCCTTCAGGAGCATTAGGTCAGAGCAACTCAGGATTGGACGTAGCATTTTATTAACAACATTCAATTCAATCTTAAACCAACCCCAGCTAGTCACATACAAGAACAGGACTACAGCTGATTCAATGATTTATCACATGAAGATTTTCAAGCGGGCGGCAGTCATTGCCTCATTATTAGCGTCAGGTTACATTGCACAGGCACAGACACAGAACTGGCAGAACATGGACCTTCAGAAAGATTCCGTATTCGGTATCAGTGTTGAAAAAGCTTATACGGAACTGCTAAAGGACAAGAAATCCAAACCTGTAATTGTTGCGGTAATCGATAGTGGAATTGACACAACGCATGAGGACCTGAAAAGCGTGCTGTGGGTAAACGTTAAAGAAAAAAGAGGCAATGGTAAAGATGATGATAAGAACCATTATACAGACGATATCAACGGCTGGAATTTCATCGGTTCTACTAAAGGTAATGTTGACTACGACAACCTGGAGCTGACCCGTATCATCCGCCAGCAACAGAAACAATTCGGCAGTCTGAACAGTGCGCCTAAAGACACCGCCGGACTATACCAATATAAGGTACTTAGAAATAAATATGAGCTGAAACTATCTGAAGCGCAGCAAACACTATACGGCATCACCCGTTTTGTAGGTATGCTGGATACCATGCTGATCAAACTGGGCAATAATAACCCAACAGCAGCCGAATTACAGGCATACACTCCGCAGAACCCGGCAGAAGCACAGATCAAGCAGGTAGTATCTCAGCAACTGGAGCGTTTCCCTGATTTCAAAACCTTCCGCGAAAAAGAACTGGATGCTGCTGTAGCCCACTATAAAGAGCAGGTGCAATACCAGCTGAACCTGGACTACGATCCCCGCGCTATTGTAGGCGACGACTATAACAATCCAACTGAAAGATATTATGGTTCCGGCGATGCAACCGGTCCAGACGCTGACCACGGTACACACGTAGCAGGCATTATTGGCGCAGGCAGGAATAATAACCTGGGCATAAACGGTGTAGCTAACAATGTGCAGATCATGTCAGTAAGGGCTGTCCCTAATGGTGATGAAAGAGATAAGGATGTAGCCAATGCTATCCGCTATGCGGCAGATAATGGTGCCCGCGTGATCAATATGAGTTTTGGTAAGGCTTACTCCCCTAACAAGA
Organism: Chitinophaga sp. CF418; assembly: GCF_900142925.1. Lineage (GTDB taxonomy): Bacteria > Bacteroidota > Bacteroidia > Chitinophagales > Chitinophagaceae > Chitinophaga. The sequence goes on from NZ_FRCN01000004.1 coordinate 75,363, forward strand.
ATGTTGTGGACGAAGCGGTTAAATATGCCATCTCCAAAGACGTATTACTGATTCATGCGGCAGGTAATGATGCAGAGAACATCGACATTACGCCCAACTATCCCAGCCGTGTTTATCAGAATGGTGACACCGCAACTGCCTGGATAGAAGTAGGAGCTTCCGGCCCTGATAATGACGAAACACTGGCAGCGCCATTTTCCAACTACGGTAAAATCTCCGTGGATGTATTTGCTCCTGGTGTAGGCATCTATTCCTCCACCCCAGGCTCCCATTACGACTACCATGATGGCACCAGTATGGCGTCTCCTGTGGTAACCGGCCTGGCTGCCCTGATCCGTTCTTATTACCCTAAGCTGAGCGCAATACAGGTAAAAGATATCATCCTGAAATCAGTGGTAAAAGTAGAACACCCGGTGACCATCTTTGAAGAAGGTCAGCCTAAAACAGTACAGATGACAGACCTTTGCCGCACCGGCGGTGTAGTGAATGCTTATAAAGCGCTGGAACTGGCCGCAACTTATAAATAAGACAATCAATTTCCTTTTTTCCAATAGAAAAGTAGTTTCGCATATGCGGAACTACTTTTTTGATTTACAGTCATTTATAATTTTATTGAGGATTTTTTTGGAAATTGAAGGGAAATATATAATTTTGCCGTCCCGAACGGGGAAATATTCCCCGGTACTATTGCCTGATAGTATAACGGTAGTACAAGCGACTCTGACTCGCTTTGTCTTGGTTCGAATCCAGGTCAGGCAACGAAAAAGCCCGCTCAATGAGCGGGCTTTTCTTTTATCTCTCACTACACCCCTATTTATTAATTGTAAAACATCCCTCTATGCCTAAAATCCTATTCTCTGTCTGCCTACTCCTGAGCCTGTGCTTAAATAGCTTCGCACAGGAAGAAACGAAACGTATCGTCGATTATAAAAGCCACAATTTGACTGACAGCATCAAAGCCGGTATGCAGGTGATTGCACGTGACCTGGGAATGCCCATTAATAAACTGAATTTTTATGTGATGCTGGAAGAAGCACTCGTTGAAGTAAAACGATACACAATAACCATGGAAGCCTATCCAAAGGGGGCAAAATTTAAATATCAACACCTGATCGATAGTACAAACGAGTTTCTGAAGGTAGATGATAACCTGATTTTACCATCGATTTTCGACTTTGATTTATTTAGGGAGATGATGACGTCGGAAGGGTATTCAAAAGGATATGTTTTAATGCTGGACATCACAGACGGCAAAGAGACTATCAAAACAAGGTTTATTTCCTCTAAAAAGTAACAACTCCGATATCTTATCCAACGCCTGAGATGACATTCAAGCGTCTACATTTATAGCGCATTAACCAACTTTCAAAAGAATCCGCTCTCATAGGCGGATTCTTTTTGTTTTATGGGCTTTCCAGCAAAAGCAGCTTAAACTGCTTCCCGGTACCTGTGCTCCTTTTTCGCTGATGGCCAAATGATCTCCTTTCTGGGAAGGAAGTATCCCTTTATGCAATTAGGATTTCTGATACAAATTTGCACATGTGTTTTATCGTGAAACCCAGCACCATCATACAATGGATTTCCCTCAAAGAAAATGCCCCTCACTGAATCAAATGGAGTGATATTATTAGCCTCAAGCAACTGATGGATATTTTGTATTACGGCACAATCCAATCTTCTTATGATCTTATCCTTTGCGCCCAAATCATTCGGTGGATTAATATTTGCTGGCAGCTTTTTGCTTTCAGATTCCTTTAATTTCTTTAGGCTATCAAAAGAATACTTCGCCAAATCCAGCCACATTTTATCTGACAGATCTAAACAGTGTCCTAAGCTTATAACAGCCCCAATGACTGCTGGCTTCTTTATTTTGACATTTGGCGGAGGATTGGAAGCGAAATCCCAGGCTCGCTCATAATTGTTTTGCCAAAAGTATATACCATTTCCAAGCCAATCCCAATCATTCCTGCTGGGACGCAACGATGTTTTGCCATTAATAACCTTATTCTGTACACTTAAGTCACATCCATGAAAGCCTATTATTAAGCCAGGATCAGTTGAATAGATCATATTCTTCGGTAGGAAGTTACGTGGAAATAAATCTTTTTTGGAGGAGGAAAATTTTATTAAGAAGCTATTTTTCTAGCAGCAATCTTTTTGGGAGCAACTTTAACCTTCTTACTTTCGATATACAAATCTCCTATACCTAAATCTTCAACAAGCTTACTCGCAGTTTGCGGCGAACTGGCGATAACCTGTCTTTGCCTGACAAGGGCTTCCTTGATTTGATTATATAGTACTACAGAAGTCATGACACAAATTTACAAATTTTATTCCTATTCCGCCCCCTAATAGCTACCTAAAATATTGTTTTTGAATAAAACAATCATATTCATATTTTATTAATTACCATTCATTTAATTTAAAAAAGAGAATATCACTCCGCACTTTAGTTTACAACTTCCCTCCGAATTTATGGACTCCCCTTCGACATTCTTTGCCAAAAATAACCATCACGAATGGCCATAATCAGCCATTTCCATTGTCAGGTATTTTCCGGAATTTACTTGACAAAATATCAGAAAAAAATGCTTTTTTGGTAACACAAAACAGATTAGAAATTGTCAGGTAAAACCCGGGAAAAAGCATACTTCCATATCTTAAACCAATAACATGAATATCTCTATCCGCCTCATATTATCCATCACCTTACCTCTCATCCTCTCCTCTTCCCTGAGAGCCCAGAAGACAGACTTTGACGCCTACAAGGCCCAATATGGCCAGGGAGCCGGCAGCACCGTTTTCGACAAAGGACTCAAACAAACCGCCCCTGTCAACGGATTTCCTTTTGTGCTTATAACAGGCGTGAAATTTAAGGACTGCGCGAACGGCGTACCAACAGAAAACGAATTATCCCATCTATACACAATCTCCGACTCTGTCTACGCGACTGTCACTACACTGGTAAAGAATATCATGGCCGGTACATTCACTTATCAATGTGAACGGCTGGAATATTACTATATAACGGATACAACACAAATAAGAGACCGCCTCACTGCTTTATATAAAAAACACTTTAATTCATATGATCCCTACATCAACATTAAGCCTGATAAAGACTGGGATGCCTACCTGAAGTTTTTATATCCAAATGAAGAGACATTGGAATACATGCAGAATGAGAAAATACTGATGACGCTTGAAAAGCAGGGCGATAAGCTGGATAAAGAAAGACGTGTTGATCATTCAATAGGGTTCACTACTGAGAAAGATATGGATTGCTTTATCCCATACGCTACCAAACAGGGATTCAAAGTAGAAACAAAAGGAAAAGACACAAAAAGTGAACTGCTTAAACTACATATCTCAAGAACCGACAAGATTGATCTGCCATCCATAAGCAAAATCACCACTGAACTGAGAAAAGAAGCAAAGAAATGTAACGGCGTTTATGATGGCTGGGAAACTGTAGTAGTAAAATAACCAAAAGCCCGCCGCGTCAATAGCAGCGGGCTTTTTACTAAGCGGGATCCGCCAATCGCGCTTATTTTGTATACACCATTTTCTTGCTTTCTACGATCCGTCCGTCTACTTCCAGACTGTAGATATAAGTACCGGCATTAACGCCATCCAGTGTCACCGTAACGCTGTTACCACTGTTAGCTTTCAGATCAAAACGTCTGATCTGTTTGCCACTCAGGTCTGATACAGTCAGATATGCTTTAGATGCTGAACGTGGGTAAGCATACTTAATAGTAGTGCTGCCATTGAACGGATTAGGCGCATTACCGAGTACGAAAGATTCACCGGAAGCATTTGCGTTTACCTGCAGGCTGCCACTTTTTATTGCGGCCAACTGTGCCTGTACTTCTGCCAGCGTCTGTTTTAAAGCATTCACTTCCTGTTGCAGGGCAGCGACATCTTCACCTGAACCAGCAGTTTCCGCAGCACGTGCGCTGCTAGTGTTGCTTCTGTATACATATCCGCTATCGTCTACCACCAATACTCTGCCAGTACCTGAAGGCAGATTCTGGAAACGTACATTGCCGTTTACATGCAATTTCGCTGAAGGATTAAGAGCATTGATACCGAAGTTACCATTGCTGTTTAACCGTGCACGCTCCACACCATTAGTACCCTGAGCATCTGTACCCACACCAAATACCAAGCTTCCGCCAGCAGTAATAGTATGGATAACAAAATCGCCTACCTGACTGGTGGTCACAAAATTTCCCAGTCTTGTTGACAGTCCTATTCTTGCATAAGGGCTGCTGTAAGGTGGCGCCGTAGGTTGAGTTGGGTTCAGGCTAAAATAAAGAGAAGGAGCACGGCCTGACAGAAACGCATTGTTGTCTTCAACATTTGCGTTGTTGTTGTGCACATGCAGCAATTTGGCTGCCTGGCTTACACCAATACCTACATTACCATTGGATAGAATAGTAGCTTTTTCTGTGTTGTTGGTTCTGAATACCAATCTCGCCGTATCCAGTGTACCGAGAAAATTAGTTGCGGGATTTGTCCCTGCATTACCGGTTAACAGCCACGCAGATCCACTACCAACAGAGGCTGCATCTCTCCAGAATAAACGGCCACTGGTATCCTGCACCAGCAGGCGGTTGAATGTGTTATTCTGCGTGATACCAGCAAATCTCACAGTACCTGTTGTGTGCAGCTGAGCAGAAGGAACATTGGTGCCAATGCCTACAAACAGACTGCCAAATTTCAGAGAATCATTTACAGCGTATAATCGCTGTCCGGTAGCATCAGCTACCCAGCCCTGGGCGGAGGCTGCAAAAGTGGTTAACATGCCACAGAGGGCCATAAGCATAGCTTTCCTTGTAAGGATACTTTTCATAGTATATTTTTAGGATTAAAAAAACGGAGTATGTTAGCGCGAAGGCACTAAGGGTAAATATTGAGATTATCTGGTGAAAATAAATGGTTATTGGTTCATTAGAAGTCCTAATGGGTTAAACAATTCAACACATCAAAAGTACGAAAAAAGAAAGTAACCTGCAAGAAAAATTATAAGAAAAAGAGTGCCCGATAGGTTCATTTATTATTCATGAAATAACCCGGCGCCAGCATCGCGAAAATGCTAACATAGATGCATCAGAGTAATAAGAAAGCCCGCTGCACTTATCGCAACGGGCCTCTATTCTTCATAAGCAAATCACTTTCCACAAGGACATATAAACGGATAATGTGTATTATCAATCAACGGCTCCACCCCAAAGAAATCGTTCAACACCGACTCCGCCGTACAATAAGCTCCCTCAACCCAGGCCTGATCATTCGAATACGCCTCTCCTACTATAAAGATATTCGCATCCGCTCCCGGGATCAGCTGTGAAGGTTTCCTGATCTTCTGCTGCACATCACAAACATCATAATGCGCTGCATAAGCATGGTAACCTGCATTAAATGGAGGCAGTGACCAGTCCATATACCGTGTCTCCAATGGCTCGGGCACGAAGGTATAATCTGACGCCGGACCGTAATGCACTGCTGCCAGTTGCTTGCGTAACATCTTCACCATAATGTCAGGTGCTGCACGCGGCCCCTCAAGTGTCTGCAGATCCTGTGAAGTCGGTATAGTACGGGTCTTCTCCGGTCCCAGCTCTAACTCTCTCCAAAAGGTAGTAAACTCTTCATCATCATAAGCTGCGAGCAGACCATATACTGATTCCCCACTCTGATCCAGCGCATTGTTGCCGAAATAAACTACCTGCCGGATAGGCGTATCAGTAACACTTGGTCCGATGGTATTACGCTCAGCGGCAAGTAACAGTTGTTCTTCCTGCGGAACAGTCAGCCGGGCCTGGATAGCATGCTCCACCGCTTTAATGAAATCAGGTGTAGAGGCGTATGGTACTTCCAGGATATTATTCTTCGGGTCCTGCATAACATTCAGATAGCCCTGGGGAAACCCCTGTTTCTGCAGGTTATCAATAACATCCTGCGTCACTTCATAACTATTGATCTGTGCAGGATAGACAGCCGCATTATCTCCGCTATAATTATTCGCCCACCATGGCTCTTTGAAGAACATACCTACTTTATAAGATGGCTGCAGAACGGCCGATTCCAGGTACAACTGCACCTGGCTGTCATTCAGCACATCAGTACCCTCATGATCTTCATAACGGGTAGCCTGTGCCACCAGTTCCACTGAGGCGCGAGGCATTGCCATCCATGCAGCGTCCGTAATAAAAATGCCGTCCTTTTTATTAGGTGCTGAACGCGTAGCGGTAGTATACCTCACCTTACCATCATCTGTTGCCAGGATGGAATGCAGGCGTGTATTAGGTTGGTAATTAAACGTTACGCCCTGGGCCTTCGCCAACACCTCGATAGCGTCAAACAAAGCATTGAACATAGTGGAATACCCCGTCTTCAGCGTACGGTATTCTGTACCTGGCGTAAACTCATTATTCGCCTGGAAAGCTACTGCCGAGTTCCAGTTGATCACATTGGAAGTATAACCATTACCATCGGCAGTATAACTGTATCCTTCCGATCCCAACTGATCAAACATCAGGTTCCAGTAGCCGATATCGCTTAATTTATCCCCCTTCTTGAAAATAGAGGAATCCGGCAGATCAACCTTGATCACCCCGTTCTGGTAGAAGTTACACCATTCAGCCCTTGTTGTCGGACCGGAATTGGCGGTAACAGCCAGGTTCTCTACCGTGTTGAACCCGGTATCAGGGGAGTCTGAAGCGGCGTAATGATCCGCATTGTAGGGAGCAGGATTGCTGGATGTAATATCATTCAGGTACATGTTCTTTGTACGCAGGTAGAACAGGGGATTAGTTGACTCATTGAATGGTACAGACAATGGTTTCAGCCCCAATTTTTCGATAACCGTTGTCACCAGGCGATGACCTCCGCTTTTACCATCGTTATTGCCATCCCAGTAGGAATAACGCATCCCTCCTACTTCCAGGTATGATTTATTGGGGTCATCCTTATAATGCCATGTACATACACGTGCACCAGCCTCGCGGGTACCCTGATTATCTTTATTGAAAGTATACTGGCCCCAGTCGAAGAGCTCCAGGGTATCGCCCGACTGTAGTTGTTTAGCTTTGCCCGATTCGCTGTTCACAGTACCATTGAGCAATCGCCATGCGGTATAAAGCCCGGCAGCGCCAGCGCCGAAAATAGAATAAGTCTTAGCCATAGATGTATGGTTTAATATTATAAGTGTATTAGATATCTGATTGTTATTCGTTACCAAGGCGGCGCATCTGTTGCGGAAGATCTTTTTCAGGGATCACCACTTCCACCAGTGCAGGTACGCCGCTCAGGTTTTTGATCTCGCCCAATGCAGCCAACAGCTCGTCTATGGTGGTAACGCGATACCCGTTAGCTCCGAAAGCTTTCGCCAGCGCCAGGTAATCCCATTTAGGCAGGATGTCGAATGTATCAAACTTGTGTTCAGGGCCGGGTTCAAAAGCTTCCATATTGACATACACCTGCTCGATCGCATATACGCCATTACTCATAACAAAGATCACGGAGTTAAGCTTGTTCCTTACCAATGTCGACAAGGACTGGCAAACCATCATAAAACCGCCATCGCCGGCTACCGTCCATGCCCGCTTTCCACTGCCCAGCTGCGCTCCCGATGCCGCCCCTGTTTCATACCCGATGATCTGCCAGGCCGCTGATGCCAGGAAACTGTTCTGCGGCAAACCATAGGCATTGGTAGCCACATACATGGCAGAGCTGATACCGAAAGTCCAGACAATATCCTTCAGCATATTATTATCATTGAGGAACTTCATGGATTGCTGGAAGAAACGGTTATAGGTGATCACCTGGGGCTGATCATTCCAGCGGGGATCAGAATTGGACAACCAGGGTTCCGGATACGGAGGTTGTGGCGGTGCCTTTACCGGCAGCGGATAAGGGCTTCCCTGGGCTTTAAAACGGGCTATTAAGGCTTCCATGAAGTCGCGCATGGTCACGTTCTCATAAGTGAAATATCCCACCCTGATCGTCTCTGTAGTAGCCAGCACCATGTCTGCATACTTGTTCTCGACAAACCAGAGATAATCGTCGGTGATGATAGTTCCCAGCGTCAGGAAACAATCTGCCGCCGATACCAGGTCTAACACACTCTGAATAGACGCCTGATCGGAATAAGTGCCGATGAACTTATCCCCTCCTTCATCCAGTACTGTTTTACCCAGGCTGGTGGTGGTATACAGGAAACCACTCACATCGATCAGTTCCTGTAAAAGAGGCGACAGCCCATGACGTAATACTTCCACACCAGCAAAGATCAGCGGGTTCTTCGACTGGGTGATCTGCGTCCAGGCAGTGGTAACAGCATTCTCCAGTGCAAGAGGATCACTTTTGGGAATGATGGGTTGTAATACAATATCTGGCGGCGGCGGACAAGGTTCACCCCATACCTCTTTGTAACATTCGATGAACACCGGTCTTTTGTGCGTCAACGCAGCAATCAGGAGATTGTCTATTTTCTCCGCAGCGCCGGCAGAGGTACTGAGTGTTTCACTGGCTACCGTTACCTGATCGTATACTTCCTGGTCGGCCGCCAGGTTGCCGGTAGAGTGATGGTACAACACATCATACATCTTTGTGATCTGGCGGGCATCTGCTCCCGGTGTTGCCGAGATAACAACCACGGGGCTACGCTCTACATAAGCTCCTCCAATGGCGTTCAGCGCTATGAATGTACTTACGCCGTATTGAAGGGACACAGCGCCCAGTCCACGGGTCCTGCCATATGCATCAGCCGCATAGGCCGCATCCAGTTCATTAATACAACCAATGGCAGTAACGCCGTCAAAATGCTCCAATGCCTGGGTAAAGTGTTTAACATAGTCGCCGGGTATCTGGAAGACCTCTGTGACATCTAATTGTTTCAACCGGGTTAAAAGATAATCCGCAACGGTAAAGGTGGTGTTTTGCATGAATGATGGTTTATTATTCATTTGAGAGCGACATACAATAGGGTACGGTGTTTTCGCCGGACACACAGCCCGGATATTAAACAATAAGATGTATTTTCTTTACAGTTTGCGATTCTCAGTAAAAGCACGTGCGCTGCATTACATCGACCTGAACATACTTCCGATGCGATAACAGCAATATAATGATGTCAAATTTGTTGATGATATTAGAACTTGAGGTCTGGTTATGTTAAAGCAAAAAGGGTATCTGAGCACATCTTGTGCACTGAAATTAGAGCAATTTTATAAAAAAACAAAAACTTCGTTACAGGTGTTATCCGGGATTAATTATTTCTTAATGGAATATTCGCCACACCCAATACCTTTGCCAGTTCCGTTACTTTGGCCGGTGTGTTAAGGCTCTTCTCCATATCTTCTGTCTTCAGATTATTTCCCTTACTCTTAAACAGATATGTCTTGAACACATACTGATTAGCTACTTTGGAGAAGTCTGCTCCGTGTGCGGATACCAGTTGCTCCACAAAAGCAGCCAGGGCATCTATGATGATAGGATATAATGCGCAAAGCCCGGACGACCAGCTTTCAATATCCGCGAGAAAAGCCTTTACTTCCGGCACTTCAATGTAGGCCAGTTTATCCAGTTGTTTTCTGATGGACTCAAAAGGCATATTCTCCCAATCCTTTGCTCGCAGTACAGGAATCTGCCAGCTGGCCTGTTCCTCCTTCCAGTAATCTTTCTCAGCCTTTACCTGGTGCACAATGAAACCGGGCAATTCTATCGCGGTAAGATATCCACCATGGCAGGCGCCGGTATCAATACCATATGTATTATTCCTCACTTCAGGCTGATCGCCGGTTACATGATGGCCATAAATAACAGGCTTAACACCCTGATATTTGTTTACCCATTCTGCGGATGTTCCATATTTCTTTTCCAGGTACCTATCGCCGGCAGTTGATCCGGATAATACGTCCTCCCTTTGTTCCGCCAGTGCGCAATCATGCTCAAAAGCAGCATGTACGATAATAGCTTCATCCGTTTCGTGATAATAACCAATAGAAGCACACCACTCCAGGAATGCCGGATACTCATCACCGAACTGCAGCTTTACGATCTCCTGCGCATAACTCAATACGCCATTCTGATGCTTACGCTCATGATTGCCGGCAAGCACTATACTATTGGGTCTGTTCCTGAAATAACGATACACTTCTTTCGACTTCCCTCCGCGGTCAATGATATCGCCTACAGAAATAAGCAGATCGTCTTCTTTTAGCCCGATTTGGGCGGTTAACCGGATTAACTCATCATAACAGCCATGGATATCTCCTACTACAAATGTGCGGCTCATATTGCGGTATAGGTTTAGGGAACGGTGAAATTACAATTATTATTTATTCGCAGGTCCCGGCCATGGACTAAGCTTATCCGTCATTTGTGCTGACAATATTTTTTTCAGAACAGGGAAAGAAATGTCTATCAAACACTTAGCTACCGGCAAAGCATATCCTGTATTGACTTTCACCCTCTCCAAAATTCCTCTCCTTCAAAAAAAATTTGAATGTTTCCCAAAAATACATTCACTTTGCGTCATAATAACACAAACTAAATATGCCCCTATGAATAAAAGTGCAAGAGTGGCTATCGCCTATGAAACACTGGACATCCTGGCAGCCGGCCAGTACCAGAACGAACGGCATGAACTGGTGGATATCAGTAAGGACCTCAAATATGCTGTAGAGAACACCATTCACTACAAACCCGATGATTTTGAGAAAGTATTCATCACAAGAGATGCTCAACTAAAAGATGCCCCTGCCGGCAACTGCCGCATTGAAGTAACGGCTGAAAGTACCTTTGCGGCTGCCCGCAGACTGGTGGTAACTGAAGGAGCAGAAAATGTATGCTGCCTCAATTTTGCCTCTGCTAAAAACCCAGGTGGTGGTTTCCTGGGTGGAGCGCAGGCACAGGAAGAAAGCCTGGCAAGGGCCAGCGGACTCTATCCTACATTGAAGAAGCATCCTGAAATGTATGAGACCAACAGGAAGCACGCCAGTCTGTTGTACACAGACCATATGATCTATTCTCCCCTGGTACCTGTTTTCAGAAATGATGAAGACCACCTGATAGATCAACACTATCTCGTATCTATCATCACGGCACCTGCTGTTAACAAGGGCGCACTATTAATGAATGAGCCTGAATATGCAATAAGCATAGAGCCCGTGATGATTAACAGGATTGAAAAGCTGCTGTCAGTGGCTGTGGTTAATAAACAGACCACATTGATACTGGGCGCCTGGGGCTGCGGCGTATTCAGGAACAGCACAGAAGATGTAGCAACCTGGTTTGCACATCACCTGCTGAAAAATGAAACTTTCAAAAATGCATTCACACGTATTGTTTTCGCGATCTATGATCCTTCAGAAAAGAAACAAACAGCCAAGGCATTCATACAACAGTTCGGCCATTCACCCATGTAAGTCAACCCACCGGAATGCCGGCCAATAGCCTGTGTTCCGGTTTATAGCTGTTTCACCCCTTGTTGTTATCCCCAACAGATATTCTATTCCGCAATATATCCCCAGCCGCCATCCTTTTCTTATACCATCTACTATTTTTCCATTGAGCCCATCAATGAGAATGGAGTTGGCAAAAGGAGCCCGGTGATGAAAATAGAATGATTATCAATGAATTTCCATATCTTTATTGCAGACAGATCAAGACAAAGAAGTTAGCGACCAAAACAATCTCCATCCGAAGAAAGACGACAAACACGTTACCATTTTACCAATAAATACTTATTGAATTGTGACACCTCGAAAGGAATCTTTTACCATCCACGACGTAATCGATTACCTGAGATGAACAGCTTATCTAAAACATCAATCAATCAATTAATAACCAATCATTTACAACAATGAACCTGTCTAAGACTGCTAGTGTATGTTTTTTGAGTGTCGTGCTTGGTCAAGGCCTGATGGCGCAGACCAACTGGCAAGTCCAGCCTACAACGATCAAGACCCGTTGGGCGAAGGAAGTTTCCCCCACTAACGCTTTACCCGAGTATCCCCGTCCGCAGATGGTAAGGGAGAACTGGCAAAATCTGAACGGACTGTGGAACTATACCATTACCCCTAAAGATGCGGCCATGCCTTCCGGCTACCAGGAACAGATCCTCGTTCCCTATCCACTGGAATCGGCCCTGTCAGGCGTAAAAAAGCCATTACAGCCCTCCGAGAACCTCTGGTATAAACGCGCCTTTACCAAACCTGCCCTGAAAGACGGCGAGCATGTATTGCTGCATTTTGGCGCCGTAGACTGGCAGGCTACCGTATATGTAAATGGCAAAGAAACAGGCAGCCACAGCGGCGGTTACCAGGCCTTCTCCCAGGACATCACCGCTGCCCTGAAAGACGGCGAAAATGAGATCGTAGTGAAGGTATTTGATCCCACCAGCGAAGGCATCGGCCCCCATGGCAAACAGGTACTCAATCCTGCTAATATCTACTACACTCCCACCTCCGGTATCTGGCAGACAGTATGGCTGGAAACAGTGCCTGCCGCCTACATCTCCGGACTGGTCATGACACCCGATATTGACAAAGGTATTCTGAACGTTACTGTAAATGCCCCTGCGGGCACCAATGTTGAGCTCATTGCCAGCGACGCGGGTACTGAGGTCAGCAAGACCAAAGGTAAGGCAGGCGCCGCCTTAAAATTGCCTGTAAAGAACGCGAAGTTGTGGTCCCCTTCGAATCCTTTCCTGTACGACCTGACCGTAAAACTCACCAAAGGCGGCCAAACCGTAGATCAGGTAAAGAGTTACTTCGGTATGCGTAAGATCGCCATTCAGAAAGATGAAAAGGGTGTAGACCGCATCTTCCTCAACAACCAGGCTTACTTCAACCTGGGTACATTAGACCAGGGCTTCTGGCCCGACGGTCTGTATACCGCTCCTACAGATAATGCGCTGAAATTCGACATAGAAGCCATCAAAGCGATGGGCTTTAACACCATCCGTAAACACATCAAAATAGAGCCTGCCCGTTGGTATTATCACGCAGACAAACTGGGTATACTGGTATGGCAGGATTTCGTGAACCCTAACCAGGGATTACCGGAAGGCGCTAAAGCAGAGTACGAGAAAGAAACCAAAGAAACGCTCGAACAGCTGCACAATAATCCTTCTATCACCACCTGGGTGATCTTCAACGAGAAATGGGGCGCATATGACCAGCAGCGTATCACCGAATGGGTAAAAGCCACCGATCCTTCCCGTATTGTGAATGGCCACTCCGGCGAAATGCTGTATGTCAATGAACAACTCCGTAGTCCCTCTCCCAATGCATGGGTAAGTGCCGACATGACCGACGTTCACTCCTACCCTGACCCGATGGATGCACCTGCCGAACCAGGCAAAGCAAGAGTACTCGGTGAATTCGGCGGTATCGGCGTATTCATCCCGGACCATCAGTGGAATACCAGCAGCGCATGGGGCTACATCCAGGAAAAAGCAGCAGGCCTTGCCACCAAATACACCATCATGAATCAGCACCTGAAACTGCTGGAAGCAGCAGGTCTCTCAGGCTCTATCTACACCCAACCATTTGACGTGGAGGGAGAACAAAACGGCCTGCTCACCTACGACCGTGAAGTGATCAAGATCCCATTTGACCAGATGCGTAAGATCCATTCCCAACTGAACCCTGATCTGGGTACCATCCCACAGGTAACAGCCAAAAATGCTGACCTCACTGATCCGGGTGAAGTATACAGCAAAATGCTGCAGGACTACATCAATGGTCGCCGCGATCCCGAATTCCTCTTCAAAATGTCGATGATGGCCCAACAGGCCGGCGATAAGAACGGTGCAAACCTGGCAGGCGGAGCGTATATAGCTACCTTACAGGCCCCTTATACACCTGAACAGCTGGCCCTCATTCTCCAGTTCACCTCCAGCACAAAAGACAAAGGCTTCAGCGTATTACAGGAGCAATTACAATCCAACAACGCCAAACTGGAAAAAAGACCCGTTACCGTTAAGCTGATGAATATTGTTTTCAAAGACGTGATCGATCCGGTACTGCAGAAGAGCGGAGATACTCCTGACTGGAACGCGATCGCCAACAGCATCAAACCCTACGGCGAACCAGGCGAAGAGATCTTCCTGAGAGCGAAAACAGTATACACCTTCAACAAACAGGATTGGTCAAATTACGCTTCCGCAGCTAATACCTACCTGGAGAAATACGGTCAGAATATTCCTGAACAGGAAAGGAACATGTTCCGTCAGGCCATCAACAACAGCAAAAACCAATAACCATCATCCTAATAGTGAATACAGGTAATACACCCGCAAAAATTACCTGTATTCACCCTCAATATCATCAGTATTGATCAGTCATTGCTTTCCTTAACCCCACTCCTGCCATTCCCCTCAACACAGCCACCGCAAGGCTTATCATGCTATCCCCGATCACTCGGCTGTCCCTTGCAATCCTACTTCACCTGCACTATTCATGATTCACGAGACAATGTTAAGGAAGATATCAAAGCGGTTTTAAAGAAAGTACACGAAGCCGGTAAAATCGATCATAAACCATCGAAATCGCGTTATAAAACCGTTTTCGCTTTGCATTGCAAAGTCAAAATATTGGATATTGTATGATCCTGACCAGCTATCAGATTCACTTCAGTATGTTTCCAGGATACAAGCAGGATATGACTAGCATCTTCCTCCGTCTTTCTTCCGTTAAAAAACGGAGGAAGAACGGAGGACAGACGGAGGAAGATGCTGATTGTATACAGGTTGTATGCTGGTTTGATGCAGAACATATCCGGAATTTACTTTGTATACAACCAGGATGTGACTAGCATTATCCTTCGTTAATCCTTCGTTCGGAACGAAAGATTAACGAAGGATAATGCTAGTCATATGGAAGTCTCATCCAGTTCAACCCCAGATTTTGGTTTACTTAGAATCCGTTTGAGATTCAGTTGAATCTCTACTATATCTCAACCCTAAATAACGAAGGCTGCCTCATAACAGATGAGACAGCCTCTTCCAAATTAGTTCACAGCATTACTTCTGCATATAAGGTTGAATTATTTTTTTCTTACATACTATTCAACGGCCTTCACTTCAAAATTCTCATACGTCACATCAAAGCTCTGTTTACCCGGAGCAGCAGCCACTATACCAATTCCTGCCTTTACATTTGGCGGGAAGTAGGCTAAACGCAGCATATCATATTTCACCCCATCAAAGGAATATTTTATCTCCACATAGTCACCTTTCCTCAACAGTTTCAGCCAGATGGAAGCGGGGCTATCATGTCTTGGCACTACTGACCAGTCAGATACTTCACGGGTTACAACAGCGCTGACGTTCTGTACACCATCTACGTATTCTATGCCGGTTTTAATCCAGTTTTTTTCGTCTATACGCACCATCAATCCGGCCTGATGGAATAGTTCTTTATAATGGCCACTGATCTTAACACTGGCTTCGAAATTACCAGTCATTTCCTTGTAATAGAAAGGACCATTATCCCGGATGAAACCATAATGCGTTACGCGCCAGAAGTCTGTATTGGGTTCAATGGTGCAGGTCAGTTTCTTTTCATCACCTGACCACTTTTTAGGTTCGTTGTTCCACTTCATCTGATTATTTTGAGCGTATAAAAATGTTGATGACAAAACAGTACTGAGAATTAATACTAAAGTTTTCATGAAATGTTTTATAAGTGATTGAATGACCGGGTTACGGGTTACATCATTGCAAAGTATTCAAATTTACAAAAAGTACGAAAACAAGAATCGAAGAAGAAGAAAAGAAAAAGGAAAGAGAAGAGAAGAGAAGAAAAGAAAGTAACAAGCAATAACAAAGACTCAGCTAACAAAGAAGCTTACCAAAGGAGAATGACATACAAAAAAGCCATATTCAGCGTCAGCTTAAAATCAATTGGGAGAAGATTGCAATAAGCGGTTTCAGGTAGGAATGCCGGGCCTTCGGCTCTTCGGGTGCACGATTGATAAAGTCTAATAGACATTCCCAATCCATACGATTGAGAAAGTTTAATAGTCATCCAATGCCCGGAGAGGCGCCGACCGGCATCCTACCTGAAACCGTGCAGACGTCAATCCTCCATACTCACCCCAAGCAAACAAAAAAAAGCTGGCAAGCATACCGTAGTAGCTCGCCAGCGTCGCATAGTATAGGGAATCGACAATCTTTATCTGAACCGCATCAACTCCTCCCATCTAAAAATCCACTCCGGCGTAGTCAGCAGCTTATCAGCGCCAACATTATACCATGGATGAGAAGAATTAACCGGATTCTTTAATATATGTATATCCTGCGCAGGCATATAACTCTGCGCCAATAAAAACACCTTCTGCCCCGCAGCATTCACCGCCATATCCATCACTAACACAGCATGCCCGGGAGAACCACCACGAATAAACACATCCCCGGCCTGTATATCTGCCGGCGCATCAACAGCCGCAAGCTCCTTACTCAGCGACAATGTACCCGCATAAGAAAACACCGTCTGCAAATATTGATAAAAACAATCCTTACCCTGACAAGCCATACCAGTCAACTGCCGCTGCAAACGGCCGTGTTTAACAGGAAACCGGTATCCGTTCATCCAGCTGCTATAATCCATCAGCGTTCCATCAGTAGCATGAAACGCTATCCGCGTATACCGCTGTGAAGCATACATATATTCCGCATATAACCTGATCACCGCATCCGCACATTGCTGCAGGTCTTTCTTCCCCACAGAAACATCCAGCACAGCAAATTGTGCTGACTGATTCGGCTTTCTTTCGCCATTATATAGATATACAGTATTATTTGTTTTTACATGTACGCCCCTCAACCACGCCCCAAACGAACCCGCTTCAAGCGACACCCGTTTATATCCCGCAGGCAAGGGTATCTGCCCTACCGTTTCATAACGCATAGCAGGACTCAGTTGCAGGCTCCTGGCTTCAAGATAGTGCCAGAACAGAAGGGACGCGCCGCTAACAAACATGACCATAGAGGCCCATGGAAAGTACTTCAATTCGACAAATTTCTATAATGATGCAAGGAATAAAAAGATTCCATAAGAAGGTGTTAATTTTTTAATTAAATTTGTTCAGGCCACGTAGAAGCCTCATTTTAGTATAGCCTTACACGGCACCCATTCCTTCCTGAGACATATAGCCACGGTCACTAATATCTTATGAATAAGAAAAATTACTTATTCATACGGATCGCTACGCACTTTTCGATCGTAAACATCTAATCATTCCTAAAACCCATTCGTATGTCTCTGCAGAACTTCGTACGGGTACACAATGCCAATCTGTCCTTTTGGCAATCTGTTGTATCGCAACGCGTACGCCAACAAATGGAACTGACCGACAGCAAGGTTAGCCACAATCAATTACTCAAGCATCCCGCAATCGCCGCCACCGCGAAACATGTCAAACTAACGGCTAAGGGCACACCTCCCGGTCCGGACACCTTAGACCTTAATGATCCTGATCAGCAGGTGGTATATCTCTCCCATCTGGCTTATGAAAAAGCGTTATGCCTGACAGAAGGCGATATACAAAGAGCCGGAGCGCTCGATACGGAATACCGTAAGTATAGCGACAAGGATATCATTGGTTTCGCATCCTGTGTTGTTACTTTCGCGGAATACTGGACACAATACGGAGGTGTCTTCGCTTACAATGACTGGAAAGAATTAGGAGAAGACATCTCTACCTACGGCGTCATCAATGAAAATGACGGCGGTAACGGCTTCTCCCTTCCATCAGATGCAAGAGTAGCCATCATCGGTGATTGGGGTACCGGGCTGGCAGATGCACAGGCTTTGCTGGTGGACATCATCCAACAGCATAATCCACATTGTATTATTCACCTCGGAGACATCTATTATTCCGGTACACCTGAAGAATGTATCAACAATTTCTCAGCCGTTATTAAAAATGCTTTTGACATCGCTGAAAAAGATCCTGTTCCTGTTTTCACCATTCCCGGCAACCATGATTATTACTCACTCGGATGGGGGTATTACAGCATGGTATATGATCTGAACAGTGAGATCGGAACAGCTGCCTTTCAACCGGCCAGTTACTTCTGCCTGCGTACGGAAGACGGCGGATGGCAATTCCTGGGAATGGATACCGGCTATAACGATAGTAATCCTGCCGATCAGGCGGACCCGCTCTATGCAGGCCCCTGGCTGCAACCGAATGAGATAGAATGGCACCAGGATAAACTGAACAACTTCGGAGGAGCTACTATCCTGCTCTCCCATCACCAATTGTTCTCCAGCAATGCCAAGATCAACGGGGCTTTGTCCGATTTTAGCGCATTGCCTGCACAGAACGCATATCTGTACCAGAACTTCCTACCCTATTTTCCGAAGATAGCGGCCTGGATCTGGGGACATGAACACAACTTTGTGATGTTTGAAAATGATCTGCTGGGGCTGTCAAAAGGACGACTGCTGGGCTGCAGTGCATTCGAAGAACTGACATCTTCCGATCCTTATGCAATCAACTATCCGGACATCAAAAATTTCATTGACCCTGAGACGGGCAATATGATTGAACTCTCCACTAACGCTGATCTGAATGGTGTGACTTATTACAATCATGCTTACGCGATCATTGACTTCAGTGGCAGAACAAATCCTACTGATCCGGTGACAACCACTTATTACGAGTATCCTTCCTGGGGAGATAATCCGCCGGACGATCCTGAATCCACCCAATTGTACCAGGAACAATACAGTCTTCCTGCAGTGTCAGAGGTACAGATACCCTACAACACCAATAGCTACCTCCTTTCCCAGGATGGTCAGTTCATCGGGCCGGAGTATAAAGACTATCCCTATATGAGTAATGATTCCCCGGTAGCACTGCAGTTCTATCCGCTGACCACCCAGGGCAATTACCTTACCCACGGAGACACTTTGCGCATCCTTACTACGGAAAGCAGTGTGGGCGATAAAAACCAGCTGGGTGCCTTTAGCAGAAAATCACTGTACTATGATAATGACAGCAATGATAAAACAGCATGGGTTGTGTACAAGCGGGATACTTCCGATGGAACAGATATCCACTACGGCGATGAAGTATATTTTGTCAATGTAGACTGGAACCAATGGATGTTACCTTATGATAGTATCCTGTACAGTGTATTGTACCTGACTACGGAGGAAAACGCCGGTTATTACTGGACCATCACGCAGTCACAGAACAGCGCTTTAGACGGTATCACTGTAACGCAGAAACAGAGCCCTTACAAAAAGAAGCACCTGCCGTTTGTTAAAAAAGAACAGAACGTTATTGTATAAAACACAATAACATTCCATAATAAAAAAGAGACTGCTCATTAATATGAGACAGTCTCTTTTTTATTTTCTTTTATCAATCTACCCTGTCAAGATCAGTGATCAATAGCGGATTAGACTCCCGCATCTCATTTATCAGCTTCTCCACTTCACCTGTCTGCGGTTTGGCCAGTAAGCGCTCCACTTCTTTGGTAGTCAACCCTACCATCTGCAGAAAGGTTACTTCTCCGTGAGGCGTCTGGATCATGCCCAGTTCAGGATCAGGAACGAATGCCACTCCGACGATGTCAGTAGCAGTTTCCAGCCTGATAGGCCCTTTGGCAGGAATAAAATGATACGGCTCAAACCAGCGTTTGCTTTCAAATACATAACGCGCCAGGTTATTCATCACCTGTATAGCCCATGTAGGGTCGCTGCCGTTATCTTCTGAAAAAGGTTTGATCCGGAAAGTAAATTCAAAACCCCATTTACTGAACTCACCACCCGCCTGTTCTTCATCGTAATACAACTGCGACATGCCATAGCTGACCATGTGCAGATGCGGGATCTGTTTTTCACTCTCATAGATACTGGTACCGTCAATAGGATCTTCACCTCCTATTGCAAAGTGTAAGGGCGGCGCATAATGCCTTGGTTCCTGTGTACCATAGATGCTTTCCAGTTGTTTATCTATCGCCAGCCATCCCACTGCATCGTCTTCTTTGAATAACTTTTTGTACTCTTCCTTAGTCATAGGTGATTTAACGTTTACAGTTCGTGTCGGATCATTTTCCTTACCAGGTCCTGCTGCGTTTCGCGCTCCCTGATAACATATATTTTGTCTTTGTCGATCATGATCTCCGCCGGCCTTACGTGAAGGTTATAGTTACTAGCCATTACCATGCCATAAGCGCCTACCGTAAACACCGCTACGTAATCTCCCTGACGCAAAGCAGGTAAAGGTCTTTCTTTCGCCAGATAATCAGACGATTCACAGATAGGTCCCACCACATCATAAGTAGTCAGCCCTTCCTGCGGCACCGGGTAATTACGGTTCGTCAACACATGTTCCGCCTGCGGTTTTACCGGCCAGATGAAATGAAAGGCGTTATACATGGCAGGACGGATCAACTCCGTCATACCGCCATCCAGGATGACGATATTTTTGTCGCCTGATTGTTTTACGTACAGCACCTTGCAGACCATGATACCTGCATTCGCAGAGATAGAACGTCCTGGCTCCAGGATGATCTTAAAGCCTTCATTTTTCACATAAGGCTCCAGTAATTCTGTGATTGGACCAGCAAAACTTTCCCAGGAGAAATTGTCATTATCCATATAATTAGCCGGGAAACCACCGCCTATATTCAGTACATCCAGACGGATGTTCTTACGCTTCAGGTCTTCTACCAGCTCCACCATTTTGCGAATAGCGGCTACATAAAATGTATACGAAGAGATAGGAGAACCAATATGGGAATGCAGCCCCCTGATCTTCACATAAGGATGATCAGCATTCTCTTCTATCAGCGTTTCCACGTGAGCGTAATCAATGCCGAATTTCGCACCCTTATGACCGGTACGTGTCTTTTCATTTGTCTTCTCATCCAGGACATCCGGCAGGATGCGGATCAGCACATTCACCTCTCTTTTCAGCTCTCCGGCCAGCTCCTGGACCTTTGCCAGCTCCTGTTCCGATTCGATATTAATAAAACCCACTTCACTGAGGATCGCATCTGTGATCTCTTCGTCAGATTTACCTACACCGGCAAACACTACTTTTGAAAGATCTGCATTACTCTGTTTCACGACAAACAGCTCTCCACCGCTCACAATATCCATCCCGGCGCCCAGGGCCGCCAGTTCATTCAGCAGGTGTACATTATTGCTCGACTTCACAGAAAAGCAGATCATAGGCTGCAGCTTCTCAAAGATCCCGTAGATCTTCTGATAATGCGTCTTTAAGGTATTCGCTGAATACAGGTAAAAAGGCGTAGGAAGACCCCTCTCCGGTAAACTGTTCACCGGTACATCTTCGCAATGCAGTACTCCATTCTTATATTGAAACAGATCCATAATAAATTATCTATAAAACAGTAAGATAAAAGAATTTATTGTTATGGAAACATTATTAACCCATTATAAAACGCCATTCCATTAAAATCGGTAAATTCCGATACCTTTGCAGTATGGATCAAGTTGAAATTTTTAAGGCCTTATCCAACAAAAAAAGGCTGGAAATCCTAGCCTGGCTGAAGGAACCGGAAAAGCATTTCCCGAAACAGGAATGCGGGGAATTCAGCAAGACAGGCGTGTGCGTGGGCCATATTCAGCAGAAATCAGGGCTCACCCAATCCACAGTATCTGAATATTTGTCTATGCTGCAGCGGGCTGACCTGCTGATAGCTACCCGTTTGGGCCAATGGACACACTATAAAAGGAATGAGGAAGCCATTAAAAAACTGGGCCTCCATATCCAGGATGAACTGTAGATTAAGCATGGCCTGCTACACTTTGTACCATAAATCCGGATGAAGATAAAAAAATTTCCAGGGGAATATCAGATATTCCTATAGTTCCGGAAAAGCCTTGTAAGGGAAAACTAAAACGCCCCTGCAATGAATGCAGAGGCGCCTTAAATTTAAAGTATCTGAGAGCTGCTATTTTTCGTTAACATTGTTATAGAACACATAAGGACTCTCGGAGGCAACAATGAAGCCAGCAATAAGCGCCTTCCTTTCTATATCGGTCAGCTCTGACTGGTCAACTGCGCTGATGTAATGATTGATGACATTCTCCATATCTGCACCTGTTCCATATGCCTCCATAAAGGAATACAATATCTGGCGCATATCATCTGTGATCAAACCCGTTTCGTAAGCCCTATTTGTTAAAAATGCGTAGTCAAATCCGCTGGAAACATAGTCCCTGCCAAGATTCGAGGCCGCTGCAACTCTCTGCTGATAAATCTCATTATTTAAAACAGGTAAATACTCACGGCCAACTCCCAGTGCACCGGTGTAATAACTGTCTGTTACTTCCTGGCCAGCGAAAAATATATTATACATGGCATTATTATGCTTAATGCCTACGTCGCTGAGATCATGAAATTCCAATGGAACATCCAGGTTTAAATCGCCGTATTTATTTTCATTGGGAGCAACAGCGGTGTATACAGCTTTTGCAGCAGCGTAGGAAGCACCGCCGCCCGCGATAGCGCCACCTGCAGCCATCACAACAACGGCGCCTGTACCACCAGTAGCAATACCGAGTGCTCCGGCAGCCTCACTGACACCAACCACACCCGCAGCGGCGCCTGTGATATCTGCACCAGCCACCGCGGCTACTTTACCAAGGCAGCTCCAAAAACCGCTACATTCCGGCCTTACGCCATGCGCCGCATTAAAGGCCTTCAGGTCCGCATACAATTCAGCTTTAGTCAGCCTTCTGGGAGAAGAATTCGTGTCAGCAGTCTTTTTACTGCAACTAGTGAGGATCATGCTAGTCAATAAGCAGCCAATTATGATCTTTTTAAACATACGATTGAGAATTTAAGTTGATAATTTTTGTGAATAGAACATAGTCCGGACAATAGCATATCACATATTGCTCCCATCACGGAAATGGTTAACAATAGGCAATAAGCCTGTAGACTTGGCTAACGGTAATTAAGGGTTCGGGCTGTTGTTACATGATTGTTTACGGGCTATTTACTATAGGTCTTAAGGGTTACCGGCCGGGTTACCATCATGTATAACGCAGTAGTGAAAATATTATTATAAAATTGGCTATGTTTTTTTAATAAAAATACAGCCGCAATCATTGAACAATAATGATCACGGCTGTATTCAGATATTATCTGCCGGAAAAATAAGAGCGCCCTTATTATTCTGGCCTATACTTCAATGATGAAGGCGGCGCGGCCTGTTCCCCGCTACCCCATTGCTTATTCGGCGCTTCTCCCATCATTAATTTCAGTACTCCTCCTTTCAACAATGCCTCGTGTGTGAACCAGGGCACATTCAACGACTGACCGTTCAATGATGCCTGCTGGATATATTTGTTCTTCGCAGAACTGCCCGGTGCAGATACAGTGAATACTTTTCCATTTGACAGTTTGATGGTCACTTCTTCAAATACAGGACTGCCGATGTTGTATACCGGCACACCAGGCGTTACCGGACAAAAACCCATCATGGAAAATACCACGAAAGCCGTCATGCCGCCACCATCTTCATCGCCGGGGATACCAAACAGGTTGTCAGTATACCAGGTATCCAGCAGCATACGGATACGTTTTTGTGTTTTCCAGGGAGCACCCATATAGTTATACAGGTAAGGAATGTGGAAGCTGGGCTCATTTCCCATCACAAACTGCCCTACCAGGCCGGTAGCATCCGGGAAAGTGTACCATAGCTGGTATTTGCTGCGGCCCAGGCTTTCGCGGAACAGCTGGTCCAGTTTCTCTTCAGCTGTATTCTTCCCACCCATCAATTCAATCAGGCCATGCAGGTCATGCTTTACGTCCCAGTTATAAGTGTAGGCATTATTCTCTGTAAAGTAATCGCGCCCTCCCTGACCACCGGAGAATTTAGGATCGAATGGCTCTATCCAGTTGCCATCTGCATCCTTTGGCCACATAAAGCCCTGGGTCTCGCGATATACATTTTTATAGTTGGCCGCCCGCTTCAGGAACAGGGCGGTATCTTCAGGTTTACCTGCAGCTTTCGCCAGCTGTGCAATGCACCAGTCATCATAACTATTCTCCAGCGTTACCGCTACCGCCTGACGGCGTTCAAAGCTATGCACTGCTTTCACAGTTTCCTTCTCTCCCGGTTTCAGCGCCGGCATATATCCATGCTCATTATAAAAGGAATCCAGCGAGGTAGCCGGTCCATTCTTCCAGGGCAGCAGTGTAGCCTGCAGGGAGTTCTTTTTCAGCCCCTCATAAGCCTTCTTAATATCGAAGTCCCTGATGCCTTTGAACCAGGCATCCGCCATCCAGGCAGCAGCATGATTGCCCGTCATACAAGGATTATCGCCCCAAACGATGGAAAAGGAAGGCATCCAGCCGCTCTGCTCGTACATGGTCACATATGACCGGATCTTGTCAGTTTCCATAGCCGGATTCAACAGGGTCTGTAATGGCTCCAGCGCTATATAGGTATCCCACAGCCAGTTATCCACATAAAAAGGCTTGTCGGAAGTATGTACCTGGTGATCGTAAGCACTGTAATATTTGCCATATTCATTGATGTTCACCATCCGCTCATAGGCACGGTACAGGGAAGTATAGAATACCCTTTTCTGTGCCGGTGTGCCGCCTTTTACGTTGATCTGTCCCAGCACCTTATCCCAGGCCTGAAATGCCTTATTGGTCACAGTAGCAAGGCCCCATTCAGGGATCTCTTTCTGCAGGTTGGCCTTTGCCTGTTCTACACTTATAAATGATACACCGTAACGCACATCTACCTGTTGCGTTTTACTGCCTGTAGCCACAAACAGGATCGAGCTATCGGCGTAGTATGTTGTTCCGGTAATATCCGTATTCAGCTCTGCATAGAAGTAAGCGCTCATACCATTGAAAGACTCTTTCCCGCTGATGACACGTTTTCCGCTGGCCGATAGGTTGCCACCCCTGTTAAGGGTGGTCAGCCGCAGATAATGCGGCGTATTGCCGGAAAAATTTATGCTGAAGTAACCACTATGGGCCGCCGGCGAAAACTGTACCTTGTCAGTATCTTCAAGATAAACACTGTACTTATAGGGGCTCGCCTCTTCCCTGTCATATACTAAAGAATGATGCAGGTTAACGGTGTTGATCTCACCGGAGACAGGCAGTAAACCGAATACACTCTCCTGGCGGTGCGAGACAATCGTTAAAGGGAAATAGCTGATCTTATCATCCAGCTGGTCTTTACGCCCGGGAAATACTCTCACCATACTGTTAGGCAGATACATAGCCGGACGGGTAGGTTCCAATATGAGCCCTACACTGCCAATAGTGGGATCTACATACGATACATTGCTGGCCTTCAATGACTGTTGAGCCATGGCCGCAGTGACCGATCCCAATAATAGAATAGCTGTACTTATCAAGTGCCTGTAACTTTTCATAGATTCTTTTTGAATGATCAGGACGGACAATGTACAAATGAAAAAAGAGACTCCAAAACCGGAGTCTCTTTTTTCTGCGCTTTTTAATTGCTTAGTCTTTCAGGTGCAGGTAAGCTTTTACCTGTTTGTAGTCGTTCCAGTCAATGCCGGCAGCTTTACGTGCTTCAGTACCACCAGGGATCAGCACATACCTGTACTGCTGGTATTTAACGCCTGCGTCAGTTACAGTATTGAACGGTCCATTAGCAATCAGCGTAATCAGCTTCAGCGAATATGACGCGTTAATACTGGCGCCACTGAATGGGTTGGTGTAAGGCAATGGAGCAATGTCCTTTTCAGCTTCAGAGTAGGTGTTGATAAATACTTTAATATCGCCGGTAGACAGGATCTCGTCCGTCAGTTTCTCAGCTTCGATACGTGCACCAAAAAAGATAGTATCCAATTTGCCGTTACCATCAGTATCTGTTTCTTCTTTAACGGCCTCGTATGTTACATCCAGCCAGTCAGAATAAATAATACCGGAAGTAGCATCCTTACCGGGCTCGCCCTTAGGACCTGCAGGACCAGCGGCACCGGTATCTCCTTTAGGACCAGCAGCGCCATCCTTACCACATGCACCAAATAAACAAATACCACATAACAACAGGGCGTACAAAGACATTTTTCTCATGTTTCGATTTAGGTTTTAAATTTTAAGTGTTAAAGTGATTATCTCAAAAAAGCGTTTCCGTTACGAAGCGAGTCCTCCCCGCTACCAGACATTACGCGGGCATAGGTCCGCAAAGCGGTTTCCGATCATGATACCTATTACAATCTCATGAGAACCATGGCTGGCAATATTCAACCCTGAAGTAGTATAATCATAGGCATATCCCACGTTGAAAGTGGCATTCACATTAATACCCAGCATGGCAGCTATACCATCCTTATGGCGGTAAGAAGCGCCTACCCATGCACGGTCCTGGTATTGCAGTTTCGCATTCACATCAAAGCTCACAGGCAATGCGGTCACATATTTGATCATGACAGAAGGCAGCAGGCTGAGATCTTCATTTACCCACAACCGGTAACCGGCAGTACCGAACAGATGCGGCACCAGTTTTCCGCGATAGACACTGTCCCCCTTTACTTTTCCATTATCGAAACCTATTGTTGACGGCACTATATTCTGTGCAGAGATGCCGGCGAAGTACTGCGCGGAATACAGGTACATACCAATGCTCACATCGGGACGCCACCTGCCTAACACTGTACTGCCTGCAATAGCCGGATCAGATGGGTTCTGAAATTCCAGTTTCGATGCATCCAGGGAGATGCGCTGCGCGCCTAGTGAAATACCCGCACTCAGACTGGTTCCCGGCGCTATCCCAATGTGATGGGCATAAGTACCACTTATCGAAAACCTGTTCAGCGGTCCGGTACGATCATTCAGGATAGTAACTCCGGCACCGGCATGCGATGCAGGCGCTGAATAAGAGGCCCAGTATGCCTTTCCCCGTGGGTTCGATCCTTCCGGATTGAAGCCTGTGACAGATGCCTCCGGATAATCCGTCTTACTTAAGGGCCCATGCACCGTCAGGTAAGTGGTAACCGGACTGCCATTCAAACCTGCCCATTGGTGCCGGTGACTGGCCTTCACATCCCAGTAGTTCTCTATACCCGCTACGGCGGGATTGATGATGAACGTGTTCAGCACATACTGTGTATAGTGTGGTTGCTGCTGCGCTAATACCTGTACCGGCAATGCCAGTACAAGTATTATTGCTGCTATCATGCCCTTCAACTGCATACGTTACTGTTTTAAGATCTTCAGTTCTATACGCCTGTTCAATCTTCTGCCTTCCGGATTGTCTGATCCGTCAGCCAAAGTATTCGGCGCTACAGGACGGCTTGCGCCATATCCTTTGTATTGCAGGCGCTTTCTGTCAATGCCTTTGCTTACTATATAAGCCACACAATTCAATGCACGTTTTTCTGATAGTTTCTGGTTGAAGGCCGCGGTACCGGTATTATCCGTATGTGCGCTGATCTCTATTTCCATCTGCGGATGATCTTTTAGTAATTCCACCAGTTTATCCAATGCAGGATGTGAAGCCGGCGTCACCACAAACTCATTCAACTCATAGTAGATCTCCTGCATGGTGATGGCTGTATTAACAGGTGCGCTCAGGATAGTATCCGCTAAAGTCGGAGCCGGCCTGGTAACTACTGCTACAGGTTCTTCCTTCACAGGAGGCGGCGGTGGCGCCAGGTGCAGACTGAAAAGCTCCAGGCAGCATTCAGCTGAACGATCGGAAGAGAACCAGGCGTCTTCCAGGATATATTCAGACTTACTACGGCTGAAGAAATACATATCGTCCTTCACGTCATTCACCGGATAACCGAAATTCACAGGTGTTTCCCATTTACTCAGATTACCTTTCGCATAATAGAGATCAAATCCACCCATGCCTGTTCTTCCATCGCTGGCAAACACCAGCGTACCGGAAGCAGCATGAAAAAATGGCGCTTCCTCGTTGGCGGAAGTATTAATGACTGTCCCAAGATTCTGTGCAGATAAAGGTTTACCGGTGGCATCAAGTTCTGCGGACCAGAGGTCATAGCCTCCCGCACCTCCTGCCCTGTCACTTGCAAACAACAGGTGATGGCCATCTGCCATGATAAAAGGTTGTTGTGTATTAGCACCGGCAACATTCACCACATCACTCAGTTTCACCGGTTCACTCCATTTATCGGCTTCTTTACGGCTGGTATAAATAGCTGCGGATTTTTTGCCATCTGCTACAGTCCATTGCGTTAAATACAATGTGTTACCATCCGCAGAAAGACTGATCGCTCCCTGGTGCGTTTTGGATGGCTGTGGTATACCTGCTTTACTGATGGCAGCAGCAGCGGTATCTTTTGCCGTGTAAATACGGTTCACATAGTTGGACTCTTTAGTGGAGGTGAATAGCAACTGATCACCTGCCCAGACAGGTGCATAGGTAGCGCCACCGGCATTCAGCACGGGTGGCGCTTTCCTGATATGATAGTCGGACAGTTCCTTTTTCTGCAACTGCTCACGGATATAGGGCAGGTTACGTAACTCCTGTTCCGCTGCTGCACTGTAGGTATCTTTCTGATTGTATTGTGCCAGGAAGGTTTTAAATGCAGATGCTGCTGCATCATATTGTGCGATGGCTCGTAAGCTCTCCCCATAATAATATGCTGCCAGTGGGAAACGCGCACTATCAGCCGCCACTACCTTACCAAACAAAGGCGTTGCCTTCGCAGGATCGTGCAGGCGGCGATAACTGTCTGCCAGCTGATAAGCAGCCTGTATCTCGTCAGCAGCCGGTGCTGCTTTTGCAGAGCCACCAGGTGCAGCATAGGGGCTATATGCATCCTTCGCGTCTTTTTTAATATTCACAGCCAGGTACTTCTCGTAGTAGAGAGAAGCTGAATAATAATCTGCCTGCTTATAATAAGTATCCGCGGCCCTCAGATAACTTGCTTTATGTTGTGCCCATGCCAGCTGCATAGCGGCCAGGCCTATAACTGTCAGGAATAATTTCTTCATGATGCAATAATTTTTTCTTTATAACCTTGGACAAACGAAATCACCTGCCGGAGTCTTCACTGATTTCCTGCCGATGAATGATAAGGACAACTCAAAACTGTTAGAGCCCCTGGTGATCTTACCAAGGTCAGACGAGTTCACATCATAGCTCAGTCCCAACATGAAACTCTTATAACTTACACCTGTATACACAGAGAACGCATCTTTGAAACGGTAGTTCGCTCCCAGCATCACATCCGTCTCAGGAGCAGCAGTATACTGTCCATAAGCGCCAAACATCTTTTCCTGTGCTGATCCCTGTTTCATATACAATACATTCGGCGTAAGACTGAACAGCTCAGAGATCATCACCCTCACCCCCGCATGAGCAGTAGTACGCATGGGGATACGTGCATCTCCTGTAGCACTAAACTGATCACTGGGCCTGTTCAGGTGCATGACAGAGAAACCGCCATATACATTGTACTTCTTACCCGGCTGCGCATCATAATACAACACACCTGCACCTGCATCGAATGTAGCGGCGGACGTTTTGTTGAACATATCATTTGTTGCCTGACCCGGATTATAACCGGTAATAGGATTCCATTGATCGCCGAAATGCAGTTTGGAAGGATCGAACCTGCGCTGTATCATGCCCACCTGGATACCAAACATCAGCCTGTGCTGCTCAAATGCTCCAAAGCGCACACCGCTGTATGAGGCGCTTCCGTAAGCAGTCGTATAGTTATAGCCACCATCACCTGCTTTCTGGTTCAGCACACTGGCGCCGAAGCTGATATTGCTATTCGTATTCACCTCTCCCGCTATACCATAAGTCTTAAAGGGACTGCTTACACTGCCCCATTGCGAACGATAGATACCGGATACCCGGTAATTACCATCAAACACACCTGTCAATGCAGGATTCAACCACGCAGGATATACATAATAGCCAGAGAAGTGCGGGTCTGACTGCGCCTGCAGCTTTTTACCGGTAAGGCTCACCAGGGTCAGCATCAGCAATGCTTTGGTAAAAGTTCTCATGATGTCAGCATTTTTTATTGATCAATGTTTTTTGAAAATTTGTTATCGTTACTTCACTAACACTACATAACCAGTCATCGGCGCATATCCATTCTTCAGTTGTATAACATAATAGTAAGTTGCCAGTGGTAAAGGATGCCCGTTCATCGTACCATCCCATGGTGTACTATAACCGGTGGACTGATACACACGTTGTCCATAACGGTTGAAGATCTCAATCGTGCAACCAGGATAATCTGAAAGATTGGTCAGCTCCCAGGTATCATTGATATGGTCTCCATTGGGAGAAAAAGCATTCGGCACTTTTACCGCCTTGAATACTTTCACTGTCAGCTCATCACTTGCAGTACAGCCACCCAGGCCAGTTGCCGTCAGCGTATAAGTGGCGTCATCTGTTACGGTTAGCTGTGGCCTTAATACATCAGGATTAGAAAGGTTTTCAACCGGTGTCCATCTGAAGCTTAATCCCGTTTCATCGTTCACTACAGGCTTGAACTGTACCACCGTACCTTCTGTTACCACGAATGAAGGTCCTGCATCCACAACAGGCTGTAAGTAGATCTTCACAGGAGCAGTGAATGGCGCTGATACACAACCTGCATTACTTGTTACCACTAATTGAACCGTATAATCACCCGGGTCTTTATATCGTTTTACAGGATCAGCTACATCATCAGTGCTGCCATCTCCGAATTCCCATGCCCATGCACTGATGGTACCATTCGCAACAGTGCTTTCATCTGCAAAGAAATTGTCTGTCCCCTGGCAGAGCGTATCCGGAGAGGCAGTAAAGGCAGCTACCGGACTATCAAAAAATGCGCTGAATGATTTCGTGGTATCATGTGTGCAACCATAAGCAGAGGTGACAGACAGCACAACATCGTACGTACCGGCGCCGGTATAGTGATATGCAGGATTGGTAGCTGTAGAAGTACCAATGCCATCACCGAAATTCCACTGATAGCTCAATGCAGATTGATCGCCTACGGCAGAGGCATTGGTAAATTCAGCAGTTCCCTGCGGCATACACACCGCCACAGGCATACGGAAATCAGCAACCGGGTAAGGATGAACCACAGCAGCCTTTGTCACTGTATCACTGGCACAACCATTGTCGCTTATTACAGCCAGTTTCACTGCATAAGTACCTGCCTTTGTGTACAACTTGTCAAATGCACCACCCACAGTCTGCACATCCGTGGTACCATCACCTAAGCTCCAGTTCCAGGAAGTGATCGCGCCGCTGGCTATGGAGGACTGATCAGTGATCGTTACCGCTGCACCCAGGCACACATCCGGGTTAACAGTGAAATCTGCATCAGGAGCAGGTAATACTGTTACCATTGCAGTAATAGAATCTGTACATCCATTGGTGGTGGTAAATACATACTTCACAGTATGCGTGCCGGCCCCTGCTGCAGCGGGATTGAAATTGCCGGCATCATCAATATACGGGCCCCGGTAGATACCGGCCCCGGTCACGCCATTCGTAACCCCGGCAAGCGCAATGGAAACAAGCCCCTTTACGCTTTCGCAAACAGCTGGTATGCTGGCATACGTCAGTACAGGCTTCACATTGAATGTGGCCGTTACGACAGTATCCTTCACACAACCGTTTACGGTCGTCACACTGTGCCGGATTTTATAGGAACCATAGTAGGTATAGGAATGTACAGGATCAGCTAAAGTCGATGTATTCGGATTGGCAGGCGTAGCATTGATATCTCCGAAATCCCATGCATAAGAGGCCAGCGCTTGCCCGTCGGGAGCAGCCGAAGTACTGCTGAATTGTATCTGTTCGCCCTGCGATATACAATTCTGCGGGTAGGTAAAGGAAGCCACCGGCGCTGCATAGACGGTCACCGTCTTCTTCACGGTATCACTCACACATAGCTGGCTTACCTTTACCACCTGCTTTACAGTGTAGGTATTGTAGGTTTTATAAACAGTTGTTGCAGCTGTATTGGTCGTATTGGTCTTTGTATCGCCATTACCAAAGTCCCAGTACCATTCCTTCACGGGAGCAGGCCCTGTATAAGTGGCATTGTCTGTAAAGGTCACGGTACTGCCAGCGCAGACTGCCGTAGGTGTTACGGCAAAATCTGCGGCTGGTTTGTTATATACTGTCAGGTTAAAGCTTGTATCTGCCACACAGCCATCTTCAGTAGCAACGGAATATTTTACCAGTTGTGTGCCTACATTCAGTTGCTGTCCGGGCTTTTGCAATGTTGAAATAATATTACCGGGGAATTCCCACTTCCATTGCGCCAGCTTGTAACCATTACTGCTGTCCTTCCCTGCGAAGTAAGCAGTATCCAACACACAGCCCGTAGGGAAGGTATACGTAGCCACAGCATTAGGCTTACCTTTTACGGTCACACTGTAATTGATCTCCTCGGTATTATTACAGTTATCAATATGCGGAGCGGTAGAAAGCACTGTTATATCAAAGTAACCAGCGCTTGTAAACTGATAGGATTGTGGTAAAGTATATTGATAGTACACCACGCCATTTACCACCAGCTGCTTAACCGGTGAAGGCGCATTTTGTATCACATCAGTATCAGGTGTAATACCCGTCCCCAGTTTACCCAGCTGCCATTCCAGTTTGGTAGGCTGATAGGTCAGTAATACAGACAGGTCCAGCGGTGTATTCACACAGGTAAACGTATGCACGTCTTTCGTCGTATCTGCTTCATTGTGTATCTGACCAATGGCATTCAGGTTGTTGATATAAGTACCGGCATTATATCCATAACTCTCAAAATCGCCCAGGCCATAAGTGATGGCATTGAAAGCCGAATCGCTCACTACCGTACACTGGGCTGCTGCTGCCGGCCAGCGTTTTACAACAACGGTATATCCCGGCAGGTTAGGATGTGGGTAAGTGACGTCAAATGTAGTACCACCATCTACCGTAAGGGATTTCATTCCGTTATCAGGGATCACCAGCAGTAATCCATTTATTTGAATCTTCTCCACATTGTTCCTGTAAAAGGCTACTTTCTTTGTTGCCTGTTCAATAGGGCTTAAATAGATCATCTCCGGATCCCCGATGCCTGTAGTGTTCGGACAACCATTTTGTGAAGCCATGAACTGCGCCAGCAATACCGGCTTATCTGCTTCTATATAATCTGCTGTACTACTCTGGAATTCATAACACATATGAGGGGTCAGTCCTGTCAATTGTACGCCATTACGCTTTACAATAGTAGAAGGATCTTTAACAACTACTTTATAGATATTGGTCTGAAAGCTGGTAGCAACCCTTCCGGAGATGGGCATGGTCAGGTAACGTTTTCCCCAGGCCTGATAAGGGAATACCTGCTGCATATTATTGTCACCACTGGTGCCGGCTGTTACGCCGGTGCAATTAATACTGGTACGGCTGCTACCAGAAAATACGGCTACGGGGAAACACTTGCCGGATGCGTTGGCGATAGAACGGACGGTGGTGCCTGTCAGCTCTTTTCCTTTACCACTGCCCAGCGGGGCGCCGATCAGCTGGTAAATATCGCCTTTGTTGAGTGTCACCGTAAACGGGACGTTTGCTGCACGCCCGTTACGGCTCGACTCAGAGGGGTTAATCTCAACCATCGTATTGTCTTCCTTCGCGATGACATACATCCAGGAAAAACAGTCATTTGAAAAGCTCTGTTGGCTGTTTAATGAGATATAAGAGTATCCCCAGGTAGCTACCGGCATCAACATAGTAGCTCCTGATGATACACTTCCAAAAATATGTGCATAAGCTACGATCGGCACATTACTTACAATGTGGATCCCTTTGTTACTGAATAATCCTTCACCTCCTGTACCACCATAAGAAGGCGGCACCGAGAAAAGACGGGCATCAATGGGCCCTGACTTCGGGATAATTTCTGACACTATCACCGTATTGGCAGGGATGTTATATGTTCTTGTCCACGCGGTTCCATCAATACTCACTGTTACTGTAGCGGCTTCCTCTGCACTCAGGTAGATCACCATGTCCTGGCTGTTGGTAAAACCAGGCTCCATGAACTGATGGTGTCCATACCCTACCCAGAATTCCTTGCCCCTGTTAGACAGGCCCTGTCCCATCGCGCTGATGCCGCACAGTGTGAAGATGCAGGCAACAGCGCCTTTACGGACTGCTGCCTGCATATGATTGAAAATATAGGTTACGAATGTCGTCATGGTTATCTGATCAGGTTGACAATACCTTTCTTATCTACCGTAGTTCCGTCTATCAATACCAGCCTGCACACATACATGTATACACCTGATGGTTGCTGTTTGCCTTTGTGTGTTCCATCCCATCCTCTGTCCTGGCTGTCGGAATCGAACAGTTTTTCACCCCACTGGTTGAAGATCATCAGGTGGATATCTTTGATGATGCTACCATACACTTTCAGCACATCATTCACAGCGTCGCCATTCGGCGTAAAGGCATTCGGAATGTAGATACCATCCAGTAGTGTCGTACCACTTACAGGTGCTGCTGCCACCGGCTCACAACCTAATGCCCTCACATACAGTTTCACTTCCTGCATCGGCTGTAAACCAGAGATAGTATGGGTAAGACCCTGACTACCTGTTGATGGTGCCGTCCAGTTCAAACCGTCCGTTGATACTTCATAACCTGTTGCATTCGGTACAGCATCCCATGTAAAACGGAGGGTGTTGACACCCGTTGAATCCAGTTTCACTACAGGAGCAGTCAGCGCTGGCAATACCACTATTTCTGCCTGTACGCGTTCAGGAGAAGTACAACCATCTTTTACTGTTTCCAGGTAGTATTGAGCATCAGCAGTTACATTGGTCAGATTCAGTGTGCTGCCGCTTGCTACCAGCTTACCACCGGTAGCTGCATCATACCAGTTATAGTCAACTCCCGTAGCAGGGCTCTGTACTTCGAAGGTTACATTGTTGCCCAGGCATACGGTGAAGGAATCAGTTACCAGTATACCCACTGCCGGGCCTTTTACCACCAGGTCTTTTGTAGTATCTGCAATACATCCGTCTTCCCCGATCACTGTCAATTTCACAGGATAAGTACCGCCGGCTGTGAAGAGATGAACAGGTGTTTTCACACTATCAATCGCACTGTTACCAAAGTCCCATTTCCATTTACCGATAGCAGCGCCATTGGCAGTTACTGCACTTCCAGTGAAGTGTACGGAGTCGCTTACACAGCCGTTGAATACAGCAGTATAGTCTACTTTCGGCGCACCGATCACAGTTACAGGCAGGAAGGTTTCTACTTTATTGTCACATCCTTCGAAAGATGGATCCTGCATCACTACCGGTACATAATAAGTACCTGCTTTGGAGAAGGAGTAATCCTGGTCTATGACGAAGCGATAGTATTTCTTGTTGTTAGCTATAAAAGAATCTACCGGTACGGGATTGTCCTGTATCACGTCAGCAGCCGGTGTAATGTTGCTCACCTTGCTGATGTTCCACTGTAAGGAAGCGGGACGCTGTGTGGAGATGAACGTGAATCTGAACGGCGTGTTCTCACAGGTATATTCACTCACCGCATTCGTACCGCCATTTACATTGGAGATAGATGTTCTCGTGTTCAGGTTCCTTACCAGTGTACCTGCGTTATAACCATAACTCTCATCTTCACCCAAACCATAAGTGATAGCGGTAAAGGCAGAATCACTCACTGCATAACTCTGGTCTTTTGTAGCATCCCAGCGTTTTACTACGACAGAATAACCAGGCAGTGAGGGGTGATCATAAGTATAATCAAATAATGTACTGTTGTCGATCTTCAGGCTGGACAGACCACCTGTAGGAATGATCAGTGTCAGGTAGTTCGTTACAATACCTTCTTCAGTGTTACGGTAGAAGCCCAGTTTCTTAATACCTTGTTCAAGCGGACTGAGATAGATCATTTCAGGATCTCCATAGCCACCGGTATTGGTACATCTGTCCCAGGAAGCCATGTACTGTGCCACCATGATAGGTTGATCAGCTTCAATATAGGCAGGTGCATCCGTTACAAACTGGTAGAAACGGCCATTGTTCAATCCTGCCAGTAATGATCCGTCAATCTTCACTTTCGTAGCCGGATCTTTTACCATAATCCTGTACACATTCCCCATCAGTACCTTCGGATCTTCGTCAGTAGATGTCGGCGCCGTCAGGTAACGTTTACCCCATGCCTGTGAAGGGAAACACTGCTGGATGAAGTTATCCCCGTTACCACCGCTACCGCTCGGATCACAGCTTACACTCGTACGGCTGTTACCGGAGAATACCGCTATCGGGTAACATTTGCCCTGTGCGTTCTGTACAGCTCTGAATCTTGTACCCGTCACGTCATATCCTTTCGCTTCGTTGATCCTTGCACCAAGCACCTGGTACACCTCTCCTTTGTTCAGTGTTACGGTAAATGGTACGTTAGCCGGATGACCTGTTACCGTCGGCACAGATGGTGTGATCTCCACAACGGTATTTGGCTGATCTGCCACTACATAAGCCCACGAATAGTCGCCACTGCCATATACCTGGCTATAACCCAGGGAGTAGTATTCATATCCGTAGGTACCTACTGGCAGGAGCATCGTAGCACCTGAGGACTGGTGACCATAAATATGTGCATATGCCACAATTGGTTTGTCGCTCTCAATACTGATACCTCTGTCAGAAATACCTTCAGTCATTAAACGTGCATCTTCCAGCCCGTTCTTCGGTATCAGGTCGGTTGCCAATGTCGTATTCGCAGCTACATGATAACGTTTGATCCAACTGGTACCGTTCACTTTTACAGTAACATCCGCAGCTTCTTCTGCACTCAGGTACAGCACCATATCCTGGTCGTTGCTACCGCTGAAGAAGTCATGATGACCATAACCTACCCAGAAGCGGGTGCCTCTGTTGGAACTATCTGCTGGCGGGATCACTACCGGCACTACTGCCCTCGCGCTATCCACCAGACCAGTGAATTTATCCAGGAAGCTGAGTTTAGGCTCAGTGATATAATTATCGAACTCATTTACTTTACTGCTATCTCCTACCAGCCATTTGTCATTCGCATCTGTTCTTCCTAATCCTAACTGGTACTGTGCTTTCACAAAACCCTGCCATGGATCCATGTAGAAGGTTTTCACAGAGAAATCATACGCGCCTGTACCTGTTGTTTCCACATCATTGTAGAAGTACATCTGTTCAGCAGATGCAGGTACATTCGGAGGCAGTACGCCCGTATACCTTCTTATATTCACGGAAGCAGGAACAGGAGCGCCGGCTGCCCAGGTAATGCTCATCACACTGTCAGACCCCATCATAAAGTGCTGTATAGTACCCGCAGCTGGAGCAGCAGGAACAGCGGTCAGCAAGGCAGGAACGGATGTAGGTTCGAACTCATAAGCTCCCAGGTCAGGTACACCTGCCTGTAAAGTAACGGGTCTTGCTTTGCCATTGATGTCATGATCATTGCCTGGTATCTGTACACCACGACCATGTATTGCCCATACACCGGGGCTGCTTACTACAGGAGTACCATCAGTCAGGGTCAGTTCCGGTTTGTAGTAGATAGAGTGCAGATCCAATCCTGTACGCGCACTCCATGCAGGTAGCGTGGCCTCTTTGTAGAGAGATGTAGATGCCAGTACGGCGCCTGTGCTGTACAATACGTTGTAGTCGGTATTCTCTTCTTTTTCATTGTTGATCTCAAGCGCGATGCCTGCTGCGCCATGATAGAAGATGTTATTCCTTACCACCACATTACTCGCGCCATCTTCATTGAGTTTAGCCGCGCTGCTGGTTTTAGCTGACAGGTCAGCAGAACCATTGTAGATAGTGTTATTGTAATAAGCGGCATTTTCGTCTGACGATACCCACAGGCCATAAGCCAGTTTCGCCGTTGTCTGCACACTTACCACGTTGTTCAGGATGCTGGTGTAATTGTTATGCTCTGTGTACAAACCATACAGGCTGGCTTTGTTATTGGTCAACCCGATGATCTTGTTGCCTTCTATCTGAAGTTGTCCTGCAGCTAATGTATTGCTCCATCTTGCCTGTATACCATATATCTTATCGCCTGCCACAGTATTCAGGATGTTAACAGTATTGTAATTGATATGCCATGCAGTATCTGATTCAAACTGACAGATACCATAACCGCTGCTGCTCATATCACCATCCAGGTTAATGGTATTCCTGGTAATATTCACACGGCTGGTGTATTGTGAATAAACACCCCATTTGAAGCTATTGCTGATGATATTGCTATCTATCACATGGTCCTGCGACAGGTTCTGGTCGTTCACACCAAAGAGATAAACCCCGGCGGAACCGTTCTCGATGGTATTTCCTTTGATCACAATATGTTTACCGAGGAAGCTTTCACCGATGATAGCGGCTACATCTGTGCTGCTGTTGATCACATCAGGTGCAATGATCTTACAGTTCAGGATACTGTCGTAAGAAGCAGTACCAGACAGTAACACCACTTTACCATAGTTGTTATCACCAGCTTTCATAGTAATGCTCCTGAAGGTCACATACATGGCGCTGTCGAGAGACAATACATAGTTATCACTGGAAGTCGAAATATTCGTAAGTATCACACCGGCAGCATCACCATTATCACTGCGGAAGGTGATCCTGCTGTCAGGACCTGCGCCTGCTACTGTGTGCATTCTTATCTGCTCATTGTAAGTACCTGCCGCTACCTTGAACACAACAGGACCTGTAATACCGCATTCCAGGGCTTCCACTGCCTTGTTGAAAGACTGGAAGTTGGTCACGCCAGCTGGTAAAGCAGGATTAATAGTGTATTCACCCGTAGGGAAGGCTGCGTTCATATTTACCTGTACCGGTGCGGAGTATACAGTATCTGTACCACATACCAGTATGCAGCGGAAGTAGTTTTCAAATGTAATTGGCGTAGCAAAGGAAGAAAGGTACTGCCACTCTCCAATGCTTGTCCATGGGCCGGTAGCAGATTTCGCCTGCTGCCAGCGGTAAGTTTGTGTACCACCTTTGGTATTGCCGGACAGGTCCAGTTTTACTGTATCTCCCAGGCAGATACCACTTGTTGGATTGGCTACGGCAGTTCCCGGTGTTGGTGGTGCTACACATACAGGGATGTTGATCTCATAAGCTCCCAGGTCAGGCGTTGTCATACTCCTGTTCACACCCAGGATATCTTTCGCTACACCTACAGGTGCACCTGCATTATCAAAAGGAGAAATAATTGGTGTAAAGTTCCCATTTGCTACATCTGCATACACCGGCGCCACCCCAATAGAAGCTACCCCGAAAGGAGAAGCCTGCCATCCGGCAATGTCGGTGAATACAGCCTGATCAACTTTCGCTACATAAGCAGCGGTGGTTGCTTTCAGGTAGATATTGTTATGGCTGATGCTCAGGATCTGCTGACCGGCATTCGCGAGGTTCAGACCAATCCTGTCATTCCTGCCACTCTCGCTCCTAAGACTCACAATGTTGTTCGTAAAGGCAAGGCTATCTGCATTACCATACAGTGCAAAACCAGTAACACCTGCTTCAGGAGAACTTTCTATTTCAATAGTGTTATGATAGTAGTTGGTCTTGTCGGTGAAAGAAGAATAGATACCTGTCACCTCATTGCCACTTCCGCCAGTAGCATGGATAACGTTGTTTCTGATGTTGTTCCATGCACCCTGCTGCGTCTGTTCGATATCCATACCACGGAAACCGCCATAAGCGGAAGGATTGCCGCCATAAGGATTCACCAGCCTGTTACCTTCTATCAGCAGGCCGCTATGACCTTCAGAGAGGATACCGTAATAATCAGACATGCTGGCATTACGGGTAGGACGGCTGATGGTGTTGCCGGCAATTGTAGTATTAGCCGTATTACCCAAACTGATGCCGCACTGTGTAAAGTCGGAGATCTTATTATTCAGGATGCGGTTGTTCCTCACAGGATAATCAGATCCGCCATACAGCGTCACTGCTGCATATCCTCCCTCAATGTTATTCTTTTCTATCAGGTTCGCATCGCAATAAGAAGCGCTGTACCTGTCTGATTCATCATTACCATTGATCACTACAGCAGCTCTTCCGGAGTACTCTGTCGTGCTCACAAGAATGTTACACCTGCGGATCACGTTACTGTCTGCGTCATACAACAGTTGAACACCATATCCGTAATCACCGGTACCATTCGCATCGATGGTCAGACTGTCAATAATCACATGGTCAGCATGACGCAGTTTGATCACCGCTCTTTCCATAGATGAAATGGCGCTGTAAGCGATCGTGTTACCATTTCCATTGAAGGTAACGGTATTCACAGCAGAAGCGCCTTTGATGGTATCGAGGATGAGCTGTTCATTATAAGGACCAGATCCTGCCACCACGTTGAATACCACAGGACCGGTTATACCACAGGACAATGCATCCGCGGCAGCGCTGAAGCTGGTAAAGTTCGTGGCAGAAGCCGCGGCATTTTTGTTGATGGTATAAGTGTTGGGGGCCATTGCCGGATTTACTGTCAGCTGTACAGGAGCAGTATAGGCGGTGTTGCCACTACATGTTACTGCCAAGCGGTACCACAGTGAAGTAGTAGCTGTGATCACGGTATCGGGGCCATCCAATACATTGCCTATGGAAGTAAACGGACCTGCCGGGGCAATAGCCGTCTGCCACTGATAGGTTTGCCCTACGCCTACTGAATTGCCGGTAGCGCCCAGTATAACAGCAGTATTCACACACACTACAGGTTTGGACAATGTCGCCGTACCAGGAGTGGGAGGAGCCGTACAAACCGGCGGTGTAAATTCATATGCCCCGATGTCAGGCGTAGTTGTACTGCGGGTAGCGCCGGTTATATCCAGGTCCACATTTTCATAGCTACCTTTATTATCCAGTACATTGTTCTGTGGTTTGTAATTGCCCGTAGCGGCATCTACAAACAATGGCGGTGCAAATACAGCCGCCTGGTCGCGATTGCTCAGTGCCTGCCACTGCGCCAATGTAGCCGCATCCTGCCCTTCATACCCTACAAAGGCATTCGTAGCAGCAGCAGTGATATAATAGTTGTTCCTGTCTGCTTCCAGGCCAGCACCAGCACCATCAGAATATATCGCGTACTTTTTGGAAGTACCGGTCCTGGAAATATAGATCAGGTTATTTTTGAAAACGAGTCCACCGGCGCCATTATCTGTGGTGAAGCCCTTTGTATCATAAGCACCGGGTGCCATAGCTCCATCCAGGACAATCGTATTATGATAGAACCAGATGTTGTTGGAATAATAACAGTTGATACCTATTACATGCTGTCCACTGTTCAGGTTATATATAAGGTTGTTGGTGATCTTGTTTTCCAGTCCAGTCAGCGCCACTACCATATTTACATTGATACCCGTTGCAGGACTCTCCTTACCAGGCGATGCGCCATAAGGATTACTGATACGGTTACCATTGATAGTAGCTTTCGTGTTCAGGCCGTTTAATTCAATACCGATGAACGACCATGAAGAAGTACGTGTAGGGCAACTGATCTCATTACCATCTATCACCGCACTGAATGTACCCTGTAGTCTGATACCTATACTGTGAAAATCGTAGATCTTATTGTTGATGACTTTGTTATTCATAACAGCCTGTGTGCTGCTGCCCAGCATCACGAAACCATTGATACCACCGGTAATCGTGTTGCCAATAAAAGTGTTGTTGTCAGAACGGGCATCATCATCATTGATCGTTGCACCACCGGTAAGCGCAATACCCGCATAGTTAAAGTCAGACGCCTGTGTATCTGTAATAATAGTACAGTTGCTGATGGTATTATTATCCGCATCATTCGTCAGGTGTACAGCAATACCATACTGATCCCAGCCGGTACCATCCGCTTTTATCTGCAGGTGATCCACAGTCACGAAATCAGCGCCATTCAGTTCGAGTACATATTGTTTTGTTACGTCGGTAGACAGGTAGTGCAACTGTGCGCCGTTACCATTAAATGTAATGGTATTGGTAGCAGAAGCGCCTGCTATGACCGGGATCATTACCTGTTCATCATATGCAGCGGCATTAGCAACTACGTTAAAGGTGACTGCTCCGCTGATACCACATTTGATAAAATCAATCGCCTCTTTAAAAGTATGGAAGCTATTACCACCGGTAGCTACAGCATTGTTAATGAAGAAAGTACCACTCACCGGTGCAGGCGTTACTGCCTGTACAC
Source organism: Chitinophaga sp. CF418 (assembly GCF_900142925.1). Lineage (GTDB taxonomy): Bacteria > Bacteroidota > Bacteroidia > Chitinophagales > Chitinophagaceae > Chitinophaga. The sequence continues at coordinate 117,535 of NZ_FRCN01000004.1, forward strand.
CAGTGGATGTAGAAGAAGCTCCGCCGGCACAGGTCACCACACAACGATACCAGGTAGTGGCTGTCTGTGAGGCAGCGTAAGTTGGCAGGCTGGCTCCCGGGATATTTGTCCAGGTAGCATTATTGGGAGATGATTGCCATTGGAAAGTTAAACCGGAAGCGATCGTTGTTCCTGTCAGTGACAGCGCTACTTTTCCTGTTGCACAGATATCTGCTGTATTTGCAACAGGCGTACCGGCAACAGGTGTACCTGTACATGCCGGAGCCGGCGTCCAGGAAAACATAATATCCGGGCGGTTGCTCATATCGCCGGTGTTGGTAGTTGTTGTACTGCCACACTCATTACCGGTGTTAGCGCGATAAGTATGAGAGGCTTTAAACGGCAGCAGTTCTGTATAGGCAACCTCGGGGTTCTCATCGCTGGTACCACCACCAGGATCACCGTTACACACCTCCACAATGATATTGTCCACGCCATTCCAGCTCACTGCCGACGAAAAGGAGAACTTATTATATCCTGCCACCGGCTGATAATGCACGGGGCCGTATACCTGTGTATTTACCGTCTCCCAGCTATTCTGATCCAGGTTATTCACAGCTGTGAAACCTATCTTTATTACATAGCCTTCCACCTTACCAACACCTCGCAGGTTCAGTACATTGAAAGCCAGTGCGCTGATATCGCCCGGCTCCATACCTGCTGCACGCAGTTCAGAAGCCAGGTAGAGGTACTGTGCCCGCGCCCCCTGCCTATAGTCCTGCAAAGGACAGGGATACCAGCTGATCTCGTTCCCCACCGTACTTGACCCGATCTTGATATCGGTGGTCTGGGCCTGCATGGACAATGTGCCTGTCAGCAAAATTGCCATGAGCAATAAGCCCCTGTAAAAAGAATAAGTAAAATGCCGTTTCATGTGAATAACTTTCTTTTTGGATTGTTAAAACCAGGATATCCAGGATTTGCCGTCTTTTGCGCTTACCATGTCGTAACCGTCGCTTGTTTTCACCAGGTAATACCCATTGGAGTCAGTGATCCTGGTGATCGTATTGGTGACCGCGGTCTGTCCCTCCGGAAGGTCTCCCAGTATACCCAGGTAAGGGAATACGATACGTCCGTCTGCTTTATAGGTAGGGGCTCTGAAGGCAGGGCCATATTCTATGGATTGTTCGCCATCAACACGGGTTACAAAACCTAATAGGTCATATTGGATATTGTCGCTTGTTCCAAACTGAGGATAAAAGACCGTAAAAGAATAGTTAGGCAGCTTCGTGATACCATATGCATCATCCACGCCATCCACATGGAACCCTTCCAGTGTTACCCAGTAACTGCCGGCATCAACCTGCTGCTGCCACCATGTTTTAGGCGCATCCCGGTCTATCACCTGCGGCTTCGCTGTTTCTTTGATAGTACCGGCATTGCCATTCACAGTAAAATTTAGCGTAGTAGTAGCTGCGCTCCAGGTTATGTTATCGAAAGAGGTCAGCGTTACCGCCCCGATATTTACCGCAGGAGAAAATCCTACACCGGAAGGGGTATAATAGAATCCGGTAGTCACCACATGGCTCTGGCCGTTTTCATCTATCCAGCTGAAAGTGGCGCTCCTGCTCAGGATATTGAAAGCCACATCATAATTGCTGCCACCTGTAGCAAAGCGTTTAAAATAGGTGAGGTAAGTATCTATCTTGTCTATCAGGCGATTGGTCTTTTCTGCCGCATATGCAGCTTCTTCCGCTTCTGTAGCTTTAATCAACACCGCTTTACTATTGTGATATCTTCCTTTCAACAGGATGGTATCGCCATTCATGCCTTCAATGGAAAACTCAAAATCGGAATACAATCCTTCTCCATACACTCCGCCATTTACAGCCGCATCAGGATCGCTCAGCAGGTGGATGTAGGAATAAGTATCAAATAAGAGGCAGGGCTGCTGTAATGCCTTTAAACGGTAGCTGCTCTCCATCCGCGTAACAGACGATGCAGAGTCGAAGTCAGCATACATCTTAACGCGGTTGGAATCATTGAACTGGAAAAAGAAGGAAAACACCCCGTTCTCCAATCCCTGGGGATAAACAAGCCCTTTCCAGCCATGCGGAGCTGCCACCAGTATATCCCCGTATTTCTTCAGGGTATCGTTCAGGCGGGTATCAGGCCCTGCGCTGAACACACTTTCGTCCGACTTCCGGCAGGCCGCCAGTACAGAAAGGGTAAAACATATCAGAAGTAAGCGTTTATACATAATATCTTAGAGCCTTTTTTATTTTCAATTAAATGTTCATTCAACATCCCTATTCCATCTCTCACCGGTTGTCATTTGCAGTATCCGGCTAGTAGATCAGGGACTCCACCGCCTTCCGTTTCCTGGCCTGCAGGCTATAGAAATCAATATTCCAGGCTGTCTTGAAATAAGCCACTACCATTGTCTCCTTTTCGCGCAGCGCAGCTTTCGCCTGTGCCTGTGTCACCCCACTGGCAGATGAACCTGCAGGAATGCTTTCAACAAGCCTGTTGAAACCATCACGGCCATCTATCATCATCAGGGAGATCATTTCCACAAAATCATCATCAAAACCAGACATGGCATAAGCGGAGATATAACCGTTGGCATGCGCCTCTTCATCACTGATGTTGTTCCAGTTGGCCGTATAATGCCCGGCAGAGATGTTTTTGAACGCAGGAGGGTAAAGTATTGTCTGATGGAGAATATGGCCGAATTCGTGCTCTATGACGTGAAAGATCTGCTTTAACACCGTTGAGTCGGAAGGCTTGTAATTCGGCATGCCCTTAATGCGGAAAGAGTTGATAGAATAGATCACCACTTTACGGCCGCCTTCTGCCGTACCCAGGGTAATAGTACCGTTATCCACATTCCAGCTGGCGCTGCCGCACAGTATCAGGAATTTCGGGCTGTAACGTTTGAAGAACAGTTCACCCGCTTCTGCTACATAGGTATCGATCCATACTTTCTTGATAGACTGCAGGGCAGGCTTCACCATAGATTCCTGTGGCGGCACCAGTGTCTTGTCCAGGTCAAACTCAAACTGGTCCCACTTGTATTTTGCTTCGATGTTATAAGGCACCACCAGGGTATCGTACAACCATTTATCCAGCGCCGTCTTTTGCCAGGTATCGCCTCCCAGACCGGGAATATCCTGCAGACCGCTGAGATCATCATCGTTTGAACAGGCTGTGAACAATACCACACTGAGAAGGACTATTACTGTTTTTATCGTTTTCATGCTATTAGCTGATAGATCTTGAGAATATTGTTAACGGGGGTTCATAGGAAGACCGGAAGTCTTTGCTGTAACCGGCAACTGGAATACCCTGCGCGGGTCGTCAGCGCCCAGTGTCAGCGTCTCCCCTTCACGGGTAATGTGCGTAACAGGTACTTTGTAGCGCATCAGGTCAAACCAGCGCAGTCCTTCCTGCACGAATTCTGCTCTTTTGAAATCGAATAATACACTCAGCAAAGCCTCCCGGTTATCGCTAAGTCCATAGAAGGTCTTGGATTTAGCCAGGGTGATATTATGACTGGAAGGATCGTAATTGGTGATACGTGTACTGGCATACAGGTTCAGGTCAGCCAGTACAGCAGCGGTATTACCCAGGTTTGCATTGGCCTCCGCCCGGTTGAACAGTACTTCTTCTGCGGTAAATAAAGGCACCATAGTATAGATGTAACCAATGTTGGCATTCACAGACTGCTTCACAAAGTATTCACTCACTTTAGGCACGAAATAATCGTTGACACCATAGGTATAAACCGGAAAACACCAGCCGCCACCGGTTACATTCCGGCTGCCCAGGATCTCATAGTACATGGGATAGTTCATACCAAAACGGTATTGCCCCACATTACGGCCATAACTGGAAATCGTTTCCACCAGCAGCAGGTTAGCTTTCTCGCTGGAGTTGGTATAGACATTGAACAGCTCCAGCGGCGACATGAACACATAAGAGGTATTCCATGGACGCAGGTAAGCGCCTGTCTGGCTGGTAGGGAATGCCATATCCGCATACATCACCACTTTGTTGTAATCACCCTTATAGAGGTAGAACCTTGCTGCAAATGCATAAGCTGCCTTCTGTGTAAAATGGTAAGAAGGTACTTTGTACTTATCATCGCGGATCAGTGGCAAACCTGCCAGCAGATCTTTCTCTATCTGCTCATATACATATGCTACCGTTTTCCTGTCATACTGCTTGAACACTACTTCTTCCGGCGCTGTTACATATGGGATCCCCATATCAGTATTAGCTGTAGCAGCATCGAAAGTTTTGGAGAATAGGTTCACCAGCATGAAGTGGGAATACGCACGTGCTACCAGCGCCTCTCCTTTCTGACGACTATAAGCCGCAGTATCTTTTGCATTTTCACAGGCGAGCAGCGCATTATTTGCAGCAGCGATAGCCTTATAAGCCGCCTGCCAGTAGTATTCAGGAGAATCCTGTTCGGTGTACTGTACGTCGTTGAAATAAAAAGGGTCCCTGTTTGTGCGTACATCCACGCCTGTGCCTTTATCCATCACATTGTCTGACATCGCCTCACAAAAGGTCATATAATTGGCCTGCGGATAAGCTGTGCCCAGTAACTGGCTCACCTTTTCCGGTGTATCCAGCAGGGTCCAGGTACTATCGGGTGCCTGGTCAAGGTATTTTTTACAACCCGCAAACACCGGGAGAATAGCTAAAAGAATATATAGCGCTTTTCTTTGCATACTGTCTGTTTTTAAATGCCCACTTTAACGGATAATGTAAACTGCTTCTGGATCGGTTGTGCAACACCACCTGCGTTGAAGAACTCAGGGTCCTGGCCTTTCAGTTTCTTGTCTGAATAGATCAGCCACATGTTGTTCGCAGCACCGGTTACCACCAGGCTGTTAAAGCCAGTTCTCTTAATAAGGCTGCCAGGCAATTGATAAGTAAGAGATACCGTCTTCAGGCGCACAAAGTCTCCTTTGGCCACCCTTTCAGTAGAAAAGTTGTAGTTACTGTAAGGATAAGCGCCTCCCAGTAAGGTTTGCTCATAAGCATCCAGGATAGATGGTACATTTGTCTTCGTTTCATCTTTCGGCATTACCCAACGATCATAAAACTCATTCGGCATAGCATCCAGATCAGAGTAGGAAGTCTTGAAGGCAGGATACAAACGGATCTTGTTACCCCACTGATAGGTCATGAATATATTCAGTGATAAAGCCTTATAGCGGAAGGTGTTGTTGAAACCACCCGTCACCGGAGGATCAACAGGGCCCTGGTATACCAGGTTGCCTGTAGCATCGTCCTGCAGATCTATGTTAGAGCTCACATGTCCGTCAGGTGTTACAAAAGCAGGCAGACCAGTATGTGGGTCCAGTCCTTTGTAATCGAGAGAGAAGAGGCTGCGTACAGGATATCCTTCCTTATTACCGCCTTCTGGTGCTACCAGGTCAAAGATCAGCGGAGAATTTTTTGCATTGGTGATCTTATTGGTATTGTAGCCAAACGTCAGATTGGTTCTCCAGCCCCACAGTTTCCTGCGTATCACTTCACCACCCAACATCAACTCTATGCCTCTGGAATCCATGTCTGCATAGTTGGCAGCCTTATACAGTTCCCCGCCAATGCCGGCAGTTTTGATAATGCTGATGAGGTCAAAGCTCTTGCGGCTATACAGATCGAGGGTAATGTTTAAACGTCTGTCAAAGAAACCAGCTTCCAGGCCAAGGTTAGAAGTATATAGTTTTTCCCAGGTCAGTTCTGTATTTTTCAGATGCGCCAGCTGTATCACAGACTCTACTTCATTCAGATGTGCACGGCGGCTGTTTACGGTCTGGTATACGATGTTGGAGTTGGTAGCAGGTCCCATACTTGCCGTCAGACCATAACTAGCACGCAACGACAGATAATCTACATTTTTCATCTGCTGCATAAAGCTCTCCCTGTCGAGGTTCCAGCGACCTGCAAAGCTCCAGGTAGGCAGCCAGCGTGCACTGGAAGAAGCGCCTAAGCGGTTGGAACCATCATAGCGGGCATTACCGCTGATGCTGTATTTATCTCCGTAGGAATAATCTGCGGTAGCATAGAACGCCGCAAAACGGTCGTAATCACGGGCCATACCATAGTAAGGGAAGTTGCTCTCTATGGTTTGTTTCACAATGCGGTAGTCGATATAAGGTACACCACCATTGTTATACTGATAACCATAACCCGTGTTGGAAGCATTCTGCCTGTCAGCATATTTCACCTGCTGACCTGCCAGTATATTCACATTGTGATTACCGCCAAAAGTAGTTCTATAGCTCAGGGTATTGCGGAAGTCATAGTTCAGCAACTGATCTTCCGTACGATTGTAGAAACCACCAGCGGGCAGTACGATCACTGGCTGTGCATCGGGATCTTCAGGGTCTCTGTACAGGAATTTATTATTCTGCGCGATAGTGGCATTGTCTGCCGCCCTATAAGCATTCGCCATATTCGCGTCTTCCGTGATCTGGTGTTCACGGGATGATTTCACATAACGCAATGCACCTACAAATTCCCATTTCAGCTTGTCAGTGATCTTCCAGCCGATATCGCCCTGCAAACGGAGGTCCATTACATTCAGGGTAAGGTAGTTGTTACGCAGCTCATCGATGATGTTGAAATCAGTATAATTCCTCCTGAAATACTCCAGCTCACCGTTATCATCATAAGCCCTCAGTGTACGGCTGGTATTCAATGCATAACTGAAAGGATTGATATCGAAGTCACGGTCGTACTGTCCTTCCACAGGATTGCTGTTGCGGGTCAGAGAACCCGGAGCACGCTGCTGACGCACGGAACCCAGGGTGGAGAAACCGGCAGACAACCTATCGGAAAATTTATAGTTGTTACGGAAGTTCAGTGTATAACGGTGTACTTTATCTGCCAGTGTCCAGCCATTATCGCCATAATAACTGGTGGAGAAATAAGACTGTGAACGGTCAGTACCGGACGATACGCTCAGGGAATGTTCCTGTACAAAGTTATTCCGGAACAGGAGGTCAAACCAGTCAGTATTGGCCTTTCCATATTTCAGGAGGAAGGCCTTGCGTGCTTCAGGCGTATTCTCCAGTCCATAGTTCCCATTCTCATCTGCCTGCAGCAGCTCATACATTTTACCATACACGCCCACATCGCCACGGGAAAGAATGTCGGAGGTAAGGATACCCTTACGCTCAAGCTCCGCCAGAACAGACATCTGTCTGGCGGAGTTCATGATATTAAAGCTTCCATAGGTAGGTTTCAGCTGAGTACTGAAGTTGCCGCTGTAGGCAATAGCCGTCTTACCAGCACGTCCTTTTTTGGTCGTGATCACGACTACGCCATTCATAGCGCGGGCGCCATACAGGGCCGTTGCAGCTGCATCCTTCAGGATATCGAAGCTCTCAATATCGTTGGAGTTCAGTCCCGCCACTGCAGATCCTAACAATGTGGTCGGGTCTCCACTGGAGAGCTGATCGTTGGAAATATTGGCCACATCTTCCAATACCACACCATCTACCACCCACAATGGTTTGTTATCACCATTAATGGAAGAAGCACCGCGGATGCGGATCTTAGGTGCAGTACCAAATGTACCCGACACGTTCTGGATAGATACGCCGGCCACACGGCCTTCCAGCATACGGCTCACGTCTGCCACACCACTCAGTCTCACATCTTCCGCTTTCAGGGATACGGCCGAACCGGCAAATTTCTTCTTGTCCACATTCTGGTAACCGGTTACCACTACTTCAGATAGTGAACCTTCTGTACCGCTCAATACTACATTCAGTAATGATTGTCCGCTGAACAATATTACTTTCGATTGTTTACCGATATAGGAAAAACGAAGGCTGTCGCCGGAACGGGCAGCCAGCGCAAAATCGCCATCCAGGGTTGTTACTGTTCCCTTGCGTGTAGACAGGTTGACTACTGATACATTAGGTAAGGCTACTTTTTCTTCGGCGCCGCTCACACGTCCCTTGGCCAGGCTCATAGGAATAGAATCCCGCACTGCACGGCGGTCTGCCGTATGGGTATCACCAGCGGCATGCGCACTGGCGGATAGTAATAACAATATTGTTACCGTAATAATTCCCTGCCGGCGTCTTTTTAAGGGCGCCGTCAATTGATTACCGTGTATAGGTAATGTCATATGTATAGCTGATTTACTGAATAGATCCTGGTTGTAAAAATTCCTACTTTCTGGTTGTTCCTTGTACTACAATAGATTGACGTTCTATCTGGTTACTCAACAGATCAGGCAATAGATTCAGGCTGTAACGAATTAATTCTCTCCATCAATTCCCCCTTCAACATGTTTCCAACGATGTTCCTTTTTCCAAAACCTAAAATTATTCAGTTGCGAACGTTCTTCCACGGGGGTAAACCGCCTTTGTAGAAAATAGCGGTAAACCACTATTTAATTATTATCTTACCCGTCGGAATCAACCAGGAATTATATTCGTAACGTCTGTTTTTATAGGAAACGACCTTTGTAGCAACCAGAATCTAATCACATCCCTGTAATAACTGTCAATTTTACAGGCATGCTTTGCCAGTGATGCCACAAAGAGGAAAGAAATGACTTCTAATTATGGGAAACCTTAGTAACAACAGCCACGGAACTATCCGTCGGGCCCTGCTTTTCTTACTGGTGCTCCTTTCAGGTAACTGCTTATCCCTTACCGCACAGACGGTAGAAGATCGTTTACCTCAAACTGTCACACGTTCACATACCAGTAAAAAGAATGTGGACAGCCTCCTGAAACTGGCGGGCACCAAGAGAGATACCGCTGCCGGTACTGCCATGCGCCTATATTATACGGGCATGGAAGACGCCCGTATGCTTCGTTACAACAATGGGGTAGCCCGTGCATTGTCCGGACTGGCCCTCTGTTACAACAATAACAATGAAAAAGATAAAGCCCTCTCCTGCGAGCGCAGGGCATTGCACTATTGCGAAAACAACGAGCAGGGCATTGCCATCAGGGTCGATCTCTACATCCTCATGTCCCAGACGTTCTACTATAGAGGCAAATACGATTCTTCTGCCTTCTACCGCTACGCAGCGCTGGACGTACTGGAAGCCAACCAGGTAAACGACAGAAGAATGCAGACCCGCGTATACTGCAGCCTGTTAGATTTCTGGCTCAACATCAACGAGAATATCTCCAACGATATGCACATCCAGCAGGTAATGGGGCATATCAACAGCCTGATAGACAGTGCTAAAATCAAAAAAGATACGGCCGCCCTGATGATGTTATACTTTTATAAGGCAGGCTATTTTAATAACATCGTTCAGAATGATTCCGCCCGCTATTACTGCAGCTCTTCCATCCAGATGGGAAAGGCTACGAAGATCTCTCCCAGTATGGAAGCCGGCCTGCTTATCAATACCGCACTTACCTACCTGGACGATAAAAATCCCGTTCCTGCCATCCACCACCTGGAAAAGGCGAAAGCCCTCTTTCCTCAGCTCGACCCGGTCACCAATCGTCACCAGATCTTTGCTGACATCTGCCTGGGACAGGCCTACCTGATGCAGCAACAATACAACAAGGCTATCGCCATTACTTTACCCGCCCTGGAGAGTGCGCATAAACGCAATATGGTGCACCTCCTGACAGCTCGTGGCAACCAGGTACTGGCAGATGCCTATGAGGCCCTGGAACAGTATAAAAAAGCCGCAGCATACAGAAAAACATACAGCGCCATCAGGGATAGCATGATGAAAGTAGAGAAGCTGGAACTGGTGTACAACCTGGAAATGAGATACCGCATCGCCGACAAGAACAAGGAACTGGCGGAAAAGCAACTGGCTATTACCCGCAATGAAAGCCGGATCAAAACCAAGAACTTCCTCATCATAGGCGTGTCTTCCGGCTTACTGCTGATACTGATGGTCAGTATCCTCATCTATCGTAATAATCTCAACAAACAGAAACTGCAGGCCGAAAAGATCCGCAACCTCCGGCAGGAATTACAGATCAGTAATCTCCAGGCCATGATAACCGGAGAAGAGAAAGAGCGCAGCCGTATTGCCCGCGATCTTCACGACGGTATGGGCGGCACACTGGGGGCCATCCGTACCCGCCTCAGCTCCATCTTCCGCCGGCATACCACCGCCGATGTTACAGAAGATTTCCGGGAAGTGCTCCATCTCCTCGAAGAGGCTTCTGTGGAACTGCGTAAAACAGCCCACAACCTCATGCCGGAAATACTCCTGCAGGAAGGCCTGGCTAAAGCCACTGCACTCTTCTGTGAGCGCGTACGCAAAGGTCATACCCTGGAAATCACCTTCCAGGCTATCGGCACCGCCTCCGGCCTCTCCACTGATGCCGAACTTACCATATACCGCATCATCCAGGAACTGGTGCATAATATCCTCAAACACGCCAATGCCCGGCATGCCATCGTCCAGATCGCTTATTATGAAACGCAATTGGCTGTCACCGTGGAAGATGATGGTAACGGTATGCCGGCTAACTCACAATCAGATGGCATAGGATTGAAAACTATCCGGGAACGCGTAAATTCGTTGAACGGGGAATTGCATATAGACAGTGTACCTGGGCAGGGAACCAGTGTACACATAGAAATTACGCTCAAACAAAATACTGCCAGATATGCCTATAAAACTAGCGATCGCTGACGATCATCCTATTGTAACTAAAGGCATCTGTAACATCTTACGTGATGCCGTCAATGTAGAAGTCACCGATATCTATGCCAATGGAACCGCTCTCCTCAAGGGCATCAAAGAAAGTCAACCCGACGTACTGCTGCTGGATATGCACTTACCCGACATGAGCGGCCCCGAACTGGCGGCCAGCATCCTGAAGAACTATCCACAGGTACGCATTCTCGTACTCAGCAGCTCAGATGTCATCTTCCAGGTAAAGAAAATGCTGAAACTGGGTTGTATGGGATACCTGTTGAAAGACTCTGACGAGACCACTATTCTCCAGGCAATAGAAACCGTGTATAAAGGCGGTCAATTCCTCTCTCCTGCCCTCAACCAGCTGCTCATAGAGGATATGTTCCGCAATAAGAAATCAGAGAAGAAAACAACTACCTTAACCCGCAGGGAAAAAGAAGTACTGCAGCTGATCATTGACGAACATACCAACCAGGAAATTGCCGACAAACTCTTTCTCAGCCTGCACACCGTAGAAAATCACCGTATCAGCCTACTGCATAAACTGGAAGTGAAGAACACCGCAGGGCTGGTGAAGGTAGCATTACAGACGGGGCTGGTATAGCATGGTTTATATGCTCATTATTTCGTAGTATCGTGTAATGAGCAAACGGACTTTTCGCATTAGCAGCCTGCTGATGATCATGCTTTCTATAGCTATCGCAGCGCCGGCACAGAAAAAGAAACATAAGAAGAAAAAGAAAGCCCAACAGACGGAGTCTGTTCAACCGGTGGTGCTCGGCATAGTACAATCACCCGCCGTTGCCGAGGCATCAGGTATTGCAGCCAGCAAGGCACTGCCAGGCCATTTCTGGACACACAATGACAGTGGTAATAAACCTGAAGTATATCTGCTGGATAATAAAGGCCAGCTGGTGAGTACCATACACCTGGAGGGTGTGTTCAACCGCGACTGGGAAGATATCGCGGAAGGTATCGGTCCAATTCCACACAAACAATATGTATATGTCGGCGATATTGGTAACAATGTCCAGGTAGATCTGCGTACGCGTATCTTACGTTTTCCCGCGCCTGTAGAGGCGCCGGGGCGAAAGATGAGCGTTAACCCCGAGGTATTGCATGTTGCTTTTGCTGATGGTCCCCGGGATGCGGAGACGCTGATGGTGGATCCTCTTTCGCGGTACTTTTATATTGTCAGCAAACGTGAGAAGGCGGTGGGGATATACAAAGCGCCGTTGGACTTTAAAAACGGCGACAGGGCTGTGTTTCAGAAGGCAGGAACGGTACCTTATACGTGGATTACGGCGGGGGATATTTCGCAGGATGGGAGGCATATTGTTATTAAAAACAAAGATCAGATTTATTATTGGCGTCGGAATGCCGGGGAGAGTGTAGAGGCGGCGATGTCAAGGGCGGCTGTTGTGCTGCCTTATGTGCCGGAGAAGCAGGGAGAAGGCGTGACTATTAGTGTTGATAATTCAGGGTATATCACTATTAGTGAGGGGAAAAATCCGGCGGTGAATTTTTATCCGCATAAGTTTTGAGTGGCTTACCTGGGGCATATTTCCGTAGTGTGAATGTTATTGCTGCCTGTTTTCCGGGTGGATGATTTCACCTTGCTTTCGGGTTGTTAATATTTCCTGGCGTATGAGGCTGACAGTGATTCTTGCGCTGGCCTTCTTGCTCACGGTGCAGGCTGGGATCACTGGCTGTAGTTCTTTGAAGTTCCTTACTATGGAGCTGTGGGAAAGCCGATGGGCTTTGGGAATTCTATTAAACCCCTTGTGGGTCGTATCAGCATACTTCAAATAACTAAGGCCAGTGATTCCCACCTGCCCGCTCGCTGCGTACGGCCTCAAAAATTATTGTAAGCCGCCTATATCGTAGGCCATACCCTGATCACATATGTTAATGCCGGGCTATAAGATTGTAGTTTTTACTCCACTTCGCTCTGCTTTTCTATACTAGCACTAATACATTGCCTTTTATGCCAATTATGCCGTTTTTGCCACCACCACCCTTAAAGAACAGGGCTATATAGAATCAGCCGCCCTACAATTATTTTGGAGACTGTACGCAGCGAGCGGGCAGGTGGGAATCGCTGGCCTTAGTTATTTGAAGTATGCTCACGCGCCCTACCAGGGGTTCAATACATATTCAAAAGCCAACCCGCCCTCCCAAGCCAAATAGCAAGGAACTTCAAAGAACTACAGCCAGTGATCCCAGCCTGCACCGTGAGCAAGAAGGTCAGCGCAATAATCACTGTCAGCCCAGATCCGCAATAATAAAAAAAGGCCCGGCAACAACTGCCAGGCCTTACACCAAAAACAAGCTCATTTTACTTCACCTGCAAATCAAACACATACTTCCCTCCTTTCAACTCAACCTCATCCAACTCTAGATCCGCAACCCGCTTCACCTTCTGCGAAACCAACGCCCCCGCCGGCAATCGTACAGTCGCCGTCGTACCAACCGGTACTTCGAAAGAAAACCGGATCTTTCCCGCAGAGCGCCGCCACTCCGATTTAATCACCCCATACCTACTCTCATAATCCGCCTTCACAAAATTCAACCCCTTCACAAAACACGGCTGCAAAAAGAAATGCTTAAACCCAGGTAAATTCTCATCCGGCCGGATCCCCGCCAGAGTTTTATAAAACCACGCACAATAATCTCCAAAGAAGATATGATTATGCGACAATTCCCCAGGCCAGTCTTCATACAACGTAGTAGCACCATGCGCAATCCAGTGCCCCCATCCTGCATAACCAGTATCTGTCAACATGCGAAAAGCAATATCTCCATAACCACCTTCACTCAGCACAGGCAACACATACTTCGTCCCCATCACCCCAAAATCCGCATGATAATTACTATGCTGCACTTTAGCTGTCAGTTGTGCTGTAGCAGCAATGGCCGCATCAGGAGACGCTAAGTGGTGGAACACAGCCGTACTCAACGCCGTCATCGTACTGTCTTTATAATGACCGGTAACAGGATCAAAGAACGTACGATTAAACGCAGTACGGATACTATCCGCAAGTTTAGTGTAAGTAACCTCATCAGCCTTATCCCCTAACACACGCGCCATTTTAGCAACAAGCACTGCATCTGTATAAAAATAAGCCGTAGATGTAAAGGTTCTTGGCGTTTGTACCAGCGACATCCAGTCATCCAGGCCGTATTTAAACAAATAACCCTCTGCCTCCTTCGCTACAACATCAGTATACTTTTTAATCGCAGGATAATGCTTTTGCACCAAAGCAGTATCCCCATGATACAGGTACATATACCATGTCACAAAGCCCAGCGCGCTTCCCCAGGCAGGTCCGAAAGTATGCTCTTCATCACCAGCCATGTCATATCCCCACCCATTGGAAGGCGTAATACCCGGCATAGCCCCACTGGGCAATTGTGCGTCACTCACATCATCCAGCCATTTACGATAACCATCTGCAGTTTTGTAATTCCAGAGCCCTACTTCTGTGGAGATGTGCGCATCCGCCGTCCAGCCATTCTTCTCACGTTGCGGACAATCAGTAGGAATGCTCAGGAAGTTACTGCGATAAGACTGTCGCGCAGCAGCGTACAGCTTGTTCACCATGGTATCTGAACTGGTGAAATGCCCTGCTTCTTCAAAGGCAGTGCTGTAAAATAATCCCTCCAGTGAATGAATATCCAGGGCAAGCGCATTGTCAGTCTCTACCTGTACATACTGGAAACCGTGATATACAAACCGGGGAGTAAAAGTCTCTTTGACAGTGCCTTTCAGATAATATACATCTGTCTGGAAACGTAACTCGCCAGGCATACTGCGCATATGCTCAGTATTATGTTTCATATCCAGCTCACCATCTCTTAGCACTTCTCCGTAATACATCGTCACTTTCGTACCAGCCTTGCCTTTCACTCTGAGTGTAGCTACACCGGCAAAGTTCTGCCCCATGTCAAAAAGATACCTGCCATTACCCAGCTTCTTCACAGACACTGGTTTAATGTGGCGGATAACTTTGATAGATGGCATTACCTGCTCATGCAGCGTACCTCCGGGAGAAGATGTTTTCAATGCACGTGCCCAGGCAGCATCGTTGAATGATGGTTGATTCCATCCGGGAACTTCCTGTCGGGCATCATATATTTCACCTGTGTACAGACAGTTAAACTGACTGGGACCTGTGGAGCATTTCCAGCTATCATCAGTAGCAATGGTTTCGCTGGTGCCATCAGTATATTTGATAACAAGGTCTAATAACAGACGTGGCGTTTTTCTCCATGGAGCGTTCTGAAAGCCCCATACGGCGTGCGACTGTATATTATACCAGCCATTACCTAACTCCGCAGCAATACTTTGTGTAGCAGTATTGTTTTTGGATAACAATGCAGTTACATCGTACTCTTTGTACAAAAGACGTTTGTCATAACGTGTATATGCCTGCTCAAGCACCGCATTAGTAACGGGCTTGCCGTTCACATACACAATGTGATACCCTACGCCAGAGACGTAGGCAGTAGCACTGACTACTTTCTTTTGCAGTCTGAAAGTTTTCCTGAAATAAGGCGCTTTTGTAGCAGTAGTGTCTTCTGTATTGGTGATCCAGTTTCCCTTCCATTCAGGACGCTGGGCATACGCGATACAGGTAAAGAAAATAAAAATGGCAGATAGAATAACTCTCAATGTGTGATATTTTATGGTACAACAGGAAATGCAACAACTCTGACTTTAGTAAAACCATAGGGCACAAGGGTAATATGTTGCAGAACAGTATCCACTTTCCCTTTATAAATGCCCTCACGATCAGTAGGGGGCTGATAAGCCACACCGTTCAATACTTTCCAGGACGGTATCTTTTTAGCAGGCGCTGTGATCTCAATAGGAACATGTTGCAGGTTCCATACAAAGCTATCATCTACAGGCCGCTGCATACTTACCTTCATACTGTCTGCAGGATGCCGCACATCTACACGACGCAGGCCATAATTCCAGATACTTTCAGGATATACGCTAAAGAAATCTCCTTCAATGGTATCAATAGCTTTCTCCCATCGCTCCTGTATTTTCAGGGCATATACCAACGGGCCTCTTTCCACAGCGCTGGAGTTTCGTCCCCAGGTGCCTGTAGCGATCTTCATAGGCAGCTGCAATGTCAGCAGGTCTTTGTTCTGCCACTCACGTTTGATAGTGATGACCTGCCCGCCTTTCTCCTTACTGTAAGGCTGCCCATTCAACAAGATGACGGCTGTCTCGCACCATTGAGGAATACGTAGTTGTAAAGGGAATTCGGTTTCCTTCTTCAACGCAATTTCAAACTTTACCGTTTCATTGAAAGGATAGTCTGTGATTTCTCTGATGGTTACTTCCTGCTGCTTCTTCCCAACTTTCGCCGTTACTGTATTCGGGCCATAGGCTAATGCCGCCAGGCCATTATCAATCGACTGATACCACAGGTGTGTGGTAAATTTTGTCCAGCCCTGGTGCATATTCGCCAGACAACAGGAATAACCGCTGCGGGGACCTAATACATTACACATCTCCCGGTCAAAAGGCAGGGAGAAGTTGAATACACCTTTACTGATCTGCAGCTGGTTCGCTACCTGGAAGTATTGTCTTGCATTGTAGTCGTCTGTTGTTTGTGTAGGCAAGGCATTAAATGCCATCTTCTCCAGCGCATCCATATAGGCTACATCGCCCGTAATAGCGCTGATCTGCTCCAGCGAATACATCGCTTCCACTACAGCACATAGCTCCACGCCTTGCGTAGGATCATTGCCGTTCAGGTCCTCATCTCCTGAAAAGATCCCCATAGGCAATCCATGAACTGTCATCAAATCTGTCCAGCCAGTGTGCAGGTTCTGCAGATATTGTTTGTTGCCGGTACGCTGATAGTTAATAGCCGGAGCTTTCAGTCCCATAGCAACATTTACGGCATGACGGTTCATCCACTGGTGATTGTTACGATAGGTAGTGGTGCTGATCACCCAATCCCTGTTTCCGAACCAGGTGGTCCAGGGAAATGCCTGCTGCTCTATCAGGTCGGCCAGTTGCAATAGATAATCCTCTTTTGTGATACCATACAGCCATTGTGCCATCATTACATTTTCGGCGCCACGGGATGTAGCCCATTCCGTCCACTTACCTATAGGGGCTACTTTCAGGGCCTCCGCCTGATACCGGAAATACTTCGACATCAGCTTGATAACTTTTTTGTCTCCGGTAGCGGAATAGTATTGTTGCAATACTTTCAGCATGACCATCTTTGGCCACCAGTCTTCACCATAGGCCGCATGCTGTGGATCAATGGTAACATTACTGTCCAGTTCCATCCTTGTCAGCGGACCGAAATAACCGCTTGGACGCTGATGTTCCATCGTCCAGTTAACATAGCGGAGTACTTTTTCTTTCAGGATTTTGTCATCCAGTAAATAAGCCAGCGGTAATGCCCCGTCCAGCCAATAAGGGGTTTCCTCCCAGCCATCACCCCGGCCGCCCAGCCAGCCATTATCATTTTTAACTTTGGCATACACCTCATCCAGGTGGCCGGTTGTACCGTCACGCATGATCTGCAATTGGTGTTTCAGCCATCCCGTGGGTTTAACGGCGCCTAATGGCAATGCTTCATAAGCGGGAGGAGTGTAGGCGCCGGTTGAGACCTGTTTAATGCCGGCTTGTGCCCCCAGTGGTAACATGAAAACCACTGGAAGTGCACAACACACCATCCATTTAATTTTCATTAATTTGACTTGAGTAGTGAATAATATGGAATTCTAACGTGGGCTACAAAATAGTAAATCCTGCTTAATAATTAAGCATTAAAAGTCCTGCTGGCACTGGGACAGTATAGGATAGACAAGCAGGAAAAACAACTGTTACTGCCTACGGCAATGTAGCATACAGTAACGATAGTACATCTGAAATGTGCTCTACCTGTTTGAAGTTGGGGTTATCAATATGTACATCTACATGTTCATGCTCCCATGTAACATGATAAGGAATGTGAATAGCATGACCGCCAATGCCCAGTACCGGCAATACATCCGATTTCACTGAATTACCGACCATCAGGAACTGCTCAGGCGCAATATCAAGATGTTTTAATAGTTTACGGTAGTCCGCTTCCTGTTTGTCTGACATCACTTCCACATGGTGAAAGAAATGCAGGATACCGGAATTGCGCAATTTACGTTCCTGGTCCAGCAGGTCGCCTTTGGTAGCTACCACCAGGCGATAATCATCTTTCAGGGCCGACAATACATCAGGCACTCCCGGCAGTATCTCCACCGGTCTGGCCAGCAGCGCTTTCCCTAACTCAATGATCTTTTCAACTGCACTGACATCAATGGTTTTGTTAGAGACTGACAATGCCGTTTCGATCATCGACAGCATAAATCCTTTAATACCATAACCGTACAGGGAAAGATTCCTGATCTCTACCTGTAATAATTCACGCGCTGCGGTATGCTGAGGTAAGTAACTTTCCATCAGTTCGCAAAACTCGGTTTCGGTTTCGCGGAAATAGGGTTCGTTTATCCACAATGTATCGTCTGCGTCAAAGGCAATAACTTTTATATCCATATATCTTCTACAAGGGTTATACTGTAACAAAAGTATCCAATTAGCGGCGCTTTTCCTCCTTTTTTAATCACTAAAGTTCACCGCAGCAGTGGCGCAGATTTTGTGATACCCCGAATTGCCGGACAGCAGTAACAATCCCATCAATGGGCATGGGGTTTATCAGAAAGCGGGTGACAACTTGTCAACAAACTTCCTGATCAGCTTAAAAAATTGTAAGATTGCGGCATCAAACCTAATAATGCACATTAAATATGGATCTTTTTTCCGTCGAAGGCTTGTTTACGGTAGACTCATTGATCAGCCTTTTAACTTTAAGCGTACTTGAAATAGTACTTGGAATTGATAATATCGTCTTCATCTCTATCATGGCAGGAAAACTGCCTGCAAACAAGCAAAAGAAAGCCCGTCGTCTCGGTTTGACCCTTGCGATGTTTGTTCGCATACTATTGCTGCTATCCATCAGCTGGATCATGTCCCTCACCAGTACGCTGTTCAATGTCGGCCACTGGATAGGCATAGAAAATGAAAAATGGCTGGAAGCCACCGCTATCTCCGGAAGGGATCTCATCCTGCTCATCGGAGGCCTCTTCCTGATCTATAAAAGCACTGCCGAGATACATGAGAAGTTGGAAGGTGGTGGGCACGATGAATCAAACCCTAAGCCTGTCAGTTTCACGCAGACCATCATCCAGATCTTACTGCTGGACATCGTCTTCTCCCTGGACTCTGTTATCACCGCAGTGGGTATGGCCGATCACATCCAGATTATGATCGTTGCCGTGATCATCGCCGTAGGTGTTATGGTGCTGGCATCCGAAGGCATCAGTAACTTCGTAAACAAGCACCCTACGGTGAAAATGCTGGCACTCTCCTTCCTGCTGCTCATCGGTGTATCACTGATCGCAGAAAGCTTTGAACAGCATATCCCGAAAGGATATATTTATTTCGCAATGGCATTCTCTGTCTTCATAGAAATGCTGAACCTGAAAATGAAATCTAAGGCCGGCAAGCCCGTACAGCTACACCAGCCGCGGCTGAAGGAGTAACAGATATACATATTACAAAAAAGCCGCCTCCCTTGCCAGGAGGCGGCTTTTTTGTTTTTGCTCAGTTCGAATTTTTTTTCCCTTCGGGGAAGAGCTGAGTCGTGCTACCCCTGTTCCTCCTGGCAGTAAACCGGCCGCAACTACTTGCCTGCGCCCCCTATTTTTCCCTGATTCCCACGAAGCATTTCCCTTCCAGAGAGGATAACAGTGTCTGTTATAAAATAACCAGACCACATAAACACATAAAAGAGATAATCTAAAAGGGATGAATCATTGTCTGCAGCCATACAAAAGCTTGTCAGTCAGGGTCATGATAAGGAGACCGTATAAAAAAGTAATAGGGAGAGCGAAAGTAGCACCCGGTTTCAGATGGGAATGGCGGGCATTCGGCTCTCCGGTGACACGACAGATGCTGCTCAATGTATATTCAAAATCCTATTCGCTTGACAAGGCCCAATCGCCTTCCAGAGAGGCGCCGACCGGCATCCCATACTGAAACCGGAGCTACTTAGCGTAAATAATAGCATCTCACATAAATTACTTATATTACAATATTACTGCCTGAACCCTACAATCCTGAAATAGAACTAGATAAGTCACCCTGTAATCAACAAGCGTATCAACCATGAGGTACCTGTTATATTTTTTATATATCGGATGGCACTGGCGATTAGATCTGGCCTTTTTCATCATCAGGCACGAAATCCGCGGAGAAAAGAAATACGGCATCCGGACCATAGGAACAGACAGCCTCGCATCAGAACTTTCCAAAGAGGACAGAAAACATATTGCCATGTACGAGCCGGTCAACTACTATACCGCCACCTGGTTGTTTGATCATCTGCAGCCCACCGATCTGTCCACTACCCTGCTGGACGTGGGGTGCGGAAAAGGACGTGTATTAGCCATGGGAGCGGCCTACGGTTTCACTGCCCTTGCCGGCATAGACCTTTCCCCAAAACTCTACCAGGCTACCGTAAAAATGCGGGATATGCTATATAACCGGTATCAGAATATCAGGATCAATATTGCCTGCCAGGATGCACGCTTTTATAGCATTCCCGAGACTGTTGGCGTAATCTTCCTCTTTAACCCGTTTGATCAAGTAATCATGGAGGAATTCATCGCGAAAGTCGAAGAAAGTCTGCGCAGAAAACAACGCCCTATAAAGATCCTCTATGCTAATCCGGAGTGCAAACAACAATGGCTGGATGCAGGATTTGAGGAAACAGACTCTTTTGTTAAGATGAACTTTCTGAGGGGGAGTGTATTGGTGAAGGCTTAAGCAACAGGAAGATGGAAAACACCTTCTACAAGGCTACAATAGCATGGCGTTCATAATTGATCTGTTGTACGTCTTCGGCATTAGGTAGTGGGAACTCCTGGCATTTTTCGTAAAAGTTAAAATTCAAAAGGGGGACACGGGGTATACTTAAAAGTAGATATATTTATCCGGTTTTATAAAACTGGTATGGAGCGGAAAAGATTTATAAAGATGGCGGCACTACTGCCACTCATCCCCTATTCATCGCAGATAGAACGGTTATTGAACTTACCAGGCATTTTCCAGCCTACTGAAAAGATGCCGGTGTTTTTTGTGGGTCATGGCGATCCGGAAAATGCATTCAGGGACAATCCTTTTACCCAAAGCCTGCGTAAAATGGGAGCTGGGCTCACACAGAAGCCATCTGCGATACTGATCATTTCCGGCCATTACCTGACCGCAGAAAACTCCTGGTTGAAGGTTCCTGCACATTTCAACTGCTCTTACTACGATGTAGCCGGAGCAACCCGCTTCAGTACTGTCATACCAGAACTATCACCACAGGTCAAAATAGACGAAAGCACCGACCTTGACCACGGCGCCTGGGCTATTCTCCGACATATTATGCCTGACGCTAATATTCCGGTAATGGAACTAAGCGTTCCTGTCAGCCAGCGGCTGGACTATCACTGGAATCTGGCTCAGAAACTGAAGCCATTGCGAGAAAAAGGCGTATTGATCATCGGTAGTGGCAATATCGTGCACAACCTGCAACTCAGCCTGCTGAAGGGAACATTCAGTAATGGAAAGCCTTATTCCTGGGCTATTGAGTTTGATGAATGGGTAAAAGCCAGGATCAATGAACGCGACTTCGGCAGTCTGTTCTACTACCGGAATCTGGGGAAACTGGCCCGTAGGGCTGTGCCTACGGAAGACCATTACATTCCCATGTTATACAGCATTGCACTGGCAGATAAACATGAAGAGATCCACTATACCTATGAAGAAGTGTTTTCTGCAGTAAGCATGCGTTGTTTTACGGTAGGACGTTGTTAATCCTCTTCTCGTTTACCTGCAAAGAAGCATCTGGCACAGTAAATATGCGTGGCTTCACCGTCGAACTCAGTTAATCCTCTTCCCTTAAGCGTTCGTCAGTATAGGTGATCTTTGTACGGCCATGTGGCGCCGGTACACCATGTTCATCCACACTTACAAATACCATTTTATCTACCGTGAGGATCGTTTTCTGGGTGATCTTATTCCTTACCTGGCAGGTCAGTGTTAAAGACGTTCTTCCAAAATGGATCGCTTTGATCCCTAACTCTACAATGTCGCCCTGTCTGGCAGAGTTGATAAAATTGATCTCTGACATGTATTTGGTCACACACCTGTTTGTACCCAGCTGGATGATAGAATAAATAGCTGCCTCTTCATCTATCCAGCGCAACAGGCTGCCACCAAATAAAGTCCCATGTGCATTCAAATCTTCGGGTTTCACCCATTTACGCGTATAAAAATTCATTGCTCGATTAATTTTGCCGTCCCCGGATATCGGCGCAAAATTAAACACAATGCGACAAATTTTGATAGCATTTTATTGTCCTGTCAGTATTTTTAAGTCTGAAACCGCTATCAGATAAGACAACTGCGCAGCATACATATCGGCCTCAGATTTTGCCAATAAAGATTTTGCGTTGAGCAGATCTGTTTTCACATTAAGACCAGCGGCCTGTTTATCCTCCTGCAGTTTAAACGCCTCTTTCTGATAAAAAAGGGCTTTTTGTGCAACAGCTATCAATGCCTGCGATTGGTTAATCTTCCTGTAAGCTTTCGCAACTTCATTGTCCACCTGCTGCTGCGTATACTGGATATTCTCTTCCGCCTGCTTTAACTGGAACTGTCTTTGTTTTAATACTTGTTTATTGGAAAAGACATCCTGTACATTCCATTTGAGGTTCACTCCTAAAAAAGGAATATTAGAAGGTAATATTGCATTTCCATATTGATAAGAATAACCGCCAACCAAGCCAAAATCGGGGATATTGCTTTGTTTAGCTGCTTTGATTCCCAATAAGGCTTTTGACTTACCCAGCTTAGCTATCTGCATATCAGCATTTGAATCAAATGCGGCACTTTTATAACCCTCCAGTGCTTCTATTTGCTGAATATCCGGCTCAATTGCTTCCAGCTTCAAAGATTGGGCATTAATACCTGTCAGGTTTATTAAGTCCCCCGTGTAATCCTGTAGCTGAATATTTAACTTGAGGATATTTTGTTCTTCATTGGCAACAGCAGCCTGCAGTCCGGCTTTATCTGCGGTGGTTGTTTTGCCGGCCAGTTGCGCATTCTCCAGGTCCGTTAGTCTTGAACTGGCTAAAGCTAGTTTTGCCTCTGCCTCCTCCAGCTGTTTTTGTGTAATTAAGGTTCCGTAGTAAAGTTTATCTATTGCCTGTTTTATTTGCAGAGATATCTTAAATCGCTCTTTTTCTGTCACCGCCATTTCTGTCTTATCTATTTCCAGTCCGGTTTTTATCTTGGCTTGCTGGGTAATAGGCTGGTATGCCATCATGCCGATAGCAAAATTACTATGTTGACCTACTTCAAAAGTCTTGTCAGTGTTAGGAAGTAGTGCAGTATTAGTCGGACTAAGCTGCAATTCACCAATTGTACCAGCCGGTATTGTTATTTCTCCCAGGTTGAAATTGTATAAGTAATTACCGTTCACTGTTGCAGAAGGATACTTCTTGATTTCATCTTCTTTGATCTTTGCCTGCTTTTCTTTTATTTGCCATTCCTTGATGGCAAGTGTATGGTTGTTCCTTAAAGCGGCGGCCTTTAACTGCTCCAGGGAGTATGACTGACTATTCTGCGCTTTCAGCAAGGTGCAGCAGCAGATGAAAGCCATGAATAAAAGGGCAAGATGTTTTATATATTGCTTCATTTCGCTGTTGACTTTATTGTTCTACATTAATAGGTTTTGACTTTATCCGGGATATATACATTACCGGAACAGAGAGTAATGCCATGATCATGCTCCATACCACACCAAATGCCAGCACACTTGCCAGTGGCGCCCACATGGGAGATCCGGATATAATCATTGGCAACACGCCAATAGCTGCCGCCATTGCTGTAAGGAAGATGGGCCTCAGACGTCTTTTACCCGATTCAATTGCTGCTGATTTAATATCAAGTCCCTGTTTCATCAGTTCATGCGTATGATCCACCAGGATGATTGCATTACGGACGACGATGCCCGACAGCGCAATCAAACCAACAAAGGCCGTAAAGCTGAAAAAGTTACCTGTAACATACAGTCCCATGATAGCGCCAAACAGGCTTAATGGTATAGTAAGCATTACAATCAGCACCTCTTTGATATTCCTGAACTGAAACAACAGAATGAAGAATATCAACACAAGGCTCACCAGCAATGCAGCAATTAACTGTCCTAACACTTCTTTCTTATTAAACTCCTCCCCTCCGTATTCAATGCGGTATCCATTAGGAAGCTCCAATTTATTTATCGCTGGTTGTATGGCAGCCAGCAACTCGGAGGGCAGTACGCCCGGTGCCGTTTCACTCTGAATAGTAAGCGTCCGTACACCATTACGGTGCATAATCCGGCCGGTTTGCCATTGAGGGCTCAGATCAGCAATCTGCCTTAAAGGGACTGCTGCACCTGTTATCGGAGATTTCAAATAGAGATTCTCCAGATCGTTCGTAGACTGTCTGCTTTTTTCATCCAGGCGCAATAAAATGTTTATCGGATCATTGCCTTCATACATCGTGGAAACAGCGGCTCCACTGAAACCGGTATATACTGACTGAGATATGCTGGTAGTAGTGTAACCCAGCCGGCTGGCCTCTTCCTTCAGCCTTATCCCGATACCATAATAATCTTCAGCAAAATCGCTTCTCACAAAACGGGCGCCTTTTGTTTTTCTGAGTATGTTGGTTACCTCGGCTCCAATGGCCTTTAAATGATCGATATCCTCACCCGTGATCCTTACTTCTACAGGAGCCTTTAATGCCGATCCCTGCTGCATAAGTTTGATATAAGTGGTACCCTCAGGTATCAGTTCATCTACTTTGCTGCTCAATTCCGCCGAGAGCTCATCGGTGGTCTCTTCCGTAGTAGTATTAATAAGTATTTGTGCGTAGTTGGAGGTAGGAAACTCCGGAGAGAAATTATAATAAAACCTGGGCGAAGCTGTTCCCGTAAATGTTGCATAAGAAACTACACGCTTATCATGCTTCAACAAGGCTTGCACCCTCAGGATAGCCTCATTGGTCGTTTCCAGTTTTGTTCCGGTTGGCATCCATAGTTCTACAACAAATTGGTTTCTTTCTGCTGCCGGGAAAAATTGCTGCCTCACACCCTTTGAAAACAGCAAACCTGCAAAAATAACAGGTACAAGGCTGCTGAGAATTGTCAGCCTGGGATGTTGCACACACCAGTCCAGCAATGCATTATATCCATCCTGCATCAGATCCAGCACGGATCTCTTTTTCCGCTTCGTGGAAACATTATCAATCTCCCCTGTAGTGGCTGATTGCTGATGCAGGCCTTTTTTTATAAAAGTGCAACAAAGCAATGGCGTCAGCACCATGGCAACGAAGAAGGAGGAAGCGAGGGCCACTGCGACTGTTATGGGCAGGGCGAAAATGAATTCGCCAACAGTCCCTCTTAGCAAGATCATCGGCATGAAGGACGCGATAATGGTAACTGTTGCCGCCAGTACAGGTATTACCAGGTCATTGGCGCTACGCCAGGCAGCAGTCCACCTGTCAACACCTTCATCCAGCAATTCCACATAGTTATCTGCAATGACAATAGCATCATCTACCACCATGCCCAATACCAGTATCAAGGCAGCCAGGGACACCTGGTGTAGTTCAATACCCAATGCATGCATTACTGCAAATGTTACTGCCACCGTCATAGGAATGGCCATAGCCGCTACCATCGCTATGCGCAGCGGTAGTAATAAAACCACAACAACAATCACCGAAAGGATGGCCAGGAAGAATTCCCGGATAAAATGAGAAATATTCTCATCTACTACATGCGGCTGGTTAACGATAGTGGTGATCTTGACCGGGGAGGGTATAACCTTCCTGGCGTCTTCAATCTTCCGATTCACATCCTCTCCGAACTTTACAATATTGTTGCCTTCCTGCATTTGAATGGAAAGCATCATCGCCTTATTGCCATTTACAGTAATAATACTCTGCGGATCCGCATAATCTCTTTTCAGACTGGCAACATCGCCCAACTTAACTACTGCTCCCGATTGAGAAGTACCCACAATCTGGCTGGCCAGGTCAGTTTCGGTATTATAGTAACCATTGGTATACAGCGGCGCTTTGCTACTGCTGGTTTTCACCTCTCCTGTTGCATTAATGCTATTCTGAGATTGTAATAACTTTACCACCTGGTCCGTACTCACCCCATATTGGGAGAGCTTTTCTGAAGTAGACGATACTACAATTTCTTCCTGCTGTTCACCTATTCGTTTTATTTTAGAAGCGGCAGGGATAGTTCGCAGATAGTCCTCCAGGCGCTGGGCATATCGCTTTAATTCTTCATAGCTGGAGCTGTTGCTTTCCAACCCGATCACCATGGCTTCAGTATCGCCAAAATCCGAATTGACAATAGGCCCCCTTACACCCTCCGGCAGGTCAATCTGTCTTGAAACGAGCAGTTGATGGCGAAGTTTGCTCCAGAATATATCCGGTTGCTTCACATTCTCTGTGAGCTCCACATTTACTACCACCACTCCATCTTTTGTAGTAGAATATGTTTTCGATTTATCGACCTCTTCATATTGAAAGAGATACTGTTCCAGCTTCCTGGTTACCTGGTCCTCCACCTGCACAGAGTTCGCCCCCGGGAAATATGCAATGACCAGCCCCTGCCGTATAGTGATCTTTGGATCCTCCCTGCGCGGCATATTGAACAGGGAATTGACACCTACTGCAAAAAGCAATAACAATACAGACAAGGTTACATGCTTATACTTTAGTGATGATTTTATAATGTTCATTTGCAGTAATTATTTAGTAATAGTGATCCTGGAACCATCAGACAATCTTTTCTGGCCGCCGGTAACTACGAGCTCATTCTCGGAAAGCCCTGATACAATTTCGATCTTGTTGTTTACCATGCTTCCCAGGCTTACTCTGCGCCGGAATGCTTTGTTCTGAGATCTGTCCACCACAAAGACAAAACTCTGATTGGCCACGTCTTGCTGAATACTTTCGGCAGGCAACAGGATCACCTGTTTATTACTATTAGTGGCGATGCGGGCTTCGGCAATCATTCCCGGCCGGATTATCAATCCCGGATTTTCTATCGCGATCTTTATTGTAAAAGCCCTGGATGTGGCATCAGCAGCAGAACCTACCTCCATCACTTTACCGGTAAACGTTCTGTCGAGAGACGAAATATTAATGTTTGCAGTTTGACCTATCTTAATTTCATGCAGCTCACCCTCTGGAACATAGGCCAGTACTTTTACTGTCCTGATATCAGATACAATAAACAATGGCAAGCCAACGCTTACGATCTCACCTACTTCTGCCTGCCTTTTCAGTAATACACCGCTAACCGGGGAATATAAGCGGGTATCAGACAGGTTCTTTTGCTGTAATTGCTGTTGAAGCTTTGCCTGTTGCAGGTTGAAGCCTATTTTGGAAAAGTCACTTTCACTGAGGCTTCCCCGTTCATGCAGTATTTTCAGGCGGTTAAATTCATCAGTTGCCGTGCTTACCTGAACATCTGCCAGCCCCTTAGCGATGGAATAACTGGTTGGATCAAGGCTGGCAATCAATTGCCCTTTAGAGATATTATCCCCTTCATTATTAGAGATATAATTGATCTTACCGCCTACCATAAAGCCCAGCTTTACGGTAGTATTACCTTCTATATTTCCGCTTACGGAAACTTCACCTGAAATGGTGGTGGGGTGCACTTCTTCAACTTTGACAGCCAGGGACGATGCAGTATCTCCGGATGTTTGTGTTTCTTTATTCTTGCAACTCGAGAAAAGCAAGATGGCAATCAGTGTAAAATAAAATAGAGATCGTCTCATCTTTTTATGTTTTATTATTCTGTGAAATATTGTTCCTGTATGGCTACATTTTCTATACCTAGAAAGAGCAGAAGTTCTTTGACGTTTGCAGTAAACAACCCATTACCTGATATGATAAAACTCATTTGCCGCATTGTGTTTGCATTCAATACAGCTTCAATTTCGCTCTGCTGGATGGTCCATTGTCCGGTTGACTTTTTTAAATAGTAGTATACCAATAACCTCGTGGGGAAATGTTTCTGCAGTATTTCCAATTCTCTTTGAAATTCATATGAGCTATGAGCAGCACAATAAAGCAGCGACACATGTGTGTGACCTTGTTTGGCAAGCCTGTCTTTTAAAGCAGGATAGATGGAGGCAATACCCAAATCATCTGCAATAAATACATAATGAATACCCATTCCTCATATAGCTTTGTATTGATTAATAATTACAATGCAAAGCAAAGAAAGAAGTGCGGGACCACTTTTAATCTATATTAAAAAATGAACACCCTAAACCGGGTTTTGTTTCGCTCGAAGCAGATAAATTAATATTTAGCTCTTATAACGCTCAGGGTCTGTTGGGTTATGCCCAGGTAAGAGGCGATATGTCCAAGTGGGGCTCTTGACAGTATATTTGAATAATTATCCATCATAAACTTATAACGCTGTTCCGCCGTCTGGAACTGCAACGAATATAATTTGTCGGAGAACAGCTTCAGGAATTCAATGGCTACCATAAGACCAAGGTGCTTAAATGCTCCAATTTCGTCGAGCAATGCATTAAAATCTCTGAACAGGATTACCCTTAGTGTTGTAGCCTCCAATACTTCTCTGCCATAAGGGTCCGCCCGGTTGAAATAAACACTCTCCAGGGACATAGTAAACTTGCCCTCATCGAAGAAAAAATGTGTAATGTCTTTTCCATCTTTATTATAAAACGTCCGGATCAGGCCCTTCTCTACAAAGAAGACTTTTTGGGAATTATTGCCCGGATGCATCAAAATAGTTCCTTTAGGATAGGTCTCAGTTTTAAAAGCGGCATCAATGATAGCGCTTTCCTCTTCGCTAAGTTTCACTTTAGAGTTGATGTACTGAATCAGTTCCATATCTCACGCTATTACGATAAAGATAGTGGAAAAACAAATCAATACATCTCAGCAATCCGCTTCTTCACTTTACTAAATTTCCCATCACCTATTAAACTTAATCTGGTAGACAGGTTAAACCCGCTATAAGCGCTTACACTGCCAATAGCAGGTGAATAACTACTTGAAAGCTGGTAAGCAGCTATAAATTCAACACCTGCAATTCCTCCAATCCTTTGAAACATCCCGATCCCCAATTTAGCAGTAAAGGGCACCTGCTTATATTGCGAAGTACGTAACTCCTGCCGGCCAGCTTGAATCTTTATCAGATTGGTAAGGGTCCGCCCGGCAGCAGCCACTGCAAAAAAAGAGGGCCGGTTAACCGCTCCCCGGCTCTCCGGTTTCATAACCGTTCTGTTCAGTACGCCGCCAAAAATATCCCTCTTCAGATATATTAAAACAGGAATATTTACACCGCCGCCGCCATCAACATAGGTCCCTCCAGCCCGGGGTTCTATTTTCATAGGGAGCATCTGCCACCCGGCTTCTATACCCACTCGCGATATATCGGTAAGGTAGTATTCAAATGACAACATATACAAGGAATGCTTCTCCCGCATATTTACGCGCGTATTATAATCCTTTTCCGTTGAAGTCGCTCCCGGCATATACAAACCACCAAATGAAAAACCAATAGACCATCTATGTCTGTAGATTAGCTTTAAAGAATCCATGCTAAATTTCAACGCTTTTACATATCGCTCGTATTTGACAACTTCCCATTCCTTATCGGTATTAACCTTGTCCTGAGCGCATAGTTTGACCGTCAACAAAGTCATTATGCAATAAAAGGCGCCAGTAGCAAGCAACTTATTTGTAGGAAGACGATGCCATTTGCTAATCTTCATTAGAGAACATTTTCTGGTTGATACGCCAAATGTGCGGTATATGTAGAAAACAAAATATGTAGGCTTCGTTGAAATGGACAAAATGGACCCTCAAAGGGAAAAAACCGTAAAACACAGGACAAATGGCCGGTTGAGCGGTACCTATTTCGATAAATGTTTACTTTATAATAATTTAACTTTGTAGTAAGATGGATAAACCTCTATACATAAGATTCATAAAAACTGCCCTTATTTCATCGCCAATAATCGCATTATATGGCATAACCCCCTTTTATGTCTTTAATAAAGTACTGTCCCCATTTATTCTGGTTGCCGGCCTTGTGATGCTGGCTAATGTGCTCATTTTCTGGGTGGCTAATATCCTCCTCATCCACTATTTAAAAGCAGAAAAAAAGTGGAAGGGATATATGCTCAGTTACACCTTTGTTGTTACATTTCATCTTATTCTTATTACTCTCAGAGAGATGACGCCGAAACCTGCTTTTGTTATCGAAGGCGAGTTGACTTTTAGAAGCGATATCTTAATTGTGTATCCTTTTGTTTCATTACTTGCTATTAACGCCATCATTTTAATAATATGCAACTCAATATTGGCAACTCAAAAAAACAGAACTGCCGAAATTGAAATTCAGAAACTTAAAGTAAGTAATCTCGAAGCACAAAAGCAGGTACTATTGCAACAGCTTCAACCTCATTTCCTCTTTAATACACTTAGTGTGCTAAAGTCGCTGATAAAAGACAATCCCGACGAAGCCGAAAATTACTCAATAAACCTATCTGAATTCCTGCGCTATTCCGTACAGGTGCAAAAGAACGACCTGGTATCAGTCGAAGAGGAACTAAAATTCACCAACGATTATATTGATCTGCAAAAAGTACGTTTTGAAGGCTCTGTAATATTCGATGTAAATATTCCACATGAGGTATATGAAATGAAGATACCTGCATATGCGCTTCAGACACTCGTGGAGAATGCCATTAAACACAACTCATTTACAGAAAAAAGACCTTTGCACATAAAAATTGATTATACAGGTGACAATGCTATTCTGGTAAGTAACAACAAAATGTTTATTAAGGCCATAGAAAGCACCGGCACAGGATTAAAAAACCTGAATCAACGTTATAAAATCATTGCGAACAAGGAGATAGAGATTACTGACACCGAAGATAAGTTTAGCGCCAAAGTATATCTGCTAAATAATAGCCAAATATGAAGATCGTAATTATTGAAGATGAGAAAGTTACTGCAAAAGATCTGAAAAGGACCCTTCTTACAGTAGAACCTGACGTAGAAATTGCGGCTTTACTACATTCAGTAGAAGAAGCAATTGAATACTTTAAGGATCATGAAGACACAGACCTTATTTTCTCGGATATTCAATTGGGCGATGGGCTTAGTTTTGAAATATTCAAAAAGATGGAACATCCGGTTCCGATCATTTTCTGCACAGCATACAACAATTACTTTTCGGAAGCTTTTGAAGCAACTGGAATTGAATACATACTAAAACCCTTTAACAAAGCAGCTATTGAGAAAGCACTGGCAAAATATGCTGCATTGGAGAGACAGTTCACAAAGAGCAATGATACTTTCAAAGAACAGCTAAGTATACTGGAAACCAGGATAACACCTAAAAAAAGTGCTGTCATCATCCGTCAACGGGACAAGATTATCCCGCTAGAATCCACTGCTATAGCTTTTTTCTTTAGCGAAAACGGCTATACATATGCTTATACCTTTAGCCAGGAAAAATTCATCGTAAATGAGAATCTGGAGGTCCTGGAAAATTATTTTACACCTTCTTTTTTCAGGGCTAACCGGCAATATCTTGTTAACCGGAAAGCGATAATAGACGCCACTCATTACTTTAATCGCAAAATCATTGTGAACCTTAATGTGCCGTTCAAAGAACAGATACTGGTAGGAAAACTAAAAAACACCCAATTTGTAGAATGGCTTTCGCAGTACTAGGCCTGTCCGCTATTTCTACCCTTTATTCCCTTTCAACCCCCATTTTGTCCATCCTGCATTACATTCAATTGCGATACACACGAGATATATAAACCTTTGTGTCATAATTAAAGAATATGGCACAATCAGTAATTCGTACAAGCATTTTTACCGCCTGCTTTTTTGCTGGTACACCGGCGTTTTGCCAGATACGTGTAAATCTTACAGGCAACTGGAAGATCGAAGTCAAAGACAAACCGGTTGAGATAGAAATATATCCGGCAAAAGACGATACGTACTACGGTAAAGTAATAAATGACAATAATACTCCGTCAAAGAACGGAACAATTGTTCTGAAAGCGCTTAAATACAACAAAGCTGATCAGGTTTTTAAAGGCATCATGCGCCCGGCTGATGCAGACATTGATTTGAACGTAACTGTCTATCCGGTAGACAAAGATCGTTTGAAGATGACAGCTAAAAAGTTGCTCGTAAGCAAAACCGTCTATCTAACGAGAATAAAATAAAAATAACAAACACCAACCCTGAAGACTATTCAAAACACCAATCAGTTGCTTACATCATCATGAGCACGGCCCCACTAGTGCAAATGTTGCAGGTTCCGGCCTGCTTTCCTGATGCCTGTTGCCATTATGAAAGGTTTCTTTTATCGGCATTTTGAATACTACTTCAAACACTAATTCAAATTATCAGGGATTTATGAAACACGTCTTTTATACCGTCATTCTTTTACTATTAGTAAAATCTGTGAATGCACAACGGGAGTTCTCATTAAGGGAAGCTATTGACACAGCGCTTAGCAACAGCCTTCAGCTGAAAGCCGACAATTACGATCTGGAAAAAACGAAGGCAGCTGTGAAACAGACGCGTAGCAGTCTGCTACCTTCGCTAAGCCTTAGCGGATCATATCAGTACCAGGCCAATGTGCCGGTGCAGATGATACCAGCAGATGTTTTCGGTGGAACACCAGGCACCTACCAGGCTTCAAAATTCAGCGTACCTCAAACCAAGTCTGCCACCTTACAGATGAACCAACCACTCTTTAACGCTTCGTTGTTAATTGCCTTAAAAGCGGCCAAGGTAGCGGTCAACCTGAACATGCTACAGATACAAAGCTCAAAGGAGGACCTGGTGTACAATATTTCTGCTACCTACTATAACATACAAACCATTATCAGGCAGCAGGAATTACTCAAAGACAACTTTACCACTACAGCATCGCTGTTAGAAGTAACCAGTGAGCAACTTAAAGCAGGTCTGGCAACGCAGACCGATGTAGACAGGCTAACTGTTTCCAGAGATAATACAGAAGCCAGTCTGCAAAATGCAGTTACAGATCTTGAAAAACAGTATAACCTGTTGAAGCTACTGATGAACCTTCCTCTGGATAGACCGATCAGTGTAGTGAAAGAGGATTATGAACAGGTAATTGTCAATCTCGATATGCCAGCTTTCGATCCTACCAAAAAAACAAATTACCTGCAGATACAGGAAAAAAAGCGGGTAGCCGATCTGGAACGGCGTAACATCAGAGCCGGCTATTTGCCCACACTGTCGCAAACTATGAGCAATGGCTACACCGGTTATTATTCCAATGCCAACCCTTTCAAAAACCTGAACAACAAATGGTATTATTCCTCTTCTATAGGCCTGACGCTAAGTGTGCCCATTTTTGATGGATTCAGTAAAAAGTACCAGATCAAACAAAAACAAATAGAGATCAAAAAATATGATGTACAGGCAGAACAAACGCTTCAGCAGAACAACAAGGATGCGGTAAATGCCTATGCCGATCTGAAAAGCAACTACATCACATTGCAGACGCAGAGACGCAACCTGGTACTGGCACAAAAAGTACTCGATGATGTAAATACCCAATACAAAAGTGGCATTGCGAAACTAACCGACGCTATCAATTCTCAAACAGAACTGCAGTCTGCCCAGAACAATTTTATTAATGCCCTGATCAATGTAAGGAAAGCTGAGCTGGATCTCAAAAAAGCTCAGGGCGCTTTATTGCAGTAAACAACCTTATTTAAACTAATCAAAGCAAACAAATGAAAAAGATCATTCGCTATTCAATAACAGCTGCAGTACTGTTTTTATCAGTAGGATTTATAGCAGTAAAACTCAACAGCAACAAAAAGGAAGTAGTAGAGAAGGTATACCATAAAGATCCCAACCTGAAGGCAACAGTACAGGCAGATACCATAAAGTACACACCGTTTACAGAAACAGCAGCTTTTCTGGGTTCCTTTGTACCTGACCGCGAAGTGATTATTGCTTCCGAAACGACGGGGAAAGTTGTAAGAATAAACGTACGGGAAGGCAGCCAGGTAAGCGCCGGCAGCCTCATTGCCCAGCTGGACACAGACCTATTACAGGCGCAGTTACAATCCGCCCTCGCAAATTATGACAATGCAGCACTAACACTCAGGCGTTACGAACAGGCAGTCAACGGCGTCACAAAATTGCAGATTGACAATGCCCGCACACAATTGCTGACAGACAAAGCCCAGATAGATCAGCTGAGAAAGCAAATCAGTATGTGCAGCATCAAAGCGCCTTTCGGCGGTATTATTACCAGCAAGAACTTTGAACTGGGCGCAGTAGTCAGCGCAGGTGCGCAAATGGCACAGCTGACGGATATCAGCAGATTAAAACTGGAAATCAGTGTGCCGGAAAAGAACATCATGCAGTTCAGAAAGGAGCAGGCACTGACCGTGGTAACGGATGTATATCCCGATGAAAAATTCCAGGGACACGTGGACATGATAGCAGCAAAAGCAGATGCTTCGCACAACTACGCAGTGAAAATACTGGTCACCAATAATGCAGCAACCGCCCTGAAAGCAGGGATGTATGGCCGCATTTCCTTTAGTGATGTAACAACGAAGGAGGCCATCAGCATCCCCCGTTCAGCTTTGGTAGGTTCTTCCAGCCGGCCACAGGTGTTTGTGATCGAAAATGGCATAGCAAGGCTTCGCAACATACAAACTGGTGGAAGCAACGAAACTATCATACAGGTTACAAGCGGGCTGCAGCCAGGTGACATCGTGGCAACCGGCGGACTGATAAATCTCACTGAAGGCAGCAAGGTAAGCATTGCAAAATAAGCACATCTAACATTAAAACACGGGTTATGTCATTAACAGAAATAGCTATTAAAAGACCTTCCCTCATCATTGTGATCTTTGCAGTGCTGATAGGCGGCGGTTTGTTTTGTTACAGCAAACTTAATTATGAGCTGATGCCGGACATGTCGCAGCCGACGCTCGTTATTACTACATCCTATCCCGGCGCCACACCAAGTAATGTGGAACAGACGGTTACCAAGAAAATAGAAGATGTGCTCAGCAGTATTGATGGACTGAAAAGCATCACTTCTCAATCTACAGAAGGCAACTCCATCATCCAGGCGGAGTTCTCTATGAATACAGACATAGACGACAAGCAGCAGGAAGTACAACGGAAGATCAATAACATTATGTCTTCCCTGCCGGATGATGTAAAGACGCCGGGCATCTCAAAGGTTACCCCCAGCGATCAACCGGTTATGCAGCTAACCGCCGTTTCTTCTTTGAATAATGCCTCATTCTACGACCTGGTAAAAAACGAGATCCGGCCACAACTACAACAGATTCCCGGAGTGGGAGAAATAACACTGATAGGTGGGCAGGAAAGGGAAATACAGGTGAACATCAACAAAGACAAACTGGACTATTACGGCTTATCCATTACACAGGTCACCAGCGCTGTAAACAAGGCGAACACAGAATTCCCTACCGGTAAGGTCAAAACCAGGCAGGACCAGATGACGGTAAGGGTAACCGGCAAGTTCACCTCCGTAGAACAGCTGAACGATGTAACAGTTGCGCAACCAGCTGCCGGCAGCGTCATTAAACTCCGGGATATTGCTGCAGTCAGCGATATTGTAAAGGATGCTGCTGCGGTAAACAGGTATAACGGGATGAATGGAATAGGTATCTCGATCAAAAAGCAAAACGGCGCCAACGCAGTCGAGATCAGTAAACAGGTAAAACAGCGCATTGCCCTCCTGGAGAAGAAGTATGCCGCCGACAATGTAAAGATGATCATAGCCGACGATACGGCGGATTTTACGATGGAATCGGCTAATGCCGTAACACACGACCTGATGATCGCAGTCGTACTCGTGGCTGTCATTATGTTACTCTTTTTACACAGTCTTCGCGATTCCATTATTGTATTGATCTCCATTCCTGCTTCACTGATCTCCACCTTTATTGTGATGTACCTGCTGGGCTATTCATTGAACTTAATGACTTTACTGGCCCTATCGCTGGTGATCGGCATCCTGGTAGATGACTCCATTGTGATACTGGAAAACATTCACCGCCATCTGCATATGGGCAAACCCAAACGTCAGGCAGCGCTGGATGGACGAAATGAGATCGGTTTCTCCGCCATGGCAATTACGATGGTAGACGTAGTGGTATTTGGTCCGATTGCACTCGTAAACACCACTATTTCGGCAATCCTGCGCCAATATTCACTGACCATCGTTACGGCTACGCTGATGAGCCTCTTTGTATGTTATACATTAACCCCCTGGCTGGCTTCCCGTTTTGGCAAAATAACGGAACTCGAAAACAGCAACTGGCTGCACAAACCACTTATCCTGTTTGAAAACTTCCTGGAGTGGTTAACCAACTGGTATACAGGTGCATTAAAATGGGTGCTGCGGCACAAGCTGATCATGACCGCTATTGTACTCAGCTTATTTGCGTGTATCGCCATAGTGATGAATATGGGTATACTGGGAAGCGAGCTGGTAGCCAGCGGCGATCAGGGCAAGTTCCGGCTAAAGCTGGAATACGATAAAAATACCACGGTCATACAGAACAACCTGCGGACCAAAGCAATTGAAGATTTCCTGTTACAACAGCCGGAAGTAAAAACGGTGTTTGCCAACGTAGCCGGGCCCAGCACTTCAGGCATGGAGTCGGCTACGGCGGTAGGCAGTGAGTACAAATCGGAACTGACGGTCAAGTTAGTGGACAGAAAGCAACGTGCTGTTGCCACCGAAGATTATATGATCCGGAAAAGCCGTGAATTGGAGCAGCGTTTTCCCGGAGTGAAGATCCGTTCAAATGTAATCGGCATGGTGAGTCTGGGTGAACCTATCCAGATCGTGCTGAATGCAGAAAACAGCACACTGCTGATGCAGGCTGCAAATGACCTCAAGCGGCGTATTGAAGCCATGCCGGGCGCCAACGATGTTTCCCTGAGCGTAGAAGAAGGTAATCCGCAGGCTGAAGTAAATATTGATAGGGAAAAAATGGAGCAACTAGGGCTCGACATCAATATCGTAGGCTCCACCCTTCAAAATGCTTATGCAGGCAATACCGATGCGAAATACCGGGCAGGTTTGAACGAATATGACATCAACATCAAGTTGGATGATTTCGACAGACAGAATGTGGAAGATGTAGAAAACCTTACTTTCTTAAATGCGGCAGGACAACAAATTAAACTGTCACAGTTTGCAACTGTAGTACAAGGCAGCGGGCCAAGCATACTCGAGCGAAAAGACAGGCGCACATCTGTTACTGTGAAGAGTAATGTACTTGGCATCACTTCGGGCATCATATCTGACAATATTAACAGGTCTTTGGCCGAACATCCCCTGCCAGCCGGAGTTGACATAAAATGGAGCGGTGATACTGAACGCCAGGCAGATTCAATGGGAGCTTTAGGATTGGCTATGGCAGCAGCCCTCGTTCTGATGTACCTCGTAATGGTGGCACTGTATGACAATTTTATCTATCCGTTTGTGGTGTTGTTCTCTATCCCGGTCTCTTTCATCGGTGCTTTCCTGGCGCTTAACCTGGCCAAATCCTCTATGAGCATGTTTACCATGCTGGGCCTCATCATGTTATTTGGCCTGGTAGCTAA
This sequence comes from Chitinophaga sp. CF418, assembly GCF_900142925.1. GTDB lineage: Bacteria > Bacteroidota > Bacteroidia > Chitinophagales > Chitinophagaceae > Chitinophaga. Next base: position 155,052 of record NZ_FRCN01000004.1, read on the forward strand.
AAACGCCATCCTGATCGTTGACTTCGCCAATCACAGAAAGGAAGAAGGAATTAGTACATGGGATGCACTGATAGCTGCCGGTAGAACAAGACTTCGGCCCATACTCATGACTACCATTGCCATGGTGGCCGGCATGATACCTATCTCAATAGCCAAAGGAGCAGGTTCTGAATGGAAAAACGGATTAGGCTGGGTCTTGATAGGAGGTCTTTCCTCCAGCCTTGTATTGACCGTATTTGTTGTGCCGATGGTTTATTACGTCGTGGATAAAATAAAAGAAAAGCTTGCTAGGAAACGAAGCACAGATGAAAAAACGCTGGGAGGAGTGCTACAGGTGTAACACCCCATATCATAACATGGATTATTGATTAGTGCAAACACGGCGACTGTCTCTACGGTCGCCTTTTATTTTACGATTACATCAGTAATAATTGGCTAGATCCCACATTCCATGTCCCCAAAAAAGATTACAGGTAAATAGATTGTATATAGATTATGGATCAATAGAAAACCTGGGGAAAGGTCGCGTAGATTAGCTCCGTCAGGAGCTGCGTGTTTGTAGCGCGGGGTGATAACCCCGGGGGTGCATAACGAAATCATTCGCCATAATGAGTCCAGTCACCAGGCGGACTGATTTTTTATATCCCCCCGGTTGGCACCAGTGGATTATAAAAAAACGCTTCAGTGATTACTGAAGCGTTTTTAATAGTTTTTGAGTGCATCGACCACTCTTTTTCTTTTCTGTTGTCCCACCAGGATTCGAACCTAGACAAACTGAACCAAAATCAGTTGTACTACCATTATACTATGGGACATTGTTATTTGGGATGGCGAAATTAGTATTTTTTCTTATTCCACAAAAAAAAGTTTTCAAATTTGCCTATCCAGCCACTTTCACGACCTTATCCACAATGGCCGCAGGCGGTATCCACTCCATACAGGCATGGTCTCCCCTGAAACAGGGTTTATTGCCAAATATGGAACATGGACGGCAGGAAAGGCTTTCCAGCTGCACTGTATTGGCCTCACTCTGTCCGAATCCCATAAACCCGGCAAAAGGATGCGTAGCCCCCCAGACGGAGACCACCGGCACCCGGAACAGAGACGCCAGGTGCATATTGGCCGAATCCATACTGATCATCACATCCAGGTTGCTAATAATGGCCAGTTCTGCCGGCAGTTTGAATCGCCCTGCCACCACTACAGCTTCCGGGTATTTTATGGCCAGTGAGGTCAGCTGAGCTATTTCGGCAGCTCCGCCTCCCATCAGCAGCACCTTGACTCCGCGATGCTTGACCAATGCGGCCAGCACCTCTTCCATCTTAGCCAGCGGATAGGTTTTTTCTTTATAAGTGGCAAAAGGCGCCAGCCCTATCCATTTATCCCCATTTTTAGGCCCTGTAAGGGCCATCAGCTCCGGTGTAAGGGGCTGACGGGGAAATACTGCCCTGGTCGTGTTAATGGTCAGGGACAGCCCCAATTGGCGGAATACGGCGGCATATCGCTCTATAGTACTGGTCAGCGGCAGGAGGACCTTTTCTTCCGGTCTTGCCATAGCCTTCTTTTCCGCCCTTCCTTTGTCAATGACAGCCACGGGACAACCGCTCAGCCGGAAAAAGGTACGGACGATCTGAGAACGTAGTACATGGTGCAGGTCAGCCACCGCATCTATCTTCCAGGATTTCCTGATAGCCTTATAAAGCCGGTATAATCCCTTTAAACCATTATGCTCCCCCTTCAGGTCTGCCGGAAAGAATATCAGCCGGGGAATGCCCTCACACAGGGCTCCCCAGTTCTTGTTAGAGACAAAAACGATCTGTATGTCCGGATGCTGCTCCAGGACCTGCTGCATCACCGGAATGGTCATAGCCACATCTCCCATGGCGGAAAAGCGGATAGACAATATCGTTCTCAGTTGTTCTGGCATATATTATTTTCCCTTGTAAAGAACGGGGTTTAAGGCAGGATCATTATACATTTTCATCTGCTTGTACACCTTCATGTACTTCTTACCGGCAGCGATATCCTCCAGCAACTGGGTGATCGCGCTTCCAAGGTCCCTCCGCTGCTCCAGGAGGATGTCCAGCTTGCGCTGGCAGGCTTCCCTGTGCGCTGGCGTAGCATCCGGCCGGGTAGCTTCTTCCCGCATGTGATAGATCTTCAGCGCCAGTATGGACAGGCGGTCTATCGCCCAGGCAGGGCTTTCGGTATTGATAGTGGCGCCGGCAACCGGTTTCACATCGTCATATTTATCAAGAAAATAGCTGTCAATATACTCTACCACATCCGTACGCTCCTGGTTGGAACGGTCTATCCAACGCTTGATTTCCAATGCTTTCACCGGGTCGATCAGCGGATCACGGACAATGTCCTCCAGGTGCCACTGCACCGTATCGATCCAGTTTTTCAGATACAGCAGATGCTCAAAAGCGTTTTTTTCGTAAGGGTTCAGGATAGGCTGATGTACACTGTTATGCACATGATAATCGGCAATACTCTGATCAAATATTTGATTGTACAGTTCTGTAGACATGGGACAAAAGTATATAAATTGGCGAAATAGTCCATAGAAGGGTCTCCATCCTTCTTCTGACCACACCCAAATGCAGGACTGCAGAGTCTTAACATTCAAGTAACATCTAAGACCTACATTTATTTTCCATTATAGCAACCACATATCAAACTATATGTCTGATAACCCATCCAGAATACTCTTTGGTCAATTATTTGAAGCCAACAGGGAAAAGGTGTACCGGTTAGCATTCAAACTTACTTCCGACCGGCAACGAGCGGAAGAGATCACTCAGCAGTGCTTCATCAAGCTCTGGGAAAACATGCATAAAGTACAGGAAGGACAGGATGTCTTCCCACTATTGTTCGTATTTACCAAACACATTGTCATCGATGAAACCCGTAGACTGTACCGTGAAAGACAATCACTATCACAATTGTCTTCAGGTCAGATATCTTCAGAAAACAAAGACGAGGAGTCGCTGCTACGCAAAGAATTCAAACAGCAGGTCCACAAGTTAATTGAACAAATGCCGGAACAACGGCGCAACATTTATCTGCTTAGCCGTGACAAAGGAAAAAGCTACAAAGAAATAGCGGACCAGCTAAGCCTCTCTCCAGCTACCGTAAGGAATCACCTTAATCTCGCGCTGCAATATATCAGGCGGGAGATGATGGCGCATTATGACATGTAATTACTTAACCCACCTTTATATGTTCCGAAAAATAACCCTTGCACTGGCTTCATCAATGCTTATCTTTTCATGTCGCAAAGATGACGTAGTCAAACCTCATATCCCTACCGGCCCCGTTACTCAAAAAGAGATCAATAACTGGATGCTCGACAGCATGCGATACTTTTATCTCTGGAATAACACGCTACCTGCTGTGGCCGACACCCAACCATCCGCCACGGAGTTCCTCACCCGGATAAAGAATACTGCTGACAGGTTTTCTGTTATATACCGGCAGGACGATCCTTCCAGCTTTCCGAAATATATGCTCTACTCATTTGGTATCGCGTACAGCATTATCAGCTATGCCACTGCACCCGGCGGGGCTATAGGCGTGATCAATCTGGTAGTACCCGGTTCTGCCCCGGTTTCTCAGGGCCTGGAAAGAGGACAATATTTTACTGCTATCAATGGCACAACAATTACAATGGCCAATGCGGCAACGCTTAGCGGGGAAATGCTGAATGCCAGCAGTGCAACGCTTACCATGGCCACAGTGAATGGCACCACGGTAACTAAGGGAGAAAATATTGCCCTCACGGCGCAATCCGTCCGTGAGCAGCCTGTTTACAAACAAAGTATACAAAAGGTAAATAATAAGACGGTCGCCTATCTGTTCTACAATGCCTTTGATGACAATTATAATCAGAACCTGATCAATGCATTCCAGCAATTTAAAACCGCCGGCGCTACAGAACTGATACTGGACCTTCGGTACAATCCCGGCGGAAGTGTGGCAGGCGCAGCACTACTGAATGCACTGATTGCCCCGGGAATAAATGAGGGCAGCACATTTGCAAAGTATTCAGGCAACAACAATATGGGACAGCGAACCGTCACCTATAAAGCCACGCTGGCTGTACCTGAAAGCGGCGGCGCTATATCATTCAGTTCACTTTCTCCAGACAGGCTTTCATTAGAACGTGTATTTATTCTTTCCGGTCCGCAGACTGCATCTGCTGCAGAATTAACTATCAACACACTAAAACCTTATATGCAGGTTGTGCAGATAGGTCTTAATACCCTGGGGAAAGATAAAGCTGCCGTCATCATTAGTGATATGCGCTCTCCCAAACGCATTCCTTATACGCTCTTGCCCATCACCTATAACCTTGCAAATGCAAAAGGAGAAGGCGGATATACAAATGGTATTACACCAGACTATCGCATAGATGAACTATCCCAACTGCCATTGCTGCCAATCGGAGACATAAGCGATCCGCTTATCGCCAAAGCTATCTCTTTGATTTCCGGAGGCGGCAGACAACAGAGTTATTCAGAGACCATTGTACAACGCCACTTTGACTCACAGGCAGCAATGGCTGATGGGAATATTCTGAAAATACCAGCCGGATTGAGATAATAATAAATCAGCTGGCAAATTAACTTTGATACCCCCGGTATAGTTTTAATTACTACCGTACGAACGCACTAACCGGGTAGGCACCGGCGGGGTATGCCGGGTAGTGAACACCTAAAGGAGGAAAGACCAGACTAATATTCGGATTAGCTCCACCGTATGGGTAACACATAAAAAAAGGTATGCTGTCGATACAACATACCATTAGTGAAACATTCTATGAGACGTTATTCCTTATAACATCTTATTTCTAGTCGGGGGGTATTGTGTCTTTTAGTATTGAATCCGTTTAACAAAATAATATTTTAATAGACTGCACTTTCAGCCAGAAATTTCCATCTTCCTCTAGCCTGCATTCCTGTCAGCGTCATGATCTGCCGTTCACCTGGTAAAATATTTAGCGATAATCCATCTATGCCAAATGCATCTACCAGAAATTCACCAGTAGCTTTATTTTTCAGTTTGATTATATATTGGATCGGTAACCCGTCTTCACCGGTTACCGCTAGTGCTGTCTGATTAGAATGTAGCTTATTCTTTTCAAGGTTCGTCCAGGAAATACCGGTGTCGTCATAATCCGTCCCATTAAACTTGAATAGATATGCGTCTACATGTACATCATCTGCCTGTAATTCTGCAGGCAACTGATTAAATAAGAAAAATACAGCTGAATCAGCAGGTATATTTCCGTCACCGCCAGTCATAAAACTCTGTATACCTAACGTAGGGCTATATGCCAGTTTTAACATCAGTTTGTCACCGGCAAGTGCATTTACGACAGTATCCAGCAGCAGGCTGTCGGTCCCTGCCTTTTTAAATGAAATTGTACTTGATTGTCCAGCCGCCAGCATCAGAGGAGAAGAAATTCCCGCAACAGTTCCGGCAGAAAGTGAATCAACTTTGGTTTGTCCCACATATATATCAACATTAGCTGTGCCAGGCAATGCCAGCAGTTCAGCTGTAAAAGAAGCGAAGCTAAATTCGCTTACTGGTTCCCCCTTTTTGCATGCTGCCAGCAATACTAAAGCAGCCAATAAAATAACCTTTGAAAATCTCAGCATGTTTTTAATTTGTTTTTAAAGAAAGTGTGGAGAGACTTGCTCTCCACACTTATAGTGATGACCTCAGATCTTAGAGACGTACGAAACCGGCAGTCCAGTCAGCACCACCGAATGTGAATGCACCAGCAGCAAATGTGCGGGCATCGGAAGTAGCTGCTGGGTAGTAACCAGCTACAGTTCTTGCGAACGGATTAACCAGGCTGATACCTGTGTTCGGGTTAGTTCCGCTATAAGCACTGTTATCAACGGTAGCTTTGTTGTAGAAGTCTGCTAAAGAAGCATTAAGTTCATTAGCGTATGGAGCCCATGGAGTTGATACAGTTACATATGCATGCACCAGATTGTTACTCAGAGTAGAAAGACCTCTGAAGTAAGCAGATTTAGTGTTACCTAAAGCTGTATCAAGAGAAACACCAGTCAGGAAACCCATAACGACAGAGTTCTGAAGATTGAAACGAGCGCTTCTTCTGAAGTGTGCGCCACGACCATATTTACCAGTACCAGATGGCTGACCGTTAGTGATGCTGGCAGCAGCAATAGTTGGCTGACCGATGATAGTGATGTGGTTCAGAACTGGTTTGGTGAACGGAGTCTTAGTTGAATCGCCTGTAGACAGACCGTCGCACTCGATACCATTTGACTGGCTCTTGTCAGCACGTGCAGGATCGGAAACACCCAATGCAAAATTAATTGTACCGGTATAACCGTTGTCGAAATCGAACATGTCATCCAGTGGATCAACTGCGATCAGGTAAGAAGCGCTAACAGTACCACCAAAGAATTCGAATGCATCATCTTTTGATTTGTAAACTTCAACGTGGTTGATTGTAGTACCTGAACCAACACCGGCCAGAGTCAGACCGTTCAGTTCATTGTCAGTAGACAGTTCATAACCAGCATACTCGATTCTAACATAAGTCAGAACACCTGAGTTGTCAGTATTAACTGAACCACCATAGTAAGGACTTGCAGGAGGTGTACCACCGATACCTTCTACCAGAGCAGTATCTCCCTGGTTGATATCAGCTTTACCTAAGAGAACAATACCACCCCAGTCGCCAGATACAGGAGATGCCTGATCTGAAGTGAAGAGGATTGGAGCAGCCTGGGTACCAGCTGCATTGAGTTTAGAACCGCGGGTGATAACCAGTGTACCACCTGGAGCACCTTTAATACCCTGGATCAATGCACCTGGAGCGACGGTCAGTGTGGCGTTGTTAGAAACGTACACTATTCCACTCAGCTTGTAAATTTTACAATCACCCAGATACAGGTTAGAAGTGATTACACCGGAGATGGTGCTATCACCACAGGTGTGGTCAGCTGCAGCAGCTGTCAATGGACGGTCGTTTACGACATTGCTTTCTTTCTTACAAGCGGTGCTCAGTGCGATCAGAGCAGCAGCAACAGAAAGAATAAGAGAGTGTTTTCTCATGGGTTCTCGTTTTGAGTTTGTTTGTTTTTTGTGTTTGTGTCTAAGAATACTACCTGATCAGGGTTTTTTCTTGGGTTTACGCGTATGCAAAAATTTAGAAACTATATGTAAGAGTTGCACTATAAGTCCTGCCTGGTTTTGCCTGATAATCTATCCGGTCCTCTCCTTTTTTGTATAGCAGGTCTTTGACACTTGGGTCTTTCTCGTTATTACTGATAGCTGGGTCTTTATAAAAATTTCTGTAAACGATCGAATAGCTATTCAACAGATTAGAAACATTCAGACGCAGCTGCATTTTCTGTTTCAGCATTCTGATTGCCAGCTGTGCATCAAGTGCCTCCAGTGGACGCTCAAAAAGTGATTCGCTATAATACAGCGCCGGACGGAACATCCTGTTGCTGACATAGTTGTATACAAGGCTAAATGAAGCAGGTTTTACATCGTAATAGAATCCCGCATTTACCATGTAGTTACTAGCACCAGTCTGCGGCCTCTTCTCCTCTTTCCTCACAGATTCACTTGGGAGTACTTTATTGGGATCATTAGGGTCCATTCTGTTGAAATCAATATCCACAGGCGTTACACGTGAATCCAATGCTGTGAAGTTTCCATAAAGTGTGATATTCTTAATAACAGGCACATTTGTAAATGCCAGCGTCTTTCTTACTTCTATCTCCAGACCATAGTTCTTTGCTGTCCTGTTATTCTTGAGATTATATAACCTTATGTCGCCCTGTTTGTAAATCTCCATGGGGTCTTTAAAGTTTTTGTAGAACAGGGACGCTGATATTATTTCTCCCGGACCAGGATACCACTCGTAACGGAAATCAAAATGCTGTACAGTTGTTGACTTCACCAAAGCGCTTTCATATGCGCCACCTAACTCGAAATCATACTCACGGAAGAAGGAAAGCTCTCTGAGATCCGGACGAATGATACTCTTTGCATAAGACAACCGAAGATTCATCGCCGGAGTAACACTATAGGTCAGATTTGCAGAGGGGAAGAGATGCCAGTTGGGCTCACGGTTCAACAGCGCACTATAGTCCAGCTGATTGTTTCCACCCCTTGATGCGTTAATCTCTCTGAACACAGAATCCAATACGCTATTGATCTTATTGAGATTGAAATATTCTGCTCTTACACCCCATACCAATCTCCACTTTTCGTTGATCTTATTATCCAGCATTGCATACATACCATGCAATACTGCTGTTCTGTGAAAATCGTCAGTGAACCGGCTCAGGTAGATTTCACCACCTCTTTCCGGTGTAAACAACTGTGACAATGGTGGGTAATCCTCAGAATTAAAACCTTTAGATCCCGAATTCAACACATAGAACAGCCTGTTCTTGCTCCATCCTGAATAACCCACTTTAAAGGTATTGTCTGTCTGGAAGTTACCACCGCCGAATTTAAACGGAGCCGATAATGCAACATCCCAGTTGTAATCTTTCTCATACGCTCTGCTCCACCAACGTAAAGCGCCCTCACTGATACCACCGCTAAATGGTGATCTGATATTAAACTCATTAGAGGGCAGTTTGCTATCTTCCATTGTGGTAGCAAGGAACTGGTGATTGTCTGGCTTTTGCTTGTCCAGCAATACATAACTACCCAACCATTTGAGTTTGATACCACGTTTGCCTAAAGCCTGCTCCCCCTTTAATTGCGTTTGCCAGAGGGAAGTCTGTGTTGTGAGATCATAATATCCCAGCAAATGTCCGTTTGGATCAGCATGCTCACCTTCTCCAATCAGTAACTGCTGGTCCAGTGTACGGATGTAAATACTTTGCAGATTTAATCTCGTGCGATCACTTTTATAGCCGATGCCTACTAATCCTCCCAGGTTCGTGATAAATCCATATCTTTTACCGCTAAAACCACCGTCAAATCCATCCCTCGTCATTTCTATATCCTGTGTTTGAAACGTATTTCTGTAGCTCGCAGATGCCACAATACCAATTTGCCTGTTGCCAGTGAGTGGCAATACTTTTCCAGCTGATAACTGATAGTTCTGTGAAACCGGCGCTTTCATTTCATATACGCCCCAGTTATTGCTGAATTGCTTTACATCTTTATTGCCCGCTTCATATTTTGCAATAACGTCAGCAGAGCTATTCCACTTCTGCTGCCCCAGCAAATTCCTGTGATCGGAAGCTTTACCCCAATATTCCTTGCCTTCCAGCTTCAGGCTGCGGAAATTCTCACCAGTAGTCAGATTATTAATACTACCTCCTACACCTATGTTCAGGAAATTCTGCGCAGGCATGTCAAGCGTATTCACTTCCACCAGACCACCACCAAATTCAGCACTGCGATCTGGCGTTAATGTCTTTACTACAGTAACATTTTCTACTATATTCGAAGGGATAATATCGAAACTGAAGTTCTTTCTATTCAGTTCAGTGCTCGGCATTATCTGACCATTCAGTACTGCCTGATTATAACGCTCACTTAATCCTCTTACTACAACGTACTTATTGTCTACCGTAGACAGACCACTTACACGTTTCAAGACATCACCTATATTTTTATCGGGTGTCCGGCTGATCTGCTCAGCGCTGATACCATCCGTAATGGCAGCATTATTCTTCTGCAGCGCGTACAAACCCTCTACTGAGGCACGTTTGTAATTCCCGGTAACAGTAACTTCCTTTAACCGGGAACTGCTGCTCTTCATGATAATATCAAGTGGAGTGATCCCTCCTTCTTTCACTATCACTTCAGTCACTTTACGAGTGTCATAAGAAACATAACTGAATGTAAGTGTATAGGTACCTGGCGCCAGGTTCAATTCATATGTTCCGTCAACACTTGTCACAACTCCCAATCCGCCATCAGCCTGGATTGTGACACCAGGTAAGGGTTCATTTTTATTATCAACAATTTTCCCTTTTACACGTCCTTTTTCTTTATTGGACGATTTCTCCTGTTTACCTTGCTTCAGGGCAACGGTATTATTTGCAAAAACGATGTCTATCGGCGTATATAGATCCAGATAATTCAAAACCTGCCCCAGTGGCTGCCCATCGAATTTCACAGCTTCTAACGTACAATGTGCCAGATAATCCGGATCATACGCGAAAGTATAAGATGTCTGCTGCTCAAGTGATTTTACAACGGCTGCAGCATTCGTGTGTTGTAAATTCACTGATACTTTGTCCCCTAATGATTGATAAGATTGTCCCACTAACACAACAGGAAACCCTGCTGTTAAAAAACATAACAGGAAAGCTTTCCAACTGTGCATAACTCTCCCATTACAAAACCCCTTTGTAGATTTTTGCATACTTTAGAAATTGCTATTTAATAGTAAATAAATACAGGCCGGGTACTCTTTCCCCGATAAAATATGTTGTGACCTTTAAATTATTTTGCCGTAGTTATCTCATACGTGTTTTCGTCCTTCTTCTCAACCCGGAAACCATGTACATATCTTATAGCTTCCAGAATATATTCAATCGGTGCACCTGCCCGGAACACACCGGAGACTTTATATGATCTTTTTACAGTTTTGTCCATAACAATGTTACATCCATAACGGGATTGTAATTTAGCAAACACGTCTTCCAATGACGTTTTGTCAAATACGAGCTTTCCATTTTTCCAGTCCATTACTTCTCTGACATTGAACGCCACTGGCTTGAGGTAGTTATTTCCACCGTAGCGTATCATTTCTCCGGGCTTCAGTATAAGAGAGAATGATTCACTTATCACAGCTATCTTTCCATCCAGCAAGCTTACCTGAATGCTACTGTCAGCAAAATTGCCGGTAGAAATATTAAAAGAAGTACCTAGTGCTGTTGTTTTCAGTTTACCAGTATGAACACTGAAAGATTTCTTCGGATCCTGCGCTACTTCAAAAAATGCCTCGCCCTGTAACCAAACTTCCCTGCTGGTGTCATTATAGTTATAGGGATAAACTATCCTTGAATGAGGCGCCAACCAAACACGCGACCCATCCGTCATTGTCATTAACTTAATATTCCTGTCATTGTTGGTTAGCGTATCCCAGGTGAGTGCGAGCGTCACCTTCCCTCCATTTCGTTGCCTAAGCTGTAACAACCATGTACAAACACCCAAAAGCACCACCACTGCCGCAGCTACACTATACCACCGGCTGTAAACAACCGCTCCTTTCCTTCCTTTGCCAGCTGGGCTTACCAACGGTTCTATCTTTGTTTCCTCTTCGATCTCTTCATATATATTATCAAACCACTCATCTGCTTCGGGCGTTTCGGGCTGATCAAGATAAGCAGCAACCTGTTCAGCTTCTGCTGCTGTACAGTCACCCTTAAAATATCTTTCAAGTAATTGCTTATCTATTTTCATTATTGGTAAGTCGTAATCCAAATATTCAATCTACATAAAGAGAACGCTGGCCGAAGAAAGAAATACCAATGAGAAAACACGAGTTCATAATTCCTTAACATTAAAGCCTGAGAGTGGTCTTAATCTCCCCACTCTCCCCCCTACCCCTGCGGTTAAGCCCACCGTTCGCATATTTGCAGCGTTCGATATACCTGAGTATCCACTATGCGGTATTTACCCACCGAACACAAAAAAAGCGTATGGTAGATACCATACGCTTGTTGTTAAGATTGTCATGTGAATGTTCGAGAATGCAAATCGTGTAGGCTTTTAATGGTCATTATGGGGCTCAGAGATTTTGTTCAAATCATCTTCACTCCCACCCAATGAGAAATAATTGCCTTTATAAATATCTTTATTGAATATTGTTTTTGATGTTGTTTGTTGTCGGCATATAGTCTTCTAATGTTAACTTTCGTTTCTCAGTACGTGTTACCTATCGTCAAACAATGTTGATAAATATTTATTCATACATGCATCATTTAATGAATGTTTGAACATCTATTCTTTCCTTTCTACTCCTGTATTCTTGCGGGCTTCCACTTTAGTGAAATATGATAGGTTCCCTCCCCTTCTATTCATTGCTCTTTTGGAAAAGCAATGCTCTTTGTTGACAAAGGGTTTTCTATTCATACGTGTCGTTGCGTCAAGGGTTACACACAAATCAATCCTCTATTTCCGGAAGTCTTCATGCAAATTACATCAATTCACTGAAAGTTCCACAGCAGTCGGATAAATTTTCAACCGTTTTACATACAACTTTTGTGTCAGACCCGCATTATTAGTTGTCCATATTAGTTTTCCCGTACTCTCCGAGCTGTTTTTTGTGTCTTCATGGCCAGATAATACAGCGGGAAACCAATAATGATGATCAATAATCCGGATAAAGCATAGCCGCTCTCAAAACGTAGTAACAATAATGCCAGTACGGATGCTACCACAATATATATCATTGGTAATACAGGATAACCAAATGCTTTATAGGGACGTGGAATATCCGGACGCTTGTTGCGTAACACAAAGATACCAGCAATTGTGATAACATAAAAAATTAGTACACCAAAAATTACCATTACCAGCAAATCGTTGTATTTACCAGTCAGACATAACAATGATGCCCACACGCATTGTATCCATAACCCGTTGGCTGGTACATTATCTTTATTCAGCTCAGCTGCTTTTTTAAAGAACAGCCCGTCCTCGGCCATTGTATAGTAAATACGGGCGCCAGACAGGATCAGTCCATTGTTACATCCGAAAGTGGATACCATGATCATTACTGCGATCACCAGGGAACCACTTCCGCCAAAGATCTGCTCAGCAGCAACAACAGCTACACGGTCTTTCGCTGCAAAAGCAATATCATGCATTGGCAGCACCGCCAGGTACATCAGGTTGGCGCTTACATATACGATAGTCACCAGCAGCGTACCCAGGAATAACGCACGTCCTATATTCTTCTGCGGATTTTTAATCTCTGCTGCAATGAAGGTAATATTGTTCCAGGCATCACTGCTGAACAATGACCCTTTCATAGAAATCGCAATAGCACCACATAAAGCAAGTCCGGATAACAGTGACGTAGCAACCTGCCCATCCACTTGCGTCAGGCTCACAGCGTCCCAGGCATTCGCCCAGTTAGCATTCCATACTTCCTGTTTCGCTCCCAGCAGGAACCCGAATATGATCAGTCCAAACAAGGAGAGCAGTTTTGCCAGCGTAAATACTGTCTGGATAATCTTACCGTTCTTAATACCACGTGTATTGATCCAGGTAAGCAATATAATAGAAATGATAGCCACGATCTGCGCTGCTGACACCTTTACCAAACCCGCGTCCAGCAATATATGCTCTTCACTGAAGGCCGGGATAATGTAAGAGGAAAACTTGGCAAACGCCACGGCCACTGCCGCAATAGTCCCTGTCTGGATCACGCTGAATTGTGTCCAGCCGAACAGAAAGGCTACCAATGGGTTATAAGCTTCACGCAGGTAAACATATTGTCCACCTGCTTTTGGGTACATACCAGACAACTCTCCATAACTCACCGCAGCGATAATCGTAACGATACCACCTAATACCCACATTAACGTTAACCAACCCGCAGAGCCCACATTACGGGCAATTTCTGCAGATACAAGAAATACGCCGGAGCCTATCATCGAACCGGCTACGATCATGGTTGCGTCCAGTAAACTTAAACTGGGACGAAAAGCTGAGTTGTGGTTTTCCATATGTTCTGTGTGTGTCTATATGATTAAAAAAATCCCGTCTCAGTAATGTTTACGAGACGGGATTCCAATTTATAATTATTTTTTAAACGTTTTTGCTATAGCAACTATTATTTTTTCTCAGTAGCTGATGCATTTGCTTCGTTCAGACCCTTAATTACTTCATTTGTAATATCATACTTCTCATCCTTGTACAAAACATTGCTGGCTCCGGTACGGTAAGAAAGAATATAGGCATAACGTTTATTACTGTTATACTTTGCCAGGAAATCGTTCAGCCTTTTCTGCAGCTCTTCGTTAAACTTGTTTTCCTGCTCTGCATACTGGGAACGCATGTTCTGCGCCTTACCTTCCAGCTGCTGCTGTTTGTTATATAAAGCACGCTGAGTTGCTTCACCTTCTGCCTGCGTCATGCCATTAGCTTTGCGTTGAAAATCAGCAGCTTCGTTCTGTAATGCACGCACATTGGCCTGCAGTTCATTGTCAATAGCCTGCTGTTTCTTCTCTAACTCAGACTTTTTCTCCTTGAAATATTCATAATGAGCTTCAACGGTATCGATATCCACATATGCAATGATAAAACTGCTATTAGATGCAACACTGCCGTCCTTGGCAGCTGCCGCCGGACTATTGTCTCCCTGTTTGTTAGGCTGCTGGCAAGCAATAAATGTTCCGGCTGTCAGTACCGTTAATAATCCGCTTTTCACAAGTTGTTTAGTAGTGCGCATGTTGTTAGGTGGATTTTTTAATCTCCTTAAATACATTTTTAAAATTGAACGGCTAAAATAAGGTTTTTAGATGATTATACTTAGTCCCCCACTTTCTTAACAACACTTTCACATATAAATTTTTTCCCTGCTCCGGAAGCTGCTTTTAATGCACGAACGTCGTCAGTTTGAAGGAATCCGCCTTCAAAGCATTTCCATAGCCGATAATAGTATACTGCTTCTGGTCCTGTATTTCATAGCTATGGCTGTTGGCCCCCATAAGACTCAGGCTGGAGTCAGCATAACGGACGTCCACATTACGTGTTCCAACCGGCACTTCTGCAAAATCAGTGGCCGCCTGGTAACTCTGACGCCGGAAAAGCCGCAGATTGTCCACATAAATGTCCAGGGTCAGCCTCGAAACCGCATTTACATAAGTATCACTCAGGTTAATGAACCTCACTTTACCATAACTGGGCCTGGATGCCCCCAGGTTATCTTCAACAAGCGTCAGTTGCAGCGTATTACTGTTATTCTGAGACAGGAATACGGAATAATAATGCCCGTTTCGTAAACTGACCTCACCACCACCTATTGGTACCGTATGATTTCCCGTACGATAGATCCGGAGCGTATAACGTTTTGCCTGGAATGCATGATAGCCCGTACTTTCACCATATCCCAGTTCAGTGCCAATACTGGTGGTGTCTATCGTCACATCAAATTCCTGGTTAGGTACCGCTGTAAAAAAATTGATGTTGGAACTGGTATCCGGTATAGAGCTGTCAGTGTCTTTACTGCAGGCAATAATACCTGCTACTATTAATAACAATACTAAATAGAGCCGTTGCTTCATGACTATCATCCGGTAGTTTAATTGACGGAAAGTTACAGGTAAAAAAAATGTCCCGTGCGTAGTGCCGGGACATTTTTTTTATACATGAGTGTATCTCTTCTATTCCTCTTCGTCAAACTGGAACACTTCTTTGGAAGACGCCAGGATATCATATTCTTCTTTGGAACCTACGATCATGTTTTCGAACTCACGCAGACCAGTACCTGCAGGTATCAGGTGACCGGTGATTACGTTTTCTTTCAGGCCAAGCATATCATCTGTTTTACCGTTGATGGCTGCAGAAGACAGTACTTTGGTTGTTTCCTGGAAGGACGCTGCAGAGATCCAGCTGTGAGTACCCAGGGACGCCTTGGTAATACCCTGTAACAGCGGGCTGGAGGTAGCCGGTTTTGCATCACGGAATTCCACCAGTTTCTTATCTGCACGACGCAGCAGGGAGTTCTCTTCCCTTACCTGACGCAGCGTAACGATCTGACCAGCTTTCAGCGTAGTAGATTCACCTGCTTCGGTAACCACCTTCTTATCGAAGATGTTGTCGTTTTCTTCAAAGAATTCAAATTTATCGGTAGTGTCACCTTCCAGGAAGCGGGTATCGCCCGGATCCTCGATGTTCACTTTACGCATCATCTGACGTACGATCACCTCAATGTGCTTGTCGTTGATCTTCACACCCTGTAAACGGTATACTTCCTGTATCTCATTTACCAGATATTCCTGAACGGCAAACGGTCCTTTGATGGACAGGATGTCCGCAGGTGTGATGGAACCATCAGACAGCGCTGTACCTGCTTTCACGAAGTCACCGTCCTGTACCAGGATGTGACGTGTCAATGGCACCAGGTATTTCTTGATATGACCTTCACGGCTTTCGATGATGATCTCACGGTTACCACGTTTGATGTTACCGAAAGCTACCACACCATCAATTTCAGATACGATGGCAGGATTGCTTGGGTTACGTGCTTCAAACAGTTCAGTTACACGTGGCAGACCACCCGTGATGTCGCGCAGTTTACCGAGTATACGAGGGATCTTAACAATTACCTGACCAGCTCTTACAGCTTCACCCTCTTCAATTACGATGTGGGAGCCTACCGGCAGGTTATAAGATTTCACCTCTTTATTACCATCTACATAGATAGACGGGATCTTGTTCTTATCCTTTGTTTCAATTACCACTTTCTCACGGTGACCAGTCTGCTCGTCAGCTTCTTCACGGAAGGTGATACCTTCGATGATGCTGTCGAAACGGATGTTACCCGCGATTTCAGATACGATAACGGCGTTGTATGGATCCCATGTACAGATCATGTCACCTTTCGCAACTTTCTGTCCGTCTTTCACCAGCAGGGTAGAACCGTACGGAATGTTGTTAGTGATCAGCAACCTGTCGTTCTTCACGTCCATGATACGTAATTCACCGGTACGGCCAATTACCACCTGCACTTTCTCTCCTTCGTTGTTTTCGTATGTAGTAGTACGCAGACCATCGAACTGCACTGTACCGTCGAATTTAGCCTGTAAGCCGGTATCCACGGAAGTAGAACCAGCCACACCACCCACGTGGAAGGTACGCAGTGTCAGCTGTGTACCAGGCTCACCGATGGACTGTGCTGCGATAATACCTACAGCATCACCACGCTGGGTTACATAACCCGTAGCGAGGTTCTTACCGTAACATTTCACGCACACCCCTCTGCGGCTTTCGCAGGTCAGTACGGAACGGATCTCTACAGTATCGATAGCGCTATCTTCAATACGGTGAGCGATATCTTCGTTGATCAGGCTACCTGCTTCAACGATAATTTCCTCTGTATGAGGATCGAATACGTCGTGCAGGGAAGTACGGCCAAGGATACGGTCGTACAGCGGCTCAACCACCTCTTCGTTATCTTTCAGTGCGGAAGTCGCAATACCACGCAGGGTACCGCAATCTTCTTCATTAATTACCACATCCTGTGCTACGTCCACCAGACGACGGGTCAGGTAACCCGCATCCGCCGTTTTCAGTGCCGTATCCGCAAGACCCTTACGGGCACCGTGCGTAGAGATGAAGTATTCCAATACGTTCAGACCATCCTTAAAGTTGGACAGGATCGGGTTCTCGATGATCTCAGAACCGGTAGATCCACTCTTACGCGGTTTTGCCATCAATCCCCTCAGACCAGCCAGCTGTTTGATCTGCTGTTTGGAACCACGCGCACCTGAGTCAAGCATCATGTACACAGAGTTGAAGCCCTGTTTGTCATTGGCCAGCTCACGGATCAGCGTTTCAGTTACTTTGGTGTCCACACGTGACCAGATATCGATGATCTGGTTATAACGTTCGTTATTCGTGATCAGACCCATGTTATAGTTATCCCATACTTCATCAACTTCACTGGCAGCGCCATCGATCATGTGCTGTTTCACCTCTGGGATGATCAGGTCATTGATGTTAAAGGACAATCCACCACGGAATGCGGTACGGAAACCAAGCTGTTTGATATCATCCAGGAACTTCGCAGTTTTAGGGATATCAGTATACTTGATGATGTCACCGATGATCTCACGCAGGGACTTTTTAGTCAGCAGTGCATTCACATAACCAGCTTCTTTTGGAACGTGCTGGTTGAAGATCACACGGCCTACAGTTGTTTCGATCAGTTTAGTTTCCAGTTCATCCTTCTCATTACGTATAGTCGCTCTTACACGGATGTTCGCATGCAGGTTCACTCTCTGCTCGTTATAAGCAATGATCACCTCTTCTGCAGAATAGAAAGCCTTACCTTCTCCTTCTACTTTTTCAGTAGGAGTAGATTTCTTGCCTTTGGTGATGTAGTACAGCCCCAATACCATGTCCTGTGAAGGCAGGGTGATAGGCGTACCGTTCTGCGGGTTGAGGATGTTGTGTGATGACAGCATCAGTAACTGTGCTTCCAGTATCGCAGCATTGCTGAGCGGTACGTGCACGGCCATCTGGTCACCATCAAAGTCGGCGTTGAACGCAGAACACACCAGTGGGTGGAGCTGGATCGCTTTACCTTCCACCAGTTTAGGCTGGAACGCCTGTATAGACAAACGGTGCAGGGTCGGAGCACGGTTGAGCATTACAGGATGTCCTTTCAGTACATTCTCCAGGATATCCCAAACCACTGCTTCTTTTCTGTCAACCAGCTTTTTCGCTGATTTTACCGTTTTAACGATACCTCTTTCTATCAGTTTACGGATGATAAACGGTTTGAACAACTCAGCCGCCATATCCTTAGGCAAACCACACTCGTGCAGTTTCAGTTCAGGCCCTACCACGATAACGGAACGACCGGAGTAGTCAACACGTTTACCCAACAGGTTCTGACGGAAACGACCTTGTTTACCTTTCAGTACGTCAGACAGGGATTTCAGTGCACGTCCACCTTCTGCTTTCACCGCATTTGACTTACGGGAGTTATCGAAGAGGGAGTCAACTGCTTCCTGCAGCATACGTTTTTCGTTACGTAAGATCACCTCTGGCGCCTTGATCTCGATCAGACGTTTCAGACGGTTGTTACGGATGATCACCCTGCGGTACAGGTCGTTCAGGTCGGAAGACGCGAAACGGCCACCATCCAATGGAACTAACGGACGCAGTTCTGGTGGTACTACAGGAATATATTGCATCACCATCCATTCAGGACGGTTTTCAACACGACCATTTGCTTCACGGAAAGCTTCTACCACGCTCAGACGTTTCAGGGCTTCTGCCTTACGTTGCTGGCTGGTTTCAGTTGCCGCCTGGTTACGCAGCTGGTAAGAAAGGCTATCCAGATCAATTCTGGCCAGCATCATTTCTACCGCTTCAGCACCCATCTTGGCGATGAATTTGTTTGGATCCTCGTCAGGCAACATTTGGTTGTCTTTCGGCAGGGTATCCAGTATGTCGAGATATTCTTCTTCTGTCAGCAGGTCGCCGTAGTTCAGGCCTTTCTCCTGTTTAGCGCCAGCCTGTATGATCACATACCTTTCGTAGTAAACGATGGTTTCGAGTTTCTTGGAACTCATCCCCAGCAGGTAACCGATCTTATTAGGTAATGATTTAAAGTACCAGATGTGTACAACAGGCACAACCAGGCGGATGTGACCCATTCTTTCACGACGTACCTTTTTCTCAGTCACTTCCACACCGCAACGGTCACACACGATACCCTTGTAACGGATACGTTTGTATTTTCCGCAATAGCACTCATAGTCCTTTACGGGGCCGAAGATCCTTTCACAGAATAAACCATCACGCTCCGGCTTATAAGTACGGTAGTTGATGGTTTCCGGCTTCAGCACTTCCCCATATGAGCGCTCCAGGATTGAATCCGGAGAAGCCAGACTAATGGTAATGCTGCTAAAGTTTGATTTAGGACGATTTTCTTTCTTGATGGCCATATATGTTGTTTAAAGAAAATTCACATGTTATTCAGTCCGCGGGCATAGACAAAGTCCATGGAGACCGTGTCTGACTATCTAAAGCCTAAGGCCCATAGTCTAAAGCGGTTGCTTAGGACTATGGACCATCAACTTATGGACTAATATTAATCAAATTTCAAATCCAGACCCAGACCACGGAGCTCATGTATCAATACATTGAATGATTCCGGTACGCCTGCTTTTGGTATGTTATCGCCTTTAACGATAGACTCATATGCTTTGGCACGGCCTACAATGTCATCAGACTTAATGGTTAACAGTTCCTGCAGGATATTGGATGCACCATATGCTTCCAGTGCCCACACCTCCATCTCACCAAAACGCTGACCACCGAACTGCGCCTTACCACCCAATGGCTGTTGTGTAATGAGACTGTACGGTCCGATAGAACGGGCGTGCATCTTATCATCAACCATGTGGCTCAGTTTGAGCATGTAGATAACACCCACGGTAGCTTTCTGGTGGAAACGCTCACCGGTTTCGCCATCATACAGGTAAGTATGGCCGAAGCTTGGCAGACCTGCTTCGTCGATATAGTTGGCTATTTCTTCTGTAGTAGCACCATCAAAGATTGGCGTTGCAAACCTTATTCCCAGTTTCAGACCAGCCCAACCCAGTACTGTTTCGTAAATCTGTCCAAGGTTCATACGGGAAGGTACGCCCAATGGGTTCAGTACGATATCTACCGGTGTACCGTCTTCCAGGAATGGCATGTCCTCATCACGAACGATCTTGGCAACAATACCCTTGTTACCGTGACGGCCCGCCATCTTATCACCCACTTTCAGCTTACGTTTGCTGGCCAGGTATACCTTCGCCAGTTTCAGTACGCCTGCTGGCAGCTCATCACCAATTGAAATGTTGAACTTCTCACGTTTGTAACGTCCCAGTTCTTCATTATACTTGATGTTATAGTTGTGCAGCAGTGTGTTGATCTGATCGTTGGTCACCTCGTCGGTGGTCCAGCCGAGCGGATTCACATTCTGGAAGTCGATGTTTGCCAGGTTCTTGGCAGAGAATTTAGAGCCTTTGGAGATCAATACTTCACCGTAAGTGTTGGTGATACCCTGAGAGGTTTTATCCTTCAGCAGTGTCAGCAACTTACTCATCAGCACTTCCAGCAGGTCTTCTTCGTTCTTCTGGTGTACTTTTTCCAGTTTCTCCAGGGCCGCTTTTTCACGGGTCTTGGAGTTCTTATCTTTCTTGGCGCGGCTGAACAGTTTCTTGTCAATTACCACACCTTCTGTGCTTGGAGGCGCCTTCAGGGAAGCGTCTTTCGCATCAGAAGCCTTGTCACCGAAGATCGCACGCAGCAATTTTTCTTCAGGAGAAGGATCAGATTCACCACGTGGGGTGATCTTACCGATCAGGATATCTCCCTCTTTAATGTGCGCACCAACACGGATGATACCGTTCTGGTCCAGATCTTTGGTAGCTTCTTCACTTACGTTCGGAATATCCGGGGTCAGTTCTTCCTCACCCAGTTTCGTGTCACGTACTTCCAGCTCGTATTCGTCGATGTGGATGGAAGTGAAGAGGTCTTCACGGCCCACACGCTCAGAGATTACGATCGCATCCTCAAAGTTGTAACCTTTCCATGGCATGAACGCCACTTTCATGTTACGGCCCAGCGCCAGTTCACCACCACGGGTAGCATAACCTTCTGTGAGGAAGTCTCCTTCTACCAGCTGCTGTCCTTTCTTAACGGCAGGACGCAGGTTGATACAGGTGCTCTGGTTGGTTTTAACGAACTTGGTCAGCTGATATATTTTCAGGTCATCTTCAAATGACACGAGTTTCTGCATTTCATCACGCTCGTAACGAACATGAATTTCATTTGCATCCACGAATTCAACCACACCTTTACCTTCAGCGGTGATCTGCAGACGGGAGTCGCGCGCTGCTTTACCTTCCAGACCGGTACCTACGATAGGCACCTGCGGATTGATCAGCGGTACGGCCTGACGTTGCATGTTTGATCCCATCAAAGCACGGTTGGCGTCATCGTGTTCCAGGAACGGAATCAGGGAGGCGCTCAGACCCACGATCTGGTTCGGAGCAACGTCCATGTATTCAACCTCACCTTTATCGAGGATCGGGAAGTCACCGGTTTCACGGGATTTCACCTTGTCATTGATAAAGTGGCCGCCTTCATCCAATGGTGCGTTTGCCTGTGCAATCTTTACAGAATCTTCTTCTTCCGCGCTCAGGAACTGTACCTTATCCATGTCAACTTTACCATCATTCACCTTACGGTAAGGCGTTTCGATAAAGCCCATGTCATTCACTTTCGCGTGTACGCAAAGCGTGGAGATCAGACCGATGTTCGGACCTTCCGGTGTTTCAATGGTACACAGACGGCCATAGTGGCTATAGTGTACGTCACGCACCTCGAAACCTGCCCTTTCACGGCTAAGACCACCGGGTCCGAGTGCAGAGATACGACGCTTGTGCGTGATCTCAGACAGCGGGTTAGTCTGATCCAGGAACTGGCTCAGCTGGCTGGTACCGAAGAAGGAGTTGATTACGGAAGACAGTGTCCTTGCATTGATCAGGTCCACCGGAGTGAACACCTCATTATCACGAACGTTCATTCTTTCACGGATGGTACGGGCCATACGGGCCAGACCAACACCAAACTGCGCATATAACTGTTCGCCCACGGTACGCACCCTACGGTTGCTCAGGTGATCGATATCATCGATCTCCGCTTTACTGTTGGTGAGCTGTACCAGGTATTTAATGATCGCGATGATATCTTCTTTGGTCAGCACCTTCATGTTCAGCGGTGTAGGCAGACCCAGTTTCCTGTTGATCTTGTAACGGCCTACATCTCCGAGGTCATAACGCTTGTCAGAGAAGAATAATTTATCGATGATACCCCTTGCTGTTTCATCATCCGGCGCATCGGCACCGCGTAACTGGCGGTAGATGTGCTGAACGGCTTCCAGCTCAGAGTTAGATGTATCTTTATTTAAAGTATTGTAAATGATGGAGAAGTCGCCGCTCACCTCTTCTTTCTGCACAAACACGCTCTTCACGCCCATATCCACGATCGTCTCGATATTCGCTTCGTCCAGGATACTGTCACGCTCCAGCATGATCTCATTACGCTCGATGCTCACTACCTCACCGGTGTCCTCATCTACGAAATCTTCTACCCAGCTTCTGAGTACGCGTGCACCCAGTTTCTTACCGGCATATTTTTCCAGGCTCTTCTTGTCTGCTTTTACTTCGTCAGCCATTCCAAAGAGCTGCAGAATGTCCTTATCTGTTTCGTAGCCGATCGCACGCAGAAGGGTAGTTACAGGGAACTTCTTCTTACGGTCGATGTAAGCGTACATCACATTGTTAATGTCAGTTGCAAACTCCATCCATGCCCCTTTGAACGGAATCACCCTTGCAGAGTAGATTTTAGTACCGTTTGGATGTATGGACTGTCCGAAGAATACACCAGGAGAACGGTGGAGCTGAGATACTACCACGCGCTCTGCGCCGTTGATCACGAATGTACCTCTAGGAGTCATGTAGGGTATATTCCCAAGGAATACGTCCTGCACAATCGTCTGGAAGTCAACGTGCTCCTCATCGTTACAGCTCAGGCGTAACTTCGCCTTCAGCGGTACAGAATAGGTAAGCCCACGTTCAATACATTCCTCTATAGTATATCGCGGAGGGTCTACAAAGTAGTCCAGAAACTCCAGATTAAAGATGTTGCGGGTATCTGTAATCGGGAAGTTCTCCTTAAATACTTTAAAAAGGCCTTCATTGTTACGTTTGTCTGGTGTGGTTTCTAACTGGAAGAAATCCTTGAAAGATTGGATTTGGATAGCCAACAGATCCGGTGTCTCAGTAACTTGTTTGATCTTTCCAAAATTTACTCTTTCGTTTGTTTGGGCTTTTTTTAGAGACATATTCGAAGTTAGCAGTTATATTAACTTATATAATATTGTGAAGTAAATCACAACATGAATCGGGGAAATTAAGACATCTTTGCCAAATACCCTCAAAAATTTCTGTCTTCTCTGCTGTGTCAAATCCACCGACCTGGTGATTCCCCCTTTTTGACGCTCCGAAAAGACACTTTCCCAAAGGGAAGAAGGCCAAAAGTGCCAGAAGCACTTTTGACCTTTATAAAGAGGTATCCTTTAAGCAAAGATTACTGAATTTCAACTTCAGCACCAGCTTCTGTCAGCTTAGCTTTCAGATCTTCTGCCTCAGCTTTGGAAACGCCTTCTTTCAGTGGTTTAGGCGCACCGTCTACCAGTTCCTTAGCTTCTTTCAGACCAAGGCCGGTCAGATCTTTAACGATCTTAACTACGTTCAGTTTGCTAGCACCTGCACTTTTCAGGATAACGTTGAAGGCAGTTTTTTCTTCAGCAGCAGCAGCACCGCCACCACCATCTGTAGAAACTATAACTGCAGCAGCAGCTGGTTCGATACCGTATTCAGATTTCAGGAAATCAGCCAGTTCTTGTACTTCCTTAACAGTTAAACCTACTAATTGTTCGGCTAAAGCTTTAACGTCTGCCATTGTATAATGTTTTTAAGAATTTTAAAGATTGTAATAATTTATATTGTGACTTGGAAGCCAGTGTTATTTTGCGCGCCTGTCAAGGCTTTCAGCCAATTACTCAGCTGCAGGTGCTTCTGCGCCAGCACCTTCTTTCTTAGCTTTCTCAAGCAAGCCAGCGAGAACGCGTTTTGCAGGAGATTGCAACAGACCGATAACGTCTCCAATGAGTTCGTTCTTGGTCTTGATTTTCACCAGGTTAGCCAGTTGAGCATCGCCAGTGTAAACTTCATCACCTACGAAAGCCGCTTTCAGCTCAGGTTTTTCTGTTTTCTTGTTTTCCTTACGGAAAGAAGAGATGATCAGAGCCGGCTCTTTAGGGCTGTCAGAGAACATCAGGGCAGTAACGCCGTTCAGCGCGTCGTATACACCTGTATATTTCTCAGCATCCAGAGATTCCAGCGCCTTGCGGATCAGGGTGTTCTTAGCCACCTTCATTTCTACATTCTTGTCGAAACAAACCTTTCTCAGGTTGTTTACCTGCGCAACGGTCAGAGACTCGGTGTTGGTGATGTAGAAGTTGTTATATTGAGAGAACTTGCTTTTCAGCAGTTCAATCGCTTCGTTTTTTTGATCTTTGTTCATAGCTTTTGTCAATTTGTTGATTTGCCTGATACTACCGGCCAATCATTAGTTTTGAACAGATTTTGTGTCAACTGTAATGCTCGGGCTCATTGTGCTCGCCATAGACAGTCCTTTCAGGTAAGTACCTTTCGCTGTAGCTGGTTTCAGCTTGATGATAGCGTTGATCAACTCCTGAGAATTCTGTTCGATCTTGTCAGAAGCAAATGATACACGGCCAATTGAAGCGTGGATGATACCTGCTTTATCCACTTTGAAAGTAATCTTACCGCCTTTCACCTCGTTAACTGCAGCTGCTACGTCATTGGTAACAGTACCAGTCTTAGGGTTCGGCATCAGGTTACGTGGACCCAGGATCTTACCCAGTTTACCGATCTTAGGCATCACAGCAGGAGTTGCTACGATAACATCAACATCGGTCCAACCACCTTCAATCTTCTGGATGAATTCGTCCAGACCAACAAAATCAGCACCAGCTTCTTTTGCTGCAGCTTCTTTATCAGGAGTGCAAAGAACCAGTACACGCTTTGTTTTACCAGTACCGTGGGGAAGCGTTACGGAACCACGGATAGCCTGGTCTGCTTTCTTGGGATCTACGCCCAGACGGATATGTATATCGACAGAACTGTCGAATTTAGTGCAGTTAATATCTTTTACAAGTGTGGAAGCTTCTTTCAGGCTATAAACCTTGTTCTTGTCCACCTTTGTATCGGCTGCTTTTCTTTTCTTAGTTGCCATTGCAAAATGTTTTAAAAAGTTAACCTGCTTTCAACAGGGTGACACAATTAATTCCAGGGAGCGTTACCGTCTACTGTGATACCCATAGAACGGGCAGTACCAGCTACCATTTTCATGGCGCTTTCCTTGGTGAAACAGTTCAGGTCAGCCATTTTGTCCTGAGCTATTGCCTCAACCTGTGCCCAGGTAACTTTACCAACCTTGTTACGGTTAGGCTCTTTGGAACCACTCTGCAATTTGGCGGCTTCCAGCAGCTGTACAGCAGCAGGAGGCGTCTTAATTACGAAATCAAATGACTTGTCAGTGTAAACAGTCAGTAATACAGGTAATACCTTACCCATCTTATCTTGGGTACGGGCATTGAACTGCTTACAGAACTCCATGATGTTCACACCTTTAGAACCCAATGCGGGACCGATCGGAGGTGCAGGGTTGGCCTGGCCGCCTTTCACCTGCAATTTCACGTACGTAGCGATCTCTTTTGCCATGTTATAAAGTTTAATTTGGTGAAAACGTCTCGTCATTGACGGGACTCCCAAAACTAAAAGGAGAAAATTTACTTACTAATAAAGAGAAAATTTACCTTTTGAAGGGGATGCAAAGGTATATAATAATGAATTAAATCTCAAAAAGAATTTGCTTTCGGGCATTCTTTTTGCTATTATAATCAGTTCGGGTCGAAAATTTTACAATTCTATTGCAAAAGTATTTTATCTTAACCCAATAGTAAAAACTTTTCGGGCGTAACAATGTCTCTATGGTCTGTGACAAATCTAATTTAATTTAATGGAATTCCCATCCATGTCGTCGTCTTTTAAAATAAAGTTTTTCTGAACATCTTCCCCGTCCTGATATATTTGTCAACAAATGCCTGCTCCTCATTTAAACGCTTCTCCATCGCACTCAATGATTCCTCCAGCTCGCTGATATTCGCCCTGATAGTACCTTCATTCCGGTTCAATCCCGCCAGCCCCTTCCTGCTCTCCGCAAGCTTTCGGCCTACCGCAGCTACCATCTCCCTGATCTCACTGTCTGGCTTCGAAGGCCTGAACTGCTTGTTCTTGAACTGCACATATTCATTGAACAGGTTCACAGCCCGGTTATACTGGTTGCTACTCCTGTTAAAATCATCTATTGCCTTGTTCGCCGCCGCTATCTGCCGGTTCTCGGCAATATATTTTACCAGGTTCTTATAATACGCCAGCTCATGACTGATCAGCTGGTTAGTTACCCCATACCCTTCTATCCTGTTGATGACCAGCTGGTATTTCAACAGGTCATCCTTCATTGTTTCGTAGGCTGCCAGCGAATCTTTATAATTAAATACAGCACGCCCTGCCGCTGCTTTCAGATTATTATCCCGGAACTCATCATGCCGGTAAGGATGCTCCAGCAACTGCCATAAAGGATCAAAAGGCATGTACGTTTCCACAAAAGCTGACGGTGCTACCAGGAAATAGCTATCTACCGGCTTCCTGATAAATTTATTATTGTTCACCACCCCCGCTCCCCAGGTCGGATCTGTCATATACCAGGTGTTATCCAGCTGCACAGCTATCCAGGCGTGACTGGCATTACTGATCTTACCGTATGTTTTGGTATACCCTCCCACCAGGT
This sequence comes from Chitinophaga sp. CF418, assembly GCF_900142925.1. GTDB lineage: Bacteria > Bacteroidota > Bacteroidia > Chitinophagales > Chitinophagaceae > Chitinophaga. The sequence continues at coordinate 182,268 of NZ_FRCN01000004.1, forward strand.
GTACCGGGATGCCCGCCTCTTTACAAACCAGGTAATATAAATTCGCATACCCCTGACAAACACCAATCCTGGTCTTTAAGGTCTTCTGTGCCGCATCCAGGGTGTCTTTATAATAGTCCGGACTATACATATTGGGCACATCATAGCCGACGTTCCATACCAGCCAGCTGTACAACTGCCGGACAAATTCCTTCCGGGAGGTGGTATGTGCCGATAAATAATGACTGAATGTAACAGGTGTGGCCAGGTCTGCCTCCGGTATTACCAGGGCTGCCGGAACCGGACGTTCCGTGCTGACTCTTTCCTTAGGCTGGGCACATAATGATGATACAGAAAATAATGTAATGACAGTTAACAATATAAAAACAACCCTCATATGTATAGCGAAATGTCCGCAAAATTAGTAAATATCAGTCAACTTAGGAGTTCCTCCGATCCAACCTTCTCGATTCTCAAATGTTATGATTCAAACAAAACTCCACCAATTATGCGACGTCTATTGTTATTTTCAGCCTCAGTGCTCATCTCATTTTTATCGCTCACCACTACGTCTCAAGCTCAGCAGACGCAATCTGACGAACAAAAAGCCTGGATGGAATATATGACACCAGGTGCCATTCACCAGATGCTTGCCAAATGTGACGGTGAGTGGAGCTTTGACCTGACGATGTGGATGAAACCAGATGCCCCTCCGACCACTTCAACAGGCACTACTGTCAACAGGATGATCCTGGGTGGCCGCTATCAGGAATCAGTTCACAAGGGCACTTTTATGGGAATGCCTTTCGAAGGTCATGGCCTGCTCGCCTATGACAATGCAAAGAAAATATTCCAGAGCTCCTGGGTAGACAACATGGGTACCGGCATCATGAACACAGAAGGTACCTGGGATGAGGCTACAAAGTCCGCCACACTTACCGGCAAATCACTAGATCCCATGACTGGGAAAGATATGGGTGTTAAAGAGATCTTTAAGATGATCGACGATGATCACCAGGTTATGGAAATGTACATGGTGAATGATGGCAAGGAATTCAAGACAATGGAGATCAAATACACCAGAAAGAATTAGACAAAAAAAAACCGTCCTGCTTAAAGCGGGACGGTTTAATATGATTACTGAAATAGTTAGCTAATTTTCTCTACCTGCATGAAGTTCAGTTCTACCGGAGTGGCACGACCGAAGATCTTCACAGTTACTTTCAGTTTCTTCTTGTCTTCTATCACCTCTTCGATGATACCGTTGAAGTCGTTGAAAGGCCCATCTATGATCTTGATCGTTTCGCCAACAATGAAAGGCTCGCTCATGGTCAGTCCGTTGTCAGACATTTCATCAACTTTACCCAGCATTTTGTTTACTTCAGCCTTACGCAGAGCGATGGGTTTATCTTTACCCAGGAAGTGAATAACGCCTGATACGTTGCGGATGGACTGGATCACCTCGTCGGTCATCTTACCATCTATTGCTTCGATCATTACGTAACCCGGATAGAAATTCTTTTCGCGCATCACCTTTTTACCTGCCTGCACTTTATACACTTTCTCTACAGGTAAAAATATCTGGGTGATCACGTTGCCCCAATCGGAGCGGCGTACCTCAATATCCAGGTATTCTTTTACCTTTTTCTCTTTACCACTCACTACACGCAGAACATACCATTTGGTGTCCTGGGTGGGAATGTTTGTTTCTTCTGCAGGGTTATTGGATGCTTCTATCATTATCCTATCATTTTATAATACTGAGTCATCATGAGATGTGAAAGGGCGTCCATACCCCAAACAATCGCAGTGATAAAAACAGTAGCGATTAATACGATCATTGTGGAAGACTGTAGCTCCTGCCATGTAGGCCAGGATACTTTATGCACCAGCTCGTGATAAGACTCCCGGAAGTATGCTCTAACCTTATTCATTGGTTTAAAAATTAACCGTTTGAAAACATGAAAGGTGAAAAGCCTTCACTTTTCACCATTGTTAGCACGGGCACAAGGATTCGAACCCTGATCAAAGGTTTTGGAGACCTCTATTCTACCATTGAACTATGCCCGTGTATGTAAGAAAAGACCATTAGCCGCCAGCTCCAGGCTATCCGGCAGAACAAATTTACATAAATTAAATTTATCCGCTGAATGCAATTTACTAATTGCTAATGGCCTTCTATATCAAGAAAGTGATTACTTAATGATCTCAGTAACCTGACCAGCACCTACGGTACGTCCACCTTCGCGGATAGCGAATTTCAGACCTTTTTCCATAGCGATTGGAGCGATCAGTTTTACAGTCAGAGAAACGTTATCACCAGGCATAACCATTTCAACACCTGCTGGTAATTCAACTTCACCAGTTACGTCAGTTGTACGGAAGTAGAACTGAGGACGGTATTTGTTGAAGAACGGAGTGTGACGGCCACCTTCTTCTTTGCTCAGTACGTATACTTCACATTTGAATTCAGTGTGCGGAGTGATAGATCCTGGTTTAGTGATAACCATACCACGACGGATCTGAGACTTTTCAATACCACGGAGGAGCAGACCAGCGTTGTCACCAGCTTCACCTTCATCCAGTAATTTTTTGAACATCTCAACACCAGTACATGTAGAAGTCAGTGGTTTTTCGATCAGACCAACGATTTCAACTGGTTCACCAACTTTAATCTTACCACGCTCGATACGACCTGTAGCAACAGTACCACGACCGGTGATAGAGAATACGTCTTCTACAGACATCAGGAACGGCAGATCAATCGGACGAGGAGGCAGTGGGATGAATTCATCTACTGCGTTCATCAGTTCTTCTACTGCAGCTACCCATTTGTCTTCACCAGCCAGAGCGCCGGTTGCAGAACCCTTGATGATTGGTGTGTTATCACCATCATAGTTATATTTGCTCAGCAGTTCGCGGATTTCCAGTTCAACCAGTTCCAGCAGCTCAGGATCATCAACCAGGTCAACCTTGTTCATGAACACTACGATACGAGGAACGCCTACCTGACGAGCCAGGAGGATGTGTTCTTTAGTTTGTGGCATCGGACCATCTGTAGCGGCAACCACCAGGATAGCACCGTCCATCTGCGCAGCACCAGTGATCATGTTCTTCACATAGTCAGCGTGACCAGGACAGTCAACGTGCGCATAGTGGCGGTTAGCTGTCTGATACTCAACGTGTGCTGTATTGATGGTAATACCTCTTTCTTTTTCTTCAGGAGCTGCATCGATCTCATCATAACCTTTCTTCTCTGCCAGACCCTTGTTTGCCAAAATCGTAGTAATGGCAGCAGTTAAGGTAGTTTTACCGTGGTCAACGTGGCCGATGGTACCAATGTTTACGTGGGGTTTATCCCGCTTAAAGGTTTCTTTTGCCATTGTATTTTTTTTAGATGGTTTGTAAAGATTGTATTGATAGTTGTTTTTAAAAAACGGTTTTACAAACTTGTGCCGCTGATGAGAATTGAACCCACGACCTTTCCCGGTATTTACCAGGAACGCTCTGCCACTGAGCTACAACGAAATCCGGATCCCGGATGTTTGGAAATCCGTTGAGCTGTTGATGAGAATTGAACTCACGACCTCTTCCTTACCAAGGAAGTGCTCTACCCCTGAGCTACAACAGCATTGAAAATCTTCTTAAAGAACTTTCATCCCATGTAATACCAAGACAAAATTTCGAACCGGTATTACGATGAGCGGGAGACGAGGTTCGAACCCGCGACCTACAGCTTGGAAGGCTGTCGCTCTACCAACTGAGCTACTCCCGCATTTAATAAATAATAAACTAAAGAACTGTGTGCCCCTACTTCCTGTCAGTCTCCTTTCGGGGGAAACCTGCAATTTAATAACAGACACTGAAAGAACCATTCCCCTCTACTCTATATATCCCTTTCGGGAGAACCTGCATTTAACAGACAAGTTCCGCCTTTGCTAAGGGGCAAAGGCGGAACATTTGCACTGAGTGGGCAGGATAGGATTCGAACCTATGAAGTCGTAGACAGCGGATTTACAGTCCGCCCCATTTGGCCACTCTGGAACCTGCCCTTTTTAATCCTTAAACTCCTTTCCAAAAATCACGTCCGTCCGGACCATTTTGCTTCGGAATTTTTCCGGAGCCAGCAGAGGGATTCGAACCCCCGACCCACTGATTACAAATCAGTAGCTCTGGCCAACTGAGCTATGCTGGCTTATGTTATTCAAGAATCTTATAAAAGGTATCCGTTATAAGAGGGTGCAAAAATAGTTGAATTTAATTAATCTCAAAATCTTTTTTTCAGCACCCGGATACAAATTTTAAGACTTGTATTAATTGGCTAAAACACCCTACAGTAAAGAACTTTACTACCTTTGCCGATCCCTTTTTTCGATCGGGATGGCAAAGGTAGTAAACAGATATTTAATTCCAAAATATTTTTAAGATTTTACTGAAATTTCTTCTCTTTGGTTTTCTTGATCTGGTTAACAACCGAGTCGAAGGCGAGATCAAATGACTCTTCGAAGGATTTGGATTCATGCTTTACAAATAAGTCTTGGCGGGGGATATGGACTTTTATCTCAGCTATTTTATCCTTAATCTGATGGGCAATTCCATCCAACTTTAAAAAGACTTCCACGCTAATGATCCTGTCATAAAAAGTATTGAGTTTCTGAAGTTTTTTACTCACATGGTCAATCAACTTTGAGTCAGCATCGAAATGTACTGTTTGAATTTGAACGTTCATAGCACTAATTTTTAGTTTTAAACAATCTTGTACATGCTCGTAACATTACGTCCATAGGCTTTCATTGTTTTAATGGTAATGGATATCGACTAATGCAAAAAGTATACAAAGAACTCATTACTAATTTACTCACTTTTCGATTCTTTTGCATAACCATTTAGTAATATTTTGTTAAAGTGCAGACGCGCCTTTTCACTCGCCCTTTGGATGCGCCTTCCGGTACGCTTCCCTCAACTTCTCAATGCTATTGTGCGTATAAACCTGTGTGGACGCCAGGCTGGAGTGCCCCAACAGCTCCTTGACCGCATTCAGGTCAGCGCCATTGTTCATAAGATGGGTGGCAAACGTATGCCGCAGTATATGCGGACTTCTGCGACTAAGTGTCGTGATCTGGTGGTCGGTCAGATACCCCCGCACCACATTGTAAACATATCTCGGATATAATTTTTTCCCGCTCCGCGGATTTACCAGCAATACCTCCCTGTCATACGCTGCCAGCTCCTTCCGGCGCATGGCCCGGTACTCCCCTATCTCATCCCTCAAAATAGTACTGATCGGAATAATCCGCTCCTTATTGCCCTTTCCGAGCACTTTTATGGTCAGATTGCCCGTATCCACATGTCGCTCCTGCAGATTGATCAACTCCGACAACCGGATGCCGGTATGATACAAAAGCTCAAATATCATCCGGTGCGTTCTCCCCTCCAGGCCATCCGTAAAAATCGGCGTATCCTCCTGCCCCCTGCGCATGCTCCGGTTATCTTCCACCGCCTGCATGCCTTTTTCGTCAATAAAACCAGGCAGCCGCTTCCCGACCTTCGGGACAGTCACTTTCGTCATCGGAGAGGCTGTAATTTCCCCATGACGTAATGCGTATTTGAAAAATGATTTAAGGGTGGAGATCTTGCGGTTAACACTCTTGGCGATCATGCCCTCCTCCATCAGCCAGGCCAGCCAGGTACGGACATGCGAATGCGATATGCCAGAAAGTGACACATCGCCATAATGAGATCTTAAAAAGATAAAAAACTGGGTAAGGTCCTGCTGATATGCAGTAGCAGTATGTGCGGAATAGCGCTTCTCAAGCCGGATGTAAGCCAGAAAACGATTAGCTACCGGGTGTAAGACTTCACTCAAAATAAAAAGTTTGATGATTGTAAAGTTATAATAAACCTTACAATCATCAATATTTTGCGTGGGGAATTACCCCCGATAGAATCAATCGTCTAATTTACCACTGGCCAACTGCTGTTTGTAAACAGCTTTCAGCACTTCAGTACGACGCTTAACGGAAGGTTTTGTGAAAGACTGACGTGACCTGAGTTGCAGCAGGATACGGGCTTTCTCAAATTTCTTTTTGTATTTTTTGAGCGCCTTGTCAATGTTTTCGCAATCTTTGGAATCGATGATCAACATAATATAATACTCCTTTTTTTCAGGAAGGCAAAGATATAACATTCCATTTAATTATCAAAATAATGTCAGGTCCTTATCTCCACGGCCATCTCCCCATTATTACTTAATTTAGCCCTATGTTTACAGGAATCATAGAATCATTAGGAGAAGTAATAGCTACCAGGCAGGAAGGCACCAATATGGTCATCACCATCCGCTCTTCCCTCACACCGGAACTGAAAATTGACCAAAGCGTAGCCCACAACGGCGTTTGTCTCACTGTTACCCGCACAGATGGCGATACCTATGATATCGTCGCTGTCGCCGAAACGCTGCTGAAAAGCAATATCGGCCAACTCACCCCCGGACAAAAAGTAAACCTGGAAAGGGCCATGGTCTTTAACGGCAGGATTGACGGCCACCTCGTTCAGGGCCACGTTGACAGCACAGGCGAATGTATTTCCTGCACCCCTCAGGGTGGCAGCTGGGAATACCGCTTCCGCTACCCGGAACAATTTGCCGGCCTGATCGTGGAAAAAGGCTCCATCTGCCTCAATGGCATCAGCCTGACCATATATAATGTGACCAATACGGAGTTCAGCATCGCTGTAATTCCATATACATATGAGCACACAAATATCTCAGCCGTTCAACCCGGACACACAATTAACCTGGAATTTGACATCCTTGGAAAATTCGTGGCCAGGCAGCTTGCTGTCAAATCATAGCTAAACATCCACTTATGCAATTAACCTCAGCCCTTGCCATCCGCTATCCGGTCATCATGGCGCCCATGTTCCTCGTCAGCAACGAAAAAATGGTTAAAGCCGCCATGGACAATGGGATAGCCGGGACATTCCCTTCCCTTAATTACAGAAAAGAGGGAGAACTGAAGCAGGTGCTGGACCATTTGAACCAACACCGGGCACAACTGCCGCCCGGTCAGGGAACCTATGGCGTCAACCTCATCGTTCAGAAAACCAATCCCCTCTATTCAAAACACCTGAAAGACTGCGTAGCGGCAGAAGTACCTTTCTATATCACCTCCCTGGGCAGTCCCAAAGAGGTGATCGCGGCCGCCCACAGCTATGGCGCTAAGGTACTCTGCGACGTCACCAATATACAGCACGCGGAAAAAGCGGCCCAGGCTGGCTGCGATGGTTTCATAGCGGTATGTGCAGGCGCCGGTGGCCATGCAGGCCCCTACCCGATGCATATACTTGTTCCAGCCCTGCAGAAAGCCTTTCCCGGAAAACTGCTGGTAGCCGCCGGCGGCATTGCTACCGGTCAGCAACTTGCCAGCGCCCTGGTGTTGGGTGCTCATGGCGCCTCCATAGGTACCCGGTTCATCGCCAGCGAAGAAGCAAGCGTCAGCGATGAATACAAGAACGCCATCCTGGACTATGGCATGGAAGATATCGTATTGACAGAACGCCTGTCTGGTACCCCCTGCAACGTCATCAACACTCCGACAGCAAAAAAGATCGGCTATAAACAGAACTGGCTGGAAAAGCAACTGAATAAAAACGCCCGCACCCGCAAATATTTCAAAATGCTGGTACAACTGCGAGGCATGAAAAAACTGGAAGCTGCGGTAAGACCTGGCAATTACCAGCAACTCTGGTCCGCCGGCCAAAGCGTTGAAATGGTGGAAGATATCAGCTCTATCCATGACATTGTGAACAGACTGATACAGGAACTGGAAGAAACGCTGGAGAAGACAAGCCAGCTGTTCGTCAAATAAGGAGGCTCCTCAAAAAAATGCGGTAATAATCAATTCAGATATACTAATAAGGAGGGAACGTCAATCTTCCCAACAATCCTGCAATAAGCAACTTAATACACAGGGGCTGATCCCAAATAATGGTCAGCCCCTGTTTTATTCAGGTCCCCATGGGGGATTTGTTATCATTTAAGCGATGCACGACGCCTTCATCTTACTTTTGGGTCAGTTTCCCATTTCCTAATATCCTACTTTTCCACTGCACATCTTACGCAGCAACATCATCATGATCTGTTCCGGTGATCACATCATGCCATTCTGAGATCTCTTGCTCAAAAGCGGCGGTCTTTTCCCTGAATTTGGCCAGGGTATCCTTACCTAATGGCAGGTGTACGGGAGGTTTTTCCGCATGTCCCAGTTTCACAAAGGCCTCTGCCAGTTTCACGGGATCTCCGGGTTGTTTTTTGTTTACAGCCGCTGCAAAGGAACGCATTTCACCAACGGTAGCTGAGTAATCGTTGATCTCATTGCTGGTTTTTACCAGGGAAGAGTGATCGAGGAATTCCGTCCTGAAGAAACCAGGCGCTACCACAGTGGCATAGATACCCAGCGGAGCCAGTTCCTGCGCCATAGCTTCAGTAATACCTTCCACGGCAAATTTGGTAGAACCATAAATACCCCAGCCTACATAGCCAAACAAACCTCCTATGGAAGAAATATTGATCACATGACCGGATCCCTGTACACGCATATAAGGCAATATCGCACGAGTCACATTCAACAATCCGAACACATTTACTTCATAATTGTTCTTTACCTCCTGAGCAGTGGCTTCCTCTACACCGCTTAATAAACCATAACCGGCATTATTCACCAGGATATCAATCCTGCCAAAAGTGTCATTAGCTTGTTTAGCTGCTACTTTCGCCTGTTCTTCATTGGTGATGTCCAGGGTTACAACGGCAAGATTTTCATGATTTCCCAGCTGGGCGGCCAGGTCTTCCGGCTTGCTACGTACGGTAGCTACCAGTTTATCACCTGCTGCAAGAACTGCTTTTGATATTTCTAATCCAAAACCCCGGGATGCTCCGGTTATGAACCATACTTTCTGTGTGTTTATGCTTTTCATTTTGTTTGTGTTTTGTGATACAAAGATGAAAAGAAGCCAGCAGCCGGGCTTTAGCAAAAACACTGAACCTTTTATGAAAATCAAAGATGGTATGTCTTCCTGAATTCAGCGGGGGTAATACCGGTATTTTTCTTAAAGAATGAATTGAAATTGGGTTGTTCCGCATAACCAATACTATGTCCGATCTCCTGCAATGACCAATCAGTTTGTAACAACAATACCTTGGTTTCGTCCAGCAAACGACTTTTGATATGGGTGCTTACATTCTGGCCTGTATGTTTCTTCAGCAAGGCATTCAGATGATTGGGATGCACTCCCAGATCTGCAGCAAATTCCTTGGCGGTCCGGATCCGGATGGGTGTCTCCTTATTGATACCAGAGGTTTCTGCTTCCAGCAATCTGAAAAATTCATGCACATGATGAAACTCATCCGTTACATTATCCGGTGGTGGGAAATTGCCAATTTTCGCACTTTCCACCATTATCAGCTGCAGATAGGCCTGCATAGAATCATCGCTCCACTTACTGCCCAGCAGTTCTTCCTCCTTCATCTTCGCAAATAACTGCTCCAGTGTCTGTGCATGCTGTTCCGTCAGCCTGATCACACTCTTAGACTTGTCAGTGAACAGGGCGAATTTATCCATACTAGCCTTTAAAGTAGGGTGCTCACTAATAAAGGACTTTTTGAAGAGACAGTAGTATCCACCCGACTCTTCAGACAGATTTTTCCAGGAAATAATATCATTGGGATGGATGAACAGAATAGTCGGCTCTTCCAGGTAATAGGTATTTAATCCCATTGTAAATACCCCTGCTCCTTTCGTGGTCAGCAGTACCTTATAAAAATCTCTCCGGTTAGGAGACAGATAATTCCGGCATTCATGTATTTCCCTGTTAAACACCCTGATGGTCCAATCCTCAAAAAATTCACGGAATACGGGGATCAGGTCGGGAATATCTCTTAGTGTATCTATGGTTCGGCTGTCGAGCGTCTGAGATGGCATAACTGAGTATATATGACTACCAATTTACTGCATTTGTCGCAAATACCCCCTAAGGATGGCAACTTCAGCAACCTGCCACCCGGTGACTATTAGTTACCTTAGTATTCACCAATACTATTTAAAATGGAAGTACAACCACTTAGCAGCAAAACTTTTGGCTTTATGGTATTGTATGACATGCATACCACTTTTTTCTCAAATGTTATTGCAGGCATTTCTGAAAAAGACGCCAATGAACGCCTGGGTACAAAAGCCAATCACATGGCGTGGCTGACGGGCAGCCTGGTACAGGAAAGATTTGAATTAGCCAGGTCCTTCGGTATTGAAAAACAGCAGCAGGCGCATGAACTATTTAAAGACCACAAGGGCATACAGGATGGTGCGACCTATCCTGCACTGGCCGCTTTTGAAAAAGACTGGAAGATCATTTCTCCGCTTTTAAGAGAGGCCCTCATCAATGCTGATGATGAAAAGTTTGATGAGCCCTTTGAAATGCCGGGTATGAAAATGAGCCTGTTTGATCTGGTTTCTTTTCAGACCTACCGCGAGGCCAACTGTATCGGACAATTAGCATTATGGCGGAGGTTACTGGGCTATGAAGCTATGAAGTATATGTAATCCCGCATGTACTTACACCACAATATAAGTCCCGGAAATAGCGCATTCCCGGGGCTTTTTTATGCGCTATGAGGCATTCTGGCCGTGAAAGCCAACAATTAAATTCGGTCTGATATGATACATTTTACAGTACTTATTATTTTGGCGTTAACAATCTTATTTAAAATCTGGCAACACATAATAATTCAATGCCGCTAACGTTCCTTTTTTTCTTTAGCCCTTCTGGTACACTCATCTATCCACCTACCTAAATTTCGGTAAGGAGCGGTATAATCTCCATTGCTATCTAAAAAACCAATTTCTTGAAATTTCCTTATTATCTCCTCCTTCGTTTTTTTTCTCGCCCTATCTCTCTTCATAAATTCAATTACTTCCTGAATGTGTTCTGATGTCATGATTATAATTTTATCTAAGTAAATAATATTTTTCACTTCCAATACCCCCTCGCCGCGCAAACGCACAACCATCCTTATGCCACAAGCATGGCATGAGCATATCACAATCATCATTCAGGAAGTTTTCAATTATTTTTTCCAGTGGAGTAACGTCAACAAACAATAACCGAATTTATATCAAACAAACAAAACCACAATAAATCTTTCTAACTTTTCTTAAAATGACAATATCGATATCAAATAACAAAAGCTCCTTACGGAGCTTTGTTACTGTTTACGTATTCTAAATACTATACAGCCACTCTGTCAATCGCTTTCTATAGCGCCGTCTCTTTATAACCAGGCATATCACACCCTTCCGCCCAGAATGTGCTGATATCCGTCATACCAATAAAACCAAGAGACGCTTCCAGATACGGAACAACAAAGTTATATGCCTGCATCGGTCCTTCAGAATAAACACCTCCTGAAGCTACTGCGAGGTACACCTTTTTATCATTCACCAGTGCTTCCTTCTGACCACTCGCATAAGAGAAAGTTTTTCCTGCGCGCATCACGTGATCCAGCCATCCTTTCAGCGTGGATGGAATATGGAAGTTATACACGGGCACTCCTATCACAATAATATCAGCACTCATTAACTCATTGATTGCTTCTTCAGAAATCTTCTCCACTCCTGCTGCTATCTCCGGCGCTACATCTCCCATACCCCGGTATACTTTCAAATGTCCCTCATGAAAGTGCTCGTATGGCTGCTTTAACAGATCTTTTACCTTAACGGTACTACCCGGATACTGCGCTATCAGTTTTTCAATGACAGCATCTGCCAGCTGAGTGCTTTTGGATTCAGCTCCTTTTACGCTTGATATAATCTTCAATATCTTTTTCATGCTATTTTGATTTATTTAATTTGTGATAAGTAAAGTAGGATACCGCCAGTACGGCAAAGAAAACAAACGGTACAACCGGAACCGGCATCGGATCACCTGAAATACCATGAGCAATACCGGCAGAGATAAACGTAAAGGTGAAACCTGCATATGTCCATTCCTTTATCCTGCCACCAACCGGTGCCAGTAACAACACAACACCTATAAATTTGGCAATGGCCAGTTCAATCCTGAAATAAGCCGGAAAACCCAAATGTTGAAACGCCTGATCTATTTTTGCATCCGTGAAATAAGCATACCCTGAATACGTCATCATTAGTGCGATAATCGCAGTGCTAATCCAATAAACAATCCTTAATGTTTTCATTTGATATTTTTTGACAGGGCAAAACTATTTACAATTGCTATCAAATAGTTAGTAGTATACCAAAGGTTAGTAGTAACCTGCAGGATAGTTAAAACATCTTCCCGCTGTGACCGGAGCTCCTTTTTATGGGACTTCTGCATAGTATTCCAGCGTCTGATTGCTGAATATCTTACCTTTGCAGTGCTGCATTTGCGGCTTCTATAGCGGCGTTTCCCAGGCACTGATTGTCGTCTTCCCAAAAAGATCTGCCATCTTCCCGATCATCACTTAAAATTCTTTCCGTACCCTGATCAAGTCCAACTCAAGCCCGATTGATCTCCGGCTAAACTCCTATTCTTTAAGGTCATTTCAGGCTCATTATAGGCTCATTTCAGGCTCCCTAAAGAGATATACAGATGTCCTTATTAAGTACTTATAAAGCGCCTGAACAATAGAGGTATATTCCTGACAAAGACCTATTTATCAGCTGGTTATTACCCCTTTTTTTGTATATTAGATGAAATCTATTGTACGTTTATGGCCCAAAACTTAAATATTCTCACCCAGGGTCTCTCCGGTCATGTCGGAGACCTGATCTTTTATGAGCGGAACGGGAAGCCGTTCTGTCGTAAAATGCCCCAGTATGGCCCGGATAGTATGTCCGCCGCCAGTAAGCAAAGCAGCCGCGAATTTGCAAAAGCCAGTAAGGCCGCAAAATCGATCCGTTCAGCCCTGAATGGAGTATGGCAGCCGGTAAAGGAAGAAACGACGATTTACAGGCTAAATAAGGCCGTTTATGCGGCTCTAAGAGAAGATACCCTACATCCCCGGGGAAAGCGTGTATTCAGCCCCGCTGCCCTGCACAAGAACCTGAAAGACTTCCGGTATAACAAGAAGGCTGTTATGGCCATTGGAGGTATAGATACCGTCCGCCAGGAAGATGGCAGCATCCTTCTGCAACTGCCGCCCAACTGGCAGAACTGGCTGAACCCTCCTAAAGACACCGGGTACATACAGCTTCACGCAGCCGCACTGGACATGGATCTCGATAATAATACCTGTGTGGGGACCGCCACAGCGGCCAATTGCATCCCCATGGGAGAAAAACGGCATTCACTGCTCCTGCCGGCCATACCCGTCAAGGCGACTGCCACGATCGTTGTGCTGCAAGTGCGCTTTCTTCATCCGGATATGAGTATCCAGGTTAACAACTCCGTCAGAAGCGAACAGGCATTTATTACAGCAGTACTGGAACCAGCTTTGCCATCAGCAGAAAAACAGGAACGGTCATCCAAAGCACCCAGGATTGCACGGAAGAAACGGTCGGCAACAACGATACTGGAAGCTGCCGGCCAGTCCTCGCCAGCACCCTTCCCGCCATTGCCCATTGACACTCATAGCATAGCGTCCACACTATCTGTTAAGAAAATTAAAAAACCGCCTACACTTGTAAATGTGGAATGATTTTTTCAGCTTTCAGGTAAAAAACACATTGAGAGCTTTTTTAATCATCGCGCAGCTATTGCTTTTCTTCAACGCCCAGGCACAGCAAAACAATATAACCAGCGTTACGGCCAGTTATGACCCGGCTTCCATAGCCGAACTGTACGATCATATCCCTATTGGTCTGGAATTCAAATATGCAAACGGACAGGTAAGTAAAACAGAAGGATTTTTACAGGGCGCTTACCGGTGGAGGAACATCAAAGTGACCAGTTCTGCCGGCAGCGTGCAGAACGGCTATTTACAGCTCGACAGGCAACGACTGGCAAAGCTGCATTACCAGGTGGAACTTAATATCACACTACCTGAAACAGCACAGCCGCTGACCACAACACTGACACTCCCGCACCTGGAAAGTATCCGCTTTAACCACTACGCCGACAGCCTGAAAAGAAACATCAGGTTTTACCTGAATGTGGAAGGCTCTTTCAGCAGCGGAAAGATCTACCCGCTGGATACAGCCGCTATTAAATTCACAACCAGTGCAGGGAAACTATTGGGACAGGACCTGCTGCTGAACAGTAATGATGCAACCCGCACTATTACGGTTACAGCTACCAATAAAAACGATCCATCAATGTCTATATCAAGTACAATACCTGTGAAACAGCTCCAGGATAAATAATCCATGAGCCCCGGAGCTGATTACTATGGCTCAATAAGCGCCCTGGCTTTCAGCTCCAGGTATTTTGAAACAGCTCCTGAATAAATAATTTCATGAGCATTGGAGCTGATTTCCACGGTTAAATAAGCGCCCTGGCTTTCAGTTCCAGGTATTTGTTAATCACATTCAGTGTGAGTTGTTCCGGTGGGGTAAGTAAGGACAGGATGCCATATTTCGTAAGTTCCCTGACCATTAGTTTCTTTTCATAAGCAAATTTCTGTGCAATCACCTGACGATAGATCCCTTCTACAGTGTGCACGTGATCTTTCGTTACTTTCCTGAGCTCTGTATTTTCAAAGAAGACCACCAGCAACAAGTGATACTTCGCAAGCTTGCGGAGATAAGGTAGCTGTCGCTGCAGCGCCGTCATCGACTCAAAATTGGTGAAGAGTATCAGTAAAGAACGCTGAGAAAAAACACTACGTAACGTAACACTCAGTCTCTCATAATCACTTTCCTCCCACTGCGTTTCCTGTGCATATAATCTCTCCAGTATCAGGTTCATTTGAGTCTTCTTACCGGAAGAAGGCAACACATCTACCTGTTGCGCAGCCAGCGTAACCAGTCCTGTTTTATCTCCCTTCTGCAGGGCGATATTACTGAATATCAGTGAGGCGTTGATAGCATAATCCAATAAGGATAATCCTTCAAAAGGCATCTTCATGGCCCTGCCTTTATCGATCACGCAATATACCTGCTGCGACTTTTCTTCAACATAGTTATTGACCATAGGAGTGCCCCTGCGTGCAGTAGCTTTCCAGTTCAACATACGCACATCATCTCCACGTACATATTCCTTAATATGATCAAACTCCATGCTATGACCAACCACACGCTGCTTATGCACGCCCATTTCCTGTAAACGGCCATTGAAAGAAAAGAACTCATAGTTGCGTAACTGCAGAAAAGAAGGATATACTTTAACAATTTCCTCATTCAACGGAGCAACATGCCGCTGCGACAATCCCAGTAAGCTGCGTACAAAAGCATTGGTTTTACCAAAACGGTATTCCCCCCTTTCTACAGGACGTAAAGTATAATGGATCTCCTGCTCCTCTCCTGCTTTCAGCTTTGCCTTCTTCCTGAAATCACGTATCTGGAACTGCACCGGCAATTCTTCCAGTATAATAACGGTGATGGGAAAACGATAATTATTCACCAGCTTTATGCTGATGTCATTATTGTCACCATTACTGAAACGGCTCGCCATAGTGCGTGTCACCTCCAACGGCTTCTCTCCTGCCACATACAGGAAGAACAGATCCAGTACAAGCAGGAACGCGAGTAATGCAAAGATCAGCTCCGACACGATATACAATGGCGGGAAGAAGTAAGACACAACGAATAACATCGCTGTACTTCCCAGCAATGCATAGAAGCGTGTTGTAAAAAATAAAGACTGATAGAATGCTTTCAACATACAATAATGTTTACCTCGGCACTTCCACTGACTTCACGATCTGTGAGATCACTTCGTCTGCAGTAATACCTTCCATTTCACGCTCAGGTGTCAACATAATACGATGCCGTAATACATGCGGCAACATACTGACGATGTCATCAGGTGTAACAAAGTCGCGGCTCTGCATAGCGGCAATAGCCTTTGCACAATTCATCACTGCCAGCGATGCACGTGGCGATGCACCGAGATACAATGAAGCATTATTACGCGTTTCATGGATCAGGGCAGCGATGTAATGCAGCAATTTATCTTCTATATGCACTTTACGCACCAGCACCTGGTATTCCATGATCTGTATGGCCGTTACTACACGTTCTACAAGCTGGGTCAGGTCAGACAAACCATTGTACTGATGCATGGCCTGCAACATGGAGATCTCTTCCGCCAGTGCAGGATACTTCACTTCTATCTTGAAGAGGAAACGGTCCAGCTGTGCTTCCGGCAAGCGATAAGTTCCTTCCTGCTCTATCGGGTTCTGTGTAGCCACTACCATGAAAGGAGCAGGCAAAGGATGTGTGATGCCATCATTCGTTATCTGCCTTTCTTCCATCACTTCAAACAGAGCCGCCTGCGTTTTTGCAGGAGCGCGGTTAATTTCGTCTATCAACACGAGGTTACTGAACACCGGGCCACGCTTATATTCAAACTCTCTTTTCTCCGGATTGAATATGGAAGTACCGATCACATCCGCAGGCATAATATCGGGTGTGAACTGCAGCCTGGAAAAGTCTGCATCTATACAGCGCGCCAGCAGTTTGGCGGTTAGTGTCTTTGCTACTCCAGGTACGCCTTCTATGAGCACGTGTCCTTGAGTAAGCAGCCCGGCTATTAACAGATCAATCATCTCATGCTGACCAATGATTACCTTTCCTATCTGCTCCCGGATGGCCACTACCGCTTCATGAAGAGCGGTAAAATCAGTACGGGGCTGAAATGTAGTTTCCTCCATTATTTCGTATTTAAATAGAACGCTTGTATATTTTTATAAAATCGCTGTAAATATTCATCTGTAATAGTGTAACCTGACTGCACCTGCTGAATACTGCTCAGGATATCTTTCACCTGTTCCAGTGGCATGACTGCCTTGCGGGACAATGCCTCTGCAAATGCAGCATCCAGGTTGTTTGTGTTCAGATAATAGCGTGTGCGTACAAACTCCTGCCACTGTAAAATGATCTTCTGCGCCAGGTTACGATTATCATGCTGCTGATAATATAATTGTCCCAACGCATCCACAAACTCCAGCGAGTTATTCACCAGCATCGGCTTTTCAGGAATGATACGTTGTCTGCGCTTGCTTTCAAATAACATATAGATCAATAGTAATGCCACAGCCAGCCACAAGGCCCAACGCATGGCAGGATAACGCATCAGCACCTGCCATTCGCTGAAATCGGATGACTGACGATAACGCTGATATTTATAAAACTCATCCCAATACACATGATCCATGTACAGATTGGTGTATGCCAGTTGTCTTTCCAAAGACACGATATTACGCCCCTGCATCAGGAAGTAATTGGTCAGTGTAGATGGCTGCAACAGCAGGAATACAGCGCCTTCGCCAACTGCTATCCTTACAAAATCAGGACGCTTGAATGCATCTGTACCCAATATAGTAGTGCGGCTGGTATCCATTTTTGTGATGAAGCTTCCCGCTCTGATGCCTTTACGGGAAAAGGCTGTATCAGGCGCCAGGTTCCTGTTCACATAACGCTGGTCAGCATTGGTAAAAGACTGGAAGATACCCTCATCATCCACTGCTATATTCAGGTATTCCAGCAGCATACTATCCGGCCGGTTGGAAGCAATGAACAGCTGATTACCCGCTGAAGCAAATTTGATCATATTCTTCGCGTCTTCTGCTGAAGTATATAATCTGTCTGCCACCAGGATATACAGGTTATAATCGGTAGAGGCCAGTGTTTCATCCTTGCTGTACGTACGGGAAAAAGGCTTGGTAACTACCTGTGGTTTGATATCATAGTAAAACAGATGAGACAGGGTCTTAAACATCACATAACATCCGCCGGGGCTTTTGTCTTTGTGGGAAAAGCTCTGGCGCGCAAGTTCCTTCTCATCAATATTTTTGCTGTCCGGCTTACCTGTACGCGACGAGAAGACCAGCAGTATCAAAAATACCAGGATAATGGCGCTGATTATTGCTATTAATTTTGATTTCACCGGGTATAGCCTAATTCGTTCATAAATTGACGGAACTGCCTGTGTATAATGTTGAACTGTTCATTGTTCACAGGCATCTCTCCGTACCAGATATATTCATAATCCAGCGTCAGCGTTGCAAATGTTTTATACCATGGTGTAGACACCAGGCTGCGCAGATAAGCTGCATTGGTTTTCTCCCTGCTATAAGTAAGGATCCCCTTATCCACCAATACCCGCAGCGTTTGCAGGTATAACAGTCTTACTGCTACTCTGAACGTGCCGGAAGAAATGGCCTGTTCTATCTGCTGATGATATGTTTCCACATCCAGTTCTTCCTCCGTCAGTTTTACAGTCTTATCAATATCCGGCTTCTTTCTCTTAAACAGGTAGCCATTCTGTCTCAGGTAGAGATATAACAGCAAACCGGCACAACTTAATATGATACATACGATCGCAACCGGGAAAAGCCCTACCAGTCGCAGCAGTCCCGAAAAGATATCATCAAGCCAGGACGATTCCCTGCGTTGTTCCGGCTCCTTTTTTTTGTATTGCAATTCCTCATCTGCCAGCAATACTTTCATGATGGTGTCGGGTACGGCCCGTATCACCAGTGGATAATCCGCATAAGACTCCATCGTATCAGCCATGGCCGGCATTGCCTGGTCCCAGAGATAATGTACTTCCGGCACTTTTTCTGTATCCTGACTGATATCTTCCCTGACGCCTGCATCGGCTGCTTCTTCTGCTGCCTCTCTTTTTGCAGCTGTAGCGACCATGTCTTCAGCCACCATCGAATCCCACTTTTCTGTAGGCACAGACTCCTGCGCTTTGGTGAACAAAGGCAGGCACAATAATACCAGGATATAATGAACACGCGTCTTCCTCATTTCACAGGCTTTATAATAGTTGCTTTTGGTCCGAGCTTATATCCTTTACGATGCAGATAGATCGGGTAAACAATAAAGTAACCAACGATAAATAGCAGCGATAGCGACAAGATACTGATACTTGTCCATACAGGCATGGCGGTATGCCGGGTTACAAAGCCTTCCAGGAAAGCCGCCACTATAAATACGGGTATCAGCGTCACGACTATTTTTACGCCATCGCGGGCTGTATTTTTTAGCGCGTCCAATCTTTTACGGGTACCCGGGAATATCAGTCCGCTGACCATTACCAACCCGGCACAACCGGCTATTACAATAGCAGAGATCTCCAGGGTGCCATGTATCCAGATCACGAGTACTGATTTCATGCCCAGGCCCTTGGAGAAGAAGTAATACTGGAAGGCTCCCAGCATTACAGCATTCTTCATCATCAGCCATAGGGTACCAACTCCCAACGTGAGGCCGCTTACAAAGGTCAACATAGCTATAGTGATATTCCGCTCCGCGATTCTCAGGAACATCACCAGCTCGTTCTCCTGTTTATAAACGCCAAAAGGATCGCCGTTATTGATATTCCGTTCCGTCATGCCCACATATTCATCTCCCAGCACACCACGTACGAAAGTTTCATCGTGAGCGGCCGAGAAAGCACTGATCACGCAGAACAGGAGGAAGAATAAAAAGGAGAACAGGAACAAACGGTGGTATTTGCGGAACAGCAGTGGCAGCTCGTAGATGAAGAAATTCCGGACCCGGCCATCCTGTTCTTTCCGGTTGCCATAGATATGATGATAAATACCGGCAGCCAGGCTGTTGATATAAGCGGTCACCTTGCTAAAACTGTAGAAAGTTTTGGCATAAGCCAGATCATCCAGCAGGCTGGTAAAACGTTCCGCCATCTCGTCCGGATCTTCGGCAGGTTGCTCCTGGTATCTTTTCCAACGCTGCAGATTCTTTTTTATGAAGGTTGATTCACGCATGGGCTGTCTGTTAGTCCGTCATCCATAGCTGGCTATAAAGGATAAGCCATCAAATGTTCAATGAAAGGATTTTGCTCAGAATATACAAAAAAAAGACCCCGGCAGCTAATATTAATTAAATAAATGTAGCTAGATTAGTCAGCAACGGAACCGTTCGGAACAAAGGTCTACCGCTTATGGTCTGCGATCTATGGACTACTTACAAACATATAGATTAATTAGTAAATTTATACATGGCCTCTATAAAAATACCCACTTCTTTCAATATAGATCTTGAATTTGAGACGGCTAACCTTTTCCAGCGTTTTCTGGGATGGTTGCTGGATACGCTCATCAGGCTGGTATATTGTATAGCATTGGGTTACACGGTGTATAACCTGCAGCTGAGCGAGACGGTCAGCTATGTCGTGTATTTTTTCCTGGGCGTATTGCCGATGCTATTCTATTTCCTTGTGTTAGAGATCATTATGAACGGGCAGACGCCGGGCAAGCTGCTGCTGAACATCAAAGTGAGGAATATGCAGGGAGGGAAGCCCAGCATCAGCCAGCACCTGATCAGATGGCTGTTCCGTTTGCTGGAAACGCCCTATATTTTCTGGAATGGCATTATACCCATCATTGCCATGTTAAGATCGCCGTATGATCAACGGCTGGGGGATATAGTGGCGGGAACGATCGTAGTGAGCACCAAAACAAAGGCAAGCCTGAATGATACGATTTTCAGGGATATGTCTGCGGTGGATTATCAGCCACATTTCCCGCAGATCCTGAAGTTATCTGACAGGGACATGAACAAGATCAAAACACTGATGGACCAGGCTATCAAGTCAAATAACCCGGAGCTGGCGGCACGTGTAGCCTATCGCGTAAAAGATGTGCTTGAGATCAAAACGGATATGCAGCCGGCGGAATTCCTGGAAACAGTACTGAACGATTACAACTACTATACTACCCGATAACTGCCGGTCGCCAAATAAATGACAACCGGCAGGAAAACTAATTATGGCAAAAAGTTTTTTACACAGCAGGATTTCCGATACTACCTATCTGGCTATCCAGTGCAGCCCCGGCAGGACGACCGCCAGGACCTATATAACGGATGTCTTTGCTGAAAGCCAGGATCGGATAAAAAATGATCCCCAGTAGTAGTAATCCTATTGTGAACCCAACATCCTTCCCAAAGCTCTTGCTGAGATCATGGGTCAACATAATAGGCAGGATGATCCATCCGTAGATAGGGATCAGAAACATAAAAATATACCACCAGGGTTTCCCTACAATTTCCAGCATCACAATTAAATTGTAAATAGGAATAATGCTTGCCCAGCCCGGTTTGCCGGCCTTTTCGAATATTTTCCAGCCGCAGACAATGAGCAACACGCAAATAGCCAGATAGAACACCATAAGAACACCGAATGCGCCACTCATGGCAGCGCCTGAAGAATCGTAAGAGACGTCTTGCATGATTAAAAGTTTAGGTGAAAGGACATATGTATAGAAATTGAACATAATACCTATCGGATCGTGGTGTGAAAAAGGTTTGTTTCATGGAGTATGGAGCCTCTGCAGGGGTTCAACCGGTCACTGATACAAGAGATATAACATCCAATGTGACAGAATTGATCACTGCAACAACACATTTTTTGTTCTCTTTTTTAAATAATTCTGATAATTCTTCTTTTAATATTTGTTATTTATTTCAATTAGTGTACATTTGCAGCCGGCAAGTCTTATACGACCAGCTCCTGCTGAACTCCCCCAGGACAGGAATGTAGCAAGGGTAGGCGGTTGTAGCGGTGCGATGTAAGTAACTTGCCGTTTTTTTTTTTTGATATTCCAGGTCATCAGTCAATAGATTCAATTGTAATACTATTAACTAACTACTCATTCTCATAAGGATGACCTGACTCTACCCAATGCGTTCCAACTGTTTATTTCGCGATTGTCAGGTTTCTGTGTTCATTCTAAATGAATCAGTGAGTACTGTTGATTATATATTATTTGTTCCGTACTATTGTGGCGGCAATAAATTATTTAAAAAGGACTAAATCATTTCACAATGAAATTCTTCATAGATACTGCAAATCTGGCACAGATTAAAGAAGCAAACGACCTGGGCGTTCTTGACGGTGTTACCACCAACCCTTCCCTGATGGCTAAAGAAGGCATCAAAGGCGAAGCTAACATCCTCAAACATTATGAAACAATTTGCGAGCTGGTAGATGGTCCTATCAGTGCAGAAGTATTGTCGACCGAGTTCAACGCCATCGTTGAAGAGGGAAAGAAACTGGCTGCTATCCACCCAAATATCGTGGTGAAAGTGCCAATGATCAAAGACGGTATCAAAGCGCTGAAATGGTTCACCGACAACGGTATCAAAACCAACTGTACGCTGGTATTCTCTGCAGGTCAGGCTATCCTGGCAGCTAAAGCAGGTGCTACCTTTGTATCTCCTTTCATTGGCCGTATTGATGACAGTAACTGGGATGGCGTTGAGCTGATCGCCCAGATAGCACAGATCTACAGCATTCAGGGCTTCAAAACAGAGATCCTGGCGGCTTCTATCCGTTCTCCTTTACACATCATCAAATGCGCTGAAGCCGGTGCAGACATTTGTACATGTCCGCTGGATTCTATCCTCGGTCTCCTGAAACACCCGCTGACTGACATCGGTCTGGCTAAGTTCCTGGAAGACGCTAAGAAAATGTAATCTTGTTTTTAGATGGTATACTCCCCGGTGCACGCCATGCATCGGGGATTTTTTTATTCCGTCATATTATTCCGTGATCCCATTCAATTATATCGTTCTGCCGTCCCCCCGGGGTTGCACCCCGGGCTACAAACACGGGACTCCTAAAGGAGTCCTATTATGTTTTGTTAATGGCGTTTGTTATATCTATTATGCTACCTGGTTGGATTCTTTAACAGCATTGTAATTCATAATCTTCTTTTCCCCAATACTTGCTATAGTTTTCCCGGATTTTCTTTACAGACCAGCCAAAACCTATGCCCCAGCGGACGCACTCCAGGCTTCAAACCCAAATCTAACGAAACTGATTGACGCGAATAATTTCCTACTTTTCTTGATATAACTTTCATTTTTTTCTGAAAGTATTGTAACTTTGATCTGCATTTATAATTTCCGGCGTTTGAATACATATTGTCGCAAGACATAAGCACGTTCATTTCGAATTTATTTCTTTGATTGCTAAATGATTGTATTATGATTCAACCGAATATTCCGGAAACAGGAATGCCCCGTATAGTAATTGTAGGTGGCGGTTTTGGAGGTATCAACTTAGCCCAAAAGCTCAAGAACGCCCCCGTACAGGTTGTAATGCTGGACAGGAACAATTATCATCTCTTCCAACCTCTCCTCTACCAGGTATCTACCGCTGGTCTTGAAACAGATAGTATTGCTTTTCCGCTTCGCGGAATCTTTAAGAACCAATCTAACTTCATCTTCCGTATGGCCGAGGTAACCGGTGTACGGCCTGCAGAAAATATACTGGAAACAGGTATCGGAGATCTACACTACGATTACCTGGTGCTCGCTACAGGCAGCACCACCAACTTCTTTGGTAACAAGATCATTGAAGAACATGCTATTGGTATGAAGTCGCTCATTGAGGCAGTACAGATCCGTAATTATGTGATCAAACAATTTGAGGAAAGCCTGCTGCTGGAGGACGAAGAACAGATCAGGTCAAAACTGAACTTCGTGATGGTAGGCGGTGGTCCTACCGGTGTAGAACTGGCGGGCGCTTTCGCTGAATTGCGTAAGTATATAATGCCAAAAGATTACCCCGAACTGCCGGTATCTCTCATGAACATCTACCTCATTGAAGGTAGTGGCCGTATCCTGAACGGTATGAGTGAGCACTCCTCCGGTAAATCGCTGGAAAGCCTGGAGAAACTGGGTGTGAAGGTATTGTGCAATGCGGTAGTGAAAGAATACGATGGTAAAACACTTTTGCTCAGCAATGGCGAAACATTGAAGACCCAGTCCTTATTGTGGGCCGCTGGCGTAAAAGGCGTACCGGTAGCAGGTATTCCGCAGGAATCAATACTACCAAATGGTCGCATACAGGTGAATGAATTCAACCTGGTGAACGGTACGCTCAATATCTATGCTATCGGCGATATTGCCCAGATGGTGAATGATCCTAAATTCCCGAAAGGCTATCCGATGGTAGCGCAGGTGGCTATCCAGCAGGGAGCTAACCTGGCTGAGAATATTGTGAAGATCATCAAATCTGCCGGACGTGGTTTGAAAGCATTTAAGTACAATGATCTTGGCAGCATGGCTACCATAGGACGTAATCATGCTGTGGCTGAATTTGCAGGGATGAAACTGAGCGGATTTATGGCCTGGATGGTATGGATGGCGGTACACCTTATGAGCCTCCTGGGATTCAGGAACAAACTGGTGGTGTTCAGTAACTGGTTCTACCGTTACTTTACTTTTGACCGTGGTACGCGTATTATCATTAAACGCGGTGCTGCGAATATTGTGAAACTCCGCCAGACTGTTGTCAGCTGATTTTTTGTGGGAGATTTGTAACGTGATATATCATCCGCAGTGATAAAAAAAACGCGTCCATAGTGTATAATACATGCTATGGACGCGTTGCTTTTTATGTTGCTGTTATTTACGGCTTAACATAGAATTCAGTGTAGTGGTAGTGACCAGTTCATCTGCACGACCACCCAATGCACGATAATAAACCAATATCGTGTAGTTGTTCTCTGTTTCCCACCAGTTTCCTTCTGTCAACTGGGTATCAGGCTTACTGTCAGCAACTGTATTATCCACCAATGCATATACGTAGTTATAAAAACCCTGTTTCAGGAACAACGTTCCCTCATATGCCCTGCTGGCGGGATTAAATACCATCTTATTATTGTCGTTGCACTCATAGTTCGTCAATTCTCCCAGGATGAACATGTCGTAGCCTGCATATGGCTCGGGAACAGGGAAAGAGAAATGCACAGTAGCGTAATCCCCTTCAAAGAAAGGATCATAATCATCCAATGTAGCGAGATAGTACAATCCGTTGATATCCTTGATATACTGGTACATTTTACCACCTCTTTCAAAGTCGGGAAGGGCATAGACATCTGTATGATCTTTTGCATACTCTGTCGTCCTCACCCTTTCTGTCTGCAAACGGAAACTCCGGAGATCTATCCAGCGCCATTCCTTACCTGCCGGCATCACACAGTCTACCTCCCAGTTGTATTCCAGCACATTGCCTTTGATGAACAAAGGGCGGGGGAATTTGACCGCATTATCCCAGCGATAATTTTGCAGGATGACCACTTTCATCTGGTCGAAGGGATTTATAACATTCAGTCCGGCGGTATTGACAGAAAAGTTGATCTTCTGGTGTGTCCGGAAGACCTTGGGCGTAACAGGCTGCTGGATAAAGCCGCTTACACTGGCTTTATTGCCTATTACCAGCATACGGCGGGTCAATACCAGCTGATCGGTATCGCTGTCCAGGTAAACTTTCAGCAGGTAATTGCCCGACCTTGTCGGGTAACAGTTCTGATTGGGCAGCTGCACCGAGTAGTGGGTATATTTCTGTAAAGCAATGCTGGAAAAACGGTAGTCCTGTATCCTGTTCTCAGAGAAGCCCCGCAGGTATTCCACCTGATTGATCTGGGCCCTTGTCCAGTCGGCATTACACAGAACAAACGTATAAAAGTAGTTCTTCACGTCATTGTCCAGGTCATCAAAGCTCAATTCCAGCTTTTCATCGCCATTGAGCGTAATAATGGGATAACTGAGCTGATCGCCGGCCTGGTTCAGCTTCACAGACCGGATATTACTGTAGTAAACGTGGTCAGGACTATTGGTATTCTCCTGCGCAGCTACCGGCAGAACGTATGCCAGTAAACATATTACCGGTATACAGAAGAAGGATTTTATCTTCATAATAGCATTTCAAGTAACCATTAAGGTACTATTTTTTCAATTTGTACCGAGCAGCTTCATTATAAGCGGCCGGCTGTTTATGATTATATTCAATACATTTGTCTTATGAATTTGCCATTATTCATTGCCAGGCGGATCGCCTTTAACCGGTCATCATCCTTTTCAAAGTTCATTATCAATATCGCTATTGCAGCTACTGCGATAAGCGTAGCGGTAATGATACTGGCAGTGGCCCTGGTGAATGGTTTTCAGGAGGTCATCCAGCAGAAAATATTCAGTTTCTGGGGACATATGCACATTACCCAGTATCAGCCTAATGCCGGTCCGCTGACGGAACAATTCCCCTTTACGATGGATAGCGCTACTTTAGCAAAGCTCAGACAGGTAAAAGGTATCAATACAATAAACGCTTATGCTACCAAATCTGCTATAATAAAAGCAGAAAAAGATTTGGAAGGCGTCATCTTCAAGGGTGTAGACAGCCATTATAGCTGGAACCATATACAGCAATTCCTGCAGGAAGGTACTGTTATCCACTACAACGACAGCAGTTATGCACCGGAAGTGCTTATTTCTGTCAGGCTTGCGAAAGAATTACAACTGAAACTGCATGATCCGCTTATCATTTACTTTATCCAGGGGCCGGGACAACCGCCAAGGGCGCGTAAACTGACCATCAGCGGCATTTTTAAGACGGGTATTGAAGAATATGACAAGACATATATACTGGGTGATATTGAACTGATCCGCAAGCTGAATAACTGGGAGCCCGGCAGCATCGGCGGATATGAGATCTTTACGGATGATTACCGTAATCTGAAAGAGATTGGCACTGCTGCTTTTGATGTTCTTCCCGATCAGTTGTTTATCCGTTCCATCGCTGATATCTACCCCAACATCTTTGCCTGGCTGCGTTTACAGAATAAAAATAAGGCCATTATTCTTGTGATCATGTCTATTGTAGCGGCTATCAACATGATCACGGCTGTTCTCATCCTCATCCTGGAACGAACGAATATGATCGGTATTGTGAAAGCACTGGGTATGCGGGATGCCAGAATACAGGAGATCTTCATTGCCCAGGCGGCATATATAGTTATAACGGGAATTGTCCTGGGGAATATCCTGGGTATTGGCTTAGCTATCCTACAGCAGACCACCGGTCTCTTTAAATTACCGGAGGAGTCCTATTACATGTCTGTAGCGGCTATTTCCCTGCGCTGGTGGCAGGTACTGCTGATTGACCTGGGCACGTTGATACTTTGCATATTGGTGTTAATACTACCGTCCGAGATCACCAGAAGGATCACGCCTATGAAGGCGATACAGTTTAAGTGATCATTGATTAACGATATAAAACAGCGAAAGCCATGGCAATCAGTGCGAGGGATCAGGTACAGTGTTCGTTATATCGTTATCAGTTTGCTACACTAACAATCTTCCGCAGATGATACCGGCAGCTACACCGGCATTCAGGGATTCTGCTCCTCCCAGTCTTGGGATGGTGATCTTATAGGTACTGGCGGCAATTACGGCTTCACTCAGTCCGCGGGACTCGTTGCCAATGAGTATAATACCTTCTTTCAGTTTGGAAAATTCGGTGATGTTTGTGCCATGTAAGGTAGCCGCATAAGAAGGTACGCCTGCCTGCTGTAGCAAAGTAACAATATCACTTTCCAGTATATTTACCCGGGCGATGCTTCCCATTGTGGCCTGGATTGTTTTGGGGTTATAAGCATCCACACAATCCGGAGAGCAAATGATCTGACGGATGCCGAACCAGTCGGCTATACGAATGATGGTACCGAGATTACCAGGATCCTGGATAGTTTCCAGCGCCAGAGAAACGGTCCCTTTTAAAGCTCCCGGCGCTACGTCAGCAGATCCCGGAATATCCAGCAGGGCTAATGCCTGATTGGGTGTAGTCAGCGCTGACAGCTGCTTCAGGACACTTTCTTCTACTTCTGTAACCCTTGTCGTGGGTATACGGTCCAGCAAAGACTTATGAGTACTGATCCAGGCGGCAGTTGCATACACCTCCTGCACGGGAATGCCTTCCTGCAGGAGCTCCGGAACGATCTTATCTCCTTCAGCAATGAACTGGCCGGATTTTTGACGGTATTTTTTATGCTGTAATGATTGAATATACTTAATTTGCGCCTTCGACAACATAGAGCCAAACCTACATGAATTCTTTTAATCGGCAAAGCCACGCGGACTGGCCTCTATGGAAATAAACAGAAAACAAAGCTTCTAACTATTAATAATTGTATTGACTCTGATGCAGCAGCGGCCACATAGTTCCCTTTTTATTTATCTGAACTATATAATCATCCTGATGACCACACTGGCGCTGGCTGCTTGTTCCAATACAAAATACCTGCAAAAGAATCAGCTGCTTTATGTGGATAGCGACGTGGATGTGAAAGGGGAAGCATCTAAAGCTGAAAAACAGGATATCCGCGCCTCCCTTACTTCCAAACAACTCATGCTGCAACAGTCCAATACCTTGTTTTCGGGTACCCGTTTCAAGGTGTGGCTCTACAACCAGAAGTACAACGAAAAGAAATCCAACTGGTTCTGGAACCTGATGCTGGCTCCCCGCAACCTGGAAGAACCGGTAATCTATGATTCCACCAAAACCAAGGAATCTGTCAAGCGCATGGTCAGCTACCTGAATAACCAGGGCTACTTCTATGCTACTGTGGATTATGAGGAATCTATCAAACGGCAGAAAGTCAATGTCACCTACAAGGTCAATACCGGTAAGAACTTTGTGATCAATAAGATCCGCTATGAAATACCGGATACCAATCTGCTGAAACTGGTCAAAGAAAACGAAAAACTCGCCCTGATCAAGTCAGGCATGGCCTACAAACAGGAGGCCCTGGGCAGCGAGCGTGAGCGACTGATGCGCGTGGTACGCAATGCCGGCTATTATAAATTTGACCGCAATGCCATCGAATTTGAGATCGACACCCTCCATAAAACGCTGTTCCGCAACCTTATGAACCCTTTCGAGGGGATTGTTAACGTGTATAACGAGCGTAAAGGTCAGGACAGACCTAAAATGGATATCACTATTAAGATCTGGAATCCGGAGGATTCTTCACTCCGCTATCAGCAGTATGCGCTGGACAGCATTATTGCCTATCCCGATTACCCGGTATATGGCAGTACTGCCGACTCCCTGTTCAAGACCACACAACGCCGGGACCTGACCATCCGCTACCGTCAGGACATCCTGAAGCCGGCCGTGCTTTACAGGTCTGTACTCCTGAAAAAGGATGAACGTTTTTCCCAGCAACGTACCAACGACGCCATCAGCCGTCTCTATGACCTGGGCGCATGGCAGTTTGTAAACCTGCAGTACAGGGAAAGCAAAGACAAACCGAATACACTGAACACTTATATCTTCATGACGCCCAAACGCCGTCAGGAGATAGGGGCGAACTTTGAGGTCAGCACGAGCTCTGACTACCTCGTGGGTAGTGGTATCACCCTGAACTACCGGCACCTGAACATAGGCCGTTCGGCTACGCAGTTAAATGTGAGCCTGAATACCGGCGTTGAGCTCATCCGTAACCAGGGTAACTGGATGCTGCAATCGCAGGAAATAGGCGGACAGGTCAGCCTGATCTTCCCCCGTTTCATCACACCCTTCCATATTGCCCAGCGTAACCGGTCTACGGTGCGTACCAGGCTGACTGCAGGGGTCGATTATCTGACCCGTTCTGCCAAGTTCTATATCTCCAACGTGAATGCTTCTTTTGGATACGAATGGAATCAGAGCCGCTATAGACACTGGATCGTCAAACCTATCTCCCTCAACTATGTGGGGGTGAACCTGAATGCAGGGTTCCGCGACAGTATTGTAAACAAGAACCCGTATCTGAAAAGAAGCTTTGAGCCGGCGTTTATCGGCGGTGAGAATGTCACTTATATCTACAGTAACAATGATGTACTGCACCGTAACCACTATTCCTATTTCCGCGCGAATGTCGAAGAGTCTGGTGCATGGCTGAATGGTATCAACAGCCTCTGGGGGAGTATTTCCGGCAAAGGCACCGATCTCGAGAGCCTGACCAATATGCCGATTGCCAATTTCCTCAAGCTAGAGGCCGATTACAGGCATTACTGGACGCTGACTAGTCATACAACACTTGCCACCCGTATTTATGGCGGTGTGGGTATTCCATACGGCAAATCTGATGTAATGCCATATATCCGCCAGTTCACGGCTGGTGGTCCTAATAGTATCCGTGCCTGGCGTCTGCGTACGCTCGGACCGGGCACTTTCAAAGACAGTTCTGTTACTGCCAGCACCTTCCCTGACCAGACGGGGGATATGAAGCTTGAAGGTAATATTGAGTACCGTTTTGACCTGCTGCGCCTGTTCAATGGCAGTATCAACCTCAAGGGCGCGACCTTCCTGGATATGGGAAATATCTGGATGCTCAAGAAGGATACTATTCGTCCGGGGGGTGAGTTCAGACTGAAGAACCTTTACCGCGATCTGGCAGTAGGTACGGGGGCTGGGTTAAGGCTGGATTTTTCATTCTTTTTGATCAGGCTGGATTGGGGGGTACCGGTGAAGGTGCCTTATTATAAGGGGAATAAGAATGGATGGTATCTGAGTCAGTGGCAGTTGGGGGATGGGACCTGGCGGAGGAATAATATTATCTGGAATGTGGCGATAGGATATCCGTTCTAGGAATTGGTTGCGGTTTCAGGCCGGCAATTTCCACCTGAAACCGTGTTTGTGGCCCTGGGTGGCAGGGCCTATTTCTTTACGACATTCTTTGCTTCCTCAATAAATTGCTCAATCTCCCAGGCATTTTCCAGTTTAAACTCCCCTATTCTCGTACGGCAAAGGCTGCTCATATATCCTCCTACGCCCAGGGCAGCGCCGAAATCGTTGGCCAGAGAGCGGATATAGGTGCCTGTACTGCACACAACACGGAAGTATATTACGGGCATTTCTATTTTGGTGATCTCAAATTCTTTGATGAAAACTGTGCGGGGTTCCACTTTTACTTCGACTCCCTTGCGCGCCAGTTCATAAATGGGCTTACCATTCTGTTTGATGGCAGAATGTATGGGAGGAAGCTGTTGCTGTTCGCCAAGGAACTGGCGGGTAGTGTCATGGATCGTCTGTTCGGTGATACCATCCAGCGGTTTGAAGTCTGTGGGTTCAGACTCCAGGTCGTATGTGGGAGTAACGGCGCCTATGGTGAAAGTACCAGTGTATTCTTTCTCCTGTGCCTGGTATTCGTTAATCTTTTTAGTCATTTTACCTGTACAGCAGATCAGTAATCCTGTTGCCAGTGGGTCCAGGGTTCCGGCATGACCAGTTTTCGCCTTTGTTGTGTTCCTGATCTTTCTTACGATGTCGAAAGAGGTCCATTTTAAGGGCTTGTTGATAAGAATTACCTGTCCTTCTTCGTAAATGTTTTTTTCTGCTGTCTGATTCATCCCGCAAAGATAATAGAAACCCGGAATGCGGCGTTCATCCTAAGAAACACCAGACTGGTATAAAATATGCGCTTTTTCACTATTTTCACGCAATTTTCATAATATGTCTTTAGTACAACACAGCAACGCGAATGTCAGATATCAGCAACAGGTGGATAATTCCATTAACTATGTGCTGCCTTTTATAGATGCAGCCATGCCGGTGACGCCGGATCTCCGGATAATGGAAATAGGCTGTGGTGAAGGAGGCGTATTGATACCTTTTCTCGAAAAAGGCTGTCACTGCGTAGGTGTAGATCTTTCGGATGATAAAATTGCATTGGCACATGATTACCTGAAACAATATGTTGACGCGGGTAACATGCAACTCATCAATAAGAATATTTATGATGTTGATTTTCTGGGTGAGTTTAAACACTCATTCGACCTCATCATCCTGAAAGATGCCATCGAACATATTCCTGATCAGGCGAAGATCATTGGCTATCTGAAAAATCTACTGACTCCCCGTGGACAGGTATATTTTGGATTCCCACCCTGGTATATGCCACATGGCGGCCATCAGCAGACATGTGAAAGTAAAGTACTGAACATGATGCCTTATATCCATTTGCTGCCTAATCCGCTTTATAGAGGCGTTTTACGCGCATTTGGAGAACCACCGAATATTATTGCGGAGTTGATGGAGATCAAGGAAACAGGGATCTCTATTGAGCGTTTTGAGCGAATTGTGAAAGAGCAGGGATACAAGATTACGAAGAAACAATTCTATCTGATTAATCCTATCTACAAATATAAATTTGGATTGAAACCCCGCCTACAGTGGGGCCCTGTGGCTGCGATCCCTTTTGTGAGGAACTTCTTTACAACCTGTGTTTATTATATGATCAAGGCGCAGTGAGGATAGTTGACATCACCGATCTTATTAAGATCATTCAAGATTATAAAAAGCAGAAGCTCCCGCCAAGGCAGGAGCTTTTGTTTTTTATTGTTACAATGTCGTTTAATTATTAGTTCGTATGTTTCGTCAGATGATTGGTTTAAGTCTGGTTATTACTATGGTCTAACGGCCATTCAACCAGGATCATTGTACTTAATCTTCCGGCCAGTTATTCTTCTTATTTAAGCTATTATTTTAGCTTAAATATTAATCATTGTTCCAGATCTCCCAGCTCGCTTCAGCCTGTAGTATCAACATCTCATGACCATTCTTAATAGTTGCGCCTCTGTCAGCACCTTGTTGCAGGAACGCCGTCACGGCGGGATTATAGATAAGATCGTACAACAGGTGCTTATCAGTTAATTGCTCATATGGCAATGCAGGTGCCGCATCGACATTAGGATACATGCCCAAAGGCGTCGTATTAACGATCAGTGTATGAGATGCCATTATGGAAGCATCCAGCTGTTCATAAGAAATCGAATCAGCGGAAGCCTGCCTGCTGACCAGCCTGTAAGGAATATTCAGGCTTTCCAGCACATACTGTACTGCTTTAGCCGCGCCACCGGTACCAAGTACCAGTGCCTTATTATGATGGGATTGCAGCAGTGGCTCCAGAGATCTTCTGAAGCCGATAGCATCTGTATTGTAGCCTATCTTACGCCCATCTTTGAACCGGATGCAGTTAACAGCCCCTATCTGTGCAGCAGCAGGACTCAGTTCATCCAGGTAAGACATCACTGCCTGCTTATATGGAATAGTGACGTTCAGTCCCTGCAGGTCAGGGTGTTCGGCAATCAATGCAGGTAATTCACCTATTTCGGGTATCGGGAAGCTATCGTACATGCAATCCCTGATACCCTCACGGGCAAATTTCCCGGCAAAAAAACCTTTTGAAAATGAGTGACTAAGTGGATACCCGATAAGACCGTACACCTTCATAAAGAACGGATTATGCTTTATCCAGGAAGAGGTGGAAAGTGTCTCCTCTGAGGCCAATACGCATTGCTTCCAGGGAAATCACTTCATGTGGCGCAAGGTTACCCAGGTTCACGTTACAACCGATCAGTTCCAGGAAATACAATTGCTGCGCTTTCTGTGGCGCCTCCCAGATGATCTTCTCTGAAGGGACCTTGGTGAGGATCTCCTGTACCAGGCCTTCCCTTACTTCACCGGAACCACGATAGATACCCACGTTACCGCTTTCACGAGCTTCGGCGATAACATAAGTAGCACCGGCGCCCAGCTCGGCGTTCATCAGTTCAATCCATTTATAGGGAGGAATGATATGTTCTGCATCTTTAGAGCCTACTTCACTCAACACAACAGCGATCTTTGACAGCTTCTCGATATAACCGCATTTTTCAGCATGCGGGATGGTAATGGACCCATCAGATACTTCAATATGTTTGATACCATAATCTTTGATCACGCTCACGAACTCATCAAACTGATTACGGATAAGGAATGCTTCAAATAAAGTTCCGCCGAAATACACAGGAATATTGGCAGACTGGTATAATTCTATTTTCTGGCGCAGGTTAGGCGTTACAAACGAAGTTCCGAAACCCAGCTTCAGGATATCAAAATGTG
Organism: Chitinophaga sp. CF418; assembly: GCF_900142925.1. Classification (GTDB taxonomy): domain Bacteria; phylum Bacteroidota; class Bacteroidia; order Chitinophagales; family Chitinophagaceae; genus Chitinophaga. The sequence goes on from NZ_FRCN01000004.1 coordinate 216,087, forward strand.
GAGACGCTACTGATAAAAAATTCTTAGCTTCTTCCAAACTTAGCCCTTTATCCATCACCATGGTCAAACCATGGTTACGAGGTTTCTTTGTCCGATCGGGAATTTGTGTCAGATTAAAATTCATTTGAACGTTTTTTTTCGTCTTGACGGTCTGTAAACCAAACTACTATACTTCACTGGTTTTCTGGAATAGGGAACTGCCCATCTTTATTAAACCGGCGCAAAATTAACATATTCCGGTTTAAAGAGTTTCAAATAAAAGATTTTATCAGAAAGAAATTTTCTTATCTCATAATATACTAAATACCAACAAATTAAAATAAAAAATGCGTAATATTCAGTGCAAAATTACAGCACATAATATTACGCATTTAAGGAACAAAGGTTCCTGATAAGAACTTTATTACTTCCCTTTTTTGGTACGTTTATACCTGGTGATAAGTTCTACGATACCGGGATGTTGCAACAATGTCGGATCCAGTTCTATCAGTTTCTTCACATGTTTTGCATTGACCTGAAGCGCTGTTTCCAGTTGTAACATACCTTCTTTTGATTTACCGGTTGCAAACATAATAGCAGCCCGGTAATATTGCAGGACAGGCTTATGGCCTACTTTCTGTGTGGCAGCTTCCAGCTGTGACAGGGCTTCTTCGAAGAAACCTGAAACATAGAGACCACGGATAAATTCCTGCCAGGTAGTGATACTGGAAGGACGGATACGCACAGCGGCAAGGAGATGGATCAATCCCTCCTTGTTTTTGTCCAGTTCAAGATAACATTGGCCCAGTGCTATCAGGTATTCGGCGCTGTTCTTATTAATCTTAATAGCGCTCATAATAGATTTGATAGCATTTTCCCAGTTGGCTTCAGTCATGTAAGCAATACCGATCTTGTAGTAGAGCTTATCATCGCTTGGGCTCAGGTGGGATGCTTTACGGTAGTAATAGCGAGCCTGGGTATATTTACGCTGACGTTCGTAGCAGTGGCCGATAGCTTCGTAAATAACATCTTCCGGTTTAGCAATTTCGAGGTGCTTCTTCAGCACATCAATTGCTTCGCCGTATTTACGCAGCCTGATATAGGCATCGCCCATATTGCGGTAAGCATAATCAAATTTCTCATCAATTACGATAGCGTACTGATAAGCATCAATTGCTTTTTCATACAATTTGAGCCCCTGGTAAGCGGTACCCAGGTTAAACCAGGCCAGCTGATTGTAAGGATGCTCATTGATAATGTTGGTATGGAGGCGGATGCTTTCTTCATTCCGGCCGGTAAACTCCGTCCAGAAGCAGATCTTATGCAAAGCCTCTTCGTTATTGGGGTCGTGTTCCAGCGTGAGGCGCAAACAGTCAAAAACCTTTTCAAACTCTTCACAGTCGTCATATACATCGGCCAGTTCCAGGAGCAATTCTGTCTTATCCTCTCCTTCAAATACGGCAATCTGTTCTTCCAGCACGGCCGCAGCTTTTTCATGCTGGTTCATAGCAAGGTATACATCAGTCTGCAGGATGTAAAGGTTGATATCTGTACTATCCAGTATGGCTGCTTTTTCCAGCAGATCCATAGCTTCCTGGTATTTCTTTGATTCTATGAGTAGATTGGCCTTTTTGAGTAAGAGGGTGGAAGAATAAGGGAACTGTTCAATAGCCATTTCAGCAGCCTGCATGGCATTAGGAAGTTCATCATGCTCATCATAGTAGTCTATGATCAGTTCGAAAGAATCCTCGTCGAGAAAGGAATGAGACTGGCCAGCTTTCAGGTTTTCAAACTGCTGCAACAAGTCTCTTAACTCCTCAAAATCGTCGTTTAAAAATGGAAAGTCTTGATTCATTAATGTAAATATAAGTATTTTTTGAATCGGGCGTTTATCGCCCCAGGCTCCCAGGATTCTATAAATTATTTAACATTACTTTAAGATTTTTTCGTATCTTCGTTAAGAATTTGTTATATAATATATAGAAAAGTTTGTACATTTGTGATACAATGAAACAGATAACTAACATATTGCAGACCTTTTCATTGTCTTTTTTATTGGCTGGCATCCTGGTAATATCAGGACTGACGGCTAAAGCCAACGATAATTTAACTTCCGATAATAAAGACAAGATAAAGAAGAATGAAACAGGACTTTCTCTGGCAGGTTTGTCAGGAAAGACCAACCTGAGCCTTGATGCCGGTTTCCGTTTCAATGGTGCTATGAGCTCCAGCTTTAAGCTGTCAGAAAGTAACTCCTGGAACTTTAAGTCAGTAATGACAATCAAGAAAGGGAACGTAACATATGTATTGCCATATGCTACGCAAATACAACCGCCTTCCAACATGAATTTTCATCAGCTGCACATAGTGCTGCCCCTGAGGAAGAACTGATCACATTGACCATTTTGCATTCTGCATAAAAAGGAAAAGGTCCCGTCTGAGACGGGACCTTTTCCTTTTTATTGTTTTCGGGAAGGTTGGGGGATTTCCGCTTCCCGATGGTCCCCGGGGTTGCAACAGAGAAAAACAATACAAAATGGCGATGGAGCCATCAAGCCCCAGCGCCAGGGACCATCCGTTAAAAAACAAAGGGCTCTGTCAAAGACAGAACCCTCCAGAAATAATTATGAGGCAAGATCTTATCAACTTCCCATTTTCAGCAACTCTTCACGGCTGATCTCCTTATATCCTGACTTAGGTATGTCAAAGAAAGATCCCGGCACTGCATAGAGGTCCACCTTAGTAGCTACTACATGCATTCTGGAGCCGTTTTTATTGATGATCTCAAACTGTAAAGGAATTCCCTTCAGATTCACGAAACGGCGGTTATATTGCCTGTTTTCCGGCAAGAGATCGACGGTATAATATACCTCAAACGTTTGCCCATCAGGCATTTTACCGATCGCTTTTTTACAGTTATACCCGGCAATCTGTTTTGTTTCAACGCCATCATTGAATTGCACCTGTGTATATTCCTTCAGTTCCTTGGTATATTCATCCTTACCAGCGCGGATCAGGTATTTATCCCCATGATTATCAATCAGGGTAACCACTGTTTCTTCACGGCTGTTAATGAGATAGCTGTAGTGTACAGATTTAAAATCTATATCTACCCTGCTCAGGTGTCCCTTCATGTATTGGGTTAGTGTGCCGCCTTCAAAAGAGGCATCCGCCTGTGGTGGTGTTTCGATCTTGTAAACGATCTTCGCGTCTGATACCAGTCGCTGGGCAAACAGGCTACCAGTGATCAGGCAACAGCATAAAAGTGTTAAAATAGCTTTTTGCATGACAGTAATGTATTTCATCCGCAATGTTTTAAAAGTTAAGGCCGGATGTCACCTTGCATAATATTTCCGCTGTATAGGGATCCACTATGCCTGACTTCATAGGTTATATTGAAAAAATCATACCGGATTACCAAACCATTTTTTCCTTATCCAAAAAGGCTTTTATACCTCGCTGGCAATCAACATGTTCTCTTGTTTCCGCATTTAATCTGGCTGCCTGCTCCAACGCATTTTCCAGTGGCTGGTCAAAGACGTCTGTGATCAGCTTTTTGGTAACTTTCAGAGAGTTAGCGGAAGCGCCGGTACAGAGATCGTCCGCTACTTTGGCTACATGTTCAGCGATGCGGTCAGCTGATATCACTTCATTCAGCAAGCCATAATATGCTGCTTTTTCGGCGGTGATCAGTCTTCCCGTCAATAACAGGTCGCGGGCACGCCCCTCTCCTATTTTTCTGACCAGGAATACGGCTACAAGGGCTGGAATGAAACCGATCTTCACTTCGGTATATCCCAGCTTAGCCTCCGGCACAGCATAACTCAAATCACACAATGTGACCAGACCACAGCCGCCGGCAATGGCATGCCCTTCCACCTGGGCTATTACTATTTTCTCATGATAGTAGATCTGTTGCATCAACTGCATCAGTTCTTTTGAATCGGCAAGATTTTCGTCTCTTGTATTTAACTGGAGTTGTTGGAGGTATTCAAGGTCTGCCCCGGCGCAAAATGCATCACCGGCGCCTTTCAATATGATCACCTTCACATCGGGATCACTTTCCGCCTGCTTGAAAGCAGCGCGTAGTTCGGCTACCATAGCGCCATTCAGCGCATTGCGTTTTTCCGGCCGGTGCAGCGTTATACTGGCTACACGGCTTTTAACATCATATAGGATATGTTCGAAAGCCATTATTTATGGATTGGCGATTTCAGATCGCAGAATGAATATAACAAGAACTTGTTAAATTCTGTGATCTGAAATCGCCAGCTTTCCGAAATGATGTTTTTATCGTGTTATTTCTTCGATTACATGTCCGACGTTACCGTTCGGCATCTGAATATGTAACAATGCCGCAATGGTAGGAGAGATATCTGTCATACCGATGGTGCGGTTGCTTTTACCGGGATTGATTCCCCATCCCATCCATACCAGTGGGATATGCGCATCGTAGGCATACCACAAACCATGCGTAGTGCCGGTTTTTCCACCGTCAATATATCCTGGCTGGAGCACTATCTGAATATCACCACTACGTTTTCTGTTAAAACCGTTGGTCATCATTGTACGCATTGGTTCTGCCAGGGTAGTTGTCACTAACTCCTGCAATGGGAAAGCATTGCCGATGGCAGGATCTTTCAATAACGTACTGATAATGAGATCACGCACATCTTTTGAAGATTTTCCTGCTTTTGCAATTGCTTCATGGTTCAGGTATAACTGGTAGTTGCTGGCGCCGGAAATAGCTTTATCAACACCTGTCTGTTCCTTTACCAGTTTATTCAGGTCGCTTACAGCTTTTCCTTCGCTCCAGACACCGCCAGGCAGTTTGTTTTCCTGCATAAAACCGGGAACGTGTGCAACACCGTGATCGGCAGTGATGAAGAACAGGTATTGTCCTTTACCAACAGCGGCATCCAGGTATTGGAAGAAAGTAGCCAGGTCTTTATCCAGGCGCAGGTAAGTATCTTCAATCTCGATCGAGTTAGGACCGAACTGGTGACCTACATAGTCAGTGGATGACAGGCTGATAGCCAGCATGTCAGTCACGTCTCCTTTTCCCAGCTGGTAAGCTTCCAATGCTTTCTTTGCAAATTCCAGCGTCATTGTGTTACCAAAGGGAGTGGAAGAGATGGCCTTGAATGGTGTACCGGTTTCGCCGCCCAGTTCATATGGGAAAACGGGCGCTTTACCTGGTTTGAAAGTACCTTCATAGGGCTTATTGTCGGCAGTGCTCAACTGGTAAGTTTCGATAGGGTATAAAGTGCTCCATGGCTGGCTGAGATAACGTGCCGGCCATTTCATACTGTTAAAATCTGCGGCCCAGTCAGGCAGCTGATTCATATAATAAGTGCTGGTCACCCAGTTGCCGGTACCGCCATCATACCAATAGGCAGCTGTAGCGCTGTGACCTGCAGGGAGGATAGCGCCACGGTCTTTGATAGCAACACCTACCACTTTGCTCTGGAAATTGGTGGCCAGGCGTAATTCATCGCCAATGGTGGTAACCTGCATATTACGGGGACTCATTTTGCCGGCATTGGAAGTGCTGCCAACTGTGTTTACAGTAGTATCTTCAGCGCAATACATGTCCCTGTTCAGGTCCCTGCTATACCAGTCGTTACCTACTATACCGTGTATGGCGGGCACTGATCCGGTGTATACACAGGTATGGCCGCAGGCGGTAATGGTGGGAGTATAATTAATTAACGTATTTTCGCAGGAGAAGCCATCTTTCAGTAACCGCTTAAAACCACCATCTGTATAGCGGTTTGCATAACGATAGAGATAGTCCCAACGCATCTGATCCACCACGATGCCAACCACCAGCTTGGGGCGGCTAACTTTTTTAGGTACGGCGGGTTTACTCCATGCAGTAACGTAACCAGGTTTGGGAGAGGTAGCTTTCTGAGCGTCAGCAGACTGTGTAACCAATAGGGCGGCCGTTATGCACACACACGACAAGAACTTACAATTCATGATTTTTAAATACATTATTTATTATTCACATTTTCAAAGGTAACCCAAGTTTACAAAAACTAATATTTTAATACCTTTGTGCGGGTTTTCAATGATCACTCTTAATTATTATTTAACATATGGATATTTTTGAGAAACTGCTTAAGCACATGGGCCCTATAGGCGAACACTCTGACAGAGCCCATGGCTACTTTGCTTTCCCCAAGCTGGAAGGTGAGATTGGTCCCCGCATGAAGTTCAGGGGTAATGAGAAAATTGTTTGGAGCCTGAATAACTACCTGGGCCTTGCCAACCATCCTGAGGTACGTGCTACTGATGCCAAAGCAGCGGCGGATTATGGTCTCGCCACCCCAATGGGAGCCCGTATGATGAGTGGGAATACCAACTTCCACGAAAAGCTGGAAAAAGAATTATCCGAATTCATGGGTAAGGAAGATACTACGCTTCTTAACTATGGTTACCAGGGGATTATGAGTGCGATCGATGCTATCTGTAGCCGTCGCGATGTGATCGTTTACGATGCTGAGTGCCATGCAAGCATCATTGATGGTCTGCGCCTGCACCAGGGACACCGTTATGTATTCAAACACAACGACATTGAAGACTGTGAAAAACAGTTGAAACGCGCGGAAGAGCTGATTAAAGCCAATGGCGGTACTGGTGGCATCCTGGTGGTAACTGAGGGTGTGTTTGGTATGGCTGGCGATCAGGGTAAACTGAAAGAAATTGCTGCGCTGAAAGAGAAATATGAGTTTCGTTTCTTGGTAGATGATGCACATGGATTTGGCACCATGGGTAAAACCGGCGCCGGTACAGGTGAAGAACAGGGCGTTCAGGACAAGATCGACCTGCTGTTCAATACCTTTGCAAAATCAGGTGCTTCCATCGGCGCTTTCATGAGCGGTGATAAAGCTATCATCAACTACCTGCGCTATAACATGCGTTCCCAGATCTTCGCAAAATCAATTCCATTGCCGCTGGTAATCGGACACCTGAAACGCGTTGAGCTGATGCGCAAAAACACAGACCTGAAGAACAAACTGTGGGAAAATGTGAACAAACTGCAGAAAGGTCTGCGTGACCGCGGTTTCAATATCGGCAGAACCAATTCACCTGTAACGCCAATCTACCTGCAGGGAGATATTCCGGAAGCAACTGCAATGTGTCTGGACCTGCGTGAGAACTACAATATCTTCTGTTCTATCGTGGTATATCCTGTTATCCCTAAAGGACAGATCATCTACCGTCTGATCCCGACAGCAGCCCATACCGACGAAGATATCGAGCTGACATTGAAAGCATTCAGCGAAACAAAAGAGAAACTGGATAAGAAAGTATATGAAGTAGCTGAAATACCAATGGTATAAGGTACACATATCACTAGCGTATAAAAAAGGCCTGGATCACATGATCCGGGCTTTCTTTTTACCGGAAGAACTAATGAGATACGGAAACAATAGTGAGTAACAGGTGATTAATTAATAAGATCAAAAGAAAATTTCACGGGCATGCCTATACTAACTGGCATAACTTTTGCGTTTATACTGGAACTGAGACAAAAAAGTAAACCCCTCGTTTATACGAGGGGCTTCACAACAAATCGTTCTTTCTCACTAGGTGTAAGTTTCACTTAGCTTTCATTAGGACATGGTAGAACAATTGGTCTTCATAGAATTAGGAATCCTACGGATTCCTGGGATAAATAAACTGGTTTCATAGGTCTGGAGCCATTCGGTTCCAGGGATAATAATTGTTCTGATTTCTGGATTTCATAGGACCGGAATCCTTTTAATTCCGGGGATAAATATTGGCATTGGCTTTCATAGGACGGGAATCAATCTGATTCCACGGGATAAATATTATTGGACTTGGTCCTTTTTATCGGACCCGGTGTATTCGCATTTCTCTTTATCAAAAATAGTTTAAGCCGTGTGATATAAATTCACACAAAGATGGGATTTTGTTAATGAGTTGTTAAAAGGAATTAAGCGTACAATAAACACCCTCCTTTTGTCAAACCCTTTATTGACGGGCATTCCCCAATTCCCCAATTGTTATAAGTGTATGATGAACAGCTATAAAATGTGAAGAGGTGTAACATAACACCCATGTGGGATATATGTTACACCTCTTACTTTTTTAAGTACCACTTATTATTGTAAATGAGACTCTATAGCAATGTCATAAGGTTGTTTCCAGCTGGCAACTGTACCCCAATCTTCGTTATCAATTACAATTTGCTCTCCTTTCACCACACCGATCTTTTCAACTTTCACAGAATGTTCAGTTGCATCGATCACGCTGTGTAAGATAGCGTCAAATTTCTCCTTGTCTTCCGGTCTGATAGTCACTACCGCGCGACTCTGGGCTTCACCAAACAGGTAGGCATCCTTACGGAAGTTCTGGTTAGTATGTACATCAAAGCCTAATCCGGAAGACATCGCGCTTTCCAGCAGGGAGATGAAGAGACCACCTTCGCTTACGTCGTGCGCTGACTGTATGATGCCGGCTTTATTCAGTTTGGTGATAGTATGATGGAGACGCTGCTCTTCTTCCAGGTGGAAGTGAGGAGCAGGACTATGCTCAATGCCGATCAGTTTGTGCAGGTATTCAGAGCTGCTGATATCATTACGGCTGCGGCCCAGCAGGTAAACCAGGTCACCTTCCTGTTTGAAGTTGAGGGTGATCCGCTGAGACATATCATCCAGTATACCCAGCATACCGATAGTTGGAGTAGGATACACCGGACCATCAGGTGACTGGTTATAGAAGCTCACGTTACCACCGGTAACGGGCGTATTGAATTTACGGCAGGCTTCACCCATTCCCTTGATCGCATGTACGAACTGATAGTACACTTCCGGATCATAAGGATTACCGAAGTTCAGACAGTTGGTGATAGCCACGGGCTCTCCACCGCTACATACGATATTACGTGCTGCTTCTGCTACAGCTATCTGGCCACCTACATGCGGATCTGCATATACGTAACGGCTGTTACAGTCTGTAGTCACTGCAAGGGCTTTTTTGGTACCTTTTACAGTAACGATAGCAGCATCACTTGGTGCGTTGGTGCTGGCATTTGCAGTACCTACCATGCTGTCATACTGGGTATAGATCCAGCGTTTGGAAGCAATGTTTGGCAGTTTTACCAGTCTTTCTGCAGCAAATCGGGGATGCAGGGTATCAGGTATTTTATGGATATCGAAAGATTTAACCTTCTCGAAGTACGCAGGCTCTGTATAAGCGCGGTGATATTGAGGAGCGCCACCGCCCAGTACCAGGCTTTCAGCAGGAACATCCGCTTCCAGGTGACCGTTCAGATAGAACTTCAGTTGCTTTTCAGTTGTGACTTCACCGATCTGTACACAGTGCAGGTCCCATTTCTCAAATATTTTCAGGACTTCAGCTTCCTTGCCTTTGTGCAGCACGATCAGCATTCTTTCCTGGCTTTCGCTGAGCAGCATTTCCCAGGCTTTCATGTTTTCCTGTCGGGTAGGTACTTTATCCAGGTGAATAATCATACCATGTTCACCTTTTGCACTCATCTCTGCGGTAGAACAGGTGATACCGGCAGCACCCATATCCTGCATACCTACCAGAGCGCCTGTCGGGATGATCTCAAGACATGCTTCCAGCAGTTTCTTTTCCTGGAAAGGATCTCCTACCTGAACTGAAGGCAGGTCTTCCACGCTGTCTTCAGTAATGTTGGCACTTGCGAAAGATGCGCCCCCGATTCCGTCTTTACCCGTAGCAGAACCTACGATGAAAACAGGGTTACCGGCGCCATAGGAAGTAGCAGACACTGTCTGTCCTACTTTTACAACACCAACGCTCATTGCGTTCACCAATGGGTTAGTACCGTAACAATCTTCGAAATATGCTTCACCACCAACGGTAGGCACACCGAAACAGTTACCGTAATGACCGATACCGTGAACAATCCCTTTAATAAGATGTTGTGTTTTTTTATCATTGATATTCCCGAAACGCAGAGAGTTCAGCGCTGCGATAGGACGTGCACCCATGGTGAAGATGTCACGGTGGATCCCGCCCACGCCGGTAGCCGCGCCCTGGAAAGGTTCAATAGCGGAAGGGTGGTTGTGAGATTCTATCTTGAACACACAGGCGTAACCATCGCCGATGTCCACCAGGCCGGCATTTTCTTCACCAGCCTTTACCAGCAAGCGTTCACCATCACGGGGCAGTGATTTCAACCAGACAATTGAGTTCTTGTAACTGCAATGTTCACTCCACATTACAGAGTACATACTTAATTCTGTGAAATTGGGCGTGCGGCCCAGGATGCCCTTTATACGCTCAAATTCGTCTGCTGTGAGACCAAGTTGTTCGGCAGTTTCAACAGTAGTTTGGGAAAACTTATCTGTAGTTTCTACGTTAGTTTGCATGTAACTGAATGTATAAGTACGATAGATAAAAAAAGAAGATGCAAACCTACAGGTTTTTCCTGCAATTGACAAAGGATATCTGGCAATTACAGGCCCTGGCAGGTAAAACAATCGTTGCTACTTCCCCTATCATATTATATATTGTAATCCTCTGAATCATCAGACAGTGCAACATCTATGCAGTAATAACGAATTATATTATTTTAAATATATCAGTTTAGATAGGACTGACTATTCATTTTTTATTCAAAAATTAAAAAATTTAACCTTTTTATCTACTAAATGTAATTTTTTAGTTAAAATCAACTTAATTCTTGCTTATGTTAGCGCAACAGCGTTCTTTTGTGTAAAATTATTTACAGCATGCAATCGTTACGCTTCACCGCACTGGAAAACCTTTCTGGTGTTGATTTAAAAATCAGGCCTGAACAACTGAACGGTAACAAGATCACCGAAGTGTTCGGCAGCAATGTATTCGCAGGAAAAGTAGTTCGCGAGAATCTGAGTGATGAGGCTTACAAAAGCTTAATGAACTCCATCAAATCTGGCACTAAGATCGATCGTAAGATGTCCGAGCAGATCGCCTCTGGTCTGAAACAATGGGCAATGAAAAAAGGCGTTACCCACTATACCCACTGGTTCCAGCCTTTAACCGGCACTACAGCTGAAAAACATGATTCTTTCTTTACACTGAAAGGCGATGGCTCTGCCCTCGAAACCTTTGACGGCGACGCGCTGGTACAGCAGGAGCCTGATGCTTCCAGCTTCCCTAACGGCGGTCTGCGCGCTACTTTCGAAGCTCGTGGTTATACTGCATGGGACCCATCTTCTCCTCCTTTTATCCTGGAGCAGGGTCACGGTAAAACACTTTGCATTCCTACTATATTTGTTGCGTACACCGGTGAATCACTGGACTACAAGGCCCCGCTGCTGAAAGCTCTTTCTGCATTGGATAAAGCTGCAGTAGACGTATGTAACTACTTTGATAAAAATGTAACCAAAGTTACAGCTACTTTGGGATGGGAACAGGAATACTTCCTGGTAGACGAAAGTCTGGCTAACGCCCGTCCGGACCTGGTAATGTGTGGCCGTACTGTAGTTGGTCACGCTCCATCCAAAGGTCAGCAGCTGGAAGACCATTACTTCGGTTCAATTCCTGAGCGTGCATATTCTTTCATGCGCGATTTCGAAGAAGAGTCTTACAAACTGGGTATTCCTTTAAGAACCCGTCACAACGAGGTTGCACCTTCTCAGTTCGAGTGTGCTCCTATATTTGAAGAAGTAAACATCGCAGTTGACCACAACTCCCTGCTGATGGACGTAATGACTAAAGTGGCAAAACGTCATAAGCTGAGAGTGTTACTGCATGAGAAACCATTTGCAGGCATCAACGGTTCAGGTAAACACAACAACTGGAGCATGGCTACAGATACCGGTGTGAACCTGCTGGCTCCGGGTAAAACGCCGAAGACCAACCTGATGTTCCTGACCTTCTTCGTTAACACGATCAAGGCCGTTCATGACTACGCAGACCTTCTGAGAGCTTCCATCGCTTCTCCAAGCAATGACTTCCGTCTGGGTGCCAACGAAGCGCCTCCGGCTATCATCTCTGTTTTCTCCGGTAAATACCTGTACGATGTACTGCAGGAAGTTAAGACCCGCGTGAGCAACAAGTTCGATGAGCAGGACGAAGCTATCCTGAAACTGGACCTGCACCGTCATATTCCTGAGCTGCTGCTGGATAATACTGACCGTAACCGTACCTCACCTTTTGCCTTCACCGGTAATAAGTTTGAGTTCCGTGCCGTTGGTTCTTCCGCAAACTGCGCTTCCGCTATGACCGTGTTGAATACTATCGTAGCTAAAACACTGGCTAACTTCAAAATTGAAGTTGATGCCCTGATCGAAAAAGGCGAGAAAAAAGAGATTGCGATTATGCAAACTCTTCGGAAATATATTGTAGATTCGGAAAAAGTTTTGTTTGAAGGTGACGGTTACAGTGAAGAATGGGAAAAAGAAGCTGAAAAGAGAGGTCTTGCCAATGTAAAAACCACTCCTAAGGCACTGGATGCTTACGTTACTGAAAAAGCAGCAAAACTGTTCACTGAGGTAGGTGTTTATAACGAGAAAGAATTACATGCCCGTCATGAGATCCTGCTCGAAGATTATGTGAAGAAAGTTCAGATCGAAGCCCGTGTAATCGGAGATCTGGCTACCAACACGATCCTGCCTTCAGCGATTAACTATCTGAATAGTCTGATTATCAATATTAACGGTCTGAAAGGCATAGGTCTCGGTGACAACGCTGTTAAAGCGCAAACCCAGATCGCCGCAAAAATAGCTGAACATATTAACGTCATCAGTGAGAATGTACAGGCTATGATTGAAGCGCGTAAAGTAGCTAATAAAGTTACTGACAGCCGCCAGAAAGCTATAGATTATTGTGATAAAATTAAGCCGTACTTTGATGTTATCCGTTACCACGCGGATAAACTGGAGTTCCTTGTAGATGACAAACAATGGGCACTGCCTAAGTACAGAGAGCTGCTTTTCTTGCGATAAAACCGTAAGATTGTTTTGGTGTATGATTAGCCCCGGGTATTTACCCGGGGCTTTGTGTTTTCATAACGGCCTGGGATCGCTGGGCCCAAGTCTGGATAGCATTTATTACAGGTCTTATGACAACAAGGTCAATTTCCTGCGAACGAATAAGGTTTGGCAGTTACTTACCCGCGATTATAGCGAGAACAATACCCGGAATGCCGTCACTTACAATAAATACGGTCTTCCGCTGCAATTCCCCGATGATCCAAAAGGCAAAACGGTTCTTTTCCTGGATACTTATCTGACTAATGTGAAGATTACTTATAAATATAAATAGCAATACAGGCAGATTGCTTAAAACAGAAAAGCCGGCCTGTCTGAGACAAGCCGGCTTTCTTTATATCGCACTGATAGATTAAACCAGTTTGAAAGTTTCCGTGAATTTGGTTGTAAAGTTACCCTTACGGAAATTCTCATCACGCATCAGCTGCTGATGGAAAGGTATGGTAGTCTTCACACCTTCGATCACAAACTCGCTCAGCGCACGTTCCATGGTATTGATCGCTTCTTCACGAGTCTGCGCAATGGTGATCAGTTTCGCCACCATGGAGTCATAGTACGGAGGAATAACGTAACCGGCATAGATGTGGGAATCTACACGCACGCCATGACCGCCTGGAATATGCAGGGTAGTGATCTTACCGGGAGATGGACGGAAATCATTGTAAGGATCTTCCGCGTTGATACGGCATTCGATTACGTGCATTTCCGGAGTATAGTTCTTACCGGAGATAGGAATACCGGCAGCGATCTTAATTTGTTCCTTAATCAGGTCAAAATTGATCACCTCTTCGGTCACACCATGTTCTACCTGGATACGGGTATTCATTTCCATGAAGTAGAAGTTACGGTGTTTATCCACCAGGAACTCAATGGTACCAACACTTTCGTAATTGATAGCGGCAGCAGCCTTGATAGCTGCTTCACCCATCTTTTCACGTAGTTCGGGAGTCATGAATGGGGAAGGAGATTCTTCCACCAGTTTCTGGTGACGACGCTGAATAGAGCAATCACGCTCACTCAGGTGGCACACTTTACCATATTGGTCACCTGCTACCTGGATTTCAATGTGACGGGGCTCTTCCACGAATTTCTCCATGTAGATACCATCGTTATTGAAAGCAGCGCGGGCTTCATTTTTAGCCATGTTGTAGGCGTTCTCCAGCTCTTCATCTTTCCATACTACACGCATCCCTTTACCACCACCACCGGCGGTAGCTTTCAGGATAATAGGGAGGCCCATTTCTTTTGACAGTTTCTTAGCTTCGTCAAGGTTCTGCAGAAGGCCACCAGAACCTGGGATAACCGGTACGCCGGCAGCGATCATGGTTTCTTTGGCTGTCATCTTATCTCCCATTTTGCGGATCATCTCCGGAGTGGGGCCGATGAATTTAATGCCGTGCTCTCCGCAGATCTCTGCAAAACGTGCATTCTCTGCGAGGAAGCCATAACCAGGGTGGATAGCATCAGCATTGGTGATCTCTGCTGCTGCCATCAGGTGAGGTATATTAAGATAGGATTCGCTGCTCTGTGGTTTACCTATACATACGGCTTCATCTGCGAACTTCACATGCAGGCTGTCTTTATCCGCAGTAGAATAAACAGCCACCGTTTTGATGCCCATTTCTTTACAGGTGCGAATAATACGCAAGGCTATCTCTCCACGGTTGGCAATCAATATTTTCTTGAACATGTTTTTTCAATAGGTTAAAGAAAAGAGTAATAAATCTAAAAGGTTGGAAAACTATGAGGCAGATAAGTCTCCTTTTCTCCTCATAATATTCCAACCTTTTAAATAAAAATTAAGGTTCTACCAAAAACAAAGGCTGATCATATTCCACAGGGGAAGCGTCGTCAACCAGTACCTTTACGATTTTACCACTTACTTCACTCTCGATCTCGTTGAAGAGCTTCATCGCTTCAATGATACAAACTACTTTACCGGGAGCTACATCATCGCCTACATTCACGAAAGAAGGCTTGTCAGGACCAGGACTGCGGTAGAAAGTACCGATCATAGGAGACTTGATGGTTACCAGGTTGTCTGCCTTAGCTTCAGCTGCTTTAGCTTCTGCCGGAGCTGCCTGTGGAGCCTGAGCTACAGGAGCCGCCTGAGGCACTGGTTGATAAACAGGTGCTACTGCTGGAACAGTATACACTGGTTGCTCGTTATCTTTTTGCTTTATTGTAATCTTAAACTTGTCCTGCTCTATGCTCAGTTCACTGATGTTGGACTTGTTGACCATCTTTACCAGCTCCTGAATCTGTTTAAAATCCATGTAGACAGTTTTTGGTTTAGAAATGCTTGTAAGTAGATAATATATGGACTAAAACTATTCTTTTACTCTTTCGATGTATTCACCATTCTTGGTGTTTACCCTGATCAGTTCTCCCTCGTTTACAAACAGGGGAACGTTCACTGTGGCACCGGTTTCAACTGTGGCAGGCTTAAGTGTACGGGTAGCGGTATCACCTTTCAGACCAGGCTCGGAGTAAGTAACTTTTACAACGATCTTGTCAGGCAATTCAACGCTCATAGGTTGCTCGGTCTCTGTATTAATGGCTACGGCTACTTCCTGGCCTTCTTTCAGGAACTGAGGAGCATCGATCATTGACTCGGGCAGTGCGATCTGCTCAAAAGTCTCATTATCCATGAAATTGAACCCACTGTCATCCTGGTATAAAAACTGGTAAGTTTTCTTTTCAACACGTACAGGGTATATTGTGTCGCCGGAGTTCCAGGTATGTTCAATAGACCTGCTATTGTCAACACCTTTCAGCTTAGCCCATACTTTAGCTGCTGCACGGGCTGTTTTGTTCTGACCAAACTCTACAACAGAATATAAGCTGTTTTCCAGCTTAATGATTAATCCTGTTCTGATATCTGCAGTGGTAGCCATAAAAGGATACTTAAATTTAAAGTTAAAAATACATTAGGACTGCAAAAGTAATTCATTCTGGCAAAATCCCTCATGGAACTGATTGCTTCCTAATTTGTTTTAGTGTTATATAGAGACCCTATTCTTACCTATTATTTTTTTTAGGAATGCAAACATAGTGTAAGGAAGGGTAATCTAGTAATTTTTTTATAAAAAAATGGCAAGTATGTCCATACTTACCTTCCAGTGCCCCGGAATAGTCCTTTTTTAAGTAAAGAAACCGTTCAAAATAAAGGTTCGAATACTCCTGGCTTTGGTTTATAGACTATTACAAAATTCGATACCTTTAGTTTTGTACAAAAATCAAGCGTTCAAAAATCAGACTTATGAGACGTTATCTGTTCCTTTTATGTTGCTGTTGCCTGACATTCCTGTTACAAGCTCAAACCAGGACGGTGTCTGTGCCCAAGGATCAGCCTGCCTATCTTCAGTATCCGATAGTACCATCTTTCCCGCTTACATTGCCCGACGGCCACATTATTACCAAAAATGACCTGAGAAAGAACGTCAGGACAATTGTTTTTGTTTTTAGCGTAGATTGCGACCACTGTAAGCATCTGACGGAAGAGGTGCTGAAGAACATCGACAAGTTCAAAAAAACACAGATCCTTATGATCACGCCTTTTCAACCAGAACAGATGAAGGTGTATTATAATAATTATAACATCCAGAACTACCCCAATATTATAATGGCCAGCGAGCCGACCCGTCAGATCATGTATTTCTATAACCTGCATTACTTCCCCGGACTGTTCATTTATGACAAAAAACAACAGTTCGTGAAAGGCTTTGAAGGCACCGTGAAACTGGAACAGCTGCAGGAATATCTGAATTAACATTGCGGGCCTGTTTCAGTGGCTATTGGTTACATTTGTTTATCCTCATATTCTTCACCTTAAAACTTAATACAAACGATGAAAGTTACTGTCGTAGGAGCTGGTAATGTAGGCGCAACCTGTGCTAATGTACTGGCCCACAGAGATTTTTTGCAGGAGGTTGTGTTGTTGGATATTAAAGAAGGCACCGCAGAAGGAAAGGCGTTGGATAGCTGGCAGCAGGCCCCGATTGATTACTATAGCACCAGGATAACGGGTGTCACGAATGATTATCTCAAAACCGCTGGTAGTGATGTAGTAGTCATCACTTCAGGGTTGCCCCGCAAACCCGGCATGAGCAGGGATGACCTCATCTCTACCAATGCCAATATTGTAAAATCGGTTACCGAAAGCATTATCAAGCATTCTCCTGACGCCATTATTATAGTAGTAAGTAATCCGCTGGACGTGATGACTTATTGCGCCTACCTGACTGCCCAGAAAGACAGCAGTAAGGTGTTTGGTATGGCGGGCATCCTTGATACCGCCCGTTACCGTGCATTCCTTGCAGAGGAGATCGGCTGTTCCCCCAAAGACATTCAGGCTATCCTGATGGGAGGACACGGAGATACCATGGTACCACTACCTCGTTATACTACCGTATCAGGTATTCCTGTTACAGAACTTGTTGCTCCTGATAAACTGGAAGCTATTATACAACGCACCAAGGTAGGTGGCGGCGAAATCGTGAACTTGCTGGGTACTTCCGCCTGGTATGCTCCTGGCGCAGCTGCTGCACAAATGGTGGAAGCAATATTGAAAGACGAAAAAAGGATATTCCCCTGCTGCGCATGGCTGACCGGTGAATATGGACTGAAAGACATATACCTGGGCGTTCCTGTAGTACTGGGTAAAAACGGTATCGAAAAGATCCTCGAATTACAACTCAATGACAGCGAGAAGGCCTTACTGGCAACTTCTGCCATCCACGTTAAAGAAGTTATGGATGTATTGGACAACATGAAAGTGATTGCATAATATATTCATCCTAATATAAAAGGCTGACTAATAGCCAAAAATGATCCGGCTATCAGTCAGCCTTTTTAATGTCATCCCGGGAATGTCCTATGTCTCTCTCCCCCCTCCCCTCTTACTATTCCCAGGAATAAATCCTTTCGGGCTCTGAAAAGATTTGTTACATTCGTTTCAACGGTTATTATACAAAACGTGATGTTTTGTTTGCCAAATGCATGATTGGTATTCGTATTTTTAACCCGACTATATTCTCACTTATGTCAAACATAGAAAAGCTGATCTCGCAGAAAACATTTACCAGCGAGTATAATAAAGGGTTAATAGGTCTCATTTTCGTAGGCAACTGGATCGTGTCACGTCACCAACAATTCTTCAAGAAGTTTGACATCACCATGCAGCAGTATAACATATTGAGAATATTACGTGGTCAACACCCTAAAGCTGCTAATATCAATACTTTAAAAGAGAGAATGCTGGATAAAATGAGTGATGTTTCGCGACTGGTTGAGCGCTTGCGTAAGGCTGGATTAGTGGAACGGAAGAGCAGTGAAGTGGACCGCAGAGCTGTGGACGTACAGATCACAGAGAAAGGATTAGCCTTACTTAAAGTAATGGACGTAGACCTTCCGGATCTTGAAGATTCCCTGAAATTATCATTGACGGAAGAGGAAGCGTTACAGCTAAACATACTCCTCGATAAGATCCTGACACGCTATTAGCGTAAGAAAACTACCGGCCTGGTGAGTACAAGTACTCAATCAGCTGAAAGTTTTTTTATGTCTTTATCTTCTTCAGTGTAGTTTATGTCTTCCACGTAATTAAGGTCCTTCCCAAAAGTTTCTTCTACAGTATACGATGCTATCAACGAAGCAGCGATACAAATCACTGCAACAAGGGCTCCGCTTTGCAGGTAACTAAAATAGTGTTGAGCGAAAGCAAACAGCATGGTGATCAGTGGCAGCATCCCACGTGCAAAGTTGGGCACCGTAATGGCAACTGTAGCCCTGAGATTGGTACCAAAACTTTCCGCAGCTATCGTAACAAAAATAGCCCAGAAGCCTACACTGAAACCAAGTATGAAACAGACTGTATAGAAAAGCCACTTTTCTGCACCATGGAGATTAAGATAGAAAAAGACGCAGATGGAAGTCAAAGACAGGAAGATCATCATCACTTTCCGCCGGCTTTTTAGTATCTGGCTGAGTAAACCGCTGGAAAAATCCCCGAGCACCAGCCCGGCATAACAAAATGCCACTGCATCTCCCGGGTTAATTGGGGACTTCACTCCCATTTCAACAGCGAATTTATTGGAGAATGCTACTAATATCCCTACCACAAACCAGGTGGGAGCACCAAGTAACACGCATTTCAAATATCGGAAAAAGCGTTCTCTGTTATTAAACAAGGCGAGGAACTCTCCCCTTCCCACCGCATTTTTCTCTACTGTCTTGTTGAACATATGCGATTCCATTACGCTGATACGTAAAATCAGCAGTAACAGGCCTAATCCACCTCCAATAAAATAACAGTAACGCCAGTCTGGCACTACCTTGGCAATAAAATTTGCAGCAACAGCCCCCGAAACGCCTACGGTGGCAACTATCATAGTGCCGTACCCTCTCTTTTCTTTTGGTAATATTTCAGCTACCAGTGTAATACCGGCGCCTAATTCCCCGGCAAGCCCCAATCCCGCAACGAAACGCCAGAACAGGTAACCGGTCGTGCCAGTCACAAACCCATTGGCAATATTCGCAATCGAATAAAGTAATATGGAACCAAACAATACCTTCAGACGACCTTTCTTGTCTCCGACAATTCCCCAGAAGATCCCTCCTACGAGCAATCCGGCCATCTGTACATTTATTAGTAACATACCTACACCCGAGTCAATTTCCGACTGAGGCACTCCCAGGTCTTTCAGACTGGGCACTCTCAGGATCGTAAATAATAACAGATCATAGATATCGACGAAATATCCCAGAGAAGCTACTATCACTGCGACATTAAAGATCGAAGCGGAACGGTTACCGGATTGCATAACGGGTGCCTGTTTATTCATTCACATCGGTATGAGTAGGATGCGGATGTTTTGCTTTACCAAAAACCAGTTTAATAATAACAGGTAATGTAGTAATAATTATTAATATAATTACAATAAGTTCCAGATGTTCTTTTAGTGTCGGAAAGAATTTATCCAGGTAATGACCTGCCAGCATCATAGAAAATACCCAGCAGAAGGAGCTGATAATATTAAAGAACATAAATCTCTTCCTTTCCATTTGCACAATACCGGCCACAATAGGTGCGAAAGTCCGGATAATAGGCAGGAAACGGGCCAGAAATATGGCGCCGCCGCCATATTTATCATAGAATTCTTTAGCCTGGTATAGGTGCTTCCGCTTAAAGAAGAAAGTATCTTTTCTATTAAAAAGTAATGGCCCCGACTTAATGCCAAACCAGAAGCCCACGAAATTTCCCAATACCCCTGCTATGGAGATCATTACCATAATGAGGAAGAAAGGAACATTAAAAAAGCTTTCACTCAGTAAACCACCATATATACCAGCTACGAAAAGCAGGGAATCTCCAGGCAGGAAAAAACCAACAAAAAGCCCTGTTTCAGCAAATATGATCAGCAATAATAAATACAGGCCACCGTGATCAATGATCCAATGTGGGTTAATAAGGTGCTTGAATAACTCTATAAACTGGTCCATATATACTTTAATAATCTCAAAATCAGATACTAATATAGGCGCTTACACTGCCTTCTGTCAGCACTGAACAAAATGTTCAACACCACACAGACTCTGGGCAAAGTAAGCATAAAACTGTTATTGAATTGTTATACTTCCTTTAACTGGGAGGCAGGTACATCTGCCAGGGAATTTTCCCATTTGGATACCACTGCGGTTGCCATTGCATTACCAATAACATTCGTAGCAGAGCGTCCCATATCAAGTAAGTGATCTACCCCAAGCAAAAGTAGTAATCCGGCTTCAGGAATATTGAACATTGAAAGTGTACCGGCGATCACCACCAGAGAGGCCCTGGGTACCCCGGCTATACCTTTGCTGGTGATCATTAATACAAGTAACATAGAAATCTGCTGTTCAAAACCCAGATGCATATTATAAGCCTGGGCAATGAACAGGCTGGCAAAGGTCATATACATCATGGAGCCATCCAGGTTAAAGGAATAACCTAAAGGCAGTACGAAACTAACAATGCGGTTATCACAACCGAATTTTTCCAGCTCTTCCATTGTGCGGGGATAGGCAGCTTCACTGCTGGCAGTACTAAAGGCCAGTAACAGGGGATCTTTTATCAGACCGAGTAATGTAAACACCCGGCGTCCGAGTATCAGGAATCCAACCAAAGCCAATACTATCCATAAAGTGACAAGGCCCATGTAAAATTGTCCTATGAATTTGCCATAGGTCAGCAAAATAGTAAGTCCTTTCTGAGAGATGATTGCTGCCATAGCACCGAATACTGCAAAAGGAGCAAAATTCATCACATAACCTGTTACTTTCAACATGATATGGGCTACGCTGTCCATGAATTTTACCACGACAGCCCCAAACTCACCCACCGCTGCCGTAGCTACGCCAAAGAAAAGTGAGAATACAACGATCTGTAAGATCTCGTTATGCGCCATCGCATCGATCACACTATCGGGGAATACATGCTGAAAGAAGCCTTTCAAGGTCATAGCGGCAGCAGCCACACCACTACTGGCGTGAGAATCCGGTATCGGCAGGTTCAAAGAATGACCTGGTTGCAGAATATTCACCAGCATCAGTCCCAGGAAAAGGGAAATAAAAGTAGCTGAAATAAACCATAACATGGTTTTACCACCAATACGGCCCACCGCCTTAATGTCACCCAGTTTTGCCACTCCTACCACTAGTGTAGAAAATACCAGGGGAGCAATGATCATTTTTACCAGCCGCAGAAATATATCAGTCAGAATAGAAATGTTGTCAGCAAATTTTCTGATGGTAGCTTCCCCGGTACTGCCTTTACCGGTAGAGAGACCAATAATATATCCGGCAGTGTTGCCCAGGGAACCGTTATCAGCGGAGACCATCTGTCCGGCATTTCCGCCACCATAGGTATCGGTATAGGAAACGTTCACAATGTATCCTGTCAGGATTCCCAATACCATGGCTATGAAAATAAATAGTGTAAGCCGGTTGGATCTCTTCATGCAAAGCCTTTTAATTACTATTAATATTTGTGCTAAACGCTAAAATTCCCCAAAAATAAGGTTAGTACTGTAAAGTTGTGACTTCATTTATAAAATAAAAGCTCAGGGTTTGCTTTTTGATATTTATATTTGGCGATCTGTAATAAAACGAAACAACAACTAAACCACTTAAACGTCAACCACAATATCTCTTTAGTATGGGCAAACTTTTTGTAAAAAAGCCACTCTCCCTGTTATTAGCTGAAGCATCCGAATCTGAAAAAGGCCTTAAACGTACATTAGGGGCAGCATCACTTATAGCTTTGGGAATAGGCGCTATCATTGGTGCGGGGCTTTTTGTTAGAACAGCTGCTGCTGCCGGACAACACGCCGGTCCTGCTGTTACGATTTCTTTCGTTATCGCTGCTATTGGTTGTGCCCTGGCAGGTCTTTGCTATGCGGAGTTTGCCTCTATGATCCCTATTGCCGGTAGTGCTTATACCTACTCTTACGCAACAATGGGTGAGTTCATCGCCTGGATCATCGGATGGGACCTTGTGCTGGAATATGCGCTTGGCGCCGCTACAGTAGCCATTGGTTGGTCTCAATACCTGAATAAACTCATTGAAAAGGTTTTCGGGGCAGCATATGTCATACCTTATCAGTGGTCTCATAGCCCATTTGAAATATCTGATGCAGGTGTACATGGTATCATGAACATACCTGCAGTCTTCATATTATTACTGCTCACTTTATTGCTGATCCGTGGTATTGAAGGTTCTGCTATTGTTAATAACGTCATCGTTATCACAAAAGTAGCCATCGTAATCCTGTTGATCCTCCTGGGCTGGCAGTTTATCAATCCTGCTAACCACACGCCATTCACCATTCCTGCAGATGCTGGTTCTGTAACTATGCACAATGGTAAAGTGATCAACTACAGTGATTTCTGGTATCATGGTATACCTGGGGTATTGAGAGGCGCGGGAGTTGTATTCTTTGCGTTTATTGGTTTTGATGCCGTATCAACAGCTGCACAGGAAACAAAGAATCCAAAGAAGAACATGCCTATCGGTATCCTGGTATCACTGGCTATCTGTACGTTGCTGTACATTCTCTTCTCTTATGTGTTGACTGGTATCGCTCCTTATAAAGACTTCCTGAGACAAGGTGGTGAGGCATCCGTAGCTTATGCAATTGATACTTACATGCACGGATATGGCTGGTTGTCCACTTTTGTGACTATTGCTATCCTCGCAGGTTTTTCCTCTGTGATCCTGGTAATGCTGTTAGGCCAGACAAGGGTGTTCTACTCCATGTCAAATGATGGCCTGGTACCAAAAGTATTCTCTAACCTTCATCCGAAATTCCGCACTCCTTACAGATCACAGGCATTGTTTTTCGTGTTTGTATCCATTTTCGCGGCTTTCATTCCAGACAGTGTGGTAGGTGATATGACCAGTATCGGTACCCTGTTCGCCTTCGTACTGGTTTGTCTGGGTGTGATAGTAATGAGAAAAACCAACCCGGAATTACAGCGTGCGTTCAAAACACCATGGGTACCGTTTGTACCTGTCCTGGGTTCTATATTCTGTCTGACAATGATTGTCAGCCTGGGTATTGAAAACTGGGCGCGACTGATCGTATGGCTGCTGATCGGCTTTGTTATTTACTTTGGTTATAGCGTTAAGCACAGTAAGGCCAGAAAATTATAATCAGGTTATTTCACAATAAAGATCTCAAGGCCGGAATTCATGCTGCATTGGTAGTCTGAATTTCCGGCCTTGCTGAGTTAAGCAACCGGAGGAAGTCATTATTACTATAAAAGTGACTATTTTTGCGTCTCGATTTTCTTAAATAATTAATTATACCCAATATGGGAAGAATATTTGAAGTAAGAAAAGCCACCATGTTTGCCAGATGGGACAGGATGGCCAAACAATTTACCAGGATAGGAAAGGAAATAGCGATCGCGGTGAAACAGGGAGGTCCTGATCCGGATAATAACCCCGCTCTTCGTAGATGTTTTGCCAACGCCAAAGGTGTTAACATGCCTAAAGACCGTGTAGAAGCGGCTATTAAGCGGGCAATGGGCAAAGACAAGACTGATTATGAAGAAGTTGTTTACGAAGGATATGCGCCACATGGAGTGGCAGTAATGGTTGAGACAGCAACAGATAACCCCACCCGTACAGTGGCTAACGTGCGTATGCACTTCAACAAAGAAGGCGGCAGCCTGGGTAATAGCGGTTCTGTAGGCTTTTTATTCAACCGTACGGGTGTTTTCAAGATTAAAAATGAAGGACAGAACCTGGAAGAGCTGGAACTTGAACTGATTGATGCCGGTCTGGAAGAAATAGGAGAAGATAGCGAAGGTAATATCATACTGCATACGCCATTTACCGAGTTCGGTAACATGTCCAAGGCACTGGAAGAAAGGAATATTGTTCCTATCAGTGCGGAGTTGCAGCGTATTCCTGCCACAACAGTTGAATTGAACGAAGAGCAGGCGAAAGAAGTGTTGACACTGATCGATCGTCTGGAGCAGGATGACGACGTACAGCAGGTATTCCACAATCTGCGTTAATATCTGTAATTACAATAAAAGGAAATGGCCTTGTCTGAGACAAGGCCATTTCCTTTTATCCATTGATTTGTATATCAAAGTACGCGGCATACCTCGCTTTCGATCACAAGACGTAAGCCTTTGCCGTGAATAGTTTCGAGCTTAATGCTATTATCAAGCTTAAAGTGCTTGCGTATACGTGTGAGATAAACGTCCATACTGCGCCCTGTAAAGAAGTCATCATTCCCCCATACACTCAGCAAAATGCCCTCTCTTTTCAGCCTTTTGTTAGGATTATCACAAAGGAACTTCAGCAGTTCGGCTTCTTTTGGCGGCAGGTTAATAGTTCCGCAAGTTGGAGGATGGTAGATTTTAAACTCACTATAATTGAAAATGAGTGATCCAAGCTTAAAAACAATCTGTTTATCGTTTTGAAGCAGGCGGCTTCTTTTCATAAATACATCCATCCGGCAAAGCAGTTCTTCCATATTGAATGGTTTCACCAGGTAGTCATCCCCGCCGCATTCGAAGCCATTAAGCTTATCCTGCTCCATATATCGTGAAGTAGTAAAGATAATGGGAACATTATCATTTCTATCCCTGATCTCCCTTGCCAGTGCGAACCCATCCATCCCGGGCATTACGACGTCCAGTAAACAGATGTCAAATGGTCTTTCCAGGAAGGTATTCCAACCTTCCTCTCCATCTGAACAATGCACAACCAGATATCCCGCCTTTTCCAGGTGGCTCTTGATAACTTTGGCAAAAAAATGGTCATCTTCTACTAACAGAACTCCTGCTTTCATAAATGGATTTGGGTTGATGGTTAATTTAGAAGTCATTCCTGACAAGCCCTAACAAAATGACGAATTATTAACTGTTAACGTGGACTAAATGTTTATCCAATTTAGTTTTATTCTTTTAAATTTTGGCTGCACAACACCTATTATCTTCATCCATTTCGTTCATTCCTGACCAAACGAAAAATAAGCATGTCTAATATATTAATTATCATTCACAATAGGAAATAACATTTGGTTAATGTTAGCTTCCGGAGTCAACGATATTATTATATTAAATAATCATTCAATTATATTTTAATGGATCTATCATGAAAGTATTTCATAATATTTGTATACTGCATTAACATCTTCTTAAACCTACAACCTCATTTAAATGCAAAAACGCAAGGCCGGTAAGCCTTGCGTTTTCATTTTATAGTTAAAAAACTATTCTTCTACCATTTCCATTACTATTCTGATCACATCCTCCACATTAGGCTTGGAAAAATAATCACCATCTGAGCCGTACGCAGGACGATGCGCCTGTGCACTTAAGGTTCTTGGTGCCACATCCAGCCATTTGTATCCGCCCTGTAGTTCCATCACCTGCTGGAACATATAGGCACTACCGCCACCAGGCACATCTTCGTCAACGAAAAGTATCCGGTTCGTTTTCTTCAGTGACTCTACTATTTTATGACCTGTATCAAAAGGCAATAATGTCTGAATGTCAATCAGCTCACAGGAAACGCCCAGTTTTTCAAGCGTCTGCATAGCTTCTTCAATCACGCGCAGGGTAGATCCGTAGGAAACAATCGTGATGTCAGTGCCTTCATGTATTGTTTCCGGTACCCCTAAAGGCACAGTGAAGCTACTCAGGTTGTGGGGTAGTCTCTCCTTCAGCCTGTAACCGTTGAGGGATTCAATTACCAGTGCAGGCTCGTTAGCTGACAGCAGTGTGTTGTACATACCCGCGGCCTGTACCATATTACGCGGTACACAAACGTTCATGCCCCTTAAAGATCCGAGGATCATGCTCATCGGAGAGCCGGAATGCCAGATCCCCTCCAGCCTGTGGCCTCTCGTACGCACGATGATCGGGCAATATTGGATGCCCTTTGTTCTGTATTGTAAACTGGCTACATCGTCACTAAGTGGCTGCAGCCCATATATCAGGTAATCGAGGTATTGTATTTCAGCGATTGGACGAAGGCCTCTGAGGGCCATGCCTATCCCCTGCCCCATAATGGTAAGCTCCCGTATGCCTGTATCAAAGATCCGCTGTGCTCCATGCTTCTGCT
Source organism: Chitinophaga sp. CF418 (assembly GCF_900142925.1). Classification (GTDB taxonomy): domain Bacteria; phylum Bacteroidota; class Bacteroidia; order Chitinophagales; family Chitinophagaceae; genus Chitinophaga. Next base: position 242,691 of record NZ_FRCN01000004.1, read on the forward strand.
GTAAGCCGGCAAATCCCTGATTTACATCGCCTATTTTACCCACGTCTTCACCAAACGCGAATACTTTGGGATTATTTTCTATTAGCTGGTCGAAGTATTTGTTCAATACCTCATATCCATTTACAGTGGCTGAATCTTCATCGTAGACAGCCGGTACCACCGGCACATTCACCGTGGAGTTTGTTCCTTCTGCATACAATAGGGAATTGTAGTTTTCCTTTTCATGGCTGAGCAGATCATCATAAAAACGTTTCAAAGCATCCATTACTGGCGCTTTTACCTTCTTATGATAAATTAGTATGGTAGACGCAGTTTTGAGTACATCCCTTCTTAGCGGCTCACGATTTGTCTGCAGCTCGTGCACCAGATTATTTATCATCCCGGTATCCACCCCCGGCAAAGCTGCTACTGCCTGGCCATGCATCACCACCTGTTGCACCTGCTGACGAATAGGTGTGATGTATTTTTCCCATGCATTTTTGCGGGCGTCCTGTGCTACTGTTTTGGCTTCAGCTTCTATAGACAGCAGGGTAGCTTCATCTGCCAGTGCATTTTCCAGGATCCACTGCCTCATCTGGTGATTACAGTCAAACTCTTTTTCCCATGCCAGACGCTCTTTACTCTTATAACGCTCATGAGATCCACTGGTGGAATGCCCCTGTGGCTGGGTCATTTCCTCAACATGGAACAATGCCGGTATATGCGTTTCCCTGATCTTCCTGATACCGCTTTCAAACACTTCACACATGGAGGCATAATCCCATCCCTTCACATTATATATGTCAAAACCGTTTGAATCTTCCGTTTTACGGAAACCTTCAAGAGCGGCACTGATCGAATCTTTAGTGGTCTGATAGTTACGCGGAACCGAAATGCCATAACCATCATCCCATACAAAAACTGCTAATGGCACCTGCAGTACACCGGCGGCATTCATTGTCTCCCAAAAATGACCTTCAGAAGTAGAAGCATCTCCTATGGTAGCAAAACAAACTTCATTACCATTATTGGACAGTTTTGAGAAATCCTTTAACACTTCCACATCCCGGAAAAGCTTGGATGCGAAAGCCAATCCCAGCGCACGCGGCATCTGTGCAGCAGTAGGAGACATGTCCGTGGCCGTATTCTTAATCTGCGTAAGATCCAGCCAATTGCCATCCTTTCCAAGATTTGGAGTCGCGAAGTGGGAATTCATCTGGCGTCCACCTGAAAATGGTTCATTGGCCAGATCAGGATCGGCATACATCTGCGAAAAGAATTGTTCTGGTGTGGCAATACCACTGGCAAAAGCAAAGGTCTGGTCCCGGTAATAACCTGAGCGAAAATCTCCAGGCTTGAAATACTTGGCCATGGCGATCTGCGCCACTTCCTTTCCATCTCCGAAAATACCGAACTTGGCCTTTCCTGTAAGTACTTCCTTACGGGCCAGCAGACTAACTTCCCTGCTTTCGCAAGCCAGGCGGTAATCATCCAGTACTTCCTTCCGAAATTCATCGAATGATAACCGGCTTTCCGTATTCATAGTCAGTTCATTGTTTTCTATCATGCCTCTTGGTTAAAGTACAAAAGTAAGGTTAATTATAGTTAATTATACAGTTGCGAAACGTCTGAAAATGTAATGCGTAAAATAATTTGATTTTTTTTAATAAGATTTTAATAAATTCTTTGGTGCTGCATCAATTTTGGCTGTAAATTTGTTACTAAGTTAAACGATGATCTATTATTTAACCAATCGTTTTAAAACCACATTATACATGAAAAGATTTATCTTATCCCTATTTGCGAGCATGCTGTTAACCACTGCTCTCTGGGCGCAAACACAGACCGGTAATCCTGTTGATGCCAAAGTGAAATTCAAACAGGAAACTATTGATTTTGGTAAAACTAAACTGAACAAACCAGTATCAGTTGACTTCGAATTTACCAATACCACAAAAGAACCTGTTTTGATCGAAACAGCACGTGCAAGTTGTGGTTGTACCACTCCTAGCTGGACCAAAGAACCAATCCTGCCAGGTAAAAAAGGTAAAGTCACTGCTAACTATTCCGCTAACAGCCTAGGCCAACAGAACAAAACTGTTTGGGTAAGATTAAAAGGTGTTGATCAGGATAAAGAACTGCACCTGACTGGTACTGTTGAATAATCAATACAGATACTACCCGTATAAGCGATAAAAAAGGCCTTACAGCTGGAGCTGTAAGGCCTTTTTGTTATAGCCAAGCCAGATTCCACGCTGAACTTAGCCCGCAGATCCCCTAATATCAACTACCTTTGTATACTCAAAATCAAGACAATTTATGCCTACCATTAGTAAGAGAGGGGAACAAATGCCTCCTTCTCCTATCAGGAAGTTGGTACCTTTTGCAGAAACAGCTAAAAAGAAAGGAACCAAAGTCTATCACCTCAATATCGGGCAACCGGATATTGAAACACCAAAACCAGTACTGGATGCTGTCCGCCACTCGGAGTTTAAAGTACTTGAATACAGTCATAGCGCAGGCAATGAAAGTTACCGTCGTAAACTGGTAACCTACTATGAGCGGTTTGGCATTAAGCTAAATCACCAGCAGATCATTGTCACTACAGGAGGCTCAGAAGCCATCCTTTTTGCCTTCATGGCCTGCCTGGATGCTGGAGATGAAGTGCTTGTGCCAGAGCCATTTTATGCCAACTACAATGGCTTTGCCGTTGAAGCGGGAATAAATGTGCGTACAATAACAGCCAATATAGAAAGCGGATTTGCATTGCCAGCCATGGATGCCTTTGAAAAAGCAATCACTCCACGGACCAGAGCAATTATGATCTGCAATCCCAATAATCCGACTGGCTATCTATACAGCAAGAAAGAACTTTCCGTGCTGAAAGAGCTGTGTCTGAAACATAATCTCTACCTGTTCTCTGATGAAGCATACAGAGAATTTTGTTATACCGGCGAGCACTTTTCCGCAATGAATCTGGAAGGCCTGGAAGATCATGTTATCCTGATGGATACTATCTCCAAGCGCTACAGCGCCTGTGGCGGAAGAATTGGTGCCCTCGTTACCAAAAATCAAGCGGTACTCGATGCTGTCATGAAATTTGCCCAGGCGAGACTTAGCCCACCCTCTTTTGCCCAGATAGCGGGTGAAGCTGCTGTAGACCTTCCGCTGGACTATTTTGATGGAATAAAGGCTGAATACCAGAGTCGCCGTGATATATTGGTAAAGATGCTAAATGATATCCCGGGCGTATTCTGTCCCAATCCAGGCGGTGCATTCTATGCAATAGCCAGGTTGCCCATTGATAATGCAGATAAATTCTGTCAATGGCTACTGGAATCCTTCTCCCATGAACAGCAGACTGTGATGCTCGCTCCTGCTACAGGATTCTATGCAACAACAGGATTGGGTACAAATGAAGTGCGACTAGCATATGTACTGAATAAGGACGATATCAGGAATGCTATGATTTGCCTGGCGAAAGCATTAGAAGTATATCCAGGACGGGTAGCCTTGAAGGAAGAAATACTGGAAAAAGGGAATTAAGAGATCAATAATCATATTATAAACAAATCTATATAATATGATTATTGCCGTTTTGCTGATTTTTACCTCCAAAAGCCCCTTTTTTTACATTAATAAAAATAATATATGCGGTTATTTGTAGCAAAATTCGATTTTTATAATGAAAAATGTTTTTTGCGTTAATTTTCTTCGTATATTTGAATTGTGAAAGGCAACTGAACAGGTCGGAGAGAATCAAAGAGGAAAGATATAGTGGACTTGTTTAGCATAAATTTAACCTTAATAATTTCAGGAAGCGTTTTATAATTCTGAACTTTGAGTTATTAACATTCAGAAACAAGTTATCAACTTTTTGTAAAAAAGTTTAAGATATACTAAAACGTTTTAGCTAAATACCGTATTTTTGTATCAGTTTTTCATAACGTGGAATTTATAAAGGCAAACGGCTCTGATCACAGAGCCGTATTTTTTTGCCCAATACCCTCAAATAATATTGACAATCAATCTATTAAGAAAAATAACTATCTCTCTTCCCGGCTTTAACCTTTAAAATCTATATAAAACAAAAGAGGCGGTCCTGATTATAGGCCGCCTCTTTTAAATTTATCAGAAGAAAATTTACATGTTCTCTTTGATCATATTAAAGAAGTCATCGAACAGATAACGACTATCATATGGCCCCGGAGTAGACTCAGGGTGATATTGTACAGAAAATGCCGGCTTATTCTTAATACGGATGCCTTCTATCGAAGAATCATTCAGATTAACGTGTGTTACTTCTACCGTCTGGCTCGCAGCTATTGCCTTTGGATCTACTGCAAAACCATGGTTTTGGGTAGTGATTTCGCAACGTCCTGTCGCCAGGTTCTTAACCGGATGGTTCAGACCGCGGTGGCCATGATGCATTTTATAAGTAGGAATATCATTAGCCAATGCCAGCAACTGGTGTCCAAGACAAATACCAAACATAGGCTTGTTGGCATTCAGGATCTTTTTAACCGTATCAACTGCATATTTCAATGGCGCAGGGTCACCAGGACCATTCGAAATGAAATAAGCGTGTGGCTTGAACTTCTCACACTCTTCGAAAGCTGTGTCTGTAGGGAACACCTGCAGGTAAGCACCTTTCTCGGATAAACATTTCAACATATTCCTTTTCACACCGTTGTCCAGCACAGCTATACGGATATCAGCTGCCGGATCACCCACATTATATGCCTCTTTGGTAGACACTTCAGCACATAGTGCGAGTCCCTCCATTGAAGGCACTTTCTTTAATTCTGCCTTCAGCTGCTCAACATCCAGGATCTCGGAAGAAATGATACAGTTCATGGCTCCTTTGCTGCGGATATGTGCAACCAGGGCTCTGGTATCCACATCATAAATAGCTACCAGGTTGTTGTCAACCAGAAACTTCTCCAGCGATCCGTCAGCCATCTGACGGGAATAATTATAAGCAATATTCTTGCATATCAATCCACTGATCTTCACACTGTCACTCTCCACATCGTCCTTCTTCACGCCGTAGTTGCCTACGTAACAGTTATTCATGATCAGTACCTGGCCTTTATATGAAGGATCCGTAAATACTTCCTGGTATCCTGTCATTCCAGTGTTAAAACACAATTCACCGGCGGCGGTGCCAATTTTACCAAAAGCTTTTCCCTGATATACCGTACCGTCGTCTAACAACAGTATGGCTGGCTGGATCGATCTTGTCTGAGGCATGCTTATTTTTTCGTTTTAAAAAATCGTGCAAAGTTATTGAATAAAAGATTAACTATTGAGATTTCTCCCGATAAATTGTTAATCTTTACCTCCAATTATTTGACATGAATCGATTTTATAATACGATGTGCGGTAGCAGCAGCAGTAGTGTCATCCTCCCGGTAACGAATCACCACTTCCCAGCGGTGTGGGCCATTTACAAGTAATAAATTACAGAAAGAAAGCCTGATACCACTCTTATAATTAAAGCTACCTTCCTGTAACAAGGCGTTCATTCCACTCTGCATAACGGTATCTGTCTCATATTTCAGGTCTGATATCTCCTCATTCTTTTTCATCTCGCCGGCAGTAGCAGCCCCTGCAATCTCCAGATCATTGGAAACATTCGGCCGGAAGCTGTACATGTTCACTTCAATCTGCATCCCCTCTTCTACCCTGTTCCTGTAACTCTTGGCGTATTCAACGAACTGTGACACTTCCGGGGCCAGTGGCTTGTCATTTACCCCCAGATGCATAGGTGTACTGATCTCTATGGTCTGCCGCCCTATTTTGGCCGTTTCCCAGGAAGAATACAACCATGCTTTGTTTATTTTCGGATAGATCAGGTTGAATACAACACGCTTACCAATATATCCACCCGCCACAGCTGCCAGGCCAATGACTAATATCACAGTAATGATGGCTCCGCGACGGCCGGCCCACGCCAAATATTTCCGCTGCAGTTCACCCAGGGGATTGGTTCTCGCTTTTTTGGGTTTAACTCCTTTTTCCCGCTGGAAGTCTTCAAAACTTCCTTCTGGTCTTTTTAACTTCCATTCAGCATAATTGGTAGGCAATTTTTTGCCACATTCAGCGCAAAAGGTGAGAAACTCTGACTTGAGCTCATTGTAATGCCCACAGCTTTTACATTTTAGGTAAATCATAAGATATAGAGAGATTTTAAAACGGATCTTCCCGTATAATTTCCAATATGAATGCGATATTACAAAAAAATATAATTAATCTATATTATGCTTTCGCAGCAGCCTGGAAATCAAGCAAAAAAAAATCCCGGAGTAATCTCCGGGATCCTTATGAATTGAAGCAAAACTGATACTACTCAGCTGCTTTTTCTTCAGTTGCAGTGCCTTCTTCAGTAGCTTTTTTCTTGCTACCGCCAGCACGACGAGTTTTCTTGGCAGGAGCTGCTTCTTTCTCAGCTTTACCACCATAGATCTCGTTAAAGTCAACCAGTTCGATCAGCGCAGTTTCGGCGTTGTCACCAACACGTTTACCCAACTTGATGATACGGGTATAACCACCAGGACGGTTAGCAATCTTTTCGCTGATAGCGCCGAATAATTCCTTGATGGACTCTTTATCCTGCAGGTAGCTGAACACAATCCTACGGTTGTGGGTAGAATCGCTTTTTGCTCTTGTCAACAGCGGCTCAACGTACACACGCAGTGACTTGGCTTTGGCCAGAGTGGTAGTGATACGTTTGTGCTTGATCAGCTCCATTGCAAGGTTAGCCATCAGGCTCTTGCGGTGTGCGGCAGTTCTGCCGAGGTGGTTTAATTTTACTCCGTGACGCATGACGTTTTGTTTTAGATTCCCCTATACCGTGTCAGGAATTACAGGGTACTTATTTAGATATTAATTCTTCTATTCTTCGTCTAATTTCAGTTTGGACAGGTCCATACCGAAATGTAAACCTCTTTCGTTCAGTACCTGTTCAATTTCACTGAGGGATTTCTGACCGAAGTTCCTGAATTTCATCAGCTCTTCCTGTTCGTACTGAACCAGTTCGCTCAGAGAGTTGATCTTAGCAGCTTTCAGACAGTTGAAAGCACGAACACTCAGATCCAGGTCTTCCAGCGGCGTTTTCAGTATCTTACGCAGCTGCAGTGTCTGTTCATCCACAACATCTTCTTTCTCAGTGTCTTTAGTATCGAAGCTGATGTTCTCATCGGTGATGATCATCAGGTGCTGGATCAGAATGCGGGAAGCCTGTTTTACAGCTTCTTCCGGGTGGATGGTACCATCAGTGATCACTTCCATGATCAGCTTCTCATAGTCAGTCTTTTGTTCCACACGGGTATTCTCGATGCTATATTTTACGTTCTTGATAGGCGTAAAGATAGAGTCGATAGCGATATAACCGAAAACGGCATCTTTAGGTTTGTTCTCTTCAGCTGGCACATAACCACGGCCTTTACCGATAGTCAGCTCGATGTCCAGCTTTGCAGATGGATCCAGCGTACAGATAAGCAATTCAGGATTCATGATCTGGAAAGCACTGGTAGCTTTTTCGATCATGTCAGCACGGAACTCGGTTTTCCCTTTAATAGAAATCTGAATCTTCTCGTTGCTAACTTCGTTCTCAACGATACGTTTGAAACGTACCTGTTTAAGGTTCAGGATGATTTCAGTTACGTCTTCAGTGATTCCTTTTAAAGTTGCAAACTCGTGATCTGCACCTTCTATCTTTATTCCCACAATGGCATAACCCTCCAGAGACGATAGCAGCACGCGACGCAGCGCGTTACCCACAGTCACCCCATAACCCGGTTCTAACGGCCGGAATTCGAATTGAGCTTCAAAGTCAGTAGACTTCTGCAAAACGATCTTATCAGGCTTTTGGAAATTCAGAATTGCCATTGATATGTTAAGTTTAATTGTTGATGTAAAACTGCCTTTAGCCATTAGCATGCAGCCTTTAGTAACCCACGTAAGAATATTACGTCGGCAACTAATGACCCATGCTTAACGGCTAAAGACATATTATTATTTAGAGTACAATTCTACGATCAGCTGCTCCTTAATGTTCTCAGGAACGCTCTCTCTCTCAGGATATGCAATGAAAGTACCTTTCAGTTCTTTTTCATTCCAATCCAACCAGCTGAATTTAGGATTCTTACCACGAATATTGCTGGTAATTGCAGTGTTAGTTGCTGCAGATGGCTTCAGTCCGATGATATCACCTGGTTTCAGCTGATAAGAAGGGATGTTCATAACTTCACCGTTAACAGTGATATGTTTGTGAGAAACCAGCTGACGGGCAGCAGGACGGGAAGGTGCGATACCAAGACGGAATACCGCGTTATCCAGACGAGCCTCCAGTAATTTGATCAATACTTCACCGGTAACACCTTTACGACGGTTAGCTTCAACGAACAGATTAGCGAACTGACGCTCCAGCACACCATAAGTGTATTTCGCTTTCTGTTTTTCACGCAGCTGCAGCGCGTATTCACCCAGCTGTTTACGCTTACGGGTTACACCGTGCTGACCCGGAGGGTTGCTGTTCTTACCTAAATACTTACCGTTTCCTAAAATCGGTTCTCCAAAAATTCTGGAGATCTTGGTCTTTGGTCCTGTATACCTTGCCATGTTCTTTGTTAGATTTTTTAGTTTCGGTATATGATCTTTAAAAAATCTTAAACCTGATCATACACCCATTGTTAATAAAATTCCTAAACGGCAATTCGAAAGCAGGAAGCGGAAGCTAACTCCAACTCTCCACTTTCGAAATACCGTAAATTATATCGATCCTATACCCTTCTCTTCTTAGGAGGACGGCAACCGTTGTGAGGTAAAGGAGTAACGTCTTTGATCATGTTAACCTCGATACCGGAGTTAGCGATCGCACGGATAGCACTCTCACGACCAGCACCTGGGCCCTTTACAAAAACATCTGCTCTTTTCAGACCTGCTTCCATTGCTGTTTTTGCAGCATCAGAAGCAGCCAGCTGAGCTGCATAAGGAGTGTTCTTTTTAGAACCCTTGAAGCCCATTTTACCTGCAGTAGACCAGGAGATCACCTGACCTTGCTTGTTGGTAATGCTGATGATGATATTGTTGAAACTAGCAGAGATGTGCACATCGCCGTAGTTATCTACTTTAACTACCCTCTTTTTGTTAGCAGCAGTTTTTGTATTTGTTGCTTTTGCCATAATTATATAAAATTCCAGGTTCCAGGTTCCAGATTCCTCTTGCCATATATACGACTACTGGAAACCGGAACTTGTTATTTGTATTATCAAGTTTATTTCTTAGGCGCTTTCTTTTTACCTGCAACCGTTTTACGTTTACCTTTACGGGTACGGCTATTGGTACGGGTACGCTGGCCTCTCAACGGTAAGCCCTTCCTGTGACGAAGACCACGATAACAAGCGATATCCAATAAACGCTTGATATTCATCTGTACTTCAGAACGCAGCTGACCTTCTACCTTAAACTCACTGTTAATGATGTTACGGATAGCAGCCTGCTCATCATCGTTCCAGTCCTTAACTTTCTTGTTCAAGTCTATAGCAGACTTCTCCAGAATATATTGAGCGGTAGAACGACCAATACCAAAGATGTAGGTCAGGCCAATTTCTCCACGTTTATTTTTAGGAAGATCGATACCGGCTATACGTGCCATATTTGTATTTTAATTTACTAGTTATGTATTAATTGATTATCCCTGACGTTGTTTAAAACGGGGATTCTTTTTGTTGATCACCAACAATTTACCCTTCCTGCGCACAATTTTGCAATCTGCACTTCTTTTTTTTATGGAAGCTCTTACCCTCATAAGTTATAAGTTATAAGTCTGTATGTTATTATTTATATCTGAATATTATTCTGCCTCTGCTCAAATCGTATGGACTCATCTCGACCCCTACTTTGTCACCAGGCAGGATGCGGATATAGTGCATTCTCATCTTCCCAGAAATGGTAGCCAAAATCTCGTGCCCGTTCTCTAACTTAACTCGGAACATAGCGTTAGACAAGGCTTCTAGTATTATTCCATCCTGTTTAATGAGTGCCTGTTTTGCCATAAAAATTTTTAGGACTGCAAAGATAGCGAAATCTTAAGAAAAAGAAAAATTAATCAAATAAACGTGAATAATTAATTGTGGATAATCTCCTATACTCGCCCTTACTCATTAATTATCAATAACTTGAACTCAAGGCTGGATTATTCTTTTCCGCCTTTTCTATCCCCTCAAAAGACGAAAGTAGGTCAGGTTTCCCTTTCATTACCGCCACATTATGCTCAAAATGCACGGAAGGCTTCTCATCGCGGGTGATCACCGTCCAGCCGTCTTCCATATATTCAACCTCTTTTACCCCCAGGTTAATCATCGGTTCTATTGCAATTACCAGCCCCTCTTTCATGATCGGACCACTTCCACGCTTCCCATAATTAGGCACCTGCGGATCTTCATGGAGATTACGGCCTAAACCATGCCCTACCAGCTCGCGCACTACACCATAACCGCGCTGTTTCTCCGTATGTTCCTGGATGGCATGGGCAATATCCCCAATACGGTTACCCGCCACGGCCTTCTCAATGCCTTTATAAAGGGCCTCCTTGGTCGCTTTCATCAGCGCCAGTACTTCCGGCTTCACGTTGCCTATAGCGAATGTATAGGCGCTGTCACCGTGATATCCATTCAATAATACGCCCACATCTACGCTCACAATATCACCATCCTGCAGTACATAGGAATTTGGAATACCATGCACCACCTCTGCATTAACAGAAATACAGCAGCTCTTTGGAAATCCCCTGTAATTCTTGAAAGATGGTACCGCCCCATTTGCCACGATGAATTTCTCCACGATCGCGTCTATATCAAGGGTAGACATTCCCGGTCTCAGATTCTTCGCCACTTCTTCCAATGTAGCACTCACCAATAATGCGCTTTTGCGCATTAGCTCAATTTCTTCCTTAGTTTTATAATGCACCATACCAAAAAGCGGGTTAGGAAAGTACTTAAAAGATGAAGCCACGCAAGCATAAAACCAGCAGATACAACTCTGTTGGTTTTATGCTTCTGTGGCTTTTTTATACCAGGTAGCCTGGATTGATCAGACGTTAGCCGGAGCTGTCCGTCCTTTAATCCGACCTGTGCTCATGAGTCCATCGTAATGGCGCATCAGCAGCTGGCTTTCTATTTGCTGGAGCGTATCCAGGATAACGCCCACCATGATCAGTAAGGATGTACCGCCGAAGAAGGTAGCAAAGTTGCTGTTGATATTCACCGCTGCTGCTACACCTGGCAAGATACCTACAAGTGCCAGGAAGAATGCACCTGGCAACGTGATACGGTCCATTACAGCGCCGATGTAGTCGGCAGTAGCTTTACCAGGTTTAACGCCCGGAACGAAACCATTGTTACGTTTCATCTCATCCGCCATAGAGGTCGGATTGAATATCAATGCAGTATAGAAGTAAGTGAACACTATTACCAATACAGCGTAGATCAGATTATACCAGCCGTTGGTGTGATCACTGAAGATACGAATGAATCCGGAGCCGCTGTCTGTAGCAAAACCAATCGCTGTAGCCGGGATGAACATGATCGCCTGGGCAAAGATGATAGGCATTACACCTGCAGCATTTACCTTCAGCGGGATGAACTGACGTACACCACCGAACTGTTTGTTCCCAACTATACGTTTTGCGTAGTTTACAGGAATTTTACGGGTACCCTGCACCAGCAGGATCAGACCGATAGTGATCAGTACGAACACTGCCAGCTCTATCAGGAACAGCATCGGACCACCATTACTCTGGGCATTCCTGGAAGAGAACTCCTGGATGATAGCCTGTGGCAGACGGGCGAGGATGCCGACCATGATTATAATAGATGTACCGTTACCGATACCTTTATCTGTGATTTTTTCTCCCAGCCACATTACAAACAGGGTACCTGCTGTAAGTACGATGGTAGTGGTCAGCCAGAAGAAAGCTGCACCATATTCAGGTATAATAGAACCTGCAGACTGCTGTTTCAGGAAGGCAACGTATGCGCTCGCCTGGAAACCGGTTACTATTACTGTCAGTATACGGGTATACTGATTAATTTTTTTCCTACCGCTTTCGCCTTCTTTCTGGAGTTTCTGAAAATAAGGCACGGCAATTGTAAGCAGTTGTATGGCTATGGATGCAGAGATATAGGGCATTATGCCGAGGGCAAAAATGGACGCCCTGGAGAATGAACCTCCAGCAAACATATTGAACAGTCCCAGGATACCTTTCTCAGATTTGTTGGCAAACTCTCCCATACCCAAACTGTTGGCATCGATACCGGGTAACGCGATATAGGATCCTACACGATAGATGAGGACAAGAAGCAATGTGGTGAGAATGCGGTTACGCAAATCCTCGATGCTCCAGATATTCTTAATCGTTTCGATAAATTTCTTCACAGGAAGATGAATGTTTAATATTCAAAATTTCATCCCGCCTCAGGCGAGACCAAATTCCGAACCTGCATTAGCTGCTATCCAGTAACTCTGGCCGGGATTTGTGTTGTTTTCTCTGGCTTGATAAAATGTGAAAAGACGCACTACTCCGTAGGCGTCTCCTCAGTCGTGAAATCTTATACCAGCTCTACCGTTCCACCCGCTGCTTCTATCAGCTGCTTGGCTTTTTCGCTGATCGCATTCACTTTTGCGGTTACTTTAGCCTTCAGTTCTCCCTGACCCAAGATCTTCACTTTCGCGGTCCTGTTGATCAACCCGTTCATATACAGGTTTTCCAGAGAGAAGTCCTGCAGACCATATTTTTCAACCAGGTGATCGATCTGACCGATGTTAAATACCTGGTATTCAGTAGGATTCAAGCTTTTGAAACCACGTTTTGGCATACGACGCTGAATTGGCATCTGACCACCTTCGTGACCTCTTTTGCTCTGATAACCAGCACGTGACTGACCACCTTTATTACCTTTTGTAGATGTACCACCTTTACCGGATGCTTCACCACGACCAAGGCGCTTCTCTTTATGTACGGAACCCTTTGCAGGTTGTAACGTATGCAGATTCATTTTCTAATTTTTTTTACTTACGCGGAAATTAACCGCTCGCTTTAAATGTAAAATGTTTATTCGTAAATCTCCGAATATAAATGTAGGATTATTTCCCGGGTAATAAAATTTATTACGCCTGTTCTCCTTCAACTTTTACCAGGTGATTCACTTTACGCACCATACCCAGGATCTGGGGAGTAGCTTCCACTTCTACAGTGGCGTGCATTTTTTTCAGTCCCAGCGCCTTCAGGGTGAGTTTCTGGCGTTCAGGACGGTCTATACCACTTTTTACTTGAGTGATCTTGATCTTTGCCATTGTTATTTGAATTGCCACTTTACAATTGCCAGGAACAGAATACCTGCCCTGCGTAACTGGATAGTGTTATTATCCGTTAAATACTTTCTTCAGCGATACGCTTCTGGTTTTAGCTATCTGGATTGGCTCACGCAGGAGACCTAATGCCTTGAATGTAGCTTTTACCACGTTGTGCGGGTTAGCAGAACCCAGAGATTTTGCCAGAACGTCGGTGATACCTGCGCTTTCCAGTACGGCACGCATTGAACCTCCGGCGATCACACCAGTACCATGAGCAGCTGGTTTGATCAGAACCTTGGCAGCACCTTCTTTAGCTAACTGGTCGTGAGGAATAGTACCATGCATTACCGGAACCTTGATCAGGTTCTTTTTAGCATCGTCGATACCTTTGGTGATAGCTTCCTGCACTTCCTTAGCCTTCCCCAGACCGTGTCCTACTACACCGTGCTCGTTACCCACTACTACCAGGGCAGAAAAACTGAAAGTACGTCCGCCTTTGGTGGTTTTGGTTACACGGTTGATAGCCACAACCTTCTCTTTCAGCTCCAGGTCACCGGCCTTTACTCTATTAAATGTATTCTTTGCCATTTTTTTACTTGCGAATTACGATTTAATCAATTTCGATATTAGAATTGGAGGCCAGCTTCTCTGGCGCCATCAGCTACGCTCTTTACGCGACCATGATACAGATAACCACCGCGGTCAAAAATGCAGGTTTCAATACCTAATGATTTCGCCTTAGTAGCCAGTGCAGCACCTACGAGTTTAGACTTTTCGCTCTTGGTACCTTTCTGTGCCTTGATATCTTTATCACGGGAAGAAGCAGCAGCCAGAGTAACACCATTGGTATCATCTATCAATTGCACGTAAATATCGCTATTGCTGCGAAATACAGATAATCTCGGCTTCTGTGCAACACCCGTCACCTTTTTACGAATGCGGTAGCGGATCTTCTGTCTCCTATTAACTTTTGTACTCATTTCTCTTTCATTTTTATTCATTCCGATACTGCCGGAATGTTGTTGAATTAGCTAATTGACGATACCGCCAATTAGCTAATTAAAAATTATTTACCTGCAGACTTACCTGCTTTCTTACGAACCACTTCATCACTGTAGCGAACACCTTTACCTTTGTAAGGCTCTGGTTTACGCAGGCTACGGATTTTAGCAGCTACCTGACCTAACAGCTGGTTGTCAATACCTTCCAGCATGATCTTAGGGTTAGAACCTTTTTCAGTCAGGGTAGATACTTTCAGTTCTTTAGGGATCTCAACAACGATGTTGTGAGAATAACCTAAAGACAGGTCCAGTAACTGACCGCTATGAGCAGCTTTGTAACCCACACCCACCAGTTCAAGTTGTTTCTTGAAACCTTCTGTAACACCTGTCACCATGTTGGCGATCAGTGCGCGGTACAGACCATGCAGTGCACGGTGACGGATCTGGTCGGTAGGACGTACTACTGTCAGAACGCCATCCTTCACTTCTATCTTGATATCCCTGTCGATGTTCCTTTTCAGTTCACCTTTAGGGCCTTTTACAGTCAGCTCATTAGCAGGGGAAACAGTTGCTGTTACACCGCTGGCCAATTTGATAGGACTTTTACCTATACGAGACATAATTGCAGTTTTTACTGTTATGTTTGGATTAGGAACTCTTCCGTGTTCAGCGCCGTATAGAAAGCTTAATTGTCAGAAGGTCCATTTGGTTTCTCCCCGTTGTCAACACTTTACCGGAATACCAGCAGTGTCATCAACCGGGCATATATATTAATAAACGTAGCAAACGATCTCTCCGCCTACATTCTGTGCTTTGGCTTCTTTATCGGTCATTACGCCTTTGGAAGTAGAGATGATGGCAACACCTAAACCATTCTTGATACGTTTGAAATCAGCTGGTTTAGAATATTGACGTAAACCCGGACGGCTGATACGCTGCATATCTGTGATAGCAGGTACTTTGGTCTGTGGGTCATACTTCAGAGCTATCTTGATAAGGCCCTGTTTAGTATCTTCTTCAAATTTGTACTTCAGGATGTAACCTTTGTCGTACAGTATCTCGGTGATACGTTTTTTCAGTTTGGAGGCAGGAATTTCCACAATCCTGTGGTTGGCCATTTGCGCGTTCCGGATTCTGGTCAGGAAGTCTGCTATTGGATCAGTAACCATTGTTCTTAAAATTTAAAAACTATTTTACAATGCGATATCCAATCAGTAATAGATAGGAAAATCAAATAACTATTGCCGGTTTGTCCGGAAGCACTGCGTTGCAGGCATTCGGGAACTGGTGTTGGCTTACCAGCTAGCTTTTCTTACGCCAGGGATTTTACCAGCCAGGGCCAGGTCACGGAACATGTTACGACACATACCGAAATGACGCATGTAACCTCTTGGACGGCCTGAAAGCTGACACCTGTTGTGCAGGCGAACAGGAGATGCATTTCTTGGAAGTTGGTCCAGTGCAGCGTAGTTACCTTCTGCTTTCAGGGTAGCACGCTTTTCTGCAAACTTCTCAACCAGTGCAGCTCTCTTTCTCTCACGGGCTTTTACGGATTCTCTTGCCATGTTAAGTTTATGATTCCAGTTATAAATTCCAAATTCCAAACCCTTTCAGGGATTGGAATTTGATATCAGTATTATTGATTATCCTTTCTGATATTCTTGAACGGCATACCCAGTTCTTTCAGCAGCTCGTAAGCCTCTTCGTTGGTGTTAGCCGTAGTAACAAAAGTAATATCCATACCGGAGATCTTTGTTACTTTATCAATATCTATCTCAGGGAAGATGATCTGCTCAGTGATACCCAGGGTATAGTTACCGCGGCCATCAAAAGCTTTTTCATTTACTCCTTTAAAGTCACGTACACGAGGCAGGGAAACTGCGATCAGACGATCCAGGAAGTCGTACATATTGTTACCACGCAATGTTACGCGGGCGCCAATCGGCATGTTCTTCCTCAGTTTAAAGTTAGAGATATCTTTTTTAGACATAGTAGCGATCGCTTTCTGACCAGAAATACGGGTCATCTCGTCAACAGCAATATCTACCAGTTTCTTATCTCCAACAGCACCGTTGATACCCTGGTTCAGACAGATCTTTACCAGACGGGGTACCTGCATTACGCTCTTATAATTAAATTTCTTATGCAGCACACTAACCACTTCATTGCGGTATTTAGACTGCAGCCTGGGTGTATATGTAGTGTTTGCCATTATTTAATTACCTCCCCTGATTTTTTAGCTATACGAACTAATTTACCGTTATCACGCTGCCTGCTTACTTTAGTAGGTTTACCAGCCTTAGCATCCCATAACATTACGTTAGAAATAGCGATAGGAGCCTCCTGCTTAACGATACCACCTTTGGTGTTCTGAGCAGTCGGTTTGGTATGTTTGGTGATGATATTCACACCTTCTACCAGAATGCGTGCCTTGTCAGGAATCACTTCCAGCACCTTGCGGGGCTTGGTCCTGTCCTTGTCATCACCGGCAATCACCACTACCGTGTCGCCTTTCTTAATGTTGAACTTAGGCTTGAATCTCGTTTTCATTATTTGTTTATTTAAAACGCCAAGCGAAACACCCGTTCCGCTTGATTAATATTGTCGTTTTTGAAACGGGCTGCAAAGATATGCTTTTAAGCTGAAAGCACAAAGCCTAAAGGTCTAACTTTTGGCTTTATGCTTTCAACTCTCTATAATGCTTTGATTTACAGCACCTCGGGAGCCAGAGAGATAATCTTCATGTATCCCTTATCGCGCAGCTCACGGGCAACCGGACCGAAAATACGGGTACCGCGTGGCTCGTCAGAGTTGTTCAGCAATACAACGGCATTATCGTCAAAACGGATATAAGATCCGTCTTTGCGGCGCAGCTTGTTTTTTGTTCTTACGATAACAGCTTTGGTTACCATACCTTTCTTTACGCCACCACCTGGGATTGCATCCTTAACTGTCACAACGATCTTGTCACCCACTTTAGCGTAATCCTGGCCTGAGTTGCCTAATACCCTAATACACAGTACCTCTTTGGCACCGCTGTTATCAGCCACATTCAGCCTTGATTCTTGTTGTATCATCTTATGAGATTTGTATGTTGTTTAATCAGCGGCTCAACCCGGGAATGCCGGAAGGAGCTTGAAACAAATAATTATTTTACTTTTTCGATAACTTCTACCAGTCTCCAGCATTTGTTCTTGCTCAGAGGGCGAACTTCCATGATTCTAACGGTATCGCCGATGCTGCACTCGTTTTTCTCGTCGTGCGCCATGAACTTGGTAGTTTTCTTAACGAACTTACCATAGATAGGGTGCTTCACCTTACGCTCAACGCTTACAGTGATAGTTTTATCCATCTTATTGCTGGATACCACGCCAGTCCTGGTTTTTCTTAATTTTCTTTCGATCATTGTTGAAAGTATTTACTCTCTAACCCTCCGTTCACCGCAGGATTAATGAATTTTATTATTTAGGCTTGTGCGCCCAGTTCTCTTTTGCGCAGCTCGGTTTTCAGCTGTGCGATCTGACGCCTGAGAGAGCGGATGCTCATTGGATTCTCAATCGGCGTAATTGCATGACTGAATGTAATTTTCTTCAGGCGTAATTGTTCCTCAGAGATTTTCTCTCTCAGGTCCTGGTCGCTTAAACCTTTCAGATCCAGCTTATCTTTTGCCATTGTATTTTAAAATTTCTGGTTTATCGTTTATAGTTATCTCTCGTTGCGTTTGCATTCCTGCAGGTTGCCGGATTATGCAACGTAATCGGGACGCACTACAAATTTCACTTTAATCGGCAGTTTCTGTGCAGCCAGTTCCATTGCTTCTTTAGCTACCTGTAAAGGAACACCATCCGCTTCAAATAAGATACGGCCTGGTTTCACTACTGCAGCCCAATGGTCAGGAGCACCTTTACCTTTACCCATCCTCACTTCCAGTGGTTTGGCGGTAATAGACTTATCCGGGAATATACGGATCCACACGTTACCTTCACGTTTCATATGCCTGGTCAGAGCAACCCTGGCAGCTTCAATCTGCCTGTCGGTGATCCACTTAGGTTCTAATGCTTTCAGACCGAAACTACCAAAGGAAATAGCCGCGCCACGCTTAGCGTTACCTTTGATGCGGCCTTTATGCATCTTCCTGTGTTTCGTTCTCTTTGGCTGTAACATCTTGGTATTAGTTAATTGTTAATGTTAATTGTTAAGTAAGCTTATCTGCGGCCGCCACCACGGTTATCTCCACCTCTTCTGTCGCCACCACGGTTATCTCCGCCTCTTCTGTCACCGCCACGGTTATCGCCACCTCTTCTTTCGCCACCACCTGAACGGCCTTCACCATCTTTAGCGGAAATAGCGTTCGGATTCAGATCGCGCTCACCCAGTACTTCACCTTTACAGATCCATACCTTGATACCGATCTTACCATATACGGTCAGTGCGAAAAGAGAAGCATAATCAATGTCCATACGGAAAGTGTGCAATGGTACACGACCCTGCTTCATTTCTTCTGAACGGGCAATTTCCGCACCACCTAAACGGCCACCTACTTTCACCTTGATACCTTCAGCACCCATTCTCAGTGCAGTCGCGATAGCCATCTTGATCGCACGTTTATAGTTGATACGGCTTTCGATCTGCTTAGCGATGGTTTCAGCTACGATATTTGCATCTATCTCAGGACGACGGATCTCCAGAATGTTGATCTGTACGTCTTCCTTTCCTGTCAGTTTCTTCAGCTCTTCCTTGATGCGGTCTACCTCTCCACCACCTTTACCTATGATGATACCAGGTTTAGATGTATGAATGGTGATGATCAGTTTACCTAAAGTTCTTTCAATCACTACCCTGGAAATGCCGCCTTTGTTGATACGGGCATTCAGGTAAGTCCTGATCTTGTTATCCTCGATCAGTTTGGTAGCATAATCCTTTTTGCCACCATACCAATTGGAGTCCCATCCTCTGATGATACCTAACCTGTTACCAATAGGATTTGTTTTCTGACCCATGTTCTGGTTTATTTGTCTATTAGATAAATAGTTTTAGTTTCTTTTATTTTGCTTCCACTGCAGGACGGCTGTCAACAACGATTGTTACATGGTTGCTTCTCTTGCGAACACGATAACCTCTACCCTGTGGTGCAGGACGCATTCTTTTCAGGATACGGCCGCCATCAACGAAGATGGTTTTAACCTGCAGGTTAGCATCTTCCGCTCTTGTGCCTTCGTTCTTCACTTTCCAGTTTGCAACGGCAGACAACAACAGCTTTTCCAACGGAACGCTGGGATGCTTAGGATGGAATTTCAAAATATTCAGAGCTTTTTCTACATCCAGACCACGGATCAGATCCGCAAGCAAACGCATTTTGCGGGTTGATGTAGGATTATTGTTAAGCTTAGCTACTGCTTCCATTTTCTATTATAATTTGTGATTTGAGGTTCGAAGTTTGGGTTTAGAGGTGAATCAAAAACCTCAAACTTTAAACTTCAAACGATTTACTACATTTTCTTGTTAGCGTGTCCTTTAAAGTTGCGGGTAGGTGCAAATTCGCCCAGTTTATGACCAACCATGAATTCAGTCACGTATACAGGGATGAATTTGTTGCCATTGTGTACCGCAAATGTGTGGCCTACAAAATCAGGCGTGATAGTAGAACGACGGCTCCAGGTCTTGATAACAGTACGCTTGGTGCCTTCATTCATTTTCTCAACTTTCTGCTCTAATTTCTGGTCAACGTAAGGACCTTTTTTTATGGAACGACCCATGTCTTGTTGTTTTTATTCCTGATCCGCTTTACCAGTTCCGCTTTTGCGTTCTCTGCGTCAGCGGAACTGTTAAGGCGTTAAGTTTTATAATTTCTTACCGTTTTTCCTGCTGATGATCAGTTTGTCAGAGCTCTTATGCGGCTTTCTTGTCTTCAGACCTTTCGCATATTTACCTGTTCTGGATCTTGGGTGACCACCGGAAGATTTACCTTCACCACCACCCATCGGGTGATCCACTGGGTTCATCGCCACACCACGGTTGCGAGGCTTGATACCTCTCCAACGGTTAGCACCTGCTTTACCGATGGACTGCAGCGCGTGATCTGAGTTGGAAACAGTACCTACGGTTGCAGCACAAGTGATCAACACTTTACGCAGTTCGCCGGAAGGCATTTTCAGAACGGCATACTTTTCTTCCTTGTTGGACAGCTGAGCATAGGTACCGGCGCTTCTTGCGATCGCACCACCTTTACCAGGCTGTAATTCGATGTTGTGAACAACAGTACCGAGTGGCATGTTTTTCAGCACCAGCGCATTACCAACTTCCGGAGCAGCATCAGGACCGCTCAGTACGGTAGCACCTACCTGCAGACCCTGAGGAGCCAGGATGTAACGTTTTTCACCATCTGCATAGTTCAGCAGAGCGATGAATGCGCTACGGTTTGGATCGTATTCGATAGACTTAACTGTAGCCGGAATACTGTGTTTATCACGTTTGAAATCTATGATACGGTAGTGTTGTTTGTGACCACCACCAATGTAGCGCATAGATCTTCTACCCTGTACGTTTCTACCGCCGGATTTCTTAACAGGCTCCAACAGGCTTTTTTCAGGGATATCCGTGGTCAGCTCTGCGTACGCGTTGCCTATTTTCCAACGGGTACCGGCTGTCATCGGTTTGTATTTCTTCAGTGCCATGATCTAGTGTCGTGTTTAACTAGTTTCTATTATAAAAAGTGATCTGTATATACATCCATCATCCTGTTTTAGCAGGAATGAGCACTATATGTTAGCATACAGATCTATAGTTTCTCCTTGAGCCAGTGTAACAACCGCCTTTTTGTAAGAAGGTTTTTTACCAGCGATGAAGCCAGCTTTAGTAAAGCGCTGTTTAGCCTTACCTGGCATTACGGCAGTATTCACTTCAGCTACGGTTACACCGTAAAATTCTTCCACTGCTTTTTTGATCTCCAGTTTGTTGGATTTTTTATCCACGATGAAGTAGTAGCGGTTGAATTTATCAGTGGCTTTGTTCACCTTTTCACTTACCACCGGTTTGATTAAAACGTCTGAAAGTCTCATCTTTTATAGCTTTGAGTTGCGGTTACCCGCAAGCTGTGTTTTTGTAATATTGACAATTAAGCTTCTACCGGCTCTTCAGTGAAGATCTTAGCAGCACTCTCCGTCAGAACGATGTAGTTGCTGTTCATGATATCATAAGTATTGATATCGCTCAGCATTACGCTATCCACGGTAGGAATGTTCCTCAGAGACAGGTAAACATTATCATTGTACTCAGGCAGAACGAATAAAGTCTTACGGCCAGATACATTTACCTTCAGATTAGCCAGGATACTTGCAAACTGTTTGGTTTTAGGTGCATCCAGGTTCAGATCTTCCAGTACGATGATGCTGTTTTCTTTAGCTTTGGTAGACAGGGCAGAGATCTTAGCCAGATCTTTCACCTTTCTGTTCAGCTTAATATCATATCTGTGTGGTTTAGGACCGAAAATGGTACCACCACCTTTATACAGCGGGTTACGGATGTTACCTTTACGGGAACCACCAGTACCTTTCTGTTTGTGCAGTTTGCGGGAAGCACCTTTCACTTCAGCTCTGGTCTTAACCTTGTGAGTACCCTGACGCTGAGCGGCCAGATACTGTTTTACTGCCAGGTAAATAACGTGGTTGTTAGGCTCCACACCGAAAATTTCCTCAGGAAGCTCGATAGTCCTGCCGGTTTTCTTACCTTCTTTATTTAAAATATCAACTTGCATGTTACTTCTGGATTAAAACGATTGAACCAATGTGGCCGGGAACGGAACCACTTACCAGGATATAATTCTTTTCAGGGAATATCTTCAGGATCTTCAGACCTTTCACTTTCACCTGTTCGTTACCGGTCTGACCAGCCATACGCATACCCTTGAAAACGCGGGAAGGATAAGAGGAACCACCCACAGAACCAGGAGCCCTGCTTCTGTCGTGCTGACCGTGTGTAGCTTCACCCACACCGGAGAATCCATGGCGCTTTACAACACCCTGGAAACCTTTACCTTTTGAAGTACCTACTACTTCAATAGTTTCTCCTTCTGCAAATATTTCGGTGGTAATGGTCTCACCAAGAGCTTTTTGTACATCCGGGTTGCGGAACTCTTTTACAAATCTTTTAGGGGAGGTGCTTGCTTTCGCGAAGTGATTAAGTTCAGCTTTGGGAGTGTTCTTTTCTTTCTTCTCACCAAATGAAACTTGAATAGCGTTGTACCCATCAGTTTCTACTGTCTTTACCTGAGTTACAACGCAAGGACCGGCTTCGATGATGGTAACAGCAGTCTGCTTACCATTCGGTTCGAAGATGCTGGTCATGCCGATCTTTTTACCAATAATACCTTTCATTATTATATATATTTTACCCAGCGCCTGGGGGTGGATCTTGCTATCCCCAGGATGGGCGGTTTAAATGCTTTATTGGGCGGCCACCCAGAAGGCATGGCCTGTATTTACTCGAGTGTTGTTATCTGACCGGCAAAGGTGATTCAGTCCCTCTGCCAGCAACAACCAGTCATATTAAATCAAATCAGGCAGACCTTTCGCCTACCTGCCGATGTCCTACGCCTTGATTTCAACTTCCACACCGGAAGGTAAATCGAGCTTACTCAGCGCGTCTACTGTCCTTGAAGAAGAAGTGTAGATATCCAACAGACGCTTGTGCGTGCACAGCTGGAATTGCTCACGTGCCTTCTTGTTAACGTGCGGTGAACGCAGCACCGTAAAAATTTTCTTTTCGGTTGGTAAAGGAATTGGACCTGTTACCACGGCGCCCGTGTTACGCACGGTTTTAAC
Source organism: Chitinophaga sp. CF418 (assembly GCF_900142925.1). Classification (GTDB taxonomy): domain Bacteria; phylum Bacteroidota; class Bacteroidia; order Chitinophagales; family Chitinophagaceae; genus Chitinophaga. Next base: position 265,849 of record NZ_FRCN01000004.1, read on the forward strand.
GATCTTCTCAGCAGATTTATCTACCAGATTATGATCGTAGGACTTCAGCTTGATTCTAATTCTCTGAGACATATGCAATGAACTTCTTCTTGTTTTTACCCTTACAATTTGGGAGGGCAAAGGTAACCCGTTTTTTTCTACTTCACAAATTATTTGTGGAAAAATAAATCAGGGACTGTGAATATGAGGCAAGGACAGCTCTTCATATTACACAAAGAAGATATGGCGAGGATCAGCAAAATACTGTTTTTCAATTAAATACCAAAAAAATGATTGTTCAGGCCGCCTCCGGCAGAAAAATCCAGCCCTGCCCACCTGCCAAAGCTCCATCCCCCCTACCTCGCGGCTCCTGCTTACCCCGGTAAGTACCCCGTACCTCCCCATACCCCCCATAAAAAAACAGGCCTCCGGGGAACCGGTGGCCTGTCCTGTCTGGGAATGCAATAAGCAATATTTCTCAACCTGTCAAACCTCAGAGGGGTAAATTCCCCAACAAAGAATTCAGCAAGCCGAAAACTAAAGCCAATAACTGGTTTAATAAATCCATAGTTGTTGAAAGGTTTTCCATAAGGTTATGCCTACTCTCTTCTTGGTTTTCGGCAATCCCAAATGCAGACCACTAACTGGAGCATGGGCCTAAGTTAAGAGCATACAGGGAAATAACGGCTATTCATTTCATTCATTATCAGTCGATTCGATGCATATCGAAGAGTGAACAGAAAATGAACGGGATGAATAATAATGAACAAAGATGCGGAGAAATACCCTGTTCAAATAAAAAGAGCCCCCGGTCAGGAAGCTCCAATAAATTTGGAACCGTTCGGCCTCGTGGCTGCCGAACGGATTCCTAGGGAACAAGGAAACCTACTATTACAGGCCGCCTAATAAAGAATTCAGGAACGCAATGATGGTTGCCAGCAACTGATTTAACAGATCCATACTTTAGATTTTCTGTTGATTAATACCTACTCTGTTCTTGGTTTTCGGTAAATCCCAAAGGAGATGATCATCTAATCCCGCGGCGAATTTAAAGGCTAGTTACAAAACTAAAACATTCACTTTCATTCATTTTCAATCAGTTATATCATTCTATTCAGTTCATACCAGCTACTAAATAGATCCGCTACTTTTTGTCACCCAATGGCCGTAACACCACCTTGTAAAAAAGAGCCCCGGCAATTGCCAGGGCTTAAACATTTTAAACGGTGTCTGTGAGGTTTACACAGCACGTAAGATCGTTTTCACAAATGCAAGAATTGCAGCGAGAATAGTGGATGTCATAAACTGTGAATTTAAGAGGGTCACGCCTACTCTATATGGTTTTCGGCAAACTCCAGTCCGCAGCAGCATTGTTCCCCGCGAACCCAATAAAGATAAAATGCGATCATCATTCAAAACGCATTCATTTCCATTCATTATCAAACAGTTCGTTCAAACTGTTCAGATAGCAGATAAGCTCCCCTTCCCACTATTTACCCCTCTCCTCTTGTATGATCGCCCGCGCCCGCGCTGTCGGTAAGAAAATCTGGAACCCCAACCCCAGATTCAACTGATGAGATGTAGTCGAATTACCCCCACCTATGATCACATCATATTTCAATAAGGCCTCCAACGCCACATTAGGCGTGATAAAATACGACAATCCAGGCCCTATTCCCAACTGTACCCCATTAGTAGAAGCACCATTGGCCGGATTACTACCACCAAACCCTGCATTCGCCTCCGCAAAGAAACGTACACGCTTCGAAAACTCCAGCTTACGCACATTCGCATCGTGAACATAATAACGGGCCAATGCCCCTATACCATAATTCACGTCCGTTCCATTGCCGCCAGTAGTCTGAAGACCAAAATTTACATAACCACCCAAGGCAAGATCGTCCTTGATGAAATAAGCCAGTTTGGGGTTCAGATTGAAATGGAAAATGGTACTCTCTTTCTGAAAATTGAAGCCCAGGTCGGTGAGATCAGATCCTACCATGAGGTTACCTTGCTGTGTCTGTGCGACGGCAGTAGTGCCAAGAAATGACGCCGTCAGCACAAGGGTTAATAGACGAATTTTTTTCATGTTCTGAAGTTTAATTTGATAAATAGCTGGCATCAAAAATTATAGACGCCCTTTTCAGGACGCGTTGAAACATTAAGTGATGACTCGTAATAACTTATTGATACAGGCAGGATATGAAGGGGTAACCAAATTTAATGCCATGTAGCTTGTTCAGGCAATAAAAGTTATTGAAAATGAACAGAATAGAGAGGAGACATGATAAATATTCAACGGAAACAGCCACTGGTATTCATGATGGCTTTGCGCACAGGCAAGAAATAAGGTCCATCGACGGGCATCAATAGCCACAATATTTCCTGTTACGGTCAGACGGGAATCAGGCTCCGCTTACAGATCCATCCAGTGCAGTACCAGATGAACAGGCCCCATAAACGAAAGAAGGGATGCCTTCAGGCACCCCTTCTTTCTATAATTCTGATATGAATCTGCTAATTATTAGTCAGCGCTCACTTTACCTTTCACTTTTGCCATTTCCTCTTCAGCGATGCTGTTCGGAGCTGCAGAATAGTGGGAGAACTCCATGATGGAAGTTGCACGACCAGATGACATTGAACGCAGCTGAGTTACGTAACCGAACATTTCTTTCAGCGGTACTTTAGCTTTGATCACCTGTACACCATTTCTCATTTCCATACCTTCCAGCATACCACGACGACGGTTCAGGTCACCTGTTACGTCACCCATGTACTGGTCAGGAGTCTGTACTTCTACTTTCATGATCGGCTCCAGCAGAACTGGTTTAGCCTTACGGCCAGCTTCACGGAAAGCAGATCTTGCGCACAACTCGAAAGATACTGCATCGGAATCCACCTGGTGGAAGGAACCGTCAAACAGACGAACTTTCAGGTTGTCCAGCGGATAGCCAGCCAGTACACCCTGGTTCATTGCACTTTCGAAACCTTTCTGTACAGGAGGAACGAACTCTTTTGGAATGGAACCACCGAAGATGTCGTTGATGAACTGGAAAGTCTTACCGTCATTCTCTTTCATCCATTCTGGATCAGCAGGGCCGATCTCAACCTGGATGTCAGCAAATTTACCACGACCACCAGTCTGTTTCTTGTACACTTCACGGTGTGTAACTTTAGCAGTAAATGCTTCCTTGAAAGCAACCTGAGGCGCACCCTGGTTAACTTCTACCTTGAACTCGCGACGCATACGGTCAACGATGATCTCCAGGTGAAGCTCACCCATACCACTCAAGATGGTCTGGCCGGTTTCTTCATCAGTTTTAGCTCTCAGGGTAGGATCTTCTTCTACCAGTTTAGCGATAGCCAAACCCATCTTGTCCATGTCCGCCTGAGTTTTGGGCTCGATAGCGATGTGGATCACCGGCTCTGGGAAGGTCATAGACTCCAGTACGATCGGATTGTCCTCATTACACAGGGTATCACCTGTCTTGATATCTTTAAAACCTACAGCAGCACCGATATCACCAGCTTCGATGAAATCGATAGGGTTCTGCTTGTTGGCGTGCATCTGCATGATACGGCTGATACGCTCGTTCTTACCGGTACGGGTGTTCAGTACATAAGAACCTGCATCCAGGTGACCGGAATAAGCCCGGAAGAACGCCAGACGACCTACGAAAGGATCGGTCATGATCTTGAACGCCAGTGCAGAGAATGGTTCCTTTGCATCTGGTTTACGGGAGATCTCAGCGCCAGTGTCTGGATTAACACCTTTTACTGCTTCGATATCCAGAGGAGAAGGCAGGTAACGGCAAACCGCATCCAGCATCTTCTGAACACCTTTGTTCTTGAAGGAAGAACCGCACAACATTGGAATGATAGCGATATCGATAGTAGCCTTACGGATAGCTTCGTGGATCTCAGCTTCAGAAATTGAATTTGGATCTTCGAAGAATTTCTCCATCAGGGTGTCGTCATATTCAGCAACTGCTTCTACCAGTTTAGCTCTCCACTCTTCTGCCTCATCTTTCATGTCAGCAGGGATCTCAACTTCCTGGTAAGTAGCACCTTTACCTTCTTCGTCCCAGATAATACCTTTCATGGTGATCAGGTCAACCACACCTTTGAAAGTATCTTCTGCACCGATAGGGAGCATCAGGGGAACAGGGTTTGCACCCAGCATTTCCTTCACCTGTTTTACCACGTTCAGGAAGTCAGCACCCGCACGGTCCATTTTGTTAACGAAACCGATACGGGGTACGCGGTAACGGTTAGCCTGACGCCAAACGGTCTCAGACTGTGGTTCTACACCGGATACTGCGCAGAACAATGCTACCAGACCGTCCAGTACACGCAGGGAACGCTCTACCTCTACAGTAAAGTCCACGTGACCCGGAGTGTCAATGATGTTGAATTTGTACTCTTTTGTATCTGGCTGAAGCTTTCCCTGGGTTGTTGGGAATTTCCAGAAACAGGTAGTAGCAGCAGATGTAATGGTAATACCTCTCTCCTGCTCCTGTGCCATCCAGTCCATGGTGGCAGCACCTTCGTGCACCTCCCCTATCTTGTGGGATTTACCTGTATAGTACAGGATACGCTCTGTGGTAGTGGTTTTACCCGCATCAATGTGCGCCGCAATACCAAAGTTTCTTTGAAATTTTAAGTCTGCCATAATATTAAAATGACTGTATTACTAATGCAATTTGGGGGGCAAAGGTAAATGATTTTTACCAATAAATAAAACCTGGTAACCTACCAGATAGTTATTTAAGAATTCCTTTACAGAAGGGGATTTGCCCCCATGATTAACGGCGCAAAGTTACACTAATTTCATGAGCTAACCGCTGGCTGACATCTCCCTGAAAACCAATTGTCCAATTTCCACTACCGGTTTTTACAATAATCCCGCCGTCCAATAATTACCCATTGCCTTTTTTTCCCCTTTAAAACATATTTGTATATGATCTTGTAAATGTCCTGACCCCATACCCCTAACTCGTTTTGTGTCATTGTCATACCGGGAAGCAGTTACCGTTGTCATTAATTCACCCCCAAAATAAATCCTCAATGCGGACTATCTACAAACGATTCCTGCTGTTGTGCCTTGCTGCCGGCGGTGTTCCTGCCGCCAGGGCCCAGCTCATACTCAACAGGCAGGTGAACGCCAGTACAGGAGGAGGAGGCTCCTCAGGTAATTATATCTTCCAGTACACCATCGGCGAAATAACCGTCAGCTCCCTTCAGAAAGGAACACTGCTCCTGACCCAGGGCTTCCATCAACCGGAAGAGCTTCCCCCTGTTCCGGCAGGTACCGAAGTTGTTGTCAACATGCTCCTCTACCCCAACCCGGCTTCCACCAACCTGAAGATCCAGTTTGACCTGCTCTCCAACAATGGCGTGGTACTGCTCATTGTCAACAGTGGTGGCCAGCTCGTGCACCAGGAAGCCCGGACATACGGCGCGGGCAGGGTACTCATTACGTTGCCGGTCAACGGTTTCGCCGCAGGCATCTACACTGTCATCCTGAAAGCAGCCGGATATATGTACCAGGAAAAACTGGTGATACAATAACCTCTCAAAACAACGACCATGATCAAAAAATTTACCATATGGCTATGTGCCGCCGGACTGCTTGTCCATAGCAGTCCCGCAACGGCGCAGAACAAAGGGATCAAGGCCATCAATACAGCAGCAGCCTTCCTGATGGTGAACCCTGATGCCCGCAGCAGCGGCACCGGCGATGCCATGACCGGACTGGAGCCAGATGCCAACTCCCTGTTTGGTAATGCCGCCAAGATCGTCTTTGCCGGCGACTGGGGTGTCAGCGCCTCCTATTCCCCCTGGATGTGGGACCTCAACAACAGCGATCAACGCACCAATATGGGCTACCTCGCCGCCTTTAAAAATTTCAATAATGGTATAGAAGGCGTAGGCGTTTCCATGCGCTATTTTACCAATGGAACGCTCATCTTCAGGGATGACAATGGTACCGAACTACAGCGCTATAAGCCGAGAGAGTATGCCATCGACGCGACCTACGCCCGTAAACTGGGAGCGCGTTATTCGCTGGCTATCTCCCTCCGTTACATCCGCAGTGATCTTGGCCAGGGTAGTTATAATGGCCTTCAGCAAAAACCCGCCAGCGCTGTAGCTGGCGATATCGGCTTCTACTCGCAGAACTACGCTAAGAACGATCCTGCGGGCAACCGTTACTGCTGGGGTATTGCCTTTACCAACATCGGTTCCAAACTGAATTATACTGATGATAATGACCGTAGGGCTTTTCTTCCTGCTAACCTGCGCATCGGTGGAGGCTATTCATTTGTCAATACCGTCGAACATCAGTTCACTGTCCTGGCAGATGTCAATAAACTGCTGATACCCACCCCTCCCACATACAAGCTGGATGCAAACGGAGAGCCTACCGGGGAAATACTGGATGGGAAAGACCCCAATCGCAGTATGACAGCCGCATTGTTTAGCTCTTTCTGGGATGCTCCCGGCGGTTTCCAGGAAGAACTCCGTGAGTTTACAATAGCTGGAGGAATAGAATATACTTACCAGCATCAGCTTTTCATCCGGACCGGCTACTTCTATGAGCATCCGCAAAAAGGGTACAGGCAGCACTTCTCCGCCGGCGTCGGCACCCGTATCAAAGGCGTTTCCATAGACATGGCTTATATCATGCCTACGGCAAATAGTATTTATCAAAGACGAACCCTCAAATTCTCGGTAGCCTACCATATCGGTGGCGAGAACCGTCAATAAACATCCTTATTCATCACTCATATATTTATTAACTCCAACATATGAAACCATATACACTATTGATCATGCTGCTTTTCTTCGGCCTTGGCGTCTCCAAAGCACAGCAGCGTACCCGGGACAAACTGTTCCCTTCGTTCCAGCAGGACCTGTCTGCGCTGCAGCAAAAAGAACGTAAACAGGCGCCCCATACAAAAGATCCCCGCACCACCCGGGAACAGATCTTTACAGACTACCATCCCCAGCACAACACCCGCCCAGGCAGTACAGAAACATTAAGAACAAACCGGGCAGCTACGGGTAAAAACGCCTCAGATATCAGTGCTGAGGAAGCCCTAAAAACGATAAAAGCGAGAGAGGTCAATCTGCCTGCACCGCAAGCGGCTCCCACACAGGGCAATGAATCAGAAAGAACCAGCCATACGCTAAAAACAATAGCTCCCGCTGGAACTCCCCCTGCGAAAACGGTCGCTCCAGCCACCACTCCGGTAAGAAAATCATTCGAACGTAAAAAACAGTAAATCCCCCTGCAAGCATACAAAACACATTGTCATGAAGAAATTATATCTCCTACTCATATTCCTGGCTGCTACCTGCGGTGTCTACGCCCAGAACGGGCTTTCAGGTACAAATTACCAGGCGGTGGTCCGTAATCCGAACGGTACGCTGGTTGCCAATAAGGATATTACCGTGCGTATTTCTATCCTGGGCGGTTCTGCAGCCGGCCCGGTTCAATATGAAGAAACCCATGAGGTGACAACCAGCGTCCTGGGCTTGTTCAACATCCAGGTTGGTAAGGGAAATGCCACTACAGGCACTTTTGCCGGGGTACCCTGGGTCAATGCAAATCAGTATCTGAAAGTAGAAGTGAATACCGGCAGCGGTTTTGTGAACTTAGGCACCTCAGCATTAATGAGCGTTCCCTATGCACTCTATGCTGCCAACGGTAATGCAGGCCCTGCGGGGCCTCAGGGTCCGGCTGGACCTCAAGGCCCTGCTGGGCCTGCAGGTGCTGCCGGAGCAGTAGGAGCAGCTGGTGCTGTGGGACCGATTGGACCTGTTGGTCCTGTTGGCCCTGCCGGTGCTCCTGGCCCTATTGGTCCTATCGGCCCCATTGGACCTGTTGGACCTGCCGGTGCACAAGGTGATTCCGGTCCTGCCGGTGCACCTGGCCCCGTTGGACCGATTGGAGCGGTAGGTCCTGTAGGCCCTGCTGGTGCTCCTGGTCCTATTGGTCCTATCGGCCCCATTGGACCGGTTGGCCCTGCTGGTGCACAAGGTGATCCCGGTCCTGCTGGTGCGCCTGGCCCCGTTGGACCTATCGGTCCCATTGGACCCGCTGGTCCGGTTGGTGCTGTGGGTCCTGTAGGTCCCGCTGGCGTAACTGGTCCCGTTGGACCTGTTGGACCTGCCGGTGCACAAGGTGATCCTGGACCCGCTGGTGCGCCCGGCCCCGTTGGACCGGTTGGAGCGGTAGGTCCTGTAGGCCCTGCCGGTGCTCCTGGTCCTATTGGTCCTATCGGCCCCATTGGACCTGTTGGCCCTGCTGGTGCACAAGGTGATCCCGGTCCCGCTGGTGCGCCTGGTCCCATTGGCCCTATCGGTCCCATTGGTCCTGTTGGCCCTGCCGGCGCGCAAGGAGATCCTGGACCTGCTGGTCCGGTTGGACCCATTGGCCCTGTTGGTCCCGCAGGACCTGCCGGCGATATTAACGGTATCGCTGCGGGAGGAGATCTTGGCGGTACTTATCCTAATCCGAACGTAGTTCGTTTACAAAATATACCTGTTTCAAATGCAGTACCTGTTGCCGGACAGATACTGAAATATGATGGTGCAAACTGGGCGCCTTCTCCACTGGGCGGCGGCGGATTTTCCTTGCCATATGTTACAACCGAAAACAACGCGGCCACACTGTTTTCCATCACCAATGACGGAGATGGCACCTCTATTGAAGGCGTCAACAATACCGCCACCAGCAGCGTCAGCGCTATACGGGGAGTGGTAACCAGCACATCTCCCGGCGGATTTTCCTCCGCTGTAAGAGGGATCAACAATGGTACCGGTGGTCTGGGTATCGGCGTATGGGGATCACAAAACGGCTCCGGATGGGGAGTATACGGGGTGACACCAAACGGCCTGGGCGTATATGGGAATGCTTCTGCCAATGGTACCGGCGTGTATGCCAATAGTAATACCGGAACAGGCTTAACCGCTACTTCCAATAATGGTATCCCCGCCAGCATATCAATTTTCAACAATGGGAATAATAATAATGCGTTGAATGCCTCAACAGTAGGCAATGGCACCGTAATCAATGTAACTACGTCAGGCAATGGCACAGGAATATTTAGCAGCACAGGTGCCGGTTTTGCTGTACATGGCATTACCAGCTCTCAAAGCTCTGCGGGTATAATAGGAGACAATAATGGCGCAGGCGAAGCAGTGGTGGGCCGTACTACCTCTGATATTGCAGGCGCCGTAGTAGGCCGTAATGATGGCGGAGGTTATGGTGTAAGAGGTTTCATTTCCACCAATACCAGTAATACAGCCGTAGGCGTATTAGGACAGGTAGGTTTGAACAATAGCACTGGCAGAGCTGGTAGGTTTGAAAACTTCAATCAAAGTAATACAGAAGCAAACATCCTGGAAGTAAGCAGTAACAGTAACGGTAATATTCCGGACAATACACTTGGCAATGCCAGCTCTTTCTTCCTGAATAATACCAACAGTGTAGGTGCAGCCGTAAGAGCAGAGGTAAATACCATCTTCGGCAACTTCGGCGCAGCAGGTGTTTTCGGCGTTTCATCCGGTACAGGCGGCCGCGCAGGACTCTTCTACGCTTCCAACCCTTCGGGTAATGGCGCAGCCCTCATTTCGCTGACTGATGGTAATGGTAATGCCATTACCGCCAATGCCGGGAAAGATGGTAACGGCGTGGAAACCAATATCGATGGAGCGGGCAATGCACTTTACGCCTGGGTACCTACATTTGCTACCGGCCGGGCTGGCAGGTTCGAGATCTTTAATGACAACAACGACAATGAAGTCATTACGGTAAAAACCGTTGGTAATGGTACTGCCGGCAACTTCCTAGTGGACCGGACCACAGGTACTTCTCCGGCAGTAAAAGGCGAGGTAAATTCAATATTCGCCAACTTCGGTACTGCAGGTATATATGGCTTGTCATCCGGTACCGGTGGCTATGCAGGTCTGTTCTATTCTTCCAACCCTGCCGGCAGTGGCCCGGCACTTCTTGCATTGACTGAAGGTAGCGGGAATGGTATCACTGCCAATGCAGGCGGTAATGGAGACGGCGTGGAAGCCAGCTGCGACGGATCCGGTAACGCCATTTCCGGCTTTATACCCAATTTCGGGACAGGTAAAGCCGGCCGGTTTGCCAATTTCAATAATGCCAACTCCCAGCCTGTGGTACATATCACTACTACAGGTACAGGCACCACGCAGCTGATCAACCACCAGGGTCCTTCAGGCAGTATAGCAGTATTCCAGAGTAGCAGTGTCAATGTAGCCCGCATTAATAAGGCAGGAAGAGGCTTCTTTAATGGCGGTACCCAGAACAGTGGTGCTGACGTGGCCGAAGCTTTTGATGTAACAGGCAATATACAGGCATATAGTCCGGGCGATGTACTGGTGATAGCAGAAGACGCCGACAGGACTGTAGAACTGTCGTCCAAACCATATTCTACTCTGGTGGCTGGCGTATATGCGACCAAACCGGGTGTATTATTAACAGAAGAAAATATTGACAGTGAGTTGGATGGTAAAGTGCCTATGGGTGTAATAGGTGTGATTCCTACCAAGGTATGCGACGAGAATGGTCCTATCCGCAGGGGTGATCTGCTGGTAACTTCCAGCAAAGCGGGACATGCGATGAAAGCAAACCTGGACAAGGTTAAACCGGGTCAGGTAATTGGCAAGGCGCTGGAGAACTTCAACGGCGAGGGTACCGGGAAGATCAAGGTATTGGTGAACGTTAGATAAACGGCTAAATACTAACAAACCCACAAAAGCGGCTGGATGACAATACGTTGTCCGGCCGTTTTTATTTACCGGATGTATCGGTTATTTAAAAACACATGCTGCTATAAATGGAAAGCTATCAAACTGATGGCTTTTTAGAAACAATTTTTCCACCTGCCTATGGCATGGGCATCGATTTCAGAGCAATGGCCACATCACGGTTAGCACATGCTTTGTTACCAGGGGGTTTTATTTCTCCGGGGTACAGGCCTGGCGAATTATTTCAACTGTAAAAGTCGTGCTGTAAGAGAAGGAGAACTGGAGAAATTCCCCGGGAAGAAAACGATTGGCTCGCTATTGGCTCCAGCGGGCACAAAAAAAGAGAACATCCCCCGGTATAGCCCGGAGGATGTTTCCCTTATATCTTTATAAACCATCTACCTTAAGCGGTAGTAGATTTTAGATCCTGAAGTGGGAGAATGCCTTGTTCGCTTCAGCCATACGGTGAGTATCTTCTTTCTTTTTGAAAGCAGCACCTTCACCTTTGCTTGCAGCTACGATTTCGTTAGCCAGTTTCTCAGCCATGCTCTTACCATTCCTTTCACCAGCGTAACGGATTAACCATTTTATACACAGGGAGATCTTTCTGTCAGGACGAACCTCAGAAGGGATCTGGAAGGTAGCACCACCGATACGACGGCTTCTAACTTCTACAGCAGGAGTTACATTTGTCAGAGCTTTTTTCCAAACATCGTAACCGTTTTCACCGGTGATCTGGCTTACTCTGTCAATTGAATCATAAAATATCCTGTAGGCAATGCTCTTTTTACCCTGTTCCATCACGTTGTTAACAAACCTTGTAACCAGCTTGTCGTTAAAGCGCGGATCCGGAGCCAAAGGCATCTTTTTTGCAGCTTGCTTTCTCATTTATCTGAAAAATTTCAACTATTTGTAAATGTATTATTTCTTAGCCTTTTCCTTTTTGGTACCATACTTGGAACGGCTCTGCTTTCTATCTTTCACACCAGCAGTATCCAGGGAACCACGTACGATGTGGTAACGAACACCTGGCAGATCTTTTACCCTACCACCACGGATCAGCACGATGGAGTGTTCCTGCAGGTTATGTCCTTCACCAGGGATGTAAGCGATCACCTCTACTTTATTGGTCAAACGCACCTTTGCAACCTTGCGCAGCGCAGAGTTAGGCTTTTTAGGAGTGGTTGTGTACACACGTGTACAAACACCACGACGCTGAGGACAGCTATCTAAAGCCCTGGACTTGGATTTAGCCCGGATAATTTCTCTTCCTTTTCTTACTAATTGTTGTATAGTAGGCATTCTACCTAAGTTTTTTTTCTGTCGGTTTACAATGACATCCAAATCACCCAGAATGGGAATTTGGGAGGGCAAAGGTACATTTCTCCATGTTAATAACAAAATGTTTTAAACATTTTTTTGGAGAGGCCCCGCTAGCGACTTGACAGATCAGTCACAATGTCTTTCCATTCCTCGTCTAATGATACTTCCGGCATTTTCCGGCCTGCCCTGGCATACCAATAACGGGCATTGCCACGGTCCCCTTCTTTCCTGTGAAGATAGGCATGCACCCAGGCGGCTGTATCGTCTTCCAGGTGTTCTATTATATCATGCGCTTTTTGCCAGTTTCCTTTACCTTCCCACCAAAGGGAGGCCAGATAAGATGAGATGCCTGCGGGAGGCGTATCCTGGCTGAGGGAGTCCAGAAAAGCTGAAAGTGTCATCCTGCAAAGATGCATTTTTTCTCCGGGAATGCCTAGTCTGCTGTCCCCTCTTCTACAAAATGTTCCCGGCGTCCGGATAATCCCGTCTATTTCCCCCCTTAAAGGGGGAATTTCATCCTTACGACAAGATGTTACAGGTCCACCCCAAAAGCATGGCAAAAGCAGGAAAAATCCGCTGCATCCGGCTCCGCCAGGTGCCGTGTGTTTGTAGCCCGGGGTGCAACCCCGGGGACGGGTGTCACCCATGGTTCAATCCGATCCAGATTAAGATATGATTCGCTGGAGATTCGTTTGAGATGGCCTTAATCCCCCCTTCTGAAGGGAAGATTAAGGGAGGATACAACCAGGATGTGACTAGCATTATCCTTCGTTAATCCTTCGTTCCGAACGAAAGATTAACGAAGGATAATGCTAGTCATATGCAAGCCATATGCAACTTTGAAGTAAACCAGATCAGGATTAAGCTACAAAACTTGTACACTGTTCAGAAGCAACTCAGGCATAAACGAAGAGGGCCATCCGCATACGCAAATGGCCCCTTACTAACACAACTAAGACTATTTTTAGTGTTTTGATACCTTGTAGTTCCAGTTACGGGTGTCTTCCGCCCTGCCGGTACGGATGGCATCCAGTCTTTCCAGCAGTTCAGCTCCCACTGTGTACTTAGTAGTATCCAGGTGGATCTCGTGCTCTTTATAGTGCAGATCTTCCACATAAGCCACGCTCGATGCGGTGCCCGTACCGAATACTTCCCTCAGGGTACCCGCTTTCCAGGCGACAACGATCTCTTCTATAGAGAGAGGTCTTTCCTCTACGGTCAGCCCCATATCAGAGAGAACATCCATTACGCTGGCACGGGTCACCCCAGCCAGGATAGTTCCCTGGGTCAGGTCAGGTGTGATAGCTTTGTTGCCGATGATCGCAAAAACGTTCATAGTACCACACTCCTGTAAATATTTATATTCCAGCCCATCTACCCAGAGGATCTGGTCAAATCCCTGTTTACGGGCCTGCATGGTAGGATACATGGCGCCGCCATAGTTACCCGCCGCTTTTGCATAACCTACGCCACCAGGAAAGGCACGTATATATTTATCCTGTACCAGCAATTTAATAGGCTTATTAAAATACGGGCCGGACGGTGAATTAATGATTACAAACTTGTAAGTGTCAGAAGGCCTTACCCCGATAAATTCATCGGCAGCGATCATAAAAGGCCGCAGGTACAGTGAGCTACCCTCATTGGTAGGCACCCAGTCGCGGTCAAGATCGATCAGCATATCCATCCCACCGATAAATAACCATTCCGGTACATATGGCATCCCCATGCGTTCCGCAGAAGTGTTAAAACGGGCATAGTTGTCATACGGACGGAAGATCATAGGTTCTCCCTGAGTGTCTTTGTAGGCCTTAATGCCTTCAAAAATGGCCTGTCCATAATGCCAGGCGGCATTGGAAGGACTTACGGAAAGATTTTGGAACGGCAGGATCTCTGCATTCTTCCATTCCTTTCCATCAAAATCTGCCACCAGCATGTGGTCGGCATACTTTTTCCCGAACACAAGGTTGTTAAAATCGACTTCGTTGATCCGGCTCTCACTGGTCCGGGTCACTTTAATTCTTTTAACTGCCTCTTCAAGTACGGCGTTTGTTGTTGGATTGTCTACTGCCATCATAAGGACCATTAATTTTTTATTTGTGTTTTGGTGTCTGAATTTCAATTCCCGGTCCTGTTCCCGTATAAAAATCTAAAGTCGGAAATCCTGAATCTAAAATTGAATACTCTTACATTTGCTCACTGTCAGATGCAAATAAACTGATTTTTTCCCCAAAGGGGAGCTATACATTAAGTTAAATATACATATACATGTCTTTTGATAAATTGCAACTGGATCCGTACTTATTGGCCAGGATATACACCCAGCCTATCATTCCGGGGAAAAAGGAACCTGTTGCAGTGGTGACAGAAGCACCTCCTAAAGTGAAATTTTTAGGCGAAAATCAAAAAAACATTGCGCTGTTCATACAAAACGACAGCGAAGCATATTTAAATGAAGAATTATTTAACCTGCTTACCAATATATTAAACGCATGTAAACTGGGCATGCAGGACATCGCGGTTATAAATGTAGCCCAATACCATGCGATGACATTTACAACCTGGCAAACAGCCCTTCCCATGAAGCAGGCAGTGCTTTTTGGGATCGATCCTGCTTCCATGGGTCTTGAAGCCATTTCCAACTACCAGTTGTTGCAGGTCAGTGGTTGTCAGCTGATCTGCTCCGATCCGCTGCAGCTCATCGCACAGGATAAAGTGCTGAAAGGAAAACTCTGGATGGGCCTGAAACAATTATTGGGTATATAATATATCATTATATCATTGCCATAGACACTAAATACCGCTTTTCGAATGATGCTTGTATTTGCTACCAACAATGAAAACAAGGTAAAGGAGATCCGCTCCATGCTGGGTGATCATTTTTCCATCATCACACTGAAAGAGGCCGGCATCGACATCGATATTCCTGAACCTCATGATACACTGGAGGATAACGCCAGGGAGAAATCATCTGTCATATATGAAATGACCGGTAAAGACTGTTTTTCTGAAGATACCGGCCTGGAGATAGATGCCCTGAATGGCGCTCCGGGAGTCTTGTCTGCCCGCTATGCCGGCGAACAGAAACTGGCGGATGATAACATCACCAGGGTACTGCAAGAAATGGATGGCCGGAAAAACCGGCAGGCTCATTTCAGAACTGTGATCTCCCTGATACTGAACGGGCAGGAATACCAGTTCACAGGCGTGTGCCCCGGCACCATCCTCACCGAAAGACGCGGCGGTAAAGGTTTTGGCTATGATCCTATCTTTATACCAAACGGAGCCACAAAAGCATTTGCTGAAATGGATATGGCAGGGAAAAATCAATTCAGTCACAGGGCCAAAGCCTTCCAGCAGCTGATCACTTTTCTGAAGGAAACTGTCAATAAACCACTTTCCTGAATAACCGGTAACCATACCTTATTTCAGCTTCACATTTGTAATTGAACTTTTTAATATGGCAAGAGTAAAAATAAATATGCCGGAAAAACTGGGTTACACCACGCAGATACCGGTACGAATAACGGATATCAACTACGGCGGACACGTAGGTAACGATTCCATCCTATCCATTCTCCACCAGGCCAGGGTTGAGTTTCTCAAATCCATGGGATTTGAAGAAAGAGGTCCGAATGATGGAGTGATCATGGCCGACGCGTCCCTGATCTATAAAGGAGAAGGTTTCGCAGGGGACCTCTTTGATATCGCTATCGGTGTTGCAGATATTACACCTTTCGGTTTTGACCTCTATTATAGAATCACGACAATCCGCAACGGCAAAACAACCCTGATCACGGAAGCAAAGTCAGGCATGATCTTTTTCGATTACAATGCCCGCAAGGTGGCCAGACTGCCGGAAGCCTGGAAGGAAAAACTGGCGGTGTACGACCAGGATATAGTATCCACCGGAAAATAAACTACAAAGGGAAATCCTTGTCTTAAACGGCTTATAAAAACGGAAGCCAACACAAAGGGAGTACCTCCCAAAAAACATATAAACAATCAGGAAAAAGAATGGGAACAGCTAATCTGACGAGTATTATCAAACAGCGCCGTAATATTAAGCCGGCCAGCATGAATGGAAAGAAGATACCGGATGAACAGGTACAGGAGTTACTGGAACTGGCTGACTGGGCACCTACACACGGGTATACGGAGCCATGGTATTTTGTGGTGTTCAGCGGAGACGCAGTAAAACGCTTCTGCCAGGATCATGCGGATCTTTATAAAACTAACACACCTGCCGAAAAATTTGCACAGGCCAGCTACGAGAAACTGCAGCAACAGGGTGACCTTGCCTCTCATGTCATCGCTATCTGTATGAAAAGAGGCAACAAACCAGCGATCCCTGAAGTAGAGGAAATCGCCTCCGTTGCCTGTGCTACCCAGAACTTATGGCTAGGCGCTACAGAAAGAGGATTTGCCGGCTACTGGGGCTCCGGTGGAATGACCTTCCACCCAGCCATGAAAGAGTATCTTTCCTTACGTGAAGAAGATAAAGTGCTTGGTTTCTTTTACCTCGGATTTACTGACGAACAGATCCCTGAGGGTAGAAGGCTGAAGCCACAGGAAGAGAAAGTGAAATGGGAAAAGTAAACTGATCAGGAATTGAGAACAGGGAAAGTAATATCGCCTCCTGTTCTCAATCCCCGATTCTTCATTCCTAATTTTAACAGCATGCGGAACCATATTTCTCTGAAAATATTATCCTCCTTTTTATTGCTGCTGCTTTGTACCCACCTTCATGCGCAGAATAAACCCATCCCTCCGAAAACATTAGACAGTGCTACGCTCAGTAAGATCATTTCCCAACAGGTGAAAGATACATCCTCCGGGAAATCTGTGATCAAACTGTCAGATACCTCCGTCGCTATTATCATCAGCCGGCTGGAAACCTATACCCTGATGCTTAACCAGGTTATGAGTACCCTGCGCCGCGGACTGGATACCGTTGAGATCAGTGAAAGCATTCCCCTGATAGACTCTTCCATGAGGGTCGTGAAACGGGATATGGCCGCTATCGGTAGCGCCAACAATATGCATGATCTCTATACCAACAGGGTATTGCTGGTGCAGCTGGAAAGAAAGCTGGACGGCTGGCAGGATCAGTTATTCCGATTCCATGATAAGCTGGTGAATATCTCCGACACCCTCCAGCTCCTTAGGAAAGATACGACCATGCGTAATTTTCCTGCGGAAGATGAGCTGAGGGATATCTACGTCGGACAAATGGCCACCCTCATACAGAAATGGCGGCAGGTGGACAGCGCCAACAAGACAAACCTCCTGCATCTCGGATTAGTGCAGAACAAGGTAGCCAAAAGATATATTGACGTTACGAACCTCCTGGAGGACATGGATTTCCAGTTGTCCAGGTTCTCGCAGCGCCTGTTCAACAAGGATTTCAGCTACCTCTGGGAGCCACCCCTTCCGGGAAAAAAAGGCCCTAAATTCCCCCAGGTGCTGAACCGCTCCATCCATAAGAACCTTAACATCCTCAAGATCTTCTTTTCCGTGCGGGGACCTATCTACCTGCTATGGTTCCTGGCTGCCATCGTGTTCCTGTGGTGGGTAGCATTTAATGCACGGAAAGTAAAAAGCAAACATGAGGAGCGGGAAGCAGAGAGCATCCTGCAACAATCCCGCTACCTCTATCGCTATCCGATAGCCAGCACCATCCTGCTGGTATCAACCCTTTCCTTTTTGATATCCATTCAGTATCCCATCATATATACGGGCATCTGCTGGATCATCACTGCGCTTGCAACGACGTGTATCATCCGTCATAATATTCCGCCCAATCTTTACAAAAGATGGCTGATACTGGTATTACTGCTGGTAGTATACAGCATTAACAACCTGCTGATCCAGGTAACATTTACTGAGCAATGGGGCGTTTTTATTGGTGGTATCATATCTATTGTGCTGGGCAGTTACCTGCTACGTACCCTCCGGAATACAACCCTGCCGCTGCCTAAATATTCACGGTCTGCTATCTGGCTGTTTGTTGCCCTCAGCGGATTGTCTGTAATACTGGTGGTATTGGCCAGGGTCTCTGCCGCCAAGATCATCGGCGCTGCCAGTGTGGTCGGCATTACGATGGCGCCAGGTATTATTTTGATGGTAGAAATACTGATGGAGTCCATCTACCTCCAGGTGGAGGCCAAGAAGGATTCCAGCACTTTCATCTCCATGATCGACTACCAGAATATCAAGGACCGCCTGAAGACCATCTTCTATATAGCGGCTTTTATAGGCTGGCTGGCGCTGATAGCACGTAACCTATACCTGTACGACGGCCTTTATGAGCTCATTTCCGATATGCTGGTGGCTGAGCGGAAGATCGGCAACTTTGCATTCTCTTTCAGCAGCGTGATCATTTTCCTGCTGATCATCTGGCTGTCGACCATTGTCACACAGATCATTTCCTACCTGTTAGGATATACCGGTCAGACCTCGCAACCTCATAAGAAGCTGGGGTCTGCCATGCTGCTGATACGCCTGGCCATCCTCGGAGCCGGTATCCTGCTGGCCTTTGCCGCCTCAGGTATTCCTATGGATAAGCTGGCAATTGTAGTGGGAGCATTAGGTGTAGGTATCGGTTTCGGCCTGCAGAATATTGTGAACAACCTTGTATCGGGAGTGATCCTTGCATTTGAAAAACCTATTGAAGTAGGCGACGTCATCGAGCTGGGCGCCCGTACAGGTGTGGTGAAAGAGATCGGGATACGGTCCAGTAAGATCTCTGCCGGAGATGGTTCTGAAGTGATTGTACCCAACGGCGATCTCATAGCACAGCAACTGGTGAACTGGACACTGACTAACAGAACGCGCCGTGTAGACGTAGTGGTGGGTATCGCTTATGGCGCTGATTTGAAACAGGCACTTACTGTTGTCAAAAACTATCTCCAAAACCTTGACGATATCCTCAAAACACCGGAACCTGTTGTACTACTGCAGAACTTCCGGGATGTAGGTGTGGATATCCAGGCCATGTTCTGGATCAGCGATCTGGGGCAGGCAGGCATTATAAAAAGCCAGGTATTGACGGACATCTACATCAAACTCCAGGACGCGGGTATCAGTATCGCCTATCCGAGACCACAGCAGGTACAGATCAATATGGAACCAGGCATCTGGAAAGAACAGCCAGCCTCCTCAACACCGGTCACACCGGCAGCGCCCATAACGCTTGTAAAGCCTTCACCGGTAGTGCCGCCATCAGGTACACCGCCTGAGACGCAGCCACCAGATGCATCACCAGCAGCGGGGAAGAGCCCGGATGATGCCAGCGATGTGAAGTAAAATTCCCCTACATTTGTGAGAGGTAACCGTGCCACAACAAAAACTTATCGCGATATGCGAAGTATTCTGTTTCTGCTTCTGATTGTAGCCTTGAGGGGATCTGCTCATGCCCAGATCCTCCGGTACCCCGATAAAGCATTTGAACTGGCTCAGACCTCCGGCAAAAAAGTGATGCTGGTGTTTTCCGGGTCAGACTGGTGCATACCCTGTATCAGGTTTAATAAACAGATATTATCAGATAGCAGCTTTCTGAGCTTTGCAGGAGAAAACCTGGTGCTCCTGGAAGCCGATTTTCCACAGCGGAAAAAGATAGCAGGTCCACTCCGCTCACAATACGATTCATTAGCAGCAGCTTTTAATCCGCAGGGCGCTTTTCCACAGGTGGTACTGCTAAGTCCAGGTAAAAAACTGGTGGCCTATGTACCCTACCGGGAACAAACACCCGCCGGCTTTATCTCCACACTTAAACAACTGCTTCAATAGCCGCTCATGCACAGCAGTAAGCTTCATACCAGGTTAATGGGCTCCGATTTTGAGCTGATAGCTTGCGGAGCAACAGAGGCGATCACTGCCAGACGGCTACAGGAAGGCGTATCGGAAATACAGCGAATAGAAGCTCTGCTCACAGTGTTCAATGAAAGTTCTGTTACAGCGCAGATTAATGCACAGGCAGGCGGAGCGCCGGTGTCTATACCATCCGAAGTATACCAGCTGATACATCGTTGTAATAAGATCAGTACTATTACACAGGGCGCTTTTGATATTTCGGCTGGTGTCTTGAAAAAGCTGTTCAACTTCAAATATGAGCACTTTACCTGGCCGGAAAAGGCTGACATAGATCAGGCCATGCAATGCATAGGTTTCCAGCATATTGCCCTTCTGAACAATCAATGTGTACAGCTGAAACGCAACGGCATGCGCATTGAGTTCGGAGGCATTGGTAAAGGCTATGCGGCAGACAAAGTAAAGGCCCTCTGGATAGCTGACGGCGCTACCAGTGGCGTGATCAATGCCAGCGGCGACCTCACCGCCTGGGGTACACAGCCTGATGGCGGCCCATGGAAGATAGGTATCGCACACCCCGACGATCCCGGTAAAGCACTACTATGGCTACCAGTGAACAATGCCTCCGTAGCCACCTCCGGGAATTATGAACAATATGTGGAGCGTGGCGGCATCCGTTACTCCCACAATATCGATCCCCGCAAAGGATGGCCCGTACCTTATATCAAAAGTGTGACCGTGGTCAGTCCCAGCGCAGAACTGTCCGACGCACTGGCTACCGCCATTACCGTCATGGGTCCCGTGGTGGGCCTGGACCTGGTGAACCAGCTGCCGGACGTACACTGTATCATCATAGATGGGAGGAATAAAGTAATTCAATCGGATAATATTCAAATACATGCAAAAGGCTAATAGCAGCAGCATCCTGCTTATCGCCACAGGTACATTACTGGTATTGCTGGTCATGCAGTCGTGCGTAGCAGTAAAGCCATACCAGCGGATGTATCTCAACGATGAGAGTATGCAACTGGGTAAAAGAGGAATAGAAAAATTTGACGAAAACGTACATACTTACCGTGAAGGAAGCAGTGGGGGTGGTAGTGGGAAGAGCAGCGGAGGATGTGGTTGTAACTGATCTTAAATGAAAAGACTATTTATTGCGGCAGGATTGCTGGCTGCTTATTTTACAGCATCTGCGCAAAAAGGAATCGACAGTACGGCTTATAAGAAACAAAAGATCTCTCAGACAGACATACAGGTGTTGTTCTCCTTCTACACGCAGGACGGAAATCATTCAGCCGTGACCGGTGGAACAGGTACAGAGAACCTGCAGGTATATGCTACTGATGTCTCCATTTCCCATCAACGGGATTCTATAAATACCTTCGATCTCGGATTCGGAATTGACATGATCACCTCCGCATCTACCGACCGTATTGATATGGTAATGTCTTCCGCCTCCCGGCACGATAACCGTTTCCATCTCAATGCCGGTTATAGCCGCCTGTTGAAAAAACCGCAGCTACGTGTGGGTATCAGCAGTGGCCTGGCGCTGGAATCAGATTACCTTTCCGTGCCTGTCGGTGTCTCCGTATCGCATGACAATGCAGATCATAGCCGGCAATGGTCGGCCGCCTTTCAGTATTTCTACGATGATCTTCGCTGGGGAAGATTTGACCCTGATTATTACAGCCCGGAAACACTGGTCTACCCTTCAGAGCTGAGAGATACTGCCTGGTTCAATATCCATACACGGCAATCATATAATCTCAACCTGGCCCTGTACCAGGTGATTAACCAGCGGATGCAATTTGCCGTTTTCCCGGAACTGGTCTACCAGAAAGGATTGCTTTCCACTCCCTTCCACCGGGTATATTTTAACGATGGGAATACCCTAAGAGTGGAAAACCTGCCCCGGGAAAGGTGGAAATTCCCCCTGGGTCTGCAATTCAACGTGTTTGTAAGCCGAAATACCATTATCCGTTCCTATTATCGCTTTTACCACGACAATTTCGGCATCACCGGACATACCCTCCAGCTGGAAGTCCCTGTAAAGACCAGTCCCCGGTTCACCTTATCTCCCCTCCTGCGGTTTTATACCCAGACAGGGGCGAAATATTTCAGACCTTATAAGGAACATAATATCAATGAAGCCTTTTACACTTCTGACTATGACCTGAGCCGGTTCAACAGTTATAAAGCCGGTATCAGCGCCCGCTACGCATTGCTGCAGCCGATGTTCCGCCATTATTCCTTCCAGGAGATCGGGCTGCGATATGCCTTCTACAAACGCTCAGACCAGCTGTCGGCCCATATGGTGTCGCTGCTGCTGGATTTTAAGCATAGTAAAGGCTAACAGTACTGGCATGGCGTATGATATACTTTCTGAAAAAGAGCGTATATGAGAAACTTACAACTGGGCCTGCTGGCCTTTGCCGTGATGTTATTGAGCAGCTGTGAAGTAGTGGGAGGAATTTTTAAAGCGGGCGTATGGGTCGGTGTGCTGGCGGTTGCTTTTGTGGTGATTATTATTTTGTGGCTGGTAAGGAGAGGGAGGAAATAAGCGTATCAAACTAAGAAAAATGGAGTATATCCTTCAATGAAGTATATAATATTCCTAACTTAGAATAATAAAGGCTTCAAAAACAGATATGCTCCAAAGTAACGAGTTCTTAAATCCGCGTTTAAATGGTAAGCGTTTTGACGACCATACCATTCCATTAGAATTATTGGAAGATTTTGCGGCTTTAGAAGAGTTATTTATTGAAGTTGCAAAATGGATATATCTGGACGAAAATACAGATAGAAAACGCGTGCCAAGAGGATTTACCAATGGAGTAACATTGAAACTATCCTCAATAGCGGCCGGCAGCGCAATACCGAAAATATTATTGGTTACCTCCTCTCTTGGATTGTTCCCCAACGACAACCAACCATACTTCGAGAAGGCAAAAGAGAACATTTTATTTGCAATTGATGCGGCAGGCAAAGAAGAAGAAGTAACTAAGTTTATACCAGAACATCTGTTGGTATATTTTAATCGTATAGGCAAACGCCTCAAGGATGACGAAACCATAGACTTCAGTCCTGATTCTGGTTTACATGCCAAACTCAATAAAACAACCCGTAAAAGGTTGGTGCTGGCATCATCGAATATAAATGAGGTAAGCAATGAAACGACAATTCGGGGTGCGATTCCGGAAGTTGATAAAAGTAAAAAAACATTTACTATACTAGCCCTTAATGGACAAAGAATAACCGCAAGATTGCAAGAGCCGCATTCTGCGACAATATTCGAGGCTTTTAACAGCTATGAATCAAAATCCCGCGTTCTGATTTCTGGAGTAGGTCGTTTTGATAAAAATGATAAATTAGTAAGCATTGAGTCCATTGAACATATATCCATTTTGGACCCATTAGACATTCCATCCCGGTTAGAAGAACTTTCAAACCTTGAGAATGGCTGGCTAAATGGCGAAGGAACCGGAATGAAAAAAGAAAACATAAACTGGTTTGCTGATATATTTGAAAGCAACTATAATCCTGCCCTCCCACTTCCTTATCTCTATCCTACACCTTCGGGTGGAATACAAGCTGAATGGTCGTTTGAGAATTGGGATATCAGTTTAAATATTGATTTAAATGATAAATCCGCATTTTACCATTCGTTACAACTCGATACTGACGAGGTCATAGAAGAAAGATTCGATTTAACTAAAGATGATGATTGGCAATTGCTCAATCAAAATCTAGCAGATATTTTTAAAGTATAATAAATGCGCCAAAACACATTATTATTAAGACAAGTTCATCCATCTTTTGTACAGGCAGATAAAATATCATCACAAGTATTTAGCATAACTTCTCAGGTATTTAGGCCAACACCCAAAGATGAGAGTAAACTCTCCGTTTATAACGGAGAAAGGTTTACGCCTGAAGAATCACACACACATTTCAAAAAAATTGACGACAATAACAAGTCTTATGGAGTTGTTGCTGTAACAGTTCAGGAATGTAATAATGAAGAGCTCAACTGTAAAGAAAACAATGATCCTTTTGAGGGGCATTCCATCATTGATTTTACAAACCTGACTAATGGCCAGATAGAAAGAAAAGCAAAGAAGTTAAAGGTAGTTGCAATGAATAGAGGCTGGCTTCATAAACAAAATAATGAAGAATAGCGGTAAACTATTCAGGCAGCCCTCACTCCGGCAACACCGTCCCTATATACCCATCCCGGTAATACTCCTCCTGTATCTTGCCCCATATCCAGGCCCTCCCCTTCCCTGATTTCAACAGCCATTCCCGCCTCATTGCAGCCTGCTTATCCTCATAATACTCCAGGTAAATAACCTCCCAGGGACGATAAGGCAGTGTGCCTTTTTGCCGGCCATGCTCGTTATGGAAATGGAACCTCTTCAGGAGGTCGGTAGTATGACCAGTATAAACCTTCTCGAACTGGCGGGAAAAGAGGACATAGACGGTATACATAGATAATATTATTCACTGAAATAAGTAAAGGTTACCCATTGAGGGTAACCTTTCTTTTGCCTTCATCTCATAGGAGAAACGAAGATACTTATTTTATTCAGGCATGCCGGACCAAAAATTTTTGCCATATCTACCTGATTGAGAATACATTACAACTGCAAATGTTTGTTGTCACGTTCTTTCCTGTACACTTTATGAGTATTGTATCTTAATCAATCAGCTCCAGCGCCTTCAGCCTGGCCACCGCTTCTATCAGCATGGCGCCGCTGAGTTGTGTAGTAAGATCAGTAGTAGCAGCAGTCTTTGTCCAGCTGGTGTTGAATATCACCTGCGGACGGGTAGTGCCCTGCAACCACATTGTCTGGGCATTCAGCTGCAGGAAGCTGACAAACCTGGCGGCATCGGTACTGCTAATGCTACCGTCAGTGATCAGCAGCATCATGTAACGTACGAGGATACCTTTGAATAAACCACCATCTCCACCACCTTCATCTTTCATGATGTTACCGCTGCTGAACTCACCAGCCAGAGAGTTATTGGCGGTTTTCATTGCATCTGCAATATAGGTCTGTTCCCCTGTGATCTTATACAGTTCCACGCCGGCTCCAATAAAGACGCCCTGGTTATAGGTGAACTTCCAGCTCTTGTTAGTGCCGGTACCATCCAGGCCGTCCCATACAAGACCGGTAACAGGATCCACCAGGTTATCTTTCTGCCATTGGTAGATCTTTTTGGCCCAGGCCAGGTCTTCCCCATTACGGTTCAACTGGTACATACGGGAGGCAATGATAGACGCCGGTGCATTGGCCGGTGTATTCTTATTCTGGCGGTCTTTATTCCAGTAGATACCACCGCCCCAGGTGTCATCCCAACCACCTTTAATATCGTTCCACAACAGCTCTGCAGTGGTTTTATAACGATCGTCGCTGGTGGCTTCATAGGCACGCAGGCAGGCCAGCGTCATCCACTCCATATCATCGTAGAAATGGTTGATATAGGTATTGCCATTTTTAGCTTTCATACCATCCAGCAGCTCATCCATGCGAGACTTAACAGCAGCGTCATTGGTACGCAGATAAACATCTGTCAGTACATCCAGCGCATGTGCATTGGGCCAGTAGTTGAAAGTGAGATCGCCTGCATTGTTCTTGTTGAAATACTTGCCACTCTGATTGAAAAAATTACTGATCAGGGAGGCGGAGGAGGAATCAGCAATAGACGGCCAGTTGTATTTATAGGTCGCTTTGCCGGCGCCTGGTCCGGGACCATCATCCACAGGCTCTTTCAAACAAGCCGTGAAGGTCGTGGCCATAGCCGCTGTTATTGTGAATAGAAGAAATATCCGACGCATAAGCTTTTTTGATTGATCGTTTACATGATGTGAAGATGTACCGGATTAGCGCACTATTACCTGGTGCGTATAAGTTTTATCCGGAGAGAAATACAGTTTCACATCACAGTTTTTACCATCTACTTCTGAAGCAAATTTGTAACAGTAGTTATACTGATCACTGTTGACAATCAGCCTTAACTCCCAGAATGAAAGTGGTGTGGTAGCTGTAGGGCGGTTGTTATCTGCATTGGAACTACCAAACCATTCAGTTCCTGCAGTGCCATCTGCAGCCTTTACGCTCACGCGGAATTTATAACGCTCGTCACGGCCCCATGATTCCTGGTGGAAATTGATCAGTTTATTCTCGAACGTCCAGGCGCCATTGGAGGTATAGCTCAGGTCATACATAATGCTATTCTCCGGCGCGAACCAAAGACCGATAGCGGTGATCTCTGTAATAGTAGCAGCTGTGTTGTTGAAGTCCAGTCGCAGACGATATACCTTTGTACCACCGGACTGGGTGCTCTCCCCTCCTTCTTTCAGCGTACTACCATCAATGAAGTAAGTAGCAGGTGTACCGGTATTCCTGTCAACGAATTTGTATTTACCATCTTTCAGGGAAGTGTAGATCTCAAATACCCCGGGAGCAGTTGATTTCAGCTTTACAGCCTGTGCCAGATCAGCGCCGGCTTCAGTAGCATCTCCTGTCAGGAAAACATCCACTGGAATTTCAGCAAAACCATTTGGCCTTTCTACCTCTATTGTGCGGGCTTCTGCCGCCGGCTGTATGTTATAACCTTTGGAAGCATTCACGGTCCATTTCAGTTTACCGGTAGCCAGTGCAGCAATACCAGCCTTACCGGCAATGCTGTTCAGGTCTTTGTGAGAAAGCGTCAGCTTGTTCTGTACACCACCACCATCAGAAGAGATTTTGGCAATCGGGTTGGAGAAGTCTCCACCATCTTTATCTATCACTACTTCATACAGTACCAGCGATCCGTCTTCTGCTCGGGCCTGGTCCCATTCAAAGCTAACAGTAGCGCTGGTAGCGGGTTGCAGCTTGATGTATTTATCATCTACAGGCGCATTCAGCCTGCTCACAGGCATGAGGTTAGTATTTAGTTCATGATCGTCTTTTCCACAACCGGTCAGTATAAGTCCCAATGAAACCGGTAGTGCAAGGAGTATATTGGCGAAAAATGTTTTCATATCGTATCTGTTTGAAAATATTAATGTGGAATTTTACCAATCCTGGTTCTGGCCAAGATTCGTGTTCTGATCGCGTTCAAACGTGGGCACAGGCCACAGGTAATGCTTGGGATTGATGAAAGTTCTGTCTTCCACGATGATATACCCGTTGGCATCTGTTCTGAATGCACCTCCGGATACTTTGATACCTCTTACAGGCTTGTTCATTACCTGGTCAGCGATCTTCCAGCGGCGGATATCTAATGCACGCACGCCTTCAAATGCCAGCTCAGCTCTTCTTTCACGACGTACGATGGTACGCAGCGCATCCTGCGCCACACCCGGGAATTCCAGTGCACCTGCATCGTTAAAGCCTGCCCTTGCACGTAAAGCACGGATAGTCTGGTTCCATACACCTGCATCCAGCTGGCTCAGTTCATTCTTCGCTTCTGCGTACATCAGCAGCACATCTGCATAACGGACCACGATGAGGTTTAAGCCTGAGTTGTAGTTGGTAGCAGTACGATCGTAATATTTATAGAAGTAATAACCGGTAGGAGAAGCACCCTGATCATCTACACTGTTGGTAGACGGATTTGAACCAGGTTTGGTCAGGATCGTCTGCACTTTACCGTCAAAGTCTGTGATGGTAGAACCATTATGCAGGATGGTAGCATTAAAACGGGGATCCCTGTTCGTGTAAGGATCATTCTCGTTATAACCGGAACCTGCCTCCCGGATACCTTTGCCGTTCAGCATGATGTAGTCATCCACGAGATCCTGTGTGGGCACCAGTGTACTTCTCAGCAACGCTACTGTCTGTGGCAGGAAGTTACGCTGAGAACCGTAGGTACGGCCACCGCCATATTGTATATCGAAGATCACTTCGCTGTTGTACTCATTGGCAGTGGTGAAGATGTTGCTGTAATTGCTCTGCAATGCATAGCTACCGTTGTTGGTATTGTTGATGAGCAATTCGCAGTCGCTGATCGCTCCCTGCCATTCGCTTTTGAACAGATGTACCCTTGCACTCAGCGCAATAGCAGCTCCACGGGTAATACGGCCTTTGTCTTTTTCCTGGTATCCACCATTAGTACCGGTATAGTTATTTACCGGCAGGTCAGGACGGATAGCGGTCAGCTCTGACTGAATAAAATCGAGAATAGCATTTTTATCAGTGCGTGAGATACTTTTAGCTTCTGCAATGGTGATCAGATTGGTGTAAAAAGGGACATCACCAAACCAGCTCACCAGCTGGAAATAAGAATATGCACGGATGAACCTTGCTTCTGCCAGGATGCGATGTTTCAGTGTTGAATCCAGCGCAGGTATCCTGTCGATGTTGGTGGTTACAATATTACACTTGCGGATGCACGTGAACCGGTATTTCCACTCTTCCGTAAGCCGCTTGTTGGAAGGATCATAAGCACCGGATGCAATGGTGGAGACAGCATTGTAACCTACACCACTTACAAAACCGTTATCACTGAGCGCTTCATCGCCGAAATAATAACCATCGTCAGACAGGTTCTCATAACAGCTGGCAAGCGCTGCCAGTGCATCATCAGCAGTGCGCCAGTAGGCGGCGTCTGTATAATCGCGCGTGATAGGCTGATCCAGCTTACGGCAGGAGAACAGCACAGCGGCGCAAAGTATTGGCAATAATAATTTCTTCATACTATTGAACATTGAACACTATTATCAGAATTTCAGGTCAAGACCAAATGAGAAAGTCGCTGCATTTGGATAACTACGTCCTGCGATAGCGTTATAGTTGGTAAAGGACAGTTTATCATCAAACTGTGTGAATTCCGGATCCACCCCCAGGTCGCGGAAACGGCGGGGAGTGAACGTCAGCAGGTTCTGACTGGTGAAATAAACCCTCGCGCTCTGGATATGCAGCGTCTGGCTTACACTACGAGGCAGCGTATAACCCAATTGCAGGTTCTTTAAGCGCAGGTATTTGGTATCAAACAACCAGTAGTCGGAATACGCAAAGTTGTTGGCGTCAGCAGTACCGATAGTCAACCTTGGATAAGTAGCGTCAGGATTGGTAGGTGTCCAGCGATCCAGGTGCTGTTCAAAAGCATGGTCCTCATTGTTGTGGAATGCTTCAACGATATCACCACGGAGGAACTGACTTCTCTTACCCACTCCCTGCCAGAACATGGAGAAATCCCAGTTCTTCCAGTTAGCAGCATAGGTAAATCCGAAAGTGTAACGGGGGAATGGATTCCCAAATACGTAGCGGTCATCTGCATCAATGGTGCCATCCTTGTTACGATCAATATAGCGGATATCTCCCGGCATTACCTGCTGATTGTAGGCAAACGGTACTTTAGGAGCGCTCTTGATATCGTCCAGGTTCTGGTACAGACCATTTGATTTATAACCATAGTAAGAAGCGATCGGGAAACCTTCTTTTATGATGAAACTGAAGTCAGAACCCTGTACAGACTGCTCACCGTATTTCACTACCTTATTCAGGTTGTCAGACAGGTTACCAGAAATGGTGTGGTTAACATTTCCTGTTTTTGCATGATAAGACACTGTAAGTTCCCAGCCTTTGTTCTGCACCTTACCAACGTTCTGCAGGGAAGCGCCGATACCTGCGGTACCAGGCACTACCTGGAACAGGTAGATACCATCTGTGTTTTTATTGAAGTAGTCGAAAGATGCGGAAACCTTGTTGTTAAAGAGATCTACATCTACACCATAGTTGCTCATTGTAGAAATTTCCCATTGCAATGTTTCATTGTAAGCGGAGAAATCAGCGCCGGTGTTAGGTGTATTGTTGAACGGATATTTACCGGTATTCAGGGTTACCCTGGCCAGGTAGTTGAAACCTCCGATGTTGGAGTTACCCACCTGTCCCCAGGAGTAGCGGAATTTCACGTTACCGTACTTTTCCCTGAAATCTTCGAAGAATGCTTCATCTGTGATCCTCCAGCCCAGTGAGAATGCCGGGAAGAACTGCCAGCGGTGGCCGGGAGCCAGTTTAGAGGATCCATCATAACGCCAGGTGAATTCCGCCAGGTATTTGTCATTGTAGGCATAGTTCACTCTTCCGAAAAGAGAGTTCAGTGCATACAGGTTAGGATTGATGAATTCATTGTAAGTACCGATGTTGGCATAATCGAATGTTCCGTCCGGTTTAGGAATATATCCTCCACCGATAGACCAGTCATCATCAAGGTTGGTAGTACCGTAACGGGTAGCTTTCAGTCCATACTCTTCATTAATGGCGTCACTACGGCCGCCCACCTGTGCTTTCACATAATGTTTGCCGAAAGTATTTTCATACTCTGCTGTAGCGTATACGTTTGAGGCAAGATCTTTGAATTCATACTCATACATCTTGTTATACAATGGAGGATTGGCCGTGGTATAGTAAGGGGCGTAAGAATACTTGTTCTGACGATCAGTCTGATTAGTGATCGTATAAGTACCGGAAGCGTTGAAATTAAGTTTGAAATGCTTTACCGGTGTAATGGTAACGTCCAGACCACCCAGCAGGTTGTCTTTCTCTTCCTTGTTGAAACCACCGTATTTCAGCTGTGCCAGTACGTTGTTACTATTTAGCGCTGGTACCACAAAATTGCCGAGAGAGTCAAGCACCGGGTAGATACGTGGCGTACGGATAGCGTCCCTGATCAGGAAACCGATATCTGCCTGTTGCCTGCGTTTGATGCCTTTGGTATAGGCGAGGTTGACGTTTACTTTTACATACTTGCTGACGTCTACCGCGAGGTTAGCCCTGGCATTGTAACGTTTGTAGTAGAAGTCTTCTGTCACGTAGGAGTTCTGCAACATATTGCCCTGGTTCACATATCCCAGTGAAACGAGGTAGCTGCTGGATTTGCCGCCGCCTGTCATACTGATGCTATGGTTCTGCATAGGCGTATAGTCGCGCAGCATTTCCTTCAGATAAGCAGGTTCGGAACCACGTTTATGCCAGTAGTTGATATCGTCGGGAGAGAACTGCGGTGTTTTACCGGAGTTTACCAACGCCTCATTCTTGAGCGTCATGTACTCCCAGGCTTCCACGTTTTGGGGCAGTGTGGTAGGCGTTTGCCAGCCGTACATCCCGTTGTAGGTAACGCTTGGTTTCTCGTCTTTGTTACCTCTTTTGGTGGTGATATAAATAACGCCGTTAGCAGCCTGTGAACCATAAATGGCGGAAGAAGCAGCATCTTTCAATACGGAAATGCTTTCTACATCGTAAGGGTTCAGGTTCTGCAAACCGTCGCGGCCTGCCTGCACACCATCGATGATGATGAGCGGAGCATTACCTGTCAGGCTGCCAACGCCGCGTATGTTGAGGGTCATCTGTGCGCCCGGCTCTGCATTGTTCTGCTGGAGTATCAGGTTGGGCGCTGTTCCCTGCAAAGCCTGGAACATATTGGCAACGGGACGGCCCTCAATATCTTTAGTGGAGATCGTATTGATAGCCGCCGTTACCTGCGTTTTCTTTTGTGAACCATAAGCGGTGATCACTACCTCTCCCAGGTCCTTAGAGTCGGCAGTGAGCATTACGGTAATATTAGTTCTTCCGCTGATCCCTACTTCCGATGGGATGTAACCAACGGAAGAGCAGACCAAGGTACCATTGGCTTGCCCAGCTGGGATCTTTAGCGTAAAAAAACCCTGATCATTTGAAGTGGCCCCGATACTGGAACCCTGCAAACGAACATTCACGTTCGGGATGCCTTCTCCCTTATTGTTAACGATCCGGCCATTGATCGTGATTTCAGCCTGTTGTGCAGGAGTAGCTGTTGCCTGGCGCAGAATGATCTTGTTGTTGATCATTTCAAACTTAATGTCCAGTGGTGACAATACCATGTCCAGTACTTCTCCCAGTTTTTTGTCTTTTACAGACAGGGAGATCTTCTGTGCTACTTTTATTTCATCATTTGAATAAACAAACACGTAGGGTGTTTGCTTTTCAATTTTCTCCAGTACCTGCCCGAGCAGTTCATTGCTTACCTGGAGACTAATACGGTTTTCAAGTGGGATATCTGTGTCCCTTACCTGTTGCCCCTGGCCATATGCAGTGTGATTTGCTTCAGCAGCAAATGCACTCTGCGCCTTCAGGTCCAGCATGTTCAATAATGCCATGCAGACAAAAAGCGGCAGGAACAACGAGCGGAAAAGTCCCGAAAAACGCGTGGGTAGCGGTCTTTCTTTCATAACGCAGCTGTTTGTGAATTGAATTGATTTAATTGATTAAATAATGGAACGTGAACGATTATTCTGTGATCAGTAAAGTGCTATCAGTGATGGTATAGTGGAACGCTTTAGACCTCGCAAGATAGTACATGATATCCTGCAGGCTGTTGTCCTGGAAAGACCCTGTAAGCCTGTAATAACGTGGCGCATCACTTTCAAAACTCACCCTCTTGCCAAATGTTCTTTCCAGTTCAGAGGCTATCTCTTCCAGTGTTTTGTTGCGGAATACCAGCCGTCCTTCTGTCCAGGCTTTATCATCTTCTGCGGATGTTGTTTCTTTTACGATAGCGTCTTCTTTATCATCAGCCAGAGACTGGCGATAGGTCACTTTTTCATCCGGTGTGATATAGATGGTATCGGGTTGCTGTCCGGCCGCTACAACCGGAATGAATGCCACTTTACCTGTTCTGACAGAGGTTTGCACCGCTTCATTTTCATAGGCGCGGATGTTGAAGGAAGTTCCGAGCACGTGTATACTGCCGGCAGAGAGATGTACGATGAATGGTTTCTTCGGATTAGCAGCAATATCAAAAAAGGCTTCACCAGTGAGATACACCTCACGGGTATTACTATTGAACACTTCCGGGTAAGACAGTTTGCTATCAGCGTTCAGCCAGATCTTACTACCATCAGCCAATTCTATCGTGGCCTTCGTTGCTTTACCATTCTGCCTTTCCATCAGCTTAGCCACTTCCGCCTGCTGTTGACGGGGCCTGAGTACCACAACGGCAACAGCAGTGATTAATACGGCGGCAGCGGCTATACCAATCCATTTCCAGGGGAACATCCTTTTTACAGGAGTTGTACTGATATTGATCCTGGACATGGTACGTTGTAATGCCTGTTCTGTTTCAGCAGAAGAATGATATGCCGATACTGTGAAGTACTGTTGCAGCAGCTGGTAACTTTCGCGGAGTTCAGGATATTCCTGCAACATCCTCTCAAGCTCCTGCTGTTCTGCTGTGGTAGCTTCTCCAGCCAGTTTCCTGGCGGCTAACGTGGTAAATAATTCTTCGTTTATCATACGCGATTGTACTAGAAGGACAGACAGAATAGAAAAACTACTTACAGGGAATCCGGTTTTTTATTTTTTGCTTTCAGCCTGTTGGCAACATAAGGTCCTATTACTTCATTCAGGCGCTTCATAGCGCGAAACAATTGGGTTTCTACAGTACGGGGAGAAATATTGAGAATCTCTGCTACATCTTTATATTTAAAACCTTCTTCCTTGATCAGTTTAAACACACGGCGACATTGATCCGGCAGGCGGCCTACCTCCTGGTCCATTTTAAAGAGGATCTCCTTCCATTCCATCGTACGTTCCGGGTCGACAGAGTTAGTCAACTGAGAAAGTCCGGATTCGTCACTCAGGGGGGTGATTCTTAAGGAGGAATATTGTTCCAGGTAATTCAGCGACTGATTTTTGACAGCCACAAAAAGGTACACTTCGAGGTTGGTGACTTTTTCAAGATCTTCACGACGGTTCCAGATCTTCACGAAGACATCCGAAACGATCTCTTCAGCAGCTTCACGGGTATAAACATACTGGATAGCAAAATATAACAGACGGTCATAGAAATGACGGAACAGCTCTGAGAAAGCCTTCTCATCGCCATCACACGCAATCTGCCGTTGCCAGTTTCTGATGTCTTCATTGTTAATCATACTGCACTGAGCTTCGTTTACAGGTACCCCGGAGGTAAATATAAGGATGATTATCGCGGAATTTGTCCCCCTATGATGTTGGTATAGTCCTAAATTATCATGATCAAGATAACTTTATAAAGTATCGGATCAAGATCTTATCAGTTTTCACAACGGTGTTATTATAATGTATCGATCCGGTTTTCCGGCAGGCATAGTACTCAATTGGCGCTTTAATTTTTTATGTCAGTTTCTACGTACGTGATTCCCAGTTCATTCAGTCTTGCTCCCGCCCAATCTGTGTTGCCGGCTGGTCCGGAATTTGATCCGGTATCTATTCTAGGACAGGCGATTTCTGAAAACTACTTACAGGAGTAAAAAAAATATTTGGAGAGTGTCGGATTAGGAATAATTTTAAATCGCTCCATAACTATATATAAAAGAACTTTTAAGTGTTTTTATGACAGAAAATGCGTAATTTTAATAGCTATGACTAAAACCAGAAAATCATATCAGATATGATGTCATCTACATTTACTACGATATTGGTGATTATTGCGGTGTTCGCTTCACTGTCATCTTTGGGCTTAACGCTGTTACGCGCATCCAGAGAAACAGCCAGACTCAAGAGAATCCGCCGGTTTCCACCAAAAGCGCTGGTGGTAGAAGACAAATCAGGACATGTTGTAGTGCTTGATCTCGAAAAACAGAATGATACACAACAGATACTCCGTACCCTCGATGTATTATTAGGGAAATAGTTCTCATCATTTCAATTTCACCTTATCACTATCGCCTGGTCAAAATACCATCATCCACTATATTTATTATCTATAACTATTATCCTATAAAACCATTTTCATTCGTTGGAACAAGAAAATTCTTTGGTTGCTAACCCATCCACGCAATCTTCCAATACCCAGCAACCAACTTCGACATCAGCCAGCATAGCCGGCGCAGGAGGTGGTACCTTACTGGTGCTGCTGGCCAACAATCTGCCTGACGCTTACCCCCTTAAATCATGGCTGGTCATCATAGCGCCCAGCGTGTCCATCGTATTGTCCCTGTTCTGGAAATATATTTCCCGGAAGTCCAATGCATATTTCAAAGTCAAGAAAATAGAAAGGTCTAAGAAACTGCTGTTGCAGAAAATTGAAAATGCTCTTCACAACGGGATAATATCTGAAAAGGAAGCAGCAATGCTGAAAAAGAAAATGCGGGAGATTGAGCTGCAAAGCATCGATAATCTCGCCAATAAGATCAAGTCTATTGATTTTGAGGAATAGTAGATTGTTTTCTGAACTTCTCTCTCTGGGCCAGATAAAGGCCGCCAATCACCAATATGGTACCTGCAAAGGTATACCACGTGATAGGCTCGTCCAGGAGCATCCAGGAGTACAGGAAGCCAAATACCGGGCATAGGAACAACCAGAGAGATGCCCGGACAGCATCCTTACGCACAAGATAGAACCATAACTGCAAGGCAACTACGGATACCGGTAATATCAGCCAGCCTACAGAGAGCCAGAACTGCGCATTGAAATGTGTGGTCTCAAAATTGGCAAAGAGTGCTGTAATGGGGATGAATAACAGTCCTCCCAGGAATACCTGCCAGCCGTTTATGACCAGGCTTGAAAGCCCAAAGTTGATCCGGGCATAATATACCGTGGCCACGGAAACGGAAAACATTCCCAACATCAGGATCACTATCCCGCCTACAGTGGCATGACTGTCCTGCAGCAAGGGCCAGGTGGCCATCGCAACACCAGCCATCCCCAGGAGCATACCGGCTATCTCATACCACTTCAATGGCCGCTTTAACCACAAGGCAGAGATGACCATAATGAATAATGGATTCGTAGCAGTAGCCAAACTACCGATACCTGCGGATACCGTTTTCATGGCGATCACAAAACAACCCAGGTAAACGGTGGTATTCAGGCAACCGAAGATTGTCAGGTACAACCACTCCTTTCCCTTTGGTAATGCATGCTGGCCTTTTCTGATAAGATAAGCGTAGAGCAGCATCCCTCCTCCTGCCAGGAAAAACCTGACATTGGCGAGGATCAGCGGATCTGCCGCATGAATACCAAATTTTGTGGCAACTGCAGCTGATGCCCACAGTAAAGCAAAGAGAAGACCTATTACGAGCTGGCGCATTTTATTCCTGTCTGTTTGTAAACAGGCATAAAAGTATGATGTTATTTTAACAAAAAAGCCTTATTCGAAGACAGTTCGAATAAGGGACGAATTAGGGACGAATAAGCATCGAACAAATGACGATGTGAACATTGTATAAAAAGTATCAGAAATAAAAAAGCTACCGGCAGTTCAGAAAGTCGTTATCACGATCAAAACTACCGGTAGCTGTTGTTGCTATATTTCCTGCTGAACGGGTCTATTGCTTACCGTAAGTAACTCCCTGGAAGTCGTCCGTACGGAAAGGACTGGCAGGCAGGCCTGCACCATTATACAAATTGCCGCTGGGATTATTCGACCAGTTGTAGCGCACCGCTACCGGTTTCTCCACTTCAGGACTCGTTACCATCACACGGTCACCAACGATGCTTGCTTCCGCCCAATGGAATTTCTTATCTGCGCCAGCTATCTCAAATCCTTTCAGTTTGCTGCCACCCTTTACCATCAATCCATCGTCTTTATGGTTAAAAGCGATATACACCTTGTTTCCCGAAATCGTTTTAAGTTGATAGATGGGACCAGAGTACGGGATCTTCTCCCCATATACTTTCGCCCTCGCAATGAGTGACAGGCGGCGGGCTACCTCCTGTTTATTCTTCGGATGGATATCCTTATCATCTCCGATATCAATAGCGGAAGCCATGCCCGTATTCGGTACAGACAATGTCATTAACTGAGCTTCGCGCAGTTCTGCCCAATCAGATTCCACAGGTTGTTCCTTTTTCTCCGTAAAATTCGCCAGTTGTACAAAATAGAACGGGAAGTCACCATTTTTCCACTGCTTGCGCCAGTCTTTGATCATCAGTGGAAATAATTCCCTATACTGATATGCCCTGCCAACGTTAGCCTCTCCCTGGTACCAGATGGCCCCGCGAATGGCATAAGGTAGCAATGGGTGGATCATCGCATTATAAAGAAGGGTGGTCTTGTTGGGATTAGATGGCGATTGCGGAGGTGTCAGCTGCTCATACGCCTTCACTGTATCTGCAAAAGCGGGCATTGTCTTCAGGGATTCTCCACTGGTCCATGCCTCTGCTACCGTCCCTCCCCAGGAACTGTGAATAACGCCAACGGGTATATGTTCATGTCCATATATCTCCCTTGCAAAGAAATAACCGACAGAAGAAAACTCCGGTACACTCTGCGGAGAGCAGACCTGCCAGGCTCCGTCCCAGGGGGTGATATCATCCTTCGGAGCGGTACTGGTAACATGTTTCGCCTGAAAAAAACGGATCTGGGGATAATTCGCAGCGGCGATTTCCTGCTCGTAGTTTAACACCTTTCCCCATCCTTTAACGGGCATTTCCATATTGGACTGGCCAGATGCCACCCAGACATCTCCTATCAGGATGTTGTCCAGTTTTATTGTATTATGTCCGGATATGGTCATTGTATAGGGTCCTCCTGCTATTTGGGCAGGTATTTTTACTTTCCACTGGCCGTTTGCTGCTGTAATGGCAGTAAAGGTACCATTACGGAAACTTACGGTCACCTTTTCTCCCTTATCGGCCCATCCCCAAATGTTCAATGGCTTATTACGCTGTAATACCATGTTGCTACCGACCAAAGCGGGTAAACGAACATCAGCATAGCTATTCAGTATAAGTGCGCAGGATAGTACTCCTGTCAGCAATGGTTTTAATAACGTGGTCAGTTGCATGAAATGATAATTTTTATTCCGCTTGTCAAGGTACAAAATGGGGAATAGATGCGCAATAACTTCCCCTGATAAAGTATCCTATGTAAGGTCTTTTAATGGCTTTTTTATGGGTGTGAATTATTTTGGCACGAAATTTTTATATGTCTTCTGCATAAAACGATAAGATTATGATAAACGGTATCATCACACTCGATTTTGACATAAAAGCACTGCACTATCTGAATAGCAACAGCCGTTATATCAAAGCTACTGCTGGTGCCAATACGGACATAGCTTCCGCAGCTTTACAATATTATAAATCAACAACAGACCATTCTGATATACAACTGGAAGACGAAGAGGACGTAAACAGGTTCAAACATGTGGCGCGCCGCTTTTTCAGTGAGTTCAGCGAAAACTGATTTTTCATCCATTTAACCCCGATTGCATCCATTCCCCATTCATCCATTCCCCTGTTTCATCCATTCAACTCCACCATTCATTGTTCCCCCTGGGTTTTCATTCATTGTGCTTTCCCCATGCATTCATTGTCCCCCAAGGGAACGCATCCATTATACAGACTAACCTCATTATCCATTACCCGAAAAAGTAAGAGCCTGCAAATATGACTTTGCAGGCTCTTTTTATGTACAAGCTCTTATATAAAAAAGTAAAGGTCGCCAAGAATGACAACCCTTTCTAACCATATCCTAATAAAAACCAAGTTCTTTACTTTCTATGCAATAACATATCAAGTATAATATTTTAAATAAGATGTTTCGCTTGTGTAATTTATTCTAATAGGGAAAGGGTGGGACCTTTTTTATAGTATAGGACAGTAACAGAAGCAATTTCTTTCGTTGCTGATACAAATATATGATCCGGTTTCCTATTGTTTTGTAGTAGTATTACTACACTTAAAAAAGAATAGGGCAGCTCTTTGCAAAAGAGCCACCCCATTACATTTCAGCCGATCAGCTATTATATCATTTCTTCAACGTTGTACCTAATATCTGCATAAAATATCCACCTACTACACTTCTTGCCTGAAAACCTACCATCTTTCCATCAGCGGTTTCATGCCAGTCGCTCAATGGCACACGTGAAGGTGTTTCCTGTGCGTATTTATACACAGGATCCACCAGGGCAGCGAAATCCGCCTGATTGTCCGTGAGCGCAGCTGTCCACAATATCCAGTCGGATTTAGTGTATTTTTTACGGCTATCCAGTGGTAGTCCATATGTTAACTGTTGCGTCAGATAATATTTTATTTCTTTCTCGTATACCGCTTTGGGGAACAGTCCCAGGTTTAATACCTTATCCCAAACCAGGTTATATTTCTGGCTCCAGGTACCTTTATTCTCGAATGCTAATGTGTAATGGTCGCCATCTTCCGCTAACTGCATCCATTTCGGCACCATCTCAGTTGCCGCAGTACGATACTTCTGTGCTGAAGCTTTATCTCCCAGCATATCCGCCAGCATTGCATAACAACCCAGTCCTACAATTGCTTTTACAGACAGGTTTGCATTCCTCGCCAGGTGACCTGCAAAATCGTCCGTACACAGCTGGTTAGCCGGGTCAAAACCTTCTTTCAGCAGATACTCTGCCCAGGTGGTCAAAGTTTTCCAATGTTGTCTTGCATAATTCACATTGCCTTCCGCTTTTGCAATAGCTGCAGTCAGGATGATCATATTACCTGATTCTTCTACGGGCATACCTTCTCCATACGCCTGTCCATTTGCCAGCGGATATGTTCCCAGATCATGCGCTGCATATGGCTGTGTATATTTTCCACTTTCACTGAAGTAGAAAATACCGTTCAGCATACCTTTCATCAGATCCGGATTGTACACCAGGTACAATGGTGCAGAAGGATATGTCACGTCCACGGTATTGATACAACCATTACTGAAATTCTCTTTTGAGAGGAACAAAATTTCTCCCTGCGGACTCTTCACCAGCTTGTGTGCTGCAATACTCTGACGGTATCCCAATACACAGAGTTTTGCATATTTCTCACCGCCGGTTTGTTTTGCCAGCTCATACAACTCCTTGTCAAACGCAGTACAGCGGCCAATTACAGATGCATAATCATCCTGCGCTTTCTTCAGTTCTTTTTCTATCGTATAGCTGTCATCTTTTTTCCACCAGGGCTTCAGATTTGCTTCAAAATATTGAATAGAATATATATCATCATATCCTACCAGGAACACCTGTTCCTTTTCAGTACCATCTACTTTTCCAAGAGACACCGATGTATTCAACACCAGTTGTCTGCCTCTGTCAAGCGTTTCTGGCTTGCGTTTAGCTGCGAATGAAGACGGAGCAACCCCTTCCTTCGTAACATATTGCGTAGCGCCGGCAGACTGTGGTACAGCTACATACAGATATCCCCAGTCAATACGCAGGTCATCTCCTTTCTTTGCTAATACAGGCTGTGCTACGCTACCTGTTTTCAGGATGGACAATCCCTCACTGGTATACTGTTGCGCGGTTACTTCTTCTGCGGACGTATTTACAGCCAGGTCAGAAGATGCACCGAAATACACTTCTACCTTATGTTTACGTCCGTCGTTGGTTTTTACTTTATATGATACATAAGACACCGGGCGGGACATCAGATCAAGATCTTTCAGCAACAACGGAGATGTGAAAGTCAGCTTTACATCTACCTTTCCGCAGGTGAGATCGTAGATTGTCCGTGTAGCTTCCAGTGTAACATTTTTCTGTTCTGCCACCTGGATTTTATCCGCCCATTTATCTTTATCATCTGTTACGATACCTCCATCGAGATAAGCGCCTCCCCTGGTATTGGTACAATGCATGGCCAGTACATTCGTTCCTTTACGCAGTTTCTTTTTTGCTTCTTCACTGATGGGGAAATATTCCATATGGTTTAACCATCCAACGTAACTATAAATGCGCTCACCATTCAGGTATACTTCCGCATTATCGTCGTGATTGATCTTCAGCAGCAGCTTATCCACATTAGCATCATCCACGGTGAAGGTTCTCCGTACCCATACATCATCTGTGAACCAGGGTGTACCGGTAGTTTTCTCTTCTTTTACAAATGGCGCATTCCCTGTTTTCCAGTTTGCGTCATTGAATGCAGGATCTTCCCAT
This sequence comes from Chitinophaga sp. CF418, assembly GCF_900142925.1. Lineage (GTDB taxonomy): Bacteria > Bacteroidota > Bacteroidia > Chitinophagales > Chitinophagaceae > Chitinophaga. The sequence continues at coordinate 306,600 of NZ_FRCN01000004.1, forward strand.
CCCTTTGCCGGAGCTGTTTCCGTATAACGCACCTGGTAGGGCTCCATATCGGCAGTAGCAGCTAATGCCCTGTATGAATGTCCGGGTGCGCCCAATACGCGATAGGTAACGCCATCTACCTTTACAAATCCTGTCAGGGATTGTTCTGTACCCGTCCAGTGACGGGTCGTAGAGGCGGTCAGCTTGTCTGTTGCCGACCAGATACTGAAATAAGGATCGTGCGTGATCAACGGATAGGCAGGCGCCTGTTGTTGTTGCGCATATAGCTGTTGTGACAGCAATACGGCAGCCATACCAAAAATTCTTTTCATGATTTTGTGGAGCTTTATATGATGATTATTAAAAACGTGGAAACGCGCCGCTACCTCCGCGGCAATGGCAGTACTGTTGAGACTCATAGACCTATATTATGATACCCGTGGATTAAATTAACTGCACACAATCTTCCTCACCGACGAAAAATAGAAATTTTTTTCGGGAAACGTAATCTTTACGCTTAATTTTTCCTTGCGCCGGCTTGTTCTTTTGGCGTAGAATGATAAGAGTTACGCGTTTTAAGAGACCGTTCCATACGGAAAAGTAAGTGTGGGCTTGCTGGCTGAGTTCTTTGAAGTTGCCTTGCTATGGAACATTGGGAGGTCGTATTAGGCTTTTGATTAGCTTTTTGAACCCCTGGTGCGGCGTATCAGCATACTTCAAACAACTTAGGCCAACAAGCTCCACCTTACTTTTCCTGATTCCACTCCTCCGCTAATAGTTGGACGTCCATCATACACCAGATACTCCCTTTGGAGGCAAGCGCAAAGAAACGCGCATAGGGGTTAGACGTCCATCATCCCGCTAGCACTAAGTACACCTTTCCCTGGAGTTGATTGATTTAGTCAATGGTTTACATTAGCATGGAATCTTATGCGCTCATTTTTGAGGAAGAACGTGCTACAGCGCTCTTTTTTAGTTTCTTATTGCGTCTTCCCCACCATATATAAATTCCGGTGATGGGCAGACTGGCACAGACGAGACTAGCAAGGAAAACGATGATCTTTCCCGGTAAACCGATAATAGCGCCGATGTGGATATCGTAGTTCATATCCCGCAGTTTGTCTGCGAAACCGGCTTTGGCATACTCTCCGGTATAGGGGCCTTTTGCAGGAAGTACAGCCAGTGTATTCTGATCGAAGTAGTAATTGTCCAGTTTATAGTAGGTGCCGGGCCTGTAATTGATCGATGCGGCAATAGCGGCTGATTTGTCAGCTGCATAAGACACCATGATGGCTGCATCCGCGGGTGCTTTCTTCCGTAGCTGTTGCCATACATGGTCTTCCGGTATCCTGTAGATGGCGGCTTTCGTCGTATCAGATAATGGTGGCGCATCAGCTGGCAATTGTTCGCCGCCGGAGGTAGCGAAGTACACCGCTTTGCTGAACCACTGGAAGCCCCAAACGAGACCGGTAGTGGCGAGCAGCAATCCTATTATCAGAATATAAAATCCCAGCACATTGTGTAAGTCGTAGTTCAGCCTTTTCCATTTCGCATCCCACTTCACGGAGAACCGCTGTTTTGCAGCAGCTTTATTTTTCGGCCACCATAACACCAGGCCGGTGATCAGCATAATAAAGAAGATCAATGTAACAGACGCTACAACCGGCTGTCCTATTGCGGGTGGCAACCACAGGTAATAATGTCCGTGTAATATGAAGTGGAAGAAATCGTCTTCTTCACTCCATACCTTGATCACTTTGCCGGTGTATGGGTCCATGAAGACCTGATAGTAATAATCCGGATTAGCACCCCAGAACATCACCGATGCGCTTTTATCCTTTCCGGGATAAAGAACACCATTCGGTTGTTTGTGGGTAACCTGTTTAACCGCGATCGCTTTTAAGGCTGACGGTGATAATGGACTCACCCCCGGGCGACTGGCGGTGTATGTATAAGGTTTAGTGACACTTTCAATTTCCTGCTGGAATGCGAGGATGCAGCCGGTAGTAGCTATAATGAAAACGCCTAAACCGGAGATGAAGCCGAGCCATAGGTGTAGTTTACCGATGAGTTTTTTGATAGTCATAAGCAGTCGCATTCCAGGCTGAGTTGGCTGGGTAGGTGTAAAAATGATATAAATAATGGGGAATGTTTGCTCGAAAACGGAATTTTTTCTTGGCTGAAGCTGAGGTGCAGGGCGGCTCTAAAAAAACGTAACCCTCATCATCAACGCAACTACTTACTCTTACAAACCTCTGACCCCGCTAACAGAAAAGCCCCCAACCCATAATCCTCAAAATCCGGAATCTTATCGAACCCCAGCGGCTGCCCATCAGACGGCTGCTTCCCCGTACTCTGCACATACCCCAGCATCCCATTATCATGCACACAATCTTTCACCAGCGCATTCCACGCCTTCACCACCACCGGCTGATAAACCTTCTTATCAAGATACCCCTGCCGTATCCCCCACGCCATACCATACACAAACAACGAAGTCCCCGTCAGCTCTTTACCGCCAAAATTATTCGGATCATGCAAGCTCGCATTCCAGAAACCATCCTCGCGCTGGAGTTTAACCAGCGCAGCGGACATATCCTTAAAATCCTGCAAATAGATGTTATAATAAGGCGAAGACTTCGGCAGCCATTCCATCGTACGGACAAGCGACGCTAACACCCAGCCATTACCACGGCTCCAGTAGCAGTTTGCCCCATTAGGTTCTTTGTAAGGAGGCACGAAATCCTTATCCCGCCACCACAGATGCTCCTGTTGATTGTAAAGCCCATTAGTGCCATGCTTGAATTTTGTGAATGCATACATCTCATACATGCGATGGAAATAAGAGGTGTCATTATACAACTTCCCCAGCCGCGCCATCACCGGCATCGCCATTTGGATGGCGTCAATCCAGTCCCAGTCGTCGATGACGTCTGTCGCCAGCATGCTGTCGATGGAGGCTTTAATATCATGAATACGCTCCGGTTGTTTATCTATGAGGTAGAGGTCGATGTACGTCTGACCACAGGCCTGGTTATCGGCATTGCGGGTAATGATACCACCGCGCAGGCCCCAGTGGTGTTTGTCGCCCCACTGTACGGCGTAGTCGTAGTAGCTTTTCTGCGGATCGATCTGGTACAGTGCCATGAGTCCTTCGTAATAGACGGCCCGCGTCCAGATATTGGAAGGCCAGGTCTTATGGAGTACGATGTCCTTACCAGCGTCCGGCCATTTCTCCATAAAGTAACGGTTAGCGAGGGTCAGGGTTTTCAGCACTTCCTTTTTTGGCGGCAGCGACTGTGCCCTGGCAGGCAGATAACCGCCGAGACTCAGCAGGATAGTAGCGACTAAAAGATGCATCTTCATTATATATAGTTTTTACGTGGATGGATCATAAATCGTGGAAATACCCGCACACAATCATCGCTTATCAGGGCATGGTATGTAGCCCTTCCCACGTCACGTGCCATTTGCCATTGTCGGGAATACCCGGTAATGCCTGTGTACAACCGTCGTAACCCGCGCACATCATCGCAACAGCGGTCAGAAGACCACCATTCCCAGGCAGATAGAGCCGCAGGCGTTCGTCCTGGTAGTTATGTCCGTTGGGCAGCCAGGTGTTGGTCTTTACAGGCATGAACAAAGCATCGATCGCTTTCTCGGGCAGACCAAGACGAGTGGCAGTCATGGCGGTGAGTGGGAAATCCCAGCCCCAGGTTTCCTGCCAGTTCCAGGAAGTCCATATCTTGTTGAAAGTGCGATGCATGACAGCGGTGTCTATGTAAGGCCGCGCAGGCAACATGCCCAGTGCGCCTAATACAGCAGGATGGTCTGTCATGTATGGTGGATTGGTATATGAATCAGGAGCACTTTCTGCAGCCAGATAGAGACCATCTTTTTGCGGGAGCGGTGACAGGTTATCCAGTACGGCGTCCCAGCGGGCGTTACGGGCCAGTCCCAGGCGGGTACGCCATTCCTGGGCTGTAGTCAGTCCCCAGCGCCAGTAGGCCAGCTCAAAAGTGGCATTGAAGGTGCTTTCCGGTTTGAAGCGCTCCTGTGCTGGGATCATGCCCTTGCCCAGTATATAACGATGCGTGGCACTGTCGTAGGCCGCAAACGACGCCATGAAATCCGCGGTAGCGAATACCAGGTCTTTATACTTGTTCAATGTACCGTGGTCGTGATAATGGCGATACAGCAGCTCGGTCATATAGATGAAATGCGGCTGTTGCCATAACAGGAAAGCACCTACTGAAGAAGGACTTTCATTGCCTTCCGGGTCAGTCATTTTCTGCCAGCGAATGCCTTCGTATCCCTGGCGTTGTGCAATAGCGCGGGCTTTATTGGCGACAGTAGCATACCACTGCAGGCTTTTCTCCAGTATGTCAGGGCGATTCCATAAGGCAAAATGAACAACATGCCACCAGTGCATTTCCAGGTGAGGCTTGCCGAACCAGCTGTTGTAGGTCAGCCCTGTTTCCTGTGGAGGCATGTTACCTGCACATTGCACCGCCATCAGGTATTGTGAAAGTATGATCCTGCGTTCCAGCTCAAGTGCCCGTGGATCAGTACTTCCGGTGAAGTCTACAGCCGCTCCTGTTTGCCAGAACCGCAACCAGTGTTCCTCACTGAAGGTGCGTACCGTTTCAAAGGGAGGCAGGGTGCGCGTAGCATTGGGCCGCTCTTCGCTGAAGCGGAAATCAAAATCAAAACGGGCAGATGTTGTAGCCGGCGTGATAATGTGATCATGTCGCTGCTGTTGCGCCAGTGTCATGGCATCTGAGCCTCCCACCTGCAGGAAGTAACGCGTTCTGTCAAGGCTGTGTTCCATCGTGAAGGAACGCTGACCAACCTCCACAACGCGCGACACATGTTTCTCAGGGTACTGCCTGTTCACACCGGCATCTGAAAAAGTACCGGTGGGATAAGGAAAACGTATCTGCAGTTTTATCCTGCCTTCTTTCAGCAAAGGCGATTCTATCCTGACTGCTACCAGGTCTGTCTCAGGATGTACAGTGGTTAGCACCTGTACGGGATTGCCTTCCACCGTGAAGTGGCTTTTGATCACCCCCTTCCAGAGGTCCAGTTCCTGCGATACATCTTTGATGTCGGACAAGTGACAGGCAGTGCCGTTCTTCAGCAGTATCTGAAGACCGATATTCCCCAACTGTAAGCGGTGCATGTTCTGCCGGAACCAGTCTGAAGCCTGTTTATTGCGTTCGGGCGTATTCCATTGCACAGCATAGGTGATATCACGATTATTCAGGTGATATGTTTTAAGACTTTCTTCAAAGCGATAGCCTGCAGTATCGGTGAAACTATGCCATCCCCACTCGGACTGAGTACCCAGTGGAACACCCTGGCTATAAGCTTCAGGAAAGGATTGCAGTCCAGTGATATCTACAGTAAAAGCAAACCCTCCGTTCCCGAGGGAGAGTGAAGAAAGTGAATCGAATTTATTATTGACAACGTTATGCCGCTGAACCAATGCCATACGGTCGATGAGCTCCTGGCTCCGGGAGGTGGAGCTGAGGAACAGCAGTAACATAAAGAATAAAAGCGCGTATAACCGGTTTTGTATCCTGTACTTCATGATGGTGGAACACATTTCAATAAATGTATGGAAACGTTTGCGCAAAACGGATTATTAATTTGCAACATCTGCGTTAACAAAGTGTCCCATAGTGTCCCAGATTTTATAATTTAGTCCACATGAAAACACGTTCCCTTCTCCAATCCGCGGCCTGGATGCTGATCATTTGCAGCACACTGCAGGCGCACGCCAACAACGTTACTGCCGACGACAGCACCCGGCATAAAAAATATGATGTTGTCGTAAGTACCAGATGCGTTATCCGGCAGGAAAAATATGTGCTTGTCATACATGGCGGTGCAGGCACTATCCTGAAAAAGAACATGACAGCCGAGAAAGAAGCCGCCTACAAAGCGGGGCTGGAAGAAGCACTGAAGACAGGCTACAAAGTATTACAGGCGGGCAAAAGCAGCCTGGATGCAGTAGAAGCTACTATCCGTGTACTGGAAGATAATCCGCTGTTCAATGCTGGCAAAGGCGCTGTATTCACGCATGATGGTCGCAATGAAATGGATGCGGCCATTATGAATGGGAAAACGCTGGAAGCTGGATCCGTGGCTGGTGTGTCTACCATTCGTAATCCTATCTCTGCAGCAAGAGCGGTAATGGAAAAATCAGAACACGTGATGATGGCAGGACGCGGAGCAGAGCAGTTTGCGAAAGAAGCAGGACTGGAGATCGTGGATCCCTCCTATTTCCGTACGGAGGAACGCTGGGAAGGATTGCAGAAAGCGTTGAAGGAAGACTCCATAAAAAGTAAGCTGGACCATAGTTATCAGCCAGCAGGAAAGCTGGGTGTTGAGAACATTGATAATAAGTTTGGTACTGTAGGTGCTGTTGCGCTTGACAAAGCTGGCAATCTGGCAGCAGGTACCTCTACCGGTGGTATGACCAATAAAAAATATGGCCGTATCGGTGATGCACCTATCATTGGAGCTGGCACCTATGCGAACAATAATACTGTGGCCGTTTCCTGTACAGGCTGGGGAGAATTTTTTATCCGTAGTGTGGTAGCTTATGATCTGTCTGCACTGATGGCCTATAAGGGGTTAACAGTAGAGGAGGCCGGTAAGGCCGCCATAGAGAAAGTAGGCACACTTGGAGGGAACGGAGGATTGATAGCTTTGGACAAAATGGGTCATGCCGCGCTCCCTTTCAATACCGAAGGAATGTACAGGGGCATGGTGACCGCTGAAGGAAAAATAACGATTGAGATCTACAAATAATGGGAAGTTTCAGGGAAGTTCCGGGAAACTCCAGAACGGAGTTTCCCGGTTCACTTTTCATGTTAGTATAGGGTATTAGGATATAGTTATTTTTTTGGCGGCATACGATGCCGCAACAGATCAGTTCAGAAAACCAAACCTGTTCTCAAACAATTTTCCAACTCCGGGGACAGGGCTTAATATGTCTTTGGACGCTGCTGCAGCGCCAAAGGTCATTAAGACCAATGGAAGAAGGCCGGCTACCGCTAATATTGAGCCTATTGATGGAACAATTACTGAAATGACCTTAATGGCTGTCCATAAAATCACAGTAAAGATAAAAATACCCAGTGCCTGGTTCAGGTGATAGCGCACCAACCTGCTCCTATACGGGTTATTTTTATACTGGACATAGCTATATATCCATCCAATCAATGTGATGTAGGCAATAATAGCCAACGTTTGGTTTTTCATAAAAGATATGGTTTAATTTTTCAGATAAAGCTAAGGTATTGCTACCAAAGTATTTATCTCTTTTGCCATCAATATCTGGGTGGGTTATCTTTCGATTGTCGTGTCTCCGGTTACGATACCCGCTTTTGCAGCCTGGGTATCACGAGTGTTCTTTTGTACGCTGATAGCTCCAAAAATGCTCAGCAGAAAGGCGAAGGCGTAGAAACCTTTTTCACTTGGCAACAGTGTCGCATTCCATAAGCCTACTGTCAGCAATACAATACTTAAGAGAGTAGATACCCAGCTGATACCATAATAGATATCCGTTACCGGTATCCCTTCCAGACGGTCTCTGACACATTTCTGTACAGATACGCCTGCAAACAAACCATACATTAATATGGTAAAATAATAGCCCTTTTCATTGAGCTGCATTTCTGCATTCCACAGTCCAATGATATAACCTAACACTCCTATTAGTAATGCAAGCCAGGAGGTAGCAATAAAGGCAAGTGATGGTTTTTGCTTCATTATGTTGTGTGATGATTACGACGCTAAAGTAGATCAAATTGCAAGGGTGGAGAATAGCGGTTTTCAGGTATAAATCATCGGGATTCATTATTTTGCCTCAGAATATCCTGTATACTTATGCAATATAATAAGGGGACCCACCTCATTGCGACTCTACATACTACTGAGCATCAATCACTTAATACATTCACAGCGTTTAAAACCCTGACGGACGAACTCATTCTTACCCATCAGTTACAAAAACTGGGGGAGGTATATCATAATTTCTCCCCCTCCGGCTATACGGGAGTGGTATGCCTGAGTGAAAGTCATCTGTCTATACATACATGGCCGGAACATGGGAAGATCAATGTCGATATTTATCTCAGCAATTACCTGCGGAATAATGACGGCACGGTAGACAATATATACAGCGCGATCAAAGCTCATTTTAATGCGGCTGTTGAACATGAACAATTCCTCAAACGCTAATCAATGACTGTGATCCCTTCTACCTATCAATGCACGTCCTGTAACAACCTGGTCACATTCAGCTCCCGGCATACCTCGGTGGCAGTGTGTACATGTGGAACGGTGCTGAACAAGATGGCAGATGGCACTATTGTGCCCAGGCCCTTCCCTGTTATTGCTAAAAAGGCTTCTGTTATCGCTCCCGGCACTATGGGGCAATGGAAGGACAAAACATTCAGGGTAACAGGCCGGTTCAGGACCTGGACGGCAGAAACGGTGTTCAGTTACTGGACAATTATATTCCAGGACGAAACTGCTGCCTACCTCATGGAAGGATACGGCATGTATGCCATTCTCCTGCCTATAGCAACGCCTCCGGAGCTGGCCCAGGATGCGATCAAACAGATGGCGCCCGGCACAAACAAGCTGCTGAATAAGGAGCGATATATGCTGCTGCGTAAGGACCATTGTAAAAAATGGGACGTGGAAGGAGAATTATTTATTCCTGAATGCAACAGCACCTTTATCACCTATGATTTTTCAAGTCCCAACGGAGAGATTTTACATATTATTGAATACTGGTCGCAGGTACAACCCACCTTTGAAGTTCACTATACCGATTTCACATCGCTAGCCCTGGAATATACCCGGCCCTACGAGAACCCGGGCAGGGAATTTAAGTGTACCTGTGGCGCGGCACTGCATGTTGCGACTTTTCCTTATGCACAAAGCTGTGCATGCCCAAAGTGTCACAACTCATACGTATTTGAGAATGATCTTGAATTTATCAGGCAGCGCGGAAAGAATCTTAAAAAGATGACTCCAGCCATTACACTGGGTGCAACCGGTATTATAAAAGGGATTTTCTATAAGGTGATCGGTTTCATCGTAAAAGAAGAACGGAACCAATATCAATCACAATGGCGGGAATACACCTTATTCAATGAGCAGGAAGGCTATGCCTTTCTGAGTGAATATGATGGTCACTGGATCTACCTCCGGGAACAAGGTAAAACACCCACTCCGGAAAATAGGAGTACCAGCGGGTACAACTATGATGGGGATCGTTTTGATCTGTTCAACTCGTATAGCTTTAATATTATCTCCGCTCAGGGGGAATTTCCCGGTAACGCTTTCAATGACGGAAAGGTAAAGTGCTGGGAGTTTATTTCACCACCCATCATGTGGAACAGGGAGGAAAGTCCGGAAGAAGGTATTGTCTGGTTCAAGGGCTGGCATATAGACCCTGACGAGCTGAAAGAAGCCCTCGGAGATGCCATTATCCGGCCAACACAGATCGGCATTGGAGCAGTACAGCCAAACGGTTATATCGACCTGATGAAACTGGTCAGGAACACCCTGATAGGAATAGGCGTGCTGATCCTGCTACATCTGGCTATTACTTCCGGCAGCAGCGAGCGGGAACTGTTCATGCGTGAAATTTATTTCTCCGATTCTTCCACTGTGCAAACAGCTGTGATCAATGATATCCACCTGGAGAAACGGAAAAGTAACATCCTGTTAGATTTCTACTCTCCTGTACAGAATACCTGGATGGACATAGAAGCAACACTCGTCGATACCAAAACCGGTACTGAATACAGCGTTAATAAAGGTGTGGAATATTATAGTGGTGTAGAAGATGGGTACAGCTGGTCGGAAGGGAGCCAGAATGGTACCGTTTATATCAATGAAGTGCCCCATGGCGATTATACACTGAAACTGGAGGCAACCAGGGAAACGACCTATTTTCCTTTAAAAAGCTATACTATCACGGGGCATTATGACGTGCCCAATACCAGGAACCTGTTCATATGTATCGGGCTCCTGCTGCTGTGGCCTATCTTCAAATATTTTTTAACTTATTTCAGCGAAAGACAACGCTGGTCAAACAGTCCATACTCAACATTTATAACAGGCGAAGATGAATAAATTCAACCCATTCCAGCGGGAATCACCCTTATTTTCGTTCCGGTGGTTCATTGTATTTGCAAGCCTCATTGGTGGATTGCTGTTCTATTCGGACACCAACGGATGGCGGCTGTTCTCAGGGTCAGGGCAGGAAAGATGGAGCGCCTCCGGCCAGCACGGATATCATAAATAAATTCAAACAACCTAATATGTCAAACGCACTTCTCAACTCTATTCTTTATTCCTTTATAGGTATTGCTATCCTTGTAATCGTGTTTGTACTGGTAGAAGTATTAACGCCCAGGCATAACCTGCGCAAGGAGATCATGGAAAAGCAGAATATGGCCGTAGCTGTACTGGCAGGATTTTTCATGCTGGCCATGGCTATTATCATCGCATCTGCCATTCACTAAGTAAACGAACCAATGTCTAAAAAAGAAAACGGCGCACAGTGGCTGTTATTGACGGCAGTATTTGTTATTGCCACCTGTGGATTGATCTATGAACTGGTAGCCGGTACCCTGGCGTCTTATCTGCTGGGGGACAGCATCACACAGTTCAGTACTATTATTGGCGTGTACCTGTTTTCCATGGGAATAGGCTCCTTCCTCTCGAAGTATTTCAATAATAACCTGCTGGCATGGTTCATCAGGATTGAACTGCTGGTAGGACTGGTAGGAGGATTCAGTTCCGCCTTACTTTTTATTGTGTTCCCCTTGGCGGCCTCCTTTCGTATCATACTGTATACCATTGTGCTGATCACGGGTGTACTTGTAGGACTGGAGATCCCTCTGCTGATGCGTATACTGGAGAAAAAGGTAGCATTCAAAGAACTGGTCAGCCGTGTATTCACCTTTGACTATATCGGCGCATTGCTGGCTTCCCTGATATTTCCTTTACTGCTGGTTCCTCATCTTGGGCTGATCAGAACCTCCCTCTTCTTTGGCATTCTGAATGTAGGCGTAGGCTGGTACCTGGCCCACCATTTTTCCAAAGAGATCAGACAGGTAGTGCTGTTGAAGACGGCCGCCATTACATTGCTGCTGGCGCAGCTGGTCTGTTTTGTATTCTCCGAGAGCATTATGAGTTACAGTGAAACGATGACCTATGATGACAATGTGGTATACGCTACATCCACTCCTTATCAACGCATCGTACTCACTAAAAATAAACATGAACTGCGGCTATTCCTGAACGGCAACCTGCAGTTCAGCACTGCTGATGAATACCGTTATCATGAGGCACTGGTACATCCTGCATTCTCCTCTCTCAATCAACCGGAGCAGGTACTGGTATTGGGTGGCGGCGATGGTCTTGCCGTAAGGGAGATACTGAAATACCCATCTGTGAAACAGGTGACCCTCGTTGACCTGGACCCGGCCATGACAAAGCTCTTCTCCCACCAGGAGATACTTGTCAGACTGAATGATTCCTCTCTGCTGAACAGCAAAGTGCATGTACATAATGCAGATGCCTTTACCTGGCTGCGGAGCAACAAAATATTATTTGACGCGATCGTAGTAGATTTCCCCGATCCTTCCAATTTTTCCATCGGGAAACTGTACAGCACTTCTTTTTATCAGCTGCTGAAACGTGCGCTGCGTCCGGATGGTATTGCTGTCATACAAAGCACCTCCCCTTATGTAGCGCCAAAAAGTTTCTGGTGTGTGGACACTACCCTGCGTTCAGTAGGGCTACACACCATCGCTTATCACAACTATGTTCCTTCCTTTGGCGAGTGGGGCTATATCATGGCTACTCCGTCAGCACCTCATCATTGGTTCAGTCATCTTCCATCGCCATTAAAATTCCTGAATCCAACTACCCTGCAACTGATGCTCACATTCCCAGAGGATATGAAAGCACATCAGTTGCTCGACATCAATAAACTCAATAACCAGGCACTGGTAAAGTATTTTGAAGAAGAGTGGGGCAAATATCTTGAACATTGAGATATGCAAAGAAGATCATTTATACAATCCATAGCCGGGCTCACAGTAGTCAGCAGCTTCATCGCCTCCTGCCACAGGCAGCGGGTGATCGGGGGTAGTGTGATAGGAGCCAGTGCCCATACCGGCCATCTGCTGCGGGATAAAAAATTTGCTGCACCGGTCAGCACGACAGAACATGCCGTAGTCATTGTGGGTGGAGGTGTCAGCGGATTATCCGCCGCGCGGCATCTGCACCGCCAGGGCATCCGCGATATTGTTATACTGGACCTGGAGAAAGAAATGGGTGGCAATGCCGCCTGTGGGAAGAACGACATTTCCGGCTATCCCTGGGGCGCGCACTATGTTCCCATTCCCAACAACGACCTGACGGAATACACCGACTTTATGCGTGAGTGTGGAGTCATCACCAGTGATGCTTCTGCACCCCTACCTGCTTATAACGACTATTATATCTGCTTCGACCCGGAGGAAAGGCTGTACATCAATGGTCAGTGGCAGGAAGGACTCATCCCCCAGTTTGGCGTACCAGCGGGGGACAAGGCACAGATACAACAGTTCCTGGATAAAATGCAGTCCTTTCGTTTAGCTAAGGGGCAGGATGGAAAAGATGCTTTTGCTATTCCGCTGGATAATTCCAGTAAAGATCCCGCCTTTGTACAACTGGACAGCCTCACCATGAAACAGTGGCTGCAGCAGCAGGGATTGACCTCTTCTTACCTGCAGTGGTATGTGAACTACTGTACCCGCGATGATTTCGGTACTCCGTATGATGAGATCAGTGCCTGGGTAGGTATTCATTATTTCGCCAGTAGGAAAGGTAAAGGCAGCAACGCCGATCATCATGATGTATTGACCTGGCCGGAAGGCAATGGCTGGTTGGCAGCGCATCTGAAGAAAGAACTGCAACCTTATTTTCATAACCAGGCATTGGTAACACGCATCCTGCAGGAAAATGACAGGCTAACGGTGGACTACTTCGATGTAAAAGAAAGCCGCTTAAAAAGAATCAATGCACAACAATGCATTCTTGCCGTACCACAGTTCGTAGCAGGCAGGATACTGCAGGATGAGGCGCGCATACAACGCGTACATCAGCATATGCAATACAGTCCCTGGATGGTGGCCAATATCCGCACAAAAGAACTAACCGAGAGGACTGGTCCCCCGCTCAGCTGGGACAACGTGCTATACAACAGCCCATCACTGGGATATGTAGATGCCACTCACCAGGACATACGGCAAGGCATCCATCTCAGGAACCTGACCTATTACCGCCCCTTAACTGACCATACACCTGTAGAAGAGAGGAAAGCGGCGCTGGAAAGAACACATGCAGAATGGGTGAAACTGATCGTAGATGATCTGGAGAAAGTGCATGCGAATATAACCGATGCCATAGAAGAAGTAAATGTGATGATCTGGGGTCATGCCATGGCCAAACCATTGCCTGGCATGATACATGGAACGATCCGGCAGGAACTGGCCGCCTCTGTGAATAACCGTCTGCACTTTGCACATACCGACCTGGCGGGTAACAGCATATTTGAGGAAGCCTTTTACCAGGGGCTTTCCGCTGCAAAAAAAGTAATGACACATTTATCCCGCACCATATGAATAAGCAACCGTGGATAAGCAAACCGTGGACTGACAGTATATTCATACTACTACCTCCATTTTTAAGCCTGCTGGTAATTATACTGTTCCCTTCCTTCTTCAGCAACAACAAGGAAATGCCTGAAGCCGGATGGGTGGTGCTGGTACTATTGGTAGATGTGGCGCATGTATACAGTACCCTGTACAGAACCTACTTCGATCCGCAGGCATTGAACAAACAACGTTTTCTCCTCTGGATCATACCATTGGTCAGCTTCGTAGCAGGTGTGCTGGTGTATACGATGAGCAGCCTTTTATTCTGGCGGATACTGGCTTATGTAGCTGTTTTTCATTTCGTACGTCAGCAATACGGATTCATGCGTGTATATAGCAGACAGGAAAATGCGCACAGGTACAGTAAATTGATAGACACCGTTACAATCTATACGGCAGCTTTATATCCAATGGCATACTGGCATTTCAGCGGTCCGCGAAATTTTAGCTGGTTCATTGAGAATGACTTTGTCTTCTTCCCTTCAGCAGCCTTGCTACATCTATTGACGGTAGTATACTACCTGATCGTCGCCATATACGTTATCAAGGAATTGTACCTGGGTTTTACCACACGTACTATCAATATTCCGAAAACAGCTATTATCACGGGCACGCTTGTGTCCTGGTACTTTGGTATTGTCTTCTTTAACGGTGATATGGCCTTTACGCTCCTGAATGTAGTCAGTCATGGCATTCCTTATATGGCATTGATCTGGATGTATGGACAGAAGCAATACAAAGATCCGCGTAAGGGCAATTCCTTCCTGCAGCTTGTGTTCAGCAGGTATGGCATAGTGATATTCCTCTTGCTGATCTTCCTGTTTGCGTTCATTGAAGAAGGGCTCTGGGATATGACCCTCTGGCAGGAGCATGCCACCATCTTCGGCACCGCGCATCTACCATCACTGGAGCTGAGCCATCAGTTACTCAGCCTCATCGTGCCGTTACTGGCTTTACCGCAGATCACACATTATGTTCTCGATGGTTTTATCTGGAAGATAAAGAAAGAAGAATTTAAATGGAGCAATGAAATTTAATACTTTTAGATAAAAGATCGTCTATGCACCAGGAATCGCACGTCACCAGTTCTAATATAGTAAGGGATATCATCATTGGTATGGCCGACGGACTAACCGTGCCCTTTGCCCTGACGGCGGGATTAAGCGGCGTGCTGGACACCAATCACCTGATCATTGTATCGGGTGTTTCCGAAATCGCTGCCGGCTGCATCTCTATGGGCCTTGGCGGTTTCCTGGCAGGTCAGACGGAGGTGGAGCATTATGATTCAGAACTGAAGCGGGAATATGAAGAAGTGGCGCGGGTGCCGGAAACAGAGCGGAAAGAAGTGGAAGAGATCTTTATGTCCATGGGAGTAGATGAGGAATTGAGTAAACAAGTCACTTTACAGATCAGTCAGGACAAGCATAAATGGGTGGACTTCATGATGCGCTACGAACTTGGGCTTGACAAGCCTGATAAGAACAGGGCTTATCAATCTGCTATTACAATTGCATTGGCTTACCTGGCGGGAGGATTTATTCCTTTATTCCCCTACCTGGTCACCAGCAACAACCAGCACGGCTTTTACTGGTCATGCGGTATTACCATTCTTGCGCTGCTTGTATTCGGATATTTTAAATCAAAAGTAACAGGGCAGCCGCTGCTGAAAGGCACCCTGAAAGTAGCTTTCACGGGCATCCTTGCCGCAGCGGCTGCATATATTATTGCAAAAATGATCAGTTAGTTTTCAGCCTCCGCCATACTTCCCTGGCTTACCAATGCCAGTAGTTCGTCTTTTTTACCGGTCTGTAGCAGCATACCGATCAATCCTACGTACACACGTTGCTGCTCCTTATTCAGCCCCTGGAACAGTCGGGGCTCTGTAGAGTAGATCCCTTTCAGGAACTGCTGCAATTCTTTGCCGTTCCCTGTTTTAGGCAACGCCCCGTTCCGCTCATAGATGTCTATCAGCTTCACGGCGGCTTCGCCATCTACAAAAGCTTTCTGCCTTAATCTTACCAGTTCATGCAGATGCCCCATCACTTCTTTGAACACGCTATGATATTTTGTTCTTTCAAACAGGTTCTGGGACTGCTCATTATCACCGGGATTGAATGCATCGAAGTAGCGGGACTCCACATAGACGCTGTGATAGAACCCGATCGCATTGTTGTTGAATGAGGTCAGGTCTTTAAACACTTCCGACTGTTTTGAGTTCAGGAAATAAAAGAAGAACTTATCACCTATCCTTTCGCCCCATCTTACAAAGGTGATCCTGAAGTAATATTCCACCCCTTCTCCATCTTTCAGGGAGATGACGCCTGTATCGCTTTCTGCGATAGACGGTGTATATTCAATCGGTACGCCGTTGATCCTGATCTTATATTCTTTCTCCCTGTTCAGCATGAGGAACCAGCCGAATTCACGTACCAGGAAGCTTTTGAACTCGTCTGACTGAAAAGAGAAACCGGATACTTCAAAGAGGTCATAAAAAGTAACGGTAGTACCTGTAGCTTTTTTCACTGTTGTCTTCTTCCCTTCCGGATCATAGAAATCCTTTGCATTTCTGCTGATGGAGATATCATATTCCATCATATCTCCCGTCTGACTATCCTTGTATACTGTATGCCACATTGCCTTTCCGCTGAAGGCAGAGAAGGAGAAACGGCCGCGGCCCTTATTTCCTTTTATGAAGGAGGAAGATTTCTGGAAGGATGCTTTTTTGATGGAATCATTGAAATGACCGAAGGTTTCCTTCAGCAGGTCATAGTCAATACCAGTACCATTATCGGTAATAGATAAACTATAGATCGTATCAATCTCATTGGATTCAAAATGGATATCGATCACAGAAGCGGCTGCGTCAAAGCCGTTCCAGATATATTCGGCTACGGCCTCCATATAGTCTTTCGGCAGTCCGGAAGACTGGATACCGGTATCCGTCACTGACACCTTTTCTTTCATCTTAGCTAATTTGGCTGCTATTTACTAATTCTTTTAGTAACACAGAATTTTTTCTTATTGATTATGAGGACGTATACCCAATAAAACACATCATCCTGCCCTGCATACCGGCTGTGAAAGGCGGGTATGTGAGGCAGGATGAGAAATTTATCTACTGCGGATAGCTTTGTAAACTATACCAGGTTCTTCTTGATATATTTAATGCTCTTGGCGATGCTGACAAAGGGATCACCGGGGCATTTATCCTGTTCAACGAAGAAATATTTCATGCCGGAATCGCCTGCATGTTTGAAGATTTCCTTGAAGTTTATGGAGCCATTGCCTACTTCTGTAAAGTCCTGCTGGGGAGTTTTATCCATATCCTTCACGTGCCAGAGCGGGAAACGGCCTTTATGTTCTTTCATCAGGGCCACAGGGTCCAGGCCAGCTTTCGACACCCAGTAGATATCCATTTCCATTTTTACCAGGTCTTTATCGGCCTGCTGTAAAAGGACATCATAAGGCCTCCCCCCCTCCTGTTGCTGGAATTCAAAATCGTGGTTGTGATAGCAGAACTGTATACCGGCTTTTTTACATGTCTCGCCTGCCTTGTTGAAATATTCTGCCAGCTGTTTATAGTGGTCGAGGTTGCCACGTTCTTCTTCGAACAGGTAGGCACATACCATGTATTTAATGCCTACTGTAGCTGCATCATCCACTGCTTTGTCCCATTCATGCAACACAGTTCCTTTTACGTCTGCTCCGCTCATCTTTTGCTCTCCCAGTATATAGTGGCTGCTGGGCATCTTAAGTCCCGTTTGCTTCAGCACCTGCGCATATGCTTTGGGAGCCATACCATAGAATTGCTGCGTACCGGTGTAGGTGGCGCCTTCTACGGTATTAAATCCTAGTTTTGCCACTTTTTTCAGGGTGCCTGCCGGGTCTTTCTGCATAGCGTCTCTCACGGTATATAATTGCAGTCCTATATTTGTTGCTGGCGCTTTCCATAATTCGGAAGGTCTGATCAGCAAACCGGCCGAAGCCAAGGTGGTTGTTTTAAGGAATGATCTTCTTGACGTCATTGGAATTTATTTCTTGTTTTAAAATGGGCTGTGCTCTCGCCGATACCGGGATAAAGATATAGTTTAGCGGAATATGTTGCTACCCGATGGAATAATTTTAACAACACTAAGAGATGCATAGTGGTATGCCAGATTCCCACCAAACAATGTATTTTGCAACTATATGGAAACGACCACCCTTTATCGTCCTATAGGATTGAAAGAATTCTTGTTGATAGCCGCCGCTGATTTTAAAAGTTTCCCTCCAAGACTTTCCTGGCAGCCCATTTTTTACCCGGTGCTTAATCAGGCATATGCGGAACAGATCGCGTTTGAATGGAATACGCATGACGAAGCGTCGGGATTTTGCGGTATTGTTACCCGGTTCAGGATCGACAGTGCCTTTGTTGAGAAATATGAGCCGCAAAATGTGGGCAGTACTGGTCATGATGAACTCTGGGTTCCGGCAGAAGATCTGGAAGCTTTCAATCAGCATATCCAGGGGAAAATTGAGGTTGTGAAAGCCTTCCTGGGGGAAAAGTTTGTCAAACCTGAAGACCCGGTACTGGCTGAAATGATTATTTCCAACAGCCAGGCACTCCAGCAGTAAAAAAGGCATTATCAGTAAGAGAAGTAATAAACAGTTCATTTTTCAGTTATTTTGAGCGTTTATAAAATGATTTCACTATGCGTCCTGCATTGCACAATGCCATCACAGGGCAACATTCAAAGCGGTTTTCCGCCGCTTACGATGCAATGTCAGGAAAGAGCCAGACGCAGTTTTAAAGAATGTATATTAAAGCCTCTTATCTCGTGATAAAGGCCTTTCGTGTCATCTGATGTCCTTTGGACGTCCCCCGTTCAGAACAGGTATTGTCCAGGATATGATCAGGATGTTCCTCCGTCATTCCTCCGTTCTTCTTCCGTTAAAAACGGAGGAAGAACGGAGGAAGAACGGAGGAACATCCTGATCATATGCAACTCACATGCAACTCACATGCTCCTGCCAGGAGGTCAAAGAGTGACATTTTGCAGCTTTTTTATTGAAAAGTATCAGTCCAAACGAAGTCATCCACTACTAACTTTGTGGCGCCAAATGATGTTTCATTCGCAGGCGGATGAAATATCTTTAATTGTGACTAAGCGCCAACATGGGAAATATTAGAAATATTACATCTGCATCGTCCTGGTACGTGAGTGATGCCGCATTTGACTGGTTATATCCGCAAAGAATTCAGAAACTATCCATGCAACACTGGACACCAATGGAGGTAGCCAAAAGATCGGCCGGGTTCCTGGCTACGGGAGAAGGGAAAAGGATCCTCGACATCGGCAGCGGTGTTGGCAAGTTTTGTCTTATCGGCGGATATCATTTCCCGGAAGCCAGATTCTATGGCGTAGAACAACGAAAAGAACTATATCATTTTGCCCGTGCAGCTAAGGATTTAACGGAAGCAAAAAATGTTGAGTTTATCCATGGCAACTTTACACAGATAAATTTTGAGGACTTCGATCATTTTTATTTTTACAATGCCTTTTTTGAAAATTTAGTGGAGGACGGGCAAATTGATCAGCAGATAGAGTACTCCACGAGCCTGTACAACTACTATGCCCGGTATATGTTCAAAGGATTGGACAGTAAACCCAGCGGCACCCGCTTAGTGACATTTCATAGCCTGGAAGACGAAATACCCCCTAGTTATCAACTGGTGGATGCCACAGTCGATTTCCTACTGAAAATGTGGGTAAAGCGCTGATAACGTCAAATAAGGGCTATTTATAGTTCGCTATTGCAATCAGTTGATTGACGTCTTTTATAATGATCTTTCTGCCTTTTGTTTCCAGTATATTATTCTCTTTAAATTCAGTCAGCACCCTTACAACATTTTCCCGTGCGGTACCTACCAGACTGGCCAGGTCTTCACGGCTGATGTTTATTTCTATGGGCATGCCTTCCACATAATTTACCTTGTATTTTTCACGGATAATGATCAATTGCAGCGCCAGTCTTTCCCGTACTGTTTTCCGGGCAAACATCGTCAGACTGTTGGCCAGCACCGCAAATTCGTGGCTTAGGGTTTTGAGCAGCCTGTTGTTGAGCAAGGGAGACTGGTCGAGGGTATTCAGAAAATCTTCCTTAGGAATAAAGGCGATCGTGCTTTCTTCTATCACCGTGGCGGAGTCGGGGTACCTCTCTTCTGATAAGATAGCATGATACCCGATCAGTTGTCCTGTATTGGCGATGTAAATGATCTGTTCTTTGCCTTCCTTGTCTACTTTATATTTTTTGACCTTGCCTTGCGTGATGTAAAATATACCGGAAGGATAAGCACCTTCCCTGAACAGCAGTTCATTTTTCTTATAGACCTGCTCACTCATGTGGGCTGTCAGCATCTCATACACAGCCGGAGGCAGGTCCACCAGGATGGACTCACTTTTAAAATCCCATTTATCAATTGGAAACTTATCCCGGATACTCATAATGCACAAGTTACTATTTTAAAAGCAAGCGTGCGGATGGGATAAATGAGTTAAGGGAGCACAGAAGTACTCCCTCTCTCCTATTGTTCAAGTTAGAGATAGCGCTATGCTATTCACAAACGCCATATCTTCCTTGTCTAACTTTCGAATATGTACTTATCGAAGTAGATGATAAAGGCTGGTTTCTGATAATTGACTACATAATATGTTTTCCCCGCCTGTCTGCTAATATTGTTTCACTTCTTGCAATTGCCTTAATGAAAGTGTCTACCACATTGGCCTTCCCAACACCAAACAACAACCGGGCTTTTCTCAGCTCTTCATATACTTCCTTTGTTGTCACTTCTGACAATATGAGTTTTGTTCCTCGATGCTGCATATCACGAATTACGTCTTTAAGCACCTGGATGCCGGTAGCATCAATAACAGGCACCTCCCTCATCCTGATAATCAGCACCTGAGGCCTGTTTTCAATGATTTTGCTGGCGTCTTTAAACTTA
Source organism: Chitinophaga sp. CF418 (assembly GCF_900142925.1). GTDB lineage: Bacteria > Bacteroidota > Bacteroidia > Chitinophagales > Chitinophagaceae > Chitinophaga. The sequence goes on from NZ_FRCN01000004.1 coordinate 327,306, forward strand.
TATGCAGCGCCGAAGAAAAACGGGCCTGTTATTTCAAACACTTCTACCCCCTCGGGTATGGCAAAATTGGATATAGCTAAAGGCGCTCCGTTTGTTTTATCGCTGTCGAATTGCCGGGTAATAATACTCACGTTGCTAAATAAGGCCATCTTCCGCATGAACAGGAACACAGACAATATCATCCCGATCTCTATTGCTACTGTCAGATCTACCATTACAGTAAGCAGAAAGGTCACTACCAACACAGCGGCGTCTCCCCTGGGGCCTTTTATTATAGCCACAAAATTCTCCCATTCGCTCATGTTGTAGGTAACCACCACAAGTATCCCGGCCAGGGTGGCCATTGGTATCAGGGCGGCCCATTTACCGACAAAAAGCATGATCAGCAGTAACGTCAACGCGTGGATCATACCTGCAACAGGTGTGCGTCCTCCGTTCCTGATATTGGTGGCCGTCCTCGCAATAGCTCCGGTAGCGGGAATACCGCCAAATATTGAAGAAAATATATTCGCAGCTCCCTGAGCGATCAGTTCCATATTACTTTTATGTTTGCCACCTATCATCCCGTCAGCAACAACGGCAGAGAGCAATGATTCGATACTACCGAGTAATGCGATTGTAAAAGCAGGTTGTATCAATAGTCTGATAGTCCCAACATCAAGATGAGGCAGGGATGGGTATGGCAGCGAATCTGGCACTCCCCCGAACCTGCTGCCAATTGTATCCACAGGCAAATGAAATATCACAGTCGCCAATGTCGTCAGGATGATGGCGATCAATGAGCCGGGTATCTTGTGGGTGACTTTAGGCCATAGAAAAACAGCACCTGTAGTAAAGGCAGCAACAGCCAACGCGTAGTAATTAACGGATGGGATATGATGCCCGTATACTATCCATTTTTCAATAAAACCAGCAGGCACGTTTACAATGGCCAGACCAAAAAAATCTTTCATCTGCGAAGAAAAGATCACAAGTGCAATTCCACTGGTAAATCCTACTATCAGCGAATACGGTATAAATTTTATCAAAGAACCTAAACGCGCAATACCCATTATAATAAGGATGACGCCCGCCATAAGAGTGGCTATTATCAGCCCATTCAGCCCATACTGTTGTATAATGCCGTATACAATCACAATGAAAGCACCTGTAGGACCGCCTATCTGCACCCTACTGCCACCGAAAGCTGAGATAATAAACCCTGCTATAACTGCAGTGTAAAGCCCTCTTTCCGGTGGTACACCGGAGGCTATCGCAAAAGCGATGGCCAGCGGCAAGGCTACAATACCAACAATGACTCCTGCAAGAAGATCCTTTACAAATTGTTTACGGGTATATCCCTTTAATGTTTCCAGTAGTTTAGGCGTGAACATAGAAAAAGCTTAAAACATAAACTCCAAACTATTACCTTTTCATCCACATTTTCAACAGGAAATCTTTAGAGGCATCTACCAGCTGGTAACCGGGCGGCACCTCATCTTCAAGACTATGGAAAGTTACCAGTCTGGTTCCGGCAGGTTTCTTGTCCAGTTCCTTGTACAGGTAACGGGAATAATATTGATACAGGCTGTCAGAATATTCAATCTGATGATCTATCCTGTCTTTGGTATCTAAGTTCTCAAAGAAAGCATTGTAAAAGTAAAAGTGATCATATGCAGCAAGATCTACCTGTGTGAAATTCAGGTTTATGAATGCTGCATTCTCCGTCTTTGTATATTCTTTTGCGGCCAGCGCATAATGATGTAGTTCGCTTCTTTGCTCCACACCGTAAAAAGCCGACAGGGGATAATAATGGGCGCCAATGAGCGTAAATTTGCCGACACCACTTCCTATATCGAGAATATTCTTTCCTTCTTCTGCCGCCAAAAAGCCAGCGGCTTTTTTTGCGATGCCCAGCGGAGTCCAGTGTCTTCTTGACATTTGCTGGATCCTTTCCGGATATAGCCAGTCAAATGAGGCGTCGGTCAGGAACCATGTTGGTCTCATTATTGCATTTCCCATAGTCTGTAATCAATTGGTAACTTTGGTGCGTATCAGTTTCTGATAGTGATCCGGAGATAGCAGCGGCTCGTGGTTATAGATCTTTAGGGGAGTTACAAAGAATAACCATCCGCTGTCCTGGGGACTTTCCAGTATGAGGTTCAGATCTCCGGATAATTTCTGATTCCGTCCAAGGTATTTACAGCTAAGGGGAGCACATACCGGAATAATCTGATCGCCCGTATGAATTTCAGCAATAACAGCGCCTTTTTCAACAGTGCCTTTAGGGTTATACCATTTTATATTAACTATATTCTTAATTCCTTTCAATCTATGTGCTGAAATACCTACGAACCCAACAGTACCATTAAAATCAATCCACTCATGACTGCTGGTAAAATTAATCCTCGGACGAGAAACAGTTGATATTTTCATGCTGCGAAGGTACCTTTGATCCCATTTGATTTCACTGATACTTTTCAATTAAAAAGCTGCAAAAGATCACTTTTAATCACACGGGTCTATGAGTTTAGCGGGTCTGTTTCCTATTGATAAATGGAATTTTAAATCCCACTCCATTTTAAATAATCTGCCAGAGGATGAGCATGCTGATCTCTATTCCCATATGCAGGAACAGCGATATGGTAAGGGAGAGGTCATCTTCAGGGAAGGAGCCGTGGCTTCCGGTATATTCTTTATCAAAAAGGGGAAAGTTAAAAAATACCGGGTGGACCAGACCGGCCGCGAGCAAATTATATATGTGGCCAATACCGGAGAACTGATCGGTTACCATGCTATCCTGGCGGATGAACGTTACTTCGATTCTGCCGCCACATTAGAAGAAAGTGTCATTTCATTTATTCCCAAAGAAGATTTTACAGCTGTACTGGAAAGATCCAGCGTACTACCCCGGAGACTGCTGAAAGCGCTCAGTCATGAATTTACTGTGCTGACGAATAGTATTTCTGTATTTGCGCACCGTTCCGTGAAAGAAAGGCTGGCAATCGCGTTAATTGTGTTACGCGAAAAATTCAAAGCAGAAACATTACCCGGAGAAGAAATAGTGATCAATCTTTCCCGCAGTGACCTCGCCAATATGGTAGGCACGGGCACGGAAAATATTGTCAGGATCCTCACAGAATTCAAAGCCGCCGGCATTTTGAATTCGCAGGGAAGAAAGATCTGGATCACGGATGTAAAGGAGCTGGTCAGGTTATCGGGTTATGGTATTCCCGGATGATATAACATGCCGAAGAATACTCTGGTACGGAATCCTTCAATTTCCACCATAAAAGATGGTGATTGCAGGATGAGGTTCAATATGGCGAAAGCCGGAGGCCTGGCATACAGGATCTTATCAGAGATGTAAGATTGAGAGCTTAATGCTGAGACAATCTCCTGAACAACGACTGATTGAGGTAATCTTAAACTGATTGCCTCATCTACCTTGTCGGCGGATAATTGATCCAGTAAAGCAGTATCGTAAGTATCAAGAATATTCACCAGTTTCATATGGCGTGCTGTTTGAACAGTATAAAAAATAGGATGGTATCCCGTCTAAAATTCATTCTAGCGAGCTGTTTGTTAAAATAAGATCCAGGGAGAGTGTATTTATTCCCGCAGAAAACCTTCGATCTTCTGTTTTGTAAATTCGAACAGATCGCTGTTAATAATTTTCCATTTCCTGACTTTCATTTCCGAAAACCATTTGTCCATTATTTTACGAATGATGTCTTCATCGTTTTTGTATTTCTCAGAAGGTGTTATTTCCAACACTAACACATCCAGTTGGTCCAGGTCGGACCTTTTGCTGATCAGACCCAAATCCAGGTCGTCCATCTTTTTCGACCAGTTGTTGTCATTTCGAAGCCTATATTTATCGAACAACTCAGGAAGGATATATGCGTAACGATTTTTATCATTATCTTTTGAGTCGGCGTGATAGATATATCCATCTGTGAAAATGACGAGCAGGTTACGATAGCTGGAATCCGGATCAACAGCAATTTCCTTTACATCATTTTTGAAAAAGCGCCAGATATCTGAGCCGGGCCATAATGACTGCCTGATAGTTGCATTGTAGATATTGCTAACATTTTCTGAGACTGTCTGCTTTAGTGTTTCGTAAACGACTTTCTTTTGTTTCACATCCATCTTTGATAAGTCGACGCTCAACTTTGTTGCTGCCTGGCTAATAGCAGGGTCAGGAGGATTAGGATGGAATACTACCCGCATCTTTCCTTTAGCCATATAAGTACCTTTCGTTTTCATCTGGCTGATAAAATATTCCGAAAGATAACTGATCAATGCACTATCTCTTTCGAAATGCCCGGGCTTAGCAGGATTCTTCAGAGGGTCAATGCGATCCGACAGATCCAGCAATATTGTCAGATTAATCTGTTTGTCTTTTTTTGTGACCGGAGTAGTATTCGCTGTATTAGCATACTTTTCTGCAGACGGTGCCGTATCTGATTTGCAGCTCCATAGCAGGAACACCGCTAAAAAAAATGAGTATTTCATCCGTTATTCATTTTGGGGTAATTGTAAATGGCAACATTGACAAATTCATGTACGATAGATTCTGCTGCCTCAAGCTCTGTAGGATTCTTTCCGTTTCCTTTCATCCAGGCCAGCCACCCCGACATAAAGCTAAAAGCTTCCAATTCAAATTCCCTGGGTATGATAACACTGTGGAGTGTTTCATTCAGCTTTTTTATCTGCGTTTTCGCATTATCTATCTGATGACTCATTTTATCAATATCCACATTCAGCTCAGCGATGAATTTGGTAGTATCTTCAATCTGCTGATCTTTTTCTTTCAGGGCTACTTTTACTTTGTCGATCTTACTGAAAGCATCCAGCACAAAATCAAATACAAATCCCCAGATGATGTAGACGATAAATCCGGCAAAGATGATCAGCCAGAAATTAATTGATCCGATAGCCAGCGGAATTGAGAATGGCGGTACGTCTCCGAAGCTGTTATCCTTCTTTATATTGTATATTTTCTCAGTAATATCATAGGCAAGAAAGGAATCGAAGAGGAATGTAACAAATATCAGAAAGGCAATCTTAACATACTTTACGTATCCTTTTTCTTCCTGTATTTTATGAATAAGGTAGCCCAATCCCATAAATACGAAAGGGATAGTCAGGATAAGTACCAGTTCAGTAACACCATCACTGACTGCTTTTGATAGTGCCTGCGCGTCAAAAATGGAGTTCGCCACGCCGATCTGGTTTAAGGAAAATTCTTTGAAGAAAGCCGAGTAAGAGGCTGAACTATAAAATACAAAAAGGTATACCGTAAGGAAGATCAGGATAATGCTGCCAATATAGAAACTGGGCTTACCTGCCTGGTCTCCGATGATCTCCTGTGGGTTCTTCCGTATATGCGATTTTTCTTCTTTTAGTGTTTCAATTTTCTGTTTCAGCCGGGGCAGGTCTTCCTCGCGGATCTTTTTTACTTTATTACTCCATCGTTCGATGTCGCCTTTATATTCTTCAAGTTTGACTCTTACGGGTCTTTTCAATTCTTCCTGTTTATCGAAATCGTCCTTTATCCGTTCTTTGAAATCAAAATATACCTTTTGCAGACAGACCCTTAATCCGGGCATGCTGCCACCCAGCATATGCGCCTGGTACAGGCCATAATCCTGGTAGCTGAGTTTCTCTTTCTTTTCTTCTACCGGGTTAGCCGGAGCCGGGGGCGGCTCTTTTACGGCAAAAAGTTCTTTGGTGATTTTCAGAATACCCATAAATCAGAGGTTTTGAGATACAGTGGATAATACTTGTTGTTTCGGAGTGTTTTTGAATGCCTCATCCAACAGGAATTCACAGATGGGGGTAATGTTTTCATCCCGGAAACCAAACCGTGAGCAGTAAAGCTCGAGTGTTTGTTTTTCGTCCTGATCCAACACGCCGTCTGCCCATGCAATGAGACAGAGATCGTACAGGCAGTCTATCTTCTCCAGTACAGTTTCAGGAGCAGAGAAACTGGCAGGACCGGGTTGTAATAACAAAGTATCAATGTCAGACCGGCTGACGCCTCTCGCCTCTCCGATGCGATAAATCGTTTCCAGTTCTCTTATATCGACCCGTGAATCGGCAAGGGCCATATGATAGAGATTGAGGAAATGAGTTTTGAGTTCAGGTGTTAAGGACATGTTTATTTGGATTTGAGTTAGGTAACTTGTTAACCAGAAAGGATAGAAAGGGGAACGAACAGTCACTATCGTTCCCCGCTGATCTTAACTCAGGTCATCAACATCTGCGCTGGGTGCATCTCCCTTCACAGATTCAATACCGGCATCACGGCTTTCAGCAGAAGTATAGCTCTGGCTACGGCCAATAACCTCTCCGTTACGGGCTTTCAGCACAAACGTGTAACTGTTGTTCTGCCTACGCTCATAGCGTTGCTCATCCGTGGCATTTTGTTTGACAGAGGTAATACCGTCTTTACAGGACTGCTTAGCGATATACCCTTCACTACTGAGGGTGATTTTTCCATTGCCAGCTTTCAGGTGAAAATAGTACTGGCTGTTAGCGGAGCTTTTGAAAAGCTCGAATTTGGGATTTTCCATGTTGCTTGATTTTATTAGTGGCTATTCCAGGCAACCCTAAAACCGATGTAGGGGTTCCGGATGTCGGGATGTTCTTTAGTACGGTAGGTCAGGTCTAATTCGTTCACGGGATTAATTTTACTGTTGTAGGAACCACCTCTTACTGCTTTCCATGAGAGGGTAGAATCAGACCAATTGTCGCACCACTCTGCTACATTACCGGTCATGTCATAAAGCTTAAATGCATTCGGTTCTTTAGAGGCTACCTTCAGGGGTTTTTGTTTGTTATAGACAGCGACCTTTCCTGCATTATTACTACCGCTGTACCTGACAGCCAGACCTGCACTGGCAGCATACTCCCATTCCGCTTCAGTGGGAAGCCGCCCCTGCACCCATTTACAGTATTCGAGTGCTTCATACCATGTTACGTTCCTTACGGGACCATTCTCATCAGATGAAGGAGGTTGTGGCGGAAAACTTTTCTGCTGACTTTCGCAAAATTTCCTGTATTGGGCTAGAGTTACTTCGGTGTTGCTGATGTAAAAAGAGTCTATGTTCTTTTGAGTATTTCTCCCATTTTCCGGTAAGATGGACATACCTGTGATCAATACCTTTTCCGCTTGGGGAGGAGGCAAAGGAGGCCACCGGTGTCTTCCGGGTAGCCAGGATATGTAATAGCTTATCACTGCGGTAATAATCAAAATCGCAATACATATGAAAAGCGGGAGCTTTCTACGTAACGCTGCGTGTTTCTGCCGTTTAATTTTCTCTTTAAGAATCCCGGCAATCTCTTCCGGATTATTTTTCCATTCAAGATATACCTGATGCTTCGAAATACTGTCTACAGGAGTATCATCCAGTCTCAGTTGTAGTACACGTGGTCGCCCCGTTACGAAATTTGAAACAGCTACCTGCAATTCCACGCCAGACCAGTATTTCTCCACATAGAACCTGCTGGTGATCAGCAAAATGTACCTGGCATGTTTGCCGTAAGCATCCTTTGTGAGATTCATTATATATTCTCCCCAGCTACCAGCAACGTCATTTTCATAATAATAATGAGGTATTCTCCTCTTCTTTAATGCTGCGACGATTTGCTCTGCTATATCTCTATTTTCTTCGGCAACGGAGATAGCTACATCATACTTAAACAGCTTTCTCATTAAAGGAATTTTACATGTTATTGGAGTTATATTCTTTTATCTGTGAGTAACTTCCAATAATAGGTCCCCATTGAGGTGAGACGGCAACTTTTCTTATTGATAGCGGCCCAATACATATATTCTTCCCCTACAGGTTCAACCAAACCTATCAGCTGCATTCTCCGCAGGATCTTAAATGTGTTGATATTATCGGTGTCGGGGGCTTCAGCGGTATATTCATAACTTGGATCAAGTGGATACTCGCTATCAGCATGCTGAAAGTATTCCGTCAGTTTTCTCAGTTCAGATAAGGCGACCAGAGGTTTTACTTTACGCAGGCTGATGGTACGTACTATATTGGCCTTAAAAACCGGGCGTTGTTTCCAACCGCCAAGGGCTTTGTCAATATAGCTGTAAATATTGCCGGGTGTTACTTCTCCTCCAATATCAGCTGCACCACCTTTCAATGCGTCAATGAGTAAACTGGTAAATACGCCCTGGCCCGATGCTTCCACAGACAATTCAGTGCTACGGCTTGAAGCCAGTATAATAACGCCCTCTTTCAGGAAAGCCGCACTATTGCCGGGTATTGTGGTAGCCCCCATAGCTCCTGCGTGGCAGCAATCAAGGATCACAATCTTGTGTCTTGCGGCAGAAAGGCTGGCGACACTCAGTATTTCGTCCATTGAAATACCTTCATCATGACGGCTGAAATCGGGCGTTACAATATAGCCGCCAATGTCTGTAACATATCCGTGGCCCGAAAAATAGAAAAGGCTGATTTCATCATCACCTTTGAAAAGGTCGAGTACGAGGGATTTGAGGACAGACCTGGTCTTTACATTATTGCTGACCATCACGTCAAAATTGGGGGATCCATCAGCGTTTGTGTCTAATAGCCCGGCCACTTCCATTGCATCATTTACACACCCTTTTAACTTAGCGCCGCCCGGATATTCGTCGATGCCGACAACCAATGCTTTTCTCATGTGGAATAAATTGAGGATAAGAACAATCTCTGTTTGACAACACAAAGGTTACAAAGCCTTATGAAGGAAAAAACCTGTAAGGAGGGGGAAAAATCCCCTTTTTTCCTCATTACCGGATAAACCCCTTTTCTGCGGGGAGGATTTTTCCTGTATTTGACATGAGCTGAATTTTGTAAGCTACTGAAGCCATAGTTTCGCAGTGGTAAAAATTCCTACTCCACCTATTTTTTAAAACTCCAATTATGCAACACCATGTAACAGTAAAGCCCCTTCCCTTTTTCTATGTGGGCCAAAAAACAACTGCTGACCGTATCACCCGGTTCCAAAATCAGAAACACAATGTTTTAAGTCAGGCATTAGGTAAGCCAGACACGAAGTCTGTCTGGTATTCGAAAGAGCATTTCGTAAAGTTGCTGGAAGAAATTGACTTTGCCGGGGGAGACGGCATAAGGATCAACTTTGGCACCTACGAGGATGGCCACCAGTATGCAGGCCAGTTATGTTTGTTGTTCAATGTTACCAGGGAAAAGGCGATAGGTAACACCACCATCCACCACAATGTGGTGTTGGAAAAAGAATCAAATTTTTCGGAAAGATCATCCCTCCCCAAAGAGATCATTTTATTTCCCGGAGACGACCCTACTGAAGATGTAAAAGATTTCAACCTGGGACTACCATGTCCCCCGCGCTGCGACGACAGTAATTATGAATAACATTCAGTAAATTGAGTAAATGCAGCGTCTACTAAAATATGAATACCTATTTCTTATTCCATTATTGCTTAGCGCCATTTTTAGCCTGAAGACTTTCCGGCAAAAATGGCCTAAGCCATATCAGTTACTTTCGATATTAGTAATAGTATCACTGTTAACCGAACTAGCGGCATTCTTTTGGCGGTTGTATATACACAAGATGTTTTTCTGGGATTATTCAAAAAATAACTTCTGGATCTATAATCTCTTTATCACTATCCGCCTTGGAATTTTGTTGGCTGTCTTTTACTTTATCCTGGACGCCGCGCGGATAAAAAGGATCATCCCACCTGTGGCGCTCATGCTGGTATCATTCGGCATACTGGATTACCTGTTCATTCAGGGACCATTTCAGTATAATACATATAGCGTGATCTTTGCTCACATTCCTATCATTATTCTATGCCTTTTTTATTTTAAACAGTTATTACAGGAAACCAGAATAATTGTGTTACATAAAGAACCATTGGTTTGGATGACGTTGGGAATATTTATATACCACGCAGTATCCCTCCCATTTCTGATAATGTTGGGATTCCTGAACATGCAGCAATCTAATTTATCTTTAGTGTTCCTGCCAATCAATGATACGTTCAATTTATTAATGTGCACCTGTTATTTAATAAGCTTTTTATGCAAACCTCAACTCTCGCAACCGCACTAACGATTATAATTTCCACCGGTATTGTTCTTTGCCTTAGCATTGCTATTATCTATTTTCTGTTCCTCTATCAGCGAAAAAGATTCCGACATCAACAGGAGATAATAGAAATACGTGAAACATTTAATCAGACCCTGCTTCAGTCGAAACTCGCGATCCAGGAGCAAACCCTTGATCATATTTCCAAAGAATTACATGCTAATTTCAGCCATCTCGTGTCGCTGATCAATATAAATCTTTCTGAGATACTGCCTCAAAGTCCGGCGGAACAGCGTGAAAACATTATTGAAACAAAGTCGCTGGCCAAGCAGTTGATGAGTGAATTAAAGGCGCTAAGCGCCAATCTGAATACAGATCATATCATACACATTGGCTTTGTAAAAGCGTTGGACAATGAGTTAAGCCGACTTGCTAAAACGAAAAAATATGAGGTAATCATTGCCAAATCCGGCGAAGAATACCGGATGCTCCCGGAGCATGAAATCATTCTCTTCCGTCTGTGTCAGGAGGTATTAAACAATGTAGTAAAGTATGCGAGGGCATCAAAGGTCTCCACCTCCCTCACATTCTCTCCTGATCGATTTGCCCTGACGATAGCAGATGATGGATCCGGATTTAATGTAGAGGATGCCTTAAAACAAAGCGGGGAGAAACAAAGTACCGGACTGCTGAATATCCGTAAAAGAGCGGCCCTTATCAACGCGGAATTTAATATTGCCAGTCGGGAAGGAGAAGGTACCTTAGTGTCAATAAACATTCCACATCCCGAAATACTTAAATCCCTTGTTATATGAAGAACCTCACCTCAACAACACAGCACACACTGAATATTGCCATTGTTGATGACCACAATCTTTTCCGAAAAGGGCTGATCAAACTCATTAATCTGGGTGACATACAAAACAAATATAATATCCTCTTTGAAGCAGACAATGGATATGAACTCCAGGAAAAGATGAAACAGGTGCCATTTCCCGATATTATTCTGATGGATATAGATATGCCGGATATGAATGGGTTTGAAGCGGTGGAGTGGTTACAACGCACACATCCTTCGGTAAAGGTATTGGTTATATCCATGGTGGAATCGGATGAGGCGATCATACGCATGTTACGACTGGGTGTAAAAGGATATCTATCCAAAGACATCGAAGTCGAAGACATGCACCGCGCATTGGAAACCATTGCCAATAATGGCTTTTATTATTCTGATACTGCAACCCAAGTTATGAATCACAATTTAAATGGCACAATGAGCAAAAATAAAGACACTGTATATCTGTCAGAAAACGAAAGAGAATTCATTAAGCTCGTTGCTTCAGAGCTGACTTATCAGCAGATTGCCGAGAAAATGAGCCTGAGTCCTAAGACCATTGATGGCTACCGTGAAGCGCTCTTTCAACGCCTGAAAGTAAAGAACAGGGTGATGCTGGCGCTTTATGCCGTGAAACATGGCATCGTGCAACTGTAGACCAATATATTTTAACCAGGACACTACTCAATCTCCAGCACGGTATCGGATAAACATATTACATCTCCGGGGACTCATTATAGAATATAGCAATCATTTACCGAATTAAAAAATTTGCTTTTCATTAGAAACTCACTAATTTAACATTAGATGCAATCGATTGGCAAACCGAAGCAAACGTTTACTTCTTAGATAAACTTCAATCCCCTTTTCCTATCACCTCAAAATTTCCGTTATGAAAACATCCTTACGATGCGGCAGCATTATGCTGTTTTTATTTTCTATGTTCACCTGTTTGCATGCCCAGGTTACATTACAGGCAAATGGTCCGGGCGACACTTATGAGCTTATTCAAAGCGTTTTAGGCAGTGGCACAGCCGGAGAAGTGCCCGACTGCGGCCACTCTTCGTTTGGCAGGCATATTACTGAGGTATTTGACAGCCAGCTTAACAAGAATGTTTTTGTATTCCACATTCACGTAACACCGGATAATGATCGCTGCAATGGCAGTACAGACCGGCAAAGGAATGAAATCAAAACACAGAGCTCCTCCCCTGCCAACCTGAAGGGCTCATTGAATGAAACGGTTACTTATCGTTGGAAATTCAAATTAGATGCAGGTTTTATTCCTACAGCCAACTTCTGCCATATTCACCAGATCAAGGCGGGTGATGGCGATGACGGCGCTCCGCTCATTACCATTACACCGCGGGCAGGCAATCCACAGAAACTGCAGATCATCCACAGCACTGGCAGTGGCGGTACTGGCGGTGAAGTTCACAGTGTCAACCTATCCTCATTCAAAGGCGTATGGGTGGATGTGGTCGAGAAGGTAAAGTACAGCACCAGCGGCACTTACGAGATAGTGATCAAAAGAGTTAGTGATGGCGTTACACTGCTTTCCTACAGCAACAGTAATATTAACATGTGGCGGGACGGAACAACATTCTGCCGTCCTAAATGGGGCATCTACCGTAGCCTGAACAGTATATCAGAATTGCGTGATGAGCAGGTACGTTTCGCAGATTTCTGCATTGCAGAAGGCAACGCAACCTGTAGCGCTACTCTTGCAGCGCCGCCTGAGGATTTAGAGGTTCTTTCAAAGAAAAATGAGCCTTCAAAAGAACCTGCTGCAATAGCGGTAAAAGTATTTCCTAATCCGGCAGAAAACAGCAGCACTATTGATCTCAACTTCAAAGACGCTGGCAAGACGCTTGTCGAAGTATATGACATGCAGCAAAGGAGAGTAGCCGTACTGATAAATACAAACCTGCAAGCCGGCGCCCATCGCACTTTATTTGATATGAAGTCCGTTCCGGCAGGTACTTATGTGCTGCGCATACTGCATAATGGAACAGTTATTACGAAGATGATCTCCAAACAGTAACGCTACATTTTATTTCCACCTCATTATTAACTGGTCAAACCAACAGCCATGAAAATTCCGGCAATAGGCAGTAATGCCATGCATCTGCTATGGCAGCAAAAACCACTGCTGATCCTTTCTGTCATCATTTTTCTTACCTGCAGTTGTAAAAAAGAGGCGCAGGCACCTGATGAGCATTATTCCTCTTTATCTGAAACACAAAAAACTGCAAGCATCAATGGAGATGTAACGATCGCTTCCGCAGTAGGCAGCGGATGGGTTGCATATTCTCCTACCAAAAAAATCCACCTGGACAATGAGGACGGATTACAGATCTTTAACTGGACATCATATAAGTCGGTCGGAGACCCTATCTGCGCGGACTACCAGTACGATAATGGCACAGAGACCTTCCGCATTGTAAATAATAAGTCAAACCGCTCAGAAATACGGTTGCAGAACGAGTATTCGACAGGCAGCCGCCAATTTGAGGGTTACGTTACTTTCAATGCCCCGCTGGACGATGAATCACTGATGCAGATCTTCGGCAGTACTGACGGTGCTACCCAGTTAATGATCCGTGGATATGCCGCCGATGGAGGTTCCATCAGAGGAGCTGGCCAGACATTGGCTACAAACGTTTATGGGAAAGAAGTGCATATAAACGTAATTCACTTACAGGAAGACAAGGGCAACAGGATCAAAATCTATATCAATGGGGTTAAGAAAGCAGATATCGCAGATAATGAAGCGGTCACCAACTATATGAAGTATGGCAACTACGGCACACTAAGGACCGGCACCGCCACTGTAAAATGGAGAGGTGTGAAAGTGTACAGAGATGGTACTGCGCCCAACTGATTTCGTTACAAAGCTTCAATTCAATCAAAAGGCTTTCAGACAAATGCCTGAAAGCCTTTTAACTGTCTTATTATCCGCTGTACTATTCTTTTATTTCTACTACGCTTCCATCATGTGCATGGAGGTTCACCGTGTATCTATCTGAGAATTTTCCCAGACTTCTGCCGCTCCAATGATCTATGATTTCGCAGGGGCGGTCCAGCTTAACGGTGATAGTTTTGGCAGTACTATCCCAGTTCAGCAACACCAGGCTTTTACCTTTGGGCGTAGACAACCTGCCTATTTCAAACTTCGTGTTTTCAAAAGCAGCAGCACGTGCGGCAGGTGGCACCGTTTTCCGTAATATATTTAATCGTTCGGGTGATATAGTGGTCAGATCATCTCCACTCAGCAACATACCACCGGTACCGTATATCAATGCCGCATGAAAACGGTACTCATTATCCGGCATTTTACCTGTTAGCAGCAGGCAGTCCGGGTCATTCCACCATAGACGCCCATTCTGCCAGGCACGGTACAAATTCTCCCTTCCAGATCGCTCAAAAACAGACCACTGACGTTTGATATCCATCGAGCTGCGAGAACCGTGTATTAAGCCCAATGAGGGCCATAGCGGATGATTACATCCCAGGATAAAGGCGTCTCCGGTTCCCTTCAGTATCGCTTCCATACCGCGACGATAAGCCTCTACACGGGTAGCCTGTTTATCATAGAAATGGCCTCCGTGTATAGCGCCCCAGAAATTGGCATCCAGTTTAAAGTAGGTGCATCCCCATTGATTACGCATGGTGCGGAACAGCTCTTCCAGGTGCTTTTGCACGGCAGGATTGGTACCATCCAGTACATACCAGGGCTTCAACCGCCAGCCGCCAAATGTCACCAGGTCACTACGCAGTGGCTTACCGCTTGCGTCTTTCACCAGCCAGTCAGGATGCTCTTTATATACTATTGAGTTGCTATCACAAATAAAAGGAGCCACCCAGATGGCAGGCTCGAAACCTTTGCTCCGTATGCTGCTCAACACCGGTTGTATATTACCGCCAAATGATTGACCGGTTGAGAGCCAATCACCCATATGCGGTTGGTAACCGTCATCTATCTGTATATATCGCAGGGCGGGTATGTTAGCTTTGATGTAATCCAGGTTATCATAGATATTCTGTGCAGTCACCCGCGGACCAAAGCAATACCAGCTGCACCAACCGGTAGGAGGCTCTTTAAAGGCCAGGCGAGGATGGTGGTGATTGATACGATCCGCAAATTTCTCCAGCAAGGCATTCCCTTCCCTCCCCTTCAGCAAGGCCCATTCTTCCAGTTGAAATGAAGCCCCGGGAGCCAGGGTCAGGTTCTCCAGGTCCATTACCACTTTAACAGTGTCTGCGTTGAGATAGAACTTACCTACAAAGCGCCTGCAGCTGGTAAAGCCTGCCAATAGCTCTGGTTCTCCTACCGGGTATAGCCGTAACAGGTTGTATACCGCCAGGTAGCCAGCAGGCTGAGGGATCCTGTAATGTCCCTCATCAGTATAATTACCCAGCACCTGCGGTTTGTCAAGGGTACCGCTTGTCTGTGTCAGCATCTGGAATCCTTCTGCATAGAAGGGTGTATTGGAGGGCAATATTCTGCCTGCCTGCGCCAGTATTACCTCACGGAGGTGTACCGGTGTATTGCCAGTGTTTACAATCCGCGAGGTACAAAAGTCGCCTTCCCAGGTACGGGAGAGTTGCACAGTAGCTGGGGCAGTCTCTCCATTGCCCATTATAACGATGCCTTTACTGTTCTTTAAGGCCTGCTGGAATTGGTCTGCCGGACCTGCATACAAGCCTGCTGCTGGCAGCAGTCCTGCTAATAAAAAGGCTAGAAAAAATTTCCTAAATATCATCTGTATGAAATTTTCTATGAGCTATTAAGGCGCCAAAGTGATCTCAAATAATTTCATCAATTCCTTACCCGTAATTGCCTCCGGACGTATACTTAAGGTATGTACGCCAGCAGGCAAAGACAGATCGCCTAAAGGCTGGGTGATGATCTTTTCATTTGAAGGCACCGCCTGCGTTTTCCCATTGAGGGTTTTCCCGTTTACGGCTACTATGAATTTATTTTCGTTGGTGGTGGAATCTGCTGCGTATTTGATATTCGCGTGAAACTGCGCAGGAGCCGTCAGCCGGAATGTCCAACTGACATACTGTTCGGGCTTTGTCCAGTTATATACATAATATTTCGGGGCTTTACCATCACCATACAGGAAACCACTTCCATGCAGCGTACCATCGAAGGCCCGCAGCACATTGGTAATAGAGCGGGAATCCAGTACACGGATACTATCGGTCTTCACTTCCTGCATGTCCAGTACTATTACACTGTTTGCAGCATCCGTCGCCTTAGCCGGCAGGGTAATCGTGATATCTTCGTTGTTCACCCTTTTTACAGTCAGGCCTTTTTGTTGCGGGTCTGCCAGTAACCAGGCTTTGCGAACATTACTTTTTAGACCGCCCACATATAAGGGCGCCTTTTCCGGCCAGTCAAATACATGCAGGTACAGTCGATTGCCTTTCAACGTACTTTCTCCCCAGGGCTGCAACGGCAGCGGTGAAGCGCTTGTCCCGTAAATGCTTTCTCCGTTCTTTTGCATCCATGTGCCAATGCTGTGCAGTATAACTGTATCCCGTGGATCTACCAAACCATTGCCCATAGGGCCAATATTCATCAGCAGGTTACCTCCTCTGGCAGCAGCTTTAGCCTGCAATCTTATAAAGAAAGCAGCAGGTTTATGGCTGTCATCAAACTTTGAATAACCGTAGGATTCATTCGTAGTAGGAATGGCCTCCCAGTCGCCGGTAACGGGATAAAATTCTGCAGGACGATCAGAAGTGTTTATATAGTCACCGAAAGAGATACGGGTAGAACGCGCCAGGCGACCATTTACCACAACATTGTTATCTACTTCACGGATCGCTTTCAGGATGCGGATATTCTCACTCAAAGGTAGTTTACTGGGGGTATCAAACCATAGTATATCCGGGTGGTATTTGTGGATCAGTTCCACTATCTGGGGTATCGCCTTTTCGTTCACATACTTCACAGCTTTGGGCAATCTTTCAGGATGAACATCAAACCAATTAAGCCCGCCATACAAACGCTTGTCTCCGGCAGGGTTATCGTAATCCCAGTCATTGCCTGGTGCATCCGGATGCTCCCAGTCAAAAGCATGGGAATAATAAAATCCGAAGCGGATGCCATACTTCTTACAGGCGGCAGACAGTTCCTGCATAGGATCACGTTTAAAAGGGGAAGCGCTGATATTCATATCCCCTATCGCGGAGGGATACATGGCCACTCCGTCATGATGTTTGGATGTAATAATCAGGTAACGCATGCCGGCGGCTTTTATCATTCTTACCCAGGCATCAGCATCAAACTGTTCGGGGTTGAATGTCTTCAACAGCTTCTCCCTATACACGGCCCTGGGTATTCTTTCCTTACGCATGAGGTGTTCTGCATAACCATCCACTTTTTTACCGTCCCATTCTCCGCCTGCAACTGAATATACGCCCCAGTGAATAAAACAGCCAAACTTAGCTTCCCGCCACCAGGCAATGCGGGCATCATGATTTTCCATACTGTGTTTCCACCAGCCGTTCACAGCTTCATCAATAGCTGCCTGATCCCGTTCGGCACCTTTCTGCAACAGAAGGCCCTGTTCGTCACCTTTATCAGCGGCGCCCGCCTGCGTTTGCGCCTGTAGCCTGAATGACATAATGATAATGACTACACTTAAAAATATGTTCCTCATAGTACTATATTTTATGTGTGTTACACGTTTATAGGTATTTAATATGATTATCTTTTGTGGTTATTTCCGGTCTCATTATCTCCATTCAGTACGGCTACGCTATTTAGGTTTCCGGCAGTGTTATAAATTAATAAACGCATCCGGTATCCCTTTTACGGTGGCTCCTACCATACTCTTTCTTTTATTCAGTTGCACGCTGATCTGCGCCTGTCCATTGGCCAGTTGCACTCTACGTGATCCACCAGCGGTACCCTGATCATCAATCAGGGTACCGCTACCTGCAATAGAAAAATTGATATAGTCAGCTGCATCCAGGCAGGGAACGCCTTGTGCGTCCAGTAGTTTTACCTTTATTATGGCAGTGTCGCCGGTAATGGTTTTCTCCAACAACAGTTGGGCGGGTTTAGTCCATTGGTCTGTCTGGTAGGTAAAGGCCACTTCGTCTGTCACAGTTTCCTTTCCCTTACGGGCTATTACTTTCACCTGATAGTTCCCTTTGTGCAAAGGCAGTTGCCAGCGAAGGCCCCCCGCCGGAAAGTCCTGGCTGTTACGCTTTTTAACGCCATAACTTTTTCCGTTTACAAACAGTTCTGCTTCCGGGCAGTTGGAGTATACCCATATCATTTTTTCTTCTCCATCTTTCCCCCAGCGCAATGGCCAGTTGTGTCCGTAAATATGAGCCATGGGCTGGGTGGTCCAATAGGATTGAAATACGTAGTAAGCCTCCTTGGGAGTAAGATCACGGGCTACTATGCCTTTCTGATTTACGTATGGAACGGGATTCTCAGGGCGTAAGGGTGTAGAGAAATCCTTAAAGATCCAGTAAGCGCTTCCGGTGAGTTGTGGTATTGTTTCCTGTTCTTTCAGGTGCCAGTCAATAAGGTTACATGCATAGGTCTCTGACCAGTCTCCATCTTTGGATGCCCGTGCGCTACCGCCTGTAAGGGCAAAATCGCCGGTGCGTTCATCTGTGCCTTTGCCGGTGGTTACTTTTTTCAGGGCTGCTTCAGGGTATTCTGCATGCCGACCCTGATGACTGTCAGCGCCCCATTCCGCATGAAAGAAGTGCGGCACGTCGGCAATGGCTTTTAATGTTTCATTCTTGTACTCTGTATAACGGCCGCGGTACCAGCCTGCCCAGATGGAAGGAGAATATACGTCTACAATATCCTTACAGAAATCGCAGCGGCGGATGGTTGTTTTACGGGAGCTATCCAGTAGATGCGCCAGCGCATTTAATTCACTCATGAAAGCGCGGATCTTCTGTTTGTCAAACTCCGGGAAATCGCCAGGCCAGTCGTTCTCATTTCCCAATCCCCATAAGATCACGGCGGGATGATTACCATGCTGCGTGATCATGTTGGTCAGCATACGGCGTGCCTGCTCTTTGTATACGTCACCACCCAATCCACCACGACACCAGGGAATTTCTTCCCACACGAGTATACCCAGGCTATCACATAACTCCAGTACCAGGGGTGACTGCTGATAATGCCCCAGTCGTATGAAATTGGCACCCATATCCTTTATCATTTTCATTTCCCGGCGTATCATATCTTCAGTAAGTGCTGCTGCCACGCCAGCGCCATCTTCATGCCGGTGCGTACCTTGTAACAACAGGCGTTGCCCGTTGAGCATAAAAGGTCCGTGCGTTACAAATTCAAAGTGCCGGAAGCCAAAATGGCCACTCCAGACAGCTTCACCAGCGCTGCTTTTGAGATGGGCCTGCACGGTATATAACTGCGGCTGGGCAGGTGACCATAATAAGGGTCTCTTAATAGTAATTGAAGGTATAACCAGTATGCTATCTTTTAACGCGACCTGCTGCATGTAGTGTTGTACTACTTTTTTCTGAGGATCAAGAATGTCAATATCCAGCGTAGCCTGCGCTGTATGCTGCGGATTACGGAATACTGTACGCAATTGCACCACACCTGTTTTACCTTGTGCATCTACCTGCGGATTGATGTGTAATTGTTCAAAGGATAAAGCGGGCGTATATACCAGATTTATGTACCGGTATAGGCCTCCATACACATTAAAGTCAGACATGGAAGAAGGGATCATTTCTACATCCCGGGCGTTGCTGCAACGGATCTCCAGTGGCACTCTACCGTTGTACCGTTTAGCGTCGGTACTTTGCAGGAACCGTTGTATGGCGTCTGTGACGTCTACCGTCCATTCATCATAGCCTCCTGTGTGATGAGCGACGAGAGTAGTATAAATATAGACGTCCGTTTTTTGTCCGGCGCCTTCGAAGTGTAAGAGGGTGCGGCCTTGTGCATAAGGATTCTTAATATCCAATGCTGTTCTATACCAGCCTGGACCCTGATAATAGTTTATATCCGGATCTACGGCATCTTTTGCGTTAAAGCAATGAGGTAAAGTAACTTTATCCCACAAGGGAACTGATTCCGGGCTACCTTCTGCAGCCGGGCGTACGGCTTCCCATACGCTGCCTAAATCTTCCTTTAAGAATTCCCAGTTCTGTGTAAGGCGCTGGCTTTGCTGTGCCTGCGCCATGAATGGCAATAGACAAAAGATAAGTCCTGTGAAGAGCAGGTGACGGATCATTATTATTGAATTATGTGTTGTAATACTCGTATTACAGGCAAAGCCCTACCATGCGTTACCATTGATGGCAACGATACAGTTTTGACGGCGTTATTTATTGAGAAAAAGAGGGATGGATGATAGTGGGTGTCTACTCCTTCTTTTTCATAAACCTGGAATCTTGTTGTAAGTTATGCAATCGTTTGCATAAAAGGAAATTCTTGAGGGAAATTTAGCTGAAGAGAAGGCTGAGTGGGAGCTATTGGTGAGAAGGGGTATAGAATAATAACCCATCCTGATATTATTTTCTCAATCACAAAGATTAGTTCAAACAAAGACATGTTAACTTCAGTAAGTATATCCCAGGTATAGTAACCTTAAAGCGGCACGGTCCGGAAATCCTCTAAAGAAACGTTTCAAATATTTTATATTTAATAATGATGGAACTATTAAGAGAAAACGAATTAATCTGGTCGCCTGTTGTTGCTAATAACCGGATGAACCGGAAGCGAACAGCAAGCGGGGTCAATAGCTATGAAAAAGAGCTGAATTTTAATCCCGGAATATATATAGATAAACGTCTGGAAGAACAAGGATATGCCAAATGGCTAGACCTATGTTGTGGAGAAGGCAATGCCCTGCTTCAGTATGCCAATGAAGTAGCAGGCGCAAAGTTGTATGCTCGATAGGCGCTGAACTCCACAACAAAGTAAATTGGACTTTATAGCAAACGCCAGTGTCTAACACCACTGTAATTTTGCTAAAAAAGAACAATGAAATACATAGATCGAATTTACATTAACGGGAAGTTTGCTACTCCGAAGGGAACAGAGAAGGCAGATATCATCAGTCCAGTGGACGGTTCAGCCATAGCGCAGCTCACCTATGCGAACGAAAGCGATACAAATGATGCTATTGCCGCCGCCAGTGAGGCGCTAAAGCACTACTCCCAAAGCACGATAAAAGAACGGACCACTTATCTCCAAAAGATCCATGACGAGATCATGAAGAGAATGGATGATCTTATTGAAGCTACTATTATAGAATATGGCGCAACTAAAGAACGGGCAAAGTGGTCAAACATGCTTGCGGCAACTACTTTCTCAAGTCATATATTGATCCTTGAGCAATATCCATTTGAAAAAAAGGTCAATGAATCGAGAATTGTAATGGAGCCGGTTGGTGTCACTGCACTATTTACACCCTGGAATTCCAGTTCCGGGTCAATAGCGGTGAAGCTTGCACCTGCACTGGCTGCTGGTTGTACTGTAATTATCAAACCGAGTGAATTCAGCCCCTGGCAGTCTCAGATCATCATGGAATGTATCGATGCTGCAGGTTTGCCTGCAGGCGTGGTAAATATGGTCAATGGACGGGGAGACGTTATCAGTAAAGCACTGATGGAAAGTCAAATGGTTACGAAGATCGCTTTTACCGGTTCTACGCAGGTAGGGAAAATGATCGCCCAACAATCAGTAGCAACCATGAAAAGACTAACGCTGGAACTAAGTGGCAAATCAGCCAACATTATTTTAGATGATGCGGATATCTCCACTGCAATTCCCATGGCACTGCAGGCTTCTTTTATGAACAATGGGCAAGCTTGTATTGCAGGTTCGCGTTTACTGGTACCCGAAGCAAAAATGGGGGAAGTAAGGGAAGCATTAATAAAGGCTGCCGGGCGCTTTAAAGTAGGCAGACCTTATAATGATGACGTTAATATTGGACCAGTTGCCAGCCAGAAGCAGTATGACCGTATACAACAATATATCAACATCGGTATTGCCGAAGGCGCTGAAGTAATATGGGGAGGACCAGGCCGTCCAGAAGGACTTGACGATGGTTACTATGTGAAGCCTACTATCTTCATGGGCGTCAACAATAGGATGCGTATTGCGAGAGAAGAGATCTTTGGTCCGGTACTAAGTGTCATTCCTTACCATGATGAGGAAGAAGCGATTGCCATTGCCAATGATACGGATTATGGGTTAATGGCGTATATCAGTTCAAAAGATGTAAGTCGTGCGGAAAAGCTGGCATCTAAGCTTAAAGCAGGCAGAGTATTGATCAATACGCTGAAACATGATCCATTAGCCCCATTCGGCGGATTCAAACATTCAGGCATCGGGCGGGAAAACGGGACATTCGGATTGGAGGCATTTCTGGAAGTGAAGGTGTTAATTGCTTAAGTTATACAGATCGCCGGCGGTATGGAAGCGGTATGGTGAGAGACAGGAAGCTCCTGCTGGAAGATGATTATATGCTAATTCACAAACGTTATAAAATAAAGGCTTCAGGATAGTATTCTGAAGCCTTTGTTTCCGTAGGGAATAAAGGCATGCCAATTGCCGCATTAAGATTTTAAGTACTGTTGCCTAACGCGGCTAAGCGTTTCCCTTGTAACCCCAAGGAATGAAGCCACCATGTGCAACGGTACCCGGCTGTAAAATTGAGGGTAAGATTTAATAAAATTTAAATATCGCTCTTCAGCAGTTTCGCTGATGTTACTTAGTATTCGCCGCTGAGTAGCGTCATAATTTCTGGCATCCAGTCTTTCTTTAAACCGCTGAAACTTGGGAATTCTTCTTGTTAACGCTTCAAAATCCTCTTTTTTGATAAGCAATACTTCGCTGTCCTCCAGGGCATCGATAGTTCCCTGCGCAGGATGACCTGTACTAAAGCTTTCGCAATCACTGATCCACCAATTTTCAATCGCGAATTTTAAGATATGCTCTGCACCATCCTTACCAATACGGTACAGCCGCAGGCATCCTTTGGCAACAAAACAATTGTAAATAGAGGCATATCCTTCCTGGAGAAGGTATTGACGCTTACGCAGTTTTCTTTCTATTGTGACTTGCCTCACAAGGTCCAGTTCTTCATCACTTAGCCCCGCCCCTTCTTTCAAATAAACGGCCAATGACTCAAACATAATTTCACAGCTTTTGACAAAGCTATACAAAATCCGCTAACAGGGGTATCCTCAGGGAGACATGTAATTGTAAAAAAAGCCCGTAGGGGCACTACGGGCATGCTTTTATCCGCTTGTATCCGGCTATTTCATCAGACTGATATTTGTTGTACCTCCGTCCACAAGGATCTCAGTCCCCAGAATGAACGATGATTCGTCAGACGCCAGGAATACGGCGGCATGTCCAATATCAGACGGCTGACCAATTCTTCCGGTCGGGATAATATTCACCCAAAGTTGTTTCACATGGTCAACCTGCTCTTCGGGTACAAATCTGTCAAATACCGGTGTATCTATCGTCCCGGGCGAAATTACATTCACCCTGATCTTTCTGGACAACAAATCCAGGGAAAGCCCCTTGGCGAGCGATATTACAGCAGCCTTAGCGGCACCGTATACCGCCATTCCCGGAGCTACGCGATGTCCGGCAATGGAACCGATAAGTACAATTGACCCTCCATCATTCATATATGGAAGTGCTTTTTGCACTGTAAAATAGACGCTTTTCAAGTTCAGGTCCATATACAGGTCATAGCTTTCTTCTCCAGTCTCGGTCACAGTTCCCATTTGAGAGCCTTCAACAACCCCTCCGGCATTAACCACGACGGTATCAATCCTGCCAAATTTTTCGAATGTTGTCCTGAAAATATTTTCGAGGTCGTCCATATTGGTCACGTCGCCTTTTAATCCGACGAAATTCTTGCCTAACCGCTGAACTGAAGTGTCGATTGTGTTCTGATTCCTGCCAGTGATGGTCCCCGTTGCACCTTCATTTTTAAAAGCCTCAGCAATGCCAAAACCTATGCCGCTATTACCGCCAGTTATCACGGCTACTTTGTCCTTTAGTCTCATTTTGTTAATTGATTTATTACAGTCCAAAGTTGATCTACCTTTGCCCCATGGTACAAGGAGATTTGATAAGAAGTTTATGTGATAAATGTCACAGGCCCGCATGAAGTAAGAGAATCAACCAGCAAAAACTTGATCCTTCACCATTTTAGGGAAACACACTTTCATAATTTGCATTGGCAATACAAAACGTAAAATGATGGCTAAACTTCCTGATCTCTCCACTTCCCGGAAAGCTGAGATTGTAGCTCAGTTCAAGCAGGTATTAGACAACCATTTGAATGACTTTATGGCCGGACGGGTAGATAAAATGTACGAGCTTAAAGATATTGCTGATATTATCTGCCTGCATCCCGTTCATCTGAGTAAAGTGATCAAACTGGAAACCGGTCATCATGCCTGTTACTTCTACGAGCAGAGGATCTTACTGGAAGCTAAAAAGTTATTAGCTGATACAGCTTTATCGATCAAGACGATCGCTTACAAGCTGGATTATGACGAATCAAATTTTACTAAGTTCTTTAAGAGGTTCACGGGTATAACGCCATCATTATACAGGAAATCTATTTCGTAGAACGATTTAAACTGAGAGAATGAGTAACAAAGTATTTGTTATTGGAGCGGGCACGGCAACCCCGTTAACCGCCCGTACGCCAGGTTATGGAACCATGCGTTTGACTGGTGAAGATATTTGGGGAGAACCGCGGGATCGCAACAACGCCATAGCGCTGTTGAGAAGGGCAGTGCAGCTGGGCGTCAACTTTTTTGATACTGCAGATTATTACGGGCCGGGAGTAACCAACAAGCTTCTTGCGGACGCATTATATCCTTATCCTGCTGACCTCATCATAGCTACCAAGGTCGGCGCAAAACGGGGAGCAGACAAAAGCTGGCAACCATACAGTAAGCCAGAGGAATTAAGGATGAGTGTTGAAAACAACCTTAAAGAACTGAAAATGGAGCAGCTACCTTTAGTGCATTTGGGGAAGGCTACGAACAGTCCAGATTATGAAGAGTCCCTCTCAATTATGTTAGAGATGCAGCAAGAAGGTAAAATTCTGCATTTAGGCCTTACTAATGCAACTATTGATCAGTTTAACGCCGCCATCAAAATGAGTAAAATTGCCAGTGTAGAAAATATGTATAGCTATACACAGCGCGTTACAGATCCAAACAATCCATACGGCATGCAAGGCGGAGAGGTACTGTCTTTGTGCGAGGAACATCAGATTCCTTTTATTCCTTATTTTTCACTTCAAACGTCTTTGCCAACCGGACAGGATAAAATTAAACAGGTTGCAGATGCCAAAGGCATCACTACAGCACAGCTTAACATCGCATGGCTGCTTCATCATTCTCCGTGGATTCTGCCTATTCCCGGCACTACGTCCATCCAGCATCTTGAAGAAAATATAAAGGCCGCTGAGATTTCGTTATCAAAAGAGGAGTTGGAATTTTTAGGTTAATGCGCTGCATTAAAGTAACGCAACAGAGATTGTACTTGTATTTGCTAAAAAATGCCCTGAGTGAAATCTGGTATAAATTAAAATGGTCTTTCTTCTTCAGAAAGACCATTTTAATTTATCGTAGCCTGAATTGACGGAACATCTAAGCTTAATTAAATATTCCATTCATTTCCGTTAGTATTATAGGCTGTCCATCGGTAATAACGATCGTATGCTCATGTTGTGCCATATACCCTCCCTTGTTGCCGACCATCGTCCATCCGTCGTTGAGCTCCACTGCATATGTAGATGATGTTGAAATAAATGTTTCTATTGCTACGACCGAATTCTTCTTGAATCTCCTCTGGTCAAAACGGTTCTTATAATTCAATAAACTGTCAGGATCTTCGTGAAGGCCCCGGCCGATGCCATGTCCCCCAAGGTTTTTAATAACCTTGTAGCCATGTTTCTTAGCTTCTGTTTCCATGAGCTGCCCAATATCTGCTATTTTCACTCCTCCCTTTATATTACTGATTGTCTTACGCAGAATCTCTTTTGAAGCGTCGACTAATTTTTGATGTTGATTGATATCTTGTCCAAGGACAAAGGAACCTCCATTATCGGCCCAAAAGCCTTCAAGCTCGGCAGAAACGTCAATATTTATTAGGTCTCCTTCTTTTAAAATGCGTCTGTCCGTTGGAATTCCGTGGCAAAATTCATTACCGACACTTATGCATGTCCAACCTGGAAATCCGTATGTCAGGTACGGCGCTGATTTTGCTCCAAAGCTGTCCAGGACCTTAGCTCCAAATTCATCAAGCTCTTTCGTACTCATCCCAGGTTGTGCATAATTAACCATTTCCTTTAAGGTGTATGCAACAGCTTCACTTGCTTTTTGCATGCCTAATAATTCCGACTCTTTTGTTATTGACATATTTTCCCTTTTTGAGTTTTCAGCGTGTTAACTTTGTAGTTTCTACCTATAATAAAGTTATAAAAAAGCCCTTAAAGATGCGCTTTTCATGATTGTAATTGCTAATTAAATATCCCCCCGACTTCGCAATTTTATCCAACCCAATATTTGCCTACTTTAGCTCCTGTTTAAAACTATCCATTTTGAGTTATACATCACTGCCACTCAGAGAAGCAATTGAAAAAGACCTCCTAACCTCACTAACTATCACAGACTTTGCCATGTTGTTAGATGCCCCTGATGAACTGATTGTCAGGATTTATGAAGGAGATTCTGTGTTACAGGATGATATGGACCTGTATGTACCGAAACAAAAAAACTTTCAAGCGTTTGCCTGAAAGCCTTTCCCATTCTGTAGCCAGAATGGGAAGAATATCTAACCAATTGTCACTAACTAATTATCCCAGTAAAATTTTAATATGGAATAGTCTACTTTCTCCCTGATCATTATCAGCTACCAGATGCAGATACCAGCCATTGTCTGTAACTGCAGACAAGCAGACTCCTTCCAGCTTTTCACCTTTAAATGCGGGATCTGCATCAGACAGATTAACAATGCCATCCAGCAAAATGTCTCCCTCATTTAGTTTCTGACTTATATTCTTGACCCATCCAATGTAACTATCCCCTATCACACCATCATCAAAAGTATTGCCGGTGTCTTCGCTTGAAAGAACCACCAGCAAAACATCTTCCTGTTCAATGTAGCACAACTCAGAAATGCCGGCAAAGCCAGCTAGTGAGAAAGGAATAATGAGTTTCGAAATGCTGATCGACACATCTTCCTGCCGTTGCCAAAAATCGGGAGTAGTTGTGATAAAGTTGTTGACAGGATTACTTTTATTCCCCCGGTTAGCTAGAATTAAATGAGGACCTACAATGGTAGCGCCTTCGACGTTGATTTCCGGAATCTGCTGAAGACGATTTACAAATGGAGTATATGAGATATACTGCACTTTATTATCCCGCAGCCTCAACAATACAACTGTTTTTCTTTCTTTTGTCGCAGCCGACCCGAAAGCCAACAAGCTTTTTCCACCGTCAATATCAAGTATGACTGCCGTTTCCAGATCTGCCTTTTTTACTTTGGGTATCCGTTTTTCTTCATAATCAAAAAAGGGTACAGCACTTACTTCATTGTAATTACTGTCGAGTACCAGCAGTTTATTAGCATCATCTCCTATGATGTACAGGTGGCCATTATAATAGTTAATGGAGGAGCCGGAAGGGTAATCACTTAGCAACAGGGATTTCAATAATGTTATAATAGCTTTCAAGATAATAGTGGTTTCAACTAATCTTAAATCTACGATCTTTTAACCGAATATACGTTTCCAGGACAGGAAAGGAGCTTATAACGTTCAGCATTCTTTTTCCATACCATTTTATGTTGGTTCCAAGCTGGTTACCTGATCCTATCTGTCCGATATGCTCAGTAAATGCGATTCAATTGACATATTTATATTTTTAGTTTACATGTCTAAATAACAGCATTTTATTACAAGGAACCTTCTAATAATATGTTTGAAACTGCTTATATTTGACCCGCTCATTTCAAATGAGGGAATTAAAAATAACTTATGCTATTCAACTCTTTATCCTTTGCCATATTCCTTCCCATTATATTTTTTTTATATTGGTTCGTTTTCAATAAGAAATTAATTTCTCAGAATTTTCTATTATTAATTTCCAGTTATTTCTTTTATGCTTGTTGGAGTTGGCATTTTATGTTCCTGCTTCTTTTTTCAACGTTACTGGACTTTTACACTGGTCGCAAAATTGAGGCTGCGGAAAATATCGCACAAAGAAAATTTTGGCTATGGCTAAGTATAGTTATTAATCTGGGGTTTCTTGGCATATTTAAATACTATAACTTTTTCATAGAATCTTTTGCTGACGGGCTATCATTATTGGGCATTAAGATAAACCCCTGGACACTTCAACTAGTCCTGCCCATTGGTATTTCATTCTACACTTTCCACGGTTTATCTTATGTAATTGACATTTATAAGAACAGAATAAAAGCAGAAAAGAACTTTGTTGAGTATGGTGTTTTCGTAAGTTTCTTTCCTCTTTTGGTAGCTGGCCCTATAGAACGGGCAACGCATCTCCTTCCCCAAATACAACGCCGGCGAACGTTTGACTACTCCCAGGCGATAGACGGCATGAGGCAAATTTTATGGGGGCTTTTTAAAAAGCTGGTGATTGCTGATAATTGCGCTATGCTCGCGAATAATATATTCGATCATCCATCAGCTCATACTGGTAGCGAATTATTGCTCGGCGCCATCTTTTTTGCAATCCAGATATATGGCGATTTCTCCGGTTATTCAGACATCGCATTAGGCACCGCCCGGCTTTTTGGTATTGAGCTGCTAAAGAACTTTGCATATCCTTATTTTTCAAGAGATATAGCAGAATTCTGGAGAAGATGGCATATATCATTATCAAGCTGGTTCAGGGATTACCTCTATATTCCTTTAGGAGGCAGCAAGGGCGGTACATGGATGAAAGTAAGAAATACATTTATCATTTTTCTTGTCAGCGGTTTCTGGCATGGTGCCAATTGGACATTTATTATATGGGGAGGGTTAAATGCGCTATACATTATGCCATCTATTTTGCGGGGAACAAACCGTAATAATCTCGGTATAGTCGCCGAAAACAGGGTGCTACCGTCCGCAAAGGAATTTTTACAGATATTAACAACATTTGCGTTAACCGTGCTTGCATGGATTTTCTTTCGGTCCATTAATGTGGGCGAGGCCCTATTCTACTTATCGGGAATTTTCTCAAAAACACTGTTTATGAGGCCTGAGATTTCAGGTACTGCAAATATTATTTTGATCCTGACAGGTTTCTTTTTCATCGTTGAATGGATTGGGCGGCATAACAACTTTGCACTAAGTAATATTAGCAAATTGCCTTTGCCATTGCGATGGACATTTTATTTCGGATTGATCCTTCTGATGTTTATATACCAGGGGCAAGCTCAAACATTTATTTATTTTCAATTCTAATGAGAAAGTTCCTATTAAGGTTATTAGTATTCACACTTTTCTGTTGCATGGCTGGTGAGATTATCATCAGAGTTTTCAGACTTGTACCAGATGTACCGCAACGATTTGTTGACAAAACGGGTATTCAACGATATATTCCTGGACAACATGGTTATTTCACCCGGGCAACAGAACCATGGCATATCAATCAGTATGGATGGCTTGGAATGGCAGACACAAAGAATGATACTCTTATCTCCATTATTGGTGATTCATATATTGAAAACATGATGAACCCTCGTTCTTGTAATCAGGGTTCTTTGCTCAAAGGATATATGCCTGATTATGGTTTTTTTGAAGCTGGCAGATCGGGAGTGAGCTTTATTGAAGCGATGGAAATATCCAATTTCCTGGATTCAACGATTCATCCAAAGTATAATCTACTATATGTTAGTAACAGTGACTTCACCGAGAGCCTCACTAATAAAAAACGATTATCCGATATAGTTCAGATTGACTTGAAAAACAATAAAATCCTTGTCGGAACATTAAAAAGTCCGAAGCTGAAAAAAATGCTGTATTCATGTAAGCTGCTATATTTTTTATATCTAAAATTTCCTGTTCTGGTGAATAAGGAGGATAAAGAAAAACATCAGCATACAGATGCGTCTTCTCAGCCTTTCGAAGAGCAGGATATCAATCAGCTTTTCCAATATTGCCAAAACCATTATAAGATCAAAAAAACAATGTTAGTTTTTCATCCCGGTGCGGATAAGAGGGTGATTCAACTGGCGTCACAGTATGGGTTTAGAACAATTATTCTTGATTCCAGCCAAGATAAGAGGAGTTGGGCACTGAATGAGAATGATGGTCATTGGTCTTGTTATGGACATTCAAGGGTGGCTGAACAGGTGAATGAACAACTTTCTAAAATTATCATTGATTTAAAGGGGGAGTGATAGAATATTTAAGAGCGAATTGGGAGGCCAATTCGCTTTTTTTTATCTCCTATTTTGTGGGGAGTTGGATTCTGTTACTGAGTTTGACGTTTTCGGAAGATTTAGATGATGGTCAGGTTTTGATATCTTCCTTTACGTTTTCCATAAGCGAATATTGTTAATAAAAAAACGGCTTTCAAGCGTCTGCCTGAAAGCCATTTTAATTTCGTAGCGAGAAAAGGAGAATTGTCTAACCAATTATTAGAGGACCATTCTCTTTACAGAGATTATCTCTCTGATAAAGGAAGCATTCCCCTTTGCCTCCATAGTGCTAGCACATCTTGTTTCACCCCACATTCCAACAGGATCTCTTCAAACTCTTCATCATTATGTCCATCTATAGACCAATCGATAGCGTATGCAGCAAAATCTTCAGCAACTTCTATTTTACCAAAAAGTTTACTTTCCGTTAAAATAGCGCAAGCTTTTCGTAGCATCACACTTCCAGGGTCCATGTCATCATTTTCATCCATCATCTGTTCGAGCAAAACAAAAAGATCCTCAAAAGGTGTTATGTCTACACCAGGACCACCATACTTATCATTGATAAAAGGAAAATCACCACGCTGCATTTTTTCCTCAATATCCTGAGCCGATTGCCATGACAAAAGCGGATGGTAATTATCCCCTAAATGATAATATAACTCAAGAAGAGCAATCGGTGCCTGTATATCCTGATGCGTTAGAACTTCAACTATTGCACTTGCCATAGCAGATGCAAGTTTGCCTATAAGCGTGGATAAATCAAGATTCTCTCTATTCCTGCAATAACTGAGCTGACTCTTTCCGTCTTCAAAAAATGTTCTGATCTTGTCAAGAACGCCGGTTTCACCATAAGTATATTCGTTACGAGAAGTATACTTCCCTAAACCCGGCATAATATTGATACTGGAAGACCTATCAATTCTATCACCTTCATATTCAAAACGTCTGACGACAACAAAAAAAGAGGAGTCACTATTTTTAAGCTCTCTGACTATCTCATTCTTTGACAGATTGAAATATACAGGAGCCCCACCACCAGAATTTACGGTCAGGCTTTGAAACATGATCTTCTTTCCATCCTGAAAAACCATTCGCTTGAATACAGAGGGTATACCTGTACTAACATTGAATTCTAAATATTCTACATCGTCGTCATTATATATATAACAGCCTTGCCAACCTACCTGATTATACTCATACTCCAATTTTAAATAACAAGGAAATCCTTCTGCATTTAATCCATATTCATACAAAGTATCCTGTTTCAACTCAGCCCTATCTTCCATCAATGGGCCACCACCAGGAAATGATGTCCAATCAAATTTCTCCAGGTTATATCGACTACTGGCTGCATACAGAATAGTTTTTACCTGCTCTCTGTAATGGCTAATAAGGTAAAACCTGTCAAAAGCAGACTCCCACCTTTGGAATAAGTCATCAAGTAGTTTTTCCATGTTGCAAAAAATAGGAATGAGGTATTATAATGAGAATGTCTTGTCAAAATTGTCAACGCTATGATAAATTTTGGGATGTGGGGAACAATAAACCAATATGAATTTACCCCACCAAAACAAAAAGGCTTTTAGAGAAATCCTCTAAAAGCCTTTGCCATGTTGTAGCGAGAAAGGGAGTTGAACCCTTGACCTCAGGGTTATGAATCCTGCGCTCTAACCGCCTGAGCTACCTCGCCATATTTCCACCGCTCCACTCGTCCAAAACGGGAGTGCAAAGATAATAGGGAATTTCCTAAAAGCCAAGAGCTACCCTTAAAAAGTTTCTAATATTTAATAAGCTAACAATTCTTTCATCGCAGCTGCTACCTTTTCAGGATTCGGGAGCATGGCATTTTCCAGTATGGTATTGATCGGCACTGCCGGCAGGTCAAGGGCTCCCAGTGTAAACACCGGTGCGTCCAATGATTTGAAACAGGTACGTTGAATCCGTCCAGCCAATGCCTGTGCGAAGGAATTGTTCAGCTGCTCTTCTGTTAAGATGAGCACCTTGCCATGTTTTTTAACTGTGGTAAAGACCAGTTCTTCATCCAGCGGGAATAAGGAACGCAGGTCAATGATCTCTACCTGACCAGGGAAACTGGCGGCTGCTGCCTGTGCCCAGTATACGCCCATACCATAGGTGATAACGCAGAGCGTATCTCCTTTTTTCAGGTCACGGGGATGGGACTGTTGTACGATCCTGCCTTTACCAAGTGGCAATACGTAATCAGCGTCCGGCTCTACTGTGATAGCGCCCTGTGTACCAGGCACTTTGCTCCAGTAAAGACCTTTGTGTTCCAGCATGACCACGGGATTGGGATCAAGGAAGGCTGCCTTCATCAGCCCTTTCATATCGGCTGCATTGGAAGGATATACTACTTTGATGCCTTTGACGGTCAGCAGGGTTGATTCCACGCTACCGGAATGGTAAGGTCCGCCACCACCATATGCGCCAATAGGAACGCGTATAAGTGTCTGCACGGGGAACTTCCCATTGCTCAGGTAACAGGATTTGGAGATCTCGGTCACCAGCTGGTTAAAGCCGGGATATATATAGTCAGCAAACTGGATCTCTACTATGGGTTTGACGCCCACAGCGGAAAGGCCGGCGGTCGAACCAACGATATAAGCTTCCTGGATGGCAGTATTGTATACCCTGTTATCACCAAATTTTTCCGCCAGCGTAGCTGCCTCCCGGAATACGCCTCCGAGTCTGCGACCTACGTCCTGACCAAAAAAGATAGCTTCGGGGAACTGCTGAAGGATCTCCTCTACCGCGTGCAGGGCGGCATCTACCATCATAACCTTATTACCGTTGGAAGGGAACCTGTTACCTTTTTCAGCGGTAACAGCTGCCGGAGCAAAGACATGATCGGCTACTGAATCAACAGTAGGATCCGATGCTTCTTTTGCCCGGTCGAATTCGAGACTGATATATTTTGGGGTGTCTGACTCTATTGCCAATAGATCCTTCTCCGGCACTCCTATCTCCAGCAGCCGCTGCCTCAGCAGTGGTTTAGGATCCTTTGCTGCGTGCAGCGCCAAATCCTCTTCGGTGCGGTACCATTCTTTTCGTACGCCGGATGTATGATGCCCTAACAAAGGCACACAGGCATGTACCAGGATAGGCTTCCGCTCCTGGCGCACATAGCCGATAGCAGCGCCCATTGCATGAAAGCACTCCTCGAAATTGCTACCATCCACACGCATACGTTCCATGCCTTTAAAGCCGGCTGCATATTCATAAGCATCCATTACACGGGTTTCCTCTGCACTGGCTGAAATCCCCCATTCATTGTCCTGTACGAGGTAAATAATAGGCAATTCCCATAATACGGCACTCTGCCAGGCCTCACTTACCTCTCCTTCTGTTACGCTGCCATCACCCAGGGAACAAAGCACTACCGGCGCTTCACCTTTGGGTCCCGTCCTTAAGGACGCAGCCCCTATCTTTTCCAGGTAGCGGATGCCTTGCGCCATGCCGGTAGAAGGGATCACCTGCATACCTGTAGCACTGCTCTGATGTGGGATGCAGGGCTTCTCAGGATCCAGACTGCTGGGATGACTGTAGTAGGAACGTCCGCCGGAGGCAGGGTCATCCCTTTTGGCCAGCAGCTGCAGCATCAGTTCATACGGCGTAAAGCCCATAGCCAGGAGCATGCTATCATCCCTGTAATAAGGACTGGCATAATCCCAGGGGCTCAGCTGCATGCCTGCAGCGATCTGAATGGCCTCATGACCGCGGGAAGTAGAATGTACATATTTGCAGATATTGCGGTTCGCTTCGTAGATGGCGGCCATCTCAACGGCCTGACACATGAAACGGTAAGCCTTGAGTAGTGTGACCTGTTTGCCGGAAGACCGCTCCTTACCGGGAACAGCAGCTTTAAAAGTTGGAACACTTATACTATCTTTAAACACGTAAGAATTGTTTTGGTGTGTGACTCTTTTTTTTAGTTGCTAAAGCAACTATTGCTATTGCAAATTAACAAATATGACTGATACTTTTGTAAGCAATCCGTCTTTTTTTAAGTTGGACGCTACCTTAAAACGGATACGGAATTACTGGCAAAAAACCTTTGACGCCCACAAAAAAGATATTACCGTAGACCAGTGGTTACTGATAGAAAACCTCTATAAGCACAAGAAAATCACGCATAATGAGCTTGCCAAAGTGACTTCAAAGGACATTACTACAGTATCCCGCATCATTGAACTACTGGTGAAAAAGGAACTGGTGGTCAGAGAAGGCTCCCCGCATGACCGTCGTAAGGTATTCCTTCAGCTGACGGCCAAAGGTTCGGAAAAGTATAAGGATGTGAGACCCCTGGTATTGGAAATGCGAAAAACGGGATGGACAGGATTGACTGAAAGTGATTATTCTGAGTTAACGAGGATACTTGATGTGATCTACAATAATATTCCCTGATAACCATCATCGTGAATTGAAGACTACGCTGGTCCTGACTATGAATGTTACCATCTGAAATCTGTCATTAACGTAAGCTATCTGCCAACACCTTCATCTAACCACTGAAATTTCCCGGATAGTAGTTTTGTTCTGCCAGTTTAGATAATTACCGCATGTGTATGCGGCAGGCAGGTTATTGTTCATAACAATGCTCAACGCAAGCACATTCTGTTATGTTATAAAGGTCTGGAAGTATATGAGTTCATATAAAACAAGAACACTTAGCACAAACACGAACCGCTACGCTATAGCGATATAGAAGGATAATAGTTCACATAAAATAAAAACGCTTAACACAACAGTTTGCGTTAAGCGTTCCTTATAATTGCTTGCACTTATTTTATCATGAATTCCAGCAGGCTGTCATTTTCGATAAATGCTTCCAGCGTATCCCCTATCTCAACCGGGCCCACGCCGGCAGGTGTGCCGGTAAATACAAGGTCACCGATATTCAGGGTGAAGAATTTTGAGATGTAGGCGATAAGGAAATCAAACGAGAACAACAGGTCTTTGGTATTCCCCTGCTGCATCAGTTCCTTATTCTTATAGAGACAGAAATTGATATCTTTCTTGTCGAGCTCCGGTGTAATAGGAATAAACTGCCCCACCACAGCGGAATTGTCAAAAGCTTTGGCGATCTCCCACGGCAATCCCTTCTGCTTCTGCTTATCCTGCAGATCGCGGGCGGTAAAGTCAATGCCGACACCTATCTGATCATAATATTTATCCGCAAATTTCTCCTGGATATGTTTACCGTTCTTGCTGATACGCAATACCAACTCACATTCGTAGTGAAGATTGTCGGTAAACTCAGGATAGTAGAACGGATGATTGTTCTGTAACAATGCATTCTTCGGCTTCATGAAAATCACTGGTTCGGTTGGCACCTCATTTTTCAGTTCCTTTGCATGATCAGCATAATTTCTTCCGACACAAATAATTTTCATGATAGATTTTTCTTGGTTTTAAGGTTAAATGAACGGATCATATCAGATTTCGTAAATTTATTACTAATAAGGATAGACCAGGGTATTAAAGATATTCATGGTACGTGGCAAACCCACAGCTGCAAAGCTCTCGATCAGCTCCACACATTTCCCCAACTTTGCCATCACAATAGCCCATTCCTCATTATTCCATTTACCCAAAACAAATTCTACCTGTCGCCCGCGGGGGAAGTTATTCCCGATACCGAAACGCAAACGTGGATACTGGTTGGTGCCCAGCAGTTCCTGGATGCTTTTCAACCCATTCTGACCGGCATCACTGCCACCAGCGCGAAGACGTATCACTTCCAATGGTAATGCCAGATCGTCTACTAATACCAGTATATTTTCCAATGGAACCTTTTCTTTGTCCATCCAGTATTTTACTGCTTTCCCGCTCAGGTTCATGTAAGTGGTGGGCTTGATAACCACAAAAATGCGCCCCTTCCACTTCACTTCAGCTACATCAGCCAGACGGTCTTCCCGGAAGCTACCTCCATGCTTTTCCACAAAAGCATCTGCAATATCAAAACCTATGTTGTGGCGTGTATGTTCGTAGTCTGCACCTATATTACCCAATCCTACTATCAGGTACTTCATCGGATTACAATTTTAATGCTAAACACTGAATTACGCCCTGTTTTTATATATAACAAAAGGAAACAGAAACGTAATGCAGGGCAAAAATAGAAAAAGTCCCATCCCGGACGAGCCGGAACGGGACTTTTTGCAAAATATTCTGAAAGAAAACTTATTTCTTTTTACCTTCTGCAGCTTCTTCCTGACGCAGCTGACGAGTCATTACTACGGAAGCGATAGGAATACGCGGAGAGTTCAGGATCTCGATGTTTTCAGCAACCACATCTTCTACACGGATGTTAGCGTTCAGCTGCAGGTCGTCGATATTCACCTCGATGTTCTCACGCAGATATTTAGGCAGCGCCTTTACCTTCAGCGTCTTCATCTTTACTACCAGTTTACCACCAGCTTTAACACCTTCGGACTGACCGGTAATTCTGATTGGCAGTGTAACAGCAACAGGCTTATCTTCTACCAGTTCCATGAAGTCGATGTGAGCCAGTTCGTCTGTAACAGTGTCAAACTGTTTGTCTTTCAATACACATTTGTAGGTCTTGCTACCTACTTTGATCTCAGCGATCTGAAAATCAGGCGTATATACCAGATCTTTGAAAGATGTTGCCGGCGCTGAAAAACTTACGGTTTCTGCACCCCCGTAAATAACACAAGGCACTTGTCCCTCAGAACGTGCCTGGCGGGTGGCTTTTTTGCCAAATTCGCTCCTGAGTTGTCCTTCGATTGTTATCGTTTTCATTGATTAAACATTTATGATTATTATAAATAATGCTTGTTCTTATCCCTTCCGGTGACTATGAACGAAGAGGTTCGTGATAGACCTGTTTTCGTGCATATTCCGGATGGCTACTGCAAAGAGGTCCGCTACACTGATCACTTTGATCTTTGGACTCTGCTGCTTCAGCGGCATTGTGTCGCAGATCACCAGCTCTTCCAGTACGGAGTTCTCAATGTTTTCGTAAGCTTTGCCACTCAATACCGGATGGGTACAAAAGGCCCTTACACTTCTTGCGCCCTTCTCTTTCAACAGGTTAGCTGCCTTGGTCAATGTACCTGCAGTGTCGCAAATATCATCTATCAATACAATATCCCTGTCCTTCACATCTCCTATCACCACCATGGAAGCAATTTCATTGGCACGCTTACGGTGCTTGTCGCAAATCACCATTTCGGCATTGAAATAGGCTGCTACCTCCCTTACCCTATTGGTACTACCCACGTCGGGGGACGCAAAGGTAAGATTTTCCAGCTTTAAATTCTCAATGTAAGGGATGAAAATTGCGGAGCTGTCCAGGTGATCTACCGGGATGTCAAAGAAACCCTGGATCTGGGGAGCATGTAAATCCATGGTTATCACACGGTTGGCTCCTGCTGAAGTTAACAGGTTGGCTACCAGTTTGGAGGCGATGGCCACCCTGGGCTTGTCCTTCCTGTCCTGCCTGGCGAAGCCAAAGTAAGGGATCACTGCAGTGATATAACCTGCTGAGGCCCTTTTCGCGGCGTCTATCATCATCAACAGCTCCATCAGGTTGTCTGAAGGAGCATTGGTACTTTGTACCAGGAAAACATAATCACCGCGGATACTTTCCATGTAGATTGGCTGGAATTCTCCATCACTGAACTTTTGAATGGTCAGCTTGCCAAGACCGTTACCGTAACGCTTTGCAATTTTCTCTGCAAGAGCCGTATTACTGTTCCCTGTGAAAATTTTTACTGATGGTTGCATGGATTATTAGAAAGAGGTTGCAAAACTATGCTTTTTGGAGTAGCTATTCTTATTTTTTTAGTCATTGTGCACCAAGGTACACAATTCTGGTAACAACTAAATAGATAACGTGATTATTTACAATACTTTACATTCACACCTTAAGTCGTGGCTCCTTATCAGGAAGCTAATTTAAAATAAAATTGGGGGAAGTGAAAAAAACCGGAAGGAAGGAATATATTTGCTAATAATTTTAGCAAAATGGAAATGGTAGTTAACCCAGCAAATCACGTTGCAATCAAGGATTGGGCGGCTGATGACCGGCCGCGGGAAAAACTGATCAATAAAGGCAGCACTGCTTTAAGCGATGCAGAGTTGTTGGCTATTCTGCTGAATAATGGTCATAAACAAAAGTCTGCACTGTCACTGGCCCAGGAAATATTACGCCTGTCCTCCAATAATCTCGGGGAAATGGGGAAACTGAATGTACACCAGTTGAAAAAGATACAGGGCGTCGGTATCGCCAAGGCCAGTACTATTGTTGCTGCCATGGAGCTGGCACGCCGCAGGCAGGCTGGGTATATGCATGCTAAAAAGTCTGTACGAACAGGTGCGGAAGCAGCACTCTTTTTCAAACCAATATTAGGCGACTCCAACTATGAGTCATTTCATGTACTGTATCTCAACCATGCCAGCCGCGTACTAGAGCATCGCTGTATCAGTAAAGGCGGCATAACCGGCACCATCGTGGATGTCGGGCTCATTTTCAGAGCAGCAGTCGAGTTGGGCTCCACACAAATTATGCTCTGCCACAACCATCCATCCGGCAATTTGCGCCCAAGTGCAACTGATATTCATACCACCCAAAAACTCATAAAAGCAGCTAGCTTATTTGATATCCGCATACTGGACCACATCATAGTTTCTGAGGCCGGTTATTGCAGTATGGCAGAGGAAGGATTCATTATATAATATCTCGATATAATACTCTCTTTTTCCTTACATTCGCAATTATTTTATTATCAGATAATAACATGCTCAAAATAGGAATCTTCGGTGTGGGGCACCTGGGCAAGATACATCTATCCCAATGGGCCACTATGAAAGACGTAGAAATAGTCGGTTTTTTTGATCCAAACAATCCGAATGCCGACAGTGTAGCTCAACAGTACCAGATTCCGAGATTCACTTCCGCGGAAGAATTGATACAAGCGTCAGATGCGATAGACATCATCGCTCCTACTACACAACACTTCAAATTATGTGAACAGGCCATCCGTAACGGGAAACACATCTTCGTGGAAAAACCGATGACTAACACCATGGAAGAGGCTAAAACACTGGTAAAACTAGTGGAAGAAGCCAATATCAAGTTCCAGGTGGGCCACGTAGAACGCTTCAACCCGGCCTTCCTGGCCCTCAAAGGCCATGAGCTGAAACCTATGTTCATTGAGGTGCATCGCCTGGCTGAATTCAATCCCCGTGGAACAGATGTCAGCGTGATTCTCGACCTGATGATCCACGACATTGACATCATCCTCAGCATTGTACAATCTACCGTCAACCGCATCTCCGCCAGCGGCGTAGCTGTAATGAGCGATACACCCGATATCGCCAACGTCAGGATAGAATTCCATAATGGCTGTGTAGCGAACCTGACCTCCAGCCGCATCTCTCTGAAGAAAATGCGTAAAATGCGCCTGTTCCAGAAAGATGCTTATATCGGTATTGACTTCCTCGACAAAAAGACCGAAATCATCAAGCTGAAAACGCCTGAAGATGAAGGACTCTTTACCCTGGATATTGAAACCAATTCCGGTAAAAAGACTATCGCTATTGATAATCCGGAGATCAAACAGGTGAATGCCATCCGCATGGAGCTGGAACTGTTCCGTGACAGTATCCTCTTCAACAAACCTGTGCCGGTGAATGCAATTGATGGATTACAGGCAATGGAAGTTGCTCACCAGATCCTGGCGAAAATCAATAAGAGCCTGTCAGCAGACGTAGCTTAAAAACTATACACTCTTTTCTTTTAGTAATGCGCTGGCAATGGTCAGATCAAGCGGGCGCGTGATCTTTATATTGGCTTCTTCTCCGGGTACCAGGTGTACGCGGTGACCTTGCCGCTCTACTACTGTCGCTTCATCCGTAAACAAAGGATCATATGGTAATTCAAATGCCGGCAATAACCATTCAGACAAAAAAGTCTGGGGGGTTTGTATGATCTTGAACTGCTCGCGGTCTACCGCTTTATTCTCCTCTCCTTCCACCTGCCGGATACTATCTTTCATATCGATAACCGGAATAGCAATTCCTTTCGTTAAAGCAGCTTCATAACAGGTATGGATCAGTGAAGTACTGATCAGCGGACGTACGCCATCGTGTACAAACACGACTGAGGGCGTCTTTACTTCCTGCAAACCATTCTTCACAGAATGGAAACGGGTTTCACCTCCTTTTACCAGGGTAACGTTGGCGGTTGTACTAAATTCATGCAGCCAGGGTTCAACATATCCAAAATGTACTTCCGGCAATACCAATACAATACGGATATCACTGAAAGCTCTTACAAATGCATTCACGGTATGCCATAATACAGGCTTTCCTGACAGCTCGAGGAACTGTTTGGGAATGGTGCTCCCCATACGGGAACCTGACCCTCCGGCAACAATGATCGCTATTTTATTACGTTGTTCCATAAATGGCCTTACATGAATAGTCCTGTCCCGCATTGATACGAGACAGGACCTTTTTCAATAGTTCGTTAACCTTATATAATCAGCATGGCGTCGCCGTAGCTGAAGAAACGGTATTTCTCTTTAATTGCCTGCTGGTAAGCTTCCATCACCAGATCATATCCTGCAAAAGCGCATACCATGATCAGGAGGCTCGTTTTAGGCAGATGGAAGTTGGTAACCAGTGCATTAGGAATAGCGAAATCGTAAGGCGGATGAATGAACGTGTTTGTCCATCCCTCTGCTGCTTTCAGCAGGTTCTGCGCGGTTACGGAAGATTCTACCGCTCTTACGGTAGTAGTACCAATTGCGCAAACCTTACGGTTTTCTTCTTTCGCTTTGTTGACAATCTTAACTGCATACTCATCGATGTTGAAATACTCAGCATCCATCTTATGCTTGCTCAGGTCTTCTACCTCAATAGGACGGAATGTACCCAGGCCGGTGTGCAGGGTTACTTCTGCGAATTTAACACCTTTGATTTCCAGACGTTTGATCAGTTCACGGCTGAAGTGCAAACCAGCAGTCGGAGCTGCCACAGCGCCTTCATATTTAGCATAAACGGTCTGATAACGCTCCTTATCCTCATCTTCCGGCTTACGCTTGATGTACTTAGGCAGTGGTGTTTCACCCAGGGTATCGAGCACCTGTTTGAACTCATCATCATTACCTTCGAACAGGAAACGGATGGTACGGCCACGGGAGGTGGTGTTATCAATTACCTCTGCTACCAGCGATTCGTCGTCGCCGAAGTATAATTTATTACCTACCCTTATCTTACGGGCAGGGTCTACTATTACATCCCACAGACGGTTTTGCTTGTTCAGCTCACGCAACAGGAAAACCTCAATCTTTGCACCGGTTTTCTCTTTACGGCCATAAAGGCGAGCAGGGAATACCTTGGTGTTGTTCACCACCATTACATCCTTATCGTTGAAGTAGTTGATAATGTCACGGAAAACTTTGTGTTCAATTTTTCCGGTGGCACGGTTTACCACCATCAAACGTGCTTCATCTCTTGTCTTGGAAGGGTGCTGTGCAATCAGATTTAAAGGAAGATCGAATCTAAACTGTGATAGTTTCATATTACGGTATGAATAAATTTAAAGGCTGCAAAGGTATTGATTATTATACAATCTATCAAAATTGATTATAGTGAGATTCTCGTTCACGGACTTACACATAAATATTTTTAGGTATAGAATTAATTAGCTGCTTTGTATATGCATGCTGTGGATTTTCATAAACTTCAGCAGCCGGCCCAGCTTCTTCAATTTGCCCTCTGTTCATCACCATCATCCGGTCGCTGATAAAACGTACAACTGACAGATCGTGAGAGATAAAGATACTGGTAAATCCGAACTCTTCCCTCAATTGCATTAACAAATTCAGGATCTGTGCCTGTATACTGACATCTAAAGCGGCGACAGACTCATCGCAAATGATAAAGGAAGGGTTCAGCGCCAGGGCACGGGCAATAACAATACGCTGCCGCTGCCCACCCGAGAACTCATGCGGATACCGGTCATAATGCTCCGGCAGCAGGTTCACCTTTTCCAGTAACTCCCTTACTTTTTCCCGGCGACTGGCTTCGTTACCATATAGGCCATGCACTTTCATTGGCTCCTGAATAGCCCTGCCGATGGTCAGACGGGGATTGAGTGAAGAATAAGGGTCCTGGAAAATGATCTGGATATCTTTACGCAGGTCCCGCAACTCTGCAGCCGGCAAATGGGTAATGTCTTTCCCCTTGTAAAGGATACTGCCTGATGTAGGCTGCACCAGCCGCAGCAGCGTCCTGCCCAGGGTGGTTTTACCACAACCAGACTCTCCTACGAGGCCCATAGTTTCTCCTTCCCTGACATCAAAGCTGACGCCATTGACCGCTTTGGTCCAGGAGAGCACCTTTCCGAATAGGTTCTTCCTGGCCGGGAACCAGGTATGCAGATCCTTCACCTCCAGCAATGCCGGACGTTGTGATAACTGTTGTTCTCTATCGATGATAATATCCTGGGGAATCTCCAAACTGTGAACAAATGTTTTTACTTCCAGGGCTTTTTCGACAATATTGCCCCGAGGGTCGATCTCCATAAAATCGCGTGTTACAGGAAGCCTGAACAACCGCTTGTCCAGCGGCGGCCTGCAGGCCAGCAGCCCCTTGGTATAAGGATGCTTAGGGTGGGTAAACAATTCCCGTACACTGCCCTCTTCTACTATGCGACCTTTGTACATGACCGCTACCCTGTCCGCTATTTCTGCAATGACACCCAGGTCATGCGTAATAAAGATCACACTCATGCCTGTCTGGCGTTGCAATTCTTTCAGCAGTTCCAGGATGGTCTTCTGGACAGTTACGTCCAGGGCCGTAGTGGGTTCGTCGGCTATCAGCAAACGGGGCTGGCAGCTGATGGCCATGGCAATCATGACGCGTTGTTTTTGTCCGCCGGAGAGCTGGTGCGGATATCTTTCCATCAGCAATTCCGGATCCGGTAGCCGAACCTGTTTGAATAAGGCCAGGGTTTGTAGCTTTGCCTGCTCCCTGCTCATTCTTTTATGCAGGAGCAGGGTTTCCATCACCTGGTAGCCACATCTGAGCAGTGGGTTCAATGAGGTCATTGGCTCCTGGAAGATCATGGCTATTTCATTGCCCCGCCAGGAAAGTATTTCAGCCGCTGACAGGCTGACAATATCGCGCGAAGGCACTTTGCTGCCCCTTAGCTGATATAGCAGGCTCCCCCCGCTTATCTTACCGGGGTTTTGCAGTAAACGCATAAGTGATAATGCAGTCACGGATTTCCCGGAACCGGATTCACCCACAATCCCCACTATCTCACCCGGCATAATATCCAGTGAAATATCATCGACAGCCTTTGCACTGCCAAAAGAAACCGTCAGATTCCGGATGGATAATAATGGTTGCTGCATATTGAGAAAGCGGTATTAGAACCGCAGGTGCTTCACTGTCTGGTGACTGTTTATCAGATTTTTCAGAGAGTCAATACCGATCCGGATATGCCTTTCCACATATTCGGTGGTCACTTTCCTGTCGCTTTCCTCTGTTTTTACTCCTTCGGGGATCATCGGCTGGTCGGAAACCAACAATAAGGCGCCGGTAGGGATCTTGTTAAAGAAGCCAACAGAAAAGATGGTGGCTGTTTCCATATCGATGGCCATTGCCCTGATCTTTTCAAGATAGCGTTTAAATTCTATATCATGTTCCCATACCCTGCGGTTAGTGCTGTAGCAGGTACCTGTCCAGTAATCACAACCATATTCACGGATAGTGGTGGAGAGCACTTTTTGCAGCGCGAAGGACGGTAACGCCGGCACTTCAGCAGGGAAATAATCGTTGGAAGTACCTTCACCCCGTATGGCAGCAATGGGGAGTATCAGATCGCCGATATTGTTCTTTTTCTTCAACCCTCCGCATTTGCCAAGGAATAACACCGCTTTCGGATGGATAGCACTGAGCAGGTCCATTACAGTTGCAGCGCCGGGACTTCCCATTCCAAAGTTAATGATGGTGATGTCATCGGCAGTGGCACATTGCATAGGTTTTCCGGCACCTATAATTTCGGTGTTATGCCATTCCGCAAAATAAGTGAGGTAATTACTAAAGTTGGTGAGGAGGATGTGGGAACCAAAATTCTCCAGCTTTTCTCCTGTGTAGCGCGGGAGCCAGTTAGCTACAATGTCTTCTTTTGTCTTCATAGCCTTTTGGCAAACGAATATACGGAAAAATCTCCGATCTCCGGCCCTTCCTGTAGTGTTATCCATGTGTTATGTCCTGCATATATCTATATCATACAGGCCCCTTATTGCAGCATTACAGCCCTTTTTACAGATCTGATGCAG
The DNA here is from genome assembly GCF_900142925.1 of Chitinophaga sp. CF418. GTDB lineage: Bacteria > Bacteroidota > Bacteroidia > Chitinophagales > Chitinophagaceae > Chitinophaga. The sequence continues at coordinate 371,998 of NZ_FRCN01000004.1, forward strand.
GGAGTACAGCGCCGTTCCTATATAGATCAGGAGGATATACAGTGCCGGTATAGCTTATCCGTAAAGGGAATCTATCATTTATCTTTGTGGAATGATCGCTATTGAGTTTCCGGCACCGGATTTCAAAATTGTACAGGAGAACGGCAAAACGCTCATTTTTGACCGTTTCCGTAAAAAGTATGTGGTGCTGACACCAGAGGAATGGGTGCGGCAGAACTTTCTCAATTATTTGGTAAGCACTCTTGGCTACCCTGCTTCACTGATTGGTATAGAAAAGGAAATATACCTGGGAGAGCTACGGAAGCGTTGTGATATTGTAGTTTACAGCAGGGATATGCGCCCCTGGATGATCGTGGAATGTAAGGAAATGGATGTGCCGCTTAGCCAAACCACACTGGAACAAATCGTCCGTTATCATATGGTATTGCCAACGGCTTACCTGGTCATTACCAATGGGGTGCATACATTCTGCTGCCAGCATATGGTGGATGCACAACAATGGCAGTTCATTGCACAGTTACCCGTGCATCTCTGATGGTATTTTAACATCGCTTGATTTCGATAGCCTGCTACATGAAGACACTCCTGCAAAACCCTGTAGTATAGACCTTATACACATGAAGTAAGGGTGGATTTAAGGTGGAGATGAGGTGGACTTGAGTTGGACTTAAAACAACACTAAAAGAGAGAACATAATATAAAAAGAGGGTGTATCCAGCAAAGATACACCCTCTTTTGTAAACTTTTATATTGATACAAAGATCAAGGGAAAATACCTAACTGGTCATAGGCTGCTCCCACTTTATCAATTGCACATACATAAGCGGCGGTACGCATATCGTGAATATCCGGGTGATTTACCATGATGGTACGCACTTCGTGCAGTGCAGCATGCATGGTTTCTTCCAGGCCGGAATATACCAGGTCAACTTCATCAGCACCATGTGCGATGAATTTCCTTTCTCTTTCTGATACTGATTTACCGGTGAGGTCTTCGATTACACCCAGAATGTGGATATTCATATTCTCATCGAAACGTTTTCCCAGACGGCCATAACGCACGTGGCTGAGGTTTTTCAACCATTCGAAGTAAGAAACGGTCACACCGCCGGCGTTGAGGAACATGTCAGGTACTACGATCACACCTTTCTTGTTCAGGATCTCATCTGCTTCAGGAGTGATAGGGCCGTTAGCGCCTTCACCGATTATTTTAGCCTTGATACGCGGGGCGTTCTCTTTGTGGATCACGTTCTCCAGCGCAGCAGGTATCAGGATATCGCAGTCCATTTCCAGACCTTCTCCATTTGCGCCCATTGTTTTTGCACCCGGGAAGTTGATAATGGAACCTGTTTCAGCCCTGTGTTTCAGCACGGCATCAGGATCCAGGCCTTTTTCGCTGTACAAGGCGCCATCCCATTCTATCAGGCCTACGATGATAGCGCCTGCTTCGTGGAAATATTTAGCGGCATGGTAACCCACATTACCCATACCCTGTACGATCACTTTTTTACCGATGATGCCAGGTTCGAGACCGATGCGTTTCATATCTTCCTTGATGTTACAGAGTTCCTGCAAGCCAAAGAACACGCCAAGACCAGTGGCTTCTTTACGGCCACGCACACCACCCTGGGAAACCGGTTTACCGGTTACACAACCGTAACCATCGATCTCACCCGGACGGAGGCTCATGTAAGTATCGAGGATCCAGCTCATTTCCCTTTCACCTGTACCATAGTCAGGAGCGGGAACATCCACACCGGGACCAATGAAATTCTTTTTTACCAGTTCCGCTGTGTAACGGCGGGTAATGTTTTCCAACTGGAATGGGGAATAGTTACGTGGATTGATCTTGATACCTCCTTTGGCGCCGCCAAAAGGAACGTTTACGATAGCACATTTGTAGGTCATGAGGGCAGCCAATGCCATTACCTCATCCTGGTTAACGGCATCGCTAAAACGGATACCACCTTTACAGGGCAGTTTGTGGTGAGAGTGCTGAACGCGGTAGGCTTCTATTACTTCGATCTTGTCCCCGATGCGTACCGGGAATTTAATCTGGTACACAGCATTACAGGCCTTGATCTGTTCAAGAATCCCATTTTCCCATTTCGTGAATTTTGCGGCTTTGTCAAAACTTCTTTCTACGCTCTTAAAGAAGTCATAATGTTGCTCTTGCGCCATAGACAATTGTTTTGGTATAAATATGTAGAGTTGGACTTATTTGCTATGCAAGTTATCCCGTTTTTCAAGCCTGGAGATCTTCCGGTCGAGCGCTATCAAAAATATCACAATGCCGATAAAGATGATCAGTAACACTCCTACTATAACATATATCTTGCCATTGCTGCGGAAAAATTCGTTTACAGGCCCTGTCTCCGTATTCTGGTTCTGGTTTTCCTGCGCATTAGCGAAAAGAGAAACGAGTAACAGTAAGCAGGTACAGCAGAAAGAAAACGCTTTGTTGATCATTTAAAAATATTTTTTAGCTCTAATTTTTTGTACCGTACAAGCAGGGTATAGATCCAGACACTTAACAAAACCCAACCAATAAATGCAGGGTAAAGCACCTCTTTCATATGGTTGTCAGTGTCACTGGATGCAAATCCTGGCGTGGTAGCGCTTCCGGGATGAAGGGAATCTACCATACGCGGGATGATATACGTTAAGGGAATCAACAAAGCGAATGCGAAAACGTTAAACACGGCAGAGATCCTGGCGCGCTTGTCGATGTCCGGGATGGACAGGCGCAGTACAAGGTAAGCCATATAGATCATGAGCGCTACAGCGGTCAGCATCTGTTTGGGATCGCTGGTGAAAGAACCTCCCCACGTGTAGGTGGCCCACAGCGTACCTGTTGCGAAACCCAGAATGCCATAAAACACACCTACATTAGCAGCTGCGCTGGCATATACATCTCTACGGAGGTCGTATTTAGCGAGATAAAGAACGGAATTGACTACAGAGATAGTGAACATGGTGTACATGCACATCCACATAGGAACGTGAAAGAAAAGGCCCCGGGAAGATTGCCCGTTTGTGCCGATTATCGGTATCTCAATCGTAAATCCCCGTATGATTACATAAACAAGGATCAATACCGTCAGAGCTTTCCACCAATGCTTTGCCATTTTAAACCAACTATATTGGGGGCAAACCTACACGTTTTATCACTAATCACAAAATTCAGTAACCTGTTTCCCGTCATCCGGGTAGCAGTTGTTAATCTTTCCACAAAAAAGGGAATAATACCAGGGACAAAGCGATAATAAGAATGTCCATACTTCCTAACATAAGGAACATTTTGGGCAATCCGGGTTGATATACGGTAATGAAGGAGGATTTGGCAATATTAGACAGCAGCATAAGCAGGGGCAGCATAATGGGGAATCCCATAATAGCCATCAATGCGGCATTCTGGTTGGCCTGGGCCGCAATAGCAGCCAGCATAGTGAAGAGCAGGGACAGGCTGATGCCTCCCAGCAGGCTCACTCCCATGAAATACAGGAAACTGGTAACGGGATTGCCCAGGAACATCATACAGCACACGATCGTGATCAGCGTCATGACGCACATCAGTATGATATTGTAGATCAGTTTGGCCACTATAAAGCTGCGGGGATGCACCAGGGAATAGAAATACAGGAGACGCCCCCTGTTCTCCTGCAGGAAACTTTTGGCGATGGCATTAACTGCTACGAACAACTGTACTACCCAGAAAAGTGCATTCCAGATCTTTTCTTCCGGCTTACTGACCATCAGGTTAATCACAAATACGGTAGATATTATATATAAGAGGATACCGTAAAAGGCATATTTCTGCCGTAATTCAAGCAGGATGTCCTTTTTTACCAGGGTAATGGTTTGTCGGAAGGCACTAGATTTCATGTTGGCGCAAAGATAGGAGAATCACTTATATTCGCTTCCATGAAAAAAATACTGGTAGCCAACCGTGGTGAGATTGCACTGCGGATCATGCGATCCGCCAGGGAAATGGGCATCGCAACCGTAGCTGTATATTCCGAGGCAGACCGCGCCATGCCATTTGTGCAATATGCAGATGAAGCGGTGTGCATCGGCCCGGCCCCTTCCAGCCAGTCCTATCTGCTGACAGATAAGATCATGGGCGCAGCCCGGCAGACGGGGGCAGATGCTATCCATCCCGGATATGGTTTTCTCAGTGAGAATGCCCGCTTTGCACAGGCGGTGAAGGATGCCGGACTTACTTTTATTGGTCCCAGTCCGTCTTCTATTGAGGTAATGGGCAGCAAGCTGGCGGCCAAACAGGCAGCACAACGGTTTGGCGTTCCCATGGTACCCGGTACAGAAACGCCGCTGCGCAGTATCGACGAGGCGCGGGAAGTAGTGAAAAAGACCGGATTCCCTATCCTGATCAAAGCATCCGCAGGTGGTGGTGGTAAGGGTATGCGGGTGGTCAATAGCGCTGATGAACTGGAAGAACAGGTCAGACTGGCTAAAAGTGAGGCGATGAGTGCTTTTGGGGATGATGCAGTATTTATTGAGAAATATGTAGGTGCCCCCCGGCATATTGAGATCCAGGTACTGGGCGATCAGCATGGCAATTACGTCTATCTATTTGAGCGTGAGTGCTCTATACAAAGAAGACACCAGAAACTGATTGAAGAAGCGCCTTCATCCTGCCTGACACCCCAGATCAGGGAAGCGATGGGGAAGTGTGCATTAGATGTGGCCCGTGCCTGCCAGTATTATGGAGCAGGTACCGTTGAGTTCCTCGTAGACGAAAATCTGCAGTTTTATTTCCTGGAGATGAATACCCGTCTGCAGGTGGAACATCCTGTAACTGAAATGATCACAGGCCTGGACCTGGTCAAAGAGCAGATCAGGGTGGCCAGGGGCGAAAAGCTTGCCTTCAGCCAGACCGACCTCAAAATAAACGGACATGCCATCGAATTGCGCATCTGTGCGGAAGATCCGGCCAATAATTTCTTACCGGACACGGGTACACTCACTACCTATGTACGTCCGCAGGGATATGGCATCCGGGTGGACGACGGTTATGAGCAGGGAATGGATATTCCCATCTATTATGACCCTATGATCTCCAAACTGATTGCCTGGGGAGCCGACCGGGAAGAGGCCAGGGAACGGCTGCTACGTGCCATCAGTGAATATCATGTGAAAGGCATCCGCACTACACTACCCTTCGGTAGCTGGGCGCTGCAGCAGCCTGCATTTATTAACGGCGCTTTTGACACTCATTTTATCGGAAAGTACTTTACGCCGCAATCGCTGGACCGTACAGACCCTGAAGCCGCAAAAGCCGCGGCTATACTGGCTGTACAGGTATGGCAGGAGCAACAGCGGAGGGTCAGACAACAACCTGTGAACCAGCAGCAAAAACTTTGGAAGAACAGGAAATTGTTAAGATAATATAAAAGCGCAGTACAGTAACGGTAAAACTAACTAGTTTTGTTGCTGTACAAATATTTTATGAAAAGGTTCATTTTATTCGTATTAGATTTTTTTTACCAGCCCTTTGCGAAGCTGATGCCTTTGCAAACTTTCCGCTATCTCGCCTGCGGCAGCGGCAATACGGCGATGGATATCCTATTGTATTACATCAGCTACCATTACATCCTGATTGAAAAACCTGTGCATTTCACTTTCCTGACCATCAGTCCGCATATTGCCGCACTGTTCATGGCCATGACGGTTACATTCCCTACAGGTTTCCTGCTGAGTAAATACATTGTTTTTTCTGAATCCAACCTGAGAGGCAGGGTGCAACTGATCCGCTATTTTATGCTGGTAGGTATTTGTATCTGTCTGAACTATGGATTTATGAAACTATTCGTAGAATATCTGCTTATCTACCCAACTATCTCTAAAATATTGACAACCATCTTTGTAGTAGGCTTTAGCTATCTGACACAGAAGAAATTTACGTTTAAAGTGAAGGAAGGGTAATAGAGGGAAGAGTAATAAAATTTATAGGCGTAATACAAAAGGCCGTATCAGATATTTTGATACGGCCTTTTGTATTATTCTACATTATTATAATAACAATGCCTGCACCTCGGTTCGTACAGATCTGTTTCTCCGAGAAGTACAGTGCCTTTTTCTTTCGTTTTACGGTAAGAGTAATTGGCGATATTGCCGCATTTCACGCAGATAGCGTGCAACTTGGTAATATAGTCCGCCTTTGCCAGCAGGAAAGGCATCTGGCCGAAGGGTTTGCCCAGGTAATCCATGTCCAGTCCTGCCACTATTACCCTGATGCCACGTAACGCCAGCTGGTCACAGACTTCAGGCAACTCACCATCAAAGAACTGTGCTTCATCAATACCTACAACATCCACTTCCTGTGCCAGGAGCAATATCTGCTGGGAATTTTCCAGTGGTGTGCTGATGATACGGCTTTCATCATGAGATACAATGTGTTGCACATCGTAACGCGTATCTATCATCGGTTTAAAAATCTCTACTTTTAAGTTGGCTATCCGGGCCCGCTTTAATCTTCTGATCAATTCCTCCGTCTTCCCGGAAAACATTGAGCCGCAGATCACTTCTATCCACCCCCTTCGCCCTCCTGCTAGAGAAGGTTCAATAAACATATTTTAGTATTTGATTAACAGTTAATTAAAATGCGCTAACTTTATGCAAATAAAATAAATTCCCCCATATCGCGTTAACAATTAAGGCATGGAACGCATTTTGCATTCAATTTATTTTTTTTACTGCTATGGAAAAAATAAGTGCATTAATTGATAAGTTACAGGAATTAAAGAATTCAAACGCTGGGCTGCAGTCAATCTCTTACTATGTACAGCTGTTACAGGCAGAGATCCTGCACGCAAGGAATCTTCAACGAGACCAGGAACGCGTGCAACAAAGGCAGGACAGCCATGTTGCAGTGATTATGCCTTCTACACCTCTGACAACCACTGCAACTCCGGCCACTGTTATTGTGGAAGTCCCTGTAACAACATCATCCAGAGAAACATCACCGGAAAATAAACAGGCGGCGCCTGCAGCAGCACTTGCGACTGCGGAGGCCCCAACCTTGACATTACCGTTGCAGAACACGTCACTCCCCAAACCGGCTTCGGCACCTGCCGCCACGGTGAACGGGACTTCCGCTGCTCCTGTAAATACTACTCCGGCTACGTTTGCAGCTACTAACGGCGCTACTTCATATCCGTCCACGGCTACAGCTCCTGCTCCCGTACCTCAACAAACGGAACAGACTCCAGTAGACAGGAAACCGGCGTTCGTTACCATCTATAGTAATGAGGAAACGCCGCAACCGGTTAGTACTACTCCTGGCAATGTTGAGAAAAAGCCGGACACCAACGGTGTTCACAAGGAACTGAAAGAGCTGAATCAACTGGTAGCCCAGAACACGCCTTCACTCAATGATCGCTTGAAACAGGCACAGACAGAGATTGCTGACCGTTTCAATGAGATTCCTGTCAAAGACCTGCGTCAGGCTATCGGGATCAACGATAAATTCCAGTTCATCCAGGAATTGTTCCGTGGTGATGTGGATACTTATGAACGTTCTGTCAAGACCATCAACGAGCTGAATTCTCTCCAGGAAGCAGAATACTGGATTGAAAGGGAATTAAAGATCCGTCAGGGATGGGTGGACGATAACCGTACTGTAAGGCAGTTCTACAATCTTGTCAAGAAACGTTTTTCCTGAATATACTGTAGTATCTTACTTGTAGCTCCTTTGTTCTCAGCCACATAGTTTTTAGCATTGGCGCCTGTTTGCAAGCGGATTGATTCATCCTGCAACAGCCTTCCCATCTGTGTATCAAAGGTACCCAGGTCATGGATACTAATGCCTCCGCCTGCAGCGATCAGCGACGCAGCTTCCGGGTATTTGTGGAACACAGGCCCGAACAATACGGGTTTGCCATAGGTAGCGGGTTCCAGTATATTGTGAATACCATCTTTCCCAAAGCCTCCTCCTACATAAGTAACCGCTGCATAGCGATATAATATTGACAGCATCCCCACATTATCTATCAGCAATACACGCCCCGGTTGCTTATTTTCTGTTTTTATCCACTCCGTATATCTTATTGCTTCGGGGAACAATCCCTGTAATTTACCGATGTGAGCAGCGTCTATTTCATGCGGAGCAATGATTAGACAAGGTCCTTCATGCGGCTGTTTCTTCCACCAGGCCACCAGCAATGATTCGTCAGTTTCCCATGTGCTTCCGGCAATAATGGCCTGCCGGTCACGGATAAATGCGCCAATGCCTGGCAGGGTGCGTTCCTCTTCCTGCAGGGCCCAGACCCTGTCAAAACGGGTATCGCCCGCTAAAGCTGTATGTTGGATGCCAATCTGTTCCAGCAGGGACATAGACTCCCTGTTTTGTACGAAGATGTAGCTGAACTGTTGCAGGAGTTTGCGGAACATGCCGCCATAGGGCTTGAAGAAAGGCTGTCCCTGCCTGAATATGCCCGAAATAAGAAGTACCGGCACCTTTTCCCGGTAAAGGCTGGTAAGCATATGGTACCAGAACTCATATTTGATAAAGATAGCAAGGGCCGGCTTTACGATACGGGTAAAATCCCTTGCGTTTCGTGGTGTATCCAACGGCAAATAGCATACGTAATCTGCACCTGGATAGTCTTTACGTACCTCATAACCTGAGGGCGAGAAAAAGGTCAACAGGATCTTACAGTGCGGATACTGCTGCCGGATCGCTTCCAGAACAGGCCGCCCCTGTTCAAATTCTCCCAGGGAGGCGGCATGCACCCAAACGATGGGACCGGCACCGGACAGGTGCTGTTCCAGCTCTGCCCTCCAGTTGCGGCGCCCTTCCAGCCATCGCCGGGCCTTGACATTGCCTGTAGCAGCGGCCAGAGCCACTCCTGCTTTATATCCTCTTATTCCCAGATCGTATATGATGGTGCTTACCGGCATGCCTGAAGGTACTTTTACTGTTTTTTAGATCGGCTGCAAAGATACTGCCCTTCCTATGTCAATTTTTGTAAATTTGCTCACTTTAAACAAAATATCTATCCCACACATGGTTCCTATTCAAATGGTGGATTTAAAACGCCAATACTTGAAAATAAAGCCGCAGGTAGATGCTGCGATGACTGAAGTGCTCGATAATGCAGCTTTTATTAATGGCGCACCAGTACAACAATTCACCAATGCACTGCAGGGTTATCTCGGTGTGAAACATGTCATTCCCTGCGCTAACGGTACCGATGCACTGCAGATAGCCATGATGGCGCTCGACCTTGCACCGGGAGATGAAGTGATCACGCCATCCTTCACTTTCATTGCTACTGCGGAGGTAATTGCCCTGTTACAGCTGAAACCTGTATTTGTGGACGTAGATCCTAAAACATTCTGCCTCGATCCAGCGCAGGTGGAAAAGGCCATTACACCAAAAACAAAAGCGATCGTTCCTGTACACCTGTATGGTCACAGTGCAGAAATGGAGCCTATCATGGAGATTTCCAGGAAATACAATATTCCTGTCATTGAAGATAATGCACAGGCCATAGGCGGACATTATACTTTTTCTGACGGTACTACCAAAAAGCTGGGTAGCATAGGGCAGATAGGATGTACTTCCTTCTTCCCTTCCAAGAACCTCGGTTGTTACGGTGACGGCGGTGCCATCTTCACCAATGATGATGCGCTGGCCGCCAAGATAAGAATGATCGCCAATCACGGACAATCAGCCCGTTACTACCATGATGTAGTAGGCGTAAATTCCCGTCTGGATACACTGCAGGCGGTTGTATTGAATATCAAGCTTCCTTTGCTGGATGAATATATTAAAGCGCGCCGCGCAGTAGCGGATGCTTATGATGCCGGATTTGCGGGTATTCCTCAGATCACTACTCCATACAGAGCTGGCAACTGTTATCATGTATACCATCAGTATACACTGCAGCTGAATGGCGCTGACCGCAATGCGTTACAACAATACCTGCAGGAACGTCAGGTGCCTGCAATGATTTATTATCCCGTGCCTGCTCACCGCCAGAAAATGTTTGCAAGCTTTGGTGGCGCTGAGTTCAATCTTCCTGTTACTGACAACCTTACCTCAAAGGTTATTTCACTTCCGATCCATACTGAAATGGATGCAGATCAGCTACAGCACATTATTGATTCAGTTAAATCATTCATAAATCATAACTCCAAATGAAAATTACAGTAGTAGGCACAGGCTACGTAGGATTAGTTACCGGGACCTGTTTCGCAGAAACAGGCAATGATGTTGTTTGCGTTGATATCGATGCTAACAAGGTCGCCAAACTGTCCAACGGACAAATCACCATCTATGAACCAGGACTCGAAAAACTATTCGAGCGTAACCTGAAGGAAGAACGTCTCCATTTTACCACCAACCTTGCTGATGGTATAAAACATGGGGAAGTGATTTTTCTGGCCCTGCCTACTCCTCCGGGAGAAGATGGCTCTGCAGATCTTTCCTATATACTGCGTGTAGCCGATGAAATGGGAAAACTCATCTCAGATTATAAAGTGATAGTTGATAAAAGTACTGTACCAGTAGGCACTGCCGAAAAGGTACAGGCCACCGTTGCAAAGCACTGTAAACATCCTTTTGATGTAGTATCCAATCCTGAGTTCCTGCGTGAGGGAGTGGCGGTAGACGACTTTATGAAACCAGACCGTGTAGTGATCGGCACCCGTTCTGAAAGAGCACGTAAAGTGATGGGAGACCTGTTTGCACCGTTCGTACGTCAGGGTAACCCTATACTTTTCATGGATGAGAAATCTGCTGAACTGACCAAATATGCGGCTAACTCCTTCCTGGCTACCAAGATCTCTTTCATGAATGAAATTGCCATTCTGTGTGAGAAACTCGGTGCTGATGTGGATATGGTGCGCAGAGGTGTGGGCAGCGATGACAGGATCGGTAAACGTTTCCTGTTCCCCGGCATCGGTTACGGTGGCAGCTGCTTCCCGAAAGATGTGCAGGCGCTGGTTAAATCGTCCGAAGATGCAGATTACGCGTTCAAAATACTGACGGCAGTGATGGATGTGAATGAGCGGCAGAAATTGTTCCTCATGCCAAAGATCAACGCATGGTTCAAGGATGAACTGAAAGGTAAACATTTCGCTCTCTGGGGACTGGCGTTCAAACCTAATACAGACGATATCCGCGAAGCGCCGGCATTATACATGATAGATGCCCTGCGGGCTGCGGGAGCGACTGTAACCGTGTTTGACCCTGAAGCAATGGCAAATGTGAAACGCCTTATCGGCGATAAAGTAACATATGCTTCCAACCAGTACGAATGCCTCGCAAATGCAGACGCCCTGGTCATTGCAACAGAATGGAGCGTATTCAGAACCCCTGATTTTGATAAGATAGGCGCTTCTCTCAAAAACAAACTTATATTCGACGGAAGGAACCTGTTTGACGTATCCCGTATGGCTGAACTGGGTTTCCACTACGAAAGCGTCGGACGTGCTGCTGCAACTAACTAATTATCACACTTCATCAATGCCTATCGAAATGAAAAGAGTACTGATTACCGGCGCGGCCGGCTTCCTGGGGTCACACCTGTGTGATCGCTTTATCGCAGAAGGATACCGTGTTGTAGGCATGGACAATCTCCTGACCGGCAACATTAAAAATATAGAACACCTCTTTCCTTTAAAGGAATTTGAATATTACCATCATGATGTAAGCAAATTCGTACATGTACCAGGCGACCTGGATTATATTTTACACTTTGCTTCTCCCGCCAGCCCTATCGACTATCTGAAAATGCCTATCCAGACACTGAAGGTAGGCTCATTGGGTACTCACAACCTGTTGGGACTGGCCAAGGAAAAAAAGGCGCGTATCCTGGTGGCGTCCACTTCCGAAGTATATGGCGATCCGACAGTACATCCGCAGACGGAAGAATACTGGGGTAATGTGAACCCGGTAGGTCCGCGCGGTGTGTATGACGAAGCCAAACGCTTCATGGAATCCATCACCATGGCTTACCACAATTTCCATGGTGTAGATACAAGGATCATCAGGATCTTTAATACCTACGGTCCGCGTATGCGCCTCGATGACGGACGAGCACTGCCTGCTTTTATGAGTCAGGCGCTGACAGGTCAGGACCTCACCGTTTTTGGTGATGGCTCCCAGACCCGCTCTTTCTGTTACGTGTCTGACCTGGTGGATGGTATTTACCGCCTGCTGCTGAGTGATTATCACCTTCCGGTGAACATCGGCAACCCTGCCGAGATCTCCCTGAAAGAATTCGCAGAGGAGATCCTGGCGCTGACAGGCAGCAAACAAAAGATTATCTATCAGCCTCTTCCGAAAGATGATCCGAAACAGAGAAAACCGGATATTACCAAAGCACAGGAATTACTGGGCTGGGCGCCGAAAGTGGACAGGAAAGAAGGGCTGAAGATCACTTATGAGTATTTCAAACAAGCTCTTAATAAATAGCTCCGGACGGCGGATGAGCCTTTACTCCTAAAACTGGTTAGATAAAGGTTCATCCGCAATTCGTAATTTTAGCCCGGAATTAAATAATCATTATGCACAACACCATATTAATCACCGGTGGCGCAGGATTTATTGGGTCTCATGTAGTGAGGCTGTTTGTAAAGAACTACCCTCATTACCAGATCATCAATCTGGATGCATTAACCTATGCCGGTAATCTTGAAAACCTGAAGGACATCAAGGATCAGCCCAATTACAAATTTGTGAAGGGCGATATTACTGATGAAGCATTCATCGACGAACTGTTTGCTACTTATAAGTTCGATGGTGTGATCCATCTGGCTGCCGAGAGTCATGTGGACAGATCCATCATGGATCCGCTGGCCTTTATCAGGACCAACGTGATGGGAACTGCTGTGCTGCTGAACGCCGCCAGGAAATACTGGAAAGACAACTATGAGGGCAAGCTGTTCTATCATGTGTCAACCGATGAGGTATATGGCAGCCTGGGAGAAGACGGTCTCTTTACCGAAGAGACTGCGTATGATCCCCGTTCACCTTATTCTGCCTCCAAAGCAAGTTCAGATCATTTTGTGAGGGCATATTACCACACCTATCATCTGCCTGCTGTTATATCCAACTGCTCCAATAACTACGGCTCAAATCATTTCCCGGAAAAATTAATTCCGCTGGCCATTCACAATATCAAGAACAATAAGCCGGTGCCGGTATATGGTAAAGGTGAGAACGTACGTGACTGGCTGTTTGTGGAAGATCATGCCAGAGCAATAGATACTATTTTCCATAAGGGCCGCGTAGGAGAAACCTACAACATCGGTGGCTTCAACGAATGGAAAAATATTGACCTTATTAACCTGCTGTGCATTATCATGGATAAAAAACTTCAGCGTGCACCAGGTACTTCTGCTAAACTGATCACTTTCGTAAAAGACCGCGCCGGCCATGACCTGCGTTATGCTATTGATGCCACTAAGCTCAATAAAGAACTGGGTTGGGAGCCTTCCCTCCAGTTTGAAGAAGGTCTTGAAAAAACAGTGGAATGGTACCTCGCCAATGAAGAATGGCTGGAACATGTGACCAGCGGAGCGTACCAGGATTATTACAGTGAGCAGTATCAAAAGAGATAACTATGCCTTTTACCGAAACAGGGATCCCAGGGTTACTAGTATATGAACCCAGGGTGTTTAATGATAGCCGTGGCTATTTTTTCGAAAGCTACAGCGCGCAGACCTTTGAGCAGCAAGGGTTACACCTGCCTTTTGTACAGGATAACCAGGCACGTTCCACCTATGGTGTACTGAGAGGGTTACACTACCAGCAGGAACCGTATGCACAGACAAAGCTGATAAGAGTGCTGGAAGGAAAGATCATAGATGTGGCAGTGGATATCCGTAAAGGCTCTCCTACTTATGGCAAAGCCTTTACCATAGAACTGAGTGCTGAAAATAAATTACAGCTGCTGGTGCCCAAAGGCTTCGCCCACGGATATTCCGTGTTAAGTGAAACAGCAGAAGTGATGTATAAATGCGATAACTTTTATCATAAGGCCAGTGAGGGAGGTATTATCTATAATGATCCAGCACTGAACATTGACTGGGGTATAGACCTGGCCGATGCCATTGTATCTGAAAAGGATATAGTGCTGCCTACACTGGAAAACTGTACGCATAATTTCGTTTTCAATCCAAATAAGTAAATGAAAAATATTCTGGTAACCGGCGCCAATGGCCAGCTGGGACAAGCATTGAAAAAGATCGCTGCGGATTATTCCGGATTTTCCTTCGTATATACCGACTTCAATGAACTGGATATTACCAGTGAGGAAGCTGTCAGCAACTTTTTCTCACAGCAGGAAATACACGCCTGTATCAACTGTGCGGCGTATACTGCGGTAGACAAAGCGGAGAATGACGAGGAGCTGGCCTTCAAACTGAACTTTGAAGCAGTACTGAACCTGGCCAATATCTGTCAGCAACACAAGGCACAACTGGTGCACATCTCCACTGACTACGTGTTTGACGGCAAACAGAATGTACCGTATACAGAAACAGACGACGCCAGCCCTACCAGCATCTATGGAAGCTCCAAGCTGCGCGGCGAGGCTGCTGCTATAGACGCCAATACCGATACCATCGTGATACGTACTTCCTGGCTGTATTCTGAATTTGGTGTCAACTTCGCAAAACGTATGCGTGAGCTGATGCAGGAGAAAGAGCACCTGAACGTGGTATTCGATCAGGCAGGCACACCTACCTATGCAGTAGACCTGGCAAAAGCCATCCTGAACGCCCTCACAAAAGTATGGGACGCTCCAGGCAATTATGGCGGGGTTTATCATTTCAGCAATGAAGGGGTAACCAGCTGGTATGACTTTGCAGTAGCGATCCGCGAACTGACAGGAGCATCCTGCACTGTGGCGCCTATTACTTCTGACAAGTATCCTACTCCGGCAAAAAGACCGGCTTACAGTGTGCTGAACAAACAAAAGATCAAAGATACTTTCGGCTTACAGATCCTTCACTGGCGTGAAAGCCTGAAGGAATGCCTGAAAAACCTGTAAACCGGGTTCAAAAAAGGAAAGCCCTCTGCCAAGGCAGGGGGCTTTCCTTTTTTATACGATCAGATTATTTCTTTACATGAGTGATCTCCATATGACCTGCAGGTTTACCATCTTTGGAGGTTTCTGTTTTCACAACGCCAAAGCCGGGTGCAAACCACTCTGCAGCCACCATTTCTATCGGGATGTTCATGCCCATCATTTTCATGGAAAGGCTCATGTTGTAAGTGATCTTGTAACAATCCCAGCTACCGCCGGCGGTCGTTACCTTTTCCTTACCAGTCACCTTACGGTCAGTCACTTTATACTGGAGGCTCATATCCATGCCATTGGCATTACCACTCATTTCGAAAGCACCATCCGGCAGCGATTGGCCATCCTTGAGGTTAGCCGGGTAATTCAGAAAGGCGTTCCCTTCTGACTCCATTTTCATGTTCTGCAGCTGGGGAAGGCTAGGCATGGACATTTTCATATCGACCATGATCGCGCCGCCATCACATTTGAATTTTCCCTTTCCGGAAGAGATGGTCTTTCCTTTTACATCTTTTAGCGTAGAAGTAAAATCAGATACGCTGGCAGCCCCTTCTTTACTGACAGACAATACGTTGTAAACGTTTTTAGCTACAGCAGTACCCTTTGCATCGAACATGGTCATCTCTACTTCTGCATTGTTCAGCATATAGTAGTAGTTCTTGCAGTCCTGGGCACTTAAAGCATTGACTGTCAGCAACAGACATGCGATAAAAAACAAGATTTTTCTCATAGTTTATTCTTTACAGAAAATGGCGGTTTTATCCGGGATTCAATGTACGAATTTAAGGTACATCGCCGTTCCTCCGCATATCGTTTAAAATTCTTTTCTTACGTTTGCAAAAATTATCCCAATTAATCATGAACCTGATAGAGGAATTACGCTGGAGAGGTATGGTGCAGGATATAATGCCGGGCACAGAGGAGCAATTATTAAAAGAAATGACCAGTGCTTATGTAGGATTTGACCCTACGGCAGACTCTCTTCATATAGGTAGCCTTGTGCCTATCCTGCTGCTGGTACACTTACAAAGGGCTGGCCATAAACCATTTGCGCTCGTAGGTGGCGCTACTGGTATGGTGGGCGATCCTTCTTTCAAAGCAGAAGAGCGGAAAATGCTGGATCTGGATACCCTGGCACTCAACCAGAAAGGTATCAAGGCTCAGCTGGAGAAATTCCTGGATTTTGATCCGGCAAAGCCAAATGCCGCTGAAATGGTCAATAACTTTGACTGGTTTAAGGATATATCCTTCCTGGATTTCATCCGTGATGTAGGTAAACATATTACTGTTAACTACATGATGTCCAAAGATTCGGTAAAAAGAAGACTGGAAGGCGATAGCGGTATGTCTTTTACAGAATTCACTTATCAGCTGATTCAGGGATACGATTTTTATCATTTATATA
Source organism: Chitinophaga sp. CF418 (assembly GCF_900142925.1). Classification (GTDB taxonomy): domain Bacteria; phylum Bacteroidota; class Bacteroidia; order Chitinophagales; family Chitinophagaceae; genus Chitinophaga. The sequence goes on from NZ_FRCN01000004.1 coordinate 388,459, forward strand.
CTGCGAAGAACGTCAAACTGCAAATGGGCGGTTCTGACCAGTGGGGCAATATTGTGACCGGTACTGAACTTATACGCCGTAAAGCCAATGGCGAGGCGTTTGCATTTACCTGTCCCCTGCTGAAAAAAGCAGATGGTACTAAATTTGGAAAAACAGAGAGAGGGAATGTGTGGCTGGATCCGCAGAAAACGTCTCCATACCTGTTTTACCAGTTCTGGGTAAAGACTACTGATGAAGATGCCGAGAACTATATCAAAATCTTTACGTTCCTTAGTAAGGAAGAGATCGATGAATTGATCGCCTTACATAAGCTGCCTTCTAATCAATGGCTGCTGCAAAAAAGACTGGCGAAAGAACTGACAACCTTTGTGCACGGAGAGAAAGGATTTGAATTTGCGTTGCAAGCGTCTGAAATACTCTTCAGTAAAGATACTACGGAAGTATTGACGTCCCTGACAGAGCAAGAACTGTTGGATGTCATGGATGGCGTTCCTCAATTTGAATTTGCCGCATCCGAACTGGAAGCAGGTAAAGATATTGTTTCTTTCCTTGCAGCAACAGGCATATTCCCTAGTAAAAGTGAAGCGAGAAAAATGGTGCAGAACAATGGAGTAAGCATCAATAAAATAAAAGTTTCGGGGATAGATAAGATCGTAGATAGGAGCCTGCTGTTAAATGATAAGTACATCCTGGTACAAAAGGGTAGTAACAAATATAACCTGGTGATAGTGAAATAAATTATTTATAGATAAACAAACAAAGGCTGGCAATTCATCATCTGCCAGCCTTTGCTGTTTAATGTCTTTCAGTTGAACCTGTAACATGTATTCTACTCTATATCCAGCTCCCCGTGCTCCCCTTCCTGATACTTCTTCCCTGTGATAATCGACGTCAGCATATTAAAGAAGATCACCATCTTACTGGAAGAATTATCCCAGAACCAGGCTTGTTTTGTATCTACTTTCAGCAGACATAACCGTGGATCATCAACACCTATAGGAAACCAGGCTTCTACTGCCGGTGTCCATAACTGCTTCATCTTCTCCTTGTCAACGATGATAGAACCAATACCGAAGATGTTCAGGTAAGTATTATGACCCGGATGGGAATAAATAAGGTTCAGCTCATTATTCTCTGAGATCTGGGTAACCTTGCCCGAATATTCATCGGAAAAGAACCATACATTTCCATCTTTATCCACATCAACAGTGGCCATAGGCCTGGAAATGACATGTCCGTGATCATCTATGGTAGTGAACATGCATATCCGTACATCGTTGATCAGGTCGGTGACCTTGCGGATAGCATCTTCTCTTTTAAGGATTGCTCCCATTTCTTTATGTGTTTGCTATGGAACAATAAAAATTCATGCCATAACTCAAAAAAAAGCAGGGTATTGTTAGTACAACACCCTGCTTTTCAATTATTTTCCTGATTTATTACTTCAGTCCGTACTTATATTTATAACGCTCGTACAGCTGTTTGTGTTTATTGTCCAGGTTGATTTCCCTACCCTGGATAAAGGCATGGACCACAGCGCTACTGCGCATATCCAACAGATCTCCGGTACTGATAACGATATTGGCATCCTTACCTGTTTCCAGGGAACCGGTGCTTTTGTCGATCCCCAGGATGCGGGCTGTATTTAACGTCACTGCGGTCAGTGCCTGTTCTTTAGTAAGACCATAGGTGCTGGCGGTACCTGCTTCGAAAGGCAGGTTACGCTGTTGCCAGAAGCCTTCATTGCTCAGGCAGAACAATACGCCTGCCTGTTGGAGCTGCGTGGCTGTTTTATAGGGCTGATCTACATCATCGTCAGGCGTCACCGGCAGACTATGCGGCTGGGTCAGCACGACAGCAATATTGTTTTGTTTCAGGACATCTGCGATGATCCAGGAATCGGCTCCACCGGCAATCACCACATCGATCCCAAACTCTTTCGCAAAATCAACCGCCACGAGCATTTCCTTTACCAGGTTACAGTGAATAAACAGTTTCTGTTCTTTGGTAAACAGCTTTCTTACAGCTTCAAACTTCAGGTTCACTGCAGTATGCTTTTCCTCTTGCAGGTAAGCTTTCGCCTCACTCAGAAAAGAACGTACCTTACCTGTCTCTTCTGCAAATTCTTCTGCCCTATCTTTCGTAACAGTGAAAGAACGTCCTGGTATTGAAGGCGGCGGCAACAGGCTGGGCATATAGAAATGGATGGCCCCGTCTTTCTTATAGGCGGCATCTTCCCAGTTCCAGGCATCGAGCTGCACCACTGAGGATGTGCCGGGTATCATTCCACCTTCGGGCGTTACCTGTGCCAGCAGGATACCGTTAGAGCGAAGCGTATTAATCACTTTTGAGTCGGTATTATACGCTACCAGTGAATGTATGGAAGGGTTGATCTCCCCTACTTCAGTGAAGTCGTTAGTAGCCCTTACTGCCTCCACTTCCGTCAAACCGAGGGTGGTCAGTGGCGAAATAACGCCAGGATATACATGGTTCCCCTTCAGATCCATGATGATACCATCGGCAGCGGGAGCAGGAAGATTGTTGCCTACGGCAGTGATCTTACCATTGGAAAAAGTCAGTGCGCCATTTTCGAGCACCTGTCCGTTGCCAACATGAATAGTGGCATTGATCAGGTAAATGGTCTTTCCCTGCGGCGGGGCAGGATATATTGTCTCCTGGGCAAATGCGGCCGTACAGGAAAGCGCGGTGATATATGTTAAGATGATCCGTTTCATGATGTTTAGTTAATGCGTCCGGCAATTACAATTCATTATTTCCATCTGTCAGGCGTTGCTGATGGCCACCCTGCAGATCTTCACAATGGTACATTTCTTCCAGGGTAGTGGCAGCTTTCTGTGTAGGCGTGCCTTTTTTCTTCTCTCCCAGCATTTTCAGTACCAGGCGGTTACGCTCAGCACTGATACGCTGACGTAGTTCCAGGTCTTTCTCCCTGTCGAAATAAACGATACCGTCTACCAGGGTTTTATCAGCCTTTGCATAGATGCTGAGTGGATTGTCACTCCAGAGTACAAGGTCAGCGTCTTTACCAGCTTTGATACTACCTACATGAGTGTCTACATGCAACAGTTTAGCTGGATTGAGTGTAACGAGTTTCAATGCCTCTTCTTCTGTCATGTTGCCGTATTTGATACTCTTTGCCGCTTCCTGGTTCAGTCTGCGGGCCATTTCAGCGTCATCAGAGTTGATGGCAACGGTCACACCCACACGTTGCATGATAGTGGCATTGTATGGGATAGCATCCTGTACTTCCATCTTATACGCCCACCAGTCAGCGAAGGTACCGGCGCCGGCGCCATGCTGTTTCATTTTATCGGCTACCTTATACCCTTCCAGGATGTGGGTGAATGTATTCACATGGAAGTGGAAAGTGTCTGCCACATGCATCAGCATATTGATCTCACTCTGTACATAAGAGTGACAGGTAATAAAGCGTTTGCTGTTCAGGATCTCTACCAGCGCATCCAGTTCCAGGTCGCGGCGTTTGTCCGCACCTGCTTTTTCATAATCACGGGCACGGGTAAAGGCGTCTGTCAGCACCTGTTCTACTCCCATACGCGTCTGAGGGAAACGTTCCCGCTGGCGGTCACCCCAATTGGATTGTTTCACATTCTCACCCAATGCGAATTTGATGAACGGATCTGCGCCTGCAAACTTCAGTTCTTCCGCATCAGCGCCCCAACGCAGCTTTATCAGCTGGCTTTGTCCGCCGATAGTGTTGGCAGAGCCATGCAGCAGGTGAGACGCTGTTACACCGCCGCTCAGCTGCCTGTAGATGTTTACATCATCAGGATTCACCACATCTGCAATACGCACTTCTGATGTTACAGACTGCGTGCCTTCGTTCACACCCCTGGAAATAGCAATATGAGAGTGTTCATCAATGATGCCCGCTGTGAGGTGTTTACCCGTACCATCAATAACACGGGCATTACCGGCAGGCAGGTTCTTTCCTATCTGGGCGATCTTGCCATTACGTACCAGTACATCTGTATTTTCCAGTTTACCTTCCTGCTCGTTTGTCCAGACAGTAGCATTTTTTATCAGCAGGTCCTGCTGTTTAGGTAATGACTCCCATCCGTAACCATTGAAAGGGAAATAGATATTACCGATCTGTGGAGCCGTCTTTGGTTTAGCGGTATCCTTTTGTGTATATGCTGCACTGAACACAGCACTCCATTTCACCCATTTTCCACTTGTATCCACTCCGGTACCTGTCCATTCTGTAGTGCCGGCTACGCCGCTCAGCCGTAACTGAGCGCCACCTTTCTTCAGGGGGAATGCCAGTTTTACCAGCTGACCATTTATAGTAACAGCACCAGCCAGTGTATCCTGCTGCAAGAGCGACAGTGCAGGCGTTGCCGCTGTTCCTTTTAACAGGAGGGTATATTTTGTATTGCCGGGATTGACGGTGAGGGTATAGGTACCACGTACATCTTTCCAGCCTTCATCTTTTACCACATATTTTTTACCCTGTACCCAGTTCTGGAACAGTACCGTGTTCTCGTTAAAGATGGTGCCTGAAGTTACCAGGAAGTTAGCCAGTTTACCCGGTTCCAGCGAGCCTACCTGATCATCTGCCTTAATGATACGTGCAGGCGACAGCGTTAATGCATCCAATGCCTTTTGTTCACTGAGGCCATATTCAATAGACTTTCTTACAGCTGCCAGCAACTGTTTTATATCTTTTAATCCGGAAGCGGTAAAGCAGAAAGGAATATTCGCCTTTTCAAAAGCAGCTGCTTCTGTAGGCGCCAGTTCCCAGTGTTTCATCTCACTCAGGGCCACAAAACGCGCATCGTTCGGATCTTCCACATCGATAGGCTGAGGGAAGTTTAAGGGCAGGATGAATGATGCTTTGGTAGCGATCATTTCAGGTATGCGCTGGTATTCATTACCACCGGCCTTGATGATATATTGTACACCAAATTCATCTCCTATTTTATCCGCACGTAATACATCCCATTTATCCTGTACTTCAAATATCTGTGGTAATGCACGGTTATCATTCCAGGCCTGCAGCGTGAGGTTGGTACCCTCTTTTGCCGGATGTGACTGATACCATTGGGCGTCAAGATATGTCTGTCGCAACAGGGCAATGCTACCCATTAAAGAGCTGGGATAGTTCTGTGTAGAGCTTCCTTTGTCAAAAGAATAGTGAGCACTGGCTTTCTCTTTTATCAGCGCTTTATTATCACGCTGGTCTGCCAGCGTTACCAGTACACCGGTACCACGGGCAATACCATCCTGCTGATGAGAAAGGACTGTACCAAAACCTGCATTCCTGAGTGCCTCTGCACTGGTGCCATCCGTTGTAAAAACAGCGGAGGCATTCACTTCACTCCTGATAGCCTGATTCCAGCCATAGGCGCCTTTTGTGGCAGACAGGAACTGTACCTCACTTCTGTAACCACCGGCAGCTTTTTTCACGGCAGGTGTGCCGTAATCGCTATACAGGTCTACGAAAGAAGGATAGATATATTTACCTTCACAATCGATCACCACAGCATCTTTTGGCACGGGGCCATTACCGATACTTACGATGCGCCCATTGCGGATCACCAGGGTGGCATTGTTAAGTACAGTACCTGCGCTTTTTACAATAGTAGCTTTGACAAAGGCGTAACAGCCTTCTCTGTTGTCAGCCACACCATTCACAGGAAAGGTCTCCTGAGCCTGGGCATAACTACCTGCAAGCAGGCCGCCCAGTAAGAGACACAGACGGGAAAGCCGCTTACGCGACGAAAAGAATTTACTCATTGGCTTTTGTTTGAACTATTTAGATTTTGGTTTCATAGCAACCTGACTATCAGAAGGGTCCATCAAGGGGATAATACCAGCTGATCCTTAAAAGTAACAAATGATTAATGCGGTGCCTGCATATTTATATAGTTTTTTGATGATTGGTATTAATATTGCAGTAAATACCTATATTTAACAGGAGAACAATTCCTTTTTTATGAAAAGACATATGATCCGTATCAGTGGGCTGCTGGTATGTCTGTTACTGGCTCTCAGCGGCACCAGCATGGCGCAGAAGGGGGACTCCTCCGCAACAAAAAAGGTACGCTTTACGCCCGAAGAACGTGCTAATAAAATGAGCGATAAACTTGACCGGCGGTTAAACCTGTCCAACCAGCAGGACAAAGATATTCATACGATCAATACTGATATAACCCGTCGTATGGAAGAGATCAAACATAACACCACGCTTTCCAAAAAAGACAAGATGCAGCAGGTAAAAACATTGAATGAAGAACGCAGCCAGCGTTTTAAATCAGTGCTGACGCCCGAGCAGTATAAGAAATGGAATGACTGGGAAATGAAGAAGAAAGAACAAATGGAAACAAGAATGGACAAAAAGCAACAAAAACGTAATGCCCGCTGACGGTATCACATTGCTACTAACCTGTAATACAGTACGGCTATCGGACTCTTATTAAATTAGCCGGCTAACAACAGTAATACCAGACTGCTTGTATCAACTCCTGCATACCAATCATACCTGCCTCATACAGCTCTACCTTACCTTTATTTAACCTGCGCTGCTACGCTCATATCAGATTATTTTTCAAACGTGCTGTCTTAACTGCACTGAAGAAATCATGTTTAATTACTTTACGCTTATGCACACAACAAAATTGAGAATTGTACCATTACTGACAGCAATATATCTGATCGCTTCATGCAATAAGAAAGATACAGACATTCTTCCGGGAGACGTTCCTAATCGTCCCAACCCATCTGAGTAAAAGGTCCCGCACATGCGGGGCCTTTTCTGTTGAAATACGCCCGTATTTACTTTAATTTCGGGCTTATGACCAATATGATGCGGGAGCATGCTATATCCATATTCAGCGCTGCGGTAGACGCCGTACAACCATCACACCTGATGCAGCAGCATGTACAGCTACCGGATGGTACACTAACTGTATGCGGTAAAACATTCTCGTTGCCGGCGGGCAGACCTGTATGGGTATTTGGAGCAGGCAAGGCAGCAGCAGCAATGGCGCAGGCACTGGAGCCTATACTCTCCCCTGTTCCTGTTCAGGGCATCGTCATTACCAAATACGAACATGCGTTACCGTTGCAGCATATCCGGGTAGCAGAAGCGGGACATCCGCTGCCGGATGAAAGTGGCGTACAGGCTACTGCCCAAATGATTGCCCGGCTGAAAGCAGTGCAGCCGGGTGATGTGGTATTGTTCCTGCTTTCCGGCGGAGCTTCTGCCCTGCTGGCCGATTATCCCGAAGGGGCCAGCCTGACACAGGTACAGCAGGTATTTGAGCTATTGCTGAAAAGCGGAGCAGATATTCACGAGATGAATGTAGTGCGCAAGCATCTGTCATCAGTGAAAGGAGGTCAGCTGGCATTACTGGCAAACACGCATGCCTGGTGCAGTCTTATTCTCAGTGATGTAGTGGGCGATGATCTGTCTATTATCGGTTCCGGTCCAACAGTACCCGATCCTTCTACTTTTTCAGACGCAGTCGCCATACTTGATAAATATAGCCTGACAGCAAAGTTGCCAGCCGCCATACATGACCACCTGCAGCGCGGCTGTGCTGGCGATATCAGGGAGACACCGAAACCCGGGCATCAGGGACTACACGCTGTGAATAACTTCCTGATCGGTAGCAATGCCATTGCGCTGGAGGCGGCAAAACAAAAAGCTATCGCTCTCGGTTATTCGACACAGGTACTTACATCTGCAGCCACGGGGCAGGCCGCGTCTATTGCAGCAGAACTGGTGGCGGCAGCCAGAGACTGGAAAGGCAGGCGGCCTGCATGTATCTTAATGGGCGGAGAAAGTACCGTTACGGTTACCGGCCATGGACTGGGAGGACGTAATCAGCACCTGGCGCTTGCGGCTGGCCAGTTACTGGCAGCGGAACCAGGAATTACTATTTTGAGCGCGGGCACCGATGGTACCGATGGCCCTACGGATGCTGCAGGAGCTGTTACAGACAGCGAATTAATGCTCAGCGCCGCTGCAAAAGGCCTGGATGCAGCGCATTATCTGGAACAGCACGATGCTTACCACTTCTTTGAAAAGGCAGGAGGACTAATCAAAACCGGACCTACGCAGACCAATGTTATGGATATAATGCTAGCAATCATTTCATGAAGGTTGGTTCATCTTCTCAGATTTTCTTAGGTTTGCAAAACTTTTACAAGGACAGCGTCAGCATAAACCATTGGAGCACACGTAATTTCAGTATGAAAAAAGAAGCAGCGATGTGGCGGTGGCCTTGTGATACAGAAGAAATCATTTATTACTAAATCATTAATTATTTTCCGGAAGTCCTATTTTTGGGACTCAAATCTTGATATGCGTATGCTAAGAATGGAACAGACATGGCGTTGGTTCGGACCGAATGATCCGGTGAGCCTTGCCGATATTAAACAAGCCGGAGCAACCGGTATTGTAACGGCATTACACCATGTTCCCAACGGAGAGATCTGGACGGTAGAAGAAATAATGAAGCGGAAAGAGACGATCGAAGCTGCTGGCCTTACCTGGTCTGTAGTAGAGAGCGTTCCTGTTCATGAGGATATCAAGACGCAAAGCGGACGATTCAAGGAATACATACAGCATTATCAACAATCCCTGCGCAACCTGGCACAGTGCGGAATTTATGTTGTGACTTACAACTTTATGCCGGTGCTGGACTGGACAAGGACAGACCTGGCTTACACCGTTGCTGACGGATCAAAGGCATTACGCTTTGAAAAGGCGGCGTTCCTGGCCTTCGACCTGTTCATGTTACAGCGTCCGGGTGCGGAGAACGATTATGATCCTGCAGAAATATCCATGGCAAAAGAACACTTTGACAGTATGACCGATGCTGAAAAAGCATTACTGCAGAGGAATATCATTGCCGGCCTGCCAGGTTCTGAAGAGAGCTTTAGCTTACAGCAATTCCAGGCAGCCCTGGATAAATATAAAGGCATTGACGCCACCCAGCTGAAACTGCATCTGTTTTACTTCCTGCAGCAAATAGCCCCTGTTGCTGAGGAAGTAGGCATAAAACTGGCTATCCATCCTGATGATCCTCCATTCCCCATCCTGGGACTGCCTAGGATCGTCAGCACAGAACAGGATGCCAGGGAACTGCTGGCAGCTGCACCATATGCGGCCAACGGACTTTGTTTCTGCACCGGCTCTTATGGCGTACGTGCAGACAATGACCTGCCGGGTATGGTAGAACGCCTGGGTGAACATATTCATTTTATACACCTCAGAAGCACACAAAGGGACAGTATTGGCAATTTCCACGAGGCCAATCACCTGGAGGGAGATGTGGACATGTACGCAGTGGTAAGGGCCTTACTGGCTATTATGCACAAGCGGAGCGTGTCTATCCCTATGCGTCCCGATCACGGTCACCAGATGCTGGATGACCTTCACAAAAAAACAAACCCCGGTTACAGCGCCATAGGCCGCCTGCGTGGACTGGCGGAATTAAGGGGTCTGGAACTCGGTATTGCACGTTCTCTCTTCAACAAATGAAAGTCCACACCTGCTGCCCATTGGCAGCTCTATAAGGTTGGGATCAGGAATGAGAGGGTAAGCAGCTGGTTACAGGAACGCTGATAATATTATTTAATAGCTCCAAAAAAATTTAACATGAACAGTTCACTGGATGAGCAGTTAGAGCAGCATCTGGCGCAACGGCAACATAGTCTTATCAGGTTGTTAGGCTTGTTGAAGAAGGATATGGACTGTAGAATAACCGGGAAACTACAGCACCGGGGATATAACAACTTCAAACTGGGAGATCTTGTGCTGATCGTAAATATTGAGCCGCAGGGTACTATAAACAATGAACTGGCTAAAAAAGCCCGTATCACCAAACAGGCCATGAGCAAAGTGGTGAAGAACCTGGAAGCTGAAGGGTATATCAGTACCTGCAAACATGCCAGCGACAACCGGGCATCACTTATTTCCCTGACAGATGAGGGTAAAAAACTGATTATCTGCGCGGCCGAAAGTTTCGAGGAAATACAACAGGAGTATACAGACATTATCGGAGAAGAGGACGCTGCCGCCCTGAAACAGATATTAAGGAAGCTGGTATCCAATCTGCACCCCGCACAGTGCTGAATACCTGTATTATTTTACCTCTTTCTAATGTGGATTAAATCCCGGCGATAGCTACGCGTTTATGCTCATTTAAGTATAAAATGTATGACGATTGCTGTCATACAAATAGGAAATTCATATCATAGACCGAAAAATAAAACATAACTGTTCACTTTTATATGTTCCGTCCCAGATTCCGGCACAGGCATTGTATTATTATTTTTGTCTATTGACCAGTGATTTAATACTTTTAATATCAAGTAGCAGACGTAGCAACTTATGGTTTCCAGCCGGACAATAAATAATGACGATGAATATATCGATGGTTTGCTAGACAGCTCCCCTGCCATTGTAGACGCCATTTACAAGCGTTTTGCCCGTAAGGTGAAACACATGGTGACGGGTTGGGGAGGCAATATCAAGGAAGCCGCCAATGTATTCGAAGATGTGATAATGGCTATATACGACTATGCCCATCTTCACAAATTAACCCTGACCAATCACTTCGAGCCTTTTTTCCTGTATGCCTGTCAACTGAAATGGAAGCAGGATCTCATGCAAAAAGAGCCTGGCAAGGCTATGTCCTTCCATCCGGTAGCGCCCGCACCCGGCCTCGACGAACAGCATATCAGATATATCGAAGCTGCATTAGCGGCTCCTCACCTCAAGCAAGGCGCGGACAATACCAGGGATGAACTGGAAGAAATAATCGCTGACCAGCGGGAACGCTGGTTTCACACCAAAGATGGCCCCAATAAAAAAGTGGGCATCTACGTGATCATAACGGCAATAATAGGCGCTGGTATGGCAGGATTATTGTTTGTCAGCCCCTGGCAAAAAGACATCTACCGCCAGTACTCAGGTACGGAGATGGTACATGCCAATCATCAGCCAACAGAACAAGATACCGCATTACTTATGCATCAGGCAGCAGCAGCCTTCAATCATGGTCATTTCAATAAAGCGATTGGCCTGCTTAATCAGGTAATAGTTAGGGACTCCTTAAATGCAACGGCCCGTTACTACAGGGGAGTCAGCCTTGTAGACGAGGGTAATCTCGAGGAAGCGCGTAAAGATCTTCAGATGGTTTTCAACAGTCATTCACCATATCGCTATGATGCCGCTTTCTATATGGCATTAAGTTATATCCGTGAAAGAGATAAGCAGCAATGCCTCGAATGGGTGCTTAAAATTCCGGAGAATGCCCCTATATACTGGAAAGCAGCCAGACTCAAAGAGGAACTGTCCTACTCCTACTAGATCAGTTCAGGTGGATCATGTGCTTGCTGAAGTGAATGATACTTTCTACTTCTCCTTTGATCAGTTCGTAAATCTTAACATTGTCCTTTTTGATCATAATGAGTTGTTGCAGAACGAGATAGTAGGTTTCTCCGCCGTGGCCACTCATCTGGGCCTTTAAGATCTCTTTTTTGACTTCTTCAAAACCAACAGCTCCCAGCTTTTGGTAGATTACGTTAAGTTCTTCAATCCATTTCATAGGTTATGTGTTTTTGCATAGGCATATAAATTTATTCATAATATAATTAATAAACAAGGGGTTGGAGATATTTTTTTTATTGTGTCACCCATACAATTTATCCCTTTTTCATCCGTCTACATCCATGGAAACAATTTTATCATGTCTGCTCCCGTCCCCTTCATTACCTCTTATGAACTGGAGAATATTTCTCCGGCAGGTGTTCCCTTAATGATAGAAAAAATGTCTCCCGCAGGGAAGGACGAAAGGATGATGCATCTGCACCGTCATAATTTCTATCTACTCGGACTTTGCCTGGAAGGTGCTACTACCCATATGCTGGACTTTAAGCAAGTCACCATACAGGCTGGGGAAATGAGGCTGATCATTCCCGGACAGGTGCATCAGGTGATGGCTATCGATGGTTATGGCGATAGTTATGTGATTGCATTTACGGCAGATTTTCTACTGCCTGTGCAGACCATATTGCCGAATTATGCAACGGGGCCGGTTCGCCTGCCGGAAGCAGATCTGCAACAGGTCACACAACTATTCAGCCAGCTGCAAAAGGAGTATATAGAGCGCTTACCACATTATGTGGCAATGTTACAGCATTACCTGGCCCTGCTGATCATGCTCTTTCACCGTCATGCCACTCCCGATGCACAGGCAGGCCCTCCGCTGCTGACACGCTACCGGGAATTACTGGCCGTACATTTCATTGAATGGACCAAACCTGCCCAGTATGCCAGCGCTATGCATGTCTCTGCTGATCATCTGAATGAAGTGGTAAAACAGCATACAGGACAAACACTCTCTGCACATATCAGTGAGCGACGTGTACTGGAAGCAAAGCGTCTTTTGTTACATGCAAAAGAAAGCATCAAAGAGATTGCCTGGCATCTGCAGTTCAACGAAGTGTCTTATTTCAACCGCTTCTTCAAACAGCATACAGGCTTTACACCCGCCGTCTTCAGAGAGAAAGCCCGGGAAAAGTATCCATCTGACCCGGAATAATATAAATACCCGCCTTACAGGCACCCTTAGTTTTGCGATATGTCATACCTGAAAGAAAAAGCCACGGCATTCCTGATGTCGCGGATAGGAAAAGCCGCGCATGTTATTGCTGCGGAATATATTACGGATAGCCTGCTTGCCATCACATTGCACCTGCCTGACTTTGAGAAATGGCGCAGTTGTCAGCACCTGAAGTTTGAAACAGGGAAGTCCCACTACCGGGACTATACGCTGGCCCAATGGGATGAAGCCAGCAAACAGGGTGTCCTGCTTATAGATGTTGGCCATGAAGGCCCGGGCAGTAACTGGGCCAGGCACCTGCTGCCAGGGCAATCCCTGGTGTATGCAGGCCCCGGAGGTGGCTTTCATCAGCCTTCAAATGCGGCGCACCTGGTCTGTATAGGTGATGCCAGCGCCATTGGGCAGTTTACCTCTTTATACCACCGGAAAGGGGCACAACAGCAGTTATATGCCCTTATCAGTCATCAGCAGTCATTACCTTCCAGCATACTGGATATGCCGGTTATTACCACTTATGGTCATATTACAGGCATTGAGCGCTGGCTACTGCAACAACCCATCCCCATGCACGATACGACATTCTATACTGCCGGACATATTCCCATGGTAGTGCAGATAAGAAAACTGCTCAAACGGCTCAGAGCGCAACAGGTCAAGGCCCAGGGTTTCTGGGAATAAAAAACGCCCCGTGGAAAACGGGGCGCCGCTGTATAGCCGAATTAATCAATTATAACCATCGTTCTGTTTCAGGTTACCTCCTCCCAGGTCAATCTGACGCTGAGGAATCGGGAACACCTTATTCTTGTCCGCAAATGTTTTGCCATGCGCTGCAAAAGCTGCAGCTGCCCGTCCGGGCGACAATGCATTCTGCCTGATCAGGTCAAAGAACCGGTCATGTTCCATGGCCAGCTCCACTCTCCTTTCATGCCAGATGGACTCCCTGGTTACACTTCCTACAGGCGCCAGGCCGGCACGCGGATGTAGTGCATTGATATCAGTTATCGCCGCCCCTGGATTGTTTAAAGCCAGCGCCGCCTCTGCATGGATCAGCAGGATCTCTCCATATCGCAGTATGCGCAGATTCTTTGGTAAACGGCCCCTGTTACCGCAGTTGGATTCGGCGGTCTGGCTGTGATAGGATTTATAATTATAACGGGCATTTTCCACGCTGTCCCTGCCCGGTACGCGGAAGCCGTCCCAGAGGAAAGTACCGTTGGGATTGATGAAAATAATGGTAGCAGCCTCCCTGAGATCGCCGGCGTCATACTCATCCAGCAGACTTTGGGAAGGAGTGCCAAATCCCCAGCCCAGATCAGCCCATCCGAACTTACCACCGGCACGGGGCGCCTGACATTCTGCATAGTTGGCAATAGCCGCTTCACAGGCTGAATTTATTCCCGTCTGCACTTCAAACAGGGATTCCTTACTATTGGCCCCTGCTTCCCGCCAGATTTCGAAATAGTTGTCCAGCAGACCATAAGCGCCCACTTTCTGGGTGATGATGGAATCTGTAAGACTGAATGCCCGTTGCCAGTTCTGGCGGTATAACATCACCTTGGCCAGCATACCGGCGGCAGCGCCTTTTGAGGCCCTACCCGCAGCTGAATTAGGGGCGCCTTTCGTAGCCACGTTGGCCAGGGCAAATTCAAGATCTTCTATGATCAAAGCATATATCTCATCAACACTGGCTTTAGTCTGAAAGGTGGCGCTACCCGCTTCCTGTGGCGTGATCACCCTATCTATCTTAGGCACACCGCCAAAGAAACGCACGAGGTCAAAATAGAAATAGGCCCGCAGAAAACGCACTTCTCCCATCAGCTGATTTTTCATTGTCGCATCCAGCGTACTTGATTCCAGTGAAGACAGCGCCTGATTGGCACGTGACACACCCAGAAAGAAAAGCCTCCAGGTGCTGTTCAGCGTATTGACAGAAGCATTCATTGTCAGGTTGTCCAGAGCGCCTGAGTTAGGCATATCATCGCCGGTATTACTGCCTTTATCTGCATCATCAGAGGCAATATTGGTCATCTGTACAAAGGCAAAACCATGCATATCACCTTCCCACATAGTATTGTACACACCTACCACCAGTTTCTGAGCGGTAGCCGGGTCCAGGGCTGAAGCCTCCTGGTCCAGCTGTCCCTGAGGTTTTACATCCAGGTAATTGCTGCACGAAGTAACACCGCTTAACAGTGCCGTCATGAGGCAGCACCAGATAGTTTTATATTTGCGTATAAGATTCATTTTGTTCCGTTTTAAAATGTGACATTAACACCCAGCGCAAAAGTGCGGGTGGTTGGATAAGCGTTCAGTTCAATACCGGCATCCAGGATACCGCTTTTGTTGTTGGTGGCGTTTGCGTCGTCAATAGTACCACCTGGCAATTCCGGGCTGAAGCCACTGAACTTCTTCAATGTGAAAAGGTTCTGTGAAGTGGCATACACGCGGAAATTACTGATGCCGATCGCCTTCATACATTTGGCCGGGATGGTATATCCCAGCATCAGGTTGTTAAGACGCAGATAAGTACCTGATTCCACGAAATAGGTAGAAGCAGGGGTACCGGACGAAATAATCCGGGGATCAGTGGAAGATGGCCGTTCAGTCGTCCAGCGTTTTTCAGCATATTTTGCCTCTATATTATCTGCCGGGTCAAAACGGAAAGCCTTTTTACCGTTATAGATCTTGTTCCCTGCGTTGCCGTAGAAGTTGGCGCTCAGGTCAAATCCTTTATAATTAAGGCCCAGGTTAAATCCAAAGAAACATTTAGGCTGGAATGAGCCTGCGTAAATTTTGTCGTTATCATCGATATCGCCGTCGCCATCCACATCCCTATATTTCAGATCGCCGGGAGCAGCGCCAGGCTGGATCACGTTGCCGTTGGTGCCCTTATAGTTATCTATTTCCGCCTGGTCCCTGAATACGCCAATAGCATCCCTGACATAGAAACTACCCACAGGATGACCGTTGTCTGTACGGGTCACAAAGCTCTGTTGCCCGACGTTACCACCAAGTAGCGCCTGCCCGCCATTAAGACCTGTGAGCTCGTTCGTGTTAAAGGTGATATTACCGCCTATATTGTAGCCCAGATCCTCAGTGATCTTATCCTTCCAATTCAGGGAGATCTCCCAGCCCTGGTTCTTAAAAGAGGCAGCATTGGTGATGTAGGAGTTGTCCTGGTCCCCCAGGATAGCAGGTGTGTTAACAATCACCAGTGCGTCTGTTGTCTTTTTACTGTAGTAGTCCACTTCACCACTCAGCCTGCTCTTCAGCAGGGCAAATTCGACGCCGACATCATATTGGGTGGTAGCCTCCCATTTCAGGAAGGGGTCTTTTATCTCTTTCAGTGCACCGCCGATGTTAACAATACCATCAAACACATAAGGAGCGTCCACGCTGGTCACAGCTATATAGGCATTGGTGGGGATATTGTCGTTACCCAGTTTACCCCAGCTGCCACGCAGTTTCAGGAAATCAAAAACGCCATTCCCTTTCATGAAACTTTCCTCAGAGATCACCCAGCCCAGCCCTACGGTAGGGAAATATCCCCAGCGTTTGCTGAACTTTGAGCTCCCATCTGCACGGATGGAAGCACTCAGCAGGTAGCGGCCGCCATAACCATAGTTGATACGTCCTACAAACGACTGACGCGCATACTTGTCGCCCACATTCGCGATGGTGGACTGTATATTGGGATCGCCCAGATCCAGGTACCAGAGGTCTTCACTTTCCGGTACATTGATACGTACCCCTTTCAGGGAAGTACTGTAGAATCCTTCTGTTACGGAACCAGCCAGTACAGTTATAGAGTGCTTATCAAAGGTTTTGTCAAAAGTGATGGTATTATCCCATACCCAGCCCTGGGAGCGATATTCTTCCCGGGTCAGACGGCTGTTCTGGTTCTGTTGGTTACCACCAGCCACGAGGAAGGTCTTATCGTCATTAAAGTACTGGTAAGCATAGATGCGGTCATTTCCATATTTCAGGTCCGCATTAAAGCCGGAGCGGAATTTCAGGAAGGGCACCGGGGAATATTCCAGGGCCACATTACCCTGTAAACGGTTTTCCTGGCGTCCGTCATTCCTTTTATTCAGCGACAGCAGGGGGTTACCCACGTTGGCCCAGCCGGAGGTATTGCCATACCTGCCGCCTTCCATGGCCTTGATAATGGGGGATGCTCTGTAAACGTTCCGGTAGGTATCTCCCAGTTCCACATCGCGGGAGGTAGCCCGGGAATAGGACAACTGGGCAGTGAAGCGCAGCTGGTCGGTAATATTGATCTCATTGTTGGCCCTGAAGGTGAACCGTTTGAAATTGTTGGTAGTGATGATACCGTCTTCCTGTATATAACCGCCACTCAGGTAATAGGTGCTTTTCTCAGAGCCCCCTGACACGGAGATATTGTGATTCATCTGAAATGCTTTTCTGAGCACCTCGTCATACCAGTTGGTCGTACCGTTGAAAACGTAGGGGTTGTTCACAGGATCTTTACCCGGTGCTGCATCGGCGAGATAGTCAATGTACTGCTCGCGGCTAGCCATTTTTACCAGGCTGGAGGCCTCCCGGAAGCCGGCGTTCGCATCATATCTTATCTGGGCTGCGCCAGCCTTTCCTTTACGGGTAGTGATGATAATGACGCCGTTGGCAGCACGCACACCGTAGATGGCGGCGGAAGCATCTTTCAGCACGTCCATGGTTAAGATATCTGCGGTGGCGATATTGCGGATATCATCCGTCAATACGCCATCCACAACATACAAGGGGTTGGCACCCGCCAGCACTGATCCGGTACCACGTACCCTGATCTGCGGCTGGGAGTTGGGTTGTCCGGAAGAGATCACCTGCACCCCGGCTATACGGCCCTGGGCAGCCTGCGTGACCGTCTGCACCGGCTGGGTCAGCAAGTCCTCACCTTTGACAGAAGAAATAGACCCTGTAAGGTCTTTTTTACGCTGGGTACCATATCCTATTACCACGACCTGTTCCAGCTGACTTTCCGAAGATTTCATGATAATATTCAACGGGGATGTTCCTGCTTTTACTTCCTGGCTTACATAACCGAGATATGAAAAGACGAGTGTATCTTTTCCTGCCGGCAGATTGATGGAGAAAACACCATCCGGACCTGAGGTTGTACCTGTATTGGTCCCTTTGACACGGATGGTCACTCCTATGAGGCCGACTCCGTTATTGTCCTTTACAGTCCCTCTTACGGGTCCTTCCTGCTCTGCAGATCTACTGCTTTGGGTAGAGGGGGCAGCTCCCTCTGCCGGGGCAGACGACTGCTGTGCCACAGCCGGGAAGGCTGTAATAAGGGCCAATAGCAGCAAAGCTCCGGCTTTGTTTGTACCATTAATTCTCATAACGATAATTTTTGTTGCTTGGGTTTGATCAATTTCTGTGATGTCCGTGCGATGTTAAGTATTCAAAAGTTTTAGGCTCGCTGGTGAAATAATGACAGTTCAAAATATGAAGACAGAGGTACGGGTAAACGGACAAACGACCGCCCTACAATACATGGATTATATGCTACGGGTACTGCGGGTTAGTACAAAATCCTAATAACACGGGAGACAAGCTGCTGCTGTTGCAGACAATACGGTCTGGCCGAAAATAGCATGTTCCAGTTAGATAACAAAACAGGGAATAAAAAGTTAAGGATGGGGGAACGAACAGGCTCAGCTACCTACCAGTCTTTCCTGCATAGCTTTAACGATGGCGCCGGAACGGGAATTTACATCCAGCTTGCGATAGATATTCATAATGTGTGAGCGTACGGTGCCTACGCTGATGTGGCAATGTTCAGCTATTTTTTTATAGGTATCTCCATTTACAAGACAATCCAGTACTTCGAGCTCACGGGGCGACAGGCCATAACGGTGGTCATGACTGTAGGTCGTCTTACGGTTAAAAAAGGCCAATACCTTTTGCACCGCGAGGATGTTGGTTTGCATGGCAGCTTCGTATACCTGGGAAAAGAAATTGGTCAGGGAGACCGGTGGATTCAATGATACATTACGTGGATGAACGTTGGCTACAGAAAATTCATTGCCATGGGCGGTGAACAGTATGATATTCATGTCAGGGTATGCTGCTTTTAATATACCGGCGGCCTCTGTGGGCGTTAGTCCGGGTATATCCATGTCCATGAATATGACGTTGCTTATATCTTTCGCTAACTGTTGGATAAGTTGTTTGGCTTCGCCCTGTCCTTCCGCATCTAAAGCATCGGCTTCATCAGTCTGCCCAGCGCTGTTACGCCTCACATTTTTCATAATGTTCTTTTTGGGTTTGAAATGTTGCGAAACCTCCTGCCGGTAACTGTAAATACTGGTGATCGTCTAATAGTATGGCACAATATGTTAAAACTGGCTAGATTTCATGGTTTCACATACCTGAAACAAATTTGATACAAATACCAGCAGTAGTCAATCGGATAAGTATATGATTTTTCAATAAATACTAATAAACAAATTATTCAATATTAAAAATATCCCAAAATGAAAAGCCGGATATCTGGCCATAGAAGAGTTTGACATAGGTGTAACGCGGAGTAATTTATGTCAGCAATTTACAGGTAAATACTGAAAAAACTAGTCATGTCTTGCAAGGTTCTGAAACAAGTTGTAAGTCATTGGACGATATCTTAAAAGTGAGGCGTCCTTAACAATCGGTTAACCACGGATTCAAAATATTATCTCTAGTTTTGATATAAATAACCCTTTTTAGTACTGATTATCAAATATTTTATTTTGTTGCGGTTTATCGATATTCTTGCCATTCTGAAATCCGCAACGGTTGACATGTGAATGTTCAGGGCCCTTACCCATCAGTTGGTAAGGGCTCTTTTTTGCCCCCTGTTGAAATATTTATTATCTCCTGTTGAAATACGATTTATGTGCGTCCCCCCATTCCCGTTCCGGGACGGTTCGTCGTGGTTCCCATGCCTTTGCCATGCCTTTACCATGCCTTTACCATGCCGCTAGCTTGACATGTGACGATTCCGAACTGGGGCCTTCTATGGTATAATAGGGTCCGACTTCACTTGAGATTCGCTTCGACTTCCTATCTATAGGCTCTCTGGGCCTGCATTACAATAGCTTTTGTATAGCGTTGGCTATAGAACAGTGCCTATAATGCTATAGTAGAGAGCCTATAGGCTATAGCCTCAGCCGAATTTCCAAGACTGGTCAAGCGAATAAGGACCTCTTTGATAGCTTTTTGGCACCTAACGGCCTCAGATATAAACACACGATCCCATGGGCGAACAATGCACGCCCCCGGTCATCATCAGGCTGCAAACATGCGACCCCTGACAGGGTTGATTGATGTTTTGTTGTGGTTACCGGATTCCCCCGGGGGTATCCTTAGGTTATAAACAGAGAATCTGGCGGAGCTAATGACCCCGGATATACACATTTCATATACACATTTCATATACGCCTTATACGTCTTGTAATTCGCTGCATTCAGCCCGCCTGAGGCGGGCGTCATGTTTACAGCCCCTGATGCAATCCCGGGGATATAAGGATTAAACAAGGATATAGCTTCGTTTCTCCTATGTCCATCTTACGTTCATCTTAGGTTCAAAGACGTAGGATGAACGTAAGTTGGACATAGGAGAAACGAAGCTTGTACGATGTTAAATGCAGTTAAAAGCGAATCCAAACCGGGGTAAGAAGCACCCATTTATATCGTAGGGAGAGCATAAGTAGCAGCGGTTTCAGATGGGAATGGCGGGCCTTCGGCTCTCCGGTGACACGACAGATGCTGTTCAATCCATATTCAAAATCCTATTCGATTGACAACGCTCAATAACCTTCCAGAGAGGCGCCGACCGACATCCCATACTGAAACCGAGCTACTTAGCGTGAATAAAAGAATTACGAGCCTATTCAGGCTGGCCTTCAACCATGTTTTTTATCTTATTAGCCCTCAGGATGATGTTTACCCTCATTAGGATATACATGCTTCCTTATGTAATTCCGCGGCATTCCGACCCCGACAGGAGCTACATGTTTGTAGCCCTGGGTGATAATTCCCGGGATTCTCAGGCTCCTTACAACCAATGGGCGCTGATCGTGCCTGTCTGTCTTTCCCGCTGGGAAATAAGCCCTGTCCGCATGTGGATATAGTCATCACAGATACCCGCAATGTGGTGCAGGTTGATCATAAACTTGCGCCTTACTGCCAGGAAGCGATCATGTGGCAGGCATGCCCAGATCTTCTCGGGAGTGTCTTCAGCAATAACGTGTGAATGAGCGAGGTGGAGTACGCAGCCGTCTGCACGGATCTCGACAAACTGAAGTTCCTGCAGAGGTATTCTGATACGCTGGCCTTTGGAGTGTACATGAAATACAGTGTGGTGTTTCATTTTATCTGGAGCGGTGGTTATGGCTGATGTAAAGTTTTTTAATAGCATACAGTTTTAAAACTAGCAGGTAACTGAATAGAAACCTGCGTACAGAAGCTTATGAAATCTAAACCGTCTTATGAGAAAAGTATTTTGAAAGTTTGTTCGTTTGGATGTATGAGGAAAGGTATAAAGGATTCATCAACGGGTGGTTAACTCCCTGTTAATGGAATAGTTAATACGGAGTTAACTGCGGAGTGTCGGACTCCGCAGCAATTCCGTTCAGGCAAGGGAAATCCCCTGCAGATGCAAATAAGAGCAGGAGGAAAACGAGTTAGGGCAGTAAGAACGAAATATCCGTAAACATTGCCTGAATGGCTAACAAGGCAAGCGTCAGGTTTTTTACGAAACGAATATTGAATCCGCCTTTTTCCGAATAGTAGTAGCTTTCCTTATAACGGTCATACGCTATAGGAGCTCCCAGCTCTTTCATCATTTTTAGAAATTCAAATAATGTTCTTTCGGAAATACGCAATCTTTTGGCAAGATGGGCGGGTTTTCCGGTTCCTTTGATCCTGATCAGGTAATCAATGGTCTGCAGTCTTTCAAAATAACGTTTAGGCATGCTGGCATAGTGGGGTTTACAATGAACAGATTAAATTATAATTGCTTTTTGCTTCCTGGTCCGCATCGGCTTTCTCCGGGCTAATGTTGTGAGTAGCCATAATGTTTGTGTCTTTTTGTATCGATTGCTGAATGCTATGATGATATTTTTCTTTTGGCAACGGCATCTTCATAAGACTTTAATTGATCCGGATCATACAAACAGGGCCCACCGTTTCCGGTAGTTATAAGTGTAATTTTCATAAACATATATTTTGAGGGTATACGATCAACTCAAATTCGCATAAAAGACGGCCCTTATGCAAGCTAAAAAAATGTACTGCTATTTTGTTGCAGCCCTGCTGGTTTTTGATGTTGTATTTCATATATCAAGAATAAACTCCCCCGGTTGAAACCTGGGGAGTATTCATCAAAAACCAACCATTAAAAGTCTCTTCCACCACGGTTTTCGTCCGCACAGATCCACAACCGGGTAATGTCTTCTGTAAAAAATATTTATCCATTATAGCTGTAACCTTCAGATAACTTTTAAAACTCCCAGGTAGATACCTGAGGGCTGTATCCATGGCTGACAAATAGTGGTATATCCTTTAACTTTCTTTCGCTGCATCACTACGTTGTAATACTACAATACGCGCCGCAGATTTTAGTTAATAAGATGTTAACGGAACAAAATTGTCCACCTCGCCTTAGCTAAGCTCATGTATATGAAAGATTTATAAAAGAGGGCAAGTGGAACGTTTTAGCACGAAAACAAGGGGAGTTAACATGCAGTTAAGTCAAAAGAGTGACTTAACGTTGTACGATATATGAGAGTATCTGTTGTACTACGCCAGAGGCATCATCATTATAATGATGTCCACCGGGCAAGACTACCTGCTTATAATTACTAATGGTAAGCGTCTTACTGTCGAAATCCTTTTCGTCCTGTCCGAATATCAGCAACAACGGTTTACCGGTAATATTATTCATCGCTGCAGGTACGTTCATACTACCGGGCGTACTTGTCCTGCCCAGCATATCTGATATATGCACCACCATATCTGTACTGGCAGAGGGAGACATAAAGACCAGGTGATGTACCTGCTCCTGCAACACCGCAGGAAGCTTATGATAAATGAATGGCAGCACATCTGCTCCCATAGAATAACCCACGAAGATAAACGAGTGATTGTTCCACTGCCCCGCATAATATTGCATCAGCGCCGCCACATCAGCAGCAGCCTGTTCCGGTGTCTTTTTACTCCAGAAGTATTTTAATGCATTCAGCCCGATAACAGGATATCCCTTACCGGCCAGCATATTCACCATATCTACGGAAAACTTCTTCATTCCCCCGTCACCGGTGATATAAAACACCACAGGATGATTTGCCAGGGGTACCGCAGGCACCTTCACCGTTACGGGCAATTTACTGATGTCACTTTGTGCTTCCACTGACATTGCGCCGGCCATGATGGCCAGCAATAGCAACACATACTTTCCTCTTCTCATATTATTCCTGTTTATGCTCTCATCACCTTACTCAATGCACCTGGCAACTGGATAAGATCAAAGTCATGCCCGTATACAAGGTACTTATTGGACCACTCTGTTGCATACTTCTCCTTGAACTCACGCAAACCGTGATAATGGCGGAAAGCTTTTATTTTTTCATAAGCAAATTTCACTACCTGTTCGGCTGTATTCTGCGGCTGGCTAATACCCGACATTGGCACCAGGCCCAGGTTGAGATATTGTAATCCCTTCTCCTTTGCATCCTGTATCAGGGCAATGATCAGTGCATCCATACAGCCCCCCGGGGCATCTGTCCGCTTGCGGATCAGATCGTAGGTACACTCACCCGGAGCATAATCGGGGATAATGTTAAGGAACGCCGCTATCCGGCCTTCCGGATCTGTTACTGTAATAACGTCTTGCTCGAGGATCTCATCTGCGTCAAACAGCCCCTGTGAGAATGTCATCTCTTTTACATCATACTGTTCCAGCCACTCGTCTGACACTTCCTTTAGCTCATCCACCAACGCAGGTGACAAAGGTGCTGTATGGACCGTCGTAATATATCCCTTGGCAGCAAGACTGTTCAAACCGTTGCGTAATGACTTCCTGTCCTTTCCACTCAGTGTGAATGCGGAAACATCCACTATCCCCTCCTGCCCTATCAGCAGTTTCTTTTTACGAAGATGTTCAAAGTAGTACATGCTCTGCTCATCTACCCGGTAGAAGGCAGGTTTTAAGCCCATTTTAAGGCACTGCTTTTCAAATTCCTGCAGCAGAGGCAGTTTCACCTCATCAGCACACACCGGCTCTTCCAGCACAACGGCAAAGCCATTCGCAATACGATAGGCAATAAAGCCATGGTATTCGTCAGATACATATAACAACTTATCATCTCCCACCTTAAAGTGGTCCATGGCAGAACTCCCGTACTGGCTCAGGTAATAGTGCGCCTTTTCCGCCGCCGCATTACTGTGTTTACCCGCGGGCAGGTAAGGCCGGATAATGGTGTAGAACAAAAAAGTCCAGGCGCTCACGCCCAATACACGGATGGCGCTCAGGAATTCCTGTCCGAAACGGGTAAGCGGATGCAAGCCATCATCTTCCAATAACAGGAATCCATGGAAGGATGCCTGCAATGAACGTAACCAGGTGAACTCCATCCCGAAATGGCGGGCATGAAGAAAATAAAAGCCCACCGTCCCAAAAATGAGCACTACCAGCAAGGTAGCAACAGCCGTTACCACACCAATATTCATCAGTTGCCGGTTACTCTTCAGCCGGTACTGGCCGGCGGTAATGATCAGGATAATAGACGTGCCTAATGCCAGTGATGCTTCCTCATAGTCCAGCGCCTTGCTCATATGCCCGAACACCGACAACAGCGATACACACAACGCCACGACCCACGCATTCCGCAATCCGCGGAACAGAAAGGTGGCCGTCACCAGCAGTATCAGTCCGAAAAACACTACCAGCAGGTTGGAAGCATGGATGCTTTCCACCGGTATATAAGTTCTCAGCATCCTTAAACGGCCTCTGAGTGGCGGCGTGAGCACGGAAAAGATATTCACCATCCCCAGCAAAAAAATGAGCACCGGGGGAATTAACCGTAGTATCAGTTGTTTTCCTTTCAGCAGAAAGGCAACCACTCCGGCAACCAGTGGCAGCCAGAATTCAAAAAGACGGTATAATAAGGTTATTTCCAGCGCTTGTAATGATGTGAAGCCATAGTTGGTCAGCAGATAGGCGAGAGACAATTCTATAGCCCCTAAACCGCGTAAAAACGGGGATACGATCAGGAAGATGGTGGCAACAATGTATCCCACACAGGCCGCCTCCAGGGAAGGTGTGGCGCCTGTAGCCATCATACTGATGTACAGGTGGGCAATCCCCACGATCTCAATCCCGGCGGAAACCAGGATAGTATGGACAAAAGAGGTTCGATTCAGGTTAAAGGCGAAGATCTCATCCACATGACTTACCACACCCGGGAAATACTTCGCCATCAGGTTATAGGCTGCACCTCTGGTTTGCATAGACCGCACGAGCCAGGCTACACCACCCAGCACCCCGCAAATAGCAACTAGGCCTCCCACTGCTTCAAACATCGACTCATCGTGCAGAATGGCATATCCTACTACAGGAATCCCTACCAGGAACACGGAAAATATACCGGTAAACCCGTAGATACCCGATGCCTGATGTACCTGTTGTTTATTGATGTGACTACGGCGAAGATTTTGTGGCAGATAGGCCAGTGAGCTGACGCCTCCCGCAGGTAAGAAAATACTTAGCAGATTCCTTTTCAGAAAGAGTTCAGTGCCAAGGTGCAGGTCCAGTTTTCCGCCTACAGAACGGAAGCTGTAACGGTACATCAATGCCTGCATCAGGATATAAGCTCCTGTTAACAGGATGCCTGCAATCACCCACAGGCGGTTTGCCTTTTCTATAGCAGGGCCGAGTGCGTACAATTCGTGCCGTTGTTGCCGGAAAAAGTAGATGGCAAGTAATATGAACAGTACAGCTAATAATTCTTTCCAATGCAACTTCCGCATCAATGTTCCGAGGTCCAGTTTATCTTTCAACGCCATTACAGGTTAGGTTTAATGGAGAAATGTTCACTACATTATTCCACAAAACTACGGGGAAGTTGAGAGGCAAAACCAGGGGAACGCTACTTTAATGAGATTTTAAGGCTATGTTTATGGACAAAGGGGCCACCAGTAAGGGGATAAGGAACAACAGTCTCTGCCACACAATGGAGGGCGGATTAACCTGTTTTTAAGCTGTTATTAAAGAAAAAAGGTGATGACTATAAGTCACCACCTTTTGATAATGTTTGCGCTCTGAGCGGATTAATAACTGTTGCAGTCCTGCTGCCCCGTCCCCGTGTATCGAATGCTTTAAAGCGGATCGTACCTTTTTCGGTGACTGGGCCTGTATAGATCTTACTCTTGTTATCAGGTTCCTTTCCATCCGTCGTGTAACGTAAGGTGAAACCCGGCAGCTGTATATTGGCGGAAACTGCGCCATTGTTCAACTGAAGTCCCGGTGTAGGGATGCGGTAATTGTAACCACCATTGTAATGATCCAGTCTTACCAGTTCTCTTTTACCCACTACATTCACAAAAGTATTCCAGGCCTTGTTATATAATTCCTCACTGCGGGCACTGTCTTTCTCTGTTGCCCACTCAGGGTTCTCTGCCCAGGCACGTTCCGCCAGCCCCAATAACTTAGGCAGGATCATATATTCCATACGTGCGGAATTCTTGACTGTTTCACTCCACAACAATCCCTGTACCCCCACGATATTGTCTGCACCATAAGCCGTCAGCGGATCTTTTCCTTTGAAGATATCCGGGCTCAGACGGTTGCCCAATGCATCGACTTTTGAATTTTTGTAATAATTCTCAGGGATGAAATAGAATGGTTTGTCAATATCAACAAAACCGCCCCAATAGAATCCTGGTTCTTCGAAAGACTTCATATAGGCCATATCGAAATACAGATTGCTTACGCCCGACAGTACTACTTTATAATTTGCATTGGCCAGCCTGTAAGCCAGGTCTTCTGCGCCACCGCCCATTACATTGTTCCATACATCCACCATGAATGCATTGTTGCTGAAGTCCGGATTAGGGATATAATGTTGTTTTCCGTCAACACTGGTCTTACGCATGCCCATCTCTTCCCATCCGTATTGTTTAAGCCCACGTGCTTTCAGCAATGAATACACTTTACTGTAATAGTAATACCACAGGTCATCTGTGTTCTTAATTGTCTTGTCCTGTTGCATTAAAGCCTGCACCACTGGCGATTTTGTCCATACGCCGGCAGGTACTTCATCACCGCCCATATGTACATATTCCAGGGGCGCACCTGCTTCCTTGTAATAAGCCTGCAGCGCTTCCACTACCTTATCAAGGAAAGTATATACTGATGGCAGGGCTACGTTGATCACATTATCATTCCAATTCTGCACAGAATGATATACCGATTTATCCTGCAGGTCTGACAACAGGTATTGTGTTGCTTCTGCATTCTTTCCCTCTGCCTGTAATTTCGCATAACGTGCTTCCATCGCTTTTACTGCTGCACGTGCGTGACCAGGTGTTTCTATTTCAGGAATGACAGTAATATGCCTGTCTGTAGCATACTTCAATATTTCCAGGAAATCCTGTTTTGTATAAAAGCCGCTGCCTGCTGTATCTGTTACATCAGGACCGGAACCATAGGAAGGCAGCAGGTGCTCCTTTTCATCCACGCCATGTCCGCGACGGCCGCCTACGGCTGTCAATTCAGGCAGCGAAGGTATTTCCAGTCTCCACCCCTCATCATCAGTGAGGTGAAAGTGTAATACGTTCAGTTTATAAAGTGCCATTAACTCCAGCAGGCGTAATACATCCTGTTTACTGTGGAAGTTGCGGGACACATCGAGCATAAAGGCGCGATATCCGTAACGGGGTGCATCCTTTACCTGTATGGCAGGCACCTGTACTGTTTTCTGTACGCCAGCCCAGGAAGCAGGAGGCAATATACTTTTCAGGGTCTGGATGCCGTAGAAGATACCTGCGCCATCGGCAGCCCTGATAGTCACGCCCTGAGATGTTACCTGCAGGGAGTAAGCCTCCGGCGCCAGACTGGCATCCTGTTCTAAAGTAACACCGCCGCCACTGCCTGCTGTTGGTTTAGCCCCCAGCAGTTTTCCCAGCTCATCCGCCAGATAAGCAGCCTCTTTTGCAAATGCAGGCGTTGCATTGATCTGTATACCGGCCTGTAGCGCATAAGCGCCTGTACCGGGGATAACTTCCTGCGGTGTGGGGAATACCAGTGGCAACTGTTCAGCAGGAATATCCATGATATTCTTATTCTGGGCATACACATCCGCCGGAGTGGTCAGCGCGGTTTTATCGCCCGGGAAGCGCAGATATTGTTTAGGCTGAGTGGACGGACGTATTTCCAGCGGGGCTAAGCGATATCCTTTAGCCGGTTCCTTGTCCCATACCAGGTACAGCCCGTCAGGCGCATCTGTAAAGTTCACCGCCCATGCTTCTGCTACCATTTCTATGCGCAGGGAATCGCCCGGGGCAATACCCTTGCTATTGTCAGCCGGAGATATTTTATACAGGTCACCGTTCACATGTGCGGCCGTTACACCGCCGGTAGTAGCACCTTCCTTAATTGATCTTACGAAGTTGAAATACAGCTGCCAGCCCTTTGCGGGGAAAGCAGTCTTACCCTTGTTTACAATGGTAAAGGCAGAAAGAAACTCGGCCTTCCCCTGGTGGTTGTTTTCCACTACTTCCCATGAAACTTTGATCCTGGAGGCGTCAAACGGCGCCTGTGCATGCGAGGGCGCTACCGCTCCTGTGAGCAGGCCACATGCTAATATCAGATGGCGAAATTGCATAAGCTGAAATAAGTTGTCCCGTAAGATAAGGTTATACCCATTTAAAACAAACTGATATTGTCCCGGTTTTTCGGCAGTTGATCTGTTTCAGACAGATGGCACAGTTATTAGGATAGCATAAGCATCTGTTCATCAAAACCTGGATATTATGAATACAGATTTTTCGCACTGGGGAGACCTTATATGGGATAAGCTGCACCGGTGGACGACCGCAGGTATTAAAATGCTTCCCAATATGGCAGTAGCCATCTTCGTAGTGGTCGCCTTTTTCCTGCTGGCCCGGATCATTAAAATGCTGGTGTATAAATTTGTATTAAAACTATCCGATACCCCTGCGTTGAGCGGCCTGTTTGCCAACCTTGCTTCCATCATCATCACCCTGATCGGCCTATTTGTGGCGCTGGATGTACTCAAACTGGAAAAGGCGGTTTCCTCCCTGCTGGCAGGCGCCGGCATCATTGGTCTGGCCCTCGGCTTTGCGTTCCAGGACCTGACAGCCAATTTCATATCAGGCATCTTCATCACCTTCCGCAGGCCTTTTGAAGTAGGTCACCAGATAGAAACAAACGGCTTTTGCGGCAGTGTGGAAGAAATCCAGCTTCGTTCTACCCTGATCCGTACCCTCGATGGACTCCATGTCATCATTCCCAATAAAGAGATCTTTCAGAAACCGATCATTAACCATTCTCTCACGCCTGAACGGAGAACAGAAATTACTTTCAACGTACCCGCCGTACATGAAAGTGCGTTAGAAATCCGGCGCCTGGTCGCCGACGCACTGAAAGGTGTGGATAAACTGCCGGAGCACAAAACGCCTGAGGTTTATTTCACTAATATAGACGGCGCCAACCTGAAAGTGACGGTGTCCTGCTGGATCGTGAATGGGGATATCCGAAGTTTTGAGAACACGAAAAACGAGATCATTATGAAGATCACAACAGTGTTAAAGAACAATAAGCTGATCTGATTTTTCCTAACTTAGCTGCCTTATTAAAGGGAGCTTATATATGAAAGGATTTATTGCTTTTACGGTGGTCAGTTTGGCTTTCATTACCTGTCTGGGATATTTCTTTCCCTGGACCTGGTGGTTATTGGTACTGATATTACCATTGATTGTCATGGGGTTGATCGATATAACCCAGCGAAAACATGCTATTATGCGCAACTACCCTATAGTGGGCCGTCTGCGTTATTTTATGGAAGATATCCGTCCCAAGATATACCAATACTTCGTGGAAAGTGATATTGATGGCAGCCCGGTAAATCGTGTGGACCGTTCTACCATTTACCAGCGTGCCAAAAGGGAACTGAACTCCCAACCATTTGGTACACAGTTCAATGTATACGCCGAAGGCTATGAATGGATGGCTCATTCCATTCAGCCCAGGGCCTTTGAGAAAATGAATAAGGACCCACGGGTGCTGATCGGGGGGAATGATTGTACACAACCTTATTCTGCCAGCATCCTGAATGTTTCCGCTATGAGTTACGGATCTCTCAGTTCCAATGCGGTACAGGCACTGAACGGAGGTGCTAAACTGGGTAATTTCGCTCACAATACCGGCGAAGGTGGCATCAGCGAGCATCACCTGACACAGGGTGGCGATATTATCTGGCAGATTGGTACCGGGTATTTCGGTTGTCGTACTGCTGACGGTAATTTTGATGAGAAGCTCTTCTCAGAAAAATGCGCCACTCCTCAGATTAAAATGGTTGAACTAAAGATCTCCCAGGGAGCCAAACCTGGCCATGGAGGGATCTTGCCAGCTTCAAAGAATACACCTGAAATTGCGGCCATCCGTCATGTAAAACCGCATACTACCGTCGCTTCTCCTCCTTATCATACCGCCTTCAATACGCCCAGGCAGATGATGCAGTTCATCTCCCGTATGCGTCAGTTGAGTGGGGGAAAACCGGTAGGTTTTAAGCTCTGTATCGGGCAGAAAAGAGAGTTCCATGCCATCTGTAAGGCAATGCTGGAAACAGGCTGTTATCCGGACTTTATTACGGTGGATGGTGGTGAAGGCGGTACCGGTGCTGCACCTCCTGAATTCTCCAACTCTGTAGGGATGCCGCTGATGGACGCATTGGCTTTTGTACATGATACCCTGACTGGTTACAATATCCGCGGTAAAGTAAAAGTGATCGCTTCCGGTAAGATACTGACCGGTTTCCACATCCTTCGTGCAATGGCCCTGGGCGCAGATGCCTGCAACAGCGCCCGTGCTATGATGATGGCCCTCGGTTGTATACAGGCGCTGGTATGTAATACCAACCGCTGTCCTACAGGCGTGGCTACCCAGGACAAATGGCTGATGGCCGGCCTGGTAATAGACGACAAAAAACACCGCGTATCCAATTATCACCAGGATACCATTGAAAGCGCCATAGAACTGGCTGCTGCCGCTGGTCTGGAAACACCACACCACATTACCCGCAGCCATATTTCCCGCCGTGTGTTCATGAACCAGGTAAAAACATTCGAAGAAATATATCCCAGCACACCCGCCGGTTCATTACTGACCGGACAAGAGATGGAGACTGTGAGCATAGACGCATGGTAAAAGCCTGACAATTAAGGATCAGGAATTTAATGCCGGAATACTCATCCGCCACTAATTCCTGATTCTTAATTCCTGTTTTTTTTATTTACATTCATGTCTCGACCAAAATTGTTGCCCGCACATGAATGCCCGCATTCCGATATTATGTCTATTCCTGCTGATCAATCTGTTCAATACCTATGATGTATCCGCTCAGGAACGTACCTCTACCGACAGCATTGTACTTCGTTATGCAGACACCACTGCATCCCCTTCCGGATATTTCCTGGTGAAATTTGACGTATTCCCCGGCGATGCCCTGCTACAACAACATGGGTTGACGAGATCACTGAGTCCCCAACATCATATCCTGCAACAGGCACAGTTTGATTCTGTTGAAGCGAAACATGTTGTAAAGATCTATCCTGCCAATCATAACTGGAAATGTAGTGATGCGCTGGTCAGGGATGTGAGTACATTACAATTGCAGGATAGCCTGCTGGTACAGGTGTCGTTTAACAATACTGTTAATACCCTCCGATATTGCCGGCCACTGTCAGCGGCATCGTCCTACCCTGTAGTGATAGCAGCTGTGAAGATGAGAGACTGGGCTTTATTTACCGCTCAACACAACGTGCGCTTTGTAGACAGGTTGCGGACTGCGCGTACAGAGGTCGCTATCTTTAATGCGCTGCCTTCCGTTGATTACATCAATGCCCTCCATCAGCAATATCCTACCTTACAAGGCGATAAACATACTGTAGGCCTGAAAGAAGAATGGTTTGATACAACTGATATCGATCTTTTAGGAAAAGCGGTTCCTTCTCCGCTCGCTGCCAATACTGTCAATCCGCATGCTACCATGATGGCGACGCTTATTGCAGGTTTTGGAAATACAGGGCCCAGTGGCAAAGGTGTTGCTGTAAAAGCAAAGCTTAGTTCTTCCGATTATCAGCGTCTGCTACCAGATGAGAATAACTATTTTAAGAATGCTGGTATTACTGTACAGAATCATTCCTATGGCACTTCTCTTGAGAACTATTACGGAGCAGAAGCCGTAGCATACGATCAGCAGATATATACGCTGGATACGCTGCTACATATTTTCTCTTCGGGCAATATCGGCAATACCGCTCCAACAGATGGCACTTACAGGGGATTGGCAGGTTATGCCAATCTTAGTGGTACATTTAAACAGGCAAAGAATGTGCTGGTGGTGGGAGGAATTGATACTGGTTATAATGTTCCGCTACTTAGTTCCAAAGGTCCTGCCTTTGACGGCCGCATCTACCCACAGCTGGTGGCTTACGGACAAGCCGGCACCTCTGATGCGGCGGCGACTACAACAGGTATTACAACCCTTGTACAGGAGGCTTTCCAACAGGAATATAGTGTGACGCCGGCTGCCGCTATGGTAAAAGCCATACTGGTCAACAGCGCGGATGATATTAATACTCCCGGGCCGGATTATAGCAGCGGATACGGCCTACTGAATGCTATCGCAGCAGTGCGTACCATCAAAGACAAGCGGCTTTTTTCCGGCGAGGTCACTACAGGCAATACAGCTGTTATCCCTGTCAATGTACCGTCCAATACCGCCAGGTTGAAGATCACGCTTAGCTGGAATGATCCTGCTGCTACGGAGAATGTTAGTAAAGCTTTGCTCAATGACCTGGACCTATCTGTTACAGATAATGTAGGTAATAGTTATCTTCCCTGGCTGCTGAGCACTTTTCCTGCTGCCGATTCACTTACAGCCCCTGCCCGCCGTGGCAGGGATAGTCTGAATAACCTGGAGCAGGTATCCATTGAACTGCCTGCAGTGGGAACAGTGAATATCAGGGTCCATGCCCGGCAGCTGTCCTCAGGTACCATCCAACGCTTTCATATTGCCTGGCAGGCTATTCCCCTGTCTTCCTTTGAATGGCAATACCCTGCCGCCGGCGAACAACTGAGCGCTGGAGACAATATTGCGGTACGCTGGCGTACACCACATACCGGTAATGGCACACTTTCCTTTAGTGCAGACAGTGGGCTTACCTGGATACCGATAGCTGCTGATATTCCCCTGGCAGGTGCAAACAGCCGCTGGAATATTCCCGGCATTTTCAGTAAGGGATTACTGCGGATGAGCACCGCGGATACCAGCTGGACAAGTAATTATTTCAATATATCTGCGCCAATCGCGATCAATGTAGGATATAACTGTCCTGATACGCTGCAGATAAACTGGAAAGGTGTTGATCATGCTTCCGCTTATGAGATATATACGCTGAAAGGGCAGGTGCTGTCTCCTGTCACGACTACGACAGACACCATCCTGCTGATATCCAAAGCACAGCTTTCCTCACCTTATATTTCAGTGGTACCGGTACATAAAGATGGCTGGGCCGGATTGCAGGGTCCTACTTACAACTATGAGCAACAGGGTGTTTATTGTTTCTTTCGCCAGGTACTGGCAGATGTGCTGGCAGACAACAGTGTTGATATTACCGTGGTGCTCAACGCAGGGTACAAGGTGAAAAAGATCTATTGGGAACGCTTACAGGGCAGCGATTTCATCACACTTTCCAGCCTGGATATCATTCCGGACGGCCAGGATAACATGGCTCTTTATAAAGATCATCCCGGCCATTCTGGTATCTTTTATTATCGTGTGAGGCTGGAATTAACTGATGGCCGTTCTATTTATTCGGATGTACAGTCTGTGCAGATATTGATCAACCAGGACTTCCACTTGTTCCCTGTACCGGCTTCACAACAACTGACTCTACTTAGTAGCCGCCTGGGAGATTTCCAGATACGCTTTACAGATATGAACGGCCGCACTGTGTTTACCCGTCCACTGACGCAAATGCGGGAAACTTATTCGCTGAAAGGAATGGCTGCGGGCGTTTATATCTGCGTGATCTATGAAGGAAAGCAGAAAATATTTACAAAGCGGTTTGTGAAAATAACGGATTAATATATTGCAGTGGGTTTTCAGATGGGATGCGGAAAGTATTGACAGTTTGTGAAATTGATGGTTTAACACATTGCAGCGGGTTTTCAGATGGGACCTCTGGCTGTAGTTCTTTGAAGTTCCTAAGCATTTAGCTGTAGGATGCGTACGGGCAGTAGTTATCTATTTAACTCCCGTCAAGCGTATCAGCATACTTCAAACAACTAAGGCCAGAGATCTCCATCTGAACCCACTGCTGGTTGCAGACGTCCAATTGTAGTCTGGCTTAATATTTCTTAGACTGTATTTGTATTGGAAAACAACTGCAATTATCTTCAGACTAATACTAACCGGACTTCACTTCATGCTAGTTGATCTTCGTACCAATTTATCTTTATGTTATTTGATCTTCACTACAAACAGGTTGCTGGTAATATCTCCGGGACGTAATCCGGATAAGTTAATCACGCAGTCTTTACCTTGCTGCTGCCATGTTATTGCTTTATTACAGCCGAGTATCACTGCTTTCGCCTGTTTTGCCGGTGTGAAATCTTTTATTCGTAATTGCGGTTCATAGCCGGTAGCTATACAATACAGTGCGTCATCTTTCTTCGTAAAGAACATCTCAATATGTGCATGTTCTTTAGATGGCTTTACCATCTTTGCAACATTGTAGTCTGACATGAAACTGGCTTCTTTCACCTGTGGACGCTTTCCTGCACTCCACTGCCGTGTCTCTTTCCATGACTTTGTATTGTAAATCGCTTCTCCGTTCACTTCCAGCCATGCGCCCATATCCACGAGTCGTTGCTGCATGATTACTGGTATACGGCCATCGGCAGTGGGGCCTATATCCAGCAGCAGGTTCCCACCACGGGACACTATATCCACCAGCAGTACGATCAGGTCATTACTCTTTTTATAATCATTCACAGTCTCCATACGGTTATAGCCGTAGGAATTACCGATACCCTGGCTTTCTTCCCATACTACACCGGGCTGCATGCCACTTCCATATTCAGAGGTAAGATAGGTAGCGCCATTGTTGTGCCCTCTTGTATTGCTCCCCCAGCGGTCGTCTACTGCTACTTCATCTTTCACAGGAGATTCATTAAATAACCAGGCCAGTAGTTCTGTGCTGCGCCAGGCGGTATCTGACTGTTCCCATTCACCATCAGAAAAGATCACAGAAGGTTTATAACGTGTTACAAGATCTTTGAACTGTGGCGTCATTACATTTTTTACATAGCTGGCTCTGTCCTTTTTCCACAGTGGGTTGAACCACTCGTAGAGAGAGTAGTAGTAGCCCATTTTCAAACCAGCTTTTCTTACCTCATTGGTCAGATCTCCCAGCAGATCTCTTTTAGGGGTACCTGTTACCGCATTCCAGGGCCGTCCCCATACGGAATCTGCCTGTTTGTTATCCCACAGGCAATATCCTTCATGGTGTTTGGAAGTCAGCACCACATATTTAGCACCTGAACGGCGGAACACGTCGGCCCATTGGGCAGGATCAAATAAGGAGGCATTGAACTGTGATTCAAACTGCTGATAACTGAAATCCTTGCCATAATTTTTATCATGAAAAGCCCTTACTTTCTGATGTGTTTCGTCCTTTGCACCATCCAGTTGATACCAGTACCATTCGGAATAACCACCCGGCCCTACCACGGCAAAGGAAGGAACGGCATACACACCCCAGTGTATGAAGATGCCAAACTTGGCTTCATTGAACCAGGCAGGGATACCGCGTTTGTTCAGGGACGCCCAGTCAGCGGTGTATTGTTGTGCCGCAAGTGGCGCACAGCCGATAAAAAAAGCCGCTGCATAAAGGAAGAGTTTTTTCATAACAGTAGTTGATAGATGAGACCATGAATTGATAAATACCGAAATTGATTAACGTCCTTAAATATAGAATGACAGGGTATGAATTCCTAATAGCATCTGCACAGGGACCGGTATAATATTAGTCTTTCCCTGATAGTCCCAAACCATCCTTTTCAGTCAGGCAAGACGCGACCTGTACAAGCAGCTATTTCAGGAAAACCAGCGCAACGATACTTATAGTTGGCCGTCGATGCGGTCATGCAATGAGATCAATAACAACTTTCGTCGATCTGCAGGACTTTCACTCAATATTCCTCATTCCTTTGAAATATGAAAGCCTCTCCGGTTATACCAGAGAGGCTTTTATAAGTATTTTATCATCAGCGGTCCCTTACATTTCCAGGGCGCCGGCTGCTGCTTCATCCACAAACCAGTGCAGCTCTCCATCCTGTGGACGGATCAGCTGGGAAGGGAATTTTTCCGCATTGAAGTCGCCTTCTATCACACTTTTCAGTGTCAGGGCTTTACCGGTACCGGTAGCCATGAATATAACACAGGCTGCCTCATTTACAACAGGTGCTGTCAGTGTGATACGGAACATATCCTGTGCTTTCAGGAAGAACGCTTTTACCCAGGCTTTTTTCTCATGTACTACTTCTG
The DNA here is from genome assembly GCF_900142925.1 of Chitinophaga sp. CF418. Classification (GTDB taxonomy): domain Bacteria; phylum Bacteroidota; class Bacteroidia; order Chitinophagales; family Chitinophagaceae; genus Chitinophaga. The sequence goes on from NZ_FRCN01000004.1 coordinate 424,937, forward strand.
TACCGGGGAAGAGGGACAGGGTATGTCCATCATCTCCCATACCTAACAGTACGAGATCAAAAGTTGTGTCGCTGTCTTTGAAGTATTGCTGCAGGATCTTTTCATATTCTACAGCAGCAGCTTCAGGTTCAATATCCGTGCGCATTACATGGATATTTTCTGAAGGCACTCCTACCACGTTCAGCAGGGTTTCGTAGGCCATGCGCGCATTATTACGCTCATCTTCAAAAGGTACCGCCCTTTCATCTCCCCAGAAGAAGTGGATCCTCTCCCATGGAATGATCAGTTTATACGGCTCTTTGGTGAGCAGCGTATACAGCTGTTTAGGCGTGCTTCCTCCGGAGAGGGCAAATGTGAAGATAGGCTGGTCCTGCAGCACTTCCTGGATATAATTGCTGATCCATGCGGCCAGGTTCTCGCTCAGTTCCTGGGTGTTCTTGGCTATATGTAATTCCATTGCTCTTATTTAGGTAAGTTGATCCAGGCGTGACCATCTCTTGCGATCAGGGCGTCTGCATCTTCAGGTCCCCAGGAATCAGGTGCATAGTTAGGAAAATCTACCGGCGTACGGGATTCCCATGTTTCCAGTATAGGCATTACCACTTTCCAGGCAGCTTCTACCTGGTCTGCACGCATGAACAGGGTCGCATCCCCTTCCATTACGTCCAGCAGCAGTGTTTCATATGCTTCAGGTGCATGGTCGTCACCATATTGGCGGTCGAAGTTAAAGACCATTTCTACCGGATCCAGTTCCATGCTTTGACCCGGACGTTTTGCCTGGAAGCGGATGCGGATATCCATTTCAGGCTGTATGCTGATGGTCAGGCGGTTAGGACGCCAGGTTTCTGCTGATTCGGCAGGGAACGCGTAGTGCGGCGCCTGGCGGAACTGCAGGGTGATATTAGTCGCCTTCTGGTGCATGTTCTTACCGGTACGTACGTAGAACGGTACGCCCTGCCAGCGCCAGTTGTCAACATAGAACTTAACGGCAGCGTAAGTTTCAGTAGCAGATTCTTTATCTACGCCTTTCTCTTCACGGTAGCCCACTACCTGCTGGCCTTTTCTCCAGCCGGCAGAATACTGCCCGCGTACTGCGTTTTCGTGTATCTTATCTTTAGTGAATTTGCGGATAGCGTTCAGTACATCCACTTTCTTGTTACGGATCTCGTTCGCATCAAAAGATACAGGAGCTTCCATAGCAATCATACACATTACCTGCAGGATGTGGTTCTGTACCATATCGCGCAGTGCACCGGAACCTTCATAGTAACCACCGCGGCCTTCCAGACCCACAGTCTCGGAAGCTGTGATCTGTATATGATCGATGTAGTTGCGGTTCCATATTGGTTCGAACAGTGCATTGGCAAAGCGAAGTGCGATCAGGTTCTGCACTGTTTCTTTACCGAGGTAGTGGTCAATGCGGTAGATCTGTTCTTCGGAGAAGAGGCTTTGCAGCAATGTATTCAGGTCGTGAGCGCTCTGCAGATCGTGTCCGAATGGTTTTTCTATCACGATGCGGGTGTTACGCTTGTCACTGCACAGGTTCAGGCTACCCAGTTTCTGTGCGATGGCAGGCATCAGCTGAGGCGCTACCGACAGGTAGAATATAACGTTGGGATGTTCATTCCACTCTTCTTCCTTTACCTTCACATAGTCAGTGATGGCGCTATATGCCGACTGGTCTTCCGCATCCATCTGCAGGTAGCTTATGTGCTGGCTGAAATCTTTCCAGTGACCGTTCTGTTCTCCTTTACGGCGGGAAAATTTCTTGATACCATCCAGTAAGCGCTCGCGGTAAGCGTCATTATCATAGGGACTACGGCCGATACCGGCAATAGCAAATTTTTCCGGCATGTAGTTATCCAGGAACAGGTTGTATAAAGCCGGCGATAGTTTTCTGTAATTCAAGTCGCCGCTGCCGCCGAAGATGAAGACGATGGAGGCAGGCGGACGTTTATGATTTTGCATAACTCTATATTTTATGAGAGTGTCCATCACGCCTCAGGCGGACGGACACTCCAAAACTTTTTATTCACCCCATACAGTATGGAAACTGCCAGGTGCATCTATACGCTGATAGGTATGGGCGCCGAAGTAATCGCGCTGCGCCTGCACCAGGTTGGTAGGCATACGTTCTGTGCGGTAAGCATCGAAGTAAGCAAGAGCTGACATGATACCAGCAGCTGCGGTACCTGTCAGGGCTGCCTGTGCTACTACTGCACGTGTGTTTGTAATGGCATTCTCTACAAGGGCTGCTACGTCCTTGTTCAACAGGATATTTGGTAACTCAGGAGACGCTTTGTAAGCGGTGGTGTACACTTCCAGGAGGGTAGAACGGATGATACATCCACCTCTCCATACTTTCACTGCTTCAGGTAGCGGTATTTCCATCTGCAGCTCTCTGGAGGCCTGATGCAGCATAGCCAGCCCCTGTGCGTAGCTGATGATCACACCGAAGTACAGTGCATCGTGTACCTGTTGTATCCAGGTATCTACCGGTGTATTGAGTTTTGCATCTGCAGCTTTGTATAATGCAGCCGCCTGTACGCGTTCATCCTTGTAACCGGACAGGGTACGCAGGGCAACGGCGGTGTCTATTACCGGAACGGCAACAGGCAGTTCCATCGCATCCTGTGAAGTCCATTTACCGGTTCCTTTGGAACCCGCTTTATCGGAGATCACGTCCACCAGTCTTGCACTGGTCTTATCATCCTTCTGCAGGAAGATATCAGCGGTGATCTCTATGAGGAAAGATTGCAGATCGCCTTCATTCCAGGTTTTAAATACCTGGTGTAAACGGTCGTTATCCAGGCCAGCCTGTTTCAGCAATGCATAAGCCTCGCTGATCAGTTGCATGATGGAATACTCGATACCATTGTGTACCATTTTCACATAGTGACCGGCGCCTTCCTTACCCAGGTAAGCTACGCATGGTTCACCATTTACCTTTGCGGAAATTGCTTCCAGCATCGGCCTTACTTTCTCGTAAGCTTCCTTGTCGCCACCAGGCATGATGCTTGGTCCCGTACGGGCGCCTTTCTCCCCACCTGATACGCCGATGCCCATGAAATGAATACCTTTATCCCGCAGGTATTTTACCCGACGCAATGTATCTGTATAATGTGAGTTACCACCGTCGATCACCACATCACCTTTTTCCAGCAGGGGAATCAGTGATTCGATCACATCATCCACCGGCTGACCGGCTGGTACCAACATCATCAGCTTGCGCGGACGCTCCAGTAATTGTACCATGGTTGCCAGTTCTGCCACTCCCTTTACAGTAGTGCCAGCTGTAGCAGCCGATTCCAGAGCCCCGGTCTTGGTACTATCTTTATCAAAACCAATAACGGAAAAACCATGATCAGCCATGTTCAGTAAAAGGTTTCTACCCATTACGCCCAGACCAATCATGCCAAAATCGAATACGCTTTGTGCCATAAATTATCGTGTAAGTGCCTAAAAGAATGAAGTAAAAGTACGAATTATCAATTACCAATTACAATTACTATTAGATGACCTGACAAAACTTTGAACATCCCATGTTAATTACCATTGTTTATACATGAAAATCCGTGATAAATGCAATCTCCCGGCTAGTCTTAAATTTTTCTTAAATCTACCAGCCCAGGTATACCATTCCAATGCCACATATCAGTATTGTGCCCCCTCCCAGGGCATGCACATACCGCTCCAAACTACTGGTTTTCAATATAGAAAAGCCATAATACCCCAGTATGACCATGCCCGTCATTGTTAGCAGCGTGAACAGTGTAAAAGACCCGATCAGCATTACCATACCATAGGTAGAATGTTGCGCTGCCGGGTAGGTCAACAGGGGGATCAGCGGTTCACAGGGTCCAAGCCCGAAAATGAGCAACATGATCCAGGGTGTGACCCTTGTTCTGTCCTGAGGATAAACAATCTGCCCGTGTTTATGTTCATACACGTATATATCCCCGTTATCATACACATCAAAATGCTTATGCACCTTATTATTCCAGGCCCGTTTCAGGCCCCATACCGTATACAGCAGGCCAAAGGTGAGCAAGGCCCAACCGGCCAGCCCTCCACGCAGGTTTTCCAGACCGCTGATCTTTGACAAAGACCAACCCAGCCCTATACCCAGCAATCCCAGTAATACGGAGCTGCCCACATGCGCGATACCGCAAAGTAATGTCCAGACCACCGTCTTACCGGCAGTCCAGCCCCTCACCCTGCTCAGGGCTATAAATGGGATATAGTGGTCAGGTCCCGTCAATGTATGCAGACAACTTATTGTGACAGCTGTCAGCAACAATACCTGCAATTCCGTATTCATATCCTGTACTTTTATAGTTTTCGTTCTTCTCCGGCCAGCAGGGCTATCTTTTTGAATAGCTCATACAACTGCTCCCCTCCCTGCCCCAGTACACGCAGGAGCAATGCCCCCGAGGCCGTGCGGGACACACCGGCAGTAATATTTGTTTCTGCGGACAGACACTCGTGTAACACCTCTCCCATCGCTGTCATATCCTGCTTTTCATCATGCCATAATAAGGAGGCCTGATGTGTATATCCTTCCCACTGGCCCATGTTAGCCGGTGGTACTATGCCTGGTTGCAAAACGGTTACATCCTTAAACAACAACCTGCCATCCCTGTATACTTCCAGTATATTCTGAAAATGTTTACACCTGAACACTTCTCCACTCAGTTTCCGCCCACAGGTAATGATCTCTCCCCACAATAGGCGGCAATCCTCTCCCAGCTCAATACGGTTAGCACTGTCAAACACCGATTGCTCGTGTGGCACCGCAGGATGTGGCAGATAACATAAACTGCTGCCCCGTCCCATCTCCACATGAAAACGTTGCCGGGCCCCATGCTGCATGTTAAATATGCGCTGATATGACTGTGTGTACAGATGCAGGCCAGCGTCTTCCGCCAATGTAACCCGGATATCATATGCATCTCCATCCAGTATCCCCGGCGATGCCGTCATCATGGTCAGATGTAACATACCGGGCCTGCTCCCACTGATATCAGCCACCTTAAAAGGCTTTGTATAGTAGCAGTGTTGCAGATAGGTACGTATACCCCTGACAGCCGCCTTTATTTGCAGTTCACTCTTCATTGCAGCAAAGCAGGCTCCTCCACCATTTCCAGTAATGCATATTTCCTGATCCATCCTATCACGGTGTCCAGCCCTTCCTGGGTCATTAGATTGGTAAAGACGAATGGTCTGCCCTGACGCATCTTACGGGCATCCCTTTCCATCACTTCAAGACTGGCGCCTACATAGGGCGCGAGGTCAATCTTGTTGATGACCAGCAGGTCTGAACGGGTAATGCCCGGTCCTCCCTTGCGGGGTATCTTATCACCTTCCGCTACATCAATAACGAAGATGGTCAGATCAGCCAGGTCCGGGCTGAAGGTAGCAGACAAATTATCGCCGCCGCTTTCAATAAAGATGATCTCTACATCAGGGAATCTCGTTGCTATTTCTTCCACTGCTTCCAGGTTCATACTGGCATCTTCGCGTATGGCAGTATGCGGACAGCCGCCTGTCTCCACACCTATGATCCTTTCGGCAGGCAACAGGCTGTTCTTCACCAGGAATTCTGCATCCTCTTTTGTATAGATATCATTGGTGATCACGGCCAGGCTATACTGCTCATGCAGCTGCCTGGACAACCTTTCTATCAGCGCTGTTTTACCGGCGCCTACAGGACCGGCTACGCCTATCTTTATGTATGTACGCGATTGCATTTTCAACTTGTTTACGTAATTCAATTCATACGGTACCGGCCATACAGAATATGTACTAAGACATATACAATCTTGAATATAGCCTTTCGTGCTGCATACTCCTGATATCAAATCCGAAGCTGCAACGTCCGGCCAGTTCCCGTGGCATACTTAATGTCTGTTCAACCAATGCAGGCAGCTTCGGTAACAGTTCAAACAGGATCTGCTGTCCCTGTTGCTGCCCAAGCGGCACCAGCTTTACGCTATTGGTTACCATACCGGTAGCTGCGTTATAATAGAACGCGGTTATTGCTTCAGATAGCGGAATGCCTGAGAGGCAGGCATACACTCCAAATGCCAGGCAATAATGCCCTGCTGCTTCACCAGACCTGATGTTCGCCATATAAGCATCTCCGGTAGCATGCACCACCAGTGGAGACAATAACTTCAGCAGGCGTATGCCCAGCTTCTGGCTGGCCATCCTCAGTTCCTGTGGCGCTTTCAATGCAGTACACTCCTGGTCCAGTTGTACCAGCTGCTGCACATCCCCAGCTTCCGCCGCACGATATGACAGCACAGCGAAAAGTGCATCATTGTATGGCAGGTTATGCTCCAGCATGTTCCTGATAAAAGCAGCGGCATCTCCGGCATCTTTTATCAATCCCTGCTGCACATAGGTTTCCAGTCCGCCGGAATGCGTATAAGCCCCTATCGGCAGTGTAGGATCACTCAGGTGTAGCAGGTATGGTAGCCAGTTCTGCATCATGGTTTATTTGGAGGCGAGCTGCATGATCTTACTAAAAAGCGATCCTGAGCTGCCATGTTCATGTGGTATAATATTGCTTCGCAACATATTGGTTAGTGTACGCTGTTCTTTAACAGGATTATATCCCTTAGCTTCCAGCCAGCGGAACAAAGGCTCCTCGTATGGTACCAGGACTTCATCTCCTTCCAGGAATAATGGGAGGTGTTTATTGCCGATCTCATAACAAACAGCCGCCATATCCTTCATAGTAACCGGCTTCAGAACGATAGCGGCTGCCGGAACGATGTCTATAACGATAGCTTTTTTATCGTCCATCCATACAATATCTCCCTGTTGTAACATAGGTGCTTCCCGCATGAAGCGCAACGCCACTTCCTGTCCGCCCTGCGTATGCCGGCGTAACAAGCGTTTGCCTGCTTCAAACCATTCCAGCAGCAAAGGATCCATGACCCGGTTGGCTGTGGAATAGTTTGCAACATTGCCTTCTATCTTTTCTATGATGATCATATCTGCAATTAAAACAGGAAATACCGTTGTGCCAATGGCAATACCGCTGCCGGTTCACAGGTCAGCACCTGCCCATCTATACTTACTTCATATGTTTCCGGATTGACCTTTATTTCCGGCGTACTGTTGTTATGTACCATATCTTTCTTCCCGATGTTCCGGCAGTTCTTCACCGGCAATATGATCTTTTGCAGACCATATTCCTGCGCGATATTTTTCCCTGCTGCTGCCTGTGATACAAACGTCACACAGGTCTTATGCAGGGCGCCGCCAAAAGCGCCGAACATCTCCCTGTACATAACAGGCTGCGGAGTAGGAATAGAAGCATTAGGATCTCCCATACGGCTACAGATGATCATACCGCCTTTGATGATCATTTCCGGCTTGGCGCCAAATAAAGCGGGTTTCCATAGTACAATATCGGCTAGTTTACCCGGCTCCAGCGATCCTACATGTGTCGCAATGCCATGTGTGATAGCAGGATTAATTGTGTACTTGGCCACATAACGTTTGGCCCTGAAATTATCATTGCCTTTACCATTATCTTCTGCCAGTGCCCCCCGCTGTTTCTTCATCTTGTCTGCTGTTTGCCAGGTGCGGATGATCACTTCCCCTACACGGCCCATGGCCTGCGAATCGGAGCTCATCATACTAAATACACCCATATCATGCAGGATATCTTCCGCAGCAATCGTCTCCGGGCGGATACGGGAATCAGCGAAAGCAACATCCTCAGGTACAGTTTTATCGAGGTGATGGCACACCATCAGCATGTCCAGGTGTTCATCGATCGTATTGACGGTGTACGGTCTTGTAGGGTTGGTAGATGAGGGCAGGATATTCGGATACATGGCGGCTTTGATAATATCGGGCGCATGCCCTCCGCCAGCGCCTTCCGTATGATAGGTATGGATCACACGGCCATCAATCGCCTTAATAGTATCTTCCAGGAAGCCCGATTCATTCAGTGTATCTGTATGGATAGCCACCTGCACATCGTATTTGTCTGCCGCCTTCAAAGAGGCATCGATAACGGCCGGAGACGAACCCCAGTCCTCATGGATCTTTAAACCCAGTGCACCGGCTTCTATCTGTTCCCACAGCGGTGCTTCGGTGGCACAGTTGCCTTTGCCGAGAAACCCCAGGTTCATGGGAAAAGCATCTGCCGACTGCAACATTTTACGGATGAACCATTTACCGGGTGTGACAGTAGTAGCATTGGTACCATCTGCGGGACCGGTACCACCACCAATCATCGTGGTGATACCACTATGTAAAGCATGGGTAATCTGCTGCGGGCTGATAAAGTGAATATGTGTATCAATACCACCGGCGGTAGCTATCAGTCCGGCACCGCCATGTACTTCTGTGCTGGCTCCAATGATCATATCCGGGTCTACACCGTCCATGGTATCTGGATTACCCGCCTTCCCTATCTTCACGATCTTCCCATCCCTGATGCCGATATCCGCTTTCACGATGCCCCAGTGGTCGATGATCATCACACTGGTGATCACCATATCCAGCACCCCCTGATCGCGGGTAGCGGTGGATGACTGCGACATGCCATCGCGGATGGTTTTACCTCCGCCAAATTTGGCCTCGTCGCCATATACAGTATGATCGTGCTCTATTTCGATGATAATGTCTGTATCTCCCAGACGTACTTTATCGCCCGTTGTAGGACCATACATTGCCGCATAGCGGTCACGGTTTATCTGAAGACTCATTCCGGCTGGTGTTTAAATTGTTGTTCTTTTACCTGTTCCATGGCTTTATGACGGGCTTCTTCTCCAATGGTAGTGCCATTCACCAGATTATTCATGCCGAAGGCTTTCCTGTTTCCTCCCAGCGGCACCAGGGTGACTGTCTTTTCTTCTCCGGGCTCAAAGCGCACCGCGGTACCTGCCGCAATGTTCAGGCGCATACCAAAGGCCGCTTCCCTGTTGAAGGATAACATGCGGTTTACCTCAAAAAAGTGACAATGAGAGCCGATCTGCACAGGCCTGTCTCCTGTGTTGACCACCTTTACCTGTGTGATTGTCCGGCCGCTGTTAGCGTCGATCACACCGGGGACAATAAAATATTCACCTGGGATCATAGTTGAAGAGGATTTAGCTATTGGTTGATTGTCGTTCTTATCTGATCGGATGATGTACTGTCACCAGCTTGGAACCATCCGGGAAAGTAGCTTCTATCTGGATCTCATCGATCATTTCCGGAATACCTTCCATCACATCTTCGCGGGTCAGGATAGTAGCGCCGTACTGCATCAGCTGCGCAACTGTCTGTCCGTCCCTGGCCGCTTCCTGTAAGCGGCTGCTGATCAATGCTATTGCTTCCGGATAATTCAGTTTGAGTCCCCTGGCCTTTCTCTTTTCAGCAAGTTCTCCCGCCAGGTATAACAATAGTTTTTCAGTTTCCCTTGCCGTTAAATGCATAGTATTTTGGTTTAAATGTGTCTTAGTCCTGACAGTTTGTTACAGGGAAATGGGTTAATGAAATTACAGTGATCTTCCCTCTGTTAATTTACGCAAAAAAAGCAGAAAGTAAAACGCTCAATGCGGAATGCATTGAGCGTTTGTTATTATGACAAGTGTTGCAATCGTATCAGGCAGAATTCCTGCCGGCATTGATGATACCAAAAGAGCAACGTACAACCAGTTTTTCATACGTTTCTTTCAGTCCGTCACCATTACCTGCTTCATTGAGCTCACGGATACGGGCCAATGCACCCTGCTGAATGGTTAGTAGCGGCAGTACGATACGTTCGCGCATCTGTATAGACAGCTGGTCAATCGGCGATGCACCCATCAGCTCTGTTTGTCCTACCAGGCGCAGTATATATTCGCGTGTGCGTTTATATTCGTCATGTATCATATTCCATACCTCTCCAAAACGGGGATGTTTGCCATATGCAGCAGTCAGCGGGAAATAACTTTTCTTCATCGCCATCTGGCAGTTGTCCAGCAGTGTGCGGAAGAACAGTGAATTTTTATACAGTTTTTCAACTGCACTCCATTTACCTGCTTTATCCAGCGCCTCCAATGAAGCTCCCACGCCATAGTAACCAGGCACGTTCTGTTTCAGCTGGCTCCACGCGCCCACATAAGGTACGGCCCTCAGATCATTGAGATTCAGCTTAGCTGCAGCATTCCGTTTGGATGGACGGCTGCCGATATTCGTTTCAGCATAGTAACGCAGCGGGCTTGCAAAGTCCAGGTAATCCAGGAAGTCAGGATGTAACTTCAGTTTATTGAATGCCTTGAAGCCTTCATCTGCCAGTTCCTGCAGCAATGCATCCTCTTCATCTGCAAGGGTCACCTCCCGGGAAGAGAATATCTCATTGGCGATACCTGCATGCACCAGTTGCTCTATGTTGAATTGTGCAGAGTCAACTGTTCCAAAGTTGGAACTGATGGTCTGCCCCTGTATAGTCAGCTGAATTTCTTCATTGGCAATATCCCGTCCCATAGATGCATAGAACTGGTGTGTTTTACCACCACCTCTTGCCGGAGGACCTCCGCGGCCATCGAAGAAGACTACATCTATCTCATATTCCCTGGAAATGCGTGTTAACTCCTGCTTAGCCTTGTGAATACTCCAGTTAGCCATCAGGTAGCCACCATCTTTGGTACCGTCAGAGAAGCCCAGCATGATGGTCTGTTTATTAGAACGCTTACGCAGGTGTTCCCTGTAAGCCGCATTATCATACAGCTCACGCATCACATTACCAGCCTGGCGGAGATCGTCTATTGTTTCAAACAGCGGTACAATATCAACGCTCATGGATTCCTTCTGCCAGCCGGCCAGCAGGAACAGTCCATACACTTCCATCACGTTCAGCGCATTCATACTATGGCTGATAATATAGCGATGACAGCCAAACTCCCCGTTGTTCTGCTGTATTTCCTTTATTGCTGCGATAGTAGCCAGGGTGTCTTTATGCAGTGGCTCTTTCAGCGCATCCTGGCTCAGTGATCCTTTTATGTTCAGCAGGCTGTTTATTTTCTCTTCATCAGAGAGTGTTGCATAGTTGGATGGCAACAAGTCTGACTGAGCAGCTACCGCATCCAGCAGCGGCCCATGTACAGAGCTATCCTGCCTGATATCGAGGGTGGCAAAGAACAGACCGAACAGTTCTACCCGGCTTGCCAGGTCGTCGAGCAGGTTCAGGAAGAGTGCATTGTTCTCTTCAATGAGCACAATGCGGATACGTGCCAGTGTATCCAGGATCTCCTGCTGGGTGATATTGGTCTTATGACCGGGAATAAACAGATTGCTGTACAGCTGCTGTTCCAGTGCGGCCAGTTCCTGTTCAATCCCTTTAAAGGTGAGGCGACGTTTCAGCCTGCGTACATCCAGGTAATAACATTTGAGAATACCTCCGCGCAATGCTTCCGCCACACGCAATGTAGTGTCTGCAGTTACGAAGGGATTACCATCGCGGTCGCCACCGGGCCAGAAGCCCATTCTGATCACCGGATTAGTACTATTGATAGAGGAAGGGAATTGTGCTTTTAGTTTGGATATAATACGTCCGGCAGCCTGGTAGAAAGTATTCTCCAGGAACCATAACAGGCTGATAGCCTCGTCATAAGGCGTAGGCTTTTCCTTTTTGAAGAACGGTGTTTTACCCAACTGCTGCAGGTAAGAGTTTACCTGCGCTGTATTATCATTGATCAATGCTCTTGACAGGTCATTGATGATGGTGAGCACGCTACCCGGGTAGAATTGGGTAGGGTGGGCCGTCAATACTAATCTCACTGAAAAATCCTGCAGTTTCTTAGCGAGCTTTTCTTCCGCCTGTTCTGCGATGATCTCTGCCTGCAGATGGCTCAGCGAGCCTGAGCCGTGCATGTCATGAATATCGCGGAAAGCTGCATCTTCCAGGGCGTCAAACAGCACTACCTGTCTTTCAGCATACTGCACAAAGCGGAACATGAGGTCCAGCTTCTGCTGCTCATTACTGCAGGAGGTGTATTGTTGAAAATAAGAGTTGAGAATTTCCTGGGGACTCTTTTCCTTTTCATATCCTTCTTCACAATGGATCAGGAACAATGATAAAAATACGCCGGTTCTTTCTACCTTATGAAAAGGCAATGCAGTAAAGAGACTATTGTATAACTGGAACTTGGTGCCAACCAGGTTCTTGAATAATTGCAAGGTATTATTAACCGGTGCTTCCATAACTAAATTTCGTAATTTAAAAGAGCCTTTGCCAACCGGGAGCTAAAAATAATATAAAATAGTTACAAAGTAGAATGGAAAGTTATTAGAAAGAGTAAGGCCGCAGCTTCCGCCACGGCCTTTTCGCAAGTCCCCCTTAAATTTGGGTGTGTTGAGAGAATAAACCTGTTAATTGAGTAATATGATCGGGTAAAAAGGAATTAGTCTTATTTATTTCTCTAATCTGAAGCCAACCGGCAATATATACCTTACACTCACAGAATGTCCGTTTTGCCGGCCCGGTTTCCAGTTTGGCATTAACTTTACCACTCTCGTTGCTTCCTCTTCCAGTCCGCCTCCCCTTTGGGCCCCTACAGTCTGTACTTCACTGATCTTTCCTTCAAAGTTTACTACAAACTGTACAAATATCTTCCCCTCAATACCAGTTTCCTGTGCCATGTGTGGATACCGAATGTTCTTCTGAAGGAATCTTGCCAATGCATCGTCACCACCGGGAAAAGATGGCATAATCTCTATATAGCCATCTATAATTTCTCTTTCCGCCACCTTGGGTGGTTCTACAATGGGACCGCCTGGCGTACCATCACCGGCAAACGGATTCTCAACCCTATTGGGATCACCTTGAATATTAGCGACACCGATAGCTTTATTACCAATGCTATCTAACTTCGGCATTTCATCTTCCGGACGTACAAGATCATCTTCTGTAATAGTGGGTGTGGCAACTCTAATGGATGAAGAGGCCGGCGGTGGTGGTGTAGCAGGAGGTGGTGGTGGCGGTGTTACGGGTTTGTCCTCCGGAATTTCAAGATCTTTTAAGATCGTTTCTTTCACTGCTACGTCTTTTCGTGTATGCATGTCCGCAGCCATCAGTTTATTACTGAGTACATATCCACCGATGATGACCAATGCGATGGAAGTCGTACCAATAATGGCGTTGCGCACACGCCTGTCTTCACTTCTACGTAAATCATAGGCACCGTAGTCTTTATTCCGACCATCAAAAAGAATGTCGAGAAAGTCTGATTTAATAATGTTCGTTGCATTCATGGGATAAACATTTACAATATAGATGCAACGTCATTATTTTTCCATAAGAGAATTTTAAAAACTTTAAGAGGAGTATAAATATTACCAGCCCAGATTGAAATCCGGATCGGGATCACCTATTTGCTAAAGGAAGTATTCACTATCTTTTAATAGTAACGATATGATCGTTACCCCACAGGTATAAATAATGTTGTAATAAATAAAGTTGGTAGATAAAAAGGTAAGGAGGTAATGCCAGGGGGCGCGGGAGGTATATTACATTATAATTTACCACCAATAAATCTGCAACACACCTTCCCCGCTAGCCTGACCGGGCATTTTATTTACAGCTTATAGCAAACAATATCTTAGTGATCAGCAACAGCTGTTGTAAACAACTGTACTACAAAATTGGGTATGATCATTCTTCACCACTACACCCATCTTACTACGTATCAATAATCCATTATGCTGATGCATATAATAATCAGTTTTTGATTTTTATGTTGCTGATAATATTGCTTTGCTGGTGGGACAAAACAAGGAGAATACTCAGCGCTTTTTCTCCGGGTGGTGGTAAATCTTATTAGTCTACTGAATCTGTAGACAAATATACAGCATGTAATTAGATTTCCAAATTCAAAGACATTATTTTTTTCAGGCAGCATTATTGCACATAACAAACTGCTGATTATCACAGCCGAAAAACGTGTAGCAATTTATACAGGGCATATCATCATGATGGATCGCAAAGACATTCCATAGCAAGCCATAACATTGTCAGGGAATAATATTATTAGTAGTGAGTAATACCGGTGATCCTAATTAGCCTGTCAAATAAGGAAAATACAAGTAGATTTGAAATAATAGAAGACACCATCTGATGAAAAAAATTCTACTGGCACTTAGTATACTACCGCTGGCCACTTATGCACAATCATCATCTGATACTACCCACCGTTTACGGGAAGTAGTGATACAGGCATATCCCGGCAAACAGTTTACCTTGCTCCAGGTACCTACCAGCAGTACTGTACTTACCGACCGCCAGTTACAACTGCAACAGGGCGTCACACTATTACCAGCATTGAATACCGTACCCGGCGTACGGATGGAAGAACGTTCCCCCGGCAGTTACCGTTTATCTTTAAGAGGTAGCCTTTTACGCTCTCCTTTTGGCATCCGGAACGTAAAACTATACCTGGACGAGATCCCGCTGACGGATGCTGGCGGCAATTCCTATCTCAATCTTGCCGACCCGGGAAGTTTCCAGGGTATTGAAGTATTAAAGGGACCAGATGGCAGCCAGTTCGGTGCCAACTCAGGTGGTGTAGTGCTGTTCCATCCGGCAGGCACATTGTCAGACAGCAGTCGCCTGAAGGCCGACATACAGGGTGGCAGTTATGGCCTGTTCCGTGAGCAAATAGGCTTACACCAACAGTGGGGCAATTATAAGCTGAATATCTATCAAGCTATACACCATTCTGATGGCTACCGGGATAACAGTGCTATGAAGAGATATTATGTACAAACAGCCCAGGAATGGCAATATAATCCTCATAACCAACTTAAGCTAATCGCGTTTTACAGTGACCTGGACTACCATACTCCTGGTGGTTTGACGGCAGCACAGTTAGCAACCAATCCAAAAGGATCACGCCCCGCTACGCCCACATTGCCCAGCGCCATCACTCAGCAGGCCGGCATCCGGAATAAAACAGCGTTCGGCGGCCTGGTACATACCTCACAGCTCGCCACACACTGGCAGCATGTGATCACTGTATTTGGCAGCAATACCCACTTCGAAAATCCATTTATCACCAACTTCGAAGCAAGGGATGAAAATACTTTTGGCGCCCGTACCTATATTGCCCTGCAGGACCAGCCGCTGGGCAACAGCAATATGCGGCTGGACTGGACAACAGGTATGGAATGGCAGCAGACAGGCGCCGATATTGACAACTATGGCAACAGGGCCGGCGTGAGAGACACCTTACAAGCCGCCAGCGACATCACTGCCCGTCAATACTTCTACTTTACCGGTGTTACCTTACGTCCCGGCAAACAATGGGTCGCCGAAGCAGCTGTAAGTGTCAATTATTACCGCTACCACTTCAATGATCTGGCGGCAGGCATGGATGGTAAAAAGAAGTTTACGGCCGAACTAATGCCCCGCTTCTCCCTCTCTTACCTGATAACACCCGATCTGGCGGCACGCGCCACTGTAAGCAGGGGCTACTCCCCTCCTTCCATCGCGGAGGTACGTGCTTCAGACAATATTATCAATACCGCCCTGCAGGCAGAAACCGGCTGGAATTATGAAACAGGCCTACGGTTCAATAGCCGTAACAACCGTTTCCAGGCGGATGCGGCTGTTTTCTATTACGAACTGCAGGATGCCATCGTCCGCAAGCTGCATGATGATGGTACAGAGTTCTTCACCAATGCCGGCGGTACTCATCAGACAGGTGTGGAGTTCCAGGGTTCTGCCTGGTTGCAGTCCCCCAGACGTCAGGGCTTTATCCTCGGCATACAGCTCCAGGGAAGTTATACCTACAGTCATTTCCTCTTCAGCGACTATATCAGCGCAGGCAAGGATCTTTCCGGCAATGCATTAACAGGCGTTCCGAAAAATATTGCCACAGCGTCCCTGCTTGTGGAATTCCCCGCACGGGTATCACTATACGGCCAGTATACCTACACAGACCGCCTGCCGCTGGATGATGCCAATACCGCTTTTGCTAAGGAATATCACCTGGTACAGGCGAAAGTCAACTGGGGTGTCAATAAATGGCTGGCATTGTATGCAGGCGCAGACAACCTGCTGAACCAGCGTTATAGCCTGGGCAATGACCTGAATGCCGTGGGCGCCAGGTATTATAATCCAGCCCCGGGAAGAAATTATTACGGCGGCCTGAGAGTGATTTTATAATCCCCCAATGCTGTATTACGGATACATGGGGAGCCTTATAATACCCACCTGCCTACTGTATTGCAGCGGTTGAAGGACACCCTTGCCGGGGACTAACGATTCCCGTTGGCTGGCTTGTTCAAGACCTGCACTTTAAAGAACTATGGCCTGCATGGCGCACATCAAAAGGGCCGCTGAAAAGCGGCCCCTGCACATTTTGGTTCAAAAAAAGAATAAACAAAAAACAAGTCTATGCAGGCACCCCTGCTTTTTTATAATGCACTACCGGCAGCTCTCTTAACCGTCCGGCAGCATATTCCGGTGTAATATCCCTTTGAGGATGCGCCAGCATCTCATATCCCACCATAAACTTCTTCACAGTAGCAGAGCGCAGTAATGGCGGATAGAAGTGCATATGCCAGTGCCATTCAGGATGACTGTCGCCATCATTAAACGGCATCTGGTGCATACCTGCCGAATAAGGGAATGATGTTTCAAACAGATTATCATATTTGGTGGTCAGCTCTTTCAGGATAGCTGCCAGTCCATCACGTTCTGCAGGTGTGAATTGCAACAGATGTTGTACATGACGGCGGCTGATGATCATAGCCTCGTACGGCCATACTGCCCAGAAAGGCACCAGCGCCACAAAATGTTCATTCTGCGCAATGATACGTTCCTCCTGTTTCAGCTCCTTCTCCAGGTAAGCCGTCAGCAGGCTACGGCCATGCTGCTGATAATAATTGCGTTGCTGGCGTGTTTCCTTTTCTATCTCCATCGGCACATCTTCAGACGCCCATATCTGTCCATGCGGATGCGGATTACTGCATCCCATGATCTCTCCTTTATTTTCGAAGATCTGTATATACTTGATGAAAGGTACTGCTGCCAGCGATTCCAGTTCTGTATGCCAGAGGTCTACCACTTTACGGATATCCGGCAGTTCCATCTCAGGTAAAGTAAGGTCATGACGCGGGCTGAAGCAGATCACACGGCATATGCCCTTTTGTGACCGGGCTACCAGCAGTCCGTCTTCATTCTCACCGCCCTTTGGTGTATCGGCCAGTAAGGCTGAGAAATCATTTGTAAAGGCGATAGGTCCGGTATATGCCGGATTCTTAGTTCCATCAGCACGGGTATTGCCTGGACATAAATAACAATCCTCCACATAAGCCGGACGCTGTACCAGCGAAGGTGACTCCACCTTTCCCTGCCACGGGCGTTTGGAACGGTGAGGAGATACCAATACCCACTCTCCTGTCAGGATATTTAAACGGGTATGGGGATGAGCTGTAAGATCAAAGGTATTTTCAGACATTCTCTCAGAACATTTATCAGAACACTTAATGAAGGACTGACCCTGTATATGGTGTAGGGCCAGTCCTTATTATCAGCGCTTAATTGTTAACTAAATTATTCACCGTACGACAACCATCTTCTATGCTGGTAACATACGCTTTCAGCGGAGTCTTGAACTGTTGTTCATAACCAGCGGCTGCTTTTTCCAGCAATGCCGGCACTGCTGATTTCTTCACGATATTGATGGTACAACCACCAAAGCCACCTCCCATCATACGGGCGCCCAGCACTCCCTGCTGACCAGCCGCAAATTCTGCCAGCCAGTTCAGTTCCGGACAGCTCACATTATACAGCTTGTCCAGCCCTTCATGCGTAGCAAACACTTTCTTACCAAATGCATGCAGATCATTACGCTGCAGATCTTCACATGCATCCTGCAAGCGCTGTATTTCTTCTACCACATAGCGACAGCGGTTGTAAACAGTAGCATCATGTGCTTTTACATAAGCATCCAGCATATCCATATTGGCATCGCGGAGGCTGTTCACATGCGGATGATGTTTTTTGATCAATGCCACACCTGTTTCACATTCTTCGCGGCGGGTATTATATTCTGAGGATGCCAGGGAGTGCTTTACCTGTGTATCCAGCAGCACCAGGCTTACATCATCAAAGTTGAAAGGAATATATTCGTACTCCAGTGAAGCGCAATCCAGTTTGATCAGCTGTTGTTTTTTACCGAACATGCTCGCAAACTGGTCCATGATACCGCAACGCACACCCACGAAGTGGTTCTCTGCAGCCTGTGCCAGCAGCGTCATATCCCTACGGCCTATTTCCAGTCCGAAGAGTTCATTCAGTGCATAGATTGTAGCGCATTCCAGTGCAGCGGAGGATGAAAGGCCGGCGCCCAGGGGAACGTTACCACAGAAAGCACATTCAAAACCACCAATGATATGACCCGCCTGTTGCAGCTGCTGTACTACTCCCAGCAGATAATCAGGCCATTGCTGTGCGGTAGGTACCACTCTATCCAGTGTTCCTTCATATTTGTCATTTACATCCAGTGCATGTAAAATGATCTTATTGTCATTACGTTTTACAATAGCCAGGTAAATGGCTTTGTCAATAGCAGCGGGCAATACAAACCCGTTATTATAGTCGGTATGCTCTCCGATCAGGTTAATACGCCCTGCCGCTCTTACCATAATTGGTTCCTGGTCAAAATGCTGCTGGGAAAAGGCGTTTAATTTAGCTTGCTCCACTGTGTATTGTTTTAAATTTGTTGATATACTAATGGGAGATCATTGCGCTCCCGTCAAAGACTTAATCGTGGCGGTCTGTTACAGGCCATATTCCAGACAAATCAGCTGACGGCCCATATTGCAGGCTGTCTATTGTCGGCTGTTCTATTTCATCTGAAAACTGTATTGTTAATGATGAAGAAACCCTGTTGACATTTAAAATCTGACCGTGGATTTACTCATGGAATTTTTATTTATGTGGAATAATTCTCAAAGTTAAATGATTTACGTAAACGATTACAATACTTCTCTCTAAATTACGGTGCAGTACGCTTAACCTATTGGCAGTTATCACAATAAATCATTGATAAACAACACAGTATAGAAAAAAGGATGTGGAATAGACATTAAATGTAATCGTTTACTTTCAATTTTGCAAGCTTCACTTTTCTTGTGGGCCCTTCTTTCGAATTTGTTGTTTTAGATATTCTTTACTATTGGAAAAAGGGACTGGTACGCGGCTCTCAGGTGGAATCCCTGGCTGTAGTTCCTGGAAGTTCCCTTCCATTTGGCATTGGGAAGGCGTGTTGGGCGCTGTTTATCTATTAAATCCCTGGTAGGTCGCATCAGCATACTTCCAATAACTAAGGCCAGGGATTTCCACCTGACACCGCTGGTTCCTTTAGTTCGCCCACTTAATTTATGGAGATACGAAGAAGGAGCTTGTATATGATATGAATGATATGGCATGCTTACAGAACTCCAAGGCAACAAATAGAGAATCGCTGCGGTCGTTCCTTCACTATGATTATTGAAAGTCATTTAAGAAAGTGGAAGCCCTGTACCACGGCAGCAGCAGATGGAGCTTGCTGGCATTAGTTATTTGAAGTATGATGACACGACCTACCAGGGGTTGAATAGATAAACAAAGCCAAATACGCCTTCCTGATGCTCAATGGGAAGAAACTTCAAAGAACTCAGCCAGCAAGCCCATACTGCTCGCTGCCGGTAAGCCCTTCGCTATAATTATTGAAAGTCATTTAAGAAATAGAAAGCCCGATAAGCAACGGGCAGCAAATGGAGATCACTGTTTCTGAGAAGACTGCCTAAACCGCGTCACAGGCTCAAGCACAACTTTCGTCCGCGTCTGCTGGCTGACAACACCATTGCCTTCGATCAATTCCATGAGCAAGCGGAACGCCTCCTTCCCCATCTCAACAGTCTGCTGATCGATACTGGACAAACTCGGCGTAATATGCTCATCAAAAGATTCGTTCGCAAACCCGACAACGCCAAAAGCACCCGGAATATCTATATGCTTATCTTTTAACTCCTTCACCGCCCCCAAAGCCGTAAAATCCTCCACAGCAAAGACTGCATCCGGCGGCTGGGGTAAAGCCAACAAGTATTGAATAGCCTGACGACCGGCATTAATGGAAACATCTCCAAAATAGACCAGCTCATCCTCTACAGGAACACCATTATCCGTCAAAGCAGCTTTATACCCCTCCAGACGATCCTTGAAGATCTTCAGATGCTGCTGCCCGGCAATATGGGCAACCCGCTTGTACCCCTGCTTCAACAAATGCTCAGTAGCATAATACGCCCCCTTAAAGTCGTCAACTACGACGGATGGAATATTAAGACTATCATTAGCACGGTCGAAAAACACCAGCGGTACTCCCCGCTCCTTGATCTCAAGATAGTGACTGAACTCCATGGTCTCCTTGGCAATAGACGCCAGAATACCATCCACACGGGTACTCAGGAAGGTCTCGATCGCCTTCTTTTCATATTCCGGCTTTTCATTGGACTGATAAATTAGCACATTGTAACCATGCTGGTTCGCCATGCTTTCAATACCATGTACAACAGATCCGAAAAAGTTAATTTCTGCACTGGGAATAATCACACCAATGATATTAGTGCGACCTGATCTGAGCGACCAGGCGATCCTGTCCCGCCTGTAATTCATTTTTTCCGCAGCAGCCTGCACCAGTTTACGTGTTTCCTCACTGGTACCTTTGCGGTTGTTCAGTGCGCGGGATACAGTAGCACCCGTTAAATTCAGCTCTTTAGCGATGTCTGCTATGGTGACTTTGTTATTCAACAAGGGGTAGCTTTAACACTAAAGTAAAAAATTCATTCCGGATACGCTAAAATTTCTGGCTATGCGTAGTAAAATGGTTGTATTATATTTATAGGCAACCAATTTCTATTTTCCAGGTAACTAATTATGACTATGAGCAAAGCTACACCACAGCGCTTTTTACCGCTGGACGTTTTCAGGGGACTGACCGTATGTTTTATGATTATTGTGAATACGCCGGGATGGGACACGGCCTATTCCATTCTTAACCATGCAAAATGGCATGGCTGTACACCGACCGACATGGTATTCCCTTCCTTTCTCTTTGCTGTAGGAAATGCGATGAGCTTTAGCATGCGCAAATTCGCAGAGCTGGACAACAAAACAGTGCTGGCAAAGATCTTCCGCCGTACTATCCTTATTTTCCTGCTGGGTTACCTGATGTACTGGCTGCCCTTTGTGCGGCATACCGATACCGGCCTGGAATTTATTCCCATTTCAGACACCCGTATCCTGGGCGTATTACAACGTATCGCCCTCTGTTACTGCTTTGCCTCCCTGCTTATTCACTATCTGCCTAAAAAGGCGGTATGGGCCGTGAGCGCATTATTCCTGCTGGGCTACTGGGCCATCATGTATTTCTTCGGAGATCCTGCCGATCCTTACAGCCTGACCGGTAATGCAGCGATACATTTTGACAAACTGATACTGGGCGACAAACACCTGTATCACGGTGAAGGCATCGCATTCGACCCTGAGGGGCTGCTAAGCACACTTCCGGCTATTGTAAACGTCATTGCCGGCTACTTTACCGGCCTGTTTATCCAGGAACATAGTAAAACAGCGCTGGGGCGCAAGCGCCTGTTACAGATGGGCGGACTGCTTATACTGGTGGCTTTACTGTGGAATACAGTGTTCCCTATCAATAAAAAGCTCTGGACCAGCTCCTATGTGCTCTTTACCGTGGGAATTGACCTCTGGATCCTTGCTATACTGATTTATGTGATCGACTATAAGAAACAGGAACGCTGGACTGGCTTCTTCACCGTTTTTGGTAAGAATCCCCTGTTCCTCTATTTACTGTCTGAAGTACTGGTTATTTTCCTCTACTTCTTCCAGGTAGGCGATATGAGTGTGTTCCGCTGGATCAATACCTACATTTTCCAGCCTATACTTCCGGGAAAAGCAGGCTCGCTGCTGTTCGCCCTGGTGTATATGCTGCTCTGCTGGACCGTAGGTAAAATACTTGATAAAAAGCGTATATACATACGTGTTTAGATCAGGATATCCTATCTTAGCTAAATAATGACGACAACGGCTTTTGCAGATCATTGTGTAATAATCAGTTATCTATTAGTATGGAACTATCGTTAAAGGGGAAAACCGCCGTTATCTGTGGAAGCACTCAGGGTATAGGATTGGCTACAGCCAGGGAACTGGCGGTATTGGGTGCGGAATGCGTCCTGCTGGCCAGGAACAGAGATACGCTAAAAGCCGTTGTAGCCACACTGGCCACCGATCATTTACAGGAACACAGTTACAAAGTAGCCGATTTCCGGGATACGCAACAGGTAGAACAAACTATCCAGAGTATTACAGAAAGCAAAACAGTGCATATCCTCGTGAACAATACCAGTGGCCCTAAAACAGGCCCTGTAATGGAAGCTGATATTCACGAATTTACAGATGCCTTCCAGCAGCATCTGATCATCAATCATATACTTGTACAGGCAGTCATAGCCGGCATGACCGCTGCCGGCTATGGCCGCATTATCAATATCATTTCGACATCGGTAAAAACGCCGCTCAGGAACCTGGGCGTCTCCAATACCATCCGTGCAGCAGTGGCCAACTGGGCCAAGACCATGGCTAGTGAACTGGCGCCTTATGGCATCACTGTGAACAATGTCCTGCCCGGCACGACCAATACCGCCCGCCTGCAGGCCATCCTGGAACAGAATGCCGCCAGACGCAATACCGTGGTGGCCACCATTGAAGAGGAACTGCTGAATGAAATACCAATGAAACGGTTTGCCGACCCGAAAGAGATTGCCGCCGCCGCTGCATTTCTGGCTACGCCGGCCGCTGGTTATATTACCGGCACCAACCTCTGTGTAGATGGAGGGAAAACACCTGTGCTATAAATGGCATACCAGTCTCACGACATACCATGTGAGATATTCACCTGATAACAGACAAGATCTTATACAAAGTAAAGGCCCCGGCAAAAACCGGGGCCTAATTCATCACTTTTTACTATTACAAATTGAACAAGTGTGTATCTGATCTAACAAAACTCCACATTCCTGACTCATTCTGTAAAGCAAAAACGGAAATTCATTTACGCAAGCGGGAAAACTGTCCCGCTTTTATGTTACTCCTTGTCAAACCATAAACGGGTAGTCAGCTGATCGGCGCCCTGATTGGCCACAGCTTTCTTATAATTAACCCCGTTCAAAGCCTGTTCAGAAGATGGATAAGTCAATCTCAATGGCATCTTGCCGGCACCAAGTGCACCGGTATATGCCGGCGTCAGTTTAGGATAGTCCAGTCTGCGCCATTCTGCAAAACCTTCCAGCCCTTCTCCAAACAGCGCCAGCCATTTCTGATCACCAATGGATTGCTTGTAGTTAGCAGGATTGTATAGCACCGAAGGCTGTGCCAGGTAAGCTGTTACATTCAGGTCGCTTACATTATACTGCTTCAGTGAAGTAGTCACCGCCTTTGTGTACAGCGTAGCTGCATCACCGGATAATAATCCGACCTGCGCGGCTTCAGCCCTGATGAACCACAGTTCAGCCGCATTGAACAATACAGCAGGAGCCGCAGTAGCAGTGAATACCGCACCAACATCAGAAGTCTTGTTCAGACCCAGACGGGCTGCAGAATCAGTACGCAGACCATTCGTAACACCTACGATCTTGTTAGTATCTCTTGGCAGTGCACCATAGATGGTCAGACGCGGATCATTTAATGCATTCAGCTTGTCTACCACACTCTTACTGATCCTGTAATCATTACGGGTTTCCCTGTTCTTGGCTACCGGGTTCTGGTTAGGAGATGCCTGATAGATCAGTTGTGCATTGTCTGAATTGTCAATGATCAGGTTATTGTCGTCAGCCCCTATTTCATCAAATACTGCTTTCGCCGCAGCAAACTCTTTGTCGGAAATACGCAGTGCAATACGCAGTCTTAAAGAGTTGGCGAACTTCTTCCAACGCTGCATGCTTCCGTTGTACAGGATATCGCCGGCAATAGGATTATCTGACGTAGAGATCAGTCCTACCGCTGTTTTCAGCTCTGCCAGCAGGCCTAAATAAATATCACGCTGTGTATCATATTCAGGCGTCAGGTATTGCTCGATCTGTGAAGTCTGCTTATAAGGCACATCACCATACAGGTCTGTCAACACCTGGAAGATCCATGAACGCATAATGATACCTACCGCCTTATAGTTAGGATTATGCAGGGTATCTCCCAGCTGTATCAGTTTGGTAAAATCGGATACGCCCTGTGCATAGAAGTTATTCCATACCGCCTGGATACTGGTAGCCGCAGGCACATACCTGTCGGGATCAGTATACTGGATCTTGGCCCAGTATTGTACGTACAGCAGACTGGTTTCCATAGAGGCGTCAGTACCCCAGTAAGTATCCACATTGGCTTTGATGCCATTGGTCAGCAGGTAGTCTGGCTGTACTGTTTCAGATTCATTTGGGTTCTTGTTAATGTCTTCCAGCTGTTTCGTGCAACTGCTGAAGATCACTGCTGCACCTGCCAGACCCAATATATATTTAACTAATTTCATGATTGCTACGTTTAAACTGTTCATTAAAAGGATACCCGCAGGTTAAGACCGATACTACGCGTTGTTGGGATCTGTAAGGTTTCAAGACCTTGTCCGTTACCAGTGTTGAACGCTGTTTCAGGATCGATGTTTGGCACCTTCTTGTCAATATAAAAGAGGTTACGTCCGGTTACAGTCAGGTTCACCGCCTGCAGCCCCCATCTGTGGATCAGCTCCTGTGGCAGCGCATATCCCAGTCTTACTTCACGCAGTTTGATGAAAGAAGCACTATATACACTTGTTTCATTCAGGGAAGAACTATACACAGATTTGTAATAGGTCTGCGCAGATACCAACTGCTCATTCTTTTTACCATCAGCAGTTACACCATCGAAGACCATACCGTCATGATGTACGGTCTCTCCGTTCGGCGTTGTTGCATTATGATCTGCCAGACGTATCGCGGTAGTACCCGTATTGTTGGCATAGTAATAAGGAAGACCGCCGTGTTCTTCATCACGACCTGGTAAACTTGCCGCCAGTACACCTGTATAGATACCGGTGTAGTTGGTACCTGACCAGATTTGACCACCCTGTCTTGTATCGATCAGGAAACCGACTGTGAATCCTTTAAAGGAGAAGTTGTTGTTTACACTACCAGTCCATTTCGGCGTAAAGTAACCCAGCACCTTTTTATCGTCAGCGATCTGCGGCGTACCGGCAGCAGCGCCAGATTCATTTACCAGTACACGTCCCTGTGCATCACGTTTGTAGGCTTTACCATACAGCGCACCATAACGTTTTCCTTTGCTGGCCAGTACCTGGATGTTGCCGGAGCTACCCAGTACATAATCATTCAGGAATCCTTCTTTATCCAGCTCAATTACTTTACTGATATTCTTCGCATAATTGAAGTTGATGTCCCAACGGAAACCTGAAGCTGTTGTTATCGGAGTTCCTCCTAAGGTTACTTCCACACCATGGTTGTTGATCTTACCTGCATTCAGCAGTTTTTTCAGGTAACCGGTAGTGGCGCTTACATCAGCCAGCAATATCTGGTTGTAACTGCTGGATGTATAATAGGTCACATCGGTATGGATCCGGTCATTGAAGAAACTTGCCTCCAGACCTACTTCCGATGCTTTGGTGATCTCAGGTTTCAGATCTTTCTTCAGGAATTTATCATTCACTGTCAGCAGCGGGTTGCTACCGAAAGGCTGGCTGAAAGGATAAGTATTGATCAGCTGATAAGGATCTGCGTCTTTACCAACCTGTGCCCATCCACCTCTGATCTTCAGGGAAGACAACACATCGCCTTTAATACCCAGCGCATCGCTCAGTACCACAGCTGCGTTCACGGAAGGATAGAAATAAGAGTTGTTTGCCGCAGGCAGAGTAGAAGAGCGGTCGTTACGTGCGGTAACGTTCAGGTATGCCCAGTCCCTGAAGCTCAGCTGTGCAGATGCAAATGCGCTATATACTCTCAGTTTGGAGAAATAGCTGGTAGAGATCAATGGGTCCCTGGAGTTGTTCAGGGTATACACATCTTTCACCGCCAGTTTAGGCGCCTGCTGATAGTTCTGCTCGAACTGATTGGTACGCTCGTTAGCGCCGATCAATCCGTCAATAGAGAAGTCGCTGTTCAGTTTCTTCTTCGCATTCAGCGTAAACTCAATATTGGTTTCTGTTACCAGGTAGTTATCCTCTGTATAGGAACCGAATGGAGTACCGTTGGTATAGAATGCTACCTTGTATTTACGCTTGTCGTTGTAAGTATCTGTACCTACACGCAGATTGGCAGAGAGCCAGTTAGTGATATCGTAAGAGAGACGGGCATTTCCGAAGAAACGGTTACGTACCTGTCCTACTGTATTTTCGTTCTGGATCCAGTAAGGATTGCTGTAATAACTGTGGTTCCAGTTGTAGTCTGTACCATCAGCGTTTTTATAGTTACGCAGCAGTTTGGTATCTACCTGACGGCCGAACCAGATGAACTGCAGGGTCACACTGTTACCGCGACGACCATCCACACCGGGAAGGTTGTCTGCGCCGCCCCTGGTATAGTTAGCGAATGTGCTCAGGGTCAGTTTAGGAGCGATACGGTAGGTACTGTTCAGTGTAAATGAGTTACGGGTGATGCCTGTGTTAGGCAGGATACCTGTCTGTTTGGTATTATTAAAAGAGAAGCGGTAATCCAGTTTCTCGTTGCTGCCGCCAACAGATAAACCATTGTTCAGCGTATAACCTGTTTCATAGAAATCTCTCACGTTATCAGGATGCGCCACAAAAGGAGCCGGCTGACCGTTAGAGAAGAACTGAGGGATCAGACGGCCATCCATTTTCGGTCCCCAGCTTTCATCTGTACCATCATTTAATCCACCGCCTTTACCATCTACATAGGAGAACTGTCCGCCGGAACCCTGTCCATAAACATCCTGGAACTTAGGCAATACCAGCAGGCTCTCGAAGGTAGCGCTGGAGTTTACAGTAATACCCAGGCCTTTGGCGCCTTTACCGGTTTTGGTTTTGATCACCAGTACGCCCGCCGCTGCACGTGAACCGTACAAAGCCGCAGCATTAGGACCCTTCAATACGTTCAGCGATTCGATGTCGTCCGGGTTCAGGTCGGAAATAGCGTTGGCAAAGTCACGGCCTGTACCAATACCCAGCTGGCTGTTATCTACCGGCACACCATCTATAATGAACAGTGGCTGGTTGTTACCTGCTATGGAAGTTTCACCACGGATAATGATACGGGAAGAACCCAGGTTACCCTGGCTGTTGGTCACCGTTACACCAGCGATCTTACCTGCCAGTGCATTTACCAGGTTGGTTTCCTTGGCTTCAGCGATGTCTTTCGCCTTCAGTTCCTGTACGGCATAACCGAGGGAACGTTTTTCCCTGGAGATGCCCAGCGCGGTTACCACTACTTCGTTCAGGCGGCTCTCAGCACTTTCCAGCGCAATGTTGACTACCTTACCTGTACCTACTACCTGGTCTACCGGATTATAACCTATGAAAGAGAAATGAAGTGTATCAGTTGGTTTTGCTGTGATGCTGAACTTACCATCAGCATCTGTGTTTGTACCACGGTTAGTTCCCTTGATAGTAACGATCGCGCCTGGAATACGCTGCGCATCGGAGCGGGAAGTAACAACACCGGATACCTTGTTATCCTGCGCCTGTGCCCACTGCAGGCCCAGTAACACGAACAGCAGTATGCCAGCTGTTGTTTTTAATTGTTTGATCATTGTATCAGATTTACGGATTGTTTTAAGAATGATTCCTGATCTGTCGGGACAAAAAAATTCCATCTGCCAGGCGACGGCCTGCAGCAACGACGATTAGTTGGTTTACTATTTAATTATCTGAAAACTGGCTTTACATACACATGTAAGAAGAACAATGCATGCCGGTACAACACCGGGACATGGTTTCGGCTGATTTACTACAGACTTCTGCTGCGGTACCCTTGTTGAGCATATAGGCTATGACCATTTAATGTTGGCGTTTAATTATAGCGCCAAAATTAACATACATTTAGTAATCTACAAAACAAGTAGACTTAATAGGCTGAATAATATTTATTCTTGTTTAGATAATATCAGTAAGAGGGGAAATAAGTACCTAATGATCCTCTGCTGGCAATAATCCTGCGTCCTGGAGCTGTTTTTTTACTGCCGGGTTCGCGCTGTACTTCGATATAGGATCTTTCAGATTCTTCGCATCCAGGGTTAAGGGATTAAATTTATCACGGTATGCATCAGCGAAGGCATTACCATATATCAGGTTCATCCAGGCGTAGTAAGGTTCATACCTGCCATATCCCCTGTATTGCCAGAATTGATCCATCTGCCGGGTAAATTTTTCAAGACCGGCACTAAACTCTTCTTCAGTTGCCTTTGTAATGGGCTGTTTCCGCTTCAACGCGTCCAGCTGCTCCTTTTTATAGAGGGTAATACTGAAATGTGAACCGGTATCTTTTCGAATGGCTGCCAATGCTTCCTGCATGGTCTTATATCCATTGTCCACGCCATCTGCACAAAACATTACCAGGGAATCCTGCCGCTTGAAATACTGGAAGGTAGTGCAGAAATAGACATTATCGTCCGACAGATGGATCGTATACATTCTGCCATTATCAAAGACCCGCCTCACTTCCAGACGCTCCTCACCGCTCCCCTTGCCGGGCGCCCCTGCCAGCTTTACCTGCCTGGACGGACCATCTGTGTTATCCACAATCAGTTCATCATCATCAATCTTCAGATGACAAACCGGCGCATTCCCGGTAGTAAATGTATACCAGTCCCCTTTCTGTGCGAATACGGGAGAAATAAGCATACATAAAAGAGAGCAGAGGCTAATTGACAAGGATCGCATAACATTAATTAAAAAGGTTATTCACTTTGTTCCATGAGACTGAATATTATCTTCTTCTCCCCTTCATTCAAATCATTACCGGTCGTGGAATCAGCAGGTATAAAATGCCTTTTGAAGGCTTTTATAGCGGCCACCGTATCCCGGGTATCGTATCCCACAATACGTAGCGCCTGTTTGCTGCTGAAATCTACCGGCAAAATGATCTTTGAAGTATCTCCGTACCATAAGCCAAACCCCTTCTCCGCCAGCTGCTGCCACGGGAAATAAGCACTGGGATCTACCTTACGGCTGGGCGCAATATCTCCATGACCAATGAAATTGGCTGCGGGGATATTGTACCGGTGCTTCAGGGAATCCAGCAACACCAGCAGGCTGTTGATCTGCTGTGACTGAAACGGCACAAGCCCGTTATTATCCAGCTCTATACCGATGGAGCAGGAGTTCATATCAGTGACGTTTCCCCATTTGGACAGGCCGGCATGCCATGCACGCAGATAGTCGTTCAGCATATGATTGATCGTCCCATCGCCACAGATCACATAATGTGCGCTCACCTGTGTACGGGGCAGGGTGAAGGTGCGGAAAGTAGAATCGCAGGAGCCCTGTGCTGTATGATGAATAATAACATAGTTAGGCTTCCGCATACTAAAATTCGTAGTGCCGATCCAATTTACTGCTGTGGGAGCGCCGTCTGCAGGTACCGGTGCAGGCTGTACTCTCAGCACATTGGCATATTGCTTTGCCTGCTGACGGTACGCCTTATTGGTCGTTGCATAAGGTTTAGGAGCACAACTGTATATCGTTGCGGCCATTACCCATAACATTAAACGTGGATATGGTTTCATAGTGTTCATCTTTGGTATCTTAATTTAATGATTATCCGTTAATTAACAACGAAGCCCGGCTCGTTTTAAAGCGGCCGGGCTTATTGTTCGTATATGATTGACGTCAGTCTGGGACTGATATGCTGATTATTTCAGTTCCTGCGACAGGGAATAAGGTGCATCCTTGTCAGCAGTACCTCTCGTTTTGTTAGGCACTGCATCCATATCGAAATTGATGGTGGCGCCTTTCAGGATCGCGTTGTGATCCAGCCAGTTATTGGTATATGGCTTACCGTTGAAAGTCATACCCTTTACATAACGGTTTGCCTCACTGTTCTTAGGCGCGGTGATGATCAGCTGTTTGCCGTTCTCCAGCGATACAGTGGTCTTTTTAAATAAAGGTGCACCTACTACGTACTGCTGTGTACCCGGACATACAGGATAGAAGCCCATAGCCGTAAATACATACCAGGCAGAGGTCTGACCATTATCTTCGTCACCACAGTATCCCTCAGGAGTAGCGGAATACAGGCGGTTCAGTACTTCCCTCAGCCAGTATTGCGCTTTCCATGGCTGACCCGCATAGTTGTACAGGTAGATCATGTGCTGGATAGGCTGGTTACCATGTGCATACTGGCCCATGTTCATGATCTGCATCTCGCGGATCTCATGGATAGTGCCGCCATAGTAGCTATCGTCAAATACCGGAGGCATTGCAAATACAGAGTCCAGCATATCTGCGAAGATGTTTTTACCACCCATCAGGTCTATCAGGCCCTGAACGTCGTGGAATACAGACCAGGTATAATGCCAGCTGTTACCTTCTGTGAAGGCATCACCCCATTTGAACGGATTGAAAGGAGTCTGGAACTTGCCGTCTTTGTTCTTACCACGCATCAGCTTTGTTTCAGGATCAAATACATTGCGATAGTTACGAGCCTGTTTTGCAAACCTTTCTACTTCAGCAGCCGGGCGTTTCAGTGCCTTGGCCAGTTTGTAGATGGTGAAGTCGTCATATGAATATTCGAGTGTACGGGCAGTGTTCTCATTCACATTCACATCATAAGGCACATATCCCAGTTCATTGTAATATTTCACACCGGCGCGGCCAACAGATGTCAGCGGACCAGCATTGTCTGCATTTTTCAGGAGCGCTTCATAAGCAGTGTTCACGTCAAAACCGGTCACACCCTTTAAGTAAGCATCCGCGATCAGGGAAGCTGAGTTGGAACCGATCATACAGTCACGATGACCAGGGCTTGCCCACTCAGGCAACCAGCCGCTTTCCTTGTAGGCATTCACCATACCTTCCATGATGTGCGCATTCATTGACGGGTACATCAGGTTGAAGAACGGGAAGACAGCGCGGAAAGTGTCCCAGAAACCATTGTCAGTGAACATATAACCCGGCAGTACCTGGCCATTGTAAGGGCTGTAGTGTACCACGGCGCCTTTGGCGTCATATTCATAGAATTTACGTGGAAACAGCATGGCACGGTACAGGCAGGAATAGAAGGTGCGGGTCTGGTCGGAAGTACCGCCTTCCACCTTGATACGGCCCAGTTCTTTGTTCCAGGCAGCTTTTGCCTTATCCTTAACAACATCGAAGCTGCTGCTGCCGATCTCCTTCTGCAGGTTCAGCTCAGCCTGTTCAGGACTGATAAAGGAAGACGCTACTTTAACGTTCACCTGCTCCCCTTTCACCGTAGCAAAACCGATCACGGCGCCTACGTGTTTGTCCTGGGCTTCCGCTTCACCGGCTTTCAGTTCACCGTTTTTGAAGGTCGCCACATAAGTGAATGGCTTATCGAAAGTCAGTACGAAGTAGTTTTTAAAATTGGATGGTACGCCACCACTGTTTTTGGTGGTATAACCTACGATCTTGCGTTCAGCCTGCAATACCTTGATATAAGAGCCTTTGTCCAGTGCGTCGATCACTACAAAGGCGCTGTCAGTCTTAGGATAGGTAAAACGGATAGCCGCTGCCCTCTCTGTAGGCGTGATCTCAGTGGTCACATTATGATCAGCCAGGTATACGCTATAGTAGTATGGTTTAGATACTTCAGCTTTATGAGAGAACCAGCTGGCTCTGTCATCTTCCTTGAATTTTACCTTTCCGGTTACCGGCATGATGGCAAACTGGCCATAGTCATTGATCCATGGACTAGGCTGGTGGGTTTGTTTAAAACCGCGCAGTTTATCTGAATCGTAGGTATAAGCCCAACCGTCTCCCATTTTACCGGTCTGAGGCATCCAGAAGTTCATACCCCATGGAGTGGCAATAGCAGGATAGGTATTACCTGTAGACAGGGAGCCTTTGGAATCGGTACCCATCAGCGGATTGACCCATTCTACAGGATCGGTTACGCTGTTGACAGTTTGCGCCTTTACCCAGCAGGAGGCCAGCATAAGGGCGGATAGAATAACTCTTTTCATGTTGAGACTGAATGGAATTTTAGCTTTTATAGTCTGTAAAAATAGCTTTTCAAGCGAAAAGTGGAAGTCTATTTTTTAAAATGGCGAAACCGTGACCAACACGGAGGCTTAAATGATTTAGCTTTGCACCTCGGAGTGCCATCTTTATTTTAAAACTAATATATTCGTAACCGCAAGAATAAACCTGCCCCAATTTTTTAAGTCAAACGATATATTTTGTCGTTTGACAGACGAAAAGAGGCCATGTGATGTTTCTTTATACGACAAGATGCCAATCTGCCGTTTTAAAAATAGTTCGAATCAAATCACCTTAATGTTCGCAAGTCCCATTTCAAGTCAATTACCTAAAAGAACATGAACATATGAATAGACATTTTACGCTAGCCATGAAAATGGTCGTGGTTGGTGTTCTTTGCAGTGCTATATTCAGCGCCTGCCGTAAGGACAGTAACAAGGTAGATAATACTACGCCAACTTCCTCCACAGTAGTGTCAGATGAAGATTCCCTCAAATATCTTATGTACCGCATCATGCAGGTAACATATGTAGACGGGGGCCGCAACAAAACCACCGACCTGCCAACTTATTTCTGGTACAACCAGGTACCACAGCTTGACCCATCCAGCAGCACCTATGCTAACGCTGACGATCTGTTGAGCACCATGAAAACATATTCCAAAAGCAGCAGCGGCACCGTACTGGACCGTTATAGTTTCCTGGATCGTACTGGTTCATTGTCCAGCTCACTACAGAATGGTCTTTCCGAGACTTTCAATAAAATAAGCGCTACCGGCAACTACGGCATGGAGGTCAGCTATGCTTCGGACGGCACCAAATCATACCTGTATATCGTCTATGCAGATAAGAACTCCCCGGCCGGCCAGAAAGGCCTGACCCGCGGAGATGAGATCATTGCCGTGAACGGAGACACCAACATCAGCTACGACGGCGCTAATGGCACCAACGTATCCAAAGTGACCAATGCCATCTATTACTCCACCTCCGTAACCCTGAAGGTAAAGAAGGCAGTGACAGGGGCCGAGGCCACCTATAGTCTTACATCCGGCTCTTTCACCATCAACCCCGTATTGTTTGACACGATCTATACTGTGAACAGTCAAAAGGTGGGTTACTTCGTCTTTTACACCTTCACCAATACCTACAATACACAGGGTGCCGCTACCTTGACGAAAAGCAAACTGGATGGCCTTTTCGCCAAATACAAAGCAGCCGGTATTACCAACCTGATAGTAGACCTCCGTTATAACCAGGGAGGCTCCGTTACTACAGCTGAATATCTGGACAGCGCAATCGCTCCGGCGGCTGCGGCTAACAAGACGATGTATTACTATCAGTACAATGATAAGCTGACGGCAAACCTGGACGGTACGGGACTGGATGCCAGTATAAAGTTCCCGAACCTTACCGGCGGACTGGCGTTGAACAATGTGTTCTTCATCACAGGCGCTCACACGGCTTCCGCCAGTGAGCTGACGCTGAATAACCTGACGCCATATATGAGTGTGAAGCTGGTAGGAGATACTACTTACGGTAAGCCGGTAGGTTTTATCACATTCAACATTTCAAAGTATGACAGCACACATACCAAGCAATACCTGGCAGACCTGTATGCGATTAACTTTGCTACGGAGAATGCTAACCACGTAGGCGGTTATTACACAGGTATAGTGCCCGACCAGCTGGCGAATGATTATATCAATGTGCCATGGGGATACAGGAATGATGATGAGAACCTGGATAGGATCTTCAACTACATTACTACCGGTAGCTTTGCCAGAACATCTGCCAACGCCCGTGTGCTGACAGAAACCACTGCCAACCAGCGTGCCGCGATCCAGTCATCTATCGCCTCTCCCCGCTTCAACGGGATGGTGGACTATCGCATAGGTAAACGGATTCAATAATATCAACGGTACTGGTCGTAATAATTTGCGACCAGCTCGTACCCTAACAATACTCTTTCCGCTGACGTAAGCGGGGTGGTAGCGGGCATACCTGCAGCCTCTTCCAATTGCGTCAGCGTTCTTATTCCTACTACGGCGGCTCTTACTACAGGTTCTCCCAGTACATAACAAATAGCGGTTTGCGCCGGGGTACGTTTATGTTCGGAGAATTTAACTACTACTTTCGCCATTTTGCTGACATCTTCCGCACTATAGTTCAGATAGGCCTCTGCCGGTTTGCCTGCCAGCAATCCTTTGGCTACGCTTCCTCTTGCCAGTACACCAATATTGTCCTTCTTCAATAGCTGGAATACCTCTTCTTCTGGTCTTCTGTCCAGCAGGCTATACTGCATCATCACACTGCTGATATTCGATCTTTTCACATATTCCCTGATCACATTGGGCCTGATGGAAGAGATGCCATAATACCGGATCTTTCCCTGGTTTTGCAGCTGTTCAAAAGTCTCAATGATATCATCAATAGGATCTTCCAGGGTGCCGCCATGTAACTGGTATAGATCTATATAATCCGTTCCCAGCCGACGCAGGCTATCATCCACGGCTTTCTTAATATACTCCGGCGAAGGGTTCCAGTCCCACCCGCTGCCATCATTCCTCCACTGGTTACCTACCTTGGTGGCGATGATGGCTTCGTGACGCCGGCCTTTCAATGCCCTGCCCAGCTGTCTTTCATTTTCTCCCTGCTGATACAGGTCTGCCGTATCAAAAAAGTTGATCCCTTTGTCCAGGGCCTGGTTGATCAGGCCTTCATTTTCTGCAGCATTATTGCCCAAAGACATACATCCGAAAGCGATCTCGGAGATGTCCAGATTAGAGTTGCCAAGAATATTGTAGTTCATGGTCCTAATTTAAGCAATTCTGCTTATGACTCCGACTCTTCTTCCCCGCGATCGGCCAGCCGTATGTCTTTTTCCGGGATAGTACTGATGAAACCACCCTTAGGCGTATAGAGATGTTTTATCTGTGTATATCGCCTGTTGCCCGCCATCCCTTTGATCTGTATATAATCATCCAGCGTTTCTTTCTCCTCCAGTTTTAATACCATGTATTTATGACCATCGTCGACGAACAAGGGATGTCCGGGTGAAAACACTTTTTTACGGGGCAAGAGGTTGACTCCTGCAATTTCATAAAAACAGGGAATACCTCTCCCTTCTATGTAGGGAGCGAAATAACGCACCTTTCCCGTTCCCACTACCTGATCAAACTTCCTGCTGGCATAACTGGTTGCATTACCAGTTACAAGATCATCATACAGTGCGCTGTCTGCTGCCGCCACAGGTTCTACCAGGACAAAAGCATCCGCAGCCTTATAAACCATCCCGTTTTGCGGCATTGCTTTTTGCAGCAGCCGGGCAGAATCCTCTTTTATAATATATCTCAGGTGTTGCTCCAGCAAAGCCAGTCCCACTGCATTACCCGGTAGGAAGGGGAAGCCGCCGGCATTCTCTACAAGAATGACCTGCCGGTAATATCGGCCATAATATTCTTCCTTGCCGATCCCGGGAAACAATACATATGCTCCTAATACCTCTTTGGAATGTTCATACCTACTGCCCTTCTTCCTCCTGCGGACAATAGCATCCCTGTAAACACGCATCTTGTTCAGGTCTTCATCCAGCGGCACATCGATCGTTTCCAGCTTGTTATACCTGTCTGATTCTATCAGGCGGTATTTGGCGTCAAACAGGTAAGTCAGGTACAGGTTTCTGGGCTGATCTCTTTTCCCTATCCGCAGGATAATATCCGGGCACTTACTTCCATTGATGGTTCCTGCATTACCCGCATCAAAGTTATTCGTGTACCACAGTTCCTGGTAGAGCTCAATATTGATGCCATCGGCACACTCAAACACCAGTTTGGAATGCATGTTCTTATCCGGCGACAGACGGAAGGTGTTGCCCTTTATCGTGGGCATTTTTTTGATCTCCGGCGATACGCCTGTTATCCGTTGTATCATGTCTGTCATGCCAAAGAAGCACCAGAGCTGGTAGAGATAAGCAATATCTTTCAGCTCTATTTCATACAGCCCTTCCTGTAACTCAAATCCCATTTTCAGGGTTTCCCAATCTTTCATCAGCCCTGCGTATCCAGGCCGTTTAGCCAGTACCGACGAAAACCGCTTTTTGTCATTCAGTTCTCCTACGTCTTTGAAAACAGGATGTGCCAGTAAGTGAGTAAGCGCTTCCCCCACAAATTCCAGCTGCATCCGGTATTCCTTGTCCATCCGTGTATTACTGCTGTCTTTCTGAATTAACTTATAAATACGTTTATAGTGTTCAAGTATGTCTGCTATAATATGTTTCACATACCTGTTCTCGTAATTGTCTTCCACCATGACTTTGGTGTCCACTTCAAAGTATTTGTGTGGATGACCGTCAAATCGTTCCAGTTTGTCTGCCAGCAGGCCTTTAGCCGTTTTGATCTTGTCTTCACGCACGAATCCTTTCCCCCTGGATAGTGTTTTATGAGGATCCTTCACAATGACATTCAGGTGTCGCAAAATGCTTCTGAAAATATTCCCAAAAATGGTCCACCAAAGGATATCACTTTCGCCACTGCCCTGTACCTCAAAATAATGATAGGTTTTCCTGAGATAGTCGATCACCAGCCGGGGATATATCGTTTCTATCTGCTTCACCATGGCAGGATGGTCCTTTGGGCCGTCAAGTTTCGACGAGAATATGGTGAACTGAAACAGGACACTGAGTGATACTGTTTTCAGCTGATAGTCGATAATCAGGTCAAATTCTCCCGGTTCATTATTAAACCTCAATGCACCCGAAGCTAATTGAGTATTCATCTTCGTGGTCATCACCCTAAACATGTTCTTCACATTTTTCACGCGGGCATAGATGGAAGCTGATACTACGTTCCGGTGAAAATCGATAATTACTCCATATCCTATGCTCTCGAAGAATACCGGATGTTTCACAGTATGGATATCTGCACTTTCCACTTCCTGCGATGCAGGCTGCCAGATCTCGAATTTCCTGAGCGGACCTGTAAAAAGATAGGCTGTTTCAAAATTCTCAGGGGTATGCCTCTTCTTCGAGGTTTCAAATGCTTTTTCAAAGTCTTCTGCGCCACCAGGATTTAACAGGTAAATTTGGATAGAGAAATCTTTATGGTCGATAGTTAGTATATTCATAATCACCAGAATGATGTGAAGCCGGTTTTTCTCAATTGAAGCTGTATCCTTGATAATTTCTGCTGGCAGGCAGGATACAGCCTGGTAGCCGCCTGTAATCCTTCAATAATATCACCACAGTCAGCATTATCGCCAGCTATCCTTGTCAGGATTTTCATGCAGATCACTTCATCGAGACAGGTATTCAGCCAGTTTCCCGGCATAGGTCCGTTGGCCGCCAATGCCTCATTGTAAGCGCAGTATAGCAGTACGTCCTCCCTTACACGGTAGGAAAGCGCAAACGGAGCATCTTTGAATATGTCGTGCAGTCTTTTTAGTTCGCGGATGATCTGGGCGCCTGTTTTAGGGTTGCTCTTATATGCTTCCGGCCCGCTTAATCTGCCTGTTGTCAGTGCTGCCGCGGCTTCATATGTGTCAGGGTATTCCCATTTTTCCGCCGGTGAGGTCAGCCCACGCTCCATATCGATGCCCTGCATTTCGATCACCATCGTTCTGTCCAATACCCGCTGACTTAGGGTATGGGTTGTTTCATCCATGTTAATTGTTCCGATTACGGTCAGGTTGGCTGGCATGACAATCCCTCTTTCGAGAAAATACTCCTGCAGACGGGTATCGCCTTCTATCCCCAGTTTGGCCCAAAAACCGGGGTCTTCCTGGCTGTATACGGACACATTATGACTGCTGATGAAAGCATCATAGACAGTGACATCGTCTTCCCGGCGGGCGGTTTCTAGTATACTCAGGAAGTCGGGAAAATAATGTTCGATCCTGGCCAGGTTCATTTCATCCAGGCAGGTAAAAAATGGGACATGTGGATACCGGCAAGCCTTGACAATAAAGCGGAGCAGGTCTGTGCAATGATACCTGGAAGTGCCGCCCCGGGTCGCCAGGTATCCCAGCAGGTCGTCAGGTTCATGCCAGTCAGGTCTGACCCTGACTATCTCAAAATTGCCGGGATGTTTTGCATTCCTCAGCTCGGCATCGGCGCAGGTGATGTGAGCCAGCTTTCTTACCAGCCAGGATTTTCCTGTTCCACTTACCCCACTCAACAATATGAAAGGCTTTGTTTTAACAGCCATGAGCAACTTCCGGTAAGGATGGCTGAACGTAATTCCGTTTTTCTCATTTTCCGGCCCTTTTACGCCCTTTTGGATCCCGGGCGAGCTTACTAGCTTCATTTCTATTTTCGTTTGGTTAACAGTCATATTTACCCCCTCTACATGCAGGTTACACTTTTCCAGCATATCCAGCGCCGGCCCGGAAGGAAATAACTGCCTCAGGTCCTGCATCCTGGTAAGCCGGGTGGTATTGTCCCGCGCCCCTGAGATCCACAGATCGGCTATGCCGTTGTGCCGCAGGGGTTTGGTCCATTTCCAGTCTTCCGGGATAGCGGCCTGCTGCCGTACCTCATACTTCCGGAAATCATCCCCCTCGCGGGCGCCGTATATACAGCCCTGATATTCAAATTCCTTCAACCATGAACGTGGGTTCCGGATACCTATCCGTACAGCGTCCGTAGCCACCGTGTATAGTACTTCCCTTTTCTCCCTGTTCACGAAAAAGACCACATCTCCCGGTAAGGTATTCTTCAGTATGTCGTCATCCCAGAAAATGAAACTCTTATTGTGGGATAACAGGTTCTCATAGTCAGTATCTCCATTCCTGACATCATATATCCTTGCACGTTTCATGCACTGCAATTTCCCCTAAATATCAGATCAAAAAACTATACAAACAACTAATTATCAATATTTTATCAATACTACAATTGCATTATCATGATGATCCTGTAAATATCATTTATCAACCTCAGCTGTAATTCACTGATCACGCCAAAGGCTATACTACAAAGCATTTCAACATTCCTGCTGTCTTTAAATCGTTCATTGTTCGCTCTTTTCTCTATACTTTCATATCGCTTTACCGTCGTTTCCATATCACTTCATCGTCATTTCTATATCGAATCGATATACAAATGACGATGAAGTGATATCCAGATGACGATGTAGCGATATGGAGATATAGAAGAAGAATACTACCCAGAACAGGTTTAAACGGAAAAATACCTTTCGGTATCTGGCTCAAACCCCGTCCATAGCGGCACAACGGCACGTGTTCCTGCGCCGCTCAT
The DNA here is from genome assembly GCF_900142925.1 of Chitinophaga sp. CF418. GTDB lineage: Bacteria > Bacteroidota > Bacteroidia > Chitinophagales > Chitinophagaceae > Chitinophaga. The sequence continues at coordinate 464,395 of NZ_FRCN01000004.1, forward strand.
TTAGAAAATCAGTATTTCTCAAAAAAAATCGGCAATTTGCGTTAGTAACCAGCGTAGCGGAAAAGAGGAAAGTTTGTCATTACCACACCCATGAACTAATCACCCGAATGGAGCAAGTACAGATCGGTAAGTGCGTTTACATTATAAACACAGGGAAAAACCTTTATAAGATCGGCAAGACGCAGGATCTGCAGAAGCGTTTGGCCTCGTATCATACCCATCTGCCCGTTATGTTCCGGGTGATCAGGCAATACGCTTCCGCGAATATGACCGAGCTGGAAGAATGCCTGCATATCATTTTCCAGCATAAACGCGTCAAAGGGGAATGGTTTGAACTGAGCAAAGACGACCTGGTCATTTGTGACAACATCGCCCGCAATTACGCCCTCACGGAACTACACAGGCAGGCCAGGAAATATGCCGTGATCCGTTATAGCGACAATCCCCTGCTGCAGGTGATGGAAGCCAACGAAAAGTACCTGCAGGACTATTCCCGGGTAGCGCAGGATATTGAACTGGGTCTCAGCACCGACGAGATCTTCGAACTGAATGAAGGCCAGGTCAGCAAAGCGGTCATCGAAACCGTGAGACGCCTCCTGAAATACCGTACCCCCAATTCCGAATTCCTCAGTAAATGGCTCCGGGTGGTGAACGACCTCGGGGAGGGATTGAGTGAAAATGCCATTCTCGAACGGTACAAAGGCCAGATCAGCCGTACCTCCATCCAGATGATCAAGAGGATACTCCGCAACCAGCTATATTAATAACCGCCCCGCTTCAACAAGCTGATTATCAAATGTTAATTATTTGGTATGAGAATTGTTAAAATAAAATATAAGTTAAACCCTGCCGTTTAGTAAGTGTCTAAGTACTATAACAGGGGGAGACAATCTCTCTTTTTAAATCATCTATCAACATGAAAAACAGGATATATTTACTGTTCTCACTCATTCTCCTGGCTGGTGTGAGTACAGTAAGCAGCGCGTATGCACAGCGGGGACGTTTTGGAGGAGGACACATGTCAAGGGGGGCCGGGAGCAGAATTGTTTCATCACCACACGTGTCAGCAAGAATTGGAGTAGGATTCGGATATGGCGGAGGTTATTATCACTACCGCGCACCTGTCCGTTATTACCACGGATATGGCGGTGGATATTATTATCGCCCTCATTACTACCCTTACCGTTACTACGGTCCGGCCATAGGTTTTCGTGTCAGCTTCCTACCTTACGGGTTCCTGACATTTAACACTGGATGGGGGCCTTACTATTATTACGATGGTTTCTTCTATCGTCCGTATACCAACACACAAACACAGACGGAACAGTATGAAGTGGTTGATCCGCCAATGGGTGTTGTAGTACCTAACCTGCCGAGTGGTGCGAAACAGGTAAAAATAGATGGTAACATTTACTATGAAAAGAATGGTACCTTCTACCAGGAAGTGCAGCAGGACAATAAGACAAAATACGTAGTGGTAGGAAAGAATGGAGAACTGAATACCGGCAGTGGTGAAGACAGCCAGGATCAACAGGATCAACAGTATCAGCAGGATCAGAATGCTCCTGTTTCCGGAGACGTGATGGCAACATTACCTGAAGGAAGCCGCGGTGTGGAAATCAACGGTCAGCAACTGTATGTTTCTCCGGATGGCATGTATTATCAGGAAGTAACCAATCCCGATAATTCACGGGGTTATAAAATAGTCGGAAAAACTTCAGCTGATAATTAAGCATCACGCTAAGTGAATGAACAAGTGGAACATAGTAGCTCACGCTATCATGTTCCACTTGTTTTTTTATTTACATAAGTACATATACTCCATATTAACTTCACGTTAACGCCTACTTAATTCAATTTGACACTTCTTTTATAAAAATTATTTTGTTAGTTTTAACATAGATTCATGCTTTTGCTCAAATAACCACAACACCATATTTGTTTTTTATGAAAAATATAACCCGACGAAAGGCTGCCACCCGCAAGGGGAGACCATTAGCACAATCTGCCGATCCTGTCGTATGTCCGTTAGAATAAGAAGAATATTTGATTTTGTCGTAAACATTGAACAGTGATTACAACACTTATCGTGTTGCTCATGTGAGAGATTCGGGCCGTTTAGCCTATATTAATTCTGCGCTATGAAATCATCCTATTTCGAAAAACAGGATGGTTACGCCTTGTCTATGACGTCCCTCAGGGCATAACCGGGAATTACAGCCAGATATCTAAAATTAATACGTGCGGTATAACATTTATCGATGATTCGTAAATCATGGTCAGGACTAGTCATGCCTGTTACCTACTAAACGCCCAGGAATGGAAAAACCTACTATTATCGGGCTTACTCCGATGGAGTGCCCTGACGTGCCACTGGCCCTCGCATTGGCTAAAGCAAATGCGTTCCCTGTACTACATCTCGGACGCAACAGAGACACCGCAGTTAAAGCCCTTGAAGACCTTTCACAACATGGTTATCCCTTTGGCGTCTGTTACGCGGAAAAAGAAATGACAGATATCCCGTTACCAGAACAGGTTACGCTGATCATTGCTCCATACCATATTAAAGTAAGCACGCGCAAGCGTACACGCATGCTGTACCAGGTACATACCTTATTCGAAGCACAACAGGCAGTACACGACAATGCTGATGGTATTATCATAAAAGGAAATGAAGGCGCCGGTAAAGTGGGGGAGGAATCCTCCTTCATTCTTTTCCAGCAGATAGTGAAAGCGCTCCCTGATACAAAAATATGGGTACAGGGTGGCGCAGGTATCCATACTACAGCCGCACTGATGGCCACTGGCGCCAGCGGTGTAGTGCTGGACAGCCAGCTGATATTATTCCCCGAATGCAAGGCTCCTGCTGCCATCAAGAACATATGTGAAAAACTGAACGGCAATGAGGCGCGGGTGATAGATGGCTACCGTGTACTGGTACGGCCTAATTCACCTGCACTACCGGACAACGCTACACGTGAAGATATAAAACCATTGCTGGGGATCTTAGACCTGGATAAAGGCCTCCTGCCTATGGGCCAGGACATTGCCATATCTATTGATCTCGTAAAACGCTATAAAAAACTGGGCAGGATGATCAATGGCCTTCATGAAGCCATCCGTGGTCATCTCTTGCAGGCAAAGACCGTAAATGTGATCAGTCCCGGTAATGCACTGGCAAAAGAACTGAACATCACCTACCCTATTGCACAGGGCCCTATGACGCGTGTCAGCGACGTACCTGCATTTGCAGCCGCTGTTGCCGATGCCGGCGCATTGCCATTTGTGGCCCTTTCATTGCTGAAAGGCGCAGCTGCGCAGGACCTGGTAAAACAAACAAAAGAACTCGCGAAAGATAATACCTGGGGCGTCGGTATATTGGGATTTGCACCACAGGAACTGCGCGATGAACAGATCGAAATCATTAAGGAGGTTAAACCTCCACTGGTATTGATCGCAGGCGGCCGTCCCTCTCAGGCGAAAGCACTGGAAGACATGGGTATCAAATCTTTCCTGCACGTACCATCGGCCTCTCTGCTGGATATGTTCATAAAAGAAGGAGCGCGGAGATTTGTGTTTGAAGGCCGTGAATGCGGTGGTCATGTAGGCCCACTATCAAGCCTCGTGTTGTGGGAGAAACAAATAGAACGCCTTTTGCAGGAAGAACAGGCAGCACAACTGAACGTCTTCTTCGCAGGCGGTATACACGATGCACTGTCCACTGCTTTCATTGCCGTGATGGCGGCTTCCCTGGCTACCAAAGGTGCTAAGATCGGTGTGCTGATGGGTACTGCCTATATCTATACTAAAGAAGCGGTGGAAACAGGCGCTATCCTGCAGCAATTCCAGGACCAGGCGGTTGAACATACGGGCACTGTATTGCTGGAAACAGCGCCGGGGCATGAAACACGCTGCCTGCAATCGCCATTTGCTGATTTCTTCCGGGAAGAAAAAAATAAACTCAACGCTGAGCAGCTGGATAAAAAAGAGATCTGGAGCAGGCTGGAAGCCTTAAATGTAGGCAGGCTACGCATAGCTGCCAAAGGAGTGGACAGAACAGAGAAGGGACTTGTAAACATCGATACCGCACAGCAGCTGCTGGAAGGTATGTATATGATAGGCCAGGTGGCTGCATTGAGACAGGAAGTGGTGAGTATGACCGATCTGCACAAGGATGTGGCTGAGAATAACTTTACACATATACAAAATGCTGCGCTGCCTGCGCCTGTTACACATCCAGAAAAGGCGCTGGACATTGCCATTATCGGTATGGCCTGCATCTATCCCGGTGCCCGTAATATAGATGAGTTCTGGAGCAATATACTGGCCGGTAAGGACTGCGTGAACGAGGTACCGGATGAACGCTGGAATAAGGAATTGTACTATGACGCCAACTCTCCGGATGGGAATAAATCCCCATCCAAATGGGGAGGTTTCATTCCAAAGATAGATTTCGACCCGGTGACCTTTGGTATACCGCCACAGTCACTGGCGGCCATTGATCCTACACAGTTGCTGGCATTGCTCGTGGCTAAACAGGCATTGGAGAATGCGGGCTATGCCAACCCGGATCACGATACAGAAGATATCTCTGTGATCATTGGTGCTGAAGGTGGCAATGATCTCGCCAATAACTACGGCTTCCGCTCACTCTACCGCCAGTACCTGGGAGAAATGCCGGAAGAACTGGATGCTGCATTGCCTAAGCTGACGGAAGATTCCTTCCCGGGTGTGCTGGCAAATGTGATATCAGGGCGTATCACCAACCGCCTGAACCTGGGCGGCAGGAACTATACAGTGGACGCTGCCTGCGCTTCTTCTCTGGCTGCTATCGACCTGGCCTGCCAGGAACTGATACTGGGCAAATCGGAGATGGTACTGGCCGGTGCTGCCGACCTGCATAATGGTATTAATGACTACCTCATGTTTGCCAGCACACATGCACTGTCCCGCAAAGGACGCTGTATGACTTTCGACTCCGGCGCCGATGGTATTGCACTGGGCGAAGGAGTGGCTATGCTGGTCTTAAAAAGATATGATGACGCAAAACGTGATGGCGATCAGGTTTATGCAGTGATAAAGGGTGTTGGCGGTTCCAGCGATGGCAAGAGCCTGGGACTGACCGCTCCCCGTAAGGCAGGGCAAATAAAGGCACTGGAAAGGGCATATGAGCAAAGCGGCGTATCCCCAGCTGCAGTGGGTCTTGTGGAAGCACATGGCACCGGCACTGTAGTGGGAGATAAAACAGAACTGAGCGCTTTATCTGATATGCTGATACAGTCGGGCGCCATCGCCGGACAAACACACCTGGGCTCTGTGAAAACTCAGATCGGACATACCAAATGCGCCGCAGGACTGGCAGGGCTGATCAAGGCTACCCTCTCGGTGTATCATGGAGTAAAGCCGCCTACCCTGCATATCAAGGCGCCCAACGCGTTCTATAACGAAGCTACCAGCCCCTTCCTGTTCAATACGCAGGCTGGTGTCTGGCTGGATGAACACAGGCTGGCAGGGATCAGTGCCTTTGGTTTTGGCGGCACCAACTTCCATGCGGTGATCGAAAACGATCCGGCAGGAAAGGAAAAACCGCTTGCACTTACTTCATGGCCTGCAGAACTGTTTGTGTTCCGCGGAGAAAATGATGCGGACGTAAAACGGCTCGTGCAGGCGGTACACACTATCCTGGAATATAACGATCAGGTGCCATTGAGAGATATTGCCTACAGCCTTTACCGTTATAGTGATGCCCCTGTTCGTCTGTCTATCGTAGCGGCGGGCCGTGAAGACCTGATGCTGAAAACAGACCTGGCGCTGTCTGGCGCTACGTCCAGGGAGATTCATGTCACCAGCAATGTAGAAGGTAAAGTAGCCTTTATGTTCCCGGGACAGGGCAGTCAGCGTGTCAATATGGCGAGAGAACTCTTTGTAGCTTTCCCGCAGATGCGTAAACTGCTGAAAGCATATCCGCAGTATGAAAAAATACTCTTCCCTTCTGCTGCCTTCAGCGAAAGCGCGTTGCAGCAGCAAAAGGAAAAGATCAAAGATACCCGCATCACACAACCACTGCTGGGCATTGTAGACCTGGCAATAGCCTCCTTCCTGAAGGACCTGGGCATTCTGCCTGATATGGTTGCAGGGCATAGTTACGGGGAATTGCCTGCGCTCTGCTTTGCAGGTGCATTCGCAGAAGAACAACTTGTCCCTCTCAGTGAGAAAAGAGCTAAAGCTATACTCGATGCGGTAGAAGGAGATAAAGGTGTGATGGTGGCAGTGAATATTACAGAAGATGCACTAGCCCCCTTTACCGGAATAGGAAGCGGCGTTTATGCAGTGAATCATAACTCTCCGCAGCAATGGGTACTGGCCGGTGCAACGAAAGACATGGAACAGCTCATGTCCAAACTGAAGGAACAAAAGATCTCCTTCAAACAAATGGAAGTGGCCTGCGCGTTTCATAGTCCGCTGATCGCTAAATCAGCCAGCCTGTATAAAACTGCGATTGGTAAAACATCCTTCAGCAAGCCAGCGATACCCGTATGGTCTAATACCACAGCAGCATTATATCCTGATACAGCAGCGGCTATTAAGGAAAGGATGGCGGAACACCTGGTAAGCCCGGTACTGTTCTCCGAAGAAGTGGAAAAGATGTATGCAGCCGGCGCCAGGATATTTATTGAGGTAGGTCCGGGTAAAGTATTAACTGGCCTGACCCGCTCTGTGATTGGTAAAGAGGGTCTGGCATTGCACTCAGAAGATAGTGAACCTAATGCTATTGCACACCTGCTTAATACCATCGCAAAATATATTGCCAGCGGCAGGAACGTACAGCTGGACAAACTGTTCGAAGGTCGCAATACACAAACCATTCTGTTAGATACCCCTGAGCAGTATAAGAAGAGCGCAACCATCTGGCACGTGAATGGTCAGCTGGCGGTGCCCACTACAGGCAAGCTGCCTGCACATGGCGCGCTGCCGGTATTGCAACCGGTACAGCTGAAAACAGCAGTTGCGGCACAACCTGTCATTGTGAACGGGAATGCTGAGCACATGGTACAGGAATACCTGAACAGCGTCAAATACCTGGTACAGGCACAGCGTGATGTGATATTAGGTTACCTGGGACAAAACCCTGCTAATATCAGCCGCCTGGAAATACCTGAAACACCGGCTGCCAGACCAGCAACTCCTGCAAAGAAAGAACAGGAACTATTACCTGCACAGGTGAAAGTATCTGTCAGCACACAGCCGGCGAGAGGCAAGCAGGATGTGAAAAAGATCCTGATAGAAGTAGTCAGCGCCAAGACCGGTTACCCGCATGAAATGCTGGGCATGGAAATGGATATGGAGGCAGATCTCAGCATCGACTCCATCAAAAGAATGGAGATCATCGGTGAATTGAGAACACAGATGGGAGGCTTTAATGCGGGCGGTAAGAGCGATGAAACAGCTGTAGAGCAACTGGCGGGTATCAAAACCCTGAACGGCCTGCTTGAGTGGATCGCCAACAATGTAGGCGATGCGCAGGCAGAAACAGGAGGTATCTCATTACAACATGCCATTGAAAAACCAACTAATACCACACCCGCCAGTCAAGGCTGGACGGAAAATGACATCAGGAGTACCATACTGCTGACTGTCAGCGAAAAAACAGGTTATCCGCAGGAGATGCTGGGAATGGACCTGGATCTGGAAGCAGATCTGAGCATCGATTCTATCAAACGGATGGAAATACTGGGCGAGCTGCGGATTAAAATAGGAGGATTAGCGCAATCGGAGGAAAAAACAGAAGCACTGACCGGCATCAAAACATTGAATGGCCTGGTCAGCTGGATCTCCGGTAATATTCCTGCCAGTACCGCACCAGCACCGGCATCTTCTGAGGAACCTGCACCTGCATCAACAGCAGCACCGGCTGCACTGTCAAGGATACGGTTCTCATTAGTACCCTACGGTTTCAATGAGAAGGAAACAGTGAGCATTGCCGGCAAATACCTGGCGGTAACCGATGATGGCAGCCACCTGCCACTGGCCATTAAAAAACTGTTGGAACAACAGGGAGCAGAAGTAGACATTGTTACAGAAAAGGATATACTGGAAAATTACCATGGCCTGATCATCCTGGATATGGTATCGGCTCCGGAACGCCCTGACATCCTCAGCACTTTCTCCACTATCAAAAAGCTGCATCCTGACAATGTGGAATGGGTATATGCCATCTCAGGATCAACCGGCAGCGACATCCGGCTACTGCGTGAGCTACAGGGATATCCCGGTTTCCTGAAAAGCCTGGACAAAGAATGGGATCATGCAAAATGCAGAAGTATCAGCCTGACAGGTCATGTTTCACCGGAAAAGATCCCCGCTATTATACTCGGTGAATTATTACATCCTGATACGCCTGCTGAAGTCATCTATCACGATGGCGTAAGGCACATCTTTGACCTGATACCGACACAACTGAGCACAGGTCAAACACCGGATATCAAACTGAATAAAGATGCTCTCGTGCTGGTACTGGGTGGTGCACAAGGCATCACAGCAGAACTGATGGTACGCTTCTCGAAGGAGTATCCGTGTCATTATGTGCTGGTAGGCAGATCGCCCGATCCGCGGGAGGAGGACATCCCTAACTATACTGCTCTTAAAACCAAAGACGAGATACGCCTGCAGCTGATAATGGAAGGCAAGCTGACAACACCGGCTGCTATCGAAAAACATGCGGCAGATATTCACAAATCCAACCAGATACTGCAAACCATCCGCTCACTGGAAAGCAATGGCTCAACCGTTACCTACCAGGCGCTTAACCTGAGGAATGAAAGTGAACTGGAAACCTTCATCAGCAAGCTCTATGAACAGTATGGCAAGATAGACGGCGTGGTACATGGCGCAGGATTGCTGGAAGATAAACTGTTCCGGCAAAAAACGTCTGACTCCTTCGAAAGGGTGTTCTCCACCAAAGTAACACCACTCAGGATACTGGCGGAAAAACTGAGGCCAGATACCCAGTTCGTCGTACTCTTTTCCAGTGTAGCTTCTGTTTATGGCAACCGCGGACAAACCGACTATGCCGCTGCCAACAGTGTATTGGACCGTTATGCCTGGGAGCTGAAAAATGTGATCAAAGGGAAGGTGACTACCATCAACTGGGGCCCATGGAAAGGCACCGGCATGGTATCGCCCACACTGGAGAAGGAATACGAACGGCGGGGAATAGCGCTGATACCGTTACAGGCAGGCATGGAGACCTTCGTAAACGAGCTGAAATACGGCAATGAAAGCCAGGTGCTGATCATGGCGGAATAGTAACCATTAAAGTCATGACAATGAAAAAACAGGCTGATGCTGCCATTATCGGCATGTCCGGGATATTCCCGGGAGCTGGCGATATACATGCGTTCTGGCAGAATATTATCAATAAAAGAGACGCCATACAAACTGTGCCCGGCAACAGGCTGGACACCAGTTTTTTCGATACCCGCTCCAATGCAGTAGACCGTTTCTACTGCAGGAAAGGCGGATTCATAGACGATTATGCCTGGTTCGATCCTATCCAGTTTGGCATTCTGCCGTTGGCAGTGGAAGGCACGGAACCGGAACAACTCCTAACCCTTTCACTTGCCCAACAGGCATTACAGGATGCCGGCGTATCAGACAGTACGCCGCTGGACAGGACGGGCATTATCATCGGGAAAGGCAACTATACCGGTCCCGGCGCCACCCGGGCCATTGAGATAGTGCGCACCGGTGAACAAATCGTACAGATCTTACAATCAGCACTACCCGGACTCACTGACGAAGAACTGGATAAAGTGAAGAAAGAGTTCCAGGTAAAGAAAGGACGCTTTGGCCCGGATACGGCCATGGGGCTTATTCCTAACCTGGTCGCTTCACTGGTGGCTAACCGGCTCAATCTTGGCGGGGCCGCCTATACTATAGATGCCGCCTGCGCCAGTTCTCTCATAGCAGTAGATCATGCCATCGGGGAATTAAGTACCGGAAGGGCAGACATGATCATTGCAGGAGGTGTACATGTTTCACAGAATGCTCCTTTCTGGAGCATCTTTACTCAACTGGGAGCACTCTCCCGGCGTCAGCAGATCCGTCCCTTCGATCAACACGCGGACGGCCTGCTGATAGGAGAAGGTTGCGGCTTTGTAGTACTGAAAAGGCTGGAAGACGCTGTCAGGGACCAGGACAGGATATATGCCGTTATCAAAGGCACCGGCGTATCCAGCGACGGCGCCGGTACCAGTGTGATGAGCCCCTCTGTAAAAGGACAGTCCAACGCGATTAAGCAGGCATGGACAGCGGCAGGTATCGACGTACAGCAGGTGGGTTATATTGAAGCGCATGGCACAGGCACACCATTGGGCGATAAGACAGAACTGGAAACACTGGCCGCTATTTTCGGTCAGCCGGGCAAATTGCCCAAAGCAGGTATCGGTTCAGTAAAGTCTATGATAGGACATGCTATGCCTGCAGCTGGTATTGCAGGTCTTATCAAAACAAGCCTGGCACTGTATCATAGCCAACTGCCGCCCACCCTTCACTGTGATACGCCGCTGGATATCATGCAGCAGACACGCTTTGAACCTGTCAGGGAAACCCTGGACTGGAACCTGTCGGACCTGCCTAAACGCGCGGGTGTCAATGCATTCGGTTTCGGTGGTATTAACGCGCATGTGGTGGTAGAAGGTTTCAGTGAAAGCAATCTCGCTCCCAGGAAATTATTCAATGGCATCACTCCCGGCAAACCGCAGGTGCTGTTATTGGCCAGGGATAGCCAGCAGGCATTGATACAGGCCCTGGAACAAAAAGACAGTCATCCGGGACAGGGCGACTACCGTATTGCGCTCTTCGACCCCAGTCCTGAACGTATCCGTAAAGCCATTAAGATCGTAGAGCGGAACTCGCCCTGGAGGAATAAGCAGGATATCTGGTTCACCAATGAACCACTTGTGAATAAAGGAGGTAAAGTGGCTTTCCTGTTTCCCGGCCTGGATGGTCTGGCTGGCGGAGAGATCGATTCTGTAGCCGGTCATTTCGGATTACGGTTATCCGGTCAGTCAAGCGCTAATAAAGAAGGCGTCTGGGATTCTGCGCTACAATTGCTGGAGAAAAGCCATGTACTTGACACCGCCCTCAAAACACTGGGCGTTTATCCGGATATGAATGCGGGGCATAGTCTCGGGGAATGGCTGGCAGGCCGTTCATCTGGTCTGGCGGCAGAAAGCTCTGTGCTGATGTTACTGCAGGAGTTAAACCCGGCAGCCTTTGAACAAAAGAACACCCGGTTCCTGGTAGTAGGTTGCGGATATGAGCGCCTCTCTCCCCTGCTAAATGGCGTGCCCGATATTCACCTTTCCATGGACAACTGTCCGCAGCAGGTTATTCTCTGTGGCACCAATGAAGCTGTTGACCAGCTGATACCTCTCCTGAGAACGGAACAGATCTTCCACCAGGTACTGCCTTTTCAATCGGGTTTCCACTCTCCTTTTGTCGCCAATAAGCTCGACCTCTTGCTGGATGGCATCAATAAGGTACAGTTCCAGAATACCAGGATCCCATTATGGTCGGCTACCACCCTGGATACTTATCCGCGGGACTTTGAAGCTATCAGACAGCTGAGCATCGATCACCTTATTAAGCCGGTACGATTCCGGCAGCTCATCGAAAAGCTGTATGCGGAAGGCGTGAGGGTGTTCATACAGGCAGGATCAGGCGGATTGACCGGGTTTGTGGACGATACGCTGAAGAGCAAGTCTTATAGTGCTGTTTCTGCGAATATTCCTACCAGATCAGGGTTGGATCAGCTGCAAAGAGTACTGGCTGCTTTATTTGTGGAAGGAAAGCATGTTAATCTTTCATTCCTGGGCATCACGCCGGGTAAAGAGGCGCCTAAAGGTATACCGATGAAGCTGGAATTAGGTTCCCCGCTTGTAAGGGATATAACCGCGCTTAAGTCATTACGTCCGGCCCCGGCAAAGGTAAGTGTAGTGGCAGCAGCAACTCCGGTCATGCGTGCCTTCCTGGATAATTGTGATGAGATCTCCGCTATACAGGAAGAGATCATCGCCTTGTTCAATCAGGGCAGCACAGCACCACCCAAAAGGCTACCTGTGTCAAAGGAGCTGGATATCTCACTGGAGAATACCCCCTATCTCATCGATCATGCCTTACTACGGCAGAAACCCGGGTGGCACTGTGCAGATGATATGGACCCGGTTATTCCCATGACCATGATCTTTGAACTGTTTGCCGATATCGCAGCAGCCAATGCAGCGGGTACAAAAGTGAAAAGCATCTCCCAGATACAGGTTTTTCAGTGGATGAATGTAGCTGCACCTTTCAGGGCAAGCGTGAAAGGACAATGGCAGGACCCGTATACTATTTCCATGAGCATTGACAAATATGCCAATGCGCTGGTCTCCTTGTCAGAGCAGCACACTATTCCTCCACAGCGTTCATTACAGAGCGGGAAGTCTTTAGGTATTACCAGATCATCCGCAGAAATATACGAACAACACATGTTCCATGGCCCGGCCTACCAGGGCATCCGGAAGATAGTGGCCGTAGGTGATAAAGGTATTACAGGCATCATCGAAAGCAGCTCCGGCAAAGGCTCTCTGCTCGATAATGCCGGTCAGTTATTCGGGCTATGGCTGCAGCTGACCTTACAGAAAGACAGGATCGCATTCCCTGTGAAGATACAGGAGGTGGCTTTCTATGGAGATATGGAAGATCAAAGCGGCATATTTGAATGTACCTGTGAACTGACAGATATCAATGATGATACCGCAACGGCAGATTTCATACTGAAGCGGGACAACACAGTATGGGCCATCATCACCGGCTGGCAGAACGCCAGGCTGGAAATAGACGAGCCGCTATGGAAAGTGTCTATGGCGCCATTGCACAACAGTCTTTCAGAAGAGATCGTGCCGGGTATATTCCTGTTCCGTAATACTTATCAGCGTGTTGTGTCCTGGGACTTCATCATGAAGCGTTATTTCAACCAGGCAGAGAAAGCTGATCTCAGGGCCATGTTGCCGAATAAACGCAAGGAAAGGATCATCAGCAGAGTAGCGGTAAAAGATGCGGTAAGGGCATTGCTGAAGAAAGAAAAACAGGAAGCGTATTACCCGATAGAATTTGAGATCAGCAATGATGATGCAGGAAAACCATTTCCTGAGGGAACGATGACTAAAGACATTCATGTCTCTCTTGCACATAAGGATAAAGAAGCGGTGGCCATCGCCCGCAGCGGCACACCGGCAGGTATAGATATAGAAGTGATCAGTGAAAAGAATGATGGCTTTACTGAGCTGGTCTTCCACCCCGAAGAGCTGGCGCTTATTACGGCTGTTGACAGGACCGAATGGATCATCCGCTGCTGGGTGGCAAAAGAAGCATACGGCAAATATCTGGGCAAAGGGCTGCAGGGCAACCCCAAAAAATATAAGATAACATCAATAGACGGCAATACTCTCAGGATCGGCGATGTAACTATTCAAACTATTAAACACAATAACTATATCATAGGATGGACACTATAACTGCTACACACAAATTAAACAATGAAGAGATCTTTACTATTCTGAAATCATTCATCACAGAAGTAATAGGCGAAGAGTTTGTAGAAGACCTGGACATCTCCCGTGAAAGTTCATTCACAAGAGATCTTGAGATGGATAGTATTGAAATTGTTTCCTTCTCTGAGAAAGTAAAGTCACATTTCGGTGAGAACATCGACTTCACCGGCTGGCTATCGGGTATGGACCTCGATCAGCTCATCAACCTCAAACTCGATGACATCATAAACTACATAGCAACATGCCAGTCATCAAAGTAAAAAACAAAAGCGTTCATATCCAGGAATTGAACAAGGGCGCAAGGGAAACCATTGTGCTGGTTCACGGTATGTTCAGCAACCTCTCTGTTTATTATTTCAATATTGCGCCGGTACTGGCCCAGTCTTTCCATGTAGTGATGTATGATATGAAGAGCCATGGCATGAGCGAACGCTGCGAATATGGGTATGACCTGCTTGCCATGACAGACGATCTGCGGGATCTGATGGATGCGCTGCATCTGAAGTCAGTACACCTGGCGGGATATAGTTACGGTGGACTGGTGGCTATGAAAATGGCCATGCGCTACCCTTCCAGGGTAAAGAAGCTGGCCATCATAGAAGCCCCTGATCCCAGCGATAATGAGACGCTGAGCATTATTGATATTTACAGCAAGGAGTTCCTGGTAGACTATATCAATAATTACACAGATACGACCCGCATGCGGATGGGTAAAAGGCAGCTGGACAAGAATCACCGGATGTATGAATACCTGTTCTATGAAACGAGTATCAAAGAAGATATGCACAATGAGCGTTTCTTCTTTTCTGATGATACCATAGGCAACATTGCCCACGATACGCTGCTGATATATGGCAAAAGCTCTAACTGTCTGACATCCGGCCGTAAGCTGTATCATACCGTGCCGCGCTCCAAACTGGCACTGATAGAAGGAGATCACAATCTGCCTATCCAGCAACCGTTGGAAACCGCCAACAAGCTGAAAGATTTCTTTATGGGCTGGCAGGTGAAATTCAAACAGATCAACCACAAATTATGGCAAGCTTTGCGTTTATCGTACCACCACTGATGGGGCATATCAATCCTACGCTAAGCCTGGGCGCCACACTGCTGAAGCGTGGGCACCGCGTAGCCTGGATCAGCCTCGATGCCTCACTGGCAGCCAGATTGCCACAGGGGGGAGAATTACTCCTTGTGCAATACGATCAGGATGATGTTGCTAAAAAGAACAGTGAACAATATCTTGATCAGATCACCAAGAAGAATGTATCGGGTATAGAAAGTATCAAGTTCCTGTATGAGGAAGTGCTGATCCCTTTGAACAGGTTTATGTTTGACGGGATCAGCACTATCCTGCAGGTATTCAAACCGGATGTCATCATCAATGATCACCAGTTATTTGCAGGCGCTATTGCCGCCTGCCGTTTACAGATACCCTATGCCACTTCCGTTACGGCGCCGGCAGCCATCAAGATGATGGAAGACCTGCCGGGCATACATGAATGGGAGATCAGACAGATCGTCGGACTGCAGCAGGAACTGGGCATTCCCGGAGACAGATCTGTAGCTATTTCTGAGGCACTCACACTGGTGTATACCTCCAGGCACTTTTTCGGGGAGATGTCCTTACCGGATCATTACAAATTTGTGGGGCCTGTCATTCAGAACAGGCAGGTCACGAACAGTTTTGACTGGGAGCGGTTTCATAAGATGGATCAACATCCGCGGATCTTAGTGTCTATCGGTACCACCTTTGACCACAGTTACAAAAAGGCATTTTTCGGGAAAGTGATTGAAGCACTGGGCAACGAACCGGTATCTGTTATTGTTGTATCGGATACGGCACTTTTTGAAGCCTGGCCGGACAATTTCATGGTGCAGGAGAAAGTACCCCAGCTGGAGCTCCTACCTTATCTGGATGCAGTCGTGTGCCATGGCGGCCACAATACAGTATGTGAAACCTTATCTCACGGCCTGCCATTGGTGGTTATCCCTATTGCCTATGACCAGTCGCATGTAGCGGGCAGAGTGATACAAGCGGAAAGCGGGGTCAGGCTGAATTACAAAAGATTTAAGGCTACTCACTTAAAAGAAGCTGTATGGGATGTGTTGTCCAACCCGGCCTACAAGGCAGCGGCGCAACGCATACGACAGTCCTTCGAGCAGGCGGGAGGCGCAGCCACCGCCATTGATCTCCTGGAAAAGCTGGCGGAACCGCCTTCACCAGGTGGCCTGGCATTTGACCGTAACCGTTTCTATCACTAATCAACGTCAACGCATGTCTAAATTTATGTTCGTTGTGCCTCCATTCTTTGGGCACATCAGTCCCACCCTGAGTGTAGGAGGCAGTTTACTGGCAAAAGGCCATGAGGTAATATGGGTCGGTTTGAAAGAGCTGGCAACAGAACATATTCCTGCCGGCGGACGATTCATTGTTCCCCATGCCGAACTGGCGGAGCATCAGCCGGCCATACAGGCCATCCTGAAAATGCAGGACGATGGGCCGAACCTATCGGGAGTAGAAACATTAAAGCTGGCACTGGAAGGTACCTATATTCCCTTTGCACGTTTTATGGTGCCTGGGGTATCCAGGATAGCAGATGAATTCAGGCCGGACGTTATCATCAGCGATTGTATCACCTTTGCAGGCGCGCTCTCCGCCCATCTGAAAGATATACCCTGCGTAACAACCACACCTGTACCTCCCGACGTTACCGGCGACGCTATGCAATCGCCCAGGATCTTTGAATGGCAGCAGAACCTCATCAAAAACCTTCAGTATGAACTGGGCATCTATACAGATGAATATGTGATCCATTCCAGGGAAATGAACCTGGTCTTTACTTCAAAGGAATTTGCAGGCAGTAAAGACCCACTACCACATTTGAAATTTGTAGGCCCCGTGAAGGGCCGTCCGAATAATACACCTTTTGACTGGGACAGGCTTTCCCACGCTAAATCGCCGAAAGTATTTGTATCACTGGGCACCTTACTGGTAGACATTCGTAAAGAGTTCTTCCAGAAACTGATAGAGGCCTTTGCAGATGAGCCGCTCACCATTGTAGCGGCTACTGATCCGGCCATCTTTCCGGAATGGCCTGACAACTTCATTGTACAGGGCTTTGTGCCACAATCACAGTTAATGCCGGAAATGGATGCCGTGATCTGTCATGGAGGCTTCAACACTGTGAATGACGCCTTCGTGAATGGATTGCCCATGTTGATCACACCTATCGCCTATGACCATTTCCACACTGCGTCCCTCATAGAAAATGCAGGCTGTGGCATCAAGTTGAGATATAAACGCCTGCGTGTGCCTGACCTGAAGGCTGCTATGTGGGAAGTGCTGAATAATCCGAAATACAGGCAGGCTGCGCAACACATACGCGACACGTTCATACAGGCCGGAGGCAATGATAAAGCAGTAGAGCTATTGGAAACATTTGCACAGGAAAGACAGCGCACTTTATCTGTTTAACAAATTATTCTCTGTGATGAAACGAAAACTACTCCTCCCTGAAAGGATCATGCTGGGAGATGGCTCCACGCCTTTCAACGGCGTATTTGTGATCAGAATAAACGGCACACTGGCGCCGGAGGACCTGTGCAATGCCCTGTCGAAGATACAGGCCAAACATCCGCTGCTGAGGGCGGGTATTGTGCAGGATAAGGCAGGCACGCCTTATTTCACTATTCCTGAAGTCTATCATGCGATCCCATTGACCATTAAAGACCGTATAACAGCCGATGACTGGCAGCAGGAAACAAAGGCCGCCTGGGCCGCTGTTTTTGATATTCCCAACGGTCCCCTGATCAGGATGGTATGGCTGAAAGGCAGCCGGCAATCAGAACTGCTGCTGGCGTTCCATCATTGCATGTGCGACGGAGGAGGAGGGCTGATGCTGGTCAGAGAAATACTGACCGTTCTGGATGATCCTGATTATGATATCGGCATCCATCCGACGTTTACCACCCTGGAGGATATTGTGCCAAAGCACATACTGACAGGCACCCGCCAGGTACTGAAAGCAAAATTGAAGGGGGCGTTCATACGGGGAGTATTGACTTTGTTATCCACCTTTATCTCCACCCGTAACAAACAAACCATCCGTCGGGAAGATGACTACCTGATACACTGGAAGCTGGACCAGCAGGCATCAACCGCCCTGTTCCAGCATTGTACGATGCACACCGTTACTGTCAATACAGCGCTTTGCGTTGCTTTTCTCCGCGCCTTTAAACAGGTGAAAGGAGAAAAGGCTATGAACAGGATCACCTGCCCGGTGGACATTCGGAAATTCATTCCCGAGATAAAGAAAGATGTGATCTTCTCTTTCGGGCTGTCACTGGAACTATCCATCAATAATGCCCCTGATATGCCTTTCTGGGAAAGGGTACAGCTGCTACAGACCATTGCATCGCAGAAGATCGCACGGATGAACCCTTACGATTTTATGCTGCCTTTTGAGCATGCACATGGCGGCATTAAACATATGCGGAAATTCCTGACCTATGGAAAGCCGGTCTATGACCTGATGTTTTCCAATATGGGTAAACTGGATGTACGCGACAAATACCATTCTTTTGAAGTGGATACTATTTTCAGTCCTACCGTTGTAGGACCGTTTGCCAATCCGACCACGATCATCACTTCTACCTATAAGGGGCAGATTGACTTTTCATTTGTGTCCAACCATGCTGTCCTGGATCACCGGGATGCACTGGCCATTAAAGCGCAGGCCATGACATTATTATTGGAAGACCTGCCTGTAGCAGCGCCGGCTCCGGCATTATCATCAATTATTTAACCATCCTATGAATAGAAAATTAATACTGGGCGAACGGATCATGTATGTAGCTGCCGCAGCAACTGTAAACTGTATTTTCACGGCAAAGATACGCGGCGCCGTTACCCTGGAAGGCCTGATATATGCCCTGGGGAAGATACAGCAAAAACATCCACTGCTGGGAGTTGTAATCAGGGAAGATGAAAACGGCAGGCCTTATTTTGTATCAGATACCAAGATCCCCCCTATTCCTGTGCAGATCGTGGAACGCCGGGACAACGACCACTGGCAGGTCGTATCTGCCGCTGAATGGGGACGCACTTTCGATGTGCGTAAAGGTCCGCTGGCAAGAGTAATCTGGTTACGTTCGGATAAGGTGTCTGAACTGCTGTTAATACTTCCTCACTGCATCTGCGATGGCACCTCTATTCTGACACTGATGCGCGAATTACTGCAGGTACTGGACAAGCCCGAGACAGTATTAATCCCCTACCCTTCTTTTGAATCCATTCACAGCTTTATTCCAGCAGCGTTATTGTCCAACTGGAAATTACAGCTGAAGTTATGGCTGTTGTCGAAGGTAGCAGGTGTTGTATTGGCCTTAAAAACAAGGGAACCGCAACCTGTACAAGGCAAGCACTATATGGTACACTGGAAGCTGGACAAAGCAGCTACGGCTGCATTAATAACTGCCTGTAAGATTGAGAATACCACCCTGCATGCAGCACTCTCTCTTGCCTTTATGGAGGCCCACCGCCAGGTGATGGGAGACGCCTCTCATGGTAAAGTGATCTGCCCTGTTGATATCCGCCGGTTCGTTCCGGAAATAAAACAGGACCACCTGTTTGCTTTTGCGCCTATTGCGGAACTGAGTATCAATAATATAGGAAGCAACTTCTGGACAAAGGCCCGTCAGTTGAAGACAGACCTGACCAGCGCCATAGAAAAGATGGATGTACGAAAATTACTGTTGACCAGTGAATATTTTCATACAGCCGCTACACGAATGGTTGATTTCCTGAAAAGAACCGATGGTACACATGATGTTACGCTGTCCAATATGGGTAAACTGGACATTCCGGACCAGTACGAAACCTTTGAACTGGAAACACTCTATAGCCCCAGTGCTGCTTTCCCCTGGAGGAATGCCAATACACTGGTGATCAGCACATTCAGGGGACAGGCTGACTTTTCCTTTATTTCCTGCGAGACCTTCCTGGAAGAAACGAAGGCCAGGGCCATTGCTCAAAAAGTGCAGGAGTTACTGTCTATAAACCCCGTTCATGAACCAGCCCATCAATAGTACCTTAAAGAAGTTCACGCAGCGCCAGGTGCTCTTTTACTTCACTACCAATGTGATTATTAATGCGCTGGTGCCCTATTTCGGTTTTGACGATCTCAATACCGTTTACCTGTTCCGGGGGGAGCATCCGGTGGCAAGGTTCTTCCTGCCTATGGCGCTGTTGCTGCCTTTATGTATCACTATTGACATATTAAACAAAACCACTACGCTGCTGGAGAAGGAACAGCTGGTCACTTCCCCGCCGCCTAAGAAGGTCAAGATCCGTTTCATGCTAAAAACAGCCTCACTGAACGCAATAATCACCCTGTTTCTGACGTTAGCCGCTATGCTTGGTATACATGCCTGTTTACCCGAGAATTACAGCTTTAATGGTACATTGCTGTCAGTTCTCTCAGGAATACTGGCCGGAGGTATGGCGATCTTCTTTACCCTTCAGCCGATCCACAAGGTAAAAAAGCTGTATCCGCACTAACAATCAGGAATATTACATAATTTAGTCATGGTAATTGCCTGATTGTTAAGAAGGACAATTCCCATTACTAAAACGACCATGCATGAAACGCATCATTGCCATATTAGCATTCCTCTTACCCCTTGCGATACATGCGCAGACGAAACTGGAAGATAAGATCGCAGAAGACTTTTCCGATAAGTTAGCCAAGCGCTATGAGGTAAGGAACGATTCCCTTATCGTTTTCGTGACCGAACAGATGTCAAGGAGCGGGGCCGCCGGATTGGATATTGATAAAACAATGACCGAGCTGAAAAAAGATCCTGCCGCACTGGATGCTGCCCTGAAGTTCATTTACCAGTTCAGCAACGGGAACAGGCAGCAGTTCATCACTCACCTGCGTGCTATCAATCTTCAGAGCAACAGTGTATTCCCACTGGCAACTTATACGGTGAATAAATTCAAGGGAGAGACCAAGGAGCTGCTGGAGGAAAAATCTACCCTCTACACTACCGGCGCTATCCCTGCTACCCTGCCGCCATTGCAGATAGCACCAGCTGTAGCGCAGAACAATGCCAGCCCGGAAGTAACAAATACTACTGAACCCAATTCCAATAATGCTGTTAGTCCGGCAACAGATGTTCCTGCAGAACCAGGCACTACGCCAGCTGCAGCAGCCGCACCAGCTTCTCCTGCAGCAGATAACTTCAACTGGGATGTAAGACAGATCTTCAAACTGCGTCAGCCCGATCAGCTGTATGCCCTCTATGGGAAAGAGCATGTGGTGGCGCGCCAGGCACAGGATTTCCAGGGAAATGATATCGGCACAGCCTATTATGTATTCCCGGATACTGACAATGAAATGATCGTACAATTTGACGGAGAGAAAGGTACCAGTGTTTTCTTTACTAAAGAGAACTCCAAATGGAAACCTCCCTTCGGTATCAAAGTCGGCGATCCGCTGGATAAGGTGGTGAAAGTAAACGGCAGGGACTTCCGCATCCATGGTTTTGAGTGGGACCTCGGCGGTGAAGTGGCTGACTGGGAAGGTGGCGCCTTCGCAGGTAAGGGTGTGAATATCGCCTTTAAAGCCAATAACTCCAGCGATCCTAAATTGTACGACCAGGTAACCGGCGATAAGAAAGTAAAAACCGACGCTTCAGCTATGAAAAAGCTGGCGGTTGTGGTGGATAAAATTGCGTTCAAAAGCAATTGATTATACCAGCAGTTTGTTGTCAACAGCATACTTGATCAGCATAGCGGTGTTCTTTACTTCCAGCTTAGCGAGTAATTTTTTCCGGTGACTATTCACAGTATCTGCACTGATAAATAACTTCTCTGCAATTTCGCCATTCGTATTTCCTTCAGAGATCAGACATAAAACTTCTTTTTCCCTTCTCGTAAGAGGAGGGAATTTTTTTTGTATGCCTATCCTTTCACTGCTCAGCGCCTGTTTAACAGCCGGGGAAAGATAGATATCACCCGCGTGCACGGTGTGAATAGCATACAACAGTTCGTCTTTGTCGGCAGTATTCAGAATATAACCGCTGGCGCCGCATTGCAACAGTTCAGCGATATACTTTTCATCCCTGAGGGAACTCAATGCCAGTACAGATACTGTCGGGTATTCCATTCTTATATTGGCGCACAGTTCAATAGTATCTATGTCTGGCAGGCAGGTATCCACAATGACGATGTCAACGGGGTTATGCAGCAGAAATCTGAGGCAAGCGCAGCCACTACGGGCATGTCCTGCTAATAAAATATCATGCTCAGTGCCAAGAAGTGAACGCAGGCCTTCCTGGATCAACGGGTGGTTGTTTACGAAATACAGGCGGATCATGGGTATCCAATTTAAGATGCCAATGTGGGCGGTAGCGGGCTACAAGCTACTTACAGCAGGTATTCGGCATTATATGTAATATAACGAAAATATCAACATAATAACATACACCGGTCCCATAAAGGATCTGTATTCTCATCAATAGCCGCCATCAGGGCGAGGCCGATACCGGCTACACCTTCCAGGATGCCATAACTGTTTTCATAGCCGTCTTTTGCATAAAACCGGAAGCCTCCGGGGCCATCCTTATGCGTATTCATTTGTAAAGTCTCTTGTAACCAATATGTTGCACCTGTTAACAAAGCGGGGTCTTTTGTTTGCAGCCAGGCACGCCGGTAGATGTGTGCAATGCCGGCACTCCCATGACAAAGGCAGGCGTCATATACGTTGCTGTTCTTAATATTGCGGTGCGTCAGTGTATGGTGAAAAATCTGTAAGGCTTTCTCCTGATAAGTGTTGTCCTGTAACCAGATACCGGTATTCAACAGCAGCGTGGCTATTCCCAGATCGCCATAACACCATCCCAGGCGGCTCTGTTTACCCGTCAGCGCCTGATGGGTAGCATCTGTCAGCACGGGATATAGTGCAGTCAGTCCTTCCTCCGGACTGTTTTCCGCTTTTAGTATCCAGGTTATTCCCTGCCGGATCAGGTCATTGGTTTGTGTAACCGCAATTCCTTTGTGATGGATCATACCGAGAACGGAAATGATGGCGGGAACGCCGTGGGCCAGGCCCATATTGAAGGTAACTTCTCCGGGAGGCTTTCCTCCCAGTCCGGTCAGGTGATCCTGCCAGCTAATACCATCCTCTGTTTTCACAGCTGTTGATGCCAGGGTAGATACCAGGTCTGTCAGGTACTGCTTTGCCTGCGGATGTGCGTCTCTCTCCAGGAAATACAGGGCAATGCCCAGTCCCTGGTGCAGGAAGTCGTGTTGTCCCTGGTGCAATGCACCCAACATCTCCTGTCCCAGTATTTCATCGACTTCTTCAAACATATCATCCAGGGTATCTTCATTCACAAAACCAGCTTTAATGAGATGCTGTATGTTCCATACCATACCGGCAATACCACTGCAGTAAGAGTATGGCAGGGCTGTTGCGGCCATGTCCTGCACACTTCTTTCCAACAGTTCGTGCACCTTCTGCAGGTATTTCTGTTTTCCTGTTAGCTGATAATAATAAGCGAAGAATAAAGCAGCGCCCGTGTAACCTCCCAATAAGCCGGGGAAGGCTGTCTCTTTTGTAAAGTGGTCGAGGGAAAGGCTGATGTCCTGTAATATTTTTCCGGCGGTTCTTTTATCATTCATATTCATCTGGTACAAAAATCATGGTGCGGCCAACAACCACAGCTATGCCGCACCATGATGAATTTAGAATCGGCAAGAGTCCACGCTGCAAATAGGCGCACCCTGGCTGATATCGTCCGTACAAATTTTAAAGGAAAGAATAGTAGTAGTTGGCGCTGCTACTAAACCGTTGTTCATATCCTGTTTTGCACGGTTTAAACTTGCGATCCTGATCTTTCCAAGGTCCAGTTTCTTTTCTGTTTTCTTTTTCATAAGAAATGAGGTTTTAGATTTTGAATAAACTGCTGTACTTAGTTTCTGCCATCCTGAGGAGGAGGACATTTGAACAGACTGCAACCTGTATAAGTAGGAGCATTAGCCTGCTGGTTTGCAACTTCCTGTTTTGTGGTGCTCAGTTTGGCAATCTTGATCTTGCCAAGAGTAAGCTTCCTGCTTGACGCTTTTTTCATAGTTAACAAGTGGTTTTAAATATTAAGAAATGAATGTTCTCCTTTAGCGGTCAGGTTTTTAAAGTGGGAATGTGGGCACGGTTTTCATTATGTTTAAAGATAAGGATAAAGCCTGCTTCACCTCATCACTGGAAAGGGGGATTTTCTGTTCTTTTTTTCCAGTAGATGAAATATCACCTTTTAAGGGGGGCCTGGAATGTGTGGATAAGGGTTATCTTTTTATCTGTATTCACACGACTATGATAACCAATAAAGGCTTTTACCTGCTCAGGTCTCCACTGCTGCCGGTAGATTTTTTAACCCGCTTCTTACAGCTTCCTTACGCCGCACTGGCCGACGAGATTAAGCAGACATTTACAGACCCTTATCTGGCGGAGGCCATCTATATTGCCTCACCGGAACTGAGCAATGAGTTACGGAAATGGCAACAGGGGCAGCTGACGGGAGAAAAGGATGTCAATAAACTGGTATTATCCCTGCTTAGATATCTGCTCCGCATGAGCACCCGCTGTACGCCATATGGCCTGTTTGCCGGCTGTGCAACGGGCGCTTTCGATATATCTACAGCTGTCCACCTGGACGAACGCCAAAAGCACCGGAAATACTGCCGGCTGGACATGAACTATGTAGCCGAACTGGCGGAAAAGATCGCCCTGATACCGGCAGTACAGGAACAGCTGCATTATTTCCCGAATAACTCTGTTTACAGGACGGGAGATAATTACAGGTATGCGGCATTCACCATTAAAAACAAATTCCGGCAATATGATCTTACTGCTGTCAACTACTCTACATACCTGGAAAAGGTGCTGGAAAAGGCAGCTACCGGAGCTACTATCGAGGAGCTCTGTGTATATCTTGCCAGTGAAGAAATCTCCCCTGAGGAAGCCCGGGAATTCATACAGGAACTGATAGAAAGCCAGCTGCTCATCAGTGAACTGGAACCAACTATCACAGGCGAAGAATTCTTTCATATACTGGCCAGGAAACTAAAAGCGCTGCAACATACGGAAGGCATTCATGATACATTGGCAACTATTCAACAGTTGCTCGGCATGCCTTCCACCGGCATTGACAAATATCTGCAAACGCATGCGCTTGTCAAACAATTACTACCGGATACCAACAATAAAGACCTGGTACAGACGGACCTTTTTCTGTCCACATCCACCAACACTATCGGCCAGCAGGTTATTACAGAGATACAGGAACAGGTGGCCGCCTTATGGAAACTGCCGGCGCCGGACCGGACCGGGGATCTGCAAAACTTCATTAAAAGTTTCCGGGAGCGGTATGAGGAGCAGGAAATACCACTGGCCATTGCACTGGATACAGAAACCGGTATCGGTTATGGCGCTTATACCAGTCATTATTCAGCCTATGCCCCCTTACTGGACGATATTGTTATAAAAAACAATAGCGGGCCGGATACCATCTCATGGAATAATATGCGGCAATTCCAGCTGAAACGGTATATGGACTGCCTGCAACAGCAGCAGATGGAAATAACATTAACAGATGCTGATATAGAGACTCTTTCCAATGCTGATGACGCTCCCATTCCGGATAGCTTTTACGTCATGGGAAGTATTGTCAGCGAAAGTGCAGAGGCGGCAGACAATGGGGACTACCTGTTTGACTTTAGTTCCTGCGGAGGACCTTCTGCCGCCAATCTGCTGGGGAGGTTCTGTCATGGCGATGAGCTGCTGAAAGAAAAGGTGCAGGAGTGTCTTGCGGAAGAAGCACAATACAACCCGGATGTGATCTATGCAGAGATCATTCACCTGCCGGAAGCAAGAACCGGAAATATCCTGTTGCGGCCACAGTTAAGGGACTACGAAATTGTATACCTCGGCAATGGCAGCGTTGCAGCAGATCGTCAAATACCGGTAACTGACCTGATGGTAAGAGTGGAAAACAATGCAGTAGTGCTGCGATCACGCAAGTTCAACAAACGGGTGATGCCCCGCCTGAGCACTGCCCATAACTTCAGTATGGGTAGCTTGCCTATGTATAAGTTTCTGTGTGATCTGCAGTTTCAGCAACTGCATCATGCCACCGGCTGGCAATGGAATCTTCCTATTACAGCCCCCTTCCTGCCAAGGGTACGGTATAAAAAGTTTATCCTGCAGAAATGTACATGGAGCTTACATAAGAAAGATTATCCGTTATTGGTAAAACATGGCGGTGTGGACGAACATTTCAAGATATTCCAGGACATCAGACAGGCATTACGTTTGCCCAGGTACCTATCTATTGCCGAGCGGGATAACGAGCTGTTTATTGACCTGGATAATGAGTCTTGTGTTCATTTACTGGTTACTACATTGCTGAAGAAAGAAGAAATCACTTTACAGGAAATATTACAGACGCCCGGGCATTGCTGGATTAAAGGACCAGGAGGACAGTTCACGAATGAATTGATTATTCCTTTTAAAAGGAACGCGGACAAACAGGCTAAAGCTGCAGTGCAGGCAACTGTGTATTCACTCCCGCAACGGCATTTCCCTCCAGGTAGTGAGTGGCTATACGTAAAAATATATGCGGGCATCAATACAACGGAAAAGATCCTGAAAACGGTGATCAAACCACTTATAGAAGATCTCAGCGCAAAAGGTGTTATAGATAAATGGTTCTTTATCCGCTATACTGATCCCGATGATCATATCAGGGTACGCTTCCACCATGCAACTGACAAAGACTTCTGGAAGACCGTGCTCGCTCAACTCTATGGTATTATCTCCAGTGAAATAGATCCCGGGCTTATTCATAAGATACAGACGGATACCTATATCCGGGAGGTGGAACGGTATGGAGCCGGCACAATGGAACTGAGCGAACGTATTTTCTATCATGACAGCGAGGCTGTATTGGGATGTATTGATCTGCTGGAAGGGGAAGAAGGTGAAAATTACAGGTGGCTGATAGCCATACGGGGAGTAGAAATGTTATTACAGGATTTCGGTTATTCACTGCCAGAGAAATCTGCTTTTCTGAAGAGACTACAATATCACTTCTTCCAGGAATTTGGCGGTGGGCAGACATTACAGACCCAGTTAAACAGCAGTTACCGCAAGTATATGCGCCAGATCAGCAGTTTCCTGGATCCGGAACAGGATACGAACAATGAAATAGGGGATGCTACTGCATTGCTGGCAATAAGATCATCCCACATCCGACAGGCAATCCAGGATGCACCTGTTGAGAGATGGGACAACCTTATAGGCAGTTATATTCACATGTTCCTTAACAGGATGTTATTATCCAACCAAAGGAAACAGGAACTTGTCATTTATCATTTCATGAATAAATATTACGAGTCCAGGCTGGCTATGCAAAAGAAACAGCTTATTTAGCATCATCCCAGAACAAGCGGGTCAGCTGTGCAATGACAGCCTCACGGGTAGCTGTATTTGCTTTCGTATCACTAACAAAAACGGCAATGGCATAGTGCTTCCCGTTAGGTAAAGTTACAATACCCACGTCATTTGTAGCCGCGGTAACCCCGTCCGTATTGGTATCGGAAGTACCTGTTTTATGCGCTACCACAGCCTCTTTTGGGAGTAGTCCTCTCATTCTTCCCGGGCCTGTGGTAGTCTCTTTCATGATCTTCAGCAGAAAGTCGTTGCTGGACTTCGATAAATACTTACCAGTATGAACGCCTTTCAAGAGCTGTAACATGGCAACAGGTGACGACCAGTTGGTATACTGCACTTCCCATGCTTTGGCGGCCTGTTCTTCCGTTGCCCTGATCGCAATACTGTCTACTCCAAGGCTGTGAATATACTCCTCCACATAAGTGGTACCTCCCACCAGGCGGAATAATAAATCGCAGCCACTGTTATCACTCTGGGATACTGTGTATGCCAGGATATCGCTCAGCTTCATATCAGTACCTTCCGGGAATTTCTCACGCATAGGGCTCCACATTTTAGGCAACAGGTCTTCCTTACGAATGTGGATGACCTGGTCGAGGGCAAACTTTCCCTTATCTACCTGGTCGAGTACCGCTATTGCCAGGGGAAGTTTGAAGACACTCTGCATCGGGAAACGGTCCTTCCCATTCAGGGTAATGGTATCACCGTCTTCCAGCGACATCATTGCCATTCCCACATGACCATGGGCAGTCTGTGCTATCTCCTGGATCTTTTTTCTGTCAGCTTTCTTCTGTGCATTGCTTTGAAGGGTAAGCAATAAAAAAGGCAGTATTATACTGCCGGATAAAATACAATTCTTCATTTGGGTTATAGTGCTTTAAATATCGGCTTCCGATTTCATGCGCTTGTCAAGCAATTGCTGCAGCAAGATAGCAAAATCTTTATCATTGGGAGGCATCAGGAATGTCTTGTGGTTTCCTTTTACATTGTGTACAATAAGGCCTTTCAGGGCATATGGCTTCCATCCCAGATAGATAGGGTCATCGAGGAAATACAGGCGTGTATCAACCCGGAACAGGTCAATTATACAGGCGTCAGAAGGTTGCATATGGTACTTGCGGTAGGCAGCTTCATATTTTTTGTTGATCTTGTCTTCAGCGCTATCCAACGATGGAGGGCTCTGCATTCCCATATATACAGCGAACTCATTATATTTTCGCTGGAAAAAAGACTGTTGGTAGCGAATGGTTTCCATTGGCTGCCGCACCAGGGAGCTGGTCACAAACAGTAATTTGGGGAATTGGCGTTTTATCTTCCTGATATACCTGGGCAATCCGGTTTCAAAATGCCCCCTGTTGTAGGCATAGGTATCAAACATTGCCAGCATTTTCACCTGCTTGCCCATGGCTTGTAGTTGCCTGGCCATTTCGAAGGCCACAATCCCTCCATATGAATACCCTGCCAGGGCGTATGAATCACCAAAGCCTTTTTGAAGTAATGCTGCAATATATTCTGCTGCCATATCTTCAAGCGTCTCAAAAGGTTCATCTATCCCATTTAGCCCTTTCGACTGAAAACCATATACAGGCTGGTCGGGATCTACATTGCGGGCAATGTTATTGAACAGGAGTACATTCATATCAAGCCCGTTGACAATAAAGATCGGCGGCTTGTTACCTGTAGGTTTTACAGGAACTAACAGATCCCAGGAAATGGCGAGGTCGTCGAGTTCGAGTTGCCTTGCCAGCTTTTCCACAGTGTTGGCTGTAAACAATCCGGCCAGCGGCAGGCGTTTTCCGGTTTCTCTTTCCAGGCGGGCCATGACCTGCATAGCAACGATAGAAGTACCACCCAGTTCAAAGAAATCATCCCTGATACCAACCTCTTCTATCTCCAGGAGCTCACTCCATAAGTCGGCGATCAGCGTTTCCTGTTCAGTGCGGGGAGCGATATATACCCTGTTAGCCTTTTCCATTTCCTGTCTTTTCGCTTCCAATGCATTCCTGTCTACCTTACCATTAGGCGACAAGGGAAAGCCGGGCAATGTCACAAAGTTGCTGGGTATCATGTATTCAGGCAGGGTTGTTCTCAATGCACGCTGCCATTGGGCGAACCGTGCAGGCTGGTCTTTTTCCAAGACTACATAGGCTACGAGGCGCTCGTCTTTGGGTAGGACCACGACGTCCTTTACCCCTTTCTGTTTGCTGAGAGTATGTTCGATCTCTCCCAATTCAATCCGGTACCCCCTGACCTTTACCTGGTGGTCTATCCTGCCCAGACATTGGATCTCTCCTCCATTAACGATCCGGCCCAGGTCTCCGGTTTTATACATCCGGGCGCCGGGAATATCGGAGAAGGGGTCGTCCATGAAGAGCTCTGCTGTCAATTGAGGTCTGTTCAGGTAACCCTTCCCTACTCCAACGCCTCCCATAAAGATCTCACCTACTGTCCCGTCAGGTACGGGTCTTAAATAGGTATCCAGAATATAGACATACATGTTACATATAGGGCGTCCAACAGTAATGATCTCATCATCGCCATATATCCGCTTGTATGTTGCCCATACAGTGGTTTCAGTTGGGCCATACATATTCCATAAAGAGTCGCATTTTTCCAGTAATCTTTCCGCCAGCCGCTTTGACAATGCTTCCCCACCGATCAATACTTTTATCGGCAGTCTCTCATCCCATGACTCGAGCATCATCCTCCAGGTAGCTGGTGTAGCCTGCATGACTGTCACTTCCTCTTTTTTAACAATGTCCATCAGTAACCGTGTATCCTTCGAGGTTTGTGCATCGGTCAGAATGATCTCTGCCCCGGTGATCAGCGGCAGATATAACTCCAGGCCCGAAATATCAAAAGAAATAGTAGTAAGCGCCAGCACACGGTCATTTTCGTCAAGACCGGGTTCATATTGCATTTCTACAAGGAAATTCACTAATCCCCGCTGTGTGATCTGTGCACCTTTCGGTTTACCTGTTGATCCGGAAGTGAATAACACGTAAACCAGATTGTCCATGTTGATGTGTATCTCCGGGGAAATAGTGGAATATTGTATTACCTGCCTGAGCAGGTCTTCCATCAAAATCATCTTGCCGGTATACTTAAACCAGCTGCTATATTTTTCTTCCGTGATCAGAAAACCCGCTCCGGTGTCTTCAAGCATGAAGTCGATCCGCGCCTGGGGATATTCGGGATCAAGCGGGACATAAGCAGCGCCCGATTTAACAATAGCCAACATGACAATGACCATCTCCGGAGAACGGTCTAGAGCCAAGCCTACGATACATCCGTGTTTGATGCCGTAATCCACCAACAGCCTTGTAAATTGGTTGATGGAATTATTTAATTTATGATAAGTTAATACGCGATCCCTGAAGCGTAACGCAACTTTATCGGGGTACAGTGACGCTTTTTCATGGATGAGTTCTGTTAAAGAACGTAATTCCAGTGGATTTGAATTGCGATGGTCGTCCGATATGAGTATGGGGTCCCGTTCAATTTTCTCTTGTCTGTCCCACATAGGCCTTCAGATGATATAGTACTGATTATATTCTTCAAACAAGGAAAAACAGAATTGGTTCAACATGTTGAAAAAAACATATCTCTATCCGATGCTGTTGCAGCAATAACCAATCAATGTGAGGCCAACAGGCAGATACCCTCCAAGAGTATAAATAATCAATCAATATATGAAAAGGGCTCTGTCCGCCGTGATAATTTTGCACACTCAATAACAATATAAAAATACAGCATCCAAGACAGGAATAACATGAGAAAGGCAGTATAATTACAAGCGCATCTTCGGCGTCGGCAAAGTTATGGGGAATGTCAAGGAGTTGTTGTCACCTTAAAGTTTCTTCGGGTTGCTGATGGTGAATACCCTGGACAAATTGAAGCCAAATCGGATCTCACCTTTAGCCCAGCTTCCCGTAGTACCAGTGATAAAGGATTTTTCGTTCATACCGGTAGAATTTGAAAAGTGGAGTTGAAATACGTGGCCGCCGGTTTCAATATCAAAGCCCAGGGATAAGGGATCTTTATAGATTGTCTTATCCAGCCCCTGAATAATATAATGATAGTCTGCAACAAAAGCCATCCGTTTTGATAATTTCAGCCTTGTGCCTATACCCAAAGCATAAACGTCATTTTTATCGGTTGCCAGGGGAACTACGTTCCGGTGCACAAATATGGGAGAAAGCTGAAAACTAAATCTTTCGCTGAATTTCCGCCCGATGATGATCTCGTTATAAAATCCCATGCGACTGCTGAAATAGTTTTTTCGTGCGGTATCATTCCAGGGTTGCGTGCTTAACGTTATTCCGCTTATTAAAATGACGGACAATGGGAAAGCCCCGGGGCCTTTAGATTGCCATATGGGACGAAACTTCAGGAATCCGTCCCATTCCTTGCCAACATTACTTCTTCCAATGCCGACAGTAAGGCTGTTAAGGATGCCATAGTCGAACCCAAAACGCATGTTAGCCTGATCAAGGCCAAACAGATTATTAGCTCCGGAACTCACCTCTCCGAAACGGTGAAGAATACGTACATCAAGAACGCCTCTGGCAAGCAACTCCATGGAATGCCCGTTAATTACTCTTGTTGACTTGAATGCATTTTTAACGTGTTCCTTCTGTCCTATGCTATCTTTCTCAATGAGCGAAAGGAGATTGTCTTGCGCCAGTAATTTGTCTGATATTAGGGATAGCAATAAAAGCCCGAATATTAACTTTTTCATTCCTTGCAATTTTACTTCAATGCGTTGTAGATACACTCTATTTTAACGGTCGCAGTTTTGGAAATTTTGTCTTTCACCAGCCCGGGGATAGAGATGTTATAATCAGAGATTAAAACGGTGAATTCAGTGTGAGCATTCACCACCTCACCGGCAATATTCAATATTCCGTTGGTTTCTATTTCTTTCTTTGTACCGTGCATTTCAAGGAGGCCTTTTATTTTAAGAGGATACGTACCATCCTGCCGGAAGTTTACTTTATCAATGTTGATAATTTTCCCTTTAAAAATAGCTTTCGGGTATTTGTCACTTTCCATGTAATTTTCGTTAAAATGTTCCTGCATCAGGGCTCTTCTGAATTCAAACCCCTTTATCAGAACTGCACATTCAATTTGACCAGTACTGGTATCAAATACACTACTAGCGCCATTATTTACAGCCTTGATGTCTTCCAGGTCTGTACCCGCCTCGAAGGAAATATGACCGTTCTTTGTAAAAAACCTTTCCTGAGAGAAGACAGTGGCTGTTAAAAGGAGCATTGCGCTCAGCAAAATATACCGTTTCATGTCATTGGATTTTGGAAATATGCTAGTCAGCGAGGCTACATTTGTTTAAGATAATGTCTGCCAATTTTCCGGTACAGTTACCTTTAACACGTACCGTTGCTCCCGGAATTATTTTTTTCACGGAGCCAGCTTCATCATCATAAAAACCGCAAGTAATGGAAGACAGAGGGTCACCGGTTTCCAGGAAGACAGTTGCATGTCCGGCATTGTCCACCTGTACATTAGACACTTTCCCGGAAATGATCAATACCTTGTCGACATATAACGAGTTGGCCGCCATTTCATCCTGATTGAAGGCTTCGGCCAGGGCTGCTGCATTGAGTTCAATGCAGCCAGTTTGCTTCCTGCTGTCAGCAGGTTTTCTGTTATACAGGTGCCACCCGTATCCCCCTCCTGCAATTGCCAGTATTAAAAAGCCAGTTATGATCTTTTTCCACATTTGCATAAGTCTTATTCAATTATTAGGTGTACCGGAACTAATCCAGCATTTCAATAAAGCAATTTCGGCTGCTGAAAGCGGAGCTGTGGGTGGCATAGTCTTTTCGATGATTACCCGTTGATTGATCCGGGATGCACTGGACCTGATCTGGTCATATGTTTCCAAAATGGTGTTCCCAGCTGCCCCCGCAGCATTATGACAACCGGCTGTAGCACATTTTCCAGCTACCAGGGATTTAACATTTGTGAATGTACCGGACACTTTGCTGCAGTCAGTGGTATTACTCGGGTAAAGCTGCTCTTCATTATCGTAGTAACATCCTGCAACAAACATATTTAGCAACATAATGATGGACAGTACTTGTAATAAATGGCCTTTGTTTGTCTGTATAATCTTCATGTTTCAGTTAATTAGTTGTTCGTTGCACCGGACTGGACCCATTTCTCAATCTGTTTTATTTGACAGGCCGGCAATTTATTGCCTCCCTGTGGCATGGCTACATAACCGGAAACGTGATTAATGCTGCCTGCTAACCTGCCGTTCAATGCAACTACTTTCACCCCGTTATAGTTACTTAAATCAACACCACCGCCTAACGATGTGGGATTGTGACATCCTTTACAGTTAACGCTGATGATGGGAGCCACGGCACGTGAGTAAGTAAATATAGATGTATCACATGCGCTTATACATTGATTATTCTGCGCTCCCTGGTCAATCCATTTCCGGATAGATGCTATCATCGCAGATGAGAACGGTGTATGGGGTGCCGGTGGCATGATATCTTCATTGCCGGCGGTTATTACTTTATAAAGTTTACTTTCTGTAGCATTGTTCGATGTCACTATACGCATAATACCGTCATAGTTGCTGAGAACCAGCTCCTCCTGATGAGTAACCTTGTCATGACATCCGCTAAGCGCGCAACCAGTGCTGAGCATCGGCTGGATTGTGTTTGAAAAATATACAGTGTCAGGCCTGCAAGTGCCGATGGCCAGGAAAGAATCCGTATTGCCAGCCCCCCCGGTATCTGGAGTGTTGGGCTGAAGGGGGACCTCATGCTTACAGGCAATGCCCCACAAAATGATTGCTGCAATCAGTGTTACTAAGGTAAATTTCACTATTAACGGTTTTAATGGAACAGAAGAGCCGGTGTTACCAATTAAACTGTTTTTTGAAGAAGATATTTCCTTAGGATCGCCCTTAGTTACCCAACGGTAGAAAATCATTTCCGGGTAGCAATAATATGAGGCCGAATAGTAATAAAGCGTTTTTCAACAGCGTTCAGTACCCGCCCAATACCCATTTACGAAAATTTTCGGTACGTTCGAAACTCGTAATGGTATTACGGTCGGTTGCTGGCCGGAGGGTTAGTTTCAGCCTTGATTTACTGGCAGGAGCCATTTGTACAATTGCAGATATGTTTATAATAAATTGCCTGTTAATACGAAAGAAAAAATGAAGGTCCAGCAGCAGATACAACTGCTCAAGGGTATAGTCCACCGCATATTTCATCCCGTCGAAAGTAACAAGATAGACCACTTTGTTTTCTGTGTAGAAATATGCTATATCTTCAGTCTTCAGCAATTTCATTTGTGCACCGACAGAGACCATAAATCTCTCCTGGTAGCGGGATGGCATCTGCACCGATGGCAGATTGGTTTTATAGTGTCCGCGTCCACGGGCGAAACAGATGTCATACCTTTTAAGCGCTTCCCGTAGTTCGCTTTTTTTTACTGGTTTCACGATGTAATAAATGCCGTTGGCCTTAAAGGCCGCTATTGCATGTTTGTCATATTTACAGGTAAAAATAACAGGAACCCTGTTTTCAAGTTTTTTAAAGATTTCAAAACTCAGGCCATCGGGAAGCTGCACTACGGAGAATATAAGATCCGGCGCCGCATTATGTTGCAGCCATTGCATTGTATCCTTAATACTGGAGCAATGACCTGCTATCTTTTGCTCGGGCGCAAGTTCTTCCAATAGCGTCTTCAACTGCTGAAACGCTTCCGTATCATTTTCAATAATCAGAGTCCGCATACGTTAACCTTTGACTTGCCTTCAACCGGCGGTTTACAGATCCGGCATCTTGTTTCAAAAGCTTATTAAATATACCTGCAAAATGTTTATGATATAATGACGGAGGTTATAATTTTCCGTGATAATGATCAACCAGGTGGCTGTCGGCCACCCGAATATTATGTCACGGCATAATGTGTCCACGCCAGGTCTGATTAAAGCAGTTGTTATTAACGCAAAGAAAAAGACGGTGTAAACCAGCCTTCCGCGCCAGTGACGCTGGCAGGTCTACGCCGAGATAATTCGCGTAGTTGCTAAGCGCATGCTGGCACACTCCCTGTTTAAACTAACTAGTTCCCAGCGATATTGTATTCAAAATCAGGATACAGGGCAGTATTAAAGATCGTGTAGTTATTCGTTGGTTGCTGATAACCATAAAGGAGGAACACGCCTGCAAGCAAGAGAAGCCCTTCCCCTAGACTAACCGTATGCCTGTTATAGGTAACCGTAGTTGGAACTCATGGTAATACTTACTGATACTTTGATTTTTACTTACCGATACAGAACTTGCTAAAAATAAAATCCAGCTGATCTTCATTCGTGATCTGGCCTGTAATTTCTCCGAGATAGTGAAGACACCTCCTGATATCAAGCGCCAGCAGATCTCCGGGCAACTGACTATCTAACCCGAATCTCACATCCTGCAGGGCTTTCAGTACT
This sequence comes from Chitinophaga sp. CF418, assembly GCF_900142925.1. Taxonomy (GTDB): domain Bacteria; phylum Bacteroidota; class Bacteroidia; order Chitinophagales; family Chitinophagaceae; genus Chitinophaga. The sequence goes on from NZ_FRCN01000004.1 coordinate 499,989, forward strand.
TCCTGTAAAGCGGCATAATGACGGGCATTTGTTACAATGGTATCTTCGGTATTGATATCGCCGCTCATTACTTTCTGCACCAGGCGGTCTTTCAATTCCTGGATATGTTCATGTTGCCTGGCAGAAATGAACAGAATGCCCTCTATGCCGGCAAATTTCGCCTCTATGACAGGTAGCCCTGCAATGTCTGTCTTATTACCGATCAGCAGATAATTGACGCCTTCCTGTTCGAATGTGGCCACCTGTACCTGGAGATCGGTCAGTGAGGTCTCATTTACATCAAACAGGTACAACACAACCCCAGCCTCCCTGATCTTCTCCATCGTCTTCTGTACGCCAATACTTTCAATCACATCTGTGCTTTCACGGATACCTGCGGTATCAATAAGACGGAACAGCACTCCCTGTATGTTCAGTACTTCCTCGATGGTGTCACGAGTTGTACCGGCAATATCACTAACGATAGCCCTGTTTTCATTCAGGAGGGTATTCAGCAAAGTAGACTTACCGGCATTGGGCTTGCCCACAATAGCGGTATTGACGCCATTCTTGATCACGTTGCCCATACGGAAGGAATCCACCAGGTGTTTTACTACCTCCGTCGCTTCATTGATCAAACGGTACAACTGGGTACGGTCGGCAAACTCGACATCTTCCTGGCTAAAGTCCAGTTCCAGCTCTATTAGTGCCGAAAAGCTGATCAGCTGCTCTCTGAGGGCATATAATTCCTTTGAAAAACCGCCTCGCATCTGCTGCATAGCAGTCTGATGGCTGGCGGCAGAGTTGCTGGCGATGAGGTCTGCGACTGACTCTGCCTGAGTAAGGTCCAGTTTACCATTGAGGAATGCCCGCATAGTGTACTCTCCGGCTTTGGCCATTCTGGCGCCGGCATGAATGCAGGCATCAATGATCTGCTGTTGGATATAGGGGGAACCATGGCAGGATATTTCCACGATATCTTCCCCGGTATAGGAACGGGGAGCTTTGTAAAGACTTACCACGACTTCATCAATAGTGCGACCGCTTTCCACAATAGGCCCGAAATGAAGGGTGTGGCCAGGCTGTTGATGCAGGTCTTTTGCCGGGAATAATTTATTACAGATGTCGATAGCTTTTGTCCCGTTGAGGCGGATTACCGCAATTGCTCCTATTCCTGGTGCTGTAGCCAGCGCTACAATAGTATCATCGTATCCTGTAAGATTATTCCCTAGCATAACATTATTCAAATTCAGGCAGCAATATACCCAATAAATAAAAAATCCCAGTCCCGGCTATACCGGTACTGGGATTTAAGAAAATATCCTTAGATCTGCTACTCTTGTAAAGTAAAGCGGATTGGCAGGTTGAACTGTACAGACACCTGACGGCCGTTCTGTTTACCAGCTTTCCATTTAGGCATTATTTTTACCACACGGATTGCTTCTTCTTCCAGACCGCCACCTTTCGCAGCGCCTACAGTTTTTACATCTTTGATGTTACCTTCAGAATCTACTACGAACTGTACAAACACAGTACCTGAGATCGCATTTTCCTGCGCAACGCGAGGATAGTGGATGTTTTTGCTCAGGAACTTAGCCAGCGCTTCCTCACCACCAGGGAAGGTAGGCGGCTGTTCTACGAATGTAAAGATCTCTTCTTTTGGAGGAGGAGGTGGAGCCTCTACCACACCGGTACCTTTACTATCTTCCAGCAATCCTGGGTCAATACCGTTAGGATCCCCTTCTACAGTTTTAGTACTGATCGCCTTATTTTCAATTTCCTTGATTTTTGGCGGAACCTCATCTTCTGGTACTTCTTCATCCTTCTTAATCACAGGAGGAGTGAATTGTACAGAAGGCTTCACCGGAGGTGGCGGAGCAGGCGGAGGTGGAGGTGGAGGTGGTGTTTTCGGATCGTCCGGCAACTTCACGTCCTCCATCTTGATCTGCTCTATCACAGGCGCTTTGTTAGGGTTTTCCCTTTCAATCTTGAGTATGTAGTTATTAATTGCATAACCCCCGATAACAATCAACATCAGCGCAGCACTACCTATTATGGCGTTGCGTACCCTTTTGTCGTACTGTCGTCTGAGATCATAAGCCCCATATTCTTTATTCCTGTTCTCAAACAGGATATCCAGAAAATCGGACTTTAAGATTTTAGCGGTATCCATTGTTTAAATTTTAAGGATGGATGCAAAAGTTAATTGTCAATTACTTGGAGCCTCCAGCGTTAGCTGCCTCAGTCTGACGGATCCAGGTTTTATCCTGGTCACTGATGTCAACTGTTGCGTAACGTTGAATACGGTTAATAGCCATTTCGTCCAGAATGTCAACGAAATCCTTGTATGTAGCGTCATCATCAGCTTTAATGATCACAACCACATCTTCAGGTTCCCCTTTTGCATTTCTCGCTTTAGCAACCTCATCCCGCTTTTTAATAATTACGTCTCTGATACCCCCTTTATTGGCAAAGGTGGTCGCCTTGAAGAAATCAGGATTGGCTGATGCATTCGGGTCTTGCGCCAAACCTTCGTAATAATATACCCGGTCTTTTTTTCCAAGCAGTATAGTGAGGGCAGTACTTTCTTTTACTTTGTTCTGCTCTTTTTCATCCTTAGTATCCTTCGGCATGATCAGGTCCATTGTCTTGGGCTTGCTCATGGTTGTAGTCAACATGAAGAAAGTAATCAGCAGAAAGCCAAGATCCACCATCGGAGTCATGTCTACACGTGTAGACTGCTTCTTTGATTTCGTACCCTGGTGTTTGCCTTTACCACCACTACTACTGGTATCCATTTCTGCCATAGTAGCTCTTTTTTTAAGTTTTCAATAGCAACTCAGCACCGCAGCACTGCCTGCTGTTTACTTTTAAAGTGCTTTATTCCTCATCACGGGCTAAAGCTGCTGCTGTTCCTGGTGGAGGTGCCTCCAGATTTGTAACCAGGTTCAGCTTCTGGATCTTCTTTTCTTTGAAGGTGTCCAGGATGTCCTTTATCTTAGGATAAGGAGTTTGGTTATCGGCCTTTACGCAGTACTGCAGTCTTGGGTTTCCGCCCTGTGCAGATCTTGCATACTCGATCCATACTGCAACTTCATTATTGGCAGAGTCAGTTGGAATACCTACTTCCAGACCAGCTTTCTTACGCTCTTCCGGTTTCATGGAGAGATAAGACTTCAGGTTTTTGATTTCAGTTCCTACGCTGGCGCCAATGATAAAGTTGTTCATTTCTTTGTCACTCAGTCCAAGCTTGTACTGTTCGTTCAGATCCTGAATCAGTTTCTGCCTTTTAGGCTGACCGTCCATACTGAAGAATACCCTACCGTCTTTATCCACTGTCAGCATGATCACATCAGAATCCGGCAGCAGTTTAGTATTGATGGAAGACGGAGTTACCACAGTCACCGGCTCGTCCGGTTTAAATTTAGTAGCCAGCATGAAGAACGTGAGCAGCAAGAAAGCCACGTCACACATCGCGGTCATGTCAACCAGCGTGCTCTTCCTGGGCATTTTAACTTTAGGCATCTTTACTCCTTTTTTAGGTTTACTTTATATAGATTCAAAACTGCTAGTTTTCCATACAAATAATTAAAAAATTATTTGTGGTTTGCAGCGAAGCTCTGAGTTAAAGTAAAACCAGACTCGTCGATTGCATAAGTGATGCTATCGATATTGGTAGTAAAGAAGTTATACATGATGATCGCGATAGCGGAAGTACCGATACCCAGAGCGGTGTTGATCAACGCTTCGGAGATACCTAACGCCAGTTTAGATGAATCTGGAGCACCAGAAGCAGACATCGCGGAGAAGGATTTGATCATACCCAATACTGTACCGAACAGACCTAACAGGGTTGCTACTGAAGCGATAGTGGACAGGAACACCAGGTTCTTTTCCATCATAGGCAGTTCCAGTGCAGTTGTTTCTTCGATCTCGTTCTTGATAGTCAGGATCTTCTGTTCAGTATCCAGCTCAGTGTTAGTGATCATTTCTTTGTACTTCTTCAGACCAGCTTTCATTACATTACCTACAGAACCTTTCTGTTTGTCGCACTCAGCCAGCGCTGCGTCTACGTTTTTGTTAGCCAGGTGGAACTGAACCCTTCTTACCAGGTCAGCACCGCTGAACTTACCTTTAGCTTTGCTGATATAAAGGAAACGCTCAATTACGAAAGTAATACAGATCAATAATACAGAAATAAGAATAGGTACAATAGCACCACCCTGATAAACTGTTGCGAACCATTTTCCGATACCTTCTTCAACTGGATGCGCGCCTACAATACCACCCTGGAAGTTATCTGGACTACCCAGTACGAACAGGTAAAAGAGAACACCTATAACTATACAGATAGGTACGGCCAGCAATGCGAATACATTGGATGACTTTTTAGCTTGATGAGAAGTTGCTTTGGCAGAACCTGCAGTCACAGTTGTTTTAGTCTCAGCCATGTTGATTGAATTTTAGTGTTAAAGATTAAACTATTGTTTTTTGTTATTTCTGCAATATAAATACGTGATTCGCAAAGTTATACGGTTGACCCAAAAAAACAAGTGCAGCTCTCAAAATCTCACAAAATTTAACGCTCTCACCGAAGGCCGCCAGCAGCCGGCCTTACCATCTCCTGTTTTATTGAGCATACACTTTAATTTTCAAATACAACCTATATCAAATATTGGGTAACGCCCCTTATGATTACTATCCTTGGAACCTGAAATTTATTGATTTTTTTCAAAGTTGGACGCACAATTTAAGAAATTTTTTAAATGTTCCAACAGAAATTTTCCGACGTCTTTTTTTCCCCTATCCCGCTACCATCCACACTTTGAGTCACTTTCAGCTCTCTTTCATGTCATTCCAACGCCATACAATTACAGTTCTTTACATATCCGTTTCACATTGTCTAACGTGGAAGATAAACATCTTAAATTGGTGAAAAACGTTTGTAATGGCGCTATTGCAGCATTTCATTCACTCTGTAATATAAGCATAAAAGATACCATATCAACAAATTTATTCATAGACGGAAAACACAGCTCCCTACCCCTATATGTCCCCTATTCCCCCCAACTCCATTCCTGTAACATTTTAAGCGCTCATGGAATTCCCCGATAAGTTACTGCTTAATATGTGTATTTTCAACACCTACCTGCCTAAAATCTGGTTATTAGAAGCAAATGAACAAACACTTTACCCGTACCATGGCCATTACAAGTGCAGGTACGCTATTATTAATGCTGACTATCAATCCACTGTCAGCCCAAAGGAGAAAGAAGACAGAGCAACAACCCATCGCAGCTAAAGATTCTACCGTACGTCCGCCTATGCCTGCCAAAAGCAGTCCTAAAACCGCACCGAAGAAATTCGGAGAGGTAATTACCTCCGCCGCCATAGCAGATTCCGGCCTGTTCAATATTTACAAACAAGACGACAAGGTATTTTTTGAAATTGCTGATTCCCTGTTGGGTAGAGACATACTGGTGGTGAACCGTATCTCCAAATCGGCCGCAGGCCTGCGTTCTTCCATGATGGGATACAGCGGAGATGAAATTGGGGAAAATGTTATCCGCTTCGAGAAAGGCCCTAATAACAGGATCTTTCTGAAAAACATCTCCTATACTGAGATCTCGAAAGATTCCAGTCAGCCAATGTTTAACGCTGTAATGAATTCCAATATACAACCCATTGCCGCGGCATTTGACATTAAGGCCTTATCTGATAAAGGTAATAGCTCCGTTATCGATCTTACTGATTATATACAAGGTGATAATGAAATCTTCTTTTTTGACACCCGTATTAAAACTGGTCTGAAACTCGGCGCCGTACAACAGGATAAATCCTATATAGTGGATGTCAAATCTTATCCCATCAATACCGAGATCAAAACCGTTAAAACCTATTCAAAATCGGGCGGACAGCCAGGACCAGGTGCACAGGTATCAGGAGGAAACGCTACGCTGGAACTCAACTCTTCCATGATCCTGCTTCCGGCAGTGCCCATGCAGTCACGGTATTTTGACCCGCGGGTTGGTTTCTTTACCACCTCTGTAACCGATTTTGACCTGGATCCCCAGGGTGTTAAACGCCTCTCCATGGTTACCCGCTGGCGCCTTGAGCCTAAACCGGAAGACCTTGAGAAATATAAACGGGGAGAACTGGTGGAACCTGTTAAACCGATTATCTTTTATATTGACCCGGCAACTCCTAAGAAATGGGTACCGTACCTTATTCAAGGGGTCAATGACTGGCAGGCAGCTTTCGAGAAAGCAGGTTTTAAGAATGCTATCATAGCAAAAGTGGCTCCTACCCGCGAGCAGGATTCTACCTGGAGCCTTGAAGACGCCCGCTTCTCAGCTATCGTATATAAACCTTCTGATATTCCTAACGCAAGCGGTCCTCATATTCATGATCCCCGTTCCGGAGAGATCATGGAAAGCCATATCAACTGGTATCATAACGTTATGCACCTGCTACGCAACTGGTACTTTGTGCAGTGTGCACCCACTGATCCCAAGGCCCGGAAAATGCAGTTTGACGATGAGCTGATGGGAGACCTCATCAGATTTGTCTCTTCCCATGAAGTAGGGCATACGCTGGGCCTGCGTCACAACTTTGGCTCCAGCTCCGCTTACCCGGTAGAAAAACTGCGGGATAAAGCATGGGTAAAAGAAAATGGACACGCACCCTCTATTATGGACTATGCCCGCTTCAACTATGTTGCACAACCGGAAGATGGTATTACAGGAAGCGATCTCTATCCCCGCATCAATTTCTACGACAAATGGGCTATTGAATGGGGGTATCGCCTGATCCCCGGTGCTAACACCCCGGAAGATGAGAAGGCTACCCTTAACAAATGGACTATCGAAAAATTAAAAGACAAGAAATATTGGTTCGGAACGGAGATGAATCCAGACGATCCAAGATCACAGAATGAAGACCTTGGCGATAATGCTATGAAAGCAGGCGTCTATGGCATTAAGAATCTTCAGCGCATTATACCGAATCTGCTTACCTGGACCAAAGAAGATAATGAAGGATATGCGAATCTTACAGAGCTCTACCGTGAAGTGAACACCCAGTTCGGGCGATACCTGGGACATGTTGCTAAAAACATAGGAGGCATCTATGAGACGCCTAAAACTGTAGAGCAGGAAGGGGGCGTTTATGAAGCTGTATCTAAGAGTATTCAGCTGGAAGCTGTACAGTTCCTCAACGAGCAGGTATTTACAACACCTAAATGGCTGCTGAATAAAGATATTCTTTCCCGCACCGGTAATAATGCAACTGCTGTCATCAGCGCCCGTCAAACGCCTGTATTGGATAAGATTCTGAGCGCTACCACACTGACCAAGTTAATCAATAACGAAGCTGATGATGGTCCTGAAAGCTATCAGGCAGGCACATTCCTTAATGATTTGAAAAAAGGCATCTTCAGCGAAATATATACCCGGAAAAATATTGACGTTTTCCGCCGCAACCTGCAGAAATCATACGTCCAACATATCATTCAACTACTGTCGCCTGGCGATTCCCAGCTCAGTAATCCTATGATGATCATGTATGGTGTACAACCTGCAGATCCTACCAAGTCTGACGTCAGCAGTATTGCACGTGCACATCTGGTATCATTACGCACAGATATCCGCGCCGCCGCTGCCGCTGTTCAGGATCCGCTAAGCCGTTATCATCTTACAGATCTTATTGAGAGAATCACACAAGCACTTGAGCCTAAATAATGCTACTGATACATAGAAAGGAGGAAGGCCCGGTAATACCGGGCCTTCCTCCTTTCTATGTAATAATGTTTAACTCGATGAAAATAATGGGGTTGCTCCTTATTAAAGTTGCTCAATATATCGCTATATTTATATACTGAACCTCAAGAATGTGAAAGAACGAAGTACCAAGATCACCATTTACGACATTGCCAGAGTGCTTAATTTATCTGCTTCCACGGTTTCGAGAGCATTGCAGAACAATAAGCTGATTAACCAGGAAACCAGGGATAAAGTACGGCAAACAGCCACTGAAATGGGCTATGTTCCAAACTGGATCGCATCCAGCCTGCGAAGGAACCGTTCCAATATCATAGGATTGATAGTCCCGCGTACTTCCATGTATTTTCAAAGTACAGCGATCAGTGGAATCCAGCATGAAGCCCACCGGTATGGCTTCAGCATTGTGATAGGCCAGTCAGATGATACCCTTGAAATGGAAAAAGAACTGGTAAATATCTTCTTTTCCTTACGTGTAGATGGATTACTGGCAGTATCGTCCATGTTCACAACTGCCTATGAACACTTCACTCCTTTTATTAAGAACAATATACCGCTTGTCTTCTATGACCGTGTCCCTGCAGACTTTCCCGGGTATACCATTACAGGAGATGACTTCAGGGGAGGCTTCCTCGCTACCGAACATCTTATTAAACAAGGATGCAAACGGATCGCACATTTCTCGGGTACACTGACCTGTAATCTCTACCAGCAACGCCTACGCGGTTATAAGGCTGCACTGGAGAAATATGACATGCCTTTTGATGAACGCCTGCTGTATGTTCACAACCTGACATCCGAAGCCGCTACTGTTGCATCTAAAGAACTGCTATCCAAAGAGGAGTCGCCTGATGGTCTCTTTGCCGCCAATGATACTTCTGCTGTAGCATTTATTCAGGAAGCAAAACGGCAACATGTCGCTGTTCCGGGAGAGATTAAAGTAGTAGGATATTCAAATGATCAGTCATCCAGGATCATCACACCTGCCCTTACGACCATAGAACAGTCAGGATATGAAATGGGACAAAAAGCTGTAGATACTATCGTGAAGCTGATCAACTACGGCGACACTATGAAAATCACTAAACATTTTGTATTTCCTGTTGAATTGATAGAACGGGAATCCAGCCAGTAAAATTCAAATTGCCTAAACCTTATATTTTTATGCGAAACTATCTCAACCTGATGATGCTTGCCTGTTGTGGCGTCGTCACCTTCTCCGCGTGCAATCAGCATATCTATGTTCCCAATACTGTCAATGAACCACTTTTAAAAGAGAAACATGAATTCAAGGGAAGTGTGTCTCCCAGTAATTTTCAGGCAGCCTTCGCCCTTACCAATAATATTGCGATCATGGCCAATGGCCAGTATGTATATGACTTTCTCGACGCCAGCGATAATGAGGGATCAGATGTTATTGTAGACAGTGATACCAGAGGAGGTGTAATAGAGGGTGCTGTAGGCTTTTTTAAGCCCCTGGATCCGAAGAAAAGAATGGTCTTTGACGTCTATGCCGGTTATGGAAATGGTAGCTTTAAAACACTCGCAGATGCTTATGAAAGTAGTACAGACAGAGTTGTGAATGATTATCTGCTAAGAACACATTTCAACAAGTTCTTCATTCAACCTGGTATTGGTCTCTCTCATCCTGTCATAGAAGCGGCATTCACATCCCGCATTTCCCTGTTAAAGTTCAATAGTCTTTATGCAGGACCTAAAGCTTTTGAAGTTGATTCACAAAGAAGAGTCAATTACATGAGTATCGGCAATAAAGTACTGCCTTTATATGAGCCCGCATTTACGTTCCGAGTGGGATACAAGTATGTAAAATTCCAGATGCAGTTACTATTCTCCCTGCTGATAAACGATGAGAAGTATGGAGGATATGATATCGATGATTATTTTCAGCCTGTGGCATTGAACATGGGAGTGTCGGTTAACATCGCGCACTGGTATGATGATTTCAGGAAAAAAAGATAGCAGCCTGCAATATCAAAACAGGTATAAAATAAAAAAGCTCCGGACAAATGTCTCGGAGCTTTTTCAAATAAATATGGCAGCTACCTACTCTCCCGCATGATAGTGCAGTACCATCGGCCATGAGGGGCTTAACTTCTCTGTTCGGAATGGGAAGAGGTGAACACCCTCGGCATAACCACCATAAGATCTTTACTATATGTAGAATGATCTTCGTCTTTTGAGTCAGCACTATTTCAGCGATTGATCTGACTCCAGACTTGCAATAAGATACATATTGGGAAGGTTGTAATAGTTCTAACAAAAAAATAAAATTAAAGCTTACGGGCAATTAGTACTACTCGGCTTCGATGTTACCACCCTTACACCTGTAGCCTATCAACGTCGTAGTCTCCGACGGCCCTTAAAAGTAAACTCATC
>NZ_FRCN01000005.1:0-209257 GCF_900142925.1 Chitinophaga sp. CF418
AGGCCGATAAGCGCCTAAAGACCAGCCGAGGAATCGCTAAACGTAAACAGCGTTGTTATGATGTTGAACCTGTGTTTGGTAATATCAAGCACAATCATCACTTTAAACGTTTTATGCTACGAGGCATTGAAAAAGTGACAATTGAGGCTGGATTATTGGCTCTGGCTCACAATTTAAGAAAGAAAACTGCATGAGAAAGAGCTGAAAGAGCCCAAAAACTTGTTCCCACCTCCCTAGGCCCTTCATATATTTTTACTGAATAAAATTAAGGCTCTGCATATATGCCCATGTGTATAGCGCTATACAAAAGAAAAAACCGCCTCAATTATTATTGAGACGGCTTCCCTTCTTTTTATTTAATAACTACTGTATCTATCTGGTAATCATTTTCTCCGGAAACAAATTTCAGGTAATAAGTACCGGGTGTCTTTTCTGTTAATTTATAGGATGCTTTCCTTTCAGGAATATCCATGGTACACATACAGCCTTTATATATTGCTTCTACAGAGATCGTACGTGTATTGCCGCTTTTCTTTTCATTGAATTTATGAAACTGTCCGCAGCCATTGTTTACGTTAAAATAAACGGTAGTAGCGCCATCGGTACCGGACGATGCTTTATCGATCCTGGTGACGTTGACTTTTTCATACTTTACGCAATCCTGCGCAGGTGCATTCTTCTTGCTACATCCGGCCATGACAATTACAGCCAGGGAAATAAAGGTTAATGATCTTCTCATGAAAATTAATTTAAGCCCCTTCCCTGTTTATGGAAAGGGAACTGTAACATTAACGCATGAGATATGCCATTGGTTACAGCTCCCTTAAAAATTAACTTTATTTCAGTCTTACGATCTTCCGGCTGCCGATCACACCAAACCTGCCCTTGTCTGCCTTTAAGATCCATACACCAGCGGGTACATTACTGATATCCAGCTGTACCTGTTGAGCGCCCTTGCCGGCAGGTGTAACCACCTGTTGCAGTACGATCTGGCCTGTTTTAGTATTCACCAGTGACAGCAGTACTTTTTCTGTACCTGCGTCTACTGCTACACTCAGGGTATTGCCTGTAACAGGGTTAGGATATGCTTTCAATGATCCGTTAGCGATAGTGACATGATCTGCTACTGGCGCTACAGCTGTAGTTACGCTTGTAATAGAAGCAGTACAGTTACTTACGAATGTCCATGGTTTGCCATCGCCGGTATTGAGGTCAGGCTGATCTCCCTGTGTCCACCATTTAGCCTGGTAGATCTTGTTGCCGTATGCCACCTTATTGCCTGCCACATAGATACCACCAGGTGTCCAGCCAGCCACACCTCCACAGGGTTGGCCAGTACCACCACCATCGCCACCGTTACCGTTGCAGGTACCTACTATAGCCCAGGTAGTATTAGTGCCAGGCACGTCGCCGCTGCCAGCCCACCACTGGTTACGATAGATCACGTTATTGTACTTTACGATGTTGCCTGCAGTTTCATAGATCTTTGTAGACTCCCATGCCGGCAGGGATGCACATCCTTCAAAGGTCTGGGTATTCCATATTGTAAATGAGATGGTAGTTACGATGGAATCCTTACCATTCCTCAGGCCAACTGCAGTAGCTGTCTGTGCGCCATAAGCGGTGGGCGTCCATTGTACGCTGGTGCCTGACAGTCTTAATCCGCCTATTTTGATAAATACCTGTGTGATCTCATTCCTTGGATCGCTTTTGGATACTGTCAGCGTAACAGGGGCTAAAGAAGTTACACCCATGATGCCGTTGGACGGTGAAGTAAACGTCAGTGCAGTGATTTGTGAACACTCGGTATTGTCAATAGCGAAACGGGGCATTGTAGCGCAACCGCAATTGGCTGCGTTATTACCGCCATTCAGTTCCATGCTCACCTGTTTGATGCCGGTATAGCGCTGATAGTGGCCGATACGGCCGAGTACCTTGGTGTTCTCTGTACCGCTGCCACATTCAACACCACCGTTGATGATATTTACAGTAGCGCCAAAACCCGGTTTAAGACCAGCAGCGGTCTGAGATGCCGTTGGCGTCCATTTGCCTGGGATCATTACGTCATGACAGGAAGGCTTCGGATATTGCTGGGCCATCCAGAACCAGATGCCTGTTTCAAAAGCGATCACGCCGTCCTGGATCACTTTCTCTGGATTCGCCAGCAATACATTCTTATCGCCGAAGATGAATTCACTTGCCTGACCGTAGTTATAGTTATAACTCAGCTGTATAGGACCACGGCCGTGATAGGATTTGCCGGGAGCGGGCGGATAGGTGGCATCGTCAATACGGTAGCCTATATTGCTGGTTCCTTCATATCCCACTTCTTCGCGGAAATAAAGGCCCCAGGCATATGGTCCGCCGGGGGCCGTAGGCCAGCCACCGGTAGTCTCCTGGGAGATATTGGCCAGGAATGCCATCAGTTCCCTTTTACGGGCGGCCAGATCTCCTTCGCCGGCAAAGGTTGCATAGTCGATCGTCTCCTGGATAATAGCATTGGAAGAGATGTCAAAATCGGCATCTTTGCGGATCACCACTGACGCCCCGGTGGTTTTATCCACGCGGGTCAGCTTGTAAGCGTTGGTAGCACAACGTCTTTCTGAAATGATCTTGATGTTGGACATTTGTCTTACTGCTTCCGTAAAGTTCGCATAAGAGTAAAAGTCCTTGGCGGGAGTGCTGGGAGGTATACCGCTACCCGACCGGTCATCCGGGTTGTAACGATGCGGAAACATTACATCCCAATCCGCGCTGGTGATCACATCACCGATCGTCTGGGCATGTGCTGCCGACATGCAGCATAATAACAGGAAGGTTACAATGAAACGTGCTCTTTTCATAGATAGAGGATTTGGTACCTTGAGTGGTACGATGATTATTTTGAGTCGCTTCAAATATAAGAATTCCTGATTCTTTTACTATTTTGTTTTCCCAAACGATCCGCGACATGAAAAAACTATTTTATACACTCCTCTTATCAATAATATCTATGCAGGTTTTGGCTCAAACGCAGGAAAAGGATATTATCCATTTATGGCCGGGAGCAGTACCCGGGGAAACCGGTCCTAAAAAACCGGCAGTTCCCACGCAGGATACCAGTAAGGGCGTAACCCGTCTTACCGATGTAACCGACCCGCTGATGCAGGTATTTATACCGGAAAAAGGTAAGGCGAATGGCGCCGGGGTGATCGTATGTCCGGGTGGTGGTTACCAGATCCTTGCCATCAACCTGGAAGGTTATGAAATAGCCCACTGGCTGAATGAACAGGGATTTACAGTTTTTGTGCTGCAATACCGCGTGCCACAGAAGCAGGAAGGAGCTTTGCAGGACGTGCAGCGCGCTATCCGCATTGTGCGCAGCAGGGCAGCCGAATGGCAGCTGCAGGCGGAAAAGATCGGCGTACTGGGTTTCTCTGCCGGCGGTAGCCTGAGCGCCCGGGCCAGCACCCTGTACAATAAGCGTACTTATACTCCCATTGACGCCAGCGACAGCAGTTCTGCCCGTCCTGACTTTGCACTGCTGATCTATCCTGCTTATCTTGACCAGGGTCCTAATCACAGCATCACACCTGAACTCCAGATAGACGCTTACACACCCTCTACCTTTGTGTTTGCCACTGCTGACGATCCTTATGCCAACAGCGCGCTGGTAGTAGCTGGCGCCCTCAGAGACGCCAAAGTACCGGTAGAACTGCACATGTACCCTAAGGGAGGGCACGGTTACGGACTGAGGCCGGGTAACAAGGCCGGACTGGCCTGGACAACGCTGGCAGCCAGATGGCTGGACAGGAATATAAAGGAAAAATGAGCATTATCATTCCAGGGGATGACCATCATCATATGACCGTATGTTGCTGAAGAGGAATTTTACAGTCTATAAAGTATATTTACCGCATATTCTTTTCACGGTAAGTATATAATATGAAGAAGTGGTTCAATAAGCTGATGACAATGCTCCCTGGTAACAGTGTTTACAAAAAGGAATATAATAAAGAACTACAGCGCTTCGAGGCGCTGTTCAATTATGCCAGCATTGGTATACTTGTGACCAATCAACAGGGGCAGATCGTATTGATCAATGATTTTGCGCTGACCCAATTCGGGTACGAACGGGATGAACTGGTGGGGGAATACATTGAACGGCTATTGCCAAAACGTTTCCGTGAACGGCATGTGGATCACCGCAACCATTACAACCATCATCCGCAGAGCCGTCCTATGGGCATAGGACTGGATCTTTTCGCCGTCAGGAAGGATGGTACGGAATTTCCCGTAGAGATCAGCCTGAGCCAGTATAAACATGAGGAAGGGTCTTTTGTGATCGCCTATATCAATAATATTACTGAAAGGAAGAAAGCGGAAGAGAAGATCGAGAAGCTGAACAATGAGCTGGAACATAAGATCAGTGAACGTACGCAGCAGCTGACCAACGCCCTTGAGCAGCTGGAACATTCCAAACAGGAAGTGATGGCGGCGCTCGATAAAGAGAAAGAATTGAGTGAACTGAAATCGCGTTTCGTGTCTATGGCGTCACACGAGTTCCGCACTCCCCTCAGCACTATCCTGTCTTCCGCCTTCCTGGTGAACCAATATACCACGGAGAACGATCAGCCTAAACGCAGCAAACATATCCAGCGTATCATTTCTTCCGTCACATTACTCACGGAAGTACTCAATGACTTCCTCTCTGTCGGAAAAATAGAAGAAGGCGGCGTACAGGTGCGCAGCAGTTCATTTGATATTGCCATGCATGTCAACGGCACCATACAGGAACTGCAGGATATTGTACAGGAAGGACAGCAGATCGTATATGAGCATCAGGGGCCAACTTCGGTACATCTTGACCCTTCCCTGCTGAAGCATATCTTGCTAAACCTGCTGGGTAATGCGATCAAATTCTCTGGAAAACATACTGTTATAAAGGTGAATACTGAACATACGGGAAATAGTGTAATATTGAAGGTGAAAGACGCCGGTATCGGTATCTCTCAGGAGGACCAGCAACATCTTTTTGAACGTTTTTTCAGGGGCGCCAATGTAAGCAACATCCAGGGAACAGGTCTGGGCCTGCATATTATAAGCAAATACGCTGAACTGATGAACGGGAACATTACCTGTGAAAGTGTGCTAGGCGAAGGCACCACCTTTACTGTCACTTTACTGCAAGCATAATCTAATAAGAACGATAATGAAAACGATCCTCCTGATAGAAGATAATGACGACATTCGCGAAAATACTGCCGAGATACTCGAACTGGCCAATTATAAGGTCCTCACAGCCGAGAACGGGAAGACCGGGGTGGAAATGGCGTTGGAACACATACCCGACCTGATCGTATGTGATATTATGATGCCGGTACTGGATGGGTATGGTGTGCTACACTTGCTGCAAAAAAATCCGAAGGTGGAAGATACCCCCTTCATTTTCCTTACTGCCAAAAGTGAACGCGGCGATTTCCGGAAAGGTATGGAAATGGGCGCGGATGATTATATTACAAAACCTTTCAGCGGTACTGATCTGCTGAACGCGGTAGAAAGCCGGTTAAAAAAATCAGAACTTAAAAAACAGGTATTATCTGCAGATATGGAAGGAATTCAACAACTGCTGCTGACGGCCACTGGCACTAATCCTCTGAAAAAACTAATGGAAGAGGGTAATACGGACAAGTATAAAAAGAAACAACTGATCTACCAGGAAGGAAACAGACCTACCAGCCTTTATTTTATTGAGAAAGGCCGTGTTAAAACATACAAGGTCAACAATGATGGTAAAGAGCTGGCGGTGAATCTTTATAGCGCAGGCGAATTCCTGGGGTATGTAGCCTTACTTGAGGGCAGCAATTATCACGAGAATGCAGAAGCAATGGAAGCATGTGAACTGACCGCTATTCCCAGGGAAGACTTTGAAACCCTCATCAATAATAACCGCGAAGTAGCACAACAATTTATCAGGCTGCTGGCTAAAAATATCACCGAAAAAGAGCAGCAGTTATTACACCTCGCATACAGCTCCCTGCGCAAGAAAGTAGCAGAGGCACTGCTCTTCCTGAAGAAAAAGTACCATCATGTCACTGACCAGCCTTTTTCAATCGATATATCCAGGGAAAACCTTGCCACCATTGCAGGTACGGCTACTGAATCTATGATACGTACACTGGGCGATTTCCGGGATGAGAAATTACTGGAGATAAAACAGGGCGTGATCACCATCCTCAATGAACAGAAGCTGGCCAACCTGGTGAATTAATGACAAAAATCAGTTTTTGCGATGATGCAGGTCCTGTTTATCCAACAGGCGACTATCTACCTTTACTTAAGATAAGATAGTTTTGTAATGGAAGATCTGCTAAATGAATTAGCTGCATTCAGGAAACAACTGGCGGCACTCGAAAATCAAAATATCGCGCTGAAAATACAGCTAGCACATATATTGCAATATAATTTCGATCGTTCCCTGCTGGACAAGCTGGAATATTTTCATACCGCATTCCTTCAGCTGGATACACGTTTTGAAGGACTAAAAAGCGAGCTTGCCCTACACCAGGCCTGGCTGGCCGATCCCGATATGAATAGCATCAACTACGATAACATCCGCGCCCATCAACTGCACATCTGGGGCAAGCTAAACACAATGGAAGCAGACGTGCATAAACTGAAATCCCTCTTCAGTGATTATCTGCAGGAACACTTCCCCTCCGTCGCTCAATCAATATTATGAGTTACCACATTATTATTTCATACTTTAAGTACTCAGATAAAATACTTTAAATGATTTAGAAATTTATCCTATATTGGAGACGCGTTATATCCTATGTCAAGAAAATTTTCGTTGGACATCCTTTCTGCCTTGCTGGTGTTCCTTTTCGTTTATACCAGTATAAGCAAGTTGCTGGATTATGATACCTTCCGAAGGCAATTGGGACAATCGCCATTTATCACACTATACGCTCCTGTAATTGTATGGGCGTTGCCCGTGGGGGAATTAATTATTGCTGGCTTTCTTTTATTTGCGCGCACACGACTGACCGGATTCTATCTTTCATTCTTTCTGCTCAGTCTTTTTACCTTTTACCTGATGGCTATGCTGAGGCTTAGTTATTTTATTCCGTGCTCCTGTGGAGGTGTATTACAACATCTTTCATGGAATGCGCACATTGTCTTTAACATCATCTTTGTCATATTTTCAAGTATCGGGGTACTGCTGCAGGGCAAACAGGAACAGACACCTGCACAATCAACTCTCTAAGTTCTGAACCAACCGGCATTAATATAGGGGGAGCCGAAAACCTTCTGAACAGAGTAGGCACGTATTACATCTAATAAACACACCATGAAAAAGACACTATCTTTAGCGTTCTTCGCTGCCCTATGCGCAGCAGGGAGTGCCTTTGCTGGTAAGCTGAACGCGGATCCGCAATGGATGCTCAATGACGACACCATTGTAACCGGTACATCTACCCAGATCAAAGTCCTCTACTGCCCGGGGCCAAACAATGTTCAATGTGCAGTAAGCCTGGATGGTAATGCTACCATCATCAGAAAAACATGATTACCTGTTACAGCGGGAAGCCTTATGCACAAGGCTTCCTGTTATGCCTTCAAGTCCTATGAAAAAACGCATTTATTCCCTTGCCCTGCTGTTATTGGCGGCATTCTTAATCATTGTTATACTCGTCTATACTGCACCTTCACCAAACAGGCAATCTAATGGCTTCAGCCGGTCATATCTGCAGGCTACTCCTCTCCAACCTTATATGGCCATCCCTACGCATGACAGGATACTGGACATTGCGGGGATCGATGATAATACCTTCTATTTCTCTACGACTGATCCTGCTATCCTATTCTCTGCTTCTATGGAAGCAGGATGCCGCATAGATACATTTCAGATTGCGTTAAGGCAATCACTAAAAGATTCCATGGGCAGTTACTTTTTTACTGAAGTGAACAATGGAGCATTCTTTGTATATGCGTACAACATTCCGGCTATCAGTAAAACAGGCCGCACCAGCTTCGATACATATGCTACATTCCCGCCAGGTGGCTTTTCGCAGGCCCATGTGCTACGCGATGGTCAACATATCATGCTGCGTAAACTGGACCTTAAAGAAAAAGACCAGTTCTTTATGCGCGTAACACTTAACGGCGATAGCATACTCACAGGAAGCGGACTATCGGCAGTACGCCGCGATGGTGGCATGAGCACAGATGGATCGTTGAATTATGACAGAGCTACCGGGTTGTTCACCTATCTTTATTACTACAGCAATAAATATGTCACTTTCGATAGCACGATGCACCTGATCAGTAAGGGTACTACTATCGATACGTTTACTATGTCCCGGTTCAGTATATCTGCTGCTATGGCCAGCAAAAACGTTTATATGAATCAGGGACCTGACCAGATGGTCAATGGTTTCAGTTGTGTACACAATGGCGTTATGTTTGTACAGGCTAAATTGAAAGCTGATAATGATGATGACAGGTTATTTCATGAACATTGCGTGATCGATCAATACGATCTGCGTACGAACAGGTATAAGGGTAGCATCTATCTTGATATCCCTGTAAAAGCAAGGATCAATCAGCTATTCGTTCATGGTGACAAATTACTGGTACATTGTACGGATAGTATATACGGCATAAAGCTCCATTACTGATATCCGTTATTCTGCGAAAGATGAGGATTCCTGTTCCGTTCTTCCTGAGGGATGGGATATAGTGCCGCGGTTGATTTCCAACCCGGCTTCAAAGCTTTCATCACGTCATCGAGATGACCGGTACGGCGCAGGCTGAACCAACGGTCACCCCATTCCGTAAACAGTTCCATCCTTCTCTCCCGCTCTACCAGCGGCAGACAGGAATCTCTTATGGTAGTATCTGACAAAGCAGGGAGCCCTGCTCTTGCCCGTAATACATTCAGATCGGCAATGGCATCACGGGGATTGTTCAGATGTACGAGTGCCTCCGCACGGATAAGATATTGTTCTTCTATGCGCAATACCATCAGGTATTCTTCTTTTCCTGCTACTGCAGCCGTCCTGTTCCTATATTTATAGCAGTTGTAATAAGTCCCACCTCCGTAGGTGAACGATCTTGTCCAGCTGTCCTTTCTTTTATCAGCAGGCTCGAACGACTGCATAAAATCTTCCGTAAAAGGGTAAAAGGAGAAACTGCCTTCTGATGGAAGAAATGTCTGTCCTAAAAACGTATATCCTTCATTTCTCCAGATTTGAAGAATAGCAGGGCGGCTGTTACGCAGAAATACACTGTCTGGTGAGATAAGTGGCGTATAAGCTCCGGAATTGATCACCAGGGAAGATTGTACAACAGCTTCTTCCCAGTTGCCCCTTTGCAGATGAACTCTTGCCAGCAATGCGATAGCGGCCCATCTGTTTGCCCTCACTTTTTCTCCCACATTATAAGAAACAGGTAATAACTGGCTGGCATGTCCCAGATCGGAAATGATCTGTGCGTAAACAGAATCTATTCCTGTACGTGGTGCAAGTGCAGTCTGACTAACATCTGTAGTAGTTACCAACGGTACTTCTCCCCAGCAGTTGACCAGGTAGTAATAACAGAATGCACGCATGAATTCTGCCTCTCCTTTCAATTGCCGCACCTTTTCGGCAGATAATCCGTTGGATGTGGCCAGCCCTTCCAGTACAGCGTTGGCGCCATAGATCACTTTATAGATCTCTCTCCAGGAAGATAATAAGGGCGCATCAGTAGGCAGGATAGCATTATTTACATAGCGGAGATGCGTACCGTTGAACGTATTCAGTTCATCGGCAGTCATGCCATTGATAACGGGTAAGAGATTGCTTACAAAATATCCGGAGAGTGAATAATACAGATCTGCTACGGCCGCATCTGCCAGCGCATCACTGGAATAAACTGATCCTGCCGGTATTTCATCAGACGGCGCATTGACGGTGATCAACTTTTTACATGAAGTGATCAGCAGCAGCGTGAAAATAAAATAATATCTACGATAATGTAGCATTGCCTGTCAGCTTAAAGCGTTAACTGAATACCACCTGTAATTACTCTTAATGTTGGTACAACAATCTGTGTTTCCGGATCCGCACCTTTATATCCTGTTATTGTCAGTAAATTTTGTCCCTGCAGATAGACTTTACATAATTGCAGGTGTAATTTCTTCAGCACAGGTGCCGGCATAGCATAAGCCAGCATCACATTCTTCAAACGCACATAGGAAGCATCGTCATAAACCGCGTTGGACAACAGCAGTGTGGTATTGAGATCATAAGCCAGACTACCGGCTGTAGCGGTAGCACGTGGCACATCTGTTACATCACCAGGCTTGCGCCAGCGCTGCAGGCTTTCTGTCAGTTGGTTGGCAAAGTCGCCGGGCTTGACTGCTACCGTTACTCCCTGCTGTTTGATGAACTGCCAGAAGAACCCCAGGCTGACATTCTTATACTGCAGATCATTCTGGACACCGCCATAAAACTTAGGGTCCATGTTCGCGATGGTCACAAAGTCATTAAGACTTGACAGGCGACCGTCATGATTGATATCTTGAAACTGTGCCAGTCCTGTTTGTGGATCTACTCCGGTGAAATGGTATCCTCTTACAATGTTCAGTGACTGTCCGAGCACATAGGCATTCGCGTAGGATGAAACGGACAGGTCCTGGAACGTCCTCAGCTTATTGGTAAAGAAGGATATATTAGCGCTGGTAGTCCAGGTGAAATCTGTTTTACTGAAATTCTTACTGTGCAGTTCAAATTCCCACCCGGTGTTCTCTACCAGCGCAGGCAGGTTAGCCTGATAACTGGTAAAACCTGTCATAGCGGGTAACTGATATCCTACCAGCTGATTGCTGCTACGGTTACAATACTTCGCAGCGGAGAAAAACAGGCGATCCTGCAGAAAGCCTAATTCGATGGCAGCTTCCATTTTGCGGTTCTCTTCCCAGCTATAGTTGTTGTTGACAATACGCAGAGGCCTCAGGGTATTGCTGCCTTCGTAGTTGCCATTGCTGCCATAATTCTTCATGTATTGATAGTCGGCTATCTGGTCATTGCCGGTGATACCTCCGCTGGCCCTCAGCTTTCCGTAACTCAGCCAGGATAATTTCTTCATAAAGGGTTCTTCCGTAAAGATCCAGGCGAGGCCTATGGAGCCAAAATCACCGAACTGGCGCCCGGGGCCAAAACGGGAAGAACCATCTCTCCGGTAACTGACATTGAACAGGTATTTGCTTTGCCAGTCATAGGTAACACGTGTGAAGAAGGAAACATACCTGTACAGGGTATAATTGTCCGGTTTATGGATGACGGTATCGGCCCCGCTAAGATCATGCATGGCCGATTCATCGGCATATCCTTGTCCGGTAGCTAAAGAACCATTTCTTGAGGTTTGTTGCCAGGTACCACCCACCAGTGTATGCAGACTTCCCTTGGCCAGGCGCAGCACATAATCCGCCTGCGGCTCTACTATAAAGGACCGCCGCTTGTTTTCGGCAGTGCGTATAAAGCTGGTGGGCGCATTATTGGGATGCTGGGATGATTGCGGGAATGAGAAGAACTGCTTCATGCGGATATCTGCCAGTCCCAGACTTGTCTTCAGTTGCAGTCCCGGTAATAAGTGATATCGTAGCACCACGTTGCTTAGCATGTTCCGTGTATTGCTGTTGGCCTGCTGCCGGAAATAGGCGATGGGATTATCGAAAGATGAGCCCCAGAATAAACGTCCTGCGGAATCATACAGGGGATAATTGGGTGGCAGGTTATAAAAGGGGAAAATATCATTGGCAATACTCTTGTTCCGGTCGGCCACAAAGCTGGCCGTCAGGTTAGCCTCCAGCCGCTGCTCCGGATGATGGTGCTGCAGGCTGACATGAACGCCGCCCCTGTTATATCCCAGATCTGCTGGCATTACGGTACCTTCCCGGTAGAAATTCCCGCCAACGAGGAAAGTGTTGTAGTTATTTCCCCCGGAAAAGCCTGACTGTACATTTGTAACAGACGCTGTTCCTCCAGTCAGTTCGTTAAACCAGTTTATATTTTGTGTAGTATCCCACAACAAAAGGTCAGGCGCACCGGCTGCAGTAGGCTGCACGCCGTCGTTGGCAAAAGCCTCTCTCCGAAGAGCGAGGTAATCATGAATACCAAGCATGGACATATTACCGGCGGTGGTGCCGATACCCGTCCGTACATTCATGTCCAGTTTTCCTCTTCCGGGCTTGCCTTTCCTGGTAGTGATCAGTACCACACCATTAGCGCCCCTGGAGCCATAAATGGCCGTAGCATCCGCGTCTTTCAGGATGTCGATACTTTCTATATCTGCCGGATTGATGCTGTTAAAAGGGCTGATACGCCCTGCTGCGCCAAAGAGGTCTTCCGAATTGTTAAGGGGGGTGATATCAAACGGCACACCATCTACTATGAACAGGGGATCATTACCAGCAGCAATAGAGTTCCTTCCCCGGATATACAATTTAATCTGAGCGCCTGGCAGTCCGTTGGTACTGGTAACCTGTACGCCGGGTACCTGTCCCTGAAGTGCGGATAATGCATTAGCCACTGGCTGCGCTGCCAGCTGCTCTCCGGTGATCCTGCTTACGGCGCCCGTCAGCAAACGGCGGCTACTGGAGCCATAACCTATGACCACTGTTGCATCGAGTGTGTTGACCGCTTCTTTGAGGCGTACCTCATGTAGACGTGTACCATTCAACGTGGTATCGACAGAGGCATAACCCAGGGATGAAATGCGCAGTAATGCCGGCTGGGCTACCTCAAACAGCTCGAACTCGCCGTTATTGCTGGTAGTCACACCACGGGCAGTACCTTTTATAACGATGGTAGCACCAGGGACAGGCTGATTGTCATTATCGGTGATACGTCCCCGTATCGTTACCCGCAATGTATCTTCTTTAATCTGTGGCAACTTGCCTGTTTCAGTCATTTGCAGGTATATTCTCTTGCCCTGTTTCAGCCAGGTGATATTCCTGTTCTTCAGTACATGGGCCAGTATCTCTTCCCATTGGGCGTTTTTATAATAAAGGGTTACTTTCTCCTTACCATCAATAATGGCGTTATCAAATACAAAATAATAGCCTGTTTGGCGGGCAATACTTTTGAATACATTATTGAGGGTGATATTCTTTTCGGTAATAGTAACCCGTGGGCTGTCGGCTGTCGCCTGGGCTACAACGAGGGTAACCGGGAACAACAGGCAGCACAAGATCAACAGCATACTGATCGCCTTACAAACAAGCTTTACCATTCCTTAGATTTATGGTATATAGATCATAGTTGGCTTTCTACACGAATATGACTTTATTTTGATCTAAGATATATCTTATCATCCGTAATACGATAGGTTATACCGGATGTTTTATCAAGGCTTTCCAGGAAGTCGGTTACGGGTTGGTTCCTTTCAATTACACCGGTGAGCATTTTATTGGCCAATAGCGGATCTTCAAAGAATAGTTGTTTCCCATACCAGTGGAGAAGTATGGCATCCAGGGTTCCCAGTGGCTTGTTATAGTACACATATTCGCCTTTGCGCCATGCCAGGGTAATTGCTTCATCAAAAGTACCGGTTTGCTGGCTATAGCCTTTCCGGCAGATGGATTCCATACCAGGTTTCAGGACCAGCCCTTCACTCTCTTCCACTTTGGTTATAACGCTACCTTCTACGAGGGAGGTTACCACCAGTGAATCTGAGTAAGCATTAACGTTAAAGGAGGTACCCAATACCCTGACCGATGTTTGAGCCGTATGCACTATGAAAGGCTGGCTGGCATTGGCTGCAATATCAAAATAGGCTTCCCCGTCCAGGTACACTTCCCTGGTTTTGCCATCGAATGAAAAAGGAAAGCGCAAACGGGAAAATGCGTTCAAATGGACTATAGACCCATCGGATAGCACTACTTTATAATCTTTCCCAGTGGGTACATAAAGTGTGTTCCAGCCTTTACGTTGTTTACCCGTTGTAAAAGAAAGCTGGCCGGCCCCGGGGTGCAAAAGGGCGGCTTTAGTATTGATATCTGCATCTGCCTTACCGGACAGGCGGATGGTATCGCCATTATCCAGCAATAACTTCATATCTCCCCATAGGGGTATTCCGTTGGTATTCTTAGCGATGGCATCATCATGTATAAAAGCAGACCTTCCTCCCAGCAGCCAGTATCCACCGGCGGCTATCAGCAGAATTACTGCGGCAGCCAGCCACCACCTGTTTCGGGCGTGGGGCTTTCCGGAAGAGGTTTCCTGCGTGTTGACCACAGGAGTTTCATCTGCTGTAACCAGGGTCATGGCAGGCTTCTTTTCCTGATCGGCCTGCAACAGGGACAATACGCTGCTCCAGGCCCTTTCATTATGAAGATCATTCATAAAGTCGGGTCCGGCCACATCGCGGGCTCCTTCCAGTTCTTCGAGACAACGGCGCACGTTGGGGTCTTCCCGGGCAGCCTGCTCGAGATACTGGTTGTCTTCGTCGCTGATATCGCCACTTAACTTTTCCAGTATTAACTGAAAGATATGTTCCTCATTGTAACTCATGTGGGAAATACATAGTTCTTACTCATTACGGGCTATAGGTTTCGTTGGCATTTCATAGTCTTATCTGAAACATCAGGGCTTTCAGGGCTGCTTTGCATTTGCTTTTAAACACCTTGATGCCTTTTCTCAGTATAGATGATAAGTCCAGCGGATATCTTTTATCTGACAACAATGATAAACTGATGCCTCCACTATACGCCAACGCCACCTGTCTCTTATATTGCATCAGGTACCCGGGTAAAGGTAATACAACCTGCTGCATCAGTAAGAACCCCGGATCATTAGATAACCGGTTGTCGGATTGACCTCTTTTAAGAATGTTGACACAACTGTTATGTACCATTCTGTAAAAATATCCTCCAACCGAATGTTCTATTTCCAAATATAACTTCTCTTCCCAAACCTGCACAAAAACATGCCGCACAATTTGCTCCGCCTCTTCCATGTTATTCAGCATCATGCGGGCTTTTAAGCAGAGCGGCTTATAATATTTCATGAAGAAGTACTGATAAGCCTTGATCTCGCCCTCTTTAAGCGCAATCAGCATTGCCGAATCATCCATGTGCTGCATAAGAGTTGTTTTGGGATACGTTAACAGTTGTTAACGTAAATATCCGTTTTCCCGCAGCGTAAAAGCGTTAATTACATGTTAACACGTATATATTACGCTTTAATTCACAACTGAAAGATACTTAATATTTGGTTCATTACATATGGAATTCATTTTTCAGGAGAGCCGGTAAAACGTCCTGGCCAATGGGTTTGGCAACATAGGCTACCGCCTCTTCGGCCAGGCATTTTCCCAGTCTCCCGCCTGTAAGGCTCCAGGAAGTCTTCATCTCCGGTGAGCAGGTATCCCCGCTGGCCGGTTTCCGCATCTTTCATGAAAGACAAGGTGTTTTCAAGCCTGTAGATCACTGCATTGGTATGATCTACCCAGAAGGCGCTTTGCAGAAGATTGCGGATGCTAAAGAAAGAGGCGACGGAGCTCACTACGAGCAGTACAGTGATAGTCCAAATCCAATCAGCAGATTTCTTTTGAAGGTAGCTTTCATCCTTGATCAGTTTATCAGATAGCCGGGCTGGTGGCACATTCATCCCACAATTCCTCCAGCGTGCTCCCCGGTCAGTTTAGTGTTCCTCTTCTTCTCCGGGCATCAGCTCCTCCGTTTGAACGCCTAAACTGCGTATACCCGTTTCCACTGGTTTTGTCTCCGGCAAAGTCTGCTTCAGTGCAGGACCAAGATTGTACAATTTCCGTGCCTGTGGCATAAAGCGGCTTTCGAGAGATGCCACTGCATCGTTATAATGGCTTACTGCCATTTTGAGACTGCTACCTACGTTTGTGAAATGTCTTATCAGCACGTTGGTACGGTTATACAACTCAATACCGGCATTCCTGATCTCTTCGATATTGGCGGCTACATGCAGCTGCTGCCATACAAAGCCTACTGTACGCAGTAAGGTGATGAGCGTAGTGGGCGTGGCAAATACCACGCGGTTACGGATGCCCTCTTCAATCAATGCAGGTTCCGCCTGTAGTGCGGCGCCAAAGGAGGATTCTATCTGCATATACAGGATGACATAGTCGGGCGATTGCTGCCACTGGCTCCAGTAGGCTTTTGCACTGAGTTTCTTCAGGTGATCTTTTACGGCTGCAGCATGCTGGTTCAGGAGCAATTTGCGTTCTTCCTCATCTTCTGTCTCAAATGCGCGCATATAAGCGCTTAAAGGCACCTTGGAGTCTACAACAATGGTCTTCCCTTCAGGCAGGCGGATGATCATGTCGGGGCGCAGGACGCCTTCTTCTCCGTTCACCGATACCTGTTCACTGAAATCACAATGTTCGGTCATACCGGCAAACTCCACCACGCGGCGCAGGGCGATCTCTCCATAACGGCCCCGTATATGAGAGGTCTTGAGTGCACTAACAAGACTATGGGTTTCTTTCTGCAGCTTTTCTGTGCTTTGCTGTACGCCCAGGATGAACTGGTTGATCTGTCCGTATTGCTGCTGGCGATTGCTTTCCAGTTGCCGCATATTTTCATCGAAGCGGTGCAGGCTTTCGGATAATGGTTTTACCATGGCATCAATGGCCTGCTGTCGCTTTTCCAGATCTCCTTTAGCATCTGTGAGCTGTGTTTCCAGTGTAGATTTGGCCAGCGCCACAAAAGAAGAATTGTTATGCTTCAATGCTTCTGCCGACAGTGCATTAAAAGCATCTTTCAGTTTTTCATTGGACTGGTCGATAAATTCCTGCTGCTCGCGCAGGCGGTTTTCCATTTCCCGGAAACGGGCTTCCCCGTTGCTTTCTATGCGAATGCTCTCTTCCTGCAATATCTGCAGGCGGGCATTAAGTTCATCAATAACGGATTGTTTGTCCTGTACCTCCTGCCGTAATGTTCCGGCTGTCTGGTTCACCGAAGACAACTGTGTATCCAGAATGGCGATGCGGGTCTTTAACTGTTGGCTCCCGCTGACAACCTTTATAACCGCTGCCAGGGCTGCACAGGCGATCAATGCGAAGATAATAACGATAAGATGGTCCATATGTGACCACAATGTTACTCCAAACAATAATAATAAAATAAAAAAAGAAGGAATTATGTCAGCGGCAATAGAAGATACTTTTCTGCTTTTCGTCGACAATTATGGAGGTTCTATCCTGTTTGAGCAACAGGGAGTTAAACCCTGACAAGGAAACTATATCTAAGAGCTGATAAACTTTTAAGGCCATATTAATTATGATCTTGCATGAATTCCGTATGTTTGCCCGCAAATTTTTTAGCCTGAATTGCGTGGCAACATACGTAATTCATTTTTGATTATCTGTAATCGTCAAATAGTATCTATGAAAAAAGGATTATTACTGGCAGGGATATTAGCAGTTATGACAGGTACTGCAGCCAATGCACAGCGTCTGCATTACGGGTTGAAGGCAGCGTTATTACTCTCCAAGCTGACCGGGGAAGGTTTAAAAGAAAACCTCACACCGGGATTCCAGGGAGGCGCTTTCTTCGAGTTTGACCTGTCTAAAGACAAGAAATGGGGTATCCAGCCGGAATTGCTTTTTACACAGACTTCAGCTAAAAAGGGTCCCGACTTCGCTAACAAGTATGTAACCTACCACAATACTGAAGCACAGGACAAGATAAAAATAAGTGCTGCTACGATCCCTTTACTGGTTCGTTACACACCGATCCCAGCCATTACACTGAACCTGGGTGCTCAGTACACTTATATGTACTTTATTGACGAGAACCTGCTGAAAGCCAACAGGGATGCGTTCAAGAAAAGCGACGTAGCTGCGGTTGCCGGTGCACAGATTAATGTGGCTAACGTACGTTTCTTTGGCCGTTATGCATTAGGACTGTCAAATATCAACGATATTCCGGCACCTAAGTATGAATGGAACACCCACCAGGTAACAATCGGAATAGGGGTAGCTTTCAAATAAACTACTTTCTTCATCATTCTGATCAGACCATATAATGAAAGCGGGCCCGCACTAACGTGTGGGCCCGCTTTCGTTATAACCGTTACCCGTTGCCTGCCTTCAGTCAGGTTTGCGGGGATAGCGTATTTACAGGTTGTAAAAATGCCAGCTCGCTTTAAAGTCCTTTCCGATCAGTTTATTGGTCAGGATCACCCTTACCATTTCCACCGGCAGCGCGTTTTCCTTCATCACGGCATCATGGAACTGCTGATAAGTCATTTTTCCGCTATCTACGAGTTCTTTTTTCAGCGACATGAACTGCAGACCTCCAATCATATAGGCCACCTGGTATAAGGGGCTATAATCGCCTTTAAATGAGCGACGTACTTCACCGGCCGCATTGGCCCTTTCATGCCCTACCCTGTCCACCAGGAAGTCGATACATTGCTGGGGCGTCCATTTACCCAGGTGATAATTCAGCGAAAAGATGATACGCGCACAGCGGTGCATACGCCAGAACAGCATACCGATACGGTCTTCCGGCGACTGCGGGAACTTCAGGTCCCACAACAGCATTTCCCAGTACAGCGACCATCCTTCTATCCAGAAAGGCGTCCAGAAATTACGGTAGATCCGGTAGCGGTTGCCCATAAATTCTTCCAGCGCATGGCCGGCAAACAGTTCGTGGTGTACCGTTGCTCTTGAAAAGTGAGGGTTATTTCCCCGCATGCTCATCAGCTTATCTCCTTCTTCCATATCGTTGGTGGGATAGGAAATACTCAGCTCTTCCCCGCCTGTAAAGAAGGGATTGACCAGTTGCCTTTCAGGCGTCATCATGATCATACGCCAGGTCTCTTCTGCCAGTGGCGGAATAGTGATCAGGTTTTTGGTCTTCAGGAAGACCATGGACTCATCGTATATTTTCATGATCGCATCCGGCTGCTCACCTGCGGGTACGTAAGTGTTCTTTACTTTTTCCAGGGCCTTATGCCAATCCTTTCCGAAGCCCATTTCTTCACTGGCCTTCAGCATTTCTGCGTCACAGAAGGCGAATTCTTTATTGGCGATGTCTATTAATTCTTCCGGCGAATAAGGGATCAGCTCATTCTGCAGCTGTCGTACCAGTTCTTCCCTCCCAATTGGAGAGCCTACGATACCACTACCATCATCTTTTCCACCGGGCAATGTTTTGAGCTTCTGCTGCCATACGTTGCCATATGCTTTCAGTGTGCTATCCAGTTGTTTATAAGGGGCAGGCACCCACCAGGAGAACTGAGGGTCGTATGCGTTATAGAAATCATACACGCTATGGATCGCTTCCTGCAATCCTCTGGTAATACCGGCTCCTCTGCGTAACAGGTACATATCGATACCTGTAGCCGTGTTCAGTTGTTTTGCTTTATCCTGCAGGGCCAGTGACATATCACGGAGGGTAGTCGCCAATGCCTGTGCATCCTGTTTTGTACCTCTCCTTCTCAGCTTTTCGGCCGCGTATATTTTGTCGGCCAATGGGAACCAGGAAGACAGCTGTTTATACTGGCCTGCCTGTTCGTCCAACGCACGTATTGCCTCCTGGAGTTTCATCCGGAACAGTACATAATCCACCCGCTCTTCCACGCCCAGTTTATCGAAATTGAAAGCATTCAGCTGTTGCAGGTAATCTGCGTTGAATGTCTTCAGTCTTTCGGTTCTTTCCGGCGAATTATCGATCTGGTAGAACCGCATCAGGCTTCCTTTGTCAGCTTCGTAATGCGACAAAAGTACTGAGATGTCTTTCTCCTGTGCAACGGCGACACCAGCGCTCATGCACCATCCTGTTACCAGGCAGTAAAAAAGTCTTTTCATAAGTACGTTTAACTGAATCTTTCTACTTTAAAAGGAGTGATGTCCATGGAAGCAGGAACATGTGACACCAGTTCGCTGACCAGCTTACCGGTAGCAGCCCCCAGGCTGATACCCAGCATGGAGTGTCCTGTTGCTACGGTCACATTCGGGTAACGTTCCATAGTACCTATATGTGGCAGCCCATCTGCACTGCAGGGGCGGTAACCATACCATACCTTTTCCGGCGCGGGCAAAGGAATATCATATGCCGGAAAATATCTTTTAACGGAAGCCAGTATGCCTTCTACCCGCTGCATACGCGGAGGGGCATTCAGTCCGGTGATCTCCATGGTTCCACCAAAGCGGATCTTATTGCCATTCATAGGCGAAATAGCCACTCTCGCTTCACTCAGGATCACGGAATGTCTGACTTTGTAGGGAGCGTCTTCAAATGTAACAGAATAGCCCCTTCCTCCTACCATAGGAATGTTCAATCGTAGCTGTTGGGCCAGTTCACGGCTCCATACTCCCGCGGCCACCACTATATGGTCGGCCGTATGAAAACCGGTCGTTGTTTTAACGCCCTGTACTTTATTTCCATCCATAATAAATGCCGTCACCTCCTGGTTGCTTATAAAGCGTACCCCTTGCTGCTGCAGGTATTTCTGCAGGTTTTGCATGAGCTGATTTGGATACAGCTGGGCATCTCCGGGGAAGTATATTGCCCCCAACGCCTTGATAGGTGTATCAGGCTCCATTTGCTGTAAGGTCTGATGATCTATCATCCGGGCTTCTATGCCCAGGGCAAGGGCGTCTTTTATTGTCTGTTCCGCATGATGTGCGTTTTCTTCTGTGTTGAACAGCTCCAGCATTCCCTGTGGATCGTAGGAGAAATCCAGTCCGGGAATATGGCTCCACTCCTCGTACAGCTGTTTACTCAGCAGGGCAATATCTCTCAGGGGAACGGCAGAGCGTTCCACGTGTGATTTGGTGGCGCTTTTCATGAACTGCCATCCCCAGCTGATCATACTGCTGCTCAGGCTGGGCTTGATATAGAAGGGACTTTTCGGGTCCATCATCCATTTCAATCCCTGCCTGACGATGCCAGGCGTAGCCAACGGCACGAAGTGACTGGGGCAGATATAACCTGCGTTACCATAAGAGCAGCCCTGCTGCATATCTGTCCTATCTATTACTGTTACGGTATATCCTGCCTGTTGCAGATAAAAAGCGCTGCTCAAGCCTATAATACCTCCGCCTATAATGATTACTTCCATATCCTTATTTAAATCACCTGTAGTCCATATGCATACGGATCGTCTTCAGGGTCTATTGTGATCGTATTATATCCGTATATTCTTGCCCAGCCTTCAATACCGGGACGTATGGCTGGTACGCCCGCTACGGTGGTCTCTTCTTCTATTGTGCCTATAAAACGGGATCCGATGATGCTTTCGTGAATGAAGGAGTCTCCTTTTTTCAGTTTTCCTTTGGCATACCATTGAGCCATCCTGGCGGAAGTACCGGTACCGCAGGGAGAACGGTCGATCGCTTTATCGCCGTAAAACACCGCATTACGGGCAGTAGAAGTCTTGTCCATGACAGCCCCGGTCCACAACACATGCGAGCATCCGTTTATATGAGGATTGTCGGGGTGTACGAAAGTATGTTTCTCATTGATACGTTTACGCAATTCCCTTGCCCAGCCGATCAACTGGGAGGCGGTGTAGTGTTCAAGGCCTGGAAAGTTCTCCTGCACATCCACAATAGCATAATAGTTTCCGCCGTAAGAAACGTCCACTTTCAGTGGTCCCAGATCAGGGCATTCCACTATCAGATCTGTTGCTGCGAGGTAAGACGCCACATTGGTGAGTTTGACGTTCTTTACCTTGCGGCCTTCCTGTTTATATTCGATCAGCACCAGTCCTGCGGGCGCTTCCATCCGTACAATGCCAGGTGTTTTAGGCGTGATCAGTCCTTCTTCAATTGCGATAGTGATGGTACCGATAGTACCATGACCGCACATAGGCAGACAGCCACTGGTTTCGATGAATAACACGGCCACGTCGTTGGCAGGATCGTGAGGCGGATAAAGTATGCTTCCACTCATCATATCATGGCCCCTGGGTTCAAACATCAAACCTGTTCTGATCCAGTCATATTCCTTCAGGAAATGGTTCCGTTTTTCGCTCATGTTGTTACCCTGCAGTACCGGTCCTCCGCCGGCTACCAGCCTGACAGGATTACCGCAGGTGTGCGCGTCTATGCAAAAGAATGTTTTCTTCACGTTT
This sequence comes from Chitinophaga sp. CF418, assembly GCF_900142925.1. Lineage (GTDB taxonomy): Bacteria > Bacteroidota > Bacteroidia > Chitinophagales > Chitinophagaceae > Chitinophaga. Next base: position 22,092 of record NZ_FRCN01000005.1, read on the forward strand.
CCTTATTCTGTTTTAAAAAGACATTGGTTGATCTACTCTTTCAAAAATACCGGTTGAGGGCGAATGGCATATTGCAGGTTTTCACCAATGGTATGCAGAAATTAACATAAATAAGGAACATCTTCCAGCAATGGGTAAAAAATGAGGAATTCCGGACAAAGGTATCTACCCGGCTCTACCTTTTTAACTGAAAATCAATATGTATTGATTATCTAATTAAATTGCAGTATAGTTCCATGTCATATGAATGAAAACGCTGCCCCCAAAAATGAGAAGGCCAGGCTACGAGCGCTCAAGGAATACGGGCTGCTGCAGTTGACTCCGCAACCGGCCCTCGATCAGTTCACCGAACTGGCGACCCTCAGTTGTCATTTCCCTTACGCTGTTATAGCAATCGCCGGAGATGAAAAGCAGCTGATCATTTCGTCTACTACCATACCGGGCATACAGGAAACCACCACCGATTGGGGCTTTATGCAACTGATCATGGAAGAGCAGGCATTTACGGCTGTTGAAGATACCCTGCCTGATCCTGTACTGCGTAATAATAAAGCGGTTACGGACGCACCACATATCCGTGCATTTGCCGGTTACCCGCTGATTGACATCCATGGATTTGTTTTAGGCGCACTTTACATGATGAGCAGCGAACCCGGCACGATTAGCGGCGCTGAGCAAAGGGCACTGAAAATTATTACCCAGAATGCGGTGGAGGCAATACGGGCGGAACGGCAGAAAGAGGAAACCCGGTATTATGCGAAGCTGTTCAATCTTTCGGAGGGGCTTGTATGTGTCGGCTCCTACTCCGGCAGATTAAGAAGGATCAATAAAGCATTTACCAGTTTGCTGGGCTGGGAGGAGCACGAATTGACAAGTATTTCGGTGTTCGATCTTGTACATCCTGATGATGTGGAAAATACAGGCCTGGAATTGGAAAAACTCCGATCGGGCCTTTCTACCATCAATTTCTCCCACCGTTTCAGGACAAAGGATGGCGATTATAAATACATTCAATGGATAGCCACTCCAGAACTGCACACCGGCAATATTTTCGCCATAGGCAGGGACATTACCCATGAAAAGATCAAGGAGCAGGAGCTGATAGACAGTGAGAACAACGCCCGTACTTTCTTTGAGAATTCGCTGGGCATGATGTGCAAGCATGATCTGCAGGGGAACCTGACAGCTGTCAACAAAGCCAGCGCCGACAGTGTGGGCTATAGCATCCAGGAACTGCTGACGATGAGTTTATACCAGATCGTCCCGCCTGAGTATCATAGCGACCTTGACCAGTACCTGGCCAAAATCAGGATGAAGGGCAAAGTGACAGGCCTGATGCACACCCGGCATAAGCTTGGCAATATCCGCATCTGGCTGTTCAACAATGTACTGGTAACTGATGTACAGGGCAATACCTGTGTGATTGGTAATGCGGTTGACATCACAGAAAGGCATGAACTGGAAATAGACCTCAAGCGTACCAAGGAAATGCTGGAACGCACCAACCAGGTAGCACGCATAGGCGGATGGGAATTTGATCTTATCAAACACGAGGTTTTCTGGTCGACCGTCACCTGTGAAATCCACGAGGTAGGGCCTGAGTTCAAGCCTACCACGGAAAATACGATGATTTTCTACGAGGGGGAATACCGGCAGCAGCTGGATGCAGTTATTGATCATGCTGTCCGTACCGGCACGCCCTGGCAGCTGGAATTACAGATCACAACCGCCAAGGGCCACAAGCTCTGGGTCCGCTCCATAGGTCATGCCGCCTTTGAAAATGGCGTCTGCAAAAGACTGTTCGGTACTTTCCAGGATATCAATGAGAGAAAGAAAGCCTCCGTGGCCATTCAGCAATCCCGGAAGTTGCTGGAGGATGTGTTGCAGTCAGCTTCGGAGGTTAGTATTATTGCGACTGATCACGAGGGGATCATTACCCTCTTCAACAAGGGGGCGGAAAAGCTGCTGGGATATAGTGCAGCGGAGCTGACGGGCAAATATTCCTGGGAGCTGCTTCACTCACCGGACGAAGTAGCCGCCAGGGGCAAGGAGTTGTCTGAGTTGTACAGGACCCCTATTGAAGGATTTCGCATTTTCACCCAGATCCCTGAACTTGAAGGGTCTGAAGGGCGGGAATGGACATATGTAAGAAAGGACGGGACCACCACCATCGTCTCTATGGTGGTAACCCCTATACGTGACAATACGGTCATTACCGGCTACCTGGGTATCGCCACTGACATTTCGAAGAGAAAGAAGGCTGAAAGAGAGCTGAAAGAGGCTAAGTTACAGGCAGAGCATGCCAGTAAGGCCAAATCAGAATTCCTGGCCAATATGAGCCATGAAATACGCACGCCGCTGAATGGTGTGATCGGGTTCACAGACCTGCTGATGAAAACTGCACTGAATGAAACACAGCAACAATATGTGTCTATTGTTAACCAGTCGGGGAATTCGCTGTTAAGCATCATCAATGATATCCTGGACTTCTCCAAGATAGAAGCGGGTAAGATAGAACTGGACATCAGCAAGTGCGATCTCCTGGAATTCAGCAGTCAGGCCAGCGACATCCTGAGTTTCCAGGCGCAGCAGAAAGGGATCGAGATGTTGCTGAACGTTTCTACGGACCTTCCCCGTTTTATGTGGGCGGATGTGGTACGGCTAAAACAGATCCTTCTCAACCTGCTGAGCAATGCGGTAAAATTCACCGACCAGGGGGAAATAGAACTGGAGATCAGGCCATTGGGACATCCAAGACCTGGAATGACCACTATCCGCTTCCAGGTAAGGGATACGGGTATTGGTATCCATAAGAGCAAACAGCAGAAGATATTCGAGGCATTCTTACAGGAAGACATTTCCACTACAAAAAGATATGGCGGTACCGGTCTGGGGCTGAGTATCTCCAATAAACTGCTGGCACTTATGGGCAGTCAGCTGCAACTGGAAAGTTCTCCCGGGAAAGGTAGTACGTTCTTTTTTGAAATAACGGTAAAAACAGAAGACGGCGCTCCCATTGCATGGGAAAATATCGATCTTGTCAAAAATGTGCTGATCGTTGATGATAACGAGCATAACCGGACCATTCTGAAAAGGATGCTGCAGATGAAAGGTATCGACTCTGACGAGGCATCGAATGGTATTGAAGCTTTTCAGTTCCTGATGACAAAGCAGCAGTATGATGTGATCATGATGGACTATCATATGCCTTTCATGGATGGGCTGGAAACGATCCGGAAGATCAGGACGAACTTTGAAGAGTTGAAGAAGGAGCCTGCGATCGTCTTACTGCATAGTTCTGCAGATGACGAGAAGATCCTCAGGGCATGTGAGGAACTGCACGTCAACCAACGTCTGTTAAAACCTATTAAGATACAGGAAATGTACCATGCCCTATCCCATTTGTTCATCAAGGACACAACCGAAACAATGCAAACCGAAAACCGTGAGCACAAGAAGATCAAAGCCAATATCAACATCCTGATCGCGGAAGATAATCCTATCAACATGTTGCTGGCCAGTACTATTATCCGGAAGATCGCCCCTGCCGCCCATATTACTGAGGCGAAGAATGGCAAGGAGGCCGTTGAGAGCTGTAAACAGCAATTACCCGATATTATCTTTATGGACATCCAGATGCCTATCATCAATGGCTATGAAGCGACACGGCTGATCCGGGAGATCAGTCCTCACATTCATATTCCCATTATAGCGCTGACAGCGGGTAATGTGAAGGGCGAAAGGGAAAAGTGTATAGCGGCCGGCATGGATGATTTTGTTACCAAGCCATTTGTTGAGAACAATCTCATTTCTGTTTTTGAGAAATGGCTGACCTGGAAATCAGTTAATGCTTAGGCTTTTCGGGGGATTTGCCAATGAAAGCGAAATCCCGTTACAAATGTCTGGTTTTGATACGGTCTTATGTCCGGAAAGGATCAATGGTGCAATGCCCTGCATTCTTCTTCCAGTACTCCCATGATGAGCTGTGGCGGAGAACCCCACTTTTTGATGCCGGTGTCTTTTAGGAGCGGATAAGCGGAGCTGGCACCCCCGATGTCGCCAGTGGTGAGGCCAATGACGATGGAGGGTATCCGGGTATGACGGATCACATAGGCGCACATGATACAGGGTTCGTGGGTGGTATACATCACACAGTCGGACAGGTCCTGGGTATTCAGTAAAGCTGTTGCTTCACGGATGGCTTCTATTTCGGCGTGGTAGGTGATGTCTTTGTGGGTTTTGCCTCCTTCGATTCCACGGGCGATGATTTCGCCTTTGCGTACGAGGATGGAGCCGACGGGGCTATCGCCACGCTCCTTAGCGGCTTGCGCTAAAGAGAGGCATTCTTTCATAAAATATTCATTATCGATGACCATAAGTATCTCTTAAATTAGTTCAAATTCCTCACTGCCCATCATACATTTAGTTTTTCCAGGTATGGGCTTAGCAGTGCTAATATTCGAAAATTAATATTACGACAAAAATGCCTGGCTTATTCCCAGGTATTGGAAACCTTTGTATATTTAACAGATATTTTTAAACGTTTAACCCGAACCCGAATCTATGAAAAGATTATGTTTCCCTTTTTCCCGACTACTCTATGTTGTTGGTAGCGTCTTATTATTTTCAGCCTGTAGTCATGATGACAATTATCCGTACGTTACGGTCACCTCAATTTACCCGGAGGCCGCAGGTGGTGGCGATACCGTTAAAATTTACGGAACGAATTTCCCAGTCATGAAATCTGGTCTCAAAGTATCCGTATCCCTGAATGGCGAAAAGGTGAATATCGTCTCAGCCGAACGGGATAGCTTATCGGTTGTAATACCTGTAATGGCAGGCTCCGGCGAGTTGACCGTACAGGTAGACAATCACTCTTTTTCAAAGCCGTTTACCTATAACTATAGGGCAACAGTCACGACTATAGCAGGATCCGGCATTGATGGCAGAACCGACGGCGTTGGCGATGCCGCCAGCTTTAATTGTCCCTGGGGCCTTACGGTGGATAGCAGCGATGGCACTTTATATGTGGCCGATTGCTACAACAGGCTAGTGCGCAAGGTAACGATACCTGGTAATACTGTATCCACTATTCCTATTTCTTACGATGTAGAATTTTATTCTCCCCGTAACATCACGCTGGATCAGCACTCAAAGCAGCTGTATCTTACGGACTTTAATACGCATGTAATGCGTGTGGAACCGGATGGCCGGAATGTACTGATATACCAGGGCGTACCGCCTATGGCCGGTATCGCATTAGGGCCGGATCATCAACTGTATGTCAGCAATACCAACTACGGGTTTATTCTGCGAATGGATACTTCAGGACATAATGAGACAACCGTTGTTTCGGGTCTCACTACGCCTCAAAACATTGTTTTTGATGCATCCGGCACCATGTGGGTGAGTGCATATCCGCACGTCAAGATCACACCGGATGGACAGATGACCTTTCTGCCGCTGGATCCCACTTATGGCGGCTGGGAGATTGCGCTCGATCGCAGGGGTAATCTTTATGAAGCCGATCACGTCAATAACAACCTTCGCCTGATTGAAAAATCTACAGGAAGAAAGGTGGTGATTGCAGGTAGCGGTAATGCCGAAGATGTAGATGGAGTGGGATTAAATGCCTCTTTTAATGGTCCCCAGGGATTGGTGATAGATAGACATGGAGACTTGTATATCAGCACTTATAATTACGATACGAGGGGTGGAAATAAGATACGGAAAGTTGTAGTGCGATAAGGATAAAAGTAAGATAAAGCGTGCGTCTATTCTCTGATGGGTGCTTTCCCCGCTACATCTAAACTTCAAGGTATATTTAAATAAAAAACCCGGGTCACCGGGTTTTTTATTTTCTCCTGCATTTCTGAAGACATTGGCTTATGGACCGGCATTTGTATGGTGTTTGCTTGTACAAACTATGCAGTATACCCTTAGTATCCATGGAGATGATCTGGTGTTGATCCCGGGGTATCTCTGGCGTTGCCACTGCGACAATATCGGCTGCCAGGTATTGCCGGTTGCAGGAAGAACAATCCTTGTACATGCCTCGCACCTGTAAGGTGATCACAGGTGGACCTTCCCCAGGGACGTCCAGCGTAATAGCTGTTCCTTCGAATAGTTACATTGAGTTCCTGATTGATGCAACAGCATTTTATGCAATCCTATTCAAAGGACTGATAAAAAGATACAGGGAATTGTTTTATCAACACAGCAATATGCGTGATAAATATTAAAACCAAATTATTTATTTACCACCGATGTCTAAATACAGCGAAAAACATTCCGGTTTCACTTCTATATTATAAAATACTTACTTTTTTATTTAAATTTAAGCCAGGGGGAAATCATTATTGTTTAGTGTTGAACGAATTCATACATACCGACGCCGACCAGGAGCTGCTCAGTCTTATTAAAACAGGATCTGAAACAGCATTCCAGCAATTGTTTCAGCGACATTGGGAAAAACTGTACGTGGCAGCCAGTAAGAAACTGGGTGACCAGGAACTGGCCCGGGAACTTGTGCATGATCTATTCCTTGACCTCTGGAGGCGCCGGGAAGAACTGTCTATATTGAATCTGCCCGCTTACCTGGGCAAAGCGCTGCAATATCGCATTATTAATAAACTGATATCCAAAAAGGATAAGTTTTTCTTTGAGGTGCTCGAAAACACCGAAGAATCCCTTTACAAAGCCGATCAGGCGCTCCTGGAAAAAGACCTTACCTCCCTGATCATTTCATGGGCGGAAATATTGCCCGAAAGACGGCGCCAGATATTTATCCAATATTACCTACACCACCTCACCACACAGGAAATAGCCGAAAATCTGCAGATTTCTCAGAAAACCGTACAAAACCAGCTCAGTATCTCTGTACAGGACCTGAGAGCTCATTTCGGACATTTACTCGCACTGCTCATCCTCCTGGATGAAACCTTATAACGCAGGCAGAGAGGGAATCAGAAATTTTTCAAAAAAAAAGTGACCTGAAGACGGGAAAGCGCCTCTTTTTTCCTGACTATAGTATTAAAGCCACCTGTTATGTACGATTCCGGCAAGGACCAAGGTCACTTTTTCAAGCTGCTCGCCAGGTATAACAAAGGGAAAGCCACCCCGGAGGAAGCGGCGTTTGTGGAGCGTTATCTGGAACTACTGGACTACAGGGACAAGGACATACTAAAAGATTTCGAGCAACAAAAAGAGCAGATTGGCGCCAAACTGGAAGAGCGGATTTTGCTCAGCATCCGGCAGGAACCGGTGGTACGGCGCATTTCTCCTATACGCCGGTGGGTACCTGCAGCGGCAGCCGTATTATTATTACTGGGCAGCACCTATTATCTGCTACGCCAGCCACATACACCAAAACCACAGCAGATAGCGCAGCATACGGACATCCTGCCGGGTAAAACAGGCGCTATCCTTACTTTGGCCGATGGCAGTGAAATTGTGCTGGACAGCACACGGAACGGCGTAATCGCCATGCAGGGCAGCACCGCTGTTCAATTGAAGAATGGGACTGTATCTTATGATAATACAGGAAGCGACAGTAAAACGGAAGCGATAGCCTATAATACTATCAGCACTCCGAAGGGACGGCAATACCAGCTGATATTGCCTGACGGTTCAAGAGTATGGATGAATGCCGCCAGCAGCCTTACCTACCCTACAGCTTTCACCGCAAAGGAAAGAACGGTGCGTGTAACAGGTGAAGCATATTTTGAGGTAGCTACCAACGCGAACCAACCATTTAAAGTAATTGTCAATGATGCTACAAGCATCGATGTATTAGGAACCAATTTCAATGTCAACGCTTACAATGATGAACCTAGTATCAACGCTACACTGTTACAGGGAGCGGTAAGAGTTACTTATCGTCAGGCATCGCAGCTGCTTAAACCAGGCCAGGAAGCACAGATCAGTCACCAGATCCGTCTTGTGCCCGATGCAGACATTAACGGCGCTGTGGCCTGGAAAGACGGCGTATTTGCTTTTAACAATGCGGATCTGCCAGCCGTTATGCGGCAACTGGCCCGCTGGTACAATATAGAAGTGAGTTACGAAGGTAAGACACCGGATGCCACTTTTACAGGGGAAATAGATAAAACCCTCACTTTATCGCAGGTGCTCGAGGGATTGTCAACTACAAGAATCAACTATAAAATCGAGGGAAACAGATTAATTATCCGGCAGTAAACAGAACCAAAATCGCATGAACTAAATGAAAAAACCGGGCGCAAAGATTGGCGTCCTACCCCCGGTTTTCGTTTAAGTCTGGCTTATTACTAAACATTAAACGCTGCAAATGTATGCAAATTAAGGGTCATTTTAATCCCGGGGTCCCTCCTATGTCCAAAGGGATCAGATCAACCAAAAATCTTCCAGTCATGAAATCAGCAATCATGCTTTTCTTTATGGCCCTAGTGCTGGCAGCCGGAGGCGCATCAGCGCAGACCGTCACCTTTACCGCCAGGTCAACGCCATTAAAGAAAATATTTGCTGTCATCCGACAACAGACCAGTTACAAGTTCTTTTATCGCAATGAAGACCTGGAACTTGCCAGTCCCATAACTGTACAATTGAAGGATATACCACTGGAGCGGGCCTTGCAAATCATCATGGCTAATCAGCCACTGACCTTCAATATCCAGGGCAAGACAATATTCGTGAGCCGCAGGATTCCCTCTTCGGTGGCCGTACCTGCCGATGTTGAAGCAACACCGCCCAGCAACATCAGCGGCAGGGTAACCGACAATGAGGGGCAGCTCTTGTCCAATATCACGGTCATGCTTCGCAACGGGCGCCGCTATGTGTTTACAAATGAAAAAGGGGAGTTTACGATCTATGGTCTCATGCAGAATGATACCCTGCTGTTTACCAGTATTAACTATGAAAGTGTACTGGTACCTTTTTCCAGGATGTCGGAGAATATGACTATTATCATGCGTCCCCGTATCAATGCCCTGAATACCGTTGTTATTTACAATACAGGCTACCAGCAGATAAGCAGGGAAAGAGCTACCGGTGCATTTGGCAAGCCGGACATGGAAATATTCAGGGAACGTGTCAGCACCTTTGACGTAGTAGGCCGCCTGGAAGGACAAATACCCGGTCTTACGGTAGGAACAGGTGTTACTGCTTCCGGCAGGACCGGCAATGGTTTCGCTAGCAGGTCAAGCGTTATCAGGGGGTATACTACCGTCAGCGGCGGACAACCCACCAACCCGCTGTATGTTGTGAATGGCGTGATCACCACGGATTTCAGTTCTGTTAACCCTGACGATATAGAAGACATCACCGTGCTGAAAGATGCGGCTGCAGCTGCTATCTGGGGAGCTAGAGCTGCCAACGGTATCATTGTGGTGAAAACCAAAGAGGGCAGCAGGAACCAGCAACTGAAGGTTAACTATACAGGTTCTCTCAGCTTCCAAAGCAAGCCGGATCTTAATTTCAACCAGCGTATGAACAGTGAACAATACATACAGGCTGCAAAAGAAACATTCGACCCGGTAAACTATCCCTGGAGCTCATTGGCCACACAGGTAGTACTGCCGCATGAAATTGTACTTTACAACCAGTATCGTGGACTGATCACTGCAGATCAGGCAAACAGAAGCCTGGACAGCATGAGCAGGATCAGCAATCTTTCGCAGATAAGAGACCTGTTCTACCGCAATCCGCTCACTACGAATCACACCATCTCCCTTTCTGCCGGCAACAGTGTTTATGCGATGTACGCTTCACTGGGCTGGACAGGTGTACAGAGCAGCACTCCAGGCGATAAGAACAACACTTATAAGATCAATCTCTCACAAAGTTTCAATATCGGTAAGCGGATCAATGTCTCGCTGAATACGTCATTGATCAATAACGTAAACAGCAGGAAGAATATGCCCTCTGTTGATAACAGTTTTGCGCCGTACCAGCTGTTTGTTGATCAGCAGGGTCGCGAGCAAAACATGGCATTTACCAATGGATGGTCAGATTCAACACGCAATAACTATTCAGCAAGAAGCAGGCTGAACCTGGATTATTATCCCTTACAGGAAATCAACTATGCACATTCCAGTGGCAATACGCTCAGCATCAATACAACCGCCAATATCGGTATCAAGCTGTGGAAAGGTATCAGTTTCCAGGGTACTTATGGTTATCTGAAAGCGCCCGGAACAACGACCTCATTTACTGATAGCCGCGCGCTCTCCCAACGTAAACAGCTATTGTCTTTCACAGTAGCGCCCAGCCCTTCATCCACGCCGGTTTATTATCTGCCGGTAAATAACAGCATGTATATATCCACCAATAATGATCAGCGTAACTGGACGGTACGTAATCAGCTGGTATATAATGCTACACCCAGGTCAGGAAAGGATATGCTGACCTTACAGGCAGGACAGGAAGCACAGGAGGCACAGTCCTCGCGGAATACCAACACTATTATCGGGTATGATGAGGCCTTAGGCACTTACCCTCTAATTGATTATGCCACCCTGAGGCGCGGCGTATTCGGAACAGTGACCGGCTTTGGCTTCTTTAGTACGCAGCCATACCAGATATTCAAAGAGCTGACGCGTTTTACCTCCTGGTTTGCATTGGCCAGCTATACGTTAAATCATAAATACAGTCTGGACCTGAGCTGGCGCCGCGACCACAGTAACCAGTTCGGCAGCGATGTCTCTGTTCAGAACAAACCTGTATGGAGCGTAGGTGGCAAATGGCTGGTACGTAACGAAAATTTTATGCAGCAGGTGAACTGGGTAGATGCATTGGCATTGAGGGCGACCTATGGCATTACCGGCAACTCTCCTTATGTCGGCTCTGCTTCGTTGTACGACATCTTATATGCACAACCTCAGTTGCAGACCGGCGGTGTAGCGGGAGATGCGCTTACCATCAGCCAGCCGGCGAACAGGAAACTGGCCTGGGAACGTACACAGACCACCAATATCGGTATAGACTTTTCCGTGTTGAAAAACCGGATATCCGGTGCGATTGATGTCTACAGTAAAACAACTACAGACCTGCTGGGAAGAGTGCCTCTGAATCCCTTCACGGGCTATGACAGCCAAACCGGCAACGTAGGTAAGCTGGTAAACAGGGGGATTGAATTATCACTGCGTACCATCAACATACGGAAACAGGACTGGAGCTGGTCCAGCAACCTGGTATTCAGTTATAACTATAACAAGCTGGTGTCTTATGCAGCCCTGAATCCTTCATTGAATACTGCAAGCTACAAATTGTCCGCTCCATACTGGATAGGTTATAACTCGAAGCCATTGTTTGCTTACCAGTTTGCAGGGCTGGATAACGTGGGTGATCCGCAGATCAGGCTATCAGATAAATCGGTAACCAAGCAACCTTACATCGCCCAACCGGAAGATGTGGCATATGCAGGTACGACACAGTCGCCGGTGAACGGAGGATTTACCAACCGTTTCGAATATAAAGGTATTTCACTCACCATGAACATGATCTATAACATGGGAGCTGTGATGCGCAGGAACGTAAACATCTTCTATACTGGCAGAATGCCTACTTCCACCTCTCTCGGCGGAGATAATCTTATCGCATCCTTCCAGCACCGCTGGAAACAGCCTGGCGACGAAAAGCTCACCAACATTCCTTCCTATGTATCCAACATGGGTACCAGCTATACACGCAGGGATGTAAACTACTACATAAACGGGGATGTAAATGTGTTGAGTGCATCCTATATCAAGATACGGGACATTACCCTGGCCTATGAGCTGCAGTCGACGGCCCTGCACTTCCTGAAGATACAGCGGCTTAACATTTATGCACAGACCACCAATTTCCTGATCTGGACCGCCAATGATGAGCGGATAGATCCGGAAACAGGTTTCCCGGGAGCACTGTACAAACATCAGTACAACCTGGGTGTAAATGTTACACTTTAATTCACTTTTAAACAGAGAAGGATGAGAAAGCTTTTATATATCGCCATCATGATTTCCTTAATTGCCTGCAAGGACAATTTCCTGGAAGTAGTGCCTTTGGGATCGCAGGTAGCCGTTACAACGGATGACTATGATAAACTGATGAATGATCCGCAATACTATATACAGTCCTTCGCCGGTGGCTGGCAGGAGCCGGCATTAATGGAAGATGATGTGGCTGCGGAAGAACCCTATCTTTTACAGGGCAGTCCGCAGATGCTCCGCCTGTTTCAATGGCAGGATGTTGTTTATCAGCAACAGGACCAGACGCCCTGGGCAATCAGCCAGTGGTTAACACAGTTGTATGCGCTGAACAAGATCATCAGCGAGGTAATGAATTCCAGCGGAGGAACAGATGCACAAAAAAAGTACATCCGTGCGCAGGCGATCGCTACACGCGCCTGGACCTATTTTCAGTTCATCAACTTTTACGGCAAACCTTATGTGCAGAGCACAGCGGGCGCTGATCCGGGATTTCCGATCATAGAGCATGCAAATGCAAACGAGAAAATGTTCACACGTGCTTCTGTACAGGCAGTATATGATTTTATTATCAATGACCTTACTGATGCCATTGCGGAATTACCGGTAAAGCCTTCCATACGTACCCGCATGTCCAAACCGGCCGCAGAAGGTTTACTGGGCAAAGTGTACGTGTTCATGGGCAGGTACAATGATGCCTTATCCATGTTCAATGCCGCATTCGCTGACCTGGCAGACAGTGATGCACATTTATACGATTATAATCAGACACTCGCAGCAGGTGGCGCTTTCCTGCCGATGGACATCATCATCGGCCCATCTCAGGGCCCGGGAAATAATATGAACGATCTCACAGAAGCAGTGGTATCAAAAGTGTTTTACAACGGACCTTACAGTGGCAACCAGCTGGGCAACAATGGCCTGGTACTGGCGCCATGGGCGGCTGCCTTGTATAGCTCTTCAGACCTCCGCCTGCAGTTATATACAGATACAAATCCCGACCAGTCGTCAAACGCCGGCGGCCGTCTGCGCAAATACGGGGTAACGTATGCAAGAATGGACCTGCAGTTGCCTGACATGTACCTGTTAAGTGCAGAGTGTAAGGCACGCCTGAATGATCTTGCAGGAGCAGTGGCCGACGTGGAGACACTGCGTAAAAACCGTATGCCGCACGCCGATGCGCCAGTACCAGCAACGATATCAGCTGATCAGGCAGCATTGATCCGCTTCATCTTTGATGAGCGCATCCGTGAGTTTGCGACAGAAGGTTACCGCTGGTTCGATATGCGCAGGCAGTCGGTAGATCCCCTCTTCGCCGGACAGGTATTTACCCATACGCAGTATAATGCAGATGGTACTGTAAGCACCTTTACACTGAACCAACCCACGCGGCTTGTATTACAATTGCCGCCTTCATTCATCACCAGTAATCCGGGTATGCCGAACAATCCTTAATCCAATTCCAAAAAAATAATCAATGAACAGTATTGTAAAGCTGGAGCATTTATCGCATCGCTACACCAGCTCATGGGCAATCCGTGACATCAGTATGGAGATCAGCCAGACTGGTATAGTGGGATTGCTGGGCTCTAATGGCGCAGGTAAATCCACTACTATGAATATTCTGTGCGGCGTGTTGAACCAGACAGAAGGCAATGTGTTTGTCAACGGTATCAACATGCGGGAGAACCCGGAGCTAGCCAAACAGGAGATCGGTTTCCTGCCACAGAACCCGCCTTTATATATGGACCTTACGGTAGATGAATACCTTGGCTACTGTGCCGGCCTTCGCCTGATGCCCAAACAAAACATAGCGGCAGCAATGAAAGAAGCGAAGGAACGTTGCGGCATTGCACATTACAGTAAGCGTCTTATCCGCAATCTTTCCGGTGGTTACCGCCAGCGTGTAGGCATAGCGCAGGCCATTATACACCGTCCTTCACTGGTGGTACTGGACGAGCCTACCAATGGCCTGGACCCTAACCAGATCATCGAGGTAAGAGCGCTGATAAAGGAAATTGCCACAGACCGAGCCGTGATCTTCTCTTCTCATATTCTCTCGGAAGTACAGCTGCTTTGCAAGGAGATCAAGATGATCGACAATGGCAAGATCGTATTTGCAGATACTATGGACGCCTTCAATAACTATGTAGAGCCACACAGTGCGCTGATGCATATGGAGAATCCGCCTGCTGCTGCCGCGCTGATGGCAATAGAGGGTGTAATGAAAGCTGATTTCCTCACAGAGCGGCAGGTGCGTGTCTTCTTTAACGGAGATCAAAGCATTTCTGAACGCCTCATCACGGCCAGCGTTCAGCAGGGCTGGAGACTGAGAGAGATCAGTCTTGACAAGACAGCGCTGGACGAAGTATTCAAACAATTATCCAATCAATCAACACAATAGAAAGCATCATGAAGACGGTTTTCAGAATTGCGAAAACGGAACTGCGCACCCTGTTTTATTCCCCGATAGCATGGTTTTTACTGATAGCATTCCTGGTGCAATGCGGCCTGGCATATATCAACGCGCTGGACGGGGCTGCCCGTTCACAGGAGATAGGTGGTATGGCGCTGGAGAACATGACCCGCCTTACTGAGCGTATTTTCGCTGCCAGGGGTGGTGTGTTCAGTGTGGTAATGCAGACCCTGTATTTATATATTCCCCTGCTGACAATGGGCCTGATAAGCCGCGAGGTGAACAATGGTACTATTAAGCTGCTGTACTCCTCTCCTGTTAAAGTCAGAGAGATCATCTTCGGAAAGTTCCTGGCGATGATGGTTTACAATCTGCTGATGATGTTAGTGCTGGGCATCTTCATATTCGACGGTATCGTACACATCAATCATGCAGATACCGGTGAGTTATTCTCTGCCTCACTGGGCTTTTACCTGCTGCTATGTGCATATTCGGCCATCGGCCTGTTCATGTCCAGCCTTACATCTTACCAGATCGTAGCGGCGGTATGTACTTTCATGATGGTGGGCTTCCTGAGCTATATCGGTACACTTTGGCAGAATATTGCGTTTGTAAGGGACCTGACCTATTTCCTTTCCCTGAGTGGCCGGACGGAGAAGATGCTGGCAGGGCTGATCACCAGTAAAGATGTGGTCTACTTCCTGGTGATCATCTGCATCTTCCTGGGTCTCAGTATATACAAGCTGAAGGCAGGCAGAGAATCCAGACCTACTGTAGTTAAAATCGGCAGGTATGTGGCGGTTGTGGTGACCGGTTTGGTGATCGGGTATGTAACGTCACGCCCCTCACTGGTAGGATACTATGATGCTACTGCCAATAAAACCAGGACGCTCACGCCTAACGTACAAAAGATCCTGAAAGAACTCGGAGATACTCCGCTGGAAGTAACTGCGTATAACAATATGCTGGGCTCATTCTATTATTTCGGTTCTGAAGAAGGCCGTAATATGGACCTGGCCCGCTGGGAGCCTTACATGCGCTTTAAAGAGGATATTCACCTGCAATATGTGCAGTACTATGACAGCCTGCTGGACAACCTTAATATCATGCGGTTCTATCCTGGCAAGGACTTCATGGACATGGCTACACAGCGCGCCAAGGGAATGGGACTGAAGCTTTCGCAGTTTAAATCGCCTGCAGAGATCAGGAAAATAATAGACCTCCGTCCTGAACTGAACCGTTATGTGATGCAGCTGAAATACAAGGACAAGGTTACTTTTCTCCGTGTATTTGACGACCAGTCGCAGTGGCCGGGAGAAACAGAGGTAGCGGCAGCATTAAAACGACTGTTACAATCCAAATTTCCCAAAGTAGCCTTCCTGACAGGCGACCTGGAAAGGGATATTGAAAAGTCCGGAGACCGTGATTACAGTACGCTGACGAAAAAGAAGACCTTCCGCTATTCGCTCGTGAATCAGGGCTTCGATATAGATACCCTTTCGCTGGAGCACCAGGATATTCCTGCAGACGTCACTACCCTGGTGATAGCAGATCCGAAGACAGCCTTCATGCCTGTTACAATAGCCAAGCTTAGGAAATATATTGACGCGGGCGGCAACCTGCTCATAACGGGAGAACCTGGCAAACAGTCCATTTTAAATCCGCTGCTACAGCAACTGGGCGTACAGCTGATGGATGGCATGATTGCCCAACCTGGCAAAGAGACCGCTCCTGACCTGGCCTTACCCTTAATGACATCTACTGCTGCCGGTTTTGATAAATCGCTAAGAAAAGCCTTTAAAGACAGTGTTGCAGTTTCGATGCCCGGAGCAACAGGCCTGGTCTACAGCGACAGCATCTTCAGAGTGCTGCCTTTGCTGATGACGAATGCCAACAGGAGCTGGTTAAAGAAGGACCGGTTTGCGGCCGATTCTGCAGAGGTATCCTATGATCCTGCAGCCGGTGACGAGAAGAAAGCAGTAGCGACGGCTGTCGCGCTCACCCGTAATGTGAACAACAAGGAACAGCGTATTGTGGTGACGGGAGATGCGGACTTTTTAAGCAATGACGAACTGGGACGATACAATGTACAGACTGTCAATTTCTCTTTTAACACTGCGCTCTTCAGCTGGCTGAGCTATGGAGCGTTCCCGATAGACACGTACCGCCCGGAGGCAAAAGATACCCGCGTATCAGTAAGCACCGATACCGTGGATGTACTCCGGATCCTGTACATCTGGGTATTGCCGGGCATACTGGTGGCTTTCGCGGCTATTCTGCTTATCAGGCGTAAAAGGAAATAATCTATGCTATTCACTACAGATAAACAAACACTGGAAGACCTCAATATTTTTGGCCGGTATGGGGCGGACTCTGTGTACAACATCTTTAACCGTACGGTGACACGCGGAGGCGCGGCACTGCTGGAAGAGATGTTCCGCTATCCGCTGTCGGACCATGAAGCGATCAACCGCCGCAGCAGCATTATTCAGCATTTTGCTGCGGCGGGTACCGCCTACCCTTTTTCTGCCACACTCTTTGATGCGATAGCAGCATATATTGACAACACGGACGAGCGTACGAGGCTGACCACTGAAGAACAATCTATCAGCAAAAAACTGGCGGGCATGATCGCGGTGGACGGGAATACACAGATGGTGTATAAAGGTGTGCATTCGCTCATAGAGATATTGCAGGGTGCACAGTCTTTCGTGAGTACGGAAGCAGGCGGTATGGCTTATGAAACCGACAGAAAGGCGATCGCCACCCTCCTTTCGGAGCCTGCGTTTGAGCCTGTACTGGCCCATCAGGGTAAGCCGGCGCATTCCACCATCGCCGCCTATGATGTGATATTCCGATTCCGCTACCGGGGACTTATACTGCAACTTTTGCATCACCTGTATTACCTGGACGTGTATATATCTGTAGCTAAAGTTGCGGCTGAACGGGGTTTTATATTTCCGCAGGCATTGCCCCGGCATACCTGCAGCGTAAATGCCGAAGGCATATATCATCCCCTGTTGAAAAAAGCGGTGCCTAATACCATCCGGATCACGGATGAAAGTAATGTCATCTTTCTCACTGGGGCCAATATGGCGGGTAAGTCCACCTTTATGAAATCGCTCAGCATTGCCCTGTTCCTTGCACACATGGGATTCCCGGTTGCCGCTGCCAGGATGGAGTTTTCTGTGCTGGACGGGATTTATACTACCATCAACCTACCCGACAACCTGGGCATGGACGCCAGTCATTACTACGCGGAAGTGCTGCGCGTCAAAAAAATGGCACAGGAACTGAGCCAGGGCAAACAACTCTTCATTGTATTTGACGAGCTGTTCAGGGGGACTAACGTCAAGGATGCATATGAGGCTACGATCGCTATCTGTAAGGGTTTTGCCCGTAAGCGTAACAGCATATTCGTCATCTCCACACATATCATTGAAGCGGGCGATGTACTCAAAGCAGCGGCAGCGAATATTCAGTTTGTATACCTGCCCACCCGTATGGACGCACACAAGCCTGTATACACCTACACGCTGGAGAATGGCATTACCGATGACCGCCACGGTATGATCATCATTAACAACGAAGGCATTATCGATATGCTGAAAGCAGGCCTGATCAAAATGAAATGAGCATGAGTTTTATAGCTGATAAACAAACGCTGGAAGACCTGAACCTGCTGGGCAGATTCAAGCCTAATTCTATCTATAACCTTTTTAGTAGAATCAAAACCACCGGAGGGGAACAACTGCTGGAACGAATGTTCCAGCAGCCCCTTACTAATCCTGAGGCTATCAACCACCGTAGTGCTACTTTCCGGTATTTCCAGCAAAAGCAGCTTACTTTTCCTTTTAACGGCGTTAACTTCCGCCTGGCGGAGAACTACCTGAACATGGGAGGAGCGAACAGCCTGCCCGCTATTCTCAAAAAGAAGCTGAACGCATTCCTAAATGACGACGAATACGAAAAGCTGCTGGCAGGATTAAAAGCGGCCATTGAGATGCTGCGCACCTTTCGCAACTTCCTGCAGCACCTCACAGACTTTAACGATGCAGCAGCCTGGCGCAAGACTTTGTCCGCCTTAACCCGGCTGGATAGCAACAAGGAGCTGACATTATTGACAGTCGCCCGTTACGACCGCCTGCTGCGGCATACCTTACGCAGTGAAATGGAACAATTGTTAGATGCTGTTCATCAGCTGGACGTTTATATTGCAGTAAGCGACGTAGCGCGGCAAAGGGGGTTTCATTATGCCCATGCGCTCCCCGCCTCGCCCAGCGTATTTCATACCACAGCACTGAAACATCCTGCATTGGATGCGGGAGTGGCCAATCCTGTATCGCTTCACAGTGATTCTAATGTTATTTTCCTCACAGGGGCTAATATGGCAGGCAAATCGACCCTGATGAAATCGTTCGGCATTGCTTTGTACCTCGCACATATGGGATTTCCTGTAGCGGCAGCAGACATGGAGTTCTCCGTCCGCGATGGCCTATACTCATCCATCAATGTACCCGATAATCTCAACATGGGTTATAGTCACTTCTATGCGGAGGTGCTACGCGTAAAACAGGTGGCAGCAGAAGTAAGTTCAGGCAAGAACCTGGTCGTCATCTTCGATGAACTGTTCAAAGGTACGAATGTGAAAGATGCCTATGACGCCACCTTAGCCGTAACTGCTGCTTTCGCCCGCTACCGTAATTGCTTTTTCATCATTTCCACGCATATTATCGAAGTGGGGAACGCGTTGCGTCAATACGAAAATCTGCAGTTTGCATATCTGCCGACATTAATGGAAGGTACGAAGCCGAAGTATACATATCAGCTTAGAGAGGGTATTACTAGTGACAGGCATGGGATGATGATCATTGAGAATGAGAAGATACTGGAGTTGTTAAATGAGTAGTAGTGTGACAAGGCCGTCCTGATTAGTCCTGGGATGGCCTTTTTTTGCTTGAGAGGCCGCCTTCGGTACATCTAAATTGCAAGGTATATTTAAATAAAAAACCCGGGGTACCGGGTTTTTATTTTCTTCTGCATTTCTGAAGACATTCGCTTATGGACCGGCATTTGATCTCCTCTTTGCTCTATAAGTTTTCTAAGCTCAGAAGACAGTTTTAGTTCATCCAACAACTTTATACCAAACAATTTAGCTATCACATACTCTACATACATCTTCTCCCCTTCGTTTAAACCAATTTTCTTATGGTTGTTTGATTCTATATGCAGAATAAACGCCTACGAAACTACTATTTGAGGATATTTTTTAAGATAAAATCCATAGTAACCAGGCCAAACCCAAAGCCCGTCGGTATAAATAATATTAGGCCCGATCAATTCACCAGATTCATCATATATACTGGTAATAAATTTCATTATGGGAATTCCATTATTTAGATACGTAATTATATCCGATAATTCTTTCTGCTCTCCTTGTGAATAAAACAGATTATTAACGTCTCGTGAACAAGGAATATGCGAATCATGATTTATTAAAAAGCCAATTGCATTCATTACATTGGGAATTTTATCATTTCTATTGCAAGGGCGTTTTCAGTATGGAAGTCAAATACACTACATCTGCTCGTTTTATCTTTCCTCTTCCAAAATAGACAAACACTCCATAACCCGATTTAAGAAAATGTTGTAGGTCTCAATCTGGTTTAATCCAACCAAACTCTCTATCTCTATATTTGAAGATATCATTAGCAGCTTATCTTTTCTCCTAAACGTTAGAAATCACCGATATTCAATAAGTGTGTATTCGCTATTATAAATAGCATACTCATACGTGTTATATCTTTGATTAATTCGATTTATAAAGTCTTTCATTAACTGCCAATCATCAAATACAAAATAAACATCCTTTCCATCGTTTAAAAAAAACTGAAAATCTGTGTTAAGCACAATCCCTGTATTAGCATCTATTACTAAAAGTGTAAACTGCGTGCTTTTCAATTCCGGTCTGTTCATACTTTTTTAAGGTTGATTTATTGTCCCAATCTGTGCGCTTGTTACTTTACCAGTTACTAACATCTCTCACCCCTAACAATCGGCTGTCCTGTCTCATGTCATAGTTCGAAGGATACATTACGCAATCACATGCCTCTACATCGGCACGTATGAGAAAAAATGTTAAAGAAACTGGTACGCATTTAATGAATGTGAAGCATTCAAGGTTGGTTTTCATTTTCTTGAAACTGTTGACAATTTAGGCATAGGCATAATCACATCTTCCCTCTTATTAGAAATATGTTTAATGAACTCACGAATATTCCCTGTATTCACGCTTTTCTTTTTTGTTGAATTTGCGTTTTCATCAGCATCAAGAATAGTCATGTATTTTTTTTAATACAAAATATCCATCATGCTTTTCGACATCAAGCTTCAAAAAAAGTACTATCTGTTAAGCCATTCCTCGCACGTTGTTCGTATGTTGTTCGTATGTTGTTCGCATATTGTTCGCATATTGTTCGCATATAACCGATCAACCCACGTCCAACCTATGACTAACCTACCTTCTACCCATTCAACCATGCCTGCTATCATGAACGTCTACCGTTATTATTGTATTTTTGTATATTCTTCTTTACTTAGCGATTTATTTACGGCTTCATATTCGAACATTTGAACAAATACAATGATATCTATGCGTTATGAACTGCATATTGATTACTATCCAGGGTATCTTTAACATTTTGCCCCGACAAAAACCGTCAAAAACAAAATATATCGTCTCCTCTCTGCTCTATAATCTTTTTAAGATCAGGAGATACCCCCACTCTACTCAACATGTTTATCCCAGACATTTTGGCTATCACATATTCAACATAATTTTTCTCGCTCTGACTTAAATCAACCATTTTCTGACCGTTGGACCCAACCCACAAAATAAACTCCTCCGGAACTTCTATCTGAGGGTGTTTTTTTAGATAAAAACTGTAGTAGCTAGGCCATATCCAGAGTCCATCCGTATAAATAATATTAGGTCCTATCAGACCGCCAGATTCATCATATACATTCGAAATAAACCGAATTACAGAAACTCCATTATTCAAATAAGTGACGATATCCGACAGTTCTCTTTGTCTAAATTGCGGAGAAAAGAGACTATTTAGGTCTCTTGAACAGGGAATATGCGGATCATGATTGTTTTCATTTGCTTTTGCGAGATTAGCTTTAGAAACGCCTTTTCCAAATCCTAGGTGATAAGCTTTTTGAGAATGAGCATTGATGGTCAATACTAGATCACTAAAGCTCTCCCGATTACTTAATTGTCCGTACATCATGCTCATCATTTGATTCCAGCAGCTAAAATGTCTTATTCGATGATCGCCTTTATAACGGGCAACAATCCCATCAAAAATCCGCTGAGAGAGAAATGAACTTATTTGAGCAAAAATATACTCACCAATATTCATACAACATACTGATTTATAGCATGTTGTAAAATATGCTATTTCAAATCGTCACCGAATAAAATCAACGTCAAATCTAGGTGTATTGAGACTTTCAAAGAACTTAAAGGAATTTAAACAAGACGGTACTGACTGCAAGCCTTTATTTATGAATCTTTCAATTCATCTTCTATCTTTTCAATTATGTCAGAAGAAACCCTATCAGAATAAGAACAATCATAAACATGGTACTTCCTCTTTTTCCGATAACAAAACAACAGATATTCATCGTTCTTAGTGAAACGAGGACCACAATTACTATTCTTGATAAAAATTAGTTGCTCCTTTACTTTAATATTGCCCTTAAAAACCTTTGTAACTTCCACTACAATTCTCCAATTATCTGTATATAATTGACTATCTAGAGGAACCACTTCTGTTACTCTGGCGACAATTATATTCTTAGATTGTTTAACATAATGCTTTACGGGATACATGACGCAGTCGCATCCCATTGCATTAGCCTTTATTAGAAAAAACGCTAAAGTAGTCAAGGTATATTTAATAAAGGCGAACCGTTTGATATTAATTTTCATTTTTTTTGTCGATATTTTAGGTAATGGCATAACCACTTCTTCCTTCTTATCAGGAATATTCCTGATAAATTCTTGGATATTTCCAATGTTTATTCTTTCTGTTTGCTGAAGCACATTTCCTTCGCTGTCAAGAATCCGATACTTAAATATCCCCCCTTTCCGTATGTTTCTTCTCAATATCCGGATTCAAACCTGAACCATGTAAGAAGAAGTGTCCCATTTCATGAGCTTCAGTATGCGCCTCATCACCAGCATTATTGTATATCTTTGTTTTATTAATCACAGTAACACCTTGTTTATCAGTACTTCCGCGAGCACGTTCTAAGAACACGGAAGTATACGTCATGAGATTAATGGGCTGCCAGATGCCACGGGCGATGATCTCGCCGTTGCGGACGAGAATGGAGCCTACGGGGCTATCGCCACGTTGTTTGGCGAGGCGGGCGAGGGAGAGGCATTCCAGCATAAATTGTTCGTGCATAGTATTTGTTTAGATAGTTATATTTCAGGCGGTTGCCTTAACCTCAACGTATTTAGCTAATACTTTGATTAAAGCTACTTTTAATGTTGATTCATCCGCTCTGATCATATCCCATTGTAATGTCGGGGTAGTGATACAAACGGTATAGTGGTTAGTCATTCGCGCGCCGTCAAACTTAATGAATCCAACATCTCCGTTGTCCTTCACTCTTTCGAAACAATCAATCAGTTCTTCTATAGAGATCTCATTGAAATATTTACTCATGATACTTTTAATAGTCTGCATGGTTACAAAGGTATATAGTAGGTACCTACGTTGCAATAGTCTAAACTATGCTATATACATGAAGTATCCATGAAGGAGACGTGGAGATGATCTGGTGTTGATCCCCGGGTATGTAATTACAGCAAAACTTAGCAAGAAGAGGTGTGAAGATGAGATCAGGCAATGGCAGGACTGTTGCAGGACGATACTGCAGCTGTTCAAAGGTATGGGGGTGGGTTGTTACATTCAATGGATGTTTTACTCATCAAAATAATCGCTGAAGGCAGGGGCGTTTACTCCCGTTGGATGAGCGTCCGGTACGTGTGTGCAGGTGTAAGGTTCAGCGTGGTTGCCGTTGGCTGTGGGTAGGCCGGCCTGTTATCTGGTATCTGTGGCATTGCCACGGCGATAATATCGGCTGCCAGATACTGCCGGTTGGAAGATGGCTGATCGTTGTGCATGGCTCTTACCTGCAGAGTGACTACAAGTGTCCCCTCGCCGGGAATGTCCAGTGCAAGGTCTGCGCCTTCGAAAGGCTTATGCGGATCTATTGTCAGCATAACCGTTCCAGTACCGGTGACCAGCTGTGACCGGAAGTCAATACGCGTGGCGATCACTTTTACTTCCAGGGCTGTGATGCCTTTGTGTTGGGCCAGGGCTTGCTTCGGGATATGCAGTGCCTCATTTCTGAAAAGCTTAGGAGCTACAGAAAAGAAACGGTCTATACCGGCGTGTTGGTTGAACCGGAAACCGGTTATCCCGGTGTTGTCGCCCGCTGCGATGAATGCTTTATTCAGGCGATTGATATGGCCGTCGTCGCAACGGATATCCAGGTCGCGGTAGAAAGTGTGACGGATCAGGGCACCTTTTTTACTGGCTATACCGAAGCGCTGGGCTGCGCTGCGAGTAGCAGCGTTTTGCCGGACGATTTCAGGCATCTTGCGCAGAAAGTAGTTGCCATTGCGCTGGTAACCTATGACATTACCCAGTTTACGGGTAAAAGGGAAAAGTGAGTTTTGTTTTGCCATCAGAGATTATTTTGAGATGGTTAAATTTAACGTAATCTACTGGTAATGAGGGCGTAGATTATCCACAGGTATGGGAGGAAAATGTGGATAATTGCGGGTAGCATTTTGCTATGGTGAGAATTTTCTTTATCATTTTTTCTTTTGTGTTGGAGAAAGCATGTAGTTATTATTTCGCATGGTTTATGCCGCAGCCTTATCAGTTGAATGGTTTGACTGTAAGATGACCGGAATTATCGTCAAGCAATAATTTAAAGAGTCCTGTTTCCAGTGGAACCTGATAAACAATGCCTTGTCTACCATTTTTAGTAATTAAAATCCAGGAATAGGGATTGATATCATTATCACTTATCAATACCGAAGTATAAAAAGAATCACATATAAACACTGAGAGTTCGTCGATATCAAATGTAAGTTCAGCATAAATGCAAAGGTTAATACATACATCGCCTGCCAGTGGTGATGCTTCTAAAAGCACATCCTCATTTTGGATAATTGATGTATCCAGGTATCCGACAGATAAATTCTCCTTTTCCCAGAAGGTAGATAATGCTAATAATAAGTCCTTCTGGGAAATGTAATCTTTGATAATTAAATTCTGCATTGTATTACGCAATTTTTCACACCCCAATCAATGTAACAATAAATTCGTCCTTAGACATTCTAATTTCCACCCTGTCTCCTGTTTGAATGACATCATCATTCCTATAAGCCATAATCATACAATCTGGAGCTATTCGTAAACAAACTTCATCATCCTCATCTATATGTTCGACTAATGCAACTATAAGATTACCGTCACCTTCACAATAAAAACCAGCTTCTTTTGTCGTACCAATTTTTGTATTCTCATTCGCATTAAGGTATGGCAAAAAATCAAATTCAACACCATAGCATCTACCTTCTTCAAACTGTTGCGATATATGTCTAATGCCTTGGCCTTCCCCGTGGTTACTGGTAAAAGACAAGTACGAATTTTCTACCTTTGTAATAATTAAATTTAATGTCTTAACTATTTTATTCTTCCGACAGATGACTTTATCAAAATTCCAAGGATACAAGCTTACATAATTTAGGCCGATTTGGCCAGTTCTATAACGAGGTAAAGATTTCCCCAATTAATGATAAAAAACGTCTTGACGCCATTTAATCCAATAATCCCATTGCTCTGCAACTGTGGCGATCTTACTCAAATCCTCAGTTGGATCGAATATATAACATAGATTATCTTTAGAGCCTATCATTCCTTTTTCAAGTCGATAAGCCTTGAATCCGATTATTACAGCACTTGATGGATAAACATCTAACCTGGATCCGTTGCACAAAATCTTTATACCCATTGGTTCAAGTTGCAGTCTTAACTGAGTCAAAGCCAAAAATGGATAATAATCTTCAACTACGATATGAATACTTTCTGCATCAAATGTCAATTCAACCCTTCCATGGCTAGCGACCATAGATATAACTGAATCGAAATAATTTGAACCGTTATGGCATTTTAGTGAATATTTTCTCATGGTCTTTTCTCTTGTGATATTAGGTAAGGGCTATTCTAACGTCCGGAGTATTCTGCTCCAACCCATTTCTGATAATCTCCAATTTTTAATCTTCAGTAACTTTCAAATTTTCATATGGAGACTCCTAATTACTTATTGAACAACATTCTGCTGAGGCTTTACATTCCGGCGCACTTTTATCTACTCACTCCTGGAATATATATCTTACCGTTATGCATATCCATATAGCCTTTTTTTCCATCCGGCATTTCTATAAAGTAGGCTTCCGCGTCGTAGTTAGCAGAATATACACGTTTAAGAACAGGCTCGCTCAGCACTTTCGAGTCAGGTTTTATTAATCCTTCTTTGCCATCTATCTGGGGAACATAAAAGCCGCCTTCATCTCGAATACCATCATAGATACAAGGCAGTATAACATTCCCTTCGGGTGTTATCAAGCCAGTTTTACCGTTTTGCACCACCTTCAGCAGCGCTTTCGGTTGCTTGGTTTCATCGTAATAAAACATTTCAACATTGGTATACCCAATCAATTGAAACTCCCTGGTAGGTGTTACCGATGAATTAGCATAAACTCTTTTTTCATAAGTCACCTTCCAGTCTTTCTCTTTGCCTTTATATACATACAAGCTCATATAACCAACATAGGAATCGTCAGGCTTGGGTGCATCGAAGGACATAGCAGCGGACGACACTGATTCAGTCTGCATTAATGTCGTTGCATTACCCGGCCTTGACTTGCCATCAGCAGTGTAGGAAAGAATTTTGTCTCCTTCAATGGCGTCAAAAGCCCCCTGGCTTTTGTATACCAGGTGGTCATACTGTATGGGCGCAATCAGGGCGCCGGTGGTAAGATTCATTACACCATACTTACCGCCTTGCTGCACCACGCCCTCATAATAACCAGTGGAAACAAATCCGATCTCATCATAACCTTGCTTATTAACCAGCTGGCCGGTAACCATATTCATGAAATACCATTTAGCATCAATATTTACTGGCAATATAGCCGGCTTATCATGCTTGCTCTCTTTCCATTTATCAAATCCAACTTCAGAAAGCTCCTTGCCAGTACTTACATCTACCAAACGATACTTACCCTTCAAGCGGGCGACTACGGTGAAACCTTTGATAATAGAAATGGAATCATAACGACAGGGGATTATCGTTGTACCGTCAACTCCTATTGAACCGTATAAGCCACCTTGCTGCACGATGGCGATCTTTTCTCTAAAGATCCAGAACTCCGAATCATACTTCGGCTGAACCACTACCTGATTGCTATCGTTAACAAGGCCCCATTTGTGGCCATTGTAGTAAGGATATTTACGGGATTGTGCAAAGCTTTGAAGGGTAAGAAGAGTAAGTAGTAAGTAAAAGGCTTGCCTCATAGGTTAGATTTATTCGGAACTTATTTACTTGTTGGTATTTCAAATAATGTTCCATTAGTTTGAAAGAGTCAATTATTATTAGCAAATAATCACAAAAATATCAATTTCACCATTGTTCAAAGCTGGTTTCAGCTTCGAATAGAGATGGCGTATGCTTGCGCAATTAAAGGCCAGTTTCTATTCTGTTTCACTAAAAGTGCAACCCGTAAGTAAAGAATCAAGCATGCTTTTATTATACTTTAAAATAACCGGCACTTCGGGATCATCTGTGATATCCACCATTTTCTTTTGTCTTAAATCTAAATCTATCCAACCTGCCGCCAAGCCGTCACTTTCCTTACTCTCTATTTTTATCGAAACAATACTATCCTTTACACTCTCAACGGAGGCAATAAGTTCATTTTTCCTAAATGCGGATTCAAACGAACTACTTTGAAAAAGACGATTCAACAACTGGCTGCAATCATCATTTGTAAACTGAGCAAGTTCTTTAGCGCCTTCAGCTTTTTCTGTTCTATCTCTCCTCTTTTCTACTTTAGGCTGACTGGAGTCTGTATCTTTCTTAGTTACATCTCCCTGGCTGCATGAGAATAATCCTATTGACAAACTCCAAGCGATTAAAAATCTTTTCTTCATGATTGATATATTTACCTCTTTCTTTAACCTATTATTGCCGTCTCAATTCCTTCTCGATTTTTTTTATTACCGCGGAAGAGGTTGAACTCTTATCAGAATAAGAACAGTGGTAAGTATGATAACTTTCTCCCTGTCGAAAACAAAACAACAGATACTCTTCGTTTTTAATAAAGCGGGGATCACAGTTGCCATCTGTTATGAAGGTGAATCGCTCCTTTACTTTAATCTTACCCTTGAAAACTCTTGTTACTTCTAACACAACTTCCTTATTCTCTGGATATAACTGACTGCTATCTACAACTGTTTCAATTACCTTTGCAATAATTACATCCTCAGATTTTTTCACTTCGTAGCTCACAGGATAAATTATGCAATCACATGCCTTTACATCGACGTACATAAGAAAAGATGTAAAAGTGAATAAGATACATTTAACGAGCATGAAGTGCTTAAGGTTGGCTTTCATTTTTGAACTATTGGCATTTTAGATAAGGATATAATTTGTTTATTCTGCTGTTGTATATAGATAAATATTGCTCTAACAACAACTGTTTTGATTCCATCTTATTTATCGTCAAGGTTCGTTATTCTAATATAGGAATACCGCTGATACCCTGCCAATGTTTGACACTAGCGTTCGCCCCACCGGACCAATTAGAAAGAATCAATAAGAGTATAATCGCTATCATAAATGTGGTATTCATATACCTTAGATTTCTGGCTCAATTGACTGATAAAGTCCCTCACTGATTGCAAATCATCAAATATAAAATAAACATCCTCCCCATCACCTAAAAAATACTGAAGATCGGTATTAAGAACAATGCCCGTATAAATATCTACGACTAAAAGTGCATACCAAAGGACACAACTCCAATAAATGACTAATATGTATGGGCTTAAAAAAATCAACTGCCTCAGAAAACTCTTCTCCTGCCCAAATATACCAGTTAGCTGATTGATCTGACTCTATGGGATGCCTTAAGCCATTTATAGGCATCAAACTATTATCCTTAAAGGTCTCAATTGCAACACCAATCAATTTATCAAAAGGAGATGCGAAATATGAAACTCCATAGTATTCGCATATCGCCTTTTGCTTTATTGTGAATTCTTCTTCTATTTTACGTGGTTTACTGTCCATGCATTATCTTAAAAACCTTTAATTAATCGATTGAATGTTGAATGCATTTCTGACCAATCTAAATTATAAGCAACAGTTAAATAACAGGATCCAGTATTCCACTGGGCTATTTCATGTATGGTATAAAAATTCAGCACTCAATGTATTTCAATAAACCCTCACTGAAGTATTTTACTTTCACCTCTTCTACCTGAAGCTTAATTTCTTTTGCAAGGCCAATGCCTCGTTCATCCAATTTAATAATTTCATTACTGATCTTTAATCTATCATCACTATTCAGCTGTATTATCGGTAAATAATCGTCGTGCCATTCTTCTAACCTTTCAATTAAGTCAGGAGACAAGTTTAAGTTTAAATATTCAAAATCCTCATCAAACTCATCCCGCAAAAAAGAAGTATAATCGGCTGTCAATATTAAATATTTCATTTGTTCTACTTTTTTTCCTTACGAGGTATATATTTTTGACGCAAATGATCGATGAAAACTGTCATCGTCCGTTTTCAGCCATTATTAGTCAACCGCTCCTCCGCATTCTCCGCAAGTAACCACCCTATCACGCCAATTTCACTTTCTTCTAATTCATCTAATGTTCCCAAAAACATAGACTTACTATCTTTAGAATATGAAATTCCGTCTACTTCATCATAATCGTCTTTTAAGGACTTCCAACCTGCACCCATACTTCGCAAAATACAGCCGTCACAATATTGATCTGAAGGATTACTCATATGTCGACACTCCCTATTCTTACAGTACAATACAGCTGCATGTAACTCTTCGCTAGTCATATCAAAATCCCTAAGAAAGTCATTAATTCTTATTTCCGGATCGCTAACATAGGATATCACACTAAACACAGTTAATCGTCGGCCCACAATTACTGGTTGGCCAAATCCTCTTAGTCTGTTTCGTTCAATGTACTTCATATAACCGTAACATTACGTATTATAAATATCATGTAAAAAATCAGAGTCAGGGTTATTCAGTACATGGCTTTCACTACTTGACTCCTTCTTATACCATAATTCCAAACGCCCTTTTTCAGGGCCTTTTTCTATGGCCCTAACTCCATCTATAACACAGAAAAAACCAAAAACAGTACTCTGAACAGCCTCTATCATAATGTGTTTAATCATGTCTTTTCCTTGCTCATTCAAAGTATTATAGAATGCTGACATTTTTTTAAACTTTTCACTGGGAATTTTGCTTTCCTCAAATTCCTTTATTAAACTATTAATAGTAGACAGCTCTACTGCCGTCCTAATTGCAGTTACAAATTCCTCATTATTCATAGAATGCCCTTTTTAAATGACTCGGGATATTTTTCCTTATTAAGTTCAATTACTTTAAGTAACACTGCTGACGGAATAGGTGTGCAGCTCTTTGCTTCAACCATTATCATAAATCTTGTATTCCATCAAACACTAATTACAGCAGCATCTTATTATTGCTGATTAGTTGTTCCATGCTTTGTGGACCATACTTTTTTAAGAAAGAAACTACCTCCCCTTTCCTCACCCAGTATGTTTCTCCCCATCCGTCTGAATGCAACCCCTGCTTGCCAAAAAATTGTAATGCTTCTTCTTCGTCTATGTCAAAACCCAACAACACTATTTGCTGATAATTCTGTAAAGAAGTTAATAAGCTATGTAATTGAATAATTGCAGGGCTCCAGGTACAGTAAAGGAAAATAACACCACATTCAATTTTATCTATATCAATAGAGAAATCGTTCACCTTTACATTAGCATAGCCACTTAAATTTTTTTCCAATTGAATTGCGCTCATTTACTTTATTTTATACTGAACCGTCCACTGAATTAGGAGGACCCAATCGCCAACTTTTATCTGAAATTAAAGTCCCTATATTCTTCCTATTAACCTCATAACTACACATTCTCACCTCCATATACTGCAATAAGCATTTTACCCCAAAGAACCGACAGTAATATATAATTTATTTATTTCATGCATTCAGAATTCTCCAGATAAGTGGCAGATACTGTTGTTGTTGTTTAGCGCTACATATTACTTTACACACAGTTTTTTACAAAAACTTTCAACAACAAATATGTAGCAAACATAACGCAAACGCAAGTTCTTGCTGCAGTTTTCCTCCTTATCCACTAGCTGGGTGCCCGCAATTATGGATCGGACAATGTAATCGCAGGTGCTTATCCGGTTTTAACGTAATAGGACAGGCGCCTGCGATAACGTTAGCTCCTACTTAATAGCCACGCCACAATAGGCCTTTTTGACGATCAGTTTTTCTTTGCTCACGATGATCTCTATGGGATCGCCTACATTAAAGCCTGCATCTTCCAACCACAGACCACTTACATTCAACCAGGGCACATTACGGCCCCTGTTCCAATGATTACTTAATGCCCGGTACTGTCCATGCATTTTACCGCGACGTAATGCTTTGTTTACAGTTTTCATAAAAAAGTTTTTCACAACAAATATGTTGCAAACATAACACATACGTCTTAATCTAACAAGACTTTTATAGTTTGATTACGCTATTTATGTTTCATAGATTTGCCAAAACAGCAGCTTAACCGTTGTTTTTAAAACAGATATGAAGCAAATTACTTTCGGCAAAAGGCTTACTGAAGTGAGAAAAGACAAAAAACTATCCCAGGAGGAGATGGCTAAAAAGGTAGGCGTACATGGGGCAGTAATTGGAAGATATGAAAGGGATGAAGTAAAACCGTCTATTGAGATGGCCGCGCAGATTGCAACTGCTCTGGAGGTTTCTCTGGATTACCTAGTGGGTAATACTGATCTTCTCCTTGATCAGACTATCCTGGATAGGATAATGGATATTCAAAAATTAAATGATCAGGATAAGGCAGATGCCTTTAAACTCCTGGATATGTTTCTCAGAGACGCTAAAGCAAGGCATGCTTATCATAAATAACGCTATTTATGTTTCATAAATTTGCTAAAACACCAGCTTAACCGTTTTTTACTACAGATATGAAGCAGATTACTTTCGGCAAAAGGCTTACTGAGGTGAGGAAAGACAAAAAACTATCCTAGGAGGAGATGGCTAAAAAAGTGGGGGTACACGGGGCTGTAATCGGAAGATCTGAACGGGATGAGGTTAAACCGTCTATTGAGATGGCGGCGCAGGATTGCAGCTGCTTTGGAAGTTTCTCTGGATTACCTGGTGGGCAATACCGATCTTCTCCTTGATCAAATTAACTTTGATAACGCTATTGATGTGCTTTGTAAGTGGTTCACTTTGTCCGGAATATACAATCTATAAACTTAATAGAGCTATTTTCTGCATATGCATAAGTACTATTCCAAGGGTATTCTGCGCTTAACATTTCTCGCTAAATTTAAACTACAGGCAATATTAAAATGAATAAACCCGGTTAATTGACCGGGTTTATTCATTTATTCAATCTGTGATTTTTGTTTCCCTCCGCTACAGTTAATTGGATCTATTACACTTAAATAAAACAATGTAGACACAGCTGCTAGCAGACATCTTTCCTAAAACACCAACCTAAAGCCATAAGGTTCACGATATTCATTCTGATACTCAAGATATGTATTCATATTAGAAATACATCTGTCGAACTGACTATTATACTCTCCTCCAACAGCAAACAATGTTTCGTCCTCGGAAAATATGCTAATAGGATCCACAATGATAGATTGTGACTGGTATGCTGCTACATCGACTGACATTTCAAGAATATTGCCAAACATATCGTATAAGCCCCAAGGCGAGGGCTTCTTCAATCCAACATCATGAATTAAATTATTGCTATTTTCATTGAACCAACAAAAATCTGAGAACTTAGCGTTTTCCTCCTCCCAAAACAAAGGATCATTGTCATTAGTTCTTGAAAAGCTGCCATATCTCATTTGTAAGTAATTGGGCAATGAAAACAATACTTCTTCCTGTAAATCCTCACTCTTTAGATGAAGACCGTTTAACTTATCTATAAAGGACATAACCATCCAAAAATTAACGCCGTATACTGGTGTATTCCTAGAAAAGGTGCCAACCTCAAAATAGCTTTTCCCCATAACAGCCGTCCATTGACCATTAGTTACGGATGTATTTGACATCCAAAAACCCTTATTAAAAATCACCTCAACGAGATCTTTTCCTGTTTTATGGGACAATGATGTACCTTTAGTAATCTGTTTATAGGATCCAGGAGGGCACCAAACAAATGAAAGTTTTTCACCCCCTTCTAGTTCAAATGAGATCATATTTATATTTCTTTATTATCTCCAATCCACTGTATTCAATTCAATATCCATTAAACAACCCAAATCCATTGATCGATTCTAATTACCTGATGGACGGGTAAACTCTATATTCACTGATTGCCATGTTACACCATCTGGATTCAAGGTACCTCCTATACGTTTTACCTTTGTAAAACCTCTTTGTTGTGCCTGTCCTCCAGTAAATGTCTGTAATGCAGCTTCATCAAACGGAACCTTGTCGCGCAATAACTTATTGAGTCTCTCCAAATTCGTTCCCTGGTTCCAATTACCAATAATAGCTTCAATCTTTCCGCCAGCACCAACTATTTCGTTATATAATATTCCAAATATCTCGCGACCTGTTGGCGTCTGGGGTTTAGTAAGGTATTGATTTGTTTTTGTATCGAATATATACAATGCACTCGAAAAATTGCCATCCTTAAACGACGCCCATCCTCCCCAAAATTCCTTTCCATCAACGGAATGTTCAGCAGGTACCTTATACCATGCATCAAGACTTGACTTACTGTCTTTCTCATCCGCACCTGAACTTGACAATAACAAAAAGACTTGTTCGAAGAGCAGTGGTAAATAAGTTCATACTACTTTTTGCTACCACTGACAAACCATTAGAAGCTAATGCCAAACTTGATGAAATTCATGGACCACCTCCACCACTTGGCACAATAGGGGCTGATCCAACTACAAAAGTAACAGCGTCGTATCTTCCTTTATACTGCGCATCTAACCCAATGTCTTCAGCCGACCTGCTATAAAGTCCATAACTTAAATGAAGAAGCCCTCCATTCATCGTTGCTAAAGTTGGAGGCATTACTGCAGCCTTTAGTGCCTTCCAATTCTCCTTACCAGTATCTGTGTAAAACGGAAAATCCAGAACAGCTGTATATACTAATTCTTTCCATCCTTTGCGCCCAGATGGTGGATCTCCTGGGCCCATATCTAATACATCCACATATCTGATTGGATTGTCTGCTGCAAAAGCATAAGCACTAAAATCTGGATACTTGCTTGCCAATGGATCTATCGACAAAAATTTCCCTATTCTACTATCATATGCTCTAGCTTCAAATGCAATCTGATTCCCCTCTCCCTTCACCTCATTATCATTCTCCTTCCCATTAAATCCATAGCGATAGCCGCCTCCATAGTTATCATTTATACCTTTCAAAAGTAATTTCGAAAGGGGTATATAAACGCTCGATCGGCAAACATATCAAATCTCCATTTCTATTGAAATCTAAAACATTCGCATTCATTACACAAAAAGAACTCGTTTCAAATTAGTGACGGATTCCTTCACTTTCCAATGTATACGAATATCAAAGAATGGATCCTCAATAGGACAACCTCTGCCACTTAAAGTCAATGTGCCGATTATAGAGGTTCATTTTCTCACTGACATCGTCAGGAAGGTCTACACTTAAAGTCTTCAACTTCTCTAAATAAAAAGCTATTCTATCAAAATTTTTAATATTAAAAACAATTCTCCTCAATTTCTCAATTATAATCGTTTCAACATTAGCAACTTTTTTTTCGATTAGTATGTTCAATCCCAACAGGTCTTTATCATCTTCGTTATTGGCCACATGCTTATAAATATCAAGAATAAAATCTTCGTTTTTATCGTATATCACTAATAGTGAACTTAACCAGAAGCGTAAATCGCTATCTTCTTCACCGTGTTCTAGATATCCTCGCTCCAGTCTGCCTTTATATTCATGAATTATTCTATAAAATCTCTCCGCTATAAATGGTCTGAATTCGCTATTTTTTCTTAATATCATTAAAGACCTGGAGCTAAGACACAACAATTCATCCACTATAAAATCAATAGCCGAAATAATCTCGTCAATATTGTCACTTTCTAATTTCTTAACTATCTCGCTTCTTTCCATATTAGTAATTCTTCGTGATTTTATATACTCCTTTTAATTTTGTGTTCGCAGGAATTAAATAAATGCCTCTTTCAGGTTTATTGCCCCTAACTCTTACTCCCTGTTCAAATGCACCAACTTCCGAAAAACTGATTGAATATTGTTGCTTTCCCGTAGACTTAAACACACCAATCCTCCCCAGCTGGCCTTCCGTAAGGGGAATCTCCAAGTCCGTAACGAATATTTCTCCAGCGCTCCCAGTTCTTGCCAAAAGTTCGTACTCCCTGTTCCAAACTTTAATTCGGAAACTATTAAACTCTCACCCGCCTTAAGAGCGCCTAACTGTTCCACACCTACACCTGTTATACCTGCGACTGCTGCCTCATCTGTAAAATGATGAAAAATTCTACCTTCTCCTAAATCAGCGATTACGGTCAACGGCTGGTCTGTAGTTCTAATTGCATCATCTAAAAATTCCGCAAAATTAGCTTTTGAAAAGTCAAAATTCTTTACTGGGAACTTCGATGCAGTTCCGGACGGAAATATACTCTTACTCACCCGTATGATACCGCTTGTTGCCTTACCTAGTATAATACCTCCAATTTCATTTAAAGCAACAAACATCACACTATGCATCCCATCATTAATAGATGCCTGATCTTGCTTAATAATTCCACTTGTTGTTTTATAGACGCCATGCAACAGAACCCCATCAAGAAAAAAAGTAAAAAGCCCTGAATTACCAGCTGCCATAGAGCTTCCAACAAATAGAAAGGCATTTTTATTAGCCTCATATATCCTCTCTTCTGCGTGCTCGGGATCCTGTTGTCTTACCTTTGCCTCCCAAGCTCTGTTGTCAGACACAGCTTTTCCAATGCTATATGGATCATCTTCCCTTCCATCAACGTCTACTGCGTATATGGGCTTATTCCCCGAAAATTGAGATGGCGTATAGTACGCATACTTCGCCGTCAAAGGATCTACTGAAAGGAACTTCCCAATTCTCGGATCATAGATTCTAAATCCATAATCCTGCTGGTTCCCCTCTCCCTTCACCTCGTTATCATTCTCCTTCCCATTAAACCCATAGCGATAACCCTGCTAGAACAGCTTCTCAGCCACCCGTATACTGAGCACTTTTATAATCAGGGCTAGGCTTAATATATGGCTCTTACTTTTGACCACCATTCCATTAAAACAAACAGCTGGAGAAATCGTCCAGTTGCTTAGACATGATTTTAACATAAAAGTACCATAACTTTTTTTCGGAAAGATTTCTAGTTCTGCTCAACACATTAAGTATAAATACATTTGTTATGTAAATTTTGCAACATGCTTATCCGGAAAGTCAAACACCCCCTTCCAAGAATCATCTGGTAAATAATCTTCTACCTCGACGAGATAAGAACTCACAAAAAGCTTACTATCAAAATCAATGTAAAATTTAATGTCTTTTAATTTATTCTCATGTAAAAAAGCATAACTTATTTTATACTCGTCTATTGCATTAAGAAAATCTGGAATATTTCCATCATTTACAATCAATATATTGCCTCTGAAAACTTCTCCCGGTATTACAACAGGATCATATTTTAGATTATCTAAAATCCAAAAAATAAATGGCATAAAATAAAATTCAACTTGCCCCTGAAATTTTATCCCTCCAGGTAAGTAGCCTAATTCAATTCTTTCTTCTACTGTCATGTTATTTGTTCGGTTTATAAGTTTTGTAACTCCCTTTAATCGCCTGTTGCCTTATTTTATCAATGTATGGTTTGGGCAGACCGAAGGCACTTAATGATTGCTTAGGATCATCAACTTGAGGACGACCTGGAAAAAGACTCCCCCATCGCTGACGCACTGCATTAGTACGAATATCAATCGATAAACCCCATGGTATTTCAAAAGAGACAATCTTCGCCCCTGCTTCTGCCCACCTCTCTTGTTATAAAAATAAACCGCATGGGCCCCATCATCAATATTTACATGTAAAAAATCGTTCCCCTTTATCGAAATTGTGCCATCTCTGCTCTCCAGAATTCTAAAGTGAGATGCATTAGGAGCAATTCCCCCCTCTACCCTGTAAACTCGTGGTAGACCGGACGAAGTTAAGTCCGTAGGTGCCTCTGTCTTAGGAATAAATGGTGTAGGCCTAGTGTCTGTAGGTTTAGGAAAAAGTCTCGACTTTTCTTCAGGAATACCTGCAACTGACATCGCGCCCCCATCTATCCCACTACCAATAAAAGCTCCCTTATCGCCCCAAATTGAGTATCCTACAGCTCCAAAAGGGCCTGCAGCGATGGCCGCTCCAACAGCGTCGTCATGTTCATTCTTAATGGCGGCTACATTCTGCCTTACTATAGATTCCGGCCCCATATGCCCATTACCATATATATCCGCCAGAAGTATATGAGGTTCCGGATATTTCCATTTTTCGCTTTGTATTCGAATTTGTTCTGCCTTGGCTATTTTAATTTCGGCATACCGTCTTGTTGCATTGCCTTGCCGTTGTATAAAAGTTTCTGCACCATCCAAATCTGTCGCCTGTATTGGCGTATTGCCTGAAAATTGATATGGCGTTAACTCGGGATACTCCTTTGTTAATGGGTCAACTGACAAGAACTTCCCTAACCTCGGATCATACACCCGCATCCCATAATCCTGTTGATTCCCCTCACCCTTCACCTCATTATCATTCTCCTTTCCATTAAACCCATAACGATAACCGTCCATAACCAAGATTTCTACAGCTCTGCAGTTCAACTAGCCTCACAAAGCGAAATAGCAAATCTCTTCTGCATCATCGAACTTCCCCATAATCATCAAAATGACTAATTATCTCAAAGAACTTTTGACCTCATATAGCTAAAACAGCTGGCGGATTATTAGCACCAGCCGTATATTTATTCACATATCTTTTTTAGATAGTTTCTATCAAAAACCATTATAAAAGTGACAATATCAAATTACCACGACTAACGCTTTTGAAAACAGGCCCTTTATTTATAAACTTCCGTAAAGAATTGTCGAGCTTCTTTAAGCTTTTCTCTCCCAACCTCAGGAACAATAAATTTAGCCTTAAAAACATCGTTTATAAACTCCTCTGGTAATAATGACCAATATCCTCGCTTCAAATAAAAAGGCAAATAACTTGGCCATATCCATTTCCCGTCTGTATAAAACACAAGTGGTGCAATAAATGTGTTCCCATCAAAAACCTCCTCCAAAAACGCAAATACTCTAACACCGTGTTCCAAATAAAAAACAACATTATCAAGATAATCCTCTTTTTCAGTCGGAGCTGCTAGATCTTTAATATAGCGCCCAATTTTCAATCTGAAATTTTCATGATCTTTTATTATCCCAACAAATTTTATCATAAACTAAATTATCGTTTAAATAATAACATTTTACCAACTTCATGGACGTCATTACTAAATATCTGAAACTGCTTACCGAAATTAATGGCTGCATCAGGGTCACCTAACCTCCATATCCAAAGACTTCCGCTTGGCGCTGCAACGGGAGCCCTTACCAATTTACTCAATTGAGCCGCAGTTCCAATATTCAGCTTCCCGGCATAACAAGACATTAATCTGATTTTTGTCCCGTGTTGAGACCCTGCTGCTAACATTTCCTCATATAACTGCTGGACTGTAACAAAATTCTCTGCTCCTCTAGTAAATGCCAAACTCGTAAAGCCTATGCACCATAAACTGTATAACAATAAGGGCTGACCTACCGGTCAGCCCTTATTGTTATACAGTAATTATTCTTACTTGTCTTCAGATAAATATTCAGGATATCTTTTATAAAATTCCTCACTCCTTTGCTTAAACCAGCCTTCTATCTCCAATTTCTCAACTGCTTTTATAAGTGTCTCATATGCAGCTTTTGAAGATTCATCATCAAGTAAACTCAACGGCACAGTGTGTAATATGTCAGACAACCAATACAAACGATTATCTCCTTTTTCGTATGCTTGTTCTCGTATTTCCACAAGGGTTATATATAAAACATAAGCCAAAAATCTTTTTTCAAACATATTTATTGTTTTTTGGGTGGTTCTTTTAATTCAGAGAACATTGAATCGTCCGGCCTGTATTCTTCATAAGGCACCTTAATATCATTTAATCCCCTACGTTATAATTTATAAATCCTAGTATTTCCATCAACCACATTACCTGTTCTTGAATTAATTGTAATGACATCACCGTTTTTGGGACTCGTAACGCTCTGTATAAGTTCGCTATCAGAAAGCTTTTGTATCGCTTTATACCCCTCCGACTTTAAAATAGTCTCTTCTAAATGTACAAGTTTAAACTCTGAAGCTGCTTTCATCAGCCTTCTCGGAAAAGAGAATCCCTTGAGCTGCATTCCTGGAGGAAGATCCGCACTAAGCTTTATAGATGGAAGCGTAGCTTTTGAAGCTAAATTACCTAATATTAAAGTACCAGTTATATCTTCATAAGTCTTGACATCTATTAGTTTTTTCTTCACAAAATCAGCCCTTTCTTCATCTGTTGTCGCACTTAGCCATATCAAGCCTTTGAAAACAGACGATACAACATGCTTCTTGAAACGGTCAGTAGTTCCCTTGGGATCACTTAAAAAGTTGACATCTGTTTCTGTCATGCCTACAAGCTGATTCCAGGCACTCCTAATTGAGTTTGATCCAAAAATACCCACCGGATCTTGATACCATTTTCGACTCGTATAACTTAGTCTATTGACCTTTGCTCCCCTATAATCATAATTTTCCAACCCGTCCAAATCAACAGACGTAATAACTTTATTTCCAGCAAACTGGTACGGTGTCAATTCTGGATACTCAGCAGTTATCGGATCCACACTCAAGAACCTCCCTAACCTCGGATCATACACCCGCATCCCATAATCCTGCTGATTCCCCTCGCCCTTCACCTCATTATCATTCTCCTTCCCATTAAAGCCATAACGATAACCGCCTGCGCACTATTCCTCCAACTGGCAACCTGCCTTGCACACTTTTTTACTCAAAGAACTGGCCCTAAGATATAGTTTTTTCTTTCATCTGTTCTTTCAGCTGAAAAGCAGTGGAGAGAAGCTAAAGGGGTCTCACAACAGGAACTTGCTAAAAAGCTAGGGTCTGCCCATACTGTCATCGGACGTTATGAGCGGGATGAGATGCGGCCTTCCATTGATGTGGTTAGGAAGTTGGCCGACGCCCTGGCTACTACTGTGGGATTCTTATTAGGGGAAGCTAATGATACTAACATTCTTAAAGACCCTAAGATAATGAAGCGGCTCAATGAGATTAATGAACTCCCTGATAAGGATAAAGAGTGTGCTTATTCTCTGTTGGATGCTTTCCTTGCCAAATCTAAACTTCAAGCAATACTTAAATAAAAATGCCCGGTGCTCACCGGGCATTTTTATTTAAGTCCCTTTATTCTCCGCCAATATCCTCCAAAACATCCCCAAACTCATTTCTCACTTTTATCACATTATCTATGTTCTCTTTCCATACATTAGAATGAACTACCAAATCGTCAGCATCTTTGATAGACAACTTCAATTTTTTAATTAAAACTAACGTTGATTGCATTTGAGTTGCACCGTTTTCTTTAATTTTCAACAATGCC
Organism: Chitinophaga sp. CF418; assembly: GCF_900142925.1. Taxonomy (GTDB): domain Bacteria; phylum Bacteroidota; class Bacteroidia; order Chitinophagales; family Chitinophagaceae; genus Chitinophaga. The sequence goes on from NZ_FRCN01000005.1 coordinate 62,663, forward strand.
AATTCAAGACTGTTCGGATTTCCGTCGTAAATAGTCTCAAAAATATCCTCAAACTTAGCTGTATTCATCATCATTTTTTATTTAAGTCAATGGTTACATCTACAACTTTTCCAGGTTTAGCTGAAGAACTACGCTTCGCTCTTTCGAATTGTATACGAAAATTATCAAATTTGTGTTCTTTAGCATCTTGCATAAACAGCTCAAGAGTTTCAAGCATCGCCTCACGGCCAAATTCGTTCTTAAGTTCATTTCCTGGAACTCCTCTTGGATATAAAATAAATGTAGTTAATTCTAATGTTTTCCCATCTGAAAAAACGTTCCGATAAGCTAAAAAATCATTTATTTTGCCGTCTGGATAAACAATCTCTCCGCCAATCATATTTCCTTCAATCTTGTAATTCAATTTTGCTCGTTCTGCCTGTCTATAGCTACCGAACTGAATTGCATTTATTTGTTTGCCCGCACTTGCTCCAGTTTCAGTATAGGCAATATTGGTTGCCGACTGTCCTTTTACCATTTGGGGAAAAACACTAGCCCCGTCTGCAGGAATGCCACCAAACGACACCATAACTCCATCTGCCGTGCTCCATTTCAACGCTGACTGATCACCTCCCCATAAATATCCTGCAGCTCCAAAAGGTCCTCCGCTAATAGCCGCTGCAACAGCGTCGTCATGCTCATTCTTAATAGCGGCTACATTCTGCCTCACTATGGACGCAGGCCCAATATGCCCGTTACCATATATATCGGGAATTGCTATTTCAGGTTCTCGATATCTCCAGCTTTCACTCTTTATACGAATTTGCTCCGCCTTCGCAGTGTTAATTCTAGCGTAATCTCTGTTTGCATTTCCTTGTCTTTGTATAAAAGTTTCCGCACCATCCAAATCTGTCGCCTGTATAGGAGTATTACCTGAAAACTGGTAAGGTGTCAATTCCGGATACTTAGGCGTCAATGGATCCACACTCAAAAACCTCCCCAACCTCAGATCATACACCCTCAATCCATAATCCTGCTGATTCCCCTCACCCTTCACCTCATTATCATTCTCCTTCCCATTAAACCCATAACGATAGCCCTCCGCATTATACCCCCGTCACCCTTGCTACTGCCTTGCACACTTTTCTAATCAAAGAACTGCGCCTAAGATATGTTTTTTCGCCTATTCTGTGCTCTCTTCCACCGCTATCAGGTATACACTGTTTATATTTTCTTCATAAATCTTTCATTGTGTCGTACACGCAAGACTGGCTATCAGACCTCTCACCGTCTTCTGAACGCTGGTGATCTGACATTATTCAGCTTAATACTGGTAGCTCTTTTCAACTCCCCGTTACTCTGCAGCTCCCTCAAACTACGGGCGAGATTCAAATAAAAAGCTCGGCACAATTATCATGTTTTTACTCATATATTCCATGCCTGGTTATTCTCTTCATCTATCGTGCCACCAATAAATTCTACAATATAATAAACTCATTGATACCACCTTCGTCATCATTAAATTTAATTATGTCCAATCTAGGAACGATTAAAATATAGTCACTAAACTGAAAAAAATTCATATTAAAGCGTTGTTCGTACCAGTAACTAAAACTAATTAAGTCATTTGCATCAAAAATAAAAAAACAACCATTGTCATGCCCTTCGTCAGAAAACAGAAATACTTGTTCTGTATCATCAATTCCATCAAAGAAAAAACTTTTAAAATCACTGACTCCCAATTCTTGCTGGCCAGTCGTAAACAAATACCAATTAGGTATTTGTTTACGATGGTATTCATTATTGACTGTCTGAAGTGCACTATATAGTGAATTTAGATATGTCAGATCACTATATGTTAAAAAATTAAGTTTTGTCTTACTCAAACTTTCCATCGCAGTTTCAGAAGAAATCACCCATTTATTATCTTCTATTTTCATTCCTATTTTTTTGCTTTGGGTTTAAAAAGCTGTTCCTGACCATAGATAAAATATTTCTCGCCATTATCCCATTTTAATTTACCATTCTTAGGGTTAACAACTCCCCTCTGAATTCTTACGTGAGGCCCCTCATTCGTATTAATATGCCCTGCAGGCTCCCATTCAATTTGAATTTGTTCGCCATTCAACTCTCCTACCCATCTATTTGGTTTTCTCTCAACAAAATTATCTAAAGAACCACCCGCAGCATCCTCAGCCACTCGCAACAAATCATCTTCATTTCTCACAAAGAATCGAGTAACCTCGTACCCCTCAGCATTTGTGATTGATCTCTTTGCAATATTAATTGTTTTATTTAGGTGAGATAACGTCTTGGTCTCAAATGTTAGCCCCTTTAACTCCTCTGCTCCAGGTGTTAAAAACATTGCTGTTTCAAATGCCAATGCCCCAATAGCGAATTCGTTACCCCTTGATGCCTTTCTTATTAAACTACCATAGTCATTTACAATATCTTTTGCAGAATGCACAAAATTCTTTCCAATCTCTGTGAAATGGTCCTTGACACGCGGATCCGCAATCGTAGTTGTTGTCGGTAAAGTCTTTAAGCTAGACCTTATAGCCGCAGGCAAATTCTTTAAACTAGCTAACGCTTTGGTCGCTCGCTCTGTAAACCCTTTATCAATTTTCTCCAAATGGTTTGTGCCCAAAATCTTTTTTTCTAAATCCATGAACATCACATATTCCAAACCATCTAAATCTATACCATCAATTGGTCTATTACTCGCAAACTGATACGGCGTTAATTCTGGATATTCGGGCGTCAATGGATCAACCGACAGGAACTTCCCTAACCTCGGATCATACACCCGCATCCCATAATCCTGCTGATTCCCATCTCCCTTCACCTCATTATCATTCTCCTTCCCATTAAACCCATACCTGTAATTACCCGCATTATAACTCCTCCCCACCATCATCATCCCAAACGGATAATATTCCTGCGCCGACCGAACATCCGCCTTATACCACCCAGCAGTTTGCAGCCACCTCTTATCACTCACCGTTGCCAGTACGTTCCCTAAATGGTTACTTAATTCAAAGACCTTATTCCCACGTATGAAATTAATATTTATACCTGAATCTAATCCAGGTAAATTTACAGCAGTAGACGGCTGCGCATCTTCCAGATTGGTAACCAATGAATTAACGCCTAAACGACTGGAACCATAGAGGTGTACCTCCGACCTTGACAATTTACCACCATTAACGCCCGGATCTCCTTTCTCATAAACGGCCATCACATTACCGCTTGCGTCTCGTACATACCAGGTCTCTATTCCATTGACATTCTTGTTAATGCGATTACCAGCTACATCATAGGTATAATTAATAAGCGTACCGCCCTTGATGATGCTTCTGATCTTACCATACACCGTCCAGTCAATAGCTGTTATACCTGCACTTACATCCTTAGTCAGATTACCGATACTGTCATAATCGTAGTTTCCAGATAATTGGTTATCAATATCAACATCGTAATTAGAAGGAGATACCTTATCCTGTACATAAGTCAGCTTATTGGTTCCTGCCTTATAGTTATAAATAAGACTATCCATTGGCTGTGGCTTGCCTGCAAAAGTGTTACTACCCGCCCTGTTATAAGTCAGGATATTACCATTTGCATCATAACTAATATCCTCTTTAAAATCAGGCAGACTTACCGGCGTCCATTTATTAATCAGAGAATCCAGTCCTCTGCTCACCTGCATACCCTTCAGACGGTTCAAAACGTCATAATTGTATGCATACTGCAAAGGAGTGCCTAATGAAGGAATAGACTGACTAATGGCCCCTATATTACCATTGAACAGCGGTTTAAACCCGGTATTTCCTACCGATGCAAAAGGACTCAGGCCCTGACCAAGGGTCTTATACTCTCTGTCGCCATAATAATGTAACGCAAATCCAAAGACATCTCTGGCTGCACTGGTTCCATCATGCCCCATATCAAAGCCGGTGCCGATAGAAGTGCTGTTAACACCCTTTAACCAGCCTTGCAGCGTATACGCATAATCCATCCCCTGTACCTGTTGCTGCCCAATTACACTACGCGCTAGTGGTCCATGTTTATAGTACTGGTAAAATGCATCATTCTCCCAATAAACACTATCACTGCTGGTCTCAACATTCGTCAGGCGGTTTTCTGCATCATAACTGTAACGGTGATAAAAAGCGTCTGGCATTCCAGGCTGATAGGCTACGTGATTTACCTTACCACTGATCAAATCATACCTGTACACAATCTTCTTGAAGCGATTTTGCGCAGCAGCCATGCTTCCTTTCTTATAATCCTGCAACAGGGTATCGACGTTCCCATGAATGTCATAACTATAGAAAGTAGCAGCAGCATAACCACCGGCAGCCTGCTCAGGAGCAGAATCATACAGTGCAGTCCAGGCTACCCTGTTGCGTAAGTTAACAGGAGATAAGTAGCCAACAATAAAACTATTAGCAATGTCATAAGTCGCCCTGGTGATCTGGGTACGGCTGTTGGCCGAGTTTGTAAACCAAGCGGACAAGCTACCCGGACTCCTGCTAAGTGCATTATCCATTGCAGTGCTGCTGGAAATCTCTCCGACCTCTGTGATTCGTCCTAAAGGATCATATTGCGTATAGCTATAAGCCGCTAAAGGCTGCTGTTTTGCATTCTGGGAAACCGCTAATCTACCCAACCTGTCATACCAGAACTTACTATCTCCGGCATCAGGGGTACGCTGTGCTACTACCTGGTTCAGGGTATTGTACCGGTATTTAGTCACCATAGTATGCGCTGGTGTCAAATCAATTCCGGCCGCTCTCGCAGCTCTTACACGGCTGGCCCATGACGCAGAACGATCCACTACCACACCCGCAGGAGGAACAGTTTTAACAAGGTTCCCTGCCTGGTCATAATAATACAAAGTGTAATGGTATTCGCTGATATTGTATGTCAAGGTATATGCTTCCTTCTGACCGGCCTGTATGCAGCTGTCAGTATAGGTATTACCAAAGCTTGTTCTCAGTGAATCAACGTATGCATTGTAGAGCTCCGTTCCTTTGCTCACCGCAAAGTATTCATTATCTGAACAGTTGTTCGAACTGTCAGTATAGCTACGGAATATAGCATTTGAATTTCCGCATAACAACGGACCACCACGAATTTTATAACAACTGTCGCTGTCATTGCAGCCAAGGCCAAAATCATATATCGTGAGGTCAACAGACTGAATAGAAATAGGCAATAGCGCACTATCAATGCTTCTCGCCATGTTAATATTCATCTGACCATTCTTGTTGGGCGTAACCCTGAGCGAGGTGAAGGTACTATTCAGCGTAGAGTCACCGCAGGTCAGCCGTCCCGATACAGGAGTATAAACCAGCAATCCGCGGGTACCGTAGGTACCTCCTGCAACGTAGCCACCATCAGATCTTTCCAGTACGTCATTCAGGAAAGATGAACTATCTAATTTTATCAGATCAGACCAGGCAAGTGTAGTATCACTATTGATCTTATTAAATGTAAATATATTTTTAGGCTGAGTAAGCACGTTTTGTACCGCAAGAATCCCATTAGCAGATCCTACCATCGGCATTCCCTGGGCAACTACTGTATCTAATGGACTCGACAACTGACGTGAGGAAAGTACATCTCCATTATTGGTAATACCTACAATTCCACTCCTCGCCGATTTCCCGATCCCATTTGTAACATTGAATAAAAACCCGTAAGTCGTCTTCTGAACAATATTTGGATAGTTATTATTTGTTCCCGGCGCGCTTCCAAAGTCATATCTGAATATTTTGTTTGTTACCCCCGTATTCTTATTCAATTTAACGATCACAACGTCATAGTCACGCCACCCACCGCTATGCACCAGGAAAGTGCTTCCTAACACCACCAAACTGTCATGGTCTTCAAACATTGAATAAGCTTCGTCAATACTACCATTACCCAGTTGTCTCAACCACTTGCCATATCCATTGGCATCTATAGCGCCCACTAACCAATCACCGGTGCTGTCTACGTAGTTATTATTTGTTCTTCCGGCAAAAGCATAGCCACCATCGCTGGTCTGGATAATGTCCCATCCTGTCTCACCATTCGCGGTACTTAACCCGATTTTCCTACTCCATTGAACATTTCCGGTTACATCAGTCTTCACGATAAGCACAGCTGAACTATCACGTCCTACACTTTGTACCGAGCCGATTGCCACATATCCCCCTTCGCTGGTCGTTCTTACTTTTGTAAAGTAGTTATCAGAGCCGAAGCCGTAGTGTTTTGCCCATTCCACATTTCCATTCTTGTCCACTTTCAGCAGGAGTGCGACAGTATCCCGCTGTACTACAGGCGTCACAGGCCCTACAGATACGTTTGAAGTATCACTCACTCTCGCTAAACTAACAGTACTATCTGCTATACCCTTCAGGGAACCTGCCAAGAGGTAACCGTTATCCGGTGTACGAACCATATCGGCGATAACAACACCTCTTCCCAGCCATTCCTCATAGGTATGATAAAGCTTATTACCAGCTTTGCAAACCGTGCTGTCTTTAGTAGTATACAGCGCACAGGTATCCATAAAAACAAGATATTCCCATGCCTGCTTCCCGAATCCGAGGCGATTATTCATATAAGCAGCGAACAGCTGATTCTTCAACTGCTGCAGCGAATCTGTTTCCTGCTCCATCGGTGTAACACCAGGGAACTTCACTTTAAAAGAGTCGTATGCCTGCTTTACTTCCGTACATGAAACGCACGGAGGAGCAACGTTACATTGGATTAACACCGGAATTTCCACCGGTTGGGACAAATAACTACAGCTACCTGCAGAAGCACTACATGCATTCAATAATACCTGGATATCCGCCTGTACAAGCGATGTACCTCTTGTGCGGTTCAGATAAGCCGCTAATGTAGTGTCTATGTTTTTCTTACGCACATTGTATTCTGTCTGCAAAGTGCGTAACTGGTTACACTCACAATCCGTCGGACCTGTATAAGTCTGCTTATCTGCATAAGCCGGCTGCTTGTCATATGGAGCAGGAGCCGTGATCAGATATGCGTTGCATGTCCAGGGACTATCGATATGATTAGTCTGGTTGTATTCATCTAATACATCCTGGAAACTTTTGTACTTGTAACTGCTGGACGGCTTGACTGAGCTGGCGCCCAGTGGATGGTCTACATCCGATCCCTGTCTACACACTTCCAACAATTTCGTCCTGATCTCTTTCCAGGCAGTTGTATCATACTTACAAGGAGCCAGCTGCTGCATCCAGGTAGACACATAGGCTCTGCAGGTCTGCGCATATACTGTGTCAAGCGCTTTATTCAGCGAGTCTGTCAACTCATTTTGTGTCTTGTTAGTGCTGAGGTACCCCAGCCCGTTCTGCGACAAAGCGGCTGCAGATGTATTGAAACGCGGATATTTTCCTATTTCTATCAGCTGCTCAGCGGTTATCATGGCATATCCTGCAGGCGCACCTACATTATAGATATCGGCATCCAGGAGATTATGCTTGGCCGCCAGATAAGACTGACGGAAGCTTCTCCAGGCCATATCAAGATCGCCCTGACATAACACTGCTTCGTTAAATGCAGCTGAAGGTGTTTTATAGGTATCAAAACAACCTTTCACAGCATCTTTACATTTCACGCTGAGGGTAGCAACACTCCACAGAGAAAGCTTGCTATCCGGAGCTGTCTGGCTATTATAGTTGGTCAGGATCTGTTTGAGCTGCGTATTCCATAAAGAATTTTCTGCCGCCAGCGGATCCTTGTTTGCCTGAACTGCCGGGAAAACAAAAGCAGTATCTGCTATAGGATTCAGATAACCACTATCCCGGGCCGTTGCATATTCATCAACAGCCTCCATCTTCCTGTCCCAATCATAGCTGGCCTTATGCTTCAGAAAAGCCAGGTATTTATAATACTCAGGATGGAATTTCAGCAACGCCTCTGCCCAGGAATCCTTGAACTTGGCCGCAAATGCTTTTGGTGATAATTGCTGAGGTTTAACATATGACTGCGTTTCATCGTCATATACCATATCAGGCAAACCAGCCTCATTCATATAGTAAACGGTATCGCGCCTGTATGGAGGAAGGAAACCCTGATCCTTATGATAGAATATGGAATAAACGTTAGTAGTACTGTCATCCGGATTGGCATACTGTCCTGAAGGTGCGGAAACATCCAGCAGCATCCCTTTGCGGATATCTGTAGCGTCACTGGTGGTATTACATAAAGCATCACAGTTCTCAACAGCATTATTATAGTCTGATAATGCCTGTGCTTTGTACAAAGCGGAATCTTCTACTGCTTGTCCTATAAGCGCTGGGTATTTAGCCCAGAATTGAGCCCAGGTACCAATACTATCACGGCAGGATTTACAATCGGGTACACATTGCGCAGTCTCCAGCAAAGAGCGTTGCTGCTGTATAAACTGATCGAGTGTGATGCAGGTATTCTGCTTCAGGAAGATGCTATCTCTGTAGTATTCCAGTGCCTCACGGTTAATGGTCAGCTGCTTGGTGACCTCATAGTTCCCTTTCGGCAGGTTTACTGTAAAACTCACATTGAAATCTCTGGGCTGGATGCTACAATCTGCCTTTATACTGTCCAGGTTATAGTTGTGGAATACCGTGTCAAAAGGTTTACCACCTAAACGCTGGTTATAAGCATCGTCTGTGATCTTTATTTCAAGATCATAAAGACCATTGAAGCATATTTGCCCCTGGCAACCGTTCAGTTTTATTGCTGGCGCCTTCAGCTGGTAATTAAAGGTGTAGTCACCTTTCATCGTCACCAGCTGGCTTTGCCTGTTTTCTAATGTCAGGTCCTTGACGATGTTACTGTTCTTAGTGGATAAGGTATCAGTAACACTCAGTTCACTATAGGAAGACAGGTCAGACAGGCTGGCGCTATCTGGCCGACCGGCGAGGGCAGTAGCCACGGTACGGCCATGCATATCTACATAGCTTACGGCATACTGTCCGTTCGCATCCTGGACCATGTTCTTGAAATAGTGTGTCCTATCGCCCGCATCTGTACCGAAGAGGGCATCCAGGTCGTTCACTCCGGGAGAACCATAGTAGTATTCCGTCTCATGATTGCTGCCGATGCTGAATACAGGTCCTACCCCACCCTGACGGCTGATCCTTCCTGTATTGTCCTGTGTATAAACAGTCTCTGTAAAAGCATATCCTTCCGCATCAGGAATGAACTTGTTAAAACCTGAGGTATCGGGATTATTCGGAGAATAATACTGGTTAGCACCACTGCTGGTAGACATCGGGTTGGCGCTTGCCGTCAGGAAAGTTGTGGGAGAAGGCAGTGTATCATACTGTCCTTTGTCATACTCGGCACTATTAATCCCCGTATTGAATCCCGGTGAATATTTGATAATACTATTCAAAGTAGGCGAAGGCATTACCTGTATCGTCGGTCTGCCCTGATGATCGTAAAAAGTCTCTCCTACGATGGTAGTGTTGGTCGTATTATCCTTTGTTACTGTCTGCCGGTTTCTTAAGCTACCGTCATAGTACTGTACAACAGATTTACGTTTGCCTTCCTCTGCAAAGCTGGTGGTAGCCTGCCAGTTCATTGAAACCTGATGACCGTCAAATGCATAACTACCCAATCCCCCTGGGAAAGCAGAGCTCCACGCGGTCTCTATACGCACATTACGCTCTCTTTCCTGCACCGCTCTTACCCTGAAATAAAGTACGCCTTCCTGATCGTATAGTAATGGAATATTATAGCTATTGCCGGTATTAACGCCATTTCCACGGATCGTTACACGGGATGCATTATTCTTAAATATCAGTGCAGTATTGATAGGGTTTCCGTATCTGTTTACCCTTAATGCACTTGAATCGATATATGCCCATTCAAGGTCATAGACATCTGCACCGATTACCGTTGCCCAGCTAACGATGAGTTCATCAGCATCGTTAAAATCGACAGGTTGAATAGACGTGAAGCTTTTTACAGCATTATCCATGCAGGACAATTTATATACAGGGTAAACCTGCATTTCATTGTCAAGCACTAAAGCAGGTTTAATGTCTGTACTGCTTGTCACAGTCAGGCTGAGTACGCGTACCCTTACCTGGTGCGCATTATTAAACACAAAGCTGCTTCTGCTCGTATAGGTACTGGTATCTACATAATTGATAGATAAAGTTCTGTCCACAGAATCCTGTTGAAGGTCAGGTCTTGTGTAAATGATCCTGATGGCTACATTAGCAGTAAATGTAGCAGGTAAATTTATGGCGGAATATTCGTTGATCTTAAACGTGATGACGTTCCTCACTTTGTAAGGTGTATCCAACGAATTGATGGTTGCCGGATTGAAATACAGGCTATCTGTTACCGTAGCAACAGAGTCTTTAGCTATCTGCCCTTTGCTGCCATTCAGTGTCTGCTTCAGTGAGATCACAGACTGTGCCTGACCGGCAACAGCCATCATCAGCAACAGGCAGGCCAATGCCCAGGATTTCATATGGTTCAGGGATAATAAAAATGGTCTCATTGGTCAGTGTTTTCTTTTAAAAGTGCACTCCTCGTTTCGGTAATGGTTTTTACACCACGCTCCGTTTCTTTCTTCAGGCGAATGAGTGTACCATCATCATCATATTCATAAAAGGTCGCATAGTTATTCTCATCCAGTTCTGCCATCAGGCGCAGATCTGAAGGATTGTATACATACGACTTCATATTGGCATTGTAAGGATGTATCCTGATATCGTCAAAGTATACTGCATGCCCTGCTATTGCCTGCATCACGATAGATATGGAAGTTGCATCCTCCGGAACAGAGATCACTTCCTCATAACGTTGCCATCCTTCAATAATAGCGCCCTTAGGCTGGGCAATAACAGTGGTACTATCACCAGGTTGTTTAATCAGTATGGAGAACCTGTTACCGGCATATGCAGTGCCCTGGCAATCCTGGGATTCCTTTACCCAGGCACTGACTACGATCGTCTTACCTGCGATAGGTGAAAAGGATGGCAATAATGCGCTTGCATCAGTACTTATTGTAGACAGGCCGTAAATAGTCGTATCGCAGCCTGTCTGACCTTTATTAAATGCAAGACCAAACCCGTCGTCTTCTGTACCTGTTATTCCGGCACTGATACCGGCGCTTGTATCTACCCGGAGACTGAACTTTCCTGTATGTTGTTCGGTAGTGTCGAATTTGTTCCTGTAATAAGAAAAGTCGAAACTCCTTGGAACGGCGCATACAGAGTCACAGGGACTACCGCCAAAATCGTAATCCTCAAATCCTTCATATGCGATCTCCCTGTATCTGGCATTCTGTGCTACAGCCACCGGCAATGCATCGTCATAACCATACAAACCGGCATTGTAACGCCCGAGGGGATCCTTATTCTCCAATTCAGCCCCCTTGCGATTCACCAACGTCAACTGACTGTTCCAGACCCATTTCGTTGTGTCGTTCACCATTTTAAGGGTATTGCTGTTAAATTTCCAAAAGGAAGAAAAGCTACGGATGCCGCCTGCTCTACGTAACGATACATCCTGGGTAAAAGACGTTTCATTACGGTCGCTGTAATAGACATATGAACTGGATGGCCTCCAGTTACCAACCAGTCCGTATAAATATGGATTTACTGAGGCATCAGTAATGGCGCTAATACAAGCGCTGGTCGTCACCGGAGTACAAGTCGCACAGGAATCTACCTGTAAACGGGCAACTAATGTAGACCCTCCATTTACATGATAAGTGACTGATCCGTCAGTGCCGCAGGCATCACTTCGTAGATTATTGAATGTCACGTTACCGCTGACGGATTTTATTGACACCGTACAATCTCCTATCAGTGCCTGATAAGTAGTAGCGGTAGCTGCTTGCGTCTTAGCATAGAAGGCACCGTTTATATTACGGGATAGGATCGCGCACTGTGTGTATGATACACTGTACCCTGCATCTCTTGCATCTTCCAGAACAGCAGCTAATGTCATACCGTCTGATGCCTTTGTGAACAACCTTTGTGAGGTGATCAGGTAATCGAATAGTGGCTTCAGACATTCGCATGTACAGGGAGATCCTGAGCTTTGGGCTTGCGAACCCAGAGCTATATTTAATAATAGCAGGGCTATTGCTAATACCCGAAAATATGTTCTCATAAAACTCTTTATATAAAATAGTTTATTGATTTATTATTGTATACCCTGTACCAACGAGCAATTCATAATTCCATTGCTTGCAATGCCCAAGACTATCAGACCATTGAGTAAGGATCTTCTCTCCAATAACAGTCGTCGTTCCATTACATACAATTGTTTTCTGAGAAGGAACATCCTGTCCACCATTTCCGGAACAATCAACTAATGTTACCAGGTAATTAACTGTTAAATCCGTAACAGAAAGAGGAATTGTACCTTGTGGATCTGCGTAGAAAGCCAGGGATATCTTTTCATATGTATTTTCTTCATCGCTGCCAGGTGCATCCGCAAATAACATTTTAACATAAATAGTTTGCCCTCCACAGCTACCATAAGCATTCGCATACACCTGTGCCGGCAATGCAAACCTTGCACGGGCCTTATCATTAGCCGCAGCCTTGCTGATCATTGATGTATCAACATTTGCCGGTATTGAATAATATACACCAGTAGGTACTCTGCCGGAATCACAAACCGGATAAACCAGCATACCCGTAGTGTCATTACTATAGTAACAGCGTCCGTTGATACCCGCACTTATCTCTGCACTGTCTCTGAGACGTTGCTTCACCTGCTGGTCAGCGTCTTCCTGGCTGATGGTAGAAGTGAAGACACCGGCAGCGATCTTATATGTATACGGCAATGGAATAGCGTCCGCCTGACAGGTATGCTGCTGGATTGTTACGCTATCGGCCCTGCTTTTATAGGTATAACTACAGTTTCCATTTATATTAGCATAGATCTGCCCCATACTGTCTATCTCAGACACGGCCATTGCATTTGCATCTGCTACACTAATAGTCGAAGAATACCTGTTCGCAGGTACAGTATATGTTACATTCGTACCCTGTATGCCCGTACCGCAATCATTCTTCTTGATCACCCTGCTTTGTGCCAGGTTACCATAGTACCGTATGCCACATTCACCACCAGCTCCTACATACTGGCTGTATGGTACAGTCACGCACTGAACAGATTTCAGCTGCTTTTTCTTATCGGCCACTTTCCAGAACTGGTTATAAGCTACCGAGGAAGCAGCAACTACATTGCTGGTACTATCCAACACGAGCGTCATCTTTCCAGCTACTAATTTGAGCGGATTACTCAAACTGGTTACGCCACCAACCGAGGCAGCTATGTTGCGCCGTCCTGAACGTACGATCTTTAATGAAATGCCATCTCCGGAAAACGGTACTCCATCCCTGTCAACGAAATAGATATCCGGCTTACCACCGGTCGTAACATTTGCATCTATTGCATAAATAAAGGCGGATGCCGGGAAAGTGGCCAGTTTAGGATCGCATTCCGTTCCCGCTACCCTTTCATAGGAATGTATCAACAGCTCATCACCGGCAGCAAAATAATGGGTGGTATCATTATTCAGTCCTTCAACAATCCGCCCATTGTTCATCTTAATATTGTTCATCACCAGGCCAATGTTCTTATAGGCACCACTCATACCATCGTAAGCCCAGCCAACCGGAAAGCTGAAATTGTAGATGGGGTCATTGAACTCATTCTGTGTGCTTGTCAGTAATACATCTCCTGTTTCACCGTCATATAAAAGGTTGCGGGTAGCCACCCTGCTGCCTTTATCAATGGCGATGACACTATCCAGGATACCGTGCCTGCTCACAATCTTGGTTGCTGCAACAGAGCGGAACTTTGTTTCCTCACGTTGCATCAGATTCAATGCCATTGGTATCAGGAATAATGGCGGGAAGGAAAACGTAAACAGGTCTGCATTAATATTTAAGTTGTGGCTGTTAGTGACAGATCGCTGCTCTCTCATATCCATCATCAGTTCTATGTCTTTACCGATACTGGCGGTATCAATAGTTCCATTCGGAGCAATAACACTTACCGTATTATTCAGATGTTTATATAAAGCCTTCTCATCATCTACCTTATAGAAATACTCCGCGTAGGTAAGCGCTTTCTCAGGATCTGTTTCAGCATAAGAAGCCTGCGACTTAATCTTACCGGTCATATCATTCAGCTCTACTTTAAAGCCCTGGCTTAAGGCCAGGAAGTGACGGGCATTGATATGCAGGAAGTTTGATAACAGCGGTTTGAACCGCTTCTTATTATCTCCGAGATTGCTCATATCTGTTAATGTCGGGAAGTCATACCCCGTATAGAAGCTGGTTTCTTCATATCCATTTGCAGAACGGGTCTTATCAGCATGGATCGTCCTAACACGCACCTTGCTATATCCTACCGAAGGAGCCGGGAAAAAACCTTCCCCGAATGGCAGTTCGGTATATCCCCTGTCAACGGGGGTCAATGTTGACACCTGCAGATTATACTCCACCGGCAACTTCCATGGGTTTTCCTCTCCACCGATGATCGGTTCATAAGACGCCACTCCGCTACTGATCACTTCTTTCTTACCATTGACATCGCGGGTGGTGGTGTATTGGTATTCCTGACCGTAAACAGACTCTTTCTGTTTCGTCATCTTATTCCAATAGTCATAGACAACCACCTTTTTCACACGCAAACCGCCACCATATTTTTTATAATAAGGGTTATTCAAACGCGCGTAGCTCCGGCTAAGATCTACATTCCTCGCCCACTTCTTGACCCTTGTCATCACTTCGAATGTCAGCAGCAGGTTGTTAATGTTATCCGCCTGTGACATCAACACCTTAATGGCATCTACTGCACTTAAGTCATCTCCAACATCAGAGCCGGGATAAGCTTTGGAAGGAAGGTTTAATTTCAGGAACTGAATGGCTGACTGTGCCAGCGGACTATACACGCTTCTCGGTGTATTCATTTTAGCAGCAGGATCAATAGCTTTCATTCTTACCCAGATCGTTTTTCCTCCATTAATAAATCCAAACTGTCCAGGGTCGAGGGTAGCATAACAAGGTACATACTCCCGGCCTTTACCGAACTTATCTCCCGGCATCTCCACAAACAGACGGAAATACAGCTTATCCATGTTCTGCAGATACCTGTTATATACTTCCTCATTGCTGCTTACTGCATAGGGCACATTCACCGCTACATACATATAATCTATCAATCCGTACAGATCAGCACTCAGATCGCTTAACGAAGCAGGCTTTCCCGCAGAGAAGCCTGCTATCTGGAACATCTGCGCGGCACGTTTATTCTGCACATATGCATAGTCATCACTTTCATACGTGATCTTCATACGGCCACCGGATGGAAGTATGATAGAATCCAATGTCCAGGCAGCGGCATTCTGTGCAGCAAGTGTACTGTCCTGCAGGGAATATGGATAATCTGCGTTCGTCAGTACATTACCTGCAGAAGATCCGGGGTTCTGTAGCGGGTCTTTATAGTTACCCCAGCGGTCATTCGATTTAGGATTATAACCAGGGTTATTACTGTTATAATAGAACACATAAGGATTACGATTACGTCGTCCTGTGGTATCATTGCCATTATACGTGAACCATATCCTCTTCAAGGTCAGCTTACCATTATTATTCAAGGGCTTGTTAGCCCCCTGGCAAAGCTCATAGCTATAATCAAAGTGTACAGTCTTAATTGGTCTTGCCGCTGTACCATGTGCTTTAAAGTCGGCCTTGGTATACAGGTTGATCTCATCCAGTTTACGCGCACGCTGGTCTGGCAACCTGAGACCATTTTCATCAATAGCTGCCAGATCATCACGCTTGCTTACTTTGAAAGTAGCGATCATGTTCTTTGACTCGATCGAATTGAGGTACCACAGCTCTTTCTCACCATATACATAATTTCCTTTGTCGTCCCGGTTATCTGTTTTCAGGCCTTCGCTATATCCAGCCTGGGCCTCACCGAAGCTGGTGGCGTCAGTCCTTGCGGGAGCACGCCATTGATATGGATTTTTGATACCTGCGGTTTTGGTATAGTTGAACTTAATAGCATCTCCGGGATCATCAGGTGTAATACCATCACCGGTGAGGTCCTGGTAATCGGGCGACAGCACGCCTGTCAGCAAAAAGGAATGCGCGTAGGCAGGTACCCGCTCACTACTGAAGTAATGATCGATACCATTTTCATTATCTACCGTATTATCCTTACCCGCAGTATACTTCACGATTCCCAGCTCTGTATTGGCACGTCCTTTATCTGCTGCAAAAGTGACCTCTTTCTGTTGAAGATTATATACGGGGATACCGTACACATATCTCCTTCCATCTTTATTTAACACATCAATCTCAGAGATGTGATTCCTTTTACGGAAATCATTGATCCTGTTTTCTTTCGATAAAGGCAAACCTGCTACCGTGAAAGTATCCAGAGCCGGCTGATAAAGGTTCTCCCGTGGAATGATCATAGCAGGCAAGCCTCCATATTGCCAGAAGAGCCTCATCACAGCGCCTTTTTTTCCCTGGAGGAGCTCCAGCTTCAGATCATACGTTTCGCCTGCTACCAGGTTTACCGTTGTTTTTTCAAGGGCATAGGGATGGTCATCTCTCCAGACATCGATCACCATTGTGTCATTCAGATAAAACCTGGTACCGTCATCAGAACCAACATAGAAGGTATAAGTACCTGTAACCGGCGCCTTTACTCTTCCTCTCCAGCGAACAGTAAATGCTGTATTCAGCGGAGAGGTACCTGCAGGCAGGTTGTTATTAATAGCATTTTTATCCATGAAATTGATCTGGGAATCAATTCTGCTGAACAGGAATTGCTCGAACCCTTTACCCGAGTAATAATCTCCCTTCAGTCCGTGTGCGGTATCTTCCGGAGCCCCGGTTGGACAAAAACCAATACCGTAAGTATTTTCCTTGTAATTCTCTATATATTTTGCCAAACCACCGCGGCCAGCTTCTTCTGCTGTGAGATAAGATATTACCTGCGTTCTCTTATCCCTGGTTCTCTGCATGTTCTTCGGACTTACGATCTGTTTACCTGCAAAACGCTGATTCTTATAACGATTGAGGATATTGGTCGTACGCAATTCACTGCTGCTGATACCAGGCTGATACAGGTTAACTGCCACCACATCATCTCCACCGATATTCCTGTAAAAGGCGGTATCATTAATCGTCATTTCACCCGGGTTCCGGAAATAAGCCGCTTCGAAGAACTTATCTGATTTCCTGAAGGCCACGTTGGTAGCAAGCGGATTCTCTTCCATCCAGGGACCGTTAACTGTATATGCTCTGTTGAGGTGAAGGTCTACTCCTCCATGGGTCAGATCACCTCCGCCAAAATCAACACTTGCTCCACCGGAAACGTCTTTCGTCCGCATCTGGTGGTCAAACACATATCCGATATCACCACGATAAGCCCTGAAACTTCCACCTGTACCTTCACCGGTCATACCGAAAACATCATAGGTATAAGCAGGCATCGCTATACTTGGCATTTCCGGCTTCTCCCTGTAAGGCATTTCCTTTTCCCTGTTAAAGTCCAGTAACACTGCAGCATTCGAGCCAGCATGCTGATAATTCAGATAACCGTAGGCAGGCAATGCCAGACTACGGTCAGCACTTTTGATTTCCTGTGTAGAATAATACGCACTCAGGAACCAGTTAGGATGCAATACTTTGTTGGCCGAGCCAAGCTTTGCAGTAAAGCTGAATGAGTAACTTGTATAAGGCAGAGAGATACCAGGCGTGTAAGTAGGGTATGAAAAAGAAAGATTCGCTGATCCTGTCATTACATCCGTTGGGCTATATCTTTCATTTTTTTGGGAGTAGGTATACTGCTGCAACCCGGCAGAAAGCTGTATTGCCTTTAAACCGGAGCGTGAACTATAGGTAGAACCAATTGCTATATTACCTCCATACCCACCTTTATCCTGTTCGTACCGATACCTCGTGTTATAATCCATTGACATCCCCACTGAGGCCCCCTCCTGCGAATTGTTGGTCATGGACAGGCTACCCGATAAGGTTCCCATACTTGACGATCCTGCATTGATACCTGCACTCGCACTACTTTCAATACCAATCCCTTTATAATTGTTATAGAACAAACCAAAAGAGCCCTGAGCACTAATACCTCCCGAATCCTTGGGACTTTTGCTCAGGGGAAAACCTACTAACTCCACGGTTGCGCCTATAGTACCTCCAAATGTCCTGTTAGGCTTTATGCTGGTAACCTTCTGCACTGTATCCTGCGTACCTTCAAAATCATCCGGCAATCCGCGCATATTACGTGTAATCGTTCCGGGGTTAATATTCCAGCCAAGGCCTACCCAGCTGGCTTCCTGGTCCATAGAAACGCCACTGTTATAACCAATAGCTACCGGGTAACCACCTACATCCAACAGAGGGATCGAATAGGAGAAATCTCCCGAGAACAGGTCAACCATGTTGGCACTGTTGACAGAGGCAAATTGTTGCATCTCCGGCTGGGTAGGTCCTCCAATAAATGACGCTGCCGTTTTGGAAACAACATTGTTTCCTTTTGGCGGAGTAACAAGCTTTTTGGGGATTGTTGATAATGCCGCCACATTTCCCGCAGGAGCTTTTCTTACACTCGTTTCATAAACGGGCGTTCGTAAACTGCCCAGGGCATAGGATGGAATGATCGTTTCAAAATAAAGCAGCGTAAGCAAGAAGTATGCAACTAGCCTCTTTCGCTTTTCACTAATTTCCAGTATCATCAGGGATATATTTGAAATGTTATTTTATTGATCGTGTAGTCTTCTCTGAGACAAGACAGTGATTTAGAATCTGACAAAGATTTTCGTATACGGTATAGCTCCCCCGCCCTGCCCATAAGGCAGCAAACAAGTAATAATATAATACACACCCTTTCAGCTACCTTATCTCAAGGTTGCACAAAGCCTGAATGTCATGCTGCAAGACAGCACCGGGCAAACAACAAACTGGTACCAATAAGTTCTTTAGGAATACAAATTCATAGATAACCAGGATTACGATTTCTTTAGTTGACTTTAAACTGACTTAAAAATTGCACTACGAACATTTGCGCGTCTTAACGTTACAAGGTCCTCTCGATCTTGGACTATTCAGAAGGGCAACAAATGTATTAATTACTATAGTCTTACTGAAACGGTATAGGTTCTCCAGCAAGCTCAATAACAGCAAACTTACATTCTTAAAATAATATTTCAAACTTTTTTATCGAGGTTTTATCTCCTCTGATCGTTTAGGCGATAAAGAAAACAAGCGTACTAAAAGGAATTTTCAGAAAGGAAACAGCCCGTCAGACGTAGACTTATGATTTAAGTCCACATCTGACGGGCTGCTTATACAGGCAATAATTACCGGTCTTACTTCGTAATCACTATTTTCTTCGTAAATGCGCTCTTACCTGTCACCTTCAACACATATACGCCCGGTTTCAGCCGTTCAGCTGCTGCATCGAGCGTAAAATTCGGTGAAGCCTTTACTCTTTTATTCAGGACCACTTTCCCTTCAGTATCGTATAATGACAATACTACATCCTCGTGAGCAGAGAAATTACGCATATTAACATTGATCACCGTACTGGCAGGATTTGGATATACCAACACTTCAGGGACCATTTCCGCCACATGCGCTACTGCCAGTGTGCCGGCTGCCGCAGGACAGGCAACCGTTCCTGTGAAAGCCATCTGGGCATCGGTGAAGCGGGTAAAAGTGGTATTAACGTCTACATTTGAAGTATGAGTAGCCGGCCTGCCATCGCATTCTGTACGACCATTGTTTGTGTGCGGCACCTGCAGATAGACACCTGCTGTACTACAGCTGCCTATTTCCGCATCACCACCAACAGTAACGCCCGAACCGCCGAAGGTCACACCCCATTCCATCGCATTACCCTTTACAATGGCATTGCCTGATACGGTACAGTTACTCAGGATAGCATTTTCACCAACGTTAGCCGTTCCGGAATAGGTCCCGTTCCATACACTGGCATTCCCTCCTATCACGACACTGTTCTGCACAGTAGCATTTTCCACCCAGGCGGTACCTTCTATCCTGGCAGTACCGGAAATATTCGCATTGCCCAGCACAATGGCGTTAGGTCCAACATAGGCAGTAGATGCTACCGTAGCCGAATTAGCTACCCAGCCACCGCCATTGGAATGTGCATGCCCATTGGTCTTATAAGCAGCCCGGAAATTGCTCTGGTATCCTTCAGGTACGGCATTGGCCACACGGATCTCATAAGGATATCTTTTGATCTTAGGCCAGCCCGGCTCCCATACATAAGAGGTATGTGTGGTAGGAGCGCCCATTACCACGAGGTATAACTGGGTTTCATTGCTGTTCATCTGGAAACTGATCTCCGCCTCATTCGCGCTGGTTAAGGCGCCGTAACGGGATATAGTGCCATCTGCATTGGCAGCCACAAAACCGTAACGCCAACCGGCAGTAGTATTCACTTCTGTATGTCCTTTGAACTTCACCGTCACATTACGGGAACTACAGGTAGTGTATAGCGGGATAATGTTATAACCATAGTCTTGCGGAGCAAAAACATCTGGTACAACGTACCGGCCGGTAGACGCGCTGATCTGGGTCAGGATCGTGTATAAACGCCATACATAATGAGGCTCACTGTTCTTCAAAGCGTTCCTTGATGCCCGCATGATGCTACCGAAATTATTCACCGGGTAATCGTAAGTCACCTCCCGTTTGGCATAACCATACAGGAAGTCGTTCAGCTGGGATTGTGTCCATCCTTTTAATCTGCGATAGGTGATCAGCGGATGCTCATTAGCCACAGATTCCTTCCATAACCTGTTCACCATATTGATACCTTCCGTTTCCTGTATGGTATAGAGCCATTTGAAGGTACCATAATGGTGCCGGGTAGAACTGAGGTGGAACATCTGCGTGCCCATCCAGCGTGGTAGATCATCTCCTGCAAAACGGGGATACATCTGTGTACGCATGTAGTTGGCATGCGCCTCCCAGAAGAAACCGGCGGGTTCGTAGTTGACATAACCTCCTCCTACCGTATTTTCCTGTATAGAGATCATACCCTGCAGTGCATGCGTCAGTTCATGACTGATCACTGCACCATCACGTGTGGCATTCGGATGTACCCACATAGCACCGATAGTATTGCCATAGGTACCACCGAAGGCCCAACCGGAAGGACCGTTGGTTCCCCAGGTATCATTCATCACGATGATAATCTTGTATTTGCCCAGGTTCTTTGCAGGCGCATCTGAGCAAAAAGCAAGCTCTGTGATAAACTTCGTATAGATCTTTTCCAGCGTATCACAAACAGATTGCGGATTGAAGCGCAGGTTAGGATCTGAGTAAGTGGCAGGGCTGGTGCCTACGATATTGCCCCAGAAGACAATAAAGTTGGCTGACTGATAGGACTTACTGTAAGACCAGGTGTTCAGTGGTGCAGTTGAAAATTCTGCAGGAATGTAAACAGTTTTCTGCGCGGAAAGACTGCCCGTCAGTAACAGGCATAGCAATAGTAGTACACTTGTTTTCATGGATCGTGTTTTTTAATGTACAGTTAACAAATGAATTGCGGAGATGGGCTACAGATACTTATGGCCTTTCAATAGGGTCACTATAGCTATAAAATTAACGGAAATGCATACTGAGGCGCCAACAGATATTAACGGAAATGGGCAGGATATTAACTTAAAATGACAATCCGGACAACATCGGGTAAGCATCAACATGAAAGCGGGTGTCTCCATAATTTGGGACACCCGCTTTCATTGTTTATGATCACTTATATCTTAGAACCTGTAAGATACGGTACCTACGAACTGGGTAGGTGGTATCGGGTTAATACTGTAGTTCTCGTGTACGTAATAGTTGTAGGTATTGGTAACGTTAGATACTTTAGCCAGTACTGAAAAACGTTTGAAAGAATAACCGGCGCTCAGATCCAGTGTAGAGAAACCTGGTGCGGAGATCAGGCGGTTGTATTTCTGGGTCTGGTTGATAGTATTATTCCAGCCACCGAAACGCTGACCGATATAATAATAACCTACTCCAAACTTCAGTCCTTTCAGCGTGGATTTCTGCAAAGTATAGAACACGTTAGCATTGGCAGTATGATTTGGATTGCCTACCAAACGTTCACCATTTATAGACCCACCACTTAAACCACTGCTGCCTTCTATCGTGATATTATTGTAGCTGTATCCGGCAATGACATCCAGACCAGGTAAAGGATGACCTGCTATATCCACTTCCACACCACGGCTTAAAGTTTCACCGATCAATGCTTTCAGGTTAGTATTGTTATTAGGCGTCACACCGTCTTTCTGGAATGGAGCCGTCTGTGCGTAGTTGCTATTCTTAATACGATATGCAGTAATATTCACTGACAATTTTCCTTTCAGGAAATCATTTTTAACACCTACTTCATACTGATCAATAACAGATGGGTCCAGGGTGGTACTGTCAACAGCCAGGCCTGTGTTAGGCGTGAAAGAGTTGGAATAACTTGCGAATACTGCCATGGTCTCTATTGGCTTGTACACAATACCTAATCTTGGGGAAAAGGCATCGTCATATTTAGCGGCAGTCTTAGTAGTCTGGCCAGATTTGTAGTCGTAAGTAGCCGGTGCTTCATTCTGCAGGTAAGAGAATCTGACACCTGCCAGGACATTCAACTTAGGAGTGATTTTGATCAGATCCTGAACATACACACCAATACGGTTGATCGGCGTTGTTACATCCTTGATCCTTACTGCATCCGGTATATCGGTACGCGGTGTATACAGATCAGGGGTCAGAATGTTGATGGTATCGTATGTAGCAGGCTGGTTGTAGGTATAAGCCTTGGTATAGTAGCGGTCTCCGTCCACACCTGCCAGCACATTATGTTCCAGGCTACCTGTTCTGAACTTACCGTTCAGGTCTACCTGCGCCAGATAATAATCTTCACTGTTAAAAGTCCTGTTCAGCGGACGGGCCCATTTACCGGTAGCATCGGCCTGGATCCTTTCTACAGCGTAATAATCGCGGCTATATCTCTGGTAAGAGAACATACCGTTCAACGTCCAGACATCATTCAGCTTATGTTTGATAGAAGCGCCTGCAGATGCCTGTTGTGTATGTGCATACTGCCATGGCGTGCCATAGAAACTGTTGCGTGGTACGTCAGGTATTTTGTTATTATCCAGGGAACCGATACCAAAATCAGGCGTAAAGTCATGCTTCAGATAATCACCCTGTACCAGCAATTCTGTACGGTCACTTAACCTGAACAGCAGGGAAGGATTTACATAATAACGTTTTGAATGTACTTTATCGCGGTAACTGTCTGTTGTTTCAAATGTACCATCAATCCTGTATGCTACCTTGGAAGAAATAGGACCATACACGTCAAATGCAGGCTTTAACAACCCATAGCTGCCTGCGCGTACATTCACTTCACCGCCAAAATTAAACTTAGGCTGTTTGGTCACCATATTCATTACTGCACCCGGAGCTACGTTACCATACAGGATCGCAGCGCTTCCTTTCAGGATCTCCACTTTCTCCAGTGAGCTCATTTCAGGCATTACACCAGAATTTACACGTGCCCCATTCTTAAACATATTGGTGCTGGAAAAAGCATATCCTCTTGCATTAAAAGCCTCCTGGGTACTGGCACGGGAAGAGGCCATGTATACGCCATTCACATTCTTCACTACATCGCTCATGCGCTGTACCTGTTGTTCTTCCAGTACTTCATGCCCGATCACAGCAACACCCTGGGGCAGGTCTATAGCTGCAACAGGGATCTTACCTATATTAACAGGGGTTTTGTTGATCGTTCTTGTTTTGGTACCTGCCACCACTATTTCATTCAGCTGTGCAGCAGTTGCTTCCAAGGCCAGTGTAACATCAGCTGTCTGGTCTGAAGTAACGGTAACTGGTTGATGTATTGTTTTGGTACCGGTGTAAGATATTACCAGTACATAGTCGCCTTGCTTTACGTTTTTGATTAAGAACTGCCCTTCTTCGTTAGTCACTGCTCCCTTCTTCGTATCCTTCAAACCCACAGTTACAAAAGCGGCGGGCTTGCCATCGGCGGAATTGATCGTTCCTTTAATAGTACCAGATTGTGCGAATGCGGTAATATTGACCAGGACGAAACTGAGTAAAAAGTATAGATGTTTCAACTACAGTAAATTTTATGCAAAGAAAAACTACTCATGAGTAGCAACCGACTCGGATCGGGAAAAAATAGTACACGATGGAAAGGAATAGCAAGGGGCACGGGAAGCTTAGCCCAAGGCATCGCACCACTCCCTCAAACAGCTTACTGTATTGATTTTCATGCATCAGCAAGGCCCCCATAACTTACAATAAAATATTATATATCTGCCTCCCGGTCAGCCCGCTACCTGTATTCAGAATTAATTCAGAATTGGGAAATAATATTGTGACATGAAACTACTGATCATCGATGGCGATCTGGCACTATCGCAGGTTATGATCTCCTATTTATCTGACGGGAATTACATATGTGAATATGCGAACAATTATCAGCGGGCACTGTCTAAAATAGAGATGTATGAGTACGATTGCATCCTGATGGATCTTGCACTGCCGGACGGAGATGGCAACAAGCTGCTGGAAGCAATAAAGGCGCATAATAAACTGGTGGGCATCATCGTCATTTCCGCTAAAACTGCATATGAGGATAAGATCTCTGCCTTGGAGAAGGGAGCGGATGATTATGTCACGAAACCTTTCCATTTACCGGAACTGGCTGCCAGGATCTTTTCCGTGATCAGGAGGAGGAAATATGACAACTGCAACATTATCCGGCAGGAAGAACTGACTATCGATCTGCTGGGCAAAACTGTACAGATCAATAATAAACCCGTTACACTTACCAGGAAAGAGTTTGACCTGCTCTTATATTTCCTGGGCAATAAAAACAAGGTCATCTCAAAACACGAACTTGCAGAGCAGCTTTCGGGCGACATTGCCGGCCTCCGGGAAGATAACAATGTCATTTATGCCCATATCAAAAACCTCAAAAAGAAACTCCACGAAGCCGGTGCAGGCAATTACCTGAAAACTATCTATGCAACAGGATATAAGTGGGAAATCTAAAGACCGTATTCCCGGACCGGGTATTAAGCATTACTACACATTATAAATAATATTATATAATACTATCTCAGCCATCACCTTTCATTTTTCAAAATCTCTTTTTGAAATATGAACTCTTTTTGAAGAGACTGCCGTTATTTCTCCCCGTAAAACATTAAATTGTAGCTGGCGCCCGAAAACTTACTTACCCACTAAACCACTGATATGAGCCTGCCAACATTATTGGAACAATACGACTATGCCACCGGCATCTGGGATGAAATGTGCGACCGGCAGCAGATCAGGGAGCAATACAGCAAGGTCATTGCCACTCTTAAGCAGTTCAATGTCAGTGATCTGCAACAGAAAGACAGACTGGCCGGCGAGCTTTTTATGAACCAGGGCATCACTTTCACCGTCTATAGTGAGGATGCCGGGATTGAACGCATTTTCCCCTTTGACATTATTCCCCGCATTATTACAGGACAGGAATGGGATCATATAGAAGCGGGTATCAAACAGCGTCTGAAAGCGCTCAATCTGTTCCTGAAAGACATTTATAACGAGCAGCAGATCCTGAAAGATAACATCGTGCCGGCCTCCCTGATTGCTTCCTGCCCCCATTATACCCGGGAGGTATTTGGTATTAAGGTGCCTCATGATGTTTATGTACATATTTCCGGAATAGACCTGATCCGTGGGGAAGATGGTCTCTTTTATGTACTGGAAGACAACCTGCGCACCCCATCGGGCGTCAGTTATATGTTGGAGAACCGGGAAGTGACCAAAAGGATCTTTCCTGAACTGCTGGCTGCCAGTCATGTGAGACGGGTCAGTAACTACCCTCTCATGCTACATGAAATACTGCTGCAGATGGGCCCCGGACAGCTGTCTAATCCCCTGGTGGTATTGCTGACACCCGGTATCTATAACTCAGCTTACTACGAACATACCTTCCTTGCCCGGCAGATGGGCATTCCCCTCGTGGAGGGAAGAGACCTGGTGGTGAACAATCATAAGGTGTATATGAAAACGACCAACGGCCTGGAACAGGTGCATGTAATCTACCGCCGTATTGACGATGAATTCCTTGATCCGCTGATGTTCCGTCCTGATAGTGCGCTGGGTATTCCGGGACTGATGAGTGCTTACCGTATGGGCAATGTCGCCATTGTGAATGCAGTAGGGAATGGTGTTGCTGATGATAAAGCCGTATATGCCTATGTTCCTGCGATGATCCGGTATTACCTTAATGAAGAGCCGATCCTTCCCAATGTGCCCACTTACGAACTGAGCGATCCTGATGCCCGGCAGTATGTGTTTGACAACTATACACAGATGGTCATCAAAAGAACGAACCAGTCAGGAGGCTATGGTATGGTCATGGGCAACAAGGTAGCCCCCGAAGAATGGACCAGGGCGAAAGCTGCCATTGAAGCAGAACCACGCAGCTTTATTGCACAGCCTATCATTAAACTGTCTACCGTTCCCTGTTTTATAGACGGTACTTTCCAGGCAAGACATGTGGACCTCCGTCCTTATGCCCTTTGCGGCCCGCAGGGTGTGCAGATAGTACCGGGGGGACTTACAAGAGTTGCGCTCCGCAAAGATTCCCTGATCGTCAATTCCTCACAGGGAGGCGGTAGTAAAGATACCTGGGTTATAGATTGATTCACCAAACGCAATTTTATTCATGCTAAGCAGGATCGCAGATTCACTATTCTGGCTGGCCCGTTATATGGAGCGAGCAGAAGGACTATTACGTGTTACGGCTACTCATAACCTTTTATCGCTCGATAAAGATGTGAACGGCCCCCTTACCTGGCGGCCTGTTCTTGAAACCTTTACCAGCACAGGCGAAGAAGAGATCAAAGCCATTGAAGGAAATACAGGCGCGGCCCTGAAGAAACTCCTGACAGACACCGCCAACAACAACTCCCTTAAATCCATCATTGGCAAGGCCAGGGAAAATGCCCGCGGTATCCAGGACTATATTACAAAGGAAGTATGGGAGGAAGTTAACTCCTTCTACCACCTGATCAATCAACCGGCACTGGACAACCGTCTGTCCAATTATGAAGCTGCGGATATCCTGGACCTTTTTACCAGGCATTCTGTGCTTTACACAGGCATCACTGATATTACCATGGCCCGGGGTATTGGCTGGGGATTTATGAACCTCGGGAAATACATCGAACGCTGCCTGGAAACCATCGTGCTGACGGACAAACAATATGCAGTCAACCAGTACAAGGTGGATGAGATCAAAGACATCATGCAGTGGCGGCATCTGTTGATGTCTCTTTCGGGCTATGAGCTCCATCTCAAAACATACAGATCGTATCAATATACCCACGATGTACTGCACCAGGTATTATTCAATGAAGATTTTCCACATTCCGTTATATATTCGCTGGGCAGAATCGACAGGCATCTGCAGGATGTGACCAAAGGTCATATCTCAGAAGAGAATGCAGCATTGATCAGGAACTTTGGAAGGCTGTACAGTAAAGTGAAACACCTGGAAATAGATGATCTCAACAACCAGACGTTAAAACCTTTCCTGGCAGAGCTTCGCCATGATCTCCTGCATTTCACCAACCTGTTGAGTCAAAAATTTTTCTCCTACGCATAACTTAGCTTATGGCCATTTTCAGAATACATCATGTTACCAGGTACGAGTACGACAGACCGGTTAAAGAAAGCGTAAATGAGATCAAGATTTTTCCGTTTAAATGTCCGGAGCAGGAAATACTCCAGCACGACCTGCTGATCACAGGGCAGCCGGAAATACAGACTTTTACAGACTACTGGGGGAATAAATCCGGCAACTTCAACCTGCTGCCCCCGCATAAGGTGCTCACCATCGAAAGTAAGCTGCTGGTGCGTACTACAGCCTCTTCACAGTTGCAGATCAATTTCCATTCTACTTTCGACCTGTTACGGGAAGAAATGAAAGGTCACCTGCTGTTACTGGAACTGGCACAACCTGATATCATAAAGACGCAGAGTGCGATCAATAATATCATCACGGTGATAAAACAGCCAGGCAAAAGCGTGGCAGCTGTTACCGAACATTGCAGCGAATATATCTTTAAGAATTTCAAGTACCTGAAAGGGATCACCAATATAGAGACAACGGTAGATGAGATCCTGCAGCACCGGGCAGGTGTTTGCCAGGATTTTGCGCATCTCATGTTACACATCCTCCGTTCCTGCGGCATTCCCTGCCGTTATGTAAGCGGGTATATCTGTCCCAATAAGGATGGTATGCGTGGTGAAGGCGCCACCCATGCCTGGGTGGAAGCCTGGATACCCGGATATGGCTGGGCAGGCATTGACCCGACCAACAATATCTGGGTCACCAACAAACATGTGAAACTATCTGTGGGAAGACATTTCAATGATTGCAGTCCCGTGAAAGGTACCTTCAAAGGCCCTGCGAAACAAAAGCTGTCTGTGTTCGTAGCGGTAGGCTATGAGGATGGCAATGTATTCGAAGAAACCAATGATGTACACCTGCACGGGGAGGTAGAAACAATGGAAGACAATTCGGGAGGGCAGCAGTAAGTCAGGACTTATTCCGCCATACAAAATAATAAACAGGTATTCCCAGCAATACAATGCCCAATCCGGGCCAGGTATACATAGGTTTATAAACCAATAGTGCCAGGCAAATAATGGCGGCGGACACTATGTACAACAAAGGCAGTACAGGATATCCAAACGCCTTGTATGGCCTTGGTAAATCGGGTCTGGTACGACGCAACCTGAAGATACCGGCAATGGTCAGAATGTAAAAGATCAGCACTACAAAGATCACATAGTCCAGCAGCTGCCCATATTTGCCGCTGAGGCACAATACGGATGCCCAGATGCATTGTATCCACAGCGCCTTTCCGGGAACCGCGTTTTTGTTCAGGGTGGCCAGTTGTTTGAAGAATACTCCATCCTTTGCCATGGTATAACAAACCCTGGCGCCAGACAGGATAAGCCCGTTGTTACAACCAAAAGTGGAGACCATCAGCAGACCTGCGATAATGTAGGTACCCCTGGTACCGAATATCTTTACAGCTGCGGCTACTCCTACCCTTTCATTCTCCGCAAAGGCAATTTCCTTCAGTGGTAATACTCCCAGGTACACCAGATTGGTAGCCACATAGATAACAGTAACGATGAGCGTACCGAGAAACAGGCTTCTGCCGATATTACGTTCAGGATTCTTGATCTCTCCGGCGATGAAGGTTACATTATTCCAGGAATCGCTGCTGAACAAACTACCTACCATACTTCCTGCAATAGCGCCCAATGCTGCCAGACCAACGTACGGCATCAGTGTATCTGTATGTTCCGTCATTTTGCGAAACTCAAAGCCTGTCTGCCAGTTGGCATCCCATACACCTTTATCCGCCGCAAAACATCCGAATAAGATCAATGCCAGCAGCGCAGCGATCTTAGCCAGGGTAAATCCTGTCTGTATCAGCTTCCCTTCCTTCACCCCCAGGGTATTGATAAAAGTCAGCAATACGATAAGGAGAATGGAAGTGATCTGGGCTGCTGATATTTGTATGAATGATAGATCAACGAGGATATTCTTTTCACTCAGCACCGGAAAAAGATAGGCGGAGAACTTAGCGAAAGCTACTCCCACTGCTGCAATGGAGCCAGCCTGTATCACCGTGAAGAAGCTCCACCCGAAGAGGAAGCCGGTTAGCCGGTTAAAAGCTTCTCTGAGATAAACGTATTGTCCTCCGGCCTGCGGGAACATCGCGCTTAGTTCTCCGTAGCTCAATGCGGCGGTCAGCGTAAGAATACCGGTGATGATCCATATCAGTATCAGCCAGCCGGCAGAGCCGACATTACGGGTGATGTCTGCACTTACCAGGAAGATGCCGGAACCTATCATGGAGCCGGCTACAATCATTGTAGCATCCAGCAGTCCGAAGGACCGCTGGAAAGATTTTGGTTGATCTGACATATTGGGTATAATGGTTTATCTCGTAAACTGATTGTCTATCTGCCGCCATATACCCAGAGGGTTTGCGGCCTTCAGCGCATCGGGTAACATATCGTCCGGGAAGTTCTGGTAGCATACCGGTCTTACCCAACGACGGATAGCGCCTGTGCCTACTGAGGTAAAACGCTGGTCTGTAGTGGCCGGGAATGGTCCACCATGTACCATGGCGGCACATACTTCCACACCAGTGGGCGGGTTGTTTAAAATAACACGGCCTGCCAGTGTAGATTGTACAGCGATCACGTCTTTCCATTGAGCAGTATCGGCGGCAGTACCTACGATCGTGGTGGTCAGCTGTCCATGCAGGCTTTTTAGTACTGCCAGCAGTTCAGCTTTATCTTCACACACTACCAGCAATGAAAAGGGACCGAATAACTCTTCCTTCAGATGTGGATTGGCCAGGAAGGTTTTGGCCGTAGTACGAGCCAGCGCCGGCCATGCTTCCATATCCGCGGGAGCGGCAGATTCATTTACCAGCACAACATCCTGTTGGGCAAGCATATGTGTGCGGCCTTTACCATACGATTCACAGATGCCTTTGTGTAACATCTTCTGCGGAGCAACTGCGGCAATTGCATTGCCCAGTAAGCCGGCGAAGTTGTCCAGGGCAGCACTCTTCAAACCGATCAGCAGACCGGGATTGGTACAGAACTGTCCCATGCCCAGCGTAACGGAACCAGCGAAGGTTTGCGCCAGTTGTTCCGCCTGTG
Source organism: Chitinophaga sp. CF418 (assembly GCF_900142925.1). Classification (GTDB taxonomy): domain Bacteria; phylum Bacteroidota; class Bacteroidia; order Chitinophagales; family Chitinophagaceae; genus Chitinophaga. The sequence continues at coordinate 93,496 of NZ_FRCN01000005.1, forward strand.
TAGCCAGTGCATCGGGATAAAAAACAACCGGATTAATGCTGCTCATTTCTGCGAATACCGGGATAGGTACTTCACGCGCTGCAGCATAGCTCAACAAGGCTTTTCCTCCCTGTAAAGAGCCTGTAAACCCAACGCCTGTGGTTTGCGGGTGCACTACCAGTGCTTTACCTACAGCATTCCCTTCGCCGGTAACATGCTGCACGGTAAATTCCGGCATACCACTTTTAGTGATGGCTTTTTGCATTGCTTCAAATACCAACAGGGAGGTACGCGGATGTGCAGGGTGTCCTTTCACCACAACAGTAGCCCCGGCAGCCAGTGCGCTGGCGGTATCACCACCGGCAGTAGAGAATGCAAAAGGGAAATTGCTGGCGCCAAACACCACTACCGGACCAGCAGGTACCAACATTCTGCGGAGGTCCGGCTTTGCGGGCGTACTATCCGGCTTTGCCGTATCGATAACAGCTTCCACCCAGCTGCCTTCTTTTATGAGATTGGCAAAAAGCTGTAACTGACTGGTAGTACGGGTGATCTCGCCATTGAGCCTTGCAGCAGGCAGATTGGTTTCTGCCTGCGCTGCTTCTACCAGCGTATCCCTTACTAATGCTATTTCCGAAGCGATCGTTTCCAGGAATGCAGCGCGTACTGAAGGGGTTACCTCTTTGTACTGCGCAAACGCCTGTGCTGACCGCTGCATGACATCGTCTATCTGCATGGTGCTGTTTAAGTCTTGTAATTATAGTGAAAGATAATCAGGTAATGTAGGTCTGCAGGCAATAGCAGTGTCTATCACCTTTAAGATCCTTTCCCTTTCTGCGCCTACCAGTTGGAGACGGGGAGCTCTTACTGTTTCACTACCCAGTCCTGCCTGTTGTTCTGCCAGTTTGATATACTGTACCAGCTTCGCATGCAGGTCCAGTTCCAGCAATGGCAGGAACCAGCGGTAAATAGCCAGTGCCTCTGCGGTGCGTCCTGCTTTTGTCAGTTTATAGATAGCCACTGTTTCTGCCGGGAAAGCACATACCAGTCCGCCAACCCAGCCTTTTGCGCCCAGGATCATTTCTTCCATAGCTAGTGTGTCTACACCGCACAGAATGCTGAAGCGATCGCCAAAACGGCTGATCATACGGGTCACGTTAGATACATCTCTGGTAGATTCCTTTACAGCCTGAATGTTGCTGTACTGCTGCAGCTGATCGAAGATATCCAGTGTAACTTCCACTTTATAGTCCACCGGATTGTTATAGATCATGATGGGTAATTCTGTGGATGCGGCTATTGCTTTAAAGTATTCCGCTGTTTCGCGTTCATCGCTTTTGTAACGCATAGGAGGTAATAACATCAGTCCTTTCGCGCCCCATGATGCTGCCAGCTTTGCCTGTCTGATGGCTTCACTGGTAGAGCCTTCTGCGATGTTCATGACAACCGGGATCTTTCCCGCTACCTGCTCCACTGCATATTTCGTGAGTGTTTCTTTTTCAGCAGTAGTAATGACACTGGCTTCCCCGAGAGAACCGCCTAAGATAACCCCATCAATACCAGCCTTTATCTGGGCTTGCAGGTTCTTTCCGAACAACGGCAGGTCCAGTTCATCAGCGGCTGTAAATTTTGTAGTAAATGCAGGAAATATTCCTTTCCATTCAATAGCCATAGAAGAACAATTTTTTTTCAAAAGTATCAGAAACAGGGAAAGAGAGCCTACCTGATAGTAATCAATTATTAGCCGATATTAACCTCTTTTATATCCTTAGCAGCATCATACAGATGGAGTTAACCTTTTTTTCACCGGTAATTTTATTTTTTTGCTGAATCCGGGTTAAAATTTGTAATATTGGGTGATCAGTAAAATAATTGTACGATTCACACTAATTAGTGTCAGGACAATCAACCAACATAAATTGCAATTGCCGCGTAGAAGAATTTAAACACCTGTAATCACATTTCTGCAAGGGCCAACAACTTGCTATGACTTTATAAAATGCTAACAGATGAAAGTGCTACAGTTTACCATACCTGTTCCGCTGGACAAGTCCATCATTGTGCAGAAAGACGTGCTGCCATATTTTTATCCTCATCTGCACAGGCACCAGGAAATTCAGTTGACCTGGATACAGCAGGGAGAAGGCACCCTCGTTGCTGACAACAACATGCATGCTTTCCGTCCTAACGAGATCTTCTGGTTAGGCGCCAACCAACCACATATCTTCAAAAGTGAAGCATCTTATTTTCAGCCCAAGAGCCGTAAGAAGATCGTAGCCCTGGTTATTTTCTTTAATCCGGATGGTGAGCTGGCAGGGTTCTTCAATCTGCCGGAGATCAAGATGCTGAAGAACTTTATTCAGCAGCACCAGTCAGGTTTTAAAGTACCGCAGGAACATGCTACGGAAATATCCAGCCGTATGCTGAAAGTGACAAACAGTTCAGGCACGGAACAATTACTGCAGTTTGTGGAACTGTTAAAGCAATTGTCGTCCTACCAGGACATCACACCGCTGGCTTCCGGTCAGAAGACACAGCTTGTCAGTGAGCATGAAGGCATCCGTATCGGTCATATTTACAACTATATCATGCATAACTATGATCAGCCCATCACGCTGGAAGATGCCGCCAAACAGGCTCATATGACGCCACAGGCGTTCTGCAGGTTCTTTAAGAAGCATACCCTGCATACATTTGTATCTTTCCTGAATGAGGTACGTATCAATGAGGCATGTAAAAAACTGACGGACGGTACTTACGATAATATTGCCACCGTGGCATATACCTGTGGGTTCAACAGCATTACCAATTTTAACCGGGTATTTAAGACGGTGACCAATAAGTCGCCCAGTGAATATATGAACAGTTATTTCCAGAGCGTTTAGCAGGGCAGCACTCTCCTGCTGATCCCTCTTTCCTGCTCACTAATTAAATAGTATTGGCCAGACAGCCGGCTGGTTTAGTAATTTCTTACTAATAACTATTATCTTGGGTTTCCAAAAAATAAATTCCATATGAGTGCTTATGTACCTGCCGGCGATCGATATGATACTATGCTCTATAACCGCTGTGGCAAAAGCGGGATCCGTCTTCCTGCTGTTTCACTCGGCCTCTGGCATAACTTCGGTTCCATAGATAATTTTGAGGATGGTCGCCAGATAGTACGCCAGGCCTTTGACAAGGGGATCACACATTTTGACCTTGCCAATAACTATGGCCCGTTGCCCGGTTCTGCGGAAGAGAACTTTGGCGCTATCCTTCAGAAAGATTTTACAGGTTACCTGCGCGATGAGCTGGTGATCTCCACTAAAGCCGGCTACCTGATGTGGCCTGGCCCATACGGGGAATGGGGCTCCCGCAAATACGTGCTGTCCAGTCTCGATCAGAGCCTGCGCCGTATGAAGCTGGATTATGTTGACATCTTCTACTCTCACCGTCCTGACCCGGAAACGCCTATTGAAGAAACAATGGGAGCACTGGATACCGCAGTGCGTCAGGGGAAGGCCTTATATGTAGGATTGTCCAACTATTCTGCAGAACAAACCAAGGCAGCACTGGAAGTATTAAAATCATTAGGCACTCCCTGCCTGATCCACCAGCCCAAATACTCCATGTTCGAAAGATGGGTGGAAGGCGGACTGCTGGACGTACTGGGCGACAATGGCGTAGGATGTATCCCATTCTCTCCGCTGGCACAGGGGCTGCTGACTGACCGGTACCTGACAGGCATTCCGGAAGGTTCCAGGGCCAGCAAACCAAGCGGGTTCCTGAAAGCTGACCATATTACCGCCGACAAACTGGATAAAATCCAGCGTCTGAATGCTATTGCACAGAAAAGAGGTCAGTCGCTGGCCCAGATGGCGCTTGCCTGGCTGCTGAAAGACAAACGTATCACTTCTGTCCTGATAGGCGCCAGCTCTGTAGCACAGCTGGATAACAACCTGGGGGCATTGGACAAGGTACAGTTTGATGCGGCGGAACTACAGGAAATAGAAAGTATCTTAAAATAATAAGGGTTCAAAAAAAGAAAGCCGGCTCACGCTTTGTGAGCCGGCTTTTCTATTTTTAAAATAAGCTATTACTTAACGTAACGGATCCTGGTATTTTCAACTTTGGTATACACAACCGCATCATCTACTATGGTCTGGAAAGTATTCTTTCGGGTAACAGGATAGCCATCTCCATCGTACGTATATACGTTGGTTTCGGCTTCAGCATAATTGGAATAATCTGTTCTCTGCGTAAGAATGTTATTAACAGACAGCCCTGCCGCTACCTCTCTCGGGTGTATTAAATACAGTTCCGGCTGCATTGCCATGAAGTTCACTTTATCATCGTAGGTATATACCGTTGTGATCGTGTCCGTCTCCTGACCATCTATTATCCCAACATAGGTCTCTTTGATGAGATTACCTTTACTATCCCAGTCGTACAGCGTCTTTGCATAGTATTCAAACGGCCTGCCCTCAGTACCAGGCTCCTGTGAAACCCCAAAAGAATACATGGCAGCATAACGTCCGTTGTTATCATAAACAATACTGTCATACACATCAATCAGGTGATCAGCGCCATAAAACATGACCTTCGACAGATCACCAGCAGCATTATACTCGTAGTCCTGCTTATCTTCCAGCGTGGTAGGGCTTTCTTCGCTGACGAGTAATTTAGCTAGTTTTCCATTCACATATACAGGTTCACTGTAGTAAACATAACTTTCCTGTTGGGCGAAAGACTGGAAAGTAGCAACCTGGTTACTTGTATTATAAGTTGCGCTGCTACTGTCATACTCTGAGACCGAGTTCAGAAATAGTTTGGTCGCCTTAATTTGATTTTGCGGGATGATTGTATCGTTGTTGTCTTTACATGCAACAAATAATACAGTGAGCGCAGCTGCGCTGAACAGTAATTTTTTCATGGTTTCGAATGTGTCTTTTCTGATTTTTTAAGTGTATGGGTTATAAGGGTTAAAAAGCAAGTGACCTGCAGGATTTGGACTTACTATTATGAGTCAAATATACAACTTATTTAACATATAAACAAGGCGAGATTCAGCTTGGAAACTTGGGGTTATAGTACAGATAGTGTTCGCCTATAGTACAGTTCTATAGCTATACGCCCTGTAGTCCTGCATTAGACCTGCTGTTCTATAGCGTTGGCTATAGAACAGCAGGTCTAATGCTATAGTAAAGAGCCTATAGGCTATAACCTGTACCGAATCTGTACCGAATACATACCCTCAGGAATACCTTTGGATACCAGTCAGAGGAATGCCGGTTTACCTTACCTTTGAGGCGCATATAGACAGCATCTCAAAGGAATACCAATCGAATCTCAATCGGATCCATACTATAAGTTTAACCGGGCTTGTCCGGGACATGACGAGGATTAATCTGTATATAACATCGATCAGATATCGCTTTTCCTATGTTTCTCCTATGTCCAACTTACGTTCATCTTACGTCTTTGAACCTAGGATGAACGTAAGATAGACATAGGAGAAACATAGTTAAGACGGCTTCTGATCCTGAATTGATACAGTCTTGTCTTGATTTGATGCTAATAAAAAGCGGGGCTGACCTTCGAAAAGATCAGCCCCGCTTTTTATTTATACTGTAAAAAACCTATTTACCTCCGTCAAGAAAGAAATGGAAGCTGTCACCACGTAAGCCTACGCGCATTGCCTCCAGCGAGATCACCTCGTAGGATGCAATATTACCCAGGTTGGCATTACAGCCGATGAGGTCCAGGAAATACAATTGCTGGTCTTTCCTGGGTGCTTCCCAGATGATCTTTTCACCCGGTATCTGTGTCAGGATCTCCTGTACCAGCCCTTCACGTACTTCCCCGGAATCGCGGTACAAACCTACGGTACCATTTTCCCTTGCTTCCGCAATAATGTATTGGGAACCAGCAGAAAGTTCTGCCCTCATCAGTTCTATCCATTTATAGGGAGGTGTGATATGCTCGCGGTCTTTATCCTTGGAACCAATTTCGCTCAATACTGTACCCAGTTTGGCCAATTTCTCAACGTAACCACATTTTTCAGCATGCGGAATGGAAAGAGAACCATCGGATACTTCAAAGTAATTGATACCGTATTTTTTACAGACTTCTATATAATCATCAAACTGGTTACGGATGATGAAAGCCTCCAGTAACAGTCCGCCGAAATAAACGGGGATGTTAAATGACTGGTATACTTTGATCTTCTCATCCAGGTTGGGCGTAACATAGGCGGTACCAAAAGCCAGTTTCACCATATCTACATGCGGAGCGGATACGGAGAGGAAGTCTTTTGTATCCTGCAGGCTCAGACCTTTATCGGTCACCATTGTAATACCGAATGAACGTGGCTGCTGTGTACGATCAGGAATTTTGTCCAGATTAAAATTCATTTTACCTAAAGTTTTGTACTGCGATTTACTTCCTTGAATTAAACTTCCGGACAAAGGTATTCAAAAAATATCAGGCGCGTTGCTGATTAAAAGATAGTTTATAGGAAGGGAAATTTGTTAACAGTACTCCCAGCAAAATAACCACCATTGCCACCAATTGCATCCAGCCCAGTTGCTCATTTACAAAAACCCAGCCCACCAGCACCGCCACTACGGGATTAACGTAGGTGTGGGTGCTGACCAATGCCGGCGGACGCACTGTTATGAGCCAGGTAAATGCCATATAGGCTATCAGGGAGCCGAAAATAACCAGGTAAAATAAGCCTGCCCAGGCTTCGGCAGGAACTTCATTAAAACGGATCCTGCCCCATTCACCGGAAATACCGCTTAAAAGACTGCTGCATATTCCCCCGGCAAACAACTGGATACAGGAACTGACAATGTTGGAAATACCTTTTCCCATTCGTCCTTCCGCATGTAATGCGCCACCTACCCAGAAAACGGTGCCGAGCAATATGGCGGCATATCCCATCCATTGTGTTGTAACATCTCCTGTAGGCGCCGATGTGGCATCACTACCACCAAAGAACAGCAGGATGCCTGTAAAACCAATCAATAATCCTGTAATAATGAAGCGGCTGGAGAAATACTCCCTCCAGCGCTTTCTGTCTGCCAATAGGAAAAGAAAAGGCTCAGCAGCAATAACAATGGCGGCCTGTCCTGAAGTAACATATTGTTCCGCCCAGGCTACCATACCACTACCTCCTACCAGCATGAACAATCCACTGATTGAGCAGGTACGGATGGCCTGCCAGCCCGGCCATTTCTCTTTCTTAATGAAACACCATCCCAGCAGCAGCAGGGCTGCCATCAGGTAACGCAGTGCGGAAAGCATAAAAGGAGGAAATCCCCGCAGCCCATAGATGACTGCCAGGTAGGTAGTGCCCCATACAATATAAACAGCCATAAATGCCAGTACAATCAACCACTGTGGAGCTTTCTGTTCAGCCATCACCTACCTTTTTTACTTGTTAAACTATATTTGCTGGTATAAAATTAGAAAACTTTTATTACCAGCAAAATATTTTTTGGTAGTAATAATTCAATTTGCTGTACTTTTGGTATACGGATGAGCAAGGAGAGATCTATAGCAACCTTAGCGCTGGATGGCGGCGCACTCTGTTTTCATTTTATCAATACGGTAAATGCATGGAGAGGCCCCAACCTGTATGAATACCTGGGTAATTATGAGGAGCTGATAGAGTGGTGCAGGAAAGTAGACATCCTCGATGAAGCGCAGCGGACGGCTCTACTGCAATATGCCACAGCAGATGAAACAGCGGCAGCGGCAGCACTGCAGAAATTAAAACGTATACGGGAAACCCTGTACCATTTCTTTTCTGGCATTGCAGAAAACGATGGTATCACCCTCTCATCTTCCGTATTGGAAAAGTTCAATAAAGCGCTTGCCAGTGCGTTATCGCATCTGCAGTTCGAAAGGACAGCAACAGGTGTTAAAGCTACCCTACAAAGGGATGATACTGACCTGATGGCCCCACTATGGACAGTGATGAAGTCCGCCTATGATGTGCTTACCAATGAGGAACATGTGCGGATCAAAGAGTGTGAAACCTGTGGATGGATATTCCTGGACCATACCAAGAACAATAAAAAACGCTGGTGCAGCCCGCTTACCTGCGGAACCACGGATAAGTCAAAACGTTATTATCAGAAGAAAAAAGAAAAAGCAGAGGAGTAAAACACAATAGGACTCCGTCAGGAGTCCCGGTGTTTGTAGCCCCGGGTGATAACCCGGGGAAACGTGATAACCCGGGGAACGTGACCCCCGGGGAAACGAATATTATCACAAAACACAAACAACCCCGGGAATGAATATCACCGCAAAACACAAACAACCCGGGGAACCCCCAAAATCGATGTAATCTGTAATTAATAAAGCGTCACCGTCCAGCTTCTTTCAAAATGTTTACCCTTTTCCAGGATGTGTATCCCTTCTTTACCGGTAATTTCCCCGGAAGCATTTACACCATCAGCAATACCATTCCAGGGCTCTATACATACAAAGTCGGCTTCTTTTGCCGCCCATATGCCCATATATGGGAAACCATCATATTGCAGTTTCAGTCCGCGGGGAGACTTATCACTCTTCAGCTCTATGATGTTGGATGCAAGCGTTTTGAAAACCAATGCATCTTTATAGAACAGGGAATGTTTCAATGGTAGTTTATGTGTTTTTACCAGGAATGGTTCTGGTGTCAATTCAATCAATCCATCTGCCGACAACGGCCATACGCCATCATTCTCTTCCTGGTTAAAAGACAGGTAATAATCTTCATATCCTGTACCATCGGTCAAAGGCACTTTAAAAGCAGGATGGGCGCCTACCGAAAAGTACATAGTATCTTTACCTGTGTTCTCCACGAGATAAGTCACTTTCAGTGATGTGTCATGCAGTGTGTATATGACCTGGAAAGTAAAATGGAAAGGATATACCTGGAGGGTATCTTCTGTATGCTTTAACGTAAAGGTAAGCTGATGGTCCGTCTGTGCCGTGAGGGCAAATACCTTGTCGCGGGCAAAGCCATGCCTGCCTAGTGTGTAGCTTTTACCTTTATATGTGTAGGTGTTATTTTTAAGGGTACCCACTATCGGGAACAACACGGGACTTTTCTTAGCCCATTCCGGTCCCGCATGCCACAGATATTCCTGACCTAAGTCCGTGCGGACGATGTTTTGTAACTCGGCTCCTTTTTCGGCAACAACTACCCGTAGTTTATCATTCTTTAATTCAGGCATACGAAACTTTTTGCCTCAAAAATAACCATTCGGGCCTTATATGCCTCATTTTTTCCTGCTGCTCAATACCAGCACCAGTCCTATTACAGCTACAATACCACCTGCATAAGTGGGCCAGCCTATCCAGCGGTTTTCCGTTTTATTGACTTCCACCGGACCAAGGTCCACTACCTTCTTTTCTGTCTTTACGGAGAAGCCGCGTATCACGATCATGGCGATACCGGCAATGATAAGGATAAAACCAAATGTTTTCATGTGTTGCAGGTTTAATATGCCAATCAACACAATACACATGCCAGCTGGTTCACAAAAGTCGCGAAGAACTAAGATAATCTGTCAGTTGAAAACGGCCGCTTTCTTTCATGGCTTTAAGACCGCCTTTGATATCTACCAGGTTATGATATCCCCGCATGCGCATTATGGAGATAAAAATCGCGGAACGGTATCCACCGGCACAGTGTACGTAGTACAGCTGCTTCTTATCCAGCGTTTGCATGCTGTCGTTGATATATTCCAGCGGGATATTGGTGGCGTTCTCTATATGCTCGCTACCGTATTCACTTCTTCTGCGTATATCCAGGATGTTTACCGGGGTCCACAACATGCGGTCAGCCAGTTCATCAGGGGTAATAACAGTGATATTGTCTGTTGGCCGGTGATCTGCTTTCCAGGTATCAAATCCACCTTTCAGGCAGCCGATCGTATTGTCATATCCTATCCGGGCCAGGCGGGTGACCACTTCTTTTTCACGTCCCGGATCTGCAATAAAAAGAATAGGTTGCTCTACACGGGGAATGAGCGTACCCGCCCAGGGAGCGAAATTACCATCCACTCCGATATTGAAAGAGCCGGGAATAAACCCTTCGACAAATCTTTCCGGACCACGGGTATCCAGGATCACCGCATCTGTTTCATTGGCTGCCGCTTCAAAAGCAGCTGGCGAAAGTGAACGTATGCCCCGTTTAATGACATCTTCCACATGCCCATAACCCTGTTTGTTCATTTTTACATTCATCGGGAAATACGCAGGTGGAGGTGTCAGTCCTTCGGTTACTTCCTTTATGAATTCATCTCTCGTCATGTCTTTCCGAAGCGCATAATTGACCGACAACTGGTGAGCAAGTGTGTCTGCCGTTTGATTGCTCATGTTTTTACCACAGGCACTGCCGGCGCCATGCCCCGGATATACCGTAATATGGCCAGGCAATGGCATGACCTTGCTGCGCAGGGAATCGAACAGGATACCGGCCAGTTCTTCCTTCGTTTTTCCGGAAGCCTGTTGCGCCAGATCCGGACGGCCCACATCACCGATAAAAAGTGTATCGCCTGAAAAGAGTACAGTGTCCTCTCCTGCTTCATTGAGCAATAAAAAGCAGGCGCTTTCCATCGTATGTCCCGGCGTATGTAAGACTTTGAGTTTTACATCACCCAGGGGCAGGATCTCACCATCTGTGGCAATATGAGCAGGGAAAGCGGGGTGTGCTTCAGGGCCGTAAACGATCGTAGCACCGGTGGCCGCAGCCAGCTCCAGGTGTCCCGACACGAAATCAGCATGGAAATGGGTCTCCAATACATACTTTATAACAGCATTGTCCTGCTGCGCTTTTCTGATATAGGATGTAACATCGCGGAGAGGATCAATGATCGCTGCTTCTCCGTTACTTTCAATGTAATAGGCGCCATGGGCCAGGCAACCTGTGTAAAGCTGTTCGATTTTCATGTTTAACCGTACTTATACCACAAAGGTCTGGTAAACGGGAAAACGGGAAGATGATGATCATCACCGGGCGGGATGATACTGATGCAGTAATAACAAATGATCGTTGTTTCTTTCCGGTAATAATCAGGTAAGCGGTAAATATTAATGTTGCTCAGCTCCCATCAGCAGCTCGCGGATAATGTTTTTGCCGATCGGTTTAACGAGATATCCGGCCAGGCCGGGAAACTCTCTTGCCCGCTGCAGATCGCTTTCATGTGTGGAACTGGTAAGAATATATATTCTGATATGTTTATCGTCCGGCAGGGACAATTTTACAAACTCGCGCATAAACTGCCAGCCGTCCATATATGGCATATTAACGTCCAGGAGGATGAGATCCGGCAATTCATCCGGAGTATTGAGATGAGATTTAATATAATTCAGCGCCTGTTCTCCATCCGTGAATTTATGGATACGTTCTACAAGCTCCAGCCGCTCAAAGTGCTGCCGCATTACAAACTGAAATAGTTCATCATCATCGACAACGCAAACATGCTTTACTTTATTCATCTTGCTGTAAGGTGTGTACGCGGTTATTAAAATAAACTTAGAAACTGCTGCCCCTGCCCGATTCACTTTTGACTTCAATATTGCCCCCGAATATCCTGATCTGGTTCCTGATTTTAAAAAGGCCAACCCCATTGCTGCCGTAACCGCGGTGAAACATCGTCTTGTACCGGAATAGCTGGTCCTGGTGCTTTTCGAGGTCAATCGCTATGCCATTATCCTGTACCATCAATACGATGTTATCTTCCTCTTTCCATGTTTCTATTCTGATCTCAGGTACTACACCCGGCCGCGTATAGGTTATTGCATTATTAATCAGGTTAAATAAAATATTTTCCAAATATACTTTAACGTAGTTTATAACGGGTACGCTCAAATTGAGCGACAAATGTGCATCTTTTTCCTCAATCTGCGGACTCAATAATTTCCACACCTGCCTGATCATTGGTTCCTGTTCGCAATGGGTAAAAAAAATCTGCTTATTTACCTGCAGATCAATCATTTCCTTCCGATCATTCAAAGTTCCAGCTCATTGATCACCCTGTTGAGAGATCCATTAGTATCCATCAGGCGGGTAACATTCGTAAAAAGCTATCTCTGCAAATGGCAGCATCCGGACGGCGTCCCGGAAGTCAGGGGCTTCTTTTTGTGTTTCAGACACCTGGAGAGCCTTTAATGCGGATTTATTATGACCTACGATCCGATCCTGCTCATCAATGGCAATATATCCTTCTTCAATAGCCTGGGCTATTGCTGGTAACCAACTGTTCGCATGATCGATCTTCATCAATTCTTAGTTATTTTGACACACGAGCCAAATGAATACATTAATTAAAGCTCTTACCGGGGTTGGGATATAATTATAAATGGCTAATCTACTAATAAACAGCAATATAAAAGAAAACTACAAGTTTGCCGCCAAAAAAGCGGTATTCATCTCATTTTTTTTACATAATATAGTTTTTTGGGGTTCTTTTGGGTTATTTAACTGTTACACACGGTAATGACTACAATTACTACTGATACGAAACAGGCGTGGTATTCGAAGAAATGGGCGCAGGTATCCCTGCACGTGATTGCCTGGGTGACACTATTTTCCCTTCCTTACCTGTTACGTCCTTCCCCCGACCAACGGCATGCACCAGATCCGGATGAGCAGTTATGGCAGATCCATTATATCATCAACGCCTGGGTACTCATCCTCTTTTTTTACCTGAATGCCAGTATCCTGATCCCTAAACTTATCTACCGGAAAAAATATCTCCAGTTCAGCGGGATACTGTTATCCTTCTTTGCTGTGCTGGTATATTCGCGCATGTTATTCATACAGGGCTTCATTACACGCAAACAGTTTGAATTAAGGCCTACCATCCTTTTTACTTTCTTCACCCTGCTGTTCATCCTGGCCTGTAGTACAGCCTGGAAAATGATCCGGGATAAGATGAATGCGGACAAGCTGGCCAGCGAAAAGGAAAACGAAAATCTTAAAACCGAACTTTCCCTGTTACGCTCACAGGTCAGCCCCCACTTTATGTTCAATGTGCTGAACAACATGGTAGCGCTGGCCAGAAAACAGTCAGACCAGCTGGAGCCATCGCTGATCAAACTTTCCTCTCTCATGCGCTATATGCTGTATGAGGCAGATGAAGATAAGGTACCACTGGACAAGGAAACAGATTATCTCCAGAGTTATATCGACCTGCAGCAACAACGCTTTGGCGCTAAAGTACAGGTGAATGTTTCTATGGAGCTGCCGGAGCATGGATATGAAATTGAGCCAATGCTGCTGATCCCTTTTGTGGAAAATGCATTTAAACATGGGACAGGTCTTATACCTGATGCGCGTATTGACATAGAACTGCGTGCCCGTCAGAGTTTGTTGCAGTTCACCGTAATGAATAAGTACAATCCTGAATACACGGAAATAAAAGACAAAACCTCCGGTATCGGGCTCACAAATGTGAAACGGAGGCTCAATCTCCTGTACAAAGACAACCATCAGCTGCTGATCAATAAAAAAGAAGGATGGTTTGTTGTGTCTTTGCAATTACATTTACATTAAATTGATTTATGACCTTACGTTGTATAGCTGTCGATGATGAACCACTAGCTTTGGATTTGCTGGAAGATAATATCCGCCAGGTGCCTTATCTTGAGCTGGTAGCCAAATGTGCAGATGCATTTGAGGCTATCAAAGTATTGCAGGAAAAGGAGGTGGACCTGATCTTTCTTGATATACAGATGCCGGGATTGACAGGATTACAATTTATTCAGAGTCTGGCGCATAAACCGATGATCATCCTCATTACTGCCTATGAAAAATTTGCGCTGGAAGGATTTGAACTCGATGTGACAGATTACCTGGTAAAACCCGTGGCATTACCCCGTTTTATCAAGGCCTGTAATAAGGCCAGGGAGCTATACCAGCTGAAGCATCAGCCCGTGACAGCTTCCGCGGCCGGTACACCGGAATTCTTCTTTGTCAATTCCGACTATAGCCTGTTGAAAATCAACGTAGCCGACATCATCTGGATAGAGGCATTAAAAGATTATATCAGAATACATCTTACAGGAACAACCAAACCCGTTGTGACACGTATGCCATTAAAACAAGTGGAAGAACAACTGGCACCCGCCAAATTCATCCGGATTCACAAATCATATATTATTGCCGTGGCGCATATTACCGCCATCAGAAAAAATAGTGTGTTTATCGGCGCCATGGAACTACCCGTGGGCGATAATTACCGGGAGGCAGTAGCTGCGCTCACAGGTATCAGGTAAGCCTTTACCAGCTTATCATGTATCCCTGCCAACGCTATTTTCCGGCTTTTTCGTCGCATTTTTTCCAGGCATTGTCTCATTTGCTATGTATAATGGAAATGCGCTATTAGTTTTGCTTCTATAAGAATGTTACTTATGCAAAGAATTCTCTGGCTTATCGCCATGCTAACTTTCTCCCTTCAACTATCCGCGCAACAGAGGCCCGGAGGTTTTGCCGGAGGTAAACCACCCAGCATAGGCCGCCTTTATGGAAAAATACTCGACAACGAAGGGAAGCCTATGCCCTATACCTCGGTGATCGTATTTCAGAATCGTTTCGACTCGGCCACAAAGACAAAAAAGGATGTACTGATAAAAGGTGCTATCACCCAGAATAATGGTGAATTCAACCTGGAAGAACTGCCTATCATGGGGCCGTTGATCCTGAAGATTTCCGCCACTGGCTTCAAGCCTTATTCTCAGGCAATATCCTTCATGACAAAGAAACCTGCTCCCGGTACTATGCCCTCTTTTGATAAAGACCTGGGCAATATCAAACTGACCAGCGATATCAGTCAGCTGCAGGGCGTAACGGTGACCGGCACCAAGCCACTCATGAAGGTGGATATGGATAAAAAGGTGTTCAATGTGGAAAAGAGCATTTCAAGCGCCGGCGGTACCGCGCAGGATGTTATGAAGAACGTGCCTTCTGTTAATGTCGACATCGATGGTAACATGACCATGCGTAATGCGACCCCTCAGTTGTACATTGATGGCCGTCCCACTACCCTTACTCTCGATCAGATCCCTGCTGACGCAATCGAAAGCGTGGAGGTAATGACCGCTCCCAGCGCCAAGTATGATGCTTCCGGCGGTGGGGCAGGTATCGTGAATATCGTACTGAAAAAGAACCGCAAAACCGGTTATAACGGAAACCTCCGTGCGGGTGTGGACAAACGTGGCGGTATCAACGGCGGCGCCGACTTCAACCTGCGCCAGGGTAAGCTGAACCTGACAGCCAGCGGTATGATCAACCAGATGCGTGACCGTACTACCGGTAAAACAGACCGTTACGACATCTCCAGTGATCCGGACATCCATACCCTGCAGGAAAACACTTCCAAAAGCAATGGCGGATTCATGTTCGGTCGCCTGGGCGCTGACTATTTTGCCACCAACCGTACCACTTTATCTGTTTCCGGTATAAGGGTACACGGTAGTTTCAAACCTTCCAGCATCCTCGATATCAATACCGACACACTATTCAGTGGTGCTCCTGCAACTGCTTTCAGCCGCAGGGTGACAGCCGGTAAACGAGAGTTCAACGGGACCGGTTTAGTGTTGGGTTTGAAACATCTCTTCCCCCACGAAGGAGAAGAACTGACAGTAGATGCGAACTATTTTGGTGGTAAAGCTACCAACAGTTCCAACTATAACACAGACTTCTACAATGTTAAAGGTGGTGCTGTTACCAGCAACCAACTGGAAAAGATCTCCGGCAATGGTAAAATGCGGAATATCACCACGCAAACAGACTACGTAAAGCCGATCGGTGCCAAAGGTAAACTGGAGGCTGGTCTGAGGGCAAGCTTCCGTCATATCGAAAACGCCAACTATAACTATCTGTTCAACGAAGCTACCGGGCTATATGACCTTACATCCGGTAATACCAGCAACTATAAGAACAATGAGAGTGTATACGCTGCTTATGTAACCTTTAGCAACAGCATTCATAATTTCAGCTACAAACTGGGATTACGCGGGGAAAGCTCAAAATACACCGGGGAACTGATCCAGACCGGACAGCAATTCAGCAACAGCTATCCCACCAGCCTGTTCCCTACCATCTTCCTGAGCCAGAAGTTCAAACATGACCAGGAAGTACAACTGAGCGCTACCCGCCGTATTAATCGTCCGAACTTCTTCCAGCTGATACCTTTTGCTGATTCGACCGACAAGCTGAACATCACAAAAGGTAATCCCGGCCTGGTACCGGAGTTCACACAGTCCCTGGAGTTATCTTATCTGAAAACATTTAAAGGTAACCATACCTTTCTGGGTTCTGTGTATTACAAATACACTGACAATACCATCACCAGTTATATAGACCGGCAGACTGACCCGACCACCGGCAATACAGCGCTGATCAACACCTTCATCAACGCGAAAGGCAGTTACACTACCGGCGCGGAGATTACGGTTCAGAACTACTTCACGAAATGGTGGGATATGTCTACCAACATCAATATGTACAATTCTAAGGTAGATGCCGGCCAAACTGCGGTAGCCAATCAGAAAGCATTGTGGAGCGTATTCGGTAAGCTGAACAGTAATTTCAAGTTACCTGCCGCCATGGAACTGCAGCTGACAGCAACCTACCAGTCCAAGACCAACCTGCCGATCAATACCAACAACGGCTTTGGTGGTGGTCCTCCCGGCATGGAAGCACAAAGTTCCTCACAGGGTTATATCCGTTCTTTCTATGGTATAGACCTGGCGCTGAAGAAAAGCTTCCTGAAGAGTAAAGCGCTGAGTGCTACAATTGCTGTGAGCGATATCTTCCGTACCCGGAAGACTGATCAGTACTCATACAGTGCTTATTTTACCCAGAATTACAACCGTTTAAGGAACCCGCAGATGATCAGGCTGAATATTGCCTACCGCTTCGGGAAAATAGATGCCTCCCTGTTCAAACGTAAGAGTCAGGGTGCAGGCAACCAGGGCATGATGGATGGTATGCAATAATATCATATACAGGAACAACAAAAGCAAAAAACGAATGGTCAGACAGCCATTCGTTTTTTGCTTTTATGGCAATATCCTTTCATCGGGAACAGCCCTTTATTCCTTCGTTAAGCATTCATGAAGTCGATATCAAAGTAATACTCCCGGCAATCAGCAGGATTCACGTAAATAGATATCTGTTTATGTTTTTCCAGCAGGAAATTGACCGTAACCCGGTCTTTGTAGATGTAGGGACTGAGTAATTCAATGTGCGTATTATTATCCAGATAAGCGCAGGATAGATAACATATTTCCCGCTCCTGCACATGGTTGGTCTGATGGCCGGTCAGTCCATCCAGCATGCGGACTTCGAGGCTGTCGGTGTTAACCGGCTCCTCATAATAATTGGATGTAAAAATGGTAAAATCTTCTGCGTTCACCGTTATCCTGTTTCCGGTCATTTTCAGACCGGCATTGGTGTCTTGTTGTGTTGGGGGAAAGAGTAGTCCAATGAGTCGTTTCAGCATAATAAATCACTTTAATGATGACGATCAGGCTGGCATTGGTTCTTCGTTGTAATAATAAAATCCTGGCTGATATTAATATCAGTCCGCCTTTGACGGACTGACTGTTGATTCAAATATACAAAGTATCACTAAATATCTTCGGAATCGTAAACGATCACTTTTTTCCACACCGAAGAGCATTCTTCTATAAACTTCAGGTGGGCAGGATCTGTCTGATAAATATCCTGGTCAGCCTTGTTTTTAAAGAACAGTAACCAGGAAACCTGGTAAGAGCGGTCTATTACGTCGCGGTTAGTGCTAGACGGCGTACCGATATGGTGTTGTTTGATGGTTTTAGCCTCTTTTGCCAGCTTTTGTAATCCGGCAATAAGTTTGGCCTTGTCTTCCTGGCTGTCCGGATTATGCAGCCAGAAATATACATGATGCACAAATACCTTCTCTACCGGTGGTACTGCCATGGCCACTCCGCCTGTCATTGTAGCTACACCTGCCACTGCAGCCGTTTTACCTGCTGCTGAAAGGAACTGTCTTCTGGTTTGTTTCGACATAGGGTCATTTTTGCCAAGGAAAATAGGAAAATTATCCGGATATCCCTACATTGCTGCTCCAATCTTTCCTTCCGGGTCGTGCCAATGCAACTGGTTCGCTTTTTGTAATTCTATGAGCAGGATCACACTAAGACACATAACAGCTTTGAACCCCCAGCCCTGTTATTCCACTCCGGCTGATTTTTGGTGAGCCTGATTGCTACTACTTCGTTAAAAATTTTGATATGGATACATTTGACATGAAGCCTGAGATTCTCTTTGTGAGCACTTATTCGCCCCGTAAATGCGGCATTGCCACCTTTACTGCCGATCTTACCAGAGAACTGACCCGTCTGTTGAGGCATGAGTTTGACATCAGTATATGTGCGTTGGACAAAAGGGTCAATACAGAGCTGTATGCAGCGCCTGTCACGATGGTCATGGACGGTTGCAGGCTGAATTCCTGTATAGCGGGTGCAGAGGCCATCAATCAGAATCCTGCTGTGAAAATGGTTTGTGTAGAACACGAATTCGGGCTTTTCGGCGGAAATATGGGAGAATATATACTGGCCTTCCTTTCCCTCCTGAGCAAGCCTTTTATTATCCGTTTCCATACCGTATTACCTCACCCTGATAATGAAAGGCTGAAGCTGGTAAGGAGCATTTGTTTGCTGGCCGAGAAGGTGATCATAATGACCCATCATTCACACCGACTACTGGTGGAAGACTATCATATTGAACCGGAAAAACTGCTGATCATTCCCCACGGTACTCACCCCATTCCTCCAAACAACAGAATGGAGTTGAAAAACAGGTTTAACCTGCAGAATAAAAAAATACTGACCACTTTCGGATTGCTTAGTCCCAACAAGGGAATTGAGCTGGGTATCAAAGCGATGGTGAAGATCGCTGCGGAATTTCCGGAAGCAGTTTACGTCATACTGGGGAATACTCACCCCAATTTAGTGGAAACTGAGGGAGAAACTTACCGGGAAAGTCTCCAGCAACTGATCGCAGAAAATAATCTTACACAAAACGTTAAACTTGTTAACGAATTCATTCCAACAGATCAATTACTGAAATATCTATCCCTTACTGACATTTACCTCTTTACTTCCAAAGACCCCAACCAGGCAATGAGCGGTACATTCATGTATGCTATGAGCGCCGGTTGTGCAATCATATCCAATGCCTTTGTGCTGGCGAATGAAATGCTGGATGAAGATACAGGTATCATCATTCAGTCAGGCGATGAAAACGCGCTGGCAGAGAATGCAATCTATCTGCTGCGTAATGAAGCGCAAAGGCTGGAGATGGGTAAAAAGGCATTTATGAGGACCAGGAATACCCTCTGGGGCTCGGTGGCACGTAAACATGCAATGTTGTTCTATGAACTGATGAAAAAACAGTCACCCACCTACAACAATATTGTAGCCCTGTAACCGGCATCGCCTATTATTCACTAAAAAAATTATTATGCACCCGCATTTAAAGACAATGAAAACCATTCAAAAAAAGGAAACCATATCCGGCAAAATATCTTTGCCGGCCTTTAATCCGGATCATGTACTGAATATGACAGACAACACGGGCATCATACAACATGCCCTGCGTAATATACCCAACAGGAAAGAAGGCTATTGTACGGACGATAATTCCCGGGCGCTGTTGTTAACCGTGCTGGCATGGAAACATGACAGTCACCCTGATGTGCTGAAGCTAATGTCTGTGTATCTGAGCTTCATTCATTATATGCAGATGGAGGACGGCTATTTTCACAATTTCATGCATTATAATAAGCAGATCGTGATAGACGGCGGCTCGGAAGATGCTTATGGCAGGACGATCATGGCCCTTGGTTATCTGACAGCCGATGGACCATCGCCGCTTACCATCAGAACAGCGGAAGATATTTTCCTGAAAGCGGCTCCTCATATGGACAAGCTGATCTCTCTCAGAGGCATTGCCAACAGCCTGATCGGGTTATGTATGTTTATCGGATCTCATCATCCGCTGGACGGACATCTGAACAGGGTTGGACTGCTGGCCGATAAACTGATACATGAATATCGCAGATATTCAGATAAGAAGTGGTGCTGGTTTGAGGAAGTGCTGACGTACGATAACGCCATGATACCACTGGCCCTGCTGCACGCCTATGAGCTCACCCGGCAGGACGAATACCTCCATACAGCGCTGGAGGCCGTTAGTTTCCTGGAATCAAAAGTATTTCGTGACGGTATATTATATCCTGTCGGTAATAATGGCTGGAGCAGTAAAGGTGGCAATACCGCTTTGTTTGACCAGCAACCGCTGGATGCCATGGCCATGGTGTTGTTTTATCAGCAGGCATTCCATATTACCGGAGATAAAAAATTCTTTGCCAGGGGAATACGATCCTGGCAATGGTTCATTGGAGAGAATGCATTACAGTTGCCGCTATATGATAAAGATACCGGTGGCTGCTCTGATGGTTTGCACCCCGACAGGGTAAATGAAAACCAGGGCGCTGAAAGCACCATCGCCTTCTGGATAGCTTATTTTGTCGTTTCTGAAATGTTAGACAGATAAATGAAAATAGCAATTCTCTCCCCCATCGTCTGGCGAACTCCTCCCCGTCAATACGGTCCATGGGAACAGGTGACCTCAGTACTTACCGAAGGTCTCGTTAAAAAAGGAATCGATGTAACACTTTTTGCCACGGGCGATTCTATCACCGGTGCAAAGCTGTCGTCTGTGTGTGATCATCCGCTGGGAGAAGACCCGGCTGATTTCAAGGTATGGGAATGCCTTCATATTTCAGCACTAATGGAGAGAGCCGGAGAATTTGACCTTATACACAATCATTATGATTTCCTGCCCCTCACCTATTCCCGGCTGATTCCCACACCGATGCTAACGACCATTCACGGCTTCTCTTCGCAGGACATTATACCGGTATACAAGAAGTACAATAATACCGGGCATTATGTCTCTATCAGCAACAGTGACCGGAGCAGGGAACTAAGGTATATCGCCACTGTATATAACGGCATTGATGAGTCACTATTCCCGTTCCGGGAAGTACCGGAAGAATACCTCCTGAGTTTTGGCCGGATACATCCTGAAAAAGGCACACACCTGGCAATAGAGATCGCCCGGAAACTGAACATGCAGTTGCTCATTTGCGGATTGATACAAGATGCACATTATTTTACGGAGAAAGTAGAACCTTTTGTCAATGGCGAAACTGTTATTTATAAAGGGAACGTGGGCCCTGCGGAACGTTGCCGGCTGCTGGGCAACGCTACTGCATTACTGCATCCTGTAATGTTCGAAGAACCATTTGGATTAAGCATAGCGGAATCGATGATGTGTGGTACGCCTGTTATTGCATTTAACAGGGGCGCCATGAAAGAACTGATACTGGAGGGAACGACCGGATTTCTTGTCAATACGGTAGAAGAAGCTGTAGCTGCCGCCGGGAACATACAGGACATCCGCCGGTATGACTGCCACCTGCACGCGATGGCTAATTTCAGCCAGGAGCAGATGGTAAGCCATTATATTGAGGTATACAGAAGGATTGTCAGTACGGCCTGACTACCCAACTTTTAATAAAGCTTTCAGTAATTTATCAAGCGGTACGCTGGCGAACGATGATGCATAATCCGACACTGCATAGGGAATAAAGACCAGCCCATCGTGGATCATTGCACCACAGGAATACACTACATTAGGCACATAACCATCCCGCTCATCTTCTTTAGGCATCAGCAAAGGATATTGCAACCGGCCCAGTTCCTTAGTAGGATCTTCCAGGTCAAAAAGAGCGGCTCCCAGGCAATATTTCCGCATAGGTCCCACGCCATGGGATATGATCAGCCATCCTTTTTCCGTGAGCAATGGTGAACCCGCATTGCCTATCTGCACAAACTCCCATGGATATTTAGGCTGCTGCAGCAGAATGGGTTCATTCCATTCATACAGATCTTCTGAGAACATGATATAGTTATTCACACCATCTATTCTGGACAGCATGGCATATTTTCCGTTGATCTTTTTTGGAAAGAGTGCGAGATTCTTATTCACTGCCCCCTTCCCATATAAGGGGGAAACCTCAAAATGCTGGAAGTCACAGGTTTTGATCAGCTTAGGCAGGATGAATGAACCGTCATAGGCAGTATAGGTAGCGTAGTAGGTGCAGGAGCCTTCTTCCTCCACAAATCTTACAAAACGGGCGTCTTCGATACCATTCTTTTCTGTGTAGGTTACCGGAAAGATGACACGTTCTGACAGACCTGTATAGTCCGGGAAATGCAGCTCATAGCTGGCGTCAACCAGTTCAAGCACATGTTGTTTCATGTTCTGCTGGTCGGACGGATCTTTAACACTCCTCAGCAGGGTGCGCAGCACGATGTCTATTTCCGAATAGGTGAACTCTCCTGTGAGCTGGTGTAATATACCAACATGGATATCTTCCGGCAGGCGTAGCTGTGACAGCTGCTGGGCAAAATGCTCTTTATCGTTCAGCTTTTCACCGGTCAGCTTGCCTTCTGTCAGGAACCTGGCCGGAGGCTCGAGATGGATATTACAATCTTTATCCAGCACCCCTTCCCGGAATTCGATAGAGGAAATATGACTTTCTCCTGTAGCCCTGAAACTGACTATTACCCTCTTTTCTCCGGGTTGCAGCCCGGACTGGTCCGGCGCTTCCACAACTGAAGGATTAAAAAGGGCGGCCGCTTCCAGGGAGTATTCCATGGTAAAATAAGCTCCCAGTAAATGTTGCCGTTCTTTGGTAACTGTCATTCCGGGGGGCACCAGGTTGCTGATCCTACCATAATGGTTCTCAAAGACCACATTGATATCTTTATACCTGCAGGCAAATTCCTTCTTTACGCTTCCCAATACTTCACATACGGCATCTTCCGACATATCGACAACATTGCTGATGATCTGGAGGGCACGTTCATTTCCCGAATTAAAAAAGCGTGGAATCACTCTCTTAAAATCGGGAGTAATCCTGATGTTTTTTCTCGTCATGCTTAACATATGCAACAATCTACTGGGTTAAGAAAAAGCTATCTGTTTATAAAGATAACTCTTTTAATGTTAAGGTTTTGTGGCACCACGTAGCAGCGTCACCGTTCGATTCGTGTGGCTGAATGAGTTGACTGCTGTTGGCATTGAGCTTTTAGCAAACAATATTTGAGCCAATGATAAAGTAAGGAATTCCCCCCAAGGGGGACACCTTTGGTAAAAAGCTGATAATCACAGCCAATTCAGCGCTGTTTATCCCAGCAGGCACATCTGCATAAAAAATTGCTTAACTTTAAAGAGTTGGGGACACGTTATGAAAGTCACTAAGTTTCTACTACGCCACTTTGTTACCAAAGGCGAAATATTCCATCTTGCCAGGGTGAAGATCTTCTCACGCGATGATATATCCCTGCATAACCACGACTATGCCGAGATATTCTGGATAGAGCATGGTAGCGGCACACACCTCATTAATGGGAAAAAAGTCCCCCTGAATGAGGGTGATCTTGTCATGATACGCCCGGAAGATCAACATACCTTTGCCTCTAACCGGCAGGGCATTACCATGATGAATCTGGCTTTCCCCCTGAAAACGGTGCAGTATTTCCGCAAAAGGTATTTTAACGGGACGGATGATTTCTTTTGGAAAAAAGGTCCTCTTCCCTATCAGGCAAGCCTTGACATCAACATACTGCGTAATGTGACCCATCAGGCGGAAAAGATCTGGAAACATCAGAGTTCTTCCATCCACCTGGACAGTTTCCTGTTATCGCTTTTCAGGTTGTTATTACCTAATGAGAATCAACCTGATAATCAGGATATTCCGGCCTGGCTGAATAATGCGGTTCAGCAGTTCCCGGTTCAGCCAGACCTGTTCCGCCTGGGCGCCCGCGGCTTTGCTTCCATCTGCGGCCGAAATATTGATCATGTCAACAGGACGGTCCGGAAAAGTTACAATAAAACCCTTTCTGCACTGGTGGCAGAATTACGTATGCAGTTCGCAGCCAGGCAATTAGCGATCACCAATGCCCCCATCAAGAGTATCTGCCATGACTGCGGATTTAACAACCTGGGCCACTTCTACAAGCAGTTCCAGACTATTTACCAGCAAACGCCTTCACAGTACCGCGATCAGCACCAGCGCCTGTCTTAGATCGTTATACCGTAAAAAATATATTTGTTAGCGCAATAGTATGAGCGCTTTATTAATTTCGCAGACTATAATTTAGCATCTGATGAGAAAATGCATCCTGGCTGCCGCAGCCATGATCAGCTACCTACCTATGAAAGCCCAGACAGCGGAGTTATCGAACAGTGTAAAACAGGAATTTGTAAAAGCCTGGGATACCTACAAACGATACGCATGGGGCCATGACGTCCTATTGCCGTTAACGAAACAGTATACAGACTGGTATGAAGAACCACTCCACATCTCTCCGATTGACGCATACAGTACTATGAAAGTGATGGGCCTTCAGAAACAGGCCAGGGAGATTGAGAAATACATTACAGACAGCTGCAGTTTTAATACGGATGTATATGTGAAGACCTTCGATATGAATAAACGTGTGTTGGGAGGATTGCTTGCCATGTATTCCTACACACACAATCCGAAGGTATTAGAGCAGACAAAAGATCTGGGCGACCGCTTGCTGCAGGCTTTCAAATCGCCTACAGGCATTCCCTACTATTGGGTGAATCTGAAGAGCGGTAAAACAAGAGGAGAAAAAGTCAACACCGCTGAAGCAGCGGCGTATACATTGGAAATGGGCATCCTGAGTTATTATACAAAGGATCCGAAATATTACCAGGCAGCAAAGAAAGCGACACTGGCAGTTTATGGAAGACGATCAGTAATCAACCTTGTAGGGAATGTGATCAATAACGAAACCGGTGAATGGCTGGAAACAGTCAGTTTCATCGGCGCCGGTGGAGATGTCTACTACGAATACCTGCTGAAGACCTGGTTGCTGTTTAAGGACCCTGAGATCAAAACTATGTGGGAACAAACCATTACGGCTGTTCACAGGTATGACGCAGAAGAAAATGATACAACGATCTGGTACAGGAAAACGGATATGTACTCAGGCGAAATGAAGAATAGCGCAGTGACCCTTTACGATGCATTCTTCCCTGCATTGCTATGCATTGATGATGATGCTGAAAGGGCTGTCAAACTTCAATCTACCTGGAATAACCTCTGGAAGAAGTATGGATTGGAACCGATGATCTATGATTATCGTAAGCAGATGCCTTCCTCTCCTTCGTACGAACTGAATCCGGAGATCATAGAATCTGCCTGGTATCTGTATGATTATACAAAAGATACCACCTACCTACAGATGGGAAAACAGTATTACAATGATATTTTGAAATATTGTAAAACGGTAAATGCCTTTTCATCAGTAGCAGATGTGCGGACAAAACAACAGCAGAACGGATTGCCGACGTATTTTTTTGCGGAAACGATGAAGTATTTCTATTTGTTGTTTACGCCGGATAGCGGTTTGAATACGGTGGAGTATGTATTTAACACCGAAGCGCATCCTTTCAGAATAGCGGATTTTAAAGCAGCTGAAATAGAGCGGCGGCTTGGCATTAATTTGTAAGTTAACCAGCGCTATATACAGGAAGAGAGGGTGTCCCGAAGTATCGAGGCACCTTCTCCTACTCTTTAACGGGCCAGTACCACGGTACCTCTCCTCAGTACATCTCCGCAGATCGTTTTTGCTTTAATCATGTATATATAGGAACCAGCCGGCTGCAACATACCCTTAAAGGTGCCGTCCCAGCAATCGCCAGGATAGTGCGTATTAAATACCAGGTTCCCTACCCGGTTATATACACTGAATTCGAATGTATTCGTCTCACCCCAGAACTTTAATCCGAAGCAATCGTTCCTGCCATCGCCGTTAGGTGTAAAGGCTGTGGGAATAGGAGACCGCGTAAATGCCAGTGCGATGTCTACGTTCACTGTGACCGTTTCCACCTGCGTGCAGCCATGTTCATCCATCACCGTCACTTCATAGGTAGCTGTTTTCAGCGGAGACACTATAGGATTTGGCACCATATTATTGGCCATGCCATTGGCAGGTTGCCAGTTGTAATAAACACCACCGGTGGCTTCCAGGACCACTTCAGGGTGTGCGCAGTCAATATCGCTTGATTTCGCAACAGCAGTAACCGGCAGGTCATACACCTTCACCGGTACCAGGAATGTGTCTGCTACTGCACAGGTATGTTGTTCCATATAGATCTTGAATGTGGAATCACAGGTAGGCGCCACGGCGATCAGCGAATTGGTTGTCAGCAGTGAATCAGTATCCGTATACCACTCATACACATCCGCACCTTTTGCCTGGATCTCAACCGACTGTCCGAGGCACACTACCGGTGTATCCGGCATCACTCTCATATCGGGTGCAGGATTTACCGTGATATTGATGGCAGATTTACTGGTACAACCATATATCGTAGTTGCAGTAACTGTATAGCTGGTAGTTGTAAGCGGCGTAGCAACAGGGTTTGGAATGATGCTGTTGTTCAACGAAGAATCAGGCCACCAGTTGTAAGTAGCAGGAATATCAGAAACGGCAGAAAGCTGCAGGCTGTTTCCCGCGCAGATAGCGGTATCATTTCTTTTGGTAAATATGGGAGAAGGATTGACATAAATGGTGAGCGTTGCTGAACCCGGGCAACCGGAAGCATCCACGCCACTTACCTTGTAAGTAGTTGTTACCATTGGTGTTGCCACCGGATCAGGAATGGTATCTGACGATAATCCTGTAGCAGGCGTCCATTGATAACTGATACAACCAGTAGCATTTAACTGGGCCGGTTTGCCGGCACAGAGCACCATATTTGATAAAGTATTGATATTGGCGGAGCAGGGCGCTTTGATACTGACAAGATAATCCTCTACTTCTCCGTCCGGAGCGAAACCTGCAGACGTTCTAAGCGCCTGCTGATCGGTTGATAAACGGAACCTGAATCCATACAGCGGTACCCTTCCGGCGATAAATCCAGCGGGCAGGGAGCTCCAGGTCAGGGTAGCAACTGTTGCATTGGGCGCTACTGTTGCCGTAGCAGATTCATTGACATCAAACATACCGTTGCGGTTATAGTCAAACCAACCGGTGAGATAGGCTGTTTTTCCTGTGGTGTTACTCAGCGGAACAGTAACATCATAAACGCCATTGCCATTGTAGTCACGGAAGGCAGTTACCGATTCCTCATCCCGTCCCTGCTGATTATCATCGGTCATACCAACAGCGTCTGCATCACCGGCTATGCTGCCCAGTTTCAGATTAGTCTCCCTTGTAGTAACAGGCAGTGGCGCCCGGTCATTACAGGGATTCTGTGTAGCGTATACCAATTGATGCGTAGCGTAACCATAGCTGACAGGCAGATCGCCTTCATCAACACCTGCGATAATGCCGAAAGCAACAGCACTGCTGCCATGTGTAGACCTTAAGAGGCGAACATCCACCGTCACAATTCCCGCCGCAGGCACGTCAGTAGCTACGATGGGGAGCTGTCCTACGTTCGGGGTTCCGGCATATGTATCGGAGATATTGATCGTTTGTGTACCGCATCCGGAAGCAGGGTTATTTACCTGTGATGAATTCCTGAAAAATTCCAGGGTCCGCCAGTTACCTGCGGAAGTAGTCATGGTCAATGTCTCTAATGAATTACTCCCCTCCGCATCACTGGCCACCAGGGTAAACGCAATTGGTTTTCCCCGGCGGGTAGCCCTTAAGGTGATAGTAAACCTGCTGTTGTTGAAGGTGTTTGAAACCAGGATCGCCGGTTTGATAGCGGGATCGGAGAAATTATACAGGTTTTTCAGGATAGCGCCATTCCAGGTTTCCATGATACCGGGCGCCATGGGCGTTCCCGCTACACTGGAGAAAGTGGCGGTAACGGTAAGACCATCAGCGGTCATAAACGTTTTGGTTGCTCCGTCTTCAATCTTCATATCCGCCCAGTCCATCCACCACGTAAAGTTTCTCAATGATCCTGTTCCATTGTCAGCCAATTGCGCAAATGACTGAGTATGAAACCATAACAGGAATAAGGATAGTAGTAAAAATTTTGGCATTAGATTATATAATTATAGGGATCGGTTTTCAGGTATAGATATGCGTTTACGGCTAACTATTTCATTTTCATCACCTACGGCCAAAACAAGCTACCACAGAGGCTTTCAAGTGTTCTCTTCTGTAAAATACATTAAAATAGTAAATAAAATAATAATTTAAAATGAGTAGTACGCCCATATTCATATATTAAAAAATGTATATTTGCAGTTAGTTTACATCAGACTGGGACAAAGTATTGACTGCGAATAGTTTATTAACTGCATCATAAACCTCTTACCTATACACACTACAACCCTATACATATGAAAAGAAGAATTATCTGGGGCGTGCTGCTCCTCCTTACATTCCTGATCTGGTATACCTGGATGCCGGCGGGTCTATACCTGTCCATGCCGGTACTTCTGGCTATTATCGGGGGTATTTTATGCTTCATCTTTATGGCGCAGACATTTGCAGATTTCACAGACATGGATGAGATCACACAGTGGGACAGATATCCCAAACAGTGGTATCACAATATGACATTTGTATGTATCCCTGTTGCCATCGTGCTCATTATCGTATTCGCAATGCATTATGGTAAGCTGGAGAATGAGGAACTGAAACAGTTTGGGGAAAGAGTACCTGCCACGATCGTGGATGGTTATTACAGGAAAAGCTCCAAAAGCAGTACTTACAAACTGACGATATCCTATTATACCAAAGCGGGAAAACAAGTACGCACACAGAAGGATGTAGACAGCGATCAATATGAGAAGGCCAGCAAAGGCCAGCAAGTTGAAGTGATCTATTCTACTAAACATCCCTCTCTTGTGAAGATATTACTGGGAGATGAAATGGTGGAAGAATTCACTGGCATCAAGAGCAGGAATCTGACCATTAAAGACATGTCCCGGATACTGGAAATGCCTGGCGACAGCATTCTGCCGGCATTGAACAAGATCAGCTATCGCTGGACAATGGCTGATGATGATAGTTCCACTTATATGAACGAGAGCAAAAAGGTCTTTTTCAGTGCTGAGCCGCGTGTGCGCGTTACTTATGTTGCTATGCGTGAAGGCTTTATGAGCATGCTGGAAGACATCCGTAATTCCGGTTTCAAAAAGGAAGCCACTGACACTACTGCTCACGACAATCAGACAGGTAGCTTATCCATATATACTAAAGGTGATCTGAAACTAGTGGTACACACAAAAGAACTGGAACGTGAAGTAGATCAGACTGACAACTCGTCTATCGTTGCAGCTGCAGCTGGACTTAACAAGGAAACGGCGTTAGTGGTAACAATGTTCAGGAATTAAGCGATTTTTATAACACAAAAAAGGCGTCCGGTTTTACCAGACGCCTTTTTTTGTTATTGAACATTCTTGAAGAAGGTGGGAGAATTGCCATATAAAGGCGTTTTTCCGTCCCATTTTTCGATGAACTGCTGCTGGATGAGTAAAGGAGTCAAAGACTGCTGACGGAGCTGATTTGCCTTCGCTTCTGCCTCTGCCTGTATGATCAGTTTTTTGGCGTTGGCTTCTGTTACCCGCAGCTCATTTTCCACCTGCATCGCCTGTTGTACTGCCCTGTTTTTGGCATCAATGGCCTGTGTGATCGTTTCAGGATATTGAATACCGCTTGTCATCTGTTCCAGGTCGAAGCCTTCTTTCAGCAGAGACTCCGTCAGTTGCTTCTGTACAGAATTCTCAAAGGTCTCCCGGCTGCTGATCATACTATCTGTTGTATATTTATTGAACTGGATACGGAAGGCATCCCGCACGTAGTTATATAAAGTTGCTTTTGTGATTTCCTCAATCCCTTTACGATATTTCTTAAAGATATCAGGACTTTTACCAGGAATAACACGGAATGTAATGGTCGGATCTACTGTAAACACCGATCCGTCCTTTGCATTCACGGTAAACGGATTGTAGTCAGCAGTCTGTACGAAGATCGGGAACTCATATACTGATTCCGTCAGTGGATTGAACCATACCCGGCCTGTTACAAGGGAAATGTCCTGCACGCCCTTATCACTGCCGTACTGCTTTACCCTGATACCTTCATGCCCGGCATCGATCCGGGTACAGCAAAGCATACAGAATATGGGGATTATCACTACAACAATGATCATCAGAATAATAGGTCGCTTCATAATTTAAGTTTGGATTTTAATAGCTTGTATAATGCGTAGTGTAGTATTATCGTTACGAAAATGCAGACAATGCCGGCGAATACTGCTAGATCACTCGGCGCAGATAATAATCCGGCTATCCATGTCCAGATATAGATATCCAGTATAATAACTGCTGGCAGGGATAAATAAATGAGATTCATATTCAGGCTGAATTAAATACGAATGTAAGGAATACAGGGAGAAAAATTTGGCTATTTTTTTAAAGGTTGTTAAATTGGTTTACGCTCTTTGAGAGATCCTTCGGGATGTAGCGCAGCCCGGTAGCGCGCTTCGTTCGGGACGAAGAGGCCGCAAGTTCGAATCTTGTCATCCCGACTAATCACACTTCAATTCGATTCAAAGCCTGCAAATATCCAGTATTGGCGGGCTTTTTCCTTTTTAAGCCTAGCAAATTATATCAATTCATACCATTCTATTCGTGAGTAAATCCGTGAGTAAATTTTTTATCGGATATTACTCACGGAAACCGTTGTAACTATTTGGCATTCAAAAAGTAATATCATTTTTTCTGGTGCCTTTTGATGCCGTTTGCGTGATGATTTCGCCGCTTTGCGGTGAGTGGATAGTGGGAGTGATAATAAACGGCATTAACAACCTAAAAATTGAATTGTTTATTGGGCGCATCTGGATATTCTTGCTGAAGTTTATTCAATGCAGCGAGGTACCTGTCATTAACCTATCTTTACTCCTATGATGATCGTCTTTGGCATAAAAAGTTTTAGAATTCGTAGTTTTTCTTTGGAAGATCTCGGTATCGTGTATAACGAGGAACCGGACATTCGCATTGAGGTACGACAAACGTATTTTCATCTTTTATATATCCCCTGTTTTGGTCTGGGTAAGACGTGGGCAGTTCGTAAAAATAATAAGCTATACGAAATGTCTTTAGCGCTACAACTGCTGTGGATGAATCTGCTGCTGCGAAGGCAGTAAAAACTCCTTTTTACACGTATGCAGGACCATTGTTGGCTATTTTGTCGGCGGCTAAACTTTAATTACTATCAACGCTAATAAAAATTATTTAGGTAAATCTTGAGGCTAAACTATCGTATAGTATATGCACTAAAGTCAATTAAATCAAGTAGAAAAGCAATTCGAAGATAAAAAATCTTTGCCAACTCCAACGTTAATACAGGTTAACATCCAAAAGCAGTGGATGTTCAAAACAATGTCTTTACCGTTCCATCAGGTGTAATCTTTCTAACCGCTGAATTACCCCAATCTGAAACATAGATGTTGTTTGATGAATCAAGCGTTTCACTGTTTATTAGATGGAACGACGCAATACTTGCTGGCCCATCAGCACGTTTGCACTGTCGTCAAAGGATTGCTTATTTTTATTTTTCTAACCACTGATGTTCTGTCAAATAGGTAACACTTTCTTCCACAGTTTCTAAAAGTGTATGTCTTGGCCAATATTCAATCAAACGTTTTCCTTTCTCGATGCTGAAATGACCGCTACGGGCAATATGTAAATAGGTTTTTTCAATATGGGTTTTGTCTTTCGTATAGTCACACCATTCGTTCCAGGAAAGAAACTTTATTTTTTCCTCCTTACCAAAATATTGGTACATCGCCTGCGCATATCCCAATAACGTAATAGATTCTGATCCTACCGCATGAAAACTCTCGCCTAAGGCTAAATTCCGATGTGTAATGGCATTGAAGAAAACTTGCGCCACATCGTCTGCATGTACATGGTGCAAAGTTTCCATGCCGAAGTTAGGAAGGGCAATTTCTTCACCCTTCTGAATTTGTTTAAATATGTTGATATCCTGATTGCCGACAGGATTGATAATGAACCATCCTGGACCTGAAATCTGTCCTGGCATGATAACCGTTTCGGGAAAGCCTTGCTGCCTGTAAAGGTTATGGAGGTACTCCTCACTTTTCGCTTTCTGTATCCCATATTCGTCTAACGGAAACTTAGGCTGGTCTTCAACAACCGGTATCGTAGTTGCCTTCCCATGCGCCCAAATGGAGGAACAGTAAACATAGTGGGAAAGATTTGTGTTTTTCAAAGCCGCGGCTATGCTTTTTGTGCTTTCAAGCGTAAAGTTGATCAGATCAACAACTATATCTGCATTTAATGCAGCAATTTTACTTTCAAATTCTTTAACCGGTTCTTTATCACGGTCAAGAATCAGGTGCTCAACTTCCCTCCAGGAAACATCATCGGTGTAGGGTTTGCTTTGTCCACGGGTAATATTAATTACCTTATGTCCTGCTCTTACCAATTTAGGAAGGAGATAGCTTCCGATATGACCGCTCCCACCAATTACAACAGTTTTCAGCATGGTTTTTTCCTTGTTTTTTGAAGGTTCCAAAATTTTATTCAAGCGTGGCATGATGAGTTATGCCATCTCTGTCAACATGTGGTACTTGTCGTTTGTCAGTTGCTGATTACGGGTGATTTATGTAGCCACTTTCTGTTATCCACCAGTTGCAATAAAAAGTCAGCTAAGTCGGCTCTTGACAGCGAAAACAAACTTACCGTACCGTCCCCCGTATAACCTGCGTTTATTTTTCCGTTTGCAGGTTTGTCGCTTAACATTGGAAGTCGGACGATTGTCCAATCCAAACCACTTTCAGCAATATATTTACCTGTCAAAACGATGTTATTATAACTGTCTTTTATTAGCATCTTTACCATAAAGATACCAAACGAAAATCCGATTTGAAATTTGTCGTTGCTGTCTTTAAAAGCTGGTGTCGCTGTAGCTATCAAGCGTTTTACGTCGTTCTTTTGCATTGCATCGACAATGTTTTTAATTCCGTTTGCAATGGCAAGCTCTTTTGTTTTTTGAGTAGGTCCTAATACACTAATCACTGCGTCAGCATTTTTTATTGCTTCTTCAATCTTCCCGTATTCTTCGAGTTCGCCTTTTACAATTTTAAGGTTGTTGTGTTGAATGGAAATTTTGGTTGGAGTTCTTGCAAAGACGGTAACTGTATGCCTACTTTTTAACGCTTTTTCTATAAGCAAAAGCCCTGTTTTCCCTGTTCCACCAAAGATTGTAATATTCATATTTCCTTTTGTTTTCAGTGTATATTTGAATTAAAGTGATGTGAAACGGCCATAAGCCACAAATGCAGCTAATAATAATAGGACAATATTGAAGACTACCGCTTTGCTTTCTTTGTGATTTAAATGATGAAATGCAGCCAAAAGCATTATTATACAAAGACCAGCAGCTGCAATAGGAGTAAGTATCGGCAAAATATCTGATGCCCATGGTAAAGTTAATCCAATAGCTCCCAATAGTTCGCAAAGTCCGATAAACCTAAGGGTAGGAATCGGGAATCTTTCTACCCAATTCAATCCTGACTTCATTAGTTTGTCAATAGGTTGTGTTGATTTCATAACACCTGCCATTCCAAACATTACAGCAAGTATTCCCTGTGCAATCCAAAGTACTGTATTCAACTCATTTTCATTTCCAGCAAAGTTAATTACATTTGCTTACCAAATGTAAGCAGTTACCTAAAGGTAAGCAGTAACAAAATGAAGAAAGCAGATCACACCGAATGTTTATCGGCAATGCTCCCAGTCAGAGATGCCTTAGATGTAATAAGTGGAAAGTGGAAACTGATGATACTGATTTCAATATCATCAGGGAATCATCGATTTAGGGAGATAGAAAGAAGTATACCTAAGATAAATTCAAAAGTGCTTGCTAAAGAGTTGAAAGATCTGGAAGAACATACACTGATTAAAAGAACCGTATACGACGAGTCGCCTGTGATTGTTGAATATATCACAACCCCTTATGCTGCCTCTCTAGGGAAAGTCATAAAAGAATTGAGAGATTGGGGCGTTAATCACCGGAAAAAAATTATTGGGAAATAAGGGCTATGCACCGAGCCCTTATGTTCATGTTAACCTACGACAAACACAAACGCATTTCAATACTGGAGTCTGTAATTGATGTGTAGTAACCATACCGGAATGTAGGAGTAAATCTCTCTTCCTGTGAGTAATACCAACTTCCGCCACGTGTCCAGATACAAGCAATAGGAGAATGAAAAATTTCATATTTAATTTTTCCATTGTAGTCACTATATTTAGCGCTGGCATTTTTAAGATCTTCAAAACAATCAAGTGAAATGGCCTTCAAGTCTTTGGATTTGTTAGCGCCAGGTTATCTATTATTTGTCGTCAGTATGCCAATTCCATTTCGGAACTTCCCTTAACGGGTGCAATTCTAAGTCTGAATTAGCGTTTGAGTTTTGTTTTGCGACATGTGAGCCAAAGTCAACATGGGATTTAAGTGCGTCACGAAATGGTTTGTCTGCGGGAAGTCCTGCTTTATCAGCAGCATCCATGTATAAATCTACAAAACGTTGCCGTTGTTCCTCTGTAATTTTGAATCCCCTGTGTACATCTATCAAATGCATGAATCCTCCCATTTCTTTTGTAAATCTGTCTGGTCCGCCGAATGTTTCAGCAGTGAAAGCTGTAAATTTTTCTATATGCCCCGGTTGCTCTTCATGTCCAAATAATGGTTGCAAGATTGGATCTGCAAGACATGAGAGGTAGAATATTTCAACGTGTTTATATATTGCATTCCAACCACCTGCGTGTTCGTAAAGTGTTTCATTGTTTTTTCGTTCATTGCTCATAATAGAAATTGTCTGTTTTATAGGTTGTAACTTTGTTAACTGTCAAACTGCTTGCGGCCAACGGGTCCCTCTCATCATAAATCTGTCCTCAACTGTGAATAAGAACATGCTTTAGTAAAAAATTTCAATTTTGTTCGTTGGTGCCAGTATGTTAAAAACCGTCTTGTCTTGAAGAAATCCAACTACTATATTTTCTCTTATAGAAATCTCTTGTTTCGCTGTTTTTTAATATGAAATCAATACCGCCGTCGTAAGGTGCAATCATCAGTTCTTTTTCTATTGAAATGAAAAATGTACGTAGGTTATCATATGCAATTTCTCTGAGTATATTGTCAAATTTTTTCGGCACCCAAATTTGCACGCTAAACATCGGGTGGTAAAACGCACCTGGGTCATATTCACCCGGGCTTAATTTATTAAGATCCATTTTTGTAAGCGAAATAAAAGGCATTTGCGCAAGAGAACCAACTTCTGCCAGGGGATGTAATTCTGTATAGCCTTCCATCGTATACTCACCGGTAACCAAAAGAAAATTTGAGTTTTCGCCTAAAAGGTCGGTAATTATTTGATTTTGTCTATGAAGCAGAATGCTCCATTCCCCGTCATTGTCCGCATATCGCTTCGACTCTGGCAAACTATGAATCCTAAACCACCTGTCGGAATAGTCATGTTTGAAATAATGTGATATCGGTACAGTTTCCGGGTAATTGGAAATCCAAAACATTTTAAATTCTTCCGCTGTCATCTATTATAATTAAATATCCTCCTTTCGACTTCAATATATCAACCACGATAATACGTTAATTCCTTTTTTCAATAAAGAATTACTGCCAAAACTATCATGCCGGCTTATACTAAATCATATGTTATATTTCAACTCCGATATGTATAAACCATTGAAAGTCTATCAAATCGATTATTAATAGGTTCGACAATCGTCCAGCCATCCCGACCAAAATTTACGAGGGCCTTCAAATCTAACGACTTGAAGGCCCTTTTGGGTTCGAAGTTTTCTTGAAAATTCTCATGAATGAATTGCGGCGGGCTATCCATTCTAACGAAACTCATTATTCATTTGAACTGTCGTTAATTGTCAGGTGAGTTATCTGCGAAGCGTTACAGCCAAATTGCTTTTTAAAGGCAGCGGAGAAATGGGCCAGGTTCTCAAATCCCGCATCGATATATACATCAACAGGTTTTTGCTTTTGAATCACGATCAGATAGTGTGCTCTCTCCAACCGTTTTTTTATCAGCCAACGCCCGGGCGTGGTGTGAAAAATGTTTTTGAAATCCTTTTTGAATGTGGTCAGGCTGCGTCCCGTCAGGTAACTGAATTTTTCCAACGACAGATTAAACATGAAATTCCGTTCCATAAACTCCGCCAGGTCTACTTTTCCAGGCTCATGTAATGCAGCTAGTATACGCCTGATGCGCGGATCGAAGTTATCTAGCAAAGTAAGGCATTCGTTAATCTTGATCTCCGCCAGGTCAGGCAGCAATTCGTCCTGTAAATTGAAATAAGGCATCAGCGATTGGAAGAAACTCTCCAATAGGGGATGCCGGTTCACTTCCATGTGACCAACCCATTTCCCATCAGCCTGGTTGAACGGCCGTGATCGATAAAACCTTTGCAACGTTTCCATAGGAAACAAAAGAGATACAGAACGGAAAGGTTCATCATTAGCAGGCATCTTTAACAAGCGCCCTAATTCGTTGTTTGGGATAATCACGACGGCACCTGGCCCAAAACGAAAGGACCTATCTGCATAGGTAATTTCCAGCGTTCCTGCAAAAATGTAAACCAATGCATGCTGATCCAGTACCAGTTCCCTGCTGTAATGTTTCTCGTGTTTACAGGAAACGAAGACCCGTCCTTTTGTTGTCCCTCCTCCTGGTTGCTGCTTGTCCATGAATATTGTTTAATCAGGCAAAATTATACTAATCCCAGATCAACCAGGCTTTGGGCGGTAGCCAAAACGGCATCCTTATTACTCCGGGGCTGCCACCCAAGCAATTGGCTGGCCTTCTCATGGCTCGCTTCCTTAACTATTCCCAAATGTGGAACAACCAGCTTAACCTTTGGATTGAACAGGGCAATGAGGCGGATCAGCCAGCCCAGCAATTCCTTTTTTGGTACTTTGGCTGCCTGGACTCCCAGGCCTGCACGCATAATACCCGCAATATCCAACATTGAAATGGCTTTGCCTGATGTAGCCAGGAAACGTTGTCCATTTGCTGCAAGTTGTATCATTGCCCTGAGGTGCAGGTCAGCAACGTCGCGCACATCCACATAAGGAAACCGGATGTTGGGTAGCCCTTTGATGGTTCCCTTCAGCATTCCGTGTATCATTTGTATGGAGTGCGAATAATCCGCTCCCAATACCGGCCCGAGCACTGCCACCGGGTTAACGACAGCAAGTTCAAGCCCTTTGCCTTCACCAGCAATATACTCCCACGCTGCTTTCTCCGACAAGGTCTTTGATTTCTGGTAAGCCGGCAAATCCTGGGTCAGGTCAGACCAATCTTCTTCAGTATAAGGTGATTTTTTATTGGTGCCAATACCTATTGCACCAAAGGCAGAAGTAAGCACCACACGTTTCACACCGGCTGCTTTTGCTGCACGCAGTACGAACAATACCCCGTTTACTGCAGGTATAATAAATTCATCTTCATGTTTAGCTGCCGGGTTAGGTGTAGGTGAGGCCGGATGGATGATATAGGAACAACCCTCTGCTGCTTCTTTCCATCCTCTTTCATGCGACAGATCCGCCTGAACAAAAGATAGATTATCAAAATCCTGAATGCCACCAACAGACAACATTTGTTTTACATCAGCTACCCGGTTTAGCGACCGCAGGCTGGCCTTGACTTTATACCCTTTGCTCAGTAAAGCGATGATGCAATAACTGGCAATAAAACCGGAGCCACCAGTTACCAGCACGGTTTCCGAAACTTTTAAATTTTCCATAAATTCTTTTAAACAAAATTACCACGAGGAAGCCCGATGTGCTTTGTTGTAAAGTCTTTTTTACTTTGCTAAAAAGTCGCGTATTAACAATAACGATTATTGAGAAAACTATTCAAATTCCAGATTTCCATGAAAAAAAATGAGCTACAAGAACACGCTTAATAATATCAAATTCATGGAATAGCCTGTTCGATGTGCTTGCTATTCTTAAAGAAAGTTTTGTAAATGGTGGTTATCCCGTAAAGGCATGGTAATATCATTTGACGTCAATGATCAAAGGCATGTAAGCTGTTCCATGCTCCTGCAGTATATCGATCTTTTTTCTTAAAGAATTATGATCGTGACGAAATATTATATGGATTAACGTTGCCAACGGGTCTCGAAGAATAAACTGTTTACGAGAGGCCGAATTCATAACATAGGATTTTTCGAAAGCGGCAAATGGCATCATTTTATGTCATTTGACAGGGGTTGATTTTTACGATTCATCTCTGGCTGGGTTTACGAAATGGCCACTACAAAGGATCGAGTCCCGACTTCATCGAATGATACTTCGTTTATGCATTTAATAAAATCAAGGTTTTTTAGCTACATGGACAGTGCAATCGCTCTAAGGCAATGACATCATTCCTTTTGAATAATTTTTTTGCGGTGGTTCACTCCCCAATCCTTTAAGGAATAGATGATGGGCGTTAATGTATCTGCATAGACTTCTAATTTGTACGAGATCCTAACTGGGTAACCATCTGTAATTATTCTCTTCACCAGTTTGTGTTGTTCCAGTTCTTTAAGTTCTTTAGCCAAAACTTTTGGGGTTATTCCGGGAATACTGTCTTGTATATCAGTAAACCTCGCATTACCAACTCCCACAGAAATGATAATAGGTAATTTCCATTTACCGCTTATCACATCCAGTGCATCTCGCACAGGCTTTATCGTTTCAAGGCAATCACAATATGCATTCTTTGTAGCCATAGCTCTTCATTTTAAAATTTTTCACTTTCCTTCGGGAAAGTGCTATACAAAGGAAAGCAATATGTTCTAGTTTTGCAAAGTAAGAAGTACCAGTAAGAGGGTAATAATTTTTTATTCTTAAAAATAGAAAGAAATGAAAATTGGAATAATAGGTACCGGTGCAATCGGTGGTACAATCGCTAAAAAATTGGTTGCAGCCGGTCATGAGGTAAAGGTGCATAGCGCCGGCGAATACGATAGTCTAAAAAAAAGAGCTCAGGAACTGGGTGCCTCACCTTCTACAATTAACGAGGTCGTAAGCAATGTTGATGTTGTTATTGTATCCATTCCTACAAAGGCCATTCCTGATTTACCGAAAGATTTGTTCGCAGATGTTCCAGATAATGTAATCGTGGTTGATACTTCTAACTATTATCCGTTCCGTGATGCCAAGATAGAAGCACTAAAGAATGGTAAAGTGGAAAGTATATGGGTTGCTGAAACCCTGGGACGCCCTTTAATTAAAGCTTTCAACAATCTGCTAGCTCACAGCCTTGAATATGGAAGTAAACCTGAAGGGGCAGAAGGGCGAATTGCGATGGCTGTGTCTGGCGATGATGACAAGGCTAAAATGATTGTATCTGACCTGATCAATGATGCCGGTTTTGATGCTGTTGATGCGGGAAGTCTTTCTCAATCATGGAGGCATCAGCCTGGTACGCCTGCATATTGTACTGAACTGAATGTAACGGAACTTAAAGAAGCGCTTGCCGATGGCATTAAAGAAAACGCTGCCGATCTGAGGGACCTGGCGATCAGTAAACTTATGGAACATACTACACAACCTTCTCATGAAGAGATATTAGCGCTAAACCGCTCATTGTTCCCTAAAAATCCCAAGGGCCTATAAATACCAACGGTACAAAACTTAATGCCATCTATTTTCGAACATTCATCAAGCCGGTGAATGTTTTGAGTTGATATTGTTTCTTTCTACTCTTTATTATCAAATGTGAAATGGTTGGCTCTTCAAGAGGCCTCCACTTGAAGATAGTCCTACTTGGTGGGTATTTAAATGTCTGATTGAGACATACTGGTGCCTGGCTTTTACTTACATGGTTGATCAATTTAAATTTCTAAACTGCCGGGGTGAAAAACCAGTTTTATTTTTAAACAGTTTGGTAAAGTGAGAGGGGTGCTCAAAGCCGAGGTCATAAGCAATTTCACTAATTGATTTTTCAGTGCTCCATAATAGAGATTTTGCTTTGTCAACTAATTTTAGATGCATGTGCTCCTGTGTTGTTTTACCTGTATATTTATTTAATAGATCGGATAAATAATTTGCAGATAAATTTAGCTTTGAAGCAAAATATTTTACATCCGGTATGCCTTCCTCTATAAGAGACTCCTGGGCAAAATGATCGGTTAACAACCTGTCAAATTGCTGCACAATATCATTACTGGCTTTTACCCTCGTTAAAAACTGACGATCATAAAAGCGAGAGCAATAAGCAAAGAGCAATTCCAGGTTACTCAGGATAAGATCATAAGAATGATTATCGAGATTTATAGAGATTTCCCGCTGAATATTCTCAATACAACCTCTTAGAATATTCTTTTCGCTATCGGAGATATGCAACGCTTCATTAGTGTCATATCCAAAAAATGAAAACCCGGTTATTTTAGCTCCCCTGGCGCTGGCATTCAAAAAATCAGGATGGATATAAAGCCCCCAACCTTCCACCTCGTTTTCAAGACCCGGAGTTAAAACCTGATATGGCGATGTAAACATAAGCGTACCTTCGGTAAAGTCGTAGGTGGTATGTCCATACTTGAAAATTCCCTTTATTTTTTTGCAGGCAGCAGAATACAGATTTAACCGGTATGAAACATCAGACTTTCTGTGAGAACGGTCTACTTTCGCCAGATCAACAACGGAAATCAGGGGATGCAATGGTTTCTCGTAATGAAAGAAATCATGTAATTCAGCAATTGATTTGATGTCTATATATTTCATTACCGTTGCTATTTTCTTTTTCTGGGAAATTATTAGATCAAGTTAGTACTTTTTTAAACCAACCTTGCCGTAAATTAAGGCCAAAGACATGCTTTTAATGCCATGTCCTTAGCCATCTGGTTTGGTATTAGCAAGGTTTGCCCCCACAACTTGTCAGATTACAATCCCGCCGCCTACCTCAATGCGTTGTGCATTCACAAAGCGACTGTCGTCTGAAAGAAGTGATGCCACAAAAAGGCCAACATCCTCAGCTTCGCCAAGACGTCCAAGCGCCGTCATGCTGGCAATCTGTTGACGGTGATTTTCGTCGCCCTTTCCTCCACCGAATTCAGTGTCAATTGCTCCAGGCGCAACTGTATTGACACGAATTTTTCGGGATGAATATTCTTTTGCGAAGTACCTTGTTAATCCTTCCAACGCAGCTTTCAGTGAGCCATAAACTGCAACACCAGGAAATGCGAACCGTGCAAGTGCCGAAGATATGTTAATGATCTGGCCACCGTCGATAATTAAAGGAATTAACTTTTGCGTGAGAAAAAATACACCTTTGAAGTTCACATTTACAAGCTGGTCAAAAACATCTTCCGTCGTATCATTAATAAGCGTTCGTTGCGCAATTCCGGCATTATTTACCAAATAATCGAAGTTTTCGCGGTTCCATTCCTTCTTAAGGACCAGCTCAACCTGACCAGCGAAATCGCTGAATGATGCCACTTTTGCTGAATCCAATTGCAAGGCAACGGCCTTTCCACCCCCCTTGTTGATTTCATCAGCCACTGCTTCCCCTTTTTCCGGACTATTGTTATAGGTGAGAATAACGCCAATCCCGCGCTTTCCCAGGTTAAGGGCGATGCTCTTTCCAATGCCCCGGCTTCCTCCGGTTACTAAAGCGATCTTTGATTTTTGAGTTTTTGTGTTCATAATAAATAATTTAATGACACAAAGCTCTTCTAAACTCCTACCGATCACTTATACTTTTAATGGGAAGACTTATACTTTTTACAGATAACATCTTTTTAATAGCTAATGGCTTTTTCAATTCTGTAATAATTTACAATCTTATCAAACATTTATACAATGGATATATTCTGTGATACTTATGTTACCTGATAACTTTTTTGCTAAAATAAATTTTCAATTAAAAGGATGCAATCCGAATATTGCTATCTTTTATCCTACTGGTTTTAATTGTGAGTGCCTTATTCAGGGGTTGATATGACTGTTATTGCAACGGATATTCAGGTCGCCGTAGAAAGCATGGTGGATAAGCACGCCTTCCGCGCTCTTTTGCCTGCATAAAATTCCGAATACCTCTTTTTAAGTCAGCTTATAAATAAATTCTTCAATTTCTGCCTGTCTGGCATTGGCAAAACCTTTGTCTGTACCGATCTTCACAAAATTGCATTTCTCTAACACTTTCTGTGAACCAAAATTATCAAACGCAACCCG
The DNA here is from genome assembly GCF_900142925.1 of Chitinophaga sp. CF418. GTDB lineage: Bacteria > Bacteroidota > Bacteroidia > Chitinophagales > Chitinophagaceae > Chitinophaga. Next base: position 135,811 of record NZ_FRCN01000005.1, read on the forward strand.
CCCGAAAATGGGTCTACTATTTTCCCTTTTTAAAAACTCCCTAAGTGCTCCTGTTGCAACACCCTTACCCCATTTTTTTTTGTCAATCCAATATGTAATTTCGGCTTCACCCTCCATTTCAAACTTTGCGATACTTCCAACAATATTGTTGTCCACAATTATTGTCTGCATATTTATAGTCTGGTCATCCAACAGTCTTGTATATTTCTGAAGATATGCTGCTTTGTCTGTTGGATCTTTTGATGTGAAAGCAGCTAAATAGTTTGCGTCCTTGTCAAGCTGAAAAATAAAGAAGAAATCTAAATCAGTAATTTCTGTCTTTCGCAATATTATTTCACTATCGTTTATCATTTCTTTTATTAATTTTCTTTCCAGTCTTTAAAAATAAATCTTAATGCATCATAATAAGCGCTTACAGGTTCCGTCATATGTGTTTCTGCAGGATAATATTTGTAGGTGTGTACAAGCCCTTTTATTTTTTTGACTGATATTAAAGAATCAAATCTCAACAGGTTGGTATGAAAAGTACTTGAATCGCTTATACCTTCACTTGCATCGCTGTAAAAAAGTGTTTTGTTCAGTACCGTCCCCTTTTGTAATGTTCTATCAGCCAGCTTTAATACATATTCCCCGTCCCACCAAAATGAAGGACTAATAGCAATATATGCATCAAACATATCCGGTTGAGTAAGTAAACAGTTGATTGAAGCAATACCCCCAAATGAATGGCCGGCCAATATTCTATAGGATTGTGTTTTATAATTTGCATCAATGTACGGTATCAGTTCATCCCGTATAAATTGTAAAAATGCCTCATTGCCACCGCTTGGCTTCATCCATGATGTTGCACTTGTATCAGGCTTTCCAAAATAATTGATGATACTCACTGTTGGCGTAAGGTCCCTCGTACGTTTAGTATTGGTAATGCCTACCACAATCATCTGAGGTATTGCTTTAACGTCCCAGCGGCCAAGGTAATCAGCATACTGGGCAAGCATATCAAAATGGCTTTCTCCATCCATTAAATATAAAACAGGAAACTGTTTATTTATGTCACTGCTATCAGGCTTTGGATAATGTATATATACCGTTCGGTTTTCATGCAATATTTTCGAAGCAATTATAACTACATCACCTGGCATTGTTTTTTGTGCTTTTACCTGAATTGAAAAAAACAGGAACAATATTGCCAGGCTTTTAACAAAAGGGTAACGCAACTGTGTGTTAGCCATATACGCTTGTTTAAATTTCCAAATTGACCTACTAGTACACGTTTGGTAAATTAGTGAAATAATTTTGGATGTACACAGTCATTATTGTATGCGCCTGAAGACTGATACAGGAATAGATCCATCCGTACGGGCCGGTACCCGCCAGCTCAGTGTATCTCCTTTTAGTGTAAAAGGACGGACTTGCAAAGTTTGATCCTGATTAGGGTAGGTAGCGCGGTCGATATTGAAGGTGACAGTACCTTTGATGTTATCTATACTATAAGTGCCGAAATGACAACTTTGGCTTAAAACTGCATTCTTGTATTCTTCTGGTGTGCCTTTGGCGCGTTCGACTGATGTAAATTTCGTGCGTTCAGTCCCGAATATTTCCACCACGTAGTGACCATCTGTGGTGAAGATGGCTATGCCATGTGGTACATTCCCATAATCAGCTACCCGTTTGCCATCCGGCAAAATCTTGTCTGCAGCAATCAAACGCCAGGAACCGACAAGCAGATTCGATTGGGCTAGCGCAGGTTTACCAATAATAACAATCACAATACAGAGAATGCCATTCAATAATGTTTTTTTCATAAAATAGTTTTACGATTGATGTAATTGGCAACAAATCTGCAGCTTAGGATTTGCCTGGGAAACTATATTCAACCAATGTATACTTTTCCTCAACACACTCCGGAGTATATACTCAAAAAGTCCGTTTGCGAATAAGCTCCATCAGGCTGTCCCGGAATTTTTCTCCGACGGGTATTCTTATTTCGCCAATATGTATATGATTGTCCTGTATCCTCATTATTTGACGCATATTCACTATAAAGGATTGATGAACCCTTATAAAGCCCGTTGGCAGTTGAGCTTCTATGTCTTTGAGGCGCCTGTAAGTAAGAAGGCTAAAAGATGGGGTTACTACCTGTACATATTCCTTCTGACTTTCAAAAAAAAGGATATCGTTCAACAGGATCTTTCGATGCTCTTTGCCTGATTTCACAAAAAAATACTCATCACCCGCAATTCCATTTTCTTCCTTTGCTGTTATCCGGTGTGCTTTGAAATGCTCTTCGGTTTTGCGTACAGCCGCCAGGAAACGCTTAAGGGTAATTGGCTTAAGCAAATAGTCAATAGTATGGTAAGAATAGCTTTCGGCAGCGTATTCGCTATACGCAGTTGTAAATACAATCCCTATATCCGGAGATAATAATGCTGCCAGGTCCATACCATTAACCAGGGGCATGTTAATATCCATAAACACAAGGTCAATCTCGTTATTTTTTAAAAAGGCAATCGCCTCCAGGCCGCTGTAACATTTTGCGACCAGTTGCCAGCCGGTAGCCTGGCCAATGAGTACTTCCAGCAGGCTAACTGCTTTGGGTTCATCATCAACTATCATACAACGTAGTATCATGTGAGCGGAAATTTTAAACTGGCAACAAAATACTCCTCATTTTCTTCGGTCGTATACAGGTCAAAATCCTTTCCATAAAGGATCGTCAGGCGTTGACGCAGATTTTTTAATCCAAGCCCCTGCATCTGCATGGGATCAGCATGCCTGTTCAGATAATTCCTGGTCTGAAAAACAAGATACTGCTCTTGTTCATACAGCGATATGTATATATTATTGCTTCCCGAGATCTTATCTATCCCATGCTTAAAGATATTTTCTACAAAGGTCATCAGCAACATAGGAGGAATTTTTCGCTGGTCGTCAATACTGCGTTGAAATATGATTTCCGGCTCAGGTTGTATCCGCATTTTCTCCAAAGCAATGTAGTTGTCAAGGAATTGAATCTCTGTCGCCAGTTGAACATATTCATTGGTGCTTTGATCAACAAAATAGCGCATAATGTCCGAAAGGCGTTCGATGAGGAGTGCGGTTCGCGGGGCTTCCATAAACGCCTCATAATACATAGCGTTCAGCGTGTTGAATAGAAAGTGCGGCTGCACCTGCGCCTTCAGCAATCTTAATTCAAACTGGCTTTGTTGCAATAATATTTTTTCCGACTGTTGTTTTAATGTAAAATAGGCCATCGCCAGCCGGAAGACAAAGCTGAGGATAAAGACAGTCGTCACGGAAAGCAAAAAGGTAATGTGAGACCAGGCATCCAGCCTGTGGGGGGCAGCAGCAAAAGCGTTATTGCGTATATACAAGGATAAATAACCGCGCCCAATCCCTGCTATTACCAACAAGACTATTGAACCCAGTAAATAAGGGAGATACTTTTTCTTTTGATAGAAACGGGGATACAGGAAGTTAATATTTCCATATACGATAAGTGCATAAAAACCACAACTATTACATGCGGATAGCGCCGATCGCGCGGCTCCGTCTGCCTGCAACATGGAAAAGAAACTGATGATCCCGATTGATGCCCACACCAGGTAATGCAAACACATCAAACGAAACTTTTCGGAGAACGGTTTAAGTGACATCGGTTGGCTAAGTTAGCTGATTTTTGACTCTTTTTCTCTCCCTTCAATAAACCTGGTAAAAAGCTAAACCAAAGCCTCGTATTCCTCATTTTACAAGGTTATACAGCCGCTTCTCTTCATTCTGATGCGGCATACCCGATGAAGTTAGTCCTATAACCGGTATTTCATCACTATTCAGATTTATCGTTTATATTCTACGGATGGAAGCATCAGTGCTGTATTTTCAACATTATGAGAATCTGCTGCGGCATGGAGAGGCGTGCCGATAGAACTACTTTTATCATGTATATCAGCACCTAATTCTAACAAGCTTCTTATATTGCCAAATATACTACGAGATCGATTGTGAAGAGGTGTATTTCCCCAAGTGTCAGTGGCTTGTAAATCTGCACCTTGTTCAACCAACCATACTGCTAATTCATGAGGACAATTGTCATATGCCAGGGCGGTTTGCTTACTATATCCTCCACGAGCATCAAGCTCACATTTATTAAATACCTCTTTTAGTTCCTGAAGATTTCCCTTGTTCAATAGTTCTTTAAAATCTTTGCTTAGTGTTTTTCTTTTCTTTGCCATGTTTGTGTTCACATTACATAAAGTACAATTCTCCGATAAGGGCTTTTGCAGGTGAAAATAATGATCGGGGCGTCGATATGTAAATCTTGTTTATTCGGGCTGCTCAGTCATTCGGTACCTCCAGCCCCTTTTTTCGATGGTTCGTATATTGCTTACATCCTTCAAAGTTAAAAGATAATCATACAAATATACAAGTTCATTATCGCTTCTATTTCCTTCAAATGGTTCAATATACACGGCGTTTCCATAATTGCTCCTCGATTTTTCCGGTGAATCATCAACAATAATGATCTGCTCCAGCTTAAAACCTTTCTTTTTTACTTTGTCCAACCGCTTTTCAAAATAATAAGTATCTAAATTATAATCCCGTTTTATGGTGCACCTGCTTTTACCCCATATCATGAACCATTCTACTGTATCTGGTGTTATCATTTTAACAATCTCCTCTACATATTCATTGCTTGCAGAACTCCACACGCCCAATGTAAAATGTTGGGATATATTTATAAGAAACCGGTCAAGCCCGGGACGCCTATAAACGTGAAATAAATCAAATTTAAAATCAGGAGCAACAGCCAGAGGGACAGGGCTAGCATGTATCAATGTTTCATCAAGGTCAAGTAATAAGAGTTTATCTGATTTTTCCGGCATGGCGTTAAAAGATTTGCAATTCATTCACTAGCAGCACCAGCATTCAAAGGTCATCCAAATATCACAGCTACAAATATACTTAAATGATAATTTAAGTATGCACACAATTCAGTCCTCCCAACCTGAAAGGGCTGAGTAGTAATACTTCTCTACCCTTTTTGATGCTTTATGTCATCAAAATTGCTGCCCGGGGGATTTCGGCTACACTTTTGACAAATTAGGCTAACTTTAAATGGCCGTCTTTACGGATCTTTGTATTGGAAAACAAAGCCTAAGTCATGAAAGCTACACCGCCTCCTGTCATTTATAAAAGTATCTCTGAGTTGATGAGAGAGATAAATATGCCGGAACCGCTGCATCCGCTGGTTGCCTTAGTGAATTATGATAAACACAAGGGCAGCCCTAAAAATGCCGTACATAATTTCCTGATCAATTTTTATAAAGTTACTTTTAAGAAGGACTTCAGAGGCCAGGTAAAATATGGACAAGACTATTATGACTTTGAGGAAGGCGGCCTGGCTTTTTTAGCGCCCAATCAACTGATAACGATGTCCAACGATCAAAACTGCTATCAGGGTTACAACCTGTTCTTTCATGCCGATCTGATCCGGAATTATCAGCTGGGAAAAAATATTCATCAGTATGGCTTCTTCTCGTATGCCGTGAATGAAGCACTGTTCCTTTCCGAAAAAGAGAAAAAAATAATCGCCGGCTTATTTGAAAACATTGCCGCCGAGTTGGATAATAATATTGATGCTTTTAGCCAGGATGTGCTGGTTTCCCAGATCGAACTGCTGCTTAATTATAGTAATCGCTTTTACAACCGCCAATTCCTTACCCGCAAAGCAATTCATCATGATTTAATCAGTCAGATGGACACCTATCTGTCAGCTCGCTTTGCAGACCAGCAGGGCGGCATACCGACAGTACTTGAAGCGGCTAAGCATCTTCAGGTGTCACCAAGATACCTGACAGATATGCTCAAGTCATTGACCGGGCAAAGCGCACAGCAGCATATACATGACCGGTTAATTGAAGAGGCTAAAGTGGTCCTAAGTACGACCCGGCTGACTATCGCCGAAATTGCTTACCAATTGGGTTTTGAGCATCCACAGTCTTTTAACAAATTATTTAAGCGATACACCAATCTTTCTCCGACAGTCTTCAGGAAGTCCTTTAATTGACCACCTGTATACTCCATCCCTATTCGTCGCAGATCTGATGAACTTTTAAGGAAAAAAAATATGTAAGGCTACTCAGTGCAGCAGCTGTCAGGGCACAGCATGCCTGAATCTTTTTGATTAAAAATTACAATACAAATAGTACAATAAAATGAAACAAACTGAAAACAACGTAGATACGATTGAACGTGCTTCGGTGATGAAGGCGATCCGGCTGCACGAGTTTGGTGGTCCGGAAGTATTACGTTATGAGAATGCACCGCTTCCTGAACTAAAGCCAGGTGAAGTACTCGTTCGTGTTCACGCGGTGGGTATCAATCCTCCCGACTGGTACCTGCGCGACGGATATAAAATGCTTCCTCCAGAATGGAGACCACAGCCCTCCTTCCCTATCATTCCGGGAACGGACATATCGGGCGTCATCGAGGCCGTCGCACCGGACGTACAGGGCTTTTCTGCCGGCGATGAAGTTTTCGGCATGGTTCGCTTTCCCAGCTTCGGGGATAGCGCTGCTTATGCAGAATACGTAGCTGCACCGGCATCAGACTTCGCGCACAAGCCAGCCGGCATCAACCACGTGCAGGCCGCGGCAGCGCCTATGGCAGTTCTCACTGCATGGCAGTTCCTGATCGAGCTGGGGCATGATGTACAGAACCCTCTTCAACCAGAGAGGCATCGCCCGGTGCCACTTAACGGCAAGACGGTACTCGTCAATGGTGCAGCGGGTGGCGTGGGACACTTAGCGGTGCAGCTGGCAAAATGGAAGGGGGCGCACGTCATAGCGGTGGCATCAGGCAAGCATGAGTCGTTCCTGCGCGAACTCGGCATTGACGAATTCATCGACTACAAAAAGAACGCTCCCGAGGATGTCGCGCATGATAATGATCTCGTTGTTGATACCCTTGGCGGCCCCACCACCGGTCGTTTCCTGCGCACACTCAAGCCTGGCGGCGCGTTGTTCCCGGTGTTCTTAGGCTTCTCCGACGCTGAGGAGGCTGCGAAGCGAGGCATCACAGTCTCCATGACCCAGGTGCGCTCAAACGGTTCACAGCTCGCGGAAATCGGACGCTTGCTCGATGCCGGGACAATTCGCGTGGCCATCGATAGTACATTTCCACTTGCTGAAGCTCAAAAGGCGCACGAACGAGCTGCCCAAGGGCACATCCAGGGCAAGATCGTGCTCACAGTCGCATGAGGGTGAAAATTTCAAAGAGCACGCTCCTCTGGGGCGTGTTCTTTAGAATCAGATATTATCAAACAAAAGTACAAACATGGATATTAAAGAATTAGCGGATAGGGCCTCCCTCAAAGACCTCGTTGATGCCGTTTCCATCCTGGCGGATAAGAAGGATGTACACTCCCAGGTACAACTATTTTCTGAAAATGCAATATCAGAAACTTTTGCCGGAGGTGTGTCAGTTTTAAAACTGAAAGGCAGGAAAGAAATGGAAGAAGCGTTTGGAAATTTCCTTAAAGACTTTGAAACCGTTTACCATTTAAATGGTCAGCAGACGGTGACTATAAATGGTGATAATGCTACCGGAACGTCTTATTGCCTCGTTACATTGATCGGTATTGAGAACGGTAAAAAAATGAAAACTACTATCGGCGCTACTTACCAGGATGATTTCATCCGTGAGAATAACCGCTGGCTGATCGCTAAGAGAATAGGGAGTTTCGACTGGCAGGAAAAGCGGGAAGTCTATCAATGATTTATATGGTTTATGTCTTCTATTAAAAACTAAAAGTGATTTTGTGCAAAGTAGCAACAGACTAGCGATCCACAACCTACTTTTGCTGTCACGATGAAAAAAGAAAAGTATCCTTATATAACAAACGAAACCTTTAAAAGGGAAAAAGTATGTCTACAAAATTTTCCAAATTTCTTGATAAAAGGGAAAAAACGGTAGTAGGAAAGTTGACTGTTTCCGAGGAAGCTGTGCGAAATAGTCCTTTTATTATAAAAAAAATAGAACAGGCTAAACGAAGACTAAAAGAACACCCATTTCCCATTGAACTGTTAAAAACAAAATGATATTTAAGATACTAAACTAGGAAAATGCCTCACAAAAGTGAGGCATTTTCGTTGAAGAATAAGAATCAGTAAGGACACAAGCAAATAGAAATAGAGGCTGTATTACAATTACAATACAGCCTCTTTAAACAATAACTATTGAATAAGCCTCGCCACTTCACTTTCCAACGCCTCTCCTCTTAGGTTCTTCCCTACTATCTTCCCGGAAGGATCAATCAGGAAGTTTTGAGGTATTCCTTTTATATTATACAATTTAGCAGCCGCACTATTCCAGTAATTCAGATCCGAAACCTGCGTCCAGGTCAGTCCATCATGCTGTATCGCTGCCAGCCAGGCATCCCTTTTACCTGCCTGATCTAACGATACCCCCAGCACAGTAAAGTTCCGGTCCTTATACTTATTATACACTTTAACAACATTGGGATTCTCCGCCCGGCAGGGGCCACACCAGGATGCCCAGAAATCCAGCAGTACATATTTTCCCCTGAAATCGGATAAACGTACTGGTTGTCCGTTCACATCATTTTCTGTAAAATCAGGCGCTATAGACCCGATTGACGTCGGACCAGTATCAAACAAGTCATTTACCAGTCTTTTCCCGGCAGCAGTATTTCTGACCTCCGGAGACAGTTGCTTAAATAATGATGCAGTCTGTGTAACAGGTAGCTCGCCAGCCAGCTCTATCAAGGTCTCAAGACTTATATAGGAATCGGGATGATGCAGGATATAAGCATATTTCAAAGTATCCCGCTCCTTCATCATCTGCTTTGCTTTATCATACAAAGAAAGAATAAACGCACTATCAACCGTCTTTCCGGTAGTAGCCTTCCTATAACTTTCGTCCAGCTGCAATGAAAGCGCATCACCCGATGCCAGTACCTCCTTGTAATAGGCAGCATATTGTGCATTGATCTTACCTCCCTTCACCACGGCATCCTTTAGTGAACTTGTACCTTTAATACTGATCACTCCCGGTTCCAGGTAAAAAGTGATCGCATTCTGGCTTTCGCCGATCACAATACCTACCTTCTCCGGATCTGTGACAACTCCTTTGAAAGTAAATTTGCCACCCGACAGCACAGCAGAATCCAATATCCGCTCGTTCGACCAGCCCATTGAATAGATCAGATATGCCTTCGCAGGCTTCTGCATTTTACTGAGCTGCCCTTGTATTGTATAATGGTTTTGTGCGGCTGCACGACCTGTAAATAAAAGCGCCAGGCCTGCGATAATATATTCTTTCATCATTAGTATCCAAAAGTTTGAGTAAGATTAGAATTATAAGTGATTTCCGTCGGTGGTATAGGCCAGAATTGTTTATAAGAAGCCCATATACTATTACCTTTAACAGCAAGCATGGCAGCATCCAGCTTGCCCGTGCGTCTCAGGTCAGAAAAGCGGTTTCCCATTTCAGTGAACAGTTCTACCCGGCGCTCCTGTGCAATGGCCACCAACAGGTCTGTTTCAGTGGAAGCGGAGGTATTTGATAATCCTGCGCGACTCCTGACTACGTTAATATCTTCCTGTGCTCCACTCAGGTTTTTCAGCGCTGTCCTTGCCTCTGCTCTTACCAGGTAAATATCTGCCAGTCGCAGTATCATAGACCGCTCAGCACCATTGGCCACTGATTTGTATTTGTTAGGAAAATAATAGGTGGCAGCAGGTGTGATGCCAGTATATGTAGTGGCCCTCACCCAGTTCGTATATCGTCCATCACCAGGCTCAAAGCTGTTCAGCAGATCACCCGTTAACTGTACCTGTACCAGGTAAGTAGACACAGGATCGGTGGTCACTGTAGCCGGCATCGAGTTGTTATAGAGCTCGAATTCACTTGCCGCCCTATCGTCTATCATGGCCATGGACCAGATAGTTTCCTGACTATTTTTTAAGAATACATCGGCCAGTCCTACCAGCTTGTAGGTATCATTGTCAGCAATCACCGAGTCTGCCATATCTGCCGCATGCTGCCATTCTCCTGTAGCCAGGTACATCTTTGCCAGCAGGGCCTGCGCTGCACGCCGGTTTGGACGGGCCCTGTCTGATGTTACCGACCCATAACCATCCCTGTAAGTGGCTGACAACAAGGACGCCGCCGTCTTCAGATCACTAATGATCTGCTGGTACACATCGCTTTGTGGTGTACGCGATAGCTTATTGGTTACATTAAAATCGGAAGTCAAGGCCAGCGCTACATCTCCATACAAATTAGTCAGATAATAATAATTGAATGCCCGTAAAAAATAACATTCTCCCAACCACTGGCTTTTAAAATACAATTGGGCATTTGTTGCATTAATCCCTTCTATCGCCAGATTTAAAGCATAGATCTTACTATAGGTAGATGACCAGTAATTGACGGTAGCAGGTGAAATAGCATCTGCATAACACATGTGGATTTTATTATTCGCCGATGTATTAGGCATGGGCAATAATTCGTCTGTATACAGACTGGTAAGCTCCGGAAAATCATTAGGTCCGGCGTCACTTAACGCCGCCAGGGAGCCGGTCACAATTGCTGATATTGAATTATCTGATATATATGCGTCTGCCCCCCCAATCGTGCCTGCAGGCAACTGGCCATTATCCAGGTATTTTTGGCAACTGGCGAATAGCAGGGATAAAGCGAGTAATTTTATAATGCTGATTTTCATTTTCATCTCAATTAATTAGTTTAGAAGGATACATTTAAACCTGCGGTGATCACCCTCATCGGTGGTATTACCGACAGGCTCAGGTTCTCAGGATCAAGCCCTCCAAGGTTAGAAATGGTGAACAGGTTCTGTGCCTGCACATACATCGAGAGCTCCTTCACATGTAATTTTGAAACTACCGTGCTGGCGAAACTATACCGGATACTTGCGTTTTGCAGCCTGGCATAAGTGGCATCACTATAGGCTCCGGAACTGTTCACATATACTTGTGAGAAGTTGATCAGGTTCATTATTGTGGCGCTCATACGCGGAACGTCAGTAATATCCCCCGGCTTTTGCCAGCGGTCCAGCCAGTAAGTCGGGCCGTTCAAACCAGCATAACCTACCGCAAATCCGTTCTGTGCCAATCCATTCATCGCCGTCCGCTTGGTAAAAACGAAAGAGAAATCCAGTGACAGACGTTTGTATGTAAATGTATTTTCGATCCCTCCATAATACTTAGGCGCCAGATCAATAAACTGGGTCTTATCTGCATCCGACAATTCCATGGCCTGATAATCGGCCTTCTCCCCTTTGGCATTGATATAACTGAAATATCCCGTTTCCGGGTTTACACCGGCATAGTTAAACACCTTGATACCGGTAACCGGTTTATCAAGTACATAGTTAATTCCCAGATTCCGGTAAGTAGGGAGCTTCACCAGCTTACTGGTTGGGATAGACATATTAAATCGCGTGGTCCAGCTAAAATTCTTTTTCCGGATATTGTTGGTCCCTACGCTCATTTCCCATCCGCTGGTGCGGATCACTGCATCTGTATTCACAGGAAAGCCACCAAAACCAGTCACCGTGGACAGTGGTATACTGATCAACTGATTTGAAGCAATATTCCGGTAATAATTCCCTTCCACGTGCACCCTGTCTTTAAAGAAGCCCAGTTCCAGCCCTACTTCAGTATTCCTGTTATGTTCCCAGCTGAGATCAGGGTTCGCCAAACTACCCGGACTGAGGGTTGTCTTTCCCGAATAAGTACCTGATCCTGCTACATACTTACTCAGATATGCAAAATCACCCACAGCATCTCCACCTATAATACCTGTACTGGCACGGAGCTTTCCATAACTCAGGAACAGCAGGTTATATTTGATAAAGGGCTCTTCACTGAAAATCCAGGCAGCAGCCACAGATCCGAAAGTGCCAAACTTTTTACCGGGGCCAAAACGGGTAGATCCATCCCGTCTTCCATTGAGGTTAATGATATATTTCTGGTCCCAGATGTATTTCATGATTGCATACATACCGATATCCCGGTAAGGTGTCTGTCGATAAACGGTCGACACTGTTGTAGCTACGGAAGGATTGCTGAGCAAAGCATCAGAGGGAAAACCTTTACCAGAGATCTCATCGACAGTACTGAGATTGTTATCAAGCTTTCCGCCGACCTTAAAGCTGAACTCCCCTTTTTGCCAGAAGTTATTATTATACTCCGCATAAGGCTCAAGGGTCACATTACGTGTTTGAAAATGGTGAAAGCTACTATACGTATTGGCTGCGGCATCCACCTTTGTTGGAGGCATGGCAGTAGTAGGATATCCCATTAATTGCTGACCGTTGATATTGCTGTACCCCAGGTTTATCCGTAAAGCAACATGTTTGAAAGGCCGGTAGCTGAGGTTCGTGTTACCGAGTAAGTTATTGGTCACATTACGGTAAGTACGGTTTATATCTGCGGCAACCGCATTGTTCGGACTATCCCAGTTCACACTTCCATCAGGAAGGAAAGGTGAAGGTGCATTGGGTGGCGTGAATACGGCTACAGATGAAAAGTCGATCGGCACCATATCATTCACATTGGAAAGATAAGAACCTGAAACTGCATAACTGAATTTGTTATCCTTTGTATTAGTATTGATGGAAAAGTGCATAGAACCATCCACCATTGAGCCTTTATGTATTTGGATGTTCCCGGTCTTACGGAGACTACCGCTTACCATATAGCTGGTAGTTTGTGTGCCGCCTCCATAAGTGACATTTAAATTGGCTGTTTGCGCCAGACTCCCCAGCATCTCCTTTTGATAATCATTATCTCTGTCCAGAGGGTAAGTTCCGTTCAGATCGGGGTCTCCGTCCCCTACAGTGCTACCATCATTCTTCAGTGCCTCCCGGCGAAGCATGAGGTACTGTGCAGTATGCATCGGCTTTACGTGCTGTCCTAACATCGAAACACCATCATATACGTTCACATTTAGTGTAGCTGGTCCAGGCTTTGCTTTTTTAGTAGTAATGAGTACTACGCCATAAGCACCTTCTGCCCCATACAGAGACGTCGCATCGGCATCCTTCAGCACACTGATGCTCTCAATATCATTAGGGTTCAGGAAATTCAGACCATTACCTCCCTGTAAAAAGTTGCCGGTGCCATAAAGTGTATTTGTTTCCATAGGCAGCTTCGCTCCCGGATAGGTCACACCGTCTACTACTATCAGCGGCGGAGGCGCTGTCGAGCTAAAGTTGGCCGCATTCCGCAACCGGAGTGAAAAAGCACCTCCCGGCTGGCCGGTTACCTGCTGAATGAATAACCCAGGTATCTTTCCCTGTAATGCTTCCAGCACATTGTTGACAGGATTCTTCGCAATATCTTTAGCTGTTATGGTCGTTACATCCCCTGTATTAAACCGTTTGGTGGTCGAGCCATAAGCAATGACCTGCACCTGGTCCAGATCTCCTATATCCGCTCTCAAAACTACCTTCAAGGGCCCGGTGCTACCGGTTACAGGTACTTCCCGGCTCACAAATCCCACAGAAGAAAACTGCAGAACGGCCTTCTCATCGGGAATGATGATTGTAAAACTCCCTTTTTCATTGGTCAGGGTCACCCGTTGGAGATCCCCTTTCACCTTTATAGTTACCCCGGGAAGGTAATTATTGTGCTCATCCATCACCATACCCGTCACCATCCTGGGAGGGGCCGGTTCGCTGGTGATGGGTTTAGCATGGATCAGAATAATATTATTCTCAATGCTGTAGGCAAGCGGTTGATTTACCAGGCACTTATTAAGTACTGCCGGGAGCTCAAGATCTTTCACATGGATAGTCACCGGTTTGCTGGTATTCAGCATATCATCGGTATAAAAGAAGTCATACCCCGTCTGTTTCCTGATCTCCTTAAATACCTGGGACAGCGGTGTCTTCTCCATACTAAGCGTGACCTTTTGTGCATAGCCCGTAGCGCTGGCCTGCACAATGCCGATTGAAGTAAGAATGAGTACGATTAATTTCATAATGCGCAAGGACATTAATGCGCAGGTTGTCCACCTGCCTGATTTTTCAGGACAAAAATTCATAATTTTGGTTGAGTTATTTCGCAAAGCAGCCTTGCCCACGAAGCGGTGCATGCAACGCGAATAATTTTTAATGAATAATGTTTAGTCTGAGACCGGCCACACCGGTATCAGTAGCTAAGCGCAAATCATAACCGGAAGTGTTCCACCGCTTCCGGTTACTTATTTTGGCTCAGCCTTTCCAAAGAGGTGTAGGTGATTATTGCATTACCATCATAGCTTTTAATGTATTGGTTGATAAATTATTATGGTTGGTTAATGATTAATTACAATCCTATCGGTCAGCTATAGTAATATGGTTGTTCTTCACTGTAAATTTTACCGCCGCAGTAGTTTCCAGCATTTTTAGTACGACCGACAGGTTCCGTGCCCGGGATACCTCCCCGCTAAAAGTCAGCGTACTATGGCTATAGTGCCCATAATCCACATCCACATCATACCACCTGGATACTTTTCGCATAATATCCGGCAGGGTCTCGTTCTTAAATATAAAATCGCCCTCCTTCCAGTCAATAGCCACTTCAGGGTCTACAGCGCTTATCTTGACATGTTGCAGACTGTTCAAAACTGCCTGCTGCCCAGGCTTCAATACGGCACTTTCGCCCCCATCGGCTGTTACACGAACAGCTCCCTGTAATAAGGTAGTTTTAATCACCGGTTCATCCGGATAAGCGTTTACGTTAAAATTTGTTCCCAGCACATCGATTCTTTGTCCCTTACAAACAACCATGAATGGCTGATCGGCATGTTGTGCTACTTCAAAATACGCTTCCCCCGTAATTTCCACTTTCCGTTCCTGGCTGTTGAAAATCACCGGGTAAGTAACAGAAGAGGCAGCATTTAACCACACTTGTGTTCCATCTGCCAGTACCAGGTGATGTTTTCCTCCCCGGGGTGTACTTACAGTATTGATCAAAGGGAGGGCATCTTCATCCTGCACTTCCCCGCCGGTATAATTCAGCTCGCCATCGGCATTTTTCTTAATAATTGTACTTCCCTGCTGTGCCAGCTCCCCTTCCCTTGCCTCCTCCAGTATGATGTGCTGGCCATTGGCCAGTGTAAGCACGGCCTTATTAGACCCCGGAAGGGCATCATTCTGCATCACCGCTACCGGTTGATGTTTCTGGGTATTTCCGGAATGGTATACAAAATATCCCCCTGCCAATACCAGTACAGCTACAGCCGCCGCCACGGACATCCATGGCCGGCGGTTCCGCTGTTTGGCTGGTAAACGAGGGATAAGTAGTTCTGTTTCAAGTAACTGTTCTTCTGTAAGCGC
The DNA here is from genome assembly GCF_900142925.1 of Chitinophaga sp. CF418. Lineage (GTDB taxonomy): Bacteria > Bacteroidota > Bacteroidia > Chitinophagales > Chitinophagaceae > Chitinophaga. The sequence continues at coordinate 151,181 of NZ_FRCN01000005.1, forward strand.
CTTCAGATCTGGCAATTCCAGCTGGTCATACCATGATTCAACGATTGCTTTCTCCTCCGGGGTGCATTCCCCGGCATTATATTTATGTAGCAGTTCTTTAAATGATACTCCCATATAATGTATGACAGTATAAAAAGGGGGAAGGGCTAGTGGGAATGAAAATTTTTAAAAAAAATAATGCAAAGCGATCAGGACACATAACCCGATCTTCAAACGCAGGATCTTTAATGCACTTTTGATATGGTTTTTCACAGTAAACTCGGAGATATTGAGCCGGTCGGCTATTTCTTTGTGAGTAAGGTGTTCCTTTCGGCTCAGCATGAATACCTCCCGCATTTTGGGTGGGAGCGCGGCAATCTCCTTATCAACTATTTGCTGTAACTCCTTTTCCCGGACCTGAATGTCGGACATATTGTGTCCCTCATCTATAAAGTTTTGAAAATTAAGGGCATATCGGGCCTCCACCTGCTTATGTTCTATATAATTCAATACTTTATTGCGGACCATCGCATATAGGTAAGCAGATACATGCTGAATGGGAGGAAGCTGCTCATGTTGGCTCCATAGGGTAGAAAACACCTCCTGTACAATCTCCTTCGCATCCTCAAGGTCGCCGGTTTTCTTATAACCATGTATGACCAGGGGCTTTTTATACCTATTGTAAAGTTCAGTAAACGCGGCATTGTCGCCTGCCTGTAGCATGACAATCAGCTCCCTATCATTGGCATGTATTAAGACCCCCATTTAATCAAAAGTAAAAAAAAAGGGGAACTTTTGGAAGCTTAGATTCGGGCTGCCGTCATATAAAAACCATTGTTGCCCCAAGTGCTGAAACCTTTCCCATTCATCCCCTTTGGTGTAGCGAAAGGGCAGTAACATTGGGCTGGCTACTGTTTGGTTTTCGATAAACACCAGAATGAGCTGTGGGATGTTCATAGTGGCTCGTTGTAATTACTTTACCTTATTACCCATTTATCACTGATACCTCGGAACGAAAGTTAAATAATAAAACTTGTCTGATGTTCTTTAATTTTAGATGTCAGGTGATAACACCTTCTTCATCATAACATCCACCTGCTCATCCTCCCCAAGTTTAAAGATATGCTTGCTGAAAGCAACAAATCCATTCTTTTCGTAAAACCTTATTGCTCTTGGATTTTCTTCCCATACACCCAGCCATATGAACGATTTGTTTTGAATCTGAGCTACCTCCAGGGCTTTTTCGTATAAAAGTTGTCCTATTTTCTTACCATGATAGGCACCAAGTACATAGATACGTTCTATTTCAATAGCACTGTCTTCCTGTGGTTCAGTCTGTGCTTTGCCTGTATTTAACTTCAGGTATCCGATGGGAGTATCGCCCTCCCACGCAATGAAAAACTGAGAATCCGGATTGCTCAACTCTGCGCTGACCTTCTCCGGGCTGAAGTTTTCGTCCAGATACTTTTTCATGTCGGCCTCCGTATTGCTATGCCCAAAGGTTTCAAAAAAGGTATCTTTCCCGATCTGCCTCAGATGTTCAATATCCTCTGCGGAGGTTCTTCTAATACTGACATGTTCCATATTCCCTAAAGATTAGTTTTTTTGGAGCAAAAGTATTTAATGATTGGCATCCCTTTATAGTCCAATTTTCAAAAAAAAGACAGTCCAATTTTAAAGAAGCCAGGTTTCTTTTGGTATTACTCAATCACTCCAAGTGGTCAACCAAATGATTGCCGGAACTGCAGAGGCGAAAGTTTGGTTTTTGTTTTGAATAACTTACTGAACGATTGCGAATGTTCAAATCCCAATTCGTATGCAATTTCGCCTACAGACAAAGTAGTTGAAATGCTATGTACGACATCCGTTTGCAGGCGACTAATTAAACTTGAACACCCCCAGTACAAAAATGCTGAAGAATAAGAGCAGCTGCACCAGATAGAACAACATCATTTGCCGTTTCAGACTGTCTATGCCCAAACTGTTATCTGCAGCTATCAGCGCATTCATCTTTTTATCCAGTGATCTGGCGACAAAGCCACCGCCAATACCCAGCAACACGAGTATTACTTTTATCCTGAACCATAGCTGTTCTGCAAAAACACCCTTTGTGAGGTACATCATAAAAAAACCGGAAAGCACTAATAAACCCATGCCGATGCCAATGATCCTGGGTAGCCTGGCTCCCAATTCCATCACTGTTAATGCTTTGGCCTTATCGGTTACATAAAATTTCCAGAAGCGGCGGTTCATTAAATAGCCGATAAAGGTTGTTCCTGCGGCTAATGTTAATCCTGTAATGTGCATCAGTAAACTCAAAAGGAACATATTCATAGCGTTCTTGTTTTGATGCGAAGTTGAGCCGGTTCCCGGAATTTTATTTACATTTAAGGGAGTTAAATTTATATCTGAGGAACACATGCCATTTGAGATAAAGCACATTGCCACCAACCAGATACTCCGTAACAGTAATGTATCTGATCATGATTTCAATAGCCCCAGCCTCATAGAGACGACCAACCGTGTAGCGCTCCCTTTCGCCGATGCCGTGCTATCGCATTGGCACTTTGACGGAATTCATATGATACATACCAACTGGCATTATAAAGCCCGTTCTGATATGGCATTCCAGTCTGACCTGGATATTGTACAGATGCATTTCAACCTCCGCGGTAAGCTGTTACTTAATTCCGATCAGCATGAGCAACCACTTGCCTTTGGACATAATCAGCACAACATATTGTACAGCAACGGCAACGCCGGTACCATTACTAATGAGCATTTGTATGCTTCTCAATTCCAGATTCAGTTTCCACGCGATAGTTTTCTGAAATTAACGGAAAACGCTAATGATACCCTGAAACGATTTTCTGAAAAGGTAATATCAGGAAAGCCGGTGCTGATCTCAGAACAGCATCTTCCCATTGATCTGCCAATGCAACAAGCTATAGATGCCATCCTGAACTGCAAGTACCAGGAGGGTATCAAGAAGATGTTCCTGCTCTCCAAAGCTATTGAAATACTGGTTTTACAGGCGGAAGCGTTTAACTGCCGTCCCAGAAAAGCAGTGGCCCGCACTGATCATGATAAGGACTGTATCCAATATGCCAGAGAGTACATACTACAACACATAGACAATCCGCCCAGCCTGTCGGAACTGGCCCGGGTTGCAGGCCTGAATGAATATAAGCTGAAGCGTGGATTTAAAGAAATGTTCCGGACTACCGTGTTCGGCTATCTGGCCGAAAAGCGCCTGGAATTGTCCCGGGATCACTTATCCGATCCTAATAAGTCTGTGACGGAAATTGCAAACATGCTGGGATATTCGTCTGTACAACATTTCAGTGCTGCGTTTAAGAAAAAGTTCGGGTATTCTCCCAGAGAGGAAAGGATGTAGTCACCACCCTCTTTGATTTAAATAAGATTAATTTACGAAACATTGGTACCTTTTAGTCATTATGGCAACGGATATAAAGTCCTATAGATTTAAAGCTGGATTTCGGCACGAGATAGAGGTCCTGCCGTTAAAGAAATTATATACCGAGTATCGGGATATCCTTAGTCAGCCTCATCGAGCTGATTTTTATCACATCTTCTGGTTTCAACAGGCACCTCAGGTACACGTGGTCGATTTCAAGCCCATCCGTAACCTGAATAATACCTTGCTTTTTGTAAACAAGCACCAGGTACAAACCTTTCAGAAAATTCAGAAGGTCACAGGAAAGGTATTGTTATTCACAGATGATTTTTTTGCCAAATCGAACGATGATCTCCTGTTTATCAGGAATTCCATTCTGTTCAATGATTTTCTCGATACTGCCACTTTCAAAGTATCTGCAAGGTCAAATCCCATCATTGAGTGTTTCACCGAAATCGAAGAAGAGCTTGTTGAGAAAGAAGATGGTCATACCTATGACATTCTCCGGAACCTCCTTCATACCCTTCTGTTGCGTTGCGAACGTGAGTATAGACGCCTGGGGCATTATGAAATAAAAAAAGGGGCTGATCTTGATTATACCACATTATTCAGAGATCTTCTGAATAGTCAATATAAAAGTCTGCGGTCTGTTCGCGGATATGCCAGTCAAATAAACGTCTCCGAAAAACGCCTTACAAATGCCACTACAAAAACACTTGGCAAAACACCTAAGGAATTGATAGATGAACGTGTAATGCTTGAAGCCAAACGGCTCCTTGTTCATACGCTTTACTCAATCAAAGAAATAGGCTATGAACTTGGTTTCGAAGAACCTACCAACTTTATCAAGTTCTTTAAAAAGCACGCTGAGAAAACCCCGATAGAGTTTCGCGAAAGTCATTAATCTCATCTGTTCCCAAAAGTATCATACATATTCCGATTTTGACCTTTTCCACCCCTGGGAATTGAAAGACCTTTGTTGTGTCAAAATGAAACTGAAATGAAATTTAAAGCGATCATTTATCTGGCGGCAACAGCGCTGATAGTACCATCACTATTTATTTATGCTAAAAAATCTAACCATATGGAGAAGAAAGAAAAAGTTATAGCACTTTTAAAAGCTATTGAAACAGGAGCAAGTGAACCTGTTGCCGTAATTAATCCCAATAAATACATCCAGCATAACCTGGGTGCTGAGGATGGATTAGCAGGTTTCGGAAAGCTAATGCAGCAATTGCCACCAAAATCTGCTAAAGTGAATACTATAAGAGTCTTCCAGGATGGCGAGTATGTGTTTGCTCACACCGATTATAACTTTTTCGGTCCAAAGATCGGGTTTGATATCTTCCGTTTTGAGGATGGAAAAATTGTAGAGCATTGGGACAACCTGCAGGAAAAACCATCTACACCTAATCCAAGCGGGCACACGATGACAGATGGCACCACAGAAGCAAAAGATTTAGACAAGACAGCGGCTAACAAACAGTTGGTTAAAAATTTTGTTGAAGATATTCTTGTAAATGGTAAAATGGAAAAGCTTGCCGGATATTTCGATGGCGATAATTATATCCAGCACAATCCGCTGATCCCTGACCAGCTTTCAGGATTAGGGGCTGCGCTAAGCGAGATGGCAAAGCAGGGTATTACCATGAAATATGATAAAATTCATAAAGTACTTGGCGAAGGTAATTTTGTGTTAGTGGCAAGCGAAGGACATCTTGGTGGCAAGCATTCATCATTCTATGACCTTTTCAGAGTAGAGAATGGTAAAATAGCAGAACACTGGGATACCATTGAAGAAATACCAGCAAAAGATCAATGGAAGAACACTAATGGCAAGTTCTAAAAGTATTCCAATTCTTTTATGATTATAGATGAAGGCCCGCTCAATGAGTGGGCTTTCATGTTTCAAAAAGTGTCCCCTTGTCCCAATAAAAAGCACAACAAAAGAGCTTTCAAATCCAAAGATCCGAAAGCTCTTTCAGTTTTAAACACTTACTAAACCTACGCTGAAATACTATCCAACTGAGATTCCTGCACTTGATCAGTTTCCTGGGGAGTCCTTACCCTCAGTTTATCTATTACCAACTGATGCAGTTGTTTTGCAAGGTCCTCGCGAATTTCCCTGTATGCAGGATCATATGCCAGGTTAGTATATTCAGATGGATCGTTCACCAGGTCATACAACTCAAACTGGTTGTAATAAGCGCCTGCTGCATCAAAATAATAACTAAACTTCCATTTCTCTGTACGAATACACCGGATACGATTTGCTGCATTTACTGCCGACCATTGGCTGTTGGAACCGGCCTTCGTATCATCGTAGGTAAACAATATGCTGTCCTGTACAGGCGTGCCATCCTGTATGACAGGCAACAGGCTGGTGCCTGCAAGTCCTGTAGGCGGATTTGAGACATTGGCGATCTCCAGGAACGTAGGCATGATATCTGCCAGTGTTGCCAGTGCCATTGAGTTCTGAGACTGATTACCTGAGAATAAAACAGGATTGGAGATTACCAATGGAATCCGCAATGCTTCTTCGTAAGCTACAAAGGTCTTCTGACGCAGCCCACCATGTGCCAGGCCCATTTCTCCATGATCTGATGTAAAGGTAACGATAGCTGCATCAGCCAGGCTTTTTCCGTTCGCATCTTTAGCATACAGTTCTTTGATCAGGTAACCGATCTCTTTGTCGACCCAGCTTAGCAGGTAGCCATAAAAGTTTATATAATTCAACTTTTGCTCTGTTGTAGCCAAAGGCCCCAGCAAGCCAGCCATGCCTATTAAGATCTGTTCCTGGGCCATTGGTTTTTTATTGGCCAGTAAATGCTCATTCACAGTATCGGGCAACCCGATTTCTCTTCCGGACCAGGAATCGGAATGATATCCTGAGGTGCCCGCTGTATTCGGATAAGCCAATACATCATGCGGATTTACCAGCGATACGATCAGGCAATAAGGCTTGTGATAGCCTGCCGCCCTTCTCGCTTTTACCTCCTGCAGGTATCTGATCGCTTCTGCCACATACCGGGCATCATGATTGGCAAATCCACCGCCGAAGTTTAAAGGATTCACGTCTTCACCTGCGTCTGGCGACATCCAGCCCATGGCGCCGAATAAAGCAATGTCCGCAGGTGTTAAGTTGTCATAATTGGTCACAGCACCGTTGCCGGCCACACCTTTACTCATATGCCATTTACCACGATACTGCACATCATATCCTTCATTCCAGAGTACATTCATGATGTTTGGTAAAGATGTACTGAGGGTTGGTTCCGCAGGCGATAAAGGACCTCCTATGGTCAGTGTCTGGGAAACCATATGCTTGGCCGGGTAAATGCCGGTAAATAAGGTTGCCCGGCTGGGTGAACACATACAGGTGTTACAGAAAGCCCTGTCGAAACTGAAACCATTCTTTTTGAGGAAGGTAAGCGTTGGAAGATTCTGCTCCTCCCATCCCGGCGGAAAATGTTGTGTGGCCCGCTGTTCATCAGTGATGATCAGGATGATGTCTGGCTGTTCGCCAAGTTGTGCTAACTTTTTTTTGAAGTCCATGGTGTATTGTGTTTTTATTAGGAAATGGAATAACGTAAAACTATTTTGTGGCGCTGTTCATTGTGGGGAGAACAATTGAATACTTCTAAAACCAACTTATAAACATCTAGCATGAAGAATATTAACGACGCTACTATATTTCAACCTGTTCCAGGCTTAAGGGATTAAATCAAATTAGATTAAGACGTCAGGTATAATTTCAAATTCGCCTGTCCGGGAAGGACCCGGTCTCTCTCTTAGATTTCATAGTATTCCCGAATGCTTTGATCTCTGCATTAAATATACGCCCCCACTCTACTAACCAAATAGTTTTCCTTTTGTTCAAAAAAGATATTGCATAATTTACTGTTCATCCTACTCCGGATTATCGTTTAAGCGATATAGTAGCAGGCTGTCTACAGGTATTTCTTCCATGTTTTCAGAGAGCATCAAGCGTATCAAAAAAAGGACTTGTCTTGTAAACGTTTTCATAACAGGGATGTTGGCTAACTCAGTGATATCGATATCAACCAGGACGCAGATCTTCCGCCTGGCAGCATTGCCTTTTCGTAAGGCTGTACGTAAGATAGGAAATTTATGCAGCAATCCCCGGATGTATAGGATGCCCCAAAAGTTTGATCTTACTGTACATAGGAAAACTATTTAATTCAATTATTTAATTTTCTCAGCAAGCAACGAGGAACAATTGCCGAAGTCCTTGTATTTCAATCAAAACTGCCGCAAAACACATGCCACCGCAAGCTAATGCATTCATTTTTAACCTGTTATTATTCAAATCACCTGAGAGGCATAAAATAACATTATAGTTCATTCATGCCAAGTCCATCTCTACCTCACAGGAAAGACTATCGGAATCGAATGCAACGATAGGTTTGATTTTGTTAATTTTGTCAGATGAACAGAAATTCTGTATGCACAGCTGCTGCTTTCAGTGCTTCCGAGTTAAAATTGAAGGGTTTTAAAGTCCATGAGATCACAGGGCCTGCCTATTCTTCACTTTCCTTCGGCAGGAAGGACTTTTATAAAATAGTACTGGCTACCGGCGATATGAACATCTGTTATGGTGATAAAACAATCGACATAAACGATACCTTCCTGTTTTTTGGTAATCCACATATACCCTATTCCACTGAGCACCGTTCTCCTGAACAAAAAGGTTATGCCTGTCTGTTTACTGAAGACTTTATCGGCAGCAGGGAACGGAAAGAAAGTTTGCTGAACGCCTCCATATTCCGTATCGATGGCATCCCTGTGATTCCGGTAAGCAGCGAACAGGCAGCGTTTATTGAAGGGCTTTATCAAAGGATGTTATCTGTATACAGCGGTGATTATGAGCGGAAAGACGAAATGCTCCGAAGCTGCATAGACCTCATCATTCACGAAGCTTTAAGAATCCAGCCGCAACATGGCCTGAAACAAAGAAACGCTGCTGCGAGGATCACCTGTTTATTTACGGAATTACTGGAAAAACAATTCCCGGTAGAAACTGCAGCAGATCCACTCAGGCTGAGAACTGCCCAGGACTTTGCTGAAAGTCTGGCCGTTCACGTAAACTATCTCAATCGCTCAGTAAAGGAAATTACAGGCAAACCCATATCTGTACATATCGCTGAGCGCATCGCCACTGAAGCAAAAGCACTTTTACAGCATACCAACTGGAGCATAGCCGACATTGCTTATGCCCTGGGTTTTGAATACCCCAGCTACTTTAACAACTATTTCAAACGTGTAAGTGGCATCACTCCCAACTCTTTCAGAAAGAATAAGGGAAAAGTATGAAAATCATAATTTTTCGTTTGATTCTCTTTAAAATTGACCATCACTTAAGCGGAGCTTTGTATTCATAAATCAATGAAGCGATCAGCCATCAGGGCTGATTTACATTAAACTTTATAATACAAGCATCATGGAAAAAGGAGTATCAAATGGATTAGAAACACCAGCAATGGCTCTAGGTGGAAATGGACCCCTCAGCGCGCCAGCGCAGGTTATCTCTGTAAGCCCGGTTGTGCTGTCTGTGCCCGGACGTGGCGTGGATCTGCAGGTGCGGATTTCTGCCCCCCTGGCCGGAACTCAGTTACCGATTATAGTCTTCGCGCATGGCTACGGTTCTTCATTGGACGGCTACGCTCCGCTCGTCAATTTCTGGACAGCTCACGGCTTCGTGGTGATACAGCCTACCTTTCTTGACTCAAGAACACTCGGCCTTAGTCCGGAAGATCCCCGTACACCTTCGATCTGGCGGTTCCGCGTGGAAGACATGAAGTGCATCCTCGACCATCTAGACATCTTTTTAGACGCTATCCCCGGACTTAAAGGACGCGTTGATCAGAGTCGCATTGCAGCAGTCGGTCATTCCTTTGGCGCTCAAACAACAGGTATGCTGTTGGGTGCGCGGATTATCGGTCCTGATGGCAAGCTGGGAGAAGATATGTCCGACCCGCGGATCAAGGCGGGCATACTGCTTTGTGCAGCTGGCCGGGGTGGCGCGGATCTTAGTCCGTTTGCGGCAGAGCATTTTCCGTTTATGAATCCGGGTTACGTAGAGATGACTACTCCTACACTTGTGGTTTGGGGCGACAAGGATGATTCCTTCCTCACTGTTCGCGGGCCGGAGTGGTTCACTGATGCATACACGCTGAGTACAGGGCCCAAATCACTGCTTACACTATTTGGAGGCGAACATCTGCTCGGCGGAATTTCCGGATATCTGGTAACGGAAACTTCGGATGAAAACCCTGCACGTGTTGCAGCAGTACAGCGACTCACCTGGGCCTATCTCCGCAGTCAGCTCTATCCCGAAGACGCCGCCTGGTCAATAGCGGGTGCAGCGTTAATGGAAAGCGCGAATCCGATAGGCAGGGTTGAAGATAAATGAGCGGCTACGACTGCTATTCCAGGAAATAATAGGCCACTGGTGTCGCTATTAAACAGGCGAACAGCACAGGCAGCACGAAATCCTTTGTCAGCAGTCCCCATTGAAATACAAACAGCTGGTGGGAACACCACCAGCTGCCTGCAAATACATTATTGCTATCTTATGAAACTTTAATTACAATCTTACAACGCGCCCCTTTTGCTAAGTGTTTATATACCTCAATAGTTTGTTCAAACACTATTTCATCTTCCGGCTGATCTTATCTCCGGTAGACGCAAGAAGGCTAATAGATTGCTGCAGACGGTCATACGCCACACTTGCATCCAGGGCTAAGTCCCTCTTACTTACATCCAGACCCGCCAGGAAAGCCTCAAGATTCGACAGGAACTGGGTGCCCTCACTGTTCAGCACATTAAAGATCTTGTCGTTCAGGCGGTCCCCTTCCGCCCGTAACTCATTATTGGTGAGGTCTGTAACATTGCGCATTTGCCGGATCACCTCACCCATCTGCGTCTTCAGCACCTCCAGGTTTTCGGGGTCCTTCTTACCGGGAGCGATGTTATTGCGAAAGATATTGTCAGAGAGATTTTTCCTTGTCTTCATGTAAGTGGTGAGGTCCCTTTTGAGCGCTTCAAAGCTGCGGCTAAGCTCCGCTCCTTTTTCCTTAGTGAAGTATTTGTCTACATCGGCATCGAGGTGCTTGGTCCAGTTGAGCAGGCTCATGGAAACATCTACCACCGGCAGCGTCTGCGCGAAACTGTTGGCAGCGAATAATAAAACGGTAGCGAGCGTTAAGATGCGACGGAAGATCATTTTTTTGCTGAAAATAAAGAATTTATAAAATATACTGTTCGCCCCTGTTGGAGCCTTTCAATGCCTGTCCCTGGCCCATCATTGCTCTGGGCCTCTCAGATAAGGGTACCAGCGTACTTCATTAACGCCGGCTCTTTTATAATATTTTACAAAAGAGTTTTTATTTGACGCATTATAAATAATTAAAATACTATATATTTGCGCCGGATTTATGAGAATGTTTAACCGTTTCCGTTAACATAACCCGTTACAATACATTGACCTATAACATTTAAATCAGAATATATACTCAAAACCTATGAAAAAACTGTTCTTAAGTGCCGCCGCACTTGTGGTATTGTTTGCTGCCTGCAGCAAGGATGATGACAATACACCTCAAACACCTGCAAAAAAATATCTGCTACACATCGTTTCTGCTGAAGACAGCGTGGAGATAACATACGATGCTGCCTACAACATGAAAAAAATAGGGGCCTATGCTAGTTCAACTGAAATTTCAGAGTTGACTTATGAAAATGGTAAACTTACGAAGAAGAGCGGCAGCCGTAATGGCGGTGCAATGGAACTGGGCCAGACTTTTGACTACAACAGCGCAGGTAACCTATTGAGGGTAAACAACTATATTTCTAGCGGTTCCAGGTCGCACTATGACAGTCTGGCTTACGATGCTAATGGTCGTCTGACTGGTTTCTATGAACTTACTTCTGTCATCAATGGCTACCAAATACAGGCTAAATATGCCTATACCTGGGACAGTAAGGGAAATATTATCAAAGAAGTAAGGGTTTCTATGCCTGGTGGTGTTGAATCAAAAGATACCTCTTTCACTGACTACACCTATGATGACAAAGTGAACTTCGCATCCAGACAACCGGAGTTTTTCCTGCTGGAAGCTGACAATCCTACTTTCGGATTATCTGTCAACAATGTCGTTAAATCTGTACATACAATCAACACGATTGCCGGTTATGTTTTAACTACAACTGATGAATACACTTACGACGAAGACGGATACCCTGTTACAAGAAAAGAAGTGGAGAAAGAAACACGGGACGGTGCAGTAGTGAACACATATGAGGATTCTTACAAGTATCGTTATATCAAAAAATAAATGGTAATTATATCAGTATATCAGGTGTTTCCTCTTTGCGAGAAAACACCTGATTTTTTTTAAGCCATTAAATCACCACAGGATTTTCCTCACTATGCTCCTCACTGATAACCTTCCTGTGGCATCATCACCTGAATAACTATCACTAAACTATTTCCCTTCCGCCTCGGCTAACTTCCAGTCCGGCCGGATAAAATGGCAGGTATAACCAAAAGGATGTTTCTGCAGATAATCCTGATGTTCTTCCTCTGCATCCCAGAAATCTGATGCCGGTACTACCTCGGTAACGATCGGGTTACGATAGATCCCCGCTGCAGTCAGTTCCTTCACCAGTTCAACGGCCGTGTTTTGCTGCTCTTCATCCAGGTAAAAGATAGCTGAGCGATAAGAAGTACCTATATCATTCCCCTGCCGGTTACGGGTGGTAGGATCATGTATCTGGAAAAAGAACTCAAGCAGCTTGCGATAAGAAAGCTCATTCGGGTCAAATTCTATCTTGATGCCTTCTGCATGTGTTCCATGGTTACGATAAGTGGCGTTACGGACGTCGCCGCCGGTATAACCGACAACAGTCTTCTTTACACCAGGAAGCGCACGGATGAGCTCCTCTACGCCCCAAAAGCAACCTCCCGCGAGTATGGCAGTCTGTGTTGACATATAACATATTTTAGCCTTTAAGCCCCACTTTTATGCCAGGGATAAAACGGCAGTCATTTTAGCAGATAAAGATGTAAATGGAGACTATTCTGTCAGGATGTCAAGCCCCCCAATGTCTGGCAACAAGCCTTAATACCCCTCCTTACTCATCTTATATAAAAAATTCTGCTTAGACGTTTCCCCGAAATAAGCCACTTCCATCTCACCAACCTTCTCTGCACCGAGACGACCAATGGATACCTGGGAACGGATATTATTAACCCCAATATGGAAATACACCTGTGAGACGAACTGAAAAATATAGTCCAGCATCATTCTCTTGACGGAATGATTGAACCCTTTCCCCCAATACGCTGTGGCGTAAAAAGTATACCCGATGCATATGCTGTTTTCCTCCGCATTATACTCATAAAAACGGGTGCTTCCTGCAATATGTCCTGTTGCTTTATCTACGATCTTAAATGCGCCCTTACTTTGTATAGCGCCATCAAAAAATGTGCGGAATACCTCTTCTTTCCATCGTTCCTTATTGGGATGCTGTTCCCATATTTTCGGGTCTGAAGCTACAGCATAGAGGTCATCAAAATCCTCTTCACGCAAAGGATAAAGGATTGCCTGTTCATTTTCCAGTATAGGCTGAATATCGAATGTCATATTTTACTTTTTATTGGCTCTTACAATTCTTTAATATAATTCGCCAGGTCTCTTTCAACGCCATTATCACTTTTCTCCAGCTGCCTGATAATCCGCTCCCGTTCAGCGCCGGTCTTATTCTGGCTTAACTTCTTCTGTCCCTGCAGATCTGTTACTTCCAGTTCAAAAGCGACAATCCCCCGCATCATACCTGTTTTATATTTTTCGGAAAGCCCCTGCCATTGTTCAAGATAATCCGGTTCATAAAAAGTGATCATATGCTCCAGTATCCGCGCTTTGGAAGCCTCATCCTCCAGGATCTTTGCTTTTCCGTAAGCATGTACACTGATATAATCCCAGGTGGGCACACTTTCATGTTTATCATAGTGTGTGGGCGAAATATAGGCATGTGGCTCGGAGAATATGACCAGCGAAGTATTGGCTTCAATGTATTTCGTTTGCGGGTTAACAGCTGCAAAATGAGCAGTCAGTACCAGCTTACCTGCATCTTCATTGATAAAGAATGGCAGATGGCTGGCAAGGGGGATATTATCTCCTGTGGTAATGATAGTAGCAAAGCTGTATTGCTTCATAAAGTCTATCATTTCTTTATTGTCCTTGAACTGAAATGACTGAGGAACGTACATAACCGGATTGTCTTTTAACTGATACAAATGTATCTTCAGATTGGATTATATTTGTAGTCCAATCTCAATAAAATGGATAGTCCAATTTTAACCCGGGTTTTTCACGATATCCATCTTGAGCACGCAGCAGAAAGAGCTGTGTATCTCCAGCTGGCAGATGCTATTTTGTCCCTTATCAAAAAGGGGACACTCCGCCCTGGCGTTAAATTGCCCAGCTCACGGGATGTGGCAGACCAACTGCATATTAACCGGATCACCGTATCCAAGGCATTTGAAGAACTGCAGATGCAGGGATGGCTGGAAAGCGCTGTAGGCCGCGGTACATTCGTTACCTCACATATACCGGAGTCTGCTCCCAGGACCTTACGGAATGCACCGAAAAACAACACTTCCCAGACAGCAGGCTTTGTTATTCCAGGCATGAAGTACCTGGAAGTGATGCCATCTATTATCAACAGCGAACTACATTTTGATGATGGATTTCCGGATCCTAAACTGGCCCCTTTAAAAGAATTATACCGGGCGTATCGCAGCCAGTTGACCAGAAGCGGCTTATACAACAAGTTTGGCAAATACGGTCAGCCAGATGGCTCAGAATTTTACAGGGATGCCATATCAAAATATCTCAATGAAACACGGGGGTTAAGAACTACTGCTCATAACATTCTTTCAGTAAAAGGAACCGTAATGGGCATTAACCTGGTTTGCAATGGACTGATCAATCCTGGCGATATCATTGTGTCAGGTATTCCCGGATGGCGAAGGGCAGAGCAGAACTTCATGCATGCCGGCGCCAAACATATCGGTATTCCGGTAGATGAACATGGCCTGGTAGTAGACGAATTAAAGAAGATCTGTCGCCGGAAGAAAGTAAGGATGGTATATGTTACTCCGCACCATCATTATCCTACCACCGTTTCATTACGGATTGACAGAAGACTGGAATTATTACGACTGGCAGGTGAATATGGGTTCATCATCTTTGAAGATGATTATGACTTTGACTTCCACTATAAACACCGTCCCTTATTGCCACTGGCAAGCGCTGATGAAAACGGTATGGTCATCTATTGCGGATCTTTCAGTAAAAGCTTCTCTCCTGCTTTCCGTATCGGTTATCTGGCAGCTTCACAGAATGTGATTGAACACCTTAGCCGCGTCCGCATCCTGCTGGACAGACAGGGCGATCATATTCTGGACAATGCTATCGCAGAACTATTACATGACGGTACCATGCAACGTTATCTTCGAAAAACATTACCTGTATACAAGGAAAGACGGGATTTTTTCTGTGACTTATTGAGCAATGAATTAAAGCATGCCGTCAGCTTTAATATTCCGGAAGGAGGAATGACAGTATGGACAAAATTTGCAACTTCAATTGACCTGGAAAAGCTGGCAAAGGATGCTTTAAAAAAGGGCTTATACATATCTAACGGCAGGAACCATCTATATCCGGCGTTCAATGCAAATGCCGCCCGGCTTGGTTTTGCTTCTTCTTCCAAAGAAGAACTGGAAAAAGGCGTAGGAATATTGAAACAGCTGCTGAAAAAATAGCGCGCTGTATAAAATAAAAAGAGGCTGTCAAAAGTTCTTGAGCAGCCTCTTTTTATTTGGTACTTGTAGTCATTTAAGCGATCCTAAGGATGTTCGCTTTTTTTTAATACATCCTCTCTTCATTACCTAGGGATGTGTGTACAGCCGGTATACCAGCGTACCTGAAGGTGGCAATCCCGGACCTCCATCGGTATAACCTATCAGTACTAAAGTTCCATTCGTGGGATTGGTATCGGCATCGCTTACAACTTCAGCATTTGCCAATGTGCTCCAGGCTATGAACTGGCCTGCCGGATTATACCAGGCATAGTTTACAATAGCCGGACTTACCTTTTGCTCCTGCCTGGGAGCAAATGAACTGAACAGTAACACCATGGTAAATAGTGAGATCGACAAAAGGGCCTTCATTTCTTTCATGTGAAATTGGGTTTTAATGATTAACAAAATGATTAACAAAAAAAGGGGTATATCGATTTCTATTCTGTTGTTCCGTAATAGTATGAATACAGCACTTTAAGCGCAATAGGTGTACCAACCGCCAGCACTATCCCAAACGCTGCCTTTAGGTATAGAGAAAGCTTACTGGTAACCGGTACCGTCTCATTCTCAATTTCCCCAAAAGTCGGATTCACTGCTGTTTCAGCAGTTGAAGTTGCTGCTTTTTTCTCCTCTTCCTTCTCCCTCCTGATATTCTCCAGCTCTTCCAGGTATTCCCTTTTCGCATCGTCCTGCCTGCTTTCTTTTTCTCCAAATTTCTTGTCCTGTTCCGTCATAGGAGTAATAGCATCCTTAGAAGAAGCCAGAAATTCGTTCAATGTTATCACCTCTATGCCTGCCCTCTCCAAAGGTTCTTTCAGGTCTTGCGCATGAAAGTCACCCATCCCAGCCATGACAAATCCACCTCTGGATGCTTTAATCACCGAGTGATACATCGCAAAATTCCTGTGAGCAAACGATTTTTCTGAATGCGTAGCCGCTTTACCTGTGCGGAGTGTTCTTTCCTGGACCTTGTCCAAAAAGGGCGCTACGTGGTCTCCATTGCTACCCGCAAGCAGGTTCGTTTCTGCAATTGCACCTTTCTCCAGGACTCCCAGCAGTAAATTATACTGATCTTCTGCTTTACCATCCCAGGGTCCCGTTTTATATTCCTGAATAAAATACTTTGTTGGTAACCACGCATCCGCTTCATAACCATTCCTTACCGATTTGCCATCAATCGCTTTCCAAAATTTCGTTAACACTCCCTTTCCTGTATTCCCAACATTATAGTTTTCAGCGGCAGTACCATGCTGTGCATAGACTTTTTTCCCCAGCTTGTTATAATAGGGTATATGACCTGCATCTTTGTCTCTGTCTTTTTTATCGGCATGCTGGTAGTTCGCCAGCCAAACATCTCCGGCCTCCTTTTCTGTATCATCAACCACGGCTGGCTTACTCTTATTTTTTTCCGCGATCCTGAAACGGGTTAAACCGTAATAAGCCTTAGAAACAGTGTTTTCCATGGTATATTCCCGGGATTCACCTCTTTCATCTTTCAAAGCTACGTCAGCTTCATTTTTTTCCAGGGCGCTGGTGGGTGTTGCCGTCATCAAGGTATTCGAACCTCCTTCTCCCAGCACCTTACCTTTTTGGTTACTCTCATTCATTAATTCCCTGTAGCCGAACCCGTTATGAAATTCTCCCAAAACAAAAAACTTCTTATTCTCAAGGGGTTCTAACCTATACCATAGCCCCAGTCTTTTCGCCAGACCAAAGCCTACTTCCTTCCCTCCTGCATGCGCTTCAAATTCTTCAACAGATTCATATTTCCTCGCGTACCCATCGCTTATCCAGCTCTCGCCGGCACCTGGTGCATCCATTACCGTATTTCCTACCATAGCTTTCTTCCCTCCCAGCGCTACAGCCGGAAATCCATTTATCAATACTTTCTTTTGGATAACGCCCGCATTACCTGACTTCAGTTGAAAAGGCGCCACAGCAGCCATACCTCGCCCTGAATCTGACGTTTGCGTATTTCCTTCCTGCTTATTATCAATTGGCTTTCGTTGAAATGCATGAACCGCGGGTCTGAATGTTCCGGTCGCATTGGCACTGTTGGCAACTGCGCGTGAAGAGGATGTAACAACACCGGAATTTCTTTTTTCTGTTGCCATGGTATAAGAGGCAGGTTTTATTAAGGATAGCCCTGATTACAGGTTCTAATATACGAATAATTTTATGACATATGCAGATAGCTGTTACCACGTATACTTAGCCTTATTACATCGTTTTTTTGTATATTTAACCTGATATATCCTTATTGTGAACCCATCTCCATTCCGATTGACACTTTGTTAAATTTTCGTTCACGTTATATTATGGTCTCAGAAATTGATCCTGATATGAATCATTTTATGCCACTTAAACCAAATTACTGATTGTAAAAAAGTTAGCCTATGATCACACCAATTAACGGGACTGTCCGCCCGATAACAGCACTTTTATTGCTTATCCAGTTGTTCATTACGCCGGCAATGGCTCAAATAACCTGGCCCGCAGGACAACTCCTTCCCTCCTTTCCTTCCACTGCGCAAACGCAGGACCTATTTATCCTGCGCGAGTCATCTTCCCGCTGGGAAGGAGAAGGACCCGCTTTAAGCCACAAGACAGGAAGATTAGAGACTGATGGCTGGCTATGCCAGACCGGCATCGACGCCGCAGACGAACATATGATCTACGGACCTTACGACGGGAGCATACCTGCAGGTCCTAACGTAGCCGAGTTTCGCATGAAGGTGGACAATAACACAGCCAATGACGATCCTGTCGTGGATGTAGACGTCAGAAACGCTACAAACGGGCAGATCCTGGCTTCCCGCACCATCACCCGCAGGCAGTTTTCTATCGCGGGCGACTATGTGAATTTTACCCTGCCGTTTACACTCCCTGCCAACAATCAATCCATCGAGTTGCGCGTATACTGGAGAGGTACCTCTTATACGAAAGTTGACTGGGTAGCCGTACAACAGAACGGCTCCTCTGCAGAAATGTATCTGTTTGCATCCCTGAAAGGGATCATTAACAGAACGCAGCCGCGCATCTTTTCTTATGAAGGAGATGCATTCGCTGAAGGACAATATACCTGGCTGCGCTCCCTGGGATTAAGCTGGTCTGAAACGGCCGACAAATGGAGTCTCATTAGTAAATACCGTAGCGAAATATCAGGATTGATCGTCTACGATCCGGCCCAGATACATACCGTCAACCTGGCCACAGTGCTTGCTAAAGACAGGAAAGCGCTCATTGCTTCACCACTGCTGTTGTCGCGCTTAACAGCAGCACCGTACAACCTGCCTATATTACTGGATCTGCGGGGTCAGTTCAGCAGCAAACTACAGGTATATCAATCCATTTACAACAATTACTGGCCAGGCCTCGACCATCGCGTATTAATAGGCCTGAACCCGGATGCGCATAAAGCAGCACTCCGTGAATATGCTGTAGCATTGGGGGCTGCCACCATCTGGCTGGATCCTAACGTTGCAGGTGAAAGTGAATTACTCAACAGCTTTTTAGCTTCCATGCCTGCCGGCTCCAATTATATGGGATGGTGGCCGGAGGAAGGTTCCGGTGTGGAAAGGGCTTCAAGGTATGGTATCGCTACTGTTGCAAGCGACTGGGCTACGAATCTTACCGTTCATAGTGGTATGTCCAGAACGGTAACTACCAAACCAATGCCGGCTAAACCTGCCCTGCAAAACAAATTGTATGTCGCGTTTATTTTAAGCGATGGAGACAATCTACAGTATGTCGAGCACCTTATGCGCAAGCTGTGGGATAACCCTGACCGGGGTTCCGTTCCAATCGGATGGACAATTTCTCCTGCGATGCTCGATGCTATGCCCGGAGCATTGAACTATTACTGGCAGAGCTCTACCAACAATGACAACCTCATCTCAGGTCCTTCCGGTTATGGTTATGCTTATCCAAACAGCTGGCCCGATCAGGCCCGTTTGAACCAGTTTGCTGCCAAAACCGATGAATATAACCGTCGTGCAGGGCTCCGGGTTATCACCATCTGGAATACCATCACAGGTGGCATTAACCAGAATGTAGGACAAGCCTTTGCTGCCAATGCACCTTTCACGCTCGGTCTCACCGCTCAGAATACCGGCGGCGGACTAAGTATATACAACAACAGCCTTCCGGGTATGGCGCTCTCCTGCAACTACTGCGCCAATGAACAGGCCATGAAAGATCATATTACATCCGCAGCCGCGGGATGGAATGGTGCTTCACCACGGTTCATCATTATACAGGCGCAACCCTGGCAGGATGTAACACCAACAAGCTTTAAAAACGTGGCTAATTCACTTAACACCAACTATGTAGTGGTACGCCCCGATCATATATTTCAGCTTATCCGGGAAGCCAATGGTCTCCCGGTTAATCCGCAATAAGGTAAAGATGCTGTCAACCTGAAAGAAAGCCCGCAATGCTAATATTTGCGGGCTTTCTGCTCTTATGGGTCATATATCCGGGGCCATATTCAGCCACCCATCATCCCTACATATCATTCCAATAGTATTTGCAGTTCTCCACCTGTTTCTATAAACAAACCCTATAAATATGTGACTCCTCATCATTGCTGATAGTTTATGCCTAAACGAACACACAACAAGATTCGAACATTTTACATGGTGAAGATGTTGTAGATTGCAACAATTAAAAAACTCTATATGAAAAAGTACTTAGCGGAATTCTTCGGAACATTCTGGTTAGTTTTTGGTGGATGTGGAAGTGCGCTTTTTGCAGCCGGGATACCGGATCTGGGAATAGGCTACCTTGGTGTAGCACTGGCTTTCGGGCTAACTGTACTGACTATGGCCTACGCAGTCGGTCATATTTCCGGTGGACATTTTAATCCTGCCGTATCTTTTGGCCTGCTGGCCGGCGGGAGATTTCCGGGTAAGGACTTACTGCCTTATATCATCGCCCAGGTCGCAGGAGCAGTAATAGCGGGTGGTATACTTTACCTGATCGTCACCGGCAATAGCACGCCCTTTGTTATAGACAATCACAAAGCCGGAGCATTTGCAGCAAATGGATACGGTGAATTATCGCCGCATGGTTATACGATGGGAGCCGCATTCCTGGCGGAATTCCTGTTGACTGCTTTTTTCCTCATTATCATATTGGGAGCGACCGACAAATTTGCCAACGGAAAGTTTGCGGGAATTGCCATCGGATTGGCCTTAACCCTGATCCATCTCATCTCAATTCCTATCACCAATACTTCTGTCAATCCTGCCCGGTCCACATCTCAGGCTATTTTTGCAGGTGGCGGCTACCTGTCGCAGCTGTGGTTATTCTGGGTAGCTCCTATTGCAGGAGGGATTGTGGGAGGTCTCATATACAGAATGCTGTTGCAGCAGCCAGATACTACCGGAAGTACAAAATAAACAGATCACCCGATACTGTTATCCTTTTGTTGCCTGAAACGGGCCTGCCTTACACGTGTTAGCGTCTCTCTTGAGACCCCAAGATAAGACGCTACCATGTGTAATGGCACACGTTTGAATATCTCCGGAAAAGAAGTAATGAAGTTCTCGTACTTCTCTTCAGCGGTGTAGCTGATATTCATCATTATTCTTTCCTGGCTGGCGTCATAGTTATTTTCTTTTAACCTGTCCGAGAAAGCTCTGATCACCGGAATAGCGGTCATTATCTGGTCAAAATCTTCCCGGGTCCACATGATAACGTCAGTATCTTCCAGGGCGTCAATGTTATATTTTGATGGGATCTGGTTATTATAGCTCTCATGCACAACGCTCCAGCTATTCTCCGGCGTAAACCGCAGGATGTATTCCGAGCCGTCATCTTTCAGACGATAGGTCCTCAACAGGCCTTTTACAACGAATACCTTGTGACGGCTCACTTCTCCTTCTTTCAGCAACAGCTGTCTTCTGCGTATTCTTTTAACTGTTGCCAGTGAACGCATGTATTTAAGCTCATCTTTAGTAAGCTCACCATAGGAAGTCATATAAGCTTCAAAATATTCAAACATTGATTCTGGGCGTTTTAACGGATCATCAGCCCCTGCCCCACTTCTTTTTAAGTGTTCCCCGGGTCTGCTCAATAATGCAAATTTAGGTCAAATGACCTCAAAAAATTGAGTCAAATCTCCTTGCTTCGGGGGGCAGTTATGTCGCAATTTTGTACCTGTAAATAGTTCGCAGCAGATTGTGTTACGAATCGATTTATTAACTAAAACTACAGAATATGCGTGTTTTTGTCACTGGCGCCACAGGGTTTGTCGGCACAGCCGTTGTTCAGGATTTACTCAGTGCGGGCCACCAGGTACTGGGCCTTGCCCGTTCAGATGCCTCCGCCGCAACGCTCATTGCCGCGGGCGCCGAAGTGCATCGGGGTACCCTCGAAGACCTGGACAGTCTCCGGCAGGGGGCACTTACTTCGGATGGTATCATCCACACCGCCTTCATCCACGATTTCTCAAACATGGCAGCCTCCGCTGTAACCGACAGGATTACCGTTGAGACTTTCATTGAAGCCCTCGCAGGATCAGGCAAGCCCCTGGTGGTAACTTCGGGTATCGCAACTGTCGCAGCCCTCGATGGCGGCCGCCTGGGAACGGAAAAAGATGCTCCTAATCCCAACACACCCGGAAGGCACCGCGTTCCCTCCGAAGAGATCACACTGGCGGCAGCATCCCGGGGCGTCCGGTCATCAGTAGTACGGCTTCCGACATCCGTACATGATAAGGATGATCATGGCTTCATTCCCATGCTTATCAACATCGCCCGTCAGAAAGGTGTTTCCGCCTATATCGGTGAAGGACTCAATCGCTGGCCTGCCGTACACCGCCTGGATGCTGCCCGTGTGTTCAGACTGGCGCTTGAGAAAGGAGCCGCCGGTACCAGGTTCCATGCAATCGGCGATGAAGGCATTCCTACCCGGGATATCGCCACAGCCATCGGTAAACACCTGAATATTCCGGTGGTGTCCGTATCAGCAGCCGAAGCGGCTGATCATTTCGGCTGGCTGGGACATTTCTTTGGTGTTGACTGCCCCGCTTCCGGCGCTCTGACGCAGGAATGGCTGGGATGGCATCCGGCGCATCCCGGATTGATCAGGGACCTCGGCAACGGAAGCTATTTTGCGTAGAAAAGTACTGCTGGCGCGTCAATTTAAAACGGGAACTATTTCGCTTTCCGGAAAATAAACTGGCGTTTTACCAGTGGTATGCCCATCCCTGGAGCTGATTGATTTAATCAATGGCTTGCATGTAAAAACACCCTCTCAGGTCCCGCAACCCGAGAGGGTGTTCTTATGTATAGCCATGCTCCATTCCCCCAGGCGGGCACCTCCCTTCCGGTAAAATCGCTATCTTACAGCGTCATCAGCAATCTGGTCTCATGGAGAACATTCCTGTAAGGAATATTATTACTGCCGAAGAAGGGGAACTTCTCAATAACTTTAGGATCCGCGATCTGGGAGATCTCCTCTCCGGGAAAGACATGGTACAGGCGCTTCACCGGCATAATTTCTTTTACATACTGGCACTAAAGAAAGGAAAAGGTACGCATGAAATAGACTTCACTTCATACGATGTTGCTGACAATGCCGTCTTCTTCTTGCGACCAGGACAGGTGCATCAGCTTACATTAAAAGTAGGAAGCACAGGTTACCTGATGTCACTTAAAGCTGATTTTTATTCTCCACAGGATAAGTCCGGGTATCAGCTATTACGCAAGGCGAGCTCGATGAATCATTATCGGTCAGATAATGACGGATTCAAAAAGTTAAATATCCCAATGGCCGGTATCTTCCAGGAATACAACAGCAAACAGGAGCAGTACCAGGAGGTCATCAGGGCCAATCTGCATATCTTCTTCGTTGAACTTATCAGGCAATATAACAAGGCCTCATCTGCTGACGTTAATTTATATACGCAGGAGCGGCTGGAAGAATTTATAGCCCTTTTAGAAGCACATATCACCAGCATCAAACAGGCGTCTGAATATGCCGATATGATGCATCTTTCCCTCTATCAGCTGAATACCATCACCAAATCAACACTGGGTAAAACGTGTTCAGAGATGATCAATGAACATATCATCCTGGAAGCAAAAAGACACCTGCTGGCTACTTCCAGCCAGGTCAACCAGATAGCCGATCATCTGGGCTATGAAGATGTTTCCTATTTTATCCGCTTCTTCAAAAAGCATACGGGGTATTCGCCGGAGCTATTCAGACAGCAATTCAGATCAGCATAAATTCCTTTCACTCCATACAATTTCATTGAAGTTCTATTCAACCACATTTCTGTCCTATCCCAGAAACACCTGCTGTTCTTAGCTTTGCTGGTAAACAACAATTACACTATGCAACAAAAATGGGACGAACGTTAAGAAATCCATCTTCCACAGGAAGTTAAATGATTATCTCAAACCTGGCGGTATTATTATCCTGGAGGCATTCAGCAAAAAACACCTGTACTTCAACGGGGGCCACTATTATTTCCCCATGATCTCTTTGCGGTGCGCCAGTCCCCAGTAATGCAGTTCGTCCAGCAGCTTTTCCAGGGACATGCCATGCCCTGTGATCGAGTATTCCACCGCCGGCGGGAAGGTATCATGTATTTCCCTTTTTACCAGTAGATTGGCCTCTAAATTCTTTAGCTCTTTAGACAGCATCTTATCGGTAATACCACCGACCTCCTTTGATATCTGTTTAAATCGTTTCGGACCTGAGTACAATGAAAACAAAATGAGCAGTTTCCATCTCCCTTCCAGCGCTTCCAGAGCATCTTTGATAGAAAGCATCGCTTTAGGACATCCTTCCCGTGTCAGCATTTCCTATTTCTTTAGCAGTTTACAGTGTTCACGTTACTATACTCCCGGAAAGCGCTATCCGGCAGGATAGTGCTTTCTTCTGAACAACAAACATAAATACTTTTGAGCCGCTAACGAAAAATCCTTATTGCATGACAAATCAACAGAAATCCTCCAAAGCGATGAATATCATCCTCTGGATAGCACAGGTATTCCTGGCGGCCGGTTTTCTCTGGGCAGCGGCTATGAAATTATTACAGCCTATTGAAAAACTGGCGGCTATGTGGCCCTGGACCGGCCAGGTGTCTCCCCTGATAGTGAGACTACTCGGAGTAATAGATCTATTGGGCGCCCTTGGGCTCATACTGCCTTCATTACTACGTATTAAACCAGGACTTACGGCAATCACCGCAATTGCTATTATTGTACTCATGATATGTGCAAGCGTCTTTCATATTGTACGGGGAGAAGCTGCAGTAATAGGGTTCAACATATTCTTTGCATTGCTTGCAGCTTTCATCGCCTGGGGGAGACTGAAAAAATAAAAAGCGCAAAGAAGGCAGGATATTGATAATAAATCAATTCCTTTTTTCTCACTTTTTATAAAAAAGAAGCTGCCTCATTTATTTATGAGACAGCTTCAAAATTATCTTTTCATCAAAGGCTTACTTCGCAGTATAGTAACATTTAACTGTAAAATCGTTAACACTGGCTAAAACCGGCAGTTCGGCATACTGAAATACCTTTACAGCGCCATCAGCATTCAGGGTACATGCGTTTTTATATGTTTGCGTCCTTATAGAATCAACCTTCTGGTCTGTAAAATAGATCCTGTTAACTGTTCCGTCATTAAACAGGTTGTCTTTGGGACACAAGATATTTTGCATGAATATATTCTGAGAATTTGCCGTAAACAGGTATAGCTGTACTCTTGTCGCGAGTAAAAAAGCGTATGCAGGATTGAACTTTTCCATGCTTTTATTTACAGGTGACACAGTAGTAGCGGGATGTATATTCCGTTCGCTTGATAAAGCAAACTGGTTAAAGGTTTGTATATTAATAGAGTCTATTTCTCCATTGCTTTTTCTCTCATAACGTCTTTTATATATTGTATAAGAGCCCCCTTCCTGTATTATCTCAGTCGCAGCGGAAAGCAGGATATTATTCCCGTTGTACGATAGTTTACTCTTCATTTCAAACATTCCGAGAGTGCCTGAATGGTCTTCCATATTAAGACTATCAATGCGATTATTGGCTCCGTAGAAGATGTTGTAGTCCTGGTTCCACCAGATGCCGCCACGCGCTGTCATTTTGGACAGCAAATCATTGCTGTTATACGTAAACATGTATACAATTGTATCGGAGGCGCCGCGGGCAACTACTTTCACGACCTGATTTTTGTCATTATAGTAGATGGAGTCTGAATAAACAGCCACACCGCTCGTGTCGGCCCAACCGGGATAGTAGTCTGCTCTGGTTAACGTTGCCGGGTTCCCGTTTTCGGTATCAGGAGTTTCGTCTTTGTTGCAGGCGAAGAAAAACGATAAGGATAATAACAACAAGGATCCTAATGCTAATTTGCTGATTTTCACAGGTGATAGATTTATTTCAGCAAATATACCATAATATATGCATGTATTATTCCTTTAAAATAGGGTCAGTATGAAGCGCAAGTGTATACGATGTACGGTGAATACTGTACGCACCCGCTATAACGGCTGCCTTTGGCAATAACATATTCAGGCTGGCGCCTGGCTGGCACTAAATTACCCGCTCTATACAAACGGGAAGGGTGTACCGTAGTTACGATACACCCTCCTCTTCCAAGGTTTTATACTACTAACTTTGTTTTCTCACATACTGTGTCAGGATCACAATCACCTGCCCTTCTATTTTGCCCTCTATCTGCGCGGTATTATTCTCCACTAAACGGATATTCTTTACAACTGTACCCATTTTAGCATTCAGTGTAGACCCTTTAACATCCAATGACTTGATGAGTACTACTGCATCTCCGTCCTGTAACACCTGACCGTTGCAATCCTTGTGTAACTCTACCGCACTGTCATTCTCATGATCGCCGGTTGCTTTAGCCCAGGCCAGCCGCTCATCGTCCAGATACATCATGTCCAGGCTCTCCATTGCCCAGCTCTCCTGCTTTAAACGGTTCAGCATACGCCAGGAAACAACCTGAATACCTGGTACCTCACTCCACATGGTCTCCGATAAAAAGCGCCAATGATTGCTGTCCAGCTCGGCCTTCTTTTCTATCTGCATCCGACATGTATTACAGATAAGGATGCTATTATCCTCGTCTGCTCCATCAGCAGGCGGCACTTCATAGATCTTCAAAGCCTCGGTTGATTTGCACAGCTCGCATTGATTTTCGCTCCTTTTTTGTAGTAGTTCGTCCAGTTTCATTGCTAGTTTTATAAAAATATGCGCGAAAGTAAAGCTTTTAGCCAGCTAAAAAAGTGATATAATGCAGGAAGCTGTGCCTGCTGCGGGAATCTTGCATATTGGGCGGGGTTGAACAGGATATGACTTGCATATGACTTGCATTATCCTCCGTCTTTCCTCCGTTTTTCCTCCGTTTTTAACGGAAGAAGAACGTAAGAATATCCTGATCATATGCAACTCATATACTGGCTATATCAAAGACATAACCGGCTTTACGGCAAATGACGAAAGGGTCTTATCACGGGATTAATGGCCTTTATGTCAGGATTAAGGGCTTTCGTATACATTGTTTCAAACAGCATTGAAGTCTTTCCTAACATTGCATTGTGAACCTGGAAAGTGAAATAATATTCTTAAACCCTCAAAATCAATCGAAATGAATCAGATCTATTTGTTATTTTTTTTAATGATCTTACTCTTTCATGCACCCCGCAGGTTGTGGCCTGTCATACAGGATAACTACAAGCCACAGGCGGCCGAAAGCACGCATGTTTCTGCCTTTTTTGCTTATCTTACCCGCATGTACGCAAGCCTGATCTCAGCCATCGAATATTTCATCCGTCTTGATGATACGGAGAAAGAATTTATATCCTCACTTGTCGTTCCGAAAACCCTTGCAAAAGGAGATTACCTGCTGCGCGAAGGTCAGGTGTGCCGTGAAGTAGGTTTTATTCAAACGGGATTGATCCGCTACTACCAGACAAAAGACGATGGCGAAGAGATCACTATGCATTTCGGAAGGGAAAATGAGTTCACCTGTAACTATCAAAGCTTTCTCGACCACTCCATATCGCTGACCGCTATACAGTGCCTGGAACCCAGTGAAATACTGGTGATACCTTACGATAACCTGCAAAGGTTATATGAAGAGGTCAGGGAAGGACAGAAATTCGGCCGTCTTGCCTGCGAATACATTTATTTGCAGGCACAGCGTCAGTTAAGGTCCATGTATACCGACGGCCCGGAGCAGCGTTATCGCAATTTTGTGAATAATTACCCGGATCTGCAACAGCGTGTGCCCCAGTATTATATATCCTCATTTGTTGGTGTTAAGCCTCCATCCCTGAGCCGCATAAGAAAAAGGCTGGCCCTATGATTTATTAACCTGGGTGAACGAACAGGCCTGAAGGCGGTTTTACCTTTGGTACATCAACTCAAAAATGTATCAAAATGAAAAAAACAAGTGCTGTAATCGCTTATGGCCTCGCCTTCATTACCGGTGCACTGCTTATATTTATCGGCGCCCGCTTCCTCCTTTCACCCGATGTGGCCGAACAGGCTTTTGGTATACAAACTGTTACCGGCAACGATTTCTCCTTTCATTACATTAAAGGAATACGGGATCTCTCCGCTGGCGTTGCCATACTGGCCATGCTGCTGACACATACACAACGGGGCCTGGCTATCATGTTGCTGACCGCGTCTATTGTACCGGTCACCGATTTCCTGATCGTACTGCATGCTCCAGGTCATCTCAGTGCCCATTTATATCCTCATTTAACGGCTGTTGTACTGGGACTGGTACTCGGATGTTATTATCTCTTCACTCCTGCTAAATCCTCCTCATATGTTGCTCTTTAATACCATACTCCTGATCCACTTTATCTGTTTTGCCACTTACTTATGTGTGCTGTTAGCGCAATGGCAGGATTATAACACCCGCGTGCGGAATGCATCCGGCATGATCCTGGGTATCATTCTGCTGATCAGTGGTATTATACTGGTAACGCTCAAATACCCGCATGTGAATTATTATAAAGTTGTTCCTAAAACCGGATTATTCGCATTGGTCACTATTATCAATGGTCGCTTCAGCGGAAAGACCTTTACAAAACAGGCTTATTATGCACTGATAGCCTGTACCCTGCTGGCAGCATGTATTGCCGTATTCCGCGTTTAACACATCAGATCCCTGTTATAAGCAAGCGTGTGTCAGGATAAGTTCAGCACTTTTTTCTGACACACGCTTTGTTATAGTCCCCCTGATTTCTATATTTAACCCCCAATAGGCAATTATTGCCGTACTCAGGTCAATAAACTTTTCGAATTATGAGGAATTCCACCGCAAGTCCTTTCATGCTTGGGCTTGCCATGCTATTTGCTGCCACGTCAGGTAAAGGTCAGTCACCAACCAGCTACACGAAATATGTAAATACTTTCGTGGGCACAGCGCCACTTACAGACCCTAAGATCCTGGGCTACCAGCTGCCGGAAGGCTGGCGTTCATGGGCTGGGCTTACATTTCCCGGCAGCTCTTTGCCGAATGCTATGGTACAGTTAAGTCCGATGACTGAATACGGGTCCGGCGCCGGATATGAATATGAGGATACCGTTATCCTGGGCTTTACACATACCAATAAAGGTCACTGGAACCTGTGTAACATTCCCATTCTGCCGCTCTCCCATCCGGGCGCTAAATTCGGCTCCAGGTTCTCGCACAAAAAAGAGAGTGCATCACCTGGCTTTTACCAGGTCTACCTGGAAGATTACAATGTGAACGTCAATCTGACCTCCACACTCAGATGCGGATACCATCAGTACACCTATAAAAACAATACTGACAGACAGATACTGTTTGATCTGGCGAAAGCCAACAACAGGATCTCCGACTGGCACATTGAGCAGGTAGGCAAATCTGCCTTACAGGGCTACCAGCGGGCAGGCGGCAATATCTATTTCTATGCCATGCTGAACACCGATATCAGCAAACTTGAAAAGACAGAAGAAGGTCAGCGCAGCGGCTATGCTATTGTACATGTAGCGGATGGCAATAAAGGTCCTGTTGAACTGAAAATAGGACTGTCGTTTGTAAGTACGGAGAATGCCAGACAAAACCTTGAACAGGAGATCGGCAATAAATCTTTCACGGAGATCCGTAATGAGGCAAACCGTAAATGGGAGACATTGTTATCATCCATACAGGTAAAAGGCGGAACGGAAAAACAAAGGCGCATGTTCTATTCCTGCCTGTACAGATCCTTCCTCTGGCCGGCTTTACGTAGTGATATAAACGGAGCGTTTACAGACGCAAAAGGTAACGTGGTCAAAAGTGATTTTAACTATTATACTGAACCTTCTCTGTGGGATACATACCGCAATAAAGATGTGCTCCTGGGTCTGATCTCTCCACAGGTCACACTGGATGTGATCAAATCCATGAAAGAAGCAGGCGATAAAACAGGATTCATCCCTACCTTTTTCCACGGCGACCATGGCGCTTCTTCTATTGCAGGGGCCTATCTCCGGGGGATTGACAACTTTGACGTCAAAGGCACATATGACATACTGCTGAGGAATGCCAATGTAGAAGGCGCCCGTCCGCATCTGAAAGAGTATATAGAAAAAGGTTACATCTCCGATCCCGACATTGCAGACCCGCACGTAGAAACAAAGGCAGCAGCAGGCGTATCCAAAACACTGGAGTATTCTTACGATGATTATTCCCTTGCGCAGATAGCCGGAAAACTGGGCGACACCGCCAACTACAGGATACTGATGGCAAGGTCTAAAAACTACAGGAATATGTTCGATCCCGGCACCCGGTTTATGAGAGGAAGATTGGCAGATGGATCATGGATCAAAAATTTCAATCCTCAATATCCCTACTATGAATACATGTACAGGGAAGCCAATGCATGGCAGGTATCCTTCTTTGCCCCACACGATATGAAAGGGCTGATTGAACTGTATGGCGGAGACAAAGGATTTGAATCCAAACTGGATTCTCTCTTTACAGTGCCCTGGAACCCGCATTATATAGCCAGGAATGTGGAAACCATGATAGGTCAGTATTGTCATGGCAATCAGCCAGACCATGAAGCACCGTTTGCTTATTATTTTATAGGCAAACCGGAAAAATCTCAAAAGATGATCGACACCATTTTGAACAGCCTGTATGGTATCGGAAAAGAAGGTATCGCCCTCTGCGGAATGGATGACGCAGGTGAGATGTCAGCATGGTATGTATTCAGTTCCTCCGGATTATATACCTACTCCGCTACCGACCCTGAATACCTTGTTACTGTTCCGCTCTTCGATGAAGTGAAGTGGAGAACCAGCACCGGCAAATTGCTGACATTAACGAAGAAAGGAAAAGGACGGGCCCTCACCGCCATAAAGGTGAATGGAAAAGAGCAGAAAGGATATTTTGTGCCGCATGACCTCTTCCGGAATGGCGGGAAGATTGAGATTGTCACCAAATAAAAGAAAAAGGGTGTTCTGCCGATGGAGAACACCCTTTTTATCATTTACCCCAACAGGCTATCAGGGACGGCCTTTAGGTTTAGGAATCACTTTTTTACCCTGTGCATCCGGGATATAAACACCATTTACCTTCTTGTCTATTTTTTCAGTATAAGCAGCATCAAATACAATACGGCCTTTTTTGAATTCATAGAATTTAGCAGGAACGTAATACATTGAATCCGCTGCAGGATACGCTTCCGTCTGTTCACTTCCTCCAAACTCCAGCAATTCGTCATGGTCAAAATCTTTGATATCAGAAGCTATAGCTGTCATAAGTGAATCAGCTACTGAGTTGTTAATGCCAAATACGATCAGCTTGTTCTTACCCGGATTGTCTGTTACTTCTAAAAACAAAAACACATTACCACCATCTTCTACAAGGCGATTACGTTTGCTCTTGTAAACGATATTGTCGGAAGCAAATTTGAAGGTCTTATTGCCATTCACAATGATAGTACCTTTGTACACCGCAATTTTTTGCTGTTTGCTGCTCGTAAGGTGCAGTTCGTCCAGCGGTTTCTGGGCAAAAGCCGGTAGGCCGATGAACAGGAGCAGGAGATGTCTGAGTCGAAGACGCATAGGAATATTTTTAAAATCAGGTGTCGAACTTACACAATTTTCCCCGAACCATATCAATAACAAATCCGGAATTTTACCGTTCCCATTTTACACAAGGCATAGGCTCCCCATTATTTCCCCACTATTGGGGAGATAGGTTCTTTATTTTTTTCATGAACTTAGTGTCCTCAATTCGCAATAAATTATACTTCACATGAGTATTACAACCCGCCTCCATACAATCCTTACATCACATGGCGCTATTGCTGTGGAAGAAAGTGGAAAAGACAGCGGTATCCCCCTGCTGCTGATCCATGGTAATTCATTTTCCCATGATGTATTCCGTTACCAGTTACAGGGATCACTTGCTGAAAATTACCGTCTTATTGCCTTCGACTTACCCGGTCAGGGCAAGTCGGAAAATGCGCCTGAGCCTATGCGGACCTATACACTACCAGGCTTTGCAGACGCGGTAATTGAACTGCTGGAGAAGATGGGTATCACTGAAACAGTCATACTAGGCTGGTCACTAGGCGGTCATATTGCCATCGAAATGCTTTCCCGTTTCTCCGGCATACAGGGCCTGATGATCACCGGTACCCCTCCCGTTGGCCGTAACAGCATGTCACAGGGCTTCAGCGGCTCGCCACATACCGGAATGGCTGGTAAAGAAATAATCACGGAAGCCGAAATAGCAGCCTTTGTTACCGCAATTTTTGGTAGATCGGCCGAGCCATTTCTGCTGGATATCGTAAGAAGGGCAGATGGCCGTTTCCGTAAGCGGCTCTTTGAAGCTGCACGTGAAGGCGCAGGCGCCGACCAGCGGCGAACTGTTGAAAACAGTATGGTGCCACTGGCTGTGGTCAATGGCGCGGCAGACAGTATTATCAATCTCAACTACTTTGATACGGTCGACTATGCTAATCTATGGGAAGATCAATGTTATCAGCTGCCCGGTCTGGGACATGCGCCTTTCTGGGAAGGCCCGGATCAATTCAATCCCCTTCTTGAACGTTTTCTGCAATATACAGGGGCCGGCAGGTAAATCCAGAGATAAACCGTAAGCTAATTCTGTACGAAAGCAGTAAGTCATTTTGTTGGAAAGTCGTATTCTACTGTGTTGATGTAAAAACAAAATGGCCGCTAAGTACATTTGTTTCCCAGACAATTGTACTTACCAGCCGTTGAGTTATCATCTGTAAATCTGTTCTACTTATATACGACAAGATGAGGAAATAGTCTTTCATCAATCCTTTTCTTCTGTCTCAGATGATGTCTCATATGCATCTCTCCAAACTGCAGCCATTCAAAGGCATTAAAGAAAGCAAAACCGGGGTGTTCTGTTTTTCCATTTGCGGTTGAAAGATCGATCTTATCAAAGATGCTGTTCACTTCATCTTTGATGAATATTAACGCCTGCAACAATTCGTCCTTACTTTGTGGCTGTCTTAAATTGATATCGTTAAAAGGATTTTCGAGCGCCATATCCGGAAAATCATTGTCCTCAAACATGACCCTGGCGCGTGAGCGCATACTCTTTTCCGCATTACGGTTTTTCAACAACAGCGCAGCTTTTATCTGTTCAAGATAGAAGGTGGTATCTTCTATGATATGCACATACACCTGTCCCAGCGACCAGGAATCGGCCTGCGGCCTTTGATGAAGCATTTCGATAGAATAATGATCGAGTTGATCTATCCATTGCTGAATAGTTTGATTAAACTGCTTAAGTAATGTTGTTGCCTGACTGATTTCCATATTCATTCAAAGGGTTTAAGTCAATGATCATGCCCACGCAATTTATCATAAATATAAATTGCTGGCACATTCATGACGACGAAGGAGGGCTTTTTTTAAGTACGCATTGAATAACAATCAGTTAACCAAAGCCCCGGTAAATAGTTGCTAACTTTATTAAACTATAACCAACTAAACGCTGAACGATGAAAAAGTACCTATTGCCAACGGTAGCACTACTGTGCAGTACATTGTCATATGGCCAGCAGAACAATAGGCTCAGTGAGGTGGCCTCTCTCCTTTTCAAGAATGCAAAAACAACTTTAACAACAGCAGAAAAAAACCAGATCGCCACTAAACTTGGCTTTGTTTCCTCCGGCCTTAAAGACCTGCCCTTTGCCATGGATAAGGATAGTAAGGCCTATCCATTCAATGCGGTCGTTTATCCGACTGACCTGAATAAAGATGGCAAACAGGAGATCTTTGTCTGGTTTGGAAACTCCTACACCTCAGGCAACACAGGCTCAAGTATCTCAATGTTCATTAAAAATGCTGCCGGTACCTACGTGGATAATCTGGGCTTTCCCGGACTTGCTCCAGACGTACTTGCAACGGTCAACAAGGGGTATCCTGACTTGCTTATCGGGGGCCCAGGCATGGAGTTCCCCGTCTTGAGATGGAATGGCAGAACATACGCCAATTTCAAAACTGTCAGTAACGATGACTATGACAAGCTGAAGAAAACGAGTGTAGATTCATTAGCCATAAAGGATCGTTAAAGCGAATACCCCTCCTCTGATTTACCACCTTAAAACAGCATCTTTGATAATGTCTGTAAAGGCGGGCAGGCATTGTATGGCCATTCAGCCCATCACATAGGTAGCCGGTGCATGGGCAAATACAAAGTATACGGTTTAACAACGGTCCGGCAGGGGAATATTATTGACAGATATGAGACTGTCCAGTCTGATCACCAAACCATTATCCATCCTCATATATTCCACTTTGTTCAGGGCATATACATCCATAATACAGGCGGTAACATCCTGCTCTTCACCTGTTTCATCCCTGAATACGATCCTGCTGATAGTGCGCATGGTTGCCCAGGCCTCCAGTCGGTCATAGTAGTTGCAATCAATTGGCTGATACGGCGTATCTGGCATAGCGATATAATTTACTTTCCATAAAGTTACCTTTTGCCCGCTTATTTTTCCAACAATTATCCTATGCCGACCGTTCATAAAGCGTAACGCCTCACCACAGACAAGTTTACTATTTTGGAAACTCCAAATAATAAAGGCTATACTATGAAGACATTGTTTCTACCGCTTTACCTGCTGGCCGCCGGTTTCCTTACACCGGTCTTCGCTGCTCAGCCAGAAAAGGTAAGCTACTCATCCGTAAGCGGACCATTACCCGCTACTCCTGCCGACACAAATCTTACCATGTTCGGGCGTGGCATGTATCCCGGGGACGACACCACTTATCAGAACTTAAGGCAGTCCGGTTTCAATACCGTGATCCTCTCCAGCTTTTACATTCGTGCCAATGGGGACGTTTATTCCGGTGATGACCACAGGAATCCTATCATACATGATGGCCAGTATGTAGGTAGCAGGGAGTGGCTTAAATATGTGGCCACGCTGAAGCAAAAGTCCTCCTCGGTAACACGTATTGAGATACTGCTCGAAGGCAGATGGTATAATCAGCCGCCCAATACCTACGACTACATCCAGGACTGGTATGATTCTACCCGGACTGTGGACGGCATTGTAACAGGGATCGGTCCCAACAGCACATTGTATAAGATCATTAAGGTGATGAAAGAAGACATCGGTGTGGATGCTATCTGTATCGATGACGAATCTGTTTATAACAGCGAATCCATCGCCAAACTGGGAGAATTGGCAGGCCGTCTTAACCTGCATATGACACTCTGCCCTTTCAGGAAAACAGAGTACTGGAAAGATATCATCTGCCGCTCTCAGCCGGGGCTGATAGATGCTATCTACCTGCAATGTTATGATGGCGGCAGGTTCAATGTTCCCGGTGTCTGGAAGACCAAACTGCAGACCGCTCTTCCGGTATACCCTATCTTCCTTTGCCGTGGTGCATTCAGTACCTGCAACCCCGTCCACAACAGTAAAACACCGGCAGAAATCAAATCTGAAATGATCAGGTTCAGAAAAGATTATCCTGAAATGAACGGAGGCGCTATCTGGCAGATGGCGGATATAAAAAACTATATTAAGAATGATTGCGCCGTGCAGTATCCTGAATCGGGTACTTCCACTTCGTTAAGCCAATATATCCTCGATCTCCGGAATGGTCTGAAGGAAGGGCTTAGTGAATGATCTTTTCTATAATTCTTTTAATACGGGCAAGCGTATTTTCTATCAGGCCTTGTGTCCACCAGACACAGGGCCCTTTTTTCTTAAACAGGTCAGGGCAGCAGTAATTTCGTTTTGATGATATCGTGGTAGGAATAAGCGCTCTTTATTTTAGATCCTTTCGTATCATTCATCACCAGTATATAGGTGCCTTTGAAATATTTCTGGATCTCCCTGATCTTTAATTTATTGACGATAAAACCTCTGTGCACCCGCAGGAATTCAGGTGGCAGGCGGTCTTCGAGATAACTCAGGGAGTATTCTATCAGCTTCTCTCCGTCGGGGGTATGGACGCTGACATATTTCTCCTTTGCTTCAAAGAAGACAATATCCCCGACATGCACCAGCTGGATCTTATCTCCCCTTTTCACGGGTATTGTACTGATCACATCTTTCACTTCCCGTTCACTGATCAGTCTCCGGATCTTCCCCAGTATATCCCCGTTTTCACCTTTACGCTGACCTATTCTTTTAATGGTGAGCGCAAGCCGCCCGTCTTCCACCGGCTTTAGCAGATAGTCCAGTGAGTTCTTCTCAAACGCTTTTATAGCATACTCCTCATAAGCCGTCACAAAAACGATCAGCGGTGTATATTCAAGCTGATTAAGCACCTCAAAGCCATTAAATGCCGGTATCTGTATATCCAGGAATACCAGGTCAGGCCGGTGATCATTAATAAATGCCACAGCAGCAGGGCCATCACCAACAGCCCCGATCACTTTGATGTGCGGGTAGGCAGACAAGGATTTTTTCAGGCGATGTATCGCCATCTCTTCATCGTCCACCAGCAGGGTGGTGATCTCTTCCTGGAATTGTGATCCGGACATATTTTTCAGGCGTATTATTCAGTTCTATTTTAAAATCATCTGCATACAGCAGTTTTAACTTGTTCATCACCATTTGCAATCCCATGCCCGACACCGGCGTATCCGGAAATGCCGGGCCGGAATCTGCTATGCGGATCAGCAACTGCGTTCCTTCCTGTAAGATACTCACATCAATGGAGCCACTGGTGGTACTCGTCTCGATACCATGCTTTACGGCATTCTCCACCACTGGTTGTAATATGAACGAGGGTATCTGCAGATGCAATGCAGCAGGATCAACGTCTATATGATAGCCCATCCTGTTCTCATACCGGATCTGTTGCATATGCAGATAGGTAGAGATGATCTCCAGTTCATCACGTACGGTATGGAAGGTAGCGCTGTCTTTGTTCAAAGTAAATCTGAAAAACCGCGACAACAGCAATACCAGTTCTTCTGCCTTCAGCGGGTCTTTTGATATCAGGCCTGCAATGGTGTTATGCATGTTGTACAGGAAATGCGGATTGATCTTTGCCCTTAGCAGTTCCAGCTCAAAGACCGTCTGCTGTTGCTCTAATTGCAGCACCCGGTATTGTTGGTGCAGGATCCGGGCATTCAGCATACTTTTCCACTCCTCACTCACATACAGCGGCATCGCCGTTACCATTACAATCAGAATGTTCAGTATGTAAGTGCTGCCACCCTCGAAAGCTACATACCGCTCCCCTGTCAGCAATGCCCTCATCAGGAAAGTGAGTTCAGAGCCCAGTAGCGCTGCCAATACCAGCAACACGATCATGATCATCACCTTTACAGGCTGGTAAGCGCTTAGAACGGTAAAATAGTGCCGGTGATAGATCGCCAGCATCATCAAAGAGCCGATATTCACGCTGGACAACACCGACACAATAATGCGTATTGGCCGGTGATCGTAAGTAAAATACAGATAGAGACCAAAGGCGGATCCGATAAGGATACAGATCAGTAAAGTTTTTATAACCAGCTGCATATTAATCTGCTTGAAGCACCTTCGCGCGCTTATAAAATAATTGCCTGTTGCCCAGCCTGATAAAGATAATGATAATGCAGGTCAAACCGGCCATAGACGGCAGGAACTGACTGTAAGGTTTAAACTGTGGCAGTACTGTACCGGTAAAAGCAGAAGCCAGCGCACTTAAAGCACTCAGCATTTTATAAACGTGCTCGTAGGGCATTGCCTTTTTGCGTGTATTGTCCGGCATCATGCCCCGGCAAAGGTCGTAAATGGTTACCATGAACAAAGAGCCTATGGTAGCGTAAATAATCACCGGCGCCCAATACAACCCCATAGCATACACATAATACAGGTAGTAGACAGCAGCCGCCATCACCATGACCGGCGCCAGGTAATCAACAAAAGCCGGTTTCTGCCCCTGCAGCCGGATGGTCCTGATACCACTGAAACAATTATAACCACTGAGCATGGTAATGACCAGCAGGAAAGTATTACGTTTAAATACAAATACACCGGCCAGTCCTGTTATGATCACAAAGATCATCATCCACATAAAATATCTTCCCAGCCAGCGATGTTTTTTAACCTGTTTATTAAAGATGGCAGCAGCCAGGCCACTCAGCAATGCCAGGATACCGGTACTAACGTGAATAGCAATGTTGATGTGATGTATCATTTCCATTAAATATTGATTGATATGACAAATCAACAGTACCTACGGGTGAATAGGAATGGAATTCCGACGAAATGGGATATTTCCGGATGAAGCGGACGGCTCTATATGGTTAAATATTTCTTAAAAAGGTCATTTATGCCCAGGAGTACTATCACCGGCGCATGGATCATATTATATTTAGGCTATAACTGAAATCCGACATATGCTGCACCTGGCAGATTTCGAAAAGTCTTACAATCACAATCCCGTCCTGCATATTCCCCGGCTTGAAATAAGGCCGGGCATTTACTGGATCAAAGGGGCCAATGGTTCCGGGAAGAGCACATTGCTGAAAGCGATTGCCGGTATTATTGATTTCTCGGGAGATATCCTGCTGGATAATACCAGCATCAAAAAGCAACCTGTCGACTACCGCAGGCGCATCAGCTTTGCAGAAGCCGAACCGGTATTCCCGGAGTTCCTGACCGGCAGGGAAATGGTGGCGCTCTTCATGACCGCCAGGCAGGCGCCCGCCGGACAAGAGGCGCCCTACCTGGAAAGCATGCAGATGCAGGCATATCTTGATCAGCCTTTAGGCGCCTATTCCAGTGGTATGCTTAAAAAGCTATCCCTGTTGCTGGCATTTATGGGCACGCCCAACCTGATACTGCTGGATGAACCACTGATCACTTTAGATACAGCGTCACTGGCTATTCTCTATGACTGGATAAAGGAACGGCAACAGACACAGGGTACCTCCTTCCTGTTGTCCTCCCATCAGCCACTGGAACAAAATACACTAAGCATCAGTGGTACGCTTCATGTAGCAGATAAAACAGTAAAATGGCTTCCCGGATGATCTCGCCACTATCAGTTGTACTGACCAAAATATTCTCCCGGGGCTTTTTCCGGGCAAATGCCGGATCACTATTGTTCTTCTTTGTAGTAGTGATCAGTTATTCCATCCTGATCACTCCTGCCGGCACCATGTCTCACGACACCTTTCAGC
Organism: Chitinophaga sp. CF418; assembly: GCF_900142925.1. GTDB lineage: Bacteria > Bacteroidota > Bacteroidia > Chitinophagales > Chitinophagaceae > Chitinophaga. The sequence goes on from NZ_FRCN01000005.1 coordinate 190,117, forward strand.
TATACGAGTTGATCGTGATGATGACGTTTATCAGCAACCCGGTGGCGATGACCGCGATTTTCACTGCCTGGCTGCTGTATACAGTAAAAAGCTGGCAATATGTAACAGGACAATTGACGGTCACTGAAAACGGCTTCCTGTACTATAGCAGCACCGCCCTCAGTAAATTCAGGCAACTCCGTAGCTGGTGGTGGATGCAGTTCGTGATCGCATTACCTATTACGGCTTATGGGCTGCTGTCGGTAGTATTCGGGATTGTCAATCACCACTATCTCCTGCCGTTTATCACCCTATTGTACCTGTTCCTGCTGATTACTGTCAGCGCAGCCCTCTATGTGTGGCTGGCCAACAGACTATCTACCGGTACCCCTGCGCCTATTACAATGCGGCTCCCAATACGCTGGAAGAAACCTTTTTTCAGCCTGTTCCTTTACCACATCCTGCATAGAATAAAACTGGGGGCTCTCCTGACCAAGGTATTCTCCCTTTTCTGCCTCGCCAGCGGCGCCTATTCAATGTTTTCCGGCAACCGGCTTGATACCCGTGTGTCCGGCCTGCTGGTACTGACCGCCATAACCGGACATCTTTACCTGATCTACCAGGAGCACCGTTTTGAAGTAATGACAATGGCCTTTTCCAGGACATTCCCTTATAGCCGCAACAGGCATTTCCTCTACATGACCTTTCGTTATTTGTTGTTATTGTTACCGGAGATCGTTTTCCTGGCTGCTACCACCCCTCCGCTGATGACCATCCTCCTGCTGGTATATGCCATCAGCACTATGTTATGCTTCCGGTGTCTGTTATATTGGCTGGGGTTAAATATGAATGTCTACCTTCCGGTAATTTTCGGGGTATATATTACCTTGTTCTGGCTGATTATGTATGGATATTTATGGCAATCCGCGGTTGTGATGCTACTCTTCGCATATGGACTCTTTTACTCCAGATATTATAAATTACCACCTATTGAATAATCAATAACTCCATGCTGTGTCTATAAAAAATATCATTTAAATGTCCTTTTAACACTTTTTATTATTATTTTGGAGCAATGAAAAACTCGATACTTATCAGCGCCTTTGCTCTTTTGAGTTGTGCTGCATTTGCACAACAAAAGAATGACTTCCACACCTGGGCTGCCACACCTCCTATGGGCTGGAACAGCTGGGATTGTTATGGTCCTACCATTACAGAGACCGAAGTAAAAGCCAATGCGGATTATATGTCGCGCAATATGAAAAAATATGGCTGGGAATATATTGTAGTAGACATCCGCTGGTATGTGACCAATGACAAATCCCACGGTTATAATGAAACCAATCCTGACTATAATATAGATGCATACGGCCGCTTCACACCGTCTGTTGCCCGCTTTCCTTCCGCTGCAGGCGGGAAGGGTTTTAAGCCACTGGCTGACTACCTGCACAGCAAGGGACTGAAATTCGGTATCCATATTATGCGGGGTATTCCGGTGATCGCTGTAAAGCAGGGACTGCCTATTAAAGGGAGTAAAGCGACTGCCAAAGACATCTACTCCGAAAATGACCAGTGCAAATGGCTGCACGATATGTACACCATCGTACCCGGCAAGGAAGGCTCACAGGAATATTACAATTCGATCTTCGAGCTGTATGCCTCCTGGGGACTTGATTTTGTGAAAGTGGATGACCTCTCTGCCCCTATTTATTTCACAGAGGAAATAGAAATGATCCGGAAAGCCATTACGCGTACCGGCCGTAAGATCGTATTAAGCACTTCTCCAGGGGAAACGCCGATTGCGCATGCAGCGCATGTACAACAACATGCCAATATGTGGCGTACTGTGAACGATTTCTGGGATAACTGGAAACCATTGAACGAGCATTTTGAAGTATTTGAACGTTGGAATCAGTGGCGTGCGCCAGGTGCATGGCCTGATGGAGATATGTTACCGCTGGGACGTATCGGTATCCGTGCAGAAGTGGGTAATCCGCGTATGAGTGCTTTTACGCATGACGAACAATATACCCTGATGACGCTCTGGTCCATTTTCAGATCGCCGCTGATGTTTGGTGGTAACCTGCCGGATAATGACCCTTTCACGCTTTCCCTGATAACTAATAAAAATGTATTGTCTGTCCTGAATAAGAGCAGGAACAATAAGCCTGTTCTCAATGACTCTACCAAGGCAATCTGGACAGCTGAACCGACTGACAAACCGGGTAAATACCTGGCTGTTTTCAATAGAACAGAACAGAAAATGCCACTTACAGTTGATCTGTCATCCTACGGCTTCCCGTCTTCCTGTACCGTTACGGACCTGTGGACGGGTAAAGTACTGGGAAAATTCTCCGGCACTTTTGCTCCGGACATCAATGCCCATGGAGCAGGACTGTACCTTATTACCGGAAAATAAGCTATATGCCCGTTGCCTGCCGTTTAAACTGATTGGGGCTCATCCCTACTTCTTTTTTAAACAAACGGGAGAAGTAGGGAGGATTCTCGAATCCCAGGTTATAGGCTATTTCCGCCACACTCTGATCAGCCGATTTCAGCAGGTTTTTTGCCTCTGAGATCAGGGATATATGTATCAGGTCTATGGCGGTCTTGCCTGTTTCCTGCTTCAGCAGGTCGCTTAAATAACGGGGAGAGACATGTAACTGTTCGGCCATATAGTTTACTGAGGGCAGACCCTTATCCTGTAAAAGGCCCCCGTTAAAATACTCCGCCAGAATAGCATTGAATTTAGAAACCATCTTACCGGCGATGTTGGCACGGTGAATGAACTGCCGTCTGTAAAAGCGCTCGGAATACTGCAGGATACTCGCGATATGCGACAGTATGATGTTCCGGCTGTATTCATCCTGGTTGTTATGATACTCTATCTCAATCTTTCTGTAGAGGTCCCAGATGATCTCTTCTTCTTTGGGAGACAGGTGCAACGCCTCATCTACTTCATAGTCAAAGAAGCTGTATTTTTTGATCTCCGAATGGAGAACATGTCCGTTGATGAAGTCTTCATGAATGAACAATAGAAAGCCGTCCACTTCAAATTCCAGTCCGATCATCTGTATGATCTGTCTTGGCTTGATAAAGGACATGGAACCATTCTGATGATCATACGCTGTTCTTCCATACTTGATGACCCCGGCTTTCAGTTTCTTGAACCCGATCATGTAAAAATCGCTGGTGAATTCGCGATCGCCTATGTTACAACTTTTGTCACAGCGAAAAATACTGAACAGCGGATTCTCAGGGGGAGCAAACCCATTCTCACGATGCAGGTCACTCAGGTTGCTGTAGTGTTTCATATGATCTGATTTAAAACCGGAACTATGTGTAGAACACAGTTCCGGCAAATATTGTTTTACGTTAATTTTATTAATGCCCGTGAGCGGTCAGGGACACATCCTTCCATTCCTCTATGCTGTCCAGGCGTTGTGCATACACCTCTTTTACAAGATTATACGCCACCTTACCAAACAATACGCGCAAGGGAGGATTAGGACTGTCTACCACTTTCAGGATAGCATCAACCGTTGCTTCTGGCTTACCCCACATATCAGGAGTAGTGCCTTCTGAGAAAGCCTGTTTCAACGGGCCATATAATTCCAGTCCCTGGGTCTGGGAAGCTGATGCGCCAGCCCAGTCTGTTGAATAGCCGTTAGGTTCTACCATGGTAACGTTGATCCCGAATTGTTTTACCTCTGTGGCCAGTGTTTCGCTCAGTCCTTCTACTGCAAATTTAGAAGCATTATACAAACCAAGCACAGGCAATGTTACCAGTCCGAGCACGCTGGATACCTGGATGATATGACCGCTTTTCTGTTCCCTCATCACCGGTAATACTGCCTGACTGAGCCAGAGAAGGCCGAAGAAGTTCGTTTCCATCTGGGCCCTTGCGTCCTCTTCGCTTGTTTCTTCCACTGCGCCAAATAAGCCGTAACCGGCATTGTTGATCAAAACATCGATCCTGCCAAAATGTGCTTTTGCTTTTGCTACGGCTGCAAAACCAGCCTCTCTGCTGTTTACGTCCAGTTCCAGGGCCAGAATATTGTTACCATATTGCTTTACAAGGTCTTTTAATGTATCAAGGTTCCTTGCCGTAGCAACTACTTTATCTCCTCTTTTCAGGAAGGCTTCTGCCCATAACTTACCAAATCCACGGGACGCACCGGTTATAAAAATTGTCTTTGCCATTGTATCAATGATTTAATGACACAAAGCTATTTCGGGCGCGTAAGCTTAATTTATACAAAAGTCGGGAATAAAGATACATTTTGACGTAAGGGTTGAGAGCACCTCACGTAACAATATGTTAAGAATCAGTTAATACAGGATACGCTTTAAACATCATCAGAATCTCTACTTTGCACGCCTTATTAAGCACCGGGGCTATATAAGCCTGCTATCGATCTTATGAAAACGTTCCACCAGGTGCGTATTTGCAATGAGACTTACCGACTACGATTGAGAAAACAACGGAAACCAGATATCATCTTACAGCATGGTGGCATAAGGCCATCATGCTGTTTTTATTCCGGCTCACTTACCCCGATGATCACCCCGAAATTACCATCTGTCTGTATCCAGTTCTGTGCCGGCAGATATGTTCTTGATACAAAACCATCCAGGTATAGCGCCTGCTTACAGTCCAGGCGTCTAAAGTAATCAGCGAAATCATAGAAATTGATACCCGACTTTGACATCGCAAAGACCAGCCTGCCGTCAGGCAGCAAGCCAACGCCATTCCGGACATTTACATTGGCAGAGCCTTTTTTAAAAGCAGGATGAATAATACCATTGATGAGCAGCATGGGTCCGGACTGTGTGGCGTACCCGATCTGCTTACTATATTTAAACTCAGAAGTGGTACATATGACAGCCTTCCTTTCTTTAGTGATGTACAGTACTCCGTTGGGCTTCAGATAAAAGTTCCCATTCCCGGATGTTGTATCCAGGGGAGTTTCTGCAACCTGCTGTCTGATAAAAAGTCCTACCGGTGATTGGTCAGGTTTAAACATACCGCCATTGGTTGCAAATACCAGCTTGAGATGTTGTTCTGCAAGTAAATCTTTCAGATGTTGAATACTGCTCAAAGGTTGCCCCTTATCGTCTTTCCAGTAAAAGCGGAGGTCCTGTATCCTGGGGTCCACGGTATAACTTACAATGTCATCGTCAATAGTATTCTTATGTATAATAGCGACGGCAATGACCGTTAACAAAACTAATGTCAGGGATAGAAAGGCTCGTTTCATATACCTGTAAATTATTAAAAAAGGCTCATACGTGTTGCAGCCGCCCGGTAAAAGAAAGCCAATTCTCCATCCTTTGCTGCATCAGCTGTTCTATCAGCACGACTGCCTGTTCAAAACGTTCGTCCCAGTCCCCCCGGACCTCTTCATAGGTAATACCGCTTTTCTTCAGCACACGGCGATGTGACAGATCTAGCAGATTCCGGTCGTCCTCCCCTAAGCGGGTTCCGTCCTGTATATAAGGGGCATCATTATTCAGGTAAAGATACAGGTCCGCTTTATTACTGTCGTAGATGGCCCTATCTAAATCCAGCAGCTCCCCGAAAGCATATTCGCCGTACGACAAGGTGATATGAATATCCGTATCAATGATCAGTAAAGGGCTCTCTCCTATTGCCTGCGCATTGATACGTCGGGCATGTTCTCTGGCTATCAGGTATAAGTCGCCGATCCCAAAATCATTGGAATCAGCTACGATATCCCTGCCTGCTTCCATCACGGCACTACAGTTAAAGTGAGCTGCCAGTCTGCCTGTCAGCGTCGTCTTTCCTGTCGACTCAGTTCCCAGCAGAACGACTTTTGTAATCAGGGAAGCCTTTACACTTTCCGGCAGGTATGCCCAGGTGGCAGGTAGATTCGCTCTTATTTTCGTTGCAGACACCGGAAACTGGTTTTTCTGCATATCAAAAGGTATATGTGTAATCCCCATATAACCGGCTACCAGTTCCCCATAAGGCTCGGATGTAACGACTATGTTATGATCAGGGAAAAGTTGTTTGAACTCCTTTGCCCAAACCGCTGATACGGATGCAGATGTTGCAGAAGTATTGGGCAATGAGTGCTCGTCATACTGGTATACCAGCACCTTTACCCGGGGCTCATCCCGGAAGGTAGCTTCCAGCCAGGATTGACGCAGCGCTGCGGGCAATACCTCCCGGTTACTGCAACAAACCAGTACTGATACAATATCGCAATGAGACAAGGCAAACCTGATCATGGCCTCATGTCCCTTATGAAAGGGCATAAATTTTCCGAAAACAAAGCCTTTACGCATACGCCATTTTTTTCCGCCATTGCAACAATCCGTAGGTGGCCAGTCCTAAAAACACTACGTATTCCAATGATAAAAAATAAACCCCTTTTATGAGATACAATACAACGCTCACTACATCTACCACAATCCACAGTATCCATGTCTCTATCCGTTTCTTTGCCAGCAGGAAAGTAGCCAGCATACTGGCCACCATCACAAAGGAATCCGCAAAAGGATAAGTGGCAGGTAATGGAAAATAAGCCGGCATCCAGTGATGGAACTGTTGAATAATTATGCCTGTCAGTATAGTGCCTGCCAGCAATGTTATACCATATACAACCACCATCCTGCCCGGCATACGGCTGATGGGTACTTCTTCCGTTTTATTTTGCCAGTTATACCAGCCAAAGACTGTCACCACCAGGAAGAAAACCTGTAACAGCATGTCGGCATACAACTGTATCTGGAAGAATAACGCAAACAAAGCTATCTCGTTGATAATGCCTGTAGGCCAGGTCAGTACATTGGCTTTTGACGCATAGTATACAGAGATCAATCCAAAGACCGTACCTATCAGTTCAATATAACTGATAGGGTATCCAAGTACACGAATAGCAATATTAGTAACGTCAAAGAAATTCATCAGAAGCTGTATTTAAATGCAACATACATATTCCGTGGCGCCTGTACAAAATACTTCCTGGTGCCGTCTGCTTCTACATATCCATCATTGTAATACTTAGCGCCGGAAATGTTATTGACAAAAACTGACAGGGTACAAGCGCCAAGTGTATACTGTGCCCGCGCATTCAGCAACACATATCCTTTTACAGCCGCTTCATTCGCAAAATCTATATACGCACGATGCTGATACCGGCCTGATACTGCCAGTCCCAGGTGCTGGTGGTGATAAGCCACCTCCTGGTTGATGATCAGTGCAGGCGTTAATATGGGACTGAAGGATGTTTCCTGCTCCTTAATACGGCTATGATTGAATGAAGAGTTGTTTGTAAAAGTGAAAGCATTCAGCTGGTAGGCCGCATACAACTCAATACCTGTACGGTAACTGCTTTTCACTTTATTGGTCAGCAGCAGTCCGTTGGGGCCTACCTGCCCGTTTAACACGATCTCATTTTTGAAATCCATATAATAGCCATTCAGGTGCAGGGTGAAATTGCGTTGCTGAAAACGTATGCCCAGTTCATGATCTACTACCGACTCTGCATCACGGTTGTAGATGATTGCCTTACCCGTACTATCGGCAGTGAGATCATCATTTCCTCCAAAGATGTCATTACGTGTCGGCTCCCTGCCTGTTCTTCCGGCACTGTAGTAAATACTCGCATGATCATTTACAGCGAAGCTTGCACCGGCTTTGGGATTCAGGAAATGCCAGTTCATTTTATCAAAAGCCACACTGCCTTTATAGTCAAAAGTGGTATAGCGGTATTGCAGATCTGCATACAGCGTAAAACGGTGCAGCGAATATTCAATTTTGCTGAAGGCACTGATTTCATTCTTGTAACCGTCATTCCGATATAACCTGCCCAGCCAGTTATCAGTACCGGTATGCTGGCGGGTATACAGGTTGCCATGTATGCCACTTGTCCATTTAAAGCGGTCGTAAGTCAGTGTGTAATTACTGAAGAACCCTCCAAAATGTGAGCGGAAGTCATAATTGAACAGGTTTCCATCACTTTCTAAACCAAGATAATTATTCAGGTCAAAATCATAGCCTCCTTTCAGGTAAGTGTAATACAGACTGGAGCTAACCGTCACATGGCTGGTAGGTTGCCACACGTTCTGCAATTGTACCAGTCCCTGGAAGAAGCGGTCCTTCTCATCTTTCGTATTGGCATTAGACTTCCGGTCCTTCCTGATCAGGGAATCTGCTACCGCCAGCCAGGCCATGCCATTCTGCTGGTGTCCGGCTACAATATTGAGCTTCCAGGTGCTTTTATCGTAATACAATCCTCCGCTGACAAATACAGACTGGGAGTTGTTGGATGAATGATATTTATAGCCTTCCGTATATACCTGCGAAGCGCGTACATACAATGATTTCCTGTTCCTGACGCTGCTCTGGTGCTCTGCGAATACCCTGAAGCTGTTGTAGGAGCCATATCCAATACCGAGATTGGTGCTGGCGGTATTCCCTGCCTCCGGCGAAAATAACTGTACACTACCCGCATAACTGGCAGCCCCGTTCTTGGACGTACCTACTCCCCGCTGCACCTGCAGGCGGCTTACCGAATTCAGGATATCCGGGTAATTGGAAAAATAGGCGCCCTGGTCTTCCGGTTCATTTAGCGGCATGCCGTCCAGGGTGGTGTTGATCCGGGTCTGGTCCATCCCTCTCAGACGGTAATAGGAATATCCCTGCATGTTACCGGCATCGGAATATACCGTAATGGAAGGCGTTTCTGATAAGAGAAAGGACGGCTCCTGGCCGGTGTTCTTTTCATCCAGCACTTTCATATTGAGGTTCTGGTATGTAACAGGGGTAGCGCTACCAGCCTGATAGGTAACTACGATCTCCTTTAAATGCTGACTGCTGTCTTTTCTGTTCGTTAAAGTATCCTGGGCATTGGCTAACAAAGGCAATAACAGGGCTGAAACAGTGATAGCTCTCACATGACTAAAAACGGGCATAGGTAAAAATTGTAATAATTACACAAATGTATTAAGACAGTTGAGAGATCGATTAACATGTTCGTGTTAGTTGTTAGGGTAAATGACACTCCGGGTGAAAATAATGTTTATATTTATCGTCCGGCGCAAGCTATGCCATACCATCAATCTCTACCTTAGAATGCTTTTTATCCCAAATATTACGATATGAAAAGCGATGCACCACTTCTCAACAAGCTGGAACAGAACAGACGGTTCCTGTTGGGTTATCACCTGGCTTTTGAAACGGACACGCAGAGAAAGAACTGGCGACAAATTGTGCTGCTATGGTTTTCCGCCGCCTCGGCTGGCCACCTGAGGGCGCAGTTCTACCTTGGCACCTGCTATGATTATGGCCGTGGTGTTGAGAAAGACCCTGCTATTGCGTACAAATGGTATTTAAAGGCAGCCCTGAAGGGCCATATGGAATCCCAGTATAATATCGGGTTCTTTTACCGGGAGGGCGAAGTAGTGAAACAGAACGATAAGAAAGCCGTCTACTGGTACCAACTGGCCGCTGCCCAGGGAGACACGGAGGCCGAAAGAGACCTGGGATATTGTTATTTCTATGGCTATGGCGTAAGGAAAGACGAGCAGAAAGCTGTGTTCTGGTATAAGAAAGCTGCGGCCAAAGACGATCCAAAGGCGCTTTACAACCTGGGACTGTGTTATAAACACGGCGATGGTGTCAGGAAATCCCAACGCTGGGCGAAATATTATTTCGAGCGTGCCGCCAGGCTGGGAAACAGTGCCGCCTCCATGCAATTGCGGGAAATCATGACCCACAGCCAGTATTCCTGAAAGCTCCCATCACCGGCTTCTACCCTATTCCACCCCCGCCAGTTGGCGGGAGCAGGTAACGTACAGTCTCTCTTCCTCCTGGTTCTTTGATCACCCATTCCCTGATCCCTGACACCCACCTGTGTAAAAAAAGCAAAATCTACGGGCCCCCTGACTTATATTAGGGTACGTTATTGTATCGTCCGCTTATATCATCACCTCTCCATAAATTATGACCATGAGATCTTTCAGCACGCTTGTACTGTTTCTCTTCCTGTTATGGCCGGGAATAGTAACAGCACAGTCCACAAAACTAATTACTAACCACATTGGATACGAGTACAGCAAATCCAAACACGCCATCATGATGGCGGAAAACAAAGTCGCCGTAGGAAATTTTGAACTGGTGGACGCCACAACAGGCCGGAAAGTATATACCGGGAAACCCGTTTACAGTGGTCCGGTCAACAAATGGAAAAACTGGCAGTTCTGGACCATCGACTTCAGTGATTATAAGACGCCGGGCTACTATTTTTTAAGGGCGATGACTGCCGGTCAGCCCGTTCAGTCTTATCCCTTCACTATCGGCAAAAATGTGCTGGAACAGGCTACCATCTCCGATGTGATTTATTATTTCAAAGGACAGCGAAGTTCCGGCCTGCTGGACCAGGCAGACCATCACTTATTGCTGTCGGGAAAGACAACCGATACCATTGATGCGCATGGCGGCTGGTATGACGCCACCGGCGACTATGGCAAACATCTCTCTCACCTTTCCTTTTCCAGCTACTTCAATCCACAGCAGGTATCACTTACCGTATGGAGCCTGCTGAAAACTTATGATCTGCTGAAAAAGAAACCGGGCACTGACTACAGGCAGTATATCCGGCGGGTACTGGACGAAGCCATGTATGGCGCAGATTACCTGGTACGACTGAAGGCCCCCAACGGTTCGTTCTACCGCTCCGTGTCAGCACCAGGTCCCGGCAAACTGGCCAGGGACCGCTCCATACAGGCGGAGAACAAAGGCTATAGGATCAAACAGTCCAAAGACCAGACCCTGGGCGCCGGCATTGCCACTGAAACCAACAACTGGCGCAGTTACCAGTCCAGTTACCGTTCCGGCGCCGGCCTCTCTATTGCCGCATTGGCGATAGCCGCCACTTATGATACCTCCGGTGAATACACCAACAAGGATTATCTGAAAGCAGCAGAAGATGCCTTCGCCTTCCTGGAAAAAGAGAATCCATTAATGACCAATGATGGCAAGGAGAATATCGTAGATGATTATTGCGCCCTTAGTGCCGCAACAGAGCTGTATAAAGCGACTAAGAAGCCCTTATACCTCGAGGCTGCTAATAAGCGCGCAAATCAGCTTATAAAGCGCCTGATCAGCAATGGCAAATACAACTACTTCAGGGCGGATGACAAAGACAGGCCCTTCTTCCATCCTTCTGACGCCGGATTGCCTATCGTTAGCCTGTTGAATTTCTATCCGCTGGCTACAGCTGACGTACAGGCATCACTGAAAACGACTATCCGGAAATACATGCAATATGAACTGGCGTTAACAGCCGAAGTAAACAATCCATTCGGATACAGCCGGCAATATACCGAAGACACCTCCGGCGTCAGGAAAACAGCCTTCTTCTTCCCGCATGGCAGTGAGGCTTCTCCCTGGTGGCAGGGCGAAAACGCAAGACTCGGTTCTGTTGCTACCGCCGCCAGAATGGCTGCACAGTTCTTTAAGGAAGACAACCCATTCCATGACAGCCTGGAGAACTTTGCCCTGAACCAGCTGAACTGGATACTGGGACTGAATCCCTTTGACGCCTGTATGCTGCAGGGAACGGGGCATAATAACCCTGCCTATGGTTTCTTTGGCACTTTTGAATATACCAATGCTCCGGGAGGCATCGTGAACGGGATCACTTCCGGACTGGAAAATGAGGATGATATAGACTTTAATCTGTCTTATGCTATGACAAAGAAGGATTATGACTGGCGCTGGGCGGAACAATGGTTGCCACATGCAGCCTGGTATCTGCTGGCTGTTGCAGTGAATGAATAATTATCCGTCCACATCAGGTACCCAGATAAAAAGAGCCTGTATCCAAAAGAATACAGGCTCTTTTAAATTAAATCCCCTTTATCACTAGTTCAGCAATTCTGCTAATTTCTTGTTCAGCGATTCTCCTCTCAGGTTATTTCCGATGATCTTTCCGTCAGGACCGATCAGGAAACCGGCCGGCACTGCTGTTACACCGTATAGTATGCCCGCTTCGTTAGACCATCCTTTCAGGTCAGATACATGGATCCAGGGTACGCCGTCTTTCTCGATCGCTTCTTCCCATTTCTTCTTATCACTGTCCAGGGATACTGCCAGGATCTCAAAACCTTTCTCCTTATACAGCTTGTACTGTTCCTTCAGGTTGGGGTTCTCCGCGCGGCAGGGACTACACCAGCTTGCCCAAAACTCCAGCAGCACTGTTTTCCCTCTCAGGTCTTTCAGTGAAACCGGATTTCCCTTCACATCTTTCATTGTAAAGATGGGCGCCACAGCTCCTTTGGTAGTCAGCTGTACCGACTTGATACGCTGATCCACTTCCTTCCCTTTTTTGGAATTACGATATTTCGCATTCAGTGCATTGTAGACAGGCGTGATCTCTGCCATATCCTTTTTAAAGGTCAGCGCTTCTGATAATGCCACCAATGCGAAAACGGAATTCGGATGTTCTTTCGCAAACTGTACCTGTTTCTCTGTCCTGTCAGCCACCCGCTGGCGGAACCGCTGATCAACAGCCTTTAAAAAATTGGAATCAGCCCGCTGTGCTTCCGTACCTGATGCAAAATCATAATTTGCATTTTTGGTAATAGACATGATGGTACCGCCGATCACTTTGTTATAAGCATCTTCCTCCTCATGTACTTTAGAACCGGTAAATACAGCATTGCTCAGAGAGTCTTTCGAGCTGATGACGATATTCTCTTTACCAAACTGGAAATAGATCACATCTCCTGTGTACACCGCCTTCATTTTCCCGTCTCCGTTATGTGCCAGCGCCATACGGCAGGTAGCTACTCCGGACAATTCTCCTGTAAATTTGAAGGTGCCGTCCACTACATCTACAGAATCTTCCCTGCCACCTCCGGCATTCAGGAAATCAGTGTAGTCGAGATAAACTCTGGCGGGTGCGTTAAGATGACCTATTTTACCTGTAATGGTAAAAGTGTTGGATTGGGCCTTTGCGAGCATGGGTAATAGCGCCACAAAGAGCAAAACTTGTTTTTTCATGGTTGATTTTAGTAAGTTGGTTGGTTTGCCTCTAAGCTAATAAATGAAAACAATAAAGATTGTTAACGAATATTAAAGCTATAAACATCTTCTTCCCGACTATACTGGCACCCCACATGGTGGGAGGGAAACCGGTTGCTTTTTCCATCAACTGTACGAGATCAAAACAATCTTTCCTCACATTTTCGTCAGGCACACCTTCCAGGAAGCTTGCTACTGTCTGTTGCGTTGGTTTGGTTTTTTGTTCTGCCATGTGGGGTTTATGCTTGTACATAAAGTTAGGGAAAAAAGATTGCCCCTCTCACCTGCAAAGACGAGAGGGGCAATCCTCAACTCAAAAACCACCAACTGATCACAGATAAGCTGATGATCAGCGGCTTATCTTTCAAAAATGACAAATTCAGTTCTACGGTTTGCCTGATGTTCTGCTTCCGGGCAATGCACACCATTTGCACAACGGTTGATCAACCTCGTTTCCCCATAGCCTTTTGCCGTCAGTCGCTTTTTATCAATGCCTTTAGACAGGAAATAAGCCAGGGTAGATGCAGCACGGCGCTGGGATAGTTTCATGTTGTAGTTATCATCTGAACGGCTATCCGTATGGAAAGACATATCCACTCTCCAGGATGGATTCTCCTTCATAAGATTGATCAGTTTATCCAGCTCTTTTGCAGCATCCGGACGTACGTCAGCCTTACCCAGATCGAAGTAAATGTTCTTCGGATTGAACTTTCCTGCCAGGTCTATCTTCGCAGGAGCGCCTACCCCCTTAGCAGGTACCGGATCTTTTGGTTTGCTCTCCACTGCCACCACTTCTATCTTCTCCAGATAGAGGTCGCGGTGCAATACTGCGGATTCAGTCAATCCTTTGGTAAGAACCGCAACCCCTGTTTCTGGTCTAAACAAGGCCTTTTCTCCATCCAGGCCATAAGCAGACAAACTGTCCAATGCAAAATGAAAATTACCTTCACTGTCAGTAGTTATATTCTTTACAGCGCCAGTTTCTTTATTACGCAGGGTGATCTGTGCCTCCCCCAATGGTGCATTCGTTTTCTTGTTCAGCGCTTTACCTTCCAGGCTGAAAACAAGGATCTTTGCAGGCGTGAAGCGATAGAGATCGTCACTACCTTTTCCGCCTTTCCTGTTGGAAGAAAAGTACATGGTGTTGGTACCGTTGTAGGCAGGAGCAAAATCGTCCTGCGCACTGTTTACCGGTACGCCCATATTTTGCACTTCCCAGGCGCCATTTACTTTGGCAGCTTTGAATATATCCAATCCACCCAGGCCAGGACGGCCATCCGTTGAAAAGTAAAATATGCCGGTACTGTCAAACATCGGAGAACGCTCATTGCCAGCACCGTTAATGCCAGGTCCCATATTAACAGGCAGTTGCCACTGGCCGTTCGCATCCAGCGAGCTATAATAGATGTCTGTTCCGCCATTCCCTTTCTCGCCATAGTCTGCTGCAAAATAGAGCGTCTTTCCGTCTGCGCTGATAAACGGGTCACCAACAGAATAATTAAAGATCTCATTATAAGGGAAAGCCGGGCCCTGTTGCCAGATGCCTTTATTCTCATCCCATTGCTGTGTTCTGAGTTCGATATTCAGGGTATAAGGCTGCTCTTTCCCCAACAGGCTGCCACGCTTTCTGGCCAGGTCGGTCACTGCATAATAACAGGTTTTTCCGTCAGCAGTATAACTGGCGTCAGCACTGTGGTAGTCGCCATTCACCGCACGGGCCATGAGCAGTACACTGCCGCTATCCAGCCCCTTACTTTCATAGAGGTGCAGATAACTGTTACCAGTATAACCGTAGTATTTTCTTTTGATGTTTGTGTTGCTGAAAAGCGCATCACGGCGCAGGGAGTCGTAAGGACGGTCAGAAGCAAAGATCACTTTCCCGTTCCTGAAGGCAGTGCTCCAGTCAGACCATTCACTGTTCAGTCCTTTCAGGTTTTCCATATCTCCCCTTACCGGAGCTGCCAGCCATTTCACAGCGCTGTCACAACCGGCTATCATGCTTTCCGCTATTTTATCACCAGGCGTTTTACTCAGGTAGCCTGTCAATACTTCTTTGGCAGCAGCATACTTCTCATTGTTCATCAGGATACCGGCATAATGCAGTTCATCTGCCGCAGTATGCTCTGGCATGGCTACCAGCTTTTCATACCAGCTTACAGCAGCAGGATAGTCTTTCAGTCGCCGGTAACTGTCTGCCAGTCCGCGGACAGCCTCCACGGTTTCTTTCTTCCTGTATGCTTTCTGGTATAATGGAATAGCGGAAGCATAGTTATATAATGTAGCCTGGTTGTTGGCCTCTTTGATAATATATTGTCCACTTGCTGTTTTAAACATTCCCATGACCAGCATAGTGCTTAACAGTGCAGGAAGGGTATAGTGTTTTCTATTCATAATGGCTAGAATATTCAGTTTTAATAAAGCAATGATTTCCCATCCTTAGAAATATCTTGGAGATAACATCCTTGCTTTTGGATTTGCCCACGTGTAAGTCAATGATACCTCATGCGTAGAAAAGCTGTTCGCTCCCGTACCATTCGTAGTCTGGTCATAAGCATAACCAATACGCAGCTTGCTGTTGATAAAGACATCTATCATACCAGCTATTGCACCAGACTTTGTCAGTGAGTTTTCAATGTCTCCTTTGTTAAAGACGGCAGTACGGTAGGAAGCCCCTATCCACAATTTCTCATGGAACAGGAAGAAGGCATTCAGGTCAGCACTGGTAGGACCTGCAAAATCTTCTTTTACCAGCAGGGAAGGTTTGAATGAAATATTCTCGGATACCGGTAATAAGCCACCTACAGTCACAAACAGGTTCGGTTTCAGCGGAAGGTAAGTCCTGAGTTTATCAGATTTCTGAAAAGAACCGGAAATGATATTATCCGCAGATACACCTGCAAACAGGCGCTCACTATTATAGAAGATGCCTACACGGGCATCCGGCATCATAGAAGTACCTTTGGCATTCATCAGCAGCGCATCGTTCTGTGAAGCGGGGTTCAGTGCTTTCAGGTCCAGCCTTTGTTGTATAAAGCCGGCGCTCAGACCGATAGCCAGGCGCTTGTTACCATCGGCATCCAGTGGAATGCGATATGCATAAGTACCATACAGGGCGGTATTCTTTTCAGCTCCCAGCTGGTCGTTCACTACCTGAAGCCCCAGTCCTACCCTGCCGTCATTAATGACGCCATCTGCTGCAGCGGAGAAGGTTTTAGGTGCGCCGGGCAATCCTGCCCATTGGGTACGGTAGAATACATTTACATTCCATTGCTCTTTATAGCCCGCATATGCCGGGTTGATGTACAACCCGTTAAACATATACTGGCTGAATTGTGCATCATGCTGCCCATGTGCAGACTGGAATGATAGGAAGAATACTATAGGTAGAATAATCTTGTAAAACTTGTTATTCATGATCTCTTTTTTTTACTGTTAAAAGGGAGTGGCATTCATTACAAGACTGCCGGCAGTTGCCGACAGTCTTGTTTTTACTGATGCTTATCGCAGCAGCATGATGTAACCATTGTAGGTATGCCATTGTCCATTTGCGTCCAGCCCCTTCAAAGTATAATAATAGGTGCCTGCGTTCAGTCCTTGTCCATCCCATTCGCCCTGGTAATGCTGCTTTCTGAAAAGCACATTATTCCAGCGGTTGTAGATCACGATCTCATTCTGCACGAATTTCTCCAGTCCTTTGATCACCAGTTTATCATTGCTGCCATCACCGTTTGGTGTGATCACGTTTGGCACTTCTACTTCATTCGGGATGATGTTCAGGTTTACTATCGCCACATTACTCCAGTTACCGTTCTGGTCTTTCACTTTATAGGTAAAGGAATCCGGACCTGTATATCCTTTTTCAGGAGTGTAGACAACAGTACCATCTTCATTTACTACAATTGATCCATGTGCAGGCTGTTGTACAATTTCCAGGGAAGCAGGATCAAGCGGTGTATTAGCATTTCCTGGTGT
Organism: Chitinophaga sp. CF418; assembly: GCF_900142925.1. Taxonomy (GTDB): domain Bacteria; phylum Bacteroidota; class Bacteroidia; order Chitinophagales; family Chitinophagaceae; genus Chitinophaga. The sequence goes on from NZ_FRCN01000005.1 coordinate 207,125, forward strand.
ATCGTTGTTCAATACAGGAATGGTCACCGGATTATCCGCTCTTACATCACCCTGGTTGTCAGTAGCAGCTACCGGCAGTGGCGCTGGTGTAACAGGCGCCGCAGCACATGCCGGACAATCCGTTGTAGGATCAGGTGTTTCACTGGTCACGGCAGCCACATTCACCAAGCTACCGGTGAAACCTTCCGGCGTCAGTACTTTCACCTCATAAGTTACCACGGCCCCATTTGGCAACACTGTGATGGTTTCATCAAGATCACCGGTGCCATTGGTATTAGGCAGGGTGACAGTGCCCTCAGTCACAGTAGCTGTCCAGTTGCTGATGGTTGTACCCGCAGGTGCGATGTCTTTAATATTGACATTGGCTGCATCACCAGGACCATTGTTGGTAACAGTGATCACATAGGCGACTTCCTTACCAGCTACAAAGGTGGTCTGTGTAGCATCTTTCAGTCTTTTCACTGTTACAATGTCGGCACCTGGTGCAGGATTGATACCTGGTGTAGTGCTGGTATTATTTCCAGGAGTAGCATCTGTAGTGCTGCTCTGTACTGTTGCGCTATTGCTTAATGCTCCGGTGAAATTAGCCGGCGTCATAACAGTCACTTCATAGGTCACCACAGCTCCATTTGGTAAGGTCGCGATTGTCTCATTCAGATTACCGGTACCACTGGCACCAGGCAGGGTAACGCTACCGTTGTTTACTGCCGCGGTCCATGCACTGATTGTTGTACCAGCAGGCGCATCGTCTTTGATATTGACATTCTTCGCATCACTTGGGCCGTTGTTGGTCACTTTGATAGTATAAACAACTGCAGTACCAGGCGAGAAGGTAGTCTGACCGGCGTTCTTCAGTTGTTTCACTACTGCCACATCAGCTTTAGGTGCTGGTGTTGTGGAAGCGGAAGTGTTGTTGTTATTACCTTGTGCAGGATCGGTTGTACCACTTGTCACAACCGCTGTGTTGCTCAGGTTACCGGAGAAGGAAGCAGGTGTTTTCACTGTTACTTCATAGGTAACTACTGCACCATCAGGGAAGGTGGCAATTGTTTCATTCAGGTTACCGGTACCGCTGGTATTAGGCAGGGTAACAGTTCCATTAGTTACAGCCGCAGTCCAGGCACTGATGGTCGTACCAGCAGGCGCATCGTCTTTGATGTTGACAGTCTTCGCATCACTTGGACCATTGTTGGTCACTGTGATAACATATACTACATCTTCACCAGGTACAAAGGTTGTCTGACTTGCATCTTTCAACTTTTTCACGGTAACGATATCAGCGATAGCCGCAGGTGAGATAGCAGGCGTTGTGCTGCTGTTATCTGTCAGGTCATCATCCTGGCTGGTAGTCGTTACAGCAGCTGTATTGCTCAGATTAGCAACAAATGAAGCCGGTACAACTACAGTCACTTTATAGGTCACCACAGCTCCATTAGACAGGGTAGTAATGGTCTCATTCAGATTGCCAGTACCGCTGGTATTAGGCAACGTAACAGTACCTGTTGTTACTGTCGCTGTCCAGGAACTGATAGTTGTACCTGTTGGCGCATTGTCTTTAATATTTACATTTTTCGCATCACTTGGACCATTGTTAGTAACAGTGATGGTGTATACCACATCCTGACCAGGTGTAAAGCCAGTAGCTGTTGTTGTCTTAACTACAGATACATCTGCTTTTGACGCTGGTGTAGTAGAAGAAGAGGTATTGCTGTTATTACCCGGTGTAGGGTCAGTTGTACCGCTTGTTACAACCGCTGTGTTGCTCAGGCTACCCGTGAAAGAAGCAGGAGTTTTCACGGTTACTTCATAAGTCACTACGGCTCCATCAGGGAAGGTTGCAATTGTCTCATTCAGGTTACCGGTACCGCTGGTGTTAGGCAGGGTAACTGTACCTGCTGTCACAGCAGCTGTCCAGGCACTGATAGTTGTACCAGCAGGTGCAACATCATTCACATTTACAGTCTTCGCATCACTTGGACCGTTGTTGGTTACAGTGATCACATATACTACATCCTGGCCTGGTACAAAAGTAGTCTGGCTCGCATCTTTCAGTTTCTTCACAGTAACGATATCAGCGATAGCCGCAGGGGTGATAGCAGGTGTAGTGCTGCTATTATCCGTCAGGTCATCATC
>NZ_FRCN01000005.1:210127-494529 GCF_900142925.1 Chitinophaga sp. CF418
CTGTTGTTACTGTCGCTGTCCACGCACTGATTGTTGTACCAGCCGGTGCTACGTCGTTCACATTTACATTCTTCGCATCACTTGGACCGTTGTTGCTTACAGTAATGGTATACACCACATCCTGACCAGGCGTAAAGCCAGTAGCTGTTGTTGTTTTAACGACAGATACATCGGCTTTAGGTGTTGGTGTTGTAGAAGAAGAGGTATTATTGTTGTTACCAGGTGTAGGATCCGTTGTAGTGCTTGTTACTACAGCTGTGTTACTCAGGCTACCGGAGAAGGAAGCTGGAGTTTTCACGGTTACTTCATAAGTCACTACTGCTCCATCAGGGAAAGTTGCAATTGTCTCATTCAGGTTACCGGTACCGCTGGTGTTAGGCAGGGTAACTGTACCTGTTGTCACAGTGGCTGTCCAGGCACTGATTGTTGTACCAGCAGGTGCAACATCATTCACATTGACAGTCTTCGCATCACTTGGACCGTTGTTGGTTACAGTAATGGTATACACCACATCCTGACCAGGTATAAAGGTCGTCTGGCTCGCATCTTTCAGTTTCTTCACAGTAACGATATCAGCGATAGCCGCAGGGGTGATAGCAGGTGTAGTGCTGCTATTATCTGTCAGGTCATCATCCTGAGTTGTAGTCGTTACGGTAGCAGTATTGCTGATAGTAGCGGTGAAGGAGGCTGGCACATCTACAGTCACTACATAAGTCACTACCGCCCCATTTGGTAAGGTCGCGATAGTCTCATTCAGATTACCGGCACCGCTGGCATTAGGCAGGGTAACTGTACCGGTTGTTACTGTCGCTGTCCACGCACTGATTGTTGTACCAGCCGGTGCTACGTCGTTCACATTTACAGTCTTCGCATCACTTGGACCGTTGTTGCTTACAGTAATGGTATACACCACATCCTGACCAGGCGTAAAGCCAGTAGCTGTTGTTGTCTTAACGACAGATACATCGGCTTTAGGTGTTGGTGTTGTAGAAGAAGAGGTATTATTGTTATTACCCGGAGTAGGATCCGTTGTAGTACTTGTTACAACCGCGGTGTTATTCAGGCTACCGGAGAAGGAAGCAGGAGTTTTCACGGTTACTTCATAAGTCACTACTGCTCCATCAGGGAAAGTTGCAATTGTCTCGTTCAGGTTACCGGTACCGCTGGTGTTAGGCAGGGTAACTGTACCTGTTGTCACAGCCGCTGTCCAGGCACTGATTGTTGTACCAGCAGGTGCAACATCATTCACATTGACATTCTTCGCATCACTTGGACCGTTGTTGGTTACAGTAATGGTATACACCACATCCTGACCAGGTATAAAGGTCGTCTGGCTCGCATCTTTCAGTTTCTTCACAGTAACGATATCAGCGATAGCCGCAGGGGTGATAGCAGGTGTAGTGCTGCTATTATCCGTCAGGTCATCATCCTGGGTACTTGTCGTCACAGTAGCGGTATTGCTGATGGTAGCGGTGAAAGAGGCTGGCACATCTACAGTCACTGCATAAGTCACTACAGCGCCATTTGGTAAGGTCGCGATTGTCTCATTCAGGTTACCGCTACCACTTGCGTTAGGCAGGGTAACAGTACCTGTTGTTACAGCCGCTGTCCACGCACTGATTGTTGTACCAGCAGGTGCTACGTCGTTCACATTTACATTCTTCGCATCACTTGGACCGTTGTTGGTCACAGTGATGGTATATACCACATCCTGACCTGGAGTAAAGCCAGTAGCTGTTGTTGTTTTAACGACAGATACATCTGCTTTAGGTGTTGGTGTTGTAGAAGAAGAGGTATTATTGTTGTTACCCGGAGTAGGATCCGTTGTAGTGCTTGTTACAACAGCTGTGTTGCTCAGGCTACCGGAGAAAGAAGCAGGAGTTTTCACGGTTACTTCATAAGTCACTACTGCTCCATCAGGGAAAGTTGCAATTGTCTCGTTCAGGTTACCGGTACCGCTGGTGTTAGGCAGGGTAACCGTACCGGTTGTCACAGTGGCTGTCCAGGCGCTGATAGTTGTACCCACAGGGGCAACATCATTCACATTGACAGTCTTTGCATCACTTGGACCGTTGTTGGTTACAGTGATCACATATACTACATCCTGGCCTGGTACAAAAGTAGTCTGGCTCGCATCTTTCAGTTTCTTCACGGTAACGATATCAGCGATAGCCGCAGGGGTAATAGCAGGTGTGCTGCTGCTGTTATCTGTCTGATCATCATCCTGTGTACTCGTCGTTACAGTAGCAGTATTGCTGATTGTAGCGGTGAAGGAGGCTGGCACATCTACAGTCACTGCATAAGTCACTACAGCCCCATTTGGTAAGGTCGCGATTGTCTCATTCAGGTTACCAGTACCACTGGTATTAGGCAGGGTAACTGTACCTGTTGTTACTGTCGCTGTCCACGCACTGATTGTTGTACCAGCCGGTGCTACGTCGTTCACATTTACATTCTTCGCATCACTTGGACCGTTGTTGGTCACTGTGATAGTATATACCACATCCTGACCTGGAGTAAAGCCAGTAGCTGTTGTTGTTTTAACGACAGATACATCTGCTTTAGGTACAGGATTGATACCTGTTGTAGTACTGGTATTATTACCAGGTGTATCATCGGTTGTCGGGCTGGTTGCGGTAGCAGTATTGCTCAGCATACCTGCAAAAGCTGCCGGTGTTGACACAGTAACTGTATAGGTTACTTCTGCAGCATTCGGCAGGTTTGCAATAATCTGGTCCAGGTTACCAGTGCCACTGCTGGCAGGCAATGTTACAGTACCATTAGTTACAGCAGCAGTCCATGCGCTGATAGTTGTACCGCCTGGTGCTACGTCCTGTACTCTTACGTTCTGTGCATCACTTGGCCCATTGTTAGATACAACAATAGTATAAGTCACATCCTCGCCAGGTGCGAATGATACGGTGGAAGTAGTTTTAACTACAGATATATCAGCTTTAGGAGCCGGTGTCAATACACCTGAAGTACTGTTGTTATTTCCTGGCACATCGTCACGACTTGCAGTAGTTACTGCAGCAGTATTGCTCAGGTTACCGGTGCGGTCGGCGGGTACACTGAGCGTCACTACATATTGCACCACTGCTCCATTCGACATACTGTTAATGACGTTGTCAATATCTCCCGTACCACTGGTTATTATTGGAGATACAGTTCCTGCAATTACGCTGGCAGCCCATTCCTTAATAGTAGTGCCTGAAGGAGCCATATCCTTTACGTTCACATCTGTCGCATCACCGGGACCATTGTTGGTAACAGTGATTGTATAGATCACATCCTCTCCCGGAACATAGGTAGTCTTTGCAGCATCCTGTACTACTTTCACAGTAGCAATATCTGCTCCCGGTTCCAGTGTGATTGGCGTGGTTGTGCTGGTATTGTTGCCAGGCGTTTCATCCAGTACAGGGCTGGAAGCCGAAGCTGTATTGCTCAATCCACTGTTATAAGCAGCAGGTAATTTTATCTGTACTATATAGGTCACCTCCTCTCCTGCCGGTATACTGGCAATTGTCTCGTTGATATCGCCAACGCCATTGGTATGAGGTAAGGCAACAGCGCCGGTGGCTGTCGCAACCCAGGCGCTGATAGTAGTACCAGCCGGAGCAGCATCTGTTACATGAACATTTGTGGCTGTACTGGGACCATTATTTTTTACAGTGATCACATAGTTCACTGTTTCACCGGGGCTATAGGTCGTCTTTGTGGCGTCCTGTGTTGTCTTTACTACCACAATATCTGCACTGGCAACAACAGCAACACCACTGTTATATTTAATATTATTACAGTTCTCGGTAGTACCGCCATTCTTACATTCCACGTGTGGATCGGTAGGCGGAACAGCGGCATCCGGGTTGGTTGCATCCGGATCGGTCACGTCTTTTGGACGCATGATGCTGGCTTCTATATTAATGTTGCCTCCCGCCAGAGAAGGAGCAGCAGTACCTGTAAAGCTGAAGGTAATAATACAGCCGTTAGGTAAGTCGACCAGTGCGGTATAATTACCCGCACCATCGAGCGCAGCATTCCTCACAGTACCACAGCTTGTGTTGGCAGTTACTGCTGACAGGTCCGCAATTGTAAAACCGGCAGGCACTTTAATGGTAAAAGGCGCGCCGGTCACGTCGCTTGGACCGTTATTGACAACAACAACTTTATAGGTAACGGTTTTACCCACAGCAACCTGGGTAGTTGGCGTTGCAGGGGCAATACTCTGAATGGCAAGATCAGCTTCCACAATGTTAAGAGTGGTATTCTTGGACGCTAAATCACCAAGGATATAGGTCCAGGTATCCATTGCTCTCACATTCCCAAAGTCGGCACTCCATTTGTGTCCGTTTGTATTACTGGAAATACCGCTGCCACTGTTCCCATTAGACTTTGGGCTACTGGCGCCTGTTGCGTTAGCGAAAGAAGCATCATCCCAGTACACCACATCACTCTTTACGGTATTATCATCATTTAATTGTTCTATGATAAGGCCATTAGGGTTATTTTCCACGTCAATGAAAGGAAAATGTATTTCAGCTCCCTGCAGTTGTATATTGGCGGTAACTGAAGCTGTACCCAATGCAGGAGTTACACCCGCGCCGTCCTTCCCATCCCAGAAGATGCTGTTGTCACCTGCAACGGCTGTTCCGGTTATCTGCCTGGTCACAAAGGAACCGCTTCCTACCAGAGAGATACGGTAAGTACCGCCTACACTGGCATTAAACCTGATATAAGCGCCCTTCTTGCTCACCTGTCCGGAAGTACCTTCCACACCATCCACACTGATATTGGCCACCGTAGGTATGATCTTCGCGCCTCTCAGCCAGGTTGTTTTACCTCCGGGCATATTGGCGGTAGCCGGCATGTCGGTAGCCGGTACATTATAGAACATTTTTTGCGTTATACTAAATGTACCATCATCCGATCTGGGGTCCCATATATTAAAGTCCGTTCCCGGAGCCGTTCCGGCAACACTTTTATAAATAGGTTCACCGGCATCAGTAGCATTTGCAGTAAGCCCTTTGTTGTTTACAAAGGCCACAAAACCGATACCGCTTGATCCGTTATTATTTACTTTATAAACATATCCATCTTTTGTCAACACATAAATAACACCGCGATAGTTACCGTAGTCTACATACATATTGAGTACATTCGTATACACCCTTCCCGGTATAATCGTTCCACCTGCATTTCTCACGGAAATATCCCAGGCCGCGATAGCGCTGCTTGCAGCATTTTGGGTCCATGCCGCATCTGCGGCTGCATTAGCACCCGCACCTTCTGTAATAGTAGCAGGAGGATTAGTGGATACCAGTTCTATCTTCCACAATCCCGCCTGTCCTGCGCCAGCTACCTGTGAAAAAGGCGTATAACCCACCCATGGTCCCTGTAGCTCCTGGGTGCGATTGGCTATCTTACCTACAGTACTACTACCTACCGTCGAAGAGTATACGGTTCCATCAGGCGCAGTCAGGATGATCTGCCCTGATCCTATCCCCTGCGCACTGCTGGCTGCGCCCAGGGTTTCACCCACCTTGAGATAAGCATAATGTACCCCCTTGTTGGTCAGGGTCCATCCGGCCTTTGTTCCTGTTGTAGAGACAAGGAACGCCCGACCACCTGCTATGCCGCTGGGGTAAAGGTCCTTCGAACCTTCCGCATAGCCCCGGTGGCTTGTCAGCAAGCCGGACATGATGAATAAAAGGGAAAACGTCGCTTTGTAGAGTCTATTCATAAATATTGAATAAGTAATAAATATTCCGGCGGAAAAGTATCCCGCACGGACATAATCGTCCCAACAAGACAAGGTCCTTGTCATGCAAATATGTTCGTAAGAATAATGTGTTGCGATAGAAATAGCATGGAGTCCCCATTAGGGCACCTGGTGGTTTCCTTTACATGTTACAGCCAGCTTTTTTCTCATTAATTCACAGGGTCCTTAGTCACAGTTTCGGGTCTTTTTTCAGGATTCTTATCAACAACATAGTATCTTAATAGTATCTGTATCTTATAGTATCTTATAGCATTTTCAACCACTAAACAAAACACCTATACGAATCAGGTTAATTTTGCGCCACAAAAGTAGTCTACCATCCCTCATTCATGCATAGTAAATATTTGACATACTTGTAGTACAATTACTACAACCTGTCGATTGACATTACATAATAAAATATTATAACTTTGCTTTATATGCCTTGAAGGCCACGTAACCATATACCTATTTATCCGTTAATGATGAACTATATCCTTATTGCCCATGAGCCCTCGATCATGCGTGATGGCCTTTCTGAGATCATTACCATGTTGCCCGCGCCCGTTACCGTACTAATGGTGCAAACCGCAGATGATGTCATAGCAGCTATGAAAACACAGACTTTTAACCTACTTGTCCTGAGCAGACATTTTCCGGGTATTGATACTCAGTCAATGATGAATATGATCAGAAAACAATCTCCTGCCACCAGGATATTGCTCTTTTCCTCCCGTAGTGAAAAAGCAGTGATCATAGATTCACTATACGAGGAAGCAGATGGCTATCTGTCCAAAAACTCCACAGAAGAGGAAATACAACTGACCCTCTCTTCCCTGCTGAAAGAGGAAAAAGAAATGCCGCTATACGTACCCTCATCCTCCAATCCTTTATCACAACTTTCTTCCCGGGAAATAGAGGTCATGAACCTGTTGATAAAAGGCCTTCCCTTACTGAAAATTGCAGCGAAAATGGAACTGCAACTCACAACAGTAAGCACTTACAAGACCCGCATTTTTAAGAAACTGGAAATCAATTCAATAGTAGAATTGCTGGAAAAGATCAATATCTACGGCGCGCGGAGAGCAGTATAGCACATTAAACAACACAACTGGCGGGCTTTCCAGGCTGATAAATTAAATTTTTATCATTTGAATATTATTTTTAACTTTATAAGCCAGCTATCCTGCCAGCTGCGTATATATACTATTATTAATAGCCCCAAACACCCGGTTTCCAAATGGACAAGTCATTTCGTATTATTATCTACGTTGTACTTGCACTCACGTGTATCAACGCCCTCATTACCTTCTTTGAGAAAAGCCAGTTAAAACAGATCCAGAAGAACATCGAAGCCTCTCAGAGAAATATTGACACCGCGCTTATTTACATCAATGCTTCCCGCGCAAGACTGGATTCCCTGCAGGGAGACGTTGACAAGTTCAAGTACTACATCAAGAACATCCAGGCCAATGTTTCTATTTTAAACACCAAAAAAGAAATAGAGGAAGCGAAGTCGAATGTCAAATTAAAAGAGACACTTAAAGAACTAAATGAAAAAGTGGAGAACTTTAAAGAAGAACTGAAGGCCACAGACAGTCTTCCTCCTTTTGACGTTAAACCCCTGTAAACTGACATTTACATATGAAACCATTCACCTTGCCCAAGCTGTTGCTTGCAATATTCTTCTGCCTAGCCGCCACACAGGGATATGCACAGGACCGCCTCAAAACTTTCAAAGACAGTTCAGGTACCAGCATCTACAGCATTTACAGAGGCGACACACTGCTCATTCATTGCGACACTGCATTTATACTGAATAAAACCACTTTCAGCATCTACAAAAAATTCTATGATAAAACCCGCCAGGGCAACAGCTCCTTTACGGGTATCATGGATAGCTATGAAAATATGATCCGCCAGCAGGACACCATGCTGAAACAGAAAGAGATTTATTATCAGCAACTGAAACAGCAGTTTGATTCGCTGTCCGGCAGCTCTCTCGCTTTCATGGACAAAACCAGCACAAGTCTGCAGGGCATCTCATCTTCCCTGGATAAAGCGACTACCAGCCTGGTGGAAACACAAAAGCTGCTGGCAGACTCCCGTAAAATGCTGGAGGAAGAACGCAGAAAGCGGAATTCCAGGGCCCTGAAATTCGGTATCGGCGGTGCAGTAATAGGAGCACTCGTCGCAGCACTGATAGCCAGCAATTAAGGCTGTCAGCCGAATACAATAACATTTTTAGTTAACTTGCCTCATTCACCATATGATCGGGAATGAAGGCTATATCAATATATAATATATCGAAACTGTCCGGCATCTTTTCGCTGGCAGACAGACGTGATGATTTTCTTTTCATCGGGGAAGAAAATTACACGCCATCTACCGAAGAGCCTTTCAGAACAGATACATATGCCATTGCATTTCTGAAACAAGGACAGCTAAGCGTCACAGCCGGGTTGAGTACCGGCATCATTACCGGTCCCTCCCTGCTTACGATAGGGCCACACATCATACGTAGCATCCATAAGGTGGAGAATAATCCCCGGCTGGACCTGATCTTTTTCAAGGAAAGTTTCTTCCTGGAAAACCAGTCCGATATTTTTTACCTCCTGAAGTATGGCTTTTTCGAGAATGATGATTCACATATAATTCCCTTGTCAGCGGAACAGGTGCAGCGATTTTCCGCCATCTATGACCTCCTGGGAGCAACCATCCACGAAGCGCATCCTCATACAGAAAGCATTGTCAGAAGTTACCTGAATGTGTTGCTCTGTGAAACAGATGCCGCTGCCGCCCGCTTAAAAGAAGCCAACCCGGGCACTTCCTCCAGAACGCATCCCCTGTTAGCTAATTTTAAGAACCTGCTGTCGAAAGAGGTCTTACAGCAACACGCTGTGCGGTTCTATGCATCCCAGCTGAATGTAACGCCCAAATACCTCTCTGAGGTCATAAAAGAACAAACCGGCAGAACCGCAGGAGAATGGATAGACCAGACCCTTATCCTTGAAGCCAAGGTATTGCTACAGCGGAAAGACCTGACCATTTCCCAGATAAGTGACCTGCTCAATTTCTCCGACCAGTCCGTCTTCGGTAAATTTTTCAAGGTAAATACCGGCATGTCACCGCTCACCTACCGGAATTCCCTCACCTGAACAACATTTCCTCCTTATCAGACCAGAATAACGGAAAAAGCAACCAATCTGTCCTGTCAACCGTAAAAACGACGAATAACTCCGTGTTTCCGCCCTTCCCCTGCGTCTCATTCTATATGACCTTTGTTTTGACAATCAGAGATCATGAAAGAGCAGAAAAATCATATTAAGGACTTACTTCTCCTCACGGCAGAAGTGATGTTCGCGGAAAATGGTTACGAGGGAACCACCGTAAGAGATATCGCTGCCAAAGCAGGGGTCAATCCAGCCCTCATCTATTATCATTTTGAGTCCAAAGAGCATCTGTACAAATCTATTTTTGAACTGAGATTTCGCCTGCTGACAGACAGGCTCAGCGTATTGCGGGTAAATACAACAGCTGGCAGCTTTGAAAAGTTGCTTAGTTACATAACAGTTTACATTGCCGGTATCAGGGACAATTTTTATTTCTACCGTATTCTGAACAGTGAGATATTTTCCTTCCGGAACCACTCCTTCAAGATGGCAATCCTGGACTATGCCAAAGCAAGCAGCAATATATTCAGGGAGGTAATAAAAGATGGTATTGTCAGCAATGAATTCCGCAACATTGACGCAGACCTTTTTTTGATGACATTATTCCATCTGTTGCATCAGATCATTGGCAGATCGCCACTTGCAAGCGAACTGCTCAACCTGGAAGAGATAACAGAAGAAAAGATTGCTGACCGCATTAAAAACTTCATCAGTCATCAACTCTGTTCGCCCCGTACTTCCTTGTCACAACAGCCATAATAAAAGCATCAATTACCATGAAAAGTATAATTAAACAAGTGCTTACGTTCCTGCCGGCGGTTCTTCTGTCTTTACCTTTATTTGCACAGGACTCCGTCTATAAAGTCTCTTTGCGCGATGTATTGGAACTGGCAAAGCAAAAAAACAGGCAGATCAATATTGCACAAACGGAACAAGACGCAGTGGATGCAGATCTGAGGGATGCACAACTCAGCAAACTTCCGCTGGTAAACATAAACAGCAGTTACCAGCGATTCAGTAAAGTTACCCTTTACGACGGCGGACTGTCCGACGGACATAGCATCAAGCGCCCTCCAACTCCAAACAGCGCAGCCCTCGGAGTGGAATCTGCTGTCACCATATTTGCCGGGGGCAGACAGAATGCTGCAATCAGGGAACAACAGATCAGAAAAGACCTTGCCTCCCTGAATACACTCGACCTGTCCGGTAATATATTCCTCCAGGCCATATCAGCTTATCTTAACATCATCCGTTTGCAGGAACAGGATACTGTTATCATTGAACAGATAAAACGTGCAGAAACACGTGTTAAAAATATAGAAACACTCTTCCGCAACCAGAAAGTAACAAGAAGTGACCTGTTAAGAGCACAGCTCATCCTGGACAATCAGCGACTCAGCCGTGAACAGAATGAAAACGATCTTGCCATTGCTATCTCCAGGCTGGATGTATTACTGGACCTGCCGCGGCATACACAAATTATTCCAACGGATACGGTTAATGGCGAAAAGCCGGGAACTGCCTCACTCAGAGATCTTGTCAACAGCGCCCGGGAAACCTCCTATGCAATACTGAGATCTCAACAGCAGCTGAAATTGCAGGAAAACAGGATCAAAGCTATCAAAGGTGCTTATCTGCCTACTCTGCAGTTATATTCCGCCTACGGCGTGAACTATCCCAATAACCTTGTGTTTCCACCGGTAGATCAGGCATATTCAGTCGGATTTATAGGTGTAAAGGCACAATATAGCCTCTCTTCATTATATCATAATAAGAACAAGGAAAAAGCCGCAAAGCTTCGTCTGAATGCATTACAGACCCAGGAATCAGCTATCAGGGATGATGTAGACCAGGAAGCCAACGCGCTTTATATCAAATACGGTGAATCGCTTAACAGGATAACTGTTGCCGAATCATCTATAGAACAAGCCAGCGCCAACTACAGGATCGTCAGTGCCAAGTACTTCAATCAGCTCGCATTGCTGACAGACCTGCTGGACGCAGACAATCTGTACCTGGAATCAAAATATAATCTTATTAAATCCCAGACAGACGCACTGGCCTTTTACTACAGATTGCTGTACACAAGCGGTAAGCTCTGATCAGCATCCTTTACTCATTCTTAAACCTTTTACTATATGTCACAGGCAACCAATAAAACCAGCTCCCGCATCAGCCAGATGATAATGACCAGCATAGCACTCATCATTATTCTCATCGCCCTTATCTACTTCTATAAAATGTTCAACAGAACACGGCATTTTGAAGAAACCAACGATGCACAGGTAGAAGCATATATCAACCCGGTGTCAGCAAGAGCAGCAGGTTACATTCAGCAGATATTGTTTGAAGAGAACCAATGGGTAAACAAGGGTGACACCCTGGTGATCCTGGACGACAGGGAATACAGGAACAAGGTACAGGAAGCCGAAGCCGCCTTACAGGATTCATACGCGCAACAGCTTGTACTGGATGCCAGTATCTCGGCGGCGCAATCAGGTACTTATATCAACAAAGATCAGATCTCTTCTGCACAGGCCAGACTATGGCAACAGCAGCAGGATATCAAAAGATATGAGAACCTGGTGAAGGAAGAAGCAGCTACCGGACAGGAATACGAACAGGTAAAGGCACGGTATGATGTGGCAATGAGTGAATTCAACGCTGCCAACAATACCCTCAAAACCAGCTATTCAAAAATCGATGAACTGAAAAGCAGAAAAAGCCTGCTGGCTGCAGACCGGAAAAGAAAAGAAACACAACTGGACTTTGCCCGCATCAATCTTGGATATACAGTGATCACTGCTCCATATAGCGGACGCCTGGGTAGAAAAGTGATACAGGAAGGACAGCAGATCCAGGCCGGGCAGCCACTGGTTTCTATCGTAAATGAAAACAGCAAGTGGATCACCGCCAATTTTAAGGAAACACAGCTATCAGCCATGCGTGAAGGTAAATCCGTGGATATACAGATTGACGCCATTCCTGGCAGGGTGTTCAAAGGAAGGATAACATCTGTCTCCCCCAGTACCGGCGCTAAATTTTCGCTGTTACCTCCCGATAATTCAACGGGCAACTTCGTAAAGATCACTCAACGCATCCCTGTAAAAATAGCATTTACTGATACCTCCCTTGCCGATGTTAAAGTTGGTATGAATGCAGTCATTATCGTTAAAAAATAGCATCATGAACGCACCGGACTTTTTCAAACCTTGGGTAAAAAACAGAAAAGGGATTCTCTGGATAGGCCTCTTCCTCGTTCTTCTCTCTGGCATTGTCCAATTCGGGCTCTATGCCCTTAACCAGAACTATGTGATAAGTCACTTCGGTGCGCAGCCGGAAGACGTCAGCCTGTCCCTGCAGCTGACCTATGTAGGCATTCTGGCCATTCTACCCATTCAGTTCAGGTTTCTGCGTTACTTTGAAAGAAGGTCCTATATGATCTTCATTATCATTGCCGGTATGCTGCTCAGCATAGCCAGTATGTACACAACAGATATCTTTGTCTTTATGGGCCTGCGGCTGATGACAGGTATTGTAGTGGCCTGTATAGCAGGGTCGGTTCTGACGTTGTATTTTGCCAGCCTCCCTCCTGCCAAAGCTACTGCGATCGGTTCCACCATATTTTATACCACTATCCTGGCCAATTCGTTCATAATAGGCATATTGAGCGCCTGGGTCACGGACAATTATGACTGGCCTAATATCTACAAATACCTGATAGCCTTCCAGGTCTTTGCCCTTCTCATTGTGCTGCTGCTGCTGAAGCCCGCAAGCGGGATGAAAAGATACCCGCTGTATCAGATAGACTGGTTCGGATTTGTGACGATGCTATCTACCGGTATCAGCCTGGCATATACTTTTATCTATGGACCTAAATACTACTGGTTTACAGACCAGCGTATAATGTTGTCAGCCTTCATCGCGGTGATAAGCATCGGGATACTGTATTACCGCCAGACAACGCTGAAAAGGCCATATCTCCATCCGGCAGTACTTAAATCAAAACAGTTCATTACCGGTCTCCTTTTACTGGTAGTGTACTTTGGTGCAAAAGATAGCATTAACCTGATCTACGGATATTGTGCAACTGTTCTGAAATGGGACACTTATAAAATTATGTGGCTGGCAGCGTTTAACTTTTCAGCTGTACTCATCTCCACGATCGTAGCAATATTGATGCTTAGCAGGAAAGTTCCTTTCCGTGTGCTGTTTATCCTGGGATTAACTTCCCTGGCTATTTATCACATCTGGATGTATTTCACCTTTACTCCGGATATAACATTCTCAGATCTCAGCTGGCCGGTCTTCTTCCAGGGAGCGGCGTCAGGTTTCCTTTTTGTGCCAGTCATTGTTTACACCGTATCCGGCTTACCGGCGTTTACAGGGTTTACCGGCATCAGCCTTGCTACGATATCAAGGTTTATCACCGGCTTGAATAGCACCGCCGGATTTTACACGCTGCAGTTGTACTTTAACCAGTTGAACAGGGAAAAATTCCTGCGTAACATTACCGATATGAATGACAACTTTTCACAAAGGTTCAATCAGTTTGTACAATTGTTCCGCTCCAAAGGCTTCAGTGCAGATCAGGCAAATGCCCTGGCCCATACCAATATCAACAGAGCGCTTATAGTACAGTCCCAGTTAATGACAAATATGTATGTATTCAAGCTCATGTTCGTTGTTTCGGTAACGGTATTGCTACTCCTGATAATCGGGCCATACGTTAGTAAAGCCTTCCGTTCCCTGATCCATCTTAAAAACGTGCCCGCCTTAAAGTGAGCACCGGAATATATCGGGGGAAATATTTCTTAATCCAGAACAAGATTTTCAGCTACAATAACATCGATCTTTAGTTCCTCAAATTATTAACACCATGAATACCAATACCATTAACTTTTCACAGCTGTTTCTGAGGCTTGCTTTCGCCGTAACGCTCTTATCCGCTGTAGCAGACAGACTGGGAATATGGGGACCTCCGGGAGCACCGAATGTAGCCTGGGGCGATTGGGAGCATTTCCTGGCCTATTCCAACAAACTAAACTTTTATGTATCTCCTCAGGTTGGCAACATCCTGGCGATCCTGGCAACAGCGCTGGAGGTTATCTTTGCTGTGATGTTCCTGATTGGATATAAGATCAAACTGGCATCATGGGGTACATGCCTGTTAATGGTAATCTTTGCATTAAGCATGACTGTTGCAATGGGTGTTAAACCACCACTTTCCTATTCCGTATGGACATCAGCAGGAGCAGCTGCATTGCTGGGATCCATCAATAAATACAAATGGAGCATTGATAATCTGAAATAACCGGATA
Organism: Chitinophaga sp. CF418; assembly: GCF_900142925.1. GTDB lineage: Bacteria > Bacteroidota > Bacteroidia > Chitinophagales > Chitinophagaceae > Chitinophaga. The sequence continues at coordinate 224,380 of NZ_FRCN01000005.1, forward strand.
ATTCTCTTGTTTAGTTACAGCCTGCCTTATGCTGCTATAGTATCAGGGCAGGCTTTTTTGCTTAATACATTGTCCCTGATATCATCCACCGTCTTCCTCCGGCCTGCCAGGCAAAATCCTCCTAAAATCCTTCCACTGTTTTTTGTTAAAAATGAAAATAGTCCTGCTTTTTTTCAGAATATTTCTATATTTGCGTAACCAGTTACATAATTAACTACATAAACCGTCTTACCATGAGCTTTTTTGATACTGTGGGCAAGTTTGCCGTAGGGAGCAGGCTGCGCTTATTAACGGAAAAAATAACGGAAGATGCCGCTCAGATCTACAATATGTATGGCATAGATATGAACCCGAAATGGTTTCCTGTATTCTATGTACTGTCGCGGGGCGAAGCGATGACCATCACCGCTATTGCCAAAGAGATCGGACACTCCCACCCCTCTGTGAGTAAAATCATTAGTGAGATGGTGGAGAAGGGCCTGGTGAGAGAGAAAAAAGATAAAACAGATGGGCGCAGAAACATGGTTAGTCTTTCTGCCAAAGGCAAAGAGATCACCGGTAAAATAGAGGAACAATATACTGATGTCAGAAACGCCATAGAAGCCATTTCTGCCAATACCAGGCACGACCTGTGGAAAGCCATTGCAGAATGGGAATTCCTGCTGGAAGAGAAGAGCCTTCTGCGCTGGGTGCAGGAACAGAAAAAAGAAAGAGAGAGCCGGAAGGTGAAGATCGTCGATTATACACCGGCCTATCAGCAGGCATTCAAAGACCTGAATGTGGAATGGATCTCTACCTATTTCAAGATGGAAGAAGCTGATTATAAAGCCCTCGACAATCCGCAGGGATACATACTGGACAACGGCGGACATATCCTTATTGCTTTGTATAATGATGTGCCTATGGGTGTATGCGCTCTCATTAAAATGAAAGACGCTGAATACGACTACGAGCTGGCTAAAATGGCCGTATCTCCTGCTGCTCAGGGTAAAAGCATCGGCTGGCTGCTGGGCAGCGCTATACTTGAAAAAGCGAGATCATTGGGCGCAAAGAAAATATACCTGGAAAGCAATACGGTTCTGAAACCTGCTATTAATCTGTATTATAAATTAGGGTTTGAAAAGATAGTGGGACATCCTTCGCCGTACGAACGGTGTAATATACAGATGGAACGGGTGTTGTGAATATAATTTGTAGTTTCCCGTGTATCTCGTATTTTTCCTCCATGCAACGTAACAGAATCCTACTCTATGGAGCCAATGGTTATACCGGGGAACTGATCGCCCGGTATGCTGGTCAATACGGCTTAACACCTATCCTTGCCGGCAGGAAAAAAACTGCCATTGAGGCCCTTGCAAAAGAACTTAACCTGGATTTCCGCATTATCGAACTGGATGACAGTGCCGGCTTAAGAGCCGCCCTGGAAGATATATCATTGGTTATACAAGCCGCAGGCCCTTATCATATCACCGCTCAGCCGATGATAGATGCCTGCCTGGCAACCAATACACATTACATTGACCTGAATGGCGACCTCGATGTATTTGAGTTACTGCAGGGTTATGATCAGCAGGCCAAAGCGAAAGATATTATGATATTGCCCGGCGCTGGTTTTGACGTGGTACCGACAGACTGCCTGGCATTATCCTTAAAACAGCAGTTGCCGGATGCAGACCATCTCACAATCGCCTTCGCTGTTATCGGTAGTGCCTTGTCACGGGGTACTTCCATCAGCACCTTACATAAACTGGGTACTCCCGGCGCCATCCGCAAAAACGGGCAGATCGCATATGAACCCATGGGGAAAAAAGGAATGTCTGTCAAATTTCCCGGTCATAAAGATCCTGTCTTTGTCATGAGTATTCCATGGGGAGATATCAGTACGGCTTACTTCTCCACAGGCATTCCCAACATCACTACATACACTGCAATAAATAAAGGGGCCTGGTACTTCCTGAAAGCCCAGCCTTTATTCAACTGGCTGTTAAAAACCTCCTTTCTGCGAGGCATCATCCTGAGCATCTTTAAAATGCAATCTGCCGGCCCAAATCAGGCAGTACGCGATAAAGCAGTCAGTCATATCTGGGGAAAGGTCACAAATGCAAAAGGAGCCACTGTGGAAGCCAATATGGAGACACCGGAGGCATATTCCCTGACTGCCTATGCAATACTCATTATTTCGAAGAAAATTATAAACGGAGAATATAAGCCTGGCTACCAAACGCCTGCCAGTGCTTATGGGCCTGATCTGATTATGGAAATTCCCGGTGTAAAACGGGAGATAACACGTAAATAAAAAAGGGTGTATCAGATTTTTGATACACCCTTTTTTATGGTACAAAATCAAGGCCTGTCATCGTTTGGGAAGCTCCCCGAGCCTTCATTTTTTTCCAATATATCCTCCAGACATTATTTAAACTTCAGGTTCAGCGATACTATATTTGAACTCATGTTTATGTTCTTCACGTAATGTCCGTAGCGCAATTCAATCATATTAAAATGCTGCATTCCCAGCACTCCCCGCGGCGGCGCCAAACGGATACCAGCCCCTACAAAATTGCTGCTAAACTTTGAAAGATCATAGTTGCTCGTATAATACTGATCGCCACTGGTATGTTGCTGATAAGGAGCAAAATATTTTACCGCCGACTGCGTGTAATACCTGTAAAAAGGACTCACTGACACAAATGGCGTGATCTTTACCGGCACTTCTATGTTAGCAGTATGCGAAGTCAGCCCCCAGTCATCGGTGTAGAAGCGATAGTAAGTCTTTATGATAAACCTGTCTCCAAGGAAATAGTTGGCCCTGAAACCCAGTGGTAACTTCAGCCGGCTATCCGGCAGCGTCTCCTGATGTACCGATCCGTCAGTAAAATATACCCGATAAAAAGGCAGTCCCAGATAACCCGACTGACTAACCAGGTCGGCCAGTAACGTAACCTGCAGACGTTGATTGATTATCTGCGAATAAGACAAAGATGCCGCATAGGTATTTCTGTTGGCCGTGGGATAGTTCTTATCCTCTTCACCGCCCGGCCGCAATTCTACAGGGGCAATCAGTTTTACCCTGTCCAGGTAAGTTTGAAGCTTTGCTGAAAACTCCCCGTTCCTGTTCCTTGTTTTCTTTGCAAAGCTGACGTTGGCACCGAACGACTTGTAGTCAAACTCAGTTGAAGCAGACACCCCTATTCCGAAGGTAGTTCCTTTCTTCTCATTCTCTACACTCCAGGTCAATGATGGATAGATCCTGGTATCAGCATGAGATGCCGATGAATTAGCTTTCAGATCAATCTTGTCTGAAGATGCCGAAGTATAATTATCCAGGCCGATCTCTATATCAAAAGTATGCTTACGGTTTTTCCTGTCATACTTAAACAACCTTACATCAAATACATTCGCAATATCTGTCAGCTTTTGAGAACCAATACCTCCTGTGACAGCTGCGTTTTCACCATTCTGGTGATAATAGCTCGATACCAGATTGATTTCCTCTACCTTTAATTTTCTGCTCTCATACCCCGTGCTGTCTTTTACCTCCTGCGCATTGGCGCGCAGAATACCGAGGATGGCAGCCGCTGTAAAAAAAATCCGTTTCATAGATACATTGTTTCATTACTCCTGAAAAATTAATTGCACCCGCATCCACCGCCACTCTTTCCGGCATTCGCGCCAGATGAGCCCTCCCGGTAGGATTGAAAGTTCAGTTCCGTTTTCTCCACTTTACGGTTACCTAATACCATTTCGGAGTCGTTTAACCTGTTCTTCTGATATTCCTTCACTGTTGTACAGGAAGTAATGGTGAGTGCGGCCACAATAATTCCCAGTGCAATTCCTGCAGAAAAGCCTCCCCTGTTTGCCCTCATTGTAAATTGATGTTTTTTGATGTGTAGATATTGTTGTGATCATCTATAATGATACAGCCCAGGTACCTGATCTGATCGATCATATTCAGACCGGCCCTGATGCCCATGATCGTTACCGGCGTTGCCATGGCATCCGCGATCTCGGCATTCGGGCTGATAATAGTAACACTTTTAATACCAGTCACAGGTAACCCTGTTTTCGGATTAATGGTATGAGAATACTTCTTACCGTCAATGGTGATATATTTCTCATAATTTCCAGAAGTGGCCACTGCCATATCTGTAATGTTCATATAGGAAAACGGCAGATGTGCATTGTCAGGATGAGCAATGCCAATGGTCCAGGGTGTACCGTCAGGCTGCAATCCCCAGGTAGCCAGATCTCCGGAAGCATTTACAATGCCGCTTTTAACATCTTCCCGTTTAAGCAATGCCTTCGCCATTTCTGCTGCATATCCCTTACCAATGCCGCCAAATCCGATGCGCATACCTTTTTCCTTCAGCATTACACTGCAATTCTCTGCATCCAGGATCACATTCCGATAGTTAATAAGCTTAACCATAGCTTTAGCCGTCGTCTCATCCGGCAACGAGGTCATCGACCTGTCAAAGTTCCATAGCCGTTTGTCAATTGAGCCATAGGTAATATCGAAAGCTCCATCTGTAATACCGGAGATCCTGATAGCGCGCTGTATCAGGTCAAAAACCTCCTTATCTACTTTGACAGCACCGATGCCAGCCTGCCTGTTGATCTGATTAGTCTGGCTGTTCTCGTCAAAAGTGGTCAGCAATTTTTCGATACGGCTGATCTCTGCCACTGCCAGGTCTATCTTCTCCTGGGCCCAGTTCTCATCTTCAGCAACTACAGTGATCTCGAATGTATTGCCCATCAACCTTTGCGTCCGTTTAAATGCGGTGAGGGCCTGCTTAGTGTTTGTTAACATCACAAATACTTTTTACCTGTTGGGCAAAGACTGCCGCATCTGCTTTTGGCAGACCATCCCAGGAAGCAAGAACTTTCCCATCGGCATTCAGTAAAACAGTAAAAGGGAATTTGCCCATAGGATTGTATTTGTCGGCGAGTACCTCATTCTGCATCTGCAACTGCTTATCAGGCTGATTTTTTTTATTCCGGGGAAAATCAGCATTCACCATAATTAGCGTGGTATCCGCCATTCTGGAAAACTGCTCATTATCAAATATCTCTTTCCTCAGCCTGATACACGGTCCACACCAGTCAGACCCGGAAAAATTCAACAGAATAAGCTGATCCTTTTCTTTCGCGATCTTCTTTGCTGCTTCAAAATCAGGCTCCCATCCTGTAAAAGACATGACCATCATTGCAAGCAGGCCTCCAAATACATATTTCATTTTCATCTAAACTGATTATAGTATCATTCAAAAATAAGTACGAATTCTGGTTACATTCTGAAGCAATCCTGAATTGCATTAGAGAGGACCTGAATTTAACATTCCTTTAAGCTGCCGCTTATATATGCATTCCCGAAGCGTTCCTTGGATAAACGCAAGAGGCTGACTCAAAAGTATTGAGCAGCCTCTTTCATTTGGTACCTGATAGAATCAGATAGTTACTTAAGCAGTTCTAAGTATGTTCCTTGATTTTTGATTCATCCTCTTTGATTATAAACGGAATGTCATTATTTTTTTAGTGCCTTAATAGCAGCATCATCTGCCTCCACCACACTGATAGCATATCCGCCACCTGGCGCACACTGTTGTGACAAAGTCGACTTATTCGTCACCACCATTTTTCTGATCTCATACGCCTGAGGATTCTTCTCGTAATGCGCATCTTTTTTATCACTGTAAATAGTAGCGATATATCTCTTACCGGCATCCAGGTAATCAAAGCTGATCTTTGATACACGTCCGTTTTCATCACAGGTACTACCGATGAACCAACTGCTCTTTCCTTTCGCCTTACGCGCAATGGTAATATAATCTCCCGGTTCTGCTTCCAGTACCCTGGTATCATCCCAGTCTATAGCAACATCTTTAATGAACTGGAAAGCATCCATATACTTCCTGTAAGTTTCCGGGAAATCAGCAGCCATCTGTAAAGGACTGTACATTGTTATATACAGCGCAAGCTGACGGGCCAGCGTACTGCGTACCCAGGAAGTATTTTCCGGATTATAGGCGCTGATCTTCATCTGGAAGATACCCGGTGTGTAATCCATCGGTCCGCCTATCAGACGGGTAAAGGGAAGAATAGTTGTATGATCAGGATTGTTACCGCCAAAGGATTCATATTCTGTTCCCCTGGCAGACTCCTGTCCTATCAGGTTAGGATAGGTGCGGGAAAGGCCTGTCATATGTACAGATTCATGTGCATCTACCATAATATGATATTCAGCAGCCCTGGTAACAGCATACAGATAGTGATTTACGAGCCATTGTCCGTAGTGATGTTCCCCTCTGGGGATGATATTGCCGACATACCCGCTTTTCACAGCATTATAGCCGTTATTGACCATAAACCTGTAGGCAGTATCCATATGACGCTCATAGTTGCGAACGGAAGATGAAGTTTCATGATGCATGATAATCTTTACCCCTTTGCTGGCAGCATAACGGTGTAATTCCTGTACATCAAAATCAGGGTATGGTGTCAGAAAGTCAAATACATAATCTTTCGTTTTGCCGAACCAGTCTTCCCAACCCTGATTCCATCCTTCCACCAGCACCGCGTCAAAGCCATTTTCAGCGGCAAAATCAATGTATTCCTTTACGTGGGCAGTATTGGCGCCATGCCTGCCATTCGGCTTTGTTCTGGAATAGTCTGTAACGCCCAACTGTACATTCTCAATATCCGTATAGGCCCAGGTACTCTTCCCGGTGATCATCTCCCACCATACACCCACATACTTCACCGGTTTGATCCAGGAAGCAGGGTCTTTATATTTCGTAGGCTCATTCAGATTGTAGATCAGTTTTGAGGTCAGGATATCTCCCGCCTTGTCACTCACGATCACAGTTCTCCAGGGCGATTTACAGGGCGCCTGCAGGTAACCTTTATCGCCTACCGCATCAGGCGTCAGGAAGGATCTGAGTACAAAGTTCTTATCATCCAGTTCCAGCGATAAAGCGGAATATTCTATCAATGCAGCTTCATGGATATTGATATACAGGCCGTTCTTACTCTTCATCATGAGCGGCGTCTGCAGCCCGGTGGGAGAAAAGACGGTCTGCGAAGCGTTTGGCGTAACTGCTTCTTTCATCTTGCCTCTTACTTCTGATAGATTGGAAGTAACGGTACTATATTCCTGGGTATCGTAATCACCCGGCAGCCAGAAGGCTTTATGATCACCTGCCAGTGCAAATTCTGTCCGCTCTTCTTTGATCACAAAATAAGCCAGGTGCCGCTGTTGCGGAAACTCATAGCGAAATCCCAGCCCGTCATTGAACAACCTGAAACGGATGATCAGGATACGGTCTGTGGAGACCTGGTGTAAATTCACTTCCAGTTCATTATACTGGTTACGGATCTCTTTTACCTCACCCCATACCGGTTGCCAGGTTTCATCAAAGGAAGACGTTTTGGTACCAGCCACTTCAAAGCTGTCAATAAAGGAGGCGTCAGCCTTCAGTTCCAGCCCCAGGCGACTGGGCTTAATCACGTCCTTCCCTTTGTAGGTCAGGGCGTAGCCGGGAATCCCGTTTTGCTGTATGGAGAACTGTAAGTGCAGATTTTTATCTGGTGATGTCAATTCCTGGGCTCCGGCCATCTTCCATAGGAAAAGGCAACAGATGAAAATGATAGTTTTGCGCATGCTGTGTGATTTAATGTAGCTATATATATTGCTGGCGATATAACGTGAAAAGTTAATTTAACCGGCAATATAATAATTGTGCGCAAAAAGTCTGTTGGTTTTTCACCTGGGTTTTTACTAGTTCCCACAACCTTCAGGCCGGAACTATTGCTGATCCTGCCTGTTAATTCTGGCAGAAATGTTGTGAACACAAAGCATATCATTAAAAAACTCATCAGCATGGTAAAGATTTTCGATAAATGGTGGCAGACAGGTGTCATATACCAGGTATATCCCCGCTCATTCCAGGATAGTAACGGCGATGGTATCGGCGATCTCAGAGGCATCATGAACCGGCTGGATTATCTGCAATGGCTGGGCATAGACGCCGTCTGGCTCTCTCCCATATATCCTTCTCCCATGGCTGATTTCGGCTATGACATTGCCGACTATACGGATGTACATCCGCTGTTTGGTTCCATGCATGATTTCGATGCGCTGCTGGATGAAGTGCACAGAAGAGGCATGAAGTTATTGCTTGACCTCGTGCCCAATCATACATCAGATCAGCATCCCTGGTTCCTGGAATCCCGTTCCTCACTGGACAATCCCAAACGGGACTGGTATATCTGGCATGATCCACTGCCTGATGGCGGTGTTCCCAACAACTGGCTGAGCGTATTCGGTGGCGAGGCATGGGAATGGGATGCTACTACACAACAATATTATTACCATGCATTCCTGAAGGAACAGCCGGACCTGAACTGGCGGAACCCGGCCGTAGCAGAAGCCATGTTCAACGTCATGCGTTACTGGCTGAAAAGAGGTGTGGACGGCTTCCGCGTGGATGTGATGTGGCATATGATCAAAGACAAACAGCTGCGTAATAATCCTGTCAATCCGGGCTACGGGCAACACATGCCCACCTATTCACAGCAGCTGCCTGTCTACTCTACAGATCAGCCGGAAGTGCATGACGTCGTACGTAAAATGAGGCATGTTATGGAAGAGTTTGAAGGCGACCGTGTGATGATAGGAGAAATATACCTGCCTATCCAGCAATTAATGGCCTATTACGGTATAGACAATAAAGGCGCTCACCTGCCTTTTAACTTCCAGCTGTTATTGCTTCCATGGGAAGCTTCCTCCCTCTCCGTGGCCATCGATCAATATGAAGGCGCCCTTCCGGCCCAGGGATGGCCTAACTGGGTGTTGAGTAACCATGACCAGCATCGTATTGCCAGCCGCATCGGAGAGCAGCAGGCAAGGGTTGCCGCCATGTTACTGCTTACCCTTCGCGGCACGCCTACCATCTACTATGGTGATGAAATCGGCATGCGTAGTGTTGCTATTCCCTTCGATGAAATACAGGATCCACAGGGTCTGAACATGCCGGACAAGAATCTCAGCAGAGATCCTTCCCGTACCCCCATGCAGTGGGATAACACCGTAAACGCAGGATTCACAGCAGGTAAACCCTGGCTGCGCCTGTCAAAGATATACCAAAGGGCAAATGTAAGTACACAAAAGACGGACGCTTATTCCACGCTGTCACTCTACAGGCAACTCATCTCTTTGCGCAGACGGGAGGCGTCGCTGACAACAGGTGATTATACTCCCGTATTCTCCGACAACCAGATCCTGGCTTTTATGCGGCAACAGGAAGGACATCCCAGCTTCCTGATCGTATTAAATCTGACGCATCTCCCCTGTTATTTCAGACCAGCCAATTTCCCTTTCCGCGGCCGCATCGAAATAGCTACTTTCCCGGAAACGGAAGGCAACATAGTAAGTGATACTATCAGCCTGGATGGAGATGAAGGATTGGTGATAAGGCTGGAGGACAGGTAGGCGTCATTGGTTTTCTATCCATCAACATTTTTTCACTCGTAACAATTCTTCTGATAATTGTAGGCGCAACCCTATAGCCAACCTGAAGAACCTCTACAAGAAAATGTTCAACTAGATCATCATCCCGAAGAAGCCGGGAATAATTTAAAACCATAAGTTCTGGTGTATAGTTGTTGTTAACAAACGATTTGCAATTCACATAACAACATCAAATTACATACAAATTTGAATATAAAAAATTTTTCATCCCCACTTTATTCAACATTTATCAAATTTACTATTCACGCATAAAAATGAGCATGCAATCATAAAACACTGGCCTGATTTTTTCACCAGCTTATTAAAACACCTTGTCTCATGCAAACCATCCTCGTACTCACAGATTTTTCCGATGTAGCGCTGCGGGCTGCTCATTACGCTATTCATCTGGCAGACCAGCTGCATAGCAAACGCATCCTTTTGTTCAACGCATTTCAAAGCCTCGAACCTGTTGCCAATGTACCGGTCACACCGGAAATACCCGTTATACAGGCTAATCCCGATGATTTATATAAGGAAAGTATAATGCGGCTGGACAACCTCCGTAGCATGCTGGAACCCTCCGCTGCAGGTATTACTATTGATACATTGTCAGATGATGATATCCTTGAAGAGGCTATCAAAAAACTGATCAGCAAAGAACATGTAGACCTGGTAGTAGCCGGCCTTTCCGACAAGTCCAATATGGAAAAATTTCTGGTGGGCAGTCATAGTATACGGGTAATGGAAAGCTGTGATTATCCCCTGGTGATCGTTCCTGAAGATGCAAGGATAACACCACTTGAAAAAGTACTGCTGACTGTGGATTTTGACACACTCCGGCGAGGGAAGGCATTACCCGGACTGGTTGAAATGCTCAACAATTTACACGCTGAGTTGTTTGTCGTCAACGTTACCAGCAATGAAGGTTACTCTCCCGAGACAAGAGAAGATATTAAACACCTTCATCAGTTACTGGACAAATATCATCCTTCATTCAATTATATAGAGGACAAACATGTAGTTAACAGCATCAATGAATTTGCCGCTCAGCATGACATTTCACTGATCATTGCTATTCATGAAAAGAAAAGCCTGCTGGCTACTATATTCCAGAAAAGTGTATCAAAGCAACTGGCATGGAACAGCAATGTTCCGCTGCTGATCATCCCTGCGTAAGAAAATAGTTCTCAGATTACTGACTGTTGCATGAGGTCACGAAGTTTCCGGGATATACATTTCTCTACAGCACCTGATACCTGTTATTGTATCTGGCAGCTGAAAACGTATATCCCGGTCAGTGTAACTTTCATACAATTGCTTTTATTCAGGCTGCTGCTAATGATGCGGTTCCTTTCGCTGCTTCAAAACGTTTCCACGCATAATAAGGCACAAACATGATCAGCAATGCCACTACGGGTGGGATCAGTTCCCCGATCGGATCACCTACTGCTGCACGGGAACAAAATGCACCGATGAAGTTAATAGCAAAACCTGCATATGCCCATTCTCTGAGGGTCCTGAATTTTGGCTGCAGAATAGCGAGAGCTCCCAGCAACTTAGCGACGCCAAAAATAGTCAATACATACTCCGGATATCCAAGATGCTTTATAATAGCCACACCTGTTGCCTCATGTGTGATGCCTCCTATACTATCCATCAGCATCAGTAATGCAAAAATGCCTGTTGATACCCAGTAGAAAATTCTGATTTTGTTCGTTTTCATAATTGTGTGTTTTATGATGCAAACATATCAGCATTTTCTAAGGTATTTAATGTGTGATTCGGACAGTATAAGGGGTAATTCAGGACATTCCTGTGCGCCTCTGTTGGGAGTGGGAACTGCGTTCGGTCTTGGTTTCATCAGACCGTAATGACAAGATCATCTTACTTTGATCAACTTCGCTACACTTGTCTCATTACCGGGAATGTTCTCAGCAGTTATCTCGACTTTTGCCTGGCGGGTATCCAGCTCTTTCGTCGCCTGGTAGATCCAGACCGCAGGTATCCTGTCCTCTGTTGCATAACCTTCCTCTATCAATGTTCCGTCTTCGTTGAAGATCTTCACATAGACCTGGTAAACCCTGAAAAAGTTTCTAGCCCGTATAGTGATTTTCTCACCTGGATGCCCGTTGTAAGACTCAAAGTCAATTTCAGAGATCTGAGGCGCGCTCATGGCGTCTTTTAATGCCATGTTGCGGGCGTTCTGCGCTCCTGTCGCAAGCGACTTATAATAAAATTTCAGATCCGGATCTGCGACAGCCTCTGTCGCAAAACTAGATGCACGCTCGAACCTATTCTGTAAGGTGACCTGCTCCGCAGTAAATTTCGGCTTACCCTTGGTTCTTGCCCGTCTTACAACAGGTGTTCCCTCACGGTTGTAAAAATTCAGATTCCCGATTGTTCCGGAGAGATTACTGGTTAAAATGTTGCCAATTACTTTTGCCATAATAAAATTGTTTTGGTGATGAATGAAGTTACATGGGCAATATTAAACACAGCATCAAGGCAGTCCAAAATAATCTATACGAGAGCCCCAAATTGACACATAAGAGCCCTTTTTCGGCTCATAAGAGGCCCTTCCTCCCATTCCGATAGGGTTCGTCTATACTTCGACTATAGTGGAGATTATAACCTACAGGCTCATTACTCCTACATTACAGGCGCTATTGTATAGCCATCGCTATAGAATAGTGCCTGTAATGTAGGAGTAATGAGCCTATAGGTTATAGTCCCCACTATATCTCTACCGGAACCTTCCCCTTACCCGAGGCCTGAAAATGTCCCATTCTCCCCCCTATTATGTCGTTTTCACGACCCGGGCAACCAAAAGGTTTCGCATATTTTTGCAACCATAAAGGTTCCATGAAAGGGCCTGTAACGGCCGAGCCTGATTAAAACCTGCAACCTGAAACTTTTATGTATATGGTGGAAGTATTCAAAACCAATATTACCAACCGGGAGCATGCTCATACGTTCCTTACACAGATGCACAGAATATACGCCGGTTACAAGGCAAATTTTGATCTGGAAGATTGTGACAGGATACTACGTGTGGAGTGTATGTCCGGCAATGTTAATCCATCAGTAGTGATCAACCTGCTGAAAAAATGGGGATTCGAAGGAGAAGTGCTGACGGATGAAGTGATCGTTCCTCATGCGTGATTGTAAAATTCTATAAACCAATAAAAATGGCAACACAAATTTTCATGAATTTATCTGTTAAGGACCTGGAAAAATCCAAAGCATTCTTCAGCACACTGGGCTTCGGATTCAATCAGCAGTTCACCAATGAGAAAGGAGCCTGCCTCATTATCGGAGAGAACATCTACGCAATGCTGCTGGTGGAAGAGTTCTTCAAATCATTCATCAAAAAGGATATTGCCGACTCCTCGAAATTTGCGGAAGTGATCAATTGCTTCTCTGTAGATAGTAAGGAAAAAGTAAATGAGCTGGCTGACAAAGCGCTGGCAGCCGGCGCATTGCAGTATAGCGAGCCACAGGACTATGGTTGGATGTACTCCCGCGCCTTCCAGGACCTGGATGGTCATCTATGGGAAGTAATGTACGCCGATCTCAGTGCTATGCCAACGATGGAAGCTTAAGAGGCTGGCCGGAATCAATCCCTCAAATCTTCTTCTCCTTTCGCCATCTGAAACTACACCGGAGCGGGTGGGATATTGTTCTGCTTCCGCAGATGATTTATCCTTCGCTCCGGTTAGTTATTATTATTCGGCGTAAATCCCAGCATTGACTGCATGATCCTTGCTATATTCTTTGCACGCGCCTTTGCATTATCTGCAATCTCTCCCTGAAACAGTGCATCCACTGTTCCGTTGAAAAGTGACAACCACTGACTAAAATGACCAGGATCTATAGGCAGTGAAAAATGTTTACTCATAGGATCTCCCTTGTACCTTCCTGAATACAACAGCATCGTACTCCAGAAATTACACATAATGTCCAGATGTGCCGCCCAGTCGCCGGGAATCGCCTGCTCAAATACAGGCCCCAGCAGCTCATCTGCTCTTACCTTATCGTAAAAAGTATGTACCAGCTTCGCTACATCTTCTTCTGTCTGAATATCCGCCAGGGGTGGCCTTAACTCAATATCTGTCATAACTGTATCTTACCTTTTTATAATTCAAACGGTGATATAATAAACCTTTCATCGACCGTTTACCGATGTCAAAGTTATGGCTTTTTAGGAATTAAAAGACTTTTTTGTCTTTTAATAAAAATCTGTACTATATTTGTTCCATAATTTGAGAGGATGTTTTCAAAAACTTGTGAATATGCCATCCGGGCGATGATATTTATTGCGCAGCAATCGAAGGATGGAAGCAGAGTGGGTATCAAAGATATTGCGAAGGGAATAGATTCTCCCGAGCACTTCATTGCCAAGATCTTACAGGAGCTTGGCAGAAAAGGTGTTGTACAGTCGCTGAAAGGCCCTACCGGTGGTTTCTACCTTGATAACAGCGGCAGAAAAACATCCCTTGCCACCATTGTTAAGGCTGTAGACGGAGATGATATCTTTTCCGGTTGCGGTCTCGGACTGAAACAATGTTCAGATAAACATCCCTGCCCTCTTCACCATGAATTCATCAATATCAGGAAAGATATTACCAACATGCTGAATAAAACCAAAGTAGGCGATCTCCAGGAAGAGCTGGATAAAAAACTGACATTCCTGCGGAGAGACTAAAATTTTTTACAATAATAAAGGATAAAAAGGTATTAATATCTATTATATAACGACGATATTTCATAGGTATCACAAATGAAAATTTACATACTATAAATACGATTGAGATGAATACAACAAGAATCTTAGACGTGCCTTCCCTGGCACCGGCAGTAAAACACCAGACTATTATTCAGACCTTCGATGCACTGCTTCCCGGTGAAGAGTTTATCATACATAACGATCACGATCCTAAACCGCTTTATTATGAACTGATCAGCAAGAAAGGGAATATTGTCACCTTCGATTACCTGGAGAATGGCCCTTCGCTATGGAGGGTACTGGTGAAAAAAAGGGCTTCGGATCCTGATCAGGTAACCGTGGCAGATATTGCAGCGGCCGATTACCGTAAGGCGGACATATTTGCCAAACATGGCATCGACTTTTGCTGCGGTGGTAATATTACGCTGAAAGAAGCCGCCCGCAGGCGCGGCATAGATGAAGCTACCCTTATCTCCGAACTGGATAATGTAACCAGGGAAGGCGTGCTGCCAGCCGAAGACTATATCAACCAGGATCTGCACGTGTTGATCGATCACATCGCTGGTACCCACCACCAATATGTCAGAGAGAATGCGCCCATTATAGAGCAACTGGCTATAAAAGTAGCCCGCAGGCACGGCAAGGAACATCCTGAATTAATAGGACTGGAAACAGGCACTATCGCTTTTCTGGATGATCTGCAACAGCACATGGAAAAAGAAGAACGGATATTATTTCCTGCTATCATCCAGTTGGAAGCATTACAGACTAAAGAAGCATCGCCGGCAAAAAGTTCCATACTGAGTGCTATAAAGGTTATGCGTGCTGAACATGATACTTCCGGCGAAGATCTTCGTACTTTCAGGAGACTCACCAATGATTATGCCTTACCGGTAGGTGCATGTAATTCCTATACATTGCTTTTTGAAAAAATGAAAGCATTTGAGGCAGACCTTCTGCGTCATATCCATCTTGAAAACAACATTCTGTTTCCGAAGGCTGCCCAGCTTGAGGAGTCGTTGTCACAATAACGTCTTTTCCCACTCAATCCATACCAACTACAAAATAAAACCATGACTACAAAAAAACTATGGCTTTCGCTGGCCCTGGTAATGGCCAGCTCATTTGCCGTACTTCTCTTCTTCGGTAATGATATATACAGAAAAGCACCTCCTATCCCTGCAAAAGTGATCAGTGAAACCGGTGAAGTTTTGTTCACAGGGCAGGACATCAAAGACGGCCAGAATGTATGGCAATCTATCGGCGGACAAACAGTAGGTAGCATCTGGGGGCATGGGGCCTATATTGCTCCTGACTGGACAGCCGACTATCTGCACCGTGAATCACTGGCCATGCTGACCGCACTCGCAGAAAAAGACGGAAAGGCGTATAACAGCTTATCCAGTGAAGAACAGCTTGTTTACAAAGAACGGATGAAGCATGATCTCAGGACCAATACGTTCAAAAGCACAGACAATACCATCACCTATTCTGCCAGCAGGGCAAAGGTTTTTCATGAAATGGCCGGTTATTATACTAAACTGTTCATGAGTGATCCTTCATTCAGTCTACTGCGTAGTCAGTATGCCATAAAGGAAGGTACTATTCAGGATCCTGAGCGTATGCGCCTGATGGCAGCTTCTTTGCATGGAGTACCTGGGTGTGTATCACTGAAAGACCTGATGGCACGCGCGTCACATTTACCAACAACTGGCCCAATGATGAACTGGTAGGCAATGTACCTTCTGCTTCCCTGCACCTCTGGTCTGGGTTCAGCGTCTTACTGTTGCTGGGTTGTATTGCATTGCTGGTATTGTATCATGTCCGCAATAAAGAGGACGAGCACGTCGATCTGCCAACCGCTGATCCATTGAGGAATATGCAGCCTACTCCTTCCATGAAAGCAGTATTGAAATATATCTGGGTGGTGAGTATACTCATCCTGGTACAGATGCTCGCGGGTATTATCACTGCACACTACGGCGTGGAAGGGCAAGGTTTTTACGGCATCCCGCTGGATAAATTCCTGCCTCAGTCTATCTCCCGCAGCTGGCACGTACAATTAGCTATCTTCTGGATCGCCACTTCATGGCTGGCTACCGGTCTTTATATGGGCCCTGCTATATCCGGTTATGAGCCGCGTTATCAAAAATTTGGTGTGAATGTTCTTTTCATAGCGCTCATTATTGTAGTAGGCGGTTCCTTAACAGGACAGTGGCTCGGTGTGATGCAGAAACTTGGCCTGGTAGACAATTTCCTGTGGGGACATCAGGGTTATGAATATATTGAACTGGGAAGGATCTGGCAGATCTTACTGCTGACAGGACTGGTGCTCTGGTTAGTACTCATGCTGCGTGCATTGCTGCCGGCATTGAAAAAGAAAGACGAAAGCCGTCACCTGCTGACATTATTTGTGATCGCATCTGTGGCTATTGCAGTATTCTATGCAGCAGGCCTGATGTATGGCAGACAGACACATCTCGCTATTGCTGAGTACTGGCGCTGGTGGGTAGTACATCTGTGGGTAGAAGGTTTCTTTGAAGTATTTGCTACTGTGGTATCTGCATTCCTGTTCTGCAGACTGGGACTACTACGTATGCAGTCTGCTACTACCAGTGTGCTTTTTTCTACCATCGTTTTTCTGGCAGGTGGTATACTCGGTACCTTCCATCACATTTATTTCAGTGCTACCCCCGTGGCGGTGCTGGCATTAGGCGCTACTTTCAGCGCACTGGAAATAGTACCGCTGGTATTGATAGGATATGAAGCTTACCACAACTATACGCTCAGTAAGTCCACCGAATGGATCAAAGCATATAAGTGGCCGATTTACTGTTTTATCGCTATCTGCTTCTGGAACTTCCTGGGTGCTGGTATCTTCGGTTTCGCTATCAATCCGCCGATCGCCTTGTACTACATACAAGGGCTGAATACTACAGCAGTACATGGACATGCCGCGTTGTTCGGTGTATATGGTATACTTGGTATTGGTCTGATGTTGTTTGTGCTGAGAGGATTATATCCAAATCATCATTGGAATGAGAAGTTGATTGGCACTGCCTTCTGGATGATCAATATTGGCCTGCTGGTGATGGTAACAGTCAGCATGCTTCCAATAGGTATCATGCAGGGTCTTGCTTCTATCCAACACGGGTACTGGTATGCACGCTCTGCGGAATTTATGCAGACGCCTACTATGCAAACCTTGCGCTGGCTCCGCGTACCGGGCGATATACTATTGGCTACAGGGGAATTGCTGCTGGTGGTATTTATCATCGGGTTAAAGACAGGATGGTCATTGAAAGATAAGCGATAGAAGAACGACGAGGAATAGTTTACGAAATGATGAGAAGCCGCCTCAATGATAATTGGGGCGGTTTTTTCTTGCTAAAAATCCCTACCTTTATCACGTATGACATTTAACAATACTACATACCGCCCATCTCCCGCCGGAATGATTGCAGCGTAACGCAGCTGGTAGCTGAACCTTACTTAATACGGCTGCGTTCCCCCACTCCGCTATTTCATATTTTTTTATGAATCAATGCCCTGTTGCCCGGACACTGCATATTGTCCGCATGCACAGTGCTGCAATCTATTCAACAATGTCATTACTATCACAATATGGCTGGAACAGCCATTTCGAACAACACTATACATCCTTTTTAAACCAGGGTCTGGAAGCGGGCCGTGTAACCGCCATTAATGCTTTCAATCACACCATCATCTCCGATAACGGATCTTCAACGGCTATGCTGGCCGGCGCGCTGATGAACAGCAAAGAAACCTGGGAACTACCAAAAGTAGGCGACTGGGTAGTATTCAAGCCCTACGATGATCAAAGCATCATCATCGATGTACTGCCGCGGCAAAATGCCATTAGCCGGAAGCTACCCGGCAAAAGCAGCCAGCAACAAGTGATTGCTGCCAATATAGACGCAGCGCTGATCATCCAGGGTCTTGACCGCGACTTCAACCTGCAGCGACTGCAACGCTACTTGCAGCAGGTTTATCAATGCGGCATACAGCCTGTTATTATTCTGAACAAACAGGACCTTGTGGATGCTCCGGAAGCATACCGCCAGCAGGTACTGGCCCTTGGATATAACTGCCCCGTACTGCTCACCAGTGCATTAAATCATGAGCAATTGGGAGACTGGACCTCACAATATCTTCAACCGGGAAAAACCTTTGCTTTACTGGGCTCTTCCGGCGTAGGGAAAAGCACCCTGTTCAACGCATTGTCAGGCCTGGCCATACAAAAAGAAGGAAGCGTCAGCACATTCAATAATAAAGGCCAGCATACCACTACCGCCCGTCACCTGACGATGTTGCCCAATGGCAGTATGCTCATCGACTCGCCCGGCATGCGGGAGTTCGGCCTTACCATAGATGCAGACGAAGGTGTAAGCTTCCACCATCCGCAGATAGAAGCGCTTTCTGCAAAGTGCCGTTTCCGCGATTGTACACATCAACAGGAGCCCGGCTGTGCTGTAATTGATGCGGTTGAAGAAGGTACACTGCCCATGACAGTATATCGCAATTATCTGAAGTTAATCAGGGAGCAATACCACTATCAGGCAAGCGCTATGGAGAAGAAACGAATGGAACAACAGTTCGGCAAATTGTCCAGACAGATAAATGCGCTTCGTAGGAAGCGGAAGTATTAAAAGCATGTTTGTTTACCGGAGATCTTTACGATTTCCGGTAAGCAACTTTTTCAGTCGCTGACTTTAAAGCACTAACAGAAGTTCTGCATACTGGCAGGAAGATCCGGGTTCCAGATAGCTCAGGAATAATTTTCATATCACACGAACTACAGAAAACGTTTTTTGCAAATCGGAATTACGGAAATAGAATGTGTACCTGGGTTGCTAGGTATGAGATGATAAGGTTATGCAGCGCTTAAAAAAGGAATCGCTTTTACTTAGTTCTCTTATTCACTTACTTTGGTATTCTCAATAGCAGTCTTTTCAGACAGATTGTCCGTACCGATCGTATAGTCAAATACCTTCTGTTGTTTAAACTCTTTGAAACCGTTCTTGATATAGAAAGCATGTGCTCCTTCTCTGATCACATTACTGCGTACACGCAGTGTAATGATGTTCCTCTCTGCAGCCCATTTCTTTGCTTTATCGACCAGTAACCTGCCAATACCTTTGCCATGTGCATTGCGTGCTACTACCAGTCCGCCGATCTCGCAGAAAGGACCTGATTCCAGACGAATAGTATAAAGTACATGGATCCATCCAAGAACAGTTTCTCCATTCACCGCAACGTAGGCTACATCGCAAATACTTTTATCGATTGCCTGAATGTAAGTGACCGTGTCTTTAACTGTTGAGGGGTAACCTAATTCGGCTGATAAAGCGGCTACCTGCGCCGCATCTTTTACTGAGACATGCCGGACATAAATCGCACCGTTCATTTACTGCTTAGTTTATCTTAATAAAATTCTCAATATAATTGGATGGAATAAAAGTACACATTTTCGCGCTTTGGCATGGCATATTTATTGGGTTATTTCTACCAAAAAGAAGTGCTATGGAAACAACACATGAGATTAAAATTATTCCTGTTGACTACAACTCAAACGAAATACCGGATGCGGTCAGGAAGTACAAACCCATTCTTTTGAATGACAGCCATGAATACTGTTGCTTTTTGGGGGAAAGCCCTGAGTACGGCATCTACGGCTGTGGCGATACCGCGGAAGAGGCTATTATGCATTGGAACCAGCAATACCTGCAAAAGACCGTCGAGGGCGCATTGTTCTCTACTAAAAAGCCTGTACTGGAAGATAATGACGAAGTAGTAAGGGCATATTTCTACCGGAGTCTGTCCATTTAATGCTACACCCCGTAGAAAAAGACGTATCTTGCATAAAGGAAACCTTGCATATATGTCGACACTCGCAGCTTTAAAAGAATTATTCAACCGGGATCTGAATAAGCTAAAGAAAGAAATATCCTTATATCAGCATGAGCCTGCTTTATGGATAATCGAGGCCAATATTGCGAACACGGCCGGTAATCTTTGTTTACATCTTGTCGGAAATTTAAATACATTCATCGGTGCACAACTGGGTAATTCCGGTTACGTTCGCCATAGGGAACTTGAATTTTCCCTGAAGGATGTTCCCCGCGAAGAACTGTTGCAAAAGATAGATGATACGATCAGTGTAGTTGAAAGGACGCTTAACAATCTTTCAGAAGAAAAATTGTCAGAAGAATACCCTATCATTGTTTTTGATGGTAAGACAACAACAGCTTATATGCTGATCCATCTCGCCACTCACCTGGGATATCATCTGGGGCAGATCAATTATCACAGGAGATTACTGGATAAGTAAATACTATTATTTCTTTCCGGCAAAAATGATCTTGTTATAAAACGGATCGTTTACGGTGACCGTCAGTATGGATGGATCATAAAAAGCCTCCTCTAAACCGGGGCGGTTATACTTATATTGTTTATCGATCAGCTTTTTGTGATAGGCTTCGATATCTTCAAAGCTGTCTATACATACACATGCGCCGGGACTGGCGTCACCATGATGCTCTGAAATATTCAGCACGATATCTCCCATGGAGATCTGTATATAAAAGGGGGTGTTCTCAGGTCTGTGTTCCCAGTCTACCCGGAAGCCCAGCCATTCGACATAGAACTCTATTACTTTTGCGTAATCAAATGCGCGCAGCACTGGTTTTACAATGGCCATACAGCATGTTTCAGTTTTACCAATAAATAGCTGATTTGTAGAATTCACGCGGTGTTTTGCCGGTGAATGATTTGAAGTCCTTTATGAAATGCGCCTGATCAAAATACCCCGCTTCATACGCCAACTCTGTTAAAGTACTACCGTCGGCCCGGCCAATCAGGCTTCTTAAGCGGACAATAGACGCAAACTGTTTGGGAGAGGCGCCTGTTATCTTTCTGAAGCGTTTCTCAAAAGCATCCTGGCTGATATGCAGTCCCTGCAGCAGCTCTTTTATCCGCAGGTTACCGTCCGCCAGCCTGATACTGCGTACCGCCTCCTGCACCAGCAGGTCAGGTTTTGCCTGTTTCCAGACAGTCAGCAGAAAGCGTTGTACAATGTCTATACAAACCTGATTATCAGGAGCAGCAGCCAGTTGCTCTGTAATATCATCCAGCCGTTGCCTGCGGATAAAATTATCCAGTGAGACAGATCCTCCGAATAATTCATGCAGCGGCTCTTTAAAGAACGCGGCAGCACCATCTTCCCGGAAAACGATCAGCAGGTTGGCGGTATTGCCTTCATATGTCAGGGACCTGTAAGTCTTTCTGAGCCCTCCCAATGCAGCAGCCGGCAGTATTCCCTGATCCTTTTCCATCACCGTTCCCCTTAGCCGGAAAGCCATCACAACGGCGGTATCCGGCAGTATCTGGTTCTGCACGGCATATTCGCTTTCAATGATCATGAAAGATTTGATAAAGGGCTGCAATATGGCTACCGGTATGTATTTTTCGATATGCATCAGGGCAACGGTATGGAGCAAAGATAATCTTTATTCCGGCTTATTCCATCTGCCGTAAGATCCGGTAATCAATATAAAAAGTACCGAAGGGGATGATACATGCCAACAATACTTTCCAGGTAATTTCACTGAACTTCCATTTGTACTCAATGCCAACACTTAATGCATTGATCACGAAGATCACAAAGAAAAAACCGTGTATGGGTCCCATCAGCTTTACCAGGGACGGATCATTGGAAGCATATTTCATAGGCACTGCTATTCCTGTTAATACCAATAAGGAAATTCCTTCTAAAAAACCGATTAGTCTTAAACGACCCACTTTTGTACTTAGAAAACGCATCATTCTAAAATGTTCTAATGTATGGCCTGTTCGCCAGTGGCGAAAAAGGCCATGGTATGGCAATGAAAATAATTAACAGGCCCAGGGCAAACAGTATGGTCATTATCCTGAACTTACCCTGGTTGGTGACTGATCTTTTGGCGGAAGAAGAGCCGATAGTAACAACGATCACAGCAATCGTCATCAGGACGACGTGCAGTAATCCAAAAAAAAAGAAATCAAACTGTATAATGGCTTCATGGTAATGTCCTCTGAACCAGGCAACCATGGGACTACTAAAGTACAGCACATAGCCTAATGCCAGCTGTATATGGGCAATAGTGGCTGTTATATGCCTGACCCTGTCGTCAGCAAGCGTAAAAGAACGTTTTCCCACCCATCCTCTGATGCCGCGGTATATGGCGTACAACAGGCCTAATACCACCATCCATCTGAAGAAGGAATGAACAAGTAACAATGAAAAATACATCTCTATATTTTGTTCCGCAAAGGTCTGTCGAAATGAGAGAATCCGTTAGGACAAAAAAAGTCTTATTTAGGACATTTTAATCATTCTACGGAATTCTGTCGGTGTCATTCCTTCGTAACGTTTAAACAGCCGGGTGAAATATGACTGGTCTTCAAACCCTACCTGTATGGCTACCTCACTAATGGGAAAATCGGACTGGCTCAGTAATACTTTTGCTTCCTGCACAATGGCTTCATCAATACATTTCGTAGGCGCCTTCCGTGCGATCATCCTCACTGATTTATTAAGATGGCTGGGAGATATATTCAGCATAGCGGCATAGTCGCTCACCATATGCCGGTTCCGGATATTCTGAACGATCAGCTCGCGGAACCTGTTAGTAATATTCACTGCGTTCGTCTGCTGATTGGCCAATAGGGGCTGGTACACCCGGTTCACTTCACAGAACAAGGCTATCAGGTAAGGCTGTAAGATGTTCATATGCTGCAACCCATGTTCCATGTACTCCTGCAGTACCCGTTCAAAAAGGTGCAATACAAACCCGGAAGTTGCTTCATCCAGCATAATATGAGGCTTACCCCACACTTTCAGGAACTCAAACTCTTTCAGCAATTCGCTGTTGCCGTATTTGCCCAGCAGCATATCGTCATGGAATTTGCAGAAAAACCCTTTGTTCTCGTCATGCGCATCAAAAGAGAATACCTGTCCGGCAGGTACGAACAACATTTCCCCTTTCCGGATATAATAATCCTCACTACCGATCTTCATAGTTGCCGCTCCTTCCGTCAGGTACAGACAGGCATGCATCAGCGACCGGGAAGCGGGTACAGCCTGTTTTACATGCCGGTACATGTCTTCTACCCTGCATATCAGGAACTTACTCAGGTCGCCCTTCAGGAGGGCCTCCAATTCCGGCGAGGGCATAAACCGGGAAGTGAATGCGTGGACGTCGTATACCTTGATCTCGTTCATATGAGAAGGGACGAATGAGGCGGGGAAATATTGTCAGCTATTTGTTATTTTTGAGCCATAACATGAAGATCTATACCACACTGCAAAAAGGGGAATACCATTTACATCATTGTGAAGATTACCTGTTTCTTGATAGAATTAACCCGCATACGATCGTTTGTGCAGTCATGGATGGCTGTACAATGGGAACAGATAGCTACTTCATCTCTACATTGACAGGAAAAATATTACGGAAGATCGTCAAGGCAAAAAGTTATGTTGACTTTTATACACCTTCATCGACATCTCCCGCTGCGCAGCTGAAAGATATTATGCTCCAGCTTTTTAATGAGCTGAATATTTTCCGGAACCAACTGCAATTGGAAAGGAATGAGTTACTGACCACTCTCCTGCTATTCGTTGCTGACACGAAACAAGGTCAGGGTGCCATACTGGTTGTCGGTGATGGAGTGATCAACGTAAACGGCGTCATAACGGTATTTGACCAGGAAAACAAGCCGGATTATCTGGGATATCATCTCTCTGAAGACTTTGATACATGGTATGAAAAGCAGCAGTGCATTCCGGTTAATGCGTTACAGGATATAAGTCTTGCAACTGACGGCATCACATCGTTTATTACGCTTCAGCCATCTTCTGAAACGATAGACCCACTAAATCTGCTGCTGATCAACCAGGGACGCTCTGAGACTGACGAAATGCTGAATATGAAGTTAAAAAGCCTTGAACATGAATATGGCATGAGACCGGGCGATGATCTGGCCGTGGTGAGGTTGATATTTTGACAGATCAAAGCGAACAATAACCAATAATAAAAGCAAGAGGGCTATCGAAAGTGACAGCCCTCTTGCTTTTATTAAAACTGTAACCTTATTTTCTCTTCTGCAAGGTCCAGCTGTGAAAAATGTTTACGGATGATCTCTTCATTAAATTCCGCTTTCTTATTGATCTGCTTCAGCATCCTCCGCTGCTCTTTCAACAGTTCAAAATAAACAGTCCGGTAGCGTTTAACAGCATGTCGCCGGTTTACGTCTGTGCCATGCGATTCCGCATAACTTTGTAAAAAAGTATGTTCATTCTCCAGGCTGGATCTTAACTGCTGTAATAACCCATTCTCTTCCACATCGGTTTTAAACTTGTTATCGAGCGTATCCATGGCTACATACGCCAGTTTCTTCCTGACAAGGATCTCCTGCTCAAGCTCTGACATGAGGTAATCCGGCTCTTCCAGTTTCATTTTGCGGATGAGCCAGGGCAGTGTAAGCCCCTGAAGTACCAGCGTTACCAGTATCACCACGAAAGTGATAAAAAGGATCATATTACGCTGAGGAAATGGCTTGTCGCCCGCCATTATTGGAATAGACAAAGCTGCGGCCAGGGATACTACACCACGCATACCCGCCCAGCCAAATACAAGCGGCATACGCCAGCCCGGGCGACTATCCGCAGTCTTAATGAACCTGCTGATGAATACTGTAAATACAGAAGCACCCATTGTACTGAGAATGCGGGTAATAATCACTACTACTGAAATGATCAGTCCATACCAGATGGCCTCCTTCAGCGAGCTTTCGCCCAACTGATGCACTACAACGGGCAGTTCAAGACCTATCAGCATAAACACGATACCATTCAGTACAAATCCTACCGTAGCCCATACATTAACGCCTTGTATACGGCTCAGGTGACTCAGAATGGAATTACGCCTGTTGGTCATAAAAAGGCCTCCACTTACGACGGCCAGTACACCGGAAAAGTGAAAAGCCTCTGCGGTCATATACATCACATATGGGGCTACGAATGTCAGTACGGTATCCATACTGGGCGTTGTGGGCAGCCAGCGGTGAAGGGCATAGAATACGAACCCCACGGCAATACCCGTCGCAATCCCCATTATAATCACTACCACAAAACTGAGGGCGGCTTCATGAAATGAGAAAGACCCGGTAACAACTGCCGCCATTGCAAAACGGTATACAATCAAGCTGGATGCATCGTTCATCAGGCTCTCCCCTTCCACGATCGATGAAAGCCGCTTAGGCGCATCCACATCTTTCAATATCGTAGTAGCAGAAACTGCGTCAGGTGGGGAGATAATACCTCCCAGCAGAAAGCCCAGCGCCAATGTAAAACCAGGAATGAGATGATTGGACACTACCGCTATCACACAGGACGTAAGCAGGACTATACCAAAAGCGAAGGAACCGATCACCCTGCGCCATTTCCAGAACTCCTTCCAGGATGTGTACCAGGCAGCTTCATACAGCAAAGGAGGCAGAAAAATGAGGAAAATAAGCTCCGGATCAATGGAAATGACCGGCAGGCCGGGAATAAAACTGATTCCCAAACCTCCCAGTACCAGTACAATGGGATAAGAGATCTTCAGACGTTGCGCCAGCATTACCAGCAACAGGATTGCCAGTATGAGGCCAATGTACAATACAAAAGTAGCATGCATAGCTACTAAAATAATACAATCCATTTTATTTACACATAACCGGATGGATTAATACAATAAATGCACTGACATTTATAAGAATGGTTATTTTTGCCAGCGTACATTTTAATCAAAGAAGATATGGAGCAGACAACCACGCTTAATCCGCTACTTCAGGCCTACAATACACCTTTTGATGTTCCTCCCTTTGGTAATATTTCGCATGAACATTACCTGCCGGCCTTTGAGGCGGCCATGAAGGAACATAGTAAAAATATTGAGCTGATCACAAAGCTGCAGACGCCGCCTTCTTTTACCAATACGATGGAAGCGCTTGAAAAAAGCGGTAAGCTGCTCCGCAATGTCAGCACCGTGTTCTTCAATCTTACTTCCGCCAACACCTCTCCCGAACTGGAAGCGATCTCCCGGCAGATAGCGCCGGTGCTGGCCAGACATGCTGATGATATTTATCTGAATGCAGCGCTGTTCTCCAGGATAAAAGCATTATATGAAAGACAGGACGCGCTTGAACTGACGGGAGAACGAAGCAAACTGCTGGAGAAGGTCTATAAAGATTTTGTACGCAATGGGGCTAACCTCGAAGCCGCCAAACAGGAAAGGCTCCGGGAGATCAATAAGAGCCTCTCCCTGCTCACTGTCCGTTTCGGACAGAACCTGCTGGCCGAGACCAATCATTACGAACTGCTTGTTACCGATCAGAAAGACCTCGCAGGGCTTCCTGCTTCTCTTGTTGAAGCAGCCGCCCTGTCGGCAAAGGAAGCCGGTAAGGAAGGCTGGCGCTTTACATTGCATAATGCCAGTGTAATGCCGTTCCTGCAATATGCAGATCAGCGGCTTCTCCGGAAAGAGATCTACAATGCTTATATCAACCGTTGTAATCATGATGATGAACGGGACAACAAAGAGATCGTAACACAGCTGGCGGCCTTAAGAGCAGAAAAAGCCACCCTGTTGGGATATGCCTCTCATGCACATCTGATCCTGGAGGAAAACATGGCTAAAACACCCGATAAAGCCAATGAGCTGCTGCAACAGCTTTGGACGGCGGCATTGCCGGTATCCAAACAGGAAGCGAAAGAAATGCAGGCGCTCATGGACAGGGAAGCCAAAGGAGAACAACTGGCAGCCTGGGACTGGTTCTACTATGCAGATAAAGTAAGAAAAGAAAAATATAACTACGATGCGGAAGCATTACGTCCATATTTCAAACTGGACAATGTACGCGAAGGGCTTTTCTTTGTAGCGAAGAAGCTGTACGGGCTGACTTTCCATCCGCTGAAAGACATTCCTGTATATCACGAAGAAGTATCCGCCTACGAAGTAAAAGATGATAACAACCAGTTGGTAGGTTTGCTGTACCTCGACTTCCATCCCCGCAGCTCCAAACGTGGCGGCGCGTGGATGACTTCTTACCGTAAACAATCATTGAATGAGAGCGGGCGTGTGGCTCCTGTTATCTCTATCGTCTGTAACTTTTCCAGGCCTACCAATACACAACCGGCCCTGCTTACCCCGGATGAGGCAGAGACTTTCTTCCATGAAGCGGGACATGCATTACACGGGCTATTGTCCAACGTGACATATGAAACGCTTTCCGGCACTTCTGTTCCCCGCGATTTCGTGGAACTGCCTTCACAGGTAATGGAGCACTGGGCTTTTGAGCCGGAAGTATTGGAACAGTATGCAAAACATTATGAAACAGGAGAGATCATTCCTGCTTCCATGGTGGAAAAGATGAAAGCAGCGATCAAATTCAACCAGGGTTTTGCTACAGTGGAATACCTGGCGGCTGCCCTGCTGGATATGAGTTATCATACCCTTGCTCCTGGCAAGACCATTGTGCCCCTTGTATTTGAGAAAGAAGAAATGGAGAAAATAGGGCTGATACCTCAGATCGCTCCGAGGTATCGCAGTACCTACTTTCAGCATATATTCGCAGGTGGCTATTCAGCCGGATATTACAGCTATATTTGGTCAGAAGTACTGGACAGCGATGCCTTTGCTGCTTTCAAAGAAGCAGGCAACATCTTCGATGCAGCAACAGCCACATCTTTCAGAAAGAATATCCTCGAAAAAGGAGGTACAGAAGAACCGATGGAATTGTATACCGCCTTCCGTAAAAGAGAACCTGATGTAAAGTACCTGCTGCAACACAGGGGACTGGAATAATATTGACAGTAGCCGGTAGCCTTAAGGCTGCCGGTTATTTTATCAGGATGACGCTGCCCTGCTGTTGTATAGCCTGATGCATATTATCCAGGTAGGTGATTGTCCATAAATAAGTACCGGAAGGCAACGGTTGTCCCTTCAGATCTCCCCTCCATCCGTCATTCACATTTGTATTTACATATATCAATTGTCCCCAGCGATTGTAAACAGACATTCTGAAATCGCTAACCTTGTCAAACACTCTTACCCGGAATATATCATTCACGCCATCCCCGTCAGGACTGAATGCATTCGGCACAAACACCGCACATTTATTGGAGGCTACTGCAACGTCTAGGATAATGCGTTTAGTTTGCTATACAGTTCAGATATAAAAAGGTCGGGAAATTCCTTGCATTCTCACCACAGGTCTACATTTCGAAAGCTACTATTAATTGATATTTTTTCATAATAACTTATTATAATTATAATCGCTTATGCAGATTTTCTTTCACGGTAGCGAACCATTCATCTTTTAAGATGCTTAAAATGATAGTGCTTCTCCGGGTACCATCCGGGTTAGCGGCACAGCTTCGCATGATCCCTTCCACGGTACATCCGATGCTTTTCATGGCAGCTATACTCCTTTCATTCGTATGGGCAGCCCTGAATTCCACACGTTCTATATCCATCCGTTCGAAGGCATATTGCAGCAGCAGGTACTTACAGTGTTTGTTCAGTCCTGTACCCTGAAACTCCTTGCCATACCAGGTATACCCCAGCTGTAACGTACTGTTTGCCAACTGTATATCATAAAAGCGCGTGCTGCCTGCATACTTCTGCAGCTGTTTATCAAATACAATAAAAGGGTATTCTTTTCCTTCATTGCGGCCATCTACGGCTGCACGGATGTACTCTCGCATAATACCAGGGCTGTTGGGGGGTATCACTGCATATTTCCAGATATCAGGTTCCGTTTGCGTAAAGGGTATAAGATATTCATCATCAGCTAATGTGAGAGGGCGAAGTAATACTCTTTCGTCTTGTAAGGTGACATTATCTGAAAAATTGAGTACTGCCATGATGGGTTGTTTTCAAATGTGTGTTTACAAATATACTTATTCCGGATACTCACACATTTAGATTTCTATGGAAACGGGGAAAGTGCCACCAAAGACATCGCAAGAGAGCAGATAACCAGCCTTTCGGCCCTGACAGATATATGTAAACGGTACTTGAGTGGTAAGTATACCAAACTGGATTAAAGGACCGTGCCTTTATGCGTTGGCTGCTCTTCATTGTTCACATGTACATAGATCTCCCTGTTGAATGCGCCCGGTTCACCGGCATGAAATATTCCTTTAATAGTACCGCTCTCTCCGGCCTTTAGCACTTCTTTGGGCCAGGTCAACTCAATTTTTGTTGTAGCTACGTCGGAAGACGCTGATACTGTCAGGACTTATTTCCTGAGAGGCTATGTGAAGGATAAGATATAAAAAAAGACATCTCAACTTTCGTTGAGATGTCCCTGCTCATTTATTCTATTGGTATTTATTCTTTAGGTATCCGTTCGTAACTGATCTTAAAATCTGTTACTTTCTCAAACAATGTCACACCAGCCCTTATTTTCTTTTTATGGGCTTTTGCTGTGACAGGATCATTCTCATTATCGTAGGTGTAAACATTGGTAGTTGTGGTCGTAGAATCTCCCGTAGGATATACCGTAACCTGTGTCAGCATATTATTAGCCGACAGATAGGTAATGCCTCTTTCATAATTTAAAAGGAAAATAGCTGATGGTTTGCTCATGAAGTTTGCCTTATCATCATAAGTATAAGACGTTGTAACTGTATCTTTACTTTCCTGCCTGTTTTTTATTTCCAGTGTATGCAATCTGGTTATATTTCCCGATGAATCCCACACAAGCAGATCTTTTTTATAGATTCCAAAAGGATAGTCCGCACCATAAGTTATCGTCTTGTGATAGATAGCTGTAAGATGGCCATTGGCATCGTAATCAAGGCTGTCGTACCGGTCTATTATTCCTCCGGAATAAATGTCTACCCTGGACACTTTACCGACATCATTATAACTGTAGGCGTTTGTCAGGCGCTGGTCATAATTCCACAGCTTCGAAACGAAGACCTGTGTTAATCTTCCATTTTCATATACGGGAGCCCCAAAGTGGTCGTACACGAGACCATTATTATCTATTTCCATAATTCTAAATGCATTGGGCATTTTTAGTTTGTTATAACCCTGCAGGATGCCTATTCCCTCGTCAGCCTGGGCATTATAAATGGATTGAAAAACTTTCAGCGTAGGCTTTGCCGGGTCATTTTTTTCGCAGGCAATGGATAATATAACCAGTACAACTGCACTTAATAAGCGCTTTTTCATAGGTTTAGAATATATGCTAATTTAAAGTTCCAGATTGCCAGGGATTTATGGCAAATCTGACCAAAGTTTCTGTTTACAAGTAAGTCACAAATATAATATAATTAGAATATAATTACTTTAAAACATTCCGTCCAGGCGCATAAACGAAGAGAGGGCATCCGCTAAAGCGGGATGCCCTCTCTTCGTATTAAAACACTTCAGTTTATGCTTTTGTTGCCCTGTTCTGCCTCCACAATACAAAGATGCTGCCTGCGATTGTTAGCCACAACAGGATATTTGCGATGTATACCAGTTTCTGACCGGTATAATAAGAAGCAGGTTCAAATTTGAATTCGATGGTATGCTGCCCGGCTGGTACTGCAATGCCACGCAGAATGTAGTTGACATTCGCATAAGCCGTTTCCTTGCCATCAATATAAGCGTTCCAGCCATCCGGATAATACACCTCACTCAATACTGCAAACTGGTTGCTGTTTGCGCTTGTAGCATATTTGATAGCATCGTTATCGTAGCTTACCAGCTTGATGGTAGCAGCAGAATCAAAAACGGGTTGGCTGGTGATTGCTTTGAGAGCATTGTCAATGATCACCGTGTCCTTCGGATTCAGGTGATCCAGGGCTTTAATAGCTTCAATCGGACCATTTACATACCGGACATGTTTGATGAACCAGGCGGCTCCCAGTGCGTCAGGATTACGCTGTACCACCGGCACTGGCTGCTGCTGGTCCTGTGAACGGGTGATCACATAACGTGTATCCAGCATATTCAGGACTCCCATATTCAGACCTGCGCCAGGTTTTGCAAACTGGTTTTCGATGATATCCTGGTACGTACGCAGTTTAGCGGCATGGTAACCACCTACTGAACGGTGATAGTAAGAGGTAACAGCATCATTGAAAGGATCGCCGGTAGACAGGTTTAACACCCTGTAATGCGGGTCAGTATCCTGTAGGATCTGCTGATCGGCAGGCGTTGGTGCAAAGTTACCTGCCTGGTAGCTGGATTCATCCTGGTAGTTTTCGCTGTTGAGGTATTTTTTAGCAACTATCAGCAGGTCTACGGTATTTACCAGTATGAATGCAGAGAGGATCACGACAGGTTTTGCGATATTCTTCATATAGCAATACAAGCCCAGGATAACCAGCATCCAGATCCACAATATGTGTCCGATACCTCCGGCAAACATGGCCTTTCTGTCAGCGATAATACCTTGCAGGATGCTGTTGGCCACTGTGGAGTTAGCCTGTTGCGTAAAGCCATCCAGGATCTGGGTATCATAGCTGCCTTTATAATCGCTGAAGACATATACCAGACCTGCAAATACAATTACACCACCACTTACATACAGGATCTGTTTGAAATTCTTCTGCAGGAACTCCTTTGCATCAGGAGCAAAGAATACCCTGTCCAGTGTTAATACCGCCATTAAGGGCAGTAATAACTGCGGGATGATCAGCGCCATGGAAGGAGCCCTGAACTTATTGTAAAGTGGCAGATGCTCGAACAGTATCCTGTTGAATCCTGCGAAATAACTGCCCCAGGCAATAAAGATCATTAAAACGGTAGCTGCCAGTATCCACCAACGGGTCACTATATCCACCTTAGTGCTGCCGTTTCCGACAAGCACTACCAGGCCAATGATAGCCAGGAAGCAAACTAATGCGCCGCTATAGGGAGGGCCGGCAGTGAAGGGAGCAACACCACCCCAGTATTTAGGCAAGGTTGCTGCTACCTGACTTGCCTGTGCTTCGGGAACATTCTGTTGTGTGAGTGCTGAGACAACTTTTGATTCGGGACTCAGGTGTTCACCAGAACCACCGCCAAAAGCGTTTGGCATCATCAGTACAAATGTTTCGCTCATGCCCAGGCTATAGGAGAATGCATAACTTTCATCCAGCCCTTCGGTTTTGGTCTGTGTCAGCTTACCATCTTCCGAAAGATCTACCGTCTTACCACCACGCATGGTATATTTTGAATACTCGTAGGTGGTCAGCAGGCTTTGAGAAACGTTGGCCACACCAATCAGTCCGCCGATAAGGGCAAGACCTAAGGCGATGACCATATGTTTGAACTCTTTCTGCATCACCCACATGATGATATAACCAATGGTCATAATACCCAGGGTGATCAGCAGATAATAGGTTACCTGCGGGTGGCCTGCACCTATTTCCAATGTGGCAAACAATGCAGCCACAGCCAGTCCGAGTATATACTTCTTTCTGTAGATCAGTACCAGTCCGGCCAGTAATCCAGGCATATAAGCAATAGCCATCATTTTTGTCTCGTGACCTACGGAAATAATGATGGGGTCATAAGTGGCATAGGCAAAACCCAGGCTACCCAATACAGCTGCCAATACATTTACGCCATAGGCCATTCCCAGGATGTAGAAGCATAAACAGGCCACAAAAAAGTAGCTGGCCGGCTTGGGCAGGTAAAACTGCAGGAGACGGCCAAAATCAGGCAGGAAGCCCTTTGAGTCCATCGCTATCTGGTAGTTTGGCATACCGCTGAACAGGTGGGTATTCCACAGCGGGAAATGACCGTGCGCTGCCTTATAATTAAAAGCATCCTGCGCCATCCCTTTCCAGTGTACAATATCGGTCTGTTGTAAGACCTTGCCTTCCAGCGCCGGGCTGCAATATACCAGCGCAACTATCAAAAAGACAGCAATTGCTACCACGTGCGGAATGATCTTCTTCCAGGAAAAACTGTTCATAGATCTTGTTGTTATTTTCTATACTGTTACTGATGAATACTAACCGCCTCTAAATCAGCCGACTGGCATCCAATTATGTTCTTGGTTAAATCTTATACTATTATTTAAAATAATAATGGGAGGCAATTTATGCTTAAATGTTAATCTTTCAAAGTGTTATAAAATAAGATATAATTAAAATGTCGGGGAAAAGTGGTTTGAGGGCGGGATGGGAAGTGCGGTGCAGGTACCTTCGGAAGATAGTGAAAGGTTTATAGGACAGATGTAATATGTGAGGATTTATGTATTCTTTTTTTTGTTAACGTCGCATTAACTAAAAACCATAAATTGTTTGGTAGTATTGTGGTAGAAAATAATTGTTCGGGTTATGAATTCCATTAGTTTGCCACACACACACGTCATGCAAAAGCAATTGCATTATACCTATCCTTCCAGACAATCTGCCATTGTTATTCCCGAAAACTGGGAAAGATCAGATCCGGGTTTCACTTCCGACGAAGTCATATCCGCCTATGAAATCGGCAAGGAAACCGGCAAAAATGTTCAACAGCATTTATCCCAAAAGATGCTATATGAGCAGTTTACAGCCAATGTGGCATTAGCCACAAAAATTGCTGAGGAATACAGCACATTTTTCACAGATCTGCGCACTGAACCACACATCAGGCTGCGCATCAATTCCTTTTCTTCCTTCGATCTCGCCTTCGTGCTGAGTGAAGCATTCTATAATTCCAAATATCTGGAAGCAGCCTACGATGCAGCATATGACTTAGAACAGTCACATGCCAGTGATATGTTCTCCATATTCATTTATTTGTTTCCCAAAACGAAAGGCTTCGATATCTCCAAAATGGAAGCTGACGGTTTTAATATTTTCTATGAACCAAAAATTAAAAAACCAACACATTCATCTTGCTCTGCACAATGAGCAAGCCTGTCATCTGGGATGAATTGGTTCTGTCTGCGGCCAGTTAGGATTCAATGTACTTATGTCTACGAGTATGTCGATACGTGTGGGTTTGCCTATGCATGGCAAAGCTTGTGTGCGGGTTTAATCATCTCTCAATGCTCTGCCTGCGGATGCGGCTCAATGTCTCAGGGGAAATGCCAAGGTAGGAAGCAATCATTTGTTGCGGGAAACGCTGAATAAGCTCAGGTTCCGTGTTTACCAGCTCTTCATAACGTTCTCTGGCAGTATAAGCAATGCTGCTGTGCAAACGGCGTTGTGTGGCTATATGGTAACGCTGGTCAATGATCCGTACCATTGTCACAACAGCAGGTACAGTCTCTAATAAACGCTGGAAATCTTCATTGGTGATCAGCAAAAGATCCGTGTCTTCCCATGCATCAATATTATAGCGGCTGGCAGTCAGCATAAAAAAACTTTCACGATCTCCGACCCAGGATTCCTCCAATCCCAGATTGATGACATATTCCGTTCCCTTAACATCTACACTATACTGCCGCATGGCACCCTTGAGTATAAAGCCATAAAATTTGCAGACGTCTCCCTCCTGCAATAGATATTGCTTTCGCCTTAGCCGCTTAAATGTAAATGCTTTCAGGACTATCTCGAACTCGGCATCGGTTAAAGTAGTTGAAGCATAGGTATCAATATAAGACCTCAAAACCTCACTCATCCTTTAAAGGTAGGAATTTTCCAAAAAGCTGCTAAGACCTTGTTGCTGCTACATATAAGCCCATATGATTTCCTAACACTGTTCGTAATTTAAAACTATCTGCTGATAAGCATTTCAAAGAG
Source organism: Chitinophaga sp. CF418 (assembly GCF_900142925.1). Taxonomy (GTDB): domain Bacteria; phylum Bacteroidota; class Bacteroidia; order Chitinophagales; family Chitinophagaceae; genus Chitinophaga. The sequence goes on from NZ_FRCN01000005.1 coordinate 259,384, forward strand.
ATGACCGTACTATCACGGAAAATAGTATTACGTATTTCTACGCAGGCAAATTTACTGTAACAAGTAAACTGCCGAAAGCATCCATGTCGGCTGAAACGCCTTATCTACACCTATTTCGCACCGATTAATACTACTGTAAATAAGTGTTATCCCGCTTACATACACCTCCTAATGCGCTATAGGATCTCTATCTGTTAGTGCTTCCATAAAAGCGATCAGCGCTTTCTTTTCCTTTGGTGTGAGCTGAAGTGGTACTGCGGATAATGTCTGGTTTGGTACAGATAATCCGATGCCATTTCCTCCTCCCTTATTATAAAAGTCAATCACCTGTTCCATATTACGGAAAGCTCCGTTATGCATGTAGGGCGCCGTCACAGCTGTATTACGCACAGTAGGTGTTTTGAAAGTGCCCTTGTAAAAGCCTATGGGAAAGAATGCCAGGCGGCCGCTATCCATATCTGGCAAAGGATGAGTAAGATCGTCAACTGCAGGTATACCCAATACTTCAAATTCAGTTCTGTTATAGCGTGGTGGTATCAGTCCATTGAACAAGGGAGCAAAGTGACAGGTAGCACACTGCCCTTTCCCCATGAAAATATTTCCTCCCTCCCGCTGCTCATCTGTCAATGCCTGCTTATTGCCCGCCATGTAATGATCAAAGAGCGAGTTGAAAGGCGCCAGCGTACGCAGATAGGCTGCCAGCGAGGCCTGCACCTGTAATAGAGAAATGCCCCTGTAATTCGGCATGTTGTGTAACCGGTGCAGAACAGTATCGTCATTGGCGTTCATTTCCTGCGGACTGTGCATCACTGCTTTTACCTGCTCTTCCAGGCTTTGCACCCTCCCATCCCAGAACTGTGAATACTGGTAAGCGGCATATAAGAGCCCCGGTGTATGCCGGGGTAATACTTCATTACCTGTAAGGCTCCTGTTTCGCATCAGCCCATCTGTAAAATAACGTTCCGGTTGGTGACAGGTGGCGCAACTGCGGGTCGCATTTCCTGATAAGGCTTTTTCAAAGAATAAGCGTCTGCCAAGCGCGGTATCACCTGTTATATCTTTATGTGGGAAAACATCCTTTTTCAGTGCCGTAGCACTAAATAGATCATGGTTACTGTTCAGCAATAAACGCTGTAAAGGAAGGGCATTATTTACCAGAAAAGAAAGCCGGTCAAATGAGTCAAAATCCGGCTGTGTACTCAGCATGTGGATGCCCTGTTGCAGATAGTATTTTATGCTGTCTTTTTTATCCAGATCCTGGTAAGGGGTGAGCATGGTGTCAATGGCTTTCATAGCAGCCGCAGCCTCTGCTATACCGCTCTTCAGTAAGGGCGCGTCATATCCTGTGATGTACAGGGTCATGATCCTTATCAGTTCCTGCTGTATGCTTTCTGTTACCTGAGCACTGGTGGCAGAGAACTGATACAACAAGGCATGCAGATCCTGCGCTGTCTGTACCAGCACCGTAGCTTGTGCGGCCAGTTCCGGCCTGTGTTGCCAGACCTGCGGATCGTACAACAAAGCTTCTATTTGTTGAAGGCCTACCGGCTCTTCATATTCGATATACGGTTCTTCTATTTCATATTTGGCTGGTGCGTTAAAAACATAAGCCTCACTCGCGAAGAAATATTCCAGGAAGAAAGCAATGGACTTGTAACTGATCCTGCATTCCCGCAGGGCCTGCCTGGCGGCTAATAAAGAAGTGCTGTCACCGGGTTGTAACTGTTCAATATGCCGGCGGAGCTGTACTGTCTTCTCTGCAAAAATGGGTTGCTGCCGTTTAAAATAGGCTACTACTCCATCTGATAAAGAAACATGGCGTTCCCCCTGCGATGTAAGTATTACTGCTATCAACAGCAATACACAAATACCGGGAAACGCCACTCTCCAACGCATATGTTCTATTTTGTAGTAATGATCGTAAATGTATCTTTCAGACAACTTTCATTATCCTGTACTGTATATTCTCTTTTACCTGCGCGTGCCAGTACCGTGATGCTCTTCGTCTGCTGCCCCTTTTCGCTCCACTTATAATTGCCTATGAAGGAAGCTGTCAGTGTCACTTTACTTTTAGCTTTCACATGTAATACGGTATGTCTATTGACTTCCTTCATCACCGTAAAATGATCCCTGATCACACCGTCCGCACAGATCCATTTCAGGTCAAGACGATTGCCCTGGACTTCAAGCAGGGAAGCTCCACCATCTGTCGCGTTTGCATACTGCATGGCATCATGCGGATAACCGGGCTGTGTACCTCCCAGCTTGCCTGCTGAGCCACTCAGCACATATACCGTGCCCTGGTTGGAACTGTCTTTTACATAGGGACAGGAGTTTTCACTGCCGTCATATAGTCCGGAGGACTGGCTCAGATTGTGCTGAGCGGCACTGTAAGTAGCCTCCATACCATAGTGGCCTTTCATGAGACGGGTACGCTCGTAATCGTGGCTATGACCACACAACACCATGTCTACGCCATAACGTTCAAGTATACGGATGAAATTCTCACGGATATGTACCAGCTCCATTTCGTTATCAGAATTGTGCGAACCCATCGTATAAGGAGGATGATGCCAGTAAGCTATCACCCACTGCTTGTTCTTATTGGCTTCCAGGTCACGTTTTACCCACTGTACCTGCGGACCGGCCGTATCATACAGACGGTATTGCTGGTCTTCCTTTCCGTACGAATCAAGAGATAAAAAATGGATGTTCCCTATATCAAAAGAATAAAATGCCTGTGTATTGGAAGGTACCCCACCGGATTCTCCCTGTGTAGGCATTGAAAAGTTCTGGTAATAGGCTGTCTGGTGTGTACGCTGTGCATGCGCGGCTGCGCCGGGGAAGTCCCTGTCATTGTAGTCATGGTTACCCGGAGCCGGGAACATGGGGTATTGTTTTAAAAGATCGTCTTTATATACATTAAAGAATTTTGCCTGAAACTCGGCGTCCGTACCACTGTTATAGGCATTATCCCCCAACAGAATCCAGGCGTCCATATAGTTTTCGCCCAGGTACTTCAGAACCGACTGTTTCACATTGCGCTGGTTTACGGAATTATTGCCGCAATCGCCGAATACACCGATACGGTACATCCCTTCTTTACCCTGTTCCGGCAGCGTGTAAAAGTAATTGGCACTATCTCCCTGCAATACAGTGGTGAAATCGGCTATTTTATAGTAGTAACGGGTATGTGGCTGCAATCCTTCCAGTCGTACGATATGTTCCGTAGTCAAGGTAGAGTCATTAACAATACGGTCTGTATTATCCTTTGTCTCCCCATACTGTACCCTGCTCCTGGTGGCAGTATTGGTACGCCAGCGTATACTCATACTATGCGATGAACCGACCTGCAGATATGGTCCGCGGATCAGCGATACGGTTGGTTCTTCCTCGGACTGTGCTGCGGCTACCAGGCTGCCTGTCATTAAAAAGCCCGCCAGCAGGCAGGATCGTATTATACCCATCTCCTTATTTTTTCTGCGAGGTACTCAATTTAAAATATTATACTGCTACCGGATGTATGAAATAATTGTTAAATAAAAATGACTGCATACATGTAGCGCTTGTGGCTCATATACTGCAGTCAGCCTTATTTGATGTAAAGATAAAAACTATAGTTTCAGTTTCAAACCCATTCTTTGTTTCATGGTCAGCAGCGCCTCGGCATTACCTCTTGCATCATCTACCGGATGATGAGTATGCGCTGACCGGCGGAGGTGTTTAAAGTTTTTAAACATATCCATCTCCATTCCCTTGTATATACTTCCCAGGTTCTGAGAGCTGAATCCGAAAGGGTTTTCCCCCAGGAAATGATGGAAATACCAGCAGATGAACATCCAGTCAAAACCGTTATTGTCGCTGATGAAAATAGGTCTGTCTGTACATACGTCGCTGATCCATTGTTTGAACTCAGCCATTACTTTCTGCGGATCATCGAATGCAAGCGTTTCCGTCCTGGAAAACCCTGATACAGCCAGTGCTTCGGGGATAAATTTGTTTGATATTGGCTTTAAGGTGCCATAAAACGTCTTATCGAGGGCATTGTCCACTTTAATGGCGCCAAATGAGATCATTGAATAATCTCCGGGAATAGGCCCATCGCTTTCCACATCAACCATTATATAGGCCATGTCAAATTGTTTTTTAGATAATAAAATTAAGTTTAAACAGGAGTACTGCCTGTTGTGTGTTCCAGTCCTGCAAGGAGCCTGCTGATACTGTTGTCTTAGCCGGGGTAAGGGGTATAAGGATCTTTAAGGCGCTTTACGCTGAAATACGTTGTTTATAAACGGGGGCAAAGATATAGATAATATTATTTATATCAAAATCCAGGCTGCAGGAGATTTCAGGAAGGGCTATTTGTTTTTTCATTTAACTTGCTTACAATCTCGCTCTGAACAGGTACAAGCTTCGTTCCTCCTATGTCTATCTTACGTTCATCCTAGGTTCAAAGACGTAAGATGAACGTAAGATGGACATAGGAGGAACGAAGTTATAGCGAAGCTTGTACCTGATTATATGCTGGTTTGTCTGGGTTATGCAGGATCACGAATACCGGGATTAAACTACAGCATATTTACAATTGTTTACCATGTATACCGACACATCCCGGGAACATCTCATCATTGGATCAGGTTGTCTTAAAGCGCGCAATTCTCGTGGTAGTTGATCAATTTGATGGGAGTCTGGTTAAACTCAAAGCCGGCGTACGCCTTTCCTATTTCGTCCAGGACGGTCATAATTTCGAGCGGATCGGTGGGAGTTACCAGTCTGCTTCTGAACGCTTTGAAGTCGGGTAACCCCTTCAGATAATTGAAATAATGTTTGCGCATGCTGTAGATACCCGCTACTTCGCCCTTCCACTGTATGGATTTTTCCAGCTGGCGCTTACAAACGCCTATGCGTTCCTCCAGTGTGGGTGCAGGCAGTATCTCCCCTGTCTGCAGGTAATGTTTTACCTCCCGGAAGATCCACGGGTAACCTATCGCCGCCCGGCCTATCATAATACCATCCACGCCATAGCGGTTCTTGTATTCCAGGGCTTTCTGCGGACTGTCAACATCTCCGTTACCGAAAATTGGTATATGTATGCGGGGATTATTCTTCACTTTGGCGATCAGCTCCCAGTTGGCCTCGCCTTTATACATCTGGGTACGGGTACGCCCGTGGATGGCCAGGGCTTTAATACCGGTATCCTGGAGGCGTTCTGCTACTTCTTCAATGTTTTTGGTATCCTCATCCCAGCCCAGGCGGGTTTTAACCGTTACGGGCAGCTGGGTGGCCTTTACACAGGCTGCAGTTAACCGGACCATCAGGTCAATATCTTTCAATACGCCTGAACCTGCCCCCCTGCTTACAATACCCTTGATAGGACAGCCAAAATTGATATCCAGCAGGTCTGGCTGGGTCATATCCACGATTTTGGCGGCCATAGAAAGCTTTCCTTCATCTCCTCCGAATATCTGTACCCCGACAGGGCGTTCCTCGTCAAAAATGGCCAGTTTCCGGCGGCATTTGTCCGTGTCCTTCACTAATCCATCACTGGAAATGAACTCCGTATACATCAGGTCGGCCCCGTTCTCCCGGCACACTACGCGGAAGGGAGGGTCGCTCACATCTTCCATAGGCGCCAGCAGCAAAGGGAAGTCAGGCAGCACAATATTGTCAATCTTTACCAAGGTTGCGTGTTTTGTAAATCAAAGCGATGTCCCCATTATCTGCCTCCGGACCAGAAATGATCCTCTCCCGGAGGGGTAAAATAAGTCATCGTCCAAATCGGAACGGCAAAATTACAAAAAAAAGGCGGGGCTCCTGAAGTCCCGCCTGAATGTCCTGAAGCTGTATTTCAACTGGTTGTTTTGGTTGATATGCTCACTGTCTATATAAACCATCATAAAGGCGAACATTTGCATGACTGCTATATCCCCTGTTCAGAGAAATACTACTGTAACCTCTCGTGAACTGCAATAGATTTCAAATATATCCCTATGACAATCCAGAGAGGGGTATACTTTGATATGCCCCTGGCGAGCTGAAATATTACGGTATTTGTATATTGAATGGATGACCGGACTGCTTGCTTGCGTTTCACCTCAGGTTATAAGTGGGGATTATACGTGGGCAGTACCATTTTAAATAAAAGAACCCGGCTTATGGCCGGGTTCCCTATGCTGTTTCATAACTGTCAATTATTGTTTTGCAGGCCACCTGCCTTTGTATCCATCAGTTCAGGAACACCTGGTACTGCAAAATGAAGCTTCCCTTGCGATCAATTTTGAATGCTTCCCGGGTAGCTGCATCCACCTGATAAATGGGCCTGCTCTGGTAGGCAAAAGTCAATTTGGAGGTATGTCCTTTCAGCAACCAGTTAATACCGCCATCCCAGAATGCCATATTATCTCTCAGTCTGTCATAATGCGCATACTGTAAACTGGCATAAGGCATAATTGTGGTCTTTCCTATCAGGTTATTCCTGAATTTATAACCTACCTGTCCATACAGCAGGTTCCCGGTTCCGAAGGAAGGATAACCATTACCGCTGCCATTCAGGATCTCTGGTCGGGTAGTACCGTTGGCAGGATTCATGGTAGCCTGGTTACGGATATAACCTCTGCCCCAGTTGAAGTTGATATAAGACGCATAAGCGCTCAGCGCTGTTCCTGTTTCCGCATTGACAGGCGCATCATAATAGGCGTCTACCGCGAAATGCTGCATATTGGCTTCTACAGTGTCTCCATTTTCACCTGCACGCCACATAGCGTCTGGCTGGATCTGAAAACCGGCTCCGATGTTAAACACTCTTTTGGCCCCCAGATAAGTTCCGGTGGTATAAGCAGTAGTATTAGCTTCCTGGTCGAGGAACTGCCATTGGAAATAACCATGCCACTGCATCTTAGCAGGCTTTGCGGAAAAAGTGGAATGAGCGCCAACGGCAGGAACATATCCATTTGATTTCTGTACTGCCATAGGACTGCTCATTACTACACGGTAATCCAGTTTGCCCAGCTTACCTTTTGCATAGATACTCAGCTTACGCAGGAACTGGTCTGTCACGTCGTTGGTACTCTGTTCAAACAAGGGCGCATCAACACCCAGGATCGTACCGACTGAAGGCGCTGAAAAACGGGTCAGACCGTTCCAGGCGCTCAGGCCACCACCGAGGGATAAATGCTTTCTTACCACTTCATATTCACCCATGATATCATGAATGAAGAAACCAGCTTTCCTGTCTGAGGAATAGTTGAAGTTGTTCATCCCGATCTGCGAATAGATAAACACACGGTCGGCAATCTGTCCGAAGGCCTGAAACCGCGCTCTTCTCACGCCAATGTCAGTATAATTGTCTTTCGCATACCCATTGATCGTAGTACCGGGATTCATGTCGGTATTTCTGAGCCAGATCTGTGATACCAGTGTGAACTTGAAATAGTTACTACCATCTTCGTTCAGCCAGATCTTACCGTCTTTAAATCCCTGGGAGTATGCACTCATTGTGCTTCCACCTATCAGCAGCACAGCGGCTGCCAGTTTCATAAATTTGTTGATATACATTTTTGGTTTGCTTTTCCCTGTACAGTGCAGGTCATATCATGACCCTGTTAATAGTCATGTGTAGTCATATGTAAAGGTTTCCGCTATATCCTTCTATATCAACTTAGCGGGGCATGCAAACAGGATTGCCTTTTTATAAAAAAGGGAGGCTAAAATACAATTATACGATAGCTTTTCTTTTTCTCACAATATGGGTTACATCTCCCTCTATCATCTTCTCCAGCAATTCATATCCTCCATTGGGCTGGCGGTGTGCAAATTCCCGCTCACTCAATGTAACAGGGCTGGCCCAGAAAAGATTCACTTTGTCGCCATACATTTCCGGCAGTGCGATGCCTTCTCCGTTGTACAGCGCGGCAGACAATACAATGCTCTCAAAAGGCGCCGGCAGCTTACCGGAACCGATGGTATGCCCTTCACCCAGCCAGCTGATATGCCTCCAGGGAATGTCTACCATACCGGAGATGCCTTCCGCCATCCTGGTGATCTCTTCCTCTGTATAGTCATCCTTACTCACAGCGAGTGCAATTTCCATTCTTCTGTAGGCAGGTGCATTATCATTATACAGGTAGGAAACCCATGGCATAGGGCGGATGCTCACACCCAAGCTCAGGAAATAGACAACATTATCTTTCTCAAACTTTCCAAATGCCATTGGCGGCCATTGGTTATTGTCTATCGCAAAATACTGCTGCATCTTTCCGAAATGCTGCTCATAGGTGGCAATAAATTGATCCTGTATTACCGGCCACTGGGGAGTTTCCACACTCTCCCACTGTTGCCTGAACTGTACAGCGTCTGCTACATGCTTATGCTGTTCATTCTTACCGGGTTGGCCCAGTGGGAATACAAGCGCATTGGCATCTCCATCAATACAATCTGCTGCATAGGATACAGGTTCTTCCGTATACAGGCTCCAACCGGGTATCACACCCAATGGTTTTCCTTCATATAGTACTGCAGCGCCGTCTTCTTCCGGCATCCACACGATAGATAATAATTCTGCCTGCAAAGGGGCTTTCCCTTCGGGATGATTAGTAAAACGTGCCTCCAGCATAGGCGCATCGCCATTTTCCATAGCTGCACTATCCCTTTGCGAAGGGCCTGGCTGTAAATTGCGCAACCAGCAGGCACGCATACGATATTTCTTGCTCTGCAATTCAGCAGGATACAGGTAAAAATAAGCTGTCCGTTCGTCCTGCTCCACCACCGCAATCATCGTGTGGCGGCTGTTAGCTTGTTCTATTAATACTGTTGGTCCGTTGCTCATAATATGCAAGATAATTACTTATCATTAAACAAATCCCCTAATATCATTTATTTAGTATACCTTTGCGTCACTTTTATTCTCTTCCTCACCTGCTTTTGCTGTTACCCTTCAAAACATTGTGTTGGTTTGCGAGTAAGGCGGGTAAAGTATCAGCAACATCACCGGACAAGCGCCACTGTTGATAGCCTTACCAAATATTTATCATCAAAAATTAAAGATTTTGTCATTTGAACAGTTAAGGCTCGTTGAGCCCTTGCTGAAGGCCTTAGAGCACGAAGGTTATACCACTCCAACGCCCATTCAGCAACAAGCCATACCCTTTGTACTTGATAAGAAGGACCTCCTGGGTTGCGCCCAGACCGGCACCGGTAAAACAGCCGCTTTTGCGATACCCCTCTTACAGTTAATGCATGAAGACCAGCAAGCTTCACGCAAAGGACCCCGCAATATTAAAGCGCTCATATTAACGCCCACCCGCGAACTGGCCATACAGATACAGGAAAGTTTCAGTGCCTATGGCAGGTTCCTCGACCTGAGAAGCCTTGTTATCTTTGGTGGCGTATCCCAGCATCCGCAAACGGAAGCCCTGAAAAAAGGCGTAGATATTCTCATCGCCACACCAGGCCGTCTGCTGGATCTCATCAGTCAGAATTATATCACGCTGAGAGATATCAAATACTTCATCCTGGATGAAGCTGACAGAATGCTGGATATGGGATTTGTACATGATGTAAGACGCGTTATCATCAAGCTGCCGGAACAACGGCAAACGCTGTTCTTCTCTGCTACCATGCCTCCGGAAATACAGACACTGGCAAACGCTATACTGCGTAATCCTGCCAAAGTGGAAGTAACACCGGTATCTTCTACCGCAGAGACCATCACACAGTCCATGTACTTCGTGAATAAAAGCGACAAACGGAATCTGCTGCTGCACATCCTGAAAGATAAATCTATCCGGACAGTACTGGTATTCACCCGTACCAAACATGGTGCAGATAAGGTCGTGAAAGACCTCAACAGAGCAGAGATTACCGCTGAAGCTATTCATGGTAATAAATCACAGAACGCCCGTCAGCGTGCTTTGACCAACTTCAAATCACAGCAAACGAGAGTACTCGTAGCCACCGATATCGCCGCCAGAGGTATCGATATCGATGAACTGACACACGTGATCAATTACGAGCTTCCAAACGTACCTGAAACATACGTACACCGTATTGGCCGTACAGGCCGCGCCGGCGCAAAAGGAATGGCGATCTCTTTCTGTGAAGGAGAAGAAAAAGCATTCCTGAAAGATATCCTGAAGCTCATTGCCCGCGATATTCCAGTGGTGACAGAACATCCTTTCCATAACGGCGATAACATGTCTGCTCCGGCACAGCGCCCTGCTGCACCGAAGCCTCAGCAACATCCCCGCGATAAAAAAGGAGGTTTCTCCCGCAACCGGCAGGGACATGTAGCACCACGCCAGAATAAAGGCAATGGTAGCAGTCAGCCGAGACATGGACAACAACAACGTAACAGTCAGCAACGTGAAAGATCCGCATCGAAATAAGCGTATATTTTAAAATAAAAGCCCGGCCTGTATATCCAGACCGGGCTTTATTCTTTATATCATCTCCTGCTTAGAAATATTTCTCCACCGTGCGCCCATAATTAAACAACAGGTTTTCCCTTGCTGTGCGGTTCAGCTTATTGTATGTCATTGTTGCCGTAATGCTTAGCCATTTCCGCAATAGAATAGAAAGATCCGACGTAGAACGGATATTGTAATCACTGCCATGCGATAAAGAATTCTGCAGGAAATGGGTCCCATCAGCAATAATGAAATCATGTATGACATTCATTTATCACACGATCAGTCCCAGCTTTTTTGAATGAGCGATGGCTTCCCTGCTATGTTTAAAATAACAACAGGGAATACCTCTCCCACTGATCACATCAACAATTTCCTGTGTAGCGGCATAGCGGCTTTTCCTGACATGCCGCAGGTAAACTGCCACGATCTGAGAAGTAAAATGTTTGGTGATAGCCTCGTAGATATGCGGGTCTTCCTGCGTATCATCTCCCAGCAAAATAAACCGCATATGCGGATAATGCTTCAGTATACGGCTGATCCTTGTAAACTTGGTAGCATGTTTCTGCTGTCCGCTTTTCAGCAGCATATGCAAAGGCTTCAGCTGATTTAAAAGGAACACGCCTTCCGGCAGCCTATGCATGTGGCAGAACTCACGGATATATGCATACAGGTTCCATTCACTGCTGGATACATAAAAGAAGGGACGGGGAAGGCGCGTTTTATTCACCGCATCACTCAGCAACTGATAATGGTGCACAACACCTTCAAAAGGCTTGCGTGTACGCGCATTGCGGGTGAACAATACATGCAGTCTTTTCAGAAAAGAAGCAGAATGCGATACCAGGAAGGTATCATCGATATCTGAAATACATCCAAACTGACTACGATGTGGAATTATCACTACACCCAAAGCATGTGTTACCGGGCTTTCTTCCACATTCGTGATCACAATCTCCACCACATGATCTCCGGGGTCCGGCATAGTTTCCGGTGTCCACTGCAGATGAAAAAAGCCATCCGTTTCCGTCACTGCAGTAAAGGTCTGCCCCTCCCATACCAGCTGCACCTGTGCCCCTTCCCTTGGTTTTACCATGAATAAACGTAACAGGGCCATCATATTGAACAATGGGAAGCGGCTATACCGCATGATTGGCAAGGGTCCGCGGTCCAGCACATGACCGAATATTTCCAGCTGTTCCACACCTCCTATACCATGGTAAACCCTGATATGAGTTCTTCCCTCCAAACCCAGCCAGTGTAGAATTTTGTTCCATACAGACATTCAGGCGCTTATTTTGTAATGAACAGAAAGTATAATTAGATATAAAGCACATGGCGCAGCAATCATCTATGCCACTCCGGCTCCTTTTTGTGATCAATCCTGTTTCAGGCGGCAAAAAGAAGGCCGATCCTGAAGCATTCATCAAAAATTATTTCCGTGAGCGACAGGAAGAGATCCATTTCTTCCTGTTGGATAAGCCACAACAAGCGCTTACAGATGTTATTAAAAAAATAAAGCCCAGCTGTGTAATTGCTGTTGGCGGTGATGGAACCGTGAAGATGGTGGCGGAACAGTTAGTGAATAAAGACATTCCCATGGGCATCCTTCCCGCCGGTTCTGCCAATGGTATGGCAACAGAATTATATATTCCGGCAGACTGGGAACAGGTGCTGACCCTCATCACCAGAGATCATCCATCCACTATAATGGATATCGATCTTATACAAATAAACGGTAAAGAAACCTGTATCCATCTGAGTGACGTAGGCCTGAATGCGCTACTGGTAAAGAATTTCGAGCAAAGGGGCATCCGTGGTAAACTGGGTTATGCCCTCTCCGCTTTTAAAACATTGTGGCAGAACAGGCGGATGGAAGTAAAAATAGAGAACAAAAACATGCACCTCGTCCGCCATGCCCATATGATCGTGCTGGCCAATGCGCGAATGTATGGTACAGGCGCCAGTATTAATCCTGATGGCGATCTTACAGATGGCCAGTTCGAAGTGGTGATATTACGAAAGCTGTCTATTCCTGAACTGTTGAAGATGTTATTCAGGCATCGTCCCTTTGACCCTTCCAAAACAGAGATACTCCAGGCCAGCCAGGTGACCATCAGTACCCGGAGATGGGCACACTTCCAGATAGATGGGGAATATATGGGCAAAACCAGGCAGATACAGGCCCGTATACTGCCCCGGGCGCTGAAAGTGATCGTACCCGTAACACCGGAAGCAGCGCGTTAAAATCATATCAGCCATTAAGTGAAAACTATCAGCTGTAATCCCGCATGGACACAGCTCTCCGAAAAGCCTACCGTTCTTCCCAACACCTGTCCACCGGTCATCATATTGCGTGTATTTGTACCCCCTGCTTTCTATTTTGTACACAAATGATTTTTATGCGGAAGATTCTATTCCTCCTGGCCCTCCTGTTGCCAGGATATGGCCTATTTGCCCAACAAACCTATGTATTTAAGGAAGGATTGATCAGCGGCCCCTGCCATCAATATGGCCGGACTGCCCTGTTTACAGACCAGCTGGCCTGGGCGCTCTGCAACGGCGAGCTGAAAACGCCTGTAAAGGGTACAAACTCTTTCCCCGATGAAAAGGGTGCGCAACAGCAATGGCAGGATATTACAGCCAACGCAGAAGGTTCTTTTGCAGGTCGTGTGATCAACAATGGCTACCTGTATGTTTCCTATAATGCGCCTAAGGCACAGACGGCTATTCTGAATATTACCGGCCACCAGATGGTGTATGTAAATGGTACGCCTCATGCGGGCGACATGTACCGCTATGGCTGGATGTACATCCCGGTACAATTACACCAGGGGAATAATGAATTCTATATCCGTACGGGCCGCAGCTTCGGCAGACAAGGCATCAAAGCCAGACTGTTGTTTCCCGAAAAACCAGTTTATATCAGCATTGCCGATTCTACTATGCCTTTTGTTGTAGCAGGCAATAACAATAGTGACCTGTGGGGTGCGGTTGTGGTAGTGAACACTTCTGCACAATCACTCAAAAACATGCAGATACAGACCACTGTGAACGGTAAAACAGTCACCACCACTATTCCGGAAGTAGCGGCCCTGAGCACCCGTAAAGTAGGTTTTAAACTCGATGCTTCCGGTACTGCAAACGAGGGCTATAACTGTACCCTGGTGTTAAACAACCAGAAGGCCACTGTAGATAGTAAGACTTTCGCATTGAAAGCAGTCACCAACAAAGATCACTACAGCAATACTTTCGTAAGTGATATAGATGGCAGCGTACAATACTACGCAGTATCGCCACAGGCAAATCCTAACGGTAAAGCGCCTGCTTTCTTCCTTTCTGTACATGGTGCAGAAGTACAGGCTATCAACCAGGCAAGCGCCTACAAATACAAAGACTGGGGTGTACTGGTAGCGCCTACCAATCGCCGTCCCCGTGGCTTCAACTGGGAAGACTGGGGCCGCCTCGATGCACTGGAAGTATTGAACATCGGTATCAACAGCTTCCATCCTGACCCTGAAAGGATCTACCTGACAGGTCACTCTATGGGCGGACACGGTACCTGGTACCTGGGCGCTACCTACGCTGGTAAATGGGCCGCTATTGCTCCCTGCTCCGGTTATCCTACCCTGATGGGGTATGGCTCAGCAGACGGTCTGATCCCTGATTCTCCCCGCAACAGCACTGAACAGGTATTACTGAGGGCAAGTAATCCGAGCAACACCTTTAAACTCGCTACCAACTATAAAGCGGGTGGTGTCTACATCCTTCATGGCGACAGCGATAAAGTTGTTTCTGTTGACTATGCAAGACAAATGAAAAAGATACTGGCTGATTTCCAGAAAGATTACAGCTATTATGAATATCCCGGAGGAGAGCACTGGTATGGTGATACCTGCGTAGACTGGGGTCCTTTATTCCAGTACTTCAAATGGCACACTATTCCTGCAGATACCAGCGTGAATGAAATTGACTTCACCACTGCCAATCCTGCCATCTCTGCGGTACATCACTGGGTACGCATCTTACAACAGGAACACGCACTTGAATACAGCCGTATACAGTTGAGCAGGAATAACTCCCGCAATGCTATTACCGGTACTACTTCCAATATCCATACACTGGCTATTGACCTGAAAGATGTTCCCGTAGGTAATACACTCAGCATTACGCTGGATAACAAACCCACAGTAACCTATACACGTAAAAACGGAGACAGCCTCCTGTACCTGCATAACGGCGGCCAATGGACTGCCGGTGCGGCACCAACGGCTACAGATAAAGGCCCTGAGCGGAACGGTACCTTCAAAGAAGCATTCAATCATCGCATGGTGTTTGTTTACAGTACTGCCGGACAACCAGCGGAGAATGAATGGTCTTTAAACAAAGCCCGTTACGATGCAGAAACCTGGTATTACAGAGGCAATGGCGCTGTAGATATTGTTGCGGATAAAGACTTTGATGCTGCCAGATACCCTGACCGCGGTATTATCATTTACGGCAACGCTACCACGAACAAGGCATGGAAACAATTACTGCAAAGCGCTCCTGTACAGGTAACACGTGGTAAGGTAACAGTAGGCAAACAGGAATATGCCGGAGAAGGACTGGCTGCTTATTTCATGTGGCCGAGGGCTGATAGTAAAACTGCTTCTGTTGCAGTAATTGCGGGTACAGGATTAGCAGGTATGCGTGCTGCCGATGCTAACCAGTACTTTGCCGGTGGCAGCGGTTTTCCCGATTATATGATCTTCAATGTTGACCTGCTGAAAGGGAATACTGCAGCAGTGAAAACAGCTGGCTTTTACAATAACGAATGGAAGCTGGATGAAAAAGAAATGATCAGAAACTAAGATCAGATCAGTAATAAAAAAATGCCGCGGAGTTCTTTCTCCGCGGCATTTTTTTATAGAAATAGTTCGCTTACCAGTTCAGCTGGAAGTTGCTGCCACCAGTAACGGCGAATACAGCTTTCCTGCTACCCTGGAAGGTAATGGTACCCTCGTATTTGAAAGCATTACCTTTTGAATCTGCACCTGTGATCTTCACAGTAGCAGTACCAGAAACGATTTCTTTAGTTTCTTTGCTGATCTTGATATTAACAGACTCGTAGTGAACAGCGCTGGTAAAAGAAGGCAGATCCGCTGTTTTGGATACAAAACTACCCGCACGATCAAAGGTCTGGCTCAATTCCCAGGCAGTGCTGGTTGTACCTAAACCTCTCAGTGTGTAATTTGCAGTGCAGCTGTCAGCAGTTTTAAATTTCTCAGTTTCAATGCTGGTCTTACCGTTGAACTTGAATGTAAACTGATAAGGCACATCACCATTACAAGCCAGTGAATATAACCAGCTCAGTTTGTAGTCAAAGGTAATGCCTTCAGCAGTTCCTGCATGACTAACGCTTCCGTCAGTCGATTTACCACAGAAATCGCTCAGCTTACCGCCTGCCTGTCTTGCTTCCATTGCAGATACGGCAAGTGTGGCTGTGCTTAACTGTTCAGTGATACCCCCCTGATTAACGAAAGTCTGAGATACTACAGTAGCTGCCTGGTTCTGTGTTACACCAGGAGTTTCTTTAGTGTTATCATCTTTCGAACAGGAAGTGAAAGAAATGCCCGCCGCTACAACAAGCAATAACAGTGTAGCTTTGCTACCAGCAAAGGAGAGACGTGGTCTTCTCATAGAATAGAGATTTTAAATTGATTAGTGATATAATTGAATTAATGCTTACGAACGAACTTACATGACTTATTTACTCCCCTATACCCCCGTAAATCTATATTAATATAATCACAATTCATAATATAAACGAAGGAATTAACGATTGTATTGTACTCACTCTTTTACTCATTTCACAACTCGTTGCTTTACAGGCATAAAAATCAGAACACCCGGTAAAAGCATGACCTGCCCATACCGGGTGCTGTCATTTTCATGACTTATAAAACGGATTTTACCACGTTATAGTATATGTTCCGCCATTACCTAATACGAGGGTTGCTGTCTGGTTTCCCAGGAAGGTAACGGTACCTGTATAATTAAATGAATGGCCATCAGCACCTTCTCCGCTTACTGTTGCTGTGGCGGTGCCGGATACTATCTTCAACGTACTCTTGTCTATCTTTATATCAGTAGCTGAAATAAAGATCAGGCTTTTGAAAGAACGCTTGTTACGGATCTTTGATACCTGGCTACCTTCACGCGTATACTGATGATTATACAGATAATAACTGCTGTCCAGGTTTGTCACTACTATTTTTGCTGTAGCACTATCGTCGGATGACATTCTTGGTGCATCGTAAGTAGCTTTTCCTTTGTAATTAAACTCAAACTGTTGTGGGGTAGTTCCATTACAGGTCAGCAACCAGTTCCTGCTGAAAGAATAACTGAAAGTTACAAGAGCGCCGGCGGCGCTGCTGCCGCTGAATACATCCGTGTGTGGCACACCGCATTGATCACTTAACTTTCCTCCTATTCTCGCTGCAGCATTATTCACAGCTGTCGCCGTTGCTGTTGCCTGTACTACCAGGCCACCACCGTCAGTAGCAACAGACTGACTGATCGACTCTGCTATTTCCTCTTCGGAAACACTGGCGCTGGTATCATTATCTTTTTTGCAGGAAGACATTCCCAGCATGATGCCGGTGGCGGTCAATAAAAAAACGGTAGATGTAAACCGGATAAAGGGGTTGCGTTCTCTTTTCATAGAATGACATTTTTTGTCGGTGATAAATAATATGAACGCTAGTTAGACTATCCTTTTGGCAGATGTTTGCTGTTTTCCGGTGAAGCTGCAAATTTTGGGGGCGAATAAACCTATTTCATTCCCCGAGCGGTTCACATATTCATCCACTGTTTAAATTCCGGCACCCTGGCTTTACTGATAAGTATAGGCTCTTTTGCAGGCGGATTCATTTTCAGTAATAAACGGCCGTTAAAATAGAAGTCCACTTCTTCTATGGCGGCCCTTTGTACAATAAACTGGCGGTTTGCACGAAAGAAGGATGAAGGGTCTAATTGTTGCTGTAATTGCTCAAGTGTGAAATCTATGACGAATTGCCTGTTATCTGCTGTACCTGCATGTACCAGTTCATTTGAAGTATAGAACCAGGAGATCTGTGCGGCAGAAAGCGGCACCAGTTTATCGCGCGAATGCGCCAGGAAAGACTGTTTATAGGGAAGCGGACGCTCTTTCATTCCTGCGGCCATCTTCAGTAGTACTTCATACCCGCCGTTGTCTGTCAGGGGCTGTCGTAACCGCCTGAATTTTGCAATAGCAGTCCTCAGATCATCTTCATCCACAGGCTTCAGGATATAGCCTATACCATTCGCTTTAAATGCCTGCAGGGCATAGTCATCATAAGCTGTTATAAAGATCACCGGCAGGGTAATGTCTATCTTTGTGAAGATATCAAAGGACAGCCCATCGCTCAGGCGGATGTCCATGAATAACAGATCACAGGTATGCATATGAACCCGCAACCATTCCACTGCTTCTGTTACGCCATCCAGGATGGCCAGTACTTCACTTTCCGGCGCAATATCCTGCAGCATCGTACGCAGGCTTCGCGCAGTAACCGGTTCGTCTTCAATAATAGCAACACGTAATGACATATTATTTTAGTGGTAGTTTTACGGTGAATGCATCAGCTGTTCTGCTGATCTCAATTTCCCGCTGTAACAGGATCTTATATCGCTCATTCAGATTGGAAAGACCTATGCCTGTTCCCTGCGGGTGAAAAGGCAGCCGCTGCAGGTTATTCCTGACAACGATACAATAAGCGCCATGGATATCTTTCTCTGCGGTGATCGTCATCAGCAAAGGTCTTGCGGCCGTAACCACATTATGCTTCACCGCGTTTTCCATCAGCGGTTGTAAAGACATATGGGGCAATCTTGCGGTAAATATTGCTGACGGGATATCTATCTGTACCCCAAAACCTTCTTCATGGCGCATTTTCAGCAAAGCGGCATAAGAGCCTGCAGCCTCCAGTTCCTCTTTCAGGGGAACCAGGTTATCTTCTTCCTTCTGCAGCGAATGGCGGAACACTTTTGACAACTGGCTGATGTAATATTGTGCCTTCGCCGGATCTTCCCTTACTACACCCGACAAACTGCTCAATGCATTAAAAAAGAAATGCGGTTGCAACTGCCCTTTCAGTAATTCCAGCTCCGTTTTCAAATGTGCGTTGCGCAACCGTATGTTCTCCAATTCCTTAACTCTTGCCATTCGCAATATATTGACTATCTTCAGCTCAATACCCGCCAGTATGATGGTAAGCAGGAATTTCAGGCCGATCCCCCTGCCGGGCAATATTCCCGCTCCAAACACCCTCTTTTGTATGCCTACTGAAAATACTGCGAAAAAGAACAGCAACAGGAAAAGCAGTAAGCCGGCCTTCCCTTCCCTCCACCATTTCCAGTGCCTGAGGCTCCCGCTGAAGCGATCATGGGCAATCAGGAACACCAGTAAGCTGAAAAGGAAATTAATTCCCGTCTGGAACAGCCATTCGTAGATATTAAAATGCATGTACCGGGCAAGTACGCTGTCTTCCTTTAATGCGAGCAATTTGGGAATATTCAGCGCCAGGGAAATAAAAAGCGAGCTATATATGTAAAACATTCTTCCCATCAGGTCATTCATAAGTGCAAATGAAAGCCACTTATGAACTAAATGTAAAAAAAATACAGGTGAAGCTGTAAAATATGGTGGTGAAATAAAAAAGGATGCCCGCAGGCATCCTGAAAATATTCTCAATAAGAACGGACATGCTTATAACTCTCTGATCCAGATATTCCTGAAACTCAGCGGTTCACTCTTATCGCCATGTGCCTGCAGCTTGATAGGGCATGCGCCATGTGCTTTTGTATAAGATGCCTTTCCGATATATTTGGTAGGGCCCTGCAATTCGGTATTGTTCTGTACCAGCACACCATTGAAGAAAACGGTCACCCTGGCCGGAGACTGCAGGGAACCATCGCTGTTAAAACGGGGAGCTGTCCATACAATATCATATGTCTGCCATTCTCCTGGCTTGCGATTTGCATTCGCCAGCGGAGCAGACTGTTTGTAAATACTCCCTGCCTGGCCATTCACATATGTCTTGTTATTGTAGTTGTCCAGGATCTGCAGTTCATAACCATCATCACCTTTTCCGGTAGAAGCAAGGAACAAACCACTGTTACCTCTTCCCTGTCCTGTACCGGTGATATCTTTCGGCACACGCCATTCGATATGTAACTGATAGTTGGTGAACGATCTCTTCGTCTGGATGTTACCAGTGGTTTTATCTACCGTAAAGTTCCCTCCTGCTACTTTCCATTTTGCAGGTTGCTCAGGATTGTCGACAGATACCCATTGGTCCAGGCTTTTTCCGTCAAACAGGACGATAGCGTCGGAAGGCGCTTCTGTAGTCACCTTTCCGGGTGTAACAACTGTCGGTACCGGTTCCCATACTTCCGTGTCTTCAGGCTTCGACTGCGCAAATAACGTGGCTGAGAGCACAACAGCAGCAGCCGTTGTAAACGTTTTCTTGTACATGATCACAATAATTTAATTCCCTAAGTTAAAAATAGATCCCACAAATAGCAATCCGGTCATCATTTTTAATTACATAACAATAGATTTGTATATATCCATCCCTGTCAGTATCTTAGATATAGAATTCAAAGTATGTTAGGGTATTATTGTTCATGTTGACCTCTACGGGACAAATCTGCAACATGTGAATTGCCATTACCGCACACAAATAATCCTTTGACAAAACAAGAAAGCCTACGCCGGCGCGTATACATACCAACGCATTAGAGAATGACACTGACAGCATTTATATCATCACTGATCAATGAGGGAACAGTAACGGTCGCACCCGCTATTGAACCGTTTGATCCGGGTGACATCCGTTTAGCCGGGGTGCATCTGAAACAACATTACGATGACGATAGTACGGATATGCCGGGGCAGGTACCATCCTACGACCCGGAAGCAGCCCATTGGGCCGCCTGTTACCTTTACAGGGCCGTCCAGTTCATACAGATCCGGCGCCTGGGAGAAGAGGACATAAAGGCGCATTTGCTGCCTTTTACCGGTGTCCGTTCACCTTCGGCCATGTATGCCGCTGATCTTACCCTTCGCTATATGCCTGGTCTTTTTGATCTGGCTAAAGGACTGGCGCCCGGAGATCCGCTGGTAAAAGAGCTGGAGATCATGGCTGCACAGTGGCCGTTTTCCATGGCTGCCATCCCGGCTATTGTACCGGAAGACCTCTCCCCGATCCTGCAGCATCCGTCACTGAAAATAGCGTATATCGACAGGATCATCCAGGCAAGGGACCTCCGCAAATGCCGTCATCCGGAATGCCTTCCCCTGGTGCAGGAAGCCCTTGGCTCGTATGCCGCTATACTCTGGCCTGAATTTGAAATTGACCTTACTGTTCATATATAAACAATGGAACCTATTACCTTTGAATCCCCGCTGGTAGACAACCTGAATGATGTACTACAGCAATTGAAACAGACTTTTGTCGGCAAAGATGACATCATTGATCTCATGGGCATCTGCCTGGCAGGCCGGGAAAACCTCTTCCTGTTCGGCCCTCCGGGTACAGCTAAAAGCGCGATGGTACGTGAACTGGCCCGCCAGCTGGATGTGAAGACATTCGAGTACCTGCTGACCCGCTTTACAGAACCTAATGAACTTTTCGGACCTTTCGATATCCGCAAACTGCGTGACGGTGACCTGGTGACCAATACCGATGGTATGCTGCCCGAAGCCTCGCTCATATTCCTGGACGAGTTGTTGAATGCCAACAGCGCTATCCTCAACAGCCTGCTCATGGCGCTCAATGAAAAGATCTTCCGAAGAGGTAAGGAAACCAAACACCTGCCTGCACTGATCTTCATCGGCGCCAGTAACCACCTTCCGGAAGACGAAGCCCTACAGGCGCTGTTTGACAGGTTCCTGATCAGGGTACGTTGCGAAAACGTAGATCCTGCCTTGTTGGATAGTGTATTGCAGGCCGGCTGGGGACTGGAACAAAAGCAGGCTACCGGGTATAACGGCATTCCCGCAGAAGATCTGCGTGCCTTGCAGCAACTGAATACAACCATAGACCTGAGCGGTATCAGGCCTGAATATATCATGCTGATAGAACAACTGCGCAATGCAGGCGTTCAGATATCTGACAGGCGCGCCGTAAAGCTGCAACGCCTCATCGCGGCAAGCGCTTTGCTCTGCAAACGTAAAACCGCGATCCTCTCCGATCTCTGGGTATTACGCTACATCTGGGATACAGAGGAACAGATCGAGATCATTGCCGGTATTGTGAATACATCCGTACAGAAAGGCGACACACATCCACAGGAACATCCCCGCGCGCACAACAGTGGTACTCCTGATCCGGAAGCCATTTTCCGCGATGTACAGCAACTGCATGTGCAATGGGACGATCCCGACACCCCGGTTGCTGCCCGCGCACTGATCAAAGACCGTCTGCGCAGCCTGAACAGCCGCTGTGAATGGATCAGCAATACCACCCAGCGCAACTATGTATTACAACCCATAGACGCCCTCTGGAAGAAAATAATGCAATCTGCATGAAAGAGATGATCATCGTGCTTGCCATGGCTGATATAACAGCACTTGGCAGTATACGCACATGGCCGGGACTGTTGGTAGCAGCTACCGGAGATGAGATCTGGGTAAGAGGCATTCCGCCTGACGCAACAGATATACAGCTCCGTAAACTACCGGCAAAACACACCTTCCTGGCAGATGCGCAGGAACGTTTATTCCTGCCCGGAAAACAAACGCCTCACGACATGCTTAAGAAGATGTCCTGGGAAGCTATTGCCTCTTTCATCACCGTGGAACTCCCCGTATCTGCCATGCCCGCCCGTCACGGTGAGGGGTATGCTGTGCGGCTGTCCCCCACTATACAGACGGCGGAGCCTTTCGCCGTACTGACAACCCTGGAGTACTGGAAGGCCTATGCTGACACAGCGCCGCTTATCAGGTTGCAAAGATTAAGCTTCGCAGTATGCGAAACCGGCGAAGTACTGATCATAGGTACGCCGGTACCTTCTATGCCGGGCAAAGTATTTACGTTACGGGACAATATCCTGTTGCCGGCCGGTTATGATTTTGATCCCCCGGTTGTTGGTCAGCTCATTGCCAACTGGTCCGCAACGGAGAGTGATACGTTGCTCCTGTTTCATGTGGATGGTCTGTGGGAAAAGATCCCCGGACACGTTTTTGTACGCGCTTCCAGAAGCGCTATCCGTCTCACCAATACTTTCTGAAATGGCGCAGTTGCATGACATGACCGTAGCATATTTTCAGGCTACAAAAGATTACTTCTGGCAATGGGCGGAAGAAGGGGAAGTCATTGAATGGACGAAAGGAGGAGGCACTATCTGTTACAAAACAGAATTGCTGAACGACCTCTCACAGATAAAAAATCAGCTACCGCCCCTGGGCCCGTTGCTGCTGGTTATTGCACTTGGCAAACCCGCTCCCGGGCCACAGGCGATACAGTCTACACTGCACCAATATGTGAAAGACCTGGTTGGTGATGAAATAGATATGCCTTTTGCCGACATGACCTATGAAAGGGTAGCAGATGAGCTTGAAGAGGTCGTCACTAACTTTCTGGCGCTGCTTCGCCCTCTTCCCGGCAGATACTGGAAAGGCCTTGACAGGGAATTGCTGCTGAATACCCTTTTTGAACATGTTGAAACATTTCTGACGGGGGAAACAGCAAAAGAAATGCTGTCTATATTCCGGCGGGGCGCTTACGATTATGTGATTGCTCACAGCGCCTCCAAAGATCCTATATCTACGCTGAAAGCTGATATAAACATCCTGCGACAAATATTACAGCGTTATCCCGACACTGCCACACTGGAGGAAAAACTGAATGCGGTAGTCAACCCATCACCTCCTGTACCGGTGTTTATAGAGATCCCTTCCGATCTCCCCAAACCGGCACAGGCAGAAGATCTGTTACAGCTATTAGCGGAAGATGCTCAGACAGCATTGCTGGCATTATTGACACAACGCCTCATTGCTGCATTGCATCTGCCGATGCATACAAGAGGATATAGCGAGACTTCCTTTGGAGGCGTATCCGACATTACCAACAAAGGCAATTTCGACAGGCTGTTGCTAAGTGAACTGGCGCACGACAATGAAACCCTGATGGTAAGGCTGGCCAATAACGAAGCCCTTTACCTGAGGCGGGAGGAACTGCCTGAGAATGAACCCGGACAACGTTTTATACTCGTAGATAAAAGCATTAAACTGTGGGGAACACCTCACCTGCTGGAGATGGCTGCTGCATTGGCATGCACCATTGACAACAAGCAGCATGCAGAAATATTACCCTTTGCACTGGTGGGAGATCGCTATGAGCCGATGGACCTCTCTTCTAAAGCGGAAATCATTGCCGGCATGCAGTTGCTGTCGCCAGCCCTGAACAGTGCAAAGGCATTGTCTTCATTTACGGATGCCTATATACTAAAAGGACAGCAGGAATATTTTCTCATCACCGGCGAGGAACTTTTTCATACAGCCGCGTTTCAGCAATCATTCGCAGTATTGCGACGCACAGATGGTTTTGTGATCACTGTGGACAGGGAATGCCGGATACAGTTGTACAGGTATACCGCCGGTCACCGGAAGTTATTGAGTACAGCAAAGATCAGCGTGGAAATGCCGGCAGTAAGAAGAGAACGTGTTGCTGTTCAACGTATACATAGTAAGGAGGTTGACCTGCCGGAGTTCCTGAAGAACCGCCCCTTCCCGCTTTTAATTCCTTACCAATTGACAAGTCTGAATAAAAATGACAGTTATTTCTCAAAACATACAGGCGGCTTAGCTATCACAAAACACAGACAGCTATTATTCTGGCTACAAACAAGACAGGGCGCCAGAGAGATCACTCCCAATTTTCCTGACGCCCATAACTATTTCTTTGCACATGACGATGCGCTTTGCTACATCCTCTTTCAGGCAAAAGGAGCTCAACATCTTTCTCTATATCTGTTTAAAAAATACACACAAGAGCTGATCCCCATAGATATAAAACATCATGAATCTGTTAGTTCCATAAGACGCAACGGTATCAGGGACGTGGCTTTGAAGCCTGACACTATTTTCAGTGGATCTCTTTATATCGATATCGCAGGAGCACCTCATATAGTAGTAGTGGATTTAGATTCCGGCGAAATGACCCTGGAGCCTGATGTCACAAAAGAAATGCTAAAGGCCATGAAGGATCGATACGAAGGACATGAACAACGGCACTGGCAATCGTTTAATACGATCAACAGCCTTAAGCACCTGGAGATAAACCATAAAGGCAATATTGTAGTCAACAAACACGAGCTTGTCTTCACCACATACATTACGCAACTGATCAAAGCTGTCAATATAAACCCGCATCATAGTGTGCATAATACGGAACTGCCGGTCAAACTTCCTGATACCAGGCAATCACTATCCAAATACAAATGGCCGGACGGTAGTGAAGCCTGGTTTGACCCTTACAGACACATGTTGCATCTGCGTAGTTCAGACAAACATCTGGCAGAGATCACTATTGTGCTCGTTGTCAATCAGGCTACTGTTTGCCGGGCTTCAGATGGTGCCACCTGTGGCTATTCATCTTATTTCGTTCCGGATGACAGTAAACACATAGGACCGGATGTTTTTCACGAAAAATATATCAAACCATTCATTCAGGTAATTCAACAATATGGAACTCCAGCTGTCGTATAATCCGCAAACCAGGCACAAAACAAGCGCTGCCTTCCTCCGTGGTAATTCCCCGGAGCAATGGTTCCGTGAAATGAACGATTGGCAGATCCCGCTGAAAGGACTTACCTGTTTCCTGTTGCCTGAACATAAAAACGCTGTGACACCCGGCGGACTACTGGTGATCTTCAATGATCAGGTACCTGCCACGGGAAAAATAAGCCATCCTTACGGGGGCATCAACGGGAATCTTTTCATTCCGGTTGATGCGACCCTGGCGCCTGCGCTATCTCCTGTTGAAATGCGGGAATTACTGATATGGCATGTGCAGGTTTTCCATCCGGCAATAGGTTTTGTAGGCTTTGATAAAGAAGATCAACGTCCAATAAGCAGCTTCCTGTCGCCGGGGCAGGCCCGGGAGCGGAGCTGGGATCACGCACATCCGGGTATGCCTCCACTGGCTTATCTGCATACTATCAGTGTTGCCATACCTGATGGACAGGAACTGACTGACCTGTTAAACCACGGTCAGGTTCCTCAGCCATTATCTGAATTACCAGGTAAAAGGCGCCGCAATAGCCTGTTCCTGCGTTTCATTGACTGGATGGTCAGATGGTTTCTCCGGTTCCTGCTGACAATGTTCAATATCGTTTCTGTCTTCCTGCGGCGTATTCCTGCAACACCGGGTCAGGCCTCTTACACAGGATCTGGCCGTGCAGGCAGAGGGGGTGCAGGGGCCTCCCGCTCCGGTCAAACGGAAAACCCCAAAGGTGTAAGGACCAGTGGGGTCAGGGAAAAGCTCCGGAAATGGATAGAAAAAACGCTGGGCGATATTGAGGAAAGAAGAGATAGTGAGCTGGACCGCCTGCTTAAAATGTTTGACAAAGATGGGGATGAGGCCCTCAAATATGCCATACCACTTGGTGAAGATCCAGCAGCTGGCAGAGGTACCGCACCGCAGTCTTCCAGGCTTTCAAGACAGGAAACCAATTTTAACCTGGGAACGCTATTGGGCAGCAGGCCCGTGGATACCTGGACCTCTGCAGAAAGTTATACTACATTATTGTCAAGGAAATATGAACAGCTGGCAGCAAAAGCGCTGGAAGAAGGCGACCACAGAAAGGCTGCTTATATTTACGCCCATCTGCTACGCAATCTGCACCGGGCAGCTATCGTGCTGGAAGAAGGGCGGTTTTACCATGAAGCTGCGGCTTTATACATGGACCGTCTTGGACAGCCTGTAAAGGCAGCTGAATGCTTTGAAAAGGGAGGTTTGCTGCTCGATGCCATCAACATCTATAAAAAACTGGAAAAGTACGAGAAAACCGGCGACCTGTACCGGCAACTGTCACAGGAAAAACCGGCACAACAATACTTTCAGCTGGCTGTCGACGCCGCCATGCAGCAAAAGAATCACCTGGAAGCTGCCCGCATCCTGCAACATAAGTCCGGAAAACCGGAAGAGGCCTGTGAGGTGTTACTGGAAGGCTGGCAGAACGGTAACCAGGACAAGGACTGCTTGTCGCAATACCTTCATCTTGCTGAAGAACTGGATGAAAACAGCTTAGCCGGTAAAATGCGAATGATCTATGAACAGAAGACGCCGGAACATAAAATAGATAATCTGGTGGAGATCTTCCTTGCATTCAAAAAGAATATGAACGAAGCGGCACAGGATACTGCTGTGGAAATAGCATATGAGGTGATTAGCCCGCAGATAGCCGCCGGTAGAGAAGACAGATTGGCTGTATTGAAAAAGATGCTACCCGCTGATAAGGAACTGCCTGCCGACATTTACCGGTACAGTGCCCGGAAAAGAGAGGTAAAACCAACAGTTGCCCGTACTGATCAGAGCTTCCAGTTAGAGCAACATATCAATTGGCTGGCAGCGACTGTTATTAAAAAGCAGCTCATATTTGTAGGAACATCAGCCAATGTGCTGTTTCTGCTTCGAATGACGCCCCAGGGCTCCCGTAAATACTATTCCTGGCAATACCAGTCCCTTCCGGATAAAAATGGCCAGGAAGAGCAATTCTATCCTTATATCTCGGAAAACAACGCCTCAAAGTATGGCTGTAAGCTTCTGCACCTGCCAACTTCCCATAATAGACGGATTACTCTGGGTAAACTCATACTTCCGTCAGAGAAACCATTCGGCGACAAAGTGATCTTAGATACCACTGATTACCCGGCCAATCACATGGGTGGGACAATCGGTATGACTATTAACTCAGGAGGAGATCCGCTCACAGTGTACTCTGACTGGGAGTGGGCCACCGTATTAATAAAAGAAGCGTCTTCCGCCAGCTATTATTGCACCTATCCGGACTCCGCACGTTTTGATATTCCCAGACCGGATCATCCCTCCGCCCTCTGGGGTGAAGGCCCTTTTTACTTTGGTCATGGCAACAAAATTTACCGGGTAGACCGGGAAGGGCAGACGCAACACCTGGAGCTTCCTTATGAGATCAACCATATCACGGCTACTGATATAACCAATGGCATGTTACTGATGGCATATACCACCCATGGTTGTGTATATGTTATGGATAAACAGAACGGATTGCAGCCTTATTCCCAATATTTCGCCGATGATGTTGTTGTACGGGTAAGTCAGTTCGTTTCCAAAACATTCCTGGTGCTGGCTACAAATAAGGGGACAATCGTTTACAATATAACGACAGGTCTCCCCACGATAAAAACACATATCGATACAGCCGCACCTGTAAAGTTTATACTTCCAACCGGAGAACAGAATGAAGTAGCACTGGTAGATGAAAAAGGCAGGATCACTGTCCACAAAATCGACGACAGAATTACCGTCGTTTATAAACGATAAAAAAGACCATTTGTCAATTTAGGCTTTTCTTAACAGTCAGGACCGTGGAAATGATCATTATCCGGCGTTTGTAGCGTAAATTTGTGATAGCAACTATGTCCGACCCACATAGGGTGCTGTCATGTATTTACTTATGCTCTAAACCCAGAGATCATGGACAAAAAACTCATACGCAACGCTTATAAAACTTACTGGCTGGAAAATGGTAAAAGACCCGTTTCCGTGTACACCTTCTGTCAGCAGCTGGATGTACCTGAAACAACCTTTTACGACAGCTATTCCTCTTTTGATACGCTGGAAAAAGACATCTGGCTTTCCTTCTTCCAGGACACCCTGGAAAAGCTGAAGGAAGATGAAATATACCGGAATTATTCCGCCCGCGAAAAACTCCTCACCTTCTACTTTCTCTGGGTACAACAGCTGAAAGAGAACAGAAGTTATATCCTGCAGCAGAAAGACAAATACCTGGTGCCAGGCCTGCACCTGGACAAGCTGGAAGCTTTCCGCATCGCTTTTTACGATTATGTCCGCGAGCTGATCAAAGAAGGTTACCAGACGGGCGAGGTGAAGGAACGTAAATACATCTCTGACCAGTACGTACACGGCTTCTGGCTGCAGGCGCTGTTCGTATTGCGCTACTGGACAAAAGATGACAGTGAACGCTTCGAAATGACAGATGCTGCCATAGAAAAAGCAGTAAACCTCAGCTTCCAGCTGATCAGTTCCAATACGCTTGACAGTATTCTGGATTTCGGAAAATTCATGTTTGCAAGGAAATAAGACAGTATGAAAGAACAGACGAACATCCCTACCGGTAAAGTTGAACGTGCCAGCAAATTTGTAACAACAGGATTGAAAGTAGGTACCAACTACCTCAAACATTATACAAAAAAACTCATAGATCCTTCTATCAGCAGGGAAGAACTCCATGCCGACAATGCCGAAGACATTTATGATACCCTTAGCAACCTGAAAGGAAGCGCACTTAAAGTAGCACAGATGCTCAGTATGGATAAAGGTATGCTGCCTAAAGCCTATACTGAACGCTTTGCCATGTCGCAGTACAGCGCTCCTCCCCTTTCCGGCCCGCTGGTCATTAATACCTTTGTCAAAACACTGGGTAAATCGCCCTCCCAGCTCTATGACCATTTCGATATGCAGGCATCCAATGCCGCCTCCATCGGGCAGGTACATAAAGCCTCCAAATGGAGCAAGGAACTGGCCATAAAGATCCAGTATCCCGGCGTGGCCAATAGCGTAAAATCAGATCTCCGCATCGTCAAACCTTTTGCTATCCGCATCGTGGGTATGAATGAAGTGGATATGGATAAATACTTCGATGAGATAGAAGGCAAACTGCTGGAAGAAACAGACTATAAACTGGAATTGCAACGCTCCATGGAAGTATCGGCCCAATGCGCCCATATTCCCAACCTGATCTTCCCGGGTTACTACCCGGAACTGTCCAGCGACAGGATCATTACCATGGACTGGCTGAAAGGATTCCATCTGAAAGAATTCCTGGAACGTAATCCCTCACAGGAAGTCCGTAACAAGATCGGGCAGGCGCTGTGGGACTTTTACCAGTTCCAGGTACACAAGCTGAAAAAGGTACATGCAGACCCGCATCCCGGCAACTTCCTGATGCGCGATGATGGAACTGTTGGGGTATTCGATTTTGGCTGTATCAAGGAAATACCGGAAGACTTCTACACCAATTACTTCCTGCTGGTGAATAAGGAAGTATTGAAAGACGAAAAGAGGCGCAGGGAGATCTATACCAACCTGGAAATGATCCATCCCAGCGATACAGAAAAAGAAGTGGTTTTCTTCTCCGGTTTATTCCAGAGAATGATTGATATGCTGACCCTTCCCTTTACGCAGGAAGAGTTTGACTTCGGTAATGAAGACTATTTCGCGGAGATCTACGCCTATATGGATTACCTCTACAATCTGAAAGAAGTAAGAGATTCTAAAGTAGCAAGAGGATCCAGGCACTCACTGTATATCAACCGTACTTATTTCGGTTTATATTCCATCCTCAGTGATCTGAAGGCTAAAATAATTACAGGCGATGCACGTATACAGACAATGATGCATTCAGCATAAAAGAGTATTCAATAAAAAAGCCCCCGCTGATAAACGGGGGCTTTTTTATTGAATACTTTCAACACTTATTTTACCGGCACTTCTACGTGAGTCTCATCCCATTCTACTACCACTTTGTTTGCAGGTACGGTGATGGTCAGTTTCTCAACAGGTGCGCTGGTTTTAGTAGCTTTCGCTTTTACTTCCAGTACGTTCTTGTCTTTGATTTTGTCATACTCGTAAGCGCCCCATTGCTTCAGCTCACTATTCAGAATGAATGTCCATTCATTAGCTTCAGGAATAGTGAATAAAGTATAAGTACCCGCTTTTACAGGTTTACCGCCGAAGCTGCCATCTTTAGCAAAGGTGATCTCAGTAGCCTCGTTAGCGCCTAAACGCCATACTTTACCATAAGGTACCAACTCACCGAAAATAACACGGTTTCTTTTGGATGGTTGTCCGTAGGCTATCTTAACATTTTTTCCTTCGGCAGTTACACGTGGGCTTTTAGGTGCTTTATCCTGTGCAGATACAAAACTACAGGTTCCCGCCAGTAATGCGAAAAATAATAGAACGTGTTTCATGGTGTAATTTGTTTTACTGTTCTGAATTTTACGAAAAATATACTTTTTCATTCATAACAGACTTACCATTCATAACAATTCGGCGTTAAAATACGGTAGCGATTCCCGCATTCATTCCTACTTCTTTTTCTCGCAGATATTTCTCAGTTTCGTCAATCCATCCTCCAGTTGCGGGCCAGTCAGTCTGTCTGCCAGGAAACCTCTCAGCTTCCACCAGGGCAGCATTCCCAGATGCGTTTCCAGGCGCCACTGTATAGCAGTTCCCTTTCCATCAACAGAAGGTTTCAGATCAAACGCTGCAGCTACAGGCTTCATGGCATTGAACTCCATGTTATAATAAACTCCTTTCTCCGGTGAACTTTCCCTGATAAGCACTTTGCCCGATACCGGCCTGTCCTGCTGCATACCTGACCAGGTATAAAAAGCCCCCTGACCCGCAGGCGGGTTTGAAAATTCAATCTTCTGAGCTACACCGGGAGCAGCCCATGGATTCCACTCAGGCCAGGTATTCAGGTTATTGATCTCAGCATAAACAGTAGACAGGGGAGCATCTATTACTCCGGAACGTTCAACGATCGCCTTTGAGGGCAGTAACAGGGAAATGAGAAATATCAAAATCCCAAAACAAAGAACACTTAACAATAATAATTTGACGAGACGCATATCTATTTTACTAATTTCTCCAGGTTCTCCAACCCTTTTTCAAAATCCTTTCTTAGCAATTTATCAAGCATCAATCCCCTGATCTTAGCAGCGGGATATCTGCCTACTTCCATCACGATGCCCCATGTTACATGAGTACCTCTACCCGAGGGTTCGAAACGGAAATAACCTTTTGTGGCCTTACTTTCCATGAACTGCATTTCGATTGTAATGTGTTCATATGGCCGGGAAGCCGTAATAGTAACTGAACCTTTGCCTACCTTGCGGTTCCTGCTTATCCATTGATAACCGGCGCCCGTCCCGCTCTTCTTGTCATTGTACGACAGCTTCATCTTGGGATCTACCTGATGCCAGGG
Source organism: Chitinophaga sp. CF418 (assembly GCF_900142925.1). Taxonomy (GTDB): domain Bacteria; phylum Bacteroidota; class Bacteroidia; order Chitinophagales; family Chitinophagaceae; genus Chitinophaga. The sequence goes on from NZ_FRCN01000005.1 coordinate 291,072, forward strand.
AGACCATTTTTCCCAGTTACGTAATATATTCACCTGATCAAAAACGACAGAAAGAGACGCAGGGATGGCCCTGACACGTACTACCTTCACTGTAGCAGGCAGGAACATGCTCACAATGAACAAACCTGGTACCAGCACTCCGAGTGCTCCAAGTATGATAAATAAGGCTTGCATATACAAAAGGTAGGAAAAAATCCAGACTATTCCCTATTCCCACCGGAATGTCCTTACTGCTACGATGTAAACAACCACTCCCCAGAGGGCAATTACACCCAGTTCGAGCCCTACATTCCATAGATGTTGTCCTTCGAAAGCGATCTTGCGGAAGGCATCATTCAGGTAGGTCAGCGGCATAATGCGGCATACCGGCTGCAACCAGGACGGGAAAGCATCCACTGCCACAAAGGTGCCAGCCAGCAGGAACTGCGGTAAGGTAATCACGTTGGCAATGGGAGGTATGGCGCTTTCACTGTTGGCAATGCCGCTTACCACAAATCCAAAGCCCATGAATACGATCACCCCGAAAGCTGTTAGCACCAGCATCTCAAAAAAGGTGCTCCATCCATGTACCAGTGTAAATCCAAAGGCAAAATAACCGATCGCAATGATCAGCACTGCTCCGGCTACCTGGAATATCAGGCGGGCCAGGGCTTCTCCCAATACAATATGGAGCCTGCGGATCGGTGTGGCGAAGAAACGTTTTAATACCAGCGTCTGGCGCAGGCTGAAGAAGAGGAATGCAGTACTGAATACGGCGGCGCTCAACAGGGAAAAGCTGAGCAAGCCGGGCAGGATGAAGTCGATGGTCTTGTAACGACGTCCGGGCAACACCTCTACCGGTTCCAGTTTGGCAACCGAACCCCTCGGATAATAAACGTCATCTGCCTTATAAATGATTCCTGTCAGTATAGTCTTGAATAACGAGATTTTGTCGGCCGCAGCGGTGGAAGTTTGCACCTTCACGTCACAGGCGGGAGCATTTCCCTGGGCCGGCCGGGAAGTAATACGGATTATGGCGGTAATATGCCCTTTTTTCAGCTCATCTTCCATTTCTGCAGCCGGCTTACCGGTTAGCAGTTTGAGGCTTTTCTCACTGGCCAGCTGCCTGTACAGGTAACTGCTGGTATCTGTAGCTGCATCAACCCCTACCTTTACCGAGATGCCGTTATCGCCGATAAAACCAAATACCAGGATGAAAACCAGCGGGAACCCCAGGCTGAAGATTACTGCTGAAGGGCTTCTTACTATTCCTATCAGGCTTGCTTTGGACATGGCTAACAGCGCCTTCCATTGATTATATTTAACCGCCATACTTACTTTAACACTGGTCTATTCTTAAAAAATCGCATAAAACTACTATTGTTTTACCCATTTCCATAAAAAAACCTGCCCTTAGGGGCAGGTTTAATGCTATTTTAAGTCTGTTAGTCTCTTATTACCTGATTTCCATCACATAAGGCAGCTTTGCCTGGATCTCTCCACTCATTTCCTTCAGATGTTTGATCTGCTGGTAAACAGCATACTGATCTCCCAGTTCATTCTTAATGGCAGTCTCCATACGGGCCTCTCCGGCAAAGGATTTCACGAATTTTTCAAATGGTTTCTCTGCTTCAGGATATTCCCTCAACCGGAAACCACTGATCTTCGCCAGTTTCGCGGCGCATTTAATCGCATCGTCAATACCACCGATGCGATCTACCAGTCCCAGTTCTTTTGCCTGTACGCCACTCCATACGCGGCCCTGGGCAATGCTGTCCACTACGGGGCCATTCAGTTTACGGCCTTCCACTACGCGGCCTTTAAAAGTGCTGTAGATGCTGTCAACTGAGTTCTGTATGAATTTCTTTTCAATTTCTGTCAATGGACGGGAAGTATTCCCCAGATCAGCATACTGCGCTGTCTTGACGCCATCGAAGGTCACTCCCAGTTTATTCTTGAAGAATCCCTGGAGGTTTGGTAATACGGCAAAAACACCGATAGAACCTGTCAGCGTGTTCGGCTGTGCAAAAATAGAGTCGGCCATACAGGAAATATAGTAACCGCCGGAAGCTGCATAGTCTCCCATGGACACTACTACCGGCTTGCTCTTTTTAGCCAGTGTCAGCTCTCTCCAGATGGATTCTGAGGCCAGTGCACTACCGCCGGGAGAGTTCACACGGAATACAATCGCTTTTACATCCTTATCCTGTCTTGCCTCGCGGATAAGCTTTACAAAGTGTCCGCTGCTGATAGTCTCGTCCTTTTCACTGTCGCCGCCTACAATACTCCCCTGGGCATAGATGATGGCAATCCTGTTGTCCTCACCTTTGCCGGTGGTTACATCCGTTGCGCTTTCATATTTGGAGAGGGAAATAAAGTTCACCTTCTCATCCCCGCTCAGTCCCAGTCTCGATTTGATCTCATCCATCACCTGGTCGTTATATTTCAGCCCATCTACCAGCTTATATTTCAGTGCATCGGCTGCTTCCTGGATCAGGCCTTCGTTAGCATACCGGTGCAGTGCAACGGTGTCTATTTTCCTGGAAGCCCCTATGTTCTTCAGGAAATTGGCATACAGGTCGCCCAGGTAAGCGTTTGTCTGGATACGGTTAGCCACTGTCATCTGCGTTTCACGCAAAGGCTCGGTAGCACTCTTGAAGCGGCCATCATAAAAGATCTGAGGCTGGATCTCCAGCTTTTCCAGTGTTCCTTTCAGGAAGGTCAGCTGCGTAAAGAAACCGCTGAATTCCAGTCCACCTTTCGGATGCACATACACCCTGTCTGCCAGGGAGGCTACATAGTAGCTCTTCTGGTCCATCACCTCTCCATAGGCATAAATGAACTTACCGGACTGCTTAAACCTCAGCAGTGCGTTACGCAACTCTTCATTGGTGGCAAACCCGTTGGCGTTGTTGTCAGCCTTCAGATAGATCCCTTTTATATCATCGTCAGTTTCTGCATGTCTGATCAGGCGTACCACATCATAGAGCCCCGGGGTTTCTTTTGGCCCCTGGCGCAGTACGGCATTTAGCGGGTCTACAATCTTTTGTTCGGCATAAGGCTGACTGGTTTCCAGTACCAGCACTCCGTTTGGCGATAAGGTAACAACTTCAGGGCTGACTGCCGATTTTATAATCCCCATCAGTATGAACATCCCAAAGAAGATGATCACAATGAAGGCCAGCAGGGTGGCAAAGAAAATTTTAAAGAAACTACGCATTATGGAAGATTTAGTGTAAAAAGACCTACCGGTCGTCTTCTTTTTCCAAAAATAAAGAATATGTATACTTTTGGGCCGTTGAAGATACATGAATAAAGCAATATTACTTATAGGTGGCAATCTGGGAGACCGCACCGGTCATCTCCAACAGGCTGTAGAGCAGATAGATAAGCAGGTGGGCAAGGTGGAAAAAATTTCCGCCCTATACGAAACAGCTGCCTGGGGCCATGTGGAACAGCCGGACTACCTCAACCAGGCCCTCCTGGTGTCAACCGCAATGGATGCACGAACACTGCTGCAAACCGTATTGGCCATAGAGCATAATATCGGCCGCATCCGCCGGCAGAAATGGGGCGCCCGGGTTATCGACATAGATATCATCTTCTACAACGATGCCATCATCAATGAGCCGGATCTGAAAATCCCTCACCCACAGATGCAGTTCAGACAGTTTGTACTGGTTCCCCTCCGGGAGATCATTCCAGACTGGCAGCATCCTGTATTACACCAGTCTGTCAGCACATTGCTTGAAAACACCACAGACAAATTACCCGCCCTAAAATACAACGGCGTAAGTTAAACCATCCACCGGTCCATGAATTATAAATACATCACTATAGAAGGGAATATCGGAGCAGGGAAAACCACCCTGGCTTCCAAACTTGCAGCACATTTCAATGCCAAACTTATCCTGGAGGAGTTTGCCGATAACCCCTTCCTGCCAAAGTTTTACGAAAAGCCCCAGCAATATGCCTTTCCCCTGGAGCTATTCTTCATGGCGGAACGTTACAAACAATTAAAGGACATGCTGCAAATGCAGGACATGTTCAGCAATCTTGTCGTGTCTGACTATCTTTTTATCAAAAGTCTCCTGTTTGCGAAGATCAATCTGAAAGAAGAAGAATATAGCCTTTATCAGAAACTGTTTGATATTATCAACCCGCAGCTGGTACAGCCTGACCTGCTCATTTTTCTCAATGCGCCTGTACCTAAGTTACAACAGAACATCAGGCACCGGAACCGCTCATATGAACAGCAGATAGCTGATGAATACCTCGTTAGCGTGCATGATATGTATATGCAGTACATCCGCCAGCATCCCGTTCGCACACTGATGCTGGATATGACTAAAGTGGACTTTATAAAGAACCCGGCAGATTTTGATAATCTGCTGAAGGCCCTGGATAAGGAATACGAACCAGGCATCCACTACTTATAAAGATTATCTATTCGAAAATAAATAATATTGCTTTGCTCTATAGAACAGGGTGAGCTACATTTGCTATGTCAAAAGGAAACAGCAATATCGTAGATATAACGAACGGCGTTGAAGGACAAAAGGATAGCATAGATAGATAAAGAAAGAAAAATAGATAGGGTAAATAGATAGATAGGATAAATAGATAGATAAGGAGTGATATAATACAGAAGGTTACAGTAGCAATGGAAAACAAGGACTCCGGTAGACATACGCCTGCCGGAGTTTTTTTTTATCTTTCTGCGATAGTGCTCGCCGCTATCCAGCCGCTCGTCCAGGCATGCTGAAAATTAAATCCACCGGTGATCCCATCCACATCCATCACTTCCCCGGCAAAGAATAATCCCGGCGCCAGTTTGCTTTCCATCGTAGCAGGATCAATTTCAGATAACCGGATGCCCCCACAGGTCACAAACTCTTCTTTAAAGGTCGTTTTTCCCTTCACGGGGCAGAGCATTGCGGTCAGGTATTTGATCAGCTTATGCTGCTCCTTTGCCGGCATATCGGCCCAGCGTATGTCTTCTCCTATCCCCGATTGCTGCAGGAAGAACTGCCATAAACGCTGGGGCAGTCCGAATGGGTTCTTATGATGCATTTTCTGCCCTCCCAGAGAGAAGCGCAGTCCCTGTATCTCATCCCTTAGACTGTTTTCATTGAAGGCAGGCAGCCAGTTGATCAATGCCGTGAACTGGTATTGCAATGCCCCCAGTTCACGCGCCCCCCAGGCGGAAAGCCGCAATATGCAAGGACCGCTCATGCCCCAGTGGGTGATGAGCAATGGCCCCTTTTCCTGCAATTTGGTACCTGCTATTTTTACATGCGCTTCTTCCACGCTTACCCCCATCAGGGTGGTAATGGGATTGTCCGGCATATTGAAGGTAAAGAGCGATGGCATGGGCGCCTCTATCTGGTGACCTATGGCCTGTAACCAGGCAAACTTCTCCAGCTGGGCATATCCACCTGCCGCCACACATACAAGGTCGGCTTTCAGTGTGTCACCGTCCTGTAACCGTATTTCCCATCCCTTGCTTCCAGACACCAGCTCACTGACAGCAGCATTCATCCGGATTTTCACACCGTACTTGTCCGCCTCCCTTAACAGGCAGTCAATGATCGTCTGGGAATTGTCCGTCACCGGAAACATCCTACCGTCGGCTTCTGCTTTCAATGCCACTCCCCTTTCCTTAAACCAGGCAATGGTATCCTGTACAAAAAAGCGGCTGAAAGCCTTCTTTACAAAGTGCTGCCCCCTCGGATAGCGTTTTGACATATATGGTATGTCAGGGGCATTATGCGTTACATTACACCTTCCTCCCCCCGAAACCTTCACTTTAGATAAAAGTTTACTGCTTTTTTCTATTAATATGACTTCCAATTGAGTATGAAGGCGTGCAGCATTCACAGCACAGAAAAAACCGGCAGCTCCACCTCCTATAACTACTAATCTCTTGTTTACCATCTTTTTATGTCACTGATTTTTCCAAAATCACAATTCAGCGGCAATAATAAATCAAAGCCGGGAGATTGTAATTTATTAAATACCAATAACATTATTTGTATATATTAATTTTTAGAGCTATTTTGCATATTATAATTTTTGATACTATATTGTTGCAAAATGTTGTTCCACATGCAATCTGTGTTCTCTAAAAAACGAAATAGCTTAAAGTGGCTCCTCCCGGTCTGTCTGCTGGGAATCACGGGCGCCCTTGCGTTTTACCCGGCCGATGAATGGCAGGATAAAATCACTCAAGCCTTGGAACAGTACAGCAAACGCTTCCCCCAGGAAAAGGTTTACCTGCACCTGGATAAGGATTACTACGCCGCCGGGGAAACCATGTGGTTCAAAGCGTATGTTTTGCTACAAGGCCAGCCATCTCTTTCGGCAACCAACCTGTATGTAGAGTTGGTGGATAAATCCGGAACTGTGGTAAATAAAAAATTGATTTCTATCGGTGGTGCTACCGGCTCCGGTGCATTCGAACTGCCGGAAAATTCAAAAGCGGGTCAATACCAGGTACGTGCCTATACCGCGTGGATGCTGAACTTTGACGCGGAATACCTCTTCTACAAAAACATTGAAATATTCGACCCGGCAAAACCAATAGGTCCTACGCCTAAAGCACAGGCTACTGATTTCGCCGTAAACTTCTTCCCGGAAGGTGGTAACCTGATTGCTGGTGTTGCCGGCCGTGTTGCTTTCAAAGCAATCGATCAGCAAGGCTATCCTCAGGAAGTAAATGGTATCATCCAGAATCTGAAGGGAGAAACGGTGGCTTTGGTGAAAACTACCCGCGATGGTATGGGTATGTTCGATCTCACCCCTGCGGCAGGAGAAACTTACAAAGCGCTGATCCAGACAAGCAAAGGCCAGCAGAAAACTGTACTGCTGCCGGTTGTTAAAACAACAGGCGTAGGTCTTAAAGTCTTCAACAAGGGCACCCGTATTTTCTATCAGACCTTACCTGCGACGAAAGATAATCCGATGTACAACAACATGATGATCGTTGCGCAGATGCAGCAGCACATCGTGTACAAAGCGAAACTGAATGCAGCGGAAGGCCAGATGAGCGGCTTTATACCTACCAAAGAACTTCCTTCCGGTATTGTTCAGCTGACCATCTTCAACGCTGAAGGTTTACCACTGGCAGAAAGGCTTGCTTTCGTAAGAAAGAACGACTTCCTGGCACTGAGCCTGCAGAATGTTGCAGTTAACACACAGCCAAGACAGAAAAACACACTGGAAATAAAAATCCCGGACACCATGCTTACCAGCTTGTCCGTTTCCATTACCGATGCTGACAATATCGTGAAAGACCAGGATGAGAACAACATCGTCTCCAACCTGCTCCTTACTTCCGATCTGAAAGGTTACATCGCTAATCCGGCTCAGTACTTCAAAGATACAGAACCAACTACCCTTCAGGGCCTGGACCTGATCATGATGACCAACGGCTGGAGAAGGTTCAGCTGGGAAAAGATCCTCCACAACTTCATGCCTGACGTTAAGTATCCTTACGAACAGGGCTTACTGCTGAGGGGTGTGGCTACCACCAATAAAGGTGCTGCTGCCCTGGCAAATGGTAAAGTGGACTTCATCCTGAAGCAGCCGATCGATACATCTACCGCATTCTCTTCTGTTACTACAAACGATAAAGGTGAATTTGCCATCGACCGTCTGCAGTTTGTAGATACCATCAACGTATTCTACCGCGCTAACGATCCTAACAAAGCATGGAAGGATGTGAGCGTGAAATTCGAACCACACTTCTTCGAGAAAAAAGAAGCGGTAACACTGCCTTATCCGTTCAGAACTACACTGGAAATCGAGAACAGAGTATTAACCACTTACCTCTCCACCGTAGCTGAAAATACTGCAGTAACCAAATCCATCGCTAACAAACCGATCTTCCTGAAAGAGGTGAACGTGCGTGAAAAACGTCTGAACAAAACAGAATCAGTAGAGCAGCGTTATACCACAGGTATGTTCAATGCGGGCGACGGTTATGGATTTGACCTTACCAGGGATGAACCAGGTAGCCTGAGCATCTTCCAGTACCTCCAGTCCAAAGTACCAGGTCTGAGCATTAATCTAACCGATCCTTCCGGACCAGCCCTGAACTGGCGTGGTGGTCCTCCTGTACTGTTCCTGAATGAAATGCCAACCAACATCAGCATGCTGACCAATATCAACATCGGTGATGTAGCCTTCATCAAGGTTTTACGTCCAACCTTCGTAGGTGGGTTCGGTGGTAGCTCCGGCGCCATCGCAGTATACACCAGGAAAGGCGGCGATAGCAAAAATGATGTGGATACACGCGGCTTCGAGAAGTACAGGAAAGGTGGTTATAACATCGTGAAAGAATTCTACGCACCGGATTATACCGTTCGTAAGGAAATTCACATCCTGCAGGATAAAAGGCTGACCCTCTACTGGAATCCAAACCTGATAGCAGACTCCCTGACACATACTGCAAAGATCTCCTTCTACAACAACGACTTCACAAGACGTTTCCGTATAGTAGTAGAAGGTATGGGTGAAGACGGTTCCGTAGGACACACAGAACAATTGTTACAATAGTCATAGTCCCTGGCTGACAAAAAAATAGTCCATAGTTCAACAACTATGGACTATTTTTATTTGTTCCCTACAGGGATCTTCTCAGTACAATCTACAAATAATTATATTATTTTACCCCTTCCGGCTGCTGATCAAGTCCACCTCAAGTCCACCTCAAATCCAGCTGAAAGCCACCCTTACGTCGTGCATAACACAGGCAAACAACCTATCTGTGGCGCTTATGCGGGTAGACACCCATATTTCCTCCCTAAAAAACGGCCCACCTGTTTTAGTACTGTTAAAATAGTACAATATCCCATTTTAATAATGCAATATCCCCTATTCCCAGGTGTATATTAATTACTGGTCTTTCCGCAATAATTACATAACTCAGGTAAATTGTTTTACCACATTACCCATCTTCTAAGCAAGCCGCTACAAAGGCTTTCGAGTAGATATAACGATTGGCCTTATACGTTGTGATAACAATTAAATAGCTCCATCCCTCTGTTAACAAGCGATTAACTAACAGATTAACAGTGCATTAACAGTTCCCTTATTTTTTCGCGGTATGTTTGTATTGATAAAAGCAAAAGCACGTTGTCCTTTACTTCCAGGCCTCTCATACAAAAAGGTGTGAGGGCTTGGGGGTTAAGGGTTCACTTCAGGACAAACTCTAACTCCAGACGATAAATAACAAACACCGCATTTATTTTATATTAAAGCTCATTATGCTACCCTGGGAACATAGCCAAAATACTAGAGGGGGAATAATGTAGATTACTACACATAATATGGCTATCAGTAAATACTGTGGTCAAACAAATCAAAAACCAACTAATAAAAAAAGGTCTCGTTTTCACGAGACCTTTTTCTTTTCTAAATGATATGATGGTTCCGTCAATTCGGCTAGTCTTTCAACTTATGCAGGAATGTAGACAATTTAAACAACAACTCATCCTGTAAACCGGCTCTCAGTTTCGCTTCGTCATCTGTAATGCCCAGACGGCGCATACGCTGATAATAATCGTATGACCCACCTATCAATTCCAGGCATTCTTCAATCTTCTCCCTGATCTCCGCTTCCTTGCTCTTCTTATCATATTCTTTCTTGGAAAGGATTTTCTCAACGAAGTAAAAATTATCCTTCGTTTCTACCCATTTTCCTCTAGACTGGTGCTGCGGTTTATATACTTCCAGGTAGCAGCTATCCAGGTGTAATACTTCACCAAATTCAGACCTTACATCGATGGATGCTGGTCTTCCTTTTTGTGGACTTGCCATCAGTTTCTTGATGAAATGGCTGATCTCCAGACCCAGTTCACCACTGCTCGTGAGAATCTGGTTCAGCTGGGAGAATTCCATTACCATAGTAACACGAAGATAACGGCTGCCTGATTTCAGTTTACCAATGATGCTTGGCATCTGATGCTCGTCAAACAGAATGTCTTCCACCTGTACTTTACTTACTGTACGGTAGTTGGGAGTATACCCTTCTGATGCGGGTGTTGCCTTTTTATTAGCCGTTCTGGAAACGTGCTGTTTAGCAGCATGCTGCACAAAATCATCAATGAACCGCAGATCGTTTTCTTTCAGGCGGTGATACAGTTCATGTGTATTATAATTGACGATCCTGCTGAGCAACAGCACATCGTCCCATACATCAGCATATTGCACCTTTTTGATCTCATCCAGCACATCCGTAGCCACCAGATTCCGGCGGTACAGCAGCTCCCCTATCAGGAAGACTGAATAGTCGTTCACAGGGTAACCCAGTTCCGGTAACAGATCATAGGGACTCCTCTTCTGTTCTTTCGCCTGGTCCAGCTGCTCCATATCAGAAACCACCGGAGCCAGCAGATATTTGCGGGCTGCAGTGCGTAACTTCTTACTCACATGATCAATCAGATGATCATTCACTTCACGCTGGCTGACAAAATCGTGCAGAATCTGCACAAAACGCTTGGACGCAGGCAAGCCGAATTGCAGCAGAATATCATTCTCCATGTCCAGCACACTTGCACCACCCGCGTGTTCCTTGCTGGTTTTAGTCCGCGTCTCCTGCTGCTGACAGCGCTGATAATATTCCTGTAATTTCAGTTTAAGCTTATCCATATATTTATCTTATTAAACAGTTCATTCCTTTAAAACAGCCTTCTCATACCAATTCATGGTCGTCAAAATGGCCTCTTCGGGTATAAAAGTTCCTGTTCCGCTTCCGGATTACGCCGTAAAATGCCTGAAAGACAATTACCGACGCCATCAATAGCGGGCACAATTGCTTGTTTTACAATAAGTTATTCAATGGGAGTAGTATAGCGATCTAATGGGAAGAATGCAAATATACAGTTTTTGAAAGTTTCATCCCAACCTGCTCTGTAATCTAATTGTAAAGCGCTGCTTACTTTAGCACCGTTTTGGCCTTTTCCCAGAGATTAAGGCGGTCGTCATATCCGTTCAGCCCGCCATTAATACGTATGGTCAGCCACTGGAATTTACTGTAAAGCTTGTTTTTATACATGGTGGTCCAGTTATCGGGCTGGTCAGCTACGTCGTTCAGCGTCTTATACACCGTCCAGAACCAACACGCCGAGGCCACGGCATATTGAGGGGTGGCAAGCAGGTCAGGAGCATCCTGGAAGGTCGCTGTATTACCGGTCAGGCCTTTACTGCAATCGTCATAACTGGCCCTGCCTGTCAGCTGGATAAGTCCGCGTCCCCTGAAGCGCCAGCCATCCCCGCTGGACTCCGGGCCATTACCCAGGCGGTTGGCATACACTTTATTAGCGATCATGTCCGGCTTACCGGCATACCGTTGTGCAACGGTCAAGGTAGGAAAATACTTCGGGAATACGGCTACCAAACGGTCCGCGCGGTAATTCAGGTTCTCTGTTACCACACTGAACTGCCCACACTCATGGCCCAGCTGCGCCAGAAAAGCGGCGGCTCTTGCAGGTGTATCAATATGGTAAACAGGCATTGCCTGATTCAGGTAGGGCAGATAGGTCTGGATATTCTGAGCATCGGCTTGCGGCATAATAGCCTGCAGCTGTTCACTGGTGACTGTCATAGGGCTTGATATTGAGATTAACAACACAAATGTAACACTAAACATGCTCTTCCGGCAGCAATTCTGTTGCGCTCACTATTTTTTTTGGAAGGTTAATTTTATACAAATTTCCTACAGGCAGGAGCCGTAGTTTTGCTCACGTGGAAAAAGTAACTATAAGGCCTATACAGCCATCAGACAACAAACATATCGCCCGGATTATCAGGGAGGTTTTAACCGAATTTAAGGCTAATAAACCCGGTACAGCGTATTTTGATACCAGCCTGGATGAACTCCACACTGTATTCATTTTTCCGGATGCCGCTTATTGGGTGATTGAACAGGATGGTAATATTATCGGCGGAGCCGGCATCTATCCTACCAATGGCCTGCCCCCGCATTACTGCGAGCTCGTGAAGCTCTACCTGTTGCCCACAGCAAGGGGTAAAGGACTGGGTAAACAACTGATACAGCAATGTTTTGATGCTGCCAGACAGAACGGATTCACACATATGTACCTGGAAACAATGCCGGAACTCACTTCTGCTATTCCCCTATACGAAAAAATGGGATTCACCTACCTGCAGCAGGCGCTGGGCGCTTCAGGGCATTTCGGATGCAGCGTCTGGATGTCAAAGGAATTATGACCGTTGTATAGAATGCATGGCCTGTATATATACATCTTTCCTGGTGCAATAACGAAAATGGGCTGTACAGGACGGTTTCCCAATCCTGTCAGCCCTTTATTACTAAAGCATGCATAACAGTTTATAATCCGTGCTTCTGATAACGGCCCATCAGTACTCCTTCTGCCAGAATATGTCCCTGCATGGCCTGTTGCAGGGCAGCTTTATCAGCTTCACCTTCCAGGTCAAGTTCCGTATCGAGCGCAAAAATGTGAAAATAATAACGGTGAAATCCTGAAGGCGGACAAGGTCCGTAATACCCTGTTTTACCACTTCCGTTCTTACCACAGATGCCGGGTACGGTGTCTCCTCCAATCAGATTGGTAGGCTGAATATTCCATACCACCCAATGATCAAAAGTACCTTTGGGCGCATCCGGGTCTTCCGCTATAATAGCCAGCGTCTTTGCACCTACAGGTATCTGATCTATCTGCAGAGGCGGATTCACATCTTCTCCTTCGCAGGTATATTTCGAAGGAATAACGCCTTCATGATCAAATGCAGTGCTTGATATCTTAAGACTACCTGTTGCATTTTTTTCCATACCGGAAACGACCGAAAAATCAAGCCAGAACCTGGCAGCACAAAAAAATGTAAAGAATACCTTTCAACGTGGGTAAACGCGCTACATAAATAAAATGAAACCGGGGATGTTGTAGAAACTATTCATCAATGCGCTTTACCAGTTCATCAATGAAACCTGCCTGCCTTTCGTTGATCTTTTCAAGGGCAATATCAATGGTAAACCAGGCGGCCCGGTCTATTTCCGGGAAAGTCTTCATCTTACCTGAACGTGGGGGCCATTCTATTTCAAACAGGTTACTTACAATACGCGCTGCATCCAGATCACCGGCTACCGCCCAGCAATGTACGGTTTTGTGTCCTTTTTGCCGGATAGTGGATAGTTGAATGAAATCACCCGAGGGCTGGTATCCTGTTTCCTCTTCAAATTCCCGGATGGCGGCTTGCAAGGGCTCCTCTCCCTCCTGGTATTCTCCTTTGGGCACCGACCAGCTGCCCAGGTCTTTTTTTGCCCAGAAAGGCCCACCGGGATGCGCCAGGAAGACTTCCAGCTGTTTACCCATTTTCCGGTAGAGTAATATGCCTGCACTTTGTTTTGCCATACTTAAAGTTACGCATTGCAATGCTGGTTCCGGTCAGTGCCTTTCAGCATATACCAACACATTCTCTGGATAAAGCTTTTCTGATGGAACAAATAATATCAGGCGCCTGTTTTACCTATGTTATTCATAGTGAAGCAAATACTCAAAATGGTACAGAGAAAATACTTTTTTTTCAATAGCAGCAGCTTTGCAGGATTAAAAATTAAGCTATCTTGGACATCTCACGATTGTAGCATGATAGTAGCAGCCCTTTTATATTTGGTTGTTAGTTACTCCTCAGAAATCAGACTAACCCCAGGTAGTGATATGCATTTTTCCGGCCTGACAGATACCGTTGAGGCGTCTGCAAGAGAATATACCCTGGTGGCCGATCCCCGGGGCAGGCTCAATATTGACAATTCAAGGAACACCTACCGTCCCGGAGATATACTGAACCTCAAAGGTAACTTTAAGTCAATCTTCATCTTCAATATGAGCGGCACTGCTGCCAAACCTATTATCATCCGTAACTACCGCAATACTGTTGTGAAGATCGGCGAGCCTGACTGGAACGGAGGCGGTAATTCCTCAGCCTGTGAGTTCTCCAATTGCCATTATATCCGTTTTGGCAGTCAGTCAGACAGGAATATGATCGTGATCAACGGCTCTACGCAGGCAGCCAGGGAGGCGTATCAGGATCTGCATATAGGCAATAGGACGGATAACATGGAGATCTGTTTTCTAACCATCATGAACGGCGGAAATGGTATCGTAGCGAAGACCGAACCTGTAAAGGGAGATCCCAACACCGTTTATCCCAACCTCGTGATCCGTAACCTGCAGATACATGACCTGACCATTACCGGTACAAAGAATGAAGCCATGTATATTGGCCATACAGCTACCTACTGGGACCATACGCTTAATCAGCCTTATTATGGTTCTCCTTCAAAATTCACTCCCGGTCACGATTATATACAACCTGCCAAATGGCAGAACGTGAAGATCTACAATAATCTCATCAGCAATATTGGTCTGGATGGCATACAAACAGCTGCTATTGACGGACTGGAGATCTTCAACAATGAAGTCACCCAATGGGGTACACAGCGCAACGCTGCACACAACGGTGGCATTCTTATTGGTGGCCGCACCACCAATACCAACACACATGATAACTATGTACATGATGGCTGGGGAGAATTCTGTCAGTTCTATGGTTCGGGAGAAAACAGGTCAGGCCACACCATTAGTAATAATCTATTTGCAGATAACCAGGGTGATGGTATCAGTATGAGAGGCACCGACAATGCCATCGTGCGCATTACTAACAATACCGTAGCCTGTACCAAAGGTAACAGCCTGCGTATTAACGGTTATACGGGTATGAAAGGCAAACAGATTGTTAATGCCAATGCCTTAATAGCACCCAATGGCGGCCATGGTGTCAACATCAGGAACTATATCTATGTGGAAGAAGGCGGAGACGCCATAGAGGGTACAGGAAACGAAGAGAACAAGAAGTTTCAGACCCCGCTGGAAGCCCGCGTGAATACGGCAGAATACTATCGTCCCCAACAAGGCTCATCCATAGGAAATGCCGGTTATAGAAGAAAATAGACTGCGAACCCACTTCATATAATGTTAAATATCCATTAAAAAAATATTTGCTTACTAAAAAAAAAGAGATATATCTTTGTTCAGCATTTTTTGTATTCGAGTTTTAACCCTGATCTTTTGAAAACCACACGACCATAACGTAATATTTCTGTCTTTTAGAGGGGACGACTTTACATCTGTTTTTTGGAGCCTACTTTATCGTGTCATAAGATACCAAACTTAGGAATCTTTCCTTATGCATATACAGAGCAGAAGGCATTTCTTAAAGAATGCCGCTATTTTATCCCCTGTACTTACCTTTTTCCCGTCCTATCTGACGGCTGGGAAAGGGTCGAAGTTTCGTATCGCCTTCATTGGTACTGGCATGTGGGGACAGCAGTACCTGAAGCAAGCACTCCAACACAAAGATCTGGATGTAAGAGCAATTTCTGAGACCAATTCGGCAGCAATTAGCCAAAGCCTTGACTTATTCAGTCAGGCGGGTCGCCAACATCCGGACATTTATCAGGACAATTACCAGACTTTACTCGCCCGCCAGGACATTGACGCCGTTATTATTGCGGCTCCCTGGCACCAGCACTACAGTATTGCGAAAGCAGCGATGCTCGCCGGTAAACATGTAGCCTGTGGCTCAGTAATGGGGACTACACTTGAAGAGCACCAGGACATTGTTCGTATCAGTGAGCAAACGCGTTGCCAGTACTTTACGTTGGACGAACACAGTTACCGCCCCGACCTGCTGGCTATTAACAATATGGCACAGGAGGGCATTTTCGGAAAACTGCAATCCATACACGCTGGAGCCAGTCCTCATGTATTGCCGGCAGAACAAGACAAGGAGGCCCAGTCCTACCCTGTTTATCCTGCAGCAGCAGTTGCCAGGATGCTTGACCTGAAAGAGAATACATATGTATCCCTGCAGGTAGTACAGCAAAAGCAGCAATACGTGATCAACAAACCTCTTCCAGGGAAGGAACATACACGTTTGTTCTTTACTTCCGGAGATGTAAATTCCATTTGCCTCACCACCCAACAGGGACAAAAGGTATGGCTGCAAATGGATGCCGGAAAAACGCAACCTGTTTCCACTGGCTTCCACGTGAACGGTAGTAATGGCTCGTGGGTAGACCTCTTCAACTGCATTTACATTGAAGAAAATAACCCTGTTAACCAGGTCTGGGAACCAGGTAAACCTTACATCAATCAATATGCACAGCAGACTGACCTGCCACGTTACAAACAGGTAGAAGAAGGTAATAGCTATGCAATGGCCCTGCAGGAATTTGTAGGTGTCATGCAACAGCGCGATGAGCTGTCTGTATATGCGGCTGCTACCAACAGCATTATAACGCCAATGGCCGCACTTTCTGCACAACGGAACGGAGCAACTGTGCAATTCCCAAAGTTTAGAAACCCGATTATATAAATTAAACACTACATTAAAACTGGAACTATGGATCCACTTCTTGCATCGATCATTCTATTTGCCGGAAACTTCGCGCCCAGGGGTTGGGCACTTTGCTGGGGTCAGATTCTTAGCATTGCTCAGAATACCGCCCTGTTCTCTCTGTTAGGTACTACATACGGTGGTAACGGACAGACCACTTTCGCGCTGCCTGACCTCAGAGGCCGTTTCCCACTGGGTACCGGACAAGGCCCCGGACTACCTAACATTAACCTGGGTGAAATATCTGGTACACCTACCACTACCCTGCTGATCACCAATATGCCAGCGCACAATCACACTGGTACTATTGCATCAGCGTCAGTATCACAGGCTGCCAGTGCAGCTGCCGCTACTACTAACACTCCCAGCTCTACCGTAGTACCGGCTGTACTGCCTACTTTCGGTGCTGGTCCGACCGCACAGCAGGTTAAAGGTTATGCGGTTCCTGACAGCACTACTTTCCTGGCGCCTACCACTAATGTGACTGGTACCGTGAATGTAGGTATTGCAGGTGGCAGTCAGCCATTCAGCATCATGAACCCTTACCTTGGTATGAACTATATCATCGCCACCGAGGGTGTATTCCCTAGCCGTAACTAACGAACTTATATGCAATCAGCGCTTTCTATTGGGTTCCTTACTCCCTATTCCGGTGTATATCCTGCCTATTCTGCCCACCTGGTTACAGGTTGGCTGCTGGGTATGGGATTAGATCCCGTGCGGCAAAGAACAGTGCAATTTTCATCAGAGTATACCCATATGGGAGGCGCTGGTGCTTCTGTCGAAGCTGCCCGTAAACTGCTTTTCTTTAATAATGTCGATATACTGTCTGGTCTGATCAGCTATAAAGTAGCACCCGATATTATCCCCCTGGTGGAGAATACGAAAAGACCGGCTTTCTTCTTTGATATGGGCGAGTATATTCCTCACTTCCCCTACCTCAGTCCTGATGTATTCTATGCGTCGAACCAATTATGGCAGTCGCAGTATGCATTGGGAAAGTGGGCCCACAGCCATTTCGGGGATGGAGGTCATATGATCATGCCGGCCTATGAAGCAGGTTACCACCTGCATAGTGCATTCAGAGAAGGCATTACAGCGGCAGGCAGCAGGCAGGTAAGTATGACGGTATTGCCATTTGATGAGAAAGATCCAAAGAAAATGGAGCTGGACGAACTGTTTACAAAGATCGCCAAAGATGCCCCACCATATGTCCATGCCATCTTCGCTGGTAGCATGGGTACACGTTTCCTTGAAAAATGGATACAAAGCGGCTTTCATAAAAAAATCCCGCTGCTGATCAACGAAACGATGGCATATGATGATATACTGGAAGATATTAAACATGTAGACCTGGAAATCTATACATCCATGATGTGGATGCGCGAAGACCAGAATAAGGTGAATCAACAATTTGTAAAAAAGTTCGAAAGCATGGCTAAACAGCCGGCCAATATCTTTGCTTTGATGGGATATGAAGCCGGCCTGATGTGGAGGGAATTGTTACCGCATGCCAGAAAAAAAGACTGGGATACAGTTAAACAGCAACTCCGTACTGGCGTGATAGATGGCCCCAGAGGACAAAAGAATTTTTACCCCGCTTCAGGATTTGCCCTGCCTTCAGCGAATATTCTAAAGATCAGCACAACTGGTAATAAAATAAACAAATTAATTCTTGATCAGGGAGCAGGCATGCGCTATGATGTGAAGGAATTTGAGATGATTCATAACGAATCTGTATCCGGTTGGCAAAACCCTTTTCTCTGCATTTAACAGTTTTATATGAATGACACATTTACCCGAGGTATCAGCAGGATCCTGCTGATACTTTTCTTCATGCTAGCTGGCTTCAAAGGCTTTGCGCAGTATACGAAGACGTCTCTGGAAACGGGGCGTAGTTTGTATTCTGCCATGGCCAAAGACCAGAGTGGCAACCTGTTCGTCGTGCGCGCCAATGCGGCCGGCACCGCCTATGAATTGGTGAAATACACGAACGGTACAGGTACTCCCCAAATCCTTTACAGCAATTTGCAACAAGACAATGGGGTTCCTCCCATCGGACTTGCTGTCAACTCTTTAGGTGATGTCTTTGTGACCAGCCTGAATAGTGCTGATGGATGGGAGATTATTAAACTGCCGGCTCCGAACAACAACAGTCCCACTGTTATCCATTCCGGCAGCTACTATTCCGCTTTGGCAACAGACCAATCCAACAACCTGCTCTCAGTAGAATGGGATGGTGGTAGTAGTTACCAGGTGGTTAGATACCCCTTCGGTGCGGAACAGCTCGCAGGTACAGTTGTTTGGAACGGGCTCACTTTACCTTCGGGATTGTCAAGTACCTATCCCGCTGGTCTCGTGACCGATTCCCATGGGAATATTTTCCTGACAGACTTTCTTGAAAATTCCGGAGGCCGCCTCATTAAGCTGACCGCTCCTGGATTTGTGGCCACTCAGATAGCCACCGGTAGAGGATTTACAGCGCTGGCAGTAGATGCCTCAGATAATCTGTATATAAATGAAGCTACAGCAACTGCCAATGTTGCACAGATCGTAAAATACACTGATCCTACCCAGACAGGACAGGTAATCTATAATCAACTTAGCTATGACGTCAATGCCCATCCATATGGATTGGTTGTCATGCCTAATGGAAATATCTTTGCAAACAGTAACGGTTCAGCACCGGAGGTTGTTAAATTAGCCCCTCCCAACATCAACGTTTTAAGCGTTGTACGTGCTGCAGCCAATCCTACGAATGCAACATCTGTTACTTACACTGTTACCTTCAGTGGCTCTGCCGCTGGTGTAACTACGAGTGCATTCACCCTCGTTCCCTCCGGTGTCTCCAGCGCATCTATCGCGAGTGTAACAGGCAGCGGTACTACCTATACCGTGACTGTCAACACCGGCACAGGTTCCGGTACCATCGGGCTGAACGTTAACGGAACAGGCATCACCCCTCCGGTTGCCAATGCTCCTTATACCGGCGCAGTATATACTATCGACAAAACTGCACCTACCGGTTCAATAGTCATCAATGGTGGTGCAACTGTGACCAACAATCCGAATGTAACATTGACCCTTACAGGTAGTGATGCAAGCACTCCATTGCAAATGGCTTTCTCTATCGACGGCGGTGCTTACACAGCCTATGAAGCATTTGCAACGACCAAAGCACTGGTACTACCTTCAACTGAAGGTACGAGAACGGTAGACATGCGACTGAAAGATGCGGCGGGTAACATCTCAGTGTACAGTGATAACATCACGTTAGACCTGACGGCTCCTAACACGACAATAACAGGCAATCCTACGAATCCTAGCACCTCATCAAGCGCTACTTTCACTTTCACCTCCAATGAGGCGGGATCTACCTTCGAGGGTAGCCTGGATGGTGCCGCATATACGCCTGTCACTTCACCGGTTACATTCACCGGCCTGGCAGACGGCTCTCATACTTTCTCAGTAAGAGCCATCGATCCTGCCGGCAATATTGACGGCAGCCCGGCCAGTTTCACATGGCTGGTTGATACTAATGGACCGGTTATAACCAGCGTAAGTGTTCCCGCAAATGGATACTACAGGGCAGGTCAGACACTGCAGTTCACAGTAAAATACAATGAACCTGCATTTGTAACCACCGCTGCAGGTACCCCTTATATCAATCTTATCATTGGTCTTAATGCAGTACAGGTACCTTATATCAGCGGCAGTGGCACAACTGACCTGGTATTCAGTTATACCGTACAGCCGGGTGAAATGGACATGGACGGTATCACCGTACAACCACTGGTACAGAACAACAGCGGCTTTATTAAAGATGCACTGGGTAACGATGCATCTACCACATTGCAGAACGTTGCTTCTACCACCAATGTACGGGTAAATACATCCATACCGTCAGTAACATTATCTACTGCTACGGCTATGCCAACCAATGCGCCATTTACCGTTACAGCTACCTTCAGCGAAGCGGTGACCGGCCTTAGTGTAAGTGATTTCAACGTATTGAATACAACAGTAAGCTCACTGAGCACTACTGATAACATCACTTACACCGTATTAATGACACCTTCTTCTGATGGCACCAGGAATATCAGCCTGCCAGGGAATGCTGTTGTTAATATTGGTGGAAACCCTAACACTCCTTCCAACACCATCTCTTATACTTATGATGCTACCGCTCCAACGGTTACGTCTGTAGCAGTACCTGCTAATAAGTATTACAGAGCAGGTGAAACGCTCGACTTTACTGTTAATTTCAGTGAGAATATTATACTGAATACAGCAAGCGGTACACCTTCCCTGCGCCTTACCATTGGTGCTATCCCGGTACAAGCCACCTACACCGGCACCTCAGGTACTAACGCGCTGACATTCAGCTATACAGTGGTGAACGGAGATATGGACATGGATGGTATCACCGTAAATACCCTGACATTAAACGGTGCAACGCTGAAAGATGCGGCTACCAACAATGCCGACCTGACGCTGAACAACGTAGCGCCAACTACAGGGGTGTTTGTAAATACAGCACATCCTTCCGTAGTAATAGCTACTGCTGCACCAGCTATTGTGAATGCGCCGTATACGGCTACTATCACTTTCAGTGAGGCAGTA
The DNA here is from genome assembly GCF_900142925.1 of Chitinophaga sp. CF418. Lineage (GTDB taxonomy): Bacteria > Bacteroidota > Bacteroidia > Chitinophagales > Chitinophagaceae > Chitinophaga. Next base: position 312,117 of record NZ_FRCN01000005.1, read on the forward strand.
TCCAACTTCGTGATCGGCGACATCACAACAAGCAACGCAAGCCTCAGCAGCCTGAATACTTCAGACAATATCACTTATACCGTACTGGTTACACCGACTACCGACGGTATAGTGACACTGAATATAGCGGCAGATGTAGCTGAGAATATTGCGGCGAATGGCAACAGTGCTTCCAATACACTGTCCCGCATCTATGATATTGCTCCACCTTCAGTAACAGCAGTAGATGTGCCGGCCAACGGTTACTATAAAGCAGCTACTATAATGGACTTCACTGTTCATTTCAGTGAGAACATTACGCTGAATACAAGTGGTGGCAGTCCCACGCTGAGTCTGACCATTGGTTCATCAACTGTAAATGCTACCTATAATGGTACTTCCGGCACAGATGCGCTGAACTTCAGCTACACAGTGCAGAATGGCGATATGGATATGAATGGTATTCAGGTAAGCGCCCTCCTGTTAAACGGCAGCACCATTAAAGACGTTGCCAATAACAATGCAGTGCTGACATTGAATAACGTGGGTAATACCACAGGTGTATTTGTCAATACACAGCATCCGTCAGTAACACTGTCTACCGCAGCACCTGCGATAGTAAATGTTCCATATACAGTGACCGTCACCTTCAGCGAAGCTGTAACTGGCCTGGCTGCGGCTGACTTCAATGTAACGAATGCAACAGTAGGTACCCCGGCTACTACAAATAATATCACTTATACTGTACTGGTTACTCCTACCGCCGACGGTCCTGTAAGCATCAGCTTACCAGCAGGTGCTGCAGTAAATATCGGCGACAATGACAATACTGTTTCCAACACGCTGAACAATACTTATGATGGTACCGTTCCAACGGTTACAGCTGTAGCAGTTCCTGCAAACGGGTACTACAAAGCAGGTACCACGCTCGACTTTATCGTTCGTTTCAGCGAGAACATCACGCTGAATACTACAGGAGGTAATCCTACACTGGGTCTCACCATCGGTGCAGCAACTGTCAACGCAACCTATACCGGTACTAACGGTACAAACGGACTGAACTTCAGTTACACTGTACAGAGCGGCGATATGGATATGGACGGTATCGTAATAACCAGCCTGGCCTTAAACGGTGCTACGCTTAAAGATGATGCTACCAACAACGCAGACCTGACACTGAATAATGTCGGCAACACCACAGGCGTACGGGTTAATACATCCATCCCGACAGTAGTATTGTCTACCGCTGCGGCCACGCCAACTAATGCGCCATTTATGGTGACAGCTACCTTCAGCGAAGCAGTGACTGGCCTGACTGGAGGTGATTATAACGTGGTGAATGCAACAATCGGCGCTCCGATCACGGCAGATAATATCACTTACGACATACTGGTTACGCCTACCGCAGACGGACCTGTAAGCATCAGCTTACCAGCAGATGCAGCAGTGAATATCGGCGACAATGGCAACACGGCTTCCAATACACTGAGCCTCGTATATGATGCTACCGCTCCAACGGTTACATCCGTAGCAGTACCTGCCAATAAGTACTACAGAGCGGGTGAAACCCTCAACTTCACTGTTAATTTCAGTGAGAACATCATCCTGAATACTACAGGTGGTACACCTTCCCTGCGTGTTACTATTGGTACTATTCCGGTGCAGGCCGCTTACACAGGCACCTCAGGTACTAACGCGACATTCAGCTATACCGTCGTGAACGGCGATATGGACATGGACGGTATCACCGTAAATGCCCTGAATTTAAATGGGGCAACTATCAGGGATGCTGCTACCAACAATGCCAACCTGACGCTGAATAACATAGCGCCAACTACAGGGGTGTTCGTAAATACCGCACATCCTTCCGTAGCCATCACTTCTGCTGCGCCAGCCATTGTGAATACGCCATATACGGCTACGATCACTTTCAGTGAGGCAGTATCCAACTTTGTGATCGGCGACATCACAGCGACCAACGCAAGCCTCAGCAACCTGTCTACTTCAGATAACATCACTTACACCGTACTGGTTACACCACCTGCCGACGGTACAGTGACACTGAACATAGCGGCAGATGTGGCTGAGAACATTGGTGCTAATGGCAACACAGCTTCCAATACCTTATCCCGCCTCTATGATGCTGCTCCTCCTGCAGTAACAGCAGTAGATGTACCGGTTAACGGTTATTACAATGCGGGTACCACACTGAACTTCACTGTTCATTTCAGTGAGAATATCACGTTGAACACTACAGGTGGTAATCCTCAGCTGAGCCTTATCATTGGTACGTCAACTGTAAATGCTGCCTATACCGGCACTTCCGGCACAGATGCGCTGAACTTCAGCTATACTGTGGTGAACGGTGATATGGATATGGACGGCATCCAGGTAGGTAACCTCCTGTTAAACGGTAGTACCATTAAAGATGCTGCCAATAACAATGCAGTGTTGACATTAAACAATGTGGGTAATACCGCAAACGTATTTGTCAATACACAACATCCGATAGTAACACTGTCTATGGTAGCACCTGCGATAGTGAATGTTCCATACACTGTAACTGTCACCTTCAGCGAAGCAGTAACAGGCTTCACTACCGGCGATGTTACAGCTGTTAATGCAACAGTCAGCAACCTGCAAACCACCGACAATATCACTTATACCGTATTGGTTACTCCTGCCGCCGACGGCGTTGTAAGCATCAGCGTACCAGCAGATGCAGCAGTAAATATTGGCGCCAATGGCAATACTGCTTCCAACACCGTAATTAATACATATGATGGTACCGCTCCGGTGGTTACATCTGTAGCAGTTCCTGCAAACGGATACTACAAAGCAGGCACAACGCTGAACTTCACAGTTACTTTCGACGAGAACATCATCGTCAATACCACCGGCGGTACACCAAAACTGGGTATCACCATCGGTACTGAAACTGTCGATGCAGCTTATACCGGTACTAACGGTACAAATGCATTAAACTTCAGTTACACCGTACAGGATGGCGATATGGATATGGATGGTATCACAGTGGGTACACTGGCACTGAATGGCGCGACAATAAAAGATGTTGCTACCAACAATGTAGTGTTAACACTGAATAATGTTGGCAATACATCCAACGTATTTGTGAACACCGCTCACCCGACAGTAACTGTAAGCACTACGGCACCTGCCAGGGTAAACATTCCGTTCACTACTACCATCACTTTCAGTGAAGCGGTAACCGGCCTTACTTCCGGTGACATAGCGATTACAAATGGTACAGCTGGCACCCTGAGTACATCAGACAATATCACTTACACCTTACAGGTTATACCAACCACGGAAGGTGCAGTGAGCGTAAATGTACCGGCAGATGCTGCAGTAAATATTGGCGACAATGGCAATACTGCCTCCAATACTGTAAGCATCACTTATGATATCACCGGACCAACTGTTATAACCGTAGGGGTACCAAATGACAAATATTACACAGTCGGAGAGGTTCTGAAGTTTAATGTTCATTTCAATGAGGATATCATCCTGAATACAACAGGCGGTACACCTTACATTACACTCACTATTGGTACAACCACGGTCAATGCGAGCTACAATGCCGGTAACACTACAACCCTTCAGTTCAGCTATACCGTGGTAAACGGCGACCTGGATATGGATGGTATCACAGTAGGTACACTGGTGCTGAATGGCGCTACAATAAAAGATGCTGCTACCAACGACGCGGTACTGACACTGAATAATATCCCTAATACTACCGGTGTAAGGGTAAACACTACCAATCCAAGCGTAATACTGTCCTCTACTGCCAACGCACTGATCAACGCGCCGTTCACCGTAACAGCGACCTTCAGTGAAGCAGTGACAATACTGACCGCAAGTGATTTCTCTGTCACCAACGGTACAGTTTCCGGTCTGTCATCTCCAGACAACATCACTTTCACCCTTACCGTAACACCAACTGCCGATGGCGCTGTAAGCATACAGGTGCCAGCTAATGCCGTTGTAAATATTGGAGGCAATTCTAACACGCCTTCCAACACACTCAACTTTACTTATGACGCTACCGCGCCTGTAGTAAATGGTGTAGCTGTGCCTCTCAATGGTTACTATAAAGCAGGTGATGTAATGAACTTCATTGTATTCTTCAATGAAAACATCAACCTCAACACCGCAGGCGGTGCTCCTTATCTTAATGTTGTCCTTGGCTCAGGTACTGTGAGAGCTGCTTACACTGTCGCTACTGCGAACAGCCTGTCATTCAGCTACACAGTACAACCAGGGGATATGGATCTGGATGGCATCGCATTGGGTGCAACGCTCAACTTAAATGGCAGCACCATTAAAGATGACGCTACGAACGATGCGAACCTCACACTGAACAATGTTGCCAATACTTCCGGCGTATTTGTTCATACAGGTTCTCCATCCGTACAATTGTCTACTACCGCTGCTACCCGTGTGAACGCTCCGTTTACAGTAACCACTGTCTTCAACGAAGCAGTAACCGGTCTGGCAGCAGGCGACTTCACCGTAACCAACGGTACCGCCAGCAACCTGCAGACAACAGACAACATCACTTACACATTAACGGTAACACCAGCTGCAGACGGTGCTGTTACTATCCAGCTGCCAGCCGCTCAGGCACAGAACATAGTGTCTAACGGCAACACAGCATCCAACATACTGACAGTTACTTACGACGCAACTGCACCAGTTATCGATGGCGGTCTGTCATTCGATATCCTGGAAAGAAGCGCAGTAGGTACACAGGTGGGTAAGGTAACCGCTACTGATGCATCAGGCATCTTCCAGAACTGGGCCATCACATCCGATGATTCCAACGGCGCCTTCTCAATAGATGCCAATGGTAACATCCTGGTGGCAGATCAGGCTAAGCTGAACGCCAAGGTGAGCACCACCGTTACCCTGACTATCACTGTCAGCGACGGATTGAACACCAGCACTGCCGTACCGGTAACAGTGAAGGTGATATTAGTGAACCAGGCGCCAACCCTCGACGCGATCAACAACGTAACGATCTGTCCGGACGGTCAGGAACACACCATCCAGCTGTCAGGTGCCTCTGCGGTAGAACCAGGTCAGACTTATGGCTTTACCATCATCACTGACAAAGCAGCCAGCTTCGATAAGCTGAGCGTAAGCGCGGCAGGTCTCATCACCTACCAGCTGAAGACCAGCGCAACCGGTACATCCGCAGTAACTGTTACCATCAAGGATAATGGTGGTACTGCAAACGGTGGTATCGATACATTACGCCGCTCCTTCAATATTGAAGTGGCTACCCTGGGTGCCATCACTATCACCAGCGATAAAGGCAACAGCGTCTCCAAAGGAGATATTGTACACCTCTCCGCAACAGGTGGAACTCACTACCAGTGGGATAATGCCGATGGCATCATCAGTGGTCAGCAGAGCGCCGTACTGGAAGTAAGGCCAATGCAGAACACTACTTATCATGTTACCGCAAGCAACGACGCTGGCTGTACCAATACTGCCGACTTCACAGTCTCAGTAGTGGCAGACTTCAAAGTAGATGCGGTGAATCTCCTGACACCAAACGGTGATGGTAAGAATGATAAATGGGTGATCCGTAACCTGGATAGCTATCCTAATAATGAAGTGAAGATCTTCGACCGCGCAGGCCGTCTTGTATATACCCGCAGGAATTACAGCAATGACTGGGATGGTACTATGAATGGCAGCCCGCTGGCTGAAGGCACTTACTACTACATCTTAACGATCGAAGGTGGTGCGAAAACAGCGAAAGGTTATATCACGATCATCAGGGACAGAAATTAATCCGGTAACAACTATTTATTATGAGCAAAAAACTAAATATACGTTCGTTCATTGTCAGCAGCCTTTTATTGGCTGCTGGCATTAACAACCAGGTCAGTGCCCAATCGCTCAGTAATGCAAAGGCCTTACTGGAGCCATCCGGCACCCAGTACTTCCAGAACCAGTACCTGGCAAACCCTGCTATGGCCGGGCTCGAAAAAGGGCTGCACCTGAATGCCGCTTACCGCAATCAGTGGAATGGCATCGAAGGTGCTCCGATCACAAAGTTCTTCTCTGCCGACTATGCCGTAGGTAACAGGGTGGGCACAGGCTTACACATCTTCAATGATGTAGCGGGTCTGATCAACAGGACACGTGTTGCCCTCACCTATGCCTATCACCTGCCGCTGACCAATCCTGACCAGCAGCTGCACTTCGGTCTGTCGCTGGCATGGAACGTACAACGCATCGATTATAAGAACCTGAATGGCGATCCGAATGACCCTTCCGTAAGTGCATTCAACCGCCGGGATAATTACTTCGAAGCAGAGTACGGCATGGCATACACAGATACAAAACTGACCATACAGGCATCCCTGCCCAACGTAAGAAGTCTCTTTACCGGAGATGACAAGGAAGCAGACGGCGGTGGCATCTTCTTTACGGCAGCTTCCTACAGATTTGCCGTGAATGAAGCGATCACTTCCATAGAGCCTAAGATCTGTTACCGTGGTGTACGTGGTTTTGACAATATTCTCGATGCAGGCGTTAACGTCTCTATCCTGAATGATGTTGCCAACGTAATGGCGATGTACCATACCACAAAAAGCGTAACGGCTGGTATTGGCGTGAATATCCTGAAAACGGTAGGCATACAGGCAATGTATACCACCCAGACGGGAGGCATCAAGACCTATGTTGACGGCACCTACGAAATAGGCGCTACCGTCCACCTGTTCAGATAGTAAGATTGAATAAAAAGTGAGAGCCTGTCCGGGTCATTCCTGGGCAGGCTCTTTTTTTATGATCATTATCATCCAGTCAGATTTATAAAAAAATCTTAATTTTAGCCGGTGAATTTGAAAATCTATACCTATTCTGAAATATTTTCACCAATTTGTACAGATTATCAGGTAATTAGTATGCGAACACAGCAAGGGGAATTCCCCGGGGATATGCTATGAAGCCTTTTCAAACTAAGATTTACACCGTAAAATATGAGTAACAAACCGACTGACTTCACGTGGAGTAATGAGCCGAACCCACATCATGTTAGAGTAAGGCAGATCCTGAAACAACATCCTGAGGTAAAGGAACTTATAGGGAAAAACCCCTATACGATTTATATGATCATCGGCCTGGTAGCAGCGCAGGTTGGTCTTTCTTTCTGGTTACGTGATGCCTCCTGGTGGTTGATCTTCCTGGTAGCCTACGCCGTAGGCGCCTTTATCAGCCATGCTTTGTGGGTAATGATCCACGAGACTGCCCATGGACTCATATTTAAAGGCAAAACACCGAACCTATTTGCAGGCATGATCGCAAACTGGCCGCATATATTTCCCAGCTCAGTTTCTTTCCAGCGCTATCACCTGAAGCACCATGCCCACCAGGGAGAACATGAACTGGATGCTGACCTGCCGGATTTCTGGGAGGCTGCACTGGTAAGCAACAATCCGATAAAAAAGATGCTGTGGTTCCTTTTCTTCCCTGTTTTCCAGATCTGCCGCACCGCCAGGTTGAATATTTCCCTGCTGGACCGCTGGATCGTGGTGAACTGGATCGTACAGATTGCTTTCGACGTGGCCATCGTAGCCTTCATCGGCCCTAAAGCCCTGCTCTATATGTTGATCAGTTTCTTCTTCTCAGTAGGCCTTCACCCATTGGGCGCCCGCTGGATACAGGAACACTATCTGACCCTGGATCCAATCCAGGAAACTTACAGTTACTATGGCCCGCTGAACACAGTAGCCTTTAACGTAGGTTATCACAACGAACACCACGATTTTCCATCCATTCCATGGAATAAATTGCCACAGATCAAAAGTAAAGCACCTGCTTTCTATGATACATTACTGTCGCACGCATCGTGGACCAAGCTGTTCTTCACCTTCATTTTCGACCCGAAATTGTCACTTTATTCCCGCGTACTAAGAAAGGAAAAAGTGAAAATTGCCAAGGAAACAGAGACAGCAGCAGCTTAAAAATGATTTTTCGTCATAAAAGAAGGACGGTCTTTAACAGGCCGTCCTTCTTTTATGGGAATATCATCTGGGGATTTTATCCATACGCCGGCTACAAATATCCCGGTCCCGGGATTCCCCCATGAGGTTATAAACATCCGGTTCCCGGGATTTCCCCCAGGGCTATAAACATTCGGATCTGGGGGATAAATTCATGACGCCCAGGGTTATCACCCCGGGGATTCCGGTAACCACAACAAAACACCAATCAACCCCGTTAGGGGTTGCCGTGTTTGTAGCCCAGGGTGACAACCCTGGGGATTCCGGTAACCACAACAAAACGCCAATCAACCCCGTTAGGGGCTGCCGTGTTTGTAGCCCAGGGTGACAACCCCGGGGATTCCGGTAACCACAACAAAACACCAATCAACCCCGTTAGGGGTTGCCGTGTTTGTAGCCCAGGGTTATCACCCCTGGGGATTCCGATAATCACAACAAAACACCAATCAACCCCGTTAGGGGTTGCCGTGTTTGTAGCCCAGGGTGGCAACCCTGGGGATTCCGGTAATCACAACAAAACACCAATCAACCCCGTTAGGGGTTGCATGTTTGTAGCCCCGTTTACACCCTATAACTGCCGTATTATAAACTCATGGCGTCCGCTGCTTACACTCTCTTTACGTTGCAATAGCAGCCGCGTGATCTGCTTGTGGGGCCAATTATCCGCCAGCCGCTTTTCGTCCGGAGCATTACAATCTATTTGCTCCTTTTTAACATTCCAGATATCCGCATCATATTCCAACAGCACCGGTCGTTCCCCAGGTATATTGAAGCGGATCGCCCCTTGTTGTAAATCTACCGGGCAGACAGTCATAAAGGTCTGTGTCAGCGTTGTGGCAGGAGCATTCAGGACAAAATCATCTGTAATGGTTACCCTGTTCTGTTGCCGGTCCATTTTTACGTCCCGCTTCCATTGGCTTACCCCGGCCTCCGGTGCATATGCACCCGCAATATCCATGTGCAGGGTAACATTATTACCGTCTTTCAGGTATTGTACCTCCCTGGCGCTGAATTTCCTGCCTGCGTTCTGCTGTACTCCGTTTATGGTTGGTAGATTATGATAAGCTGAGCTGTTATACCAGAGCTGGTATCGCTCCTTTGAGAAGGTTTTTGCTGTATACGTGCCCAGCCCTACATCTATGATAACAGGCTGCCCGGAGGCATATACGATGAAATCCCCCACATCATTATGGTTATGGCTTTCACCATTATGTCCGCCGTGAGAGGCTACAAATAATCCCCTATCTGTCCTGGCCGCCATTAACTGGATACTTTCCAGCCATACGTCCGGGATTGCGGGTGCTAGTCCCTTGCTGTTGCTGCAGTCCGTCCAGGCCTGCATATTGAAAAGCATCCTGGGTTTGGCGAAATCTCCGGAGATGGGTGTTCTTACAGGATACCGGTGAAAAGCCCAGGCGCCAAAACTCGTTAGCGTGGTATCCCGCAGGGCCCGTCCCATGCGGTACAGCAGCAAACCATCGGTACTGATCACCGGCGAAGCATCTGCAACGTTGATATAGTAACTGCCGGCAATATGCATTTTATAGATATAAGCCGCCATGTTCGTTATAATGGGTGCATCGTAGATCGTCAGTTTACCACCGGTAGCGCTTTCCAGGATGGTGAGAGCATCGAACAGTCTACCAGTAGCGCCTGACCAGTAAACAGGTCCCTCATCTATAGCGCCATCATCTCCGATAAAATTGATGTAATGATCGAGCAGGTGTAACGCATGCTCCAGCTCATTGATCCGGCGTTCAGGGGTCTTTTCCAATAGAAGCAGGCTGGTCATCCAGTTACTGATCACCCAGGGATTCCAGTTGTTGATAGGATACTCCTTGGTGCCCTTCTTCAGATAGAAATATCTGTCGCTGTCTTTCTCCAGCGGCACAAGCATTCTTCTGTTCACCTCATAGTAAATACGCTTACGTAACAGTATAGAATACGCGTCCAGTTGCTTACCCAGCAGATAATCAGTAAGGGCAAGCACAGCGGCGGTTTCACTTACAAACAGATCTACAGCAGGATCTTCCACATCAGCCAGATCTATACCTGCTTTCTGCAGGTATAGGTGTCCCGGTGTACCCCAGTAACTTTCTTCACATAAAGACCAGATACCATTTATGACAGCGTTCAGGAAACGGCCTTTCTGTTCTATAGACTCAGCTACCGCCATTGTAAACAACTGGTCCCTTTTCCTGAAAGAGACTTCTTCATAGTGTGAGCGATCGCCGTTTTGCTGGTATTCCATCATCATGGTGGCTGGAATAGCCACAAAGGGGATCTTCTGGTATACTTCCGCCTGCCTGATGATACTCTGACGAACGGAGTCAGGCAATACCTTCTGCCATTCTGCGGTGCTTACCGGGAAAGGATGCCATTGACCAGGAGGTTGTAGGGCGCCGGCAATCTCCTGCCGGGAAAATCTGCTTAACAGGTTACGGGGCGTCTGTGCTGTTGTCTGAACAGATATCATACTCAATGATATCAGCAGTAACAGGGATGAAATAATATTTGTCATTACTGATGATTCACTTATCAACAGGTCATCCTTCCTTACCGACAGGAAACGCCTGTTGACCGATTCCAAAAAAAGTAGTGTCTTCAATGCTGATACCTTTGTATCACATTCTCAAAAAAACACTAAACAAATGAGTCATGAAAAAGATTTTTTTTGCAGCAGGCGTATTGCTTATGTCAGTTAACATAACATTTGCACATACTCAGGACGAAGGTAAAAAAACAAAAGCGGAGAGAAAGGAAATACGTAGGGAAAACAACGCAGAGGTGAGCATTTTTACAAAGAACCAGTTCTATGAAGATTTCCCCGGAGCAACCAATATACGCTTCGAGAAAACAAACTATTTCGAGGAAGTAGCTTTTACAATGGGTCAAAAAGACATGAGGGCTTACTATGATATTCATAGTAACCTCGTCGGCACAACGGAAACAAAGACATTTGCTGATTTGCCTGAAAATGCACAGCACACCATTCAGAAAAAATACGGCGACTACAATGCAGAAAGAGTATTCCTGTACGATGACAACGAAGCCAATGAAACGGATATGACATTGTTTGACATGGCATTTGATGACGCCGATAACTATTTCGTAGAACTAAGAAAGAACAGTGAACTAATGATTGTTAAGGTTGACATGGCAGGGAATGTTTCATTTTTCAAGGCCATTAAGTGATGAATGAAAAAGGCGTTCCGCTTTCGCGAACGCCTTTTTTATCTATCTGGTTATTAGTACAAGTTGACCATGTTCTTTCTCAGAAAGGCTTTCCATAAAAATATCGGAAACCTCACCGATAAAATAGACCGGGTCTTTCTTTGCAAATTCCTTCGAAGGGTCATCAGGGTATACCAGTTGTTCCTTAAATGGAAAGTTATTACCCATAATGTCTTCCTTTGGCCGCGGTCCTCTCAGCAACAAAGGGAGCCCGTGTTCCAGCATTGCCATTGCAGAACCGCTCTTCCCGAACAGCGTATAGTCTGCCCGTGAAATGCCGATATCGGCTCTGAGTAAATGATTGGAAATGGATTCTTCCGGCAGGAAACCACGATCTATTACATTCTCTTCACCGAAAGCATGCCGGGAAATATCAAGGGCCTTTTCTTTATAATGTCCGCCATTGCCGATGATCTCCAGGCATACGGTTTTACCTGTCTTCTCTCCTATAGCTGTCAGAAAATCGACCTGCCGTTTATAATCGTCCAACGCTCCTGTAAAACAGCCAAAATGAATGGCTGTCAGGTTGTCCGGATTCCGTGTATCTTCCTGCGGCATACCTGCCACCGAAATGTTACTGAACAGGGGAATAAGGTTCACCTCTTTCCACCCCAGGTTCTTTTTATAAATACCAATGGAAGTTGTAACAGATTCAGGATTGATAGCTGCCAGCATTTGTTTGATGATCACCTTTTGCATCAGGCCCAGCATCTTCAGTTTAAAACTGCTATATCCGTGAAGCCCCACCCAGAGCTCATGGAACATGAAATGCCATTTGATATTGCTGCCTAAACTTTTCAGATGTTTGCCGAATGAAAAAGGGAGTCCTCTTTTCTCAAAAGAGAAGGGTACATATTGCAGGCTAACCCATTCAGGGCCAAATTTCCTGATATAGTTGCCAGCATGGGAAAAGCGTTCCTTTTCATCCATTGATGCGGGTATACGAAGAACAGGTACTTCAATACCATTGCTACTTTGAAGACCATTATACAGGGAAGCGCTTACCCTGTCTTTAAGGGCTATGATTGCTACCTCGTGCGATTTCCGGATCAACTCACATGCCAGCCGTCTTGAATAATCGCCCACACCATCCAGACCAGGCTCCAGTGAACCACAGAGAAAAATTAGTTTCAAGGTATAATGTTCTTACTGGTTAATAAAATGGGAAATCATCCTAACGTTATTTCGAGTAATGCTCATCCTGCTTTAAGAATATATTGGGTATAAGTTAATGTAACATACTGAATAATAGAAAGTTGGCGGACGTACGAACGTCCGTTCAGGGGCCTTAAATAAGTAAGGTCATGAAAAATGAAGCGGCAACGAAAAGAGAAGTACCCTTTTACGGATGGGAAGGAATTATTATTTATTTAAAAAAATATGTTTCTTTTTTTTCCACAGATGTCTGCAGGGCAACATATTAATCCGGATATGTATATCACTATTTACTGAAACCAGTAAGTTATCACAGCTATTGAAACAGGAGTCATTTTCTGATAATCGCCGTATACAGGTTTGCATTACCATATACGGAAGGTCTTTCTCCTATCATCTCAATATGGTTGTAACCATGTGTTTTAAAGAGTTTTTCCAGGGAATGATAGCTCAGTGGATAAGGTACCCAGGTAGGCACAGGCCGGTCTGTATTGTATTCGACAATCAGCAGTTTTCCTTCCGGTTTCAGATATCTTTTCAGTTTCTCTATGAAGGCAGATTGGTCTCTGACATAATGCAGTGCATTTCCCAATACAATACCGTCCAATTGTGCAAAGGGCCATTCATCTTTCACAAAATCCAGCTCCAGTGTCTTTACCTGTATTCCAGCCGGTACGGGTATATGCAGACCGGCAGCTAATTTTTGATCCACCGCATGTATCACACTACCCGGTTCCAAATAATGTGCAAGTGCAGTAGTAAAGGTTCCTGCACCACATCCCAGGTCTGCCCAGTTAGAAGGGCCAGAAATTGACAGTTCCTTATGTCTGATAAACTGAATAGCATCCTCCGTTCTCATAGCGGTGCAAGGTAGGTAAATTTTCCCCTCCTGCTTCACCTGTCCGTTTCCGGCCAGTATAACGTGCGCATGTGGACAACCTGAGCCGGCCAGACAATTAAAAATCAGCCACTGTAGCGGATACCCGTGAATGGCAATCTTTTTGTACCTTATCCTCCGACCACTAAGCTTACCGCTATAATGCTCTCTTTATGCTGAAAAATTATCTCAAAATTGCCTGGCGCAACATGTTAAGGAAAAAGGCCTATTCTGCGATCAATATCACTGGTCTCGCAATAGGCATTACCTGCTGCATACTGATCACGTTATATGTACAAGATGAGTTATCATATGACCGATATAATACCAATTTCGATAAAATATACCGGGTACTGCACGCATACCGCAATCCAAAGGATGTTGACAGGAACTCATCTCCTGCCCCGGAAGATTACCAGGTATGGGGCAATGCACCTGTAGCGCCCACACTGGCTGCAGATTTTCCGGAGATAAAGAAAATAGTACGGTTCACAAGTCCGAATACCTTCCTGCTGGAACATGGTGAACGGCGTTTCCAGGAAGAGGGGTTCGTATTCACCGATTCAACAGTGTTTGATGTCTTTAGCTGGAAGATGCTGGCCGGCAATCCTAAAGTCGCGCTCGTGGCGCCTAACAGCGTTGTGTTGACGAAGAGTGTTGCACAGAAATATTTCGGCAATCAGAACCCTCTGGGACAGACACTGCGCGTGGATAATCAGGAGACATTCACAGTAACAGGTGTGATAGAGGATGTTCCAGCTAATTCACATCTGAGTTTCAATGGCCTGGTTTCCATGAGTACCTTCAGGAATTGGAGAGCAGAGATCTTCGATGAATGGGGGTATATTGATTTCTATACTTACTTTCTCATACCGGAACATACAGATATTAAAACGCTGGAGGCAAAGATTCCGGAATTTACATCACGTCATTATCCCCAAAGTGATCGCAGTATTTATACCATAGCATTTGAACCATTATCAGCAGCATATCTGCACTCTAAGGCCCAGCGGCAGCCGGGGCCTACCGGGAGCCTGTCGAATGTATATATCTTTTCGATCATCGCCATTTTTGTACTACTTATCGCCTGTATCAATTTCGTGAACCTCTCTACAGCACGTTCTATGGAAAGAGCCAGGGAAGTAGGCGTAAGAAAAGCGGTAGGCGCGTATCAGCAAGGGCTGATATACCAGTTCCTGACTGAGTCTATCCTTATCTCATTTTCAGCCGTATTGCTGGCTATTGTATTCACCATATTAGCATTACCAGCTATCCGGGAAATATCCGGTAAGCCCCTCACCCATTCGCTGCTGCTCTCCTGGAAGATCACTCCTGCGCTTCTACTGATGCCTTTTATACTGGGCCTGCTTGCAGGCGGTTACCCAGCCTGGGTGCTGGCGCGATTCAGGCCTGTAGAGGTGCTGAAAGGGCAATTCCGCTCTTCAAACAAGGGCATCGCACTAAGGAAGGCGCTGGTAATAGTACAATTCAGTTTATCCATAGCGCTTATTGCCGGCACCATGATAGTCCATTCACAGCTCAGGCACCTGCGGTCACATTCTCTTGGCTTCCGCCAGGACCAGATGCTGGTGATCGATTATGGCGGCGATCAAAAAGTGAACGAGTCCTTTGAAACTATTAAAGCGATACTGGCAAAAAACCCGGCGGTGCAGTCTATTACTGCATCCAGGGCTGTACCTGGCGACTTCTACCCTAATGGTACCACTTTTATAGAATCGCGTAACGGGGACATGAAAGCAGAAGTGCCTGGCATGTATGAGATCGACTATGATTTCATACCCGCCTACGAAATAAAAATGGCTGCAGGCAGAGCTTATTCCCGCGATTTTCCTACAGACGCTAAAGAAGCCCTCATCATCAATGAAGCGGCCGCTAAACAGTATGGTTATTCGAACACTGAAGAGATCGTGGGTAAACGCTTTGAGCAGTGGGGACGTAAAGGTATTGTGATTGGCGTGACCAAGAATTTCAACTATCAGTCATTGCATAAAAAGGTGGAACCACTGGCCATGAGGATGGCTCCTCCGCAGGCACAGAACAAGTTATCCCTCCGCATAAAAACAGATCATTTGCAAAAGACGATAAAGGAGCTGGAACAAACATGGAGCACAGTTGCGCCACACCGTCCATTCCTGTATAGCTTCCTGGATGAGTCTTTTAACCGGCAATATAAACAGGATGCCCGCTTTGGAGAATTATTCGCAGCCTTTGCAGGACTGACGATCTTCATTGCCTGTCTTGGCCTCTTCGGACTGGCTACCTATGCTACTGAACAACGTGTAAAGGAGATCGGGGTGCGAAAAGTACTGGGCGCATCGGTGACCAACATTGTACAGTTACTTTCTTCGGATTTCATCAAACTTGTACTGGTAGCAATACTGATTGCTACACCTGTAATATGGTGGGCGATGCAGGAATGGCTGCAGGGATATGCGTACAGGATTACCATTCAGTGGTGGATGATAGCGATGGCAGGAATACTAGCTGTAGTAACTGCTTTCCTTACGGTGAGCCTGCTGGCAATGAAAGCAGCGATGATGAATCCTGTGAAAGCACTAAGAACGGAATAATAAGATTTGCAGGCGGCCTGTATGGACCGCCTGCAAATTATTAAAACATCATAAAGCACTCCCCTGCACTAACAACATCTTCTTTACTGCTGCATCTTTAAGATGTAAGAATTTCTCTCTCTCCTTATCAAGCTTGAATGCATTAAACTCTTCCTCACCGGGAAAACTAACCAGGTGTACTTCATAGGGTATTTCCAGCTCCCCTGCAATGTACTGGCCGGCAGACGGCCGGAGACGTAGTAATAATTTCCCGTTATACTTCGCTATAAGTGGTATGGCAACGTCCTCAAATTGGTGGAAGGTATGCTCCTGTCCTTCATGGATGTAGATCAACTGGGTAATATATATCATAAGAATAGCTTTAATACGACAACATTTCCTCCTTAATTTACACTTTTCGAAATAAGGGACTAGTAGTATTTTTATACAAATAACGTAAACCCATGGTAGCATTTTTAGGTATCGGACTATTAGGAGCCAACTTTGCAAAAGCACTCCTCAAAAAAGGAACACAGGTGCAGGTATGGAACCGTACCGCGGCAAAGGCCTCCGCATTGGAAGCTGAGGGTGCCAAAGCATTTGCGGATGTTGCAGATGCTGTAAAGGGAGCAGATATCATTCATCTTACCTTAAAAGATGATGCTGCAGTAAACGAAGTATTGGCATCAGCCCGCAAAGGATTGAAGCCGGGTGCCATCATTATCGATCATACCACAACCTCTGCCGCGGGAGCGATCCAACGGACCCGTGAGTGGAAGGAACAAGGTTTTACATATTTGCATGCCCCCGTTTTTATGGGTCCTCAGAATGCACTCGAAAGTACGGGTTATATGCTGGTATCCGGCGACCAGACCGTCATCAGTCAACTGGAGCCCGTGCTTTCACAAATGACAGGCAAGGTGCTTAATTTCGGCGCGGAAGAAGGTAAAGCTGCTGGTATGAAGCTCATAGGTAATCTCTTCCTGGTAACTTTCACAGCAGGCATTGCAGATACGCTCTCGCTGGCGAAAGCATTGCATATACCTTTGGAAGATCTGAATACCCTGTTTGATTCCTGGAATCCCGGTGCATTTTTAGCAGCCAGATTACAAAGAGTAGCCGGAGGAAAATATGATCAGCCTTCATGGGAGTTAAATATGGCCAGAAAAGATACACAGCTGTTCATAGAGGCGGCGGCACAGGGAGGAACCACATTGGCCGTAATTCCTGCTATAGCGGCAGAAATGGATAAATGGATAGCAAAGGGGCATGGCGGTGATGACTGGACGGTGATAGGGAAAGATGCTGCCACGAAGTAATATAAACAAACCGGGATTGCATGCAATCCCGGTTTACTATGTGTTATTTTTTAGGGGTTGGATAGTGTCGGATCTTTTCATCAAATATCACGATCTTTCCATCCTTGATCTTAGCGTCGTCAACAACAGCCATGGAATCCATTTTACCTTTTTTATCAGTCCAGGTTTGCTTATACCACACTGTTACCCATTCATCTTTCTTATCATCGGATATAACAGATTCCCAGTCATCCATCTTTATGTTTACACTGGCGAAATCTGCCCATGAATGTTCCAGCATCGTTATCAGGCTGTCATGCGGTACTACTTTATGATAATAATCCAGGGCCAATTCCAGGCTGTCTCCAAAGTAGGAAGCACATTCCGCTGCATTTTTTGTTTCCCATGCTTTCAGCATCTTTAACACAGTCTGGGTATGTTTCTTATCCCCCGGCTTCCAATTTTTATAAGGCTTGTCCAGCGTATACGGATAATTCGCTTCGTCTGATGATGATTCCATCGTTGCTTTTGAACTATCGCCGGACATACTTTCAGCTTTTTTTCCAGGGTTGTTACAGGCAGTAACGAGCAAAATGAGAAATGTAATAGAAACGAACGTTTTCATTTGTGATGGAGTTTAAAGATAACTGAAACGATTGTTTTGGTTTATTTGCTTGTTGATGTAAATGGTGCGCAAATGCTTACAGCCAGATAAGTGAGCGTTTCCTGTGCGTCAGATCACTGTTCCCGACAGATTATTTTTTTGGAGTAACTTGAAGAATTCCCGTTCACAATCACATGTATAGTAGCATGTTAGACAAAGTGAATCTACTGAAATTAGTTGAGAAATGGAAAAAATATTATACCTACCAGCCAGGTACTTTGCTTTTGAAATGTTCTATCGCCACACTGATATCTTTCCGGGAATGAGACAAGAATGACTCGTAATATTCAAGATCATGCCGAATAATTTCCCCACTATCCAGTAACAACACAAGTTTGTATTTCTCAGGCTTACCATGCTTACCTATCCTGCGTAACATCATCGTACCCACGATGTTCATCCAGGGGAAATGCCTGCGTCCTATTGATATACCAACTGCAGAAATTTCCAGCCGTCTGTGTTCCTTCCTTTCCATTGTTTTCCGCCAGGATATAACAAGGGCCGGCAGCATCAGCAATCCGGCAAATATATTTAACCATAAGGGGCGCTCCTCGCCTACCTGAAAAATAAAACCAATTATGGCAATGACTGGCACTCCTACAACTAAGAAGAGCTGTACTCTGTAAAGAAAACTTTCATGGAACACACGGCTTGTCGTATTGCTAGGAAAACCAGCGATGGCAGGGTTTAAATAACTGGCGGTATTTTCAATCCTGGGTTTGATACCGACAAGGCTATTCATAAAACCTAGACGGGATAGTTCTTCGTCCAGGAATATCTTATAATAATGGGCTTTGATTTCTTCTCTGGTCAGCATAGGCAATAGCAGCATAGGGACACAAAAAAAGGCGACACTTTCGAGTCGCCTTTTGTATTTTGGGTGATTGAAGGGTTTCGAACCCTCGACCCTCAGAACCACAATCTGATGCTCTAACCAACTGAGCTACAACCACCGTTTGTTTTGATTGGGATGCAAAGATAACAAAATGCGTTTTTAATTTCCAAATTTTTTCTCATTTCTTTGCTTACTTTTTTTAATCATCGCTTTATGTCATTATATATCATTCCTTTTCTAGCAGCGCTTATAGGCTGGCTGACAAACAAAATAACCATCTTTTTCCTGCTCCGCTCCTTTTCGGGACGTCAGCAGCAACTGGCAGATCAAACCGGAGAATTTGTCGCTACACAGCTATTTTCTTTTGACGACGTCCGTCAGCAACTCGCGGACCCGGAAAAAATTAAAAGTATGATCCCCGTGGTAGAAGCGCATATGGATACTTTCCTACGGGAAAAACTACCAGAAGCCATGCCCGTTTTCAAAATGTTTATCGGCGACAGCACCATTCAGCAGGTAAAGAAAGTACTGGTCACAGAACTGGATAATATGTTCCCGGAAATTATCGATCAATACCTTCAGCGTGCACAAAACGAACTGGATGTCCGGGCTATTGTCAGCCGGAAAATAAGCACCCTTTCTGCTGACCAGTTAAAAAAGCTGATCACTGTTTCACTGGGTCGGGAACTACGCCTGGCTGAATTGGGAGGGGCCGCTATCGGTTTTCTCATAGGACTGGTGCAGCTGTGGATTGCCCTACACCACAATAACTGACCATTCATCACAAATAGCAATACTTTGCATATGAGATAGATATTTTTGTCCTGGTCTCAACAATTAGGTCTCATTAACATCCATCATGCATGCTTAAACGTCTACTTCTGGCAGCGTTTATGTGCTGTGGCAGTATTGCTATGGCTCAAACCGGTAATAATTCCGCTAAATTCGTTGGTAAAGCACTGGACGCCGTTACCGGCAAACCGGTGGAGTATGCCTCCGTCGTATTACTCAACCCGCAGGATTCTTCCGTAGTAACAGGCATGTACACTCAGCCGGATGGCGATTTCACCTTCAATACCGTAGCTGCAGGTACTTACGTACTCCGCATCACCTTCATGGGATATGATAAGCTTGTAAAAGCTGTAAAGATCATTCCCGGCAAGCCGGTACAGTTTGCGGGCACGCTTAGGTTGCAGCCAGCAGGTAAGGTACTTGCGACTGTGGAGATCAAATCAGAAAAACCTGCTTTTTCCATGCAGATAGACCGTCAGGTGTTTGATGCAGGCAGTATGATTACTGCGGAAGGCGGTTCGGGTACAGACGTGCTTAAAAACATCCCCAGCGTAGACGTTGATATTGACGATAATATTACTCTCCGTGGTAAAAGCGTGACCATCTATGTAGACGGTAAGCCCTCCCCTTTCGGAGACGCTAAAACCGCTCTCCAGATGATCCCGGCGTCTACGATAGATCGCGTAGAGGTAATCAACAATCCTTCCGCCAAATTTGAGGCCCAGGGCGGCGGTGGTATTATCAACATCGTACTGAAAAAGGATAAGGCCATCGGGTATAACGTGATGTTCAATGCTGGCATAGCCACCCGCGGACAACTCAACGGGAATGCCAATGCCAGCCTCCGCATCCGGAAATTTAACTTCTTCGCCAATTACAACGGTTGGTACGGCAGCCAGACCGGCTACGGTTACAGTAACCGTCAGAACCTGATAGTCGATACCGCCGGTACAGCATTCTTTACGCAGGACAGCCGGAATAAGAACAGCAACTCCGGTAATGGCGGCCGCATCGGACTCGACTACTACCTGAATGACTTCAATACCATCACAATTTCCGAAGGCTTAAACCTTAACACCGGCAATAGTGCAGACGATATTATGCTGAACTACCTGGATGTCCACAGAAAAACGCTCCAGACCGGCGAGCGTCATAATACCAGCGATTACCGCAATCCGAATAATAATACCAGCCTGAATTTCCGCCATACCACCAATAAACAGAACGAAGAATGGACGGCTTATATCAGCTATAGCAACAATAAAGGCCGGAATAATAGTAACTATAGCACTCAGTATCAAAATGCGGATAGTACGCCTGGTAATGCCCAATTACAACGGAATTCAGGGATCTCCCAGAACCAGTTCTGGAATATCCAGACAGACTATACCACTCCGGTGGGCAAGAAGGGAAAGTTCGAAACGGGCGCCAAGGTGACCCTTCAGAATAACAATAACGATTATGATGCCCGGCTGTTCAACTTTACCACCCAGCAATATGAGAAAAGCCTGGACCTCTCCAACACCTACTATTACAAACAGGATGTTTATGGGGGATATGTGAACTTCTCGAATGCCATTGGTAATCTCGGGTACCAGGTGGGCGCCAGGATAGAGCAGGCAGACCTGCGGGGCTTCTCCTATACCAAGGATACTTCGGTAAATAACCGTTTCCTGAACGTATTCCCGAGCGTCTTCCTGAAATACAATCTGCCGCACAACGAGAACCAGAGCCTGATCTTCAACTATTCCACAAGAATAGACAGACCGGGATTTGACCAGCTGCTGCCGTATATCAACAACTCAGATCCACAGAATATCCGCGCAGGGAACCCGGACCTGAAGCCCTCTCTGACCCACAAGTTTGAAACGAATTATTCCAGGTATTTTCCCAATTCCAAAGACTACCTGAATACCGGTGTATATTATTCCCAGGCGAATGACGATATTGACCGTATCAGCATCCTGGATACGGCTACGGGCGTGACCACTACCAGGCCCATGAACCTGGCTACAGATAAGGACTGGGGCGCCAATTTCACCTATAACCTGCATATTATCCGTGGATGGAATGTAACCACCAACCTGAATATGGAGTACAGTAAACTGACTGGGCTAAATGTTAGTAATGAGTATGTTACCTACGGGGTGACCGTCAATTCCAATGTACGCCTGCCGGCAAAGATCAATCTACAGGTGAATGGACATTACCGCTCACCAAGAGTGGCGCCGCAGGGTACTTTTAAGGCCATGAATGGCATAGACCTGGGTATCCGTAAGGAAATGCTTAAAAACAATGCCCTGGCCATCGCCCTGAATATTTCAGATGTGCTGAATACGCAGGATTACAGCTCGCATTACGCAACAGACGCCTTTATCCAGGATTATACCCGTAAAAGGACCACCCGTTTCATCCGTCTGAACATACGTTACCGTTTCGGGAAAATGGATCCGGATATGTTCAAGAAAAAGAAAAAACAGGAGGTACCTGAAGAAGAAGTTGATGATAAGGAAAAAGATAAAGATAAAAAGCCCGTGGACAGCACTTTATGATTTCTTGCCGGCCAGCATAGGCACGAAAGAAAAGTTATCAAACATTTCCTGGTCAAACTCAGTATCGCTGATCTTGGTAATGCGCAGCATCCGCTGTACTTCCTGACCGCCAACCGGGATGACCATTTTTCCACCCACCTTTAGTTGCTGCAACAGTTTTTCCGGGATCTGAGGGGCTGCCGCAGTCACCAGGATCTTATCAAAAGGCGCATAAGTGGGAAGTCCTTCATAACCATCGCCATAGAAGAAGCGGATGGTAGGGTACCTTGATTTAAAAGGGAACTGCTTTACCAGGTCAAACAGTCTTTTCTGACGTTCTATCGTAAACACATTGGCTTTCAACTCTGCCAGCACACAAGCCTGGTAGCAGCTGCCGGTACCGATTTCCAGTACTTTTTCAAAAGGCTTGACCTCCAGCAGCTGTGACTGATAAGCCACAGTATAGGGCTGTGAAATGGTCTGACCTTCCCCTATAGGGAACGCCCTGTCCTCGTAGGCAATGCCTTCAAAAGCTGTATCCAGGAAATAATGCCGTGGGATGTTGTTGATAGCCGTTAATACATTTTCATCAGTAATGCCTTTCTGCCGGATACTATCGACCAGTTGCCTGCGTAATCCTTTTTGTTTGTAAGAATCTTCGTACCGCCTCATACACGCAAAATTAACCAATACCCCCAATTTTCAATTGGGTGTGGAATACTTCTATTTATCAACATTACTGATTTGTCTGCTTAAAATAACTTGGTTTAATAATTGCTGAGTTCTTTCCCGGCTATTCATTTTCTCCGGATTTTAGCTTTAATTTACACACTTGTTTTTTCTCAATAAGAAAACAAATCGAAATCGTTCTATGGATAATATCATTGAAAGTAAGGTATCACAGTGGCTTAGCGGCCAATTCGACACAGATACCGTTGCCACGATCAAGAAATTGCAACAGGATAACCCCGACGAACTGGCTGATGCTTTTTATCGCAGCCTGGAATTTGGAACAGGCGGTCTGCGCGGGATTATGGGTGTAGGTACCAACCGTATGAATAAATATACTGTTGGAATGGCTACCCAGGGGTTTGCCAACTACCTGAAACAGGCCTTCACCGGTGAAATAAAGCTGGCTATAGCACATGACAGCCGTAATAACAGCCGCTATTTTGCAGAAGTTGCTGCTAATGTACTGGCTGCCAATGGTATTAAGGTATATCTGTTCGAAAGCCTCCGCCCAACCCCGGAACTGTCATTCACTATCCGTCACCTGGGTTGCCAGGGTGGTATCGTGCTGACAGCCTCGCACAACCCTAAAGAATATAACGGTTATAAGGCCTATTGGAACGATGGAGCCCAGCTGGTGCCTCCTCACGATAAAAACGTCATCCGTGAAGTAGAGAAGATCGCTTCCATTGACGAAGTAAAATGGTCCGGCGGAGAAGCCAATATTACTAGTATTGGTAAGGAAGTGGACGAAGCCTATCTGCAGGAACTGAAAAACCTCAGTATCCAGCCGGAAGTGATCAAAGAACAACACGATCTTAAAATAGTTTATACCCCCATCCACGGTACAGGTATTACACTGGTGCCAGAGATCCTGAAGCGTTATGGCTTTACCAATGTACATGTGGTGGAAGAACAGGCTACTCCGGACGGTAATTTCCCGACCGTAGTATATCCTAACCCGGAGGAAGCTGAAGCGATGAGCATTGGTCTGAAGAAAGCCAAAGAACTGGATGCTGCCATCCTGCTGGGTACAGACCCTGACTCTGACCGTGTAGGTATTGCTGTTAAAGACATCAAAGGTGAATGGACACTGCTGAATGGTAACCAGACCGCTGTACTGCTCTTTAACTATATCATAGAAGGCCGCAGGCGTAAAGGTCTGGCCGGAAATACTGACTATGTATGTAAAACAGTCGTTACCTCCGACCTCATTGATGTATTTGCCGCAAGTAATAATGTAAAATGCTACAATGTACTGACCGGCTTCAAATGGATCGCTGACCTGATCAGACGTAAGGAAGGTCAGGAGAAATTTATCTGCGGTGGTGAGGAATCTTACGGTTACATGATCGGGGATAATGTACGTGACAAGGACGCTATCGCTTCTGTTGCGCTGATCTGTGAAATGGCAGCTTATGCAAGTAGCCAGGGCAGATCACTGTATGAACAACTGATTGATATCTACGTAAAATACGGTTATTATAAAGAAAACCTGATCTCCATCACCAAAAAAGGAATGAAGGGTGCAGAGGAAATTGCCGATATGATGCGTGGTTATCGTGAGAACCCTCCGACCACTATTGATGGTTCTCAGGTAGTAACACTGTACGACTATGAACTGCAGCAGGTGAAAAATCTGAAAACAGGTGAAGTAAAACCGATCGATCTGCCGAGATCCAATGTACTGCAATTTGTACTGGAAGATGGTAGCAAGATCTCCGCCCGCCCATCAGGTACCGAGCCGAAGATCAAATTCTACTTCAGCGTAAATCAGAAACTTGAGAATGCAGCCGGCTTTGATGCAGCCACTCAGGCGCTCGATCAACGTGTACAGCATATTATTAAGGATATGAAGCTGAAATAATCCTTCATTATTCTCTTACCTTTGTCCCGGCACTAATACACCCGTATAGTGCCGGGATTTTTTTATACCGTATGAAAACCGCAGCTGTGCCACATTTAAGAGGAATACTTCTATTTATCCTGGTAGTACTATTGTACTACCCAGTTCTGGCAAGGCAGCAAAATCCCGTTTCAGAAAGAGATACCGTCATTGATGTTCAGGAATCCATGCACATCAATCGTCCAAATATCTGGCTGATGGCAGGCGTTACTACCAGCCTGTACGGAGGTGCACTGGCTATTCTCAATAATACCTGGTACAACCAGTACCCGCGATCACGTTTCCATACTTTCGATGATACTCCGGAATGGCTGCAGATGGACAAAGCGGGACACTTTTACAGTGCCTATATGGAAGGAAAGATCAGCAGGGAAATGTGGCGCTGTACCGGGCTGCCGGAAAAGCAGCAGATCTGGATCGGCGGGCTTAGCGGATTTGTTTATCAGTCTGTTATAGAGATACTGGATGCCTATTCCACCGAATGGGGCTTCTCCTGGACAGATATGGCGGCCAATGCCGGGGGATCAGCACTGATGATCGGCCAGGAACTGGTATGGCATGAGCAAAGGATACAGCTCAAGTTCTCAGCCTATCCCAAAAGATATCAGGACCCTTACTTAAAAACACGTACAGATCAGTTGTTTGGAGATAATCTGGCGGAGAGGACCCTGAAAGACTATAATGCGCAAACTTATTGGGTATCAGTCAATCTGCATGCTTTCATGCCCCATAGCCGCCTGCCTTCCTGGCTCAATGTAGCCGCTGGATATGGCGCTAACGGTATGCTCAAAGGGGATAATAATATATGGACGGACGGCAACGGTATTGAGCACGATTATTCGGCTATTCCCCGTTACCGGCAGTTCTACCTCTCGCCGGATATAGATTTCACCCGGATACCTACACGTAGAAAAGGGGTTAAAGTATTATTCCAGGTGCTGAATATGTTCAAGTTCCCCGCCCCCGCACTGGAACTGACCTCCAGGGGAGTATTCCGGGGACATTTATTGCATTTCTGAGTTTTATACGAGGTATGCTGAGCGGATCTCATTCTCCTCCATATCCACCATCACCATATCCTGCATGGTGGTAGCCAGGGAATATCCTACGAAATCGACCGACAATGGGAAAGATTTATGTTTACGGTCTACCAGTACGGCAGTCTGTATTTTCTTAGGCAGGAACTGCAGGAAAGGTTTCAGGGCATACAACATGGTCCGGCCTGAATTGGCTACATCATCTACCAGCACGATCGTTCTTCCGTTGAAATCCATCTCTTCAGAGAGCTTCACCGCTTCCGGACGTTGTTTGTCCAGGTCCAGTCGTAAGAGCCTGATACGCAGCGGAGAGATATCCTGCAGTATCGCAGCGATCTTCTCTGCCAGTATCATTCCCCTGTCCCAGATACCTGCCAGGATAATTTCCTGTTCATCACTATTATGTTCATAGATCTCGTAAGCAATACGTTTGATCTTCTTCTCTATCACATCCTGGGTCAGGATCACGTTCTTAGTTTCCATGTTGGTTGTTTAGCGGGGTAAAATTAGGAAAAAGAGTCCATAGTCGGCAGGCCATAGTCGATGGCGGATGATCTATTTTTCCTTACATTGCTATAAATTAGGAAGTCAAATCTGACGTATGCATATAATTCAGGAGCTATTATTTGTAATTGCCTTCGGCATTGCTGTATATCTGTTTTCCAGGAAGGCCAGGCAGATCAGGCAGAATATTCTGCTTGGCAGGGATGTACAATTGAATGACGAACCTGGCCAGCGCTGGCAGAATGTATTGCTGCTTGCATTCGGACAGAAGAAAATGTTCCGCAATCCCCTCGTTGCTGTCCTGCACTTCTTCGTATATGCGGGTTTTGTCATTATCAATATTGAGATCCTGGAAATAATCCTGGATGGCATACTGGGCACACACCGACTGTTCTCTCCTTTCCTGGGAGGTCTTTATGCTGTGCTGATCGGCTGTTTTGAGGTACTGGCTGCGCTGGTACTGATAGGCTGCGCCATCTTCCTGGTGCGCAGGAACATTGTGAAGGTAAAACGTCTCAATCAGCATGAACTGGATGGCTGGCCCCGTTCTGACGCCAACTACATCCTGATCACGGAGATAATGCTGATGCTCCTGTTCCTGACGATGAACACAACAGATCAGGCCCTGCAACTACATGGGCATGAACATTATCTCAATACCGGCGCCTTCTGGGTGACAGGTCCTTTTGTATCTCTGTTCACCGGATTATCAGATGGTACGCTCGTTGCTATAGAACGCACCTGCTGGTGGCTGCATATATTAGGTATTCTGGCATTCCTGAACTACCTCCCCTACTCCAAGCACCTGCACATCATACTGGCTTTCCCGAATGCCTATTACGCCGATCTGCGGCCTAAAGGTAAAATGGAGAATATGCCTGCCGTACAGAAGGAAGTACAGCTGATGCTTCAGCCTGAACTGGCATCCACAGAGCCTACCAATGGGGATATTCCTAAATTTGGCGCCAAAGATGTACCTGACCTTACCTGGAAAAATTTACTGGATGCCTATAGTTGTACGGAGTGTGGCCGCTGTACTGCTGCCTGTCCGGCCAATATCACCGGCAAAAAGCTATCTCCCCGTAAGATCATGATGGATACCCGCGACCGTGCGGAAGCCATTGGCGCACAGATAGCCAAAACAGGTTCTTTACCAGAAGATGGTAAAACCCTGCTTCGCGATTATATTACTGAAGAAGAGCTCCGCGCCTGCACTTCCTGCAACGCCTGTGTACAGGAGTGCCCTGTGAGCATCAATCCGCTGCACATCATCCTGCAACTGCGCCGTCACCTGGTGATGGAAGAATCCAGCGCTCCGCAGGAATGGAACATGATGTTCAGCAACATAGAAAACAACATGGCCCCCTGGAAAATGAGTCCGGACGACAGGGACAAATGGGCTGTAGAAATGAATGGATAATAGCGTTAAGTTAAACTGATATACACATGCAAATAAAAACGATGGCCGAATACGCCGCCAGCGGCGAAACACCTGAAATCCTCTTTTGGGTGGGATGTGCCGGCAGTTTTGATCAACGTGCGCAGAAAATCACCAAAGCCTTTGCCACTATCCTCGATAAAGTAGGCGTTCGCTTCGCAATACTCGGTAAAGAAGAAAGCTGTACCGGCGATCCTGCCCGCAGGGCCGGCAATGAATTCATCTTCCAGATGATGGCGCAGAACAATATAGCCGTTCTGAATGGTTATGAGGTAAAAAAGATCGTTACCGCCTGCCCTCACTGCTTCAATACACTCCGTAACGAATATCCGGAACTGGGCGGACACTATGAAGTGATCCACCACACTACATTCCTGCAACAGCTGATCGACGAAGGCAAGATCAGGATGAAAGAAGGCGGCAGCTTCAAAGGTCGCAAGATCACTTACCATGACTCCTGCTATCTGGGCCGCGCTAACAACATCTATGAAGCGCCCCGCAAAGTGCTGGAAGCCCTGGATGCGGAATTAGTAGAAATGAAGCGCTGCCGTAGTAATGGCCTCTGTTGTGGAGCAGGTGGTGCTCAGATGTTCAAGGAAGAGGAAAAAGGTGCTACCCGCATCAATTTTGAACGTGGAAGAGAAGCTGTGGCAACCGGTGCTGCTGTTATTGCATCCAACTGCCCTTTCTGTATGACCATGCTGACAGATGGAGTGAAGGAACAAGGGAAGGAAGACAGTGTACAGGTACTGGATATTGCAGAACTGATAGCACAGCAGATAGCGTGAAACGTCTCCTGACCTTCCTGCTACTTCTCTTTTGCTGCAGAGCGGCAGCCCAGGATGTTGCTTTATTCAACAAGGACGGGAAGGCCATCGCTTACATTGACACCAAAGATAAAGACCGGACCATCTACCTTTACAGCGGAGAACCGGTCGCTGTCATCTTTGAAGCCGATGTGTATGGCTTTAACGGAAAACACCTGGGCTGGTATGAAAAGGGCATTGTAAGGGATCATGATGGCAAGAGAATAGGTAATACAAAAAAGGCGGCTACCGGGTACACCCAGTATGAGCCTTATAAAAGCTATAAGCGGCAGAAGCCATATATGGGATATAAGAGTTATCCTCCATATAAACCTTACTTTTCCAACAACTGGTCGGACGAGTCTTTCGAGGCATTTTTATTACAGGGAACTGAAAAGTAATGTCCGCCGTCAGGCCCTGCTATTGCGATCCTGACACCAAAATGACTGTCGTCAGTAGTCCGTACTCAATTTTTCGGTAATTTTGCATCATGAAACAGGAAATTCAACATTTACTACCGGCAGACTTTCACCCGTCTTCCCGCGTATGGATATATCAGAGCAACCGTCCTTTCAGTGAAAAAGAAAAACTGGAAATAAACGAGCAATTACATCAATTTACATCTCAATGGCAGGCCCATGGTGCTCCTGTGAAGGGATGGGGCCAGCTGCTCTTTGACCAGGTGATCGTGCTGATAGCAGATGAATCTGATGTTGCGGTGAGCGGTTGCAGTACCGACAGTTCTGTGCGTATTATTAAAAGCATCGAGCGGCAGTATAGCGTGAACCTTTTTGACAGGCTTTTACTGGGTTTTCTGGTGAAGGATAAGGTACAGCCATTGCCTATGCTGCAGGTGCCTTATGCGCTGGAGAAAGGGTTTATTGATGAGAATACGCTTTATCTGAATAATACAGTGCTGACTAAAGGAGAAATGGAAAAGAACTGGTTGTTGCCACTGAAGGAAAGCTGGTTGGCGAAGAAGTTTTCGATAGCATAAGCGTCGATGATAATATATAAATCCTGCATTACCGGATTGGTGGTGCAGGATTTTTTATTGGGCTACCGGAAGCCTGTCAGCCAAAAATCAAGCGCGACCAGTTAACGATATCAGAGATTGATCTTGGGAAATTTCTTCAATACAAACTTTATAAACTGGTAGAAGTCGGCGTTCGTGTATTCCTCTTCATTCTTATATACTACAGAATAATCACCCTCCCATATATAGCTATTCATAACAAATACCCCATTCTTAAAGGCTAAGTCTATGTAATAATCCTCGTCCGGGTTAATGCTAATAGAATAATGTGCAGTGCCACCATTCTTTAGCCTGGTGAATATTTTTTTCAGGCGGATATGGTATTGCCGTTTATTCGCTGTATTCCAATCCGCAGAAAGTGATAAATATCTGAGACGTTGATGAATCTGGATAATGCCTTTATAATATTCTCTATTGGCAGATATAACATCAACATTTCCCCGGGAATCTGCAACTATCATGCTGACGTATATCTCTGCGGTTTCGCTTCCCTTCTGCAATGATTCTGTTTTTATTGCTGTCACTTTCCACCCATTTCTTCTAATATGAATTTATCTCCGGATGCATTCAGCAATTCGACATTAAATGTTTCAATATCATTTGCCACTTCTTTGATAGCATAAAAGAAGTCCTCATAGGTGATACAATCTTCAAAACTGTCGCATTTCGTCACAGATAGATCATGTGAGACAGAATAGAAATTTGTTTGTTCGGGAAGGTTCATGTAACTGATTCAATCCCCAAATATAAATTTGTTTACGGTACGATCAACTCAATCCATCAGGCATGCAATCTTTCAGATGTTCAGTTTGTTCATTTTGTAGGCAGATGTAAATTATATCAGTAACTGCCATTAAATTTGAAAACAAGTATACCATTGCTTTCATTTGGTGTACACAGATCAGTACTGTATGCAGAGATTACTACCAGGATGAAAGTTTTGGTAGGAATGATGATGGCAGTATCAATCTGTGGAAGCTATACGATCTATTCACAGGAGATGATAAAAACTCTTACATGGACACATTCCTGGATAGATCAGTGAATACATTTTATTGAGGGTATTAAAAATGCAATGTTAACCCAGCAATCAAACTGTTTTTTACAGTAAGACTTTAAAGTGGGCATAGGTATAACCTGGGGCAGAATTTCTATTCATTGCCGCCATTTATTTGTTAACCATTTAATCGATTATATGCAACATAATTTTTATAGGGACCTTTATATCGAAGATGGATATGAGGCATTTGATTTTTTCAGTATTGGAAAAAGAGGAATAGCGCCTAAAAGAATAGCCTTCATCCCAACAGATCAAGAAGCAGTTTATAACCTTGTATTTGGTGATATCAATGCGGAGGGAGAGATAGACGATGAAGTAATTAGTGATAATGGTGATAGAAATAAAATTCTTGCAACAGTAATTTATGTTGTTAACACTTACTTAGAAGCTTATCCTGAAAGAATTGTATTTTTTACTGGTAGTACAGAGGGGAGAATCAGACTTTACAGAATAGTTATAAGTGTACATTACACTGATTTTTCAAAGAAATTCGATATTTATTGCCAAACTGAAACAGGCATTGTCCCATTTAAAAGAAATATTGAAGCGAAAGGTTTTTTAATTTGCAAAAAAGTTTAAATTTAAAGCATGAAAACAAAAGGTTTAAAATTTGATAACAAGTTCTTTGAGCAGAAAGTTACAATGACTGTTAGTGAGAGGCTTAATGCGCTTGATTTAACGAAATTAGCACCCAAAAAACAAGAACTTGCCAATAGGCTACTGGAAAAAGTTAAAGATTCTCTTCCTAGAAGATAGGAATTGATTTTAAAGTAAGCGGGAATAGCTCAGTTGGTAGAGCATTAGTTTCCCAAACTAAAGGTCGCGGGTCCGAGTCCCGTTTCCCGCTCAGATGAAATCCTCCGAAATGGTTGAATATAGACCTCCAGGGGGATTTTTAATTTTCGAGCCAGCACCAATTAATAACCCAATCGGCCCTCCTACCTTCAATTTGGGTATCAGAATGGGGTATCAAAGCTGTAGCATTAAGATTGCCAGCAAATTCCTTACTTCAGTTTACTGCGATAAACTTAGTTTGTGCCGTCTGATGCCAGCTTTTCGCTTGTATAGCGACCAGCCTTAGAAGACAAGCGAATGCAAACGGGACTCTTGTCAATCCGTACTTTTCCGTAGCTCCATTAGTTGAGCGAATGTAAATTTGACTTCCCACATATACTTTGTATTTGCATACTTACAAAATTGCAAGTATGCAAATACAAGCCCTTTTCACTCTAAAGTAACTAATTAGTTTTTCAATAGAAGAACTCAGATTCACCTGAACCTAATTGAATCAATCATAGATTACTTTGCTTGTCTTGAATGGACTAATTCAATGTAATTGTTCACTGTTCACCTTGAGAATACGGATCTATACCGCCTTATTGATTTTATATATTCTCCTGAATTGCAAAACAGAACCAACTATAAGCGTTATCAAAAGTAAAAGAAGTGTTTTTGCAATCAAAGGATCCTGAGGTCCATGAGCCAGAGGATGACCTACAGGAATACGGTTAAAAGTTTCATTTACTGTTGGAATCATCGATAAGAAAAAGCTGAAAGAAAGGAAGAAAGTCTCTATATAACGAGCACGGTTATTCCCTGGCTTCTTAGCATAGAGGAGATATGCCACAGATACCAATACCACAACCAACAATGCAAGAATATGTCCCGGATTGACTCCCTTAACGCTCGATAATCCCAATGCAGTCAATGAAGTGACTAATGTAAAATAAAAATAGACTTTGCCCGGAAGCTTGCCCAGATCTATTTTACCGTCTTTGATAAAAGCTATAACTGCAGCAACAATCGCTACAACACCTATAACGGTATGAAAAATCCCCAAGATTGATAATCCCATGATTTTGACTTTTGAATGTTTAAATTAATATTGCAAATATTGTAACAAAAGAAGAGATGGATTTTGTGAACCGGGTCAATTATTTGGCAATATGGCTCAGCAACAAGGCTCCGAGACATCTGGTGTAATAGGGAGTAAGAAAAACGATAATAAGTCTTTATTTTTCTTAGAAAGATAATAGTGATAAGCCAACATTCACGTAAGGGACACTTTTATTACCACTAGCTATGGATGCGTTATTATAGTTCTCTCCATCTTTAAATAGCCTGGCAGATAGGAAGCTATTTAATCCGCCATCTAAAGTCAGCATAATATTCTTCGCGAACAGATATTCAAACGCTGCACCATTTTTTAGCTCGATCGTGTTGTAGCTTACCTTGCCATCTAAGAAAGCATTGTGCCGATCATAGAAAATAGTATATGAATGCTGATTGGAACCGGCTGACACCCAGGCGTTCTTAGCTACCTGTTTTTTCAAGTTGACACCCGTAGGAAGATCTACGATCAATTCAAGTCCGGATGAAACAAATTTATGATAATAGTTAACAATGGGCTCCACAGGTATCGGTGAAGATTGATCTATCAAGACTAATAACCCAACGGAGAATGTCGTGTTTTCGGTCTTTTTCAAGGGCAAATTGATACTACCATTCAAATTTAAACGTCGAAAACTATTTACCCCGTCTGTAATTCCCCTGGCAACTAATGAATAAACAATCGGGTGATCAAATATCTTGTCTGACCGGGAATAATTTAAGGCCAGATCGAATGTGCTTTTATCTGAGGTAAGAGGAGTTAATTGTACTTCTGGCAACTTATTGCTAATGTTTTTTAGCATTGTGGATGTATAGGTATAGTAGATACTGGCCGATAAGGAATTACCTTTCCATTTAATAGCAGGTGAGTTGAAAAAAGTACTTATGCGCTCCGTTTTTATTTTCCCGCTGGCAAAATCACGATCATCTAATTTCACATCAAAATCACTATAACCAAAACTACTTAACGATATAGTGAATTTCCTTAAACCAGGATAACGAATGGTAAGTTCTTTCATACCTGCACTGATCGTATCGGCTCCGGGATGCAAAGAAGACATACTAATCATGTTCTGCGCCTGAATGCTACAAGACAATAACAGAAAACATAGTAGGAGAACTTGTTTTTTCATGCTATTTATAATCATATGTAATTGGTTAAAGTGTTATTTGTTAGAAAATGTCTTGTCTGGTTCAAAATCAAGACTAATGGAGTTCATGCAGTATCTTTTGTAAGTTGGAGGCGGACCATCATCAAAAATATGCCCCAGATGAGCATCGCAGCGTCCACAAAGCACCTCTGTACGATCCATCTTATGAGAATGATCTTCTAAATAACTTACACTATTCTTTCCTAACGGCTCATAGAAGCTTGGCCAACCACAACTGCTGGCGAACTTGGCATCCGACCTGAAAAGTAGGTTTCCGCAAGCCGCGCAGTAATAAGTGCCTTTTGTTTCGCTTTTCCAGTATACTCCGGTAAATGGACGCTCAGTATCCTTCTCCCTGGCTACCGCGTAAAGGTCTGCTGACAACACTTTCTTCCATTCGGCATTAGACACCTTTAGTTTTGTAGTGTCTGTAGTTGAATAGTAAGGATTGTTTTCGTGCCCTTTAGCAGATCTCTGGTTCTGGGCATAAGCACCAACAGATATTATTGCCAGTAAATAAATAAAAATGATTTTCTTCATCGTGATTGAATTATTCTTCCTGTTTATCTTTAGACATTCTTCCAATTTTTCCAACTGCAGCTGGATACGACAGTCATCACAAGCAATAACTTTAAACGCCATTTAGTCGTAAAAACTTAGTCTCTATGCACCAGAAGCAGCTTTCCTCTTTATAAAAAAAGAATTATTATTTTTTTATAATGGTATTAAGGATCTGAACTAATTCATTAGGTTTGGATAAAAAGGGACTATGTCCGGCCTTAATCTCATAGGTGTTTGAAATATGCGCTTCAGAGACCATCTGTTGTTGAAACGGAAAGCTGATCGCTTTATCTTCAGTTGTATAGACATAGTATTTATTAGCTATGGTACCGTAAATTTCACTACTATAATTCAGCGGGGTTCCGGCAGCTTCTACAGGTTCAGGACGAAGCTTTTCTACCAATAAATAAATATCTTCATCCGATCCGTCTTTACAGAATATCTCACGCATATTTACCTCAGGATTGGTAATGGTTACCGTACTTCCATCAGCAGAAAATTCTAATGCAGAAGGAATAGATGTTCCCTGGTCCATTGCTGAATAATCGAATACACTGCTGCCGCTTTTAGGAATAAATCCGGCAACATATATTAATTTGTCTATTTTTTGAGGAACCTTACAGGCCGCCTGTGTAACTATTGCACCACCCAGGCTATGTCCTACCAGGACAACAGGAACATTCAAACTATTGATAACATCGGTTACCTGTTTAACATACCCATCAAAGGTTATTTCAGAAACAGACGTCCGATCATTCCCATGACCAGCTAATTCCACTAAAACGACTTTATTTCCTTCTGCTTCTAAAAATGCTTTTACCTTATCCCATACAAAAGATGCCTGCCAGGCACCATGCACCAAAACAAAAGTTGAATGATTTTCGCCTTTTGTTGAATCATCATTATCCTTTGAACAGGAATTTAAGGATAGTATCAATAGTAATAAAAGCCCTATGTTCTTTACACATTTCATATTTATATCAATATTTGTTTAATTTATCTTCCGCGGAAGAGGAACCAAGAAGGAATTGATCTGTTTCTATTTTTGTAAGATCAGGAATTGCGCAGTTCCCAATATGTTCACCTTGTTGTGCAACACAACTACTGTTGCATAACAAGGCAGCTCAGCTTATGAATGGCTTTTGTTATGCCACCTTTGACAAGGCAAAGTTGCAGTACAAAGAAGAGATTCGTTTTGTGAATAAGTTCAATTTTTAGGAAATCTGGTTCAAACAATGGATATAAAGCGTCCTTTTTCGATGTGCCCTTGTAGCATTTGGGTTAAAACATGGGAATATGATTAGGGGAAATAAAAACGTAATAATCAATTGCCACAATGCCTTCTATCTTTTCTTATCCATCTTATTTTGCTTTAAACGGAAATTTGAAGGTGATGTGCTGTATTTATCATGAAAACTTTTCGTAAAATTGGCCAGGTCATTAAATCCACAATCAAAAGCTACGTCTGTGATACGTGTATCGGAAACTAAAAGCAGCTCTGCAGCTCTTTCCAATCTTTTGTTTTTAATATAATTGGCAGGAGAATCATCATATATTTTTTTAAATTCCCTTTTAAATGAAGAAACGCTTAAATTAGTTTTTTGCGCCAATTCATCGATACTGGCCTGGGAAAATAGGTTAGCTTCTATAACTTGCTTGAACGTATAGGTTGCTGGCGAAAAAAGCTGGGACAGTATGACCTGTATGATTTCGGCATCTTGTGTCTGTGATAACAAAAGAATGATCTCCTTCAGTTTTAAAACTAAAATTTCATCATTTACCAAAGATGGGTTTTCAAAATAAAATAGCAGGCCTTCTATATATTTTTGAATCAAAAAGTCGTTGTTGATTTTTCTGCTTGACTGGTTGGTGATTTTGTCGCTTTTCTGAAATATCAGCGGAAGCTCTCTATCGTATATTTTCTTTAGTATGTCCGGATGGAAAGTGACGATTATAATCTCGCCATCGCTGTTATTTGAATCGGCTATCTGTTTCCCCGAGTTCAGGCAGTTTAGCAATAATGCGCGATTGGTAGGAATATTGGTATGCTCATCATCAAATTGAAATCGTGTCTCACCTTTCAACATATATAATAAGCAAGCTTGTTCTGCCACAGGGAAAGCAAATTCAAAAGGCGGCTTTAAATCCACTTTTTGAATGAGTGTTTTCCCGAACAAATCAATTTTTTTATAGGCTGTAACCATTTAAGATATTTTATTGTGTAGTTACCTCATGGTGTTCTTTCTGTTGTCCCAGCTATTTACTGACACCTGTCATGAGATAAAACTGAATACACAATGCTCATCCAACGCTAAAGCCAAATATAAGCAAAAACGTTGAACAAGACATTGTTATCACAGTCAGCTTATCTCTTAAACCTGATTGTTATGAAGCAAGACTAGCTTCAGAGCTGATGGGCAAATTCAATACTTTAGATATAAAACAGTTCTGTTCTGCTCCTTTTGTAATAGTTTCAAATTCTTCTACACTAATACCTGGCACATTTCCGGTTATTGAAAGATGTATTCCAATAATTCCTGCGCCATCCATTGACAAAGTTGCTTCAGTATCCAACGAAGTTGGGATCAATCCTTTTTCCGTCAAAGCATAGCTGACCGCCATAGTAAAACATCCGGCATGCGCCGCCGCTAACAATTCTTCAGGATTGGTACCTTTTTCATCTCCTACGAAACGGGTCCTAAAACTGTAAACGGTTCTGCTTAGAATTTCGCTTTGTGTGCTTAACTCTCCCTTTCCCTCTTTTATACTTCCTGTCCAATGTGCTTTTGCTGTACGTTTCATTCTTATATTTTTAAATTTGATTACCGATATTGACAATACAAAATTGTGATCTCAAGAATTTAGATACTTTGCGAATCAGGTCAATTATTTGGCAGTTTGGTCCAACCAGCAGTTTAAAAGAAAACCAACCTCCCTCACAACAACAAATTCATCCTGGAACCAGGCATTATTGGCAAAAAACCGACTCCCTCATTTTCCTTTCTCCGAAAGGGTTATCCATTGATGACAGAATGCTAGGAAAACGCGTTTTAAAGCCCGTCCTGGTGGCTTTAAGCATTGAGAATAGAGATCTTTATGTCGCCCGCCACTCCTTGGCGTTTTTAATGAGAAAATTTATCCCTCTTATATAGAGTTTTCAGTGTTTCAGTAGTATCTTTATCCTCGAAGAAAGTAGCTTATAACCTACTTTACCATCAGTAAACAATATTTTGGGTTACATTTTGGGTATCATATTATTGGTAAAAGGAAACTATCCACACTCACCAAAGAAATTTCCATTCAAATTTAACACCTTATGGAATAGCTCAGTTGGTAGAGCATTAGTTTCCCAAACTAAAGGTCGCGGGTCCGAGTCCCGTTTCCCGCTCAATTTAAGGATTTATGTATCGATTATCCCTAGCTCTATTAGTTATCATGGCATTTGTTTGCAGCATCAAACAGTCAGCTTCTTCCAATCTTCCTGATAGCACTCAACATGTTTCCTTTCACTGCGACCCGGCATACGACAGCATTTTCCACGGTGACTCCGGTTACATTACGAAAAAACAGCTATTCCCCTTTGTTCTTAGAAATAATATACTGGATACCATAGGAAGCAATGATAACTGGACCTCTATTCCTGATCAGCATACAATGGGTAAATTCTACAGACAGAAGGACGGTTACATTGCCTGCATTGTCAATGTCAACGCTCCCTTTGAATCACTGGTGCTATTTGAAACAACAGCCGATGGGCATATAGAAAACATCCAGCCATATTTACACCACAATTATTGTAATTGCTGGGATGATTCATTTGGCTTCGGAAAAATCCAGGACTACTTTTATGTCAGGATCTGTGGTACTGGTACAGCTTTTACCTCCAGTGAACTTTCTATTTTCAAAAAACTTCCTTCACAACTGCGGCAAACACCGATTATTGAATTTGTATGGAAGGGATCAATCACTACACCGGACAGTTACAGACTAATGCACATCTCTTCTTTGAATATCGATGGTCAAAAGCTCCATACCACTTATCTCGTAGAGGATGGTAACGAAAACTCAAAAAAAAACGCAAAGCAGATAGATCACTTTGAAGTTAATTATACACTGAAAGATGGAGAATGGCTCCCAGATGATGATCACTACTTCGTGAAATACTGGTAACGAGTGGCTTTGAGAACCTTTATCTACAGCACAATTCAGACTTCTAGTATCTACTACTACTACTTCTTCCACACACATATAACCGTCTCTGTATTAAATTCACTTTCACTATACGTAGCAAATAAACACATAGTATACCTCAACAAATCTGCTTTAGTAATTCCGTTTAGTAGCACAGGAGCCGCTACACTCCCGCCTCAGTAACGAAATACTCATTTATTCAGACGCGCCAATGACACGGATTTTCTAAACGATAACAGGGCAATCACAAACGAAAGCAGTGAGAATACTTTCTACTTACCTTTCTGATTACATTACAAAACTAGGAAGAAAACACATGCGGGAAATACGCATTTCCACCCTACAAAACACTTTATAATATACTGATTTACATAAACTTAAAACAAATAAACAACTAAACACCCTATACAGATATTCGAGCAGTTCTTCCCATGATAGGATCATACAAGTTGTATATGACCAGGATATTCCTCCGTCCTTCTTCCGTTTAAAACGGAGGAAGAACGGAGGAAGAACGGAGGAATATCCTGGTCATATGCAACTTTGATCCTGGTCATATGCAGGAAATATGATCCGGATGCCCTCCCGTTATGTGGGGCAAAAATGGCCCACGATACCATGCTTAACCATGCCTTTGACCTGGACCTTCTATGGTATCAACAGGTCACCACTAGTATGCGACTAGTATTAACTTACGTTCAACTTACGTTCAGAACGTAAGTTGAACGTAAGTTAAAGCCATTGGTACTATAGTCGTATCGGATTGATACTATACTGAAAGGGTGGAAATTCGATAGAGATGGCTTAATCCTCCCTTACATTTACCTCTCCACCACTCCTCATTAAAGTGTCAAACAAACAATAATAATTCCTATCTTCCCCTCAAATTCCCGTTGATGAAAAAACTACTGATACTCAGCCTGTCCTGTATCGGTCTGACAACCACCGCACAGGTCAACACACATGTCCCAACGATCGACGAAGTTGGCCCTGCCAGGCTCACGGAAAACATTGCTCCTGTAAAAGCACCTTTTCCCATGCCAGCCTTCAAAAAGCCAGCATTCCCTTCATACACCATTACCATCAAAGGGAAAGCAAATACCCAGACACAAGAAATCCAAACAGCCATAGACGCTGTAAGCAAACATGGCGGAGGAACAGTTAACATCCCTACCGGCAATTGGCATACTGGCCGCATCATATTAAAATCAAACGTCAATCTCCACCTCGAAGAAAATGCCATCCTGAACTTCAGCGGAGAAGTAGCAGACTACCTCCCGGTTGTATTCACCCGTACTGAAGGCGTGGAAGTCATGTCCCTGGGAGCCTGTATCTATGCCAACGGACAACACAATATCGCTGTTACCGGAAAAGGGAAACTGGTAGGCCCACCTGCCAATTGTTCTGTCAGGAAACAGGTCATGCGCCAGGATGTAATAGAGAATGTGGTAGCCGCCAATAAACCAGTCGCGGAAAGGATATATGACGGCCATAACGGAGGTCCGGTCTATCTCCCGATGTTCGTTTCTGCGGTCAATTGTAAAAATGTGTTTTTAGAGGGCATACAGCTCGAAAACACCCCTTTCTGGAACATTGTACCCATTTATTGCGATAACGTCATTATAAGGGGTATTACGGTCAATTCTGTGGGTATTCCGAGCGGGGATGGTATCGATATAGAATCCAGCAGGAATGTACTGATAGAATACTGCACGCTCAACTGCGGAGATGACTGCTTTACGTTGAAAGCCGGACGCGGAGAAGACGGATTAAGAATCGGCAAGCCTACAGAGAATGTAGTCATCCGCTTTTGCCTGGCACGGCAGGGGCATGGCGGTATTACAGTAGGCAGTGAAACCGCAGCCATGATCCGGAACCTATATGTGCATGATGTAGTATTTGACGATACAGAAGTAGGCCTGCGCTTTAAGACCAGGCGTCCCCGTGGTGGAGGTGGCGAAAACCTGTACTATGAGCGCATCCGGATGCGCCTGCGGCTGGACGCCTTCCGCTGGGACATGCTGGGCGCCAGGATGTATGTAGGCGCACTGGCGGATCGCCTGCCGGCTTTGCCTGTCAACAAATTAACACCGGTTTACAGGAATATACACGCGAAAGATATTGTTGTAGATAGCGCCAGGGCGCTGGTAAGAGTGGATGGTATCCCGGAATCTCCTATGACGGGCTTCGACCTTGAGAATGTGGAGGCCCATTGTAGCAAATTGATCCAGAGTATAGATGCGACAGATCTGAAGATCTCCAATGCTACCATTTACAGCCCTGATTCACTGTTAACATTTACAGATAGCAGGAATATCATCTTTCAGCAGGTACATTTCATCAATCCGGCGAATAAGATCGTCACTAATCTTTCCGGCGATCTTACGGATAACATCCGGTTTGAGAATGCCACCCCGCAAAAGCCGGAAGGCTGGGAAACCAATAGCTGGAAAAGGAAATAAAAGGAACAGCCGGGTAGTTAGATTACCCGGCTGTTCCTTTTACGCTACGACCAGTTTAGCAGCAGCCCTTCTCACGCGAACAGTACACCAGATCACAACGGCCAATATCGCAGACATCACCAGGTAACGGAGCACCATATCCTGCTGTGTGACTATCTTGCCCGTCCGGGAAAGTGTAAAGCTGGAGATGGATGTCATTACATACACCAGTCCTCCCAGCAAGCCGCTTGCCATTCCGGCATTTTGCGGAAAATACAACATCCCCTGGGTGAAGAACAGATTATACAGGAACCCGGAACAAATATGAATAAAGAAAGCAAATAACATCAGGCACCATAACTGCTGATAACCGTAACCTATCAGGAACAGCACTGTGATCAATGTCAGTTGAACGACAGCAGCAGCAGACGCTTTCTTGTTAAAATCAAGTGCAATGAGACGTTTGCCGATGATCCCTCCTATCATCCAGGAAAAACCCAGTATCAGCGTACAATATCCGATTACAACCGCATTGAAATGCAGACTGTTCTCGATCACAAACGGCCCGGCAATGTTAAACACCATCACCACAGAATATGCCATGCCCAATGTAATGATACCCAGCAGGAACTTCGTATTCCCCAGCATCATAACATAATTTTCTTTTATCCTGACCAGATCCACCCGTTTGCGTTCTGCGATTGTTTCTCCGCTAAAGATCAACTCAAATACCAGCATTAAAAATGCATATATCGCCAGGAAGTAAAAGTTTGACTGCCAGTTGAAAAATTTCTGCAGATACCCTCCCAGAAAAGGAGCCACAATAGGCCCCAGTGACCAGATAATAGTAAAGAAACTTAGAAAATGTTTCAGCTTATCACCGGAGTACATATCTACAAAGAAAGCTCGTTTAGAAACCACCACAAATGACACGGCAACTCCTTGTATAATTCTTAGAAAACAAATCAGCTCAACATTCTTTGTAATACCAATCAGTAAAGAGGATACTATCAGCACGCCCAGACCGTACATGGCAGGTTTGAATCTGCCAATGCTGTCCAACAGGCTCCCTACAAACAATTGGGAAACACCATAACTCAGGAAAAAACATGTAAGCGTGAGCTGTATATCATGTTCCGGCACGCCAAGACTGTTGGCCATTGTGGGGAACGATGGTAAATAAATATCTGTGACAAATCCCGACAAGGGAATTGAAATGAAAGCTAATATTGTCGCTATCTTCTTTCTTCTGTCTGATGCGCTTCTTAACATAACCTAAAAACCTTTTTATGAATGACGCAACAAAGGTATATCAGGCATGCAGATACTTAGTAATGTAATTCAAAGGAATAATTGTCTAAATCAAAGAATCGCTTTAACCTTTGATTGCCTGAACTGTAAAGGGGTGATTCCCATCGCTTTCTTGAAAAAATGATTAAAATGAGCAGGTTCCTCAAAGCCCAGACAATAGCCCACCTGTGAGATATCCCATTGCGTGTTCTGCAGTAAGGTCTTCGCTTCTTCCAGGACACGGCTTTTGATAATGGCGGTAGTCGTACTCCCGGTAGTACTCTTGATTACAGAATTCAAATGATTGACATGCACGTTCAGCGCCCGGGCAAAATCGGCCGGTGTCTTCATTGTCAGCGGATGAGCCGGAGAATCCAGCGGGAATTGCTGATGCAACAGTTCATCAAACATCCTGAGCAAACGGGAAGATGCGGGTAATTCGCTGGTATAGTTACCATCAGGCTGGTCTACCAGCAGGGAATGCATCAGCAGGCACAACAGGTTTCGTATTGCTTCGTACTTAAATGGATAGTCGCTATGCGCCATCTCCATCATCTGCTCAAAATAAAGCGTTAAAAGTCCCAGTTGCTTATCATCAAGGAATATAACTGGCTCACTCCATGCTTTGAACAGTGATGAACGCTTAAAAATATCAAACTGGTAATGCTCGTTGAAGAACTCCTGGTTAAACAGGCAGTAATAACCATCCTGGTCGTCAGACAAACTGGTCCAGGCATATGGAACAGACGGACAGGGTAACAATAAAGCAGGCCTGTCTATAATAATGGAGTTGCCGCCATAAAACAGCTCTCCCGTTCCCAGTATCAGTGTTATCTTATAAAAATCCCGCCTGTTGTAAGGCGATTTGAAATTGCAGTATTTCCGGGTATTTACATTAAAATGAGACTTACCACTTTGCAGATCATTATTACTTAATGGAAAGTTGATATGTGATCTTTCCCGGTAAAAGTCGGTCAATGTCTCCAATTGCTGGCTCATGGAGGCAAAGGTATAGAAAATATGGAAATGGAATGAAATCCCCCCTCAGCAGCCACCAGCGCAGGCACTATATCCTGGTGACGTACTTGTTGGTTTCCGGATCAAATTCCTGAAAATTGATCAATACCTCGCTTGCACGAATCGAAATTATGCCTAACCCGTTTTCAATCTGAAATTTCATCTGCTTATTCATCTTGGATATCCAATTTAACACATTCTGAAATTTATTAATAAAAACATCTTTTCAAAATCAATTAATACCCTATCTTAGCCTTACCTTACGCATTTTCAATGAATTACATCAGATTCTCCGATACCTACAACGAAGCGCTACTTATTGCGGAGCTACAACAGGTGCTGCAACAGGATTGGTCCCTACATTTTAATACCAAAGATTTCAACGGCGACTGGCGGAGTATTTCCCTACGTTCAGCCACAGGCAGGAACGATGATATATATGCCCAGGCAGACGTCGCATATAAAAACACGCCCGCACTGGAAATGATGCCTTATGTGCAAAAAATACTGGATACCTGGCACTGTGAAAAGGAGGCCGTACGCCTGTTATCACTCGCGCCCGGCAGCGAGATCAAACCTCATAAGGATATGGGCTGTGGCTACCGTGACGGTAATTTCAGAATTCATATTCCCATCGTTACCAATCCTGACGTATACTTTACCGTCGAGGATGAAACACTGCATTTACAGGCAGGCGAATGCTGGTACATGGACTTCAGCCAGACACACAGTATTGTCAACAACGGCAATACTAACAGAATTCACCTGATCATGGACTGTATACGCAACGAGTGGACCGACCGGCTATTCGCAGCACATGGCTTTGATCTTTCAGAAGAAAAACCGTCATATGATGCAGCAACGAAAGCCAGAATGATCGAAGAGCTGGAAAAAATTGATACGGACATAGCAAGGAACCTTATTGCCAGCCTAAAAGCAGAAAATTAATGCAGACATCCTCCATTACAAACTGGATACCTTACAAACTCAATTATACGCCACAGGGATGGATCGTGAAATGGCTCGACCTGGTCGACAAGCGAATGATCCTTCCCTTTTTTGATGAGACTATCCAGGTATGCCGGATCAGTCAACGGCAGCGCTCTTCCCTGGAAAGCCTGTCCACAATGGATTTCGCTGCGGACGTCAGCAATGACCTGTCTGCACTAGAGCCTTCAGCTTTCGTCTTCCATGTATCCCGCTGTGGCTCTACCCTGCTATCACAGGCATTTTCAGCGCCGGAGGAAAACATCGTCATAGCAGAAGCGCCGCTGCTGGATGAAATTTTAAGAGCCCGCGAACATCAGCCGGATCTGCCCTTATCTATACTTGAGGACTGGTTCAGGGCTGCAGTCAGGCTAATGGGACAACAACGCAATTTTAAAGAGCAACACTATATCATAAAACTCGACAGCTGGCATATTCACTTTTATGAACTGCTGAGGCAATGGTATCCGCATACACCCTTTTTCTTCCTTTATCGTAAACCGGATGAGGTGATCGCGTCGCATGATAAACGCAGGGGCATTCATTCGGTTCCCGGCATGGTCTCTCCTGCCCTCCTCAAAACGGATGATCCAGGACAATTTGGAGGCGATTTTAACCGCTATACCGCCCAGGTGTTACAGCAGTTCTATCTTAAACTCCAAAGCATCCTGGAGCTTAATTATGCCCAGAATTGCTTTTTTGATTATGCGGATGGTGTACAGGAAATGATGGCAGCTTTCAGCCATTTCTCAGGAGTGGCCAT
Organism: Chitinophaga sp. CF418; assembly: GCF_900142925.1. GTDB lineage: Bacteria > Bacteroidota > Bacteroidia > Chitinophagales > Chitinophagaceae > Chitinophaga. The sequence goes on from NZ_FRCN01000005.1 coordinate 356,904, forward strand.
AAAAGATGAGGAACAGGTACACGATCGCCTGAAATATCACAGTAAAGCCTCACAAGAGGTATTTAAACCGGAATCATTCGACAACAGGGAGCGCTTCTTCTTTCAGGATGCGCACAACGCATACGAGCAGTTAAGATCATCGCATACACTATCTATCTGACAGGTTTCAATGGGACATATCATTCAATTCACAGGTTTATCAGGAGCAGGCAAAACAACGCTGTCCAATGCCTTGCTGGAGTGGGGCAATCAACATCATGTAAAAATTAAACTGATAGACGGAGACGTTTACCGGCAAACGCTGTGTAAAGATTTAGGCTTCAGCAAAGCAGACAGATTGGAAAATGTTTCCCGGCTGGGTGCTTATGCCGCCTCAATATCGGCGGACTATGACTATATCTTCATCGCAGCCATTAATCCCTATGAAGAAGGCAGGAATAGCCTTAAAGCGAGATACGGCGCTACCCTCATCTGGCTGAAATGCAGCCTGCAGGCGCTGATAGCAAGAGACCCGAAGGGATTGTACCGGAAAGCCCTGCTGCCCGACTCACACCCTGAAAAGATCCATAACCTGACCGGCCTGAATGATACCTTTGAAGAGCCACTGCAAGCCGATCTAACGTTGGACACAGGCAGCCTAAGTGTGGAAGAAGTGCTTAGCCAGACAGTCAGTTTCCTTAATCAACTGTCACTCCTGCCGGCCCCTGGAACTGGTACCCTTTCCCCCATTTATACACGTAACGCTTCGCCAGAGTGAACTTGCCTTTTTTATTGCTTTTCGCATAGGGCTTTACCTCCTCTGGTAAATCCTCGAAATCATCCGCATTATAGTTGCCTTTGATCGTTACGATGATATCCCGGAAAAACCTTTTGTTACTAACAGGTGCATTGTACGTACAGGTCCAGCCAGACATATTTTCGTCAACGTTGGTCCGTTCCACCCAATTAGCAGACAAAACCTCTTTATAGCTTCCATCTGCTCCTGCTATCAGGTACAGGTTACCATAAAACGGTCCCCCGGCGCCACCATTCGAACTCTTGATCATAAATGCGTACTGATCATGTCCGATCAGCAGCAATTCAGGGGACGGACATTGGGAAAACGCACCATACGCACCAGCAGCCGGCTGGAAGTATTTCAATGACCAGACGCTGTCTACCTTGGTAAATTTGGCAAATCCAATGGTTCCCCCCGTAAAACGGGATATTTGCATGCCATCCGGGTCAAATTCTGAATGATTGAAAGTGAGCATTTTGTATTGCGTCCCGGAAGAGTCTTTATAGTTGTATACTTTGAGTAAGCGGGTCGCTGTTCCTTCTGCATAAGGGAAATCATAGCTGCTGCCCTCATTCTCGTCTATATAAGACTTCGGTTTACAGGTCTTACATTCCCAGTTGATCAGCTGGTTTTTATATTTACCAGACGACAGATCATAGTATTTACCGGGGAATAACTGCTTTAATACCTTGAGGTCATCGAAGGCCCCTGTTACATTAAGTGTACGGGTAGGCAGTAAAATAGTATCACTGAGGTTCTTCTTTTGGAGGTCTCCTTCCTGTGCAGCGCAGTGGGCAACAATTCCCAGGCTCCAAAGCAGGCACAAAAAAACTTCTTTCATAGTTATAGCAAATGGCTGTGAAGTTACGCCGATTTGCCGGATAATTTCCTCTGTAACTCAACTACATCATCGGGACCGGCCTTCTTCTTATGTAGACATTTGGTGCAGCCTTTTTGAAGCTATAAAAATTCCCGTACTGCAGGTATTCCGGGTACGACTTTGGATTCATGGAGAAATCATAGATAACTTCCCTTACCCCCAACAGGATAGACATCTGCTTAAAGATGATCACACTGTCACAAGGCACTTCATTACAGGGGTCGTATGGATATTGCTGTTTATAATATACCGAAGTCTCTAACCCAAGCGCTGACATCGCATTCCTCAGCTGCTGGCTCTTTAAAGTATAATGCGGGTAGTCGTAATTATTGTTATTGGCTAGTACCAGCAGACTGTCGCTCAGCGTATGTATAGAAGGAAGATTCCTGTTAATATACCTGGTAAGACGCTTATCGTTGTACTTTCTAAGCGGCACGCAGGCGCAGGATGCGAAAAAAAGGAGGCTACAAAGACCGATGCAGGAAAGAAGGATTCTTTTCATTTGGGTATAGTATTGTCCTTCTTAAAAATAAGGGAAAAGGCCCTTTTCCGACCAAAAAGCCGGTCTTTTACTCTAAAAAACGCTCATTTTCTACTCATTAATGCTTTTTTTCCCTATATTCATAAACTTATATCGTAAGTTGTTTCTATTACAATTCCATCATTATGAATTCTACGACGTTATCTACCACTACGCAACAAAAGCGGATGAGCCGCAAAATATGGGCAGAAGTAATCCTGACTGTTATTCTCGTAGCTGCTGCCTTTTTGCTGACTATTTAAGATAATTGCCGCAGACTCTTTCTGAACTCTTCAGGCGTTTGCCCTGTATACTTCTTATAAAACTTCGTGAAGTAAGAATTATCTGCAAAATTCAGTTCGTAAGCGATCTCGGAAATAGTAGAGTCCTGACTGGTGAGCAGTCTCTTTGCTTCCAGGAGGATACGGTTGCGGATCACCTCTCCCGCCGACATGCCAAGCACACTGTTGCAGAGAGCATTTAAATGATTGGGCGTAACAAATAACCGCTCCGCATAATCTTTAGGCAGCTTTAAAGTACGGTAATTCCTTTCGATCAACTTCTGAAAATTCTTTACCAACGCATAGTTGTAGGCATTTGCATGGGATGAGTCTTTATCAAAACTCAGGCGGCCCACCAGGATGAACAGTTGCAACATCAATACCTGTATCATATCTACAGATAAACGCTCCCGCTGTTCACTCTCCCTGATCAATCCTTCAAAGATTAATGTTATGGGCTTATGCAGCTCTTCCGGCAAATTTATCACTGCCTCGTCAACGTCACCGCTGAAAAACGGGAACTGTTCCAGGTAATCGGGTTTCAGCAGCAGAGCGTGTAAAAATGTATGGGAGAAATTGAGGATATAACCATCTACATGGCCTTCAAACTGCCATCCGTGTACCTGTCCCGGTATCATGAAATAGATCTGGTAAGGCTTAACAGGAAAGGTTTTGAAATCAATGGTGTGTGTACCTGCTCCTTCAGTGAAAAGCATGACATGGAAAAAGGTGTGTTTATGCGCATTGCGCAGGTTCTCATGAACAAGCAGGTATGGTGCAAATCTGCTGATCTGAATATCATCATCCTTCACGCCTGATATTGCACCTACATCATAAACCGGAATTTTAGCCATCCTCGTAATGTTGGGGCTAAATTAACGAATTTTCGTCCGTTCAAAATGTTTGGGGGATTAGGGGATTCATGCGGGCCAATGTTATCGGGGTTGGGGATTACGCGGGGCGGAACCCAACAATTCCGGGGGGCATACCATTTGTCCCCGGGGTTGCACCCCGGGCTATAAACACCAGGACTCCTAAAGGAGTCCATTGGCGTTTTGTTTCCCGGTTTATTGCCATTCGTTGTGTTCCCCGGTTTGTTGCCATTCGTTGTGTTTCCCGGTTTATTACCATTCGTTGTGTTCCCCGGTTTGTTACCATTCGTTGTGTTCCCCGGTTTGTTGCCATCCCGGGGTTGCACCCCGGGCTATAAACAAAAGGTACTAATGGAATCCATTGACGTTTTGTTGAGCATACGTCCTATTCTATTTTCAGGCTCTTCACAGGGTTCATTAATGCAGCCCTTACACTCTGGTAACTCACCGTCAGCAAGGCTATGCATCCTATCACAAAACCCGTCAACACAAACATCCACCACTCTATGTCAATCTTATAAGCAAATCCCTGCAGCCAGTGGTTCATGAATAACCAGGCGGCGGGGAATCCGAGTACCATAGCCGCCAGGATCAGTTTCAGGAAATCGCCTGACAGCATCGCGGTGATGTTCGATACAGAAGCACCCAACACCTTGCGTACACCAATCTCTTTGGTGCGTTGGGCAGCAGTAAAAGTGGCCAGTCCAAACAATCCCAGGCAGGAAATAAAAATAGCAAGCAGGGCAAAGTAGTTGGAGAGCGAACTTACAACCTGTTCGCTTTTATACAGCTTCGTATATTCCTGGTCAGAGAACTGGTATGTAAAAGGGAATCCCGGATTCAATGTCCCGCACAGCTTTTCCAGACCGGCAATAGCTTCTTTTGTTTTACCTGCCTTCGTCCTGATCAGGATGGTGCCCCATGACCAGTTTTCATCCAACCGGATGATGAGCGGGTCTATCGACTGATGTATAGAGTTAAAATGAAAATCTTTGAGCACACCAATAACTGGCCCCTGGTTACCGCGCCAGGTCACTATCTGACCAATAGGATCTTTATACCCGATCTTTTTCACCGCTGTTTCATTGAGCAGATAAGCTACCGAGTCAGTACCAAACTCCCTGGAAAAGTCACGTCCTGCCATTAGTTGCAGCTTCATTGTCTTTACGAAATCATATCCTACCACACCATCTGCAAATGATATTATATCATTGGGATCCTTACCTGTCCAGGCAACATCTCCTGTATGATGCTCAATAATAGTCGGTGAATTCCTCATTTTTGACACACTGAGGATACCCGGCAGCCGGGATGCTTCTTCCTTGAAATGAGCATAGTGACCGATCAAATCTCCTTCAATGGGAATGTATATCAGGTCCTCCCTGTCATATCCTAAGTTCTTCGTCTGTATATAATTCATCTGACGGTATATCACGATCATGCTGACCATGAGTATAATGGAAAGTGCAAACTGGAATACTACCAATCCTTTTCTCAGCCAGGCAGTCCCTCCGCCGACCTTCAATCCTCCTTTCAATACACGCACCGGATTCAGCGAAGAAAGAAATAAGGCCGGGTAACTGCCAGCAACAACACCAGTCACAATCAGTAATCCTATCAATGACAACCAGAACAGCGGCTGGGTAAGCGGTAAGAATAAGTGTTTTCCTGTTAGTGTGTTAAATGCAGGTAACAACAGTATGGCCAGCAGAACGGCGACAACAAAGGCGCATGCTGTTAGCAGCATTGCTTCTCCCATGAACTGGCTGACCAATGAAAAACGATCTGCGCCTATGACCTTTCTCAGTCCTACCTCTTTTGCGCGTTTGGCAGATTGAGCGGTGGTCAGGTTCATGAAATTGATACAGGCTATCAGCAGAATAAAAATGGATACAAGTGTGAACAGTTTTACATATTCTATGCGTCCTCCATCCGGCACTCCGTTTTTAAATACCGAATGCAGATAGGTTTCAGGATAAGGCTGTATCCCCAGTTCAATACGCTCCCCTTCTACTTTTGATTTATATCTGTAGATAAAGTCCTTCATCTTGGCAGCCACTTTATCGCGATCAGCATCCTTACGTAACTGGACAAACGTAGCCGGACTCGTATTGCTCCAGTTATTCACCCAGTCATTTGTCGCTGCAAAAGCTTTCCAGCTCCGCAGAAAATCAAAATGCCGGGAAGAATTTTCAGGTACATCTTCAAAGATGGCTGTCACCTGCAGATCTTCTTTATTTTCGAAACGTATGGTTTTGCCTATTGCCTTTTCGGGGCTGCCGAAAAAGAAGGCTGCCATCTTATGGGAAATGGCAATATCAGTGAGGCTGTTTAATGCGGTGACAGGATTACCATGTAACAATGGGTAACTAAACATGCGGAGGAAATCGGCGCCGGCATAATAGCCTTCCATTTTACCAGTCTGTTCGCCTGCCTTAAAAGTATTAAGGGTACCGGGGGGAGCTGTGTATTCCAGTCCGCTGGCATATTGCACTTCCGGCATTACCCTTTTCAGCTCTTCTGCCAGCAAGGCCTGGGTTGTATAACCTGAACCGACTTTGCCATCATAGAACTGGCTTTCATACACCTGGTACAGATAGTCACCATTTGTATGAAAGCCGTCCACGCCACGCTCATCCTGCAACCAGAGAATGATCAGCAGACTACAGGCCATCCCCAGGGCAAGGCCCGACATATTGATAGCGGAAAATATCTTATTGCGGAGCAGGTTCCGCCAGGCGATTTTAATATAGTTTCTCAGCATCATAAAAGGTCTTGATCCTGATTAGTATCAGTGAATACTATACCACAATATAAACATACTTATTTACAACAACTTATACAGTCAGGGGTAACCTATTTTGTTCGCTTTCAGCATAAGTATTGTTCATATCCGAACAGGGGGCACTACATTAACGCAATGGCGGGAACAGGCACCTGCTATTCAAAAAATTCCAGCTCGCCTGACATATACAGGTAAGCCTCGGCCTTACGGCGGCGGGTCAGTCCATCCAGTACTTTTCCTCCGGATACATTCCATTTCAGGAATTCCATAACAACAGAAGGGTCTTTAGGGTTTGCTTTTACCACCTTCAGCAGGGTGCTGTCTCCCAGGCCTTCAGCAATGCCATTGTTATTCATATCAGCGCCAACGTTGTACGCAAAAGATACGAGGGCGTCAAACTGCTGTTGTTTCAGCGCTATACCAGTTGTCAGCTTAGTTACTTTCGCCACAAATCCTTTCTTGATACTGGCAAACAGGGCATCTGCACGCTGCTGAGTGATTACATCACCTTTTTTAACCGGCTTCTCGTCTTCGTAAACGGTGTTACCCCAACCAATTGTCCAAACGCCTTTACTGTCCTGGTATGCTGTGAGACGGCATTTCTCGAAATGCTTAATGAGCTTCTCCCCTTGGGCGCCTAATTCCATAGTGTATAGATTGAAATGTTTAGATTCTTAAGCATTAAAGATATAATAAATATATTATATCTCAAGTCCGCCCATGGAAAACCTGGAAGAGCTTCTTGACTGTTGCGTGTATAAGGAAGAATGCAGAATGCTTATTTTGTTGCATCCAGGATCAGGATACCCCAGAAAAAGAGATCCGGCGGAAGCGAATCCCAGTTGTTGTAAGCATGCCCGGCATCAGACTTGTAATGAAGGATATAACTCCCTGCCGGCAACGTGATAACCTGGTCAACCTTTTGATTTTTGAGCGCTCCTCCGGCAGGACTAGCAGGTTGTCCCTGCATCTGCCACACAATCTTGCCGTTATGGTCAGTGATCCATCCGTAATCGCACCAGGAGCTGCCATCTCCTGAACAGTTTTCTCCCACACCATAGATCCTCAGCTTGACTGGCCGAGATAAAGTGAATGGCCTGGAAAGTTCCCGGTTGATCCCTACTTCCCCTATTCCGGCAACCAGCTTGCCTGTAGGTACTGCCGGGCCACTCACCGGGTTATTCTTTTTATATAGGGCATATAAATTGCGTGCTTTCAGACTATCGCCGTTGAGGAGGGCCATGGTCGCACCATCGATCAGTTCTTTATTGTACAGGTCATGTGGCGGTTGTTCACTTTTCAGTATAAAACAATGATAAAAAAGCTGTGCGACCGGCGACATAAACAGGTCTCCATCTCCTAGTTGAAAGGGTTGACTGAGTTTATCAGTATTGCAGGTAACAGCCAGCGTCAATCTCAGTGCAGGCACTTTAACAAAAAGGGCCGATTCTCCCGGCGTCTGTCCGTAATGCCAATAAAAGTCCATTCCCTGATACTGCTGCACAAACCAACCAAGACCGTAGGGAGTAATAGTGCCGTTCCGTGTGCGGTTGGGCGTAAACACCTGCTTTTGCAATGCTGCGGAAATAAACAGATTACCGTCAATGGCTTCTGAGTATTTTAACAGGTCTCCTGCAGTTGTTACCAGCCCTCCGAAAGCACCGAACTCACCCGAATATTCCATACGGGCGATCTCACCTTTAGCGGTCATATTATAAGGCACAGCCAAACGGGAGATGGCTGTATCGAAATATGGTATTACTCCAGGATTGATCTTCTTGTATTCATAAAACTGATGCAGCGATAGGAACGGTGCTGAGGAAGTCATTTTTAGTGGAATAAGGATATTCTCCATCAGCAGGCGATAAAACGGCATACCAGATGCCTTCTCCATTACAGACCCAAGCAATCCAAACCGGTAACCGTTATACTGGAAAGCCATCCCCGGCGTTCCCTCGGAAGTATGGGTCAGCAACTGCCTGAGAGTAATATTGGGATTGCCCAGGTCCAGGTCATATTTGCTGATGGGATCATCCAGGTTCAGTTTCCCCTGTGCTACCAGTTGCATGATCAGCGTGGATGTAAAGGTCTTTGTGACTGAAGCGACGCGGAAAGATGTCTGCGCTGTTGCCGGTACCCGGTCTTTCAGGTTGGCAAGTCCGAATCCCTGCTTTAACAGGATATTCTTATCCTGTTTCACGGCTACTGCCATACCTGGTATCTTCAGTTGCATCCGGATGGAATCTAATCCTGCGGCAAACCGCACAACGCGTATGTCCTGCTGGGCCGCTGCCAGGTTCGTACAGGCGCTCAGGATGAGCATTAAGCAGTATTTCATCGACTTAATATTGGGAAAACAATTGATCTACTTGTCATGATGTACCCACTTCACTGACAATCGGAAACCACCTTCTAAAAGGAATACATATCAGCAATGAAGTTAGTCATTTTATGCCGGGAATTGTAAACTGATCCAAAGCGATGAATCCCCAGCAACGATGACGCTATCGCAGGGACAGATGTCACCATTAAGGCCAATGTACCTATCACTCAAACTATTCTCGTAAAAGCAGGACAAACCTATGATGGTGGCGGAAATACCATTATTGCCTCCGGCATGGGTGACGGCAGCCAGGCTGAGGATCAGAAACCTATATTCCGACTGGAAAATGGCGCAGTACTCAAAAATGTAAAGATTGGTGCCCCGGGTTGCGACGGTGTGCACGTATATGGAAATGCCACTCTGGAAAATGTACAATGGCCGGACGTTGGAGAAGATGCTATGACGCTTAAATCAAAGGGCACCGTAACGTTGACCAACTGCGTTGCACAAAAAGCATATGATAAGATACTGCAAATAAACGCAGATGGGACTATCATATTGAACAACTTCAAGGCAACCACTTTTGGAAAGGTACTACGTACCAATGGTAGTGGTCAGTATGCCGTGACCGTTACTATCAATGGCGGTACTTTTTCAGGAGGTACAAACATCGTGTGTACAGAAAGCGTAAACCTGAGAGTTCGATACAGGAATATTACGACTTCCAGTGTAACCAAACTGTGGGAAGTACCTAATTCCTCGCAGGTAAGTACATATTAATGAGGTAAAGACCGGGTACATATTCTCCAGAGAAATATCCGGATAATATGTACACGTTTTCAAATGGGTTTTCAGTTAAAACATGTAACTTCACCGGCTATTTGAAATGTGTTAATTCCATCTGATTTTAAATTAGTTAACCACATATTGAGATTGATTGTTTGTTCATAATTCATTATTAGGTAACCATAAATTCAAATGTTGATTGTCTTATGAACGATTACAAATTATTATTCGTTGAGCTTAAAAAGAAAGTACAACAAGCACAGTTGAAAACTGTCATTGCTGCAAATGCCCATATGCTGTTTTTATATTGGGAAACCGGCAATTTTATTATTAAGCATCAGGAAGAACAAGGATGGGGTGCAAAAATCATATCATTGTTAGCAGCCGATTTAAAAAAAGAGTTCCCTTCAATCAAAGGGTTTTCAGCCAGAAATTTGTTGTATATGAAACAATTCTCGGAAACCTATCCTATACAACTTTTACAAAAATTTGTACAATTGGAAGCTGAATTAGGTACATCCGATGCATTGACCCAGCATATCCTTGAAAAACTAAATTTAGCTGATAATCAATTAGTTGAAATTACGCAACAACCTGTTGCGCAATTAGAAGAAACAATTTTTCTACAATCTATAGTTTCAAAACTTACATGGTCTCACCATGTAATTTTAATGGACAAGATAGCAGATCCAGGCAAACGATTCTGGTATATGTTAAATACAATAGAACATGGAAATAGTCGTAATGTCCTTGCCATGCAGATAGAAAGTGGCCTATATGAGAGACAGGTAGTAGCAAAAAAAGTAACCAACTTTTCGAAAACTATGCCGGAACCTCAAACTGATTTTGCCAACTATATTCTGAAGGACCCATATATATTTGATTTTGTCCAGGCGAAAGGAAAAGCTGACGAAAGAAATATTGAACAACAACTCACCGACCACATTACTAAATTCCTGCTGGAACTCGGTAAGGGGTTTGCCTTTATAGGTAAACAAGTACGCGTAGAAATAGGTGGTCAGGATTTTTATATAGATCTCCTCCTTTACCATACCCGTCTGCATGCCTACGTAGTAGTTGAGTTGAAGGCACGTGATTTTGAAGCAGGTGATACCGGTCAGCTTAATTTCTACATCAATGTCATAAATGACCAGCTGAAAGGTCCGGGAGACAACGACACCATCGGTATTTTATTATGCAAAGGAAAGAATGAGGTATTAGCTGAATATGCACTGAAAGGAATGCAACATCCAATTGGTGTAGCGGAATATCAATTGGCGAAAGCAATTCCTGAAGAACTGAAATCCCAGCTACCGGATATTGCAGACTTAGAACAGGAACTAGTAGAAGATAAGCAATAAATATTGCTTAATTACCCAGCTGTTGGGGAGTGCTGGTAAAACAAAAAGAGCCTTCAGATGATGTCTGAAGGCTTAAATTTTTCCGCTATATATTGGATTTTTTTGCATAAATCCCTCTATAAGAAATTGATTCCAAAATATATAATTCAAACCCAGTCACTTTTTTTTATCAGATAAGTCCACTGCACCTATATCGCTCCATTAGTGATTTACTTTGACCTGTCGCCCATCGCCACGCGCGTTAAGCCGATTTTAAAAGCAGGAAGATATAGTGTCGCAAATTTTATTGCGTCATATGACAAATTCGCAGCTATCTTTATGAAGTGAATCGGGAAAACATGTCTAAAAAGCGAAAATCCATTCCAGTAAATCCTATGGCGAACCAGTTTGGCTCAGGTATCGCTATTGAAAAAATATCTGTTAAAGATTTACACGCTGGAGACATGGAAGACGCAAAGAAATCACATCGGGAGGATGGGCATTCATTCTTCCTGCTTGAAAAAGGAAGCGTTTCCATTGAAATTGATTTTCAAAAGCATACAATCAAGCCTTTCTCTATTATCTATATTCACCCTAATCAGGTACATCGCATAATAACCTTTGAAAATGTGGTCGTCAGCTGTTGGTCAATCAATAATGAACAACTGAATCCTGAATATCTGAAATTACTGGAGGATATCACACCAGCAAAACCGCTGGTTTTAAAAGAAGAAACGTTTTCCATTCTTTCTGAAGCAGTATCGCTTTGCATAAAATTTTTTGACCGGAAAAACGACCGACTATATCATTCGTTACTAAAAGATAGTTGCAACGCATTGGTCGCATTAGTTGTTTCACAATATCTGGAACAATCTAAACCAACTGACAAGCTTTCACGACTTGAAACTGTTTCAAAAGCCTTCAAAGAACTATTAGAACGTAATTATACAATTGCCAAGCGACCGGCAGAGTATGCCCAAAAACTAAACATATCTACACCTTACCTGAACGAATGCGTCAAAAACACAACGGGGCATTCTGTTTCCCATCATATACAGCAACGATTGATCCTAGAAGCGAAACGTTTTCTTTCTCATTCTGATAAAGCGGTAAAAGAAATTGCTACGGAACTAGGTTATGATGATTATCAATATTTTTCACGATTATTTACCAAAGCTGTAGGAAAAACACCAATAGCTTTCCGAAACAAAAACCTCGATTAGTCCAATACTTACTTCGTATTGTCATTATTTCCCGTATTTATGTGCAGTTACTTTGTACCAACAAAAAAGGTATAAAAGTGGAATCATTAAAAGAAAAAAAAGTACTCATTTCGGGCGCAAGTATAGCTGGACTTTCAACAGCCTATTGGATGAACAGATTAGGTTACAAAGTAACTATTGTTGAAATTGCAAATGAACCTAGAATGGGTGGTACTGCTGTTGATATTCGTGGAAAAACGATTGATGTTGTTAAGCGTATGGGAATTTTTGAGCGATTAAAATCAAACGCCTTGAATTTAGAAATGATAGAATTTAAAAATGCGGACGATGAAACGGAAAAATCAATTATAATAAAGACGAAAGAAGTGGAAGTTCCCAATGATGAAATCGAAATTGAACGAACTAAATTAGTGAGTATTTTATTGGATGACTTAAAAAACGATGTTGAATTTATCTTCAACGACAGCATTACAGCCTTAAACGAAAGGAAAGACGATATACACGTTACTTTCAAAAATGGTTCGCAACATGTATTTGACCTTGTAATTGGATGCGATGGTACACATTCGGGAGTAAGAAAAATCTGGTTTGGTGACGAAACTAAATATACACATTTTCTCGAAGCATATTTTTCCATCTCAATTGTGAACAAATCATTGGTAAAGAAGGATACAATGCAGTTTTATAATGTGCCGGGCAAAGCTTATATGCTTAATGCATACAAGAATAAAACCGATATCGTCTTTTGTTTCCTTTCAGAAAAAGAAATTCCGTACAACTATCGTGATGTTGAACAACAAAAGAAAATCATTCTGGAACAGTTTGTTGGACAGGGATGGAGAACCGCAGAATTATTGGAAGAAGTAAATCATTCAACAAATTTTTACTTCGATAAATTTTGCCAGATTAAAATGCCGTCGTGGACAAAAGGCAGAGTGGCGTTGGTTGGAGATGCAGCCTATTGCGCTTCGCCTGCAGCAGGAATGGGGGGCGCGTTAGCGATGGAAGGAGCTGCAGTACTGGCTGATGCGCTACAGAAACATAATGGAAATTTTGAATTAGCGTTTCAGGATTACAATAAAAATTTACGTCCGTTTATTGAAGAAGTTCAAGCCGAAGCCGAACTTAATGTAAGAGAAAAATTTATTCCAAGAACGGAAGAAGCTATTCGCAAAAGAAACGAAGAAGGGTTTTAGCATTCGAGAAAGAAGGATTTGCCCCGGACCTTTGACCATTAATGCAAGTCTATAAATGCAACAGAATTACAGCTCTTTGAATACCATAAAAAAAGTCCCGGCTATACCGGGACTTTTTATTGTAGCGAGGAGAGGATTCGAACCTCTGACCTTCGGGTTATGAGCCCGACGAGCTACCACTGCTCTACCTCACAATGAGGGTGCAAAGATGCATAAACGATTATACTTAACCAAATTTTTTTTTACCCGGACATTTGACAATCAAAATCATTCCAGGACAAGGTTGCCCATCCTCAATCACTCAAAGAAAAACTTTCAGCCATCATCTGGCCGCTAAGAAAATTTTTCGCTATCGCACAGATTTTCTTAGCGGCCACCGGAGACAAGTTTCGAATCAAATGGAAAGGAGACTGATGGTCTTTAGCTACAGATAAAAGAAGTTAACCAGCAATCAACTGCCACTTCAAAGTAGACAATTATCTTCTGGCTCTTAAACAATTCTTCTGACAATAGGGACTAATACAATCAGGGATCCTAGTAAAAAGCTGCCTAAAACGGCCAATGGAGCTATCAGCAAAAATTTAAACGCAGGATCAATGGGTAAATTCCTGACAGCGAGCGACAGAGAAATGATCGCCAACGGATGGATAATATAAACAGCAAAAGCAGATCGGGATAATTTACGGAGCAGGCCGGATGATATATTCCATGACCTTTTCCCCCGAACGAGCAATGCCGTCAGGATGGAAAGCCCTATCCATTGTTCCCATACAGCATACATGAGCGACTGCCAGTGAAATCCTCCTGAATACCAGGCAATAGGCATATTGAGTTTAACCCGGATCAGAAAAAATAATGGAAGGCATAACAGACACAACCACGCAGATAAAGTCAGCTGTTTCCCGGTACGATCGGATAATTGTTCAAACCATTTGTTACGGAAGGCCAGTAAACCCACAATAAATAGCGCTATGTATTGCGGGAAATGCCCTAACTGGAACCCTAATGGTTTGAGCACCCATCCAACAGGGAATATAATCCTGGTAAAGAAACTGAGCACACCGATTGCAACCGCAAATAACAGGATGGTGTCTGCTTCCGGTGCTGGCAAAGGTTTCCTGAATGTGAAGGTAAACAGGCTTCGTACAGCTACATAGAGAAAGGTGAACACCAATAAGGCCGCTACAAACCACATTACGCCAGGATCTATCCAGCTATCGTAACCAGTCAGGTATTCAAGGAGAGTAATATGATGTCCTTTAGCAAAATAATAAACCAGGTAGCTAAACAGAGGAGAAAGGACAAAAGAATAAAACAGTAAGGGAATGCCCAGCCGGAGCAGCCGGTCTGCAATAAATTGGCCTGCCCCCTTTCTGTCATAGGAGGGGCCGGAAAAGTAAGCTGCCAGTAGGAAAAAGAATCCCATAAAGAACGATTGGTTGATACTCACGAACATCGTCATAGGAACAAGGGCACCGGTAAGAGACGTTTTCTGCGTATAATACCAACCGCCGGCAGCTCCATACGCAATGACAGTATGATGAAGTATAACCAGTATTGTTAGCAATATTTTGATGTTATCGATGTAAAATAGCTTGTTGGACTGGCGGGCATCCGTTGGTAAAGAGATTGTACTGGAAGGCATAATTGATCGGTTAGTGTTGTTTGCCTATTGCCGGACATCCGCAATAGATCACAAACCTACGACAATTAAAATGCCGCCCATGGCGGATGTTACCAATAACTAGGCTTTGTGATGAGCAACAAGGTTAGGTCGTAAATGTGTTCCGGAGCTGCTCATACCGGCTGTTAAAATTATTCAGCTGTGCCCTTGAAACAGGTACTTTAGATTCAGTTGTACTAAAAGAAAGCAGGTATCCCTGGGAGTTGCCGGAGACCTTTTCTATATGCAGCATGTTTACTAAACAGGTTCGATGGCTCCGGAAGAACTGAGGATATGCTGAAAGTTGTGCTTCAAACTGGGAAAGGGAAATTCTTTTAAGTTCAGTATTGACCTGGTTGTTGCTGATGGTTGTCAGCTCGACATAATTTCCTTCTGCTCTCGCAAATAGTAAATCGCTGATATCCAATCTAAAATCATCCTGTTTGACCTGTGTATGGATAAAGATCACAGAATCCGGAGCCGTTTCTTTCGGTTCACACTTTAGTGGAATAAACTGAAGAACGAAAGGGTCTCCTTTTTTGGATTGAAAATAGAAACCCGCCAACCTCAGAAAGAAATAAAAGAAAATACCCCCAACGTAACAGTTCCTGATTTCCTCCCACAAGTAATACAGTGACCAGTTATTTGTATTGCGGTAGATAAGGTCTCGCATTAAAAAACTGGCTATGCCTGTTAAAAGCAGTACAACGGCGATCTGTCTGTATTCCCTGAGCAATGTCCAGCTTTTCGATGGCAGGTGCTTTGTCCTGAGGTGGTTAAATGTCTGGAAATAAACATAAATGATAGTAGCAGGCGATAATGCATGGAGACAACAAATGAACAAATAATTCATTTTTTGTTCCGGCGCATTCACGCCAAAGGGCTTGAACGATAATAGAAAAAGCAGGATGACGCCAAAGATTATGGCTGCAGTTCTGATAAGGTTTTCGGACCGATATCGGGCCGGATAGTCAATCTCTTTAAGCAAATGTTCCCGGTTGATGTAAAATTCCATAGATTAAACGGGACTTTATGCCCTGTTAAATCTACTACATTCACGGATTTTTCAATACATTCATAACATTTACCTGCTCAGATCGTTCAAGACAATCAAGCATCCCAAAAACAAAACAGCCTCCAGATTCAATCTGAAGGCTTCAATTTTTTGTAGTCATAAAGACAATTTTGGCGCGGAGAAAGAGGGATTCGAACCCCCGGACCTGTTACAGTCAAAATCATTTGATCAGAGACTGCCACAAACAAAAAAGCCTTCAGACATCATCTGAAGACTCAAAAACTTTTCGCTGTCGCTTAGATTTTCTTGGCGGGCTGCCGGGGACAAATTTCGAACCAGTTTGTAGAAGATTTGTCTGCCATCCAATGTTTCATTGGTGGATTAAATATGAAAATATATTGAAAGCTGGATATTATCTAATCTATCTATGTCACAGTGCATTCAGTAGATCTGATCTGTTAGTACTAATACAGCAATCCTTATTAGAGAATTTAATACTAATGTAATATCCCTATAAATTAATCCTGTATTACCCAATTTATTGCTCTAACTTTAGCAAGGTTGCATTTGGCCCCTTCTGATTTATTTTGGGTTCCTTTTTCTTCCTAAGTTGCTGTTTTTTAGCAGTATCTGTATTTAATTAAAATTATAATTGTGAATATTTTTGTAGGTAATATAAGTGACAGAACAACTGAAGATGAAATATGGTCTTTATTTGACCCATTTGGAGTTGTATATAGTATTAATGTGGCTTATGATAAGTACAGTGGCCGTTCTAAAGGCTTTGCATTCGTTGAAATGCCAGACGATTCCAATGCAGTACAGGCAATTAAGGAATTGAATAATTCAGTAGTTGCTGGCCAGACAATAGTAGTGTATGAGGCTCGTCCAAAACCTGAAAGACCAGAAAATAATCGTTTCTCCAGATCCGGCCCAAGACCTGGATTTAGACCCAGATACTAATAGTTGGATGTTTTAAAACGTCAATTACCTTTATCTGTTAAGAGAGCAGAAGAGCAAAGCAGCAGAATACGTTAAGTAGTTTGTGGCTTTGCTTTTACTTTTCTATGTACCAAATAGTAGCAACCCAAGCTGAACTTCCCACTTAATTTTTTAATTATACCCTCAATAAACCTCCAGGATGGGATATAGTAACAAAAACTGTCAGCAACTGCGTTCGGCCTATGAGGTGATGATGAAGATTTGTATCATCATGTTGGTGGTGTGAGTTCGGAAACTTTAGCCTTTACGAGTTCCCCGGTCTGTATGAATAGTGCATTGTTTAAAAAGAAACCCTAAGCCTGATTTCGAAATAATATGATTTACCACACACTGAACTTACTATTTAGTTCCCGTGTAGTCACTATACTTCTATAGACTTTTGCATTGTCAAATCAAGCATAAGGTGTGTGAAGAAAGTAATATTGTCAATCGCAATGGGGTGAAATCGACTAACTAATCGACCTAAATAGAAAACCCGCGACTAGCGCGGGTTCCTTCGGGATTTAGCGGGCTGTGAGGGATTCGAACCCCCGGACCTGTTACAGTCAAAATCATTTGATCAGAGACTGCCACAAACAAAAAAGCCTTCAGACATCATCTGAAGACTCAAAAACTTTTCGCTGTCGCTTAGATTTTCTTGGCGGAGAAAGAGGGATTCGAACCCCCGGACCTGTTACAGTCAACAGTTTTCAAGACTGCCGCAATCGACCGCTCTGCCATTTCTCCGGGCGCAAAATAATAGTAGTAGATTAGAATTGCCAAATTTTTTTCAAAAATGTGAGGGAATGCTAAGTTCCCGCCATTATAAGGACCGGATGTAGTATTTTTCCATCATTACAGCTGGCGTGTAATCATAAAGAAATAACTTGGGGCCAGAACCTATTTTCTGCTAACTTCCTTTACAATGCGTTTTTTATGTTCTTTGCCCCAACGTGCCATCTCGTCCAATAATGGCTTCAGCGATTTCCCATATTCTGTAAGCTCATATTCTACCGTAATAGGCTTTGTATTCAGGACAGTACGATTGATCAATCCATTAATCTCCAGATGTTGCAATTCCTTGGATAACATTTTAGAACCAATACCATTCAGTAAGCGCTGTAGTTCCAGGTAGCGCATCTTCCTAAATACCAGCATCGCAATTATGGATATCCGCCATTTTCCAGTCAGGATGTACTGTGTATCTTCAATGGCCTTAAAATGTTGTATGCATGCCTTCGATAACGTTTTTTCAGTAAGTCTTGATGTCCCCATTACACAAATGTAACTACTTCCTTTGGGGGAAAGCACTTCCCTACAGGGAAGCACTTCCTTAAAGGAACCTGGTACCTATCATTAGGAGAAGTGCAAATAAATTTGCAGGGAATAACTTAAAAAAAATTAAAATGAGCATCTTAACAAGAAGTGGCGTTGTTCTTATTGAACAACCTGGTAGCCCCGAAGTTCTTAAATATGAAACGATTGATCTATCAGCCCCAGGTACCAATGAAGTTTTAATAGAGCAAAAGGCCATTGCTGTAAACTTCCTGGATGTTTTTTTCAGAAGTGGGAGATTCCCACTACCGAAATATCCTGCACCGATCGGCCTGGAAGCCTCCGGCATAGTAACAGCCGTCGGTGAGGACGTAACAGAATTCGCTGTGGGTGACCGGGTTGCCTATTATGCCACCACGGGGGCGTATGCGCAAAAAAGAGTAATCAGCGTCGATGATATCTTTAAATTGCCTGATACCATCACTTTTGACGTAGCAGCCGCAGTTATGGTAAAAGGGCTTACGGCCAAAATGTTGATCAGGGATAGTTATGCGGTTAAAGCTGGACAGTACGTACTTATTCCTGCAATGACGGGAGGTGTAGGCACGCTGTTAAGTGCGTGGGTTAAATCGCTGGACGCTATTGTTATAGGCACGGTGGGAAGCCCGGCTAAGAAACAGCTGGCAGAACGGCGAGGTTTTGAGCATGTAATTGATTTACAAAATGAGAATCTTACTGCCCGCGTGAATGCTATCACAAGCGGTTCTGGTGTGGACGTAGTATATGACAGTGTCGGCAAAGACATCTTTGATAAATCCATGGATCTGATAAAAGCAGGTGGCACCTTTGTTTCTTATGGTGGCGCATCGGGTTGGCCCGAGGTAGATGCACTGCAGCTTGATCAAAAAAATATCCATTTTGTACAAGCTCAGCTCAATAACTATCCCGGATATCAGAATAAGAAAGGCGATGCAATAAAAGAGGTATTCGAACAGGTTGAAAAAGGCATATTTGATGTACAACAACCTTCGGTCTATTCCTTATCCGATGCATCTCTTGCGCATGCTGACATGGAGTCACGCAAGACTACTGGCAGCATTATTCTTAAACCTTAATAAGCGTTTTGAGGCATCTTTATTTCCAAGCAATGATGGTAGTTGATTAAGTAAGACCTCCATCAGGTACTTGAATAAAAAAGAGGCTGTATCGTACTTATGATACAGCCTCCCTGAACTGTTATAATTTTTATTTATCTCTTGTTACGTGCCTCACTTTCACAGTTACTTCATAAGTACCTTCCTGGTAGATATTAAACTGGAACCTTGGATTCGCACTATAAACCTGCCTATTATCCGGTGCGTAACCAGGATCAGCCATCACATACTGACTTGGAATACGGTAATAGATCAGGTAACCGAAACTGCTTTGCTTTAAAGGAAACGGAGTTGTCTCGAAATTACAGGTCATTGTAGAATCTGTATACACGAGTGGGTGAAACTGCGCATAGGTTCCAAAATCACTGCGGTCGCCCCTTCTGATGATCTCTCCTGCTGAAGGGTTAAATGGATTACCATATTGGTCAGTGATCTTCAGGATAATATTAGTTCCCTCATCAGAAGTTTTTACGATTTTCACTTCAGGCGCTCCGATGTCATAACTGGTAGTAGTACCATCCAGGAACAAGGCTGCTCCGCCGGCACCGATCACATAAGGAGCATCATCCACCAATGTAAAAGAAGCAATGTTCTTAAAGGTCTTGGTACCATTTTCGTTGCTGGCCTGGATATCAAAATCGTACTTACCCAGCGGCACCTTGGTAGTAGTATTATAAAAAGTAAATGCACCTGTATGAATATTGAAATCGAAAGGAGGTCTATTCACCAGCTGTCTTTTCTTATTCAGCAGTTCTACTGTGGTGTCAGTATCCGGATTAAACTCACCGATCCATTCGTAGCGGTTGTAAGAAGCATAGAGTGAATCTGCATGATGTCCTGTACTGTCCCTGATATCGAGCAATTTGTATACAACCGGCGCACTCGAACCATCATTACTAACCGCAACGGTTTGCTCGATCTGTCCCCGCTTTACTTCCATTGGATTATCAACATACCGTATCTGGTTACTCAGGTAACCATTTTCTACCTTTTTACAGGCAGGTGAAAGCGCAACGGCTGCAAGCAATGCATAGGCAGTAGCTTTGAAATTGTTATTCATGATAATAAAATAAAGTAATGATTAATTGTTTAAATCCTGGAAATAAGTGAATGTGTGATTATTATTCAACACATGCAATACACCCGTTGTGGTAAGAATACCAGTTGTCTGACAAAGTGTTTGCAATTTCTGTCCGTCCTTCAGTCCGGCCAGACCGGTAGAATCAGTTGGTACAGGATAACCATTCTCAGTAGGGATTAATTTGGTCAGGTAAATATATTTTGGTTTGGTGGAGAAAACCGTACCATCTGTATAATCAGTGGTAGGGATCAGTTGCACCAGACGCAGTTCCCCATCATTTGCTTTAAAGAAACGGCCAATTTCCGTAGTGTTATCTCTTGTGATCTGATCTTTAAAGAGATAAGCTCTCAGGGAATCTTTCATCACCGCATAATCAATGGAATCGAAGGTATACACGAGGTTTTCATCGTTCATTTTAACCCTCAGATCTTCCCGCTTTTTTGTTACATAATTATTGATAGAATAATCAGGGACAGCAAAAAAAGTTCCTGATGCATTCACTTCCTCTTTCAGCCCTGTTCTGTCAATTAACAATAACAGTGTATCAAATAAGGGATTTGTTTTTAAATAATCGTAAGTCGTCATGTTCACATGTGGATCTGTAATACTACCGCCGATCGTATACTCTTTCTTACAGGAGAAGAAAACTATCGTCATTAATATGAGCGTTCCGGAAAATATCTTTTTCATACAGCTGGTTTAAGTTTGATTAGAGTTTACCCTGCCAGTAAGGTGTCTGAGCAAGTGTGTAGTCGTCTTTGAACATGGCAGGGTCGATTGGCCATAACCATCCCCCTTTATTATACTGATCCTGGTTGAAAGACTCATTATACAGCGTCAGTTTATTATTTCTTACAAGATCGAAATAAGAGTGTCCTTCAAAGAATAATTCTCTCAGGCGTTCTTCCAGTATTTCGGTAGCCAGCGCTTCACCAGCGCCATTGTAATCCGGAACACCCGCTCTTCCACGTACCTGATTTAATAATATGACTGCGTCGTTGTCACGGCCTAACTTATTCAGTGCTTCTGCTCTTAAAAGAATGATGTCAGCGAGTCTGAATATATTGAGGTTATTATTTAATCTCGGATCTCCTTTTGTAGAACCATCTGCATAGGTGATATTAGCATACTTAATAACCTGTCCGGTGGACGACTGTGGCTGATAGAAAAATCTTCTGTAACGGATATCTGTAGCACTATCTGTTTTATAAAGATTGTTTACATAGATAGTGCTTACCGGCCACTCCAGCTTACTTTTACCATAAATAAAAGGTTGCATCAGGGTAAAAGCAGAACCGTCACCACCACCATTGATAGCGATACCTTCGTTCTGTCCACCATTGATATTGATCTCGAAGATGCCTTCCGCTGATTTACCGATGAATACGGATTCGTAATTTGCAGAGTCTACCAATTGGTAGCCACCCTGGGTGATCACGGTATTGGCGGCTGCTTCACAACCAGCATAATCGCCTTTCCATGCCCTGATATGTGCTTCCAGCGCATAGGCACTTCCTTTGTTCGCTCTTACTGCACGCTGTCCTTCATCACTGTAACCAAAGGCCATATCTTTTTCAGCAATGCTCACATCAGCCAGGCACTGAGCAAGTACTGCATCAGCGGTACTTCTTGGAATGTTTAAAGCAGCATTGGCATCATAGTCGGGTGTAAGTTTCAGAGGCACACCACCCCATACCCTGCTCATAAAGAAATAAGTGAAAGCACGCAGGAAGTATGCTTCGCCGATGATATGAGACTTAGTGGCCGGATCAACAAATTTTGTGGAGTCGATCCCCGGTACTTTAGCAATGACCAGGTTTACCTGCTGAAGCAGTTTATAATATTTCTGCCAGTTCCAGTAGCTGCCGCCATTTACGTTCAAACCAGTAAAGAGACCTAATGCCACGTTGCTGTTGCCTGAGTCGTAGTTACCATTGATCAGAAATTCGCTGGCAGGAACGTCGCCATACACATGCCATGTATTATCTGTGATAAGAATATTCCTCAATAGCGCATAGGCACCGGCGATGGCGGTATTCGCATCTGATTCATTGGTGAAATATGCTTCTGTGAATGTAGAATTATGAGGCTCCAGGTCCAGTATTTTGCTGCATGATGATACTATCATGATGGGAGCCAGTAGTAAGACGGTATAAATTGTATGTAAGAGTCGTTTGTTCATGATCCTGTTTTTAAAAAGTTATAGGCTGACATCCAATCCAAACGTGAATTTCTTAGGAAGCGGATAACCACTGCCACTATATACACCAAAAACATCCACTTGTTCTGCATCAGGTACGTTCTTTGATTTCTGGAAAATCTTCAGGTTATCTACCAGACCATAGATGCGTACACGCTTCAGATGAACTCTTTCCAGTAATGCAGGATTTAAACTATAACCCAGCGATACTTTCTTAATACGCAGGTAAGCGCCGCTTTCTACCCACTGTGAACTCACCAGTGCATATTTATAACGGGTGCCCGTTACAGAACTCAAAGAAGGATACTGTGCATTATCACCTGGATTATACCAGTAATTGATACCACTCAGGTCAGGTAGAGAGTGTGTACTGATAGAGTGCAGGGGATTTGAATCGCCGTCATCTGTAGGCACCAGCTGGGACAATCTTCCCGCTAAGTAATCATTGTAGATCCGACGGCCGGCAGTGAACGTACAGAAGATGTCCAGCGTAAATCTTTTATAATTGAATGTGTTACTGAAACCGCCTGTCAATTTAGGATTTGGATTACCGGTAGGTACATAGTCCGTTGCATCCAGTACACCATCCCCGTTAGAATCCTGCCAGATCGGGTCACCACCTCTGAAAGGATAACCATAGAAGTTAAGTACCGCCCCCGTTACAGGATTCACAGGTACATCAGCATCGGTTTTGTAAATGCCGGTTGCTTTGAAAGTATTGTAAGTGTTAATAGGCTGACCTTGTCTCAATAAGTATTTATCGAGATAGATATCACGACCACCATTTGGTAATGAGGTGATGATGTTATCGTTATGTGCGATGTTTAACAGGAACTGCCACTGGAATGGTTTGGCAGGTGCAAAGATGTTGGCAATGAACTGCATTTCCACCCCTGTATTCCTGACACCAATAGCATTGGCTGTGTTAGTAGAATAACCAGTGGTAATGGGAACCGCGAGTGTAAAGATCCCTCCATGGGTGGTTTTCACATAAGCATCCGTTACTACGCTAAAGCGCCCGTTCAATAAAGTGATATCCAGACCCAGGTTAGACTGGCTTGTTTTTTCCCAGCTAAGATTTGGGTTGGAAAGACCTTTATCAAAGTTGAGGGAGATAGCAGGAACACCATTATAAGTTAATGACTGGTTGGCTCCCGTAGAAGGGTTGGTACTACCTGGAAAAGCACCCGCACCAATGTTGTAGGTGTTATAAGACAGGTAGTTATCGCCACCATCCGGCTGACGGCCGGTTTCACCATAACTTGCACGCAGTTTCAATAAAGTAAGCCAGTTGCTCTTGCTTTTCAACCATGGCTCATCACTGACTACCCAGCCTGCAGACACCGATGGGAAGTAACCCCAACGGTTGTTTTTACCAAAACGGGAAGAGGCATCCGCGTTCATTACGGCAGATAATAAATAACGTCCATTAAAGCTATAGTTCACACGCAGGAAACCCGTCTGAATACCACTCTGTAAAAGGTCAGTACTGGTTTCAGCCAGATTCTTATCCAGTACCGTAACAGTCCGGATCTGGTCATTTGGAATACCTACCGCCCTTGATATCGTAGCCCTGTACTCCATGTATTCAGTATTCTGACCCAGCAACAGGTTCAGGGTATGGCTCTTACCAAATCCGGTCGTGTATTGCAGGGCATTACTCATCAGGTAGTTGTTCCTGTTTTCAACGAAGCTGGATGCTGCACCCGTTCCATCTCTTCTCACCGCGCCCGGGGTGTACGAATCCGAACGTGCCGTATGTGCCGAGTAAGATATTACCGTGTTAAAGCTGAACTTCTTGGAGATCTTCCAGTCAATTACAGGACTGATAGACATATTATCATCTGAGTTACGGTCTGTCTGATTGGTGGTATTACCAAAAATGAAAGCCGCATTTGCAGGAGATAAATATAATGTTGATGATGGTAATGGACTGGAAGCATAATAACCGCCATTAAAAGGACCATAACCACCCGACAGATCATTGATCGATCTTGGTCTGTCCGACCTGGCATAACGGATAATGGTGTTGATATTCAATTTGGGAGATAAATTCAGACCTGTACTGCTGCTGAAACTATATCTCTGAAAACCGGATTTCTTGATAATACCCTCTTCATCATAATAATTAAGGGAGTACCTGTAGTTGATAAGGTTACTACCTCCGCTTACAGAGAGATCATAGTTACCAACCTGACCCGTTTGATAGAGCTGACCCTGATAATCATTTGCGTTGTTGAATGCAGGGTTCAGACTATCAGTCAGGATCTGTGGAATGTTCTGCAGGTTCAAATATTGCCCATAATGCTGGATCAACGCCATCTTTCCTCTGCGTTCTTCAGCTCCAATCACTACTTTATCGAGACTAGGCATATCCGTGATACCATGATAGGCGGAGAAATCAATTCTGGGTTTACCGGTAATACCACGCTTGGTAGTGATGATGATCACACCACCAGCACCTCTTGAACCGTAAATGGCAGCGGCAGAGGCATCTTTTAAGATGTCAATACTCTGGATATCATTTACCGCAATACCTGCCAATGCGTCCGTATTGGTACCGCTACCATAATTGATAGCAGCGATATCTTCCGTGCTCTGTGGCACTCCATCAATCACATATAAGGGGCCACTCAATGCACGGGCAAGACTTGCTTTACCCTGGGCAGTGGTGAAGTCACTGTTGATATTTCTGCTCACCGCTGTGTTACCACGCATCACCACGTTACTTCTGACACCGGGTTCACCGGAGAAATTCTGAACATCCAGACCAGGAGCGCGACCTTGTAAAAGCGCGTCCAGTGAGGGTGTGGGAACATCCAATAAGTTTTTTGGATTTACAGAGGTAACAGAAGCCGTTACACTTTTACGGGACGCCTCCTGGTAACCAATGACCACTACATCCTTAAGGTCTGTCTTATCGCGCCTCAGTACAATAGCCACGTTGGCTTCCGGGCCTTTTACTTTATAAGTAAATGGCAGATAACCTACAATTGAAAACGTTAAAGTACTACCTACGTTGGCTTTAATAGTAAAACCTCCATCTACATTTGAAACCGTACCTGCTTTAGATTCGGAGATACTAATGGATACGCCGGGAACGAAAGCTCCATCTCCTCCATCCTTAATAGTACCGGAAATATTTACACGCGCGTCCGTTGTGCCTTGTGCGCTGGCAAATATAGACATAAGGGTGAAGACGAGCGTTAATAACATAACACTACAGGCATAGCTGTATTTTGTCAAATTAACAGTCATGAAGTAAATTTTAATGCTTGCGGATTATTACGAAATTGGTTGATTATGCCCTACAGGCAAACAGATTTAATACGGGCTTGATTAATACTTTCCCCGGTATTGTGATGTCAGATATTTTTGATTGATAATAATAATTGGCATGAACGATTGTTAAAAAAAGTACATAGAACCACATAACTGTATGTTGCTCTACAGTGCAAATTAATCCCCATCTTTATGTTGCGCGACTATCTGTTTTTAGCAGACTTCCTTTTGGTTGATACGAACTAGTAAACTGATGACAAGATAATATGTAATAAGTAAATAAATTGTCAATAAATACTAAACAGAATGTAAACAATCTTAAATGAAATTTAAACTGCTCCTGAGACTCCAGTGCAAAGGATAGTTGATAGAATTGTTGATTCCTTTACAGAATGCACGCCGGGAAAGAGGGTTCAAAGAGTATCCGGAATAGTGCATTTATAAGTATTAAATCTGATGTATCAGTACAGGTAGATACCGATATCCGCTTATTGTTCCCGCTACCAGCATCGGATTCTAATAAACATTGGGGTGGCGGGCAAATCTGCTGCCCCGATTCCTGCAAGTTATTAGACTGCGTAAGTGGAAGTAAAAAAGAGGCTTATGGCCTCTTTTTGTTGTGTATCAGGTATGTATATTGGCTATTGGGTGCGAGTCCACGTCCTGCTTAATGCGTTTTGTTGAATTACATTGACGGCTTGATTAACAGAAAAAATACAACGAAATAGAACAAAAAAGCGTGTGATCTATATGCCTTTAATCAGCAATACTGAAGGAAGCTTTCAATGCTGTTGCAAAGAAAATAAACATTTTCACGAATCTACAAGGCTAATCATTTAAATGCTTGTTCCTCCTTTAAATTTGGTTATCAACTTCAGCGAATTTAAATAATCATTGTCAAAATGGATAAACCGGCATTCTCGTTCCGGTAGTTGCAATTTGTAACGCCATTTCGCATTGGTAGTTAATTCTTCAAAGTGATAAAGTTTACCCACTCTCCCTCTAAAGTCCACAACATCAAATGCGTCTCCTTTGCGGGTATCTAACTGAATCAATCGATATTGCAGACTAACATACGCCAGAATGTTTTCAAGCGTGTCAATAGGAATGATAGGTTCTTCTCCCGGCAGGTATTTTTTTAGCTTCAAAATACGTGCAGCTCTCTTTTCAAAGTCTCCTTGTATGAACTCTACCTTTTCATTTTTGAATATCGTATAACCATCCAATCGGTAATCAATACATGTCCGAATGAGTGTATAATCGTCATTATACTTCAGGACAACGCCCGAAATATTGTCCTTCCGGCCCTGAAACTGGAACGTTAAAAACTTGCCTACATAGCGTTTAAGGTGCATGAGTTTACTTGTATAATATGAAGATAGGAAATATACCTTGAAAGTTAGA
This sequence comes from Chitinophaga sp. CF418, assembly GCF_900142925.1. Lineage (GTDB taxonomy): Bacteria > Bacteroidota > Bacteroidia > Chitinophagales > Chitinophagaceae > Chitinophaga. The sequence goes on from NZ_FRCN01000005.1 coordinate 383,943, forward strand.
ATGGAAAGACTCATCTGACATGTTTATTGCCTGATGGGATAATGGGTATCTTCCACATCCAAGTCACCGATTGGGTATCCCCTGTTACAGTGAAAATCATTTGATCAGAGACTGCAACAACAAAAAAGCCTTCAGACATCATCTGAAGACTCAAAAACTTTTCGCTGTCGCTTAGATTTTCCTGGCGGGCTACCGGGGACGAAGTTCGAACCTGTTTGAAGATAATTTGTCTGCAATTCAGGGTTTTATTAGTGAATTTATTGGTAGGATATCTATCGATAATAAAATGATATATGTGGGAGCTTGTTTTCCTTTACATAATAAACATTAGTTTCTTTTCAGAGACTCTCTGTAGAGTAGTTTGTATAACGACGTTAATTGATTTTGAACGAATCGGCTATTGATTATTTTATTTCAAATTTGAAGTTATTTATATATATATAAATTATGGTTAGCCTTTTCCTCTTCATAGATATAGTGCTATACTAATTCAAATGTATTGTCAAAATTTGCCCCACTAATTAGTATATGCTTCACAGATATTTTTCATGATCATTGGGTTTAATATTTTCTTATATTAGTATCATATCTTTTGACAGTTAACCACAATGTAATCAATGAATAACAAAAATGCCCATAGCTTAAACGTATTGAAATTTTGGAGAGCCATTGAAGCCTTTAATCTACCTGATCTACCTGAGCAGAAAATAAGGGACACGCGGAAATTTACCCAGCTTCGTTCAACTGATTTATTTCCATGGGAAACCCCTTCCTTCGTTAGTGTGCCCGATAGAAAATGGAAACACACTATCTACTTCGGTTGTATGCTGAAACAACGAGTGCTTGACGTAATCAGAACGGCAGTTACTGATGATGAAGAACAGATAGAACCTCTTTTAGGTAGTACCTGGTTATCTGCTATTGTCGTAGATGAGAACGGATGTATATACTATAAAACATATACACGAGCCGCTTTTTCTTATGCTGTAGAAGTACTTATTGCAGGCACATCATTAGACAAAGTGAAAGAAGATTTGGACCTTGCATATGCTGGGCTTCCGGGCCGGTTTGACATTGAAGAGGTAGAGGAAGATGATGAGGAGAATACAATACCTCTTACCTGGATACAGATTGAGAATGAAATAACTGATCTCAGAAAAATTACATCGGTCTTTAGAGAAAAAATTGATATACTATGTGTTTCTGAGTTAATACATGCTACTACCGAACCTGAAGCTCCTTTTTTAAATAGCTTTTATACAGCCGACTTGAGCAATCTTATCGACTTATTGCATAGTAAAAAAGATATTGGTCAACCATTGACTGCATACTTGCAGGAGAAAATATGTATTGAGGATCGCTATGATATGCAAGAGAACGGTATCATTATCCAATGCATACATCCCCAATATCAATCTGCTGCTCGCTGGCCTTCAAATCCTGCGCATGGATTACATAGTGCACAACAGGCAGCCGTATACATGTCTTTAAATAAATTACACAATGAATCTGGGTTACTAGGTGTTAATGGCCCTCCTGGTACAGGAAAAACCACTTTATTAAGGGAAGTAGTTGCCGACGTTATACTAAAAAGGGCGGAACGGCTTTTAGATGCTGGTGTCAACAAATTGTTTAGTAAGAAACGGATATTTGTAGGGGATAGCTATTACTATAATATTATGTCCGGTGTTTTTGCTAACGATGGTATACTCATTTCAAGTAATAATAATACAGCTGTGGAAAACATTTCGAAAGAACTTCCCCAGATGAAAAGTATTGATGTAAAATCGTTTCCTCAAGCAAGCTATTTCACAGAGACGGCTCGGAAGATGGGCGAGAAAGAACCAACTTGGGCGATTTTAAGTGCTGTATTGGGTAACAGTACGAATTGTAAAAAATTTAGGTATAACCTGTTAACTACAGGTAACTTTGGGAATTTGTTGAATAGCCTTGATAATGAATATGCAGAAACGCACTATAAAGAAGAATTTCATAGAGTTGCGACTGAATTGAAAGCATTACTAAGTGAATTTAAGACATTTCAGAAAATTTCTGCTACTTATCATGAAGGGGTTCTGGCAATGTATTTTCCAAAAGATTATAAGCGACTAGATAATGATACTTTGCTAAATCTTAAAAATCAGTTGATTCATACTTATAAAATACTTCCAGAAAATATCATAGATCAAAATGTCTCTCAAATGAAGATGGCAGATATTCATCGGATGTTACCTTATTCATCGGTTACTATAAACACCTTAAGGAGTAATATCTTTCTAAAGAGTCTGGAATTAATAGAGCATGTAATAAAGATAAATGCGCGGCATTTTAAAGCGAATATTGAGATGTTCCTCAACATGCTGGCAGGAAAGAATACCGGATTAATCAACGATGCTGCTGCTAAGATATTATGGGATACTTTCTTCTTTTGTATACCGGTTGTTTCTTCAGCCTTGGCATCTATCGAACGTTTCCTTAAGAAATTAGGACAAGCTGATATAGGCTGGCTATTGTTAGATGAAGCAGGACAGGCCACACCACAATCTGCCTGTGGTGCCATCTGGCGTTCTCAACGTTGTATCGTGATTGGAGATACTTTGCAGGTAATGCCTGTGGTGACAGTGTCTGAATTGCTTGGAAAAGTTTTGCAGAAAAATTATGATATACTTGTTCCATACTGGTCTCCTCTATACTCCTCAGCCCAACTATTAGCTGATAGAACTACAGCTTTTGGAACTTATGTACTTGGCAAAAATGAAAAGATATGGACCGGTTTCCCTTTGAGGGCGCATCGAAGATGTGCTGACCCTATGTTTACGATTTCAAATACGATAGCTTATGATGGCCAGATGGTGAAAATAACCAAAGATGGACCGTTAAATATTTCTATTGGAAAAAGTACCTGGATAGATGTTAAAAGCAATCGCAATCGTGGACACATCATTACTGATGAAATAGAAGCGCTGAGGGAAAAAATGAACATCCTCCACGAAAATGGCGAAATGGGTACTATTTATATCATCTCTCCTTTTAAATCAGTTGCATCGGAATGTCAGCATATTTTCGATGATGTTGAATGCGGAACAATTCATAGGTTTCAGGGAAAAGAAGCTGATATTGTTTTTATAATTCTGGGGAGTGACCCTAATGTGTCTCGAGCAAGAGAGTGGGTAGCGCAAGCTCCCAATATGTTAAATGTAGCGGTGACCCGTGCTAAGAAATATATGTACATTATTGGTAATAGGGAACTATGGAAGCTACAGCCGTATTTTAGTTATTTGGCGGAGATATTGCCCGTAGATGAGTATAGGAGAGAAAATATTGGACGATGATAAAGATGTAAGTAGGGCAATTCCCCGGACCTCTTTGACGGTCAAAACCATTTAATTTGAGACTAAGCATGGCTGCCTAATAGCTTATACCAGTATACAACAAAAAGCCTTCAGACATAATCTGAAGGCTTCAATTTTCTGCGGGCTGCCGGGGACAAAGTTCGAACCATTTTATAGATTACTTGTCTGAAATTCAAGTTTTATTAGGCGAAAATTTACTTCAGAAATGAATTAACCAACTGAATGTACTATTCATTACGTAGGCTTTTTATCGGATTTGTCAGCGCTGCTTTGATACTCTGATAACTCACGGTCAATAAGGCAATCCCGATCGCCAGTAATCCTGCCAGCGCAAAAAACCACCAGTCAATCGTAACCTTATAGGCAAATTCCTTCAACCATTGATCCATACCCCACCAAGCCACAGGGGAAGCCAGTACTAACGCTATCACAATAGGTTTGAGAAAATCCTGGGAAAGCAGTGCCACGACACTGCCGACAGATGCGCCTAACACTTTCCGAACGCCAATTTCTTTTGTCCGCTGTTCGGCAGTGTAGGTCGCCAATCCGAATAACCCTAAGCAGGCAATAAAGATAGTCAGGCCAGAGAAGAGCGTTAATACCTGTTCTATTTTCTGTTCTCCGAGATAAACCTGCTTAAACCGATCATCTAAAAACGAATAGGAAAAAGGAGCAGCGGGAGAAAATGATTCCCACTGTTCTTTCAGCGATGCGAGAAGCTGTGGAAGTTCACCAGGACGCGTTTTGACTAGAATGTTTCCTGAATTCCCACCGAGGAACATGACTAAAGGCCCAATTTTCTGCCGCAGGGATTCGAAATGGAAGTCGCTTACAACTCCAATGACCCGGTAATATGTTTTTACACCATTATCGTCAATATGTCCAATCAGTTCTTTGCCGATCGGATTTTGCTGCCAGCCTAAGGCCCTGACAGCCGTTTCATTCAGAATCACAGCCGAGGAATCGGTGGATAAATTTTTAGAAAAATTGCGTCCCTCGATCATATGCATCCCTAGTGTAGGAATATACTCATCATCTACTTTGTAGAATCGACTCATTACAGCTTTATCAGGATTTTCTCTGGACATCACAGGCGTATTGTCGAGGGCCGAATTTCCAATGGGTACCTGCCCTGAAATACTTCCCGTGATTACCAGCGGAGATTGGACGATCTTATCCCGAAATAGGGTTTCGTTATTGTGAAGCATTTGCGTATCATGAATGATAAGCACCTGTTCACGATTGAAACCAATTTTCTGCGCTTGCATGTAACGTAGTTGTCGATCTGCGGTAACGGTGGCAATAATCATCGAAATGGTGATGAAGAATTGAAAGGCGACCAAACCGCTTCGCAGGTTAAAACTTCCGCGTCCGGCAGTAATCCGCCCTTTCAATACCACGACCGGCTCAAACGAAGACAAGTAAAAAGCCGGATAGCTACCTGCCAACAGGCCGACCAACACCGTCCCCACTATTAAACCAGTGGCTACGAATGCATTTGTCAGTAAACTCAACGTAAGTGTCTTGCCTGTCAACTGATTAAAGTAAGGCAAAGACAGGCATACAATCAACAATGCGACTATTAGTGCGGCAACAGCCAGCAAAACTGATTCAATCAAAAATTGTTGTTGCAATTGTCTTTTTACCGAACCCAATACTTTACGTACTCCTATCTCGCGTGAACGACGTACTGCCGTGGCCGTTGACAGGTTCATGAAATTCACGCAGGCTATCAGCAACATAAAGGCCGCAATGGCGATAATTACGTATACGTATAGAATATTTCCTCCTGGGGTTAACTCATTTCCGCCGAATGTAGAATATAAATGAATCTTAGTGAGTGGCTGAAGAAAAATGCCAAAATCATTGCCCTTCTCACGAAACTGTTTTGGGCTAAGGTGTAGGAATTCCTGCAATTCAGCTCCAATTTGCCTTTCAGCAAGCTGCGCAACTTTAGCCTCCAACTTTTTATAATTGTATTTCTCAGGCAGCACCACGTAGGTGTAATAGTTTATGCGATACATCCATCCTATATGCTGCTCGTCATCATCAGGTGAGGAAACCAGCATATCAAACCGAAAATGAGCGTTCGTGGGGACATTTCTGACCACACCTGTAATTCGATGAGGTATCTTTTCACGGCTGAATAATAAGACTTTCCCAACCGGGTCCTGATTGCCAAAGTATTTCCGTGCAGTTTCTTCTGTCAATACTACCGCGTTTGGCTCTGTCAGTGCCCGCTTGGGATCTCCTTTCAGAAATGGAATGGTGAACACCTCGCAAAAGGTTGAGTCGGTATATAGCAGATTATCTTCTTTAAAAGAACTGGTCCCATTGCTGACAAACTCTCCTCCCTTCAGAATGCGCGTTGCTTTTAATATTTCCGGAATTTCCTGTTGTAAGTCGCGGGCCGCATTCGGGCCTAACATGGGACCACCAACGTCCTCACCGTCTAACCGCGCCATGAGTCCGACCCGGAAAATCCGATCTGCCTTCTCATGATAGCGATCATAGGATAATTCATCCTGAATATAAAGCATGATCAGTATGCAGGTAGCCAATCCGATAGCTAAACCAATTATATTAATGCTGGTTGAAACTTTTTGTCGTTTCAAACTCCGGAATGCGATTTTCAGATAATTCTGGATCATGGTGGATTTTAAGCTGAAAGTGGCCCGGTAATCCGGTTGTTGATAATATTGTTTATCCGTGTTCCTTCTGCGTACAAATGGCGGTACCACCGACACTACATTCAACAGATAATGCAGTGTGGCCCGAGTTTTACCGGAACGCTTATACCGGTACCTATATAACTCATCCAGATCACCTGTTACTTCCTCCAGCGTATTGTCAGGATGTAGTCTACTAAGTAGCCATCGGGCCCAGCGGGGTGGTTGAACAGGGTCTTTCATGCGTTACCAGGTTGAAGCATGTCAGGCGGTAATAGCAACCAGAGATTTTGGCGTAGCTGTTGGATTTCCTGAAGCGCCCGATTTCCCAAGGCAGTAATCTGGAACAGTCGTTTACGTCGTCCCCCGCGTTCGGCCGTGGACCCACCCAGTTCAGATGTCACAAACCCTTTCTCTTCCAGACGGATCAGCGTATTATGTACCGTGCCGAACGTGACGATACGTCCTGTATGCTCTTCCAGTGCCTCACTTATCGTCACACCATACCCTTCTCCGTTCAGGATGGCGACCATCAGTAAAATTATTTCTTCAAATTCACCCAAATATGTTCTACGCATATGTTCAGGTTATTAGCTTCTATTTTATCGAACAAAGGCGGTGCCAACTCAGCAAACAGGCTGTTTCCCAATAGAAACGGCCTGTTTATGTGTAGTAACGAGCTTGTAACTGTCCGCAAATGGCCATTTCTTGTCCGGCGCCGGACATTGTAAGGCGAGATACAATTGCCTATCCCCGCATCAGGCAGATTAGTTGGAGTATGTTCAGAGGAGAACTGAAATATAGAATAGATAGAAGGATGTATTCGAAGAAGAATATTGATCTGGCTTATAAAAAATGGGAATAATCAGGCATAATCATACTTAATTATTCCAATTTGCATCTGCGAGAAAGAGGGATTCGAACCCCCGGACCTGTTACAGTCAAAATCATTTGATCAGAGACTGACACAAACAAAAAAGCCTTCAGACATCATCTGAAGACTCAAAAACTTTTCGCTGTCGCTTAGATTTTCTTGGCGGAGAAAGAGGGATTCGAACCCCCGGACCTGTTACAGTCAACAGTTTTCAAGACTGCCGCAATCGACCGCTCTGCCATTTCTCCGGTGCAAAAGTATAAAACTGATTTAATTTTCAAAAAAAAACTTTTCCATATTGCATATCATTCTGGTAAAATCCTTTGTGTTGTTGGGTTTGCTCGTAAAAAAAAACTATTTTTAGGTATTACTGATACCCAGTACGGAACAAACATGCGATCAAAATTCATTTTCCTGTACCCGCTCCTTTGCCTGATGTTTATACACATTGATACTATTCAGGCGCAGCAAACGACGTGCACAGCGATCGGTCAGAACCCTTCCACTGCATTTCCCGTTTGTGGCACCAAAGTATTCAGCCAGGAGTCAGTGCCCAAATGCGGCGGAAGATCCGTTGTTGGCCCTCCTTGCCCCAATGGACAGGACGGCGGCCTTACAGACGTTAACCCTTATTGGTATAAATTCACCTGCTATAAAGCAGGAACGCTTGGATTTAAGATCACCCCAAAGGTATTGACGGATGACTATGACTGGCAGCTATTCGATGTAACAGGTCATTCGCCCGATGATGTATTTACTGATCCACGCCTCTTTGTATGCCGGAACTGGTCTGGTGAAGGTGGCGTAACTGGCGCGTCCGGCGCAGGTACTTCCCTGCAGGAATGCGGAGGGCGTGGAGTACCATTGTGGAGTAGTATGCCGACGTTGATCCTGGGCCATGAATACCTGTTGTTACTCAGTCACTTTACATCAGAAGGACAATCGGGATATGACCTGGAATTCACAGGAGGAACGGCTGATATCACCAGTCCGGGAATACCAGCTATTCAGTCTGCTACTTACAATTGCCTGAACAGTACCATCGGCATAAAACTCACCAAGAAAACACTTTGTAAGACATTAACTTCTCAGGGAACGGAGTTCACTTTTACAAAAGGAACAGCTACTATCACCGGAGCAAGCGGCGCAAATTGTTCCAATGGCTTCGACAGTGATTCACTGCTGGTACAGTTAAGCGCACCATTAGTGCCCGGCGATTATACCATCGCCATAAAGAATGGTACAGATGGTAATACCGTCCTGGATGTATGCGGTAATGCACTGGCAGAAGGGGAAAGCGCTGATTTCCATATCACTGTACCGCCTACAGTGGAACTGCGGAGCGCAGCGCCGGTAGGTTGTGCCCCCGACCTCATCAAAATCGGATTATCAGTGCCGGTACGTTGCGGATCTATTGCTGCCGATGGAAGCGATTTCAGGATAAGCGGAACACCGCTGGCAGCCATCAAGGGGGCTGTCGGTAATTGCAATGTAAACAACCTGACCGATACCCTGATCATTCAACTGGCTCAACCACTGGTAAGAGACGGGAATTATACTATCACACTAACTACCGGCACCGATGGCAATCCAATATTGGGAGAATGTGGCCAGCCGGCAACTATCGGACAAACAGTTACCTTTCATACAGTCGATACCGTTTCTGCTGATTTTGACTATGGTCTGAACAGGAACTGTAAAGTAAGCACCCTGAGCCTGACACATGACGGCGACAACGGCGTGAATTACTGGCACTGGACGTTTGACAGCACAGACAACCGCTATACGCAGAATGTCACTAAGATATATGGCAATTTCGGGCCCAAACATGTCACCCTGTTTGTATCCAATGGCACCTGTACAGATTCCGTTGCAAGGGATATCAACCTGGAACAGACAATGGGCGCAGTCTTCAATGTAGATCCGGGGCCATATTGCCCACTGGATATCATCTCCCCTAAAAATGCAAGCTTCGGAAATCTCATCTCCTATCTGTGGGATTATGGGAATGGTGCTATCAGCGTCGGTCCGGATGCGGTACCGCAACGATATTATCCTACTCGTAAGGAACAGGATTACCAGATCAGGCTGATCGTGGAGGATAACCTTCATTGCATGGATACGGTGGACCATATCATCAAAGCCGTAACGAGCTGTTATATTGATGTGCCTACCGCCTTCTCCCCTAATCATGACGGGATGAACGACTATCTCTATCCGTTGAGTGCTTATAAGGCAATAGACCTGGAGTTTTCCGTATACAACCGCGTAGGACAACTGGTGTTCCAGACCGCCGACTGGACGAAGAAATGGGATGGTAACGTGAAAGGTAAACCTGCCGATGTCGGCACCTATGTATGGATGCTCCGCTATACTATAAAAGATACCGGTAAAAAAGTATTTCGTAAAGGAACCACCGTACTGCTGCGTTAGTAGCAGTACGGTACCAGTTTATGCTATTGATGAGGCATGGGTTTCGCAATCCCTGCAACCTCTCCAGTTCCTGATGTGTGCCGTGATCAACAGTATGGCTCCGGTGATCTTGAAGCCCATTTCCAGCGGGGTGAAGCTTATAAAATTGCCTGTTATCATCAGTAACAACCCTGCTATAAAATATACCAGAACAGCCTTTTGCCTGTGCAGGCGCATATACCCTTTCCAGATAGCCCACCCTCCGGCAGTCATCGACACAAATACCGTCAGAACCTCCAGGAAAACATTCTTCAGTATTTCCACCCCAAACAGGCTGAAGGCCGTAAAAATAACAGGTAACAACACACAATGAACAGCGCAGGCCAGTGATGCTCCTATGCCTATGGCGTCCCATTTCACCTGGTAAGCGGACTTTATTCCGGTAATTCTGTCAGTTTTCTCCATGGTTTCCTCTTTTCTGTCAAAAATCCCTTTGTATTCGGGTACGCATTTCTCTATCCGGGGAACAAAAGTAAATAAATGAAACAACGATGCAAAAAGTATTTAGGAATAATTACTGACTGGATAAAATTACCGGGCTTTCTTTAGCAGGCTTAGTTGAGGCAAGATTCCCAGGATATTCCCGCGAATGGATGAGCCGTATTACCCGGTGTCATACGCTGGTTACATCCTGGAAATATCTAATATAGTCCCGGATATTCTAAGTCCTACATAATGTTTACATAAGCTGCATATAGCCAGTATACAACTTGCATATGAGTTGCATTATCCTTCGTTAATCCTTCGTTCGGAACGAAAGATTAACGAAGGATAATGCTGGTCATATGCAACTCATATACTGGCTATATGAATGACGTAAGCGGCTTTACTGCAAATGACGAAAGGCTCTTATAACGCCTCTTATCGACGAACAAAAAATTATGTGAAAATGAATAAAGTGCTACGTATGCTTAATACAGCAGGCCTATCCTATCATAAAGCGCCTGCATAACATCAGTCATACAGGGGCTTTTATGAGCAGGTATATATTTCGGGCGTTCTATATTACACATGCTGCACCATCGGCTGACTGGGCAGCACAGGTAGCATAACTCCCAGGAAGCCCGCATAATTGGCCAGCGCATGTTGGGCGCCGGCCTGGCCAAACCAATCTTCAGCAGTATTATCCAGGTATTCGTCGTATAGGTTGGTACCAAATACTGTATAGTTATTTTGCTGCTGCTGATAACCATACAACAGGAACACACCGTAAAGCAGGAAGAACCCCTCTCTTAATGTAACCGTATAGTCATTGTAGGTAATAGAAATAGCCGAAGCAGCGGGGCTTGGGAGATATAACAATCCTGTCAGGAAAATAGTATCCGCTACAGGGAAGTTTGGTACTATATCATTTGCATTCTGATAGTGCCATGCTGCTGGTAACTTGGCATCCAGGTCATTGGCAAAATCAGCGTTACCAGGAGCAGGTGCTGCAAATGTATAAAGAGATACACCGCTGGAAGGATGATTGCCCGATGTCAATGTGCTTACGAAATAAGAAGAATATACATTCGCGATATTACCGCCCAGACTATGTCCTGTAATGGTTACCTGTTTACCGTTCCCAATAACATTGCTGGTCAGGTAATCTGTGACAGATAAAGTAGAACCAAACGAATCCGTCATATTCTCCAGGTTTGTAAAGGCAGTATACGCGCCATTACTCACCTTGGCATCAGCCGTGGTTGCATACTGCCATTTTACACGGGTGATCACATCCAGATCTTCCAATACCCAGTTGGCAAATGCATCCCAATTATCAAAAATATCCTGGGGAGGAAGCGAACCGCGGATAGCGAGTGCATAGTTATCCCCGGTAGGGTCAACCGCGATAAATGCATAGTTGCCATCCTCCGTCTGAACACCGTTCCATACTATTTTCCATCCTGGCATGTAGGTCGTAATGTCGTTAACCGGATCAGGTGTGTAGCTGACAAAGCAAAGTAATACAGCAGTCGTGGCGCCTGCGGGTTGAGGGGCGCTGCTGTTAAGGGTCGGAGAGATAGTTCTCATCGTCGTGATGTTTTAAAAAATGAAGAATGCGGGACTAAAAGGGTAATTGACTGTTCGTGGCGTTATATGATACTAAGGTAACACGTTTCAGGAATACCCGATACAATGCAGTGTTAACGGTATAATAATTGAGCGTTATGTACTACTAAGTACCTGCTTTTCAAACAATATCAAATCCCGCATTGCTTCATTTAAGCGATGGTTCATCCGCCAATAATCGTCCTTATATACTTTACTGTTTCCTCCGGCTGCTCTTCAGGAACATAGTGACCGCAATCTTTTATCACCACTACCTTTGGCGTTGTTACTGCCTTCAATGCGTTGCCTATAAGTTCTCCCAATGCATATTGCCCTCCTATCGCCAGGACAGGTATTGACAAATGACGCTGCACTTTCCTGTTATGCTGTGCACTTACGTTAAAAGCCCGGTAGTACTCAAATCCACGGCCCAGCCTCTCCTTTCCCGTATAGGCTTTTACATATACATCCAGGTCTTCTTCGTTAATAGCAGATTTAACAAATGACTTGTTGGAAAAATACCAGTTGAGATATTCTTTTTCTTTGCCTACCACAAGCAACTCCGGTATATCTGCCACAGCATGGAAATAGAATTGCCATATCTTCTTTGCATTCTCCGGTTTAAACACTTCATCAGACATAAACCCCGGAATAGCAGCATCGATGACTGTCAGGGTATTCAGCTGATCTTCATGTTGCAATGCAAATGCAACAGCCACCCAGCTGCCTACATCATGCGATACCAGGTGCACCTTCCCTACTTTCAATGCAGTGATAAATTTACTGATGATAGCTGCAACAGCTCTGGTATCATAACTTTCCGTAGCGCCGCTGTTGCCCAGACCAGGAAGATCCAGGGCTATAACCCTGTTAGTTTTCGCCAGCCCCGGAATTACCTTACGCCATACATAAGAGGTTTGTGGCCAGCCATGCAGCAGCAGTATCACCTCCCCCTGCCCTTGCTCATAATAACAAAGCTTTGTACTTTCGATCTGAATGAATTTTGCATCCGGCATTTGTGCTTGCATGTTCTTAATGAATAGAAAAATAAATAGTGATAATAATATTGTTCTTTGTCTCATAAAACAAAATTAGTCTCACAACATTTTGTACAGGAAGACAAAAAACAGGTAATTCCTGCCAATTACAGGAACTACTCATACCGTCTTAACTATGTCAAAGGAAGAGAAACACATCGTTATACTGGTGCCGTCCAATTCTGCGTTGATGGACATGGCCGGACCACTGGAAGTATTTAACAGAGCGGCCATACTGGCCCAACGTGAAGAAAAAGACACGCGTTACATCGTACATACCATATCGGGCGGAAAGACCCGCCAGGTCGTAACTTCTTCTTTTTTACCTATTCTGTGCGAGTCTACTTTTGAAGAAGTGGATTACCCCATCGATACACTCATTCTTTCCGGTATTCCTGCGGATGACCGGCCATTGGATCAAGAGCTGCTTCCGTGGATCGCCCTGCAGGCAAAACAGGTACGCAGGATATGCACGGTATGTTCCGGCACTTTTATGCTGGCGCAGGCAGGAGTGCTTAACGGGAAACGCGCTACTACACACTGGCGGCTCTGTCAGCGCCTGGCGGATATGTTTCCCGAAATAAAGGTTGAAAACACCCCTGTCTTCGTAAAGGATGGCAACATCTATACCTCCGCGGGAGTAACCACTGGTATGGACATGGCCCTGGCCCTGGTAGAGGAAGATATGGGCAGATCTTTCGCCCTGGACATTGCCCGGCAGATGGTACTTTTCCTCAAACGTCCCGGCAACCAGTCCCAATACAGTACCATGCTGGAAGCACAGGAAACAGACTATGAACCGGTGAAAGCAGCGCTGGCCTGGCTGCATAAGCACCTGCATGAAGAGATCACCGTAGAACGATTAGCGCAGGAGGCAGCAATGAGCCCCCGCAATTTCGCCCGGGTATTTGTACAGGAACTGAAAATCACACCTGCCAGATACGTAGAAAAGCTGCGGCTGGAACAGGCCTGCAGAAGTCTGACGGAAAAGAAACTTACACAGGATGAAATAGCTGTACAAACAGGATTTGGTAATGCACAGAATATGCGAAAAGTATTTCTGAGAACCATGGAGGTAACCCCTTCCCAATACCGGAAAAGATTCAGAAGCACGTTTTAGCGGCCGGTCTGGAAAGGACATTCACCTGCTCATATTGGCAGCCTGATTGACAGCCAGCGATCTTTCTGACAGATTAAATTCACCTGCTCCTGCCAGTCTGTCCAGATTCATGAGAGGTAAGATATTTGATGCATCTAAAAAAATCGATACAATTCAAATTATGGATGCATATTCTCAAGTTATCATTGACGCTGTGGAAAAAGCAAGTCCGGCAGTTGTCAAAATAGAAAGGCTGAACGCCAGCGGTAACCAGGAGGCAGTGTCCGGAACTGGCTCCGGGTTCCTGTTCTCTTCCGATGGTTATATCTTCACCAACAGCCACGTTGTAAACGGGGCTACCAGCCTGAAAGTAATGCTGCAGGACGGTCGTATATACCCAGCCAGCCTGGCTGGCCAGGACCCTTCTACAGACCTCGCGCTTTTGAAAATTGATGCCCGGGAATTTTCTCCTGTGAAACTGGGCGACTCCGACGAACTGAAGATCGGTCAGATGGTGATTGCCATTGGTAATCCCCTGGGATTCCAGCACACCGTTACCGCAGGTGTGATCAGTGCTTTGGGCAGATCACTGCAGGGACAGGACGGTATGATGATGGATGCGATGATACAGACAGATGCAGCCCTGAATCCCGGTAATTCCGGTGGTCCGCTCATTAACAGCAATGGAGAGGTTATTGGCGTTAATACAGCCGTTATCCGCGGAGCGCAGGGCCTTTGTTTTGCTATCAGCATCAATACCGCCAAGGCTATCGCCAACCAGCTGATCCGTTACGGTAAAGTCAAAAGAGCCTATATAGGTGTTGCCATGCAACAGATAGATCTTGTACCAAGACTGCGTACCATTCATCAGCTAAAAAACAAACAGGCTTTGTTTATCTCCAAAGTGGAGCGCAACAGTCCCGCGGCCAAAGCAGGTATCCTCAACGGGGACATCATTTTCCAGTTCAATGATCAGCCGGTAGAAACTGCCGACCAGTTCTTTAAAATGATGACTGCTGATAAAATAGGTCAGTTCCAGTATATCAATGTGATAAGGGACAATGTAAAACATGAACTGCGGGTAACACCCATAGAAAGAGGGGATTGAGTGCAATAACATCTCTATTCTTAACTATGTAAATTAATAGCGCCCACTGCCAGCAGAAATCTTTCATTCCCGGGGAAACATCTGTAAATTAGACAGTATAAGATTCCGCGGCACCCCTGCCTCCAGTTGATCACGTTATACTATTACATATGAGTAAGAAATTGCTGTTATTTATCGTCAGCCTGCTGGCATTCAGCCAGTTCGCCAGGCTCTCTGCACAATCGCCCGGCATTTTCGACGGACAAACAGATGTCGGGAAAGTGAAACTCCCTGGTGCCACGCGGTACGACCCAACAACACAGCAATACACCATCAGCGGCGCCGGTACGAATATGTGGTTCGGCAGTGATGAGTTTCACTTTGTGTGGAAGAAGATGAAAGGGGATTTCATTCTCCGTACCAATGCCCGATTCATTGGCAAAGGTAAAGAAGCACATCGCAAATGGGGCCTGATGATACGCAGCTCGCTGGACACCAGCGCTACACACGTGAATGGCGTCGTACATGGAGACGGGTTAACCTCCCTGCAGTTCAGGCGTACTACCGGGGCGAATACAGAGGAAATAAAATCAACTATAACCGCTGCCGATGTTGTGCAATTAGAACGGAAGGGTAATACATTCACTTTATCCGTAGCACGTAACGGACAAACATTCGTCAGTGAAAAACTGGATAATCTCGCATTGGGAGATGAAGTATACGCAGGCCTGTTCGTCTGCTCTCACAATGCAGATGTTGTTGAGAAAGCAGTGTTCAGCAACGTACGTATCACGGTACCTGCGCCCGACACACTGGTACCTTACCGCCAGTATATCGGCAGTATGCTCGAAATACTGGATATCGCTACGCAGAACAGCACCATCGTTTACCAGGTGCCAGGTTCCATACAGGCCCCTAACTGGAATAAAGATGGCAGATCGCTGATCTATAATGCTGACGGGGTGCTGTACCAATTTAACCTGGAGGAGAAAACCCCTTCCCTGATCCACACCGGAGAAGCGAAAAAGAACAACAATGATCACGTGTTATCCTTCGATGGAAAGATGCTCGCTATCAGCAGCGGCGACGGGGAAAAAGGCGCGTCAATAGGTTATGTGGTGCCACGCACAGGAGGCACTCCTACACGTATCAACAAGGTGGGTCCTTCCTATATGCATGGATGGTCGCCGGATGGAAAGTACCTGGTATTTACCGGGCAACGTAACGGTGAGTTTGATATCTACCGTGTGCCTGCTGCCGGTGGAGAGGAAGTCAGGCTGACCACTGCCCCCGGACTGGACGATGGACCTGAATATACACCAGATGGAAAGTACATTTACTTCAACTCTGTGCGCAAAGGATTGATGCAGCTATGGCGGATGAAGGCCGATGGTTCTGAACAGACACAGATCACAGATGATGGTTTTAATAACTGGTTCCCGCACATTTCCCCGGATGGTAAGTGGATCGTATTCATTTCCTTTCTGAAAGAAGAAGTAGTGCCGTCAGACCATCCTTTTTATAAACATGTTTATTTACGGCTGATGCCTGCAGGTGGTGGCCCCGCCAAAGTGATTGCCTACCTGTACGGTGGACAGGGCACGATCAATACGCCTTCATGGTCGCCGGATAGTAAGCGTATCGCATTTATCAGCAATACCAATCTGCTATTTCCCATATTTCCTTCGGGAAAATGATCTTTACACACGACTCATCTGCTTGTTGATCTCAACGGCAGCACTAATTAAAGCAAGGTGCGTGAATGCCTGGGGAAAGTTCCCCAGGTGCTCTCCCTTTTTTCCCAGCTCTTCACTGAAAAGTCCGAGGTGATTGGCATACCCGATCATCTTTTCAAAACTTTCTATCGCCAGCTCCAGTTCTCCGCATTTGGCAAGGGCTTCTATATACCAGAATGAGCACATATTGAAAGTACCTTCTTCGCCATCCAGTCCGTCTACCCTTTCCAGATGGTTCCGGTAACGATAAATGAGTACATCCAGGCGTAGCTCCCTGTCTATTACCTTCATCGTCGAAAGCCATCTTGGCTCCAATGGGGTAATAAAATGCGTCAGGGGCATCAGCAGCGCGCTGGCATCCACTGTTTTGGCGCCTTTGTATTGTACCCATGCCTGCAGGTCTTTATTCCAGAAATTATGGTAAATGTCATTATAGATTTCGTCGCGAACGGTCTGCCATTCAGTTTCCGGATAGGGAAATGAACGATGTTGTGCAATTTTAATGGCCCTGTCCATGGCTACCCAGCACATTAAACGGGAGTGGAGGAATTCCCGTTTCTCGTTCCTTATTTCCCATATGCCATGATCGGGCATTTTCCAGTCGCTGATCACACATTCCACCTGTTTCCTGATCAAGGCCCAGAATTCGAAGGTAATGGGCTCAAAAGACTTATTGTAGATGTAGATAGTATCGATCAGCTCTCCGTAAATATCTGTCTGGCGCTGGCCGGCGGCAGCGTTGCCGATACGTACAGGTTTAGCATGTTTATAGCCATCCAGGTGTTTCAGTATTTTCTCCTGCCCTGCTTTGCTGCCATCAATATTGTACACCAGTTGCAACTGGCTCTCCCTGCACAGGTTAAATATCCAGTCTATAAAGGCGGCTGCTTCATCATAAAAGCCCAGTTTCAGGAAAGCATACATGGTAAAAGCGGCATCTCTTATCCAGGTAAAACGGTAGTCCCAGTTACGGTTGCCGGCCAATGCTTCAGGAATTCCAAAGGTGGGCGCCGCCACTACGGAACCGTACTTTGTGGAGGTCAGTAATTTCAGGGTAATGGCCGACCGTTGTATCAACTCCCCATAATGTCCCTTATAAGTCGATTTGCCTACCCATTCCCGCCATTTCACGATCGTTCCCTGGTAGATGTTCGTATAATATCCAATCCCCTCTAAGGCCCCTGTATCGCCTTTTTTGACGGCCTGCAATACGATATGCGCTACTTCCGATTCCCGGAGAGTAAATTCCGCATATCCATTCTTACGTTTCAGCTGCAAAGGTTTATCTGCTATCAACCGGAGTTGCACATCCCCGTCGTTGACAGGGGTAAAAATGATCTCGTTTTTCCTATTCTTCAGCACTGCCTCATGTTTAGCTGCACCATAGTCAAACCGGGGCACACAATTCACCTTGAAAGTGATATTGCCGCGGATGGTTTTGATCTTGCGGACTATCGTGCAATCATTCTCCTTCTGCACATCAGCAATGGGCATATAGTCCGTCAGCTCAGCAATACCGCAGTCAGAGAAATAGCGGGTCAGCAGGATAGCCGTACCAGGTATGTAAAGTTGTTTGGAGGTATAATCTTTCAACTCAGGCTCAACAGAAAAGTACCCTCCTTTGGTGGAATCCAGCAGGGCGGCAAAGATAGTGGGAGAATCAAACCGCGGAAAGCACATGAAGTCAATTGACCCTGTCAGGGAAACCAGGGCAACAGTCTCCAGATTGCCTATAATACCATAATTTTCAATGCGTTGATATGGTCTTTCCTGATGCTTCATACTAATATTTATCATGAACCATGCCTAAAGCATGGGGCCTGTTACAGCCGGGAGAGCGCTTCGGGATTTCTGCTATCGTCCGGCTTCCGCAGCTCCTGTTCCCTTATCTTTACAATATGCTAGAACTGCCTATTACCGTACGTATCCCCTCGGATGAGGAAATAGATTACCGGCCGGACATCGACGAGATCCTCTTCAAAAGAAGGAAGGCGAAGATCGTAGAAGGGTACGCCCTTACACTTAATGAGAATCCCCGCCTGCCCTATCGCTTCCAGGCTATGATCAATATTGATAACAGCCGTTTATGGTCCTTGTTCCAGGCACTGGCGGCTACTCTGCCGGATAAGGTAAGCTGTGTGTATGGCATATATGAAGAAGACCAGGTCACCACTCCCCTGCTGCAGAAACAGTTTGTACTGAATGAACTGGAAAAATACCGGCAGGAGCTCACACAGGACTGCCGGCTGGAAGCCGGACTACTCTTCCAGATAAAAGGCATACTCATAGAACTCAGCATCAGTGAAAGTAAATACATCCGGTATTGGGGCGCAGAGCTGGAACGGTTCCGGTTACTGATGCAATCATTTCATTTAGCACCGGTGGAGGGACTGGAATTTATCGATGAATATCCGAAGATAGTAACCCCGCTAAGAGAACTGGTACGCACGGCCAAAGCGCCGGAGACTGTACTTTATTATCTTGACCAGGCCTTTCATATTGACAGAAGAGCTCCCGATCCTTTTTTTGACTGATAAAAAAATATCCCGGCCACTGTTTCATTAAAGGTATCTTGGTCGGGAGTAACGAGGTCAGATTTGCTACAGGAAGAAATTTAAAAGATACCAAGGGCACCAATAATCATGGAATAATTTAGCGAGTGTCTCATTTGTGAGTGGGTTTACAATAGGAGGCAGATGAACAGTGATCTCTTGCAATTAAACGCAATCAGTTCCATTTTCGTACGGCTATACCTCCTTTGTACGTTCCCGCTAATATATTGAATGAAAAACAGCGCTTTATGCCTCAACCGGCTCAGGGCTTTCCTGCAGCACCTGGCGGGTATATTCCAGTCCCACCGTATAAATGGCGTCGAAACGTTTAAAATCGAACATGCCGAACTGTCCTAATTCCTGAGGCTCAATAAAGCGACTGCACAGCAGCCGGTTCTTCAATACCGGCTCATGAATGGCCATATGCAGGGTTCTCTCTATATTAGCGCGGATGCCGCTGGCGGGATTATAAGGTGTGAGCGGATTGACATGTACGCCGATGATGGATTTGTATTTCCCTGTCAAAGGTTCTACCGGAAGGTTGCCGGAAATACCTCCATCCACATAGGGAATGCCCTCAATTACCACCGGCGGAAACAACATTGGGATGCTCGAAGCCGCCAGTATAGCGGGTATCAGTGGTCCTCTGTCAAAAATAGTTTGTTGCCCTGTTGAAAAATTGGTGGCAGTAACATACAGGGGGATCGGTAATGATTCAAAGGTAGTATGTCGTAAAGTCTGCGTCAGTACCTTTTCCAGGATCTTCAATGACAGGAAACCTGTTTTCAGGTTCCGCCATTCAACCGTCAATCCCATCTTTGTATGCAGAAAGATCTCCCTTACCTCATCTGTAGTATAACCATCACAGATAAAGGCCGCAGCTATAGAGCCGGCACTGGTAGCCGCGATAGCTTCGGGAAAGATATTATGTTCTGCAAACGCTTTTAATACACCGATATGGGCATAACCACGGGCGCCACCACCAGATAGGACAAAGGGGCGCTGTATAGGGACTCTCAACTCCTGATTCATATGGCTAATATATATAAAGAAAGTAAAATCTGCTATCTTTAGTACCTATCAAATTTAACCCGATGAAAAAATTCCCGCTGTTATTGGCAGTTGCGCTCGTCATATATGCACTGCCGGGTTACACACAATCCGCCGCCACATCGCCTGCAAATAATGCGCCCTCTACCCTTTGCATCACGCATGCTAACCTGATAGATGTCAACACCAGTAAAACGCTGGCAGATCAGACCATCATCATTGAGCATGACCGTATACTGGCTACAGGACCATCAAAGAAACTGAAGACACCCGCCGGCGCTACTGTCATAGATGCCACAGGCAAGTACGTTATGCCCGGTATGACGGACGCGCATATCCATTTTTTCCAGACCGGCGGCCTGTATACCCGGCCCGATGCCCTGAACCTCATGGCGGTATATCCTTATGAAAAGGACCAGCAGTGGGCAAAGGAACATCTGAATGATATGATGGCCCGCTACCTGGCATGTGGTATTACTACCGTGGTAGATGTAGGCGGACCATTCAGCAATTTTGCCATCCGCGACAAAGTGAATGCCGATCCCCATGCTACTAATGCCTGGGTAACAGGACCGTTGGTGTCTACCTACCTTCCACCTAACCTGGATAAAAACGATCCGCCTATTGTGAAAGTGACTACGCCGGAAGCAGCCCGTGAACTGGTAAAAAAGCAATTGCCCTATAAACCTGACTTTATTAAGATCTGGTACATTGTGGTGCCAGGTATGCCGGCTGAAAGTACTTTACATATTGTGAAGGCGACGATAGCCGAAAGTCATGCCCACGGATTAAAAGTAGCTGTACATGCTACTCAGTATGAAACCGCTAAACTGGCTGTTACAGCGGGGGCTGACATCCTGGTGCATAGTGTGGATGATAAAGTGCTGGACAATGAAATGCTTCAGTTGCTGAAAAGCAAACAAACCGTTTACATTCCTACCCTGACTGTAATGCATGGCTATAAACGGGCGTTTACGCAACAGTTTGATTTCCCCGCCCATGATCTGGCGTATGGGGACCCGTTTATGCTGGGAACATTGATGGACCTTCAGCATATTGACAAAAGCGTTGCCGGTTTTGAATATAAAACTTTACGCACCCGTCATTTCATCCCTTCAAAAGAAGATACTGTGATGCGCACCAACCTGGAACTGGCGGAAAAGGCCGGCGTAAATGTAGTGGCAGGCACTGATGCAGGTAATATCGGTACCTTGCATGCTTCATCCTTTTTTACAGAACTGCAAGCCATGCAACAATCGGGATTAAGCAATCTGGAGATCATCCGTTCAGCTACCATCAATGCGGCAAAAGGTTTTGGAAAAGACAAGGATTATGGCAGTATAGAAAAAGGAAAAATTGCCGACCTGCTGATCCTGGACAAAGATCCTACACAGGACCTGAACGCCCTGGCGGATGTACAGACCGTCATACACCGTGGCGTACAGTTGCAACCAAAGGAACTGCTGAAGCCCACACCGGCAGTATTGGTACAGGAACAGCTGAATGCCTATAATGCCCGTAATATCGAAGCCTTCCTGGCGCCTTACAGCGATAGCATCGCTATCTATGACCAGGCAAGCGGTAAATTACTGATGCAGGGAAAAGAACAGATGCGGCAACGATATGCGGCCATCTTTGACAGGGCAAAAGAATTACATTGTCAGCTGGTGAACAGGATGGTGCTGGGTAATACAGTGATAGATCAGGAAAAAGTAACGGGTATGGGGGAAAAGCCAATGGAAGCTATTGCTGTTTATACCATTGAAAACGGTAAGATCGTAAAGGTATCCTTTATCCGTTAAACATATATGGGGGCCGGTTACTACATTGTAAACGGCTCCCATATCGTTTTCTAACGAACTATCCGGATCAGATGAATAACGGGAGGGTTCATCATCTTACGCGTCATTGTAGTACCTGCAATGGCAATCAATGTGCCATAGATCAGTAATACCTTCGTCATGCCCAACCCGGCTACTCCTGCCAGCAGCCCTCCGATACGTCCGCCTGCCATAACCTCTCCGCCCGCATCAAGGACCAGGGTTAAACTCAGGGTGTAAAGAAACAGCACTGTTATAACCGCCAGCGCAATCATTGGCTTTTTAGCAGCCCTGAACTTAGTATATTTGTCAACGGTGTATGAAGCCCCCGGAAGGTGATCTTTCAGAAAGTCGAATATTTCCTGTCTTGTAGCATCGTCCTTAATTTGCAGATGTTCTTCTATATTCTGGCCGAAGAAAACCTGGATATAGTCATTCCCCTCCTGCAGGTGGACCTCTTTGATGTAGTCCGCAGGAATGCTAAAGAGGCCTGGCGCCGTAAAGTCATTCATCTGCATATCCCTGACGATGTTCTCTATTTCATCTGGTTTCGGGTTTGCTTTGTACAGTGTTCCATTTGCGAAAGCTAACAGCTTGTCCCCTTTGTTGTCGTAGTTTGTCCAGTACCTGGTCATATTGCCTATTAAAAAGGCAAGATAGATCGTATTATTTAAATTGTCAATATAATATATAATATAGGTGCGTAACCCTTTTTATATACCGGGGAGTTTTTAGCTTTATCATTGCCCGTATAAAGTCCTTTTAAGACAGATGTTATCCCTTCTAAGATACCGGAGAGGACCGACGCTTTTAATCTTCTCATTGGCCGTATATTTACAACATGAGCGGCATTACAGACATTTCCACATTACTGCAACACATGACGCCTCAGCTGCATGAGGGAGCATACGTTTTCTGCACGGTGAGCAACCCGGGACAGGTAGATTGGCAGGAGGTGATTGGGAGCTTCCGCGAAAAAGAAGGTACAACACTTATTCTTGCCAGGGAAACGGCGGACCGTCTTCAGCTGCCTTATACCTACATCGCCGCCTGGATCACACTCACCATACATTCGTCGCTGGAAGCGGTGGGACTTACGGCAGCCTTTTCCACGGCGCTTGCCAAAGCGGGGATCAGTTGTAATGTAATGGCAGCCTATTACCATGATCACATTTTTGTGGCTTTAGCAGATGCGGACAGGGCTATGCAGGTGCTTAAATCATTCAGTACCAATACTTCTATATAACAAAAGGATAGATAATCACCGGCTGACCATACCGCTCAAGATGTAGTAAGACCGTTGTTATAAAATAGCGGGTCGGCAAAATGGGGGGAGTGGTGGTTTGAAAATATTTTTTGTATCTTTCGTCGTTATACTTAATCAGCTATCCCTAACCGAACCTACATGAAAACTAAAATGCTATCACTGATAACAAGTGCTGTTATCACTTTTTTCTGTACGGGCTCCACGACCGTATTAGCGCAAAAGAAAGTGCTCAATCCGGGTACATTTAACATTGAGAAGAATGGTGCCGTTATTTCCTCAAAGGATATCAGAGGTACTGCCACCATCGGTAGCAGTAAGATGGCTATCATGAACCTGGAGTGTACTCTTCGTGATGGGAACAGAACATTGTCCATCAAATTTGATCTGAAGAAAATCGGCGAATTCAAGCCGGTTACTATTTCACTGGACCAATCGGCTGGCGGCGAAGAATCCGCCAACTTTGCACAATTTCTGAACTATCCGAAGGATGAATCAGCAGAAAACGCAGATGATGCTGCCAGTAAAGATGTTTCCTGCAATTCTGAGAAAGGTACTTTCACACTTACAGAGATCAGGTTTGATGATGTGAAAGCCTTTATCTCCGGTCATTTTGAGTTCACGGGCCGAAATGATATCGAGTCAGGCGCTGAAAAAACGATCAACCTGAAAGGCACTTTCAGCGGTGTACAGATCGTTTGTATGGGCCCTCATCCATGAGCTACCATAAAATAGCTACTACTGCTTTCACGTAAAAGATGGTACTCTCTCCGGTGGAAAGAATTAAAAGAAAGGGATATGTTATTGTAAGGTATCCCTTTCTTTATAATTCCTGCCCCGTCAGACAATAAAACAGGTTTTGTAACTGATGCACATGCACCACCGCTTGTCCATAGGGTATCAGCTGCCCTGGTGCGGCTGCCAGGAATTGAAAGGAATATCCTTCATCCCTTACATACACACTGTCGTTACGATTGTACTTATAGGAGTACACATTTTCATCTTCTCCATGCGCTTTATCTCCTCTTACGAATCCAAAACTGCGCAGATAACCCGTATCCAAAGACAAGGGATGTACATTTGCCAGCGGCAGTTTGCTTTTTGGCAGTGTTGAACTATAGATGAAGCCGTCTAATATGCCCTCTACCTCAAACACTGTTTCATTCATATACAGATCATAATACCATACCAGGTTACCCGGACGCACATCGTTTGCTTCAATCATGATACAATAATTCTCCTGCAAGTATAACGGTATATTCCTATTATTTAACCTTTCCACTGCGGTCAGGACCAATTATCGTTATTGCTTCAGGCGGCAATACTGCAGCAGCGGATGGTAAAAATGAAGGCTGTCCACCATAACAGCGGACAGCCTTTCCTTTATTTGAATGGATAGTTACAGTCGGGTGCGGGCGGACATTGCCGGTGCCTCCGCAAACGGTTTAAGATCAGCTTTCAGCCCTTCGATAATATCGACAAATTTGTCGGCTACCAGCTTGAACCCGGCATTAGTAGGATGTATCTCATCATACCAGCTGCCACGGTCCACAATCTCCCTCACATTGATATAGTAAACTACTCCCGGGAATGCGGCGGACACTTTTTCCAGGCGCTTGTTAAATTCATCCACCATAAAGCGGATCAGGGATTCTCTCACCGCCTGCTGATGAATATTCTTCCGGATCATGTATTTACCCAGCCAGCTGGTTCTACGGGGGTAAAGATCTGTATCAACCGGTATGATATAGTCGTAACTGTGCACCAGCATACGCAGGTTCGGATACCTGTTGTGCAGTTCGGTGAACATATCGGTATACCATGTTTCCAGGCGGTCCAGCTTATCGAAGAAGGTCTTGTTCAGGAATCGTGCCAGCGTCATATCATCTTTAGCAGGCGTGTCGCGTAAAGAATACTGGAACTGCTCGCCAAGTATGTCATTACCACCACCGCTGACCAGGAAGATCTGCGCTTCCTCTTCTTTGATCCCCTTCAGGTACTCTCTTTCCTTCATATAGTTCTCCAGCGTATCGCCTGCTTCGGCAAAGCTGCGGATCGCATAGAGTTTGTACAGATGGTCTATGGTATCCAGCACACGGATAGGATACTGGAACCAGGAATCGCCTTCTGCTACGATCCTTAACCTGTTTGTCTCTTTTAAGCGTTTATACAGTCTTTTGCGCTGACGGCTTTCAATAGTATTGGCTGCCCACAATACAACGTCTCCCCACAGGCCTTTTTCGCCTTCCGGGACCTTAATTTCAGGTTTCAGCTTCAGGCGGGTAGGTTGTCCGTTTTCATCTGTTACCAGGTCGTAATACAAACCGGCGGCATAATAAGCCGTCTCGTCGTACTCCATCAGTTCCTGCAGCATCTTACGGTCTATGTTATTGAAGTCTGGATTATTGAAGACGAGGTATAAGGTCTGGGTGATCCAGCCTTTAAATTCTGCCGGAATATCGTCTTCCATTACAGCTCCTTTGGCGACCTCTGTTTTACCTCTTACCAGTCCTTTCTCACGGTCGGCCAGCACATAAGGAGCCGGCAGGCTACCCAGGGAAAGCGCCTTCACATTGAACTCGTCTGTGCTGACGATCAGCTTCAGCGTTTCCATGCTTAATGGCCAGTTATATTCCTTTACAAAATCATCCTGGCGGATGATGATCCTGTCTTTGCCTTTCCTGGCCAGAATAAGCTCTTTACCGGGTTCCAGCAGCCAGGGGGATTGTGGCAGGTATTCCAGGTAACTGCTGAACTGGATACCGAGATACAGGGCAGCTACGTATACGGATTGTTGGGTGGTATTAGTGAGTTTTATTTCCATGGCGCCTTCCCAGAGACCCTGACCAGGCTCAAAATCGAAGGTGGCAGTTCCGGTATCGGTGCTGATCTTTTCCTTGCTGCCATCCGGATAGATCCTGGCAACATCGATCTGTAAGGGTTTTTCAGGGAAGCCTTCCGGGATAACACTGTTCTGCAGCTGCTTGATAAACTGCCATTGGGAGATGTGTTTCAGTGTTTCTACCAGTTCAACATCTCCTTTCTCTTTTGTCAGATCCAGGGGGCGTACCACCGGACGGTAAGGATCATTGGCATGTGTAATAACTGCTTCACCTGCCCTGATATGCAGTGCATAGTCTGCACCGCGGCCATTCACTGCAGCACCTGACTGGAATTCAAAATGACCTCCAGCCTTGCGTTCAATATCGTCCAGCAGCTGGGCCATCTCTGCAGGATTACCATTGCTGTTGTTCAGCTCCAGCAATATTTTTCCGCTCATCAGTCCTTCTGCAAATGCTTTATGAGCTTTCGTCTGGTCAGGCGTACCGTCAATGGTGATGCCGCTGTAATCAATGAATACGTTGTCTATGCGGGCGGTCCATTTCTGGTTTGCATCGTCAGCATTTACGATAGTGAGCTTCGTATTTTTATCTACACCATGGATAGCGCCAATATTCAGCTGCCATCCATTCTTACCATAAGTGGCTTCGGCAATAGTGACATTGTCTGTGAGACTGCGATTCAGGAAACCAGTGTACAACAGTCTGTCAGTATCTCCTGATACATAAATACGCGGCGTCTGTTCGAAACTGAAACGCAGGTACTGCCTGATCCTGCTGCTCAGGTCATTATAGGAAACATTACCGGTACAGGCATCAAGAGCACCCAGCAGTTTTTTGGTGAATATTCCTTCCCCATTTATTTCAACGGCAGACTGATTACTTTCGCAGGCAGCCATTTGTATATGGATACCTTCGGGCAGGAATTCATCCGTCTTTTTATATTTTATGTCTTCTTCTCTGATCTCAGTACTGAACACGAACTCACTCCATTCACGCTGCGGGAAAGCGCCGGAGTAACGTGTATTGTCGTAGATCATACGTTTGATCACTTTGTCTTTGGCGAAGGCAGCATTGATCAGCTGACCACGGGTATTATCGCCGGAATGACAGCAGTCAAAGATCACCACGATATGTGCGGCTGTCTTATTGTACAATTTAGCGATCATATAACGCAGTTCCTTATCTGTCAGCAGGAACTCAGCTGCCTTGCTGGTACCACCGTCATAACACACGATGCATTCCAGTTTGCCGTCAGTTTCATCCCACATAGGTGCCGCATCTTCCTGGGTACCGTGGCCTGAGAAATAGAACAGGATGGTATCTTCTTTCTTCGCCTGTCCCAGGTGCTCCTCAAATGCCTTTACTACGTTGCCCCTTGTTACTTCGGAATCTGTTATCTTTTTGATCTTACAATCAAACACTGTGCGGTTCTTCAGGTAGTCTTCCACCTGTTGCAGATCGTGCAGGCAGCCGCTTAGTTTACGCACCTGGTCATATTCATTGATACCGGCCAGCAGGGCATATACTTTTCCGCTGGAAGGTGCTACCTCTTTTGCAGTGCTTTCTTCATAATCATTGGGATTATATCCTTCATTGTCTGTTGCTTCCGGAGCGCCTTCCTCATCACTGTTCTCATCAACAAACTGGGCAGCGATCCCTCCTTCGGTGGTCAATCCGATAGATAGTTCCCGGGTCGCAAAATTTAAAGAACGGACCGTAGCTGCAGGCGTAAATTCTGCAGCTGTAACACCACTGATCAATGCATCCCAGTCAAAGGCAGGTCCGATGTCCCATTTACCGGAAGGGCGATAGTTGATATGGGATACGATGCCTTTGAATGACAGTACATCATCCGTAGTGATATATCTTTTATCCTCCGGCAGGAACTGGCGGGGGATATTATATTTGGCGGTCAGATAACGGAGCAGGATGATAGTGCTTTCCAGTTGTTCAGGTGTATAGGAAGCATAATAGGACTGTTCCCTGAAAGGCTTGTCGATCTTCAGGTAGGCAGCGGTATTACTCAATGAGCAATACTCATCAACAGGCCCAGGCTTACCGTCCTGCGGAGCGCGTGAGTAAATGGTTTCGAGGTTCCCATCGCGGGGCACGAGATATGCATAATTAGAGAGCTCGATGCCGATGGTCACCTTATCCTGCGCATTGTTTGTACCCTGATTTCCAAGGCCGGCTCCCAGATGACCGGACCAGTTACCTGAAGGGAATAACTGGTAGATGGTACCATCCCGGGCAATTACAAAAGGTACAGAAACGTGTCTTCCCTGAGTGGTCAGGCTCAATATGTCGGACTTGAGATTACCGGCCGTAAAATGCAGTACTATCCGCTCCTTCGTATGGGTATCAGGATAGAAATAATTGTTACGGTCTGGCTTGTACAATTGTCCCTTGAGGATCAGTTGTTCATTGGGAACCTGCAGGGAAAATGGTGTTAGGAATGGAGCTGCTTCACTCTTGAAACGAGCTTCGATCTGGGGTAAAGAATCGTATCTCATGTAGAGTCTAAATTTAAATATGGGGTATTGATAAATTCAGTTGCTGGTTACTTATCCCAGGCTATCGTGCACTGCGTGACGTGTGATGTTCAAAATAAACGATTTTTCAAATAGCGACAAAGTGCGTTGTCCATTCCAAATATATGACTTTAAGTTCATAATCAGCGATTTACCTTCCTTTTCACGGAGGCTTGACTTTATAGCCGGGCCTGTATATTTATTTACCCCCTTTTCGTCCATAAGTCCACAGTAACATACTATTTCGTATCAATAATTAATTATTCTCGAGATATAACAATTTGATATATAATATCCTTGTAAGAATGCCTGAAAATAAGCAAGATTTTAGCGGCAAGGGAGGTATTAATTTCTCTTTTAAAATTCTCAGTCATGAAAAAGCATCTTGTAACACTCGGTTTGCTGATCGTATCCGGTGTGTTTGTTTATTTCCAAAGTCTGCCTGCCCCATCTTTTGCGGCAAGGACCAGTACGGATAAAGCATACACTACCTATAACGATTATGTCATACAGGACACCATACCACGTTCTGATACCTCCAAACATAAGATGAAGATGAAACATAAAATGAAAAAAGACAGTACATGGCGGAAAGACAGTGTTCCTCATTAAGAACTGAAATATGAAGAGGCTGTATCACTAACGGGATGCAGCCTCTTTACATTCGGGTACCGGGAAAGACAGTTATCTTCAGGACCTGTTTTTATATTTGAATACCTCATTTTCTGCTTTATCACTTATCCCACACGTTTCGTCACATTTGCCCCCTCTGCGTCCTGTTCTTCCTTAGTATTGCAGTCAAATCAAGACCACTATGAGACTCATCTTTTTCCTCTCAGCCATCATGCTGAGCGGGATATTTTCGAAGGCACAGAACAGACTGGGAAAATTAAATATCTATTTTAACAACATTTCGCGGGAGGAAGACATGAACGGGAATATACTTCTGGCGGAGAACGGACGCCCCGTTTATCTGAGATCTTTCGGTTATTCCGATTTCCCGTCTGCCAGTGAGAATGACATAAACGTACGTTATAACCTGGCTTCAATATCTAAAATTTTCACATCGACAGCTATCCTGCAGTTAAAGGAAAAAGGGAGGCTCCATCTGGAAGATACCTTTCAGCATTATTTCCCTGCATTCCCTTATCCTGGCATTACGATCAGGCATTTACTAACGCATACATCCGGCCTGCCTGATCTGGAATTGTATGAGCCCCTTGTACAACAGTTTCCGGATACTATCATTACAAATGATATCATCATTTCCACATTAATAAAAGAAAACAAACCGTTGTATTTCCATCCGGGAGAAAAGTACAGCTATTGCAATATGAACTATAGCCTGCTTGCTATGCTGGTGGAAAAGCTCAGCGGACTTTCGTTCAGTGATTATCTTCAGACATATATTTTTCAGCCGGCAAGGATGTTGCTGACCTATTGCGTAAAAACATCTTATCAGCAATCACAAGGGGGAATAGCCACACCACATGTGAAAGCTACGTTTTACGACACTGCGTATTCTCCTGCTTTCCAGGTGAAACGATATCGCTATACCGGTTATAACAACAGTTCTCCAACAGGTGCATCCAATATTATCACCAACACCAGTGATCTGCAACTGTTTGACCGTGCTTTCTTCGATGGCAAACTATTAAGCCCCGCCTCTATAGAAGAAGCGCTGACGCCTGTACGGCTCAATAACGGCGAAATTTACTGGGAGCATATGGACACCATGCTGGGAGAAGGTAAAGGTAGTTATGGGTTGGGCTGGGAGATCTTTGAGCAACCCGGTTTCGGGAAGTCAGTAGGACATGGCGGCTTTATGTTTGGCTTAGCCACTTTCTATTTCAGGAACCTTGACAAAAAACAAACCATCATAGCGTTTGACAATGTTGCAGGGCCAACCTTTGGTAACGTTGTTACATCTGCCTTTTACATCATGAATAATCAGCCGCCGATGGAGCTGAAAATGAAAGCCTCCTTAGTCAGGCTATTCGCCCGCACAATGGTGCAATACGGTGTGGATGACGCTGTCACTTGTCTTACCGCATTTAAAAGCGATACTGGTAAATACTATCTCAGTGAGCGGGAGATGAACCAGCTGGGGTATGAATTCCTGTATTTCTCTTCATTCCCCGATCATCTGCAATTTGCCATAGAAACCTTTAAGATCAATATGCTGCTTTTTCCTGAAAGTTATAATACTTATGACAGTTATGCAGAAGCGTTATCGAAGGCAGGCAAAAAACAGGAAGCCATCCTCATGTACCAGAAGTCCATTGCGTTAAACCCGGACAACCAGGGCGGCATAAAAGCGTTGAAACAGTTACTCAGCCAGCTGTAGCGACTTATCCGTTCTGTTATGTAAATAGTGTGGCTGCCAACAGCCACACTATTCTTTTTGATTATCTTTTATTCAGTGCTGCTATCATTGACACTGGTGGCAGATTGAAGGCAACAGGAGAATAGCTGTTGCCCGGAGCAGGAGCGTCAATTACAGGACTTGCGCATCACTTAAACGACCACCTATCTCCATCAGGCTTCCGAATGTAAAAAGGCTGCATCGCATTAATGATACAGCCTTTTCTATAAGTAGGTAATATTATAATTTCATAGTGCTTCTTTACATCGTTATATACTCAGGTACTGCTGCATAGCGTCTTTCTTATAATCTGTAAAACTTCTCCCGGAAAAATTCTTAAAGAATTTACTGAAGTGTGCAATATCATCAAAGCCCAGGCTATATGCAATCTCTTTCATACTTGAACCGGAATAGGTAGCCTGTCTTTTAGCCTCCAGTACTACACGCTGACGAATATGATGACTTGCAGGAAAACCGGATACCTTTTTCACCATTTCATTCAGGTGATTAGGCGTCACTGCCAGTTCATCAGCGTAGTCGGCCACCAGTTTAAAGACCATGTATTTCTTTTCAACAATAGA
Organism: Chitinophaga sp. CF418; assembly: GCF_900142925.1. Taxonomy (GTDB): domain Bacteria; phylum Bacteroidota; class Bacteroidia; order Chitinophagales; family Chitinophagaceae; genus Chitinophaga. Next base: position 415,307 of record NZ_FRCN01000005.1, read on the forward strand.
AAAGAACCTGCTGACAAGGGCTCTGTTGCCCTGTTTTGATGGAGGTTGGACAGCGGGCCGGTACTGACGGGTAAGATAGATCATGAAAATATTCAGCAGGCCTCTCAGTATTTCCGAACGCAGGAGGAGAAAGTTGTCGAACTCCTTCAGCATTTTGATCACCAGATCTTCCATTTCTGTCCGCATATCTTCATTCAGGCGGATCACAGTCGTACCGGCCAACTGGTGAAAGGAGTTGGGATGAAAAATAAGGGCTGCATTATCTTTCGGCATAAGCAGGAATTCCTGGCTGAAGGTGATGACATAGCCTTTTATGTTCCTGTTCAGCCTGAACTGATGGACCTGTCCAGGGGTAAGGCAATATATCTGGTGAGGTCCCACTTCGTGCTGTTCACTATCTACCCAATAATGACCATTTCCTTCCAATACCCATATCAGCTCAAAACTATTGTGCTGATGGGGAACATTGTTCATAAGATGGTTGTTGGCCGTACCATCGTCCAGTTTGTAGATCTTAAATGGCAAATGAGTTTTCTCCATCTGCAAGGATGATGGTTCTGAGTGACGATTCAGAGCGGTTTGCATATTACAGTGAATAGTTTTTGACATAATGTGTGGTTAATGGTTCCGATAAATTAATGACAATGTGATCACACCTATGGAAAAACAAATCATATACCACTCCATTAACCATATGATAGACAGTTAATTGATATTTTTTCATCAACTGACAATTAACTATATTTAGTGATTTCACTGTTTTTATTCGCTTTATTTGGCGAATATTGCGCGGTTCCCTCCCGGGCTGCCCGCCAATGGCTGTTAACTGAAATCAGCTGCATTCCCCATTACCAATACGACATTTCGCCTCAGAAATGGTGATATCACGAAATATCGCGTTTTCCCCTCCCCTACAAATACATTAAACTACTGACTATCAACACGAACCAGTCAGGCACATAATTGGGAATGTCTTCGTCATAAACCCACTGTTTTATGAAGTTTCCGGAATATAGCTCCTTGCTGAAGACTGAAAGTGCAGATGCTGCCCTACCTTTCAGGATCCATTCTATCCGTAGAATGCGGGCCGACGTAACAGCTCACAACACGATTCCCCATAAGCAGCACTATGTTGAAATCATCTGGATCATTAAAGGCGGTGGCACCCTTGTCATGGACCTCGAGAAGTTCACGCTGCAGGATAACAGTATTTTCTGCATTACCCCGGGGCAGCTGCATCAGCTAAAAGAAGAAGAGCAAACAGAGGGGTATGTCATCTCCTTTACAGAAGCCTTCCTGCACATGGGAGAACAGGAATTTGACCTGATGTATAATTCAGGACTTTTCCAGTCATTTTCCAGATCAGCAGGTATAAGGCTGGATAGTGATATTGCCGGGGAGATGCAGGAGATAGCGCTTAAAATGCTCAAGGAAAGTAATAATACATACCTGTTCAAAACAGAAATGCTGCGGCGTTACCTGAAGATATTCCTGATCTATGTGGCCAGGCAATTCCAGGCACCATTACAGACACTCATGCAGACCAGGAACATTGAGCTGTCAGAAAAATTCAAGTCGCTGGTAGAGCTGCATTTTAAAACACACCGGAAGGTAGCGGATTATGCGAAACTGCTGACAGTGACACCCAATTACCTGAATGAGATCATTAAGAAGACTACTGCTTATCCGGCGAGTCATCATATCCGTCAGCGTATTATACTGGAAGCTAAGAGAAGGGTGGCTTACTCTGATGAATGTATGAAAGAGGTGGCCTGGCACCTGGGCTTTACAGATATTGCACATTTCAGCAAGTTCTTTAAAAATGCGACCGGCACCACTTTTACTGAGTTCAGGAAAGAATGCCTTGTTCTTACAACGGGCTGAGTGCAGGTGCCGGTGATATTTCCGGGAAATCGTCATTCATTTTGCACCGGGATTGCCAGAACAGCTAAGGCCCATAATTAATACAAGTTAAACCTCGATTCCTGCATTGTTGCAGAACGTATGTTTTTTCATCTTTGTAATGTTATCAATAAGATATCGGATCATCAGCGAAAATTTAAACCTGATATTTTTATCAAGTTGGCATTGGTTACCAAACGGCTGTTTCTATCCAGAAACAGCTTTTTTTATATTGACAATAAAAATAAATAGCGCCACAGAGCTGTGGCGCTATTGGGTTACAAACACTATATCTACCTATTACAACTGTTTCTGATTAATTCATCTATTTCCAACCACCTCCCAGACTTCTGTATAGTTCAACAGAAGCGCTCAGCTGCTGACGAACAATATCAGCCTGTGTCAGTGATGCTTCCAGGGACCTGCCCTGTGCGGTGACCACTTCCAGGTAATTGGCCATACCACTGCGGAACAGCATTCTGGCCTGTACTACAGCCAGCTGCGTTGTATTCACCTGGTCTGATGCTATTTGTTGCTGGGCTTTCAGTTTGTCCAGCTTTATGAGTGAATTAGACACCTCTCCTACTGCATCCAGGGTGATCTGACGGAATCTGATCACCGCCTGCTCACGTTGTATCTTTGCTACTTCCAGGTTAGCTTTTAACTGTCCCCGTTGAAATACGGGTTGCGTAATACTACCTGCTACGGTACCAAAGAGGGAAGAAGGCAATGTGAACCACTCGCTGGCTTTGAAAGCATTGACACCTCCGCTTGCAGTGATATTCAGAGAGGGGTACATGCTGGCCTGCGCTACACCTACTTCTGCATTAGCAGCTTTCAATGCCATTTCCTGCGCTCTTACATCCGGACGGTTGCTGAGCAGCGCGGCCGGTACACCTGTAGGCAGCATCTCCCGCACGGGTGTGCCTGTCAGGGTGCTGGTGTAGGCTATTGTACCAGGCAGCTCACCTGCCAGTATGCGCAGTGTATTCTGCTCGATAGCTTTGGCCTGCTCCAGCTGAGGTATCAGCAGGGCGGCTGTCTGCCGTTGTGCTACTGCCTGTTGTACCGCCAGTTCGGTGGCTTCACCGGCTGTCTTCTGCAGCCGTATCATTTGTACAATGGTATCGCTCAGGGAAACATTGCTACGGGCGATGTTCAGCTGGGCATCCAGCATGAGCAGGTTATAGTAACTATTGGCGATATCGGCCACCAATCCTGTCTGCACGGCATGCATGCCTTCATACGTTTCCAGGTAGCTGGCCAGTGCAGCTTCCTTACGGCGTCTGATCTTTCCCCACACATCTATCTCCCATGACAGGCCCCCGCTGAGGCTATAGTCTTCAATATGATCTGTGTGCAGGAAACTATTCAGACTGGTACCGTTTAAACTGTTCTTCGAAGGGATGGAAGTAGACGCTGCCGCCTGGAGATTCACAGCAGGTAGCCAGCCTAATTTCGCCTGTTTTAAGTATGCCTGTGCCGTTTCTATTCGTTTCAATGCCAGCTGGAGATCATAGTTCCCGCTCAGCGCCCTTCCTATTAATCCCTGAAGAGTGGTATCTGTAAAAAATTGTTTCCATTCAATTGTTGCAATACTGCTGTCTGCCGTTGTATTAGCAGCAACGGCGGTGTCGCTGTACTGAGCCGGCAGCGTCAGTGCGGGCCGCTCATAATTACGGCCCACCCGGCACGCTGCAAATCCTGCAACTATAAAGAAAGAGACGATTTGAATCCTGATATATTTTAGTGTCATCCTGTTTTTCTTTATGCTTTAATATTAAGTGCGCTTATACCCTTGCATCTGCTGCCAGTTCAGGTGAGTCGGCTTTCAGCGGTTTGCCGCTGATCTTTTCCTGTAGATACTGGAAAACGATGAACAGCACCGGGATAGCAAAGACGCCCAGTATCACCCCTGTCAGCATACCTCCGGCAGCACCGGTACTGATAGAGCGGTTACCCAGCGCAGAAGATCCTGTCGCACGCATCAATGGTGTCAGGCCCGCCACAAAGGCAAAGGATGTCATCAGGATAGGACGCAAACGCAGGCGGGACGCTTCCAGTGCTGCAGCCAGCAGTCCCATACCGTTACGGCGTCGCTGTACAGCATATTCCACAATCAGAATAGCGTTCTTCGCCAACAACCCTATCAGCATGATCAATCCTACCTGTACATATATATTGTTGTCGATACCGAACATGTTAATGAACAGGAATACGCCGAATATACCCAGCGGGATAGACAGTATTACAGAGAATGGCAGGATATAACTTTCATACTGTGCTGACAGCAGGAAGTATACAAACACAAGACACAACAGGAAGATGATACCTGCCTGTCCGCCTGCCGCGATCTCTTCTTTGGTCATACCTACCCACTCATAGGAGTATCCTCTTGGCAGGTATTGCTGCGCTACTTCTTCCACTGCTTTGATGGCATCACCGGAACTGTAACCAGGCTTGGGCTGCCCGTTGATGGTTACCGCATTAAAGAGGTTATTACGGGTCACTGTCTCAGGACCGTACACTCTTTGCAGCTTTACGATAGCATTCAAAGGCACCATCTCATCGGTTTTATTCTTCACATAGATCTCATTCAGCGACTCCGGTTGAGCACGGGAGGGAGCTTCTGCCTGTACAATCACGCGGTAGTATTTACCAAAGCGATTAAAGTCAGAGGCAAAGGTGCTACCGTAATATACCTGCATAGTCTGCAGTACATCTGATACGGATACGCCCAATTGTTTTGCCTTTGTTTCATCTATCTCCAGGCTGTATTGCGGGTTACCGGCGTTGAAAGTGGTAAATGCGAAAGCGATCTCCTTACGTTTCATCAGCTCACCGATAAAACCATAGGCAGTATTGGCCAGTTTATCGAGCGGACCACCAGTACGGTCCTGCAGGATCACTTCAAAACCATCCACGTTACTGAAGCCCGGCACCGTTGGCATGTTGAACATAAAGATGCTGGCTTCCTTGATATTGGCGAGCTTCGCCTGCATCATACCCATTACATCTTTCAGGTCTTTTGCCGGTCCGCGGTCTTCATGCTTTTTCAGTTTCACGAAACCTATTGCATAAGCGGAGCTGTTAGAGTTGGTGAGCAGGTTGAAACCGGAAACACTCAGATAGGTATTCACCGCTTCCATTGCTTTCATCTCCTTCTCTACCTTGTTCACTACTTCCTGCGTACGTTGCAGGGAGCTACCCGGAGGCATGGTCACAGAGTATACTACGAAGCCGTTATCTTCTGTTGGAATGAAACCGGTGGGTGTTCTCTTCACTAACCAGACAGTCACACCCAATATCACTAACAGTACGCCGATAGGAATCCATTTACGTTTCACCAGGAAGCGTACACTATTGATGTATTTATTAGTCACCGCTTCAAAACCAGTATTGAAAGCCTTGAAGAAACGGGTGCCGAATCCTTTGGTATAAGCAGCGCCATGTACATCTTTGCTGTGATTGTTTTTCAGCAGCAGTGCACATAATGCCGGACTCAATGTCAGGGCGTTCAGCGCTGAGATCAGGATCGCAATGGCCAGTGTAAAGGCGAACTGCCGGTAGAATACCCCCGCCGGTCCCTGCATGAAACCAACCGGGATGAACACGGCAGCCATTACCAGGGTGATAGATATGATCGCACCGGAGATCTCCTGCATGCTGGTGATCGTTGCTGCACGCGGCGTCATATTAATATGCTCCATCTTCGTGTGTACGGCTTCCACGACCACAATGGCATCGTCCACCACAATACCAATGGCCAGTACAAGCGCAAACAGCGTGAGCAGGTTGATCGTAAAGCCGAACAGCTGCATAAAGAAGAAGGTACCAATAATGGCTACAGGCACTGCAATAGCAGGGATCAGCGTAGAGCGGAAGTCCTGCAGGAAGATGAATACCACGATAAATACCAGTATGAAGGCTTCTATCAGTGTGTGTTTCACCTGGTCGATAGATTCATCCAGGTACTCTTTCGTGCTGTAGATATTGAAGTAGTCAACTCCCTGCGGAAAGAGGCCTGATGCCTTTTTCATCAGTTCGTTCACCTGTGTCTGGATCTCATTGGCGTTTGAACCTGCGGTCTGATAGATCGCGATACCAATACCATATTTACCATTCACATGTGTATCACTGCTGTAGGTAAAGGAACCAAATTCAACACGGGCCACATCTTTCAATCTCAGGAGAGAACCGTCTGCATTTGCTTTCAGCACAATGTCCTCGTATTGGTCATTCTGGTTACGTTTACCTTTATACTTTATCACATATTCGAATGCTTCCTTGCTGCTTTCGCCAAAACGGCCGGGAGCGGCTTCCAGGTTCTGTTCCCTGATAGCGGTGAGTACATCCTGCGGGGAGAGGTTATTGGCGGCAAGGCGATCGGGACGCAACCATATACGCATGGAATAGTCTTTCGCACCAAATACCATTGCCTGTCCTACCCCGGTTACACGCTGTATTTCCGGGATGATGTTGATCTTAGCATAGTTCTGCAGGAATTTCTCATCATATTCTTCCTGGTCGCTGATCAGGTTCACCACCATGATCATACTGTTCTGTTGTTTCTGCGTGGTGATACCGGCGTTCACTACTTCCACGGGAAGCAGGCTGGTAGCCTTGGAAACGCGGTTCTGCACGTTTACGGCAGCCAGATCGGGATCTGTACCCAATTTGAAGTATACGGTCAGCGTCATGGAGCCGTCGTTGTTGGAAGTGGAAGTCATGTATGTCATGTTTTCCACACCATTTACCGCTTCTTCAATAGGAGTAGCTACGGAACGGGCTACGACTTCCGCGTTCGCACCAGGGTAAGAAGCTGTAACAGCCACGCTGGGCGGCGCGATATCGGGGAACTGTGTAACAGGCAAGGTGGTCAGGGACAATAATCCCAGTAACACCAGGATAATTGAAACCACCGTTGCCAGTACGGGTCTTTCTATAAATGTTCTTAACATAATCTGGTTGCATTAGTTGTTTATCCGGATGTCTGAAGCGTGCCGGCCCTGTACAGCTTTTTGTGAGCTGTTTAAAGCGTACGCTGCTGTCTGTATTGCTTAAAGCGGTCTTACTTTCAGCAGACTATCCAGTGATATTGGTTGTGGCTGTATGACAACGCCATCGCGGAGACGGTCTAATCCTGTATATACAACGGACTCTCCCGGCGCTACACCTTTTTCCACGAAATAATAAGCGTTACTCTTACCTAATACTTTGATAGGTTTGCTAACAACTTTATTACTGTCGCCAACAGTAAAGATGAATATCTTGTCCTGCAATTCAAATGTAGCTTCCTGTGGCACCACTAATGCTGCAGGAAATGATTCAGAGATCTTCACTTTGCCGGTATTACCGGAACGCAGCAAGCCGTTAGGGTTAGGAAATACCGCGCGGAAGCTGACAGCACCCATTGTTTTGTCGAACTGACCTTCCATGGTTTCGATACGTCCTTTCTCCGGATAGATGGTGTTGTCGGGCATTACCAGTTCTACAGGAGGTAGTTGTTTTACTTTTTCTGCGATAGTATTGCCTTTCACTTTGTCTTTAAACTGGAGGAAGTCGACTTCACTCATGGAGAAATAAGCATACACTTCATTCACATCAGAGAGTAATGTGAGCGGTTGTGCTTCACTACGTCCTACAAGGCTGCCTATTTTATAAGGAATACGGCCGATGTATCCGTTCACCGGCGCAGTGATCACTGTAAATCCAAGATTGATACGGGCATTGCCCGCCATCGCCTGCGCCTGCGCTACATTGGCTTTTGCGGCCTGTAAGGCAGCGGCAGCAGTTTTCAGCTGCACATCAGAAACGACGTTATTGTCTACCAGCGGTGTGAGCCTGGATACTTCCAGGGCTGCTTTTTCCTCGTTGGCCTGTGCAGCTGCGAGGCTGGCGGAAGCATTGCTTAACTGCTCACGGTAAGGCCGGTCGTTGATGCGGAAGAGCGGCTGGCCTGCTTTCACATAAGCGCCCTCATCCACAAAGATCTTGTCGAGATAGCCATCTACCTGTGCGCGGATCTCTACGTTCACTCTACCTTCGAGTGAGGCGTTATATTCGCGGTAAGTAGTAGCTGGTACTGCTGCTGCCTTAAATACAGGCAATGCAGTGGGAGGAGGAGCTCCATCTGATCTGGCGGAAGAAGAGGTGCAACCTGATAATACTGCCATAACAATTAAGCTATAGAGAAAGCCCGCGGGCTTTTGTTTGTAAATGATCTCAAATAAGTGGTTCATACGGTTTGTTTTTCTTGATGATTGACAATAGCGGTCCAGCCTGTAATCCTTATTGGCGATTTCAGATACATTATGGAGCTATGGGCAAATCTTTTCTAACCCTTTCCGAGGTGGAGGGAAAGGAAACAGTAGTTGTCACGTAGTATGTGTACTACGGGGTAGATTTACGCTTAAAGACTTATAAAAACTGCTAAGAGAAATAGTTTTCGGCGGTTAGCAGAAAGAGAATTTGAACTTCATGAGCTTGCGGTTTTAGTTTGACGGTTGCTAAAACAGTTTATTCCTATCGTTAATTACAAAAGTAGAACGTATGGTTTTGAAAATCGTTTAACAAATTACGGTATTAATTGTACTTTTCCCGGATGCTTCTCTGAAAAGAGGCTGGTGTTGCACCTGTATGTTTTTTAAAGAAGCGGTTGAAATATCCATCATCTTCAAAATTCAGTTGTCCTGCTATTTCCTTGATGCTATGTTCTCCCCAGTACAGTAACCGTTTTGCTTCTGTTATGCGTTTTTCATCAATGATCTGTTTTGCAGTTTTTCCCATTGCGGATTTGATGGTATCATTCAGGTGTCCTGGTGTTACAAACATCATATCTGCATAGTGTGCTACCTGTGTTTTATCTTTATAATGCAGGTCTGACAACTCGTTGAACTGGCGTACAATACGGTTGGGCAGTGTGTCTGACTGAATAGATGCAATATCCAGCTGTGGCAGTCTTGCGGTTGCCGCCATCAGGGATTTCAATTGACTGCGGATGATCAGTTCACTAAGTGGCTGCGGGTTATCCATTTCTCTCAGCATTAAACGGGCGAAGCTCATTAGTTCTTTCAACTGGCCATCTGTCAGTTCAACGACTGCTTTTTCAAACAGGCATCCCCAGCATATCATGCCACTGGCGGATGTTTCCGGTATCAGGAACTCTGGTGAAAAAGAGATGTTCACTATTTCTGACAAGCTATCACCGCTATGCTGATGTATCTGGTCTGGCGCCAGCATAATCAGTGCAGGAGCTTTCACAGTATATTTTTCGAAGTCAATATATTGCACGATCTCTCCTGATAACAGCAGGGTGAGACTGTAATTTGAACGTCTGTGCGGCTCCGTCATATCCCCTGGCTGTACCAGATAAGTAGTACGGTCTATATGAAAACCCTTCACCGGATTCTCAGGCCTGTTAACGTCGGCATAGTTGTAAACGGGTATCAATACATTATTCCTCATAACACTTGGCGGTTTGTTATTAATAATGGTTCACTACAATAAATAAAATGATCAGGCAGATCTGATTAGATTAATTGATCGGACAGAAGCAGGTGGTAACAAGTAGTATTAACGTATAGTGTACAATATGGTGGTACAAAAGTATAAATTCCACCCACATTTTCTAGCAATCAGTTGAATTTTAATTTAGAGCTTGATAATTTAATCCTATACGATTCCTGCTACTTTTCAATACCATATTTAATTAGCCGGCTAAATAAATAGGCTAAAAAAAAGAAAAATATATCCTATTCTTCCTCTTCGATGTTCTCCAACACCTGCATTAATAGTCGCCTGAGCAATACCTTTTCTTCTGTGCTCATATTCTTTACAATCTGTTGTTCCAGTTTATTCCAGGTAGTATCTATGATATCAGTTGCTGCTTCTGTTCCTTTTTCTGTCAGTTTTACCCTGACCACCCGCTGATCAGCACAACATTTTTCCCTTGTCAGGAAGCCGTTCTTTTCCAGCCTTTCGGCCATCCTTGTTACTGTTGCCGGGGTAACGTCCAGATTTTCCGTGAGTTCGTTCATTGTCATCGCCCCTCCGCATAATACCTGTGCCAGGAAGAGCTCCTGACCGGCATGGAGGTTGTAGGCAGCCAGCATCTGGTTGCCTTTATTCCTGTGTACCTTGCAGATCTGCACGAGCAGGTGGCTGATGGTACTGCACATCATCGGTCTGTTCATGAAACAAATATAATACTTAGCCGGCTAAATAAAAGTGAAATATCTTTTTGTATGTCTTTTTATTGTCATCTGTGATGATATTCTACTGGTTTAAGTGATAATAGAAAGCGGGTATATCTGTTTTGATATACCCGCTTTCTTTTATTTTACGCTAAGTAGCTCCGGTTTCAGTATGGGATGGCGGTCGGCGTGGCCAATTACTTCAGAGTTCTCTTAAAACGGCATAAGGCAATTACTTTATTACTTCGCGGCCTCTTTGGCTTCTTTAGGCCGCTCTTTCACCAGTACCAGGTCGGCCATGGGTACGTTCATAGGGATGTTTCCCAGTTTCACGATACCGCGTTTGTCACGGATCTCCATTAGTTTTCCTACCTGACCGTTGCTCTTTATTTTCACCTGATCGCCCAACTTGAGGTCCCCTCCTACTACTTCAAGGAATTTCTCCTGCACTTTCTTTTCAAAGCGCTCATTGATTTGTTTTTCCTTTTTACGGAATAGCAGTGCCTCTGCCTGCTTGAGTACTTTCTGTTTGTCGTCGGTGCGCTTCCACTCTATTACGATCTGCTTCATCTTGCGCTCCATGTCCTTCAGGTATTGCAGTTCTTCTTCCTTGATCTGATTCTGGAGCTTGAGGGTGGTGAATTGCTGTGTTTTCCTTTCCTTATCAGAGAGGATCTCATATTCTCTCTTCAGCTTTTCATTTTCCTTCAGGAGCTTCTGCAGTTCCTTCTCCTTGGCTTCGATCTTCTGGAGGTCCTGTTCGGCTTTATTCAACAGCTTATCCAGCTGGAAATGCCCTTCATCTACCAGGTTCTTTGCGCGGGATATCAGTGCGGGATGTAAGCCGATACGCTGTGCGATAGAGAATGTATAGGAGCTACCCGGCTTACCAACGATCAGTTTATACATTGGCAACAGGTTCTCTTCGTCAAAGCCCATCGCACCGTTAATGATACCTTTTACCTTATTGGCCATGACCTTCAGGTTCAGGTAGTGGGTGGTGACGATACCAAAGGCATGTTTCTTGGCCAGTTCCTCCATGATCACCTCAGCGAAGGCGCCTCCCAGGTTAGGGTCTGAACCACTTCCCAATTCATCTATAAAGAACAGGGTTTTACCATTGGCATTTTCCATGAAGTACTTCATGTTCCTCAGGTGGGAGCTGTAGGTACTCAATTCAAACTCCAGCGACTGCGTGTCACCGATGTGGATCATCAGTTGGCGGAAGATGCCCAGTTGTGAACTGGGATGTACCGGTACCAGCAGGCCTGCCTGTAACATGAGCTGGATCAGCCCTATCGTTTTCATGGTTACCGTCTTACCGCCAGCGTTAGGACCACTGATCACCAGGATATGGTTATCCTTATCCAGGGTCAGGTTCACAGGGATGGTCGGTTTCTGGGCGCGACGGTTGTATAACAACAGCAGTGGGTGATACGCGTCTACCAGGTGCAGCTGTGCATGTGGCGAGAGCATGGGGTAATTACCGTCCATGTCCAGCGCCAGTTTGGCTTTTGCCCTGATAAAATCGTACAGTCCCAGAATTTCGTGATAATTGTTGAGCAGCTGCGCGTGCTGGCTGAGTGCTGCAGTGAGTGTACGCAGGATCTTGTAAACCTCTTTGCTTTCCTCTCTTTCGAGGGACATTACGTCATTGTTCAGCTCAATCGTTTCTTCCGGCTCTATGAAGGTAGTACGGCGGGTATCAGACTCTCCGTGCTGGATACCTTTCACCATACGTTTATTTTCGGCGTAGACAGCCACTACCCTTCTGCCATTCAGAAATGCTTCTTCTGTGTCTGCCAGGTAGCCCAGCTTACTGAGTTTACTGAGAACGCGGTCGAATGCGCGGCGCAGTTCGTTCCTTTTACGGAAGAGGTTCATACGGATCTTAGCCAGTTCGGGAGTGGCATTATCACGTACATCTCCGTTCTCGTCGAGCACTTCATCTATCAGCGCGGTGATCTTTTTTTCATAGTGGGTATGTGTGATCACGCTGAACAAGCCGGCATACTGCACACGCCTGTCGTGATCAAAGAAACGTACAATACTGTGCATGCTTTCCGCCAGCTTGCGCAGGAGCATGATCTGTTCACCACTGAGTACTGCACCCTGAATGCCCAGCATCCGGAGTTCATTTTTCAGGTTCAGTACGTAATCGTTTGGGAAGTGCTCCTGCAGCAAAGTAAGCTGCTTGTATTCATGGGCCTGTTGAAGCGCCGTTCTGACATAATCAATATGGGTGTGCAAACGCAGGTCATCTGCCATCTGTTTACCCAACTCGGTTTTACAATGCTCTTTTAACAAAGCCTGTACCTTGTCAAATTCCAGCTGTACCAGTGCTGAATCGGGAAAATATTTCATCTTACTTATCCATACAAAGCCTGTAAACCCTTTGTTTACAGACGGTTAAAATTAGCTCTTGCCGCTCCGCTCCTTTGACGGCCCCGGCAAAAGGAATGTTAAAGTTACTTAACTTGGTGATCTAATCCGTTATTCTTGTCGTAATTTAACTTGTTGAGGGTATCTGAGCCCTTGACTTCAAATACCACCATCAACAATTTAAATCATGCGAAGATACTCATTATTAAGCTGTTTACTTGCACTAACTGTCAGTGCCTGTGCGCAGAGCGGAAAATCAAAAGACAAAGTACCAGGAGATATGGAAGTCAGCAACAACGTTAAAACTGAAAAAGCCACATTCGGGGGCGGCTGTTTCTGGTGCACTGAGGCACAGTTCCAGTACCTGGATGGGGTGACCAAAGTAGAATCCGGCTATGCCGGAGGCACCGTTCCGAATCCAACCTACGAACAAGTAAGCACCGGCACTACCGGTCACGCAGAAGTGATACAGGTCACCTACGATCCTTCAAAGATCACATACGAAGAGCTGTTGCAGGCATTCTGGCAGAGCCATGACCCTACCCAGTTGAACCGGCAGGGTAATGATGTGGGTACCCAGTACCGGTCTGTCATCTTCTATCACAATGAGGATCAGCACAAACTGGCGGAACTGTACAAGGAGAAACTGCAGCAGTCGGGCGCCTATGACAAGCCGGTAGTAACTGAAATAGCGCCTATGACCGCCTTTTACAAGGCCGAGGACTATCATCAGAACTACTACAATGAGAATGGTTCCCAGCCTTATTGTCACTTTGTGATCCAGCCGAAGCTGGAGAAATTCAAAAAGGTATTTAAGGATAAGTTAAAAAAGAACTAACTTATTGTAATACAACATTTTTTCAAAGCGAATGACTTCCCGGTCATTCGCTTTGTGTTTTACTCCTTATCTGAGACTTTTACATATTTGAAAATAAAAGTATATTGCAGCAGGACAAGATTATCCCTGCAAACTGTTAAGCTCTATATACCAGATACCCATGAAATACGAACCATCTGTGGATGCGAATATCTCCGAGCAGGAGAAAGCATTCCGCGCCTTTGTCAGCAACGACCCTGCGCTGAGTTATTTTCTCGAAACGGGCTCCATGCTTAAGAACAAAAGGTTTTCAAAGGAAGAGATCTACAATGATCCTGCATTCCTGACATTCATTTCCCCTTATTTTCAGGATGTTTATGTGAAAGCGATATTCAGGTCGTTTGATCTGAAAGATACAAACCTGATGAGTGATGTAGCGGTAAACCGTATCCTGCTGGATGATGCTCATAAGAAACAGGCTTTCGATCAGATCATGGCTTACCTCGAAGAAAGAAAGGCAAAACTGGTGTCGCTGAGTAATAAGCTACATCTTGGAGAGGCCATTTCGCTGCTCGATCTATCAGAATATACAGGTATAATGACCATTGCCAACCTGAACTACCTGCCTGTTGAATTCAAGGAATTCCGTACTGCCTATGCCAGAGAAATACTGAAAGTGGTACGCTGGCTGGTAAGCCGTGACTTCCCGGCAGCATTGAACATGGCTACTGACCTGCGTCAGCTGAAATGTGATGCACAGACAACATACGATGCTGATGCCCTGTATCAGCAACTGGAGAATGCAAGTCAGAAGGCGAGCGCTGTTGAAGGTCTTTCCAGTGGCGGAGGTGAAATGAGTACTGGCAAAGTAGTAGCGACAATCATTGGGATTATTCTTTTCATCATTAAGCTGATACTCCTCTTTGCAGATTAATATATAGTTTGCCGGATAAAGGAATACGCCAATCCGGCAAACTGTTAAGCGCCATATAACCCGATACCCATGAAATACGAACAATCCACGGCAGCGAATATCTCCGAACAGGAGAAGGCATTCCGTACATCCATCAGCAATGACCCTGCGCTGAGTTATTTCCTCGAAACCGGTTCCCTGCGCCCCAATGCAAGATTTGCAAAAGAGGCGATCTATAGGGATCCTGCATTCCTGGCATTTATCTCGCCTTATTTCCACGAAGTGTACGTAAATGCTATTACCAGCGCATTTGATCAGAAAGATACAGATCTGATGAGCAATATAGCCATGAATACTATTTTACTGGACGATGCTTACAGGAAACAGGCTTTTGATGATATCCTGGTTTACCTGGAACAAAGGAAATCGGTATTGACAATGTTTCACGCTACATTGCAGATGCAGGGGCCCGTTGACATCTTTATTCTGGCCGAACATACCAGCACATCAACTATCTATAATCTCAACTATCTGCCGGTTGAATTCCTGGAATTCCGTTCCAGCTATGCGCGGGTAATCATGCAGGTGATCAACACACTGGTTAACCGGAACCAGCAGACAGCAATGAACATGATCACGGATCTGCGTCAACTCACAGTTGACACGCAAACTGCACATGATGTGGATGCGCTGTATACGTTACTCGATACGAATCGGCAGACAAGCGCTACTGAAAGCGGTTACGGTTATTCCGGCGATTTTGATAATTCCGGAGGTTCTGGTTATTCCAACAATTCTGGATACTCCCGCGATTTTAATAATTCCGGTGGTTCCGACGGAACCATCGGTAGGGTACTGTTGGGCATCGTGGTTATCATCTTCATCATCATCATTACCGTCTTTGGGATGCTCTCTTCGGGTAATAGCGGGTACCCTAGCAGTGGCCCTTATCATTATCATCGTTCATATCGTCCAACTTATCATCCAACCTATCATCCATCCTATCATCCTTCTTATCGTCGTAGTCGTCGTTAGTTTGCAAAAGAAGACATCGATAGCGCTATACATTCAATACTATGAAATACAGCCAAACCGTACCTGCGAATATCTCCGAACAGGAGAAGATGTACCGTACCTTAATCAGCAATGACCCTGTGCTGAGTTATTTTCTCGCAACGGGTTCCATTCCGCCAAACGCAAGATTTGTAAAAGAAGCGGTCTATACGGATACTGCGTTCCTGGCATTTATTTCCCCCTATTTTAAGGAAGTATATGTCCAGGCCATATGCAATTCGTTTACGCTGAAAGATATGAACCTGATGAGCGATGTGGCTGCGAGTCCGATCTTACTGAATGCCGGACATAGAATGCAGGCCTTTGACGAGATCCTCGTTTACCTGGAAGAAAAGAAGACGAAACTGGCAGCTATGCACTATAAACTGGTGATGTACGAACCGTTGGAATTTACTGATCTCTTAGCATATACGGACGCGTCGGTTATCTCCAACATGAACTATCTGCCGGTTGAATTCCTGGAATTTCGTTCCAGCTATGCGGCATTGGCTGTGAAAGTAATCAAGGCATTGGTCAACCGCGACTTACAAACATCATTGACTATGGTTTGCAACCTCTGTGAACTAACAGTTGATATGCCAACTTTACAGGATGTTCATGCGCTTTGTACGCTGATTCACGATGCAGATAATGAGCAAAAAGGTATGGAATGTGACCGGGAGCGACTCGCTCGCTTTATTTCCGACCTCGGCAGACGTCATAGGTACGATGATTTATGGCCGTTCTGATTATAGCCGCTGCTTTGCATGTCTTGCTGTGAATAAGGTCTAACGAGCCCCTAAGTTGGGGGAAAAAATAAAAGCTGACTGAAGGTGAATGGCGAGGGCCATTGGTTTCAGTCAGCTTTTTTATTGACGGATAGCAATTACATGATTACTTTCCAGCGTCCCGATCTTCTTTCAAAAGAAGATATCCCTCATACCAGGAAAGCTGTTGAACGAACGAAGAATAGCTTTCTGCAGTTAAGACGTATTCCTCGTCCCCCTCTTCATACTGGTATACAGGTGGGTCATCTCCTTCATCAAGTTTAAAAAAATGGAATATTCCGTTCTGCATAAAACAACCGATGATGAATATATTCTCATCCAGAGTAAAATCAACCTTACCTGATGAAATAATTTTCTCTGCCCCTTTCCTCATTTCTTCGTATGCCGGAAACTTATAACTGTTTTCATCAATTAAACTGAATCCATACCACTTCCCGAGAATAAGATATACTTCACGATAACTACGAGGAAACTTCACTCTTAATTTTTCTTCTATTTCTGATACTTCCTCCTCAGTACAGGCATCCTTCACTTTAAAATATTCCTTATAATCCAAGAGAAAGTCCATATATAAATAGTCAGTTGCCATTACTTCATGTATTTTCCTTCATAAATTAATATGTTACTAATTTGAGTTTTCTCCTTAAAAATGTTAATCGCGTTTGCACACGACGGACACACTGGTCTTTCGCTAATAAAGACGACCTTCTCTATGTCGCTGTCTATTTTCCCGCCCATTCTCTTGTTCCAAAAGAATTCAACAAACTTAGATTCCGAATCCTGGACGCGATCAATACCCACTCTGAACTGGTCAAAGCTACGATTTTTCGGCCAAGGCATATTTTCAATTGCGTTGACAACTCCATCTTGTTTTCCACTACCTGCAATTAACCGCTCAGGAACAGGATTACCTTTTCTGTAGACCAAAGCAACAAGAACATTTCTATCTTCTCCAATTTTGGTAAGCTCCCTCGCAGCTTTAATTATTCCCCGTTCCTTACTACCCAGAGGTATGTGGTGTTTTGCTACAACATTGTTGAACAGCCCATAAAAGAAATCTATATCAAGGCTCGTTTTTTCAAACATTTTGTTTATAGCGTGCCTTATTGATCCTATCTTCATCGCCTCTGGAGTTGCAATTTTAGCAGCGCCCTCTAAAATCGTTTCTACCTGACTCATTTGTTCATAAACCGCATTGAATAGAGCGGGATCGTCTGCAAATACCGTTAGCAGTTCAGTTCTATGATGCGCCATTGCCTTGCCCGCGTCTGTTGTTCTTGACAACTCTTCCAACGAACTTTCCAGAGTACGCATAAATCTTGTACCTGCGCCCTCCGCTTTAATATATGCAGCTACAAAATCGGCATTTGCGGCCAGCCTTGTTGCTAATTCTGTAGTTATACCGAAATTTCTTGCGAGTTCAGATACGGATCCGCTTCTAGCAATAGCCTTTCCTAACTGAACCATTGGACCAGTCGGCGCTTCCTGCTTACCTACTGCTATTTTTTTACTATCATCAATATTACCAGCTTCATCAATGTACACAAATCCATTATCAGCTTCAATCACGCCATTACTATATACTCTTACGGCTCCATCATTTGCAACAACCGGCGCACCGAGTTTGCGGCTCAGGTTTTGCGCCGTTTCAATGTCGGCACATGATAACAGTACCAACTGACGATCTGCCCCAATATCATCCAGCCCCCTGATATACCTGGAAAGTGATCTGTGACTCAGTTCGACATCCCGTCCATTATGCGTCACGCTAAAGGTCTTACCATCACCATGTACTACGATATAAACGTTCTTGTCATCCAGCGACTTTGTGTTGTCTAACCATGATTTGACTTTGTTCACATCAGCCGCCCCATCAATAGTAACGACCCTTCTTTCCAATTCTGTTGCATCAATTGCATCACCAACATGAGCCGCTGTACTTAATTTATCACTTACACCTTCTAACCCATCCAGTACGGCTTTCGCAGCTTTCTGTTCCAATCGTGCCTTATAAATTGCCTTATCCAGTTTCGTTACCAGATTATCAATCTTATTTATAGACAATGCCATATTCGGCAAGGAGGTAACAAAGAATGCAATCTGCAAACCAGCCCTCAGGTCAGGTGAGATAACATCCGTGTTGATCAATTGCAATGCAATCCCCCCGGTGGATCCAACTATATCGGCAGCAACAATAGCCTTTCTAATGTAGTTACCTGCTTTAAAGAATACTTTGGCTTCACCAATACCAATCACCAGGGTACCTACATCAAATGCCAACCAGGCAGCATTTTCTGTCACCTTCGAATTGGCCATAGAGCTCATCAATGCAAGCTGTATAGCAGGCATGGTCAGTATAGTACCTTTTTCATAGGTCTTGTCTCCGATCTTAAAACTACCAACTACCTCAACACTTATAATATCATTATATCTGTAATCCTCACCATTTATTGTTATTGTTACCGGGCTTTTTGTAAACTCAACTGTCGCATTCTTGAAACGCAACAAGTCTGCTTCAACCTGTGCCATAATAACAGGCTGTCCATCTGGATGTATGTAGTTCTTGAAATAGTTACAATATCCTGAAGCGGTGACCATGTTACTCAAAGCCATCATCACACCTATCTCCGACTCTTCCGTCATGTCATTCATGGCCAGATCATAAATTCTCTTAACATGGAGGCTATCCTCAATATATACCAACAGTGCTTTCTGCTGATCCACCCGGAAACTGGTAAACAAGCGCAAATATGAAAGATCTTTTTCCTGGAATCCAACAAGAGACCTGTCATTGTATCTTTCCGTCATCATCTTCAGCGCCAGATGACGTTTTTCTGCCGGCACAGACTGTAAATGGAACACCGGTTCGTCTATCAGTTGTGTAAATAAGTCTTTAATTGGTGTACCTCTATCAAATTTCGCCCAGAAGTCTTCGTCCTCAGTAACTGCAGTTTTAATATACTCAGTAAACTCAGTATAGAAGGTCTTAAAAAATAAGATGTCATTCTTTCCATATGCATCCTTAATTTCAGGATGGTCTTTCAGATACTTGCCCCATGGATAATCATAATCATTTACAGTTATGTCTCTGGCAGAAAACCTTACATCTTCGGAGGATATATGTTCTGTTAGCGTCCGCGGTACTTCCCAGTTTCCTGCTTGGATCTTAGGCTCATACTTTGTTCCCAGATTCACCTGTTCTGGCTGTGTAAACTTCTCAAAATAATCAGGATAAACATTCCTCATCTGTGCGATCTTATCTATCCACAGATACTCTTCTTCCCAGCAATGTTTCTCTGTCATGCTGATTGTAACAGGTGTAATGCAATACACGCACGTCTTATACACAGCATCCTTAATATCCTGCTGAATGAAGGCAGAGGTACCAGCTTTAAGATTGGGTACCGGTAACTGATCCTTGAACGGATTGAAACGTTCCACCAACTCTATAAACTTCAGTTTGGGTTCTCCCCCCTTATATAGAGGAAAGCTCGTCCTATAGAATTTCCACAGCCTGTATTCATCTGCACATTGAATGGGATAAATAAAACCTTCCACTTTTGCCGGATCGGGAACATTCTGTTGATACAATTCACTGGAGCCATTTTTGTATACCCCCTCAGCATCAACATATTGATATATCCGCATTATTCCCCCACTGTCGCGCAATCTAAAGCTCCTGACACATCCTACTGTAATTTCCGGATCGAATTGATCTTTTGCATCTGCGACCTTAACAGCACCATACTGGAACTCTACGCTACCCAGGCTGTCATATGGTACCACCAGTACAGTACCTGCCGGCGTCAGGAAAGCAACAGTTTTGCCATCTTCATTAATGAAATCCTTGCTGATTTCTTTAACAAAGTAGTTATCCCCCGCATCATCATCTTCAAACACTCCCCACACACTTCCCGGATCATGCAACACATCCCACTGATACTTAATCAACCCATAACCACTGCCATAATCCATCAGGTTATCAGTAGAACTCTTACCCAGCCCCACATTCGTACTAAACGTATGCTCCAGCGTATAATCCCCGTGCCCTATTTCATGCACAACCGTACGAACAATAGCCGCTTCTGATGCCTGTTTCGTAAACACAAACCCGAACTGACTTCCACGAGGCATCTTACCTGTCAGGTCACCATCAGACAGCGCTGCTTCATTCACTACAAAGAGGTAAACAGCATTATCGTCTATATTAATGGCTTTCTTATACGCTTTCTTCAGGGCTTTCTCTTCGCCTTTGAAATCATTGCTCAGGAATGCACTTCCCTTATCCTGCAGCACACTATCCCCGTTAGCGTCCCATGTTTTATTATAGCGGAAGCTTTCATCTACCTGCACAGTATAAGTAATACCCAGTTTGCTATAGGTATCCTTCAGGGCTGTTTTTATCTGTTCAGTAGGCACTGCTGTCTGCGCCCCTATTGGTACCAGCACCAGTTTTTTCTGCAGTGGCTTATAACTTGGCACCAGCAGTTTACCCAGGCTGATATATCCACCGCTACCATCCGGATGAGCAGCATATATTTCCTGTGCATCACCGCCAGGACCGCCGGTCAGACTGATAGTGAAGCTGCCATTATTGTTGTCTTTCGCTGTAAGTACAATACCCTTACCGGTAATAAACTTCAGTTTAGAAGCTGTGATACCGCTTGCTGCATTCGTCAATGTAGCTATCACTTCTTCCTGCTCGTCCGGAACAATAGCTTTGGAGCTTACATGGTATTTACCGCTTGCCAGCGACTCGTATTCCTTCTCTACATTGGTTTTACCTGAATAGCCGCTCTTCCATGCATCAAATGCATAGACATTACCAGTGCCCGGTGTAAATGACACAGTACCTTTATCGAGCTGTAAGGTCTTCAGGGATTCAAGTACCGCCGAAGTGATGGAGCTATCGCGCTTACCAATGGAAGTTACCTTTCCTCCTTTATCAATATTATACAGATTGCCGTCCGCATCTTCGAGTACGAGCGGCAAGGTCTTCCCCTTGTCTTTATAGTTGATCACTTCCTGCTCACCGGTATTACTGTCTGTGAGCGTAATAGAACCATCGTCAGTATTTACCTTGATATTGGCTGGCGAGAAGATCTTCAGTTTGGTAGTGATATCCGGTACGAGATCACCATTCACCACACCACCTACATCATTACCACCATGCTGCTCGTCCAGTTTATCGCTTACGAATTTGTCGATACCTTCTGTTACCGCGGTTACCTGGCCAGCTATCACTTTCAGGTCGGTGTTGACAGTGATATCCTTAAACTCCATCTGCAGCCCGATACCAAATCCCAGTGTGATCACACGGCCTTTACCAGTGAACTTGCCATTGCCTCCACTTACTTCAGTCAGTATGATATCAAAGTTGCCTACACGTATGATCTTAGCAGGACTCAATGAAGGCTGCGGCGTCTGGTTATCCAGCGCAGCCAGTAAGCTGGCATCTCCGCAAACAAAAGTCTTGGCTGAATCAGTCTTGATAGTAACCAGGTCGCTGAAAGGACCATAAACACCTGCTATCTTCCATTGCAGCCTGCCTTCGTATGCACGGTTAGGTTCCAGGCTGCTGGCTGTAAACGCGGTGTCTAACTGCTTTTCTTCTGTCTGCCAGTCAAACTCCGTATCGCCCATTTTGGTAGCACGGTATTGCAGGCGATATGCCTCTACCTGGTAGTTGGCTGCTGCCAACGGCCAACTAAAACGCACGCTGCGTTCGCCTGTGGAGCGACCTTTCAGTACCGGCTTCGGTACATTATTCTGTGTGAAAGGATTTTTTCCAAGATAAGTGAACGTACAGCTCTGGCTCAGGCCCTGGTTGCTGAACATGTCCCTGCCACTCTTATCGCGCGCCTGTACTGTCCAGACGTATTGCATACTGTCCCTGAGCTGAGGTTCGCCAGGGCCATACACGATCGTATTGGTCTCTGTAACTAATGTATAAATAGGTCTGGCGCTACGTACGATATAATCCGGAACACTACCGGCTGGCCTTACTTCATACAGGGAGAATACATATTCTGTTCCGCTTCCCGGTATTGGATTAGGGGAATTGCGGCTGCTCCAGTTGAAAGTGAGGAACTGCGGGTCCAGCTTTTCCACACGGCTGTTACAGATAGGCAGGTTTAACAATGGCGGATCACTCTTCCGGAAGAAGAAGACGTTGGAGCCTATGTTACTTACCTGTACCTGCGGACGGCTATAGTCGTATGCAGTGAAGGAAATGCGGTATGCACCTTCCGGCAGAGAACGGGTCTTTTCGTACTCGGTCCTGCTGAAGCCTCCACTGTATTCAATATTGGCGGGGTTGAGATAATCTGCCAGGTCTATTCCACCGATAATAGTAGGAATACCCGGGCTTAGCGAAAGCGGTCTGGGGTTAAACGCAGTGGCTGTCCGCATAATGACAGTACCATTCTGTTCTACAGTTATCCGCAGTCTTACATTGTAGCTGGGTAGCGTCAGGTCGTTCTGCACCAGTATCACACGCAGCTTGTCACTACCTGCTACGGCGTAGTCAGGAAGATAGACACTGTAGGGAGGTATGATCTGTGTACTGGCAGTAACAGGATATTGCTGGGCTTTCACGTTTGTTACACCTGCCACAAACAGCAGCAGACACAGAACGTAACGGTATATATGGGACATCCTCAGGATATGATTAAACATCGTTGTCAAAATGAATAGGTATAGTTGATCGTACTTGTCAGTTCGTTGTAACCCGGCTGGTTAGTGGTGGCGCCACGCAATACCCACGAAACGGTAGCGCCTATGGTATGTGTTTGTTTGCTGAAGAACTTCCTCTTACCCTCACCATCTGCAGCTGCTTCGGATTGTTTGCCCTTAGGACTGTAATTGACGTTCAGTCCCGTGTTGAACAGGGTACTATTGGTAGTGGTGGTCAGCCCCTCTCCTGTTGTGTTTTTAGCAGAGGTCACATTGTATACAGCAGAAAGGCCTGTACGCAATGTTTTCTCCAGGAATTGCTTATTCACATTTACACCAGGCCCCATGAAAGTGGTGCTTAATCCGGCTGCTGAGTTCTTGTAATAGTTCACCGAAGCGCTCATGGTCAGATCTTTCGGTGGCAGGCTATAGGAATAACTGACATTAGAAGTAAAGAATTTGCTCAATACCGGTGCGGTTGTGTCTGTGCTGGTCCTGTCGCTCGCATACTGGTAGGAAGAATTAAGCGTAATAGCCTGCTGTCTGTCCTTATCACCGGTATGATACATCACCATCGCATTGTAGGTATTGTTCACCTGGTAGAAATCCAGGGTATCCATCGGATTGTTAAAATAAGGATCTATCTGTGGCCTTACGCGGGTATAGTTACTGAAGTTGGAATATCCTCCGTTCAGCACCCAGTGTTCGCCCGCAGTAACGCTGGCATTCCCGTTCACCACCCAGCGTTTGGCGTCGCTGCTCTTGCTCTTGTCGAGATTGTTCACCTGCATACCTGCGTTGGCAGAGAGGTTCACCCTGCCGTTGAACAGTTTGAATGAAGGCGCTACCGTGATGTTACGCATATCGTTCACCACATTATAGGCGCCCAGGGTTACATAGTCAGGCGCTACTCTTTCATAGCGCAGCTGTACAGTGTAGAATGAACCATTGTATCCGAGCCCTGCCTGTATAGCATCAAAGTAGCGGGTATTGTTGGTAGGTGACAGAAAGTGCTTTAACAGGTTAGAAGTACCCCTGCTGCTGTCAAATGCATTCTTCTCGCCGCGCACATCACGGTTGATGGCAGACACTGAATACTCCATATCTACGAAGATGTGTTGCATGATGCTCTGCCGCACGTTGAAAGCCACCGCTACGTTTTCTCTCGGTGTGATGGTGGCATCATCGGGGATGAAAGGCAGAGAGGCAGGATCGTCTTTAGCGCGGAACAGCGATATGCCATAGGCATTACCTGCATTTTCGTACGCCACTTTCAGACCAGCGCCCTTACGTTCAAAAGAGGCCCTGCTATAACTTTCCGGCGCCAGCACATCAAAAGGAACGGCCTTCAGCAGTGTACCATACATGGCCGAGATATGCCATTTCGAAGGCGTCAGCTCTACTCCTACTCCGTTGAACATATGCCCTGCCAGGGTATAGTTACTGAAGTTCATACTGGTACTACCCACGTATAACCTCGCCCACTTATAACTTGGGGCGAAACGAAACTGGTTAAAGGGTTGGGAATAGTTCTTTCCCTGGTTGCTATAACTAAAAGAGAACGGCATATCATAGCCGAACATATTGATATTGATATTACCGTTGAGATACCACGCAAAGGGATCTCTCCTGCTCGCGATGCCACTGGCTGTATAAGCAGTTGTGCTGGCATTTACAGACCCATTCATGGTCACACCTTTCTTCACTCCAAACTGATCAAGCGCCTGGCCCTTTACAGCGCCGGCGCCGGTCAGTAACACACCGATCGTTGTAATAAAAAATATTTGGCGGTACTTCATAACGCAATGCTTTTATCGGAGAACCGGATTAAAATTTAACTTCCACTACCTTGCTCATTTCTGCTTTCACATCTCCCTTCATCACTGCGGTAATTTTATACTTATAGATATTTCCGAGGAAGACCTCGTTATCTACCCATTGCGGTTTACCACCATCGACAGTACTGTACAGAATAAAAGGATTATCGTTCTTTGCGCGGTAGATCCGGAACTGTTTTACTTCCGGCTGATTATATTGCCAGCTTAGCTCTATCTGTTTCTTTTCCGTATTTACCAATCCTTTGAGGCCTTTCACTGCAGGACGTTTACCTGTTTCAAACCAGATATCGCCGCTTATTTCTTTTGCATGGTTACCGGCATCGTCATATACCACCAGCTCGTAGTAATAAGTGTTCCCCATTACCAATGCGGTATCGGTATAGCTTTCACGTCTGGAAGTGGTATCCCATGCCGCTACCTGCCGGCGGCTGCTGTCTTTGGTATTGATGCCGTAAAGGGCATACTTCACTACGTCATGGCTGGAGCTGTTGACCCATTCCAGCACAATCGCACGCAGACTGTCAGACCTGTAAGCTTTTGTGATGAGCGGACGGGAAGGCGCTATTGTATCTGGTCTTCTCAACATCACGTAGGGTGAATATTCTGAAGGATTGAAGTTCTTGTCTACTGCAATCACTTTATAAAATACATGCGACGTAAGTGTGTGCAGGGTGATGGTATCAGTGAAACCCGGACGTTTCAGTATCTCACGGGTTACCTCAACAAATTCCTCTTTCGTACTGTTGGCTCTGAATACCCTGTACCCCTGGAGATCCTTCTCGGTATTGTTTGTCCATGTTAAGGTGACAATACCAAGAGAATCTACCTTACCAGCCAGTCCTACCGGAACAGCAGGCGGCATACTGTCTATGAGCAGTGCTAAGTATGGAAATGAATAGATGGCCTTACCACTCTTCGTGATCCCTTTAATACGATAGTAATTGGAGACCAAGGGCTTTTCGTCTGTGAATGTAGCGGCAGATGCCTTTAATGTTGCCAAAGGCAGGAATGGTCCCTTGCTGTTTTCTGCACGGGTGATGATCAGTTTATCCAGCTGACGGGATAACTTGCCTGGCAGCGACCATTGCAGTGTGACCTTTTTGTTGTCCACTACAATCATGGTATCCATAATGGGTCTGTCTGATACTGATGGTACACCGATACCTTCTACCGTCGTTGAATAAGGTCCATATTCTCCAAAGGGAGTAATACCGCGCACGCGGTAGGTATATTTGTTATCGTTATCAGGCAGGGAGTCCTGGTAGTAAGAGAACCCATTCTTATCCGGCGAAGTAGGCAGGATAGGCAGTTCTGATACGGGTTTAAAGTTTTTACCATCTGCAGCGCGTTCCACCATATAAGCACTGTACATACTGCGGTTAAATTTGGCGAGCCAACCTAAGGTAGCGGTACTGTCAGCGCAGACAATAGCCATTTCAAGCGGTTTTGCCAGCACAACAGGTTCGTCCAGGGAAGCTACTACATATGCGGTATCTATTACCAGGTTCTGTGGTTGCTGTGCCGGTGCAATGCGGTATACATAACGTTCTCCTTTCTTTACATCTCCGTCTTCCATATACAGGCCCGCGCTCTGTGCCGCGGCGATTGAGAGGTCGCAGTTCAGTAAAGCCATGCCCATCCGCCAGTTATTGGTGTTCTGGCTTTCCATGTAAGCACCGATACCCTGTTCAGGCGTTACTTTTTTAGCACCTTCTCCATAGATCAGCTCCGCGATCATGGCGATACGGTCGTCCTTTTCTGCAAGGGCTTCCATACGCTGCAGGGTATATGGCTTTAATGGCTGGGGAGTCAGCATGACCGGTTTAGGCTGATTGATCAGTACACCATTTGCAGAAACAGTGAAACGTTCAACCGTATAACCATATTTGTTACCAATCTCCCAGGCTATATAGCTGGCGGGCGACCAGCGCAGGCGTACCTTCCCGTTCTTAGGATCGGCCACGCCCACTATTTTATGTTCATTATCCTGTCCGTAGGAAATACCTGTGCCGCAACATAACAACGTCACTGAAGTCAAAAGGGTCAAGAGGATACGACGCATGTAGCTTATAATTTATAGTAGATACTCTTTGTAACTGTTGATGTGATCTGGTTCGTACCTGGTAAACGATACTGCAGTTCTACGGGATAATAAATATTACCCTGCAGATCCGGGAAGGTATGCAGCAACAGGTTACCTGCCGGTGTAGAGGTAGTACCGTTGGTGTACAGTCTGCCCGCTTTCGCGCTCAGGTCCATATAATCCTCATGCGCTACGTAAGGCACGTAGTACATGAAACGGCATACTCCAGGTCTAACCGGCGCTACTCCATCGCTTACGTTATTGCTTTCCAGCTGGTAATAGTTATTATCGTTGTTGTACAGGCGTACGGCTTCCAATGGTGGCAATCCTCCGGTAGTCGCTGCATCGCGGGCGAGGGTCATGGATGGTGCAAACGGATAGCCATTATAGAGCAATGGCATTATTTTGTTCTGCAGCCATTCATTGTTGGTGCCGGCTTTCAGCAGTATGAGCGGTTTGGTGGAGAAGGTGGCATCGCCACTTACATCAAACCTGTCAAATGTTTCTGCAGTATTGAAGCTGGTACCGATCACAGTTACATAGCCGATTGCGATATCAAAGAGATCCTGAGAACCGGTGACGTTATTCATCTTCTCAGCAAATGTGCCGTACTTGCTGGTGCGGAAATTGTATGAGATGACCTCTTTATCTGCATCAGAGTTAGCGTTGCCTTTCAGGGCGGTTTGTGTAACAGTGGTGCTATCGCCATCCTCTCCTACAGTAGTCTTGGCGTTCTTCGTTACGTTGTTAGCCGCATTTTCTAAGGACAGTGAAGAACGGACAATATTATAGGTATAGATCATTTCCTTTGACAGATCTGCAGGGATATCAAAGTTAACCTGTGCGGCAGCTTCATCATAAGATACATTCGTGGCGGCTACCTGTTTCTGTGCTGAAGTGAAGGCCGCTGTTATGCTGTAGCTTTCACCCTTGTCATCTGTTTTCTGGAACAGCTTAGGCTGACCATATTTCAATTTGAGATATCCTTTATTGTATTCACCCGGGAAGAAGTTGTACTGGTTCCTTACAGGATAAGCATACACTACGTTTTCCCAGCTGATGGTCTTAGGTTCTTCACCAGTAGTGAATGTGCTGGATTTTGTTTCAGAGTCGATGTTCCTGCCATCGCTCTTCAGTGCATCCCAGCTGGCTCCATTCTGTTTCTCAAAATGGACTTTGGCACCAGCTGTCAGCTTAGTTAATCCCGGCAGGATATCGCGCTGATTGAGGGTAGCCGACATGCCATCAGGGTTTACAACAATAGCACCTGTGATAGGCGTCTTATTGTTCATCAGTGTTACTTCATCCAGTTTCACACGGTAAGTAGCCACCTGGTCTAATTCGTTCATCATAGAGAAAGGCTTCTCTATCGCCAGGTTGAAGGCCACCTGCGGAGAAGAGAACACACTGACATCATTACCCTGATCATCAGGTTTAATGTCGCTGATCACTTCTACATTTATTTCCTTCGCACCTACTATTTCACACTGAGAGCCCAGTTCTACTTTAATATTAGCAGATCCTTTCACCAAACCACCCAGCACGGAATATTTCACACCAGCCATACCTCTGAACCAGGATGGATTAGGCAATTTCGCCTGTACCAGTATGGCTGCGGATAATTTGGCGATATCAAATGACCTCTTCTTTCCCAGTACTTTTACACGGATACCGACATTCCCTTTGAGATAAGCGTATGCCTGTCCGGATGCATACCATCCGTTGAAACCGATGATGCTGTTGCTGCCCTTACATCTTGCCTCTCCGTAGTTACGCAACAGGATGTCAGCGCCTGCGCCTATTGCAAATTCACCATATATGCCATAGTCAAATGAGAAACCCGCTTTGAAGTGTGCGCCAAAACCAAACCCTTTACCTGTGCTCATGGTATTTTCCATGGCCATGAAATTGGTATTGACATCATCAAACACTTCACTTACTTCTGCAGGCACCGGTGGCATATCTTCCACTTTTGAACCCATCATGAAGTAGCTGCTCACCTCCGCTATTCCCACAATGGAGAGTGCATTCATCTGCGAAGGACGGCCTATATAGAGGTACCAGTCATCCTTACCCACGTGCAATACTGATTCGCCCACCAATCCACGATCATGGAGACCTTTTACTACTCCGGCGATGTTGACATATGTCTTTATGCTGGCATCAAACGAACTATTGACGTTGTCGTATCGCATCTTAAACTGTACCCACACCGGGGCAGATTCATCTTCCTTCGCGTCATTTTTGCTTTTGGCTTTCACCACCTGGTGCATGACATATCCGGCGCCATCAAACTGTGCATAACGGAAACCACCGTTTGTGCCAAACTGTACTTCCAGCGCTACGTTGGCATTGATCACCACATCTGTGGAAAGTGCCATTGTCACACCGCCCATGAAACCAAGGCCGGCATCTTTTGATGGTACATATTGGAAGATTTCGTTGACGTCTTTCAAGCCCCCTTTTTCATCTATAGCGTTCCTCGAATCGTAAGGATCAAAATCTGAAGGGCGTTCCATATGATAAGACATACCACCCATCATACCAGTGATCTGTAACATCGGTGGTATCGGCACCCTGACGCCTATATATGCATCCACATGCCAGTAACGGAAGTCATCCTTGGAGCCGAAATAAGCAGTTGCAGAGGCTTTAGGAATAGGTCCCGGCAGGGCGAAGTCAAGTTTTCCTCTGAAGCCGTTCCCGTATACAGGATGGTTATCAAACAGCGTGATGATACCATGCATCTGGAAAGCCATCACCTTCACGTTCAGATCGATATCACTGATCGTTACTTTATCCAGCTTCCAACGTGTATCCACCTTCTCAACAGGCTGGTTGTCCACCATCACGGTTTCTTTGATCTCTTCCTGTGCTGCTGTAATGGTAAATGAAGTGCTGCCACTGAAACCTTTATCGCCGGAGCCCATAAAGTTCAGCATCACGGTAGCACCTACAGCTACTTTTCCTTCGGAAATACCTAAACTCAGCTCGTCGAAAGCGATAGGGAAACCACTCATTTTCGCATCACCTGCTGTTGCTATTTCGAATGTACCACTATGTACATAAGGTTTCTGTGTGGAAAGGGTCAGGTCTTCGAAAGAGATGTCTTTAATATTCAGTACACTCTTATTAAGCTCTACCTTACCGGTCAGTGTTGCTTTCGGAATGAAGTCCTTAGGTGTTTTGGTTACTTCTATACGGCAATCCTTGTTCAGGGTAATTTTACCTGCAAAGAAGGAGTAAGTTTTATCCTTGGTGGTGGCGAGTGCGAACGAATAGTACGTATCGTTGCCGCGCATACTCACGGAGGCGTCGTAAGCCAGCGGATCATCGCCCAGGAAACCTATTCTCATCTCTCCACCCAGGGAGCCGCCGTTCAATTTATTCTTGCTGAAGCTCAGTCCTACTTTGTCGATGGACAGTGGCCAGCCGCCAGCACTGGCATCACCCAGTTTTACGATGTTCTCTGCCTCAACGCTACCGCTCACCCCCTGATCGTCGATGATGAAATTGGACACGGTCACTTTAGGCCGTCCTTTTCCTGAAGCCACCTGCTCCGGCAATCCTACTTCCAATTCCTGGAGGTAGAAGCCACGCCACAACAGCGGACTGGAAGGATCTTCCAGCATATCTGCAGTAACGTTCAATCCGGATGGATTGGCCAGGTCACTCATATCTATGACAGCGTGCTTTACTTTAAAGTTAAAGTCCTTCAGGCCTTTGATACGGAAGGGAGGAATATTGATATCAGCCATGATGTTGCTGAGATCTTTCGCTGCATTTATAGCCAGGGATGCCTGTACGGTCTCCTTACCCGGATCATCCGGTTCGATCCATCCTTTATCAAACTCAAACACGCCACTCAGATTGGCCGATTTGAAGCCGTTACAGTCCCATTCCACGTAATTGGTACCATCACCGGGGAATTTGACCTCTACGTGCTCATTAAAGTTGATATGCTGTTCGTTCAGCAACATCAGCTTGGTAGAGTTGCCTACTCCTATACCTCCCGGTGTAAAGGTGATGTCCTTTCCGCCAAATATCAGCTCGCGGCTGGTACCGGGGAAAGTAAACCGGAAATAGGCGCTCAGGTAGGCTCCCTGAGGCGTCATGCGAATACTGTCTATGGCTATGACGTAGACCTTACCGTTTATTTCACGGACAAGCCCTACGGGCAGTGTGCCCAGTGATTCGTCGGTCAGGAAATTGATAAACTTGTTCTTTTCCTTGATTTTGTTGAACACACTAATTGCATGATCTACAAGGCTTTCTTTGGCCGTGTCTTGTGGAAGAGCGGCTGTGGAATTTGTGGCGTTTGCGTAAACAGGCCACAGCAAGAACATTAACAGTGAAAATACTGCCAGTCGTAGGACGGGTACAGGGTGGTGCTTCATCGGTCAACGGGTGGGAGTCCCTTAATATTAACAATAAAACAAATGTAAATATTTATTGTCCATATTACAATTTTTTATTCAGTATCAACTTAATTCAATATGATATTCATTGCAATAGATTGGTTTTCACCCCATAT
The DNA here is from genome assembly GCF_900142925.1 of Chitinophaga sp. CF418. Lineage (GTDB taxonomy): Bacteria > Bacteroidota > Bacteroidia > Chitinophagales > Chitinophagaceae > Chitinophaga. The sequence goes on from NZ_FRCN01000005.1 coordinate 446,487, forward strand.
CAGGACTACACCCCGCGCTACAAACACGCAGCCCGCCATAGGCGGGCTGATTGCAGCAAATGATTCCATTATGAGGTAATATTGCTAATATGGGTAGATATGCCCCCTGGAGTGAGGCATCAAGTACGCTTTATACATGCCTTATACATGCCTTATGCATGCCTTTGGGGTGGACTTAAGTTGGACCGATCAGCAGTCATCCTACCGGGGCATATATGGGAACAATGCTTGCCACCCCGGTAAAATGCCTGCATTCATTACGCCATAGTCTCATTGACCATGGTATTAACTTTCTGTTGGGATTTACGCAAATGACGGTTAGCCATCTCGCGGGCATTATTTGCGGCGGATTCTGCCTTTTGCAGAAGGCCTTTCATACCTCCATTTTTCCGGCTCAGATATATGATCATTCCAGCTGCTGCCGCGCCGACAATTGAAGCGGCTATCATTGCTTTTTTCATAACTTGTTCATTTTGGTATGTATAGGTTAATACAAGAGTTATACCAATTGATGACAGATTTTATATTTTTGCCGGCACAATTAAGACCAAACATGCCCGAAACCACACCTGTTTACAGTATCCCGTTGAAATACCGGAAAATGGAAAATCTGCATATCGTTTTCTGGCTGCTGAAAGATATCGGCTGGTGCCTGATCTGGAAGCCGCTGGGCATTGCGATGATTTTCCCTACGCTGATAGTCGCTATTGTTATTGCTTACCGTACACGGCAATTCATGTCTGAGTTATGCCACAACCTGGCCATCGCCGTTTGGATCACGGCTAACTCTTACTGGATGATCAGCGAGTTCCTGCATTTTGATGCGGAAGTCATTACCGGATGGATCACTTATAAGCACCTGGCATTGATACCATTCTTAACGGGGGTATTCATACTGGGATATTATTATGTCTGTTATAAACCAAAACATCCGGAAGAAGAAGAGACCATGTAGTCATATCAATAGTCCCACCATACATGCTGTAACCAGTCGTCTGTTCCGCCCATTCTGTCCAGCGCTTCCTGGTAGTGGAGGGTGTTGCTGAATGCTTCGGTAGCGGGATAGAATAAGCGCCTGGGTGGAATGCCGTCTGTCTGGGTTTCATTGCCCATATCGACAATGGGCGCCAGTACAGGAAAGCCACTGCGGCGCTGGTTGGCATATGCTTCAAACCCATTGGGGAAGAGCGCTACCCATTTCTGCATATTGATCTGTTCAATCTCCTTTCCGGGTGTCAGCTTGTGCGCACGAACAAATGCCGTCGCTGTATCTTCAGAGATATAACCTATTTCCGGGTATAATTTCAACTGTTCCATAGCCGCGCGGATCCCGGTCTGATACCAGGTATTGGCATCATCGGGAATCCATCCCCTGGCTGCTGCTTCGGCCTGCAGGAAGGCCACTTCCGCGTATCCCATATGCAGGAAAGGGGCTTCCGGCTTATAAAAAGGTTGGTTTAGCACGCAGTACTTATCCGCAGCAGCTACTACCACGCCTTCCGGGCTGACATAATCTTCCTGGTCATCCCAATAGTACAATCCCGGCGCCATAGACAGGTAGTTCGTAATAGCAGTAATATCATTTCCATTGGCGTCTTTATTGGTAAAAAAGGTAGGCAAACGGGGATCCTTTTCGGCCTTCAGAAACGCTACAAATGTGCGGCATCCCCTCACCCACTGACGTACATTATCTTCCAGCAGGGCCTGTGCATAACCGTTACCCCGCAGGTCGGGATAGGCATAGTCATCATGCAGCATACGGAAATTGTCTTCCGGGCTTTGCATCACGCCCGCAGCTAATGCAGCTGTTACCTGTTGCCTTGCAGTAATGGCGTTCACTTTTGTTAGCCGCATGGCCAACCGCAGTCTCAGAGAGCCTGCCAGCCGTTTCCATTTTCCGAGGTCGCCATTGTAAACAATATCATTTGAGATGCCCTCTTTGCTGGGATTGAACTGTGCGGTAGCTTCTGCCAGTTCCTTGAAAAAGTCGGCATAGATGTCAGACTGTTTATCGTACTGAGGGGTGTAGACTTTATTGTAATAAGCCAGACCCGCCTGTGAATAAGGAACATCGCCATAGGTATCTGTCAGCAGGGAAAATACGTACACCCGCAATATACGGGCAGCTGCCAGGTAATTGACAAGGGCTGTATCGTTCTTATGATTTTCCAGCAGGTCCACCAGTTGCTTTAAGCTCTTTCCATACAGATTTTCCCACATGCAGTTGTTATAGAATTCATCACGGATATACTTTCCTCCCCTGCTCATGTCTTCCGCTCCCGTAAGGTACTGCACCATGGGCTGAAAGAGGTAAAGATTGGGATATCCCATCTCACGGCCGCCGTCCATGAAATAAGCGGCAGCTGTCAGCTGCTCTCCGGGAGGAATACCGTCTTTCGTCTTCGGATCTGTATTGATCTCGTCAAAACCGGCAGTGCAGGAAGACAGGAATAAAATCATCAGCATGTTCCATCTATGTCTTTTCATTGGCATCACTTAAAACTTGACGAAGAGTTTAACACCATAGGACTTCCGCGTTGGCAGAGAGCCATATTCCAGCCCCTGCGCGGTCGTGTTGTTGTAACTTGATTCAGGATCTATATTCGGTACAGCTTTGTAAAGGGTGAACGGATTACGCGTGACCAGGGAAACAGTGGCCTCACGGAATACCTTGTTGAATAAGGGCAAATCATAATCAAGATGCAGCTCCCTGAGCTTTACAAAAGTAGCATCGTATACGAATGCCTCGGGAATACTCTCTCCTAACCTTTTCCAGTAGGACTGCGGATTCACATACGCCGTTACTTCATTGTCAGTGGCGGCCTGTATGCCCCTGATGGGCAGTCCGCCTGTAGGTGCCCATTCCTCCGGCGTCTTTCCTGCACTAACTCTTTCCTGTTCGGAACGCGCCCATCCTTCCCGTCCTTCCAGCGTGCCTTTCTGATTGCCGTTTGTATATGCCAGCAGGTTGGTCATGGAGAAGATATTGCCGCCGTATTTTATATCCACGAGCACTGTCAGCGACAGGCGCTTATAAGAGAAACGGTTGGTAATGCTACCTGTCCATGCATATTGATTACTGCCCAGGCGACTGTCGGTCGTTGTAGATTTCGGCAGATTATTCCCATCCAGTACCAAACGTCCTTTGTAATCGCGCAGGAAATGCCTGCCGGTCAGCATACCATACTCCGCATCTTTCTTCGCTACAACAGAAACACTTCCCCAACGCGCCACTGCTACCGGATAATAGGGAGACATCAGCGAGTTGAGCGACTGTATCCTGTTCATGTTACGGGAAAAGATCAAACCGGCCTCCCAGCTGAAATTTTTATGTACCACCGGCATTCCTCCCAGGGCTATTTCCACGCCTTCATTACGGATATTGCCGGAATTGATCACGGCACTGGTGTATCCGCTGGTAGTAGAAACGGGGGCATTCAGCACCTGGTCTTTCGTTCTGGAATGATACCAGGTAGCATCCAGGTGTAAACGGTTATCGAAGAAAGTCAGGTCTACCCCTGCTTCATAAGCATAGTTAACTCCCGGGCGCAGATCGGCGAAAGGTACATTATCCACCGCTACACCACCAATGGAATATCCTTTTATGACAGGAATATCAGGATTGTAGCCGTAGGTGAGCCGCAAGAGGTAAGGCTGTACAGCATCGGTACCTGTTTGCGCCACGGATAAACGGAACTTACCGGAAGTCAGGACCTGTTTATTTCTGATCAGCTCTGTAAACTGGAACGCGGCTGATGCGGAGGGATAGAAATAAGCATTGTGATCGCGCGGCAAAGTAGATGACCAGTCTTTACGCCCCGTCAGCGAAAAGAAGAACAGCCGCCTGTAATCAATATCCAGTGAGGCGTACACCGCGTTGATCCTCTTCCGGAGGATCATTTCATGCCGCATACGTGTCCCAAAATTATCGATGCCCCTATCTCCGCGGATATTCATTTCACGGCCGGTAGTATTGCGGATCGTTTCTTTGTAGTCCATACGGGTGGTTCCTACATTCATTGTGAACCGGAACCTGTTCAGCTGGCGGGTATAGGTGAGCAGCAGATCGCTGTTTATTTCCCATAATCTTCTGTCTTTGAGGAACATGGCCCCCAGGGGATTCACAGGCGTGGAATAGTTCATCAGCTCATTAAAGAAAAATGCCGAGTAGTCTGCCCCCGAACGTATATGCATAGAGAAGCCAGGACAGAGTTTATATTTCAGGCGGATAAAGCCATTGAAACGATCCTGGTCACTATTGTTAGGTTGCTCATAGATTGCCCAGTAAGGATTGACCTGGTAAGTGTTGTTATTCCAGTTGATATAATTACCCGTTACAGGGTCCTTGTAATTCTTCAGCCAGTTGAGGTCAATATTTGGCGCAATGCCGCTCAGCACATAGCCTACATTATTAGGATTGTCGGACAATGCAGGCCGGTTCAGCACTTCCTCATCCAGCCAGGCCAAACGGGTATCCAGTTCCAGATGCTTTGTAAGCCGGGTTGTGATCCTGGCAGAGAAGTGATGTCTTTGTAATCCGCTGGTGGGCACTATATCGTTGTTGCGTGTATTGGTATAAGACGCCCGCAGCTGTGTTCTTTCATTCCCTGTGGATACGGCCAGTGTATTGATCAGGGTAAATCCCTGCCGGAAGAACTTCGTAACGGGATTACGGGCTTTCACATAAGGCACCTTCATTCCATTCCAGAGCCATACCATGCTGTCGGCGTTCATTTTTGGCCCCCAACTGTATTGTGCATCCCAGCGGGCTTCGGCTGCATTCCCGGGCAACAGCCCCTCACGACCACTGCCGTAGGTATCCTGGAAATCATATTGACTGTTGAATTTTTCCAGCACAGCATTCGACATAAACTCTATTTCCAGCCCTTTACGGACACCTTTCTTCGTTGTGATCAATATAACTCCGTTTGTTGCCCGGCTGCCGTATAAGGCTGCGGAAGCCCCTCCTTTGAGCACTGAAAGCGTCTCCACATCATCCGGGTTAATGATCACGGTACCATCTCCCAGGTCATAACCGCCATATTTTTCTGCCTGACCGGGGGAAGTATTATTCACCGGGATACCGTCTATGACGAGCAGCGGCTGATTGTTTCCTCCCAGCAGGCGCATTCCCCGGAGAGTCAGTTTTGTAGACCCTGCCGCTCCGCTGTTCACCGGGCTTACATCCAGTCCGGCGATCTTTCCGCTGAGTATATTCATGGGATGTACGTCCCTAACGCTGGTCAGGTCTTTCCCTTTTATTTCTGCGTGTGCATATCCCAGTGAGTATTGTTCCCTATTGATGCCGAGAGCTGTCACCACAACAGTGTTCATCTGCATGATACGGGTGGCCGGGAGTGTATCCAGGGCGGGAGCAACTATTTTCTGAAACCGGATAATGATCTGATGGCCGATAGTCCGGATCTCATACCGAGCAGGAGGAAAAACACTCTCCAATGCGGCCTGTATGGAGATCTGCGTTTCATTCATGGTAACGGGTGCACGTCCGTTGATGATTTCGTTGGGATAAGCAAAGGAAACACCGGTCTGTTCGCCTATCCATTTCAGGAAAACGGAAACAGGCATCTTCTTCACCCGGATATCCAGATGCTGCTGCAGTAGTGGAGACTGTTGTGCGGTACCGGTCAGGACTGCACACATTAAGAGGGTTAGAGTACCTAAAGTGGCCAGGACCTTCATAAGGGTAATGGAGCAGTTATTGATCCAGGACAGCGCCAAATATTGCCATGGCTTCGTCCTGGGGTGTATTATGCAGGCGCAAGGTAATTCGTTTATGCCGCAAATTCTCAACAACTTTTATTTCTGATATATGGTAGTGAGCTGCTAATACTCTCGCCACATTTTCTGCTTCTTCATTCTCGAATACCAGCTCTTTCGTGGCCCAGGCGCATTGATTACTATAGTTACCTATGGGATGTCTTATCTCATCATCATTCCGGCTGACAGTTGCCAGGTTGCCGCTTCCACTGCTCAGAACCAGCTTCTTTCCTCCGCTGTGCAGGCTTATGCTGCCTTCAAAGACAATCACTTCTGTGAAGGTACTTTCTATGCGCACGTTGAATGCCGTTCCAAGTACTTTTACGGTAGATTTATCTGCCACGACGAGGAACTGCCGTTGTGGATCTTTCACCACATCAAAATAGGCTTCCCCCTGCAGCAACCTTACTTCACGCTCTTTAAATAACTTCCTGTAAGACAGTGATGTACCGGCCTTCATATGTATCGTAGAGCCATCGGGGAGAGTGAGACTGTCTATATCGGAAGTCGGAGTTGCATAAGTTATCCAGGCATTGCGGGAGGTTTGCCACCACCAGCCGCCTGCGACCAACAACAACAGGATCACAGCTGCAGCAACGGGCTTCCAGGGGAACATACGCCTTACCCTGGCGGCCGGCGCCATCTGCTGAGACAGTTCCTGCCACCCTTCCTGTACATTAAAGGGCATAGGAGGAACATCTGCGGCGGCTTCCCAAAGCTGCTTCAGTTCTGCATACAGTTGGCGGTTCTCTTCTGATTCCTCTAACCACTTGTTTAATGCAGCCTGTTTGTCCCTGTTACCGGGGTCTGTTAGACAATCTATGATGAACCCGGTTATGTCGTTGTTGTTCATTGCTTTATAGTATTACGACAATTCAGCACCCCGATACTTTGATGCTACTGCAATTTTTTTCCGTCCAATAAGTGAGTGCGTAGATATTTCAGGGCTACCGCCAGCTGGAAATACACCGTGTTGACAGTGATACCCAACCGTTCCGCTATCTCAGCCGGTTCCTGTCCTTCAAAACGGCTGAGCAGGAAGATTTCCCGGCAGCGTGGGGCCAGCCCCTGTGTCAGGCGCACGATCTCCCTCTGCAACAGCAGATGATCTGTGATCTCATGCAATGAAGCATCGTCTGCCCGCCATTGCAGCACCTCTTCACTTACATTCCTCGATTGCCGTTTTAACTCATTGATACTTCTGTTTGTCACAGAACGATATAGGTAGTGGCGTACATTCCCGGTAATCTCAATCTGTTGTCCTTTTTCCCATAAGTGTGCGAACAGGCTTTGCACGACCTCTTTGGCCAGGTCATTATCTTTGACCCAGCGATAAGCTAACAGGAACAATTCCTCACTGTATGCTGTGTAAATTTTCTGGAAGACACCGGCATTACGACTACGGAGGGCCTCAGTAGCTTCTTCAGCAGAGATATGGTATCCGTCTTGCGTCATCATCAATTTGAATGCCGCACAAAGTATTATTTTTTTTAAATAATCAAGGGAAATTTCGGAGATAACCGTTAAAAATACACTGACTAAAAAAGATGGTGCAACGCTGAAATAGTATAATGATAAGTCCTGCTAACTTTTCAGTTGCCGGGTTTCTTCATAATTGTCTTTTAATCCTACACCAGACAACTGTAGTTTGATGGCCTCCTGCAGAAGATAACAGATCTTCCCTGCGGCAGGCGCATATTGCAGTCCTTCCCGGCGGATGTTGGAGATGCAGTTTCTCGATTCATCCGTATTTCCTATGCGGGGATTAAAAGTGAGATAAGCCCCCATACTATCTGCCGCACTGAGCCCGGGACGTTCGCCTATCAGCACTATGGTCATTTTTGTCTTTAACAGCTCACCTATCTCATCGCCGATAGCAACCCTGCCCTGCTCTGCCAGGCAGATGGGACCCGCTGATATACCTGCTGTTTTCAACATGGGCAATAACTGCGTCAATAACGGTAAGGTATGTATATTCATCGCTGTTGCAGAGAGCCCATCTGCGATAATAATTGCTACGTCTTTCTGCAGTAATGCAGCTGGTAATGTACGCAGGGTTTTAATGCTCTCTGCGTCCAGTCTCCTGCCTTTATCGGGACGTTGCAGGTATTCCTGCCTGTCTGCCGCACTGCTATGCAGCAACAATGTGCCGGTATGAAAAGGTTGCAGCTGTTCCATTAACAACGTTATGTCCAGCTTTGAATAAACAGCATCCCGTGCATGTGCATGCGCCAGCTTAAAAGACAACACTTCCCTCAAAGGAATGGCAGTGCCTGTTCTCCCCAGTGCGATACGCGCTGTAGTAAAAGCCTTTAACGAAGACCAGGGGTCTTCCTGTATCGGGTTCCTGTGCGGTAATTCCTTATTCATCCTGTGTGACAAATTCAATCTGTGTTATTAAAGATAAACTGGCTGGTATTCTATGCTTCATTATAGCTTAGCTGCTGATGCATCTTTTTCATGTGATAGCATTTCATCCTGCGTTATAACCTACGCAGCTGATGTATCTTTCATACCTGCTACGTGACAGCATTTCATCCTGCGTTATAACCTACGCAGCTGATGCATCTTTCATACCTGCTGCGTGACAGCATTTCATTCTGCGTTATAACCTACGCAGCTGATGCGCCTTTCATACCTGCTGCGTGACAGCATTTCATCCTGCACTATAACCTAACAGTTGATGCGCTTTTCCTACCTGCTGCAACTGGCCTTTGTTGTTCATGATACCCTGGCGTTGCAGCCAGGCTTCAAATTCAGGCGCGGCCTTCAGTCCCAGTACCTTACGGGCATACAACGCGTCGTGAAAGGAAGTGGATTGATAATTCAGCATGATATCGTCTGCGCCCGGTACTCCCATAATGAAATTACATCCGGCTACACCTAATAGCGTAAGCAGGTTGTCCATATCGTCCTGGTCGGCCTCTGCATGATTTGTATAACAGATGTCCACACCCATTGGTAGCCCCAGCAGTTTGCCACAACAGTGATCTTCCAGTGCTGCACGGATGATCTGTTTACCGTCAAAGAGGTATTCAGGCCCGATGAATCCAACAACAGTGTTCACCAATAAAGGAGAGAATTGCCGGGCCACCGCATAAGACCGGACCTCGCAGGTCTGTTGATCTACTCCTTCGTGCGCGTTGGCAGACAAAGCACTCCCCTGCCCTGTCTCGAAATACATCACGTTGTTGCCAATAGTTCCTCTCTTCAATGACAGCGCTGCTTCATGGGCTTCTTCCAGTAAGGCCAGGTGAATACCAAAACTGCTGTTGGTCTTCTCTGTACCACCAATAGACTGGAATACCAGATCGACAGGCGCGCGTTGAATGATCTCCATCGCAGTAGTGACATGACATAGAATGCAGGACTGGGTAGGAATATCAAACTGTGTACGTAACTGATCCAACATGTGCAATAATTGCACAACTGCCTGCGGACTATCTGTAGCAGGATTGATGCCGATCACGGCATCTCCGCTGCCATATAGCAAACCATCTATGATACTGGCAGCAATACCTTTCGGATCGTCTGTGTTATGATTGGGTTGCAGGCGTACGGATAAGTGACCTTTCAGACCTATCGTATTGCGGAAGCGGGTGACAACTTCACATTTCTGCGCCACACTGATGAGGTCCTGGTTGCGCATCAATTTTGAGACCGCTGCCACCATCTCGGGCGTAAGACCGGGAGATAAGCCTTGCAGGGTCAGGGTATCTGCTTCATCGCTCAGCAGCCAGTCCCGCAGCTCTCCCACCGTGAAATGACTGATAGGCGCGAAAGCAGTTTGATTATGAGTGTCGATGATCAGGCGGGTGATCTCATCTTTTTCGTAAGGGATGATAGCTTCCTGCAGGAATGTTTTTAAAGGCACATCTGCCAGGGTCATCTGCGCAGCAACACGTTCTTCATAGCTATCGGCAGCCAGTCCGGACAAGGCATCCCCTGAGCGGAAGGGCGTGGCCTTCGCCAGTAAAGTGCGGAGGTCGGCGAAGGTGTATGTTTTGTGTTGTATGGTGTGCTGGTATGCCATGAATTGTTATGAATTGTTTATATCGTGCTCCTCGTTGTTTACGGAATTCCTGGCGAAGTCCTATTGTTTTTGGTTAGAGGACCATTTTTTGTTGGGCGATGGGAGCCGGTTCCCGGTGTTTTCCCATCGCTACGAAAATAACCAGTGCGATGGCCAATCCTGAAAAGAACAAGAGCGCCAGTAGTTGATTGTAGTAGACAATCGCTATTAATGATACGATAGATAACACCAATGCAATACCAGGGAACCAGGGATAAAACGGAGCTTTAAAAGGACGTTCTAATCCGGGTTCTTTTTTTCTGAGTATGAACAGGCTGATCATGCTGAAGATATACATCACTACAGCGCCCATTACAGATAAGATCACCAACTGATCTGTTTTACCGAGGTATAGAGCAATCACTCCGAGCAGTCCGCCGGCGATTAGTGCTACGTAAGGCACCTGCCTTTTAGGACTGAGCAGCGCCAGCCCGCCGGGCAGATAACCACTACGGGCCAATGCGAATAGCTGGCGGGAATAGCTGATAATGATACCATTGAAGGAAGCGATCAATCCGAAGAGACCAATTCCCGCGAAGATCTTCGTGATACCACTCTGTTTACCCAATACAACACCTATAGCTTCCGGCAAGGGATAGTCAATGTTGGATAATGCTTTCCAGTCGGTGACACCTCCTGTTAACACCATCACGCCTATTGCCAGTAATGTCAACGTGAGCATGGCAGAGATATATCCTTTGGGAATATTCCGGGAAGGATCTTTCACTTCCTCCGCTACCATAGCAATCCCCTCAATACAGACATACAGCCAGATAGCAAAAGGCAGGGCGGCAAATACCCCGAGCCAACCCGCAGGCATGGCATTGTGCATGAAATTGGCCGTTTTGAAAGAAGGCCCTACAATACCCATATATATCAGCAGTTCAACTACTGCCAGTAAGGTGATGATAAGCGAGAAAAGTGCTGACTCTTTAATGCCCAGCAGATTGATGCCAGTGAGCAACACATAAAAAGCAATACCGCTTCCCAGTACGGGGAGCGAGGGGTGCAGGAAATGCAGGTAGTTGCCCAGGGCGAAAGCAATGGCGGGAGTAGCCAGCAGGAATTCCACAGCGGTGGCATACCCTGCAATTAGTCCGCCGATAGGACCCATTGCCCGGTGCGTATAAGTAAAGGGACCGCCCGCCTGTGGAATGGAGGTGGTCAGCTCCGTAAAACTGAAGATGAACGTAATGTACAACAAGGTGATAATGAGCGTGGCCGCAAGGAAGCCGATGGTACCAGCTACCCCCCAACCGTAATTCCAGCCGAAATATTCACCGGAGATGACTAATCCGACGCCAATGGCCCAGAGATGTATGGGCCTGATCACTTTTTTTAAAACTGTTTCCTGAGCAGACATAAATATATACGGGATTGCTGGTAATGCCTGAATCACTACCATTGGTTGATAAAGTATATTCCCGTTTCCCTCCGCGAAATGTTGTCAAGATACACAAAAAGATCACATCTCAAGCGCCAGTGAGGTATTAGCATTACGGCTGCCCGCAAATTTCAGCCTGTATTCTGTTGGAGTCAGACCTACTTCCTTTCTGAATACTTTGCGGAAGGCCTTGATGTCGTTGTAACCACAGTCGAGCATTACCGTGAGGATGCTGTTGCCGGTCTGTTCCAGCATCTTTTTGGCTGCCTCGATACGGGTCTTCTGCAGGTATTCTATGGGTGTGATACCCGTGGCCTGTTTGAAACGGCGTACGAAGTTGCGGCGACTGGCTGGAATATTCTCCATGAACGATTCCACATTGCGCGCTTCCTGGAAACAGGATTCCATGCGTTGCTGTACTTCAGAGATCAGCGGGTCTGCATGTTTCTTTTCCGGCAGGAACATACCGAAGTAGGATTGTGTTTCACGGTCCATATCGATAGCAAATAGTTTCGCGGCCTTTACAGACATATCCTGTCCGCAGTATTTCTCTACCAGGTGCAATAGCAGGTGGAAGGTGCTGGTAGCGCCTCCACTGGTATAGATACCTGATGCGGAAGTCAGCACTCTGTCGGGTAGCAGCAATACATCGGGGAAATGACCTGCAAAAGCGCGGCAGGCGTTCATATGCGTGGTAGCAGGCTTACCATCCAGCAATCCTGTAGCTGCCAGCAGAAAAGCGCCGGTGCAGAAACTGGCTATTTCCGTTCCTGCGTGATGTTGTTGCCGTAGCCAGGGAATAAAGGTGCTGTTGGCGGCAATAGCGATATCCACATCTCCTGCAATAAAAGCTGGGATCAGCACCAGATCCGGTTTCGCAGCTTCCTTTAGCGCTACCGTGGTATAACGGCCGTAATGAGGTAACATGTCCACTTCCTTCTGATCGGCCAGCACCAGCTGTATATTGAAAATTGGGGCCTGCTGGTTGGTAGTATACATATTGTTTACCGATTCGAATACATCCAGAATGGCGGCCGTGCTTATAAGCCGATGGTTGTAGGTGAGCAACAGTGCCAGGTTCATCATGATTTCAGGTTTTAAACAAAGTGCCGGTCAAGTTACGACATTTGGCCCAAATGCGCCCTATCAGCTTCTTTATCAGTTATTCAAGAAAAGATTACAAGTATGTATCTTCGGGGCCAGTCACCATTAAACCGCATTTATGGAAAAAAAGAAAGCAGGCACCGTCCTCTGGCACGATCTCACCGTATCTGATGCAAATACCGTAAGCGATTTTTATCAGCAGGTAGTTGGATGGGAAAAGTCCGGGCTCAGTATGGGGGATTATGAGGATTATGTTATGCAGGCCAAAGACGCCAATCCTGATGCACCTGAAACGGTAGGCATCTGTCATGCGAAAGGCCCGAATGCCTATATCCCTCCCCACTGGCTGGCCCATGTAGCTGTAGACAACCTGGACAAAAGCCTGGAGCGTACACAGGCATTGGGCGGAAAGGTCATCGGCGATAAACGCCAAATGGAAAACCACGGCTGGTATTGCCTGATACAGGACCCGGCAGGGGCTTACCTAATGTTGTGGGAACAGGCATAGATCATTCTTTTTTATTATTTAGTCAGACCTGCAGTTAGTTGCGGGAAGGGATGTTTATGTCTGTTATAACACCAATAAAAAAGATTTTAAATATTACAAGTAATCGTACTTTTAGTGAAATAATAGTGCTTTTTCCACGTTTAGAGTTCCATCGGGGATGTATCCTATACACCTATGTATAGGTAAGCAGCGCTGTCAGATCACCATTCTTTCAGCCTGGTGTAAAACAGATTTATTTCAAGCCATAATCCTTTATACCTGATGTAACACATACATGTTTCAAACCATCATCCTTTACCTGATGTAAACAGCTATATATAGACTACAAGGCATTCCGCTATAGCCTGACAAAATCCCTCTTAAAAACATGAAGAAAACCGTCAATTCCCTTCTCCTTTGCATGACTATGTTTGCCATGGCAACCTTATTGCTGATGTGCAAAAAACAAGACGCAAACAGTATGAAGCCACTATCGGGCAAAAGTCTGGTAGCCGCTGCTGCTGCACCACAGATTGTTACGTTTGTACATCCTGGTGTGTTGAACACACAGGAAAGCCTGGACCTTGTCGGTTCACAGGTAAATGGTGGAGAACCGGTACGTGCTGCCGCTTACCAGAAAGTGCTGGACTATGTTAATAACAATGCTCTTCCAACAAAATTCTGGGAAACAGTAACCGTAGGTTCCAACGGGGCCACTACAGAATCCAAAAGCCAGATCAGAAAAGACGCTATACTGGCGTATGCACTGGCGCTGCGCTGGGCAAAGACCGGTACTGCCACATACGCACAGCAGTGTATCGCTATTCTGAACGGCTGGTCCTACACTTTCAAACAGTACGCAGTGCTGTCGGGCTCCAACCAGTACCAACCATCACTGGAGGCTTCCTGGACAACTCCCAGCTTCGTTGCAGCTGCTGAGATCATCCGTTATTACAAAGCCTTCGGACAATCAGCTGGCTGGTCAGATGCTGATATCAACCAGTTCAATAACTACCTGAACCTGGTGAAGAACAACTATATCAACAACACACCGGCATACAACAACAACTGGAATGCTTCTGCCGGTTATGCTAAAATGGCCATCGGCATTTTCCTGAACAGCACTACTGTGTACCAGAATGGTTATAATATCATTACGCAGCATCTGCCTATTATTATCAAGTCTGATGGTACCATTCCTGAATATTGCGACAGGAATGACTGTGTGCATTACCAGTATTCACTGACAGCATTTGCATATTCAGCCGAGCTGGCCAGGATACAGGGCGACAACTCCCTGTGGGCATTCAATTCCAGCCTGCTCAGCAAAGGCTATGATTATATGAAAGCTGCCTACAACAGGACCACCTCCTGTACTACCTGTTCTACTTCCAGCCCTGTATTCCCGGGCACTGAAGTGGCATACAATTATTATAAAACAGCCAACCTGAAGTACCTGCGGGAACTGCAGGATCCGCTGTATGTGCCTAATGACAGAACGTTCTTAGGCTTTACCTCCTATACACACTTTAATGTACCAAGCCTGTAATTACAGCAAGTAAACAGATACTACAGGCTATAGCGGATAAAAGACCGTCCCGGATACTCCAGGGCGGTCTTTTTTTTAAAAAAACTTCATTACCTATTGCAACGTACGTTTTTAATACATACCTTTGATTCATGAGCTTATTTAAGAAAGATACATCTCCTGAGATGGTGCCGACGAAAACTGAAATGGACGTGTTGCAGATACTCTGGCAGTATGGCCCTTCAACTGTGCGTTTTGTACACGATAAACTGAATGAGCAGAAGGAGGCGGTGATCTATACCAGCACGTTGAAACTGATGCAGGTAATGAAAGAAAAAGGGATGCTGGACCGTGACGAAAGCAGTATGAAGCACGTGTACAGCGCTGCCGTAGAGGAGAAAAAGGTAAAGGGGACCCTACTGAGCCGTTTTATGGACGCTATGTACAACGGCTCTCCGAGTGACCTGATGGTGGCATTGCTGGGCAACGATAAGACCTCACCGGAAGAGTTAAAGAAGATCAAGGAGTTATTGAAAACTATGGATGGTAAATAACCAAATTCTACACCCATGCACCCGTACCTCAACTTAGATTCAGGTGGCGAACAGTTTCTACAGGCTTTCAGCTGGATGCTGGTCCATTCCCTCTGGCAGGGATTGCTACTGGCCGTTATGACGGCCATGTTACTGCAATTCACCAAAAGAGCGCCTGCGCGACTGAGGTACAATATTATATCCATCCAGTTTGTATTGTTTATACTGGCGTGTATATGGACCTTCTTACGCGGTATGAGCGGACCTTCTGCAAGCATTGTACCGCTGAGCGATACTTTCGGGCAGAACGCTTCCCAACTGCTGAATATCAATGTCCTTAACATACAGCAGTTTGCCGGTGCATGCGCCGCATATATTTCTGATCATGCATCACTGCTGGTACTGGTATGGGCCATCTTTTTCACCTTCCGTTCTTTCAGGATGGTGCAGGGACTGATCTACCTGCAAAGGGCGAGACATCAATACACTTATGCAGCGGCCGACTGGCAGGAACGGCTCATGCTGCTTTGCAGAAAGCTGCATATTAACAAGCGCATCCGGCTGCTGGAATCGGCCCGCGTGAAAGTGCCGATGGTAATAGGACATCTGAAACCGGTGATACTGATGCCTGCAGGTTTATTAACCGGTCTCCCGGTGGAACAGGTGGAAGCCGTATTACTGCATGAACTGGCCCATATACGGCGGCATGATTACATCGTGAACCTGCTGCAGGTTGTTTGTGAAACCGTTTACTTCTTTAATCCCGGCCTCTTATGGATCTCCGGATTACTGCGCGATGAGCGGGAACATTGTTGCGATGATATTGCCCTCGGACAAACCGGCAACAAGAAAGAGTTTATACAGGCACTGATCAGTTTCAAGGAACATGCCATCTACAGTCCTTCATCTGCTGTAGCATTTCCAGGTAAAAAGAACCAGTTGTTACAAAGGGTCAGCCGTATTATCAATAATAAAAATCAACCGCTGGGAACAGGAGAAAAAGTGTTCTTCATGGCAGGCATCCTGCTGTTGACGGCTATCTTATCGACAGCCGCTATTACGCAACTGCGGAGTATGAAGCACGATGTATTCAGCAGACAGCCTAATACTGCCAGGAATTATATTCCACCTAAGCAAGGGCAGGTTTCAAATATAACCCGGAAAGATAGTATAACACATATAAAGCCATCTGATACGGCGTTCCAGCAGCAGGACGGCCGGATAAACAATACAAAGCTCAACCGTCCTGTCATTACGCGCCAGGTAACGATAGCCAGGGAATCTACAGACGAGTATTATGCGGAAAAATTACTGGCTGATGATATGCAGCCGGAACAACCGGAAGATGACAGACGCCGGGATGAGATGAAGCCTGTCAGACCACTGTATATGGTAAGGAATGCCAAAAGAGAATACAGGTACGACTATAACAGACAACAATATACGCCGGAGAACAAGCTCCGGCCGGACAGATCATCTGAGCTTCGCCTCATTGCAAATGACAGAGTGGTTCAGCTGATAGCATCTGAAACAGTACAGGAACGCCAAAAAGAAGACGCAAGACTGGCCCGCATACAAGCTGAGAGCGACAAGCAGCAGGCAGGCAGGGATCGTGCACAGGCAGACCGTGACCGCGCACAGGCAGAAAAAGACCGCCAGCAGGCGGACAGGGATCGTGAGCAGGCCGTCAAAGATCATATACAGGCAGACAAGGACAGAGAGCAGGCAAGACTGGACCGTTTACAAGCGGAAAAAGACAGGATGCAGGCAAACCTCGACCGCATACAGGCAGATAAAGACCGGGCAAGGGTTGAGGTGGAAAGAAGACAGCCGACACAATAATCCATTTATATAACAATTCACCGTCTAAAAAAGCCGTGCAACATCACGGATGGCATTGTATTGCCACTACTATTCTAAAAACAACAATATGACGTAAGAATTTTTCGCAGTTCTACTGCGACAGGACCTTTATTTCCCGTTCATTCCCGGGCATTTATTTACAACGATGCATATTTTTTACAGCTACGGCTGTAACAGGATGTTTATTGCCTGTACATCCCAGGCGCTATTTACAAACTTAAAATTCATCAGAAAATGAGAACACATTATTTCAAAAGCAATATACTGCTTGCAACATTCCTGGTATTGACCGTTTCCATAAACGCACAGCAGATCACTTCCCAATATACTAAGTCTGATCAGAAAAATGGGAAGGAACGCGTCATTACCGACCGGGGTGATAAGACCTATCAGCTGGAGTTTGCAGATGGCAAGATGACCTTTTTGTCTGTAAATGGTGTGAGCATCCCTGAGGAAAAATGGAGCGATTATAAAACCATTATTGACGAGATCCGTGAGCAGATGAAAAAAGATAGGGAACAGGCAAGACTGGACCGTATACAGGCAGATAAGGACAGAGAACAGGGCCGTCTGGATCGTATACAGGCAGATAAGGACAGAGAACAGGCAGACCGTGACCGCCTGCAGGCTCAGAAGGATCGTGCACAGGCCGAATTGGACCGGCAGCAATCTGTCAGGGACAAGCAACAGGCAGACCGTGACCATTTAGAGGCGGAAAAGGACCGCGATCAGGCTGTCAGAGACCGTGCACAAGCAGACAAAGACAGAGAACAGGCTGTCAGAGACCGCGCACAGGCAGAGAAAGACAGGGAACAAGCTGTCAGAGATCGCGCACAGGCTGAAAAGGATCGCGCACAGGCGGAGGCTGACAGGAAGCTATTGGCTGATTTGACCGCCGATCTGGTAAGCGATAAACTGATCACCAGTGCAGATGACCTGCGTATGCTGACAATGTCTCCCACTGAAATGACAGTGAATGGTATTAAACAACCTGATGCTGTCCACAAAAAGTACCAGGATAAATACAGCCGTTTTGCCAAAGGCAATTTCGCATACATGTCTGATAGCAATGGTAAACGTGTACAGATGCGTAGAGATAACTAAAAGGACCTGCTTATTAGTAGTTACTTTCCACTATGAGAAAAGCCGTCTCAGTTTTGAGACGGCCTTCTTTTTCCCCGTGGATCTGCATACAATAAAGATGGGATGTATCAGCTCTGACACATCCCATCTTATATTTTTTTATGCTGATTTACTTGATCTCTTTCAACATCTCTGTCACTGCTGCTTCCAGCTGGTCATCCTTACCGGTTAAAGCATCTTCATAGCGCAGTGGTACACGGATATCCGGCTCCAGCTGCATATTCTCCAGCGGGTGATCACCTGTTCTGCCAATTACGCCTACCATCGGAATACCAAAAACAAGTGTAGGATCTATCTGCCGTTCCCACCAAACCGCCGTACCTGTTCCAGGTACCGGCATGCCGATCAGTTTACCCAGGTTGTCCTGTTTGTAAATGAAAGGGAAGATATGGGCATCGCTGTAGTTGCTCTCTCCCATCAGTACGCAGCTGGGTCTTGTCCAACGGGTCTGTGGTTCCCATGCTTTTGTTCTGTGCCCCTGTGGCGCGAAGTTCATATATGTTTTTCCGCCCAGGAAGTTATACAGGTCATCATGCAGCCATCCACCGCCATTGAAACGGGTGTCTACGATCAACGCCTGTTTCTCCCTGTTCTTACCCATTACTTCATCGTATACAGAACGGAAGCTGGCGTCATTCATGCCCTGTACATGCACATATCCCACTTTACCACCGCTCAGTTTATCCACCATATTGCGCATGTTGGTTACCCAGCGTTTGTACATGAGATTCCCTTCCTCATTACCGGAGATAGGTTTTACGGATTCATCCCAGCGTTTCTGTGTAGCCGGGTCATAGATGCTTACCAGGATGTTGTTGCCTGTTTTGCGATTCAGCAGTGTCGCCCAATCCTGTTGTGCGGTGATCTCATCTCCATCTATACGCTCGATGATATTGCCTTTTTTCAGTTTGCTGAAAGCTTTGTCGAAAGGGCCACCTGCTATAACTTCATCCACTTTCAGGCCATTGCCGGTATATGTTTCATCATAGAGTAAACCCAGTGCGGCGGTGTTATCGCCATCTGCACGATATGCATTGTAACGGCCACCGGTATGGGATGCGTTCAGCTCTCCCAGCAGTTCACTGAGCAGTTCCTGGAAGTCATAGTTATTGCTGATATGCGGCAGGAAACGTGCGTAGTTCGTCGCATACGCTTCCCAGTCTATCTTTTTCAGTGTAGCCGGATCATAGAATTTGTCTTCCACCTGTTTCCAGGCATGCTCATAGATATAACGGCGCTCTGCTTCCTGATCCAATAGAAACTCTGTACTAATGCTTACAGGCGTGATCTTTCCGGAAGCAGCGTCTACTTTCACTACACTGCCGCGGTTGTTGACAAAGATGCTATTACCATCTTTGCTCAGCTCAATACTACCGGGGCTACCGCCTAATTTGGCCAGTATCTTCGTCTCCCCTGTTCTCGGTTCTGTCACCCATAGATCATAACCTTTTTCAAAAGCAGCCATATAGTATACCTTGCTGGCATCGTTGTTCAGCACATAATCACTGATAGAGGCGCTATTGATAGTCATGCGGATGATCCGGCTGTCAAGATTGTCGAAGTCCGGCTTAAAGGGCTTTTTAGGCGCAGCAGCGGTATCTTTCTTCGCGGTAGTGGAATCCTTACCGGATTTCTTTGCGTTATCTTCTTTTTCTTTCAGGAGGTTGAATTCATCCTTAGACAGTTTATACCTGTCATATGCTTCCTGGTCAAAGAATACGCTGAAGATGTCCACTTCAATGCTACCCTGCCTTGCCAGTCCGCGGCGGCCATTGCGGTCGCTCAGCCAGGTCATCACCTTCCCGTCTGCAGCCCATTTGTTATTGCCTTCCCCGAAGCCGCTCATTACAGGATAGATGGTCTGTCCTTTGCCATCGGCAGCGATGATAGCCGCATTGCTCACATTGAAATAACCCTGATGGTCGTCTGTCACGATCCACTTCCCATCGGGGCTCCACACGAACTGCCAGTCGCCGTCAGAGTATGAAAAGTTACGGCCGGCAGGCAGTAGTGTACGGCTCTTTTTGGAAGCGATATTGTATACACGCAATACATTCCGGTCCTCCACATAGGCTATCTCCTTTCCATCGGGAGAGAACAGGGGTTTAAATTCCTCCGCTTCTGTAGCGATGAGCGGTTCTTCCTTCAGGATGGTAGATGCGAAGAAATAAGGCTCTTCAGAACGAACGATGGAAGCCTGGTAGATATCCCAGTTGCCATTCCTTTCAGCTGCATAAACGATATGTTTCCCGTCGGGCGCCCAGTCTACGGACCTTTCCTGCTGGGGCGTATTGGTGATACGTTTGGTCATATTACCTTCCACGCTGGTGACAAAGATCTCACCACGGGCCACGAAGGCCATTTCTTTTCCGTTGGGGCTCATGGCAAACTCCGTCACATTGCCGCTTATTGGCAATGGTTTAGCCACAGAAGAACGGCCGTCATTAAAGATCTGAACAGGCACCTTCTTTGGCTGTTGGCCTTCTTTCAAGGTATAGATCTCTCCGTTCCAGGTAAAGCAAAGCTGGTTGTCATCAGATCTGGACAGATGACGTACGGGATGCTTTTCAAAGCGGGTAAGTTGTTGCAGTTTATTCTTATCCGTTAAGGATCCTTTGAAGATGTTCTGGGAAATACCTCCTTTCTCACTCAGGTAAAATACCTGGTCATTATCTGCAAATAAGGGCTCCCTGTCTTCACCTTCATAGCCGGATACCTGCTTGTAGGTTTTGGTTGACAGGTCATATACCCAGATATCGCGGGTCACAGCCGACACATGATGTTTACGCCAGGAATCCTCATACCCTTTTATGTCCTGGAAGACGATCTGTGTGCCTTTCCCGTTGTAGTGCGCAGACTCTGCACCAGCTGCGCTGACCAGGATGGAGCGGCCACCGGTAACGGGCACATTATACAGGTTGTCGAACAGGCCCGAGCTAAAACGTATGCTACTGGCAGGCGCGTTGCGGGCGCTGCCGAAAAGCACCTGTTTATTGTCGGGCGAAAAATCATACGGAATGTCGGCAGCACTGTTGTAGGTCAGGCGTACGGGCGTACCGCCTGTGGCCGGCATTACAAATACGTCGAAGTTACCGTAGCGGTCACTGGCGAAAGCGATAGATTTGCCGTCGTGGCTCCATACGGGCATCATGTCATGGGCTTCATGAATGGTGATGGGAACGGCCACACCACCATTGACATCCACCCTGTAGATGTCTCCTTTGTAACCGAATGCGATGGTCTTACCATCAGGGGAAATTGCGGGGTATCGCAGCCATAAGGCATTTTCCTGTGCATAGCCTGTTGTAGCAGCATAGCACATCGTAAGAACGAGTAATAGTTTTCTCATAATAAAGGTGGCTGTTAGATTCACTATCCAAGATAGTAAATGCAATAACGTCTTTATTGCGGAAATGATAAGTGGCGTTCTTTCCTGATGGTGCTATCCCTTTGTTAGGCTATTCCGCAGTTTACTATGCTTACGGCCATATCCGAAGTAAATAGCAAAACCGATGAGCAGCCATACGATCAGCCTTATCCAGGTGTCGAGTGGTAAAGAGAACATCATCAGCAGGCAGGTAAGGATACCGAGTATCGGTACTACCGGCACAAAGGGCGTTTTGAATGCCCTTGGGATATCCGGCTGTTTGATACGCAGGATAATGACACCCAGGCACACCATTACAAAGGCCAGCAGGGTACCGATGCTGGTCATCTCTCCCACTACATGAATGGGTACCAGTCCGGCGAAAAGGCTGATGAAGATACAGAGTACGATATTTGACTTGTAAGGAGTAGCGAAGCGGGGATGTAAGACGGAAAATACCTGTGGCAGCAAGCCGTCTTTACTCATGGAATAGAACACCCTTGACTGTCCCAGCAGGTCCACGAGGATCACGGAGGTGTACCCTATCAGGATAGCGGCTATTACTGCCAGGAACAACCACTCGTACGGCGTATGTGCGATGGCTACGGCCACAGGAGCGGCATTGTCTTTGAACTCGGTATAGTGTGCCAGTCCTGTCATGACATAACCAAACAGCACAAAAAGAATAGTACATATGACGAGGGACCCAAGGATGCCCACCGGCATATTCTTTTTAGGATTCTTTGTTTCCTGTGCCATCGTAGCAACGATATCAAAACCAATGAATACAAAGAACACCACCCCGGCGCCTCTCAGGATACCACTTACGCCGAAATGCCCGAATTCGCCTGTATTCTTCGGAATGAAGGGCTTATAGTTCTCCGGGTTGATATAATGCCAGCCGAGGGCGATAAAGACCAATACTACGCTGATCTTCAACGCTACAACGATGGCATTGAACAATGCGGAACCTTTTGTACCGAAGATGATAATGGAAGTGATAAAGACGATGATCAATACTGCAGGCAGGTTGATATAACCGTGTATCTGTGAGCCATCTGCCAGTTTGATCAGTTCAAACGGAGAGCTGACCAGTTGTGCCGGCAGGTGGATATTGAACTTATCAAGGAAGGTAACGAGGTATTTAGACCAGCTGATACCCACGGTAGCAGCACCTACGGAGTATTCCAGCACCAGGTCCCAGCCAATGATCCAGGCAAAGAACTCACCCAGGGTGGCATAAGCGTAAGTATATGCACTACCGGCAACGGGTACCATAGAAGCCATTTCTGCGTAACACAGTGCACTAAAGGCGCAACCAACGGCTGCCAGAATGAAGGACAATATAACGGCAGGACCGGCATTATTGGCGGCGGCAATGCCTGTCAGGGAGAAAAGACCGGCGCCTATGATCACGCCGATGCCTATAGCAATGAGATTGATACCCCCGAGATTACGTCTTAATGTGTTGGCCCCACTCTGAGCAGCCTCCTGCTGGAGACTTTCAATTGATTTTTTTATCACAGGTAAAGTTGGTTTGGCTGCAAAGGTAAGCCTCTTCCTATTACCCTACAAAATTAATAGGTTTTATATTTTCACCGGGTGGCGCTCAACTATTTTGCTTCTGTTAACATCTCATTAACGAGAACAATCATCCTCTTTTATAACTTAGACAATATATTTCATAGGTATAGGGATATCAGACAGCTGCTCTTTATAGGGCGGCTTATTTTTTAGATATACTTTCAGCGTGGATTTAGCACGAATTTAGAGGGATAAAACGACTGTGCCAGCTTAGGATATAACCGACAGAATGCCCGCGGGGACTGAGATCAGCAAAATTACCAGTAACAGTGATTAAATGTAAGGTGTCTTTACGGAGCGCACGTGGGGATGAGTATTATACTTTCATTTTCCGGGAAGCGGGAAAATGATGTGTGATGAGGTGATTTGAGAAGTGACCGTTAAAGGTGCGGTTTTGTATTGCGTATTATGCGGAGAAGTGCATGGGGTAATAACGGAAGTTTTGAGAAAGGCCGGTGGTGCCGCCCGCAATTGAACATCTCCTGTCCCAAAAACGAACACTTTACCAATCACCCCCACGCATAAACATCAAAATATCAATCTTATACAATACTGGCATTTCATTGGTGGTCTCTATTGCAAATTGCCCACATGCTCCTGCATTACTTAAAGATCACTTCGAGAAGCTTTGTTAAGAATAAACTCGCCGCATTGATCAATATCTGCGGACTGGCCATAGGCTTGGCCGCAGGCGTTCTGATCATACTCCTGATCAAAGGTGAATTTGAGCAAGACCGGTTTCACAGGAACATCGATAATATCTACATATTGCTGGCGAACTCCAGGCAGGAAGGCAGTATCATAACTGGTAGTTCAACGCCTGCGCAGCTGACAGCAGCTATACGCAACAGCATACCGGAAGTAAATTATGCGGCCCACTGCACGGGGAACTCACAACAGTTACTGACCTATGGCACAAAGAGCATTTATGAGGATGGCATGTATGTAGAACCTGATCTGCTGAACATCATGCACTTCCCGGCAGTGCAGGGCAATCCCATTACCGCTTTGGGAGATGCAGGATCTATTGTGCTCAGTGTATCGACCGCAAAAAAACTTTTTGGTGACGAAGACCCGATGGGCAAGATCATCCGGCACAATAACCAGCATGACCTGAAGGTAAGCGCCATAATGCAGGACCTGCCGGCGAATAGCTCTGTCAGCTTTCACGTAGCGCTTCCCTTCCGGATCTGGGAACAGGAAAATGCAGGAACGTTTAGAAACTGGGATGCCTATGTACTGGCTACTTATGCAGAACTGAAACCAGGTGCAGATCTCGCCGCCGTGAATAAGAAGATAAACGCATTGTTTCCCAAACCACCAACAGATATTAAGACCGGAATATTTGTCTATCCTTTTAAAGACAGGTACCTCTATAGTAGTTTCAAGAATGGTAAGCCAAACGGTGGAAGGATAGAGATCGTATTGTTGTTCGCGGTCATTGGCGTATCCATATTGCTGGTTGCCTGTATCAATTTTATGAATCTGGCCACCGCCCGTTCTGCAATGCGCTCCCGCGAGGTAGGCGTCAGAAAAACGCTGGGGGCTACGAAAAAACAGGTCATTTTCCAGTTCCTGGGTGAAGCTTTAATGATGACCACCCTTGCATTGTTCATTGCCGTTATACTGGCTATACTGGTGCTACCATCCATCAACTATTTCACGGGAAAGAATATTACTATCAGTTTATCGGACTGGCGGCTCTGGCTGACAGTGACAGGCATGACACTGCTCACCGGGCTGATCGCCGGCAGTTATCCAGCTTTCTTCATGAGCGCATTTCAGCCAGTACGCGTATTGAAAGGAGTGATCATGAACAAAAAAAGCAGTGGCTTACTACGTAAGGGGCTTGTAACTTTTCAGTTCGTTATTTCCATTTTCCTGATCATTACGACTATCGTTATATCCAGACAACAGTCGTATATCCAGCAGCGCCCTATTGGCTATGAGCAGACCAATCTTATAGACATTCCCGCCAGGGGCGAGATGAGCTCAAAGTTCCGGGTACTGAAAGATGACCTGGTACAACTTCCCGGCGTGGTGGCAGTATCTGCCGGCACTGATGATCTGGTACGGTTTGGCGGTGCTACGAATGGCATTGACTGGCCTGGAAAAACAGCTGATCAGGATTTCTATATTAATGTTTCCAATGTGGAATATGACTGGGCGAAAACCGCAGGATTACAACTGGTCGAAGGGAGGGATTTTAACACGGCTTTTGGCGCTGATTCCACTGCCTGCATAATCAATCAGGCGGCAATGCAGAAAATGGGCCTTAAAGAGCCTGTTGTAGGCATTAAACTGGGCGATAGGACCATCGTGGGTGTGGTAGCAGATTTCTCCTTCAATGATGCGTTTAATGCTCCAGGGCCTTTAATCGTTTATCTGAGTCCGGGGGCCATGAACCATTTCTTTATCCGCCTCCGGAATGATGCCGGCTGGCAGAAAAGGCTGGCGCAGATAGAGCAGATTGTTAAAAAGCATAACCCGAATTATCCGTTTGAGTTTCATTTCACAAAAGATATTTACCAAAAGCAATTCAAAGGTATCCGCTCCACCGGTCAGATGGTGAGCCTCACCGGTATACTGGCCATCTTTATATCCTGTATGGGATTGTTTGGCCTCTCAGCTTTCCTGGCAGAACGTCGTAACAAGGAAATTGGCATCCGTAAGGTATTTGGCGCCAATGTAACAAAGATCTGGCTGATGCTGTCGCAGGATTTCCTGAAACCTGTACTGATCGCCTTTCTCATAGCGGCCCCGCTGGCAGGCTGGGCAATGCACCTGCTACTCACCTCCTTTGATTACCACATCAGTCTGTCCTGGTGGATCTTTGCGCTGGCCGGGGTGTTGGTGCTACTGGTGGCGCTTTTCACCATCAGCTACCAGGGTATAAAAGCCGCGTTGACCGATCCTGTAGACAGTTTGCGGGCGGAATAACGTTTTTCTCTACCTTAGATACATGATACAGGAAGAAACCCCTCTTACCAATGAAGACATCCGGCTCCTCAAAACTGCAGGTAGGATTACAGGCATACGGTGGTTACTGATATTACTGTTCACCGCTATCACACTGGTCCTGGCAACTCTATTGTTAATGGCAGCCTGCGGAAGGCATGCAACGCTTTATATTCCTGTTTCTGCTGCCTGGGGCGTGTTTCTCGCTATCTGCTTATTTATGTGGCGAAGCGCCCTGAAACAGCGGAGCATGATCAGGGCCGGCCTGCATACAGGAAAAAAACGCCTGCTCCGCATACGGATAAAACTTCTCCACGCCTCTCCCAAAGGAGATCTCCAGTATATCAGTGCTACCAACGACGTCATTGATGTAAAAGCCACGCTGCCCGACAAAACCTTCTTTTATGAGCAAAGAAGCAGCTACCATCCTGCTATCGTCAGGAACATCCAGGGAATGGCTGGTCAGGAGGTAGTGCTGCACATCAGCACTGCAGGCAATATCCTGCTGAAAGCAGAATATCCGCATACCCCCTTTCGGGAAACTACCGCCAGGATCTCCAATGATGACCTTCAACTAATGAAAGAGAAACAGTCCACACTGGTGAAACTCTTCCTTACCAGCTGTACGGGTCTTGCCCTGATATTACTGCTGGGTGGCATTGCCAAAGGATATTATTCCAACCTGTACATAGTCATTGCCGTCATATATCTCGTCTTCTTTTTACTGGCTACTCCTGCCTATTACGTCTATAACAGCTATTCCCAGGCAGAGAGTAAGATCATCATACGCGGCAAGGTAACCGAGATCATCTCCACCATGCGGCCCAACCGGGGCACCGGCGATATCTATTACAGGGTTGGTGACAGGTTATACCTCGTCCGGCCGATTGAGAACCTGGGTACCAAAGTACAGGCCGGCAATGAGGTGGAATTACATTTCATACGCAAAAGGAACGGACGCCCCGGCAGGATGCTGTACGATATAAAATGCTAGCCACTAATAAAAAGTTAGTACCTTTGGAGCACTTAAATTTGATACAATGGATGAGGCAAGTTTTGCTGAATTTAAATGCGAGACGGAGAACAACGCAGGTGCTAAAATCAAGCTGGGCTCTTCGGAATGCTCTGCTGCCTTAACTGCAGTAGGCGATGCCCTGTATGTAATAGGCGGGAAATGGAAATTAAGGATCATCATTGCCCTCTCTGAAGGATTTACCAGGTTCAATGAACTGCAACGCCGGGTAGATGGCATTTCCGCCAGGGTATTGTCTAATGAACTGAAAGATCTCGAACTGAATGGTTTTGTTGTCCGTACGGTGCAGGTTGGATCTCCGGTGATAGTGGAATACAAACTGACAGACTATAGTGATACCCTCTCGGATGTACTGCGCTCATTACGTGCATGGGGTACTATGCACAGAGCTAATATCAAAAACAGGATGAAGGAAGCTACACAGGCAACATCTTAAACACCGCACTATCGTATGTTGTTAACCGATGGAAAATTCTATGGTAATACCGTTCACCGGATTGAACTGGAACATTTCAATCTGACGCTGACAGTGATACAATACAGCGCTTCCTGCTATCAAACAACTGCATCTCCTTACCGCCAGCCAGATACAAACATGTTTCCGGGAAATAGACCCATTGAGTAAGCAGTAGATCGTTCTACTACAGCCCGTTGTTTGTAACAAAAATGAAAGAGGGCGCCTTTCACTCAGGAAAGACGCCCTCTTTGTCATCATAACAGATCGTCAGAAAATATATCTTACACCAAACTGCAACTGCCATCTTGATATCAGGTCAGGGCTGGTGGTGAATGTTTCTTTCTGTGAAGGATCGAACTGATAGATAGCTTTACCCGCGCCATCCTTGCCTGCAAAACCAACAGGTTGATAATAACCGGTGGTACTTGCATATTTACGTAGTCCCCATTTGCTGCTGATCATGTTACCGAGGTTCACTACATCGAGACTTACCTGTATGGTGCTGGTCTTTTCTTTACCGCGGAAGTTAAAGTCCTGCAGTACGCGCATATCTATCTGGCTGAACCACGGTGTAGTACCAGCGTATTTCTTTGTAAACTGACCACGGTGTTTGCTCAGGTATTTATCCTGATTGATAAATGCTTCCAGTGCTGCACCCTGTGCAGCAGCGTTCTGGGTATTACCATCAGCATCCAGGAGCGGGGCAAAGTTCATGTTCCTGATCTCTCCTGCTGTAGGCACATACATCAGATCATTGGCAGCAGAGCCGTCACTATTCAAATCACCTCCGTATACATAGGAGAAGCGGTTACCACTTGTCCAGTTACTGAAGAATGAAATAGTAGTTGCATAATTACCTTTACCATATTCAAATTTCTTGATACCAGCGAATGTGATACGGTGGGTGTTGCCATACAGAGAGTGAGAGTTCACTGCCTTGTTAGCGTTACCGAGAACGGGGTTACGGTCAAACGCATCGCTGGAGATCTCTGCAGAGATGGAGCTGGCATCTTTTGCCACCAGGTAGTTATATCCCAGCATCAGGAAATATCCTTTACCGAAAGTTTGCTGTGCCTGGAAAGTACCGTTGAAAGAGTATCCTACCTTTACATTGGTGAATACATAGGTACCTGTATTCCCTTTGTCAGCTGCCTGGTATATAGCGCGGTTATCGCCTGTTCCAGAGTTAAGCATACCTGTAGGCGTACCTAAACCATAGTCACGCACCATCATCGCGTTAATATCTTTTGAATAGGCGATATCTCCACTCAGGATAGTACCTGTAGGCAGTTTATAATCCAGACCGATGTTGGAACGCCAGATCTGCGGCCATTTGAAGTTATGGGCTGTTACGTCGTAAAAGCCTGTGAACGGATTACCGATGGCGTTACCCAGCCATACAAAGGGAAAGCGGCCTGTGAACAAACCTGTACCACCACGTAGTTGTAAGGTCTTATCACCTCTGATATCCCAGTTAAAACCTATACGTGGAGATACCAGTACTTTACCGCTTGGCATACGGGTATTGTCTATTTCCTGGCCAGGGCCATTCTTTACCGGGTTGCCGTTTTCATCGAACAGCTTCAGGTTATCGGTGTTAGGAACAGTAGGCGAACCGGTTGTGAAAGTACCTGCAAAGGTACCATCCTGATTAACATTAGGACTGCTGTAACTGGCCTTGTCTGTGAAATACAGCGCCTTGTCAAAACGCACGCCATAAGTCACCTTGAAACGATCGGTTACACTAAACTCATCCTGCAGATAAGCGGAAAGCTGGCCTACGGTCAGATAGTACCATAACCACTGATCGGCCGCCGCGCGGTTCTTTGCATACGTTACGTTGGCGTCGTAAGTCCCTGCTGCGACGTTGGTCAGGAAAGTATTGATGTCCACACCAGAGAATACGGTAAAGCCAAAACCTGTCAGGTTAAAGGAGTTACCGAATTTGAACTGTTCGTAGGATGCTCCAATGGTAAGGGTATGTTTGGGGAGGATGATATTGAAGTTGTCTGTTAACTGCAATGCATCCTGATTGAGACGGTTATTAATGGAGAAAGGCTCGAATCCTACTGCTATGTAAGGCACATTATATTTTGTGATGTTCAGCACGGGGAAAGGCGAAGAAAATGGATCGCGCTTATCCCTGAAACTGGTGAACACTGCACGGAACTTGTTGGAATAGGTATCGTTGAAGTTAGACTTCAACTCCAGTCCGAAGGAGTGCAGTTTGTTGATCATCTTATAGCCTGAGTTCCGGAATTGCAGGGTGATAGCATCCGGGCCGCGGCGGTTGATAGCATTAGGGTGTGCAGTTTTTTCCTGCGAAGCATCCAGACCATTGTAAGTAAAGGACAGGTTATGTTTACTGTTGATCACCCAGTCTATTTTTGCCAGCCATTTATAGTTCTTGCGTTCCAGGTCAAAATCCTGGTAAGGACCGGTTACATAACCATAGCGTTGAGCCAACGCAGCACTGACAGCCTTCAGATCTGACTCGAGTACGCGGGAAGTTGTCACATCACCGGCGTTGTCATTATTTCTGGCCACATAGGCGCTGGCGCCGTCTTTACGTTGTTCAGTTTCAAAGTTGACAAAATAGAACAGTTTATTCTTCTTGACAGCTCCTCCCAGTGAAAAGCCTCCCTGGAAGTGATCGAGTGTAGGCACTTTCAGTTTCTGTCCGTCTACTTTATCGCCGGAGATAGCATCATTACGGTAAAACGCATATACGGTACCACCGAATTTATTGCTACCGCTTTTGGTAACCGTATTAATACCGGCGCCGGTAAACCCTGACTGGGTAACATCATATGGAGCGATATTGATCTGGATCTGGTCTATCGCATCCAATGAGATCGGCTGTGCGTTTGTTTGTCCGCCGGGAGCCGGTGCATCCAATCCGAAGGGGTTATTAAACACAGCTCCGTCCAGTGAGAAGTTGTTATACTGCCCATTCCTTCCGGCAAAGGAGATACCATTGTAGGTAGGCGATGCGGAAGGGGTGATACGCAGATAATCATCCGCAGAGCGGGAGATAGTCGGCAGTTGCCGGATCTGCACACTACTGATGTTTGTCGACGCTCCTGTACGCTGGTCATTGAAGATGGTGGACCGGCCGGCGATCACCACTTCATTGAGTTTCCCGGCCTGTTCGATCAGGCGGAGGTCGAGAGCCGTGTTTTGTCCCAGGGTGAGGAAAATGCCGGTAGCCGTCTCCGTAGCGAAACCGGTAAACGAAACCGTCACGGTATAGGGGCCACCTACACGAAGGTTGGGCACAACAAAGCTACCATCCGATTTGGTGACCAATCCTTTATTGATACCGGCATCGGCGAAGGCCACCCTGACGGTTGCACCGGGCAGGGGCTGTCCTGCCTGATTTTTGACAATACCGCTTAATGTGGCAGTAGTCACCTGGGCTTGGGCATTAATGAGTAGAAAACAGGCAATGAATAAGCTTCCTAATAGCTTAGTTAGATTTGGTTGATGCATCTTGGTATAAATTGGGTAAGTAATTGCTACAATCTCTGAATGTAAAAAGCATCCCTATCATCCCCAACAACACTATACAATTTACTCAAAATTTTGCGTAATTCATGGGGTGAAGCTGCAAAAATTTCAATTGAGAGGGTTTAAAAGTGACACATGTAAGTAAATTTAAAGTGTAAAGTACAGGGTTATGGAGCAGAAAGTGTAGGAAGGGGTTTATGCTTGTATCTCAAACGAATCTCTAACGAACAAGGATCAGTTTCCCTATATACAGGCGCTCTAGTCCTGCATTATAATAGCTTTTGTATAGCGTTGGCTATAGAACAGTGCCTATAATGCTATAGTAGAGTGCCTATAGGCTATAGGCTCCAACGGATCTCACGTATAGATCAAGCGAATACAGACCCCTGATTACAAAAACCCAGGCTATGAACATGTAACCGCCGCAGACCTGATACATAGGGGGCGTATATAGCCTGGGGTTGAAACCCGCTGCAAACACGTGTCCCGGGGTTGAAACCCCGGGCTACAAACACGGGGACTCCTGACGGAGTCTTTATCATTAATAATGGCTCAAAACAGGCCGATTTCGGACACAAACGATCCAATGAGGACTGGTTTGTTATCTGGAAATGCAACGGCCTATATCAGGCTTAAAATGCCATTTCCAGGCATTCCGGGAATTATCTACGTACAAGCTTCGCTTTAACCTCGTTTCTCCTATGTCTAACTTACGTTCATCTTACGTTCATGAACCTAGGATGAACGTAAGATAGACATAGGAGAAACATTGTTAAGACCTTGTCTAAACGAAAGTAATACGGGAAGTCCAGGCAGTTACCCGGCATTATATTTCAATTTTTAAAACCTAAAAATCAATCATTTACCTGCTTACAGGCAGCCATACACTCATATCGCTGCTGCCCCGGTTGGCCCAGGCATAGTAAGGAATCAATCTGACCTTAACAGGTTTTGAGAGGGCGTTCAGAGGCCTGTAAAGGGTATTGCTCCAATTGGTGTGCTGCAACAACCTGGCCTCTCCTTCCAGGGCCACTATATGACCGTTTGCCAGTTGCATAGGCCGTGATTGCAGGCTGATATTAGCTGGAATGATAATATCTGTTAATGCCTGATCCTGCGGCAGGTCCGTTGATTCTATACAGTAGACCAGGGGACCGCGTTTCACCGCTACCTGGTTACGGGTTTCTTCGACCAGTGGGTTTGATTCTACCAATGTGGCAGGCATGTCGAGGGTGAGGGAGATCCTGTCCCCTGCTTTCCAACGGCGTTTTACTTTAAGATAAGTTCCTGCAACGGGTATTTCCGTTACCGGCCTGCCATTCACTGTCACAGTTGCCTGCCGGCACCAGCCGGGAATGCGTAGCAAGAGCGCCAGGTCTCTGGCGGGTACCTCCTGTAACGTGATGCTAATATTTCCGTCCCAGGGATAATCTGTCTGCTGTTCCAGCTTTATTACGGCGCCGTCGTTCAGTTTTGTGCGGAGAGTATTACCTGCGTACATGTCAACATAAATTCCCTCGTCATTTATACTGTACATGTAGTTGCTGACTTCAGCGATAGTGCGCACTGTGTTCGGCGGGCAACAGTTAGATAATGCGATATAAGGTTGCCTTCCACCGGTCCAGCGCAGTTGGTAAGGATAGTTGCGCGACGCGGCCAGCGGATTGGTATAAAAGAATTTACTGCCGTCCATACTGACGCCGCTCAGGATGCTATTGTACAGGGCCAATTCCACGATATCTGCATAACGTGCATCACCGGTTAGCTCCAGCATTCTGCGGTTCCATAGGAGGTTGCCGATATTGGCACAGGTTTCATTATGTGCTGACAGATTAGGCAACTGGTAATTCTTTCCGTATGCCTGGTGAACCTTCTGTACGGTATCAGGATTGTAGGAGATGCCATCTACGGATACACCATCATACAAAGCACCACATCCACCGGTGATGTACATCTTTTTGTTTATGACATCATCCCACATGATGTTCAATGTGTGTAAGAGGGAGGTATCGCCGGTTTCAGCATACACATCTGCTACGCCGGCAAACAGGTAGTTTGCTCTCACTGCATGCCCCACTACCCTCTTCATATCGCGGAACGGTACTCTGTCGGAGTTGTCATCCGTACCTTCCGTCATGCCCCTGATGTCGATCAGTTTTTTAGCAAGGGACAGGTACTTCTTGTCTCCGGTAGTTCTGTACAGTTCAATAATGCCCATATAATGCGAAGGACAAATGGCATTACGCGCCTGCTCCGGTGTGGCGGTATTATAAAATCCGATCAGGAAATCCGTAGCCTGTTTTGCTACTTCCAGCAAAGCCGTTTTACCGGTGGCCCTGTAATGTACACAGGCAGCTGTCATCAGGTGGCCGAAGTTATATGCTTCGAAGCTTAGCTTGTCGTCAAATATCTTTTGTCTGCCGGTTTGTCTTTGTTCAATGATGGATTTGGTGTACACGTAACCGTCCTTCCGCTGCGCCTTTGCGATGACAGCGATTGCCTCGTCCATCATACGATCCAGGGCGGTGTCTTTGGTTACCGCATATAATCCGGCAACTGCTTCCAGCGTCTTGTAAAAATCACCATCGTGAAAGGAAGGGCCTTTGAAAGAACCGGTATCAAGTCCGGCAGCTATTTCAAAATTCTTGAACGAATGACAAAGCTCCGCGTCATGATAAGTGTTCCATAAGTGAGGTACCATGGTGTTCTTACATACCTCAAAGCGTTCTGCCCAGAATCCTTTTGTAAACTGTACACTTCCCATATCTACACTGTGCAGGCGGGCATATGGGCTGGAGCTTGTATTGAGCAGTCCTTTCTGTGCGGAAGCGTTTATGGCTATAATGAGGAAGCCTACAATCAACAATATGTTTTTAAGTCTTTGCAGACCTTTCTTTGGAGAAGCATCGATGGCCAGAATGAAGAAACCGGCCATCAGGAGTATGTTTTTAAGTCTCTGCATCACTTTACTATTTAAGCGCCTGATAATTGATAACGTAATTCTTTCCTGCCTGCAGGGTCATCTCATACCAATCTCCTCCTTTGCTTTCTATTCCAGCAGATTTACAAACCGGCTTTACCTGGCTGCGAAAGCGTAATGTGCCTATACCTTCCGCAGTTGTAATATTCATTTCCTGCGTGCTGCAACGGATGGAGATGTTTCCTTTAGGAGTTGGTACACGGCCTTCCATCCATTCCAAACCACCTAATACAGGCTGGATGATATATGTAGCGTAGCCGGGAGCCGTAGGTTTAACGCCCAGGTAATATTTTCCCAGGAGGTAAATAGGGCTGGCGCCCCAGGCATGGCAAAGGCTTTTACCGAATTCCCTTCCATACATGGCATAGTGTTCAGCACCTTTCTTTGCAGGATTGTATTCTTCCCAGAAGCTGGTTGCGCCAAGTTTTAACATCCCACCCCAGTAGTCTTTCATTTCCTTCAGTACATATGGCTGTTCACCCATGGCGCACAATGCTTCCAGTTCATAGAAGCGCATATAAGGTGTGGTGATATGCTGGATATTGTCATTCAGCAACACTGACTTCTTCACGGCATCTTTCTGTTGTTGGTTGAAGTAGTCATAAAAGATGGCAAACATGTTCGCGTAGCGGGTTACATTTTCTGTCTGCTTCCCTTCTACCCTGCTGTGTACAAGCGCCTGTTTGGTTTCGTTCCAGTAGAAATCAAAGAGTTTCTTCTTCAATTCCGAGGCGTATTGCTTGTATTTAGCGGCATCTGCCTTCTCATTGGCAATGTCTGCACACAAGGCCATTGTTTCCAGGCTGCGGCAAAGCAATAGTTGCTCAATGCTTACAGCGCCTTTTTTGCTGAGCCCTTCTGCCCAGTCAATGAATATCCAGTCGCCCGGCATACCCCCCATTAGCCCCTCCTTATTTCTCCTGCCAAGGCAGTATTCCATCATTGTCTGCATACGCGGGTAGAACTGCCTGATGAAGGTCTGGTCGCCAGTGTAGAGGTAGTAATCGTAAATGCCCAGGAACCAGTAAAAGGTATAGTCCATGATGGTATTGATATGGCTTGTCACCGGATCTTTCCCCCTCAATGCCAGCATTGTTCTGGATACTGTGTTGCTGTCGAAAAACAGGTAGTAGTTCATCAGGTAACTCTGGTAAGCATCGCCACTCCAGACCCAGCGGTCACGTTTGATACCGTCTATAAAGAATTCTCTTGTATTCAGATGGAAAGTATACTTCGCTACGTCATATATTCTGTTGACCTCTTCATCAGAACAGCGGAAACTGCCTTTCTCCTTTACATCTGCATGTTCGTATAGCATAGATACTGAGTCTACCTGTATGCTGCCGTCTGTTACCATGTTCACGTAGCGGAATGCTTTAGACAGGGGCATAATAGAATCTTTCTTCACCCCTTGTTGAAAAGAAAGCCTGTCCAGGGTGATAGCGCCCTTTTCGCTTAGGGCTTCTTCTTTGCTTTCGCCATAGTACAGCGTAATGTTACCATTACCTTTTATACCGTGCAGACGAATGAAGCCAAAAGTTTCTTTACCGAAATCAATCAGTGTAGCAGTATTATTCTTTGCCACGCTGACAGCGCTTAGTGGTGTAACTGGTAGTTTGCAGACTGAGGGAGGATTGGCTACATCATCAAAATTCCAGCTACCGGCATTGAGCCATTTGGTAGCGGAGATATCAGAAGTTTTACCACTTTCATCTATCCATTCTTTATCTTCATAAGTCACCAGCCAGCTGGCATCAGAGAAAACCGTTTCCCCTGCAACATAGACAGCTGGCACACTTGCCTGGTTGAAGACTTTTATATTGATCCGGTGCTTACCGGCAGGTACGGTTATTTTAGCCGGCATTCCTTCCAGGGGCTGACCATCTACTTTCACGTTATAAATCCCTTCAGTATAAATGCCTACTTCTTCAGGAGATGTCAGTGCAAAGTCTTTATGAAAATCTATTAACGGATAATGGCTATCAAACTTCCAGAAGACAGGAAAGAATGTGCCTCTGTCTGTACGGCGGTTCTGCATCTGATTACTCAGCCAGATCTCAAAATCGCCGGGATACCAGATCCAGGTAGGTTTTGATTGAGCCAGTGTATACTGGTACAGAGAGAGCAAAACAATCAGCAGTGAGCAAACTTTTAAAGCAATGTTTTTCATGATCCGTTTCCGTTATATTGATTGATAGGTTGAGACTGATGTGCTGGAGCTTTTTCTAACAAGAGATATTTGTAAGGTGCTTGCAGACCGGCGGCCTGTTTGATGCTATCAGCTACCTGCGGACCGTTATTCTGCCAGATATTATCTAGGACTTTCAGCTGTACCTGCATCTTCCGGACGAATGAATATAGGTTCATAGAGAATATATGTACCCCCTTTGATGATGATATGAATACCACCTTTAACAGCAGGATTTATTTAGCCTTCTCCATTCCCTCGCCTGCCTCATCGCAGCGGCCAGCGTGGCCTTTGGCTGAGCAGTGGTACCGGCATTCAGATCATTCCCCGAAGGGGCCACATAGATATCTCCGGCATATGTATACTGCAGACATAAACAGATATATCCGGTCATCCATAACACCTTCCTCATTCGGCACTCTTTATGGCAGTTTTCCAAACCTGTTCCAGCTGTGTGAAGCCGTGAATAGCATGGGCAGGCAGCTGTTCTCCCTTTTCGCCGAATACATACAGGGCAGGTGCGTTTTCAATGATAATCTTTGATTCATCAGCAGCACTGATGTTCAGGTTAAGATACTTTGCCATGAAGTCATAGACAGCCTGCCGTTTGTTAATGCCGAAGTCATGGCTTTCTGCAGGCAGGTGTACGTTGCTGACCTTATCTTTCTGGTTATAGTATGAATATACTTTCTGTAGATAGGGAAGATCATGTTCCGGCATTTTATCTGTCCAGTCGCCACCATCACTAACAAGTAATTGTGGATGAGGAGCGGCCAGGGCGGCTATTTCTACGTTATCGGTCCTGTTACCACAAGCGTGGATAGGCATACCACTTTCACAGGGACAGCCGCCATAGAAATAAGAGCTGATAGCCACTACAGGAGCGCTGACCTTAATACGGTCGTCGATCGCGGCCATCAATACCGTATGACTGCCTCCTCCGGAACCGCCTGTAATCCCTACTCTTGCAGTATCTGCGTCTTTGAGTGATAAGAGGTAATCGAGGATGCGGATTGCACCCAGGGCCTGTATTGTCATAGCAAGACTTCTGCGGTGATCTGCTTCTTCGAATTGTAACAGCGATTCCCCCCAGGCAAACAGGTCATAACTGAAGGCCATAGCGCCCATACGGGCCAATGTTGCACAGCGGTATTGACAATCGGGTCGGTAACGTTGCAGTTGCCAGTGTCCGTCAGGATTGAGGATGACCGGGATCCTGCCTTTGTATTTTGCAGGCTTGTATAAAGAGCCGTTGATGTATAGTCCGGGAAGTATCTCAATAGCAATGTTCCTGACAGTATACCCATCAAACTTTCTTTCTTCAGTAATGATTGGTTTGGACGCAGGAGCAGCAGGCAGGTGATCCAGTTGCAGGGCTTCCCGCAGGCAAGGTTTTAGTTGGGCCTTACGTTGCTCCCATTCCTGCAGGTTGCTATACTGTGCGGCAATACGGTCCAGTTCAGCCCAGCCATCTGCTACCTGCCAGCGATAATATTCATATTCACCCAGCTTATACGTGTCTTTATCTTTCCTTACTTTCAGATCGAGCGGAGTCAGGATGTTATCCAATGTGGCTTCCAGGGTGGGCCTGTAGCGCCAGTCCGCATAGGCGACATATTTACCGGCTACCTGTTTGTCGGTATATTTTATACGGATGTTATACCGCTTTTCAACATCTTCCAATACTGTTTTCAGCGGACGTTTATAAGCGCTGTCGGATGTTTGCTGTGCATACAGGCTTAGGGTATTCAATAGTAGCAGGCACCCCAATAAGGGAACGGGGAATCGGGTCGTTCTTTTCATAACATGGCATTAAACAGGCGGGAATCTAGCGCAAAATCACAGGTTGATCATCCTATGCTGTCTACTTCCCTGAAAAATCGAAATAAAGTATTATTTGCAATGCCCTTTCCCGCTCTTTCTCATAGTCGTAAAAGATATTCTTCATGCCCATGGGGCCAGTGGTTTCATTGCGTTGCGTCTTCGTACCTATACTGCTGATACCCTGCATAAAGGACAAATCTCCCGCGGGGAAAACAGGTTCATAGTTATGCCAGTGATCAGTTTTCCAGGCAGGTGTAAACAGGCGAAGGAACAGGCTTTCACTGTCTGTGTATACGGTGAATGGCTGCCCCGTCGTGATGAACTTACACCAATACATATTAGCATGGTAGCCTTTAAACTCAGGATAGTTCCAACTCTCCCCTGTTTCTGTGTTGTTGTATTCTTTATGCCAGATGCCAAAGCTTGTGCCTTTCAGCCGATTCTTCCATACGCGGTATGGCCCGCTACCCATGTATTGTATGGCGCGCATTTCCTGTTCAGGGAAAGCAAAGTTTACGCCGACAAAGGAGGTAAAATAAGCGGCAGGGAAATATTGTACTGCCATCTTTACTATGCCGGATGGATAGATCGTCCATTGTAAGGTGTTGTAGCTTTTCTTTCTGTCGAAGGTGGAGGTGATGATTAGTTTATTACCCGCTTCATGATAAGAAAAGCCGGCAAAGTTGTTTTCTCCTTCCTGGAGTATGGGGCCATTGTTAAAAGGGATGAGCGTATTACCGTGTTTTACCTCTTTTAGCAGGCCATCTCTGTTATTGAAAACCAGGTGTATATCGGCAGCTGATACCAACCATAGAGAGTCCTGTTCACGTATAGTTACCTTACCGGCACTTACTGTATCAATCATTTTTGCCCTTACTGCTGCGGGCCTTGTGAGGGGAAAGCTCCAGGTAAAGAGTTCCCGTCCCTGGGGATCTTTTGCAGCCAGGTAAAGTACGTCGTAGGTTTGCCAGTTGGCCGGAAGAAGCAGTTTTAGCATACCTTTCTCAAGAGGCTTCAGATGAGGTGCAGGGGCTGAGCCGTTGTACGTGGCTGCTGTTGTCAATTTTTTCAGCTGCCAGGTAAACTGGCATTGGCCGGTGTTGGTAAAGGCGTAGCGGTTCTCTATGTTGAATGTGCCGTCGAAAGCGGGTGTTATTTCTCTGCGTTCAACATAGATGGGACTCCATACTTCTTTAATTGTAAAGAAGCTGCCTTCTTTTTCGTGATGCGGACCTACTATACCGTCGGCCGCTCTGTGGTGATCAGTATCGAGAGACTCGTGCATGTCCTTTCTTACTACACCCTGGTCTGCAAAGTCCCAGAGGAAGCCACCAGCGCTGAGCGGGTTGTGCCACATCTTGTCCCAGTAGTCTTCCAGTCCGGCGCCATGACCACCGTCGAACTGCCCGTGCAGGAACTCAGTTGGCATAACGATTTCCCTACCGTTTTCGTAGTTGCCGATACCATAGTTATACTCCCGGTAGTGTTGGGTTTCAATACCATTGAATAACTGCCAGGGATGAACCACAGGGCGCTGTTGAGGGTCCAGTTCAGGGAAGAGATGATCCAGTTCTTTGTTATGACCGCCTTCATTGCCATTCGCCCAGAAGATGATGCTGGGATGATTTACATCGTGTTCCAGCATTTCCTTTACCAGGCGGGTACCTGTTTCCGTATTGTAATTGCCGTGCCAGCCGGCCAGTTCATCCATTACGTATAATCCCAGGGAATCACAGACATCCAGGAAGTGGCCGTCGGGTGGGTAATGCGACATACGCACCGCATTCATGTTCATCTCTTTGATGAGCAGTACATCTTCTATGCTGATAGCTTTACTGGTGGTACGTCCTGTTTCCGGGCGGAAAGAATGACGGTTCACGCCTTTGAATTTCATCTTTACACCGTTCACATAAATACCATCACGCTGTTTCACTTCCACAGTACGGAAGCCAATGCGCTGTTGGAGGGTATGTAACACCTGGCCCTTATTCCGCAGGGATATTTCGGCATAGTAGAGATTAGGAAATTCGGATGACCATAACTGCATATGTTGATAGAGCGTATCTATATGAATTTCAGGCGTATCGACCGTTCTTATAATTGGTTCGCCTACTTGCTGGTGATCTTTGTCGTAGAGTTGCAGGGTTACCTCCCGGTGTTGTGCTGCATTCACCTTTACAATGGCACGAAAAGCACCATCGGCCCGGGCATTGATAGCTACACTGGCGATGTGTTCTGCAGGCAGGGTTTCCAGGAATACGGGCCGGAAGATGCCGCCGAAGAGCCAGAAGTCAGCCTTACGTTCAGCTTCATTTACAGAGAAATTAGCAGAATGTTTAGCCACGGTTACTTCCAGCAGGTTCCTGCTTCCATATTTTAATAAGGCGGAGATGTCATATTTAAAGGTATAGAAGGCGCCCTGGTGTATGGGGCCGGCGGACTGGCCGTTGATCTTTACAGTGGCGTCGGTCATCGCTCCCTCGAAAACGATGTTCACCATTTTGCCTTTCCAGCTGGCCGGTACCTGAAAAGGATGCCTGTACAGGCCACTTTCTTTACCGCGGAGACTGTCTTTCGCAAATCCGTAGTCATATTTACCAAAGCCCTGCAGTTCCCAGCAGGATGGTACGGGAATGGTGGTCCATTTACCTGACTGGCTGCCACCAGTGCAATAGAACTGCCAGTTCACAGTGTGATCGCCACCGGTACCTGACAGATAACTAATTTCAGTAGACTGAGCAGAGGCTGTATATATAAATGTGATTAATACCAGCAGTGCGGTAAGACATTTCAGTGGAATTCGTTTCATCATCCGGGTACGCTTTTGGATGCCAAGCGGGAGTAAGTTACATAAATGTATCCTGATATTTAAAACCTTTTTGCTTACCACAAAGGATATCAGGCACAATAAATGTAGGCACGACACCTATCTGTGAGTTATATTTTTTTCCATAGCGGCTTGCTTAAACCAGCTTATAGCTTATTTTTGCCTTGTGAGAAAAGTATGCCTTTACATATTGGTTATTTTTATGTGGGCAGAGAGTACCTCATTCGATCAGTTATTAAAGCTGCCTGTGTTATTTGAACATTTCAAAGAACACCAGCTCAAGAACCCGAATGTGGACTTGCTGGAATTCATATCCATGCACTACTGGGGGCAGGATATGGACGACACTGATAATGACCGGGATATGCAGCTTCCCTTTAAGAAGGTGAATATCAATACTCACTATATCCTTTTTGCACGATTTACCCAGGCCCCCCGCATCATTGCCACTGAACAGACTGTATTACAGACTTTTACCATTTATAAGGATCAATATCATCCCGACCCTAATCTTACCTCTCCTTTCAGGCCCCCCTGTGTGTGAATTGCACCTTGTTATTTATTGATCTGTGCTGACAATGCAATGGCATTCCATTGCACATATGTCATTTCATAGATCTATCCTGCAATTCATTTAACAGCAAATCATGCTTGATAAGATCATTCAATTCTCAGTTAGGAATAAACTGGTGATTGGCCTCTTCATGTTGCTATGGGTTATTTACGGCATCTTCGAAGTAACCCGTCTGCCAATTGATGCGGTGCCGGACATCACCAACAACCAGGTTCAAATTATTACGACAGCACCGGCATTAGGAGCACAGGATGTAGAGCGGCTGATCACTTTTCCCGTTGAACAGGCCCTCAGTAATATTCCGCATCTGAAGGAGAGCCGGAGTTTGTCGCGGTTCGGATTGTCTATCATCACGGTCGTGTTTGAAGATGATGCCGATATCTATTGGGCCCGCCAGCAGGTAAGTGAGCGGCTGCAACAGGTGGAGATCAGTGAAAATGCCAGTAAGCCTGAACTGGCCGCCGTATCTACTGGTCTCGGGGAGATATACCAGTATGTGCTCAGGCCTGTAAAGGGATATGAAGACAGGTATAGTCTGGCCGATCTGCGCACTATACAGGATTGGATCGTGCGGCGGCAACTACTGGGCACCAAAGGTGTTGCGGAGGTATCTACTTTCGGCGGAGAGCTGAAGCAGTATGAGGTGGCTATTAATCCGTACCAGTTGAAGTCGTTGGGATTAACAATCGGTGATGTTTTCACTGCCTTACATAATAACAATCAGAATACGGGCGGGGCTTATATTGAAAAAGGTCCGACTGTTATGTACATCCGCAGTGAAGGGCTGGCGGGTAGTATTGCCGATATAGAAAATATTGTTGTCAAAAATACAGCGGGAGGTATTCCTGTATTGATCC
The DNA here is from genome assembly GCF_900142925.1 of Chitinophaga sp. CF418. GTDB lineage: Bacteria > Bacteroidota > Bacteroidia > Chitinophagales > Chitinophagaceae > Chitinophaga. Next base: position 488,538 of record NZ_FRCN01000005.1, read on the forward strand.
GGCATGTAGCCAGTGTCAGGATGGGCGCGGCTACCCGCTATGGCGCCCTGAACTATAACAATACCGGTGAAGTGGCGGGAGCTATTGTATTGATGCTGAAAGGGGAAAACTCTTCCCAGGTTATTAAGAATATAAAAGCGCGAATCGCGGAGATTCAAAAAACATTGCCGGAAGGCCTGCTGATAGAGCCATTCCTTGACCGTACCAAAATGGTAAACAACGCTATTGGTACGGTAGAGCATAATCTGCTGGAAGGTGCGCTGATAGTAGTGTTTGTGCTGGTGATCTTCCTGGGGAACCTGCGTGCGGGGCTGATCGTGGCTTCTGTGATTCCGCTATCTATGCTTTTCGCCGTTATCATGATGAATACCTTCGGCGTAAGTGGCAACCTGATGAGCCTTGGTGCGCTCGACTTTGGCCTGATCGTAGATGGCGCGGTGATCATCGTGGAGGCGATCCTGCATCATTTGCATTACTCCAGGGAGTATCAACAGAAAGACAGGCTTTCGCAGGAGGATATGAACGCGGAGGTAGCGGGATCTTCTTCCCGTATGATGAACGCCGCCGTATTTGGACAGATCATCATCCTGATCGTGTATCTACCTATTCTTTCACTGCAGGGTATAGAAGGCAAGATGTTCAGGCCGATGGCGCAGACGGTAGCCTTTGCGATCATGGGTGCATTTATACTTTCCCTCACTTATGTGCCGATGGTGAGTTCATTATTCATCAGCAAAAAGATCACACATCAACCGAATATTTCCGATCGTGTCATGGACAGGATCGAAGGGTTTTATCAGCGGGTGCTGGGGCGGGCATTACGTTTCCGTAAGAGCGTGGTAGCTGTTGCATTCGGATTGTTTGCCCTGGCGATTTTCATCTTCAGCAGGATGGGCGGAGAGTTTATTCCGCAATTGGAGGAAGGCGACTTTGCCGTGGAGACAAGATTGCTGATGGGAACGAACCTCAGTACGACGGTCGCCACTTTTCAGCAGATCTCGGGGATTTTAAAAGACAAGTTCCCTGAAGTGGAGCGGATCGTATCCCGTATTGGCAGTTCGGAGATCCCGACAGATCCTATGCCGATAGATGCGGGCGATATGATCATTGTGTTGAAAGATAAATCGGAATGGACGAGTGGGGAAAGTTTTGAGGAGCTGGCGTCGAAGATGTCGGAAGTGGTGCAGCATGCGATACCTGGTGTAACATTAAGTTTCCAGTTCCCGGTGCAGATGCGTTTCAATGAACTGATGACGGGCGCCAAGCAGGATGTGGTATGTAAGATATTTGGTGAAGACCTGGATCTGCTGGCGAAATATGCGGAACAGATTGGCGCTATCAGCAAAACGGTATCCGGTACGGCCGACTGGTATGTGGAAAAGATGACGGGGATGCCGCAGGTGGTGATCCGTTATAACAGGAATGAAATAGCGAAATACGGGCTTAACATTGATGAGATCAACCGTACTGTTAATGCCGCATTTGCCGGTGCTGCTGCGGGGAAGGTATATGAGGGAGAGAAACGCTTTGACCTGGTGGTGAGAGTGGGGAATGAAGGCAGGAGGAATATTGAAGATGTGCGCAACCTGATGATCGCCACTTCTACCGGTAGCCAGATACCACTATACCAGGTGGCGGCTATTGATGAAATAGAAGGTCCGAATCAGATACAACGTGAGGACGCCAAACGCAGGATCACTGTCGGCTTCAATGTGAGAGGGCGCGATGTGCAGTCGATCGTCGAGGAATTGCAGCAAAAGATTCACCGGAAAATAAAACTCGAACCGGGTTATACCATCACATATGGCGGTACGTTCGAGAACCTGCAGCAGGCGAAGAAACGGTTGAGCATTGCGGTGCCTGTGGCCTTACTGCTCATTTTTGTCATGTTGTATTTTGCCTTTTCCTCTGTGAAAGAGGGAGCGCTCATTTACACTGCGATCCCTTTATCTGCCATAGGTGGCGTCTTTGCATTAGCACTGCGTGGCATGCCATTCAGTATCTCAGCCGGTGTAGGGTTTATTGCGTTGTTTGGTGTGGCGGTATTGAATGGTATTGTACTTATTTCTGAATTCAATCGTATCAAAAAAGAAGGAAAAATAACTGATGCGCTGCAACTGGTAATGATGGGTACGCGTAACCGTCTGCGGCCGGTATTGATGACAGCTGCGGTGGCATCACTGGGATTCCTACCTATGGCCCTAAGCAACGGCGCCGGCGCGGAAGTACAACGCCCGCTGGCGACCGTTGTAATTGGTGGATTATTAACAGCTACCCTGCTGACTTTATTTGTGTTGCCGGCTCTTTATCTTTTATTCGACGGAAAGGCTACAATAAGACCGAATAAAGCGGTAATGATCGCGGGATTAGTATTCATCTCCATTTCTTCCCTTAAAGCCCAGAACAGCCCTGTAAATCTCAACCAGGCTATCAATATTGCCTTGAGTCATAACCTGCAGGCTACAAGCGCCCGGCTGAATGAGCGGGCGGAAAACCTGCGGCAGAAGACAGGGTTTGATATTCCGAAAACGCAGTTCAGCGCCGACTATGGACAGATCAACAGTATCCGGAAGGATAACCGCTTTGGTGTTACGCAGTCACTAAGTTTTCCGACGGTGTATAGTCATCAGAAAAAGGTATTACAGGAGAACTATCTGGCAGCGCAGGCTAAAACGCAGCTGATGGAGCAGGATATCAGGACGAATGTACGGCGCATGTTCTATGACTGGGTCTGGCTGCACGAGAAGCAGCGGCTGTTGCAGTACGCTGACAGCATCTACCGGTTATTCGAAGAAAAGACCAATCTCCGTTTCAAGACCGGGGAAACCAATATACTGGAGAAGACCACTGCGGAATCTCACCGGCAGCAGATTACCAATCAGCTGGAGATGCTTTCTGCGGATATGCTGATCATGCTGAAGCAGTTTAATGTTTTACTGGGGGACAGCGTCTTTTATCAGCCGCAGACGGACAGTATCCGTATTGCTTATTCCACGCTGGATACTACGCTGGGACAACTGCCACAGATACGTTCACTGCAGCATGAGTCGGCCGCTGCCCATTGGCGCTGGCGTACGGAGAAGTCCAAATTATTGCCTGACTTCTTTATTGGGTATAATAACCAGAGTATTTCAGGGATGCAGAATGTGGATGGGCAGGAGACTTACTTCAGCAACAGCAAACGGTTCAACTATGTGAATGCAGGGATCAGTATTCCGTTGTTCTTTGGTGCACAACGTTCCAGGGCTTCGGCCGCACAGCTGGATTGGCAACTATCACAGCAGCGGGCGGATTATGCACTGCTGCAAACGCGTACAGAATGGCAGAATGCATTGACACAGGTGCAGAAGTATGCTGCCAGCCTGCAATATTACCAGGGAAAAGGACTGGAAAATGCTGCGGCGATCATCTTTACTGCCGACAAACAGTTTGTTGGCGGAGAGATCGACTACCTGCAATGGGTCATCCTGGTTGATCAGGCGATAGGTATCAGGAACGAATACCTTGATATGTTGAACAATTACAATCAGGCCGCCATCCAGGTACTGAAATTGCAAAACCTTTAATTCAATCATTCATGCGACAATATCTTTTTTTATATCTTCTGTTCGTTGCCTGTAAGAGCCATACTCCTGCCCAGGAGCCGGCGGCAGCGCCATCCGCAGACAGCAGCATGGTAACACTTACCAGCGATCAGATCAAAAATGCCGGTATCGAAACCGGATATCCGGCTACTATGGCGGTCAGCGGTGCCCTGCGTTTGCAAGGTACCATCGACGTACCGCCGCAGAGTACCGTGAGCGTGAGTTTTCCGCTGGGCGGTTACCTGAAAAGAACTGACCTCCTGCCAGGTGCTCATGTCAACAGAGGACAGGTGCTGGGGGTACTGGAAGATATGCAGTTCATCCAGCTGCAACAGGATTATCTGCTGGCAAAAGAGAAATTCACCTTTGCGGATACGGAATACAAACGCCAGCAGGAGCTGAATGCCAGTAAGGCCAGTAGTGACAAGGTCCTGCAGCAGAGTAAGGCGGAAATGGAAAGTCAGCATATTACCATGCAGGCTTTAGCGCGAAAGTTAGAGCTGATCGGGATTAATCCTGAGCGCCTGAATGCGGGTAATATTTCCAAGAGTGTTAATATTCTATCGCCTATTAGTGGGTTTGTGTCTAAGGTGAATGTGAATATCGGGAAGTACACCTCTCCCACTGATGTACTGTTTGAGCTGGTGAATCCGAGTGATATTCACCTGGCCTTAAGTGTATTTGAGAGGGATGTGAATCAGCTGTCTGTTGGGCAGAAGGTGGTGGCCTATAACAACGAGCATCCGGAGAAGAAATATAATGCCGAGATCCTGCTGATCAGTAAAAACCTGAATGAGGACCGGATGGCGACGGTACATTGTCATTTCCACCAGTTTGATGCCTCCCTCCTGCCGGGGATGTTTATGAATGCAGAAGTGGCGGTCAACAATACGACAGCATTAACTGTCAATGAAGCGGCGATCGTTCGCTGGCAGAATAATTTTTATGTGTTTGCCGATAAAGGGGGGAATAGTTTCCGGATGATGCGGGTTACTCCAGGGAATGTGAATAACGGGCAGGAGCAGTTTTCTGCGCCGGGGGTGGATACGGGTACTAAACTAGTGACTAAAAATGCTTATGCGCTGCTGATGAAGATGAAAAACAGCGCTGAAGAGGAATAAGCCTAACTATACCAGATCGTAAACAGACGTCAAAGGCCCTTTTTCAGGGCCTTTGCTATTTCTTATTGCAGGCTCCAGTCGACAGGTTCGATGCCAGCTTTGGCCAGTAATTCGTTAGTTTTTGAGAAATGTTTGCAACCGAAGAAGCCCTTGTCCGCACTGAACGGCGAGGGATGGGCAGCTTTCAATATGTGATGTTTCGTGGCGTCGATCAGGACCTGCTTGTCCTGGGCAAAGCGGCCCCATAATATGAACACCACGTCCTTTTTCAGTTCGGATACCTTCCGGATCACGGCATCGGTGAAGTTCTCCCAGCCTATTTTGCTATGAGAAGCCGGCTCGTTAGCCCTCACCGTCAGCATGGCGTTGAGTAATAATACCCCATGATCCGCCCATTTTGTCAGGTTGCCCCCCTGTGGGATGGGCAATCCCAGGTCCTGCTTCATTTCCTTGTAGATATTGACCAGGGAAGGTGGGGGCTTTATGCCGTCCTGCACGGAAAAACACAATCCATGGGCCTGTCCGACGCCATGATAAGGGTCCTGGCCCAATAATACGACCTTGACTTTGTCGAACGGGGTTTTATCAAAGGCGTTGAAGATCAGGTTTCCGGGAGGATAGATGGTATTTCCGACAGCTTTTTCATGTTTGAGGGCCATGACAACCTGTTCGAAATAGGCTTTCTGAAACTCATCTTTTAAGATTTCTCTCCAGCTAGGCTCGATTTTAACCTCCATAGCGTCTATTTTTTTTGATTTATTTTGAATTATTAAGGGAATTTTCCATAGATTTGCACTCCCAAATTAAACGTTAAATATAGGGGAAATTTGGGAAAACGGACCGGTAGCTCAGCTGGATAGAGCAGCTGCCTTCTAAGCAGCAGGTCATTGGTTCGAATCCAATCCGGTTCACGAAAGCCAAAGAAGCCGTCTCAAAAGTAATTTGGGACGGCTTCTTCTTTTTATACAGTTTTTTAAATAAAAGGAGCCGTTTTGTTAACCATATAATGTTTATTGTGTTATAGGGAGTATGGCAAGAGGCAAAACATTATCAGTTGTATTTAAGAGCAATCACCAGAACCAGGGGATGCTGTTACCACCAGATTTGAATGATCTGATTACAGCTAATCATCCAGTCAGAACAGTCAACGATATTTTGGATAAAGTTGATATCACAAAGTTAATCCAACAATATAAGCCAGGGGGAACCAGTAGCTATCACCCACGTATGTTGTTAAAGGTCCTGGTCTATTCCTACATTAATAATATATATAGCAGTCGTAAAATA
>NZ_FRCN01000006.1 GCF_900142925.1 Chitinophaga sp. CF418
TACTGAATAAAATTAAGGCTCTGCATATATGCCCATGTGTATAGCGCTATACAAAAGAAAAAACCGCCTCAATTATTATTGAGACGGCTTCTTTTGTTTTAAATGATCTTCAAGGACCTTTCTGCAACTATAGAGATGAGCAGCTATTGCCAGCTAAAGTGGCACCGGCGCCATTTGTTCCTGTTATAGTTAGTTTTACACTTGCCGTATCGAGTACTGTAATGCTATAGGGCGGAATAAATGCCGTAACGCCGTTGCCCGAAGCTGTACCTGATGTGTTGTTGAAAGCATTGCCTCTCAGCTGCACTGCAGTAGAGGTCTTATCCATCAGATCGATTGGATTTTTAACGTTCTCAAAAACGTTGGACTCAATCAACAGATTTGCTTCGAAGCCCGCCTGTATACAGCTCTTACTTACAGTGCTACTGAAGTAGTTATTTACAACGTGTACCTGGCCGAAACGTACGCGTGGCATTCTTGCAACGCAGCCCTGTGCCCACCAGCATCTTACAAAGGTGATGCGGAAATGGCCTCTGTCTGCAGTCGCGCCGTCGCTGGAACCGATCAGATCAGAAAATCTGTGGTCGTCAGAACCACCGGGACCGCCTGTCTTTGGTGCTTTTAAGTAAGTGAATTTGCAATTAGAGACAGTAATATAATCGGAAGTGTTTTTGATATCAAAGTTACCATCTACTCCGTCTCTGAATTCGCAGTGGTCTACCCACACATTGGTACATGCATCCAGTGTGGCATTATCCCAGCCATCAACATCATATGCGCCCGGACCGTCAAAGATCAGGTTCCGGATAATGATATTTTTACATCTCTTAACATAGATGATGCCTGACTTATCTTTGGTTTGGTCGGTCGATACTAATGTAGCGCCCGGGCTGCCAAAGATGGTTTTGCCTGTCTGGTCCTGGAAGGAAATCCTGCCTCCGGATGGAATGGTAATAGAGCCATCCACCTGTATTACTTTAATGCTCGTATTCTGAATAGCAGCTTTTAATGCATCGTATGTAGAAACCACGGTAGGTTTTGCCGTGTCTCCACCTGTAGTGCCTCCATTTGCAGATGCCCATGCCTGCGCAGAACATGTTGTCGCAGCAGCTACTTCAGCTGCCGCGCTGACAGTATCAGTATTGGCTATACTGGTATCTGAGGTTTCGTTTTTGTTACAAGCAGCAAAAATAAATGTCATTAAAACAGTTATCCCTACATTGCGCAAAGAATTGGTTTTCATGGATACTTGGTTTTTCTTTAAAATGTTGACTTGATTTAAATGTTCACTGTATATGAAGGGTCCTTGAAGTCTCCAGGTTATCAGGTATTCATTGTTCGCAACAAATGTACAAATAAAATGATATAACGGAAATTGATTATTGTTAACGCTGGGATAACATAAATTACTTCTTCGGGGGAGGAATGCGGAACCGATTATTTCGCTAAATTACTATGGGAAAGAATACTCTCTTCATTTTCAATTGTTAGTTATGCAAGATGCCACTTTAAAATCAGACCAATGGCCGGTGCTAAAGTATGATGAATTGAAAGACACATTGACAACGGTTCATCTGTGGACGCAAATTGCAGGGAAGATCCGTCTTAGAAAGATGCCCTGGTTAAATCATTCCTGGCATGTTACATTGTATGTTACGCCATTTGGCCTTAGCACGGGCAGCATGCCTTATAAGCATGGCCTTTTCCAGATTGATTTTGATTTCCTGTTTCATCAGTTGATAATTATCACCAGTACCGGTAAAAGAGAGGCGATCGGGTTGAGACCCCGGACAGTAGCAGATTTTTACAAAGAGGTGTTTGAGAAATTATATGCTTCAGGCGTAGACGTTAGCATTTATACAACTCCCAGTGAATTGGAGAATGCTGTTCCTTTTGAGGATGATCATGTAGAGCGTGCATATGACCTGGAGAAAATGGGGGATTACTGGCAGGCGCTTGTCAGGGTGCAGAAAGTATTTACCCGTTTCAGATCTGGCTTTACAGGTAAATGCAGTCCTGTACATTTTTTCTGGGGGGCTTTTGACCTGGCGGTTACCCGATTTTCAGGTAGAGATGCACCCCCACACACAGGACAGGCCCCCAACATGCCGGTTGAAGTAATGCGGGAAGCCTATTCCAAAGAAGTGAGCTCCTGTGGATTCTGGCCGGGTAGTGAGCAGTTCCCGCATGTGGTCTTTTACGCTTACTGTTACCCGTCTAATGCAGCGTTTGGAGAACAGCCTGTCAGACCGGAAGGGGCTTTCTACAGCAAGGAAATGGGCGAATTCTTCCTGTACTACGACATCGTTCAGCAGGCAGAGGACCCGGAAGAAACCTTACTGGCTTTTTTGCAGTCTACCTATGAGGCAGCCGCCAATACAGGCAACTGGGACCGTAAGGCCCTGGAATGCGATCTTTCAAGGTTTGAAGAGGAATACGGTTGTTTCAGGCCCCTGTGAGAGGAAGGCGAATATATCGCAATGGATATACGAACATTAGTATGTCCCGGGGGACGTGTTGTAAAAAAAGGTGAACAGATGCTATAGGGGTAACACTTTTGTGTTATCTAAATCGATGTTTTGGGCCTATTGAGGGTCTTTTAATGTTATTTTATCTGCAGACCTCGCTTTCTATATTATATTCTTAATAAATATATGTATTTTTCGGCCGGTGGTAAAAAAGATACTACCTAAATATCCCGAATATCGATTAACATGAAACCTACAACAGGTGTATTACTCCTGCTCGTTACCATATCTTGTTTTTGTGTTCTTACTCCAACCATGGCCGCTACTTTTGTCGTCACTTCAAAGGCGGACAGTGGACCAGGAACCCTAAGAGATGCAATCACTAAAGCTAACAGTAACGGTACTGCTGCAAAAGACTATATCTATTTTAATCTTCCCGGCACTCAACCGACCGACGTGACAATTACGTTGCTCAACGACCTGCCAGGGCTGACCAGCAATATTGCTGTTGATGCCTCTACACAGACTGCTCCCTTATTGGGCGCCAGTGGGGCAAGGGTATTCCTGTACCGGCAGGTAACAGGTGCGCCTGCAACATATTATGCGCTCAGGATCGACAATGCGCAGCAGGTGGAGATATATGGACTGGCTATCAAGAATACCTTGAATAGCACTATAGAAGGCCATGGTATTGAACTGAGCGGCACCTGTTCGGATATCACCATCGGCGGACCAGGAAAAGGGAATGTCATTAATGGTTACAAGTATTGTATCTACGGTGATTCAGGGAATTTCGATCCAAAGACCATCAGTAAGCTGGTAATACAAAGCAATATCATTGGTTTTGAGGAAGATGGAGTGACTGCAACTGCACAGTTGTCCAGTTATCAGCCTATCCTGCTTACGCATTTGAATGGTGTAACACTGGGTGGTAATCTGCCAAGCCTGGGTAATGTGATCATGGGCAACTATTATGGGGTGTCATTACGAACCGAGACGGGTGATGTGGTGGTATCTTTTAATAAGATCGGTACGGATGTCAACGGTACGGGTGTAATGAACTTCAGTATCAGGGAAGAAATGTTGGGTATATATGGTAGTACCACCGGCACTGTGCTGATCAGCGATAACCAGGTTGCAGGTGTCAGTATTCACGGTATCGGAATATTGGGTTTACAGAACGCGACTTTCAGGATCTTAAGAAACAAAATAGGAACAGAGATAACGGGCCAGAGTGTGCTGGGACAGCGCTCTTCAGGGGTGCTGATTACGGACTGTAATCAGGGGGTTATAGGGGGGGCGCTGGCCGATAAAAATATCATTGCGGGATGTTATGATGCGCCTGTTACTGTTGTTAATGCTTATCGCGTAACGGTGTCACAGAACGAAATGTTCTGTAATAATGTCACTTCCCTTAATCAATACCCGGCAAACAGCATTCAGCTGGAAAACTGGTATCCTACGGATGGCAGGCCGATGCCGTTCGTGCATGTCACTGCGTGTACTGCTACTACACTAAGCGGAACAGCTACGCCCAATGCAAAGATGGAAGTTTTCACTCCTTACAGATGCAGTGGGGGACAGAAGTGCGATGGCAGGAACTATATTGAGACCTTCTTTGCAGGTGCAGATGGTAAGTGGACATATGCCCTGAAAGGCAGGGATGGTGTTATCTTATCTGCGACTGACGCGGCAGGGGCGACCTCGGATTATAGTAATCCTGTATGGAGTGAGACTGTCGGACTCGAACGTGATATTATTCATACCGCCTGTGGTAAAAGCACAGGTAGTATCCCCAATAAATTACTCTACAATGCCACACCTTTCCATTGGGAAGATGAGGCAGGGAATACAGTTGGAACTGATACTTCATTGATCAACGTATCTGCCGGTAAATACAGGCTGGTGATGTACGGAGGAGGATGTAACAAACCGGAGTGTATCGTGTATTCTCCCTTCTTTGAGGTAAAGGATGAAACCCCGCTCGTAAAAACAACCACAGCAGTGATAACACCTGCTACCTGTGGCGTTAATAACGGCAGTATTAACGGATTGCAGTTACAGGGGATCAATTTGAAATTCGCATGGCGCAATAGTGCAAACGTGTTGGTTGGAACAGGTCCTACCATTAACAACCTGGCGCCGGATAGCTATACACTGACTATTACCGATACCGTTAATGGATGTACGGCTATGGGAGGCCCGTTTGTGATTAAAGGAGTTGCAGCCCCTGTGTTGGATGCCAGCGGAGCAGTGGTAAAAGATGCTATATGCAGCCAGCCTACCGGTAGCATTACAGGATTGAAAGTGACGGGTACTGGCGTTGTTACATATACCTGGAAAGATGCCAGTCAACAGGTAGTAGGGAATGCCCCTGATCTGCTAAATATGCCGGCAGGTGTATATACATTGTCGTTTACTGATGAATCTTTCTGCCCGGCCTTACCTTCCGCTCCATTTACCATAGCTGCACCCGGTGTGATCAACATTGACCAGAATGCAGTCGTGATAAAAGAGGCTTCCTGCGCTGTGGATGATGGTGGCGTGACCGGTCTGCAGGCCACAAATGCGGAGACGGTGCGCTGGGTAGATCAGAATGGTCTGACTGTGGGGAATAGTCTCGACCTGACTAATGTGCCGGCAGGTGCCTATATCTTGCAGATCAGCAATACAACAGGATGTTCTGCAACGGCTAACTTTACCGTTCCGAAACATAAGCCTGTGCCTATGTACGTAGGACAGATCAATACACAAAACCCTGTCTGCAATCTGCAGAACGGCAGTGTGACAGGTCTTGTTGTAGTAGGGGGAACACCGGCTACTTACAAGTGGTTTGATCAGAGTGGTACCCTCATCACTCAGAATAAAGATCTGACAAATGTGGGCGATGGCACTTACAGGTTATATATCACAGATATTGAACAATGTGAACAACTGGTAAGCACTGTTAGTCTGAAAACCCCTGATTTACCTGTGATAGATGACAAATTAGCCTATGTGATAGATGATGTGTGTAATACCACTTCCGGTATGATCACTGGTATCAGTGTTGCTGGAAAACAGCCGATAAGCTATGCATGGCTGAACGAAGATAGCACGGTTGTTTCAACTTCCCTGAGGGCGGACGGTCTGCCCGGAGGGGATTATACCCTGCAGGTAACTGACGGCTACGGATGTATTGTCAACAGTCGTCCTTTTCCTGTTCTGATGGTAGATATCCTCTTGCTGGCTCCTGCGGCAAAAGATGTGACTATCATGAAAGGAATGACGACAGAGATCAAGGTAAACGACAAACGTATTGGTATCTATACATTGTTCAAACCTGGTACGGAATGGTCGGAAAACAATGATTCAGGTTTGTTCCGGATCCCCGGGATTACAGAAACCACGACATTCGGAATGACTTATCAGTTCGGGGATTGTGTGAGCCCGACTACCACCCTTACGGTACATGTGATAGATGCTATTAAGGTAGTGGCCCCCACAGCCTTTTCTCCCAATGGAGATGGTCATAATGATATATTCAAACCTAAAGGATATGGTCTGGCCTCCTACAATCTCTTTACCGTTATGGACCGCTGGGGTAATGTGGTGTTCTCTACAAAAAGTATTGAGGCGGGATGGGATGGTACTTTCCGCGGTAAGAAAGTAGAAGCAGGCGGTTATGTGTGGATGATACAGGGGATTGACATCCTGGGGCATCCTGTCCAGGAGAAGGGCGCCGTACTTGTTGTCTATTAGGCCGGAGGAGTAAAAAAATACGTGTAAGATTGCTCAATACAGCTTAATATTGTTTTTTGCTTAAGTATGTATCGATCGTTCCTTACGCTATTTTTGTTACTCATTTTAAATACCATAGGACAGGCACAATCTTATTTATCCTATGGGTTGGCCTTTAATGGACATGAGGCAGTTGCGGAGAAAAGGACCGCTTTTGAAATTGCCACTGGTAAGCCGCTCTGTTTTTCCGGTGTCGTGCGTATTGAATTTGATCTGAACTTTGTATCCTACAATCATATCTATTTTGGTTACATACTCCGTATTGTTAACGACAATCAGAATATTGACCTGATCTATGATCAGAAGACCTCTCTTTTCCGGGTTATCTCCGGCCAGCATTTCTTCAATATCTCGTTCTCCTGCGATGCTTATAAATTGTACAATGAATGGAACCGCGTATCTGTTACCCTGGACCTGAAGCGGCAACAGATCGCATTAGCTGTCAATAATAAAAATGTGGGCAGCCACGCCTTTTCGTTTAAAGGTAACTGCTTCAAATTCCTCTATGGAGCGAATGATGACGAGCGGTTTCACACCAGGGATATTCCTCCCATGCGTATCAAAGATATCCGGATCTTTCATGATGAACAGCTTACCTGTCACTGGCCATTGGCAGAAGTGGCAGATACGCTCTGTTATGACGATATCCGGCAGGAGCCTGCGAAGGTCAAGAATGGGGTATGGCTGAAACCGGGGCACCAGTACTGGAAAACGACCGGTTCTTTTCAGCTGAACGGAAATGCAGTGGTGGCATTTGACCAGCGGAACGAGCAGCTATTGATCACCGGTATTGATTCTATTATTACCTACGATCTGCGTCAGCAACAGCACGCCAGGACCGCAAAGGCTGTGGAACAGGAGAATATCCTGGTGGGATGCCAGAGCATCTATGATACGCTCAGCAGCCAGTTGTATAATGTTTACATTGACCATAAGAAGGTGGCTGCGTACAGCTCCGAACATCTGCAGTGGACCGCCTCTTTCCCGGATACCATACTCACGGAATTCTGGCATGCCAATAAATTCATTTCTCCCGTAGATACTGCTTTATACATTATCGGTGGATACGGGCAGCTAAAATATAAGAACCTGGTACAGCGATACCAGCTGCGCACTGGTCAATGGGAGGTATTGTCCACGGGAGGAAGCTTTTTCCCGCCGCGTTATCTTGCGGGTCTGGGCCTGAATGCTATCGGCGATACTGCTTTTATTATCGGAGGTTATGGCAGTATGACCGGCGATCAGATGTTGGATCCCCGCGGGTATTATGACCTCTTTGCTTTTGATGTACGTAGGAAGACTTTCAGCAAGCGTTTTAGCCTGGATTCGGTATATGGCAGTTTCACTTTTGCCAATAGCCTGGTCATCGACGCTAAGAGAAGACAATATTACGGGCTGGTATTTTCCAAAGATAGTTTTAACTCCCGCCTGCAGCTTATACAAGGCTCGCTGGACAAACCGGTGTACAAACTGACAGGTACCCCCATTCCTTATTCTTTTTATGATGTGCAGTCCTTTGCAGACCTCTATTATGCCCCCGGTGTCGGTAAGCTGATCGCGGTTACGTTGTTGTATGATGATCAGGAGCTGCGGCAGCGGAAAACGACTGTGAATGTTTATACCATTGATTTCCCTCCGCTTGACCTCGGAAGTGGAGAAGAGAAAACAACTGCCAGAAAGGGACTTTTAAGTAAGTGGCTCATTTTCATGCTGTTGTTTTTTGTAGTTGCTATAGGGACTTTGTGGTGGCGATTCCGGAAAATTAGCTTGCAAAAGCGGAGAGAAGACGATACTGTGGTTGAAGGAGAACCCATAAAGGAGGAATCTGTGGAAGAGCCGCATACTGCCATAGAACCGATGGTAGAAGAGCCGTATTCTGAGGAAAGTACAACAGTTCAGCCGGAGACGGACGAGCAACCAGAGGTAGAGGAACAGCCGGAATCTCCCAGGTCAAGCATCCGCCTCTTTGGCCCTTTCCAGGCATTTAACGGGGAGGGAGAAGAGTTGACTGGACTGTTCACTCCACTGATGAAAGAACTGTTGCTCCTGATCCTGATTTATACCGTGAGGACCGGGCAGGGTATCACCGCTGACGAACTGAATGAGATCCTTTGGAATGGCAAATCGGCTAAAGATGCCAAGAATAACAGATCGGTCAACCTGGCCAAGCTGAAAACCATCCTGGAAAGGATCGGGAATTGTATGGTCAATAAGAAGTCGGTATACTGGCAATTTCAGTACACAGAAAACTATTTTTATCTTGATTATGAACGATTTGTCAGCCTGACTAAAAGAAAGGTTGCTGCAGACCGGGCATTCATTGCAGACCTGCTGAAGGTGGTCGAGACAGGGGCCTTTCTGGCTAAGACGGAATATGACTGGCTGGATGATATCAAAGCTGAAGTAAGCAATGCCGTTATTGATCTCAGCCTGGGATACCTGAAAGAAGATAAACAGGCAGGGGAAGACGCGGAATTTGTGATAAGGGTGACGAACGCGGTCTTTCTTTTTGACCGCCTGAATGAGGAGGCGCTGGAGTATAAGTGTAAGAGTTTGATACAGTTGAAACGATATTCGTTGGCGAATAATACCTATGAAAAGTTCATAAAGGATTATAGAGACATTTATGGGGAGGAGTTTTATAAGTCGTTTAATGATGTGATCAGATAGTTTTTGATCCGGTCAGGGTTCGGTCGGTATTCGGTCCGACTATCCTGCGAATTCCTATCTAAAGGCGCTATAGTCCTGCATTACACCTGCTGTTCTATAGCGTTGGCTATAGAACAGTGCCTATAAAGCTATAGTAGGGAGCCTGTAGGCTATAGACTCCACCGAAACTCAAGGCCATCTTAGGCGAATATATACCCTTCCGGGCCGCCCCAAACCGTGCAACCCCTGGCGGGGTTGATTGGTGTTTTGTTGTGGTTACCGGATTGGTGGGGTTGTTATCCATCCGTGGGGTTGTGTTGTCATCGGATTCCCGGGGTTATCACCCCGGGCTACAAACACGGCAACCCCTGGCGGGGTTGATTGGTGTTTTGTTCCCAAATCAGAGTTTGTGACGCATTTTTTAAAGAAAATGATCAGTTAATCTCCGCATTAACCCTTTTGTTAAGCCTTTTTTAATCTCCCGGATAGTTTATTACACTCAGTTGCGTATGGTCTGATTACCAGTTCTCTTTGAGGGGAACTTATGAATCTATGTCATGTCTTTGTTTTCCTGGATCAGCATTAAAAGTATTTGAATAGTATAAAGAGTTTATTCCTGTTATGAAATCAGAGATCTACAGACCTCCTTGTTAAAAGCAAAGCTTGCAAATATGAAAAGATCCACGTATGACGCATGCGTCCATGTTATGAAGAACACGGGCGGAAAGTCCCTGTTGTTACAATTACTGTTTATTGGGGCCATCATTTTATCCGGGGCGGAGAAGAGCGCCGCACAAAAGAGGGATAGTGCAGGCTCGGCGTCCGGGACCATTACCGGGCAGGTCGTCGATTCTGCCAATGGGAATGTACTGGCGGGGGTGACTATCGGTATTATCGGTACACAGTCGGGCGCCATTTCCGACAGGGAAGGCCGCTTTACGGTGAAAGTACCGGAGGGAAAACCCGTATCCCTGTACGTCAGCCTGGTGGGATACCGGGAACTGAGGATACCTTACAGCGGTTCAGGAAATTTAGTGGTGCGCCTGCCGTCTACTACCACCGGCTTAAACCAGGTGATAGTAACGGGCTATGGCACCCAGCGAAAGGCGACGGTGACGGGCGCCGTTTCTGTGATCAGAGCCAGTGAACTGGTAGTGACCAAAAACGAAAATGTCATCAATATGATGACGGGCAAGCTGCCTGGTTTGCGTGTGGTGCAGAAAAGCAGTGAGCCGGGCGCCTATGATAATGTGTTTGATATTCGGGGGATGGGTAGTCCGTTGGTGGTCATAGATGGCGTGCCCCGGAGTAGTGGCGACCTTTCCAGGATGGACCCCAATGAGATAGAGAGTATTTCTATCCTGAAGGATGCTTCTGCCGCTGTTTACGGTGTGCGTGCGGCCAATGGGGTGATCCTGGTGACGAGTAAAAAGGGAACCCGCAGCCAGACAGGCAAGTTTGACATCACCTATGCGGTGAACCAGAGCTGGCAGCAGTTCCTGAATGTGCCGCAGGGAGTGGATGCACTGCAATATATGATGCTGAAGAACGAGAAACAGAAACGTGATTTCGGCAACAACTTCTATAACCAGATGCCGCCTTCCTTCTCTGATGCTGATATGGAATTGTACCGGAGTGGCACATTAAAATCGTCCGACTGGGTAGGCGCTACGATGAAGGACTTTGCGCCGGAAATACAACACACCCTTAGCGTGAACGGGGGCAATGATAAGGCCAATTACTTCTTTAACCTGGGTTATTTCAACCAGGATGGTTTGTTCCGCAGCGGAGACATGAACTACGACCGCTGGAACTTCAGGTCGAACATCAACGCTAAGATCACGGACAGGCTACGTGCGCAGTTGCTGCTGTCAGGTTATACTGATACCAAGAACCAGCCAGGCGGCAGAGGTATATGGGAGATGTTCAAATATACCTGGAACCAGCTGCCGACTGACCAGATCTATGCGAACAATAATCCCCTGTATCCCCACGTGATGCCGGACAATGCCAATCCGGTGATCATGACAGATGCTGATTATGTAGGTAACCAGGCATTTAAGAATAAAAACTTCCAGGGGCAGCTGGCGCTGGAATATGATATACCGGCTATTGAAGGATTGATGGCCAGGGGAATGTATAACTATGGCTTTAATATCGTGGACAATACCATGGTGAAGAAATCTTATACACTCTTTGAATACGACCGGCAGAATGATAAATATATCGGAACAATGGTCAATTCTCCATCCACTGTTAACCGTACTTATGGTAATAACACTTCTACGCTATACCAGTTATCACTGAACTATACAAGAAAATTCGGCGGCAGGCATAATGTGACCGGACTGGTGTTGTACGAAGAAAGCCATGCCACAGCCGACAACTTTTACGCACAACGTGAATTCTCGCTGGGTATTCCTTACCTGTTTGCCGGCGATGCGAACAATCAGCTGGGCAGTATGGACGGCAATGGTTTGTGGGAAACCGTGAATAAGGGTATCGTGGGTAAAGTAAATTACGATTTTAAGGGCAAATACCTGCTTGATTTCAGTTTCAGGTATGATGGGTCCAGTAAGTTCAAACCAGGGGCGCAATGGGGATTTTTCCCGGCTATATCGGCTGGCTGGCGTCTGACAGAGGAGCATTTCTTTCAGGGATTGGTGTCTCCTGATATCATGAGCAATCTGAAATTACGTGCTTCTTATGGTAAAACCGGGGATGACGGTGCCACCGGCTTCCAGTACATATCCGGGTATAACTATCCCTCCCCGGGTTATTTCTTCGGTGGTAATTATGTGAATGGGATGGCTTCCCGGGGTGTAGTGAATCCGGACCTGACCTGGTACACTGCCAAAACACTCAATATGGGTATAGACTTCGACCTGTTGAAAGGAATGATAGGTGGTTCCGTGGATTATTTCATCAGGAACAGGGATGGCCTGCTGGCTACCAGAACAACCACACTGCCGGGTACTGTAGGTACTAACCTGCCACAGGAGAACCTGAACAGCGACCGGACCAGGGGGCTTGAAGTAGTGCTGACGCACCGCAATACCATCGGTGATTTCAGCTATAATATCAGTGCGAACGTATCTTCTACACGCACCATGCTGCGTAATGTACAGCAGACCCGCGCGGGAAACTCTTATGAGAACTGGAAGAACTCCCCGCAGAACCGCTACACGAATATCTGGTGGGGAAAACAATACGGCGGGCAATTTACCTCCTACGACCAGATATACAATTACAATGTCAATGCCGGTGGCGGTAACCAGAACATCGTACCGGGCGATTACTACTACCAGGACTGGAATAACGATGGTGTAATAGATGGCAAGGACGAATCACCCATCGCAGTCAGGGATCTCCCGCTGATCAACTTCGGGATGACCCTTGGTGCGGCATGGAAAGGCATTGACTTCAACATGCTATTGCAGGGCGCTACCGATTTCTATGTACAGTATGCTGAGCAGATGGCGGAGCCGTTGATGTATGGCCGTGGCGCGCTGACACAGTTCCTGGACAGGTGGCATACAGCTGATCCCAATGCAGATGTATTTGATCCCAATACAGTGTGGGTGCCCGGCAAATATCCTGCCATGGGCTCGCCGGTAGCAGAAGGTACCAAAGCCGTGCAGGACGCCACTTATCTGAGGATTAAAAGCCTGGAGGTAGGATATACTATTCCCCGGAAATTGCTTAGCCGTATCGGCATCAGCAACATAAGGGCATATGTCAACAGTTATAACCTGGCCACTTTTACGGGTTTAAAGAACAGTGATCCGGAGCATCCCGGCAGCGTGGCCAATGGTGCCGATTGGAACTATTCCCAGGGCGGATATAAGTATCCTATGAACAGGACATTCAGTGTAGGGGCCAGTGTTACTTTTTAAATAGAAAACAACATGAAGAACAAGCTATATATAAGCATCATCACCATACTGGCAGTATTGTTACAGCCTTCGTGCAGGGACCTGAATATCGATCCGCTGAATGTGATCCAGGACAAGGACGTTTTTGCTACCGACGCAGGTGTAAAAGGATATCTGGCTACTATATACAGGGCCTTGCCTATAGAAGATTTCTACTATCGTCAGGAAGGTTCCGGGTTTAACAGGCAATGGGAACATTTTTATCATCCCGGTGCACTTTGCGGAGAGCTGGTAGGCCCTTACGGCAGTACCTATGACGGGGCTGGTGGTTTCGGTTACTGGCCGTATGGTGATATCCGTACTGTCAATTATTTTATCGAGAACCTGCCTGTTTATGGCACAGGCTTTTCTAAGGAGCAGATCGATGCCTGGTTGGGTGAGGCCTACTTCTGCAGGGCGTATTTTTACTTTGCGCTGGCTAAACGTTATGGTGGCATTCCCATTATCAGAAAAGTACAGCATTATCCTGAGCAAAGCCTGGAAGAACTGCAGGTACACAGAGATAAGGAAGTGGATGTATGGAACTTTATAGGCGATGACCTGGACAGCGCTTACAATAAAATGCCGGCTACCAGCGAAAGAGCGCGTGCTAACCGTTATGCGGCCGCTGCCCTGAAGTCAAGGGCTATGCTGTATGCGGGCAGTATAGCGAAATATGGTTCAGAGAACTTTGTGGCCGGCGATGCCCGTGATCAGGGATATGCTGGTATTCCCGCATCTGCAGCAGCAGGTTTCTTCCAGAGAGCCTGGGATGCCGCGAAACTATTGGAAGGACATTATAGTTTATACCGTAAAAAGACGGATAAGGAACTGAACTATGTGGACCTGTTCCTGGACAGGGAAAGTACAGAGAATATCCTGGTGAGAGATTATTCGCTGACCACCGGTACAGCCCACAGCTGGGATGCTACCATGACCTGCCGCTTCATGACTGCGGATGGTCTTTCCCGTGCTTATCCGACCCTGGAGCTTATTGAACGCTATACAGGACAGTTGCCCGTGGTGAACGCCGATGGCACTCCCCGTCGTTTTGATAATACCAGTCAGCTGGCACAGGGGCTGGAGCCACGCCTGCTGGCAACGATATATTTCCCCGGCACTACGCTGAGGGGTAAACAATTCGATATGCAGCGCGGGATCTATGAGCATTTTACCGGCACCGCTGCTGATGAATTGGGGCAGAATCCTCCCAATCGGCCCTACAGACACCTGGCTGGTAAAACAGAAACTTTATTCAATGGCATGCGTATCATAGGCTTTACGGGTATCAGCACTGATAATGACGACCTTACCCGTACTGGTTTCTATGTACGGAAATACATTGATTATAACCGCGCTCAATCCCAATGCGGGCTATATATGAGCACGCAGAGCTGGATAGATATGCGTTATGCGGAAGTTTTGCTGAACAGGGCAGAGGCGGCTGTTGAGCTGAGCAACATGGCTGATGCCCGGAATGTGATCAATGATATCAGAGACCGCGCGGGCGCTCCCCTTTTAACGGGGGCATTTACGATAGACACTGTGCGTAATGAACGCTGTAAAGAACTGGCTTTCGAAAAACAATACTGGTGGGACCTCAGAAGATGGCGTATTGCAGACAAGATACTGGATAATACAAAATACCATGCACTGATGCCATATTATGTTGCTGATGAACAGAAATATATCTTCCTCCGTGAGTTCGAACCCTTCCAGCGTTCCTACAACTTCGAGAAGAAGTTCTACTACGAGCCTATTCCCGGCGGAGAACTAGGTAAGAACCCCAACCTGTATCCCAATAACCCTAACCACTAAATTAAAACGACTACCATGCAAAACATCATAAAAGGATTGTTTATCTTACTTACTGCCGTAACGATGGCTTCCTGTACCAAGGAAGATAATTTCGATGGGCCGGATGCCGCTTTTAAGGGAAGACTGCTTGATAATGATTCAAAGGAGAACTTCCTGACAGAAACTGGTGGTGTGCAGATCAAACTGGAAGAACTGAGCTGGAGCGCCACGCCTACGCCGCAATATATTCCTTCTAAAATTGATGGCACCTTTGAAGATACAAAACTGTTCAGCGGGCATTATCGCGTAACGCCTGTCAATGGCGCTTTCTGGCCGGTACAGGGTGTTGAGATGGATATCAATGGAACCACTACGCAAGATTTCACGTTGACGCCTTACCTGCGCATTACCCAATTCACACATGAGCTGGAAGGTACCACGCTGATCATGCGGTTTAAACTGTCAGCACCGGTGGAAACTGGCCTGCCCAGGATACTGGATGTCAAGCCTTTCGTGAATACAAGCGAGTATGTGGGCAGCGGCGCTACTATCAGCCAGTATACCGATCCTAATAAGATTGATATCAACAGCAGCTGGTCGGCCGATATTGCTGCAAAGACCTATGAAATACGGGTGCCCAATCTGAAGGCCGCCAGAACATTCTATGCAAGGGTGGGTGTAAGAGTGGATGACAGTTTCAAGCAGTTTAACTATTCGCAGATAATTGAAGTTAAAGTACCATAATATAAGTTACAAAGTTTCAGGACTATGCAAAAGATCAACAGCATGCGTGCAGGTTTATTTTTATTACTACTAATGTCGGCCTTTTCATCCACGGCACAACAAAACCCCTTCATTACAGATATGTATACGGCTGATCCATCGGCACATGTATGGTCGGACGGACGATTGTATGTCTATGCATCTCATGATATTGCGCCGCCAAGAGGCTGCGACCTGATGGACCAGTATCATGTTTACTCCACCGATGATATGATCAACTGGAAAGATCATGGCGAGATACTGCGTGCCAGCCAGGTGCCCTGGGGAAGAAAGGACGGCGGTTTTATGTGGGCGCCTGATTGTGTGTTCAGGAAAGGGACCTATTATTTTTACTTCCCTCATCCCAGCGGAGACGAATGGAATAAGACCTGGAAGATAGGAGTGGCTACCAGCAGCAGTCCGGCGGGCGATTTCAAGGTGCAGGGATATCTGCCTGATCTCGAATCAATGATCGACCCCTGTGTATTCATTGATGACGATGGTCTTGCTTATTTCTACTATGGTGGTGGCGGCGTTTGCAAAGGCGGTAAACTGATGGACAACATGATGGAAATAGACGGCACCATGCAGCCAATGGAAGGATTGGTAGACTTTCATGAAGCTACCTGGGTGCATAAGAAGGACGGCGTATATTACCTGTCCTATTCTGATAATAATGACAAGGACGGTAAGCACAACCAGATGCGTTATGCTACCAGCGATAGTCCCCTGGGCCCCTGGACATACAGAGGGATCTATATGGACCCTACGGACAGTTATACCAACCATGGCTCTATTGTGGAATACAAAGGTCAATGGTACGCTTTCTATCATAACAGCGCACTGTCACATCACGACTGGCTGAGGTCGATCTGCGTAGATAAGCTGTTCTATAATGACGACGGTACTATCCGGAAAGTCGTACAGACAACGGGAAAATAAAGAACAGGCTGTTGACCATATAGCGAACTGAGGGGCATTCCCGGCGACTGGTTTGCCCCTTTAAAATGTCGTAATTGCACCGCTTGTATAAGTGAAAAGAATTTCATCTTTGTTGTAATGACAAAGCTTTCCATTACTCATACGTTTATAAACATTTAAAACACATGTTATGGAAAAACATGAATTCAAGATCACTATCAACGGACCCCGGGAAAAGGTCTGGAGCGTCCTTTGGGAGGATGCATCCTATCGTGAATGGACTTCAGTCTTTACTCCGGGATCATACGCTAAAACTGACTGGAAAAAAGGCAGTCAGGTCCGGTTCCTGAATGAAAAGAATGACGGAATGATATCCAGGATAGAAGAAAATATTCCTAATGAGTACATGTCGATAGAACATCTCGGATTTGTAAAGAACGGTGTCGAAGACAAAGAAAGTGAAGAAGTCAAAAAGTGGTCAGGCGCTCATGAGAACTATACACTGAAAAGTGTAAATGGTAAGACAGAGCTGGTGGTGGACATGGATATTGTGGACGAGTATAAAGATTATTTCGCAGAGACCTGGCCTAAGGCGCTGGAAAAAGTAAAAGAACTATCCGAAGAGCATTAGCCACTCCGGTCGGTTGATTATATTAGTGAAAGCCGTTCCTCCTTCCCGGGGGAACGGCTTTTTTGTTCTGTTATAACAACCTGCCATTTTTTATTACATTAGCTCCCAGATTCAACCAAAAAAAGTGAGGGAATGGAGGTAGTATGCCGGAGGTCCTAGATAATGAAACAGCATTACTTGAAAGAATGGCGAAGGGAGATAAGGATGCCTTCCAGGTGATCTATTATCATTATGCCCCAAGGATATATGGCAAGTTGTTGAAATTGTTACATTCCGAAGATCTGGCTACGGAGCTGCTGCAGGAGGTATTTATTGTCGTGTGGCAAAAGCATGCCCTGGTAGATCCCACCCGTTCATTCCGGTCCTATCTGTTCAAAATAGCTGATAACCTGGCCATAGACCTTTTCAGGAAAGCCAACCGTAGCGCGCAGCTGATCAACCGCCTGCTGGAAGCCAGTATTGATCATTATACGCATACGGAAGAAAGACTGGAGCAAAAAGAGAATGCATTCCTGCTCCAGACAGCCATCGATGCCTTACCCCCGCAACGTAAACTGGTATTTACCCTCTGTAAACTGGAGGGCAAGAGTCATGATGAAGTAAGCCGCTTATTAGGTATATCTCCATCTACCGTTAATAATCACGTAGTTAAGGCCACACAATTCCTGCGGGAGTACCTGACCAGCCGTCCCGATATTACCGGGATGCTCCTGCTCTATTTTTTATTTAAATAATTTTTTCCCTCGGAGTAGTTATTTATTCAAGCTTGTTCGTAATGGCTATTATGGAAGATATATTTCATGAGGAGGAACTGCGTCGCCTGTTCGGTAAATTCTTACAAAAAGACTGCTCGGAAGCAGAAATAAGAAGATTGATGGCTTATGCCGGTGTAGACCGGCTAAGGCCTGTATTGGAGGAATTGCTTGCAGCTGTGGATGTGGAAGGTACTGCCGGGGAATTGTATGCCCTCTATCAGCGGCCTGTTGATAAGGTATTCAGCAATCTTTCATTCCTGACAGATGATCTGCAGCAACAACAAGGTTTCCGTGGAATATTCTCTCTTCCCCGCTACTGGTGGGCCGCTGCAGCTATGCTCTTACTACTGGTATCAGGTACATGGTTTTTTATGAGTCGTCTACAGCGGCGGGAAACTGTCATAGCCACAGTATATGATAAGGCGCCGGGCACCGACAAAGCCTTGCTGACGTTGTCAGATGGACACGTTGTAGCGTTGGATAGCACAGGTAAAGGACAGGTCGTACAGGGAAATACGGCTATACAGCAACAGGGCGGTCTGTTAAAATACAGTGCCGGTGCGCATGCTGCCGGGTTCAATACGCTAAGCACTCCCCGCGGCGGACAGTTCCGGTTGGTATTGCCGGACGGTACAGCCGTATGGCTGAATGCCGCGACCTCGCTACGTTATCCTACCGCCTTTGATGGCAATGAAAGAGTAGTGATGCTACGAGGGGAGGCCTACTTTGAAGTAGCTAAAAATGCCAAACCTTTCCGCGTGCAGATAGACGAACACACTGCCGTAGAGGTGCTCGGTACACACTTTAATATCCATGCCTATTCCGATGAAAGCCAGATCAGTACAACGTTGCTGGAAGGTAAAGTAGTGATGACTAAAAGTGACGCATTACTCCGGCGCGTTGTGCTGAATCCAGGTCAGCAGGCAGTAGCAGATAAAGAGCAGTTGCTGCTCAGTAAACAGGTGAACATGGACCAGGTAATGGCCTGGAAGAACGGTATGTTCAACTTTGAGGATATGGACCTGCCAGCAGTACTCCGGCAACTGGCAAGATGGTACGATGTAGAGATCATATATGAAGGAAAGATACCTGCCAGGAAATTTGGTGGTGAAATGCAGCGGGATCTTTCGCTGCAACAGGTACTCCGCATACTGGAAAGGATGGATGTAAAATGCAGGATTGAAAATGGGAACAGACTAATCGTAATGTAGCAGGAAAATATCAGCCAAAATAAAAAGTCGTTCTACCCCCGTAGAACGACCACAGCCATGGCCGGCAAACAAACAGTCTTCGTCAGACGCTTATTTATTTATCAACCACAACCAGTACAAAAGTATGATTTTTCAAGCTTTTTGTAACCGGCAAGGGAAGCCTATGCCCGTCCGGAAGGACCACCGGTTATTGATCCAAACGCTACGAGTTATGCGATTATCAACCATTCTCTTGCTGGTCTGCATCCTGCAGGCGAGCGCTAAGAGCAGTCGTTCGCAAAGTATCACCTATACCTGTAAAGATGCTCCGCTTGAACAGGTGTTTAAAGTCATTAAACAACAAACCGGGTATGTCGTGTTCTATGACCAGGAGCTGCTGGTAAAGACCAGGCGTGTTACCCTGACGGTCAAAAACCTGGAGCTGGAGCCATTCCTCAGGAAAGCCCTGGATGATCAGCCACTGGATTATTCTATCGAGAATAAGACGATCATTATATCCAGGAAGGTAGTACCAGATAAGGTGCCTTATGCACAAGCTTTGAAGATCCCGATGGTGTCGGGTGTTATTACGGATGAAAAAGGTCGTCCTGTGACAAGAGCGGTTATCAGGCTGTTGCCTACTGAGGACAGGGGGACGATGTCAGAAGAAGACGGTTCTTTTATCATGGCGGCAGTACCGCCGGGTAACTATACCCTGGAAATAAGGCATCTGAGCTTCCTGCCGGCACAGAAGAAGATCGTAGTGGGGGATAAGGATGTGAAGGTGACTATCTCCCTGACACCACAGCAGCGGGAGTTAAAGGGTGTTGTGATCAGTACGGGCTTTCAGAAGATAGAAAAGGCAGCTACAACGGGTTCTTACTCATTAATTACGGCAAAAGAGCTGGATGAGACACCTGATATCAATATTATGAAGCGCCTGGAAGGAAAGGTACCTGGCGTACGGTTCGATATTCGTAACAACCGTATCCAGATAAGAGGGGTGAACAATTTCGGTACAAGCGCTCCACTGATTATCATTGACGGTTTTCCTGCCATTGATCAGAACCTGGCATTGCGCCCGGGGTATACACCGCTCCTGGGCGATCAGGCGGGTACCAGCTACGATGTATTAAATGCGTTTAACCCGGCAGACATTGAAAGTATTACTTTCCTGAAAGATGCTGCCGCCACCTCCATATGGGGTTCCAGTGCGGCAAACGGGGTGATCGTGGTAGAAACAAAGAAAGGAAGGAAGGGAGACATGACAACCCTTACCCTGGGAGGAACGCTGAGTATTGCGGCCCCTGCAAACATGAAGAACATGAATGCGATGAACAGTCGTGAGTATATCGACTTCGAACGCGAGATGTTTGACGCCAACTTTTACCAGGACCCTTTTACGCACTGGCGATATACCAATCCCAGTGAGGCCGTGAAGTATATGTTCCTGGGCAAACGTGGCGATATTACTCCCCAGCAGCGTGATGAGGCCCTGGAAAGACTGGCTAACACAAACAACCAGTCTCAGATAAGGGAATACCTGTTACGCCAGGCGGTGACACAACAGTATAACCTGTCTGTTACCGGTGGCGGAAAGAATACCAGCTACTATGTGTCCGGTAACTATTCTAAAAACCTGCCGGTGTTCAAGGGAAACAAGACAAGTTCCTATTTCGTGAACAGTAATATCAATACCGACCTGCTGGACGGAAAAGTGAAATTGTCTACCGGCATTAACCACAATTATTCAAGCAGTGTGGTGAACGCGGCTGCATTGACTGCTTTGAATCCAGGCTTCTTTGGCCTGCGTCCTTATGATCTGCTGGTAGATGAGCAGGGGCGGCCAGTGAATTACAGTATTTTGTTCAAGCCACGAGTGGAAGATAGTCTGCGGAGACTAGGCATGCTACCCTGGACTTACAATTCCGTTGATCAGCTGAATTATTCCAATACTCACTATTTCAAGCAGACAACCCGTGTACAGACTTCAATAACCACCCGCCTGACTCCCTGGGCAGACCTGCAGTTGTCGGGTATGTACCAGCGCAGTTCACAGGAGATCGAGCTGATAGATGAACTGAACAGCTATACTACGAGAGATCTGCTGAACACAGCTACATCTATCCAGAACGGAAAACTGGTATATGGTATTCCAATAGGGGATGTCGTAAAGCATACCAATACCTGGTCAAGTGACTATGGCCTCAGGGCTCAATTGAATATAGATAAGCAATGGAAGTTGATCCATCATATCAACTTCATCGCTGGTACTGATATCCGTGAGACAAAGTCAAAAGGCTACCGTCAGACACACTATGGGTATGACCCCAATACAGGTTCTGCGCAGGCCTGGAACCCGACAGTACCTTACAGGACCTTCTTTTACGGAACGCGTACGCTGGGGTATTCCGACGGCGCATTGATGTCTGATATACAACGTTATCTCTCTTATTTCTCCAATGCCAACTATTCCCTGCATGATAAGTACTTCGTATCCGGGAGCCTGCGCTTTGATGATTTCAGCATGCTGGGTATAGAGCGCCGTGACAGGGCTATTCCCTTATGGTCGGCAGGTCTGAAATGGGATGTCAGGAAGGAACATTTTATGCCGGGAAAGAAATGGCTGACAGGCCTGGCGCTACGTCTTACTTATGGTACAGCAGGTACAGCTCCTTCCGGCGGTTCCAATTATCCTGTGGTAAATGTAATGCCGGCTGATCCTATGACGGGATTAACATACGGCACTATCGGTACTCCGGGTAATCAGCACCTGGGCTGGGAAACGACTAGTACGCTGAATGGAGGTATTGATGCTGATATCCTGTATGGTTTGCTGGGTATCACATTTGATATTTACCGTAAACACTCTTCCGGTATACTGGCCACCTTACCTTTCAATGCCACCTATGGCTGGAGCACACTGTTATATAATACTGCCTCAATGAACAGTCATGGTTTGGAGTTCGGTATCAATGCCAATATCATACGTACAAAAAACTGGGGATACAGCACAAATTTCAACCTGGCTTACAATACCAACAGGGTCACCGATACACGGTTTAATGTGAACGCGAATACGCTTGAAACCGGATTTCCGGTAGCGGGTCACCCGGTCGATTACCTGACGGCACTAAGATGGGCTGGGTTGGACCAGGAAGGACAATCGCTGATCTACAACAATGCTGGCAAGATCCTGACGTCTACTGACGGGGAAGTAGTGAAGCCTGAAGACCGGGTGTTTAAAGGGCGTTTAAATCCGCCGGTATTTGGAGGTTTTATGCATTTAATACGATTCAGGCAGCTGAGTTTTTCTGCGAGAATGGTTTTCTATATGGGACATAACATGATGAAAAAGGAAGTGGTACCGGGTCTTTATCCGGAGAGCGGTAACGCGCCGGGATTTGCAGGTACATCAAAGGCATTGGTACGCCGCTGGCGGAAGCCGGGTGATGAGGCTAATACCAATATCCCTGGAATTATCCATTCCAATTTCACCAGCCTGGCGCGCTACCGGGATGCAGACATCAATGTGATCAGTGCTTCTCATGCGCGCCTGGAGCAGCTCTCGCTGAACTATATGGCGGGCTCCCGCATACTTAAAAAGTGGCCGTTCATTAAGACCATGAATGTGGGGGCGACAGTGAGTAACCTGGGTGTCATATGGCGTAAGAATAAAGAGGGTATTGACCCGATGTATGTGCTGGAAAATAATTTCGGTAGTCTTAAGCCGGCACCTACCTATACCTTCAATTTCAATGTTTCATTTTAATCTTTACAGATCATGTCTATCGTAAACAGGTTAATATATCTCGCGCTGGGTATTGTGTTCTTGTGCCTCAACACAGGATGCAGGGACTATGTAGAGGTCTCACCCATTGGCAGACGGGCGCTGGTAAATACGGGCGACTATCAGCAGCTATTATATAATGCAAACGACTTCCAGCCTTCGGGTTCATTCCCCGCTTATGCATCTGACGACTACGGTATCAGTGACGCTAATTTTGAAACGAATATGCTCTCTGTGCTGGGCGCGGTATATAGTTGGGCAGTCACATTTGTGGGTGAAGGGGAAGACCAGGACTGGGCCCGGTTTTACAAGCAGATCTATGTCTGCAACCAGATCATTGAGGGTGTATCCGGTAGTGTAGGTGGCACACCGGCACAAAAAGACCGTATACGAGCAGAGGCGCTGGTACATCGCGCCTACGCTTACCTGATGCTGGTGAATAGTTATGCGAAACACTATAACAAAACAACTGCTGCTGCTGATCCAGGTGTGCCAGTGTTGCTGAAACCCGATCTATATGCACCCTTGCACAGGGCTTCCGTACAGGCAGTGTACGACCAGATAAAGGCTGATCTGGAAGCGGCAATACCTGCATTGCCCGATCAGGCTATCATCAATATGGTGCCTTCTGCTACAGCAGCTTATGGCTTGCTGGCGCGTGCATCGCTTTATATGGCTGACTATTCGAATGCAGCAAAATATGCAGATAGTGCGCTGGAAAGACAATACACCCTGCTTGACCTGCGGAAATATGTAGACAATGTGATCTCGTTACCGCTGTTGTACCAGGATCCTGAGGTCATGCTGGCAAAGGAGGTACGTGGCATGACACAGGTCTATGCCATGAACCCTTCACTGGTACAGCTCTTTACTACGGGAGACCTGCGTTATACCATATTCACAGCTGATGGATCGACTTATGCCTGGGCGCCTTTTACGGGCCGGGGATTCTGGCGTCCTATGCTTACAAATACAGGCGCCTGGACAGGTCCTGGTGTGCCGGAGATGATGCTGATCAGGGCGGAATGTGATGCGCGCAATGGCAAGACAGCAGATGCCTTATCGCTGTTGAATGCACTACGTGTAAAACGCTTTACAGCACAAGACTATGCTGACCTGACGGCTGCAACATCGGAAGAAGCTTTACGCCTGGTACTGGAAGAACGCCGCCGTGAGCTGATGGGTACAGGGCTTCGCTGGTTTGATCAAAAGAGACTGAATCTTGAGCCGGCCTTTGCAACAACGGTCACACGTACCTACCTGGGCAAAACTTATACGCTGGAACCAAACAGCAACCGATACGTATTTCCTATAGCCACAACTTATATTCAATTCAATCCGGAGATCACACAGAATCCGAGGTAAAAACATTACAAATTACATATGTTGAAATTAAGATCAAGCAGAAGTGCATGGCTGTTGTCATGCGCGATGTTAGCTGCGTCCTTACATGTAACGGCGCAGAAGAGAAAAGGTAAGGATAAGGACAAACCTGCTCCTTCCGCCGAGGTAAAAACAGATACTACGGCTAAGAAACCGGAGCCGCCCAAACTGAAGAAATACAGTGAGGTGATCACCAAGGACATGCATACGTCCAAAGGCTTCATTACGGTGCATTCCAAAGAAGACGAGTACTACTTTGAAGTGCCGTTTTCCGTGATGGGTAAAGACATCCTGATCGTGAACCGTGTTGCCGAAGCCTCTGTGGATATGCGTAATGGCATATGGGGCCTGGTAGGTGACGATATCGGACAGGGTGTATACCGTTTTGAGATGGGAAGAGGTAATAAACTCTTCCTGCGCAGGATCTCTTTTACAGAATACACCGGCGACAGCACCAAGCCGATGTTTGCCAGTGTGCAGAAGAACAACCTGCAGGCTATTGCTGCCGTTTTCCCTATTGTGGCCTATAACGCTGATTCCACCGGGGCAGTGCTGAATATGGGGGAATTCCTCAACAGCGATAATGATATCCTGTACTTCTCCAAACAGTTATTTAAAGACCGTGCAGGTATGGGTGCGCAACAGAATGACCGCAGTTATATCAAGTATGTACATCCTTATACCACCAACCTGGAAGTGCGTGCCTTTAAAACATACAGTGCAGGCAGGAACCCTACCTCATCCAACTACAGTGTGGAGCTGAACTCCTCCCTGGTATTACTGCCCGAAACACCTGCACGTCCCCGTTTGCAGGATAAACGCGTAGGTTTTTTCTCTGTTACGCACAGGGACTTTGACGCGCATCCACAGGGGGTGACTAACGCCGCTTATTCTATCCGCTGGAGACTGGAGCCTAAACCGGAAGACGTGGAAAAATATAAGAGAGGCGAGCTGGTGGAACCTGTTAAGCCGATCGTATTTTATATTGATCCTGTGACGCCTAAGAAATGGGTGCCTTACCTGATACAAGGGGTAAATGATTGGAAAGCAGCCTTTGAGAAGGCCGGGTTTAAGAATGCTATTTATGCCAGGGAGGCGCCAACCCGTGAGGAAGACAGCACCTGGAGCCTGGAAGACGCAAGACACTCCGCTATTGTATACCGTCCTTCTATTATTGCGAATGCCATGGGGCCCAGTGTAACCGATCCGCGTTCCGGCGAGATCCTGGAAAGCCATGTGTTCTGGTATCATAACGTCATGTCTCTGTTACAGAAATGGTATTTCGTGCAGTGTGCAGCTGTAGATACCGGGGCCAGAAAACTGGTGCTGGACGATAAACTGATGGGAGAACTGATCCGTTTTGTTTCATCCCACGAAGTGGGACATGCATTGGGACTGGCGCATAATTTTGGTTCCAGCTCCACCGTTCCGGTAGAGAACCTGCGTAATAAAGCCTGGGTGGAAAAATATGGGCATACGCCTTCCATCATGGACTATGCCCGTTTCAACTACGTAGCGCAGCCGGAAGACAATATCAGCCGTGCCGGCTTGTTTCCCCGTATCAATGACTATGATAAATGGGCAATTGAATGGGGATATACATGGCGCCCGGATATCAAAGACGAGTGGGAAGAACAGAAAGTGCTGACTGCCATAGTAACGGATAGCCTGAAGAATAAAAGGCTCTGGTTTGGCAATGAGATGGAGCCCCTGGATCCCCGCAGTCAGAATGAAGACCTGGGTGACGATGCTGTGAAGGCAAGCACCTATGGTATCATGAACCTGAAACGGATCATTAAGCACCTGGGAGAATGGACGAATGAGCCGGAAAAGGATGCTACGAATATGCGGGAGATGCTGTCTACGTTATTTAATCAGTATGTAACCTATGTAGGGCACGTGATGAAGATCGTTGGCGGACAGTATCATTACGAGAAGGTCGGTAGTCAGCCGGGTCCAGTATACGAGGCCGTAGCATATAAGCGTCAGAAAGAGGCGATGGCATTCCTGGATAAGGAACTCTTTACTATTCCCGAATGGCTGAATGAGAAGCCCCTGATGGACAGGATACCGGACAAATTCGGTATTGACCTGACGGAAGTTTACCGCAGCGCCATGAACGGTATGCTAAACCGCATGCGTTTAACCTCCATGCTGGCCGCACAGTATGATGATAAAGTGGCGAACCCCTATACTGTAGAAGAGTTATTGCAGGACATGGACAAGATCATCTTTAAGGAACTGTATGCAGGGAAGAGTGTAAGCTTCTACAGGCGTAACCTGCAGAAGATCTATATCAATAAGCTGCTGGATATGGTTTATCCGAGTGATGATATGGACCAGATGTTCTCGGGCATGAATCAGGTGTATACCTATTACCAGACAGATATGAGCGATATCCTGAAAGCATCGCTTGCAAAAGAACAGCAGCTGATTGCCAGGTACCAGGCAGATCCCCGTCTGGATAAAGAAACCCAGCGACACCTGAAGGAGCTGAATGTGAAGATCAGAAAAATGGGAGAGAAGGACCTGCGGTTCTGATAAAATAGCCAACCATAAAAGGGGCGTCTCACGAACGAGGCGCCTTTTTTATTTTAATTACCCCATATGACGCAGTATTACGTCAGCACTGTCTGCCAGCGTCTTTCAAAAAAGCGAAAAAAGTATCTGTATTGGAGAAAATCATGAGAGCTATTTAACCCAATATCTGATTCTTTCGTATCCGGCACCATGATCATAGATCGTCAGTAATACTAATCACCGACTTTACGGCACATTATCCTGTTTCCCACGTTAAAACCAGATGCTTATGTGCAAACGTTTGCATTGTCTATAGGTATTACCCTGCGATTCCTTTCTTTTTGTAGCTGTTGATCCGTTAAACATGTTTTTCATCACTTAAATCCATACGTTATGATTAATGCTTACAGACCCCGCATCAGGCTATTGCTCCTGTGCATTACACTAATTTTCGCCTGGACGGCTGTACACGCCCAGGTCCGGACAATAACCGGTATCATTACCCGTGATAGCGATAAACAACCCATTCCCGGCGCTACCGTAAGAGTAAAAGGTAGTAATACCGGCACATCTACAGATGACCGGGGCCGTTATTCCCTGGCAAATGTACCTGCTAATGCTACACTGGTGATTACTGTCATCGGTTTTCAGACGCAGGAGTTGCCCGTAAATGGCCGTCAGCAGATAGATATTTCGCTTGCAGAAAGCAGTAAGGGATTAAACGAAGTACTGGTAGTAGGTTATGGCACACAGAAGAAGAGTGACCTGACAGGCGCGATTGCCACTGTGAACGGCGCCGAACTGAATAAAAGGATCGCTACAGATCCAGTGCAGCTGTTACAGGGGAAAATGCCGGGACTATCGCTCACCCAAGGCTCTGGCGAAGCCGGTAATGAAGGCGCAGTGTTGCGGGTGAGAGGACTGGGTTCCTATAGCTCCGCAGGAAGCAGCCCCCTGGTGATTGTAGACGGTTTACCGGGAAGTCTTACAGTACTTGACCCACAGAATATAGAATCAGTTACGCTGCTGAAAGATGCGGCATCTGCTGCTATATATGGTACGAGAGCTGCCAATGGCGTGATACTGGTGACGACCAAACAAGGGAGAAGCGGGAAGTTCCAGCTGTCGTACGACTATAGCCTCGGCATCACCAAACCCACGGCTTTGCCTGATAACCTGATCTATAACTCTGCACAGTATATGCAGATGTACAACGTAGCAGCTGCCAATTCAGGTTATACAAACAGGTTTACCCCCGAGATGATTGCCGCTTATACTAATCCTTCCGATCCTAAGCGGTATCCTAATTTCAACTGGCTGGATGCGGTCATGAGGACAGTACGGGTACAAACCCATCATATCGGCATGACCGGTGGCAGTAACGGAACTGTTTATAACATCGGTATTGGTTATGTAGATCAGCCGGATATCATGATCGGTTTTTCATACAAGAAGTATAACCTGCAGTTTAACCTGAATTCGAAGATCAATGACTGGGCTACTTTCGGTTCCAGTGTTACGCTCAACTACGGAAAAAGAACATATGCCTCCAGGGGCAGCCAGGATATGTTCCTGTCCACGCTCTCCCAATCGCCGATGTACGGACCTAAATTGCCTGACGGTAGCGGACGTTATGTGAACTCTGTATATCCCAGCGTACAAACACCCAATAAAAATCCCGTGGCTATTGCAGAGAATGCGCTCGTGAACAGTAATGACTACTATTTGCAAAGTAGTCTCTTCCTGAACATCCGTCTCTTAAAAGGACTGGAATGGAGAACAAGCGGAGGGCTTAATTTCAATTTCAACAAGGTGTATGATTTCAAACCCGTGATCAATCAGTATAACTGGTTTGCGAAACCGAACGATCCTGCCGAACGGCCACTGGATGTGAACGGACAAGGACTTGTGGTAACAGACAGTAATATGGTTTACCCCGTGGGCTATACCCAGCTTACGTATTCAAAAACATTCAACCGGCATAATTTCAAGGTGTTGGCCGGTACCCAGGCAGAGTACAACAAGGCACAGCGACTTGTAGCCAGCCGTAATACTCCTTTCCCCAGCAATAGCCTGCACGAATTGAATGCAGGTCCGGCAGGCTCCCAGATTGCAACCGGTACTTCCGCGGAATGGGCGTTACGCTCTTATTACGGAAGACTGAATTATGATTATGATGAAAAATACCTGCTGGAGGTCAATGCCCGTTATGATGCCTCTTCCCGTTTCCCGCCCGACAATCGCTGGGGACTTTTTCCCTCTGTTTCCGCCGGCTGGGTGCTTACACGTGAAAAATTCCTCCACAATATTACATGGCTGAATAATCTGAAGGTACGTGGTTCATGGGGTAAATTGGGTAACCAGAACATTGGCAATTATCCTTATCAGGATGTATATACCAGCCAGAATGCTTATAATACCAATACCGGTTACGCTTATTCATTCTCGGGCAATACGCTGAGCTCCGGCGTAGCGCAGAACGGACTGGTAGACGGCAGTATTAAGTGGGAGACCACCCGCATTTTTGATGCCGGTGCAGATATCACCCTGTTCAATAAACTGGATGTCACTGTCGACTGGTATAATAAACTGACCTACGATATCCTGTATACGCCTTTAATTCCTGCCTACCTGGGTTTGAATGCAGCCACCGTCAACCGGGGCAAAATGAAGAATACAGGGCTGGAAGCCTCTTTGCAGTATACAGATAACATAGGGAATGTAAGGTTTTCCGCAGGGGCTACTTTTCAGACAAATAAGAACAGGGTCATTAAGTTTGGCGCACCCTCCATCAATACGGGTAATAACACCATCATCCAGGAAGGGCAGCCGTATGGCAGCTTCTACCTGGATGAGTACGCGGGTATCTTCCAGTCGGCCGATGAAGTAGCCCGGTCTCCCATTCAGCAGTACAATCCTAAACCAGGCTATTTGAAATTCAGGGACGTAACAGGTAACGATACTGTTAATGCCAGTGACAGGGTGATCGTGCCGGGTGTTTTTCCAAAGTTTGATTATTCCTTTAACGCCAGCGCCTCCTGGAAGAACTTTGATATCTCTGTTTTCCTGTATGGCTCCTACGGACAGAAGCTGTTTGTGAACGGTTGGGGCGTTCAGCCATTCAACCAGGGATCTCCTCCCACTACAGACTGGCTGAATGCATGGACCCCGGAGCACCCCAGCACCACTATGCCGCTGATTTACATAACCGGACAGGGAGATGCCAGCAGTAATATCAGCACTGCATCCACCTACTATCTGAAAGGCGCTTCCTTTTTAAGGCTCAAGAACGTGCAGATAGGGTATACATTGCCGGCCGCCCTGGCAAAACGCGCGGCGCTAAGCAGCTTACGTGTATTCTTTGCCGGTGATAACCTGCTCACTTTCACCGGGTTTAAAGGGCTTGATCCGGAAAGGGTTTCAAACAATACAAGATTTGTATCGCATCCGCAGAACCAGGTGTTTGCTTTCGGTATTAAAGCAGCTTTCTAAAACAGTTTAATCTTAAGAAAATGAAGTACAACATAAAATATTGGATCATCCTGTTACCGGTAATGATCACACTCTATAGTTGCGGGAAGGACTTTCTGAACAGGTATCCGCAGGATCAGCAGTCTTCGGGTACTTTCTGGAAAACGAAAGCCGACGCAGACCAGGCCTTGACTGCCATTTACAGTTACCTGATACAAGGGTATAATTATACCAATGCCAACAATACCGGTCAGGGTTGGGGTGCGGGTACACCATATTGGGAAACGCTGACAGACAATGCATACAGCGGCGCCTTTTCAAATGTCGCTAACGGCTCTATAGAACCTACAACCGGCACTATTCAGTCAGACGCGTATAATACCTCCTACAAGGCCATAGAAGCCTGTAATATCTTCATGGCTAATATTGGTAACGTAACGATGGACGATACAGAAAAGAATACGTATATAGCAGAGGTCCGGTTCATACGTGGATACTATTATTTCCTGCTGGCGCAGTTATATGGAGATGTTGTACTGAGCTTTCAGCCACTGGGAAAGGAACCGGCATCTTATCAGCAGGGAAGGACACCGAAAGCTGTGGTACTGGACTCGGTATTGAGTGACTTCCGTTTTGCCGCGGCTAATCTTCCGAATACTGCTTATAAGGGCCATGTAGTGCGAGGTGCTGCCCTGGGATATATCACGAAGGTATTCCTCACCGTCCACAACTTCCAGGAGGCGGCTGCTACCGCCAGAACGATCATGACGGAAGGCCGCTTTAGTTTGTATACAGGCGGCTATCGCAAATTGTTCCTGAAACCCGGTCAGGATAATAATCCGGAGATTATGTTCTCCGGGCGCTATCAGGTGCCGAACGCCTATAGTCCTGCGGAATACCTGTATACTTACGGCGCCAGCTTTCAGCCGATGGGGTATTTGGTGAATGACTATGAATGTATTGATGGTCAGCCTATTACCACTTCTCCATTGTATGATCCCACTAAGCCTTATAATAACAGGGACCCACGCTTGCTGGCTACTATATTGGTGCCGGGTGTATTGTACAAAGGAGGGACCGTCTTTGATCCTGCCGCTATTGGCGCGTCCTCTGGTTTCCTGAATAAGAAAGGCGTTGATTCTACCCGCTTAACTGTTATTGGTACACAAAGTGACCAGGACTGGGTATACCTGCGCTATGCAGATGTATTGCTGATGTATGCGGAAGCACAAAATGAAATTGCCGGAGCTGATGGAAGTGTGTACGATGCCGTGAATGCTGTACGCACCCGACCCGGTGTAGGCATGCCGGTACTGCCTGTTGGACTTTCACAGGATGCCATGCGCACTGCTATCCGCCATGAGAGAAGGATAGAGCTGGCAATGGAAGGGCAACGCTATTTTGATCTGAAACGCTGGGGGACTGACAGAACTATTATACCTACTATAAAAGATCCCAGTGGTTCCCCAAGAAAATTCCCCTTACGCGATACCTTGTGGCCGGTACCACAGTCGGAAATAGATATAGCAGCCGCTTATGGCAATAAGA
The DNA here is from genome assembly GCF_900142925.1 of Chitinophaga sp. CF418. Lineage (GTDB taxonomy): Bacteria > Bacteroidota > Bacteroidia > Chitinophagales > Chitinophagaceae > Chitinophaga. Next base: position 31,580 of record NZ_FRCN01000006.1, read on the forward strand.
TATTCAGACAGACGCCTGGCTGGCAGTAAATGCCTGTGGAACTACCTATATAAAGCGAGGGCGTCTCATTAACCAGGAGACGCCCTCTTTTATGTACTTACAATATCCTTATTTATTCCGTTTTCAGGCTCTTTAAAGGATTGGACAATGCTGCTTTAATAGACTGATGGGCGATGGTTACCGCTGCTATAAGCACTGATGTCACAATCGCAACAATAAAGATGCCCGCACTGAGCGAAATATGATAAGCAAAGTTGCCCAGCCAGTTGTACATCAGGTAATAAGACAATGGCGTAGCTACCAGGAATGCCAGTGCTATCAGTAACATAAACTCCTTGCCGAACAGTACAACAATATCAGGAATGGACGCCCCCAACACTTTTCTGATCCCTATCTCCTTATTGCGCTGCACGGCTGCAAATGCCACCAGTCCGTACAATCCCAGGCAGCCGATGATAATGGCCAGCCCTGAGAACAGCCTGTATGCCGTATAGAGTTTCTGTTCCTGTTTGTACATAGCTGCAATATGGTCGTCCAGGAATTCATAGGCAAAGAGGTCATCAGGGAACAGCGCTGACCAGTTTTTTTCAATCCGGGCAATAGTAGCTGGCATCTGCTGTGGATACAGTCTTACACTGACTGTATTAAAGGCACGTGGATTGTTAAAGAGGACACAGGGTCTTTTTTCCTTGTGTTTGGATTCACTTTGGAAGTCCTGTACGACCCCCTTGATCATGAGTTTCGCGTTGCCTGACATAAAGTTCAGTCCAAGCGCATCTTCCGGGTGTGTGAATCCCAGTTTCCGGACAAGGGCCTCATTAACTACTACCCGCCGGATGGTATCGCCGTCTTTTACCTGTGTAATACCTTCTCCCGCCAGCATTTTCATGTCGAACATCTTCATGAAGTTTTCATCGACGAATTTCAGTTCCATTACATCGTCTTTTGTAAGACCTCTTTCCGGGCAGGAGAATGGGCCAAAATTCTGATTGTAGGAAGGAGCGCCGGTCGAGAACGACATTTCTTTGATACCGGTATTATCCTTTAGTTCCTGCGCCAGTACTTCCCGTTTTGCCCTGTCGGGAATGCCAAAAGAGATCACTGCTTCCTTATTAAAGCCCAGATCCTGGTTTTTGAAGAAGTCCATTTGTTTGGCCACCACCAGTGTGCCGATAATCAGCACCTGTGATACCAGGAATTGGACGAATACCAGTGATTTGCGCAGGGTTAAGCCACGGGATGATTGACCGGTGGAGCTTTTCAGACTGACGGCAGGCTGAAAGGACGATTGTACGAATGCTGGGTACAGCCCTGCCAGTAAAATGATGATAAGTGTCAGGGCCGCCAGCAGTAAGTATATCAGGGGCTGATTTAATTGCGCTATGCCGATGTGTACATCCAGCCAGGATGCCACCTGTGGTAATGCCAGATAGGCGATACCAACACCGAGTACCACCGTCATAAGCACCAGTACACTGGTTTCACCCAGGAACTGCCGTATCAGCTGGAAACGGTGAGCGCCCAGCACTTTTCTGACGCTGGTTTCCCGGGCGCGTTTCATGGCCTGTGCAGTGGCCAGGTTAATGAAGTTGATACAGGCAGTCACAATGATAAAGATCGCAATAGCGATCAGTGCGCGGTAGGTATTACGGGAGGTAGTAGCGCTCTGTATATAACGTTGATCAAAATGGATCTCCTTCAGGGGCTGCATCAGCAGCTTAGCTTCTGCCGCGATCTGGCTTCCCCAGTTCTGCTTGATAAAACCCTGCATGCGGCTTTCGATCTTTCTGATATCGTAATGAGGCGGAACAACGATAAATGTATTGCCGCCTACAATGGCATAGAATTCGGCCATGGCCTCTTTCATCTCTTTTTCAACGGTAGCAAAAGATGCCAGGAATCCGAAGGTCATGCCTGTATTGGGAGGAAGGTCTTTGATAACGCCGGTAACTGTCATCAGGTAGCTATTGTCAAGCTGGAATGTCTTGCCCAGGGCATTCTGATCGCCGAAATACCTGCGGGCCACACTTTCCGTCAGAACGACCGTATTGGGCGTGGACAGTGCAGTATGCGGATTGCCGGACAACCACTGATAATCGAAGATGTCCGTAAACGAACCGTCGGCGAACGCGTATTCTTTCTGCATGTAACGGGTATTGCCTACTTTCACGAGACCATCGAGACGGTGCCAGTACTGGGAAACTGTTTCCAATTCAGGGAAAGTGCTACGCATGGCAGGAGCAATAGCCAGGGATACGCTCGGATTAAAGTCAAGCGCATTCATGGTGACCCTGTAGGTTCTGTCGGCCTTACGGTGATAGCTGTCGAAAGTCAGTTCATTCTTAGTGATCAGAAAGATGATCAGACAGGCAGCAATACTTAAGGTAAGCCCAATGATATTTAGTGTGGCATAGTTAAGATTGCGTTTCAGGTGTCTGATGGCTAGAACAAAATAGTTCCTGAACATATAAGGTTACGTTTAGGTGGAGGATGTGCCGATGTGGATCAAAGCCAATGCCACCTTTCAATAGTCTTATAGTCAATTGATTGTATGTTTTTGCACCTGTTAAATTGTTCGCTTTTAGCATGAGGTGCGTCCGGAAACGGACGCCTTTACTGCGCAGTGGTACATAAAATGTCCTTATCCCACAAAAAGAAGGCAATACGGACAGCCTGTTCGAAAGGAACTATTTTGCTCCACTCCTGTACAATACTGCCAAAAGTGGCCTCTTTAAACGCTGCCGACAGCAGGGGGGATATCTCCACCGTTTCCAGGTAGGCCATTTCACGTTCCAGGTTGGGGTGCTGGATGGCAGTGCGGAGCTGCAGTATATCATCGATCACACAAGGTGTTTCTTTGAATATCAGGGCTGAAGACAGGTGTACCTGTTCATGCCACAGGCGTTGCAGTTCCTGCTGTACGTTGATCAGTCGCTCTGGTCCTTTTTCTTTGGGTGCGCTGAATTTATCCCTGAGCCTTGTATAGAATGCCGTTGGCACTGGCGATTTGTCGATGAATGGTACAGACCTTTCCCTCCAGAAAGCATGTTGCTGTCCCGGCCAGGCCTGTGCGTAGTAGCCGCTGGTCCAGTGTGTATGGCTGCTGATAGATTCAATCATGCGGTCTTCATAGAACGTCTGTGCCATGTCCGTATGACCGGTTTTGAGAATGGTATTGACCGCGATGACCGCCTGCAAAGAAAAGCGCATGGCTTTTTCCACGCCCGTAGAAGAAAGCGGATCGAGGGAAAATGCTGCTTCACCCAAGCGGAGGTAGTTGTCCTGCCAGGGGGACGTATGTGCGTAGGTAAATACGGTGCAGGTTTGTAAGTCATCCATCTGCCAGTCGCCGGCTGCCTGCTGAAATAATTGCGTCCGGGAAAGCAGGTCATAGAATACATGAGGAACGGTATTACCTCTTAGCTCCCCGGGGGCGATGAAGGTAATGGTCCTGAATTGTCCGTCAGGGGTAGGAGAGCCCCAAATCCAGCCTTTTTCTGTTGCTTCAATCAATGTGTCGGCTGGCATGAGATGTGCCGGTAAATGGCCCCATATTGCGATTGTAGGTGGAGCGGTAAGCACCCTGTTCTGCATATGGTTGCCCCGGCGTCCACGAGCGTCGAGTATGAACCTGCTGTTGACAGTAATGGTCTGCGTATCCTGGCGGAGTTGTGACTGCCATCCGCCATCTGTCTGTTTGCATGACTCAAAGCGGGCTGGCTGGTAAAGCTGCAGTCCACGCTGCATCGCCAGGTCGAGCAGGTCTTTATCAAGCTGTCCTCTGTCCACCATTACGCCCGGGCCGCGTTGTGCGGCATTGACCGTTTGCGGCGTGGTGGTATCCCATATTACCTGTGCGTTCAGCTGGTGGAAATAATTGCGTCGGGTAAGCAGGTCCGTGGCATCCAGGTAATCAAAGATGTTCCGGATACCGGGTGACAGGGACTCGCCGATCTGTGGACGGGGAAAGGGTTCACTTTCTGCCAGCACCACTTTGTGGCCGAGGGCGAGCAGGCGTAATGCAGCGCAGGTACCTGCAGGGCCAGCTCCAATGATAAGCACATCAGTGCTTTGTTGTGGGGTCATAATATGTGTTGAATAGCTATTTGTTCCAATGGGGCGCCATTCTAGCGATCCTTTCGTGGGCCTGCATCGTGTAATGCAGCCAGCCACGGATATAGTCACAGGCGTTACGGCCTCTTTCCAATACCTCGTGGTGACAGCCGCCACCACAAAGATACCTGGCCCAGCACTGGTGACAGGGTTCCTGGTTGTGCACGTGTCTTGATGCCAGCCAGTTATTCTGTAAGGTAGGATTTATTCCGTTAGTAAGATCTCCCATATGGCCGGCAGGTTCATTTACAAAACGGTGGCAGGCCGATAATTCACCGTCGGCAGATACACCCATATAACCCGCGCCCGCACCACAGGGATAGGGTCTGTGGGTGCCTTTGGCAACCTCTTTCAAGGCATTGACCATATTCAGGAAGGGGAAGCGCTTACCCATGATGACATGCTGTTCAAAGAGCAGTCCGCATGCTATCATGCCCTGCAGCATCTGCTCCAGGTCTTCCTTTGACATTTCACCTTTACCACTGCTGGAACGCAGTAAGGGCGAAAAGCCGACGCTGTGAAAGCCCATGTTCACAAATTCCTGTAAGGTCTTTGGGAGGTCCATATTGGCAGGGGTGACGGTTACCCGGGCAGATACCTGCATCCTGCGCTGAGTGCTCAGTAATGGCTGTATCTTTTTAATGATCTGTCCATAGGTACCGGCGCCATTCTTCAGGGGGCGTAGCTGGTCATGCTGTTCGCCAATGCCGTCAAGACTAATAGTGACAGCAAAGCCATATTCTTCAAAGAAAGCGGCATCATCTTCCTGCAGCAGTGTGCCGTTGGAGGTTAGTGAGAAATTGACCTGTACATCTCGCTGACGACCCTGTTCAAACGCATATACGGTGGCATCCCTCAATGCCTTCCTGTTAATGAGCGGTTCGCCCCCCAGGAAGGTGAGCTGTACCTTACTGCCGGGTTCACAGTCTTTCAGCAAGAGATCAATGGATTGCCGGGCGATATCGGCTGTCATGTTCTTCATCGGACCTCCAAAGTCGCCCTGATCGGCATAACAATAGGTGCAGCCCATGTTGCATTTCTGGGCAATGGCGAGCGACAGTGCATAGATCTTCGGGCTTTTCAGCGGCTCGTCGTTGATGAGCACCGGCATGTCCAGCCCGAGAGTGATCAGTTCATTGGTGATGCCTGTTTCATCCTGTTGTTGCAGTAGTTGTTCTATACGTGCTTCAATGGAAGGCGACATGTTGTAAAGACGGCTGCCGTTGGCAACAAACAGCTGGGTATTGCCTGCTGTGGGCACCATATGTATCTGCGGCGATCGCGGGCCCGACTTTTTATTGATATGGGAGGCTAATTCACCGGCAATGACTGCCAGTGAATTAGGGCTTGAATGTTGTGCTGCAGGAGCCATTATTTATCGATTAGTGAAGGATTAGGATGCACCTGCGTACCCGGTTGGGCCGCTTTATCACTACTTTGTCCGCCGCCATCTCCGGAGGTCGATGGCGATGCTACCGCATCACGGCCATTGATAATGAAGCTGAGCTCACCCTGCCAGTCCTGGAAGAGATCGTCATAAGAAAAAAGGCGGGAGTCTGTCCGGTTGTCGGGCACATATTCCCCTGTGCGCCGTTTGGCGAGCCACATATCGCCATGGCTCAGCCCATCTTCACCTGGTTCCACATTCACATAGTCAGGCCGGCTGGCTGCCCAGTAATAACATGCGCATTCCCGGTAGTCGTTCTGCCATGGTGCGCAGAGACCATGTGTCAGTTCTCCGGGAGCAACGATAGTGGGCGACAAGGCTGCTGTATTGGGTGTCATGTAACTGTTGACGGTAAGCGTGAACTCGGGATATTTTACTTTATCACTTAATTCATCTGCTGTGACCAGCACTGGTAGTGTGGCTTCTCCCGCGGTGAACTGTGCCTGTACGGTTTGTCCGGGCGTCAGTTTAAAACCTGCAATGAGATTGGACCATTCCATAAATGCAGCACCGCTGGGATTGTCGCTGGTGGTTAAATGGACATTGTCTCCACCCGGGAATACCGGCCCTATGCCACGCACCATGGTCGGTTGTCCGTTCACCGCTACCAGGCGGCGGCCTGTGAGATTGAAGCTGGTAGTATCATTGAGCACATAGTTATCATTCTCACTCATGGTGACGTTCTGGAAAGTATGCCTCCACAGGTTCCTGAAGTCGAACTCAAGTCCGGGGAAGCAGTTGGAAATAGCGGTCCTTGGCAATACGCTGTACGGATTACCGAGACCACGATAGTGCAATTGCGCAATGAGTTCATCTGCTTTCAATGGCTGGCCCGGAACAGGTGGTGGTGGCGGAGGTGCTGGCGGTGGTGTAGCCGTGTTACCAGTGCGGAACATGGCATTCGAAGCTGCCTGTATCACACTGTTGATCATCCGGTGGGTGAGCGTCAGCGCTCTTCCGTCAGCGCCCCTCATGAGACCGGGCATCTTGCGGCGCTCTGTATCGGAGAGGTCGCCGATCTTGTGCGGCTTGCGGAGGGCGGAGGCAAACCAGGTGGCAGCTCCTGAGCTTAACCCGTTAAAGACTCTTTCATGCAGGGTGCGAAGGGCCAGGTTGTCAACTATGGAACTTGCCATAATAGGTTCATACAGGCGGCCGAAATCGTTGGTGTCCTGTCTTACCATGGTGCTGGCCACATTCTCCCTGCCATTAATGGGGTTGCCGTTCATGACAGCCGTGTTCATGAGCGTAATGGATTCAAAGGCGCGGCGGACTATTTCTTCTGCTACTTCAATAGGCACTTCCTTATCAGGTGCTGTGCCCATGATGATCTGTTCCAGTTCATCAGACACAGCACGGATAGGCAGTATATCCGGTGCAAATGCAGGAGGACCTGCCACTATATGTGCGGTAGCGCTGAGTGGTGCAAGACCGTTATCAGCAGGCTGCAGGGTAGCTGTAACAATACCATCACATTCATCATCAAGATAGCCCCAGCTTACCTGGTCACCATGCTTTGTACTGTAGCCGGCAAATATCTGTGCCGGCATAGTATAGGTGGGATTGAACTTCGCTGTTTCACTATATCCCTGCCAGCCGCCTTTGGCGGGGTCATATAATACCTGGAGGTCACTGGTGATAACCGGATCGGCAGTCGCTTGTGCGCCTTCGCTTTCTATTCTCTCTGTGGAAGATCCGTACACGTTACCGGCTGCCGGCGTGAAGCGGAACCGTAACCCGGGAAAATCGTTTGATGGGCGAATGAATTGCACCGAACCCAGGGGCAGCGTTTTGCCATCGTGGAAGTTGGGACATTCCCCTACCAGTTTGTATACGTAGGCGTCTTTTATGTTCTCCACTGTGGCGATGATCTTGTCTTTGATATTACCTGTTCTGCGGAATAATTTTAAGTTGCCCACAGTAACAGACCAGCTAACATTGTCGAGAGTGAGGCCAGCCTGCTGCAATAATTCCTCTGTAAGGGGAACGAGCATATCCGGATTGTCAGAAGTAATAGCAAAGAGCTCCAGGAAAGGTGCTACCGGACAAATGTAACCATCGCTTTCGGGAGGGTCCTTGAAGACGATCTGGTCTGGTACATGGGCGCTGACGGTATTCTGAATATTGTCCACGGTAAGTGTCTCCTGAGGTATTATCTGTCTGAAGTCAAGAGGTTTATTGTCGGGAATAACGAGGTCATATGCGGCTACCGGCAGCGGAGAAGCGCCAAGGCGGCCTATTGCGATGGGAGGAAGGATACGGATTTCTTTGATTTGCATAACGTTTGTTTTTACTGGTTAGTTAACAACTACAGATGCTTGTAAGCTCTTCTATTACCTGCAGGAGTTTCGCATCTGCTTCAAGCAATGAATAGAGATAGCGGTGATGCTGTTCTTTCGATTGGTTCAGCAAGGTCTGGATGATTGGCCCGGATGCAAAGATGAGGTCTTTGTGTGCACGCCACCTGTTGTGTTCACCTGCAGGCAATTGGAGGGTGTATGGCACCAGGAACGGCGGACCGGCATATTTGGTGTTTTCATCGATAGTACCGGGATCCTGCAGTAGTGGCAATTGTATCATCACAGCGGCAATACTGCGAAGATTGTACATTTCCCCGAAAGTGGAATTGATGATCATACCACGTGGGGAAATGGCGCCTGCATTGTTGTAACCATTATCCAGCACGAAACTATGTGTAAGGAAGTTCAACAACATCCGGTAACGGATATTGAACAGGTGACCCCAGTTCTGTGCCTCTATATTGGTGATGTAGTCGAGTGCTTCATCGGAAGTCTGTCCATCAGAAGGTGATGACTCCGGATCATCGGAATTGGAAGGTATTTCAGGATTAACCGCCAGGTTACGGGAGAAAGACCAGCTGGCACCGGCTGTTATTTGTTTAAGGGTCTTATATAAGGTCAGGAAGCGTTCAAAGTGTGAAGGCTGTTTGGTGTCCAGCGTAGTAGCTTCACCCTGTTCAGCTATCTCATTGATGGCATTGTACGCGTCATCCCTGCTGGCGAGTGGCATCACCAGTACATCAGGAGTGCCGGCTAAGCCTGATAAGGTGTTGCCCCGGTGTCCGCCTTTGTAACCTCTGCCCCATTCATCAAACTTAGCCTGGAAAGGATATGTTTCTGCCTGGAAGGCTTCATCGGAAATAACGTTGGGATCTTTGATAAGTTTGAGCAACACTTCAAACAACGCACCGACTGTATTGGGGTGCGGTACTTCCTGTTTGACAATATTGACTATTTCTATAGCGTACGGATCGTCGCTGTCCAGCCAGCTTTGAGGGGCTTCCGCATATACATATTTTGCCAGTGAAGATAAAGTAAGTGGTTCCAGCTTGAAGGGAAATGGATAAAAAGGAGTATCCCAGGGGTAATCCTGTCTTTCGAAATGCAATGGAGCACCGATCAGCTTCAGAACGTTCTGTACGGAAATGAAGTGTCCCATTTCTTCTTTTGCAATACCCAGGATGACCTCTTGCGCATTACGCACATCTTCCTGATGTTCTGGCGGCACCTGAGGCCCGCCAAGGCTGTAGGCTGCGTAAAGGTACTGCAGCATCAGGCCATGTTCTATCTCAGCATCGATGCATAACAGGAATGAGACATAATCTTTACCATTAAATTCCGGGGGAATTGCAATAGGAGCTTCATCACTTTCGAAGGTAGAGTATTCCATCGGCTGTATACCCTTTCCTGTAAACTGGGCGGACTTTAATGCTTCTGTCCGCAGTTGATTGAGTTGCGCTCTTTTAAATACGGGTCCGAGGTAACGTTCAAAATTACGTTGCATGATCAGTAGGTGTTTAGATAATTAGTGAGTTGGTGTGGAATGAAACAATAGTAACCTTTACCAGCAATGCTGAGGTTTCACATGACTTGTTTTACAATAGAGTTATCTTGTCTGTCTGTAATAGTACTTAAAACGAGCCGGTCAATTCGAGGTCTTTTTAAAGTTAAATACTTTTTCCGGAGCTGTCAAAATGAAATTTTGAATACAGCAAAAAACATATATATCCTTTCCAATGCATCTTCTCTTTTGAAAAATACCAACAAGTTTGTATTTCCTGTTGAGTGAAATACATGTACATTGTGCGTATATCTGGGACCCCGATAAAATGATTGTCATGGTGGAAGAAAAAGCCCCTGACAGTGAGGGGTGATGTTAAGCCTTATTCCTGATCCACAAACAACTGCTGCAGTCGCTCCAATGTCTCTTTCTCCGGCTGTTTCCACATACCCCGCTGGATGGCTTCCAGCATACGTTCTGTCATATCTTTCAGCGCCCAGGGATTGACCTGTTCTATGAATTGCCTGTTCTCTTCATCGAAGAGATATGCCCGGGTAATACCCTCATACATGAAGTCGTCCACGAGGTCGGTAGTCGCATCATAAGCAAACAGGTAATCCATTGTAGCGGCCATTTCGAAAGCGCCCTTGTACCCATGCCGTTTTACTCCTGTAATCCATTTAGGGTTAATAACACGGGAGCGGTATACTTTTAACAGCTCTTGCTTCAAAGTTTTCACCTGAGGATTTTCCGGCCTTGCATGATCTCCGAAATAAATGGAAGGTTGTTCGCCCTTTATAGTCTGTACGGCATTGGCCAGTCCGCCCTGGAACTGGTAATAGTCGTCGGAATCCAGTATATCATGTTCCCGGTTGTCCTGGTTATGCATGACCACCTGTATATCAGACAAACGTTTTTCAAATACCTCGTGAGCTGACTCACCAATACGGTCAGCACCGTAGGCATAACCGCTCCAGTTGATATACACCTTTGCGAGGTCTTCTTTCGATTGCCAGTTCTTCTCATCGATCACGGCCTGCAGGCCTGCTCCGTAGGCGCCAGGCTTGGAACCGAACACCCTGAATAAAGCGCGCTTATACGCTTTTTCTTCATCCAGTCCTTTGGCTTGCCATTCCTGTTTTTCTTTCAGGAAACGCTTTCTGATGGGATTCTGCTCCAAAGATTCATCCAGCTGGGCCACCTTCTCTACGGCAGCATTAAAGAGGGAGATCACATCAGGAAAAGCGTCCCGGAAAAAGCCGGAGATGCGCAACATTACATCTACCCGTGGACGTCGCAGGGTGATTAGTGGAATGATCTCAAAATCGCTCACCCGCCTGTTTGCTGCCTGCCATACGGGCTTCACGCCCATCAATGCCAGCGCCTGGGCTATATCATCACCACCGGTGCGCATAGTGGAGGTTCCCCAAACAGACAGTCCGATCGACTCCGGATAATCCCCGTGCTCCTGTAAATACCTGTCGATGATCAGGTTGGCGCTCTTCACACCCAGGTTGTAGGCGGTTTGTGTAGGGATAGCACGCACATCTACAGAGTAGAAGTTACGTCCTGTGGGCAGTACATCCAGCCGTCCGCGCGTAGGAGCGCCAGAACTGCCTGAAGGTACGTAATGACCGTTCAATCCCTGTAGGAGATTAGTGATCTCCTCGCTGGTGGCTTGTATCTTAGGTAAGGTATCCTCAATAATAAACCGGCAGTATTCGCTGGTGAGCGGGTATTGTTCAGGATTCAGCTGATCAGATCCTGTAAGCATTTCACTGATCAGTGCCTTAGCCAGACCCTCAAGTACGGCTATTACATCCCCATTGATCCGGCATTCCGCAAATACAGTATGTTGGTCATCGGCTATAAGAGCTGCCTGATAGTCGCAATTCAAAGGATCCAATGACAGCCCCAGATCCCTTGCCAGTACCTGTGTGATCCCCATCCTTCCTGCTACCGGCACACGATGTAATGCTACGAGTAGATCCGTCAATTGTTCTCCTTCCGGCGCTTTACCCAGAATGTGCAGGCCATCCCGGATCTGTGCTTCTTTCAATTCACATAGATAGCCATCCAGTTTCACCAGCAACTCATCAATGTCCTTCACTGACGATTGCAAGTCGGCTTCCAGGTTGGCTTCCCGTACCAGTTGGGTGATCTGTGTTTTGATGATTGCTGTTCGCTTCGGATCTATACTGTATGCATCGTAATACTCATCGATCAGGTGTTCCAGTTTTGTCAGTACACCATAACTCTCCGCTCTTGTCATAGGTGGTATCAGATGATCGATGATAATGGCATGATTCCTCCTCTTGGCCTGTGTGCCCTCGCCGGGATCATTGATGATAAAAGGATAAAAATGCGGGATGGGATTTAACAACACTGCAGGGAAACAGGTATCTCTGCTGAGGGCCACACTTTTACCGGGCAGCCATTCAAGGTTGCCGTGTTTACCAACATGTACTACCGCATCTGCGTGGAAGACATTATTCACCCAGAAATAATAAGCCAGGTAAGCATATGTAGGCGGCAGATCGGGAGAATGATAAATCGCTTTAATATCCTGGTTATAACCACGGGCAGGCTGAATACTCACAAAAGTGTTGCCCAGCAGGAAACCAGGGATAATAAATTCATTCTCGTTATAATTAGGAGAGCCATCAGGATGGCCCCATTGCTGTTCAATCTTCTGTCTTAAAACAGGAGAAAGCGCATTGTAGTACTGGTAGAATTGCGAGATCTTTAGACTTACCTGGTAAGGTCTGTATAAGGCAGTATCCGTATCATTAGTGATGTAATGCGTGATCAGTTCTATGAGCTCCCCACTATCCGCTGGTACAAATTCTCCTACATGATAATTGTGACCCTTTAATGCACGTAGTATCTCCACGATACTGGCAGGCGTGTCCAGGCCGACACCATTGGCCAAACGGCTATCCTTGTTCGGATAGTTAGGCATGATGAGGGCGATGCGTTTATCTCCATTCTCTTTATTCCTGATGGCTATCCAACGCCTGGTGAATTCCACAACGAAGTCGCAGCCTTCTTCATGAGTGGTATATTTAAGGATATCTGAATCCGTCAGTGCATCCCTCCCTAAAGAAGACTTAAACGAAACCGCTGTGGTAATGATCCTTCCATCTATTTCCGGCAGCGCTATGTTCATGGCTACATCTGTAGGCGTCAGGCCAAACAGGTTCTCCTGCCAGATCTCTTTTGTGCAGGAAGCGAAGATGGCCTGAATAACAGGTACATTCATTTTTCTGAAAATGAACTGATCGTCTGTACTATCCAGTAATGATTTGATGGAAAAGCTGGTGGTGTTGATGATGACATCTATGGCAGTTCCGACCTTGTGCAACAGGGTAAACAGCTCATCGCAGGTAGCCTGGTCACGGAGATTACTGGCGAAAGCAATGATAGGATTAATACCCTGTTTTTCTAAAGCCGAAGCAAGATAATATACCGGCTCCAGATTATCCGCCAGGTAATGGGTCTGATATACGAGTATCACCGCATTTCCCGACTGAGAATGTTGTGGAACGATCGTATGTTCTTCGCCTACGGGAATGACACCTTTTTCCTGATGAAAGAGGAACAGGTCCGGTAAACGCTGTGGCCCCTCAAATGAATAAGGCAGGTGAAAGAAGGTGTGGAAGATATATTGCAGACATTGCAGATGATTCCGCCTGCCGCCTGCGCAAAGGTATTTCCAGACTGTATCTGTAATATGGATATCAACAGTAGAACTGTTGAGCAGCTCAATATCAGGTACATCATATCCCGGGAGGAATAGTACAGGGATCTTCTTCAGTTCACAGGTTATGCTGACCGCTTCGAACAGGTATGGATAATAGTTTTTACCGCCCAGAAAGCGACAGATAACTAATTTCGCTTCCCCGATCACTTCCTCTACATACTTATCGATCGTGAGCTCCTGTTTCAGGTACACAAGATTAGCGATACGCAGTGAGGGCAGGGGCGTATTTCCTGTGTTTGATAACATTGATGTTGCCGCCTGCTGATACAGTTCCCTGTACGCATTGTTCAGGGAATGTATCTCTGTATCGGCTGCTGACAGGAACACAATGTCGCCAGGCTGCTGCTGTATATGGAAGACCCCTTCACCATTAGGGTTCCATCCTCCCGGAATAGTTGGAATAAGATGCATGTATGATATTAGCTGACTACACTCAGTCTTTCATTGATAATAGTGCCCAGGTCTTTATCGTGTAACTCATCTCCGATGATCACCAGGCTTGTTTTACGTGTTTCACCATCTTTCCATTTACGGTCAAAATAGTGATCGAAACGGTTGGATACGCCTTGCAATACCATCCGCATAGGTTTACCGGGAATATCAATAAACCCTTTTATACGATAGATCTCATATTCTCCGATCAGCTCTTTCAATGCTTCTACCAGCGTTTCTGGTGTATGAGGTGCATGAATATCTACTACTACGGAATCAATATCATCATCATGATGGTGTTCCAGACCATTGGCATGATCTTCTTCATGATGGGAGTGACGACTGTCCAGGTCATCTTCTGCCGCGGCATTTACACCTAAAAGGATCTCTGCGGACAATACGCCATTGGCTGCTGCCACCATTTTCACATCGGGACGTACCTTGCCTGCGATGATCGCTCTCACTTCTTCGTATTGGATTTCATCTAACAGGTCTTTCTTTGTCATCACTACCAGGTCAGCGCAGGACAACTGGTCTTCGAACAGCTCTTCTATCGGGGTTTCATGATCCAGGGAATCATCTGCCAGCCTTTGCGCCTGTACGCGTTCCCTGTCACAGATCTCACCGGTAGCTTGTCCTACGACGTCTACTACAGTCACTACTGCATCTACCGTGATCTGTGGTTTCAATTCAGGCCAGTTAAAGGCATGCAGCAAAGGTTTGGGTAATGCAAGTCCTGAGGTTTCAATGATGATGTGATCGATGGTGTCTTTACGTTCCATCAGCTGTAACATAACCGGCAGGAATTCTTCCTGTACGGTACAGCAAAGACAGCCATTGTTCAGTTCAAGTACATCTTCTTCATTGGAACAGCAGGATTTCAGGATCTCGCCATCTATACCCATCTCGCCAAACTCGTTGACAATAACGGCCAGTCTGCGGCCATTGGCGTTCTGAATAAGATTTCGGATCAGGGTAGTCTTACCTGAACCGAGAAAGCCTGTGATGATAGTAACAGGAATTTTTTGAGCCATTATGTATCTTTTAAGCGTGTATAATTATTGTTATTATAAACAGATGAGCGGATGCTTACTCTGCAGTCTTCTTTCTCTTATACAGGAACAACTGCCATTTTTCTTCTGCCACACCAGCCTTGTCCATCTCTGCTCTGCTTAGAATGAAGAAGAGATCAGACAAACGGTTGATGTATGACAGGATATAATCATCCACCGTATCCACCTTCATCAGAGAGACCAGTAGTCTTTCTCCTCTGCGCATCTGTGTTCTTACCACATGGCATAGTGCGGATATTTCATTGCCGCCGGGTAAGAGGAAGTAATCAGACTTTGTCGTTATACCGGCTTCCAGCTCGTCGATCCATTGTTCGCAGAACTCCGGGCCATCGGCTGGTTTTGGGTTAGGATTCTCTTTTTTACAATCGGAGGGACGCGCCAGGTGAGACATCATATCCATCATGTCTTTCTGGATCTTATGTAAATTAGGCTGCCATTCATGGTCGCTGCCTAGTTTAGCGCGTAATAACCCGATAGTAGAGTTGACCTCATCCAGTGTGCCATAACAGTTCACCCGTACATCGTCTTTATCTACCCGGCTGCCGCCGAAGAGCGCCGTTGTGCCTTTATCTCCTTTCCTGGTATATATTTTCATGTGTTGATTATTTCAGGTTGAATGTGTAAATGCCTCCGTATTCCACTTTCTCCATCATGATCTGGCTGAGTGGAATGCCATTGAACAAATGCATGGCGCTACGGATAATGCCAGCATGCGTGATGATCACTATCCGTTGAGATTGTGTTGCCTGCAGATCTCTGATACACGCTGCAAACCGGTCGACTAATTGCTGCAATGATTCTCCCCCGGGTGGGGCCAGGTTGATATAGTCTGCCATCCAGGCGTCCAGTTCATCCCGTGGGATATCGTCCCATTTTCTGCCTTCCCAGTCGCCAAAGTGAAGTTCCATCAGGCGCTTGTCTGTAATGTGCCTGGTGGTGATGGCCTGTGCCAGCAGTTTGCATCTTGTCAGCGGACTGCTGTACACGGCATCATATTCCGTGGGCAACAGCCTGATAATCGCTTCATGCAGCGTATGATGATCTGCAGGCAGGGGTACATCTGTCTGTCCGTAGTTGGTTCCTTCAGGGAAATCCGGTTTGATATGCCTTACTAGATATAATTCCATATTGCCAGTATGCCCATGTAAAAGGTGATCTCGTTCAGTTGTTGCACTGCCCCAAGACAGTCGCCCGTATATCCGTTTATCCACTTATGGAAGAAGCGGGCCAGGTATAATGTCAGTAATCCGCAGGGAATGATGACCAGCAATAGCAGATACGAGTAATGAAGGGCATATATCATCAGCAACAACGGTATCAGTCCGGTGATGAGCGCCACAGAGAAGCCCGGCCAGCTGATCTTCGTAGCCAGTGGTTTGCTTTTGGATGTAGCGTCATCTTCCCGTGCATAAGGCATGTATCGTAACAGGAATACAGGCATGGTACGGCTGAAAGCATGTGCAGCCACATAGAGGAGGCAGAACAGCAGCAGATGCGTATTGATCATCAGCAAAGCCAGTTTCGCCAGCAGGCATATCTTCAGGAGTAATATCACGATAAGGGCTATGACACCAAATGCGCCTGTGCGGGAATCTTTCATGATCTCCAGAATGCGTTGTTTCGTCCAGCCACCACCAAAACCGTCAGCTACGTCAGCAAGACCATCTTCATGGAATGCGCCTGTAACAAGCAGCGTTGCGATAAGCGAGAGTATAACTGCTGTGAAGATGTCTTTGAAGAGGCTGTAGGCGACGGCAAAACAGGCAGCGCCTATGATACCCACCAGGATGCCGACCATGGGGAAGTAGCGGCTGGACCTGTTCAGATCAGCTGTATTATGGTCAATACCTGCGGGTACGGGGATGCGGGTAAAGAACATCAGCGCTGTTAAGAATATGCGGACCTCCTTTTTCATACGCTATGCTTTGTTGGATACGCCTGCAGATTCAAAGCTGGCCATTTCATTCAGGAAGTTCACAGCTGACCGGATAAGGGGGTAAGCTACCGCGGCGCCTGTTCCTTCTCCCAAACGCATGCCCAGGCTCAGTAAAGGTACAGCTTTCAGCTGGGTCAGCATGAGATGGTGCCCCTGCTCATTGGACTGATGAGTGAAAATGCAGTAATCCAGGATATGCTCATTTATTTTGGATGCCACCAGCAGTGCGGAGGTAGAAATAAATCCATCCACGAGAACGATCATACCTGCCGCAGCGGCCTGTAACATCGCACCACACATCATCGCGATTTCAAATCCACCGAAGGTGCTCAATACATTCAGGGGCGTCTTTTCGATGCCTTTATGCCGGGCTATCGCCGCTGAGAGGATCGCCTTCTTCTTCGCCAGCCCTTCATCGTCCAATCCCGTTCCCCGGCCAATGCATTGCTCCAGCGGAATATCGCAAAGCAGGCTCATAATGATAGCGGCGGAAGACGTATTACTGATGCCCATCTCACCAAAACCGATTACGTTACAACCCTCCTGGTGGATCTCCCGGACAATAGCAGCGCCTTTTTCAATCGCTTCCTGGCATTGTACCTTCGTCATGGCCGGTTCATGCAGATAGCTCTTAGTACCCATAGCTACCTTCGCATGTATGAGACCGGGATGCTGATTGAAATCAAAGTTCACGCCTGCATCCACTACCCGGATCTGCATGCCGTTCTGACTGGTGAAGACATTAATGCCGGCGCCGCCCTGTAAGAAGTTAAAGACCATCTGATAGGTCACTTCCTGCGGAAAGGGGCTGACACCTTCATTGGCGATGCCATGATCACCGGCAAAGACAACTATAGTGGGTTGGTTTAATGCAGGTGTGGGCGTCTGTTGTACAGCACCCACCTGTAAAGCGATCTTTTCCAGCTGCCCTAATGATCCCAGTGGTTTGGTCTTGTTGTCTATCTTATGTTGCAGCGCTGCTGCGATGTCGCTATTAACCGGTGGAATATTGAATGTTGCCATGTTATATGTCTGGTTACTTGTTATTTTAATGTCAGCGGAAGCCCTGAAACTATCAGTGTTGCTTTATCCGCCTTTTGCGCGATGTATTGGTTCATCCATCCCTGCAGATCGGCAAACTTCCTGCCTCCTTCTGTAGAGGCATGCACGCCCATACCTATTTCATTTGAGATGATGATCAGGTTGAAGTCCTGTTGTATAAAAGCATCAAACTCTTTCTGTGCCTCCGCTAGTGCCAGGGCTACATCATAGTTGTTGTCCACGAAGAAGTTGGTGAGCCATAAAGTGACGCAGTCCAGTACGACTGTTTTATTTGTGAGCTGTAGTTTACTGATCTCCTTTTCTTCTTCAATGTTTTCCCAGCGCGCGTCACGGCTTTTTTTGTGTGATGTGATGCGGGCGTTATGGTCTTCATCCCAGATGCGGGACGTGGCGAGATATACGGGGTGTTCAGACAGGAGTAGCGCCTGTTGGACCGCGTAGTTTGTTTTGCCGGAGCGTTGACCGCCTGATATATAGTGGATCATTTGATGATGATGATTTTTTCGTTTATCGTTTCCCCTGGTTGCCACCCGTTCCCCGGGATTGCGTACCGGTGAATCCCCGTTATTGTTTCCCCGGGTTGCCACCTAGGCTACAACCACGCGGCTCCTAACGGAGCTGATCGCCGGGGATGGTGATGTTTTGTTGGATATGTTGGTATCCGCCGCTGATGGACGTTGCCAGTTTTTTCGCTAGTCCCAGTTTCACAAAGCCATTCTCATTGTCAATGATGGTCGTCTGTTTAATGCCGGTCAGGTATTGTCTGTAAAACGCAACCGCGTCCCGGAATGGATCATCCGTATTGCCAGCATTGATCTTCCCATCAGTGAATATGTACAGGCTGACATGTTCCTGTATATTCGTTTTCACTAACTGGCCGATCATACTGAATCCTGCTCTCATATTAGTTTTCCCTCCGGTGGTTAGCTGAGCAAGTGTATTGATAAGCTCTTCTGCATGTAGCGTAGGAGCCGATAGTAATTCAGCATCTCCATTGTTTAGTGCCACCGCCGCATATTTTATCCGCTTTGATTTATAGCGGGTTATGGTTTGCGCAACGAGCCCTTTGATATATGCGATTTGTTTGTCTTTCACCATAGACCCACTGGAGTCTATCAGGAAGAAAACATACATGCTCGCTTTGGACCGGTGATGCTTATGTTTGATTTCTACTTTGTCATGCGTCAGATAATGTTTCACTGTTTCCAGTATATCTATCTGTGCCGATGGCGCTGCTACCTTTTGTTGGATGCCCTGGCGGGGAAGAGAAACCTTCATTGTGATCCCTTTCCTGGCATTGACCGATCGCGTTTTCAGTTGCACATATTGTTCTGTTTTTGCGGCCTGCAGCAGATATTTTTTGCTGTTACTCAGCTCATTCTGACCCTTATCGAATCACCCTCCTTTTCTTCCCGCGGGGACTGGCTTTCCCTTTTCTGCTGAGAATTTTGAGTGGAGGAATAATGTTTCGAACGGTGCGACAATACAAAAGGCATCACCTTGTGAACGTCATCACTAGTGACTTCCTTTTTGCTATAGAAGGCTGCATGCGCCCTCGCCGCTTTCAGTAGCAGGATGTCTGCACGGAGTCCTTCTACCTGGTATTGGATACAGGTAGAAGCGATGCTGGCCAATATAATGTCGGAGTAGGAGACCCGCTTTACATGCTCCCTTGCGTACATGATCTGCTGGGCCAGTTGCTGTTCCTGTGCTTCGTATTTTTCATGGAAAGCAGGTATATCGGTGTCGAACTGTAAGCGGCGATTGATGATCTCCATACGGTCTATCCTGTCCATGGGAGTCTTTACTGTTACACTCAGACCGAACCTGTCCAGCAGTTGCGGACGCAGTTCGCCTTCTTCAGGATTCATGGTGCCTACCAGGCAGAACCTGCTTTCAAACCATTTGGAGATGGTATCCCGTTCCAGGTGATAGCCTCCGCTGGCAGCAGCGTCCAGCAGTACGTCCATGAGGTGGTCATTCAGCAGATTGACCTCATCGATATAGAGGATGCCATGATTGGCGGCAGCCAGCAGTCCTTGCTGGACTTCCGTCCTTTTTTCGTTGATGAGGATATCCAGTTTGATGGTACCGAGCACCCTATCTTCGGTAGCGCCGATGGGCAGGTTGATGAAGGGGAAGTCTGTTATGGTGTGCTGCATCAGGTGGCTAAGACCTCTTACGGTAGTGGTCTTGCCTGTTCCTTTGTCGCCCAGTGCCAGTACGCCTCCCAGCCCCGGATCTATCATGCAGAGTATGAGCGCCAGTTTAAAGTCTTCCTGTGCATATATCGCTGTAAAAGGAAATGATCTCATCAAAAGGTCCGTTTAATGGTTATGCGAAACTGTTATAGATCCAGAGACAGCCTACGCCAATAGAGAACAGGCCAACAACAGCATTGAGCGATTTAAACGCCAGCTGGTTGCGTTCTATGAATCTGGATACCGAAAAGGCCAGTACACAACTGTAGGTGGTCATGGCTACCACGATGCCGATGCTTTGCAGTACGATGATGCCGATGGCAATACCTGTACTGCTGGATGCCATGATCAGTGCAACAGCACATGCTCCGCCGGTGCCCGCCAGTCCGTGTAGCATGCCTACCCAAAAGGAACGGCTTAAAGGGTTCATGGCAATTTCCTGACCCTGTTTACCGTGAATATGCAGGGCGTTGTTGATATGCTCATGTTCAGAGAAGACCTTGTGGGTAGCCATCATCTGCTTCAGCTTATGATTGCGGCGTATGGCAGATATTCCCAGCCAGATCATCACCGGACCTACTACAATTTCTGCATAGGAAGAAACGTCCAAGGGCAGTGCAGACTTCAGCAGTAAGGCAAAACAACTAAACAGGATCAGCGAAACAGCGTGGCCCAATGCCCATTGGGAAGAACGCCAGATCAGTTTTGAGAGCCCTATCCTGTTGTTCGCCTTTTCAGAGGCCAGCACAGATACGGCCGCCATATGGTCTGGCTCGAATGAGTGCTGGATGCCCAGGAGTATTGAATCTGTAAATAAGTATCCGATCATATTAAAAAGTTAGAATAGTATCATTTGCGTCAATCAATAGTAGCTGTAGCTGCACATCCGGCACGAGCGGAGTGCAGACAGCATAACAGCGTGCTGTCAGTTCCCGGAAAAAAGGTTCCTGTTCATTGAAGGTGAATAGTTCTGTCAGTCGCCGGGCCATGTTCAGTTCCAGGATGGGCTGACATTGTTCCTCACTATAACCGCAATCCCTGGCCAGGGAATAGATGAACTGTTTATCCCAGGTGGACTTCCCGCTATGGGTATCCAGTTCACCCTGGGCCAGTTTGGCGGCTTTACCCAGCATGATGCCCATGGTCACCTTTTGCAGGGGAACAGCGCGGATCTTCTCCAGTGTTTCCCCGATCCAGTTACCGTACTGAATGAAGGCAAACTCCGGGAGGTGCTGAAAGCGTTTCCGGAGAATGTTCTCTGAACGGCCGCCGGAATTAATGACGATCTCCCTGCAGTTGTTAGCCAGCGCCACATCGATACCCTGTGTAATGCTGGCGATGTAGGCAGAGGAACTAAAGGGCCTCACGATGCCGGTGGTACCCAATATGGAGATGCCCCCTAAGATGCCAATACGACTGTTTAAAGTCTTTTTAGCTATCTCCGTCCCATTCACTACGAAAACCTCGATATTTACCCCCTTATGGAGCGAATAACGGTGTGTCAGGAATTGGACTGCATCCGTCATCATTTTTCTAGGTACCGGATTAATGGCCGGTTCTCCCACACCGATGGCCAGACCAGGAAGGGTGACCACCCCGACGCCTTCCCCTCGAAAGAACCTTACGTCCTGTGTGTCGTTGAAAGACACCCTACAGCCGATAGTCGCTCCATTGGTTACGTCCGGATCATCGCCGGCGTCCTTCACCGTGGTGCAGGTGGCACTCTCTGTATTGAAAGAGCAGGCGCTGATCTGAAACATTACCTTCTCTCCCAATGGCAGCGTGATCTCTATTTCAGTTACCGGTTCCTGTGTAATGAGCGACAACAGCGCAGCCTTCGTACAGGCGGTGGCGCAGGCCCCTGTAGTATACCCTTGTCTTAAGGGCCCTTCCGGAACCGGCTGCAGGCTCATGACAATACGCTGTTGAGCCCTGCCATGAGTGATGCTTCATCGCTGACCGGTATGAATGTATCCGGCAGGGCAGGACGTTCAATGATCAGGATGGGAATATTACTTTTCAGGGCTGCCTGTATTTTGATAGCCAGGAAACCGGATTCCCCGCTTTCTTTTGTCAGTATACAGTCAATGCGGTATTGCCGTATAATGTCCAGTTCCTGTTGCAGATCGTCCCCTGGCATTTCCCGTATCAGGTTCTCTTTTGGAAACCCTGCCTGTTCCGCCAGCGCCAGAGAACTTTCCCTTGGCAGGATGCGGAAGATGGTATCATTGTTTTTCCAATAGTCAGTCAGCGGAGCGATGGTCTGCACGCCCGTCAAAGCCAGCAACCGTTTCAACGGATGCTGGTCCAGCCAGGACATTGCCTCCGCGTAAGAGGTACAATATTTCACAAGCGGATGTTCCTGCCTCTCCGGGTAACTGCGTTCAAAACGAAGCACCGGAAGAGACAATGCCTGCGCGCCTTCATGGATGGTGGCATGCAGTAATGTGGCAAATGGATGACTGGCATGAATGATGGCCCTGACAGCATGCTCTTTGCAGAATGCCTGTAGCTGCACTGCTGTCAGCGCTCCATGCCGGTATCGGCCATATGCGCCCGGTTGAAAATCAATACTTGTTTTGGTGGAATAGTAATAGGGACATGCCGCCTTCTCCAGGATGGCTGCCACCTTTTTACCTTCTGTTGTTCCGCCAAAGACTAAGATCATTTAGTGAGTTTTTATCGCTTTACCTGTTCTGAAAGTGTGCTTCCAGTCAGGATTGTATAAATGTGAACGGTTCTTTCTTGCGCCGATAGCCACACCTACGATCACCAGGGTGGTCAGCGTCAGTTTATTATCACGCACGATCTGCGCCAGGTCTTTTAACTGACCGGTGTAGATCTCTTCATCTTTCCAGCTTACACGGTATAATACTGCTACAGGCGTCTCCGGTTCATAATGCTCCAGTAATTGCTCTTGTACCGACTTCGCAATAGTGGCGCTCAGGAAGATGCACATGGTGGCTTTGTGTTTAGCCATCTCATTCAGCTTCTCATGTTCGGGTAAGGGCGTCTTACCCGCACCACGAGTCAGGATGATGGTCTGCACCACCTCCGGAATGGTGAATTCCGATTTCAGGCTGGCAGCTGCTGCCTGGAATGAAGAGATGCCCGGTACAATGTAATAATCCATATCTTTCTCATCGAAGATGGTCATCTGTTCCTGTATCGCGCCGTAAATACTGGGGTCACCGGATTGTAACCTCACTATCAGGTGTCCTTTTGCATAATGCTCTTCCATTAAGCCGATCTGTTCTTCCAGGGTCATACTGGCAGAGTTCCTTACAATCGCATCCTTCTTTGCATAATGGGTGATCTCTTCCGGAATCAGGCTACCTGCGTATAAGATCAGGTCTGCTTCTTCCACCAGTTGTTTGCCTTTAAGGCTGATCAGCTCCGCGTCGCCCGGGCCTGCACCCACAATGGCGATCACCGCCTTTCTGGCAACCTGACGGTCAATGGCAATAGCAATCGTATGTTTCTTACCGGAACTAACCGTGATCTTCTGTTTTTCCAATAACAGTTCTTTATTTCCGGACAACAACATGGCAGATGCTTCAGACACACTATGCACACCCAGCTTTGACATTACCACTTCTGAGGGATTAAGAACAGCCTGCGTATTCAGTTCATCTGCCGTGTAGGTAACGAAAGGAACCTGTAGCTTTTCTGCCAATGCAATGAAGGCTGTTTCATCGTGTTTAACATCAATAGAACCAATAGCCTTTACTGATTCCATAGCCAGCTCTTGCTGTGCTAACTGCTGGTATACAGAAGAGTCCAGCAGCTCTGTTTCTATATCCCGCGAGCAGCCCATCCCGATATTTAATACCGGTGGATGAAAGTATAACACCGGTATTGTTACCGGATACTTCTTATGCGTCACCGCAATCAGCAGGGAATACTTCAACAGGTCTGCCTGATCCAGATCATAATAGACATCCACAAAGGCCGGCAGTGTCTTTTCAAGATGTGCCGTGCCTTTGTCTTTGATGTCGAGCAGTAGTGCTGTTGGTTGGTTATTGACGAATAACGAAATAATACTGTTCATGCCCTGACTGGCGGCGGCCTTCCATCCAAATTGCTCCGCCAGTGTATCCAGCGACCAGATATCCTGTAGATCACTGCTGGTAGTGATCACCGCCTGTGCGCCAATGGCAGCAGCTAGTTTGCGGGTGATGTCATTGGCGCCGCCGATATGACCCGAAACCACCGACTGTACAAATAGCCCCCTGTCATCCATATTGATGACGGCAGGGTCTTCTTTTTTATCCTGTAAATAAGGGGCAATGCTTCTGACACAGATACCCAGGGCTCCGATAAAGATCAAGGTATCGAAGGTGCTGAAATTAGCTTCCAGGAAAGTCGCAATGCTATCTATATGTGTTGCCTGCTCATGATGACGGGTACTGACCAGCAGGGACTTCGGAAATTCTGTCCTGATCCTGCTGCCCAATGCAACGCCTTTATCAGTGCTGGCTATAATAACTGTTTTACTCATGTTATCTTTTTTCTGCCATTAGTATGGTGATAGGATTATGATCGTCTACCCGTACCACCATAGGTTCGGACAATTTGTAATCCAATGACTGAGCGATCGCTGTAAACTGCCACCTGCTATCTTCCTTTACCGCATTCAATACGATCCTGCCGCGGGAGGGGAGAATGGTATCCAGTTTCCGCAGCAATTCTTCCAGCCTGCCTCCGTGTCCGCCGATAAATACAGCATCGGGAACAGGGTAGATGTGAAGGTCTGTCTCAAAGAAGTCACCCATTACCTTTGTAATGCCTGGTGTGGAATGCCTGCGCATATTCCTGTCCATGATTTCGCTGCATTCGGCCCGTTGTTCGAAAGCAATAACACGCAGGTGCGGATATTGTCTTCTTGCTTCAATGGAAACAGAACCGGTACAGAAACCTATGTCCCAGAGTACATGACGTTCCGCAAGGTCCAGACAGGAAAGGCTGGTAAGGCGGATGGGTATCTTGGTGATCATATTCGGTCGGTTCTCCAGGCCATAGAACAAATGGTCTGCAATGCCGTGCGAGAATGCCTGTCTGGATGTTCTAATCAGTATCAAACAGTTCAGCGGATAAGCTGTATAGTTGATCGCATCATTCAATTCAAATGTGGAAGAATGATGATGAAGGCCACCCAGGTCTTCACCCAGGATCATCCTGTAATTAGTGAAATTATATTCCAGCATACGCTGTGCAATGGCTGATGGTGATTTATGCTGGTCTGTCAGCACGCCGAGTATTGGCGCTTGTGTGATCAGGGCATTGTCTAACTCATCCCATGTTCGTCCGTGTACAGAAACAGTCACCAGACTGGCGTAAGAGAGGTTGTTCGCATGACAAAGCAGCTGTATGCTGTTGAAATAAGGATAGACCTTCATGTTTGCTGCCGGATCGAATTGCTGTATAGTGCCGGCAAAACCGTAAAATAGTGGGTCTCCGGAAGCAAATACCACGACAGTGCCATTGTGATCGCGGAACTGTTCAAAGAGAACAGGCATATTGCCTTGTATATTTATCCATTGGTGATGTTCGGGGAGATATTTTTTCACCAGCTCATAGTGCCGCTTTCCACCGGAGAATATCCTGTGCGATGGTAACAACATCCTGACCTCATCCGGCAGGATGCAGTCAGGTTCATTTGATATGCCGATTACAATATATTCCACTACTTATCATTTACGGTGAAAGCTGCATTGACAATACTGGCCGCTACATTGCTGCCGCCTTTACGTCCCTGTATGATGACATATGGCACGTTTTTCATCGCCTGTAATTTCAGCTTTGACTCTATTACATTCACGAAGCCAACAGGCGCCCCGACAATACCCGCAGGACTGAACCTGTTTTCCTGTAACTGGTCGCAGAGCTCAAAGAGGGCGGTAGGAGCGTTTCCTACCACAAATAGTGCATCCGGATGCTTTTCTATAGCGATGCGCATACCTGCCTGGCTACGGGTAAGTCCTTCTTTTTCGGCCAGCGGTAGTACTGCTTCATCATTCAGATAACAGTATACATTGGCATTATATTTCTTCAGAAATTCTTTTGTAATACCTGATTGTACCATGGTCACGTCGGTAACGATGGTACCTCCTTCTTTCAGATATTTATGCCATTGTGTAATAGCGCTCCCATTAGAGAGGTAGAGGTCTTCATATTCAAAATCTGCAGTGGTGTGAATACAGCGCATAATGGCCCACCTGTCAGCCTCGCTTACGTCTTCCCGTTTCAGCTGAGAGGCTATCTGCCGGAAACTTTCGTCCTGTATTTCCTGGCCGCTCTGTGGCTTTCTGGCCATATATCCGCGGGGAGTAACGAGGTGGTTTTTAAACTGATAGGTTTGTGAGTTCCCGATCATCACAAGAGAGAACATGTCAACATCTTCGATACGCAGGTTGGCCAGTGTGGTGATCGTGATCTGTTCATCCGGTCTAGTTACCTGCCGGATGATCGCGACTGGTGTACCTGGCTCCCGGTGTTGCAGGAACAACTCTTTAAAACGGGCCAGTTGCCAGAAGCGTTTTTTACTCCGCGGATTATAAAGAGAAGTAACAAAGTCACCGATGGCTGCTGCCTGTATCCTCTTTTCGATCACCGGCCAGGGTGTCATCAGGTCGGAGAGCGAGATGCAGCAAAAGTCATGTCCCAGTGGAGCGCCCAGCTTGCCGGCAGCAGCAATAAATGCACTGATGCCGGGGATGGTCTGTAAATCAATCTCTTTGTCGGTGCGGGTGCTGGCGTATTGGTAAACAAGGGACGCCATTGCGTAGATGCCAGCATCACCGGAACTAATCACCACTACATGTTTGCCCGGTTCACAACAGTTAACAGCCAGTTCTGCACGGGCTTCTTCTTCCGTAAGGTCTTTCCCGATACATTCACAATCCGGTTTTAAGAGATGTGCAATGAACTGAAAATAATAACTGTACCCGATCACGGTATCAGCTGTTGCCAATATCTGTTGGGCTACAGGTAGAATATAATCCTTACCGCCGGGTCCTATGCCAACTACACTTAGTTTCATATCCTTTTTAGAATGAGTAAAGAAAAATAGGGGATCTCCCTTTCTTCCAAATCGTTTATATCTGTTGTGATGTATTGCTGTGCTGTTCCCAATCGCTCACAATAGACCATGTGCAGGCTTGTCTGATGGATGAGTGTACGGATCTCCTGCAGCACGCTGCGCACTTTGATCAGCACAACTGTTTCAAACTCTTCCAGGTAGCGGGAGAGGGTATCGCGGTCTTTCATCCTCGGAAGAATAGCTATTTTCTCATTGAGAATAGCCAGGGATGATTGATGTTCGGCAGCGCCCAGTATAAAGGAAGGTACACCGGCAATGATCTCCAGGTCCAGTTTGTGTGCATGGATATGTTTTAACAGGTAAGCGAAGGTGCTGTAGAAGGAAATATCTCCTTCACTGACAAAGGCTACTTTGAGACCGCTATTATAGTCTGCTTGCAAACGCTGGACGGTATCCGCATACGTCTGTTCGGCTGACTCACGGTCGTCAGACATTTTCAGGAACATACCATGCAGTTTGTTTTCTTCCAGCTGATAGTGTTGTAGTATCTGTAATGAATAACTGGAGGTAGTCCCATCAGGCAACAGCGATCCCGGATAATAGATCTTATCCGCCTGTTGCAGTATCTGCAGGCCCTTTACCGTGATCAGCAGTGGATCGCCGGGCCCTAATGAAACGCCATATATCTTTCCCTGTTTATGCATGTATCAGATACCGAGGATCTTTTTAACTTTTTTAAACACTGTTTTCTTATCACCGATCTTTTCATCTTCTTCAAAGAGGATACCTTTCACTGCCAGGTGATGGCCCATTTGGTCCCGGCCCACTTCTTCCTCAAAGCCAATGATCTGTGTACGATATTTACATAGCTGGCAGTTCATATTAGGATTGCCTTCCTCCACTTCCCGGATGCGTTCATCAATAGCTTGTAGCAGCAGTTCATCACATCCGAAGGAGGCAGTGGTAACCACTTCTTTATCAGACACTGCTTTGAATTCATCCAGTTGCGCATAGATCTTTTTGAGTAACACGCCTGTGAAGAGGAATACGGGCAAAGCCACGATCCTTTTGTATGGCAGATGATCGATGACAGGCAGCAGGTCTTTTAACAGTGGTTGTGTTACACCAATGAAGGCTGTGGTGGAAAAACCAAAGCCGAGCCCTTCGCTCAGCATACGCGTGAGTTTCGCTACGTCGGAATTAGCGTCCGGATCGGAGGTGCCTCTGCCTATCAGCAACAGGCAGGCGTCTTTCCTGTTGAGCGCCGGTGCTGTTGCTTCCGCCTGTTCTATAAGTTGCTTCGCCAGCTGGAGCATGGACGGCGTAATACCGATATGTCTGCCCAGCCTGATTGTCAGGTCTTCGTACTGGCTTTGCAGTGTATTCATTTCATAAGGAATATCATTCTTGGCGTGGCCACCGGCAAAGAGTATTGCAGGTACGGCGATGATCTCCCTTACGCCTGCCAGGTACATGCGTTCAACGGCTGCTGCATATACAGGATGGGCAAATTCCAGGAAACCGTAATCCACCATCCTGTCCGGATAGCGTTTTTGCAGTGCTGCCACCAATGCCTTAAAGCCGTGTACACCTTCGGGATCCCGGCTGCCATGACCACATATTAATATCCCTTTCATGATATGACTTTATAATAGTCCGAGAGGATCCGGGTATTTGAATGAATAATTCAGCCGTTGTTTGATCCTATCGGAATTAATGATCTTAAAATGAGGATCTGTTGTGACTGCGAAGGTGGGTAGTTCAAGGCCCGCTTTCGCAGCCGCCTTTGTATAGAACTCCCTTCTCGTAGGGTGCATATCCGCACAGGCATTAAAGATCTCACCCCATGCCTGTTTCTGTATGATCCCGGTTATGAGTGCAACACAATCGTCCTGGTGGATAACGTTGATAGGCGCATCTCCGTTCTCTACATTCTTTTTACCGGCGAGGAATCGTCCGGGTAGGCGGTCATATCCCACCAGTCCGGCAAATCTGACGATGGTTGTGAGCAGATGTGGGTTCGTCCGCAGCATCTTCTCTACTGCTAACAGCGCCCTGCCGCTATCTTTGGAAGGCGGGGCTGTTTCCAGTTCCGTGACTTCCTGATTCAGATCGGGATATACAGATGTGGAGCTGACAAAGATGATATGCTTTGCAGGGCTTTTGAGGACCTGTTCCAGCAGTAACTTCATCTGTGCCTGATGATAGAGCAACACATCTTCCCGGCGGGAAGGAGGGATGTTGATGATCAGGATCTCACTTTCCAGGAATCCTGCCAGGTCATTGCTGGTAATACTTGTATCAGTGATCTCCACCTGGTAAGGCGTGATCCCTTTTTGCGCCAGTTCTTCAAACCTTTCAGGCTGGGTGACTGAACCTTTAACGGTGTAACCTTCCTGCACCAGGTGTGCTGCCAGTGGCAGTCCCAGCCAACCGCAACCGAGGATGCTGATCGTATTTTCCAGTGTTTGTTTAGTCATAGTTAATTATCCTTAACGCTTTCCAATACCGCTTCGCTTTTGGCATACCTGTGTCGCAGGTACAGCTCTGCGTATAACGATATAATGATACTGATAAAAACAAGACCGACAATATTATTCTGGAAATCATTCAGTTCCAGCGCTGGGTTCATGGCACTTGCAATTTTATAAAGCGGAATGGCAAAACACATGATAGTGATCAGCACATTCAATTTAAAACGATGACTCTGGATCTTTTTCTGATCAAATGTTTTCAGCAACTTGCTCAGCAGCAGGGAGTCGCAGGTACCGGTAAGGATCAATCCCAGGGAGAATACCACGCCACCAAGTATAGCATATATCCATTGATTGGAAACAGATACGGCATAGCCGAAGGCAGCGATCTGGGAGGAGGTATCAAAGATAAAACCGAAGATGATCCCAGTTACAATTACGGTGAAGGGATTGAGACTATTGCTGAACGATTTCGGCAGCAGCTTTTTCCTGAAGCCGGTCAGTTGCCCGTTATTTTTACGGGTGAGTGAGATCAGGTTGGAGATGCCCATGAAGAGTAGCATAACAGAGGAAAGCCATTCCACTATGATGTCCAGCATGGCCGGCATTTCAAAATTGTTCTTCAGGATGCAAAGGAAGAGGGCAATTGCCGTTACCATAATGCCATGTCCGAAGGTGAACAAGGTACCTACCCAGCGGGTCCAGATACTTTTGTTCAGGTGCAGCCGGTAGGTGTAACCGTCTATGACAGTGATATGATCAGGGTCCAGTCCATGTCGTAAACCTAATACCGACAGGACAATGAACCCCGTGAGGTCCTGTTGTAGAAAATCCATTATTCGTTAGGTTGTCCGCTGAAGGTGAGAGGTTTAGCATCTACCAGTTCGGCTGCGGGGAAGTGCACATGTTCTTCCAGCAGGATGTTCTGCATGAGGTGTTGTGTAACGATCTCACGGGTAGTGTCGGGCGTAACGCCTTTATACCAGAGCCCTTCCGGGTGCATGAAGATCATGGGACCCCAGGTACATTGGCCCAGGCATTTGGTACGTACGGTGTGAATTTCGTCGTTGAGATCGTTTTCGGTAAGATGTGCTCTTAACTGGTTGGTGTTCTCGTCAGCGCCGCTTTTGCTGCAGGTGCCGCCATTGCAAATAAACAGGATCTTCTGAACTTTCGTCAGGTCTTTGATCGCCATACTGTTGCCTACATTTAATTTAATACATTAATTACCCGTTAATGATTAAACAAAGCTTCAGGGGAAATAGTGAGGTGGGGCAATGCGGACCACATGACATGACGCTTGCTTTTTCCTGTGCTTTCTTCCCGAAGCGTTGGATAAACATAGTTGTTGGCAGGTCTTCTGACTTGTTCCACTCTTAACGCCTTCCCATCCATTTTGAGACCTGGACAGTGGCTTTGGTTTAAGGGCTGATTTGGAACTTACAGCAGCGGGAACTGTTTTGGAATTACACCAAATTCCCTTTTAATTTCAGCCGGTATGAGCGGTTGAAAACCAAAAACTGGCGTGAAGGTAGGGAATTATTTGGTGTTTTCCTACGGGGGGAATGGTTGGCCAGGAGGCATATACTGAGATCCTCCTACGCATATACGCTGCGCAGCCTGTATCTTTCTTTGTGGTAAGAGGGGGAATTGGTGTGTTATAACGTACGTACAACTAACATGTTATGTGTTTTGTCAAGTCCTTTTGACACCTTTGCAGTCAGTTAGAATTTGATGTTGCCCATTACCCGTTTAGTCACCTATACTTTGTTCGAGCATATTCAGAATTCTCAGTTTCAGATCTTAATCTATCTATAAGCGAACAACCGGACTACTACAATAGTCTGCGTAGCCTTGTTGATGCCTATCGTAAAAATACGAGTGCGTTAACCCGGGATCGCCGTTTGCAGGTGAAGATCAACACATTTACACTTTTATATAAACTATATACCATGAATAAGGGACTTTTAAGCTTATCAGCATTCTTATTGTCATCTCTGTGCGTAAACGGACAAACGGGAACTTTTACTACGATAGACTTTCCTAACACCTATACAAATACGATCACGACGGGCTTGTACACATCCAATAACAGGTCAGGATTTATTCATCAGTCTAATGCCTCTATCAATTACGGACTGTTTGGACCTAAGTCTACCGGGTTTAAGTTTCGCTGGTTAGCACATGATAATGGCGCTGTTGATTATACGACAGATACAGACCAGATCATGTACCTCGATAATGTTGGTAATCTGAATATGAAGGGTACGTTAACAGCAGGAGGCAATGTTGGCATCGGTACTGCTCCCGGAGCCGATAAGCTGACTATCGATATGGGCGCTACCAGGAGTGCAATAAATATGCTTAGTGATGGAGATGCCAATGCCTATTCGGATTTGAAGTTCACCATAAAAACAACAACAGGATTGGCTTCCGGCAAGCCGAACATGTGGCTGGTTTCTTTAAGAAAGGATGGCTATTTCAGCAATGATCTGACTGGTCCGACCCTCGAGTTTTACGCAACCAGAGCCATAACGGGTGGGTATTTCGCTCCGCTGGTTTTCAAGTCAAATGGAGATGTTATACTGGCAGGGGCAAGGAACGCGGTGAATGGCAATGTTGGCATCGGGACTACAGATACCAAGGGGTATAAGCTGGCGGTTAATGGAGATGCCATGTTTACGAGAATACAGGTGAAAGCGTATGCTAACTGGCCGGATTATGTTTTTGGAGAGAGTTATAAGCTGATGCCATTACAGGAACTGGAGGCGTATGTGAAGAAAAATAACCATCTGCCGGATGTGCCTTCAGCGAAGGAGATAGAGGAAGAGGGGATAAATGTGGCGGAGATGAATAAGATACTGTTGCAGAAGATTGAGGAGTTGACGTTGCATGTGATAGAAGAAGACAAGCGGAATAAAGAGCTGGAAGAGCAGTTAAAGCTGGTAATGGAGAAACTTGAAAAAATTGAATCCAAATAATTGTAGTCTAAAATAGACTCACCCTGTTTTATCAATTGCTGAAATGCTCTATTGGAAGATGTTGTTGCCACCCAGGAAAACTGGTACGGGAAAGTGCGGTATAATGTTATTAAGGGGGATATTTCAGCCGTTCTATACTATGGTTCAAGCAAAACGAACGTTATCATTCAACGGAAAGGAACAGAGAGGATTGTGGATAGTAAGACAAATGCTGTGATTGCAACAAGACTATATAATTATCCAATGATCACAGATCAGTCAGCAAGTAAGCTTCCAAAAAAGAAGTTATGGGAAATTTAGGTAACTAAAATTATTTAAATGGGGTAATGAAAATATTCACGTTTGTTTTTTACTTAGCGGCTTCAATATTCGTTTATTTAGTAACTTATGGTTGGGTGGTAGAAAAGTACTCAGTGATACAATATAGTGTAACTAGTCTCGGTATTGGAACAGGAAAACTTATTTTACTACTTATTTATGGTGTCTTGACATTCAGTACGACAGAAAAAATAGTTGGAATGCTCCAGTCAAAAAGTTTCTTAATAAGAATGATATTTTTGGTTTTAGGAATTTTGGCAATTCCGATTAGTATCATTGTTGTCGTATTATATAACAATAATAATTATGAGGGAACTCGACTGCCCCTCGATAATGTTCTCAATATAATATCGCTGCTTACCTGTTCCGCATTGTTGAATTTATTGGTCTTTTCAATTCTGAAATTTTTTCAAAGACGACATAGACTTTAGCAATATTTGTATAAGGAACCGCGGCAATTGACTGCGGTTCCTTATGAATAACGTATTCCATAAGCTACTTTTTCCCTTCATCCTTATCTGACTTTTTTGGAGGTGATGTAAGTGAAGACGGGGCTCGTGCGAAACCTGACGGACAAGCAGTAACTATAGACTATAATGATAGAATAAATGGGGCCCAATGTCGGCGGTGTTCTCTTTAGTGTTATATTAACAGCAGGGTCTCTGAATGCTATTGCAATGCGATAAGCTGAGGGGGCCTGAGACGTTTTGTCAAATAACATTGTCAAAGGAATGTATTAGAAAATAACTATCAATGAAGATATATTTCGCATCGGGAATATTGATGTTGATCATGTGCTGTAAGCGACAGGAACATTCTACAAAGACAAAAAATCTCAATAGAATAAACGACATTGTTAGCAGTAGAAACATGGATATATTGTATAATGTGAATATTATGCCAAGAGATTTTACAGATGAAAGCAAGCATCATTTGATTAGATTTCAGGTGGATGTTAATGGGAAAACATATAATATACCTGTTTTTAAAGGCGATACTTTACTATCAAAAGATAACTACTACGATCTGTATAGTTTTGGAAGGGATAATAATATCTATAATAAAGATTCCGCCCTTGCGTATGTTAATGAGTATAGTAACCGAGTTATGGGTCTATACTACGAGCTTAATGTACATCAGATTATTGGAGGTCTGCCACATCAGGGGAAATTGGTTAGAATGAAACTGTTGGATGGTGTTGAGGCTGTATTTGTTCCAGATACCAACAAAATATTTAATCAATATTGGAAAGCTAATTCGTTTAGAAATATGGAAAGACTGACTGATAGCTTTTATGTAAGCGAACTAAAAGACTAGGTTTGTCCCGGTAAAGTGACTTCAAAAGACCTTCCGCTGGAAAGCAGAAGGTCTTTTTACAACCTTCCTAAAATAAATTTTTTTTCCGTTGTCGTCTTCTGCCATCTTGAAGCGCTTTGTTGTGTCTTCTTCTGTATAGCAGAACCCTAAATTTTTTGAAAATGAGCAATTGAACCATTTGATCTAAGAACTCAGTTGTCAACTATAATAAAAGGGAGCACTCTCGCTGGATTGAGAGACAACAGAATGAGAACATTACAATGGCGGGATAGTTTAATATGTCACCTCTGGGTTTCAGGGTGCTTAGTCACCCAATGGATATAGTCGGAAGGACCTCGGAGCAAACGAGAAGGTAATTGGAATAAATAGCGCCGGGAATCGATAGTTTTTGTTTCATTTTTTATCTTGTAACCAATTTTAAAAACGGTATGCCCATCATCAGGAGTTCAGGTCAAAAGAGTAAAACACTTGAGGAATTCTATCTGGAATTAACAGAAGGAAAAAGTACAGAGGTTGAAAAAGAAATCGGCGCAGCGATGTTGTCTTTTATTTCGATGGTAAATGAAACATTTACCAAGACAACGCTGTATGGTTTGACTTCTCACTATTCACTTGTTATACGGGAGACAGATGACTGGAAGGATGAATGGTATGTGACAGTTTATAGCATTGGAGATAAGCGTTTTCAATTCAATTATAAAATGCCTGAGGCAACAAGTCCATGGAAATATGCTACCGTACATGGACAGGCGAACTCAATTGAAGAGGCGAAGGATTACCTGATCATCGCCATGACCGAAAGTAAAGGTTGGATAGGGAATAAGGAGCTGAGGAAACTTTATCACAAACGTTTGGGCCAATCAGAAGAGGGCATGGCTTTCAAATTATGGTTGGAGTTTGAAGAGGTTGATCCCGGTAATTGGGACACGGAAAATGAATTTTGTAATATACATGTTGATTTGGCCGACGGGCGTCATTACGGGCTGAATGTATGGACTTATAAATATCTCGAAACCGCCGTCAATGACGACAGGGAAAACGGTGGTAATTTAAAGGGGCTTTACCAAAAGCCACCTGACCTATTTGTAAAAGAGCTAACAAGGAACTGTATCGAGCAAACAATTAGAGACATATTAAAACAAGGACATCTCGAAGAAGTGTTGAATCCGAGCATTTACTTTGGTAAGAAATAATACGGTCCGAAAACACGTGAGACACCGTTAAGAAACATTACAAAAATTTCCCTATTATTGACTGGAAATCCCATCGCCTATGCCAAAAAAACGAATATTAAAAATCTCCATCATTGCCTCACTCTTAGCTGTTTGCATCGCCGCTGCGTCTTGGTGGCTATATATTACCTATACTTATATCGAATTTGCGCCTCTGGCGTTCGACAAGCAAAAAGGCTATGTAACACCGAAAACAGCAGATGATTTCTATAAAAATCTCCGCATTGTATTAAAGTCTCAACATATCGACCACAAGCTGAATGTTTTAGACCACCCTTTAATACCCCTTAAGACAGCAATGGATAAAGTGCTGATGTGTGACCTGACAGCAAAAGCACAGGATGTTGTTTGGATGTATAACCATATGCATGCAAAGCTTCCTTCATTTCTCTGTATGGGGAAAGGTTACCAGGGGTTTGTATTCCGGAAGGAAGCAGCCTATGGTCATACTGTAGATTATGGAGACATTGTGGATATTGAGCTTGGCTGTAAAGATATAGAATTGGCAGAACGGATTTTGCAAGTACAGGTTGAGCAAGTCATCAAACTTCGCAAGATTTATTCGAATGTTGAACTGCCTTTGTATTATCGTCAATATGTTGGTTATCAGAGAGAAAACGGAGATAGAATTGTGTATGTTGACCTCGTACGGAAAGATATAGCGTCGGTGTCAGCACTGTTAAATGGTATTATTCGCATTTATCAGGGGCATAAAGCTAACCTGGACGCAAAAGTAAATCTAACTCAGGGAAGGGTTGAGACTTTTCAGGCGACTTTGGTGGATCGGGACGAATGAAGCCACCTTGCAAAATAAAAAACTTCCTTATAACTTACACTTAGTTAAATATAACCCTTATGTCAGAGCCTCGCTCTCTCTACTTAAAAATCAAAACAAAAAAGGAAAACCTCGAGCGATTCTTCCAGGACCAGCCGGTAACCCCGGAAATTGATCAGAATTGGACATCCTGGTGGGATAGCCGTAAAATGCATTCCAAATC
Source organism: Chitinophaga sp. CF418 (assembly GCF_900142925.1). GTDB lineage: Bacteria > Bacteroidota > Bacteroidia > Chitinophagales > Chitinophagaceae > Chitinophaga. Next base: position 67,770 of record NZ_FRCN01000006.1, read on the forward strand.
ACCGTTGACAAGGGTACCCGTCTATGCCTGGATATTAACCAGCCAACGCCCCCCTTTGCGAGATATTCCGTGCTGACTATACGTAGCCAACACTGCAATTAAGGTAAGGTAATACGGGAACAATAAAGATTTTACATGAAAAGTAAGTTTATTCACCAGGACGGAAAATCTAATAAATTCTGGGACATTGAAATTAACGGAAACCTGTTTACCGTTTACTTTGGTAAAGCTGGTACCCAGGGACAAACCCAAACCAAAGAATATACATCGGAAGAAGAATGTAAAAAGGCTGCCGACAAGTTGATCGCTGAGAAGGTCAGGAAAGGATATATCCAGGTCACTGAAGAGGTTAGTGCCGAACCAGTTAACTCCCATACAGCCATCTCCGAAGCAGCCAGTTCTACACCACCTCAGCATCTGTTCGGTGACCTGCTCGCACTTGGCCAGTATCTTGCTGACGGAAATTATCCCGGAGAGCTGGAAACTGTTCACGTAACAGACGAGAACATTGAAGAGATGGAATCGGCTGCCGGTTTTCAGATGCCGGAAGCATTCGTTGATTTCTGCTTGGAGGAGGGCTCACTCTTCTTTAGTAAAGATGATTTTATCTGCGCAATATATTGCTATAACGCTGAAGGCGTTAATGGTAACAACCTGCATGGTTTCCTGACGTTCTATCAGAATTTCTATAGGTGTAAATTCAAGCTGCTTGAAGAGGAAGCAGGCTTCTTGTCGAAAGCCTGCTGGGTATTGGGGATGATTATCAGCGGAGAAGAAATGAGGATATTTGTCAGTGATCCGTTGGGAATGATACGCGGTATTCATTTCCCGCAGGCCTTAAAAAACACCAATGATGAGGCTTTTCTCCAGGCATTATCGCCTGTGCTGGAAGCAAAGGCTTCGCTGAAGTCTTTTATGGGCACGGCCGCCTTTGAGGCATTAACCGTTAGTACAAAAGAGGCTGAAGCTGAAGAAGAGGATAGCGGAGAGGAAGATGAAAATCAAGAGACACAGGTATTCCTTCAAAAACATGGTATAAAAGCCGTTTCTTATGATGAAATACTCGAGGCCCTGGGCGTCGATCATTTATTTGATTATTGGGATGAAGATGGAGATAATTCCTATGCAGCCAATTATGAGAGCGAACGGGAGTATTTTGAGTATTTCAGCAGTGCTATTTATTATTGCGATGGAGACCTGCATATTGATGGCGACCTGGAAATCCCGCATGTTAATATAGCACTCCTTGTGGTACGTGGTAATATGACCATACATGGTAAGGTTGCTTCTTCTTATGGTAGAACTGCAGCGTATTATGTTACCGGCAATACGACCGTTGATTACCTGGATCTTGGATATTTTCAGAAGACCTTAGGGACAGAAACCATCCGGTATGTTGCATCTGCCTGGGGTGAGGATGATGAGGTGGTACATTCCATGCCTTTCCGGAGTATTAATGCGCCGTATTTCTTCTCCTGGTTCTATGATCTGGGCTGTTTTGAATTTGCACCGGAGACGCTCATTACTGCCCTGTACAATTATGATGAGTTATCATCCTATGTGACAGATAATGCTTTTCTGGCCTGGCACGATTATGCATATGCATTCGTTCCGGAGCTCTGTTACACGCTGGATGAATCCCATCATGATACGCTGAACATCAGTATGCGGTCTGTCTATGAGGCACTGAAGAACAACCAGCCGGTCTTGCAGAAAGGAGTTACGCTGGAAGGTATCAAACTGACCCGTGAAGGAGTGCGCCTGACAAAGGAGGAGGATATTACCGGGGCTTATCAATGTTTCAAAGAGGCATTCACAAAAGCCCCTGGTTATTACCTGGCTTATTATCATGCAGGTAAATGCCTGTTTGAACAGAAGGCCTACAAACAGGCCATGGAAGTATTTACCAAAGGTATTCCTTATACGCCTGAGAAAGTTAAGTACGAGTTCGCCTGTATGGAAGAAGCAGCGCTATCTGCTGTACGGATCGGCGAATATAATAAGGCTATCCAATTGGCAAATACAGCGCTGCAAAAGAACGAGTCGGCATATTTTGCTCTGCGGGTGTTGGGAGAAGCGCTTATCTGTCAGCAGAGGCTGGAAGAAGCTAAAGGCTACCTGGAAAGATCAGTAGAGATAAATAGCATTTTTACCAATAACTGGCTGCTGGGATTGGTCTACCATCTCCAGGGGGATGAGAAAAAAGCAGACAAATATTACAAGGAGGCTGCCCAAAAGAGTGGCAGCGCACAACCTTATACGGAGCATACAAGTCTTCACTATTTATACGGAGATCCGGTAACGGTGAACTGGGATACACAAGGCCAGGTATCGACTGTAAAAGACCAGGCATACTGGGACCAGTATTTTGCTGACATGTTGGGTAAATATGGCCCGGATATGTATAAGAAGACCGGTAAATTCCCTGACGAATGGCTTAGCGCTAAACTATTAACGATACCCGATCAATACCGGACGAGAGACATGCTACAGGCATTGCTGGAGCATAAGACAAAGGGTGAATATGATGTAAGAGGCCGGCTGATCGGGCATTTCAAACGGGAACTATATACACCCGACATTATCCTGCTGGCAGTAAACCGTGAAGAACCCTGTTTTTACCATGAGATTCCTGCTGAATTCCTCACAGAACAGATCTACCAGATCCATCCGCATGGCATAGACCTGGCATATGTGCCAAAGGAACAATTAACTTATGATCTGTGTTTCCGCGCAGTGATCGATAATCAATACAACTATAAGCATGTACCTGCTGCATTCAGGGATGAGCGGATGAATATTGCGCTCATTGCCGGTGGTAATCTGCAGGATACACACTGCAAGGACCTGCCTTCAAAATACTACACCAATGAATACATTAAACAGGCCATTGACCTGGGTATTCATGTTATTAAAAACATTCCGCCGAAACTGGTGGATACAGAAATATACCAGTATGCCACCGGAAAATACAGCCAGGAGCATGAATGGCCTTTTATTGTTGAACAGTACGACAGGGATAGATGGCGCTTTGGATCCCAGTCGGATCTGGAGAGGATGGGGAAAGCTGTAAGGAAATACGGCATGAACATCTTCGATCATATCGATGCTGAGCAGATAAACAAGCATAGCCATGCTTATTACAAGAAACACCTGGGAAGTCTGCCAGGGTTCAATGAGAGGGCGGCCGCAGCTGGTTGGGAAGAGCGGAGCAAGATAACAAATGAATATCTTGCAGAGCCGGAGTTTAATTATGACACCTTTGGTAAGGTATGGGCCTGCTACTGGGATGAAGACTTTATTATTAAAGCCATTACAGCCAATCAATCCGGATCCAATGAACGTATCTACGATGTACCAAAGCAATACCTGACACAAAAGATCTGTGATATTGCCGTCGCAAAGAACTCATACGATTTTCAGTTTGTGCCGAAACATCTTGTGACGCAGCAGATGTGTGAAAAGGCCTGTTCTTTGGACTATGGCGCAGCCCTTGAGTATGTTCCTTTGCCCATGCGTACGGCAAAGGTTTGTGAACTGGCAATCGGCAGAGATATTGAAAACATAAAGTTTGTCCCGCTTGAGCTACGTACTGTAGCGTTTTGTGTAGGAGCTGTTCTGAATGACAGCAAGCTGAGTAAATATATTCCGCATGCGTTGTATACTGCCGTTTATGAAATGCTTTTTACAAAGTATAAGAACAGATTTTCCCTGGATTATCTGCTCGTAAACCGGGGACTGGGATTGATTTTGGATAAGAAATATGTCGATGCGAGGAAGAAGTTAACCGAAGTAGAAACTACTAAGAATGTCAGTCCGTTTTACCTGCATCAATCCGTTTATTATCTTGGCTGGACCTACTTCCTGGATGGAGATACCAGTAAAGCTACTGAATACTGGCGTAAATCACAGGACATTGCCAAATCGCAGAAAATTGAGGATGAGGATTGGTTAACATATCCTTATGCTTCTTTCCAGCTGCCGGATGTTCCTGGAGTATACGAATTCAGCCAGGAAGAATTTGACAGGCAGATGCGGGAGGCGTCCTTACTGGTGCAGGATAAGAATTATATCCAGGCAATTGATATACTCAGCCAGGCTGAGAAACTGCTCAGGGATGCACAATGTTCAGAAATGAGGCTGTGGGCTTATGTATGGGACCATCAGCGTTACGCGCTCTATGAGGCTGGCAGGAAAGAGGAATCGCTTGCATTATGCCGTAACACCATTACTGAATTAAATAAAGTCACTTTGTGGGATTACCTGGAAGAGTTTAATCCTATCCGTGCGGCATTACGTAGTGCCCATAATAATCTGGCTTACCATTGCTATGAAACAGCAACAGATCTGAAAGGTGTCGAGGAGGGGATTAAGCATATCAAAATCACCATGAAGACTGTATCACCGATTGAAGAAAAGAATGTACTGAATCTTTTCTACGAGACCCAGGCCCTGCTTTTGCATAAAGCAATGGGCTTTGATCCGGGCTATAAGAAGGACCTGGAAAAGGTGGTCGCTAAGATCGGTAAACTAAAGTTGATGGAAAGTGGTTTATTAAGTGATGAGTATATTGAGAAGGTGAAGTTATAGTACTTGAATATTTGCAAATGGAAGCCCGGTTTCGAAAGGAGCCGGGCTTCCATTTGCTACCCTCTTATCATGCGAGAGGGTAAATCGAAAGAATACTCAATCTGATACTGTAATAGTATTTCAAAATCAAAATTTGTTTAATTTGAGATATGCTACGTGTTTATCCCGTTTATCTACATTTTTTTTTGTTCCTGTTTAATGCCCTATGCGCTTTCGGGCAAGTTCAATTGTCTGCTAAAAATCAGATGTACCCTGAGAATCAGCTGAAAACTGATCTGCAGTTCCTGAGGGGAAAATTGGAGAAAATACATCCGGGGCTTTATCGCTATACTCCTAAACCAGCGTTTGATATCTTTTTTGACAGTCTTTACAATTCCATTACCAGGCCAATGGACGAGCAGGAATTTCTAAGCTTAATTACCCTGCTACATGCTAAAATTGGCGATGGACACACGATGTTTTTGCCAAGCCAGGCGACAACTGATTATAACAATAGCAAAGGCAGATTTCTGCCCCTCTCACTGTCATACATAGGCGGGAAGCTTTATATTCTTGAAAATTGCTCCCCCGATTCCAGCATTAAAAAAGGAGAAGAGATCGTAAGTATTAATGGAGAAGGAATAGATGTTGTCATGTCGCAACTGATGGCAAGGCAAATCAGAGACGGATACAACCAAACCTATCCGGTTTGGATACTAAATCATTATTTTACGGCTTACTATAGTTTTGTTTATGGCCAGCCTTTGCAGTTCTGGCTGGAACTGAGGAACAATAATGGCGAACTTCATAAAAAGCAGATAGCAGCTCTCACAAAGGACAGTATAAGGCTTTTCCGTCAAATCCGCTATCCCGCTATTGAAGACCATGGAATTGCATTAGAGAAAAGGGATAGCACAACTTCCATCCTGACTATTAAAAGTTTCGATCCTGATTTACTGAGATCGCTTTATAAACAGGACTATAAATATGTAATTGACAGCGCTTTCGCCGCGTTGAAACGCAATCGGACTGCAAATCTTATCCTGGATCTACGGGACAACCAGGGCGGCGATTTTGAACCGGGGCGTTACCTGTTGTCGTACTTACTGATTAATCCTACCCGCTATTTACAGTTTGGAAAAGAAGCGCGGTTAATACAGCCCCGAATCAATCATTTTACCGGAAAGTTATTCGTACTGATAAATGGTGGCAGTTTTTCCAACACTGCAATTGTTAGCGCCTGTCTTGAAAAAGATCAAAGGGCAGTCTTTGTAGGGGAAGAGACAGGTGGCAATAAGTATATTATTAGTGGAGACGCAACAGAAATATCACTGCCGCAAACCCAGATAAGAGGCTTTGTTTCCACCACAACGTTTCGGATCATGCCTGGCGCCGGTAATGGTCACGGGGTTTGGCCTGCATTCCCGGCTGTTCCCGATATCACAGCTGTTTTGATGGGAAGAGATGTAGCAAAAGTACGCGCGCTGAAGCTTATATCGGAACACTGAAATATCATCGGTCCCGAATTGATCATCGCGTTTCTGTGAATAATCTTTAAGTCGCGGAAGGCGCTGTATCAAACCAGGAACTGGTCATAGTTATACTGATGAAATAGCTCTGCTGAAAGACTTTCCTCCGGTATAATTATCAATTTCCTTTGAATAACCTGTTCGCGAACTTCCTCCCTGGATACATGCGCTGTTATGCTGTTTCGTTGCCCGACACTCCGCAGCATATCCGCCGCAGAGCGGCTCTTCTTCGCAATCCTGGACGTTTTGGCAGGCTGTGGATCTTTTATCTTTTCTTCCAATGGTAATACCGGCTCCAGCACGGCTGTTACAAATGCCTGTTCGCTGCTGACGGTGCCGGCTGCCTGAATACCTGTATTGGTATGCAAAAAACGGATCTGTAAAAGAATGATCGTAGCAGTGGCTTTGGCCGCCCTGACAGGCAACAGGAGGGTATGTTGTTTCTGTCCCAATGGCACACAACTCGCTGCTGTTGTTGTACCCAGGCAGATATGCTGCTCAAAGTCCATATCCAGCGCTACTGCCTGGAGTTGTATATAACGGGCATCCTTAGGCGGTTTCAGCCAGTGTTGCCAGTTAGCAGGCAGCTTTACCATCACGCTACCATTCTCATGGCGGAGAGTATCTATGCCGCCAATGGTCATGACGGCTCTCTTATTATACCGGAAATCTTTAAGGTGCTGATGCAAGGCTGCGGCACTGAATACACGTTTCCCCCGTGGATGCAGGATGTCCTCTCTCAAAGCCGCATAAACGGCCTTATTTAGCCGGTATACGGTCGTTTCGTCCTGGGCTGGCTGCCATATACCGTTCAGGGCAGAACGGATCGATTTTGCGGCCTTACTGGCCTTTGCAAATTCGCGGCTGCTTTGTTTGCTGGCGGCGGACATACTATCCGGGCCATACTGGGGCATTTTACGGCAGAATTGTTTGCCGTTTCGCTCGTAATAGATCAGGTCTCCGACATGGCCGGAAAGACCCTGGGTAATAATGTTGAAGTTTTGGGCCATAACATGCAATAGATTATTGTTCAATTTACGGAAAAAAATGGCATTAATAAGCTGATAACTAGCTTTTTGTTCGATTATGTCTCTATTCTTTAAGGGAATTATAAGGAGATAAAAAGGACTTCTATATATCCTTATAGGGCTATTGTAATGCCCTTATAATGAACCTTAAATGAGCTTATAGTATGGTACTTGAATAGGGAATGAGTAGGGCTTGACCTGGACTTGATCAAGGCAAAAGTTTGTGTGTCGAAGGATTGAGATGATGAGATCAGGTGGAAAATATGTGGCACTGGCAAAGGAAGAATCAGCAATAAAAGCCGGATGGCGACTGATGCGGGAAAATTCGGCAAGTAAAGCTGCTGTCTATAGATTAATATGAGAGGAAGCGGAAAAGAGCATGCGCGAAAATGACATGAGAAAAAGCAGGCCCCAAAGCTTATCTATGGTGCAAAGATACGAAGAAATCCGCTGGAAAAGGCTCGAATGTCTTTCTTAACCAGCACGCACGCAGAGCGGACAGTTGACAATGTAAACGGGACTATAATATAATAATGTAAGCTCACACGTCCCGGAGAGGAAACGATCATCGCAGACACCCGGCCGCTGCGAATCCTATACGTATGTGACTAATACAGGCCGCAGCCGATGGGATTGATACAAGAGAAAGCAACAATAAAAGCTGGCACCAGGTTCCTGACACTAGAGATTTTTTTAATAAATGTTTTGAAATATACGTTATTGTCCGTAGGTTTATATCCTGAGTTAATTTCGCAACGAATTAACATTTTAATTAAGAGACAATGAACCCGAGCATTGTTGCCCAGTAAACCAAAAATAAATCTGACTTATTGATGATTTGATGTTGTAACAAGCAACAGGCAGATCTTTCACGTGGCATATAACAGTAAAACCTCTACTAATGAAATCAGTTATCCCTATGGGCGATATCAGTCCACAGTTGTACCATTTAGCACATACAAGGTTAAATATGTATATCAGTTAACAGGCTTGTAGCCTGCCGGACAATCATATACCTGTGACTTCCTCTTCCCGGAGGAACAGGACCCTTATTTCCTATACTTAAATATACTTTCAATGATACTGAAGACCGCTGCGAAAGGTAAGAAAGCATTTGCCATTGCCATGCTTATCTTACTTTATTGTGAAGCAGTATTGCCCGCATACGCATTTGCTGCACCGCGGGCGCCACGCCACTACAGCCATGTGACGGTGAGCAGCATACGAAAACCGCCGTCTGCACCTGTCGTTACTGCAGATGTGGCGCTAAAAGAGCAAGCAAACGAAAAGCATTTTGGTGGCCCGGGACAGCCCGAAAGTCAGTCCTTTCATTCCGTGAACAGCGATAAGATGGTTGACCTGTTCTCCGGTGACCTCTCTTACAACATTCCCCTGATGGACGTAGGCGGTTATCCGCTGGCACTTGGTTACAACAGCGGTATTTCCATGGATCAGGAGGCAAGTTGGGTTGGATTGGGCTGGAATATCAACCCCGGATCCATCACCAGGAACATGCGTGGACTGCCCGATGACTTTAACGGTACAGATACCGTGCAGAAGGCATCCAACATGAAGGAGAACAAAACGATCGGCGTTACTTCCGGCGCTGATGTTGAAATAACGGGACTGAGTAAGTTTGTTGGCTTCGGCATAGGCGGCAGCATGGGTGTATTGTATAACACTTATAAAGGCTGGGGAATGGAAACCAGCGTGAACGCCAATATTAATGTAGGCTCACGCAGTATGGGCAGGTTGACCAGTGGTTTGTCTATTACCAACAGTTCGCAGGATGGCGTGACACTGGGTACTTCCTTCAGTTACAAGTTTGCGGATCAATATGCATCAGAACATGGGGGAATGAGTGGCAGCGTATCTACAGGACTTTCCTATAATGCCCGCGAAGGCTTAAAGGCGCTGACGTTCTCCGCAGGCCTGCGTCAATACACAGTGGACGATAAGAATTGCAGAGGTGTTGCCGAACAGGGCAGCTCTGTGTCCAGCTATATCTCCTTTGCACAGCCAGCTTTCATGCCATCCATGAATCTTGCCTATACCAATACATCATTCAGTTATACCGCCAAGATAGGCTACGAGACAAAGGTAGTACACCCAAGTTTTTATATCACAGGATATGTGTCGTTACAGGATATTGCTGATGCAGATAAACGCTTGTCATTGCCCGCATATGGATATCTGAACTACCAGAAAGCGAATGGCAATGAAGGCGCCCTGCTGGACTACAATCGTGATAGAGAGATCGCTTACCGGGAAAAGCCTGCCGTGCCTAATATCGGTGTTCCTTCTTACACCTATGATGTATTCGCCATCTCGGGAGAAGGCAATGGCGGTATGTTCCGCGCTTACCGCGGAGACATCGGGTATGTGTATGACCACGCTATGAGATCAAGGGATAAATCAGACAAGCTCAGTACAGATATCGGTATCGGAGATCTGGTGCATGGTGGTGTTGACCTAAGCCTTACCCGCGCTTACACACAGGTAGGCCCCTGGATAGAACAGAATCCGTTGGCGAGTACAGTTGCATTCAGGAAGTCTGATAAGACATTCGAAAGCGCATACTTCAGGAACCCGGGAGAAATGAGCGGTAACACAAAAGCATTTTATGATGCTATTGGTGGTGATGATGTGGTAGCTGTAGATCTGTACCAACCAAGTAATAGTAGTCCTACCATTGAAGCGACAAACAGACTGAATGCTTATCGTAATAAGAAGCTGGTAGCTAAGAAGACCCTTACATCGGATAACGTGTATAAAGCCACACGCGACAAACGCAGCCAGGTTATTTCTTACCTGACGGCTAGTGAAGCCAGTGTTGGTGGTCTTTCAAAATATATTGAGAACTATACGCCGAACTTATTCAGCCTCAGTAGCTGCAGTGTTGAATTTCCTGATAATGTTAACGGACAGGGTGTAGGATTGAAGGCAGAATATTTCAAAGGGAAAAAATTCGAAGAGAAGTTATTCGAGCGTATAGATCCCCTGGTGAACTTCAATAACAAAGGAGAGTTTGCAGCCACGGCGCCTGCAGGCGTCAGCCTTGATAATAACTTTTCCATACGTTGGACTGGCAGGCTGAAGGCCGATGTTACAGGACGTTACTGCATCACTACCCGCAGTGATGATGGCGTGAGAATATACCTGAATGATACGTTGCTGATAGACCGCTGGAATGATCATCCGGAGAAACTGGACACTGCCTGGGTGAACCTGGTAGGAGGCGAATTGTATAATCTCCGGGCAGAATATTACCAGGCAGGAGGTCGCGCGGTAATGAGAATGCTTTGGAAACCGCTGGCCACTACGGAAGTGCCTATTCCTACTTCGAATCTCTACCTGATGCCTGATAAGGATACTTTTGTCGTAGGTAATAGCCTGCTCTCAAGAGAGAAGCGTGTGAACCAGTTTCGCAAGCCTGATCATATCTCGGAGATCAGTGTGTTGAATACGGATGGACGCCGTTATGTATACGGTATCCCGGTATACAATCTGAAACAGAAAGATGTAACATTCTCTGTAGCTGCTTCCGGTGGTAACAGGAATGAGGGAATGGTGAAGTACGCTATCGGATCTGATAATACACTGAGTAACAACAAGGGTAATGACCATTACTTCAACAGTGAGGAGCTTCCCGCCTACGCACATGCTTTCCTGCTGACAGGCATCGTCTCTCCTGATTATGCAGATGTTACCGGAGATGGCATTTCTGATGATGACCTGGGAACGGCCGTTAAATTCAACTATACAAAGATGGCCGGTATAAAGAATCCCTACCAGTGGAGAACACCTGCCAATGACAGCGCCGCGTATAATGAAGGCCTGAGAACAGATAACAGGGACGATAAAGGCAGCTACGTAACAGGTGAGAAGGAATTATGGTACCTGCATTCTATTGAATCAAAGACAATGATCGCCACCTTCAAAACAAGTGACCGTGATGATCTGCCTGCAATCAATGAGGACGGTGTAAAGCAGTCCGGACGTGTGGCCCGGAAACTGGATGAGATCAACCTATATGCTAAAGCCGATTTTCAGAAATATAATACTGGGGCCAAACCTATCAAGACAGTTCACTTTGAATATACTTATGAGTTGTGTCCTGGCGTGAACAGGCCTTTAAACAATAATGGTAAGCTGACGCTGAAACGTGTATGGTTTACCTATAACGGAAATGATAAAGGCAAGAGAAATCCTTATGTCTTTAGCTACAATAAAAATAACCCGGTGTATAATGCCAAGTCGTACGACCGTTGGGGCAATTATAAACCTGCCACACAGAATCCGGGTTATACCGCGTCTAACCAGATCAATAATGCCGAGTATCCTTATGCATTGCAGGACAGCTCACTGGCAGCTGCTAATGCGGCAGCATGGACGCTGGATTCTATCATATTGCCCGGTGGCGGCCGTATGAAGATTGATTATGAGAGCGATGACTATGCCTATGTACAGAACAAGCGTGCGGCACAGATGTTCAAAGTAGCTGGCTTCTCCGCTGGAGCACCAAATAGTTCAGGTGACCTGAACCGCTCTTTATATGGATTGATAGATTACAGGTATGTTGCCGTGAATGTTCCCAAAGCAGTAAGCAGCAGGCAGGACCTCTATTCAAGATATCTCGAAGGACTGAATGGCAGGCTTTACTTCCGCTTATATGTACAGGTACCGGGAGATAAGTTTGGCGGTGGCGGTGAATATGTGCCTTGTTATGCTATCATCGATGATAACGAATATGGTTATTTCAATAATGGCAATACGATCTGGATCAAAGTAAAGGCCATTACTGCAGGAGGTGATACAGGTGAGACAACGAGCATATTCAGTCCGATGGCACAGGCAGCTATTCAATATCTCCGCCTGAACCTGCCTTCCAAAGCCTATCCGGGATCGGATACAGGTGACGATTTCCAATTCTCCGATGCTATCAAGATCCTGCTTTCACAAGCGGATAATATCAATAATACCTTCCTTACCTATAATGTAGCTGCCAGAGCCAAAACCTGGATGCGTGAGATAGATACATCACGCACGATGGTAAGACTGGACAATCCATTCTATAAGAAATATGGCGGCGGCCTCCGTGTAAAGCGGATCAGGATATATGATAACTGGAATGCCATGACCAAACAGCAGGAGTCTGTATACGGTACCGAATACCAGTATACGACTACGAAGGAGGTGAACAGAACACCTGTAGAGATCAGCAGTGGCGTGGCCAGTTATGAACCGATGATAGGAAATGAAGAGAATCCATGGCGTCAGCCATTGGAATATAAACAACAGGTGGCCGCGCTGGCGCCTGTGAATATGGGTTACACCGAAGAGCCTTTATGCGAATCTTTCTTCCCTTCACCCTCTGTAGGATACAGAAATGTAAGAGTACGTTCTCTCAATTCAAAGAATGTACGCTCTGCCAATGGTTTTGAAGAAACCAGATTCTATACTACTTATGATTTCCCGGTACTGACAGATATGACGCTGGTTGCTGATGGCAAAAAACGCTTTAAGCCTGCACTGGCCAATTTCCTGCGTATCAATGCAAAACATTTTGTAGCCATCAGTCAGGGCTTTAAAGTAGAGCTGAATGACATGAATGGTAAGCTACGCTCCCAGGCATCTTATGCAGAAACAGATGCTGACAATCCTATTGCTTATACAGAGAATTTCTACAGAACAGAAGTGCCTAAAGCTGAGTTCAAGCACCTGATCAGTACTGTTACTACTATTAATCCAGACGGTGTAGTAGACACAGTAGCTACAGTGGGAGAAGATGTGGAACTGATGCTGGATATGCGCCATCAGAAGAGTGTAACCAATGCCAACAATTTTAACGTGAACGGCGACTTCTTCTCATTCAGTCTCCCGCCTGTATTCCTCATCCCGACCTTATGGAACCTGGCGCAAAGAGAGGAGGTATTGTTCAAATCTGTTGCTGCCACTAAGGTGATCAGCCGCCATGGTTTGCTTGATAGCATAGTGGTGGTTGATAAGGGCAGTAGGGTAGTGACACGCAACCTTGCATACGACAATGAAACCGGTGTTGTGGTGCTGAGCAGTACCCAGAACCTCTTTGGTGATCCTGTGTATCATTTTACCTGGCCTTCAGGATGGACATACGACGGTATGAGCGGCGCTTATAAGAATGTGAATGTGCTGCTGGATAACATATTCATCTCCGGAGGCAAGATCACGAAAGGTATCACAGCGGGTACAGAGTCCAGTTATTTCAGCAGTGGAGACGTGATCCTGGTGGGCTCCAAAGTAAAGACAGGCGGAGCAGATTGCACACCACAGATCGCGACTTTCCGTACCAGCAGTGTATTGTATGCGGTAGATGCCAATGCGGTGAGCGGCGGTACGCCTGATATCTATTTCGTGAATGCTGATGGAGTACCATTCTCTGGCAATGATGTGATGATGAAGATCATGCGTTCAGGTAGAAAGAATATGAGCACGGCAGTGGGAGAGGCGTCTATGCTGAATAATCCGCTGGTAAAACAGGGCGATAAATACCAGCTGGTGATAGATGCCAATTCAAGAGTGATTAAAGCTAATGCAGTGGAATATAAGCAGGACTGGAAGGTGGCTGATAAAAAGAAACAAAAGGCGGTTTGCGCTAATTAATTGACTACGTAAAATCAGAAGATATGTTTATAAAGAGAATACTTGCGCTGTTGATAGTACTTGTTGCCGGTTACGGTATAGCGAATGCGCAGGGTGGCAGACCACCGGTAGCAGGAACCTGGGAGGTGGTGAAGATAGAAACCCGCCTGTTCTCGCAGGAGGATAACCAACTGTTGGAGAAGAAGACTTTGACGAAGGCTGAAGAGTTTAAAAACCTGACGGGTTTTGTGCCGATGAAGATCTCGGTGGAGGGGGAAAACTGCATGATCACAAATGCTTCGGGATTCACCGAGACAGGTAAATATAAGATAGAAGAGAAAGGTGTGCTGTTGTATCAGAAAGCGCTGCCACCGATGCCACAGAACGTGATGCCTGGCATACCGTCTCCTGAGGCGCCATATCTGCCTTACCGCTATAAGGTGCAAAGTGGCGGAACCTTGCTGTTGGAACTGCCGGGAGCCTCCTTTATGGATACGGCCAGAAGTGTTCCGGTTGTATTGGAATGTACCTGTTACTATAAAAAGAAACAGTAGTTCGTTAACCGCTTTATCGCTATACCAATGATATACAAGATATTCAGGCGTAAGTATACTTTTATTTTACCGGCATTGCTGTTATTGTTTACCGTCGGCGCCAGTGGACAGACATGTCCTCCCTGGGGCATCAGTGCCGTTACAGAGCCTTCTCTTTGCGCTGCCAGCGGTAAGATCACATTGTCTTTTACCGGTACCGGAGCAGGTAATGTAACTGACATGTTATTCAGCCTTGAGCCGCTGACTGCCGGAGGTTACAGTGTGTCTCCCAATACATCTAACGTGTTTGAAAATATTCCTGCGGGCAGCTACAGTGCTTTAGCCAAAGGGATCTGTAACAATGCAGTGGTGTCTGCTACAGTCAATGTGACAGTGTCTGGCAACTATATTCCGTTTACCGCGGCGATATCCCAGTACCGTCCGGCATTGCATGCCTGTAATACAGGACGGGCGTATGTTTCCATGAAAAACGGAAGGCTACCTTACCAGGTCAACATAACAGGCAAACCAGCTTCATATACCGGCCGCACATCATTTACCGCAACACAGGACATTTATATAGACAGCCTGCAGCCGGGTACCTACACAGTAGCCATTACAGACGCCTGTGGAGCGGCAGCCTCTGTCCAGGCTTTGGTAATTGATGAACTTTCCCTGATACCAACTTCCGATTTGTATACCGCCATGCCATACGGGGTACCGAATACCTGTAATAAGTTTGTAATAACCGGTCCCCGCGCATATTCCGGAAGTCCCTTTGTTCAGTATCTGGCGCCTGGTACGCCCATGACTTATAGTGTATCCTTTGATGGCGGACCTAAGACGGCCTATAAGGACCTTGGAGGAAAGGATACCTTCACGCTGGCTGCGGGACAGACTTTTAAGGACATGTACACTAAAACGGTCACTTACTATATCAGGACAGCCTGTGGTGATGAAGTCGTTTATCCGAGGGTATTCGGGATCCCTTATATGTGGGATTATTACAAGTTGAACTGCGCTACAGATTTTGACGAAAGTTATTACGTGGACACCTTGTACTCGCATTGTTATCCCATTTATGTGTCCTTCAGGAATAAGACAACCAATGCGATACGCTATGATACAATATGGAAAAATGCGGGCCCTCAGACGATGCCACACATGCCCTTTGGCACCTATCATATAACGGGTATTACAGCTGATGGTGTGACAGTGGCTGATAGGGATGTGGTCATTAACGGTCCTGTATCCAATCCTTATTCTGTAATCATAACCCATAACGGTGGATTCTATGGGAATGACGGCGCAGTCATGTTCTTCATTTATAAATCAACGGGGTACTTCACTCCTGGAACGACGATAAGCCTGACCAGTCCTTCCAATATTCCCTATACCACAACAATCACCCCTACTTATCAGAGCAATACCTGGGGCGTATATATGACGCAGGATAACCCTGCGCGGTATTTCTACCCGGGTAACTATACTTTCAGGGTTACTGACAGCTGTTTCAGTTATGATCTGCCTGTTACTGTAACCGAAAAAGATGTATACCGTTTCAATCTGACCTATACAGAAGAGCAAACCTGTACTGGTCTGAAGATTAAGCCTACCGGCACGAGTGTTTATAATAATACGCAGCAGCCTGTCTATTTCAGGATCGTAAGAGGGCCGCAAGGTTCCGTGGGATATGACAATTCTATCGTCACAACCGGAGATTCCCTTTTACTGCCAATGGAAGGTACATACAGGATCGCGATGTCCTCATACCCGACCATTGTGGGAGATTTTTCGCAGGCAAACAGCCCCAATACGAAAGAGATCAACTTCACCTATAAGCCCTTAATTGTTGACGTCAATAAATCCCTGGGCTGGGTCTGCCCCGGCGCACCTGATAATTCCGGTAGTATAGTAGCTGTTGCAGCAGGTGGCAGTAAGGCGGTCACAGGAGTGTTTACCTACCGGCTGGCCGCTGAAGGAAAAGGTGCCACAGGGCCTTACTGGGCGACCAATACAACCGGGAAGTTCAGTACCGCCACTTCAGGCGGGGCCTATGAGTTGATAAAAAATCAAAACTACGATGTACGTGTGGAAGATGAATGTGGCGCGGCAGCCGTACAACGATTAAAGATCATCGACTTCGAGACCGCAGAACTGGCTACTTCCGATAAGCTGACCTATTGTATTGGTGACAGGATCGAATTTAAGATCATCAACCTGCCTACAACGGCTATCACTTATGCATGGTCAGGGCCTGATCGTTTCAGCAGTACCTTACAGAACCCGGTATTATCTCCGGTTACACCCAACAGCGGAGGTAATTATCACGTAGTGATCTATTCGGACATCTGTATGAATCCTATCCATGCAGATGTAAATGTCACATTGGCTCCTTACAACCTGACCTGCTACAGTGCAGTAACAGATACGAGTGTGAATCCATATACCTATGGTTTGCTGGGTAACTGGAAAGTGCAGCGGAGTTATTCTTACTATGCCGCGAGAACAGAAGGCAGTACGGCAGCGGCTACAAACGTGAGGACAGATGGCACGATAAAAGACTTCGTTGCTTTCTGGAAGAAGGGTAGCAGTGCCGGATGGCAACCACAATATGATACATCCCGCTGGGTATGGAACAATGCTACCACCTTATATAACAAGAAAGGATTTGAACTGGAGAATACAGATCCATTGGGTCGGTATAACGCTGCTATCTATGGATTTGATGATGCGTTGACCACCGCTGTGGCACAGAACAGTCGTTACCGCGAGTCAGCCTATGAAGGCTTTGAGGACTATTATTTTGCAGGCGCTACCTGTGATACTGCCTGCAGTGGCGGACGCAGTTTCGACTTCTCTTCTTATAAAGGTGATCTTGATTCTACACAACAACATACAGGGAAATATAGTCTGCGTATAGCGGCAGGTAAGAGCGCCGGTATCAGCGCGGTAATAGTATCCGATAGTACTGCAGGGTTTAATCTGTCTTTCAACAAGAGTGCCAACAATTGTGTGAGTGGCGGACAGGTACTGGGAAGTATCCGTACGAATAAGGATGCTATACTTCCTGTGTACTCACCGTTTGCAGGTAAGAAGATAGTTATCAGTGTATGGGTGAAAGAAGGAAAAGATTGCAAAGGGATTACCTATACCGGCAACAGGATGGTTATTTCGGCGAAGCGGGGTACGACATCCAGCGTACTGGTTGCAACGCCTAAAGGAGGTATTATCGATGGCTGGCAACGTTATGAGCAGCCGGTAGATTTACCTGCGGATGCTACTGAGCTGATTGTCAGCATGCAGGCAACAGGCACTTCGACTGTTTACTTTGATGACCTGCGTATACATCCTTACAATGCCAATATGCGCTCTTATGTGTACAATCCGGCTGACCTGCGACTGATGGCAGAGTTGGATGAAAATAACTATGCAACTTTCTATGAGTACGACGATGATGGTACGCTGATCAGGTTGAAGCGGGAAACAGAAAGTGGCATTAAGACCATTAAAGAAACTAGAAGCGCATTGTTAAAAGATTAATTATTCCTGGTACCCCCTATTAAATAAGATATTATGCATTCTTTGCCAAGAAAGAGCGCTTTATGGCTGACGGTGTTGATGCTGCTGATGGCGGCAGGTAACAGCTTTGCGCAAACCGGTACTGTCAGAACGCTGAGAAATATACTGGACGGCAGCAGAGGTCAGTTAGCAAAAGATTCTGTTGCCACTGTTCAGGACAGCCTTTATTTTAATCCGTCGCTGATCAGTAAACTGGATACGCCTTACCAGGTGAAAAATATCATCACCTTTAAGGTGAATGAATACAGCAATGTTTACCTGCCTGCGCAATTCACTGCTACCGTCAATGCCCGGTTGATCTATACCAGGCCTGACTTTGCGATAGACTCTGTTGATAAGAGTTTCATTATTAACTATGATGCCGCTGGAAGCTATACCAACAGAAGCAGTTTCGTGTTTGGTAACTCACACAAGGTAACGGTGAAAGTGCTCAGTGTTTCTGTTACCGCTGCCGCCAGGGTCTTAAATGCACTGGTAATGGAGAATGAGATGCAGGTTGCTCCTGTATACAAATTATCCTGTACTGATGATGCAGTTAAAAGTATCAGTGCTGTCGGCGCACCCAATACTGATTCTACGGATGAACTGACTGTCAGCTGGCCCATTACTGCCGGTGCGGATGTGTATGACCTGGAGTGGGCATACGTGGATTCTTCTGCTTATACCAGCGACAAATATGGTAATCCTGTTAACCCGGTATTGCTGTTCAGAAACAATGCCACCCGTGTAACAATTGCTGATAATACGTATCGTATTCCGCTGTTGTATGATAACGGAGGACTCCTTTTTTTCAGGGTCCGGGCGGTACAACAGAAAAGCAATGTAAGCAGGATAGAAACTGCATGGAGCTCTGACTATAGCGGAGGCCTGGGAAGTTACAGTTTCACCGGTCACCAGCGAAAGATGAACTGGCAGATGACGGTGAATTATGCGGAGGAAGGAAAGCGAAAAGCAGTCGTTGAATATTATGATGGAAGTCTGCGCAGCAGGCAGGTGGTGACGAAAGATAATACCACGAATAAGACAACGGTAGGAGAGACCTTTTATGATTATCAGGGAAGACCGGCCATACAAGTGATGCCTGCTCCCTCGATCAATTCAGTGATCAAGTATGCGCCCCGTTTCAACAGTGCATTGAATGGCGCTGAATATGATAAGTCAAACTATGACAAGCTGAATGCTCCGTCTGAGTATCTGACAGCTCGGGCGAGCCAGATGTCATCTGCTACTGGTGCTAACCAGTATTATTCTGCCAACAACCCGGACAAGAATACTGGTGTGAACCAGTTCATCCCGGATGCGGGAGGATTTGCCTTTACTGAAACAGTATATACACAGGATAATACGGGCAAGATCGCCCGGCAGAGTGGACTGGGACCTGTGTATAGGATAGGCAGCAACCATGAAACGAGGTATTACTATGGTACGCCTGGTGACAATGAACTGGATGTGTTGTTTGGTACGGAGGCTGGCGACAAGAGCCATTACTTCAAGAACATGGTGCAGGATGCCAATGGCCAGTATGCTATTACCTACCTGGATATGTATGGTCGTACGGTGGCAACAGCTTTAGCAGGCACACCGGATAGCGCCAGTCTTGATAATCTTTCTTCGAATACCAGTTTCCCGGTAACAGATACTTTGTCGAGGTTGAACAGTAATGTGATCAAAGACCTGGTGATGGAGAATACCCAGAGTCAGCTGGTAGCCATAGATGGCGATTATCAGTTCAAGTATTCACTGGCGCCACCGGTATTACAGAAAAAGGATTGTAATAATAATACCGTTTGTTATACTGCCCTGTATGATCTTGAAATAAAGATCACTGATGATGCTTATAACCTGCGTCTGGGTGGGAAACCTTTTGATACGATCATCCGCAATTATACCGGAACGATTGTAGCGGATTGTAATACACCGGCAGCTTTGCAGGTAGCCTTTACATTACGTTTGCCGAGAGGTAATTACCAGATCACCAAACGGCTGACAGTTAACAGGGAGGCGATGGCCTATTACAGAGATAGCGTCTTCATGAAGAAAAATCTCTGTACTACGCTGGAGCAGTTCGTACAACAACAGCGTGATTTCCTGGTGAATACGCAATGTGTTCCAAGTTGTGCTGCGTGTCAGGATAGTATTGGCACCTGGGATAATTTCCGTAACCGGTACATGGTAACGGCTGGTATTGCCATTGCAGATAGTGCTACTTATAGAGGAGAAGCGCAGGCGGCATATGCTGAAGCGGTAGCTGCCTGTGAGGCCCTATGTGATAAGGCAACGGAATCTACTGACGTGAAGTCGGCGTTGTTGCTGGATGTATCAGCGCCTTCCGGTCAGTATGCAGATGCGGATGATACGCTGAATATCTATTCCATTTTTTATCAGCCGGATGAGAATACACTGCCGCCTTACAAGCGCGATACGGTTACTTATCTGGACGAAGCAGGCAAGCCCGATCTGGCATATGATGAGTTTAGTAATACCTATGTCGTCCCTCAGCGTTTAAGGCCGGAGCAGTTTGCTAATCAGTTCAAAGCATCCTGGGCGCCGGCATTGCTGAAGTTCCACCCGGAATATTGTAAATGGCTGGAATTCCAGAAGCACCAGGCTAGTTATACGTGGGACCGGGATTTTGAGAAGATAGATACTTATGCTGAAGCGAAGGCGAAGGGATATCTGAATCCGATAGGTATGAGCAGTGTTTCCTATCCGATAGTGACCGCGAACAGAGATCCATTATCGCTGGAAAGCACTGAGATGTATAATGCATTGCAGGCGAAGCTGACTAATTATAACGGAGGCTCTGGTAGTTCCGTGTTGACGATGTGGAGCACTGCTACGGCTACAGTGAAATGTGATGGCAATAATGCAGCCTGTGTTACTGCTTATGCGCCAGCTACTGCGCCTTTCAACGAAAGTGCATTGTGCACGGGCGATCTGGATATGGCCTGGCGTAACTTCAGACAGTTGTACCTGTCTGCAAAAAGGGCCATCCTAGATAATAAGATAAAGAGTGCCGCTTGTCCTGCGGGTGTGTCTAACCCGACATCAGCACAGTTGCTCGCTGCCGGAAAACAGCTCAACTTTAATAACGCGACTGATGCCTTAGGACAGAATGGACTTGGATATCTGAACAATACCGGTGCCTCAGGGGCAGCTTCAGATTCTGCGAATAATGCTGTGAAAAGGCATTATGAAGACAATTGTAATGCCTATGCCAAGGCATGGGTACAGCAACTGGCGCCTTGCAAATACACGCAGGCGATGTTGAATATACTCATCCCGAGATTAGTGGAAGTATGTAAGGAGGGATCTGATGTTTCTCATCCGATGGGATCGAGTTCTGTAAGACCGGGCAGTACTTATGCTTACAAGAGCTTCCAGCAGGTACTGGAAGAGTTTAACGCGCAACAGGGTATCTCCAACAGTGTTGATTGTAATGGTTACGTGATCACTGCGCCTGCTCCTTACGACAAGCAGACTGCCTACGGTAACAAGCCGGTATATTCTAAACCGGATACCTGTGAATGCCGTAAGCTGAACAATCTCCGTGCAGAGTATCTTAAGTATAATACTGATACAGATGGCGGATTTGCCGGTTATCTGGCCCGTACCAGGGGGATCAATATGACGGATGCCGATCTCACTCAGTTGCTGAATGCATGTAATACTACCAGCAGCTGTACTTACTTTACAAAGATTATCAGTCTGCCGCCAGCACTGCAATGTTATACCGGTGAGACATGTGTGACTTGTGGTACGGTGAATAATGCGTATACAAGATTTACTGCTAAGTTCCCGGGTATCACACCGACGATAGAAGAAGGCGATACCACACAGCAAAAGAAGAATAAGCTGTTTGCCAATTACATGAATAATGAGCTGGGCTTTAATAAACAGGCCTGGGAATATCTGAAGTTTAAGAATGATTGTCCGGTGGCACCACCGCCGACAGCTACGTGCACAACGATCACTAATATTAAGAACAACTTCCTGAACCTGTATCCTGTTACATTGGGCGATTCCATTACCGTGAACAAGACGGCGCCCACGCTCAGGATCACACACCTGCTGAGTACCAGGACCACTGCATATGCGTCGTCAGTTACGCTGGGTGCAGCAGTATGGACGAACGGTAACTGGTTTACATTCAGGGATAACCTGGTGTTCAATTTTGCGAAAGTTGCAAGAGGCGCGAATATCACCTATGCAGACATGAACCTGTTTGCAAAACCTGCTTCTGCAGGTGGAGAGCTGGTATGCGGTTCTCTATCGCATTATTCTGTTAGTCCGGGAACCATCAGTTGTCTGTTTTCCCGGTCGACGGGACCCGTAGTGGCTAATGTTACGACATGGGCAGGACAACCTGGAACGATAGCTGCCAACACGCTCACTTTAGCGCCGATCACTTCTACGCAGAGCAGCGCCAACTACCTGAACCAGGTTTGTACTAATCTCGTGAAGGATATGTATGCGGCTTCCCGTACAGGCACTGATTATGGGTTGATCATGCGATTAAGTTCGGAGCCTGCGCAGCAATATAACGCGTTTGTATTCTGGTCAAATTCTACTACCAATACCAGCGCTAAACCGCCATACCTGAATGTGACCTATAAGGCGCACAGGTGTAATGAGTTTGAAATTTACTTCAATGATAACTTCGGTCAGGGCACTAACTATACAATGGCCCAGATAGATAGCTTCTATCAGGCGAATTGTGGGGCTGTTTCAGGTATCTGTGGTAGTGCGCCGCCTACAACACCGCCAGGAGCCTATGATGGACCGTTGTTATGCGGGAAGTCGACACCTGTATTCCCGTCAACGGATGTGAATACAGTGAATAACTGTTCTGATACGGCTTTCTTCTCTATCAGTAAAGGAACGGAGTTATATAATGCTTACCGGGATTCTTTATTGGGCAGCTTTGGTCAGGACTATATTAACACCGGACTGCTGGCTGCGAACAGGGAAGTGTTTACGGTGAGCTATAACACAAGTGAATACCACTATACATTATTTTATTACGATCAGGCGGGTAACCTGGTGAAGACAGTGCCTCCGGCTGGTGTGGTGATAGACAGGTCTTCTACCTGGGTGAATAGTGTGAAGGCAGCGAGAGCGGCAGGGCAGGTGAAAGTGCCTGCACATACGAAGATTACGCAGTATAGATATAATACGCTGGACCTGTTAGTGGAGCAGCAAACACCGGATGGAGGTATCAGCAAGTTCTGGTACGACAACCTGGGAAGATTAGTATTATCCCAGAATGCTCAGCAACGTCCAGTTCGTGATTACAGTTATATATTTTATGACGCATTGGGAAGAATGACGGAAGTCGGCCAATTGAGGAGCAGTACTATAGTGACGGACAATCTTACCCGTAATCCGACGACACTGCAGCATTTTTACTCAAGTGCAAGGGCGACTTGTGTTCAGATTACCAAAACGACATATGATATACCCTATGCGCCGTTATCACAGCTGGTACTGTCTGCCCGTAATTTACGTAACAGGATAGCGTGGATTGCCGTATACAACAATGCTACGGATCTTGGAGCAGGCCGTTATACCGCCGGTACTTTCTACAGTTATGATATACATGGAAATGTCGATACACTCCTGCAGGATTATAAAGTGGGTGGTATGGCAGATGGGGGGAACAGGTTTAAGAAGATCGTTTATAAATATGACCTGATCAGTGGTAATGTGAAACAGGTGGCTTATCAGCCTTCGCAGGTGGATGCGTTTTATCATCGTTATACGTATGATGCAGAGAACAGGCTGGTTAATGTGGAGACGAGTAAGGATAGCGTGTATTGGGAGAATGATGCGTATTATCAGTATTACAGGCATGGGCAACTGGCGAGAACCGTGCTGGGACAGCAGCAGGTACAGGGATTGGACTATGCTTATACATTACATGGCTTGTTGAAAGGAGTGAATACGACTTCGATTGGGGGTAGCACGGATATGGGCAAAGATGGAGTAGCGGGCAATACTGTGGCGAGAGATGCGGTTGGCTATAGTTTGTATTATTATGGCTTCAGGGATTATATTTCTATCAGTGGGCTGACCCCTTTTGCTCCAATTGAGGGTTCTGGATTTAAGCCTTTGTTTAATGGAAATATTGCGGCGACTAGCCGTCATATTCCTGCTATGGGAGAATCCTTGTTATCTACCTATAGCTATGATGTGTTGAGCCGTCTTAAAGGAATGCAGGCGATCCGTGGATTAAATACAAACACCAATAGATGGACACCTGTAGCTATTCAGGACTTCAAAGAGGGCGTTACATACGATGAAGATGGAAATATTTTAACTTACACTCGTAATGGTAACAATACATTTGCCAGTAAACCGTTGGGAATGGACAATCTTACCTATAACTATAAGGCTGGTAAAAATCAGCTTGATTTTATAGGGGATACAGTAAGTGCGGCTAATTATGATATTGATCTGGATGGTCAGACGGCTGGGAATTATGCTTATGACAGTACGGGCAATCTTATTAAGGACATCGCTGCAGGAATCAGCGGCATAACTTGGACCGTATACGGTAAAATTGCTTCAATCACTAAAACAGATGGCACCACTATCAGCTATACTTACGATGCATCCGAAAATCGTATCAGTAAAACATTGAATGGCATACAGACATGGTATGTGCGTGATGCCTCAGGAAACGTGATGAGTGTATATACCAAAGGGAATACTGCTGTCAATAGTGGTAATCTGACACAAACAGAAACACATTTGTATGGCAGGAAGCGTTTAGGTATCGGCATATTGAATACCGACGTGCAAAACGTTGCACCGTTGGAAATAGTACCTTTGCAAGGACTGGGTAATGGGATAGGTACTGCTTTCCTGCGTGGAAGAAAGCTCTTCGAGCTGTCTGACTACCTCGGTAATGTGCTGGCGACAATATCAGATAAAAAGAGGGGTATTTCTACGGATAGCACCAGCATTAGCTATTTTATGCCTGATGTACTATCTGCCCACGAGTATTATCCCTTTGGAATGGGAATGCCGGGGCGAAGCTCCAGTAATGATAAATACAGGTATGGGTTTAACGGGAAGGAGAATGACAATGAAATCAAAGGAGAGGGGAATAGCCTAGACTTCGGTGCGAGGGTATATGATCCTCGAATTGGCAGGTTCCTTAGTCTAGATCCAAAGAGTAAGGAATATCCGGATTGGTCTCCATATGTTTACGCTTTTGATAATCCGATAAGGCTTGTTGATGATAATGGAGAAGGTCCAGGAGATCCAATGCACCATGAGTTTTTAACAACAGTAGCGCTGGATATTTATGATGCAGCAAAAGCTAAAGGAGCATCCGGGATGGGAGCTTTATTAGTAATGGCACAAGCGAGCATTGAATCCGGATATGGTCAGGATGCTATTAAAAGAGGCGATTATAATCTTTTCGGAGTTATGACGAATGGAAGTGATTATAAGGTTAGAAATATTCACGGGAAGATTAAAGACTACTCCAATAACGGAAAATGGCAAGGGTCTATTGACGATTACTTTGAGGGTAAATCAAGGAAATGGCCAGCATCGGATGAATTGATAAAACAGCCTACATTTACGGCCGATGATGTAGATAAAGCGTTTTATACAGGTAAATATTTTGAATTTAAGAAGGAGAGAAATAAGACGGGGCATGGAACATACAATTTTGATGATATTGATGAGGATACTAAAACTAATAATAATAAGTATGGTACAAAATTGATAAAACAAATAGGGGACTTTAGGAAACGTTTCGTCGCCAGTTTGGATTACCAGATTAATAATAATAACTTGAAAATAAAACGAATTGACGCATTGCTTAACTCATATGTGGTGACTGCCGAATTCAAAGATCAACTGAAAGCTGAGAAAGAAACCCTGACCAAGCAGAATGAAAAGTTTGAAGCAGTAAAAAAAGATGTAAATCAATAATTAGTATGAAGATGATATTTTTGTATGTAGCATTGACATTTACCTCTTTAAGTTGTAAAAGTGGGGGGAGTTCCACTAGTGCGGAAGTTGAAGGGAAGCACGAGCAGGTGGATTCTCTGCAGGCTGATAGCCTGGATCAACTTGAAGCAAAGGACTCAAGTTTTTATTTAAAAGCATCTAAAGGAAAGGAAGGAGAAATTTGCCTGAAGTATCGCTTGAATCATACAAATACTTATAAATATTTTTGTTTTAAGTATTTTGACTATTCGGACGTAGTATTCCCGGATACATCTGTAGGGATAATTAATGATGGTTCATTTAGAGAATCCAGCTACTATCTCGTACATGATAGCATTTTGATCTTACCGTTAATTGGGATGAACAATTTTTTATCGGTGTATATTTTAAATCTGCAGTCTCAAGAAGTTCTTGGTAGTGATATCAGGACCTCTTTTAGTCTAGTTTGGATCGATGGGAAAAGTTCGACGTTTTTAACTACAGATACTCCTGATTATATTAATGACACTACTTATTTGTACAAACTAAATAAGTATAAGATAGAAGGAGGAGCAATGTCATTAATAAAGAGAGATACTGCCCATCTGAATGTAAATTTAAAGGATGATTTAAAAATCAATTATAAAATAGCGAGACGGATACTTCATTAATATATTGTCTTCCAAAGATATTTGAAGTTGCTACTTATGGATAAAATCAGAAAGCCAGTACTTCATATAATAGTTAACAGAATTATCATACAAACAGTCAGTAATGTCACCGCATGGTTCACATACATTACTCTCTTTAACTCCCCATGCGCAATCTCCCGTGGCGCCTCGCCGATATACGGCTTAACGACCACCTGCCCATGATAAGTGTTCGGGCCTCCGAAGCGGCATTGCAGAATACCTGCCAATGCCGCTTCGGGGTAACCTGAATTTGGACTGGCGTGTTTGTGCCCGTATTTAAAGATATATGCCAACCCCTGTTTACTGAACGTTACCAGCACCATTAGCAATGCCGTTAACCTGGCGGGGATGAAATTAGCCACATCATCAAGCCTCGCTGCAAATTTTCCGAAGTAGAAATATCGCTCACTTTTGTAGCCGATCATGGAGTCGAGGGTATTGATCATTTTATACACCATCATAGCGGGCACTCCGCCAATGGCGTAATAGAACAATGGTGCTATCACTCCATCACTTAAATTCTCAGAGAGGGTTTCGAATACGGCCGTCCGGATCTGGTTTTCGTTTAGAGCAGAAGTCTGCCGGCCCACGATCCATGATAGTCGTTTGCGTCCTGCTTCGAGGCCCTGATGCTGCAGTGTGTTGAAGACTTCTTTGCCTTCCTGTAGCAGGCTTCTATTGGCCAGACCATAGAAAACAAAGATACTGGAGAAGATGTAATAAGCTGGTATGCTGATACTTAATAGCCAGCGTTGTGTAAAATAGAAAAAGCTGAATACCAGCACGCACAGCAGGATTGTCAGTAATGCTCCTTTTAGTAGTTGAGACTTCCCTTTATTTAGCAAAACCTCTCCTTTACCTATCACAGTGCCAAATAAACGGATAGGATGAGGTAACCACCTGGGATCTCCTAATAGAATATCCAGCAGATAACCCGCTACCAATGGAATGGTGATGATCAGCAATTTTCCATCCATGCCCTGATGCTGTTTACCAGTAATATATTGTGTTCCTTTCGCTGGGTAGCAATGCGGAAGTGTTGTGGTGTCAGACTTCTGAAGTTGGAAGCATCCCTGATCAGCAGACCTGATGTCTGTAACAGGAATTGTTTCAGTTCAGCCGCAGTGCCTTTGTTTGTTTGACAGAGGAAGAAATTTGTATGTGTTTTCGTGATGGAAATATTACCGATGTGGTTCAGCGCCCCGATCAGGTGTAATGTATCCCATGCCAGATCAGCCGCGGGTAATATCATTTCCTGCCGGTGTTCTGTAATAAACAATCCTGCTTCAATAGCCAGGGCATTGACAGACCAGGGCATTTTGTAAGGAAGGATGTTATTGATGATTGCTTCGCTACTTAGCATGTAACCTAAACGCAATCCGGGGATGGAATACGTCTTTGTAAGCGACTTGATGATGATGAGATTAGGATATTGATTCAGGGAGGGAATCATTGAAATAACATCCACCGTAAAATCAACATACGCTTCATCGACCACGAACATCGTTAGGGGATTATGTTTCAATAACTGTTGTATGGTGCTTGGAAACAGTATTGCGCCAGTGGGATTATTCGGATTGCCGAAGAAGACGATGTCTGTTTGAAAGACGGTATCAGGCCGCAGATCATCCCAATGGAGATAATCTATCTGCAGATCATTTGCCCGGCAGGCATCTTCATATTCAGCAAAGGCTGGAATGATGATAGTCGCTGATTTTCTGCGATATGCATGTGCTACCAGGTAAAAAGCTTCTGTGGCGCCGTTAGTTACCAGTACCTGTGCAGGCGTCAGGGCATGCCATTCAGCCAAAGCAGTTTGTAAACGCTGAGCGTTTGCTTCCGGGTAGTTCCTGATCTTATACAGGCAGTCCGTCAGGTGTTGCTGTAAGCCGGCTGCCCAGCTTTCGTAATATACATTAGAGCTGAAGTCAGCAACGATGTTATAGTTAAACAGGTATCTGTCATCTCCGTGGCCGTTGATCATCTGTCTTTCTTTAGTTGTCCGTAAATATATGCCATGTCTACATGCTCCCGCAGGTGTTGCGCCAGTTTATCATACTGGGCTTCTTTGAAAGCCAGGTAGTCAAAAGGAGCGGAGGACAGCTGTGTTGTGTGTGCTTTCAATAGATCGTCTATTACAACGGCGTTGTCCAGGATGCCGTGGATGTAGGTTCCCCAGCAATGTTCATGCAGAATGTAGCCGTCATTGTTGCCGGTGGCCGTTTTGTTGAGCGGGCTTTCTTGTCCGGTAGCAGTGCTGAGACCCATATGGATCTCATATCCATTGCAGGTAGCAGCATGGCCCTTATAATAAAAGCGGCATTGTTCCGTCACCTTATTCTCCGTTAAGATTGTTCTTACGGGCAGAATGCCTAGTCCAGGCATGGATTCCACTGCGCCTTCCATATGATGAGGGTCTTCTATACTGCTGCCCATCATCTGGTAACCACCGCAGATGCCAATCACCGTTTTACCGCTTTTATGCGCCTGCACGATGGCTTTTGCTACTCCGTTGTTCTTGATGTCGATCAGGTCGGCAATAGTGTTTTTACTGCCGGGGATGATGATGATATCGGCCTTTTCAATATCAGCAGGATTGTTGCTGTAGAATAAGTGTACACGTTCGTCCTGTTCCAGTACATTGAAGTCAGTGAAATTGGAGAGGCGGTTCAGCAATACAACCGCGACGTTCACTTTACCGGAGGCATGTTGATTGTGTTTGTGTTCCAGTCCGACGGAATCTTCTTCCTCTACGTAAATGTCTTTGCGATAAGGAATAATGCCCACAACCGGTACACCACAGAGGTCTTCCAGCATTGTTTTGCCTGACTCAAAGAGACGGGCATCGCCCCTGAATTTATTAATGATGATCCCTTTGACGAGTTGTTTTTCTTCCGGTGGCAGCAGGGCCATAGTGCCGTAGACACTGGCGAACAGGCCGCCCCGGTCAATGTCGCCGACCAGGTATACGTCGGCCTGTGCGTGAAGCGCCATACGCATATTGGTAATGTCGCGGTGTTTCAGGTTCAGCTCACTGATACTGCCGGCGCCCTCCATCACAACAGGATTGTATTTTGCCTGCAGACGGTCGTACGCAGCTTTAGCTTCTTTGAAGAGTTCCTGTTTATTGTTGCCCATAAAATAATCATAGGCAGACTGGTTGCCCACAGGCTTGCCCAACAGAACCACCTGGGAAGCCTTATCGCTGGTCGGCTTTAACAGCACCGGGTTCATATCGGTACTACAGGGAATACCGCATGCTTCCGCCTGTACCGCCTGGGCGCGTCCTATCTCAAAGCCATCTGGTGTGGCATAGCTGTTGAGCGACATGTTCTGTGCTTTGAAGGGAGCGGGATGGTAACCATCCTGTTTGAAAATGCGGCAGAAGCCTGTATTGATAAAACTTTTGCCAACATCAGATGCAGTGCCGGCAAACATGATGGACCTTAGTTGCTGCATAAGATTGCGAATGTACTATCTTTGGAGGAATGAAGCCTCAGTTTTTAATTGCAGCACCATCCAGTAATTCCGGCAAGACGACACTCACATTAGGTCTGTTAAGACACTTGCATAACCGGGGCTTAAAAGTACAGCCGTTCAAGTGCGGACCGGACTACATCGATACCAAACATCATTCACTGGCAGCCCATTCCCAGAGCATCAACCTGGATACTTTTATGATGAGCGAGGGACATTTGCGGTCGCAGTATGCGAAATACAGTGCCGGAGCAGATGTGGTGATCACGGAAGGCGTCATGGGACTGTTCGACGGGGCGGACCGGATGAAGGGAAGCAGCGCAGAGATATCCATCCTGCTGGACCTGCCGGTGATACTGGTCGTGAATGCAAAAGCGATGGCTTATTCTGTGGCTCCCCTGATCCATGGCTTCATGCATTTTAACCCGCAGGTGCAGATAGCAGGCGTGATCTTCAACTTTGTAAATACGGAGAGTCATTATCAGTTCCTGAAGGACGCCTGTGAAGATATCGGCGTTATCCCGTTGGGATATGTGCCTGCCAGTGATGATATTAAGATCCCTTCCCGTCACCTGGGACTGGCTATTTCTGGGGAGAATGACTATAACGCTATTATAGAAAAGGCTGCAGCCCATATCAGTAAAACGGTGGACATAGAGCAGCTGTTGACGATTACCCGGAGGCCTGTGCTGCAGAGACCTCTTCAGACGATATTGCCCCCTGTCCGTACCATGGAGATAGCTGTTGCCATGGATGAGTCATTTAACTTCACTTATGCAGAGAATCTGGAGATACTGAAGAGTCTCGGAGAGGTGACTACCTTTAGTCCCCTGTACGACTTCAAACTGCCCGAAACAGATCTGCTCTACCTGGCCGGAGGGTATCCTGAATTGTTCCTGGAGCAATTGTCAGCTAACCTGACTATGCGGGCATCTATTCTTGACTATTGTGCAAATGGGGGAAAGGTGATCGCGGAGTGCGGGGGTATGATGTACCTGGGAGAAACCCTGGCAGACAGTACCGGGAAGGAATACCCGATGGTGGGATTTTTGGGCCTTAAAACGACAATGAAGGACGCAAAGCTGTCACTTGGCTACCGGGAGATAGAAATGGGCTTAAATCGCTTTAAAGGGCATGAATTTCACTATTCCGGTTGTACGGAGACGGAAACGCTTCCAAAGATAGGGAAGGTGTTCAATGCCAGGGGAAAAGAAGTGTCCACCCCGGTGTACCGGAAGGGTAATGTGATTGCGTCTTATATACACCTCTACTGGGGGGAGAATCCCGATTGGTTGTACCTGGTATCCGGCATTTGACTTGGTCAAGGTTCGGTAAACCAGCAACGGTATTGATGAAGGCAGGAGTAAAGATGTGTATTGATAATCAATTAAATGTGATTTGAACGAATTTGAACGAACTTGTTTCCCTGCTGAACGGGGCCAGGCAGACCGGATATACTAATTTACCGGTGGATGCGCATCCGAAGTTCATTTTTCAATCACAAAACCTTCTAACCCGTTATGTATCGCCTTCTGTTTATCATCACCTTTTTTTCATTCAATGCCATGGCCCAGACTACTGTTCCATTTGATTCACCACGGTGGAAGATCACAGGACAGGAAGCTGTGAAGGAAGCACACCTGGGACAGCCCTCCCTTAAACTGAAATCGGGTAGCGCCTTACTGGCAGATGCCAATTTTAAGAATGGTATTATTGAATTTGATATTGCGTTATCCAAAGCCCGTTACTTTCCCGGTATTGATTTCCGTATACAGGACGATTCCAATTTTGAAGAATATTATCTGCGGCCCCACCAGTCGGGTAATCCTGATGCTATGCAGTATACACCGGTCTATAACCGTGATGGAGGCTTTCAATTGTATTACGGTACCGGTTACAACAATGCAGTAGTGCTGCCTTTTGACCGCTGGTTACACATCAAAATGGTGGTGAAGGAGAAGGAGGCTGAGATCTATTTCGATAATGGAGCGGAGCCGGTATTATATATTAATCCGTTGGACAGGATACCCACTGCGGGTATGATCTCGCTTGCCAATCCCTGGGACGCGGTGGCGTGGTACAGTAACTTCGTGTATACCTCCACAGATGCCGTTACAATTAAGAGTTCCCGGCAATTTCCCAAACTGCCTGAGGGTACGATCACCAGCTGGGACGTGAGTACCGTTTTCAGCGAAAAACAGGTGGACGGCCGTACGAAGCTCCAGGCGGCGGATACTGCATCGCTCCGTTGGAAAACGCTCTGGGCTGACCACAATGGTATTACGAATGTATCTGTGCTGTCGGCCGTAACAGAAGAGAAAAACACGGTGTTTGTCCGCAAAGTGATTGACGCAGGCTCGCCACGTATCCGGAAGCTAAACTTTGGATTTTCTGATAAGGCACGTGTATACCTGAACGGCCGGTTATTGTACGAAGGAAACGATGAATTTCTTACCCGCGACTACCGCTTCCTCGGTACAGTGGGGTACTGGGATGCGCTCTATCTACCCCTGGAGAAGGGGCGTAATGAACTGTTGATCGCCATATCCGAAGCTTTTGGCGGCTGGGGCATAAAGGCCCAGCTGACTGATTGATAGCATCAGTTACCCAGCGCTTTCCTGACAGCCGGTGCGATTTTCGTTTGAACAACGATAAGCATGTGTCATCTTATTGGTGGGGAATTTCTCCTCCAATAAGATGCGCCAGGGAGCGGGTAGTCCCCGACTGATACATTTAATGATCCCTGTTCGTCCCAACTTGCCTCAGGGTGCGCTTATACCTTGCAAATGCCGGGCCCATCATATACCCGAAATTTATCTGTACCCTAAACCCACTATAACGTTCCAGCCCTCCTATATAGGGGTCGTATTTGGAGGTCCATACATATTTAACTGAAAGGTCGTAGGTTAAGCGTTTGCCTGCCCTGGTAAACATGCCCACTCCAGCTTCGAGAGCCAGGCGTTTCTGTGAATAATCCTTAGCAGCAATATCGCCCATACTGCCTTTAATTTTTATGAGGGTTGTATTAACTGCACCAATTCCCAGCATTACGTAAGGCCGTGGTTCTGCGGCTAACAAATCCCTTAGGGAATTTCTCCGGCCATTTAAAAAGCCAAGTTCAGTTTCGTCCTGTTCCTTCGAAATTTCTTCATCCAATGCCCTGATCTTTCCCCATTGACTGGCTTTGTACCTTTTACTATAAATACCCCCCAATCCCCATTTGAAATAGGAGAAGTTGGATAGAATGAATCCTGTGCTTGCGCTGATATGAGAACCATTACTGCCAAGCATAGCCATGTAACGTTCGGTTTTGTTCATTTGTATTTCTGTGCCGACACGATGTCTGTCGGAAATGAAATTTTCAGAAGCGATACCGAAGTAAAATTTCTTTTCTGCAATGCTTATTCTTGTTTTTACATCTTCCGGTGTCTGGTAAGCGCCTGGGATGTAGGTGTTGCCTATCGTAACACTAATCACCTTGTTGCTTAAGTAGGTATCTAATAACCGGTCAGCCATTTCCCTGCGTACATGATTGTACATTTTATCATGTCGTTCTAACCTTTCTATTTCCCATTCGTAGTCATTTTCACTTTTCATTTTTCTCTTCTGAATATAATACATCGTATCAGCAGGTATTTCTCCGGTGTAAAGACTGTATTTACTGTTTTCTTTATTTACGCTGTGATAGGGAAAGACTACATCACCGTAATAGGTGTTAAACAATTGCATACCTGGCATCATTATCCATATGCCGGGAGACGAAGAAAAATATTCCGGCAAAAAGGATATGATAGGGAGCATCGCCACTCCTTTTGCTGCGGCATCCACATTCTTATTAATGGGCCTGATCCTTCTGATGTTGGTAAATTTGACGGTGTCAAAGCCAGGGGAATCCATTTTTACGGGAATCGGAACAGGAATGAATGGAGGCCGTTTTGGAAATATCAGGCATGAGTCTGTTATCCCCGTCAGTACGGATTCAATATAATAGGTATGCCGCCTGAAATCCGTCCTGGTAAGAGGTTGTTCCATTTTCAGCTTTCCGTCAGACCAGAACCATAACTTTATGAAGGCGCCAGTTTTTATGGTATCACTTTTCCCGGAGGCGTGGTTTTTTATTATAAATACCTTTTGAGTTGCAGGAGACTGACCATAAGTATAGAGAGCAGAAGCGCAATATAAAGTGACTTGTAGTGAGATCTTCATAAAATATTGTTCGTGCTCGCAAATCTATCGGTGAATCTGTCTGGTAAGGGAAAAAATAGATGAATCAGTCTAATGTCAGGGAGAATGAAAAGAGTCAGAATGTTTTGTTAAAATGCAGGTAGAAACCGGCATAATGCGAAAATATATGTTATAGTATTCTTTACGGGTAACCGCGTGTAAATAACAGCCTCCGGTGTGTCAGATTTATCCTGCAAATTTGCCGGTTTGTCGATTTATTATATATCAGATCAATGAAAATTTTACTTTTCCCTGATGAGAGTAAGATGGACCTCGATAATAGTGCACGTATTATTTCTAACAGCGTTTTTTTATGTCCCATTGTTCATAATGCCAGATTTTTCGGTAAGGGTCAAACCGGAAGAGTGGCGAACGACTATTATAGTAAATAATCTAATGGGGGTAATAATATTTTATATTAACTATTATTTCTTAATACCAAGATTTATATTTTCCGGTAATTATTCTAAATATACCATTTATCTTATTGCAATCTTCCTGGTATGTTTAGCCGGTCCGTATTGTATAAATGTCATCCTTGATTACCTCTATAGCCGGAATCCGTCCGCATCCTCTTTAAATTTTATAGTTGGTACAATACTGGTGTCTATGACGGGATCGGTGCTGGCCTTTGCCATGAGGTTTTCTGAAGATTGGAAAAGAATACGACAGGAAAAGAAAGACCTGGAAAATGAAATGAGAGCTACAGAATTATTGTATTTAAAAAAGCAGCTCAACCCTCATTTCTTTTTTAACACACTGAACGGCATTTATGCGATGATCATTAAAAAGTCGCCCTTAGCGCCAAAGGCAGTATTGCTATTGTCTAACCTCATGCGGTATGTACTATATGATTCTGATCATCCGATGGTCGAACTGGAGAACGAGGTGAAGTATGTGACGGATTATATAGAAATGCAAAGAATCAGGCTAAGCGACAATAACCATGTTTCACTCTCTGTAAAGGGAGATATGAAACAGATAAATATCCTTCCATTGGTTTTCATTCCTTTTGTTGAAAATGCTTTTAAATATGGTGTCTCATCGGAAGTGGAAAGTAATATTGTGATTGATATACATTACGTTGATAACTACATTTTGTTTTCCTGTATGAATGATGTCAATGAGAATAATATCTCTTCATTTCATTCCGGTATCGGTATCAGTAATTCTGTAAAGAGATTGGATATGACTTATCCCGGTAAGTATTCGTTAACTACTTATGCAGCAGGGGGTAAATATTATGTAGAATTGAATATTGATCTGTCATGTTAAGTTGTATAGCAATCGATGATGAGCCATTGGCACTGGATGTATTGAAAGAATATATACAGCTGATTCCAGATGTAACGTTGGTAAAGATTTTTACCAGCAAAGACAAGGCAAAAAATTACCTGTCAGAGTACCCGGTAGATTTCATCTTTCTTGATATCGAAATGCCGGGTCTTAATGGCGTGGACTTTTACAGATCACTTGTCAACAGGCCCCCTGTTATTTTTATTACTGCCTATAGCAATTATGCAGTAGAGGGATTTGAGCTTGAGGCTGTCGACTACTTGCTTAAACCAATTGATCCTGAACGCCTAAAGCAGTCTGTGAACAGGATCTTGTCCAGAAAGACCAATATACAGCCGGATGATCAGGCCTTTATTACTATCAGGTATAATTACCAGTTGAAAAATATACCCTTATCAAATATCCGCTATATTGAGGGGCTGAATGATTATGTCAAAATCTATATGCGACAGGAAACGCAACCGATACTGGCTTTAATGTCAATGAAAGAAATCGTACTAAAACTTCCCCAGCAGCAGTTCCTGAGAATACACCGTTCCTATATTATTCCTGTTTGTGATATTGTTTCTTACAATAGCAAGACTGTACAACTTCGTAACATTTCCCTTCCTATCGGAGATACTTATCGCAGGGATATAGCACAGGTGCTCAAAAAGCAATAATAGCTGATTCCCCATTATATTGTGCGGGTTTACCTGATTGTTTTAATTCGCGGCCGCAAAGTTCCGGCATCAGCTTTAGTCCCGAAAGACTGTTCCTCAAAATGCAGTACTTTCTACCAGGGAAACCAGGTATTTATACGCTTGTCATAATGTTTTATCTGATGGACCTTTACATCAGCATCACGGCAGCATTTGAACAACAATCACGAGCACTGACACGTTGACCCCGGAGCATCAGCAACATAGTAAATAGCGGAATCACAACAATTTAACAGTTAAGCATTACATGCCCCAACGAATCTCCATTGTCATGCGCCAAGCAACGCAACCGGCGTTGTCAGGAGCTGCTATTATCTATCAGTTTTGTAACCTCAAAAAATTTAACAAATGGACAAAGCAATTGCAACAGACAACCTCAACGAAGAGCAGATCAAACTGTATCTGGAAAACCGTAAGTTTTTATTGCTCTCGAAATTCCTGCCACAACAAACATCCAACATTACCTTCTGGGAACAGTTGATGTGTGTAGGGTTTAATCCCGATGTATCCCGATTGGAAGCCGTAGTGAAGATCAAACAACCTACTGGCTACAGCGGCGGATTGTGCAGTACAGGATCGCATGAATTTGTACGCTTCTTCGTAGACTATCATGATGGCGCCGGCTTTCAGGATGCCGGTCTGACCAGCTTTAAAGTGGCGGATATTCCCGATCCGAATCCTCATACCAAACATCCGCTTCATTACATGGTATATGTTTTCCTCAATGATGAAGCACATCGCCGGTTCACCGCCTGTGATACGGCCATTATACCTACTGTAAGAGCGGTATTGTCATGGAACAGCATTCCTTCTTTGAATCCCGCTGACATTCCACATTTTGGCAACGTGGTAGATGTTAATATTCAGCTCAAGAGGAAACGGATCATCTTCTGGGGAGATCTTATCAAGGAACTGAATATCAAAGAGAAACTGGACGTACTGCCACAGGTGGATGAAGCGTTTAAACTGCCTGTGATCGATAAGCCGCTACCGCCGGTAGAACAGTTCTACAAAATGTACAAAGGGGCGGGCGTGGAAGATCACCGTACTTTTTACAGCAGCATTATACCACAGTTGCCACAGGTGGCCCAGATACCTACTACGGAGCCTGTCTTCGACCTGGACATTGTCAGTAAGATAGGAGTGAACATTGCCGACATCACGAAGATAATCGCCAATCCCATATTTGAAAAGGACAATGCCAATATCGATTACGAGCAGCTGACCTGCGTAGGACTTAATACCGTTTCTGATACGCTGGGAGCAGTGATCAAACTGAAAAAGAGTACCGGTTTCAGTGGTAACCTGTGTACCGCGGGATCAAAGGAATATGTTGCTTTCTGGGCAGACTGGAACAACAACGGCACTTTTGATGAATACCTGGGTACTGCCAGCGTCAATGTGCATGACATCAGCAATGTCCCTAAAGATGGTTTGTATTATAACGTGGCATTGCCACTGGATCTCTCCAAACGG
This sequence comes from Chitinophaga sp. CF418, assembly GCF_900142925.1. GTDB lineage: Bacteria > Bacteroidota > Bacteroidia > Chitinophagales > Chitinophagaceae > Chitinophaga. The sequence goes on from NZ_FRCN01000006.1 coordinate 105,445, forward strand.
CTGAAAAGCTGTGATGTGCCTAATGTCATCAGGATACGCGGTGTATTGTCGTGGCAGACATTACCCTCTACAACAGATCCGAACGACCTGAACTTCTATGGCAACCGCGTAGATGTAAGGGTACAGATCAGGCCTGGCATACAGGACGGCGGCAAACTGGGTATCAACCTCTTTGATGTGAATGGTGTGGCATTGAGCAACATCGACCAGGTGGCGGCAGCTACAAGGGGGCTGGCCTACAGCAGTGCTGTTTTCCCGGGAGCAGCCTATCCTTTTGGTGGTTTGATCAAACTGAGTGGTATGTTCACTAACAGCGGTCCGTCCGGCACTACATTCTATAAGGTACAATTCCTCGATACCAGTGGTGGTACCTGGCAGGATGTGATGGATAAACAGAAGTTCCAGATCATTGAAAGCAGCGTGCTGACATTGCATGATCAGGATCCATCACTGACAGGCGGCTGGCTCACCTATCTGCCTGCGGTGCCTTCTAAAGCAGAGAAACTGTCCCTGCTGGCATTCTGGGATAGCGGTAGCAGGAACGGTCTTTATAAGATCAGGGTGTTATTCACCAAAGATCCGCTGCATGCGCCGGTCAATATCACCACCTCTGCCGAAACATACATTTACCTTGATAATACCGGTTACACGGTCAACGGTGCGCCTTCAACTACACTGGATCCTGCCAGTACGCTGGATGTGATCATTGCCGGTGGCGATTGTAAATTCTACAATAAGGGAGATGTGATCAGTGGTCAGCTGAAAGTGATCGACAAGTTCTTCAACAACTGGTACTTCGACCTGCAGCCCGCAGCGCATATCATCCCTCCGGGTACGCCGCTGAGCACTATTGTCAATCCTTCTTCCAGGTCATGCATAAGCCTGGCGGATAATGGAAATAATGGTCTTGCCTTCACCATTGATACAAAGTACCTGCAGTCCTGCGGATATACCATCCGTTTAAGTGCGACAGACAGGTCGCTGGTGGGGTATAAGATCACCTTCCTTGATGGCTCGTATATCTATAATCTTACCAGCCATTATGCGGAGAAATATCTTGGATTTGCTGTGTTGCCCTAGTAAAGATAGATGGATAGCGGAGCATGGGAATGGCGAAAGGCCGTTCTCATGCTTTTGCTGTTTCCTCAAAAACCGTAAAATGTCATTTTTAGATTCCCTCAATGTACTGACCTTTGCTCTGAGAATGGATCAAAGAGATGGCAGTAACAACGACCAGTACATCATCAATTATAAAAGCCGAAAGGGGGAGTCTCCGTTTCCGGCGTATCAAGAACAGCATTTTTTTGTCAGGGCTTTCGGTATTCGCACAGTTATATTTATTTCAGCCTGTATTACCGTTGTTATGTAAGGAGTTTAAGATCTCGCCGGCTGAAAGCAGCTGGGCGGTGTCTGCTTCGACAATGGGAATGGCAGTTGGGCTGTTTATCTTCTCCTTAAAAGCGGATGCCTTACCGCGAAAGCAGTTGATGGGGTTTGCCATGCTGGCATCTGCAGTATTGACATTGCTGTCGGTTTTCATTCATAATTTCCATTTGCTCATAGCGGTAAGTTTCGTCAAGGGTGCTATTCTGTCTGGCGTTACAGCTGTGGCCTTAGCGTACCTATCGGAAGAGGTAAGTCTCAATGCGTTGGGATTGGCCATTAGTCTTTATCTGAGCGGGAATGCGATTGGTGGAATGGCGGGCAGGATCGTAGTGATGTTAATAGCAGGCTGGGCGAACTGGCGATGGGCGGCAGCATTTGTAGGAGTCTCCAGCCTGATCTTAGGCTTGTTTTTCATGAAACGTTTACCTGCCTCTAAACATTTTATGCCATTGCCGGTCAATATTGGCCAGAAATGGCAGCAGATGGGTATCTTTTTCCGGCAACCGGTGATCGTCTTCATTTACCTGGCAGCATTCCTGTTGATGGGAGGGTTCGTGAGTATCTATAACTACACTGGCTTTCACCTGGAGGAGCCTCCTTTTTCCTTACCGCATTACGTGATTGCCTGTATTTTCCTGATGTATACGTTAGGGGTATCGGGCACGATGGTAGCCGGAAGGTTATCTGATAAAATTGCCCCGGCAAAGCTGATCCGCTTCTTCATTCCCGCAACAGCTGTGGGGCTACTATTGATGCTGATATCACAGCTGGTGGTCTTTATCGGCGGACTGGGAATTTTCACGTTCAGCTTTTTTGGTACGCATACACTGGCCAGCAGAATAGTATCGCAGGAAGCAAAGGAAGGGAAGAGCAGTGCAACTTCGCTTTACTGGCTGTTCTACTACGCAGGATCCGCCATTATTGGAACAGCTACAGGTGTTGTGCTGACGGGATGGGGATGGGCTACTTTTATCTTTTCCCTGTTACTGCTGGTAATAGCAGGATTTCTCCTGGTATTCAGGGCGGGAAGGGAATAGCGATCACTCACTTAATGTATAAATGCGAAGGTTCATTTTTTTATAGTAGTCTATAGTGGAAGCCCAGCTGGTCCCGCCTACGAGTCCGGGTATTTTCATTGCTGCTGTTATGGAGATATGAAAATAGTTATTTCTCTGAGACCTCCAGCAACTCTTTCAGGTATTGTCCCCATACAGCAGGAAGTGAATTCGTGCCATGGCCGACTGTTTTGTCGGTGATCGGGAGCAGGATATATCTTCCTTTCTTTACTTTTTTAATCTCTCTTTCCATCACTCCCAGTTCTGCAGGATTGATCTCATCATCAGCAGAGTTGACAGCAAAAACGGGTGCCTTGATCTTTGAGAGGTGAGGCGAAGGATTATAGTAACGGGAGGCTTCCAACGCATAGATCACATCATTAGCATCCAGGGAGGCCAGACTGGCTCTGCGCATTCTCACCACCAGCGAGTCTGCGTCTTCCCGGGTAGGGGCAGATAGTTGCAGCTGCAGCGGACTGCTGTTCATGAAAAAGAAAGAGGACAAAGCACCTGTCAATCCTAGGGTAGGTTGTGACTTGTATTCACCGTTCTGCCACGCGGGGTCCATTTTGATAAGGTCTATCGCCATTTTACGCATCATCCGGTTACGGCCGGCAATAGGGGCAGGCTGGCAGGCCAGGGGCATCATAGCGTCCATGAAATCGGGATAGGTGTATCCCCAGACCCAGGTATGCATGGCGCCCATGGAAGTGCCTAGTATGAGGCGGAGGTGGTCAACGCCGAGGTGTTTGGTAAGCAGTATATATTCAGCAGTCACCATGTCATTGTAGGTATATGCAGGGAAATGCATATGAAGACTGTCGCCCGGACGGCTGGATTTGCCGTGACCAATCGCATCAGGCAGTATGATAAAGTATTTGCTGGCATCCAGTGGCTGACCGGGGCCGAATAACTGACCGGCAAACTGTTTTCCCAGGAATCCCGCAGCAGAAGCGGTGGTGCCATGCATGATCAATACAGCATTCATGACCTTACCATCCTTGCCTTTACGCGGAGAGCCTATCGTATAGTAGTGCAGGTTCATCAGGGGGAGTTTTTCCCCGTTTTCGAAAGTGAAATTTTCAACCGTATAGGTGCCTTCTGCAGGTGTTGGATAAGAAGACTGTGCTCTTGTCTGGACAGACAGAAAAAGAGACAGCAGGAAGAATGAATACATTTTCAGCATGACAGTAAGCGTTTGTTTGCAACCAGGGCGAAAAAGTAGGCATAATCAGGCGCTTTTAATAACCGCTGGTCATTTTCTGTCCGGCAAAAAAAATCCCGGGCACCTTACGTACCCGGGACTATATGTAATTTCATGCTGCGCAAGTGCTTACTGCTGCTTGGTGGCCTCTTTTTTCTTCTTCTGATGATCTACGATCGCGCCAATACCAGCACCAGCACCCGCACCTACAACGGTACCGATAGCCGCACCTTTCAGACGGTCGTTTTTGTTCAGGATAGCACCTGTAACTGCACCTGTACCGGCACCTACAACAGCACCTTTAGCAGTGTGGCTCCAGCCTTTCTTCTTTTCAGTAGTAGTAGTGGTGGTAGTAGCAGCTGGTGCGCTGTTGTCTGCACTGCTACTGCTGCTGTGATGAACAGTGGCTGGTGCATTCTTTCCATGGATATTTTTAACGGTCTCCATTGAATCGATGGTGCGCTGTTTTACTTCGTTAACAGCATTAACAGAGTCTACCGCTGCCTGTTTTGCAGCTTCAATAGCCTCTTCCTGAGATGGTTTGTTATTACAGGCGAATAGCGTGACGATTGTTGCTAAGCTCAAAAATAACTGTTTCATGGCCTGATTTTTTGGTTTATCAATTTATACAGTACTATAGACAAAACTATGCCATTTTTGTGAATTCTTACCAATTTAATTGTAAATTAAAAAGATGTAGATGGTGTTTTTTTAGTATTTATTTATTTTCAGCTAATTACCTCCTTAAACGGTCCTTTCTATCCGGAGTATCGTCTTTAGCAGTATTGACATAACCATTAAACCCAAACAACAATGAAAAATGCTATTGCATGCCTCCTGATGGCGACCCTTATTTCATGTAGTAAAAAAGACAGTGAACTGATCCAAAAAGACGTCGAAAGCGCCAGTGCATTGGCTATCACTAACTACTATGTTAACGGAACTTCCGGTAATGATGCCAACGCCGGTACTTCCGAGAGCACAGCCCTCAAAACTATTCAGAAGGCCCTGGACAAGACAACCGAAGGGGCCGGAGCTACTATTTACGTAGCGGGCGGTACTTATAAAGAGCGGCTTAGCTGGCCTCATTCCGGCGCGTCTGCTACTGAGCCTATCACGCTGACGAACTATTCCGGCGCTACCGTCATTATTGATGGCGTAGGCGCTACGAACGACGACAGAACTGCGCTGATCCATGTAGTCAGTAAAAGCCATATACGGATCAATAATATCCGTATTGCCAATAATATCAGGCCCGGTGCTTTCGGCATCCATGTCGAAGGTACAGGCACAGATGTGCAGATAACTTCCTGCCGGATCTATAATGTTGGCTGGACAACAGATTCCACTGCCGTGCCGAACTCCGGGAATAATGCGAATCCGTTGATATTGGTTGGTTCAACACCCACAGCCTATACAGAGATATATTTTGGCAGCAACCAGGTATATGCATGTAACACTGGTTATAGTGAAGGCATGACCATCGGAGGAAACGTCAGTAACTTCCTGATTGAGAATAACATTGTACACCATATCAAGAATATAGGAATAGATATGACCGGGCATTACAGCTGGACAGGTGCGCCTGACAGTGTAAACTTTGCAAGGAATGGCAATGTAAAAGGTAACCTTGTGTATAACTGTATTTCACCAGTGGCTACCAGCGGCGGCATTTATGTTGATGGCGGGCGTTGGATCAACATTGAAGGGAATACATCTTTCAATAACGGTGCTGGTATTACTGTCGGTTGCGAGAATGCCAATAATACTGCTGAAGGGATCAATATACGCAGCAATTTTATCTACAATAATATAGACGCGGGATTATTGATAGGTTCGAACGCATCTGGTAGTAAAGTGACTTATTCTACTATCAGTAATAACACGCTTTTTAAAAATTATACAAAAGGCGGTTGGGGAGGTGAGATCAGTCTCCAGAACACTGATCATGTGACATTCTCCAATAACATTATACAATCCGCCAGCGATATCGTAGTTATCAAATTGCTGGGATATACTACTACCAATCTGGCAATGGATTATGACAGATATTATACTAATTCAGGAAGCGCTTCCACGTTCGATTGGGGAACTGATGGATTCTATACCACGCTGGCTGGTTTTCAGGCAGGTACAGGGCTGGATGCGCATTCGACTTACGGCAATCTGTCTTTTGTGAATAATACCGCGGCAGCGCTTAACCTGCATCTGGCCAGTGGCTCGGCTTGTATTAATGCAGGAGATCCTGCTTTTGTGCCGGCATCAGGAGAGCTGGATATAGATAAGCAGTCAAGGAAACAGAATAGCAGGGTGGATATCGGGGCTGATGAAACGGCATTGTAATGAAAGCTTCAATGCGTACAGGAAATAAGCAGTAATGAATTAAAACAGCTTTCCGAAAAGAAGAAGTCCTGAAAACCGTTATATACAACAGTCTTCAGGACTTCTTCTTTTATTTCTTCTGATGATTTTTTACATCTTTACCCCACCTTCAATCACACCTTTCAGTGCCTTTGACACCAGCTTCTCGCCATCAAAAAATGAAACGGTAGCCTCGTTTTTTATAATGAACTGTGAACCTTTCCAGTAAGCCACGTAGCCTTTGAAGCCGTCCAGTTTCAATACCTCGCCGGTAGCATTGCTTTGTACCTGGATATAAGCCAGTGAAATTGTTTCCTCCTTGCCAAGGTTTACATAAAATGTATAATGGTAATCAGCATCTTTCTGATATCCGATTTCGGTAAAAGTTGCTTTGGCAACTTTTGCATCTGCAGCATTTCCAAAAATGAATGAAAACGTGGAAGCAGCAATAAAAAATAATAAGTAGAGTACTTTTTTGTTCATAGGCCTCGGCTTTTGTTGACAGAATTTTCATTAACTCAACGACAATTTAACAAATTTTTAAATATGAGCATGGATTTTATTGCTTATGGGGATAAAAAATCTTTTTTCACGGAGATGCTCATACGTCGAATAAATTTTTTTTAACTGATTATCAATGCGTCTGAAAAAAACCAAAAAAAGATCTTCCTGATAGGATTTTCGTATAGCCTATACATACTTATTGTTTTAAACAGCAGAAAGCAAATTAGTTATGAGCCGTTATGCCTTATGTTTTTTTCTCATTTATGAATAGTCGCGTCACAACGCTAGGAAGAAATACTTTTAAATTTTTTTTAACGCTTGTACGCTTATCGGGTAATAAATGTTGTCATATAGTCAAACGAATAATTTAATTGATAATGCGCATTTGTCTTTTTGATTATCCACTACAATTCATATAGCATTTATAAAGGTTATAACAGATGAACAGAATTTTGATGTTTCTCGTGGCGTGTTTGATATCGATGCCAATGTTTGCTCAAACAAGTTTCTATATCAGAGGACAACTTGGGAAACTACCAGCTCCGGCAATAGTTTATTTAGGCTATTCAGTAGATGGTGACGTTGTATATGATTCAGCATACATAGAGAATGGATTTTTTAAGATCATGCAGTACGTACCTTACCCGGTAAACGCACTGCTGATGGTAAGCAGGAACGGAGAACCACTGAATTTTTTCAGCAGCAAAAACGTTGCGCATTTGTATGTGGAACCTGGCGCCAACATCTGGCTGACTTCCGACGAAGACATCTCAAACTTCGAAGCGACCGGATCTAAAACACAGGACGAATATGTAGTGTATCAGACGCATATGGCGGAGATCAATGCCAAGATTGAGGCACTGACAGAGGAATCGTCCAACACCATGTTCTCTGACGTTAGTACACAGGGACTTGCTGCGAAAAGGAACTACATGGAGCGTTTCCGCGCTGCAATGGAAGAGCGGAAAGTAAAAATGAAGGAGTTTGTTCAGCAGAATCCTGAAATGTACATCAGCATTGATGTGCTGGAGGAATATGCAGGCGCCTTTGTAGACTACGCGGACGTGGAACCACTTTATAAAGTATTAAGTGACAGGACCAAAAAGACTATACGGGGAAAGGCATTTCAGAAGAAATTGCTTGAGTCCAAACTGGCGGCTGTAGGTACGGACGCTCCCGATTTTACACAGAAAGATCTGGATGGTAATAAAGTGACACTCTCTTCCTTCAAGGGAAAGCTTGTACTGCTGAACTTCTGGGGTAGCTGGAACTCCGCTTCCAGGATCGAGAACCAGGAACTGAAACAGATCGTGAAGGGCTATGATAATAAGAAAATTGTGGTGATAAACGTAGGTCTCGAAGCCCGCAGAGAACAATGGAGCAAGGCGCTTAGTGAAGATAGGCTTATCGGCTATAATGTTTCGGATCTGAAGTTCATGAAGAATGAGGTAGCGTTGTTGTACAAAATTTCTGCTGTGCCTCAGAACGTATTGATAGACGAGGCGGGAAAGATCATAGGCAGGAACGTGAAAGGGAATCAACTGGAAGAGAAGCTGACCAGCTTAATCGGAAAAAAGTGATCGACAATATATCATAACACATCTGAACGGGACCGCTGCTTTCAATTTTGCAACAATAAAAAAGGATGCTGTCTCAGAGCATCCTTCAGCAGTGGTTCCGTTCAGATCCTTCCACTATGTAACAGGTGTGTTAGTTAGATGAATTTCCGATGTAATGCGTCTGCCGTTGCTTTGGCAACATACATACCCACCGTTATTGGTTCCTCTTTTATCAGCGTTGTCTGTAACCGGTTATTACTGTCTAACTCCTGCATACAAGAAGACACACTCACTATATTATTCTCGTGGCACTTTGCGCAATAGTACAGCGTGACCTTCATAACAGGTTTCCTCTCTACATACACCGGTGCCAGTTTCTTCACAAACACAAGCTGTGGCAGGAACCGGTATTGATGATCTTCTCCTTCCATTTCTTTCAGCAGATAGAAGTTTTCCATTTCCGTTTCCAGGAGATGGGAGTGCTGATGCGTATAAAATTGTCTGCAATCTTCGCAGAAGTAATCTTTGGAAGCGGTGATCCATTTAACCGAGAGCATAAAACCTGCCAGTTCTGCGATATACAGTAGGTATTGAAACCCTCCGCCAAAAGGAAAGCGGCCCATGTCTATCTCGTCTCCCCGGGCATTAATGATCTTTAAAGTAGTCAGAGGATTTAAAAGACCTCCCCAGAAAGAATATCCATAATGCCAGCGCAGGTTGAAAAAGGCCCATTGGGATGACCATGTCAGGTAACAGAGCAGCACCAGGATCACAGTATTGAGCTTTATGTGCCTGCTTTGGCTCTCGTAAATGATGATTGAAAATGCGCAGATGCAGGCAAACATTGCCAGACCCAGTACAATGAAATTCAGGTGTGTGATCGGATTGATCCGGCAGAGAATATAATACAGCCAGCCAATAAAGACCGCGAAGAGTACACCAACCAGGGTAAAAATGGCCAGCCTTTTAGGGTCGAAACGGCCCGAAGCCTTATAATAGGTGCCAGGAGGGTGCATAGGATAGGGTAATTAATCGATAAATAATAGGTACGTAATATAAGGAGGATAACTATAGTTTTTTGTATTTTTAGCTGGATAACATTTTACGCAGCTAAAGGGAACAGCGGGTTTACGCATGCAGCAAGACACCGATAACGACCTGTTATTAAGGATGAAAAAAGGCGATGAAAGCGCCTTCAGGGAATTATATGACCGGCATAGCAGGCAGGTGGCCGCTTTTGTGTTTCACCTGACCCATTCGGCTGTAGATGCGGAAGACATCCTGCAGGAAACCTTTATGAAGCTATGGGCGAACCGGGAGCAATTGCCGGCTATCGTCAATCCCGCCAATTATATTTTTATCATCGCCAGGAATAAAACCCTGGATCATCTCCGGAAGATCGCGCAGCAACAAAAGCTGGTGGACCATGTATGGGCCAATATCTCCAGCGTGGCAGACGCCCTCGATCTGCAACTGGACGCCCGGGAAAGCCAGCAGCTGATCAACGCCGCCCTTTCCAGGCTAACGGAACAGCAGCGCACTATTTTCCGCCTGAGCCGGCAGGAAGGGCTGGACCACGCCACTATTGCCAGCCAGTTACAATTGTCTAAAAGCCGGGTTAAAAACGTACAGGTGGAAACATTACGGTTTCTCCGTCAATTCCTGTCCCGGCATTCGGAATTATTGCTTTTCCTCTTCGTACTGATCACCCCCTGAATTTTTTTTTTAGATATCCACGGTCCTTTTTTCCATTACATCCGTCTTTATAGTATATGCCTGATCATCAACAAAGAATTGCTTATCTCTTAGAACGTTATGTGAATAAATCATGTAGCCGGGAAGAGCTGGATGAACTTTTTGCAGCCATTGGGAAAGGAGATGATCCGGAAACGCTCGAACGTTTCCTGGAGGAGAGCTGGCATGCAGACCTGGCAGCACCGGATATCGATTATGAGCAGGCATATCAGCAGATCAGGCCAGTACGGCAACCACGCCGGGCCCTGATCACCCTGAAACGGGTCGCTGTGGCTGCCGCATTCGTACTGGTGGCGGGAGCTGCCTACTGGATCATGGCACGGCGGCAGGTTGGATCACGATCCGGGTTGGCGGAACAGGCAAGTCCGGCAGTGATCGCTCCCGGTGGCAATAAGGCCGTACTGACCCTGGCAGATGGCTCGGTGGTGACGCTGGACAGTACAGGTAAACAGGTGATCAGGCAGGGAGGCATCGCTATTCAACAACAGAACGGACAGTTATCATATGGCAACCAGCCAACAGACGGCAGTGTACACTACAACAAGCTGACCACCCCAAGAGGAGGACAATTCAGAGTGGTATTGCCCGATGGTACCAGGGTCTGGCTCAACTCAGCCTCCATGTTACGTTATCCTACGGCATTTACCGGGAAGGATAGGGTGGTGGAACTGGATGGACAGGGATACTTTGAAGTGGCAGCCAATGCCCGGCAGCCGTTCAAGGTAAAAGTACATAGTATGGAGGTCCAGGTACTGGGTACCGACTTCGATATTATGGCCTACAGGGACGAGACCTCTATTAATACCACCCTCCTCACAGGCAGCATCCAGGTGAAGGAAGGCAGCAATGAACAACTATTACGCCCCGGCCAACAGGCGGTAATGAACAATGAAGACCATCAGCTTACGGTCAGAACGGCAGACATCAGAAAAGTAACCGCGTGGAAGAACGGATTGTTTGTATTCAATAACATGGCCTTGCCCGCTATTCTAAGGGAAGTGGCTCGCTGGTACGATGTGGATATTGTCTACACGACCAGCCCCGGAACGGAATTGTATGGAGGCGGTATTGGAAGGAACCTGCAACTGGCCGATATACTGGCTTTGCTGGAAGGAAACGGCTATGATCATTTCAGGGTCGAAGGAAGAAAGGTAATCGTATTACCATAGTAAATATCAACCAGGAGGACAATCAAATAAACCGGAGATGCTCGCAACACCTCCGGCAAGTTATCTGGTGTCCTCAATAAATCGCTGTAAGACCATTTAAGTACCACCAAACACTGCAAAAGTATGCATTTCGACTGTTATGTACAGGCCCGCTCTATGCGCGGGCTATCAACCAAAATTTGCCTGGTTATGAAACTGACCACGTTCCTGTTGCTGGTGACCATCCTGCATGTGAGTGCTGCCGGGTATTCCCAGAAGGTAACTTTAAACGCGAAGGATATGCCCTTACGGGATGTATTCGCCGAAATCATCACCCAGACCGGTGTCTCGATCATTTATTCGGAAAAGGTGCTTTCCAATACCGTTCCCGTTACCTTCCATGTGAAAGACGCTTCTGTACAGGAAGTGCTGGACCTCTGCCTTCACAACCAGCAGATAGTATATGCACTTGAAGGAAAGAATTTTGTCATTAAAAAGCTGGCCCCTCCGGCTCCGGCAGCCGATTCGTTAATTACCGTCACGGGGAAGGTCAGCGCACCTAATAATGTGCCGTTACCTGGTGCTACCATATTGGTGAAAGGCTCAAAGAAAGGTACGCAGACCGACAGCCAGGGACGTTTTGTATTACGCGATCTGCGTCCGGGAGATGTCCTGGTGATCAGCAATATCGGCTTCGCTACCAAAGAAGTACCCGCTGCTACGCAGATCAATCTGCAGCTGGAAGAAGACACCCGCAATTTTAATGAAGTCGTGGTGGTAGGGTATAGCGACAAAAAGAAAAGTGAGCTGACCAGCGCGGTGAGTGTCGTATCATCTGAGAAACTGAAAGACGTAACCACCAATGACGTGGGCAGCATGTTGCAGGGAAAGGTCGCTGGTCTGCAGGTGGTGAATAGTTCAGGTGTGCCCGGTACAGCGGCTGAACTCCGCCTGAGAGGTGTATCTTCCGTGAATGCTTCACAAAGCCCCCTGTTTGTTGTAGACGGTATTATTGGCGGTAATTATGACCCCAATGATGTTGAAAGCATTACAGTATTAAAAGATGCAGGCGCCACCGCTATGTACGGCTCACAAGCCAATGCCGGGGTAATCATTGTAACGACGAAAAAGGCTAAACTGGGCAAGACCCGCTTTGAGGCAAAGGTCACCACGGGCTTTCGTAAACCGGACTTTGGGAAAATGAAGATGCTGACTGGCAGTGAGTTGTACGACCGCCATAAAGAATTCTACCGGGATTATATTCCGGGTACTGATAATAATTCCTATAAGATCGATATCCTTAAATTTTATAGCGAAAGACCTCAAACCCTGCGTGGTCAGAATTACAGCTGGCTGAATACCATGTTCGAAACAGCCCCTATGCAGAATATCTATTTAGCAGCCAGCGGAAGTACGGAGAAGAGTGAATATTATACAGGTCTTTCCTACTATAATGAAAAGGGTACTTTTATGAATACCGGGTTTCAGCGCATCAACCTACGCGGAAATTCCACCTATCATTTCTCTAAACATGTGAGTGTCACCAATAATATTAATATCAGCGGATCTACCGGTAAAAGTTATAACTACGACGATGTATACTATGCTTACCTGAACATGCCGTGGGACAATCCCTACGATGCTAACGGACAGCCGGTATATGTGGATGGTAACGCTACTTTTAAATGGTGGTCCAGGGATAAGGTCAATCCCATACATACCATCAGAAACTCCAACCATCCTTACAAGAATTTTGACGTCAACTATGACCTGGGACTGAACGTAAACATCACTGACTGGCTATCTTTCTCCAGCAGTAACAGGGCCGCTGTCAGTTATAATAAGGGAACCGACTATTATTCATCTGTAGTGGCAGGGCAATATAACGGCGCCGGTTACCTGAATGAGCTGAGCACTTTATCATACGGCATCATTTCCAATGACTTGTTGAAGTTCAATTTCCGTAAAGGTGATCATACCATCAGTGGGCTGGCGGGTGTCGCGATAGAGAACAGTAAAACTGAAATACTGGGAGCCTCCGGTAAAGGGCTGCCTGAAGGACTGAAGGTGCTGAACGTAGTGTCTAACAACCAGCTGGTGACGGGATCCAATGATCAGGCTATTATACAGTCTTTTATCTCACAACTCAGCTATGGTTACAGAGATAAATATTTTCTGACAGGATCATACCGTGTGGATGGTTCTACGGCATTCCCTTCCAACCGCCGTTACGGTTCTTTTCCGGCTGTATCTGCCGCCTGGCAGATCAGCAATGAGGATTTCCTGGTGGGCAATAAATTGTTCAGCAACCTGAAACTGAGGGCCAGTTATGGGGTAACCGGTACGCAGGACATAGGTTCTTCCCGTTACCTGGGCCTTTATTCACTGAGTAGCCAATACAATGGCGGTACTGCAGCCACGCCTTCACAATTGCCAAGCGCCAACCTGACCTGGGAAAGCAAAAAGCAGCTGAACCTGGGCCTGGACGTAGGCCTGTTCAACAGGATCAATTTAACGGTAGATGCCTATAACAACGTAACAGACAATCTGCTGTTACAAGTGCCGCAGCCGCTATCAGTGGGTTTTGAACAGCGCTGGGAGAATGTGGGAAAGGTGATTAATAATGGGATAGAATTCACCATCAGCTCTATCAATATCAAGACAAAGGACTTTGAATGGACGACAGACCTGAACCTGAATTATAACACAAATAAACTAAAAGAACTGCCCAGTGATATCACCCGTACACAGCCTACCTGGAGCATTTCACAGATATACCGCAACGACGGTAACCTGTATGAGTTTTACATGCCTAAATGGCTGGGGGTAAATAAAGAAACAGGAGCGCCGCAATGGGAGGTCATTAACCGCGATGCCAGTGGTAAAGAGATCTCACGCACGGCTACTTCCGATTACGCCAGTGCAACCTACCAGGAAGTGGGTTCTGCTTTGCCGAAACTGCAGGGCGGTATTACCTCACAATGGACATACAAAAATCTCTCTCTGAGTGTGAATGCCTATTACCTGACAGGCAATAAAGTTTTCAGCAACAGCCTGCGCTTTGTGATGAATGATGGTAATGAGCCTTATTACAACCAGATCAAACTGCCTTCCGGTTATAAGATCTGGACGCATCCGGGAGATGATGCGACAGAGCCTAGTCCGCAGAACGCTGCCAATTCTACAGAAACTTCCACCCGTTACCTGAAAGACGGCGACTTCCTGGCAATCCGTAATATCTCGTTGTCTTACAAGCTGCCTAAACTATGGATAAGCCGCTGGCATATGGATGGCGTAACGCTTTCCCTGACGGCAGACAATGTATATACCTTCACGAAGTTTCTCGGACAGGACCCGGCTACAACTATTACCGCTGGCAGTTATGTAATGCCTGGCGTATCGGATTTTAAATACCCGAACAACCGCCAGTATCTGTTTAACATCAATATCAGGTTCTAGTAAACTATCTGCACATGACAACAAGATTTCTCCTTATCATACTAACCTTTCCGCTACTGTTCGGTAGTTGTCTGAAAGATATCAATCCCAGTGACTCACTGACTACAGGAACGCTGACACAAACAACACAGGGACTAAAACAGGCGCTGAGCGGCGCATATGCGCTGTTTAAAGATCACGTGGAGTTCAATGGCACGACAGACCTGAATAACATGTACCTGCGGCAATATTTTCAGATGAGTGATTTTGCCAGTGATGATATTGTCTGCGCACAAACCACCACTGATCCGCTGTATTATAGTTTCTCGCTGAACCATACGCCCACGCAGACGAACAGTCGTTACTTCTGGTACATTTCCTACAAGATCATTAATGATGTAAATACCGTAATAGAAGCTGCGGAAGGTATCCAGAATCCTGATGCAACGGTGAAACAGCTGATAGGAGAGTGTTACTTCCTGAGAGCGTTCTGTCACTTCAACCTGGCGAATTTCTATGCCCGTCCTTATGCAGAGAATGCAGCAGCAGCCGGTATCATTCTTCGCACATCTACCAGCGATCCTGCTTCCAAGGCCCGGTCCACGGTAGGGGAGGTCTATGCGGCTATCATTGCCGATGCGGCAAAAGGCGCTGAGCTGATGGGACAGCAGCGCGGTGTACAGTATGCTTCCCAGGAGGCTGCATGGGCATTGTTATCGCGGGTGTACCTCTATAAAGGGGATAATGACAGCACCATTTACTATAGCAATAAAGTGATCAATTCCGGCAGGTTCACATTGGAAACTGCAGCGGGTTATCCTTCTATGTTTGCCAATGCTGGCGGCAGTAAAGAGACGATCCTCTGTGTGGCGTTTACCACAGTGGATGATTATGGTAAAGCTGGTTCCATTGCCTCTATGATCTATTCTGACGGTAATTCCGGCTGGGGAGAGGAGTTTGCATCGCAGTCGCTGCGCGATACTATGTCAGCTCATCCGGAAGATATACGCTGGTCTTATATTGTACCACTGAAAGACGGCTCCGGGAATCTGCAGAAGAAGAACGGCATTGAAACTTATTATATTACCAAGTTCTCGGGTCAGGGAGGCAGTCCTACACTCAGTTCTCCGATATTTTTCCGCCTGGCGGAGATGTATCTCAATAAGGCGGAAGCAGAAGCTAAAGCCGGTAATACCGCCGCCGCGCTCACGGACGTGGACATGATCAGGAAGAACAGGGGGTTGGAGGGGGCCTTATATAATGGGCAGTTGCCTGCAGGTAAGACAGCGCTGGAAACAGTGCTGAAAGAAAGAAGGGTAGAGCTGGCCTTTGAAGGGCACCGCACATTTGACGTGTACCGCAATAAATTAAGCATGAACAGGACTTACTGGGGGTACCATCTGCCAGGACTGAAGGAGTCTGATATAGATCTCAGTAAGAAACCCGCGGGATATGCGAATATGATCATCGCTCCGGATAATAATCGGGTGGTCTATTACATTCCGATCGATGAGGTCCAGACCAACAAACTGTGCTCACAGAATCCTTAATTCATCTATTAAAGCCTGATCACTATGCGTTCATTCAGATATATCTTCTTCATTATAGCGGCAGCGCTTATGAGTGCCTGCAGCGACGACAAAGTAACACCGGATGCTGCTGTTTTTTATGAGGTCAGCATCAATGGCGATGATGTAACTTTTACCAACAAAACGACCGGCGCCGTGTCTTACAAATGGGATTTCGGGGACGGGACTACGTCGGAAGAGGAAAGTCCGGTACACACCTATCCTGGCAAAGGGAAATACGTGCCTACCCTGTATGCCACCACAAAGGATGGAAAGGTGACCGAAGGTTCGACGGTTTTGTATATTGCCAAAACATCCCCCGTAAAAATGGACGATAATTCCCTGGCCGACTGGGATCATGTAACGGACTATGACATTACTCCCGTTGCAGGGGAAACGTATTTTAAGCGGGCAAAATTCGACTATGACGCCTCTTATGTTTATGTGTACCTCGAAGTGAATTCAAAGGCGGAAAACGCCGATATATACGATTTTTATATGGACACAGATAATAATGCAGGAACAGGGTTGCTGACCGGCACTTTCCCCGGTGGAGGCTATGATGTACTGTTGGAAGGAGCGGTGCTGGCCGACTGGTTCGATGCATTCTATCACAAGGGTGATCAAAATGCCTTCACTTTCGATGCCTCCGGTGTGACGGAATTTTATACACGGGGAGCACAGCAGCAGGATGGTAATGTGCTGAAGTTTGAGCTGCGCCTTTCCCGTGCGAAGCTGAAAGGCCTGGCTGCTACCACCGCTCTGCGCATTGGTATAGAGGCGACAAAGGGTGACTGGTCTGCCACACTCGGGGATATGCCCGGCAAGTCACAACCTTCAGTGCTCATCAATTTTGAACAATAATTGACCTACGTAACCCAACTATAAATAATGGAAAAACAGACCGGCCGTTTACTATCGCTGGATGTCATGCGTGGAGTGATCATGATATTACTGGCGGGCGAAAGTTGCCGGGTATATGAGTCGATCAGGGAGTGGCATGACAATGCTTTTATCCGGCAATTCTTTCATCACCCCTGGCACGGCTTGCGTTTCTGGGATCTGGTGCAACCCGCTTTTATGTTCATGGCGGGTACGGCAATGTATATATCCTATGGAAGCAAACGCCGGAAGGGCGTCAGCTGGAATCAGAATTTTAAACATATCGCTATACGCAGTGCAAAGCTCTTCCTCCTGGGGACGGGCCTGCATTGCGTATATGCAGGCAAGCTGGTGTGGGAGCTGTGGAATGTGCTGACACAATTGTCCGTAACCGGGATCATCGCTTACCTGGTGATCGGACGTTCCTATACATTCCAGATCAGTACAGGCTTGCTCCTGATCCTGCTGAACGATGTCCTTTACCGTAGTATACTCATGCCCGGTTTCGACCAGCCATTTGTTGAATACCACAATTTCGGCGCTTATATGGACACGTTGCTGATGGGGAAGATCAATACAGATGGCTGGGTAGCTATCAATATCATTCCTACGGCTGCGCATACGGTATGGGGTGTAACTGCGGGGAAATTATTGTCTTCGGCAGTGGATGGCAAGCGGAAAGTGGGGATACTCGCTGTTGCCGGGCTGGTATTACTTTGTCTCGGGTTTGGTGCTGACCTCACAGGATTGTCGCCCATCATTAAGAGGATCAGTACAGCCGGATTTGTATTAGCATCTGCCGGATGGGTATTACTTATACTGTCCTTCCTCTACTGGTGGATAGATGTACAGGATCATCAGCGGTATACCTGGATAGCCGTGGTGGTTGGGATGAACGCTATTTTTATCTACCTGTTCTTTGAAACAGTTGGAGCACAATGGCTGAACGGGGTAGTGGGCATCTTTGTTCCATGGCATATACCGGCAGCACTGGCCACCTGGGGGCTGGAATGGTATCTCTGCTACTGGCTGTATAAAAAGAAGATCTTCTTTAAATTATAATGCCGCCATCTGCTCATAACAATTTCTTAACCTTGCCTGCTGACGGTAAGCGGTTCATCTTACAGTTCTTCTCATAAACAAGACAGCGAAGATGAAGCGTATCTATGCAATAGCAGGTGGGCTGCTGTTAACATTGTCAGCCGCCGCACAACAGACAGGTCATGTCGTATTGATCACTATTGACGGATTCCGTCCAGACTTCTACCAGGAAGCATCCTGGGGTATGAACAACCTCAGGATGATGAAAGAGAACGGCGTATCTGCAGATGGGGTGAACTGTGTGTTTCCCAGTGTAACCTATCCTGATCATACTACGATTATTACAGGTGTGAAACCTGCTAAACATGGTATTTATTATAACGCACCTTTTGAGGAAGGAAAGGCCAGTGGTGTATGGTATTTTTATTATAGCGGCATCAAGGTGCCTACTTTATATGATGCGGTACATAAAGCTGGTAGAACAAATGCCAATGTGATCTGGCCGGTGACTGTCGGAGGACCTATAGATTATAATATTCCGGATATCTGGCCGATAGGTAAGTTGACCGACAGGAGGGAAGAAACTGCCAAAGCAACCACGCCTGCTGGTCTCTGGCAGGAGTTGCAGGACAATGCAACAGGTAAGCTGGGTGCAGATGATTTTTCGATGGTAAGGGAAGAACTGGTGATGGATGAGAACGTGGCCAGAATGGGCGCTTATATTATAACGAAATATAAACCTGCTTTCACCACGCTACACCTTGCCTGTACAGATCACTATGAGCATATGCAGGGCAGGGACGGATTGCTGGTTAGAAAATCAGTAGCGGGTGCTGACAGGGCCATCGGTACTATTCTGGAAGCATTGATCAGAGCTGGTATTAAAGACAGTACTACTATTATTGTAACAGGTGATCACGGTTTTGTGGACATTCAGCAGTCATTCTCCCCGAATGTATTGCTGGCTGATGCAGGACTGATCGCCGATGCAGACAGTGGTAACTGGAAAGCAAGGTTTCATTCTGCGGGAGGTTCCGCTTTTTTACATCTGAAAGATAAAAATGACAAGGCCTCACTGGAAAAGGTAAAGGAGGTCCTGACGCGTTTGCCGGCCGATCAGCAGAAACTGTTTAAAATAATAGACCGTAAACAACTGGACGCCATTGGGGCAGACCCTAATGCGGCACTGGCGCTGGCAGCGGCTCCTGGTGTAACCATTGGCGGCGGAGTGAAGGGAGCTGTTGTGAAAGCAGCGAAAGGGGGGACACATGGTTTTTATCCGGACTTCCGTGAGATCCAGACCGGTTTTGTGGCATATGGCGCTGGTATAGCGAAGGGCAATACAGTAAAGGAGATGGATCTGACAGATATAGCACCCATCATCGCGAAATTGTTGGGATTGTCATTTAACACTGCCGACGGACATATTCCGGCAGGCGTACTGAAATAAGCAACCTACTATCTATGAAATACCCATGTAAAAAGAAGCCTTTAAGTCCCTCCTGGGATTTAAAGGCTTCTCAGATTTTGTGCATCTGATCAGGATTGTTTGTCGTAGCCCACCATCCAGTTAATACCAAACTTGTCGGTGAACATACCAAAGAGCGGAGACCAGAAAGTAGGCGACAGTGGCATGATGATTTTGCCGCCTGCAGAAAGGCCATCAAACAGTTTCTTTGCTTCTCCTTCAGTAGTTGAACTGATGGAAATAGAGAAGTTGTTGCCAATGTTTACGTCTCCCATTCCGGAACCGTTATCACTGCCCATTAGCACATCGCCTTTGTTGCCGATAGCCATTGACACGTGCATAATTTTGTTCTCATCGGCAGCAGGGCATTCTTTTCCCGCTTCCGCAGGCATGTCCTTGAATTTTGAAATCATTTGGAATTCTACGCCAAACACAGACTTGTAAAAATTAAATGCGTCCTCACAGTTGCCATTAAAGATCAGATAAGGGTTAATTGCAGCCATATCAGTTTTTTTGATTGTTAAAGAATACTTCTTTTTGCGCGTTATGGAATAATTCAAATTTAAATGGATAATGAGATTCCAGGGGTGGCCATATCAGACAATGATGGGGTGGAATCGCGTCATTAACATAAGTGTCATGACCTGTCCCAGAACGCAGGTGGTTCAATACCCAGCGCCCGCAGGTATACAAAGCCCTGTGCCCTGTGATGGATCTCATTATCGATAAAGTAAAACAGGAGGAACTGGATGGTGCCCTCCCATTGTCCGAAGGCGAGGTCAACTTCGTGGAATCTTTCAGGCTTTATCTGTGGCCATAGACGATTAATCTTTTCCGTTAGTTCGTCCCACATGTATAATAAGGACTCTTTGGTCTGCGGAGCAGATTTTTTTTCCTGTTCTCCATAGGCCAGCCATTGGCCTGTAACGATGCCATCCATACCCGGATTACCCATATTGATCATTTCAAGGGCCAGTTCTGCGAATGGACGCATGCCTCCCACGGAGAAGGTAAAAAGTTCGGTTTCCGGAAAGGCTTCGATCACTCTACGGGTGAGCCGGCGATGTCCCTGCCAGTGTTCAAGCAGTTCTTCGGGGGTAATTACTGTTGCTGATGTGGTCAGTTGCTGTGTCATGTCCTGATGGGTTTAAAGATGAGTAATTTGCTTACAGTACAAAGGAAATCATGCGGGGTGACAACCTTATGTCAGCATCATCCCGGGCTCTGAAAAAAAACACAGATCACCCACAACAGGTTCACCCGGGCGGGAATAAAAGTATAAAACGGGGTATGCTGATCAGAACTATTGATTATAAATGTGTTGGACAGCTATCTGTCGTAAAACACTACTGGTAGTACTCATTAAAGGAATGTGGATAACTTCTGTTGTGGATAACTTTTGCTAAATTTTTTTAACATTTCTTTAGCTGTTAAAAGACTGACTATCAAATTCCATTGCCCGAGCCCGTCAGGTTGGTCTCTCCCATGAACATCCCAGGGGTGGGGACGTATTTTTAATATTTTCATATTATTTATACTTTTAATCTTAAAATAGTAATATTTTTTCGCTATACCACATTATGCCTATGGAGACTTTTTATACTTCCCATCATGTTGTTGCGGGAAAGGTGGACAGGGCTTTTTCAAACACAAAAACATTGTATGTCAGCTAACTGGTAACACCGCAGGTTTTAACAGTTACTGACCATTCACGAAATCCCTATTGATGAAAAAGCTTCTAATACTATTATGCCTGTCATTGTGTTGTGCTTTCGGGACCTTGCATGCACAGACAGTGTACGTAAATATACCGGATACGGTATGTATGTCCAGAACCAACGCTACTGCCAATCAGATCAAGTTCACCAGTGTGAACGCTATGGTAGAAGGCGCCGGGTTGGCAATCCCCCAAAAGGCCGACTGGACTATCACTTCCCCTAATAATACCGACGCGGACTACGAGATCCTCTATACGGAGAATCCTGTCGGAACTAAAGCCAACAAGCTGACTAATACCAAGACGTTGACGCTGCAGTTCCTGGTACCGGGCGACTATACATTTAATATCAAGCTTTATTATAAAGGAGCGGATAGTGTATTGAAAACCGTGACACGCACAGTGAAGATGCATGCTGTGGACTGTACCATCAGCACCTGTGGTGTCGGTGGCGCCACCATGGCCGGGTTCTCTGAGAATTTCGGGAGCATGCCTGATGGCGTAAATCGCAGAAACTATCCTGTGGATGGTGTGGTATTATATAATTATCAGCCTACAGGTGATCTTAATAACGATAGCTACGCGATCACCAATAGTCCTTCGTTTGCCAAGAGCGACTGGGTGTCGACAACTTCAGATCATACCGGCGGTTACCGTGGTGCAATGCTGGTAGCTAATTCGGCTGTTGCTTCCCGCCAGTTCTATGAGAAGACCATAACAGGTCTTTGTCCTGGTTCTGTATATAACTTCAGCGCCTGGTTAATGAACGTCAACTCTCCTGATGCATTAAACAATACCTGCCGCAGCGGTTATCAATATGCAGGTGTTACCTTCACGGTGGTGGATGCAGCCAATCCTGCAAGGATCCTGAATAATTTCAGGACTTATTCTGTATCTATGATGCAGGGTACTGCCGGACCAACCTGGCAGCGATATGGCGGAACATTCATTGTTCCTTCTGATGTGGATTCTGTAGTGGTATATGTAACAAATAATAAACCAGGAGGTTGTGGCAACGATATCGCTATAGACGATATCGAATTTTCCTATTGTAGCCCAAGTATTGTTGCTACGATAGATGGTGATAATGAAACCCTCCAGGAAGTATTGTGTGAAGGCGCACCGATCACTTTATCAGCGTCCTTCCAGCCAGTCGGTTATTTCATTGACCCTGTCTATCAATGGCAGATGAGTGACGATGAAGGCCGTACATGGATAAATGTTCCTTATGGTTCCGGTAACGCGCCACAACTGGTGATAGGACCGGGTGAACTGAAAGGTACACGTAAAGTAGCATCAGACTACCTGTTCCAGGTACTTATATATGAAAGAGGCAGTGATTCTACTACCTGTTCCTCACCCTCATCCCAGATCAGGTTGACGATATTGCCAATGCCGACGCTCAATCTGACCCAGAGTGAGGTGTGCTCCGGTACTTATGTGGAACTGGAAGCTTCCGGTGGTTTCGATTACTATACCTGGAAAGACCTGCCTGGCTATACAGATACCAAACGTACCATCCAGGTAGATAAGGATACTACTATTACTGTGTTTGGATATGTAGAATATGCTGACGGACATACCTGTATGGACGAGAACAGTACCGAGATCAAGATGGTGCGCTCTCCAAGGGTAGATGTGGCAGTTTCTGACGCTAACATCTGCGTGGGTGAATCTGTGAACCTGAAGATCAACGATGTACTGAATGGTTATACTATTAACTGGTTCAGAGGTCCGGATGCAAGTGGTGCAACGACACCAATGCCGGAGTACGATAATATGGTAGAGGCATCTCAGATCCAGATCAACAGCCTGGCCGACACCGTGTTCTCCGTTACGGTAAAAGATGTGGCGAATGTCTGCGAGGTAACTTCCAACCCGGTAATTATAGACGTCAGCGCTACACCAAGCACCGCGCTGAAACCTAACCAGAACGTCTATTGTGCATCTGCCAATCCGACCGGTAACTTTACCGTGGAAGTAGGTAAAATAGTAGGCGCAACCGGTACCTGGAGAGTGGAAGATGTGTACGGTCCTAACGTTACCGATGATGTGATCGATAATTATGTGAAGATCCTGCTGCCTTCTGCTGAGCGTACAAGGGTGACGCTGAAGAGACCAGGTACTTCTGTAGTATTATCATGGACGGTAAGGAGCCCGGCCAATGCCAACTGTGCTACGACGATACTGGATACCCTGCATCTCCTGGTAGATCCTACTTATAGTAATGCCGGTAAGGACACTACCCAGTGTGGTACAGATAATATCTTTATTATGAACGCCAGCCAGCCGCTTGCTGACACCGCGGCTTCCGGTCCGGCGGCAGAAAAAGGTATCTGGAAACTGGTGTCCGGTAACGCGACGATCGCTTATGACACTGCTTACAATACAGCTGTAACGGCACTTGATAATGAGGGCGATATCGTACTCACCTGGAGCATTACAAATGCCGGTGGATGTGTTGCCAATATCGATACTGTTATACTTCATAAAATAGGTAAGCCGGTTATCAAGCTGGTGAACCCTGTTATATCCTGCAGCAGTAAAGGCACCTTTACATTAGATACCTTATCTACTAAAGGAACGCCTACCTTATATTCTATTACTCCCGGCACATCGCCGATGCCTGGCTTTGTAAATGTTATTGACCAGCCGCTGAACTGGCCGCTGAATGTTTCATATCCTGCTTCAACGGCTCCGGGAGTGTATACTTTTAATCTGAGCTACAAGACTGCGAAAGCGGGTTGTGATTCTACCATTCCGTTCACCGTAAATGTATCGTCTGCGCCAACAGCTGCTACGGGAATTACGGCAAGCGCTACCAACATCTGTGGTGCAGGTAATACTGTTACGCTGACCGTAAATGGCGGAAGCCTCGGCCTGCAGTCAGACAAAGTGACGCCAAACGGCGTATGGGCATGGTATGCAGGAGGTTGTGGTACAGGTACCCGCCTGGCTACAGGTGCAACTGTTACCCTGCCACTGAGCGCTACCACCACTTATTATGTAAGAGCAGAAAGCCTCGGCGGTTGTGATACTACCGCTTGTGTAAGTAAACTGGTGACTTTCACGCCAATGCCGGCAACTGTAAGCGCAGGTCCTGACCAGTCTAACTGTAACAGTACCACCTTTACAATGGCAGCCAGCGATCCTGCACCTGGTGTGGGCGCCTGGAGCCTGCCAGCAGGAACTACCGCTACTATTACTGCCGGTCAGGTGAACAGCAGAACTGCTGTGATCAATGTACCGCAGGGTATCAGTGTAGCCGCTGTGTGGACCGTAACAAACAGTACCTGTGTTGCAAAAGACACTGCTCTGCTGACCAACTTTGCACCTCCGACTATCGCTGATGCGGGTCGTGATTCGATACAGTGTGGCAACGCTCAGTTCATTATGAAGGCGAATGCCGCAACAATAGGTACAGGTACCTGGACATTGCCGGCAGGTACTACTGCCAGCATTACCGCCGGACAGCAAAATAATCCGAATGCGACGATCAATGTGCCGGCAGGTGTCACTGTGACCGCTACCTGGACCATCAGGAATGGCCTTTGTGTTTCTACCGACAATGCAGTATTAACGAATGCAATCCCGCCAACGACGGCTAATGCCGGACCAGATCAGGCGAAATGTGGTGTAAGTAACTTTACCATGACTGCCACACCGGTAACGGTAGGCACGGGCAAATGGATACTGCCAGCTGGTACTCCTGCTACCATTCTTGCTTCACAGATCAACAATCCGAATGCAGTGATCAGTGTACCGGTAGGTGTAAGCGTGGTGGTGACATGGCAGACCACAAATGGTACATGTATAAGTTCAGACAATGTTACACTGACCAACTCTGTGATGCCCGTAACGGCAAATGCAGGACCGGATATGTCGCAATGTAATAACACGGTGTTCACCCTTTCTGCCAATGCGCCGGGAGCCGGTGGCGGCACCGGTAAATGGAGTGTAGTGTCTCCGGCCAGCTTTGTCTTGCCTGGAGCCTCCGTTAACAATCCGAATGCGGTGTTGAGCATTCCGGCAGGTACAGTAGTTGTATTACGCTGGACCATCACCAATGGTGGTTGCTCTTCTTCTGATGATGTGACACTGAGCAATAGCCTGGCGCCAAATCCTGCTGTTGCCGGTCCTGACGAGGTACATTGTAATACACCGGCCTTCGCGCTGACAGCTAATTCAGCTGCAGGCGGCACCGGTACCTGGAGAGTATTATCTCCGTCAACATTTATTTTCCCTCCTGCAGATATTAACAATCAGGCGGCTAATATATCAGTACCTGCGGGTACTGTGCTGAAGTTGGAATGGACGATCGCAAATGGTGGTTGTACGACAAGTGATACTTTGGTGCTGACAAACTACGCATTGCCGGACGTGGCAGGCGCGGGACCAGACCAGTCACAGTGTGCGGGCCTTGACTTCAAAATGGCCGGCAACAAGCCTACAGTGGCAGGTGCTACCGGTACCTGGACAGTAGTAAGCGGTTCTGCTACTATTGCAGCAGGTCAGGCTAATATGGATACAGCGCATGTGACATTACCTACCGGTACGACAGCGGTATTACGCTGGACGATGACGAACGGCCTCTGCTCCAATTTTGACGAAGTAACACTAACAAGTATACCTAAACCTACAACTGCCAATGCCGGCGTAGACCAGCAGCATTGCGATAATGCGCTGTTCACAATGGCGGCCAACACACCAGTAACAGGTACTGCTACCTGGAGCCTGCCTGCGGGAACTTCCGCGAGCATCGCCGCCGGCAATTTCAGTAATCCGGCTGCAGTAGTGACCGTACCTCCTGGTACAAGCGCTACTATCGCCTGGGTGATCTCGAACAGTACCTGTAACTCGGTGGATAGTATTACGCTCATCAACAGCGTAATGCCGAACAATGCAACCGCAGGTGCAGACCAGGTACATTGTGATGATCCGAACTTCACTATGAATGCCAACAGCGCATCTCCAGCTACCGCCGTAGGTACCTGGACCATCGTAGGTGGCGCTACCGCTGTCATCTCAGATATTCATAGTCCTACCGCTAACGTGACTTTACAGCCAGGTACAACTACCACCCTCCGCTGGACAATCGCTAACGGGGCCTGTACTTCAACGCCTGATGACGTTGTGCTGACCAATCAGCCTGCTATTCAGGGTAATACGATCACTGCCGACCAGGTGCTGTGCGCAAGCGATGTTCCTGCAATGCTGACAGGTGGTGTAGTAAGCGGTGGTACCGGCACATTTACCTACCAGTGGCAGATGAGTACTACCAATGCCATCACCGGCTTTGCGAATGTAACTACCGGCGCCGGTGGTACCAGCGATAGCTATACACCGGCCAGCATCAGTCAGAACACCTGGTTCAGACGTGTGGTGATGTCTGGCGCTTGTACCGGCAACATCAGTAACGCAGTGATGCTGAACCTGATGAGCACACCGCCGGTAGTAGTATCTGTTCCTGCACCGATCACTGTTGATTGCGTACAGGGTACTGACTATACCACAAAGTTTGGTACACCGGTATTCAGCCATGCTCCTTATAATAATGAACCAGTAACCGTTACCAGCGCTGACGTGACAACTACCGTAGATGCTTGTACGTTCAGAATAGAGCGTACCTGGACTGCGACTGACCGTTGTGGTCTGAGCGCCCAGGCACAACAGGTGATCACGGTAACGGATAAGACAGCTCCTGTATTCGACGCAAAAGCTCCGGCTAATGTGACCGTAAACTGTGACGCTATTCCTGCAGCTGTGAACCTCACTGCAACAGACGCTTGCTCTGGTCCGCTGACGGTGACTCCGATAGAAGTAACCGTGAGCCAGCCGGGGGCCTGCCCAAGCAACTACCAGCTGATCCGTAAATGGGTAGCTGTGGATGCCTGTGGTAATGCCAGCGATACCCTGAAACAGGTGGTGACTGTACGCGATATAACTCCGCCGGTATTCGATAATCCTGCACCAGCCAATATCACAGTTAGTTGTGACCAGGTGCCTGCAGGACAACCGCTGACGGCTACCGACAACTGTACGCCGGGTACTATTACCGTAAATCCGGTGGATGTACGTAAAACCCTGCCAGGCAGCAACTGTGATGGTAATTACCAGATCATCCGCACCTGGACAGCGACAGACCTTTGCGGTAACAAGGCTGCTCTGACGCAGACCATCACCGTACAGGATAATGTGAAACCGGTATTCTCTGTAACTGTAGCTCCGGTTATTACCGTGAATTGCGACAGCGTACCGGATGTAGCTGCAGTAACTGCTACAGACAACTGTACAGCTACTGTAAAAGTGAAAGTATCTCAGCGGAAAGAGTTCCTCTCTAACAGCTGTCCAAGTAACTACAGACTGACACGTATATGGACCGCCATTGACAATTGTGGTAATACCGCCACCATGCAACAGGTGATCACTGTACAGGATACGGCAAAACCGGTATTCACTTCAGCAGCACCTGCTGATACTACAGTAGATTGTAATGCAGTACCAGAGCCTCCGGCTACCCTGACGGCAACAGATAATTGCGGTACCGTGAAGGTGACTTATCTACAGACACGTGAGAACACCGGCACATGCGCCGGCAACTATCGCCTGATCCGTACATGGACTGCGAAGGATGCTTGTAGCAATACCAGCACTCTCCGCCAGGTGATCACCGTAGCGGATACTACCAGACCGAAGATCGATCCGGCGCCGGCAAATGTAACGATCAGTTATGATGAGTCGCTCCCTGTTCCGGCTACCCTGTATGCAGTTGATAACTGCGATGTGAACTTCCCTAAGAAGGTAACCATGGTACAGGATCCGTTTACAGCTAATAAATGTGCAGGATATACTGTTGTAAGAAGATGGAATATTTCCGACGCCTGCGGCAATGCGGCAATAGAACGTGTGCAGACCATTACCGTAAGTCCGGCTCCTAAACCGGAACTGGATCCGAACCTGCCTGCGAACTGTTCGAACAATACAAAATTTGCAATACTCTTAAAAAATAAAGTAAGCAAGCCGAAGTTCACCCTGGTAAGCGTGGTGCCAGCCACCGCAGCGGTTACGCCACTGACGCAGAGCAGTAACGTATTCGACCTGAATGGTGCTATACAGGCCAGCTTTACAGTGACTAACGGTGTAACAGGCTGTGTATCAGATACGGTTACCTACGATCTGAAGTACATCGAAAAGCCGGTGGTTGAACTGGGACAGGATGTCTCCATTTGTGCCGGTGAATCTGCAACACTCGATGCAGGCATCAATAATGCTGGTTATAACATCCGCTGGTCAACAGGCGCTAACACGCAGACTATCACGGTGAATACCAGCGGCACTTACAGTGTGACTGTATTCAACGGTGTGTGTGCGACCACTGATGAAGTGAAAGTAACGGTAAATAATCCGCCGGTAGTAAATCTGGCAGATACTACTATCTGCGAAGGTTCAAGCGTGAAATTGAACGCCTACATCCCGGCCGCTTCCTACATCTGGAGCACAGGTGAAACAACATCTTCGATAGATGTATATATGGCCGGTACATATGGTGTGGACGTAACATTGAATGGCTGTACCACACATGACGATGTGACTGTGACGGTGGCTACTGCTCCGAATGTTGTGCTGAGCGACGATACGCAGATCTGTCCTGATGAAACAGCCATACTGACGGTAGATCCTGATGGTGGTAATGTACGCTGGAACAGCGGGGAAACTACTAATGAGATCGTGGTATCAAGACCGGGCGACTATTGGGTAACCGTAAGCCGCGGTGGTTGTGTGGTGGAAGATACAGTTAGAGTGACGCTGAAATCTCACCTCGATATCGACATCGGTCCACAGCGGGATATCTGTATCGGAGGCAGCGTAGTACTGAATGCAGCCAATGCCGACGCAGTATCTTATCTCTGGAATGATGGTGATACCAATCCTGTGAAAGAAGTGAACAAACCAGGTAAATATATTGTCTCTGTGATGGATAGGTTCTGTTCTCAGATCACAATGGATAGCGTAAATGTAACAGTAGCAGGCATCCCTGAATTCGACCTGGGCCGCGATACCACGCTGTGTCTAGAAAAAGCGCTGGTACTGAAAGTGAATGCCGGTACGGGCAACAGCATCCGCTGGCAGGATGGCGCTACTACCAGCACTTATACTGTGACCAGCACTGGTTACTACACTGTGGTGGTATATAATGATTGCGGTTCTGTATCTGACCATATAGCAGTAACTTATAAGCCTTGTGAAGCTAATCCACAGTTCCCGACAGCCTTTACGCCTAACGGCGACGGCAAGAACGATGTGTTCAAACCAACAGCGGAAGGTCCGATGTACGACTATGAACTGCGCGTCTTCAACCGCTGGGGTCAACAGGTTTGCTTCATCAAAGATTACAGGCTAGGATGGGATGGCCGATATATAGGCAACCTGGTAGAAAGTGGTTCTTATATCTGGGTCATCAATTACAAAAAGAAGGTGGGAGGTCCGGTTACACAGGTGACAGGACAGATAACAGTAATCAGATAAGAAGTGTAAAGTCCAATAGGTAAAAAGGCGTCCCGGGTTGATCACGGGGCGCCTTTTCATTTGCGGGCCAGGTGTGCTGAGCAACACCTGGTCCTTTTTTTTGTTTATTGATTGATCCTGAATTTCTCTGCTGATCCGATGGTTGTTTTTGTACAGGTCATACGTGCTACGCCATCTTCTGCTGACAGGTAAGCGCCATTGTTACCCCTGAAAGAAACGGTGCCATCTGCATTGGAGATCCAATCAAACTGTTCCCATGGTCCCAGGGCGGGACGGTTACAGATAACTGGCAGCTGACCATTCTCAGAGCATACATAGTTGCTTTGGTTTATCAGCGCCACTTTACCGCCGCCGGCATCTACTATGGTGAACTGTTCCCATGACTGAGTAACAGCACGGTTACAGATCATCGGCTGGGTATTGCCCTCGCTGCATACGTACATATTGTTGAAGCCTTTGATGGTAACAGTCTGTCCGATAGGAATCACTGTGCCGCCGGGAATAGTAGGAGTGGGGCGCACTGCTGTCAGCGCTATCTGGCCTTTCAGCATACGGCCGCCATCACGGGTGAGGCGCAGGTAATAATCAGCAGAACAGGCCACACCATCTTCGTCCAGTGTCCGGAAGTTGGAACCTGCCGGTATCTGACTGCTGTTCTCCGCGGTTTTGGCGATCTGGTTACCTTCGTTGTATTCATCGAACATAGAGATATAAATACCCTGTACGCCTAGTTTTACCATGTTATAGAACTGACGCCACATGAAATCGCCGTGTGCACGTTGTCTTTCCTGGAGATCACCCGGCAATATGCAGGGCTGATAATCGATGCCGTTGGCAGCACAATAAGCCAGGTCAGGCGTGTTAACGTTGTTATAGAAATTATCGGCGTCTCCTGCATTACCGATACGGCCTACCATCCAGGGAGAGAGCATGTTGAATGCTTTGTAGGTATTCAGGAAGCCAGGTCTTGAATCGCTGGTCTCATTGCGCCAGTGGGTAGGTACGCCACCTATCACATAGCAGCCCTGATTCTTAAACCAATTGATCACGTCCAGGCAAACAGCTGCTGACCAGGGATGATTCTCATCGTTGAAACCAAAACCCCAGATGCAGACAACAGGTTTGCCATTCTGACGGGCATAAGCAGGAGAGGAGGTGTAGGCAGACATTTTGTTTGTCCAGTCTGTCTTTAGTTCCGATTGCATGTTTGTCCAGCCGCTTACATCGTACATGATGTAGAACTTACGGCCGTATTGTTCAGCCGCCGTTTTCACCTTAGCGGTAATGGCGTCCCTGATAGGACCTTCCTGGCCATTCGGATTAAAACGCTGTAAAGCTGCAACATCTATCTCGTTCTGCTGCATCCAGAGGAAGTGTGTATTGACCGTCTGATCGGAGAAGGAGGAGAAGAGTTTTGCTGGTTGCCCGTTATTCAGCGCAGGCCAGGCAGTGGTATAGGTATTGGCATAATCCCTTACATCGGGCCATGACTTGATGCCATTGTTGGTGGCTGAGGGGGACTGTGCCCAGTTCTGTGTCCAGTGCCACCAGGCATTAATAGGAGAGCCGTCTCCCGTGCAGGCAAACCATCCCTGGTAACCTACGGCGATCTTACCTACTACATCCCCAACCGGAGATGCGTTGACGTTGGCCTGCATGTTTTGCTGACCATACAGTTTTTCTGCCTCATTGTTGAGGTCTTTCTTGCTACAGCTGATGGCAAAGAGGAGGGTGACTGCTGCCAGCAGACGATTTCTGAGTTTCATAGTATTTGTTTTGATTAGAAATTACCGGTTGTAATGGATCGTTGAGTATAAAGATTTTAAATGGGTGAACTAAAGTATATGGTTTCTAAAAAGAGAGGTAGAACAATAAGATGCGACCATTAAACGGAAAGCCGCCGGGGATTATTGTGAACCCTTCAGGGATAAATTATTCGCATATCACTTCAGCAAGAACCGGGTTGAAACACCATTGCAGCCGGTCTATTTTTGGGATGTCTAAACAAAATAATTATGCATCTCCGCAGTGAACCATCTATCCTTTATTTTGGCACACCCGTAGTGCTGATCAGCACCGTGAATGAAAACGGGACATATAACCTGGCGCCTATGTCATCTGTATTCTGGTTAGGATGGCGGTGTATGCTGGGGCTTTCAGCACTCTCTAAAACAACTGAAAACATTCTCCGTACCGGACAATGTGTATTGAACCTGCCTTCCGTACATCAGGCAGAAGCGGTGAACCTGTTGGCCCGTACCACGGGAAGCGACCCGGTACCGGCAGGTAAACAGCAGAAAGGTTATCGCCATGAGCAGGATAAATTCGGGATAGCCGGCTTAACACCGGTAGCAGCTGAAACAGTTGCTCCGCCCCGCGTACTGGAATGCCCGGTGCATCAGGAGGCAGTACTGGTAGCAACACACGGCTTAGCAGCAGATAGTGCGGCACAACGGGGAAAGATCCTCACATTGGAAATGAGGATCACCCGGGTGCATCTGGATGAATCGATCTTAATGCAGGGACAGCAGCATAAGGTAGACCCAGACAAATGGCGCCCGCTGATCATGAGTTTCCAGGAATTCTATGGATTGGGCAGTAAGGTACACCCTTCCACGCTGGCACAGATCCCTGAGCATTTATACCGGACGGCCGACATTGAACAGGCCAGCAAAGACATTCTTTACCGGGAGGATAGCAAATAGACCTTCCAGTCTTCATATTCATTTAACCTGCCATTAACATTAGC
Source organism: Chitinophaga sp. CF418 (assembly GCF_900142925.1). Taxonomy (GTDB): domain Bacteria; phylum Bacteroidota; class Bacteroidia; order Chitinophagales; family Chitinophagaceae; genus Chitinophaga. Next base: position 137,806 of record NZ_FRCN01000006.1, read on the forward strand.
GCAACATGTGGTTTTGATATTGTGGGATCAAATCTATCAAACCTATATGAAGCTTAATTCTTTGATGACCCGAATCAGTCCGCTGATGGCAGCGGTATTGATGGCCGGCTGCGACAACAATGATTCCACTCCGCCGCCAACTCCCGGTATTGAGATCAAGGCACAATCTGTAACACCTTCACTGGTAAAAACAATGACAGGTTTTGAAAACCTGAAGGTCTATCCTTTGATCAGCAGTGACGATACCCTGCCAGGTTCTCCTGCTTTCAGATACGGAGCACAGCCCGATGGCGCTGGTATGATGAAAAATCCTGCTGGCGAAGGATACATCATGATCACCAATCATGAGATCCTGTTTTCTGTATCCCGTGTGTACCTGGATAATAACCTGAAGCCAACTAAAGGTGAGTATATCGTAGATGCAGAGGGTGGCCGTATGCGTCTCTGTTCGGCAACCCTGACCAACCAGGAAGAACATGGTTTTTCTAAGTTCCTGACCGCAGGTGAGACGGACGGCGAATCTATGATCCATGCTATCGATCCGCTGGGTGCTGTAGACCTGAAGAAAACCAACCGTACTGTACCTGCCCTCGGAAAATGCAGCGCGGAAAACGCTGTACCATTATCTAAAAATGCTTTCCCGGGTAAAACTGCCATCTTCATTGGTGAAGATGAAAGCAGCCGTCAGGGCTTAGGTCAGGTGAACCTGTATGTATCCAACACGGTGGGCGATCTGCAGAATGGTAAACTGTACATGCTGCGCCGTATTGACCAGAATATCGTTGAAACCGATATGGAAGTGGGCAAAGCATACGATGTTGAGTTTGTGGAATACGAGAATGTGCCAAACAGCACAGGAGCTGAACTGGCTACACAGACAGTTGCCAAAAAAGCGATCCAGTTTGCCCGCGTGGAAGACCTGGATTATGGTAAAGGCTCTGTAGAGAACAACCGTAAACTGTACTTTACATCTACTGGTGTAAGTGAGGCAGATAAAGTGACACCGAAAGTAGGACTCACCATGTGGGGCCGTGTATACCAACTGGTGCTGGACGCCAGTAATCCGCTGAAGGGTAAATTGACTCCATTGGTGGATGGTAATGTAGATCCGGGTAACAGCCTGGTAAATCCAGACAATATATGTGTTACCCAGAATTTCCTGTATATCCAGGAAGATGGCGACTCTTACTATGTAAATAACAAGCACGACGGCCGTATCTGGCAATACAACCTGGCTACCAAAGCGCTGAAGCCAATGCTGGAGATGAACCACCGCCGTACTGAAGCCGAGTTTAACAACAAATACAATCCGGGTAATGAAACCCGTCTGGGATCATGGGAATATGGTGCGATGTACGATATTTCTGACCTGGTTGGTAAGCCTAATACATTCGTAGTGAACATTCATCCACATACCTGGGTGGACAATAAATTTGCCAATGCTGATGGCAGCGGCCTCACTACCAATAAGGAAGGTGGTCAGACCATCATCGTTACAGGTGTAGAAAAATAAATCATCAGGCAACCATTGATATTGTTGGCAAAGTTTCCCTCTCTGCAGGGAAACTTTTGCTATTGTAGCAACAGAATATGAAATTCAGAACTTTAGCAATAATTGCCGCTGCGTTGGGAATTACTATCTGGATAGCCTGCAGCGGGCCGGATCATCCGCAGGATCTGGATAAAAGTATACACCAGTGGCTGACTTTAAAGATGGATTCCCTGGAAACAGGAGCAGCGCAGTTATTATCGCTCGTGGAAGAACACGCAGCCGGGCCTGAGCTGCAACAGGCATTTAAAGTGTGCAGGCAAAGGTATAAGCAGATGGAATGGTTTAGTGAATACTATGCGCCTGCCACTTCCCGTCAGCTGAATGGGCCGCCATTACCTGAGATTGAGATAGAGGAGCATAAAAAAGCAGAACCGGCAGGATTACAGGTGATGGAGGAATTACTATTCCCATATGATAGCAGCGCCGTCAGCGCCCTCTTGAGGGAAGTAAAGGTCTTCAGGTCTGATCTGATACCTTTGCGGCATACTATTGAAAATACTCACTTTGATACGGCCCATATTTTTGATGCCTGTAAACTGGAAATATTCAGGATAGAAACACTGGGCATCAGTGGCTTTGATACGCCTTTATCCGGCTGGGGCATTACGGAAGCCGGTATTACGCTGAATGCAGTGAAACAAGTAATACAACTCGCGGGCGCACCCGATGCATTGTTACACCTTTTTGACACCGTCATTGCTGCAAGCAAACAGCCTGCGTCTGTCGGCATGTTTGATTACGCAACATATATGGCAGTTTACCTGGACCCACTGGCGGCCGCTATGACGGACTGGTTCTTCAGCGAAGGGCTAACGCCGTTAAAGTATCCCGGCGCGTTGAACACTCATGCCCGCACAATGTTTGACAGTACGTCTTTCAACATCAGTTATTTTGTGCATGCTGCGGATGCTTTCCCTACACCGGAGAAGGTTGCCCTGGGCAAAATGCTTTTCTATGACACCCGGCTGGCGGGTAATCAGCAGCGGAGCTGCAACAGCTGTCACCAGCAGGACAAGGCATTTACAGACGGGATGCCGAAGAATGTTTCGCTGAGCGGTACGGCTACCATCCTGCGTAACACGCCAACCTTACTATATGCCGGCCTGCAACAGGCACAGTTCTATGACATGCGTGCCCCTACGCTGGAGAACCAGGTATTGGACGTATTGCACAACGAAGCGGAAATGCATTCCTCTGCGGACGCAGTCGTAAAATGGCTGAACCGGGAGCCGGTGATAAAAGCACAGTTTAAAGCCGCTTTTCCGGACATGGAAGATACGATCAGGCCCAGGTACCTGATGCAGGCAATTGCGGCTTATATCCGCCAATTACACCCTTTCCGCTCAAGATTCGACCGGTATATGAAAGGTGAGCTAAACGCCATCAATGAACAGGAGAAGAAAGGCTTCAACCTGTTTATGGGGAAGGCGCGTTGCGCCACCTGTCACTTCCTGCCATTGTTCAACGGTACGGCAGCGCCGGTCTTTGCCACAACAGAGTCTGAAGTGCTGGGCGTACTACGCGCACCGGGAGTACCTGAACTGGACCCAGATGAGGGACGATATACGCACACAAAGATGGAGGAACTGAAATATGCCTTTAAGACCCCTACATTGCGCAATATCGCATTGACGGCGCCCTATATGCATAACGGGACTTTTCGGACACTGGAAGAGGTAATGGAGTTTTATAATAAAGGAGGGGCTGCGGGTTACGGAATTACACTACCGGGGCAAACGCTTTCTGCCGACCCGTTGCAGTTGTCGGAGGAAGAGAAGCGGGACATCATAGCCTTCATGAGAGTGCTTACGGATAATTGATGTTCGTGCAGGCAGTAACCGCTATTCGCTTTTAGGATATAAACGGGATCATTCGCGGCAATCGGCTCCGTCAGGTGCCGTGTGTTTGTAGCGCGGGGTGCAACCCCGGGAAACGGAAATGCGGTGTTTTTAATCCAGGTTTCAACCCCCGGGGAACGGAAATGCGGTGTTTTTAATCCAGGTTTCAACCCCGGGGAACGGAAATGCGGTGTTTTTAATCCAGGTTTCAACCCCCGGCAACCGAAATGCGGTGCAAATGATATGAAAAAAAAGAGCCCTGAGAACAGGGCTACACCAGATAAATTAACGTAAACAGATCATTTGAATTTAGTTTATCTCTAGCAGGATGTAATTTTAAGGTTTAAATTCTTTGTTCTTTGAACAGGCCTCATCGCCTTTTCTATAGCAAATGTAGACCATCTTCACATGTTAGAAAATCACCTAAATCGGGGAGACCAATAACTCTAAGTGGGGAGTTGGCAAGGCTGTATCATACAATACGTTGATTGATTGCAAGCGCAACGGCCTCTGTAAGTGAAGCCACGTGCAGCTTTTCATAAATTTTTTTCACATGACTACGTACTGTCTCGTAGCTGATGTTAAGTTCACTGGCAATCATTTTGTAACTCAGTCCGTTAACGATACAGGTCAATACCTCTTTTTCTCTCGCAGTCAGGTTATAGCTGTCATTGTTCGGCTCCGGTTTCTGTACTACGCTTTTCTGAAGCAGGTTCAATACTCTGCGCGCTATCGAAGGACTCATAGGCGAGCCGCCTGTCTGCAGTTCCTGGATAGCGTCCAGCAGTCGTGTGTTAAGATGGTTTTTCAAGATGTAACCGGATGCGCCGGCACAAATGGAATCAAAGACCCTGTCATCATCCTCAAATACCGTCTGTATGAGGATCTGTACATGTGGCACTTCCTTGCAGAGCAGTTTGATGGCTTCAATACCGCTCATTTCCGGCATTTCAATGTCCATTAGTACGATGTCCGGGTTACAATTCAATACATCATTCACACAATTACGGGCGTCACTGAATACGCCCACTACTTCAATTGAAGGGGCCGTGTTTAGCAATAACGTGATGCTGTTACGGATGTTTTTGTTGTCGTCAAAGATGGCAACGCGTATACTCATGGTTTGTCGTTTTTTGTTGCTTGTCAGGCAACGGGAAAGCTTAGTTTTAAATATGTCCCTTGGTGTGGTTTACTTTCTATCCCCAGGTCGGCCTTCATTTCACTGGCCCTGTGCCTGATGTTGTTGAGCCCATTACCAGACAGGGTCCTGACGGAAGGATCCTGCACTGCCTGATGATCAAATCCTATACCATCGTCCTGGATGTTAAGCTCCAGCATGTTCCGGCGGTAGCTTATGTTCACCCTGATAATACTGCATGCTGCATGTTTTAAGGCATTGTTCACTGCTTCCTTGAAAATGAGATAGAAGTTCTTCCGTTGATGCATGGCAAGGTTCAGGGTCTCAATCTTCTGATCGCAGTCGAATACGAAATGGATCTTTTTTGCGGTACATAAGGGTTTCGCATAAGATTCCATCCGCTTCACAATACTACTGACGTGATCATTTTTCGGATTGATCGCCCACACAATGTCAGACATCTCGGAGATCATTTCATTGGCCGTTGTACCAATGGTGGTTAACAATTCTTTTAATTGTTCACTTTTTTGCTGTTCATTGTATATTCTGGCTACCTCACTGTAAACGGAAATACCGCTCAGTGTCGATCCCACGCTGTCATGCAGGTCCTGTGCAATACGATTCCTGATCTCCTGCCGTTTCAGCAACTCATTGATACGGTAGCGGTAGATCAGGTAAATAGTACCGGCTATCAGTCCTGTACACAACAGGTAGAACCACCATCTCGTCCAGAAAGGAGGAATGATGGTAATATGCAGGGCTGTAACCTTATTGCCGAATACGCCTCTCCAGTTGCTGGCCTTTACCATGAACGTATAGTCTCCGCCTTTCAGGTTGGAATAGGAGGCAAAGTTGCGCTTGCCAACGCTGTTCCACGTTTTATCCACCCCGCTGAGCATGTAGGAGTACTGTAGGTTGTCCCCGCTGAATTCGGGCGCGGAAAACTCTATAGAAAAATAGTTCTTGGTATAATCCAGTGCAACGGCCGGCTCTTGCAGTAAATCGCTGTGCGAGTCATTGAAGATCTTAAAGTCCGTCAGGTATACCGGTGGCTCAGTGTTGATCCTGGCTATATCACGCGGATGGAATGACAGGTAATAGTTGGTACCGCCCACATAGATATTACCATCCTTATCCTTATACATATAACCTTTCACGCCACCATTCTTCTGGAGGGTAGGCAGGTCATAACAGCTGTAGATCCTGACGCCGGGATCATACTTGTGTATGTGACCATTACAGACCATCCATACATTGCCTTTATCATCTGTCTGCATACCTTCTGTCAGGTTGCTCGATTCCGCGATATGCTGCACTTTCTGTGTATGCGCATTCAGGTAATTCAATCCTCTGCCGTAGGTACTGATCCAAACGTGGCCCTGCATTCCTTCCTGGATATCATACACGTCTTCATTGCTCATATCTGTCAGGTACTTTACCTGTAAGCCCTCTTTCTGTGGCCAGTCGCCCAACCCATGCCTGGCAGTGGCCAGCCAGATATTGCCACTCGTACCCTTGGACATTTTTCTCACGAGATTATCCTTCAGGTTGAACCGTTTCAGTATAGCCCTTGTGGAATCGCTGCGGGTCACCCAGATTCCGTCTTTAAAATCATAATAGCTGAGGTAATGCCCATATGGCGATACGATCAGCACTGGGCGTGTACCCATAGCCATCGTATCTTTCACAATAGACACGATCCTGGACGCGATGAGCTTCTTCATCACCGGATCGTTCTCCGTACCGGGAAGGGTGATCAGCGTACCTTTCAGCGTATCATATATAAAGAGGGTATAGTCGGTGCCTATATAAAAAGTACCATCACTGTCTGCAAAGAACTTGGTGACCGCCAGCTGCTGTCCTTTATAGGTCAGCGTGCGGTGCTCGAATGACTGTTTACCGGGAGCCTGGATAAAAATGCCATCATTGGTGCCCATCCATAAGCGGCCGCCCGCATCTTTGTAAAAGTCAAAGATGTTGATATCCTTTCCAGTCTGTGGCAGGAAGGTCTGTTTAAACGGATAATACAAAGGATTGTGAAAACTGATACCGTTGTCGGTACCTACCCAGATGATACCGGTTCTGTCAATATAGACGGCGTTAACATGATTATCCACTATAGACCCATCTACATAAGGATGATGTTTGTAGTGATAGAAATGATGCTGTTCCCTATCGTACACAATCACCCCGGAATCTCTGCCTGCCATCCACAGACGGTGCGCTTTGTCTTCTGCGAAGCCATTGATCTCGTCATCCGGAAAGGAGTTCTTCCCCGGTATACCCCGGAACGTTTCTTCTGTTTTCTTAATATGATCGTAATGGTAGAGTGTTTTGTCCCAGGCTCCGTACCACATGTCCTTTTTGTAATCAAGGAACAGGGCGGTAACCGAGACATGTGGAAGCCGTGCGTACAGATCATCATATCTTTTATCGCCGGTGAACTGCAGTGTGCGGGTGTTGACCTTGAGTATGCCCCCGCCGCTTCTGCCCACCCATAGCGTATCTTTGGCGTCCATACTCAGTGACAGGATGGAAGTGGTGCCCGTCCTCACCGGGTGAGAGAACTCTCCCGTCTTCTTGTTGAATCTCCTGGTGCGATAATTACCCGTTCCCACCCAGAGATAGCCTTTATCATCATCCGCTATGACATTGATATGGTTTTCCGGAATACCATTTTCATTGCCTGCAACGTACCGGAATTGCCTGAACTGCTTTGAGGGTGGAAGACGGTAATCGTAAGCGCTTAATCCTCCGTCTTCAGTAGCAATCCAGATAATGCCGTCTTCATCTTCCAGAAGATCGCTGATAATATTGCCGGATATGCAGGTTGTATCACCAGGTGTTCTTCTGAAGACGGTAAAATACTTACCGTCATAACGATTTAGACCATCCTCTGTACCAAACCATATAAATCCCCGCTTGTCCTGTAATATACAGTTGACTTTATTGTGGGAAAGCCCGTTCTCAGTCCTTAATGTATTGAAATAAGGTGTCTGTTGTTGTGCTATAATGGTCTGGGTTAACATGATTATCGTTACCAATAAAAGGTAAGTTTTTCTCATGATAGGTTTCTTCCTCTGCTGATTTTATTGAAAACCAAAATTACACGTTTAATAATATTAAATTGTAAGGATTTATTCATTTTTTATAAAAAGATCGTTAATTTTTTATCCATGTTATAACATCGTATTGCTGTAACTGTTATCAGAAACGGATTCCAATGTTTTCTAGTTACACAGTAATGTTTAAATTGAGTATTTTTTTACAGACAATGAGTAGTATCCAGATCATTACATTACAAATGGAAGAAGCGTATCAGGTGCATTTTAATGCTTTGCGACAACGTTATTTTCCGGCTCACGCCAATTATCTGGATGCTCATATTACACTGTTCCATCATCTGCCATTGGGCGAACCCGCTATCACAGCCACTTTGCAGGATGTAAGCCAGAGAAGCCCGCTCATACTAACTGTAGCGGGTATAGTCAATTTTGGAAAGGGCGTTGCTTACAGACTGGTATCAGATGAATTACAGATATTACATCAACAGTTACAGACCGCCTTCGATCCCTGGTTGATAAAACAGGACAGGCAACCTTTGCGTCCGCATATTACAGTACAGAACAAAGTCACTTCATTTAAGGCCCAGTATGTACACCAGACATTGTTGCAGGACTTTGTACCTTTTGAGATCAGGGCTACGGGATTGCAAACATGGCGTTACCTGCACGGTCCATGGAAAGAGCTAACAGTGTTTCCTTTTCATCAATAAGAAGATGACGCACCTTACAACAAAGTGCATCGTCTCGTAATGATAAAAAGTATATACCAGGTTAAGTAATGCTTATTTATGTAGTCCTTTTTACGCTGGTAGGCCAACAGCTTTTCCGGATGATCTGTCTGAACAGCGTTAGCATATGTTGCATCTTTACGCAGTTGCTCAAAACAACGTGGAGGCTTGTCCGTTAAACAACAGTGGGCACTGCCGCAGTTCGGCATAGGTGAAGTCTCTTATCAGACCGGGCTTACCTGTCATTCGCCGGATATATTTATCGTGCGTCAGACCAGGGGGAATTCTTTTGTTAAATAATTGTAAGCAGACACTTACCGTTCATCACAAACGGCTGAACTTCAAATATTAAACAGTCCGCATAAGATCCCTGTTTTACGCGGACTGCTCTATCAATAATAAGGATCGGGCATCGGGAGCGAATCATATTTCGCCATATAATTATCGATAGCTGTTCCGATAGCCCGGGTTTCGGTTGTTTCATTGTCAGTGCCATCTTCAAACCAGTGGTCGGCGCCTTCGTTATCCTGTTTCAACAGCAACAACAGTTTTTTGCCGGGTATTTCCACTTTGAAGAGACATTTGCCCAATGGTGTTACAGTTATTTGACTATTATTGTGGTCGATGGTGAATGCATTCATATATAATCTTTTATAGAAATCGGTACAATCATTATGCCTGATTTCACCTACTAATCAGTGGCAACCGTATATTTGTCGGGTATCTAAATACTACTTATGATCAGGATTGTAATCGCACTGACGCTCATGCTCGGGTGCGCGGGCGTAGTGTCTGCCCAGGAGCTTTACATGCCCCGGAATATAAAAAAGGCATATGCTAATCAGACAAGGGCAAAGAATGGTCTTCCGGGCCAGAATTACTGGCAGAATAAAGGCCGTTATGATATTCAGCTGAAGGTAAATGCACCCGCTGGCCTTGTGTATGGCCGGGAAAAGATCCGGTATATTAACAATAGCCCTGACCCCCTGAATGAAGTCGTTATCCGCCTGATATGTAATCTGCATAAGATCAATGCCCCCCGTTCCGGATACGTCAGCAAAGACTTCCTGACAGAAGATGGCGTTACAATAGATACCCTGATCATTGGCGGCATTAACGTTCCTTTTGACAATGACATCGCAACGGTAGGTACGGTTAAATTGCCCCAGTCACTGCAGTCTAAGGACAGTCTTGACCTGGATGTCAGCTGGCATTACACCTTATCCAAACTGAGCGGAAGGGAGGGAAAGATAGATAGTACCACGTTTTTTCTTGCCTATGCGTATCCCCGCATTTCTGTGTACGATGACTATAACGGATGGGATAGGATCGAACACATGGACAGGGTAGAATTCTATAGTGATTTCAACGATTATAACGTAGCGGTCACCGCACCGAAGAATTATGTGGTATGGGGCACTGGTGTATTGCAGAATGTAGAGGAGGTATTACAGCCGGCCATCGCGCAGCGCCTGAAAGCGTCTTATACTTCAGACCGCCTGATCCATATTGCCGGCAAAGATGAAATGAGTGGGGGCAAAGTAACCGCTCAGAAGGAGTGGAATACCTGGAAATTCAGCGCCTCCCATATAGCAGACGTAACCTTTGGGATGAGCAATCATTACGTATGGGATGCCGCCAGTGTGGTGGTAGATAGTGCCGCCGGCCGTCGTACCAGTGTGCAGGCCGCTTATGATGACGGCGCTGCGGACTTTCATCATTCTGTGGATTTTTCCCGCTATGCATTAGACTGGTTCTCCCGTTACTGGCCCGGAGTGGCATATCCTTTCCCTACTATGACCGCCTTCCAGGGATTTGCAGATATGGAATATCCTATGATGGTCAATGACGCAACCGTGGGCGATCAGATCGGTTTCGCACAACTGGTGCAGGACCATGAGATCGCACATACGTATTTTCCTTTTTATATGGGCATCAATGAAAGTCGTTACGCCTTTATGGATGAGGGCTGGGCCACTACCTTTGAATACCTGATCGGTGTGGCGGAGAAGGGCAAGATAGCCGCTGATAAATTTTACCGGATGTTCCGGGTGGATGCTTATATCAAAGATGCTTCCGGTGAGGAAGATCAGCCTATTATTTCCCAGTCCCACCAGGTAAGTGGTGCAGGGTATGGTAACAATTCTTACGGAAAGCCTTCCCTGGCTTATCTGGCGGTAAAAGACCTGTTGGGCGATGATCTGTTCCGTAAGTGCCTGCATGGCTATATGCACGACTGGAATGGCAAACATCCTATTCCCTGGGACTTCTTCAACGCTTTCAATAACTACGCTGGTCAAAATCTCAACTGGTTCTGGAATAACTGGTTCTTCAGCAACAATTATATTGATCTGCAGCTGGCGGGTGTAAAGACAAAGGGTAATAATGCTGAACTGTCGGTTGTAAATGCCGGCGGCTTTGCTATTCCCTTTGATGTGATAATCACATATGCTGATGGTACGACTAAAACTGTGCACCAGACGCCAGCCCTATGGAAGAGTGGCAGCAAACAGGTGACTGTAACGGTGCCTGTCAGCGGCAGGGTAGCTGCGGTAATGCTGGACGGTGTTTTGAATACCGACTACACACCGGAAGATAATGAGTGGAGAGCTAATTAATTACAATTGCAGGAAGACTGATAGACTTTGGGAGTAGTACCTTCCACCTTCCTGAATACTCTTATAAAATAATTGACATCTGTGAAGCCGCAAAGCTTGCTTACATCGTAAATATTGCTTTGCGGCTTTGCCAGTAACTGTTTGGCAAGCTTAATCCTTTCCTTGTTGATATACTCCAGCGGAGGAATGCCAAACTGCTCACGGAACCACTTGAAGAACAGGTTCCTGCTGAGATATGCCTTGCGACTCAGGGCTTCTACTGCAATCTTATCAGTCAGATGCTCCTGGATATAGTTCAATACAAAATTCTGCCTGTTACCGTTTTCATTTGAGATACTGCCTTCTTCCGCCTGTCCTAACTGCTGACTTTGCAGCAGGCGGATCAGCAATTCTTTCAGCTGCAGGTCTGCATAGATATTCTTTGACTTATCATTACTGCTGCAGATGCGGATCAGTTTATTGATCAATTCTGTGATCTCATGATTATTCTCAAAATGGTACTGCTGGAAGGAGAGTTGCCAGTTTTGCTGCTCACCGCCGGTGTTGTAATAATGATTCAGATAATTGACAGTTTCCCGGATATAGCTGTCGTCTATAGCCAGGGCAATACACTGCGTGGGATTGTCCAGGGTAGCTTCCGGAAAATCGATGATCATGGTTTCCTGTGGCGGTACGATGAGCGATTCTCCCGGCAGATAATCAAAAGAAGGTTTATTGATAAGGTGCATGATCTTTTTGCCCCGTACCATACTGGTAATTACAAGGTCATTGAAAGTAAGCGGCACATCATAGGCCTGCTCATAACTTTCAAAGATACTCAGTTCACAATTACGGAGATTAAATACACGCCTACTCTCTACTAAAGTTTGCAGCTGCCGTGGAATAGTGAGGTCTATCGTCTGCAAATAATTCTTTATCTGCATAGAAAATCTGTTTACTACTAACAAGTTAACCAATTTTTCAGCCATCTCAAAATTAAGGTACGATTGTGCTATAAATAAGTACGAAAATATCCGCGTCTTATCATCAGTTCAGGAAATTGCATATATAATTTCACGTATTATTTCACGTTTAAAAAACTCCACAAATTATGAGCGTTGCAACATCTGCTGCCCCTTCGTCAACCCTGGCAGCACGTCCTGAATTTAAGACCAGGTATGAGCATTTTATTAACGGGGAATGGGTGCCACCATCCAGCGGTGAATATTTTGATAACATTTCTCCCATCGATGGTAAGGTTTTCACACAAGCTGCAAGAGGCAATGCAACGGATATTGATAAAGCAATAGATGCGGCCCATGAAGCATTTAAAACATGGAGCAAAACAGCTGCATCTTACCGGAGTAACCTGTTATTGAAAATTGCACAGATAGTGGAAGATAACCTGGATTACCTGGCCGTTGTTGAGACGATAGACAACGGGAAACCAATCCGGGAAACAAAAGCAGCCGACCTGCCACTGGTAGTAGACCATTTCAGGTATTTCGCCGGGGTGATCCGCAGTGAGGAAGGCACGATCAGTGAACATGATGAAACTACAGTAAGTATTAACCTGCATGAGCCAATCGGCGTTGTAGGACAGATCATTCCATGGAACTTCCCGTTGCTCATGGCAACCTGGAAGATTGCGCCTGCCCTGGCTGCAGGGTGCTGCGTAGTTGTAAAACCTGCGGAACAGACACCTACCAGCATTATGGTGCTGATGGAACTGATCGGTAACGTATTACCTAAAGGTGTATTGAATATAGTAACCGGTTTTGGTGTGGAAGCGGGTAAACCGCTGGCTTCTTCTCCGAAAGTGCAGAAAGTAGCCTTTACAGGAGAAACCACCACCGGTAGGCTCATTATGCAGTATGCCTCTGAAAACCTGATCCCGGTTACGATGGAACTGGGAGGTAAGAGTCCCAACATTTTCTTTGAAAGCGTAGCTGACGCAGATGACGAATTCTTTGATAAGGCCATAGAAGGAGCAGTAATGTTTGCCCTGAACCAGGGTGAGGTATGTACATGTCCGAGCCGTATACTGGTACATGAGCACATTTATGACCGCTTTATGAACCGTGTCATTCAGCGCACAAAAGCCATTAAGATGGGTAATCCGCTTGACCCAACTGTCATGATGGGCGCCCAGGCCAGCGAAGACCAGTTCCAGAAGATCCTGAGTTACCTGGATATTGGTAAACAGGAAGGCGCAGAGGTATTGTGCGGCGGCGAAGCTTACCATCAGAACAACGGACTGGAGCACGGATTCTATGTTCAGCCCACACTGCTGAAAGGAAATAACAAGATGAGGGTATTCCAGGAAGAGATATTCGGACCTGTAGCTTGTGTGACCACTTTTAAAACAACGGAAGAAGCGATAGAGATTGCCAATGATACACTCTATGGATTGGGCGCTGGTGTCTGGACCAGGGATGCACATGAACTGTACCAGGTGCCAAGGGCATTACAGGCTGGCAGGGTATGGGTGAACTGCTACCATGCTTATCCGGCGCACGCTCCATTCGGAGGCTATAAGAAATCCGGTTTCGGAAGGGAAACACATAAGATGATGCTGAATCACTATCGCCAGACGAAGAATATGCTGATATCTTACGGTAAACAGAAACTGGGATTCTTTTAATAAAATTTTAGATCAGGAATTGAAAATTGATTCGCGTTTGTTATAAACCGGGTACCCGGGTGTGCACCCCGCGCTACAAACACAACGCTCCCAACGGAGCTAAATGCCGCGAATGATTCCGGTATGCAGGCAGTGGGGTTACAAACACAACGTACCTCCGGAGCTAAATAGGGTTTAATCCGGAATGCAGGCGTTTTAAAATTCTTAATTCCTGACTTTTATACAGTGTCTTAACTTTTTTCATGACTAAGAGAATCATAGCAACAGAGGAAGCCATATCCTTGATCAATGAGCTCCGTCACACGCATGGCCCCCTGATGTTCCACCAAAGTGGGGGCTGTTGTGACGGCTCACAACCGATGTGCTTTCCGGAGGGGGAATTTAAAACAGGCGCTACAGATGTATGTCTGGGCGAAGTAGATGGATGTAAATTTTATATGAACGGGGACCAGTTTGAATACTGGAAACACACGCAACTGATCCTGGACGTCATCAAGGGGCGTGGCAGTAGCTTTTCACTGGAGATCCCCCTTGGAGTCAGATTTCATATCCGTTCCCGTGTATTCTCCGATGAGGAGGTTGCGGAGCTGGAAACGACACAACCGCTGACTTAAACACTATCCCGAAAATGGAAAGTCCTGCAGTTTCAACTGACAGGACTTTTCGTATCAATTTGTGAACTTATGATGATCAGTGTTATAATACCCCCGTGCCAGTATGGCATGTAAATTTTTAAGGTACAGGGGACTTTTCAAAACGAATGGCTTTCAAGTCAAATCCTCCGGTTTCAGCATATAGCCGGAGGGTTTGGCGGCCATTCCTGAGCACAATGTTTTTGATATTGTAGGTCTGCCATTCACCACGCTTATTTTCTTTTGCCCGGATTACGGCTACCTTACCTATTGGCTTTCCGTCAATTGTCACAGCCAGTTGGCCGGGCACTTTACCCGGAGCTCCAATGAAGGAAAGTGTATATTTCCCTTTCAGGGTAATATTTATCGTGTATTTCAACCATTCTCCCGTAGCAAAGTCAGTGACATAATAACTGCCTGCATCAGCAGAATCGGCTACAATATCCACTCCATCATTCCGGTATACCCTGCCGCGGTTACCACCTACCCATTTGGGATTGGAGATGCGGTAATTGGCCGTATCAGTATCGAAGTAAGCCGCCCGGTTTACACCCAGGTCGTAGTCCACTGCCTCCAGTATTCCCGTATTAGTGATCGTATTGTTTTTGAAGGGCAGCGTTTTGTCAGAGAACGGCTGGCGGATCATAGCGTCTATCACATCACGGTGCAGGATATTGTTACTGATATTCGCTCCCCTGGCTACTTCCATCAAACCTTCATAGGCCACGCCGCTGGCAGGTGCGCTGCCCTTGCCGCTGATATAGTTGATCACGCGCATGTATTTATCGTTGGATTTGATCTCCAGCGGATTGTTGGCGCCTAATTTCTTCAGCGGCCACCATGACCAGCCGATGTTGTTCTTCTCAAAGAGGCGGATAGCTTCTGTAAACCAGACATTCGAGTTCTCGCCTGTTTCACCCAGCCATACAGGTATATTATATTTCTGGCGGAAATCCAGGATGTGCTGGATGGATTTGGTATCATTCAGGTTCCAGTATTTGTGGAAGCTCAGTACCATGTTCTTGTCCCACGGTGGCAGCATACCGTTGTAGTTATTTCCCCAGCCATTTCCTTCAATGATGATGATATGACGGTCATCTACCTCACGGATCGCTTTGGTAATATCCTGCAGCAGCTGTCTAAGCGGTACGTTGTTTTGTTCTTTCAGGCCGTTCTTATCATTTTCAGGATCTTCGAAGCCATAATTGGGCTCGTTCAGGATATCATAAGCACCGATGAAAGGCTCATCATGGTAACGTTCTGCTAGTTTCTTCCATAAGGCTATGGTCTTTAAGCGGTCGGCTTCGTTTTCCCAGAGAGAAGGTTTGGAGCCGTCCCGGTCAGAGATGTTCAGGTCATTGCCTTGTCCGCCCGGAGCGGCATGCAGGTCCAGGATCAGGTACATATGGTTTGCCTTACACCATGCCAGCAGGCTGTCGGTCATGGCAAATCCCTTTTCCAACCAGGTATTTTGTCCGGCCACAGGTTCTTTATCTACCGGTAATGTATACAGGTTAAAGTGCATGGGCAAACGAACGGAATTGAAACCCCATGCTTTCAGAGAATCAATATCCGCTTTGGTAGTATGATTTTCCAGCCATGCATCATAAAATTCCTGCGTTCTCTGCGGCCCTATCAGGCTCTCAATACCCGCACGGATCTTGTGCTGCTGGCCCTGGCCGTTTACCCGTAACATATATCCTTCCTGCAGCATCCAGCCACCAAGGCCGATACCGCGCAGGAGTACGTTTTCTCCTTTCTGGTTAACGATCTGTGTGCCTTTGGCCCTCAGAAAGCCCTGGCCGCGGCTTTGAAATGGTTTAAAAGAGAGGGAGAGCAATAACAATAACGTGACGTGTTTAGATAGTTTCATAACAATGAATTAGACGAAAAATTGACGAGGGAACAAAATAGGATTTTATAAATAGAAAAGGGAGACCGATTGATAAGCGGGCTAAGCCCCGGACCTTAACGAAGCACCCAGGATCTCTCCAGCAGCATTGCAATACCTGTTCCCAGTACCGCGCCTGCCGCATAACAGATACAGTCACTCAACACAAAATCATAACCGAGTATCAGGCCGAATGGGAACGTATGCCGCAGCTGCACGATCCAGCTGGCTTTATATAATTGCTGCAGCTCGATAATGATACACGCAAGAAAGGTGAGGATACCCAGTTTAATCACCTCTGTGGCAGGGAATAAAAACCGCAGGAAGAAGAACAGGCAGGTAGCATACAATACATCACCGCCATAGGTTTTTATGATATATGGAAAGTGATCCGGGTACAAACGGGTAGCCAATCCCAGCGGGATGGTGAGCAGGAACAGCACAAAGTATAGGAAGATCTTCTTCGTTCTCATAGGTTTCATACCCCCAAATATAGGAAACATCAGAATGTTTTTGCATTCATATTACCTGCAGAAGTGCGGAGATATGCTGTAGGACTTCCCTGTTCCTGTATGCCCCGGGAGTACCCCAGGAAGCGATCGAAGCCGATTATACCGCCAGCAATGTGTACCCGGAACCTATGAAAGCCCCGCATGTTCAAAAGTTTTACGATAGCGTACAGGCCTCGACGAGTTAACGGTCAGGAAAGCAGCAGAAATATACCATTTAATGGAACAGGGCTACTTAACATAATGTATGTCATATATGCATTGAATGTTATTTCTTATAATCGTGTTATCAAGGCCGTAACAAATTATGTTCAGATATATGCCTTGTAAGGGCGCTACTATAGTGCGTTCTCGGAGATAACCCATATATAACCCATATATAAGCCATATTTAACCCATATATAATCCATATTTAAAAGGTATGGGTTATATATGGGTTATATATGGGTTATATATGGGTTGATTATAGTTTACATATGGTTAATTGACGAGAAACGACCCTTAAAACAGCCTTATTAGAAGGGAATCGGAGCGGCTTTTGGCAGTTTGCGCCCTTCCGTTATCTTTATGGCATGAAAATAAGAGCCATCATTACGGGAGCGACAGGAATGGTAGGAGAGGGCGTTCTGCATGAATGCCTGTTAAGCGGGGATGTGGAAGCGGTGCTGGTCATCAACAGGAGGCCCTGTGGTGTAACGCATCCCAAGCTGAAAGAGATCATTCACCCTGATTTTTTTGATTTTAGCCCTATCAGGGAGCAGTTACGTGGCTATAATGCCTGTTATTTCTGCCTGGGGGTTTCCTCTGTAGGAATGGACAAGGAAACCTATTACAGGATGACCTATACCCTGACTATGCACGTAGCGGAAACACTGAGTCAGCTGAACAGGGATATGACTTTCTGTTATGTATCCGGCGCGGGTACTGACAGTACGGAAAAAGGCCGGTCAAACTGGGCCAGGGTAAAGGGGAAAACCGAAAACGACCTTATGAAGCTGCCTTTCAGGGCTGTATTTGCCTTCCGTCCGGGTTTTATCAGACCTATTAAAGGGTTGAAGTATGTGCACTCATTTTACAAATACGTAGGCTGGATGTTCCCTATAGGACGTGCATTGTTTCCCGCAGGATTTGCAAAACTGGAAGAGATGGGGCGGGCTATGATAAACGTGACATTGAACGGATACGGGAAAAAGATAGTCGAAGGAAAAGATATTATCGTCCTGGGAAAGGGGGCGTAATATCTCCCCCTGCGCATTCAGGTAATAACGTATGTCCTTCCCGGTACTTTTTTGTTTTGTTAACTTCGCATTAACTCTTTTTTCAAAAAGTTAACCGTACTTCGCACTGCTTTAGTAACCATTAGTTTTTTGTATAACCATTCATTGTTTAATTATGAAAAGTTGGTATCTGCAATACCTACCATTGTAACCATATATTTCCAATTTACTTTAGATTATTGTTAGTGCTGGATCTGTGCTGTGCTGGCTGTGTAGCCTCCATTGATTGTTTATTGTCGTTGCAGCTCTTCTGCAATTGCTGCTACCAGTTTTGATTGTCATCGGAGCTGTTCACTTATCCGTGTTGTGTTAATCATTAATTGTTGTGATCATTAGTTGTGTTAATCATTATGTATAGCCATACCATGAAAGTAACCGGTATCCTTTTATTAATTCTTTTAAGTATCGTGGGGAGTTTACGGGCACAGAACAGGCCCGCCAATACAAGCAGACCTGCCGCTATTCCGGCAACGCCGCCGGCTCCTTATACAACCACAATGGTCAATTCGATCCGTACCTGGACGCCTTCCATGCCCGTGTCTGAAAGTGCGGTGGTCATATCTGCCACCAGAACTGTGACGGAGGTCAGGCAGGAAACCCAATATTTCGACGGTCTGGGACGCTTATTACAGACAGTTGAAAAGGGCGCCAGTCCGGGAGGAAGGGATCTGGTTACCCCGGTGGATTATGACGCTTTTGGAAGGGAGGTATATAAATACCTGCCTTATGTACCGAAAACAGGAAGTGTCAATGATGGCCTTTTTAAGACGGCGCCATTTATCGGCCAGCGAGCCTTTTACAAAGACAGTACTTTGGCGCCGGGAACAGGTAGCGACAGTATTTACTACACGCAAACAGCATACGAAGCATCCCCTTTAAACCGGGTATTACAGACCTGGGCGCCGGGGAACAGCTGGGCAAAAGAGGGCGGCAATCATCCTGTAAAGCAGCAATACCAGGTGAACGGAATAGCCGATTCCGTCAGACTTTGGGACGTACCGGTATCCTCGCTCATACCGGTCAGCAGCCGGATATATGGCAACGGAGAATTACTGAAGGAAGTTGTCATCAATGAAGCGGGCACACAAACGGTGAGCTATAAAGACAAGGAAGAACACGTGGTATTGAAAAAGACGCAGTTAGCCGCCGCACCAGGTACCGCACATACAGGTTGGCTTTGCACTTACTACGTCTATGACGGCATGGGAGATCTGCGGTTTATAATACCGCCTAAAGCGGTAGATGCCATCCGTAGTAACTGGGCGATATCTGCTGATATAGCCAGGGAATTATGTTTCTGCTACCGTTACGACAAACGCAACCGGATGATCGTACAGAAAGTGCCTGGGGCTGACAGCACAGAAATGATATATGATGCACGGGACAGGTTGATAGGCAAGCGGGATGGTATTCTGAAGGGGCTGGGCATGTGGCATGGCACCTATTACGACCAGCTGGACCGGGAGCAAAAGACGGCCTTGTTCTACGACGCCAGGAGCCGGGAGGCCTTGCAGGCTGCCATTAACCAGGCCGGGTTCGATCCGTCGAATGCCTTCCCATTTATTGATTCCTCCGCCTTGCGGATATTGACAAATACCTACTACGACAACTATAACTTCCCCGGGAGGCAAACTTATATCACGACCGACATCACAAAGGTGCAGGCAGGAGCCAATCAATATGCCGAAGTATTACCAGCGACGGCCAGTACCATGACCAGGGGACTGATAACAGGTAAACGTTACCGTATCGAAGCCATGGAGCAGTTCAATACAACGACGATCTACTACAACGACAAAGGACGGGTGATCCAGACCATTGCAGACAATATGCCTGGTGGCCGGGATATTACCAACACCCTCTACGATTTCAGCGGCAAAGTGTTGAGCACTTACCTGAAACACACCAATCCACACAGCACATTAATACCGCAGACGACAATACTCACGCAGTTCGACTATGACGCTATGGGCAGGATTGACACCATTAAAAAACGGCTCAATGACAATCCTGCCTTGCAGCGCACAATAGCTGTCAACACCTACGACGAACTCGGAAGACTGAAAACAAAGCGCCTGGACGTCACCGGAACTGCCACCCAATTAGAATTGCTGCAGTATGAATATAATATTCGTGGCTGGCTAAGATCAATCAATAAACAGTTTATCAGTACTCCCAATGCCAGCACCAATTGGTTTGGACAGGAATACTGTTACGATTATGGATTTGATAGTATTGATTACGCCGGAAATATCGCCGGCATCAAATGGAAAAGTATATCGGACGGTATTCCCCGCGCCTACGGCTATGATTACGACAAGGCAGACAGACTAACCCGCGCTGATTTCACCGAACAACTGAGCGGTAGTGCCGCCTGGACGAACACAAAATCAGACTTCTCCGTAAGCGGATTAGCCTATGACCCTGGTGGCAACCTTTTATCAATGAAACAGACAGGACTAAACGGTCCTGTCATTCAAACAATAGACAGTTTGAAATACGGATATTTCGCGAACAGTAATCGGCTTAGTTATGTAACTGATAAAAAGAATAGTCCTTCCAGCACATTAGGCGACTTTAAAGAAGCAGACAACCGCGAAGTGCAGGATTACTGGTATGACCCGAACGGTAATATAGCGAAGGATAAGAACAAGGCCATAGATACCATCTATTATAACCACCAGCAATTGCCTGCCATTCTTTATGCAAAGAACAAACAGGCATCCATTTACTATCTCTATGCAGGAGGCAGCGGTGAGCGGTTGGCAAAAATGGTATCAGATGGCAGCGTTCAACTCCAACTATTTCGTACAACCCATTACATTAATGGATTCCAGTATGAACAGGATAGCTTACAATTTATTTCTCATGAAGAGGGCAGAATCCGGCCCATATACAAAACAGGACAGCCGGTAAGTTATGCTTTTGATTATTTCATAAAAGATCAACTGGGCAATGTCCGCATGGTACTGAGCAGCCAGAAAGACACCGCCATTTATGCTGCAACAATGGAAACAGCTATGGCCGGGGTCGAAAATGCCCTGTTCAGTAACATTGACAATACACGCACATCCAAACCGGCAAATTACCCAACAGACGCCACCACCAATCCCAACGCCTACGTAGCAAGGCTCAATGCCATAAACGGGCAAAAAATCGGCCCCTCACTGGTCTTAAGGGTAATGGCAGGCGACAGCATCCAAATAGGAGTGAGGGCCTTATACAAGCACGCAGGAGCCGCTACCTCCAGTACCACCGTATCGGCGATGGTATCAGCCATTCTGGATGCCTTCAGCGGCGGGGGAGCTATAGACGGTATCCACCAGTCCACCGGTAGCGTCTCACCCGTATACACGTTGAACAACAACACATATAACCAATTAAAAACGAAAGATGCCTCTCAGAACCAGCCGGACAAGCCCAAAGCATATCTCAGCTACGTATTATTCGACGATCAGTTTAACCTGGTAGACGACAACTCCGGCATGCGCCAGGTAAGCGGAGCCCTGGATGCCTTACAGACCCTGGCAGTACAAAAGATGCGGATAAAGAAGACGGGCTTTATTTACATATACACCAGTAACGAAAGCGGGCAGGATGTATTCTTTGACAACCTGGTAGTCACCCACAACGGAGGCGCATTGCTCGAAGAGACCCACTATTATCCTTTCGGCCTGACGATGGCCGGCATCAGCAGAAATGCCCTAAAAGGAAAACTGTATCCTGAGAACGGCAAAAGATACAACGGTATCGACTTCAGCCAGGACCTTGACCTCTATCAATACGACGCATTCTACCGCACCCTGGATCCTCAAATTGGAAGATGGAGACAGATCGATCCAAAGATTGACAACATGGAATCCTGGTCGCCGTACGTATCTAACTTTGACAATCCCGTCAGGTACAGCGATCCCTTAGGCGACTGGCCTGGTCCCGGGGACGGTCTCTTTACGCGATTACTCAACTTTGCCGCCAATGCCAAAGACAATTTCAGCAGGAACACCACCCAACAAAAGAATTTCATCCGTGAAAAAGTACAGCAAGGAATCAATAATTTCAAGGATCGTATCGCCACCGGAACAACAACGCCTCAATTACTTTTCGATGAGTTTCGCAAAAATCCTCTGGGCGCCGCAACTGGCATTGGTGGTCTGGAAGTAAAACTCACTACTGTTGCGGCTAAGGAGTTTGCGCTTAGTTCAAAAGCAGCAGAAGCGGGCGCTAAGACTGCGGAAGGATTTGAGGTAACGGCGCAAATGAAAGCGAAGCTGGATGGTGCAGGGCGTGCGGCGGAGTATGGGGAGGGATGGGCGACCGGTAGTTTAAAGGACGCAATAGAGAAGTTTGCTCCTGGTGCAGAAGGCGTTTTAAATAAGAATGGCACGAAAACAATGTATCGAAACAATGAGACTGGGATTCAGGTAGTGGAGGATAATAAAGGTAATTACTTTCGAATAGAAAATACAAATTTAAGCTGGGATAGACGGTATTTGGATTTAGATGGTACGATTCCCAACAACAAAGTTATTAATGGAAAACAAAAGGGTAGAAGTAAACCCGAGTATCAAAACGTCACGCACTTCAAAAATACAGATTTGATGAGATAAGGACTTTAATGACAAAGCATAAAAACATTCATTTAATAATATGACAAATATGGTAGCAAGAAAAACTGTAACTGTGCCTAAGGACAAGGATGCAGAAAACGCATTAGACTATGATGAAGCAACGCCAGACCAACTGCTTGAGGTGTTATTAACAGATGAAGAATTCGATGAATTGTGGGCGGCTGGTGTTTTTGACATTATGAATGAAATAACTGGGGCTATGATTGACTATTTCGAGTCCGCAGAAATAGTAGAGAAGGAAAAATTGGAAAAGGTACTGGAGAGCGACGCTTTTACAAAGGATGCAGTTGTAGACAAACTCGCACAAATCAAAGTCCTTTTCGAAGAAGCCCTTGAGCGTGGCACTGGCGTCTATTTCTTTTTCTAAAAATTTGGGCGACGTGAAAGCCGGAAGAACTCATAAGTAGCGGACGGTTTGAGGTGGAGACTGCGGGCCTTAGCCCCTTGGAGAGCTTGATACGATTGACAGGGGTTAAATAAGCCATTCCCAAGCCCCTACGCTTGACAAAGCTCAATCGTAAGTCTCGGAAAAGGGGGTACAGCCCGCGGTCCCATCTCAAACCGCGAGCTACGAAATAATTTGAGCAAACTTCCAAAGAGTTGCATAAAATATGAACAAGTTACTCGCTTCAACAATGCAGATTAAAAATGAGAACAAGATTGATAGAAGTTCCTAAAGATAAAGAAGCTGAATACGCATTAGACTATGATGAGGCAACACCAGGTCAGCTGATCCGCATTTTTTTAACTAGCCCTGAATTTGTGGAGTTGTGGAATGTCGGCTTTTTCGACGTTTTGAATGAGATGACTTTGGCCATGATTGATGATTTTGAGGACGCTGAGATTATAAAAAAAGAAGACTTAGAAAATGTGTTGAACAGTGATCTGTTTAACATGCCCGTTTCCAACGATATTCTTGACCGGTTGAAAGTCCTTTTCCAGGAAGCCCTTGAACGTGGCACTGGCGTCTATTTCTTTTTCTAAAAATTTCGGCGACGTGAAAGCCGGAAGAACGCATAAGTAGCGGACGGTTTGAGGTGGAGACTGCGGGCCTTAGCCCCTTGGAGAGCCTGATACGATTGACAGGGGTTAAATAAGCATTTCAAAGCCCCTACGCTTGACAAAGCTCAATCGCGCGTCTCGGAAAGGGGGTACAGCCCGCGGTCCCATCTCAAGCCGCGAGCTACTTATTTAATTCTCAGAAAAGCCACATTAAGATAAAACCAAGAGCTACGCGATAATTCGCGTAAGCTTCAACACCATCAAGCGCAAGCAAGCCACGAGTTATACAAACACCTTTTAAGGGAAACCTACTCCAACAAAGCTAATACTTTGAAAAGTGCAACCTACCCATAACCCCCAAGCGTCAACGACACAACACCGAAGCCGCCGGTTTGATTCTTACAACCTTCTATAGTCGTTATTTTTTTATGTAAATAACGCCCACCTCCCCATCACTCAGATGAAACTTTGAAATTTATACTTATCTGTTTGAATATTGCAATTTGTATTCCCGCCCTTCGAACTAAATTTGCTTTTAAACGTTAACGATTCAGGAAGCAAAGGTCAAATTTGATATTGGATAACCCATTGAGGTAGCTACGGCGAGACAGTGCGCCGTAAACCGGGGTTCCCCTACTATCAATAGTCCCCTGCCGCAAGTCAACCTATTTAGATCTATTATTTACAGAAAAGCAATTCTTTATGGTTAAGCTAAAGATCAACCAGAAAGAGTACTCAGTGGACGCCAGTCCTGATATGCCTTTGTTATGGGCAATAAGGGATGTAGTCGGATTAACTGGTACCAAATTCGGTTGCGGTATGGCGCAGTGTGGCGCATGTACCGTTCATTTGGATGGAGAAGCGGTACGTTCATGTGTTACATTGGTGTCGCGGGCCGTTGGGAAGGAAATAGTAACTATTGAAGGATTATCTGCTGATCCGGACAACTACCTGCAGAAAGCATGGATAGAGCTGGACGTACCACAATGCGGTTATTGCCAGTCCGGTCAGATCATGTCTGCAGCGGTGTTGTTGAGGGAAAACCCAAATCCAACAGATGAAGACATAGACAGTGCAATGTCCGGGAATATCTGTCGCTGCGGCACATATCCCCGTATCAGAAAGGCCATTCACCTGGCCGCAAAAATGCAGCGGGAAGGAGGTAATAACAAATGAGCACAACATTGAACGCCAGCAGGCGTAATTTCCTGAAAACCGGTGCTGTACTGACCAGCGGACTGCTGATCTCATTCACAGTTCCCGGCGCAAAGAAACTCGGAGGAGCCACACCTGCAGTGCTGGGCCCACAGAGTGGCGCAGCATTCGCTCCTAACGCATATCTGAATATAACAGCGGATAATGAAATACTGGTATACCTGGCACATGCTGAAATGGGGCAGGGTATCTGGACGACATTATCTATGATGATAGCAGAAGAACTGGATGTGGATGTCAATAAGATGGTGGTACAGCATGGAGATGCGTGGACGCCTTATAATCATACCATGTTCGGGATCCAGATCACCGGAGGTTCCAGCACTACCTGGTCTGAATTTGACAGATACCGCAAGGCCGGCGCAACCGCCAGAGCTTTGCTGGTGCAGGCAGCCGCGCAGAAATTTGGCGTGAACCCGGCCGACTGTAAGACAGAAAATGGCGTGGTAACAGCAGGCGATAAGAGCGCTACTTACGGAGAACTGGCCACTGCAGCAGCAGCATTGCCAGCTCCGGGTGATATGCCGCTGAAAGATCCGAAGAGCTGGAAGTATATCGGCAAGGGCGTAAAACGCCTGGATACGCCCGCTAAAATAAACGGTACTGCAAAATTCGGGATGGATATGCAGTTTCCGGGCATGTTGACAGCAGTTGTGTTACACGCACCTGTTTTTGGCGCGAAGGTGAAAACCGTGGACTCCGCAAAGGCGAAAGCGATAGCAGGCGTACGTCAGGTAGTACAGATCCCCAGCGGGGTAGCTGTATTGGCCGACAACTACTGGGCTGCAAAGAAAGGCCGGGCAGCGCTGAAAGTGGACTGGGACCTGGGATCAGGTGTGAAAGTGGATTCAGTAGCGATGCTGGCTGAGTACAAACAACTGGCGCAGAAACCTGGAACCCAGGCCGGTAAAGCCGGGGATGTAGACAGCGCCATGTCGAAAGCGGTGAAGACTGTGGAGGCAGAATATGTATTCCCTTACCTGGCACATTCGCCTATGGAGCCTTTGAATGTGACCATCCAGCTGAAAGATGGTAAATGTGAGATATGGACCGGTACGCAGATGCCAGGTCTGGATCAGGGAGCAGCAGCCAAAATATTGGGATTGAAGCCTGAACAGATAAGAGTGAATACAGTTTTCCTGGGCGGTGGATTTGGTAGAAGGGCAACGCCCTCCTCTGACTTCGTAGGAGAAGCTGCCGAGATCGTCAAAGCCAGTGGTAAGCCATTGGTGAAGATGGTATGGTCACGTGAAGATGACGTAAAAGGCGGTTATTACCGCCCGATGTTCCTGCACAAGATAACTGCCGGCCTGAATGCTCAGGGGCTGCCAATAGCCTGGAAACACACCATTGTGGGCCAGTCTATTATGGAAGGGACACTCTTCGCGGGAATGATCAAGGATGGCATCGATGGTTCCTCCGTAGAAGGTGTCGTTGATTCCCCTTATATGGAAGCCATCCCCGACCGCCTGGTGACATTGCATTCTCCCAAGAATGAAGTACCGGTATTGTGGTGGCGTTCCGTAGGACATACACACACCGCTATGGCGATGGAGGCAATGATCGATGAACTGGCGCATGCCGCGGGCAAAGATCCGCTGGCTTACCGTCAGGAATTGCTGAAGTCCAGCCCGCGACATCTGGCGGCACTGAACCTGGCAGCTGAAAAAGCTGGCTGGGGTAAGCCACTGCCTGCCGGACGATTCAGAGGTATAGCAGTACATGAATCCTTCCTCAGTTTTGTGGCGCATGTAGCGGAGATCTCCCTGAATGAAGACGGCACGATCAAAGTACACCGTGTAGTAAGCGCTATTGACTGTGGTCTGGCGGTGAACCCTGACGGCGTGAAAGCCCAGATCGAAAGCGGTATTAATTTCGGGGTAGCCGCAGCACTACATGGAGAGATCACCCTGGAAAACGGGCGTGTAAAACAAGGTAATTTTAATGATTACGTGGTAGCCAGGATGTTTGACACCCCGGCGGATATAGAAGTGCATATCGTGGAAAGCACCAATAAAATGGGTGGCGTGGGTGAACCCGGCGTGCCACCGGTGGCGCCGGCTATCGCGAATGCTTACTTCGCCGCTACAGGCAAACGCCTGAGACAGATGCCTTTCAATAAGGCAAATCTGTTGGCATAAGGAGAGATATCCTGATTTTTTACACGTAATGAGATGTTATGGCACAAACAACTAAAAACCAGTTTTTTAATACAAAGAAAGTTGTATATCTTCTGCTTGCAGCAACGGCAATTTCTTCGGTTGTAGTATCTTTCCGTACGGATGCCTTCAATGGCGTACCTGCAGAAGATAAAACAACAGTTGCTAAGGCAGAAATGGCGGAGCCGGATAGTGTGATTTCGAAAAAGGCCTTTTTACAGGCTTATAAAGTGCTGATGCATCCCAGGTGTATGAACTGCCACCCGAAAGGCGACAGGCCGCTACAGGGCGACGATAGCCACGTACACACCATGAACGTACAGCGTGGTACAGATGGTAAGGGGCTTTATGCAATGAAATGCTCCAACTGTCACCAGCCACAGAATACGCCGGGACTGCATATGCCTCCGGGCAATCCGAACTGGCACCTGCCACCGGCTGATATGAAGATGGTGTTCCAGGGTAAAAAGCCGAGAGAGCTGGCAATGACCCTGCTGAATCAAAATCTGAATGGTCACAAAGACCATGAAGCCCTGATCGAGCACGTAAGCAAGGATTCACTGGTGGGTAGCGGATGGAACCCTGCAGAGGGTGTAGCCCACTTGCCTATGAGCCGTGCGGAATTTGTGAAACATTTTAAAACATGGCTGGAT
This sequence comes from Chitinophaga sp. CF418, assembly GCF_900142925.1. Lineage (GTDB taxonomy): Bacteria > Bacteroidota > Bacteroidia > Chitinophagales > Chitinophagaceae > Chitinophaga. Next base: position 165,334 of record NZ_FRCN01000006.1, read on the forward strand.
AAGGGCGCTTACTTGCCGGATAAATAAGATGAAAGAAATCGAGGATATTTTACGGGCCTATGCACAATCCCGGGAGAATGGGAAGAAAGTGGCGCTCGCTACTGTTGTACACGTGGAAGGATCGTCCTATCGTCGTCCGGGAGCCAGGATGCTGGTGACGGAAGATGGAGAGATGACCGGAGCTATCAGCGGTGGATGCCTGGAAGGAGATGCTTTGCGAAGAGCGCTCCTGGCTATCATCCAGCAGCAGAATAAGCTGATCACCTACGACACGACGGATGAGGATGATGCGAAAATAGGTGTACAGCTTGGCTGTAATGGGATTGTTCACATCCTGTTCGAACCAATAGACCCTGTTTCGCCGCACAATGCTATCAGGCTACTGGAGCAGGTGCTGGAAAAACGTGAGGATGCCGTATTAGTAACTCTTTTCAGGTTAAACCAGGCTGCTCAGCAGCCTGGCACCTGTCTTCGTTATTCAGGGAATAATTTTGCCGGAAGCCTGGAAGACGGTGATCTGAGATCAGAGATCGTGAAAGATGTGCTGGAAGTGTTCAGCACGAAACAGGGGATGGTAAAACAGTATGGAGACGAAAAACCAGCACTACATGGTTTTGTCGAATTACTGAAACCTCCTGTTTCCCTGGTTATAGCAGGGGCAGGAAATGATGCTATGCCTTTAGTGGAAATAGCCCGCATCCAGGGTTGGCATACGACAGTGGTGGATGGAAGGGCCCTTTATGCCACACCCGCGAGATTCCCCGGCGCCCGCAGGGTGATTGTAAGCAAAGCGGCAGAAGTGCTGCAAAAAGTGACGATCGACGAAAGGACTGTTTTCGTCCTGATGACCCATAATTATAATTATGACCTGGCACTGCTGGAATTACTCCTGCAAAAAGAAGTAACTTACATCGGTACGCTGGGGCCTAAAAAGAAGCTGGAACGCATGCTGGACGAACTGGCGGCAAAGGGCATCACAATAGGAGAAGAAGAAAGATCCAGGATCCACGGACCGGTGGGACTGGATATAGGAGCGGAAACAGCAGAAGAAATTGCATTGTCTGTGACGGCTGAAATAAAAAGCGTACTTTCAGAAAGGACTGGCATTCCTTTAAGAGAGAAAAACGGGCCGATACATACTGTGTAAATCGTATGGATATGGAAAATTACGGTGTAATCATTTTGGGGGCGGGTAATTCCTCCCGCCTGGGACAGCCGAAACAACTGCTGATGTACAGGGGGAAAACCCTGATCTGTCAGATGGCGGAAGAAGCAATTGCAGCGGTAGGCAGTCCTGTGGTGTTGGTAACGGGGGCTAATGCGCCTCAGATACTGGAAAAACTTTGCGGATTTGCGATTGAGATAGTGGAGAATGATCACTGGATAGAGGGCATGGGCTCATCCATCAGTACGGGGATGAAGATGTTGGTAAAACATGAAGGCCTGGCAGGAGTGATCATCATGGTGTGCGACCAGCCATTTGTCAACGCAGCCTTGTTAAGGCAGCTAATGGACCAACAGGTAATTGCAGGAAAGGGAATCATCGCCTGCACTTACGATAATACTGCAGGTACGCCTGTACTCTTTGCAAATACCTATTTCGATGCGCTGACGGCTTTAGAGGGGCAGGAAGGTGCTAAAAAGATACTACAGCAGTCTACCGACGACCTGGCCCTGGTGCCTTTTCCGCTTGGAGCTTTAGATATTGATACAGCTGAGGATTATCAGCGATTATTAACAGGGCAAGTTTTAGCAGATGATAATTGATTCGTTTAACCGTGTGCATGATTACCTGAGGATCTCCCTGACAGATAATTGCAACATGCGGTGTTTTTACTGCATGCCGGAGGAAGACTATGACTTTACGCCGGCTTCCCGTTTAATGCAGGCCGATGAAATAGCCACTTTAGCAGGGATCTTTGCTGCCAATGGAGTACGCAAGATAAGGCTGACCGGCGGTGAGCCGCTGGTAAGAAAAGACGCGGCAAAGATCATTCTATCTCTTTCCCGTCTGCCTGTGGAACTCACTATGACTACCAATGGCGTCCGCCTCCATGAATTTGCAGATGTGCTGGAAGAAGCAGGTGTACGATCCCTGAACATCAGCCTGGATACCCTGCAGCCTGAAAGATTTATGCTCGTTACCAGACGTGACCTTTTTCACCAGGTAAAGAGCAATATCGATCTGCTGATCGGGAAAGGCATTCATGTAAAGGTCAATGTGGTGGTGATGAAGGGCCTGAATGACACTGAGATCAATGACTTTGTGGCCTGGACGAAACATACGCCGGTGCATGTACGTTTTATAGAATTTATGCCTTTCAGCGGTAACCGATGGACGAGCAATAAAGTGATGTCTTTACAGGAGATCTTGCAAAGTATCAGTACGGAGTATGACTACCTGCCCTTAAAAGGCGGCGCACATGATACAGCTAAGGGATTCATTGTGCCAGGCCATGCCGGTACATTTTCTGTTATCAGTACCATGACTGCTCCCTTCTGCGATACCTGTAACAGGATGCGTCTTACCGCAGACGGTAAACTGAAGAATTGCCTCTTCTCGAATGGGGAAACAGATCTGCTGACCGCCCTGAGAAACGGGGAAGACGTATTGCCATTGATCCAGCAGAGCATCCTTAGCAAGGCTAAAGCGTTGGGAGGTCAGTTCTCCGGAAAGCTGGAAGAAGTGGAAGCCGCTGCTATTAAAAACAGGAGTATGATCACCATCGGCGGATAATTGACGGAATGATATAAATTGCATGTGCAGAAGCGCTGTCAATCAATGATATTGTGCGATGAGCATTCGCTGCATTGAGCCACGCCGCCAGGTGTGCGACTCGTTTGCGGGGTTAGGAATCGGGATCACACATCGTCATATTATCACAACCACAACCGGAATCTAACGAAATGGAAAAAGCAATCAAAGACATATTGGTAAATGGCGCATTGAAAGTAAATGGCAGCCTGTGGGTAGAAGGGAATGGCAAACGATTCTTCGGCCCCGGACCAGTAGAGTTGCTGGAGCTGATCCAGGAAACCGGTTCAATCAACCAGGCGGCAAAGAAAATGAAGATGTCCTATAAGAAAGCCTGGGAACTCATTAGTAACCTGAACCATATGGCAGGTAGCCCGTTGGTGATTACCAGTACAGGCGGCGACAATGGAGGCGGTTCTGCTATTTCTGAAGAAGCCCGCCAATTGATTGCCTATCACCGGGAAATGAGGGTGCGGTTCAGCAAATTTCTCGAAGAAGAAACACAACGTTTAAAATAAGACACACATGCACATCATCAGAATGTGCTTTTTTTACCTGATCGTTATATCCGACAAGATATAACGTGATAAGTAGCTTTTATGACCAAATCTCTATTCATCGCTTTTGTTTTATGTAGTGCAGGTGTGTATGGACAGGATACTTCTTTTGTACAGAGAGATACTACGGTGAAAATATTGTCGGAGGTAACGGTATCGGCATCGCGTACCAGGGAAAGCCTGTTGCAGTCGCCGGTAAGCATTCAGAAAGCGGGAGAGCAATACTTCCGGATGTCTGCCGCACCTTCTTTTTACGATGCCCTGGAACATTTACAGGGTGTACAGCTGATCACCCCGAGCCTTGGGTTCAAAGTGCTGAATGCCCGTGGTTTTGCCAATACTACCAATGTGCGTTTCGCACAACTGGTAGATGGCATGGATGTGCAGTCGCCACATATCGGCGGACCGATAGCCAATGCCCTGGGCCCTTCTGATCTTGATGTCAGTAATGTAGAGATCCTGCCGGGAGTGGCATCCGCATTGTACGGTATGAATACTGTCAACGGGCTGGCCAATATTTCTACGAAAAACCCATTCACGTCTGAAGGTGTAAGCATACAGCAGAAAACGGCGCTGACACACCTCGGGGATGCCAAAAGCAGTATAAAAGTATATACAGAAACAAGCCTGCGCTGGGCAAAGGTGATCAGTCCAAAACTTGCATTCAAGATCAACGGTACTTTTAACAAGGGATATGATTGGATGGCAGATGATCATAGAGAACTGAACGGACAGGCGAATGCCAGCACAGGATTACTGGGAAAGGATAATCCGGCGCAGGACCCGCTGAGCAGTTACGGAAACGAATCTTCCGACAGGAAAACAATCGCATTGGGAGGACGTAATTATGTGGTAGCACGTACCGGTTATGACGAAAGAGATGTAGTGGATTATGGTCTGCAGAATATTAAGGCCGATGCGGGTATCTATTATCAGCTGAAGCCGGGTATGACGCTGACCTACCTGTACCATATGGCCCTGCTGGATAACGTATATCAGCGGGCCAACCGTTTCCGCCTGGCGGATTATCTGGTGCAACAGCATGGGTTACAGTTCCAGTCCAACAGTGTAGAACTGAAGTTATACCTGAACCGTGAGAACACTGGTAACTCTTATAATCTGCGTTCTATGGCAGAGAACATTGACCGCAACTACAAATCGGACAATCAATGGTATGCAGACTATACAACGGCTTTCAACAATGCAACGGGGGCCGGAGCCTCTGTAGCGGATGCTCACCGGCAGGCAAGGACAGCTGCAGATGCCGGCAGATATCAGCCAGGAACGGCTGCATTCGATAATACCCTGAACAAGCTGGCGCAGATCAATAACTGGGATATCGGCGCTGCACTGAAAGTAAAAGCAAGTTTTATACATGCAGAAGGCCAGGTAGATCTGACAGCTGATTTGCTGCGTGACGTGAAGGACAAACTGGGTATGCAGATCCTGGTGGGCGGTGACCACCGTACCTATATCATAGCGCCGGATGGGAACTACTTTATCAATACTGAACAGGGCAAGGAGTATACAAACATTCATTATGCCAAGACAGGCGGTTTCATATCTGTTACCAAGACCTTGTTCAACGGCGATCTGAAACTGGGTGCTATTGTGCGTGGCGATAAGAATGACTATTTCGATCTGATGATCACGCCTCGTTTCACCGCAGTGTATTCACCGGTAAATACGCAGCATTTCCGCGCGTCTTATCAGAGTGGCTACCGCTATCCGAGCATCTTTGAAGCATATTCCAATGTGAATAGCGGCGGTGTGAAACGTGTAGGCGGATTGCCTGCCATGTCGCAGGGCATTTTTGAGAACGCATGGCTTGCCTCATCTATTACGGCTTTCCAATCGGCAGTGCTGAACGATATCAATAAGAACGGACTGACACAGAATGAAGCTATCTCAAAGAATAGAGACATCCTGAAGAAGAATCCTTATACGTATATCAAAGCAGAGCATGTGAAGTCGGTGGAAGTAGGGTACAAGGGCATCTTTGATGAAGGCAGATTTTTTATAGATGCAGAAGCTTACTTGAATAAGTATGCGAATTTTATTGCCCAGGCGAATATGAATGTGCCGAACACTGAAGTAGCAGACTCTATTCCTTTTGCGCTGTATAATAAGAGTAAACAGAGTCCGTACCGCATGTGGACGAATTCCCAGACCGTAGTGAACAACTATGGCGGAAGCGTAGGGCTGACCTATACAGAACACGGCTATGTGGCTAATGGAAATGTGACCTATGCAAAACTGAAGATGTCTGACAAGGAAGACGGACTGGAAGATGGCTTTAATACACCATCCTGGACAGTGAATGTGTCTGTAGCTAAAGAGCGGATCATCAAACATGCAGGAGCCGGTATTTCCTGGAAATGGCAGAGCAGCTACTATTGGCAGTCTTTCCTGGTAAATGGTAATGTAGACGCTTATTCTACAGTCGATGCGCAGGTGACATACATGTTTGATAAACTGAATTGCAAGGCGAAACTAGGCGCCAGCAACCTGTTGAATAAGTATTATTACTCCTTTTTGGGAGGTCCGTCTGTCGGAGGAATGTATTGTCTGACATTAACATACGGTATTCGTTGAGAAAAGACTATTCAATAAAATAGTTGTGGTATTTGAATGCCAAATGTTGGCGATTTTACGGAGAATCATTTGAGTAAGACTATTTTGACGTAGATTTATTGTCAGAATAGTCTTATCTCAAATTTGATAATATGGAAGCCAACGAAAACAGAGGACGTCTAATGTATGGATGTGATGGGGTGAGAATTGAGAACGGGCATTTTAAAGTGCATGCGGTAAGTGATCAGTTTAAAGTAGCCACACCTTATATCCGCAGGGATTTTTACAAAATAACCTTATTCAGAGGTATCAGCAGGTTACACTACGCTGATCAGGGCATTCTGATAGACCGGCCTGCACTGACATTTTCGAATCCTTTAGTGCCTTATAGCTGGGAGCCTGTTTCAGAACGCTGGACAGGTTACTATTGCCAGTTTACGGAGGATTTTGTTCATATCCGTAACAGTGGACATTTTTCCCTGCAGGATTCGCCATTATTTAAAATAGGAGGTAACCCGGTGTGCTTTCTGAGTGAGGAGCAATATGCAACAGTGGAAGGTCTTTTCAACAAAATGATAGCCGAAGAAGCAACTGATTATGTACACAAATATGAAGTGATCGGAAATTATGTGAACCTCATTATTCATGAAGCGTTGAGGATGCAACCTGCTGCAACTGTCCATAAACCAAGCAGCGCTGCGGCGCGTATCACCATGTCATTTATGGAATTGCTGGAAAAACAGTTTCCTATAAATTCCCAGGCTCAGACATTGGGGCTGAAAACAGCGGGTGATTATGCAAAACATCTGGCCATTCATGTTAACCATCTCAATCATGCAGTGAGGGACGTTACAGGAAAGGCTACCACAGTGCACATCAGGGAACGTATTATTGCGGAAGCAAAATTATTACTGAGAAATACAGACTGGAATATTGCGGATATCGCATATAGCCTGGGATTTGATTATCCGGCTTACTTTAATAACTTCTTCAAAAAGCAAACGGGTATGACACCCCGTTCGGCAAAGCTGGTATAATTGGGGGAGTACCTATGATACCCCCTGATTTATTCCGGATAATTTCTCTTTCACTATTACGAGGCGGTCGTAGAAAATCTCAAAAATCCCTACCCCTTTTCTTAGCTTGATAATCTGAAGGTGGCTGTACACAAAAGCCGGAACATTGGTGATAACACTTCCCGGACCTAAGTCAATAGTCTTTGGCAGATCAGCTGTTTTAAAAAATTCCTCCATCTCCTGGATCTCTTTGTCGGCATATTTCATGTGGCAAAGATAACCTCGCGAAGGTATTTAAGTGAATTTTTTTATCTTGGTAGCGCCATTCAGGACCCGGCCATTCTAAAGCAGGTCTTCGTCATCAGCGAAGGCTGCCACACGGCCTATCTGACCGTCTTCCAGTCTGACTTTTATACCCCGGGAATGGTAAGGGGAGGAAGTGAGGATGTTTTTTACAATGCCATATGTCAGCTTCCCGCTGCGCTGGTCTTTCTTGAGAATGATCGCCACTGCCAATCCCGGGTATATATCTTTTCTGTACTGACCTTCCATAGTTTTAAATTGTGGGCGCAAAGGTAGGCAATTTACCCCATCCCGTGTACCTCGTCAACACGCTAATAACTAGACCTTCAGGCAATTATTTGAATAAAAAAACATCCGTACAATATTAAATGTTTTAAAAAATGCCTATGTTTGCGATACAACTATTGGGACAACATTTTGGATTGTTTGACGCCAGACCTCTGTGAAAAGAATCCTTTTTTCTTCCCGTATTTGTTCCGGCATGGATTAGTTTATACTTGTTATGTTTCGTTGCTTTGTTCAAAAACTTATTTGAGATTGTTTGCTTTCCTGATTAATAATTTACTATAAGGCAAATTACACCTGATCTCTTGTCGATGAGCATGTTATTAGCCTGAAAGTAGTTCGATTTGTTATACCGTGAAATATTATTTATCCCTTTTAATCACTTTATTATCCACTATATGCCATGTATATAGTCAATCTGCGGTAAATATGCAGATGTCTGACTATTACAGGAAATGGAAGGTAAAACTTCCGCAACGCCAGCAATACCCTCAGTTCGGCGATAGTTTGTATTATTTTGTGAATGGAGATAATAAAGCCCCTGCTATCGTCATTGTTCCTTTCCGGCCAACAGGCTATGACACGGTGATAGGATATTACGAACATAATAAAAACAGCCATACCCCTGTAATCGCTATTCCGCGTACTCCGCTGCTGACCGTGCACGGGAATGTGATGTATGATCTTTTCTATCAGTCCAATGTTGATACCCCTTTTGTACAGAAAGACGTTTACCAGCATACATTGCAAACCAGCCTGGTGCTCACCTATAAGGATCGTTATCCAATAAGGCTGAACTTTACCACCAGGATGGGGAATTCTTCTCTTTTCAGGAATCTTACAGACTTTAATCTTCAGTTCACCAGCAGGGATTTCAAGAATGCCATGTTACAACGCGCCAAAGGCTGGGATGCCGGGAAATATGCGCAGCTGGAAGAGCTGGAAAAACTCAGGATGCAGCTGGAAGCCAAACAGATGGAGATCAATAAGCTGAGAGGGTGGAAAACAGATCCCGGCTTATTACAGCGTATGGTGGAGGCCCGGGAGAGGGCTTATTATGGGAGGATCAAAGATTCCTTAGCTGCGCTCAATAAGCCGGAAGTTGAAATGCCTGACCTGAATATTGGAAAAAGAGGGCTTGGCAGACTGGAATTGCCTGATGATGTGAAGGGTACGGGCGGTTCTGAAAAGGACAAGGCAGATTCTGCCCTGAAAAAACTGACTGCCAGCTATGAAGGGGTGGACAGGAAACTGGATTCCCTGCAGGGCGAACTGGCAAAATTACAGGCGCTGTATAGGAAACAGGAGGGTATCTATAACACGAGAAAAGGCGCGCTGGCAGATATACTAATACGTAGCAGGAATAATAAGGAACTGGCGGAGAATCTGAAGGCAGCGAACCTGCCGGATACGATGTTGCCCAAAGGTTACAAACACCTGCTGGCGATCCGATCGGTCGGCATTGGCCGTACGCTGGTCAATTATTCAGAGCTAACGGCTAAGGATATAAGTATACTGGGTGTACAGGCGGAATACAATCCCTCTTATTATGTAGCTTTTGCAACAGGCAGGGTAGACTACCGTTTCCGGGACTTTTTCTTTAATGAGAACAGGTCCAGACAGTATCTGACTCTCGTGCGCGCAGGTCTGGGAATGAGAGATGGTAACAATATCATCATGACTTATTATACCGGCAAAAAGCAGGTATATAATTTTAATACTGCTCCCGGTGGTGTTAATACCGGCAACCTGGAACAGCGGATCATGGGTTTCTCCCTGGAAGGCCGCTGGCAGCTGGATGAGAACAATTATATCATAGGAGAGGCCGCCAAATCATCACTGCCCACCTATGCCAGATCTGCTGAAGATCATAGCAGTACACTGGGAAGCGTTTTTAAAATGGCTGATCATTCCAACGAGGCATATTCTGTAAAAGCCAGCTCTTTCTGGCCTCAAACGGGAACGAAGATCAATGGTATGTATAAGACGATGGGCGCTAATTTTCAGTCATTCAGCCTCTTTACTACCGGTTCTTCCCAGACAGCGTGGTCCATCCGCGTGGATCAGCCTTTCTTCAAACAACAGCTGATCATCAGCGGAAGTATCAAGAAGAATGATTTTACCACCAGTTATCAGCAGACAAACTATCAGAGCAATACTGTTTTCAAAAGCATACAGGCAACCTTCAGGAGAAAGAAGTGGCCGGTGATAACCGTGGGGTATTATCCAAGCTCCCAGATCACAAAGCTGAGTGATAATAGTTATCAGGAGAACCTGTTCTACAACCTGGTGGGAACCGCCAGCCATTTCTATACCTACAGGGGTATTATGATGAGCACTGTATTCTCCTACACGCAATTCTATAATAAACAGACTGATAGTAGTTTCCTTTATTTCAACAGCAAGAATATGATGTTGAACCAGACCCTTTTTGTGGGGAAATTCACTATCAATGGTGGAGGCTCATTCGCTACCAATCCGGAGTACAACCTGTATGGTGCAGATGGAAATGTGCAGTATAAGATGAGAACATGGCTTGAGATCGGTGGTGGTATGAAATATAATTACCAGACAGTTTATGACCTTACACAGATGGGCTACTCCGGCAATGCAAGAGTAATCATCCCTCTGTTGGGCGAGATTGCTGTCATGGCAGAAAAGGCATTTATACCAGGTATGCAGAAACGCCTGGTATCCAGTAATAATGGAAGATTAACCTATACAAAGACATTTTAAACATGATCAAAATGAAAAATTACCTGCTGTTACTGCTTGTTTTCTTCTTTGGTATGCAGACCAAAGCGCAGGTTAGTATGACTGCTCAAGTACCTCCGGAGGGCGTCCTGGTGAAAGCGCAATTGTGGAATGTCGTACTGGTATCCGTATCTGAGGCCCCGACTACAGTTAAAATAGTAATGAGCCTGACAGATATCAAAACTAACCAGCCGGTATTGACTGGTATTTCCCGTAATATTACATTGACGAAAGGGGCAAAACAGCTGCAGGTGAGCGACGTGTCTCCGGTTCAGTATGAATACCTGTCGAATGTAGCAGACAGAAGCCCGAATGGCTTGTTGCCGGTAGGTAACTACCAGGCATGTTACAGTTTGTTTATACAGGGTGTTTCTCACGGAGATCTGATCTCTGAAGATTGTATTCCTTTTGCGGTAGCTCCTGTAGGTCCGCCGTTACTGAACACACCAGCGGATCAGAGCATACTGGAAACCTTCAATCCGCAGTTCACCTGGCTGCCACCATCTCCTGCCAGTATCTTCAGTAATCTGAATTATGAGTTACTGCTGACAGAAGTGAGGAGTGGACAATCTGCCGTAGAAGCAATACAGCAAAACCTGCCTGTATACAGGTTGCCTTCTACAAATAATCTGTTTGCCAATTACCCGTCTTCAGCTTTATCGCTGGATACAGGCAAACAATATGCATGGACCATTATTGCCAAGAACGGACCTGCTTTTGCCGCACAGACAGATGTGTGGACATTCAGGCTGAAGTCTACGCTGGTAAAAAAGGAAGTAGCAGAGAATACGCATATCCAGCTTAGAAAAGAACTGGACGGAGCTGTAGCGGCAGTAACCGGAAATGTACATTTTACTTATACCAATGAGGTGAACGATAATGTTGTTAAGTACGAACTGGTAGGGCTGGAGACAGGTAATACCGTGATCGCTTCCGGTGACCTGAACGTTAAACCAGGTGATAATATGATGGCATTTGAAGTAAAAAGAAAATACAATCTGCAGGATGGTAAAAGCTATCTGCTCCGTGTGAAGAATTCGAGGAATGAATACTGGCAGATGAAGTTTGTTTATACAAAATAAGTTAAAAAGATATGAGCGTGTTGAGAACAGGTTTAATGATCCTGTGTGGTGTTGCAGTGCTTCACACCGCAAACGCACAGGAGGTGAATGATACGGCGAAATTATTTGCTGAAATGAAAACACTGCAGGGTGTTTACCAGCAGAAGGCGTTGTCTTTTGATATCAGGTATACTTATGCCAGTGAGCTGCATCCTGGTGAGATACTGGATTCTTTAAGCGGCCACGCAGATATTGCCGGCAGTAAGTATTATTATCAGATGGCTAATACTGAAATGACTGCTAATGATAAATATGTGATCACGCTTTTTAAGGAAGACAAGATCATGTATCTGTCAAAACCGATGGCGATGAATGCTGCTGATCCGCTGGAGCAGATGCGGGCGTCATTGAAAACAGCGGGTGTAAACCGGTGTTCTGTTACCGAAAAAGGAACGGTGAAGTCTATTCGGGTTGGCTTTAAGGAAGGTGGGCCTTATAAAGAATTGCAGATGGATTTTGACAAGTCCTCCGGTTATCTGACGTCCATGAGATATGTGCTTAAAACATCCATGCTGATGGAATCTACCGGTGGCGCCAATGCAGAAGCGCCTGAAGAATATGGTGAATATGCGATTGTACAGAGCTATTATGATAACTACAAACAGCTTTCCGGGCAGGAAAAAGAGTTTGATAGCATGAAGTTCTTTTACAAAGAGGGCGATGAATTTAAGCCCACAGCCGCGTATAGTGAGTACAAAGTATTTGTGGGTTCGCCGGATTTGCAGTAAGTTATATATCCTTAACCTATGAATTATAAAAGCAGCATACTTGCCGTAGTTCTTTTGCTGACCAACGCTTGCGCTGGAACTGAGGCCGGGAAAAATGTAACTAACGATACAGTAGCTATTGAGCAGGGGATAGCAGGTCCGCCAGAGGAAGGGAATGGCGTTGAACAGGAGATGATGAAGAGGATAGACAGCACTGTAGGCGCGATCAAAAGTCAAGTCTATACAACCAGGACTGCCTACTTTCCTCCCAACGGCATCAATGATACGATGAAAGCAATGTTGTTTTTTGAAGATGAAACGGCGTTAAGAATACAATATTCAACTTTTGAGGACGGAGGAGCTGCTGTCGGCGATGACGATCTATATTTTGTTAAATCTTTAGGAATTATTAGGCAAAGCCAGTATGGCAATAATATTTTTTACGAAGGCGTCGCTTTCGATGGACGATATATTTGTTTTAAAAAATCCACAGAGGACGGTAGTTTTAAAAAATTGGAAGTACCTCCGGGCGCTATAGACGATTTGACAGGATATTTCCTTAGAACGGCGCATGATTTGCGGCAACTATATCCTGAGATCAAATTTGATATTCCTGAGATATCATTGAAGGGAGACGCCAGGCTTAAAATAATAAGTGCTGTACCTTTGTATGAAAGGCCGGACACAAATGCCCATAAAATCAGGCTGTTGGAAGATCATTCAATTGTAGGATTTATAAGAGCCATTGACTCGATTGGAAATTTTCGTGACAAAAAATGGATCTGGTATTTAGTTAGATCGAAGACGGATTCCGGTTGGATTGTGGGACATCCCGATTTTGTGCAGGAACCGACAGATGAGAATGCAGAAGATTAGTTCGAAACGGGCCATTGCCGCTGCCATATCCCGGGATAATCACATACCAATCCATCTTCATCGACTTCAAGATCTGCTTTAAAGCCTGACCATAGACTCTCGTACCGGTACAGCTTTTCTCCCAGCCGCGTATACCGTTGTTTCACAGGTTTCACATCCATGGCCGGCAGGTCAAAATATAAAACAGTGATCTCCTGCGATTCCCCTTCCACGAGCGCTAACCTGTTCACTGCCAGTGTGTTCGTGAATGGCGTAATGGAAATATCAATATCAATACAGGGATCAAAGATCTCATGAATAGTTCCCAGTTTATCATACCATTTGCCGTCTTGTCTTGTAAACTGCAACTCTTTCTGTATATGATCATGTGCCCTGATCAGGACAGCGGTTGTTTCCCAGTCCGCATTAGCTGTAATATGATAGTTCACATGTAGCGGCAGATCATTCACCAGACCGGTAATGTATCCACGTATATGATGAGCATTATCAGACTGAAGATGAAGGTATTCGAGCGTATTATAGTAAATTCCTTTCCAGATAATTTGCTTCGAGGTCATACGTCGTTTTTCTTCAATTTACGAAAAAATCGCGCTGATAAGCCCCGATCAATCGGATCAGACTGCCAGCGTCTGTAATCTGCATTGTACATCTGCAGCCTTTTGCAGCAGGGACGGATCTTTTATATAAGATGTAATATCCAGTCTCTCACTAATGAGGCTTTCTTTATACAAAGCATTGAAATTGTAGTATTCCAGGCAGAATTTCCATTCGGCATACAGGTGATCAAACACTTTCCTGTTGCAATTAGCAAGAAAAGAGTGATCAACCACCAGGTAGGCTGAAGACGGTAATTGCTGCAGGTGTTGCAGGATGGCTTCATTGTAGGAAATCCATACTTTCAGATTGTGTTCACTATATTTTCTCAGCAATTTCTCTTTCCGGAAGGGTTGTTTGAAATACTTCCAGATCATCCGTGGTAACCATCCTTTCCCCTCATATTTTTGTACGCTTTCGGCGTATAAGCGTTGTATAAGCGAACTGACAACGCTCCTGTAGTCGCGTAATATCACAAGGTAGCGTGCACCCGGTAGTAACTCCCTGTAATAGGGAAGGAAAAGGCAGGTGCGCGGATCTTTCCATCCCCATTGCACCTGGCTTGCCGCCTTTTCCCGGATCAGTAGGCGCAGGGATCGTCTTTGCGCTTCAGATAAAGAGGGTAGTGTACTTACAAGACCATCTTTCCGAAGATCATGTTCGCTTAATACCCGCTGATGATAATTATAAAAATCTACGTCTTCGAAATGTCCCTGTGTATTGCCAATGCCAGCTCCCAGGAACTGATCTCCCATGTGCAATCCGCATTTATATAGCCATTGGGTAAGCAATGAAGTGCCCGAACGGTGCATGCCCGTTATGATTAATACATTATTGCTCATGTTATTGTCTCTTAGTTGGAAGCCACGCTGGCATATTTTGCCTGCTGTAATGCCAGTGACTGGATTATAAATTGAAGGAATAAATTAGTGCAGGCGGTAATGCTCTGTTCATCTGTATGAAGATGAAGATCAGGCTGGGAGGGTACTTCAAATGGATCGTTAATGCCTGTAAGATTGCTTAACTTATCCGGATGTCCGTCTGGTAACAGCGCCCGTTTATAAAGCCCCTTTGTGTCTCTCGCAATCAGTTCGTCCACCGCACAATCAATAAACACTGTTTTGACGTGCGTATAGGAGGCAGACAATTCCTGCCGTATTGCCTCATAAGGATTAATGGCGCTGATGATACTTACAATACCATAACTTGACAGACGACTGGCAACAAAGCCCAGGCGGCGGATATTCTCGCAACGGTCCTCTTTTGAGAAACCCAGGTCCCTGCAAAGGAATTCCCGGTAACTGTCGCCGTCAATAATTTCGATTGGAGTACCATAAGCTGCTGCTTTTCGTTGTACGTTTTTCGCAATAGTAGTTTTGCCCGCACCGGATAAACCGCATAGTTGTATAATCATCGCATATTGATTTACAGGTTGAACAGCCGACAGCAGTGATGTAGGTAAATGGGTAAATGTGCAGTTTATAGGAAAATGGTGGGTTAAATGTGTGCTCGCAGTGTGATATGGTGGCTAAACTAGCTAATTATGCCTCAGTGAAAAGATAATATAGATGAATCCCGGAAATGTACCGACGTATACTGGAAATTTCTCACGCATCACCTTTCCTGGAACAGGTCAATAGAAGTTTGTAGTAGTCCGTTATGTAGTAAATCGTTTGAATGTCTCTTTGGTAATGATCCTGACGTTTTCTGCCAATTGATCCAATGTACAACTCAGCATTCTGATATTATATGGAAGCGTACCATGCATCTCTATAAATTCAAGATGCAGGCCACACTGATCCGTTACATTGGAGTTCCCTTTCAGCTGATAAAATATACCGTCGGCTGTTTCTCTGTCATGACCCATGCAGAATTTGCCGAAGTTTTCATGTCCGTCCAGTGTTTTCAGGTGTAACAAAATGTGAAAGGTAATTTCCATAACACACAACTTGTTTTAGGCCATTAACAAAACTGAAATACAAAGGTATCATTTTCAGCCCGTATGCCTTCATATAGAAATGTGAAATTTGTTGGTTATTCCCCCGAAATCTGATCAGACTGCCCGGCAGGCTGTGCTCATAGGAATTGCCGGGCAGACTGTTCTTAGAAAATCTCCGCCAGTTTAGTATCTAACTGTTCGTAGTCGTCTCCTCCGCTTCCAAACCGGGCTATAATGACTCCCTCAGGGTTGATCAGGATCTCGGTAGGTACGGCATGGACGCCATACATATTATAAATATCTCCTGGTTGTGGCTTACCGTCTTCTTTAAATTTGCCGGTATCCAGTCCGCGAAGCACGTGATTCCAGATATCCACACCATCTTTTGCAATTGCTTTCTTCCATTCATCGGCTTTATTGTCATTATCAGCAATACTTAGTATTGTCAGTCCCTTGTCTTTATACAGAGCGTATAGCTCTTTCAGATGGGTATTGTTCTTTCTGCAGGGAAGGCACCAGCTGGCCCAGAAGTCAAGCAGCAGGTATTTGCCTTTAAAGTCCGTCAGGCTGACAGGGTTGCCATTTATATCACGCTGACTAAATAACTGGGCGCGGCTACCGGGTGAGCCGTTCTGGATCTTCTCCAGGATATCAGTCAGTTCTCTGCCATAGATGCTGGTTTGCAGCCAGGGGGAGAGTTTGGATATATAAGATTTCAGCGTTTCTGGTTTCATGTAGCTGGTAAAATACCGTAGTTCCGCAGCCGTGACATAGGAATCCGGATGAGAACGGAAAAAGCCGTAGCTCACATCCCTGGCCTTCTCCTGGAGGGGTGCGAGCTTTTCTTTGGCAGCATCTGCTTTTGCCTTCAGCGTGCTCAGTTCTGCATCGCTTTTCCTGGCCTGGATAGCCTTCAGGTACAGTTTATTGGCGTCTTCAAAGGCCCTGGATAGGGGCGCCATCTCCTGCTGCACGCTGGCCCTCTCATTTAACAGTTCCTGGTAATCTTTTTGAGTGCCCGATCCTGTTATCGTGGCTTCCTGGAAGGCAGGCGATTTAATGTTGATGGTCATCTGGGCGGGATCAAGATAGAAGTCAATCCCGCTTTCTCCATTACTGCTGATGGTGGCCAATACCGGCTCGCTGAGCATCCCCTGGAAGGAAAAAGCACCATTTTTTATAGCACAGCTGTCTTCAATATAGAAGCCATTACCGTAACGGAGATATACGTATCCGTTGTCTTTGCCCGTAATAGTGCCGTCCAGTTGGAAGGGGCCGCGTTTTTCCTGGGCCATGGAAATAGAAGTTACAAGAATGCCCGTAACAACAGTCAATAGTTTTTTCATAGGGTTACTGGAATAATGCTTATGTTAATGATTTTAGTTGATTTGGGATTTCAATATAATAATTATTTAATAATTGGAGAATGGGGAATTATGAGTAAAGCTGTACTTTCTCTATCATTTCTATGACGTTAGAGACCTGCAATTTCTCAAAAATGCGTTTTTTGTAGGTGCTGACAGTTGAGATCTGTAAACTGAGTTTTTCCGCTATTTCTGCCACACTGGAGCCTTTTATCAGCAGTTGCATGATATTGTTCTCACGGCTGGATAAACGCTGAATTGGATTAGTGGCAGCTTTTTTATTGGTAAAATTGTTCAGTAAAGTCTGTTTCAGTGTAGGGCTGAGGTATTTTTCGTCCCTGAGCAGGGTCTTAGCGGCATTTTTGATCTCTTCTATACCGGTTTTTTTTGACAGGAAACCATCAGCTCCCGCTTCAAGATACCTCCATCCGAAGATCTGCTCATCGTAGCTGGAGAAGATAAGGATCTTGACATCCGGATGTCTGAGGCGGATTACATCCAGCATCTGGTGATTATTCCCTCCCGGCATGTCAATGTCCAGTATTATCAGATCGAATTTTTTAGTAGATAATATTTTCAGGGTATCCTCGAAACTGGACGCCTCACTGAGATGCGCATCCTCGATGGACTTTTGCAGAATGAGTGTAGTTCCATACCGGACCACCTCCTGATCATCGACAACTAAGATATTAGGCATAGCAACTTATTGTGTAAAAGTATGTTACAACGGTTAAATAAACAATGCATGGAAGATGGAGAAAAAAAGTTTTGTAGTAAAACTACTACATATTAATACAAGTTATTCTAAATAATTAAATCAAACAAGTATATAAATTTGTTGTATGTGAAAACCGTCAAGTGAACAAAACAAAATATACCTATGAATGATTCGGAAGTACTTAGCGGTCTTCTGTCCCGATACCAATACACAATTACTTTCAGAATGAGATTATTTCTTCCTAAGTGCCTGGTTTGCATTTTTTTATGCTGCCTGCTCAGTATTTCTTCATTTGCTCAGACAGGACCAGCCGGTGTAAATAACGGAGCTGTATTGTGGCTGGATGCTTCAGATGTACTGGCAGGAGGAACCGCTCCGGCTTTTGGCACAACGCTGGCTACATGGTTTGATAAGTCGGGTAGCGGGCATAATGCAGTCAGCTCTGGCGCTAACGCAGTGATATACAATACTGGTGGCGCAAATGGTCGCCCTGTTGTGAATTTTACCCGGACCTCCGCAGCAGCAGGTTCAGGCATGACAGTATCCGGATTGGACATCAGAGCGGTGACTTCTCCGGATGTCACCATCTTCGCGGTATACCGTCCGGGTACAAACGATGGTAATGCCCAGGCAATATGGGGAAATGATAATGGCAGTCAGCAGCGTTACTTCAATAACAAAGCGGCTACCGGTACTACGGATGCCAGTCTGGCCACCGGAGGCACGGCCGTCGTCATACCCGGAGGCGCAAAGAACGGAGAGACAAGGCTTGTCACAGCCGTTTATAGTAGTGGCGCCAACGCATCTGCAGCTTACCTGAACGGGAAGCTGATTTCTGCATTTACGGACCAGACAGCCAGTGCTTCTGGTCTTTCGACTTTTAAGATAGGTCTGGATGGCGATAATAATTACTACAACGGCGATGTCAGTGAACTGATCGTATATAACAGGAAGCTGAGCGCCTGTGAAATAGAAAAGATCAATATTTACCTCGCGGCCAAATACGCAACGGACTTTACCGATATGGCGTCTAACTATACACTCGGTATTCCTTATAATAATGATATCAATGGTGTAGGTGTACGTACTTCGGCTTGTGGGGGTACCTATAATATCAGCGCTTCTTTCAGTGCAATCCTGTCAGTTACCAATCCTTCCGCGAGTAATACCGGCGTAGTATTAAGCTTCGGTAATGATCGCGGAGGATATGGCAGTTCCTCTCAGACGCCTTCCACGTATACCTCCAGGTTACAGCAGGTATGGCGGGCAGACCTCAATGGAAATATTGGTACTGTGGATGTCTGCTTCGAACTAAGCGGCCTGGGTATTGACGTTTCCAACTCAGGCAACTTCGCCCTGCTGATAGATAAGGATGGAGATTTCAGTAACGCTACTGTTATCAGCACAGGCGTGACCATCCTGGTGAACAGAGTATGTATTTCCGGTGTAAGCCTCACGAAGGGCGATTACTTCACACTAGCCACGAGGGCAGCTACCAGTACTGCTTCTGAAATCACTTCAACGAATGAAGGTGTTCAGCAGAAATCATTATTTACTACCGCCACAGTGGTTGATGATCAGATACTTGTAAAAGGAAGTTCCAGCATTACAGATGGAAAAGTGTATATAGAAACAGGGTTTACTGCGGGAGACGTGATCTCCTGGGGGACCTTACCTACCGGGGTTACGGGTGCATATAATGCTACTACCGGGGTGGCTAACTTTACGGGTACTGCTTCGTCTACCGACTGGCAGAATTTTTACCGTACTATTACGTTCAACACCACCAGTGGCACTACGGGCAACAGGACCATCCGTTTTGTATTAAGTAACGTGGTGACTTATACTGTTGGCACCAAGCCCCACTACTACGAATATATTACCACTCCTATGAGCTGGACCGCAGCAAAAGCAGCTGCGGAGGCGCGTACATTATATGGTCTCCAGGGTTACCTGGCTACCAGTACGGCACAGATAGAAAATGACTTCATTACTTCCAAACTCTCTGCCGATGGCTGGATAGGAGCTTCCTGTAACTATACGCTGGTAAATACTGCCGTGGGCAGTACTGTATTTAACAATCAGAATCAGGCGAATGGTAAATATTATTGGGTAGTGGGCCCTGAAAAAGGAACGGCTATCTCCACAGGATTGAACACTCCTGTCGCAGTAGGTGGCGCATATATGAACTGGAACGCGGGCGAGCCAAATAACTATCAGAGTACCAACGAGCAGTACATGCAGCTGTATTCCACGAATCAGGGTAAATGGAATGACCTTCCGAATACTTCGAATCTGGGATATGTGGTGGAATATGGAGGATATGCTTCTGATCCGGTACTGAATATTGACTATAGCAGGGTGATGGTAAATGCACCGCCGGCTCCTGTTATTACTGCGTTTTCCAGTGATAATGGGCTTAGTTCCATAGATAATATTACTAACGATAACACCCTGGTTCTCAGTGGAACAGGGCAGGCTTCTGCCACTATCACCGTATACAGGGCAGATATAGGATCAATAGGTACAACCACCGTCAATGCTTCCGGTAACTGGACATTTAACTATACCGGTACTTCATTGACCGATGGTACCTATGCATTCACGGCAACCGCTACTACTGGTAGTCAGACAAGTGCTGCGAGTCAGACCTATACAATAACGGTAGACCTGACAGCTCCGTTCAAACCAGGGCAGCCTGCTTTAGCATCAGGTAGTGGAAATGCATCGAATGATGTTACGCCTGATCTGACAGGTTCTGCAGAACCAGGTTCCCTCGTGAAAATATATGATGGTGCTACGCAGATAGGTACCGCTACTACCAATGCATCCGGTCAATGGACGCTGACAGCACCTACCCTGAGCACTTCATTACATAATATTACTGTGACTGCAACAGATGTTGCGGGCAATGTGAGTGTCAGCAGTGATCCTTTCCCGCTGACTATAGATGTTACAGCACCTGCCACGCCTCCCGCTCCAACGCTGGTAGGTGGTGTTGCCGGTGTGACCAATGATAATACCCCTACTATCATTGGTAAGGCGGAAGCCAATAGTACCGTGACGATCTATAACGGTGGTGTTGCTGCCGGTACTGCCCATGCGGATAATAACGGTGATTATATCTTTACCTTCCCGGTACTCGCCGATGGGCCTTATACTGTGAATGTAACAGCTACAGATGCTGCGGGTAATACCAGTGCACAAAGTCCTGCGCTGAACTTTACCGTAGATACGCAGGCGCCTCCTGTGCCAACCATCACTACTGCTCAGACGCTGACAAATGATAACACACCAACTGTAACCGGTACAGCGGAGGCTAATAGCACTGTAACCATTTATAAAGATGGTGTGGCAGCTGGCACCGCTACCGCGAATGCTTCCGGCAATTATACCTACACCTTTAGTCCTGCATTGCCTGACGCTACTTATAGCATCACCGCAACTGCTACTGATGCCGTAGGCAATACCAGTGCGCAAAGTAGTCCGCTGAACATTACGGTGGATGCTACCGCTCCTAATGCTCCGGTTATTACTACCAATAAATTAATAACTAATAATAATACTCCTACCATAACAGGTACCGCGGAAGCTAACAGCACGGTAACTATTTATAAAGGAGGTGTTGCTGTGGCTACGACTACGGCTAATGCCGGTGGTAATTTCTCTTATACGTTCAGTTCTCCATTAGCGGATAATGTATATGCCGTAACAGCTACCGCTACTGATGCTGCGGGCAATATCAGTCCACAGAGTAACGTATTGAACATTACCATTGATACCCAGGCGCCTCCGGCTCCTGTTGTATCATCTGTCGCTACTCCGGCTAATGACAACACGCCAACCGTTACCGGTACCGCAGAGCCTAACAGCACAGTAACTATTTATCGTGACGGTGTGCTGGCTGGTACAACTGCTGCTAATGCCAGTGGTAACTACAGCTATACCTTTACTTCATCATTGGCCGACGGACTGCGTGGAATAACCGCTACAGCGACGGATGCCGCAGGTAATACCGGTCCGCAGAGTGCGCCCCTGAATATCCTGATTGATACGCAGGCGCCGGGTGTACCGACCATTACTACTGCTCAGACACCAACTAATGATAATACGCCAACGGTAACGGGTACAGCGGAAGCTAACAGCACCGTAACTATCTATGTAGGTGGTTCAGCAGTTGGTACAACTACTGCTAATGCCGGTGGTAACTACACCTTCACAGTACCAACGGCCTTATCTGACGGTACTCATACGTTCACCGCTACAGCAGCTGATGCAACAGGTAATACCAGTGCGCCAAGTGCGGGTCTGAATATCACTATCGATAGCCAGGCGCCGACTGCACCGACCATTACTACTGCCCAGACACTGACTGTTGACAATACGCCAACTGTAACAGGTACAGCGGAAGCTAACAGCACGGTGACCATATATATAGATGGCACTGCAGCCGGTACAACTACTGCTAATGCCGGTGGTAACTATACCTTCACAGTACCAACAGCTTTATCTGACGGTACACATGCATTCACTGCTACAGCTACCGATGCAGTGGGTAATACAAGTACACCAAGTGCTCCGCTGAATATTACCATCGATACGCAGGCTCCAACGGTACCAACCATCACTACCGCTCAAACACCGACTAGTGATAATACACCAACTGTAACCGGCGCGGCGGAAGCCAACAGCACTGTAACTATCTATGTAGACGGTTCAGCAGTAAGCACAACTACAGCTACTGCCGGTGGTAACTATACTTTCACAGTACCAACGTCACTGTCTGACGGTACACATGCATTCACAGCCACTGCTACGGATGCAGTTGGTAATACCAGTGCATTAAGTGCTACCCTGAATATCATTATTGATACCCAGGCGCCAGGCGCACCGACTATTACTACGGCTCAGACATTGACCGCTGATAATACACCAACTGTAACTGGTACAGCAGAAGCTAACAGCACCGTCACTATCTATGTAGATGGTTCGGCAGTTGGTACGACTACCGCTACTGCCGGTGGTAACTACACTTTCACAGTGCCAACAGCTTTATCTGACGGTACACATGCATTCACTGCTACAGCGACTGACGCAGTAGGTAACACCAGTGCACCAAGCGCTACCCTGAATATCACTATCGATACCCAGGCGCCAGCTGTGCCAACTATCACTACAGCTCAGACCCTAACATCTGATAATACACCAACTGTAACAGGTACGGCAGAAGCTAACAGCTCCGTAACCATCTATAAGGATGGTACCATTGTGGCTACAGTATCTGCTGATGTTAGTGGTAATTATATTTACACCTTTACTACATCACTGCCTGACGGCTCTTATGTACTGACTGCCACCGCTAAAGACGCAGTAGGCAATACCAGCGCTCTAAGTGCTCCGCTGAATATCACTATCGATACGCAGGCACCAGCTGTACCAACTATCACCACCGCTCAGGCCTTAACATCTGATAATACACCGACCGTAACTGGTACAGCAGAAGCTAACAGCACTGTAACTATTTATGTAGATGGTTCAGCAGTAGGTACAACTACTGCTAACGCTGGTGGTAGCTACACCTTCACGGTGCCAACACCACTGTCAGACGGTACCCATGCATTCACTGCTACATCAACTGACGCAGTAGGTAATACCAGTGCACCAAGTGCTACGCTGAATATCACTATTGATACGCAGGTGCCAACTGTACCGACTATTACCACCGCTCAGACCTTAACATCCGATAATACACCAACCGTAACCGGTACAGCCGAAGCTAACAGCACCGTAACTATCTATGTAGATGGTACTGCAGTTGGTACTACCACCGCTAACGCTGGTGGTAACTATACCTTCACAGTGCCAACAGCACTGACAGATGGTACGCATACATTCACTGCTACATCAACTGACGCAGTAGGTAATACCAGTGCACCAAGTGCTACGCTGAATATCACTATCGATACCCAGGTGCCAACTGTGCCGACTATTACTACCGCTCAGACCTTAACATCCGATAATACACCAACTGTAACTGGTACAGCAGAGGCAAACAGCACCGTAACTATCTATGTAGATGGTTCAGCAGTAGGTACAACCACCGCTAATGCTGGTGGTAACTATACCTTCACAGTGCCAACACCACTGTCTGATGGCACACATGCATTCACTGCTACAGCTACCGATGCAGTAGGTAACACCAGTGCACCAAGTGCTACGCTGAATATCACTATTGATACCCAGGTGCCAACTGTGCCGACGATTACTACCGCTCAGACCTTAACATCTGATAATACACCAACTGTAACAGGTACAGCAGAAGCCAACAGCACTGTAACTATTTATGTAGATGGTTCAGCAGTTGGTACAACTACAGCTAATGCCGGTGGTAACTATACCTTCACAGTGCCAACAGCACTGTCAGACGGTACACATGCATTCACAGCTACAGCTACCGATGCAGTAGGTAATACCAGTGCACCAAGTGTTACCCTGAATATCACTATCGATACCCAGGTACCAACTGTGCCAACTATTACCACCGCTCAGACCTTAACATCTGATAACACACCAACCGTAACAGGTACAGCGGAAGCTAACAGCACCGTGACTATCTATGTAGATGGTTCAGCAGTAGGTACAACTACCGCCAACGCCGGTGGTAACTATACCTTCACAGTGCCAACACCACTGTCAGATGGTACGCATGCATTCACAGCTACAGCTACCGATGCAGTAGGTAATACCAGTGCACCAAGTGCCACGCTGAATATCACTATAGATACGCAGGTGTTAACTGTGCCAACTATCACTACGGCTCAGACATTAACTAACGACAACACACCAACCGTAACTGGTACAGCAAAAGCTAACAGCACTGTGACTATCTATGTAGATGGTTCAGCAGTAGGTACAACTACTGCTAACGCCGGTGGTAACTACACCTTCACAGTACCAACACCGCTGTCAGATGGTACACATGCGTTCACTGCTACAGCTACCGATGCAGTAGGTAACACCAGTGCACCAAGTGCTACCCTGAATATCACTATCGATACCCAGGCGCCAGCTGTGCCAACCATCACCACCGATAAAACACCTACCAGCGATAATACGCCAACAGTAACCGGTACAACGGAAGCTAACAGCACAGTGACAATCTATCGGGATGGAACCGCAGTAGGCACCACTAAGGCAGACGCCAGTGGTAACTATACATATACGTTTAATCCAGCTCTGGCTGATGGTAGCTATGCTATTACCGCGACGGCAACAGATGCCGCCGGTAATACCAGCGCACACAGCCCGGCCTTAAATATCACCATTGATGCAGCTGGCCCCGCAACGCCAGCTGCGCCTCAACTGATCGGTGGCACTAATGGCATCATTAATGATGCCACGCCATCTATCAAAGGTGACGCAGAAGCCAACAGTACCGTAACCGTGTACATAGATGGCATACCTGTCGGCACCACAAAAGCTGATGCCAGCGGTCATTACACTTACACATTTAATCCTGCATTAGCAGACGGACCGCACAACATCACCGTAACCGCAACAGACGCTACCGGCAATACCAGCGCACAAAGCCCGGCACTTGCTATCGTGATAGATACACAAGCGCCGCCTGTGCCGACTGTTACGACCGACAAGTCGCCTACAAACGACAATACACCAACTGTCACCGGTAAAGCAGAACCGAATAGTACCGTAACAGTTTACGTAGATGGCAAACCTGCTGGTACAACAACTGCAGACAATAGCGGTAATTACAACTATACCTTCAATCCTGCATTGACCGACGGTAACCACAACGTTACTGCCACCGCCACAGATGCTGCAGGCAATACCAGCGCACAAACGCCATCACTGAGTATCACTGTTGATACCCAGGCGCCAACTGCACCGACCATTGTACTGGAAACCGCCAGCAACAATGGTGTGATCACTACCAACACGCCAACAATCTCAGGTGCTGCGGAAGCTAACAGCACTGTGACAATCTATGC
Source organism: Chitinophaga sp. CF418 (assembly GCF_900142925.1). GTDB lineage: Bacteria > Bacteroidota > Bacteroidia > Chitinophagales > Chitinophagaceae > Chitinophaga. Next base: position 190,906 of record NZ_FRCN01000006.1, read on the forward strand.
GGATGGGGTAGTGGCAGGTACTGCAACTGCAGATGCAAGTGGTCATTATACATATACTTTCAACCCTGCTTTATCTCAGGGCGCTCATACCATCACGGCTACAGCCACCGATGCTGCAGGTAATACCAGCTTGCCAGGTGGTCCGCTTTCCTTCTCAATCGATGCAACAGCTCCGGGTATTCCTCGAGCTCCTGTATTGCCTGGTATAAATATCCCGGGTCTTGTAAATACCGGTACTCCAAGGATCACAGGCAGAGGGGAACCAGGTACGACCATCACCATTTACACCGACGGTAAGGCGGTAGGTACGGCTGACGTAAACGCTGCCGGCGACTGGTCTTATACCTATAATCCTGCACTGGCAGAAGGTGCGTACAATATCACTGTGACCGCCTCCGACAAGCAGGGAAATGAAAGTGGGCATAGTAACCAGGTGGTAATGACGGTGGACCTCACCAAGCCCGACGTATCTCTGATGACGCGGGCTAAAGAGCCATTGGATGATCCTGCTGTCTTTACGTTTACTTTCTCTGAAGATGTTATAGGGTTCGAATCCGGAGATATCAATGTGACCAATGGTACCGTGAAGGAAGTCAAACAGTTGTCGCCCACCATCTATGATGTGGTTATTGTGCCGCTGGAAAATGGGATGATGACAGTGAACGTTCCGGCGGATAAGGTAACTGATATGGCAGGTAATGGCAATACGGTTTCCAGTACGCTGGCCCTCCGAATAAAATTCGGGATGAGTATAGATATTGTCTACCCAATGCCGGCAACTGATGTGGTGAATGTACGCTTCTCTGGGGTTGATTATGGAGATGCTAATTTTACTATGACAAGTATGGCAGGCCAGGTATTGTTGCAGCAGAATGGTACTGTGAAGAATGGTATACTGACCTTCAATACGCAACGTGTTCCTTCCGGTACATATGTACTGTACATCAGGATGAAAGATCACAGCTTTAACACTACAGTCGTAATAGCAAGATAACAACTGATAGTTCCGGTAGCTAACCTGAGCTGCCGGGACTATACAAAACAACTGAGATGATACGTTTCTGTTTCCGTTCTGCAACACTGGCTTTTCTGATAGGAACAGTTCTGCCTGTTGTATCGCATGCACAAAAGACTATTAATGTGGCTACATCTGCCGCACCTTTCCTGAGAATATCTCCGGATGCCCGTGCAGGTGGTATGGGAGAAATGGGCATTGCCACAAAAGCGGATGCCAATGCACCTTTCTATAATTTGTCTAAGATTGTCTTTGCAGATGCGCCAGACGGCGTGGCGGTTTCATATACTCCCTGGCTGAGGGAGATCAGTAACAAGATTTACCTGGCTACTGTCAGCGGTTATCATAAATTGGATGATAACCAGGCGGTAAGTGGGGCGCTCCGGTATTTTAACCTGGGTAATATTCAGTTTGCGGACGCTTCGGGGAATCCGCTGGGCAGCTCCAGTCCACGGGAGTTCTCCCTGGAAGGAGGTTACGCCCGTAAACTGGGAGATCGTTTGAGCCTCGCATTGGCAGCTCGTTATATTTATTCAAAGCTGGCCACCGGTAACGCCAACAATTCCGGAGTCAATTACAAAGCCGGAAATGCCTTTGGAGTGGATATCTCCATGACTTACAATGCGGTAAACGAAGAAGGGAAGGGGCTTACAACCGGAGCCACTATCACTAACCTGGGTTCACGGGTTAACTATAGCAATAACAGCGCTGCCAAGGATTATCTGCCTTCCAATTTCGGTGCAGGTGTCGCTTATCATCTGCCGGTACAGGAAGGCCATAAGTTTACTTTCGGCCTGGAACTCAATAAGATGCTGACGCCTGTTATTCCCAACGATTCCGCAGGTATTGCCTCATACTACGATTACAGCGTCGTTAAAAGCTGGTTTAAATCCTTTAGTAGTGCTAACGGTGGATTGAAATCCTTCCAGGTATCCCTGGGCTGTGAATACAGCTATAAAGATCAGTTCTTCCTCCGCACCGGCTATTTCTACGAAGACAAATACCATGGTGACCGTAAATATCTGACCACCGGCGTTGGATATAGATATGGTTCCGCTATGATCAATATCGCCTACATCGTACCATCCGGCAGCGGCGCCACCAAAAGCCCTCTGTCCAATACACTGCGTTTCGGTGCTACCGTGGATCTTCCATGGAAATAAATAAGATTTTCCCCTGTTCTATATACCCTATACCTATGAAGGCCCGTCTCCGGCGGGCCTTTTATTTCTTATTTAAATTATTTATATTTGTTATACTTAATCGGCATTTTCCCTAAACCTAAACCCAGAACCTATGATTTTCTTTTATGGACGCAACAGTTTTAAGACGAAGACTGTTCAGCTGTCGGAAATTGGTATCCACACCGAAGTTCCGGGCGTGGTACAATTTGAATACAGACAACAATATGCGCATCTGTATTGGATCCCAATGTTTCCTATTGGCTCACAATGGTGTGTACGTAAGACTGATAACAAGCTGTATGAAGTAAACCATGAACTCTTGCCGGCATTGAACGCATTGCCAAGGCCTAAAATGGGATGGCTTGCTTTTGCCGGTCCTATTATTGCCGCACTGATACTGATTTTTGTGAAAATTTTTGCTTAACTGTTACTCAGCACATAAATATAGAGGGCGTATCAAAAAAGTCTGATACGCCCTCTTTTTATATTCCCTTGCCATTGTTATCTATATTCACCGGAAGCGGGGACCGCATGAAAAAATAACCGTTCTTCCTATACTTTTCTTGTGGTAATTGTTTTTTTGTATTTTCATTGTCATACCATGCCACGTTAAACACAAAAAACATGAGTTCAAGAAGACAATTTATGCAACAGGCAGGCCTCATAGCCGCCGGTGTTATGATCAACCCATCTGGTATTTTCAGCAAAGGCCGTGAAAATACAGTTAGCAAAATAGGTATCCAGTTATATACCCTGCGTGAACAGCTGGCGAAAGACGTAAAAAACACCATAGAGAAGGTCGCTCAGACCGGCTATAGTCATGTTGAGACATTCTACGGCTACAAAGCACCTGATCAGAAGGAACAGTTCTGGGGACTTGATCCTAAAGGGTTTAAGGCCCTTTTGAAAGACAATAACCTTGCTACCTACAGTGGGCACTATCAGCTGAACGATTACCTGACCCGCGGAAATGGTAAGGAGGAAGCCTTGAAGGTGCAGCTCGGCATCGCTAACGAACTTGGACAGAAATATCTGGTTGTACCGGTTCCCCCTGTTGGTACGTGGGATAAGCTGACTGCCGATGACTATAAATTCATCGCAGAACAGTTGAATAAGGCAGGAGAATTAGCACAGCAATCTGACCTGAAAATAGGGTATCATAATCACTACTGGGAATTCAGACAGCTGCCAGAGGCCCAGACCTCCGGATATGAGATCATGCTGAAAGGTACTGATCCATCTCTGGTAACATTTGAGCTGGATCTCTTCTGGGCTATTAAAGCCAATGTTGATCCTGTAACGTTATTCAGAAAATATCCCGGCCGTTTCTCTATGTGGCATGTCAAGGACATTGATAAATCAGCCACTGAGAAAATTGCAGGTGGCGATGCAGATCATAAAACAGCCATGGAGATCCTGCCTCATGTGAAATTCGCAGAAGTAGGTACCGGCGCCGTTGATTTCAAAAATGTCTTTGCCAATGCCAGTGTAGCAGGTGTTAAATATGCTTTCGTAGAGCAGGACAAGATCTCCATTGATCCGTTTGAAAGTATTAAGAAGAGTTACGGATATGTGAAAAGCAATTTGCTAAAAGCCTAAGAGATATTAGACGCACAATAGAACAGGGGCAGATATAATAATCGTTTGCCCCTGTTTTTCTGACTGTCAGCCTCTTCCATTCCGCAGCTCTCTGGCACCGCGCACATTTTATTCCTGCCCAACCCTTATAATCCGCAATATTTACGTAGTTACTGAAAGGTTAGGGGATACGTATTTCCCGCAATGGTGGCTGCTTTGAGGATTTATACTGCCTTTTATTTTGCCATAAGTACCATTTACCCGCCAATTCTAACCAGATAGGAATTGCCATTTTTCTTTTCTTGTGGGATGCTCTTACTTTGCCTCCGTAAAAATATTCAACCCCAAAAAAATTGCATAATATGAAAATCGCAATGACAGCCGCAGCGGCCATGCTTCTATGCATACAAGCGTTTGCGCAAGACCCTCAAAAAGAAGAAAAAGATGCACCAGAACTTCTGTACAAGAGCGTTAAAAAAGTAACAATGGCCACCCCGGACGGACCGGATGGTGACGAGATCAGCAACAGGCCTCTAAGTAGCAGGTTAAGGACAGTCACTCCCGCAAGGAGGATCAGTGCCACCAAACAGGTGATATTTACAGAAGCAGATGCTCCCGGCATTGCAATGATGCGCAGTGGAGGCAGTTGTGCTCCTCCGGTTGTGGAGGATGGTATGGACCCTGTATATGATGGCGTAAAACCACATATGCCATTATACCTGCCTTATAAAAACAGCAGCGTAGGCATCTGGCAGGGCTTTTACTACAATTGGGATAAAAATAACGACGGTAGTAAAGATATTCACCGCGCTATCGATTATGGTAAGACTTCAGTCGATACCAATGAAGACCCTACCTTTGGGGTGTATGCCATAGCACCCGGTAAAGTCGTTGATGTATATTGGTCAAATGGTGGTGGTAATATTATCGTTATCGAACATACCGCACCAGACGGATTTAAATATCGCAGCCGTTATCTGCATCTCCGTAATGGATATGATAATGACAGGGCGCTGGCTAAAAACTCTCCAACTGCCAAGTATAAAGCATTTGCAAAAAATGGTACTACCAGTGCCTTGTGCTGGGGGACCAACAGTCAGACTATTAAAGTCAAGAAAGATGACTATGTACAGGCGGGGCAGTTCCTGGCTTACTCAGGCAATACCGGCTCCGGTGGTATCGGTGTTATCCTCAACGAAGATGGTACACTGACAAATCCAGGCACAAAATCATTCAACGTGCACCTGCATTTTGAAACAAGTGTACTGGATACCCGTAGTGGTCATAGTGGTGAATGGGTGAATATAGATCCATATGGCACATACAATCATAGTGGTGTTAGTTGTTATGATCTTGAATCTGTAACCCCTTATGCCCGTTTATTTGCACCATTTTATCCCAGCTTCCATAACGTACCACTGAATATTGTAAACAAATTCTGGTCTTATTATACTGGTATGGGTATGGCGTTACAGACAGTAAGCGTTGACCGCCATAGTGGTGATCTGTATGCTGCTGGTTCCTTCCAGTGGGGATTATCCGGAGAGTGGTATACACACTTCTATATGACAGGTACTGTTTACCAGACTTACTTTAATACCTATAATGCAAAAGGTATGCGTCCCCGCCAGATATCAGTAACTAAGGACGGCAGTGGTAATCCGCGTTTTTCTGTGATCTGGGAAAAGAATCCGGCCGGACAATCAGCATACTCTATCCACAATGCAGACGATGCTGCCTTTGACAATGCCTGGAAAACATATGTGACCACCAAAAAATGGCATGTACAGGAACACGTTGACTATACAGTAAATGGCAAGAGGTTGCATGCCGCAGTCTTTATCAATAAACCTAACGACAATGGCTTCTATCTCTACTATGGTATGAATTCAACAGACTTTAACAACAAATTCAATGAATTATATCCTAACTGGGAATTGAAGAGCATCTGTGTAAATGGTAATCAGGTAGGAGGGGTATGGCGTCCGAAAAAGAACAATTACGCCGCTTACTATGGTATGACGTCCGCAGACTACCAGGCCAAATTTAACCAGTTTACCTCCCAGGGTTTACGTTTGGTGAAGGTGCAGAATTATGATGATAGTGAACGTTTCAGCGCCGTATGGGGTAAATAAACCCGTATCGGTATAAAAAATGCCGTCCTGGTGAGCCAGGACGGCGTTTCCTATTTATTCCAGTTCATGTCATTGACCACAATATTGCTATCAGGCGCGGCCTTTAGTTGCATGCCTGGGAATGTTTTTCTTAACAGATGCTGGTTCAGCGTTTTTGTCGAGCAGTACCTCTAACGAAAAGAACCGGCTTTCTATCTGAATCTCCATTGCCACAAACTTCTGCTCAATGTCGATCTGTCTTGATTCGATCATACTTGTTTTCTTCTCTACGATTGCCACTCTTTCTCCCAGTACCCTGAATTCTTCCTTGACTTCTTTTCTAAAACTGTACAAGTTAACCTCCAGCGCATCTACCCTTATGATGAGTACATCTACTTTCTCCTCAACTGCAGTCATTCTCGTCTCAAGTGCCTCAACTCTTACTGTGAGTGCATCTACTTTCTCCTCAAGTGCCTCAACTCTTACTGCGATTGCATCTACTTTCTCTGCGAGTGCATCTACCTTCGCATCCAGATTGGTCAATAGAGTCAGTATTTGCTGTACTGTCTCAGCTCCGATTGTAAATTCCATATAAAGATGGTTTTTGTGTAAATAATTGGTTAAAGATGATCTCCCTGAAATTTCATTACAGGGTTAACTTCCTTTGCAGTATCATCTGTGAGGTCAGCGTTAGTCTTTTTCTCTGCCATCTCCGTTTCTTTCGGAGAGGCATCTGTTCTTCCAATGGGTGGTTCATTCTTACATGGTGGATCTATAAATTTGGCACTTATAATGTTAAATACTACCAGAATTTGTTGCGCTACGTCAGCTTTAATTGTAAATTCCATAATCAAGATGTTTTTATATAAACTAATTGGATAAAAAAAATGTGATCTCCATACAGTTCGTAACTGCTTGTACAATAATTGTTTTTTTAAAAATGATATCCCCACAATTGCCATACTGTACCAACTTTCCGCACAATAACCGGCGCCCAAAAGGGATCCTCACAATCCAAAAACGGTTTTGATTTTCCATGTAATAACCGGCTCCCAAAAAACAGCTCCTCACAATTCCAGCACAGCCTCAACTTTCCGCATAATAACCGTTTCCCAAAAACACATCCCGGCAACTCCAACACTCTTAAACCTCCTACGCAATATCACATAAGAAGCTAAACTCCACTGGCAATCGGACGGCACATAAAAATGCAAGTCCCAGTGCCAAGACAATGAGCTTCTGTTCCGCTTACCTCACGATAAACAGACCTTGTGACAATTTCAATTCTTCAGGTGGTTAAGTTGATGCCGGCAAAAGACTTATTGCGGCTATGTGTGGTTGGGAGCGTCTACAAACAAATTAATTGGCGCTGCGATACTGAGCAGGCTTTGATACAACTACATTCGGTGAATATTGCACCTTATACCCCGGTAACTTTTTAGATACCTGCTTCTCTTTACCGGGAAATAATATTGGTAGCTGAGCAGGTAGTATCTGCATTATCATAAAAACAGTTTTCTACGTGAAAAATGGTTACTTTCTTTCAAAGGGATAACTGAGTTTATCTTCGGATAAAGATAAACTCAGTTATCCTATGGTGGATTTATATCTTCTATCATAAACAAACAATGGCTTTTTATTACCCGCCAAAAATATTAAACCCTTTTCGGTTTTTCGCTATTCATTTTGTTCATTCTCAAACCCATCACTACACCTCCGGTCAGTAGCAATAACATCGCGATATAACTTGATATCGCTAGTTTAATACCCGTGTAATAAGATGATGGTTCAAATTTGAAAGTGATAGTATGCTTTCCTGCTGGCACTTCCATGCCGCGCAATGCATAGTCTACGCGGTAGTATTGTGCTGGCTGACCATCGATGAACGCATTCCAGCCTTGCTCATAATATACTTCTGAGAACACTGCAAATTGTTGACTGCCCGCTGTTGAACTATAACTGATCTCATTCAGGTTGTTTGCAATCAGATTGATAGTCGCCGTAGAATCAAAAGCAGGAAGACCTTTTATCACTTCCTTATAACGCTGATCTATCACCACGGTATCCTTCGTCTCCAGGTGGTCGAGCGCCTTCATCTCTGCATCTGCATTTTTAGCCCACAGGATGTGTTTTACAAACCAGGCATTACCCAGTGCATCAGGGTTCCTTTGTGCCACCGGGCGCCCGTCGTTTCCGGGCACGATCACATATTTTGTATTGAGCATGTTAAGCACCTTAATATTATTGTGGCTGATCTGTCGCTCAATCAGATCTGCATACAATTGTAATTTAGCTGCATGATAGCCGCCTACACTCTTATGAAAATAGGATGTCATTGCATCATCAAACGGTTGGGCCGTCAGGTTAAATACCCTATAGTAAGGATCTTTATCCTGTAATATCTGCTGGTCTGCTTCGGTGGCCTGGAAGGGAAGACTGTAACTGCTTTCGTCCATAAAACTGTCCGCATTCAGATAACGGTTGTCGACCTGCAGCAGGTCTATCACAATTAACAGGGAGATACCAGCCAGCAGCCAGGTGGTATTGAAGCGGCCCTTGATGAATAGCCATAACAAGAGAAAAGCCAGCCCCACGAAAATAGCAGTCCGTAATACATCATCATGATACAGATTTTCTCTGTCTGTATACAGGGCCACCATCAGCTCGTCCGCTATCTGGGTATTACCCTGAAACATCTGTACCAGTCTGGAATGGAAAACGTCGTCTCCGCCCGGATTATCAACACTGTTGGTGGCGTTTGTATATTTGAAGTTAAAGGATGCTACATAGATGATCAGCAGCAGACCGGCGAATATCATTCCTGTCCATTTCAGTTTCTTCTGCAACTCCTCACGCGATAGTTTGCCGCTGATCAGCTCCTGTAAGGTGAGCACCGCCAATACAGCAAATGAAAGCTGGGGAATAATGAGGGCCTGTGATGGTGCGCGGAACTTATTGTACATCGGGAAATGATCGAACATAAAATAGTTAAAGGCAGGAAAATTACTCCCCCACGCCAATAAAATGCCCAATACACTGATTGCAATCAGCCACCATTTATGCCAGGAGCGGACAATAAAAAGACCCAGTAATGCCAACAGGCAGATCACAGCGCCCATATATACCGGTCCGGAAGTGCCCAGATAGGACTGATCACCCCAATACAGATTCCAGTGTTTGGTCATTTCCTGTACATTGGGTTCGGGCAGACCTATTGCCATCAGTTTCTTATATGTTTCAGTATTGCTGCTCAATGCCCCCCCGGAGCTGCCTCCGTATATATCAGGCACCAGCATGGTAAATGTCTCAAACTTGCCATAACTCCAGCGGAAGGCGTACTCCCTGTCCAATCCTCCCTTGCTTTTATCGGGTGATGCTCCTGGTAGCGGGGTGAGTTCCGAAGTGCCGCCACGGGTACTTTCCTTCGCATATTCATAGGTTGTCCATAAAGAAACCGCATTCGAACCCAATGAAAGCACCACCGCCAGCACCGTTAGCAAACCGCTGATAAGGAGATGCCTGTATTGTTTTTGGAGAATGCAGTACACGGCATAGACAATTGCAACCACCGCCAGTATCAGAAAGAAATAATAGGTGATCTGCAGGTGATTGGCGCCTACCAGGTAGGTGAGGAATAAGGCCATGATGCCGGTTCCCAACAGGTATCTTTTGCGCATGATCAGCACAAATCCTGCTATTACCGCAGGCAGATAGGCGAGTGCCAGCATCTTGGTTTCATGGCCTGTTACGATAATGATTGGTGAATAACTTGCATAAGTATACGCCACTGCTCCCGCAAACCCCACCCAGGGATTTGTACCCAGCACAATACATAACAGGTAAAAGCATAGTGCAGAGAGGAATAGGACATTGACCGGTTTGGGCAGTCCAAACGTCAGAACAGCCGGAATGTAATTGGTAAAATCATAAGATGTCTCCATCGCTATCTGGTAGGTAGGCATTCCCCCGAACATACTGGTTGTCCACAGCGGAGTGATGCCATGTGCCTTCTTATATTCCATGGCTTCCCTGGCCATACCCTGCCATTGCACATTGTCACTCTGGCTGAGTATTTTGCCATTCAGCGCTGGTTTACAATAGATAATAGAAAGTATTAACAGTGCCAGTATAGCAAGGGCATGTGGTAGCAAGGTCTTCAAACGGGTGATCATAAAGTGTCCTAATTGAACGATGAATATATAAATAGTTTAAATAAAAAAGGAGCCCTGTCCTAAACAGCGCTCCTTTCTTTTATTGGTCAGAAGAAACATTATTTTTCGTCCTCTTTGTCCTTTTCCCTGTCTTTATCCTTTTCAAAATTACAGATGTGTACCTTGGCAATACGGTGCTGGTCCATCCTGATCACTTCCAGCTTCAGGTTCCGCCAGTTGATACTATCGCCGGTACTGGGTATCTTGCCCATCCTGTCCAATATAAACCCACCCAGGGTCACGAAATTGGCAATATTCACTTTCTGCGGATCGGCGTCTAAACCCATCAGTTCGAGGAACTCTACGAAAGGTAACTGACCGTCTACCAGCAGACTGCCGTCTTCATTGCGGGTCACCTCGTATTCAAATTCATTCGTTTCAGAGATGTCTCCTACAAGAGCATCCACGATATCGTTGATGGTTACCAGGCCTTTGATAGATCCAAATTCATCTACTACCATCGCCTGATAGATACGTTCCCTTTTGAACAGCTCCAACAGCTGATAGGCCCTGTTATGGACAGTTACAACCAGCAGTTTCCTGCTGATGCTTTCAAGGTTATTGATCACATCATTAAAATTCTCGCTGAGGAGGTCTTTGGAATACACGAAACCTGTTGTATGGTCGAGGTCTTCCTTAGCAAGCGGATAGACAGTATGTTTCTGTGACAGGATCTTCGCCTTATTTACTTCAGGATCGTCAGTAATATCCAGCCATACCACCTCATTACGGGGTGTCATCAGGGCAGATACCTGGCGGTCGCCCAGGTTGAATACGTTCTGTATCAGCGCTTTCTCGGTTTCTTCTATCACGCCTCCCTGGTGACTTTCAGCTATAATCACGCGGAGCTCTTCTTCCGTGTGGATGTCTTCATGCTCATGTACCGGGCGGATACCTACCATTCGCAGTATCACATTGGCAAGGCTGTTCAGTATCCAGATGAAAGGTCTGAACACCACGTAGAATAATTTCAGGGGAAGCGCAATGGTAAAGGTGGTAGGCACCGGTTTACGTATAGCCAGCGACTTAGGCGCCAGTTCTCCGAATACGATATGCAGGATGGTAATGCTAAGGAAGGCAACAGGAACGGCTATTTTATGCGCTACTGCTTCTTCCAGATTGAGATGTAATGCATGAAAAAGTTCTAAGATCAGTGTTGTGGTGACTTTTTCGCCTACCCAGCCTAATCCGAGTGAAGCAAGGGTGATCCCCAGCTGAGTGGCCGCAAGATAACCGTCGAGGTTATTAACAATACTTTTGGCCACCTGCGAGACCGCTTTACTACGGCCGGAATTGACTTCTATCTGCGAGGAGCGGACTTTCACTATCGCAAACTCTGCTGCCACAAAAAATCCGTTCAGCAGAACCAGGAAGATGGTGAAAAATATGTCTAACGTCATGTATGATGTGTCTTAATTTATACTAAGGATTCTTAAGATAGTACTAATTTGCCTTTTTAGGTCTATGCAGATCGCCCCAGTCAGAAATGATCTGCAACATATGTCTCATTGACTGCCCGTCACTTGTGAGCTCGTATTCCACTCTTGGTGGTACTTCAGCATATACCAGCCGTTTGATCAGCCCGTCTTTTTCCAGTTCCCGCAGTTGCAACACAAGAATACGCTCGGATACATCAGGAATGTTCTTTTTCAGCTCACTATACCGCAGTTTGCCTTCCAGCAGCGCCCAGAGGATCGTTGGTTTCCATCTTCCACCGATGAGATCGAGCGTATAAGCCATCCCGCAATTTATGTGTATCTTATTCCTGTTCAATGTATTAGTTGAGCTTTCCTTTCTCATTACTTACATTTTTGTCAGTACTTAATAATCTTGTCAGTACCTGTAAAATTAACGCTACAGCTTTACTTTTACAAACAATTAAGAAAAATAGTTATTATGAAACATCTTGAAAACAAGGTCGCATTAGTGACTGGAGGCAGTCGTGGTATGGGCGCCGCCATCGTAAGACAACTGGCTGAAGCAGGAGCAAAGGTAGCATTCACATATGTCCGTTCTGCCGAAAAAGCCCATCAACTGGCTGCAGAAATATTAAATACAACCGGGCAAACCGTTCTTGCCCTGGCGGCCGACAGCGCTTCTGATACCGCTGTAACAGCGGCTGTGAAAGAAGTAGTGGGCACGCTTGGAGGCATAGACATCCTGGTGAATAATGCCGGTATCTATGAAAGGAAACCCCTGGAAGAGCAAACTGCGGCAGACTATGATGAAATGATGGATATCAACGTGAAAGCTGTATTTATGGCTTCCGTTACCGCCATTAAATACATGAAAGAAGGAGGGAGGATCATCAGTATCGGCAGCAATATGGCGGATCGTGTAACCGGCCCCGGTGGCACACTCTATGCCATGAGTAAGTCAGCACTGATAGGTTTGACTAAAGGGTTGGCCCGTGAACTCGGTCCGAAGGGCATTACTGTCAACCTCGTACAACCGGGTCCTACAGATACCGATATGAACCCGGCTATCGGCGCACACGCCGACAAACTCCGTTCCATGATGGCACTGCCGCACTATGGTACCGTTACAGACATTGCCAGCCTGGTGACTTTCCTTGCCGGCCCGCAAAGCGGCTTTATCACAGGTACTTCGCTGACGATAGACGGTGGGTTTAATGCCTGATAAAGCGGCCTGGTATTAGTTTTTATGAAACAGAATAGTGTGACGTCCCTATTCTGTTCATTCCCTGAGGCCCGCCTGAGTATTCATTCCTGAAAATTGTAATCTTTCAAAAAAAAATTATAGCTTATGTGTTTATATTAACCATTCAACGTTATGATCAAACAGATCGCGATTGCTTTTGTCTCCTCACTGGTGCTGCAACCCGTCACAGCCCAGACAAACAGGAGAATCTCATTAACAACAGACCATACCGAGCTTGTCTTCTCTGTTGACCCGAAAGGAAAGTTGTTCCAGAGTTACCTGGGTAGCAGATTAATTGGAAATAATGACCTGCCGCAGGGCCGTCATGAAGCCTATGTTCCTGCCGGTACCAACAACCTGTTCGAGCCCGCTGTCAGCGTGACACATGCTGACGGAAACCCCTCGCTGGAGCTCTTATTCTCTTCTTTATCAGTAGATTCTGTCGTTTCAGGCATAACAGCGTATACGATTACGCTGAAAGATCCACAGTACCCTTTTGAAGTACTCCTGCATATTGACTGCTACAAGAAAGATGATATTTTTAAGAGTTGGACAGAGATTCGCCATAAGGAGAAAGGCCCTGTTATACTGAATAATTTCGCTTCTTCCATGCTGCACTTCGATGCACGTAAATATTGGCTGACCAATTTCCATGGCGACTGGGCAGAAGAAGCTAAGATGAAGGATAATGAACTGACCAGCGGTATCAAGATCCTCGATACCAAACTGGGTACCAGGGCTGATATGTACCAGTCTCCCTTCTTTTTCATGTCCCTTAATGAACCTTCCACAGAGACGCACGGGGAACTGATTGCCGGTACCCTCGCATGGACGGGTAACTTCCGTTTCGCCTTTGAGGTAGATGAACATAACTCCCTTCGTGTGGTGACAGGCATGAATACCTATGCATCCCAGTATAAACTACAGCCTGATCAATCGTTTATAACACCTGGTTTTCTCTTTACCTACTCCAATACCGGAAGAGGAACTGCAAGCCGTAATTTCCACCACTGGGCCAATAAATGGGGTGTATTGAATGGCGATGTTCCCAGAACGATACTGCTGAACAACTGGGAGGCAACCGGTTTCGACTTTAATGAAGAGAAACTGACAAACCTGTTTGACGATACAAAGAAATTAGGGGCAGACCTCTTCCTGCTGGATGACGGATGGTTTGCCAATAAATATCCCCGTAATAACGATGAAACATCTTTAGGCGACTGGGAAGAAAATAGCACCAAACTGCCTCATGGCATTGGCTACCTGGTGAAAACAGCTGCCGCCAAAGGTGTGAAATTCGGTATCTGGGTGGAACCTGAAATGGTGAATCCTAAAAGTGAGCTCTATGAAAAACATCCTGACTGGATATTGAAACTGCCTAACCGTGAGGAAGACTATTTCCGTAATCAGCTGGTCCTGGACCTGCTCAATCCAAAAGTGCAGGACTTTGTATTCGGAGTACTGGACAATATGCTGACTGCCAATCCGGATATTGCTTATATCAAATGGGATTGTAACCGTATGATCACCAATGGCTGGTCGCCTTACCTGAAGGATAATCAGTCTGCGTTATACATTGATTATGTGCGCAGCCTGTATAAAGTATTGGGCCGTTTAAGAAGCAAGTACAGGGATGTTCCTATCATGCTTTGTTCCGGTGGTGGTGGTCGTGTGGACTATGGCGCATTGCCTTATTTCACCGAATTCTGGCCCAGCGATAATACTGATGCTTTCGAAAGGGTCTTCATTCAATGGGGTTACTCTTATTTCTTCCCCTCCTTCACCGTTGCGTGCCACGTGACCTCCTGGGGTAAACAGTCCCTGAAATACCGTACCGATGTGGCTATGATGGGCCGGTTGGGATACGATATTAACGTAGATAAATTCAAACCGGAGGAACTGGTTTTCAGTCAGCAGGCAGTAGCCAATTACAGGCGTTTATATCCCGTTATCAGTCATGGGGACCTGTACCGTCTCATATCGCCATATGAGGAAAACAGGGCTGTGCTGATGTATGTAAATGGCGTAAAGGATAAAGCCGTGGTGTTCTCATACAACCTGCATACCCGCTACGGGGAGAGCTTTCCCAATGTGCGGCTGGAAGGGCTGGATGCTGCAAAACAATATAAAGTGGAAGAGATCAATACGGCCGACGGAAAGGCCAGCCACTGGAAAGAGAACGGGAAAGTATTTACTGGAGATTACCTGATGAAGGTAGGACTACCGGTATCCGGCAGAAGTGAATTATCCAGTATGGTGCTGGAACTGACCGGCGTATAATATACAGACTATAAAACAGGAGAGAGGGTGTATCTGCATTACGATACACCCTCTGGCCCGGTGGCTCCGGTTAGGTCCTGATCCTTCCATCCGTAGCATGGCTGGCCTGGTTTGTACGGAATGTATAAAGATCCCTGGCATATTTCCCCGATTACGCAAAGGAGGTACCTGTTATAACGGTAAGGCATATTATAATTGCCGGTAACAGCCCTAATATCTTTTTCATGGGTTGTATGTTGATAAGCGTTTCACTGCTGTGAAACATCACACAATAGGTATGTAACCCACGACACCGTTCATTTTCACATACAAAGATGACATATGAAAGCAACAGGGTGGTAATCGTACCGGGAAAAATATCCGGAAGCCTCCTTAAAGAAACAGCAACAATGCTAAGGCAATAAGCGCCGGCAATGCCTGTACGAAGAATATACGTTTTCCTGCCGTAAACGCTCCGTAAATGCCCGCTATCGCTATACAGATCAGGAAGAAAGCAGCGATCTTCAACGACCATGCTGTATCCCCGATAAAGAATGACCAGATCAGTCCTGCGGCGAGGAAACCATTATAAAGTCCCTGATTGCCAGCCAGTGTTTTGGTAGGTTCAAAGAGGTGTGCGGGCAGCTGTTTAAAGACCTTTGGCGCACGTGTGGTCCATGCAAACATCTCTAGCCATAGGATATAGAGGTGCTCCAGGGCGCAAAAGCCAATGAGAAATTTAATTAAGAGCAACATAAGTAGTACTTTTGGTGTAGGTTTTCGATGGACTAAGATATAATAATTCCACGTGCATGCTGGCCAATGTTAGAAAAAGTATCGCAATGATACTGATTTATGGTTGCTGTGCGACGCCCACAATGGCCCAGAACCTGGTGCTGAATGCTTCTTTCGAAGATGTAAATATCTGTACGGAATATACAGCGCCCTGTGCCCCGTCTGCCTGGCTCTCTGTAGCCCCGGAGGCTGCCAGAATGAAATATCTGTGTAACGGCGCCGCCCTTCAGGGACAGCACCATGTCACTTTACTACAGGAAGATCGTGATAACCCCGATACCAGGGTATATATCCAGACACGTCTCTTATGCCCCCTTGAAAAAGGCCGGGCCTACAGGATCCGCCTGTATATGAATACAGATAACTATCCCTTACGCGCCGGGATCCGCTTTGATACTGCTTTCATTTTTACTGAAAAGTCCATCTGCCTTACGGTTCCCGCCAGCATGGAACTCACTGAAAATGATGTCCAGAAGAAGTTATTCCGCTTTAAGCATCCCTGGTATATCCTGGAAAAGACTTACGTTGCAACGGGTGCAGCCACACATTTGCTCATAGGCAATTTCAGGCATCCCGAAAAGAACAGTGGTGGTTATAAAAATGCGCAACTGCTGATAGATAGTATCAGTATAACACCGGTAGACGGTCAGGTGACCTGTTCCGGCCAGGACAGCACTTTTCGGCATCTGTACACAGAACATCACCGTCATACTATTCCCGAAAAATACATCCCCGCAGGTAGCCTTATTCATCGACTTGATAACCGCTCAGGTTGCGATACCATCATCCTGAAAGATGATCTGTTCACCGCTGACAGAAGTAGTCTGAATGCCCGCTACAAACAGCAGATCGACGAAGCGTTGAAGAATTACCGTAGTGGTAACCGGGCCCGCATACTCCTGATCGGTCATGCATGGCAGGCTGCTTCTGATGAATTCAATAAGATCATTTCTGCTGATAAAGCTAAAGCCGTAGCCAACTATCTTGTCTATAACGAAGGATACAGCTTCGATGACTTCGATATACAGGGAGTAGGCAAGAAGTATCCCCGATATGATACAACAGGCAACGTTGCAGGCGACAATAACCGTGTGGAGATGATCATTTGCCGTCCACCCATTGCGAAAGATACTATTCGTCCCAACAAGGTAGTACAACATCCTGATACCCTCATCATTCCTGATATCCTCTTCAAATTCAACAGCAGCGAACTGAATACCGCGTTTTACGGTTCACTGGACAGCCTCATGAATAAGATACCCCGTAATGGCAGTATCCAGTTGCAGGTGAGCGGTCATACTGACAATGCAGGCACCACCGCGTATAATAACACGCTTTCCATTAAGCGTGCCTACGCTGTTGCGCATTATATGCAGGCACATGGCCTTGGAAATGATATCAGGCAGATCAGTGGCGCAGGTGAAAGTCAGCCTGTTGCCAATAACCAGTCTGCTGAAGGAAGAAGAAGGAATCGTAGGGTAGAGATCATCATTTTTTATAGTCCTGATTAGGATTTCTTTGAATGCCCGGTCAGTGCGCTATCCTGTGTATTCCGCTTTAGTGCCTGCATTTACCGGTAATCAGATAATAATTAAATTGATATATGAAATTCTTGTAAAAGAATGATTCTTTTTATATTTTGTCCTATGTAGTAATATAAAACTGCTTGTTTTAACCAAAATCAGATAAGGAAGAATTGCTTATGTCGAGGAAACTCTAGTTCGTAACCTATTAAAGGAAGCTATTTATTGCACTATCGGACAAAACCATGCTGTCTCAAAAGGACGGTCAGACTTTTCATGCTTTTTCACATCACTTTCTAAACTTACAGCTTATGAAATTTTTTACAGGGCTGGCACTGGTCATGCTATTGGCTACCTGTTCTACCGCATTTGCCCAGAAAGGGAGAATCGTGCGCGGACAGGTAGTTGCCGGAGAAAACAGGCAACCGCTTGAAAGAGTGGCCGTACTGGAAAAAGGCACACAGAACCATGTCTTTACAGGAGCCGCCGGCGACTATGCAATAACCCTCACCGCCGACAATGCTACATTGGTATTCTCATACGTGGGATATGGCACACAGCAATTGCCCGCAGGAAATGGTGAGACGCTTAACGTTACCATGCAGTCTTCTTCGAAAGACCTGAGCGAGGTAGTTGTGACAGCCTTTGGCGTAAAGAAGGAAAAACGTGCATTGGGGTACACTATTCAACAGGTAGAAAGCAAAGACCTGAACGTGAATCATCAATCCAACGTGGTGAACGCACTCCAGGGAAAGGTGGCCGGCGTACAGATCTCCAGTGCCGGCGGCGGTCCAGGTCAGGGCTCCCGTATCATTATCCGGGGTATCAATTCCATCGCGAGTGACAGGAACAGTCAGCCTTTGTTTATCGTAGACGGAGTGGAAATAGATAATAGCACCTATACTACCGGCAGCTCCGAAACGAGAGGCATGAGCAACCGCGCCAGCGATATCAATCCTGATGATATCGAAAGTGTATCCGTGCTCAGAGGCGGAGCGGCTACAGCCTTGTATGGTATCCGCGCAGCGAATGGCGCTATCCTTATTACCACAAAATCGGGAAAGGCCGGTAAGCTGCAGGTGAGCTACAGCGGTATGTATGGGCTGGATAAAGTGAACAAAACACCGGATGTACAGTCCAGGTTTTCGCAGGGATACCTGAGTGTGTATGATCCTGCCAGTTTCTGGCCTTCGTTTGGTCCTACTGTGGAAGATGCGAGGAAACTGGATAATACTCACCCGGCACAGCTATATAATAATTACAAACAGGCTTTCGAAACGGGTACGCAGACACGACATACCGTGAATATGACCGGCGGTTCTGAGAGGGCGCAGTTAATGGGATCTATGTCCTACTCCAACCAGGATGGAGTGATTCCTTTCAGTGATTATACCAGCTATAATGCACGCCTGAACGCTCAGTTTAAGATCAGTGATAAGATCAGTGCAGGAGCTTCGCTCAACTATATTAATGCAGGAGGTAACAGGATAAATTCGGACCGCTATGGTGAACAGATCATTTACTGGTCACCCCGCTGGAACATGAAAGATTATGTGAAAGCTGACGGTACCCAGCAGACTTACAGCAGTGGTACGAACAATCCTATCTATACCTTGTCAACCAACAAGTTCAGGGATAATGTGAACCGTACTATCGCCAGTACATTCATTACCTATAAACCTACACAATGGCTGAATTTTTCCTACCGTATCGGGAACGATTTCTATACCGATGGCAGAACACATCAGGCGCCTGGTCCAATGGGACTGGTGGGAGAAGCTCCCAATCTCGATGACAATGAATACGGCTTCATTTACGAGTACAACCTGCGTAGCCGTAACCTGACATCTACTTTACTGGCAAACATCACGCATACTTTCAATAAGAAATATTCCATTGACCTGAAACTGGGCCATGACCTGCGCGATCAGCGGGTAAGGAGAAGCAGCGTAATGGGAGATACCCTGGTGGTGCCTGACCTTTTCCTCCTGGGTAATGCCAAACGTGTAACGGCTGATTCCTACATCCTGGATTACAGGAACTATGGCTACTTTGCCGATCTGACCCTGGGACTGAACAATTACCTGTTCCTGGAAGTAACCGGCAGAAATGATCTGACCACTACCTTATCAAAAGGCAACCGCAACTACTTTTACCCTTCTGTGAGTGTCAGCTATATCTTCAGCGATCAGTTCAAACTGCCTGACTGGTGGAGCTATGGTAAGGCAAAGCTGTCTTATGCGAAGATCGGTAAGGATGGTGACGCTTACGCGATCACCAACGGGTTTGAAACGGGGCTTCCCCTGGGTTCTACCATTCCTTTCTATCAGAGCAGGACCTTAGGCAACCCTAACCTTCGCCCTGAATTTACCCAGACATTGGAAGCAGGCGCTGAACTGAGATTCCTGGAGAACAGGCTGGGACTGGAAGTGACAGCTTATCAGCAGAAGAGTAAAGACCTGCTGGTACCTGTGGATGTTTCGCCTACTACGGGTTTTGACAAGGCTTATGTCAATGCAGGTGAGATCAATAATAAGGGGCTGGAGGTGACATTATCTGCCATGCCGGTACGTACAAAAGACTTCAGCTGGGACTTCCGTGTAAACTTTTCAACGAACAGGAACAGGGTAGAAAAACTGAATGACAACCTGGGACAGATCGTTATCGCTACACAATTTGGTTATCTCAGTTCCAGTGTGACCACCAAACTGGTGCCGGGCAAGTCTTACGGAGCGCTATACGGCAGAACCTACAAGCGCTATTATGGCAATGAAGTGGATGATAAGATCACGCTTCGTAAAGACCTTCCGCTGCTGATCGGCGCCAATGGTTTCCCTGTGCTGGATGATGCTTCCAATCAGCGTTACCTGGGTAACAGTTTACCTAAATGGATCGGTAGCACCACACAGACCTTCCGTTATAAACAACTATCATTGTCGCTGCTGCTGGATGTACGCCGTGGCAATTACAAGTACAACCAGTTGTCCAACTTCCTGACAGCCTTTGGAGAATCGAAACTAACAGAAGACCGCGACCAGACCATCGTATTCAATGGTGTACATGCTGATGGAACGCCTAATACCAAACCGGTATACCTGGGTCAGGCCAAAGGCCCTGATGGGGTAGACTATGGCGCTGGTTTTTACAGGAATTACTATAGGGGAGCGAGTGAGAACTTCATCGAAGATGCTTCCTGGGTGAGATTGCGGTCTGCGTCATTGTCGTATACATTACCTGCCCAGTGGCTGAGCGCTACAAAGACGATCACCGGGGCGACCGTATCATTCACCGGGAACAATCTCTGGCTGAATACAAAATACACGGGCTTCGATCCTGAAACAAGTTCTTCATCTGCAGGTAATAACGCATCGGATGCTTTCTCCGGATTTACTTATCCGGCTACACGCAGTTTCCTTTTCAGCGTAAACCTTCAATTCTAAAACAGCCTATCAATGAAACGCACACATCGCAAAATATATACAATGGCGCTGGCTGCAGGACTGTTGTTCTCACTGGCTGCCTGTAAGAAAGGATACCTGGACGTGAACCAGACTAATCCCAATCTGACAGAAAACCCGCCCATTAATGGGCTACTGGCAGGAGTGACCTATAAATCGGCGGTAAATGTTTTTTCTGCAGGAAATATCACTTCCTATTATGTACAGCAGCTGGCGTCTCCCAATGCCGGCAGTGGTTCCGACATCTATGACGACGTGGACAGGAGTACCACCTGGAGATATATTTATCTGAATGTCACGGATATCCGCCAGATGAAGAAACTGGCGCTTGAGCGTAATGCCTATGAACATCTGGGAGTAGCAGATATACTCGAGGCATTTAACATGAGTATGTTGACAGATCTTTTCGGCGATGCGCCCTACCGCGAAGCATGGAGTGAAGGTGAGAACCTGAAACCGGGATATGATTCAGCAAGGGCCATCTACGATAGTTGTCTGTCCCTGATAGACCAGGGAGTGGCAGCATTGAATCTGCCAAATCCGGCAATCAGCCTGGATACAGTGAGTAATGATCTTATTCATAACGGCAGGAAAGCGGCCTGGCTTAAAACCGCCTTTGCCCTGAAGGCACGTTTACTGAACCGGATGAGCAAACAGTCCAACTATGATCCTGCGGCCATTTTTGACGCATTGGGGAAAGCCTATGCGAGTAATGCTGACGATGCCCAGGTAACCCGTTTTGAAAGCTTGAGCCTCTGGAATGGGGTGGCAAAGAATAACGCCAGCGGCAGCCTGGACGGATGGCTGAGCGCCACCTTCGTAAATGCCCTTAACGGGACCACATTCGGAGTTTTTGATCCCCGTCTTCCCCTCATTACCGATACGACCCGTTTCGGCGATTACAGGGGCACTGCAAATGGCGTGGGCCGTACCGGCTCAGGTACCGATAACTCGGCATGTGCTTTATCGCCAAATGGGTATTATTCCCGGGGCGGAACACCCCTGTTGATGTTAACCTATGCAGAGATGAAATTCATCGAAGCAGAAGCCTCTTTTGGCACAGATAAGGCCAGATCTTACCAGGCATACCTGGATGGTATAGCGGCCAACATGGATAAGGTCGGGGTTGCTGCTGCTGCCAAACAGGCTTATCTGAGCAATCCGGTAGTCGCGGTAGGCGTAGCGGCGTTTACGAAAGAACTGATCTTCAAGGAGAAATATGTGGCTACCTTCCTGCAGCCTGAAACCTGGACGGATGCCCGCCGGTTTGATTACAGGTACAAGAATTTCAATTTACCAACGAACGCGCAACTGAATACTTTTATCAGAAGAGTCGGGTATCCGACGTCTGAAACCAGCCGGAACGCGGAAAATGTGCCTGCTGTTGGCTCACTGGCTGATCATCTGTGGTGGGACAAGTAAGATTGAACCAGGATCAGGCTTGCATCTTCCTGGAAAGATGTGATGTTGGTGAGTCGGATATGGGTGTATCTGACTTGCATGTAACTTGCATATGACTAGCATTATCCTTCGTTAATCCTTCGTTCGGAACGGAGGAAGAACGGAGGATAATGCTAGTCATATCCTGGCTGTATGCTAGTCATATGCAGGTCAAATGGAGATAAAGAAAGCGATTAAAGACATAAAAAGCAATTCGTTACCGGGGCGTAGAATATACAGAAAGGCGCGGCTGTATTCCTGCTGTATACGGGGCATATTCAGAAAACGTGCGGGAACATGGTGAGGAGCGACCGAATATCTCAGGCGGATAGCTTTTTACCGTTGCTGTTCAGCTGGGCAAGCGGAAAACTGGCGTAAAAGGTTGTCCCTTTACCCGGAGCGCTATCAAACCATAGTTCTCCCTGCTGTAAAGCCAGCAGTTCCTTGCAGAGTACAAGACCTAAGCCGATCCCTTTTTCGTTGTTGGTGCCGAAGGTGGATTGGGTTTTAAGGGAGAAGATCTCGTCCTGCTGACTGGGATCAATACCAATTCCGTTGTCAGAAACCATGAGATGGCAGAAATCCTTCCTGATCTGCAGATCGATGCCGACCTGCCCACCGGAGGGGGTAAACTTGATAGCGTTATTGATCAGGTTGCGGATCACGAGTTCCAGCATGTTATGATCAGCAGTGATAAAGATGTTGGGATCTACATGGGAAATGACGTCGACAGACTTTTTGTCGGCCAGCATACGTTGTATAGACAATACTCTTTCCACTGCTTCGTAGACATTTTCTGATGACAACCTGACGCCTTTTCCATCCATCTGCAGTTTTGACCATGTCAGCAGGTTGGTCAGTAAATTGGATGTGTTTTTGGTCAGGGTCAGCAGTTCGTCGCCCAGCATTTTTTTCTCCTCTTCCTCCAGTTCATATTCCGCTATGAGGTGAAGGGTGGTGATGATGGAATTAAGAGGGCTCTGAAGATCGTGGGCAATGATAGAAAACAGTTTATCCTTTTTCTGGTTCAACTGCTCAAGATTGATATTCTGAGTGTCTATTTTGTCAGCACGTTCTTCTGCATTCTGTTTCTCCCTTTCATAGTTATTCCTGAGATAATTGGTAATCAGGTAGATACATGTCAGGGTGACAATATAACTGGAAAGAATATCAATATACCTGTTCGACGCATCTTTATAGCTATCTGCTATCCATGCGGGATGAAGGTATTCTTTGGTCAGCAGTATCACCGGGATCAGGAGATGCAACAAGGCCCAGATCCAGTGCCGGCGACGGGGACTGAATGCGATCAGCAGGTTAAAAGTCAGGAAGAAAAGCAATAGGGCAGGACCGTGGCTACCGGAATTGAGGTAAAAGGTAGCAGTAAGGGTGATATAACTAACTATCACATAAGCCAGCATACTGGCGTAGTAAATGCGCTTGTAACGGGAAAGATAGAAAAAGAAACCCTGTAATGCCAGCAGCGTTGCAACCATCACCCATATTGCCGTGAGTCCCAGCCACATATTAAAAGGCAGCAATACTGTCAGCAGCGCCATTGTCACGACGCTGATAGAGTTAAACGCCCGATTCTCAAGTGAGAATGATGCAGGGTTTCCTACTAGTTCTTCCCATACGTTGGCTAGTTTACGTACAATTTTATGCAAATGCTGGGCTTTTATAGTCTAAATGCTGATAATAGATAAGTTACGCAAAGTTCATAGTTTAAAAGCGAATATTTATAACACATAGATGTTATAACTTTTATATAACAAAATATGGAATGATCTTAGCATATTCTACAATAAATACTTTTATATGAGACGTGCACAATGCAAAGGTATAGCAGTAATATTATTTCTTATGGCATTGTTTTCCAGTCATTTATATGCACAGAAGAAACAAGATAGTAAAGAATTGGCTATCGAAAAAATGATCATGGCCCGAAGTTATGTTTTTAAGGCGCAGACGGTGATGCCTACCAGTCCAACAATGAACAGGCAGCTGACATCTGATTATGACGTAAAATTCTCTCCCGATACCATCATCAGTTACCTGCCTTATTTTGGCCGCGCTTACAATGCACCGATGGACCCTACCAAGGGCGGTATCCAGTTCACTTCTACAAAATTTGATTATACGCAGACAGCCAGAAAGAAAGGTGGCTGGGATATCGTAATCAAACCACATGATACCCAGGATACAAGGTTAATGTCGTTAAGTGTTTCCGAGACAGGATATGCTTCATTGCAGGTCATCAGTAATAACAGGCAACCTATCACATTCAACG
The DNA here is from genome assembly GCF_900142925.1 of Chitinophaga sp. CF418. Taxonomy (GTDB): domain Bacteria; phylum Bacteroidota; class Bacteroidia; order Chitinophagales; family Chitinophagaceae; genus Chitinophaga. The sequence goes on from NZ_FRCN01000006.1 coordinate 215,434, forward strand.
GCTATATCACGGAAAAGAAAACTAAAAGATAAGTTAAAATTCCGCTAAACCTTGCCCGATATTGGCATAGAGGAATAGTTCTTGTTTTATGTAGCAGAACTAAAAATTTTAACTATGTCAAAGAACAGTAAAGAAGGCGTTAAGCATGCAATCCAGGAATTGGCAATAGGTAACTACAGAAGCTACCCTGGTGATTATGGAATCGAGGCGAAGGATACAGCTGCCAATGTGCAGTCTTTGGCCAAAGGATACTGGGATAGCCGCGAGATCAAGGAAATACAGCGCGACGAAAAACTGGGCATTAACCTGGAAGATTACAGACAATGGACCCAGGAAGCGTTTGCAACATTCATGAAGAATAATGAATATTCTTTAAGTTAAGGGATAGATTTTTTGTAAAAAGACACATTTGACCGGCTGCGGATAATACTATTACAAATAGTTTTATCCGCAGTTTTTTTTATTATCTTTAGTAAAACCGCAACATCCACCCGTTATGAAAGCAAATACCGCCAGTCGTACCGCCCAATATATGGCGTTGTTCCGGGCACTGGAGACGAATCGTCCATCCGGAAAAAGACTGTTCACCGACCCTTATGCTGTTTCTTTTCTTACTTCAGGATTTAAATTCATTACCCAATTATCAGTTATCCCTTTTATCCGGAGCCTGGTCTATCGTATCATCCGGAAAAGAATTCCGGGAGCCCTGTCATCCGGAGTAGCGCGTACCCGTTATATTGATGAACTGTTGCAACAGGCCGTACGTAACGGCGTTAAACAGGTGATCATATTAGGAGCAGGATACGATACCCGTGCCCTGAGACTGGGCTTCCTGCGTGCATTGCCCGTGATAGAAATAGATCATCCGTCTACAGCCCGCCTTAAGCAGGAGCGGGTAAAGAGAAGCCTGGGAAGATTACCGGAGAATGTCCGGTATATCCAGACGGATTTTAATGACCGGAGCCTTGAGCAGCTGGCTGTTGAACAGCAGATCGACCGCACATTACCTACTGTATTTATCTGGGAAGGCGTCACAAATTATCTCACAGCAGATGCTGTTGCCGCTACCTTTTCGTTTATGCAACAGTTTGCGCGTGGCAGTTATGTGATCTTTACTTATGTGGACGAGAAGATCATCAGGTATCCCGCAGCCTTCTTCGGAGGCGAAAAATTATTGGAAGACCTGAAGCAGATCGAGGAAAACTGGACCTTTGGGCTGGAGCCCTTCCTGACCAGACGTTACCTGGATAATTTTAACATGGACCTGCTGGAAGACTACAGTGCCGGAGAATACCGTAGCCACTATCTCCCTGAACGCAGCGAAAAAGGATATGAATTCTATCGTGTAGCCTTTGCTGTAAAAAGATAATAAAACACTTATTTTTAAGAACGCTATTCAATATTTTTATTGTATAACTAAACTGTATGAAAATTTACTTCATATTACTAGCATTTTGCACAATGTCAACAATTTCCTTCGCACAGTCCAAAGAAGAAAAGGCCGTCGCTTCACAGGTGGAAATATTGAGAAAAGCCATGGTGGACGCAGATAAGGCAGCACTGGAAAAGGTAGCTGACGAGAAACTGTCCTATGGACATTCCGGTGGTAAAATAGAAGACAAAACTGCGTTTGTTTCCAATATCGTGGGTGGAAAATCTGATTTTGTCTCCATCGATCTCGCTGATCAGACAATTGTCATAAGCGGAAATACAGCAATTGTAAGACATACGCTTACTGCAGAAACTAATGACAATGGCGTGGCGGGACATGTAAAGCTCTACGTATTACTGGTGTGGAGTAAAGAAGGCAATCAGTGGAAACTACTTGCCAGGCAGGCGGTAAAGGTTCCCGCCTGAGACCGTCCTTTAATTTACACATAGTGATGAGAACATTACTCCAACTTCTACGAGGCACAGCGCTTATAGGGAGAGAAATTCCTGTGGCATAATTTTGTTAGAATTATTGCGTAATACAGAGGCAGTGTAACAGCCTTATCTGTTAACCAATAAATTTTATATTATGCAAGCTACAGTTGAAACTATTGAGGTACTGAATGATCTGATCCAGATCAATAATGATCGTATCGAGGGATATGAAAAAGCATTGAAGGAATTAAAACCAGAAGATTCAGATCTGAAAGCGTTGTTCTCTTCCATGATCAGCGAAAGCCACGAAATCCGTCTTGCATTAGGTACAGAAGTAAATGTGCTAGGTGGGGATATGGAGCATTCTTCTACTACAAGTGGCAAGATCTATCGTGCCTGGATGGATATTAAAGCTGTGTTTACAGGCCGTGATCGTCACACGGTACTTTCCAACTGCGAAGCTGGTGAAGATGCAGCGCAACGTGCATACAGAACAGCCCTCGAAGATGAAGAACTACCTGCTTATCTGCATGAAATGATCAGCGAACAACAGGCCACCCTGAGAGCTTCCCATGATCAGATCAAGGCCCTTCGGGATGCCAATAAAAACAGATAACCAATAATTGGGCGAAAAAAATTGAAAGAGGCTGCTCTGTAATGGAGCAGCCTCTTTGTTTTATATTTCTTCAGTGCCCAAATGGGCAAGATCTTTTTCCATCATTGGTTTAATTGCAGCAAATATTTCCCGCAGCTGTGTAACACGGCGATTGGTGTCATTGTTCCAGGAGGTAGCGCTATTCAATGATTTCAGAATATCCGCAGCTCCCTTCACCTCCAGGTTTATCACACTGGGTTTCATTTTATGTAATACTTTTTTAAGTTCCGGGAGGTTTTTCTGCTCTTGCAGCGTAGCCAGCTCAATAATGTATTCATCCAGTGAAGAGATGAAAAGTATGATCATTTTCTGAATGAAAGCAGTGCTGGTATTACTTATCTTGTACAGGTAAGTGTAAGTATACAATTGATGTTCCGGTCGCATAATGGGTTGATAGTATCGTCAGGCGCCCTCTATTTCACCTGTCTGTAACATTTTATAAATAGTGGATTTCCCAATATCCAGTTTCTCCGCAACCAACAGCACATTGTCATCATATCTTTTCAGGTAATTGCGGATAATGAGCCTTGTATATTCTCTTAAGGTGAGTTCCGTATTCAATACAGTATCCACATCATGATTATTACCCGAGAGGAAGGTAATATCTTCAGGTTCCACGAGATTATTTTCTGACATCACCGCTGCCAGTTCCACTACCGATTTCAGTTCGCGGACATTTCCCGGATAGCCGTATCCCAGCAGTTTTTCCCTTGCACTGGGAGACACTTTTATTTCAGCCACTTTATTCTCTTTACAGTAACCGGTCAGGAAATGCTGTGAGAGCAGCAGGATATCTTCTTTGCGATCGCGCAGCGGAGGAAGGGTGATAGGAAGACCGATGATGCGGTAATAAAGGTCTTCGCGGAAATTCCCTTTTTTAACTTCTTCCGCCAGATTCTTATGGGTGGCCACAACCAACCTGAAATCCAGTTTGATCTTGCTGGTGCCTCCAAGACGTGTCAGTTCTTTTTCCTGCAATACCCGCAGCAGTTTGCTTTGTATGTTCAGGTCCATTTCCCCGATCTCATCCAGGAAAAGGGTACCGCCATTTGCTTCCTCAAAACGGCCGGTCTTTTTGTTCTGTGCACCGGTGAAGGCGCCTTTTTCGTAACCGAATAGTTCGCTTTCGACCAGTTCTCTCGGAATTGCGGCCATATTTACCGGAACAAAAGGATGACTGCTCCTGGCGGAATTATAATGCACCGCCCGCGCTACCAGTTCCTTACCTGTACCAGTCTCTCCCGATACGGAAACATTGATAAGTGAACCGGCTGCTTTATCTATTAATTTAAAAACGGTTTGTAAGGCAGGACTATTGCCTATAATAGACCGGGAATAGTCGTATTTGGTCTTGAGCTCAGCCTTGAGCTCGGAAATCTCATTTTTGAGAGACAGTTTCTCGCGTAAGCGGATGATCGCCTTCCACAACAGCTGCTGGGTATTATCATCTTTTACCAGGTAATCTTCAGCTCCCATTTTAAGCAGATCCACTGCTGTAGTGATCCTTTCCTGTGCACTGATGATAATCACAGGCAGATTGGGCTGGGCCTGTTTGATTTTTTTATAAAGTTCTTCCCCGTTCATGTCGGGAAGCCCGAAGTCAATAGTCACAAGATCTGGTTTCCGGTGCAACTGTGCCAGGCATTCTTTGCCTGAACCGATCAAGGTTATTTCGTAGTCGGGGTTTTGACTAAGGTAATGCTGTAATAATCCTCCGTACCACTTGTCATCCTCAACGATAAAAATCTTAAAATCGAGCATTCATGGAATTTTCTGTTAATTTAGGAAAATTTCCCATCATCAAAAAAGGCCTCCTTTGCGACACTTTCCGAAAGTGTACGCGCCGGAGGCCCGATAGGGATTATGTAGGCAAGCAAAAAAACAATATTTGTTCACTGTTCTGGTTTCATCAGCGGGCCCCTCTGCCTCACAAATCCATTTGCATCGGGGCCGTGATGATTCACTCTCAAAGCCGGATAGGACCACGTCCACGTATAAATCACCTCTTTTTTACTACTTTGTTACGATCATCGCCTGGCCCCTCCAACACTCACCAATGACAACCCTCACGAGGGGCCGGGATGACAGTCCACATACTCAACACAATATTTTGTCTTATAAAGATCTTTTTTTACTGTTATCATCGCCAGGCCCCTCTACGACACGTTCCTTTTTTTCACTGGGGCCGGGATGACGCATTCTCAAGCTGGCAAAGCATAACATCCACATCCGTAATAATTTCAATTTCTTTTTGACTCATCGACCGGCCCCTTCTGCTCCACAATAGGCTCCTGCACAGGGGCCGGGATGAAAGTCTACAAAATCAACACACATCTTCAACTGATATCCTGAATGACTCCTGAATTAGTGTCAGTCTCCCAAATTGGCATCCATACCCGTATCCTATATTAATTTCTTGCATTGTCAATATATTCCTGTAAGGCAGCGGGATAGAGCAGTACTTCTGCCAGTTGTTCCTTTTTGCGCGAGGTGGTAAAATAATTACCCTCTACAAAAATGTCTTCCACCTGCTGCCTGAAAACGTCCGCTTTGAACTGAGAAGCCACCAACTGTGCTGCACAACTCATGTCAGCATATAAAGGCTTATTCTGCAACAGCTGCTCCACGTGTTTACGTACTTTGTCAATATAATTTCCGCTGATACGATAGCCATTCCATCCGTGCGCCACCAGTTCATTAGCTCCTCCACTTAGTGGTACGATCACCGGTCTGCCATAACTCATTGCCTGTAATATGCTGATATCAAACGTATCCTTGTATTCAACGTGAGAGAGATTCAGCACCAAAGCTGCGCGCTGGTAGAAGGGATGCAGGTTCAGCTGCGTACCATATACCATTAAATTGTCCGGCATCTGGCAGTTTTCGAAATAAGCGTCGACATCTTTCTTATGGGCATTGATCACCAGTTCAAACTTTGTAGCCGGCATGAGCGTAGCTAATTCAAGTAGTTCATGCAATCCGCTTCCTTCATCCAGGGATGCGATCATCAATACCGTTTTGCGGGAACCATGATTAGAATGCAGTACGGCTTCATGTACGAATGACTGAGGCAGGCAACTGTGTATGACATGTTTCTCTGCTTTCGGAAAACTCATCAGTGACTGCAGGTACCTTGAACCGAACACAACATGCGTAGCCAGTCTTTTAGCAGTTTCATACAGTGGAGCCCGGAGGAAGGGCAGCGGCACCGTCATTTCATGAATGTGATAGGTGATCGGCGCGTTCTTCAGCCTGCCGGCCCATGCTGCTCCAAAAGGCAGCAAAGTATTGATATACACTTTCGCTTCCGGTTCATACAGACTCAATACTTTCCTGAAGATCAGCACCTGTGCCAGCAGGAAGCTGAAGAATAGACGCCATTTGTTCCCCCGTTCTGAATAATTTATATAGTGGTACTGTACACCCGGGATACCTGTCAGGAACCCAGGCATCTCACCTGTACGATTTGTAATAAGGTGCACTTCCATTTCTTTCTCGGCCAATGCTTCCAGTGACTGACGAAATACAAGCGTATTGCCGCTTCTGTCGTTCTGCAGATGTACTGCTATGATCTTTTTCATGATATGCGTTGTTAAGTGTGGTGATATAGGTATAGGGATAAGCAGAACATTTCTTTAACAGTTGTGGGTTTAGCAGGCAAGCAAGTAGGTTATGAAGATCTCAATACATCGTATAAATAGCTGAATAATGAACAGGACGCCAGCACCAATCCCACGAAAAAGAAGAACCTGTTATTTCGTCGTTTTTTCTTCAGATAATCCTGTACTATGAATAATTTGTTAAGTGTGGCAGTTATATGGTCTAATACACTGTCGTCTTTTATAATGTAGTCAAACGCGCCGTTCTTGAGGGACTCTGTAGCAATCTCCGGTTGCTGACGGGAGCTGGCGAAGATTACGAAGATGTCAGAGTTGAATCGCTTGATATCCTTTAATAATTCCAGTCCGGTCATATCTCCTAAGTCATGGTCCAACAGCACAATATCCGGCTCATCTGACAATTGCAGCAGAAAGTCTGTACCCGATAAGAAGCAGGTCACCTTTTCATATCCCTGCGCCCTGAGATGCTTATCGTAAGTGGCTAAACAGAATGGATCATCATCCACTACATAAATCTTACTGTCGAATTTGTTTGCCATATTGCGTCGTTTGATATAATAGAATCCATTTGGATGCCAGATTGCGAAATCGCTCCAAAGTGGCCGTGGTGGCTGATGATAGAATTGGCACGGGGCGAAAAACGTCCATTTGCAGGAAAAAAATTCCAGAAAATGGAAAAACAAGGCTGGATCATAAAAAAAACGTCCCGGATGACCGGAACGTTTCAGATAATATGATATATAATTACTTTTCAGGCGCCTGGGACAGGCATTCCTATTATGGCTTTTGCGGGTGATTATTGCCGCTACGCTGGCTATTACTACTCTTGCTGCGCTGTTGTTGAGGATGGCCGCCGCCCCGGTTATTATTACCGGATGGCTTGTGGTTACGGTTACCGCCTCCACCAGGGCGTTTTTTACCAGGGCCTCCTCTGCCTCCGCCGGAGCGGCCAACTTTGGGAGTGTATTCCGGTACCGGGCCAAGGGCTGGAGGTACGGCTGCCTTTTCTACAGGTTTTCCCAGTACCTCTTCTATCCGGGCAAATTTCCGCTGCTCTTTTTCACTGACGATGGTATAGGCTGTGCCATCTGTGGCCGCCCTGGCTGTACGCCCGATACGGTGAATGTAGTCCTCACCGTCATTAGGTACATCATAGTTGATGACCAGGTCAATATCCTCGATGTCGATACCACGGCTCAGAATATCCGTAGCTACCAGCATTTTCAGTTTTTTGTTTTTAAAGTCCATGAGCACCTGTTCCCTTTTTTCCTGCTCCAGGTCGGAATGGATCTCTTCGACAGAAAAACGGGCCCTTTTTAACTCCTGGCAGAGCTGTTTTACGTTCTGCTTACGGGAACAGAAAATAATGATGCTGCCAAACTGTTTTTGCGACAGCAGGTGCTTCATCAGCGCAATCTTCTGCTCTTCGAAGACTACGAATGCCTCCTGTACGATCTTTTCCGGCGGTTTGGAGATGGCAATATTGATCTCCTCAGGCTGATGCAGGATCTTAAGGGCCAGTTTCCTGATCTTGTCCGGCATGGTGGCCGAAAAGAGGAGATTCTGCCTTTGTTTGGGCAGGAAGGACGTGATCTTGATGATATCGTCATTAAAGCCCATGTCCAGCATCCGGTCTGCCTCGTCCAATACCAGGTACTTAACGGCATCCAGCTTTACATAGCCCATATTTAAATGCGCGATCATACGTCCGGGCGTACAGATCACAATATCTACCCCCGAGGTCAGTGCCTTCTTTTCTGCAGAGAACAATGCGCCGTTGCTACCGCCGTATACGGCAATAGAGCTGACGGATGTAAAGTAGGACATACCTTCCAGTGTCTGGGCAATCTGCACTGCCAATTCACGGGTGGGTACTATAATCAGTGAGTTGATCTTATGTGTATCGTGGGGCTCAGTGATTAAACGGTGCAATATTGGCAAAAGGAATGCCGCAGTTTTCCCTGTACCTGTCTGTGCGCAGGCCAGAATGTCCTTCCCGGCAATAATTGGGGGGATAACTTTTTCCTGAACAGGTGTCGCAGTGGTGTATCCCATGGCATCTATTCCGTCCAAAACCCTGTCGTCCAGGTCAAATTCGTCAAAATACAAAATGCTAAGATGGTTTTGATTCAAAAAAATATTAGTTAAAGATAAGGAATTGTACTCAGAGCACATACGGTATGTTCTTTGCAGCAAAGCCGGGTATCTAAAAACCGTCTGATATGCTCGAAAATCTGCAGCGGGACCTTCGTCTTCCTCCCGTTTTATGGAATATTTTACTTGGCTGTGCAGCTCTGATCAGCGGCTTAATCATCAAATATCTCGTAGCCCTCATCCTGAAATATACTTCCAGAAAGGCGACCGACTATTCATTTGTAAGATCTGTGCTGAAGCGCCTGGGGAGGCCGATCAGCTATTTCCTGCCCGTGCTGGTATTGGATATAGTGCTGCCATTCATGGAGCTGAACAGGAAGCCGATGGCCGTGCTGACTAAGGTAGTGGAGATTTCACTGATCGTTTCTTTTGGCTTTACGCTGACGGCGTTGGTGAAGGTATTTGAGGACTATCTGACGCATCTCTATGATCTCAAAAAGGAAGATAATCTCCTGGAGAGAAAAATGCGAACCCAGCTGCAGTTTGTACGTAAACTGGCTATCAGCACCATTATGATACTCACACTCTGCGCCGTCCTGCTCAGTTTTGACAATCTGCGTAAGATAGGAGCAGGGCTGTTGACGGGAGTCGGGGTTGGCGGTATCATCGTCGGTTTTGCGGCGCAACGTTCCCTGTCTAATTTCCTGGCGGGTATGCAGATCGCATTTACGCAGCCTATCCGGATCGATGACGTGCTGGTAGTAGAAGGAGAATGGGGCAGGGTGGAAGAGATCACCCTTACCTATGTGGTGGTAGGTATCTGGGACCAGCGTAAACTGATCCTGCCCATCAATTATTTCATAGAAAAACCTTTTCAGAACTGGACACGGACCGGTTCTGCCATACTGGGTACGGCGTTCCTGTACCTGGATTATAACGCCCCAATTGACATATTACGTGCGGAATTTGAGCGCCTGCTGAAGGACCAGCCATTGTGGGACAAAAGGGTACAGGTGATGCAGGTCACCAACATTACAGAACAGACGGTAGAAGTCCGGATGCTGGTGAGCGCCAATAGTTCAGGCAGGGCTTTCGACCTGCGTTGCTATCTACGGGAGAAAATGCTTGCTTTTATACAGGAGCATCACGCTTACTGCCTGCCTAAAAAACGTACTATTCTTGAAGATGGAGAGCGTCCGCTGATCGGGGATCAGGAATGATCGTCATTGATCTCTACCCAATAGCCGTCAGGATCGGTGAAATAGATCTGTTTTATACCATCTACACGGAGGGTAGGTTTGTCAGCTTCTCCCTTCCAGCTTTCGAAAGGAATATGATGCTGGCGCAGACGTGTCATAAATTCTTCTACTGAAGGAACGCTGAAACAAAGGTGGGAGTTTTTGTCGTGGGGAACGATTTCCTTTGCTCCTGATATAATGTGCAGATGACTATGTTCAGCTACCTTGAACCAGGTGTGACGACCATCGTGGAAAGGTTCGGGGATGGTATCTATCTGAATGATGTCCCTGTAAAAAGCTGTGCTTTTTTCCAGGTTATAAACATAAAGCGCTATATGGTTTAGCATAGCGCTTTTCCGCTGGGCGAACGTTGGCATACCGGAGATGATCATAACAGCCACCAGTAAAAGGCATTGTGGAATCCGTCTTTTCATGCTCCAATATACTCATTGGGAAGCAAATTTTATGAATTTTCTACTCACTTTAATACCGGTGTTCAGGTACAATGTAACTACGTAGACGCCAGGATAGAAATTGCTGACATCCACCTCGCGATCAAATCTGGTCCCTGTTCCTCTTGTAGGAACAATCCCTTTTTCAGTGTACACAGTAGTTCCTCCAATGCTTATAATACGGATATCTATCAGCTTTGTGGAAAGCGTATCCATCATATAAACGATCGTCAGTTTGGGGGTCGTAACAATAGGGTTGGGATACAGGACCATGTCATTATCTTTCAGGACTAACAGGTTCTGTAGCGGGGGTTGCAGGAACCCCTGTGTGAGCATAGCCACGTCCGGATAAGTAATGGTTCTTACGGCAATATCACCTGCGGTCCAATCCAGGTCAAGTCCGAGTTCAAACTTCGAACCAGCTTCATAAGTGACGTTTTTACCGGTGCTGGTTATTACCTGTCTTTCAATATACTGCGCGTGCGCCGCTCCTGAAACCAGGAGGGACGCACACACAGCATTAACAGTTAATATTTTTCTGATGACTGTCATTATTAAGGTTTTTCTTCCGTAAGGATTTCCATTTCCACTCTTCTGTTCTTTCCTTTGGCAGTTTTACTGTCGTTGGCAGCGAGTGGTTTCGTTTGTCCGTACCCTTTAGCGGCAATTCTGCCAGCGGTAACACCTTTGCTAACCAGGTATTCTTTCACTGCTTCCGCTCTTTTTTCTGATAAAGTCTGGTTAAATGCCTCTGTTCCTTCATTATCAGTGTGTCCGCTCAGGGATAAGTGCCATTCCGGATGCGCCTGCAGCAGGGTAGCCATTTTATCCAGGGATGGCAGTGATGTCGTAGCGATATCAGCCTTTGCACTGGCAAACTGGAGGTTGGAGAATGCTTTATTGATAACTTCTTTTTCTGTTGTTTTCAGCTCCACTGTTTTGAGGGCTGGCTTAGCCGTGGTTACCGGAGCATCAGGAGTAGCAGCAGTAGATACTTCCTGTACCGGTAATGGACCGGGACCAACAGGGAAACGTCTGTCAGAGTAAGGGAGTACTGTTCCGTCAGGCAGTACTTCATCCGCACGGGATGCTACGATCTGCCAGGTGAAGGGAACATTTGATTTACCACCCTGTAATTCTTTTACATCGAATCCTTTAGCTGATTTATTGGTCACATATACGCCGTTACATTCGCCTTCCAGCTGAATGAACACTTTCATCGGATGTTTGGCGTCTACGCGAATCACTTTTGTGAGTAAACCCTCGAGATCAATGTGAGCAGAACCGTTCTGGAGCTCACCAGTTCCGAAGTCCTGGAAGAGCACTTCAGGCGCCTCTGTACAGAAAAGGAGGCGGTTTTCACCTGCGTTGTCTTTTACAACGGTTGATTTAGTACCGTTGGAGATAAGACCATAGATGCCACTGGAATTGGCTCCAGCCAGGTAAGTATATACGTGTGTAGCAGAGATACCAGTACCAAACTGGAAAACACCACCCCAACGATCAATATCAGTTGCGTTACCTTTAGCAAAACCATGTACACCTACGCCCACGTTCAATCCACCTGCAGAACCGGCTACACCGGCGCCACCGATGGGATATACAACTACCTCATTATTTCCACCGCCCACTACACCAATACCATTGGTAGCTGTTGTTGCAAAGCCAACTACACCCGCACGGGTACCGATACCCATCATACCACCACCAATTGTTGGCGGGTTTGTGAACAGGTCCGGTTTCAGGTTATTGCCGACACCAACCACACCGTAGCCAGCTGCATGAGTGGATGAACCCATCACACCGGCAGATCTTACTTCTGTAGTTGGTTTATAAGGAGAGTTAGTTGTACCCTCAACGCCCAAACCACCGTTGGTAGAAGAGTTAGTTCCTTTTACACCCTGTATATAACGTGAAGTACCCGTTCCGAGAACAGCAGGTCCGAAGGCAGTAGCGCCTCTTACCCCAGGGCCGCTACCAAAGTTATATCCTGCTACGCCGGCGCCGGTACTACTGTTGGCATATCCCACGATACCATTGGAGTAATTGGGGTCGCCATTAATAATACCTGTCGGCACTTCACTTGAAAATACTGTTAATACAGCTTTACCCACCTGTGCACCTGCATCGTCAGTACCGTTTAAGATAGTCACCGGCTTATCGGGGAAGGTACGGAGCCTTTCAAAGTTAGGGGCAGTACCACCAGCTTTTATTATAAATGGATTATCATCTACTGTACCGATAAAGTCAAGGGCCGGGTTGGTGTCTTTGTTACCTCTGACCAGCCATGCCCTGTTTGCAGATTTTACTGTATCGGTATTCGCTGTTGTTGTTAGTCCTAAAGCTCCGTTATCCTGGAATTCCAGTGCTGACAGGTTCCATCCTGTACCATCCTGCGCCAGGATTTGCCAGGTGCCGGTAGAATCATAGATGTAAGCTTTTCTGTCTGCACTGTTATAATAAGCCTGATTTGTCAGCGGATCGGCAGGAGCAGCTGCTAATGTACCCAGCCAGCTGATGGAAATGCCGGTAGAACCATCCTGGGCCAGTATCTGCCAGCTACCGGTGCCGGTAGTATCGTAGATATAAGCTTTTCTGTCGGTACTGTTATAGTAAGCCTGATTCTGCGCAGGAGTAGCCGGAGGGGTAGCCAATGTACCCAGCCAGCTGATGGAGGTACCGGAGATACCATCCTGTGTCAGTATCTGCCAGCTACCGGTACCGGTAGTATCGTAGATATAGGATTTCTTGTCTGTAGTGCTGTAATAGGCCTGATTTACAACAGGGCTGGCAGGTGGCGTTGCCAGAGAGCCCAGCCAGCTGATACCTGTACCAACACCATTCTGGCCGCTTTCAGAGAAAACCTGCCAGGCAGTGCCATCATATATATATGCTTTCCGGTCGGTCAGGTTATAATAAGCCTGATTTACTCCCGCACCGGAAGGTACTGTCGTAAATGAACCTAACCAGGAGAGAGCAGTACCAGGTAAACCGTCCTGGGCCATGATATTCCAGGTGCCGGCATTGCCGGTTGTATCGTAGATATAGGATTTCTTGTCTGTACTGTTATAATATGCCTGACCTGCAGAAGGTGTTGCCGGTGGGGTTGTCAGTGTACCCAGCCACACAATGCTGACATAGGTACCGCCATTTCCTCCGTTGCCGCCGGAACCGCCATTGGCTGCATAAAGCGCATAAGGCACTGTCATGAACGGCATTACACCCATAGGTACAAAGTCATTTGTTCCCTTTATGTCCAGGTCCACTCTCAGGTACTGATTACCTCTGCTCCAGGGGATGGTTTTGAAGTCGCCAATCTCTGGAGTACCAGCACCTATCACCAGGGAGAAGAGACCCTGACTGTTGGTAGTGGTCGAATGCTTTTCAGTGTACAGGGGATTGCCATCGGGGCTACCATCAAGAATACTGAATTTTACCTGTATTGCCTGCAGGCCAATTACAGCACCTTTGGGGTTTTCCCTGGCGATTGCCTGGTAGTTGATACCCCACAAGCCACTTTGCTGTGCTTTTGCGAGGAAGCCCGAACAGACGAAAATGGGAATAAATAAAATGAGTAAAATTGCTTTCATCTCATACAAGTTATAACAGTAATAAGGCTATAAGCATATAATATTATATTATATCTTATATTATAAATAAAGTAAAGATATGACTTATATTCTATTTATTCTTATTTTAATGTATTGTTTACACAAACCTGCTACACGTTGGATGTAGAAATGAAGGGTTTATACTCATTTTGACTATTATATTTACAACTTTCGTGGTATATGAATTAATAGATTACTTGAAGTGGAAGGTGTCTATATGTTGATTATCAACCATGAATGATTAGGAGCTTTTTCAGTACTCATACTCAATTCCTTATGCTTCCCCAAAACGTGTTAGCATATTTAAAAAGATAGTCTTATAGGACATAAATTGACCATTTACAGCGAATAATCCATAATGAATTGTTTTTATAGATGAAAGGTGTTCGCGTCTGTCCTTCATTTTCTGCGTTCTGCTCCGTATATTGCCTTTCTAAAGGAATTTTGAGATATGCAATTGGGACTTAAGCATTATCCTGTACTGGCTGCTTCACTATTATTAGCGGGCATGCAGGTAAAGGGACAAGAGAAAAAAACAGCTTTCACCGCAGCAAAAGATTTTAAACCGGTAGAATATGTAGATCCCTACATTGGTTCGGGTGGTCATGGTCACGTGTTTGTGGGAGCGAGCGTGCCATTTGGCGCGGTACAGGTTGGGCCTACCAACATTGTAAAAGGGTGGGACTGGTGTTCCGGGTATCACTATTCGGACAGTGTGGTAATCGGTTTTCCGCAAACACACCTTAGCGGTACAGGTATCGGCGACCTGGGAGATGTACTGATCATGCCTTACACCGGTAAGATCAGGACTAACCATGGTAGTCAGGAGAACCCTACCAGTGGATATGGTTCCCATTACACCCACGCACATGAAACAGCCAGGCCGGGGTATTATTCTGTGCAGCTGGAAGATTATAATATCAAGGTAGAACTGACCGCTTCCGAGAGGGTCGGTTTTCATAAATATACTTTCCCGCAGGGGGAAGAAGGTCATATCATTGTAGACCTGAAAGAAGGCATAGGCTGGGATGCTCCCGTAGAAACCTTCATCCAGAAGAAAGACGACTACACCCTGGTTGGTTACCGTTTGTCTAAGGGCTGGGCGGAAGATCAGCGTCTCTGGTTTGCTATCCGCAGTAGCGTACCGTTGAAAGATTTCCAGGTGTTCAATGGCGATGAGAAACTGGCGGGTACCGAGGGTAAAGGCAAGAATATCAAAGGTGTGATCTCATTTGATAAAGCGCCGGCGCAGGCGATGCTGAAAGTAGGTATTTCCCCTGTTAGCAGTGAGAATGCCCTGGCAAATATCAATAGTGAGATCCCGTCATGGGATTTTGCAGGCACCCTGAAAACTGCCACTGCAAAATGGAATAAGGAACTGTCCAGGATACAGCTGGAAACCAAAGATGTAACCAACAGGAGCATCTTCTACACAGCTTTGTATCATACTATGATAGGACCTGCGCTCTTCAATGATCATAACCGCGCCTACCGTGGTACTGATAAAAAAGTGTACAGCAATCCAGGTTTTGACAACTATACCGTGTTCTCCCTCTGGGACATCTACCGTTCCTGCGCTCCTTTGTATACACTGACGCAACCGGAAAGAGTAAACAGTTTTGTGAATTCCATGCTGACCATCTACAAGCAGCAGGGCAAATTACCTATCTGGCCATTGATGGGCAGTGAGACAAACTGTATGGTGGGTTATCATGCTGTGCCGGTGATCGCAGACGCTTATCTGAAAGGATACAGAGGTTTTGATATCAATGCTGCTTTTGAGGCGATGAAGGCATCTTCTACAAGAGATGATCTGGGTATGAAAGATATCAAGGCTAAAGGTTACATCCCTGCTGATAAGGAATATGAGTCTGTATCCAAAGCCATGGAATATGCAATAGACGACTGGTGTATTGCTGCCGTAGCAAAGAAACTGGGCCGTACAGCTGACTTTGAATATTATTCAAAAAGAGCAGGCTACTATAAAAACTACTTCGACAGCACCATTAAGTTCGTTCGCCCCAGAATGGATGATGGCAGCTTCAAAACGCCTTACGATCCATTCAACTCTATCCATGAGAAAGGTGACTTTACCGAAGGTAATGGCTGGCAGTATACCTGGCTGGTACCGCAGGACGTAGAAGGTCTGATCAGCCTGATGGGCGGTGATGACGCTTTCACCAGGAAACTGGATAGCCTGTTCGTAGCAAAAGGAGACATGGGTGCTCAGGCATCCAACGATATTTCCGGTCTGATCGGGATGTATGCACATGGTAATGAGCCAAGCCACCACGTAACTTACATGTATGCTTATTCCGGCAATCAGTGGAAGACGGCTGAAAAGGTAAGACAGGTAATGAAGGATTTCTATACCAAGACCCCGGAAGGGCTGGCAGGTAACGAAGATGTTGGCGCCATGTCTTCCTGGTATGTGTTCTCTTCCCTCGGCTTATATCCGGTAAATCCTGCCAAAGGTATTTACGTATTCGGTAGTCCGCTGTTCGAAAAGGCAAGCCTGAAAGTACAGGGTGGTAAAACATTTACCGTAGAAACCATCAATAACAGTGCTGAGAATATCTATATCCAGCAGGTAACCCTGAATGGTAAACCGTACAATAACAGTTTTATCCGTCACTCAGATATCCTGAAGGGAGGAGTACTGAAAATCACGATGGGCAACAAGCCTTCCGATTTCGGCAAACTGGTGGCTAACCGTCCGGATTCAAAGTATTGATCATATAAAGATATGAGGCTAATGGCTGCCCCGTTAAATACAGGGCGGCCATTTTTCGTTATATTACAGCCAGTTAACAGATACTCCGGTAATCTGCCTGCTGCGGCACCATTTCCAGCGCAATCGTTTACCTTACAACCCTCATAACAATTTGTTAGCAAATGCGTTAACTGGCAATTAACAGTTTTAATGACGAGATGTACGTAGCTTCATGCAATAGATTGCAGTGAATGAACCTGCATTATCCACGTGCGGAGCCATCTACCATAAAATCGAACAGTTAAGAATGATGAGTGAAAATCACGAACACATTTACCAGTTGTTGTTGAAAAAGCGTAATGGTACAATTAACGAGTCTGACGATCAGTATGTATCAGCGTTAATCAACGGTCATGAGGATGTTGAATTGATGTGGAGGGCATTGAAACACAGTTTTTCATTGCCCGGAGAAGAGAAATTCTGGCAGCAGATAGACGTAGCCAACGCCTGGAGTTCCGTAAGGAGTGAATTATCCGTCAAAAAGAACGGGATCCACAGCATCAAAAGATGGCTGTTTGCGGCAGCTGTGCTGGCAGTAGCCGGCATCGGCATCAGCCTGATATGGAAAAATACGCAGCGCAAAGCCGTGCAGACGCCTCCGGTAGTTGCGGCGCCACCCGCTCCGGTTAACGGACTGCAATTACAACTGGCAGGAGGAGAGACAATTGCATTGCCCTACAACCAGGAAAAACAGAACATTAAGGCAGGGGATGTACAGCTCAGCGCCGGCGCTAAAAAGTTGCAATTTACAGGCGGTACTGCCATGGGCAACGGGTATAATACGCTGACCGTACCACCTAAAATGGATTATAAATTATTGCTATCAGACGGGACGGAAGTATGGCTGAACGCCACCTCCAGATTCCGTTTTCCTTTTAACTTCTCAAGCAATAAGAGAGAGGTGTACCTGGACGGAGAGGCTTATTTCCAGGTAACAAAAAACGATTCCAAACCATTTGTTGTACACACCGAGCAAACGGATATAGAAGTACTGGGTACCTCCTTTAACGTCAATGCTTACAATGATGGTCTCACCAGAACGGCACTCGTAAGCGGCGCTATAATAGCCAGGGCCGATGGAAAGGAAGTACGCCTGCAGCCAGGACAGGAGGCAGTTTACAAGGCCGACCAGGGGTATAATGTACGCTCATTTGACGAGAGCGAAGTACTGGCCTGGATGAAAGGGGTGTATGTATTTCATGATACCTCCCTGCTCGAGATAGCCCAGGTCCTGGAACGCTGGTACGGAGTAAAGGTTGTCTTTGACAATAAGGCGCTGGCCGGTAAAAAGTTTACGGGCGGACTTGAGAAACTGCAACGTCTGGATTACTTCCTGGAAACCCTGGAACTGATCGGCGACATCAAATACAGTTATGACGAAAACGGCGCCATACATTTGAAATGAATTTGAGAGGACCGTCATCGCTGGCGGTTTTCACCATCAATAGCAAACTGCACTACCCGCCGGCACGGGCATCACCACTATAAATACCCCAACCGGCCGGAACGACGTGTAAGTCCCCACTGCCCCCTATAAGCACTTACAGAGTCCCCTTATGATAATATTTTGTATTGCTGTGTAAGGTGTTTTATGGCATATTTTATTAATGAATTATGCCCTGTAAGATTCAGCTTTTTAGAAATATTGTGCCTGTGGTTCTCTACTGTTTTAATACTGATATTAAGTGTTTGTGCTATCTCTTTAGTGCTCATTCCTTCTGCAATCATCTGCATTACCCTGAATTCCGTTTTGCTCAGTTTGTGATGGACTTCAGGAGGGATAACGGGCATGGAAACGATGGTAGTGTGCTTTTTTTCTCTCTGCTGTACATTAAAAACCGTAAAGCGGGTAAGCCTGGATTTGATGCTAAGCAGCAATTCCTTACTCTTGAAGGGTTTTGAAAGGAAGTCGTCCGCACCAAGGTTCATGCCCATGCGCATGTCTTCCGTTCCCTCTTTGCCGCTGATGAAGATCAGGGGAATATGCTGCAGGGATGGATCATTCCTTAGTTCCATCAGGAAATGATATCCGCTTCCACCACGCAGCCTTACACCACATACGACAAGATCCGGTCTATACTGCCGACAGATATAAATGCCCTCTTCCGGAGTCGTGGAAGTATAGACGTCATAATGATGCGGGGTTAATAACTGTTGAATCTTTTTTATTAAAGCAGCATCTTCTTCAATAACCAGTATTCTGTAAATTGGCTCGTTCATTGGCTAACTAGTTTGAGGTAGTTTGTTCGTCCCCGTTAGTGCATTCTTCATTACACCTGTTTGCCGGACATTCGGATGTTTTTTTTTCATTAAACGTATAACCGCCGCTGAAATTGGCAGTAGGCAAAGATTGTATCCGCATAGTTATAGGTCGCGTATCAAATTTTGTATTCAAATAAGTCTATTTACTGATCGATGAACAATTCACACCTATATGGTCAGCAGCAATGTACCCGGACAATACAGGATTTACTTTTAATGAGGTTTTCCAGAGAAGATAGGTGGGTAAAAACAGTCAAAGCAGCGAGCTGGGCGTAAATATGCGTCAAATAATGGGGCCTTTTACCGCCAAGACCGCTGTGCTTCTTGAAAATAAGTGTTAGCACCTAGAAATATGTGTGTCCTTACTCATTTTCGATATAAGCTCCTGAAATTTACGAAATTGGCAGCAACAATTGTACATCTTTACACAAGAAATGCATAAATCATTTAGCATTAAGTGAATTTGAAGTAAAAATTAATATCAATAAGTTCAAAAAATTATATGTTTAATCGACATATCTGAATATATTAATACTGCCATATCCATATCCATAATAAAGCCACATGGTTTCGCTAGCCTGGTATGTTAATTATGAGATTGTATACCCGGCAAATGCGAAAGATTTTTTAAACACAGGTTTTCATAGGATAGATAACTAAATTGCCGCTCATTCCTGGGCGGCATCTTTATTTTGTTCCGATAATTCATTAGCTTTATTCATTACAGGTTCTCACCATTTGCATGGTATAACCACAACGTGCATACTTAACTATCATAATTCCATGGAACAACAACCTAATTCAAACCGGAGGAATTTTATCCGGAACGTATCACTGGGCAGTCTAGCCGCCCTTAGTCTTCCCAACATCGTGTCGGCAGCTTCCAGTGAAATGAAAGCCCACGCTAAAAAAGTAACATTAAAAAAGGATGCAGTCATTCTCTTTCAGGGAGACTCTATTACAGATGCAGGACGTAAACGGGACCAGAGTGAAGCCAACAATACGAGCGCACTGGGCAATGGTTATGCGTACCTTACTGCTGCAGCTTTGCTGAAAGAGTTTCCCGGGAAAAATCTGAAGATCTATAACAAGGGTATCAGTGGTAACAAAGTGTACCAGTTGGCTGAAAGATGGGATACAGACTGCCTGCAGATAAAGCCGGATGTGCTGAGTATACTCATTGGTGTAAATGACTACTGGCATATGCTGAATGGCAACTACAGCGGCACTATCAAAACTTATCGCGACGATTTTACCGCTTTGCTGGAACGTACCAAACAGCAGCTACCCGACGTACAGCTGATCATTGGTGAGCCATTTGCTGTTAAAGGCGTGAAAGCAGTGGACGATAGATGGTTCCCGGCATTTGACGAGTATCGTGCGGCTGCCCGCGAAATTGCGACAAAATTTAATGCGGCCTTCATCCCATACCAGGCTATTTATGATAAGGCCCAGCAGTCTGCACCGGGTTCTTACTGGACAGGCGATGGAGTGCATCCTGCGATAGCCGGAGCTTCGCTGATGGCGGCTTCCTGGATGGACGTGATCAGGAAATAATTTAATTGAATACTCATAAAAAAGCCGCAGATGATCTCTGCGGCTTTTTTGTGCTTATTAGTGACGCTCCACTTTCGGAGGAATCAGTTTATAGATAATAGGGGTTACAATCCTTGACAGCAGGGTGGAGCTGATCAAGCCGCCAATGAGTACTATTGCCAATGGCGCTATCAATGGGTTCGTCGATATCGCGATAGGGATTAATCCTCCGATAGCAGTCAGTGAAGTTAGTACAATAGGAAGGAAGCGTATTTCCCCTGCCTCCCTGATTGCTTCCTCGAGGGACTTGCCCTGCTCTCTGAGCTGGTTCGTAAAATCCACCAGGAGGATAGTATTCTTCACTTCAATCCCCGCCAAGGCTATCATACCGATAATGGCCACAAAGGACAGGGAATTGCCGGTCACCCACAGGCCGACAGCGGCACCCACTACTCCCAGCGGTATCACTGACAGTACGATCAACGTACTTTTGAAGGTCTTGAATTCCAGTACAAGCACAGCCACGAACAGGAATATGGTGACAATGATAATGCTCATAAAACCTCCGAAAGAATCCTGTCTTGTTTCCACTTCGCCGCCCATCTCATAGCTGTAGCCGGCAGGCAGCGGGAAGGCATTCATCTTCTCTATAGTGCTGTTGATCACCCGGTCAGTCAGAAAGCCCTCCTGTATGGAAGCTGTAATAGAGACTACCCGTCTCTTTTCCTGGTGATTGATACGCAGGGGAGAGGCTTCCATTCTGAGGTTTGCTACCTGCGACAGCGGGTAAGGCTTGTCGTCCTGGTTATTTACGTAAAGGTTGTTGAAGACATCCATTGTAGGACGGCCGTCTTTATTGCGTGTCAGCAATACATCATAGTCGTTATCATTCTTATCTGCATAATGTCCCAGGTTCAATCCTGCTACTGCCAGTCGCACTGTTCTGTCGATATTGATACTTGGAATGCCCAGCAGCTGTGCTTTCTCTTTATCGATATCTACCCGGATGTCTGTTTTAAGCAGTTTTACCGGATTGTTCACATAAATAGCGCCGGGCACTTTCTGCAGCATGATCTCTACCTTTGCAGCCAGGCTACGGAGGGTGTCAAGGTTATCGCCGAAGAGACGTACTTCCACCGGGGCCGGGGCAGGTGGCCCTTGCTCAAAGTTGACCACCTCCACTTTAGCCCCCGGATATGGTGTCCACTGCCTACGCAATTTTTCAATCAGCTGTAATTTATCATAAGGAGTAGTGTGATTGTCCAGCTGGATGAATATCTGGGCGAAGTCGCTTCTTTCATTTTCCTGTATGACATTATAGTAGATGCGGGGATTGCCCTTACCGACGTTGGTTGCAAAGTAGGTAACCGCTCTTTCTTTATTCAAAGCCCGTTCCACCTGTCGCGCGATGCTCTTGGTGTAAGCAAGACTTGATTGTGGCGGTGTTGTAATATTCACCAGGAACTGTGGCTTTTCTGACGCCGGGAAAAGACTGAAACCTACTACCTGGAACAATACGATGGAACCGCTGAAGATAATCACGGTAATTATTATTGAGAGAACAGGTCTTTTCAATGCCTTGTCCAGCACGCGTGAATAGCTGCCATGGATCAGTCTTTTAAGGGCGCGCATGAAGATGTTACCTTCAGGATTGCCTGCATGTTGCGGCAGCAGTTTGCTGGCCAGGAAGGGAATGATGGTCAGCGATACGAACATAGAGGCAAATACGCTCAGGATCACAGCCATAGGGAGTCCGCGGATAAAATCGCCAGCACCTTCAGGCAGAAACACCAATGGCATAAACGCAATTACCAGCGCAGCCGTACATCCCACTACCGCAAGGCCGATCTGTTTCGTGGCTTTGAGTGTGGCCTCCATTCTCGAATGTCCTTCCAGTATCCAGCGCTCTATATTTTCTATTACTACGATACTGTCGTCCACCAGTAATCCCAATGCTACTACCAACCCTACGATACTGAGCTGGTTAAGATTATAACCGAATAAGTTCAGTAACACAATCCCGATAGCCAGTGATAACGGAATGGAGATCATTACGATCAATGCGGGGCGGAATCCTAAAGGCAGCAGGGTAATCGCCACCAGCAATATAGCGATCATAAAGTCTTTTCCCAGTCCTCCCAAACGCCTGTTCACATTGTCTGCCTGGTCAAAATGCTGGATCATTTCGATGTTTGAGGGCAGCGTTTTCTTAAACTGGGTCAGTACAGGCAGATAAAGTTCTTTCGTTGCGCTGATGTTCTCACCTTCTTTCTGAGCGGCCACCACAAAGGCGCACCTGTGTCCATTCAGTCTTGTTTCATATTGTTCGTCTGCCAGGCCGTAATGAATAACGGCGACGTCTTTAAGGAAGACATTTTTTCCTTTACTGTTAAAGACAACCGTATTCTTTATTTCATCCAGCTGCTGATAACTGCCGCTGCTTTTAATATTATAACTACGGTTACCAGCTTCAATACTACCACCGGGGATATTGCTCATTTCGTTTTGAATACTGGAAATGACTTTGTTTACCGGTAGGCCCATCTGGGAAATCTTTTCGAGGTTCAGCTCAATTCTTACCTGCCTGTCGGGAATACCATGTATCTCCACATTTTTCAGGGCCTTGATCGTTTCCAGGTCGTCCTGTAGTTTCTCTGCGTAGTACTGCAGCTTGTCCTTAGATGCTGTTTCAGACACCAGGGCTATCTGCATGATATTTACATCACTGGGTTGCTGGCGCAAAACATCTATACTGATATTCTCTGGTAGCGCGCTGCGTTTGCCATTCACCACACGGAGTACTTCCTGGTATTTATCATCAACGTTGCTTTTGTATTTGTATTCCACACGTATTACAGCCAGACCGTCCCCGATACTGGTCCTTACACGTTTAATATTTTCCTGGGAAGACAATTCTTTTTCCAGCGGATCTACCACAAGGTCTTCCATGTCTTTCGGGCTGGTGCCCGGATATACGACTACGACATTAAAAAAAGGAGATTTTACTTCGGGATCTTCGGACCGGGGCATCGTGAGGATGGTGGTAATACCCAGTACGATAATCATAATAAAGATCACCAGTGTAAACTGATAGTTCTTTACCGCGTATGAAGAAATTTTCATGATTAGTTGATTTATTAGAGGAGTTCTTACCGGGCGGGTATTATTTTACGGTGATAGTGCTGCCTTCTGTCAGATAAGCGCTGCCAGAGATGATCAGGGCGCCTGCGTCCTGCAGTCCTTTGCTGATGATCACTTTATCGGCTTCCATTCCCGCAATGGTAACAGCTATTTTGTGTGCGGTCTTGTTATCGTTGGTGACATATACATAGCCTGTACTACCATCACCTTCCAGTAACGCATCATAGGGAATGGCCCAGGGACCTTTACCATCAGCAGAAGCAGCAACTACGGGTTTGACAACGGCCTTACCAAACATGCCGAAGGCGATGGCGGAAGGTTTTTCTCCGGTTAACTTAATATCCGCAGTGAAAGAGCCGCTTTGTGGCTGCACACCTTCTGACTTACGGGAAACAACACCCTCGAAGGTCTTACCGGGAACAGCTTCCACTTCTACGTTCGCTTTATCCTGAAGATTAATAGCTGCCCATTCTTTATTGCTGACATTCACACGCAACATCCAGTTACCTGACTGGGCGCCATTGGTTTCCAACACGGGAGTGCCCGGCTGCACCAGTTGCCCTTCACTGGCAAGTTTGCGCAGTATATAACCACTTTCGGTCGCCTGGATCTGGGAGTGCGTACGGTTGAACTGTGCAGTCTTCACCTGTTCGCCAGCCATGTCAAGAGCTGTCTTTGCATTCTGTAACTGCTCGAGGGTAGCGACACTATCCTTATAAAGATTCTCCACACGTTTGTAATCACGTTGTGCTTTTTCAAAACCCAGCTGCGCCTGTTGTACCTGCGCATTGATCTCTATAGGGTTCAGTACTGCCAGCAGTTGTCCTTTTTTAACGGCATCGCCTTCTTTCACCAGGATACGTTGGATGATACCACCCGTTTTAAAAGACAACAGCACTTCATCATCAGTAGTAAACTGGCCTGATACTGAGATAGCCGGGTTGGAGTTCATCTGGCCATTCAGCGGAAGGAGCTTCACTGGTATCTCGCTGGATTGATTATTTTTATTTTCCGCTGCGCTGGGTGCTCCGCAGGAGATGACCAGGCAGGAAAAAGATGCCAGTAGTGAGAAAGAGAGAATAGATTTCATGTTGAATATTTTTAAGGAAGTAGATTAAAGTTTATAGGAAGCCTGTGTGCGTTCAATGTCGGCGATAGCGGTTTGTACGGCAGCAAAAGCTACGGACAACTGCAGTTTTGCATTGGTAAGCTGGGTCTGTGCATCCAGTAATTCGATGTACAGTAACTGTCCCGCTTTGTATACCTTGGATTGGTCTGTATAGTATTTTTCGGATAACTGTAACTGTTGTCTGGCGCTTTTGAAGTTGGCGACTGCTGTGCGGTAGTTGTTTTCAGCCACTTGTTGTTCCAGTTGAAATGAGATGCTGGTTTCGTTGTAAGCAGCCTGCAAATTGCTAACGTCAATGGCTGCCTGCTGTGCCTTGTATTTGCGCTGGCCGGCAGCGAAAATATCCCATTGCAGGTTCACTCCCCACATGTAGTAACGGGATTTATCATCAACATTCCAGTTGAAACCCTGTGAGCCAAGATCCAGGAAGGTGCTGACTTTCGGCACCAGGTAAGACTTTGACTGACGGTAGAATAGTGAAGCGATCTTTTGTTGCTGGGATAACTGAACTAGTTCATCTCTTGTATTGCCGGTAGGAGTGGGAGCTGGCAGTATTTCTTCCGGCATAAAGATGCTGCTGTCTATGGTAATGGAAGCGTTCAGATCACGGTTGAGCAGGAAGTTGAAATATGCCTGGGCATTCCGTTGTTTATTTTCTGCTTCCGTAATAGCGGCTGCGATCTTTTGCTGTTCTGCCTTTGCACGGGTAAGGGCAGTGCTGTTAGTGACACCGTTGGCGAGGAAGCTGGTGTTGACCCTTATATTCTCCTGTACCTGGAGTTGTGCGGTATTGTAGATCTCCACAGCTTTCCCCGCCTGATAATACTGGTAGTATGCAGTTTTAACGTCTTTTACCAGCTTGCGTTTATAAACGTTCACTGCAGCCTGCTGCAGTGAAATGCTTTCCTTCCTGATCTTGTTGGCGTACCATATCTCCGTATTTACCAAAGGGAGAGAAGTGCGCACGTGTACATCATAGAAGTTATCAGGGTTCAGTAAGAACGACTGATTCTGCACCTGTGGGAATTTCTCACTGTTGGTCAGCTGATTAAGTGTGCTGTAAACAGGGTTCAGCATGTCTCCGATGGGAAGATCGATCGTACGGCCGCCATCAGTTTTGGTATAGCTGCCTGCAAGGCCCACCTGAGGATAGAAAAGGCTTTTAGCTTCCTTCAGGGCATAGAGGGATTTATCCAACTGAAAGTTCTGCTGTTTCAGCCCCTGGTTCTGCGAAAAGGCGCTCTGGATATAGTCATCCAGGATCTTTCCCTGTCCATAGCCATACTGGCTGGCTATTCCGGACAAGGCGAGCAGTATTATGAACGTTTTTCTTTTCATGATCGTAGTTGAAATTATGAACAGTGTTTAGTAATAGAGGATAAAAAAAGACACATTAAGTGTCGCAATATCAGCTGTAGATCATACTGATACCTATTTTATGTTGACAAGGTCAAATAAGAGCCAGGTGTCTTCATTATCTGAGCCCCGGATAGTTGATGGCGTCAATTATCCAACGCCATCGCTTATTTTTTTATCAGCCGCAGATGTTCATTTACAGTAGCTGTAATCACATTACGCATCTGATCGTCAGGTATTTGAGCAACCTTAATGCGCTCTCTGATAAAAAGGGAGATCAGGCCATGCCCAAGTGACCAGATAGAGAGAGCGGCAATCTGCGCATTCTCATATCGCAGCTGGTCGATACACTTATTCATCGTATCGGTCAGGAAATTATAAGCTTCATCGCAATTCGGCCAGTCATTACCCTCGTCTACGGCATTCATAGGAGAGCGCAGGATGAACATCAGGTCGTACAGATCCCTATGTTCGAAACCGAAGTTTACGTAGGAGTGAAGTAGCTGTTCCAATCTTTCCAGGGGATCAGTAGCTGTTACGTCTCTAACGAAAGCATTATATAACTCCAGGAAGGCCTGGCCCTGTACTTCATATAAAAGTTCGTCCTTGTCCTTATAATAGAGATAAATAGTAGCAGGGCTATATTCTATCTTATCAGCTATGTTGCGTATTGAGGTCCTGTCAAACCCCTCTTTAATAAACATTTCCATCGCGGCGTCGATGATCAGTTTCCTCATTTCCTGCTTTTCCCGTTCCTTTCTGTCTGTGATGCCCATATAAATAACTTTACAGTACAAATTTAATAAACAGTGTTCAGAAAATAAAATATTTCTTTTAGCTTTACGTCATTAATATTAAAAAAACTACCCTATTATGACCAACAACACACTATCAAACGTTACAGGATCAGGAGTTTACACAATTTTGGGAGCAGGAGGGAGTATAGCGCGGGAGCTGACAAGCGTTTTACTGGAGGAGGGCAAACAGGTGAGATTGGTAAGCAGGCAGGCGAAGCCGGTAAATGGGGTATCGGATATTATGGCGGCAGACATTACAGATCCTTTGCAGACGCGCAGGGCTGTCAGCGGTTCATCTGTCGTGTTTTTATGTGTGGGACTGGTCTATGACCACAAGGTATGGCAGGACAAGTGGCCGAAGATCATTCAGAATGTGATTGAGGCTTGCAGCGAAGCGGGTATTCCTTTCATCTTTTTTGACAATGTCTATATGTATGGGCTGGTGAATGGCGCTATGACCGAGGATACGCCGTACAATCCGCGGAGTAAGAAAGGAGAGATCAGAGCGATGATTGCAGATAAGATCACGCAAAATGTGAAACGGGGTAATCTTACAGCGACCATCGCACGGTCGGCCGACTTTTATGGCCCTGCGGCAGACAGTACCAGCGTTCTCAATATCATGGTGATCAATAAACTGGCGCAGGGACAAGCGGCCAACTGGATGGGCAATGACCAGGTAACCCATAGCTATACATTTATACCTGATGCAGGAAAGGCGCTTTATCTGCTGGCAGCCGATCCGTCTTCCTTTAACCAGGTATGGCATCTGCCCACGACTAATCCTGCGCCTAACGGAAAAGAATATGTGGACATGGTGGCGGCAGCTTTAAATGTGAAACCCCGTTATTCAAAGCTGAATGGTTTTATGATTCGTCTGGCAGGTCTCTTTAATAAAACTATCGGCGAGTTGCATGAGATGATGTACCAGACTACACATCCGTATATTTTTGACAGCTCGAAATTTGAAAAGCATTTCAATTTTAAACCCACTTCTTATGAAGATGGTATTGCCCTAACGGTGAAAAGTATTGCAGACAGCAAAAAATAAATTTGGCGATTTAATTTGTTCTCATATACCTTTGCACCAGTTCTTTAAGTTTCTTATCAAGAAAGGCAGAGGGAAATGGCCCTGCGAAGCCTTAGCAACCACCTGGTTCCACCAAACCGGAAAGGTGCTACATCCAGCCCGCTCACAGCGGGAAAGATAAGTCAGTAGGTTTGATCTATTTTACTAGAAATATATAAACTCACCTGGCTACCAGGTGAGTTTTTTGCTTTTAAGCAATTCCTGCCGCTATCTGCATCTCTTTTGATAAGTTCCTCATAAGGACATGTTTAATCAACAATTTTCATCAAACTCAAAAACACAAAAGAGATGAGCACAATCACACAACTGATCCATTCTATTCCCGTAGATCCACAAACAGGCGCTATTGCTGTACCTATTTACCAGACCTCTACTTTCGTACAGGAGGCGCCCGGCGTAAATAAAGGGTATGACTATGCAAGGACCAATAATCCCACCCGTGAAACGCTGGAAAAGATAGCTGCACAGCTGGAAGGCGGCGCTACCGGTATTGCTTTTTCCAGCGGACTGGCAGCTATTGACGCCATTGTGAAACTGTTGCAATCCGGTGATGAGATTGTTGCTGTGGATGATATCTACGGAGGGGCTTTCCGGTTATTCAACAAAGTGTATAATAAATTTGGCATCAAGGTCACTTATGTGGATACTTCTGATGTGCAGGCTATCTTCAATGCCATTACTCCGGCCACTAAACTGATATGGCTGGAAACACCCACCAACCCTACGTTAAAGATATCTGACATTGCTGCCATTGCGAAGAT
This sequence comes from Chitinophaga sp. CF418, assembly GCF_900142925.1. Lineage (GTDB taxonomy): Bacteria > Bacteroidota > Bacteroidia > Chitinophagales > Chitinophagaceae > Chitinophaga. Next base: position 243,815 of record NZ_FRCN01000006.1, read on the forward strand.
TGCAGCCGCCAGTAAATGCCTTTTCTGTGTGGACAATACTTTCGCATCTCCTGTATTACAACAGCCCCTGGCGCTTGGCGCTGATATAGTAGTGCATAGTGCTACCAAATACCTGGGAGGACATAGCGACCTTATTGCCGGTCTGGTAGTGACCAGAACGCCTGAACTGGGTGCAGAGATCAAATTCTACCAGAACGCCTGTGGCGCCATTCTCTCACCGTTTGATAGTTTTCTGTTAATCCGTGGTATAGAGACGTTACACCTGCGTGTACGGCAACACTGCGCCAATGCCCAGGCTATTGCGGAATACCTGGAGCAGCATCCGCTGGTGGATAAAGTATATTATCCCGGTCTGGCAAGCCATCCCGGTCATGACATTGCGAAACAGCAGTCGAAAGGTTTTGGTGGGATTGTTTCGTTTACCTTCAAAGATGATACGGAAGCAACAGCACAGGCTTTTGTGACTGGTACCCAATATTTTAAGCTGGCGGAAAGCCTGGGAGGTGTTAAAAGTTTGTTATGCCATCCGGCCAGCATGACCCATAAATCCATCCCTGATGAAAAGCGGAGAGCCGCCGGGGTGGCCGATAGTCTGGTCCGTTTGTCGGTAGGACTGGAGGAGCCGGAAGACCTCCTTTCGGATCTTGATCTTGCCTTTTATAAAATTCAGCAGGCGGCCGGGTCCGTTTTAAGTTTATAGTTTCGTAGTTTGCAGTTTCTGGATTGATAAACTGCAAATTGCGTAACTATGCTAAAACGTACATTTTTCAGTGTTTGCCTCTCCGCTATATGTTACTACACTTATGCCCAGGACAACACTTCTTTTATACTCAAGGATATTACCCTGATTGATGGGAGCGGGGCTGAAGCCCGTTCCCATGTCAGTCTGGTTGTTACTGAAGACACCATTGCCGCTATACTACCGGCAGGTACAAACTACCCCGTTAAAGGCGCCGCTGAAATAGATGGTCAGGGGATGACCGTGATGCCACTACTGGTGAACGGTCATGCGCATGTTGGATTATTAAAGGGCACGACTATTGCAGCTGCCAACTATACTCCGGAAAATGTTAACCACCATTTGATGCAATACCTGGAATATGGTGTGGGAACAATATTGAGTCTGGGAACCGACCAGCCAGCCGCTTTCATTTTTCGGGACGCATCACGGATGGACATGCTTCCCGGCGCCTCTTTTTACACTGCCGGTTATGGTTTTGGTGCTCCTAAAGGAGTACCTCCCCTTGCATTTGGTCCAAGCATTCTGCGCCCCATAAGCGCGGATCAGGCCTTACAGGATATGCGCCGCCTGGCTGTATTGAAACCTGACTTTGTCAAGATATGGGTAGATGGAGAGCCAAGTCTTCTTCCTGAGATCTACCATGCCATCATTACAGAAGCACATGCGCATAACATTAAGGTAGCCGCACATGTATATTACCTCGAAGATGCCCGCAAGCTGGTAGATGCAGGCGTCGATGTACTGGCGCACAGTATCAGGGACCAGGAGGTGGATGATTCCCTGATCATTGCGATGAAACAGAAGAATGTCTATTATATCCCCACTCTTTGCATTGAAGAATTCGGTTTTGCTTATGCCACCCTGCCGGGATGGTTTGCTGATCCTTTCTTTGTCCGTTCGCTGGAACCCGGCGTATGGGATATGCTGAAGAGCGAAGAATATCAAAAACAACAAAACAGTGAACGGGAGCGTAAGATGAAATCGCTCCAGATCGCTTCCCGGAACCTGCATAAAATGGATAGTGCAGGCATAAAAATTGTCATGGGTACCGACTCCGGCGCACAGCCTGTGAGAGCCTTGGGCTTTTCCGAACACATGGAACTGCAGCTGATGACAGAGGCGGGAGTTCCTCCTTTAAAAGTGATCAGGTATGCTACCTATAACGGAGCTGCCATGCTGGGAATAGAAGGGCAGACCGGCAGCCTGCTGCCCGGTAAAAAGGCTGACTTTATGGTACTGGATGCCAATCCCTTGCAGGATATCAGAGCTACACGTAGTATTAAAGCTATTTATAAGAACGGGAAACAGATACAATAATCAAAACTAAGGCGCTGCCAACGCGCCGGGGAAAAAATATGAGATCAGCAGTCAACATGAGCTTATGCCTGTTATTGTGCCTGGTAACATTGACCGCACAATCGCAGCGTAGAAAATCAACAAAAGGTAAATCCAAAGCAAGGACAACAAAGACAGCGAAGATTGTCACTCCTTCCTACACTGCTTCACAGCAGGTGCAGATGAGGAAATCATTCTACCTGTTATATCTGTTGGAAAGGACAGGTCCTGCGCATGATGCTATTGTAAAAGATGCCGTGTTTAACCAGATCGCGAAAGACAGGCAGGCACGTTTAACAGCCGCCTACAGCCAATGCGCAGACGCAGCCTGTATTGGCAAAGCGCTGGAATGGACGGCAGCCGAGATACAGGAAGTGGGTGAGGAGTTCAAAAGGCTGGCAGTCACCAATCCCGATATTACGGAAACTGTGCAGCGTCTCAAGGTTGTAGATCGTTATCCGTTATATGCAGAGAACCCCGACACAACCTTTATCCGTAAGGCCTGGCAGGATGTAGCCGCAGGCATCAATCATGTGTGCAGGGTATATCTCCAGGGGCTTCCTCCCCGTTATCCGAGGATCGATTCTATTTCTTTCCGGCCCTCAGATCCTGGATTTGTGAAGCAGGTGAAAACGGCGGTACAGCAGATCATGCCTATCGGTACAGGCAATACGTTCTATAAACAATCTTTACTGGGATCGCTAAAGGCGCTGGAAATTAATGGCAGGGATGAAGCCACCCGTTATGAACCCTTATATAAGGCTCAGAATGCAGCGCCCTTTGCAAAGTTGAAGAGGACCAACTGGAATGCCTATCGCTTCAGTACCATCATGGTTCCTGGAAGCGGTCCGGGAAAGGCAGGACAGACGATGGACAGTATGGGAATATTCCGTTGTAAACTGGCGGCAGAACAGTACCGTGATAATGTAGCGCCTTTTATCATTGTGTCCGGCGGGCATGTACATCCTTATAAAACGCCTTTCTGTGAAGCGATAGAGATGAAGAAGTATATGGTCGACAAATTAGGTATCCCTGATAGTGTTGTGATCATAGAACCGCATGCAAGACACACGACGACCAACATCAGGAATGCCGTAAGACTGGTATACCTGTTCAATATACCAGCGTCAAAACCGATGTTGATCGTATCAGATTCATTCCAGTCGCTCGCTATTGAAAAGATGGCGGCGCGCTTTATAAATGAGATAGGTTATCTGCCTTATACAGGTCTGGAAAGAAAAGCTCCTACGGAGAATATTATATTGCCGGATCTGAAAGCCTGGCAGCAGGATCCTGAAGATCCTCTCGATCCTTAAGCCAACGGCGCCCTTTCATTACCCTGGTCACCATCATGGCGGCTACTGTATCGCCGGTAGCATTCAGGATGGTAGCCAGGGGATCCACGAGGGTACCGATCACCATCACAGCCGGAAGGGCTTCTATCGGAAAGCCGTATACGGACATTACCAACAATTCCCCGATATAACCACCATTAGGAATTCCCCCCTCTACAATACTCACAATTACCGTTACCCCCAATGCAAGCAATACAGTATCCACGCCTGTCAGCGGACGGTGGAACATGGCAAATACGACGCCTATTTTTACGATAGAAGAGATGCTGGAGCCATCTTTATGCAGCGTGCCGCCCAATGGTACAACCACATTCCCGATATGTTCTGGAATGCCCATACGCTGTGCGGCCACCAGGTTGGCTGGTATGGTAGCAATACTGCTACAGGAACCGAGTGCAGTAAAGGTAGGAACGAGGTTATTCTTCCAGTAAATTTTCACCCCGGCCATTCCTCCTGCCAGAAAAGCATAGACGCTGAATATTACTATGAAATAAAATAGTCCGAAGCCATAGTAAACCGCCATTGAACTGGCATAGGTGCCAAAGAGCTCAGGCCCCAGCGTACCTACCTGGTAGGCGAAATATGCGCCCAGACCAACAGGTCCGAGGAGCATAATAATATTCAGCAGTTGCTTCATCACTTCGTTGCCTGAATCCAGGAAGCGGCGGAAAGCCTTGCCTGATTCTCCTGCCTTTAGGGCTGCAAATCCAACGAGAGCAGAGAAGATGATGAAGGGTAACATATTTTTCCGGGATAGCAACTCATAAAATTCTCCTACTGTCAGTAAGCGGGTAAGTTGTTCTCCTGGTCCGGCGGTCTTCATTTCCTCCATAACTGCGGGGCCGGTGGTTACTGCCTGTAAGGGAAAGAACCAGATAGCAACAATGGTAAGAAATGCCGATATCAGGACGGTGCCAACGAACACCAATCCCATAACAGAGATCACTTTGCCCAGCTTCTGACTGGGGTCAACATTGGCAATAGCTGAAGCAATGGCAAAGAATACCAGCGGTATAACAGCTGTAAAAAGAAGGTTAAGGAATATATCGCCTATCGGTTTGATCACTTCCACCCGTTTTCCGAAGATCAGCCCCAGAATGCTGCCGGCAATAATTCCGCCAAGCAGCAGTAGCAGGCTGCTATAATTTTTGAGTATGGTCCGCATGGCTCAAATATATCGAAAAGTCCACTTTATCAGATGATTTGTCCATTTCCTGCGCATAGGCGTTGAGTATCTTTGTGTACGATGAACAGGAAGGATTTTCTGGCCGCAATGGCCGTTTTGCCTGTAGGAGGATTATATATGCAATTACAAGAACTGGGGAAGATTACCCGTGATTATCAGCGTACTACATTAATGCCGGCTATGTTCATTGGTCATGGTAATCCGATGAACGCGCTTTACGACAATGCTTTCACCCGCCGGTTGAAAGAGATGGGGGAATCAGTGAAACAATTACCTAACGCTATATTGGTAGTATCTGCCCACTGACTGACGAGAGGCACGCATGTGCTGACCTCCGCCAGGCCGGCTACAATACATGATTTCGGAGGGTTTCCGCAGGCGCTGCATGATGTGCAGTACCCGGCCCCGGGAGCGCCGGAATTGGCTCGTGAAACGGCAAAGCTGATCAAAAGTACCCAGGTGGTGGAAGATGATCAGTGGGGACTGGACCACGGCACGTGGACTGTCCTGAAACATATGTACCCGGAAGCCAATATACCGGTGTTCCAGCTGAGCGTTGACTATTATAAGCCACCTGCTTATCATTATCAGCTGGCGCAGGAGCTGAAGGAACTCCGTAAAAGAGGAGTACTTATTGTAGGTAGTGGCAATATTGTTCATAACCTGAGAAGGATCAGTTTTGCAGACAATGCAGCTCCCTTTGACTGGGCACAGGAGTTTGACGCTACTGTAAAGAACAAGGTGGAACAGCAGGCATTTGAAGACCTGCTGCACTATGAGAGATTGGGGGAAGCAGCGAAACTTTCCATCCCTACTCCGGACCACTATTTTCCTTTCATTTACGGACTTGGTCTGGCCGAACCGGATGAAGATATCAGGTTCACTTATGAAGAGATCCAGAATGGCAGCATCAGCATGCGGTGTTTCCAGGTAGGGGAGTAAACAATACGATTGAAACATATAAAGGTCCATGGACAGCGCTATAAAAGTGGCGCTTGTCCATGGACCTTTCTTTATGTCCGGAAGGAGGGAAATATTTAATTGTAATTTTGACATTTATCACTAAATTGCATCAGGTAGCAATTACGTTTACCGAAAATTTCCTGTCTGGATGTTCCACTGTTTATGCTATTTATCCGGCGGGTGACGAGTCTTCTTACAGCTCATTAATCTATTGTGGTTGCTTTCATAGCTGCCGGGTCTGTTTCCAGTTGATGGGGTGTGCATGTTGATATGGAGGAGACACCGGTTTACTATATAAATGTTTCTGCGAACTGCATGCAAATCCAGTAATTTTTGCCGCATGCGGTCGATTCAATAACGTGAACTAGATCGCGAAGGTCGAACTCATTCGACCTTCTTTTTTTTTCTTTATTGGTATCTATCCCGGGGGCATTGCCCCTTTCGGAACCCGGGGTTGAAACCTTACGCTACTCGTCCCCCGGGGTTGCACCCCGGGCTACAAACACTGAGGCTCCTAACGGAGCCTATTGTTGCGAATGATCCAATTATGTAGCAATTCAGAACCGGATCTTCTGTGGTTCAAAAATGCTCCGGTTTCGCTCAGGATTCGCCCGGATTCCATAGCTATAGCTGCTGTAGTCCTGCTTTAGCAGAGCTTTTGTATAGCCTTGGCTATAGAACAGTGCCTATAAAGCTATAGTAGAGTGCCTGTAGGCTATAGGATCAACCGAATCTCAAGGCCAACTTAAGCAAATAAGGATAGAATTGGGACTACTATGCCGCTATTTAATTTATTAGCTTTGACCCTGCAAAATTGTAAAAGAGACTTATGAAAAAGGCATTTATATTTGACATGAACGGCACTATGATCGACGACATGGCGTATCATCTGGAGGGCTGGTATAACACATTGACAGAGCTGGGAGCAGGTTTGAGCCGGGAGGCGGTAAAGAAGGAAATGTACGGTAAGAACCAGGAGCTGCTGATCCGTGTTTTTGGAAAGGACCGTTTTACAGTGGCAGAGATGGATGAGCTGTCCCTGGAGAAGGAGAAACGTTACCAGAAGGCTTATTTGCCTCATCTGCAGCTGATACCGGGCCTTCAGGCATTCCTGGAAGCCGCTGAAAAGGAGGGGATCCCAATGGGGATAGGTACGGCGGCTATTCCTTTTAACGTTGATTTTGCACTGGACAATCTGCATATACGCCATTATTTCAGGAGTATTATTACTGCGAATGATGTCAGCACGAGCAAACCTCATCCGGAAGTATTCCTGAAAGCAGCGGAGGAACTGGGTGTTGATCCCGCTTCCTGCATTGTGTTCGAAGATGCGCCAAAAGGTGTGGAAGCCGCTGCTAATGCGGGTATGAAGGCGGTGGTGCTTACCACTATGCACACCCGTGAGGAGTTCGGTGACTACAATAATATCATCACTTTTGTACCTGATTACAGGTCTTTAACTCCTGGTCAGTTACACTGATAAAAAATAATTGTAAAATTGACATTTAAAGTTCTATCTTGTGTACAAATAAACAGTCTGTGGCTCAAAAAACTGGCAATGTCAACGGGGAGTTTTATATTAGCGGAATTAAACTCCAGGATAGTATGACACGTTATTCCCGGCAAACCCGGATGCTGGTAGCTGTAGACTGTATTATTTTCGGTTTTGACGGACAGGATCTTAAGCTCTTGCTGATCAAACGCGGTTTCGAGCCGGAAAAGGGAAAATGGAGCCTGATGGGGGGCTTTGTACAGACAGATGAAGATCTCGAACAGGCAGCGGCCCGCACGCTGACCAAGCTCACAGGGCTGGAAGGCGTCTATATGGAGCAGCTGGCAGCTTTCGGCAGCCCGGACAGGGACCCGATGGAACGTACGCTTTCTGTGTCCTATTTCGCATTGATCGATATCAACCAGTACAAGCAACAGATCACGGATGAGTACAAAGCTGAGTGGTTTCCGCTCAGGGATGCTCCCAAACTGATCTTCGACCATGCAAAAATGGTTGAAGAGGCTCAGGCAAGGCTTCGTTATAAAGCGGCCATTCACCCGCTGTTATTTGAACTGTTGCCTACCAGGTTCACCATCCCACAACTGCAGATACTGTTCGAAGCAGTATATGATGCAGGCTTTGACAAGCGTAACTTCAGCAGGAAGGTATTATCTACCGGCTTACTTGTCAAACAGAAGGAAAAAGAGAGGGCTACTTCCAAAAGGGGAGCATTCTATTATAAGCTGGATAAAAGAAAATACAGCGCCAAATTCCACGCCTTCCTCAATTTTGTTTCCGATCCCGGAAATCTGAAATAAGGCAAACTGATATGATTTCACTGTAATACGTGACGCTCATATCAGTGTTTTTTTACCTTATTTAATAATTGTCTGTTTGACAATAAAGTAGACTGGAACAATTACTCATTTTAAAATACGTTGTTGTCTTTCGCTGCCAACAGGCAGGAAGACCGTTCAAGGATGTACGTTATGGAAAATTCATTTGTAATAGGTGTCGACTTCGGCACCGATTCAGTACGGTCTCTCGTAGTGAATACCCGGACAGGAGAGGAAGTAGGTAGTGCCGTGCACTATTATCCCCGCTGGCAGAAAGGTTTGTATTGTGACCCTGCCGTGCAGCAATACCGTCAGCACCCATTAGATTACCTGGAAGGACTGGAGCAAAGCATCCTCGGGGCATTGAAACAATGTCCTGCAGGTACGGCTGCTCTCGTGAAAGGTATTGCCGTTGATACAACGGGTTCTACTCCCGGCCCGGTAGATGAAACAGGCACACCGCTGGCCCTGTTACCTGGTTTTGAGGATAATCCTAACGCCATGTTCGTTCTCTGGAAAGATCATACTGCCAATAAGGAGGCTGCATTGATCAATGACACTGCACATAGCAATGGCACCGACTATACAAAATATTGCGGGGGTATCTACAGCAGTGAATGGTACTGGGCCAAGATCCTGCATGTAATTACAGAAGATGCTGTTGTGAGAGAGAAAGCGGCTTCCTGGGTAGAGCATTGCGACTGGATCCCGGCACTGCTGACAGGCAACAAGGGTCTCGGCACTTTATTACGCAGCCGTTGTGCGGCAGGACATAAAGCGATGTGGCATGCTTCATGGGGAGGTTTACCTCCGAAGGATTTCCTGGAGAAATTACACCCTTACCTGGGCAAATATGATCAGACATATACCGATACTGTAGACGCGACCGTTCCGGCTGGCACCATCAGTGAGGAATGGGCTACCCGCCTGGGACTTTCCAAAGATGTGGTAATAGGCACAGGCGCCTTCGATGCGCATATGGGCGCTGTAGGTGGCGGTATCCAGTCTTATTCTCTCTGTAAGGTGATCGGAACCAGCACCTGCGACATCCTGGTGGCACCCATGGAAGAAGCAGGGCATCTGTTTGTAAAAGGCATCTGCGGACAGGTAGATGGCTCTGTAATACCTGGCATGCTGGGACTGGAAGCAGGACAATCCGCCTATGGCGATGTATTCGCCTGGTTGCGCCGTCTCATTATGGGGCCATTGTATGCGCTCCTGCCTGAGGATAAGGATAAACTCGCTGCAGTGGAAGATAAACTGCTGGGCTACCTGTCACAACAGGCGCAGCAGCTGCCGCTAAAGGATAATGATCCCCTGGCTTTAGACTGGTTTAACGGCCGTCGTACGCCTGATGCCAATCATACTGTAAAAAGCACTATTACCGGTTTACACCTGGGTATAGATGCCGTACAGATGTTCAAAGCACTGGTAGAAGCTACCGCTTTTGGCGCGCAAAGCATAGCTGAGCGTTTCGCGAAAGAAGGCGTGCCTATTAAAGAGGTAATTGCATTGGGCGGCGTGGCCAAGAAGTCTTCTTACGCCATGCAGGTACTGGCAGATGTTATGAACAGGCCTATCAGGATCGTAAACAGTGAGAATGCATGTGCACTCGGCGCTGCCATGTTTGCAGCTACAGCGGCAGGCATCTATAGCGATATTGACAGTGCGCAGAAAGCGATGACCTCTGGATTTGAAACTGTCTGGCAGCCTCGCCAGGAGAATGTTCCATACTATGCAGCCCGTTACCGTCAATTCCAGGAACTGGGCGCATTCACCGAAAAATTGTACGTATGAGCAACCGTTATAAGGGCATAAAAGAACAGGCTTACGAAGCCAATATGCAATTGCCCGCCTTAGGACTGGTATTGTTCACTTTTGGAAATGTGAGCGTGGTAGACCGCAACCTGGGCGTCTTTGCCATTAAACCCAGCGGCGTGCCTTATAAGCTATTGTCGCCCGATAGCATGGTAATTGTTGATTTCGACGCAAAGACCGTTGAAGGAACAGGGCGTCCGTCTTCAGATACCAAAACCCATGCGGTGTTGTATAAACACTGGGAGGATATCGGAGGCATTGTACATACGCACTCTACATATGCTACCGCCTGGGCACAGGCACAGCGGGATATTCCTATCTATGGCACTACACATGCCGATCACCTGACGGCAGATGTTCCCTGCGCAGCACCGATGAGTGATGAGATGATTAAGGGCAACTACGAACATGAAACTGGCTTCCAGATCATGCAATGCCTGCAGGAAAGGCAATTGTCGTATAAGGATGTGGAGATGATACTCGTAGGCAATCACGCGCCATTTACATGGGGAAAGACAGCCGACAAAGCAGTGTACAACGCGGCGGTGCTGGAAGAAGTAGCGAGGATGGCATACCTGACAGAGAGCATCCGTCCGGAGTGTCCTAAACTGAAAGAATCCCTGATCAGAAAACATTTTGAACGCAAACACGGGCCCGATGCCTATTATGGTCAATAGTGCAGGTCACATCTAAAATTCCAACAGCATGATACAGTTGAAGCAATTTGAAGCCTGGTTCATCACCGGCAGCCAACATCTTTATGGAGAAGAAACTTTAAAGCAGGTAGCGGCGCACGCAGAAAAGATTGCACAGTCGCTCAGTGCAGACGCCAACATACCGGTACGCATTGTATTTAAACCGGTCGTAAAAACGCCGGATGAAATATACCGCATTTGCCAGGAAGCTAACACAGCTCCTGATTGTATAGGGGTGATCGCCTGGATGCATACCTTCTCTCCGGCCAAAATGTGGATCGGGGGATTAAAGATCCTGCAACGCCCGTTATTACACCTGCATACACAGTTTAACAGGGACATCCCTTGGGGAGATATCGATATGGACTTTATGAACCTGAATCAGTCTGCCCATGGCGACCGCGAGTTTGGTTTCATGATGTCGAGAATGAGAATGGACCGGAAAGTAGTAGCTGGCCACTGGCAGGATCCGGAAGTAACAGCAGAAATAGGTACATGGCTGCGTGCAGCTGCCGGTTGGTTTGACTGGCAGGGCGCCCGTTTTGCCCGTATTGGAGACAATATGCGTCAGGTGGCTGTAACTGAGGGCGACAAAGTGGAAGCAGAGCTGCAGTTTGGGTATTCAGTGAATGGCTATGGTGTAGGAGACCTGGTAAAATATATCAAAGGGATCAGCGATGCTGCTATTGGCACACTGGTACAGGAATATGAGCAGAGTTATGTACTTGCGGCTCCTTTGCTGAAAGGTGGCGCACAACACTCATCTCTGCGGGAAGCTGCACGTATAGAGTTAGGCTTGCGTGCTTTCCTGGAAGAAGGTAAATTCAAAGGTTTTACAGATACTTTCGAGGATCTGCATGGCATGGAGCAGTTGCCGGGTATTGCAGTACAGCGTCTGATGGCTGACGGATATGGTTTCGGCGGTGAAGGTGACTGGAAAACGGCTGCACTGGTGAGAGCGATGAAAGTAATGGGTAGCGGACTGCCAGGGGGTAACTCTTTCATGGAAGATTATACCTATCATTTTGATCCGGATAATCGCCTGGTACTGGGGGCGCACATGCTGGAGATCTGTTCATCTATCGCGAACGGCAAACCATCCTGTGAGATCCATCCGCTGGGTATAGGTGGTAAGGCTGATCCTGTAAGATTGGTATTCAATGTTGCGGGAGGTCCGGCTATTAATGCGTCTGTAATTGATATGGGCAATCGTTTCAGATTGCTGGTGAATGAAGTGGATGCAGTAGAGCCGTTACATCAGCTGCCTAAACTGCCGGTAGCAAGGGTATTGTGGAAGCCATTGCCTGACATGCGCACAGGTTGTGCTGCCTGGATACAGGCCGGAGGGGCGCACCACACCGGTTATAGTCAGAACCTGACTGCTGCGCATATGCAGGACTTTGCAGACATGGCGGGTATTGAGTATGTGCGTATTGGTAAGGATACAGACCTGTATCAGTTCAGAAATGAGCTGCGCTGGAATGATGCATTTTACCTGATGAAAGGATTTAAATAAGAACTAGATCTATAACGGCTGAATAAGCCATGACGTGGAATATCAATCGCCGTCCGCCTTCAGGCGGATGGCCTTTTTTTTATTACAGCGTCTCCCAGTTCCTTACCAGCTCACCCAGTAATACCTGTCCTGTGGGCCATTCGCCCAGGTTGGAATCTGCATTGATATGTCCTTTGGGACCAGCGTTCACAAAGCGGCTTCCCCAGGCATCAGCAAAAGACCTTGCTCTTTCCAGGCTGGCATATTCGTCGTTCGTGCTGGATACCACAATACTTTTGAAGGGCAGCGGCCCCAATGGAATGGGAGCAAATCCCCGTGCGTCAGCCGGGAATCCGGGGCGCTCGGTATCTGCAGGCGCTACCAGGAGGGCACCTTTAATGCTGAGTTTTGTCTGCTGCGCCCAGTAGGCCAGCGCAATACAGCCCAGGCTGTGTGCAGCAATCACTACGTCAGGACCTGCTTCTGCCACAGCGTCCTCTATTGTTTTTACCCATTCGGTCATGACCGGGGTGTCCCAGTCTTGTTGATCGATACGTTTATATCCGGATGTCTTTTCCCAGATGCTTTGCCAGTGTAATGGGCCTGAGCCATGTAAACCTGGTGCAGTTAATACCTTCACTTCCATAAAACAGAAACTTTATAGCACTCCCTTTAGCAGATAGGTGATGGAATAGTTGTTGGCAATATGAGAATAACAATGTACGCAAAAAAGAACAAAAGGAAATAACCTCATCCGTTAATAAAACGCAAATTTCTACGGATACCGGCATATTTTGATCGTTTCATGGGGGAACGGCGGAAGATCTTCTTAAATTCTTCTTCTGTCAGCTCTTCCCAGTCCTTTGTGCTGAAGTTGAGGACCTCAGGGATGGGGGTAAATTCAACCGTCTGATTGGGTTTAGAAAAACGATTCCAGGGGCAGACATCCTGGCATACATCACAACCGAACATCCAGTTGTCGAACCGGCCCTGCATGTTTTCAGGAATTAAAAGTTCTTTCAGTTCAATCGTAAAGTAGGAAATGCAGCGGCTGCCATCCACCACCCCGGGCGCTACCAGTGCTTCGGTAGGGCAGGCATCCAGGCAACGTGTACAGGAACCGCAATAGTCACCTACAGGGCTGTCATATTCCAGCGCCAGATCGGTAATGAGGGTAGCAATGAAAAAGAAAGAACCCGCCTGTTTATGGATGAGGTTCCCGTTCTTTCCCAGCCATCCCAGGCCGCTTCGCTGGGCCCAGCTTCTTTCCAGCACAGGGGCAGAGTCTACAAACCCACGGCCGCTTACCTCTCCGAATGCTTCCTGCATACGGGCCAGCAGGGTATTAAGTTTGCCTTTGATAACCTCGTGATAGTCCTGTCCGTAGGCATATTTGGAGATCTTAGGCGCTTCAGGCTGCTGCGTTTGGGCGGGATAGTAGTTCAGGAGCAGGGTGATGACAGACTGGGCATTATCTACCAGCTTCCTGGGGTCGACCCGTTTATCGAAATTATTCTCCATATAATGCATGGAGCCATGCATGCCCTTATGCAGCCACTGTTCAAGCCGGCGCGCATCATCGTCGAGCTGCACCGCCCTGGCTATGCCACAATGGTCAAAGCCCAGATCAGCCGCATGCTGCTTGATGAATGCCGTATATTTCGCTGCGAGGTTCATGATTGAGTGCAAGTTACACAAAAATAAAAGTTTGCTATAGCAAAGGTTGGAATATGGTTTTTCCCTTACCTTCATCACAAAATAATCCTTATATCCTGTATGCGTAGCAGATCTATTGTGTTCCCCCTGCAGCTCGTAGCGGCTTGCTTGTTTACACTTACAACATTTTCCCAGACCAGGGACAAGGTCAGATTTGGGAAGATCAGTGCGGAGGATTTTACTCCGACATCATTCGAAAAAGATACATCAGCGCATGCGGTTATTCTCGCGGACATAGGTTCTTCGGAGTTCCAGGTGGAGAGAGACCATTTTGAACTGACTTATAAGCGATTTAAGAGAATAAAGGTGGTGGATAAGAACGGTTACGACGTTGCTACCGAAAATATCCCTCTTTATATCTCCGGCCAGTCGGAAGAAAAGCTGATTAACCTCAAGGCAGTTGCCTACAACCTGGAAAACGGACAGGTGGTGGAAACAAAAATGGAGAGTAAAAGCGTCTTCACCGATAAGTTTGACAAGAACCACATTCTAAAGAAGTTTACCGTTCCCGGGGTAAAAGAGGGAACGATCATCGAGTATACCTATTCGGTAACTTCTCCTTTCTACTTTAACCTGCAACCCTGGAATTTCCAGGACGAATATCCCTGTCTGCTCAGTGAGTACAGTGTTACTATTCCTGAGATATATGACTACGTTTTCCTGAAGCAGGATATCAATAGCCTGCTGGCTGTAAAGACAACTGTTGACAGGCAGACCTATAACGTGACCTATGAATCAAATGGCCCTACCGGCGCTTCCCAGCATGGCAGTTTTACCGCCAATACGGTAAAAAACGTATGGACAGCCAAGGATATTCCGGCCCTGAAGGAAGAAAGCTATACTACCTCCCTGAGGAACCATATTACCAGGATAGAATTCCAGTTGTCTGCGATCAAATATCCTGAGTCGCCTATAAAACCAATACTGGGTAACTGGCAGAAATTCTCTGAAGAACTGAACAAAGATGAGGATTTCGGTGCAGACCTGAGCAGGAATAACGGCTACCTGGGAGATGTAGTGGACCAACTGACTGATGGCCTGAAAGATGATACCGCCAAAGCGCGCCGCATCTATAACTATGTGAGGAATAACTTTACCTGCACGGATCATTACGGCTTATATCTCACCAAACCATTAAAATCGGTTTTCACTTCTCATAACGGTAGTGAAGCAGACATCAACCTGCTGCTGATAGCTATGTTACGCCGTGCAAGGCTGAATGCGGATCCCGTGGTGCTCAGTACGCGTAATCATGGCTTTACCCATGAGCTGTACCCGCTTAAATCCCGTTTTAACTATACGATGGCCGCTATTACAGTGGACACACTGACATACTTCCTGGATGCTTCCCGGCCTTACCTGGGGTTTGGCAGGGTGGATATGGCCTGCTATAACGGTCACGCAAGAATGTTGACTCCGGAATCAGTGCCCGTATATTTCAACCCGGACGACCTGCTGGAACAGAAGAGTACTTTTGTGATGCTGATGGGTGGAGAAGGGGGCAGCCTTAAAGGAAGCATGCAGCAATATCCCACCTATTTTGAATCCTGCATGATCCGTTCTTCCATAAAGGATAAGGGCAAGGATGCTTATTTTAAAGGAAGAGAAAAAGACTTTGCAACTGAAACAGTTATCAGCGGTGTGGAACTGGAGAACCTGGATGACAATGAAGAAGTATTGAAAATGAAGTACGATTTTGAGATGAAAGCAGATGATGCAGGTATGCTCTATATCAATCCTTTATTTACAGAGGCAATGCGTAAGAATCCTTTCCGTTCGCAGGAACGCAGATACCCTGTTGAAATGCCCTGTGTGATGGATGAAACCTATACACTTAATCTGACTATCCCTGACGGATATGTAGTAGAGGAAATCCCCAAGTCTGCCATGGTGAAATTCAATGAGAATGAAGGGGTGTTCCAGTATCTCATCCAGCAAAGTGAAAATTCTATCCAATTCCGTTCAAGAATAAAACTGAGCAGGGCTGTGTTTGCGCCGGATGAATATAATTCCCTGCGTGATTTCTTTGATATGATCGTAAAGAAACAATCCGAACAAATCGTCCTCAAAAGAAAAAGCTAAACATGCTAACCTACATGCTAAAGAAGTATGCATACAGTATCTGTTGCTGCGTATGCTTCCTGTTCTTCCTTACGCCTGTATTTGCAGGCGACCCGGTGTATCCGGCATTTATGATCCCCGATTCACTGAAGAAAAATGCACATGTGGTGAAACGGATGGAGGAGGTGATCGTTAAGATCAATGATCCCCGGGATGTAAGGGTGACTACCCACTTTGTAATCACCGTCCTGGATGCGGAAGGAGAGAAGTATGCAAGAGTGACGGAATCGTACGACAAACTGAAAGATCTCCGCTCTATTAAAGGTACCCTGTATGATGCCCTGGGGATGCCTATCAAAAAACTGAAACAGAGCGATATACAGGATATGAGCGGTGTAGGCAGTGAATCGCTGATGACGGATGACAGGTATAAACAGCATGCGTTCTACTACAACGTATATCCGCATACAGTGGAGTACGAAATTGAAGTAAAATACAATCACTCCTTTTACCTGCCTTACTGGGTGCCGCAGGAAGCGGAGTCTTATGCCGTGCAGCAGAGCAAGCTGGTAGTAACAGCTCCGAAGGATTACTTGGTACGTTACCGGAACTTCAATTATAAGGGAGAACCGTTGGTGACCAATGATGGTGGTGACAATACCTATACATGGGAGGTAAAGAACATGGCCGCCCGGCCGGACGAGCCCTATGCACCAAGATGGTACAAACGTACAACGACTGTCCTGCTGGCGCCTGCTGTTTTTGAAATGCAGCAGTATAAAGGGTCTATGAACACCTGGGAGGAGTTCGGCCATTTTTCGTACATATTGAACCAGGGAAGGGATCAGCTACCCGATGGCGTGAAACAAACGGTACATCAGCTGACAGATGGCCTGAGCCGGGAGGAAAAGATCTCAAAGCTTTATACTTATTTGCAGCAACATACAAGGTATATCAGTGTCCAGCTGGGGATAGGCGGATGGCAGACCTTTGATGCCAATTATGTGGCTACCAAGGGGTATGGGGACTGTAAAGCACTCTCCAATTACATGTGTGCCCTGCTGAAGGAAGCGGGAGTAAAAGCCTCCTGTGTACTTGTGTATGCAGGTGAAGACGCTAAAGATGTGACAGAGGCGGGCTTTCCTTCCACCCGTTTTAACCATGTAATTGTTTGTGTGCCTGGCACTAAAGACAGCACATGGCTGGAATGTACGAGTAGTTTTCAGCCTGTAGGATACCTGGGTAGTTTTACTGCGGACAGGCCTGTACTGTTTGTGGATGAAACAGGGAGTAGGCTGGTCCACACCCCGGTGTACACTATGGAACAGAATCAACAGATACGCCACATTAGTGCCACTATTGCAGCAACAGGGGACATGGCGCTAAAGGCGGATACACGTTATACAGGTCTGCAACAGGATGACCCGAGTGCGAGGCTGAACGTGCTGACCAGGGAGAAGATCCTGGAACGTCTGAAACAGGCGGGTTACTTCTCCAGCTATGACGTTAATAGCTATGAGTGCAGGCAATTGAAAGAGTCCCTGCCTGCCATTGATGAACACCTGGAGATTGCTGCCCATAACTATGCTACCGTTACGGGCAAACGTATGTTCCTGGAACCGAATCTGCTGACTAAAACCGGCAGACGACTAACATCGGATACAGCCCGCAGATCGGATATATACCTGAATGATGCCTACCGGGATGTGGATACTGTAAAGATTACCATTCCCGAAGGGTATACGCCGGAGGCAGTGCCCCAACCGGTAACATTACAAAGCATCTTTGGCACCTACTCTTCGAAGGTAGCAGTAGACGGCAACGTGATCACCTATATCCGTTCCATAGATCATAAGGGAGGATCTTACCCGGCCTCTGCCTATCCGGAACTGGAGAAGTTCTATAATGGCATGTATAAAGCCGACAGGGCCAGGATGGTGCTGGTCAAAAAGTGAAATAATTGCAGTCCGGTACCGGAAATGCTGTAAAAAGAGCAGTCCGGTACCGGTATTTCTGCCAAATTGCCCCCTCTGTTAACCTTGGAGCAGGTTTTGTTGTTCTCTTAAAGACGTTTTTTAGATAACGTTAAAAGGAGAAAACTAACTGTTATGAATCTGAATAATTTCACAATTAAATCACAGGAGATACTGCAACAGGCGCAGCAATTAGCCTTTAATGGACAGCAACAGGCCATTGAGACCGGGCATCTGTTGAAGGCATTGCTGGATGACCAGGAGAGTGCTATAGACTATCTGTTAAAGAAGAATAATGTAAATACCAACTTCCTGTCTACAAGACTGGATGAACAAATAAAGAAATACGCCCGCGTTTCCGGAGGGGAAGGCGGACAGGTATTAAGCCGCGATGCCAACAATGCCATGCTGAGAGCTGGCGCCAGCATCAAGGAATTCAAAGATGAATTTGTTAGTGTAGAACACCTGCTACTGGGTTTACTCGGCGGTAGTGATGATACCGCAAAGCTGCTAAAAGATGCGGGTGTAACGGAAAAAGGGTTAAAGGCTGCTATCCTCGAATTACGCAAGGGTAGCACGGTAAACTCCCAAACAGCTGACACCCAGTACAATTCCTTGCAGAAGTATGCCAAGAACCTCAATGAGCTGGCAAGGGCCGGTAAACTGGACCCGGTGATCGGCCGTGATGAGGAGATCCGCAGAACCCTGCATATTCTTTCCCGCCGTTCCAAAAACAACCCTATCCTGGTGGGTGAACCCGGTGTAGGTAAGACGGCTATCGTGGAAGGACTGGCGCATCGTATCATCAACGGGGATGTTCCTGAGAACCTGAGGACCAAAACCATTTATGCGCTGGACATGGGTGCATTAATGGCAGGTGCAAAGTACAGGGGTGAATTCGAAGAAAGACTGAAATCAGTGATCAAGGAAGTAACTGAAAGTGACGGGCAACTGATCCTCTTCATAGACGAGATCCATACCCTGGTAGGTGCGGGCGCTATGGAAGGAGCAATGGACGCTGCCAATATCCTGAAGCCTGCGTTGGCGCGTGGTGAGCTTCGTGCCATCGGTGCTACTACCCTGAATGAATACCAGAAATATTTTGAGAAAGATAAAGCACTGGAACGCCGTTTCCAGAAGGTAATGGTAGACGAGCCTAACGTGGAAGACGCTATATCCATCCTCCGCGGTCTGAAGGAGCGTTACGAAAGCCATCACCATGTACTGATAAAAGATGAAGCGATCATTGCGGCGGTAGAATTGTCAAACCGCTACATTACCGACCGTTTCCTGCCCGATAAGGCTATTGACCTGATAGATGAAAGCGCGGCTAAACTCCGCCTGGAAATGAACTCCATGCCGGAGGAACTGGACGAACTGGAACGCCGTATCAGGCAACTGGAAATTGAAAGGGAAGCGATCAAACGTGAGAATGACGAAGATAAATTGCGTGAGCTGAATGAGGAGATAGCCAGACTGGGCGAACAACGCAGCACATTTAAAGCAAAATGGCAGGCAGAGAAGGAGATCGTAGATAAACTGCAGAATGCCAAAGCTGCCATAGAAAACCTGAAACTGGAAGCTGAACAGGCCGAGCGTAACGGGGAGTATGGCAGGGTAGCAGAGATCCGCTACGGAAAGGTAAAAGAGCAGGAAGAACTGATAACCCGTTACACGGCGGAACTGAACACTATATCCTCCGATCACAAAAGGCTGTTGAAAGAAGAAGTAGACGCGGAAGACATTGCGGAAAACGTTGCTAAGGCAACCGGTATCCCGGTGTCCAGAATGCTGCAGAGTGAAAGGGATAAACTGCTTCGCCTGGAGGATGAGCTGCATAAGAGAGTAGTAGGACAGGAAGAGGCGATCATCGCAGTATCTGATGCTATCCGCAGAAGCAGGGCCGGTTTACAGGACCCTAAACGTCCTATCGGTTCCTTCATATTCCTGGGTACCACCGGTGTAGGTAAAACGGAACTGGCGAAAGCGCTGGCAGAATACCTGTTTGACGACGATTCCATGATGACGCGTATTGACATGAGTGAATACCAGGAAAAACATGCTGTGAGCCGTTTGATAGGTGCACCTCCCGGATATGTGGGGTATGATGAAGGCGGACAGCTGACAGAAGCAGTAAGGCGTAAGCCTTATTCCGTTGTGTTGCTGGATGAGATAGAAAAGGCGCATCCGGATACTTTTAACATCCTGTTACAGGTACTGGACGATGGACGCCTGACAGACAATAAAGGGCGTGTGGTGAACTTTAAGAACACCATTATCATCATGACCAGCAACATGGGTAGCCAGATCATCCAGGAGAATTTTGAAAAGATAAATGAAAAGAACCGTGAGGATGTGGTGGATGCTACCAAGGCCGAAGTGATGAATCTTCTGAGACAGACCATCCGGCCGGAGTTCCTGAACCGTATAGACGAGGTAATTATGTTCCAGCCATTACTGCGTAATGAAATTAAGGGAATAATTAACATTCAGTTACAGCAGCTGAAGGACCTGGTTGCACAAAATGGCATGATATTGGAATTCTCAGACTATGCGATGGAGTATCTCGCCACCCAGGGTTATGACCCGCAATTCGGGGCAAGACCGCTGAAACGGTTGATACAGAAAGAGATCATTAACCTGCTGAGTAAAAAGATCCTGGCAGGGGATATTGATAAAAGCAAACCGGTATTGATAGATGTGTTTGACGGAGTTGTAGTAATAAGGAACAATAATAACCATCATACCGTGAATGCATAATCGCATAGCAATACATTATATTCAAATACGACGATATACAGTTACGAATACCCGGATAATTCTTTATCCGGGTTTTTTTATGCTGTAAGGGAGGCGCGTCATTTTTGCGTACTTTTGAGAACAAAGCAATATTATGATCGGAGAAAGAGAAAAACGGTTTATGCAGATGGCAGTGGATCTTTCCCGTCAGGGAATGGAGAATGGAGAAGGTGGTCCCTTCGGGGCCATTGTAGTGAGGGGAGAGGAGATTGTTGGCCGGGGCTGGAACCAGGTGCTGTCTCATAACGACCCTACTGCCCATGCTGAGGTGATGGCTATCCGGGATGCCTGTACCCATTTAGGTACTTTCCAGCTGCATGACTGTGAGATCTATACTTCCTGTGAACCTTGTCCTATGTGCCTGGGTGCCATTTACTGGGCCAGACCCCAACGCGTTTATTTTGCCAATACCAAAGAGGATGCTGCAGCAATCGATTTTGACGACTCATTCATTTACCAGGAGATCGGAGTGCCTCATGACCTGAAAAAGATCCCTTTTATTGCTTTTCCGTCTGAAGCTGCTTTAGATGTGTTCAGGGATTGGCAGATAAAGGGGGATAAGACCTTGTATTGATGTTTTAGCGTTTCCGGATGGTAAATACCCTGTGCATTATTACAGACGGCATCGGTTCCGTCATCGTATTACGTCATCCCCGGGTTGCACCCCACGCTACAAACCCACGGCTTCTCCGGAGCCGATTGACGTGAATGATTTTTTTATGCAGATATAATCTGCCAGACTATTTCCCTGACAAACAAAAAAGAGACTGACCCACAGGCCAGTCCCTTTAGAATCTCTTCGTTGCGCATAAAGACTACTGAGCTTTAGGAGCAGCTTTTTTGTGCATTTTGTGAGCAGCTTTAGCTGTGTCCGCAGCAGGTTTTTCTGTTTTTGCTTTTTCTTTCTTAACAGGTTTCTGTGCAGGTGTCTGTGCGAAAACTACAGCACTAACGCTCATAAATACTGCAGCTACAATAAGACTTTTCTTGATGTTCATGAGTAATAATTTTTAATTGAGAGATGAATTATTTCTAATTGCTATGTAAAGATACAACTGCAATAGGGGCCAAATTTGCGGTTTCGGTGAACAGGGATTAACTGTCGTTGAAAAAGGAAAAAACGAAGGCCGGGTTATAAGAGCAATCTCAGGGTTTCTTCTAAAGCCTTTATACACAATTCTTTAAGGGTGTTGTATTGTTCTGTTACAAAGTCCGCATCATAGGTATTATCCAACTTTTCAAGTGTCTCGAGCAGCGGGTACAACCTGGTTTCCAATCCTATAAAAGAAATAGTGGTTTTTATATTGTGGGCGGTACTACGTATAGCTGTTACCGATCCCTCATCGATCGCATTTTTAAGCTGGCCAAGATCTTCCGGTAACTGTGTAACGAACTGCTGCAGCATATTCTGTTCGAATGCTTTATCTCCCATAGATAGCTGTTGCAGATATTCCAGTTGTATCATCGGTGTTTCCTGTTCAACAGTCTGTCCATTGCTGCTGCCATTGCTAAAGGCTGTATACCCGTTATGACGCGCATATAGTTCCGGTGTACTGCTCTTGCCTGTAAAGACCTGTATCATACGATATAGCTCTCCCTCCCGTATGGGCTTCGCCAGATATTCATTCATTCCTGCCTGGAGGCATTTCTCCTTTTCTCCCGACATCGCATGGGCAGTCATGGCGATAATAGGAATATTGGATTGCAATTCCTCCCGTATCTTTTTAGTAGCCGTATAGCCGTCCATCTCCGGCATCTGAAGATCCATCAGCACCAGGTCAAAATGCTGCCTGGACAGGGCGGATAATGCTTCCTGCCCGTTATTCACCAATTGATAATGCAGCTGCCGGTTACCCAGCAGATGCTTCAACAGGTTCTGATTCATTTTGTTATCCTCTGCCACCAGCAGGCGTATATCAGGTTGTTGCGGCAGGGCAAAGTTGTCGTGGGAATAGTTATAGTTCTCCCCGCTGTCAGACAAGAGCTCTCCTAATGTGTAAGGCAGTTCCACTTTAAATATGCTGCCCTTGCCCGGTTCGCTTTCAACGGAAATACTGCCATGTTGTAATTCCACCAGTTGTCTTACAATGGTCAGCCCCAGGCCTGTTCCGCCGAATTTGCGGGTGATGTCTGCTTCTGCCTGGTTAAACCGGT
Source organism: Chitinophaga sp. CF418 (assembly GCF_900142925.1). Lineage (GTDB taxonomy): Bacteria > Bacteroidota > Bacteroidia > Chitinophagales > Chitinophagaceae > Chitinophaga. Next base: position 266,435 of record NZ_FRCN01000006.1, read on the forward strand.
CGAAGATAGCGGGCAGCTTGTCGGGCGAGATGCCAATGCCGGTATCACTGACGGTGAACAATAGTCTTACCCCGGTCTCTGCGACTACCCGGTTTACCTTTATCTGCACTTTACCCTGGTGGGTAAATTTGATCGCATTATTCACCAGGTTGACCAGCACCTGTGTCAGGCGCATAACATCTCCGTAGAGGATGTCAGGGACATGAGTGTCTATATTGAAGGATAATTCCAGTTTCTTTTCCAGGGCTTTGGGCTGGAACATCAGTTCCAGGGAATGCAGCATACCGCGTAAACTGAAGGACACGGGTTCCAGCCGCATCATGCCTGATTCTATTTTAGAGATGTCGAGTATATCGTTGATGATTTCCAGCAGATTCTCTCCGGCATGCTGTATAGCGGCTACATATTCTCTGGACTTTTCATTCATGGGTTGCTGTTGCAGCAGGTGAGTGAAGCCCAGTACCGCGTTCATGGGAGTTCTTATTTCATGGCTCATATTGGCCAGGAACTGATCTTTGACAACTGTCAGCTTCTTTTCCTTCTGGCGCGATTTGTCGAGTGCCTCGATCAGGTGTTCCTGTTTGTAGATCCTGCTGGTGATATATAGAAAGGACAACAGGCTGGAGAGGCAGGCGAAGAACAGCATGACCGTGCCCCAGTTCAGGGCTTTTTGCCCGCTGGTGTCGATCATGTGCGTGGTGTGATTCACTTCCGTCTGCCGGGTGCTGTCGAGGGCATGAAGGATCACATTGATAGCATCGCCCAGGCGTTTACCTTTCTGCGCGTTGATGATTTTCTCTGCGGACCATTTACCTTTGGTGTAGAAGGTGTCGAGTGTGGCAATGTTCAACTGGTTCTTTTCTTCTACGAGATAATTTAGCTGGGTCAGCAATTTCTCGGTGCTATCGTTGCTTACGAGTTTATTAATTTCCTGCAGGTCGGCTTTGATGAGGGCAACTTCGGCTTCTATGCCGGTGATATTCAGTGTATCCTGGGAGATCACTGCGCCGCGTACCTTGCTATCGGTTCTGGCTATACTGGTTTGTAACTTTTGCAGTTCGTTTTTGACGTTTAGTTCGTCGAGCAGTTTTTCGTTGCCGGTGATGAGTTTGCGTATATTCTGGGCTGAGTTAAATTGCAGCACGATGAATAGTACCAGCCCCAGTATGAACAGTCCTAGTAGGTAATATTTGATCAGCTTCGGCTGCATTTTTTCTGAGAATATTTGATTTAAAATTACGAATGTATTTTGTTATGTCTCCTGGTTTTTATCAGGTAGTTGTTTGATGGGACTGTTTGACGGCAGCCAGCATCCGCTGCTTATTGGTGGGCACCTGAGATATTGTTTGATGCTTCAGATAATTTTAAGTTGTAATCTTTAGTACATCAGTTACGTTTCAACAGTTAATCCGCCGGCCAACCGGATATTTTCTGATACCTAAAGCAATACATTCGTTCCCACTGCCTGGCAATACGAATGACGAATCACGAATACTAGTTATTCGTCACCCGTCATTCATTGTTGATAAACCCAAATCTTATTTAGATAAGCCAGTCATCCACATGCTCTTCATGGCTCTTCAGGTTTTATGCATTCAGTCGGTTCTTTGTGTTTGTTCTGTCCGTTTTGTATTCTGCTTGTTTTTTCGATATTATGTTTTCTTTCAGAACCTCCTGAACCGCATAATCTGCTGATCTTACTGCTTATTTAGCAGCTTTCTTTGCATGATGTTTCTTGTGAGCTTTGTGAGCATGCGGGGCGGTTGCCGCTTTAGGTTTTTCCTGCTGTTTAGCATTAACAGTTGTGGTTTTGGCAGTTGCTGCTTTAGCTGTATGTACAGGAGCAGCAGCGAAAGTGGCGGTACCTGCAAAGATCAGAGCAGCAGCCATCAGAGTTCCTAACTTTTTCATGACTTCTATTTTTTTATTTGATGATTAATTCGTTTGACCGATTATTTTTTCTATTATTTCTTCTTTATTGGTCAGTTGCTTTGTTCAACTGCTTTATTGTTTTGTTGAACCAAAGATACATGGCATATGAGGGGTGGATCAGGGTAAATTGTTTAACAGGCATCAGCCGTCGGTGGAAAAGGAACAACTGTCGGTGGGATATATTATATTTGTTTGCCACCGCCATCAACAGACATTAAATGTCAACCAATATAAACCCTCTTTTTGCATGAATTCAAAGAAGATCACTTCCGGTATTGCCCTCATTCTAACGCTGCAAGGCACTTATGCCCAGCAGAAACTGAGTGGTTTCAACGGTGAGCATGCCCAACAACAACAGCAACTCGAAGCTAACTTCGACAAGGAGCTGAACGCGGCTGCTATTGGGAATAACATCAGGACGCTGTCGGCGCAGCAACACTATCTCGGTATGCCCAGAGACAAGTGGGTGGCAGAGAATATCCTGCAGCAGTTCAAAAGCTACGGTTGGGATGCCAGGATAGAAACCTACCAGGTACTTTTTCCTACGCCCAAAACCAGGGTGCTGGAGGCCAGCTATCCGGAGAATTATAAGGCGGTACTCAAAGAGCCTGCTCTCAAAGAAGATCCCAGTACTGGTCAGCCAGATGAACTATCTACTTACAATGCCTGGAGCGCCGACGGTGACGTGACCGGCGAACTGGTGTTTGTCAATTATGGTCTGCCCGAGGACTACGAATACCTCGAAAGGCTGGGGATCAGTGTTCAGGGTAAGATCGTGATCGCTAAGTATGGCCGTTCCTGGAGGGGTATCAAGCCGAAAGTAGCGCAGGAACATGGCGCTATCGGTACGCTTATCTATTCCGATCCCAAAGATGATGGTTACTACCAGGGGGATGTATATCCGCAGGGGCCCTATAAAAGCGAATACGGGGTGCAAAGAGGCTCTATTATGGATATGGTGATCTATCCCGGCGATCCACTCACTCCGGGCGTAGGCGCGACGGAAAATGCGAAAAGGTTGGAGCGGGCTGAGGCCACCAACCTACTGAAGATACCGGTGTTACCGATCAGCTATCATGATGCAGCTCCCTTACTGGCAGCACTGGAAGGTCCGGTGGCGCCGGAAGGCTGGAGGGGCGCCCTGCCTTTCACTTATCATATTGGTCCGGGCAAGGCGAAAGTGCATTTGAAGCTAGAATTTGACTGGAAGACGGTGCCTGCCTATAACGTAATCGCTTTTATGAAAGGAAGTCAGCTGCCTGACCAGTGGGTGATCAGAGGTAATCACCATGATGCCTGGGTATATGGCGCTGCTGACCCTGTCAGCGGACTGGCAGCCCTGCTGGAAGAGGCGAAAGCCATCGGCATATTAGCTAAGAAAGGTTATAAACCCAAAAGGACGCTGGTATATGCTGCCTGGGATGGTGAGGAGCCGGGGTTGCTCGGCTCTACCGAATGGGTGGAAACGCATGCCGCTGAGTTACAGCAGAAGGCAGTAGCTTATATTAATTCAGACGGCAATAGCCGTGGTTTCCTGGGTATAGGTGGTTCACATGCGCTGGAACCTTTTGCAGGAGAGATTGCAAAGGGGATCACCGATCCACAGACCAAAGTGACTGTCTTTGAAAGAAAGCAGGCGGCTGATATTGTATCGGCGGCTACCATAAAGGCTAAAAAGGACCTGCTGGCAAAGAAAGAACTGACTATCAGTGCACTGGGTTCAGGGTCTGATTATTCTTCTTTTCTTCAGCATCTGGGCGTCCCTTCTCTGAATATCGGTTTTGGTGGTGAAGGCGCTGGCGGGGAATACCATTCTATCTATGATACGTATGAAAATTATTCCCGCTTTAAAGATCCCGATTTTGAGTATGGAGTGGCATTGTCCAAATTTGGCGGCCATGCGGCGCTGAGACTGGCGGATGCTGATGTATTGCCATTTGACTTCCGTAGTCTTTCCAAAACCATCAACGGATATGCTACAGAACTGATCTCGCTGGCCGAACAGATGAGAGAATCCACCGCTGTGGAAAACCAGATCATCAACAATAATGCTTACCAGCTGGCGGCTGATGCCAGCAAACCTATCAAAGCGCCGGCGGTAAAAGCGGAAGTGCCTTACATTGACTTTTCCAAACTGCAGAACGCACTGGTGGCATTGGACAAAGCCTCCCAGCAATTGCAGGAGGCGAGAGCCAAAGCGCCTGTTTCTCCGGCAAAAGCAGATAGCTTGAATAAGGCGCTTTATCAGGCAGAACAACAACTGCTGTATGATAAAGGATTGCCGAACCGGGCCTGGTATAAACATACTGTGTATGCTCCTGGGTTTTATATCGGTTATGGTGTGAAGACGTTACCAGGTATCAGGGAGGCAATAGAACAGAGAAGATGGCAGGAAGCAGAGGAACAGATCGCTATTGCAGCAGCAGCTGTGAACCGCTTGGCGGCTTATCTGCAACAGACTGCAGCGGGATTGAAGTAAGGTAAAGCTTTGTAAAGTCAATTCTGAACGGCTACAATAAAACTGTAAAGTTTTTCTGTGCTGTTGCTGTTTATTAAATATTCACGCTAAGTAGCTTCGGTTTCAGTATGGGATGGCGGTCGGCGCCTCTCCGGAAGGCGTTTGAGCGTTGTCAATCGAATAGGATTCTGAATATAGATTGAGCAATATCGGTCGTGTCACCCGAGAGCCGAAGGCCCGCCATTCCCATCTGAAACCGCTGCTACTTCCGCTCTCCCTCTTAGAAGATATCGCCTCTCACTGTAATGGGGAGAAGGGCATTTCTTACAATCACCTGTAAAGTCAATTCTGAACGGCTACAATAAAACTGTAAAGTTTTTCTGTACTAAGACATATCTCGCTTAGATAACGCTTAGATAACGCTAATCTTACGTTCATGCTACGTTCATGAACGTAAGATTAGCGTTATCTAAGCGTTATCTAAGCGAGTAATTACCGTGTATTGCGGGCAAGTTTGTCCGGAGAAAAAACCGACTGTGCCTATATCTGGCGTTTGGGATCATAGATATCGGCAAGATATCTGTAAATCTGCTTGTTACGGCCAGTTTTGTGTGACTAGAGAAGTTATAATAAGTTCAAGCGACTGTTGAGGGCAGCGCGATAAGCATCAGCCACAGGTACGGCATTCTTTGAGATGACGATAGCACCATCCTGTATGGCATCGATCTTGTCCAGCGCTACGATGTAAGAACGGTGAACGCGCATGAACTTCGTTTCGGGCAATCGTTCTTCTATCGCTTTTAAAGTGGAGTGAACGGCGTGGAATTTCTGGGAAGTATGCAGTTTTACATAGTCGCCCATTGCTTCCAGGTAGAGGATATCATCCAGCTTGATGCGCTTCAGTATACCGCTATCCCTGATAAAGACAAACTCATTGTCGGTATCGTGCACTTCATGGGAGGTAGCCTGTTGCACCTCTTTTGCCCTTTCTATAGCCTGCAGGAAGCGGGAAGGAGTAACAGGTTTGATCAGATAATCTGCTACATGCAGTTCAAAGGCCTCCACTGCGTAGTCTTTTTTGGCAGTGGTAAAGATGATGATAGGGCCTTTTTTCCCGATGTTACGTGTCAGTTCAATACCATTCATACCGGGCATTTCAATGTCCAGCAGTAACAGATCGATCTTTTCCTTCTGCAGGATATTATAAGCTTCCAATGCACTGGAGCATTCGCCAGCTACACGCAGCTGATCCACATGACTGGCCAGTTGCTTCATTGCGGTGCGCGCCAGTTTGTTATCGTCAATAATCAGGCAGTTCATACCGCAAATATACGCAAGCTCTGTACCGGGATGCCGGAACAGACATTATAATTCGCTTAAAACCTGCGGAGTGGGTTATGTATTATAAATTTGTTTAAATATCTTGCATGTGTATAAATGGGTTTCAACTTGAAACAGCTCAGAGGGCTTTTACTTTTTCTTTCATGCGTCTTTTCCCTGCTTCTGCTAAGGGATGGATCCCCATTTATTTCTTCCGGACCACAGACCGTCATACATGCAGGTAGCATCAGTGTTATATCACATGCTGATGATGACCAGGTGCGGGTATCAAATGACGCTTGCGATACATATTGGTTTAAGAGCAGTTCCCGAAAATATAATCATCGTACCAGGGCATTGAACGATTATCATGAGCTATGTCTGTTTGTGCCCAGTATCCGTATTAAAACATTCTTCGTTTATATTCCTCCTGTTTACGGCGGTTATAAAGCGTCCTATATTAGTGTTGCCGTCACCCTGAGCGACTGGCGTGGCCCTCCTTTGGCCTGATTTTCCATTCTTTCTCATTATCCTTCATTAATGCCGTAGACGGGTGTCTATGGTAACTCAACATCTGTAGTTATGAATAAAAAAACTGCTGCAGGGTTGTGGGTGATAATACTATGCCTGGTGACTGGCGTTTCCCACTGTGTATGTGCACAGTCGCACGGAGGGGACTTGTCCCTGCAACATGCTATTACCCTGACCCTTCAACATTATCCTTCGTTAAAAGCAAAGCAAACATTATCGCGGGCAGGTATTGCCCATACAACAGATATCAGCCATAACTGGTGGCCTTCTGTAAAGCTGGTCGAAGAGGCGACTGCCGGAACAGACAATGGTATCTATGGTTCTTATTTTCCTTTAAGTACGATTCCTTCCACATCGGGCGGTATCCGGGGAGCTAACCGCAGCGACGTGATGAGTGGCAATATCGCGTTGGCGCAGGTACAGTGGGAGGTGTACAATTTCGGTGCTTACCGTACGCAGAAAGAAGAAGCAATTCAACAGCAGAAGGTATTGAGCCTCGATGCAGATATTAGTGCCAATGATCTTCTGGTGGCTGTGGTACGGGATTACCTGGGTTTACTACAATACCATTCACTAATGAAGATCCAGGAAGACAATATAGACCGCACGCGATCTGTACAAAGAGCCGTAACGGCTATTGTGCTGCATGGTCTGAAACCTGGTGTAGACAGCTCGGTAGCCGCTGCAGAATTGTCCAAAGCAAGACTGAACTATCTCGATATACAAAACAATTACAATAGTGTACGGCTGCACCTGGGTATTTTGACAGGGCTTGATACCAGCGCCATTCAACCGGATACGCTCTACAACAATGGTCTGCTGTCGTTGCTGACAGAATTGAATGATACCACATCAGTGGCGAAAGAGCACCCTGTATTGCAGTATTATAATGGACTTATGTTGCAACAGCAACGACATGAGCAGGTGATCCGTAAGGCGGCGCTGCCTAAAATATCACTGCTGGCTTCAGGATGGATGCGTGGCTCCAGTGGTCAGTTCAATGATATCTATAATAAAAACCTGTGGAGTGGCATGGGCTACAGCCGCTATAATTACTTGGCAGGACTGGCGCTGACGTATAACCTTGCTGACATAGGACATACACGGGATAAAGTGAGGGAACAGCACTTGCGTACCAAAGCTGCTGCTGAGCAGCTGGAGACTACGCAGACGATACTGGATAACCAATTGCAACAGGCCCGGTTGAATATTCATACCTCGCTTGACAAGCTCCGGGAAATGCCTGCACAGTTAAATGCAGCAAGAGCGGCTGCCTTGCAGAAGATGGCATTGTATAAAGGCGGGCTGACCAACATCATTGAGGTGGCCAATGCCTTATACCTGCTGAACAGGGCGGAAACAGACCTTATACAGACACGTAATGTTGCGTGGCAGGCCCTTTTCACACAGGCATTTACAGCTAACAATATTCAGGAACTGGTGCAGCAGCTGGAGGTTGCCCGCAAGCAGTAATAGCAAAATAATATTATTATGTCATTAGTCACAAGCGCACTGAAAAAGCCATTGTCCGTGGTGGTTCTTACCCTGGGCATGTTCCTGTTTTCAGTACTGGCTGTTATGAACATTCCGATAGACATCTTTCCAAAGCTGAACCTGCCGACTATTTACGTCATAGAGCCCTATGGCGGTATGTCGCCCCAGCAGATGGAAGGATTCTTCGCTACCCGTTTACAGGATCAGTTCCTGTATGTAAACGGGATCAAAAACATCAGCAGTAAGAATATACAGGGGCTTACTATGATCAAGCTTTCTTTTTATGAGAATACCAATATGGCGGAGGCTTCGGCGCAGGTGGCCTTACAGGTGAACAGGGCGATGAAGTTCTTTCCGCCGGGCGCATTGCCGCCACAGGTAGTTCGTTTCGATGCATCTTCGTTACCGGTGGGACAATTGGTGTTCAGTTGTCCGAACCGGTCGCTGAAAGATATCTATGACCTGGCCAATACGCGTGTAAGGCCCATGTTTGGCGCTGTACCGGGATTGTCGGCGCCACCACCTTTTGGTGCGAACTCCCGCTCTGTGATTGTTAATGTAGATCCTGACCGTCTGCGTAGTTACAATATGACTGCTGATGAAGTGGTGGAGGCAATTGCGAAGAACAATGTAATGACGCCTTCGGGAAACATCCGCATCAACAATACGATGTATGTAACCACTATCAACTCACTCGAAAAGGAAGTGAAAGATTTCGGGGATATTCCTATTACAACGAACGGTAATTCTACCGTGTTTATCAGGGATGTAGCGCATGTATCCGATGCTGCCGACATAACGGTGGATTATGCATTGGTGAATGGAAGGCGCTCTGTTTACATCCCTGTCGTGAAAACTGCGGATGCTTCCACCTGGGATGTAGTCAAAGAACTAAAGGCCAGACTGCCGGAGATGCAGAGTCTTTTATCTGAAGATGTGAAGGTAACTTATGAGTTTGACCAGTCCGTGTTTGTGATCAATGCTGTAAAAAGTCTGCTGACAGAGGGGATATTGGGAGCATTGCTGACAGGATTGATGGTGTTGTTGTTCCTGAAGGACCTGCGGAGTTGTCTTGTAGTGGTGATCACTATACCGATCGCTATTCTGGCGGCAGTATTGGGATTACAGCTGGCAGGGCAGACTATCAATCTGATGACATTAAGCGGGCTGGCATTAGCTATCGGCGTGCTGGTGGATCAGGCAACGGTGACGATAGAAAATATTCATCAGCACCTTGAAATGGGGAAATCCAAGCGGCAGGCTATTTATGAAGCCAGTGAGGAGATTGCATTCCCTTTGTTGCTGATACTGTTGTGTATACTGGCGGTGTTTGCACCTTCGCTGATCATGACGGGTGTGCCGAAGGCTATGTTTCTGCCTTTGTCGTTGTCAATTGGCTTTGCGATGATCGCGTCCTACTTTGCGGCACAGTCGCTGGTACCAGTGTTGGCCAACTGGTGGCTGAAGGAGGGCAAGTTCAATCATGGACTAGTGTTGGATGAAGAAGAGATCAGGCAGGTAAGGCATGATCAGGCGCAACATGGAGCGAATGGTTTTGAGCGTTTCAAGAACCGTTTTGTGTCATTACTGGAATGGCTGGGCAGACGCTCCCGTTGGGTGATAAGCGTGTATGTTATACTGGCGTTTGGAATTGCGGGTGCGGCTTTTATGATTATCGGGAAAGATCTGATGCCACATGTGAATACAGGGCAATTTCAGTTGAGATTGAAGGAGCCGGACGGTACGCGGCTCGAGAGAACGGAGGAGAAAGTACATGAGGTCCTGGCATTGATCGACAGTACGGTGAATGGAAATGTGGCGATCAGCTCCGGGTATGTAGGGCTGGTGCCGAGCAGTTATGGCACGAGTAACCTGTATGTGTTTAATGCGGGTACTCATGAAGCGGTATTACAGGTCAATCTGAATGAGGATTACAAAGTTGATATAGAAGAGCTCAAAGATGAATTAAGAGCCCGTATTAAGGCCAGAATGCCCGAAATGCGTGTAAGCTTTGAACCGGTGGACATGACGGAAAAGATCATGGCGCAGGGAGCTGCTACGCCCATTGAAGTGAGGGTGGCAGGAAAGGACATGAAACAGATAGCAGCCTATGCAGGAGAATTGGTGGATAAGCTGAAAAAGGTGGATTTCCTCCGGGATGTACAGATCGCGCAGCCGCTGCATTATCCGGTGATTAATATCAACATCGACAGGTTCAAGGTAGCACAGATGGGATTGAATATGTACCAGGTGGCCCGTTCTGTAACGGCATCCACATCGTCCAGCCGCTTTACGGAAAAGAACCAATGGCTGGATGAGAAGGTCGCCTATACTTACCAGGTGCAGGTACAGGTGCCGGAATATATCATGCAGACCATTAATGATCTGAAGGAGATACCACTTATTAAGGGGCAGCCAAGGCCTGTGTTGGGAGATGTAGCCACTTTTTCCAATGGTGAGATGCCCGGAGAATTTGACCGGTCGGGAACAAGGCGTTTTGTGACGGTGAGTGCTAACATCAAAGGGAAGGACCTGGGAGCGGCGACCAAGACTGTGCAGACAGCGATCAACGAAATGGGAGAACCGCCGAGAGGACTGAAGGTAGAGCTGAAGGGTAGTTCCAGTCTGCTGGTAGATACATTGTCCAGCTTACAGAATGGTTTGATGCTTGCTATCGTGGTGATCTTCTTATTGCTGGCTGCTAATTACCAGTCATTCAAGCTAAGTTTTGTGGTGCTGATAACCGTACCTGCTGTTATAGCGGGCGCCTTGATCATGCTGTTGCTGACAGGGGCTACCCTGAACCTGCAGTCTTATATGGGTATGATCATGTCGACAGGTGTATCTGTTGCGAATGCGATCCTGATCGTGACCAATGCGGAGAAGCTCCGGTTGGAATACCGGGATGCTTATAAGGCCGCCATTGTTAGTGCAGGCATCCGTTTGCGGCCTATCCTGATGACCAGTTTGGCAATGATAGCGGGTATGATCCCTATGGCAACGGGATTGGGTGAATCAGGAGATCAGACCGCGCCGCTGGGCCGGGCGGTGATAGGAGGCCTGATCGCCTCCACACTGGCGGCCCTGCTGATCTTACCGCTTGTATATGCCGCCATCCAGCGGAAAGCCTCTTATGAGGATCCTTCACTGATGCCTGAAAACAAAATCAAAAAACCTAAAATAGCGACCACTCATGTATAAATATCTGTTCACTATAGGCCTGCTGGCAGCATTGTTCACTGCCTGCCATGAAAAGGCCCCCCAAAAGAAAGTCGCCGGTAAAAGCGATAAAGGCAGGAAATATGAACTGGCAACAGTTGTTCATGAACCACTTTCGTCTGATATACAATTGCCTGCAGTATTAGAAGCGTATCAGCGGGTGAGTATTTATCCGCGGGTGAATGGTTTTGTAAAAACCGTGACGGTCGATAGGGGCAGTGTGGTACGTAAAGGAGAGGTGCTGATCACGCTGGATGCTCCGGAGATCGTTCAGCAATATTTTGCCGCACAGTCCAGGTATCTGCAGGCGAGGGCGGTATTAGCGGCTTCTAAAGATAACTACGAGCGTACGCTTGCAGTGAGTGAGACCCCGGGTACTATTTCCGCACATGATATAGAAGTTGCCAATGCCCGTATGACGGCAGACAGCGCCATTATGAACAGCGAGCTGGCGAATTTCCGGGCGCTGGAAGCTACCAGAAACTATTTAACGGTTACCGCGCCTTTTGATGGCGTGATCACAGAACGTAATGTGCATCCGGGCGCCTTAGTGGGACCGGGAACAAAACTCGATGGCGGTGCTATGCTGATGTTGGAACAGGAAGACCGCCTGCGCCTGGTTGTACAGGTGCCGGAGGTGTATAGTGCACAACTGTCGGCAGCAAGGCAGGTATCCTTTCATGTGAATGCCTTACCCGGGAAAGTATTTGCCGGAGCTATCAGTCGCCAGGCCGGTTCACTGAATGACCGTTATCGTTCTGAAGCTGTAGAAGTGGATGTCCAGAATATACAGCATCAACTAAAACCTGGGATGTATGCAGAGATCACTATTCCCGTTACCGGTTCAGTACAGGCAATGGTGGTGCCCGGTAGTGCTATCGTGACCTCCACAGAAAAGAAGTATGTAGTCGCGATCCGGGAGGGTTATACACACTGGATCGATGTGCAGGAGGGGAATCATCACAGCGATTCTTCTGAAGTGTTTGGTAGTTTGATGCCGGGAGACAAGGTGATTGTTCATGCGAATGATGAAATAAAAGAAGGGATCAGGATTGACTAGATTGGCGCGGAGCACGTCTCAGAATTATGAGAGAAAGAAAGGAACAAGGATCGATTGGATAAGGATAAAGAACGTCTCGAAATTGTGAGATAAAGGCGGGAATAAGGGCAGATCAGAATGGAGAAGTGGAGGTGTCTCAAAGGAATTGAGGCACCTCCCTGTTATGTGCGCCATGTGAAAAGCGCCGTAAGGCTTAAACAGTCCATCCGTAAGGGACGTACTCATTCTCAAAGCTGCCATCATCGTACAGTTTGACCATGGCATAACCGTTGTCGTCAGCAGCGCATAAATACTTGATATGTTTTGGGGTGTTATACCTTCAATTAAAATATTCCCGACAAAATAACAAGTGAAAGACAATATTTGGGGACGCGGAGGGAGACTGTATCCGGCTTATAAAAACGAAAAAGGGCAAGGCTCTTTAAAGACCCTTGCCCTCAAATATGATTTAATTACAATTACCTCATCAACATCATTGAAAGCCCTACAGACTTCCACTCCGCATTGTAATTAGGCATCAACATTATCTTTGTGGATGAATGCTCCGGATTATGCACAAAGAGGCGCTGCAGTTTGGGATACATCCAGTAAGCCGCTTTTGTACTCAGAATACCAAGACCTGCACCTGTAACCACATCACTTACCCAGTGACGGTTGTTATAGATGCGAAGCGCACCGGTAGTAGCAGCTACCGCATAACCGGCTACGCCATACCAGGGACTTACCTCATGATATTCCTCCCACATGAACTGTGCACTCATAAATGCGATAGCAGTATGCCCGGAAGGGAAGGAGTTATAAGTACTGCCATCAGGACGAAGCCTGTTGGTAGCACTCTTAATCGCGAGGGTGCTTCCGGTGGCTATGAGAGTAGACATGCCGAACAGCATGGTACGGTCAGCGAAGTTATGTTTACCATGAATACCTGCCATATTCAGCGCGTATACTGCAGCTGCGGGGGCCCATTTCAGGTAATCATCGACATTGGTGTGGAAGGTAGCATGGTCTTCCATGACTTCTTTTCTTGTCGACATATCCAGGGAGCGCAATGAGCCACCACCGAGCGACACGGCGCCATAGGTCAACATAGCTGTAGGAACGATGATGCTTACCAGCCTGGCGTTGTAATTTGGAATGCTACGTTTATAATTCAGATTCGTATTAAATACCGGAACTGGTGTATCATCTTTCTCTGATGTAGTGGTTGGCACAACATTTGCCGGACTGGTGGTATCCGCACTAATCCCCGCAATAGTTGTGTCTGCAGCAGCATAGGAAGCGTATGTCAACAGTTGCAGGCTAAGCAGTAAGAACAATCTCATATTTGACTTGGTAAATTCTGTTTATGTAACTGGTAATACTATTTAAATTAATACAAAATTGCCAAAAGAAACTGTAGAGATTCTAAAAATCCCACGTCTTTAACTATATTTTCACTTTTTTACACTTACAAATGGTATATTTGTGTTATACCAGGAAATGGTGTCTTCCTGCACAAGAACCGTCTTCGCCCATGTAATAAGGGCAAGTCTGATGGCGCCTGCAAATAACCACCTCCCTATATATACAACGGGAGAAATAAGCAATTCGTATTTATTTGTAGGCTAATGAAATATTTCAGGCATTCTGTTGAACAATTGAAGATCGCATATCAGTTGATCCGGTGGACGGCGATCATTATTCCGGTATCTCTCCTTGTAGGATCTCTCGTTGCTTTATTCCTCTGGTTACTGGAGCAGGTAACCATCATTCGCCAGGAACATGGCTGGTTGCTCTATTTGTTGCCTCTTGCGGGCATCCTGATCTACTTTTTATATAAGAAGCTGGGTAGCAATGCTGAAGCCGGTAATAATCTCATTATGGATGAGATCCACGAGCCGGGTGGCGGCGTACCCGTCAGGATGGCGCCCCTGGTATTGGCAACAACAATCATTACCCATCTGTTTGGGGGCTCTGCCGGAAGGGAGGGTACTGCCGTGCAGATAGGAGGCAGTATGGCGAATATGCTGGCCCGCTGGATGCGGCTATCCGCTGCCGACCTGCGTATTATATTAATGGCGGGAATAGCGGCCGGTTTCGGGGCTGTTTTTGGTACGCCGCTGACGGGTGCTGTATTTGCGCTGGAAGTACTCGCTATTGGCCTGATCCGCTATGATGCCCTGATTCCCTGCCTGATTGCCGCTGTATTCGGAGATATCGTATGTTCTGCCTGGGGCATTCAACACACACACTACCAGATTCTTTTTGACCAGAAAAATATAATCTTCCATTTTGTACATTTCGATTTTGTGTTACTTGCGAAAGTAATTGTGGGTGGTGTTGCCTTTGGTCTTGCCAGCTACCTCTTTTCTGTTTGCATACATAACATCAAAGCCAGTGCTAAGAAATGGATCCGGCCGGCCTGGCTGATCCCGGTAGCAGGAGGGATTATTGTTATTATAGCCTGTTTCCTGTTGGGTACCCGGGACTACATTGGCCTGGGCGTGACAAGTCCTGATCCCGGTGGCGTTAGTATTGTTTCTGCCTTTAGCAGTACGCCTATCTCATCCTGGAGCTGGTTATGGAAATTACTGCTGACAGCCATTACCCTTGGCATGGGATTCAAAGGAGGAGAGGTGACACCATTATTCTTTATCGGCGCTACCTTAGGACATACACTGGCAATACTTTTAGGTGCGCCGGTGGATTTGTTTGCAGGTCTCGGATTTATTGCCGTATTTGCAGGTGCCACAAATACTCCTATTGCCTGTACTTTAATGGGTGTAGAGCTTTTTGGCACGTCACATGTACTATACTTCGCAGTAGCTTGCTTCACAGCTTATTATTTCAGTGGACATGCCGGCATCTACAGTGCGCAACGTATAGCGGTACCGAAGAACCATGATATTGATTAACCAGAACAATTTGAATTGAAACTTATGAAGGCTGTAGCCGTTCCCCAGTTTAAGGCCATTCCACAGGTAATGGAATTACCTAAACCACAGGTAAAACCAGGGACTGTCCTGGTACGTGTAGCCGCTGCAGGTATTAACCCGTTTGATTGGAAATTAATAGATGGTATCCTCGACGGAAAGATGCCACACAATTTTCCTATGGTGCTCGGTGTTGATGGTGCAGGGACCGTTGAAGCAGTAGGAGAAGGTGTTACCCATTTCAAGCAGGGCGATAAGATCTATGGGCAATTTATACACTCACCTATTGGCGAGGGCTCTTACGCGGAGTATGTTGTCGTGCCTGAAAAGGCGGCTATCTCTCACGCGCCTGCCAGCATTTCGCTCGTCGAAGCGGCGGCTATGCCGACTGCCGGGATGACCGCTCTTCAGCTGTTAGAGCGCCTGGGGCTTAAACATGAGCAGACGCTCTTACTCGTTGGGGCTACCGGTGGTGTAGGATCTTTCATCGTACAACTGGCTAATATGCAGGGGATCTATGTGATTGCTACCGTCAGCGATGAAGAAGGTGCGGAAAGGATGAAGAAACTGGGGGCGAAAGAGACGATCAATTACAAGAAAATATCTCTAGAGAAAGAGATAAATGCTAAATATCCGTCGGGGGTTGAGGGGTTGATTGATCTTGTCAGCGCTGCGCCAGTGTTCAAGGCCATGACAGCATTGGTGAAGGTTGGCGGGGCCGCATTGACGACAGCGTTTGTGGCGGATAAAGAGGCGTTGAAGGCGAGGGGGATTACAGGAGGAAATTTTGAGACGCAGGGAACGCCGGCATCTTTGGATACGTTGGCGGATGCAGTGGATAGTGGGGCATTGAAAGTACCCGTAGGAATGGTGATCAGTATGGAGGAGGTGCCGGAGGCGATTGAGATGAGTCGCAAACTCAAGGGGAAGGGGAAGACGGTGATCAGGATTGAGTAAAGTAATGCGCACCTTTCCAACGTTGATATTTAAACTGCGTATCTCTATCTGAACCAACGCTGCAGCGGTCTCTCAATAGGTTTATCAGGCTCAAAAAATCATTGCCATACCACAAAAAACATGGCAATACCATCCCCTGCATAGCTATCATAATTTTCGATTTGGAGCAATAACGGCTCACTCATCAACATAATCACTCGCTATATTCAATTTCTCTACTGCTCCTGCATCCAGCTTTAATTGAGTAGCCTTTATAAGATCTTCCAATTGTTTTGTGCTGGTGGCGCTTACAATAGGGGCGGTGATATCCGGATGTTGTACCAACCATGCGATGGCGACACTGGCGGGAGTTGTTTTGAAGTCTGCGGCTACTTCGTCAAGGGTTTCGAGGATGCTTTGTCCGCGTTCGTCAAGGTAGCTGGTGGCTTTTTCTCCCCGTGCACTTTGCGCAGCGTCTTCTTTGCTTCTGTATTTTCCGCTGAGAAAACCGCTGGCTAAAGAGTAGTAGCTGATCACTCCCAGCTGATATTGTTGTGTGATGGGGAGGTATTCTCTTTCAAACTTCTGACGGTCGTATAGATTGTATAATGGTTGTAAAGACTCATACCTGGGATAACCATTCGTTTCACTGAATTCCAATGATTGTAACAGTCTTTCCGGACTAAAGTTGGATGCGCCAATCACTCTTACTTTGCCCGCTTTTATCAGTTTGCCGAAGGCGGCAAGAGTGTCGTCTATGGGTGTGTTAGGATCATCATAATGTGATTGATACAGGTCTATATAATCTGTCTGCAGTCTGCGGAGAGATTCTTCTACGGTCTTTTCAATATAGGCAGGTGAGAGATCTCTTACTTTGCCACCACCTACTTTTGTTGAGATGATCACCTGATCGCGTTTGCCGCTTTTCTTTAACCACTTGCCGATGATGGTTTCCGATTCACCACCGCTGTTGCCCGGCGCCCAATGAGAATAAGAGTCTGCGGTGTCTATGGTGTTGAATCCTGCACTTACAAATGCATCCAGTAATGAAAAAGATGTTGCTTCATCTGCTGTCCAGCCAAATACATTTCCGCCGAAAACCAAGGGTGCAACCTGTAATGCTGATCTGCCCAGTTGTCTTTTTTCCATTTACGTTGATTTTTTTATTCGTTTATTAACCGCGTCCCCGTAGTTATCGCTACGTGCTACAAACACGGCGGCTCCTAACGGAGCTGATCGGATGTTGTTCCTGATCGAAGATGGTTATGGATGTCTTGTTGATCCCGTATTATCGATACGGTGTTGTTGATCGTATGACTACAATTTATTTCTCAATGTACGAGTTTGTTCCAAAACAGATACCATAAATTTCCGTATCTTAGGCGCTATTGCCATCGGCGCTATGATCCATTGTATCCTATAAAAACAGGCAGCGCTAGTTTCCGTATCTATTTTCAGGTGCGTTTTTTGTTAAAGGCTCTCCGTACTACAGGAGCGGGCATTGATATTAGCATTGATTTTTTGACTTAATAACTGTATTATGAGTAAAACCATTATTGTATCTAACAGGCTACCGGTAAAGATCACAGAAAAAGATGGCGAATATGTGTTGAATCCGAGTGAAGGCGGTCTGGCTACAGGCTTGGGATCCATTTACAGGCAAGGCTATAATATCTGGATAGGATGGCCGGGCATTGATGTGAGTGAGGAAGCACAACCACAAATCAGGGAACAATTAGAAACGTTGAACCTTATGCCTGTGTACCTGACACAGGAAGAAATTAATAACTATTATGAGGGATTTTCAAATGAGATACTGTGGCCAGTTTTCCACTATATGTCCGTTTATGCCCGTTATGAACAGGTGTACTGGGATTTTTATTATCAGGTGAACAATAAATTCAGGGATGTTGTTTTGCAGGTCGCTGAACCAGGGGATATCATATGGATACACGACTATCAGCTGTTATTATTGCCAGGCATGATCCGTGCCGAAGCGCCGGATGTTGCTATCGGATATTTTCAGCATATTCCTTTTCCATCTTATGAGCTTTTCCGTCTTATACCATGGCGCTGCGAACTGCTTGAAGGCATGCTGGGGGCTGACCTGCTGGGTTTTCACACTTTCGACGACAGCCATCATTTCCTTAACGCTGTTACCCGTTTGCTACCCGTGAATGCCTCTGCCAACGTTGTGATGGTGAATGACCGTGCAGTGATTGCCGAAACATTTCCTATGGGTATCGATAATGAGAAGTTTGAGCAGCTCTCTGATGATCCTGAAGTGCTGCGACAGATGGAAAATCTGAAGGAGAGTTTTCAGCATATACATATGGTGCTGTCTATCGACAGACTGGATTACAGTAAAGGCATTATCCAGCGACTGCAGGCCTTCGAATTATTCCTGCAATTATATCCTGAATATGTTGAGAAAGTAATATTGTACATGATCGTCGTTCCTTCAAGAGATACTGTTCCGCAATATAAAGAGCTGAGGGAAGCAATAGACATGCTGGCCGGCGGTATCAATGCCCGTTTCCGTACAATAAACTGGCATCCGATCAATTACTTCTACCGTTCATTTCCCGTAGAAGTGCTGGCCGCGTTGTATAATTTCGCTGATGTGGGACTGGTCACGCCTATGCGGGATGGTATGAACCTGGTGAGTAAGGAATACGTAGCGAGCCGCAAAAACAATGATGGGGTGTTGATATTAAGTGAAATGGCTGGCGCCTCGAAAGAACTGATAGATGCACTGATTGTTAATCCTAATAATATCGGCGCCATTGCCAGGGCGCTGCATGAAGCATTGAATATGCCGGAAAGAGAACAGCAGCGGCGTATGAAGCAAATGCGGCAGGTAGTAGCGAAATTCAATATCGCACATTGGGTGAAGTTGTTCATGGCCCGATTACAGGAGGTCAAACAATTGCAGCAGTCCATGCTGGCCCGCCGTATGAGCCTTGATATGCAGTCGACCGTCAGAAACGCATATAAGAAATCTTCCAAACGGGCTATCTTCCTTGATTACGACGGTACATTAGTAGGGTTCCAATCCAATATTGATCTGGCATCTCCCGACCAGGACCTTTATCACTTACTTAAGACACTTTCGGATGATCCGGCAAATCATGTTGTAATGATCAGTGGCCGTAAGCATGAAACATTGGAAGAATGGCTGGGACATCTGCCGATGGACCTTATTGCGGAACATGGCGCATGGAATAAAAAATATGGTGAGGACTGGCTGATGCTTCCCGGATTGACCGCGCATTGGAAGCAGGATATCCTGCCTATCCTGGATACCTTTATGGACCGTACGCCAGGTTCCTTTATAGAGGAAAAGAGCTATTCACTGGTATGGCATTACCGCAAGGTAGAAACGGGTTTGGGTGAATTGCGCGCCAATGAACTGATGAACACTTTACGTTATTTTACCAATGATATCGGCCTACAGATCCTGCCGGGAGATAAGGTCATTGAGATCAAGAACATGGAGATCAATAAGGGGAAAGCGGCATTGTCCTGGTTACAGGACCGTGAGTTTGACTTTATGCTGGCTATAGGCGATGATTATACTGATGAAGACATCTTTAAATCATTACCTGCGGAAGCGGTGACGATCAAGGTCGGAAGCCAGGTATCCGCTGCGAGATATTACCTCAGAAGTCACCAGGAAGTAAGGGCGTTTTTAAGGGCGCTCGTATTGTAGTGAAAGATAATTATAAAGAGAGCCTGTATTCTTCTGATGCAGGCTCTCTTTATTTCATGTATTGATAGTTGATTGTATGAGTGGTGTAGCTGTAACGGGAGAAGATACCGGTTGTTGATATGAAAGAAATATCGGCACATCCAGTTTCATGGATATTCGGTAGGCCGCGTTCATCAATCCCACATGGCTGTATGCCTGGGGAAAGTTACCCCATTGGCTGCCATTCTCTTCATCTACATCCTCACTGAACAACAGCAGGTGATTGGAATACTGTAACAGGTTCTGGAATTCACGAATGGCATCATCCAGACGCCCTACACAGGCAAGCGCTTCTACGTACCAGAAGGCGCAGACCAGGAAAGTGGTTTTAGGTTTGCCAAAATCGTCGGAATGCAGATAACGGTAGAAAAGTCCCTGGGGAGTTTTCAGTTCCCTTTCCAACGCTGCCAGATGATCTCTGGCCTTCTCAGATGCAGGATCGAGGTAATTCATCATGATGAGCTGCAGGGTACTGGCATCAAGATGCTGACTGCCGGCAGCATTGGTGTAAACTTTTCTTACCGGATCATAACAGCTTTCTATGTGGACGGCAGCGCGATTCTTGAGGGCCACTGCTTTTTCAGCCAGCTGTTCATTGCCGATAGTACGGGCCATTTTCTCTGCCGCAGAACATCCTGCCCATTGGAACAGGTTACTGTAACAATGAATATTGGCGAAATTGCGGAACTCCCATATGCCTGCATCTTTTTCGTCGATCGTATGCTCGATTTTGCTTAACAGGTATTCTATCCACCAGGTAGAATCCTTCCTTTCGGAGAATATAAAACGGTGATCTGTATATAGCGGCAACATGGAAATGAGCACTTGTCCGTAGATGTCGTTCTGAATGTGTTCATACGCCTGATTACCGATACGTACGGGCTGATTGCCGAGATATCCGTCCAGGTGTGGCAGTATCTGTTCTACCAGGTTCTTTTTGCCCGTAATGCCATATAAAGGTTGATAACGGTAATCGCCCGAAAATGAGATATCGGCCACATAACTGAAATACTTTTCCATTTCCTCAAAATGACCAATATGGTTCAGTGCGGTGATCACATAGAAGGTATCCCTCAGCCAGCAATAGCGATAGTCCCAGTTACGACCGCTACCGGGATATTCGGGCAAACTGGTGGTACTGGCGGCGATAATGGCCCCGGTATCTTCATACTGGTGGATCTTCAGCGTGAGGGCCGAACGGATAACGGCCGGCTGGTAAAAGTTGGCAATATTGGAATGTTTGATCCAGGTACGCCAGTAGAGGGTGGTTTCCCTGAGAAAATGTTCCGCAGTACTGTTCAGCGGCGCTTCCAGCGGGTTGCCGTAAGTCAGCAGCAGGTATTTATCTTCGTTGAGAACAAAATGTTCCTGTTCTACAAGATAACTCATGGGAATATTGGTGGTGAGCCGCAGGCTCTCCTCACATCCCAGGAATTCAATATGATTGCTGCCCCGCTGGGCTTTGAGAAATCCGCTGCCATACTCACAGACCGGCTGGCATTTCACCCGGATACGTGGGTTACCCTCCAGCGGCTCCACTTTACGGATCAGCATCAATGGCTTGAAATACCGTTCGTACTGGTAAAAACGGGGTGCAAAATCGGTAATACGATATCTGCCGCTTTCACTGGTGATTTCGGTACATAAAATATTTGTATTCTCAAGGTAGTACTGCTTTGACGCATATTCCCCCGGGGGAAGGATGGAAAATTCACCTCCCTTACCTGCATCCAGCATACAGCCAAAGATAAAGGAGCTGTCCATCCTCGGCCAGCAAAGCCAGTCTATATTGGTATTTACATTGACGTGCGCAAGGTATGCGCAATTGCCAATGATCCCTGTCTGATAGGTATGTCTTTCCATATGTGTTCTTTAAAATGCAAAAGCCATTCCAACAAGATCAACTACGGCACATTTTGTGTTAATTTAAACCCAAACCTCCTATTGTTCACGCAAATACCCCTCATGCAGAAATGGCTTCGTATAACCCTGATTGTTTCTGGTAGCCTCCTTGGGATACTTGTACTGCTATGGCTGGGGCTAGCTTTATATATTCGCCATAACAAGGCAGATATCCTGCAACAGATCAGCGACAGGCTGAATGACAGGCTACATGGAGGAACACTGGTGATAAAAGACATGGAACCTTCGCTGATACGCAGTTTTCCAAACGTTTCTGTAGCCCTGGAGGGGGTCAGCATAAAGGATAGTCTCTGGAATACGCATCAACATCTTTTGCTGGATGTAGCGCGTATTTTTGTAAAAGTAAATACTTTCTCACTACTCAGAAAACAACTGGATGTGCGGCAGGTCTCCCTTGAAAAAGGCAGCATTTACCTGTTCACCGACAGCACTGGTTACAGTAATACCGGCATCCTGAAGCGGGATACCCAGGTAAAAGCCGAAGGGAAGGAGAGCGGAAATGGGGCAGATATTACCCGCCTCCAATTGTCAGACATCCGTTTTATAGTAGAGAACCAGCAGAAACATAAATTGTTCAGTTTCGATATTGCCAGC
Source organism: Chitinophaga sp. CF418 (assembly GCF_900142925.1). Classification (GTDB taxonomy): domain Bacteria; phylum Bacteroidota; class Bacteroidia; order Chitinophagales; family Chitinophagaceae; genus Chitinophaga. The sequence continues at coordinate 288,565 of NZ_FRCN01000006.1, forward strand.
CTGAAAGGAAGCTTGCGGAATAATGATTCCGGCTGGGTTTGTAATCTGAACACTTCCCTCAGGGTGCTTAGCCTGGCATTTAATACAGAAAAGGGCAGTTTTCTGAAAGACAAGTCCGTGCAGACTGACCTGGAGCTCCATTACAACCGGGTCAGGAAAACACTGGATATTCCGCAGCAGGCTTTGCGCATAGCCGGGCAAAGCATTGCTGCGGGCGCTTCTTTTTCTTTCGGAGAACAGCCACGGCCCTTTATATTGCACATAGTGGCCAACCAGATCCCTCTGCGCCTGGCAGCGTCCCTGCTGACACCCAAAATATCCTCCAGACTGGATAGCATCAACATGGAAAAACCATTAGATGCAGAAGCCCGGATAAATGGATATATGCAGCCCGGAGATAAACCTGCGGTGTATGTTACCTGGAAAACGGCAGACAATCTTGTTACCACCAAAGGTATGGAATTGCAGCAGTGCAGTTTTGCAGGCAGTCTTTCCAATGAATGGGTGCCGGGTGAGCCAAGAACAGATGAAAATTCAGTGGTGAGCATTTATGGCCTGAAAGCGAAGCTTTATAGCATCCCGGTGTCTGCTGATACCATCAGGATCACGAACCTGAAACATCCCACCCTGATGGGTTATTTCAGGTCGGATTTCCCGCTTACAGATCTGAACGGGGCGCAGGGCGGGGATGGCGTATTCCGGTTTACGGGTGGAACGGCAGTAGCAGCTTTATATTACAAGGGAGGGATCACTGCCGGGGATACTATTGTGCCTTATCTGAAAGGCACGGTAGCCCTGAAAGAGGGAGTGATGGAGTATACCCCACGCAATCTGCAGTTCAGCGGCTGTAATGCTTTATTAGCCTTCAACGGGCAGGATCTTTCGTTACAGGATATAACTATCCGCACGCGGAAAAGCAATCTGCAGATGGAGGGGAGTGTAAAAAACATCACACGACTATACTTTTCCGCGCCTGATAAGCTGCAACTGGACTGGAAGGTACGCAGTACAAGTATAGACCTGGATGAATTCCGGTCTTTCCTGGGAAAGCGGAAACAGGGAAAACGTGCCCGGGCTGTTGCCAATCGACGGAATATGAGCAGGATTGCCAGTCAGCTGGATGTCATGCTAAACAGTTGTAATATCAACATAGAAGTATTACTTGATAAGCTGACTTATGGCAATTTTATGGCACAGCAGGTGAGGGCAGTGCTATCATTGAAGGAGTCGGATATTTACCTGCAACAGATGTCATTATCCCATGCCGGGGGCAGTATCAATATGAAAGGTACAATGACGCAGGATGGGGTTAATAATCGTTTTAAGGTCAATGCAGATATCAGGGATGTGCAGATCGATCAGCTTTTCCATGCATTTGACAATTTCGGTATGCAATCATTACAGGCGAAAAATCTGAAAGGGATCTTTTCCGCCACCGCAGCTGTAAGTGGCAATGTGAAAGATAACGGAAAGATGGCGCCTCAGTCCATATTCGGTACACTGGCCTTTGATCTGAGGAATGGAGCCCTGATCCATTTTGCTCCGCTGGAAGATATTGGTAGTCTGATATTCCGCAGACGGAACATGGGCAATATTACCTTTGAAAACCTGAAGAATACTTTGACCCTGCAGGGTAACAGGATCATCGTTCCTCCGATGCAAATCAATTCAAGCGCACTGTATATGGATGTATCAGGAGTATACGCCATAACGAAAGGTACAGATATGTACATTACCGTACCGCTCCGCAATCCAAAAAGGGATGAAGACATCGTTGATAAGGAAGAAAAGAAGAACAGACGTAGCAGAGGTATTGTCTTGCATCTGCATGCGAGGGACGGGGAGGATGGCAAAGTGAAGATCAAATTGGGAGGTAAAAAAGACCAACCGGAAGATCCGGATCTGTAACTTTTTAAAGAGAACGACCGTTTTATAGTAATTTAATGCCTGACAATCAATCGTTCCATGAAAAAACTACTGGTTCCAGCCCTGCTGACACTGGCTGCCTGTAAGAAAGAAGACGCAACAGTCCGCCAACCTGACTACGACGGAAAATGGTACATCCATCAGACTGTCGATAAAGTATATACACTGGAGAACGGGGATACGGCCTACACCCGTTATGATGTCAATGATTATCCGGGAACGGCTAACTATATTGACTTCAGGATCAACCTGGGAAAGGGGGATGCTCTGATGTACCTGGATAGCCAACTGGATTCCATGTCGTACGAAGCTGTATCGCGTGTTTATTTCCGCCTGGACACTACTTTGTGCGAGGTCACGCATATCACTGACAGCACGTTTCAATTTAATACGATTATATTCGACAATACAACGATTCCTGACAGAGTACAGGTAACACAACACTTTTTTGTTCTTAGCCGGTAAGCGGGCGGGATGCCCGATAAAAAGGCATGGTTTTTACTGTTTAAAGGGCGGACCATATTTTCGCAATAATGTCCAGAGAGTATATCAAGAGCCTTTTACATACGCTACGCGTAGCTTTCCAGGTATTACAAAAAAATGACCCCTTACGCCTGGCCGGGGCAACTGCATTTTTTGCCAGTTTCGCGCTTCCGCCTATTCTATTGATCCTTGTGCAGGTATTGGGATTATTGTTCAATCGCCGGTCGATTGGCAGACAGCTGATCATGCGGCTGGGAGAACTGGTAGGTGATGATAGTGCAAAACAAGTGGTTGTTACGTTAAGAGGATTCCGCGGATTGGCGCAGAACGGGCCAGTGGCTATTATAGTGTTTATTTTCCTGCTGTTTGTTGTCACCACCCTTTTAAAGGTGATCAAAAGTTCCCTGAATCAGTTATGGATGATCCGGATAACGGAGAAGGCCGGCTTTCTGCAGTCATTAATGGACCGCGTGCGTTCCCTGGTCGTGATAGGGGCCGCGGGTATCCTTTTTCTGGCCAGCCTGATGGCAGAAAGTGTGCAGGCTTTTCTTGGCAGTTATGTGCATGAGATATTTTCCCGCGCTGCATTTGTTTTCAGCGGGGTATTTACGCAAGTGGTATCATTACTGATAGTAACTTCCTGGTTTGCGGTGTTGTTCCGATATCTGCCTGATGCACGGCCTACGTGGAAAGTTGCATTCTCCGGAGCTTTGCTCACAGGAGTTCTATTCAGTGTAGGGAAACTGGTATTACGCCGGTTGTTGTATGGGGGCAACATTGGGATCCTTTATGGGGCTTCTGCCTCCGCAGTGCTGCTCATGCTGTTTATCTTCTATAGCGCTATTATCTTCTATTATGGAGCTGCATTTACTAAAGTATGGAGCGAATTTAAACATCGTCCGATGCAGCCCCTCCGTCATGCCACCTTTTATAAACTGGCGGATGTGGAAATACGCTGATCTACTCCCCGCGTAATACCATCTCTATCTGGTCCTTTACAGGATTGCTGAAGCCTTCCAGCTCTATTTTCGGATGCTGATCAAGATTGATACGGATCTTGCCTGTTTCATTCACCAGAGAATCTGATATTGGTTCCAATAATGCATGCATCTGACGAACTCCCAACTGGGCCAATTGATTCATAAAATTGTCTTCCAGTTGCAGGAATTCCCGGTTCTTGTAGGTATATGTCACCTGAATCATGATAAAGATGTTTTTCAGAGGATATTATAAAATAAATATATTGGTTAAATTAGTCTATATATATAGGACAATCATTCACTGTGTAAACTTAGCAATTTTCATGCAGAATTTAACGGTATAAATATATAAATTTAACTAATAACTTGTTGTATCTCACTTGTATAAAACTTTTCCACAATAAGTTTTCCACAAGCGGAAAAGGTGATTTGGCCCCAATGATTTATCTTGCCGTTTCAAATTTACCCGACACAATGCGTTTACGTTATTTCAGTTGTCCCGGCAGCAGGGCACTTACTTTTTTAGTCTGCCTGCTGGCAGTAAATGCCAGCGCCCAGCCCTGGAAGCAGACCAAATGGGGCAAAGACGGACAGTCTATTTATGAGGCCAATGGCGCCAGTATCACGAGTTACAATGCAAAGAATGGACAGCAAAGCGTAAAGATCTCCGGTAGTCTGCTTACACCGAAAGGACAGTCTGCCATACAGGTGGAAGATTTCTTCTATACGCCTGATGAAAATAAATGGCTGATCTATACAAAATCGCAGAAGGTATGGCGTTATAAAACCAGGGGCGACTACTGGTTGCTGGATGTTCCCAGTGGAAAACTGCAACAACTGGGTAAAGGATTACCCGCCTCGTCCCTCATGTTTGCGAAAATTTCTCCCGATGGAAAACAGGTGGCTTATGTTAGTGAACATAACTTGTACGTGGAAGATATCCTCACCGGTAAGATCAAAGCCCTTACTAAAGATGGTAACCGCCGTCTGATAAACGGTACTTTTGACTGGGCTTATGAAGAGGAGTTTGATTGCCGTGATGGTTTCCGCTGGAGCCCTGATAGCCGCTCCATTGCCTATTGGCAGATCGATGCCCGTAAGATCAGGGACTTCCTCATGATGGACAATACAGATTCGCTTTACTCTTATACTGTGCCTGTAGAATATCCGAAAGCAGGGGAAAGTCCTTCTTCCTGCCGTGTAGGCGTTGTGGACATTAATACTGCTAAAACTACCTGGTTACAGGTGCCCGGCGATCCACAACAACATTACATCACCCGTGTGGAATGGAATCCTGCGCGTACAGGGCTGATATTACAACAGCTGAACAGAAAACAGAATGAGAGCGTGTTGTACGTTGCTGATCCGGCTACAGGTAAAGCAAAGCAGATCTATAAAGAGAGCGATTCTGCCTGGATCGATATCCGTTCACGTTGGAATGATGAACTGACAGGATGGGACTGGACCAATGGCGGTAAATCTTTCATATGGGTGAGTGAAAAAGACGGCTGGAGACATCTGTATAGCGTGGATATGAGCGGTAAAGAGACCCTTATTACGCCTGGTAATTATGACATCATCAACCTGCTAAGGATAGATGAGAAAAACAACCAGGCATATGTACTGGCATCTCCTGAAAATCCTACCCAGCAGTATCTTTATAAAGTGTCCCTGGATGGTAAGGGTGCTCCTGAAAGAGTATCTCCCATAATAGAAGAAGGTACACATGATTATGAGATCTCTCCGGATGCTCAGTGGGCGGTGCATAGTTTCTCCAACCATTTTTATCAGCCTCATAGTGAGCTGGCATTTTTGCCAACACATAAAGATGATCTGAAAAGCAATATTGCGATGGACCTGCAAACATCAAAGTTTGCTCCACGCCAGGAGTTCTTCCGGGTAACTACACCTGAAGGTGTTACCATGGATGGCTGGATGGCTCGTCCGATGAACTTCGACTCTACGAAGAAATATCCTGTTGTATTTTATGTATATGGCGAACCTGCGGCTGCTACTGCCAAAGACCAGTATGGTGCTGGACGTAACTTCATCTATAACGGTGATATGGCGGCTGACGGGTACATTTATATCTCCATGGATAACCGCGGCACTCCTTTGCCTAAAGGCCGCCAATGGCGCAAGAGCATATACCGCAATGTTGGTCAGGTGAACGTACGCGACCAGGCTGCCGGTGCGCAGGAACTGTTTAAGCGTTACCGTTATCTCGATACTTCCCGTGTAGCGGTATGGGGCTGGAGCGGTGGCGGTGGTATGACACTGAACCTGCTGTTCCGCTATCCGCAGATCTATAAAACCGGTATTGCTATTGCCGCTGTGGGTAGTCTGTTTACCTATGACAACATCTACCAGGAGCGGTATATGGGTCTGCCACAGGAGACACATGAGGACTATGTCAAAGGTTCGCCTGTGACCTATACCAAAGGCTTAGTGGGCAATCTGCTGTACATTCATGGTACTGGTGACGATAACGTGCATTTCCAGAATGCTGAATTACTTCAGAATGAACTGATCCGTAATGGCAAGCAGTTCCAGTTCATGTCGTATCCTAACCGTACGCACAGCATCAATGAAGGTGCAGGTACCTCCAAACACCTGTCCACTTTGTATACTAACTATTTGAAAGAACATTGTCCTCCGGGAGCGAGATAATTTTATTATGAACAAACCTACTATCTTCGGATTAATTTCGGTTGCTGTTGTGATCATCAGTGCATTTCTGCCCTGGCTGACTATTGAAAGCAAACATTTGGCCTTTACCGGTATGAATACTGCCGGTTCTTCTTTTGGTGAACCCGGTAAGCTGAACATCATTGTTGCGGTAATTACGGGAATATTGTTCCTGGTGCCGGGGAAATGGTCGGCAAGGGTGAATCTTTTTGTGGCGGCGTTTTTGTCGGCATGGACGTTTAGGAATTTTATGTTGTTTTCAAGGTGTGAGATGGGGGTGTGTCCTGAGCGCCAGATCGGGTTGTATTTATCAATGATTGCGGCAATTGGCGCGTTTGTGTGTGTGATTTTGAGTAATGGTGGGAATGGTGAGAAGGCGCCGGTAGAGTGATGATAATATCGTCTTTAATGAAGCCTCGCGGATTGAGTTTCGCGGGGCTTTTTTGTTTGTATGACTCACATATTCTATCTAAACACCAGCAATATAATATATGCCCCAAACCATACCGCTGCTCCATAGGCAAGATTCCGCAGGATGATAGGAATGGTTGATTGACTGGTCATTCTTGATTTGATGAAGCTAAATACGGTGATGGCAATGAAGACGTACAACACGCTCGTATTTGCTGCCTGGTTGAAATGTTCATTACGCAGATAAGGCAGAAAGGGGAGGATACCACCAAGGAGGAAGAAGAGGCCTGTCAGCAATCCGCTGCGGATGGCAGCTGCAAGGCTAAACTGTTTTTCCTGCACCTGTTGCGACGCCAGGGTTTCTTCCCATTGCGCAGCGTCCTTTTGCATTTCTGCGGCGATATTTTCTATAATAGGCTCACTGATGTTGAGACGTTCCAGTTTCTGTCTTTCTTCGGGGGATAAGGTGCTTTCATCATGTTGCAGATCTCCCCGGTTGGCCTGATAAGCGCTAATCATCACCAGTATACTTCCCGCCAGCCAGATACAGCTATTCAGGGTGTAAAATTGCTGTACGCTCACAGGCAAGCCATGCAACAGGAAGGTGGTGAAAAATAAGAGTAATAGTCCCTCCGGAAATCCTATCAGGAAGTCTGTTTTCCAACCGCTGCTGCGGATGGCTTTCTGTTGTTTAGACATGCGCGGCTAAAGTATTTCAGCTATAATGTTTCGAGACTTTTTGCAATGATCTGCACGGATTCCCTGACCTGGGCAGCTGTGATCAGCAGGGGAGGTGCGAACCGGATCTTGTCGCCGTGAGTAGGCTTCGCCAGCAGCCCGTTTTCTTTGAGCGCCAGGCAGAGGTCCCAGGCAGCTTCCGGATGATCGTGCTGAATGACGATCGCGTTCAGCAGTCCTTTACCCCGAATGGTGCTGATATAAGGAGAATTGAGGGCCTTGAGCTCCTGTCGCAGGAGTTCTCCCATGGCGGCAGCATTTTCTGTCATGTTTTCTTCCTTCAGAACTGTCAGTGCTGCAATAGCCACTTTACAGGCCAGCGGATTACCACCGTAGGTGCTGCCATGTTCACCCGGTTTAATGGTGAGCATGATCTCGTCATCAGCCAGGACTGCGGCCACAGGTAATGTTCCTCCGGAAAGGGCTTTACCCAGTATCAGGATATCCGGACGCACATTTTCATGATCACAGCAGAGCATTTTACCTGTTCTGGCCAGCCCCGTCTGGATCTCGTCAGCGATGAAGAGTACGTTGGCATCTTCACAATACTGACGGGCTTTGGACAGGTAGCCGTCGTCGGGCACCATTACACCCGCTTCTCCCTGGATTGGTTCTACCAGGAAGCCTGCAACGTTCTTGTCCTGCAGCGCCTTTTCAAGAGCTGGCAGGTTATTATAGGGAATGATCTCATAACCGGGCATGAAGGGGCCAAAGTCTGTCCGGGAAGAAGGATCTGTACTAAAGGAAATAACATTCAGGGTTCGCCCGTGGAAGTTGTTGGCGCAGACGATGATCTTTGCCTGGTTCTCCGGGATGCCTTTTACCGCGTAGCCCCAGCGACGGCAGAGCTTCAGGGCTGTTTCTACGGCTTCCACACCGGTATTCATGGGAAGTACCTTGTCGTAGCCGAAGTATGCTGTAATGAAGGCAGTATATTCGCCGAGAAGGTCACTGTGGAATGCGCGGGAGGTCAGTGTCAGTTTCTGTGCCTGTTCAATAAGGGCACTGATGATCGTGGGGTGACAATGGCCCTGGTTAACAGCGGAATACCCTGAGAGGAAATCATAATAACGTTTCCCGTCCACATCCCAGAGGAATACTCCTTCCCCCCGGCTCAGGACCACCGGCAGCGGATGGTAGTTATGGGCGCCATACTGTTCTTCCAGGTCAAGGAAATGCTGTGTTCTTTCGGTAATCTTAGATGCGTGTAACATAACCCTTCAAAGGTACGCAATAGAGCTCATGTATTAGAATCAGGAGCGGAAAACAACTCCGGAATGCTAACAATATCATCCTTTTATTACCTTTTTTACACGCTTTGGGACATTTTCTTACCCCATTAGTCTGGCGACCAGTGCTACATATTCCTGCTGGGCATCCTCTTTTGACTCGCTTCAGGGCCTTTTCTTACCCCTTCAGTCTGGCGACCAGCGCCACATATTCCTGCTGGGCATCCTCTTTTGACTTGCCTTTCAGCTTCTGCCAGGCCTCATATTTTGCCTTGGCCACAAAATCAAAAAGATTGGAGGGAGGATCCATATTCACGTCGCCTTCAGTTCCTTGTTTATAGAGGGAATATAGTTGCAGAAGTGTTTCATTGTCAGGTTTTTGGGACAGGGTTTTACTGGTTGCAGCGGCAGCTTCGAACTGTTGTTGTAGATCCATGGTATTTTTTTAACATTAAATGTAGACAAAATAGTACCAAATACGACAGGTTGTCCTATCCGGGAATGGCAAAATTTAAATACCTTTGCGGCTTGACGCGGGGCGTTAAACGCCTGGTTTTAAAAGCATATATGAAGAATATCAGGAATTTTTGCATCATTGCACACATCGACCACGGTAAAAGTACATTGGCTGACAGGCTGTTAGAACATACCAAAACCATTTCCGACAGGGACATGCAGGCACAGGTACTGGATGATATGGACCTCGAAAGAGAAAAAGGGATCACTATCAAGAGTCACGCTATCCAGATGAACTATATTCATGAGGGACAGCAGTATGTATTTAACCTGATCGATACTCCCGGTCACGTGGACTTCTCCTATGAAGTATCCCGTGCACTGGCTGCCTGCGAAGGTGCATTGTTGCTTGTAGATGCTGCCCAGGGTATTCAGGCTCAGACCATTTCCAACCTTTACCTGGCCCTGGAAAATGACCTGGAGATCATCCCCGTGATCAACAAGATCGATATGGAAGGAGCGATGATCCCTGAAGTAAAGGACCAGATCATAGAGCTCATCGGCTGTAAAGAAGACGAGATCCTACTGGCTTCGGGTAAAACCGGTATCGGCATTGAGGAGATCCTGGAAGCGATCGTAAAACGTATTCCCGCTCCCAAGGGAGATCCTGATGCGCCACTGCAGGCGCTGATATTCGACAGCGTATTCAACTCTTTCCGCGGTATCATTGCGTACTACAGGATATACAGCGGTTCCATCAAAAAAGGCGATAAAGTTAAATTCTTCAATACAGGTCAGGAATACTATGCTGATGAAGTAGGTATTCTCAAACTGGGCCTGCAGCCTACGCAAACCGTTAAGACCGGGGATGTAGGATATATCATCACCGGTATTAAAAATGCCAAAGAGGTAAAAGTAGGCGATACTATCACCCTGAGCGCTAACCCAAGCGTAGAAGCCATCAATGGTTTTGAAGAGGTAAAGCCAATGGTATTCGCAGGGATCTTCCCGGTAAATACAGAAGACTTCGAGGAGCTGCGTGATTGTATGGAGAAACTCCAGCTGAACGACGCTTCCCTGACCTTCGAACTGGAAACCTCCCAGGCCCTTGGTTTCGGCTTCCGATGCGGATTCCTGGGCATGCTGCACATGGAGATCATCCAGGAACGTCTCGAAAGAGAGTTCAACCAGACGGTGATCACCACTGTACCGAACGTAAGCTTCATTGCTCACACCACCAGGCAGGAAACCATTATCGTGAACAACCCTTCCGAAATGCCGGATCCCAGCAAACTGGAACGCATTGAGGAGCCGTTCATCAAAGCACAGATCATCACTAAACCAGATTATATCGGTAACATTATGACCCTGTGTCTCGGTAAGAGGGGCATCCTGCTGAACCAGAGTTATCTGACCCCTTCCAGGGTTGAATTGATATTTGAAATGCCTCTGACAGAAATCGTGTTCGATTTCTATGATAAATTGAAGAGCCAGACCCGTGGTTATGCCTCTTTCGATTATGCGCCGATCGGTCGTCGTGACAGCGATATCGTAAAGATGGACATCCTCCTGAATGGCGATAAGGTGGATGCGCTGAGCGCCCTGATCCACCGTGGCCGTGCGCAGGACTTCGGTCGTAAGCTGTGTGAGAAGCTGAAAGAACTGCTGCCACGCCAGCAATTCATGATCGCTATCCAGGCGGCTATCGGCGCCAAGATCCTGGCCCGCGAAACCATCAGTGCCATGCGTAAGGACGTAACCGCCAAATGTTATGGTGGTGACATCTCCCGTAAACGTAAGCTGCTGGAAAAACAGAAAGAAGGTAAAAAGCGTATGCGCCAGATTGGTAATGTGGAAGTACCGCAGGAAGCATTCCTCGCTGTACTCAAGTTGGATGACTAGGCGCAGTTTATATCAAATTTGGGAAATTAAAGCGGCCGGGAGACTGGCCGCTTTTTTATTTCCGGGGTTTGGCATCCCGGCTACAAACACGCAGTTCCTGACGGAGCTGATCCACATTATTTGATTGATCGTTGCACAAAAAAAGGCCGGCTGAGAATATTCTCAGCCGGCCTTTTTAATATTATTTCCTACCTATCAGGCCAGTTGGCTCTTCGGAGTGATTGCTACTTGTTTAATTGCTGCCCATGCACCAAACAATACCGCGGTAAAGAACACATTACCCATCAGGCCATTCAATGCAAAGCTGCTGAACATATTGTCTGACTGGTAAAAAGGAATACCAGCTGCGTAACAGGCTAACAGACCAGCACCAGTTTTAGGATACAGATCAGTGGTAATGAAAGTACCCAGGTTGGAGATCAGGAAGAACAGTACGCCTGTACCGATAGAAGATAACAGTAACGTGAGTACGTTCACTTTCTTTATCAGTGTACCTATCCAGGTGATCAGGAGGAATGCGCCATATACAAAGAGCAATTGCCCCAGGTAGTTGCGGTCCAGTGCATGTATGCTGGTGAAGCATTGCAGGAAAACGTCAGATAGAAATAAAGATAGTAACGGAACGACATACGCCAGGCGTTTATCTTTCAGTACAATACCGCCAAATAACGCTGCTGCTCCGATGGCATTGAAGTTCCACAGACCGATCTGGTTCGTGAAAATGCGGCACAATGCAGACAGGAAGATCAGCATGGCAACGATCAGTATTTCCCGGATGGAATCCTTTTTCATAATGGGTCGATTATTTAACCAAAGATATGATTTTAAATAGATTCAACAGGCACACTTGCTTTAAAGATCACAACGCCTGCCTTGCTCACAATACTGTATGAAGTATTGTAATAAGCAACCACAGCCTGACCCTTCTGAAGAGTGATCGCTTCTCCACCGGCTTCGGTGATTTCAGCGGCGCCTTCCATTACCAGCATGATCTCGGTTGCCTCGCTGGTATGCTCATAACGCTGACCGTTTTGCATAGCAATGCGGCTTACCACGAAATCAGGTGCAGGGGAGTGGTAGATCGTCTCCAGTCCGCCACTCACACTTTCGCCACTGAGGATCTTCGGATGTACAGGTTCGAAACGGGTATGTTTCAGCAATTCAGGTACATCGATATGTTTAGGTGTTAGTCCGCCACGTAATACATTATCAGAATTGGCCATCAGCTCTACGTTCTGGCCTTCCAGGTAAGCATGAGGAATACCGGCATCCTGGAATACGGCCTGTCCGGGGTGTACCTCTACGATATTGAAGAAGTAAATAGAGAAGATGCCTCTATCCAGATTTTCCAGTCCCTGTGGATCATTCACGATCGCTCTTCCTGCCCAGAATGCAGGGTCGGATTTCGCCAGGCGGCCGTTTTTGTATGCTGCTGATACAGCTTCTGCCAGCGGACGTAACATCGCATTCACTTCGGATTGCGGCATTTCCATTACCGCTTTATACAGACCGTAGTAACCTTCTTTTTCAAAGATGGGAGCGAGTGACGCAAACTCTTTCACGCTTTGTAATACCTTTCTCAGTTTGTCTTCCGGCAGGAATCCGTGCAGCAACCAGAATTCACTGAGGGCTACCATGATCTCAGGTTTGTGGTTGGCGTCCTTATAGTTACGGTGAGGAGCATTCAGCGGGATGCCCGCTTCATTTTCCCTGGCAAAACCTTTTTCTGCTTCTGCTTTAGTTGGATGCACCTGGATAGACAACATGTCTTTTACATCCAGGATCTTGAGCAGGTAAGGTAATTCGCCGAAGCGTTTCCATACTTCAGGCCCCAGCACATGTTCAGGGTCGGCTTTTACCAGCTGGTCCAGCGCGGAAGGTTGCGTACCTGTAGCTATAACAGCAGGTGCGCTCTGGTGTGCACCCATCCAGTATTCTGCACTTGGTTTTCCGTTTTCAGGAATACCCAATAAGGCAGGAATATAATGGTATCCACCCCATGCATAGTTTTGAACCTTTCCTTCCAGTCTGAATAATTTCTTCTCGCTCATGCGTAATATGTTTGTATTTTCCTAGAATTGTTAACCTGTTGTCTTCCTATTCTAATAAGGAGGGACAAAAATAGTCAAAACAATGGCATCCCATATAGCTTTGGGCAAAAAAGGGGAACTGATTGCGAAGGAATTCCTCCTTCAGCAGGAGTATAAGATCTTAGCTGTGAACTGGCGGCATAGACGACGTGAGATCGATATTATCGCGGCTAAGCCGGATTGCCTGGTATTTTTCGAGGTTAAAACACTGTCGAGTGATCTTTTCGGCTGGCCCGAGCAGCATGTGGATGCGGCGAAGCGAAGGCATATTCAGGCGGCGGCGAATGTGTATATGGATAAGTTACCGCGATTGCCGCCGGCGATCCGGTTTGATGTGATTGCGATTACATTTCAGGCGGATGGGACTTATGAATTAGTGCATTTTGAGGATGCGTTTTGAGGGGGAAAGTTGCTGTGGTTTCAGATGGGACCACGGGCTGTATCCCTTTTCGAGGACCTTGCTATTCAGCATTTCCTTTAGGAGGCGTAGGGGAGAGTTAGGCGTAAAATGCTTATAGCGTGGGGCTGAAACTAAAGACGGATTGCAGATAATGCGCACGTTATGTGGCACTACCTGCAATCCGTCTTTATATTATGCTACTTTCTATTATTTATTCAACGTATTCCGGATTAAAACCTCAATTCCAAACCCCTGTATAATTCTGTGGCGTGATCGCTTTCAGTTCCTTTTTCAGCGTGGCACTGATCTTCAAACCATCAATGAATTTATGCATGGTCTTCTGTGTGATCTGTTCGCCGCCACGGGTGAGGTCTTTCAGGGCCTCGTATGGTTTAGGGAAGTTCTCTCTGCGTAATACGGTCTGAATAGCTTCTGCTACGACTGCCCAGTTGTTCTCCAGGTCTTCCTGCAGCTTGTTTTCATTCAGGATCAGCTTACCTAAGCCTTTCTGGAGGGATTTCAGCGCCAGTACAGTATGACCGAATGGTACGCCTACGTTCCTCAGCACGGTGGAGTCGGTCAGGTCACGCTGTAAGCGGGAGATAGGTAGCTTAGCGCTCAGGTGTTCGAAGATGGCGTTGGCCAGTCCGAGGTTGCCTTCGGCGTTCTCGAAATCGATCGGATTTACTTTATGCGGCATTGCGGAAGAGCCCACCTCGCCGGCTTTGATCTTCTGCTTGAAATAATCCATGGAGATGTAAGTCCACACATCGCGGCAGAAGTCTACCAGGATCGTATTGATACGCTTCAGGGTATCAAATTGAGCGGAGATATTATCGTAATGCTCGATCTGGGTAGTATATTTCATACGTTGCAGTCCGAGGGTGTTGTTCACGAATTTATCGCCGAACTTCTCCCAGTTGATCTTCGGGAAAGCTACGTGGTGAGCGTTGAAGTTGCCGGTAGCGCCACCGAATTTGGCTGCGAAAGGAATATCTCCCAGCAGTTTTACCTGGCCTTCCAGTCTTTCAACGAATACCAGGATCTCCTTTCCCAGAATGGTAGGTGAGGCCGGCTGACCATGGGTACGGGCCAGCATCGGGATCTTCATCCAGGACTTGCCCATCTTTTTCAGGTCCAGTATCAGGTTGGCGATAGCTGGCATATATACATGCTCTACCGCTTCTTTCCAGAATAAGGGGGTAGCGGTGTTGTTAACATCCTGGGAAGTCAGACCGAAATGCACCCATTCCAGCTTGTCCTCCAGTCCGAGCGTTTTCAGCTCATTCTTAACAAAATACTCTACAGCTTTTACATCGTGGTTGGTCACCTTTTCAGTTTCTTTGATCAGCTGTGCATTCTCTATGGTAAAATCCTGATAGATCTTGCGTAATGCCGGTACCTGGGCTTTTGAGAGCGTGAACAGCTTCTGCTCTGACAGGGCAATGAAGTATTCGATCTCTACCTGCACACGGTAACGGATCAGTGCAAATTCTGAAAAGTAAGGAGCCAGTTCTTCCAGTTGCCTCCGGTAGCGTCCATCCAGCGGAGAAATGGCGGTTAAAGCTTGTAATTGCATAATGTTATTTGATTAAGTGAGCGTTTATCACTTTTTGCCTAATTTAGCCGGCAAAATTACTGAAATTGGAACGGAAAGTAAAAGTAGCGGCAGTAAGTTATTTGAATACCAGGCCATTATTATACGGATTCAGGGAACACCCGGTGATGAAGATGCTGGAACTGAGTGTTGATTACCCTGCTAAAATAGCCCAGCAGCTGATTGATGGTGAAGTAGATGTAGCCCTCGTACCCGTGGCTATCATCCCGAAACTGAAGGAATATCATATCATTTCTGATTATTGTATCGGTGCAGAAGGTCCTGTTGCTTCTGTCTGCCTTTTCAGTGATGTGCCGCTAAATGAGATCAAACGCATTTACCTCGACTACCAGAGCCGCACTTCCGTCGCTTTGCTGAAGGTACTGGTGCGTGAGTACTGGAAACTGGATGCAGAGCTGATCGAGACTACCGGCGACTACCAGGACAAGATCAAAGGTACGGATGCTGGTCTTGTAATCGGCGACCGTGCACTGGCACAACGCCATGTATCTCCCTTTATCTACGACCTGGCAGAACATTGGATGCGGTTTACCAGCCTGCCGTTCGTGTTTGCTGCCTGGATCAGTAATAAAGCGCTGCCTATCGAGTTTATCCAGGAATTCAGCAACGCCAATAGTATCGGGATACATAATATCCCTGCTGTCGTGGCGGAGAATGCCTATCCGCTTTATGATCTGACAACTTATTATACCCAGAATATCAGTTATCCGCTTACGCCTGCCAAGCGGCAGGGCATGCAACGGTTCCTGAGCTACCTGATGTAAAAAACGATAATAAATCCATAATGGCGGGCCTGCATTAGCTGTCCGCCATTATTATATTGTCATATACTCCCCATTTATTCTATATCTACTCATATCAATGTCGTCAGACTGAAGCAATTAGACAACTCATTCAGCTTTTTTCTTTATATTAGTTACCCCATCTGTTCACACAAACTCCTGCAACATGAAAATTGGCATCCTGGGTAGTGGCCCTGTCGGACTCACGTTAACGGAAGGATTGATCACGGCTGGTCATGACGTGATACTCGGTACCCGCAATCCTGCGAAAGAATCTCTTCAGCAATGGATTAAGAAAAAAGGAGGCCCGAAAGTAACTGCCGCCCCCTTCCGGGATGCAGCCGCTCAGGGGGAGTTGCTGGTCATCTGTACCAGCTGGGCAGGAACACAGAGAGCCATTGAGGCCGCCGGGCTTTGGAATTTCAAGAATAAAGTGGTGGTGGATGTCACCAATCCCCTGGATGGCAAAGGTCCCGATCAGCAGGGACGACTAACCTTCTCCATAGGGCATACCAATTCGGCAGGCGAGCAGCTACAAGCATGGCTGCCACCAGATGCTCATGTGGTAAAAGCACTAAGTTGCATAGGCCATGAATCCATGTTCCGTACCCAACAGGAGCCGGAAAAGGAAACACCTACCATGTTCATCTGTGGGAATAAACGCGCGGCAAAAATGACGGTAACAACTCTCCTGAATGAGATGGGCTGGAAGGATATTGTGGATATGGGGACGATTGAAATGAGTCGGAATATAGAGCCCCTGAGTATACTCTGGTATGCATATGGGTTCAGGACGGGGACCTGGAGCCATGCGTTTAAGCTGGTGAAGTGAGTCGGAGTTGATGTAAGCGCTTAGCGATAGAACGAAGCCGCTGGCTATAAAAATAAATGCCCGCACTACATACCGGATGGTCAATCCGACATATATGGCAGCTAATCGAAGCACGAATATAAAACATATAGCCCCGGACCAATCGGCCCGGGGCTATATATACACGGCTCCTCAAGTGAGCATCGTGCAAATGACACTAAACGAGTTTTAGATCTCTTTTACGTTCACATAAAAGTTCGGATCTACTTTGAACTTCTTCGGGTCAGACAGGGTAATACCTGTTGACTGCCAGTTTCTTCCAGGATAAATGAAGCGGTATCCGCCATCATTCAGTGTTACCTTTACGGGCATATTAAAGTTCTCTACGTCTGTTACCCAACGGAACTTCAGCTGTGACCCTTCTATATGATATTCCAGTGTAGGAATGGAAGTATGGGTCAGGTATTGTTCGAACACCTTATTGAAGTTCATCTTTGTTTTTTCATTGAAGTATTCTTCTATCTGGCGGGTAGTTACCGTCTGATGCCAGAAGGTCTTGTTCAGTCCGCGAAGGATCTCCCTGAATACATAGTCGTTGTTCACGATCTGGCGGATGGTGTGGATCATGTTGCCACCTTTATAGTACATGTCACCGCTGCCCTCGTTATTTACACCATATTGCCCGATGATAGGAACATCATTTTTGATGTTCTTTCTGACACCGGTAATATATTCAAACGCTGCCTCAGGACCATACTCGCATTCTGTAAAGAGGGTCTCTGAATAATTGGTGAAACTCTCATGCACCCACATATCAGCGATGTCTTTCGTGGTGATATTATTACCAAACCATTCATGCCCGCTTTCATGTACGATGATGAAGTCCCATTTCAATCCCCAGCCGCTGCCGGAAAGGTCTGTTCCTTTGTAGCCCATTTTAAATTTGTTACCATAGGCTACGGCGCTCTGGTGCTCCATGCCCAGATGAGGGGATTCCACCAGTTTATAACTGTCTTTATAGAACGGATATTTACCGAACCAGGCTTCGAAACATTTCAGCATGTTCTTTACAACAGCAAAGTGGGTTTGGGCAGTGTCCACATTGTAATCAAGTACCCAGTAGTCCAGGTCCAGTTTCCCTCCTTCACCGGAGTAGGTATCTTTGAATTCTGAATAGTGGCCGATGTTCATAGCCACATCATAGTTATTGATCGGATTACTGACATACCAGGTCCATACCATATTCCCGTCGCGGTCCATGGCCTTCTTTTTCAGGCGTCCGTTAGAAACGTCTACCAGGTCGGGAGGAGTAGTGATGCTGATAGTCATGTTGTTAGGCTCATCACTCTGATGATCTTTATTAGGCCACCATACGCTGGCGCCGAGGCCCTGACAGGCAGTAGCCACCCAGGGTCTGCCCTGGTTATCTTTTCGCCAGATCAATCCACCGTCCCATGGCGGATTTACAGCTACTCTCGGTTTTCCATGATAGAAGATGGTGATCTTCTTGTCTTTGCCTTTTAGTTGCTTTTTGGCAACCATATTGACGAAGATAGCACTACCTTCCCGCTGATAGGTGAGTGATTGTTTGTCTTGTGCAATACTGTCAATCTCCAATGGCTCCTGCAGATCTATCTGCATAATACTGTCTACTTTCAGCACCCTATAGGTGATCACGTTGTAGCCTTCAAGGGTACTATCGCTGATGTTCGGTTTTACGTGCAGGTCGTAGGATTTTACATCCCACCATGCGCGTTCTCTGCCAACCGTACCTCGTAAGGTATCAGCGCGTGTAAATGTCTGTTGATGTTGGGCACCGGCGGTAAGCGCCGTAAGCAAAACCAGGAAGAGCATAAGTATGCCTCGCATAGAAAATCTTATTTTATCCCGGAAAGGTATTAATTTTCGTCTAATAAGCCTACGCGCAGAATGGCCAATACTTAGCGGTTTATGCAGATATACATGAACGGTAAGCTGGTCCCGGTTAATGGCTGTAAGACGTCCACATGCACCTGAGATTCGTATTCATACCACTCATTCTACTGTTTGCCGCCTGTGGGCATCCACCCACTTCAGGAAAGCAGGTATTCCGTTATAATATGCAGGAAGGCATTGCCTCCCTCGACCCTGCGTTTGCGAAAAACCAGGCAGTTAACTGGGCGGTAAAGCAATTATATAACACCCTCGTAGAACCTGATGAGCAGCTGAATATCCGTCCTTCTCTGGCTACCCGCTGGGAAGTGGCCCCCGATTATAAGACTTATACTTTTCACCTGCGCACAGATGTCTATTTTCACGACAACCCGGTATTTGCCAACGGCAAAGGACGCAGGATGACTGCTGCAGATGTTGTGTACAGCCTGAAACGTATCATAGATCCGGCTACGGCCTCTCCGGGCGCCTGGATCTTTAATGGCAAGGTAGACCCGGATACAGGTTTCCAGGCATTGAATGACTCCACGTTTCAGCTGACCCTCGTGCAACCCTTTCACCCTGTATTGGGCATTCTCAGCATGCAATACTGCTCCGTCGTACCACATGAAGTTGTAGAGAAATACGGGAAGGATTTCCGGAAGTATCCCTGTGGCACTGGCCCTTTCAACTTCTTCCTCTGGGAAGAAGGACAGGCGTTGGTCCTGCACCGTAATCCACATTATTTTGAGAAAGACAGTACCGGGCATGCACTGCCATATCTTGATGCTGTAAAGGTCTCATTCCAGGAAAATAAGGCTACCGAGTTCCTGTTATTCCGTCAGGGGCAACTGGACTTTATGAATGATATTGACGCATCATTTAAAGATGAGGTGCTCACGAAAAAGGGACTGCTTAAAAAAGAGTGGGAGGGGAAGCTGGTGCTCGATAAAAGCCCTTTTCTTAACATTGAATACCTGGGATTCCTGCTGGATAGTACGAAGTCGGCTGTCAAGCTCTCACCGTCCCGCTTACAGAAAATCAGGCTGGCCATCAACTATAGTATTGACAGAGGGAGGATGATCACTTACCTCAGGAATGGAATAGGATATCCGGCCGTTGCAGGTTTTGTACCTATGGGCTTACCATCCTTTGATACGGCGAAGGTAAAAGGCTATACCTATAATCCGGCAAAGGCAAGGCAATTGCTGCAGGAAGCCGGTTTTCCCGAAGGGAGAGGCCTGCCGGTGATGCATCTGTTGTCGATCCCTATTTATGAGGACTACGCCAATTACGTGGCGAACCAGTTACAGCAGGTAGGCATCCCGATACAGGTAGAGGTAATGCAGAAGGGTTTATTGCTGGAGCAAACTGCTAAATCGCAGGCTCTCTTCTTCCGTGCCAGCTGGATCGGAGATTATGCGGATGCCGAGAACTACCTGGCTGTATTCTACAGTAAGAATGGTGCTCCGCCTAACTATACAAGATATGCTAATCCAGCGTTCGACCGGCTGTATGAACAGGCACTCAAAGAGAATAATGACTCCCTTCGTTACCAGCTTTACCAGGAAATGGACAGGATGATTGTGGCGGATGCCCCGGTAGTACCCTTGTTCTACGACCAGGTCATTCACCTTGTACAGCCCAATGTGCAAGGATTTACCAGTAATGCCCTCAATCTGTTGGAGTTGCGGAGAGTGAGGATTAAGATCTGATACCAGGCAACCGGTCACGCTGCTGTATTCTTTTCTGTATTGTTCGGGAGTGAAGATAAAAGTTTGATATTTGCAAAAAAGCAGTGTCATGGGCAAGGTAATTCAATCGTGGGATGCTCACTCAGCTGATCCGGCAACCAGTCGATATCCCGGCCCTTATTTTAATGCATACAAGCTGGAGGAACGCATGCAGACTGGCGTTCCGGCTTCCGCTTACAGCCGCAGGGATTATTACAAGATCATGTTGTTTCGTGGTAGCGCTATCTTACACTTTGGGGATCAGAGCATTACGATAGGCAACAACACATTATTGTTCTTTAATTCAAGGGTGCCCTATACATTTGAACTTTTGGAAGAAGAGGTATTAGGATATTCCTGCGTGTTCAAGGATGAGTTCTTCCGGGAAGGTTTGCGGCTGAAACTCGAAGAAATTCCTCTTTTTATGCCGGATGCCCGGCCCGTATTTGTCCTTGATGGGGAAGCATTAAAAGAAGTGACCGATCTGTTTGAAAAGATCATCAGGGAGCTCGGTAGCGCCTATGTTTATAAATATGAGCTGATCAGCAGTTATATCAGTGAGTTGATCTACTATGCCATGAAGCTGGCGCCTTCCAGGGATACCTTGAAAGAATCCAATGCCACAGCACGTGTTACCGCGGCTTTTTTAGAACTCCTGGAGAGACAGTTCCCGCTGGAAGCATTCTCGGGGCGTATTGTACTCCGCACACCTAGGGATTTCGCCGACAGGCTCTCTATTCATGTTAACTACCTCAACCGGGCGGTAAAGACCGAGACTGGCAAAACGACCACAGATCATATTTTCGACAGGCTGATAGGGGAGGCAAAGGCTATGCTGAAGCATAGCAATCTGAACATAGCAGAAATCAGTTTCGCGCTGGGATTTGAGGACCAGGCGCACTTTAATAACTTCTTCAAAAAACGGGTAAAGGTTGCTCCCTCTCTTTTCCGTCAGGTTTGATTTTTACAAATATTGGTTTGAGGCTCACAAAGTTCCCATAGGTGATGGTTCTACCTTTGAATCACAAAATTTAATCTATGGAAAAGAATAAAACAGTGACGTTACAGGAACCAATTGACGCAGGATTTGACGGCGCGTCTACAGCGGCAGACGTAATAGAAGGCATTGACCTGTCTGGCAAAGTGGCTATTGTCACTGGCGGTTATGCAGGTATTGGTCTGGAGACTACAAGCGTGCTCAGTGGAGCAGGAGCTACGGTGATCGTTCCTGCCCGGGATATTGAGAAAGCGACAAGGGCCTTAAAAGGAATTGAGCGGGTACAGATTGCTCCCCTCGACCTGGCAGATCCGGCCTCCATTGACGCGTTTGCAGACAAATTCCTGGCCAGCGAACAACCTTTACATATCATGGTGAATAATGCAGGGGTTATGGCCAATCCATTCACTCTTGACAAACGTGGATATGAATCACAGTTTGCGACAAATCACCTGGGGCATTTTCAACTGGTTGTCCGCCTCTGGCCTGCATTACGCCGGGCCAACGGTGCAAGGGTAGTGGCATTGTCTTCCTGGGGACACCGTTTTTCGCCGGTCGTATTTGAGGATCTGCACTTTCAGCAACGGGAATATGACCGTTGGCTGGCCTACGGACAATCAAAAACCGCTAATGCGCTCTTCGCAGTGGAACTGGACAGGCGCGGCAGGGAAGAAGGTATCCGCGCATTTGCCGTGCATCCCGGGAGTATTGTTGACACTGATCTGAAACGATACATGTCAGAAGAGGAACTTCAAAAGGCGGGCGTATTCGATCAGGACGGTAAACCGATACTTGATCCGTCGAAACAGCTGAAGACTATTGAGCAGGGAGCTGCCACCAGTGTCTGGTGTGCTGTAAGTCCGCAGCTAAACGGCATGGGAGGTGTGTATTGCGAGAATTGTGATATATCGCCGGTAACCACTGAAGATAAAACCCAGGGCGGTAACGATATTAGCAAGCGTGCTCCATCTAAAGCATTTGGCGTATTTCCTTATGCGATCGATCCGGTGGCTGCAAAAAGATTGTGGGAGCTGAGTGAGCTGTTGCTGAATAATTAATGTCGCCAGTAAATTTATTTGCAATCCAAATAAATTTACTAACTTAAGTACCCAAAGTAACCATTAACCACTTCGACCGATAGTTTAATCCCGTTATTTTTTCATTTTCAAAAACATAACTATGGGACCCGTTAAATCTCAGCATCAGTAACCATATAGATAACCACTTTAATCTGTTATTTTTTCATTTTCAAAAACCATAACTATGGGACCCGTCAAATCCCAGCATCAGTAACCATATAGATAACCACTTTAATCCCGTTATTTTTCATCTTCAAATACCATTGCGCTGGGACTAATCATTCCCAGCGCCAGTAACCATCAAACCATATAAGCTACCAGTTCAATCCTGTCATTTTTCATCTTCAAAAAACCATAACTATGGGAACAATCACCCCCAACACCAGTAACAGCGATCAACTCGCAAATGCACAAGCTGCCGTACAGCTTTGTGCTGCAGCTTCTGCTACTTCTACAAGCAATCCTATCAATGAATTTGGCACGCTTATGCCGGGCTGGAAAATAGTCTGGAACGGCAAGCAGACTATCGACTGCAACTACGCATTTGTTGCTCAAAACTCAAACGGAGATTATGCGCTGGCTATCCGCGGCTCAGTTCCGCCCTTCGGCAGTTATAACGACTGGGATGTTTTTGCAAACTGGGTCCTGGAAGACCTCGATGTATTAACAATGTCACAATGGTCTTTTGCCAGTACCCCTAAACCCCTTATCAGCACGGGTGCCAGTATTGCTTTCGCAAATTTGCTGTTTATGACGGACACGCTGGGCTCGAACCAGTTTATCACCGATTTTTTGTTAGCCAACACTGTAGGTAACGGCAAACAGCTGATCATTACAGGGCATAGCCTGGGCGGCAATATAGCCAGTGTATTCACTTCTTACTACGTAGAGATCCTTAAAAAGAAGGGGCAGTCCACAAACAACATTTCGCTTTACACCTTTGCAGCGCCTGCTGCCGGGAACGCCGATTTTGCCACAGACCTGGATGCCAAGCTGCCTACAGCATGGCATTACGAGAATGTAAATGATCTTGTTCCCAAATTTCCTGTTTTTGGCGGGATCGTTCTTACAAGTCTGATGTACCTCCCCCAACCTGAGGCGGCCGACATTAACCTGAGCTATAAAGGACATGATATGAGTCTGCGGGAGGCGTTTCTCCTGCTTGCAGGCGTACTACTCACGCAGGGTTATCAACAACCGGTAAATAACTATACCGTCTTTAACAACGAGCTGGATCCGAAATTTGAAAGCAACACTGTCAGTGCCTGGTTCGGGCAGGCAGGCTCCCAGCATCAAATTACCAACTATGCGAAGTACCTCGGCGTAAAGCTGCCAGTGTCTCTGGCAAAGAAGCCTTTAGTAGAGACCGTTTAAACAGATCATTCAAAAAGAGGGGACGTCTTCTATGTTGGAAGACAAACCCTGAAGAATAACAATTTTGAAAAGTACTTTCAGGCTGGTCTTTTAAGGCCGGCCTTTTGCTTTCCTATAATAACAGCCCTCCCGGACAGATCTTAGCACTATCTCGAGAACAGCCCGCTTCCCGATGGTAAAGGACCTTTCAGGCTAGTCGTACCAGGAGAGAAGAAACCAGCCCGCAGTAGTTTCCAGGTGACGGAGCTGGTGATCCGGTATGCGAAGGACTAAAAACCGGCGCTAATATCATTTTCAATGTCATTATTGTGTTTGAAATGAATCTTTAAAACAATTTTAACATTTCCTAAACACGCCTCTGTGGCGGTCTTACTACTCATATAAGCGGTACCTATGATTGATACGTAATTATTTATGGGGGTTCCCGCCCATTTTGAGCTACCTTTGACAACTAATTACATTACGTTTAAAGAGAGAAAATGACTGCGATTTTAATATTCTTTTTTTCACATTGGTTCTTATCCTTATTCTTCCACACATTTTTCCTGCACAGATATGCATCCCACCAGATGTATACTACCAGTAAAGGTTGGGAAAGGGTATTTTACTTCTGTACATGGTTCTTCCAGGGAACATCTTATTTAGTTCCGCGGGCCTATGGCGCAATGCACCGTATGCACCACGAATTCAGCGATACTGAGGACGATCCACATTCTCCTCACTTCTTTAAAGATGTATGGAGCATGATGTGGCAGACCCGTAAGCTGTACAATGACATCTACACTGGTGCAAAAGTACTGGACGAGAAATTTACGACTAATCCTCCACTGCCGGTATGGAATGCCATGGACCGCTTTGGTGATCATACTGTTACCCGTCTGGCATGGGCAGGAATATATATAGCTTTCTATATTGCTTTCGCTCCAGCCTGGTACTGGTTCCTTTTATTGCCTATCCATTTCCTGATCGGGCCTGTACAGGGTGCTGTTGTGAACTGGTGTGGTCATAAATATGGTTACAAGAGCTTTGACAATGGTGACAAATCAAAGAATACATCTCCATGGGGTATCCTGTTGCTGGGAGAACTGTTCCAGAACAATCACCACAAGTATAAAGACAGCCCAAACTTCGCTAAGAAATGGTTTGAACTGGACCCAACTTATCCGGTGATGAAACTCCTCAACGCTGTAGGCATCATCAAACTGAAGACCGCTAAGGTTAAAGTGGTGAAACTGAAGGCGGCAGCTTAAGTAGTACGAATAGTAAGTAGAAATAGATAGATGCATTTCAGGCCATCAATTACCGTCGGACCGACTGTGATTGATGGCCTGAGTGTTTTCAGAACTTCCTGAAGAAGCCAAATGTGGCTAATTGTAACATGGGTCTGTCTCCATTGGTATCGCCATAGGCATAGATATCTCCAAAAACGGGCAGATCGTACTGCTGCCGGATACGGCGAACTTTCTCTTCACCATTGCAGTTCACACCAAGAATGCGACCGGTAACCCTGGCATTCCGGATCTCCAGCTGGGTACCGATACATTCAATACCCACACAGTCGCACCAGGGCTTCACCCATTCCTGGGCGGAAGCTGTTACCACCACCACACGATGTCCTTTGGAAAGGTGCTCATTGATCTCCTTTAAGGCGTTTTCCCGGATCAGGCCGGGAAGCCGGTCACGACAGAAAGCGGCGCATTTGTCGCGGAACTCTTCTATAGGTGTGTTACCGAAAAAATATTGCAGTACCAGATTCTTTCCTTTCTGTTTAGAGATCAATCCCAGTTTCATCATGACCAAAGCGGGCGCCAACAAGGCCAGGCCAGCATACAGTGCACCTTCGCCTTTCTGAAAGCGTATGATCTCGAACAGGGTATCCTTCCGGGTGATGGTACCATCAAAATCGAAGAAAGCAATGGCTGGCTTCATAATTTGAGTTTTTTGAAGATACCTTCAGGTATTGACTTGATAATGAGCATAATATACCGCCAAAACCACTTCGTATAAATAACATTTTTCCTGGCAATCACTGCTTTATAGACATCTTTTGCAACATCCTGAGGCTGAGCCGTCAGGGGAGCAGGCAATTTCAGGTTTTCTGTCATACGGGTATATACAAATCCGGGCTGGACACTCAGTACGTGCACCCCTTTATGGAAAAGACGGTTCCGGAGTCCGCTGAGGTAAGCAGTAAAACCAGCCTTGGCGCTACCGTAAAGGTAGTTACTCTGCCTGCCACGTTCTCCGGCTACGGAACTGATGCCCACAATGGTGCCATTACCACGGGCAGCGTATTCATCTGCCACAATATTGAGGATAGAAACCGCACCGGTATAGTTGGTGTGCAGGATACGGGCAGCTTCATTCCAGTCGGACTGACCCTTTTCCTGTGAACCCAGGTATCCGAATACGGAAATAGTAACATCCGGCGCCTTGGGCAAGGCCATATAAAAGGCAGCGTGATTAGTAAAATCAGTTGCGTCAAAGGCATGGGAACTGGCCGTCACCTGGTAGCGGATGCTAAGGTCCTGTTCCAGGGCAGAGATAGCAGCTACATTACGGGCGGCGAGTTGAATATCGTATTTGTTCCTGGCAAACTCACGGGCAATGGCAACAGCCATGTCTGACCCGGCTCCCAGAATAAGAACAGTAGGCATATAATTGATTGTCGGTATTTTAAGGTAGAATAAGTCTATTCCGTCAGCAGCAGGCGGTCTGACTGTACTGAACGGAACAGCTTAGCACCATTGTATGTTTTGATGATATCAGCAAATTTTTGCGCATTGGGGTAACTCTGCCAGAAAACCTCCTGCTTCATACGGGCGTCCTTCGACAAGTAGAGACGGCCTCCATATTGCAATACGATTTCGTCCAGCTTGTCAAGAAATTCAAAGAGACCTTTACGAACGGGGAAGTCCAGCGCCAGCGTATATCCTTCCATCGGGAAGGATATCAGGCTGTCCTGTTTACCGAACACCTTCAGCACGGCCAGGAAAGATCCCAGGCCTGCGTCGCTGATCCGCTGCAGGATGGCTACCAGTCCTTCTTTCTTTTCCAGGGGAAGTACAAACTGATACTGCACAAATCCGGCCTTTCCGTAACCACGGTTCCAGTGCAGGATGGCGTCCAGGGGGTAAAAGAACGGTTCGTAAGGGATGACGTTATTGATCTCCCGTTTGGTATTCTTCAGATAATATAACCAGTTGAATGCTTTGACAGTCAGCGTGTTTAGCACAAAAGAGGGAAGGTTGAAAGGCACTGACAGTTTACGTTTGGCAGCCAGTAGCAGGGGCGCTTTACGCTGCTGTTCATTCAGCTCTTCAGGAGTGGCGTGTTCGCCAACAATGAGTATACCACGGCCGAAGGTATCGCCCTTCTGCAGGCAGTCGATCCAGGCCATGGAATAAGTGTAATCCTTATATTCTTCAAAGAGGCGGATCAGGTCTTCCAGGTTCCGGGCTTTGATCTGCTTCTGACGGATGTATGCAGTACTGATCTTCTTCAGACGGAACTTTACGCGGGTAATGATACCGGTGAGACCCATACCTCCACAGGTAGCCCAGAAAAGGTCGGAATGATTATCTGCAGAGCAGGTGATGGTATCCTTATTGCCCGTGATCACGTCCATATCGATGATATGACCTGAAAATGAGCCGTCTACGTGATGGTTCTTACCATGTACATCTGAGGCTACAGCGCCGCCGACGGTAATGAATTTGGTACCCGGGGTAACCGGCAGAAACCATCCCTGGGGAACGATAATATCGAGGATCTGATCGAGTGTGATACCGGATTGACATTCGAAGATGCCTTTTGTGACATCAAACGCAAGTACCTTGTCGTATTTAAGGGTGGAAACACTGTGTTGAGCCAGTGAAGCATCGCCGTAACAGCGCCCGTTTCCGCGGGCAATAATAGATGAATGTGTGGATATAAAATCCTGCACCTGGTCCTCCTGCGAAAATGTTGTTTCGTCGCAGGAGATGGCGGGGTAATTCCCCCAGTTTGCTAACCGTTTTTCCATTACTCAAAAAAACTTTTGTTAGTGGGTAAATAAATAATCACATAAAAACTCAGCACCCACAGGAGTATGGTTAATTGAATGAAACGGTCTTTGTATAGGATTTTGGTAGGAGAACCTGTATTATTCTCCACATAAGTTATTTGCAAATATCGTAATAATCCACCAATTACAAAAAGACATGTATAATAAAGGCGGTAAGTGCCAAAGCGTGACATCGTCTCCGCCGCCATCGTATACATCAAATACGCCACAATGATCACGGCAGATACGAGCGCCAGCATCACGTTCATAAAGTCCATGTTATAACCTTTCACGGCCTTCCGCATATCCTGGCCGGACTGGGTTTTAATCAGCACATCATCACGGCGTTTGGCGATAGCCATGAACAATGCCAGCAGGAACACCATGATCATCAGCCATTCGGATACGGCTATATTAGCGGCTACGCCGCCTGCTTTTACCCTCAATACAAATCCGACTGACAGGATCAGTATATCCAGGATAGAAATGTTCTTTAATCCGAAGGAATATAATAAATTGATAATGAAGTAAATGCCTACAACAAATGCAAATTTGGGTCTAACATACCATGCCAAAAAACCACCTATGGCCAGACATAATACAAAGAAAACCAGGGCGGCAGGTTTTGATACAGCACCTGAAGCGATGGGCCGTTTACGTTTTACAGGATGTATCCTGTCTGCTTCTACATCTCTATAGTCATTGATGATATAAATACTGCTGGCAATGAGGCTAAATGCAAAAAATCCAATAAGTAATTCCAGTACCTTTTGCAGGTTGAATATTTCTCCCGCGAAGAAAAGGGGAATGTATAAAAAAAGGTTTTTTGCCCAATGGGAGGGTCTTAACAGTTTTAAATATTGCACGGGGATTGAACTTAATGTTGGCGCCAAGATACGACTGATTACCGAACAACTACACCACAGAATGCTATTTTCGCGTAAAATCTACTATTTTTGAGCCCATTCATGTTACTTTATACTCGTTTTCATCAATTTATTATCCCCGTTTATGCCGTCAACTCATGCTCCGTTCAGCCGTAAAGGTGCGTTTATCGCGGAACTGCTGATCATCATTGGTTTTGCGCTGGTTCCTTTGTTTGTGACATTCCCTTACAGGGTCAACATTTTTCTTTCCTGGGAAGGCGCCTACAGATTGTCCCAGGGCCAGGTTCCTTACAAAGATTTTGGTCTGCCGCTGGGTTATGGTTTCTGGCTGATGCCTGCATTGTTCTTTAAATTATTCGGCCCTCAGCTGATATCCCTTGTGAAAGCCCAGGTTTTCATGAATATACTGGCGGGACTGTCTTTCCGTTCCATCCTGAAGAGCCTCAATGTACAAACTGCTATCCGGGTTATTTCCGTATTGCTGTTCGTACTGTCGTATTCGTTCTTCAATTTCTGGCCCTGGTACAACCAGACGGTGATCGTATATGAGCTGATCGGGCTGGCGTTTTTGTTCCGTTACCTGATGGGCCCACAGGGCAAGTGGCGCTTCTTATTCCTTTTCCTGTCTGCCTTTTTCACTTTCCTGTCTTTCTTTACGAAACAGGATGGCGGCGGACTGGCCTTGCTGCTCTCACTGGCGTTGATGGCATACAATACTTTACAGGGAAAGAAATGGCTGGACTTTGTTGCCTACCTGGCCTTTTACGGTATCGTAGCGGCGATGATCATTGTTCCCCTGCTGCCTTACGGTTTCGGCTACTGGTTCAACCACGGACAGGCGCCACACAATTCGAGATTATCCGTTTACGATATCCTGTCAGAGATCATGGGATTCTCGCAATGGATCAAGTTATATTTATTACTGGTAATGCTATGCCTGGTGCCCGCCTTCCGCCAGTGGCGCAGCTTTTGGAATGACAGGCCGGCCGTGCTTTTCACCCTGCTGACTTTGGGTATACTGATGGAGGCGGCCATTTTCCAGGTGACCAGTTACACGCCTCCGGACAACAATATCTTCTTTCACAGCTTCGCTTTTGCCTTCATTGCCAGCCGTTTACAGGAGCAGCTGAAACTGGATCTGGGCCGCTGGCCTTCTTTCGGTGCAGCAACGTTGCTGGTGTTGCTCTGGTGGTCAGGTTCCTTCTGGAAATACCTGGACAGGATCGTAGCGCGTCTTGTTCCGCCTGAAAAGGTCGTAGCAGGTAAGAGTAGTGCACCAACGGGCGACAGTTCCTCCTACGCGATCTACAATCCGCAGATCAGTCCTACGGGAGAGAATGTCGTGTCCCGCAATAATTTTATGATCAATGTGGATACCACCGATGTCCCGGTAGACCAATGGATATTCTCTGACCTCTGGGCTTTTCATAAGATCTATATGCCGCCTTCCACTGTGCATGGCATGACCCGTTTGCAGCAACTGCCTATTGTAAAAGAAAAGAAGGAAGCGCTTAAATTACTGAATATGACCGAGTTAACCCCTCTTGCGCAAGCCTTGCCTTATAGGCTGGAAACCGGGAGCGACTACCCTTTATGGTACCATTTGGGTGTCGGCATGTTCAACAGACAGCTGGACGCGTTTGTTAAAAAGGTACAGCATCACTATTATGATGTGGTTTTGTACGAATATGCACCGGGAAACAATAACTTTTTCCCGTTTGCACTGAGATATCAACTGCAGCATCACTACCGGAAGGTAGATGAATTCCTGGCGCCCCGCCGTCCTACCAATGCGACGATCGAGGTGTACATAAAGGAATGAAGGGATTATAATATCCAATGCTTTGCAGTTATTTGCTTAACTTTTATCTAATAGCCTGTGACAACTGAAAATGTGTCTTCTAAACCGGATAACACAAAGCTCTGGGGATTTCTCTTCGCCGTATATATTATCTGGGGATCTACTTACCTGGGGATGAAGATCGCCACGGAAATAGTACCTCCATTTCTGCTTTCTGCATTCCGTTTCCTGACAGCCGGTACTTTGATGGCCCTCATCAGCCGAAGCAGTGAAAAACAATTACCTTCCCGGAAACAGACATTATCTGCTGCTTTTGTGGGCCTGATGCTGATCGGTATCGGCAACTCCTGTACAGCCCTGGCGGTACACTATATGCCTTCCGGCCGGGTAGCCCTGATCGTGGCAGCCATCCCCGTATGGTTTATTGGGTTTGACTGGGCTTTCTTCAGTAAACAACGGCCTACGGTGATGACAGTGACCGGTATCGTTGTCGGACTGGCTGGTTTGTTCCTGTTATTCAATCCCTTCGCTGCCTCCACCGGCCTCAGTTATCCTTTATGGCCCATCGCGATACTGGCCGGAGGCTGTGCCTGCTGGGCATTGGGATCATTGTCGGTATCCAAGCTCCTTATGCCTGCGCCGATGCAATCTGCCGCTATCCAGATGCTGACCGGCGCTGTATTCTGTTTCCTTGTAAGTGCTGTGGCTGAACCGGGCGCCTGGAATACCCTGGAACATATTTCCACCCGTACACTGTCGGCCTACGCCTACCTGGTACTGATCGGTTCTCTGGTAGGGTTTACTTCGTATAGCTGGCTGACCCGCAATGCGCCGCCCCGACTGCTGTCGACCTATGCTTACGTGAACCCGGTTGTAGCCCTTTTCCTCGGCTGGGCGATCGGCCATGAAAACCTGTCTTCCCAGGCCTTGCTCGCCTGTGTGATTGTCATCGGTGGAGTAGTGCTGATGACGCTCGGGAAAAGAAAGGCCTGATGTAAGGACGCTCATTATCAGCCTTTTCGCCGTTCACGATGCAATATTAGGAAAGATGCTGAAGCGGTTTTAAACTATGTATACGAAAGCCCTTTATATCGTTATAGGAGCCTTTAATCACGTTATAAAGGCGTTTCGTCCCAGCTATGGGCAAAGGCTGTATCTCCATTTGACCTGCATTTGACTAGGATACAACCAGCATATGATCAGCATTATCCTTCGTTAATCCTTCGTTCCGAACGAAAGATTAACGAAGGATAATGCTAGTCATATGCAAGTTACATGCAACTTATATCCTGGGAATTTCCATACATGATGTCCAATTTTGGCAGGAAAGAGACGATCCGGACCGCAGGGTCAAGGGGAGTATTAGCATACCCGCATCATGTGGGAATCCGAAGGACCAGGAAACGGGTTTATATCATTGACACCAACAACTCATAAACAAATAGTTAACAGCATAAAACTTCCTGCAATAAATCCTTTTCAAAAGTCGCCTCTGCTTTAAACGCTGATAAATGCCACTTCCAATAAAATTAGTATTTACTAAATTTATTAGTAATTTAGCGTTCGGTTGATGGTTATGGAACAATTACCTGTGCCTAAGTCCCTGGAAAGAAGGAACTGGCCCCAGAACAGATCCGAGGTTGCAGCTGCAACATATGCCGAAACGGTATTGGAAATACCTGACGGAAATGAAGGGGTGAGGTGCTTACCTGTCCCCGGGGTTACACCCCGGGCTACAAACACAGCGCTCCTGGCGGAGCTGAATGCAGCGAATGATTGCTGGTTACGGACACGCGGACCTGGCGAAGCCGATTATAACGAACAATTGTTAAATACAAACACGCGACCGCGCTACACAGCGAATGATCGGCTTGGCATTTCACACCTCAGTATACCCCTCCGGCACTTCCCCCAGCCGGAATTTGTTCACGATATTATGTGCCAATCTTGTGGGTTCCGGTATACGGTAACGCCCTACACACTGTGTGATAATTTCCACACTACCCGGTACATCCATCCGATAACCGGGGGAAACAAATACAGGTCTGACAGCGTACTTCGTCCGTAGTACAGCACCCACTACATCATTCTTAAAGATAAGTGGGGTATTACTTCCCTGCTCAGGAGGGATTTCTTCATACCTACCGCAAAGCACTTTCTTGGCGCAGCCAACTACGGGCGTCTTGGCTACTACACCGAAATGGGCGGCTATACCCATCCGGCGCGGATGTGCGATACCGTGACCATCAACAACCAGCAGATCAGGTTTCTGTGGAAGATTTTCCCAGGCGGTCATCAACGCAGGTACCTCCCGAAAGGCCAGATATCCGGGCACATAGGGGAAACGTACCTCTTTTTTTACGAGTGAATAACCTATCGGGATCAGTTCGGGAAATCGTAAAAGAATGATGCCCGCATAAATGGTTGGGCTAAATTTGTTGAAGGAAATATCTGCACCTGCAATGGTATTCACAGGAAAATCTCTGGCCTGTATAATGATCTCATCTCTCAACTCATTCTGTAGCTGTGTTGCTGCAGTAACAGTCAGCGTATCATAAGTTAATGCACCCATACCGAATATTTAAATGCCTCTTAGGGTTCAGAATTTACTCCGGAAAAACAGCGATTCTGGCACGAACTTCGCGCTATATTTATCAGAACAATTTCTCTATTCTAGCCTAGGGGTGGCTACAATTGTAGTCTGAGATGAAACCCTAAATATCTGAACTGGGTAATGCCAGCGTAGAAAATAGGACAGAGAAATTATCTGGAGTCCCGGCTGTTAAGCCGGGATTTCTTTTTTAGCTAAGCTATTAAATGGGACTGCAGTTTCAGAACAGACTTAACTGCGAACCGCCTTTTTTCTTTCCCGGAGGCTGGGCTTTGCCCATCACGGTACGGCCACCATATTGCCAGGAATTATCCCTTTCTTCCTGGATCAACTCTTCCAACCTGGCATTGGGAATAAAATCCTTTTCCACCTGTTGAGATAGTACAGACAATTTACGGATAGCTTCCTGTTTGTCAGATTGCCCGATTTTCGCCTTATTCACAGCGTCCTTCAGTACGCTGATCGTTTCGTCGTATACATTTACAGGAACGGGGAAAGGATGACCATCTTTTCCGCCGTGGGCGAAAGAAAACCGGGCCGGATCAGTGAAACGGGAGGGTGTGCCATGGATCACCTCACTGACCAATGTCAGAGATTGCAGGGTACGGGGACCTACACCTTCCAGCAGCAACAGGGATTCGAAATCAAGTAACTGACGTTCATGCGCTACAGCCAATACACTTCCCAGTCTCTTAAGATCCACGTCCTTTGCCCTCACATCATGGTGGGAAGGCATTACCAGGTTACGGATTTCCGGCAGGAGATGGGCGGGCTTTTCTTTGATCAGCTGGAGCATGCCTGATTTCGTAACTGAAGCATCTTTGTCTGTCAGGTTGAGGATCAGTCCCTGGTTGTGGCCATAGATGAAAGTATGCGGTGTTTCAGTAAACTGTTTAAAAGCGGCTGAATGCCAGTGATAACGGCGGGCCATTCCATTGGCATCATTCATACCCTGTTGTACGACAGCCCATTCTCCTTCATTGGATACTATAAAAGAGTGCAGGTACAATTGAAAACCATCCTGCACGGCGGTGTTGTCCACCTTGGCTGCCAGCTTACTACAACGTACCAGTTCCTGCCCCGGCAGGCCGGTGCGCTCTGCAATAGCCAATAGTTCCGCTGGCGTCTCCTTGGAATGCCGGCCTTTTCCTCCGCAGATATAAATACCCAGTTCCTGCGCCCTGGGATTCAATGCTTTCTTAAGAGCGCCCATTACGCTGGTAGTGATGCCCGAAGAATGCCAGTCCATGCCCAACACACAACCCAGCGCCTGAAACCAGCAGGGATCACTAAGGCGGCGTAATACTTCACCCTTTCCGTAATCGGCCACGATGGTTTCAACAATAGCACCTCCCAGCAGGCTCATTCTCTTTGCGAGCCAGGGTGGTACGTGACCATAATGCAAGGGTAGATCGGCATGGCCTCCTGACATAAGTATTTTCTCCTCCTAAAGTGGGTTTACCTGTACGGAAAAATGATGGATGCTTTTATCTGATAAAAGGAATGCATTGACGGCAGCTATTGCCTGCGGCCTTCCCGCTACTTCGTATTTATCTTCTACAATGAATGTATCATTCCTTGCATGCAGCAGCTGTTTATGTTTTAAATCAAAACGCTCAAAGATGCCGGCTATTTCTTCAGGTCTGTGTTGATCTACGTGATATCCGATGGTGTAGGTTCGTTTTTCTCTGATCTTGTCGATCTTACCCTCCAGCACTTTTAAGCCAATCAACAGTAATAATACTATAACAAGCGTGACTCCTACCAGTACATAATGGCTCACACCTACTGCAATACCCAAGGCTGAGGCTATCCAGATGGTAGCAGCAGTGGTGATCCCATCGATGGTGTAGTCTCCTTTGAAAATCACACCAGCGCCTATGAAACCTACTCCTGTAAGTATATTAGACGCTACACGGTCGGGGCTGGAAGGATATCCCAATTCCACAGAAAGCATTGTAAAAAGCGTACTACCAAGGCAGATGAGCGCCAGCGTGCGCATGCCTGCCGCCTTATGACGGTATTCCCTTTCCAATCCTAACACCCCACCAACAAACAGGGCGAGGAGAACCTTCAACAACTGATGCTCTTCAATAACCTGAAAGATAGAATGTTCCATATGCGTGTTCAAATACAAATGTAAGCCTTGGCATAATTCTTTATGCAATTAGCAGAAATCATTCTTTAATTTTTATTGTTCAACCTGGAAAATAGTCTATATGAGAAAGCAAAAGAAGAACCTCGGAAATAATGCAATCACCGTACGCCTGGCGCTGTGCAAAATTGGTATTACTACGTGTTTTGCCATTATCCTGAGCATCTTCCTGTTTGCCTGCGGCAGCTCAAGGGAAAGTGGTAATACAACAGACACCTCCAATCTTATTCAATCAGATACTACCAATAGCGTAGTAGATACCACGAGCAGGGCCATGGACAAGTCTTCACAGAGACCGGATTCCATGCCAATAAAATGATATCTGTGGGTAATGGAGCGTTTATCAGCCTCCACTATTTGTAGAAATAATTTCTAGGACATATATCTAATAACGTGCATTTGTTAACTGCTAAAAATATTTTTAAGAAAATGACCCAAAATAGTAAACTGTTCCTTACAGGTCTTTTCATCGCAGGTGGGATGTTCCTGG
The DNA here is from genome assembly GCF_900142925.1 of Chitinophaga sp. CF418. Taxonomy (GTDB): domain Bacteria; phylum Bacteroidota; class Bacteroidia; order Chitinophagales; family Chitinophagaceae; genus Chitinophaga. The sequence continues at coordinate 324,162 of NZ_FRCN01000006.1, forward strand.
CATCGTGCGGTGGCGGTAGCAGGACGAATACTGATTCAACGTCCATTGGCGGTCCGGATACGGCGGCAGTAACGCCAGATACAGCTTCAGCTGAAATGCCACCTGGAGCCATTAATCCGGGAGAAGATTCTTCCCGCTACGGAACCGGTACAGGAGACTCCAGCAGAAACAGGAATCCGAAATAGCCGGATATCAGCAAGAATAAGATTGGCTATTTAGGTCTATAACACATTAAAAGGCAATAGGATCTTATTCGTGATTGTTTATTCGTTGACAGGAAAGGAGGCCAGGCGCCTCCTTTCTTTATTTATTTAAGTAAGAATAAAATATTTATCTTCCCTATCCGTCATAACCTATACAACTCGGGGCGATATAAGCCAATTGAGCATCCTCCATATTATTAGTAATTCTATCCACTGATGCAAGACACACAACAGAAGAAGCCGTTCCGCGCGGCGGCATTAAAACGCACGTTCAGGTTATATAAGTACGTAAAGCCTTACTGGCCAGCCTTTGGCCTGGGATTATTCTTTCTTTTTGTATCCAGCATAGCTAACCTGGCCTTCCCAAAGTTGCTGGGCGAGCTGGTAGATGCAGCCAACACACATAAAATAATTGCTGATCCTCATAAAATAAACCAGATAGGACTGTTGCTGGTGGGCATACTGGTAGCCCAGGGCATCTTCGGCTATTTGCGTATTATGCTGTTTGTCAACGTTACAGAACGCTCACTGGCCTCTTTACGTCAACACATCTACAACCATCTCATCAAACTACCCATGCGGTTCTTCCTGAGCAGACGGGTAGGTGAGCTGGGTAGCAGGATCTCTTCGGATATCTCATTGCTGCAGGAAACATTCACCACTACAGTAGCAGAATTCATCCGGCAGGTGATCATCATCATCGGCGGATTGGTACTCCTGCTACACACCTCCATACAACTGACATTGCTGATGCTGGCATCATTGCCGGTTATTATGGTGATCGCTTATTTCTTCGGACGCTTTGTAAGACGTTATTCCAAACTCGCGCAAAAGCAGGTAGCAGAGGCCAATACGATCGTTGAAGAAACATTGCAGGGCATCCTGAATGTCAAGGCTTTCGCTAATGAATTCTTTGAGATGAAACGCTACCGGACGAAGATCGGGGAAGTGGCCACCACTGGTATGAAGACAGGCAAATTCCGTGGCGCGTTTACCGCCAGTATGATTTTGGGTGTGTTTGGGGCGATGATCGCTGTTATCTGGAAAGGCGCATTGTTGATTGCTGCGGGGAAGATGGACCCGGGTATGCTACTGTCCTTCGTATTGTACTCCAGCTTCATCGGGGGATCAGTGGCAGGACTGGCAGAGGTTTATGCCAGCATCCAGAAAAGCATCGGTGCGACAGAACACCTCCTGGAAATACTGGACGAGCCGGCAGAACCTGTGGAAGAAACCACAACGATAGCAGCTGAAGATCATCTCAGCGGACAGATCTCCTTTGAGAGCGTTTCATTCCGTTATCCGACAAGAGATGACCAGGAAGTGTTAAGGGACATCTCCTTCGATATTGCACCGGACCAGCAGATAGCATTGGTAGGGCCAAGTGGAGCAGGAAAAAGTACGATCGTCTCCTTATTGCTGCGATTGTATAGTCCGTCGGAAGGCATGATCCGATTCAACGGAAAAGACGCCACCAGATTCCCCTTGTCAGCCCTCCGCAGCCAGATGGCCATCGTTCCGCAGGATGTATTCCTCTTTGGCGGCACCATCCGGGAGAATATTGCCTACGGCAAACCGGGAGCAACAGCCGCCGAGGTGGAAGCCGCCGCCCGGAAAGCCAATGCCTGGGAATTTATAGAGCGGTTCCCCGATGGGTTGGACACCATTGTCGGAGAGCGGGGGATACAATTGTCCGGAGGTCAGCGGCAAAGGATCGCGATCGCCCGGGCCGTGCTGAAAGACCCGCGTATTCTCATTCTCGATGAGGCAACTTCCGCACTGGATTCTGAGTCAGAAAGACTTGTGCAGGACGCGTTGGAGAAACTCATGGAAGGACGTACCTCTATTGTCATTGCACATAGGCTAAGTACTGTACGTCAGTCAGATAAGATCATCGTATTGGATAAAGGAAGATTAGTGGAAGAGGGTACGCATCAGGAATTGATACTGGTGGAAGGCGGCTTATACAGGAACCTGAGCGAAATGCAATTTTCGCATTAACGAGGAGCATTCAGGACGCAATCATTCGCTGTGATCGACTCCGTAGGGGGCGATCGCAGCGAATAACGAACCGGGCCCCAAAAAAAATGCAGGAGAAAATATCCCCTGCATTCCTATTTAAATCATTGATTAAACATCACATATACGGTTTCATCTCATCTTCAATATTCTGCCGCAGCGCCATTAATTTTTTAGCGTAATTCTCCAATTCAAGCCCTTCCTTACTTTCCGGCGTCCATTTAGGGACCGGAACAGTTTTACCATTATCATCAACCGCTGCAAAAACCATTACACAGTGGGTGGTTTTTATCCTTTCTTTATTCCTCGGATTGCCTGCCTGTACATTGATGGCAATGTGCATACTCGTATTACCGGTATAAATAACAGTGGCATTGATCTCTACCATATCTCCGATAGAGATGGGTTTGAAGAAGCGGATACCGCCCACATATACCGTCACGCAATACTGACCACTCCAGTTGGCTGCACAGGCATATCCTGCCTGGTCGATCCATTTCATTACAGCGCCTCCATGTACTTTACCGCCGAAATTCACATCTGATGGTTCTGCAAGAAAGCGAAGCGTGACAGTATTGCCGATTATATCGATCATAGGTAATTGGTTTTGGAGAACTAAATTAATATTCTTCTTTAGTTTCCTGCTGTTCTTCCTTCTTATTATTCTTACGCTTGAACAATTGCGTGTCCATTTTACCAAAACGATAAGACACGTTTATTCTCAGTTCGCGGGTAGCACGTTTACGGTATCTTTCCTGTTCAGAAAATGCGGTTGTGGTATATGTTAAGTTACGATCGGTATTGAAGATGTCATTCAAAGCCAGCGATACCACCAGGTTCTTTTTCTTCAGGAACTCCTTGCGTACAGCGATATCGGCAGAGTACTGCGCGGCTCTTTCACCCTGTGGCAGAATCTGTTTGGATTCATAGTTACCTGTGATCTGCAGGGCAGAATTCCAGGGCAGTTTGGTATTACTATTGATCTTACCGAACCAGATAAATCCCTGATTGCTAAGGTTATTCTGCAGGTTGCTGGCATTAATCTTTGTCTGTGCCAGGTTCAGGTTAGTTGTGATGTCCCAGCCTTTAAGGATCTGGTTACGAACGGTGAATTCTGCGCCGTAGGCATTCCGTGTATCTGCATTCACCGGATAAGACAATACAACTTTCTGCGACACACCATTAATCGTCAGGGTAGTATCGGTATAGTAATCGGTAATAGCTCTTTCCGTATTTCTGAAATATAAGGATACCAACACGTTGTGTTTCCTGTTGAAGTCTTTCAGATAACTCAGCTCAAAAGAGTTGGTAAACTCAGGACGCAGTGCAGGGTTACCGCGATTAGCACTCTGGGCGGTGTATTCCAGGTTAGGCAGCAGGTCGCGGAACCATGGACGACGTACACGGCGGCTATAGTTCAGCTGCAGCTCATGATCACCCTTGAACTTCTGGGAGAGGAACAGGCTGGGAAACAGGCTGATAGGATAATCTATTTTATAACTGCTTTTATTGAGGCTTCTCATTTCACCATCGTAGAACGACTGTTCTGCACGAAGACCTCCCTGGTAACCGAAGTTACCAACTGTTCCCGAGTAGCTCAGGTAAGCAGCATTGATCGTTTCAGAATAGTGGTAATCGTTAGACAGTGAGGAGTCTAATACAAAATCACCTGTGGAGAAATCTTTACCATTGGTATTCAGCAGATTATTGAATCTGCGGGTGGTAGTACGTAAACCAGCTTCTATCTTGGAAGTTTCTGTCAGCGGATTTACATAATCGATCTGACCAGTAATATAAGTGGTATTACCATGACCACGGCCATAACGCTCCTGCGGAACATTCGGAGAATCAATAGGCAGATGTCCCATATCGTAATACTGTAACGTATAATCGGAGTTATCTTTCGAAGTAGCGTAGTTATAGTTAAAGTCGGCGGTCAGCTCATGTCCCTGCTTTGCAAAGGTGTGCTTATAACCAACCTGGGTACTATAGTTGCGGAAGTTATGATTCTGATTATCAATACCGGTACCATACCGTACCTGTTGCTGATCTTCCTGCAGGTCGTACAGTCTCAGTCCGCTGTTATCTTTAAAATCGCCCGCCATGATCCCCTGAGAGATGCTGAAGGTATTACGGTTGTCCATAAACCAGTCGAAACCAATACGGCCAAACTGGAAACGGCGGCCATTCTCACCATCATTGTACTGATCGAGATAGGTAGTGGTATCGGCACTGAGGTTTTTACGGAAGAGATGTGACCTGGCCTTGCCCTGGCGGCTTCTCAGATTATAACTGAGAGAGACATTGAATTTTTCCCTGCGGATATTGAGGTCAGCGCCTGCGTTTCCTCCACCGAGAGAAGAAAGACCACCGCTTACCTGGCCGTTAATACCGGCTTTGCGGTTCTTTTTCAGCACGATATTGAGGATACCGCTCACACCTTCCGCGTCGTATTTCGCAGAAGGGTTGGTCACCACTTCCACAGTGGCAATAGCGTCTGCAGGAATCTGGTCCAGGGTGAGGGTAGTGGGACGGCCATCCACAAAGATGGTAGGAGAGCCGTTACGTACGGTAACATTCCCATCGATATCCACGTTCACAGAGGGTACCTGTTTCAAAACATCTGTAGCAGTACCTCCCACGCTGGCAAGACTTTTATCAACATTGAAGACGCGCTTGTCGATCGCCATCTGGAAAGTAGGTTTATCGCCCACCACTTCCACACCGGCCAGTGATCTTACATTAGGACTCAATTTGATATTACCAATATCTATATTATTATTTTTTCCTGTAAGTGAAACTGTTTTATAAACGGTTTCATAACCAATGAAATTTACTTTGATAACGTACTTACCGAAGGCTACTTCAGGAAAGTTGAAATCACCGTTAGGTTTTGATAACATGCCTGTTGCCACACTGGAATCTGCTGCACGGAGCAGCGCAACAGAAGCGTATTCTACGGGAGAATTGGTTTTGGCATCGACGAGTTTTCCGTATAGGGAGCCATTATCGGCAGACTTGCGCGCCGGTTGCTGTGCGTAAATAACTGATAGGGATGAGAGTATCATTCCAAAACATAAAACGACAATTTTCTGCATGATCCGAAGTACTTTTCTGATATTAAGCCTGTAACTGACGTAAAATTAGTCTGATTTAAAAAAAGATTGATCCACTAATGGATGAATGGCGGTAAGGGTTCCGTATCTTTACGTCCGACTGTTACATTCGAATCAATGTATTATGCCTGACGCGTACCAACCAGACTGGGACATCTATACCTGCCATATCGAAGATAAGCCGGCTATTATAGGCCTGGACCTGGACCTGCGGCGTTTTGCCCCTTTGAGTAAAAAGCCGTATGCCATCTTTGTATCGGTATACCTGAAAGATCCGCGGGCAGACGGTTTTCCACAGGGGGATGAGTTTACAGTGCTGGGAGAAATTGAGGACTGCCTGGTGCAACAGCTGGAGACAACTTTGCAGGCACATTTTGTTGGCCGTACTATGTCAAATGGAGTGAGGGATTTTTATTTTTATGCTTCCGGCACACTGCTGCATGACAAATACATTGCTGACGCCATGATACAGTTCCCTGATTATCATTATGATTTCGGGGCAAAAGAAGATAAGACGTGGGAGTTGTACTTCGATTTCCTCTTTCCGGACGTACAGGAGTTTCAGCGTATACAGAACCGCAAAGTGTTGCGTACACTGAAACAACACGGGGACATTGCCGAAAGAGCCCGCCTCATAGACCATTGGATATATTTTTCTGCCGAAGCTGAAAGGGAACTATATGGACAGCAGGTGCAGCGGTTGGGTTTCGTCATAGAAGCACGACCGGTTGATGAAAAAGATCCTCAGCCCTATGGATTAAGGCTTTCCCGCAATGACCGGACCGACGAGGAAAGCATAGATGCGGCCGTAATGCTGCTCTGGGAACTTGCCCAGGAAATGAATGCACGTTATGACGGGTGGGAAACTGTTATCGTAGCGCAATAATATTTAGTTAACTTATTACAACTGTTACATAATCTTTACGTTAAGTAAAGAAGATGCTTGCTTATTACTGCTAAGATCGAGTGAGAAAATCGCTGAAAATATCAACTTATGTCCTGATCAGCTGTTGCCTGGCCCTTGGGATTTTAGGGGCGTACGGCAATTCTTTCCGGAAGGAACGGGCAGGGTTTCCTTTTATCCGTGATACGGTAGTGCCGGTAAGACCGGCCGTTCCCATGATGCCCATTCCGGAGGATACCATCTTTCCACTCATCCCCAGGGCGCCCGCTGTACCGATCGTTCCTACCATTCCCGGCGATACAGTCGTACCGGGAGATGTGATCCTGCACGGGGATACCATTCCGGTATCAAAGAAGTATTCCAACTCCTGGCTGGGCCGTATGCGCGCGTACCGGGATTCGCTGCGGAATAAGCAGTACAGGGACTCCCTCATCAGGAAAGTAACCAGGCAGAATGTACCAGAACCCGGTACAGACAGCAGCATCATCAAAAGTGAACAGTATTTCAAACCGTTTGCCGGGAAAGTGATCCGGGATATCTACTACCGCCGGGTGAACGTGTTTGGTCCCAGTAATATCAAGGATACGACCTTCTCCACCTCCATGAAACTGGTGCATCTTGCCAACCGGCTGCACTTTAATTCGGAGGAATGGGTAATACGGCAATTGCTCTTTTTCAGGCAGAACGATACAATCAATCCCTACGAGATGTCTGACAACGAGCGTTACCTCCGTAACCGGCCCTTCATACAGGATGCCCGGCTGTATATTATTAATACCGGTGCGTCTGACGATTCTGTCGATCTCCTCGTCGTAACCAAAGACGTATTCGAGTACGGGTTTGACCTGTCCCGCTTAAGTACTTCGGGTATAAGGGCCAGCGTTTCCAACGACAACCTGTTCGGGGCAGGTCAGGGTATCAGGGTCGGGGGCTCCTGGAGCGGGAATGACAATCCTCCTTTCGGGTCACAGGTCAGGTATACCAAGACGAATCTGTTGGGAACATTTATCGATTTCTCCGGAGGATATACTACGCTCAATAATATTAATACACTGGATTCGGGCACCTACGAGGGTACTTACTATTTTGCTGTGGACCGGCCGCTGTACAAAAGCGGGGCTAAATGGGTGGGCGGTTTCAGCTTCAGCTCTAATTATTCCATTAATATGTTCGGCCGGCCGGATACCTTGTACCGCGACTACCGGTACAACATCCTGGACGTATGGGGTGGTTTCAACTTCATGAAACAGGACAACCGTAATCCGGATAGCCGGAAGCCTAACCTGGCGTTTCTGTTCCGCCATTTTAATCTCATGTTCACGAAAAAACCCTTCCAGGAGATCTATACACTGGACCCGGTCTATAATAATCACCGGTTCTATCTGTGGCAAGCCGTCACCTTCCGGCAGGAATTCTTCAAAACAAGCCATTTCTTCGGCTTTGGGCGAACGGAGGATATTCCCCTGGGGTATACCGCGTCGGCAACGGCGGGCTGGGAAACCTGGAAGAGACGTACCCGGGCCTATGTGGGGCTCGAGGCCGAAAAGTTCTGGGTAACCGGAGGGAAGGGGATACTTTCGGGTACGCTGGGACTCAGCACTTTTTATCAGAATGGCATGTCGGAAGATGCTGTGATTCATGCCAAAGTTGAATACTATAGCCGGGCGTTCAGGTTTGCAGGAGGAAAACTGCGTCAGTTCCTTTACGCCGACTACATCTGTAATCCCAACAACTATTTCTATCGTCCGCTCAACATTAACAGGGACCTGGGCGTATGGGGGTATAAAGATGTGCCGCTGAGCGGTTATCAGCGTTTAAATGTCAGGTCAGAAACTACCTATTATAGTCCTTTGAAAATATTCGGTTTTAAATTCAATTTCTTCTCTTCCATCCAGGCTTCTCAACTGACCTACAAGAGGAGTAACCTTTTTAAAAACCCTATTTACACCGGGCTGGGGCTTGGTTTCAGGATACGCAATGAAAACCTGTCCATTAATACCCTGAGGTTATCGGCCAACTATTATCCGAATGCACCGGAGCCCATGAAATCTGTTTTCTGGGAGGCTACCACTACTGTAGACTTCCGCTTCAACATCTTCGCATTGAGGGCTCCGGCCTTCTTACAGTTCAAATGATTTCCTGATTTTAATAATGACTAGTTTGGATGTGGGTGTATTACTCTTGTCGGCCACACTGTTCAACGGCACCAATGCATTTGCTTCCGGGAAATAAGTAGCGGTGCACCGCTCAGGAATGCTATATTCCACTACCAGGAATTTATGGACGATCCTTTCCACACCTTCAAAGTTATTGATCAGGTCAACCACATCATTAGGCTTGAGACCAGCAGATCTTATGTCACCGGCGTTCATCAGTATTACTCTTCTTTCCTGGTAGATACCCCGATAGCGGTCATCCAGTCCATAGATAGTTGTATTGAACTGATCATGGCTGCGGATGGTCATCATCATGTACTCATCTGCCGCCAGGTCCTGAACCGTCACATTGGCAACGTTAAAATTAGCTTTGCCGGTACTCGTATTGAAACGTCCGTCCCTGGCATTGTTCGGCAGGTAGAAGCCACCAGGATGTCTTACGCGGGTGTTATAATTATTAAATCCGGGGATCACTTTTTCAATATCCTCCCGGATGTAATCGTAATGCTGCATATAATGCTGCCAGCTTACGCTGGACCGTTCGCCCAGGGTGGCTATTGCCAGCCTGCAAACAATCACAGGTTCACTTAACAGGTGCGACGAAACAGGGGGTAGATTGCCTTTGGACATCTGTATCACGCCCATGGAATTTTCGCAGGTCACGAACTGTTTTTGTCCCTGCTGAACGTCCATATCGCTGCGGCCAAGGGTAGGCAGGATGATCGCTTCCCTGCCATGTACCAGGTGGCTGCGGTTCAATTTGGTAGAGACATGTACTGTTAAAGCACAATTACGCAGCGCTTGTGCAGTCACTTCTGTATCAGGCGTTGCGGAGAGGAAATTACCCCCCATAGCAAAGAAGACACTTGCTTTGCCATCACGCATGGCACGGATAGCGTCCACGGTATCATAGCCATGCTCCCGGGGAGGATTGAAGCCGTATACCGACTGGATCTTATTGAGCAACGCTTCTGAAGGCTGTTCATAGATACCCATAGTACGATCGCCCTGCACATTACTGTGACCGCGCACAGGACAGGTGCCAGCACCTTCCTTTCCTATACTACCCTTCAGCAGCAGCAGGTTGACTACCTCTTTGATAGTATCTACTGCATTTTTATGTTGTGTGAGTCCCATGGCCCAGCAGGCCACGATCTTCTTCTTATGCGTCAGTATGGATGCGGCCTGGCGGATCTGCTCCAAAGAAATACCACAGGCATCGGCAAGTGTTTCCAGCTGTAGCTGCCGGATGTGCCGGATATATTCGTCATATCCGCTGGTATTGTTATAAATAAATCCATGGTCAAATACAGTACCCGGATGACGGTCTTCTTCCTCCAGCAACAGCAGGGCGATAGCCTGCAGCAGCGCCATATCTCCGTTGATCTTTACCTGCAGGAACAGGTCTGTGAGGTGTGTCTTGATATTGAGAACACCTTTGATAGTCTGCGGATTAAGGAAGTTCAGCAGCCCTGTTTCCGGAAGGGGATTCACAGAAATGATCGTAGCCCCATTCTCTTTCGCCTTTTGCAGCGCAGTGAGCATGCGGGGATGGTTGGTGCCTGGATTCTGCCCCAGGATAATGATGACCTCCGCCTTATGTAAGTCATCCAAAGTTACAGAGCCTTTACCTATGCCAAGTGCATCAGAAAGAGCCACACCGCTGGATTCGTGACACATATTGGAACAGTCGGGCAGGTTGTTGGTGCCGTATTCCCTGACGAATAGCTGATAAAGGAACGCCGCTTCATTGCTGGTACGGCCGGAAGTATAAAAAATGGCTTCATCAGGAGATGACAGTGCATTCAGGTGTTGTGCTATTTTGCCAAAGGCCTCTTCCCAGGAAACGGGTTGATAATGTGTGCCACCCGGAGCAAGGTACACCGGCTGCGCCACACGCCCCTTTTTACCTATTTCATAATCTGTCAGGGCGGACAGTTCTGCCACACTATGCTTCGCAAAAAATGCGGCTTCCAGCTTTTTATTGGTAGCCTCTTCGGCAATGGCCTTAACACCATTCTCACAATATTCGGCAACAGCGGAGCGGTCGTCATCAGGATCGGGCCAGGCACAACCAGGGCAGTCGAAACCAGTTTTCTGGTTCAGCTGCAGTAATGCCTTCATACCGCGGATCACATCCATTTCGTGCAGGATATGTTTAGCGCTGGAAAGCACCGCGGGGATACCGGCGGCCACTGTTTTCGGTTTGCCCAGACGGACATGTCCGGTAAAATGTTCAGGATTCTGGGACGGATCTGTGTTGTTATGCTGATTCATTGGTATACTTTCATTTCTGATGGGTGAGTGCTATTCTATGTTCACCCGAATAAATATTAAACCGTTGCTGACGGAGGAATCCGATCAGTGTGATATCCCATTCATGCGCCATTTTCACTGCCATTCCGGAAGGAGCGCCTACAGCGGCGATCACCTTAATGCCAGCCATTGCAGCTTTCTGGATCAGTTCAAATCCGGCCCTGCCACTGAGCAACAGGAGATAGGACTGCATAGGAAAGAGCTGCTGCTGCAGGGCGGCCCCTATCAGCTTGTCCACTGCATTATGACGGCCGATATCTTCACGCATCAGTAATAACGTTGAAGACTGATCGAATAATGCGGCGGCATGTATCCCCCCGGTATCATCGAACAACTGTTGCTGATGGCGGAGCAGGTCGGGCAGACGGTGTATCAATTCTGCAGGCCATGCGGGAACAGGCTGGGCCGATGCGGATGGTTCCACCGGCGTATAGATTGCCGAAAGATCAGTTTTGCCACACATACCACATCCCGAATTGGAAACGAAATTCCGCTGCGCCGTTTTCAGCACAGGAATAACATGTTCGTGCAGGCTTACCTGTATGGTATTAGTGATGTCGCTATCGGAGCAGATAGCTTTGATATCCTTTTCTGACCGGATGATCCCTTCGGTATAGAGAAAACCTGTAGCCAGTTCGGGATCCTGGCCAGGAGTACGCATGGTAACTGAAATGCTCTGCTGCTGTCTGTCGGTCAGTGGACCATAGATCAGTTGTATTTCGAGCGGTTCTTCAGCTGCCAGCGCATCTTCTGTTGCAGTAACAATTGTATCCTGTACTCTTGTTATGCGCGTATAAGAAATGGCAGGGTTTAGCATGAAGTAAAGTTACATAAAATACGGCGCCCGCAGGCCTTTACTCAGGAACGGTTATGTAGTTCTGTACTGCCTGCTGTGGTAATAAAGTAGCTGATATCCCTGATGGTCTCAGAGAAGATAAGGGCAGGAACATCCCGGAGCGGAAGTGGTTCTCCTTCTTTATAAAAATTGACCATATCCGTAAGCACTGTCTCTTCTTCTTTCCTGTCTGCAAAGAAGTTGACCCTGATATCCCAGTCGCTCAGTACCATGTAAGGGATATAAGCCCAGTTATGAGCGGCTTTCTGTCTCAGTGTCCAGCCTCTCTGCGTGATGACATTTTTAAACTTCTGTTTATTGAGCACCTGTGAGGCAAAACGGGAAGAGTAAAAACCATCGGCCAGTTCTTCATTATTAACTGTATATACCTCACGGTTCACCTGTTTAAAAGGTTGATCTATATGGCGCTGCGTAAGGAACTCACGCCAACCTTTCACTGTTTTAGCCGCCTCATTCATAGGATGCCAAAGACTTACAGCCGTCTCTTCGGAGACCGTAACCTGCCTGCCTTTATAATCAATGATATGGCCATTCAGGCAGTAACCGGCAGTCTGTACACCATTTGTAAGAAAGTTCCAGATCAGCCGTGTGGCAAGTGTTTTCACAAGCGGATGATCCAGGTAATATGTTTTCCAGTGCTTGTATGGCCATGGGGTCATCCGCATAAATGCACGTTCTATCCTTGCGCTGTTATCAACCAGCGCCTGATCGATATTTTTTGCCAGTCGTTTGAATTCCTGTCCGGGAGCAAACGAGGATTGCGGCCCTTTGGCTGGTTTGCCATCCCTTTCCCAGGAGATGCTGGACTTACCGGTGTTACTAATGGTGTAAACACCTGTAAAATCTGGTCCGATCGGCATGCGGACCGTCCCTTTATCATCAAGACCAAAATCCGGAACGATATATTCTTCCAGTTCGTACGGAGGAATATTATGTTGCTCTGCCAGGTCATGTAAGATCTTATCAATGCTTTTCACTGCGCCTGAATGCCTGATCACTGACCGGAACCTGCTGATCCTGGTGAGGGCTTCCCGGAAGGGCAGAAAGCTGAGCGCGTAGATGCAGGCCGTACCGGTTTTGACCGATAGGGGGCCTCCGGTACCTTTTTTCTTATAGGCCCAAACAGCATAAGGTTCCAGCATATCCAGCAGATCTTTATCGTTTGGTATAGCACTGCACCATATGATGGCCTTTAGCAGATTATGATTGATAGCACTAAGAAAATCAATGTAATAATCAATGAAACTATAGGTGCGTCCTGCATGTTGTTTCATCAGCAGTCCCTGGCAAAAAGATATCCAGTCCTTCAGTTTCAGAACGAAATGATCGGCATTGATACGGCCTACCAGTTCTTTAGCCCGCTTCCACCATTTACGGTTGGGAGCACTGCTATCTCCGGCGTTCAGGCAGTGATCAATGAAAGCTGTCCAGCATTCTCTTTGTCGCGTGCTTCTGATATTGGAGAGGAATTCCACGACGAGGATCCCTAAAGAGTCCCGGCGACTGATAATCAGTTCGGGCCCTCCGTGCAGGATGATATCTATCTGGATATTTACCTTGTCGGCAGCCACCGACACAATTCTTTTCTCTGTGGTATCCAACAGTTCCAGGCAGAGACGCAGGGTATTGGTCAGCCCTTTTCTGCCGATCTTTTCCTGAATGACATTTAAGATCTCCTGCCTGGGAAACCACCATTCATTTGTACGTTTTAAGGTTGTCTCATGCCATTGGAAGAGGATGTGGAAGCATTGCTCATCGGATGTATATACAAGCAGATATTTGATCAAGCCTGCAGTGTCGAGTGCTTCGGGTAATTTATCCGCCTGTATTTTCCCGATCCAGAAGTCTGTAAATTGCATAGCTTCATTAATATAGAGGTGTAATAATGAGGGTACAGCACCACCTAATATATGTAAAAAACAGGTATTAAAAAAAATGAAGCCGGGACCAGGGCTGAATCGGGCAGGGAAATTGTAATAATAAAAGGGTATTAAAATTTCTGTACTTTCGACATATAAAAAAATCTAAATATGCGCTGGCAAAACAGAAGATTAAGCGACAATGTAGAGGATCGCCGTGGTGGCGGTGGTGGTATGCGAACGATCGGTATTGGTGGAGGTATTGGTGGAATTATTATCGTCGTGCTGGCCCTGTTATTCAACCAGGACCCGCAGCAGGCATTACAATCCGTACAACAGGGCAATGGCGGGGCGGCGCAAACTGAGTCCCGTACTGTAACCAGTAACAGTGATGAGATCTCCAGGTTTGCGTCTACCGTACTGGCAGATACCGAAGATGTATGGTCGGAACTGTTTTCTCAGATGAATAAGAATTATAAAGATCCGGGTATGGTGTTGTATACAGACTATGATCAATCCGGTTGCGGTACTGCACAATCAGCTATGGGGCCTTTTTATTGCCCTGCAGATGAGAAGGTTTATCTTGACCTGAATTTCTTTACTGAAATGGAGCAAAGGTTTAAAGTGGCAGGCGATTTTGCCATGGCTTATGTGATCGCACACGAAGTAGGGCATCATGTACAGAACCTGCTCGGCACCAGCCGTAAGGTACAGGCTATGCGTTCTCAGCTTAGTGAGCGCGACTACAATAAACTGTCTGTGATGCTTGAACTGCAGGCCGATTTCCTTGCGGGAGTATGGGCCCATCATGCGCAGAAGAAGCATAATATACTGGAACCGGGCGATATTGAAGAGGCGCTCAATGCAGCAAGCGCCGTGGGCGATGATGCATTGCAGAAAGCCGCTCAGGGCCATGTGGTGCCGGATGCATTTACACATGGTACATCGGCTCAGCGGGTAAAATGGTTTAAAAAAGGGTTTGAGACCGGTGATATCAGACAGGGAGATACGTTTAATGCGACAGACCTGTAGTTGTTCTCGACACAGTTTAATGGCATCATTCGCTGCATTCAGCTCCGTCAGACAGGGAGATACGTTTAATGCGACAGACCTGTAGTTGTTTTCGACACAATTTAATGGCATCATTCGCTGCATTCAGCTCCGTCAGGAGCGCTGTGTTTGTAGCCCGGGGTGCAACCCCGGGACCGAAATGAGAACCGGGATCCAACAAATGACGATATTTTAAAAAAAGGCCGTACCTCCGGGGAGATACGGCCTTTTCTATTAATTGAGGGTCGTTATTAGTTGCTTACAACACTTTCCTGGTTTTCCTTCACAATGATAGTATACCCCCTGCCCGGCGTCTCTTCTCCGGCGGACAGCGGCAGGGTGAAGTGAAAACTCGTTCCCTTTCCGGAAGTGCTGTGGAACCATATTCTGCCGTTATTACGTTCAATGAAATCCTTCGATAATGGTAATCCTAGTCCGCAGCCCTTTTCATTACGGGTACCGATGGTAGAGTAGTAAATATTGGAAAATACTTTCGCCTGATCTGCTACTGCGATTCCCAGACCATTATCCTGTACAATCAGTTCTAACTTATCAGGCAACAACAGGTAGTTAATGTTCACACAGCCGTTCATCGGAGTGAACTTGATAGCATTACTGATCAGGTTCCTAAGCACGAGCCTGATCATATCAGGGTCCGCATATACCATTATAGGACGGTGCAGTTCGTGCGTCAGCGTTATTTCTTTTTGTCTGGCAAGAGATTGCAGCAGCTCAAATTCACTTTTAAGAATGGTGCTGATATCAAAATCATCCGGAGTCACATGAATCCCTTTCATCTGGCTGCTGGCCCATTGCAGGAGGTTATCCATCATATAGGCGGTGTTTTTCATATCACGCCAGAGTTCATGGGAAAAGATCCGGAACTGTTCCTCAGACATCTTATCATCTCTTAACAGGAAGAGTAATCCTTCGAGAATAGCCAGGGGTGAACGGAGGTCATGAGAGATAACAGAGAATATTTTATCCTTTACCTGGCTACCGCTTTCCAGCGCGGCATTCTGTTCCATGATGATCTTATTCTGTTGCTGTACCTGTATGTTACGGTGGTTCAACTGAGTGTATAATTCCTGCTGACGTCTGTACATCAGGTACAGCACAGCCGTGATCACAAAGAGCCCCAGCAGTAACATGGTACAAAAGATCACCAGGATGCGCTGTTGTTTGATGGTAGCAAGATGTAACTGCTGTTCTTTCCGCAGCAGTTTATTTTCATGTTGTTTCTTCTCCGATTCGTATTTCTCTTTTGTATTGGCGATAAACTTGGTCTTTTCAAGGCTGAACATTTCTTCGTTCATCCTGCTGAACTGCTTATAATTTGCGAGCGCCCCAGCATAGTTACCACGGGCGGAATCCAGCGTAGCCATGTTCTTATGATAGATCAGCGTATTCTTCATGTTCTTAAGATTGCTGTTCAGCTGCGCTGCCTCAGCAAGCTCCTGCTCCGCTTCTTCAAACCTGTGTAACATGGTCTTAGCGAATCCTATATTCAAATGGGCTTTCACCAGACCATTGAGATTATCCGATTCTTTGTGGTATTGTTCGGAGATCTCAAAATAGGGCAGCGCCATCCCATATCGTTGTTTCTCTGTATAGACCAGACCTATGTTTTCATAGGTGATAGCCAGGCCCGGATGATCATTCAGTGATAGTTTGATCCTCTCGGATTCCAGCAGAAAATGCAGGGCGGAATCAGGTTTATTAAGACGGATATAACTTGAACCGATGCTGTTTAATGTGCGGGCAATCTCTGCGGGTTGTCCCAGGGCCTGTTTGATACGCAATGCCTTTTTCTGATAGCGTAAGGCTTGTCTGGGCTGATCCTGTTCTACGAGAATATTGCCCAAATCTGTATTCAACACACCAGCGGCATAATCATCTTTTAATTCATCAGCCAGCTTAAGCGCATTGACGGTAAGGTCCATTTGCTTCTCCAGGTTCCCTTTGATATTTTCAGCCAGGGCCAGATTGCGGGTAGCCCACATGATACCGGTTTTGAAGTGCAGGCTATCACTCAGCTTTAAAGCTTCGTTGGCATACTGTGCTGTTTTAGCAGCGTCTTTGGGAAAGAAACTACGGCTTAACTGGTTCAGTAAACGAATGCGTACTGTATCTTTTTGGGGATGCTTTTCTACTTCAGTTATCTGCGCAGAAGCGTTGGTAACCAACGTACATAGCAATACCACATATATATAAGCATATAAATTAGATTGGACAATCCGCATTGATAGTCTAGTTGTCGGCACAAACGATCTTTAAGGGTTACCTGAATGCTGCGCTAAAATTATAAAAAAAACGGATGCAAATTTTCAAAATCTAAAATATTATGATTCGTTGTATCTTTCGGGTGAAGAAACAGTACTAATGTAAGGAGTATCATGTCTTTTCAAGGTAATACAGGCGCTGAATAACTTACATTAGCCGTATATCATAAATTGTTAATCAGATAAAAATGAAACCGACAGTAACGATAGAATATTGTCCCAAATGCGGATGGCTAATGCGGGCGGCATGGATGGCGCAGGAACTGCTGACCACCTTTGCAGATGATATATACAGTGTTACCTTACAGCCAAGTGAAGTGAATGGCAGTTATATCATTTATGTAGATGGCGTCGCACTGATTAATCGTAAGGAGCTGGGCCATTTCCCTGAAATAAAAGAAGTTAAGCAACTGATCCGGGATAAGGTGGCTCCTGAAAAGAGCCTGGGGCACAGTGACAGAAAGTAGTATAAAAGTTGTTTCTTTGCATCCCGGATGAGTATGCAAAGGATCATATTTTTTACAGCAACACTACTGGCATTGAGCCAGGGACTGACAGCGCAGCAGCAAAAAGACACATTACAAAGCGCCCCGGCGGATACTATCGTACCGCATAAACGCAGCTTTTTCCCGCTGCCCGTATTAGGTTACTCGCCTGAGAAAGGACTGGAAATAGGGGCTGCCATGTTGTATTCCTTCTATACTTCAAAAGATCCTCTCTTACGCAATTCTACAATTAATCTCATTCCTGCCATTACAACAGAGCATCAGCTGAAAATAGATCTGAAAACGGATATATGGACAGACGCTAATAACTGGCATTTTAAAAGTAATCTCCGTTATCACGACTTCCCTATCAATTTCTACGGACTGGGAGACACCACCCGCAAAGCCGGAGCTACCCTGCTCGACAATAAACGATATAAAGTACAACTGGAAGCCGAACATCGTATAGGCGGTCATTTCTACGCAGGCCTTTCTTTATTGTTCCAGCAGGATGATTATAAGGCGCGTGAGAGCAAAGGCGTATATCCTGATATGTCTCTGGTAGACAAAGATGGAGGGCATGTTACCTTCATTGGCGCCACAGGTATATTTGACAACAGGGATAACCAGAACTATACACGCAGCGGCACCTGGGTACGGTTGAATATTTCCTATGCACCCGGATTTCTGAGTAAACATGAATTGTGGAAGATAGACGGGCAACTCCGCCATTTTATTCCTATTTCTCCCAAGAGCACCGTTGGTTTCAATGGATTGTTCAACTCACTTCAGGGAAGCAGACTGCCGTTTTACCTGTTACCGGAAATGGGTAACGATCTTATGATGCGCGGGTATTATACGGGCAGGTACAGAGATCAGAATTACCTGGCCGGACAGGTGGAATACCGTTATTTCCTGAATCCTAAGATTCCTATCAATATCTGGTTTGTACATATGCAGCCTAAATTCGCGCTGGCTGCTTTTGGCGCTTCCGGTGCAGTATTCAACAACAAGAATATCGCGATGTCCCACTTTAAACCCAGCTATGGCCTCGGCGTACGCTGGTTCTACGATGAAGGCGCCAGGCTGACTATGCGTATCGATTATGCCTGGGGAGAAAAACGTTCCGGTGAGCAGCGTCAGTCGGGATTATATTTGTCGCTTGCGGAAGCATTTTAGTGCTTCCATTACCGTTGTTGGGCATACAAATTGTTACCTTATATCTATCATAGTTTAGTTATCCTAAAATTCCATTATGAAAACAAAAGCAGCCCTAATGGCGGCGCTATGCGCTGTCCTTTCTATGCCAGCAACCCAGGCACAGAACATCAAACCCACATCTAAGTTTTATGTAAAGATCGCAGGAGGCTATTATTTCAGTGTATTTCCCGGACAGTTTCCTAAAGTCGGCAGTTATCAGCCGCATGACCAGCACCTGGAATACAATGCTGTAACTGAATCCTCCACATCTGTTTCAGAAAAGGTATTAACGGGATCATATGGCGCCGGTGGGAGGGGAGGACTCTCCTTCGGCTGGAACATTAACCGTTATATTGCTGTTGAAGGAACATTTAATTACTACCGCAGCAAGAAAAACCTGATGACCCGTGAAGTAACCACAATGGCTGGCAGCAACCAGACGCTTGGCAAAATTGAATCTCATGGCTACGTAGACGCCATTGATTTTGCACCTGGCGTTGTGATCAGTCCGGGATTCGAAAAAGTCAACCCGTATGTCCGTTTTGGTATGGTCGTACCACTGTGGGGCAACCTGAAGATCGAAACAGATGCCAGCCGGAGCGGCACTGCAACTGTTGGCGGTCAGACGGTGCTGACACAAACTACCATTCACCGGAATGAAACGGTGAAACCTAATGTTACGGTTGGTTTCCAGGGAGCACTGGGTGTTGCTTTCCCGGTGGCCAAAAGACTTGACATTTTTGTTGAAGCGGAATACAGGAATATCCCTGTGAGAAGCAAAAAGAAAGAAGTTACTGCTTATGATGAAGCTATCTCGTTGTTAAACCCAGCCAATGGCACAGTGATCTCTACACAACGCCGCGGCCTGAATGACCTGTCCACCGCTGAGCGGCATACGGTGTATGTAACCACGCTGGATCAACATTCAAACACGCCGGTAAGCCAGCAAGGCGCAACGGTGAATTATAAAAATAACGATCAGCCGGCGAACGACCTGAAATCCTACATCAATATCGGTGGTCTGGGTGCTAATGGTGGTTTGCGTTGGAGATTCTAGCCGCAAGATGTTTGATAAGCGTCAGTAATGATCTTTCCAGCTCCGGATCGGTTATATTTCCATTGGGGTCCATTTTGGTGCGCACCACAGGAACAATGAGTTTGTATTCTTCCTGAATATCAGCCGTCATCACCTTCAGCGTCTGCACCAGTGATGCATGTGCTTTATCGCCGCCAGTAGCAAGCGGCGAAGCGCTGATCACACCAGTGGGTTTATGGGTAAATTCCCCGGAAGAAACGAGCCAGTCCAGGGCATTTTTCAGCACGCCTGGTATGCCAAAAGCGTATTCGGGCGTGCTGAAAATAACAGCATCTACCGCGCGTATCTGGTTTCTATACAACCTTATGTCGAAGTAATTTCGAATAACGAACCTGTAACGGGACATCGATCTCCGACAAGGCGCAAATCTAGCCGTTATATTCAGATTAACATAATATTTCAGCCGTTGCGTTGGAACCGGAATATGGTGAATATTGATTTATAAAAATGATAAAATCTTGTGCTCAAAAAGCCATCTGCATGTGATAGCATTCGTACGGGATTAACCTTGCGAAAAGCCAGCATAAAATGAATAAAATGGCCATAGGCTGTTCAGGAATTAAAACTTATAATTGCTGCCCAATACCCCTAAGATGAAGATCTATGGCTGATCTATACGACTCACCACCTTATTACTTTACTTCCATATAATACGTATAATTTATATTATGTTAAATAGATGGTTATTTGAAATAACCCTCACTACTCTATTTATCTGCCGGAATTCCATCCTCCAATAGACCCAGTTTTTTCCTTCCCTGTCTCTAACAAGTACTTCACTCTCCGGCCAACTGCCTTTTGACAATTGCAGATATCAGGCTAAAAGATGCAGAATTCCGGGACGCTGCATCCAGCCCGAACATTTGCAATTGCACAATCGTTATATTGGTCGTAAATCCTGATCCCAGGCTTTTTACGACTGCCTACTTTAAAAGCGAACAATTCCTCCTCTAACCCTCTTAAAAAAAACAGCATGACGACATCCCACATGTTCAACCGGAGACAGTTTATTAAAGACACCGCACTGATAACTGGCGGACTGGTAATTGCTTTTACGGTGCCTGCTATTGCCCGGAAAAGACGCTTGCCTGGCAATGAAGTCCCCATTTCAGATCCTGGTAAAATGCCAACGCCTAATGCCTTTCTGAGGATCGACCCGGACGGCACTGTAACGATCACGCTCTCCCATTGTGAAATGGGACAAGGCATTTCAACAGCGCTGGCTATGTTGGTTGCTGAAGAACTGGATGCTGACTGGCAAAAAATAAAGGTGGAGGACGCTCCTGCTGCACTGGTCTATTATCATACCATTTATGGGACGCAGCGCACCGGCGGTTCATCCAGTCTTTACTCCGAATTTGACCGTTACCGTCAGGTTGGCGCTACTGCCCGTAATATGTTAGTGCAGGCTGGGGCCAGGCGTTTACAAGTTGATGTGAAAGATTGTAAGACCGAAAACGGATATGTGATTGTAGGCGATAAAAAACTCAGTTATGGTGAGCTGGCCGAAGAAGCCGCTACCCTGCCTGTACCAACGGAAGTTCCGCTGAAAGACCGGGCCGACTGGAAGTTTATCGGGAAACCAGTCAAACGCCTCGACACACCTGCTAAGGTTAAAGGAGAAGCTATATTTGGCATGGACATCCATTTCCCTGGCATGCTTACAGCACTTGTTGCCCGGAGTCCGGTTCCGGGCGCAAGCGTAAAAACATACAATGCCAAGGCAACCCTGGCAGTTCCAGGCGTTCGCCAGGTAGTGGTCGTTCCTGGTGGTGTGGCGGTGCTGGCGGATAATTTCTGGGCAGCTAAAAAAGGGCGTGATGCACTCAAAATCGACTGGGAGCTGGGACAGGCTGTTCGCATTAATAGCGCCACTCTCCTGTCCGAATTCAGGCAACGCGCCAATGAAGGCGGCCTGGTGGCAACCAAGGCCGGCGATCCTGAAAATGTATTTCCCAAAGCTGCGCATGTTGTGGAAGCCGAATATTTTCAGCCTTTCCTGGCGCACGCTCCGATGGAGCCGCTGAATTGTACCGTGCAACTAACGCCCGACAAATGTGAGATCTGGACAGGTACCCAGACAGTGACAGATGATCAGAAGGCTGCGTCAGAGATCACAGGACTGCCTGTTGATAAAGTCTTTATCCATATGCAATTCCTGGGAGGATCCTTCGGAAGAAGAAATATTACGCGTTCTGACTTTGTTCGTGAAGCCGTTGAAGTGGCCAAGGCTTCCGGGAAACTTGTAAAGACCGTCTGGACAAGGGAAGACGATATACAAGGCGGGATGTACCGGCCTGCATTCCTGCACCGGTTCAAGATAGGGCTGGACAGTAATGGCGCCCCTATTGCCTGGAAACAGATCAGCGTCGGACAATCCGTCATGACCGGTGGACCTTTCGAAAAAGTGGCCGTGATCAATGGCGTGGACCAGTTTTCCATTGAAGGCATGCATACGGCAGAATATGTGAAGAGCATCCCTGACCAGCGGATAGAACTAAATACACCCGTATGGCCCATCACGGTAGATAACTGGAGAGCCGTAGGATTGAGTCATACCATTTTCGCCATGGAAAGCCTGGTGGATGAACTGGCTTATGCCGCAAAAAAAGATCCTGTGGAATACCGCAGGATGTTATACAAAGATGCCCCCCGGCAACTGAAGGTACTGGAAATGCTTGCAGAGAAAAGCGGCTGGGGACAAGCACTGCCTGCGGGTCATGGCAGAGGCATTGCCGTATTTGAAGCAGTTGGCAGTTATGCAGGAGTAGTTGCGGAGGTTTCTGTTATGAAAGACATGCCACTCAGCGTGCATAAGGTGACTTGTGTGATTGACTGTGGGACTGTCGTAAACCCCGACGGCGTAGTTGCACAGATGGACAGCAACATTCTTTATGGTCTCTCTACAGCGCTATACAGTGAGATCACGTTTAAAGCGGGTAAAGTGCAGCAGAATGGCTTCCTGGACTATAAAGTGCTGCGTATCAGTGAAACACCCGAGATCGAAACATTCATTGTGCCAAGCAATGAAAAGCCCGGCGGTATTGGGGAAGCGGCAGTTGGCCAGATCATGCCAGCCATTACAAATGCAATATTTGCTGCTACCGGTAAACGCATCAGGTCTTTGCCACTAGCGAAACAGGATATGCATGGTGATCAGCATCAGCAGGAAGTCCAGATAGAAAAGACCGGTGTCTGAAGAAAAAGGACCAGTTCTGATGAAACTGGTCCTTTTTAATATAACCGCAAAGTATATCACGAGAATTTGATCTTGTCCCACAGTTTATTCTTCACTACCTGTTCAATTACTATATCATGATAGTTCCTGCTGACAGGTATTTTATTTGACGCGATAAAGATCTCATTTCCTTCAATACCCTCAATTTTATCAATAGAGACGATATAGGATTTATGTACCCGTATGAACGCCTTTTTGTCCAGGTTCTCTTCCAGGTTCTTCAGGTATAGCAAAGTCATGTATTTACCCTTGCTCGTATAGATCGTCACATAATTCTGCATCCCCTGCACATACAGGATATCGTTGAAATAGATCTTTTCATATTTGCTGCCGCATTTGATAAAGAAGTAGTCTTCCTCCTTCTCTGTTTTACGCATGTCAGATGCTGCAGTTTTATTAAGCAACTGATAGTATTCCTTCGCTTTATTAGCCGCCTTAAAGAAACGGTCAAAAGTGATTGGCTTTAGTAAATAATCCATGACATTCAGCTGAAATCCCTCCAGCGCATAACTGGGGAATGCTGTTGTAATGACGACCATGGGCGGTCTCTGTACTATCTTCAGAAAATCCAGTCCGTTCATTTTCGGCATCTGGATGTCCAGAAAGATCAGGTCCACCGGGTGTTTGTCCAATAGCTGGATCAATTCGACCGGATTGGTACAGGTGTCTACAAGATGAAGAAAATCAACCTCTCTGACATAGTTTGAAAGGCCTTCCCTGGCAAGTGGCTCATCATCAATAATTACACAATTCATCTTCATACAAAGTATTATTATGTTCAGGCTATTTTTTGCATGGGTAGTGGCTGTTCCAATACTGTCAGATACAGCTGCAACCTGACGTCAAATCTGTCATTGTGGTGCTGTATATCCAGACTGTACTGACCAGGATAGATCAGGTCCAGCCTTCTTTGCACGTTCTTCAGACCTATACCCCCATAATGGACAATATCATTACTGGCCACGTCTGATGTGCTGTTGGATACAGCAAAGTTCAGCTGCTCTCCTTCCTGTTCAAGGTCTATCCTGATCCAGTTGGGCTGATTCGTGTGTTTTGAAACATGCTTAAATGCATTTTCCACGAACGTCATCAGGATAAATGGCGCGATTCCCCATTGACTGCTGTTTTCCAGGTCTATATCCAGTATAACTTCCACATTATCATTTTGTCTTAATCTTTCGAGCTCTATGGAGTTTTCCATATAAGAAATCTCTCTGGACAGGAGGATCTGCTTGTCGTTACATTCATACAGCTGATATCTTAGCAGCTCTGAGAATTTCGCCAGCGAAGCAGACGCCATATCCGGATTCTTATGGATCAGGAAGAAAATAGAATTGATCGTATTGAAAAGAAAATGCGGATTGAATTGATGCTTCAGAAAGTTCAGCTCTGTTTCCAGTTTTTCCTTCTCCAGCAACTGTTGCTTCCGTTGCGTTTGCAACCAGTTCTTTCCCAGCTTAATACTCATGGCCAACGTCATGGCTGCCAGTGTGGACGGTAAGGTATTACCAAGATATCCATAGAAACAATCGCCATTGACACCGTAAGCCTGCTGCATGGTTTGTCCGGAAAGAAAAGCGCTCAGGTAATACCCGGGAATAACGAGAATAGAAGCGCCAATAACGGTCAGCAATAACAGAATCATGTATTGTGTGAACCGTCCTCGTTCAAGATACTTCGGAATAAGGTAATAGAGATTAAAATAAACTGCCAGCGCCTGAGATATCAGATAGAATAAAAACTTCAATATAAAAGGAGTGAGGAAGATTGCCGTGAAGGCCTTTACAGGATTTCCCATTGCCACCGTCCACCAGGTAAAGTGATACAGGGCCCAGAAAGGAATGTGGTGAAGTTTATACGTCAACAACCAATTCTGCTTCGAAGGATAATTTAGTAAAGCGTTCATCTCAACTGGATTTATCAGCACTAAATGAAAAAAGGCCTTTTTGAAAGTTACATTAGTTTTCACCCATTTCGAAGCAATACTATTTGAACTGCAGGAAATAATTGACCAAATGTTCCTCCGGCTACAGGAGAGGTCCTCCCCTCCCATTTTTAGCTATTTTTCCGTCTTCAGCACCTTTTCCTGCACTTGATCAATCCGTTCCTGCTGGTGGTCATTTGCGTTTTTCCACCCTTTCCATAGCTCCTTTCTTTGCAGTGATGTGTCAGTTGTAACAGCTTACACACAGGCTGACGGGTGAATGATTCCCTTTAAATCAATGAAATATGAAAAAACTATCTTTCCTCCTGTGCTGCATGCTCGTTCTAAAAACGGCTTCCGGGCAGATATCCGGAAGATTCGCTACGGCAACCGGCCAACCAATACCCTTTGCGAATGTAATACTGCTGAACGGAACAGATACCACGCTGGTAAAAGCGGCGCTGACTGACGAAAAGGGCGCTTATCTGATAGAGAACACGCCCTCCGGAAAATACATCCTTCGTTTTAGCAGTATGGGTTTTCAGACCTGGAACTCTCCTGTGTTTGAGCTGAGCTCCCAACAGAAAACAAGGGACTTTGGGTTACAGGTAGTCAGTGAAGGAGCGCAACAGTTGGGAGAAGTGGTTATACAGGCGGAAAAGCCATTGTTACAACAGCAGGCAGAAGGCATGGTGGTCAATGTGCAGAGCAGTCTGCTTACGAAAGGCAGTACCGCGCTTGCCATACTGGAAAGATCTCCCGGCGTTGTGATTGACTACAGGAACAATAGTATTGCCCTGAATGGGAAAGGTGGCGTGACCGTGATGCTGAATGGTAAGCTTATTCGCATGCCTATGGAGCAGCTGGTGAACCTGCTGAGCGGCATGAGTGCGGATGATATTGAGAAGATAGAACTGTTGAGCACTCCTTCCTCCAAATACGATGCAGAAGGAAGCGCAGGTATGATCAATATTGTGCTGAAAAAAGACAAACAGCAAGGTACCAACGGAACGCTATCAGTAACAGGCGGTTATGGCTACAGAGAAAAGGCCGCCGCCAGTATCAGCCTCTCGCACAATACAGCAAAAGTCAACACTTATGGCTCCTACAGCTACAACTTTAACCGCAGTTACAGTAATATCGATATCCTGAGTTACCAGGATATGCCGGTCTTTGGCGGTCGTATGGAAGTAAGTGGCGGGGAT
The DNA here is from genome assembly GCF_900142925.1 of Chitinophaga sp. CF418. Lineage (GTDB taxonomy): Bacteria > Bacteroidota > Bacteroidia > Chitinophagales > Chitinophagaceae > Chitinophaga. Next base: position 350,071 of record NZ_FRCN01000006.1, read on the forward strand.
ATTACCCGGCTGCGGCAATATAACCACGATATCACGCTGGGACTGGATGCAAAACCGAACACCAAAACCACCATTGGCGCCAACATAACGTACAACATCAGCCGGGCAACAACCGCCAATCTTCCGTCTGCGCGTTATCTCCTGTTGCCCGATTCATTGTTGACATTTGATGGCCGGATAGACAGGGTGAACAGCTGGTATAACCTCGTGTCGTCTGTATATCTTGAAAGGGAGATCAGTCCCAAATCAAAGATCAGTTTTGATTTGGATTACCTCTACTTTAAGAATTACAATCCATCTCAGGTATACAGCTCCTTTCTCACTGAAAGCGGTAAACAGGTCGACAACAATGACAGCCTCTTTTCGCCTTTCCAAAGAGGTTTTGGGAATACCCTCATACAGGTGGGCGTGATCAGGACTGACTACAGCAGGCAATTAAGCGATAAGATAAAACTGGAAACAGGTATCAAAGGAACATATACCGGTAGTAATACTTTATCCAGGATAGAGAGCTGGATTGACGGCCACTGGGTAAACAGAACAGAAACAATCAATGAAATGAAGATGAAAGAAGGGATTGGTGCGGCCTACGTTTCGGCCAATATAGCGATAACACCGTCTGTCAGTCTTACAGCGGGAACAAGATTTGAATATGCCCGTACCATTATGGAAGATGCAAGGACAGGGAAAAACACGGTAGACAGGAAATTAGCCACCCTATTCCCTAACATATTCCTGAGCAAAAAGCTGAGTGACCGCGCAGGGCTGCAATTGTCCTATACTAAAAGGATCACCAGACCTTCTTACAATGATCTGGCCTCTTTCATGGCTTATAGTGATCCTACTGCCATCTATGCGGGCAATCCCTTGCTGAAACCGACCATCACAAATAATATCAAGGTGGGATATAACTATGACGCTTATAGTTTCTCATTGCTTTTCAGCAGGGATGATCATCCCATTGCCCGTTACCAGTTAAGTGAAAGTCCTGCAGCCAATCTCCTGTATATTTCCCCGCAAAACCTGGTATATCAGAACAATATCACCTTTCAGGCTACCCTGCCATGGAAAGTAACTGACTGGTGGGACATGAGTTACAGCTTTACCGGCGGATTACGGCAATTCAAAGCTGACCATACCTTACAGCCTGTTACAAAGAGCTATTGGGGATATTCCCTCAACTTCACCGAATCGTTTAAACTACCACAGCATTTCTCTGCTGAATTGACAGGCTGGTATAACGCACCGTCTTACAACGGCACCATCAAGGTAGGCAGAATGGGCACAGTAAACGCTGGCATTAAAAAAGAACTGAAGAATAATGCGGGTAGTATTCAGCTGTCTGTCGCCGATATTTTTACGACGATGAATTTTAGTGTGTATTACGGGACCGTTACCGAAGAAGCATTTCAGATCAAAAACCATGTTAAGATCAATCTGGAGTCCGGTTTCTCCCCTATCTTCAAGCTTTCCTACTCAAGACCCTTTGGTACAGGCACTTTGAAGTCTTCCGGCAAGGAGGGGGGAGCAAAAGATGAAAAGGACAGGATCAGAAAGGATTAACCTCTCCCCTCCTGCCCTTTAGAACGGCTACATTCCTTTCTGGTCGCTATTCTTCACTGTTTTAAGGTCAGAAGGGGGAGTTATCTCTTTCTCTGCCACTGCTACGAACTCGATGCTGGTGGCTTTGAAACTCATTCTTTTGCTATCGAGCGCAAGCACGACGCCCTTATTGATAAATGCGCCTGCCGGGCTACCGGCTTTCAATGGCAGTTCTGTGGTATACCATATGGTGAGCGGACCATTCCTGGATTTAACGATCAGCTTCCTGCAATTATAGTCCAGGATTTTCTGTGTATCAGTACTTTCTGTTTCCTTGCCCTGGTCTTCATCCTTTTCAAACAATGATTTTTCTACCAACACCGGAGGGTTCTTTGCTTTGTCAACCCACCAGAGTGTTTTCTGGTCGATGTCTGCATATTTTTCGTTGCCATCTTCTGAAGAGACTTTGATACTTGTATTAACGCCATCCTGTTCATTTTGTATGTCGTCGTTGAAATAGGATTTCAGGCGTTGTCCATTATATTTCAGTTCGGCTTTCTCAACAACCGTTTCCGGTACCAGGTCTTTATACTGCATCTGGTCAGGCTTTAAAGAGGCATGAATGTGATATGTGATGTCATAATGGATCACGCCCTGAGTTTTGTCCTGTGCGAAGCTGTATTGCTGAAAGCAACTGATGCCTGCTGCGAGGATAAGTGTACGGAAGATGTGTTGCATGTTGGATTATTTAAGTGTTACTGATTATTCCTGGCAAAATGACGCAGCTTACAGATCAGACTAAGCATATAATAACGTCCCAGTACATTGTTCTGCCTATCTTCTGTGTACCCATTACGGACCAGCCGGTTGAAGCTTTTGTTCTGGTTCAGCAGGTCATGTCCTTCCAGCCGGAGTGAGAACTGCTTATTGATATCCCTGGCAAGGCCACCGCTCAGAAGCGCCACGGTATTGTTATATGCGCCACTCAGACCGGTGGTGGTATAACACTCAATGGCAGCATCTGCATTCAGTTTCCATGGTAAATTGGCCATGAGGTCCAGTCCATAGTTCAGGAACCAGTATTGCTGATTGGTGCCAGGATTCGCCTCACTGTGACGGTCATTCCAGCTGGCATTTCCCCTTAATGTCATGCTGAGGCTACTGATGGGGTAATAATTGAAGTTGAAATCGGGCGTAATACCCCATTGCCGGATCTTGTCGGCAATAGTATTGAAGTAACCGGGGTACCTGTTGTAAGACAGCTCTGTCCCCAAAGTCAGACTGGAACCATTCCCGGCGAAAGGAATAGATCTTTCTGCATGCAGACTTCCTGAGAAATAACCATTGGCGTTTACAGGAGAAATGATCTGTCTGCCTGCGCTGTCAATAATGTAATAATCAGTAAACTGGTTCCTGATCGCTGATATGCGCAGCTGAATATTGGTGAAAACATTACTGTAGATATTATTGCTCAGGTATGCCAGCGTCATATCGTGATTAACGGCCTGCCGCAAATCCGGATTGCCTTTTCTTATATAAAGCGGGTCGCTGATATCCTCCAGGGGACGTAACTGATTGAGCCCCGGCAAGACGGCGTTGCTATTATAGTTGAGCGTCAGCTGTTTTGATTTCGAAAAGCGGTACCGCGCATAGAGATGTGGCAGTAGTGTATTATAACTGCCACTGAGACGATAGGTTTTATAATCTGAATTCCCTTTCAGATGACTGTTCTCTACACTCAATCCCGCAGTGTAATTGAACTTCTTATAGCGACCAGCAAGCGCCACATCGGCAATATTCCTTGTGATCGTACTGTTATAGATATCGCTGTATCGGTTATCCAATTCATTATACTGTCCATCGGCATGGTTAATGTTGTATGCCAGCTGCTCATAGTCGCCATGGCTGATGTTAAACTGTTCCGTCAACCGCAGTGCAGTATGCCTTGAGAGTTGTTCTGTATAGATCAGGTTATTATTCATGGAATAATTGTCTGAGTGACCTGTCGTCTGCTGATTGATACTATCCCTGGTGCCCAGGTTATAGTATTCATTCCTGGCAATATTCAGCCCTTTGTTCTCCAGCCGGAGATATTCGGGAGTGACAGTGATCGAAAAGGTGCGACCAGGCCTGGCAAAGCGGTGGCGATACAGTATATCGGCGGTAGCATTCGTATTAGTGTTGTTGCCGTTCAATACCTGTTCTCCCTGGTTCAGCAGCAATGTATTATCAGCCGAATATGAACGATATCTCCGGTTGCTTTTGAGTAGTGATGTGTTGTGATTAACAGCAGGTGATATCTTTAAGGAATTATACTTATCCAGCCTGATATCAACAGCTGCATTACCCCGATGATTAATATTCTCCTGCAGTGAGATGCCATTTTGCAGATAGTTATAGGCAGTATCTGCCAGCAGGTAATGGCGGTCATAATTAAAACTGTTGCGGGAAGTAAAGCGGTTAAAGAAATAGCTGCTACGCAATTTGAGGACCTCGCCCCAATCGTTGTTGTAGTTTAAACCACCATACTGCGTATTATTGATCCCTGTGGGACGTGCCAGTTGTGTTTTTTCTGCAGGATCATCGCTATTGATACGTACCCCCTTCATTTTGCTCAGTTCTGCGATAGCAGTAGCGGGCAGATTGTTGAATAACTCCGGATTGGCGCTTAACATTCTTATCAGCTCGGAGGCAGAGAAGCCTGATTTATTGACGTTATTGGCTTTGAATAACAGGGACAGTTGTTGCTCACCGGCGAAACTGTTGATATTCAGCCCTCCGTCATACTTACCGCCGGACCCAATACCTGCGGAGATGTTGCCGAAGTATCCCTTTTTGCTGTTCTTCTTTGTAACGATATTGATGGTTTTGACCTTATCTCCATCATCAATACCAGTGAATTCCTCCTGGTCACTCATCTTATCCAGCACCTGTACCCTGGCTACCATATCCGCAGGCAGGTTCTTGGTAGCAATAGCCGGATCATTACCAAAGAATTCCTTTCCATCTACCAGCACCTTACCGACTTTCTCTCCCTGCGTCGTAATATTGCCACTCTGATCTACCTTTACACCTGGTAGCTTTCTTAGCAGGTCTTCCACTACAGCATTTTCCCTGGTTTTATAGTTTGCAGCGTTGTATTCTACAGTATCTCCCTTCATACGGATGGGAGGACGGCTTTCCACGACCACTTCTTTCAGATCGCGTATCCTGGGTTTACCCGTATCTGTCCGCAAAGTATCTTTTGTTTGTGCGAACAGGTTAGTGGTAAGTGATAAAAGAAAAGAAATAATAACGGTAAAAATTCGCATGGCCTCTATATTTTCAGACCATACAAAAGTAGCGGGCAGTATCACCGGACTACGTTAAAGAGTCCTGTTATATCCTTAATGAATGTTAATCCTGCATGTTTGTTAATATACCAGCTTGTAACCAAGTCCGCGTACATTGACCAGCTGTACAGACGGATCATGTTGCAGGTATTTACGGATCTTGCTGATATAAACGTCCATATTACGGGCATTGAAGAAATTATCGTCTCCCCATAACTCCAGCAGGATGTTCCTGCGATGGGTGGTCGCATTAGGGCGTTCTGCCAGCATTCTCAGCATATCAGCCTCCCGCAGGGAAAGGCGGATATCTTCCTTTTCATGCCGCAGTTCCTGCCTGTTATGATCAAAAGTATAGGTCCCTAATATATAGACGCCACTATTATTGGTTGTAGGGGCGGCAGGTGTATTAGCTAGTTGGGTGCGTTTCAGTAATGTCCTGATACGCAGGATCAGTTCCTCCAGGCTGAAAGGCTTTTTGATATAATCGTCCGCACCACTCTGCAGCCCTTTGATAACATCCTGTGTCTCACTTTTAGCCGTCAGGAAAATAACGGGGGTTTGTTCATCCACAGTGCGGATGTCCTTTACAAGCGAAATGCCGTCCTTTTTAGGCATCATAATATCTACTACACAGATCTCCGGCCGGAAAGACAAATATTGCTCCCAGCCCTGTGCACCATTTTCTGCATGACTGATATGAAAGCCATTTGCCTCCAGCGTTTCTTTGACAACACCTGCCAGTACTATTTCATCTTCAACCAGTAGCAGCTTGATCTTTTTCATATTTCGGTAATTGGAAAATAAAGGTAGTACCATTGCCGGGAATACTGCTGACGCTAATACTGCCATACAACTGATGCAGTAATGCTTTCACGTGACTGAGCCCCAGTCCGTATCCTTTTATATCATGCCGGTCTCCCTGCACGACCCGGTAAAACTTATCAAAGAGAAACGGGAAATGTTGTTTTTCAATGCCGTTCCCATTGTCTTTTACCGTAAAGCTGTAATGCCCTGTAAGTTCTTTTACACTCACCAGTATCTCTGTCCGCGACTTATCGTTGTACTTAACGGCATTATCGAGCAAGTTGGTCAGGATGGTATTAAAAGCGGTTATATCGGTCTGAAAATGCCCTTCCTGTATATCATACTGCTGCCTGATATTTACCCCCGGCAGATGGGAAAAGCGGATAACAGCATCATTCACCAACGTTTTAAGATCTGCCGGTGTTACAGACAGGGGCTGCTGTTCCTGCTCCTCCCGGGTCACCTGCATGATCTTATCGATCAGGTCCTGCAATTTGTCCAGTTCCGCCTTGGAATGACGGAGGTAGCGTGCTGTTTTATCCGGATCCTCTATCCCCCGGAAGGTGAGCAAAGCCTCATTAGTGGCCTTCAGGATAGATACAGGTGTCTTCAGTTCATGCGTCACATGGCTGATGAATTCCCGCTTCATGTTTTCAAGTTTTTCCTGTTGCAGGATGATACGCCACAATGTCCAGATACATCCAATGATCAGGAAAGCGATAAAAATGGAAAGGATAATGGCGCTACCCATTTTCTTCAGGAGATAGGTGTTAAGTCCGCCGAACTGTACTCCCATCATCTTTTTCGGGTTATTTATACCCGGGTAGATCATTACGGTAGGCCGGCTGATAGTAGTGTCGATTTCTTTGCCTATTAAGATCTTGAAAGACAGTGGAATATGCTTCCTGTCCAGTTCTCTGCGATAGTACTTATGCAGTGTATCGATATCCGGTGTTACATCTGTGAAAGATGAAAAGACAGTGGAAACGAAATGCGCCAGCGGAGACATGGTGTCGAATGACATATTGGTGTTCGCGATGGAGGTATCCAGGTGAATGTTTTCCGGGATGAACGTTTTCTGCCGTTCCTCTGTCGAGTCATAAACTATGAATGCCTTCGGGCCTGCCAGCAATGTATCTTCTGCTGAAGACTTGTTTACATCAATCGTAGCCTGCACTGAATATTTCTTTTCTGCAAGCTTACCTCCTGACTTTATTTTAGCGGTAATAATGATCGCATTGTCATACACATTATGGAATGCCTCGGTGGTAGTAGCCATAAAGGCCTCCTGCTGCGACTGGTAAGTCTGCCACAGCCAGTATGCCTGAAACAGCAATACTGCCAGCAATGCCGGTATAGCGATCCACCATATTCTTTTCCTAACCTTACCCATATTCCGGCAAATTTAACTTTCTAATATTTCCGGCTGCGGATTCTTTAACAATCATTAACGTTTGTTCACATTTGATTGTATCTTGCCGGCGCATAATAGACTTACATGATTATCGATACTTTAAAGAACGCGAACCTTTATTATGGTCTGGGGCCCAAATTCGTAAAAGCTTTTGAATATCTGCAGCAGACAGACTTTTCCAAAGTAGAGAAGGGCAAATATGAAATTGATGGCACGGCTATCATTGCCATTGTAAACGAATATGATACCATCCCTACGGAAGGCGAGCAAATGGAGTCTCACAGGAAATATATCGACGTACAATATATCGTAAGTGGAGAGGAACTGATAGGGCACGATTTCCTGAAACAACAGACGCCATCAAAAGCCTATGATGACACAGCGGATTTTATGTTATTCGGAGAAACGCCTGCATTCTTTTCAAAGCTGGAGCAAGGTATGTTTGCCATCTTCTTCCCGACAGACCTGCACATGCCGAACATCAAAGTGAAAGAGCCGGTTCCGGTAAAAAAGGTGGTGATGAAGATCAGCGTACAATAAACCCGGATTGACACTGTACAAACTGTCCGCTTTTTACTACTAGATGAACATCGCTGATTTAAAGAATGGCGTCTATATCGTTACCATCAAATCTGATTTGTCTGCCGTTCCGGTAAGCCAAAAGCTGATAGTGACCAGGTAAAATATGCCCTTGCTACATTCTATTGAGGGTCCTTAGCAGATGCTGCCTCCCCAAGAAGGAGGCAGCATCAGTTTTTATATCATGATCACCTTCCGGCAAATTATGCTATTCCCTGATAGTACTCTTATCACTCAGCGCAAGCCTCGCTATTTCGTCCTTCCTCTTAAACACCACACCTTTATGCTTCTGCATATAAGTGAACAACTCACTAGCGGCTCTTACCATCTGCGGAGATCCCCCGATACGGTCATGGAAACTGACAGACATCATTCTTCTCCTATGGGCTGATTCCTCATATAACTGGTCAAATTCCATCTTCACCTGTTGCAGGAACTGGTCTGTAGAGTACCACTGACCGGAGATCAGTACGATATCATTATTCCGGAGTGTATAAGGCACGACCACAAAGTCTTTGTTATTTACCTGGATAATAAAAGGCTCATCCCTGCTGAGATCATCGATATGATACGTGAACCCTAGTTCCTGTAGTATTTTCAGCGTGTTCTCCCCCCTGCGTAGCCAGTTGGCGTTGTAGCCCCTGGGGGTAACGCCTGTTACCTGTTCAACCGCTTTCACACCGTCGAGAATGAACTTTTTCTCCTCTTCATAGGACATGGTATACTGTGTAGCCCAGTCTCTGCCATGTGCGGCGGCTTCATGTCCACGTTGTACGATCTCTTTGGCCAGTGCGGGATGCTTTAATACGGCAGAACCGACCATATGTGAAGTTACCTTGATGCCAAGCTTATCCCAGTTATCGAGCATACGGGGAATACCTTCTTTGTAGCCGTATTGGTACCATGTTTCTGCGGGCAGGTCTTTATAACCTTTGGCCATATTCTGCGGGAAAGGGCTTTCTGCATTTTCCGGTTGTCCTCCGGCCTCAAATTGCATGGATACGCTCACCACAAGCCGGGAGCCATCAGCCCAGGAAGATACTGGCTTTGTTTGTCTGGCAGGACTAGCCGTCAGGGCAGACGGTCCTACCATACCGGCCATACTTAGCAGACCGGCTGTTTTGAGAAATTCTTTTCTGGTAGTCATATGTTATTTCTTAAGGAGATTATCCAGTGCGTAACTATTGTATGTGATATAGCTCAAAGCCAGCGCAAAAAAGGCAGCATGGATCAGTTGAGAGACAAGCGCCTCCCAGTTCTCGATCAGGGTGGTGCCCAATATCAGCAGTATCATAACAATACTTCCGGCGATCAGGGACTGCCTGGTAAATAATCCTATGATAAGCAGCAGCCCTATGAGAAATTCTGCGATAGGAAGCACATAACTGAAAGGCATTACAAGAGAAGTTGGCAGCATAGAGTTTTCAAAGCTTTTAACCATCCAGCCACTGAACTTGTCAAGTTTAGGTAATCTTACCAGTCCATGTCCGAACATACTGGCGCCAATGGCTAAACGCAGGATTAAAAAGCTAACTGTGTTGTTGATCATTTTGTGTGTATTTAACTGTTTGACAGGGCAAATTTCGGTCGGGCAACTATCTTCCTGCTTGTATGATCGGGGGATAATTCTGTACTTTTTCGGGATGCCTGGATAAAAAATTATCTATTCATATAAAAAATAATATTATTTTGGCTGCTGTGTTTAATGTTGTTAGCTCATGCGATTTATAAAGCAAACCAGGCTTTTCTTTAGAGAGGGGAATTCGGACAAGACCTATGAGATTGATTTATGTGAAGTTGGCCCCGGACAATATGTAGTAAACTTCCGCTATGGTAAGCGGGGGGCTGCATTAAAAGAAGGTAGTAAAACAGTGTCCCCGGTAGACCTGCCGGCAGCCACCGCCATCTATGATGCACTTGAAAAGGAAAAACGCTCCAAGGGATATTCCGCCGAACAGGATGCGGGACCGGTAGCAGAATTTGTTGCTCCAGATACCACACAGGTACAGGACCCTGCTCACCTGGCTATTCTCAGTCGCCTGGAATATGCCCTGAAAAGACATTCCAAATTCAAAACAGCATGGAAAGCTTCCCGGGTTATCTGGAAAGCCGGCGAATACCGTATCAGGGAAGCGGCTCCCATTATCGCCAAACTGATAGAGCGGGAAGATGCCATGCAGCGTTATTCCTCACTGTGGGCCTTAGGCCGTTGTGGCAGCGAAAGCGATATCCCAACGCTGAAAGCCTATGCGGAAAACAGCACCTATCCTTATTACCTGCGCCAGATGGCTACCCATGCCATGTTACTGTTACTGCCTGAAGAGGGCCGTAAGAGTTATATTGAGCAATTCGAAAAGGGATTGCCGCCGGAATTCCAGGAAGCAATAAAATCGGGCAGTAAACAGGAGCTGGGTAAGCTGCTGGAAGAAAGGGTTAAACTGCTGTCGCAGCCCTCCTATCCTTTACTCGAAGAACTTTATATAGTAAGTACTACGAACCCCTTTGTACGGGAAGTATTGTTGAAGTTCCTGGCTACATTACCGTTCAAAGTCAATTTCTTCCAGCATATCCGTCACCTGTTCAAACAGGCTGAAATAAGGGATGATCATGAGCTGATAGGCATGCTGGCAGAACGCTTTGAAAGGGAACAGCACAATCCGGGCGATGGCACTTATTCCAGCAGAAAAAGGCCATATCCTAAAAAGACCCGTGCCTACCTGCGTCGCCGTATACTGAGAAGATTGAAGCAGATGGGTAAACAGCATGATCTTCACTATGTAAGGTTCTCCACAGCCATGCTGCTGCAATACGATGCAGCAAAGCATAAAGGGCCTCTTACGCAGGCATGGCGTAATGCGCCCTATGATAGTATCTACAGTCCCGCCACTGCCTATTACCCTTCTAATGCAAAGGCAGTATTGCTGAACTACATCCTGCAGGGTAATAATAAGAAGCTGGAGCTGATATCTGAGGGTACTTTGTGGTATATTAAACAAGACCGTTCTGGTACATCTAATCAGCAATCTGACCCTCAGCCGAATAAAGGAGAAAGCCTGCTGAAAAAAGTAGCTTCTTTATTCCGCGGCGGCCGTAAGCAGACTGATATACAACCATCTATTTCATCTGAACAGGTAGTTAAGACCATCGACAGTGAAGTGCCTTTCCTGCACCTCTGGCAACAACTGCCACAGGCATTTATTCAATTGCTGATAAAAGGAAAACTGGACGAGATCCACGACTTTGCGCTCCATCAGTTATTACAACATCCTGACTATGAGTCCCTGAAGGAAAAGATGGATAGTCACGTAATCCGTGCATTACTGGGCAATCCTTTCCGCCTGCCGCAGGAATTTGGTCTGCAACTGGCACGGGAGAAATTCGATATCAATAATCCTTCCCTGCCCATCATACTGGCCTTACTATACAGCACTTCAACGGAAGCACGTGAACAGGGTCTTGAATGGACCGCAGCAAGGCCTGACCTTTGCCTGGCGGATGTCGACTTCCTCCGTGAACTGATCTTCTGTCCGCATGAAGACGTACGTACCTTTGCACGGCTACAGCTGGCGCAGTTCAAACCTGCGGAAGATAAAGCCAGGCTGCTGGTAGGTAAAATGATCGCTCACCTGCTTTCAATGAAGGAGGCAGATGATAAGCTCAATGATACGCTGACAGACGGTTGCCGCATCCTCGAACAATATTTCGGTGCAGCCTTGATACAGCTCGACTTCCAGGTCATCGAAGACCTGCTGAAAAGTGAAGTGCCGGCAGCTCAGACATTGGCTGCCCGTTTATTACTGCTGAAAAAACAACAATTTAAGCTCGATCATATCACAGACAGCCTGTTGCACAGTTTACTGGAACATCCTTATCAGCCGGTGAGAACTGCAGGTATCGACGTTATATCTGCCATCAGTGATGCTGAACTTGTGAAACGGCATGGGCTTTTATTTTTCTGTTGCAGCGCTTCTTATACCGATGTGAGGAACGCGGTCAGACCATTGCTGAAGCGCCTCACAGAACAGTATTCCGAACTGGCTGTATGGCTGGTGAATGAGCTGGTGCCATTACTGATGCGTAAAGAAACATCCGAAGGACTTCATGCCGATCTTGCCACATTGTTGAGCAATGAGCTGGTAGGTCACCTGCAGGATATCGATCAGGCAACCGCCTTACGTTTATTATATTCCAATTACCGTCCTGCCCAGGCATTCGGTGTGCTGGTGCTGGAAAAATATATCCCTGCAGAAAGCCTCACCATCAAACAGGTCGTTGCTGCTGGTAACCATGAATTACAGGCAGTGAGGGAATGGTGCCACCGTTTCTTCCAACAGCATGTAACACGCATCCGCGAGGAAAGAGATGCGGCCGTTGCTTTGCTGGACGCCACCTGGGAAGATACACGCACTTTTGCAGCAGAATACTTCCGTACGCAATTCGAAGCAGCCGATTGGTCAGCGGAAGCGCTGGTGGCAATAGCTGATAGTGTCAACCCTACCGTACAAGCCTTCGGGCGGGAACTGCTTACCCGTTTCTTCCGTGAAGAAGATGGCGCCGTTTACCTGATGAAACTCAGCCAGCATCCCGGTGTGGCTATGCAGTTGTTTGCTACAAACTACCTGGAGACCTATGGCGCAGGCAACCTTTCTTATCTGAAAGAACTGGAACACTATTTCAGGTCTGTATTGTCAAGAGTGAATAAAGCCCGTGTAGCCAAAGAGAGGATATTTAATTTCCTGGAGAAAGAAGCGCTGCAATCAAGGGAAGCCGCCGCCTATATCGGAGATATCATTACGGATATATCCGCCACGGTAGCTATCGGCGATAAAGCCCGCTGTATTTCGCTGATGCGTAATATCCATCAGTCATATCCTGACCTGTCATTGCCGGTACGATTTACCGATTTTCCCGTGAAACAATCTTAAACCCTGGAAAATGTTATTTAACTACAGATATAGCGGACAAACCGAGGTTTACAGCAATGCAACATCAGCTGGAATATCATTTGCCCCTGATACACGCCGGGAGCCTACATTTTTTAATGGCAAACTGCGTAAGAAGATCGCCTTCCGTGAAGCTATTTCGGCTTTGCACGATGTGGTGGTATCCGACCTTCGTTTCAAACCCAAAGACAAAACTGCCTATAAAGAATGGGCCGCTCAGCAGGAATCTGTCTGGCTGGCCGAATACATGGGCCAGTACAATGTAGATGCGGCCAATGAGCGCATCAATGCCATGAACCAGGAACTACGCAACATTTACCTGGAGAAGGAAAAAGTGATGGCCCCCTACTATAAAGCCCGTAAGTCCTACTTCGATTATCTGTACCAGAAAGACAGGGACGCATGGTTTGTGCTCGATCCCGTTATCAGCGTACATCCGGATGAGATATTCTTCGAATGTTTCAGCCAGGACGAATCGGCCTATGGTAAGCTGAGCGCCAGCTACAACGTATTCAAAGAGGTGAACGAATTCCAGTGTGGCACTACCAACATTGATTATTCTGCCGCATTATATAATGAATTCCAGAAGATCCGCGACTACAAGGAAACCACTTTCTCCGTTGATCCTGCCGGCTTCTCCGTGCAGACCACAAAGGAAGAGATGTTCCGTGAAGTAAAGATAGACCTTCCCGATAGCTGGGTACGCGGGTTCCTGCAGGTAAGTTCTGCCATGACATTGCCTGCCGCCAGCTTCGATCTCCATCCTATGGATGTCTACAACTTCTGTAGCTGGCTGCGGAGGTTCAAAGAGAAAAAAGGTCCCCGTTCCATCCGTTTCGTACTGGATCCCGGTAAACCTGTAAAGGCAGTATTTGAGCCCTGGAATAAAGAGATCATTTGTGCACGTTCTATATACACCGGTGCACAGCGCAGGGAGATCCGCATATGGGGCCGCAGGCGACTGCTCATCCTTGAACGCCTTATCCCTGTAGCGAAGAAATTCACCGTACACCTTACCGGCAGCGGTTTGCCATCCTTCTATATAGCCGATCTGGGCGATATGCAGTTTACACTGGGCCTCTCCGGATGGACAGCGAACGACTGGTCACGCGCCGGTCAGTTTGATCTGATGGCGCCAAGAGCAGCGGTAGAAGATGCCACTAAACTCCGCGTGTTCAGCGAACTGCAACAGATGTGGATGGGAAAACCGGAAGAGATCTCTGCAAAAACGGGTGTGTCTGTTCCTGAAGTACTGGCTACATTGGGTATCTATACCCAGGCGGGAAAAGTGATCTATGACCTGCATACCGGCTATTACCGTTTACGTGAACTGAGCAGGGACCCTTTGCCGCTGGACCAGCTAAGGTTCTCTAATCCTAAAGAAGCATCGGCTACACGACTGATAAAGGAAGGCAAGATCTCCATCTCAGCACAGCAGGTGCCATCAGTAGGATTACAGGTGGAGGGACAGCTCACTGCAGAGCGGCGCACGTACCATCCTGTTATTGTAATAGATAACGATGAACGCATGAGCACAGGGCATTGTGACTGTTATGATTACATCACGAACAAGCTATATAAAGGCCCTTGTGAACATATGCTGGCACTACGTATGGCGTATGAACAGAATAAAACTAACAATAACGCATAAGCAGAAAAGGAAGATGAGGAGATAAAAGAAATGAAAGAAAAAAATGCAATATGTATTTGTACTTTCAATAATTGTCTCTATCTTTCGCATCAGAAAAAAGATCTTTGTAAAGAGGAATTGATTGCACTTGCGCCTGGTTTCAGGAAGAGTGATGTTTCGTCACTCAGGTAACATGACATTTTCATGCTTCACTAAATGCAATCTTTACTTTGGGAGGGGCGTACCTAGTGGTATTTCACGGTACAAGCCCCGGGGGCTTAAAATACCACTAGGTACGCCCCTCCCTGGAGTTGATTGATTTAGTCAATGGCTTGCACGAAGGCCTCATTCCTCTTTACATTGTTTTTCTGTTGACCCTCATCTCCCCTTTTCTTCTTTTCCGCTTATTACATCAACGAATTATCTTTTATCAGCAATAAACCGTCTGAAAGATTATGGCAGAAGGATTGACGCGTCAGCAATTATATGACCGTATCAGAGCATCCACCAAAGATGAAGTCATCCTGGAAGAAATGACCCGCCTTGGTTTCTGGCAAAAAAATACGATTAAACCCTCCCCTTCGGAGGCCCTGATCCACAGGGAGGCCGACTTACACAGAGAACTCAACAAGTTACTGGAGGAGAAGCGCCGTTACCAGAACCGGGAAAAGATGCTGCTCGAAATGCGTAAGCAACGTATGGCAGCAGCAAAAGCGAAAAGAGCAGAGACAAAACTGCGCGCTGAAGAAAAGCGTAAGGAGAAAGCTGCTCAATGGGCTGAACAGAAAGAGAAGACCATTGTCTACCTGGGAGAAGAGGTATCCGAAGGATTAAATAAAACTGTTTCCGATACAGCACGTCTCACAGCAGCAGGTTTACCTGTTTACCACGACGGCGTTGCGCTGGCTGCCGCAATGGGCGTCAGCATCGGCAAATTACGCTTCCTGGCCTTTAACAGGAAAGTAGGTCATATCACACACTACAAGCGGTTCTATATACCCAAAAAGTCCGGCGGTAAACGCCTGATCTCCGCTCCAATGCCACAGCTGAAAGCGGCGCAATACTGGATACTGGAAAACATCCTGTATAAAGTACCAAACAGCAATGCAGCACATGGCTTTGTGCCGGGAAGATCCATCGTAACCAATGCAGTACATCACGTGGCACAGGATATCGTCATTAATATCGACCTGCGCGACTTCTTCCCTACTATTGAATACAAACGCGTGAAAGGGATGTTCTGCAAACTGGGTTACAGTGAACAGGTGGCCACTATACTGGCCCTGTTATGTACAGAACCGGAAGTTGACCAGGTAGCGCTTGACGGAAAGGACTATTATGTAGCCAATACCAGCCGTCATCTGCCTCAGGGCGCTCCCTGCAGTCCGGCTATTACCAACATTATCTGCTTCCGCCTGGATCGTCGTTTTGAAGGCCTTGCCGCCAGATTCAATTACACTTATAGCCGCTACGCGGATGATATGACCTTTTCTGCCAAAGAAGCCGCTGCTGACGATGCAGGAAAACTGATATGGAGTGTAAAACAAGTGGTAAAGGAAGAAGGCTTCGTTATCCATCCTGATAAGCTAAAAGTGATGCGGAAAGGCGATAAAAGAGAAGTAACCGGTATTGTGGTAAATGATAAGTTAAGCCTGGACAGGGAAACACTCCGTAAGTTCAGGGCCCTGCTGCATCAGATATCTGTATCCGGATTAGCAGGTAAACAATGGGGCAAGGGCAATATCGTCAGCAGTGTGGAAGGTTATATCAACTATGTACTGATGGTAAAACCTGAAACCGGTAAGCAACTGAAAGATAAATGGCGCTTATTGCTGAACCGGGATGATATCAAAGGGCAGGCCCGTGCATCTGCAACACAATCTAACGTGCCTCCTCCATCTTCCGGTAAAGAAAATAATACCAATAATGAAGGCGATAAACCCTGGTGGGATGTCGTATAATAGGTAATAACAACTAAAAGCCCCGTATACAGCAAGTATACGGGGCTTTCTTTATAAATAGAGGATTAGTAAATCTCTGATGATAAAATTAAGCATTTTTATTGATTAAATGGATGCATATCGATCACCGTATCATTTCTGTAGTAAGTACCTAGTTGCCGCTGGCCTTTTTCGTTATAGGTGATCGTCGGTCCGTCTTTCTTATCACGCTTGTAAAATTGCACCGCGGCTACCTGCCGGTTGTAGTTAAAGACCTTCACATAGGAAAGCGATGTATCTTTCTTATGCGTATAGACCTCCGTCTTAAAATAAACCCCTCCCTGTCCCTGTAATGTTTCTGTAAGTTTATAATCTGCCGTATCTGCCAGTGCATATGGATCTCTGGCGGCGGGGCTTGCAGACTGCTTACAGGCATAGCAGCTGCATAAAGCAGCAATGGTAATGGATAAGTAGTATCTCATATTGTGGTATTATCGCAGCAATCTATTTAGTTTTTCTGAAAATGACATCCATAGGAAGAGAAATCTTAAGTCATTAACAACGAGTTAACTTTTTCCTCAGCACATTAAACTATTTTAGTCAGGTGTATGTTAAATAGCTATAATATAGCACGCTATTAATCTTATCTGTTTATTTATTTCAGGGACAATATAACCGAATCAGTATTCTACGACAACTCAAAGATTGTATGACTCCATCAACATTAGTATCCCCTTTATCCTGGCATCAGCTGATGCGGGAAGAACAACCAGTTTATTTTGATCCGGCATTCAGGTTTTATTTTGGTGCCCAGGGCGCCTGGCAGGTATTCCACCACAAAGATGTACAAAGGGTGCTCAGCGACTATGAAGTTTTTTCCAACGAGTACATGCCGAAGTCTGATGATAATCTGCTTGGCAGCAATCTGAACCAGACAGACCCTCCACGTCACCGTCAGTTGCGTGCACTGGTAACTAAGGCATTCTCTCCATCTATTGTCTCCAAAATGGAAAGCTGGATCCGGAAGGAATGTAATGACCTGCTGGAACCATATCTCCAAAACGGAGAAATGGACTTCGTAAAAGCATTCTCTATTCCGCTTCCCGGCAGAGTTACCGCACAACTACTTGGAGTCCCTAACCAGGATCATGACCAGGTCAATGCCTGGATCAACGCCATCTCCAGTGATCCCGCTGTAATCGGTATGGACGCTTATTTCCAGGCCCAGCAGGAAATGGGTAAATTATTTATGACCTTACTGGAAGAAAGGTCCGGGGAACCACGTACTGATCTGATATCCCACTTATTACAGGCCGAAATAGACGGCGAAAGACTCAGTATGCCCGACACGCTGGCTTTCTGTATAGCCCTGCTGATAGCAGGTAATGAAACGACCAATGGCTTCCTCGCGAATGCCATGTACACTTTCGCAACCCTTCCTGCGGTACAGTCGCATCTCATGGCGAACATACAGGACCTTCCCGCAGCTTTGAACGAAGTATTACGCTATGAGCCCCCGGTTCAAAGTATGTGTCGTATTGCAAAGATGGATGTTGAGCTGGGCGGACAGCTCATAAAAAAGGGAGATTTTATAAATGCATGGCTGACTGCAGCCAACCGTGATCCATCCGTATTTACCGATCCGGATACTTTTAACATCAACAGGGACAATATCAGGATGGTGAGTTTCGGCCATGGTCCGCATTACTGTATAGGCGCCATGCTCGCCAGAATGGAAGCAAAGATCGCCTTTGAGATCATCCTTGAAAAGATGAAAAACATACAACTTAAGCCTGGAGTGACTCCACGAAGGAATCCCAGTACCATAGTGGCAGGGTTCCTGGACCTGCCGCTTGTATTTGAGCAAAAATAATATGACACGGTACTAAAGGAAACAGTGTAAAAAGTATACTGATTATACTAAGTAATATAATATTGAATGTATGTAAATTGCAGGTGGAACTGGCCCCAAAATTTTTATTCTATACCCACTGCTTACAGACGACTAGCTACTAACATCCGAATTGAAAAACACTGACAGAATGGACCTAAGTACATATTGGGAACCTGTATTATTCCATATTGTATGTCCCCCTTTTTAACGTAAATGATTGGTGCATGACGCTACTACAACTACTAACTACGGCTGGCTACAGTAAAGTACCCGATGAAGACAAAAGACGCGCTATCAAAATAGTGAATACCATCTCACTGATTACTGCCGCCATGTCGGGTGCGTTCGGCCTTGGCTGCTTTATAACCACAGGTAATGTTGCTATTTCCGCACCGGCCTTGATAGAATGCGGCCTGTTATCGGCTATCATTCTCATGAACTTCGCTGGCCAGAATGCAGCCGCCGGACTGTCGCTGATCATTATCAATAATGTCAGCATCCAGTATTACAGCGCGATCATGGGAAGAGTTACAGAGGTACATCTCCTGTTCATCTTCCTGGTAGGACTTTCCCTCCTGGTATTTGAAAAGGATAAGCCCAGGCGCGCCTTCAGCATAGTTCTTACCATTTTCGCGTTCCTTGTCGGTGAGATCAACATGTACAACGGTTTCATAACTCCTGTTGTACCACCTGAAAGTCATACGGAAGCGCAGTTCATTATCAGATGGGTGACTATCCCCAGTATCCTGATCCTCGACCTGCTGGTGATCTATTATTACGTGAGGAATATCGAAAGATTAAGGCTCCGGGAAATGCTCCATGTACAGGAAATGCTGGACACCGTAAAAGAACACAATAAGGACCTGGAGGTCCTTACCGCGCAGCTGGCCAAAGCCACAGACGCCAAAACTGTCTTCGTACGGGAAACCAGCCATGAGATCCGCACTCCACTGAACGCTATCTTTGGCATCAGCCAGCTCTTACAGTTAAAAGTGGAGCAGGACCGCTCACTGGCTCCCATCAAGCAACTGGCAGACCATCTGTATGCCGCCAGTTACAATACACGCGATATCATCAATAATGTACTGGAATTCTCCCGCATAGAAGCAGGTAAGCTGGATACTCCCCAGGCAGGCCCGCTGAATGTCAGGGAATGGATGGATGGCATTGTCAACATGCATCAGTATGTAGCAAGTGTGAAAGCAGTAAAGATTAAAGCCACGCTCGACCAGGAGCTTCCCCAGCTGATCCTCGGCGATAAGATCCTGCTGACCAAAACGTTGAATAACCTCCTGTCCAACGCCATCAAATTCACCCGCCAGGAAAGCACTGTAACACTCGACATCTTCAGGAATGAATACAAATGGTGCCTGCAGGTAACTGACCAAGGCGAGGGTATCAGCACTGAACGACAGTCGACCATCTTTGATGCCTTCGTGACAGAAAGGAATATCTTTCTGGAAGGCACCGGCCTGGGATTACACATTACCCGTCACCTGGTGAGCTGCATGGGTGGAGAGATCAAGGTCTACAGCAAGATCGGCAAAGGCACGACATTCACCGTCATTCTTCCGCTGAAGACGCCTTCAGCAGTATGCACTAACGCCCTGGACGATGACAGCGGGTCTGTTGCGCTGACCGATACCAGCATCCTCATCATAGAAGATGATAAGATGAGCCAAATGGTATTATCCCGCTTCCTCAGTGGTATGGGCAGTCGTATCATACTGGCAGCAGATGGTTTGGAAGGATTACTGCTCGCCAGGGCATCAAGACCGGATATCATTATCCTGGATTCCCATATTCCAGGTATGAGCGGTAAAGATACACTGGCGCAGATCCGTACAGACGACGTATTGAAGAATGTTCCTGTAATTATAGCAAGTGGAGACGCCTTTAAGGAAAACAGTGAAGAGCTTTTACTGGCAGGAGCAAACGAATATCTCGTAAAGCCGATAGATTTTAAAATATTGCATAGTACACTGTCCAAATATCTGAGAGCTAACGCCCACCACTGATTCCCCCTATCATCAGCGATGGGCGTTTTGTTAAATCATGCTGTTTCCAGCATGGTAAAATGATACCTTTCCGTATCTTTTACGCTCCAGTCAATATTACCTTTCATCATTACTGCCAGTGCATCAATGTAACGGCGTAACTCCGCATCGGTTATTGTACCGAATGAGGGCAGGCGGCGGGATAAACGTTCAAACGCCTTTACCTGTTCATCATGTATCTGCACAGCGGCTGTAATAGCTTCATCTATGGTACAGTTCCTGTTATTGCGGATTAACATAACAATGTTCATTTCATCTCCCTGTTCCAGCTCTTTATTGAATGAGAACAGGTCATTGGCCCAGCAGATCGTGTTGCTGCAAAGTTGTATCAGCTGCTGCACGGTGCCGTCAAGAAATACATAGTCGGGTAAGGAGAATCCTTCAATAGCTTCCAGCAGATAGGCAAAAAAACTGGCCCCGCTAAAAAAAGGTCTCCATTTCATGTACTCTTCCAGTGTGGGCAACTGAGCACGGCTGACCTGCTCAATACGCCAAAGATTTGCAGCAAATGCCTGTTGCAGGCTTTCAATAAAACGTACCTGCCAGCCGAGATTACCAAGCTTACGGATCCTCCTCCAGAAATCGCTGACCGCACTCAGTACAGGTCCGCCTTTTTCGAGGGATATCTGCCTGTTGTGTTTCATAATACCGATCAGCGCATGAACAAGCCTTTCAAACTGCGCTCTTTGCTTTATGCCGTCAGTACCTTCACCATGTTCATCAAACTGGTCGTCAAGTACAAACAATAAAGTATTAAGGTCAGCCGCAATGCTCAACGCATGCAGATCGGCGGTAGGGAACATCCTGGCCACCATCCAGGTGAATTTTTGTCTGTGATAATAAGTCCACGTTTCTTCATTCGTGACGAGCTGGTGTTTTTTTACCCAAAGAGTAGTGTGTCTGTCTGCTTTGTCTACATGAGGATTGAGGGTAGTCGGAAAAGGGCAGTATAAGCCCGGCAACTGATGTGTGTACATAAATAGGAATTGGTTTTGATAATGAAAATGAACAAACACTACACAGGGGGGCTTGTGAATCACATGACAAAGTAAAAAGCGCCAGTCAGGGCTTATTGCACACACTGCAGACAGGATTTATACAGCGTAATGGAATATACATGTTTATGGAGAATTAATCAAATACTGTGTATAACTCTGATCGGATTGATTTTTCGGGGCTTATATGGCAACTATGGGAATAAAACAGGAAAGCCGCAGTATGATACTGCAGCCTTCCTGTTTTATCTTTTTGCCCGCAACAAAGTTGTCAGGCTATCCTTTTTTACATTTAATGAGAAAGAATGGGTAATTTTCGGCTACATCCGTGATCTCACATAATCCAGCCCGATCAAACTCCGCATGGATAGACGCTTTATCGTAAAAAAACATTTTAACTCCACCGAACATCTCATAACGGTCCTTACTGATAAATTTGCCTTCCCCATAGGTCTTAGCCTCTTTTGAAATAACTGTGAAAACCATGTAGCCATTCTCTGACAACTGATCATAACAGTCACGGATTAGTTTCTCTCTTTCACTACTATCCAATAAATGAATTAATGCATAGCAAAATATCCCATCATATTGACGATCATCAAACGGCATATCAGTTACAGAACCATTATGAATGATCATATCCGTACCGTAATGTTTTTTTGCCATTTCAATGGCAGTTTTTGAGATCTCAATCCCGGTTACAGTCATTCCGTTTTCTCTGAAAACCTGCGCATTCCGCCCATACCCAATGCCGGGAATGAGTACATTTTTGACTGCCTTTTCAACAAAGAAATCCTTCGTCAGTATAGCAGACTTTGAAGGCTCGAAGCCCCACATCTCCTGCTTTTCAACAAAAGCAGATTCCCAAAATTCTGGTCCTTCAGGTTTATTTTCCATAACACTGTTTTAAGGCGATAAAGTTACATTATTTGATAAGTAACAGGTAAAGCGCAATGTCATATTTAAAATAAACATCCATTACTTAAGAACAACAGCAATTCCACTAATCGTCCTCCTAGAACTTTACCCAGGCAATACACGCTTTCTTCTCCTCCCCTTTCCGCGTGATCATGATTGTTGCATAAGTAGATTTCTTTTCATCATAATCAGACGCCCCCAGCATACAATAGTATCCTTTGAAGGTTTCAGGCGTACCAAACAGGAACAGTCTTTCCTGGTTGCCATCGGTACATCTGTAACAAACAGTGTTGGCTTCTGTAAGATATCTCAGCGGCTTTTTATCCTGGTAGGTACCACCCTGATCAAGGTATGCGAGATAGTCATTGAAGATAATATAAGTGGCTTTGGGTGCTGGCAGATATTCATATGACAGATAAGGCGTCGTATTCAATACCTGTATCCTGTTACGGAAGATCCACTGTCCTTTCTGCTTACGATGAAAGTATAAGGGTTCATAAGTACCATTGGCTATCTGCATTTTTACCAATGCGTAACCGGATTGCTCATGACCGCCGGCATCTATGCGGCTCACGCCAATATCGTTCATATTGGTATGGTTCTTATTCCATGAATTACTGCCGGCAGTTGAAAACTGGTCCATGGTTTCCAGGAGTACGGTGCTACTGCCATCTTCATGCGTGATCAATGCCTGCGGCTGGCCCGTATAAGCACCGGTATATTTCATCTTCTGCTGCGCAAAGGCGGTGACTTTATCTGTTGTCAGCGTCTGGCTGGTTTTAAATGCCAGCGTACCTGCGTCCAGGTAGTTCATATAACTGGCGGGTACTGCGGTTTTAGCAGATTGATTATTGGTGGTGGTCAGCAATACCTGCAGGCCGTTCACAGCAGATGCATATTGTATAGAAGCATGAACGTCCGTAAAGTTGGCCGTATATGGCAACACGGTATGTGTAAAACTGCTGTCATTCTTACCAATGGCAGATATCACCACCAGGGCGCTGGTATCTTTCAGGCTTCTGCGGGCGCTAAGTTCCACCGTGGCCAGGTATATTTTCTCGCCTCCCTGTACGGCCATGTCCATATAACCCAGGTAAGGATAGTCATTTTCAGAAACAGTATAAAAGCTGCGCCTGATCAGCTGATGTTCCGGCGTAAAGTGAAGTATCTGTACCCTTTCTGCAGCTGATTCTTTGCGCTGTAATTCTCCTCCCGCAAAAGATGCCACAGCATAGTATCCGCTGTTGGGGTCTTTGGAAACATAGAAATCATGTGAAGCAAAATTCTCCTGCACCATTACATCCCTGTGCAATACAGTAGGCAGTTCGCCCAGCTTGTCTTCCTGCATTAGTTTGCCACTGTTGCCATCCAGGACCAGGCGATACAGGTTCGGCTTGAACTTTACAAGCTGCTGCAGGAAGATCACCACCTGGTTATTGATAGCATAAATACCGTCAATTTCTGTATCATTCAGATTGGAGGCATCCCATAGCTTCCCCCTGATCACTTCTGTGGCGGTAATTGAATGCTGCTCGTTATAAATATTCGTTATGATCCCCTGTTTCTTGTCAAAATGCAGGTAACAGGTATTTCCACCGGGCAGTAGCACGATTTTGTCAAAACCCTCTCCGGGCTCGGGAAACGTGGGACTAAGCTGTACTGATGGTGCGGGTGTGGGTGTTTGTGCAAAAGAGTGGCTGGTGAATAGCAGGAAAAACAGGCCCATGCCCGTCCGGAAATATTTCATAGGTTAAAGTATGTCGTTCTGATAGTAAAGATATAATATTTTTCAAATGTGTGCCTGACTGCTAGACAAATTGCAGTATACTTTGTGCTTTTTCCCCTATTTGCTTGACGGGCTTTTCTTATATTTATGGCTATTTCCAAACTGAAACACTAATGACAATCAACAAAATCCTGCTCTGCTCCGGTTTTCTGCTGGCAAGTTTTGTCCATGCGGCAATAGGACAGACGGCTACTTCAAAGTATGACCAGCATGAGGCCTTTAGTCCCCTGTTTTATCCTACCAACGGTAATGAGTATCGCAGCGCTTCCGGCGCCCCCGGTCACAAATACTGGCAGAACAGGGCAGACTATGCCATCAGCGCTGTTCTGGATACCGCCACTCATCGTATCAGTGGTGCTGTAACTATCACATACAAAAACAGCAGTCCTGATAAACTGCCTTTCCTCTGGCTGCAGCTCGATCAGAACATCTACCGGGAAGATTCCCGTGGCGCCGCAACCACCGTTGTAACAGGCGGCCGTTTTGCCAACCGTTCCTTCACAGAAGGCTATAACATCAAGGCAGTAAACGTAGTAATCAACGGTAAAAAAACAGCGGTAAAATATAACATCACCGATACCCGTATGCAACTGATCCTGCCGGAAGCACTCAAAGCAGATGGCGCCGTTGCAAAGATCTATGTAGACTATGCATATGAGGTACCACAATACGGCACTGACCGTACCGGCCGTCTGAATACCCGTTACGGCTGGATATATGAAGTTGCACAGTGGTATCCCCGTATGGAAGTGTACGACGATGTACTGGGCTGGAACTCTATTCCTTATCAGGGCGCTTCGGAGTTCTACCTGGAATATGGCGACTTCGATTATACCATTACCGCTCCTGCCGGTATGATAGTAGCTGGTTCCGGTCAGCTGCAGAATGAGTCTCAGGTGCTCACTGCCAAACAACAGGCCCAGCTGGCAAAAGCGCGTAACAGCGATCAGACAGTTATGATCAGGGACAGTGCAGATGTTGCATCAGCACAACCAAAAAGCGGTATGCTCTCCTGGCATTTTATCTGTAAAAATGCACGTGACGTTGCCTGGGCAGCTTCTACTGCATTTGTATGGGATGCAGCCCGTATTAACCTCCCAAGTGGTAAAAAGGCACTGGCGCAGTCTATATATCCAATAGAAAGCATCATGGCTCCTAACGGCTGGGCAAGATCTACAGAATTCGTAAAAGGTTGTATAGAGATCTACTCTAAACAATGGTTTGAATATACCTATCCCGTAGCCACCAATGTGGCAGGTATTGTGGGTGGTATGGAATATCCCGGTATCGTATTCTGCTCCCACAGAAGCACCGGCGGTGGATTGTGGGGTGTAACCGATCATGAATTCGGTCACAACTGGTTCCCGATGATCGTAGGCTCCAACGAAAGGAAATACGCCTGGATGGATGAAGGCTTTAATACTTTCATCAACGATGGTTCCGGTAAAGTGTTTAACAATGGTGAGTTTTACCAGAAACAACAGGGACAATCAATGGGCCGCGCAATGAGCGGAGATCCTATCATGACCACTCCTGATGTTATCCAGAGCAGCTACCTGGGCATTGCCGCTTATTATAAGCCAGCTATGGGACTGGGTATACTGCGCGACTATATTCTTGGTAAAGAACGTTTTGAATATGCCTTCCGCACTTACATAGATCGCTGGGCATTTAAACATCCTACTCCATGGGATTTCTTCCGTACTATGGAAAATGTATCGGGTGAAGATCTGAGCTGGTTCTGGAGAGGCTGGTTCCTGAACAGCTGGAAGCTGGACCAGTCAGTAAAAGACGTGAAGTACGTAAGCAACGATCCTGCGAAAGGCGCATTGATCACCGTAGAGAATCTCGAACAGATGGCGCTCCCGGTAGTTCTTGCCATCACCGATAGCAAAGGCAAGACCGACACGGTTAAACTACCTGCTGAGATCTGGCAGCGTGGCGCTACCTGGACCTTCAAACATAATTCAGATTCCAGGATCACAAAAGTGGTGATAGATCCTGACAAGGCTTTCCCCGATGTTGATCCTTCCAACAATACCTGGGCCGGTGGTTCAAAGAAAGTACCCGCAAATGTTAGCGCAAAAGACGTTTTTAACAAGTACCTGCAGGCTATCGGCGGTATCGACAAGGTAAACGCCATCAAAGATCAGACAATCACTGCTACCGGTTCCGTTCAGGGTACTGAGATCAAGATGACAAAGAAATTCAAATCTCCCGACAAGTTCCTGCTGGATGTATTCATTCCCATGATGAATGTACACGCTACTAAGCTGGTCGTAAACGGAGATAGCGTTTCCGCCATTCAGATGGGCACCCCTACACCCGTGGACGCTGCATCCAAAGAACGTATCAAAGCTAACCTGGCGCTGATACCAGAAGTAGACTATCTGAAGGATGGCGTTGAGATACACTTGTCGCCCAACATCGTAACCGATGACAACGGTAAAGACACTTATCTCATCACTGTAAAAGAAGACGAGAATTTGGTGACAGAGCTTTATTATGATGTTGCTACAGGCTTCCTGGTGAAGAAAATAAGCCGTAGCGGAGAAGAGGAAACCGGCGCCATTGAAACCAGTGATTACCGGGAGGTAAATGGTGTAAAATTCCCTTTCCTGCTGAAGAATAACATCGGTGGACAACAAATCGATTTTAAGGTTGACGAGATCAAAATAAACAGTGGTCTTACAGATACTGATTTTAAATAACGTATACAGAAAAGATTATTTGTTGAAGGAGAAGCCCTTCTGTTGGTAAGTACTTATTATCAGCAGAAGGGCTTCTCCTTTGGCTTTTTTTGTCGGTAATTATTTATATTGTGGATTATTACTCGAACATAACTAAACAGGACAACTTTTATATCATAACAGACCTATAACAACACTAACAAACCCCGGAAGCAATTCCAGTAAACCCGAACGCGAATGATGATAAAGGGGATATTTCGAGCAATTACCCTGATTGGTGCAGATACCCTTGATTTAAATGAAAGGAGCAGGATCATTAAAGTAAATATTCTCGCCATAATCACCGGTGTAATGGCATTATTCTTTGGGACATTCTTCTATATTGTCTCAGGAAAGCTTGGTCTTTTCCTCGGCACCTTCGTGGAAGGATCTGCCTGTTTCTACGTTATATTCCTGAACAAAAAGAGGAAGTACGACATAGCCGCATTCTATCTGCAGATGATCCACAATGCTGCCACATTCTACTTTGGCTGTTTATTATCGGATGTCGTCGAAGCCAGCCTCCTCGCTATTTTCCTCATAGGCACATCCCTGCTTATTGTAAAAGACAAAATGTTCCGCACCACCTGTATTGTGATAGCAATGATCACACTGGTTATGCTGGAAATGAACAGGGTGACGGGCATTATTCCACCATATGACTTTACACCATTGAGCAGGATCGTCATCCACTATTCCGCTATCCTCGTTATTGTATTTCTGAACATTCTCATCATCATGTTCTATGTAAAACATAATGATGAATTACTCAGCGCACAGAAAGAGCACAGTGAGAACCTTGAACAACAGGTGCAGATCAGAACTGCCGAACTGGAAAAGGCCAATAACTATAAAAGCGTTTTCCTCCGGGAAACTAATCATGAGATTCGCGTACCGCTGAATGCCATTTATTCCATCAGCCAGTTATTACTGATGGATGCAAAGAAGAATAATGATACGGCCTATGTAAAACAGGCCGAGCACCTCTGCGCCGCCAGTCATCATGCGCTGGATGTGATCAATAACGTGCTGGAATTGTCGAGGATAGAAGCCGGTAAGTTGCATGAGGTACACAATGAAGCCTTTGCAATAAGAAGCCTGCTGGACAATATCGCAGATACCGGTCAATACATCGCCAAAACCAAGGGCGTCCGTATCGTACTGAACTATAACAAACGAAAACTCCCTACGCTCCTGGTAACTGATAAAGTAAAGCTCACCCAGATCATCAACAACCTGCTGTTCAATGCAGTAAAATTCACGGCAGATAACAGTACCATCACCTTATCTGCGCTCGTGGAAAATGATACCTGCAGTATCAAAGTAAAAGATCAGGGAGAGGGCATCAGCCAGGATAAGATAGCCCCTATCTTCGACCCTTTCATTACCGGATGGAACAGCTTTTCCGGTGGTACCGGCCTGGGGCTGCACATTGCCCGGCACCTGGCTAATCTGCTGGGAGGTAATATTACAGTAGAGAGCGTGGTAGGAAAAGGAACTGAATTCAGTTTCACTTTCCCTCTGCAGGCTTGTGCAGTTCCTGTTGCTCAGGAAGAGGTACCGGAAGTACGCATGGACGAGTCTCCTTATTCCGGAGTGAAGGTATTGGTCATAGAAGACGACGATATGAGCCGGATCTATCTGGCGCAGTACCTGCGCCGGCTGGGATGTGAATTGGAATCCTGCAGTACCGGCGCAGACACGATAGAATTATTGCACCATTACACGCCTGATATTATCCTGGCAGACAGGCATTTACCCGATATGGAAGCCGGAGAGATCCTGGCCTATGTAAGAAGCACCCCTATGCTCAGAAGAGTACCTGTGATTGTCATTTCAGGCGATGTTTTCGAAGAAGACAGGATCGCCACTATTGAGGCGGGAGCCGCTGCCTATCTGATCAAACCGGTCGATTTTAAACTGTTGAATGTTGCCCTCAAACAATGCCTGAATAGCCCGGCATTGTTATAATCTTTCTTTCCTCTTGTTCCTGACCACCCTGGTACAGGCCGCATCACTACTCATCTTCCTGACTCTCGCGCCATTTGACTGCGATTATATCGCGTCATCACAGTACATTTTTGTCTGAATTAGTTTTTCTCCTCTCACTTTTAAACCCAATTTTTATGCAACCAATTAACGTTCCGTTACTCAATTGCCCGTTTGAGGCAAAGATCAGCCCTTTTGTGTCTGAAATTGACCGGCACACTTCTTCATGGCTAAAGGAATTCGATCTGCTGCAATCCGACGAGGCGTACGACCGCTTCCGTAAGTACAAATTTGCCTGGATGACAGCACGTACCTATCCGGACGCTGACCTGGAGTTCCTGTGCACGGCCAATGATCTGAACACCTGGCTGTTCGTACTGGACGATCTGCTGGACCATGTTACGCCAGAAACCGCAGGGTACCGGGAACAGGGTTATCTGCAACAGGTCATTACAGACTTTGTCAATGTGCTGCGGTATGACAAATTTGTCGGCCGGGACACCAATCCCGTGCTGGCAGCCCTCAGTGATTTCTGGAATAACATGCGGCAGCTAAGTACTGTATCATGGCAATGCCAGTTTACACTGAGCCTCAAAGCAACCTTTGAAGCCGCCGTCTGGGAAGCAGAAAATGCGAAACAGCAGAGACATCCTTCCGTTTTCCAGTACATGCAGATGCGTCCTTTCTTTAGCGGCGCCAACCTGGGTACAGATATGCTGGAAGTAGCGGCACAGACCTACCTCCCTATTTTCGTGCTGCAGAATGAGCAGTTCCAGAAACTGGTTGACCTTGCACGACGGGCGGTATGCTGGGCCAATGATCTGTTCTCACTGTCTAAAGAACTGGCCCATGGAGATGATCACAATCTCGTAGTGGTGATTGAACATGAACAGCAGATCAGCCTTGAGGAAGCCATCGCTGAAACAGCCGCTATCCATAACCGGGAAATAGCGCTTTTCAATGAACTGAGAACTCAGCTGCCTTCCTTCGGCCCACACATTGACTATGCCATCCAGCGCCACCTGGATGCATTAGGTACGATGGTAAGAGGATTCATGGACTGGTCTATTTATGACACCGCCAGGTATGAATTCAATTACATGGCCGAATAAAGCCATTCTCTGGCCTGGCAGGAGCCTTTTCCTGCCAGGTACTTCTTTGTCATTCACCCGTCTGCAACTATCCAGCCTATTGCATTGACACTCATTCATAGCAATTTGTTAACCTGACAAACGACTGATAATCAATATATTTGAAAAGTGTTCAGTTTCCGCTTGGTAATGTTTAATATAATTTTATATATTTAATGTCGTTGTAGTGCGGGAGTAGTAATGCCCCTCCCGGTGGAAAAACCTAATGCCCTGGTAGCCAAGCGTGACAGATTGACCTGGTTTATTGAAAACTAAAGCCTGAATTTTAATCATATATATAATCCTGCTATCATGAAAGTAACACCTATCAGCTTTCCGAGTGTTTTCGAAACTGCGTATGGTAACACAGAAAATTCCTCAAAAGATTTATTGAATGGACTGAAGATCAAAAAAGATGAAAACTGGTATATAGTTGGAAACCTGGCAAGACGTGGCGGGATCAACCCTGGTCGGGTCACCAATGCCGCCCCCCAGGAGGATGATTATGAGATCCTGTTCAAAGCGGGACTGGTGAATGTACTGGATAAGGTACAGCAGCCCTTGTCCATCACGATGGGTTTTCCTTTTTCCACTTATAATATCTATAAAAGCGCAGCTGAGAACTTTCTGAACAAGCGCCATTTCCTCATAGAATACGATACCCATACTTTTAACAATAAAGGCGCCATCAAAAAAGGAATGCTGGACATCGAGCGGTATGAAGTGATTCCCGAGATCGTAGGTGGCATTATCGGCCTGAAAAAGACCATCAGTGATCCTAAAACCGAGAACTTCATCGCTGTCAGCTTTGGTTTCGGTACCATTGAGGGCGGTATGGCAACCGCGGATGGTCTCATTCACCGTACCTGCTTTAGTTCCCACGGTATTAAATATGCCATTAACAACCTGGCCCGTGAGCTGAACAAGCAGTACTACCTGGACATGAAAAATGAGCACCAGCTGGACGATGCTTTCATGAAAGGTTCTATCTTTACCAACAGGAAACGTATTGACCTGAAGGATGTCCGCAAGGCTTTATTGACCCAGTACTACAAGGAAGTAGTATCTCCACTGATGAGAAACTACTTTACTGACCAGGACTTTGAAAACTGCAGCAAGATCTACCTGATGGGTGGAGGTGCATACTACCGCGAACTGACTGATGCTTTTATGGAAGATTTCAAAGACTTCATTCCTGTGGAAGTAGCGCCGAATCCTGAAAATCTTGTAAGCATAGGCTATCTGTACAACTCTTTGAGAATATCAGACGATAAACATCATCGCAGCGTAGGACTTGACCTGGGCAATGCATCCTCGATCATTTCTATTTTTGAAGAAGAAACTTTATCTGCTGGCTCAAATCTGTGATGTGCTTCCCTTGAAAGACTTAATTAAAAGGGCTTTTGGAAAGGACATGTTCCTCATCCCAAGCCAGGTGTCCGTGCAGGGCGCTGTCGAATCCACTATTCCCGGACGTATTGATGGTAACATAAGAGGCGATGTCCGCACTGAAGGCCTGCTGGTAATAGGTAAAACCGCAAATATCCGCGGCAATATCTATGCAACAGATCTTGTTACCTACGGAAAAGTCTATGGGGATATTATTGTAAGCAATAAAGCTGTTATCAGCAACAAAGCATATGTAAAGGGCGACGTGACCGCGCTTGTGTTGGAAGTAGAACAGGATGCCGTTATTGAAGGCGCCATCCGTAAGCATCCGACAGAAACAGATGATATCATTCCGCCTCCTGCTGAAGAAGATATTGAGAAACCACCGCCGGCTGAAGATGAAGAGCAGGCGAGTTCGTGGTTTTGATACATTGCGTAGATGATCAATTACAAGTTGGGACGAGGGTTAACTTTAAGGTGCTTCTTGTTCAATTGTAATTGATCATTTTTTTATTAGCCTGATCAAAGCATAAAAAAACCGTATCATGATGATACGGGCATCTTATAGTAAATAAATTTAGGGGGAATTCAATTTGCTCAATTACGCGTTCAGGATCACTTTTGCCGCGTTAATTTAGAGACGCAATTTGGGTTTCTTCTGCGGAGGAAATTCTTTCCTAATTTGCTTCTTGGGTCCATACATCGCGGCCATCTCCTCAGCATCTTCCCAGCTTAATACCCTGGAATTTCCACTCTTTTCGAGCCGGCTAATAATTTCTGCTTTTCTATTCAAAGTAATTGCCATTTCAAAAACCTTTTAAATTATTGACATAAATACTAAAACTACCCGAAGCTAAATAATTTTTTACGATTTCACTCTTCTCTTCATTCCAATAATAAAAAATATTTTTATACCCCCCGAAGATAAGTTTACTGTGCCTATTCAGATCAGGCTCGGTTGCATCCAGGATAAATAAGCCATACGCCTGTCTTCTTTTAATATTTGCTTTATCTGATATTTCAGCTACCCATATAAATTCAGGCATAAGCATATTCGTAATAAATTCTCTGACAGTAGCACTAAAACTTACATTGCGTGCGAGGTAATCTTTATAAGAACGATTGGAAGTTAGAAATAACCGAACAAAAATCTCAGTTCCATTGGCTATAGGAAACATCCCTCCGAGCAATAGTTTTTTTATATAAACTTTTGCTGCTACCGCCTCCAGGTACATTCTTGGATGTAGCGGTGCAACAAACTCGCTAATCCTGCAAGTCTTCCAATTCGGATTATTATAATGTAATGCAGGAGTTTCAAAGTGCTGCAACTGATATGGCGGCATATTGTCGTCTATAAAGACGAATCTTCCGGGGATGTCATCGTTATCAAAAAATTGAATATCCTTTTGACCAATAATAGACTTTAAATCAGTATCCAACTCCTCAGAAACCGCGAGATTATCTATTAACTCGTCAGTTGTTCGTGTACGACCAATGGCTATCAATGCGTGACCAACGTTACCCATTTGATGACCATTATCCATCGCCACAATCAGGGGCAGGCCACTTTCTATATAAGTCGAAAAGACCTGGCGAAATAGTATATCACCCAATTCTTATCCATCGCGATGCCTGGGTTAAAACAATCCGGGGCACAAACTGGTGCCCGCCGCGGCGGGTCAATGAAAGCGGTCTCACTTGTTTATAAGACCGCATTCATTGCAACATCAAAATAATTTTATTAGTTAATCACTCTAACAGAGCAATTTCCATTTCTCTAACTCCTCAACTTCGCCCGCTCATACTGCACCGGCCATACAAACGACTCATCCTTCAACTCATGCGCCGCATGCATCGGAAAATACGGATCTCTCAAAAACTCCCTCGCCATCACCACCAGATCGGCTTTCCCTTCCGCAACAATAGACTCCGCTTCTGCCGCTGTAGTGATCAACCCAACTGCACCAGTCAATATACCTGTTTCCTTACGGATATGCTCCGCAAACGGCGTCTGGTATAACGGACCGACAGTTATTTTCTGATGATGCACTAACCCACCGGAGGATGTATCAATAAGGTCTACACCCTTGCTTTTCAGTATCCGCGCCAGCGCTGTTGTACTTTCCAGGTCCCAGCCGCCATCGGCCCAATCTGTAGCAGAGAGCCTTACAAACAAAGGATAATCTTCCGGCCACACTTCCCTGACAGCTGCTACCACTTCCAGCACGAACCGTATCCTGTTCTCAAAACTGCCACCATATTCATCGGTCCTTTGGTTACTAAGCGGAGAAAGGAATTCGTGAAGCAGATAACCGTGTGCACCATGCAGTTCGATCACCTTAAAACCCGCCTTCAATGCGCGTTCTGCTGCGGCTTTGAAATCGGCGATCACTTTATGAATACCCTGTGTTGTCAAGGCAATCGGATTCCCATATTTTTCTGAAAAAGGAATAGCACTTGGAGCATAGATCTCTTCCCAGCCCCCATTAGCGGGTGGTATCAGTTTGATGCCCTTCCAGGGAACGTCTGTACTCGCTTTTCTCCCGGCATGCGCCAGTTGTATGCCAGGCACAGCGCCATGTGCTGAAAGGAAACTGGTGATCCTTTGCAGGAAGGAAATATGCGCGTCGTCCCAGATGCCAAGATCTGAAGGAGATATCCTTCCCTCCGGACTAACAGCGGCTGCCTCTGTAATAACAAGCCCCGCCCCGCCTACTGCCCGGCTCCCCAGATGCACCAGGTGCCAGTCATTCGCAAAGCCATTTTCTGAACTGTATTCACACATGGGAGAAACCGTGATCCTGTTCCTGAAAGTAATATTCCTGATCTGTAAAGGAGTGAAGAGTGCTGCCATCGATCTGTCGTTTTGTTTACGTTTTCGGGCTAAAAGGTAAGAAATAACTACAACTGGATCAACAGAAATGGTATGAATTCAACGCTATTGAAGCAGTGGCTTTGCATTAACAATGCCGCCCTGTTCGCATGGACTCCATAGGAGTCCTGTGTTTGTAGCCCCGGGTTGCAAACCCGGGGAAATGATAATAAATACGATTATATGCCCTATGCAAACCCGGGGAAATGATAATAAATACGATTATATGCCCTATGCAAACCCGAGGAATGATAATAAACACGATTGTATGCCCTATACAAAACCTGGAGAAATAATAATAAACACAATTGTATTCCCCTATGCACCCCCCAAATGATAATAAACACAATTGTATGCCCTATGCAAAACCTGGAGAAATAATAATAAACACGATTGTATACCCCTATGCACCCCCCAGAAAATAATAAAAAACACGATTGTATGCCCTATGCACCCCCAAATGATAATAAACACAATTGTATTCCCCTATGCACCCCCCAAATGATAATAAAGACGATTGTATTCCCCTATGCAAACCCGGGGAAATAATAATAAACACGATTGTACACCCCTATGCAAACCCCAGGAAATAATAATAAACACGATTGTATGCCCTATGCACCCCCAAATGATAATAAACACAATTGTACACCCCTATGCAAACCCCGGGAAATAATATTAAACACGATTGTACGGCCCCATCCCCCCGGAATGATCCTAAAACAAAAACCCTCAGGCTACGCCTGAGGGTTCATTGCTAAATGTATGAAAAAGCAAGCTTAGTCGATACGTCTAACGTTAACGGCATTCATACCTTTCCTACCTTCCTGCAGCTCGAACTCTACTCTGTCATCTGCCTGGATTTCGTGAATAAGACCGTTTACGTGTACAAAAGTCTCTTTATTGGATTCATCATGTTTAATGAAGCCAAAGCCTTTTGTCTCGTTAAAGAACTTTACAGTTCCCTGGAATTTTGTGTTCATTTGTGCTAATTAAAAAATTTGTAAAGGGTGAAGGTAACTCTTTAAACCTACTACACCAAATAAAACTCATTCTATTTCAATATTTTCTCATATTGCTCACTATTAGAAGATTAACATATTTATAACATTTTTATATATCAAACCTTATATGTAATTTGTGCCTACGCAATACGGGGATGTGACTTTTTTTGAACTTGATGCTGCTCTTTCTTCTTCTGTTCTGTCGTCAATTGCCGCACAATATTTTTATCTACCTACGACTATTTGCGAATAATCTTGTTTAAATTTTTTTATGGCTAAAGTTACATTCAATAACAAAAAAGCACTTTTTTTCCAATCATTGAAGGCTTCCGTCGAAGAGTACTTTGTGACGAATAATATCAAAAAGACAGGTAACAGACATCTCTATATAAAGACGATCGTGCTGATACCACTGGCAACCCTGCTCTACCTTTCCCTGCTGATATTTCCAATGCCTGCACTGGCGGGTATTGCGTTCTCGGCAATATTGGGTTTTGTACTCGCCTGTATAGGTTTTAACGTCATGCATGATGCCTGCCATGGCAGTTACTCGGAAAATTCACGGGTGAACGATATCCTGGGACTGACATTGAACGCCCTGGGGGGAAATGCTTTTATCTGGAAACAGAAACATAACGTCATCCATCATACCTATACAAATGTAGACGGAATGGACGATGATATCGCGAAGAGCCCCTTAATGCGCCAGTGCAGCACGCAGACCTGGACACCAGCTCACCGTGTGCAGCATGTTTATGTCGTACTGATCTATGCTATCTCTTCCTTTGCATGGGTATTTATCATGGACTTTGTCAAATACCTCAGCCGTAAAGTATACAGAACACCGCTTCAGCCAATGAAGATGAAAGATCATATCACCTTCTGGACCAGTAAGGTACTGTATCTGCTGTTCTACGTCGCTATTCCTGTTGCCGCAGTAGGCTGGCAGGCCTGGGCAATTGGTTTCACCGCCATGCATATTGTTATGGGCTTTACACTGGCCATCGTTTTCCAGCTGGCCCACGTCGTAGAAGAAACCAGTTTTGAAGTAGTAGGCGATGAAGCGAAAGTAATCGAGAACGAATGGGCGATCCACCAGATCAATACCACCTCCAATTTCGCTCCGGGCAATAAGATCATCTCCTGGTTTGTAGGCGGATTGAACTACCAGGTGGAACATCACCTCTTCCCACGTATCAGCCACGTACATTACCCTCAGATCAGTAAGATTGTGGAGGCCAAATGCGCTGAGTTCAATATAGAGTATAACAGCCTGCCAACCATGATGTCAGCAGTACGCTCCCATTTCCGCTTTATGCGCGACCTGGGAAGAAAACCGGTTCCGGCAATGGCTAATTGACAAAGTCAAACAACTACTTGACAATATCAAGCAATAGAGACAATAAAGCCCGGCAGCCTTCAAAAGACTGCCGGGCTTTATTATTAAAACGTTCAGAACTACATCGTTGCCTTATTAATCTCAGTAAACAACTGACGGAAACACTTCGTCTGTGTATGCACTGTATCTACAGGTTTGCCGTCTTCACGTGGCCTCGGCTGTTTCCTTCCATAATATTCATCCATGAAGTCTTCCGCACCCGACCATACCGTCTGCATCATGCCCTGATACCTGTCTTTCATGATCGGCGTAGAAGATGCCCGGTATTCCAGCATATCCTTCACCTGCTGTGTGGCAAATTCGGGTTTCCTCCAGGGACAGGTGATCACTTTTAGGCCCTTCATAGCAAAATACACAGGCGTCTTATCAGGACGGTCGTAATGCCAGTCGCAGATCGTCACATCCTTAGGGATCAGGTCAATAGCACGGTAGGTATTGTTTAGACTGGCTTCCCACATACCAATACCTGTCGTTTTGCCATCTATAAGACGATCACCCCATATCCATAAACCCCTGCCCTTTTCTGCCAGGTGATTACGCAACAAAGCTACTTCCCCTGCGAATAACTCTGCCTTGTCACGGCCACCACAACGCGGACATTTAGCTTCGCCTATGTAAAATACTTCGTCCATACCAGCATGGAAAGCTGTACTCTCAAATACATCGCACAGCTCATCCATCAGCTTGAATACCACGTCATGCACCTCCGGATGCAACGGACAATAACTCTTACAATACAGCCCATCAGCATTAGGCCATTCATATTTCTCCGGCATCTTCACCCAGGGCGTCTCGTCAAACTGCGGGAACTTAGTCAGCAGATTATTCGTTTGCCCGGCCCAGGACTGATGTCCCAGCAGGTTCAGTTGCGGAATGAGGTTGATCTTGTTCTGACGGCATACCTGCACCAGCTTCTTGACATCAGCCTTCGTTAATGCCCCGGGATCTCTCAGTTCGGGATAACTCTCGTACTCGTAATTGTAGTCCACCCGAAGGATCAACGTGTTGACCTTTCGGGTCACCAGTTCTTCCTTGATAAATTTGATAAAATCATCGAGCGCGGGTTTCCTCGGCGCTCCGATACAAAAGCCTCTTACGGGCATAATACTGTCAGGTACAGGCGCCTGAGTCGCGGTTGTTCTGCCGGCAGACCTGAATGCAGTCAGAACAGCCGCCAGCACACAAAGCAGGAGCACATTTCTCATAAATGTGGCATTAAGCATGGAGTTGAATTTAGAACGTGAACATGAATAATGGAAAGGGCCGTCCGCCTTAAGCGAACAGCCCTTGTAAAATAACAAAAATTAGCAGCAAATTATTTCATATTCAGATCAACGGCTCCTCTTATCTCTGTAGAGGTCTCCCCTACTGCAGCATCGCCCTTATCCTGCTGACCAGTATAAACCTTCACAAAATCAATGGCCGACAGGTTAACGGCCTCCCCATTACTATTCACCGCCCAGGATAGATCAAAGGAATTATACAGATTGGTCGCATAAGGATCTTTCGCAGCATCCGTGCCCCAGTTGTCCGCATAGCCCCAGGCAAACCCTGTATTCACATAGGTAGTTGTCCCTGGCAGCACGCCGGAAGTACTCTTCAGCAATGTACCTTCAAACGAGATGGAATCCTGGTTAGCCGCAAATAAGGGATAATACGAATGATCATGGAAAGTATTGATCAGCACCGCACCGGAACGGCCCTGGTTATCTTTCCAGGGTACATCCTTCACACCTCCCGGATTATAATAAGTCACCTTATAATGCTTAATAGTCGTAGCGGCCCGATATTCACTACCCGCCAGCTCATACCACGTATCATCAGGCCGGCCGTTCCTGTTCTCATCCTTGCTCACCATCACAATACCGGGTTCCGACAGCTCCACAGGCGGTTTCACCGGGTTACCATAAATAGCCAGATCGGCACCATTTTTATTGAGGATGGAATGATCAAACCCGAATACTACATACCCGCCAAATGCCCCCAGGTGCAACAATTCTGTTGTACCTCCGATAATCTTCTGCGCCCCCGCCGGAGTACCGATACTCTCATTGACAAACTGCCCCGGCGCCGGCTGATAGTCAAACACCACACTGATATACGGACTGCTACTATCGGTAACAGGCCGGATACCGGGATCCCCCGATTCTTTTGTTTCATCTTTTGAACATGAAACAAATACCGCTGCAAGCAGCCCCGTTAAAATGATGATTCTATTAACACTCATAAGTAATCAGTTTTACTGGTCAATTCCGCACAAAAGCAAAATGCCCGGGAATATCTCCCGTGGTCACACTCCATTTCTTTTTGCCCGCCGGACTGAAACAATACAATGTACCCGGCAGCAGGTTATCCTTCGCATCCGTTACATAGATCTCTTTAGTAGTAGGGTCTACGGCTACGCCGGATGGTGTTGTTATCTGCGCATCTGTTCCGTCAGTAATAAACTTATTTGTCAGAATACGCTCGGTTTTAATATCAACAATACCATAGCTGACAGTATTCTTATTCGTCACATAACTCCATTCCACGCCATAAACATAGGCGCTGTCGCCCGATATCCAGAGATCACTGACCGCAAGCGGCAAAGAGTCTTTTACAATATCCAGCTGTGTATCTATCACAAACAGCTTTGAATGCAGATTATAATAATCTCCCCGGGAAGTCACATAAATATCGCCGTATTTATCTGCCTTCACACGGTGCAGGTTAACCGCTACATTAATACGTTTTGTCTCTTTGAATGTATTCATATCAATCACCGACAGGGTCCGCTCAAAGTTCCCCGGACTATATCCCCCGGAATTAGCCACATACATCTTATCTCCTGATAAGGCCATTTCCTCCGGCTGCCGCCCTACGCCTGTAGTACGGATCACCTGTAAGGTAGCGGTATCAACTTCCGCCACATATCCGTTCACTCCGGATGTTCCACCAGCCGTAGTAGCATAGGAGCTGACATAAGCCTTCCCTTTGTAAAAAGTAATATACCGGCACGATGGCACATTGATCTGCCCGATACGTTTTGCCGTATGCACATCCATCACTTCTACTTTATCAGACATCGCTATTACAGCATACAGTTTACCACCATACATTTGCAGGTCATTCCCTACATCTCCCAACTCTTTCGTTGTTCCGGGGTTAATCGCGCTATAAATATTGCTGCTGTAAATACCTGTGCCGCTATTATAATAATCCAGCGTAGCCAGGTTCATACCCATATTGCCTTCATTCAGCAGATAAAACCCATTGCGCAGACTGTCTGCACCCACATGTGTATCATCACCCGGCACGACAGACGCTCCCTTACGACAGGCGACAAACCCCGTAAGCAATCCGCACACAACCAGCAGTGATCTATAAAAACGCATAGGCTAAAAATTTATACTGGCAGTAAGACGGTAATAACGCCCCGGCATCGGGTAGTTAATTACAACGTCATAATACTGGTTAAATATATTGTTTAATTCCCCAGTCAGTTTTACCAGCTTGCTACCGAACAATAAACTTGTAGTGACAGACACATCGCTGGTATACCAGGGCTCCATGTAATATAGCGGAATATTGGTATTCAGGAAATATCTTTCTCCGACATAAATAAAACTGTAGTTCACATCCCATTTGTTCCAGGAGGCATGCGCCATGAACGATCCGCTATGTACAGGAATGTAGGCAATCTGGTCCTTATAGTTGACCTCTGCCGGATTGCTCATGTCCATCGCCTTCTGATAAGTATACTTCACAGCAAAGTCCGTCTTCACAGCCTGCAGCAATACAGGCGATAACTGCACACCGGCGTCAATGCCATAAATGTCTACCGAGCCTATGTTCTGCATCATCCATTGGAAATTACGTCCCGGAGAAGCTACAATCTTATCCTTCACATGCGTGTAATATACGTCTGCCTGCAGGGAGAAGAATTGCAGAAAGCCGGCTGAAGTCCTCGTATATCCTGTTCCGACATTATACTGTTTAGCATATTCCGGCCGTAATGCAGGATTGCCCACAGTACTATAGTACATGTCATTAAAGGTCGGCATACGAAAACTATTCTTGTAGAATGCCCTTAGTTTCAGGTCCTCTCCGCGAAAAGGTTGCCAGGAGGCTAATACGGTAGGGGTTAACGCACGAAAATCCCGGCCTGCTGTATAGGCTTTAGTCGTTTCATTCACGATAGTAGCCAGCAGATTTCCCTGCAGCGCTACTGGTCCCAGGTGCAGCTGTGTAGCTGCCGCCCCCAGTGTGCTGTAACGGGTGGGAATCGCGAAATGATCAAGATTGACAGCCGTCATTTCATTCACCTGGAAGTCGGCCGACAAGGCTACATCCCAGAAAGAAGTGATCTTATACTGATTGGCAGAAGAGATATAATATTCTTTCTGCTGATAACGGTTCATCAAAGGGCCATCCACCGTAACAATAGCCGTATCCAGGTAGCGGACATAGTCATACATGAACTTCGCATTCAGCAGCATGGTATACCGCTTTCCGAATTGCTTTTTATAAGATGATTGTATGAACAGGTTACGGTCCCACTGATGTTGTCCGTTGAGGAATTTATTACTGACAATAGCACCCGGCAGTCCGCGTGTGGAATTATAATAATATACCTTCGCCTGCCAGCTGCTGCTGTCCCTGAATTGTCCGTACAACCCTGCTTCTACACGGGCAGCTTCTATCGCCGCATTTTCTCTGACAGCAGTAGTATCGTAGGTGCCGTTGGTATACCTGAACTTATACCTGCCATTACCGTGCAGCCATTCACTGCTCACTACAGCAGATAAACGCTCAGACAGGCGTTGCTCCAATCTCACCGATGGGTTCACCAGTCCAAAAGACCCTGTTTTAAAAGCCACCTTTCCATGTGTCCTTTCTCCCTCCCGGAACACTGGCTTACGGGACTGCAGATAAATAGCCGAAGCGGCTGCAAATCCCTTCGCCGGTTGAAGCAGCACACCCTTCTGTGCATTGTAGAGATCTATCTGTTCTATATTATCCAGTGAAAACCGTCCCAGGTCCACCGTTCCATTCTGGGCATTGCCCAGCTGTATGCCGTCATAGAATACACCGGTATGATTGGTGCCCATACTGCGTACATTCAGTGTCTTCAATCCTCCCAATCCACCGTAATCCTTCAGCTGTACACCTGAAAAGAACCGTACGGCATCCGCAACGGAAAGACTGTTCATCTTTTCCAGTGCAATACCACTTAGTGTCTGTACCGGCGATACGGGATTACTTCTGTCTGAGAAGATCGTCACTCCCTGTAACATCCTGGCAGCTGCTGTGTCTTTAGCAGGCAGCGCCACTTTATCCTGTGCATGAAGCCTGCCAACGGCTGTCATGCACAGAATAAAAAGAGATACAGATCGTATGTAGTGGCGATTGTTCAAGCGTGTCTCAATGAATTAACGGAAAACAGCCATACCAGGGAAATAGAATCCCTCGTAAGTCTTGCTGTGCTGCAAGGCTCCTGTAGTCGCATTGTGTATATAGATCGTATTGTTGGGATCAGACCCATAGAGATTTGTATTACTGTTCAATATCAGGTAATTCCTCTTTTTATCATACCCGATACCTTTTCCGTAGAAGTATTGTCCTGCAGGCAGGGTAATGAACGGCGTGCCAAGAGATGCTGCATCACCAGTATAACGGTATACCTTGTTAGCGCCTGAAATGATAAAAATAGCATTATCTGTAGTCGATGCCACTATAGAGCTATTGATATATGTCCATTCGTTAAAATAAACGGGGAACCCGGTAGTGATACTATCCACAGCCAGTGTAGAAGCATTGATCTTCTTCAGCTGTGTAGCGGATGCTGCCCAGACATTACCATCTTTGCTCTGTACAAAGCCTGACACCGCTGTTCCCAGCTTCTTCGCCACACTGTAATCATTGGCATTCAGGGCTACGATACCATCTTTCACCGACATTACAAATATATAATTACCGCTTTTGATCATATCTCTTACTTCACCATCCACACTGCTGATCTTTGTACCCAATGTCAGCGGAGACAGGGTAACAGGATACAGTCCCACGCCGGTACTGAGCACCCCCCTGCTGTCATCCACTCCCAGGAATGCGCGTCCGTCATGTCCCGGCAAACTGTCCACCCGTCCGGTCTCTTGCAATGTTGCGGCATCAGTTGCTACAAACGGACCATCATATTTACCTACCAGGTATAACTTACCATTGTAAACAGTACCAAACTGCATAGTAGTGGAAGAAGTACCCAGCTTTTTACCGGGATTCTCTGCAGAATAAGCATACTTGTAAATAGAATCCTTGTCGTAATCATAGTAGTTCACATCACCGGCAGCAAAACCGAAATTCCCTTCACTGATCATATAAAACCCATTGTCATACTTACCCGCGGGAGGCGCTACCGCATCATCATTTGAACAAGAGGCCACTGTAAACAGCAGACCGGCCACTAACCAATTGCGTAAATTTTTATGCATAATTCGAACGTTTATCTCGGTTGATGAATACCATGACCTTCATTCAGCTGAATAGACAAATTCAGGTAATCTTGTCTACAGTGACTTTCTTACCGGCACCAATAAATTGATAGAATAAGAAACAGCGCCTCTACAGGCTGTAACTGCATCAAGTGTCTTTCACCCGAAGGCACGGAATGTCGGTTGCTATTGGCAGGTCTTCTGGCTCTCCTGCTTTTTCCGGGCCTTCCCGTTCGCCGGAGGCGAACAGTGGCAATTGGGAGATTGAGTGTCCGGAAAAACCGATCGTTGTGTGCGATGCAGGATTACAGCTACGGGGATAGCTCCGGATTTACACCGGATTCCCTATTAATTCACCATCCGGTGAAACCAAATGCGGCACAAACCTACAGTATGAGTAGTTAATATCCAAAAAGAAAAATAGATAGTATCTTGCCGCAGAATATCAAAACTGTTCTGTTGAAACATCTATTCCTGCTGGTAGCAATCTTCTTCGGAAGCTATGCCAGTTATGCCCAAAGCCCGCTCAATAAAACGGTTACCGTTGATGCCGACCGCCAACCCCTTGCTGTAGTACTAGATAACATTAGCATGCAGGGCGGATTTCACTTTTCTTATGTAAAGGAATTTATTCATGATGACAGCCTCGTAACAGTACATGTGAATAAC
This sequence comes from Chitinophaga sp. CF418, assembly GCF_900142925.1. Lineage (GTDB taxonomy): Bacteria > Bacteroidota > Bacteroidia > Chitinophagales > Chitinophagaceae > Chitinophaga. The sequence goes on from NZ_FRCN01000006.1 coordinate 393,556, forward strand.
AAGTCTGTTAAACAGGTCCTGGATATGTTGTTCCAGGGCAATTTCCAGTTCCGTGAAATAGGTAACCAGGTTATCATACAACCCGGTACCTCTTCCAAAGAGAAATGGTTCGTGGTAAGCGGCCATGTAAAAGACGCCGTTACAGGGTCTCCCATCAGCAATGCCAGCGTCTATGAAAGGATGCAGCTCATCTCCACCATGACAAATGAACTGGGCTATTATAAGATACGTTTGCGTGAAAAGGAAAGGACCGCGGCCATGCTGACTGTCAGTAAGGAACTGTACCGCGATACCATTATGCTGATACTCACCGGGCATGACCAGGAACTGGATGCCAGCATTAAGCCAGCCCCACCTATACAGCTGAGTGTAGTAGACATAAATAAGTATTCCCATGTGGAGCAGACCATGTTCGGCCGCTTCTTCCTGTCCTCCCGCCAACGGATGCAGAGCCTCAACCTGAGTGAGTTCTTTACCAAACAGCCTTACCAGTACTCTCTGGTACCCGCTATTGGTACACATGGTAAAATAGGCTCGCAGGTGATCAATAAATTTTCCCTGAACCTGATTGGTGGTTATACTGCCGGTCTTCGTGGGGTTGAACTGGCCAGTGTGTTCAACATCGATCAGAAGGATGTGAAGTGGGTGCAGATGGCAGGTGTGTTTAATATCGTCGGCGGACGTATGACCGGCGTGCAGCTGGCCGGAATACATAACCACACCATGGATTCACTGAAAGGTGTACAGGCAGCCGGGATAAGCAATGTGCTGAAATATGGTTTCCACGGGGTACAGGCGAGCGGCATATATAACCAGACGGGCAGCGATTCAAAAGGTGCACAACTTTCAGGCGCTATCAGCCATGCCGGTGGTAATACCAGGGGCGTGCAGGCAGCCGGCGCCATTAGTGTGGCAAGAGGAGTCATTAGCGGTGCACAGCTGGCAGGATTCGTCAACTACGCCCAGGGAATTGGAGGTGCACAGATTGCCGGCGCTGTAAATGTCAACATCGATACCACCAACGGCGCACAGATATCCGGCGCCATTAATTATACCAAACGACTGAAAGGCGCACAGATTGCCGGCGCGGTGAATGTCAGCATAGATACGACCAGCGGTACCCAGATATCCGGTCTGGTGAATTATGCGGGCATCCTCAAAGGCGTACAGATCGGACTATTGAACTACGCCGACTCCTCCGACGGTTACAGCATAGGCCTGATCAGCATCGTGCGGAGAGGTTATCACCAGGTACAGATCTATACCAACGAGGTCCTTGACCTGAACATAGCCTACAAATCCGGCAACAGGAAGCTATATAGCCTCCTGCTGGCAGGTATGAGCCTGGGCAACAAGAGGGCCTACTCCTTCGGTTACGGTATCGGGCATGATTTCAAATTATCTCCTGTGACTTTTATTACTGCGGAAACTACCTCTCAATTCCTCTACGTTGGCAACTGGAACTCTACCAATACGATGATCAGGCTGCAGGCTGCCTGGAACAGGCGGCTGGCAAAAAAGATCACCTTCTTTGCCGGTCCGACGTTTACCGTTTATCATAGCGACAAACTGGATGTGTCTGAACCGGAACATGAAATAAAGGTTCCCAGACACTATAGCCCCTTCGATTTTGGCGACGGTCTCCTGGGTTGGTTCGGCTGGCATATCGGCATCGGGTTTTTCTAGATTATTTGGTAAATTTGCGCCTTCATTTTCTAAACGGTAAAATTTAAACTCAGGTAATGTCAAAAGTTAAAGTAGGTTTTGTGCAAATGTCCTGCAGCAAAGACAAGGCTGAAAACCTTGCCAAGGCTACCAAAGGTATCCGCGACGCCGCCGCTAAAGGTGCGCAGATCGTTTGTTTGCAGGAATTGTTTACTTCCCTTTATTTCTGTGATGTGGAGGATTATGATAATTTCTCCCTGGCAGAACCTATTCCCGGTCCGTCTACCGACTCCCTCCAGAAAGTAGCGGCAGAACTGGGCGTGGTGATCATCGCCTCCCTCTTCGAAAAACGTACGCAGGGTATCTACCACAACACCACTGCCGTACTGGACGCAGACGGGACCTACCTGGGTAAATACCGTAAAATGCATATCCCGGACGATCCGGCTTATTACGAGAAATTCTACTTCACCCCGGGCGACCTGGGATATAAAGTCTTCAAGACAAAATTCGGCACCCTGGGTGTACTCATCTGCTGGGACCAGTGGTATCCGGAAGCTGCCAGGATCACTGCCCTTATGGGCGCTGAAATACTGTTCTATCCAACCGCTATCGGCTGGGCTACCTCCCAGGACGAAGCTACCAACACAGAACAGTACAACGCATGGCAGACCATCCAGCGCAGTCATGCCGTTGCCAATGGCATACACGTGGTAAGTGTGAATCGTGTAGGCTTCGAACAGGATGGCCGCATGAAATTCTGGGGTGGTTCCTTCATTTCCAATCCTTTCGGTACTATTATCTACCAGGCGTCTCACGACCAGGAAGAAGTGTACGTGCAGGAACTGGACCTGAATACGACCGACAGGTACCGCACTCACTGGCCGTTTCTGCGCGACAGAAGAATTGATTCCTACGCTCCTATCACCAAAAGATTTATCGACGAAGCATAATGAACGGACTACCAACCTTGAAACAGCAGGGATACTTTTTCCCTGCCGAATTCCATCCGCATGTCGCTACCTGGTTGAGCTGGCCTCATAAAGAAGCCAGCTGGCCCGGAAAGATCCAAACGATCTATCCTTACTACAGCCAGTTTGTAAAATACCTGGCAGAAAGTGAACTGGTCCGTATCAATGTGAATGATGAAGCCATGAAGGCTTTCGCTATCGGTCACCTGCGCAATGCCGGTGTCAACATGGATAAGGTGGAATTCTTCCTCCACCCCACCAACGATGCCTGGTGCCGCGACCATGGCCCTGCCTTCCTCATCAACCCGGCTGCTGAACAGAAAAAGGTCATTGTAGACTGGAATTATAACGCCTGGGGCGGTAAATACCCTCCCTTCGATAAGGACGATGTAGTCCCTACCCGTATCGCCGAACATTTCAAGCTGCCGGTATACAATCCCGGTATCATCATGGAAGGTGGCTCTGTAGAATTTAACGGGAAAGGTACTTTGCTGACCTCCGGCTGCTGCCTGCTGAACGAAAACCGTAATCCGCACCTGAACAGGGAGCAGATAGAAGGTTACCTGCAGGACTTCTATGGTGTTGACCAGGTATTATGGGTAGATGAGGGCATCGTAGGAGACGATACTGACGGCCATATTGACGATACTATCCGTTTCGTGAATGAAGACACCGTCCTCACAGTTGTGGAAAGCAACAAGCAGGACGAAAACTACGAACTGCTGCAGGGTAACCTACGCCAGTTACAGCAAATGCGCCTGTTGAACGGTAAACAGCTGAACGTGGTGGAACTGCCTATGCCGGATGCTGTAGTATATGACGACCAGCGCCTCCCGGCCTCATATGCTAATTTTTATATCAGCAATAAGCATGTGATCGTTCCCGTTTACAACTGTAAAAACGACGATAAGGCATTACAAATTATTGCAGAATGTTTTAAAGACCGTGAAGTGGTGGGAATTGACTCAACCGAGATCATCTGGGGCCTGGGTAGCTTCCACTGCCTGAGCCAGCAGGAACCTGCTGTTTAAAATGGTTATAAATGCTATTTAAAGCCTGTTAGGGGATTAATCTCCTGGCAGGCTTTTCCCTTGCCTTCATTTTCCAAATTATGAGCTTATAGCGCCTTATTTACGGACGAGTCTGCATTTCACACCTACCTCCCCCGTTGAAATAGCTTTCGTCCTATAGCCGGCTATGCTCCGAAACCCGGTATACAGGCTCATTTCACCGTCTTTACCCCAGCCGTTGTATAGCCTTCGCTATAGAACAGTGCCTGTAAAGCTATAGTAGAGCTCCTATATAGCTATATCTCCACACCGTTTCCACCTTACTCCTACCGGATTAGCGCCTCATTTAAACACAAGCTGCCATCCTGACATATCGCCTCCCAATTCCCCTCATCTGCAAAGGCATGTTAAAGGCATGTTAAAGGCATGGATAATGTATGGTATCGTGGCCCAAAATTGGCCCACATACTGGACTGCCAATATTACATTCTAGTGGTTCATGTTCGTTCAGCATCCGTTTAAAACAGGTACAAGCTTCGTTTCTCCTATGTCTATCTTACGTTCATCCTAGGTTCAAAGACCTAAGATGAACGTAAGATAGACATAGGAGAAACGAAGTTTGAGCGAATCTTGTACCTGACTGAATACTATTTGAAAGGCCTCCATCCAACCATATCCCGCACCTCAACCTATGGCCATTCCCACCCCCAATGTCATAACATTGTTAAACATCAGTTTACTGCAGAGCTTAAATTAACCTCTTTCACAATTCTTTAGCATTTCACGCGTTAAATTTGCATTAGTCATTTTACATAACACAGCCGGACTCCAAATAAGCCCGGCTTATTTTTAGAATTTCAATCCATTTTCCGTTGATGAAGAGACCTGTTAAGAAACTTATTAAACACTCCCTTACCGTCGGCTTGTTTGCCGGGATCCTCTTTACCATTGCTCCCTCCGTTGGGAATAAAACGAGCACTATCCCCCTTGCCGAAAGCAGGTTCAGTAGTAAACAGGCATTGTTCGCTGCATTGAAGCTGGACTCTCTGGGACTCTCCAGAGAGGCATTCGACTATGCACTGTCCGGCCTGGAAAAACTGGAGAAAGAGGGTAAACTGAAAAATCCCGACCTGCTGACTATCGCCGACTTCAGTCAGCCTTCCAACAAAAAGCGTTTATTCGTGATTGACCTGAGAAAGGGAGCAGTACTGTTTAACACCTTCGTATCCCACGGACGTAATTCCGGTGCCGCTGTTGCCACCACTTTTTCCAATGCGCCTGAAAGCTTTAAAAGCAGCCTTGGGTTCTATGTGACTGGCGATACCTACAAAGGGCAGCACGGCTATTCCTTACGTTTAGAAGGCGAGGAAGAAGGTATTAACGATAATGCTATGAGCAGAGGTATCGTGATGCACAGTGCGGCATATGTCAGCGAAAAGATCGCTAAACTGCAGGGGTATATAGGACGCAGCCTGGGTTGCCCGGCTATTCCTGAAAAAATACATAAACAGATCATCGAAGTCATCAAAGATGGCAGCTGCCTGTTCCTGTACAGTCCTGACAAATCATATATGGCTAATTCAAAGATGTTGGCGGCGGAGAAAGATACTACCGTTGCTTAAGATGCGCATCTGATATCCTTTTTCCAATAATCAGATCAGATCCACTTCATCCTTTCATCCACCCTGGCCCCTCTTCAGATACTCACATGACAGCGTCTATTGCTTGCACGCTGCAATAACATTACCGGCCTCTGCGTGGTGATAACGCGTGTACCGAAAAGGGCCAGGGGGATGGGATGAATTTTATATCGTGTTGTAGTGATCAGGTGACGGTTATTTTGAATCCGTAAAGAGCTTGGAAGCTGTATAGGCGTCATGGTCATAAATATCCTCTCTTAACTGCAGATACCCTCCTTCATCGACCCAGGCAGTGTAATAAGTGATCAGCACTGGCACCGGGTCCTTTATCTTAACGTATTTTTCCTTCCCACTGTTCATTGCACTATCAATTTTTTCTGGCGTCCAGGTACTATTATCCACTAACAGGTAATTGGCAAGCCTTACAGGATCGCCTAAGCGGATACAGCCGTGACTGTAAGCCCGTTGATCTTTTTCGAATAAATATTTCTGATTGGTATCATGAAAGTAAATGTTGAAGCTGTTAGGGAACAGGAACTTCACCCTTCCGAGCGGGTTATCCTTCCCGGGCAATTGCCTGATAACAGGCAGCCCGTTCCGTTCTCCCGTAACCTCCATATGCTTTCTACTGAGATAGTTACGGTTACGCGCCATTGCCGGCAATATCTCCTCCCGCACAATACTATTAGGCAGGTTCCAGTAAGGACTGAAGACGATCTGGTTCAGGTTGCCTGAGAACATGGTCGTGCTCTTACCCTCCTTCCCCACCACCACAGGCATATCAAACTCCTTGTTCTTACCGTTCCACACATATAAGGCAAACTCCGGTATATTCACCAGTATAATGCGGCCCTCCGGCATCTGCGGCGCCCAACGCATCCTTTCCAGGTTAATGAGCATACGCTGTACCAGCTGGATAGCAGACATATTCATCTCACGTAGCAGGGTGTCTGTGATAACGCCTTTGGGCGTATGACCATGGGTGCCTTCAAACAAGCGCACTGCGTTTTCTAATCCATCATTAAATACAATCGACGTATCCTTTTCAGGCAATTCCCCGGTGATAAGCAAACGCTTTTTCACCCAGGCAATAAGGGCTGTACTATCGCCCTTCTTATACCGCGTTTTCTTCTCTACTGTAATCGTATCCCATCCTCCTTTCTTTGCAATGTCCATATACTTCTGCAGGGGCTTCAGCAGCGCGTTATAAGTATTGTTTACTGCATCTTTTTTCTTATTATCGAGAACAGCTGCCGCCTTTTTCATGATCTCTTCTTTCATTGCAGGCACCGCATGTTCAAGTCCGTCTATTGTTTTATCAGCACTAATGTTCAGGTAATAATCAATAAAGCGCTGCGTCAGTTGTAACTCTGTCTTCACAATATCGGCATCCCGCCGAGAAGCAGCAGAATCGCTGTCTCCCGTCATCATAGCGTCCAGCCGGTATTCCAGCGACTTATTATTCTCACTCGTATCTACACTATAATCATAAAGACTGCGGAAGCCATAAGCCTGTTCATTCAACCCATGACTATCAAACCAGGCAAACTCATAATTGCGCGCATTGTAAAAGCTACGTAAACGGTTGGCAAGCGTATCATTCAGCTTTTGCTTTGCGATGAATTTAGTTACATCACTGGTGTCAAGAAAAAGATCATTGTAGGCATTCGCAGGTGTAACCAGCGTATTTCTGGGGGTAATGGTAATAGCAATGGTTTCTTCCTGTTGCTTGTCCGTACTTTTATTCTTACAACTATAAGAAGACACGCATAGCCCGAAAGCTATCAGCAGCAGTGATTTATTTGTTCTCATACTTAACCAGGATGCAAAAGGCGTGCCTCTGCCTTTATATATCCGATGCATCTTATACCAATGCATCTTATACCCGATGCATCTTATACCCAATGCATCTATAGACCTATAACGGTTTGTACTTATTCCTATGGCAGGCTGATCGAGGTAGGACTTCTAACGAAGCCCCAATATTTTGTAGCGCGAGGTTTCAACCCCGGACCCGCATAACGGGTTCATTCGCTACAATCGGCTCCGTAGGTGCCGCGTGTTTGTAGCCCGGGGTGATAACCCCGGGTACGGGTGATAACCCCCGGGTACGGGCGATAACCCGCGTATGGGTGATAACCCCGCGTACGGGTGATACCCCCCGGGTACGGGCGATAACCCGCGTATGGACGCCCCCCGGTATGGGTTTCAACCCCGGCCCCGCATAACAGGTTCATTCGCTACAATCGGCTCCGTAGGTACCGTGTGTGTTGTAACGCGGCGTTTCCCCCCGGGGAGCCTATACCTTCTGTAGAAAAAACTTCCCAGGCAGTGTAAGAATTTAGAAATTGAGCGTCTTCCCTTCTTTATTGAACTCCTTACGTATGCCTGTCAGTATATCTTTTAGTAAAATAGTCTTACTATTTTTCCTCAGTGCTGCCAGGCAACTGTATTGCACCACATTGATAATAGCGCCACCTGCCAGTTCATATTTCTTCGCGATGTCTTCCAGGCTCACGTCCGCATCCAGCTGTACCTGTGCAGGGAATGACTGCTGCCAGAGGCGTTGCCGCTGCGCGGGTCCGGGTACAGGGAAATAGATCATCGACTGGAACCTTCTTCCGAATGCCTCATCTATATTCGCCTTCAGGTTGGTAGCAAGCACGACCAGCCCCGGGAAATCTTCTATCCTTTGCAGCAGGTACGCCACTTCCTGGTTAGCGTAACGATCATGCGAAGAGTTGGTAGCGCTACGTTTGCCAAACAAGGCATCTGCTTCATCAAAAAAGAGTATCCAGTTCTTATTCGCTGCCTGATCAAATACACCTGCCAGGTTCTTCTCCGTTTCACCGATATACTTGGATACTACCATCGAGAGGTCAATGCGGTATACATCCAGCTGGAATGTCTTTCCCAGCAGGCAGGCGGTAAATGATTTACCCGTTCCCGGAGGGCCATAGAACAAAGCCCTGTAACCGGGTTTGATCCTGTTTTCCATCTGCCACTCCTTCATCAGTGTAGGACCATGTTCTATCCAGGTGCGGATCTCTTCCACTTCCGCCATAATGTGCTGGTCCAGCACAAGATCTTTCCAGTCCAGGTCTGTCCGGATCTGTTTTGCGGGGAACTGCGTACTATAATGCGGCTGATAGGGCGTACCATGTGTAAAGAAGCTCAGGTACTCCGAAGAGATCTGTAAGGCGCCACTCAATGAAGGCTCATCTACATGCGCAGACACCAGTTTCAGCATGTTATGCTTCGCAAAGAAATGCCCCGGACTGAATAACTGCAGCAACTGAAATCGCTGTTGCAGATCATTGGCGGCCAGCAGGAATGCAGCTGTTTCGCCTGTAGGAAGAAAGCCACCATGCTGGTTCCCCTTCATTCCCCCGAATTCAGTGAAGCCCCTGTCATATGTACTGTTCTTGACAAAAAAAACATCCAGCAGCTGCGGCTGTATATGCGGACATAAAGCCAGCAAGAGCACCAGCCTTTCCTGTACGCTCATGTTATAATGACTCACGATCTGGGAATACACCGCTCCCTTTATGCCCGGCGGCGGAGGCGGTTCTTCGGCCACGAAGGTATGCGCCTGCTCAAAATACAGCTTCATTCTTAGTTGCAGTATCTCGCTGAACCATTGCAGATCGTTGTATAAAGCTGTTGCATTGGCTGCAATCAGGTGATTGTCCATTCGGTATATAACATTTTAGGGAGCCAGGCAAATCTCATCATGCCATAACTCCAGGGTAGTGTCTGTAAGATAATATCGTAACTGCGTTTATGCACCTGCAGGAACCACGCTTCCTCTGTCTGCCAGAGCAGGCCTTCCCGCTTCAGGAAAGATGCCCTGAACCCCTCTACGGAGCTGTTATGCATCTTCGGCCATTGCTGGATGGCAGCGCCTATCAGTGAACGGGCCAGCGCTTTGTCAGTGTCTGTTATTACGATGTCAGGGTTCAGCGGCTCCTCCCAGGGCATATTACACAGTACCTTATTCAATACCAATGCATGCTCCTGCTGCTCTTCGCCATCGTCCACCAGCAACTGTAAGAGCCTGACAGCTCTTTGCCGGGCCATTTCATCAACAAATTTTCCTCCGGACAACAGCTCCAGGCGGGAGAAATAAGTATGGAAAAACGGATGCAGTAACACCAGTCCCGCATTCTGTATAGTCACAGCCTGCTCCGCTGTTCCTGCTATCGGCTGCTTTCTGCCGAAGAGGCTTTCATAAGGTCTTTCTTCCTGCATAACAGGTGCTGATGTTTCTTGTTTTTGCCTGGCGGGTACCAGTGTCTGTTGTTCTTCAGGTGCTGTGCCTGCCTGCGTTGTACTTGTTTTCAATATGGCCGCCGTGGCCTGCTGTAATACAGGTACTGCCGCACGTATCTGTGTGAAAGAAGATACAGCGCCCATATCAAAGCTAACAATGGCCTTCAGCAGTTTATGCATGGTTGTTTCATCATAACTGCCGATGAACCTTGCCAGGTTATTGATATAGTCGTCGCTGTTATTCACCTGTATCTTTCCTGATAGCCATAACAGGTTGAACCTGCGGAACAACAACCGGATACGTTCCCGCTCCAGGTTATCCGTCAGCAGGCTTTCCATTAGTCCCTGCCACTCCTTCAATGCAGTGATGGTATGGTTGCCCCACAACAGTGGTAGTGCATCACGCATCATATGCCAGAAATCATCCTCTGTAGTATGTAATGCTACCTGTTGTAACACGGCGACAGGCGCCAGTACGTTCCGGTAAAACGCCAGCCTTTCTGTATGTGAACGCTGCTGGTATTGCAGCCATATCTCCCTGAAGCTGTTCCGGTGTTGTGTGAAAGTATGCGGCAATGCCTGTTGCAGGAATTGAATAGTATCCTGCTCGGCATAGACCTGCAGTTGTTTGCGGATGTTCTCTTCCAGCGGCGTGACCGGCCTGTCAAATAAGCGGTGCACTTCCAACCTTGCCTGCAGCTTATGCACCGGCTGTTCCCACATAGACGCCAGCATGAGCGGCCGCTTTCTGAACAGCAGGATCACCGCCTGCCTTAGCAATACTTCCTGGCGCCCTGTCTGTAATCTGCTGAACCAAACAGGTAAAGGCTGCCCGGTAATAAACGCACGGAACAATACCACCGCCTGCTCCCAGACCTCTTCCCGGTCTTCCTTGCTGACGATAGTGTCATAGTTGATCCATAGCAGTGGCAACGGGAGGTCAGTATGTATACCTCCGGGCAATGGCAGCAAACGGGGCGCCACCACCTGCTCATACGCATTGTGTGGCATCACCACCAGCGCCTGTCCTCCCTGCGAATGCAGTCCCGCCGTCTCATTCTCTTCATACAATACCTGTATAAAGGTGACGAAAGAATCCGATGGGATGTATTGCCGGTAGGTATCTATCGCCTTGCGGAAAATATAAAGCAGGTGAAAATAATCGACGTTGAAGTGCCGCGCCAGCCTTTCCAGGTTACGGCGAATGAACTGCTTCCTGTTGAACTGACCACTGTTGTCGGTAACAAGATAGGTGAGCACAAACAGCCATACCGCCCGCTCAAATTCACTCTGGGCATTCTGTACCAGGGGCTGCCGGTTGTGCAGGGTGATCACCCCGGTAATATACCCCAGGATGAAAGTAGCCTGCGCCTCTTCCAGTGAGGTGATGATCTTCTGCACCACATCCCGGGAGAAATGCCAGGCGATCCTTTTCAGGATATATTCCTGCTGTGCGATATTGGTAATGAACGATGCAAAACGGGAAGGATCGTCTGTGATGAGCGACAGCAACATCGTTTCCAGTTCGCCTCCTTCTTCCGGCATTGCCCACCAGGGCAGGCTTCCTGTACGCAGGTAATGCCCTAAAAGCGCATAATAACGGTCTGCCGCTGTATGGAAGTGTAGTCCTTCCACGGTATCCTGATGCTGGTCCGCTTTAGCAATACGTTCCCGTAAGGCCTTCTCCAAAGCCTCCGGCAACAAGCGGATGATATCCTGTTCAAAATTGGTGTAGGGTATGGTGCCCAGGTCTATCTCCAGCTGTGAGATCCAGACGCTCTCTGTAGGCGACAATACCCTGTCTATGACAGCTTCCGCTGCGGGAGACAGATGGAGGTTGAACAGGCTGCTGAATTTATCATGCAAAGCCCTGGCATTATCCTTATCAGTATACTGCACATCAAACGTCCACTTCCGGATAATATGTTCACCTTTGCCCATTTACGGCCGCCTGTTTTTAGTGAGGAATTCCAGCAGCTTCGAACGCTGCGGAGGCACAATACCATTGGTATAAAAGTCAGGTAATGCCTTCAACCAGGGATAATACAGGCTTTCGAACTGACGCATGTCTGCAATACTCAGCCAGCGGAAACTGAGCTTGTAATAGACAGGCGTTTGCTCGCGGATAAGGTCCTGCGTGAACTTCCTGAATTCTTCATACTGGAACCTGGCCGGCCAGGAAGGCAGCACCACACAGATAGCCGGCCGGTAAAAGGTGTCCGGCATCGCATGGCCATTCCCCGAGTCAACATAAAAGTCCATCCTGGGATAATCAGCAATGGAACCTGCTGCTATCTGCCGGAGACTGACCGCTATTTCCGTCATGTCGGCTTCAAGGGTCGGCTGCGTGGTATACACCAGGCAGGACTTCAATAACTGCTGGTACATATCCGCTGCCGTCAGCGTTTGCCAGTCTGTATCTATGATGAGATTGACTGTATGCTCCCTGTCGTCGAATGTCTGGTAGATACGCTGCTCCAGCAGCAGTTTCCCCCCGCGCCCCAGCAGCCGGAAACCATAAGCAGTTGTTTTCAGCAAAGGCCTTAACAGTGTATGTTCTACAATGTAAAAACCTTCCGATTCCTTACTGATATCCTGCAGGTGCCTGATCATACGGTTCTGCGCCTGTGTGGCCGCCTGCTTGCTGAAATGTTTGGCTACCGCATGCCAGGTGTTCTGACCAGGGGCCTTATATAAAACGAGGAAATGATTATTCGAAGGATCTTCCACAATCCTGTAATGTGCAGGATCTACGCCATGTTTCAGCAGGGAAACAGGCTGATGGCCGAAGTAGTATTTCTCTGTACCAATATCCTCATCAGCAATATCATCGCTGTACCAGACGGTTTCACCGTTGACATGTATATGCTTTGACTGCGGTACCGGCTGCCATCCGCTCACCTTCATGTCTACATGGTCTCTGTTGAAGACCGCCGTTAAGGGCTCCATCAGGTTGCGTTCAATATGCAGCAGTTTATATAACCACTGATGGTATCCGGAAAAAAGGCCAGCACCTTCTGTATTCTGCATATAGTTGAAGGCCTGCACACGCTCAGATAAGAGCGCCGGCAGCTTTTGCAGGATACCGGCCTTCCAGCGCAGCTCACAATTGATCCTGCTCTTTTCATCCGGTGGCTGATATGTCATTTCATACAGGCTCACCGGGTATCGTGGCACCACCATGTTAAAGCGGGCCAACAAGTGATCAAAGATGCGGACCTTCCTTTGCTGATACAGTTCGTCCTGCTCCGTCATCCTCCGCAGGGACCGCACATATTCATTATCTGAATCCGCCGTAAATGCTTCCCAGCTTTGTCTGCCTGACGTAAAGGCCTTCAGCAGGTGTTTGACATGAGGCACATCATACAGGGGCTGTGTAAAGTAAGTATTAGGCAGGACCTTATCGATATCCGGCGAAAAAACGGCCGACAGGTTCCCCAGTTGCGCCAGGTAGTTGGCCAGGATCTGTTCAAAGAATAAGAGATAAGCCTTGAGCTGTTTGGCCTGCGCCCTGCGCTGCGGCGTTTCATAGCGGGATATCTCATCATTCCCTACACCATAAATGGTAGGAAAGAAATGCTGCAGGGAATAATACTGTCCGGCATCGCGATAGGTAGCCTCCAGCGAATGATCCGCCAGTCCTTTCTCCTGACCTGTATAGTGCCGCTTTTTCACCTCCCTGATCTTCTGATACACATTCCAGAATACCGCATCACGGGAATGTTGTTCAAACTGATCGCTGTAAATGCCAATATCGTTACGACTGTCGGCAATGTCTACATAAGGATAATAACCCGGCTGCACTACTACCGGGCGACTGCTGAAATTCACACCATCTGCCGATACATGCAGGTATTTTACCTGCAATACGCCCGTTACCAGCGACACTGCTTTCACCATTTCCGAAGGATCGATCTGTTGTTTTCTTTCCAGCAGGTCTTCATCAGGCACAAAGCCCCTGGTGAGCTGCGGACCCAGGTAAATATCCTCTGTTGCATATCCGGCCTCCAGCAGCTCTGCTTCTGAAAGAAAGCGTACGTAAGGATGCACTACCTGTTCAATCGCACTACAGATATACGCCAGTGTTTCCCTCACAGGATAGCGGGGATCTACCATAATAGTTGCCTTGATGGAAATATGCTGCGCCTTCAGTACCGAGATCTCTTCAAAGTTCTCGCCCACACTCCTGTAGCGCATCAGGCAGTTCCTGACGTCTGCCACCAGTTTGTCTGCCGAAGACTGGCGGACTTCTATCTCCCGTGTCAGTTTATCATTGGGCTGTATAAAGACCCGGTAAGTGCCTTTGGACGCACCGGGGGTATATTTTGACAAAACAGGTTCTATCCAGATATTCTCCACCTCCTCCAGCTGGTCCAGTATCAGCTTACGGTAATCCGCAACCGTCACCGGTCCTGAACTGAGTATATCAGCTTTGCTGAAAAACGCATTATCAGTGGCATTGATACGCCCGTTCCTGTCAGCCAGCAGCTCATTGACAGGGAAGTCCGTTTTATAGGCCAGATCTGTCAGCGCAAAACACAACTGCTCCAGCATGGTAACACCAGGGTCATGCAGGTTATAGTCTGTCCAGATATGACCAGACAACTCCTGCACAAGCGTAAGCGCTTCGGCCCGCAACCTGGAATATTCCAGGCTGGTGTCCCGCTCTTTATCCCGGCTGATCTGTAAAGGAATCTTTGCCATAAACGATGCTTAGTGATAATATTCCTCCGGCATGAATGAAGTATCATCCCATAAACGCATAATGCGGTAATAGATGTCTACATCCGGTCCGTAATTACTGTTGGTACGCAATTGCAGATCATAGTTATGTGTGCTGCCTTTCCACCTCAGTCTCAGCCTGTTCCAGAAGAAACCATAATGTGCGGTGGTACGGCGTATGCTGCCACGCGATCTGCCGAATGCGGCAACTGCAATAGCATGAATAATAGCAAAGCGGCCCGAATTACGTTTACCGGTCCTCGCCATTATTTCATATGCATGACAGTTATCCAGCCCGCTGATGATGGAATGCCACCTGCCATCTGCCGGCACCTTGCCCATCATGTAAGTACCAACACGGCCTTCCATCGCTATAAAACCGGCAACATCCATTTTATAGCAGGGATTGCATTTTTTGCCAACCCCCATATTGCCGTTCAGATGGAAATAGAAATTCTTTTCATCCGTTGGTACTTCCTGGTTAGTGTCAGGATTGGCGCCCATCCGGAAACCCGGGTTCTCCCGTTCGTCTTTCTCCATCAGGAAAAAAGGCTCCAGGTCATCGTTGGTGCGGTAGAAGGAAACAAACCTTTTGGAAGCTCCCAGCGCTGCTACCAGCATACCATTCTCCTCATCTTTCGAGAAACCGTCCTCCTGTTTATTGATGGTGGAGTCTATCAGATGGGCAAAGTGATGTTCCGTAGGCAGCTTTCCATTCCGGAAATGCTCCTTCAGCTCCTCTCTGCCGTAAATCTTTGTGTTGTTTTTCGTAGCCATAGTCCTTTATTTGGGTTGTATGGTGAGTGAGATAAATTCTCCTTCTGCGTAATGGGAGTCGTCATCCTCCCGGTAACTGGTCCTTTCATGCTGCCCGATGATCATCTCTTCGCCGGTAATGACATTACTGATGCCTATAGGCTCCGGATCGCGGTATTCCCAGTCGTCCAGCACCCTGATAGAGTGATGTAATGCCGGGATCAGTATGGCTTCAGATGTAGAGGCCCTGACATAGTCCATATTACTGACAGCTGTGTCCAGCATACAGTGTATAGGCTTACCATCGGCATCTCTTTCTGCGAAAAAATGTACAATAGAAAACCCGGTTACATAAGCGATATAAGGCAGCTTTTTGATATAATTCAGGATATCTGCTGTATACAGTATACCACCCATCTTAACGTCTGTCTGGTTGTCGTACAGCCACGGCGTCATATAATGACGGATGTCATCCTGTAATTTTATCAGGTAATAATTCCTGTCGATACTGCTGGTCCCCTTTACAAAACCCACATCACAGATGATCTTGAGTCGCTCATACTCAGGATGGTGCATCGTAACCTTTACATAAGGAGGCAGCAAAGCTTTCACAAACTCGTTGATACGATACATGGTAGCAATGTCCATCAACGGCTCTTCGCTGTCGTACATCCCGCCTTCCGGTGGTTTGGGCACTATTACCAGCTGCACATCTGAAAAAGTGATCCCCTTCACACATTTCACGATCAGCACTTCAGGGAATGCTTCCAGCACCAGCTGTATGAGGTCAATACTGGATGTCGGGCGCTTCTTATGACGTAAGCGTTCACTGACGCGCAGGTAATATTCTTCGGATGTTTCTGCCGGCCTGCCACCAAAGGATGGGAACAACTGCCATATACGCTGAATACCTCTTACTTCCTGTTGTAATGACTTGATCGACACAGGAGGTAACGTAGTACCTGCAGCGGTATCTGCCTGGTCCCGTACGGCAAGCGCGGCATTCACGAACACACCTTTTACCATCGGTGTTATCTGCATTTCCTCGGTTGCAGACAATCTTATCCATTGCAGCTGTTTATCCAGCCGGGTATTGCCATAGCAATCCATAGACGGTGTCCGCATGCTGATGATGCCACTGCTGATAAATAGCTGGGTAGTATCTGTCTGTATCTGATCATTGTTGAACGGCACCCAGCGGTCATTATAGAGATAGCTCCAGTGTAACTTCGGAGACTTTGTCACCGTCGTATATTTGTAAAACTTCTCATCCATCTGGAACAAGAGGGAAATATCCTCCTGCGGCGACATCTGATCGAAGCCCAGGTACAGGCTGGCCTTATCATCAAAAGATGGCAGGAGCGCAAAATCGTCCTTAAAGGGAGAAGGATATGCCTGCCTGTGACCATAGGGATACAAATGGAATAATTGCAATGCCTGTTCTGTATCATTGGCCTTCTCCGGTTTCATGATCTCTGCCTGCTCCAGTATATAATCCACCATGATAGATTTCACCAGCGGCGTATAGGGTATATTGGGAATAGGCCTTTTCTTGCTCCATCTGCCGGCATTATGTGTTGCCACCTCCGGGAATAAGCGCAGGTACAGTTTATGGCCAAATGCCTCCTGTGGGCCCGCCAGTTCCAGTCGTACTGCCCCATCGGTATAAAAACCATCTGTTACAAATGGCTCCTTATCCAGCAATGGCTTATTATGGAAACGGATCTTTTTCAGATCGAGGTCTTTTAGTGTTACGGTATCGGAAAGTATCAGACGGCCTTCCTCATCGCGGTAGGTATCGAATAAATTCAATAACTGCTGCTTATTCCTTTCCGGCTGGAATTGTCCATCCTCGTAAGTACTGATACCCGTTTTGAATGAGTCATTGAGCATACCCGCGTCATAGGCGTCATAATAGGCGTTAAAGCCATTGTCCATATGCGGCAGCTCCAGCCATTCTATTTTGAAGCGGAATGCTTTTGTATAGGTATTGAATATATTACTGTCCTTGATATCCAGGAAAGAGCCGACAGCCGGCTGGGCGCCAAACAGCTGGAAAGGATTCGCAGGACTGAGTGGTCCGGCATTATTAAATAATCTTACAGACCGGTAACCTTTCACATTCGCACGAATGGCCACCCTTTCCAGCCGCAGTAAAGGCAGGTATGAGTAAGGATGATGAAAGCTGTTGTTGTTCAACAGCAGCTTTATCAATGGCAGGGTGGTCTGGTATTCACCATGATGCACAACAGGATTATAGAGTGCCGCCGCAGGTGCATTCGCGTCGTAGGTGATACTGATCACGAGACAATTGGGCCCGCATTCGGGCGGTGCACAACGTATACTGTGTTTCGCCACCGTATACCAGCCTTCTGCTGTTGTATATGAAATGATGAGGGCTGATGATAAGAGATCATTCATCACCAGCGCTTCCTTTTTGCCTGTCACTGCGGCAAAGTTCCTGACATAGGCCAGTAGCCTTTCAAAGGAAGCGGCCTCACAGTATAATGAAATCTCCACAGTGCGACGCCCCTCCGTCAGATAGAATAAGGGAGATGCAATGATCAGCCCCATGTCTGTCTCCTTCATCGTCCGCTGATCCAGGGGCAGGTCCTGCTGTGCTTCTCCCAGCAAAGGCCAGGGCGCTACCGGTAATGCACCCGGTAAATGATCTGCCGGCACGGTTACCTTATGGATCGCTGTATATACCTGCTGTTCTATAATATCTGACTGCTGCGGATTATTGGCCGATATCTGTTTATAGCTGTTCACATACACCGACTGCAATGCACGCAGCCTTGTCTGGCTCGCGTTCAGATCCTGGTCCAGGCGGTAAGTAACAGGAGCAGCGCCATTGCCGGGGTCCACGATCATCGGCGTACCTTTTCTGACTGCCACCGGCATGCTTTGCGGCATGGTGTCTACAAACACATGCACCTTGTCGGGCACCGCCGGTCTTTGCTGTATACCCAGCACGTTCCTGTAATAATACGACAGATGCTGGCCGGTAAGGCCGTTTACTTTATGCTGTAAATGACTGTAGAGCTGCGTGAACGCCATCAGCAATCCTATATGCGGATGATGCTCCATGACATCAGGCCTCCTTTTCAGGTAAGCCTGTGCGGCTGTGGTGACCTGGTAATATTTTGAACGGAGGTTATTATAAATTTCGTTGAGCGACTGATAGCCGAGAAAAACAGGTCCGGCTTCGTTCTGTCTGTTGATGAGCCTTGGAAAGAGTATCTGTAACTCTTTTGTAATAGCGGCCGAACGGAAATAACGTACATTCCTGAAGAGTCCTGCTGCCGCTCTCTCAAACTGCAGTGCATGGAGTACGTCGAGTTCCAGGCTGTCCTGCAGCTGATCTGTATAGATCCAGGTAAGCCCCTGCAGATCGGCTTTCTTCAGCTGTTGTAAATGACTGGCCAGTTGTATGGCAATACCGTAAATGAGGTTAAAAAGATCTGTTAATGGTGGTTGTAATTGTGCATCATTATCTGCCGCATCGAGTATCTGCGCGATCTCCTGTTGCTGTTGCTGCCAGGAGGTGAAATCCAGGCGTGAAATAGCAATGATCATGATGAGGACATCCGCCTGGATAAAATCTTTCCAGTCGCCCTCAATCTCATGTTGAAAGTTAAAATAGTTGAACTGCGAAGACAGGTTCGACAGAAATAATAACAGGTCTTCCTTGCTGCGTTCATCAATCTTCACATAGGATGGCAACAGCGCTTCCAGTTTTCGCTCCGTCTGACTGACGCCATCCCTCATATAATCGAATAATTTATTCATAGCACGTACACGCTAAGGCAAAAGGTTGGGAGACACGATATTGGTGCCTTCCAGGAAATAGAAGGGGTAGACCATGTTATGCCTGGTGTTGGTAGTTATAATAGTATAGTGTATTTGTAAATGAAGGGTACCATGTACATCATCACGCAATAGTACGTCGAGGCTTTCGAAATTTACTCTCGGCTCGAAGTCCAGTAATGCATGTTCAATAAGATCGCTGATCTCTGTAATCATTTCACTGTCCACTTTCTCAAAAACCAGCCGGTGAAGATTGCATCCGAACTTAGGCTCCATCATTCTTTCTCCGGGTACAGTACCCAGTATGATGCGGATGCTCTCTTCTATATCGGCAACGTTGTGGCTCATTACCGCACTGCTGCCTGCTTTGTCGAATGCCGGAGGGAATGCCCATCCGGTACCCAGAAATGAATTGATCGCCATTTATCTTGTTTTTAACCGCCAATTAATACCGTCGGGCAACCCAGCACAATACTACCGCCATGGGCAGTACTGTCGCCCATACGGGCTGCAGGCTTGCCGCCTATCATCACCGTGGCAGAACCTTTTATGATTGAATCCGGCGGACCTACGCATACACACATATCGCCCATTACTGCTGCAGGCATCTTGCCTATCAGCACTGTGGGTACACCGGGACCTATAACAGGGCCGCCTACATGTGGTATAGGTGGTAATCCCGGCGTCTGCATGGGACAGGTGTGCATATCAGTTAGTCTTGCTGCGGGTGCTCCCATTTCATTAGTGTTTTAATTGATCATTACCATAGCGCCCTTGATCACTGTCTGACCGGAAGCGGATACTTCCGCTGTAGCAGTTCCTTTCGCCGTAAAGCCCATCTGGGCTGTCTGGTTGATGTTCATGCCCTTCAGCTCCATGTCCTGCGTAGCCTGCATCGATACTTTACCAGTCGCCTGCAGATTGATATTACCCGTTGCCTTTAGTGTAATATCCTTCGGCGTATCCAGTGTAATACCACTGCTATCCAGTTTAACGCTGTTATTGTTCTGATCTTTTATTTCGATGGATTTTCCGTCGTCGCTCAGCGTGATCGTATTATTGCCGGGCGTCGTGATCTTGATGATCTTCTTGTCATCATCAAAGTTCAGCTGCAGTTTGCTACGGGTATACAATGCTTTTACATTGTTCTTCTCGTCAGCCTGTGTGAGCGGCGGCACATTACTCTTGCTGAATAAAGAACCCAGTACAACAGGGTAACGCGGATCACTTTCCAGGAAGCCTAGTACCACTTCATCGCCTACCTCCGGACAAAATACCGACCCGGCAGCAGAAGTAGCATAATAACTGGCCAGCCGTGCCCAGATCCCTTTCTGGTCAGCGGCATTGGACGCAGGCTTTACCTGTATACGATACTGGGAGGCAGGATCTTCAGAGATCTTCACCACCTTTGCCAGCTGCAAACCATGTATAGCGGGCATCTGGCCATTGGCAGGTGTATAGGAGAACTGCTCCTTTTCAAAAATGGGCTTGTCGGGTGCACCAAAGCGTACAGTGGTGGTCCATAGTCCTTCCTCCATGACATGCCGTACCGCTACGATAAAGGCGTTCCCATTGAAGCGTTCTCCAACGCCCGACAGTTCCAGTACTTTTCCCGGTTTGGCAAGCGCGCTGCCGATGAAGGAAACAGTCCCTTTCATAGCATTCATACGCAGGCGCAGCAAGGTGCTGTCTGCCCACGACTTCAGGTCTGCCTGTGGCAGCGGGGTGCTGGAAATGAGCTTCAGCTGCGTTTGCGACAGCTTTTCTGAGAATGATTTGGCCGTGAGATTACCGTGTGTATTCAGGCTCGGTTCTGTTGCACTTGATGTGATCAGGGCCAGCGTTTGTGGGTCCCAGGCTGCCGCTTCCAACGTAGGCGGCTGCTTTTCCGCATTCAGCTCTGCGTCAAAAGAGATCATCCCGTCCCCGTAACCCACCGCCAATACAGCGGCGTTGGTGAACTGCGGTTTACCAATGGTGATCATATCATCACCCAGTACTGTGATGTAACCATTATAAGCCGCCCTGGCCAGGATAAAATCCCAGTCAGTAGCAGACTTCTGGAACAACACTTCCTGCTGGGCACTGGTAGCGTCTACCGTAACAGAGAGACCATAGGTACCCACGATTTTCTGTATCGTGTCGCTGTCAGTCGCGTCGGAAAACTCTGCCTCTTTCTGGTTCAGCGTCATCTTCACGGCTTCATGCTTACAGGTCACCACCACCTGGAATAGTTTAGCACTGCTGATGCGCAATGCCTGTTTAATGATCACACCTTTGAACACAGATTGCTCAGTGTCCTCTCCATAACCGGCAGTGATCGAGATGTTGTTACCAGGTACCAGGTCAGCACTTTCGCTGGAAGGGAACTCACCTCCGTCGCCACCTTCCCCGATATCGCCGGTGCCTTCCACAAATACGATCTCCGCATAAGAGATCTTATTGATCTCATGCGAAATATTGACGGACACCACGCCGAATTTCTCCTGGAGGGCATTGCCGTTTACAGTCAGGGTGAACCGGAGTGTAGGATCTGTTATATTAGTAACACTTGGAGCCGACATTACGCTTTCTTTAAAGGTGGAAAATACAGTTCATCTCCCGGCCTGATGGCATGTACACTACTCAGTCCGTTGATCCTGGCTACTTCCATATAATAGGAAGGATCGCCATAAATGCGGTAAGCCATTATGGGCAATGTATCTCCGGCTTTTACAGTACGGATATGCGTCATGTCGGGCGAGGCCTTCTTCGACTTTTGTTTCTTCGTCTTAAAGTCAAGTGATTTTGCTATCACCAGCTTTACTTCCGCCCTTAAAGCAGAACCATCCGGATTAAACAATTTGTAGTTGGTCGTAATGCTCGTACACACGCCCCTGTACACAAAATTGCCCCAGGAGATCTTCAGGAAATTAGGCCTGTGTTTATCTCCCTGGTAGGAAAACATCACGTCACGCAAGCTGTCTATATAACCGTCTACCGTCTGGCCGTCGGGTATCGGAATAATACCGGTGCCATCCACCAGCAGATCGAGGTTCAGGTCTGAGTCGCCCATTCCTGTAAAGACCATGGTAGGGTCAGACGCATTCGTTTCATCCGGCGATCCGTATTCCGCTTTGTAAGTCAGGGAATAAGTACTCGGGTTGATCATGGCGCTGATCTTGCTCAGGAGCTTGTCAACGCAGGCCGCATCCGCATAAGCTGCTATCTGTAATTTCTTGATCTCTCCCATAGCTATCTGTCGGCTTCAGTTTTCATCCTGCCCAGGATCTTGTCCACACATTCCCTGATAATACCTTCCTTCCACTGACGCAGCGTTTTCTCATCAGGCAGCGCCGTGGCAGATTTGCCCGTATCGGTAGAAACGGTCACCTTGATCACCAATTCTCTTACTTCAAGTGGCATCGCTTATCAATTAAACTTTTCAAAATACTTGTAGGCCAGCTCCAGGGTCTCTATCGCAATTTCCCCTTCTTTCGCCTTGAGGCCTGAGACTTCCATCTTTACAGGATAGACGCCATAGAACTTCCAGACGTAGATGGGCTTGTGGAGCTCATCCAGCAGCATGACCACAACGGTTGTAGGCTTGAATTTAAAGGTGGATAAGGTAGTCCTTACCCAATCGGTAACGACAGAGCCGACCAACAAGCCACGCTTCAGCACCAGGTTGCTATATTGAGGAGGGGAAGGCAGTTTGTAAACAAACTGATTCTCTCCCCCTTCCTTTACTGGTTCTGTGGCTATGTTAACGGAAATGCCGCTCACCTCCTGGAAATTCCCTTCTTCCTTACCCATGTAATTGATAAAGTTCACCTTGTAATGAAAGCCTGTCATTGGATATCCGGGATCCATACGCCTTATTCGCTGATGGTTAAACCTTCGTGCGCTACTTCCATAGTCTCAACGGCTATTTCGTTAGCGTCCGATTTCATGTCTGTTACCGTGATCTTGCTTGGGAAGGCATTCTTCAGCGTCCAGCTCATAGCGATATCCTGTTTTTCGTCCAGGAGGCTCACTACGATATTGACACGCTTGTAAGTGTTCATCGTGATGCCCTTGTATTTGTCCCACAGCGCCTTATCGCCCTTGAAGATGCCTTTCTTCAGGGTAACGTTGGAAAACTTCTGAATACCGGGCATTTTTACTGTCGAATATACAGGGCTGCTGCCGCCGCGGTATTCAATAATCTGCGTTTCTGATGATAAACCGGTTACTTCCTGGAATATCAGTTCAGCGCCGTCCCACATGACCTTGAAGGAAAATTTGACCAAAGGCCATGTGGTTTGGGCTTGGGTAGATCCGTCATCTGGCATAGTTGTAAGCTTTTAATGAGTAAGATAATAGGGTGAATTAGTCGTTGTGTGTTAAGATTGCTGCATCATCTGCTGGAATGTGATCACGATGAACTCCGCAGGTCTAACGATCGCTACTCTAACGGTGATCAGCATTTTACCATCGAGGATGTCCTGAGGCGTCATGGTAGAACCAAGGCCCAGCTGTACGTCGTAAGCCTGTTCAGGAGCAGCTCCTGCCAGTGCGCCCTGTTTCCACAGGTTGTTCAGGAAGTTGTCGATCATGGATTTTACGGTTACCCAGGTGGTAGCATCGTTAGGCTCGAATACGTAGGTACGTGCCGCGAGTTTGATAGACTGCTCGATCATGATGAGCGTACGGCGTACGTTCACATAACGCCAGTCCTGACTGTTACCATCCAGTGTACGGCCACCCCATACCAGCGTACCGATACCAGGGAAAGGACGGATCACGTTGATGGATTTACCAGCCATTACATCTACGTTCAGTTGTTTCTGTTCGTCGTGAGAGATGTTTACGGAAGGAGCGTTCACCATACTCACAGACACGTTAGCCGGAGCTTTCCAAACGCCGCGGGTGCTGTCTACCATCGTGTAGATACCAGCCATAGCGCCGCTTGGTGGCAGTTCGTTCAGGTTAGACCTGATCTCTTCCAGGATGCTGTTATAAACAGGGCTGGAAGCTTTGAGAGACTGGTGGAAGTTCTTTTTCGCGTTGGCATCGGGAGTTGCGATCGCCTTGTAGGCAGCTACTACCTGCTGTGCTTGTGTTTCAGGCAGCACAGTTGCCAGGTCAACAGCCGGATCGATGTTTTCAAAATCGATCTCGTTGGCCTGTACGATAGCAGTTTTCAGCCAGGGATAATAAGCCGCGCCATAGTTCAGTGCATTGATACCGATCTTGTCGCGGAAAGCGGCAACGATAGCATCTGTAGTATCAGTAGCACCTTGTTTCGCCAGATCGAAGAGACCAAAGCGGCTCTGTGTTTTCGCACAATGGGTCAGCACCTTTGTATACATGGTGTTGTAGGCGCCTTCACCCAGTGCGATGATGTCGGGGATAACCACCAGGGTAGGTTCAAACTCCTTCTCCAGTCCAAGCAGGATATCGGGCTTGGTATCCGAACCGGTAAAATCATCCAGGGCGATTTCCAGGCCTTCAGCCTTACCGCCATAGGTACCTACGGAAACGATGTAACAGTTAGCGCCACCATTCGCGTAGAACAGGCGGATACTGTTGTAAAGGTAGAAAGTGTTCTTAGGCATGATCGTCACTACCTTCGGAGCGCCGTTCACGATGAATGTTTCTCCTTTGTAATCTGCTGCCGGATCAGCAATGCTGAACTTTGCACGGAAGCCTGCGCCGAAGAGCTCTACGAACTCCGCGAAAGAGGTAACACGGGTTGGTTTATTCAGTAGTGATTTACCAAACCGCTCGGCCTTTTCTGTGTAGCCGATAAAGACAGGGACTGCTGTTTCGACGGCAACGGCAGAACTGGGGAAGGCGTTCTTTTCTTCTATGTAAACGCCCGGTGTCATGAGTGTTGAAGCCATAGCTGTACGGGTTTGAGATTAGTATAAAAAGATTTCAGAATAAGCTTGTGTGCGGTCATATCCTGGTATGCCCGCAGCTGAAATAGTTTGGATGTCAGGCGATGGAAGCGCTGGAATAACGGTCCTGTGCATGCCGCCAATCCCAACAGATTCCACCAGTTGAAATGTGTGTAAAGGTCTTTGCGCCAGTGCGATCGTTTCTTCCGAAACAAACACACTGGCGCGCGCGCCATCAGGAAGTGTTACTGCCTGGGGCCCTGTAAAATGAGTGCTGTTGCTGGTGTCAATGATAGCCGGTTCCGATAGCGCAGCAAGATTTGCGCTCATCAGAAAATAACACCAGCGGGTAGTCCTCGCGGCGAAACTGATCTCATAGCTGCTGGACAAGTCAGGCTTCAACTGCAGCACGATCCGGCCGAATGGTCTGACGGAGACAGCAGTACCCTGATGTTCAAACGCCACCACCTCACTGGCAGTGACAACATCCTCTTTATGCAACCTGCCTGGCGCATGTCCTTCAGCATTGCTGAATAATAATATACTACCGGGAATGTCTGTCTGAGGCAGACCCGTGTAGTTATAAAAGTGCGGGTCTGACAATTGCAGGTCAAATTCTAACGTAAGCTGCTCCCGCAATAATTGCGTTCGCGGATCCGTACTGCTGTTGTTGAAAAGCAATACGATCCTGTCCGGCAATCTGCGGAAGATTAAATCATAACGTCGCATGTCTGTTGCAGTATGTTGTGGCAGAAGCACGCGAATATTCCTTAAACAATTGTCAGCGAAAAAACCGTGGCGGAAATAAATTTCCGTCAGCAAATCAAATCCCATTACTGTAATTCAGTTTACAGAAGTTTATCGTTTGTAGTAATGCCTGACACGGAAGGTCTGTATTCCCTGATGATACTGTCGTCAAATGTTAGCATACGCATTTTGTATACAACGGAAGGCATATACTTGGCGCCAAGTGTAGCCCATACATTGTTCAAACGCTCCGTGCCCATACTTTCCATTTCAAATACCAGCTTGTCTATCCGCCGGTCAAGCGATGGTGTATCGGCCGGAGTGAATACATTGTGCGACTGAAAGAAAGCCATGACGAAGGAGATGAAACGCAATGCTTCCGCATAGTTGTTTCCATTGAAGTATGCCGAAAACAATATGTAGAGATTAATGCAAACCGGAGGCATAGATCTGGCCTGCATCATCCCCGAATTATTACCGGGCACACCTTTCCCCATCGCTTCTTTCTCAATGTTGATCAGCGTTACAAGTACTTTATTCTCTCCCTGTATAGCAATACTACCATCCTGATTTACAATTCCGGACAGCACTACTTTTTCCTCGTTGACATGCAACTGCCGGCCAAAGTGTTGATTAATCACTTCAGTGATGCATGATAGGGTTTCGTAAATCATATGGCTATTATTTTCTCAGGAAGTACTCTGGCGTGTTATGTCTTCTCAGGAAGTACTCAGTAAAACTGGCGTTGCACAATGCTCTGCAGTGGCTAGTTTACGATGTTATGTTGTATATAAAACTTATCTATCGGCTTCTTTGTCCTCTTTAATTAGTTGTGTTTATTCAACGAAAATCAAGGTATTAGGTAACTCTAAAGAACTAAGATTTTCATATACGGCACAAGATAGTAGTTAAATGAAATTAATCAAATTTTTATTTAAATGAATATTTACCTATTTTTTATTAATTATTATTATTACTCTTGCCTCCAAGTTGTTTCCGTAAATTTTACAGTTTATGTATTCCCTAGTCAGGACCCTTGCCGGTTTCTTTTTTATCCTTATTATCTTTTTGTTTCTTAAAAACGATGTTCACGCCAGCAGCGTATATTCATCTCCCAACAGCGTATATTTATCTCCGTATGATACAGGCAGCGGATTAAAGACTATTACCCTACCAACTTTTCAAAAAGATACAACCGGGAAAGTTAAACTATTGCAAAAGATCATTGCCGCTTTAAAGTTCACTAAAAATGCAAGGGCAAGGGAACAACAGCGTGTGATCACTATCATCAGGACTGTCATGGCAGACTCTATGGTGGCTACTGCCGAAGACATTAAAAAGCTGAACGCAGAGTTGTCCTTACAGCAGAACCAGCACTTTGATTCCCTGCGTGCACTTATTAACGGTATTATTGCCAGCCAGGCAAAAGACACCCTGCTGCCACCAGATGAGACGCCGGTAGTTCCACCTGCACCGGTACCGGAAACAGATGTCGCCTCCCTCATCAGCAAGATCATTCCTATTTTACAGCAAAAGGAAAAAGAGGAAAGGAACAGTGAAGCACAACAGAAGCAATTGCAGGCGGTCCGTGCATTGTATGGACGTCCTCCAGGCAAGATAGATACCTTACGACTCAGCGATACATTGGGAACAAC
The DNA here is from genome assembly GCF_900142925.1 of Chitinophaga sp. CF418. Lineage (GTDB taxonomy): Bacteria > Bacteroidota > Bacteroidia > Chitinophagales > Chitinophagaceae > Chitinophaga. Next base: position 420,668 of record NZ_FRCN01000006.1, read on the forward strand.
ATATACAATTACCCTGGGCCATAAAGCAGAAGTACTAGGTATTCATCCCTATTGGATGAACGACAAATATCTCCAGTACAACTTCACTGCCCTGAGTGCGATCAGCTTCTACGGCTATACTACTGAAAAAGATATTAAGGCAAAAGACATTCCTCCCGCTCCCCTGAACATGTTCAACCTGGCTGCATCGGCCGGTAAAAACAGGATGTTCACTTATTATGAAAATGATCCTGCTCATATTGAAGAGCTCCTGAAAGATGAAGATGCCCAGTTCCGTTGCATTGATTCACTGTTACCTTTATTACAACACTACCAGGCAGACGGTATAAATATTTGGTTCAGTCAACTAACTGCTAAGAGAAGAGATGCCTTCTCCCGTTTTGTGACTTTACTCTCCAATTATTTCCAGCATAACAGTCAGCAGAAATATTATATCGCGGTTACAATACCATCTTACGACGATCAGTCTGCCTATGATCTGAGAACACTCGATCCGCTAACTGACCATTTTCTCATAGACTTTACAAAAGCAAGCGGTACCCGTGCCGGCGCATTAGCTCCTATGAAAGGAGATGCCCGCCGTGCTATCGAACCGGTAATGTCCCGTTTCCTGAATCTGCAGATTGCACCCTCGAAGTTCATACTGCTCCTGTCCTATTATGGTACGCAATGGAAAAAAAGCCCTACCGGCGGAAAGGATATTTTCACCCGGTATGTCCCTTTCAGTGAGATCAAAAATAAGTATCCCGGAGATACTTCCGTCATATATGATGAAGATGCCGTAGCCGCCTATGTAGAAGAAAAAGATGCCAACGGTGAAGTAACCTCAGAAATATGGTTCGATGATGAGAACACCCTGGACGTTAAATATGATTATATATTAAACAACGGATTAGGAGGCGTCGCTATCTGGCCCCTGGGAGCAGACGATGGTTATGGAGAACTATGGGATGAACTGGGATATAAGTTCATCAGTATAGATACCACCTTTACAGATACCATAAAACTCGGACCACCTGTAATAGTGAGCGAATCCTGGTGGACCAGAATGGTCAAAAAGGTCAACCATGAAATGCTGACCCTGAAACTACTGTTTACTGACCCCTGTCAGCTGGAGGCAGAAAAAGACAGGGATGACAGTTTCTTTGCCTACGTTACCCTGTTCTTCTTTATCTGTGCATTACTGCTTGCCATTTTCTATGCATATAATGTACGCATGACAGGTACGGAGTGGCCATGGAGAAAAGTAGTATTACGCATACTGATAGCCATCATCCTGGTCACTGCCTTCTTCGGTATTGTGACCCTTTTCCTGAACAGGGATGTTCCGTTTGGTATTACTCATGCTTCTGCAGGTGGTGCCGATGCCAAATCGAAATGCGTGACCATTCCCATGCTGGATCTCCTCTTGATCTTTACCATAGGATTGCTGCTTGGCATGCTGATCATGCGCATACTGATACGGCCTTTGCTGTCAAAGAATGACAAGCCTTAAGTAAGGCTCTTAATACTTAAAGCAATACACTTAATACCTGAAGCAATACACTTTAATGCTTGAAGCAATACACTCAATGCCTGAAGCGATACACGTAATGCTTCAAGTAATACATTCAATACCTGAAGCAATACACTCTAATGCTTGAAGCAATACACTCAATGCCTGAAGCAATACACGTAATGCTTCAAGTAATTCTCTTAATAATTAACTTAATAAAAGATAAGCGCCGCGCATTCAATTGGAGGGCCCTTACTGAGGAGGTTTCAGGTGGAGACCCAAGGGCCTTATCCCTTTGAGCGTGCTGCTACGCTTGACAGGGGTTCAATACATCTCCAACAGCCCAACACGACTGACAAAGCTAAATAGAAAGGACCGCGAAAAGGGATACAGCCCGGGGTCCCACCTGAAACCGCGACAAGCGACAAGCCAACCGCGACAAGCACCAGGCAAACCGCGACAAGCGACAAGCCAACTGCGACAAACGCCAGGCAAAACTGCAACAAACTCAGGGGAACATCTCTTTTGTCTTAGTGATGATTGCCTTAATACGCTTCGTAAAAGTATCACAGCATGGTTTGCTGTAACTATAAAGGACCAGCTCTCCCTCCTCAGATCTGGATTCAACATTCATTTCTACCATGTGGCTAGGATGATGGCTGCAGGACTCATTACCGAACTGATTGGTGAGGTAAGCAGCTATTCTCTCTGCTTTTGAATTGTTGTACCTGTTAGGCAGATTATGGATGTAGTCGGCCATGGTATTGTCCGGAACGAGCGTCCTTCTTATTGCACGGAACTGGATCATAACAGTGAATTATAGCGGGGAAACGATGCCACAAAGGTACGGATAAGCTGGCAATCCGGGTCGGATATTAATTCTCCTGTCTGGTTTCACGGAATTTGTTGTCCATATACCCGATTTTTTCCCGGATCCTGATACTTTCCGTAAATTTATGTCTTCATTTAAAAACCGAATTCATGAAACATCTTATTTTATTTCTTTTAATGGGAACTGCCATTAGCGCCTACGCGCAGAAAGCTGATCAGCCGGTAAACGTACCTGCCGCAGTTACAAAAAGCTTCCAGCAACAGTATCCCAAGGCTACAGGTGTTAAATGGAAAATGAAGGACAACCAGTACAAGGCTGAGTTTGAAAAGCACGATGTCTGGTACGATGCCACAGGCAAGCTGGTAAAACAGAAGGAAGATATCAAAGACGCAGATCTGCCTGGTTTGGTAAAACAGGCTGTTCAGCAACAGTTTGCCGGCTATAAAATACATGATGCAGACAAGCATACTGCCGGCACGGAAGTTACTTACAAGCTGGAGCTGAAGAAAGACACTGAGAAAAGAGACGTGACCTTTGCGGCAGATGGCAAGGTGCTGAAAAACGAGCTGGATAAAGATAAAAAAGACGGGAAGAAGAAGCAATAACCATTCAGCGTATAAATAGAAAGCAGCCGTTCCGGTATCCGGGCGGCTGCTTTTTTATTTATCCCTGGGAATCATTTGTTTCAAAAAGTGACAGCCGGGATAAACATCCCGGCGCTGGTTAAACCTACAACTTTTAACTGTCATTCCGTAAACTTTACTACATTAGAATGCTAAGATCTTTTGTTTTGGTATTACCTGTAGGGACTATCCGGCTGAAACGGACAAAAAGCCTACTGAAGTGCACCGGGAGCGCTTTAGATAAAAACACTGACAGAGATATAAAACATCAGACACCTCCTGCCCTGCTACCAGCTAGGTTTTCTGAAAGGTCATCTCAATAACAGGCACCCGGTATTGCGCGCCTCCTCCTACTTATAGTTACTTATTTCAATTAAATTCATGTCCGGATCGCGTAAATAGACAGATAGAATCGGGCCTGTTGCCCCCGTCCTTTCAACAATCCCGCTGACTATATTAACTCCTTTATCCTTCAATTCCGCTAATACTGTTTCGACGGATGTATCTGCGATGAAGCACAGGTCAGCGGAACCTGGTACCGGAACAGACGCTTTGGGTTCAAACTCCTTCCCTTTTTGATGCAGGTTTATTTTCTGGCTGCCAAATTGCAGGGCTTTCCTTCCATTTGCAAATTCAACAACACGCATACCTAACACATCCGAATAGAATGAACAGGTCACATCGATATCTGCTACCGTCAGTACCAGATGATCAAGTCTGCTAATTACCATATGCATTTATTTTAATTGACCATGTATATCTGCGTATAAATATACGATCTTTCAGGAGGTATGCTTATTCCTCCGGATTAAGAGAACCTCCCGAATATATCTTAAAGAAGTCCCTTTTATACACTTCCCCTATTGGAATTTCAGATTCACCCACATAGACATTGCGATGGTCAAATGAATCTATATAGTCTATGTTCACTACATACGACTTACTAACCCGTATGAAAAGATGTTGTGGCATCTTCTGATGGATGGTTTTCAGATTCATGGCCGTAATCAGCTTCTGATTACCTGTATATATCACCACATAATCTTTCAGCCCTTCCACATACCTGATATCGCTGAAGTTGAGCCGGTGAAACCTGCGCTCTGATTTAATAATCAAAAAATCACTTGTATTAGACTGGACGATGTTCTTTTCCGTCTCGTCTGAAAGCAGTCTTCTGTATGCCTCTGCTTTACTGATCGCTTTTTCCAGCCGGGCCTTATCTATTGGCTTCAGCAGATAGTCTATGGCATCCAGTTCATAGCTTCTGAAAGCATACTGCGGATAAGCAGTCGTAAAAATAGTCAGGATCTGCTTCGGTAGCTGTGCAGCAAATTCCAGTCCTGTTACCATCGGCATTTCGATATCCAGGAAAATGAGGTCTGCCTCATTTGCTTTCAGGAACTCCATGGCCGTGAGGGCATTGGAGAATACGCCCACTACTTCCATCTGGGATACCTCTTTGATCAGTTCCTGCATTTCTTCCCTTGCCAGTGGTTCATCATCTACAATAACGCATCTCATATGGGTATAGTTAATTTGACATTATGTTCTTTATCTTCAGCCGTGATCTCAAGGTTGTAGCTGTCGCCGTATAACAATTCAAGCCGTCTTTTAATATTGGCAAGTCCTAATCCGCTATTCCTTTTGTCTGAAGCCTTGAATTCAGGGTCTTTTGAATTAGTACAGCTGAAGTAAAGTTTATCTTCTTTAATCTCTATTGCTACATTGATGTACGATTCTGCGCCGCTGATATCCACGCTGTGTTTTACCGCGTTCTCCAGAAAGGTGGTGAACAGGTTGGGAGGTAAAGACACCCAATTGAGTATCCGCGGAGGAGTTTCGCTACAGATATTAATGGAAAGGTTATCTCGCCGGAGCTTTTCCAGGGACAGGAAGTTGGATAAGAAATTGATCTCTGACCGGAGCAAGGTCTTTTCAGTATTGTTCTCATACAGCTGGTAACGGAGGAACTCAGACAATTTCATGATCACAAGGGTGGCTTTCTCCGGGTCTTTGCGGATCAGGGCTTTAATACCATTCAGCATATTAAAGAGGAAGTGCGGATTGATCTGGTTCCGCAGTTCATTCAACTCCATTGTCAAAGTAAGGTTCCGTAGCTCGGCCATTCTCTCATTATCCCTCATCCATCGCTGAAAGAGTTTTATCATGGTGGTGACCAGTACAACAGCGATCAGGATGATCGTTCCTTCATATATGCCTAATTTATCCCCGTTGTTGCGCCGGGCAGTCATTGGAATACCGTCGTACCAGCTCAATAAATAGGACATTGCCGTACGGCCGATCAGGACCACTAACAATAAAAGCGCCAGGTAAAGCACATACCGCCCCTTGAAGAAAAACCGCGGGACCAGTACATTCATATTGACATAGCACATGATTATTAAGAAGACAGACACATATATTAATCTGGGGTATTTGTCCGTCAGTGATCCCCGAATCTCATTAGTAAAGGAAATCATCGCCAGGATGCCGAACACTACCATGGCATGACGTAACAGCCTGTACCGGTCGTCAATAATCAGTCGTATGATTGTATCATCATGCTTATGCTTCATAATACTAAACAGGCATTAAACCCGGTGTAAAGATAAAGCGATTATATGCCGTGGCGGCGGGAAATTATACGAAACCCCTTCTCTGTTATACCAAATATTTCGCATGGAAACTTTGGTATAAAATGTAAACCATTTGGTATAAAAACGGAAAAACGGTTTCGTATTATCCCTTCCTTTGTTCTGCATTATTCAATATCTGATCTGTGCCAGATACTGATTGCAGCCAACTTACCTCATCTATAAACTGGATTTAAAAATAGCATATGGACATTAAACAGAAATTAGTAGTATCAGTATCCGGCATGCTGATCTTGTCAGTAGAATGTTTTTCGCAGAACCAAACGGGAACAAAGGATAGCGTGAATATGTCTAAACGTGTAGAAACTTACGCCGCTGACAAGTTTGCCGTTACCCGCCCGCTGAATGCCGAGTTTACTTATTCAGCTCCGTACAATTTCACCTCAGAGCAGCTGGGAAAATCTTTACCGGAGAGTAAAGTGACCGGTTTTACGCAGCTGAAACTGAGTGCGAATTACAACTTTATAAAAAGAAAGACCTGGATGCTGGGGCTTGCTGCGGGCTACAGGCGAACGTCCATAGAAGCAGATATTACCCGACCTGAAGGAGGTATTAAAAACGTTAACGATGAGCTCCATTATCTCTATTCATCTGTCAACTTCACCTATTTTTCCAAACTGTTCAATAAACGGACGATCTATACTTCCAGCCTTTTAGTGGATGGTAGTGAGCGATATTTCGAAAGGGTGAAAGGATTAGTGACCGCCTCCATGATACTGAAGTCCAACCAGCGCACCAAATTGATCGTGGGAATGCTCGTTAATATCGACCCGAGTGCACAGACGCCTTTCATGCCCACTGTTGCGTACGAGCATAAATTCAGTAATGGTTTCAGTGCGGATGTTGCCTTCCCCAGATATCTGTATCTCAGAAAACTGGTGGGCTCTAGTGGAAGGCTATCCGTGGGTTCGGAGATCGATAGAACCTCCTTTTATCTGTATAATTTAGACAGCACATCTCAAAAGTACGAGTACAGACAATTAGATCTTAATTCGGGATTGGTATATGAGCATATTCTGACAAAGTATCTTTTGCTTACCGTAAAAACCGGCATGAAAATGACTACCTCGGGACGGATATTCAGAAAAGAAGATTCATTTGGAGACCCGGTATATGAAATCACTCCGGACCCGACTTTCTATTTTAACATAGGCGTATCGTTCAATCCATTTACACTGCTGGGAGCAAAAAAATAAGATGTAATCAATCTTGTTATGATTATGGTGAAAGTATTTAAGACAGATGTGTTATATGCGGAGATGGTGAAGGCTATTATACCTGATATCCTCCGACAGGTACCAGACCTGAAGATTACTTTTGATCTGGAAGATGAAGATAAGATCATGAGGATAGAGGGAGATTCTTTTAAGGCAGAAGATATCCTTTTCTGCCTTAAAAAGCAGGGTCATTCCTGTATTGAGTTGCCTATTGACCTGAACTTAATTGGATAGGAACCGGCCATCCGTCGGGGTTCCATGATATTTCCTCCAACAGTAGTTTAGAGCGTCCCTTGTCATGTGCATCATATCCGTGCAGGAGCAGATAATCTTTGCCGGACTCGCTGTAAACAGCATTATGTCCGGCGCCATACCAATGAACCCCATCACCCTGAATGACTAAATTTCCCCCATCCAATTGTAAGGGAACGCCCTGCCTGTCCAGGTAGGGCCCCTGCACTTTTTCACTTCTTCCCACTATCACCTTGTAAGTACTTTTCTCTGCCCGGCAGCAATAGTCGCGGGACACAAAAAGATAATAATACTTTCCTTTTCTGAAAATGAAAGGCGCTTCTATTGCGCCATTGCCTGCAGCTGTATCAGGCGTAGCGAAATCCCTTGGTCTTCTGGCAATGGTATACCATTCCTGGGGGGCGCTGACCGTTTGCAGGTCCTTCTCCATTTTTACCAGTTTGATGCCCTCCCAGAAAGAACCAAAAGACAACCAGGGTGTCCCGCTTTCATCAAAAACCAGGTTAGGATCGATCGCATTCCACATGTCACGCCCCGGAACAGACTGTATCACCTTTCCCTTGTCTTCCCACTTATAATCCGGCGATGTCGGGTCCAGCGTCTTATTTACAGCCAGTCCTATGCAGGAGGTATTCTTCCCGAATGCAGAAACCGCATAGTACAAATAATACCGGCCATTATAAAAGCTGATATCAGGCGCCCAGATATGCCCTTTAAAGCCGGGAATGGCCTTTACCGCCCACTCAGGCGCGCTGTTAAATACCGGGGCTTCCTTACGCCAGCTTTTCATATCGCGGGAGGAGAAAACGCTGATACCGTTCCCTGTGCAGAACAGGTAATAAGTCCCATTCTCCCTGATCATCACAGGATCGTGTACCGGCGTGTTACGGGTTGTAAATTCCGTTCCTGCGGGCACAGACTGTGCCCACAGGTGGAATGTCCTCATCACTATCAACCAAAGAAAGAATACACGTTTCACTATGAAATATTTTTTGCCACTATAAATGGATCCTCAGTACACTCAGCGAACGGGGAGCAGCCTTCACCGGAAACCGCTTCCCGGGTATACTGAGCTCCATATCTTTGGGCGATACCCTACCCGGTTGTTCAAAGCTGTTTGTACTATTCACATCATCGCTTTGCAGCACTGTCAGCTTAGCCCGCACGGCAGGTTTTGCATCCAGCTCCACAGTATAGCGCTGCTCCCTGTCTGACACGTTCACCAGTTTGATGATCAGCTCATGGCTCTTCTCATCTAATGCGGCAGAAGCATACAGACTATCCTGCCCTGCAATAACATCATTATGCATACGTACGGGTACAACGGCAGTCCCCTTGTTCAGCGAGAATAATTGCTGTACGTAATAATTCGGCGTACCGTAAGAACGCAGGTTGTCTACCCATATCAGGTCGGGCGTCCACTGCCAGCCGTCTGTATGGGCAAATAAGGGCGCATAGGAGGCCATATTCACTACGGCTGCATTCCTTTCCAGGCCAGTCATGAACGCCGCTTCAGATAATGCCGTCAGCCAGTTATTCTTGTTATAGATACTTACTGTTTTATCGCTTTGCGCGGCATACTCTCCCGCAAATACTTTTGAGCCGTTCCGCGGATAGTTATCATAACGCCGTGCGTTCTGCATAAACCATTGCGGCGGGCGATAATAGTGTTCGTCAATAATGTCGGCATGCATGTCCCGCAGTTCCTTGTTCAGGTAGTCGAAACGTTCTCCGTCAGGATCAGTACCAGAGCTGTTTACCAGCTTTATCTCCGGATACCTTTCTTTGATAGCTTTAGTGAAGAGCTTCAGTCGCTCGACATATTGAGGGCCCCAGTTCTCATTCCCTACACCCATCAGTTTCAGGTGAAAAGGAGCCGGATGCCCCATGTTGGCGCGCACCTTCCCCCATGTGGTATTGATATCGCCGTTGGCAAATTCAATGAGGTCAAGGGCATCCTGAATATACGGGTCCAGTTCATCCAATGGCACCAGCTCTGCGGAGTTGAACTGACAGGCCATACCGCAGTTGAGGATAGGCAGCGGCTCAGCGCCGATATCTTCCGCCAGCTGGAAATATTCGAAGAAGCCAAGCCCGAATGTCTGGAAATAATCCGGCGTAGGGCGGTGTGCAAATTCAAAGTTCCAGCGGTTAATGATCAGCTGCCGTTCTTCTATTGGCCCGATTGTCTTTTTCCATTGATAACGCTGTGAAAGGTCAAATCCCTCTACAATACAGCCGCCGGGGAAACGGATAAAGCCAGGCTTCATGTCTGCCAGCAGCTGTATCATGTCAGCCCGCATGCCTCCCGGACGCCTTTTCCAGGTGTCTTCCGGAAACAGGGAGATCATATCCAGGTCAATTGTTCCATTGCCTTCCAGCCATAACTGCAGGGATGCTTTGGGCTCCGTTTCACTAGCATGGAAACTTACAGTCTCTTTGTGCCATGCTGTGTCCTTTTGTGCAGGAGTCAATACGGTATCGCCTATCACCTTGCCACTGCCATTCAGCAACTGCACATGCAGTCTGATGCCAGGCTGTTGCTGCCTATATAGTACTGAGAAATCATAGCGCAGTCCTTGTTTAATGCCCATACCGCGGAAGCCTTCATTCTTCAGCCCTGCCTCACCCTCCGCTGCATTCCTGGCTGTGACCCGCAGGAAGCGCGGATTGGCGGTGTGAGCAGGTGTCCTGTTCAGGATCAGCATATCTCCTTCTTTTACCTTTGTGCCATTCACTGTCCATCCCATCAGAGGTCTGAAGAATTCAAAGGAACGGTTCTTCACCAGCTCTGCATAGATACCGCCGTCGGCGCCCATGTTGATGTCCTCAAAAAAGACGCCCCACATCGTTGGCGCTATTTTCCCTGTAATAGTCCTGGTCTCAACATTGATGACATTGTTATTTTGTGCTGCTGTAATACCCGGCCAGACCAACAGTCCAAGCGCGAGTACTTTTAGTACCTTATTTTTCATTACATCCAGTTATCGGTTTGTTGAGATCATTGCTTGCTTTTTTTGCCCCAGATGGCAACACCGTCATTATTCAGACCAGTGAATATCAGCGTTGATGTTTTCTTCTCCCAGTCACGGCCGCGCTGCACCAATACCTTGTCTGTATATCCATTGCTCCAGCGCATTTCCAGCCAGGGAGCATTGTACACCCATTTGCTGGCGGCATCGTTGTTCAGTGTTCCGTTGGCTGATATAGTCAGCGGAACAGATACCTGGAAATCCGGCGACACCTGCTCATTTCCATAACCCGGCACCACACGATATCCCAGTATGATCTGTTCCCAGCTACCGGTAATACTGTCAGCCGGCACAGTGGCATCATTCTCCCAGGCATAACGTTCCGGCGATACCACCGGCCATCCCTCCGTTGTCCAGAACATCTTACGTACATGGAGGTCCATGAAGTATTTGTTAATGCCCGGCCGGCCCTGATGCGCCATATAGTACTGTCCATTCCCGTCGTCAAACACCGTACAGTGCGACACGCCCTGCCAGCCACTATGACCGCTGAACTGGTAAGGAGCTGTGATCATCGGACCATGATCTATATCTGTATTGGCATCAGCGCCCTTAAAATCATAAAAGGGCCCGTCGGGTTTGTCGCCACGCATCACGCGGGTATTATACTTGGTTTCCAGCCAGTCGTACGCGATGAACAGGAAGTATTTGTTCTGCGAAGCGTTATAAACCACTTCCGCCCCTTCAATGTTGCCGTTATACTTTCCATTTGTAAATCCGCGGTTGGCAATGCGCTTACCTTTGTCGCCCGAGTTCTGCGCCAGTCCGGTAGCAGGATCCAGCTTTAATACATAGATACCGTCCCAGGCAGAACCGTAATACATCCAATGCTCTCCTGAAGGAGTAACCAGCACACTCGGATCAATGGCATTCGTCTGAATGGCGTTATCATTCAGAGAGGTCACCACAAGGCCCTTCTCTGTCCAGGGTCCTTCCGGCGATGAAGCCGTTGCCAGCCCTATCACACTGAGGCGTCCCACATTAGAGGAAAGGGAATAATAAAGGCGATATTCATTACCCACTTTCACCACACTGGGCGCCCACAGGCTGTTATTGGGCGTACCACCTTTCTGCTGTATAAAAGAAGACCCCTGGGATGGGAGCTGATTAAATACCCATCCCACAAAAGTCCACTCCACCAGATCTTTGGACTTGCGTATCTGCAGACCCGGTCTTACTGAAATTCCGAAGCCCGCATCTGTACTATAACAATAATAGTAGCTGCCGAATTTCCTGATAACAGGATCATGTACGTTATAAGGACCCCATTTGGGATAATACACGAAGGGAGCCACGTCTTCATACGTATCGTTAATGCTGTTGATATCGAAGGCGACTACCGGCGGCTCCACTACAGTGGTATCTCTGGTGGACGGGGACGCAGCATCTTTCTTACTACAGGAAATTACACCTGTCATCAGTAAAAGCAGGACGGCCGTATTCCTCAAACGAAAAAAGTTCATATACTGCATTTACTTTAGTAAGAAGAGTTCTGTTTGAACCCAGGATTATTGTCTATCTCTCCCTGCGGAATCGGGTACAGCTCTTTCCCTGCTTTATAGTTATTGAACTCCGGATCGCGGGATTTCAACAGTGCAAGCTTCGTCTCGTCTTCCAGCCAGCCCCAGCGACGTATATCATCAAAGCGGTGACCTTCCAGGCAGAACTCCAGCAAACGTTCGTGCGACAGCTGATCACGCATCTTTGCCTGCGTCATCGTTGCCAATGTAGCAGTGATATCAGGCAGTTTTGCGCGGGTCCTTACCTGCTGGATATAAGGAGCTGCCAGTGCGGTCTGTGACTGCTCATTCAGGCATTCAGCGTACATCAGCAGGATGTCTGAATAACGCATCAACCTTTCATTGATACCAGACTTCCAGTCATACTCGTTTGGCTTATTTCCATCTCCGTTTTCATATTTCCTGCAGAAGATATCATTGAGGTAAGAGCTGTTGGCATACACCTGTGCAAATAGTTGTCCGTAGATCGTTTCGCCTGGTTTGTTATAGAAGATGGTAGCGTCCAGTCTTGGATCTGTTTCACCATCTACTGTTTTCTCCTGCTGGAACTCATTGAACACAAACACCGTCGGCTGTACATCGGTCCAGCCGAAATTCGGCGCACCAAAAGTAATGGCCCTTGCGGAAGTCTTTGCCCAGGTAGAAGTAGGAATACCCTGCCATCCCAGATCAGTACCTCCCACGGTAGTGGAGAACTGTACCTCAAAGATGGACTCTGCGTTATTCTCTTTGCTCTCTGTAAAATTGTCTTTGTAATCAGGCATCAGCGAATACACACCCAGATCTATTACTTTTTTGAACTGTTCAGCGGCTTCCGGGTACTTTTTGTTAAACAGGTAGGCTTTGCCGAGATAGCCCATTGCAGCGCCTTTGGTAGCCCTTCCCACCTGGTTAACGTCTGCACCGGTTACATCTTTGTAAGACACCGGCAACAGGTCAGCAGCTGCCTTGAAATCGGATATGATCTGCTGCCAGCCATCCTGTGCTGTCATCTGCTTACCGTAGAAGTCTGCTTTTGACTGCGGCGTAGTGGTTGGCAATGCTACATTGCCAAAAAGGTTCACCAGGTGAAAGAAGTACAGTCCTCTCAGGAAATAAGCCTGTCCGAGCACACGGTTCTTCTGATCTTCCGCCATATTGATGGCAGGTACATGGTCGAGCACCTGGTTACAGCGGAAAATGCCTTCATAATATTCGTCGAAAGCCCATCCGTACCCGTCAGCATTGCCTGTACCGAGCGCGAACTTACCCACACCTGAAATAGCAGTCCAGGGACTGTTACTCCGGATATCATCTCCCCTCACATCCAGCAGGATCGGTGTGAAGCGCATATAAGCGCCGTCGAGCAATAAGGGAGCGTATGCCGCATTGATACCCTGAATAGCATCATTACCTGTTTGCCAGAAGGTCTCGGAAGTCTGTGCGTTCGGGTTTACCTGGTCCAGTTTCTTACCACAGCTTGCAGCAAGTATACTGGCAGCGGTAACTGTTAAAATATAATGAGATATAGTACGTTTCATTGTAATGCTGTTTAAAGATTAAAGGCCTAACTGTACACCAAACATCACTGTTCTGGGGTTCGGGAAGGAGCCATAGTCAAAGCCCCTGTTAAACAAACCGTCGCTGATGAAATCCGGATCGTAGCCTTTGTATTTGGTGATAGTAACCAGGTTCAATCCTGAGAGGTACACACGCAGGCTTCTGAACACATGTGTCTTGCCCAGCGTAGATTCTGGAATAGTATATCCTATCTGCGCATTCTGCAGTTTTACATAAGAGCCACTCTGTACAAAACGGTCTGAGAACCTGCTGTTATTGATATCGTTGATCAGTGGCCTTGGCACATTGGTATTGGTGTGGGTAGGTGTCCAGTAATTCAGTTCGTCGGTATGCGCATTACCATACTGGCCGGCCATCAGCGCTGAATAAACCCCATTGTTTACTTTGCTGCCCATATTACCCTGCCAGAAGAAAGAAAGGTCGAAGTTTTTGTAAGACGCAGATACATTCAGCCCATAGTAGAATTTAGGAATCACTGAGCCCAGGTAGGTCCTGTCTGCATCGGTAATGGCGCCATTACCGTCTATATCCTTGTATTTGATATCGCCGGGTTTGATGCCACCTGACTGGTCCTGGGTAGCATGTTTTGCAATTTCGTCCTGGCTCTGGAAGATGCCATCTGTTTTGTACCCGAACAACTCACCCACTTCACGGCCTACTTCGGTTTTGCTGCCGGCGCCATATACCGGGTTATTCTTACCACCCAGTTTCTCCACCTTGTTCTTCAGGGTATAGGCATTGGCATTGATGGAATAGTTCAGGGCGCCGATGTTGTCCTTGTAGGTCAGGGTGAACTCGATACCACTGTTCTTCAGGGATGCCGCATTGGTGGTCAGCGTCTGAGGGAAGGAACCTACTGAATATGGTATAGGGATGGCGGTAATGATATCTTTTGAAAGGCGGTTGTAATATTCCGCCGTAAAGGACAATTTCTCATTAAAAAGGCCCAGGTCCAATGCCACGTTGGTTGTAGTGGTAGACTCCCATTTCAGGGTCGGGTCTGTTACTGAGACGGTAGTGGAACCTGTAGCCAGTTGATCGCCAAACAGGTAGTTGGTGGTATTGTTGATATACGACTGGTAGTCATACCAGCCCAGGGCAGTCTGATTGCCCAATACACCATAACCACCTCTCAGCTTCAGGCTGCTGATGAAGGAAGGTAGCTTTAAAAACTTCTCATTGCTGATGTTCCAGGCAGCTGCAAAACCGGCGAAATTACCATACCTGTTGGCTGGTGCAAACTTGGATGAGCCGTCACGTCTGAAATTAGCCGTCAGCAGGTAACGGTCGTCATAATTGTAGTTGATCCTGCCCAGCATAGAGTACAGGGCAGCGGTGCCCTTCCAGCTGGTAACGCCTTTAGCGCTTGCCCTGGCTACAGCGCCAAAGGTCTTGAAGTTCAGGTCTGCTGTATCCTGAGCAGTGGCAGCCATCCATTCGTTCTTGTCTTCCTGGTAGGTCATACCACCCAGGAGGTCAATTTTGTGCTTGCCTTTCTGCAGCTGGTAAGTCAGTGTATGCTCCAGCAAACTGGTCTTTGAATGACCATATTGCAGGTACATATAGTATTGTGTATTGAGATAATAGTATCCCATGTCGAAGCGTGGCTCGAAGTGAGAGTTCTCGTAGTCGGTCCTGTCGAAGCTGGCGTTGATCCTGTATTTAAGATTTTTCACTATTTCCAGTTCACCCCAGGCATTTCCCAGGAAGCGGTTACGGTCGCTGTAGTCATTTACCAGGTTATTGATACCAACTACGTTGGCAGAGATAGCCCTGTTCTTCACCTGGTCGCTACCACCATATCCACCCAGGCGGGAAGGATCGTATACAGGCATGGTAGGAATGGCAGTCAGCATACTGGTCACTACCCCTCCAAACACGGCATGCCCGTTTGTAGCGCCATAATTGCCCTTGTGCGATTGAGTATAGGCTGCCTTTACACCGTAGCTGAAACGGCCTTTTTTACCCTGCAGATTGCTGTTCAGGGTATAGCGGTCATACTTCTGCGGACCAACCTGTGTACCTGTCTGGTTGAAATATCCCAGGGAGGCATTGTAGGAGATACTTTCCGTTCCTCCGGAGAGGCCCACGTTATGATCCTGTATCACGCCACGTTTCAGGCCTTCTTTCTGCCAGTCTGTATTGATATTGGATACATATGAAGGATTAGCCGGATCATTGGCAGGCGCCAGGGATAGTCCGGCGTTCGTTTCTGCAGCAGATACGATCTGCTGGTATTGCGCCCGGTCAGTCAGCGATATCTTCCTGGCTACTTCCTGTACGCCCGCGTAACTGTTGAAGTTTACCCTCACCGGCCCCTGTTTTCCTTTCCTGGTGGTGATGATGATCACACCTGTTGCAGCCCTGGAGCCATATATCGCAGCCGCTGACGCGTCTTTCAGCACCTGGATACTCTCAATATCATTAGGTGAGAAATCGTAAGGCGCATCCACCGGTACACCATCTATTACAAACAGGGGACTGTTATTGCCGAAGGTGGTCGTACCACGGATCTTGATCTGCACATAACCACCCGGTTCTCCGGAGCCATGAACGCTGATACCTGCAGCCTGTCCCTGTAACATTTTCGCTACATCGTAAGACACATTCTTTTTGGCCTCCCCCACATTCACCAGTGCCACAGAGCCTGTCAGGTCCTTTTTCTTTACGGTACCATATCCTACTACGACCACATCGTTCAGGTTCCGGTACGACTTTTCCAGTCGCACGGAAACGGCTTCATCTCCTTTTAATACTATTTCTTTCGTCTCAAAACCGATGCTGGTAATGGTAGCGGAAGCGCCTTCTTCGGCCTCGATCGTAAAATTTCCTGAATTATCTGTCATTGTCCCGGGGCCACCCTTTACACTTACAGTAGCGCCAATAACCGGCTCGTTTTCGCGGGAGATAACCGTTCCCCGGAATTTTTTCCTGACGGTTTGCCGGGCGGATACCGGCTCAATGAGCAGAAACAGCGCGCAGGCGAGTATAGGGAATACGCTGCTGTTTAGCAAAATGCGGATCAGTTTCATAAACGTGTAATTATTAGTAATTCAAATAAAACTCTTTTATAATGTCCGGAAAATCTTGTCCATAACGTTTTAAATAGTTAATTTCATTAGTGTGACAGTAACAATTAAAAGTACTGTCTCCGTTTTCCGGCTTATGATCTGGAATATTGGTATGAAGTTGCGATTATTAGTTTTTTTAAGCTCTACAAACCGTATCAAAACTTCAGCAAATCATCTCATTTTCGATTTTACGTTATGAAACGCTATGTATAAAGCGCGTTATAGTGAACAGGAACAATTGAAGGCAGCACCACGTTTTTATTTTCAGATGAGCATATTCCTGCTGATCTGTCTTCTCATTGGTGGTACAGGAAAGGTATGCGGACAATTGTACTATTTCCGGCACTACCAGGTAGAGAACGGCCTGTCAAACAATGCTGTCATCTGCAGTCTGCAGGACAGCAGGGGGTTTATGTGGTTTGGCACCAAAGACGGGCTGAACCGCTTTGATGGGTATACCTTCAAGGTTTTCCGTCACAATCCGCAGGACAGCAGCAGCATTGGCAGCAACTTTATCCACGCCCTCTATGAAGGGGCAGATGGTACCCTTTGGGTTGGTACGGAAAACGGTCTCTATAGCTATAACAAATCAACCGAGAGTTTTCTTTTTCTGGATGTAGCGCCTAAAGGACAGGTAAGGGCCATACAGGGCGACAGCACAGGAAATATATGGTTCGTGTCCGGCTTTTCTTTGTTCCGGTACCACCCTGCCAGCCGCCAATTGCAGTATTTCAGTACCGACAGTTTCTTTGAAGCCGGTTCTCTCTGTCTTTCACCCGATGGCACTATCTGGGCATCCACTACCAATGGTTATCTGCAGCAATACAATGCCCGTACCGGCACATTTACGGCCTATGACATGTTCAGTCACTCAAAGATGCCGGTGAACCACTGGATAGAGAAAATATCCAGTACCAGGGATGGCAGTATATTGATAGGAACCTCTAACCAGGGGGTCAAACAGTTTAATATCGCTTCCGGCAACTATACAGATATTCTCGCCTATAACGATGACCATACCGAGATCTTTGTCCGCAACTTCCTCCAGACGGGCGACCATGAATACTGGATCGCTACCGAAACAGGTATTTTCATTTATAATACGCTTACCGGGAAGGCGAAGAATCTCCGTAAGATGTATAATGATCCCTATTCTATCTCTGACAACGCGGTATATACCTTCTGCCGCGATAAGGAAGGCGGTATCTGGGCAGGCACCTACTTTGGCGGTGTTAACTATTATCCTACACAATACACGCCCTTTAAAAAGTATTTCCCTAAAACAGGCGAAAACTCACTCAGCGGGAACGTGGTTCGTGAGATCCATGGAGACAGGTATAACAACCTCTGGATAGGGACAGAAGATGCAGGCCTGAACCGACTCGATTTCCCCACACAAACGTTTACGCATTTTCAGCCCGGCGGTGCTGCAGGCAGTATATCCTATACCAATATCCATGGCTTGCTGCTGGATGGCGATGAACTCTGGATCGGTACTTTCGAGCATGGCCTGGATGTATTGAACACCCGTACCGGCAAGGTTACGCGGCGGTTCAACATGCGATCCGGCCTCTCCGCATTACAGAGCAATTTTATCTATTGCATATACCATCCTCCGGGAGGCCCTGTTATGCTGGGCACTACCAGGGGAGCCTATCAATATGACAAGTCCCGGAACGATTTCGCCCTGTTTACCGGCCTGCCACTCGTTAACTGGTATTCCTGCCTGCTGCAGGACAGATCAGGCGTATTCTGGGCAGGCACTTACGGCAGCGGTATTCATTATTATGATCCATCTACAGGGAAAAAAGGGAATTTCCGCTATGCGGAAAACGATATACATAGCCTGAGCAGCGATCGTATCAACAGCATTTTTGAAGATACCGATGGTCACCTGTGGTTTGCTACTGAAGGAGGTCTCTGCAGGTATAACAGCGCTCAGAAAAGCTTTACGAGGTATACCACTGAAGATGGATTCCCCAGCAATTTCATGCTCAGCATACTGGAAGACAAACAGGCCAATCTCTGGATCAGCACCTCCCGTGGTTTGAGCTGTTTCAATCCACGGAATGGCAGTGTAAAAACCTATACCAGGGCAAACGGTCTGCTGAGCGATCAGTTCAACTTCAATTCAGCTTACAAAGATGCGGCAGGCCGTATGTATTTCGGCAGTGGAAAAGGGTTTATCAGTTTCAATCCTGATGAATTTGTACAGAACACTTTCGCCGGTCCGGTTTACATCACCGGCTTCCAGGTCAATAACCGCGAACTGCCTATCGCTGCAAAAGGCTCACCGCTGCAAAGGTCAGTTACCTCTACCGACAGGATCTCATTAAGCTATCATCAGTCCACCTTCAGCATTGACTTCGCGTTACTTAGTTATACGGCTCCGGAGATAGCGGAATATGCCTATAAGATGGACAACCTGGATAAAAACTGGACTTACCTGAAGACCAATCGTAAGGCTTATTTCACGGAACTGGCGCCGGGAACCTATACTTTCAGAGTAAAGGCACGCAATAGCGGCGGTGTTTGGCCATCCGCCGAAACAACCCTCGTAATTGAAATAATGCCACCCTGGTGGCGTAGCTGGTGGGCATTGATACTCTACGCGGTATTGGCCACATGTATCATCTGGTATATCATCCGGAACTATCACAAACGGATTGAAGCAAAGAACAGGCGAAAGATCGAGCTGTTTGAAGCGGCAAAAGAGAAAGAGGTGTTCAAGGCCAAGATAGAGTTCTTTACCAATGTAGCGCATGAAATCAAGACACCGCTAACACTCATCAAAGCGCCACTGGAGAAAGTGATCAGGAAAGCTGGTCACATGCCGGAGATCAAGGACAGCCTATCCATCATGGAGCGTAATACCAACAGGTTGGTCGGTCTTACCAGCCAGCTGCTGGACTTCCGCCAGACGGAACTGAACGGCTACTCCCTCAGTTTCGTCAAGGCCAATATTCCGGACCTGCTGGAAGAGATGTACACTGGGTTTAAGACACTGGCCGAACAGAAACAGTTTGAACTCTCGCTTGACCGGCCGGCGGAATTATATGCCTATGTGGATATTGAGGCCTTCAATAAAATTCTCGGCAACCTCCTCGGGAATGCGATAAAATATGCCGCCACCGTTGCCAGCATACGGCTGCTGACTTTCCCGGAAGAGGATAATTATTTCATCATAGAGATCAGCAATGATGGTCATGTCATACCAGCGGAAATGAAAGAAAAGATATTCGAACCATTCTTCCGCCTCAAGGAAACGGAGATGCAGAAAGGCACGGGAATAGGCCTGGCGCTTTCACGCTCTTTAGCCACATTGCATAAAGGAACGCTGACACTACAAACAGGCAGTCACAACCTCAATGTGTTTGTGCTGCGTATGCCGGTACACCAGGACATAGAGTTCAACCTGCAGCCAGGCAGAACCAATAAATCAATCACCATTACAAATACAAACCAGGTATCATGAAACCACTGCTACTGCTCGTTGATGATAATGAAGAAATTCTGGCCTTTCTTGGAGAGGAGCTAAGTGAAAAATATACGATGCTGACAGCACGAAATGGGAAGGAGGCATTGGCATTGTTAGGTAATGAACCCATACAGCTAGTCATCAGTGATGTGATGATGCCGGTGATGGACGGTTTTGAACTATGCCGCCTCGTTAAGTCTACTTTTGATTATTGCCACATTCCTGTTATCCTGCTAACGGCTAAAAACACCTTGCAGGCTAAAATAGCGGGACTGGAACTAGGGGCAGATGCTTATGTAGACAAACCTTTTTCTACGGAGTTCCTGCTGGCGCAGATCGCAAGTCTGCTGGCCAACCGTTCTAAAATCAAGGACTACTTTGCACATTCCCCACTCGTGAATATTAATACAATTGCCTCCACCCGGCCAGATGAATTGTTCCTGGAGCAACTGACCGCTATTATTCATGAGAACCTGGAAGACGCGGACCTCGATATAGAAAAACTTGCCCGGCTGATGAACATGAGCCGGCCTACATTATACAGGAAGATCAAATCTATTTCTGACCTTACTCCAAATGAGCTGGTAAATGTCACGAGGTTGAAAAAAGCAGCAGCATTGCTGGCGCAAGGCTCCTTTAAGATATATGAGGTGTCCGACATGGTAGGTTATCATTCTCAGACGAATTTCGGCAGGAATTTCCTGAAGCAGTTTGGGATGACGCCCACTGAATATCAGTCGTCGAAACAGGCGGAGAAACAAGCACGATGAAGTTTATTCGTCGATAAGGGTGTTGCTACGGCTTCAGGTGAGGCCACGGGCTGTACCCCTTTTCGAGTCCTTGCTATTGGCCTTTTTCAAGCGTATTTTGCACCGAATATTTTATTAAACCCTGGTCAATCGTCTCAGCACTCCCCAAGGGCTAATGCCCTTGGGCCTTCATCTGAAACCCTCCGCTACTTAAGGAACAGGTTTGCAAAGAGATAAATGATCGTCTGCAGAGGATTTTATCCTTCTATAGTGCATTCCAGGTGGTTCTTGTTTGCAAACGCCTGGTGCAGTCCTCGCATGATACGCTCATGAGCCTTCTTAATAGTAACCCGGTCTGTCTTCATGTTGGAAAGTATCTTGTCGCAGTCTCCGTTGACATACAGCTTACCAGCGCATTTCCGGATCAGTTCAGCGCTGAGCAGATCATTAGGCATAGTGTTCAGCCATCCATCATTTATCTTGGCAAAATCCAGGGTGGCCATGGCGGTCAGCTCATCACTGGTCATCAGGTCAAGCCCCTGTTTCGTTGCTGTTCCATTATGGCTGAGGTGATGGCCAACTTTGTAAAAGACGGTATTACCCAGGAAGTATGAAATATCCTTCTTCACTGTTTTTCCGTCAATTTTCACTGGCCAATGCAAGCCCATATGCCAGCTTTTCCAGCTGCCAAATTCGGCATCAGCAGGGAACAACAATACTCTTTCACTATCTTCGAACTGTATCGCGAGCGCCAGGCTGGTATTATTAATACTTCTTTCATAGCGCATGGCTAAGCTACCTGCTGAGTACAGCCAGTCATGATCTATCTTCCGCCAGTCATTTCCTTCTTTATACAACTTCACTATATCATGCTGTGTATTCTGAAGTTCATGCTCAGCCTCAAATGGAAATTTTGAATTAGCATTGCCTGAAAGCACTCCATCGACCGCTGACAGGAAAGCAAAATCCTTCCGGCTCTTTGTCTCACGTTTATCGAAGTTATTATCTCCACCTTCTGTTTCGTCCAGCAGGTTAAAATCCCTCGGGGGCGCCAATACATAAAAACGTAGGCCGGTTGCTCCTGCCAGCTTCGAACGGACATCTCCCGGCTTTAGCAATTCTACTATGGTATCCTCTTTAATGATACCCAGTTCCGTAAATTTTTCCACCATTGTAGGCAGTGGCTTGCCTTTGGCAGCCTTTAGTATATTCAGATCGTTTAACGATGTGATGGAATTGATGAATTTCTTCTTCCCGTCGACCATCAGCTTACTTGCTACATCATCCATGAACAGCTTTTCATAGTAATTATCTTTCAGCAGCATATTTAGTTTTGAAACTGCTGCATCCAGTGCCATACTAAGTTCACTGCGGTTCTGACGATAATCATTGGCCACCGGATCTTCCTCGTCTTCTGTCCAGGCAAACCAAACCTTTTTAAATGTAAATTCATCAAAAAGCTCTTTGGCTTTTTCAAAGCCGTTGATATGATCTGCATGTTCATGTGTAACAACAAGCAAATCTATGTCACCACCAGTCTGTTCCTGAAGATCTTTAGCTATACCTTCAAACTGAGGTGCTCCACCCTTTATACTACCACAATCGATCATCATGTTAAAGGAAGGATCAGCGCCTTTCATAAATTGAAGCAGAAAGCAATCGCCGGTCCCTCCTTTATACATTCTGATCTTAACTTTATTGACTTTGGTGTTTGTTGACTTTGCCATAAAATAAGTTAGTGTGTATGAAGAAAACAGAAAGGTTCATTATGCGCGTTTGAAGGCCCCATACCGAAGTACGCTTCGAAACGGCTTTGTGAGACCCTCATCTCCTGATGATGTTGAAGTAGCGCACTACAACGTCCCTCGTCCAGTTGATGTATTCTGTCGTTCAATTTTTCCAGGCTCAGTAATGGTTTCGAGATAGCATACCTGAGTTGCAGACTGTCAAGGTCAAATATCAGCGTGCAGCCACCGCGTACCCTGGTACTACCTTCTTTTTTCCCCGGGGTGATCGTAGGTTCGTTATTCTCGTTACGGGAAATACTTACATATGCTCCCTGCACCAGCGTCACTATGATCTGATTCACCTGGTTACCATCCGGTCCTACACGTGAAGCCAGGTGAAGCGACTGAACTGATACACTTGGCCAGTCGCCCCCCTCATTTCCATAAGCATCGGAAACACCTATGCCAAGTTCGCGGGCACCTTCGCTGAATAAGAGCCCGGTCAGCTTTTCAAAATCAAACGAATTATCGAACTTTTGCAGTAAGCGGCGATGTAAACCATAGATCTCAGGCTTATCGTCATCATATTGTCCCGCTATATATTTTCTGTTGATCTTAAAGATTTCGCTTCTCCGCTTCTCATTCAAGATTTCACTCCGGTACTCCCTCAAAAAATTCACGATAATATTGATCTGTCCCTGTATGCCGAATGTATCAGGAATGGAATAAGCAAGGCTCTCTATAGAAAGATGTTTAATACCACTGGGATAAATTCCCCGTTTACGGAAAGCATCGATAAAAGCCAGCCGGTAATCACGGTTATCATCCTCTATTAAATCAGAATCTGCTGTAATAATTCCACGCAGGTAATCGCCAAAAGTGATATCTACCGGCGGACAATAGTCCAATGCGCGTATACACATATTCAGTACATGCTGCGCGGTCTTTCCTGCTTCAGTGGCCATACGGCTCACCAGGTCAGGGCTCAGCTGCCCCTGCGGCAATATGCCCGATCCATTACTGGCAATACGCAAAAGATCGCTGACCCTATTCTTGTAAATGGATATAAAAGCCTCAAATATTGCAGCGACAAGTATAGAACCGCGCTCGTGCGGCTCCATCACCGTTCTGTACTCGTCTCCATTTGGCTCCTTTGGTTTCCAGGTTTTTGTCTCTTTATCAAAAGAGCCGATAGCATCACGCAGGGAACCGTAACTGCCAATAGCGATCCCAAATTCCTGTGCTAACTTACCCAACAGGTTCTGTGAAGCCAGGTCTCCACGAGTAGCAGCAATCTGGTTTTTCAGCACATCAGAGAAGGTGAAATGCTGGAACAACGCAACAATGTCGGCAAATGCTTCGTGGAATGCCAGTACATCCGGATTGCTGCTCTCCGTATAGCTTTGATGCAAGCCATCCAGGATAGCATGTGTGGTTTCATGCGCAATAATATCGTGACTAAGGCAGGTAAAGGTTAGCGCATCAGGCATCTGCAAAGTAACATCTGCCGGCTGGGCAGAAAAGTAACCGAATAAGAGCGCTTTCTTCTGTGGAGAATAATAGGCATTTGCCTCTCTCATAGCATGAGGGTAAATGCGTAAAGTAGGCACATATACATCAGGACCTCTCTTCTTTTCCGGCGGATTTCCATTCGTTCTTTCTTCCATCATTACCTGACGGGGACTCCAAAGCACAGGCCGGCCTAATCCTGCTTCAAAATTCTTAATGGTGGTCATGGCTACGGCATACACCATTTGCTGATGAAACTGGGGGTTGCTGCCGGAAGGATTCAATCCGTCCTGCGCCAGAATGTAAGGATGGTCAAGATTTACCGGTTCATAGAATTTATCAACGGTAGGATCATAATCGACCACTTCAAGGTACTCCCCTATCGGACCAGGTTTGAGCCGCCTTTCCGGGTCAGGATCATCTTTATCTTCCCAGCGAACTTTATAGGTGATATTGTTAATGACAGCAGTATCCAGATTAAGTGATAAAGAGGGGTCAAAAGCATACCCTCTCAACTTACGGAACGGAGGTTTTTTGATCATATGCGAGTAATTGATGGGGCAATAGTGAAGCGCACGAAGTATGTTGCTATAAAAGTACTCAGAATGCAACACAGGGACAATACCAAGTAGTTTGTATTTTTCAATAGCAACCATGTTGTCGGGGATATTTTTGACCCGGGGGTTGAAACACCACGCTACAAGCATACGGCACATGGCAGATCCGTATCGCTGTGAATGATCAACCGGGTAGGTATTGTAAATCATTATTGCGATTCCAAAGTTGCCCCTGGGATTACAAACAAAAAGCCGTCCCAAAGTAATGGCGGGACGGCTTCTCTGTCTACAGATATATGTCGCTTACTGTTTAATCAATCGCAATCTGCTTATCTGAACGATCAATGTGTCTTCATTTCCCAGCATTGCAAGTACTCCTTCATTGAATTGGTTGTTAATATCAGGTGATGAGGCGATACACACTGAACGACCATTCGAGTGGCGGGTAAATAAATAGGTTATACCGGGATATGTCAGATAGCCGGCTGATTCTTCTAAAATGGCATGTCTTTTTCCTTTTCGGTAAAAGCTATCTACTCCTGCACTCCCATATGCATACGAATTGCGGTATTTTGTGATTAACGCACCTGATGATCCGCAATCAAGGACAGTTCCAGGCGGTGAGAAAGGCGCTCCAATACTTAAATTGGTAACAGAATCTTTTGATAGCAGCACCATCAATCCATTACTGTGGCTTATAATATCATATGCCCGCGTATATGTCTTGTAATCAAAGTAGGTACTATCTCTTTCAGGATCAATGTTTACGGTTCTATATTTCTCTATAGAATCTGTACCGGCCTTAAGATTGAATTTGACATTGTCCCATCTCCTTTCAAGCGCTCCGCGTATAATCGTCGTATCGGTAATAACACCAGACTTCGTGTACAATTTTACAGAATCATACACAACAACATTTGCACTGACATACAAACCGGAAAGTGGGTTTTCATTTTTTTCTTTGCTACAGGCGGTAAAAAAGAGTGCAACTGAACAAGCTGCATACATAAGGGTACGAACTGAAGGCATTAGGGATATTATTTTTTATAATACAAATATATCATATTATCACGTGCAAACAAAAACACCAGTGCAGGACTGCACCGGTGTATTGCTTAAACCTACAACTGTTTATACCCTGGTTTTGATAATCCGGGGAAGTATAAGAACCCGGATCCGCCTATCAAAACACAAAGCCTAATACTAAAACCGTGTCATACCTAGTGTTTTATACAAATTCGCTTCACTAATCCTATACGCTGTTTTGGCATCAATGATATTACTATTTGCCTGCTGCCAGATTGTTTGAGCCTCCAGCACATCCTGACCAGTGATAGTTCCAGCCTTTAATCGATCATTACTCAGTCTTAGATTCTCTTCCGCCTGTTCCAATGATGCGCCGGACAGCTCAATACGTTTAGCCGATTCATTCAGCTGTAAATATGCCTGTTGTACTTCCAGTGATATCTTCTCTTTTGTTTCCTGCAGCTGATATTGTTGTGCCGTGATGTTATGCTGTTGTTGCCTGATCTTCTGTTTACGCTGGCCCCAGTCCAGTATAGGCATACTTACCTGCAGCATACCATAGTAGGCAGCAAAGGCATTGCTGGAAGGATTACCCAGGTTGATGCCCTGTTTCCCGAAACCAGCCAGACCGCCCGCACTCAGTCCAATGGTGGGCCTGAAATCAGCTTTCAATAGCTTCTCCTGTATCTTCTCCGCTTCCAGCGATTTTTGCAGGATCTTTATCTCGGGCCGGTCAGCCGCTATTTCGGCCATTGAACGGTGCAATGTTTCGTTACTGAATTCGCCCAGTACGGAATCAGGGAGAACGAACTCTGTGCTGTCTCCCAGACCGGTTATCTGCGCCAGGTTTAGCTTGGATAATACCCAGGCATCATTAGCCCTGATAACATTGAGCTGATTGTCGTTCTGCTGCACCTTTACCTGTAGCAGGTCATTCTTATAAGTCAGGCCGGCAGTATAAGCATTATTCAATTCCCTGTACAAGCCGTCCAGCTGCCGTGCAAACTGTTCCGCCAGTCTTATCTTTTCCTTTGCTGCCACCACCTGCCAGTAGGCGCTTTCAGTGGCCAGCAACACTTCTGCCGTTGTCAGTGCCTTTTGTTCTTCAGCTATTTCCACACCTTTGCCGGCAGCTGCTTTACCAAGGCGTATCTTACCGCCTGCATAAATAGGTTGCGAGGCACTTACCATCGGGCTGACGCCATACTCCGGCAATAACTTATTCAGCGGAGAGCTGAAGTAGAAACCTGTTACCGATCCATCCACTGTAGGCTTGTCCTTTGCCCCGGCTATCGCCTTTTGCGCCCTGGCCGCCCCTATCTTTTCTTCCGCGGCTTTCAGGTTATTATTCCTCGTCACCGCCAGCTTCCTTGCTTCTTCGAGTGTCAGCACCCGTTGCGCTGCGGCGTATTGCGACACTAGCAGTGCAGTACTTACAAGGAGCGATTTGATATATCGAACTATACTCATTTGCTTAAATAAAATTGAACGGTTTGAAAAGATGCCGGTTCTCCTGCGTTTCTCTTACGCATGTACTGGTTTATATTGTACGGGATCGTCAGCATCTGCCTGAGACATCTCCGGCATGTCCGGTTTCGGTTTAATGAACTGGCTGTAAAGTACTGGCACCACGAAAAGCGTTAATATCATCGACACAATCAGTCCAAAAGCCAGTACACTACCCAGCGGCGCCCACATGGGCGACTTGCTGATGATCATCGGTACCACCCCAACAGCAGCGGCAGATGAAGTGAGGAATATGGGACGCATCCTGCGTTTCGCAGCCGCCAGGGCGGCCGCCTTCAGTTTATAACCATGGTCATGTACCAATTCATCCGCATAATCCACCAGTATAATACCGTTCCTTACCACGATGCCGATCAGGCTGATAATGCCCATGAAAGCGGTCATACCAAGTGGATTGCCTGTAAGGTACAAGCCTGAGAAAGCGCCCAATAAGCTAAGCGGGAAAGTGGCCAGTATGATCAGTGTTTTGCCCAGGTTTTTGAACTGGAATAACAATGTCAGGAAGATGAGGATCAGGCTCACTCCCAGCGATACCATCATGTAAGGCTGGTTATCTGCGGATGATTCTGCATCGCCACCATACGCTATACGGATACCCGGCGGCAGCTTCAACTGGTCAATCAATGGCTGTACTTCTTTCAGGACACGCGAAGGTTTCTGACCCATCTGGGCTTCTGATAACACTGATAATGTTCTCAAGCCATTCCTGTGAGCGATCATACCTGTATGCCAGGCGGGTGTGAGCGATGCCACTTCTTTCAAGGGGATCTTATCGCCATAACGGGTGCTTACATGCAGGTTTTCGAGTGCCTGTGCATCTTTACGACTGGCAGAATCATAGCGCAGGAAGATGTCGACCGGCTTATCGCCTTCCCACATGGTAGACAGGGCATATCCCTTCAATCCGGCGCCCAGGGTCTGGGTAATAGCCTGATTAGAAATACCCAGGCGATTGGCCTTATCTTCATTGATCTGTAAGCGGATACCAAAATAGTCTTCCTCACAATCCAGCCTTACCCAGTTGGTGCCTTTGGCATTCTCCAGTATCTTTTTGACCTCAGCGGCTACTTTTTTCTGGTCGCTTATATTATCTCCTATCACACGTACGGCAATGGGCGCACCTTCCTGGAAACTTAACTGTTTCAGTTTGATATTACCATCGGGCAAAAAGCCTTTCAATGATTGCAGATACTCATGTACCATCTCTTCAGTGGCTTCACTGCTGGTGGTGGTGATAAATACCTGTGCATAGTTCCTGCGGGGAGTTTCCGGCGCATAGGAAGTATGAAAACGGGGCGAGCTCATACCCATGAAACTAGTGATCTGCACTACGCGTTTATCCTTTTTCAGTACTGCTTCCAGGCGTTTTACCGCTTCCTCTGTCTGGTGCAAAGAAGAACCCGAAGGCAGCCATACTTCCATGTTGAACTGATTACGTTCACTGATCGGGAAAAATTCCGGATCTACCTTACCGGCAATGACAAGCGCCAGTAATACGGCAGCTACCCCACTCAGCATAGTTGCTTTCGGCCAGCGGAAACAGAACTCCACACCTTTGTCAAATGCAGTTTGTAATCTGTCGAGCAGGTTCTTTTTCATTGGCCGGTCGCTGATCCTGTGTTTAAGTCCCTTTTTAATGAACACGTAACACATGTAAGGCGTCAACAACAGCGCTACCAGCATGGAAGCGATCAATGCGATGGCAATGGTAACCGGCAGTGATGCCATAAAATCTTTGGCGATACCGTCCATAAAAAGCGCCAGCGGTGCAAAGGCAAAGATGATGGCGAGTGTGGCGGTAAAAATGGGCAGGGTCAATTGTTTAGCTGCCTGCCATGCCGCCTGCCAGGGGGTGATGCCTTCGTCCAGCTTTTCGATATAATTGTCCACGACCACAATGGCATTGTCTACTACCATCCCCAGCACGATGATCAGTGCCGCCAGGGTTACCTGGTGCAATTCCAGGCCCACGATATTCATAATACCAAATGTGATCAGGATAGAGATCGGCGCAGCCACAGATGCTACCGCCGCAACACGGAACGGCAACAGTAACATCACCACGATGATCACCGACCCGATAGCCAGCCCAAATTCCACCATGAAGTGACTGATACTTTCAGCTACTACTTCCGGCTGATTCACAATGGTCGTTATCTTCACGTCCTCCGGGAAAGTGCGTTCTATCTCTTTAATCCTGGCTTCCACTTCCTCTCCAAACTGCACGATGTTCCGTCCAGGCTGCATATCGATCGACAATACCATTGCTTTGTTCTCCCCCATACGCACATAGGAAGATTGCTCTTCAAAGCGCCGCTCAATAGTAGCAACATCTTTCAGGCGTACGAGGGTACCGTCAGGCTTGTTAAATATGATCTGGTTGGCCACATCATTTTCCGTTTTATACCGGCTGTTGGTGTAGATGGGTACTACATAATTTGAAGCCATGGTAAGTTCTCCGGTATAATTCGTTACGTTCTGCTGCTGCAAAACACCTACCAGGCTGGCAATATCAAAACCATACTGGCGCAGCTTCTCGTCGTTTACATTAAGATATAGCTGCCGCTGCTGCACACCGGAGCGATTGATCTTCGACACTACCGGAATCGTTTTCAATCCGTCTTCCAGTTTATCGAGATAGGCTTCGATTTCAGCGTAGCTACGAATGGGAGAAGACACCCCGATGATCATAGCAGTCACATTACTGAAGTTGCTGTTCACGAAAGGTCCAATTACACCTGCCGGCAATTGCGGCCGCAGCCTTGCATCCATATCGAGTTGCAGCGTATGCCAGAATTTCTTCCGGTCCTTCACTTCAGTAAATATTTCTGTAGTCACAAAGGTTTGTCCCTCCCGGGTTTCGGATTTGGTACTACGCTTTTTTACTTCTTCAAAAGAAAAGAGATATTGTTCTATCTTTTTTGTTACCTCCTGTTCTACCTGTTTTTCGTCAGCGCCCGGATAGATGGCATAGACCAGCGCTGTGGGCATATCTATCCTTGGATTTTCGCTACGGGGCATGTTCAGAAGTGCATATGCGCCTATTACGAGCAGCAGGCAGGTGACGATAATAACTACCTGCTTATGCTTCATAGCAGCTTCCAGGAAATGCATTTTTCTCGACTTATTCATCTGTTTCGAATGATTTAAATAATGACAGAAAATGGCTTAGAACTGAATGCTGCTACCGTCTTCAAGACGGGTCTGCCCCCCGGTTATGAGCCTGTCGCCTGCCTGCAATCCCTGTTGAATGATCACTTCGTTATCGCCTGTAACACCTGCGGCAGTAATACGCCTGCGGATAGCTTTGTGCTGATCATCTGCCACGAATACATAAGTAATGTCATCTGCATCACGTACAATGGAAGCAGCGGGTATCACAATCTTTTCCTGCTCGCGACCTGTATACACCAGCATTTCAGTGAGCATACCGGGGAGTAGTTTTTCTGCTTTATTGGTCAGTCTTACTTTTACGGCATAAGTCCTGGAGCTGTTATCTGCCTGCGGATTAATGATGGTCACCGTGCCTTTTATGCTGTCATTCAGCACAGGAATGATCACCAGCACATCCGTTCCTACGGCCAGTTTGCTAATGTCGCTTTCTGTTACAGGTGCTTTCGCATATACCTGGTCAGTCTTCAAAATGGTGAAAGCGGGTACTCCCGGAGAGGCAGTGGCGCCTTTGTCGATCAGCTTAGCTGAGATGATACCTGTATAAGGTGCATAGAGCCTGGTATCGGCCAATCTCTTAGTGGCTACACGTACGTTTGCCTCTGCCTGTGAGAGCGCAGATCTGGCGGCTATATAATCCCTTTCAGGCAGGCTGCCTTTATCGTGTAGTTCTTTTAATCTTTTGAAATTATCGGCCGCCTGGTCTTCCACGGCCTTCGCGCTCTGCAAAGCGCTGACATAATCTTCTGTTTCAATGGTTGCCAGCAGTTGTCCTTCCTTCACCTGTTGTCCTTCCTGTATACTTACTGCCGTTACCCTGCCTGCTACAGAAAAGCCAAGTGTTACGGTATTGTCGGCTTCAATAGCCCCGGGATAATGTAATACTTCCGGTCTTGCGTCAGTTGTTATCTTCTGCACTGTTACTTTTACTGCATCCTGTTTGATACTTCCCGGCTGCTTATGACCGCAGGACGCCAGGACTGGCAACGCCAGTGCGAATGGAACTCTTCCAAGAAAAGACTTCATGATTGGTATATTTAGAAATTGCTTACTCTCCTTTGCCATGAATTAAAATTCAGGGGCAAAGTTGCTCATAACTCTCAGCCTGGGGAATGTCTGAAAGTAGAGAGTATATGTCTAAAACGACCGGAGGGAATTTACGGCTCAGGCAAACTTCCTGAATTCGGAAGGCGTAATACCTGTATTACGTTTAAAGAATTTACTAAAGAAGAACTGGTCGCTGAAATAGAGCTGTTCGGCCACCTGTGCGAGGGTCAGGGAAATATCGTTCAGTAATAGCTTGGCCTCCAGGATCACCATTTCATCTATCAGTTCCCCGGCCGATCTGCCGGTTACTTCTTTCACGGTCTGGGTCAGGTAGCGGGGTGTTACGTTCATTTGTCCGGCGTAGAATAATACGCTTCGTTCCGTTCTGCAGAATTCATTTAACAGCTTTATAAAGCGCATAGTGATCTCTTCCTTCCTGGTGAGCTGTATCTTTTTATCGCTGTTATTGCGCATAAAAACAGACCTTAGCTCATATAAAAAAGCCAGGAAGAGGTGGAAGATGACCTGTTGATCTGCAGGTATCCCATCAGGGGAAATATACTTTTCCCGCAGCAACATCAGCATACTCAGCAACCTGTCAAATTCCGCCGGTTTCAGCTCAAAACCAGGGAGGCTGGCTGAAAAGAAGTCCAGCATTTCAGCATCCTTCTTACTGATACCGCTCCTGGCTACGAAACCGGCCGTGAATACCAGGCCAGCAAAGCGATTACCCGTTTCTATCTCCTGAAACTGACGTACGGCAGTGGGTGGGATTAACAACACCTCCTTTTCCTGTATATGAAAGTCTGTGGAATTGATCCTTACCTGCGAACTCCCCTCGATCTGCATAATAATAATGAAATGATCGGAACGGAAAGGATATTGCACCAGGTTCTTCATGCGAACGTCATCCTCCTCGGTTACTATGAACAAACCTTCTGTATGCTGGAGCCCTTCCAGCATGGAAAGCAGTTCTGTAAAGGTATGATAGGGAATACCACTGCCGGCGCCTGTGGTAACGGATGTATTTTTCATTGTCTGGCTTTAAGGAGCATGCTACTCAAGGCAAAAGTAGAATATTTTTTTTCTGATGCGCCATTCTGGCTTTTGTAAATAGTGCAAAGGCTCCCCACAACACAAATGCCATCAGTAGATATGCTTCAGCCAGTAATGTCTGCGTTTTGATAGTCAGTACACTGGCAATCGTATAACTGAGGAAGGAAGTGATCACATACAGGCTTCCGCCGGTAATACCGCTTGCAATACCGGCATTCTTCTGGAAACGTCCCAGGCAATAGGCAAACAGGTTATTGAAAATAAAACCTCCCACCATATGGATCACAATAGTAAACGCCATGAGTGTATACAGGTTGGACGCATATCCGGAAGTACTCAGCATCCCCGCAATGGCCACTGCCTGTACAACGAGCGCTGTTACGATCTTCTTTGAGAATGGACGGTTGATGAGTGATTTGGAGATGATCCCTCCTGCCATCAGTGATAAACCTGACAATAAGGAACAATACCCGGTGACAACCGGAGAATGATGGAACACGTGCTCAATGATAAAGGGGCTTGTCATACCGTAAACGATCACCATAGAATAACAGAGGGCAATGATGATCAGGCCTAAAACGAAGTCGGGCGTTTTGATCATCGTTCCGTATACTTTCAGGATCGTATCCATTTTGAATGGGTGGAAAGTTTTCAGCGATTCTCCACCGTATTTCAGCTCCAGTACAAACAGGATCAATGTAGCAATACCCAGGAAATAGAAATTGGAAGGCCATCCGAAGGAAGTCTGCAGATAACCGCCCAGGAAAGGCGCCGCAATTGGTGCGGTAGCCCAGATGATAGAGAACATACTGGTATAGTGTCTTAATTTTTCCCCGGAATAGATATCTACGAAGTAGGCCCGCTTACCCACTACAATCAGCGATACACAGATCCCCTGGACAACACGCATCACATAAATGAGATGAATGTTGTGCGATAGTCCAATGGAGAAACTGGCGAGCGTGAAGACCAGTAATGCCGCCATCCCAAGCCGGTACCGGCCGAAGCTATCGAGCAGGCTACCTACGAACCACTGACTGCTGCCGGAGCTGATCATGAAGATCAGCAGCGATAATTGCACTGCTGCGTTGCTCACGTTCAGGTCTGCCGCCATAGATGGCAGTGAGGGGATGTAAATGTCGGTTGCAAATCCCGACAGAGGGATCAATGCAAATGCCAGGATGGTGCTGATGCCGTGATGGTTTTCCTTGATGAATTTCATGCCTGTTTTAAATTTTTTGTTATGATTTCCGCGGGTTGATCGTTACCGTGAATACCGGTTGCGCCCCCCGGGGTTGCACCCCGCGCTACAAACACACTACTCCTATTGAGCAGGGGCCGACAATAGAAACGCTCTATTAGCCGGAGGTAACCCTTTATCTACCCAACAATATACCGATCGGTATTTTAGTATTCCTAAAAAAGACAGCTATGCTGTCCGGACCGGTTGGTTGATTAATCGAAAGATCGAATTTTATCGAACAAAATTAGACCGCGTAGTCTATTTTACCAAAATTATTTTTGAACGGGCGTTCAAGATAACGTTTCGCTTTATGATGCCGGCCGGGGTCGCTGGCGTTTTTTCCTGAAAGGCTGTTTAGAGCAGGTATTGAGTTGCATACAACCAGGAAATGACCAGGATTATCCTTCGTTAATCTTTCGTTCGGAACGAAGGATTAACAAAGGATAATGCTAGTCATATCCTGGTCATTTCCTGGATTGAACCAGTATTAAACTAGCATATGACTAGCATATGACTAGCATATTCCTCCGTCTTTCCTCCGTTATTCCTCCGTCTTTATCGGAAGAAAGACGGAGGAAGATCCTGGTCATATGCTAGTTTAATGCAGGTCAAATGGAGAGGCGGACGCTGCCATAGCATCCACGAAGGGCTCTTATAACGGGATTAAAGGGTCTTATATCGGGATAAAGGGCTTTCGTATACATAGTTTGAAACTGCATTGGCGTCTTTCCTAACATTGCACTAACGATTGCGGGAAAGCGCCATCCTCAGGACAGCACTTTCCCGCAGTGAAGAAAAGCTCTTTGACATATTGGAATTTAAAACTAATTGATACCGTCCGGTTCCTGTTTATTATTGCGGAATTCTCCTGGCGTAAATCCTGTTTTGGTTTTGAATAATCTACTGAAATGAGAAGCGTGTTCAAAACCCAGGTCGTAGGAGATCTCACTAATGGACCTATTGGTGCTCCAAAGCAGGTTTTTAGCCTCCTGAACAAGCCGGAGATGAATATGCTCCTGTGTTGATTTCCCGGTGAATTTATGCAGCAGGTCGGCGAGATATTTAGCAGACAGGTTCAACCTGGAAGCAAAGTATTTCACATCCGGCAGGCCGTCCTGTTGCAATATTTCCCGGGTGAAATACTCGTTTAACATAAACTCAAATTGCTGCACGATGTCGTTGTTCACCTTCTCCCTTGTCAGGAACTGTCTGTCGTAGAAGCGTTCGCAATAGCTGAGCAACAGTTCGATATTGGAGACGATCAGGTGTTGTGTATGTTTATCTATGCGCCCTGCGCATTCGCGTTCAATTTTGCTGACACAGTCATACAGGATGGCTTTCTCTTCTTCTGAAACGTGTAAGGCTTCATTGAGATCATAGAGGAAAAAAGAGTACTGATGTATCAGCCGGCCCAGTCCTGAGGTGTTTATCAGGTCAGGATGAAAGAATAAGGCCCAGCCTTCTTCCACCTTTACTTCCTGCACTACGCTAAGCACCTGCCCGGGGGCGGTGAACATAACAGAACCTTCTTCAAAGTCATATTGCGACCTGCCATACATGATCTCTCCCTTAAAACGTTTGCAGGAAACCAGGTAAAGATCCATCTGGTAGCCGATGCCCGGGTCCAGTACACTATGGTTGATAGACCTGAGATCAATTACGCTCACCAGTGGATGCTTCGGCGCTCCACACTCGTAAAGCCGGTGCAATTCGCTGATTGTTCTGACATTAATCACCTTTCTTTCCATCTTGCTAATTTAGTGTTTTTTACCTGCGTTCCCTGCTTACTTATGCCTTCGTATCTTTACGTGTCCCCCTGTTACTCCTTGCCGAAAAACAACTGGTCAAACTGCTCCCTGAAAGCATCTGCTCCGATACGGGTCCGGGTTGCATAAAATTGCTTACCATCTTCCCCGGCGATATAACGTAACTGGTTCTTCCCATCAGTAGCCGCTTCATATACTGTTTCAGCAATCACGGCGGGCGGTGTTAATTGCTCAGGATTCATCACCTGACCGAATATCTCATTGGCCTTTTCAAGGATCGTTTGATAGGGCTCCGTATTCAATGTGCCATACACCAAAGACCGGCCCACAAAATCTGTACGGATACCTCCGGGAAGTATATTCTTTATACCGATCCCAAACTTTGACAACTCAAAATGCATACTCTCTGCCAAACCTTCCAATCCCCATTTTGCTGCATGGTAAAGCGCATTTAAGGGGAAGGTGATCATGCCGCCAATAGATGAAGTGTTGATGAAAAGCCCGGCCCTTTTCTCGCGGAAGTAAGGGATAAACGCTTTCGTTACCCTGATCACGCCCAATAGATCTGTGTTGAGCAAATTGGTGATCTGTTCATCCGAAAGGGTTTCCAATGGCCCTACAAGTCCATATCCGGCATTGTTAAACACCACATCGATATTGAACTGACTCGTAGCCCTGTGCACGCATTCTTCTATGCTGGCAAGGTTGGTCACATCCAACTTTAATAAGGTAACATTATCCAATAATGAGAGTTCTTTTTCTTCTTCCGGTTTACGCATGGTAGCTATAACGTTCCAGCCTTTGCTATGAAAAAGTTTTGCGGTTGCTTTGCCCAATCCTGATGAGGCGCCTGTAATGAAAATTGTGTTTGACATTGTGTTCTTTTTTTTAACAAATTTCGGGCGGTGGACGGGGATAGAATTATACTTTTGGCGGCATGTCTTAACAGTTTGGCGTATCCATTTATCTGAAGGAACACAATCTACAGATTTACAATAAATTGAGCAGATCCCTGCAGTACGTCGTCTTCCTGCTTCTCTTTGTGGGGAGTATTTAAAAAGTATTAGTAATAAAGAGCCGTATTCGTTAATTTTGATTAATTCCTATTTCCAACTATTTGATTAGAAATATGTACGACAGGCTATTCCATTATATTGAGCAATACAGCAACTCCACACTTTCTGAAAGCGAGAAAGAGGTTCTTACTAATACATGGAAGCCACAAACATTAAAGAAGAAAGCGTTTTTTCTTAGAGAAGGAGAGCTCTGTAATTTCGCTGGTTTCATAGTAAAAGGCGCCATGCGTCAGTATACGGTTGACGATAACGGCATAGAACATGTAAGTGAGTTAGCGATTGAAAACTGGTGGATTGTAGACCGTAAGAGCTATTTTGAACGCACACCTGCCACCACCTACATTGAAGCCTGGGAGAATACGGAAATGCTGGTGCTGAAAAGATCTAACCTCGACATTATTCTGGAAATCCCCTCCATTAAAGAAATGTTCTGGCAGATGAACCAGAGAAATCAGATTGCATCACAACAGCGGCTAAACGATATCGTTTCGCTACCAGCCTCCAAAAGGTATGAGAATCTACAAAAAAAGTATCCTGCGATCATAGAGCGATTCCCCCAGCACATTATAGCCTCCTATCTTGGCATAACCAAAGAGACCTTAAGCAGAGTAAGGAACCGCATAGCCGGAAAGAATCCCTGAAGCCAGCCATCATCCATCTCTCTACTTTTTCATTACAATTTTCTTTGTTGATCTAGGTCATCGTTTTGCCCCTATTGGCGGGGCTAACTTTGTTCCCGGAAGTGAAGGACGTACCACTTCTTCTTAACCGATTATCTAATAAATTCAAAGAAAATGAAAAAGTTTAAGATCGAGGATTCGGTCATGTTATTGATCGACCACCAGGCGGGAACACTGAATTTCGCTGCAAACCGTTCCCATGACATCATTATCAGCAGAACCAGGGCACTTGCCAGGGTTGCAAAGGAACTAAATATTCCGGTTGTACTGACCACCAGTCAGGAAGACCGGGCACAGGGACCGCTTATCAAAGACCTGCAGGAGATCCTGCCCGCACAGTATGAAAACAGGATAAAAAGAGCCGGTGTTACTAACGCCTGGAATGATCCTGCATACAAAGCGGCAGTGCTTGAGGCCGCCGCTGGACGCAAAAATGTGATCATGGCCGGACTGACAAACGATGTTTGTATTGTATGGCCGTCCATTTCCATGCAGGAAGAGGGATTTGATGTACAGGTCGTAATTGATGCGGGTGGCTCTCCAACTGAGATTGCCGATGATGTAGCAAGACGGACCTGGGAGGGCCAGGGTGTCAGGACAACTTCCTTTAACCAGTTAATTTCTGAGCTCGTTCACAGCTGGGCCACCCCCGAAGGAGAGAAGGTCATTCCTATCCTATTCGAAGAGATTTTTTCCAAACTGATCTGATTTTACACCGAAGTGCCGGATTGACCGGCACTTCATAATCATGCAAAAGTTGATACGCAAGATAACTGCAAACTCGTTTTCGGGCAAAGGGCCCATAAGGATATTATATCCGGGGATGAACATATCTGATGGTGATAGCGGAATAGGAAGTATAGGACGGATAGACCATGCAGAGATACATGGAGGAGGCACCATACCCATGCATCCGCATGTCAATGATGAGATACTTTCTTATTTCAGAAGCGGAGAAGCCCGGCACCGGGATTCTGAAGGCTTTGAGGAAACTATCGGCAGGAACAAGCTTATGCTGATGAAGGCTGGTAGATCCTTTTACCATGAAGAGACCATGGATGGGAATAAGGAGCCCCTTGAAGGACTCCAGATTTTTATCCGTCCCGGCAGGAAAGACCTTGACCCGGAGGTGACCTTTTTAGAACTCGAAGAGTTCCATAGTGATAACAGCTGGAGATTGATCGCTTCTCCAACAGAACAGACTCATTTGCGCTTCAGTAGCGAAACCTGGATCTATGACACCAGACTTTTGAAAGGCAGTAGCATTGCTATGCCAGAGCTGCCCAGGAGGGATCTGACCGCATTGCTTTATGTTTATAAAGGTTCGGCAACAGTAGATGGAGAACTAAACCTGGTGAAAAGAGAAAGTATCGTACTGACAGGCGAAGAGAAGATTACTTTGACGGCGCTGGAAGATACTGAGTTCGTGCTGTTTCTCACTGATGAAAAGACTGAGATTTTTAAGGATGGTATGTATAGCGGGAACCAGTTTCGTTAGTTAAGGGTTAAAAAATTTCAATGATGACTGAGATTACGGTAACACAAAAAGATGATGGGGAACACTTCGGTGTTGCAGGAGGAAATTACAGGGTTGTGATTTCCGGAGCACAAACCGGTGGAATATATGCTGTCATAGAAATGACCGTTCCGCCAGGTGGAGGTCCGCCTCCGCATGAGCATCCGTTTACCCGGGAAATGTTCTATGTACTCGAAGGAGAATTGGAGTTTCAGACCCAGCCCGGAAAGGTTATTTTAGGCAAGGGTGGTTTCATAGATATTCCTCTTAATGGCCCCATACACTGTTTCAGGAACGTTTCCGGCAATATGGCCAGGCTACTTTGTACCGTGATACCCGCCGGACTGGAGAATGTCTTCAGAGAGATCGGAATACCGGTTGCCCCGGGAGAATTTCTTCCCAGGCCGGAACTCACAGCCGAGCGGGAAGCATTTCTCGGGATGGTCGACCAGAAATACGGTCAGACCACCTACGCACCAGACTACTTTGAAAGGGATATATAATTTCATGTATCACTGATGTCAGCAATAAAAATAAGAAATGGAAAAACAACATACAGTGGAGGTCACCGGAGCACCGGTAATTCCAGGCTTTACAAATGATAGATTCGAACTGAACGGTATTGGGATACACTACTTGTTGGGAGGAAATCCGGCAGGAAAACCAGTGATACTTTGGCATGGGTTTATGGGTTCTTCGCAATCCTGGAAGAAAGTTATGCCGTTGTTGGCCGATGCTGGATTTCACATACTTGTTCCTGATATGAGAGGTTATGGAGATTCGGATAAGCCCGAGGGATCGGAAGGATACGATGCCCGTACGATCTACGGAGACTTCAGGGCTTTAGTGAACGGGATCGGTTTCGGTAAGGGACAGCCCCTGACACTCGTGGCGCACGATATGGGAGCTGCTCCAGCGCTGATATGGAGTGCAGATCATCCCGATGAAATTGCGGCGCTGCTCTATATGGAAATGGTAGTAGTGGTCAGCGATGTACTGGAGAACCATTTATCTTTTACGCCCGAAGTTATGCATAGTAAATTGGGACCGATGTGGTGGTGGATCCTTCCTTTTGCACAGGAGGCACTGGAAGTACTATTTGTTGGTAAAGAACGTGATTTCGCAAATTGGTTTTACGACTGGATAACGGCTAATAAAAAGGCGATCGGCCCTGAAGAGATCAATGAGACGCTACGTACATTTTCAGGTAAAAAGGGAGTAAACGGGGCTTTCGGCATATACAGAGGAGTACTTGCATCTATGAAGCAGACTAACCCTTTACTTTCCCGGAAAGTTACAGTACCTATCGTGGCTGTGGGAGGAGAATATTCACTGGGTAAAGGCGTTGCGGAAATGGTTAGCCTGGTGGCAGAAAATGTCTCAATGGAAATAGTCAGTGATGCCGGTCATTTCCTGGCAGAAGAACAGCCGGAAAAGATTGCGGAGCTTGTTGTAAACACTGTTAAAAACTTTGCTTAGTGTCGAAATTCCAAAAAGCCTTCTGTCATTCCACATGTAACGCAGGCAACTGGTGAATGTCTAAACATGCTCCGGTTACTGAGTAGTTCAAAATAATAACCGCACACATTTGACTTATCATGATCAGATACGCTACATGATAAGTCAAATGTAATATTGCCGATCATTTGATATACTCATTACAAAAGATCGTAAGATTTTACTGATATTTGGGGCTCTTATGATTCAGGAAAACAACATTGCTTTAGCAGGCACACCATTAACAGCTGCTAAAAGTCGCCGCATAGAGTCTATTGATCTGCTCAGAGGTACCATTATGATCATTATGGCGCTTGATCATGTCCGCGACTATTTTCACGCATATTCATATCTCAACGATCCGACGGACCTGCAACATACCAGCGTCCCGATCTTCCTTACGCGATGGATCACGCATTTCTGCGCGCCCATTTTCATGCTCCTGGCCGGCGTCTCCGCCTGCCTTTATGGAGTGAAGAATGGCCGTAAGGCGCTCTCCGGTTTCCTCCTTACAAGAGGCCTCTGGCTGGTGATGGTAGAGATGCTCCTTATTACTTTGTTCTGGACCTTTAATCCTCATTACCCGGGGTTTATCCTCCAGGTGATCTGGGCATTCGGTATCAGCATGATGGTGCTCTCCCTGCTGATCCATTTGCCCCGGGCGGTGTTATTGCCCCTTGGCATCATCCTGGTAGCAGGACATAACGCCCTGGATAATGTGCACGTTGCAGGTGATGGTCCTGCCGCGGTGCTATGGTCGGTATTACATCAACCTAATTTTGCAGGATTCCCTATCGGCCCCTTCCGCTTTATAGTAGGGTATCCTGTTATTCCATACATTGGCATCATTAGCTTAGGCTATTGCCTGGGTAGTCTCTACACAAAGGATACCGCTCCGGAAACCCGCAAAAAGCTGCTGCGTAATTTTGGCTTCGGGGCTATCGCTCTTTTCATCATCCTCCGTTGGATAAATGTTTATGGCGATGCGGCACACTGGTCAGTACAGAAGAATTTTCTGTTTACCGTGCTCTCTTTTATCAATGTATCGAAGTATCCGCCTTCATTGCTGTATATTCTGATGACGCTGGGCCCCGCATTACTGTTCCTCGCATATGCTGAGCAGCCATTGAACAAGCTTACTTCCAAAATAACAATCTTCGGCAGGGTGCCTATGTTCTTCTACCTGCTGCACATCCCATTGATACATGGACTGGGCGTGCTTGCAGCCGGCTTATCCGGACATTCTGCCGGAAGCATGGTCAACCTTACTACATGGGTGACGTCTAATCCTCAACTACGAGGATATGGATTTTCACTGCCTGTTGTATACCTGGTATGGATAGTGGTGATGCTGATGTTATATCCGGTGAGTTTAAGGTTCAGCAAATATAAACAGGCGAACCAGGGAGAGAAAAAGTGGTTGAGTTATTTCTAAAAGACATTTACTATTTCCCTGTGATGAGATTGTCGAATCACAGTCTCATCCTAACATGCAAGTGGTTTCCCGGCTGATTCAGAGAGGCACAGAAAAGGGGGCTGTCTCATAAATAACTTTTACCCAAATTTATTCGGGTACCTGATGGAGAAAATTTTCGTATAAGAAATTCTCAGAGCCATCGAGTTACTTATGACACAGCCCCCTTTTTCTTATAACAAAAGCCTGCTGTAAACTTACTTGGTTCTTGTCAGCTTTGCCGAAATCCTTGTAAATATTGCATCAATAAATGGGACACCTACAAATATCATCCACGGAACTAACGAAATGGTGAGCAGGAATGTCCGCTGATACAAAGGTAGCGCTGACAGCTCTTCTCCAAACAGGTAAAGAAATAACGTGATGGATGGATAGATTACTAGCCAGATCTTGAGTGATGCGATCAATTTATTTTTTGTTTTCACGCTCATTATTTTAAGTAAAATATTTTTTGCACAGCGAAACTAATTTCAGGTAGTAGTCTCTTTACAGGACAAACGTGTGGTATCACTAATATGGCTTAATTACCTGTCCGGTATTGGCCCCAAACATTGCTTTACGGAAACCATATTCCAGCTGTCGCATCGTCACCGGAATATCGCCGGGGAAATAAGGGAAATATTGCGGCGAGTCTTCAATCACTGTAGGACTTATAGCATTAATGCGTACGCCATTTTCCATTTCAATGGCTGCCGCTCTCACAAAACCCTCCACCGCGCAGTTGGCGGCAGATGCATTGGCAAAATTCTTTTGTGGCTCGTGCGACAATGCACCGGTAATTAGTGTAAACGATCCTTTGGAATTTATGTAGTGCTGACCGATCAGTACAAGGTTTATCTGTCCCATCATCTTTCCTTCCACGCCCTGCCTGAATGTTTTATCAGTAAGGTTTTTCCAGGGGCCAACATATGTCGGTCCTGCTGTTGAAATGAGCGCATCAAATGGCCCCACTTTCCTGTACATGTTTTCAATAGATGCAGTGGACGTAATGTCGACATCCACATCACAACCTTTGGTAGCGGCTGTAATCACTTCATGCTCTCCTTTAAAGGCAGCGGCCAGATACTTTCCCATAGTGCCCGATGCACCGACGATGATAATTTT
This sequence comes from Chitinophaga sp. CF418, assembly GCF_900142925.1. Classification (GTDB taxonomy): domain Bacteria; phylum Bacteroidota; class Bacteroidia; order Chitinophagales; family Chitinophagaceae; genus Chitinophaga. Next base: position 463,127 of record NZ_FRCN01000006.1, read on the forward strand.
CATTATTTTATATTAATATTTTGATGTATGCAAAACTAAATACGTCTGGGGATGGTATCGTAGGACGATCATGCAGTTGTGCAGGACATATTTAAAATCCTGCTAGTTTACCCTCGGTAAATATAACAGCCTGTATATAGCATTATATAAATAAAAAACCGTCCCAATTATTATTGAGTTCTTCTTTTTGATATTTTATTAGCCTGTCCAATCTTCCTTTTTTTGGCTAATACCATAAATTATGTTAGACTTGCATTATAATTTAATTTAGCCTTACCTAAAAAATGAAGATAAATATACCTAAAAAATGGATAATCACAGCCATTACGGTTGCAACCATCATTTCTTTCATGGCCTGCGAAAAACTACTACCGGGTACTCCCCCGGACGATAGTCTGCTGGATGGCCCTGTGGAAGGTTTAACGCCCGAACAGCACCAGATCTTCCTCCGGGGGGATGTGGCATTCAATGATGATGTTTTCACGCCCACAACCGGCCTGGGACCAATGTTTGTAGCTACTTCCTGCAAAAGCTGCCATGCCGGTGATGGTAAAGGGCATCCTTTCACCACGCTGACACGGTTTGGGCAAAAGGATTCAACGGGCAATAAATTCCTGCACCAGGGGGGCCCGCAGTTACAAAACAGGGCCATTCCGGGATTTCAGCCAGAACAGATTCCTGCGGAAGCAACTTTTTCCAGCTTTACCCCTCCTGCCAATACCGGGCTTGGTTTCTTAGATGCAGTACCGGATGCTACTATCCTTGCCCTGGCTGACGAAAATGATGTAAACGGCGATGGTATATCCGGACGCCCTAATTGGGTGTATGCACCTGCCTACAGCAACATACGTCCCAATGCGATTGTACGAAACGGGAAATACATTGGGCGTCTTGGAAAGAAGGCTGCCACATATAGCCTGGTACAACAAACGGTGACTGCTTATAATCAGGATATCGGTATTACATCCACTTACGAACCCTACGACACTTACAACGGACTGGAAATTGATCCGGAAGTAACTTATCAGACCGTAAATGACGTGGTATTTTATCTGCAAACGCTGAAGGCGCCCATTCCACGCAACCAGGATCGTGAAGATGTACAGGCGGGCAAACAACTCTTTATAAATGCCGGTTGCGGCAAATGCCATACACCTAACCTGACTACCGGCAGCTCTTCTATTGCTGCCTTATCTAACAAAACATTCCATCCCTATACCGATCTGTTATTGCATGATATGGGCAGCGGACTGGATGACGGTTATACTGAAGGTTCCGCAACAACTCCGGAATGGCGTACACCACCGCTATGGGGATTAGGGCTTTCAAAAAAATCGCAGGGCGGACAATACTTCTTACTACATGACGGCAGAGCTAAAAGTATAGAAGAAGCAATACAACTGCATGGCGGAGAAGGACAGCAAAGCAACACAAACTTTCAACAGCTATCTCCGGCTGAAAGGAACAACCTGATAAAATTCCTGGAATCACTTTAATTACCTCTTATCAACGCTATATATGAACCGGAGAGATTTTATAATGAACGGCTGCGCCGCCTGTCTTTCTATAACGGTGTTATCACCTCTGTTGACATCCTGCAAAACCACCCGCTATATTTCCGGCACAATGGGGAATGATGGGTTAACGATCAGCAAAGATGAATTTAAGCAGATAAAAAAGGGTAATGCTGCCTATCGTTCTTTTCTCATTGTCCGCAATGACGCACTGCAGTATCCCATTTATGTTCGTCGCTTCAGTGACACGGAATACACGGCTTTATGGATGCGCTGCAGTCACCAGGGCGCAGAGCTCCAGGCGTCCGGCGAGTACCTGCAATGCCCTGCGCATGGCAGTGAATTCAACAATAAAGGTGCGGTTACAAATGGTCCGGCAGATAAAAATCTGCGCACCTTCCCTGTAACTGTAAACGACAATGAATTATTTATTGATTTAAGAAAAGCATGAAGAAATATCTACTTTTTGTTATCGCCTCTTTTTTCTTTTCCCATGCCGGGGCGCAGATAGATCCTTCGCTGCTGCGGAGGGTGCCTAAAGACACATCGCGTCTGCCGATGAACATGGATGCTGTATACAACCGCCCTTTTCTTCAAATGGGAAAACTACCCGTTGCATTGGGTGGGTATGTTGAAGCCAATTATCAATACTTAAGCGAAGACGGAAAAAGCGAAGGTCATCAGTTTCAGATGAGAAGATTGACGCTGTTTGTAGCATCCACTATTTATAAACGCATTAAGTTTCTATCAGAGATTGAATTTGAAGATGGCACCAAAGAAATTAATATCGAATTTGCTTCTGTCGACTTTGAACTTGATCCTTTGCTAAACCTGCGCGGTGGCGTGATCATGAACCCTATTGGCGCGTTCAATCAGAACCACGACGGCCCTAAATGGGAGTTTGTAGACCGGCCTATTTCAGCCACTCAGATGTTACCTGCTACCTGGAGCAATGTGGGTTTTGGCCTGTATGGTAAAAAATATACTGACAATTGGGTATACGCGTATGAACTCTATCTGACCAATGGTTTTGATGACAAGATCATCACCAACAGTGAAAACAAAACATTTCTGCCTGCCAGTAAAGAGAACAAAGACCGCTTTGAAGAAAGTTTTAACGGTAGTCCGCTGTTTACCGGAAAAGTAGCTGTGCGGAACAGAAAGATCGGAGAATTAGGTCTCTCTTATATGGGTGGGGTTTACAACAAGTACCAGGAAGATGGATTGACGCTGGATAAAAAAAGACGGGTAGATGTATTTGCGGTTGACTTTAATACCACACTACCAGGGATTAAAACTTCTATCAACGGTGAATGGGCATGGGTACATGTGAATGTACCGGATACTTATACAGAGCAGTTTGGCAGAAAACAACAGGGAGGATTTGTTGATTTTGTTCAGCCGGTTCTGAAAAAGTCCATGCTGGGTTTTGAAAATGCGGTGTTGAATGCTGCGGTGAGATTGGAGTATGTAGATTGGAATAAAGGGACTTTCAAATCGACCGGAGGGAATATTGCGGATGATGTTATTTCTGTTGTACCGGCTGTTAGCTGGCGGCCTACGTCGCAGACGGTGATACGGTTCAATTACAGGTATAACTGGCAGCGGGATATTTTAGGAAATCCTCCTGCGAAGCTGGCGGGGTATCAGTTTGGGATATCGACGTATTTTTAGGAGATATCGGTTGTGATTAAAATAGTGATCGGGGAAGGCGTTGTAATGCATTAACTACATCTGCCTTCCCCGGTTCTTTATATTAAAATAATCATCCCTGGAAGATCTTCAGAGACAGCGCATCCTGGCTGGGCAAACTATCCGGCAGCTGAACAACAAGGGTATCCTGTCCCCGTTCAAAATTTACGGGCCCTTTTCCCAGCAATTCAACCTTTGCAATCTCCGAAGGATAATAGCTACTCCCCGCAGCGAGGGATTTAATGCGAATCTTCCCGTCTACAGGCACCCCGAGGACTATCGCATACAGGTTCCCCCCCTTCGTGGTAAAGCGAATATCTTCCGGCCCGAAAGGTTTTCCTTTGCCTTCGTTAAAGCCGGGCCCATTAAGCGGTGCGGCAGATTCAATGGCAGGGCCTTCACCGTATATTTTCCAGGGGCGGGTGCCGAATATAGCTTCGCTGTTTTGCTGCATCCAGGAAGCAATGCCTTCCACCACCACCAGCTCCTCAGCATCAATGGAACCATCACCACGTAAAGGAACACTCAGTAAAAGGTTACCATTCTTGCTCACCACATCTGCAAGGGTGTGAATGATCGTTCTGGCGGACTTATATCTTTTCTGATCGTAGATCCTGCGGTCATAGTGCCAGCTGCCGATGCAGGTATCTGTTTGCCATACAAAAGGCTCAATGCGGTTACTTTGTCCCCGTTCAATATCCCAGACCATACACTTCCGCTGCTCTTCATCAAGTATCTTTCCGTTGAGCACCGCCTGGAGCTTGCCATGCCGCTTAATGCTGCTATTATAGAGGTGAGCTGCTATACGTAATCCGGCATCACTTACGGGCCATAAAGGCAGTACGGTATCATCGAAATAAACCAGGTCGGGTTCATAACGATTGATCAGGTCAACAGTGCGATTGAAGAATTTCTCACAGTAATCACGGCCTGGCACACTTGCGCCGGCGCCCCAGTCCCATTGTTTATGTATAGTGCCGCTATCTTTTGCATTCTCACTCAGGGGATGGTTTTGCGCATAGAGTTCCTGTGGGTCATATCCATTCCACCAGGTGTTTTTGCCATCGGCTTTGGTGATCTTCCCATCATAAGGAATACCCGCCAATGCCCCTTTTTTATCAGCCAGTTGAGCCTGTTCATACCAGGTCCATGCATGCGCAGCATGCACGCTTACCCCAAAGAAGAGCCCATGTTTCTTAGCTGCTTTCGCCCAGCCATCGATCAGGTCCTTTTTAGGTCCCATGTTTATGGCATTCCACCGGTGGTATTTGCTATTGTAATTGTCGAAATTGTCGTGGTGATTGGCCAGGGCTACAAAATATTGAGCGCCTGCCTTTTTGTACAAAGAAAGTAGCTGATCAGGGTTCCAGTTGTCCGCTTTCCATTCGTTTATGACATCTTTAAACCCGAATTTAGAGGGATGCCCATATTTCTGCACGTGATAATTGTAATGATCACTTCCTTCTTCATACATACCTCTCGCATACCAGTCACCATGTTCAGGCTGACATTGAGGTCCCCAGTGTGCCCAGATGCCAAATTTGGCATCCTGGAACCAGCCAGGCACCTGGTATTGCTTAAGCGACTCCCAGGAAGGTTGAAAAGGCCCTTTTAGCATGCGCTCCCCGGACGGCAGGCTTTCAAAAAGAGAGGTGGCATGGCCATAGCGGGCAGCTAATAATGCCGGAACCATTCCAGCTATTCTCCTGATGGCGGTACGTCGTTTCATATCGTGGTTTTTACGAAGAAAAATAAAGGTAGCAATTGCCTTCTTTTACGCTTTATGCTATATCGATAAAAAGTTGCACTTTATCGATATTTAAACGATACATTTGTTACAACTACCTTGTAAATGAGCAGAGAACGGAAATATCCGGATTTCATTTTACTGAATGTTGGACACGCAGTACATGAAGCCGACTGGAACTGGAAAAATATATGCAGTCCCTTTACAAGGATACACCTGGTGGAAAATGGGACGGCAAGAATAATCCGGGAAGGCAAAACTTATGAACTGAAAAAAGATCACTTATATCTTACACCCTCTTACATCGTTCATGGGTACGAATGTGAAGGCCATTTATCATTGTACTATATCCATATCTATGAAGAGACAGACAATCAGCCGAGTATTTTCGACCTGGTCGATTTCCCTGTGGAAATTGAAGCAGATCCGCTAACAGTTCAGCTAATCAAACGTCTTGCGGGCATCCATCCGGACCGGAGGCTGAAATACTATGACCCTGTCTCCTACGATAATTCGGCTATGCTCATTAAAAATATAGCACTTCAAAAGACCTCACCCCGGGCTTTTGAAATGGAAGCAGAGGGTATCATTAAACAGGTCTTCTCCCGCTTCCTGGTCCACGCATCTGACAAGGATCTGGATATTGACGAGCGGATATTGAAAGCGCTGCATTATATCCATACGAACATAGATAAACCAGTCAATGTAGAAGAACTGACTGCGAATAGTTTCCTTTCAAAAGATCATTTTATCCGCCTGTTTAAAAAAAGCATGGGGTGCACACCAGGAAAGTACATCAGTCAAAAGAAAATAGAGAAGGCGCAGCGGATAATGCTGTTAAAGGATGTGTCAATCAAGGATCTGGCTTACAGTTTAGGGTTTGAAAATATTTCGTATTTCAACCGTTTCTTTAAAAAGATGACGGGAGAGAATCCGGGGAGTTATAAGAAGAAGTTGCGTCTGTTGGGCAAAAGTGGTCAGGAGGAATAAAAAGTGATAACTTTGCGCCCGAAATAAAGCAAAACACTTGGGAGACAATAGTGGAAGTAAGGTGTCTTATTTTTTGGAGGAATCGATAAAACAGATAACATTACCTGAACGGTTTACCTTTCCATTTTATTACGAGCCACATCCTTTAACAAAAATAGCAGCTGCGGAGCTGCAACATTACCTGGAAACTCAAACTGACCTTGAGCACAACTTTGGACTGGATGACAACCAGGACGGAACCGCCATCGGGAAAATGTTTGGCGTTTTGGTAGTACGTTGTACAGAAGGGAGGCTCGGCTATCTGTCAGCTTTCTCGGGCAAACTGGCAGGCTCGAATGATCATCCGAAATTTGTGCCGCCTGTCTTCGATATGCTGGTTGAAAACAGCTTTTTCCTCAAAAAGGTGGGAATCATCAACAGCATTAATCTTCAGGTGAATGAGTTATCCTCAGATGAAAGCTATCAGCGCCTAAGTCAGGACATTGAAAAGCTGTCAGCCGAGTCCCGGCAGGAAATTACGGCTTTCAGGACACAACTGAAGAGCAATAAAGACAGCAGGAAGAAGCTTCGTGAACGGCTGAAAAGCAGCCTGGATCACCAGGAGTATGCCATTGCAGAAGCACAACTTGTTAAACAGAGTCTGTACGATAAGCATCAGCTTAAAACGCTTACAGATAAGTGGGACCGGCTGCTGGAAGAAATGCGGACAAGATTGGCTCAATTTGAGGCTAATATCGAAGCCTTAAAAAATGAACGTAAGGAAAAATCAGCCGCTTTGCAGCAACAGCTTTTTGATCAATATGTATTTTTGAATAAAGACGGCAAAAGCAAGAGTTTACACGAAATTTTCAGCCTCACTCCTTTTGGCAAACCACCTTCAGCCGCTGGTGAATGTGCCATTCCCAAACTATTGCAATTTGCATTTGCGAATGGCTACCAACCTATTGCCATGGGTGAATTCTGGTGGGGTGCTGCACCGAAATCTGAGATCAGAAAACATAAGCATTTTTATCCGGCATGTACAGGTAAATGCAAGCCCATTCTGGAACATATGCTTGAAGGAATACCCGTAGAAGAAAACCCGCTTTTACACGCCCCGAAAAAAGACAGCAGGCTTGAAATAATTTATGAAGATGAGAGTCTTGTTGTAGTCAATAAACCATCCGGATTACGTTCTGTTCCAGGCGTGAATGTGCAGGATTCTGTCTATACCAGGTTAAAAGATGTATTGGGCGATACCGAGCCGCTTATTGTTCACCGGCTGGACATGGATACTTCAGGATTGCTGGTGGTAGCCAAAACGCAGGAGGCACACAAACATATTCAGCGGCAATTTTTGAAACGTACAGTCAGCAAACGTTATACGGCTCTTCTATCTAAAGTGATTGATCAGTCAGAAGGGGAAATCGATCTTCCACTAAGCGCTGATTTGTTTAACCGGCCAAGGCAGCTGGTTTGTTTTACATCCGGGAAGAAAAGCGTCACGAAGTGGAAAGTAGTTAAGAGATACGAATCGATGACCAGGGTTGATTTCTGGCCGCTTACCGGAAGAACTCACCAGTTGCGGATGCATTCGGCGCATGAATTAGGACTTAACGCACCCATTGTTGGTGACGATCTGTATGGCACGGCATCTGAAAGGATGTACCTTCATGCCGCGCATATCGAGTTTATACATCCCGAAAAGAAAGAGAAGGTCAGATTTGAGGCGGAGGTAGGGTTTTAGATGGGCTTGCTAATTTAAACAAGATGCTATAACTTGTGTAAGCATACGGATATTGGTTCCGTTTTAAACCCTAACCCTTAGCTATGATACTTTTGCTTAGTCCACTCGAGGCAAAAAAAAAATTGCTCCTTTTCTCTTTTGCTATTTTAAGTGTTTTACAATTATCGGCTCAGGCGCCTGTTATTACTTCTTTTTCACCCTCCTCAGGTCCGGTAGGAACAGTTGTCACCATAACAGGTGGTAATTTCAGCGCCAGTGCGGGAGATAACATTGTTTACTTCGGCGCGGTCAAAACTGCAGTAACGTCAGCAACATCCACCTCGCTCACGGTAACGGTTCCTCCAGGCGCTACTTATCAACCATTCACGGTTACCACAAATCATTTAACCGCCTGGTCACCCAGGCCTTTTTTGACCACTTTTGCGGGGGGAGATGCTCCGTTTACACCCGGCTCTTTTGCACCAGCAACAGATGTAACCACAAATCTCTATCCCAATGGGGTAGTGATTATAGATCTGGATGGTGATGGCATCCCCGACCTGGCCACTTCAAATAATGCCAATTCACCCACATCTCTTATTACTGTTTGTAGAAATACAAGCAGTGGCGGGGTGCTGTCTTTTGCCAACAAAATTGATCTTGCTGCGCCTTCGGGCTCTTTACCTAACAGTATAGCGGCGGCGGATATAGATGGAGACGGGTTACCGGATCTGGTCGTGACCAATAACGTAAGTGCTACGATGTCTGTTTATAGAAATACCAGTACGCCGGGTACGATCTCATTCGCGGCCAGAGTGGAATTTGCAACAGGTGATGCGCCCTGGTCTGTGGCCATTGGCGATCTGGATGGTGACGGGAAACCGGAGGTCGCTGTCAGCAACTATTTGGCCGGTACTGTTTCGCTTTTAAGGAATACCAGTGTTTCCGGGTCGATCTCGTTTGCATCTGCGATTGATGTCCAGACAAATGTTGGCCCAAAATTCGTATCGATCGGGGACCTCGATGGAGACGGCCGCCCCGATCTGGTGACGGCCAATGAATTGAGTAAGACCATTTCCATTCTTCGAAATACCTGTAGCCAGGGTAGCCTGTCGTTTGCCACCATGCAAAATGTGAGTGTAAGCGGAGCGCCCAACAATGTTGCCATTGGCGATCTCGATGGAGACGATAAAAATGACCTCGCCGTATCCGACAATACCAATAGTTTGGTTCACCTGTACCGCAGTACGGGCAGTTCCGGAAGCATTGCTCTGGACGGGGTTATCGATCTTTATCAGCCTTCTCCAACAATGTTCGTTAGCATCGGAGATCTCAACGGCGATGGGAAGCCGGACCTGGTCAGCGCCACCCAATTAGGCCTTTATCTTTACCAAAACAATTCTACCAGCGGTACGATCTCATTTGTCAACCCCTACTTCTATTATGTGTATACTCCTGGTACCCTTCAGGTAGGAGACATGGACGGAGACAATCTACCCGATATCGTAGCAAGCAATATGGTTGCCAACGGCGTATCTATCTTTAGAAACCGGATCTCCTATCCTCATATCAGCTCGTTCTCGCCGGCCACGGCCGCCCAGGGACAAACCGTAACGATCAAAGGATCGAATTTTACCGGAACGTCTCAGGTCGATTTCGGGGGAGTGCCTTGCACCTCGTTTGTTGTGGACAGTGACACAAACATTACAGCCGTCGTGGGAGGAGGAGCATCGGGGCATATTACGGTTACTAACGGTGTGGGGGCGGATAGTGCCGCCAACTTTGTCTTTGCCGGCCCACCCATCGTAAGTTCATTCACGCCCAATATAGGCTTTGTGAGCGCTTCTATAGCTATTACGGGCTATAATTTCACTGGCTGCACCGGTGTCAGTTTTGGCGGCCGGCCGGCGGCATCCTTCACTGTCGTGTCACCCACCAGCATCACGGCCCTCGTAGATAGCGGCGCCACGGGCGATGTTTCAGTGTCGACGCTCTATGGGACCGGAACAAAAGCAGGATTTGTTTTCATCCCGCCACCGGTTATCTCGTCGTTCACACCTTCTTCAGCAAAGAACGGAGATACTGTAATGATTACGGGTGCGAACCTGTCGACTGCCATGAATGTTTCTTTCGGGCCTTTGCCGGCTGGCTCTTTTACAGTGGTGTCACCCACCTCGATCAAAGCCGTGGTCGCCGCAGGTTCAACCGGTGCGGTTACAGTTAAGACAATTGGAGGGTCGGCCAGTCTGAACGGTTTCAAATTTATAACCGGTCCTCCGCCTGTGATCAGTTCATTCAGCCCGGTTTCCGGTTTAGCAGGGACAACGGTTGTCGTTCAGGGCTTGAATTTCAATACCGCAGCGGCCAATAATATCGTTTATTTTGGGGCTTACAGGGCTCAGGTTAGTGCCGCTTCGGCCAACTCTCTGACGGTGATTGTCCCTTCGTGTGCCCAATTTGGTCCGATAACGGTCATCAATACTGGAAATGGTCTTCAGGCTGTTTCCAAGGGATTCTTTACGCCGCTGTATAGTAAGATAGTGGCCATCGACAGCAATACATTTGCGCCTGTGAAGCATTTTGATGATGACTACCAATCCTGGAATAGCAGCCTGGCTGATTTTGACGGAGATGGAAAAATGGATGTAGCTGGAGAATCGATGAACAGTACAGTTTCGATCAAGAGAAATACGAGCTCGCCCGGAGATCTTTCTTTTGCTCCGGAGCAGCATTACCATATCACGTCTCCCTATGCCGGCGGCAGCTTTGTGGGGCCTACAACCGCAGCGGATATAGACGGGGATGGGCGGATGGATATTGTTGCAGTAGACTATATTGTGAATGACACTTGTTATATCGGCGTGCTGCGGAATACGAGTACGCCCGGGCAGATCAGTTTTGAAGATGAGATTAAATTCAAAACGGTGGTCAATGCCTCTGCCCTGACCGTTGCGGATGTGGATGGAGACGGACGGCCGGATATCCTTGTTCAGGGACAAGGCGCTTCCGGCATTCTGCTGAACAACAGCAGCATCGGGGTAACATCCTTTTTACCCCAGCAGGATTTTCCTTTCCCAGGGTCAATTGCCGCCTGTGGCGACTTTAATAACGACGGTAAGATCGATTTGGTAAACAGCGGCAGTTTTTTTTCAAGCCATCCTTTTTCCATTCTGGAAAACACCAGTTCGGTCGGGATGCCCAGCTTTACAAGAGTACCTCTTTTCACCCCGGAGTATCAGCATGATCCCATCCGGGTTTCCGTTGCTGATCTGGACGGCGATGAAAAGCTCGATCTATTGATCGCAAATGGGGATGGCGCCAACTATGGTTTTAGGACTACCTGTCGTAATACAGGTACGGGCAATACTATTTCATTCGAGATAAAGGAGACCGCCCTTCCAAAGATCATTCAAACCGGTATGGCGGGGGACATCGACGGGGATGGAAAACCGGATATGATCGTAAGCACTGTCTATGAATCGATCGTCGGGGTTGCAAGGAACACCAGCACTCCCGGGAATATCTCCTTTGCCGATGATCTCTGGTATCCTTCAAGGATTTGGGCATTGGACCTGAGTGCAGCGGATATGGACGGGGATGGGAAGACGGACCTTGTTTCGAGCGGCTATGCCAGCCCATCAGGTTTTTCGGTGCTATCGAACAGAGGGGGCCAACGTCCTTCGATAAAGGCTGTCGGAGATACCGTTTTTTGTAAGGGAGACAGCGTTCTATTGGTGTCTTCCCTACCTTATTCCAATCAATGGTATGAAAATGGGGTAGCCATTCCTGGCGCCAACAATGATTCGCTGATGGTGCGCAACGGGGGTGCTTACACGAATGCTACCCTTACATCGGAACCATCGGATGCTCTGCTGGTGGAGGTTCATCCTGTTCCGGACAAGCCGTCCATCACCCGGGACGTGGCTAATGGCACGCTGGTGTCTTCCTCGGCCACAGGCAATCAATGGTATGGTAATTTTTACAGTGAAATAGCAGGCGCCAACGGACAAAGCTACAAACCAACGGCTAATGGCAATTATTTTGTACAGGTAAGTGAAAACGGGTGCAGTAGCCCTTTTTCCAATGCGTATAACTATGTGATCACAGCTATCATTGACCTGGGAGGTAATGGAAAATATCTCCGGATAGCGCCAAACCCAGTCCACGACTTTGCAAAAGTAACTTTCAATTACCCTGGCGTATATACAGTTGGCGTTGAACTGTTAGATATGAATGGTAGGGTGATGTTAACACGTAAAGATCTCCGCAGCGACGATATGCTTAATACATCCGGCCTCGCTGCCGGGGTATATGTCCTGAAGGTTTACAGCAGCAATCGTAAAATAAATGTGACGACCTTAATACTTAAAATATAGCAGGTCCTCCTTCGTGATGGTTGAGTGGCGTAAGATACCATGCGAAAATGCGACGTGTCGATTGTGCTACCGGAGAGAAAGTTATAGAATTAAAAAAGGGTCTTAAACTGTACAGTTTAAGGCCCTTTTCGTGAACCGGATTGGACAGTTTTCAAACCAATTAGGACTGGAGTTGAAGGCTCTTCTGAAATTAAATATCTAAACCACTACTAATTCTATCTTGTCACCTTTAGATACCAGATATTCCTGTTTACCATAGGTCAAGGTAACAGATCCTTCAAGTACAATAAGTAATAAATGTTCCTCCAGGTACATCGTTCCCTTAACCTCCATGCTGTGTATGCATTGCTCAATAACTGAACAGCCATCCAACATCAACGCATTCTGCTGATCAGGACCGCTCACCAAAAGTTTCTGCCATAGAGGCTAATAAGCGTTCCCCTGGTACCTCCTGCAGGAGACCGAGACCCCGTCGCTCATTACATTGAGCGTTATACCAAAATCGGTTTTACCCACCCCACCGGAAGCATCCAGTTTATACAACTTTTGGCTCAGCGCGGTTTTCCTGCTGTTATTTTTCTTTTAAACAATCCTCTAAAAAATTGATGACCTGTGTTTGGCTGTCTGGCGAAGCATATTGTATAACATCAAAACAATTAATCCTATTATGATTTCTAATGTACGGGTCGGCGCCTAATTTTATAAAATGGTGAATTTTTTGTTTAAAAATCTCCGTGGCTTGATGGGAGAATTCAAATTCAGTATTCTCATTAATTTTATACTGGTCGTCAAGCCAGTACAGGAGAGCCGATACAAGTCTGTAAATAATTGTTTTTCCAAACCTATCGTAAGCGTTGATGTCGGCGTCATGTTTTAAAAGCAGGGCCAGCGCCTCCTCACTGTAGGCATAGTCAACACAATCATGTAGCGCATACCTGATAGTTGCTTTTTTTGTTAGTAAATATTCACTAAGTTCATTATTCCCATACCAGTAGGTCAATTCAAGAAAGGTGATATCAGCGAGTTTGTATTTGCCGTTTATATCAATCGCTCCACTTTCCACCTCATTTTTAAACTTTTCATTCAATTTACGAGTAATCAGCCTAAGTTCATAAGAATCATTTTCAAACTTCTGAGATGGCTTTAGTTTATTGTATTTAGGAGGAGCCGTGTATCTTTGCGGAGTTTTGATCTCGTGCGGTTTATTCCAAATTCGTTCATACGATCCATTGTCTTTTAAAGCATCCCAACGGGAGATCCCATTTGATTTTAAAGAAACGATCCGTTCGCAATGAAATAAAAAGTTTATAGCGCTTTTACTCCAGTCACAACCACAAACAATGTCATAATAAGAGAAGTAATCTTTGGAAGCCGTCTTTATATTAATTGCAGCGATCCCCATTATAGATTTTACGTTATCATATTTTATGTGCTGAAACTTCTTTTTATTTTCAGCATTAAAGCGTCTGATATCCCGTAAATTCAGAAGTATTTTTTCTGTGATAACGTGTGCGATCTTTTCCTGGTTGTTAAAAATAAAATCCAGCGTATTCAATTGTTCCACGTATGGGTCGGGGTTATCAGTCAGGTCGTCCTCGAATTCAATTGTCACCACTCCATTAGTGGGTAATTCAGAAGAGATGGATACATAAGGGCCGCGTCGTTCCTGGAATCCGGCAAATGCTGGCAGCTCTATTTCGTACGACCAATCACCATTGAGTTCAAAATTGTCTTTGTTCATCATATGTTTTCACTAAAAAGCATTTTCCACTGGCTGCATCGTCCTGGCATGCAAAAGTAGAAAATAAAGGTTCGGATATGGGAGTGAGAAAGCTACAGTATAAACTGAATAACAGGTGGTTACGATATTCATATCATCTTTGAACGGGCTATAGTGGACTAAAAGACACGACCATTAAAGATAGGTCACTGAAATGGTCACCGAATTGTTCGCCATTTTACTTGTATCCGTTTGAATTGATTTGATGCGGAAAAGTGCAGCAAATAAAAGCGGGACGTGTATTTTAATAAAAAAGGTCCGTCTTTCGACGAACCTAAATGTGACCCCGTCTGGATTCAAACCAGAAACCTTCTGATCCGTAGTCAGATGCTCTATTCAGTTGAGCTACGGAGCCATTCCCGTGATTGGGATTGCAAATGTAGATAAAAAATTGAAACGATCAAAAAGATTTTGAATCTATTCGGGATCGCATGAAACACATTGAAAAGATGCATCAAATACCTGGATGAATGACAGGTATAAATTCCATCCCGCGATGCAGGATGGATGTCTTTTTGTTAAAGTATTATACATTCCCAATAATTTTCTTCCAGTGTGGTAACTGTGCTGGCGCTTTGGCAGCCACTTCTTTCAAAAACTGTTCGGCAACTTTTTGATAACCTTTTTTCAAATCAGAAAGTGGAAAGGTTTTGTTGCGCCATTTTTTGCTGCCGCCGCCCTCTGAGATAGCCGAATCAACAATGGAAAAGGCTACCTCGTTCGGTTTGATCAGCACAAATTGGAAGGCCGGTTGCCCCTGCTCTCCCTCATCATAGGTGTATTCGGTATCTTTTCCTGATTCGAAGTTGCGGACTATCGTACCCAGCACATTGAACCAGGCATTCAGGCACACATCTTCCTCTCCAAAATAGCCCATGGCAGGTACCACCTTCTCGTCGATCACGATCTGTAAGTGGCCGTGTACATGCGAGAAATGATCGGTTTTGGGAACGGGCTTACAGATACCCAATGCCATTCTTAATTGTCCCATAACGATAAAAATAAATATGGTTTTCGAAAGCATGCTAGAGTCACAAAATCATTGTAATGCAGTAGCAACAGGGATTTTAATTAAATAAAAAAGAGGATAATTACATATTAGTAATTATCCTCCTCAGTGACCTCGTCTGGATTCAAACCAGAAACCTTCTGATCCGTAGTCAGATGCTCTATTCAGTTGAGCTACGAAGCCATTCCCGTGATTGGGATTGCAAAGGTAGCAATATTTTTGTAATCGCCAAATATTTTAAATATTTTTTTGTTTGATTCATAAGCGGCGGGTTACGTACATTTACGAGCCGCTGTATGGACGGGCGTCTGTAAAAAAAAGCCGAAGGTGAAAATACAACTCTGGAGTATCGGAAAAGAAAATGACCCTTATATAAAGGATGGCATCGCTGTTTTTCAAAAGCGATTGCAGCACTATGTAGACTTTGAGCTGAAACTGATTCCCACAGTAAAACAGGCTGCCAGCCTTTCCATTCCTGAACTGAAAAAACAGGAAGGGAAAATGATACTGGACATGTTGCAGCCGCAGGATTATCTTGTAGCCCTTGATGAATATGGTAAAATGCAGACAACGCTGCAGCTGGCTGATTTCCTGCAACAAAGGGCGAATGCGGCTACCAGACAGGTTATTTTCCTGATCGGCGGCGCCTTCGGACTGGATACCAACGTACTGGAAAGAGCACAGCTTAAATTGTCGCTTTCTCCCCTCACCTTCCCGCATCAGCTGGTCAGACTTATCATGACTGAACAACTTTACAGGGCATATACAATACTGAACAGAGAGAAATATCATCATCAGTAAAAAATCAGTATAATTACATTCTCATCAATAAAATCAATCGACTGGCATGGACATGACAATCAGCATAGCGATTATAATTATTACATGCATCATTTCTGTTACTTCGTTTAATAGTGAAAAACGGATGGACGACCTGAGCATGTGGCCATACATGGTAAAAGAAAAGAACCAGTATTACCGGTTCCTTACATCCGGATTCGTACATGCAGATTTTATGCATCTCGGCTTCAATATGTTTACCCTCTTTTTCTTCGGTAGATTTATTGAAGAGATGTTTCTCCTGATATTCAAAGGCAAGGGGTATTACCTGCTGTTTTATGTACTCGCCCTGATACTCTCGGATATTCCTACTTATATCAAGCATAAGAACGATTCTGGTTACAGAACCATAGGCGCATCAGGAGCTGTTTCTGCAGTAGTATTCGCCGCTATTCTTTTCCAGCCCTGGGCTAAAATCCTGGTGTTCTTCATTCCTATGCCTGCAATACTCTACGGTATAGTATATCTCGGCTATACGATCTATATGTCCCGTCGCGGTGGCCCTACCGGTATTAATCACGATGCCCATCTCTGGGGCGCCGTATTTGGCATCCTTTTCCCGCTGATCTTTGAACCGAGGATCGGTTTGATCTTTCTTGATCAGCTGATGCACGGTTACAGGTAACAGCTTCATCTTTTCCGGTTTGTTTTTTGCCAGATGTAGAATGGACGATATGTGCCAACATTGCAAAACAAGCCTCACATATGGAGCTAGACACGGCTAACATCATACAGAAAAGAAAAAAGCAGCGTCCCGGATTGTGGATGAAGAATCAATTAGTGGATTTTTCTCCACGCGAAAAATTCATGTCCAGCGAAGAGCTGCCAGTACAGTCAGAAGAACCCGTAAATATTTTATTACAGACTTTAAATGATGACAACCTCAGGGATGTGCAAGTTGCATCCGCTGAACTACTGTATAAGATACAAGGATCTGTTTCTCTTTCCAGGACAGGAATCGGCTATTCCCTCAGGGAGACCGGCACATTTGTCTTTAGTCTGAAAGATCTTTACTCGCCGATTAAAAATAATCCTGTCTGGTTGTTAAAATAAAGCCTGAAGGTTAGTTTTTCATCTAAAGAAAGAATTTATCAGTTATGGAGAATATTGTGAAGATATTGCTAGCGGATGATGACATGGAGGACCGGTTCATCATGCAGGATGCCTTTAATGCGATCAATCTCCCCGAGGTGCCCCTCCTGGTGGAAGATGGCGAAAAGGCACTGGAATATCTTGCTGATACGCATGCAAGGGCAGGCGTTATGCCTTCTCTTGTGGTACTTGACCTGAATATGCCACGACTCAGCGGCACTCAGACATTGCGGGAGCTGAAAAGCCTGGATGCCTATAGGGACATTCCGGTGATCATCTTTTCTTCTTCTTTAAACGTCATAGAAATGCATCAGTGTAAACAACTCGGGGCGCTGTCTTATATGGTAAAACCATTTACATATGATGAGTACCTGTTGTCAGCACAGCATTTTTATGATTTTTGTCTGAAGAAACATTCCTTCCCGGAATTTAACAGTCTTATAAACAATTTCAAGTAAAAGCGAGACCTGACTTAGAGGGCCTCCCACTCTATCGTCAGGAGTTCTTTTGTCTGATTGGTTATCTTAAACCTGTCATCTATCCGCAATCCCACTATCCATACTACCCGCTTCGCCGACTCAAGCACCCAGGTGTTCTCCTTCTGGGGAAGTGACAATTTCTGATCAATAAAAAAGCGGCTCAGCTTCTTTTTCTTCCGCATGCCCAAAGGGTAGAAATAATCGCCCTGTTTCCATTTCCTGAGTATTAAGGGATATTGCAGCGAATGTTTGTCCAGGCAGGCGATATTGGCCGCTGCAGGGATGTTGCTTGTTTCTTTCCTTTCGCTGGTCTTTAGTTTGAGTATACCACTCGCCATAGCCACAGCAGTACGGTCTTTTTCAATTACAATGACAGGAGCCTCTTCTTCCGCCAGCGGCGTAATGAGCAACCATTGCCTGTCACGTATGATACGGTGCGAACCTGTCTCCACCAGTTTTCCGGAACTGCTGTCCAGCAGTTCAAGCACCTGTGGCAGCTGTGCAGGAGTACAGCCATATTGCCTGAATATCTCCCAGGCAACCGTTTGCATGGGGATTGTCTTCTGCAGCTTCAGCACGGGTATCATGTACATGTTCCCCTTCTGCTCTACCAGCCTTTTGATATGCTTTTCGACTGACTGTGCATATAATATCTCTGCTTCGCGGAAACGCTCTATGCTGCCTGCAATATTACTGACCACACCAGGATAAGCTTCCTGTATGACGGGAATCACCTTATGTCTGAAAAAATTACGTGTATATTTAACTGTGATATTGGAGCTGTCTTCCACGAAGGCAATATTGTGTTCGATGGCATAGGTCCGTATGTCTGCTTTTTGCGCAAACAACAGGGGACGCACTAAGTATGCCTGCTTAGGCAGAATGCCGTGAAGACCGGCGATCCCGGTACCTTTACTAAGGTTCATCAATACCGTCTCCGCGCTATCCTGCATATGGTGGGCAGTCACGATGTAATCGCAGTTCGTCTTCACCATGGTCCGTTCCAGCCATTCATAGCGCAGCTGGCGGGCTGCCACCTGGATGGATACACGATGTGATGCCGTATGCGCCATCGTATCAAAACGCACCTTGTAGAAGGGTACCTGCAGACGGGCCGCCAGGTCTTCCACGAAGGCCTCATCCCGGAGGGATTCTTCCCCCCTCAGCTGAAAATTACAATGGGCGATGGAGAATGTAAACCCCGCCGCCTTGAAAAGATGGGCCATCACTACGGAGTCCACTCCCCCACTGACGGCCAGCAGCATTGCGTGGTTGTGTGTGAACAGTTGCTCCTTTTGTATATATGCAGTAAATCCTGTCAGTAAATCCATGTACTGGTTGTTAAATGAGATCATCCAATGCAGCCTGTAATTCGTTGTAAGCATGCCTGTCATTGGCAGCTTTGGCCATCTGCATGCCCTTTTCAAATACGGCTATGGCTTCCTGCGGAAGACCGGCCCGTTCCAGCAGGCGGCCCAGGTGATAATAGGAGCCTACATAGCCTGGTTCGTGCGCCAGCAACTCTTCAAACAGTGACCTGGCGGCACTGTCATCGCCAATCTTGATATATTCAAGGGCCAGCGCATGCTTAAGAAAGCTGTCATTTGGGCTGTCTTTAAGAAATTCCTTTATCCTGGCTATTCTATCCATTATTTAAATATATTTGCTCATACCGCTTTTAAAAACAAAACAGTTTAGGCCATGAAGATTTTAGTTTGTATCAGTAAAACTCCGGACACGACTGCAAAAATAGCTTTCACAGACAACAACACGAAATTCAATGAAGCGGGTGTACAGTTCATCATTAACCCCTACGATGAGTGGTATGCCCTGGTCCGCGCTTTGGAATTGAAGGAAACCCTGGGGGCTACCGTACACCTGATAACCGCAGGCGGTCCCGATACGGAGCCTATCATCCGCAAGGCGCTGGCTTTAGGCGGAGACGAAGCATACCGCATCAATACAGACAGCCAGGATAGTTTCTACATCGCTACACAGATAGCGGAACATGCCCGCAAACAGGCCTATGACCTGATCTTTACAGGCAAGGAAACGATCGATTACAATGGCGCAGCCATCGGAGGTATGGTAGCTGAACTGCTGGATCTTCCCTATGTATCTATCGCCGCAAAATTTGAACTGAATGGCACTGAAGCAACCCTCAACCGTGAAATTGAAGGCGGGGAAGAGGTTGTGAAAGTAACACTGCCTGCTGTTGTATCCTGCCAGAAAGGAATGGCGGAACAACGTATTCCCGGCATGCGTGGTATCATGGCAGCCCGCACCAAGCCGCTGGCAGTGGTAGAACCTGTTGCAGCAGATACACTGACCACCGTTACCGGTTTTGAACTGCCACCGGCAAAAGCAGGTGTAAAGCTCATCAGCCCCGATAACGTGGATGAACTGGTGAAATTACTGCATGATGAGGCAAAAGTGATCTGATCACTGTACAAATATGCAGGACCCTCTATTTTAAGCTCCATTTTTAAGCATTTAAATTCTACGTCAGAACATGTCAGTTTTAATATTCGCAGATCAGGCTCATGGCAAGATAAAAAAAGTAGCATTCGAAGCAGTACAATATGGTGCCAAAGTAGCACAACAACTGGGCACTACAGCCACTGCACTCGTGCTGGGAACAGCAGATAGTGAAGAGCTGGAGGCATTAGGCAATTATGGCGCTACGAAAGTATTGCATGTTGCAGATGCCCGGCTGAATGAAGTGGAAGGAACAGTATTTACAAAGATCATTGCCGACGCTGTAGCGCAGGAAGCTGCACAGGTGGTGATATTCCCACATAATTTCGATGGCAAGGCTGTGGCGCCGCGTGTAGCCGCCCGCCTGAAAGCCGGCCTGGTATCCGGAGCAGTTTCACTGCCGGACACCAGCAATGGCTTTGTGGTAAAGAAAAGCGTATTCTCCGG
The DNA here is from genome assembly GCF_900142925.1 of Chitinophaga sp. CF418. Classification (GTDB taxonomy): domain Bacteria; phylum Bacteroidota; class Bacteroidia; order Chitinophagales; family Chitinophagaceae; genus Chitinophaga. The sequence continues at coordinate 483,276 of NZ_FRCN01000006.1, forward strand.
CAAGGCATTTGCCAACGTTAATATCAATACCGCAGTGAAGGTAATTGCTGTTATGCCCAATACCTTCGCGCTGGAGCCAACAGCCGCAAAAGCAGCTGTGACAGCCTTCTCTCCTGCTATCAGCGATGCTGATTTCAAAGTGAAGGTAAGCAGTGTGGAAACAGTAAGCGGTGAAGTGCCGCTCACAGAAGCAGACATTGTAGTGAGTGGCGGCCGGGGCCTTAAAGGACCCGAGAACTGGGGACTGGTGGAAGATCTGGCAAAATCACTGGGTGCAGCCACAGCATGCTCCCGCCCAGTAGCAGATACCGGCTGGCGCCCGCATCATGAACACGTAGGACAAACAGGGTTAACTGTACGTCCCAATCTATATATCGCAATCGGTATTTCAGGCGCTATACAGCACCTCGCAGGAGTGAACGGCAGTAAAGTGATCGTGGTCATCAATAAAGACCCGGAAGCGCCTTTCTTTAAAGCAGCTGATTATGGCATTGTAGGGGATGCCTTTGAGGTAGTTCCTAAACTAACCGCGGCCATTAAGCAAATGAAGTAAGTAAGCCACTAACTTGCGCTTACTTATTATCTGTTTTTTAGATAAGGAATATTTTTTCTAACTTCACGTTCTTATAAAATATTCAGCGACAACGCAGGACAGATATGAGAAAAATAGAACTGGAAATAGTTGCTTTATCGCACAGCATTACGCAAACACATTCTTACGCCGTGGTATTAGGAGAGGTGAACGGTTTGCGCCGCCTCCCTATTGTAATTGGCGGGTTTGAAGCACAGGCTATCGCTGTGGCATTAGAGAAAATGCAACCCAGCCGACCACTAACACATGATCTGATGAAAAACTTTATGAATGCTTTTAATATTGAGCTGCATGAAGTGGTGATCAGTAACCTGCAGGAAGGAATTTTTTATTCTAAATTGATCTGTTATAGTAATGAAGAAACAATAGAGATAGACTCACGTACCTCCGATGCTCTCGCACTGGCTGTACGTTTTGGCTGTCCGATCTTTACTTACGAAAATATCCTGAACAGCGCAGGTATCCTGCTCGATGATCCTGCAGGTAAGAAAAGCGGTGTAAAGCCCGTTACTCCCACCATCTCAGAACATGAAAAAGGAGCGGAAGATGATCTCAAAGTCCTGAACCTGGATGAACTTACACAGTTGCTGCAGGAAGTGCTGGAACAGGAAGATTACATCCGCGCCATCGCTATCCGCGACGAGATCAACAGCCGTAAGAGCCGCTGATAAACATCCTTGCATTTACTATTACAAAATAAACGATCCATAAACCATAGTAGTACTATGGTTTATGGTTTTTTATACCATGATCGTCTTCCCGAATTGTAAGATCAACCTGGGCCTGCATGTAGTCAGCAAACGGCCTGACGGCTTCCATGAACTGGAAACAGTATTTTATCCTCTGCCACTGACCGACGCCCTGGAAGTACTCAGCCCCGGTACCCTGCAATTTGCAACCAGCGGTATTGCTGTTCCCGGTGATAGTGCGGATAATCTTTGTTTAAAGGCATGGCGCCTGCTAAAACAGGACTATCCTACCCTGCCCGAGGTGAACATTCACCTTCATAAGAATATTCCAATAGGAGCCGGCTTAGGCGGAGGATCTGCTGACGCAGCCTTTATGCTACAGTTGCTGAACAGCCGTTTTCAGCTGGGTATTACGGAGGAACAGCTATTGATCTATGCTGCTCAGCTGGGAAGCGATTGTCCTTTCTTTATACAGAACAAACCCTGTTATGCTACCGGCAGAGGAGAGATAATGACGCCTATAGAACTGGACCTCTCCGGATGGTCTTTTGTATTAGTATATCCAGGTGTTCACATCAATACAGGCTGGGCATTCAGCCGTATTACGCCAAAGGCGCCGGCATTATCATTACAGGAAAACATTCTGCAACCGGTGGAAACATGGCAGCATACAATCACTAACGATTTTGAAGCACCAGTGCTCGATGCACATCCAGCGCTTGCAGCCATTAAAGAAAAATTATATGCGGAGGGAGCAGTATATGCGAGTATGAGCGGGAGCGGGTCAGCGTTTGTTGGGATCTTTCCTAAAAACAAAATAGCCAGCATTGCATTCGATCACAGCTACAAAGTATTTATCTTATAATCGTCATCCACTCATTTAACGGAAGCCCTCAACGTTTGAATATTTATCTTTTAGTCGCGATAAAATTATTTTACGGAAGCTATAAGCGTTTGCGAGGATCTTTCCCAGAAACAAGATAGCCGGCATTGCATTCAACACCGGCTACAAAGTATTTATCTTATAATCGTGATCCGCTCATTTAACAGAAGCGATCAGCATTTGTAAGGATCTTTCTCAAAACAAGATAGCCGGCATTGCATTCAACACCGGCTACAAAGTATTTATCTTACAGTTACGATCCGCTTATTTAACGGAAGCGATCAGGCTCTTGAAAGTTTCTGGTTCATTCATTGCCAGATCAGCCAACACCTTCCTGTTCAGGTCGATATTCTTTTCAGACAATTTATGGATAAACTCAGAGTAAGTCAGACCTTCTGCTCTCGCAGCAGCGTTGATACGAGCGATCCACAGCTGACGGTAGTTTCTTTTCTTGAGTTTACGGCCTACATAGCTATATGTAAGACCTTTCTCCAATACGTTCTTGGCTACGGTATAAACATTTTTCCTTTTACCGTAAAAGCCTTTGGCCTGCTTTAATATTTTCTTCCTGCGGGCCCTGGAAGCAACTGCATTTACTGAACGAGGCATATAGTGCTTTTTTGATCAGGTTAATAATTAATTACACAACACCACATCTCATTATCTGAGAGCAAGCATTCTTTTTACCAGGTCCAGGTTAGCTGAACTAACAAGGCTGCTACCTCTCAGGTGGCGTTTTCTTTTGGTAGACTTCTTGGTCAACAGGTGACTTTTGAAGGCATTATACCGCTTAATCTGTCCGCTCCCGGTCACCTTGAAGGTCTTCTTCGCCCGGGAATGAGTCTTTACTTTGGGCATCTTACATCAAATTTGGTCTGCAAAGGTAGGTAAATATTTTAAACAACAAACGGCCAATATAAAATAATTATTAACGTCCCAAGGGTGTGGATAACTTTTAACCGCCTGATTAAACTTTTTTTTCACACCGTTAAGATACTGAATATCAAATTCCCCCCACCCTCTTATTTCCAATTATCCTTCTATTTATTGCTTTAGAATATATACACATTTTTTATATTTCCTATATTAGTCATAATTTTAATTTTAAAATAGTCTCATTTCTTAGCCATATCAAGTAAAAAAATGATCAAGCCTATGGAAACACTTTACACTTCTCAAAAAGCCATTCCGGTGCAGGATTGGACATCCTATCGATCGGTAAGACATTGTAAATCTGTCAGTTGGCGTGACGTCTAAATCACATCATTTCTGATACTCTTTTCACAAAACACCTACTGATGAAAAAGATTCTAATCCTATTATATATGATGATGTGCTGCGCTATCGGAATAACGCAGGCACAGACCATATATGTTAACACACCGGATACGGTCTGTATCTCAACCGCCAGTAGTACGGCGGGGCAGACCAAGTACCTCAGCGTCAACGCAATGGTCGTTACCTCCAATAGATATAAGGTAACGGAGCAGGCCTCGTGGGCAATAGCCGGCCCAACTGGCAGCGCAGCTGACTATGAAGTCCTCTATACAGGGAATACGTCTGCGGTAACAAAGGCGGATAAACTGACGAAGACCAAGTCGCTGACATTGCAGTTTCTCGTACCAGGTATCTATACCCTGACGATCACCATGCCTTATACGGATAATGGTGTCGCCAAGACCTCCACTCAGACCAAGAAGATCGTCGCGATGGACTGTACTATTAGTACGTGCGGTTCCAACGAAGCGAATGACAAACCGGGCTTCTTTGAAGATTTCGGAACCATGCCAGGTACTGGCATCGTTCGCCGGGCCTACCCAATTAATGGCGTAGTAACCTACGACTATCAGGGTACTGGAGATCTGGCGGATAACTATTATTCGATAGCAAACAACACACAGCTCAAGGGCGACTGGGTATACAACACCGACCACACCGGTAATAGCCGCGGTGGTATGTTGGTTGCCAACTCTGCCTACGAACCGAGGAGATTTTATCAGAAGACCGTTACCGGCCTCTGTAAGGGATCCGTTTATAATTTTAGTGCCTGGTTGATAAACATCAACCCTATCGGCGTTTTTGAAGGTGGTTGCGTATCCGGTTATCGATATGCCGGGGTAACCTTCCAGGTGGTGAATGCTGCCAACCCTAGCCAGATCCTGGCCAACTTCCCCACTTATAACGTGTCAATGGACCTGAGTGTTCCTCAGTCCAGCTGGCAGAAATATGGAGGATCCTTTACTGTTCCTCCAAGTATCGACTCAGTTAAAGTACTTATTATTAATAATAAGCCCGGTGGTTGTGGTAACGACATCGCGATCGATGATATCGAATTCGCATATTGTAGTCCAACCATCACTGCTTCCATTAAAGGTAAAACTGATAACCTGGCGGAGGTTGTCTGCGAAGGCGCTCCGATTACACTTACTTCCGCCTATACTCCTTCCAACTATTTCGTAAATCCGAACTACCAATGGGAAATGAGTGATGACGAAGGTCTCACATGGATCAACGTACCTTTTGGTACGAATACCTCCAAAGACCTCGTGATCGGTCCCGGACAGCTGAAAGGCACCAGGACCGTTCCTACGTCTTACCGTTTCCGAGTCCGAATATACGAAGCCGGGAGTGACGCCGTCACGTGTGCCTCGCCCTCGGAATACGTCCGGCTGACGATATTACCAATGCCAACGCTGTACCTGACGAAGAGCCAGGTCTGCGCAGGGGCATTTGTTGAATTACAGGCATCCGGAGGTTTCGACAGGTTCACCTGGAGAGACTTGCCTGGTTATGTAGGCTCTACCCGTACCATCCAGGTGACCGGTGACACCACTATTATGGTGTATGGTTATGTGGATTATGCGGACGGACATACGTGCGTGGACTCAAACACTGCGTTTATCAGTTCTATTGATAAACCTATCGTAGACGTAATTTCAACTTCACAGAATATTTGTGCCGGTTCTTCTGTTGATATCCGTATCAACGACGCACTGGCCGGACAGGTAATTAACTGGTACCAGGGTCCTGATGCGGGAGGTGTACTTACACCGCTGCCTCAGTACGATGGAATGACCTTCCTGTCACAGGTACAGATCAACACACCAGCAGAGGGCGTCTTTACTGTAATAGTAAGAGATCCTGGTAATGTCTGTAAGGTGCAATCTGCTCCATTCATTGTTAATGTAACGCCAGTACCGGTTGCTAATGCCGGACCTGATCAGCTGGCATGTGCCAGTATAAACACCACCGGTAACTTTACTATGGCTGCATTGCTGAATTCCGGCGAAAGCGGTACATGGACTGTAGATACCCTGTGGGGACCAGGTGCTGATCCTAATATTACCGCTGCAGACTTCAAAAATTATGCGACCGTTCAGTTCCCTACCCTTCCAAAAACAAGGGTAACACTGAAGAAAGGCGGTATAACTGTAAGGTTCAAATGGACTGTGAAAGCCACTGCCAACACTTCCTGCTCCAGCAGCGACTTTGTTGAAGTAAGCCTCCTGTACGATCCAACCTTCAGTGATGCTGGTCGTGATACTACTCTCTGTGCTAGCAATGTCTTTACGATGAATGCCAGCCAGCCGGATGGAACATTGACCGGTCCGTACGCGGAAACCGGTACATGGAAACTTGTATCCGGTAGTGCTACCATCGCAAACATCCATGCATATAATACAACAGTTACGTCTCTGGCGAACCCGCAGGATATTGTTCTGACATGGTCTATCACCAATGCCGCGAACTGTACTCCAAGCGTGGACACTGTTGTACTGCATAAAACACCCCGTCCGGTAATCGTACTGAATCCATCTATAGTTACCTGTAACACATCCGGTACATTCTCACTGGATACCCTGTCTACAAAAGGTAACCCGGATACTTACAGTATCACTGCCGGCGTTCCTGCCCTGCCAGGTTTTGTGCCTGTAACCAACCAGCCTATTACGGCATGGCCAGTGGTAGTTAACTATCCTGTGGGTGTTGCGCGTGGAGTATATAACTTCAACCTGACTTACAAAAATAGCCTGAATGCAGGTTGTGATTCTACCGTTCCATTCTCTGTGAGCGTAGAAACGCCTCCTGTAGCTCCAACGGGCATAACAGTAGGCTCGCCTAATATCTGTACTTCCGGTACTACTACGCTGACTGTTGTGGGTGGAAGCCTGGGAACAAAAGCTGATGGTACACCAAACGGAACATGGGTATGGTATGCCGGAGGTTGTGGAACAGGCGCTTCTATCGGTACTGGCACCACCATTACCGTGGCAGTAAGCGCTACCACTACTTATTATGTACGTGCTGAAACTACCGGTGCATGCTCCAACACTACCTGTGCGAACGCTACCGTAACAGTATACCAGGCGCCAACTGCTGCCAATGCCGGTCCAGACCAGACCAAGTGTAACACTACTGCCTTCACCATGGCTGCTAATGCAGCTTCTGTAGGTACTGGTACCTGGACACTCCCTGGTGGTACTACTGCTACGATTACTGCTGGTCAGGCGAACAACCCTGCTGCGGTAATTAATGTACCTGCCGGTGTAACTGTAACAGCTACTTGGACCATCACCAATGGTGCCTGTACCACTTCTGACGTAGTAGTACTGAAAAACGATGTACTGCCAACTGCTACAGCTGGTCCAGACCAGACTAAATGTAACACTACTGCCTTCACAATGGCAGCCAATACGCCTGCAGTAGGTACCGGTACCTGGACACTCCCTGGTGGCACTACTGCTACTATTACTGCTGGTCAGGCGAACAACCCTGCCGCGGTAATTAATGTACCTGCTGGTGTAACTGTAACAGCTACCTGGACTGTAGTAAATGGTACCTGCTCCGTTTCTGACGCCGTAGTGCTGAAAAACGACGCGCTGCCAACTGCTACTGCTGGTCCTAACCAGACCAAGTGTAACACACCAGCCTTCACCATGGCTGCTAATACGCCTGCTGCCGGTCAGACCGGTACATGGACACTGCCTGGCGGTACTACTGCTACTATCACTGCTGGTCAGACGAACAGCCCAACCGC
>NZ_FRCN01000007.1 GCF_900142925.1 Chitinophaga sp. CF418
CCTAATCGTTATTCCTCCTGGTTTTTCAATTTCGACAAATGGCCACTCTTCAATCGGTTGAGTCTTAATTACACCGGAAATAAAGCTGGTCGTCACGTTTTCTGATTTCACAACTGTTCGCTTTTGCCAGTTATAATAGGTTGATGTCGTGATACCATGTGTTTTACAGAAGTCCTTAATAGATAATTTTTCGCTTTCTTTTTGCTCCAACAAATATCTTATCTCTTCTGTGCTGCGTTTGCCTGGACGTAAAATTTTGCGTTCCATATGTCATTTTTAGAATCGCAATACTATTTTGATTAAACCAGACTAGCAAGACGCTCTATCTCGGGTGCATACGGCGATGTAGCCATCCAGTTTACGCAGGGGCGAATCCAGATCAACATTGATGGTGTCCAATAACCAGGAAATACCTTGACCGAGTGTAGTGCCTACAAGGTGTCTTCTTACTGCGTCGATATGTGCTACCCATGCCGTTGAGTGCGCCCCCATCGTATTGCTGAATGGCGAAACGGTGCGGCCGCCGATGATCACGTCCTGTATCTCATACTCTGGTGTCTCCCATTCCCCGATAATTTTTGTAAGCGCCTGCCGCTGTACAACAGGACCCGTTTTGTCGGGTATTGTTTCCGATGACAAGTCATGCATTTGTATACTGATATCTGCCGTGGGAACCGCAGTGGCTTGCATTTTTTGTATGGAATTTACCGCGGGCCTGGATACACCGGCAGAGGAGGGGCCATTTGCAACGGCGCGGCTGGAAGGTTGAACAGCGGGTTTATGCTTATCAAAATGTGGCATGTGATCGGGCGTTGGAACCAACACTGTGGTTGAAGAGTAATATACAACTTTCTGTGATATTGCGCTGATCTGAGATACAAAAAGGCGGGAGATGATTTCTAAGTATTATTTCCCCCGGATTTAAAAACGCCATCAGTAGATTCATAGACTGTAAATGTACGTCCAACTGACAGCGAGAACTCCCGGTAAAGGGCTTTCTTGAGTTTGAATGTTGGTAGCAGGCATTCGCCTAAGGAAGTTATAATATCATTTCTTTTTAGGTTTAACTACCTTCTTCGCTTTTTCTACACGCTTTTTATCTGAAACCGATTTTACGATTGTCTGTCCGTTTATAATTTGTTTTTGATCTTTAACCTTTGCAAGAGAATTTGCGTAAGCTTCGTTTACAAGTTTCTTGATATATGCTTTTGGGAATTTCTTTTTGTCTGTTACAAGAATGTAGCGATACTGATTGCCTTGTCCCAAAAGTATTTTGTCTGAGTCTGAAATTTCGTTGCCCCAATAAAAGCCAAAGTGAACATTTTTACTTGAACGTCCAACTGCAATGGAACAGATGGTGTGTCCAACTCTGACATTATCTATTTATAATTATCGGTTACTATGTTCTTTGATAGCGGAAAGTTACTGGAATGCACTGTTAGCGGCTGGCATACTTGTTTCAATGTCATTGCTGTCTTGAGTAATATACTAAAACTGCACCGCAGGCAAACGGTTTACACTCTACAAGTTTTAACTCTAATTCGTTTTTTAATGGATTGAAGGTTTGTTGTCCGTTACCTAATGCGGCAGGGTTTGCAAGCACATAATACTCATCGATTAAATCATGTTGTATTAATGATGATACAAATGAACAGTATTTTGGAGAAGCGGACAGGTTATCGTCCACGTCAACCGGAATTCATGATAGTCGTCCGCTATTTGAAAATGTTCAATTCCTCATTATAAACAGGACTTTGTATGCCCAAAAAATTTAACACACTGTGAAATACATATTCTTGTGACAATGAATTTTCTGTCTTCAGTTGTTTTAAACTGTTATCAGATGTCCAAACTATAAAAGGAATGTCATATTGTTGTTTCGGCGCGAGGCTTAAAGGCATACCATGCATGTATAGATTTTTTTCTCCTAAAGATTCGCCATGGTCGGAAACAAAAATCATTGCACTTTTATATTCCTTTAATTGTTTTAAATCTTCAATTACATTGTATAAAATATAATCGGTATAACCAATCGTATTGTCATAAGCATTGACCAGTTCTGTAGTAGAACATTTTGCTAATTCAACGCTATTACAGACTGGCTTAAAAGTTTCGAACTGAGGCGGATATTTTTTGCTATACTCAGGTCCATGACTTGTACTTGTGTGCAATATTATCAATACCTTATTTTTTGTACTTGCTGCTATTTGCTCTTTCAGGTTATTCAAAAGAACTTCATCGTAATCGCATCCATCGCCTTTACAATCTTTCATCAGCGCGTCTTTGCCCAGGTAATTTTTTATATGAACGGGTGGTTCTCCCCAGTTTGTGGTTCTCCAGACAACCTCTACGCCATTTCTATATAAATAATTGGGCAAAATCTCATACAACTCGCCGGTATTTTTATGTTCTAAAATACACTTTACACCTGCAGTAGTGTAGGTGGCGCAAGAGGTAGCATTAAAATGATATATACCAGGGGTTTTTGAAAGAAGCGGATTTGTATTTTTACTGTACCCGTATAAAGAAAAATTTTCACTTCTGGCGGATTCTCCTATCACTAATACTACAACCGATTTCCGGTTATCTTTTATGGTAGCGTCTGGCAATAATATTTCTTTTTCATTTTCCTGGTGTTTATGTATATAAAACAGAGAAAGATTTACTGTGTAACTCCACGGCATTGCAAGCCCACCTAATACTGGCGAATTTTTATCAACCCACAACCAATTTTGGGCATTGGCAAATACTACAATTAACATAAATAATAAAGTAGCTGAAGCGATGCCTAAAAATCGCTTGAATGTTACATGTACTATTTTGGCTTTAATGATAATAATGCCGGGAATGACACCAAGCAGAATTACATAGAGTAGTAATTTTATGGAAAAAAAACCAGCAGCCTCAGTATAATTGGTATTTAGCACATTGCCGACCATACCTCCATCTATTATAACACCGTAGGTATTAATAAAGTAAACTGCAATTGCGTTGACAATAAAGGATAATACCAGGATAATTTTTCCTACGAAGCGTAATAGAAAGAGCAGCAAAAAAAAGGCAAAAGCATTTGCAATCAGCGCCAGGATAATAAAACAAATAATAATGGTAATGCCGTTAAAACTTTTATAGTCAACATTATTAAAAATAAATTTGAAAAAGGGAAAATGAAAGAATAAGAAGTTAAGACAACTTATTAATAAAGAAAAGTGAACGATTTTTATATTATCTTTTAATAAACGCATAGGCCATTTTATAGATCGGAACAATTAAGCAAATTAACACAAAATATAATATTGTCAAATTTTTGTCGATTATCTGGCTGATTAATAATCCTCTTAAATACTTATCAACATACACCTGGGGAATCTCCTACTGTTCCAAACTGTTTTCCAATGACTTTAAATGATGAGAGAGCATTGTTTCGTGGTTATTCGGTAATAAGAACTGTTCTGATTTAATTAACTGATCCGGATGTCTAACATGTATTTGTCTTATAGCAAGCGTATTTTGCAAATGCCGGGCGCGACAAAACAGGACTTAGGATATAGCAGTCATAATATATAGGCAAAAAAAATGCCCGCAGATGGATATCTGCAGGCAATGGAAAACTACTAGAGGGGATTTGTAATTAATTTAATACCAGCTCAATAACGGGTACCTCTACATTTGGCTTTTGAGCCGGCAATTTCAGGATAAGATCGTTACCAGCATCCGTTTTATCGCGCAGTATTTCAGAATTGTCATGTGTAAACTGGCAATATTTCACTTTGCTCTTATAACCCGGCAAGGTCAGCGTGCTTCCCGGATATTCCATTAAGTGGACATACAGGCGTTTTGTAAGCGGGTTATAGGTGAGCAGTGTGTTTGGCGGCGCCTTATATGTATCGGGCGCATAGGTACAGCCATAAATAGCACGGTTGTTGAATTTCATCCAGTTGCTGATATTAGTTAACGCGAGCTGCGCACGGTCGTCGAAAACACCACGTGCGGTGGGGCCAACGTTCAGTATCAGGTTACCACCCTGGCTAACGGAGGTTATTAGCAACGCGAGCAGATCGTGGGTGCTTTTCCAGGTATTCTCATCCCTGAAATAACCCCAGGAGCCGGAAAAGGTCTGACAGGTTTCCCAGGTTTGTCCCCTGAATTTTTCCAGTTCCTCCGGCTTTACCTGTTCCGGGGTCAGGAAATCTGCTCCGTCTTCATACGCTTCCAGCCCCAGGCGATTATCCACCAGTATGCCTGGCTGCAGCTTGCGAATGAGTTTCAGCAACTCTACTGAGCCCCAGTCTTCACTGCTTTTACCATGGCCGTTATTGCCGGGATAGGAAAAGTCAAGCCACATGATGTCTATCTTTCCGTACTTAGTCAGCAGCTCAGTGATCTGGTTCTTCATGTACTGCCTGTATTTGGCAATGTCCCTGCCTTTATTCAGGCGGGCATAGGCAGTATCTGCATCACCAGCCGGCTGTTGGGGATGATACGCGTCAATAGGAAAGTCAGGATGATGCCAGTCCAGCAGGGAATAGTAAAAACCTATTTTAATACCTTCCGCTCTGAACGCATCCACGAACTCTTTTACAAGGTCTCTTTTGGCAGCCGTATTGGAAGCCTTATAGTCTGTATATTTTGAATCAAAAAGGCAGAAGCCCTCATGGTGTTTGGTGGTCAGTACTGCGTATTTCATCCCCGCTGCTTTGGCTGACTTTGCCCAGGCTTTAGGATCGAACATATCCGGATTGAACATATCAAAATACGGCTGATACTGGTCATTTGTCAAACGTTCCCAGCGTTTTACCCATTCATGCCTGGCTGCCTGTGCATACAAGCCCCAGTGAATGAACATGCCGAAACGGTCGTGCGTCCACCATTCCATGCGTTTTTGTTTTTGAGCCGGTGTTTCATTGCCAATGCGTTTCTTTTCCTGGGCCTGTGCCTGTAACATCGTAATTGCCAGCATGAGAAGAACGCCAAATCGATACAAGTTTTTTTTCATGATAGGAGTTTAGTTGAGTATGTCATTATTTTATTCGCTCGTTTGTTTTTACCCAGTCACGTTCCCATGCGAAGTAATCTGGTGGGGGGACGGCGGCTCCTTTCATCAGCTTACGCAGATAGCCGAAATATATTTCCCAGCGTTTTTTGTAGAAAGTATCCATCATACCGCCCCATTCTTTGTAGGCATATTCATGAAGATAATCCTCTTTCCGGTTGTTAGCACCCCAGTAGGTGATCAGCATCATGGCATTATGCAGGTTGTTTTCTTTTTCTGCAGATGTATTGCCTGCGCGCCAGGCCTGTTGCTGGTATGTTGACAGCCTGTAAAATGGATGTATATTCAACAGGTTATTCAGCCGTGTACATAGTTGTAAGAAGCTGTTGGCCGCCACATCAAAAGATACGCTGTCTTTGCTGTTGTACGCTTTTACAAGTTCGGCAAATGCGTAGTCAGCCTGATTGGACAGCACCTGCCGGCTGAAGTTGATACGGTCAAGGAGGTAGGTTTCGCTGTTCCTGAACCGGGGAGCGGCTTCAGTAAACAGACGGACAGCGGCTGCAAAACTGGCCGTGTCATAGTTCTTCTTTAATGTACCCCAGCTGGATACGGATTTGATTTCCAGTGCAGGTCTTGCACACAGGATATTTTCAGGCGGGCCTTCCTGGTAACCGGGAACGCTGTTGTAAGCTGTTTGCAACAGCAATTGCCAGGCCTGCAACAGGTGTTCATCCGACTTTCCGTAACGGGATTTTACGTAAGTTTTGATCCATTCGTCCACATTCACATGTTCTTGATGCCAGGCCAGTTCCATGAGTAATTCATAGGAAACAGGGTTGTTGTCAATCCCTTCAGGCATAATACCCACGCCTTTCATGTATTGCCCGAAGGTACCTGTACGGGCTCTGTGGGTCTCGTCCGCATAGCGTTGTAACTTGCCATATAAGCCCGGTCTTTCTCCGAAATTATTTACCATGCACCAGATAAAGGGCGTGCCTTCATAGCCGTTCCTTTTTTCCCAGTTGTTGGTAGTTTCGCCAAACAGTTCCTGTACAAGGATGGTCGATTTATCTACCTGCGCCAGCATTTCCTTGCGAGGGTTATCCTGCCAGCCCTGCAATACCCAGATAGCGCCGGGGAAATACTGCTGCATACTTTTCTGAATATTCACACCGGCTTTGGCCAGGTCAACGCCGGTGGTAATGCCGCCTTCATGAAAGGGATCGCCTGAGAACAGGTGGATGTTGCTGCCATAGAGCTTTTTCGTTTCCTCATAGAAGATCCCTGCAATACGGCTGAATGCTGTATCTGTAGGATCCAGTATATCCGGCCGGGTAAAAGCACCCCAGTTGCCCTGGGGTATGATACGTGCGGATGTTTTGTTTTTCAGAGAGGAGGGAACCATACCATAAAAACCAGGCATTACCGGTGCGATGCCCAGCGACTGCATACGTGCGATCATTTCTTGCACCAGTACTTTCCGGCTGTCTATCTGACTTTGGGGCATGGGACCTCCCCAGCCCTCAATGTTTCCCATTAGCCACCAGGCATTGAAAGCAGGACCGGTGATGTAATCGTCAATCTCCTTTTGGGTGTAGCCTATCCGTCTCAATACATTCTGCCATACCGCTTCTTCTCCATTTGCTACCAGCATGGTATTTATGCCATTCAATGCCATCCAGTCCAGTTCATGCTCCCAGGCTTTCCAATCGTAGAAGCTCATGGTGTAATTGTAGGTACAGTAGTTGAGTGCGTACCGGTATTGGGATGATGCTTCCTTCCTGAGCGCTGTTTGTACAACAGGAAGTGGAGATACGGGCGAGAGGTTGTCTCCCATATGCGACAAAGAACGGTTACAGTAATATTTCAGGTACCAGTTCAGGCCTACCGCTGCAGCATTGGGACCGGTGGCGCTGATAACGAGTTTACCATTACGGGTCTGCAGCTCAAATACCTCCTTACCTGGGATACTTAATTTTTCAAATACGAGCTCCTGGCTTAACCAGGGCGTTCTGCGTTCGGCCAGGGCTTTTACGCCGTCAAAATCGCCGGCCCGTAGTTGGAGGGACAGCAGTATTAACCATAAAAAAGAGTATTTCCGCATTATTTACTATTTACTTTGCTCTACCTTTCTGATCTCCGCGAATAATTTTTTGAAAGCATTCACATTATCCACCGCCAGTTTGTAATCCGATTTTCCGTAATAGGCTTTTATAAAATCGCCGGGCCCCATCCAGGAGGTTTCAAACACTCCCTTCATTCTTTCTGCCAGGGTTAGTGAGAAGTCTTCCCTTGTACCGTTCTTTCTGGCGGCGTATACCTGGGTCACCTGATCGACCGCTACATCTGCTTTGTAGCAGGGACTGGCTAATACATTAAATCCCTTCATTGCAAAATAGGCGGGTGTAGGTGGCGCGTCCTCGTACTTCCAGTCGCAGATGACAATATCTTTTGGTATCCTGTCAATAGCCCTGTGTGTATCATTCATGCTGGCCTGCCATCCCAGCAGGTTTGTTGTTTTGCCATCCAGCAGACGGTCGCTCCACATCCACATTTCACAATTCTTTTCTTTCAGATGATCGTGCAGTTTTGTTACGTAATCAGCGAAGATTTCGGAGCGGTCGCCACCACCGCAACGGGGGCATTTATTGTAGGCAATGATCCAGGCTTCGTCCAATCCCACATGGAGTACATCTGCTTCGCAAACGGCTACCAGTTCATCGATCATAGGGAAGAGTACCTTAAACAGGTCGGGATGCGTCGGACAAAGGCACTTTGTATAGAAGTCGAATTGTCCACCGTCTTTCCAGGGAACAGGAGGATTATAATCCGGCGACTCATCGAATTGAGGATATTGCTTTAATAAGGGCCCTATTTCCGTTTTTTCTGATTGGTGGGCCAATAGGTTGACGGTGGGGACAAAGCGGATATTTGCGTCCTTACAGGCCTTTACGATGCTTTTGAGATCCTGCTCAGAGAGAGCGTTTTTCTCCGATAGCTCAGGAGTGTTTTTAAACTGGTAAGAATATTCGATCCGCAGGGCAAGTGTATTCACGCCTTCTTTAGGCAATGCATTGCGGATAAAGTCGCACAGTACCGGTACTTCGGCCGGTGTCGGCACACTTAAAAGGAGACCTTTGATGGGCAGCTTATTCCAGGGGAATTCTTTGTGTTTTTGCGCAGTAGTAATAGCTGGCACACATAACACGCCACACAGGAAGATGAAGACCGGGACGAATTTTTTACGAAACATATATTTTATTGCTTTACAGGAATTAATTCTGGCATTCTAAGGTACAGAACACCTATCTGGTTTTGTACTGCAATGATGGATAATTGCGACAGCTTCAGGATATGTGTCTATTTATATCTAATCAGGTTGACCCTGCTTACCCTGAGGGACTGATCGGATGGCGATATCATGGTAGCTACAAAGCCCAGCGTAACGGTGGTGGCCTGTGTTAAAGTAAAAGGCACAGTAGCCTGCTTATCGTTGTTATCTTTTAGTTTGTAATAGCCCGCTGCGGTAGCGATATTTTCTACATCAGGTAGTGAGCTGCCTTCCGCCACGGTTACATAAGTCGCTTCTAATGTAGCGTCGATATTGGATATTGTTGCGTTGAACCTGTATTCGCCTGCAGGCAGGGTAACCGTCTGGTATATTTTACCGTTGGTAAGGGTGCCATCCCAATAGATCCAGAGCGTTAGACAGGCATTAGCGGTGCCATTGATGGCGTCATACGTGTACCGCTGGCCTGCTGCCGCATTATAGCTCCAATCTGCCAGTTGGCCCCAGCGCCAGTCAGAGGGCTTGGAAGGATCCAGTAAAAAAGGGCCGCCAGGATTCCGCAGGTAAGCCAGGGTTATGTCTTCTTTCAACGTTTTGGTTTCCCAGTCGGTGTAAAACGTATCTATTGCCAGTGTATCCGGCCGGTACATGGTACGATACTGGAAAGGTGTGTTGGAGGGATAATTAGCCCAGATGCTCATTTGACTTTCCATGACCGCCGGTATCAGTGTATCATGCAGTTTGTTGTCTGCATCTGTATATTTTAACTCCATACCCAGTACACCAGTGGTTGAATCTATATCTGACCAGCTGATATGGGCTTCGTTGTCCGTCCATTCCGCATTGTTAATACTCCTGTTCAGCAGTGCAGACTCGTAGGTTCTTCCATAGACGGTGCCTATGGTATGTGCTTTCATAGAAGCGTGGCCCACTTTATCATAATTGATGATCTCAAAATCGTAGGTTCTTTCTGCGAGGTTGCTGATCAGCAGGCGAATAGTATCGATACCCGCCGTACGCTTGATAGTCACTTCGGTGGAGTCAGCGTGGTTATTCCAGTAAACTTTGGATCTGACGATAGTAGGGTCTGATATCAGCAACCAGTAGAGTTCCACCCGGTTGCGGCCGGGATGTACCTGGACTGAATCTGCCTTGCCGGTGTACAGTATCTCTCCACCGGTCAGGTAGCTTTTATAATCGTCCTGTTTGCGGCAGGATATGATGCCTGCCATGGCCAGCAGGAGCCAGATGGTATTTCTCAATACGTGCATAAGAGCTGTTTTATTCAATTATTGATCATTGCCCCAGAAGGACATTTCTGCAATATTGGCTGCATAGCCACCGTCTGTCCATGTTTTCAATATTTTCACCCGTATGTATCTGACACGGGGAGCCGTCAGCGGTATATCCATCTGCTCTCCGGCAGCGGCAGCATCCAGGTCTTCCTGGCTGACCTGCCCTATAGGAAGATTGGATGGTTTCACAACGGTATGTTCCGCCAGTTTGGTCCAGTTATTCCAACTGCCGTCAGCAGGAGGGTTTACAGCGCCCCATATCTCAAATTGCTTCAGATTATTCTGTGCATATAAATATCCTTCCTGCTGGCGTTGCCATAGTCCGATGCGGCTTAGCTGTGCTGTAACGCCCATGTCAAAGGTGATCCACATCGGCATGCCATCCAGTTTGTCTGCAGAATGCCACATATCATAACCGCTGAATATGCCATTCCATAAGTTAGGCATCGGCAGGCCCCAGCCATAACCGATATCGCCCGGCAGATCTACTTCCCTGAATTTGCTTTTGTCCATCAGTTTTTCATAAAGGGGAGTATATTCCCCTCTAAGCGTGTCTGATTGATTTCCCCAGCGGTCTTTTACAAAAAATCCGAAAGCTCTTTTAGTGGCTGTAAACCCGCGGAGAGAATAGGCCGATCCGGGCGACGATGTATAGTGGATGTCTGTTTGTCCGAATATATCCAGGGAATCGTCTGTAAGTGTTACAATGGCAATATCTGCCTTACTCTCGTTTTTGAAAGTAATATTCACGCCGCCAAAATCCTCGCGCACAACCAGGCTGCGGAACACCGTCATCACAGCAGGTTCCAGTGGTTTTACACTGATGGTTACCGGACGCGATGCACGTTCACTCCGGCTGACCACATATAGGTTGATGGTATGTGCCAGTGTATCGCCAAAGCCATCGACGACTAAAGAGTTATTATAGAAGGATGCTTTTATTTCCCTTTTGATGCCGGGCCTGTTTTCATAGTCGGCCCTTACGTATAGTATACCTGCATTATCGGGTAGCGTATAGGTGATCCTGGCGGCTCCCGGTAAAGCAGTAACGCTTATGTTCTTTAATGTGTCGGGTGTTGGTCCGTCGCCAGACAGGGGACTATGCACCTCTTTCTGACAGGCGACCTGGCCCAATGCCAGCAGGGCAGTGAAAAAAAGCAGTAGTTTATGTGGTTGCATCTGATGAATCGTTTTTAGCATATGAAAGAATTACCAACCCGGGTTTTGTACCAGTCTTTTATTACCCAGCAGATCCCATACATCGAGCGGCCACAGATAATCACGCGTCTGGAATACCTGCTTATACAGCATCTTCGGACGATAATAGTAAACCGGATCTGCCTGTTCTATATCCCATCCCATGACCTGTTTATTTAATTCCTCAAAAGCCCTTTTCCAACGGCGCAGGTCCCAGAAGCGGCTGCCTTCAAAAGCAAGTTCTATAAGGCGCTCCTGCTGAATGATCTGTCTTAGACCTTCTTTAGTCTGAAACTTTCCCGGTTGACGGGAATAGTTTGTCCAGGATGTTTGTACAGTGGGTAGTGCTGCACGCTGGCGTACCTGGTTAATATAAGTGAACGTTTCTTCAACCGGCCCCCTGGCTTCGTTCAGTGCTTCTGCATAGAGCAGGTATAGATCGGCCAGGCGCATTTCCGGCCAGGGATAAGATTCAATAGATAAGCCCAGCCCGTCTAGTATCACATACTTCCAGTTGACCAGCTTTTTTGTAAAGTAGCCTGTAGCAGAATAATTGTAGATGCCTTTACGGGATTGCCATTGACCAGATTTAGCTTGTACATTGAAAGTGCCGTTTTCCATAAACCAACGCGCACCGTCAAAAGCGATATCTGCATAGAAACGCGGCTCGCGGTTAAAGTGCAATGATGCTGTCTGATATCCTTCCGTCAGGTATTCGCTTTCCTGGGCGGTTGCCGTCTTCAATGTGTACCTGTTCGCGTAATCCCAGGTTTTATCTTCGTTGATCGGTACGCCATTGGCTGTGTAGAATAACTCAGCCATTTTAAGGGTGGGAGCCAGGCTTCCAAGATTCAACTCATTTGCCAGTTTAGCGGGATCAAGCCTGGGCATGGCGTAACGTTGTAAAGTGTAGGTCCTGCTATTGGGATTATTCCAAATCACTTCCTGGTTCCATTCTTCACAGACGCTGTTACGTATGCTCATTTGTGTGACCAGCTTCTCGGAAAGACTGGTACCTAGTTTATTGAAAGTGTATAAGCGCATGCCGACTGCATGGCAGGCATCTATTGCCGTTTTGCATGCAGCTGCCGCCTTGTCCCATTTTGCCTCATCATAGACGGGGTTAAAGAGGAGGGAACCATCATAACTTTTAATATTGCTATAGTCTGTATTGCCATTGAATAAAGGACTGGCAGCTGTCACCAGCAGGCGGGCCTTTATAGCCAGTGCAATAGGTTGTGTAATACGCCCCAGTTCGGAAGAACTGTTTGTGATTTCAGCCGGAAGATCCCTGGCTGCTTCATCCAGTAATCCGGCTATATAATTTACAACCGAATCGGCCGACTGACGAGGTATCTGTACTTCATCGGAGGTGCTTGAAATAGGCAGGTTCTTATCTATGAGCGGAATGGGGCCATACCGGCGGAAGAGGCACCAATGATAGTATGCTTTCAGGAATTTAACTTCTGCGCGCCATCTTGTTTTCTCAAAAGCTGGTATATCTACCACCTTATCGATATTGTCCAGGAATATATTGCAATCGCGCAGGCCTTTGAACATGCTGCTCCAGATAGACATGTAAATATTATTGGCGCTCTGGTAACCCATGGCTATCTGCCAGGGGGCTTCCCCCATACTATAAGGACGTATCATCCAGAACTCATCACCCGCGCAGAATGCAGGGTTGCTTTCGATATCGCCATCTAATGGAAGGTAGGAATAACAGGTGAACAGGTATTTTTCTGCCTCCTGCCGTAATGCGAATGCATTATCAATGGTAGGCACATTGTCAGGCACTACATCGAGGTAACTTTTGCAGGAAGGAATGGTGAGTAATACGCAGGCAACTATTATGATCAGTGGAATTTTCAAGTTCATTGCGTTAAGTTTTAGAAGCCAAAGTTGATACCGATGTTATAGACCCTCTGTATAGGATACCCCAGGCCATCGCCTCCCATTTCAGGATCCCAGGTGGTAAATTTGCTCAATACAAACAGGTTCATGGCATTGGCATACATCCTTGTATTGCTGAGATGCAGCCTGCGTAGTAAGCCTTGTGGGAAGGTATATCCCAGCTCCAGTGTTTTCAGTCGCAGGAAATCGCCGCTGCGCATCCACCAGGTAGAGGACTGGTTGTTATTGTTGACGAAGTAGTCGCTTAACCGGGGCCAGAAGGCATACAGGTTACGGTCTTCTTCGCTCCAGTGATCTTCTGCAATGGCCGATAGCAATCCATGCTGACCGCCGCCGTTCAATACAAACGGAGAGATGCTTTCAGGCGCTACCCAGAATGAAGAACGGGCAGAACCCTGGAAGAAGCAACTAAGGTCCCATTGGTGGTAACCGAATGAGAAACCAATTCCGTATGTAATTTCAGGCGTGGTGGGCAGGCCTATGGGTACGTCATCAGCATCAGTGATCTTTCCGTCTCCGTTGACATCACGGTATTTAATATCCCCGCCCATTACCTGCTGGCCGAAGTTCTGTTCCGGAGAGTTGGCTACTTCTTTATCATCCACAAATAATCTTTCCGCGATGAGGCCAAACGTCTGGGAGAGTGAATGGCCTACCCGGTAGCGGGATGGCTCAGGATAACGGGGTTCTTCGTTCACCAGCAATTTACTGGTGGCATAGGTGAAATTGCCACGTATCTGCAGCCACATTTTATGTGGAAATGTTTTTGTGTAATCCAGCGAGAGATCCACACCCTTACCTTCCGCTTCACCCACATTGGCCTGTACGCTGGCATTCAGTCCCATGGTGTTAGGTATGGTATTCCTGGTCATGAGGATATTACTGCGCCGTTCCTTGTAAACGTCCACCAGTATATTCACCGCATTGAACAGGCCCAGTTCAAGACCGAGGTTTGTCTTGTAGGATTTCTCCCAGGAAATGTCCCGGTTCTCATAACGCCCTACGGACACGCCGGGACGGTAGTAATTATATCTTTCTCCGAAACTGGCGCCACGGGTGTCGTCACTCATATTGACATTCGATAAATAGAAAAAGCGTTCCTGGTCGTTACCAATCTGGTCATTGCCAACCAGCCCATAGGTGGCCCTTACTTTTAATTTATTGACTGTATTTACAAGCGGAGAGAAGAATGCTTCATTTGCGATATTCCAGGCTACCCCAACAGAAGGAAAGAAGCCAAACCGGTGATTTTTCGCAAAACGTTCAGACCCGTTGTAACCGAAGTTGAACTCCATCATATAACGGTTGTCGTATGCATATGTAAAGCGTCCGGACAGGCCCTGGTTGCGGTGTGGAAGAGAGCTTTGAAGATCGCCGGCATTGGCGGTCAGATAATTACGGAACAAGGTGATGAGCATACCTGATAATGCATGTTTCTCTGCGAACACATGGTTATAGTTCAGGGCGGCCTCCAGATATGTGGTTGTATTTACGATCTTACTGCCCTCTCTGTAGTTGAGATACTCAGTGCCATTGGTATTTAAAGATGTTAGTTTCGGTGTTTTGGTCTGAAGGTCGTATGTCAGCGTATAATAAAAGGGCGTGTACTGGCGGGATACATCAAAGTAGGAATAACGTTCTGTGTAGGCCATCATACGGGCATTCAGGCCCGGAATAAGGAAGCTGAAGTCCTGCTTTAGTTCCAGCTGTGCCAGCAAGGTGGATGTATTATATTGTTGATATCCTGATACGGCATTTGCATATGGATTGGTATACAGGTTACTACCGTCTCCCGGTGTTTGGCTGGAGCCTGGTTTTATAGCATTTCCGAACAACGGATGTTTTAACTGGGGCGCATAACTGGAAGGGAAAACAGTCGGGAACATTACCGGATTGGCCCATATCGCCTGTTTGAAAATAGTTGCGCCTCCGCCTACGGGTCCGTTATAATCGTCAAACTGTCCGTAGGTACGCACGATGGCCTGCGTAGTGGGGGTAAGATTGATGTTTACATTAGAGCGTACGGAGTAGTTCTTCAGTTTGATGTTGCTATTGAAATTATTGAGTTTGTCTACGTTCAATACGCCGTTATCTACATTGTAGGTGCCTGCAATGTAATACTGTGCTGCTTTACCTCCGCCGGTAAGGTTGACGTTGAGCCGTTGGTTGATGGTATAGTCCTTGATCAGTTGTTGGATCCAGTTATTGTTCGGATACAGGTAAGGATCATCTCCGGCAGCAGTATGATCTATCTTGGAAGGCGAATACTGTGTAATACCCAGCGGGTTCCTTGTCATAACCGCCTCATTAGCCAGTTTCATGTAGGTAATGTTGTCGGCAAATTTGAAATTGCGCGTATTGGTGGACAGTGAGTTTTCCATGCGGATGTTAAACTTTGTTTTTCCCTCTGTGCCTGATTTGGTGTTTACCAATACTACGCCATTAGCACCTCTTGCCCCATACAAAGAGGAAGCGGTAGCGTCTTTTAAAATAGAGAAGCCGGCAATATCATCTGGCTGTAGACGGGCGAGATCTGTTGCGGTCGATTCCATACCATCGATCAGGATCAGCGGATCTACTTTACCCGTGCCGAAGGTGGTAATCCCCCTGATGAAGAAGCTGGCATTATCCTTACCGGGTTCGCCGGTTCTTTGATAAGAGATAACGCCCGACAATCTTCCCGCCAGCATGGTTGTAAGGTTGCCTGTAGGTCCCTTCAATTCTTTAGGATTGATAGTGGTTACTGCGCTGACCATGGTTTGTTTCTTTTGTGTACCATAGGCCACAATGGTTACCTCTTCAAGGGTTTTGTCGTGGGGGAGCAGCACTACGTTGACAGTGGTGCGGCTGTTGACCGGTATCTCCTGTGTCAGGAAGCCAACCATGGAAAACAGCAGTACAGCGTCTTTTTTCGCGCGAATGCTGTAGTTACCGTTCATATCTGTTTTAACGCCCGTACTGGTACCTTTTACCACGACGGTAACACCGGGCGCCAGTTCATCCGGGGCATCGTTTCTGCCTTTTAGTTTTATGATGCCGGAGATGATGGTATCAGCTGCCGGTACGGGATGTTCTGGTTTAACGTCTCCGGGAAGCGTTTTTTCGGCCGTAACAATGATAGACTGATCAATGATGCGGTAGCTGACCGGCTGATCTTTGAAACAGATTTTCAGCACCGTTTCCAGCGGCATGTTGTCGGCGAGAATGCTTACTTTTTTCGTGTGTTGCAGTAATTCCCTTGTATAGATAACGCCAAAGCTTGTTTGCGTTTCTATTTCCCGGAATACTGTTTCAAGTGGGACATTCTTCAGGTTGAAATTGAGCCGTTGGTCCTGCAAATCCGAAGCAGATGCAGTATACAGGCTTAGCAGCGGCAATAGCAGGCAGCCTGCAGCTTTCATACGGCACAAGGGTGGCAATAAGGCATGGAATGCCCTGACCCCCTTTTTGAGAGTGTACAGTAATTTCATAATGAGCACATTAATGAATAGCGTGGCTAATGCCCGCTTTACATGACGGTGATTGACTAACTTTTGGTTGATCTGCTTTTCTTGTCTGTTCTTCCTTTATCGTTGATGATATGGTAAAACCGTTATACGTCCATCATCCCATTTGAATTTGGCCGCACCCGCAAGCTCCACCATTTCCAATAGTTTGGAAAGAGATACCTGCCGGCTGACCTTTAAGGTAATGTGCGTAGGTTTATAGTCCTGTGCATAGGCTACATTTACATCATACCAACGGCTTATTTCTTCCATCAATACCGGAAGATCTACATCCCGGAAAACAAACAGGTCGTTTTTCCAGGCCGTAACAGCCGGGATATCTGCTGGTTTTACCGTGATGGCGTCGCCGGTAGCGATAGCTGTTTGTCCGGGCTGTAGGAGTCTGTTTGTGCCTGCATGCTGTACTTTTACAGCTCCGGAAACAAGCGTGGTTTGTATGTTACAGGTTTTAGTTTTATCATACCGTGGATAAGTTCTGATATTAAATGTGGTGCCTAATACGATCACTTCGGTGGAATCTGTTGCTACAATAAAAGAGCGGTTTGCATTTTGTGCCACTTCCAGGTACGCTTCCCCGCTTAGCTGTATGCGCCGTTCTTTACCAGAGAAATGGACGGGATAACGTAGTGAAGAAGCGGCATTCAACCATACCTGGGTACCATCTTCCAGTACAATATGGTATTTTCCGCCTGCCGGTGTTAGCAGCTGATTAAAAGCCAGCAGGGCATTATTGTTACCGCCCTGGTAACTGATCCTGCCATTCGCTAACTTAATATGGGTGCCATTGCCTTGCGTAAAGGAGCTGTCTCCCTGTGGATTCAATAGTATGTGGTTACCATTGGCCAGTATCAGTGTTGCTTTTTTATTGCCAGGTTCCCTGTCCTTGACAGGCGCTGCAGCTATATTCGTTTTCTCCTGTCCGGATGGTTGCAGTATCCACAAAAGGCTGCCCAATAGCAGCGTAATGCAGGCAGCAGCCCAAAAGATCGTCCGCCTGATGCGCAGCGTGCGTTTTTCTTTCATCCGATCAAGGAATGCCTGTAACTGCCTTTCCGTATCGTATGACTGTATGGTTTTGAGAGCGTTTTCGCTGTGCGCGTTATTCCCAAAAGCCTCAAACCATTTTTTATGCGCTTCACCAGCATTGATCCATTGCTGCAGTTCTTCCTGCTCAGCAGCAGTGATCACACCAGTGTAATACCGGGCCGTGAGTGCTGCTGCGCGCAAAAGTGATGATATTTGTTGATCCTGGTTCTGCATACAATATTTGCCAGTGTACGTGTAATGAGACGGACGAGTAGATGATTTGGTCTACAAGATTTTTAAAAAAAAGCTGAATTCGTAAGAAAGTATCAGCTTGTGTTAATTTAATAACAAAGAGATGGCGATTGACAAGGCCCTGCTGGAAAGTAGTTTCCTGATAATAGATATACCGCGGGCGCGTTGGGTCTTTACAGTACTTACGGTTACCCCTAACTGGTCGGCTATTTCTTTCGTGGATAATCCATTTTCATAAGTCATCGTAATTACCTTTCGGCATTGTTCCGGTAACGTATGAACAGCCTGGGAAATTTCCCTTAGTGCTTCTGTGAAGTAGATTTCTTTCAGAATTTCATCTTCGGCGAGGGGGGATAGCTGTAATAATACTTTATGGTGCTTCTGCCTTATCTGGCGTTGTTCCACCTGGTCAAGGCATTGGTTACGGGTGGCAGTGTACAGGAAGGCCTTTATATTTTCAATATCTTCCGCCGTCTTCATATTCCATAATTTTTCAAAAACGTCTGCTACAACTTCCTCTGCCTTAAAGCGATCTTTCAGGATCTTTTCGGCAAAGTAGCATAGAGGGGAATAAAGGTCCCGATAAATAGTGGAAAAATGTTTGGCATTCATTATATAATGTCCATACCCTGTTAGTATCTCCTTGTCACTAAAAGTATAAATTTTTGAGATTAAAGGCAATTTTTGGAAAGAAAGAAAAAGGAGAGGGAAAGGGGGGGAATAAAGCCGTCAATGGAGACAGATACCGGTGATGTTTAAAGCTAAGTAATTTAGTGCATTCCATGTTCATAATCATGAAGTTTCATATAATCCGGATAAGGAAGATAGTATGGAATATTGAGGTAGTGGGTGATTAGTCTAAAGTGAGTGCTATATTAAAGGTCGGATTTTAATGGGCAAAATTTATATTTACATCAAATAGTTACCTCATTCTATGGAAGACGTTTTTTATCTGACCCGCGGCTGGAGGAATGCCACTTACATCCTGTTGGGTGCTTTAATATGTGTGTTTGTTAGCCTGTTGCTCTACTCATTCTTCGATCCTTTTCGCCTGGAACTATCTGCATATCATTCCTCATGAAGGAAAGGGTAAAAGGATCCTGGTATCTACATATGTAGGCGGTATGCGCCTTTTGCACGAGGGGTTGGTTGCCCGTTAGGGTACAGTGGCAGCCGAGTAG
Source organism: Chitinophaga sp. CF418 (assembly GCF_900142925.1). Lineage (GTDB taxonomy): Bacteria > Bacteroidota > Bacteroidia > Chitinophagales > Chitinophagaceae > Chitinophaga. Next base: position 18,657 of record NZ_FRCN01000007.1, read on the forward strand.
GAAATTAGCTTATTGTTTTTCATGATAAAGGCAAAAAGCGCCAGTGTTAGAAAAGCAACATTAAAGACCAGGTGCTGTGGCCAGGTTAACTCCCTGATTATTCCTCCGCAGGTACAGGGGTGTTCTTTGGTGAAGACAATAACGTAGAGAACATATACGGTAAACATTGCCATCAGTAATACCGCCCCGGCAAGCCCATAACTGCGGGTTTTATCTGGTATCAAAAGGCAGGCTACAAGGATCTCCATGACAGGAACCACAACAGCTACCGGTAGTGCAACGGTTTGCAGCACGGGGGATCGTCGTAGATCGTACAGATAATAATTGAATGAAATGAGTTTATTCAAGGCAACATATACAAACAGGAAAAACAGTGCATAACAAATGCATGCAATTAGGGTTCTTGTGCTCATAATCATAAGGTTAGGCAGAGCCGATAATAGCGACGATATAATGGCTTTGCTGAAAATGCTCAAACCGCAAGAGTAATATGCCATATCGGTGATGAACCGTATGTTCAACCCGCGCTGGCCAAATGGGGCGGGCCAAAGGAGAAATGGTCGATGGTCCCCATGAAATGGATACCGGTGAGTGTGGTGGTGTTGCCTGCACCCAATCCTTGCGTTTTTACGTTAAATACGGATGGTACAATTGGTTTTGGATATGGTGATTATAAAGAAGAGCAAATTGATAGTTCCGATGAGGGCCCCAAAAGCAGGGGACCGCTTCGTGGGCTCCGGCTTATCGATGGACAGGTATATGCAACCGGTATGGGCCGCCAGGTATACCGGCGAAGTGCAGCTGGCAAATGGACAAGGATAGATGAAGGTGTTGTTTTGCCACGGGGCGCAATTGAGGTGGCCGGGTTTAACTCAATAGATGGGGTAAATGAAAATGATATCTGGGCGGCAGGTTTCCTGGGAGAGATCTGGCATTACATTAACAATTCGTCAGGGATTTCGAGTCCTGCTTTTTCCGCCGCCGCAATATGTGCCTTTGCCTGATCCTTATCGATAAAGCCTTCTTCAAACAGGTATATTCGTGCCAGTTCAATATGTCCCCAATCATAACCACCGTGTATCGCTGTTTTAAAGTATTCTATTGCCGCTTTTAAGTCTTTTGCCGTACCTAATCCTCTCTGGTGAAAAATTCCCTGATTAAACGCGCCAATTTCAGACTCATCTTTCTGGTAATACCGGAGGGCCATTTCAAAATCCCCTTTTTCCTCGTACAGGTATCCCAGGTAACCGTAATCCGGTTCTCCAAGTTCCTCTGCCTGATGAAAGTGGTATAGTGCCTGCTCAGGATCTGTATCACTAAGTAGAAATCCTAAGTTATTGTGTGCCACTGCCAGACCATCCTCCGCTGCTTGCTGCAACAGGTTAATGGCTTTTTCTTTATCAGGGATAGTTCCTATGCCATTCTGGTAACACAGGCTCAATCCATTGAGTGCATTTGTATTGCGGGCAGCAGCTCCCTTCTCATACCAGTAAAATGCGCTGTCATTATCTACATATCCATCTATCATGTAATAAATATGCGCGAGGTTGTTCATCGCATAACCATATCCTTTTTCAGCAGCAAGTGTGTAGTGATAAATTGCTGACTGGTAATCCTGTCTATTATAAGCATCTACGCCAATATTATACAATTCTTCAACCGGCGTGTAGACATCTATAACAGTTTCCTCATCAGGCGTCTTTGCATATGCTAATAGCCTGCCACGCACTACCTCATCATAATAAAAACTGTAGCCATCACTTTCGGCATCCTGTTGTACCAGGTCTTTATTTGCTCTTGATATCCCATATTTATCAATCAGGTAAACTTTCTCCCCTTTGATAGCCCAGGCAAAGCCTTGATGAGGGGCTTTACGTACTATTAGGTCGAACTGTTCACCATCTTCAGTAAGACTGTAAAAACCATCTCTAAGTAGCATGAATACATTGTCATGCAACAGTTCTATTTTTTCATATTTAAAATCGATGATCACTTTTGCATCGTCCCCGAGTACACCCCATTTTCCGTTCTTCTGTGCAATGTAATGACCATTATACCCGACTTGGTTAAGATTTTCATATGTAGGTGCTGCAACAACTTTTCCCGAAGGATCGATCAGGCCCAAAAGACCATTGTGCTGAACAATCGCCAGATGAGAAGAATCAAAATCATAGGCCTCATCCCATTCCGCAGGAGCTATGATCTTACCTGATCTGTGCACATAGCCGTATTTCTGCGCCTTCATTACCACCGCAATATCCTGCTCACTGAATTCATAAAAGTCATCAAATTGAGGACTCAGCAATATTTCTCCTTCGGCACTTTTTAATCCCCATAATCCATTCTCATAGTAAATTTCTTCCTTTCTCAAATCCTGAGTGATATGTCTCCAGCCATAGCAATAGTCCGCGTAATTCAGCAGTTCCGCAAATGAGTGAAAAGCCATGCTTACATGTTTGAGCTTGTCGTAAGACAACAGGGAAATGTCGTTGTTGTCCATGGCACGGGTGATCATAGCATTGTTATACGCAATATCTGCCAGCCAGATAGCCGCCTGTTCGTGATGTGGTGCCTCATCCATGTTGAATACCTCACGGGCATTCACGCTAAAATAAGCATGTTCCAGACCGTCCAGGTATTTAAATAACTTATTTTTGCATTCTGTAAAGATGCTTTTATTGTTAATAAGAGACCTGGTAGCTTCCAGAAAGTTGTAGAACCTTTTCAGGTTTTCGATGCCAGATTTGGCATCATAGTATAAAATGTCATTTTCTTCAATAAAGCCTCCACTTATTAACAAGGGGTGTAATAATAGTGGCATCTCATACCCCCATTCCATCATCAGTATATCATTCCTGTCTTTTCCTGAAGGGGAGCTGGTATTACCTAAATATACGCTGTGTGACATTTTGCAAAGGTAATCATTCTTTAAATGGGGGCATTCTATAAGGTTAACAGCGGGAAGACTTCCTTCTCGCAAACAGATTGGAAATAGTTTTAACTATATCATATGTCTGGAAAAGGCATCCTCAAAAGGAGAAGAAAGGGTAGGAGAACTATTGGATCATAAAGATCAGATCTTCATAATCATGCGCCCCTACGAAAACAGGGATTTCGGCCCAGGGAGCTTTTCCTTTGTTATCGTTGATGGTTTGTTTCACGAGTTCCTGCACGCGGAGTATGACGAGATATTCCTGGAGTTCGCATGCCTGCCGCAATTGATCGTTGCGGTAACCTTCGGTTTCCATGTATTTTTTGTTGGTTTCCTGCAATGCTTCATAGCCCGTGATGGTGAGGGTTTTGGGTGATTCTCCGCTAAAGTCCGCCAGCCAGTCGAGGATGCCGCGGTTGACAAGCGACTCGTAAGCCAGTAAATGTAGGAACCACTGGTCGTATTGTATGGTAAAACTGTTCATTTCCAGGTAGAGGGCCTTAATGTCCAGTTCCTCGTCTTCCGTCATGACGGTGTAAAAATAGTTGAAATATGCCGTCAACGGCCCCTTTAGGTGCAACAGGTCTTTGCCGATCACATAATGAAAGTCGGATGGTGACAGTTGGCCGAGCATCGTTTCCGTTTCCCGGATCGCAGTTTCAATTTGTCCTGCCTGGATAAGTTCCTGAATTTGTAACATGCTACAAAGAAACGGGATATCTGGTAAATGGGAGAATTTTTTATAAGAACAAACCAGACTGCCCAGGTATGCCTTCTTCGTGTAATTCATTATCATGTGTAGATAGTTTGTAGTAGGGGACAATTTTAAAACCGGCTGCCGTAGTGTATTTTTGCTTTAAACAGTATACAATGGCAAATGAATGGTTCAGAAACAAAACATGGACTGAAGCAATAGCAGTTGACTTTGAAAACCATTTACAACAGGCGGATGCCGGATTTCGAATGACAGCCCTGAAAATTCAGGGCGATAACTGGTTAGGAAGCCGCGATGTGGTTACACAACAGGCAGGCGTCGGGTTATTGGAAAAGCTGCTCACTGAATATGCACAGGAGATATACGAGGTAGCAACGGTTCAGGAGATGCTCGGTGAATATTATTACAAACTGGCGGATTTTGAAAGGGCGGAAGTATACCTGTTACCGGTTCTCCAGTTTTATAAAGAACATAAACGCGTCGGTGTGGTCGGTAAGGCCGATCTCATATTGGCTGAAATTATTTTGCTTAGTAAGGCCAGTGACCGGTTGGATGAAGCATACCAATTGATCCATAATTATCCAAACACAGGGGGAAGCCTGAGTTGGGATCATGAAGAACACTACTATTATGAGCAATTAGCGCATGTATGTTACCGCTTGGGGAAAAAAGAAGAAGCTGCGAATTGTGCGCGGAAAGCTATAGCAGTGGCTGAAACAATGGAGCTTGACTTCATGACCGGTAAAACCGCCGCCATAGAAAAATACTATCAGCAACTACCCTCGTTGGCTGAGATAGCAGGGTAATATACCTATGAGCCACGATCTTATTGAATTAAAAGAAAAAATGAAATCACTGTAAATGGAAAAACATAAGAACATTCCTGAGGCAGCCACCTGGAATGCAGCAGATAACCAGTGGGAGCTTGGACAGAAAGATGAACAGGGAAAGGAAACCGGCATCTGGGAAATGTGGCATACGGAAGGATATTACTGCGGTACCACTGACTATGGAGACGGTACGCCGCCTTTTCTTTTCAGGCGCTTCCATCCAGATGGCACACTGGCCCAGGAAGGTAACTGGTATGGCGGTAGCAAATGGCTGGGCACCTATCGTTGGATCAAAAGTTGTCAGATTGCAAAAGACGGTAGAATGGGTTATCCGAATGATCGCAGTACTAAAGTTGGATTCCGGCTTGTATTAATTCCTTAGCTAAGCGGCAAAGACGGGCAACGGCGATTACAGAAACCCACATGTGAAAATAATAATCTAATCCCCCAACTTTTTCACTTGATCCATAATCCTTGAAAATACATTTTTAACAAGAATATTTCGAACTAAAAACCCTTCAAATCCAACGATCTGAAGGGTTCATTTTTTATAGTCGGGACGACTAGATTCGAACTAGTCTCTGATTATAAGTCTGGTGGCTCGCTTTCACGGATGAGTTTTCGGTTACTCACGGATTTACTCACTACTAAATTTAGTTCGACTTACACACTCCACAGTCGGGCAGACTGGATTCGAGAAGCTTTTGCAAATAATTATTCAATTTCATACACATCTCTTCTGTTGTATATTTACGGATTACTAACCGCAGTACAGGTGGGAGACTATGTAAAGAGCTTTATACGATTTATGTTAGATCGATATGTGGCTGTTTTATGCAGATAGGTTGATGTTTTCTTATTTGTTTTAATCCTAGCAAAGAAGATGAATTCCGCTTTCACCGACATAGTAAAGACAGGATTTTTGAACATCTGATATCGTTCATTCCTTCTTTTACTCCTCATACGCTTATGAATAGACTTCGCAGCTGCGGTATGTTTTAGCCAAATTATTAACTCCTCATACGGATTGTACCCAAACATGTATATTCAGAGACGCCCTTTAGGTCTGTTAGAGGTTGGCTTTGTAGATACCACCTTTGTCCATCATCGCCTGTATAGTAACCTCTCAATGCAGTCCCATAAGATGTATACCCTAAATGCGTCCTGTCAATATGCGATGAAACAGCGCTATTTTCCAAGAAGCTGATGCTTTCATTTGGCGTAATACTTTCCAGGCGAAACAGCTCTGTCAGCGGTTTTCCTATCATCGTATATTCATTATAAAAACCGCTTTTGTTTTTGAAATAGTTTACCCTGCCGAAATGGAAAGCAACCTTACTTGAAAAATCTCCGCCTGCTGTAGCTTTGATGATGTCTTTAGCACAGGCATCAGCACACTTTAGCAGTTCCACAGGTCTTTTGTCAAGAAATGGCTGGCCGAAAACAACAATCAGCCCATCCCCAATAATCTTATCGATTTCACCGCCATGTTTGTAAATGATAGGAACAACCTTTTGGTAGTATGTATCGAAATAACTGCTGATCTCTTCTCCGGTGTAATTCGCGAAGCGAGTTGAAAAGCTGCAGACATCAACGAAAAGCAGGCAAACGCTGGCAGCTGCGCCCTTTTCAAAATAGGTCACAAAATTTTCGCCAAGCCCTGAGAGGGCTATTTCGTCAAAGCCCTTCTTTTCCAGCTCAGAAATATTGTCCTGAAATATCTGAGTGAGTTCCTTTAATGAAAAAAGGGCACTCAGTTTAGATTCCTTGCTGTACTTTTTATTGAGATATCTCACAAAATTAAGATCGGCCATGAAGTCATTATCATTTTATAGGTTCCAGGTAAAATGCTGACCAAAAACCCTGCTGTCAACATCTTTAACGGTAAATTCATCTCTCCAATATCCAGCTTTGTAAAGATCGCTCCTTAACCCTTCTGCTTTAAAGCCAGTTAAAACGCGCTCAGTAATCAGTATTGGTGGATAAGTAGAATTGCGTGTTTTTTTTTCAAAATGTACAACAAAATCTTTATCTGAATAAAGCTGACCTTTATCCATCTTGATTTTCCTTAAAAATTCAGCTTCCGACATGGATACAGTTTTCCCGTCAAGATATTCCGGCTGCATTGAGCCTGGGCTTCCAAAAGAATTTGGGGCAGGTCTGCTTAACCCCGCTGGGTATGGGTCCAGATTGACGTAATCCCACAAGCTCCGGCTGCCAAACTGGGTGTATGGTTTTATGGTAACATCATAGTAGGTTTCGGTAATCGTTTTGTTCCCTAAGTCTGTAAGCCGCGATGCCATATTTGCAGGCTTGCCTGCCCATACCAGGCCTCTGTTAGCAGCGTTGGCATTTCCCCTGCGCGGAACACCTACTTTGATCACCTTCATTGTGCCGTAATCAATGCCAATCCCGCATTTGAAATATAAGCCTTTGAATTTCTCGTTGATTACCTTATCTGCGATATGATTGATGCTAACGGCACAGCTTACCGCATTGGTATAACAGTCCTTAGTATCAAAAACAATCATTACTCGATCGCCTATGATATTGCGTGTATGACCTCCGTGAAGTCGTCCAGCCTTGATCACAGATTTAACAAAAGCAGTATAAAGTCTGCTTATGGTTACCTGCGGATAGTCTTTGTTCAGGTTCACTGATCCCCGTATATCTACATACAGAACACAGGTGTCAATAATCTTTCCCCACTTAGTTTTGCCGCCTTCATAACTCAAGCCTGGATCATTATCGTACGGCACGCTCGTGGTAGTTGAATATTCGAATTTCGTGCGCAGCAGGTCATCTACATCCGCTGCTATTTCATCCATTGTAGGTTTTACGCTCATATTAAAATATTAATTTAGTCAAACGCCCACACCACATTTCTTCCAAAAACCTTTACTTCGACATCCCTGATATCCTCAGTGAAACTATACCAGTCAATTTCCGGGGGCAGGAGGTTTTGGCTAAGACCTTCTGCAATCAGTCCGTTCATTACCCGCCCTGTCATCAGTATAGCTGGATATTGTACTGTATCCGGTATACGTTCAAATGACAGCATATGCCCCCCAGTGGTAAAGTATCCATCGGCATGATCATAGGTAGCAAAGCTATTTGCAAATTCCTCTTCAGTAAGAACTGCCGTCTCTACAGTTTTCAGATATGTTGGAAGTGCCGGAATATTTTGAGCGGGCATCCCTAGTGCTGCACGTCGTTTGTTGTCATTGTACCGTTGAACCGCAGCAGGGTTAAACGGATTCCTTTTTACACGATACAAAGTTCTTGTATCCGTTTTATTCGCCAGGTCTGTAAGTCTTGAAGCAATATTCGCCGGCTCACCTGCCCATACGAGACTTCTGTTTGGCTCCCTTTCTTTGTCTTTGCGTGGAACACCAACTTTAATAACCTTCATCAAACCGTAGTCTATACCAATTCCACAGCGAAAATTTAAGCCTGTCATCTTTGGCGCCATTACCAAACTTACAATATGATTGATCGTAACCGCGCAGTTGACAGCATTGGCAAAACAGTCCTTCGCAGGAAAAACAATCATCACACGGTCACCTATAATGTTTCTGGTATGACCGCCATGATCGCGGCCAGCTTTAATAACAGATTTAGCAAATGCGGTGTATACCTTGCCCATATTAACCGGACCTAATGTTTGAGATAGCTTTACCGAATCTCTAATGTCAACATACAGCACACAGGTTTCCAGTTCTTTTCCTCTTTTTACAGCTGCTCTATCGTGGCTAAGATCCTGATCATCTGCAGCGGGGACGTACTGTGTTTTTGCATATTCAAACTTAGTACTGAAAATATCTGCAATATCGGCATTTACATCAGCTAAGAGCGATTTTGTGTCCATATCTTATTTTAAATATTCAATAGAAAATACCCCCTGTATATTGTCCACACCTGGCAGTGCGCCTGTCTTTGTATAACTAACACCCCAGGGCAGCCCACTGGCATCAAAAAAAGTATGCCCCGCTGCAAGCGATCTGCCCTGATTTTGCCGCTTCAGCTGTTCATCATACAAAGCATTCACTTTCGTGCCAGGATAAAAGGTTACTGTCTGATCTACAGCTACGCTTTCCAATCGAAATAACTCAGTAACTGGCTTACCTATTATAGTATATTCGTTATAGAGCTGGGTTTTGTTTTTATAATAGTTTACCAGACCAAAATGAAAAGCAACCTTACTTTCAAACTCAGGTGTTGATGCCGTTGCATACAGTATTTGCCGCGCACAAAGGTCTGCTTTTAGGAAGCAATCTGCTTCAGATCCTTTCAGAAAAGGTTGACCGAAAACAGCGACAATTCCATCGCCCATAATCTTATCTATTTCACCGCCGTTTTTATAAATTATCGGGATGATGATTTTATAATACTCATCAAAGTACCTGCTGATCTGTTTCCCGTTGAGATTTTTAAATCTGGTTGAAAATTTGCAGACATCGATAAAAAGCAGAAAGACTGGCGCAGCAGCACCGTTCTCAAAATACTTTTCATAATCGCCCGGAAGCAGTTCGACTGCCCGGTCGGTAAACGCCTTTTCAAAATAGTTGGGGTCCTTGATATTAAGATGTTCAAACAGGGATCTTTCTTCTTTGAAACTTTTATCATATTTCAGGCGCAGCTGCCTGTTAACTTCCAGGTTGGCCATATCAGTAGCGGATTAAACCTTTGAGTACATAAATTATGACTGTAACTACCAAGATAGCAAGGCTGATCACAAACGCCCATACCGCTTTCCCAACAAAGACATATTTTCTGTCTGCAATGCCGGAAAGTGTATGAATTTGTTCCGTCAGGTGATCAGTATATTTATTCTCATCATCTAAAATGGCGTGTGCAGCGGCCTTATATGCTGTACTGTTACTATAATTCGCTTTGATGTTTCTGAAATACAGTATTGAATTGCCGCCGTCGTTATCCAGCCGGGGCTTTATTGCCATGAATGCATAGTAGATCGAGAACAGGCAGGAGATGCCAAACAGTACTACCAGAGAGATAATACATATTTCACCTTTGCCATTAATGGCCTGAAAAACTGATGCAGCGTTTGTATAAACTATAGTAAATAGCACCCCATAGCTCGTAAGGATGATTCCTGCCTTTCCTTCGGAAAAGCGAAGCCACTCTACAATATTTTGAAGTATCAGCCAGTACCTTTCTCCATGATCTGCGGTCTGTAACGGATTTTGGCTAGTTGTACCTGCTGGTGCATTAGGTGCTCCTGGTCGGCTGCTGGCGGGTGAAGGGGTAGCGGGATTGTTGTTAGGTCCGGGATTTCCTGTGGAACCCGCGTTGGATAAGGGCGTTGTCATTTTCTTAGAAACAATGATTTTATGTTCGACAATAAAAAGTTTACATATAAAGATAAGTAATTTTGGAGAGACAGATTTATTCCTGCTAGAACCGGTATATTACTCTGCGTGATAACATAGATCAGCGTAGGATAATTAGAAAAGAACGGAGCCACAGTAAATGCAACTTGATGTATGCCGTTATTCAATCTATCATAAAGGACTTTTAACCTAAATCGGGGAAGGCGCTGCCGCCGCGCCATTCCCCGTACCCTATCCCGGCGGGGTTCCAAACAATGGTTAGGCATTTTGTTTATAGGTTGATTTATTTCATAGTGATGACTTGTTTTAGTGAATTGTTGGATCAATCATGTCAAAGTGGTACAAGGCGGGTCAAGGCAAGCTTATTCCGTTGGATATTTCGTAAAATTTATTTAAGAGTCTTGAAAAAATGTAGGTAGCCAGCTATGTTTTGGTAATACCAAAACTTTCATTCACTTATGGCTTCGCATTCGTTCCCTTTTTCATGCTGCCGCATTCAATAGGAATATTATGTGTAATGATTTCCCGTTACATTTTCCGATTCAGAGTTCCATTGACCTTTGGGGATTTTGTCTTTCAGGCTAATTTCGACAGGCTCGCCTCCGTTCACGGTGATTCGTGCATATACCACCGCCAGCTCCTTTGCGCCTTTGACATTACGAACAATAAAGTCAATACCAAATGAGTTTTGTGCATTCATAACAGTTCAATTTTTAGGTTTTTAATGCCGTTTGTTATCACTCCCACTATCCACTCACCGTAAAGCGGTGAAATCATCACGCAAACGGCATCAAAAGGCACCAGAAAAAATGGTTTTACTTTTTGAATGCCAAAGAGTTACAACGGTTTTCGTGAGTAATATTCGGTAAAAAATTTACTCACGGATTTACTCACGAATAGAATGATATGAATTGATATAATTTGCCAGGCTGAAAAAAGAAAAAGCCCGCAAATACTGACTATTTGCGGGCTTTGAATCGAATTGAAGTGTGTTTTGTCGGGACGACTAGATTCGAACTAGCGACCCCTTGCACCCCATGCAAGTGCGCTACCGGGCTGCGCTACGTCCCGAACCGGTACGCGCCGCTTTTTCAACGGCGGGATGCAAATGTAACAATAAATTTCATTTTTAAAAATTTTTAAGCACTTATTTTCCAGACCCTACGAACCTATCGGCAGCGTTTTATGTAGTTGACTATCAGTTTACTACAGGATGCATTAAATGGCAGCCGATGTTGTCTTTTGGCGATTATAGTTCGCTCCTCCGGCGAAAATTGAATTTTTGCAATTTCCCTTTAATGGATGCCAACCGGGTCCAAGGCCCCTTTTGGGTTCGAAATATTCTTTCATGACTTTAATACCGATCTTTTTTTGGCCCTCGATCCTTAGGGTTTATAATCTTGAATTAAATGACTGGCGAAACTCCAACGGCGTTTGGCTGGTTTTTGTCTTGAATACCTTATTAAACGACTGTGAATGTTTAAAGCCTAATTCATAAGCAATCTCTGATACGGATAGATCGGTTGTAGATAATTTTTCCTTTGCAAAGTCCATTAACTTGTCTTGCAGAAACTGTTGAGTCGTCTGTCCTGTAATAGCCCTCAGTAAGCGGCTTAAATAGTTTGACGAAATATGCAATTCATCAGCTATGAATTGAACTGTAGGCATTCCTTTTACTGCCAGATCATTACGTTTAAAGTATTCACTGATCAAGAATTCCAATTTCTCCAGAATTTTATGATTATCTTTTTTCCTGGTAATGAATTGCCTTTGATAAAACCGCTCAGCATATGCTAATATTAATTCGATCTGTGCCAGTATTATATCCTGGCTACAGGCATCGATTCCACTATGATACTCCTGAGATATATTTTCGAAAATATTTATGATAATTGTTTCCTCATTGGCTGAAAGATGTAACGCCTCATTAACGTTGTAATTGAAATATTCGTATTGTTTAATTTTTTTTGCCAGCGGTGTATTCCAGAGAAAATCAGGGTGGATAAGTAATTGCCATCAGGTATGATTAGATTCCTGTATTGATGCGTCGATACTTATTAACTGCTTCGGCAGCATAAAATGTAAAACGCCTTTGTTAAAATCAATTTCCTTCTGTCCATACCAAAATTTTGCGTTGACGTTCTTTTTTAGTGCAATGGTATAAAAATTTCGAATTAAACTCGTAATACCACTATCTGGCATCCAACTCGCCTCTTCGCACTTTGTAATGCTTAATAAAGGATGCTCTGGCTCAGGACGATTACTCAATTGGTGAAACTCAGCAATTGTATTGATATGAATTTTATTCAGCACTTGCATAGCGAAATAATGATCTTTTTCTGAAAAACCTACGTATTTGCAAATTTAGGCCAGTTTTTTAAAGCTTCAACTCGTTTTATGCTTAGGGCAGATTAGACTACAGTAAAGTCAGATTGGGCTACATGACTTTGCGATTCGTTTTCGAACATTGCATTTTTATTAATCATCAAAAAAACAACAATGAGTAACGTAAAGTGGATATCAGATCCTTTACATAGCGAATTAGGCTTTAAGATCAGGCACCTGATGATCAGTAATGTCTCTGGTTTCATTAAGCACTTTCGGGTAGAAGTAGAAACCCTTGAAGAAGATTTTAGCAAAGCTTCCATATTGCTAACAGCGGACATGAGTACGCTCAGTACCAATAATGAGCAAAGAGACAAGCACCTGCATTCAAAGGATTTTTTTGAAGTAGACAATTATCCAGATTTAACATTCAGATCAACGAATATTGAAAAGATTAACAATGAAAAATTCGTTTTAAGTGGTGAATTAACTTTAAAGGGCATAACAAAGCCAGTCGTTATGGATGCGGAATTTAACGGTATAATAAGAGATCCTGAAAGAGGTACAAAAGCCGGTTTTACTATTACAGGCAAAATTAATCGTAGTGGCTGGGGAGTTAGTTTTAACCGTGTTTTGGAATCAGGAGGGGTTGGATTGGGAGAAGATGTAAATATCATAAGTGAAATACAGTTGGCAAAACAGGAAGCGACTGAATCAATCGCGATTTGAATATTGGCAATTATTCAATACGTATTATCTAACATAGATATTTGAGTAATTGAATTTGGATAATGGTTTCCAAAAATGGTTCGAAGTTTATCCAGTCGTCCCCAAAAAAAAAGAAAAGGTTCTGATAAAATCAGCACCTTTTTTTATGTCATATTACGTATACATACTCAGAAGTGAATTAATCAACAAGTATTATTGTGGCCAAACAGATGATATTGTACAACGCTCATCAAAGGATGCAAAGTTGCCGATGGACCTCAATCGGCAATAATGGTAGTAAAAGCAGTAATCTGTATACCAATCGGCGCGTTTTCAATCTGGAACTTCGCAATAGTAAATTGCAACGGAAAAGTAATTGGAAAACAAAGTATTAAAATCGAAATCATACAGAAGATCAAATTGAACGACGGAGTAAAAATGGGTTTGGCGTTTTTCAGAATCCTGATGTGCAGAAACGAGGAAAATAAAATTATCTACTGGAGGCCTGAGTATGTAAATAGGGCTGTAACAAAATTGGTTGATTTCTTTGGTAAAAACTTTTGATAAAGGGGGAAGGACAGATTACCGGATAATGAATACTGCAATTACAGAAGCGAATGGTGAGGTTAGACATAATCGGAAAAGTGGTCTATTATATACGTTTAAATAATCATCGATATGAAAACGGTAACTCTCAGTCTACTCTTGACCATTATAGGTATGCAATGGTCCTTTGCACAAAATTCTCCTGTTGACCAGGAAATCATTAAACTTTCCAGGGACAAGTGGCAGTGGATGGCTGACAAAAATGTAGGTGTTCTGGACAGCCTTTTCCATGAAAAATCCATGTTTGTTCACATGGGAGGATCATGGGGAAAACAACAGGAACTCAATGTGATCAAAACCGGTGGTATCTGGTACAAGAAAACGGACATCCACGAAGTTTCTGTGAACATTATCGACAATACGGCTATTCTCCTGAACAGAATCGATCTGTTGGCCATTGTTGGCGGCAACGAGGTCACTAACCCGTTTATGGTTACAGAAGTTTATATTAAACAGAACGGATCATGGAAGCTTGGCTCATTATCGTTCACAAGGTTACTTACTCCTGGTGGTAAATAATTTCGGCGAGATGGTTCCGCAGTTGCTACACCCGATCCTAAGAAGACAAGACTGGATGTCATAGAAAAGGGTACAAAAAATATTAAATAGCAATGAAGAAAAATAGAATACTCATAGCATTAATTATCACCCTAAGCTCCATTTCTGTTACGTTGAATGCGCAGACTACCCAAAATGAAAAGTTGATATTAAGTTCCAAGGAGCAAAGTCTTGTTGCTATTGCTGCCTCTACTGCAAAAGGTAATCTTTCAAAGCTGAAAACGGAACTAAATACAGGACTTGAAGCGGGTTTGACTGTCAACCAAATAAAAGAGATTATTGTACATATTTATGCCTATGCAGGTTTTCCCCGTAGCATCCGTGGCTTGCAGACATTTATGGCCGTATTGGATGAACGAAAGGGCAGAGGTATTAATGATGTGCCGGGTGCAGAAGCGTCGCCAATAAATAATGATAGCAGCAAGTATGAACGTGGTAAGGCGATATTGGAAAAATTAACGGGTGTCCCTGAAACCGGCCCTAAAAAAGGTTATGCGGCTTTTGCCCCTATAATAGAAATTTTTCTTAAAGAGCATTTATTCGCCGATATTTTTGAAAGGGACGTATTGACCTATGCAGAAAGGGAATTGGTAACCGTATCGGTATTGAGCAGTATCGGGAGGGTAGAGCCGATGTTACAAGCACATTTGAAAATCTGTCTGAATGTCGGCTTAACGGTTGAGCAACTGCACCAGGTCGTGGCTATCATTAAATCTACAGCCGGTAAAAAAGAAGCCATAGCTGCCCGAAAGGTATTGGATGAGGTGTTAGAAAGCAGGAAGTAAAATCTGAAGCTGTTGAACTAAAGAATATTGACAATGAGAAATACAAGATTAACAGAAAGTATCTTGACTGTTTCGGCAATATGTGTTGCAGTAGTAGTATTGTCCTGTAACAATCGTAAAGGGCAGCAATCTGATATCGTTAAAACAGATGCGGATATGGTTTTTCCAAAGGGTGAAAAAGTAACAAGCAATAATTTTACAGGAACGGTATGGGTAAATTATCTGATAGAATCCGATACTGTGCACAATGTAAACATCGGATCGGTAACGTTTGAGCCAGGCGCAAGAACCAACTGGCATTACCACAAAGGAGGCCAAATACTTTTGGTAACTGATGGAAGAGGTTTATACCAGGAAAAAGGAAAGCCTGTTGAGATCATTAAAAAAGGTGATGTAGTGAAATGTTCGCCAAACATAGAACATTGGCATGGGGCTACGCCCACAGACGGCATGACTCATATTGCTATAGGGACCAATACAAATATAGGAGGCGCAGTATGGCTGAAACCGGTAACAGATGGGGAATACCATAGCGGCGAAAAACAGTAACCGTGGCTTACCAACCTGCAAATCAACAACCTGGCAGTGCTACTTGTGCTGCCAGGTTGTTCTTTGACAGCAATGGTTAAATCTTCTTTAACAGTACTTTCTGTTTGTTAAAATCAGACGCTGCATCCATAAACGCCATCATTTGCACCCAGTTTACAGATTGTTCATGCTGATGCTTATAGACCTTTTTAATTGTTACTACAAGCTTTCCATCTTCCATTTTAGTGGTGCTCTCAAATGAGCCTGTATCATTGTTAACAGATTTGTTCAGGTTCTCTACACCTTCCAGCTGATAACCCTGGGGAATGTTAATGAGAATATCGTATGATACTGTACGGGGGAAAGGCATATTAATATCATAAGTACGTTTACGTTCCTCCGGCGAGAGTTCTATCTGTTCAGTGATCAGTTTACCAATATCCAGCATATAGTTATTGCCTGCTTTCTTCACAAACCCATCCACTGTGAATGATTCATGCATGGTCAAAGGCTTGTTCTGTTTCTCCAGCCCCTGCTCTGCTACTTTAAAATAAGTAACAGCGGTGGGTTTGGTACCGTACTCACTGGCTATATTGGCGCTCACCGTTTCGTCCATATCTTTGCGGGCTTTACTGAAGGCTACGTCAAATTCATTGGCTCTTTTCCTGTACGAACCGGAAGCCAGCAGGTCTTCATCTCTAGACGAAGATACATGCAGGTTTTTGCGTTCTTCACTCAGCATATCTTCATACAATAGCATGTCGAGATAGTTGTAGCGATATTGCCCTGTCACGCGAATAATACGGTCTATGCTTAGCTGCTGCATATTGTCTGCTGCAAAGTTCACATTAATCTTCTCAGCATCTATGTTCTGATCGGCACTGCTCATTGGCAGGTTGATTTTTTTAAACGAGGCATCTTTCTCTCTTGAGCTACCGCTTACGCTTACAGTGTAGGCCTGTTGGCCTTCCAACCGGGGAGGCAGCTCATCGGGGAAGCTCTGCATGCTGCTCATGGAACAGTACATGGGTTTATCGTCCGGATAGGCAATGATGAAGTAATCCAGATCGTCCAATGATACTACGTCTTGCAGGGTACCTACCTGGCGGGGCACAGCAGCCGCCAGTTCAGTAGGAATATCATAGCGGATTAGCAGTTGCCTGAATACGTTGGATGTATAGTGTTGCCGTGGGGTGTAAGTCTTTCTCTGTTGTCCTACTTCAATGGAAGTACCTATAGAGGTTTCTTTATAAAGAGATGCATAACGGATGTAATAGTAAGCCAGCTCGGCGATGGTCCTTTTGTTCACATCTCTTTCCCTTACGCCGGTCCTTGTTGCATAATCATGCAACACAGCGGGAAAGCCACTTATAACAGCTCCGAGGGTAGCATATGCGGCATTTACACTGATAATCTCATATGTCAGGAAACGGCGGATGCGCTCTTCATTCATTCCGTTCGTGATTTCTTTACTTTTTAACCCATTGTAGGTCAGGCGCAGGGTCGGTAACGCCCTTTGCTCGTAGAACCAACGCTCGTCTGTTACTTTGGGTACATCCGTTTTGTGAATGGAGAATACATAATCGTCTCCCTCCTGGCTGCGATGCAGCGCAGACTGTTCATCATTCAGATAGCGCCAGGATACGCCCATTTTCCTGTCCACATTCACGTTTAGTGAAAAGTCAAGCATGGGGTATTTTTCACCTATTGAAAAATCCAGGGGATCGGGAGATGCGTAATAGCTGCTGGCATCTTTATTTGTTCTTACATAGAAGTCGATGATGTCTCCTACCTGCAGATCAGAGATGGCGATCTTTTGTTTTTTGTCGTCCTGCTCATCTTTAACGCTCACAGCGTCGTTCATATCAATGTCTCGTTGCTGGCCATTGGGTTTAATCACGCGTATGCCCATGTAAGAGGTGAGTTTAACACCACTGTACCATCCGCCACTTTTCAGTTTCTGCAGGTTAAACTCAGAGTAATTTTCCAGGGCAGCTTTGTCCTGAATTTTGATACGCTCGTGCAGCGTGACTGCGATATGATCTTTGCGGCGGTTATGATCTGCGCCTAATGTGAAATTCATCGCAATGATCACAGCCGATTCATTACTGTATTTTTGGGGAATATCTGTTCTGGCGAAAGCAGGGTCTTTAGCGTCCCATATTTCCTGTTTCACCTGTGTGGCTTCTTCCTGGTACTCTCTTTCTTGTTTTGACTGGGCCCGGGCCTGGTAAATTGTACAGAGTAGAAGGGAGGAAAGGAATACAAATTTGTACTTATACATAGGTAATAGAATTTATTGTCGGGAAACGGTGATCTGCTCCAGGTATTTCTTTGACAGAGCAGTAATGGCTTTGTTCCATTCACCAAAGCTGGCTTTTGCCAGATAGGTATTATTAATTTTCAGTTGTTTGCGATAGCTGATCTTATTGCCAACGGTTTTATAAGTAATATCAAAGCTGAAATTGGGAGATGTAATGTGCAGATCTTCTGGCAGCATAAGTATTTTGCAACTGTTGGGAATGGTGAGTTCTGTTTCAGTGATATAATTAGATTTTGTGCCAAAGCGGAAATCGGTGGTGCGCTTCACTGTATCGATCGTGGCGTTGTTAAATTCTTTATTATAATCAATATCAATGTACATTTCTTTGCCGAACGATGACACAGCGTCCTGATACAGGAGGTCAAAATCTACTTCCAGTTTGCCGTCCCGCTGGTCCAGAGGAGAGGTAGTTACGTTGGAAATTTTATAGTGGCTGTTACTATTGGTGATGTAATGTTCCAGCGCTGTTTGCACCCGGTCTTTTTTAGTGAGGTTGACAGTATAGAGCAGATCTGATTTACTTTCGCCGTTATACTGATATTTTATCTTACCGTTCATATTGTTGCCATCTATGGTCAGGGATTCTGTGAAGAGGCGGATGTTCTGCTCCGGGGTGACCGCAGGGATATTTTCCAGTAAGCAGTTGTCACCATTCTCTATCATTACCTGACGACCTGCTATGCGTTCTGCGTAGATGCCAGGCTGCATATACTTCTCTGTAGCGTCGAGGAACCACCATTTGTTGTTGTACTTCAGCGCACAGATCATGTGGTTGTCAGCATTGAGCGAAGGTATGCTGTGATCATACATGATGTGATTGGTCCCTATCCAGCATAGGCGTGCATCCAGGCCACAGCGTAGCAATAGTTCTTTGGTGAGATTGGCCATGCCTTTACAATCCCCATATTTTTTTCGCATCACCTCATGGGCTTCATCGGGTTTAAAGCCGGCCAGGCCGTCTTCAAAGGCAATGTAGCGAATGTTTTCTTCTACCCAGTAAAAGATGGCTTTCATCTGGGCAAACGGATCTGTAATGCCGGTGGTGATCTCACGGGCTTTGGCGCCCAGGGCTGTGGTATCTGGGTGTAGCTGGGTGGTCAGGTTATGACACCATTGGTAAAGATCGTTCGTCGTATTGAAATAAGTATTTTTTTCTCCGTTATAGTTAGCCGCTTTGCTGCGCACGAGGATATGCGGGTATATCCAGGTAGGGCCAGGGCTCATGCTTGTCGACTTCATGGCAGGGAGCTCAGTGGCGGTATAAGTATAGACGTCGGCGTCTTTATCTTTATTGTAAGTTTTTTCGGTTTTAATGTGTTGCCCTTTGAAATGGAAGGTATGAATTTCAATGTCCATCCAGCGAGGAACAATAACGGTGACCTTCTTTTGCTTTTCCGGATAGTCTTCGTTCAGATAGACGGTGGTGAGATAACGGGGATCTTTGATCTCTTTTTCTATGGTCACTTCACTGTGGGAACCCTGTCGGGTAAAGGGTAGGGTAAAGTGACAGATTCTCAGATCTGAATAGAAGTATTCGTCTATGTTTAGATAATCGAAGGCAGGTTCTATACTCCTTGCTTTTTTACCATCTACAGTAATAGTCACATTTTTAATCTCCTCCTGGCCGTTATAGCTTTCAGAGAAGGGAATGGCGGAGCGGAAACCGTTGCATATAAAGTCTTTGTAGAGGGTTTCTTTGACGGTTATCTGCTTTTGGCGGGTATCGTATTGAAATTCGTACGTTTCATCTACGTTGGCCAGTTCTATGTTATCATCGGTTTTCTGGGCGTGTACAGAAAGGGGATAGTATAAGAACAACCATATACTCAGACAGAGAAGCCGTCTGACATGAAAACGGATTAGCACCTGAAGCTTCATAGTAAGGGAAGAATTGGTAATTTTGAACACTAAAGTACTAAAAAAGAGATTATTTTATATTAAATAATAAAGTAGGTGCTTTATCTGGAGAAGGCACAGATCCTCTACGAAAAAACTAACTTGATAAGAAGCCGGAGGATATCCCCCCAGCTTATGCCGTATATTTATACACATAAATCCACCAATTATGAAAACACTTATCAAACGCGTCTTCACGTTACTATTAACCATTGTAACCATTGCCCAATCAAACGCCCAATCGGAAGTGCTCGGTGCATGGAAATCTACTGCTGGTACTACTACTTCACTGATGCTGGTTACGCCCGCTTATTTCAGTATCACGGTATATGATACTGCTGGTTTTAAATCCACGTTCGGAGGAACCTGGTCAGGATCATCTGATAACACCGGCGTCACTAAAATCGAGTTTAATTCAGCGGAGCCATCACAAGTAGGAAAACAACTTGGAGCCACTGTTGACTTCCATGGGGACGAGCTGGTAACTACATTAAACGGTAACAAGACTACCTGGACAAGAGTTGATAACGGCAACAGCGAAATGACAGGCGTGTGGCAGATAACAGGCAGGGAAACGAATGGTACAATGAGTGCTATGAACCCCGGCGACAGAAAGACGATCAAGATACTTACCAGCACCAAATTCCAATGGATCGCGATGAACACGAAAACTGGTGAATTCTTTGGTACAGGCGGAGGCTCTTACACTTTTGCAAACGGTGTTTATACGGAGAACATCGAATTCTTTTCAAGAGATAACAGCAGAGTTGGTGCATCTCTAACCTTTAAAGGCAGCGTAAATGGCGATAAGTGGGATCACAGTGGCAAGAGCTCAAAAGGTGATCCTATCCATGAAGAATGGACGCGCAAATGATGATGGCAGATAGCAGAGTAAATGCCTGGCATCCAATGGTGAAAAACGAAATGACTACTGGCAGATGGCTTGGGTTATAATGAAGAAAGGCGTTTTAACACGCCTTCCTTCATTATAATGAGGTGTTTTCCGGGTGGTGTTCCGGTAATGAAATAAGCGCCCCGGAAAGGGAAATAAAGCGTTATTTCTTCTGATCCTGATCTATCTTCTTCAGCATTTTATTCAGCGGTTTTATTTTGCTGAAAACATGGCTTAATGCCCCGGGTTGTAATGAATTATTACTGTGGCAGGTAAAGCAGGTGAAGCTGGTAGACTGGAAATAAGTTTCCATTGTACTGTTGGCCAACACGCTCGTACCAATAGCGCCACCTGAGGTGGAATCTACCGGATATATACTGCCCGTTGGAGCTGCTCCGCCAAATGTCCATACAGCACCAATAAACAGGTAGTTTTTCCTGAGATCTTTACCTGGTATCATACTCATTATCGAGTTATTAATAGAGATAAGCTCAGTATTGGATGCAGAGGCACTTGTATCCTGCTGGTTAGGAACTGTACCTATAGCTGTTCCAAAAGGGAACAGGCGCTGTGTATTGCTGGAGGCTATAGTATTCCCTGTAGTCGCTATCAGGTTGCTGGCTGAGTCCACATTGATATAAGGTACATTATAGGAACCACCAGCAGCATTGCTGTTAAAGAGCCAGGAGCCGGCATCTGCGGCAACGGTCTGCACCTGGCCTTTGCTGTTGATATACTGATATGCTGCATTCGGTGTATTGCTCTGGTGCTCAAAGGTGGCCCATATCATCTCCGGATGTCCCGCTACACTTCCGACAATATGTATACCCACCAGTGCGAGCTTCGCCTTTTGCTGTCCAACAGGTTTCCAGAATGTATTCGAAGAAGCATCGTATGTCGGGATCATCGCATCCATCAGGAAATAGTCTTCCGGATTAGCCAGGCTGTCAGCTATTACCCACGAGGTTTTCAATTCCATCGCCAGTGCGTTTGAATCAGTAGGGACAAGGTAGCCATGGCTCTTTGCATAATTTACAAGACATGTCCTTTCTGGGGCAGTGGTTGGAAACTGCTTGCTGGAAATACTATCATTTTTGAAATTCGGATCGTTAATGGCAGTCAGGTAGTAGGCATACATGTCGTTCACCATGGTGATATAATATACCAGGGAATTATTTTGTGCGATCAACGCGTTGGATGTAGCCTGATCTATTCCCGCATCTACTTCATTACCGTTGATGTCGAGGATGACTGTGCCATTGCTGGTAGGAAAAGCATGGAGCACATTTTCAGGATGAACCAGCTTCGTAACGATGGACGGCTGTTCAATTTTATTGCCTGTTTTATCTTTTAACAGAACAGGTCCGTTAGCGGCCTTCTCTACGTTGCTCAGTTCTAAGAGTTTACCGGCTTTATTTTTTACCAACACTTTTTCTCCTGCTTTATGGACCATTACTTCAAACAAGCGGCCTTTTTTGTCTCTGAAAACCGGTAATCTGTTGGGGCCGTTTTTCTCTACGCTGCTCGTGGCCGGAGGTATTATTCCCGGCGTATGTTTCTCCAGCATTAACCCACCGGCAGGATCGGATACTACGTTATAAAATACCGGAGAAGCCATCACGGTTCCTGCATACTCCTGTGAAGAAGAAGTGATCCACAGGAACATACGTTCTGACCATTGATAGAAGTCACAGTTGTTCTGATGTCCGAAGGTGACGCTGTTTGGAGGAGTTACCGCCCCGTTTTCAGTAGCTGCGCCACTTTTAAACCAGGTATTAAATGTGTCTTTTGATACAGTGCAGGTAGCCATCGCATCCTGAGGCAGCTTAATGCTGGAATAGGGTGTATTCTGACCTACGCTTTCAGTGGTTTTGTTACTGTTACTGCTGTTGCAGGCGCCCAGCCATATGAGGGTAACAGCTGCGATGAGGGAAATACCGACAATTACTTTTTTTTTCATGTTGTGTGTTTTTAAACGTGTGGTGATATACAGGGAATCGATTTTGAATTGAAGTAACAGCCACGACTGATCTGGTTATACTGAAGGCTAGTATAGATAAAAATAGGGTGGTGATGTTACTTGTATTTTGGGTTATATGTTTTCAGGAAGTGGAGAAAATGTCTTCTTTAGTTGAGTTGTCGTAATAGGGATAAATATAGTATATATTAACTTAAAGGACCAATAATTTTTTTTATTGGTCCTTTAAGATTTTGCATTCAAACTGTTATACGCTCCGCTTTTATGCAACTTACCATATACACCGCCATAGGTGCCATCCTGGCGATAGCGTATTTGCCCGCCTGCCCGTTTGATGGCATTGTCTCTGTTTCGTATGTTCATGAGCGTTTTTACATGTTATATGACAGGTTGCTTCCGATATAAAAAAAGGCGTACCACGATGTGATACGCCCTGAATATAAGTTAGTTATTACTTACGCACTGATCTTAAACGCCGCACTGTATTTCAAACCGCTTTTCTCCTGTATGTTCTTCGGGATCTTAATAGTCAGCTGACCATCCTTCAAAGTCCATTGCAGTTTCGCTTTTGTACCTAACAGTGCCACACGGCTGATCTTTTTGATATCCTGTACGGCAAAAGTAACTTCTGCCGGCAGCTTCACGTCATCACTGTCAGAAAGATAATAAGCATAGATAGAATGCTGGTCTTTCGATTGTGTGAAGTAGATATTCTTATCGGAATAAGGCGCTACCGGTCTTGATCCATGGATGCCTTCTCCGTTGATGTCCATCCATTTGCCCATGTCTTCCAGGCGTTTGTATGCTTCGGGCGCCCAGTCCCCCTTGTCGCTTGGACCGATATTCAGAAGGAAGTTACCACCTCTTGACACGATCTTCACCAGCAGTGATACCAGTTGCAGGGAAGGCTTGTAGGTATCCCGCGGACTATAGCTCCAGGAATAACCCATTGTCATACAGGTCTCCCAGGGATAAGGTAATGGCTTGTCAGGAATAGATTGTTCCGGTGTGGTATAGTTTTCAAACTCACCGGGAACGGTTCTATCCACAATGATCAGTCCTGGTTGATGACTGCGGGCCATATTGGCAATACGCGGCATGTCAATGCTTTGTTTGCCGTCAGGTCTTACCCAGCCGCCATCCAGCCAGAGAATATCGATAGGACCGTAACCGGTCATCAGTTCCTGGATCTGATTGTAGGTGAAGTCGTTGAACTTCTGCCAGCGATCAGGGAATTTCTTAATATCGTAGTTTACGTGTTCGTCTTTAGGCGGATAATATTTCCACCAGAAATACTGGCTATGCCAGTCCGGTTTGGAGAAATAAGCGCCGATCATAAAGCTGTCCTTCCGGAAGGCGTCAAAGATCTCTTTGGTCACATTGCTGCGCGGATTCTTTGAGAAAGGGGTATTGGGACTGGTGATCTTATAATCGGTTTCTTTCGTATCGAACATGCAAAATCCGTCATGGTGTTTGGTCGTGAAAACCACATAGCGCATACCCGCGGCTTTGGCCGCTTTCTCCCATTTTTCAGGGTTGAAATCTACAGGATTAAAATCATACTGCAGATGTTCGTAAGCGTTTCTGTAGGTGTTATAATCATCGCTGTAAGGGCCTTTTCTTACCACCCAGTCAACGGGGCAGATGCTCCAGCTTTCCACCTCTCCCCAGAGGGTATAGGTACCCCAGTGCATGAACAGCCCGAAGCGCTGATCCTGCCATTTGGAGAGTTTTCTGATCACTAAAGGATCTTTTGGAGCCTGATAGTCTTTCGACATTTCATGTACCCCTTCTTTTTCCTGTGCTGATGCATGTTTTCCCGGCAAGATGCCTGCTAATAACAGCGGGAAAATGACCAATAATTTCCTCATGTATAGACCTGTTTAAATAAAATTGTGATGCAGCTGTAAGATCCCGGAATTGGCTTGTCCAGGATGTGCATATTTTACCAGATGCTGATGACCTTTTGTCTTTTTAAGGCGGCTACAGAGGGAAGGTACACTTTAATGCCGGAAGGTCAGGTTGAAGGTGATGGTAACATTTTCGCCGGTGGTGAACTGGCCGAAGAGGAAAGTAGGCGGATCGATGTCGAAGTCACGCATGTCGATCTGCTTGGTCCCTTTGATGGTGATGCTTCTGTCTGTATTGATCTGGGTGGCGCCCACGATGTCAATACTTTGTGTCACACCAGCCACCGTCAGGGTGCCGGTACAGACGATGACAGTACCTTGTTTGGACACAGCGGCTGAGGTAAGATTGAAGGTGATAGTGGGATACTGTTTCGTTTTCAGTGCCCTGTAAGCAACAGCATCCAGTCCCGTTCGTTCGCTCTTTAAGCTTTCTGCAGGCATCGTAAAATTGAGTAAGGTCAGTCCTCCCAGTTCGCCATCTTCATAGAAGGTAAAGGTGGCATTACAGGCAATCTTGGAGGTCTTCATTTCCCAATCATGCATAGTGGATGTCCCGTTGATAGTGAGTGTGAAATCATTCTTCTGCTGATACTGTACCTGTGCGATTGTGGCTGTCGTCAATTGATTTGCAACAAACAACAGGGTCATTGTTTTAATGAGTGTCTTCATAGTGTGAATTCCTGATTTGATGCTGCAAGTTAGCGGGGTGGTCCGGAGCGAAGCATGACGGTTATCAGCCTGAACACTGATTGATACTTCCCGTCAGGCTGATAATATGCAGGATAGACCCATTGACAGATTTCTGGTGGGAAATGGGGAAAAATTGTTATATTTTGTCATATCAATCAACCAAAATCTGTTATTGCTTATGAAATCCGGATTTATTGTACTCCTGACATTTGTACCCATGCTGGCGATGGCTCAGCTAAAAGAACTGGATAAAAACGTTGCCAGTGTTAAAGACTCCGTTATATCCTGGAGAAGGTATCTCCATCAGCATCCGGAGCTGTCTAACCGGGAGTATAAGACCGGGGCTTACATAGCGGCCCGTTTAAAGGCTTTAGGCCTTGAGGTACAGACCGGTGTAGGTAAGACCGGTGTTGTGGCACTGCTGAAGGGCGGCAAACCAGGGCCGGTAGTGGCATTGCGTGCCGATATCGACGCATTGCCTGTATATGAAAGGGTGGACCTCCCTTTTAAATCAGTAGACAGTGCTGAATACCTGGGACAGCGGGTACCTGTTATGCATGCCTGTGGTCATGATACCCATGTGGCCATATTGCTCGGTACGGCGTCTGTATTGGCTGCTATGAAGAAAGATGTACCGGGAACCGTAAAGTTCATCTTCCAGCCGGCAGAAGAAGGCGCGCCTGGTGATGAGGAAGGTGGTGCTCCGTTGATGATCAAGGAAGGTGTTATGGATAATCCGAAGGTTGAAGCCATCTTTGGCCTGCATATCAATTCACTGACGCCCATTGGTACGGTGAAGTATAAGTCAGGTGCTGAAATGGCATCCAGTGACTGGTTTGTTGTAAAAGTAAAGGGAAAACAGGCACATGGTTCCATGCCCTGGAATGGCATCGATCCTGTGGTGGTGGCCGCACAGATCATACAGGGTTTTCAAACCATTGTGAGCCGGCAGGTAGAGCTGACCAAGGCGCCGGTAGTGATCACTGTGGGCAAGATACACAGTGGTGTACGCAGTAACATCATTCCTGAAGAACTGGTAATGGAAGGAACTATCCGCACTTTAGACAGCAAAATGCAGGCAGATGTACATGAGAGGATGAAACTGACTGCAACGAAGATTGCCGAAGCATCAGGCGCTACGGCAGAAGTGACCATTGATACTAAAACAAAAGTAACGTTTAATGATCCGGCATTGGTAAAACAAATGCTGCCGTCAATAGAAGCCGCAATAGGGGCGGAAAATGTAAAAGAAGCTGAATGGACAACAGGTGCTGAAGACTTTTCTTTTTACGGTGATAAGGCGCCTGCTTTCTTCTTTTTCCTTGGCGGATTGCCCGCGGGAAAAGATCCTGCTAAAGCGGCTCCGCATCATACGCCTGACTTCTATATTGATGACTCCCGCCTGGATGCAGGTGTGAAAATATTCTGCCAGCTGGTATTTGATTACGGGAAGAAGAAATAAGCTTCTTCCATCAGGTACCTGAATAAGAAGAGGGAGTATCGTATTGGTGAATGCCCAAAGAAGTGTCCAACTTTTTGAGGCCATTCCACAATACGATACTCCCTCTCTTTCTGATATTAATAACTAACCGCTTTTCCTGCATTTACCTGTCCGTTACCGAAGTAGGCATCTTTACCCCGCAGTCCATAGTCGTCGGATGATCCGCGCAGTATGAGATCTGCGAGTATGGGGTTCATGTGCGGGTATTTACCATACAGCAATGCAATGACTGCACTGGCATGAGGAGCCGCCATACTGGTACCGGCAGACCAACCATAAGAGAACTGACCAGTTGCTTCATCCCAGAAGCCAATATTGAAGACAAAATTAAACACATACTCATAGAATACAATGCCGCCAACATTGACGATCGTTGTGTTCAATGGGTCTGCCCAGTTACCGCCTGGTGCAGCATATGAAATGAATTGTTTACCGTAGTTCGTAAAGATAGAAGGTCTATACAAAGTAGTATCCTGGTTAATACCCCATCCCACCGGACCATTAGATGCGATAGACAATACACCCAGTGCAGCAGCAGGGTAGGTAATGAATCTCTTTTCCACGTCATAGTTGAATGCATCATTGCCAGCTGCAGCAACCAGGGTCGTACCATTTAAGGTAGCAAACAGGGTCGCCCTGTTGATTGCTTTTACCAGGTCTTTTATGTCCCTGTTATATTCCACCACATAGTCATCGGATGGATCGTCAGGAGTACCGTTATCGTCAGTGTAGGTCTTACGTGGCAGTTCTCCGCCAAGGCTCATGTTGACTACATCAGCGCCGTGACTGGTAGCATAAAATATACCATCAATGATAGCGCTGAACGGACCAGAACCGGCGTCAGACAGTACTTTCACGAGGATTAGTTTTACCTCAGGCGCAACGCCTACTACACCATTTGCATCGTCCAGTGCAGCAATAGTACCAGCAACATGTGATCCATGGCTGAAACCTTCTGCGCCATGGTATTGTACTTCTTCCCCTTCAATAAAGTTATGGGTAAGGATGATGTTAGGAGCAATCTCAGGGTTGTTCAGGAGGAAACCTCCGTCAAGCACAGCTACTTTAGCGCCCTTGCCTTTATAGCCTTTAGACCAGGCCTGTGGCGCTTTTACGGATTTCAGGCCCCACTGGAGAAAACTGTAGGGATTGCTGGCAACTACTTCCGATTTGGCGCCTGCATTAGAAGATGATGATCCCAGTTTGTCGGCACGGAATACTTTACCCGGGAGCCTCCAGTTCATTACAACATCTACCACCACTGATTCTACATCAGCTACTTGTCTTGCTTTTTCCGGGAAAGTAGGGTCCGGAGTTTGCACACGGATCAACCCTAAGTCCTGATTGGCTGTTTTCAGTTTGAAATTTCTTACATGTAATTTACTCAGGCTTTCAGAGATAGCTTCAAGTTTAGCACCTTCTTTGGCGATAATGATAAAGCCCCTGTCCTGATGTTTACTGTCGAGGACGTTGCTACGGATACGGAGGATTTTGTCATCTTTAGTACAAGAGACAATTATCATCAGCATCATAAGAGGGAATGCCAGGGCAAGGAGTTGATTTCTTTTCATAGAGAGCTTTTTAAGTGATTAACAGAGTGGTTTTTTAAGTGATTAACAGATTTTTTTGTTTGCGGAACGGTTTTGAAATGCTTGACAGCATGGTTTTGTAAAGCTGCTTACAGCGCAGTTTTAAGAATAATTAACAGAAAGTTTTTTTGTTTATGGGCGGGTTTAAAATGCTTAGTAGAATAAATTTTTTAAACCCGCTTACAGAACGGTTTTTTCAAGTGATTAACAGATTTTTTGTTTACAGAACGGTTTTAAAATGTTTAATAGAATAGTTTTTTAAGGCTGCTTACAGAACGGTTTTTAAAAAGATCAATAACAAAATAAAACTTGATTGGAAACGGACAGATTGTTGCTTGGCTGAAAAAAAAAGGTCTAAGTGAATGTAAAAAAATTATTTAGAAAAATCATCACGTTTTATCGGTCTCTTTTGAAATAATATTAATGCAATATGTGAATTGCAGATAATGTATGATTAACTGACATATACTTTTTTATTCTATTGTTGCTGCACATATTTTGCTATTACTGTTACATGATATCAGCAAACTGTTATTACGCTGCAATATGTATGAGCGTAAATTGAGTATTAAGGTTGGCGGCTGCATACCTTCGGGGGAATTTTATGGAAAAATGGGCGCTGGCGGTTTTTATAAATAGATGAAAATCAATTAAAATGCTTCCCGAAAAGACTATAATGCCGCAGATCGGTATCTATTAGCTATATTTGACGCTTATTTAGCATATTAGTTGGTATAATAATTACATAAGAAAGTACATGTACGATATTTGTTGCGTAGGACATATCACGCTGGATAAAGTAGTAACCACAAAGTCTGTGGTGCATATGGCGGGAGGCACTTCTTTCTACTTTTCCAATGCTATCAGTCATATGGATGTTAAGTATAGACTGGTAACAGGGCTTGCAGAAAGTGAAATGAATAGTGTAGTGGAATTGCGCGCGAAGGGCATTGAGGTGGATGTGGTACCGAGCAGGCACACTGTTTATTTTGAGAATATTTATTCTGAAAACCAGGATCATCGTACACAACGGGTGTTGCAGAAAGCAGATCCATTTTCTATTGAGGCATTGTCACATACCGATGCCCGTTTCTTTCACTTAGGCCCTTTACTGGCCGACGATATTCCGGTAGAATTAATTAAGTCATTGTCTGAGCGCGGAAAGGTGGCGCTTGATGTACAGGGATATCTGCGTAAGGTAGAAAACCATAATGTACATGCAATAGACTGGCCTGCGAAACAGGAGGCATTGAAATACATACATACGCTGAAGGCGAATGAGCATGAAATGGAAGTACTGACAGGCCTGAAGGACGTACGTAAAGGTGCGAAAGTGCTGGCCGAATGGGGTGTAAAGGAAGTAGTGATTACATTGGGTAGTATGGGTTCTGTGATCTATGCAAATGGTGTATTCTATCATGTTCCTGCCTATGTACCGACCGCTGTAATCGATGCTACAGGATGTGGTGATACTTATATGGCGGGGTATTTATATCAACGTATAAAAGGTGCTTCACTGCAGGAAGCAGGAGAGTTTGCCGCCGCCATGGCTACGCTGAAGATCGAGTCTTCCGGTCCATTTACAGGTACAAAAGAAGATGTGCTCGAGTTGCTGGCGAATAGTAGGGAGAAGGTATTCGCGGAGCTGTAAAAGAGTTATTATATAGAAGAAATCCGGTAGTGGGGTAAGACCTTGCTACCGGATTTTTTATTATCCGATGTTATTTAATGAATGACAGGAGTTTATCTTGGAATCCTGGGAAAAGCTCGTTGAAAGTTTTACGTTTTTCTTCACTCATATCCGTCTCCGGGTCAATAGCCGTTAAATAAATAAACCATACATCAGTATCAAATACCTTTGCTATCTTATTTAACGTTTCCTCGCTCGGTCTTGACTTATTACTTTCTATGAAGGACAACGCAGTGGCAGATATGCCTACTTTGCTTGCGAGTGTAACTTGCTTCATGCCTGTTTTCTCTCTGATTTTCACAATGGCTTTCCCAAGATTCATTCTCTTAAATTTTTAAATGTTCTATAATTTCATGACTGGCGACGGCAATACAAAATCGTAAAATAATTCTGAGGAACATTTGCCAGCTCACTTCATAGTCTTTCTGATTTATTTGTTCTCGTAGTATAATCAGATCTTTATAAAGTTCTCTTTCCTCTGGTGTTAAACTTTCTTTTTTTTCAAGATGCTCTATTGCTTTTTCTACCAGCTCAAGCTGCTCTTGTTTTTTTGCCATTTGATATTTTTAAAAAGGTTGATTAATAGTATTTCATTTGTTATGGGTGTTTGTGAAATACTATGATCAGCATCTTTTCCGTCAAATGGAGTTATGCGTAGTGATCTTATAATTGTGCGAATATGGTGTCTTATATCTAAGATAAGATAATGATGCTCTAACCTGCGAAGTTGTTTGATTTTACGCTTTATCCAGTCCTGAGCTTGCTGAAGCAGAGCGTTAAATGCATTAGTCCATTCTTCCCTATTTTTATTTTTTTGAATTACATCTTTATGTTGAGATATTTCTTGGTCAAGGAGCTCCCAGAATGTAAGATGCTTGGGAATGGAAATATGACTACCAGCTATATCTGTGACGGGAAGCTGATATAACTGCAGGTCAATGATCAATTGATGAATTGAAGGATTGGTATACTTTTTATTTCTGCCTGCTAATTTGAAGTATAATCTATTGTCACGATCCTGGATTAAAAGGTTGTCTCGTACAATTTCAAGGTAACGATTACCTATAGTCATGATGATCTCAGGACGATAAGTAATACTAATACAATTTTGTAAATTGGCCCAACGTTCTTTCAACTTAGGGTTGATATGCTCAATATCTAATGACAGCGTCTCATAGTAATTAAGATCCTTCCAATTCTTATAAAGAGTGATGGCCTTCGTTAGGGATCCAATGGGATGAAAATGATATTTCCAATGCCAAGATTTATTAAATTTAACGGAATTTATAGTTTTAGGTATGAGAACTCCATTATCGTACATGGACTGTATACTGTCTTCAATGAACCCCTTTTCGCCAGAAAAATCTGCTTTGAAATTGCTCATGATTAAATTCTTTTCAGGTGTAAATATAAGGGGAAAATTATTGTCTTTAAGTCGTACTTATATATAATTTTATCTTACTAATATGTATAGTATTGATTAAGTATAAATATTAAACTTTATAAAGATTGTTAGTACGAATCTCCGTTGTCCCTTGGCGTGCGGAGCATATTTTTTTATTGCTATACGCCCGGTTTCTTAAATGCCTGTTCCCTGAATGTTTTCGGCGTCTGCTGGCATCTGGCTTTAAATACCGTAGAAAAATATGCAGGAGAGGAGAAGCCACAGGTATATGCTATTTCAGAAATGGAAGACTGTGAATTGGCAAGCAGATACTTCGCTTTTTTTACCCTTGCATCCAGTATAAAATCGTTGACGTTACAGTCCAGTAGTTGCTTTACCTTACGGTATAACTGCATCTTTGAAATAGACAGCTGTGTGCATATATCTTCCACATTGAACTGATCGTTCCCCAGGTTTTCTTCCACTATCGCGGTGAAATCATTGATAAACTTTCTGTCCGGTTTATTGGATTGAACAGAATGCACCCTTGTTTCCGGTTCTGTGATATAGTGATCTTTCAACAGTGCGCGGTTACTGAGCGTACTGGCAATACTCTCTTTCAGGTATTGCATATTGAATGGTTTGCTGATATAAGCATCTGCCTTATGTTGCATGCCCCTGATCCGCTGTTCTTCGCTGTTATTGGCGCTTAAGAGGATGACGGGAATATGGGAGGTCCTGATATCTTTCTTTATTGTTTCCAGCACTTTGATGCCGTCTATACCCGGTAGCATGATATCACAGATGATAATATCGGGGACGTGGCGGAATGCCAGTTGTAATCCTTCTTCACCGTTACTGGCATGGAATACTTCGTACGATTCGCTGAGATAGCCTGCCAGGAAACTGTTCAGGTCAGGGTGATCTTCTATGATAAGCAGGGAATGAGACTGGTCCTGGCGGGTAGCTGGTACAGTGGCCACAGGCCCCATATTTTCCAGTTCTTCCACATAGTTGTGCAGGGATTCATTGATGACATTGATATGCTCTTCTTCCTGCTGTATCTCTTCCTGTGCGAATGGTGCGCTGGTGGCAGGTAATGTGATCGTGAACATAGTACCGGCGCCTTTTTTACTCTTTACAGAGATGTTGCCGTGATGCAATTGG
Source organism: Chitinophaga sp. CF418 (assembly GCF_900142925.1). Classification (GTDB taxonomy): domain Bacteria; phylum Bacteroidota; class Bacteroidia; order Chitinophagales; family Chitinophagaceae; genus Chitinophaga. The sequence continues at coordinate 51,015 of NZ_FRCN01000007.1, forward strand.
ATGATCTCCCTGCTGAGGGCAAGCCCGATACCCGTGCCTTTGTGTTCACTTTCCCTGCTTTGATAGAATAGCTCAAAAGCATGCAACAGGGTATTCTCATCCATGCCGGCGCCATCGTCTTCAATACGCAATATGGCTTCTTCACTGTTGCCCGACAGTTCCAGGTATATATGCACCTTGCCGTAGTCGGAGGTGAATTTAAAGGCGTTGGATAACAGATTATACAGCACCCGGTCAAAGAGGCGCTGGTCCAGCCATGCTTTAGTACCCGGCTGACGGCTGATAAGCCGGAAGTCTATATGTTTTTTGACAGCGATACCTTTGAATGCTTCCATAATCTCGGTTACAAAAGCGGAAAGCTCATTTTCAGAAACCTTCAGTTGCAGTTTACCGCTTTCTATTCTGCGGAATTCCAGCAGCTGGTTCACGAGTCGCATCAGGCGGACCACGTTCCTGCGCATCAGTTCCAGGTGTTGCTTCTGGACGGACGACAGCTGTCTGCCTGCCAGCAGGTTTTCCAGGGGAGCCTGTATAAGAGTGAGCGGTGTACGGAATTCGTGTGAGAGATTGGTGAAGAAGGCAAACTTTGCTTCAGTGGCCTTTTCCGCCTTGCTGGTCATTTCTACCAACTGGTCGCGTTGCAGGAGTATTTCGTCCCGCTGTTGCTTCAGCTGGTGATTGATACGCCTATTGGTACGCAGGATGAAGAACAGCACGATACCTAAGAGGAAAGCCACACAGAGGGAGGTGGCCACTATGCGCAGGAGGTGTTGCTGATCCTGGTACAGGCGGCGTTGTTCCTGTAACAGGGACTGCTGTTGTTCTATTTCCTGATGCTGCACCTGTATCTTATCGATCTGGAGGCGCATCAGCTTTACATTCGTGCTGTCGATCAATACCGTCTGTAGCAGCGTATTCCTTGGCGGCTTCCCACCTGCCAGGATATTGGCGGCCATGGCAATAGCTTCCTTGCCACCACTGGGATATAACAGGGAAGCGCTGAGCACACCGCGCGATACGAGGTCAATGCCCGCATCCGGATAAGGAGAGGCATCTACCCCAATAATCCTCACATCCGGAATGCCCTTCTCCCTGCAATATTGATACATGGCGTAGGCCATGACGTCATTCTGCGCAAAGATGATATTGGCCTGGCGGATGGCAGCGTCATTCTTCCGGGCCGCTTCCTTTGTTTTATCGGCTACCCAGCTTCCTTCCAGGGTAGCTGTCAGTTGTAAGCCGGGATACTTCGCCAGCGTCGTACGGAATCCTTCATGCCTTTCCACGGTAGGAGAGGATCCCCGTAGTCCGGTTACCTCAATAATACGGCCCTTTCCATTTAACTGGGCGGCAATATACCCGGCGGCCAGTTTACCGATATTACGATTATCTCCCCCTATGTAAGCAGTGAACGAGTCGGTAGCGGCTTTACGGTCAAGTATGATCACCGGGATGCCCTTACCATATACTTCTGCGATGACGGGTGCCAGGGGCGTTGCTTCATTGGGGGATACCAGCAGGATGTCGATCTTCTCTTTCAGCAGTTCCCTGATCTGTGCCACCTGCCGCGGGCTGCTGCTCTCCGCGTCCTTATATAAGAGTTTCATCTCCGGGTGGTAGAACAGCTCCCTTTTCATTTCCGTGAGCATATTCCGCCTCCAATCGTCATTGCCTGTACACTGGGAGAATCCGATACGGTATTTCGGTTCCGCCTCACGACGGCAACCCAGACTACATAAAATGGCTGATAGCAGCAAAATATAGATATATCTCGTAAAGATGGCTGACAACGTGGATCTTTTTTGGACTGTGGAATGTTTCAATATCTAAAGACAATGATACAAAATTGAAATGATCTGGTATTGATCTTTATTGTTTGTCTATTTAAATAACTGATAATTATTAAATTATATTTTTTTAAGGAAGTTACAAATTTGATAGTAATGGAGACGCAGTCGTAAGGCAGGGCATGGCTGATTGAGTAGGTTTGGGGCATAAACGATTCTGCGTTATGACTAATAAAACGGTGTTTTTCTGGGCTTTTGTAGTGGCCCTGGGTGGTTTCCTCTTCGGTTTCGATACCGCGGTTATTTCCGGTGCTGAGCAGTCTATTCAGCAATACTGGGGTTTATCTGAAGTGCAACATGGTCTTACGGTATCTATCGCTTTAATAGGTACGGTATTCGGCGCCCTGGGAGGCAGCATTCCTTCCGACAGGCTGGGACGAAGGTCTACGCTTTTACTGGTAGCGGCCATTTACCTGTTCTCCGCCATTGGGACGGCGCTAGCCACCAACTGGTATCTTTTCCTCTTATGCCGTTTTATTGGAGGGCTGGGAGTAGGGGCATCTTCTGTTACTGCCCCGGTTTATATCTCTGAGGTATCGCCGGCGAAGTACCGGGGACGTATGGTGGCCCTGTTCCAGTTCAATGTAGTGTTTGGCATCCTGGTGTCGTACCTGTCCAATTACCTGATAGGTATGGGCGGCGACAGTTCCTGGCGGCTGATGCTGGGCATCCAGGCAGTACCTGCGGGCCTTTTCCTGGTGTTGCTGAAGTGGGTGCCTGAAAGTCCCCGGTGGTTGCTGATCAAGGGGCTCAGGGAGCCGGCTGCTATTGCAACCCTGAAAAAGATCAACCCGGAAGGTTATATGTCAGACATCGAAACTATCCGGCAGTCAAAACAGGTACAGGCAAGTCAGGTACAAAGTGAAAAGCTGTTCACGGCAAAATATAATACGCCGGTGATGCTGGCGGTATTGTTTGCCATGTTCAACCAGGTGTCCGGCATTAATGCCATCATCTACTATGCTCCCCGCATTTTCGAAATGTCAGGACTGGGCGAGGGATCTTCACTGCTTTCCACTGTTGGGATAGGCATCGTCAACTTCATTTTCACCTTAACAGCTATCCGCTTTATAGACAGGATAGGCCGGCGTCAGCTGATGCTGATAGGCACCATTGGCCTGATCGCTACACTGGGCCTGGTAGCAGTGTCCTTTTATATGCATACCGGCGGTATTGCCGTGGTGTCTTATCTATTGATCTATATCGCATTTTTCGCCTTCTCCCAGGGGGCTGTGATATGGGTATTCATCTCAGAGATCTTCCCCAACCAGGTACGCGCTAAAGGACAGACATTAGGCAGCTTTACACACTGGATCATGGCGGCTGTCATTGCTTTCACGTTTCCTTATCTGGCCAGCCGTATCGGGGGCGGACATATCTTCCTTTTCTTTTGTGTGATGATGGTCCTGCAGCTGGTATTCGTATTACGTTGGATGCCTGAAACCAAAGGCAGGACATTGGAAGAGATTGAAATGACGATGGTGGTACACTAAATGAATTTTTCAAATCCTGATTACAGCTATGACAAATTATAACATCGTAAGCCTGGGAGAGATCCTGTGGGATATATTACCGGAGCAGGAATTGCCGGGAGGCGCTCCACTGAATGTTGCCTATCATCTGCATAAGCATTCACAGCGGGTGGTATTGGTATCGGGAATAGGGAATGATAACCACGGACAGCGTTTGCTGGACATTATGCAGGAGCATGGACTGGCTACTGATCTTATTCAACGGGACAACAGATATGATACAGGCAAGGTGTATGCCCGTATGGATGAAAAAATGGATATGCAGTATGATATTGTGTACCCGGTAGCCTGGGATCATATCAGCTGGGATGCTACGCTGGAAGCGACGTTCCGGAACGATGACCTGCAATATCTTGTATATGGCAGCCTGCTGGCCAGGAACGACATCTCCCGCAATACATTGGAAAAAGCCTTGCAGTCCAAAGCCCGTAAGGTACTGGACATCAATTTGCGCGCACCTTATTATTCAAAGGAAACATTGGAATGGTTGCTGCTCAGTTGCGACCTGTTGAAGCTGAATATTGGTGAACTTGAATTGATCTCTTCCTGGTACAACCAATTTACAACATCAGAAGACAGGATACAGGCGCTGTCTGAGCAATTCAACATTCCCACCATCATCGTTACGCTGGGTAGCAAAGGGTGTATGGGATATATACAGGGAGAATTTTATTACCAGGAAGGACAACCGGTGAAAGTAGCAGATACCATCGGCAGTGGAGATGCTTTCCTGGCGGGATTTCTTACCTCTCAGATCCGGAGTTGTACGCCGGCATACAGTCTTGCCTATGCCAATGCACTCGGGGCCCTGGTAGCATCGAAGCCGGGGGGCTGCCCGGATTATCATCCGCAGGAAATAACAGACATGATCATAAAAAAACAAACATACGTCAGCACGGGACAATAAATGCATTCCACGTATTTCCACCATCAGCTAAAAATTCCAATTATGAAAAGATTATTTTACCTCTTACCTATGCTGTTGTTCAGCATACTGGCAGTAGCACAGCAAAAACTCTATCAGGGTACTGTTACCAGTCGTCAGGGCAAAACGCCTTTACCTGGTGTGACTGTACAGGCGGGCAAGTCGAACGCTATTACAGACAATGCCGGTCATTTCTCTATCAATGCGGCTCCGGGCGAGAAGCTCACTTTTACCTACCTGGGTATGAAACCAATGACGCAGGAAGTGCCTGCGAATAATGCTGTACTGTCAATCGAACTGGAAGACAATGCTACTGATCTGAACCAGATAGTCGTGACTGGTTATCAAACGCAGAAAAAAGCCGACCTGACGGGGGCTGTAGCCGTTGTGAATGTGGCCGAGATCAAAGATATTCCTTCAGGCAATCCGCTGAAAGCCCTGCAGGGAAGAGTGCCCGGGGTAATGATCACGAGTGACGGTGCTCCCAACAGCGCTGCTACCGTGAGGATCAGGGGGATCGGTACACTGGGGAACAACGATCCTTTATATGTGATAGATGGTATTCCGACCAAGCGTGGATTGCAGGAACTGAATCAGAATGATATAGAATCAATACAGGTGTTGAAAGATGCCTCTTCTGCTACTATCTATGGTTCCCGTGCAGCAAACGGTGTCATCATCGTGACTACGAAAAAAGCGAAGAAAGGTTTTAGTAAGATCAATGTAGATGCTTCGTCTTCTTTGCAGTATTACAGTACAAAGCTGAAGACACTGAATACAGATGGTCGTGGACGCGCGTATTGGCAGGCGGCTGTAAATGATCACTCAGATCCGAACAATAACCAGATCTATCAGTATGACTGGAATGGTGATTACAGCAATCCAGTGCTGAACAGGATCATATTGCCGGAATACATTGATGCTGCGAAGACGATGAAGCCTGCAGATACTTACTGGTATGATCAGATAGCGCAGACATCTCTCTTACAGAGCTATAATATTTCATTGACCAATGGCGGAGAGAAAGGCAACTCATTCTTTTCCGTAGGTATGTACAACAATAAGGGCATCGTTAAAGATACCCGTCAACAGAAGCTTACTGCCCGTTTTAATACAGATTATTCCTTCTTTAAGGGTCGGTTGAAAATGGGAGAGAACCTGTCTGCTACTTATATCAAAGACGCATTGGTGCCTGCAACAGATATTCTTTTTGCGGCGCTTGTACAACAGCCGGTAGTGCCTGTGCATTCGGTAGATGGCGGCTGGGGCGGTCCTGCTCCCGGTATGACGGACAGGCAGAATCCGGTGCGCCTTATTGAAGATAATAAACAGAATAAAAGCCAGTTCGTAAGATTATTTGGTAACGCTTATGCTGACCTGGAGATCATTCCACGCCTGCATTTCAGGTCAAGCTTTGGTATTGATTACAATGGTACTTTCCAGCGTGTACTGCGTAAGTCATATACTTCCGGTTTCCTTTCTGATAAGACCAACCAGGTGAATACATCGCAGGATTACAATGGTAACTGGGTATGGCAGAATACCCTCTCTTACAATGTTGCATTGAAAAAACACCGCGTAGACTTCCTGCTGGGAGAAGAACAGATCAAATACATGGCGCAGAACTTCTTTGCCAGCCGGCAGGGATATGCGCTGGAGAATATAGACTATGCGTACCTGGATGCAGGCACTACACAAAAAGATAATGGCGGCAGCGGCAGTGGGTATACTTTGTTGTCCTATTTCGGTAAGGCGAATTATGTATATGATAACAAGTACCTGGCTTCTGTAACATTGCGCAGGGATGGTTCTTCCCGCTTCGGAAAAGAGAATCGCTTTGGTACCTTCCCTGCATTCTCCCTGGGATGGCGTGTCAGTGAGGAAGGCATTGTGAAATCTGCCTTGCCCTTTATTTCCGATCTGAAACTGCGTGCAGGCTGGGGAAGAAGTGGTAACCAGGAGATCGTGAACAATGCTACCTATACACTGTATTCGGCCATCTATGGTATTGATCCTACCTGGGACTTTGACAGTGGCAGTGCTTATGATCTTAATGGCAGTGGTACCGGGCAGCTTCCTTCAGGATATACTTTGATCAGACAGGGCAATGCTGCTTTAAAATGGGAAAGCACGAAAGAAACGAACCTGGGGATTGACTTCGGTTTACTGGACAACCACATTTCCGGATCGGTTGATTATTTCATCAAGAAGACCTCTGATATCCTGATCAATCCTGCTTACCTGGCGGTGATCGGTGAAGGTGGTTCCAGGTATGTGAATGGCGCGTCTATGGAGAATAAAGGCCTGGAAGCGTTTGTGACTTATTCCGGTGATATTGCTCCCGGACTTACGCTGACAATGACGGGTAACGTTGCTACTTACCGTAACAGGATCACTTACCTGCCGGATGAAGTACTGACTTCATATCCCGGTAATGGTCAGGATAAAACCATCCTGGGGCGCTCTATCAATTCTACATTCGGTTATGTGGCAGATGGTATTTTTCAGTCGCAGAAAGAAGTGGATGATCATGCCAAACAGATTGGAAAGGGCGTGGGTCGCATCCGTTACAGAGACCTGAATGGCGATAAAGAAATCAATGACAAAGACAGGGATTACATCGGTAAGGGAGATCCTGATTTTACGTATGGATTGAATGTGGCACTGGAGTATAAACACTTCGACCTGTCGTTCTTCCTGCAGGGTATACAGGGTATACAGGTGTACAATACCTATAAGACTTATACTGACTTCGCTTCTATCTGGACAGGCACTAACTGGGGCCAGCGTACATTAGATGCATGGACACCGCAACATACAGGTACGGCTATTCCTGCTCTGACGCTGGTAGACCGTAACAATGAGAACCGTACGTCTACCTATTTCCTGGAGTCAGGGTCTTATCTGAAGTTAAGGAATATACAGTTGGGATATAACTTCAGGCATCTCTTCCACGGACAGTTCCAGACAGCGAGGGTTTATCTGCAGGGCAGCAATCTGTTCACGGTAAAGAGCAAGCGCTTTACAGCCACTGATCCGGAGAATCCTAACAATGCTTATCCTATTCCTGTTATCGGAACGGTGGGGCTGAACCTGTCATTCTAGTACCTGTTAAACATGATTACCATGAAACGTTTTATATATCTGCTCACATGCTGTAGCCTGTTATTCGTCAGCTGCAGCAATTTCCTGGATCAGACGCCACAGGCGGTGGTGTCTGGCGATGATCTCAATACGCCTGAGAACGTAGATAAGATGGTAACTGCCGCTTATGCTGCGTTAGGCAATGACCACTATACTGCGCCCTATTCAAATATGTGGCCATATGGTAACCTGCGTAGCGGCGATGCTTATAAAGGTGGTGATGGTGCAGGCGATATCAGTGAATTCCATTTTTATGAAACCTTTGCTTTGAACAGGATAGACAATGGTCTTACGGATCTGCTGTGGTTCCGCCTGTATGTATGCATTGGTCGTACAAATGATGCATTGGCACGTCTGAATACCATCAGCGAAGACGCATTCCCTGAAAAGGTGGTGAGGCAGGCAGAAGTGCGGTTTCTCCGTGCGCATTATTATTTCCTGCTGAAGGTCCTTTTCAAGTATATGCCTTACATTGATGAAACAGTGGCGAAGGAAAATTATCCGGCCATTTCCAATAAAGCGCTGGGGAATGACGAACTATGGACGAAGATCGCAGATGATTTTCGTTTTGCAGCTGATAATCTGCCAGCCACACAGCCGCAGATCGGCAGGGTGAATAAATTTGCTGCAAAGGCATACCTGGCTAAAACTTTGCTGTATCAGGCTTACAAGCAGGACGAGAACAATACAGTAACCGGAGTCGATGCAGCTACTTTACAACAAGTGAATGCATTGTGTGATGAGGTGATCAACTCAGGACATTATCAGCTGAATAGTGACTTTGCGAATAACTTTAAATCTGCCACCGAGAATAGCACGGAATCAGTCTTTGCTATCCAGTATTCAAGAGAAGATGGAACACCGAAAGGCAGACTGGATTATGGTCATGCGCTGAACTATCCGATGAATACAGATTACGGTTGCTGTGGTTTTCATTCTCCCAGTTATAACCTGGTCAATGCGTTTAAAACTGATGCTACCGGATTACCAATGTTCAATACCTTCAATGATAAGAACATCACCGGTGGCAGCGATTTTCAGACCAATACATTTGATCCGCGGCTGGACCATACAGTAGCCATACCCGGTCATCCTTACAAGTATGATCCCGGGTTTATCTACCAGCGTTCCTGGGCCCGTGCTCCGGATGTATATGGCAGTTATCTGAGTTTGAAGGAGGCGGTATTGCCTAATGATGCAGCGTTTCAGAAGATACCTCCTTTTATGTCGAGTTCCAAGAACTGGGATATCATCCGTTATGACGATGTACTGTTGTTTAAGGCGGAAGCGCTGGTAGAGCTGGGACGGCAGGATGAGGCACTGGCTCTGGTGAACAGCATCAGGACGAGAGCGGGCAACAGTACGGGGCTGCTGAGGCAGTCAGATGGTACCTTTACATCCAACTATAAAGTAGATGTATACAAACCGGGTATCAACTGCACCTGGTCGCAGGACTTCGCCAGACAGGCCGTACGTTGGGAGCGCAGGCTGGAGTTTGCCATGGAAGGGTACCGTTTTTTCGATCTCGTACGCTGGGGCATTGCGGCCGAATATCTGAATGCTTATTTTGCAGTGGAAAAAACACGGAGCCCGCATCTGGCAGATGCTGCGTTTATCAAGGGAAGGGATGAATATCTGCCGGTACCATTGAATCAAATGAACTATAGTAAAGGGTTATATAAACAAAATGCTGGTTGGTGATCTATACTGGCCCATTAAAACATTGTCCATTTTATGAATAAGCAACTATTTACTTTCTGGCTGATATGCCTGTTACCATTCACTTTGCTGGCCCAGCAACAGGCGGTTCCCACTCCGCAGTGGCGTCCTGTGTATCATTTCACTCCGGCGAAGAACTGGACGAACGATCCTAACGGGTTGATCTACCTGGATGGGGTGTATCATCTCTATTACCAGCACAACCCTTATGCAAACGTATGGGGACATATGAGCTGGGGGCATGCTACCAGTACGGATCTGCTGAACTGGAAACATTTGCCTATAGCAATTCCGGAGATAGAAACAAAAGACACTACTACCTGGATTTTCTCCGGTTGCGCCGTGCTGGATAAAAACAATACCAGTGGTTTTGGCAGCAATGGCAAAGCGCCGCTGGTGGCTATCTATACGGCAGATCAACCTAAACAGCAGAAGGAGTCACAGTTTGTGGCGTTCAGTAATGACGGTGGTCTGACCTTCACCAATTATGCGGGCAATCCGGTAGTGGATATTCATAAAAAGGATTTCCGTGATCCCAGTGTGATATGGATGGAGGAGCAGCAGCAATGGGTGATGACAGTAGCGGTTCCGCAGGAGCATAAGCTACAGTTCTACAGTTCAAAAGATCTCAGGAAATGGGACTTGCTAAGTGAATTCGGCGACCAGGGTGATACCCGTAAGATCTGGGAATGCCCGTCTTTGACGCCGCTGTACGTGGATGGCGACCCTTCAAAGAAGAAATGGCTGATCATGATCTCATCCGGTAACCAGGATGCGGCTACGGGTATGCAGTATTTCACGGGTGATTTTGACGGGAAGACGTTTAAGAATGATAATCCGGCGGAACACCAGCAGTTCGTGGATTATGGCAGGACATTCTATGCTGCTATTCCTTATAATAATCTGCCGGACGGAAAGCATACCATGCTGGGCTGGTTGATGCCTTTCGAGACGCAGACCTATCCATGGCGCGGGCAGATGTCCATTGCAAGGGACCTGCTGCTGAAATCAACGCCGGAAGGCGTGTGTTTATATCAACAGCCTGCATCGGTGTTGAATGCCTCGCTGGAGAAGTTGCCGGCGTCTAAGAAGCTGGTAAAACAGGGGGTGGAGATTGATAGTAAAGAGGTGTCATTTAGCAGGGGGAAACAGTTCAATACAAATACCAACTGGATAGATGTTACGTTTACGCCTGGCACAGGAGAGGAATTTGGGCTTAAAATAGCGCAGGACGGTATGCTTAAGGAGGAAACTGTCATTGGGTATAATAAGGCCCGTAATGAGCTTTATATTGCGAATGTGAAAGGTGGGAAGGTAGCGCAGACGGATAAACTGAGCGTGAAGCCATCTGAGGGGAAGATCAGGTTGCAGGTGCTGTTCGACAAGTCTTCTGTGGAGGTATTCGTGAATGGTGGCGAGCGGGTATTGACGACCCTGGTATTCCCTGGTGAAAAAGCTACCGGATGGGGGGTGTTTTCTAAAGGGGGAAAGGTGATGGTGGATACGTTGAAAGTGTGGGATTTAGATAATTTACGCTAAGTAGTTCCGGTTTCAGTATGGGATGTCGGTCGGCGCCTCTCTGGAAGGCTATAGGGCCTTGTCAGGCGAATAGGGATTTGAATACGGATTGAACAGCGAATCTCTATCGAATGAACGGCCCCTGGTATCTGTATAGTATGTATTCGGTACTACAAGTGTACGAGTAGCTTTAACTTACGTTCAACTTACGTTCTGAACGTAAGTTAAAGCTACTCGTACTATAGTGTTACACTGTTGATACCGGAAAGACCTTTGTCACAGGTCCAACCCAAAGCCATGGTAAAGGCATGGATAAAGCATGGGATTGCAGGCCATTTTTGACCCACCTAACGGAGCGCATCCGGATCTCATATTTCCTGTACATGACCAGCATACAAGTTGCATATGATTAGGATATTCCTCCGTCTTTCCTCCGTTTTTCCTCCGTTTTTTAACGGAAGAAGAACGGAGGAATATCCTGGTCATATGCAACTTACATGCTGGTTTGATGTAAGCTTAAGCGATCAAAGCGGCAAAAATCCTCAGTTTGCACAAGAGCCTGCCCTGAATGCTCAACCTCACGTTTTTGCATTTTGTCCTCACATTTTTGCAGTTTGAACACACGATTTTGCGTCCTGTATACATTGTTTCAAACCGCCTTGAATTCTTTCCTGATATTGCCTTGTAGCGATAGAAAAGTGCCCTTACTGAACGATGATCTTCTTCACTTCACGGTAGCCTTTCTGATCGATCACTTCCAGCATGTAATAACCAGCGGGCAAAGCGTTCTGCAATGACAGGGGATAGGTGCCGGTCGCTTTGTCAACATTGATAGCTGTGGTGAATACAGGCTGGTGCAGTGAGTTGAACAGTACAACACGGTATTTACCTGCTGTATGGTTCACCAGTTGAAGGTTCAGCTGATTACCGGTTACCGGGTTAGGATAAGCGACGATTTCAGCGGTATTGTCAACCAGTTTAGCTACGCTTGCTGTACCGCTAAGGGTCAGTGTGAGGTAGTCAACATTGAAACCGTCTGTCTCCACCACGATGCGCAGTGTTTTAATACCAGTGGTGAGGGCCGGTGTAGTGGCAGTCAGTGTCTGGTATGTTTGCCAGCCGCCGGTGTTAGGGATGTTGATGGTACCTGAGATATTCACGCCATCCAGTTCTACATGTAAGCGTCTGCTGCCGTAAGGAGATGCAATACGGGCCTGGAGTGTGTAGGAACCGGGTGTGGTGATGTTCACCGTATAGTTCAGCCATTCGCCGGCAGCGGTATAACCTACATCGTAGCCGCCGTCGCCACAGGCTTCCACGTCAACGCCTTCGGATCTGTATAAGCCGCCGCTGTTTGCAGGGTCTGCGTCTGAGTAAGCGATACCTTGTCCGCCGTTGTCGAAGTTCTCAGCCTCGATCCTGCCAGGGATGGCAGCAGGTGTGCCGCCATAGGCGTTGTTAGGCGCTTTCACGGTGTCGATGCAGCTGGCAGTTTTATTACCATCTACGGTGGTGACAGTGATCGTAACGATGCCCGGTGCTATGGCGGTTACTTTACCGCTGGTATCGACAGTAGCGATACTCGGATTGGTGGATGACCAGGTCTTTGCTTTGTTGGTAGCATTGGCAGGCAGGACGGTGGCTGTTAACTGTTGTGTGCTGCCTATACTGAGATTGCCGGAACCCGGTGTTACACTTACGCTGGCAACGTTCACCCGGCCAAATACGTAGAACTCATGGATGGACCAGTAGTTGCCCTTAGAGCCTGTCTGTACGATACGGATGTAGCGGCCCACTTTTTCAGGGAAGGTGATGAGTGTCATACCCTGAGGACCAGTACCTGATGCAATAGGACTGCCCCAGTTGACGCCATCGTTGGAGATGTAAGCGCTGTAACCGGCGGGAGAGTCGGAGGGACTGTCGGTAGCATCGAGTACAATTCTGTTGATGGTATTGACTGTTTTCATGTCTACGGTGAAGGTTTGTCCGTTCACCTGGCTGCCCTGTGTATCCCAGCGGGTTACAGCGTTGCTGTCCAGCGCATTCTTTGCGTTATTGGTATTGACAGAAGCAGAAGCCGTCCAGCCCTGTCTGTCCATGGCGCCAGCTACAGAAACAGACCAGATATTACCCAGGTTGTTCTTCCATAAAGCGGCTTTGTAAGCGTCGATATTGGAGCTGTCTACGATGGAAGACTGTGCGGAGAATTTAGCTTCTGCACCGGCGTTCAGCAAGGTGCCTACCGGCCAGATAGTGGAGTTATGCAGACTCAGTGAACCACTACGAATGACACCCCAGTTCTGGAAGCCGGGTTCTGCGAAGTTGGCGGTCTGCATATTAACAGCGCCTCCGGCAGATACGATAGACCTGGCAGGATTACCCCAGTAGTCGGAGTTATACAGGTTGATCTGACCGGTGAAAGTATTGGTGGTATTGAGGTAGCTGGTAGAGGTATCCTGGTTGTTGTTCAGGGCTACTATCTGGCTGTTGATGAAATCAAATCCGCCTGCGCCTAACTTCTCAAAGCTGATCGCGTTTTTAGTGCCATCCAGTCCGAGGCCCATACTGATGCCTGAAGCGCCGCTGCCTTCATTGGCGAGGATCAGGCCATGGTGTGCACCGTATACGAAATCGTTGTAGAGGATCTCATTCTGTGCATTGCCCAGGATGATAAAATCCATGTTGTTCAGCTGATAAGAGTAGATGGCAGAATTATCGCCCTGTGGTGAGTTGGGCCAGCTGCCGAATTTTGATTCGGCTCCTGCTGCGTACGCGATGGTGTTGAACTGGGTGTTGGAGATTTGTCCGCCGCTGGTACCACCACCTACTTTGATCGCATTGTGGAATACGTGTCCGGCCAGCCAGTCAACATAGTGATTGTTACACTGGTAGGTGAACATATCTATACCATTGTACACAGCGCGGAGGCCGATATTAACGATATAAACATCGCTGCCTGTTACCTGTATGGTGTAGGGATAGGCAGGGAAATTAGGTGCGAGAGAAGCCATCTGTTCCGGGTAGTTGATGGTAAGGCCCTGTAGTCCGCTACCGGCAGATAATTTGATGAAAGGCGTGCCGTTAGGATTGCCTTTATCAGCATATGGTTCCAGTACGCTGCCTGGTCCGGTAGGCGTGGTGCTGTTGTCGGCAGCTCCTTTGAGTTCTACGTTGGCAGGTACTGTGAGGTGGCCGGTCACTTTATATTTTCCGGGAGGAAGGAATACGATACCGCCACCGTCTGTACCGGCTTTAGTGAGTGCATTCTGGATAGCGGTGGTATTGTCGGTCACGCCATCAGGTTTGGCATTGAAAGGCGCTGCTGTAGCGAGGTACAGCACCTGACGGGATGGCTTGTGTGTAGTTTGTGTGATGATAGGATAAGGAGGCAGTTTCTTCAGTGTCAATGGCGTATGGTCAATGGCATTGGTGTAGAGTGAGTTGTTCTCAATGCTTACTCCATTTTTGAAACGGTTGCCGGTGACGATACCTCTTGCATTAGCGCCCAGTACTATCTGCGGAGCTTTGTTATTGAAGTCGCAATCGGACGCAGCGAAAGTGCCGCCGCCGATGTTCACGTTACCGCCGGTAATGGTACACTGTTGCAGCATGATCCTGGCCACGCAGGTGGGATCAGCGGTAATGGCGTCAACAGATCCACCGAAAGTACAGGTATGCAGCTGTAAGGCGCCATTGGTGGAGGACCCACCGCCAATAGCGAGACCGGTAGCGCAGTTGATCGTCGTGCAACGGGCGAACATGATACCTACATTGCTCACTACTTCGGCATAGATACCGGTTTTACAATTGGTAAAGGTCATGGCGTAGTTCTGTCCGTTAGGGACGGCTGGCGCACTGGGAATAGAGGTCACCGCATGGAAGCCGATAGCATAACCTTCGATATCCACGAATGCAGTGTACGACCAGTCGTTCCTGCGCATTACGATACCGGTACCATTCTGGTAGATCCAGTTAGCGTAGGAACCACCTGCGGCAGGGGCATTGGGCAGTCCCGAGCCAGCCCAGTAAGCGGGAGAGAGGTTGATGTTCTCTATCCTTCCCACGTCAACGATATTGTCTATCTCTACACCTCTGGACAAGGGCGTACCATATACGCCGTTGATCACAGGACAGGTGCCGCCGTTCGTTCTTGAGAAGACGATACCGGTATAGGCGTTGACGAATGTGACGTTCCTGGCATTGCAGAATTCATTACCAAAGTAATTGGGCGCTCCGAATACGATGGCCGGCGGATAGGGTGTGATATTATCCGGCAGTTGTTCCGGATACCAGATGGCCAGGTCGCGCACCGCAGCAGAGGTCTGCATGGTAATGAAAGGTGTTGCATTTTCATCGCCACGGCCGGCATAAGCCATCAGGATAGTACCGTTGATAGGCTGGCCTTTTGTGGGTTTCTGCCATTCACCGCGCAGGGTGATACCTTTAGGTATGAGCAGGGTACCACGGATCAGATATTTGCCGGCAGGCACATACAAAGTTCCTCCGCCTAAAGCGCCTAAAGCGTTGAGACGGTCCTGGAAGATGTTGGTAACATCTGTCACACCATCGCCGGTGGCGCCGTAATCGGCAACGGAGTAGGTAATGACAAATGCGTCTGTAGTTGGGTATGCTGGTTGGGCTAATCTCCAGTTCTGGGAGAAAGCGGGCGTACCGGTCATACCTGTCATGATAATGGAGAGGACAACGGCGAAGAGAAAGGTCATTCTCCTGCGTGTCGTGGCACGGGTTGTGTTCATATGGTTTTTGTTTAAGGGAATTGGATTGCAAGGTTTTTCGATAGGTACAACAGATGGGTGCTGTACAGTAAAATGGTTTTCTAAAGGATACTTTGTAATGGATCAAACAGTACCAGATTTTCGCATTTCAGGTGGCTGTTTTATGGTGCGAAGATAATGGATAAAATCGAAATAGATCGATATGGTGTAAAGCAACAGCGTCCACTACCCGATCGGATAGTGGACGCCGTTGCTTTGTTGTGTTAAAGTTATTTAGCCTGGGCTGGAACAGGAACTTTTGCTCCGCGGAATCTTTTCAGAAACTGCTTGGCCAGCGATCTTCTGATCTTCCAGGTACGGTGTAATTTCGCAAATGTGAAGTTCTTGTATTTGGCATCCCAGAAGTTGGTATCGTAGGCTGCCCAGATAGTATGTCCGGAGTGGATCGTCTTTCCGAGGAGGTCCCATGGTTTTGGCGCTCCTGCGAAATGGAAGATCACATTGTCTGTTTGTTCCGGTGGCGTTTGTTCCGGTGTCCAGATATTGTTAAAGCGGCCTTCGAAGTAGTGAAATTTACCGGCACAGAGACCGTTAAGGATGGTCTGGTCGTGTGATGGAAATTCCTGTGGATATTGTTCGAAAAGTTGCTCTATGCTCTGATCGATATTTCGTTCTTTCCAGGCCTTCAGATTGAACAACAGTACGCCTGCATTGAAGCAGCGCTGTTCTCCGTCAACGCCTAATTTTTCTATCAGGAATTTTCCGTCTAATGCATTCTTGAACGGTCCTCTTGGCGCGGCGGCCAGGAAGTGATCGTTAAATTTGATATCCTGTAGTGAGAGGATGTCGAGCAGAATAAGCAGATCGGCGTCGAGGTAAAGTGCGTAGTCTGCGTTGATCACTTCAGGTATGAGGAACTTGCCGTATGTGGTCCAGTTGCCATGCAGGGAGTTGAGATGACCGAATCTTTCAGGGGCATCGAAGTCATGAAATTCCGTATTACCGCGGTATTCTTCTTCCTGCAGCAAGCGTAGGATATTATTTTTATGCTTTGAGGTAACATCTGAACAGATAAAGTGAAGTGTCAACTTTTCTGTGTCCCCGCAGTTTCTCACGAGAGAGGTGAGTGTAGTACCCAATCCTTCAAATGCGAGAAGGTCGATTACAAATGCAATATGCATATTGAATTAGGTTGTAAATGAATAAAGACGGTGATATATGGTATAGTATTATAATTGAATGTTTTATATACTACAGAAGTATATAGTTATAACAATACAAATATATGAATGAAATTTATAATTCCTATATTTTGGGGGATTTTTGTTGAGGACGGTGGTGTTGGGGGGATTGGACGTCATGCGGTTCGGTTTGAGGTGGGATCACTGGCTGTAGTTCTTTGAAGTTCCTTGCTATGCGGCGGTGTTTGGCGGATGGGCTGTGGGAATGATATTAAACTCCTGGTGGGGCGTGTCAGCGTACTTCAAATAACAAAGGCCAGTGATCTCCTCCTCAAACCGTCCGCCGTTATTGTCGTCCAATTTGGGGGAAGAGATAAGAGGGGGCTGCCGTATGCGAGGGGGAATAATCCGGGAATGGACATTATAGTGTTACGAAACCGGACAACATAAGGGTGTTTTGATGGTATAAGTAGTTGATAGTCATGGTTGGAAGTAATTGGCATACTTTCGGTGCGCTGAGATGCTACAACCCATACCATTATGATCAGGAACTATTTCAGAATTGCCTGGCGCAATCTTTTGAAGAGCAAGGGGTATTCCCTTATTAATATTGGCGGACTGGCGATGGGCATGGCGGTGGCTATGCTGATCGGTTTGTGGATCTGGGACGAACTTTCCTTTGATAAGTATAACAGGCATTATGACCGTATTGCCCAGTTGATGCAGACGCAGGATTTTGGCGGGCAGATAGATACCTGGCGGACCATGCCCTATCCTGTGGGGGATGAGCTGCGGGAAAGGTATGGGAGTGATTTTAAGCAGGTAGTGATGTCTTCCTGGGATTTTTATAAGGTACTTTCTGTTGGCGATAAGAAGCTGCGTAAGATAGGGAAGTTCATGGAGCCTAATGGGCCGGCATTGATGGATATTAAGATGTTGCGCGGTTCACGGGATGCGTTGAAAGATCCTTCTTCTATTTTGTTATCTGCATCTACTGCTGCTGCCTATTTTGGGAATGAAGATCCCTTGGATAAGGCCATACGGCTGGATAACAAGGAGAACCTGATCGTAAAAGGCATATACGAAGACCTGCCATATAATTCCAGCTTTAATGATATCGGTTTTATCGCTCCCTGGAGTGTCTATATCAAGAATGATCTTCCGGGGCTGAAAGATAATAAAGATATCTGGGGCTTTAATGCTTTCCTGGTATATGTGGAGCTGGCGGATAATGTAAGTGTGGCCAGTGCGTCAGCGAAGATCGCACGGTTGAGAGAGGAGCATCTCAGTGAAGAGGATAAGCGTTTTAAGCCGGTTGTTTTCCTGCATCCGATGAGCAATTGGCATTTGCATGAGGAATTTAAAAATGGGGTGAATGCGGGTGGTCGTATACAGTTTGTATGGTTATTCGGCGTCATTGGGTTGTTTGTACTATTGTTAGCTTGTATTAATTTCATGAACCTGAGCACTGCACGTTCAGAGAAGCGTGCACGGGAAGTAGGGATCCGTAAGGCTATCGGCTCGCTGCGTACGCAGCTGATAGGTCAGTTCTTCAGTGAGTCTCTGTTGGTAGTGGCGTTGGCGTTTATATTGTGTATCGTTATCACACAGTTGGCGCTGCCTTTTTTTAACAATGTGGCTGATAAGAAGATGTCTATCCTTTGGACTAATCCTATCTTCTGGTTAACGGGTATCGTTGTTACGCTGTTAACAGGACTGGTGGCTGGTAGCTATCCGGCCTTCTACCTTTCATCTTTTCAACCTGTCAAAGTATTAAAGGGGACCTTTCGTGTTGGACGTAATGCGGCTTTGCCCCGCAGGATACTGGTGGTGATGCAATTCACCGTTTCGCTGGTACTGATCATCGGTACTATCACCGTATTCAGGCAGGTGCAGTTTGCCAGGACGCGACCGGTGGGGTATTCCCGTGAGGGACTGATATCTATGGAGCTGAATGTACCGGATATTCATGAGCACTTTAATGCGGTACGCAGTGAGTTGATAAATAGTCGGGCGATTGTTGAGATGTCAGAGGCGAGCGCTCCTACGACTACCATATGGCAGACGAATGGGGATATTTCCTGGAAAGGCAAAGATCCTAATCTGGCGATAGATATGCCGAATGTTACCGTGTCGTCCGAATATGGTAAGGCAGTGGGCTGGCAGTTCAAAGCAGGGAGGGATTTTGCTACGAACTTTGCGTCAGATTCCGCTGCATTTGTGGTGAATGAAGCGGCGGTGAAGTTCATGGGGCTGAAAGATCCTGTGGGAGAGATTTTGCAATGGGGAAATCGCTCGTTCACCATCATCGGTGTCGTTAAAGATATGATCATGGAATCACCTTATCAGCCGGTACGGCCGGCGGTTTTTCATATGAACAGGGATAACCTGGGGATTATGCTTATCCGTATTAACCCTGCACTGGATGCACAGACAGCATTGGCAAAGATCGAGGCGGTGTTTAAGAAGTATAGTCCTGAACAACCGTTTGACTACCGGTTCGTAGATGTTGAGTATGCGAAGAAATTCGGGACGGAAGTGCGGGTAGGGAAGCTGACGGGGTTCTTTTCGCTGCTGGCGATCTTTATTAGCTGTCTTGGATTGTTTGGAATGGCGTCGTTTATGGCGGAGCGGCGGACGAAGGAGATCGGTGTGCGAAAAGTATTAGGGGCGTCAGTGTTTAACCTGTGGACGATGTTGTCGAAGGATTTTGTAATGTTAGTGGCGGTGGCGTTTTTGATTGCGATGCCAATGGCGTATTATTTTATGCGTGAGTGGTTACAGAATTATCAATATAGATCGGAAATATCGTGGTGGATTTTTGCAGTGGCGGGGTTAGGGATATTGGTGGTTACGCTGGTGACAGTTAGTTTTCAGAGCGTGAGGGCAGCGTTGATGAATCCGGTCAGGAGTCTTAAGGCCGAATAAGCTTTTTGTTTTTTGAAGAGCCGCGTCTTTGGATGCGGCTTTTTTTGTTGGATGTGGTGAGGGGAGTGATCTCCACCTCAAACCGTCCGCCGTTATTGTCGTCCAATTGGAGGAAAAGGTAAGATGGGACGACCATATGCAAAGGCGACTTTGTGAGGTATATGTCGGCTTAGTGTAAGTTTTATACAGAACACATAGTAGTGAAAAACCAATGTAGATAGATGTAGATAAATAAGTGGCTTGATAAGATGAACTAATGAAAGAAAAAGGCATTAGAGAAATAATCATCTTGTTGTGTAAATCGCATAATGTATTTAACTTAGACAAAGAACATTCCCTTTACCTTTTGACTTTAATCCAATGGATAATACGCTTCACACAAAACCTGTACAGGAAATCCCGGTTGTAAAACCAAGAAATCCCTGGATAGCGTTACTATTTTCTCTTTTTACACCAGGTGTAGGACAGCTTTATAACGGCCAATGGAAGAAGGGCCTACTGATCTTCCTGATAATACTAGCCTTCCCGGTGGTATTTGGCATTACGCGGTGGATCACATTTTTTTCCGGGTTTATAATATGTGTACTGGGCCAACTCCTGATCTACCTGTACAATATAATCGATGCCGTTATAAGTGCAAGACGGCAGGCATTATATTCACTTAAGCCGTACAATACCTGGTTTTTTTATGTCGGAGCTGTTGCGGTTGTAATAGCTGTACGTTCTATATTTGACCTACAGTCATTAGGCGTTATCAATTTCGTAGTACCTACGGCTTCCAGCGAACCTAATGTTAAAATCGGCGACAGATTAATAATCGACATGAGAGCATATAAAAGAGAACCTGCGAACTATGGAGATCTGGCTGTATTTAAGCGGCAAGGGATATACCGCATTTACCGGGTTGTAGGATTGCCAGGAGATCGATTGGAAATAACTGGAGGGAAAATTATTATCAACGGCGTACCTGCAAAAACGAAGATGATCGCTGAGCGGATTATAGAAAATGGCAAGCAGGTGCAGGAATATGAGGAGGTATTGCCGGCGGGGCATAGACATCATATTTATCTTACCCCTGCTATGCGCAATGTGGATAAGGATAATTTCAAAGTGACCGTTCCTGCGGATGCCTACTTCCTGGTAGGCGATAACCGCGATCAAGCACTAGATTGCCGTTACGAAGATGCGGTTGCCAAAGATTCATTGGCAGGCAAAGTAGTGTTTTCTTACTGGGGTAATACGCAGGACAGGATAAACGTAGACCTCAGGTAATTTCATGCTGAACATACTTAGCAGTTTCTTCTCCCGGCACAAGAATGTTGCCATTCCTGTAAACTATTGTGTATGGCTCTGTTGTGCACTTTTGAGCGGCAAGCATCTGTCCGGATTTGGACAATCTTTGTCGGGAAGCGAACAGTAAAGTACTGTTAATACCCACAATACAAGCATCGTCTTTACTTCTTCCGGAACTGAAATGTTCCCCACAGATCGGGTGACAACATTGCTTCAGAAGGAACATCGGCAGTGATGCCGGTGGCTTTGTTGCTCCAATAAAGACGGGAGGTAGTCTCGCCGTCATTACCCCGTAAAATGCCTATATCTCCTTTAATTTTAAGTCCGTCGGCAGGTTGGATGTCCAATGCCGACAAAGGTATGGAAAGCTCGTAATTGCCCTCAGAAGTGGCAAACTGGAGCTGGCTGGTGAGATTGTCGACCCTGTCGAAGGTGATGGTCCTGGACGGAGAAGAGAACGGCACTTTATCTTCTGAGCGGGTACCCGGTACTACGGCGCGGTAGAGTAATGCCTGTGGTTTGCCGTTGATGACGCTGATCAGCAGGCGGCAGTCGCCAGCGATGGGTGTACGCCGATTGGGATCGGCTTTGGTATTGGCACTGCCAATCATAATGTCAAGCGCTCCACCGGTTTTGAAAGGCGCCTGGGGCATTTCACCGGAGTTGTCTGCCAGGTGCGGATTGCCGGTACGGAAGGCCGCGTACAATCTTCCACCGGAAACGGCCAGTGCGCCGCTAACATCGTAAGGTTGCGCGCTGGAGTTGAAGTATCCTTTTACCCCTCTCTTGTCGATGTCTGCCCAGGAGGCGGATGACCAGTCATTTAGTTTACCGTCTATGGCAGGCTTTTGAGAGAGGATGTTGACCTGTAAGGTTTTGGGACCTGTTGCCAGTTGACGGGCGGCCTGTGTTGAGGCTATCGCGGCAAGACTTCTGTTGAGTGAGGACTGGTTTACGGTGATGGTCATGTCGGGCAGCCGGCTGATGTTGTCCATACCGTCCAGTCTTACGATGGCGCTGCGTGCGCCGTCCACCAGGTAAACCTTGCCATCGGGGGTAGCGGTGATGCTGGGCCAGAAATTCTCTTCACCCAGGGTGATACTGTCCAGCGGCATATTCCTTTGTGCAGAAGGCATACGCCAGATCCTGCCGCTTCTCATATTCTGGAAGAGGGATGCTACGAAGAGACCATCCGCAGTAAAAATATAGACATTCCCGTGATTGCCATTGATGGCCCATAGGGGGCCTACGTCTGTGCCTTTGACATTGAAGAAACCTCCAAGCAGGCGGGTGGTGCCTGTGAGCTGTCCCGCCAGATCTGCAACAGGTGCATTGTGAGATGCATGCAGTCCGGGCCAGAGATCGGGGTAACTCCATACAGGTGTTCCGTTCTTTGTACCGCTGACAGAGAGCGGGGAGAATGGTTGCATGCCTAAAGTGAGCACACTCCATCCATCGGGGCCTTCAAGTAACTGATCGCCACCTGAGGAAGCAGGGGATTGTACATCTTGTGCGAGTACTTTTCCTTTGGTAATGTCGTATAGTGGTACGCCGCGGCTGGTGGCGCCGGTAACGGCGAAACGGACGGCTTTATCGTTGATCCTGGCGATACAGAAGGACAGGTCGGGCATGATGGTGACACCGCCTGTTTTGCCCAGCTGGTATTTTACTTCGCCGGGTTGTACGCGGCCGTCACCGTTCTGGTCCTGCCACATGAAGAATGCCTGGCTGGAGCCTCCTTTGGCATTGAGGTTAACGCCTTGGGGCCATGAGGACCTGAAAGCGTCTCCCTGCAGGAGGTCCCATTGTGAAGCTTGTCCCATGGCTGCAACAGGATATGCAATACCATCCCGCCTGATGAAGAGGACGGCGACAGGAGCGCCGCTGGTGGGATTGCTGTTGTAGCAGTTGGTGAAGTATTGTTGTCCGTTGTAATAGAGCGGTGTTTCCGGTGCTGCATTGCGATCTGGCAGTGGCAGGTCATTGGTCCCGGGGCGGTAGTAAACCTGTTTTAAGGTGGAGGTACCCGTCTGCCAGTTCAGGGAGAACTCCATCGCGCCATGGGCATCGTCAGCGTAATAGAAGCGGGACTTGTCCTGCGGATCGAGGGTGCCGCCGCCTCCGTATTTCGGAGGACCGTAATAAGCGTGCAGCAGTTTGCCATCCAGCGACCATACGCTGACCCTTTTGGGCAGGTAGTCGGCTTCTGTTACCCATAGTTGTTGTTGGGCGTCGATGGTGATACCGGCAGGATTGTTCATGTGCTGCGGATTATATGGGCCGGCAGCAGGAGTACCGGGAGTACCGATCTGCCGGAGGTATTTACCTGCTGGAGAGAATATTTTGACAGTGTGGCTTTTGCCACGATCGCTGATATAGATGTTGCCTGTTTTATCAAGCGTAAGCGCATAGGGCGCTTCCAGGCCATTGTCAATTAGTTTTTCCGGTTTGTTACTGCGGAGGGAGCCGGTAAAACGCAATAAATCATTTCCCGAAAGCAATAACAAACGTCCTGTTGCGTCATAGCACATACCTGCAGGCGCAGTGATCTGTATGCTGTCTGTTACTTTGGCCTGGTTTACATCGATGATCAGTATGCGGTTCCTGTCACGAAGGCTGATGAGCAGGATGCCATTGCTTACTGCCATGCCGGAGATGGCTTCCTGTACGTCATCCAAAGGGATGGCGCCCAGGGAATATTTGAGGATCTGTTTGACGTCGTAGTCGTTCTTTTTGTTGGCGCTTAGGGCATTGAGGCGGAGTTCTGCAATGCCGGACTGTTTGTTGGTTTCCCATGCGGAAGCCACATACAGATCGGTGCCGGGAATGGCTTTAGGGCCATTGTCTATTGCCATGAAGGGAGCGGCAGTCCAGACGCCGCCTACCCAGGTACGGCCTCCCCGTTTGCGGCCATTCATGTCTACCCAGGCCATGCCATCGGGGCCTTCGGTGATGTAACAACCTAAGAGCACTGCGGATTGTCCGGTAGGGGAAGCGCCTGCAGGGACAAATAAAGCCGCCTGCGGAGGTGTATGATTGGCCAGCCAGGCGCCGGTGTGATCTTCTGTTCTCCAGGGGGGAGTGCCCGTTGAATAAGTTGCCAGCTCATAGTGAGCGTTGATAGCACCTCTTACCAGTCCGCGGACCTTGTATTGTCCTGGCGTAACCATCTTGCCGGGAACGTTATAAACGCCATGTCTTGCAGCGTCAGCATCTCTTCCTAGATCATCGAGGCCATCCCATTGTACTGTGTTTTTACCGGCGGAAAACCATGTTTCAGCAACCAGATTGCGTACGCGTATTCCTGCACTGTTCTCAACAACCAGGGTAACGTAACCGGCTTGTTTTAAAGTGAATTGAATGGGTATGGCGGTGGGTGATTGTTGAGCGAAGATGTTGTACGTTACTGATAAAAGTAGTAGTGCAATAAACAGCAGGTGTTTCTTTGACATGGCTGGCATGGATTAGCATTATGGGTGTGTAGGGCAAAGATAATGCCGGGGAGTTGCAGATGCAATCCTTTTACTACAATCCTTTAGTGTAGCCGCCTGGCCGGTAGCCGGCTTATTTGCTGGCATAATATTTAGACTATACTAAGTATCATGTTAGAAAGATTATTGACGCTGATGAATAAAGTTACCCTGATAATAGTACTGTTTTTAGCCCTTCCCGGCTGCCTGATTGCTCAGCGCAGGGATGATGACCAGGATGAGGATACTGTACCCCGTAAGGACATAATAGACCTGTTTAAGGGAGCCATCCACTACAAACCGAAGCCGCCTCAAAAAGTGAGCAAGCGTAGCATATATTATTCATTGTTGCCGGTGCCATCCTCAGTGCCGGGAGGTGGTGTAATGCTGATCACCTCTACGAATGCGGCCTTTTACATGGGGCCGCGAAAGACAACCTACCTGTCAAACGTATCATTTACCCCGTCTTTTTCCTTCAAAGGACGCTTTTCCTTTGCCCTGCGGTCTAATATATGGCTGGAGGGCAATATGTACAATATGGCGGGGGATATGCGCTTTATTATCAATCCGCAGTACACCTGGGGGATGGGGAATGGCGTAACTGATGAGCAGAAGCAGTTACTGGGGAATAATTATTTCCGGTTTTATGAGACCTTTTACCGTAAGGTCATGCCTAAATGGCTGGCGGGACTGGGGTATCATATGGACTGGCATTCCAATATTGGCATCCGCGATAATGACAGCCTGCCACTGTCGAAGTTCGTGAGCTACAGGTATGGAACGGATGTGAACCAGACGGTGTCTTCAGGGATCTCTGTCAACCTGCTGAAGGATTCCAGGAAGAACTCCATTAACCCGCGGCCTGGGTATTATTTTAATGCGGTTTTCAGGATCAATCCCAAGTTCCTGGGTAGCAATGACAACTGGGAATCCCTGTACCTGGATTACAGGAGGTACATTCATTTCGGTGATGAAAGGGAGCAGAATGTACTGGCTTTATGGGGATTTTATTGGACAACGCTTAGTAATAAGACGCCTTACCTGGACCTGCCAAGTATTGGATGGGACCCGAATAACCGGAGCGGCAGGGGTATAGATCAGAACCGGTTCAGGGGAAAAGGACTGATAGACCTGGAGGTAGAGTACAGGAAGGACATTACCAAAAACGGGTTGCTGGGTTTTGTCGTATTTGCGAACGCGAATACTGTGACAAAGCCGGATAGCTACCGGTTTACAGGATTGCATCCTGCTACAGGGGCTGGTTTACGTATCAAGTTCAATAAAAAGTCAGGTACTAATATTGCGTTTGATTATGGCATTAGTAAGTATGGCAGCACGTTTAATATAAACCTGGGAGAAGCGTTCTAAACAGGGCTTTCGCTAATTTATAACTATGCAGTAAATTTAGGCCGTAATACTTAAGCAATACCGCATGTTTGATGTTTTTCAGCAATACCTCCAGTCGAAAGGTAGCTTCACACAAGAAGACCTGGCGTTGATCCAATCCCGCAGTTTTATTAAGAAACTACGCAGGAAACAATACCTGTTACAGGAGGGCGATGTGTGGAAATATTATGCATTTGTGGCTAAAGGATGCCTGCGGAGCTATTACCTGGATGAAAAGGGCATAGAGCGAATTATGAAGTTCTCGGTGGAGAACTGGTGGGCGGGCGACAGGGAGAGCCTCGTGAATGGAACACCGTCTACCACCAACATTGATGTGCTGGAAGATGCGGTAGTGGTCATGTTCAAAAAAGAGGATTTTGAAGCATTATGTCAGCAGATACCGGAATTGAATAAGGTGGTCAATACACTGGTGCACAGGAGTTATATAGCCGCCAATCACCGAATTCATGCAGCTATCAGTTATACGACTGAGGAGAAATACAGGGATTTCATCGAAAAGTACCCGGATCTGATGAACAGGGTACCATTGCATATGATCGCATCTTACCTGGGAGTGACACCGGAGACGCTCAGCAGGGTACGATCGCAACCCGCAAAGAAGTGATTATCAAAGTTAGTATGTATGAGCCTTGACATTTGTCAAGGCTTTTTCTTTAAAGTTTTAAAGGCTTTTCCGTATCAGTTGTCATTGGAACGGGGCTCCATTTTGATGCAATTTTACATCGTTGATCATCAAATAAAATCAACGATAAGCCATGAAAACAAAAATAGGAATAATAGGAGCAGGTGCAATAGGGCTGGCCTTTGCAAAGCAGGCAGCAGCGGCAGGACATGAAGTAATTATCAGCAATAGCAGGGGACCTGCGTCACTCGATGCAGTTATAAAGGACCTGAAAGGTATACAGGCGGGTACTAAAGAAGCTGCTGCACAGGCAGACGTGATAATGATAGCTGTACCCTGGCAGCATCTGGATGCGGCAGTAGCAGGACTTGACCTTTCCGGAAAGATTGTGTTTGACCCAGTGAACCCCATTATCACTCCCGGTTTCATTTTACCCGATCTCGGAGGAAAGACCTCCAGTGAAGTAGTTGCTGCTAAAGTGCCTGGTGCGGCGCTGGTGAAAGTGTTCAATACTTTACCGCCGGCGTTGATCACCGCTAATCCTGCACAGAACGGAGGCAATAGGGTAGTGTTTTATTCAGGAGATGACAAGGCCGCAAAAGAGGTTACGGGCAGATTGTTAAGCAGTATGGGATTCGCAGGAATAGACCTGGGAGGCCTTGTACAGGGTGGCAGGATGCAGCAATTCCCCGGAGGACCGCTTGCCGCTATTCATCTGGCGAAATATTGAGGATGATACGGCGCGTGTTGGGAGTGTAAAGTATCCCCATAACATCTTCCGGAAGAAAAACTGAGAAAGTGAGAAAGAGATCGCGGAATGGTGTTGAGAGTGTAAAGTATACCCATAACATCCCGGAAGAAATAAAATAACAAATAGTAAAACAGATCAATAACAAGTAAATATTAAATATCATGTCAAACTTAGCAAATAAAATAGCCCTGGTAACAGGAGGCAGCCGTGGGATCGGCGCTGCAATCGTTAAACGTCTGGCTGCTGATGGCGCACGTGTTGCATTCACTTATGTGAGTGCTGAAGACAAGGCGAATGCACTGGTAAGTGAAATAAACAGGGCTGGTGGTAAGGCTATTGCGATCAGGGCTAACAGTGGTAAAGTAAAAGAGGTTGAACATGCTGTGGAAGAAACAGTGAAACAACTTGGAAGTCTGGATATACTGGTGAACAGCGCTGGCGTAACTGTATACAGCCCTGTAGATAATGCTGAAGATACGTTGCCGGCACTTGAACAACTGCATGCTGTAAACGTTACAGGTGTTGCAGCTGCGGTACGCAAGGCTAGCAAATACCTGGGGGAGGGAGGACGTGTGATTAACATAGGCTCTTCTACTGCCGACAGGATGAGTTTCGCGGGTTTTGCAGACTACGCTGCTTCCAAAGCTGCTGTGGCAGCCTATAGCAGGGGATGGGCACGCGACCTTGGCAAAAAAGGAATCACCGTTAACACTGTACAACCTGGTCCGACCGCTACTGACATGAATCCTGATAACACTGAATTCGCAAGTGTTGTAAAGGCGGAAACAGCATTAGGCCGTTATGCGGCTCCGGAAGAAATAGCTGCGGTGGTCGCGTTTTTAGCAGGTCCTGATGCCTCGTATATCACCGGATCTACGATCAGGGTGGACGGAGGTCAGAACTCATAAGTTGGTGTAAAGAAAAAGTATAACCGGTAGCCGATGGTTACCGGTTATCTTTTTATATTGCAGGTTATGAAAAATGTTGTTTTAGCCAGTACATCCACACTACATGGGGAAACTTACCTGTCCTACCTGCTGCCGTTGATCAGAGAGCTTTTTGCCGGTGTTCCTGAAGTGATCTTTGTTCCTTATGCCCGTCCGGGAGGCATCTCGCACGATGAGTATACAGAAAAGGTGACTACCGTATTTGCGACGGCAGGACTGAAGGTGCGGGGATTGCATACGTTTGATGATCCGGCGGAGGCTATCAGGAATGGGGCTGGATTTTTTACAGGAGGTGGGAATACCTTCCTGCTGGTGAAACAACTGCATGAACTGGAATTAATGGACGTGCTGCGCTGGGAAGTGGAAAAAGGAAAACCTTACCTGGGTACAAGCGCGGGAAGTAATATCGGTGGTGTGAATATGCAGACAACGAATGATATGCCGATCGTCTATCCGCCCAGTTTCCAGACAATGGGGCTGGTACCTTTTAACCTCAATCCGCATTATCTCGATCCTATTCCGGATCTGCCGCATATGGGAGAGACCAGGGAAACGAGGATACGGGAATTTCAAGAGCAGCAGGACCTGACCGTGGTTGGATTACGTGAAGGCAGCTGGATCAGGGTGAGGGAAAAGAAGATCACGCTGGAAGGAAGTATGCCGGCCAGGATATTTCAGAGAGGGAAGGAAGCGTATGAGCTGGAGATCGGGGAGGAGATTATTTTTTGAATGATGCTTCAGTAACGAAGTCTCTGGACACAGCACAGATGAATACGGTGTTCTGTTCAGATAAAAGAAAAGGCCACATCAGACACGCGATGTGGCCTTCAACGATGCGTTTGCCGGTTGCGCCTGTAGCACCGAAGATGATGAGTTTCATTATAGTTTGTTTTTGTTAACCCAAAGCTATAATGTGTTCAGGGCGAAAAATAGAACGAAACCGCCAGGGGTTATTTTGTCAGGATAGATAAGTTTTCTATGAGTTCTTTAGATCTTTTCTGGAACTGGAAAGGAGAAAAGCCTGCAAATTCTTTGAAGGCCCTGATGAAGTGAGATTGATCTGCGTATTCATTTTCAAAGGCGATATCGGACAGTTTATCGTAATCGCTTTGCCTGAGCAGATGCATGGACGCCTGGAAGCGGGAGATGCGGGTAAACAGTTTGGGCGTAATGCCCACGTGTTGTTTAAACTTGCGTTCAAAACTTCTTTCTGATAGCTGTAAGTCTTCTCTCAATTCTCTGACAGAGATGTTGCCGTTTGCCCGTTTTATACGATCCAGGACATGTTGCATAACTTTATCGGTATACTGTGTATTCCTGTTGATCTGGGCAAGCAGATAAGAGCAGAGTGTGTTTATCTGTGCCTGGCAGGAAGGCAGGTTGGATAATTGTTCTGAGAGGCGGAATCCCTGTTCGCTGGCCATCAGGTCGAGGTCAAGACAGGTATCTGTGAGTTCATCTGCGTTTAGTCCGAAGATGGATTTCAGTGCATGTGGGTAAAAGAAAATACCTATTGTATTAAACAGGCCGCTTATCCGCAGTTCGGCATGCCTGGTGGCTTGTCCGTAGAGGATAGTGCCGGGCAGTTGTTTATTATTCTGAAATAAAATGCCTTTGTCCTGGTGCTGGAAAATAAGTCCGGGGCAGCCGTCGGCAATGGTCCTGAAGGAAGCGGCGGAGATATTGGTATCATGGCTTTCAAGCACCCAGAAAAACCGGATGTAATCTCCCAGGTATTCTGGCGGGGGTATTTGTTTGAATTGCATACCCATTGTATTTTCTGCTTAAAGGTACTATGTATTGACAGATCTGCAAGCTGTAAAGCCTGGGGAACTTATCATGCGTCCTGGTTTTTGTTTCCGGGGGATTGTTTATAAATTGGCTGGATGGAATTACAGGTCTTAAAAGTATTATTAGTAAGGTTCCTGGAAGGGGATCAGCTGAAGGAAGAAGAGGGGGAGCAACTATTGGCAGGACTGGAGCAGCTGATAGAGCGGAATGAACTGCACCTGCTGGTGGGAATAAAGTATTGTATTGAGGAGGAGAAAGTGTTGTCGGAGTATGATCTGAAGGAGGTTTACTGGGAGGTGCATATGTTCTATGGGCATCACGAAGATGATCATGATCATCATGATGAAACAGCGACGCCGGTGTGGCAGGATTTTATTTATAAGTGGGGATGGTTGCATGCGTTGCTGACAGGGTTGGTAGCGGCGTTGGCGTATATGTTGATACGGAGGTATGGTTTGTGAGGGTATTGGCAATTGAATGGTGTCGTAGGAGAGATTCATGGGCAATCAAACACATGACCCCTATGGGTCGATGTTTCAAAGGTCCTGAATTAATTTTAAACGTTTTTTATACCTGCGCAAAAAGATTTCGCACACCGTGCCGACATTTGGCCCATCAATTTTTATAACGAATGTTACTGACGATTACGACAAGACATACACCTGCAACTGACCTGGGATATTTGTTGCATAAACATCCGGCCAAGGTACAGGAGGTAGAGTTTGGGAAAGGGAAGGCGCATATTTTCTATCCGGTGGCGAATGAAAATGAATGTACCTGCGCGCTGCTGCTGGATATAGACCCTGTGGGATTGGTACGGAGCAATGGTAACCAGTTTGCGCTGGAACAGTATGTGAATGACAGGCCCTATGTGGCATCTTCCCTTATGAGTACTGCTATTGCGAAGGCATTCAGCTCGGCAATAAATGGCAAGTGTAAAGATAAGCCTGAACTGGTGGATGTGCCTTTCCCACTGGAGGTAAAGCTATCCGTGCTGCCGGTCAGCGGAGGGGAGACGATGCTATACAGAATGTTTGATCCGCTGGGATACATGGTGACAGCCACGCAGCATCTGCTGGATAAACAGTTTCCGGAGTGGGGCAATAGCCGCTATTTTACGGTTACGTTGCGACAGAATATCACCTTAAAGGATTTATTATCACATCTTTTTATACTGATCCCGGTGCTGGATAATGACAAGCATTACTGGGTGAACAGGGAAGAAATAGAAAAGCTGCTGGTGAAGGGAAAGGGATGGCTGGAAACGCATCCTGAAAAGGAATTGATTACGCGGCGTTATCTGCGTCACCAGGCATCATTGGCGAATGATGCATTGGCGGTGATTATGAAGGATGATATGCCCGAAGAGTTGCTGAAGCCTGATGTGGTTGCAGAGAAGCCTAAGCCGGGATTGCATGAGGAGCGTTTACAGCGGGTGTGTGAAGAGTTGCTCAGCACCCCTGTAAAATCAGTTGTTGACCTGGGATGTGGTGAGGGGAAACTGTTGAAGCTTTTATTGCCTCATCAGCAGCTGACGCATATAACGGGAATGGATGTAGCTTCTCAGCGACTGGAAATAGCTTACAGGAGATTGAAGATAGACCGCCTGCCGGATAATCAGCGGAAGAGATTGCGGCTTATACAAGGTTCACTGACTTACCGGGACAGAAGGATTGAGGGATTTGAGGCCGCTGCATTGGTAGAAGTGATCGAACACCTTGATCCTGACAGGCTGAAGGCATTGGAGAAATGTGTATTTGGTTATGCGATGCCAGGGAAGGTAGTAGTTACTACGCCTAATAAGGAATGGAATGTGACTTTTACAGAGGATGCGGATCAGATGCGGCATGGCGATCACCGGTTTGAATGGACACGTGCTGAGTTTCAGCAATGGTGCGACAAGCTGAGTGCTGCATATGGATATGCATATGTTATTAAGCCGCTGGGAGATGAAGTTGAAGCGATAGGTGCGCCTACCCAGATGGCAATATTTACAAAGTAGGGGCGCAAATATTTATCAGATAATATTAATTGAATTTATGAGGATACAAATACCGGAGTTATCTTTTGTGGTGATGATAGGTGCCAGCGGCTCCGGCAAGAGCACTTTTGCCAGGCGATGGTTTGGTAAAGCTGAGGTGGTAAGCAGTGACGCCTGCCGGGAGATAGTGAGTAATGATGAGAACAATATGGATGCGTCTGAAGATGCTTTCGACCTGTTGCATTATATAGTAGGTAAAAGATTAAAACGGGGATTGCTGACAGTGGTGGATGCCACCAATGTGCGTCCGGAAGACAGGAAGAAGCTGGTGGCGCTGGCGCGGGAATATCATGTACTGCCCGCCGCCATTGCCCTGAATATGCCCGAGAAGGTCTGCCTGGAACGGAATCAACTGAGGACAGACAGGAACCTGCCACCGCATGTGGTGACATCGCATGTTGGCCTTTTGAGAAGAAATATCAGCAAGCTGAGAGAGGAAGGCTTCAGGAAAATATTTGAGTTGCGTGATGCAGCGCATGTTGCAGCTGTGACTATGATAGAAAGGGAGCCGTTGTGGAATAACAAGCATAGTGAACAGGGGCCATTTGATATTATTGGCGATGTGCATGGCTGTTATGAGGAGCTTTGCAACCTGCTTACCTTGCTGGGACATACTGTGGATGCGACTGCATACAGCGTACAGGTGAATAATGGCAGGAAGCTGATATTCCTGGGGGATCTGGCGGACAGAGGTCCGGCCACGCCGGCGGTATATAAGCTGGTGATGAATGCAGTGAGCGATGGCGTAGCGCTGTGTGTGCCTGGCAATCATGATGTTAAGTTGCTGAAGTTCCTGCAAGGGAAGAATGTACAACTGATGCATGGGCTGGAAAGGACCGTAGCACAGTTGGCGGGAGAAGACGCCGCTTTCAGGGAGCAATTAAAGCTCTTCCTGGATGGGCTGATCAGCCATTACGTATTGGATAATGGTAAACTGGTGGTAGCGCATGCCGGATTGAAGGAAGAGATGCAGGGAAGGGCTTCTGCGGGTGTACGTGAATTCTGCTTGTACGGAGAGACGACCGGAGAGACGGATGAATTCGGGCTGCCGGTACGGTATAACTGGGCGGCCAATTATAGGGGAAAGGCGATGGTCGTGTACGGGCATACGCCGGTATATGAGCCGCAATGGTTCAATAATACCATCGATATAGACACGGGTTGCGTATTTGGTGGTAAGCTGACGGCCCTGCGTTACCCGGAAAGGGAGTTGCACAGTGTACCAGCACTGGCTACTTATATGGAGTCTTCCCGGCCTTTGAGAATACCCGGAGAAGGCAATAACCTGCAGCATGAACAGGATGACGTACTGGACATCGAAGACCTGACCGGCAAACAGTTGATACCTACACGTTTGCTGAACATAGTAACTGTGCGGGAGGAGAATACAGCTGCGGCGCTGGAATCTATGAGCCGCTTCAGTATTCATCCGAAGTGGCTGATCTATCTGCCGCCAACAATGTCACCTTCTGAGACGAGCACCCTGCCTGAATACCTTGAACATCCTACGGGCGCTTTCAGCTACTACAGGAAGAATGGGATCAAACAGGTGATCTGTGAAGAGAAACATATGGGCTCCAGGGCCGTGGTGATCGTTTGTAAGGATAGTGAGGTGGTAAAACGCCGTTTCGGTATAGATGAAGATAGTATAGGCACCTGTTATACGCGTACCGGCAGGGCTTTTTTCACTGATAAAGAGACAGAACAGGCCTTCCTGGGGATGGTACATGCAGCGCTGACCGAGCGTAACTTCTGGGAGGAGATGGAAACAGATTGGGTATGCCTGGATAGTGAGCTGATGCCCTGGAATGCGAAGGCGCAGGCATTGCTGCAACAGCAGTATGCCGCTACAGGAGCTGCTGCTGTAAATGCGATGACAGAGACGATCGCAGCATTGACAGCGGGGGCGGAGAATCCTGCTATCGCGTCTTTACTGAAGGATTATGAACAGCGTGCGGTGATGTGTCATCAGTTTACAGCTGCTTACCGGCAGTATTGCTGGGAGGTGAAGTCCCTGAGTGATTATAAGCTGGCGCCGTTCCACCTGTTGGCTACAGAAGGGAAGACTTACTTTGATAAAGATCATGTCTGGCATATGGAGCAGCTGGGCCGCTACTGCGGAGGAGAAGGGAATCCACTGATGGCTACCAACTGGAGAGCGGTGAATCTGGAAGATGCGCAGAGCGTTGCGGATGCTACCAGCTGGTGGGAAGCACTGACAACTGAGGGCGGAGAAGGTATGGTGGTGAAGTCCCTGTCATTCATAGAAAGGGGCGAGCGTGGTTTGCTGCAGCCAGCTATTAAGATCAGAGGTAGGGAATACCTGCGGATCATCTACGGGCCTGAATATACGCTGGAAGCTCATCTGACCCGGCTGAAACAAAGGGGGCTGGGGGCCAAAAGGGCCCTGGCGCTGAAAGAGTTTGCGCTCGGTGTACAGGCAATAGAGCACTTTGTGGCGAAGGAGCCGTTGAGGAAAGTGCATCAATGTGTGTTTGGGTTGCTGGCGTTGGAGAGTGAGCCGGTGGATCCGAGATTGTAATTGAGGATGTTAGCATACCGCTTGGGAATATGGGGCCGGATTGCCGATGTGTGATTATAGAATGTATTTGCATATGGACCCGGGGAATTTCGGGCTACAAACATGTAATCAGGGATTTATTTGCACGTGGCCCCGGGGGAATTCCGGGCCACAAACATGTAATCAGGGATTTATTTGCGCGTGGACCCGGGGTTAAAACCCCGGGCTACAAACACACGACCCCGTAGGGGTCGGAGGTTAAAATTATCACTGACGGCCTCTTATTTTAGCAGCTACAGCTATACCAGTGCTAAGCGCCGCTTCTACAGTACCGGGGCTCGTGCCATCATACAGGGCTTCACCGGCAAAGTAGAGGGTATTTTCAATGCCTGCATTCAGCAATGCCTGTGCAGTTACAGATGCAGGTGTACCATAGCTGTATCCTCCTGCAAAATGAGGATCAGCTGACCAGTTGGCGATATGACTGCTGACGAGTTGTTCCTTCAGCGTTTCTACCGTTTCATTACAGAGTGTAGCCAGAGAGCTGATAGATAGTTCCAGGAGCTGTTCGTTTGAGAGGGTAATGTAGGCGACAGATGGAGGGCCTCCCAGCCATCCCGTAAGTATATTCACCCTGGAAGGGCTTTGTGTCCACCAGGTAGGGATGGGCGTTTCTCCCAAGAGAAAGGCCATCTGTTTGGTATGTTTTTCCCAGAAGGGTGTTTTGAAATGCAGTATTGTTTTGATGATAGTTCCCCAGCCAATATCATTGGCTGCTTTGATATAATCAGGAATGGCAGGTGAGAAGGAAATTGTGTTCTTCTGCAGTGCGCCAAGGGGAATAGTGACGATCAGTTTATCTGCTGAAAAGGATGCACCACCGGCGGTTTGCACCTGTACTTTGCCGGCAGACCATTCAACAGCTGTGACAGTAGTATTGGTAATGATGTTGCATTGCTGTTTGCGGCATTCCCCGGCCAGGAAATCTGTCATGGCTGTGTACCCTTTGTCTATCCTGAAGTTTTTTTCATCTTCGTTTGTCCATTCATTGTACAGGTATTTTACGCTCACTTTTGCAATGTCTGCCAGGTCGAATCCCTGTACAAATCCCTGGATATTCTTTCTCAGGTCAGGATGTTGTTCGTAAGGGTAATGCTGGTCGAGGAAGTCCTGCATGGTCATGTCTGCAGGGCTTTTTTCCATTTGTTCCAGCAGCTCATCCCAGTTGGGGATCATTTCATGCTGTGCGACCCATTGCCTGTTATTGACACGAAACATCTGGCCGCTTACCTGCTGGTATCGTAGTCCTGCTTCCTGTAATAATCCTAATGTAATGGGCAGCTCGCCGTGTACGAATTCAGCGCCTGTTTCCGCTTCTTTGATCCCATCACGGTAGATGGTATTTATACGTCCGCCGGTAGTGTTTCTGGCTTCCAGTATGGTTATTTTGTACAGTCCGGATAATTCTCTTGCGGCAATAAGCCCTGCGGCACCTGCGCCTATAATGATGATCTCTTCTGATGATTTAGCCATATACCTGCTGATTCTGATATAGCAAGTTATGGCTTTTTATGTTGTTTAAGCATTGTTCCGGAGGGCCATTTCAATAAAAAACGGCTTATACTCCTGGTAGAGCACAAGCCGTTTTTATCCGGATAGCAAAAGATTATTGTTTTTTAAATCTCATGATCTGTGTAGAACGTTTGTCGGAGTATACAGTTGCTCCATCTTCAACAACTGTATCACGCAGGATGAACGCAGAAGCTATAACAAGGGTATCGCCTTCCCATTTGTATTTGGCACCTGATGGAAGTGAAGCAACAGAGTCGCCTAATGCAGGACTGTTTACAAAACCGCCTGAAAAGTAGATAGAGTCTGTGCCGATCAGCTTGTAGCTGGAAGTGCCGCTGGATTCAGGCATGTCTATTACCCATGGCATGTTGGAATAGCCGGACTGTTCTCCATTCATGTAAGTCTTACCGTATACGGTAGCATTAATGCTGTAGGCAAATTTGCTTGAATTAAATTTGTTAGCATCAATGGTAACGGTACCCTTATTGTTGTTTGTCTGGTAAGTACATGTGGCTATGGAGCTGACTTCCTTAATATCAGAATCGGTATCGCCATAAACATTCCTGACTTCTGCATAGGTGTCGGCTTTCATAGCAATGAAACTGTAAGTGCCTTCGAGGCCATTTTTAACTTCGTTGTTTACGTCGTCGTCATTTGAACAAGCAACAAGAGAGGATGCTACAACGGCTAACAATAATGCTGATTTTACTGCTTTCATAAGTATATGTGGGTTTGAAAATAAGCGCACGCAAAGATATGTAATTACAAATAGATTGTAAAAAACAATTATTTGTAATAATGAATTGTGAGTAGTAAACCAGCCAGGTATTATCTTTTCAGGACTTTTTCGACTTCATAAAGGCGTCTTCTTAATTCGGTGAGTTCTTCTTCCAGCAGGTCTACTTTTTCACTCAGCAGGTACTGGTGGTAATCGGGAATGATGGAGAGTTCGCGCAGTTTAGGGAAGAGGTCATGTTTGAAGAAGGTCAATCCCGTTTCTTCTCCATGAAATTCATGCGCGGTTTTTGTAAGATGATTGTACAGGCAGTAACGGAGCCCATCGGAATTGAATGTCCAGGGGCTGATATACAGCAGTTCCCAGTTGGCGATCCTGAGCAGTTCCAGCTCTCCTTTGGCATTTACAAACTGGTAGATGGTAGATTCAACATAACCATTGGATTTGTAGGTATCTGTTGTCATGAGAATGTAGGAGTACTCGGGTAAAGCTGATATTGATTCAAGATTGTGTAATGGGCTATGACTTCCATCTCTGAATATTGCGTAGTATCTGACCATAAAATGCTATCTGTTTGAATATTCGTATCACATAACTTGCAAAGGCAGTGACAATAAGATTAGGTTGAAAATAATATAATTAATATGAAAATCACGTATTAAATATAGAAAATGGGTAATAATCTGTGAACGGGAATAGTATAGGCGGCTTGAACAGTAATGGCAGATATACTCATTTTAAATAAAATGCTCTTATCTTTATGGATTAATAAACACGAATTTATGAAGTACTTTTCATTATTAATCGTTGCCGGGGTATTATTGTTTTCGGCTTGTAAGAATGGCAATAATCCTCCAAAAACTGCAAAGGAAATATTGGAGGAGGCAGCGCCGAACATGAATGCAGGCGCGGGTAAATTCACTATTGACGGACCTAAGGACTGGAAGCGGATAGATACTACCTTGAATGGTGTTAAATCAACAATATTCCTGGCGCCGGAAGAAACAGATGGTTTCAGGGCCAATATAAATGTAGTGTCAGAGAATATGGGAAAAGATTCCCCACAGGCGTATTTTGACAAGACGGTGAGCTCTATGGAAAAATACCTGGAGAAATTTGCGGTAGCAGATAAAGGAGATAAAGATATTAACGGTATCCCTTCCAAATGGCTGAAATATACAGCTGTACAAGGAGGGAAGCATGTAGCTGCGGTATTATACATAGTGCCAAAGAATGGTATTGCTTATGGCATTACAGGTATTACAAAAGCTGGTGCAGGAGATAAATATTTTGCGGTATTTGATAATACTGTGTCCACATTTAAGGTGACCGAATAACCGATATTATTATATTATTGAAACGTAAAGGCCGGGCATTTTGTCCGGCCTTTTGTGTTTTATAGTTTATTACTCTATTAATTTAGTAGGTTTTTATAAATTGAGCTTCGTTAACAGCGTATTTAAGTTAATCAATGCATTTTATGAAACGGAATTTCTGGATGGCAGTTCTTACCGGGAGCGCTATGTTGGCGGGCATAATGGCCGAGGGCCAGACGCGTAAGCCTAACATTATTTTTATTATAGCAGATGATCTGGGATATGGAAACCTTAGTTGTTATAATCCTGAAAGTCCTGTGAAAACGCCGAACATTGACAAGCTGGGAAGGGAGGGGATCCGGTTCACGGATTTCTATTCAGGCAGTACGGTATGTGCGCCGTCCCGTTGTGCACTGCTAACCGGGAAGCATATGGGACATGCCTTTATCCGGGGTAACAGCCGTTTACCATTGCGGCCGGGGGACAGTACACTGGCGCAGCTGCTACAACAGAATGGATACCGTACCGGGATGTTTGGCAAGTGGGGCCTGGGTGAGGAAGGTACCACCGGCTCTCCGGAGATAAAGGGTTTTGATGAATTCTTCGGGTATCTGAACCAGCAGCATGCGCATAACTACTACAGCAATTACCTGTTTGAAGTGAAGAATGGTAAGATGAGCAAAGTGCCGCATGACACGACCGTATACACGCAGGATGAGATCATGACACATGCGGTGTCGTTTATCAGGGATAACAGGGATCAGCCTTTCTTCCTTTATCTTCCTTTTACCTTACCTCATGCTGAGTTGGCGCCGCCAGCTGCTGATATGCAGGCATTTCTGAACGCAGATGGCAGCAGTAAGTTAGGGCCGGAATCGCCATATGAGCAGAAAGGAGGCACTTATCGCAGTCAGCCGCAGCCACATGCCGCCCTGGCGGCCATGATTGCAAAACTGGACAGGAATGTAGGGGAGATTGCAACGCTGGTAAAGCAATTGGGGCTGGATGACAATACCTATATCTTTTTTACCAGTGATAACGGTCCTCACAAGGAAGGAGGAGCTGATCCGGAGTATTTTAATAGTAATGGTCCATTGAGAGGTATCAAGCGTGATCTGTATGAAGGTGGGATACGGGTACCCATGCTCGTCAGAGCGCCAGGTAAAGTGTCTGCCGGACAGGTTAGCAGTATTCAATGGGCTTTCTGGGATGTTTTGCCTACGTTGACCGATCTTACACATTCGGCTACTTTATCCGGAATAGATGGATTATCTTACAGGAAAGCATTGAATGGAAGTAAGCCCGGACGGCAGCATGAATACTTTTACTGGCAGTTCAATGAAGGCGGATTACAGGAGGCCCTGCTGAAAGGCAACTGGAAACTGATCCGCTTCAAACGCCAGGGAATGCCTGCCCGCTTTGAGCTGTACCGTCTTTCTGCGGATATTGGCGAAGCGCATGATCTGGCTGCAAAATATCCCGGGAAGATAAAAGAACTTTACAGGTTGATGCTGCAATCAAAGACACCAGCCGAACATCCGGAATTTGACTGGTCGGCGACAGAACAATAAATGACGTTATGAAAACTGCAATCCAAAGAACCGGCAGGCTGCTGTTAACGGGCCTGTTCCTATTGTTTGTCTGGCCTGCCGATGCACAGCAGGAGGCCTGGCCCGCTATAAAGAGAGAAACAAAACCCTGGACCCGCTGGTGGTGGATCGGTAGTGCAGTGAATGAAAAGAACCTCGCTTCTTCATTGGATGTATTGCGGCAGGCGGGTTTTGGCGGGGTTGAGATTGCGCCTATTTACGGGGCTATCGGGTATGAGCCGCAATATGTCAGTTATCTTTCACCACGCTGGACAGCGTTACTACGCTACACAGTTTCTTCGGCAGGAGAGCGGCAGATGGGGGTGGATCTCACCACCGGTACGGGCTGGCCATTTGGCGGTCCGCAGGTGACGAAGGCCTATGCCGCTTCCCGTTTTATTATACAACAATACCATCTCACTGGCGGAAAAACACTCACACAACCTATAAGGGTAAACGATGCCAAACAGGAGGGCGCAGCACTGCAGGCGCTGACCGCTTATAGTGGCAATCAGACAGTCTCGCTGACAGATAAGGTAGATAAAGAAGGACATTTACATTGGTCGCCCGCCATCGGTGAATGGGAGCTCTACGCCTTGTTTGACGGCAGGACCTTACAGCAGGTAAAGCGTGCGGCGCCGGGAGGGGAAGGATATACGCTCGACCATTTATCGGCAGAGGGCCTGCGGGTATATCTGCACCGCTTTGATACTGCCTTTAAGTATAAAGCGCCGGGAGTGCGGTCTTTTTATAACGACAGTTATGAGGTATACAATGCCGACTGGACGCCTGCGTTCCTGACTGCGTTTAAAAAGAAGAGAGGGTATGACTTATCGAAGTATCTGCGGGAGCTGGCAAGTGATGATAGTACAGACCTGGTGGCGAGGGTGAAGTCTGATTACAGGGAGACGATGTCTGAACTGTTGCTGGATAATTTTACTCGTCCCTGGACACAATGGGCGCATGGATATAAGGGCCTGTCGAAGAACCAGGCGCACGGATCACCGGGCAACCTGCTGGATCTTTATGCGGCGGTGGATATTCCGGAATGTGAGACCTATGGTTCAACTTATTTCCCGATTCCCGGTTTACGAAGGGACAGTGCGGATATCCGGAATGTGGATCCTGATCCGGTGATGCTGAAGTTTGCGTCTTCCGCCGGACATGTGGAAGGACATCCGTTGATATCCTGTGAGACGTTTACCTGGCTGACGGAACATTTCAAGACCTCCCTGTCGCAATGTAAGCCGGAGGTGGAGCAGGCTTTCCTGGCGGGAGTGAATCACGTATTCTATCATGGTAATACTTTCTCTCCGCCGGAGGTACCGTGGCCCGGATGGCTGTTTTATGCTTCCGTGAATTTTGTACCAACTAATAGCTTCTGGCCGCATCTGCCGGGGCTGAACAAATATATTACCCGTGTGCAGTCGGTGTTGCAGTCGGGCGTGCCTGATAATGAACTGCTGGTTTACTGGCCGGTATATGATGCCTGGTACCGGGCAAAGGGGCGGGATATGCCGCTGATGGTCCATGATATTGACAAATGGTTGCAACCTACGGCATTTTATAAGCAGGTGAAAACACTGCAGCAGGCAGGGTATTCTCTGGATTTTATTTCAGACAGGCAACTGGCCAGGGCAGGTGTGGGCAAGGGGAAGGATAGTGCTGGCGTGCAATTATCCGCCTATAAAATAGTGCTGATACCGAAGGCCAGATTGATGCCGGTGGCAACGATGCAACAGATCATCCGGCTGGCGGAGGAGGGATCTACCGTGGTGATGGAATCCCTGCCGGAAGATGTGCCAGGGCTGAGTGAACTGGATAAACGAAGAAAAGCATTGAAGACCTTGCTGGCTTCCCTGCAATTCAGACCAGATGCAGATGGACTGGTAGTGGCACAACGTGGAAAAGGTAGGCTGATCCTTGCTGCTGATGTACAAAAGGCGCTGTGGCAAGTGGGCCTGGAACGGGAGAAGCTGACCGATAAGGGACTTAAATTCATCCGCAGAAAAGAAAACAATACAAGCTGGTACTACCTGGTTAACCATACGCCACAAAAGATAGATGAGTTCTTGCCGCTGAATAAAGCGGAAGGCGCTGCGATACTGCTGGATCCGCAAACAGGTCGGACAGGCAGGGCCAGGAGTAGGCAGGAGGAGGGAAGGACCCTGGTAAAACTGCAGTTGCTACCCGGCGAGGCAATGATCGTGCATACCGGTAAAGGTGTGCAGGAGCAGGGCGTGCCTGACTGGGCCTACCTGGACACGCCGGAAGCGCCGGTAACATTGTCCGGTGGCTGGCAATTGACCTTTCCCAATGGCGGGCCTTTTATGCCGGATTTTCGTCAACTGGATAAATTGACACCCTGGACAGTCCTGGGCGATTCCGCTGCCAATGCGTATTCTGGATCCGGGGTATATACTACGACTTTTACGTTACCGGAGAAGCAGGCCGGGGAATATGTGCTGGATATCGGGGAGGTGCATGAGAGTGCGCATGTGTGGGTAAATGGACATGATGCGGGCATTCTCTGGGCTATTCCTTTCAGGGCCAGGATAGGACAATTCCTGAAGGCAGGCATTAATGAGATCAGGATAGAGGTGGCCAACCTGATGGCAAACAGGATCCGGT
Organism: Chitinophaga sp. CF418; assembly: GCF_900142925.1. Lineage (GTDB taxonomy): Bacteria > Bacteroidota > Bacteroidia > Chitinophagales > Chitinophagaceae > Chitinophaga. The sequence goes on from NZ_FRCN01000007.1 coordinate 93,232, forward strand.
ATATGGATCAGCACCAGGTGTCCTGGAGGCGGTATCATGAGATCAATTTCGTGAATATCAACTATACCCCTTTTAATGCGGCAGGCTGGCCGGTACAGCCTTCGGGACTGACGGGACCGGTTACCATCACCTTGTATCAGTAGTTTGTTTGAATTTTGTAACTTCGCTGTATGGCAACAACACAAACACTGGAGGAATTCTATCAGCAGAAGTTTAACTGGTTACCGGAGAATCTTCAGCAGGATATAGGGCATTTCAATGTATTCAGACTGGAAGACAGCCTGGCAGGAGTGCATGGTACTACGCCTTTTAAATATAGCCGCCGGGATTTTTATAAAATCAACCTGGTACGGGGAAAGACCCTCTACCATTATGCTGATAAAAGTATTGAACTTGATGGTACTGCCTTAATGTTCTTCAACCCACATGTGCCTTATACCTTCGAGCCACTGTCAGAGGAGCGGACAGGGTTTTTCTGCATCTTTAAGGAGGGATTCTTCACTGAGCGGATGAGGGGAAACATCAATGAGCTGCCGATGTTTACACCGGGCGGGAAACCTTCCTATATGCTCAACAAGGAGCAGGACGGGCATATCAGCCAGATCTTTACGAAGATGCTGGATGAGATAGGCTCAGACTATAAATATAAGTATGACCTGCTGATGAACTATGTGACCGAAATTATCCATTACGCCATGAAAATGACGCCTATGGATACTTTATATAAGCATCCGGATGCCAAATCGAGGATCACTTCTGTATTTACAGAGTTACTGGAGCGGCAATTTCCAATAGAGTCTACTTCCCAGCGGTTTACCTTGCGGTCGGCCAAGGACTTTGCGGACCAGCTATCGGTGCATGTGAATCATCTGAACCGGGCTATCAAGGAAACTACAGGCAAGACCACCACAGCGCATATTGCCGAACGGCTGGTGGGGGAAGCCAAGGCGCTGCTGAAACATACGGACTGGAATATTTCAGAGATCAGTTATTGCCTGGGCTTCGAAGAGGCTGCCCACTTCAACAACTTTTTCAAGAAACTGACCAAGGTAACTCCTTCTTCTTTTAGAACTGTTTGAATTTTGCAATCATTGCTTTGATGGGTGTAATGATTAGTGATACTGGCTGTAGTAGTTTTGTATCACTAAAATCACGAACGATGAGCAACAAAAAAGTATGGTTTGTAACAGGTGCATCGAAAGGACTGGGGCTTAGTCTGGTGAAGCAATTACTGGCAACGGGTCAGCTGGTGGCTGCTACTTCCAGGAAAAAGGCAGATCTGATCAATGCTGTAGGTATTGAGTCTGAACAATTCCTTCCTTTAGAGACGGATTTAACGAATGAGGCAAGCGTTGCGGATGCTGTAGATAAGACAATTGCAACGTTTGACAGGATTGACGTGGTGGTGAACAACGCTGGTTATGGCATTGGCGGGAGTATTGAAGAACTGACAGATGATGAAACGAGAGAGAGTTTTGATGTGAATGTTTTCGGTACCTTGAATGTGATCCGTAAGGCGATGCCGTATCTAAGGGCACAGCGGTCGGGACATATCATTAATATTTCTTCCATTGCAGGTATTGCGCCGGCTACGGGATGGGCAGTATATGGAGCTGCAAAGCATGCCGTGATAGGATTGTCGGAAGTGTTGGCGGAAGATGTGAAGGAGTTTGGTATTAAGGTAACGGTGGTGGCGCCGGGTGCATTCCGGACCAGTTTCCTGACTGAGGAATCGCTGGTGATCGCTAAAGAGCCTATTCCTGCATATACAGCGATCCGGGACTCTCATGCGAAGTATAAGAATATGGATGGTACACAGATCGGGAGTCCGGAGAAGGCGGCTAATGCGCTGATCGCTATTGTAAATGAACAGAAGCCACCGGTATATCTGCTGTTGGGGTCTGATGCATATGCGAGGGGATTGGCTAAGCTGGAGTTGTTGAAGAATGCGTTCAGAGAGCAGGAAGAGTTGACGGTGTCAACGGATTTTTGATTAGTCGATAAGGGAATTGTTTATAAAACGAGGTTGCATCATTAGTTTTGATACAACCTCGTTTCATTTATAAGTAGCTGCGGGATGTCGGTCGGCTATGACCCTCAGGAGCTATTATAAACGCTAAGTAGCTCCGGTTTCAGTATGGGATGGCGGTCGGCGCCTCTCTGGAAGGCTATTTAGCGTTGTCAATCGAATAGGATTTTGAATGCAGATTGAACGGCATCTGTCGTGCCGCCGGAGAGCCGAAGGCCCGCCATTCCCATCTGAAACCGGGTGCTACTTTCGCTCTCCCTATTACTGGTTATACTGTCCCGTTATCATGACCATCTGAAACCGGGTGCTACTTTCGCTCTCCCTGTTACTGGTTATGCTGTCCCGTTATCATGCCCCTGACCCTAACCCCGACGAGTTTTTTGTGTGGCTGTAGACAATGATTATCTCTTTTAGATTATCCTTTTTATGTGCCCGATTTATTTTATAACGGACAATGTTATTCTGATAATATCGTCGAATACTTTTTTGTCGGCGCCTGATTTGGAATGTACACTTAGGCCCCAGAGATTATTCATGATAAATCTTGCGAGGGAGCGGGGTGGATTGTCTTTGGAGATCTGTCCCTTTTCCTGTCCTCTTTTAATGGCTGTCGTGAAGGCATTTTCCAATGCTTCCCTGTTCTCTTTTACGATAGCAGCTACTTCTTCATCGTGTGGGGCAAGCTCCACTTTGGAATTGACCATGAAACAGCCTCTCTTTTCTTCTCCTGTGAAACATTCTGCTTTTGTACGCTGGAATAGCATTTTAAGCGTTTCAGGAATATTTTCAGATGTTTCCAGGAGCTCAATGACCTCTGCAGTAACGGTATTCCTGTAACGTTGCAGTGCGCTGATAAAGAGGCTTCTTTTATCGCCATAGGTATCGTACAGACTGGAACGGCTCAGTTTCAATTCATCCAGTATTTCCTGGGGAGAAGTACCATTGTATCCTTTATGCCAGAAAAACAGCATCGCGTTGTTCAGCATTTCCTCTTCGTCGAATCTTTTTGTTCTTGCCATAGGTGATACTATTATAATGCAAATATACAAAACGGAATTAAAATTCCGGAATAGAAAATATTTATTAGGAACTTTTGTTCCGTTATGTATATATTTGCGGAACAAAAATTCCGTTATAATATAAATTCTATCATCAGATATGAAGAAGACAGTATTTATTACAGGCACCAGCGATGGTTTAGGGAAATTAAGCGCAAAGTATTTTGCAGGACAGGGATGGAATGTAGCAGCGACTATGCGTACACCGGAAAAGGAAACAGCATTGACGCAATATGAGAATATCCGTGTTTTCAAACTGGATGTGACGAATGTAGAACAGGTGCAGACGGCGGTTAGTGAAGCGATAGCTGCATTCGGAAAGATAGATGTAGTGGTGAACAATGCGGGAGTGGGAAGTTATGGTGCGCTGGAGGCTGCGTATGAGTCGGTGATAGACTGGCAGTACAATACAAATGTGCGCGGTCCTATTAACGTGATCCGTGGTTTCCTGCCTCATTTCCGGGAAAACAAGGGAGGGATGTTCATCAATATCAGCTCCTTTATGGGTGTTACGACAGCGGTGCCTGTGGGGTCATTGTACAACATGTCCAAGTTTGCGCTGGAAGGTTTGACAGAGGGGCTTTATTATGAGCTGAAGCCGTTGAATATTGAGTTGCGCCTGGTAGAGCAGGGTGGCTCGAGCGGGAATAATTTCAGGGACCGTATTGTCTGGAATAAACATCCTGAGATCCGTGAGTATGATGATATCACTAACAAGGTTAAGTCAATGATGGCTAATGTAGATCCGTCACTAATGGATGACCCACAGACGATCGTAGACGTGATCTATGACCTGGCCACCGGTAAGAGTCAGCAGTTCCGGACTTTGGTAGGTGCACAGGGTAAGCAGCTGATGGCTATGCGTAATTCCATGCCTATTGAGAATTATCTGGAGACGATCGCCGGGCTTTATAAGTAAGATATGATTGGGTTGGCTCCTGATTTTGTAAAAAAGTGAACTGTCAGATATTGACAAAGACGTTATTGATCCATGTATTGCTATTGAAATATGCTTTGGGAGATTGTTGGGTATACTGCCGGAATGTGCGGATCAGGTGGGACTGGTCGTAGTAGCCGGTTTCATAGCTGCCGGCGGTATAATTTTCCTCAGGGTGTGCCTTTTGCCAGGCTACAAAATGATTGAAGCGGATGATATTGCTGACGGCTTTTGGCGTTAATCCCACCTGCTTTTTAAACAGGGCGTCGAGATATTTTCCTGATACACCGGTGCGGTGCAGGAGCTGATCTACAGACACATTTCCTTTGTGCAGCATTATTTCGCCTATTGCGGCGTGTACATAATCGTAAGCGCCGGAAGGCTGTTCCAGCCTGGTGATCATCCCGGTAAGCAGTCTTTCGAAATGCCGGAAGGTTGTATGTGGATGCGCTGTGATACAATCCATAAAACTGCCGGCAGGAAGAATATCACTCAAAGGTGTGATACCAGAAGACGGATCGGGGACTGGCATTTTCAGAAACGCGGATAATGTATGCGGATAGAAACGGATACCGTATAGACGTGCTCCCGGCATGAGTTGCAGCGTGTAGCTGGTGAGTGTTTGTCCGGCAATAAAAGCGGCAGGCTCTTCGATCCACGCAGTATCACTGAATTTTCGTTTGGCTACATGAGGGTGCAGATGGAAGATAATCTCATGATGCCCGTCGGGTAGGATATCCTCCTGGTAAGGCTGCGGAAGGTTTGCAGGGACTTCCAGGTACCAGCAGTTTTTGACCAGATGGGTCAGATTTTGAGGAATATAGGTTTCTATCAGTATCATAATATAACACAAAAATTATCACTAAAATTGACAAACGGGAATAGCTTATTCGGATAAAATCCGTAATTTCATTACTCACTAAAGAAAAGGAGGTATTCATGCAATCTACAGAATATTCATGGAAACCTTCGGTTGGTATCGCCTAACCGGGTTGCTCCATAAAAAATATCTGGGACGCGGACGCGTCGAGGTCCTTCCGGTTATGCCGGGAGGACTTTTTTTTCTGATCATACAATATTTGTTTCTACCGTTCGTCCACTTATCAAGCGCATTAACCCAACGCCCTTATACCTGCGTATTATAATGCTCTATTTTTAGTTTAAATTGGCCTTTTGCAGTAAATAGGTCTGCCAGCTGCCATATATTTGTTAATGATATGAAGAAGACAAATACGCCTGTTGCCACGACAGGGAAAGGAAATTCAGGATTGATGTCGTTGTTGCGCCCTTACAGAGGACAATTATCCTTACTGATCCTGATGGCTTTATGTAGCAATGGATTGAGCCTGGTTCTGCCAGCGCTGACCGCCAAGGGTATCGATGCCTATTCCAAAGGGACATTGGTAGTGAGGGAGCTTGTAACCGAGTTCATCGCTGCCGCCGCTGCTATTTTTATTTTCACTTACCTGCAAAGTATCATTCAGACCTATATGGCTGAAAAGGTGGGACGCAGGTTGCGGACTTCTCTTGCTGAGAGAGTTTCGCGGCAGGATTATTCGTATATACAGCAGGTAAATCCCTCGAAACTGCTCACGAATCTTACGGGCGATGTAGACAGCATTAAGGTCTTCATATCCCAGGCTATTATTTCCATCGCCTCTTCTGCCTTTATGATCATCGGCTGCTGTATACTGCTGCTGAGTCGGGACTGGAAGCTGGGGCTGGTCATACTTTCTATTATTCCTTTTATAGCGATCGCTTTCTGGACGGTACTGAAAAAAGTGCGGTCGATGTTCCGCATCAGCAGAGAGGTGGTAGATAAGCTGAATAAGACGATTAACGAGAGTATTACTGGTGCGGCCCTGATCAGGGTAGTGAATGCACAGCAACTGGAATATGACCGTTTTATTGCGCCGAATGGGGAGTCAAAAACGCTGGGCATTGCGATAGTCCGCATGTTTGCCGGCCTGGTACCGGTTATCAGTTTCCTGGCCGGTATGTCGATATTGTCAACGCTTCTGCTGGGAGGACATTTTGTGATAAAAGGGGAGATGTCGCTGGGCGACATTGCCGCTTTCAACAGTTATATCGCCCTGCTGATCTTTCCGATCATCGTGATCGGGTTTATGAGTAACCTTATCGCACAGGCATCGGCTTCTTACCAGCGTATCAGCGAGGTGTTGTATGCACCGGAAGTGCAGGATAAGGGAACTGTAAAGAAGCAACTGGAGGGCGATGTGGCGGCGGAGAATATCGTCCTGTCCATGGAGGGTAAGCCGGTGCTGAAAGATGTCTCTTTCTCGGTGAAAGCGGGTACCCGCACAGCTATTATCGGTCCGACAGCCGCGGGTAAAACGCAGCTGCTGAATGTGATCGTAGGATTGCTGAAGCCGGAGAGCGGGCGTGTATGCTATGATAATACTGACCTGAATGAATATGATAAAGCAGGCCTGTTACAGCAGGTGGGACTGGTATTCCAGGATAGTATTGTGTTTAACATGAGCCTGCGGGAGAATATAGCGTTTAACGAGACCGTAAGCGAGGCTACCATGCAGCAGGCGATTGCTACGGCAGAGCTGAAAGAGTTTATAGCAGGATTGCCTGAAGGATTGGAAACGGTGGTATCGGAGAGAGGTACGAGTCTTTCCGGCGGGCAAAAGCAACGTATCATGTTGGCGAGAGCGCTGGCTATTAATCCGCGTATCCTGCTGCTGGACGACTTTACTGCGAGAGTGGATGCCAATACCGAGCAAAGGATACTTGAAAACGTCCAGGAAAATTATCCGCACCTGACGTTGATATCTGTTACACAAAAAATATCATCTGTAGAACATTTTGACCAGATCATTCTGCTGATGGATGGCGAAGTAATAGCTGCAGGCGCCCATCCGGAGCTGATGCAGACATGTCCTGAATACGTACAGATCTTTAATTCCCAACGTAGTACCAGCAATTATGAATTACAACCTGAATAATACAGATAAAACAGAACAGAAAAGTACTTCAGGTAAGCGTCTCCTGAAATTACTGGCATATATCAAAACGGAGCACAAGGACCTGATCAGGGCATTCTTTATTATGATGGTCAGCCAGTCGCTGACGCTGACTGCGCCTTTTGTAATTGGTTATACGATCGACAATTATGTACAGACGAAGGACTTTTCGGGCATTCTCCTGTGCTCCGGTATCCTGCTGGGTATGTACCTGGTAAACTTTGGGTTTTCCTACTGGCAGAGCAGGATGATGGGAGGAGTCGGTCAGCGTATGTTGTATAACCTCCGGAATGCGGTGTTTGTGAAGCTGCAGGAGCTGCCTATTGCATTCTTTAACCAGAATAAAACAGGGGATCTCATTTCGCGTATCAACAATGATACGGACAAGATGAATCAGTTCTTCTCACAATCCCTTGTGCAGTTTGCCAGTGGTATTATGTCGATGACAGGAGCTGGTATTTTCCTGTTGTGTATTAACATGAAACTGGGTGTGGCTACATTGTTGCCGGGCCTCATGTTACTGGTTTTCACCCGGCTGATATCTCCGCTGGTGAAGAGTAAGAATGCCGCCAATATGAAGAGTACGGGAGGATTGAGCGCAGAGATACAGGAAAGCCTGAGCAATTTTAAAGTGATCATTGCTTTCAACCGTCGCGATTATTTCCGTAAGCGTTTTGACCAGGCCAATCAGCAGAGCTACCGTACGGCAGTGTCGGCAGGGTTATTCAATAATATTTTTACGCCGGTCTTTTCTTTCTGCTCGCAGATGGCCATGCTGGCGGTATTGGTATATGGCATTTATCTGATCTCCGTAGGACAGTTTACCGTGGGATTGCTGATCAGTTATCTGTCTTATTCTAACCATTTTTATAACCCCATTCGTCAGCTGGCAGCCTTGTGGACGAACTTCCAGATGGCGATGGCAGGATGGGACAGGATTTCGCAGATCCTGGAACTTGAATCTGATCTGAAGGTGGTAGCGGCAGCGTCAGTGAAGGAAAATGCTCCGCTGATCAGTTTCAACAATGTAAATTTCCGTTATCCGGGAAGTAAGGACATTCTGCGGAATGTAAGCTTCAATATGGAACGCGGCAAGACCTACGCATTGGTAGGGCCAACAGGCGGAGGAAAAACGACTACTGCTTCCCTGATAGCACGACTGTATGACCCTACAGCGGGAGAGGTGTTGCTGAACGGTAGGGATATCCGCTCGTATACGCCAGAAGAACGGGCACATAAGATCGGTTTTATCTTACAGGAACCATTCCTTTTCTCGGGTACCATCCAGGAGAATATCGTGTATGGAAACGAGCGATATGCTGCATATACCACCGCTCAGCTGGAAGAAGTCATTGCGAAGTCAGGACTGGATACACTGCTGGAGAGATTCGAGGAAGGCCTGGCTACAAAGATCGTATCTGGTAATGACGGCATCAGCCTGGGACAGAAACAGCTCATTGCCTTCATGAGGGCGGTGCTCCGTGATCCGGACCTGCTGGTGCTGGACGAGGCCACTGCCAATATAGATACTGTGACTGAACAACAGCTGGAGGCTGTATTGCAAAAGCTGCCGGCCCATACTACCCGTGTGATCATAGCACACAGATTGAATACCATTGAGACTGCGGATGAGATCTTCTTCGTGAATAATGGAGAGATCGCCCGTGCGGGGTCCTTCAGTCATGCCATGAACATGTTGTTGCATCACGAGCGTAGCTCGTGATGTCATCAGCCTCCCAGTCCGCTGAAAATGCTGAATGTGATGACACTTAGGACAATGAGTGTGATTACCACATACAACTTATCCTTTTCCATGGCAAAAGCCAGCACAGAAAAGGCGATACGGGTGATAGGAGTCGCCAGCAGCACTACTACGCCCAGCTGGATGATGGCTCTGCCATCCAGTTGTAATACGCCCTGGAATATACCAGGTAAGTGTCGTACGTATTCCGGCGCACCGGTGAATTCTGTGTATGCGGGCAGGGCAGCGCCATGATTGATTAAGTAGATAATCCCCCCAATGAAGGCGATGATGCTGGAGGTGATTACGCCCCAGCGTAACTGCTGACCTATGAACATTTCAACGTCCCTTTCCTGCCAGAATGATTTCGAGAATAATCTTTTCATTTGCTTATAATTTCCCTGTAAAACCGTTATAGATCATTTCCAGCGCCAGTGCACTGATCACAACACAAAAGAGGATCCTGAGTTTGCGTGTATTCAGTTTCATCAACAACTTTGAGCCACCGAATGCCCCTGCGAGTACGCCCAGTACTACCGGCATGGCGATGCCCGGATCGATATATCCGCGTTGGAGGTAGATCACCGCACTGGCGGCAGCCGTTACCCCGATCATAAAGTTGCTGGTAGTAGTAGATACCTTGAAGGGTATGCGCATGACGCCATCCATTGCCAGTACCTTGAGTGCACCTGAACCAATACCCAGCAGACCGGAAACCACGCCGGCCACTGTCATCAGGGCATAACCACCTGCCACTCCGCGTACTTTATAGGGTACGTCCTGACCATTCACCGGGTAAGTGCTGTTAAGCCGCATGATGTTAGCTAGTTTGCTACCACTACCACCATCTCCATGCTCAGTTTTCTTTCTTAAGGTCATAACGGCAGAGAATAACAGCACAAAACCAAAGAGGATGGCCACCAGGTGCGTAGGCGTATATACAGCCAGTATTGCACCGACAATTGCGCCGGTAGTCGTTGCTATTTCCAGGAACATCCCTATGCGGACATTGGTAATACCTTCCTTAATGTATGCTGCTGCCGCTCCGGATGAGTTGGCGATCGAGGCTACCAGTGAGGCGCCTACTGCATAACGGATGTCGACATGAAAGACGAGTGTCAGCAGGGGTATCAATACAACGCCCCCTCCCAGACCTGTAAGAGACCCCAGCATACCGGCCGTAAAGGCGCCGACCAGGAGAATTAATGTAAATACGAGAATGGACATGACAATTTTATTTAGAAATTATTTTCAAGGATGGCCTTTACAGTCTGAATGGCCTTGTCGGATTGTTGTTGTGCGATGGCCGCGGCGAGCTGTACGTGCAGGTCGTGCGTTTGCTGGAACTGTGATACGTGCGGCTTTTCCCTTTGCCGAAAGCCATCCATGATCACGCTTGTGAAGGTCTGGTAGAGATCTGCCAGCACGCTGTTGTGGGAGGCTGTGGCCACGGCTTTGTGAAAGCGTATATCGGCGTCGGCACAGGCATCATAATTATCCGCAGTAATAGCCTGCCATCTTTCCTCCAGCAGGGACTGCAGGGTGTCGAGGTCCTCCTGACGCCGGTGCTGTACGGCCAGCTGTACTATTTCCACTTCCAGCAGTTGGCGTACATGATTCACTTCCTGCATAGCGGCCCGTCTGAGTCTTTGATCCAGCGGTTCTGCGCTGGTTCTGGGTTCACAGACGAAAGTGCCTGCGCCTTGTTGTACTTTCAATATTCCGGCATTGGAGAGCGTCTTGATCGCTTCCCGAATAGTAGATCTCCCTACGCCGAACTGCTCCATTAGCACAGGTTCCGGTGGGATGAGCTCTCCTGGCTTGTATTTTCCCAGGGAGATGTCCTGTTGTAGACTATATATGACCTGGTCGGCCAGTTTAATTGCTTTTGCCATGATTAAACGTCTGATGTTTTACAAAGGTATGATGTTTGATTGAAACATCAGATGTTTAAATCAAAGGTTTGCTTGTAATAAATAGGGCACCTGGGGGTGATCTGGTACTAAATAAGCTTGCACTACAGTACAGATTCGGTTGCAGCTATAGCCTATAGGCTCTCTACTATAGCATTACAGGCACTATTCTATAGCGAACGCTATACAAAAGCAGGTGTAAAGCAGGACTATAGCGCCTGTAGGGTATAGGTGCGGGTATATTTGAAGCGATTCCCACCTGAAGCCATCATACTTATTGACTTCCGCTTATGTTTTGGGAGTGCTGTAATGTGTGCGATACTATTGTGCGATTCCTACCTGAAGCCATCATGCTTATTGACTTCCGCTTATAGCCTGGAAACTGTAATACCGGGCTGTAAGGCATTCAGAAATGCTTACCATCATCGTCCTGACAAGCAGGACCCAATATACTATCGTAGGGAGAGCGGAAGTAGCAGCGGTTTCAGATGGGAATGGCGGGCCTTCGGCTCTCGGGTGACACGACCGATGCCATTCAATCCATATTCAAAATCCTATTCGCTTGATAACGCTTAATAGCTATCCAGAGAGGCGCCGACCGCCATCCCATTCTGAAACCGGAGCTACTTAGCGTAAATTTTTAACAGCAAACAAACCATGCCGAAGCTAGAGAAGATAGGAGTTGTAAAAACAACTGAGGCTCAGTGCCTTACACACTGAGCCTCATTATTTAAAGAAGGTGAATGATTCTATCTATTGGCATCTACCAGTCTTCTGTTAGCAGCCCTAACCTCTGCTTTCGCCTCTTCAGTAAGCAGATTACTGGTCTTTACTTTTTCCGGAACACCCCTGATCTCCCATACAATACCAAAAAGGCCAAGTGTACGAAGAATATAATAGGTGATATCGATCTCCCACCAGAAGAAGCCCTGACGGGTTGCACTCTGGTAATAGTGGTGATTGTTATGCCATCCCTCACCCAGGGTAACGAGCGCCAGGATCAGGCTGTTTTTAGAGAAATCGCCTGTGTTATACCTGGGTTTGCCCCATTTGTGCATCAGGGAGTTGATAGTGAAGGTACCATGATACAGGAAGATGGTACTCAGGAAGAAACCGATCAGCAGGGTAGAGAGACCGGCGCTCCAGTCGAACCAGCCAGCACCGTTCACTTTGTTACCCACAAAGTACACCGCTACAGCCAGTACCAGTCCGGGAACGAAGTGATATTTATTCAGCCAGAACAGTTCCGGTTGTTTGAAGTCTTTTACCAGGTCGTAGCGGGTTGGTTTATATTCTGGTCCCATGATCCAGCCCATGTGAGCATACCAGAAACCATATATATTAGCTGAGTGCGGATCTTCAGGAGTATCGCTGTGTTTGTGATGGATGCGGTGATTAGCTCCCCACCATAACACGCCTTTCTGTAAACTGCTCTGCGCACCTCCCGCCAGAATGAACTGAAACACACGGGAGGTTTTGAACGTTCGATGGGAAAAATACCGGTGATACCCGCCTGTTACGAAGAACATACGAGCTACATACAATGCGGCACATAAAATCCAGTCAAATGCTGTCACGTGCGTGAAAATTGCCAGAATAGGCAGCAGGTGCATCCCTAAAAAGTCAAATTGACGCCACCAGTTAGGTCCTTTCCTCAGTTGTTTTTCAGAATTCATAGATGCAAAAATATCCCTATTCCGGACAATAAACAATGATCATGATCAGGGATCGGATTTTTTACCAGCTGCTACCGGCTCCGCCACCTCCTGAACTGCCGCCTCCCCAGCCACCAGACGAGGATGAAGAGCCGGATGAGCCTGAAGAGGAACCGGAAGATCCTCCTGAAGATAACTTAGCAATAACATAAGTTTCCTCATGAGTATAATTACAGTATTTACAGAGGTAATGCTGAATACCTTCTCCCTCGCGGCTGGTCGTAGCCCGCCTTACTATTTTGCGGCTACCTGCGATATAGGTGAGTGCATTGCAGGAGGGACAGTTTTTGGCGTCGGTACGGAGGTTCCGGTAACCCAGCACCTTTTTATCATGACAATTTTTGCAGCTCCATACATCGTAAATGACAGCACCTACTTTATCTTCTGCTACCTGTACAGGCTCCAGCATCTCCAGTTTTTTTCCTTTTTTAAGTAGCTGCATCGGCTGATGGCATATTTCACAATCGTAGGGATCATAGCGCAGCTTGTTCATCCGCGCGATGTGCCATCTCGAATAGGCCAGCAGGGGAACAGGAAAGATGATGGCGGACACCCAGCTATTGGCATGGGCAAGGTTTAATGTTTCGTATTGTACATGGCGGTCGAAGCCTCCCAGTAAAATACCGGCGTTTTTATTGATGGCAAAAGCACGGTAGCTCAGATAGGTCAGCAGGTTGAAGTACGCAATAACCGGAAGCATCCACCAGCGGTATGAAAATCCCGGGATATTCACCAGTATAAGCAGCAGCACAAATGGCAATGCATAGATCCAGATCTTATGCCATATACTTGTCTTGAATAACCGGGCGAGATCCTTATGTTTTTTGGCAATGCCAGGTCTTACCACGAAGATGGTGGCAAATAACGCGTAAAGTACATACAGGATCAGCGAACCGAGACCTGGTTGCTCATGTTCCGGTTCAGGTGCAGTGACATCGGAATCAGCGAATGTTTGCTGTTGAGCAGTACCTGCGGTTTCGCCCATGTCGACAGGAGCCTCTCCGGGGGCGGCTGGTATCGCATTGCTTGTCCCGGCAGCCTGTGTGGAATCTGTAGCCGGCTGTAGTACATTCACCAGCGCTGTCATTCCTTTCAGCATGCCTTCATCGATATTGTTCTGCTTAAATGAAGGCAGCATTTCGGATTGTTGTATCCGGAAACAGATTACGTCGGGCAGGTCGCCCTCCAGACCATAACCGGTTTCAAATTCTATCCTGTGCTGGTCATTCACCAGTAATACCACCAGGCCGTTGTCTTTTCCTTTCTGCCCGGGTTTCCACAGTCTGAAAACATCGTGTGCTACATCTTTTGGTACTTTATCGCCGATGGTATTCAGCAGTATGATTGCCACCTGGGCGCGGCCTGACTGGTCGAGTTGCCGCATCTGATTATTGAGTGCGGCTTCAGTTTCCTGGCTGACAAGGTGATCGGGGTTGCTTACATAGCCACCATGCTGCATGGGATCGGGGATCTTTTCTATTGTAAAGTCTGTGTTCTTCTTTTCTCCACAGGCCAGGGCAAACAGCAACAACAGCAGATACAGGTGGCATCTTTTTAAATGAACCATAGAATTGTATATATTCTTTTCAAAAATAATAAACAGTATCTGGAAATGCTATGTTTCTTTGTACAGGTTGGGTAGAATATTACCCAATCAAGTATATTTTTATTGCTGTTTCTGCCTGAAAATCATCATTTCCCACCATGGCATGAAATTCCATCTTTTATATCAGGGATCATCATTTCCACTACCTGTATCAATTAACCCAATGCGTACTATTATGGCCAGTGTGCTTACATCAGCTTTTAATAAATACATGGAAGTAGTTGGCGACCAGGTTGTTTTCACCGGCCAGTTTGCCCGTAATATTTTCCGCGATGGATTTGAATGGGGAGAATTCCTCCGTCAATGCTACATTGTAGGGTACCGCTCTATCGGCCTGGTGGCGATTACAGGTTTTATCATTGGTTTCGTACTGACACTGCAGACACAGCCTACACTAAAAGATTTTGGTGCAGAGAGTTATGTGCCCGGTATGGTATCTATTTCTATTGTCCGTGAGATCGGTCCCGTTATCATAGCGCTGATCTGTGCAGGTAAAATAGCCTCCAGCATAGGCGCTGAACTGGGAAGTATGAAAGTGACGGAACAGATAGCCGCCATGGAGGTATCCAGCGCCAACCCGATACAATACCTGGTGGTGACACGCGTCCTGGCCTGTACCATGATGCTGCCTTTACTAACGATTATGGCTGATGCACTGGCCCTGCTGGGTGGCTGGGTCGGTGTGAATGTACAGGAGCATGTTAGTATGGCATTGTTCTTTCGGAAGTCTTTCAATGCACTGAAATTCAGTGACTTGTTGCCTTCTGTGGTGAAGACATTTTTCTTCGGATATGCGATCGGTTTTGTGGGCTGCTATAAAGGTTATCACTCGTCCCGGGGAACAGAGAGCGTGGGCAGCGCTGCTAATTCCGCCGTGGTGAGCGCTTCATTATGGATTATACTGATAGATGCTATTGCGGTGCAGGTCACGAACCTGATCTATTATTAAATGTTTAAGCAGACAAGTATGAATGATACACTTGTACAGGAAAAAGCAACGCAGACTGCCGTCGATGATGATGTTGTGATACGTATTGAACATCTGAAAAAATCGTTCGGCGATAATGAAGTATTAAAGAATATTAACCTTGAACTTCATAAGGGAGAAAATATAGTAGTACTTGGGCGCTCCGGTCAGGGTAAATCCGTGACCATTCAATGTATCGCCGGACTACTGGAGCCGGATGACGGCAGTTTAAAGGTATTGGGTAAAGAAGTGAAAGATCTCTCTGATGACGAGCTGAAGGAACTGCGGAGCAAGCTGGGATTTCTCTTTCAGAGCGGCGCCCTGTATGACTCGATGACCGTGCGTGAAAATCTGTTGTTCCCCCTTACCCGTGTGCTGAAAATGAAAGATGAAGCTGAGATGGAACAGCGGATAAAGGATGTACTGGAAAGTGTTGGCCTGGAAGAAGCGATCGATAAATATCCCGCCGATCTTTCGGGGGGGATGCGTAAAAGGGTAGGACTGGCGCGTACATTGATACTCCGGCCGGAGATCATATTGTATGACGAGCCTACTACCGGATTAGATCCTATCACTTCCCGGGAGATCAGTGAATTGATCGTGAAGCTGCAGGAAAAATATGAAACATCTTCCATTATTATCACGCATGATATAGCCTGCGCCCGCATAGTGGCGGACCGTATTGCAGTGATGAATGATGGCGAATTTATAGCGACAGGTACATATGACGAACTCACTAAATCGCCGGATGAACTCATTAATAACTTTTTTAAATAGTAAAGTATGCAGCAGAAAACGCAACAAAAGATTAAGGTAGGCATCTTTGCTACAGTTATGCTGGGGTTATTATTAGTGGGTATTTTCCTGATAGGAAGAAATAAGAACCTGTTTCAAAGAACTTTTGTGCTTTACGGAACCTTTAAGAACGTCGGAGGCCTGCAGGTGGGCAATAATGTCCGTTTTGTTGGCATAGATGTAGGCACCGTGGTGAGTATTGATATATTATCTGACACAACAGCCCGTGTTGCTCTGCGTATCAAGGAAAAGGTAAAGCCCTTCATTAAGAAGGGAGCGGTGGCAGGTATCAGTACAGATGGCCTGATGGGAGATAAGCTGATCACGCTCAGCTCCGGTACGGAAAATGCCACGCCGGTGGAGGATAAGGACACCATTCAGGCAATTGATCCTATGAACTATGACCACGTGTTGGACAGGCTTTCCGGCGTGGCTGAAAATGCAGAAGTGATCACCGAACAGCTGGCAGGCATCGCCACACAGATCAACCATGGAAAAGGAAGTATTGGCAGGTTATTGTATAGTGACAGCCTTGCGACCAGCCTGGAGGGTACTATGACGGAAGCAAAGAAAACAGCCAAGTCCATAAGGAAAGGCTCGGAAGGTTTTAGTGAGAATATGGAGGCCTTAAAACATAATTTCCTGTTAAGAGGTTATTATAAGAAGAAAGAGAAGGCTGCGAAGAAACAGGCGGAAGAGCAAAAGAAGGAGGCAGACGGTAAGAAAAAGGCCGGTAAGGATTCTACCAGTCTCAAAGTGTCAAAAGAATAATTACGCAGAACGGTTCTTTACATATGTGGCCGTCCGGTTTTTATACCGGGCGGTTATTTTTTTATTATTTTAGCCCGGTACAATATAAACACTTTATGAAAATACTCACCTGTACCACACCCGGTAAGTTTGAATATGGAGAAACTGATATGCCTGTATTGACCGCTGATCATGCTATTATCAGGATCAAAAGGATAGGCATCTGTGGTACCGATCTGCATGCATTTGAAGGAACACAGCCTTATTTTTCCTATCCCCGTATCCTGGGTCATGAGCTGGCGGGGGAACTGGTTTCTTTTGATAATGCGCCGGGTTTTACTGCCGGTGAGCCGGTTACCTTTATACCCTATTTTAATTGCGGGACCTGTGTTGCCTGCCGGAATGGGAAGCCCAATTGCTGTACAAACATCAAAGTATGCGGTGTACATGTAGATGGTGGTATGGTGGAATATCTCTCTGTGCCATCGGCATCCCTGGTGCACGGGGAAGGCCTGAGCATGGATGCGCTGGCCCTGGTAGAACCATTGGCCATTGGGGCACATGGGGTGCGCCGTGCCGGTGTTACACCCGGAGAATTCGTTCTGGTGATAGGGGCTGGTCCTATAGGGCTGGGTATTATGGAATTTGCGCGGATTGCCGGTGCACAGGTGATCGCTATGGACATTAACCAGGGCCGTCTCGACTTCTGTAAAGAAAAGCTGAAAGTGGCCCATACTGTTAATGCGAAAACGGAGGATGTTATGGCCACTTTAAAGCTGATTACCGGAGATGATATGCCGACGGTGGTAATAGACGCTACAGGCAGCCAGCAGGCTATAAATAATGGCTTTGCTTACATGGCGCATGGAGCCCGTTATGTACTGGTTGGTCTTCAGAAGGGAGAGATCTCCGTCAGCCACCCGGAGTTCCATAAAAGGGAAGCCACCCTCATGAGCAGCCGGAATGCTACCAGGGAGGATTTTGAACATGTGATCCGCTCTATGAAAAGCGGGGAAGTCGATCCTACCATTTATATTACCCACCGGGTTCGTTTCGGGGAGGTAAAAGATGAATTTGAAAGCTGGCTGAACCCGGCTAACGGCGTTATAAAAGCGATCGTGAATATGGAATGATATTTTATAAACTACACTTTTTCAATAACTTGTATTATATTGTCAGGTAAATTTCACATTTAATGGAAGAATTAATTGCCGGTAAAGGATCGAGGGTACAGCACGCACGTTATGGCCCCGGAGTGATCATCGGCGTAAAGTACGCGCAATATGTTGTCACCTTTATGGACCAGGGCATTATTGAGATAGATAAAACAGACCCTCTTTTTGAAATATTACATATAGAAAATCAGAGCATTGAGCTGGAAACAGTATCATCTGTTGAAACCTCCCTGCTGAAAATATTACGGCTCTGGGGAGGCCTGACAGAGATTGTTCCTCTGGGTGAAAGATGGGAAGGAGGCATAATGACACTGCAACCTAAAGATCCCTCATTGAAGCCCAAGGAGATACCTATTGAAGCGTTTTTTCATAAAATAGTAATGGTCCGCGACCGCCTTCGTGTGTTGGAACAGCAGATAAATAGTCACAAGCAATTAAGCGATGAAGACAAAATAAATCTGCAGCAATATGTTACCAGAATATACGGATCACTTACTACCTTTAATGTACTTTTTAAGCAGAAAGAGCACTGGTTTACAGGAGAAAAAGGGGCAAAAGAAGACTAAAGAGCAATGAAATATTTTTGCAACCACATGGCCTTAATTTTGTTATATTTAGATTACATACAACTGTTCTTCCTAAACAAAATGCCGTATGAAAGATTTTACATTAGATTTTGATTTGAAAGGAGACAACTATGTAGTTGTTGTTCAACCTCACGAGTCAAAGGGGATAGAGCACTATAAAGCTGTACTCGATGAGGATCACTCTATCGATTATCTGTTACAGGGCAATGGCGACCTGCAGCCTAATGCAGACTATGCAGCGGATCCCCAATTAGTGAATGCAATTGCCACACGTATACTCGAGGTCGTACATGTGGAAGATCGTGGAAAAGGCGCCACATCGTATATCTGAGAATAGTTACAGGCACTGGGATACTATGGCTAATTGAGTATCTTTATGGCTATGTGGAAAAATGCCAGTATCGGATCTGTATTTGTAGCACTAATTGTACTCCTTGCGACCGCTAAACTGAGCGGACAGTCGAAACGACCAAATATCATCTTTATTCTTTCGGATGATCACACTTCCCAGGCCATTAGCGCCTATGGTAACAGGTATGTGCAAACGCCGAATATCGACAGGATTGCCCGTGAAGGGATTTTGTTCAACCACGCGATGGTCACAAACTCCATTTGTGGCCCCAGCAGAGCTACCTTACTGACGGGTAAATACAGCCATAAAAATGGATACCCGCTGAATGAAAAGCAGTTTGACAACACCCAGCGGACCTTCCCCGGCATTCTGCAGCAAAGCGGTTACCAGACAGCCTGGATAGGCAAGATGCATCTGGGTACATTGCCAAGAGGTTTTGACTATTTCAACATCCTCCCGGGACAAGGCAAATACTATAATCCGGACTTCATTACTGCACCCAACGATACGGTGCGGATGAACGGATATGTTACCAATATTATTACAGACCTGTCAGTATCCTGGTTGAGCCACCGGGATACTGCCCGTCCATTTATGCTGATCGTAGGTGAAAAGGCTACGCATCGCGAATGGCTGCCAGATATTCCCGATCTGGGCGTTTATGACAGTATCCGTTTTCCCCTGCCCGCCAGCTTTAGCGACAATTACCAGGGCAGGCAGGCTGCTGAAAAGCAGGACATGACCATTGCGAAAACAATGCGACTGAAGGAAGATCTGAAAGTACATCTCAACTATGGTAAGAACGGCTATGGTGAATACAGCCGTTTTACGCCGGAACAATATGCCCCGTTCCATGAATACTATGAGAATAAAATCAGCCGTGAATTTGATTCCCTGCACCTCACAGGCGAGGGGCTGACCGCCTGGAAATATCAGCGTTATGTGAGAGATTACCTGGCCACGGCCCGTTCACTTGACAGGAATATAGGCCGTCTGTTACAGTACCTGGACAGTACAGGTCTTGCGGAAAATACGGTTGTGATCTATGGCTCCGACCAGGGATTTTATATGGGAGAGCATGGCTGGTTTGACAAACGTTTCATTTACGAAGAATCCCTCCACACTCCTTTCGTGATGCGCTATCCGGGTGTTATTACTCCCGGCTCAGTTACCAGCGGTTTTATGCTGAATATTGACTGGGCGCCTACCTTACTGGATATTGCCGGTGTAAAGGCGCCTGCGGATATGCAGGGTACTTCCTTTATGCCCCTGGTGAACGGTAAGGGAGATACGCTGAACTGGCGGAAGGAAGTTTATTACCACTATTACGAATATCCGGAACCTCATCACGTGTCGCCACATTTCGGTATCCGTACGCAGCGGTATAAGCTGGTGCGTTTTTATGGCCCGGCGGATTATTGGGAGCTGTATGATCTGCAAAAAGATCCGCAGGAATTACATAATATCTACGGGGAGAAATCGCAGGCACGAAATATCGCTGATCTGAAAAAGCGCTTAAAGGCCCTGATTGTGCAGTATGAGGATAAAGAGGCGTTGCAGCTGTTTGGGGACGGGAAATAATAAGTACTACTTATAGTAGTGTAAAGGGGAGGTCTATATTAAAAATGGTGCCCTGGTTCTCTTTGGAGCTGACATAAATGCTGCCGCCGTGTTCCTGCACCAGTTGTTTACAGATATGTAGTCCAAGGCCATTGGACGGTTCATTGTTCAATCCCTGGCGGCTGGAAGCAGTAAACTGGTCGAATAGTGTGGGGAGCAATTTCTCGGGAATACCAATACCTGTATCTTTGATGGATATACGTACGCCGCCCCTGTGCTGCTGCATACCTAATGTTATATAACCTTCCGCTGGTGTAAATTTCGCTGCATTGTGCAGCAGGTTATCAACCACTCTTTGCATCTTCCCGGTATGGATGCGGGCTTTCAGCTCCTGTTGCGGCAATTCCAGCCCTATTTCCCTGTTAAAGTTCGATTTCTGCAGCCAGTTGTCCCGCACGTGCTTCAGCCAGTCATTAAGTGATACATAATCTGTCTGCAAAAGGTCAAGCTCCCGCTGTTTGGCTGCCATGAGCAATTCCTCAATGATCTGGTCGGCCGTTTTACAGGCATCCATAATCCAGTAGAGGTATTTTTCCTCCTGGTCTTTCGTATAGGGGTATTCCTGCATGAGGTGTGTTACGGACCTTATTCCGGAAATAGGGTTCCGCAGGTCATGTGCCACAATAGCCAGTATTTTATTCTTTAGCTGGTTGGCTTTTTCAATTTCCCTGTTCTTGTCCTCAATAGTTTTGAGCTTGATAAAATAGTTCGCATGATATGAATATATGAGGCGGGAAATAAACAGAAAGCAGGTAATGATCAGCCAGAACACCACATAATTGAGTGCCCGGGTATCGGGCGACACCTGGAACATATGGAAGAATAACACAAATGTAACAATGGTGGAACCCGCTATCAGCAAGAGGTTGCGGAGTGAGAGAACCAGCAGTACGCCCACGGTGATCATGCCTAACAGCAACATTGTCATTGTGTTTTTCGGGTTATGTTGCGCCACAAAAGTAAGGGCCATACACGTGCCGATAAATGACAATGAGTAGAGGATGCTGATAAAATGGTATTGATTTTGATGCTTTGGAGCAGACTTCTTCCAGATAAAAAAAAGCAGGCCAGCAAAAAGGAAGGAAGCGCTGATAGAATAGTTGTTAATGATCCGGTATTCGTTAAACTGATTGGATGAAAGCATTGCCTGGTAAGGGACGAACCAGGATATGACACGTGCCGTCGTCGCGGTGATGGCAACGATGAGTGCGAGAAGTGCTGCAACTTTTATGTTCTGCAGCATCGTATGGTGATCGAATTCCTCCCGGTATTTTTTTTCAATGGGAGAGAATAGGTATAGTTTCATCCGCGTTTACATAATGGAAGGTGTTCGCCCAAAGATACCTGTTTAGATCTGAAAATTTATAGTAGAGCCCGAGATCCTGTTCCCCGAAACCCCTGTGAATTGGTGTTAACGTCATATTTTTTTTATTGAAAGTACCTTTTAGGAGGGTTAAACCTAAGCCATCATGCAAGAATACACAACTTTGGAAAATCCGACGGCAGTAGTCCGTCATCTAACCAATGCCCTGGGAAGAAATAAGATCAGAGAAATAAGATTTGGTTACAGGCTGGATAATGAAGAACCTGCCATTAAGTTCAAGATCTGGTTACGTTTCCCCTACAATTTGTTTGCCCGCAAGAAGGTAACGGAAAAGGTGGAACATGAAATATCCCACATCCGTTTGTCAACAGACTCCTCCAAATTAATATTCCAGGTGGAGTAAACATTTGACAGTTTTGGGTAATTTAATGCACTAAATCTATCCCATGGCAGTTAAATTATCCACCATAAGACAGGCCTTCCACTTGCTGAAGAGCATTGATTTTGAACAATTAGAGCGTTTATCAGAGAAGATAGATCTGCCGAAGGTAATGGCAACCGTTGGTAAGATGAATGACCAGCAGTTGTCCGGTTTAATGAGAATGCTGCAGAGCAGTGGCGGAGGGCAGAAAAAGGAATTGCCACCCGTAAATGGGGATTTTTATGACCTCAGCAGTCTGTTATCCCCCGAGGACAAAGCGCTTCAGCTAAGGGTAAGGGAATTTATGGAACAGGAGATCCAGCCGGTAGTCAATGAATACTGGATGAAAGCAGAGTTTCCGTTTGAACTGTTGCCCAAGCTGGCGGCCCTGAACATCTGCGGCTCCACATATGAAGGCTATGGCGGACCAAACAAGTCGTTCCTGATGGAAGGGATCGTTACCATGGAAATAGCCAGGGTGGACTGTTCTATGGCCACTTTTTTCGGTGTTCAGAGCGGATTGGCGATGGGCTCCATATACCTGCTGGGATCAGAAGCCCAGAAGAAGGAATGGTTGCCTGATATGCAGCAGCTGAAAAAGATCGGGGCTTTCGGTCTTACTGAGCCCGAGGTAGGATCCGGGGCTGCTGGAGGGCTCACGACCACAGTAAAGCGGGTAGGGGATACCTGGGTATTGAACGGAGAGAAGAAATGGATTGGCAATGCCACCTTTGCGGATGTGGTGGTGATCTGGGCAAGGGATGTGGACGATAACCAGGTAAAAGGCTTCCTGCTGCGCAAAGGGACCCCTGGATTTAGTGCAGAAAAGATGCACGGCAAAATGGCCCTGCGTATTGTGCAGAATGGGCTGATCACATTGAAGGACTGTGTGGTGGAGGAGAAGGACCGCCTGGAGCATGCTAATTCCTTCAGGGATACCGCCAAAGTATTACGTATGACCCGTGCGGGCGTGGCCTGGCTGGCAGTGGGATGTGCCCGTGGCGCCTATGAAAATGCGTTGGCATATACCCTGAAAAGAAAGCAGTTCGGAAAGCAGATCGCCTCTTTCCAGCTTATACAGAACCATCTGGTGGAAATGTTGTCCAACCTGACGGCTATGCAGACTATGGTGTACCGTTTATCTGAATTACAGGACCAGGGATTGCTGGCAGACGAACATGCGTCTCTTGCGAAAGTATTCTGTTCACTCAGAACACGCGATGTGGTAAGAGGAGCCAGAGAAGTAATGGGCGGTAACGGGATATTGCTGGAGTATAACGTAGCCCGCTTTGTAGCGGATGCGGAAGCGATCTACTCTTACGAGGGCACGAAGGAGATCAATACTTTGATTGTGGGCCGTGCTATTACGGGGTTCAGTTCATTCGTATAACAACAGAAATTCACAGGTATAAAAAAAACGCTCCGACAGGGGCGTTTTCTTTATAACGTATCTGTGAACAGTTTAGATTGATTTGCCGAATAATGGTTTCAATGCAAACCATCCGAGGGCTGGAAAGAAGTGCATAGGCACTGCCAGTCCGGGGAATAATTCCGGCGATTCCTGCTCCAGCGGCATTCTGAAACCTATTGGTCCCAGGATACTGGCGAAGGAAAGGATGACAAACAGCAGGTTAAACACCATGTCTGTTTTACCTTTGAGGACGAGGCTGATCAGGAAGTAACCGATGGCGGCTACCAATGTACCCAGTATACAACCCATCATGATATTTTTTACGCTGGCGATATTTACGAAGCCTTCACCCACAGTTTCGATATACACTTTCTGATAAACGACACCAGCTATACCTGAAAGAACACCCACTAATACTGCAAGCACTGCAAGCAGCAATATTTTTTTACCCATAAATGCTATTTGAAGATTAGGCCTTAACAACAGGAACAGCTACTGTAACATCGATCACATCTGCAACGTCACCGCCTGGTTTACCAATACGGAAATCGTTACGGTTCACTTTAAATGTGCCATTAAAAGTAGCGTTGTTGCCAGCTTTCTTAAAGGTGAAAGGAATAGTGAACTCCTTCTTAACGCCGTGGATCTCAAGATCACCGGTTACCTGGTAACCAGCACCTGCCTTCACGATCTTTTTGGAAGTGTATTTGATCTCTGGAAATTTCGCAGCATCAAACCATTCGTCGCTTTTAGCGTGTTTGTTCTGCAGGGCGTTACCGGTATTGATAGATGCAACATCTACCGTAACGGCGAAATTGGAAGCCGCCAGATTCTGTTCGTCGAACGCGATGGTACCCTTAAAGGTTTTGAAGATACCGCTTACTTCATTGCTGGAGAAGCTGATATTGTATTTACCACCGATGTTCCATGCCTGCGCTACAACTGCGTAGGCAAACACTGCTGCTGATAGCAGCAGTGTTGATGAAAATATGATTAATCTTTTCATTGCCTTCTTTATTATTTAGTGAATTCACCACTTGCTCTCAGACTGATAGTTTCACCCAGTACTGCAGCTGGCATTGCACTTGCAAAACCGAAATCAGCACGTTTGATAGCACCGGTGATTGTGAAACCAGCTACTGGTTTTTTGCTCATTGGATTCTCAACAGTACCATTGTAAACAGCAGTTAAAGTAACTGGTTTAGTTACGCCGTGCAGGGTCAGATCACCAGTCACTTTGTATTGTTTACCGCTTACTTTCTTGATGGAAGTGCTCTTGAAAGTGATGGTAGTGAATTTCTCAGCATCGAAGAAGTCTGGGCTCTTCAGGTGCTTGTCACGCATTTCGTTTTCGGTGTTGATGCTACCTACATTGATAGTTACATCGAAAGAAGCGTCAGAGAAATCATCTTTAGTGGTGGTGATCTTTACATCGTAGTCTTTGAAGTTACCTTCCTGCTCGGAGATAGTCATGTGAGATACGCTGTAACCAAGTCTTGAGTGAGCTTTGTCTACAGACCATGTTGTTTGTGCAAAAGTAGTTGCTGAAAGGGCCAGTAAAGAGGCGATGATTGTGATTTTTTTCATGTTTTGCTCTTGTTTAGAAATTAAAATTAGATCTTTTTTTTGATAATAGATGTTTCAACATATATCGTTAAAGAAAATCTTAACCTAGGTTAATGTTTCACGCTATTTACGATTTCTCATAATCTTAAATATTTGTGATAATTTTACTCCTGGTAGAGAGTTACTTTCTTTTAGAAAGCCAAAGTTATAGGGAGTGTTATTGTAAAACAAGAACGTTTCGCCGTAGCAACTTACTAACCTTTTAGTAACAATCGTGGAAATCAATTTGTTATGAGTAGAAAAATTGGTCAAAAGATCTGGATAGGCGGTACTTGTCCTATCCGGCAGGTATTGGACAGGTTCGGCGACAAATGGTCTATATTGATAATAGAGCTGTTGTCGCATGAGGGAAAGCTCCGTTTTAGCGAGATAGCGCATACGATAGGAGACATTTCCCAGAAGATGCTTA
The DNA here is from genome assembly GCF_900142925.1 of Chitinophaga sp. CF418. Lineage (GTDB taxonomy): Bacteria > Bacteroidota > Bacteroidia > Chitinophagales > Chitinophagaceae > Chitinophaga. Next base: position 118,661 of record NZ_FRCN01000007.1, read on the forward strand.
CCGTGACATTGCGTTCTCTCGAATCTGACGGACTGGTGATAAGACAGTTCTTTCCCGAGATCCCGCCAAGAGTAGAATATGAGCTTTCTGAGCTGGGTAAGAGCCTTGTACCGCATATCCAGCAACTCGCTGCCTGGGGACAGACCAATATGGACACAATATTGGAGAACAGGAAGCGATTTGAGGAAAAGCAGCAAAGTAGGACAGCTTATTAATGACATAAAAAATGACGGATCAACAAATCCGCCATTTTTATAATAATGTATACGCAGAAGTTATTTGAGAATAACACCTGCGAGTCGCTGATAGAGTAACGTAGGACTATTCTCATGTTTCGGCTCATATTTACCGGCGATGATCGGCACATAAATCACTCTTCTGCGGCTTTCTTCGCCAATAATAGAGGACTTTGCAACACGATGCCATAACCTTCCGTCATGTACGGTCAGATCTCCTGCCTTAGGAATGATGGCCAGTTCATTTTTATCAGGTTTATGACCAACGAAATATTTTTTACGGAACAACATGCTGAGAATGCCTTGTTTATGCGTGCCTGGTATAATGCGGAGGCCTCCATTTTCAGGACGTAATGTGCTGAGATGTATGCCTACGTTTAACATCGGATTCAGTTTGCCACCAAGGAAAATATCCCGTAAGCCGTCTGTGTGCCATCCCATTTTAGTGAAGGTGCTTTCAGGACCATTCACGTAGTGATTTAACACCATACCATCTTTTTCATTTGCTCCGATGCGCGCACCAGGCCCTATCAACTGCAGTAATGCCTGCATTCTGTCATCCCTCAGGAGGTCAGAAAGTACTTTTGTATGCTGGTTTAAAAATGCGAAACGTTGTACGATAGGACGGCCGTCAAGGTCTTTCCCATATTTAACGGGAACCCCATTCACTTTTTCTACTTTGCTTGCAATCCATTTTTCCTGAACTTCTTCTGATGCGGTAACGATCTCCTGTACTTCCTCCGGAGAGAGAAATCCGGAAAAGTGTATATAACCATGCTCTTCGAAAAATGCCTTTTGTTCATCTGTAAGCGTATTGCCTAGCGTAAATGTGTGATAAGCTGCTGACATAGATACTAAGTTTAATAATTGTAGGTTTGTTAATTGCTGAATTTAAGTAAGCGACAGTGTATATAATGCTCTATATAAATATTCATAGAGATATGAACATATCAGCAACAACAATAAGGACATTCCTTGCTGATAGGGAAGCAGGAGGGAGAGAACTGAAGTGGGAATAATTTACTGATCATTATTAGTCTACTAATTTTGTAGATTGAAGATAATTAAATTATTCACAACAAAAAAATAAAGCTCATTTCTCTCTCGTTTTGTACAGGTCCGCTGCTATTTTTTCTACTAATGCCTTGGGTACCAGTCGTGTAAGGAAGGCAGAAATAACATTTAACGCACCAGGAATAATCTCCGATTTCTTTTTGAACATTCCCCTAATGGCGATTTCCGCCACAGTATCTGGCATCATGCCATATTTGTCTGCTGTTGCCTGTATCGCCTGCATGCTTGCCCTATTGATAAAATTGGTCTTAACAGGGCCTGGGCAGAGACAGGTTACTGAGACATTAGTAGACTTCAATTCCTGCCGTAATGCGCGGGAAAATAACAATATAAATGATTTACTGGCCGCATACAAGGACAATGTGGAAACAGCCTGGTAAGCGGCTGTACTGGAGACATTAAGTATATAAGACTGTGGCTGTTGCTGCAGCGTGGGCAGCATATAATGACATAGCGCTACCGGCGTTTCCGCATTCACCCGCACCATCTGCTGTTGTTCCTCCAGGCTGCGGGAGATAAAATTACCCCATACGGCATAACCGGCATTGTTGACCAGCACAGATACGGCATAGTTACCAGCCTTACACCATTCATACACTTTTGCTGCTGCATCCGGCCGGGAAAGATCAATCGCCAGATAATCAGCTTTTACCTGCCATCTGGAGGATAGTTCGCCGGCAATCCCTGCCAGTTCTTCTTCAGACCTGGCTATCAGCAGCAGATTATACTTCCGGGAAGCGAGGGCGTGTGCCATTGAGAGACCAATTCCCTTGCTGGCGCCAGTAATAAGTGCATATGTCATCCTGAAATGAATATTTTACGTTCAATATAAGTCTTTAAATATAAACATATAAATGGGAAAAAGATATGAGGGAGCTACAATAAGGAAGGGCGATAAGAATACCGCCCTTAATTTTTTAACCATATCCTATGAAAAACCTGTACCAAAGATAATAGAGACAATTGACCCTGCTTTCTCATTTTGGTAAAGGGTATATTTTATCTGGTTAACGCAAGAAATTGCCAACCGTTAACCAAAAATTAACATCCCTGTAATCGTTTGATCCTTCTTTTGGCTTGCCAGTATTGCAATGTGTCGTTTTTACACTTGTTCAAATAAGTAGTTTCAAACAGGAAGTATCGATTCGCCTAAGTTGTTATAAAAGAAGAAAGTACAGTTCCTAATGCGGCAGTTTATCCTTCAGCGTTCCATACACCCATGTTCCCAGTATAGCACTGGCCAGTGTAGCCAGTGAAACGCTAAAACCAGCCCCTATCTGCGCAAACAAGGGACCCGGACAAGCGCCTGTGAGCGCCCAGCCAAAGCCGAATAGTAACCCTCCGAAGATCTGGCCCTTATGGAAAGATTTGGACCGGAAGGTGATAGGTTCTCCATAAATGGTCTTAGCGCCTGTCTTTTTAAGGATCATCACTGAAATGATCCCTGTTGCCACTGCAGACCCGATCACGCCATACATATGGAAGGACTGTAAGCGGAACATCTCCTGTATCCGGAACCAGGAAATCACCTCAGATTTGATCAGGATGATCCCGAAAATGGCACCGGCGGCCACATATTGCAGCTGACGCCACCATGGTGCTTTTTTTGTAGTATAATTGGTGCCTGTAGGCGTATCGAGGCTTTCTAACTCAAAATCTGTATTGGTAGGTAATGACATAGAAACTTGGTTTAAAGGTGCAGGATAAAAGGCAATACCAGGTTGGCCATAATGAAGCCTCCTGCCATAAAGCAGCAGGTAGCTACCAGGGAAGGCCACTGTAAGTTGGAAAGGCCCATAATGGCGTGTCCGGAGGTGCAGCCACCCGCATATCGGGTGCCAAAACCTACCAGGAATCCGCCAACAATCATCAGCAGAAGGCCTTTCAGTGTAAACAGGGCAGGCCAGTTAAACAGTTCGGCAGGGAGGGGGGCATGCGCATACGTAACGCCATATCCGGCCATTTCCGCTGCAAGTTGTGGATGTATGGATGAAGGTCCTTTGTCGGCCAATAAGGTACTGGCTATCAGGCCGCCAATGACAATGCCTCCGGCAAAAAAGAGGTTCCACGATTCCTTCCTCCATTCGTAGGAAAAGAAAGGGCTTTTCCCCGGCAGACAGGCTGCACAGATATGCCGGAGGTTGGAAGAGATTCCAAAATGACGGTTGCCCAGCAGTAATAACAGCGGGACCGTCAGACCAATCAGCGGACCAGCAACATACCAGGGCCAGGAAGCAGTTAAAATGCTCATAAACATATTGTTGAGATTTATTTTAAACAGTTGGGGAAACAAAGACAGATAAGGTGCAATACAAATATAAGTATAGCATATATTTCAAATATCCACAGGCTGTTAAAAGAATACATTAACGCAAATATGTTGCAACACGCATATTTATTTATCTTTGATGTATGAGAATTGAACAAGCTATTAATCAGCGCAAGTTCAAGGACGATTATCACAAGATCGTAGTGAACCTGTTATATACAGGTAACTGGCTGCGTGACGCCCTTGGAGCAAGCCTGAAAGAACATGGATTGTTGCCGCAGCACTACAATGCGTTGCGGATCATAAAAGGACGTCACCCAGAGCCTGTATCTGCCGGCGACATTAAGGAGGTCATGCTGGACAAGGCAAGCGATGTGACCCGTTTACTGGACAAACTGGAGAAGCTGGAATATGTACATCGCCGGCTCTGTCCGCATAACAGGCGCAAAATGGATATCAGTATCACACCTCAGGGGCTGAAACTCCTGTCAGACGTGGATATACTGATGGACACCTTTTATGAAGACCTGGCAGACAGGATTACAGAAGAAGAAGCCGCCAGTTTGAGCGATCTGCTCGACAAAATACGGGGATAAAAAAATATCTTTGCCCGTATGCGGAGTCTTTCTTATCTGTGCCTGCTGATCATGTTGTTTTGCTGCGGACTTACTGTCAATGCAGCTATAACAGGATGCCACAAAGCCAGCGCGGTGTCTCCCTCCACCAGGCCATTCCTGAAGATATTATCATGCGACAGGGAGCTGAGGCGTCATGGAATGCCTTCCTCCCCCGAAACCATTATCACTACCCCACAGCGATCGGTCATCGGATCCGTTAAATCAGATACACGTGACGGAGCAGATACTGTCAGCGCACATTTCCTGGCAGGAACCAGTTTATTTTCCTGTAAAGTACAGGCAGTACGCCTATTGTCTGATCTGCATGCAATCATCCGGTCGCTGATTTATCCCCAGCATATTTTTTGGTGAGTTAAAGAACATAGGCTTGTTTGTTACCGGCGCTGCGATTAACATCCGCAGGCGCTATTATGTTATCACTATTATTTAACTCATTCAAACTGGAAACACCGGATGATACATTTACCACCTTTGATTGCCGACCTGGCTTTGATATTAATTGCTGCGGCTATTACAACACTGATCTTCAAGAAATTGAAGCAGCCACTTGTGCTGGGATATATTGTGGCCGGCCTCCTGGTGGGACAACATGTATCCCTGTTCCCTACAGTTTCTGATGAAGCCAATATCAAGATATGGTCTGAAATAGGCGTCATATTCCTTTTATTCAGTCTCGGACTGGAATTCAGTTTTAAAAAGCTGATCAAAGTAGGAGGTTCATCTTCCATTACTGCTATCGTGGAGGTACTATTCATGCTGTCACTGGGCTATCTCATCGGGCAACTCATGGGATGGTCTTCCATGGATAGTATCTTCCTCGGCGGCATATTATCTATTTCTTCCACCACCATTATTATCCGTGCATTTGAGGAACTCGGTATTAAAGGACAACAGTTTGCCGGATTGGTGTTTGGTATCCTTGTAGTGGAAGATCTCGTGGCTATTGTACTGCTGGTACTCCTGTCCACACTGGCTGTCAGTCAGCAATTCGCCGGCGGGGAAATGCTAGGCTCCGTCATCAAACTCGTTTTCTTTCTCATCGCCTGGTTTGTGACAGGCATCTTCTTCATTCCCACACTACTGCGGAAAACAAAAAAGCTGATGAATGAAGAGACATTGCTGGTGACTGCTATAGGTCTTTGTCTGCTGATGGTGGTACTGGCTACACAAGCCGGATTCTCGCCGGCACTGGGAGCTTTCATCATGGGATCTATACTGGCAGAAACCACACAGGCAGAGAAGATAGAACATCTTGTAAAGCCGGTGAAAGAACTGTTTGGCGCTGTATTCTTTATTTCTGTAGGGATGCTGATCGATCCTGCCATGCTGGTAAAATATGCAGGCCCTGTGGCTATTATTACATTAGTTACACTGGCAGGGAAGACGATCAGTACCTGTACCGGCGCATTGCTCTCCGGACAACCGCTGAAAACTTCTGTACAGGCAGGAATGAGTCTTGCCCAGATAGGTGAGTTCTCTTTTATCATTGCACAGCTGGGGCTTTCGCTGAAAGTGACGAGTGATTTTCTGTATCCCGTTGCTGTTGCAGTATCTGCAGTTACCACCTTTACCACGCCTTACATGATCCGCTTATCTGCGCCATTTTATGAGAAGATTGCAGCGGTATTGCCGCATCGCTGGAAGACCTCACTGAACAGGTACAGTGCGGCGGCGCAGACTATTTCTGTAGTAAGTGACTGGAAGCAATTACTGAGATCTTACTTCGTAAATATGACGATCTATTCAGTGGTCATACTCGCTATTACGCTCCTGTCATATTACTATCTGTTACCGTTGGTAACGATCAGGATCAGTGGTTATAACTGGGGGCGTGTAGTCAGTGCGGCGATCACATTGGTTTTGCTGATGCCTTTCCTTTGGGCACTGGCCTTCAGGAATATCAGCAGCCAGGCGTCTTCCAATATATGGGAACAAAAGAAATACCGCGGTCCCTTGCTATTGGTACGTTTGTCCAGAGTAGTGCTGGCTGTATTCCTGATCGGCTTTTTCATGGACAGGTTCTTTTCTCCCTCCATTGCATTGATGGTTACATTGGCCATCGTGGTACTGATCTTTGCACTGCGGCATAGAGTGCAGACTTTCTATACCACCATTGAAGAACGGTTCTTCTCTAATTTTAATGCACGCGACGCAAAAGTAGGAGGGATCAACAAGTCTGTGCTGGCCCCCTGGGATGCGCATCTGGCCGTCGCTGAGATACGCCCGCTGTCGCCGGTTGCAGGTAAAACTTTGTTGGAATTAGCGCTACGCGAAAACTTCGGGATTAATATTGCGTTAATCAACAGAAGTGGACAGAAGATCTATGCACCTGATAAAAATGAACGTCTGTTTCCTGGTGATGTTATCACGGGAATTGGGACCGATGAACAACTGGAAAAGTTCAATCGTTTCCTCGAACCCATAGCTGCAGATACTGATCCACAGACGCTGGACACGGATCCGATTGCTTTGAAGCAGTTCCTTATTGGTAAACAATCACATCTCTCAAACAAGACTATACGAGAACTGGGCATACGGGAACGCACCCGCGGAATCGTACTGGGCGTGGAAAGGAAGGGAAGAAGAATCTTGAATCCGGAGTCAAATATGTATCTGGAAGAAGGAGATATTGTATGGATAGCCGGTAGTGGTAGAAAGTTAAATACATTTATTAAAGAACAACAGGGTGCTAATTAACAGCTGCTGATGCCGCAATATATTTGCAGCAGGACAAGTCTCAAAGGCTTGTCCTGTCTTGTTTTTAGAGGGATATCTTTAACTGCAATTACGTTTAGCAGTGATAGTAATAATTTGTTTTCGCATTGTTTTTTTATTGTAAATTCAACCTACACTGTAGCTCTTTTTTTTACCCTCAAAATAAAAACCCGTTTGTATGAAAACCAAGTCAATCTATGTGCGTCAAATTCATTTCCTTTTCCTTGCCCTGTCAATGTTCCTGTTTGCCTGCAGTAAAGACAATGTAACTGCTGATGCCAGGTCAGAAGACAACACTGAGAAATTAGTGAACTACCTGGAAACACAGGGATTTAAAAAGGACAAGATCGTCCTGAAAGGAGACAACTTCATCCTGGATGGCGACGTAATCATTTCAAAAGAAGAAGTTGAAAAACGTGTAGCCAACGATGCGAACCCCGACCGCATCCCTTCAGGTGAGCATTGGAGAGGCTCTTACCTGGTCAGCAACACTTACAACACTAATGTGAGGCTCTACATTGATCCTGCAGTACCTACCGCCTGGAGAACAGCTATTCAGGGTGCAGTGAACAACTGGAATGCTGTGAACGGTACTAGACTGGGCATGTCCATCATTACCTCTGCAAGTGGTGTATACACCAGGGTATTTATGGGCTTTGAATCAGCCAACTGGATCGCCCGCGCTTATCTTCCTACTTCCAATGGCAGACCAGGTGTAAGTGTTGAGATCAACAGCAACTACAACAGCCTGCCAGCCAGCCAGAAACTGTTCGCAATCACCCACGAGCTGGGCCACACAATCGGTTTCTATCACACTAACCAGAACCAGGGCATATTCATCAACGGAACTCCGAGTGTAGATGCCAACTCAGTAATGAATTCATTCGTATTGAATTGGGCTGGTTTTACTTCTGGTGATGTACTGGCTACACAGATCCTCTATCCACAATAACGGAAAGGAGAACAGTTAACGTTGAAAAAGAATACGTGACTCCCGCGGTCAGTTATATGATCATATTGATGGCAAGCAATATCAATCTATCACATAACTGGCTCCGCAGGAGTCACGTATTTTCAGCACAATATGTCCAATATAATGACCGGTTTTGTTAATCCCACTCCAGCTCTGTCACCACTATTTCATTATTCACCGCATACCGTGTAATGATCCTCGTCGGATACCGTTCTGCATTGTATGTGTATGAATAGCGCTTCACGATGCTGTTATTACTGACAGCAGGCGTGATGGTTTCAGTGACGATATTATTTGCAGACATGTTCTCTGCAGCAATATCTGTCAGGTAACACAGGGAGGAGATGCTATGTTGTGCGTTAGGATGATCGTCGTACATATAAGTTGTAGTTGAACTTAACGTGAACGGCAATTTCCTGTTCACACGCCCCATATTCTCAATCGTAACAATGTTGCCTTTATTGTTCCAGGTATAGAACTGGCAGCTATTATTTTCAAATGCCAATCCATCCTGTGTATCGTTGAAAAAATAACGTGCACTGATCTGACCATTGTTATCATAAGCCAGTGAGTCATAACCATGTACTGCTCCGTCCAGGTAATAGATAATCCTCCTGATGCTGCCTTCTCCTGAATACTCAAAAGAAGAGAATAACGCAGGCGCCTGTGAAGACTCCTCATCTGTCATAAATATCCTGATTAGTCTGCCGTCTTTATAGACAGGAATGCGGGTAGTACTATAACCGCCTTCTGCTGTCTGGTAAATAGTAAGCAGTTGTGCAATGCTTTTATCCTCGTTATAGGAGATCACTGTTTTGCTGGCAGCTGTACTGATACCTCTTAGCCGCATTTTGCCTTTATCGCTGTTCACCGGGCGAAAGGCGCTGGCAATGATCATTACCAGCAATATAGCCGCACATAGCAGGCTTTTAGTCCTAAAAAGTGGCATACACTGGTATTAATAGGTACGGAATAGAAACTTAAATACTAATGAGTCTTATGACAAGGTCTGGGCTAAAGGTAGTAACAATGGCGAAAATACGTGTACTATTTATGTTGGATTTTAACTGCTGAGCCACTGTTGGCATTACGTTTGACGTTATACCGCTATATTAGGGCAGATTGATATGTGATTATGGAAATGCCGGAAAACTTTACGAACTTACGATAGCAAAAACAGCATGAACACTCAAAGATGGATCACCTGCATCATTTGAAGGATGAGGATGTCTTACTACTGTTAAATGACTTACTGGAGCAATATGGATATGATTTTACGGATTATTCATTCGCATCTGTGAAGCGCAGGTTACAGCGTGTGTATATTGCGGACCGTTTCCCTGGTTTTGCAGAGTTCAGGTACAAGGTAAAGACAGATGCCGGTTACCTGGTCCATCTGATGGAGCAGATTACGGTGAATGTTACGGAGATGTTCCGGGACCCCGGTTTTTTCCGGGAGCTTTGCAGGCAGGTCCTGCCGGTGCTGGCCACCTATCCGCTGATCCGCATATGGCATGCCGGCTGTTCGAGCGGGGAGGAAGCCTACTCTGTGGCCATCCTGCTGCATGAAATGAACCTTCTGCATAAATCCATCATCTACGCTACGGATATCAATGAAAATGTGCTGGAAACTGCCCGTAGAGGGATCTTCCCCTTACAGTATATGCAGCAGTATTCGCAGAATTACCTGTTATCAGGCGGACAGCAGGAATTCTCCCGGTATTATGCAGCCAATTATGAGTACGCCAGGTTCTCGGATATATTGAAGGAGAAGATCATCTTCGCTGCGCATAACCTGGTGACGGACCATTCCTTCAATGAGTTCCAGCTGATCATTTGCCGGAATGTACTTATCTACTTCAACAAGGATCTGCAGGATAAGGTACTGCATCTATTCAGCGACAGCCTGGAACAACTGGGTTTCCTGGCATTGGGTGCAAAAGAAACACTACGCTTTACGACTGTAGCCCCCTTATTCAAGCCGATCGCTCACAAAGAAAAGATCTGGAGAAAAATAGCAACATGACCCCTCTTCCCAAACTGCTGGTCATCGGCGGCTCTGCAGGTAGCCTGGATGTACTGATACAATTATTGCCGGAACTGGAGCCGGAATGGCCGCTGGCAATGATCATTGTACTGCATCGCAAGGCCGGCAGCGATACGCTGCTGTCAGAACTGCTATCTGCCAAAACATGCCTTTCTGTAAAGGAAGCCGAAGAGAAGGATATGTTGTTGCCGGGTTGTATATACGTAGCGCCGGCAGATTATCACCTGTTAATAGAACCGGATGGCTCACTCACCCTGGATGCGTCAGAGAAGGTACATTACAGTCGTCCCAGTATCGACGTGACATTCATTTCAGCCGCTGAAGTATGTGGCGGCCATTTATATTGTTTGTTACTGTCAGGAGCTAATATGGATGGGGCAGAGGGGATGCAGGCTGTGCATGAGTCGGGTGGTTTTACAAGTGTGCAGGACCCTGCAACGGCAGAAGCTCCTTTTATGCCGAAGTACGCCATCAATACAGCAAGGGTCGATAAGGTTTTTAATATCCGGGAGATGATCGATTTTGTAAAAGGGCTGAAGGCCTGAATATAAATATAGTAGTCTTCCGGTTCAGTTTGTCGCCAGCTTCGGCTGTTCCACTGGCAATACCATGATGAATGTAGCTCCTTCGTTCTCCCTGCTGGTCGCCCCGATAATTCCCTGATGCCGCTCTACCACTTTCTTTGCGATGGCCAGTCCAATACCGGTTCCTTCATATACATCTGCACATCCAGAATGATCAGCGCATAGTTGTTCCGTAGGATCTTCTTCAGCGCTTCTTCGCCGGAAGATGCGGTATCAACTTCCAGGTAGTGCAGTTCTAAAATCTTCCTGAGGGAAAAGAGGTTCTCCGGTTTATCATCTACGATTAATATCATTCTTTTCTAATGTAATTGGCTATGGGGATATCTCAAAAATCGTTCCGTCCGGACTTTCTTGTATAAAAGTGCGGATGCATGAACGTACGAATATCTGTATCATTATTCGTATACCCCTGCATCCGCGCAACAGTAACTGTATGATGAACTATGGTTATTGCCTGCCTCCCCCCAGCGCCCGATATAATGTAATTGTTCCCAGGAAAAGGTCTTTTTTATTACCCGCCAACGCCAGTTCTGCTTCGAGCACGCTTTTCTGGGCGGTGATCACTTCCAGGTAATTGGCGTACCCGGTAGCGTAAAGATCATTTGCAGTGGAGACGCCATCCTTCAGCATCTGTACCTCCGCCGATTTTAATGCGTAAACCTCCTGTCCGTTCTTTAGTTGCCCCAGGGCAGTGATCACTTCCTGGTATCCGTTGATGATCATCTGACGGTATTGATAGAATGCCGACATTCCTGCCGCTGTGGTGATATTGTACTGCGCCTGCAGCTGTTTTTTATTGAGCAGCGGAGCAGATAATCCTCCTAATACGCCATAAGCTACAGAGGCAGGGGTATTGAACAGCAGGCCTGCATTAAAGGAGTTGAATCCCACGTAGGGCGTAATGTTCAGTGAAGGAAGGAATGCAGCGCGTGCTGCCTTCACGTCTGCTTTCGCGGCCTCCAGTTCCAGCGCTGCCTGTTGAATGTCTGGTCTGCGGGAAAGCATGGTAGCCGGTATACCGGTTTGCACAAAAGGAGGTAGTGCTGCGTCCAGGAATGAGGTATCCCGCCTGATAGGCTGCGGGAAACGTCCCAGTAATGCATTCAGCTGGTTCTCCAGTTCCAGCGACTGCTGTTTAAGTCCTAATGCCAGACTCCGTGTATTCAGCAACTGGGCTGAGAATTGCTGAACTGCCAGTAGTGTGGCCCTGCCCGCTTCCTGCTGTATCTGTACGGTGGCCAGGGCGGCTTCCTGCAGCCCGATATTACGCTGTATCACTTCCTGTTCATAGTCCAGTACCATCAGCTGATAGTACATCCCTGCGACCTGCGATACCAGTTGTGTGGTGACGAGCCGGCGTCCCTGTTCGCTTGACAGAAAGCGCATGAAGGCAGCCTGTTTGCGGCTGCGCAGTTTTCCCCAGAGATCAGTTTCCCAGGTGCTGCGCAGCCCCGCAAAGTAATCAGGTGTAGGTCCGGGTATGCGTTGTTTATCGCTGATATTGGGAGATAGATTTGTATCAAAATTACCCACGCCGTTCAGCGTGTAATCGCCCCAGCGGTCTACGCCGGCGCTGAGAGCAATATTCACTTCCGGTTGCCATGCACGGCTGGCGGCCATCAGTTGCGCACGGGCAGTTTCCATACGCTGCGAGGCCAGCAGCATGTCTGTGTTATGCGCCATTGCAGTGTCCAGCAATTGAAGGAGCAAGGTGTCAGTAAAGAATTGTTTATAGGACAATGCCCCGATACCACTGCTATCAATACTATTTTTAGCCATCGTACCACTATCAGAAGAACTCCCGCCAGCCGTTTGTAATGTGTCACCAAATGCAAGGGGTGTCTCAGGCCCTTCGGGTAAGGTGAGTTTCGCCGGCGAGTAGCAAGCCTGTAGGCCCCCTGTTAGTAATCCAGCCACCATTAATGCCGTCAGTACGCCTACGGCCGGTTTCGTGCTTTTAGGCCTGACCTTCTTCTTACCTGCAGTCGCAAACAACACATACAGTCCGGGAATGATCAGTACCCCGAATACCGTACCTATCAGCATCCCGCCGGCAGCAGCAGTCCCGATGGAGCGGTTACCCATAGCACCGGCACCACTAGCCACACAAAGTGGTATAAGGCCTGCTATAAACGCAAAAGATGTCATCAGGATAGGGCGCAGACGGGATACTGCGCCTTCTTTGGCTGCTTCAAGTATAGTGAGCCCCTGTTTATTCCGTTGTATCGCAAACTCTACGATCAGGATGGCGTTCTTACCCAGCAATCCTATCAGCATCACCAGTGCCACCTGCGCGTAGATATTGTTCTCCAGTCCGGCCAGTTTCAGTGTCAGAAAGGCCCCGAATATCCCTGCAGGCAGGGAGAGGATCACCGGCAACGGCAACAGGAAGCTCTCATACTGTGCAGCCAGCAGCAGGTACACAAACAGGAGACAGAGCCCGAAAACGTAAATGGCCTGATTACCCGACATGATCTGTTCCCGCGTCATACCACTCCACTCAAAACTATATCCACGGGGTAAGGCCTGTTTCGCTACTTCGCTGATCGCCTCGATAGCATCGCCACTACTGAAACCTGCAGCCGCATCCCCATTGATCATGGCCGCTGTGTACATGTTATAACGGGTCAGCTGCTCCGGCCCGTATACACGTTCCATTTTAATGAAATTGGAAAAAGGAACCATTTCGCCCATATCATTCTTCACATACAGATGCATGACATCTTCCGGTTTCGTGCGGTAACGGGGCGAGGCCTGAACCATCACCTTATACATCTGCCCAAAACGGATGAAATTAGACGCATAGAAGCTTCCAAGCAGCGTCTGAAGGGTAGACATCGCATTGTCTATACTAACGCCTTTTTGGGCAGCCATAGCCTGATCTACGTGGATCATATACTGAGGGAACTCAGGATCGAAACTGGTGAAGGCACTTCCTATCTCCGGACGTTCTTTCAAGGCAGTAATAAACCGGTTGGTCACCTCGGCCGTCTGTTGTAGATTACCGCCGCCTGTTTTGTCGAGAACCCGCAATTCGAAACCACTCGAATTACCAAAGCCGGGTACCGTAGGAGGAGGGAAGAATTCGATACTGGCATCTGCAATGATCTTACTGTCCTTCTCCAATGCAGCGATGATCTCCTTTACAGAACGTTTCCTTTTCTCCCAGGGCTTCAGGTTGATCATCCCCATCCCGTAGGAGGCACCTGCTACATCATTCACCAGGCTGAAACCCGCCAGTGTGGATACTGACTCAGCTTCCTCCAGCTGTGAGGCTATCTGCTGCACCTCATCCAGCACCGCCTCCGTACGCGCTACTGTGGCGCCGGCGGGCGTGGTCACATTTACATAGATCATTCCCTGGTCTTCAGAAGGAATAAAACCTCCCGGCAATACTGCACTGATCCCCCAGGTGGCTGCAAAGAATATGATCAGCATAAGGATCGTAATCGCCCGTCTGCCTGCTATATATCCTATCAGACGCTGATAGCTGCGCGCTGTCTTGTTATACCTGTAGTTGAATTTATCAAAGAAGCGCTGCAGGATATTCCGGGGCTTGCCGGCATCATGTGTATGGCGTAACATAATAGCGCAGAGTGCGGGTGTGAGCGTCACCGCGTTGATACCCGATATCACGATCGCAATAGCCAGGGTCAGGGAGAACTGCCGGTAAAATACCCCTACGGGGCCAGAAAGGAATGCCACCGGCACAAATACCGCCGACATTACCAGCGTGATGGCTACAATAGCGCCACTGATCTCCTTCATAGCTGCCAGCGTAGCCTGTAGCGGTGGCAGGTGCGTCTCCTGCATTTTTACGTGGACAGCCTCCACCACAACGATCGCATTGTCCACTACTATACCGATGGCCAGTACCAGTGCAAATAATGTCAGCAGGTTAATGGAAAAGCCCATCAGCTGCATAAAACACAATGTTCCGATCAGGGCCACCGGCACCGCCAATGCCGGTATCAGTGTGGACCTGAAATCCTGTAGGAACAGGAACACTACAATGAACACCAGTATAAATGCTTCCACCAGTGTTCTTAATACCTCATGGATGGAAGCATCCAGGAAGCGGGATACGTCATAGTTAAAGTTATAGCTCATCCCGGGCGGAAAGGAAGTGGCTTTTAACGCTGCCATCCGCTTTTTCACGTTCGTGATCACATCCTGTGCATTGGAACCAGGCCGCTGTTTCAGCATGATGGACGCAGACGGTTTCCCATCCGTCTTTGATACCATGCCGTAACTCAGTGCACCGAAGGTCACATCCGCCACATCTTTCAGTCTTAGCACAGAGCCGTCGGGATTGGCTCTCAGGATAATATTTTCATATTGTGATGGTTCGAAGAACTTACCCGTGTATCGCAATACATATTGCAATACCTGCGGATCATTATCCGCGCTTTCTCCTGTTTTACCAGGGGCCGCCTCCACATTCTGCCTGCGTATGCCGTTTATCACTTCATCTGCCGACAGCTGATAAGCCAGCATACGGTCGGGTTTCAGCCAGACGCGCATAGCATATTCCCTGGCGCCCATGATCTCGGCGAAGCCCACCCCGTCAATCCTCTTTAACTCCTGTAATACGTTGATGTCGGCGAAATTGTAGATGAACTGTTCATTCAGTGTGCTGTCTTCACTCATAATGTTGAGGTATAACAGCATACTGTTTACTTCTTTCTCGGTGGTCACACCTGCTTTGATCACCTCTTCCGGTAATTCGTCAATGATAGTCGCCACACGGTTCTGCACATTCACTGCCGCCTGATCGGGGTCAGTACCGACGTTGAAGAACACCTGTATCAGCGTCATACCGTTATTACTGGATACAGACGACATATATGTCATGCCAGGCACGCCGTTAATAGCGCGCTCCAAAGGAGTAGCCACAGCTTTGGCGCAAACCTCCGCGTTGGCGCCGGTATATTTGGCCGTCACCGTCACCGAAGGCGGAACGATGTCGGGAAATTGTGTAACAGGTAATGTAAATAAAGCCAGCAACCCAAGCAGCACAATGATCAATGAGATGACCAGCGACAACACAGGGCGCTTTATAAAAGTATCGAACATAAAAATGTAATAGAAGATGAAAAAAAGTTTGCGGGCCTGTAACATTACAATCCCGCATTTCCCGGTGGCTGCAAATGATGCCGCGCTATTACAGCCCTTTTATACTGTCAAGTGTTATAGGAGCCGGAATGATCTTCATACCATCGCGCAGGTTGCGTACGCCCTCGTATACAACCCTGTCACCGGTCTGAAGACCAGATCGTACAACATAACAGTTTGCCAGGCGTGCACCGGGCTCAAAGTTTTTCATCTTTACCTGGTTGGATGCATCCAGGATAAATACATAATTCTTGTCCTGCATTTCAAATACAGCTTTCTGTGGAAGCAGCATGGCATCCGGCAGTTCATTGCTCAGCTGTACTTTTCCGCTGGCCCCATGTTTCAATAACCCTTTCGGATTTGGAAACCTTGCCCTGAAAGCAATAGAGCCGGTTGTTTCCTCAAATTCGCTTTCAATGGTTTCTACTTTCCCCGTGTAGGGATAGTCTGTTCCATCCGCGAGTACCAGCTGTACTGTCGGATATTCTGTTGTAGCATGTGCTTTTTTATGTTGGAGATACTCAGTTTCAGACACATTGAAATATGCATACACCTCTTTAATATCTGATACGGAGGTCAGCAGGGCGCCTTCTCCGATCAGGCTTCCGGCCTTTGAAGGGATCCTGTCAATATACCCATCGAAAGGCGCGCGGATAACAGTATAAGACAATCTGGTAGCAGCATTGCTTTCGGCCGACCTGGCCTCTTCTATCCTTGCGTCTGCAGCAGCCAGTCTGGCTTTTGCCACTTCCAGCTCACTTTTTGCAATCACTTTTTTCTCCACCAGCAGCTGTACGCGGCCTAATTCCAGTTGTGCGCCTTTTGCTTCCGCAATAGCGCTGCTAAGCGTAGCTTTCGTCTTAGCCAGTTCCGAACGGTATTCTTCATCATTGAGGGCAAAAAGCAGTTGGCCCTGCTGTACGTGTTGCCCTTCGTCCACATAGATCTTATTCAGAAATCCATTCACGCGGGCACGAATTTCCACGTTGCGTACGGCTTCTATATCCGCTACATAATTACTATGCAGAACTGTGTCAGAAAGAGAAAGCTGCAGAACAGGAAATGTTTGTAATTCATTTTGATTGCTGATTTTTTCTCCCCGGGTGATACATCCCCCCAGGGCAATGCTCATTGCCAGTATATTGATCTTCGAAAACGTTCGCATGATAAGAGTGAATAGTTTAACAGGGCCGTTATACACGGTCCTTTTTGTTGAATACACGCAGCACCTGCCGACGGACAAAATAATGCCGTCAGCGGTTACAGCTGCATGTTTATTGTAAAAAAACGGGTACAATAAGAGCTTAAATAGCTGATAGAGGTGAAGCTATTCAGAAGGGCGTATACCTGGACAGAAAACTATAGTAGGCCGGCAGAAACGCATGCTGCTGCGTATACACGCCGGTCTTGTTCTCTCTGACAGGTATATAGAATTCCTGGTTATATTGAAACTGCAGGAAACGTGTAGTATAACTGGAAGATTGGTATGTACTATTGATATAATACCGCTTTCTGCGCGGTATTTTCTTTATCCCGAAGACGAGTTGTATATCATCCTCCTCGTCCAACTGGATACCACCATTATCAATAACGGGGATCTGGATCTTTTCATGATCGAAAAGGCGCTCAAAGCAAATAGTCTTACCGGCCTTTAATGGAGACCTGGCCTGTACAATAGTAGACTGGCCCGTCATCAGGCCGGATATCAGCATGATGTACAGTAAAAACCTGCGGAATATATGCTTCTCTGTTTTTACCATATTAAGGTTCGTACTCCAAATTGGAAGTGCAAAGATAAAAACGATAGCGCTAAATCAAAATACCGATTTGACGAACGGTAAAAAATTATTATTTGTTCATGTCCGGATGCTCCAGGGATTCCTGTTTTGAAATTGTTATATCTCCATTCCTGTAGTTTCCTGTTTAGGCTACAGTCCATACCCTTCTTCAACAAGCCTGACATATGAAGTGATATGCCCACTCTTTTGTTCGGCATGTTCCTTGTTCCGGTTTTATCAGGTAAACGTTATGAGATATCAAATATTCATCCTGAGAAAATTTAAAGACATCCTCAGAAAATTTAAAAAGAGAAAATATGAGACCCATCATTTGTTTCCTGCTGATATTTGGCATCGCGTGCAATTCGCCCATAAAGAGTAAAAAGCAGATGGATGCAGACTCTTCCAGCAGCATACAAGAAGGGGCTAACCAGAGTGCGACAGCGGATCCCAGTCAGAATGCCGCTGGTGGTACCGCCAATGCAGGCAGTGCTCATGCAGCCGGCGAGGAAGATGCGAATGTAACGAAGGGTGGAACGGAGCCAGTATCCAGTACCCTCAGGTTTAAGGATCATAAATATGCTATTGTCTCCAAAGGCGACGGTTCAGGCCGTTCTCTCACAATAGCGGCCACTAATCTTAAAGGAGATTCCACAAAAGCGGATAGTACTGTGATCAGGGATGTGAAAGGAATGCTACAGAAAACGGTAATAGAGGATCTTAATAATGACAGAAACCCAGAAATATACCTGTTCACCACATCTGCAGGAACTGATGCTACTGGTAGCGTTTATGGTATCACTTATATAAACAACAAGCCTGTCCGCATCTTCTCCGGCGATTTCGATGATCCGGATAAGGAAGGATATCGTGGGCGGGATTCATTCTACATTCAGCAGCATCAGATTGTGCGTGTGTATCCTGCCTACAAGGACAGCGATCTTGATAGTAAGCCCTCAGGAGGCAAGCGTACTATCAAATATACGCTGCAGAAACAAACGAATGGGTTTATATTGAGAGCTGCGAAATGATGATCATTACACCAATATCAAATATCCAAACATCAAACACCAGGCATCAAACATCAGCCATCAAACGCCAAACACCAAACATCAAACATCAAACACCAAACATCAAACATCAAACACCAAACATCAAACATCAAACACCAAACATCAAACATCAAACACCAAACATCAAACATCAAACATCAAACATCAAACTTCAAACTTCAAACTTCAAACTTCAAAAGTAAAGAACAGGTATTGTCATTTATTCTATACCATCCTATATAAGGTGAAACTGATAGAAAGCACTCTCTTACTCAATCTCCACGCAATGAGTAGCGGAAGGTTTCAGAAGGAGACTGCGGGCCTTAGCCCTTGGAGAGCCTCTATACGATTGATAGGAGTTCAATAGAGATTCAAAGTCCATACGCTTGACAACGTTCAATAAATAGTGCTCGCAAAGGGGTACAGCCCGCAGTCCCTTACTGAAACCGAATCGCCGCTCATCCTTCCCACAACAATCCCAATCGCTTTGATCATTCGCGCACCTCCCAATCACTCGCAAAAAAAAAGACGAACAGCTCACGCCATTCGTCTCCCAAAAAGAAAAATAAATTATCATTCAACCGGCCGGAGATATTGCGCATGCGCATACCCTTCCTCGCCGTTCTTTGTACGAACTAACCACCACTCATCACTATGCTTACTGATCAGCGTAACAACCTCCGCATGCGCGGCCTTGCCAATAACCGGCTGATCAATACCGGGTCCCTTCCGCACATTGAGATTGGACGATTGAGTCACTACTTCCAGTTTCGCTCCCTCAACAGCCGTCGCCACTTTGATATCCATGACAACATCGCCACTGAGGAAATTCGGATCAATCTTTCCGTAGATATTCCACAGATTGTCCTTCACAGCACCACTAGGCGCCTCGCCACTAATATGTAATACGCCTTCCTGTTCATTCACCTGGAGGTTACCTGTGCCGGCAGATCTGGCGGTATCTATCAGTTCCTTGTATTTGTCCTGTAATGACATAAACAGTGATTTAGAAGGTTATTTTACTTTCAATCCTGACGCATCTACTTTCTTAGGATGCAAGGCATCCAAAGCCTGTTTCAGCATCTTCCATTTAGTGGCAGAGAGTGCGCCCGTAACAGTGATAATGCCTGCATCGACTTTGATGTCAGCACCGGGGAAATCTTTGGAGATGTTCGTAACACCGGTACGAAGCGCTTCATCGGCAGTATTGATAGCAGCAGCAGGGTCAGTAGCTGGTGGCGGAGGCGGAGCGGCAGGCATCACTGTAATGTTGTTAACGACGCTTTTCACACCTTCAGTGGATTTCACCGTCGCCTCAGCAGAGGCTTTGGTCGCATCGTCGGCTACATTGCCAGACAGGGTTACGACACCATCTTTGACATCAGCCGTCACTTCCGGCATGGTGCTGAGTTGTTCGGAAACTTTTGTCTGGATCTGCGTGTCGCTGGTCTTCGCCTTACAGGCTACCATAACTGCAAATACCATACAGAGGATAGCAGTGCTCAATTGTTTGTTGCTCATAATTATTGATTGGAATGGTTAAAAGTTCCATCTGATAATTATCTGAACATCTTCGTGATATCGTTCAGATCAACATCGCCGTCTCCATCTTTATCTAATCCAAGTTTGCCGCCAATACTATTGATAGAGCTCTGGATATTGCCGTTGCCCAAACCCCCACTGCCCAGGGATGATAATATGTCCTGGATGTTAAAACCGTTACCCACAACTCCGCCGGCTCCGGAGGCACCGCCACCTTTAATGGCGTTCAGAACGGTAGGGATTAAGGTTGCAGCAATGCTTGTAGCAGTAGCACTATTGATGCCAAACTTTTCCATGATGTTGCCAGCGAAATTTTGTTGAATGTTCTGCGTAACCGGATGATCAGCAGATTCAAGCGCTTCATTTACCTGTTGTGTTTCACCATTGGCATTCAGTTGGCTGAAAGTGGAGAGAATGGAGTTCTGTGCTTCGGCGATCACACCGTCATTGTGCTCGTTAGGTACTTCGGGATTGTTAATGACAGATTGCAGACCGCTTTGCTGAATGAGTTGCGTTAATTGTTCAAACATAATTGAGTTTTATAAGGTAATAAGATGACAAAGGTAGGAAACGTTATAACAAACTGACCATTATGAATGTTTAAAGGAAAACGGAAATAGACAAGTCTGCGGGACAGACAGCTATCCGCATAAAGAGTTGAGAACCATACTCTCTTATAAAATGTAAAAAGCCGGTCCTGTAATCACAGCACCGGCTTGTATAATTTCTTCCAGGTTTCATCTTACATGAAGCCCAATTCCAGTTTGGCTTCTTCACTCATCATATCTTTATTCCACGGTGGATCGAAGGTCAGGGTCACATCTACATCAGATACATCCGCAATATCCCTTACTTTCTCATCTACTTCACGTATGATGTCGCCAGCTACCGGACAACCCGGTGCTGTCAATGTCATCGTGATGGCAACGCGGTTATTATCGCCTATCCTGATTTCGTATACGAGGCCCAGCTCAAAGATATTCACCGGTATTTCCGGATCAAATACTGTGCGCAGCACCTCTTCAATCCTGTCGCGTAGTGTCAATGTATTTTCGCTCATAGCTCTTTGCCGTTTTTTTGTGATTGAGATTTTGCCTCATAGGCAACTGCATATAACTTAACCTGCTTGAGCATACTCAATAACCCGTTGGAACGGGTAGGAGAGAGATGACTGCTCAATCCGATCGCGTCAATAAAGTATATTTCAGACGCTGCGATCTCTTTAGGTGTATGCCCCGAGAATACGGTGATCATCAGGCTTACCAGTCCTTTGGTGATCACAGCGTCACTATCAGCTGTGAAGATCAGTTTACCGTCCTGCATGTCGGTGTGCAGCCACACCTGCGACTGACAGCCCTTAATGAGGTGATCGGGCGTTTTATATTTTTCGTCTATCAGCGGAAGTTCCTTACCCAGTTGAATAATATGCTCGTATTTATCCATCCAGTTCTCCATGAAAGAGAAGTCTGATATCAGTTCGTCCTGTTTTTCTTTGATAGTCATAATCCTGTTATGTTAACATAGCGGCAGCTTTTTTAATGCCCGCTACTAATCTGTCTATATCTTCGAAAGTAGTATACATTGCAAAGGATGCACGTACGGTACCAGGGATGCAGAAGAAGCCCATTACAGGTTCGGCACAGTGGTGGCCGGTACGGATAGCAATACCCTGTTTGTCCAGCAGTTCGCCGAGATCATAGGGATGAATGTCGTGTACCAGGAAGGAGATGGCGCCGGAGCGATGCCTGGCATTACCGATGAAGCGCAGTCCGTCGATCTGCTGCAGCTGTTGTACGGCATATTCTACCAGTTGTTCTTCCCATGCCTGGATATTTTCAACACCTATCTGTTGTACGTATTTTATAGCAGCTTCCAGTGCTATAGCGCCGCTGATATCGGGAGTACCGGCTTCAAACTTGTACGGCAGTACGTTGTAGATGGTTTTGGCGAAGGTAACGGTCTTGATCATATCGCCGCCACCCTGATAGGGAGGTAGTCTGTCAAGCCATTCTTCCTTGCCATACAGTACACCGGTACCGGTAGGACCGTATATTTTATGACCGGAGAATACGAGGAAGTCTACATCCAGCTCCTGTACATCCACAGGCATATGCTGTACCGCCTGTGCGGCATCGAGCAGTACAGGGATGTTGCGGGCATGTGCCTGGGTTATAATATCGCGTACGGGATTAACGGTACCCAGGGAGTTGGATACGTATGTTACCGCAATGATCTTCACTTTATCGGTGAGCAGTGCAGAGAATTCTGACATGATCAGTTCCCCGTTTTCATCCATGGGGATGACTTTCAATTCTGCACCTCTGTCCTCACACATCATCTGCCAGGGAACGATGTTGGAGTGGTGTTCCATGGCAGATACCAGCACTACATCGCCTGGTTTGATCTCGCCACGGCCGAAGGAATAAGCCACCAGGTTAATACCATCGGTAGTTCCTTTGGTAAAGATGATCTCTTCCGGTTTACGGGCATTGAGGAAGGAGGCAACGGTCTTACGGGAATTCTCGTAAGCGGCGGTTGCTTCCTGGCTGAGATGGTGTACACCACGGTGTACGTTGCTGTTGAGATGAATATAGTAATGCATTAACGTATCCAGCACGATCTGCGGCTTCTGGGTAGTAGCTGCATTATCGAGATATACGAGTGGTATTCCATATACTTTTTCCTGTAACAGCGGGAAATCCTTTCTGATCTTTTCTATATCTATTGCCGGAACAGTGATGTCTGGTACGTGTTGCATAATACGCTTAAAATTTATCGTTCTTCTCTGAAGCATCAGAGGTCATCCGGGATGAACCTGGATGACCTCGTGCAAAGATCGGAATTTCTGATCGAATTAGTTATTGATAGCGCCGGCTACATACTGGCGAATCTTTTCTGCGAGGAAATCCTGTAAAGCCGGTATATGTACCTGGTCGGTAATATCAAATGCGAAAGCATTTACCAGCAGTGATTTAGCGGCTTCTGCACCAATACCACGGGAGCGCAGATAGAACAATGCTTCTTCACTGAAGCGTCCTACGGTGAAGCCATGGCTACATTTCACATCATCCGCATAGATTTCCAGCTGAGGCTGTGAATTGATGTTCGCCTTTTCGCTCATCAGCAGGTTGTTGTTCTGCTGGAAAGCGTTTGTTTTCTGCGCATCCTGGTTTACATGGATCCTGCCGGTGAATACGCCATTGGCGTCGTCCAGCAGTACACCCTTGTACAGCTCATTACTGTTACAGTTAGCAACCAGATGGTCCACAAAAGTGTGGTTGTCCACGTGCTGGGTGCCGGTAGCCAGGTAGAGCCCGTGCAGATTGGTTTCCGTATTACTGCCTGTCAGCGCAACGCTGAGGTTATTACGGGTCAGTTCTGCAGATGGCAGTGTAAAGTTAAAATGATGATAGCGGCTGTCGGCCTTCTGGGTAGCAGAAGTATGGTGAATATGACGGCTGTTCTTAACGGTGTTCTGGATATTATAATGCCAGAGTTCAGCATTTTCTTCCAGCACTATTTCTGTTACACCATTTACGAAAGCGATCGCATTATCACTGATACCAACAACACTTTCAATTACTTCCAGGGTCGCGCTCTTATGCAGTACCACCAGGTGGCGGGGCTGAATGAATGCGTTTGCGGAAGCAGTATACACATGAATAATATGTAAAGGTTTATCCAGGCTGGCGTTCATACCTGCTTCGATGAACAGGCCATCAGCAAAGAGGGCCGCGTTCAGGGCAGCGAAAGGCTGTGACTGCAGGTGCGGATGTTTATCAAACCATGCCTGCAGCTGTGCGTTGCCGGCTGCATCGCTCAGCTTGGAGACAGTAACTTTACCACCGGAAGGCAGGGTAGAGAGGTCGGCCTGCAGACGTCCGTTCACCAGCACAGCACGGTAGCTGTCCAGCTGGGGGATACTGGCAGATTTCAGTTGTTCTGCCGTTACAGTACCTTGTTCTTCCTGTGCCAGGGTAAAGGCGTCTTTGAGATAACGCTGAATATTGGTATAGCGCCACTCTTCAGTTTTAATCGTAGGCAGACCCAGTTCCTTGAAGCGGCTGAATGCCAGCTTGCGGGCAGGAAGAATAGCGTTGTCCGCGTCTACTTTCTGCTCGGGACCAGGTACCCCATTGGATATAAATTCGTAAAATGATTTATCGCTCGTCATGGTTCTTTTTGCGTTATACAGATTCTTTCTGGTGTACCTCTTCTTTCAGCCAGTCGTAGCCTTTTTCTTCCAGTTCCAGTGCCAGTTCTTTGGTGCCAGTCTTAACGATCTGACCATTGTACAGCACGTGCACGAAATCAGGCACGATGTATTCCAGCAAGCGCTGGTAGTGGGTAATAACCATAAAAGCCTTATCTGCACTGCGCAGCTTATTCACGCCGGCAGCTACAATGCGGAGGGCGTCAATATCGAGGCCGGAATCTGTTTCATCCAGGATAGCTAATTTCGGATCGAGCATTGCCAGCTGGAACACTTCATTCCTCTTTTTCTCACCGCCGGAGAAACCTTCGTTCAGAGAACGGTTCATCAGGTTGGCGTTAAAATCTACCAGCTGCTGTTTTTCTTTGGTCAGCTTCAGGAACTCTTTGGATTCCAGCGCAGGCAGATTGTGGTAAGCCCTGATCTCGTTTAATGCAGTCTTGAGGAAATGCAGGTTGGATACACCCGGAATTTCAACGGGATACTGGAACGCCATGAAGAGGCCTTCACGTGCACGGTCTTCGGGAGCCATATCCAGCAGATTTTTCCCTTCGAAGATCACTTCACCTTGTGTTACAGTATAATTTTCACGACCCGCCAACACAGAAGACAGTGAGCTTTTTCCTGAACCGTTAGGGCCCATGATAGCATGCATTTCTCCTTTCCTGATTTCCAGGTTGATGCCTTTCAGGATTTGTTTACCGTCTACTTCTGCGTGCAGATTTTTGATCGTCAGCATGATTGTATGTTTCTCTGTTGTTTTTGCTTTGTAAATTATTTTATTATCCTACGCTTCCTTCCAGTGTGATAGAAAGCAGTTTACGAGCTTCCACCGCAAACTCCATCGGGAGCTGGTTCAGCACTTCCTGTGCATAACCATTTACGATCAGTGCTACTGCTTTTTCTGTATCTATACCACGCTGGTTCAGATAGAAGATCTGGTCTTCACCGATCTTGGAAGTAGTTGCTTCGTGTTCTACTGTAGCAGTACTGTTCCTGGATTCAATGTAAGGGAAGGTATGTGCACCGCAGCGATCGCCTATCAGCAGGGAATCGCACTGGGTGAAGTTACGTGCGTTGGCGGCACGTGGACCTACCTGTACAAGACCACGGTAAGTATTATCACTATGACCTGCAGAAATACCTTTTGAAATGATACGGCTGCGGGTGTTACGGCCAAGGTGGTACATCTTGGTACCGGTGTCAGCGATCTGTTTGTTACGGGTTACCGCTACTGAATAGAATTCGCCCTCAGCATCGTCGCCCTGCAGAATCACGCTTGGATATTTCCAAGTGATAGCAGAACCGGTTTCTACCTGTGTCCAGGAGATCTTGCTGCTGTTTCCTTTGCAGATACCACGTTTGGTCACGAAGTTGTAGATACCGCCGTTACCGTCTTTATCGCCCGGATACCAGTTCTGTACGGTAGAGTATTTGATCTCTGCATGGTCCATCGCGATCAGTTCCACCACTGCTGCGTGCAGCTGGTTCTCATCACGCTTGGGAGCTGTACAGCCTTCCAGATAGCTAACATAAGCGTTGTCGTCGGCAATGATCAGGGTACGCTCGAACTGGCCGGTATTTTCCGCATTGATTCGGAAGTAGGTGCTCAGTTCCATAGGGCAGCGCACGCCTTTCGGAATGTATACGAAAGAGCCGTCTGAGAATACCGCAGCATTCAGGGCGGCAAATATGTTATCGGAATGAGGTACTACGGTACCCAGATATTTCTTTACCAGGTCGGGATGGGTCCTTACTGCTTCACCGAATGAGCAGAAGATGATGCCCAGTTCGTTTAATTTTTCCTTGAAAGTAGTGGCAACGGAAACGCTGTCAAAAACAACGTCTACAGCAACGCCGGCCAGTGCTTTCTGTTCGTTGATAGGAATACCCAGCTTTTCGAAAGTAGCCAGCAGCTCAGGATCTACTTCATCCAGGCTGTTGAGTTGTTTCTTTTTCTTAGGTGCGGCATAGTAAGAAAGCTTCTGAAGGTCCAGTTCAGGCATTTCAAAGTGCTGCCATTTAGGGAACTGCATCTTTTTAAAGGCCTGGAAGCCTTTCAGACGCCACTCCAGCATCCATTGTGGTTCTTCCTTTTTAGCAGAGATAAAGCGGATGGTGTCTTCATTCAGACCCACCGGCGCCATATCCATCTCGATGTCGGTAGTAAAGCCAAACTCATATTCCCGGTTGGCTATATCATCTATTATTTCGTTGCTGTTTCTCATTTTCCGAGTTAATTAAGTAATGCAGAAGTCCGGGGTAATAAGAGATTATACCGCGAAGCTTTCCCCACAGCTACAGGTACGGGTAGCATTAGGATTGTTAAAGTAAAGCCCTTTACCATTGAGACCATCTGAATAGTCCAGCTCAGTGCCATATAGGTACAGGAGGCTCTTCATCTGCACCACGATCTTTACACCTTTATCTTCGAAAGTCTGGTCTCCATCCTGTTGGCTGTCCGCTTCAAATTTCAACACATATTCCAGTCCTGAGCAACCGCCGCCTTTTACGCCAACGCGTACGAAGGTACCGGGAACATGATTCTCCTTAACCATAAGCTCCTTTATATATTCGCCTGCTTTTTCTGATACTGTTATCATAATTGCTTCCTTTTATACAGATTTCACCTTAGTAGTTATTATTGACCGGCGAGTTTCTGTGATTGTCACCGGTTTTCTTCCAATCCTGCCTGTCGCTCAGGGAGTTCCAGCTTATTGTTACTCCTTTTTGTGCGATCCTGATCTGTTGGCAGGAAATTGCTGGTGTTTGTCACCGGAGTCTTCCAATCCTGTCTGGATTAGTGATTTCCGGTAGTTTTTGTCACCGGCTTTTTGTCCCCGATCCTGGAGTCTCCCAGCAGAGAGATCATCCTGTCGAATTTATGTTTATATGATGTTGTAAACGTTTTAGTTTCAGCATCATATAAATGCTCTTTCATAATTGGCACTGAAAAGGGCAATACCCATGCCCTGAGGGCTTTGGCTACCGAATCCATTGCGTTGATCCCCTGCATGGCCTGGGAACCGTCTCCCCAGCATACCAAAGCTACAACCTTTCCCGTTAAATAAGGATTACTGAGCTTGCTGGTCATCTCCAGCCAGTCCAGTGTATTCTTCATGACACCAGTCATGCTCCCGTGATAAAGAGGTGTAAGCCATACGTGTACATCCGCTTTCAGGAATACATCACACATATGTTTAACGGAGTCGGGCATGTCACCCTTAGGATATGCAAAGAACGGAATATGGCCGTCAACAGGGCTGAACACTTCCGTAGAAAATCCCTTTTGCCGGAACTGTTCCTCGAAATAGCCCGTTAACTGGTTTGCAGTGGTATAGGGGCTACTGTCCATTGTGCCGTTGAAGATCAATACGTTCATTTATTATTCTTCTGTTTTAAGCTGTTGTTCTGGCAACAAATTTTTTTAACTCCTACAAAATTACGACATTTGAGAATAAAACAAGTAATAACTTGGAAAATTATAGACCCATCACAAAAGCAACTGCCGACAAATTTCTGCAGTTACTGAAGACGAAGGGGCCTCAATCGGCCGCTATGCTGGCAGCCGCATTACGTATGACAGGAGAAGGCGCCCGCCTGCAGCTGCTGAAGCTGGCAGAGGAAGGGCTTGTGGTGTCGGCTACAACATCCAGAGGAGTAGGCCGGCCTGTTCAAATCTGGGATCTTACACCGCTGGGCCACGCTCACTTTCCCGATACGCATGTGGAGCTGACGCTGCAATTAATAGAAACCATCCGCAAGGAATTGGGAGAAGCTGCACTCGAAAGGGTCGTAGCTGCCCGTGAATTCCAACAGCAGGAGAAATATATGAACGCGCTATCTGGTACTACCGGGCTGGCAGAAAGACTGGCGCAATTTGCAAGCTTTCGGACCTCCGAAGGCTACCTGGCTGAATGGCGGGAAGAAGAAGATAGTTTCATCTTTATAGAGAACCACTGCCCGATTTGCTGTGCTGCTACGCAGTGCGCGAATATCTGTACTTCAGAATTGAAGACTTTTCAGGCTATTATGGGGGATGATGTAGAGGTGAAGCGGGTTGATCATATTATTGCGGGAGATAGGCGTTGTGTGTATGAGATAAAGAAGGTTAAAGAGTTGATAACCAGTAAATAAAGGGTGGTAAGTGAATATATTTAAAGAGGCGCGTCTTATTAGATGCGCCTCTTTTTTTGTTACACTGAGCGTTGTTAAAGCGAATAAGATTTTTTTTTCACGCAAAGTAGCTCGGTTTCAGTATGGGATGTCGGTCGGCGCCTCTCTGGAAAGCTATTGAGCGTTGTCAATCGAATAGGGGTTGGAATATGGATTGAACAGCATCTGTCGTGTCACCCGAGAGCCGAAGGCCCGCCATTCCCATCTGAAACCGCTGCTACTTACGCTCTCCCTACGATAATATCTGGGTCCTCCTTATCAAGACCGTATTTCTGTACTAGAGGTATGATAAAGGTATCCTTCCAGTACTTTAAGTCCACATCAAAGGCATGGTAAAGACATGGTAAAGACATGGTAAAGGCATGGTAAAGACACTGTAAAGACATAGTAAAGACATGGTAAAGGCGTATTAACAATCCGGGACCATTCGCTGCATTTGGCTCCATCAGATGCTGTGTGTTTGTCGTTCGGGGGCATCCCGGGGGGACGGAAATGGGTGTCCCGGGACGGAAGAATCTGTCTCAAAGGTTAGAAAGAAGCTGGTTTTATGCATGGCGTTTCCCCTGGGTCTTATCGAAGATTTTCCGCGCTTTTATTAATGAACCCCAACACTTAATGAAAAAGAAAAATTCGAGATTATATCTTTATAGAATTGATAATCAATTCTATAGTGAACCTGATCTTCTGACTAAAACCTATTCCCAAGCCTTCTCCAATTCTTTTTATATCAATAAATAACACCACTAGCCAGAGCAGTTACATTTAATAATATGGTGGCAAAGGTAGGCCAACACTTACAGCCTCTGTTGTTCAAAACTCATCCTACAAAGCAGTCCGCTTCAACTCCTCAAACCGCAAAGAACCGAATTGTTGCCAGAAATAGGAGGACGTGATATATTATCGCAGGGAGAGCATAAGTAGCAACGGTTTCAGATGGGAATGGCGGGCCTTCGGCTCTCGGGTGATACGACTGGTGCAGTTCAATCCTTATTCAAAATCTTATTCGATTGATGATGCTTAATAGTCATCCAGAGAGGCGCCGACCGCCATCCCATACTGAAACCGGGCTACTTAGCGCGAAACACTACTCGTCCCCGGCCGGCTGGATTCCAACGAACGATACGCTAAAAGGACCCCATTGATAGAGAACATTTCGTTCCTAACCGAAAAATGCCCCTTTTTCCTGTCTTAACCCGCTCTGGTATTGATATGACTTCAGTACTTCTATATCGCTTTACCGTCACTTCCATATCATTTTACCGACATCTCTATATCGAATCGATATAGAAATGACGGCAAAGTGATATCCAGACGACGGTTAAGCGATATGGAAATATAGAAATCAGAACGGAAGATCGTCGTACACAGAGGAAAGGAAGAGACAGGGAAGGCGCATTTTGGGGAGTATTTATAACATGGATATCTTTTGGGTGATGACAGGCCCAGGCAATCGGTATATGGAGGTGCATAGAGGGCTAACCAGGCTGGATCTCCTGAAGGAAAAAATCCGTAGCGGTAATACATACACACTACGGATTGTTATGAAGAATTGAATTTTTGATTGTGTCAACTATCTGCAATTAACTTATAATCAGCATTTTATTATGCAGATAGATGAAGCATGCTCTACCGCTTGCTATGGGTGATTGACCTCGTCAACTGTTACAGGATCAATACCAGCGTCCCTGAAATGATCAGTAAAGCACCGATCGCTGTTTTGATAGTCAGCGCTTCATGCAGGAATGCGACGGATAATACAATAGTCAGTGCAACACTCAGTTTGTCGACCGGCGCTACTTGCGATACTTTACCCATCTGCAATGCCTTGAAGTAAAAGATCCAGGACAGACCGGTAGCCATTCCTGATAAGATCAGGAAGATCAGGCTGAACTTTGAGAGATGTTGGAGGCCTTTACCCTCGCCCCGGAAAAATACGATGCCCCAGGCCATGATCAATATGATGATCGTCCGGATGGCCGTTGCCAGGTCGGAATTGACTCCCGACACCCCGATTTTGGCGAAGATAGCCGTCAGAGAAGCGAATAAAGCAGAGAGTAAAGCATATAACCACCACATAATTAAAGTGTATTAGTCAATCCTTTTGCCGAGAATATTCAGACTTCTTTCCACGCCATCCAATACGGCAATGTTTGGCAGGTGCGCCCATTCCTTAAATCCCAGTTGTTCGAATAAACGCAGACTCGGAAGATTGTGTGCAAAGATGAATCCCAACAAGGTATGCACCCCGATGGACGGACATTGTTCCATCGCATGACGAAGGATGGTCTTGCCATACCCTTTGCCACGCTGGTCCTCATGTAGATAAATGCTGATCTCGCATGTTCCGTCATACGCAGGCCGGCCATAGAAGGATTGGAAACTGGCCCATCCTACGGTAACGCCATTGTCTTCAACCATCCATAAAGGACGTTTTTCGGGAGAATGTACATTGAACCAGTGAATACGGCTTTCAACGGTAACGGGCTCAGTATCAGCGGTTACCATACGGCCCGCAATAGTTGTGTTGTAAATAGCGACGATTTCTGGCAGGTCTTCCAGTGTTGCGTTCCTGTAAGTCATTATGTTGTAATGAAGGTTAGTAGTTACAAACGTAATAAAAACAGGTAATAAAGAGGGGATAAAATAAACAGGAGGCCGGCTTTGAATATAAGCGGCCTCCTGCTTGTTATGTAGTGCCTCTTAGGGCTGTAACCAGATGATCTTTGTATTTTTCCCGCCTTTTGCTATCTCGACCTGCATGGTGACATATATATTATTCGTCTGATCGTAATCTGAAATTGTAAAAGCAGCAAGTTTGTAGCTCTTTTTTCCGTTTTCAAATAGATACTGGCGGTCGGGTAAGGAATTCTTGCCATCTGCCAGGTAATAAAAGGCGTCACATTTGCTTACTCCCATAATAGTGATTTTTTTACCAGACTTCAGTTCGTCGATATTACGTTCTGTATCGTTCAGGAGTATATAGTTTTTATTGCCGGCGTTGAGATAACAGAACGATTTGAACTGTTGGCCTTCAAACAGCTGATTGCCGGTATAATCCCTCCGGGAATGATAAAAAGGTTCCAGCCAGGAGGGACTTAAGACCTGGTCTTTGGGAATAAGCGCAGACGTTTTCATGACGCCATCCCTGTTAAATGTTGATACAGCAACATCGCTGAGGATTACTGTATGTACTTCTTCCTGCTGTGGCAGGGTGTTATACGTAACCACAGAAGATGCCAGTAGTTCATATACTATCGAAAATCCACCATCAGCATTGAGGAACAGGTTTTGAGGCATACCGAAATAAGGGTGGCCGTGGTCTTTATAATAAAGCTTTTCACTTCTTTCGCTAGCTTCTGTGGGAGAGACATCGAATGTCTTTTCAATGTTCATAGTAGTAGGATTGGCAAATGCTGCGAAGGCCATGTATTGCTTATTTTCCTGTTTTTCTCTGCCTTTTTTTCGCGTTTCGAGCTCCTCATCCATTAATGCAGAACCCAGCACGATCAATTTTCCCGTAACAGGATTATGGCGGATAATACCCCCATCGATCTGGTGGCCTTTCATGATATCAGGTTCTGTGAGCGTTAATGTATGCTCATTTTTTTCAAGTTTCATCAGTACGAGATGACCTTCCCTGTGATTTGTCGCATCGTTATGGTAATCTCCGTAGCCAAGGAGACCGACAGTTCCCCCGTTATAGACTACGAGGTCATGCAGTTGCAACATGCTGTATTTATTATCAGCGGCTGTATAACTCGCCCTGCTGATCTCCTCATGCCGGTTATTATAGAGTATTACTTCGATCTGCGCATCACTCCAGGTTTCGTCTTTGTCGTGAGAAATGGCCACGGCATAATAATCGTTCAATGGGTCTTTGCGGACCAGGAACGGGTTACGCAGTGGATGGTACTTCGTAATTTGCTGTTTTCCTGCATCAGCGATCTTTTCCATTTTTGTCAGTTCGCCGGTAGTGGCGTTAATGATCATACGGAAGAGAGTGGGTTTCTTTTCTATTACTGCTGTAATGAGCACGGTCAGGTCTCCATTGATTTCGAAGATACCGTTGACGGATTCGTGATCATAATTTCCGCCAGGTCGCGCCTGGATATGTTTTATGGCCGTTTGTACGTGTTCCTTATTGTAGATCTGTACTTCAATGCCTTCTTTCTGTTCGCGGTGAATATGCGTCAGTACGGTACCACCGTTTTTTAGCAATAATAATCTGCCAAATCCTTCTTCAGGTTCATTGAAGGCGGGACCTTCGGCTAATATCTTAAATTGTGCGGATGCGCACTGTTGAAATGAAAGTAGTAAAATAATGAGTTGTAAAGTTCTTTTCATTTGAATATTAATTACTGATTAACAGGTACTAACGCAGCACTGTCGGCATTAATGGCCTTACTCACCGTACTGTCAGCTTTTATCGGTTTATAATACTGCTTGTTATAGATCTCCAGAGATTGCTCCAGGTGCTTTTTTGCCTTTTCGCTGTGATAGTGGCTAAGAGCGAAGCCGGCATATGCAACGGCCAGGCCGGGCACTATACGTATGATGCCTTGCAAAAGAGATGTTGAATAGTTTGAATCTTCATCATCGCTTTTGGTGACTGCGGAATACAATCCAACTGCTGTAGCAACAGTGCCAATGCCCACCAACGTCCAGCCCTGAACCGCTCCGCGTCTACGCTGTTGGTTCATCAGTGTTAGCTGTTCGTTTGCTAGTGGCGCTTTTGTATAATAGGGTCTGAGCATATTGGCACGTTTGTCCAACCGTTTAAGTTCTCCGCCATTAACGCGGATATAAGGTACCTTAATTGAAGAGGAGGTTGGTGCCTGGTAACCCGGTAGAGAAGGATTTGCACCTGAAAGGCGGTAGCCTGAAGAGCTGTAACTTGCGCCGGTGTAGCTCACAGTTTCTTTCTGATACACCAGCTCCAGTTTGGTAAAATTGACGGCTTTTTTAGATTTGAAAGAAATGTGCTTAGTGGTTGATGAATCTGTTTGTGCCTGAACAGATAATGAAAATGATAGGCATAGCAATGCCATCAGCGTGCTGTGGATCTGCATAAAAATAGATTAGGTATAAGGAAGCGCGAAGATAATACTCAGTTAGATATTGTAAGAAATTATATTATTATGGGGTTGATTTATATAGTATCTTATCTTCTTTTTATCATGATAATAATTAGAATACTCAAAATTGCATATCATACCTGTAATCTCTCTGCAGCAGGCTATAAATAAACGCATCCACGAACTTCCCCTTCTGAAAGAACGCCTGTCTTACCTTTCCTTCCTGTTCAAATCCCAGTCTTTCGAGCAGTTGACGGGAATGGGTATTGGCAGGATCGACGAACGCCTCGATCCTGTTTATCTGTAAGTCCTCAAATCCGTATTGCATGAGGCGGTGTATACAGTTGGTCATAATACCCTTGCCCCAGTAGGAGGGTAACAGATCATATCCCATTTCCATTTTATAATGCGTCCTGTTTATGTGATGAAAGCCACAGGTACCGATCAGCTCATTATGCCCATTGAGGGTTATGGCCCAGCGCATACCTTCACCACGGGCTAGTTTATCGCGGAAGAACGCGATAAGTTGTACCGCTTCTGAGACATTGACAAAACGTTCAATGTCCATAAAGCGCACCACTTTCTCCTGAGAGAACAGGCTGAATAGCGCGGCAATATCTTTTTCATCTATGGCCCGCAGACTGATGTTGCCGGTCGTAAGCGTGGGTATTTCCATCTTTACGGTTTATTCACTGACAGGGCCGGGCTCAGGTCCTTTTGGGAGCGCCGGTTTCTTTTTTCCTTTCATTGTTACGTCGCCCAGCAGAATAGCCCAGGGCTCCATATATTCTATATGTTCGAAAATGATCTTCAGGATGGCGATAAATGGAATAGCGAGGAACATGCCGGGAACACCCCAGATGAGGTTACCGAGCACTACCCCCAGGATGGTAACCAGGGCATTGATCTTCACTTTGGATCCCATAATGCGGGGCAGGAGGATATTACTATCCAGGAAGTGCACTATCAGCAGACCGCCGCCCACCTGTATAGTGGTTGCCAGCGAACTGTTGGTCAGCGTCAGTATCATACAAATGACAGTAGCAATATAGATACCCAGGTACGGAATAAGATTGAACAGGGCGGCCATGATACCCAGTAGGGGAGCGTATTTGATGCCCAGTATCCAGAACATGGTACAGTTTACAATGGCCACGACAATCGTTTCTATCATCAAACCGGTTACATACCCTTTGATGATGTACCGGGTTTGCACTACCACATTGAGGAGCTTATCGCGGTGTTTTCCCCTGAACAGCTTTATGAGAAAAGTAATGATGAGGGAACGGTAAAGCAGGAGAAAGAAAGAATATAACAGTACAAAGACGATGAAAATCAGGAGTGAGGACAGCGAAAGAAGGGTACTGCTGATAAACGAGGTAGCAGAGCCCAGTGTACCCATCGCCATCTGTTCCAGGTAATCCATCTGCTGCGTGGAATCAATATGGAATCTGACGTTTATCCATGATTGTAACGAATTCAACTGGTCTAGTAACTGCTTCTGCAGATGCGGGAAATCTGCCACAAAAGCACCCATTTGTGTGCCCAGTAACATCAACACACCCACCAGCGCGGCCACAAAAAGCATGACAACGGTAAAGGCGGCGGCTCCCCGTGAAAAACGCCACTTCTCCAGCTGACTGGCAATAGGCAGCAGCATAATAGCTACCAGCGTGGCAAAAGCAAGAGGAATGATCAATGTATGACCCACACGGGCAATATAAATAACCAGTATAATACATAGTAGGGTACATGCCAGCCTGGCGTTGAATGGCAGCTTCACTTCGTTCATGGACAGTCTTATTTCCCTCAAATATATATTTTAAAGAGGGAAAAGGAGAAAGGGATTTACAACAACTGTCTGAGATGTGGAATATAGATTACGCAGGAATTAGGGGCCAGCAGTGATATAAAAAAGTGGGTACCGCTCATCTTAAACACACCTTCTTTCACGTATCTGTCTATGAACTCATACATCGGAATACCTGCTGTCGCAAAATCCGTTGGCACGGGCAACGTAATATAATGTCCTCCCGGGATGCGTTTGGCCATGAGTCTCTCGGCAATCACCGTTTGCATGAACAGTGGGGTAATATCCTTATTTGGGATGAGGATACCGGCATACATGCTCATTTTTTCATAGTCCGTTACAGGCACAGAATCCAGTGTGCTGGTGATGATCTTTGCACCGGACAGGTTCAGGGCCGCGATAATATTGCGCATCCGCTGTTCTTCCCGGGTCATTTTCATAATCATCTGGGCAATCGGATCCTGCCCACGGGATAACAGGGAATAGAACAGTGTGCTGTCAGGCAGCTGATCTGTCTCGGTCATTTCGAAACTGAACAAAGGGGTGATGGAATGCCCCTTTTTGTCGAAGGCCTGTACAATCACATCTACCATTTCGAGGGTACGCTTTTCGTTTGGCAGGATGTCGATCTTCCTGAAACTACGGGGACTCCTGTTGAAATACTGGGTGAAAGCCTTAGTATAGGCCGCAACGGTAGCATAACCGGTACGGTCGCCGATCTCGCTGATATTATAGCCGCTATGCCTGAGCAGGCCGGCTGATAATTCCAGACGGTGGCGCTTCACGTACTGCCAGTAAGGTTCACCTGTCACGGTGGTAAAACTGTGATAGAAGTAAGAGTAGGAGATCCCAAGCCATTCTGAAACATCCTTCATCTCGAACGACTCAGAAATATGATCATCTGCGAAACAGAGTGCTTTAATTGCCATCAGCTCCATTTCATGGGCCGCAGGGTTGAAATTCATAGTTAATTCTAATTTGAGGTGTTAAATGGTCTACGAAGGTTTTTCTAACGTTTCTCTGCGCTACGATACTTTATCAATAATTCACATATTAGATATTTAGCTAAGTGATTGCTACCGAATTTAAGATTTTGGTAGTAGATAATAAAAAACGTTTTAATGACAAACGTTTAATTGAGTACATTTTGTGTAGAAGAAAGGAAAAGTGTTAGATTTGCGGCCGTCGTTTTGGAGAATATTTAACAATTTTTATCTATTTCCGACGTTAGAGTTATTATTAGTACAATTATTGCAATCTTTCCCTGTTTACCCTTTATGCCTGCTGAAGTACTCCGGAATATTCTCCGGTGATAAACACGATCTTTAAATCAATCCCCTTAATTGATGCCAAATCTAATTTTATTGAAGAATTGCCTGCCGTGTGCTGTATGGAAGAGAGTTGTTGTTGTTTTATTGATCTGTGCCCCATTCAAAGGCTTTAGTCAATACTGGCAGGCCGGAGGTTTTCTTGGTACTTCCAACTATAGCGGTGATCTCGTGCAACAGCGGGTGGACCTGAAGTATACCCGGTATTCCATCGGTGCTTTTGTGAAGCGTGATGTGAACCGTTATCTCACCTTCAGGGCAGGATTGACCTATGGCAGGATCGCCGGGGCTGATAGCACCAACACCGACACCATGCTGCTGAGGCGTAATCTCAGTTTCCGTTCCCCGATCTTCGAAGCACAGCTGGGGGCGGAGTTCAACTTCCTGGATCTGGATGAGAAACGTATCACGCCATATATCTTTGGAAGTGTAGCGCTTTTCAGTTTTTATCCAACCACTAAAGATGCCCAGGGAAATACTGTTAAACTGCGGCCCCTTAGTACGGAAGGGCAGGGAATGGCGCAATATCCTACGCGTAAACAGTATAATCTCCGTCAGATCTCCATTCCATTTGGCGCCGGTGTCAAACTATTACTTACTGACAACTGGATCGCAGGTTTTGAAATCGGCCTTCGTAAGACGTTTACCGACTACCTGGATGACGTAAGCCTTACTTATGTTGACAGGAATACCTTATTAAGATCCCACGGTTCCAAAGCTGTAGATTTTGCTTATCGGGGTGATGAAGTAACCGGAGGACATGTTGCACCAGGTACTTATCCGGCTGATGGCACTCAGCGTGGGTCTGACAAGTATAACGACTGGTATGTCTTTACCGGATTTACGCTCAGCTATCGCTTTGGCGGCGGTAGTGGCGGGTATGGACCTAATCGCTGGAGAAAGCAGAAGGTGTCTAACTGTCCAAGGTTTTAATTTATTATGTATAATGAGAAGGAGCGATGGGTTATCTGTCGCTCCTTTTTTGTTTTGAGTTGGATGCTCGTTTTGATGCCGGAGCAAAATACTCAGCTAACTACTTAATACCCTGTTGCCTGAAACATAAAAATATTTTTTGGCATGCTTCTTGAATTTTATTCACCAGACAGAACAAAACAACTGTCAGAACCGAAACCACATACTATACATTAAAAAATACCGTTTAATAAAGCAAAGCGAACACCATCATCTTTATTCAACAAATTATTATTTCTTAACAAAGAGAACTATTCCAATCTTTATTTTTTCCAACAACAAAACGACAACAGTATGAAACAGATAGTATTATTATTACTGCTGATAGGGGGAGGTATATTCAGTGCACAGGCTCAGGGAAAAAGAGGTCATGGTCATCATCGTGATTACGACGACGACTATCGCGGAAGGAGCTACAGAGTACATCATGGCCGTTGGGATGATTGCAACAGAGATTACAGAGGCGCTTACTACAGCTGCCGCCCCGCACCAGCTCCGGTTGTCTATGTGGAACCAGCACCAGTAGTATATGTGCCCGCCCCTCCACCACCTCCATGTCCAAGAGTAGTATACCAGCGCTCTCCCAAAGTAGTAATAGCTACTGGTCCTATTGTGATCGGATTGTAAGATAATATTCCATACGCCGGAACCGTGATCAGATACGTTTTTGCCAGCGCCGGTTTCCTGCAGGAAAGCAGCCAATCGGGTGATAAGCAAAACAGTGGCCCGGGAAAGCAAGTTTCCCGGCACCGGACAAAGCCTCCGGTCTGAGCCGGCCAGCGGAATTACGAATGACGAATTATGATTGTGTGTATCTTTGCACCGATTGTAATTCGTCATTCGCATTTATCGCAATTAGAAATATGGCATATAAGCACCTGAAACACTTTATAGATACATTAGAAAAGGCAGGAGAGCTGATAAGGATCAAAACTTATGTGGATCCCAGGCTGGAAATAGCAGAGATCACCGACAGGGTGAGCAAATCACCCAACGGAGGGAAAGCACTGCTGTTTGAAAATACAGGATACGACTTTCCCGTACTGATCAACTCCATGGGCAGTTATAAACGCATGTGCATGGCGCTGGGAGTAAATGAGCTGGACGACGTGGCGAATGAGATCGAGGCACTGGTGAAATTATTGTCAAAACCTAAGGAAGGCCTGCTGGATAAGCTGGCAATGCTCCCCAAACTGGGACAGTTCGCTTCCTGGATGCCTAAAGTAGTGAGCGGCAAAGGCGCTTGCCAGGAAGTGATCATGGCAGACCCCGACCTGACCAAACTGCCGGTAATGCAATGTTGGCCGAAAGATGGAGGCCCATTCATCACGCTTCCCGTAATTCATACAAAGGATCCGAATACAGGTACCCGCAACGTGGGCATGTACCGTATGCAGGTATTCGATAAAACCATGACAGGCATGCACTGGCACAAGCATAAGGTGTCCGCCAAGCACTTCATGGAATATAAAAAACTGAAGAAACGTATGCCGGTGGCAGTAATCCTGGGAGGCGACCCGGCATATACCTATTCCGCTACCGCTCCGCTGCCGGAGAATGTGGATGAATACATGCTGGCCGGCTTCCTGCGGAAACAGAAAGTGGAACTCGTGAGATGTATCACGCAGCCGGAAATAGAAGTTCCTGCTGATGCAGACTTTGTGATAGAAGGTTATGTAGATCCGGAAGAAGAACTGATCTGGGAAGGACCCTTCGGAGATCACACCGGTTACTATTCACTGGCCGACTGGTATCCACGCTTCCATGTGACTGCTATCACCCACCGTAAAGACGCAGTTTATCCTTCTACGATAGTAGGTATTCCTCCGCAGGAAGATGCCTGGATCGGAAAGGCGACCGAAAGGATTTTCCTGGCGCCGATCAAAATGACCATGGTACCTGAGATCATCGACATGGAAATGCCGGTGGAAGGCGTGTTCCATAACCTGGTAATCGCACAGATCAAAAAAGACTATCCCGGACAGGCGCAGAAAGTAATGAATGCGATGTGGGGCGCCGGACAAATGATGTTTAACAAGATCCTGGCAGTAGCTGACGAAGGAACGAATATACAGGACTATAAAGAGCTGGCCCGCTACATGTTCAAACACCTCAATCCCGCTACAGATATTTATTTCAGCCAGGGGCCTATGGATGTACTGGACCATTCCTGCTCTAAAATGGGCTTCGGCGGTAAGATGTGTATTGATGGTACCCGCAAATATGAAGAAGAGATAGAAGGTAATGAAGAACAGCTCACCAGCAACTATGCCTTCAATAAACAGGAAGTCCTGAAACGTTTCCCGGAAGTGAAAGGTATCAATGATT
Source organism: Chitinophaga sp. CF418 (assembly GCF_900142925.1). GTDB lineage: Bacteria > Bacteroidota > Bacteroidia > Chitinophagales > Chitinophagaceae > Chitinophaga. The sequence continues at coordinate 158,586 of NZ_FRCN01000007.1, forward strand.
CCCTGTTGAAGGAAGATATCCCCTGTATCCTCGTCTCTGTACAGAAATCCCGTCCTCTGCATATCAAAGAACTGAACGAGCAGTTATACAGTCTGCCGGAAATGACCGCCGTGAAGATGGTACTATACGTTGAACATACCGTGGACGTCAGTGACCTGGCTTCCGCATTGTGGCGTTTCTGCAATAACCTGGACCCGCGTCGTGATAGCTTCGTGGTGCGTCCGCCATTACCGGGGCATCCGGGTAAAACCGGCGCCGGCATCGGTATGGACGGAACATTGAAGACACGCCTGCTGGACAATTTTGAACGTGACTGGCCCAATATTATCGTTGCAGATGATGCCACTATCAAAATAGTAGATGAAAAATGGCAATCACTGAACATAGGCCCATTCATAGCTTCTCCATCCCATAAATATAAATCCCAGATGTATGGAGAAGAAGCCGTGGTTCCGCAATAGCCTCTTACTGATATGTTTCCTGTGCGCCTGCCATATGGCAAGCGCACAGGTACAGCTGACCGATTTTCATTACCTCGACCGTATGGAAGGTTATTGGACAATGAAAACCCGGCTGGGTGTTTATGCTGAGAAATGGAAACGGGTGGACGACAATACCTGGAAGGGGAGAACGATGCGTATTGAGGGGAATGACAGTACCAAACTGGATGATATGTTCTTGTTCCGGGATAGTGCTGCCATTTATTTTACAATAGCAGCTGTAAAAGATAAACAAACAGGGGAACCAGTTAGGTTCAGGGTACGTGTACTGAAACCCATTGGATTTGTAGCAGAAAACCTGCAGAGCCCTTATCCTCAGAAGATAATATACCGCTGGAAAGATGAGAGCCACATGGATGCTCATTTTGAAGGCAAGGAAGAGAAGACCACCCGGGAGATCATCTTACAATACACGAAGCGATAGTATTGAATCAAATCGAAAACCTGGGGAAAAAGAGAGGTCGCGTAGTCCGTTCTGTTAGCTGCGTGTTTGTAACCCCAGGGCAAACATCATTAACAAAACATAATAGGGCTCCGCGTAGGTGTCCCGCGTTTGTAGCGGGGTGCAACCCCGGGTGACGTGCAACCCCCGGGTGACGTGTAACCCCCGGGTGACGTGTAACCCCGGGTGACCAAACGTCATTAACAAAACATAATAGGACTCCGCCAGGAGTCCAGGTGTTTGTAGCGCGGGGTGCAACCCCGGGTGACGTGCAACCGGTGACGACAATATTCGATCAATTTGAATTCCCAATTGCGTAAATCAAATTCCCGATTGTATAAATAAGTAACGCAAAGCTGATATAGCTTTGCGTTATTGTTTTACATACATAAGGACAGTCTGCAATTGTACTTCGATTTGAGTTGGTCGTACAATTCTAAAATACGCCGCGCCTGATCACAGGATGCGGCTTTTTTATTTATGAATTTCTGATGTAAAGTGAAACTGGATATCCGGATTGTTGGCGCGTTCCGTATTCAGGTACCATTCTGATTGTGCCAGATATACGAGATGCCCGTCTTTATCTTCCACAATATTGGCCTGTTTGAAACGGATGAACTCTTCTATCTTCTGTTTGTCTCCTGTGATCCAGCAGGCCTTATAGAAAGGTAAGGTATTGAACTGGCAGGAAGCGCCGTACTCCTGTAACAGACGGTATTGTATCACTTCAAACTGGAGATCTCCCACGCAGCCAATGATCTTACGGTTACCGCCGTGTTGTGTAAACAGCTGGGCTACACCCTCATCTGTCAGCTGGCGTAATCCTTTTTCCAATTGCTTGGTTTTCATCGGATCTTTATTCACCACCTCCTTAAACAATTCCGGAGAAAAGCTGGGAATACCGGTGAAATAGAATTTTTCTCCTTCGGTGAGAGTATCGCCGATCTTGAAGTTACCGGTATCGAACAGACCTACCACATCACCTGGATAGGCATCATCCACAATATTCTTTTCACGGGCCAGGAAACTGTATGGGTTGCTGAAACGCACGTCTTTATCCAGGCGTACGTGTTTATAGAATTTATTACGTTCAAAACGGCCGGAACATACACGCAGGAAAGCGATACGGTCACGGTGACGGGGATCCAGGTTAGCATGTATCTTGAAGATAAAACCACTGAATTTATCGTCGCTTACCTTTACCTCACGGGTGCTGGATTCACGGTCGCGGGGAACAGGAGCGATTTCGACGAAGGTATCCAGCAGGTCTTTTACACCAAAGTTGTTTACCGCACTGCCGAAGAATACAGGAGCCATTTTACCCGCCAGGTAGTCTGTATTGTCAAAAGTGTCGTATACGCCCTCAATGAGTTCCACGTCGTTACGCAGCTGGGCAGCGTCCTGAGGACTGAAATGCTGATCCACATAACTGCTGCTCAGGTCACTCAGCTGAACGATATCATCGTCAGTAGCCTTTTTATTGGGTGCAAATGATACGAAACTCTTGTTGTACAAGTTGTATACTCCCTTGAAGTCTTTACCCATGTTGATGGGCCAGCTCAGGGGGCGTACGCGTATATTCAGTTTTTCTTCGAGTTCGTCGAGAAGGTCAAAAGGATTTTTACCATCACGGTCCAGTTTGTTCACAAATATGATCACGGGAGTATCGCGCATGCGGCATACATCCATCAGTTTACCGGTCTGTTCTTCCACCCCTTTCACACAGTCTATCACGAGTACTACGCTGTCCACCGCTGTCAGGGTACGGTAGGTGTCCTCAGCAAAGTCCTTGTGACCGGGAGTATCCAGGAGGTTGACCAGCATATCGCGGTACTCAAAAGTCATTACGGAAGTAGCAACGGAGATACCACGCTGCCGCTCTATCTCCATAAAGTCGGAGGTAGTATGTTTTTTGATCTTATTGGATTTTACCGCACCGGCCGTCTGGATAGCGCCACCAAAAAGGAGGAACTTTTCAGTAAGGGTTGTTTTACCGGCGTCCGGGTGGGCGATAATGGCAAATGTCTTCCTTTTATTGATCTCGCTTGCGTACTTCATATTACTTTATAACCAAAAATGTGTGCAAAGGTACGGAATTGTCATGGTTAATCATTAATTTACATGTATCTATGATTGCCACGATCAAAATTTTGTGGAATAGCCTTAGAATGGCTATCCTCGAGCTGCGGGTCAATAAGCTCCGCACCTTCTTATCCCTCCTGGGTATTACCATTGGTATATTCTGTATAATCGCCGTGTTGACCGCTACCAACAGCCTGGAAAAGAACGTCCGTAACGAGGTGGAATCCCTGGGAAGCGACGTGATCTACATCCAGAAATGGCCCTGGGATGGCGGTCCTGATTTCCCCTGGTGGAAGTTTGTCAACCGTCCCCTGCCTAAATTCCAGGAATTGGGTCCGATTAAGGAAAAAGTTCATAGCGCAGGCTTGTCTGCCTTTGCATTTTCCTCCAATGGCAAGCGGGTGGAATATAAGGACGACTACATGGAAGGTACCGAATTGTTTGCGGTAAGCGGTGACTATGAGAAAATTCAGGCCATGAAGTTCGTCAGCGGTCGTTTCTTTGCCGGCAAGGAAAATGAAAATGGCGCAAATGTGGCCATCCTGGGGGCCAATATATGGGAAGGACTGTTCGGTAGTCCGGAAAAGGCCCTTGGAAAAACGATTGCTATCTCCGGCCGTCCCTGCCGTATCATTGGCACCCTTAAAAAGAAGGGAGCAAGCCTGGTGGACGGTATTAACTACGATAACAGTGTTGTTGTTCCTTACCTGTATGGCCGTACCATTGTGGACGAGCGCCGCTTTGCAGATCCTTTCCTTATTGTGAAAGCAGCTCCGGGCGCTACGCTGCTGCAACTGAAGGATGAACTTAGAGGGGTAATGAGAAGTGTTCACCGCTTAAGACCCAAAGAAGAGGACGATTTCTCCCTGAATGAGATCACCGCGGTAAGCGGGGACCTTAACAAGATGTTCGGTATGGTGAACCTTGGAGGAGGATTTATTGCCTTTTTCGCCCTGGTGGTAGGTGGTTTCGGAATTGCCAATATCATGTTCGTAACCGTAAAGGAGCGTACAAATATCATAGGATTAAAAAAAGCAATCGGCGCCCGTAAGAAAGTGATCCTTATGGAATTCCTGCTGGAATCCATCATCCTTTGTCTCATGGGAGGATTCTTAGGGCTGTTCTTCGTATACATCATCACAGCAATTGTTAACAGCTTCGATTTCTTCGAATTCACACTCACTTTAAGCAATGTTATCTTAGGACTATCCATCTCGTCGATCGTCGGTGTTATTGCAGGATTTATTCCGGCTTACCTGGCATCCAAGCTGGATCCGGTTGTGGCTATCAGAAGCAATTGATAAAGGCTATAATTTCCTACCTTTGCGGGCATGTCTGTAAAAATACTGGCCATAGAGTCTTCGTGCGATGAAACGAGCGCTTCCGTGTTGGCTGATGGAAAGATCCTGTCTAATTTTATTGCCAATCAAACCATTCATGAGCAATATGGTGGCGTAGTGCCCGAGCTGGCATCCCGTGCCCACCAGGAAAATATTGTCCCTGTAGTGGATCAGGCCCTGAAAGTGGCTGGCGTCCGCAAGGAGGAACTGAATGCTATTGCCTTTACGCAGGCGCCCGGCCTGATAGGCTCCCTGCTGGTAGGTAGTTGTTTTGCCAAATCCATGGCGTTGGCACTGGATGTTCCGCTGATTGCCGTACATCACATGCAGGCGCACGTACTGGCCAATTTCATCGGAGAGGAGAAACCCACATTCCCTTTTCTATGTCTGACCGTTTCCGGTGGACATACCCAGATCGTACGTTGTGACAGCCCTCTTAGCATGAAGATCATCGGTGAAACACTGGACGACGCAGCAGGAGAGGCCTTTGACAAAAGTGCTAAATTATTAGGCTTACCCTATCCCGGAGGCCCTCTTATCGATAAATACGCCCGGCAGGGAGATCCCAACAGGTTCAAATTTCCGGAACCCCAGATCCCAGGCCTGAATTTCAGCTTCAGCGGCTTAAAAACATCTATTCTCTACTTCCTGCAGGAACAGCAACAGAGAGATCCGCAGTTCACGGAGAACAATATGGCGGATATCTGCGCTTCCATTCAGCATCGTATCGTCAGCATCCTGATGAACAAACTGGCAAAAGCATCCAAAGAAACAGGTATCAGGGAGATAGGTATAGCAGGAGGGGTAAGCGCTAATTCCGGTCTCCGGACGGCCTTACAGCAGTATGGCGAAAAGTATGGCTGGCAGACCTACATTCCCAGGTTTGAATATTGTACCGACAATGCCGCTATGATTGCAATAACAGCCTGGTATAAATACCAGGCAGGGGAATTTGTTGGACTGGATGCTGTACCCGGAGCAAGGGCAGGTTTTGATCATTAGTAAAGACGATGGCGAATCACTATTTCCGTTTTAAACAATTCACCGTACATCAGGAGGCCTGCGCCATGAAGGTCTGTACAGATGCTTGTCTGCAGGGCGCCTATACAGCTGCATTCCTGCAAACCAATAAACCCGTCATACAACGGATACTCGATATCGGCACAGGTACCGGGTTATTGTCCCTTATGATGGCGCAGCAATTACCTGATGCCGCCATTACTGGTATAGAACTGGATGCCGCCGCCGCTGGTCAGACGAAGGCCAACTTCACTGCTTCACCCTGGAGCGACCGGCTGCAGGTCATAGAAACGGATGCCAGGGAAATGGCTGCTGATGGGCAATATGATTTCATTATTACCAATCCTCCTTTTTACGAATCGGATCTGAAAAGCAGCAATCATCTGCGTAACCAGGCAATGCATGCTACTACGCTGGATTATAGTGACCTGTTGAAAGTAATTGACAGACAATTGAAGGCAGAAGGGGCGTTCTCTGTTTTATTGCCTTATCGTCCGTTTGGTGACTTTATATCAATGGCCGGTGCAGCGGGATTTTATTTGCAGGAAGTATTACATGTGAAACAGAGTGAACGCCATGAGTATTTCCGCAGCATAGGCATCTTCAGCAGGCAGCAAAATGAACCAAAGGTGGAATCAATGGCTATCAGAGCAGCAGATCAGAATGCTTATACACCAGCGTTTGTGTCGTTGTTGCAGCCGTATTATTTATATCTTTAGTTTCCCTCACTCCTCGACATAATCCTTCAAATACTCAAACCGCTCAGTCAGCGCACCCTTGTCTGCAATAGTAGCATTATGAACAACTGTACTATCCGGCCTTTGCAATTCATCAAACACATATTTCATCAGCTGGTCGCCAAAGTACTGTGACGCATCCCGTGGAAGCTCATTGGGTAAATTGCTGACGCACATCATATCCAGTGTATCCGGCAGGTAAGGAGCTGTCCGCTGCCTTGTATGCCTGTCTACGCCATATACAGGATCATCAATACTGGAGTCTCCGAGATTAGAAGGGATTGAGCCGTTGGTATCATCGGTGATATCCGCAATGACCTTAATACGGAAATTGTCTTTTGCCAGGTCATTCCAGGTGAACAGTGGTGAGATGCGCTGATCCCAGTAAATACCGTTCATGAGAATGTCTGTAGCTGTCACAAATGGCAGGAAGCGGCAATCATACTGCTCGGGATGGAGATGAAAATCTTCTCTGCTATATGTTTTATCTGTTTTCCGGAGATATAATTCTCCCGCCTTTAGCTGTGTATATACCGGGTAAGCATACGTGTTGATCAGGAACTCTTCCGGTGGGATGTATTTGATACCCAATAATCCCATTACCTCCAGTGTTCCCGCCGCCACGCGGCCTGAGCCGGTAATAACGATCTTTAGCGGAGGCAGTTTTGCTCCGAAATAATGATTGATCAGCTCTTTAAAATCATGACATTTATGTACTGGTACCAGGCTATATTGGCCAGTCTTTTTCCCATAGGTCAACAGCCCGTTGTGTGCACCTACCACACCGGCAAAGAATCCAAATCCCAGTATCCGCTGACCGTCTTCATGCACCAGGCATTCATAATCGATCAGGGTAATATTGCGTTGCAGAATAGTCTGCAGCATATGTTTGTTGTGTGGCTGCTTTTTACGTGTATGGGAAAAGAACAGGTATTTTTTGCCGGATAACAGTTTCTCAACAGGTACTTCCTTTATACCTAACAATACCTCACAATGGGAGAGGTCTTCCGAAAGAGGAATACCGGCAGCTTTATATTCATCATCTGAAAAACATCGCCAGGCAGATGGCTGAACGGTGATACTTACCTGCGGGTTGTTTTTGATGATCCACTGACATTGCTGCGGCGTAAATGCTACTCTGTTATCATGTGGCTGTTTTTCCTCCCTTATAAGACCAATGTGTAACATATCCGGGTTTTGGTGTAGCCAAATATAATACTTATTCGTGTTTGATCTTACTGGCTGCTACGGATATGCATTGAGAGGGACATGCCCTGGCATACTACACCGGTTCTGTCACTGCCGTAGCAGCTTGTTCTTTTTTAGTTCTACCCATAACGTAGCCACTACTCCCACTCAAAAGTGCAGTAACAATTATTTCTATCACCCTCATTACTATTTCTTTATTACCGCTATAAAGACAATATATAAAGAAGAGTATCATAATAAGCAGGATTGTGATAATCACAAGAAAGATCAGCAACCGGTTCCTGAATACATATTTAGGCGTATTCCTCATATATTCGGCATGTATATCAATGTTTCTCATAGAAAGCTCGTGTGCCATACCGATTTCTTTGCCCCGGAGTGCTAATTCCTGTTGCTTGCATTTGATCTCTTCTTTTTGATTAGCGGCCATCTCCCGTAATAGTTCCACATTAAATGGATTATTACGGTTATTTGGGTCATTCTGATGGATAGGGATATTAAGATCAGACATTTTAAGCTGGTTTAAACTGTAGTATATCGGTACCCTGGTTTAAATTTAACCCGGACATGCCCCAGGATCTGGTTACTGCCTAATGGGGGTGGTACAAACTTAGCAGTTAGAATAGCATCGATGTTTGTTTCTACAAGTTTGACATACTGGTAAGGATTCAATATTCTTTCTTCGTCGAATTTGGATTTAAATTGTGCAGGTTTGAACATCATCATGTTGTTGCTTTGTTTATGAGTTGTCAATAATGTTTAAATTCTTTTTAATGCAGGAACTGTATAAATAGCCGCATTACTGGGTTTGTAAAGTGATCTGAACGCGAAACAACAACAATAATCTCGTAGAGAAAGAAAGGCCTATGCTGCCTGTTACAATGGATATGTTTTAAACACTTACATGCCTCTCAAACAACACAAATATACACAATCCCCTCAGAGATTTCGTTAACTCCAAGTTAATAAAACCCACCTTCCACTCACTTTAACGCCTATATAAAATGAGATAGCCTCTGACTGCATTCAAATGCTGTCAGAGGCTGCCTTTTTTTGTTGAACCGTCGCTTATTTCAGGTAAACTTTCAATTCATTTCCTGCCTGCAACATAGCTGAACGTGTGGTCGGAGTGTTTGCGATAGGATTCAGCAGACCATAATCATGGATGGCGCCGTTGTATCTTACCATTGTAACCGTCACACCTGCAGCATCCATTTTGCGGGCATATGCTTCGCCTTCATCACGCAGTACATCGTTTTCGGCAGTCTGCACCAGTGCTGGAGGTAAGCCTTTCAGCTGTTCCAGTGTTGCCTGTAACGGTGAAGCATAAATTTCTTTTCTCGCTGCCTGGTCTGTTGTATAATTATCCCAGAACCATTTCATCATATTTTTAGTCAGGAAACGCTGTTCTGCGTACTGGTTGTAGGAACCTGTCTCAAAGTTAGCGTCTGTCACAGGCCATAAGAGTATCTGAAGTTTAATAGCAGGACCATTTTTATCTTTCGCCATGAGCGCTACTACAGCTGCCATATTTCCACCAACGCTGTTACCTGCTACTGCCAGGCGTTTTCCATCTACATTGATTTCTTTACCATTGGCTGCTACCCATTTAGTGGCTGCATAAGCCTGATTGATCGCTACCGGATAGTGCGCTTCCGGAGAAGGTGTATAGTCAACGAATACTGCTGCTGCTCCGGATGTTACTACCAGGTCACGTACCAGTCGCTGGTGAGTTGGAAAATCACCTAACACCCATCCGCCACCGTGGAAGAACATAAACACAGGCAATACACCTTTAGCGCCTTCCGGGCGAACGATATGCAGCTTTACGGTCTGTCCGTCCTGTGTAATTGTCTTTTCACTTACTGTAATACCGGAAATATCCACTTTCACGCTCGATTGTGCGCCAACTAATACTGCACGGGCATCTTTAGGAGATAATGTTTCCAGCGGTGCGCCACCACTGTTATTTAAGGCATGGAGAAACGCCTTGGTATGACTGTCAATGTTAGGATCGTTGTCTGGATTTACATTCTGTGCCATTGCGCCTATACTTAGTAAAGTTGATGCAGCGAGTGAAAGTATTTGCTTTTTCATTTTGTGTGTCGTTGAATGTGATTGTTTTAATTTGATAACACAAAGCTACTGCAGCAGACAAAGGGGAACAATGCACGAATGACGACACTTATTGTACTTTTTCCCCCTCGGCGTATTTTTTTCGGAAAAGAAGGGGGGAGGCGTCCACCTGGTTGGTAAAAAGGCGCACAAAATAGGCCGGATCTTCATATCCCAGCTTGTAACCGATCTCTTTTACACTGAGATCTGTATGTATCAATAGCCTTTTGGCTTCCAGGATAATACGCTCCTTAATAATATCATTGGGGCTTTTCGAACTATGCCTCGAAATCCTTTTACTCAGCGCTTTCGGAGTGATATTTAATAAGTTGGCATAATCGGCCACATTATGATGAGTAGTATAATGCGCTTCCACCAGCTGACTGAATTTCCTGATAAACTCCACCTCCTGCGCTATCCCGCTATCTGCCAGATCATGTGCTTTCTTCCACATACGGGTAGAACGTATAATAAGTTGCTTCAGGAAAATACGGATCATCTCTTCCATATTACTTTCCTCATTGACCGCTTCAAGCTTTATTTCCTGTATCAGATGCCTGGTTTGCCGGGAGGTTTCCTCATCCAGGTATACCACAGGTATTTCATACACATTATTATATAATAGGCCATCACAGGCTACTTCCTTGTCGTGAATCTGCACACAATAGAAATCGCGGTTGTAATATAATAAGGTCCCCTTACCGGAGAATTTATACCACTGACCATCCTTTATAAAGAACAGCGCATCCTGTTCCAGTCTGTATTCCCGGAAATCCACCATTACCTCGGCGCCCGCTTCAATAAAAAGGATCTTAATGAAGGGACTATAATCGTCGTGCCTGATATCGTCGGCAGTACCTGCGTCAAAATCAAGACATCCTATCGTCTTGGAAAAGAAATGTTTCAGCAAATGTTCCATGCTGCAAATTTATGCCCTTTTTTAATCTCTGTTATAAACAAAGCCCAGCCTGGTGGTATGAACTTGCATAACCCTTATCTTCGTTGCGTAAGTAAATACGCAATTGAACCAAGCCGATTATTATGAAGATAGCTACTTATAATGTCAATGGCGTCAACGGACGCTTGCCTGTCTTACTCCGCTGGCTGGAAGAGACGGCGCCGGATGTTGTCTGCTTACAGGAGCTGAAAGCTCCGCAGGAGAAATTCCCTGAAGCTGCCATAAAAGATGCCGGCTATAGTGCCATCTGGCATGGACAGAAAAGTTGGAATGGTGTTGCCATCCTGAGCCGTAATGCACAGGTGGAAGAGGTGAGACGTGCACTGCCAGGCGATCCGGAAGATACGCATAGCCGCTATATCGAAGCGGTGATCAACGGCGACTTCCTGCTGGGTTGCCTGTATCTGCCTAATGGTAATCCTGTACCAGGACTTAAATTTGACTATAAGCTCAATTGGTTCAAACGCCTGACAGCACATTCAAAAGAACTGCTGTCTAAAGATTTTCCTGTAATACTCACAGGCGATTATAACGTCATTCCCACCGAAAAGGACGTTTATAAACCAGAACGCTGGGTAGACGATGCCCTGTTCAGACCAGAAACACGGGCTGCTTTCCAGGAATTGGTGGCACAAGGCTGGACAGATGCTATCCGCAAACTGTATCCGGATGAGAAGATCTATACTTTCTGGGATTATTTCAGGAATGCCTACGGCCGTGATGCCGGTTTGCGTATTGATCACTTCCTGCTGAGCGCTCATTTCGATAAACGCCTGAAGGCTGCCGGAGTTGACCGTCATGTACGGGGCTGGGAAAAGTCAAGCGACCATGCGCCTGTATGGATCGAAATAACAGGAAAATAACCTATTTTTTAATGGGCAACATATGTATTTCCAACAGGACGCCTTCCGGGTCCTTATAACCAACCACGAACTGATCCTGGTCCAGTTTTATGACCTGGTACAGGGTCTGTTCCCTGGTTTGCTTATCTGTGATGGTTAACAGTTTTTTAGTAGGATCATATTGCCAGTTGCCATTCTCTTTTTTCCCATTTTCAATAGATAACACACGATTGTCTTTATAAAAGATCATTCTGTCTTCCTGCTGTTTGGCAGAAGGCGTCTGCTTTTTACTATTATCTCCATAATACGCTAACCGCCACTCTTTTGAAATCATATCAGCAAAAGTAGTTTCCTTATTTTGTCCATGGCTTTGTACCATGGAGGAGAATAGTGAAGCAAGCAACAGGAAGAAAGGCCTTTTCATGGATCGTATTTTGATGAATTTACTATTATCTCTGCATATATCCTGCCAATCCGGGAGTCGCTATCAGCGTTACCTGAAATTTCTTGCTTCCGGAAGCCTGATCTCCTCCGTATTTTCCTGACCCTGAGAAGCTTGTTCATCCATGTCAAAAAGTGTATTTTCTGCGGATTGCTGCGAGCCGGTTATATCTTCCTCCTTTATTGCAGTCAGCTGATGCAATAACCTTGTCAGATTGTGACAGCGCTTTACAACAACATGTATCACTTCCCCTTCACGCTGTACTTTACCTTCCACCATCAGTAGTTTGGATTGCAGGATCTCTTTCCTGAATTGCTGGTAGAGCTTTTGGAACACTACCAGGTTAGCATGTCCTGTCTCATCTTCAATAGTAATAAAACAGATTCCACTGGCAGTTCCCGGACGTTGCCGTACCAGTACAAGCCCTGCTACCATCACCGGCATTCCATCGCTCATGTTGTCCAGCTCATTGATGGACCGGATATGCAGCATGCTGAGTTTCTCCCTGACAAAACTCACTGGATGGGCTTTTAAAGATAATGACAGTGCACTGTAATCATGCACCACATGTTCGGAATCTGTCATCTTCGGAAGAGCCACCGGCTTTTCAACCGCACTTTCTGATTGCCCACCGGTAAACATCCCGATAGGACGATCGCCAAGGGCCGATATTTCCCATAATGCCTGCCGCCGGTCCAATCCTAATGATCTGAAAGCATCGGCATCAGCCAGTTTTTCAAGGCTAACCTGCGACACGCCTGCCTCCCTCAGAGCCAGTATCGTCGTATAAGGCGTTTTTCTGGCAGATACAAGCACTTCAATCTCATCCTGCTGTAAACTCCTTACCTGACGAAATCCCAGCCTTAAAGCGCAACATTTATCATCCACCATTTCCTCTAAAGTATTATCCCATAGAGAGTGATTGACATCCACCGGCCGGACTACCACACCATGTTTGCGGGCATCGATCACGATCTGTGCAGGTTGATAAAATCCCATAGGCATACTATTCAGTAAAGCACAGGCAAATACGTCAGGGTGAAAACACTTGAGATAAGAAGATACATATACCAGTAACGCAAAACTGGCGGCATGACTTTCCGGGAATCCATAACTACCAAACCCTTCCAGCTGTTTGAAAATACGGCGCGCAAATTCTTCTTTATACCCTCTGTCTCTCATGCCCTCGATCAGTTTCTTTTCAAATTTGCTGACAATGCCCTTTGCCTTGAATGTAGCCATACTACGACGCAATTCATCCGCTTCTGCCGCCGTAAAACCCGCTGCTACCATAGCGATCTGCATGGCCTGCTCCTGGAAGAGAGGAACGCCTAATGTTTTCTCCAGTATCCCTTTTAATGCTGGTGAAGGATAATCCGGGTCTTCTTCTTTATTACGTCTGCGCAGATAAGGATGTACCATACCCCCTTGTATAGGCCCTGGTCGTACTATGGCAACTTCAATCACCAGGTCATAAAATCTTTCAGGTCTCAAGCGTGGTAGCATAGACTGCTGCGCACGGCTTTCGATCTGAAACACACCAATCGTATCTGCATGACTGATCATTTCATATACTTCGGCCTTCTCTGGCGGTATATTGGCCAGTGTGAAATCCTTATTGTGATGTACTTTCGCAAGATCGAATGCCTTCCGGATACAGGTCAGCATTCCCAGCGCAAGTACATCTATCTTAAGAAAGCCCAGTGCATCGATATCATCCTTGTTCCACTCAATACAGGTCCTGTCTTCCATACGCGCATTCAGAATAGGGCAGAGATCAGAAAGCTTATCCTGCGTAATAACAAAGCCTCCGGTATGCTGTCCCAGCTGACGGGGGAAACCTACCATTTGTTCCGTCAGTTCCATTACTTTTTTGAGATGATGATCATTGGTATCTAATCCCTGTTCTGCAACACGTTGTTCACTAAACTCTTCATCCGAATGATGCCAGATAGAGGACGATAAGCGGTTGATAGTATCTACCGATAATCCCATCGCTTTCCCTACGTCCCTGATAGCGCCTTTGTGGTGCTGTTGCGTGACAGTAGCGACGATAGCAGCGCGGTCACGGCCATATTTGTTATAGATGTATTGCATGACTTCCTCCCTGCGTTCATGCTCAAAGTCAACATCAATATCAGGTGGTTCATTCCGTGCGGAAGAAATGAACCGTTCAAACAACAGATCTATTTGTGTCGGATCTACTGAAGTAATGCCAAGACAGTAACAAACAGTGGAATTAGCCGCAGAACCACGTCCCTGGCAAAGAATTTTCTGCTTTCTGGCGAAACGCACAATATCATGCACTGTCAGGAAATAAGAAGCATAATTCATCTCTTCAATAAACGATAGTTCATGACGGATGGCAGTTGAGATCTTTTCAGGGATATCTTCTCCAAATCGCTCCCTGGCGCCCTCCCAGGCAAGATGCGTCAGCTCTTCCTGGGGCGTACGTCCTTCAGTAGTAAGCTCCTGCGGATAAACATATTTTAAACTATCCAATGAGAACTGGCATGCCTGGGCTATCTCCTGTGTACGCTTGATCGCATCGGGATACTGACGGAACAGGCGATGCATTTCAGTAATAGGTTTCAGATACCTTTCTGCATTCTGATGCAGCCGGAATCCTGCATTGTAGATAGTGCATTTTTCACGGGTGCAGGTCAGTATATCCTGCAACTGCCGCCGCTCCGGATGATGATAATGTACATCATTGGTGGCTATCAGTGGAATGTGAAACCTTGCTGATAACTGTGCAAGCTGATATATTCTCTTCTGATCATCTCCAAGATAAGAACGTGTCGCTGCGAGATACAGCTGTGATCCTAAATGTTTGCCATATTCCTTCAATGCCTCCTTGAACGGCGTCTCAAAATCAAAAGATGTTGTCAGCTGATCTGGTGGAACTGCAATGAATTTCATCCCTTCCGCATGTTCATACACGTCTTTTTTATACAGATGACAATCGCCTTTTTCTGCACGCAGATTCCCCTTTGTCAGCAGTCCGCAAAGCCGGCTGTATGCAGCTTTATCCGTCGGATAAGCCAGCAGGCTGGGACCATCCATCAAATCGAGCCGGCAACCGACAATAATACGCATATCCTTCTTTTTGGCGGCAACATGAGCACGCACGATACCTGCCAGTGTATTACGGTCGGTAATAGCGATCTCCTTATATCTATAGGCTGCTGCCTGCTCCACAAGCTCCTCCGGATGAGAAGCACCCCGTAAGAAGCTGAAATTACTTGTAACCTGCAGATCAATGTAATTCATACAACATCACTTTAACTATGCAAAAAAGCCATGAATAAACCATTGGGACTGATCCCCGGAATAATGCCCTGATCTGAACAGCCAGTATCGTTGTCCATCTGCATCTTCCACGTTATAATAGTCCCTGTGTTCTCCGCCATCCAGCCACCATTCGCGTTCTATCCGCTCCGGCCCATCCGCTTTCCTGATCTCATGTAGTTTGCCTTTGTAGCGGAATAACATGGGCGGATAATCCGGTATCGGCGCCGTCACCTCGATGGGTTCAGGTTTTGACAACAGCTGCACCGGCCGGGGTTTATCTGTCCGCCAGGCAGTAGCTGGCTTGTCATCAAGCGAAGTAGCCGTTTTGAACGACCGCTCAGGCCAGTAATGTTCGGCAGGCAGATAACGGCGGATGCAGTCTTCCCCGATCTTACCTGCCAGCCGGTCCAGCAGTTCTGCCACCGCAGGCGTCTTTAACCCCGGATTGCCTATCCATAAAACTTCCTGTGACGGCGATACATCTTCAACCTTTGATGCTTCCAGCGTGAATAGCTCAATACCCAATGCGGGTTCTATAGTGGGTATCTTCAGCTCAAATAACCTGAAAAGGTGCTGCGGATGATGCGAAGCATGACTTGTCCCGATCTCAGCCTGCACCATCCTGTTATCTACGCGGTACCCTTTGAGGATGGCGGTACGAAGCCCTTTCCCTTCTTTCTGCAGACGCAGACAAAGCTGTTCCAGTAATACGTTTATTGCTATTTCGATGCCAGGAGCGGTACGGATAGGTTCCAGGCAGGGTAGGCGTTCTTCATAAGGAGGTACCGGATGAAGCGGTTCAATCGCTTCTATTTCATATCCCAATGCCTGTCCAAGCCGTAGTAACAATTGCGGCCCGAAACGTCTGCGTAACACAGATGCTGGCATATTCATGAAACTACCGATCTGGTGTAATCCCAGTTTCTGCAAGCGGGCAAGGATCTCTTCTTCCAGGCGTAAAGCGGCAGGAGGTAGGAGCATCAGCGCATTGCGCTGTCCTTCGCTGTCAATAATGGGAGTTATTTTTCCATAACGGGAAATCGCCCAGGCTGTTCCAATGGTATCTGCCATAGCGCCACGTACATCATAACCGATGGCGCGGATTTTTGTAATGATCTCTTTCAGATAAGGCCGTTCTCCTCCCCAGAGATGCGTACAACCGCTTACATCCAGGATGAGACCATCCGGCAGATCTATTCCCACAACAGGTGTATAACGTATGCACCATTCACCCAATGCCTTCAGTAATTGAGCCGCACGTTCCGGCTCATCATCAAATACCTCCAGGGAGGAAACGATCGCTTTGGCATCTGCCAGTGGCATACCGGGTCTGATACCTTGCGTTGCTGCTGCCGGACTGGCCGAAGTGATCACCATCCTGTTATGAACAGGAGCGGCCAGCACGAAGGGCTTGTTCTGTAGCCCCGGCTGCCGGCGTACATGCCAGTCGGTCAGCAGATGACGGAACCATATCGACATAAAACGTCTGGACATCACCCCACTTTTAATTGCCGCCCCGGTATAATGACGGTAGCAGCATCGCCTGAAATAACCACACATTTCCCTTCCGCCCATTCCATCTTCCAGGTACCGGGACGTCCATTACGTACCTTTAGCAGGTCCACGTTCCAGCGGGGAAAACCAAGGCCCGGCATACCCTCTTCCAGTTCGCTGGGTAAAGGCGAGATCTTCCACCGGGTCACACAGGCTGTTGTATTTGCACTTCTGGAAGAAGTACGGAGAATAAAACCTGTCACCTTACTTTGTTCTACTACCAGCTGCAGCCGGCGGGATTGTGTAAAACTGATCTCCGGTACTTCAGCGATCACAGCTGCAATCCCATTACATTTAAGCGCTTCCTCCAATGTCCAGAGCGCATCTTTTATCCGTTGCATATCAATAAAAATGACCCTGTCCGGTGCTATGCCAAAAGTTTGTAGGGAAGGAGGAAAAAGCGTCCTTGCCACGCTTATCCAGATACAGACGCCTCCGCGCTGCATCAGATTGCCGGCAAGGGCACTTACAAAACCAGTTGTTGCAGCAGCATGTTCCTTTGCCGCACAGAGAAATTCATGTATAGCGCCTGTAGGGAAAATACCATTTGGGAAAGCAGTGTTCACAGGGCCCAGGTCTATATCAGGTACAGTATCAGTCAGCTTTGACCTGAACCCCTGCATATGAAGGATATCCTTCTGCAATTGTGAAATAATATCTGCTTTTACTCCTGGCATACCTGACTGCTGATTGAATACGAACAACTAATTTGTTTAGCAATATTACTAATAAAATTAGTATTCTGAAAAGGTGTTTTTTACACGCTTAGCAGTTCCGTTGCTTATAGGAAGATTATCAGTCAATTAAGTATTGTTGCTGGCAGGATGATCGGGTTGCTACTGTAGCTCATCAGATCTTGCTGGGAGCCGCCCCATACATTTTCTTGAACGCAAAGGAGAAGTGGGAGAGATCTTCAAATCCTACATCAATATACACATCTGAAGGGGCTGCACCTTTTTCCTTGATCCGGTAATAAGCTTCCTGTAATCTCTTCTGTTGTAACCATTTACCCGGAGTTGCATTGAATGTTTTTTCAAAGTCCCGTTTAAATGTCGATAGACTTCTCCCCGTTAAATAAGCAAATCTGTCTAACGGCACATTAAAATGAAAATTCTTGGTCATAAATGCTTCCAGGTCTATTTTCCCGGGTTCCGTGAGATCGAACAGTATGTCTTTTAACGCCGGATTGGTTTGTAGCAGTACAGCGATAGCTTCTTTTACCTTTAGCGACAGCAATACTTCATTGTTACCATGCATCAGCGCATCATAAGGCTGTAAAGAGTCCATATAACTCTTAAGAAGGGGATGGGAGTGCAGCAACATGACCGGTGGCGTTTGCAGATGCTGCCCTGAAGTATACCCATATTCAGCAGCAAAATTCCTGAGCGTCTGCTGATCAAGGAAAACAGAGATGTTCTTATATTCACCATTTGCCGGCGGCTGTTTGGTGAATTTTATCAGGCTGTTTCTTCTGCTGAATCTGAAACAATCTTCGTGAAAAGTGTACTGTTTTTCTCCATCCGACATAGTAAGTGTACCAGATAACTGGTAACTGAACACATGTTCAGGTACAAATTGTTCACCTTGTCTCGTCTGGTTGTAATAGCAGGAATAAGTGATCTGTTTCAATGGTTTTTGTTCGCTCATATCATCCTGAATAAATAACCTGACTGCCAGGAGACAGCCAGGTATGACAAAACTAGAAATTATTATTTAGTATTATCCTCGTCTGTAGATTCACTTACAGAAAGCCATTTATCCAGCTCTTCCCGTCTTACAGCATCTGCCTGTTTCAGCAAATTAGTAGCATCACTACCTAAAACGAGATGTACAGGTGGCTCCGGATGATCTGCCAGCTCTACCAACACTTTTGCTGCCTTCTCAGGATTACCTTTGGGAATGAATTGATTGTTCTTAAAGATCTCAGCCCTGCTGTCAACGGTAGACTCATAACCTTCTACATGCGGAGCTAAACTCATGGATGCTCCTGCCCAGTCTGTGCGGAATCCGCCTGGTTCTACGGATGTTACCTTTATACCTAATGGTCCCACTTCTTTTGCCAGTGCTTCACTGAATCCGGATAATCCCCATTTGGCACTCTGGTACATGCTTAATCCTATACTGGTGATACGTCCGCCAACAGAACTAACCTGTAATATCCTGCCGGAACGTTGTTTTCTCATATGAGGAAGTACGGCCCTTGTAATTTCTACAGGCGCATAGAGGTTTGTCTCAAACTGACTGCGTACCTGTTCATCTGTAAATGCTTCGGCAGCGCCAACGATGCCAAATCCTGCATTGTTCACCAGCACATCAATACGGCCGAAATGAGCAATTGTATCTTCCACCGCTTTATATACCTGCTGATAATCCGTCACATCCAGCTGAACGGGAAAAATGCGGTCGCCATATTGCTGAACGAAATCATTGAGTTGTGTGGGATTTCTTGCAGTCGCTGCCACTACATCTCCTTTTGCCAGCACTGCGGCAGTTAAACTCCTGCCTAATCCTCTTGAACTGCCTGTGATAAACCAAACTTTAGTCATAATCTTAAGTTTTAACGTTACTCAAAATTACAGACTCCCGACTGACGCAGGTTTGTTACAAAGTTCAATTTAGTTTGTTATAAAGTTCACATCACTCCAGCTACTGGTGCCCTCTAAAAAGTGCACCACATCATCAACCGTCTTTTTAGCTGTGCGTCCAACCCCGATCAATGTGGCAGAGGCGAACCCTGTCCAGGAGCCATATCCCACCAGCCAGAGCCCTGCAATATTTATAGCTTTCGTTTCATGTGTGTGGATCTTTCCATCTGGCTGAAAGATTTCCAGTGGTGCCAGATGCTGTAAGGCAGGAAGAAAACCAGTACAGAAGATAACAGCATCAACGGCTTCCTGCCGGCCGCCATTCCAGCCAATGCCGTCTTCATAGAAATAATCAAAAGATGGTAAAGCATGATATACATCCCTTTCAATGGCCTCGCGTACAAGCGGCACCTTTACAATATGACCAAGAGGGCGCGGTTGATAGTTTTTTCCTTCCTGCCGGGCTTTATAAAGTGCGGTAGCCGCATCAAAGAGATAACGCCCGTCTATATGATCAGGAAGGAATGAAGGGGCATTTCTGGTCGTCCACAATACATTTGCAACTTTGGATACCTCCGCCAGTATCTGGGCGCCCGAATTACCTTCGCCGGCCACTACAACCCTTTTGCCGGCAAATGCAGCAGGACCGCGATAATCAGCAGAATGTATAACCGTCCCCTTGAAAAGGGACTTATCCGGAATATCTGGAATAATAGGATGGGAGTAGTTGCCTGTAGCGCTTATAACAGCCTTTGAGATATACGTCCCCTGGCTGGTCGATAATATGAACAGATTATTTTCTTTTCTGACTTCCAATACCTCAACCGGCCTTTTCACCGGAAATTGGTATCTGCTCTCATAATCCCGCAGGTATTGAAGCGTTTCATTCCTGGTAGGGTATTTGTCGCTTCCACCGTTCATGATAACGCCGGGCAGTGAGCTCCATTGCGCGGGAGAGAATAATGTAAGCGAATCCCATACATGCTGCCAGGCGCCTCCCGCTGCGGTTTCCTTATCCAGCAAAACATAACGTAGCCTCGTTCGCTTCAGGTAATAAGCTACAGCCAGGGCACTCTGGCCTCCTCCAATAACAATTACATCGTATACATGCTCCTGGCTCATAGCTCAAATTCTTACCCGCTAATCTAACTGTTTAAAGATTATTTTCAACAAATTGCCTGGAATACGTTTTAATCTGCTCTCGCACACTACGGAACGATTCCATGATCTGTTCCGGTGTTCCCGTTGCCTTTGCCGGGTCGGGGAAGTTCTCATGAAATTTTACTGCGGATGATGGGAAAACAGGACAGCGCTCCTTCGCATTATCACAGACGGTAATTACATAGTCGAAATCGATATCCCTGTACTCGTTGACATTGTTGGATGTATGCCCGGAAATATCAATTCCGTCTTCTGCCATAATAGCAACCGCTTTAGGATTTACACCATGTGTTTCAACACCTGCGCTGTAAACGATGGCTTTGTCTCCTGCAAAATGTTTTAAATATCCTTCTGCCAGTTGGCTGCGGCAGCTATTGCCCGTACAGAGCACGAGTATTTTCTTCATGAAGATTGTATTTAAATCGTTATGATCAATTAAGCAACTATGTTTTGAATTTCCTGGCCATACCATTTTTTGCGCAGCCAGAATGCAAGATTTACAAGGGCGATGAGAGCAGGAACTTCTACCAGTGGCCCTATCACACCGGCAAATGCCTGTCCGGAATTGATCCCGAATACACCGATCGCCACAGCAATAGCCAGTTCGAAATTGTTACCGGTGGCAGTGAAGGCAATAGCGGTATTTCTTGCATAATCAGCGCCTAATGCTTTGCCAATAAAAAAGCTCAGCAGGAACATGATAGAAAAATAGATCACCAGTGGAATGGCAATACGTACTACATCCATCGGAATACGTACAATAAGCGCCCCCTTGAGACTGAACATCACAATAATGGTGAACAGTAATGCGATGAGTGTAACAGGAGAGATAAGAGGAATGAATTTCCCCGTATACCACTCTTCTCCCTTAATGCGTATCAGACTATATCTGCTGATGATACCAGCGGCAAATGGTATCCCCAGGTAGATCATTACACTCCGGGCAATATCACCGATACTGATATCGATGTTCAGTCCTTTCATTCCAAACAAAGGAGGTAATACGGTAATAAACACATACGCATATACACTGTATAACGCTACCTGGAAGATGCTGTTGAGCGCCACCAGCCCCGCAGCATATTCACGGCTGCCCTCTGCAAGCTCATTCCATACAATGACCATCGCAATGCAACGGGCAAGGCCGATCAGGATTAACCCCGTCATATATTCAGGATACCCGTTCAGAAAAAGAATAGCGAGCACGAACATTAATATTGGGCCGATCACCCAGTTGAGCAGGAGGGAGGCACCGAGGATTTTTGTATGCCTGAACACCTGTCCCATTTGTTCATAGCGGACTTTGGCAAGCGGTGGATACATCATCAGTATCAATCCCACAGCAAGCGGAATATTGGTTGTTCCGCTGGACATCTGATTGATATAGGAGGGAAACGCAGGCAGAAAATAACCTGTGGCTACTCCAATAGCCATCGCGAGGAAGATCCATAGCGTCAGGTACCTGTCCAGGAAATTTAATTGCTTTCTGTTATGCGCAGGTGTACAGTTATTAGCAGACATATTTTATTAGTTTAATCAAACCCCAACAACATTACTTCTTCTTTCCATCAGCACAGTATTCCGCCAGATGCCATTCATCTGACCTATCTTCTCCCGGTAACCCACCTGCCTGAATCCATTTTGTTCATGCAGTCTGATGCTCGCCACATTCTCAGGGAAGATGCCCGCCTGTAAAGTCCAGAACCCATGACCTTCACTTTCACTGATCAGTGCCTGGATCAGCTTATTACCTGTTCCTTTCCCCCTGGCAGGTTCCCCGACATATACGCTGACCTCCGCCACACCGGCATACACACAGCGGCCGGATACCGGTGTGAGAGCGGCCCATCCCAGGACCGTATCATTTTCTATGGCTACCAGCCGGCAGCTTTGCGTATGTGCCTTGTCCCATTCCTCCCAGGAAGGAGCGCTTGTCTGGAATGTCGCATTACCGGTTGCAATGCCGCTTTCATAGATAGTTTTTACCTGCTCCCAGTGCGCAGGTTGCATGGAAATGATCTGCATACGTAAATCTTATTTTGTACAGCAGCCAGGTTCGCAGCAGCTGGTAGCCGTTGGTTTCTCTGCATAGACAGTTATGCTGTAAATGCCTGTCTGACTGTTTTTAAAGTCTTTTATCTCATCGGCAGACAGATACCCAGACAGGATATCATCCGGTATAATAATGGCTTTCTCTTTCTGTACCGTAATATCCGCAAAACCATTGTTATGGATTAAATCCAGGTAAACCTGTTTCTGTATAGCGCCCGATACACAGCCTGCATACATCTCAGCGGCTTCCTGTATAGCCGGTGGCAGATCTCCCTCCAGTACAATATCGGAAATACTGAAATGACCTCCCGGTTTTAATACCCGGTAAATCTCTTTCACCACGGCATCTTTATTGGGAACAAGGTTCAACACACAATTGCTGACCACTACATCAGCCACATCGGCTGTAACCGGCATCTTTTCAATATCTCCCTGTCTGAACTCGACGTTATTAAACCCGCGTACCTCCGCATTGGCACGCGCTCTTTCTATCATCGCCGGTGTAAAGTCTATACCGATCACCTTACCCGTTTCACCTGTTTCATGTCTGGCTATAAAACAGTCATTCCCTGCACCGCTGCCAAGGTCTATTACTGTGTCACCTTTCCTGATCTGCGCAAACTGGGTAGGCAGACCACATCCCAGACCAAGGTCTGCATCGGCATTGTAACCTTCCAGTGTGCTATAATCATCACTCATGATGTTATATACCTCTGTGGAGCAACAGCTGGAACCGCAACAGGATGCCTGGTTACTGGTCTTATCCTGTAATGCGATCTCACTGTATTTCTGCTTCACCATGTCCTTGATTTGCTGATCGTTTGACATAAAAGTGGAGTTTTAAAGTATTATTGTAATATTACGATGAATAGGAGCAAAAAAAATCAACAGCACTTATTCTCCAGGCTTACCTCTCCGAAGAAACTGTTAAACAATTGTTTATACTGTTTCCAAACTGCCGGATTGATACAATAGCATACACTGGCGCCTTCAATAGTACCCTGAATGATCCCCGCGTTCTTTAATTCCTTGAGATGCTGGGAAGTGGTAGCCTGGGCAAGCCCTAATTCTTCCACCAGGTCTCCGCATACACAGGCATTGGTCCTCACCAGGTACTGCAGAATCGCAATACGTGCAGGATGCGCAAGTGCTTTCGCCATACTGGCGAGCTCATTTTGCTGCTTGGTGAAAAGGTCTGTTTTACTTGCTCCCATATCGCAATATTACGATGATAGTTTTAATTACCAAAAAAAATCAGGGGAAAACTTACATATTTCTCAGGATAACCTATTACTAAAGATAGCCTCCGGAGAATCAACTACGGTAAAAGCATGTGCGGGATCAGTATACAGGAATCCTTTTTCTCGCATAATTGATATCTGCTGTACGAATGGATCATAGAATCCCGCTGAATTAAGCAGGATGACTTTTTTATCGTGGATACTCAGACTGTTCCATGCCATCATTTCAATCACCTCATCCAGTGTACCGTAACCTCCCGGAAGAATGATAGCTGCATCACAAAGACTGTACATCATCTTCTTCCTGGTATGCATGTCTTCCACAATATGGAGCTGCGTTAATCTATCATGTTTGAATTCCCTTTCGACCAGCGATTTAGGCATCACCCCAATTACGTTCCCCTCATTTTCCAATGCCGCATTCGCGACAATACCCATAAGACCACTATTGCCCCCTCCGTAGACGAGTGTGATCTTATGCTGTGCAAGCAATGCACCAAGCGTCGCTGCATGTTGTGAAAAGAGAGGATCACTTCCTGGTTTTGAACCACAGAAAACTGCTGCTGATTGAAACATGATAAAGATGATTAGGATGCAATATTAGCAGATAAAAGTGGAATATTTATGCAGCGGGGATATCATTGTGGGATTCCCGAAAAGCTAATACTGATAGCTGACATAGATAATAGAGGTTAGAACGGATGAATTTTATCAATTAATAATATGTTGATTTAAAATAAAGTATGTCTATGTTTTATAAAAAAAAATATCAAAATAATCATCGCTGAATCATGCAATCTCTTAACTTTGCAACATCAATAACCCAACGAAAATTTTAACACCAAAATTTAAAATCCAAAAACATGAAAAATCTAGCAATGCTATCAGTCCTACCGCTACTACGACTACGTCTACAAAATCAGCAAGGACAAGCAATTTCTCAATCCACAAAACCTGCATATCCAAATGAGATATCAAATAAGTTACAACCATCTGAGTGATTTCTTCTGCGTCATGCGGGGATGCAACAGCCTGCGCATGAACCACGTCAACCTCAATATCTACCGGCCTTCCAAAGTCTTTTACATACCAGGTGTCATTACAACATTATCCCCGGCCGAAAGCAAGACACAAACCAAGGATTATAACAAGCCTCCCACATATCCTGAAATCAGCCCCCACTCAAAAGATAAAATTCACCCACAATTCAGTTATGGAATAAGTCCGCAAACAGCGCATGGCATTGCATTAATCGCTGGTGCTATGTTATACGATTGTATCCGTAAGGAATAGCCGGAATATACATACTTAAAAGTTGCAAGAGTAATTACGTCTTCGTTCTCTGAACGGAGCGTAGAAAGCTTTTCCTATCGTCGGCCAAATTCAGGTCCGGGATTACAGATTCTTTTGCCTTAACAAAGCATAAAGTGAATTGAGAATGAATGAGCTCATTCTCAACAGGGAAGCTATTGCGTATAAATTGATCTGTACGTTCTCAATAAAATCTATTAGAAGTAGATAGTCAGTATGCAGTGCTAGCTTGTTTTAGCACATGACTGTATTTCTATCGAATAAGTATTTTTTACTGGAAAGAGTTATGAGGATTATGAAACGAGCCTGGTATTCCTGCCGGGCTTCTATTAAAATTCTGGAAAGAATTCTTCAGACAAATGAATTGTCTGCATCCTTGTAGTAATGCCGATTGTAAAGGCAGGTCTATTCGGACTATATAAAAAAATATTGATCACAAAAAATAACAATTACAATGCCTAGAATAAAAACAGCGCAATCATTTTGGATGTGGTTCATGTGCCACCAGAAGGTTTATTTACGCTTGGATGAGGTAAATGAAACCGAAAAAGAAGCATGGTTAACTGAATTATTGAATCAATTACATAGGTATCATAAGGGCCTGGGATATGTACTAAATCTTGAACATGGTATCCATGCAGAATTAATAATATCGGCTGAGGGAGATTTCAGGTTGTTTGAAGAGGTCACATTTTTAATAAGTGTAGCCCCGGTGTTGGATGATTGGAATTTCGTCGATTTTGTATATCCAACTGAGATTAAGGGCTTATTTACTCATGATGATATGGTGTTCTTTCCTGATGATATTTATTTTACCGCACGTAAGAACAATAAACGTTTAGGATTATTGGATCTTCAGTTATACATGGATGCTACTCAGGCTAACTGGCAATCAGCGGAATTCTACAATGCCGTAAATCTGCTTTTGTTAAACCTTCTCGGGGAAATAAACCTGGCTACAACTATTGGTAAGTTTTCAGTAAATGATATACAGGATGTCTCCGGTAGAAAGCGGCTATATGCTTTACGCGAGCTGCCCAGGTTTGTATCTACACGTAACGTAATAAGAAAACTGCTTCCGGCTATGATGAGCCAGGGCATTTTATTTTGATGTGGGATTAATATTAGGGGTTTAATTAGATAACAGCGCCCCGGTATCTACCGGAGCGCCTTTTTTATACTAACAATTACAACTACAACAATTCTGCTAATGCTTCTTTTGAAAACCCTTTCAACTCTTCCGTCCTGCCTTCTTTAATCTTTTTCACCCAGTTCGGATCTGCAAGAATAGGTCTTCCAACAGCTACCAGATCAAAATCTCCCCGGTCAAATCTACGTATCAGTTCCTCCAATGAACTAGGCTCCGAGCTCTCACCTCTGAACGCTGCAAGAAACTCTCCGCTCAGTCCTACAGAACCAACAGTAATAGTCGCCTTACCGGTGATCTTTTTCGCCCATCCGGCAAAGTTCAGGTCAGATCCTTCAAACTCCGGATCCCAGAAACGGCGCTGTGAACAATGGAAAATATCCACACCCGCATCCGCCATTGGCTGCAGCCATGATTCCATTTCCGCCGGAGTAGCAGCCAGTTTACTGTTGTAATCATAAGGCTTCCACTGCGATAAACGGATGATGATGGCAAAATCGTCTCCAACACGGCTCCGCACTTCTTTAATCACCTCAACTGCAAATCTTGTCCGCTCTGCCAGTGTTTTGCCTCCATAACGATCGGTACGCAGATTCGTATTTCCAGAGAAGAACTGATCGATCAGGTAGTTATGCGCACCATGTATCTCAACACAGTCAAATCCCAGGCTTTTGGCATCCGCAGCGGCATCGCCAAAGGCCTTGATTGCATCCGCAATATTCTTTTCTGACATAGCAACACCATTCGTATTATCAGGCCTGTTTATACCGGAAGGACCCTCAAAAGGAGTGAGGGGCAACCAGCCGGAATGGTGATTATCCATTACTCCCTGATGCCATATCTGCGGCCCCATACTGCCGCCACCTTCATGTACCCCATTAATGACCTTCTGCCAGCCATTCAGGGCACTTTCCCCATGAAAACGGGGAATATTCGGATCGTTAGAAGATGCAGGACGGTTGATTACCGTACCCTCGGAAAGGATCAATCCAACCTCACCCTCCGCACGGCGGCGGTAATAGGCGGCTACGTTATCTCCCGGAACGCCATTTGGTGAAAATGACCTCGTCATAGGGGCCATTACAATCCTGTTCTTTATGTTCAGCGACTTGAGGCTGAAAGGCTTAAATAAGCTCAGATTACTCATTCTGTTTACGTTTATATATACGTTGACCCAATAGGGGATAAAAGAATTTCAACGCAAAGATATCGGAGATTTCCGAAATACCAATTATGTTTTACATGCAAATGACACTTTACCCCAACCAGATTGAATTGATTTCTGAAGAAAATTTTGTAGTTTGCTATATAGAGAGGATATCGAGAACACCCCAGATATTTTCGAATAGACAAGCGATCCTCTCCCTAAAAAGTTAATACCCCAAAAAATACTTCCATGAATACTTCTTCCTCTTCACCCTTGAAGAAGCATTATAATGATGCCAGGAAAAGGTTATTGAAAATTGGTAACGACGCGCTGCACTAACTACCGCGTGTATAATCCGGTTTTATCATCGGGATTCACGTATATAATCCCGGATTATCATCCGGTTTTATACCCCATATCCGCGTTTATAATCCGGTATTTAGGCCTGGTATTTGCAACCACAGGCTTCATCCCCCGGAATTTTAATACCAGTTTAACAACACATTCACCCCACACACTTGCAACACAATTATCGAATACCGATCTTTAGACAAAATAAATAAAGTATGAAATCGAGAGAACAACTGCAACGGGAAAACGAAATGATCAAGGACATGCTAACAGGCGGAGTAGAAGACCTATTGCTCAAGATTCCCGGCGTGCATCATGTCAGCATTGGCTTAAAAGAGGTAAACGGACATATCACAGACACACTCTGTATCAGGATATACGTCCGGGAGAAGAAGGACCACAGCCAGCTGCCTGCGCATGAAGTGCTGCCTTCAGAGATCAATGGCATCCCTACAGATGTAAATATCATTCCAGACTTTAATGCCTGTATCGACGAAAATACATACCGCCCTCTCCGGGGAGGCATTCAGATCACCAACCGCATTGTAGTACAGGATCCAAATAATTTCGGTAATGAAATAGCACACGGTACACTCGGCTGCCTGGCAACAGATAACGAAACAGGTAAACCGGTGCTTTTAAGCAACTGGCATGTAATGATGGCCAATAATGCAAAAGTGGGAGATAGAATATACCAGCCGGCTCCCGCAGTACCCGACATAAACTTGTCGTTATTACCATACCATCCCCAAGATGACGTTAATGCAGTCGGCAAGATCCTCAAAGCAACCATTAACAATAAAGTAGATGCAGCAATTGCAGTAATTGACTATCCCCGCATCAACGGCGACGCTCAATATCTTAACGAGATCAATGGACTTTGTTTAAACGGCAGGCCAGAGCAAAACATGATCCTTGGTCAGGCCACCGCTATCGCCGGACAAACAGTCTTCAAAGTAGGAGTAGTGTCCGGACGCACAGAAGGCAGGATAGTAGACGTCAACTATCCCGTTACAACCTTTCCAATAGAAGGAGAGAACCGCACCTTTACCGGCCAGATCGCCATTCAGCCCATAAGCCGGGACATGCACTTCTCAGAAAAAGGAGATTCAGGCTCCGTTATTATCGATATGCACAATAACATCATCGGATTGCTATTTGCCAGCAATGGTAACGCGAAACCGCAAATCACCCTTGCCAACCACATTGCCGACGTATTGGAAGCCCTGAATATCACCATCAATTTCTCCACCCAAAACGCATCCCCAAGCCCTCACAAGCAGGAACTATAGAAAAGAGCGATAGATACGGGTAGCTCAGAAAAATCGCGCCATCCGCAAAAATTGAACAATACACCTCAGCCCTTCAGCAACAGCAAATCCGGCTGCGCATACTTATACACTTTAAAATATATCGTCGTATTCGTCTGATACACCCCCTCAAACGTCGACAGCTTATCGACAAACGTCAGCAAATGGTCATTATCCCTACACATCACATTCACCTCAAGATCATACGCCCCCGACGTCATCGCCAGAAAACTCACCTCGGGCAGTACAGCAATCCGCTTCGCTACAGCCTCCTTCAAGGTCGCCGGCCTGATATACACCGCAATGTGCGCATAAGACCGGAACCCTACTTTCTCCGGATCCACCCGGCCAATAATACTGATCGTCCCTTCCTCGATCAGCCGGTTAAACCGCGTACGTACAGTACCAATAGAAACGTTCAGCTTTTCAGCAATGATAGTAAATGAAACCCTGCCATCCTGTTGCAGATAGGTTAAGATAGAGAAATCAAGGTCGTCCAGGGGAAGCTTATCAGTGGATTTAGTCTTTGCCATTTCTAGTTAGAATATAGGAGTTAAATGAAATGTGCAGAAATGTCAGAAAGTACATGCTAAATGTACATTTTTTTCAGTAAATTAAGGGTATCGTATAAAAAATGCATTTCATAACCCAAACTCCCCAAGGCAATGAAATACGAAAGGGTCAGGAATTTCATTAATGGAAAATTTAAGGAAGTGTCATCCCGGCGTACACTCCCCATCATCTCCCCGGCAGATGGCAGTACGTTGGCAGAAATGCCATGTTCTACTGCAGCAGATGTAGCAGAAGCGGTACAGGCCGCAAAAGCAGCTTTTCCCGGCTGGAGCAGAACACCGATCAAGGAAAGAGTACAAGTCTTTTTCAGATATAAATACCTGCTCGAACAATACCTGCAGGAACTCGCAGCACTGGTCAGCGAAGAAAACGGTAAGACGATGACAGAAGCCATCGCAGAAGTGGAAAAATGTATAGAACTGACTGAATTCGCCACCTCATTGCCCCAGCTGATCACCGGAGAAGTGCTGGAAGTCAGCGCCGGAGTGGAATGCCGCACTACCCATGTACCACTGGGAGTGGTCGCTTCTATCGTACCCTTCAATTTTCCTGCAATGGTGCCCAACTGGACCATCCCCAATGCCATCGCCCTGGGCAATTGTATGATCATAAAACCCTCTGAAAAGGTGCCGCTTAGCTTGGGAGTACTCGCCCGCCTGCTGAAGGAAGCCGGACTGCCCGACGGAGTACTGAATATCGTCAACGGCGACAGTGAAGTAGTGAACGCCATCTGCGATCACCCCGATATAGAAGCCGTATCATTTGTCGGATCTACCAAAGTCGCTAAAATAGTCTACCAGCGCGCTACCCAGACACTAAAACGTTGCCTGGCGCTCGGAGGCGCAAAGAACCACCTCGTAGTATTGCCCGACGCCAAACCCGGTATGACCGCACAGAATGTTGCCGCATCCATGAGCGGATGTGCCGGACAGCGTTGTATGGCAGCATCGGCAATGATAGGCGTAGGACAGGTAGATCATATCGTAGACCTCGTCTGCGAAGAGGTAAAAAAGATCGTACCCGGACAAAACCTCGGCGCCGTCATCAGTAAAGAATCGAAAGATAGAATAGAAAAATATATCACCGAAGCTGAAGCCCAGGGTGCTAAAATACTCGTGGACGGCCGCGGTGCAAAAGTAGCCGGTAAGGAAAACGGTACCTACGTAGGTCCTACAGTCATCGACTACGTAACCGCCGATATGGCGGTAGCGAAAGAAGAGATCTTCGGCCCCGTCATCAGCATCATGCGCACCAATACAGTGGATGAAGCACTGGTCATAGAGAACGCCAGTCCCTACGGCAATGCAGCTTCCGTATTCACACAGAACGGTGGTATGGCGCGTTACATCAGCGAAAGGGCCAGCGCCGGAATGATCGGCGTCAACGTAGGCGTACCCGTGCCACGCGAACCCTTCTCTTTCGGAGGATGGAATGAAAGCAAATTCGGCGTAGGCGATATCACCGGCAAAAGCTCCATAGAGTTCTGGACGAAGCTAAAGAAGAGTACTACCAAATGGAATCCTGAAGAAGGAGTAAACTGGATGAGTTAGCATTATTGTTCACCCAAATTGACTGCGTATGTCAGAAAAAGGGACTATATCCCATGCACAGGAGATCATCCAGGAAAACCTGGACTATACCTTATTCTCATGGAGTAAACAAAAGGGCATTGCCCCCATTGCCGTAAAATATGCCGCAGGCGTCTATCTCTATGACTATGACGACAAACGCTATCTCGATTTCTCCTCAGGACTGATCAATGTAAATATCGGCCATGGCCATCCACGTGTTGCAGCCGCTGTCATGAAGCAAATGCAGGAAGTCAGTTATGTCACCCCTGGATGTGTAACAGAAGCGCGTGGTAAACTGGGACATAAATTAGCAGAGATTTCCCCCGGCAATCTGAAAAAGACCTTGTTCACCGTCTGTGGCGCCAGCGCTATAGAGAACGCAATCAAGCTGGCCAGGCTCTATACCGGCCGGCATAAGATCATCGCTCGATACAGAGCTTTCCATGGCGCTTCCTACGCAGCCATGACTGCCGGCGGCGATCCCCGTAAACTGGCACACGACGCCCAGCAGGTGCCGAACATCGTACACGTGGAAGACCCTTATTGCTACCGCTGTCCCTGGGGAAAAGAAATAACTACCTGCAGCCGCGAATGTGTAAGCCACATAGAAAGGGTCATCCAGTTCGAAGGCCCCGAGACTGTAGCTGCCATCCTGATGGAAGGTGAAAGCGGTTCCTCCGGTTGTATCAAATACCCACCGGATTACCTGCAGAAGATCAGGGCCCTCTGCGACAAATATGGCATCCTCCTGATCGCCGATGAGGTCATGAGTGGCTTCGGCAGAACAGGAAAATGGTTCGCCTGCGACCTTCACGGCGTAGTACCCGATATGATCGCTACCGCGAAAGGAATTACCGCCGGATACATCCCCCTGGGGGCTTTAATTGTTAGTGATACAATAGCGGCCCATTTCGACGATAAAACACTCTGGCTGGGATTGACCTATTCCGCGCATCCCGTAGCCTGCGCAGCGGGTGTGGAAGTGCTGAATATCTACGAAGACGAACACCTTATTGAGAACGCCGCCGCAATGGGCGCTTACATAGAACAGGAAGTAGAGAGCATGAAACAGCATCATCCCTGTATCGGCGATTTCCGGAATACCGGCCTGCTGGGATGCATAGAACTCGTTAAGAACCGGGGTACGAAAGAACCAATGGTGCCTTTCAACGCAAAACCAGAAGAAATGGCAGTCATGAACAGAGTGGCTGCCCGGCTCAAGCAGCTGGGAATGTATGCTTTTGTCCGCTGGAACTATGTATTTATTGCACCACCTTTAAGTATCACAAAAGCACAGGTTGACGAAGGGCTCGCAATGATCAGTGATGCGCTCTCAATCGCAGATGAATATGTTCTCTGAAACACTGGGAATTATTTTCTCTGCGGATGTCTGGCCGCGATGTACCTCTCCCGATCATTGGCTGGCGCCACAAACGACAGCAACAAAACGTCAATGACAACAAAACGTCAATCGGCTCCATAGGTGCCGTGTGTCTGTAGCGCGGGATGGCAATCCCGGACCATGATAATCTGGAACCGTGAGAACCCCGGGCAACAAAACGTCAATCGGCTCCGTAGGTGCCGTGTGTTTGTAGCGCGGGGTGATAACCCCGGGTTGTGATAATCCGGACCATGATAATCTGGACCGTGATAACCCCGGGTTGTGATAATCCGGACCGTGATAATCTGGAACGGTGATAACCGGGTCGTGATAACCGGACCGTAATAATCGGACCGTAATAATCCCGGAACGACAACAAAACGAAAAAACAACACAATCATAATGGACGCCCACAACCATAACATCAATCCCATTCCCCGTTCTTCACTCTACAGCGAGGACCTCGCTCCCGTACCTCCATCGCGGCGAACCTGGAACACCTGGAACTACGCCAGCCTCTGGATCAGCATGAGTCTCTGCATCCCGACCTATATGCTGGCCAGTTCCCTGATAGAAGGAGGGATGAACTGGTGGCAGGCTATCCTCACGATCTTCGCCGGTAACACTGTGGTGCTGATCCCTATGATCCTGAATGGTCATGCGGGCGCCAAATACGGCATTCCCTTTCCGGTCTTCGCCCGGGCCAGTTTCGGTACTAAAGGCGCCAATATCCCTGCAATGCTGCGCGCTATCGTCGCCTGCGGATGGTTCGGTATCCAGACCTGGATCGGCGGATTTGCGTTATACCAGATGCTGCATCTGTGGATACCAGGCCTCGCCACATTACCACCAATATTCCCCGCTGCCTTCGGCCTCGCGACAGGTCCTGCTATCTGCTTCCTGTTATTCTGGCTGTTGAACATGTACATCGTCTATTTAGGCATAGAAAGCATCCGGAAACTGCTGGTCTTCAAAGCCATCTTCCTGCCGATAGCTGTACTGGCCTTGCTTTACTGGGCAATAACAGCCGTTGAGGGTGGTCTTGGTCCTATCCTGACACAGCCTTCAAAGTTCACCTCCGGTGCTGCCTTCTGGGCCTTCTTTATTCCCGGCCTCACGGGCATGGTCGGCTTCTGGGCAACATTGTCACTCAATATCCCCGACTTTACCCGCTATGCGGTCAGCCAGAAGGCACAGATCAAAGGACAGGCACTAGGACTGCCCCCGTCCATGACCTTGTTTTCTTTCATCGGTGTGGTAGTAACCTCCGCCACCACTATCGTATACGGCACTACTATCTGGGATCCCGTAGTACTGGCCGGAAAATTCGATAACAAGATCCTCGTTAGCATCGCCATGATCGCCGTGGCTATTTCTACACTGGCCACTAACATCGCTGCGAACATTATCAGCCCCGCCAATGACTTTGCCAACCTGTCGCCTAAAAAGATCAGCTTCCGTACTGGTGGTTATATCACCGGCATCATCGGCATTCTCATTTTCCCCTGGAAATTAGTCGCTGATCCTACCGGGTATATCTTCACCTGGCTGGTCGGTTATTCGAGCTTATTGGGCCCCGTAGGCGGCATTATGATCGCCGATTACTACCTGATACGTAAGCAGCAGCTGGTAGTGGATGAATTGTACGATCCGCAGGGAGCCTACAGTTTCTCCAACGGCTTCAACCGTTATGCGATGTTAGCCCTGGTGCTGGGCATTATACCTAACATCCCCGGTTTCCTTACAACAATCAGGCTCATACCCCCGGATGCTGTTCCCGGCTGGATCACTCAATTATACAGTTATGCATGGTTTGTAGGATTCTTTGTCTCCGGCATCAGTTACTACCTCATCATGCGTTCTTATAGTATCATTACCACTACCGGAAAAAACAACGAAATCAATTATGTCACTGCTGATTAAAAACGGAAGGATCATTACCGCCACGGATGATTACCTGGCGGATATATTGATTGAAGGCGAACAGGTCGCTGCTATCGGTAAAGAACTGATCGCTGATGCCGAACAGACTATCGATGCAGCCGGTATGCTGGTCATGCCCGGAGGGATCGATCCGCATGTACACCTGGACATGCCTTTTATGGGCACTTTCTCCAGCGATACGCACGAAACAGGCACCAGGGCCGCCCTCTTCGGCGGTACCACCACGGTGATCGATTTCGTGTTGCAGAAACAGGGGCACTCCCTGCGGGAAGCACTGGATGAATGGAACAGCAGAGCCCATGG
Source organism: Chitinophaga sp. CF418 (assembly GCF_900142925.1). Classification (GTDB taxonomy): domain Bacteria; phylum Bacteroidota; class Bacteroidia; order Chitinophagales; family Chitinophagaceae; genus Chitinophaga. The sequence goes on from NZ_FRCN01000007.1 coordinate 193,198, forward strand.
CACTACCGTAGGCGACTATAGCTTCCACATGGCCGTGACCGATTTTAACGCCAATACCAAAGCTGAAATAAAGACCATGGTGGAACAGGAAGGTATCACCTCCTTCAAGACATTCATGGCCTATAAAGGCGCCCTGATGATCGACGACAGGCAGATGACGGCATTAATGCAGGAAGTAAGACAGCAGGGTGGCATGGTGACTGTACACGCTACCAACGGCGACGTCATCGACTACCTCGTAGCAAAACATCTGGCCGAAGGAAATATATCTCCGCTGTATCATTATCTCTCCCAGCCGGAAGTGACTGAAGCAGAAGCTTCCGCCCGCTTCACCGATCTGGCGAACTATACCGGTTGCCCGGGATACATCGTACATCTCACCTGCGAAGGCGCTCTCAACGCGGTACGCAACGCTACCCGCAGAAATCAGAAAGTCTACGTAGAAACCTGTATCCAGTATCTTACACTCGATGCTTCCAAATATGACCAGGGTTTCGAAAGCGCGAAATGGGTCATGAGTCCGCCCCTCCGGGAATTGAAAGACCAGGAAACACTCTGGGCAGGTATCAACCAGGGACTTGTCAATATTGTCGCCACCGATCATTGCCCCTTTATGTGGAAACAAAAGCTGATGGGTGAAAACAATTTCGCAAAGATCCCCAATGGCCACCCCGCCATTGAGAACAGGATGGAACTGCTGTTCAGCGAAGGTGTGAACAAGAACAGGATCACCCTCAACAAATACGTTGAAGTGGCCTGTACCAACCCTGCAAAGATCTTCGGTATGTTCCCCCGCAAAGGGACCATCGCTATCGGTAGTGATGCCGATATCATCATCTTTGATCCGCAACAGAAACATACTATCAGCGCAGACACCCATCACATGCATGTAGACTATTCTGCTTATGAAGGATGGGAGCTTACCGGTAAGGTAAAGACCGTACTCTTAAGAGGCAAAGTAGCCATTGACAACAACGAATGCCTTGTATCCAAAGGCTACGGCCAATTCATCAAACGTAATAAGGTGAGCGGAAAGATCTGAAGAATTCATTACCCTAAAATAGATCCTCATGTCGCGTATTATCAAATCAGGACTTATTCAAATGAGCTTGCCCAAAACAGAAGGCGAGGGAACCATCGAAGAGATCAAAGAGGCCATGTTTCAGAAGCATATCCCGCTGATCGAAGAAGCAGGGGAGAAAGGTGTACAGATCCTCTGCCTGCAGGAGATCTTCAATACGCCTTATTTCTGTCCCGGTCAGGATACCAAATGGTATGCATCAGCCGAAACTGTCCCCGGACCTACTACCGAGAGGATCGCAGCCTATGCAAAAAAGTACAGCATGGTGATCATCGTTCCTGTCTATGAAAAAGAACAGGCAGGCGTACTATACAATACTGCAGCAGTTATCGATGCAGATGGTACTTACCTTGGCAAATACCGGAAGAATCATATCCCGCATACCTCTGGCTTCTGGGAGAAATTCTTCTTTAAACCCGGCAACCTGGGTTATCCTGTCTTCCAGACCAGGTATGCAAAAGTGGGCATCTACATCTGCTACGACCGTCACTTCCCCGATGGCGCCAGGGTACTTGGCCTGAACGGAGCGGAGATCGTATATAATCCATCTGCAACAGTAGCCGGCCTATCCCAGTATCTCTGGAAGCTGGAACAGCCTGCACATGCTGCCGCCAATGGATATTTCATGGGCTGCATCAACAGAGTGGGAGAGGAGAAGCCCTGGAACCTGGGTAAGTTCTACGGATCGTCTTATTTCGTCGATCCCCGCGGACAGATCTTTGCCAGCGCCTCTGAAGATAAGGACGAACTGCTCATCGCCACTTTCGATCTTGACATGATCGACGAAGTGAGAAATGTATGGCAGTTCTTCCGCGACAGAAGACCTGAAACGTATGGTAAACTAACAGAACTGTAAAGAACCGCATTAGCTGGCTGGAAGGTCTGCAACTCGCTGCATGCTGGCTCCGTCTGGAGCAATATGTTTGTAGTCCCGGGTTGCAAACCCGGGGAATAAAATTAAAGGAAGCATACCACATAGACGACAGGCCGGCTCACAAGTGATAAGAGTTCATTAAATCAACTATATGGCAGTACGTAATAACCGATTATCTGCTGAAGAATACCAGCAGCACTTCAGTGACATTCATCCGCCTTTTGAGACGCGCGATGCGGCACTGGTAGAAGCAAACCGCTGCCTTTTCTGTTACGATGCGCCCTGTACCAAAAGCTGCCCCACCAGCATCAATGTCCCTAAATTCATTAAGCAGATCACGACAGACAATCTCAAAGGATCCGCTTACACTATTTTCTCTTCCAACATCATGGGCGGTGGTTGTGCTAAGGTCTGTCCTGTAGAAAAACTTTGTGAAGGCGCCTGCGTATACAACCTCATGGAAGAAGAAGCGATCCCTATTGCCCGTCTGCAACGTTATGCTACAGAAAGGGCGATACAGGAGAAATGGCCTTTGTTCGAAAGAAAACCTTCCATCGGTAAAAAAGTAGCGGTGATCGGCGCAGGACCAGCTGGCCTGAGTTGTGCGCATGCCTTGTCAAGAGAAGGTGTCGATGTAACCATTTATGAGAAGGAAAGCAAAGGCGGTGGTCTCATGACCTACGGTATCGCCGCTTATAAGGTTACCCCGCAGTTCTGCCAGGAAGAAGTAGACTATATTACCTCTATCGGCGGGATTGACATCCAATACAACAAAGAGTTCGGTAAAGACATCACCCTCGATGAGCTGCAGCGGCAATATGATGCCGTTTATCTTGGCTTTGGTGTTGGACTTGCCCGTCAGCTATATATTCCCGGTGAACAATTGGATGGGGTAGTAGATGCTATCAGCTTTATTTACGACATCCGCAATAGCGGCTTTCCTGCCGTTCCCGTAGGCGATCAGGTGGCAGTCATCGGTATGGGCATGACAGCCATTGATGCCGCTACCCAGGCGAAGAGACTGGGAGCAAAAGAAGTGACCCTCGTTTACCGGAGAACCCAACAGGAAATGCCCTGCACAGAAGCAGAGATGAACATCGCATTACTGGATGGTTGCAAAATCATCTGGCTGGCTGCACCTACCGAGATATTGGGAGAAGATGGAAAGGTCGCACAACTGGTCTGCAATGTAGTAAAGCTGGAAGACGCAGCCGGTGGCCGCCGTCAGCTGGTGATCACTGATGAGCAGATCATCTTACCGGTAGATATGGTCATCAAGGCCGCCGGACAAATGCCCTTTGAACAATTAGTACACAGCCACGAGCTAAACAATGATCATGGAAAAATCACCACTACCAGCAATGGCGTCACCAGTATTGCCGGCGTCTTCGCAGGCGGCGATTGTGTGAATGGCGGCAAGGAAGTAGTAGATGCAGTGCAGGCAGGAAAAGACGGCGCTAAGGCAATCCTGGAATATATGCAGAATGAAGAAAGTCCGGAAAGTAATAGCTGAAGGGATAGTGATATCTGATGAATAAGAATGACTACATACAAATGCAGCTGTAAGATCCGAATTAGGTATTGATTTGATGCATGAGATTGACTACATACAAATGCATCCACAAGCTCCGGCCGTAGGCGATTGATCTGATGAATAAGAATGACTACATACAAATGCAGCTGTAAGATCCGAATTAGGTAATTGATTTGAGGCATGAGATTGACTACATACAAATGCATCCAGGCTTTGGCCGTAGGCAATAATTGACAATAACATTTTAAGCTGGTTACAGCATTTAAATACGCTAATTATGGCAGACATTTCAGCAAACTTCCTGGGTATAAAATCGCCCAACCCTTTCTGGTTAGCGAGCGCTCCCCCTACGGATAAAAAATTGAACGTACTCCGCGCCTTCGAGGCCGGTTGGGGTGGGGTAGTATGGAAGACCCTGGGAAGCCAGATAAAAAACGTTTCCTCCCGTTATTCCTCCATAGATTACAATGGCCACCGGGTAATGGGCTTCAACAATATAGAACTGATCAGCGATCGCCCTCTGGACCTCAATCTCAAGGAAATCGCAGAATGCGTCAGGCTCTTTCCCGACCGCGCTATGATCGTTTCCCTCATGGCAGACAACAATCGGGAGAGCTGGCATGAACTGATCAAAAAGGTAGAAGATACCGGTGCTCACGGACTTGAACTGAACTTCGGTTGCCCGCATGGTATGACAGAGCGTGGCATGGGTGCTGCCGTCGGACAAGACCCAGACATTGCAGCCCGTGTTGTGGAATGGGTGATGGAGGCCGCCACTACTCCCGTCATCACCAAGCTGACGCCCAACGTCCACTCTGTAGTCCCTACCGGCCGCGCTGCTGTTAATGCCGGCACCAATGCCTTATCGCTCATTAATACCATCCAGTCTGTCACCGGCGTGGACCTCGATACTTTCGTCCCTAATCCCAATGTCGGCGGACAATCCACCTTTGGCGGCTATTGCGGCCCTGCTGTAAAGCCTATCGCCCTGAAGATGCTCACCACTATCAGCCAGGACCCTGTCACCGCTAAAGTGCCTGTATCCGGCATCGGAGGCATCAGCACCTGGAAAGACGCCGCCGAGTTTATGCTCCTGGGCGCCACCACTGTACAGGTGTGTACTGCTGCTATGCGTTATGGCTTCCGTATCATCGAAGATCTCTGTGATGGTCTGAATAACTGGATGGATGAGAAAGGCTTCAAAACTATTGGCGACTTTATCGGCCGCTCGGTACCTACACTAACGAGCTGGGAAGAGCTGGACATCAATTATCATATCATCGCAAAAATCAACCAGGACAAATGCATTCACTGCGGACTGTGTTATATCAGTTGTGAAGACGGGGCACACCAGGCCATCAACCTGTCATACGGCAACCCATACAACACATATACTGTCAAAGATGAAGAATGTGTAGGCTGTAACTTATGCAAACTGGTATGCCCTGTAGATAATTGCATTACCATGGAGGTACACCGCAGGGGAGATGAATACCTCAACTGGAAAGAATTCCAGCGTAGAGGCCTGCCATTGAATGATCACTGAGGAACCAGGATTTCAAACGCGCTATTCTTTCACCAGGATTTCGAACTCGCTATTCTTTCAATGGTCTTCAACAATACGTCAGGCTCAGTCAGGAGTCCCAGTGTTTGTAGCGCGTCGTGACAACCCCCGGCGGCAATAAACCGGGACGACAATAGACCGGGAAACAAAACGTCAATTGACTCCGCCAGGAGTCACGGTGTTTGTAGCGCGGGGTGACAACCCCGGGACGGCAACCCGGGGCGGCAAAACCCGGGACGACAACCCCGGGCGGCAATAAACCGGGAAACAATAGACCGGGAAACAAAACGTCAATCGACTCCGCCAGGAGTCCCAGTGTTTGTAGCGCGGGGTGACAACCCCGGGGACGGCAACCCCGGGGCGGCAACCCCGGGACGACAACCCCGGGGTGACAACCCCCGGGACGACAACCCCGGGGACGGCAACCCGGGGACGACAACCCCGGGGACGGCAACCCGGGGCGGCAACCCCGGGGCGGCAACCCCGGGACGACAACCCCGGGACGACAACCCCGGGGACGGCACCCCCCGGGACGGCACCCCCCGGGACGACAACCCCGGGTGGCAACCCCGGGGAACAAAACACATGGCAACCCATCTGGTTATAAAACACGGGTAATCCCATTTACAGCAGATACTGTCACACAACACCTCCCATTAATGGATCTGTCTGACTAATCTTCCCCGTCTCCACATGCCCTGCAAACCCCTCAAACATATCTGTTCCCGGAACGCTGACAGTATAATCATACCACTGATGACTTCTGGTTAAATTCAGCACAACGTTCACCGTTTCCTGCGGAGCCACGGTGCGCTTCACCATGCCATTCTTATAGCTGTTATCCTTTATCTCAACAATGTGAGCCTTCGTATCATAATTGGTGATGCTGACGATGATATTACCCGTCAGTGCTGCTGTATTCATTTTACTCTTCTCGTAATGTGTTTCTATCTTCAGCTGCGGATTGTTCTTGCTTCCTGCAAATTCACGATAGAAACCATTCGGTGCATATACTCTCAGGTGATAATTCCCCTTGTCAAAATCATTCAATGCCCATTCGTCAACCAGTGTGTCACCCGGCGCGGTAGCATATTGCCAGGTACGCAGTACCTCCTGTTTGTAAGGCTGCATGGCATATACCATAAAAGGAGCACCGGAAGCGCGGTTGCCAAAAGCGGTATTTGCCGCATTAAAGCTGATGCTGTAGCTGTTCTTCTCCTTATTGAACTGGCCATTTACCAGCAGTTCATAAGGCACAGCGCAAGCCTGCCGTGTACCTTTCTCCTGTTTGGGAAAGTACGATGACCGTAAATGATCTTTATTGATCTGGTCAATCTCCGATTCGGTCAGTGCCTTGAAGTTATCAGGCGTCTGCTTGAACTTTGTGCTATAGATCTTTTCTATGAATGCCTGTTTCTGCAGGAACTGCGGACTATCGATCTTTTCTCCGTTATAAGGCCTGAAGGCAGCTGTAAGGTCTCCACAGATGGTGCGTCTCCACGCTGTGATATTCTCTTCCTTCACTTGTTTATTAAACTTCTTCGCTATAAAGTTCTCCAGGAATTGTAAAGAAGAGGTATGATCAAACAGCTCGGAACAAACATATCCGCCTCTTGTCCATGGAGAAGCAATGACCATAGGAACCCTGTATCCCAGTCCGATGGAGCTCTCTCTGATCCTGTCGGCCATAGCTGAAGGATTGGTCTGCTGCTCTTTCGTCGCAAAATCCATTTTAGGGTCTATACCCTGAGATACTTTGCCGGTATGCTCTTTATAAGGATTGGGTACCGCATATGGTACCACATGGTCAAAGAAACCATCATTCTCATCATAAGTAAGAACAAAGATCGTTTTCTTCCACACTTCCGGATTCTGCAACAGGATCTCCATCACTTCATTTACATACCAGGGACCAAACCACGGTTCTCCCGGATGGTCTGAGAAGTTGGCGGGCGACATGAGCCAGGATACAGTAGGCAGGGTACCATTCTTCACATCTTCCCTGAACTGGTGAAGGATGTCTCCTTTAGGAACATTCAGCTCTCTGCCGGTACCGTCATCCTCATATTTTATGGTGGTCAGCTCATGGTAGTGCGGATCATTACTGTTTACTGTAAATGCCCTGGCATTGAGTTTCCTTTCTGCTTCCGGAAGCTTATTGTAGGCCTCCAGGGTATATTGTAGCTTCTCTTCTTCTATTTTGGCCAATACTTTCTTTGCAGCAGCCAGTTTGAGATTGATCGCATCTGATGCCGGTTCTTTTTCCAGGCGTTCTATCTCCTGAAGGATATTGGCTTTCTTGAGATCAAGATTGGCAATACTACCCGGATGTAGCCGTATGTTGAACTGTTTGTAATACTCCAGTATGTTACAGCCGAAGTTACTAAGCCAGTCATTTTCTTCCCCTTTCAGACCAAATCCCATGGTCACCTCATTCTGGTATACTTTCCAGGAAATACCATTCTCTTCCAGGCGTTCGGGATACGTTTTCCATTCCAGTTCAGGAGTAGCATAATTGCTAATGTTCCACAGATGCGCTATTCCGGCCGGTTCGTTCTTTTCACGCACAGTACCTGTCATCCAGTAATAACGGTTAGGGTGCGTACCGGTGATGCTGGAACAGAAGTTCTGGTCACAGATCGTAAAGGCATCCGCCAATGAGTAATAGAACGGAAAATCAGCACGGTCGCAATATCCCATTGTCAGCGGGACATCGGCATATTCCTTCCTGGATGTCTTTTTCACGTCCAGCCAGCGGTCATATTTACCATCATTGCGTGCATCTGTCTGATCCGTCCAGTTATGCGGTGTTGATCCCATCCAGGGCACTTTGGTGTCCATGGTGTTGAGTCGGAAAGGAGCATAGGTCTTACCTTCTTTGTTCGATTGCAACCATACCTTGTTCTGGTTGCTTAACCGGATAGCCCTGGGATCGTTAAAGCCCCTTACTCCCTGCAATGCACCGAACAGGTGATCGAAAGAGCGGTTTTCCTGCATAAGGAATACAATATGCTCTGCATCGTAAAATGTACTGCCCGGCTCCGGGTTAATAGCTAATGCGCGCTGTATTGCCGGTGGCATTGCACTGGCAAGGGCAGCACTTCCTGATAATAGCGCTGCTTTTTTTAGAAAATCTCTGCGGGTATCCATATTTTTCACTTGATAATATTAGCATGAATGACGGGCTCCCAGCTGGACCTGATAAGGAAGTTCCGTTTTCAACTCCCGGGTTCTCATGAACACGATTTGTGAGTAGCCTGATTGAATCCGTTTACAAAAAGCAGCCTGATCTCACCCAGGTTGTAATTTACTCCCCGGTTCCTGGTCAGGAGATTGGCGAAGATAGAAATAGCGATCCTAAAGGTCAACCCCCGTATTTTAAATGTTTTTTAAGTTTTCAGGAATCCACTTTAAACGCAAAAATCCACCAGCGAAGGTGGATCTTTGTGTTTAAAGCGGATGGATGGTCTCAGATATTATATCCAGTAATGCCTGGAATAAGCTTCTTTATCTATCACCCTTATAATAGTCTCTTCAACAATATCTTCTTCATTACATGTTTTCACGATAAAGGAAATCAGGGGCTTGTCACATGAACGGATACGCTCAGCAACGATCGCTTCTATTGACTTACCTACCTGTTCGGGCGTGATCGTTACCATCTCCTGTTTCCTGTTCTCAGCGGGTATACCTTCTACGATCATCATTTCAATAACACTGGTCATTTTTCTAATAGGTTTTATTTATAATAAAAGATAAGGCTGGTTAATTACCTTTATGTCTCATTCACAGTTTGTTTTGACACTACAAAGGAAATACGATTTCCCGCGCAGTACCATCCCCAATACCGAGGATGCAAGGTATATATGGGTTCCCCATCTTTGGGGATTTTAATATTACATTAGTTGACAGACATTTGCATACAAATAGTCATGTTAAATGTCTACGCTTAAGCAGAAGATCTGATGGGGGATCTTTCCGCTTAATGGTCGTCCCGGTTCATGCAGGACGACTTTTTATTGAATTACCATTATCCAATCATAAATGACATGACACAAGCATTCAATTACACAAGGACCGGATCATTACTGATACTCCTGCTATTAGGATCACTCTCTTCCTTACAGGCACAGAAGCAGACCAGCGAAAACAGGAATACCACCACCGCTAAGAGATTCCCGGGGCACAAAAAAGCAACAGGCAGTAACGTAAAATATAACACGCTTTTCCAATACGGCGTTGCCGATGCCTTTATCGGGGGAGTGTTCGATGGCAATTACACCTGGAACCAGTTAAAACAACAGGGCGACTTCGGTCTGGGTGCTCCGGATCAGCTGGACGGGGAACTGACCATCTGCGATGGGAAAGGCTATCAGACGCAATCCACCGGTAAAACCACACAGGTAACAGACGGTTTCAAGACTTCCCTGGCTTTCGTTACCTTTTTTAAAGCAGATACTACCTTCATCGTTAATGGCACCCAGGACCAGGCAGCCGCTTTTAAGCAGATAGATACCTATCTGAAGAAGAAGAACGGCATGTACGCCATCAGGATCTCCGGTAGTTTTAATCAGCTGAAAACAAGGGCTTTCCCTCCTCCGCAGCAGCCTTATGCGCCCCTGGCCACCCTGCTGAATACCCAGCAATTCTTCGATATAAAGAACACCAAAGGGGTACTGGTAGGATATAAACTGCCGGCCTATATTAACGGACTTAGCATCGAAGGCTATCACTTTCATTTCCTGTCAGACGACCGTACCCAGGGAGGACATATGCTCAGCTTCTCAGGAAACGATTTGAAGGTGGAAGTGGCGGAACTGAAGGACTTTCACATGACGGTGCCGGACGACGGCTCCTTTATGAACTACGAGTTTAAAAAGAAGCAAAATATTGATCTGGAGAAAGTTGAGAAGGGGCATTAAGCCCCTTTTTTTATTCCTTGCCTGCTATCTATCGAAATATTTAGTTCGGTCAATAAATCTTGTATATTTGCCGCGGTATTACATTATAATCGGGCAGCGGACCAGCATGTCCCTGCTTGTACCACCATTTTGCTTCATTTGTACACCGCTCAAAATAAATTATCATGAGTACGCAAACGGAAAACACAGCAATAGCGCAGACGGCACAGATCCTTTCTCAGATCCTGACTACCTGGAAGTCAAATAATGCCCGGGTAACGACATTCTTCAACCAGTACCAGGATGATTTTTACCTGCAGGAAGTTGCTCCCGGACGTAGCAGGGGCATATACCTGTTGGGGCACCTGGTATCATCAAGTGACGGCCTGCTGCCATTATTAGGCATTAGTGAAAGACTGTATCCTCAATTGGAAAAGCTTTTCAGCACCAACCCGGACAGGGCTTTTGATGATATTCCATCTATGGCGGAATTAAGAGAATACTGGGAGAAAGTAAACAGTACACTGGCTGATCATTTCAGCAAAATGCAGCCACAGGATTGGTTGTCCAGGCACACGAAGGTATCGGAGGAAGACTTTGCCAAAGAGCCTCACCGGAATAAATTAAACGTATTGCTTAGCCGCACCACACATATCAGCTATCATATGGGGCAGCTGATCTTCCTGAATAAGAAAGAAGCTGCTGTATAATCCTTATTTCGGGCTCATTGCTGTACCGGAAGGGAGGGTAATGGGCCCGGAATCAGTTTTATTTGGCCATCCACAATGGTTTCGCCTGCTGTACTTTTTTATAGATCGCACAGCTGGAAGTATGGGCTCCCGGAAGATAACCTGTGCTCAGCAGAAATTCATTCACAATCTCTCCGCCGGTGAACTTAAATGTCTTCTTAAATAATTTCACCCATTCCTCTTTTGTTTTTGGATGCTGCAATTCCAGCCATTTTTCAAAGGAACCGTATTCCTTTTGCAGCTGGAGGATGGTTTTGGCATTTTCTATTGCGGCGTTGATCTTTAACCGGTTCCTGATGATGCCGGGATCAGCCATCAGTCTTTCCCTGTCAGCCTCGGTATAGGCAGCAACCTTTTTAATATTGAAATTGCTGTATGCTTTCCTGAAGCTGGTTTCCTTTTTCAGAATAGTTTCCCAGCTCAGTCCTGCCTGGTTTATTTCCAGTATCAGGCGGCAGAATAATTCATTATCGTCATGTATGGGAAAGCCGTAGTACTGGTCGTGATAAGTTTTGTGTATTGCCTTTTTTTCTTCAGACATGTACCCGATCGCGCTGCAATATGACATATGTGATCCTTCTAAAGTTTATATGATTAGTTAAATGATGTTCTGTATTCAATGGGAGACATCTTTGTCTTGCGTTTAAAGATCTTGTTAAACGACTGTGGATGTTCAAATCCCAATTGATAAGCTATTTCAGCGATAGTCAGGTTGGTGGTACTGAGTATTTCCTTCGCCTTTTCAATAAGCTTGTTATGTATATGTTGCTGTGTGTTTTGCCCTGTGAGTGTGCGGAGCATATCGCTCAGGTAATGCGGTGTTACGTTCAATTGTGCAGAAATATCCTGCACGGTTGGCAGCCCTTTCATCAATGCTTTATCGGAGTCAAAGTGTTCAGACAACAGTGTTTCCAGTTTTGTCAGCAGATCATGACTGGCTGCTTTCCTGGTGATGAACTGCCTGCTATAAAAGCGTTTGCTGTAGTTCAGCAATAACTCTATATGAGAGATCATCACTTCCTGGCTGAAATGATCTATCGCTGATTCCAGTTCTTGTTGAATATTTTTGAAGATACCAGTGATGATCTCTTTTTCTTTTTCTGAAAGATATAAAGCTTCTGCTACGGAATAGGAGAAGAAGCTATAGTTCTTAATATGGGTTCCCAGCGGGAAGTTCCTGATAAAGTCAGGATGGAACAACAGCGTATATCCGCCGTAATCCGCTTCTTCCTCAGCAGCTGAAATCAGCTGGTTGGGAGAGATGAAGGATAATCCGCCTTCATCAAAGTCATAGTAATTCTGTCCGTATCTGACTTTGCCACTAAAGCTCTTTTTGAAAGATATCTTGTAGAAATTCAGTACCATACCTTTTGCAATGTCCGTGTTATCTGTTTTAACGTTGGCATAATCGACCAGGCTAACCAGCGGATGCAGCGGTTTAGGCAAGCCCAGGGTGCGGTGCAGCTCCGATATGGAATTAAAGATATATGGCTGTTTTGTTGCTGATTTCATACTTTATATGTTAAGGCATGAAATTCTCCGGACAAGAATTTCATGCCAAGTTAGTCAAATTAGACCTTACTATACGGACTTTTAAGACCAAGATATGTCATGAGCTCCTTTCTGTAGGTTTCTGCTCCCTGTTTTTCTCTTTTGGTGTAAGTCCTAATTGCATCCAGGCCGGCAAGGTAGCGAAGCTGGTCTTTCCCATCCGTGGCGGCTTCATATACCACTACTGCAATAACCTCCGGCTCGGAGAATTCCATCAGTGTACCATCTGTAAATCCCACTGCCATTCTTTCCGCCATCGCGTCATAGGCTTTATCCTGTACCACCTGCATGACGTTCATATAATTGCTTTTGATACCGCCGGGAGCTACCGTTTTGATGCCGACATTGAACTGTGCCAGATCGTAGGACATGCTTTCACTCCAACCTTCCAGCGCCCATTTGGAAGCGTTGTACACTGAACACAACGGATAAGTGGCTAGTCCGCAGATGGAAGTGGTGGTAATAAACAGACCGCTTCCTTTTTGTTTAAAGTAGGGAATGAAGGCTTTGGTAACTCGTAGCACACCAAAGAAATTGGTATCGAACTGGCGGAAGATCTGCTCTTCCGTATATAGTTCGAGGGGGCCAATCAGGCCATAGCCTGCATTGTTGAATACAACATCAATATCCGCCAGCTGGATAGCCTCCTGTACGGTAGCTTCAACCTGTTCAGGATTTGTCACATCTAATGGCAGGAGAATGACGTTTTTCAATACGGACAATTCAGTTTCTTTTTCGGGCGAACGCATCGTAGCTATTACCCGCCAGCCCCTGGACTGGAAAAGTTTAGCGGTTGTTTTCCCTAATCCGGCAGATGCGCCTGTAATGAAGATCGTTTTCATTGTTTTCAAGATTTGATACTGCAAAGTTGGGCGGATCGGGCAGAGGGAGTGTTGCCAGAATGGAGCTTATTGTAGCCAAAATGAACACAGCCTGGATTTTTGCAATACAAGAAGCTGCACAGGTCTGGCCTTCAACATTGGTATCCGCATTGGTGTACACCCCAAGAAAAATCGTAACATCGAAATAAGACTGTTATATATGAGGGGTGGTACTCCATATACGCCTCACTTTGGGGATCTTGGCTTCCTGTATAACTTCTAAAGGAAAAATCAAATTTGTCCTCGATTTCCGCAATTAAATGTCCCAACGTATATTTGCCGGACTATATTGCGCACTATTTTTAAATACCCTTTACCCATGAAAAGAATTTTTTTGTTAGCCGCCATCTGTCTGGCGGGGGCCAAATCGTCAGTAGCACAGCGTTTTATCCATGGCGCCGGTGTTGGTATCTTTGTAGAAGATGCGAAAATGACGGACGCTAAAGGCAGTTTTACATTGACGTATTCGCCGCGCCTCAGTTTTGCGGAAACGGAAAACACCTCGCTGTCTATAGGTATTCCGCTGAACATTGGTTTTTCCGGTTCCTACAATGCTGTCTACACCAGTAATGATTATTACGAAGAGAATACTCTTGGTTACATGATCAATGTCCCACTGATGTTCAATTTTAACATTGGCGCCGGCTCTGCCCAGGGCTGTAAGGACAGGATGGGATTCTTTATCGGTGCTGGTTATGCTTATCATATTGGGTCTGTAGATGAAATTCTGCATGATGAATACGGATATGAGTATACCGATTCAAAGACCGAAAGTTCCACAGGTCTGGCTGCCAATATTGGTCTGCGTATCGGTGTGGGCTACAAGAAGAAGCGTAACATCGAAATAAGAACTTCATACATGAGAGGCATGACTTCATATAAGCCTCACGTTTTCGGTGTTAACTGCCTGTTTAACTTCTAGTATCGTATCATCAGATTTATAGAGCCGTCTCCATGATAAATGAAGACGGCTTTTTTTATGTGAATGATAAGTACCCGGTATTGTTTATCTGGCTTAATGTCCAATAACGTGGGTATTGAGGTGGTTTACAGTAACAGGTGTTTCTAACCAGCATACAACCAGCATACAACCAGCATATGACTAGCATTATCCTTCGTTAATCCTTCGTTCCGAACGAAAGATTAACGAAGGATAATGCTAGTCATATGCTGGCTGTATGCAAGCCATATGCACCCTGGATATAACATCTATCTAACCCGGAAATAAAAAGGGCCCAGTCTCCTGAGCCCTTTTTTACTTGAATATTTCAGCAATTATTTGATCCTTTTAGCGATCAGCTTACCAATTTCCTTACCAGCTTTTGCATAAGCCTCACCGATACGGCTGGCACTATCGAACTGTCCTTTACCACCTTTTACTTCTTCCATAGTGATCTTGCACAGCGCTTTCTTCATGTCGGCAGAATCATAAATGGCGATTTCCAGGTTCAGTTCAGCTGCGCCGGAAGAAATACCTACATTGTAACCAGGCTCAATGAACTTGGTGTTTACTACCATGGTATATTTTTCTTTGGTGTCTTCGTTTAAAGGCCAGTCTGTGTACTTGGACAGCAGTTTGATAAATCTTGGCTTGTAGCTTTTTTCTTTGTCTGCATGCCAGTTCTCTTCCCAGGTAGCACCGGATCCTGGTTCTTTGGCATCCTTTTCAGCCTTTTTCCTTTTGATGTAATTGGCTTCTTTGCCTTCTTTACCTACAGTCAGATTGTCGTAAACAAAGGTAACGTTTACGCCGGTAGCTCCTTTCAGAAAAGCGAGGTCTCCTTTAACAATTTCCTGGGCATGAACTTTACAGGTTGCAGCTACTGCTCCTGCAAGCACAAAAAGTGCGAATAATTTTTTCATAGTGTAAGGGGATATAAAATTTACGGCACAAATATAGGATATATATTATATAATTGACTGTGCATCAGGCGAAATAATTAAAAATACTCATAAAAATTTTTATAGGTTATGGTAGCTCTGTCGGATAGGGCTACTAACGTGGTAGTATAAATATATCAGAAAACATATCAAACCCGTCAGGCGCAGCGATGCGAATATATTTTAAGCCCATTTCGAATAGAATTCCCTCAATCATTACTCAACTAAGGGTAATAATATCTCCATTAACTTATCTGCGCATCACATTCCTTTATTCCGCTGATCTTACGGTTGTTATTTTGGTCTATTGAAAGGGGAGTGGTCTTACAAAACTCCTGTAATAATCAACGTCAATCTCTACCAGATCGTTTGCAGCCTTATATTCCGGATATTCTTTATTAGACGCATATTTTACTGCCTGCATAAACTGATCAACATAAGCCTGATTCTTTTTAGCCGCTGTAGCCTTATCAATGATGTCAGAGTTGGACAACATGGTTGTTTCCAGGTAGAGTATCTTATCTCTCTTGCTACTGGTATAAAATCCCAGGAAGCAATGATTATGTGTCAGTACCATAACAGTTGATATATTAATGGCTCTTAATAAGGAAGCAAATACCACGGTTCCATCAACACAATTCGCCTGATTTGTTTTCATAGAGTTATCAAAGGTCCGCACTGCCTGACTGGCTAGAACATTGGTACTGTTGGTTGATGTTGCAGTAATGCTGCTATATTGAAACCCCCTGTCATGTAATACCTTCCAGATGGCTGCTACCTGTAGGATGGTATTGACATCATCGCCCTGGTATCCACTTATGGCGGAGATGAGCTTTGTCTTCAAAGCGTCTTTTAATATTTTATCAATCTCCGGATGTTGCTCCTGGATAAAGGCAGTAAACAGAAAGTCGAATTTCTGTTCATGATAGCGATAAATACAATCATTAATACTGCGCATGAATAACGGAACAGACTTTTCCACCTTGTTGCCGTCTTCATCATATAGCCGGAAGATGATATTAATTGGAGAGCTGGAAACCTGTTTTGCAAGTGTTGACATATTCCAGGGAATGTTCGGCATAAAATATACTTCCTGACCTGCCTGCTGAAACATGAAATCTCCGCTTACCTTGTCAAAGTATGACTTATCGGTGCTCTCAATTTCCCACTTTAAGGGAATGTAGGAGCTATTGCTGAGGAATCTGAATCCTAAAGCACTGCTCTTGACTGAGTTCATAAATGCATTATCGATAGTACCCCTGTAATCAGCCATGCTTATCACCATCGATGGAAATATCTGTCCATCAAAGTATGCAATAGGCTCCCATTTTATATTAGTGAAATCTCCCTTTTTAAATTTTGGTTTGGTTGTTTGGTCTGGCGGCACTGAGGGTTGAGGAGTACCGCTCTTTACCACCTTTACGTGTTTATTAAACTGATCCGTAGTCCTTTTGGTAGCATCGATAAATACTCCAACGGTTCTCATCGTTTCTGTGCCGGTTCTAAGCGCGTCATTGGCATCTTTCAGGATTTTCGGTAGCTGGGCATGAAGGTTTGAGGAAAACGTTATTATTATAATGGTAAGCAGGAAATATTGCATCAACCTCATCGGGTGGAATTGTTTGGTTTGCATCTTAATAGTTTTTGAGCGTGTGGTATCACATTCTATAGTGTCAAAACAGATACAGAATGGTATATGGGGATGTTGGCCGTAATAATCTAAAGTACGATCAGAGTGATCCTGGTATTATGCTCCCGTATCTTCCACCACAAAGTTATTTTATACTTTTTGCCCAATTGGTTAATGATCTGTTAACCAATTAGTAGTGATCATAGCATTGCAATTTTGATGATATTGTTGGTGGGTGTCATATGATGAATAACTGTTACTGTTTAAGACTGTTATTGCATACCCGGATCTGTGATGACATTCTATATTTGTGCGGGCGGATTTCAGTGAAGAGTTCCTATATTTAGCTTATGCAAAGAAAAACTGTTCTCCTGCTCGGCGCTAATTCGGATGTAGCAAAAGCTGCCATCCTCCGGTATACGGCCAAAGGTTTCCGTGTGATGGCAGCCTCCCGTAGCACCGATGCGCTTTATACGTTTGTTGACCAGCAGCAGTCCCTGAAGGAACTGGTAACTGTACTTTATTTTGATGCTACAGATTTTGACAGCCATGCTGGCTTTTATGAACAGTTGCCGGAGAAACCACATATCGTGGTGTATGCAGCTGGCTACCTCAAAGATAATGAAGAGGCCTTAATGGATTTTCCAGGTAGTTTTAGGATGATGCAGGTGCACTACGCCGGGGCTGTATCCATTCTTAACATTATTGCCATGGATAGAGAGAACGCCCGGCTGGAAAGAATTATAGGCTTATCTTCCCTTTCCGGGGTGCGCGGGAGGAGGAGTAATTTTATCTACGGGAGTACAAAGTCGGCCTTCACACAATACCTGGCTGGTTTGAGACAGTACCTGTTTAAGAGCCGGGTCACCGTAAATGTGATCGTGGCCGGTTACATCCGCAGTAAGATGACTGCCGGACTGGACCTGCCGGAATCGCTGATGCTGGAACCGGACTTTGTCGCAAAGGCGGTGGTCGAAGCTGGTAACAGGTTTGTAATTGTACCTGGATTTAAATGGAAGATCATTTACACGGCATTGAAATGGATGCCGGAACGCCTGGTGGCAAAGTTGCCCTGAGTCATAACATTGACCTCACCAATCCTCCCAGCTGTTTTAATTTAAGCCGGACATCCTCTCCCCAATACAATCCGATAGAAAGCCGCATACAGTTTTCAAATTGATCCTGGAAGGTAAACATCCTGCCCGGGGCAATGCTTATTTTATATTTCATGGCTGAATCAAAAAGCTCTGCGGTATTGACCTTTTTATTGAATTCAACCCATAATGCAAGCCCGCCCTGTGGTCTGCTTATTTTGGTATGCTCCGGGAAATATTCAGCTATTGCATCTATATAATGCAGATAGTTTTGTTGCAGGGCCGAACGTAGCTTTCGAAGGTGATGTTCATACCGGCCACTTTTAAGAAAGCTGGCTACTGCCGCATGGGTAATTGTCGGGGAAGATATGGCATGAACCAGTTTTAACTTAAGTATTTGTTCCTTGTATTTACCCGGCGCCACCCATCCCGCACGATAGCCCGGCGCCAGGGTTTTGGAGAAAGAACTGCACAATAGAACTGTCCCTTCTGTATCAAATGTCTTGCAGCATTTAGGGCGCTGCGTCCCAAAGAACAAATCGCCGTATATGTCATCTTCAATCAGGGGGATGTTATGTTTCGTTAAAAGGGCTACGACTTCCTTCTTATTTTCCTCAGGCATACAGCTGCCCAGGGGAGTATTGAAGTTGGGAACCAAAAGACAAAGGTTGATCTTATTAATGACCTTCTTTAAGGCCTCTATTTCGACACCTGTAACAGGGTGAGTAGGCAGTTCAAGTACTTTTAATCCTAAACTTCTGGCCAACTGCAGGCTACCGGGATAGCAGGGGCTTTCCATCGCAATAGTATCACCAGGTTTTCCCAAAGCCATCATACAGAAGGATAAAGCGTTCATCCCACCAGCAGTAGTGATCAGATCGTCTTCCCGAAGCCTTCCTCCCCAGGAGAGGGAACGGGCTGCAATCAGTCGTAGTAAATCTTCATTCCCTTGTATCTGTTCATACGCGGTACCGCTGGCTGCGATATCCCGGGTGGCATACATTATTTCCTTGTTCAGTTTAGCTAAAGGTAGTAATTGCCCGGCAGGCGCTCCGACGGAGAAAAGCATAAGGTCTTTTTTGCCCGTATTGGCGTACACTTTGCGGAGCAATTCTTCCGGCTCCTTATTATTGAGGACCGGTGAAGGTTTGCTGACGGCAGGAAGTGCGAATCTTTGATAAGGCAGATGGCTTACAAAATATCCGGACTGTGGTTTTGAGTTGATGAGTGACTGGGCTTCCAACTCCAGGAATACCCTTTTAGCCGTGTTCATGCTAATGTTATGTTCCTGACACAAGGTTCTGACCGAGGGCAGGCGATCGCCCACTTTTAAAACGCCGTCCCTGATTAGCGTGGCAATATTGTTTGATATCTCCAGGTAAAGAAAATCATCTTTCATATCATAAAGGTAACTGTGTCCATTAAAATACACAAAACTGAGACTGTGTTTAATTGCACTTCGGATATAGTTTTGCATCATAAATCACAATAAACATGTTGGATGTAGTTATCAAAACAGGCAAGGAGAATATGGATGTTAAAATGGTACATCGGTTCCTGAGCGAAGATTCTTATTGGGCTAAAGGCATTTCTTATGGGCTGGTCGACAATTCTCTTACTAACTCCTATTGCGTCGGGGTCTTTGTCGGTGAAAAGCAGATTGGGTTTGGACGGGTAATAACAGATTATTGCACTTTTGGCTGGTTCGCAGACTTTCTGGTATTACCGGAATATCAGGGAAAAGGAGTTGCGAAGAAAATACTGTTTCATATATTAGAGCAGCCCTGGTCCAAACGTTTGAGGAGGAAAATGCTGAGCACTTTGGATGCACATGAATTATACCGTCTATATCAGTTTAAGGAACTTAGTTATCCTTCACGTATTATGGAAATATACAATCCGGATGTTCATTTGCAATTGCAACAGGATGGAGGACAGCTTCGATGAAACCTATTTACGATGATGCTGAAAAGGAAGAAGAAGAGCGGGTTAGGCATATATAGCTAAAAACCAGGAACGAGCCTTTCTTAAAGAGGCTTGTCCCTGGTTTTCTACACCTTTCGCTAAAAGATAGCCCAGGCTAGTCTCTTAAAAATGGATAATCGGTATATCCTTTTTCACCACCGCCAAACATAGTTGCTCTGTCTGGTTCATTCAGTCCGGCATTCAGTTCAAATCGTCTGGGTAAATCAGGATTGGCCAGGAACAATGCGCCGTAAGAGATCATTCCGGCAATCCCTTTTTCCAATTCAGCTTCCCCTGTTTCTTTATTGTAACCTGCATTCGCAATCACCAGATGTTTGCTGATCGGGCCAAATGTTCCCATTACGTCTTTTGGATAATGTGGGAATTTATCTAAGGGGAACATGGCGTTCATCAAATGAATATATGCCAATGGCATTTGGTTCAATGCTTCAATTAAGGTTTTGAACTGCGCTACAGGATCGCTGTTTTCAATATTATTGTAAGCATTGGTTGGTGATAGTTTGATGCCAACTTTATCGCTGCCTGCTGCATTAACCAGCTCCTGTATCACTTCCAGCACAAAACGGTTCCTGTTTTCGATGCTTCCTCCATACTCATCTGTTCTCTGGTTGGCACTTTCGCATAAAAACTGGTTAGGCAGATACCCAAACGCAGCATGCAGTTCAACGCCATCAAAACCTGCATCAATAGCATTCTTTGCCGCCTGGCCGTAATCGCGCACAATCTGCCTGATTTCAGGCATCGTCAGTTCATGAGGTGTTTCGTAATCTTTCATTCCCTGTGAGCTAAAATGCTGCCCTTTAATCGCAATTGCAGACGGTGCAACGGGAAGTTTTCCATTTCTGTCTACAGAATGCCCAACACGGCCTGTATGCCAAAGCTGTGCGTAAATAAGGCCTCCCTTATCATGAACAGCGCTGGTCACCTTCTTCCAGGCATCGATTTGTTCCGGGGTATATATGCCGGGAGTCCAGGGACTCCCCAGCGCCTGTTCTGAAATATTGATACCCTCTGTAATGATCAGCCCTGCACTTACCCGCTGTGTATAATACAACACAGTTAAGTCATTTACCACTCCTTCACTATTAGCGCGGCTACGTGTCATGGGAGCCATCGCAATGCTGTTCTTCAGTGTTTGCCTTCCTGCTGTTACTTTTTCAAATAATCTCATTGTCATTTTATTTTATTCTTAATGTCGCGCCCCGATTAGGTTCTCTGGAACAACCGCTGTCCCAATTCAGGAAAGCGAAGCACCGCCGCTATCCAGATCAACACCTGTATTACAGTAAACATTGCCATTGGCTGTTGATGCTGAAGGGCAGTTGCCATCACGCCGCCCATATAAGCGATGAGTAAAAGTGTACCAACAACTCCGGTACGCGGTACAATAAACAGGATAATGGAAAAGAACTCAATAAGCCCCAGTATCCGAATCATCCCGACATCAATTCCTATGGCTGCTGTCTGAGCAACGATCTTTTCGTTTTCTATAATTTTTAAAATGGAGGTCAATCCAAAAAAAAGAGCTAATAGGATAGTGATAACCCAGCCAATTGATTTAATTGCTTTCTGTGACATTTTTGCGATTCCGTTTAATTTAATGGAACACAAAATTATCGCGGGATGGTGTAACTTTGTTACCTGTTACAATTAGAATACCGGTTACAAAAAGGATACCGGTACAAACTTGTTTTTATGAATAAAAAATATTCCTGTAAACTGGATCCCGAGACCTGTAGCAAAACAAGAATGGCCATCCAGGATACACTTGATGTAGTGGGAGGGAAGTGGAAGCTGGTATTGCTATCCATACTCAGAGGCGGCAAACGGAGGTTCAAGGAATTATCCAGAGAGGCGGATATTTCTCCGCGAATATTATCGAAAGAATTACAGGAGCTGGAGATGAACGGGCTTGTCAGCAGAACAGTATGTGATACAAAACCTGTTACGGTAGAATATGCGCTTACAACATACAGTGAAACGCTTTCCGATGTATTGATATCAATGCAGAAATGGGGTGAGCAACATCGTAAAAAGATTGTTGCAGCGTCTTAAATAACAGTCGATGCAGTGAATAATAATACGCCCCATGGACCGCCATGTATAACAGTAACAGTACCTTGTTCCTGCACAGCACTATCTGCCATTTTAATGCAGTAATAAGTAATAGAATGAGTAGAATGTCAACCCTTAATGAAACCGCGATCTGGCGTAGTTGCGGCCCTTACAGTATGCAACTATTTAGGATAAATAAGAGTTTTGCCTATTCCAAAAGAAACGAATTAAATTGTAAGCGATAACCAATTTCTAATCACTGGGAATGTTACCCTATCGATTAAACCCTCATTCCCCAATCAACTAAACTAACGCCCTATGTCAAAATCAATGAGCCTCTTATGGGCAGCATTGCTCATTTGCATGACTGCATGCAAAAAAGAGCAGGCTATTCAGGACAGCAAACTTGCCCCTGCCGCAACTGCCAGGAAAGCAGCAAGCCCCCTATTGAAAAGTATTGAATATGGAACCGACTGGTCGGGAACGGTGCAAATAGCAATTGTGACCAGTTATACCTCGGGCACCAATCTTCAATTGGATGTTAAAGTCCCGGATGGTTATGCTTTAATTGGCGGAGGTGCTGTAGCCTCCCCGTTGGTAGCTGCGTCTTCTGCATTTTTAACTGCTTCTTACCCGGACACAGACTTCACCACCTGGCATGCCGCATCTACAGACCATATTAATTCTTATGTACACACGCTGTTTGGATATGCAGTCGGACTGAAAGTAACCGGACTTACTAAAAATGATCTTACCTCAAACATGTGGCTGTTTTCTAACACTTCAAGTGTGCTGCCTCATCCGGCTACAGCTGTAACTATTGAGAACGCCTACACTTTGATAGGTGGGGGGGCAAAGGTTGAATCAGCAGGCAACCTCCTGGTGTATTCCTACCCTTATGGCAGTACATGGTTTGCCGCCAGCAAAGACCACGAGGTTTCCGATCCTTCTGCTATTACAGCATATGCACTTGGCCTGAAAACAGCAGTGCTGAATCAGAAAAATCTGGAAGTGGTAAGGGATAGTATCGCAAATTTTACCTCTGGTGGTATTGGCACTGCATCTATATTTGTAGATACTACCTGGGTAGCCGGAGCTCCAGGTGGCCGGGCTACATATAATGGCGCAGGTCGTATGCTGGATGGTATAGCGCCACACATACAGGATGCAACGGTTACTTCCAAAGATCTGGATGTTTCGGATGGTGGTACGACTGCTGTTTATGTATTGAAGATCCGCCAGAAGAGATAGTTAGTTCAATATACCGGAACTACCTTTCAACTTCGAAACACAAGGTTTAATGTAGTCATTGAACTGGTAGCTGAAGTGTAACAGATGCCGGAATATATAAAAAGAGCCTGTCAGCCCAAAAAAGCTGAGAGGCTCTTTTTATATATCCCCGGGTACCTGACGGCGTCAGGCTATCTTAATTTTATTTCACCACAGTAACCACACCTCTGAACAGGAAGCTCGTATCTTCCTCGCACACAGCTTCCATGGCATATACATAAGTGCCAATAGGCGCTATCTGGTTCTTCCAGGTGCCATCCCAACCTGCAGAGGGCGAGTTGATCTGGAAATGTGTCTTTTCAAACACCAGGCTGCCCCATCTGTCATAAATACGCATCCACTTTACTTCTTTTATACCGCGCCCCATGGGGTAGAACCATTCATTCTTTCCATCTTTGTTGGGCGTAAAGGCATTAGGCAGGAATACAGCACCTTTGTTACAGGTTACATTCACAAGCACTGCATCTATAGCCTTGCAACCGTAGCCGTTCTCAACCTCCACTGTATAAGTGGTGGATAGATTAGGCAAGGCCTGCGGAGCGGAGCAGGTGGCACAACTCAGATATTCCGGTGGCGCCCAGGTCCATTTTACAATATCCGCGCTACCTTGTACGATCAATGTTACCGGCTGACCTGCCATCACTGTGTGGTCAGGTCCTGCATCGATCGTTGGCGAAGGGTGTACACCTACTATCAGCGATGTATCATGGGTAAAGCAACCGTCCGCATCGTAACCGGTTACCTCATAAGTATAGTTACCCGCTGCGTTGATAGTGGCATGTGGGTAGGGGCTGTTAACATTGTCCAGGCCTTCGCCTTTCCATGCATAATGATCTGCGCCCGATACCCATAGGGGCAGCACATACCCCAAACACAATATGGTATCTGGTGTGGCCAGTATCGTGAATGGCTGCGCTACGCGGATGCTTACGTTGTCTGTATTGGTACAACCATTGGCATCAGTTACGCTTACCTGGTAGGTCGTGCTTACCTCGGGAGCAGCTACAGGATCAGGTGCCTGTGGATTGCTCAGGCCCAGTGCTGGTGTCCATTCATAACTGACTCCGCCGCTGGCATTCAGTGCAGTACTCTTGCCAAGGCATACGAACGCAGACGCAGCGGTAGCATGGGCTTCCGGTTTAGGGAGGATGTTAATGTTGTGACTTGCCGCATCGCTGCAGCCATCCGTGCTGGTAACTACTAACGCCACTTCTGCAGGACCGGTCTTGCTGTATGTCTGGTCAGCAGGTTGTTGTACAGTGCTGGTATTGCCGTTACCGAAATCCCATTTCCAGCTCACATCACTCACCTTGCTCACCGTTCCACTAAAGCTTACCGGCGCATCCTGGCAGGCCTGTGGAGGGCCGGTAATAGCCAATACTGGCTTAGGATAGGCATGCACCGTTTTGCTCACCGTTTGGGTACAGCCAAAAGCCGTAGTGGTGGTAAGGCTGAAATCATATCCTTTTATTGTATCCAGGTAGAAACGGGGAGTGGCAGACGTGTCATTTTCAGCCTGTAGTCCGGCCTCATATGTCCATTTGTATTTCGCCTCTTTTTTCAATTCGTCAATGGAATAACTGTTGAATGTAGGCGTAAAAGAGATCCAGCCTTCATCACATACAAATACGGGCTCAGACGTCAGTTGTACGTCCAGTTTGTCTATCACAATAGGATCCTGCAGGAAGGCAGTACCCTTACAACCTGCCTGGTCTGAGAGGATGAGACGCGGCTTGTAAATGCCAGGTTCTTTAAAGGTGTGTTTAATGGTGGCGTCCGCTGTTTCCAGCACAATACCATCCGTAAAGTCCCAGGCAAAATTAACAGCAGCGGTTGCGGTTACTTTGAATTCTATCTCTTTTGTGAGACAGCCGCCATTAGAGGAAGTCTCGATAGTCGCGTAAGGCCCCTTTACCTCTACTTCCTGCTCATACTCATCTTCAGTACCAGCATCACCCACCACTTTCAGCTTCACTTTATACTTCCCTGCATAGGTGTATGTATGAGAAGGATCGCTGATGGTCGCAATGCTGCCATCGCCAAAATCCCAGTATGAACTGGTGTAGTTAACGGATGTATTGGTGAAACGGGCTAATACCGGCGGACAACCGCTATTATTTACAAATGTAGTGGTGACGGTAAAGTTTGCACTGACACTGGACACCTTGATCTTTTTTTCAATGCTGTCTCTACAGCCATTATCATCCTTTACCTGCAGCTTCACTGTGTAGATGCCTTTATCAGGATAGACCTTATACGGACTGTTATCCGTGGAAGTAGTATTATCACCGAAGTCCCATTCGTAAGTAGCATAACCACCCGTTTCAGTGGTATTGTTATAGAACCATACATCTCCACCCGGAGGCACCAGCGTTGCACTGGGCGTAAAATCCGCATTAGGGCCGTTCACCTGCAGATAGTTGTTGGTAGCGGTGCTGGTACAGCCATCCTGGTCTGTAACAGTCAGCTTTGGATTGAAATAACCGGACTTGTTGTATGTGTATTTGAAAGGGGGCGCGGTAAATACCTTTACAGGATTCCCGTCGTCGAAGTCCCATGACCAGCTTTTTATAGGCTTTCCCTTGGAAACATCTGTCTGGTCAGTGAAGGTAAGCTCCGTACCCCGGCATTCCAGCACGTCAGGAGAGAGGAATTTAGCCACTGGCCCGTGTACATTCACAACCACCTTATTGCTACTATCAGGGCATCCCTGCAGGTTATACGCTACAAAGCGGATAGTATCCCTGCCGGGTTGCAGGTTTGTAAAGGAAGCATTCTGGTAATCATAATAATTCCAGTAGGCGGGAGTACCATCTGAAGAGAACCATGCATAGGAATAGTTGTATATAGATCCGTCGATAGACGTTACACTGGGCTTGAGCGTTTCGTTGCCGCACAGCGTTGTTTTATCTGTGGTAATGGTAATGGGTGATGGCGCATATACGTTAATGCTCAGAGAGTCAGTGCTGGTGCAGGTGCCGTCGGTGACGGTCAGTTTTACCAGGTATGCGCCTGTTTTGCCATATTTGTGTGTGGCAGGGCTTGTTTTTGTAGTATACGTATTCTCCTTTCCATCCCCCCAGCTCCATTTCCACTTAGTAATGGTACCTAGCGATTGTTCATCAAAGCTGACCTCAGTACGGTGATCGCAGTCAATATTTTGCCTGCTGAAGCGTGGAAAAGGATTCACTGCTGTGATATACGCCGTTTTGGTGACCGTTTCACTGCAACCGTAATTTGAAACGGTCAGCGATACCGTATAAGTGCCGGGCTCCCTGTAGCTATGCATTGTATTCTGTCCGGGGGCACCGGAGTAGTCGCCGAAATCCCAGGCCCAGGAGTTGCCTACATCTGTAGTACTGTTGAAATGCACCCAGTTGTTGCCACAGATCTGCGGAGCTTCCGGAGATGAAAAATCAGGCTTAGGTTTTTTATACACCCGGATGGCGCCATACATAGTCAAGGGTACCGTTCCTTTACAACCATTGGTTGTTGTATAGGTCAGATTTACGGGGTATGTACCTTCCTTGTTATATATATGTGTTGGCGTGGCATCTGTCGATTTTGGGCTGCCATCGCCGAAATCCCATTCATAGCCGACAATGGCATCGCCAGTGTTGACTGATCCGCTAAAAGTAGGGCTCAGTCCTTCACAGCCCTCATAAACAGTTGCATATGCATAGACCTCCGGTTTTGCCACATTCACAAAATGTTGTACTGCGCTGGTGCAGCCAGATGCATTGCTGACGGTGAGCACTATACCGAAATATCCCAGTTCGTTGTAGGTAACAGAAGGACTTTGTAGGTTGGATGTCATGCCGTTGCCAAATTCCCAATTCCAGCTGGTGGCGCCCTGCGATTTATCTGTCAATTTCACGGTGGCAGGCACATCACAGATAGGTTTTTGATCGGTTACAAAATCAGCTTGTGGCGCAGTTTTTACCACATAATCCTTCGTCACGCTCTCCTGGCACTTTCCATAGTCAGCCGTCATAGTAACTTTTACAGTACCGGCGCCGCCAGGATAGTAAGAAGCCGTGTTGCCATTGCCAGAACCATATATGTAACCTTTGTCAACGCTCCAGGTAATGTTGTTGGGTTGTGGAGTGTTAGCAGCGGTGAACGTGGTAGTGGTAGTGTTCTCGCAGATGCTGGCTGGCAACTGGAAATCCGTTTTGAAGTTGGCCACGTTGATCTCTCCGGACGTTTGGGTGGCGGTGCACCCTTTATCACTGGTAACGGTAAGTGTTACATTGTAGACGCCTTTGGCGGTATAGTTATGCGGAGCTGGACTGGCACCTGAAGCGGTACCGCCATCACCAAAATCCCATTTATACGTAAGGTTACCCGGACCGCTGGAAGTATTGGTAACTGTCAGCGCGCCGGGGGCTGTGCACAGGAACTTGTCAGACACGCTGAAATTAGCGATGAGAGAGGCCGATGCATCCACAATATTGCTGATCTGTTTTGATGCCGTACAGCCGTTACTATTAGTGATGGTAAGGGTAACCGTAGGCGACAATACATTATTGTATGTATGCACAGGGCTGCTGCCGGAGCCGGTAGCGCCGTCACCGAAATCCCAGCTATAGGCCGTGATGGTGCCGTTCACAGGATTCGATTTATCCGTGAAAGTAACGTCAAAAGGTATACATCCTTTGGCCGGGCTGGCGGTAAAATCCGGTTTGGGTTTCTCCCATACGGTAACGTTCCTGGTTGCGGTACTGGTATTGCCCGCAGCATCCTTCACGGTTAACGTTACTGTGAAAGTGCCGGCAGTAGTATAGGAAGCGCTGGGGCTTTTCTCTGTAGAGGTAAAGCCATTACCGAGGTTCCACTGCCAGGAAACAGGGTTACCGGTTGAGTTATCGTTAAATTTAGTGATCAGACTTTCGCAGTCGCTCGTCTTACTGGGAGTAAAATCCGCTTTTAACTGCGCATGAGCAGAGACGCTCAGCAAAAGCATTATAAAAAATACGACATAGGTAAAAGCAACGGATGGGGTTGCCTTAAAACGTAAGAACATAAGGTAAAGTTGGCGGCGGAAAAGTAAGAAAAAATTCCAACTTCCAGTTGTTAAGCCAATGTTATAGCGCCTTCATAACGACTACTTCATTGATAGATATAGCAATAGTAGTCTTGATTTAACCCCAATTAAGCCATGGGCTTAGTATTTTGAGTGCATACCTGGAGGTTACAACGCAGGTGATTATACTATTTTATATAGTTTTCACGTAATATGAAAGGTCAGGTTTGCTGCCTGGCTGTTAACATTTGGGAGGTCCGTAACAAGCTCCTGCGGGTGCAAATTCTGCCTGTCTCCATCATGAGCCTGGATAAAAAAAGCCTGTTCACCAGGGCGGACAGGCTTTTTTATCATAATTTCTCTAATACCGCTACTGTGTAGTCACTTAAGCCAATAAGCCGGTATGATCACTGCTGGCTTATCGGTATCGGCTTAATACGGGTATATTAGTATTACAACCCTGTTGTGGTACACCAGAATGTGTTGGGCGGAATGGTAGCGGCCTGCATTTTCTTTTCTGCTGTTTCACTCAGCCTTGCAATTTTCATTTTACTGATACTCAGTTTTTTCTTGGTTTTCTTTTTCATAAACGGTCATTTAGGAGGAAATAAATGCTTACTCTTTTCTGAAGGTTTTCAGCTATCCCTTGTTGGAAATTGATGGCTTATAAGAAGTTAGTGGGTTTAGATTACGGGTCATATACAGGTGTATGGCATTACTCATTGATAACGGGTCTACCCGAATTTACTGTTTTTTATGTAATAGTACCCCGTTTTTATATATCATAATTATCTAGTAGATAATGCTAGGCTATTTTAATCTTACTGCTTTTGACCGGTCACACGGTAGTAAGTAGCCAGATCAGTTGAAGAAAGCTGTGTGAAGCCAACCTGACGTAACATGTTTACCAATTGTCCGCGATGGTAGGTGGAGTGGTTAATGACATGAGAAAATGTTTACACAAATTCCATTTGGTCTTCTCCGCCTCCTGGCCATTTAAAAACGACTTGTTGCTCATAATTTTCTTCCGGATATTTTTCAATGAAGTTTTTCAAACCTGCAGATGAATTTTTCCAGATCTCTGTTAAATCATTTTTCGTTCCGTTAAACTCCCTGGATAGAAAAACCGGATCAGAAACATTGTTCCAGAAATCAATCCAGATCTTTTCAGCACTGGCAATATGAGTTGCGGTTTGCCTGATATTGCTGAAACTACTGATGATACTTTGTTCCCATTGTTCATCATTGATTTGATGCAACCATTCAATAACAATATTATTTGCCCAGATATTGTAATCTGCCAATGCCAGGAAATATCTTTTGTTCATTCTGTTGATGTTTTGCTGTCAAAGGTAGATGTGAAAGCCGGCAGCAAAATATAGGCAAGCGTTCAGAAAGTATGGCCAGGCGTTCAATTTGTTAACTGCTATTTTTCAGGTATCGCTACATAAAATAGGTTATACATTATATAAACAAAAGTACCGGAGAAACTCACACCTTTCCACTTTAAAATGACAGAGGCCACATTATGTGACCTCTGCTGCAGATCGATATTAGTGTATACCTTATTAATGAGCTTTTAGCAGGTAACCAAACAAGCCATGTGATTCGTCACCAGGGCCTGCAGTAAAGAATAGTTGTTTGGGATTAGCCAGGGGAATTTTATTTTCCAGTGCCCATAAACCTTCAATAGAGATAGGTTTACCCCAGGAACTTAATGGTCCCACAAGCTTTCCGTTATCATCATACATGTTAATGCGGCCATCACCAAAATTGCCGATTAAGATGGCATGATTAAGTTTGCAGAAGGGAGTGCCGGATTCGACCATTCCCCAGGGAGAGTTAAGAGCACCCCTAGCAGCAAAGCGTTTTACAAGTACGCCATTGGTGCGATAAATATCTACATATCCATTACCGGGACCAGGCTCGTCATCTTCTTTGTCCGGTAGTTCCTGTTTCGCATAGGTAACGAATAATTTATCTCCTATCAGCCTGATATTGAAAGGAGCAAAACCGGCAGGGATAGCAGGATCATGGAATGGTTTGCCGGTAACGAGCTGAAAGTCCTTATCAAAAACATCCACTTTCCCTTCTCTGAAATTGGTTGCATAGAGAAAATTATTGCCGCCATCACTTGCCATTGCCAGTCCTTTATACACGGCCTCCCAGGGTGATCTGTCGGCTACAATTACAGCAGTGTTGCCGGTACCGGGACCCCAGGCAGCAAGCGTACCATCTTCGGTAGCAAAAATGAATCTGCTGGGTGTTGTGGTTTTTCCCCAGAGGATAGCGAAATCGGTTGTTGCGTTAAATACAACCCCTGTTGGCGCTCCTTTACCCGTATTACCCGGACCCGGAATGGCTACCGGAGGGCGTAGTGTAGCGCCCGTTTTATCGTAAATTGTACTTAATCCTGTCTCAGCTGCCGACAGCCAGAGAGGACCACTGGGCG
Organism: Chitinophaga sp. CF418; assembly: GCF_900142925.1. GTDB lineage: Bacteria > Bacteroidota > Bacteroidia > Chitinophagales > Chitinophagaceae > Chitinophaga. The sequence continues at coordinate 223,747 of NZ_FRCN01000007.1, forward strand.
CCGCTGCAATACCCCAGGCATTGACAAGGTTGGGGTCTAGCCTTGCAGCGCCATAGCCATTTACATCTGCTGCAAGATTGGTTTGCTGGTAATCATCCAGTATAATTTCGTGTATGGTCTTTTTACATCCTGCAAAAAGCATAAAGAGCACATAGGCAAGTGCAAACTCCTTTCTTAGAAGAATGTTCTTCTTTAAGGTAAATCGTTTTGACATTTTGTTGGCTTTTAAATGTGATAAAACGCTGGATCAAGCTGTAACCAATAGCCATAAGGAGGTTGTGGAATAATGCCACGCAATAGTATCAGTCTGTACAATAAAAGAAATAAACCTGCAATCGGTGTAGACGGGGAATGGGAAGTTAAACGCTTGCACAGAAAGAACAAAAGCATTGCCTTCTGCAGGAACAATCTTTTTGCCGCATTGTAGTCATATTCTGTTGGCGTGGAGGGAAGGCATTCTCTGTTCTGTCTTTTAAAAACTAAAGCAAAAAAAAACGTTGGCTGATTCAAAGGTAGGTAATTCACTGGATTTAATGCCTTTATTCTATCAAATTTCTTTGTATCTCTGCCGTGGCAGAATGATACATAGATGTTATGTGAACTGGACAGCCAGGTAGAAAAAGATAGTCAGAAAGTTTGTTGTTAGCTGAAATTTTTCTACATTCATAAGACCAACCTGTATATAGCTTTTATTCAAAATAATCATATCGTTTAGCACAGACTCAATTAACCTCAATAGGAAGGGATCCAGATTGTCTATATCGTTCAATGTGATTGCTGTTCAATTATTTTTTCTGCAAATTAAGAGCTGGGAACTGCACATATAATCTGTTTATGTACTTAAGATTTTGCATTATGCATAGACTCATGCTTTCGTATGCATGACATCATGCCTTACTCATTCCAGCGAAATTATAAACGCTGTTTTAATCTCTTATTTTTTCACCTTAAAACTACCATTGTCATGGGTATTATTGTATTCTACGAAGGACCTAACGCAACTCAGAACATTGTTCAGACTATTGAAGACACTCCCGGACAGAATTTTCGTCCGGTACAAAATGATACGATCAGATCAGCGAAGCTTTTTGGGGTCAGACCCGGTTGTGAAATTGCCGTATACGATTCTCCAGACGGCAGTACGGGGGATGACTTTTGCATTGTTAACGTAAAAAGAGTTGCACCGGAATACGTTATTAACACATTCGAAAGGTCATATGAAGACGAGTATGTAATCGTCAGCTTCATTCGGAACAATGACCTGGATGGAAAGATCTCGCGTATAAGGGTTAATTGAGTAGACATTCAGATAAAAAAGCATCCGAGACATTCTCCGGATGCTTTTTTATATGGATAAAGAGAAAATTCCAGCTGAAAATCTGAGAAGTGGTCCCTGCTCCAGCATATATAGGGCACAGGCTATTTTAAAGCGGGATACTGTGTTTGGGAGGGATTTCAGAGAAACCGGAAAACCTGTTTCCTGTATTCCTCAAAATCATGTTCATTGGAAATGGTCTGAAATTTCTCCTGCTTACCCTTACTATATTCTCTCATCAGTATCAGGTTCTGGCCGCCAACTATGCTTCTTTTCGCTTTTTCAAATATCAGTTCCAGTTCCTGGCGGTCCTGGATTAACTGTAATTCTTCGATACGATTCACTACAATTACAAAATCTTCCATTTCGTTTATTTCCGGCAAAATTAAAACAATATACCAGATTTTGCAGCTAATGCAGAACCGTTAAAGCTGTACTTTTTGTTGAATATCCGTGTAAAAAATAGTATACTTGACGCCTGTATTTACTAGTCACTGAAACTATGAAGTCAGCCACAACAGAAACATACAGTATTAATTTCCCCTCAGTGTATGAGCACATACTGGTAGTTGGGCAAAGTACCCTTTCGGTCATCCCAATCGCTCCGCTTCTTTCTTCGCCTCTGCTGGTACCGTAGTATTCAGCTTCTGCAGTTCCAATACCGTCGTATTGCCTGTTTCCCGGTACATCGGTACAAAGCGTCGGTTGAACTGTATTTCCTTCCAGGTATAAGAGGTACGCTTCAGCACAAAGTTGGAAAACACATCATCAAATCCCCGCACCGTCACGTAGATCTCTACATCTGCTGCTTTTATATCCTCTTCATTCAGGTCCAGCAAGGGACTGTCTGCATCAATGGGGTGCACTACCGTCCAGTTCATAGGCAGGTTCTGGATGCGGCTGCGCTCCAGGGGCAGCTCATAGAACCTGTACACTGTTTTGCCGTCCTCCTGCAGCAGCAGGGCGATGTTAGTCTTGACTTCCACATCAGTAAGCGTATGCATGTCTTTAAAAGAAGCAAAGCGGAACATGAGGCCCATTTTATCCTTGTAAGGCGCTATCACGGCATGGTCACTGAATTTCAGGAAAGCCTTGGGCTTGGAAAAACGTCCATAGATCAAACCCGTGAAAACCGCCAGGTACAGGAAGCCGTTCAGCGCTTCAATGGAAGCTACCAGATTGGCGCCATCCCCTATAGGATTCACGCGGCCGTAACCTACCGTGGTAAAGGTTTCTGTACTGAAGAAATAGATCTCCCTGAACACCTGCCACTTCGATGTGCCCAGTATCCCCTGGAACTCATTTGCGCCAAGCGCCAGGTAGATCAGTGTATATACCAGGTTAATAGATACAAAAAAGAAGATGATGGCAAAGAAGAATTTCCAGGCAGGCAGGTTAAGCAAGGTATGATAAATGCTCACACGTTCCCATACCGGTATACCTTCCTTGCGCAGATTAAAGGTGCCATCCCGGTTTATAAAGCGGCCGACATAGCTGTTGGAGTTACTGCCAAAACCGGTGTCGTTATTGATCCTGGAAAAAGGATTAATGCGTAAAGCCATATAAGGAAAATCTTTATATGGCAAAGCTAATGCTTAGATTTGATTTTATCTATTTAAGGCATTCATGAACATTTCGGGATAGCGGACGCCTGATATGCTTTCTGCAGGTATAATCGCATGTTCGGCGTAAGTGCGGCTATGGCAAAGTAATCGTATCGCCAACGTGGATGGTGCCACTCCCATTAAACAAGAGATTCTGACCAAAGTATATCTTCTGATTCTTTGCGCGGTAGGTGCTCAGCGTTTTCAGCGGTTCTTTCGCTTTTATACCGCTTTCCTGATCAATAGTAGTAATTACGCAGCGTGCGCAAGGTTTAACGCCGAAAAATTGTATATCTCCAATACTGAATTGTACCATGTTATCTTCCTGAAATGGCAGTCCTCCCGTGAATACTATATTCGGCCTGAAACGATTCATGGGTAACGGCGATGTCAGCCTGCTATTAAGATCATCAAGAGAAGCCTGCCCGATGATCAGCAAAGGATATCCGTCAGAAAAACTGGTGATTTCTTTATTGTGTGCATATTGCTCATCTACGGTTCTTTGTGTACTATCGGGCATATACACCAATCTGCAGGACATGTCCAGTTGCCGGCTAAACCAGGCATCCGCTTCATCACTTACACGCTGTGCCACACAATTGTCCTCCCATACTGATACCAGCATTGTTTCTGATGTCAAAGGTTTATAGGGGATCATGATGAGATCAGCTGTTTTTTTATTGGTGATGAGCAGATTTTCTTCCAGGATAGTAGCCTGTAAAAGTGCCATGGCGGGTACTTCCCGTTGGGAGAGAAAACGGTTATTTTCATCTATGAGCATCCATCTTCTATCGTATTTAAAACCACGATCAGTAAGTGTTGCTGCCGGGAGGGAAAATCCTCCTAATGACTTAACAGGATAGATATATAAGTTGCTAATTGTAAGCATAGGTGTAAAGTTACATGAAAATTCATTTTATAGTTTGTAGAAGCACCATCCCTATTGCCGGGCTATCCTGAAATAATAACTCCTGGGTTCCTGCTTTCATTCATCTATGTCGTTTACAACACCTTGTTCTTCTTCTGCCAGCTCCATGCCCGGTATTCCATGCTGCTGCATCTGAGCCTGGCCCCAGAGGCTGATCATCTCGATGGAAGGAATAAGCCTGCGGCCATTTTCAGTGAGGGTATATTCAACACGTGGCGGTACCTCCAGGTATACTTTTCGTGTGATCAGCTCATCCTCTTCCAGTTCCCGCAATACCTGGGTGAGCATCTTGGGGGTGATACCGGAAATGAAACGACGCAGCTGCCCATAACGCCGCACGCCATCTTTCAGATTCCATAAGATGCGGCCCTTGTACTTGCCACCGATACGTTGAAAAGCATAGTCGACCGGGCATTTTGGCGGAGGTTCCACTTTTATTTTCGTCATTTTACAAAATATTTTGGTGATGATTATCAACAATAGTATACAATTGGTGACCAGGCTACTAAAAGGTGCATACTTGACTCAAATATACTGACTGCCCTAGATTTGCCGCCTAAATATTTTTCATGGAAACATTACAGCAACAATCCATTTCATCAGCTACGGGGAAGCAATCAGTCCGTATGAAAAGTTATCATGTGCAGTATGGCGGTGGAGTTGAATCGCTCACTGTAAAAGAACATTCAATACCGCAACCGGGACGGCAACAGGTGTTGGTACGTATACATGCCAACTCGCTTAGTTACCGCGACCTCATGATCTTTAAAGGCAATTATCCCTTACCTGTGAAGCCGGATGTGGTGGCGGTATCTGATGGTGCGGGCGAGGTGGTCGCCATTGGTGCCGACGTTATGCGCACAAAGCCAGGGGACCGGGTAGCGGTGCAAATGTTCCCTCAATGGATCGACGGTCCTTTTGCCATGGAGTATGCTGCGCAGATCGGCGGTTCACTGGACGGACTATTAACGGAATATGCAGTTGTAAGTGAAGATGCAATCGTGCACATTCCAGCGCATCTTTCATACGAAGAAGCGGCCACCTTGCCCTGTGCAGCACTTACTGCCTGGAATGCATTAACAGCTGGTAAGGCCCTGGAGGCAGGTCAAACTGTATTAACATTAGGTTCGGGCGGAGTATCGCTTTTTGCCATCCAGTTTGCGAAAATGATGGGCGCACATGTTATAGCCACCACTTCCTCGGAAGAAAAAGCACAGCGGTTAAAAACATTGGGTGCAAATGAGGTGATCAACTATTGTACAACGCCTGATTGGCATAATACTATTCGGGAATTAACAAATGGCCGTGGAGTGGATCAGATAGTTGAAGTTACCGGTGGCACACTGGAGCAATCCATCCAATCTATCGCCATCGAAGGACAGATCAATTTTGTTGGCCGCCTGGAGGCTGGTGCGCAAACCATCAATATCAACAGGCTCTTCCAGAGCTGCGCCTCTATCCGTGTAGTGGCTGTTGGTAGTCGCGCGCAGTTCATAACCATGAACAAGGCCATTGACGCCAATCACTTGCGCCCGGTTATTGACAAAGTATTTTCCTTTGAAGATGCACCTGCCGCTTTTAAATATCTGCAGGAGGGGAAGTATTTCGGTAAAATAGTGATCAGCCATCATCCCATCAACTGATCATCCAAACAATTTCTTAATCACTTCAAATTACCATACTATGTTATCTTTTGAGGTACCGACCCGCGAAACGGTTTCTGACAACAACAAGGTTATTTTCGATAAGTTCATAAACCAGTTCGGCTTCATGCCCAATTTGATTGCGATGTTCGCTTATAGCGAAACGGCCCTGGCAGATTACCTGGCGATACAAAGCCGCAAAGGCACACTCACTATCAAAGAAAAGGAAGTAGTCTATCTGGTAGTAAGCGAAATTAATGATTGCAAATATTGTGTACCGGGTCACGCTTTGTATGCAAAGAACCTGGGATTTTCAGAAGAGCAAATCATCCAGATCAGGAAAGGCGATATTCCATTTGATGATAGACTGAATGCACTGGCTCATTTTGTTAAAGATATCACACTTAATAAAGGCCGGCCGCGTGAAGCAAGTGTTGAGGCGTTTTTTAAAGCGGGTTATAATGAAGCTAATCTTGTTGACGTAATTATTGCTATTGGCGATAAAGTCATTACAAATTATCTGCATAATATTACTCAGGTTTCCATTGAGTGGCCGGCGGTGCGCGCTATTAGTCAATAAAAAATTACGCTGTCATTATTGATTTAAGCGCAATCAGCAGCATCTCTTTTTGCTTGCCTTTCAGTTTGATCGAACCTAAGGTTTGTGCAGCGAAGTTGCCGGCCAATCGTAGGGATGCTGCCAGATCGCCGGAAACGATCACCTCTTCATTGAATTCTTTGCACATGTTCTGGTTATTCGCTCTGATGCATGACCACTTTCTTTCAAAAAAGGCCGACCCGAAGGTCAGCCTTTTTTGAATACAGTCCTGATGTATTAAATAGGGTATTTAGTTTGCTGTAACGCGGTACACACTGTTCCCTGTATTGGACACCACATACACTTCTCCGCTTTCAGTTTCCCCGAAATCCACAATTCCTGTTGGAGAAAGTGTTTGAGTAGTAACAGTCCATCCGCCGGAGCCATTAGGAACAATCTTGTAAAAAATACCGGAGTAGAAATCAGCACTCAGGTAACAACCCTGCAAAGCCGGGTATGCGGTGCCTCTGTAAACCACGCCTCCTGTAATACTTGCAGCAGGATTCTGTGTGGCATAAGCATGCACCGGGAAGATATAATTTGTTCCGGTACATCCCGAGGTGTTATATGCAGCGTTGCCTTCATAACAGCGCCATCCATAATTAGCTCCTGATGTAGCGGAAGCAGCGCGGAAATTGATCTCCTCCCATGAATCCTGTCCTACGTCACCTATCCACATATCCTGTGTGGCTTTATCGAAACTCCAGCGGTATGGGTTACGAAGACCATAAGCATATACTGCGTTTGAAAAAGGATTGCCCGGAGGAATAGTATAGTACGGGGCAGTGGTAGAAGTATTAACGGCCAGGCGTAATATCTTACCCAGCAGCACAGACGTATTCTGCGCATTGTTGGGAACATCGCCGGCGCCGCCACCATCACCGGTAGATAAATACAGGTACCCATCGCTACCGAAGTGAAGTTCTCCGCCATTATGGTTTGAATTGGTGGGATGTGGGATGGTTAGCACGATCACTTTGGATGCAGCGTCCAGTGTATTCGGACTACTGCTATTTACATGATACCTGGCAAGCTCAAGGTTGCCTGCCGTATTTGTGTAATAAACATAAACAAACCCATTCGTTGCATAGTTTGGGTGAAAGACCATACTAAGCAGACCTCTTTCACCACTGGTGCTCAGGTTTGATACGGTGCCAAATACAGAAATAAAATTAAATGCAGAATCATACACTCTTATAGTGCCGGCTTTCTGCGGAATAAAAATGCGTTTACTACCGTCGCCGGCATGTACAAATTGCATAGGAGCACTTAAACCGGAAGTGATAACTGAGGTCAGCGATATCTGAGGTGCTGCAGCCACGGCCTTGGCTGGTGCCTTCTTTATAAGGTTATCTTCATCTGTTTTACAGCTTGGCATTAGAAGTGTCATAAGGGCTATGGACAATAGCTGTCTGGGAAATACACTTGATAGATTTTTCATACTTTGAGGGTTAAGATTGAGTGTTAAAAAAGGTTCGCATCAGGACTGATTCATGGTAGTTTCCGTACTTAATCATTTGCGGTACTATCCTAAATATACCCAATTTATCAAGAGTATAGCCCTCTCTGAGAGTATAAAAATTAACGTATGGTATTTACTGCATAATTTTATGGTTTATGAGAACAAGAAATTCCAGATTGGACAACTTTGCCGGTGTTAGGGGCTCCCCGAGCTCAGGTATCCATCCTGATCGCTGCCAATTGTTGTCTCAGCCGGATATGAGGATAGTAGTAAGCGTTATAAGAGGATTAAAAGATATCTTCAATTTACCAGTAATGATCTTTGAACTGCTCTAAATTGCCATAACTATAAAAACTGTATATTGCAATACTGTTTAACCCAGCTTTCACAGTAACCCATTCATCAAAAAAAATAATTTTAAAAACTATGAAAAGAGTACTATTTCTCCCTTTACTCGTCATTACATTATTTGCCTGTAGACAGAGTGAGGTAAAAGACGTTGTACCTTCCGATGAGCAACCATCCACTGTAGCAAAGAAGCCAATTACTATCAGTATTGCTGATTTTCTGCAGCACGAGGAAGACCTGAGGACAGGGAGAAAAACGGAAATAGATAAAGGCGCAGGGGCCCGGGGCGACTCTGCGAAGATATGCTATCTCAAATATTTCGCCTATGACACTACCGGCGGGCATTTATATAGCTCCGAAAGCAGGGACACTATGCGCTATCATGATAACTGGGGTACAATATCTGATTCACTTGCACCGGGAAAGTATACAATTATCCTTGCAGCAATGGAGAATTTGATGAATGAATTAACCTGGGGCGCGCCCAATTTCGGTTATATTACGCCCCGGGCAGGCGGGCCGCTGGGACAAATCTTCGTCAGGAAGATGCAACTTACAGTTGATACGACTCCTGATCCTGTGAAGCTGGAAGTAACGCTTAACCGTATTGTTGGCCAACTAACGGTGAGCATCGAGGATGCTTTGCCCGCTTCTGACCCGAACGGCTATATGATGGTTAGCGTAGTTAACGCAGCATTTAAATATGAGCTTGGTACTGAAATGCCAGGCCCGCCCGGTTCAAGCCAGTATCTTGAGAGAATAGAAGACCGTGTCTTCCAGGGGTATGTATTCGGTAGCGATTATGAATTCAATGTGGTTATTAACTACCGTGATAAAATTACAGGAGAGGAGCGCACGAAGACTATAGAGCATGTTACCTGTCATACTAACAAGAAAACCGTCCTAAGCGGCAGCATATATGCTGCTCCGCAACCCGACAAGCCCGGTTTTTCGGTTAAACTGAACCAGTCCTGGGGCACTGATTTAACGCATATATACTTTTAATGCTTGTTGAAATTTCAGTAAGTTTTAAACATAAGAAGCGGGGTCTTATATATTTGTGAGACCCCGCTTATGATGCAGATCGCAAAATCTTCTCCATCTTCCTTCCCTTCGCCAACTCATCTACCAACTTATCCAGATATCGAACCCGCTGCGTTAAAGGATTGTCGATATCCTCTACACGATACCCACATATTACTCCGGTGATGAGATTCGCATTGGGGTTTAATGATGCCTGTCCGAAGAACGTTTCAAAAGTTACCTTGTCTTTTATCAGTTCCTGCAGCTTCTCGTTATTGAAACCGGTTAGCCATTCTATAACCTGTTGTAATTCTTCTTCTGTTCTGCCTTTCTTCTCCACTTTTGCGAGATACATCGGATAGACCGAGGCAAAGGTCATTTTTGCGATACGCTGATGGTGTGTATTGGAATTGTCCATACCTGGTATTTTAGTAGTATCCTGATTATTTTGGAGTTTAGAGGCCCTTTGGCGCCTTTAGCATATTTACGGAAGAAATATTATGATTTTATTAGCAATATTAACAAAAAGGATGGTTATCTTCATATAATGATACGTGCAATCATTTTTATAGCGATTTTAATGTCGGCTATAGCTACAAAGGCACAGCTCCCTTTATTTTCAGGAGCTCAGAATAGCATGCAACCTGTCTTTGGAAATCCCGGCCAGGCGGCCGATACCAACTATCTTCGAAAGAAATGGTTTGTGACAAGGTACGCTGGTATTTCCACTGGTTTTGTTGCCTTTAAGGGGGGAAGTAGTAACTACTTGTCGGCTCCTTTAGCCTGGCAAGTAAACAAGCAATTTACCAATAATATTTATGCTTTCGGAGGTGTTTCCGCGACACCTTATCTTTTACAATACAACGGTGCAGTCTATCAACCTGGAAATGACAAGAACAGTTTTATGCGGGCTAACAATTTTGGTATTAACCCTGCTGCCAGAATAGGTGTAATGTATATTAACAGCGACAGAACATTTTCTATTACCGGTAGCATTAGTGTAAGCAGTAGTAGCTACAATGGCTATTCACCCATTTATGCTCCAGCTAATTCTCATGTGAAATATTAGCTATTACAATTAAACGGTTGCGAAGTATATCCCATTATTTCCCATTTCTGTCCCTGGGTTCATTGCTAAAGGTAATTGAACTGGTAACACAAATAACCAATGAGCTAGTGTGATCGGTTAGTCAACATTAGACAAAGTCTGAAGTATTTTTATATGGTCATCATAATAAGCTGTATTTAGTGTCTCGCGGATATTATTCTTTTCTTCGGATGTTAGGTGCTCAGCTATGGTTTTTTCACCGACAAAATTTTTAAGCATGTTAGTAAGGCCCTCCAAATAATTTTTGTCCTGTTTATTTCTTCCGTCCTGAAACTTTTTCCAGCTGTCTTCATGCTTTGCTGAATTTGGCGTTCCGTTCTGCTTGTCTAAAAAAAGCAATGCTTCCATGACATCTTTTTGATCAAAGTATAGTTCTGGTTTTGTGAGATAATACGCTAAATAGCGATCCAGGTATTGAATGCTTTTTTCTGTATTAAAGAATGCAAGGGTCAATGCGTATATATGTCCAACGTAGCAAACTTCGCTTTTTAGAAGATGCGTTCCTATAATATCAATGAGTTGATTATATCCTTTGACGGCGGCAAAATATGATCCTACGAGTCTTGTCCGCCAATTAAAGTCACCCAATAGCTGCAGACAAATTTCTTCTGTGATATCGTTTTTGTGTTCCTGTATTGAAGTGATCCAGGTTGTATCACCATATTTACCTATTCCCATATAATATGGAACAACCCATATGTTATAAAATTCCGCTGAAAGTTGGTGTTCATTTTTATGGGATGGCAACATTGTAAAGGGAGAGGTATGTCTAACTGTGGCGCCGGCTGAATGTAAGCGTGCCATTTCTTCCATATTATTCATAGTTAGGGTTGTTTTTACAAAGGTAAGGTTTGTTGCTATTTTTCTTCGCAGATAATAGTGTTCGATAAAGTTTAAAACTTTAGGACCAGCCCAAACTGCACGTAGCCTTGCCCGGCAAAGCGCTATGTTAAATATATATATGTTTTTTTCATATAATGATCGGAGAATACTACTTTTGCATAAATCTCAATATATCTATGAAACAAACATTTTTAACTGCGGGACTGTTAATCCTTTCCATTGCCAGCTTTGCCCAAGACGCTGACAACGATGAGTACGAATTAAAAGGTAATGAACAACAAGGGTACATTATTACGAAAGACGACCAGAAAATTGAAGGAATTGTGAAGCTTTATGGTAAAGCATCAAATCCCTGGGTGAACCAGAAAAAAGTTAAATTCCTCGCTAAGGAATCCATTGATCCATCAAAAAAGCGTCAGAAATTTAAAGTATTTGATGCCGATGATATGAAAGAGTATGTAGCTATCGAGGATAGCGTAGAAAGACACTTTCGTCTTATCAAATTTACAAACAAAAGAGAAGGATTGACCAGCGGTGGTGGCCTTGGAGCTCAGATAAAGACAATCAAGAACCTGGCTTCCACTACGCATATGGCTGAGGTAATTGTGGATGGTCCTATCACAATGTATCGTCTTTACGGATATCCTTCCCCGGTAGCCGTTGGTAACGGCGATGTTGCCGAAGCGGAAGCAGCGGAGCAGAACCTTCGTGAAAACCCGGATATACTGTTCCAGAAAGGAACAGACAAACCTAAAGAACTGGCCTCTTCGGATATCAAGAAACTGGTAAGTGATTGTCAAACGGTAGCAGACAAGCTTGCAGCCGGTGGTTACAGCACTTATGATCCAGCCAAGGAAGAAAAGAAGAAAAGTGCAATGGGTAAATTGATCAAAGGTGAACTAGACAGAGGTGGTGATAAATTGCTGAATATGGGTACTGAAATATTTGGTGATTATAACAAGACTTGCAAATAGTCTATCGTACTTAGTAAAAAAAAAAGGAATTGGGCATCGCTCAATTCCTTTTTTTATTAAGCGTATTCAAACAAAATGCATAAGGCACATTTTGAGCGAAGTTTATCGGCGTTAGTGCCAATAGGTTAGCATGGCGAATGCATAAACCCGCCGTTAGATGTGGATATTGTTTTCAAATTGCGAAAGACTACTTATCAAACCAGGAACTGGTCATAGTCGTATTGATGAAAGACTGCCAGTGAAAGGCTTTCTTCCCGTATATTTATCAGTTTCCTTCGAACAACCTGTTCTCCGATTTCCTTGCTGCCGGCGATTGTATTTATTTCGTTTTGCCGACTTACAGCCCGCAACATATCCGCCGCAGAACGGCTTTTCCTTGCAATCCTGGATGTTTTGGCTGGTCGCTGCGGATCTTTTATTTTTTCTTCCAATGGTAATACAGGCTCCAGTACTGCAGTTACAAATGCCTGCTCGCTGCTGACTGTGCTGGCGGTCTGAATACCGGTATTGGTACGAAGAAAGCGCAGTTGTAAAAGAACGATCGTAGCAGTCGCACTGACGGGCATAACAGGCAACATCAGGGTGTGTTGTTTTTCTCCTAAGGAAACGCAGCTGGCTGCTGTCGTAGTACCTATACAGGTATGCTGCTCAAGGTCCATGTCCAGAGCCACGGCCTGGAGCTGTATGTAACGGGTATCTTTAGGCGGTTTCAGCCAGTGTTGCCAGTTAGTGGGCAATTTCACCATCACACTGCCATTTTCCTGGCGTATAGTATCTATCCCACCAATCGTCATGACGGCCTTTTTGTTATACCGGAAATCTTTGAGGTGTTGATGCAGGGCAGCGGCACTGAATACACGTTGGCCACGAGGATGCAGGATATCTTCCCGCAACGCCGTATAAACGGCCTTATTTAGCCTGTATACCGCCGTTTCGTCCTGTGCTGGCTGCCATATGCCGTTCAGGGCAGAACGGATCGATTTTGCGGCCTTACTTGCCTTTGCAAACTCCCTGCTGCTTTGTTTGCTGGCGGCGGACATACTATCCGGGCCATACTCGGGCATTTTACGACAGAATTGTTTGCCGTTCCGCTCGTAATAAATCAGGTCTCCGACATGGCCGGAAAGACCCTGGGTAAGAATGTTGAAGTTTTGGGCCATAACATGCAATAGATTATTGTTCAATTTACGGAAAAAATGGTATTAACAAGCTGATAACTAGCTTTTTTGTTCGATTATATCTCTATTCTTTACCGGCATTATAAGGGGATAAAAACGACCTTGATATATCTCTATAGAGCTATTGTAATGCCCTTATAATGAGCCTTAAGTGACCGGATACGATCGAACTTTAATAGGGAATGAATAGGACTTGAGTTGGACTTAATCAGAGAAAATGCTTGTTTTGAAGACTAAATAAGAGAAACTGAAGGAAGAAGTTATGAATGGATTGGTATTATGAAAGATGTTGGTTATGAATGTGTTGGTGGTATTGGGCACACCTGAGCTGGACAAAAATGTTTGAACTCCCAGGCCCCGGACCTGAGAGCTTATTATTATGGAAAGCAGAATACCTGTTCTTCGCGTGGAGCTTTATAACCTACCGGCGCCCGGAAAGAGTATCACCCACCTAAAAAAATCAGATGGAAGCATATTAACACCTATGAAGCAAAATATTACTGAAAGGACCTTCTGAACTCCACGGGGGAAAGATTCGTTTTTGTCTTAAATAACTTGCTAAATGACTGTGGATGCTCAAATCCGAGTTGATACGCAATTTCGCTTATAGACAAAGTAGTTGTCGACAATTGCTCCTTCGCCTTCTCTATTAATTTCTGATGAATATGCTGCTGCGTATTCAATCCCGTCAGCGTTTTCAGCATACTGCTCAGATAATCTGGAGAAACATGCAGTGACTCTGCAATATAGGTAACCGTAGGTAATCCCGTTTCTTTCTCAAAATAAGTTTGCAATACATCCTCCAATTGCCCCAGCAACTGATGATTCGTCATCCGCCTCGTCAAAAATTGTCGCTGATAGAATCGCTCTGAATAGTTGAATAATGACTCCAGATGTCCAATAATGATATTATGACTGAACTGGTCAATATTCCCCCGATACTCCTGTTCAATATTAGCAATGATTTGATTGATCATTACTTCTTCTTTCTCCGACAAGAATAGTGCCTCATTCACTGCATAATCGAAAAACTCATACTGCCTGATTTTCTTTGCCAGCGATGTGTTCCACAGGAAATCGGGATGTACCAGCAACATCCATCCCGAAGGCTGCCCTTCTATCGGGCCGTCCAGTTCAAACCCTACCAGCTGTCCGGGCGCCATAAAGGATAACACCCCTTCATCAAAATCAAAATCCTGCTGTCCATACTTCACTTTTATAAGCCCGGAAAATCCCTTCTTCAATGCAATCATGTAAAAATCAGGCACCAGCAATTTAGGTCCTTTGGGGATCTCCGTGAGGCTGCTAATATCAATCACGCTGATTAAAGGATGTAAAGCCCCGGGCAGATCTCTCAGCAGCAGAAACTCAGTGATTGTCTTTACCCTATGTGGTTGCATGCTTAAATATACTTCTTTGCAAATTCCCTCGCAAAATCCTTTAGCTTCACTTTCCCTAAAACTGGTTTATGGCGGTCGTACAGGGCCAGTATAGTCCCATCATGAATAGCTGCCTGCATTTTCACCATACTGGCTGCCAGGCCCTCCGGCAAACCCGCCATCTTATAGCCCTGTAGCATCTGTTTATCTGAGATCCTGATCCATCTCATCCAGGGTTTACCAATAGCCGCTCCCAGCATAGCGGCCACTTCATTGCAGGTCAGTTCATCACTTCCCACATATCTTATCTTCACACCGGTAACCGGTGTCTCAAGCTCTTCTACTACTGCTGCTGCAATATCCTCCGGCGCTACCAGTACAATCCTGTCATTTTCCCCATAATTCCCCATCAGCAAACCTCTTCTTCCCAATAGTGCCCGGATCCCATAAGCCTGGAAACCCATCACCAGCCCTATCATTCCCTTTCCACGCATCATATCCATCATCTGATAGAAGTTAGTATAAAAAATTGCAGGACGTAATTCGGATACATTCACACCTGCCAGCTGCTTATAGACTTCCGTCATACTATGCCCGGCCACCTCTGCTGCCCATCCGGTCAGAAACACCACTTTCCTGATGCCCGCATGTTGAATGGCCTGTACATAATTCGCAATGATCTGTCTCATATGTGCATCCTGATCTGCCACCGAAAAATCAAATGGCACCATACAATAGACGGCATCTGCCCCTTTAAAAGCATCCGTAACAAACTGCGCATCTGTCAGAGAACCGATATTGGCCTTCGCACCTAGTTGCTCAATCTCCACCCGCTTTGCGGGATTACTGCTAATGACTGTCAGGGAATGGCCATTCTTTATCAACGCTATGCTAAGCGGCTTGCTGATGTTCCCTAAAGAACCTGTAACTACTATTTTCATGTTCCAAAGATATCCGCACTAACATAGCCGGACGTAATCAAATCCGGGCAGATTGTAGTCAAATCCGGAAGGTGTTGATGTATAGAACATTACTGATCGTTATGTCACGAGTTCGGATGCAAAGCTTAATGATTAATCGTAATAAAAAAGCCAGTACCTGGAGTGGTACTGGCTTTTTCTGTATGGGGTGCTGTATATGTCTTTATTGTTTAATGATCTTCGTCATATTCACTTCTTTTGCTCCATTCTTAATCCTTATCATATAAACACCTGCAGGCAATGCAGAAATATCAAGTTGCGTTTTAACTGTGCTCACTTCGCGACGCAATGCCAGGCGGCCGTTCACATCAAATATACTCACCTCTGATTTTCCTTTGAAAGCAGAGAGGTCAATGTTCACGACGTTATTGGCAGGGTTCGGGAATACAGCCACTTTCGGTACATCGCTGGTAGTAACATCAGTTTCGCGACTGGCAGTACCTAATTGTACCCGTAATGTATAACAAGAGGTAGCGCTATTGGCTCCATTGTAACCATATACCTGTGCATAATAAGTACCGGCACTAACGGTTCTGCTAATACTTTCACTGGTGGTGCCGCCTGCCTGTGAAATATTGAGCTGGGTACCTGAGCTGTTCAGCAGTTTCAGGTCGTAATCGCCTGGCAGGGTGCCCAATGTAATAGTAATAGTACCTCTGGTAGTGATCACAAACTTGTAATGATCAATATCGCCACTTGGGCTGATAAGACCCGTGACATCGGTATTAAATGGTATGGTTGCGGCGCCACTAGTTGTTCCATTGGTTGAGTTATCCAATGTATTTGCACAACCTGAAACGGTTAAGGTAGTGAATTGTGCAGTAGTATATGTACTGGTACCACCTGAGCAATTTGTTCTTACTCTCCAGTCATATAATGTGGCTGATGTTAATCCGCTCAGATTAACAGAGGTAGAAGTGCTTCCGGTTGCGGCATTCGTCCAGGTAGAAGATGAATTAGGTTTATAATCTACATCATAACTTGAAGCACCGCTTACGCTTGTCCATGCAACGGTAGCGCCGGTGCTTGTTACAGCTGAACTGGTTAAGCCGGCAGGCGCATTACAAGTTCCTCCTGTGGTAGTAAATTGTGCTGCTGAATAAGCACTGCTGCCGCTGGCACAATTAGTTCTTACACGGTAATCATAGGTAGTGCCCGTTGTAAGACCTGTTAAGCCCAGAGAAGTAGCTGTTGTTGCTGTTGCTGCGTTGATCCACGTAGAAGATGAAGTGGCTTTATAATCCACATCATATGATGCAGCGCCGCTTACTGCTGTCCATCCTATTGTAGCTGATGTAGTGGTGATTGCAGAAGCAGTTAACCCTGCTGGAGAAGCACAGGATGATCCGGATGTGATAGTAAAGTTGGTGTTGGAAATATCAAAGAAGATGTTTCCTACGGCTTCTACTTTTATTCTAGCTGTAGTAGTTGCTGTATTAGGAATGGTTACAGCCTCACTGCCATCATTTGGAGTGCTTGCCACTAATGTGCTGAAGGTAGTGCCTCCGTCTGTAGAGATGGATATTTTTACGTTAGCACAACTAACAGGAGATGCTGTGGTACTTGCTACATTCCATGTGATGGTTTGTGATGAATTGCCGGCCCATGATACAGCCGTATTCGGAGCAGTCACAGAGAACGGACCTGATGAGTTGGTGACAGTTACTGTCATATCCGCAAAATTGGTCTGCCCGATAGTTACGGGCGCCGTAGAGCTATAAGGAGCATTATCCCTTACAGTCAACCGGAAGTGCAAAGTTCTTGAAACGGAACTCAATGCTTCCGTATTAGCTCCTGCATCGCCACCTGACAATGGGCCGGATACTAAAGCGCCTGCAAGAATGGTCGCCAGTTTGGGAAAATATCTCGTTGGTGATGTGCTAGGGGCAAATGATATCCAGTTGGGGCCAGATGCTTTGGTAGCACTAGCTACACTGCTGGTTCCTGTTTGTGATGAGGATGCATTATCATTTTGTTCCCAGCAATAAGTCAGCACGTCGCCGGCATTGGCATCAGTAGCTGAACCAGTCAGTGCAAACGGGGTGCTGATAGGAATAGTAAAGTTACCGCCGGCATTGACAACAGGTGTTGCGTTATTGGCGGATATACTGGTCGTTACGGGACAAGTCTTGCTTGAAAGATTAGTCTGGATTTGTCCAATGGAAGCAGCATGATAAATATCGATAGAATGTGGTGCAAGGTCCTGGCTTGTAATACCAGCATAACCCATAATAGTAATACCTGAACCAGGTTCCACATTAACGCCTGTACCTTCATTGCTCATAGAGAAAGTATGGTTGGCGCCCAACTGGTGACCTACTTCATGCACTACATAATCGATGTCGAAATTGTCTCCTTGCGGAATATTATCTGCAGGAGAGGTAAAGCCACTTCCTTTTGAATTATCGGTACAAATACAACCTATACAACCTGCGTTACCACCACCGCCGGATGCACCGAACAGGTGGCCGATGTCATAGTTCGCTGCACCGATCACGGAGGTCAATGTGTTTTGTAACTCGCTGTTCCACGCTCCGCCAGCGCCTGTGCTAGCTGCGGAGTATGGATCTGTTGAAGCATTATAATAGAATACATTGGTAGTTGCCGCGATCAGGTTAAGATGGAGGGCGAGGTCCTTTTCATAAACACCGTTACAACGTGTGAGCGTGGCATTGACAGCCGCCAGCACCAATGAAACCTGTGAAGCGCTTGTAGCTCCAAAATAATTGGAGTATTCAGCAGTAACTGATTGCGCCAGACGCATTGTTTTTGCATCGCCGGTTGATCTGGCATTAGGTAACTGGTTGCCTATACTATTTGCCAATTTTTGTTCTGGTGTAGAACACTTCCATGGTAAAGTCTTCGGCTGTTTTTTAAATACCGAATAAACTGTGTGGTCAGCGGAATAAGGCTCAATAAATTCATTTTCCTTTCCAGTACGGAAGACCATTGTTTGTATTCCTTGCGGAGAAATACTCAACTTTAATGTGGCAGATTTGTCGGTAATGCCTTTCCCGGAAAATGCCCTTATTTCCGGAAATTTGGCCTGCAATGCAGGTTCGAAATTCGAAGCTTCTATAATTTCGAACTGTTCGATTTGTCCGTCTGCGTTAGGCAGGGAGATAATGGTTGAATGTCCTGACGCATTGCCTACGGTTTTGAATACTTCACTCCGCAAGGGGGCGAAATTCAGGTCAAACAATTTGAAGTTAGCGGGAAATGCAAGCCTGGACACGGCTTTGTCGGTAGTGATCCTGGCGCCATCTGCATGTGGTCTCCAGTAATCCTGTGCAAACGACATTGTACTAAACAACAATGCTGTTGCAAGAAGTAAAACTTTGCTCATGTTTAATTAGGGTTTAAAGGTGAGATATGTTGTCTTTATAAATGTAGTTTAAGTCACTGCGGTCGTAATTATATTGGTAGACAATATCAAAACACTATGGGCTATAAATATTTAACTAATACAGCTATACGGATGAATAAGTACGCATAAATAGAGATTTCTTATATGGGCTAGCGGTTATTGATGTCAGTCTGTATGAAAAAGCATTAAAAATGGGAATTCCCATTATTAATATCGGATAATTCAAGATAATGGCTGAACGAAAAGAGCTCCCGTATCTGGGGTGGGACAGACAACAGGAAGGTTAAGTCTTCTCATAAGGAAGATACGTATTTTTGGCCGAAAAATACATTATCTTTTTAAACACTACTATCCGACCATGTTACGTGTGCCGGGATAAGCGTTGGCTTTAGCCTACCTGTATGTAGAAATGATCTTCATCTACCTCAAAATCATCTTCTCTCATTTGCTTTAAGGTGATTACCTGCCAGTCGGTTGTTGGATAAAGGAAGCCAAACCGGCCGGGGGCAAGTGTTACTTTTACAGGCATCTTAAACCCGGACACGCCTGCCTGCCAGCGGTATGTCAGTTGTAGATTACTCCCTTTTTCTTTGAAGGATATTTCCAGCTTCGGCAGGTTGGTGTATTTCAGATACTGGTCAAAGAACCACGTGTAATCCCTTCCCGTGCGTAGAGAGATATAGTTTACCAATTCATCGGAGGATAGTGTCTGATAACGGAAATGCTGCTGTATATCCTTTAAGAGCGTAAACCACAGGGTATCGTTATCCAGCATAGAGCGGAACGTATTTAACATCAGGCTTCCTTTGGTATACATATCGCCAATCTCATAGTGGATGTGATTTACATTGTACACGCCCACTATAGGCTCCCGGTTATTTACCCCATCTTTCTGCTCATTCAGATACGCTACGCCCAGGACTTTACCGTCGCGACATTCCATCATAAGACTTTCTGCATAGGTGGCAAATGCCTCGTGTATCCACATATCAGCAATATCTTTACAGCTGAGCGCATTCCCCCACCATTCGTGCGCAGATTCATGCCAGAGCAATGGAGTATAGTCCAGGCGCATGCCCTCTTTGATCTTTCCTATGCATACACCGCTCTGATGCTCCATAGGGTAGGGGCTTTCCAGCAGTGTGAAACCATCACGTGGGAAGGGATATTTCCCGAAATGTTGTTCAAAACAAGTCAACATTGGCTTTACCTGCGCAAACATAATCCTGGCGCGTTCCAAATTATAGGGCATCACATAATAGTCCAGTGTCAATGTATCATGGCCGCTGATATAGTCGTCTTTGAAATGAGCGTATTTACCTATACAAAAGGTAGCGTTATAGTTATTGATTGGGTAAGTTACCAGCCATTCATACCGGGTTTTGTTGGCACCTGCCGGCATTTTTCGTTGCAAACGACCATTGGATATCTCGGTGAAGCCGTTTGGTATGGTGATCCAGATACGCATGCTGTCGGGTTCATCAGACAAGTGATCTTTGTTGGGCCACCATAGGCTGGCCCCGGAGCCCTGACATACTACCTGTACCCAGGGGTTGCCTTCCTCGTCCTTGTCCCATAGTACACCCCCGTGCATAGGGATCTTAAGGTCAGGCACCTGCGGTACGCCATCGTAATACACAGTTATCGTTTCTTCACTGCCGGCAGCCAATGTGACCGGGAACCGGACAAATACGGCATCATCCTCCCGGATAAACGATAGTGGCTGGTCTCCATACAGGATCTTTTCGAGGCGCATATTGGCGTACAGGTCTATCTGCATCAGGTTGAACGGGGTCACTACTTTAAAACGGATCTTGTTACTGCCGGCTATGGAACGGGCCTCCAGGTTGATGTCCACATCCAGATGATAAAAACTGACATCATAACACGTACGAAGCGGCGATAACATGCCGCGTAGCGTATCTGCCCGGGTAAAACCGTTCTGACGATTAGACACATGTGTCACTTTACCTGAGGGGTGGACGGCTTCCTTCTTAGGTTTTACTGTATCCTGCAGTACAGGCAGCAGGATGTTATAATTTCCCCAGAAAGCGGGATCATAGTCATTCCCTATCTCATTGTTCATGGATGATTTGTTGTTACTAACACCCGTAGCAAAGCGCTGTAAACTATCCTTGTTCACATCGGTGACCAGCAGATAAAAATCACCGGTGAATGGAATATCCTTCATTCCCCGTTTGCTGCTGTTCAACACCAAATCCCAGTGACGCTGTACGGTATTCAGGTAGGTTTTATTACCGTATTTCTTGTAGGTGATTACCATGGAGATCTTTGTAAAATCGAAGGAAGCCTTTACGATCTTAGACATGAGCGTATAGCTGATACCACCTTTCTGATGGCGGTTCAGATAGTCAATTCCGGATGGGATTGTCGCCAGCTCACATCTTACCAATGCCATGGCAGCTTCGTCAATATATAGCTTTGCCTGTACCAGTGCTTTGCGGCTATCTTCTTTGGGTTGCAGGCTTAGCACCAGCAGATTGCGGTCGCCTTCGCGGATAGTTTCCTTATAGTCACAGGTGTAATTGTGGAAATTGCGTTCATTCAGTATATTATTCTTTGCGTCAAGGTATTTCAGTAAGTCTTCGTTCAGGGAGGAGTAAGCCGTATTCATAACATTACCGATCCAGTTATACAACTGCGGGTCTTTACTCCAATCCACCTTCTTTTTACGGCCTTTGATAATGCGGATCTGGTCTTTGCGATCCCGACCGGTCTGATATGTTTTGTAGATATCCAGCACTGATTCATTGAAATTGACCGTATCTGCCGCCAGACGGATATTTTCCCTGTAAAAGGCCGTCAGTCTCACATCGGCTGTATCATAGTTATCCGGTATACTGCTGATCATCTTCCTCAGGATACCGAAGCCGTCGCGGACATTTACCGATACTGCCGGGAGCAGGTAAACAGAAGGCTCCATACGGAGGTCCATATCCTGTAAGTTGGCTTGAGGCAGGGGCATGGTAATAGTCTTATAACCGATGCAGGAAATCAGGAGCGTGTCCTGCCAGAATTTTTCCGCTATTTTAAAAATGAACTCCCCCGCTGTATTGGCGACGGTACCAATGCTGCCATTTTCCAACTGGATATTGGCATAAATAACTGGTTGATGACTACCGGCATCGGTTATCCTGCCGGAGAGTGTTATGAATTTTTCCTGGGCAACAGCCTGGTTGCCGGCCAGCACCAACAATAGTACACAAAGGCGCAAGTAATGTTTCATCTACTTTTTTCTGGTAAAGCAAGCCATTTCAGGCTGTTATATCTACTCAAATCCGGAATTGAATAACATTTCCCTATTCATTTTCCGGTTTTGGCTGCTTTTCCAGGTACCGGTTCATATATTCTCTTGGCGACATACCGGTATGGTTCCGGAAGGCACGTTGGAAAGTTGCCTGCGAGTTAAAGCCGGCGTCGAAAGCCATGGCCAGAATAGTCATATTATCCTGCTGGAGCTGCCGGATATTTTGCTTAAATGCCTCCACCCGGTATCCGTTCACAAATTCATTGAAACTTTTTTGCAGGTGTTGGTTCAGTACCAATGAAATGGTTTTCTGGGGCAAGCCGGTATGT
Source organism: Chitinophaga sp. CF418 (assembly GCF_900142925.1). Classification (GTDB taxonomy): domain Bacteria; phylum Bacteroidota; class Bacteroidia; order Chitinophagales; family Chitinophagaceae; genus Chitinophaga. The sequence continues at coordinate 246,094 of NZ_FRCN01000007.1, forward strand.
TTGGATAACATGGCGAGGTTAAGCTCAGGATCCAGGTACAGATGGTCCTGTTCCATTGCTTTCTTCAGTAATGGCTCAGCTTCCTCTACTAACCTGACAGATGGAGGCGTCACCACTTTCCGTGTAGCCGGAGCTTCCTCCGGAGCCATCAGATAACCTTTTATTCCCAGACAGTAGATCAGGACTACCAGGGGAATATATACCGGGTACCAGTCCACCGTATTCAGCACCTTATCAGTTAGTGAGGGTATTACATAGGGCACCAGGTAGATAAACCATATAATCTGGAAAACGAGGAAAAGACGGATAAACTGACGCATCCATTGGTAGTGGGGATTCTTCTCCGTGCTTACCTCAGCGAGGTACCTGGCCGATAGCCAAAGATATACTGTAATAGAGCCCCAGCGGGGAATGTCGGCATAAACATTATAGTCGTCAATAAAACGCCCCCAGGAAGTGGGTGCCGGTACTGAGAAGTCTAACAAGGCACCTGTAAAATATATTACAATGCTGAGCTGGGGACCGCAATCAATTATCGCCGGTAAAAAATGTATCCCCTGCTTCCGGGTGATCCTGAAGGAGGGATCTATGGTGCTTTTAACATAGAAATACAACAGTGGGCCAACGGGCATAATAATAACCAGCGGAATGAGATTGCCCAACAGGTTCAGGATGGGATTGTTGGTGAACCAGGGTGATTCAAAGAGGTATAGGTTAAGGCAAGCCAGCGCGATGAATAGTATGAGCGTACCCAGTAGGCGGTTGGGGCGTGACCGCTTCTTTGAGAAGAAGAGAAGCATGCTCATAATAGCGCCTTGTAGAAAGCCCAACAGGATGAGGATGTGAAAAAATTCAGCAAAGGTCATAACCGCGGATTTGGGGTTTAAAGATAAGTGTTAAAACCCACCTATCATTTCATTTCCGATTCTTTGGTTTGATATTGCCAAAGTATAAAACATTTGGTGCATCCGAACGTGCAACGGCGATATCGGGCGTTCCGTCTTCATTGAAATCGCCAATTGCAAAAGCATGCACAGTGCCCTTTGAATCACCCAAACGAAATTGGTTTAAAAGACAATGGTAAAACCAGGAGAAACTTTTCTTAAATAGCCTTTAAGCAAATTATAAAGTCTGCCAACTACCGGACTGAAAAACATCGTATTAGCCGCCAATGCTGACAATCCGTTTTATTTATAGTGAATAAATTTGTAAGGCGACTGTGGTAATAAAGTCTCTATGTACCCTGCTTGAATTGTACATGATAAAGCGTTATATTTAAGGAGGCCAACACCTACGCCAGAAAATCATGTTTGAGTACCAACAATACCAGCCGTCAGAACAGTTAGCAGACTACATAGAATGCTACTGGATATTACGTGCGGAAGCAGGGTTTCTTAATTCGCCAGATGCCCTGGTTCCCGGCGGCCGGATTGAAATGATCTTCAATTTTGCCAATCCTGTAAACTGGTTGATTACTGAAAATAATCCCGGAGGAATCAGTTTCGCCGGACCAATTTTCATGGGACAACGTAACAAGGTCTTTTATGCTACAGGGACAGGCAAAGCCAATATGTTGGGATTACGGTTTAAGCCGGGAGGACTTGCGGCTTTTACCAATATGCCGGTATCCGGGCTGTTAAATGCTGTTATTCCTGCAGCGCTTATCTTAGGAGCACAGATCAACAACTGGGAAGCGCTTTTGTATGAGCAGCAGGATACCAATGCCATGTTGCGTATGCTGGATGCATTGATGATAAAGGCACTAAAAGTTGTGCCCCGGGACAATCTGTTAATAAACACTGCGATAGCCGCGCTCCGTAACGGCAATGAAGATACTTCTATTGCGGCTATCTGTCATCAGACCGGCTATAGCTACAAGAAACTGGAACGGGTTTTTATCAGGAATACCGGTTATACGCCTAAATACTATCATAAGATCTTACGCTTCAATAAGGCCATGAGACTGATATATACAACAGATGCACTGACCAGCATTTCTTATACATGTAACTACTTTGATCAGGCCCATTTTATCAGGGATTTCCGGCAGTTCACCGGTACCACCCCTGGTCAGTTCAAAAGGGGAGATAACAAAATTGCTTCCATTCTGATAAAACACCAATCTGTCTAAAATATACAATTCCGGTTGGACAGCGCTTCATACCTTCATGTTTATTTAAACATTGCAACATGTCTGTATTACAGCCAGTATCCAAACCCTTCATTGGTATCAGTGTCCTTTTTTCTGCCATTTGCTGGTATTTCGCCTTTAGTCTTTCTGGAAATTTTGGATATCTTTTATGGGTAGCGCCTATCCCTGTGTTATATTGTTCGTTATTTTTAAAAAAGAAATGGGCTTTTCTTATAGCCTTTGCCAGCTATCTATTGGGACGTTTGAGCTGGCTGCCTTACTTACTAAGCGTGCTGCCTGTACCACTGGCTATCCTGTTTACTGTTTTATTGCCACTGATATTTGCATTGATTGTGATAGCTGCCAGGAAGATTATCCTTCGCTTTTCACATTGGTCTGTTGTATTTGCTTTCCCTGTGTTATTCACCTCGTTTGAATATATATCGTTCCTTTTCTCAAAAGATGGTACTGCCGGCAGTATTGCCTACACTCAGTGCAATTATCTGCCTGTTATACAGATTGCTTCAATAGCCGGCATAGAAGCAATTACCTTCCTGGTGACATTCGTTCCTTCAGCAATCGTTTTAATCTACTTCAATTATATAAGGCAGCGCTCTGTAAAGCCGTTGTTATTTATCACGATTGGTATTGTATGTATAACAATGGTATTTGGCGCATGGAGGCTCAGGGATCATGTGACGGGAAAAGAATCGGCTGTACGCATAGGAATGGCGACTATCGACGAAAAAGCGCATCATAGTACCTATACGACAAACACCGAAAAACAACTGCACCTGGCAGATCTTTATCTGCATGAAGTATCGGTATTGGCAAGACAAGGTGCGCAGGTTATCTTAATGCCTGAAAAAATATTCAGATGCAATGAAGCTGAGCGTTCCGGTTTCCTGCAAAGGTTTAAAGACACTGCCCTGGCGTACCACGTATATATCATTGCCTGTGTTGACCAAAAGAAAAACGATTATTATGAAAACCGGGCGTGGGTGATTTCAGATGAGGGACGGTTAGTCGCTGACTATCAGAAAGTGCATCTGTTCGAAGGAGAAGTCCTGGATTCTGTCAGGCCTGGAAAGCAAATGGGTCTGTTTAACCGGGGCGGCTCTGAAGAGGGTGTAGCTATTTGCAAAGACATGGATTTTCAGCAGTACATCCTGGGCTACGGAAAGTCGGAGAGGCGTATTTTATATGTTCCCGCCTGGGATTTTGTCCGCGACGGATGGTTGCATTCCCGCATGGCTATTATCCGTAGCGTGGAAGGTGGTTACAGTATGGCCAGGAATGCCCGTCAGGGAAGACTGACGATTAATGATTACCGGGGAAAAGTATTATTTGAAGCTAATAGTGATGAAGGAGCGCCCGTGAGGCTATTAGCTACTGTTGCCCCTCAGCATTATAAAACTGTTTATAGTGTGTTGGGAGACTGGTTTGGTATGTTAAATGTTGTAGCAGCTGTGGCCTGGATGATTGCATTGATGATGAACAGGAAATGATGTCCGGCAGTGTGATGTGCGCAGAAGTCAAAGAGATTTTTTATACAAAATGACACAGCCTGTTATTGGCTGTGTCATTTTGCCTGATACTACCTCAGTACCTTCATTATCGCTGCCAGCCTCTCTTCTCCATATCCCGCCGCCCTGGCCTTATTAAAAAGTTCCAGCGCAAATACCGGGAAAGGCGACTGAATGTTGCTCTCTGCCGCCTGGCGCATCATCAGCTCAAAACTAAGCGCACATAGCTCCAGCGAACTTTGAGGAGAGGTATAATGCTCCTGCTGTATATCATCTGCTGTGCTTTTCACCATCTGTCCCAATACGGGAGATATATCAGATATCATATTACCCAGGGCCGCAACCTGCAGACCTTCAGCTTCTATTATGCGCGCTCCGTGAAAGAACCCGAACATCATCCCGAACATACTGGAAAGTGCGGCAAGGTCCCATGCAGCCGCGGCTCCCGGTGCGTCTCCCATATATAGGAGCGTGCCTGCAAGTATCTTTAAAACCGCTTCGCTGCGCTCAAAGGCCTTTCCCGCACCCGAAAGGAAAATCGGGGTGGACGGCTGCCCCATTTGCGAAGGCGTTGCCAGTATTGCACCATCCAGATATGAGGCTCCCCGCGATTGCATCATGACAGCCATCTCGCGTGCATCCTGCGGAGTGCCTGTGCTTAACTGAACGATCGTCTTACCCTGAATGTCCACATCCCGGAGGATTTCAGTAGTGGCCGCATAATCCAGCACACAGATAATCACCAGCGGACTGGCGAGAACCGCTGCATGAATATCATCAGTGTAATTGGCGCCATCCTTAATAAGCCGCTCAGCTTTCGCTGCTGTCCTGTTCCAAACAGTAACCGCCAGCTTTTCCTGCACCAGTAAATGAGCCAGTACTGATCCCATAGCGCCCAGCCCTATAATAGATACTTTTTCCTGCATATTGATCGTTTTAAATGATTAAGAAGGAAGTGTAAGGCGGTGGGACAGCCCACCGTCTACGGTTAACTCTGCAGCAGTAGTAAAAGTAGCTTCAAAACCAAGGAATAGCACTGCGTTGGCCACTTCCTCCATTCTCCCATGCCTCTTCATCGGAGTAATGGCATTGCCCAGCGCTTCAAATTGCGCCAGCTCTGCTGCGCTTACACCAGATACGCCCATGGTTGGCGTACTTATAAAGCCAGGACTGACCGCATTCACCCGTATACCTCTCGGTGCCAGTTCTGCAGCCAGTACCTTCATAAAAGCACTGACAGCCGCTTTGGCGCCGGAATAAGTCCCCATACCGGCATATCCTGAGGTATTTGCAATAGATGTTGTGAAAACAATAGCGCCTCCATCTTTCACCAATGGGCTTAGTTGCTGCGCTGTAAAGAATGCGCCCTTAGTATTGATGTCAAAGGTCTTGTCATAACTTTCTTCTGTCACAGCGGCGGTTAATTCAAGCAAAGAGAACCCGACGTTGATATGCACCAGGTCCACCTGGCCGGCATGTGCTTTCACATATGCAGCCAGTGCCTGGATATCTGCCATACTCGTAGCGTCGGACCGTAATGCCACAGCTTCTTTGCCGAGTGCCTCCTGTGCAACGGCTACCCGCTGTTCATTACTACCGGTTACTATCACCTCCGCTCCCGCAGATAATAACATTTGCGCCGTTGCAAAGCCCATTCCGTGCGTGCCTCCGGTGATCAACACTTTTTTCCCCTGATAATTTTTCATTATTTAAGATTTTAATGCAAAGAGACATTTTTCACGAAGGGCTACCAATACGGGAAATTATTTGCGGGTATGGAAAATTTTTTCCATACCTCCCTGGTTCAGAACATAGGTGTAACTTTGTACCAGTTAAAAACGACCGGTTATGTACGAGAAAAAAATGCCAAAAGAGTTTAACTGTGGTATTTCCATTATCATGGAGATCATCGGTGGTAAATGGAAATCTTATCTCATCTTTCTGATCAGCAATGGTATACGGAGGCCCAACGAGCTGCATAAAAAAGTGCCCTCAGCCACGCGCCGCGTGCTAAATCTTCAGTTACGGGAGCTGGAATTTCATGGTATTGTAAAGCGGGTGATCTATCCCGAACTACCTCCGCATGTGGAATATTACCTGACGGAGTTCGGTGAATCTTTACTACCGGTGATAGGGGAGATGGATAAATGGGGTAGCCGGCATCTGGATAATTTCAGAATATTGATGGAACAAAAGAAGGAGCACCTGACAGACCCGGCGTTCATGAGTATAGACTCCATCGCAGGATGAACTGCTGGAACCAATAAGTATATTTATAGCCGCCTTAAAGGGCATAAAACAAAAACGCCGGAGATTATTATTATCTCCGGCGTTTTTGTTTTATGCCCGGGAGCGTTACACTTGTTTTTTTGAGCTCCTGCTCCCGGTGTTGAGATTAGTTCTCTAATATCTTATTGGAGGTCAGGTCCGGTAGGGTATGCAGCCAATTCTGCAGCAGAAGCGGTCACCACAGCAGATGTACTGAAATGATATTTGGTAAATGCAGTCCCGGATATATACCGCTTTAGGGTGTTTGTTCCCACCGCAAAATAACGTTTTCCTGTAGCAGCGTCTAACATCAGCTTAGTACCAGAAGTTATCGGATCGCCAAAGGTGTAGGAAAAGAATGCAAAAGTAGGTGGAAAGAATTCCCTTACTACATTGTAAGGATTTCCAAAAACACCTGAATATGTTGCAAAATCCTGAATATGGCGCAATTTACCTTCCATGTAGATGTAGATCGCTCCGGATGCAGTATCCCGCACAAAACTGCCTTCCGCCATGCCGTATAAATAATTTAGTGCGTAAATATCCTGAGTGGTAAATGTTCTGTCTGTTCCAAAAGCCAAACATGAAGACATCCAGCTGGAAGCATCTGAAGAAGATGTATTCGGAATACTGAAACCGCCACTGGTCATTACGTCAATTGACGTAGATGTTCCGCAATTCTTGCCATCAGCTAAATCAGTATGACGGAATCCAATACAATGACCAAGTTCATGTTGTATCACAGATGCGAGGTAATTTACATCAGGATTGCTTCCCAGCGCGGCCGCGTTTGTGTTCAATTTTATCGATGTATACTGGTATCCTCCGGATGGAAATCCAGAAATTGCCCGGCTCGCATTAGGATCGTTAATTGTCGTAATTTTTAAAACCCCGCCCGGAATTTGGTCCCAATAAGTGTTAGGGTATACAGAGAATGACATATGCCTGCGGAGTAGTACTGAATTAAATCGATAAATGGCAGTATTCAAAGCATCAGTATATACTGCTGGAAGTGCGGGGTCTATCGCAATCACTATGAATGACGAATTGACCTGCCCCCATAAAGTTACCGGTAATGGTACCATACTCATGCCATCGATATACTGTTCGGTATGTACTTCACCGGGGGTAATAATCTTGCCATTAAGCTCCGATTCCTTTAGCAGGATATCTCCTTCAACTAAATATCCATCTTCCCATTTTTTAACGCCTGTAGTATTGAAGCCTTTGGCTTTAATCTTACTGATTATGTCGGCGGATACTTCGTTCTGTTCACCAGAGGGGGCTTCTTCTTTGCGGCAGGAAACAAACATGAGCATGCTGGAAAGCAACATGCTTCCAATAAATAGAGATTTCATTCTGAAATTTTAAATGTTAAAAAATAAGTATGAGGATGCGGGTATACGTATTACACTTTTAGTCAAAAAGGAATAGGATAAAATTGCTGGTTGGCTTTAATGTGAAGCAAATATACGATTTTATTATAATAAAAGAGGTCAAATCTCCTCTTCCGGTCAGTTATAAGTCCCATAATTGTTTTAGCGCATGTTATGCCAGCTGATTAAATCTGTCGCGCTTCAGCGTAAGTACTGTTATTTCAGGCCATATGCCAATTCTGCCTCTTAATCCATGGAAACCAAAACCCCTGTTTACGTACAGGTATTTACCTCCCTGTTTGTAAAGGCCGGCCCATTGTTTGTAGAAATACTTTATCGGGCTCCATTTGAAACCAAACAGTTCGATGCCAAACTGCATACCGTGCGTATGTCCGGCTAATGTAAGATGTACATGTTGTTCATGGTCTACAGTTACTTCATCCCAGTGGGACGGGTCATGGGACATCAGTATTTTAAAGGAGTTGTCAGTTAATTTTGATGTTGCTTTTTTCAAGTCGCCATATTGATGAAAACCACCTTTTCCCCAGTTCTCAACACCGATGAGGGCAACGCTTTCCCCTTGCTTGTTTATTTCCACCGCTTCATTAAGCAACAGTTTAAAGCCTGTTTCAACATGAACTTCCTTTAAACGGTTAAGATTAGCTTCCTTAGCCGCGTTACTTTCCCACCGGATGTAATCGCCATAGTCGTGATTGCCCAAAACAGAATATTTTCCATAAGGCGCTTTCAGTTTTGTAAACATAGGAATCCATTGGTCCATCTCCGAAGCCATGTTGTTGACAAGATCGCCCGTAAATAGCAATAAATCGCTGTTTTGTGAATTTACGAGATCAAGTCCTTTTTGTACACTTTTGGCATCACTAAAGCTTCCGGAATGTACGTCGGATATTTGTGTAATGGTGAAGCCGTCAAACGCCTCGGGGAGGTCGGGGAAATAGATAGTTTCCTTTTTTATCCTGTAAAAATGCTTGCCGCGTGTTACGCCAAAAATGATGATTAGAAAAATCAGGCCTGCCAGTGCAAGTGTTGCCTCACTTATATATAAGCTTCGTGGTGGAAAGCCCCGGAACAAACGGAAGACGTCTTCGGCTGACAAAATCACCGAAGAGAATACTTTGGGAATGAAAATCAATAGCATAGCCGTCAAAAGCAGGGAAAGAAGACGCTGTACCTGATTACCTGCTCTGAGTATAAATACCGTCGATATTATTCCGGCAACCAATAAAATATCAATAACCCAATAGCTCAGATGGAGCGCCGGATTTTGAGTAATTGTAACGACAGCCTGATAGAAATAAATATCCCCCAGCAGAAAAAGTGATAATATTAAGAGGAACCTTTTAGCCATATAGATAAATAACATGTTTCAATCAGTAGACGAACGACAAACGGAAATATTTTAGCTGATTTGAATAAAGGCTAAAGTTTCTCCTATTTATGGCACTTTGCCCGTTATCACAATACAAATGGATCTTCTTCAGGGGCCGGCTGGCTAATGCGGCCTGTCTGGTGGTAGTGGTAAAAGGGCTTTTGAAATTATAGCCGGGGACGTTACCTTCGCAAGGTAAATAAAAATCCCATCCCTGGAATCCTATGGAGCAAGTACCTTCTTTAGTCGAATATGGCTTTCGCCGGGCGTTTATAACTCTTATTGCTATTATCTGCTCCTTACTATCGGTGATAGGTATGTCAGGTGCAGCTGTGGCTTTTTCGGACATAAGAGGGAACTTCGGAGTGTCTCTTGACGAGGTAAGCTGGGTTATTACTGCTTATTCTCTTGCCAATATAATCATAATACCTTCCAGTAGCTGGCTTTCCCGGCAGTTTGGCAGAAGGAATTACTTCGCCATAGCAGTCATGCTGTTCACGGTTTGTTCTTTTTTCTGCGGTAATGCTACCGGCATCCGCGAACTGATAATTTTCCGGTTTTTGCAGGGACTTGGCGGTGGCGGTATGCTGGTGTTGTCACATACTATTATTACCGAAAGCTGGCCGCTCAAAAAACGCGCGACCTCACAGGCGTTTTTTATACTAGGCATGCTTGCGGGTGCAGCGTTGGCGCCACCCTTCGGAGGTTATATCGTGGACAATTATTCCTGGCCGTATATCTTCTTTGCCAACATTCCGGTAGGTATTATTGTCTGCCTGCTGATATTGACCTGTGTGAGAAACGGATCTTACGAAAAGAAGGAAGACTGGCTGGATACTATGATGCTGACCATTGGAACGTCTTCCCTGTATCTTGTTCTGGCAAGAGGACAGCAGGAAGATTGGTTCAATAGCCTGTTCATCATATTCTTGTCTCAGGTGGGCTTAACAGGAGTTATTCTTTTCGCCTGGAGGCAACTCAGATCTACATCTCCGGGACAGACAGGATTCTTGTGGAATGTCAACCTGCGTGCAGGCCTGATATTATCTTTCATTGCGGCTTTTGGTGTAGCGGGTTCCTCCATCATAATGGCATCATCGCCGGGATTTGGTATAGAACTGCCAGTAAATCCACTGTGGCTTACTATCCGGGTTCTCATCGTGATGCTCCCGGCTGCTGCTGTCCTCATGGAGAAAGGCAGGATCCAGAAGTACGTGATCGCAACAGGTATGCTGCTTTTCGCCGTTTATAGCTATATGTTATACCGGACCGCATCCGGAGATGTGAGCCCCGTTTACATGTTCTGGCTAATAATGATCCGTAGCCTTGCTGTCGCTCTGCTATCTGTGTCGGTAAGTACACTGGCGCTCTCAAAGCTGGAAGGAAAACAGATAGGTCAGGGAGTAGCGCTTTATAACGTTATGCGACAACTGGGTGGAGCTGTGGGTATAGCACTGTTTTCCATCTATGCAGACCGGCAGGCAGCATTGAGAAGAATGGACGTCGCAAACCAGCTGAAACAAATTAGCCCCGGGGTAAAGCAGCGCTTGTCTGACTTGATGGCTGCAAAGGGCGTAGATTCCAGCATGATAAATGACAAGGCATATGCTCTCATGCATGCTAATGCCTTGAAGCCCGCAACGGCCTATTCTCCCGATCTTTTCATTCTGTTTGTGGGGATTGTTTGCCTGGTATGTATTCCTTTTGTGCTGTACTTCGTTAAGAACTGGACAGAAAAGGATGACGATCGGTAATTTTGACGCCATACGGTGGTCATTGAGGTTCTCGATACAAAATGTACGGCATGGTATTCTAGTAAAAAGGGCTTAACTTTTAGCTTAAATTTTCAACTATGATTTTAGTACATGACATTTTCGTCTGTAAACCTGGCAATGCCTCCAAACTGGCAAAGCTGTTCAAAGAAGTGATGGCTGATGAAAAGGAATTTGTCAATATCCTCACAGATATGACCGGTCAGTATAACAGGGTCATAATGGTGAGCAAATACGATGATCTTACCGCTTATGACAAGAGCTGGGAAGAGTTAAGCAAGAATGAAGAAAAGATGAAAAAAATGAAAGAAAAGATGGAAGGTTACCACGATATGTATTTGACCGGTTCAAGGGAAATATACAAGGTCTGGTGATTTAGGAGGCACGTTTTAAACCTAGTGAAATATTGCGCTTTCCCGGGAGCTGGAAGCGGCATGAGATCGTTTTTCCAATGTACCGGCTGCATAATAAAGTTAATCTCCCTTATAATAATTTAAGTTGGCTGTATACCTGCTTTTGTTGCATTGTAAACCGGTGAGAGTGTGAAAGGAATAAACGCTTCTCCCGATGAAATATTTATGACGGCAGCCAACATTTATGCGAAGAAATACTCCTTCTAATACAAGGGATTGGCGTGCAGTAAGATGTTCTGAACAAGGACAAATCTTTCACCTTCGCAATTCAGGCGAACTTTCAAATGATAAAAGTTCAGGAGCCTGGATCCATTTTCTGAAGTATTATACTCATCGAATCTGTTCCGAGGGATCCCCGAAGCATCAGCCTACCAGCGTCTGCAGGGATTATTATTCCGTTGAAAACGGGCTTATCTCCGGGTGTGTACCAACTAATCTTAAGGTGATCGTTATCTTTTGTATATTTTCCGTACCATCTTCTTTGCTGTGCGTTAAATTCGAATACACAGCTATTTCTGATGTCGAAATAGACGATCGTAAGCGCGCTGTCAGCACAATTAACCCTGTCAAGATCCTGTTGATCTACTCTCAGGTGTCTGACCTTATATTTTCCGGTGAGTTGGGGATATTTATTCGGCCCATCATGCATAGCGATGAATAGCAGCGGTATATAGATGATGGAGAGCCGGATTGCCATTTTCAGGAGCTTAGGAAGATGCATGACGGGCAGGTTACTTTTGGCAACGAAGAAGAACTCCTTTAGACGATCGAATTCGATGAACAGGAAATACAAGACGCCAGACATCATTATGGAGGCATGAACGACGACACTGTCGCCGATCTGATAAAAGATATCCATCAATAAGATGTTAGCGAGGATAGGTAGAAGTACAAAGACGCCAACCAGCCTTGTTCTGTGAAAGAGCAACAGCATAGCGCCTACGATTTGGAGCCCGCCTATGATACAACCGAACAGATAAGAATGGCTGTAAAAAGTCCAGAACAATTGGGGTGGGGTCAAACTGCGATATGGAAGATCGAGCTGATATAAAGGCATCACAAGCTGTTGATGACAGATCTTTGACCACCCGAACTCCGCCAGGTCAAATGCCACGCCATAGCGAATAAGACCTTGCCAGAATGCAAGAGTGGTCGGCTTGTTTGTCTTACGGGCCTGCCATATAAAAACGTAAATAATAGCGGCAATGACCAGTAGGAGGGGGATTATTGAAAGTTGTCTGATCGGCAGCCATGTTCTCAGGTACGTGGCACAAAAGCGAAATGTGGATTCTCCGATTACCAAACCTGCAATCACATAGGTAATCAGCTTCTTAACAAAGGGAATTTTGTACATGTGGCATTGATTGGATAACGGCAAATATTTCAAATCAGGCTATGAAAATAAGTTATCCATAAGAACAAACCGCAAACAATTCAAAAATTTTATGAGTGGCAGGTATTATCATACCGTCGAATTGATCGTGTATGACTATTATGATGAACCTGCGTTTTCGAAGTTCAGTATCCCTGCGAGCAACTGACGCTGTGCAAAGTTTGGACACAGATTAGTGAAAAGGATACATTATCTGCAATGGTTTACTTTTTTGCAGCAATTAACTTGTCCAAAAGCTTTAAGTATAAATCAGTGGGAGTTTGCCTGCCGTATTCATATTTTGTTTTAAATGCGACTACCATGTCAAGTTTGGGCAAAACAGTTATAAATTGTCCGTAGGCGCCTGTTGCAGAATAGGCACCTTCATAAAAATCTTTATTATAAGGTGTGTCCCATATCCACCATAAATAACCATATCCAAAATGAAAATAAGCTGTTTTTTCTTCCACAGCCTTTTGGTAAGGAGTGACTACGGAGGTGGTTAATTTAACCCAATCAGCGGGAATTATTTGTTGGTCTTTCCACTTTCCGTTCCTGAGCATTAAATAGCCTATTCTTGCCATATCTCTTGTTGAGAACCACATATGATAAGCCAGGTATTTTGATCTTGTTGTGTCACCGGTTTTGCGTTGCTCGTTCATATTCCAATCCTGCATTTGCAATGGCCTGGCAAGTATTGAATCGATCAGCTGATAAATAGTTCTCCCCGTTTGTTGTTCCAGAATGTACCCGGCAACATTGAAGTCCCAATTGTTGTATAGCCAGAAACTTCCAGGTTGAATACTGCCCCTTTTCGGAGCCATTGCAGAGGCGTCGCCCTCATTACTTGCAGGATGATAAACACCTGAGCGTGCAGTTAGTAAATCCTTAACAGTCGCTTTTTTTTCTATCGGCAGTAGGCCACCAACGTCATCAACGTGTAATTGTTCCATTGTGGCTGAAAGATCTATTTTCTTATTTGCCACAAAAGGCCCATACAGCATGGAAAGTAGACTTTTTCTGCATGATGCCAGATAGCTGGTCTCCTTTATATCGCCATAATCAAATAAAATTTTTCCGGATTGTATTACCATCATGCCTGTCGCATTGGTGCTGTCTATAATAAAACGTTTAAGGTTGTTTAGGTAGTCTTTGTTCCACCCTTCTTTGGATGCATCATGTGTGAATTGCCAGACGCTGTCAGGATAAGTAGAATTGCCATTTGTGGTTGTGTTGGATTGTTGACAAAAGGCCCAATATGGTAAAAGAAGAATTATTAATAGAAGTTTGCGCATGTTGTATCAATTCTTGTATGAGCATTGAAATCAAGATATGAAATTCTTTCGGATATGTGTATGAAACATTTTCGAATAAAGATGAGATATAAGCTCGATATTCCTTTCGTTCGTTTCCATGTGAGGATGAGGAAGTTATGGAAATGAGAAGATGTATATAGAACATAAAACCCGCTACTGTAGCGGGTTTTATGTTCTATGTGGTGTTATTACCATTTAGGATTCTGCTTCATTGCAGGATTACCATTGATTTCTACCAGTGGAATAGGCCAGAGGTAATCGCGTTCAGGATCGAATATTCTGTTTTCCACAATTACCGGCTGGTTTGTGTTGGGATTGATAGCACCCATTGCCGGCCCCTTCAACACTTCTTCTCCTATCTTCCAACGGCGTATATCGAACAGGCGGGTGCCTTCAAATGCCAGTTCTACTTTTCTTTCCCGGCGGTATAACTCGCGCATTTTTTCCTGCGTATTATACACTACAGTATTTACATTAGGCATGCCTGCCCTGTTGCGGATCTTGTTGAGATACAGTAGTACATCCGGATTTTGCCAGTCGCCTGATTCTACCAGTGCTTCCACATAACTCAGTAATATTTCAGCGTAGCGGGTGATCGTAAAGTTTAATGTACCAGCATTATTGCGGGACACATCTTTGGCATCGAGGTATTTCTTTACCCAGAAACCAGTTTGTGTAGATTGTGTTGTCCCGATCTGGTCCACAGATCCTGCAGTGAAGGGGTCCAGCAGACGGTTTACGAACGTTTGTCCCGGGAAAAGAACACTTGCCGCCAGCCTCGGATCTCTGTTATTTTTGTACAAGGGATTTCTCCAGTAATAGGCCAGGCTGTCGGCTCCCAGCTCCTGCAATGTTTTACCCTGCAATGTTTCGTAAGTATTTACCATGGCAGCTGTCGGACCGTTACAGGATTGCCCGGACAAGCTTTTCGGCGCCAGTCTGAAAAATGCACCAGCGTTACCGGTACGCCGGAAAAGAATACGTTCCTTGTTTTCCAGTGCATCATAGGTGAATAATTGCGCATAACTGTTAACTCCGGCGGTGGTACTGTAGTGTAAATCATATACTCCGAGGTTAATAAGTTTCCTGGCATATTCGATCACCTTTGCATAATTTTTTATGCTGAGAAATAATTGTACCTGCATGGCATAACAGGCTCCTTTTGAAATGCGGTAAGCATCACTGGTAGGATAGGATGCAGGTAGTATTTCCGCGGCAGTATCTAATTCGGCAGCAATGAAATTTACTACTTCCTCCTGCGTATTGCGTGGCACAGACGCGCCTTCTTCCGGGGCCAGGCTTTTACTCACAATAGGTATAGGGCCAAAGAAAAGAAACAGGTTAAGGTGTGCCCTTGCCCTCAGCGCCCTTGCCTCTGCAGCACGTTGTTCTTTCACTACCGCGTTTTCCATGTAGACACGTGAGTAGTTTTCCAATATGCGGGAAGCATTACGTATGTCTTTATAATTCTGACGATAAGTATCGGAAAGGTAACCATCTGTTGCTGTAACTGCCCCCAGCGGATAACTGTTCCAGCTACCGAAATTGGCCCGGAATACTGATTCGTCTGTAATGCCGCTCATATGCATGCGACAGTTGGCCTGGTAGGAGGAAGAAGTGATCAGGGCGCCAGGCGACATCTGATTAAGATAGATTACTTCCAGGTAATTGAATAGGTCGGACTCCAGCCGCCACCATTTTTCATCGGTGGTGGCAGTAGGATTGTCCCTGTTGAGGTAATCTTTGGAACAGCCCCAAAGCAGGACTAACACCAGCAGAGAGATAAATATTTTTTTATGAATAGATTTCATAAGCCCGTTTTTTAGAATTTAAGGTTAAGACCGAAAGTGTATGTCTTCAGCAATGGCACTGTATTCTGATCACCGCCACTTTCCGGATCAAACAATTTTACTTTTGAGAAGGTGAATGCATTTTGTGCGTTGAAGTACACACGCAGCATTTTAGCCCTTATTTTTCTGGCTAAAGGTGCAGGCAGCGTATAACCCAGTTGTATATAACGAAGACGCATGTATCTGCCGTTTACACGCCAGAAATCAGAGAAGTTGGCGTTGGTGCCTGGTGTGGGTGTCAGCCGCGGACGTGAGGCGCCTGTGTTCTGTGGTGTCCAGTAATCCATCTGCGATTTTTGTGGAGTGCCGCTTTCGCCACCAATATTCAATGGTATGGCAAAGTTGCCCCTGTAAAATAAAGGGGCGCCGGATTCTCCTGATAACAAGGTCTGGAAGTCTATATTTTTAAAATTGAAACCAATGTTGAAGAAGAAGATATCGGTAGGCGCTGTATTGCCCAGTGGCACCCGGTCGAGATTGTTGATGATGGTATCTCCATTGGCATTTTTAAAGTGAACATCACCTGCTGCCTGACCACTCATTTTAAGAATCTTGGTATTGTCAATATCAGCCTGCTGCAGTAATCCCTGCGTGGCATAACCATAGTACTCTCCTAATGCACCACCCTCATACATGATGGTATTGCCGCTGATGATTGGCTGACCATTGCCGGTAAGCCGTGTGATCTGGCTTTTGTTTTTGCTGTAACCTATGCCCGCGTCAAAGATGAAGTTATTGGCAAATGATTTATGGTAAGATATCTTGATCTCCTGTCCGCGGTTCCTCACGCTACCTACGTTAACAGGGGCTCCATTGTTGCCGGTGCCAATACCTGTACCAGACGTATAGTTAGGCTGTGGTGTGATGATCATGTCGCTAGTCAGTTTGTTATACCATTCAGCAGTGATACTGATACCTGCTTTGAAATGTATGTCTGTACCGACATTCAGTTCTTTTACTTTTTCCCAGCTCAGGTTGGGGTTGCCAATTACGGTTTCCGCACCATTATTTGCGTCGATGGTTGTTTGGTAGAGATATGGGTCTACGTTATTATTACCCAGCACGCCCCAGGAGCCTCTGAACTTCCAGGCGTCAATGAACTTAACATTGAAAAAACTTTCTTTGTCAATATTCCAGCCTGCAGCAACGGAAGGAAACACGCCCCATTTTTTACCATCGCCAAACAGGGAAGAACCGTCGCGGCGCAAGCCGGCTTCAAGCAGGTAGCGGTCATCGTAGGTATAAAATGCTTTTGCAAATATGGAACGCAGTGCCACGTCTTTCCATGAGTCATAAGTGCGTAATTCCTGTGTATAACCTGCGATAGCATTTACATTGTGTTTGCCAAAATCGTGGTTATAGTCAAGGTTACCCCCAAAGTACAGATAGCTTTCTCTGGCTGTGAGCGTAGCGGTTTTAACCGTCGGATAGTTTATGCCGGCAGTGCGATTGGTATAGTAGTCAAAGAAGATATAAGATTCCTGGTCTGCCTTGTCTATACCGGAAGCTACGCGGTAGCTGGCTTGTCCTTTCAGGCTCAACCCTGGCAGGATATTCCATTGCGGGCGTATGTTGAGTAAAGCCTCATCTCGTATTTTACTCATGGTACCACCTTTTTCCAGCATAGCTACAGGGTTCCAGCTTTCGCCATAAGTGCCATAGTAAGTGTAACCAGGATTATCCGCTTTCCCCGGATACTTTGAAATGATATTTGGTGGTATGGTGTAGATACGCCGGTAGAGATCGGTGGTTAATCTATTAGTGGCATAGGGTTGATTTTGCACATTGCGTGAAGCAAAAAGGTCCATATAAATGAAGAAGTTCTTCATCAGGTCTACTGTAGTATTGGCACGTACAGTAGTACGACTGTAATCGGAGTTTTTCAAATGCCCTTGCTGCCATGTTTGGTTGACGGAGAGGGAGAACCGTGCTGCGGTATTACCACCGGATACCAGGATGGAATGTTGCTGTATTGGAATGGCATTGCGTAATACCAGATCGGGCCAGTTGGTGTTAGGGTATTTAACCGGATCGCTGCCGTTTCGCGTCATGAGTATGGTGGAGTCGCTGTAGATTGGATTTCCGCCGGAATTTTTCATTGCTTCATTGTTCATTTCCATCCAGGTAGCCGCATCTACGAAGTCGGGCATGTATTGAGGCCGTTGCATACCATAGTATCCGTTGTACTCAATATTGGGCACCCCGGCAACGCCACGTTTGGTGGTGATGATAATTACTCCATTGGCAGCCCTGGCGCCATACATAGAAGCCGAAGCAGCATCTTTCAATACTGTTATGCTTTCAACGGTATTAGGGTCCAGGTTATTCATGTCAAATGGTATACCATCCACCAGCACCAGTGGTGCCGCATTCAGGAGTGTGCCTACACCACGTATCCGGATGTCTGCCTGATCACTACCTACCAGCCCGGTGGATTGAGACACCACAATACCAGTAGCGCTGCCCTGAAGTGCCTGGGAGAGTTGCACAACGGGTTTGTTTTTCACATTCTCCATATTGACTATGCTAACAGAGCTGGCTATATTTTTTACTTTCTGTGTACCGAAGCCCGTTACTACCACCTGGTCTAAGGTTTTAAGATCTTCTCTCAGGGAGATGATCAGGTTTGCCTGCTCCTCGTTTACGATATATTCCTGTGGCTTATAACCGATCATAGAGATCACCAGTGTGCTGCCTTTGGGTACAGGTAGTTCAAAAACTCCGTCCTTATCTGTAGTGACCCCTTTGTTGGCGTCTTTTACTTTAATGGTTACACCCACCAGGGGGCCGGGAGGATCTTTGGCCTCCAGGACACGTCCCAGCACTCTGAGCGGCTTTTTCTGCTTAGGAGGTTCCGCGGCAAGGTTGTTTTTGACAAGCTCCTTTTTCTTTACCACCACCGTTTTGTCGATGATACTATAGCTCAGCGGCTGGTCTTTGAAACACAGATCCAGTGCTTGTTTTAGTGAAACATCTTTTACCTGTAACGATACAGGCGTAATATTAACCAGCTCTTTTTCTTCATACACAATATATACGCCAGCCTGTTTAGCAATTTTTTTCAGCACTGGTTTAAGCTGTTCATTTTTAGCAGTAATGGTGATGTTCTGGGAAACGCCGCTTACATAGATGTTCATCAATGCCAGCAGTAAGAGGATAGGAGTAATGCGCATCATCCTGGATGATTTTGTACGTTTTTCATGGCCGTGTTTATCAGCAACCGATTGCCGATTATGGCGTGGCAATGTCCTGGGCTCCGCTGTACGCGGTGCTCCGGTGAAGTAATGTGGATGCATAGATTAGTGGAATTTAGTGATGGGCTATAGTTGATTTTACATTGGGTGCCGGGTGATTTTGGTTGTTTAGGAATGAACGGAGAACACAGTGAGTTTTCTGTTTTCAAGTTTGCACTCAACTCCGTAAAGGTCCAGTATTTTCAATACGTCCTGGAGATCCATATCTCTGCCTATCTGGCCCCCGAATTTCTTAACGGCAACCTCGTTTGCCGGAGCCTCGATGGCGATCTCTATATCATACCATCGTGCCAGTTGTCGCAGGAAAGTTGGCAAGTCGGTATTTTCCAGTTCAAATTTTCCATTGCGCCAGGCCAGTACATTTTCCAGGTTGGCAGCTTGTACGTCCATTTTTCCGGTGGCTGGGTTCAGTGTTGATTGTTGTCCGGGTTGTAGTATGGCAGATGTGCCTCCCTGTAATACTTTTACCGCTCCTTCTATCAGGGTAGTGTTCACCACCTGTTCGTCGTTGTAGGCCATAATGTCGAAACTGGTTCCCAATACCCGTACTTCCATTTCACCTACTTTTACAATGAACGGCTGCTTGGCGTTAGGTGCAATTTCAAAGTATGCTTGTCCGTTCAGTATTACTGTTCGATTGTCCTTAAAGTTTAATGGATATTTAAGAGATGATGCTGCATTGAGCCATGCACGGCTGCCATCGGGAAAGCTTACCTGGAACATGCCACCGCGGGGCGTCGTAAGCTCATTAAATGCATTGGCTTCATTGCCCGGGCTCTCATACTGCAACTCACCCTGGTTTTGCTGAATAGCCATGGTACCGGTTTTAATTACCTGACTACCAGTATCGGTTAACGTTACTTTAGAGCCATCTGCAAGTGTCAACACTGCTTTATTGCCGCCAGGCTTTATTGTAGATGTAACCGCAGCCATGGGCTTTGACTGCTGTTTTCGCAGCAGTGGGTAAGCTATAGCTGCCAGGACGAGCACGGCTGCTGCGAGCCACCGGTATTTTCGGTAATGGCGTAACACGGGTGTTTTCCTGGCATCAACCCGCTGCTGGATCTTCTCCCACATGCGCCTGGAAGTGTCCTGCGGCAAACGGCTTCCCAGCTGCAGATTTTCCTGAAAAATGTCTGCCGCCTGCTCCCGGAGTTCCGTAGCATCTGTAGATTCCAGGTATGATCGCAGCCATTGTTCATCTTCCGCACTGCGGTGCGGCGACGACAGGATCTCTTTTAATCTTTGTTGATCGCTTTTCAAATGCCAGGAGGTCTTTATTTATATAATACAACTGGTAATAATAAAAGGGGGGGTAGAAGAGGGGATTTTTTTAAAGAATTTGCGTCAGCAAGAAAAGAAGCAGGGTAGTATCATGACTCACATGCTTACGTACATACTCCCTTAAGGTATACATCACCTCTCCCAGGTATTCCTTTACGGTATACCTCGAAATACCCATCAGCTGCGAGGTCTCTTCATATGTGCGGCCTTCCATCTTACAAAGCTGAAATACACGTCTTTTTTGCGGGGATAACTGGCCGATGGCAGTTTCCAGTAATTTCCACTGTTTTTCAACAGTCAGGAAATCATTATCGATAATAGGCTGTAGGGTAGCTTCCGCCGCTTTGCTTTTTTCACGCAACTGCTTTTTGAGATGATTAATTGCACGGTTAAATGTAATGGTAAAAAGCCAGGGACCTAATGGCCTGGATATATCAATCTCTTTGCGTTTCTCCCAGAGTGTAATAAATGTCTCCTGGATAATATCTTCCGTTTCCGAAGAGGAATGAAGTATCTGGAAAGTTTTACGGTACAGCGCATGATGGTATTTATCATACAGCGCTTTAAAGGCTGCCTGATCGCCGGCGGACAATCCTCTCAGGAGTCCCGTTTCATCGTGGAAGTCTGGTGAGTTAATCAATAACTGGAATTCAGGATAATGAATTATCCAAAATATCAAAAAGATAGCAAACAACCTGATAGTGAATTGATAAAAACTGATAGTAGATTGTACGAACTGCACAAGGAAAGTAATCTGGTGATATTAACATAAAGAAAAAGGGAGCTGAGTATTTGAGTTACAAACCTTCATGATGCAAGTGGTGAAATTTTAAGCCAGATAGTGTTGATTATTGATAAGTTGTTCGCAATGCTGCCTTTGTATACAATGGAAAGATTATAATGGGTGATAATGGCAAAGACAAGAGTGATATAGGATCGCAGTATGTAGATTATCTGTAGTTGCCTGCGGTTTTTCTGTATACCATATGTAGATGTGGTATTAAAAAAAATCTTATTACTAATATTGTAAAATCAAAAAGTATTTCTTAGCTTCACTTACATAACCCTGTAGTATTCACTATTATAAATTTTTTTTTAACCCAAAAAGAAAGCCATGAAAAAATTAGCTTTTCTGTTGCTGGTGCTCATTGTTGGCACTACTGTAGCTATTGCCGTTAAGGCAAATCAATCTAAAGCAATTGCATACTGCCATTGCGAGCCAGATCTGAAATGTAATTCTACCGGCGCATGGGGCATTAAAGTACAGATCTGTCCCTGAGGAAATTGCTATTCCATTAAATTTAAAAGGTTTAAGGCTGCCCTTGCAGCCTTATCTTTATGAAAAGAGATCTACTGATACTATCAGCGCTATTATGCTGCGCTATCATCATTACATATATCCTTGCCAAAGAAGCCGAACCCGATAGAATATCTACAAACTACAAAAGGAATTATGACAGATTCACGTTACAACCCATAGATACTGTTTTGTTTCCCGGAAGAGTAAGTGTCATGAAAGCTGCTCAGGGTAATATCTATGGATATGTATATAGCAAAAAAACTATCTTCAGATACAATACTGATCTACATAAGATAGATTCATTCTATAGTAGCAATGGAATAGTCACACGACTGGAAATTGATACGAATACCTTCTATATTTTTGATGATGGGGAAAACAACGTTACTGCCTATGGGCCAGGAAAAGGCAACGCCTATTATCTGAAAACAATCTTCGATTCCAGTAAAAAGATCACACAGCTAAAACTGAGGAAATTTAGCACGCCCACAGTGGATAGTACTATATACGAATTTCCGCGTTTTGAAGACGGCGGACTTTCTGCAGATGGTTTTTACATCAGCAATCATCATCATCAATATTATATCTCCTTTTATAACTCAGGAATTATACAATATGATGAGAAACATAAGAGTACTAAACTGATACATACTATTGATCGTACCCCTCCTTCTAATATCGCTGTGCCAACGGGTAATATATATACACGGTCGAGTAAATCTGTGATTGTCAATTCCACTGCTACAGCCGATGAAGAGCATCTGTATGTGCTTTCTTATGTATTATCTCAGGATGCTGTGAAAAGCAACTACAGAGGACCGGTGGTAGATGTATATAATATTCAAAGCGGGTTGTATGAAAGTAGTTTCAGATTTCCGGGCTATCAGGGTAAACCGGTACTGCAATTATCTAAATCCGCAGATACGCTGGTTGCTGCTTATGAAAATAACATTCTTCTTTTTAAGCTGACAAACAAATGAAAAAGCATATCATTACTGGCATTGTGATCCTCATCTCAATGTTGTTTACTTATGCGGCTATTTTCAAAGCCATGGATTACCCCCTCTTCCTATCAGACATGAGTAAATCGCCATTGCTTGTTAAATATGATAAAAACCTGCTGGCGCCCGTGGTATTAGGTACCGAGTTTTTGATAGTTGTATTACTGAACTTTCCTGTGACAAGGAAAACTGGTTTCTTTTTATCCTTTTTTGTAATGGCGATCTTCAGTCTTTATTTGTCTACCCTTTATTTCTTTTTTACTAATATTCCCTGCTCGTGTGGAGGTATCCTTGGGAAAATGCCCTATCCTGTACATATTGTTTTTAATATCTGCTTTACGTTATTATCCGGAACAGGTGTATTACTCAGCAATAGGTCATAGCAGTATTAAGTGGTTAGAAAAAATTGTGATGAAAATATTGTTTCGTAATAGGAGTATCCATGACTTAAATATTTAGTCCATTAAAAAGCGAAATTAGCGTAAACAAAAAAGGCTTTTAGTCCAATGACTTAAAGCCTTTTTTATTTTGTGCCCAGGACTGGAGTCGAACCAGCATGTCCTTACGAACGCTGCGTTCTAAGCACAGTGCGTCTACCAATTTCGCCACCTGGGCATTGATTCTTAGTATATTATTTCTTTAAGCTAACATTTTTTTCCAGAATAGCAAAAAAAGTTAGTCCTAAATTTCCGGGAACGTGGGGGGCTCACCGTTGTAATAGGCTACGGTCGTAAGTAAGATAATGTCAAATCATATCTTAGTAGAAACTGTTGCAAAAAGATCATTAATGACCGGCTTCGTTTTACAAGGAAAAAATACCATCGCAACTTTAAAAGATTGTTATATATGAAAAACATGGCAGGGGATTCTCATTTCCTTTCCTCTTGGACTTAGTTATTGATTTGACAAAAGGTAGCCATCATTGTGAGAGAAAGAATTTCTTAACTTGTAAATAACAGTCTATGAACATATATTTGTTTAATACCATTATTCACATACCGTACATATGCGTACACCCAAGCTATCTACTATTCTATTATTGGCAATTATTGCTGCGTTGTTTTTCATTCCTTTCCTGGGGTGGGTTCATTTATTTGATTGGGATGAAATAAATTTTGCGGAATGTTCCAGAGAAATGTTGAAACTGGACGATTATACCAGGATCTACGTCAACTTCAAGCCGTTCTGGGAAAAACCACCGATGTTCTTCTGGATGCAGAGTTTTTCTATGAAAATATTTGGGGTCAGTGAATTTGCCGCGCGTTTTCCTAATGCGATCTGCGGGATCGTTACCCTTGTTGTTCTTTATCTTTGTGGTACAAGATTGTACGATAGAAAGTTTGGGATCCTTTGGGCGCTTGCATTTGGTGGCTCGCTTTTTCCTAATATGTATTTCAAATCCGGTATTATTGATCCGTGGTTTAATCTGTTTATCTTCCTGTCACTATACTTTTTTATTTTGTATAACTGGAAGAAGAATGGATTTGATAAGGAAGGGATGGAAAAAAAGCCGGTGTATTATGCTGTTTGGTCGGGCATCTTTATGGGACTTGCCATTCTCACAAAGGGGCAGGTAGCTTTGATGGTTTTTCTGCTGGTGTTAGGAGTCTATCTTATTTATAATAAATTCAGGATCTTTTTTAACTGGTGGCATGCCCTTTTATTTTTGATAGTCGCATCTTTAGTTACCTGCTCATGGTATGGATATGAAACGGCAAAGAACGGGCCCTGGTTTATTACAGAGTTTTTAAAGTACCAGTATCGCCTCTTTTCCACTCACGATGCGGGGCAAGCAGGTTTTTTCGGGTATCATTATGTGGTGTTGCTCATCGGATGTTTTCCGGCTTCTCTTTTTGCTATTCGTGCTTTCTTTAAAGCGCGCTACAACAGCAGATATGAAAAAGATTTTAAGATTTGGATGCTGTTGTTGTTCTGGGTAGTTACGATTTTATTCACGATCGTACAATCGCGTATTATTCATTATTCCTCCCTGGCCTGGTTCCCGGTTACTTTCCTGGCAGCTTATTCATTTTATAAATGGGACAGAAAGGAAATGAGCTATAAGAAATATGTGGGAGTATTAACAACGATCCTGGGAGGTATCATCGCAATGGTATTGCTGGCTGTTACAGTGATCGCATTAAATATTAAAAAATTGATTCCCTATGTTCACGATACATTTGCGCAGGCGAACATGGCCGCTGATGTACACTGGAGTGGTTGGGAAGGTATAGTGGGGATCTTAATGGTGGTAACTATTGTAGTGGGGATAAGGCAGTTGAGCAGGCATGCATTCCTGAAGGCGGCGGCCACTTATTTTGTTGGAACGGGCCTGGTTATTTTTCTGGCAGCGGCGATCATTGTTCCAAAAGTAGAAAAGTATTCACAGGCTGCGGCTATTGAATTTTTTGAGCAAAGACAAGGAGAGGATTGTTATGTAACCACATTAGGTTATTGGAGCTATGCGCCTTTCTTTTATACGCATAAGGAAAAGCCAGTGAATCAAAATTCTTATGAAGAAGCATGGTTGCTGACGGGAGATATTGATAAACCTGTTTATTTCGTAACAAAAGTGGACAGGATAGATAGTTATGAACAGTATAGCTCGTTGAAAGAGCTGTATCGCAAAAATGGATTTGTGTTTTTGAAGAGAGAAGTAGGGGCTAAGTAATCGGACCGGTGTTCTTTTACTTTTTACGCGAAAAGAATCGCAGCACTTTACTAACAATTTTATCGTTCGCTCCCAGCATGCCTTTAAGATCTGTATAAATGGCCACCATAAGATTATCCAGTTTCACCCTAAATTTCTTTTTTTCTTCTCCGGGGCGTACCATATAATGAGTAGCTCTACGAAGGGGGTGGGCCTCTTCCGTATAATAATACAAAGCAATTGATCTTCTGTACCGATCTTCAGGGCAGGTAGTTGGCTCCGGGTGTCCATGGTAGGAATCAGCATCTGTGTTAAAAATGACACAGCGATTAAAAACAGGCAATACTTTCTTTTCGCACGCCTGCATTTTCGTATCCCATAGTTCCAGGTTACCACCATATTCTTCCTGCCAGTCTTTGTTGAGGTACACGAGTACATTTACCCGCCGTTGCCAGTGACGATGATGCGGGTGCACTGTGAAATCGGCATGGATATTAAGAAAGCCGCCTCTTTTAGACTGGTGTATGCCTCCACCCTCAAGAAGATCATCTTTAATAAGACCTTTTATGCCGGTTAGTGTACTGAGGAATTTAAGAAATTCCGGGGAATTTAATTCATTAATGGTCCGTTTAATTGAGGTCGGTAACAGATCGAGCTTATTCAGTCCGGCTTTGTTTTCGTTATAATGAACGTAATTGATCCAACCATCATCCTCATTCAATTTATTAAACTCCTGAACGCATGCGTCCAATACATCGGGGTTGAGGAAGTTCTCCAATACAATATGAGGATAAGGACTGGCTCCCTGGTATTCGCCGGTCAGTGACGGAAGCTGATTATTCCAACGGTCATAATCAAATAGTTGCATATTTGTGGTGGATTGCACTTCTTGAGTTTTTAAAGACATGACTTACAAGGACTCATAAATATAACGGAAAATATTATTTGTATAATACCGCAATGAGGATATTTCCTATCCACAACAAAATGGTAACATACACAACAATATGGTCAGGATAATCAGCATGAGAACGGAAACAATATCCATAAATAAAAACCTGCATTCATAGCATGACTTTGGATGATCTTGATTATTCGCCCGACTTCACTAATTTTGTCCCTCTATTGTAGTGCAGAAGAGGTTATTCAGGCATATGCTGCACTTTTACATCATTTTAAGGTTGATTAACTAATATGACAAGTCCAATTGAGATTACCAGTCCGGTCCGGAGACTGATCGACAAAATCGGGTCAGAATATGAACATGAAATTATCCCTATAAAGCCAAGTCCGGCTGCTATTCCAGGGAACTCGTATTTTAACGTACAGGAGAAAGTTACTAAAGATGGTGGAAACCTCGTCTACGGATGGGCTGTTTGGTTAAGTGATGTTATATGTGAAGGTGAACACCACGCGGTATGGGAAGATGAGGACGGGAATCTGGTTGATGTCACACCGCCGCGTGTACCGCTGGACAAGATGTTGTTTATTCCTGATAGCAGATTTCCGTATGAGGGAAAGCATATTGCCAATATAAGGATCAGTGTTGTAGATAACCCGCTGGTTGAGCATATTATTCTATTGGCGGGAATGAAGGATTACTTGCTAAGGTTTGCTACCCGTGTAGGCGATGAACAGCATCATTTCAATACATTTACGGGCAATGTCTACAATCACTATGACACCTTGTTCAATAATGCATTGCTCTTTTTCAGGGAAGGAGGGAAGCTGGGAAGCGCATGTTATTGCGGAAGCCTGAAACCATATAGCCAGTGCCATGGTAAAAATCTACCGGCTTCTATCGAAAAGGTGAAGGACACTGTGGTAAAGATGAATGATCTTGCTAATGAGGAAAAAGCGGAGGGGCACTTATCTTAACTTTATTGCTGCATTTGCTTTGTGCAGTTTAAAGGGTTAATGACAAAGGGCAGTAATCTAAATTAACTCAACGGTTATATTCATCATAACTTTTCAGCCAATGTCGGACATCTTTCTACCTGTGATCTTAATGCTGGAATACGATCCGGACGATCGATTTATAACCAGTACTGTTTTCGAAGAACAGCAGTATCAGGTGCATCTCGAATTCGTAAATAATAGCAAAGGGGTATTTAGTTACCTGGATCAGTGCCGGCTTTCAAATTCGCCATACCCTGCGGTGATACTTATTAACCTTAACATCACCCCCCTTGACGGACGGGAAATATTGAAGCAATTGAAGGGGAATGTGGATTACCGGCACCTGCCGGTAGTTATACTGTCGGACTCAAAAGATCCTAAGCTCGCCAGGGAATGCTATGCACTGGGCGCCAGTTCATTCATACAGAAACCTGCCGCGCTTAGTGGAACTAATGAAAAGATCCGCAACTTTTTCAAATATTGGTTTGAGACTGTAGTGTTGTCATAAAATCACGGATTTTGGTTCGCTGGCAGAAGGGCACAGGACACCAGGGGATGTCGTTGCCCACTTTCTATTTTGTTTTGCATACAGGGTATTTCAACTGTGGGCGTTATCATTGTTAAATAAGCCAACAACCCATTATTTTAGAATATTAGCTGCGACCCACTTATGCCAAGTGGCTGGCCTGCAGATAAAAAAGATAACACAATGAGTGAACATCATGAAATCCTCAACGCGCATCTGAAAAATTTTGCCTCATTAACCGATAAAGATATTGCGGATGCCAGTAGCCTTTGGAAAATCCGCAAAATTAAAAAAGGCGACTTTTTTAATATGCAGCATATGGCATGTAATGATCTCGGTTTGGCCGTTTACTCGCAGAGCTATTTTTCACTTATTCGCAGTCCAGGACGGAAGAGTTACTTTTCATCAGCCATGAAGAGCGATATATCAGGCTGCTCAATGAACATCCGAACATTGTGAACCGCATACCGGCTTACCATATCTCATCATATCTTGGTATTACCAATCCGTCTTTAAGCCGTATTCGAAAAAGGCTGGGACGCCAAGTGCCTCCCAGCGAATTCAATGATCACTAAACCGGCATGAAGGCCAGTGTCAATTTCATTAAAACAACCGCTACCAAATCTTTTGCCAGCGGTTGTTCGTTATTGTTTCATTGACTACTCTAAGCAGCAATCGGCGCTGCTTTAATTGTTTTCGATAATCTGATCGCAGTCAGAATGAAATAGAATGCGCCAAATGCAGCATAACCGATTAAGGTAGATATTCCAGCGTTCGGGGCATGTGCCATAGCGATGAAAGCACCGCCTGCCAAAACAGACTGACCACCACTAATGATCATGGGCCATTGCGCACCCAGTTGCTTACGTCGGCGCAAACCCAGTATCAGCTGTATCAGGCCGGTAAGAATTGCCCAGGCGCCAAAGACCATGAAGGCTTCGGGGATACCTTTTTGCAGTGCCGCAGTTACCGCGATAGTCGTGATAATGCTAATGCCCGCATTTATATATTGCGGTGTTTTTGACGCTGCAGGCGGATTAGCTTTGATATCCAGGAAAGTGGCAACTATATCCCAGGCAGGGTAAATAATAAAGAGAACCATTGCGATACCGGCATTGCCCTTAGCTAAAACAGCAACAAGTATTATCCAGATAATGGAGAATGAAGCGCGTAAAAAATAGAGCTTACGCAAGGATTTGGCAGTTTCAATGGTCTCTGTTGAAACGACCATTTCAGATTGATTTAATGCGTTCATGACACGATGTTTTAATGCTTATTTGCTAATCAAAGGTCACCGATATTTCGTTGCAGGATTTTCACTTAGGTTAAACTTTTGGAAAAAGTGAAGATTTTTATCTCTCGTTGGACGACCAGAGAAGGCCCAGAGTAGGCTCAGACAAGTATAAAAAGACAAAAGACGCCGGAGATACTATTTCAGGCGTTTGCCATAGCGCCCGGTAGTGAAGCAATTTTTAACAAAATATGATTGATTGTCAGTAAGTTATTTGTAATGCAGGGATGATTAGTAATTATTAACCTGAAACAACTCATATTTGAGCGGGCAACTAATCCTCTTCACGATGTATATATCAATTTCTCTGCGGAAGTATCATACGGCGTGCCGGATCGTCCTCAAAATACATCCGGGAAAAATTTTGGCGGCATTTTTTCGGTTTTAACTATTTTTACTGGCGAAGCTGACTTCTGAATCTGGAATATCAGTAAGGCGAATGTGAGCTGATATCCGAACGTTCTAAATTCTAAGCAAACCGTTGACAATGAGAGCCAAAAAAGAAAATGTACGAGAGGTATTTCCTGCAACTATCGACAGATTAAAAGAGCGGGCGCAAAGCGCCGGTAAAACCTTGACCGATACGGACATCGCTGCAGAACTTGGCATCCCGATAGAAACATTTAAAATATACTATCAAAAGGACAAGGCTCCATCTGAAATTTTCGACCTGATGCGGAAGAAATTCAAGCAGTTTATCGGCACACTATACATCGAGTGTGTAATCCTTACTGACGAATTTGATGAACCTGATTCAGATGATGAAGATTAGGGAAGTGAAGAAGAAGTAAAGCTCAAGTTAGCATGTTTAAACAATTGGCCAGATCCGCGCAGCTCCTGGAAGTATCCGTATATGCTTTCTTAAGGACACCTACAACCCGGGAAATCGAACCTGTTTATGTGTGTGGATGAGAAAGTTATAGAGCTGGGAAAATGTAGTTAAAATAGAAAACCCGCTAGAGCGGTTTTACCATTTTAAGTGCCCAGAACAGGAATTTTTTTTGTTCTGAGGATGAATATGTTGTAAATATTTCTACTCAAATTGCTGTCAGAATAAATGGACTCCCGCAGTTGTCGATTTTGTTCGTTTGTTTTCGTAAACAGCGGGTTGGTTGCTTGGGTACTACAAAAAATAGCAGCCTTAAACCCCAGAAATCGGATATTGCAAGGTTAACAAAAAGGCTATGTGGACTATGTATGCATTTCAGCTCAACCTGTTATCCATTCTTTTTCTCCGTTATCGGCCAAGGTGGGGGAAACAGTGACAATTTAGCCCAGTTAATCATACCAGAATTTGCCTCACGCGTATATCCCTTTCTGCTATATAAACTCCCGCTCCTATAACGCGATGGGATCGTCACTTCGGGGAACGACGATCCCATCTGCCATTCAGGTGGCACTTCGATGTCCACGCAGCTTTGGTTATACGATGACGGTTTCTGTGATCGTCATAGGATCACAAACAGCACAGGTAGGCCCTTCTGTGGGATTTTTTGCTGCCCCTTGATGTAGCTTGGCATTGCTTAGTTTAGCGATTTTAATTTTGTTCAGGGTCATTTTTTTTCTGTTTTCCTTTTTCATGAGCAATTAGGGTTTATGTGAAGAAATATGTACTTAGAAAGATAATAAGATCAGTTCATATTTAAAAGATAACCGAATGATTATGTCAAGGGGACAGCGATTCGGCTTTTATAATATGCTACTAATAATCATATAAATTATTTATATAATAATATTATGCAGTAAATTGAAACTTAAATGTAAACATCACTTTATGATTTGGACTATTATTATCGGGGGTATAGCTGGCTGGCTTGCCGGGAAACTAATGCGTGGTGAAGGGTATGGAATAATTGTGGATATTATTGTGGGCGTAATAGGCGGCTGGCTGGGTGGTTGGCTTTTCGGCCAGCTTGGAATCCATATAGGTGGCGGTCTGTTAGGCTCACTGATTGTGGCGCTGGTAGGGGCTATAATATTAATCTGGCTTATACGGCTAGTGAAACGATGAGAATGGCTATTTGTCAGGAAAGGTAACCGGTCGGAATGCTGTATCATAGGAATCACTGAAATTTGGCAAAGCCTGCGCGTAGCGCAGGCTTTGCTCTTTTATTTGCCGGTGTACCCCGTAGACCTTTGTTTTTCATAATCTATTTTTCCATAATCGCCGTTGTGAAAATCTCTGTAAGCATTCGCTATTTCCAGCATGCTATTCATTACGAAGGGGCCCTCAGCAACGATCGCCTCCCTATATCTTTCGCCGCCAAACAGGATAATGTCGCAGGGGTCCTCGTTTTTATTTTTCATTTCGATTATACCGGCTCTTCTGTCGAATTCGATAAAATCACGGGTGTCGAAGTGTTCGTCATTCAGAATGACTGGCAGGACCGGCAGATAGGCGGCAACTTCCAGGTCATTCGCGAAGCTTATTTCAAAGCTGGCGCCCGCATCCAACCGGATATGAAAAAGGAACTGTTCCGAATAATCCGGTATTGCAGACTTGAGTTCTTCGAACGCACCGGCGATCACTTTGATCCATCCCTTATCCCCGGGTAACTTTTTGAAGGGCACTTCACTGCCTTCAATGGCCAGATAAGACGGTTTTTGCGCCTTGACCGAAGAGGGTAGGACATTGCTTTACTAAACGTTAGTTATGCGGTAGGTACAGGTGTGTTCAGCAGCTGCTGCTCCCAGGCATACGCCACGCCGCTTCCGCCGGCATGTTCAATCATCAGGCCCGCCAGTTTATTCGCTGTATCCAGACGTGCCCAGTCGCGCTGCCATTCGGAAGCCACGGCGATCCAGTTGATCGGCGTGATACCGTGCTGCATCATTCGGCGAACCGCCATATCGTGTGCTTCTGCCGAAACGGAACCCGAGGCATCGGTCACCACGAAAACGTCATAGCCTTCGCCGGCGGCCTGGATTGCAGGCATGGCCACGCAAACCTCTGTCCATAATCCTGCAATGATAAGCTGTTTGCGGCCGCTTTCGGCTACAATATCGGTAACAGCAGGGTCCTGCCAGGTGTTGATGAAAGTACGGTTGATCGGTTTCTGTTCAGGAAATACGTCCTGGATCTGTTTGATGATCAGACCGCCACGTTCCTCAACGACTGTGGTAAGGATGGTCGGTACATTAAAGATCTTCGCCGCTTTGGAAAGTCCTGCTACTGCGTTAACGATCAGGGTCGGCTCATGGCTGTTCAGATTAGCGAACTGGAAGGGCTGGTGATCGATCAACACTAAGATGCTGTCCTCTGGACGAAGCAGGGCCGCAAGGCCTTCTTTCAGGTTGTTTGACATGTTTTTGTTAGTTTGTATGTTTAAATATTAAATAGATAATTTACAATGCGGTTATACAGCGATGTCGTCTATTACTGCTTAGTATAACGGCTTACGTTCATCGGATCATCCATCCAGTAATACCGGACACCGAATGCCCGTTCCGGGAAATATGTGACCCTAAATAAACCTAGCCCTGTTTTCATAATAATTGTGCGTTAAATCGATGCACAAATTTCCTGATCAGTCCAGAAGGGAAAGATGATATTTACCTGAAAATCTTGTCGACATTTGTCTATGATTTTCCGCTCCGGTTTTCCGCATTGCAGATATATTATTCCGTAGTAAAGCGGTGGGCAGTGGGGAACGTTCTGGCGGCCAGCATGTTGAACTCTGAACGTTGCAACACGTACGAAAACAGCGGACGTTTTCTTAAATTTGTTTAGACGATCTGTTTTTATTTAATATCTGTATTCAATATGAAAACAAGCGAGATTGATATGTACGATGCTTTTTTTGACTATCTGAAGAAATTCAGTCCGGACCCGCTGTCAGATGACGAGAAGGCATTGATCAGGCAGACCTTCGTTCCGTCCAGACTGCGAAAAAGACAGTACCTGCTGCAGGCCGGCGACCAGTGTAAGAACTTCACATTCATTGTTAAAGGAGCCATGCGGATGTATTCGGTGGACGATAAAGGTATTGAACATATTGTCCGACTCGGTGTGGAGGGGTGGTGGATGGGTGACCGGGAAAGCTGGTCGATGCTCACGCCAAGCATTTATCATATTGACGCCTGGGAGAATTGCGATTTGCTAAATATCACCAGGGCAGGTTCCATGGAGCTGCATAGAAGGATACCTGCCTTTTGCGAAATGAAACTTCAGTTGGATGAGCGAAACCATATCGCCAATAACAGGCGGCTGACTTCTGCTATAGGTGCTGCCGCGGAAAAGCGCTATACTGATTTCATGGAATGTAATCCCGAACTTCTCGGACGTTTCCCGCAGCATATCATTGCATCCTATTTAGGTCTCAACAAGGATACGCTGAGCCGGGTCAGAAGAACGCTGTCCCAGAAATGATCCTTCCAACCGACCATAAGATGTAGACAAAAGTCTACTTTTTTTTCTGTCATATATCATCGTTCGCATTTGACAGGTTTCTCAACTTTGTACCATGACTGAGCAAAAGTCATTTGCTGAAGCATACGGTATCCGAAACCGGATTTTCTACACTTATTTTTGATAAAATGAAATAATGGGAACGATAAAATATCCAAACGGGGAAATTACGATCCTCTGGAAACCTGAAAGATGCATTCACTCGGCCGTATGTGTAAGGACACTGCCGGATGTTTACGATCCCGGCCGGCGGCCGTGGATCTGCCCTGAAAAGGCGACCACCCGGGAACTGACCGATCAGATCGCCACATGCCCTTCCGGTGCTTTGAGTATCGAGGAACAGGAACTTTAACTCCAGACAGCATAATAAATGGAAAGTACTAAAGTTGTTTTTACGGGGCATGTCCACGGCGAGGTACAGCTCTTTTCGGATGACGTACAGGCAGGGAAAATGAGCCTGGCCATGACGGGTGGAAGGTTGGCGGTATTCCATACCGAAGTTGATCCCGAGTTTGAAGGCCGTGGTTTTGCAAAACTGCTGCTTGCGGAACTGGTCCGCTACGCCAGGGAAAGGGATGTGAAGATCATCCCGTTATGCCCATATGTGAACGCACAGTTCCGTCGTCATCCTGCGGAATATGAGGACGTGTGGAGTAAAGACTGGCATCAATGAAATACATCCTGGAAAACTCCATCAAAGGGATCATCGGCAGCGAGAAATACCTGACCTCCGTTCAATGGCGTAACGGTGTACTGATCACCGACGAACCCGTAAAACTGGGAGGTCAGGACCTTGGTCCGGATCCCTATACGCTGCTGCTGTCCTCACTAGTCTCCTGCACACTGGCAACCCTCAGGATGTATATCGACCATAAAGGCCTGCCCGTCCCGGAGATAGCGGTGGAAGCGAACATGTACCATAAAATCGGGAACGAAGGAACGGTCATGTGTATTGAACGGCGGATCGACATACCGGACGTAGCTGACCCGGAACTGCAGCAGCGCCTGATGCGCGTCGCCGAGAACTGTCCGGTATCTAAAATACTGAAAGGAACTATCATGATCAGTTCGACATTCAGGACTGCCGGCACGGCGGTCAGGAAACCTGAACCAGATAATTTTAACACAGATCAGCAGATCGGTTGAACGATATGCTCGGCTGATGAAATTGAAGAACGTCTTACCGATTGGCCTGTTACTTTCAGCAAGGATCTCCGATGTCCAAGTCTTCATGCGGCCGCGTTATGAGGTGGACTATTCGGTCTTGAGGGATAGTGCACGCACCATTTATCATCAGCTGAAATAGCAGCCGCTCACTCAAAGCGGCTGCAGTTATCTATTATTCGGCGGCGAAGCCCGTCTGAAGGCTATTGGTCATTTTTACCAAATGGTAAATGAAATCAACACAATTATGCCGAAATTTAATTTATGGAAGAGTTCTTCAATTACATATTGCAGTTCGGTAACCTGAACATGCAGCAAATAGATCTTATCACCAGCAAAGCAAAAAAACTGGAACTTCATAAGGAAGAATATTTTTCTGAAGCAGGAAAGATTCCCAGATACGTGGGATTTATCCTTAAAGGTGTCGTTCGTTTTTGCTACTACAATAACAAAGCGAAGAGATCACTCATTCATTCATTGACGAGAATAATTTTGTTTCAGACCAGCAAAGGTTTGAGGCGCAGGTTGTGGCCTCTGAGTACATACAGGCCGTTACTGATTGTGAATTTCTTGTTTTCTCCAAAAAAGACTGGGACAAGATTGGAAATACTGTTGTGGGATGGGATGCTATAACAGGTCTCATATTGAAAAATTGTTTGCTGAAAACCATAGAACGAAGGAGCCCGCTGGTTTCAGAAGATGCAACTACCCGTTATTTATCAAATGAAAAATCCGGCCACTTTATGTTATGATAGTTCTCCGCGTTCCGGAAAGCTGTTTCATCGACTCTAAAGATAAGTGATGAATTTTCCTCAAACAGAAATGGAGCTAGTGACGGATATACTTTAGCTAGTAAGTTCATATAAACTAATATTGACAAGCAGTTCCATACAAAGCATTTGTATTCGTAGTAGTTCTTAGTGATGACTGCACTGAAGCTCCTGGTATAAATGACCTTAGAATTTGCTGAGCCCTCGTCCTGAACTCCAATTGAGCCATTGTATTTAAAGGATTTGCTGCATCAGCGGATGAGGATTCAGCAACAATTGATATGGCAGCCAAATTAAACGCATAAGCTGTTAAATATCTTGCAGCAAATTCTGAAAAATACCAATACTTTTGACCATTCTCATATTTAGTTGTTATATCTCCTGAACCAAAGAGATCAGAGAAATAGGGATCACTTGCCAGGTAGTCTGCTGCGGAGTAGCCCTCTCCCAGGAAATCCCATGCGAGTTGGTTACGCATTGAGGCATCACTGATTCCATTTGGTAAAAACAGATATGCGTTAAAGCTGTTGACAGTGGTACCATTTTCAATGTTTTCGTTGCCTATAAATTTGGTATTCTCAAGTCTTTATGGCTGCTGATACTAAATGTCTTACTAAACCTTTAGCCTATCTTCCTGCAGCGATATAACCGTCCGCGGATAGCAAGAGCTGTACAGTTAAGTAACAGGAGATAAAGGCTGTTAATTCACCAGCCCGGGAATAATATGGTCCCATCCAAGCTGCCGCGCGTAATCGAGGGGCGTTTTACCGAAGTTATTCTGTTCACCAATGTGGGCGCCCGCCATTGTCAGTACTTCTACTGATGTTCTGTTGCCGGCAATCACCTCTCTGTGCAAAAAGCTATTTCCTGCCTCGTCTTTAGCACTTAATTCGTTGGGGTAGTTCTTTACAAACTCCATCAGACTTTCCCGCATATTCCGGCTCATGGGGTGCTCTTCGAGGTTCTCCGGGTGTTCCTTTTGCTCAAAAACCAGTAGAACATCATTGTAGTCGCCAAAATCAAGCCCCCATGCCTCATCATGTCCTTCCCTTTCTTTATTGCTCATTCCTGAGCGCATGACCTGAATGGTAAACCCTCCGTAGGTCTTTCCACGGGTGGCAATCAACCAGTCACTGATCTGGTCGGGAGATATCTCGACGGCATCACCCTTATTTATATTAGTCAGTTCGTTGGGATCGTTCAATAATACACCGGATATGGTCTCGCCATTATAATTGATTTCGTTGATCCACATATGCTCAATGAGAGGAACTTCACTATCTGCTGTTTCCTGGGAAAAAGCCACCTTTACACAGGCAACCTCCAAGGCCGGGACAATTCGCCGATACTCCCAGGAAGGTTCCCGCCAGAAATATTTAAATGTGTCCTGCGCTTTCTTAAAAGCCTCCATCATTTTAGGGTCTTCACCACTTGCAAAAAAAATCTTAGTCGCCATTTGGGAATTGGATTAGAAACGCATCAAAATAATATATTTTTCTATTTCCACCTCTTAGTTTTCCTGCACTTTGCACGACGAACCAGGTTAAGCCTGTCAAAGGGCCAACTTAAATACATGGAAATTCTGTACCTTGTGGTATGTACTACTGCGCTTTGAATGGACCTAGCGCCAGTTTTTATTACGAACCTATACTATGAAAACGATCATTGTTACCTTTTGCTGTTTATTCATCATTACCTGCACACAAGCGCAGGACTCGTGCATGACGAAAGCGATCTCATTTTACGCAGAAAAAATACTCCCTGTTTACCGAACAGCATTGCTCAGCGCCAAAAACGAGCTACATGCAGCTTCCAGCGGACCTAAAGCGTCTCAACATAACCTGGATCTGGCAGACATTTGCGCCGCACTGTTCGAGTTTGATTCTGCGATGTATTTTATAAGGCGGGAGCTGGCTCATAAAGATATCAGCGGAAACGGGGATTTGACATATTATAAAATGCTCTTTTTATTTATGAAAAATCCAACCACGTATAAAACATTTACAGATAGCGTATATTTTGGAAGGTATAACATTGACAAGGCTTTCGGACATAAACGGTTTGTTCGATCCGAACTTTGTATGCAGTACATTGAGCGGCAGTTGTTGCGGGGTCCTGTTTATTTCGGATGGGGTTTTGATTACAACTATAACAGCATAAATATTACCAAAGAGGAAACGCGACTATTGTCTGTAACGCTTCGTCAGTTAGCTGACTCCCTGAAAAAACATCTATGGGAAACCGGCAGCGGGGAACATATTGGCAAGGTACGGCTGCCGCAGTATTCAAAAGACGGTACTGTACCCGTATCAGCCGTTAGTACCAATATTAGGGAGCTGATACCCGATAAGACAACCGAAATAGAGACGCTGCTGGAAAAAAGGGAACTGCCAACCGATCTTTGCTATTGGGTAGATGATCATTTACTTAGACAGGGTAAGCCACAGCGTTATGGCACACATACAAGAACTGAGAATGAGAAAACAGTGGTGCAATCTCCTCATGACACTATAAGCGAAATAGTGGCGCGTAGAAAACTTGTTGGACTGAACACCTTGCAGGAAATGATTAAGGATAGAGAAAAGGAGCTTAAAGAGCGGGAAGAGCTGCAGGACGATCCTAAACATTAACATACATACTTCAAGCTAAATATGGTGATCCGCAATAGCTCCAAATATGTAGTTTGAAGGCAGAAAAGAGTCCTGTGCATGCTATCCGGGCTTCCATCCATGCAGAACCATGGATTGTCTGAGGATTTGTGTGTTTAACAGTGAATAAGTCAACAGGGCAGGCATGGCGATGCCTGCCTACGCCTGACGTAAGTACAATACATGTTAAAAATTAATTACTAATACCTGTTTTTGTCATGTTAATAACTATTATAACGTTATAAAAAAGGCAGTTCCGAACAATTATATGTTTAATGCCGCCCACAATGATGCCTTATCGACTCGTTGCTGTTGACTGCCCATCAATTAACATCAGGAAAGGTGCATTTCGATCGGAATTTCCCTCCTGACGATAGTGGCCAATACTATTGGATTGTATGCCCAGACTCACCAGCCAGCCACAGAAGGGACATATCAGAACCCATTACCGGTAGAATTGGCAGATCCGTATGTGCTGTAAATGAAAGACGGCAAGTATTATATGTACGGAACTGGCGGTGTTGCCAGAAATGGATTTGCCGCTTATTCCTCTAGCGATCTGGTGAATTGGAAAGACGAAGGCCAGGTATATTATGCCGCTAATAAGAACGGCTGGAGTGATTCAACCGCCGCATGGAATGGCGCATATTGGGCGCCGGAAGTATACGAACATAATGGTAAGTTCTACTTGTTCTATAGTGCGCAATGGGGTATGAATGCCAACAAAGAGGTTGAAAATTTTCGTATTGGAGTTGCCGTAGCAGACAATCCTACAGGCCCATTCATTGACCTGAATAGCAGACCTATTTTTGACCCCGGCTATCCCACTATCGACGCCAACGTGCTCTTTGACAATGGTAGGGTTTACCTCTATTATCCCCGCTGTTGCTACAAGCATGCCGTAGAGTGCGAAGTAGCTACCTGGGCAAAGCAAAAGGAAGGGTTTGACAGCATAGAAGAGAGCTGGGTATACGGTGTTGAGCTTAAACCTGATTTCAGCGGCGTCATAGGTGAGCCTGTGCTGTTATTACGTCCCCCGATTAAAATGAACGATAAGCAGGCAGAATGGGAAAGTCGCTCTGTTACCCCAAAAGAAGTCAATCGCCGTTGGACAGAAGGCTCAGTCGCCTTCAAAAAGGGAACAACCTACTATATGATGTATTCTGCCAACTATTTCGGCGGCAAAAATTACGCAGTAGGATATGCTACTTCTAAGCATCCGCTGGGCCCGTTTACAAAGGCAGCTAATAATCCGGTATTACAGAAAAATGTTGAGAAAGGCGACGTAGTAACCGGCACGGGGCATAATAGTATCACTTACTCACCAGATGGTAAAGAAATGTATTGTGTATACCATGCCCGGACATCGGCAACAGGTGAAAAACGTGTTGTATTTATCGACCGGATGAAGATATTAAAAAACGGGATGCTTGTTGTAGAGGGGCCTACTACTACACGGCAGCCAGCGCCGGCTGTAGTCAAATAGCACGTTTAATTGTCACATTGGCTTTCGTTTATACATCAACTCTCCTGAAAAGACATAGCGGCAGGCTGGAAGGCCTGCCGCTATGTAATAGGTCTGAACGCCCCGCTGGACAAGATTAACATGTAAACTCAAAAGAAGCACAGGTCCTGACGGTAAGAGCACAAGTCCAGTCGCCTACTGTAGGCGCTTTTTTCTGCTCTGTTTGCACATTGCCACTCAGTTTTGCAATAGTTATTTTATTCAGCTTTAATTTTTTAGTTTCCTTTTTCATGATGGTTTTATTTGGATGAAAAAATAAGCTGTCGTTACTAATATAACTTATGTCAGGACGCAGGACAATCCCCAGAAAAGGGGAATTATAGCGTGCTAGAAGGCTTTATAAAGGGACAATGCGATCCTTTTTATCTTGTTTGAATGTGAATTAAATATCCCGGCTCCCTCAGCGCTACTTCGCCTGCAGCCATTTAAATGAGGTTGCGTCTGCCTTCAGGACAGCTGGTCCTGTCTTCTCAGGTTTGAATGTTAATTTTAAGAAGCCCGTGACACGGGGAGATACTTTCTCGTCGGAACGATGCGTATGTAATACATAGTACATATTGTTCTTTCTATCGAAGAACACGTCTCCGTGACCGCTTCCATTATTTCCAATGGTCTGTCGGCCAATAATGGGGTTACCTGCATACTTCTTCCATGGGCCCATTGGAGCTTCGGAAGTAGCATATCCTACCGCATAATCTTTGTTCCGAAAATCATTCGCAGAATAAATCAGGTAGTAGGTGTTTTTATATTTTAGTACCGTAGGTCCTTCCGTTACAGGCCAATCTGATCCTGCAGTATTCTCCCAGCTGTCTGTGCCTGATATGCACTCTTTTTCAGTACCAGCAATTACATCGGATAGATCGGATTTCATTTCCGCTACAAAGATCCGGTTGCCGTTTTGCAATTTGACATGATAGAGGTATATTTTCCCATCGTCGTCAAAAAATATGAATGGGTCAATTTGCTTGCCGGTACCGCTAATTGCCCGGAGTGTATCCTGTCTGAATGGCCCTACCGGACCGGATGCCTTCGCAATTGCGATGTGTTCATCCGCCGTGTATGCCATGTAATAACTGCCTTTATATGCAATGACTTGTGGCGCCCAAAAACCACCTGAACCAAAAGCGCCACCGCGTTTCAGTGCAAGATTCCCTGCTATTCCCTCTGCAGGTTTCCAACTTTCCAGGTTATCTGATTCATAAACAGGAAATCCCTGGTTACTTCCCGTTCCATATAAATAATACTTTCCCTTGTCGGTAAAGATCGTCGGATCAGCAAGGAATATGGAGGGTTGTTGTGCCATGCTTTGGGATATTATGCTAGCAAAAAATAATCCAATGCCAAAAAATAGTTTCCGAGTACGCATACCTGTTAAAGATAGCATGATCAACGTAATTTTTTAGAGAATAATGTTGTGATCTGTGAATGGCTATCGGCGAACAGCCCACCTCTTGGTCAAGTCGCAATTCCCCCCTTTGAATGTCTCATTCAGCAGCTTTCATTTCAAACATAGCGCCTTAGTTTTGAGAAACAATTTTGAACTATGCGTAAGCTAATTATGAAGATGTCGATTTCTGTCGACGGTTTTGTTGGTGGTCCCAATGGGGAGAATGATTGGATCTTCAGATCCTCTGATGAAAATTCGCGGGCCTGGGTTGTCGGTCAAATGCAGGAGGCTGGCCTGATTATCATGGGGCGCAAGTCGTTTGAAACTATGGCTCCATACTGGCCGACTGCAACCGGGCCTTTTGCGCCACTGATGAACGAGATCCCTAAGGTGCTCTTTACCCAAAAAGGATTTAAAGGCATCGATTTACCAAATGTGGATCAGGTGCCCGCTGCAGCTACCTGGAGGGATGCACGCGTTCTCGAGGGAGATCTGGCTGAAGAGATAAAAAAGCTCAAATCCGAGCCTGGGAAGCCGATCTGTGCGATTGGCGGAGCCGGATTTATGCGGAATCTGATAGCGACAGGGCTTATAGACGAATACGTTTTGGTGACTCATCCTGTGGTGTTGGGAGAGGGGCAGGCGATCTTCAATGGTGTTGCACAACCGCTGGACCTGAAATTGGTTGATGTCAAGGCTTTTCCGGGAGGAATTACAGCGCATACTTACAGCAAATCATAGGTTCGCACTTACTCAGAATAGAGAAAAGTAAACAAGCCGGAAATACAATCCCCGGCTTTACCTATCATTTATCGCAATAGCTGTATCATCGCTGCTTCCTGACGGGCTTCTGCCAGTGAAATGGGCGTATGGCTCTGTGCAACGACGTGCTTATCTGCACCTGCTGCCAGTAGTGCTTTAGCTACTTCCAGATGTCCCATTTCAGCCGCACGGTGCAAGG
Organism: Chitinophaga sp. CF418; assembly: GCF_900142925.1. Taxonomy (GTDB): domain Bacteria; phylum Bacteroidota; class Bacteroidia; order Chitinophagales; family Chitinophagaceae; genus Chitinophaga. Next base: position 287,576 of record NZ_FRCN01000007.1, read on the forward strand.
CGGTGAATCCACGATCGTCCTGTGCATTTACATCCGCACCTGCTTTTATCAATATTTGTAGTACATCCAGTCTGTCAGATTGCACGGCATTCATCAATGTAGTAGCGCCTTCTACGGAACGGGCATCAGGATTAGCGCCTGGATGGGGGTATCTTTTTTTCTGAAAAATCTGTTAAATAGGGACATTGGGTTCGTTCAGCGCTATCTTTTGCTGACGAAGTTGTTCCAGGATTTCAATATAACGTTCTATCATGTATAATTATAACTCTTTATAGGGCAGTAGATATATATGCTCCGTGAAAGTACGTAGAATTGTAGAGAGTGAACAATGAATTAAGTTGAAAATCTGGGGAACGGTTAAGAAGTTGAACCAGCTGGCCCAGGAGCCAACCTATTTTTAAAAAAGTAAAGTATCTTGGGCGCTGTTGCAACTATAATCGATAAAGTCAACCCTCATTCAATGGAACAAAGGGAATCAAACCAATATTGGGAAGTCTTTGAAACTAAAGTTCGGTCTCTTACTGAAAGGCAGCAGCGAATAATTGCCTATAAGTTTTGTTTGCTTGCCGAGAAGGATCTGGATGATCTTGGTAAAGGTGCGCTTAGACTTGTTGAACAACTTACATCAGGTCATGTTTCATTACAAGATTGTGAATCTTACAGGGAGCAACTACAGAATCGACTCCCCGATGAGGAGACAAGCGCATACAGTCCTTTGATCTGGGCTTTAACACCCCACACAGCTGCTTATCCCGCCTGGTATTCGGCTGCCATTGTGGGATTAAACATAGTTGATCTAGGGATTAGTACTTTCCCGGAATTGACTGATTTGACAAAAGGAATTTTGGACAATTTTTAACGACGATGCAACTGACCGCAGTACCGTACCGCTGGTGAAGTAAAAGACCATTACCAGGAATCATGGAAAAGAACTAAACTTGTATTTAGACCGATATTTTCCCTTTAAGTATTAGGTGAATTTTCAGACTTACGCTGATTCATGTAGTGGTAATAACGCTATTTTTTTCGCTATGAAGTCTTTAGAAAACCCAAATATGGGTGGTTGGCAGTCTTAGCCGAATAGCCTTTGGATTTAATATGTATAGGGCATACAACCATTATTATAGATTAATAAACCCAAAATAGAGACGTTCCCTAACTAAGGTAATCAAGATAATATTTAAATTTATGTAGGAAACTACGTAGATTTGTACATAATAAAGAACGTAATGGCAAATATCGTATATAGACCAATAGGTGATCAGTTTTCAGATGACGTAATACAGCTAATACTTCCAATTCAACAGATTGAATTTGGTGTCGCTGTTACCCTTGAAGACCAGCCAGACTTAAAAACCATAGAAGCATTCTATTGCCAGTCAGGCGGAAATTTCTGGGGCGCTTTCGATGGTGATACATTGGTAGGCACGATTGCCCTGGTAAGTATTGGCCATCAGGCGGGTGCTATCCGGAAGATGTTTGTAAAAAAAGAGTTTAGAGGGAAAGAATTTGGAATTGCCCAGCAATTACTTGAAAAGTTGTTGACTTATAGCGAGGAGCAAGGAATCAAAGATATTTATCTCGGTACAGTGGAGCAGCTAAAAGCAGCACAACGATTTTATGAAAAGAACCATTTTACTCTTATCCCTAAAGCAGATCTTCCTGCCTATTTTCCATTAATGAGCGCCGACAATGTGTTCTATCATTTACGCTTAAAAAACTGATCTATGGACAATGTAATAGACCAATCGGGTATACTTGCCATTTCAACCAGGCTGCAACGGCTTTCTGATGCCTTAAGAAAGGAGGGGCAGCTGATATATCAATCATTTGGGATACAGTTTGAGCCGAAATGGTTCCCTGTCGTTTATACCTTGCATTTAAAAACTTCTATGAGCGTGGTAGAAATTGCTAACGAAATTGGCTATGCCCATCCTTCCACGATCAGTTTATTGAAAGAGCTGGAAAAGCAGCAAATCATTAAGTCAAAGAAGGATAAAACAGACGAGAGAAAACGGCTGATAGTTCTTACCACGAAAGGAAAAGCGTTGGTTGATGCTATGAAACCAGTATGGAACAATATGGAAAAGGCTTTAGTACAGATTGCAGATAACAAAAACAACCTGATGGAGGCGATAATAGAAGCTGAAGAGAAACTGAAGGAGTCCAGCTTTCTTGTGCGATCACAAAAGATCAGGCAATAACTACCTTGAATTCTACTACAATAAAACAAAAAGGCAGCATAGGGGAGTACCATGCTGCCTTTTCTATGTTTCTGGTAATATTATTTTATCTCTGTAGTGTACTCCAGCCTTACTGATGATTTCACCGATGAAACCCCACCTGCCGACTCGTTGTATTGATAGGTATGCAATCTGCCATCAGAGAATGAGGACAGCACATGGCTGAACGGTTGATTCATGTCATTGTACTCATAGTTTGCCGGCTTGGTTGGAAAATAGTCGTTCTTCACCCCATTTTTGAAACTAAAGTCATTTGGGTTTAAGAATTTGTGAATATAGAAATCGTTGGTAACGGCAAGAAATAAATTAGGGTTTAGCCTTGTGCCCAGCAAAAACAAATATGACCTGTTGATGGTTTCCAGTGATGCTGTACCAGGTACCGCTGTTTGCAGTCGTACGCCTAACCTTCTGGGCGAAGCAAGTGGTTGATCAAAGCCGAAGTCGCACTGGATAGAATCGATCTGGTTATTATTATCCCTGAAATACTTGAGATGAGATCTCCAGCTACCTGCAGCATCTGGTATTGTGGTAACATCGGTAAGATGACCCTGTAAATCATAGGTCATGAAGCATGTGTCACCTGTCGTATTCCCCTTTGCGATTATGCGATCAAGCCGCTTGTTCCCGTCATAATGGAAGTAATAATTGAGATAATAGCCTCTTCTTACGCCATCAGTGACCAGCTTTTCAATAGCGCCATCATCATTGTAATAAAACAGGGATGTAACGGTATCATCCCGAAAGGGAGGGTAGCCTATCACCTTCTCTATCTGATTTTTCACATTGTAATAGATGCTGTCACGGTAAAAGTACTCGTCAGTTGAGTCTCCAATCCAATAATAACCCTTCGTCAACAGATATGTGGTATCTTTCGGAGGAAGATCGGCAAGCGGCCGGGTAACGTTGTTATCTTTTTTACTACAGGCAGAGAATAACACCATGCACGTAACAATCAATAGGGCATAGGGTAGGTTAATAACTTTCATCTTGGGTTTAAATTTTCGCAAAGATACGCAGGGAAAACATATTTTTATTTTTCACATACACTTTTTTAAAAAGGGAACAAGGTTGAGTTTAAAGTTGACGGGCAGTTCCTGTTGATACACAATGCTCGCTAGGTTAAGATAAGTAACGCCCCTTTATTATGAACGCACTTTAACCCGCAAAATATAAGTCTTAATCTAAAAAGCGCACAGGATAAAACTATACATCTTGCTGCCGGTGCATCTTTCCCTTACAGCAGATTTTTTCGTGTCAAAGATACAGGGCACTGTCTTTTCAGGATTTTTCTCTCTATCTTATGCCCCCAATATGAATACACATCCTCTTCCTACCAAACCACATTATCTTGTACTGGACGGGCTACGTGGTGTAGCCGCATTGATCGTTGTCATTTTCCACGTATTAGAGGCACATTCCACGAGTCATCTCGATCTGATGATCAATCACGGTTATCTGGCCGTTGATTTCTTCTTCCTGCTTTCCGGCTATGTTATTGGTTATGCCTATGATGACCGCTGGCAGAAAATGTCTATCGGTACCTTTTTCAAACGCCGACTGGAGAGGCTTCAGCCTATGGTAATCATGGGTATGATCATCGGCGCCCTCTTCTTCTATGCATCTGATTCCCCATCATTTCCGGCCATTCACACCGTACCGGCATGGAAACTTTTGCTGATCATGTTCATTGGTTTTACTCTCATACCTATCCCCATTTCCTGGGATATCCGGGGATGGCAGGAAATGCATCCCCTGGATGGACCAGCCTGGTCGTTGTTCTTTGAGTATGTCGGGAACATTCTTTACGCACTCGGCATCAGGAAATTTTCAAAAACAGCACTCTCCATACTAGTCAGCCTTTCCGCTATAGCGCTTATCTATCTTACCGTATTCGGTCCTACCGGCGACGTTATTGGTGGATGGTCTGTAACTCCCGAACAATTAAGCATCGGCTTTACCCGCCTGATGTTCCCTTTCTTTGCTGGCCTGTTGTTGTCCAGAGCGACTAAACCCACGCGTATTAACAATGCGTTCCTATGGTGTGGCATAATACTGGCGATAACATTGGCGATACCACGAATCGGTGGTGCAGATCACTTGTGGATGAATGGTATCTACGAATCTTTTATCATTATTCTCGTATTCCCGCTGATTGTATATCTGGGAGCAAGCGGCCAGATACATAGCAACAGGGAGTCTAAAATATGTAAGTTCCTGGCGGATCTTTCCTACCCCTTATACATCACACACTATCCGTTCATTTACGTCTATACCGGCTGGGTAAGCGCACACAAAGACACAAACATGCCATTGGCTGTCGGGTATGGTATACTGACATTTGTTGTGTCTGTATTGGTAGGCTATCTCAGTCTGAAATACTATGACGAACCGGTAAGGGCCTGGCTGAAAAGAAAAGTAAAAGCATAGGCCCCGTAATCCTATGTAATCTGCTTAAAATTCACCATCTTGTTGTTCAACAATCAATAGCTACTATTTACGTGAGCGCGCAGGTAACAAGAAGAAATTTTATCGGCCTTATTGGCATGAGCGGACTAGGTCTCGCTTTGAAAGGCAGTGCTTTTGCAGCTGCCCGTTCTCTCATTGCTGGCGCTCCACTGGAGGCCAGTATTGAGATCGACTTCACGCATCCGGAGGGTACTATAGATAATGGCATTTATGGCCAGTTCATAGAACATCTTGGCAGAGCCATTAACGGAGGGATCTTCGAAGAAGGTTCTCCGCTGTCTGATGCCAAAGGCGTCCGCAGAGACGTACTGGAAAAGATCCGTGGCTTACAACCAAGCATACTAAGATATCCCGGTGGCACCTTTACCAAGATCTATCACTGGATGGATGGTATCGGTCCGCTGGCGGAAAGACGTAGCCGCCCTAACCTCATATGGGGTGGTGTGGAAGATAATCACTTCGGTACGGATGAAGCCATCGCTTATGCAAGAGAACTACGGGCAGATCCCTATTTTGCGGTCAATATGGGTACTGGTACGGCGGAAGAAGCAGGCAACTGGGTCGAGTATTGCAACGGCACACAGGATACCTATTATGCGAATCTGCGCCGTAAAAACGGCCATTCCGATCCTTTTAATGTAAAGTATTGGGGAATAGGCAATGAAGAAGCTGCCGGTCCGGATATCGGCCATTTACAGGATGTAAAGGAGTTTGTAAAAGAAGCATGGTTGTATACCAAAGCCATAAAACTCCAGGATAAAGATGCTAAGCTCGTACTCTGCGGCGCTGACGATGCCTGGAACGAATATGTCCTGAAAGAAATGGGTGCAGTATGCGACTACATATCCATGCACCACTATGTCAGTTCAGATAAAAGTAAACCGGCGTCATTGTTCCCGCAGGTCGATCATATGGAAGAACTGATCCTCACTTTAAAAGGACAGATCCGGACCTTGACGCCTGAAAAGGTGACCGACTTCAGTAAATGGTACCGCTTCCCGCCCAGGGCCAACCCGGTAAAAATAGCTATCGACGAACTGGGGATCTGGGAACCCGGTGGCACGGGCGCGTATCAGCTGGAAGAGTATTATACCTGGGAGCATGCACTGGGTACCGCCACCTTCTATAACATCATGCTCAGACAGGCATCAGTGGTTGGAATGGCTACCTGGGCACAAACTGTCAATGTACTGGCGCCGATCATGACCAGTAAAACAGCAGCAGTTTGTCAGACCATCTACTACCCGATGCAGTTCTACCGCCAGCATGCTGGTAATGTGAGTCTGAAAACACAGGTAGTAACACCCGATCTGAAAATGCCGGGATCTAAAGCATCCAAAGCATTGGACGTGGCAGTCACCCTGCACGACAACGATGGTAGTCTGGTGATCTTTGCGGTGAACCGTCATCCGGAACAGGCGGTCAAAACAGACCTCCGTAGTATCGACAATAAAAAGTATACGCCTGTAGCTGTATACGAACTGAATGCAACAGGGATCAACGCCATGAACACCCTGGAGAATCCTGCAAAGAATGTAGTGACATCAACAGAGAAAAAACTCTTTGGTAACCTTTCCGACTACACTTTCCCGGCACATTCTATTACGGCTATCAGATACAAAAAGTGCCTTTAGCTATATCCGCAATAATGGCAGGTGTCTCGCTCCCGGAAAAGATATCAATTTATCGGATGATAACTTCTAAGGAATATTTTAGTGTATTGTTTAAAATTCACCGTAAATCCTGATTAGTTAACTTCTCATAGAAAAAGCAGCAGCCATGTATTAGAATGCCTTGAAAATTTCATTTCTATGTGTATTGGCCCATTCAGCCAATATACGTCGAAACAAAAACGCCGGAGATACAATCTCCAGCGTTTGCCATTACATGCCCCAGTAGCGGAGCATTTCGAACCAATTTCTTCACCTTTTATCATTTATTCTCGTATTCCCGCTGATTGTATATCTGGGTGCAAGCGGCCAGGTACATAGCAACAGGGAGTCTAAAATATGTAAGTTCTTTTGCCCGATTAAATATGATTACAGGCCCACGCCGCCAGTTACTTCGATCCGCTGTCCATTCACCCATTTGGCGTCATCACTACAAAGGAAAGACACCACACCACCCACGTCATCGGGCAGTCCTACACGTCCCAGCGCCGTGATACCTTCTACAAATTTGCGCATTTCAGGACTGTCCTCCATAGCAGAACCGCCGAAGATAGCTCCCGGTGCCACAACATTTGCAGTGATGCCTCTTGATCCAAGTTCAGCAGCCAGATATCTGGTATACACATCCAGACCACCCTTCATGATTCCGTAAGCTGAAACACTGTCTTCTACCAGCATTTGCGCGGTAGTAAACACGGGAGCTACCGGATATATAAGCGTTACTACCAAAGGCGAACCGGTTATGCCTGATTGCCGGTAGGTTATTTATATCATGATGTAATTATTAGCTTGAAACAACTCACAGCATGATTAGTGTTATTTGTTCATCTTCAGCTGCAATTATATCTGGCGATGAAAACCGCCCGGTTTATCTATGAATTGTGCCAGAGTCATCGGACTTTTACCGGTAATCCTTTCTATTGCATTATTGATATTTGGTGTGCCAAAACTATACAATTCTAAAATTTTGACATTGCTTTAAATTCCGTAGGTCTCATGTTTGTCAATTGGTAGAAATTATTACTGAATGCCGCTATATTTGAATACCCAATCTCATAGGCAATTTCCGTCATATTAAGATCGCTGTCTTTAATTAATTCCATAGCCCGAATAACCCGCAGCATCTTTATGTATTGAATAAAGGTAATGTGGAGTTTCGTCTGAAATAACCGGGTCAGACTCCTTACGCTCATGCCCCATTCCGTGGCCATACTTTCTAAGGTAAGGTTTTCATTCAGTCGATTTCTGAGTTGGCCAACCATGGTCCCGAGCCGCTGATCGTCGGTCGTAGGAAGCTGAATCGAAAACTTTTTAAGGTTTTCTTTAGACAGTACGTTTTTCAGTGTGGTTAAAAACTCAAATTCCCAGGATCCTTTAAAGTAATCTCCGTGCCATTTTTCACTAAATGAAAGCATTTCCGATAAGAGCTTACTTACCGGATAAATGCCCAATTCACTATAGAATCCGGTGGAGCTTCCTTCCGGAAAATATATGTTTATGATATACAGGTCCTGTGTGTTAAACATCAGGTTGTGGGGATATTTTTTGGGAATCCAGATATAGTGATTGGAGGGAATATAGAAATCCTTTTCATCGGTTTGCAAATAAGCTATCCCTCCAAAAACCAATAATAACTGAGCCTTATCGTGCTGATGAGAAGGCAGACGCTGTTCGGTTTGCTGTCGTACCACCAGGATGGAGTCAGGATTTTGGTCAACCTTTTTAGTAAGTTTTTTCAGCATCTCCATATGGCCAAATATAATAAATACTAGGCCAGTTATATAAAAAGATTGTTTTTCGTCGTGAATAATTTTGCTATGTAAATAACAATAGATTCATTATGAAAGAGAAAATCAGCCCTGATAAAGATTTTGAACTTAAAACGCCAGATAAAACCTCTGATATTATAGGGTCCCATTCTGCAGAAGAAATTAACAAACTTAATAGCTACTGGCCCGCGTGTGTTGACCCTTTTATGCCTATGATCGATTTAACTATTGTTTTTGATGAATTAATCAAGATGGTAAAATGCTGGTTCCTAAAAAAAGGAAAACCTACAAATAATTATAAAAATAACAGCCGTGAGAACATATAAATTAATTCCAATTTTGGGAGCTACCCTGCTACTGTTTACACAGTCGCTCAATGCCCAGGATGCGGAAAGCACTCCAACATTGAGTTTGGAAGAAATATGGAAGGTCGCCGAAACGAATAACCGCCAAATGAAACTGTCAGAATTAAACCTTCAGCAAAGCCATTTAGAAATACTTGAAGCAAAAGACCGCCTGCTGCCGGAACTTTCAATAGGTGGAGATGTAAAGCTTAATTCCAGATTTCTTATTTACGAAAATGGATTATTCTCGTCTCCACAGAATGTACCCATAGAAGGCTATGGCTACGGAGCCGGATACAGCTTAAATTTTAACCTCTTCAACGGTGGAAAAGACAGAAGAACTATTAAGATCAGGCAGGAAGAAGAGACACGAAGTCAGTATGAGGCCGATCTGCAAAAGCATCGCGTAAAATACAATGTTGCAATCGCTTATTTCGATCTGTATAAATTTCTGAGCTTCCGTGATTTCCTGAATGCAGAAATTTCTACGGAAAAAAAGCAGCTATCCCTCATCGAAAGTTTAAGCAAAAACGGTATTGTGCTCAGGAGTGATGTGCTGAGAACCTCGGTAAAGTTATCACAGTTAGAATTAAGCCTATCAGACATTGAAAAGAAAATTTACATCACTAAACAACGTCTGAATGTATTGATGGGGCGGAATGATGATGAGGCGTTAGAGATTATTTATCAAAATGATTCTGTAATGGATACTATAACAAATTCGGGTTACGCCGATTACATAAATATCGCATCCAGCCAGTCGCCTGAATATAAGATCGTCAATAGTGACATCCAGTTGAGCGAAATGAATATCAGGCAGATCAAAGCTGCGGTGTTACCTAAGGTTTCGTTGTACTCTAATTACAATTATACCTATCCGCAGATTTCATTTTATCCTTACTCGAATGATCTATGGGGATTTGGACAAACAGGGATCAAGGTTCAGTTTTCTATTGATAATTTATACAAAAGCAAACATTCAATTGCACGTGCCCTGGTCGTCAATAATCAGTCAAAAGAAAAGGCCGACATAAAAAGGGAGGAAATTTTAATTCAGGTAAGCGAAGCGTATCTACAGCAGCAACAGGCTTTGGAAAGTGTGGAAACGGCCCAAAAAAATATCATTAAAACAACTGAAACCGTCCGGGTCATCAGAAACAGCTATCTCAATCAGGAATCTCTTCTTACCGATCTCCTGGAAGCAGAAAATGCTTTGCTGGAGGCAAAATTTAACCTGACAAGTGCACAGGCCAATGTAAAACTCAGTCATATCAGACTATTGGCCATCGTAGGAATTCTCTAATACAAACATTATGAACAAAAATAAAACCGATAAAATAATCGTAACCCTGACCAGGTGGTTTGGAATTGCCTTATTTACAGCCATCATCATTTGGACAACTGTATATTTCTTAAAAGCATACCGATATGAACAGACCAATGATGCGCAAATTGATGCATATCTGTCACCGATCAATGCAAAAGTAGGTGGCTATATCAGCAAGATCTATTACAAAGACAATCAGCGGGTCAAAAAAGAAGATACCCTGGTGGTTATTGAGCTTGACGAGTACGGATTGAAAAGAGATGCCGCATCTGCAGAACTAATGAATTCGCACGCCAAATTGCCTATTTTGGCCGCTAACGAAGAGACACAAATCAAAAGTATCGAGGTCATCAAGGCACAGCTTTCAGGAGCACAAGCAAAACTGAAACAGCAGCAAAGAGAATTTGAGCGTTATAAAAATCTATTGGCTGAAGAATCTGTTACCAGACAAAAATTCGACAATGTCAGTACGGCTTTGGCTATCTCGCAATCAGATTATGATCAGACACAGGCTTCCCTACAGGTAGCTGAATCCAAACTGAACGACCTAAGGGTGCAACGTAATGCGATAGAGGCAGAAATAAAAATCAAGGAAGCGCTACTCGAACGGCAGGAGCTGGACATTAAATATACCGTCATCACCGCACCTTTTGATGGACAGATTGGTAAGAAGACCATTCAGGAAGGACAGTTGATACAACCGGGTCAAACATTGGCTTTTCTGGTCAATAAAGCAGAAAAAAAATGGGTGATTGCCAACTTTAAGGAGACACAGATCAGCCATTTCAGGATAGGTCAGGCGGTGTCAATAGCAGTGGATGCTTTTCCAAACGAAAAATTCAGCGGGGCTATCGAATCGCTTTCTCCCACCACAGGTTCCAGATACTCATTATTACCTCCGGATAATGCCACTGGTAATTTCGTTAAGATCATACAACGTATTCCTGTACGAATCAAGCTTACCGATAAACCGGAAAAATTAGGGAAGCTCTCCGCCGGAATGAATGCCAATGTTTACGTTTTAAAAGATTGATCATGCAAGCACATCAAATTCCGGTTTTTAAATCCTGGGTATCCGAATGGATGGCAAGATCCGTGATATTTGCCATTCTGATGACCTGTCTGTTTAGTTTTACCTTTTACAGCAGCCCCGTTGCGGCAATGGGCTTTTATGGAATTCAGCCTACCGATGTTCAATATGCCATGGTGGTTATTTATGGCTCGACCGTAGCGTTCCTGGCACTGGATTTTCGTATAGTAAAATATTTTGCTCCAAGGAAATACCTGTTGATGGCACTCGCGATCAATGCACTATGTTCCGTCATCTGTTTTTATTCCAAAGATTGGATATTATTTGTCATCTGCCAGTTTGTACAGGGGATTACCTGTGCCCTGATGTCAGGCATCGTCTTACAGCTCACTTTTCCAAGATTACATACTACACGTGCCCGGGTAGTTGCGTATACGCTCCTGTACGCAAGTATACAGATCTCCGTCCCGTTTTATGCTATCTATTCAAGTGTGGTACTTCATTTTTATGACTTCAACTGGCTCTTTTATGGATTAACTGTTTCACTCGTCTTGCTGACATTCATTGTATTAATTACGATGAATGGTAATGCGAGATTTACCAAAAAAATACCGCTTTATCAGGTGGATTGGGTGGGATATCTGCTGTATGTATCTTTTATTTTGATATTGGGATACATCCTGATCTACGGAAGGCAGCTGGGCTGGTTTGACAGTCCGTTAATCGTTTTTCTCTGCCTGAGTAATTTAGTTATTCTTGTATTTTTTATAATCAGAGAATTGAAGCTTAAACGGCCGTTGATCAATTTGCAAATTTTCATGACAAACAATTTTGTCATCGGCCTGCTGCTGCTTTTTACGTTTTACATTTTCAAGGGAAGTACCGGCCTTACATACGCTTATCTTGAAGTTATTTTAGGTAATGACCCGCTCGGCACGATTCCAATATGGACCGCCGTAATTTTTGGAACCGTACTAAGCATGTTTGTCACCTCCCGATTCATCCTGATGGGCTTTAACCTGGTAAGGGTAATCATTGCAGGTTTTTGTTTTATGGCGATATATTATGGCTATATGATACTTTTTGTTTCTGTGCAGGGAGAAATCATTGACTTCATCCTGCCTATGTTTATCTATGGGGTTGCCACAGGAGTTTTATTTGTCCCGATTGTGTCGTTTACCGCTTCCGCAGCACCGGCAAAGATTGCGTTTAATGCATCACTTGTCGGAATCTTTGCGAGATTCACAGGGTTTACAGCCAGTCTGGCACTTAATAATGAGCTTCAATTATTTACCAGATCTGCAGCCAGGGAGAAGGCCCGGGAAACATTGACGGAAACCAATCCACAATTGCCGGTTACTTTACTTGATATCCAAAACAACTATATGATTGCAGGCAGCGATATGTACACCGCAAAAGGAGTTTCAGGAGGGTATTTTAATCAATTGGTGGGACGCCAGGTATTGGCTCGTGCCACCCGGGATTACTATGATTTGATGTTTGTTGGTGTAGTATGCGTCATCATGATATTATTATTACTTCCACAGATTCAAAATGTCGTCATAAAATTAAGAAAAGGGAATATACCTTATTAGTATGCATCGGATAACGATGTCCGAAGTTTTGCGTGGCATGGTCCCATGCAGCCGAAACCAGGTTCGGTCAATTCTAATCCTGAGGTTCCTGATTGTCGTATTTTAATTTTGCATGTTACTGCTGCAAAATTGCGGAGGAAGGACGAGCCGTTTTGTATACAGATTACGGGTTTTCCTACCAATATTACTAATTTGGAAGGCCGGTATCAAAAGGGCTTGCTGAAATCTGTAATTTTATAGCGATAAAAGAATAAGGTATGGAAGAGATTGTAAAAATTGACAGCATCGCGCAATACAATGCCATGCGGGGTGTAACTACCAAACATCCTCTGGTTGCGGTGATTGACCATTCGAAAGCGCAACCGGTGCCCGCCAGGTCATTCAACTTTGGTTTGTATGCAGTGGGGCTGAAAGAACTGAGCGGTGCCCAATTGCGCTATGGAAGAAAACACTATGACTACCAGGAAGGTAGTATGATATTTGTAGCGCCCGGACAGGTGTTAGGTGTGCAACCCGGCGTTGAACCATTGGCCCCGAAAGGGTACAAGATTGTATCTCGAAATGCCCATTCTGTGGTTTTGTCGAATTAAAAAAATATTTAATCTAATAAAGAGTTTAACCTTTACCGTGATATCTGTTTTGTAACAATTTAACCTAACAAATGAAAGTTTTACGTAACCCACTTTTCGTTGCAAGTGTAGCATTGTTTTTATCTGCATGTACTAAATCAGAAAACGAAAGCCCGGAAACCTTACTTCCAAAAGAGAATGCTATTGCAACCGTTGCAAGTGTGCTGGAAATAGACAGTACCGCTATCAACACTCAGGCGCTGATCAACAAAGATTGGAAGTATTATGAGTACTACACCAATTACAACACCACTGCGCCAAAACTGGTGTACAAAGACGGGAAAACACCTGTAAGTCTGGATCTGAAGCCGATCAAAGTTCGTTATAATTCGAACGGTACTTACTCAGAAACTACTGCCGCAGGTACTACCCTGAATGGTACCTACGACCTGAGTAATCTCGGTAAACAGTTGAACATTCACATCAACGGTGTTACATTCTCGTCCAGGATCTGGCCTGCTAACGACGTGCTTAAATGGAATGCCATAGACGGTGGCAATTATGGGATCATGATGCCAGTATTACCGGTAACAGATCAGACAAAGACCCTTGCGCAGATGTTGACTGCTAACAAATGGAAATACGACATGTGTTTCTGGAACTATTCACTGGCAACTTCTGATATCGTTTACATGATTAATAAGATATTTACCAATCCATTGCAGAATACAACAGAACAGTATTTTCCCGATGGTACGTGGACTGACATATCTAGTTCTAATCCAACACAAACTGGCACGTGGAGCCTGAACGGAAATAAAGTAACTATCACAGTTGGGCCCACTTCTGTAACGCACACGATCACTATCTTGAGAACAGGACAACTGGAGATGTTATTGGATCCGATCGTCGGCAGCGGAAGAGGTGGCGTCTATTCGAAATTCATCCCAGCGAACTAATAGCTAAATTACGAAGAAGAAGCCTTCTATGTTGAAAAACAAGGCTTCGAGATAAAAGTTTGAAAATTGAACTTTAGGGCTGGTCTTTTTTAGACCAGCTTTTATTTTATTATTCCTATAAAACAACCTTCTTTAAGCAGACATTGCCAGGCAAATGTTATTTTGGGACTGAGCAGTGGACCATTGTTTAACACTCCAACGATAACTTTAAACCTTCTGTAAACACCAGGTGGTCATGCACCGTAAGTTTTGTACGTTGGTGGTCTTTATTGGTTCGTGGAGCCGGGCGTTAAGGCTTTCGGTATATTGAAGCAATAATTGCTGGTTAACCAAAAAACGTTCGCTGCCATCGGGCAAAAGATAGCGACCATTACCTAGGTGCTGCACCAGCGTTTCAATCCCGATGTCCGACGCAAGCCTTGCAAATAAATAGCCGCCGGGTTTCAGCACCCGCCACATTGAGTGGATCATATTATCAAAATGATCAGGATTGTTGGCGAAGTGCAATACCGCGCTGCTGATCACCAGGTCAAAATAATTATCATCAAAAGGTAGGTTTTCAGCCGAAGCAATTGCAAAATTTTCTTTAGAGTTAATATAGCCCAGTGTCTGTGATAATTGCTTAACTGCTAATACCGCATCGGGATTAGGATCAATGCCATGCACCTCATAGCCGTTTCTTAAAAAATAAATCAGGTTACGTCCGCCTCCGCAGCCTGCGTCGAGCACCTTTTTACAATTATCATATGTGCCTTTAAGCAGTTGGTCGAAAAGGTAAATATCTATATTTCCGTAAAGTTGCTGAAGTTCTGATTGCATGGATCAAAGTTAAGGATAAGGAAAATACACGCCATATAAAATCACCTGCTCAGGCAATCGATCTCAAAAGCCTCTTCTACGCAGCTCTTCTCTCATGATCTTTCTCACCAATTTATCTGCATCAATATTATAGTTGATACCAGCGCCCTGTTTCTGATGCGCTTTTACTTTGGTGAATATCAATTGGATCTGTGCCCCCAATGTATAGAGTTCCTTCACCAGGTCCGCATTACGTATTATAGTCCCCCTGCTGGTGATGAAGTCTGCATTGCTGAGTTTATCTTGTCTCTCCATCAATCCCGTTACATACTGGCTGTCAGAGTAAATGTGCAGGCATTGGATGCCTTTAAAGTTGTTTAGAGCATATGTGATTCCTGCTATTACTGCAGATAATTCCATCCTGTTATGTGTAGTGTCTGGTGTTCTTCCGGACAAGACCACTTTTCCCCCGTCTGTCAATAAGATCGCAACCCATGCACCCTGGCCACTTTGTGTGTCACAGCTTCCATCTGTATATATATCCGCACTATTGATCATATCTGCAAATGTAAGAGGAATTTCGTCTAACCGATGTCAATCCGCCCACGCGTGTCAGTCAACGTTTGTGCATCAATACCTCCAATACTTTCCAGGAGTATAATCCCTCTTTCAGCGTATAAATTGATTTATTACGGAAAAGCAGGCCTATCTGTTTTTCAAAAAACTTGTTTTAGCTTTGTTCTAACGATAATCGTTCAAATCCCGGGAGCGATGAGATGAATTTATTTTAAAGGGTGGGGACGCCGGAGAAAGCTGTCCGGCTTTAATGTCAGGAGAATGATGGGGAGGGGAGCCTCTGGGTTACAGAATACACAATTGTTTACCAGGACCGGGAGGCGTACACTGTGAGCATCATGGAGTTTCGCAATGGCAAGGTCGTACACGAGACACAGTATTTCGCAGAACCCTTTGAGGCGCCATCCTGGAGAAGCCAATGGGTACAGCAGATTACCTAATCTCTTCGTATATTCGTATGCTCCCCGTTTTGATCGTTTAGATAGCCAGAGGCTTCTATCCAGAAAATAATGCTGAAGACATTTGAACTTGCATTTTCGATGTTATTCTCATGTGTTTTTTAACAATTTTTCCCGCACGGCAATATCTCTTTAAAAAATAGCGTAACATAAAAATGTGATGTAGGTCACCGCAGTTAGCAGAAATTTCTACCGTACTTCATGTCGTGCTCCGAGAGCAAGGCAACGGGAAATTTTAAAGATTAGTCTGTATAGATGAACTGCTTGATCAGGATGCTACCCGGAATTTACCTTGGGGGTGGCCAGGCTTTGCTGATTTTTCCTTTGAGATTAAAATCGGTTTGAAATGCCCTTGTGCGCTTTTTTACAATTTTCACTTCCCCCAAGGTCCTTCCTTTGTCATAAATAATACTTTATGAAGAAAATCCTCACCGTGGCAATGTTGATGGGAATATCACCAATTTCCAAAGCCCAAACTAATAGTGATCCTTTTCAGCAGGCCCGTAAGGCGATCGAAGCCAACAATGCTATCTATGCCGACCTGGCAAACAAAAATGATGGTTCGATCCTCACCAGATATACGGAAGATGCCTGCCTTCTGCCAGCAAATGCAGCCCCCATCTGCGGGAAGGAAAATATCGCGAAGTTCTTTAAAGACGGACCTAAAGTACACGTCAAATTTACTATACAACATTTGTATGGCGATGCCAGCACATTCATCACCGAAGAAAGCTATTATGAAATGACAGACCTTAACGGAAATAAATTGGATGAAGGTAAGGTGATTGTGATTTGGAAAAACACTGCAGAGGGCTTAAAAATGCATAGAGATATGTTCAGCAGTAATAAGCCAGTGTCAAAATAGATTTATAATCCAATATTTACCGCTTTCTGAAAGTCAGCTCCATTTTTAATAAGTGTACGCCTGACTTGAAATGGTGTAATGCCTGTGAATTTTCTAAATTCTTTGATGAAATGGGCCTGGTCATAGTAACCGCATTCATAAGCAATCGAGGTAAGTGATACGTCGGTAGTAAGTATTTGTCGTAAACTTCTATTGAAACGGTAAGATGCATACAGTGTACCTGGTGTTAGGCCCACCATTTCGAAAAATTGTTTTTGAATATGCCTTTTGGAAAGCCCAAGTGTAGATGACAACTGATTAAGATCAAAGCCTTCACCAGTGGTTAGTATATGCTGACAAATCAAGGATAGCTGTTGAATCTTTTGCCGTTTTTTCTCATGCTTTTTTAGTTTTTCAATAAAAAAGGATTCGATCAGGTCTATCTGTTGAACTATTGAAATTTTACTCAGCATTACTTCATTGAGATCCCGCAAATCTTTCGCATACACATCCAAAAGATTCGTAGCTGAATTAGTAAAATCTGTGATTGGGTTTGGGAAAAATATAGAACAAGCATAGGGATACATCCTGGCTATCAGTATTGTAGTTCCTTTCGTAGCATTCAATCTGGTAGGAACTGTCAGATGCCCTAATAGTTCAAATGGAGGTGTATCCCGGTATTGCCCGTCGATAATGGTTGCAGCGTTACCAGCTGACATTTTAACAATGAAATCTACGTATCCACTTGGATAAAAAATTTCGTTTTTGATATCCTTGTCGATGGTGATTACGGAATAATTCCTGATAAAGGGTTTCAATATGTCGCAGGGAGTGTATTGCAAGGGCAACCATTGATTTGAACACGATATTAAATTACGGCATTAATTCATTCTTCCCAAACCTATTTCACATAAACCTTCCTATCGGCTGGCGAATTCGTAGTCTTTCAGCAAGCTATTCAATAGTTAAAGTCAAGCAATCTCCTTTCGAAGCCAGGCATCATCAATTGGTTGTTTCATTTAGTAAATTTCTTCCTTTCCCACATCTTCATTGATATGTCCCCATCCATAAGAATAGTCCGGGTAGTTCAGCAGTTCAGCAAATGAAATTCTTTAAATGGGGGCATCTTATAAGAATGTAGGTACTGATTAACGACTTCAATGTTTTACGTCTATACCTTATAGTATATAAAAAGCATTACCGAAAAATATACTATTTCAATAGTCTGTCCGTTAATTTATAAGATTACTCATGATTATCGACCAACATCCCAAATTCATGCAATTCATAGCGACTATTTCCTTATTCCCTGATCTTAAACGGATTTCACGATCACGGGATTTTCCCGTATGTTGTTGATGATGGTGTTATTACCGGAATCGGAGGAGCGTTTGGTACTGTATTTTAAAAAACAACAAGGCTGGACATGTCAGTTCAGGTTTCAAATATAAGTCACACCCATGAAACTCGTTATCATTCCTCTTCTTTGTCTTATCATGTTATTTCTGGCAGATCAGCATGAATTTGGCAATCCCTGCTATGATTTTGCAGACTCCATTATCGCGAGGAACAACAGGGCGCCTGATGCTGCAGAAATGAATCTGTCCGCGTTGTCAGTTGCGGGATATTACCATGAAAGTATGGTATATGAAGATTCGATCATTACACCAAAGGCCCCTGTTCGAATTACGCTCCATAATAAGCATGTCCTTGATGCCCGTGAACTTATTCTCAGCGAGGCTGCGAAACATCGAATCATATTGATCAATGAAGCACATTACCGCCCGCAGCATAGACTATTTACTAAATCGCTTTTAGGCGCCTTATATCAGCGGGGTTATAATGTTTTCCTTGCGGAAGGTATCCTGCCCAACAACCAATTGGATAAAAGAGCTTATCCTGTAAAAGGCGAAGGCCCCTTTCTGAATGAACCGACTTATGCCTCGCTGATCAGGTATGCGGCAAAGAAGGGTTATAAAGTCAGGGCTTATGAGTATATAGTACGGCCTATATGGGACGACAGCGTCATGCTTGATAAAAATGGGTCGATGAAATATATTAGTTATCAACCCAGGGATTCTGCAATGATTATAAAAAATGAGAAAGGGGAAGTAATACAAAGTGCATTTACATCATTAAGGGAGCAACAACAGGCGAAAAATATTCTTGCTATTATCCGTGCCAATCCAAAATCCAGGTTTATCATTCATGCGGGCTATGCTCACATCAATGAGTCGGGCCCGATGATGGGTAGCCAGTTACGCCAGCTCCTCAATTATGAAGATATCCTTACCATTGATCAGACAGAATTAAATGAAAAACAAATTGTTATTGATACACTGACCAATGATACGATCCGCAGGGCTGAGGCCTTTGTGTTAGTTGATAATACGACTAAGTGGACCTGGAATTATTATGGTAACTACTACCCGGTAGATTATCCCATTTTCAATGCCAGCTTTAAGGACTCCCTGGGGCGTCCTGGCTTTCTGTTTAAAGACGTAGAAAAGAGGGTAGTCACCTGGTTGAAACCAGCACTAATGAAAGATTGTGGTTGTGTATTCAGTGCTTATAACCCCGGAGAACTCAAGAACGAGCACGAAAATGCTATAGCTACTGACGTGGTTTATGTCGATAATGGACATGTACGCCCTTTGTTACTGTATAAAGGTATGCATACGATCGTGAAGAAAAACGCCAGGGGAGAATATACCCAGTTTAGTTTGGAGGTCAAATAAAAACCAACCTATTAGAATAAGGTGCGACAATTTATGCGGAGCCACAAGACGACGGCTGGATGTACCAGCGCAGCTTTGCAGACCTTGAAGGCCATCAATGGGAATTTGCTTATATGGACGCCACTCAAATGCCCACTCAGAATCAATAACAATGAAAGTGGGTTTTATAAGACCTGGAATGCCCCGTTTCTCGGGGCATTCCACTTTGGTGACCCACATGCTCCATCCGTATGAAAAGAGCCGTCCGGTTACCGGAAAAAGCGGAATCTCCAGTGTCAAAATTGCATAAAAGCCGGGTTCAACAGCTCCGGGATTTCAGCCTGCCTTTTGAAGAAAATGTTTTTGTTGACGCCTTCATAGTATGTATCTATAGAAGAAAGGACCCGTCAAAGGTGTTTAGCTGGGAAAATCGTGTAAAACTAAGGGTCTGCAACATTTTTTACCACAATCTGTAACATTTGAGCGCCTTGCCTCAAAGAACATCCGGTATTTTAGAGCACTCAATAAAGAGAAAATTGCCTGTTATGAAAATACGTTTGCTGCCGATAACCTTCCCGGATCTATCTATATGTGATGTCATATTGTCAGATCGCTCTTCAGGCACCCTGGCAAAGGTTAGTTCTTTTCTTTTCACCAATTTCTCCGCACAAATATTACTTCCCGTGTAGCGATGCCCTTTAGGTGGGGCCTGCACAAAAGAAGTGGCAATAAGTAAAACAAAAAACAGAAAGTTTATGAATCAATTATAAACAATTCACTATAAAAACCATATTTTATGACAAAAACTAACGATTTCAGCCCTTTTTATTGTCGACCGCGATTTATAGGATTTTTTTTACTGATTCTTTTTTGCTTTTCACAAACAAAATTAATTGGACAAACCTTTGGTAATGTAGCCTTGGGTGGAGGCGGTTTTGTATCAGGAATTATAAGTCATAAAACATCAGGCGATATTTACTGCCGCACAGATGTTGGAGGCGCTTACCGTTGGGATGCAGTAAATTCAAAATGGATTCCTTTGCTCGATTGGACTTCAGAAGATCAAACTACATACCAGGGGGTGGAAGCGCTGGCTCTGGACCCCCGGAATGCAAATAATCTATATATACTTGCAGGAACTTCTTACTTCAACGGTGGGAAAACAGCTATCTTAAAATCCACAGATAAGGGAAATACATTTGCTGAAGTAGTAGTAACCTCACAATTCACTGCTCATGGAAATGGACTGGGAAGATCCAACGGGGAACGCCTGGCTGTGGATCCTAATAACAGTAACATCCTTTTTTGCGGAACAAGAGCAAATGGTTTATGGAAAAGTACCAATGGAGGATCCAGCTGGACGCTGGCCTGGAATGGAGTAACAACAACAAGCAATGGGAACGGGATCTGCTTTGTAGTGTTTGACCCTTCCAGTGTTTCGGGAGGAGTTACCAAAACTATTTATATAGGAGTTTCCCGCACGGGAGACAATAATATATATAAGAGTACCGACGGAGGGAGCACTTTCACTGCAATTCAGCCTGATAATTCATTTATGCCCCATAGGGCTGTTTTATCTTCTGATAATTCTACTTTATATGTGGCAATGGCGGATGCTGAGGGTCCATCGAATGGCAGCAGCGGAAGAGTTTACAAACTTGCTACTGCTACCGGAACCTGGACCAACATTACTCCAAATGGGAATAATTACCCTTATAGCGGAATATGTGTTGATCCGGCAAATACTAACAGGATTATTGCTTCAACTACTAACGTCTGGAGTAACAACCAGTTTGGCAACACATGGGCGGATTTTATTTTCTTATCTACCGACGGAGGAAGTACCTGGACCTCAAAGTTGTCGTCCACAAGTACTCTAAACACTAATGGCATTGGCTGGATCACCAGCCATGGGATACATTGGACAGGCAGCATTGACTTTGATCCGTTAAATACGGCTAGAGTAAGGGTCATATCGGGGAATGGACTTTTTACCTGCGATGATATCAATGCATCCGCCACTTCCTGGAAATTTGATGTAAAGGGAATGGAAGAAACGGTTGTACTTGATGCCATAAGTATTCCTGGTGGTAAATTTATTTCAGCAGTAGGAGACCAATATGGAGCAGTGTATTCCGATGTTTATGCTTATCCGGCGCAGGTACATACTCCTACCGTTACTTCTAATAACGGTATAGCCTTTGCCGCAAATAATATAAATAAAGTAGTAAGAGCTACAGATAAATTATACTACTCTACCGATCAGGGAGCAACCTGGACGCAAGCAGCTTCTACTAATGGCGGCGGCTATGGGAAAGTAGCATTGTCAGCAGATGGAAACACAATACTTTATTGTCCCGGCGGTGGAAGTACAACTTATTATTCAACAAATAATGGAGGATCATGGACGAGTACAGGTGTAACTAATGTTCAGGATGCTCATCCAATAGCAGATTACGTAAATACCAACAAATTTTATATTTATAATCCCGGTAGCGGACAGCTATTAGTAAGTACCAACAAAGGTGTAAGTTTTACAGCATCGTCATCCAATCCCGGTGTGGGTGGTTCACGTCGTGCAAGGGCTGTTCCCGGCAATGAAGGACATGTGTGGGTGGCGCTGTCGAATGGATTAACGTATACTACAAATAATGGAACTTCATGGACAACTGTTTCCAATGTTACTTATTGCGGGGCTGTTGGATTTGGTAAAGCCTCGACGGGGGCTACTTATCCTGCCGTTTATATTTGGGGAACTGTTGGCGGAGTTAAAGGTATTTTCCGTTCTACAGACCAGGGCGCTTCGTGGACACGAATAAACGATGATGCCCATGAGTGGGGTGGTCCGGGGAACGGTAATTTTGTAATGGGAGATATGAACGTATTCGGACGTGTATATATGAGTACAGTAGGACGAGGTCTGGTTTGTATCGAATCAGGAGGTTGTACGCCTTCTGCCATTACCCCGTACATACAGCTTAATAACGGAAGCTGGCAGCAGACAGCCAGTGGTTCTTTAAGTACAGGTGGCAGCGTGCTGTTTGGGCCGCAGCCTGTGCAAGGAGGATCGTGGAGCTGGAGTGGGCCGAATAATTTTAGTGCTACTACCCGTGAAGCAGGCATTTCAAATATCCAGGTGAACCAGGCAGGCAACTATGTGGCCACCTATACCAATAGTGGCGGATGTCAAAGCTCGCAGACCTTTAGCCTCACTGTTACCGGCTCCATACTGAGAGAATACTGGACGGGAATCAGCGGAACTGCTATCAGCAACCTGACCTCCAATGCCAATTATCCAAACAATCCTACCGGCAGCGGGCAGCTCACCAGCCTGGAGGGCCCCACAAACTGGGCAGATAACTATGGAGCCAGGATCCGCGGATATATCTATCCGCCTGCAACTGGAAGCTACACGTTCTGGGTAGCGGGCGATGATAACACCGAGCTATACCTGAGCACCAACGAGAACCCGGCGAACGCATCGAGGATAGCTTACGTGAGCGGATGGACTAATTCGAGAGAATGGAATAAATACAGCACACAGCAGTCTGTTACCATTAACCTCACTGCCGGCCAAAAATATTACATTGAAGTGCTTCAGAAGGAAGCTGGTGGGGGAGATAATATAGCTGTAGCCTGGCAGGGTCCCGGCATTACACAACAGGTGATCGCCGGAAACTATCTCTCTCCGTTCATTCCGGGCCAGGGCGCCAGAATAGCATCGCAGGTGAACATAATTAATGAGGATGCTGTCAGCCTGTATCCGAACCCCTCCAATGGAGGACAGTTTATGATCCTTCTTCCGGGATCTACCGAAAAAGCTGTCGTAAGTATTTATGATAACCTGGGCAGAATGGTTTACAAAAAGAATGCTCAGGGCGGTAACAGGATACAGATCAATTCGCAGCTTAAGACTGGGCTCTACATAGTGCGGATAAATTCGAATGCAGGCAGCTTCACTAAGAAGCTCATTGTTGAATAAAAAATTTCTCATCAGTTATTGGGAATGCTTCCTGCAAAGCATTCCCAATTTTTTAAATCATAGTTTTCGCCTCTCAACCAGCAAGAAGCCATTCGTAAACAGTGAAGATGGTTTTATGTAAGCAGCAACTCCTTCACCGTCTGATACCCCGGCAAATTTTCCGCTACTACAATGACTTTACCGCCTGCAGGCAGCGCAGTTGCTTTATAATACCAATCTACTCTGTTACGACCCAGAACTGCCTGACCTCTTTCTGTGATAACGCCCTCAGCGTCTATTACCTTTACTTCCACTTCTGCTACCCGGAACTCATTTTTGGCAGTCACCACAACATCCTCATTTTCTAACCTGATATTTTGTACTTCCGGACTGCGGTAAGCATCCTTCACCGCCATATTGTAGGCATTCTGGCCCGGCCCAGCCATCGATTCATAGTAGGTCTTTATCTCCGGATCGGCCATCAATACCTGCGCTCGTGCCGAGGCAATGGTCATCTTATGCCTTGCTTCTAACTGCTTTTTTGTAGGCTTTTTGGTGGAAGGGCCGCGTTTCGTCGCCATAATAACCTGCCCATTCCGTTCGTAGATGGTGAAATGTTTGCCGAGGGTACCCCGTACAAGCTGCATGAGAATATTGTCTTTAACAATGGCCATAAAATGGTTTTGAGGTTATAAATACAAAAGCTTACTTGTCTTATTCGACTAAGGTACCAATAATTATACTAATGGACATCAAAATGGTATTTAAAGGTCACTTCAATATCGAAATGATATATAGATACCCTTTAAATACCCTTTTTCTACCCTGTTAGTACCCTTATGGTAAGTTCATCGCAAGCCGACAGATAACCTATCCGAACGCTGCGGAAAGATTATCTAACTCCTGTAGGTCTATCATTTTGATGTGCCTGGGGTTGTTAGGGATATGCTCAACACCAGTAACTGACCCTGAAATGAAAGGGTATGCATTGATCAGGGTGATAGGAATGACAACGCTGTCGCCATGCAGTTACGGCGATTTTTCAAAGACCTGGGCCTTTAAGCGCGGGTGCAGGATAACATATAAGCAAACTGACTAACCCAAAAGGAAAATTGATAACTGACATTTTAATGAATTTGAGATAAGACTTAACCTTGATTTTTTGCTCTGCGACTACTTCACTTCCGCCAGATACTTATGCACGAAACTGATAGCCATAGAACCTTCTCCGACTGCTGAGGCAACGCGGTTCATGGCACCGGCCCTGACATCGCCTGCGGCAAATATACCGGGGCAACTGGTTTCCAGCAGCTAGGGCTCGCGCTTTTGTTTCCAGATCCTCGGGAAGTCGGCATGCCCCTTCAGCGCCTCGCCGGTCTGCACAAAACCCTTCTCGTCTTTAATGATCCCTAATTCTATCCAATCGGTATAGGGCTTAGCACCAATAAAAATGTACAGGGCATCGGCCGGGCTGTTAGCTATAATCTGCGTCTCAAGGGATCGGATATCAAGGCTTTCTATTCTGTCTGAACCGTAAGCTGCGGCGATCTCTGACCTTGGCTTCAGATAAATATTTTTTTCCGCTTCGATCTGGTTAATCAGGTATGCGGACATGGTTGCCGTCAGGTCATCTTTACGGATTAGAATATAAACGTTCTTTGCGAACCTGGAAAGGTACATGGCTTCCTGCCCGGCAGAATTGCCGCCACCGACTATATAGACTTCCTTGTCTTTGCAGGCTGTAGCCTCGGTCATCGCAGCCCCGTAATAGATCCCGGCACCGTTAAATTCGGCAATACCTGGTGTTCCCAGTTGACGATAATCACCGGCCGCCAGTCCGGCAGGTCCGGCACCAATAATGACGACGTCATAAACCTCCTGACGTTCACGCTGAGGGTTCAAACCGATGCTGAAGGCGATCTCGGTAATACCTGGTTTGACCCAAAAGCTGCCGTCGTCCAGGAATACCACCGGCAGATCTTCCTCGCTCAGATTATTATTGGTCTCATTAGCCGCTCGTGTCCTGCATTGGTGTCGGGTCCGGGAGAGGTAAGGGGCGAAGTTAAATAATCGACGGTATGCGCATTGGTTAGTGGCTTAACGATAAGCTAGGCGAAATAACTTAAACGCAAATAACCGAGAATATAAGGGAATCTATTCCTTTACCTGGTCAGGGAGTGCGAGACAGAATAGGACACTGCTCTTTAACAACTCAGGATGAGCTAAATGTGCAGTTTCCTGATTGGCCACGTGGGTTGTTAGGGATATGCTTATGGGAAATATCTGGGGGCTGAAGAGCTGATATTGGTTCGCTGTGTACGGCAGCACTGTGAGTGAGGACGTCAGTACATAGTAAAACCGGTAATCCTTCTGAAAACACAAAAGAGACAGATCATGCTTGTGATGATTTGTCTCTTTTGGGCTTATAGTCTCTTTTTATAATATCAATCTTTACTATCCGCTAAAACCGTTGACTCTATTTCCCTCGATGATGTAATAAAAGGGTAATCTGTTTTCGACATGTTTAGGTCAAAATGTCTCCCTTCTTTTCGTTCAAAAGCAAAGGACAAAGGCGAATCTTTCGTACTATGTACAAAGAAAAACAAAAAAGATACTGTCAACTTTTCATTGAATCCGGGGCTTCCTTTTGCCGGACTTACCTCAAATGACAAAGACATATCTATTAACTTATGCTGTGTGGTATCAATCTCATCAAAATAGATCTTATTGCCTGTATACCAACATGGTATTGTATCAATAAAATGTTCGTCATTTTCACAAATCAGATCAACATGAATGACTCTCATACTATCTGCCTTCCCGTACCATGTTTTACTAACCCTTTGTTTAAGCGTGATAGGTTTATCCCATATATAAAAATATACTTCCCTTGAATCCTTAATGCCGCTGCCAGTGAAGGCCTTCACTACAACAATTGATATAAAAATTAATGTACAAATTATTAAAAAGCTCCTCATTGTAAATTTATGTGCTTGTTTAGGTTTGGTATTATTGGTTAGCGACGGCAGCGTTGGCATTTTCTTTTTCTTTTATATACTTCGCCGCATTTTTCTGCAGGGTTGAAAGTTGACCTTTTGTCAAGCTAAAACTTTGTGGGTTGGCAATAGCTCCTTTGTAAAATATTGCTCCGGGCTTACCTGGTTGAACCGTACCAGTCGATTGATTTAGTGTATTAGCCTCTAAATTCCCAATAAGTACCCAATTAAAATTTTGTCCACCAAGGGGCTGTTTAATGTCATCTGCTGACGGCTTCACAGCGGACCCTGTATTATATATGTTACCGTCACTAGTTTTGAAACTAGTAGCCTTTGAGAGTTCGAAATGGTAGGGGGCCGATTCGAATTGGCCACTACTCGTATTATAGAAAAATGGTTTGATGGGATGCGAATGGATTATTGTAATCTCCTGGTTTTGTTCAGTATTATTATTTGAATACGCAAACTCTGAAATATTTTCGGGAGTTCCCATAAAGTTAGTTACACCGTCCGTTAGTAATTGAGCAGGCTGTGTAATTCCTTCGGTTACATCACTGCCATTAACGACAGAAACATATCCTTCTGCTCTTTCGGCTTTGGCTGTACGGTTTAACATATCAATAGTGGTTTTCAATACCGTCAGGGAAGTATGATAGGAGTCAAATTTCTGGGGATTTTTATTGACTGTAGGGTCATTGGCCACTGCTCTTATTGAAGTTTCGACGTCCGCATCACTCACAATCCTCAATTCAGTAGACCTCCCAAAACTACCCAGCAACTCCCCTTTAGTCGAAATATATAACTCCAACCCATCCAGATCTATCCCCTGTATAGGACTATTCGAAGCAAACTGATACGGTGTTAGCTCCGGATACTTCTTGGTTAACGGATCGACAGATAAAAACTTAGCCAGGGTATTCTCCGGAACATCAGCATATCCGATGATACTATCCCTATTATCCAGAATATAGATCTTTCTTTCCCTTGCTGCTATCACCAATGACCGGGAATTTTTTGCAGTATCCTTGTTTGAAACATATATACCGCCATTATCCTTCGTTCTTACATAATTCGACTTAACAGTATATCCAAACTGTTCATATGGATTATTGACCTGCGTATATCCGGTTCTAAACATGAATAATGCAACAATGGTCCAAATAACTTTTTTACTAGTATTCATTAGCGGTTGCTATTTATTGGAAGCGGTTTTATGATTCTTAATTATTTCTTACTCATTTTATTCTGCTTTACCCAGTTCTTATACTCATCTTTCGGTGAACTTCTATAAGCCAACTCTATCAATTTCTTATCAATCGTTTTCAGCATTTGATACGCCTGCGCTTCCTGATCTCGCTGCCCCTGCTTTTTAGCTTGCAGTAATAGCGACCGGTAATGCTCATATTTCACCATTAGTAGATTAACTGATGAAGGAAAGTAGTGTAGCGCCGTGTCACAAACAGTCAAATCAAAATCTTCAATACCAAACTGAAACTGATAATTAGCTGCCAGTTCCTTCATTACCAGTGCTATTGATTCTTTTTGGGTTAATGCATTCATATAGATGCCAGACTTGATCTGCTCTACTGTCACCCCAGTTTCCTGCATAATCCATTCATCCCTCGCAAAACTGCCACTTGTCATTTCAAGATTCACCCACTTGCCTTGTTCATCTTTATGCTTAATATAACAATGAATAGGCGCTAAAGCAAGAAACCCCGAAGCACCTATTTCCTCCACAAGTATCTTATAAAGAAAAGGCAATGAATTACAATTCCCCTTATTAGTTTGTAACAACTTCGTTACAAATCCCACGGTAGGATCCTTATCCGACAAAAAATGATCAAAATCGTAAGTAAACGGAATGAAATTATTCTCTTGAATAGAATCCGTCATATAGGTGAACGCAGCCCAGTTGCCAGCAGTATGAAATCTCTCCAGGTGTCTTTTCCCTATCATCTGCCTAAGTTTAAACGCAATCCCGGATACTTTGGTGTTAAACTGCTCATAAGACCAGGCTCCATTCAAATATGCATTCTCCATCAGGAAAACCGCTTTTTTAAAGTTAACAGGCTTTCCTCCGGATAGCATCTGACTCATTTCTGAAAACGCTATGTGATACAATTGTTTATGAAGCTGATCGGTATTCGGATCTGGCTTAGACAAAGCATATGATCCTGTATATGTTATCATCAACAAGAGAACATCCACCAATAGTTTCCCGTGCTTAGCTTTCATTTCGATACAAGGACCAGGATAGTTTCTAATAATTAAATACGAACAATTTGTGGTAAAAAACAGATAAGTATCTGTATACTATTTGATAAAGATATGGAGTTTTAGTTATATTTTATAACTTTTGACTTGGTCTGCGTTCAGCTGATTGTATATCCAGCATGATAGGCTATAAACCTCGATGAGAAATCATTAGGAAAGCGCAGCGCGTTAAATGCGCATGCTGCGTTTGACGAGGCGGGCGGTGGAAACATGGGTGAAAACCTAATACGCCACAGCTCGACCCTACCTGTGGGGGAGCGGGGAGGTAACGATCCGCTCTACCCGGAATCCAATAGTGCTGATTTTCATTAAGTTAATTCTTCTGAAAGACTGTCGTTAACATCGAATTAACGATTGGAAGTGAGTTAAAACGTATAATTGCAAGACCTTGGTGATTCCAGCATTAATCGTCATATCTGATGTTATATGCTTGTCCATTGCTTCCTGTTACTAAACTAATGATTTCCCACTCTTTTGATCAAGATCGAATGCTACCCAATGCCTTGCTAGATTTTGATTTAATTATTAACCGAATAAATTAGTGGTCATGTCAGAGAAGAAGACAATGCCTGTTACGTTTTACCTCATAGCTGAACATTTAACTGCGGAGGAGAGTTTCGATGATGTTGTTGACAAAATTATGCATACTATAAATGGAGGGTTGGAAAGATATATAGAACAGATGCTACAAGGTAATGATTTTGGGGAGTTTGCAATTAGAGTATTCCATGCTACAAAGCAATCTAAGCCAAGATGGAGACCATTTATAAGCAATTTTGTTGCGCAAGATAGTTCCATCAATAAATGCTTAATACTATCGCATTCTTTTTTATTATTTGTTAGCTATAATAATAAGGTTTTTGCGGTTACAGGAGGTGCAGGTTCTTTCGAAATAGACCCCTATGTTTCTCAAACGTTTGGAATGGATATAATTACGCGGTTAATTGAAAAGAATAGTCCTGTAATAAAATCTCTACAACATAGACGAATTACGGGAATATTACTAGGTCAAACTAAGCAATTCCGAGCGGATCGTAGATTAGCTGAGGAAACACAGTTTGGACAGATTTATAAAGAGATGAGTGCGCAACTAGATAAAAAACTTCTAGTGTCTGTACTGGGCTTTAAGGCTGCTGAGTTAAAGAGAGAAGTTGCCGGCTGCCTTGCTAAATCTTCCTTCCGGATAAACAAAAGTTTGGGAGAAAATGAATTCTTTAGAATCATCAAACGTTTTGATATATTATTAGATAGGCCAGCGAATTTTTCTATAAATAGTGTAGAACTAATATCAAGAAAAAAAATGTTTTCGTTAATTGCTCAGTTGGAAGAAACGCGCCTACAAATATTATATAATAGCTATTTAAATGATTTGGAGCCAGATTTTGATTTTACAAATAAAGAGCTGGATAAATATCTTAATGCTGTGTATTATAAAATCTGTTTAGTTGATGAGAGCATTGATTTTGATTTTCGTCCTACTTTTAAAGATATACAAAGAAAACTTAAGAAAAAGGATCGGATTTTATGTAATGATGCCTTTGAATTTAAACATTCTGTGCTAAAGTTAATCATCGAAAGTATTGATGCAGATGGCAAAGTCTTGACACGTGGAACAATAGAAAGCCACTTACACGGAGAGGTGAACTTTGAGGGGAGAACATATTTTATAATAGACGGAGAATGGTATCGAGTTAGTCCTAGATTTATAAAGGATTTAAATGATGAATTGAGTCCTTTACTCGAGCAACATTGGGACGATAAAATTCTGACTAACGCATTTGATCGTATGAAGAGAGAAGCGGAATACAATTTGTCATTCATTGGAGCTCCGGGAACTCTTGTGTTTGATACTGTTGTTCCCGACAATATTGAAGCATGCGATATTCTGAAGTATAGTGCTGAGATGGTTTGCTTAATTCATGTAAAAAAGGGGTTCAATAATATGATAAGAGACTTAGCAGCACAGGTATTAATGGCTGCTAAAAGATTAGAGAATGATATTAACTCAGGGTTTACTTATATCAAGAAATTAGAAAGCATGACTAAAGCAGGTAAAAATAGCAATAGTCCATTGAGACGGTTACTTGCAACGCAAAAATTCCCTGATAATGGACTATCAGAGATTTTTAATGGGAAGAAGACTAGGCAAATCTGTTTCTGTCTCGCATTTGTAGATCTTAGTGAAGAACGAAGAAGTCTGAAAGACAATCTTGTTTCCTTTGGGTCTAATATTGCGAAGTATTCCTTGCTAGAGCTTATCAAGGAAATTACAGCACTAGGATTCGATTTCAGAGTTATACAATTAAATAGAGAAGATCACATCAAGAGTGGGAGAACAGATGATATAGCTGCATAGGACATCTCAGGTTCATTACTCAATATTAGGCAGCTAGAGAATTTCGAACCACGGCAACGAACGCCCTCCTCGAACTAATAACCAGCCCCAGAGCAAACCTTGACAATATTAAAAGCAAAAGGTCGGAGAATACTCCGACCTTTCCGCTTTAGTGCCCAGAACAGGAATTAACCTGGATCTGATATCTAATTAGTTATAAATATCTTTAGTCAAATTGCTGTCAAATAATAAGATGACTTAACAATTGCCGAATTTGTTCGCTTTCGTTCGTCTAACGATCTGTCAAGACAAATATAGTTTTTAGTCACGGGTAAACTACAATTTTTTTTATAAGAATTTTGGAGATTTGTGAAAGCAAGGTATTAATTGTCTGCCTTGCCTTGTACAATCGACGATCAAAGTCATGACGGATCCCCTACTGATGCTCGTAAATAGTCGATATTACGATATCCAGATCTCCTTTTGCAAATACATTTGTCGTGTATAGCCCAAAGTCAAGCAGCATTAGATATTTTCATATAAGCGAGAACTTGAGTTTGTAACATAGATATCTCGGCAAGCTTACTGTCAAACATTTTTAGATTTTGTTCATACTCTTTGACTGTCATTGGGAGTGTAAAATATTTTGTGTAAACTCCTTCCCCATTGTTTGAAACCCTGCCGGGATGGGGAAGGGGGAATGGCGCGGCAGCAGCGCCTTCCCCGGTTTTGGGGCCTATTGATATAATTCACCACCATAGGCCATTAACACAGGGAATTTTACAGTCTCCTGTCATTTCTAAGTCTGCTTCAAGAGTAGCGACGTGGTCAACAGCTTTATTTTCTTTAAGAGTGTTAATTGCTCTTTTATATTCTGAGATTTTTTGATTGTAAGCTTCTTCAACCTGTTTGCGCTCGTCAAGATTAGTTTTCCTTTCATTATCGAAGTGCTGGCTAGTTGTTGTTACTAACTCTTCTTGCATTGTATTTTGAAGGTCTTGGCTTTCTCGTTCTATACGGTTACTTATCCGAGTTGAAACGTCCTCAATTCTCCGTTTCTTTTCTTCGATTTCGGCATTGACATTTTTTACGTGTATTTTGGGTACTTTAGTTTTAATTTCAATCCTGTCCATATGCACTTCGGGAATGTTAAACTTAACGGCAATACGCCTTTTTCGTATTTTAGGCATGTCCAGTTTTATTGATACATCCTTCATATATACTTCGGGAATAGAAACATTGATACACACCATCTCAATTTTAGGCTTGGGAAATACTTTAATTACTTTAGGCGCTTTTGTAACGCATTTCTCAACCATTCTTGTTGCAGGAACTTTGAATTTAATTTCTTCTAAGTCCGTATGAAGTTCAGGCACGTCGAAAGAAACATCTTCTCTACGCTTACGAAGCTTTGGCACGTCGAATTTTATTGATGTCATTCCCCATTCAATATCAAATTTTACCTTTACAGCTGTTTCAACAGTACTAGGATCTTCAATGTCCTCATTGATTTGATCAATTTCTCCTTGACCGTCGTCTAAAATTTGATTAACCTTAGCTTCAAAGTTTTTAGTCAACTCTTCAGTTTTATCTTTTAGCAGTTTTTCTAAATCTTGGTCCAGGGTCTTAAATTTTTAAAGTGAGGAATTTATTTTGGAGTTTGACTTGGGCTGCCATAAATATTTTAGGGATCCTTGCAAGACCTACGGGGCAGCATTATGTCCCTTAAGGGCGCCTGAGGATTCGAAAATTAACAATATACTCTTCCCCTGTTACCTACCGTTCCCGATGTCGATCCTTCAAGTTTGCTAAAACTTTAGTAAAAAAGATGCTTAAATTATGTCCCAATGACAATACCAACTAGTTTGTATTTTTTATGGTTTTCTGTCTTTAAAATTTTCGTCTCCTCAAGTGATCGATACCTCTCAGCCAAATCCGAAGGGATTTTCGCTGTTTCGATCAGCTATACTGATACGTTTATTTCTCCTTGCCAGTGTTGCCAATTTTCGTTGGCATGTCTTCTAACCGGCGACTAAGGGGGAAATTTAATCGAATGATCCAAGCTACTGACCAAAACTGAGTACTATTTCCGCTCCTTTGGTCCTCGGAGCCTACAGGGGCTGAAGGATAAACATAATGTTGTCAACAGTATTGGTTTCTTTCCTCTCACTCTTATCAAATGCCCGCAGATGCCGAAATCAAACTTTATCAGCTCTGTTATGCATATCCCAGTGAACTACTTTCCCTGATTTCTACAGAGGCGTTGCAACCGTTTATGGAGTCTATAAAGATGTTAAGGAAGTTTCGGGTAAGAAAGCAGAAAATATAAGTACTCTTTTTGCTAACGACCTTGTTAGTTGATCCCAAGGATATTTCAGTACATATTACTAAAACACCATATAAGTGCAAGTGAACCGGCATTAATAATTTTACTATAGATTTGATTTGGTATCTTTATTTGCCCAATCGTATTTAAGAATATTGTATGTTAAGTTTACCGGTTAAGAGAAAGCTATACGAACAATTAGTTACCCCAGGAAATTTCATTCAAGACGATGAAGGATTTGCTGTAATCAATAAGGTCTGGGAGTTGCGTGAGTTGCCCTCTCTGGATTCCCGTTATAAAGATGCGTATGGAGATTTTAAACAACACATTATTAACAACCAGGATTGGGATATCGATTACATTTTCATTGAAAGGTTAAATTTACTTTCAGGTGCAGATGATGTCTTTATGAAATTTGTCGAAGCATTTGTAGATCCGGAGATTCGAAAAGATATCAGGTTTATTGAGGACAATGTAGGGCGGATTAATAAGGAGTTGAAAGATTCCGGGTATAAACTTGCTATTACCACCTATTTCGAAAACTTGCCGGTATACAAACTTATGGAAGAAAATAAAGTATCTGATCTTCCAATATATCTGTCAGCGAATTCGATAAAATTCTATAAATCGACTACTGAACCCAAAACTTATCCTTGTTTTATACTCACGTATAGTAATTGGGACGATTTTACTTATAAAACATCAGTCATTCTTCATTATTACGAAAGTGCCGGACATCCAGAAGATATAGGAGTACCAAAAATAATGTCGCTTGATATGGAAAAACAAATCTGGCCGAAATTGCCAGATTCTTTCGATTCATTACCTCGAGACTTTTGTTCTTTTTGCGCTGACGAAGATTACTACATGACCTTAAAATCTAAGTTTCCTAATAGTTATTTCAGCATTTTGCACGCTTTAAGGGATGCGGGTATATTTCCCCGGATTGCAGAACGTTTTGAGGGTACATATATTTTCAAGAAATCGCTGATACGCGAAAACCATGATGAAAAGTTGTGGAGGGAAATAAGGTTCAAACTTTCAGGAATTGAAATGAATGATGCATTCAGATTCCGATATGATTTTAAACCGCCATATGCACAAAGCGGGATTGATATTGATTTTAATTTTATTTATGGGGATGAACTGGATATAGAGCACCGTATCTATGTTCTCATTGGGAAAAATGGTACTGGAAAAACTCGTGTTCTTTCGGGAATTGCGAATGAACTTTCATTAGAACGTCCAAAGAATATCGGACCATTTAAGCCCTTATATAGCAAGATTTTTACTTTGTCATATAGCATATTTGATAAATTTGAAATACAGCAGGGCAACAGTGCTTTTAACTATGTCTATTGTGGGCTAAAAAAGAATAGAACTGAACATTTAACGGACCAGGAGCTAAGAACCAGACTAATAAACTCAGCTCAGGATATCCTTCAACGTTCAATATTAAGTGAATGGTATGAAATTCTAAATAACTTTATATCGAAAGATATTCTGGGATTAATGTTTTATAATACACAAGGTCAATTTAATTTTCAACCGGAAAAAATGATGGCTGTGCTTGATATGCTAAGTTCCGGCCAACATATACTTATTTATGTATTAACTGAAATGCTTGCTCAAATCAGAGATAACAGCCTAATTTTATATGATGAACCAGAAACGCACTTACATCCAAATGCTATTTCTCAGCTGATGAATAGCATATTGGGTTTGGTCAAACGTTTCAAATCGTTTTGTATTATAGCAACCCACAGTCCTTTGGTAGTGCAATGTATTCAGTCGAGGAATGTTTATGTACTTAATCGGATTGCGAATGATATTGAACTACGTGAAATGGATAAAGAAACTTATGGTGAAAACCTGACTGTCATTACAGAGGATATATTTGACAATAGAGATATTGACAAAGATCATCTGAATTTGCTTCGGGAACTGGTTGATAGCGGCCATAACTACCCAGATATTATTGCAATGCTAGAAGAAGAAAATAAATTGCCGGTCAGCCTGAATATCCGTCTCCATTTAAAAAATCTGTTTAAACAAGCATGAGGAACCTTAACCCTTATCCTGAAGATAGTTTTCCTGTATTCACTACAGCAGTAGATGGCAAGTCCGACCGGATTTCACAGGCCGCTTTGAGGGCTGCATATCCTACTATCAAGCCGAAATTTCAGAACTATGACAGCCTGTTTTTAAGAAATGAACTTGAACACTTAGCTGTTGATGGTATTCATGATACTATAAAGGATCCGCTTTTAAGTTTGTACTATTCCAAAAGTCCAGTTTTAGCTCAGATTCGTAAACGCTTACAGGAATTGCAACATAGATCAATAAGATATACCTGTCAATACTGCACACTTGAAACATCTAAGACCTGGGACCATATAGTTGGCAAAGAAGAGTTTCCTGAGTTTGCAATTCATCCAAAAAATCTACTGCTAGCTTGCAATACTTGTAATCAAATCAAAGGTGAGCGCTGGCGGACTGGCCTTAATAAAAACCTCATAAATCTGTATATTGATCAGCTTCCCGATATAAAATATCTGGAAGTTGATGTTTTTTTAGATGATTATGGCGAGATCGATTTTCGATACATGCTAAGGTATTCCCCTGGAATGAGTTATGATGTATATTCGCTGATACTCCGACATTTCGGGGCACTGCATTTAACGGATCGAATGAGGGAGGGTGCTATTAAGCATTTAACTGAATTCCAAAACGCTATTAGGCCAAGACGGAATTGTGGTGAAAGTGAGGACAGTTTGATTTCTAGTACATTGGAAAGCTGTGCTGCCGATCGTGCGGTATTGGGTCTAAATCACTGGAAGCCTACGATGATAGAAGCATTAGTAAACAGCCCAGTATTTTGGGATACATTGTAATTCTATAATTTTATCAAAACCCAATCCCGAATGATTTTTCATTGATTGAATTACGGGCTCATTTTTTTTTCTGCAATAGACAGCATTTATTAACTATCCATTCCTTCTTCATTACTTCCGGCATTGCTCCTATTACCATTATATTTTCCATGCTGGCAGGAATCCTGGATTTTTCATGCCATTATACAAGTTGGTTAGCTTAAAAGCCGTTTTATTATAACTCGCATATTTTAGGTTCGTATGATAAACGCCCTCTAAATTATCCAGAGGGCCAGGATGGCGGCCAGACATAATACGGTGCATCCACCCTAAGCTGGCAACCTCAATCTGATTTGATATTTTCCCCCTTGATATCAAAATTCAGATTAATGGTAAGGTCTTTTTCCTTTTGATCTGATAGATTCAAAAACTGCCACCCTTCGCTTCTGCTGTAATGTTTGAAAAATTGCCAAAACCGCCCATATGATATTTCATCTGTAAAATTGACGTCGCCAGCGGCCAAGGGAATGATATACACGATAATGAGGAACGTATAATGCAATTCGCCCACTAGGAAGGGTAAGGTTGTATCCATATTTTTCCTTTGGTAGATCAAAATTGAAGGATGCTTGGTAAACCGCTCATAGGATTTCAATAGGCCAACTTTCGGTAGGCGATCAAGATTATATTCCCTGTTTATCCATCGGACGGTATCCCGAAGATTTATAAGGACAGAACTATCAATGACGCTCAGAGCATATTTGCATAGTGTGCGATAGATATCCTGCGCCACGATTTTCTCATAGGTCTCCAGGCGAAAACTCGTATCATGAGGCTTTTCTCCTTTTCTTAAAAAATGATCGAGCTTGATGATACCCTCATTAGTTAGCGTGAAATTTCTTCCTTTGAACTTTGCAACACCCGATTTTCCCTTGACACCAAAGTAACTCCCGTATATCTTTAAATAGGAAATCAAACTTTTTTCAATCCCCGAGGCAGATCCAAATCGCTCGTTGCATTCGTCACATTCCTCATGTAGTATTATTTTTTTGTTGCCGAGAGATTCTGATATCGCGTGGGCAACATTTTTAAACGATACCGTTGGCCTCTTCTTGCCACAGAAGCGGCATACGCGCATCTCCTTATTCTTTTCACCAATTCCCTCTTTAGTAAGCTCTCCAAATGCCATTAAATGGTAAGCCTCAAGGAGAGAGGCAAAAAGTTCATTATGTTCCCTGCTTATTACCTTATAGTCTAGGCTCTCTTCGAGAGATGTCAGGATAAGATGCAATTCGTTACGTTTCTCAGGTGATAGATCATCTGTAGGCCATAGGATGAAATGTTCGTTCTCTTTAAGTTTCTGGAAATAGCTCAGTAGGCGGTGAAATCTTAGATCGTGTTCCTTATAATACTCTATAAATGCAGTCAATTTTTGACGAAAAGCCTCTGTGTTTTGTTGGACGGACTGTATCTTAATTTTATAGCTTTCTAAGCCTACATCTTGATCTGAAATAAAGAGCATTATGAAATCTTCAAATAAATGATTTGAAGGATCAGTATTATTAAGGGTAAGATCAACTGAATAAAAAAGCGATAGTAGTGAATAGTTATTTACGGGCATGATATGATCTGTTTATTTTGGTTTCGAGCGAACAAGTTGCAATTAATACTGAAGGTTGCTTATTGTTAAGGGTAATAAAGACATTGTTGCTATTTCTATCTGTATTTCGCCCTTCCCTGTTTGGCGGCTTCGCTCATAAAGGTGATTATTGAATGTTATATATAATAGGAAAATGTTGGGCTTACTTTTACAGACATAATTCTTGACTGATCTACGTTAAAATGTGTGATTAACGGTTTCTACTGATCTCTTCCAGCAGTTACTCGCATATCTTCTTCCAACCCTTTCCGTTTCTTGTTATAAAACCATTCTGGCACAAGTGCACTATCTTTACGGCTGCAGTATATTTTATCTTGTATCTGCCTAAGCTGCTCGATGGTTGGCACAGCGTTATTTTGTCGGAATGTGTTAACTGCCATTTTCAGTTCAGAAGATGCTTTTACTGACTTCACGTTTTCGGTATAGACTTTTATTGTAAGTGCGAGCGCTGGCAGCAATGGTGCTACCAAATCTTTGAAAAAGATGGGTACAGTCAATTCTCCAGAAAAGCCGATTAGGACGGACAGCCCTCCTAAGCCTACCAACGCCCAGATGCAGTGCTGCTTGAATTTTTCACGTAACCGGCCATCGTAATACAGATTAATTTCCTGACACACGATGATTGCGCTTTCCTGCGGCAGGCCATCTAGATCAATATTGTACCAATCTTTTAGGGGAGAGTAGGGATTAGGTCTATATTGATCTGCATTATTCTTTATATCCGTTTTTTCAGGTTGACTTCCGGCATTAAACTTATTCCACTGCAAGCCATAAATCCTGCAATCAAATAGCTCTTGGATCTTTGCTGCTCTTGTTCGCATGTTGGAGATATATCCAATGAATACTGACAAATCTATGATGGCAACTACAGAGGCAAGTAACGCAAACCAAGCGGTATCAAAAGGTATCTTCTCTTGCGGAATTAATTTTAAGAAGTTAAGGACGACAACTGAGAGTACTGTTAGCACTACTTGTACAGCAAAGGCATTTTTTGCCTTAATATACAACTGCCGCTGAGCGGCAAGGAGCCTGATATTTTCAGGTCGGTTTTGCAACTCTTTTATATTGTTCATTTATGGATAAGTTGGGAAATTGTTTCCAAATATTTGCCTCCAGGTATTGATTGCGAGGTTGTGCTGAGCGCTTACCTCAAATTGCATGGCCTGGTAGGCTCTGCCAAAATCTGTTTCGGCGCGTGCGGCAATGCTTCTTTTTTCTTCTAAGCTAAGGTTATTGAGGTTACCTTGTATGCCTTTGGGATCTGCTACGGTGTTGTGCACGGCAATTTTGATGTACTCTAATACTCTTAGAAAGCATCCCCTTACCGTATCAGGAAGAGTATTGGGGCTTCTACCATCAAAGAAATCCAGAACCATGTTTTCCATCAGATATGATTCCATAGTTGCCATGGTATTGCGTGCATTCCAGTACTTTGCCAATCGGATAACGTCAAGTATGCTTACCTTTTGGCTTGCATTTACGCTTTCTACCCTTGCCTTATCTATTCGTGGATCGGTTTTTTTCCAGCCTCCTTTGGCATCGGGTATTAAGAAGTACGTTCGGCCATTGTACTCTGGTTTGGTAATAAAACAGGGCACTATATCGTAAACCCAATTATACGATTGCAATTCTAGTACGGCTGCTTCGCCGTTCTTTTTGAAGTCTGCTTTTTTATAAAGTGGCACCTTGCTAAGATATTTTATAAAGGTGTTGATCACCTTAATGGAATTGACCCGATTGTCGCCATTGGTGAATTGTCGCAATTGGGGAGAGTCAAAGATATTGCTAATATGTGTCGGGGTTATTTGTATATCATATTTGGAGCCTTGCCCATCAAGGACTATCATGAGGTCTATATCGTTTAATGGCCGGGTTTTGGTTTTTCGCGCATAGGAGCCATACTGTATATGGTCAAATAGCAAGGGAAACTGCGGATCTTCCGGGAGTTTTAAGATTTGCCTTAAAAGCTCATCTTTGCTGGCTTTTGCCTTTTTATTTTCTTCAGGGTCTATGCGAATGACTATTCTAAGGAACTCTTCGAACGCTTGTAAGACCGTTGTCGCCATAAGATTATATTTGGTGAAAACAATTATCCTGCAACTGATGTAAAGATATGGGATGTTCCTTTGTCAGTGCAGTATGCAAAGATATACTTTAATGAGTATTCTCAGCGTTTTTGGGCATGTTTAGGCTGCGGAATTTATAAATACATTACCGGATGATATTTTCAGTGTATGATTGTTCGTAATAATCCAGGAAGTTTAAAGATTGCTCCATTTGTCCACTTACGCCTTGCTAGGCGGTGGAGGCTGCTCTAATTTGATTTCTAATTTTTTCGTTTTGTGCAGCGCCCTGGCTCTGGCGAGGCGTACGTATTGTTGCAGGTGCATCCTTTTTATTCTACGATCATTCGGGTGTTTATTGACACTTCCCAACCTCAGAGTGAGCCGCTGAAACCTGTCGGCATGGGGCTGGAAATAACTGAAAGACTTAAGAGGTTTATCTTGGAAAAGGATTTTGTAGGATTTTAAGAAATAATATATTCTTCGACGCGCGAACTGAAGGATATTCTCTCGGGAAATGGGACATCATCCTTTGGGGTTCGAGGGAAGTGTTCGAAACAGAACTGGAGCGAAGGAAGGGGGATAGTGTTCACGTTAAGGAATACTGTAATTTACATAACGCCTATAAAGCTAAAGAGCACCCGGTGCCGTTCAAATTTCAGCATTTTGACATACATTCGTCAGATATTTGGAGCTGATAATCAACATCTTGTATATTGGGGAGTTTTCGGTATTACCGGTAGGATGTCGTTACGGCAGTGGGATGGATAAAAAGCCGGTGCTGGCTAAGTAACGGAAATTGGAGGGCGCCCTGCCGGCAGGAACGTGTGATATCAATATGTCTATGCTGCCGCTGTCATCCACGTTTGCCTGTCTTGCTGAATCACAATACAATGTAAAAGAAAGCAGTTTGTTGGGGCATTGAGTGATGTGGTAGCGCTGAATAAAAAAAAAACAGGACTTTGACCATTTCGTTTTCCTTGAGGATTAACGTTTCTATATTCTTGGTGTCTAAAAATTGTTCACACCATGCCTTGATATAGTTATTCTGAGCTTCGCTTAACTCATTAAACGTTTGTGCAATCCTATAGGTACGTTGGTTTAGTGCATGCAGAAATATTAGCGGTTATAAGCATGTGAATAATGACTAATTCGTTTATTTTGAACCGTTAACAAGCTATTAACTAAAAATAAAAATCCCCTAATTAAATTTACTTCACTCTGGGTTTCAACTAATTCATGTGTTACATTAACAACCAAACGTGACTTATTAATTGTACCCCATATTGCCTTTTGAGTTGAAAGGCAACCTTATACTTTTTTTCAGTTACCCTTAGTACTTATGAAGGAGCAATACTCTAATATATGCCCTTCTCTTTTTTTAAGTAATCCCATAAATATGTCCAATGAGAAAAACTTTACTCCTTTCTTTTCTCCTTCCATTGGGGAGTATTTACGTGTTTGCGCGAGGGGATTGTTCCGTTGCGTTTGTGTGTGCCGATAGAGCGGATCGGTTACATCCGATTGTTTCCCCAATGAGCTATTTCCCGTTTGTTCAGGACTGTGAATGTCGTATGGTAAGTGAAGTATCGGATACGAATGTTCTTGCCGTGCCGATGCAGGAAAAGCTTGCAAAACAAATAAGAGATAAATCCCGAAAAGTTAGCGCTCTGGTTGACCACAACACAGGCAGGGTCTTGAAACGGTGGAAGAAGATAGAAGCCAGTATTGCAAAGGGTGGCAAAAGCACTGCACAGTTAAGTGATCGTAGCGTTTCCATGATGAATAGTTTAAATGATGTTTCGAACTTTAAAAGTACTGTACTTTCTAAAGTGCATGCACAGCAGTTGCTTAATGGAAATCTTGATTCCCTGGTTCTGACAGCCAGATTCCTTGCACAAGGACAGAGACTGACGGGATCTCTCAACAATGATTGGGCAGGTGCTAATCAGGCCGTAAATGACTTTCAGGACAAATTTCTGGAAGCCGAGCGCCTTAAAGCCCTTGTCAGGGACAGGGCCAATGAGCTAAAGAAATTGGGCTTTTTAAAGGAATATTCAAAGTTGTCGAAGGAAGTTTATTACTACGGTGAAAGGATAAGGGAATATCGTGAAATGTTGAACGATAAAAGCAAGCTTCAACGAAAGGCAATGGAAATATTGGGAAAGATGCCCGCTTATCAGGAATTTATTACCCGTAATTCTGCGATTGCCGGTTTGTTCAATCTCGGAAGTAACTATAACGTAGAGCGGAATCTCGAAGGTCTTCAAGTTCGTACCGCTGTGGAACAAATGGTTAGCCGCCAGATCGGTAGCGCACCGGGCGCCGCACAGGTTGTGAGTTCACAGCTAAATGAAGCCAGGACAAGATTTGATGAATTCAAGGCCAAGTTTCCCCAGCTTAATGATGCCGCAGAAATGCCCGACTTCAAGCCAAATCCCCTTAAAGCGAAAACTTTTTTTAACCGGCTCGAATTCGGTGGCAATATCCAGTTCCAGAAATCGAGCCGTTATTTCCCTACCACTACAGATGTTGCCGGCCAGGTCGGCTATAAATTTCATAAGAATGGAATTCTTGGTATTGGAATAGCCTATAAGTTGGGTTCGGGATCGGGTTGGGAAAACATATCGTTCAGTCACCGCGGAATAGGATTTAGGTCATTCATTGATTGGAGATTAAAGGGTAGTTTTTTCTTCAGTGGAGGATATGAACGGAACATGACATCCTCTTTCAGGAATCTTGAAGAGCTGAAAAACTGGAATGGCTGGCAGCAGAGCGGATTGTTAGGCATATCAAAAAAATACAAAAAGAAATCCATTATTGTTCTATACGATTTTTTAGCTGCGCGCCAGTTGCCCCAAACCGATAAGATCAAAATACGGATCGGTCGGAATTTCTAAAGTTTATTTTAATCCTATATTCTAATGCAATCAAAAATCCATTTGGGAGGAGCTATTGCCATAGCTCTTATATTAATCACCCTCATTGCAAAAGCACAGACAAGCACTCCTTTCGATTTAACTTCCCCTACAAAGGTTTATTCTCCATCTGACAATGCAGCTTCATTCGTTCAGATCAAGGATCTGCAGGTGTCGTTTTACACCGGGACACCGCAGGTAAGTTTTGAACTGTTTACGGTCAAGGCTGGTAGTCTGTCACATCGTATTGCGATCAATAATTCAGCC
Organism: Chitinophaga sp. CF418; assembly: GCF_900142925.1. Taxonomy (GTDB): domain Bacteria; phylum Bacteroidota; class Bacteroidia; order Chitinophagales; family Chitinophagaceae; genus Chitinophaga. The sequence goes on from NZ_FRCN01000007.1 coordinate 330,617, forward strand.
ACCGCTATCCGTGTAGAAGAGGAAGCTGGTCCCATTGGACTTGGCTGGTCATTTACTGCAGGAGGTGTAATAACAAGGTCTGTAGTTGGCAATAGGGATGAAGCAGGTTCTTTAGCCGGATACACTGGTTCGGCGGGATTTTTAAACCTTCCACTGTACAGTACACCGAACCCTACTTCCTGGCTTGGTACTTTAACGAATTGCAATAAGAAAGATCTTTCTGAAGGCAAATATGAGTTAACCCCCGATATCTACAATCTCAGTTTTGATGGCCGGTCGGCAAAAATGTTCTTTGATCGCACCGGCACGGCTTTCTTCTCTCCCTTCCAGGCATGGAAAGTGACCGGCAATGCGACGGCAGGTTTTATTGTAACTGTAGAAGATGGAACTCGTTATGAATTCGGCGTCGCCGAAACTTCTACCCATATTACCGACAATAATGCTTCTGATAATTCTACCACGGTCAGCGGTAATACAGCATGGTATTTAAGTAAGATCATATCCAACACACGGAAAGATACCATTTACTTCAATTACACGCTGACAGGCCCCTTTTCACAGACTGAAAAGATTCCGGGAGAATCAAGATATAATCTGATGCCGGGACAACCTATCAATCCCTGTGGTGGAGGATTTGCTGAGCAACAGAAAATAGTAAACGACTTTTCGGTCCATTCCTTTTCGCCATACATGTTAAGCAATGTTACGTATGGAACCGGTAAAATAGATTTTGTTGTGACGCAGGACCGGACCGATACGGATGGAAATAACTATCGGTACCGCGAGATGAATGTTTACAGCAAAATCAATGGTAATTATAGTCAGATCCGCAAATTTACCTTTAATCAATCCAATAGCAATCCCTCTGATACGTCTGTTTTACAAAAGCGGATGTTATTGAATTCCTTCGTCGAATATGGTGGTGCCGACAGTGTCAAGCATAGTTTTGTCTACAATACGCCCGATCTGTTACCTGAAAAGAATTCTATGTCTCAGGATCATTGGGGATTCTTTAATGGTAAAAACAATACGACACTAATCCCATCATTTGGGGAGAATTCGTCTTTTTTTCTTTCGGGCGCAAATAGAAATCCTGACTCCGATTATGTGCAAATCGGGTTACTAAAAACAATAACATATCCAACCGGAGGATCTGTAACGCTTGATTATGAGGCCAATGATTATTCCTTTGAGGGCCTGTCATCGGTATATAAACCCTGGCGTACTGACTCGTTGTATCGCGACACAACACTGTCTGTGAGTACTGTTGGTGGTACAAATATTTTTAAGGATACCCTTGTATTGACGGTGCCCTCAAATATATCGGCTAGCGAAGTGTCGGTTACCTATCGTATTACGGGGCCGATTCCATCTGATCCACCGGCAGATGTGTTCATATACAATTCGTCCTGGACGCAGATCTTTGGCGCAGGTACTTCTCAGGGGAACACGGTTCCTGTTACAACCGTATCATTTCAACCCGGCCAAACCTATTACCTGGTAGTAAGCAGGGAAAACTCGCAGTATAATGCATATTTCTATGCTAATTACAATTATTGGAAAAAATACTCATCGCCTTCCATTTTGAAGTATATGGCAGGTGGAACCCGAATCAAGAGAATTACCTTATATGATGGCATTAGCCATAATAATGATCAGGTAAAGCGTTTTCAATATCAATTAAATGATAGCGTTTCTTCGGGGCATCTTTACAGTATTCCAAAATATGAGGATTATCAATACACCCCCTACTATTGCAATACGGTAAAAGGGGGAGACTGGATGTATTTTACCCGGCATGCTTCCTCTGTTCTGCCGTTGATATTTACACAGGGAAATCCTATCGGCTATGAGAAGGTAATCGTTCTGCATGGTGAAAACGGAGGAAATGGGAGTGAAGAATTTACATACTCCGTTTTTAAAGACGACGGGGGGAACGGTTATCCTTATGTGCCTCAATCAAGCAAGGAGGAATTGAGAGGTCTACCCTTAACGCACAAGGTGTTTACCAGCACGGGATCCATTGTTAAATCGACAACCAACGAATACAATTTCAACAATACAGCTGGTTCTCCAAACTATCGATGGGTATGGGGGGCTAAGTACGGGACGCGAAAATCCAATAACACTATTATTAATGGGTGCCCGGATTCCAACTGGGATTTTATGGGTTTTATGTATCAGGTTTATCAATTCTGGCCGACGCTTAAATCTGTATCGGATACTACCTATGACATGAATACAGGTGCGAAGATCGGTGTAAAGACTAACTACACCTATGACTCTACTAACCTGCAGCTTCTTCAGGAAGATTTTGTGAACAGCGAAAACCAGACTGTAGTGACACTGTACCGATATCCAAAGCATTTTGCGGGTTCTGCGGTGTATGATAGCATGATTGCCAGAAATATCATAAATACCGTCCTGGAAAAGACGGTTACACGAGGTGGAATTCAATCTTCCAAAGAGAAGACAAACTATGGCTTTTTCAGCGGTTATATTGCTCCGTCCTCTTTTCAGTTGGTTTCAGGTCTGGGCAGTGTGGAGACTCGACTTCTGTATTATCGTTATGATAACTACGGCAACTTACTGGAGCAGGGTAAAACAAACGATTATAGGGAACTTTATATCTGGGGATACAACAACGAATACCCAGTAGCTAAAATTAGCGGTAGTACGGAGGCGGCGGTAAATGCCATTTCACTCAATAATAGCATTTTACAGAATCCTTCAAGTGATAACGCCCTTCGAACGGAGCTTGCTAAGTTAAGGAACGGACTGGTCGGATCCAGCGCTCAGGTGACAACTTACACCTACCTCCCACAGATAGGGCCGACGACACAAACTGATCCTTCAGGACAAGTAACTTACTATGAATATGACCTGATGGGCAGGGTAAAGGTCATAAAAGATCATGACGGAAAGGTTTTAAAAACCTTTGAGTATAAGTATCAACAGCCGATCACACAATAATTTGACCCCATGAAAAACAATATATCAAAATGGCTTGCCTGTCTTTTGCTGGCATTTCTGATAATAGCGCAGGTATCAGGTCAGAATATTCCTAAGAATAGCTTAAAGCCTGCTGCAACCCCTGTTGCCACACCGGGCGCTTATAGTATCACAACCACCAATTATATCCGTACCTGGGAACCGAATATGCCATCCTCCGATACCGCGGTCATTAAATCCCCTTCCAGAACGGCATCCGAAGTTCGAGTGACAACAGATTATGTCGACGGGCTTGGAAGGCCAATTCAGACGGTTGTAAAAGGCATCAGTCCAACGGGGAAAGATCTTGTGACTGCTTTCATTTACGACCTTTACGGACGTCAACAGTTCAACTATTTGCCCTACACGCCTAAAGCGGGCAATACTTCGGACGGAAAGTTCAAAACTGACCCTTTTAATGCACAAAAGGCATTTTATCAGGATACCCTTATAAATCCAGCAGCGGCGGGAGAAAACGTGTATTATAATCAAATTGAGTACGAGTTTTCGCCTTTAAATCGGGTTCTTAAAGGTTATGCAGAAGGCAATGCCTGGGCGAAGGAAGGAGGAAATAGACCGATAACCTCCCAACAACTGGTGAATATGGTTGCAGACTCTGTAAGACAGTTTATGCTCGCCGCAGGTACTCTCATTCCGACCAGTACAGGATTCTATCCCGCAGGACAGCTTTATAAAACGATAACGACGAATGAAAAAGGTATAAAAACGATTGAATTCAAGAATAAGGAAGGGCAAATGGTGCTTACCAAGAAACAACTGTCAAATGCGCCCGGAACAGGCCATATGGGTTGGATATGTACATACCATGTGTATGGCTTGGATAATAACCTCGCTTTTGTTCTGACTCCCAAGGCCGTTGACATCATCAAAGGGAGTTGGACCATTTCAACGGCTATTGCCCATGAGCTATGTTTTATCTATCGATATGATAAAAGGAAAAGATTAATTATCAGCAAGGAACCAGGGGCTGATTCAACGGAAAATGTGTATGATCTCAGGGATCGTCTGGTCATAACACGCAGTGGAGTGCTGAAGGGGAGGGGCATGGCTATAGTTAACTACTATGACTCCTTGAACAGGATAGCACAGAAAGCCCTTTTCTATACGGCATCCAGTCGTATCGATATGCAGGCCGCACTTGATACTGCGGTCAATGCAGATCCAAAGAATGGTATACCTTTTCTCACATCGGGTCAGCTCCTACCTCAAGAATACACCTATTATGATAACTATAATTATACCGGTAAGCACAATTATTCCGCGACGGATGTTTCTAATAGCCGATCCGGAAGTAACCCCTATCCCGAAGGCCTTCCTTCAACACCCAGTACACTGATTAAAGGACGTATGACGGGAAAGCGACTCTATGTACCGGCAGGAGAGGGCTTCTGGCTGACCAATACTTATTATTATAATGATAAGGGGCGGCTGACTCAGTTCATTGCTGAGAACTATTCCACTGGAAAAGATATCATGAATCACACTTATGACTTTTCGGGTAAGATACTGTCCATCTTCGAACGGCATACGAACCCGAAAAGCACGTTGACGCCTCAATCCACATTGGCCACGATGTATCATTACAATGCGGCCGGAAACATCGATTCGGTAAAAAAAGTATTGAATGAGAACACCGCTTTTCAAAAAACGATCGCCTTGTCCGCTTATAATGAACTGGGCACCCTCTCCAGTAAGCGCCTGGAACCGAATGGTGGTACTGAACTGGAACGGCTCAACTTGGACTACAATATCAGGGGATGGATCAGAGGGCTCAACAAAAGCTATGTCAACACATCCGGCAGCACTTCAAACTGGTTTGGTCAAGAAATCTGCTACGATCTAGGATTTGATAGTTCTTATTATTCGGGCGCTATCAGTGGGGTTAAATGGAAGGGCCGTTCAGACGGTATTGCCAGAGCTTATGGATATCAATACGATCCGGCCAACAGATTGGTAGGAGCATATTTTACGCAGCAAAATGAAGGCTCCAGTGCCTGGGCACAGAATTTGGTAGATTATTCCATGAGTGGATTGACCTATGATATCAATGGCAATTTACTTACGATCAAGCAGAGAGGAATGAACGGGATTACGCCTGTTACCATTGACAGTCTGAAATATGGCTTGTTGTCAAATTCCAACAAACTGGATTTTGTCACCGACAAGGTTAATAATCTCTCAAGTAAACTCGGTGACTTCAAAGAAATTACCAATAACGAATCAACTGACTATCTCTACAATCCCAATGGTGATGTCTGCAAAGATCTCAACAAAGACATTGATTCGATTTATTATGACCATAATAATCTTCCGGCCTATATCAGAGTTAAAAATAGAGGTGACATTTATTTCGTTTATGCCGGCGATGGAAGAAAGGTTGCCAAAGTTGTAATAGATACAAGTCAGAACGTTCGGATTCTCACAACAGATTATTCTGGAGCTTTTGTATACATGCAGGATACCCTCCGTTATATAAACCACGAAGAGGGGCGAATACGAGCAATCTATAAAACGGGACGCCCCATCGAATATGCCTTTGATTATTTTATCAAGGATTATCTGGGCAATATCCGTAGCGTAATAACTTCAAAAAAGGATACGAGTGTTTATGCGGCAACGATGGAAACAGCGGCAGCTGGTGTTGAGGAGACGTTGTTTGCTAACATATCTACTACAAGGACAGCAAAGCCTACCGGTTATCCTATTGATAATACGACTAACCCCAATAACTATGTGGCTAAACTCAATGCTTCCTCGGGACAAAAGATCGGTCCGTCCCTGGTACTCAGGGTGATGGCCGGAACGGTGGTTCAATTCGGTTCAAAAGCGTATTATACCAGTTCTTCTGCAAATACTTCCGGTAGCACTGCAGCAAGTATGACAACAGCCATTCTGCAGGCATTCGGCACAGTAGGTGTTATTGATGGCGTGCATGCTGGAGGCGGTCCTGGATCACCGATAGTCACTTCATTCAACAGTGGGACTTATACCGATCTGTTACAACAGGATCCCAACCAGAACCAGTCCGCCCAGCCTAAAGCTTACCTGAGTTACGTTGCCTTTGACGATATGTTCAACATGATTGACGAAAACTCTGGCGTCAAGCAGGTTCAGGGCAGTGCCAATAGCTTACTGACCTTGTCCGGACAGGTAACGATCAAAAAAACTGGATTTTTTTATATTTATACTAGTAACGAAAGCGCCACGGATGTTTACTTCGACAACATAATCGTCAACCACCTTGATGGTCCTTTGTTGGAGGAGAATCATTATTACCCCTACGGGCTTTCTATGGCCGGCATAAGTAGTCGGTCACTAAAAGGAGTAGGATATCCTGAAAACAAACTTAAATTCAGTGGAAAGGAGTATCAGGATAAGGAATTTAGTGATGGTTGGAATCTGGAGTTGTATGATTTCGGCGCAAGGATGTATGATCCCCAGATCGGAAGGTGGCATGTCCCCGATCCTCTATCATCAAAATTCCCATCGGTATCATCTTATGTATATGCCCTGAATGATCCGGCATTTTATGTCGATCCGGATGGAATGGATGTGGTGCCGATCGAGGGAGGCTCCCAATACACCGGAGATGATATAAAGGATATATTGACACAGATTAACAATGGAAAAGCGGCCCAGGTAGTTCAAAAGGCAGGAAATGGTCCGGGCCCTAAAGGGAAAGGTCAGTCCAAGCAAGCGTTTGCACCGGCATTACTGCCGTTTTTGAGTGCGGGAGAGGTCTTGACTGGAGGAGCTGTTGCTGGTGGTTTATTCAAGGCACCGACTTCGGATGACTGGCTGGCGGCACTCAATGACTTAAAATATTCTTTGGGACGTCTCGAGTATATTCCCAATGGTGGTAGAATCGGTTATCTGATTGATCAATTGCAGGAGTATTATGGTTCACTCTCAAGACCGAGAAGTGTACCTTACGCGGATCCTGTGCTGGCTCAGAAAATGTATGATGAATTAACGGGATTACTTAAAAAAGTTTTAAATAAAAAAGGTTTCGTATATAAATTAGTAGCGACGAAAGATGGAGATTACAATGTATATGCTTTTGGATCAAATATTCCCGTGGACAAGGTGCCTTTGAAAAAAGGTGAGATTTGGAAATACGGAGAATCGACGTCAGAAGATAGGTATGATGATGCGTACCTGAGAAAAGAAGGTGTTCGGTTGCAGAAATTAGCAAACGGCACCCAGGTTCAAATCAAGGCAATGGAGAAGTTTTTATTATATGGTTATTATTTTCAACACGGGGTTTTACCTCCGGGCAATAAAATTTTTAGATAATTATGCAAGTAGCCTTTGTTACAGTTACCTCGGTTGACCTGGGAGATCAATTAGATGTCATCTATGATGTAGACGAAGATTTCGAGAACTTCTTTGCGGACAAAACTTATGGCGATGATTTAAAGTACCTGTTGATCAGGTTGGAGTGCAATAGTCCAAAATTTGCGGAAATGAAAAAGCCGAGAAAGCCAAAGTATCGCAGGGAAGGTGCGGTTGAAATAATGCACGGCACCCAACAACAAACGGATGCACGTAGTTTGAATTATGAAATTATTCTGGATTTCTCAAGATACGACAAGGTAGAAAGAGAAATTGTTGTAAAAAATCTGGCCCAGGATATTTTGAATTCACTGGATGTGATAAAAACAGTGAAACAGATCAAGGATTTTCAGCTGGACAAATTTCGTGATGATTTAGCAAGATTTTTTCAAGAAATCAAATGGATGTAATTAGTAACGTAAGCTGATAATTTAGATTATTTGCGCTAAAATATAGGAGATGTCCCCTTCAAATTTTGATGAACATGTTGATATTGCCGGCAAACTGATTGCTTTCCGGGAAAGGGAGAAGTTTTCAGATAAGGCATGGAAAGATCGAGGATTACGTCCATCGGAAAGAAAAGTTTCCGACTTTTTACAACAGATCTTTGATGAATGCACGGATCAACTCATTGAGCTTATCAATCTTAACAAGAGCAAAAAGGCGCTGCGTTCTAGTCTTATTGCTGTATTGGACCGAATTGATAAAGATGAACTTGATACCGAAGAAAAGGAATATGTGACAGAGTTAATGTTCGAACTCTCAAAAATTCTTGAAGTTGATATAAAGAGCGACCTGAACCGTTGGCTTTACGGTGTTGTCATGGCCACACTTTTAAAGGCTGGAGGAATCCTCTCCAGCCTGAAGGGACCGTTTACTATAGTAAACCAACCCTGCACAAAATGTGGAGCCGACCTGAAACTGGTGATTAAAAGAAAGGATCCACAGGTGCCTTCGTTTTCCTTTGATGTGTTGAAATGCAATAACTGTGGAGAACTGAACCTATTCGACCGACAGCCAGGAATCAAGCAATTTAGTTATGAAAATGCCACGATTGTCGCTCATTTAGAGAGGAAAAAGTTCACCAAAGAGCAGGCACTCAATAAATTGGAGGAAATGAAAGACCAAATGGATAATTAGCTGACGGTATAGCGGCAGCGGCGCCTATTACAGCATGATCAGCAGCAGATTTTCTACCGCAGGTTTGTTTGCGGTACTCACGCTTGTCATCGCTTGCGCGAAAGGCGCCCTTTGAGTCGGCTGTTTGGTTTTAGTTTCTGTTGCTGCTTTTGTTTGTCAAGCAGCCCTATCACCTGCTCGCTCAAAGCATAAGAGTCATAATCTTTTCCACAAACCTCAAAACAGCGCGACTTTACGGTATCGAGTAGTTGCACCTCAGCGGGCGTAAAAACAGGTGTTTGCTTTCCTGGTATATTGTAGTCTCTCATATTGGTATCCGAATGAAATCGCAGCTGATAGCTTACCTGGAAGGATGCTATGAAGTTTATCACATCGCCGGAGGGCATCTCAACCCTGCAAACTCAGATAGATAACAGCTCAACCACCACCCAGACAATTAATCATGTTTGTCAGAACATAGACCTGGTGTTGGAACAGCATGACGGAACACCACTGTATCAGGCTACATCAAGCATCTCATTATTGCCAGGATTTGATTCCGGCAGTGATACGTTGATAGCAGAGATTAATGCTTCGGCAACAGGTGAGACCGTTTCCATTAAGCCGAATAACTATCTGAGCGACCTGGTTGATGAGCGACATATTCCCACCTATCAGATGATGAAACACTTCCATAAGTATGAACTGGTTTGTGGCGCCCGGCGATAGGCATACGCCTGTCATTATTACTGAAGTGGATGTTTTATGATTAAAAGCCTGCGTGAACCAGCACCGCGGACGTGAAGCAGGAAGCGGCGTATTGTGAAGGTTTACGCTGATCCTTATAAATAGTGACAAAGCAGACGCCCTCGACAGGACGCGTTTTGTTACCTCGAATTTCTAGGATGCGTATGATGAGAAAGCCGCTTGCTATCCTTGAAAAAATGGAAACACCCCCAGTCAAGAGGCATGCTGATAGCTCAAAAGGCGGGCGATGCAAATAAGGCTGTAGTTGGCAAAACTTGTCATGCTTAAATTAACGAATCATGGAAGACGACGCTTGAAAAACCAAATTCAGTTAAATAATGTCTATGTAGATTGGTCTCATAGAATGGGCGCTCGTATTCGAAAGCCCATTCTATGTTGCTAATGAAGTTATGATATTTTCTCTCACAATCCCATTAATATACCATTAATTCAATGTGTCGAAAATGGCACATGTCTTGCATTGAAGGCATGCTTATATATACAGTGGATGCAATCATGCCGTTGTAAAAGCCGAAATTGTTCATTTCCTGAATATTGGGAATAAGTATATTTACCCGATCAATATAAATCGTTCTTCCAACGCTTTGTGTGAATAGGTTTTAAAAATATAATCGACTTCTTCTTCTACTTGCTGTGGAGTATTGAAGACATCCAGCAGATGTTGGGCTGTTTCGTATATGTGCCACTGCCGGATGACAATAACACTGTGGCTGGCTACGACGATATTTTTCATATTGAGCAGATAGAATGTTAAGCGCGTAGGTGCAAATCTCCGTTTCAAAGTCCAGTCGGCAAACTCCTTATCGCTTAATGCCATCGTGTTCGGCACAAAGTAAAGCGGTCCCATTGGTGTTTGCATCTTTACCAGCGGTATAGGACCAATGGCTGCGAAATAAACTTTAAACCCGCCCTGCTTCACAAGCATTGCATGCTGTTTTGGCGTTTTGGTATAATAACTAATGTTGAATAACGTTGTGGTGAAGTTTAAGTAGTGGCCGCCTGTTTTGGTGCCGGTAGGCATGGGCACAGGAAAGACCTCCCCAACTGCTACTTCTGGTGCTATCATAAAACTTTGTTTTGGATGTTAGAGCAATAAGAAAGTGGTACAGGGTAGATACCCTGCAGCCATGTTGTTACCGAGCCAGCGTTAATGGCTCTTATATACCCCTGAAATGTATATTATTGAATAATTGTGGCCCGGTGCAGGCCTACGTGCTGGAGCCAAACTGGTGCGCCGCTAAATGTCAATTTAGCTGGTCGCGTGTGGAAATGATCTCTTCGCATTCCGCTATAGCCGCCTTAAGGCTGGCGACGGCTATCTGGGCAATTTTGTCTTTGTCTGCATTACTACATTTAGGACCAGAATTCCTTATGCGGCGATAGTACGTGGGGATACTGACGGCACATTCTTCCAATATTTTGTCCCTGAATTTGTTGGGAAGGGCAGAGAAAATACAGTGCACCAATTGCACGAAGGACGATGTGTTTGGAACTGATTCTTTAATTTTTTTCATTGATTTTGCATTTAAACAGGACACATGAATGCAGAAACCAACGTTAAAAGAAAACGTGGGCCTCTACGTTGATGTTCCCTGGCACTCCCCAGTGCCTTGACCAAACAACGCGAGCGCCCACGCTAGTGCATGGCGCTACTCGACGTTGTCTTGTTGGTCGTTTGAAATGGGGAGTTTCGGGAACCAAGACAATTTCGATGCGAAAATCTTATGAAGATCGCAAAGCTATATAAAATTATTTACCGGTGATGCTCTTATTAATCCATTCTTACTCAGTTTAATAACGGCAAGTTATGGAAAAAACAAATACGATGTCCGATCGGACATCGGTTTTTTCAAGAAATCTTTTCAATTTCATTTTGATGAATAACGATAAAGAAAAAGATTACCAGTATATTTTAGACCGTGTAGGCCAAAGATTGGTGAAATACCGTAAGGGCAAGAATATGTCAGCGCGACAGCTTGCCGCAGAAACAGGGTTTGACCAGGCCTGGCTAACTAAGGTAGAAAAGGGCCAAAAAGACCTCAGGCTAACCAGTGTCTATAAATTGGCTGAGCAGACTACTGGGGATGTATTTTATTTTTTGAGGGAAGATGAGTAAGTTTCTATAATCTTGACTTATTCATGCAGAACGGCCCCAACAATTCCATTGTATATGCAAGAGAGGTTTTCCCAGCCAACCGAATAGCGTGAACGTTGTTGAACAAATTTTCTGAACAACTTGTATGCATGCCAAGGGCGACGAATCAATCAGACTTAGGTCTCGGTAATGGTGTGTATGAGAGACTATAGCCAGCCGTTTTCTTTGAAGAATTGTTCGAAGTCGGCTTTGAAGCGTGGGAGGTCAAAGTCTGTTATTTTTTTGACTTTGGCGATGGCGTCCAGGGAGGCTAAAGCGTCATGTGCGAATAGAAGTTTACTCTCCTTTGTATTGAGGTACTTTTCAAAGTCCAACTTAAGGTCGAATGTCAGATACATAGCCGGCGTTGTCAATTCCACTCCACGATGCGTATATGTTTTCTCTTCGGTACGATAATTGGGCCTGCGAGGTTTGAAAAATTGCTCGAACCTGGGACTCATGCAGACAACGCCAATTATAAGTGATTTTAGATGTTCTCCATAATCCTTTTCCCCGAAATAGAATTTTAGCTGCGCTGAGTCAACGTGTATGTCTAAAATCTTTCCTTCTAGCTCAATAGAAGTTTCATAAGTAAAGGCTACGTCCATGTTTAATATTTGATTGGCATGTTTGATTAAGGGAGTTATGATAAGGAGCTTTTAACTGGGTAATTGGGCCTATGATTTAGCTTCTGCTATCTCCCGAAACTTTGACAAAAGAAATATCAGTTTACTATTATCACCGCTCGCCTGAAATTCTGTGTCTTTAATCCTGTAGAAGTACCAGTCATGATCCGATTGTTCAATAAGACCTGAGTCGATTATTCTGTCTTCTAAAGGCGTATCCCGGAGGTCAATTTTAATATACCATCCAGGATTGCCAACGGTGTGAATTTGGATTTGATTTTCGCGTTCCCATTCTCCATCACAATTGGTATCGAACCACTTAATAAGCCATTCTAGTATGTCAGCCATCGCACCCCTGTTTTATAAATGAAATTTTGCAGAAAGATAGTGGATTTTTGCACTTGCGTAGCGGGCAAATGAAAATTAATCTTTGCTCATGACTTTACTCTTTGCTGTCTATTTGAACCGGGAGGTACGAAGGTTTCTTTTCTATCAGTTTGCTCTTTTTCCGCTGTTTTTACAGATTTTCAAGTCTAACCCACGACTCCGGAGTAAGGGGTTCCAGGTAGTTTGTCCGACAAACTGACACCTGGCCGATAGAGCGAAGCCACTATCTCGGCCTTGAAAGGCCCTGTTTTGCGCGACCTGGCGGGCCTTTGACGTCATGGCTTGGCTAAAAGTAGCTCTGATGAAGGTTTTCAAAAGGTGCTGTCTTCCTTGGCTGCTGCCGACCGAGGAGAGAGTTGGTCAGCAGTATTTTAACGAAAGTCTGTAGCCAGTTACGGGCCTTTCAAACGATTAAAGCAGCCGTTCCCTACTGCTTTTTTTAAACCAAGGAAGGCCACTGATTTAAGTCCCTTTAGTCCTAAACAGACCTGTTTTTCTGGTATTTCGTATCGACAAACATCCATCTATAAACGGTTATGCGTAGCCTGCAAAACGTGCTGCAAAAAACCGAAAACCAATGTACGTGATCCACTGATTTCCTGTTCCTTTTCAACTGATTTATGGGATTTCGGAAACATAGTTGCGGAGGAAATCAGGAGCTTCTAAAAAGTTGGTGAGGAAGGACCGAATCTGACAAAAAAGGATTTAAAAGACACACAAACTATTTGCACCGTGGATGATTCTTTTGGCCTTAGTTTCGCATGTAATCCCTTGCGAATTTCAAGGCTGTTTTAATCCATTCCGACGGCTAATTTGTAATGCCGCCTTTGCAGATGTTGCGACGAAACTGTCATCCAAAATTTGGTACTTCTCAAACGGTCTATCCTCACCATATTATGATTGGGATCAAGTAGTATTCGTTTTTTATTTTTGTTATTCAAAAGTGAAGGAGAAAAGGAGTTTGAGAATGATTATGGGGACGGTAGTAACGAAAGAATTTCAGAGGCAATTAAGATGGCTATTAGTCGTAAGTTTTGAGCAGATTGCATTGAATTTGCAAGCGCGACTGACTAAAGGGCAGTAGAAGAAGACTGTGTAAATTGACAATCAGTATTAAGTAAATGTAAGACTATGGTGAGGAAAGATGAAATGCTGGTAATGAGGGCGATCGCAATATGTTTCAAACCCTATTTAAAGCCGGAGGAAGCGTTGATATATACCAACCTGCGCAGGACCCAGTTTGCACAGAAATGCAAAGAGCATGGTATATATAAAAATACAGCGGGCTACTATAGCAGAGAGGAACTTGATTTGTTTATGGGAGGAGAAGAAACAAAGATTGTACGGAACGAAGCTAATACAAAAAGATGAAGGCCTTTTGTAAACAAGGCCTCTCCATTGTTTGAAACCATGCCAGGATGGGGAAGGGGGAACGGCGCGGCAGCAGCGCCTTCCCCGGTCTTCGAATTGATTTAAATGGCCAACCATTATAAGCCGTTAAAACAAAAAAATTATAGTTTCTAAACAAAAGGAAGGGACGGCAATTTTGCGCCCCTTTTTCATTTACTCAGTAAACCGTAAATAATCAGGCAAGACATCCGGAATTGGAAGGTTGTTGACACTTTCCATTTGGTTCTTTGGCCTGTGACGTTTGTATATCTCAGACACCTGTTTGGTCGTAGTATGTCCCAATAAATAGGCAACTGTAGCCGTATCAACAGACTTGTCCTGCAGGAGGATGGAATAGGTAAGACGTGCCGTCTTGGGTGTAACATTCTTATTAATACCCCTCTTCTTAGCCCAGTCCTTGATTACATCTATCGCCGCTTTATGTGATGGTAGATTGAAAACCTTTTTTGTGGGAAGTATTGTTCCTCCCAGGTATTGCTTGCGTTTGCGAAGTAGCGCTATTGCCACATCATGTAAATGCAAGATGACAGGTTGTTTGGTTTTTGCTTGTACCATCCGGGTGGTGTACTTAAAACCATTGATTTCTCCCCATTCTAAATTCTCGACATCACACCAGCGCACACCGGTATACAAAGCAAAGATGAATGCTTCTATAGTTTCCTGGATCTGAGGTGGGGGAGGGGCGGCGATGAATAGTAAAAATTCGTCCACTTCTAAAAAGTCCGGAAGTTTTTCACTTGGATTTTTGGTGGCTGGAATATCGTCGGTCGGGCAAATCTTAAAGTAGCCTTCGCGGGTCGCGCTTTCTAACATCCTTTTGAAGGTTGCAAAATAATTCTGTGGCGTTTCACCTTTCAATGTATCCAGCAGATGCCTCCGGAACCGGAAGCAAAGATCATATGTGATTTCAATGGGAGCTACCCTGGGCCGTTTGATCCAGGTTTTAAATTTGCTAAAGCAGCAGCTGAGGTGCCTGTTATTCTCCCTCTTATTATTTTCGACGAAGTCTGAGTAGTAATCAAGGAAGTTTGCCTTAAATCGGTGCTCAGGAATATAGCCAGTTCCAATCGCTTGCTGTTCCAATACCTGCTGTCCTTGTTTTACTAACAGGAGATCTTCTGTTTGCCTGTTATGTTGTTTTTCAATGGCGTTTGCCGGCTTCGCATATAAAAACATACCCGTCGTGGCCCGATCACCTTTAGCGCGGCCATAATCGTAATACAGGTAGATCTTCTTTCCGTTTGGGCTTTTCTGTCTCACAATTTTCATACTCCAACAATTTTAACGGTCAGCAATGATTGAAGCAATGAATATGCCCGTAATAGTGTTGGCAGGGCACCAGACACCCAAACGAACAAACGCGAAAACAACTGGAAAGAAAAAAGATCTTCTGATACACCTTGCCAGATTGGCACCGACTGACAGGGAAGAACAAGTATGTCAGCCTTTTTAGTCAAACCGAATACAGTGACTAAAACTTTGCATCGTGTGTGCAGGTTAAATTCCTGTGGAGTGCAGGTTAATTTTTTAGTCATTACGTTAGTCAATTTTTAGTCAACGATGGTGGTCGTAACCGAAAAAAAGCGTCTAAAACCGACAATGACTAAAAATAAAAAAGGTTGTAAGTCAAATACTTACAACCTTTCAGTGTGCCCAGAACAGGAATCGAACCTGCACTCCGTTGCCGAAACAAGATTTTGAGTCTAGCGCGTCTACCAGTTCCGCCATCTGGGCAAGGCAACTGTCCTTCAGTTGCGGGTTGCAAATGTAGCTAATTTATTCAAAATACCAAATATTTTTTATACTCCGGCTCCGCCAGCCAATGCCCATTCCCGGGCCGCAAAACATATTATTAAAATCCCCCATCTCCAGACTTACCTTATAGCCCCCGCACTTCAATCATTACCCCCAATGACCAGCATCACCTTTTAAAACCATCTATATAAGTACCTTTATATTCGCTATAGTACACGAAATCGCCTGAGGCCGGCCGAGGCGGGTGTACGTAGTCGAAAACTATTTGATCGCCATAAATCCGTCGATATGAAAACAATATTAGCACTTACTGATTTTTCTGAATGTGCAAATAACGCAGTTAATTTTGCAGTACAGTCTGCGAAAATACTTCCCGCAGAAATTATCCTGCTTCATGCCTTTAATGTGCAGTCCGACCTTTATACGGAGTATGTGGGATTGGAAAAGGAATTTAACAATTCACTTCATGACGATGCCAGTAAAAAATTACTGGATATCAAAACAAGTATTGAAGAAACTGAGCAGGTTACCGTAAGCACCAAACTATTCAAGGGTACGGTAAAAGACGCTGTAGAGGAAGCTGTTGGCGTGACAGACGTTGATCTTATCGTAATGGGCGCCATGGGGGCCAGTTGGTTGAAAGAGAAGCTCTGGGGCAGTACCACTGCTTCCATCATCGGCAGTACAGACGTACCTGTTATGGCAGTGCCTCACGGATACGAATGGAAGAAGCCCGAAAAGATGTTGCTGGCAACAAATCATTTTGAGAAAGAACCTGATATATTAAATTACATCTTTGAAATGGCAGATTTGTACATGGCCCGGTTACAGGTGACTGTATTTACAGGCGAAAGTGAGAAAACCGCTTCTTCTCTGGCGCATTTCCGCAATATACCCAAGTATGAAAAATTGCTGCAACGCCACTATCCTGAAGATACACTTACTATCTCACATCTTTATGGACCAGAGTTTGAGGAAACGCTTCAGAAATATATAAAGGAAAAAGAAATAGACATATTGGTAATGATCACTTACCAAGAGGATGAAGGCATCTGGAGCAGGTTATTCCATCCCAGCAAAACAAAAAGTATGAGCTATCATACCTCGATTCCATTGCTGGCTATACCTGCATGAGGAATATTTTGTATTTTTAGTTCATATTAGATCATCAGTTTCAAAAATATCATCGTTGAAAGAATTGCTTGAGCTAGCAGAAAATGCAGCGATCGAGGCTGGAAAAGCAGTCATGGATGTGTATGACTCCGCCGGATTTCACGTGGAAATGAAGCAAGGCGAAATGCCGGTGACAACAGCCGACAGGCTTTCGCATGATATCATCACCAGGTGTCTCAAAACTACAGAACTGCCGGTGTTGTCTGAAGAAGGCAGGGATATTGCGTATCAGGAAAGAAAGGACTGGGACTATTTTTGGCTCATAGATCCTCTGGATGGTACAAAAGAGTTCATTAGGAAAAACGGCGAATTCACCATAAATATAGCCTTGATGTTAAAGAATAAACCGGTGGCAGGTGCTATCTATGCACCCTCCAGGGATCTTTTGTATCTGGGTAGTGAAGATACTGGTGTTTATAAATATGAACAGGGTGAAAGGGTGGAATTTGCACTGTCGACTCAAAGACGCAGTATGAATGATCTGCTGGATATGCGGGAAATAACCGCTATTGTTTCCAGATCCCACTTGTCGCCTGAAACAAATAAGTTCCTCGGGCAATTTTCAAATGTCACCGATACAACAATGGGCAGCTCACTTAAGTTCATGCTGCTGCTGGAAGGCAAAGCCGATATTTATCCCAGGTTAGGACCAACGATGGAGTGGGACACGGCTGCAGCACATGCCATTTTAAATGCCTCAGGCAGGGGAGTATACCAAATGGATCTGCAATCAGAACTTGATTATAACAAACGGGAGCTGACAAACCCGTTCTTTGTCGCATTTTAGGCCAGTTGGCTAACATAATGTTCCATTAAGCTGAGATACTTTTCAGTTTGCGTCAGGCATTCTTTTTTTGTAGTGATATCGGCAGCACTGCCGGCCCTTAAACTATTAACTTTTGCCCTGACATTAGCCCGGTAACTTTTATAATAGATAAAAAGCTGCGCTTCTTCCTGCGTTCTCATGGAAGGGAAAATACTGTTGTAGCGTTTAATGAACAGATTTGACAGGTCCTGCCTGTGGGAAGCATCCAGGTCCATACATAGGAAAGCAACCTCATTCAATACATCAATCTGCCGGAAATTATCATTGAATTCAATGCAGTCAAAAGGTTGAGGTGTAGATAGCAGAAAGATATTTCTCGTGTGCAGATCACCGTGACAATCCCTGAAAAATCCTTCATTCAGTCTGTTCTGTAATAATGACCTGCATTTCTTCATAAATATATCCGAAGCGTTTATTGCCTTTTCAATAATAGTATGACAATGCTTGTCAAGGTTTTCGCTTAAAAAAGGTTTAACTGTTCCCAGGTCATTAAATTCCTGCTGAATTTCCATGACATCCTTTTCGTAAATAATGTTTGTCTTTTTATGAAATGTGGCGATCTTTTCTGTCAACCGGATAATATCATCAGTAGTTACTTTATTGTCTGCCAACAATACATCCATTTGCAGGCTTCTGTCGATCTTCCGCATTTTTACCGCAAAATCAATTATATCACCTTCCTTTTGACCAATGGAATAGCAGCCTGAATTTACTATTACAGGGACTACATCCAGATATATATCTTCGGTAAGCCTTTTATTTAGTGATACTTCCCTTTCGCAGTAATATTTGCGCTTCTGAAGGGTGGAGAAGTCAAGGAACGAATATGTAATCGGCTTTTTGATTTTATATACATAATGCTCGCCTATCAAAACCCATGATATATGTGTTTCAATAAGGTCGGGCCTTATATGTAGCAACGCGTACTCCTGCTCAATTAGTTTATCAATTTCATTTTTTGTCATCTTGCAGATGGATGTAATCAATTGCTCGTTGTAGCATATCTGTTATGTTTTTATCGGTTGACTGCAATATCAGGTGTTCTCTCTCCAAAGGTTCCCACTGGGCCTTTACAATATGGTAAACTTTAAAATCAGCTTCGCTGTCCTCTCTCTTCTGTTGTAATCTTTCCTGTATCAAAGCCTCCGGTGCCTGTACTTCAATGAAAGTAATGCCGTCTTTTGCTTCCAGAATGAATTTTCTTCTGATATCCTTCCTGTAAAAAGTCCCATCTAGTACGATATCTTTCTTTCGTTGTACGGCCGCTTGCATTTTTTGTAGCATTTCATCATATACCGATAGCTTTTCGTCCGTTGAATAGGTTCTGGTGTTGATCATGGCTTTTCTAAGTCTGTCGGTATTGATATACATTGCGTTGATGGAAGTTGCCAGCCGTTCGGCAAAATAACTTTTCCCTGAGCCTGGTAGCCCCATAATAATTATAACCATAGGTTTAACTATTTCCCGAAGTAAAGAGAATTTAATGAACGGATCAAATAAGAATTGTCGATCACTTTACGCAGGGCTACCACCTGCTATTTCCGGGAGAGCCGTCGGTATGTTCGGATCCTTTACAGGAGTGATTTCAGGCTTGCCCGGGCGATACTGGTGGAAGAGATTTGTCGTTATTATTTTCAGACATTTATAAAACAGGTTAGAACGCAACGCTATGTATGCAAGGCTATTGATGAGGTCCTCCAAGGAAAGACCATATCCTTACCCTCCCAAGCCGCGGCCCAGGGGTGTCAACCTCAAAAGTAATGCCCGGGTATGAAACGGTAGCGCCGCATCGGCCCGCCTTAATAATTAAGGCCGTTCCGCCAGCGTTTCAGGTGGGGAAGGGTGTTAACGGCCATGGAGATAACATCCTGTCCTATATGCCGCTTTTCCATTTCAGTTTTAACTACAGTCCGCATTTCATCCAGCGTCATATTCGGTGTCGTGAATGCGCCGTTCTGATAGCAGTACTTACAATATTCCTTACTGGGAGATCCGTCTTTTTCAGTACCGGCCATTGCTGGATCATCAATCGGCATGCTGCAGCTTTGGCAGAATTTTGCTGTATTCATAATAGTGATTTTATATAATCAGTATCTTGTGATGAGAGAAATGTGCTCGTGCTCATCCAATGCGCCATTGTTAACAAATACTATATCCCCGCCTTTTTCTATAGCAAGTCTTAATACCTGGTCAACAGCGTCTATTACTATATGGTGTGCCTTCTTGCTTCCTCTGAGGTGTAGCTTACCGGTTTGGTCATCAATGAAAGCCGGACAGGTATAGTCTTTCTCAACTATCAGCCGGTAACCGCGGCCTTCATTGACAGCGGCCCAGACATCCCTCATGCCGTCCACCGCATGATGTTGCCATTCTTCCTGTATCAGTTGTAACATAATTGATTGTTGCTTTTCGTCTATCCATGACTTTACTGCTTGCCAAACGCGTTTTTCAAGCGTTTTTACAGCTACATTTGAGTAATTGCCATTGACAGTGGTTATAATATTCTTTTGATGGGCACTTACATCCTGCAACATGGAAATATCCTTTTGAGGCCCCACCACTACTAGAGGCAAATCTCCAAGGTAGGAAGAGAGCAACTGATCCGTCTCGCGGTAAAAGCTCTTCACACGATTGGCCTCATTAGTGGATTTATCCCCCTCAAAGCCTTGTACAGCCGATTGCCCGGAATGGAAACCGGCTTTTGCTGGTTTGTTGTATTCGTAATCATCATGGAAATGCCGGGGGAGTACACCGTCATTTACTTCCTCTAAGCTGTTAAGACGGCCCTTGTAACACTGGACTGCTTTTTCATTCACATGCAGCACCATGTAGCTGATGGCATAATGCTCCAGGTACAATAATTCCCGGACGGAAAAGGCGTCCCCGATATCAACCTTTTTCTGCACGGGGAAAAAGAACTTGACCAGTTTGCTGTAACCAGGAGATACATAAAACCCCAGCCCTTCAGCCGTAAGATCATAATGCTGGTCAAAGTCATCCAGCAATGCCCGCAGGGACTCCAGCAGGGGCGCTGCCTCCTTCGGATACATATTTTGCAGGAAATCGTCTGCTTCCTGAATAGCATTTCCTGCGATCAGTAACGCAGCCTTTTTGTCGAGGGGACCAGTTTCCTGCAGCGATACTATGATAGTCACATAAGGTGCATTTGTCCCTTGTTGTTGCATAATGCTTAATTCGTCTTTTGTCATAGCGTTTTGATTTGATAATGGTTAGGTAAAGTGTGTTAGGTGTCAGTACAGTTTACGGTCGGCTACAATGCTGTGGTCAGGACGCCAGCCATCCTCCGTCGACTGTCAATGAGTGACCCGTTACAAAAGACGCAGCGTCAGAACACAACCAGACAACTGCCTCCGCTACCTCTTCCGGTTCACCAAACCGGCCAACTGGCTCCATTTCGATGAAACGTTGTTCCGCAACCTTGTCTCTTCCCGTGATCCTATCCACCATGGGCGTCCGTATAACCCCGGGACATACGGCGTTTATTCTTATACCTTGTTTTGCATTCTCCAGTGCGGCAGTCTTGGTAAGGCCTATTACTGCATGTTTGCTGGCTACATAGGCCCCCAGATTAGGAAAACCGATAAGTCCGGCTACTGATGCACAGTTGACAATGGCGCCCTTTCCCCGCCGCTGCATATGAGATAACTCATGTTTCATACAAAGCCAGACGCCGGTAAGATTTACTGCCAGCACCTTCTCCCAGTTTTCCTGGGTACACTCATGAGTAGCAGCTGAAATGCCCTCTATGCCGGCATTGTTGAAAGCAAAGTCCAGTCTGCCATAAGTACTGAATGTCTTATCTATGAGCGTCGCAATATCAGCCGCTTTTGACACGTCGCATGGTACAAAAATGGCTTTGCCTCCCATGGCAGCTATTTCTTTCATCGTTACCTGTTCCGCGTCCTCAATTAAGTCTGCTATAACTACACTGGCACCTCTCTTTGCAAAAGCAATAGCAGTTGCCCGGCCTATACCAAAGCTGCCTCCTGTTACTAATGCTACCTGTCCATTGAAGATCTTTTCCATAAGAGTTTATTTTATTATGTTAAGGGAAAATGGCTCCGGCAGAGAACCGGAAGAGAGCAGTAATACTTAGTGATATCAAATTTATGCTTAGGAAAACTTGCAGCCAATGACAGGTATCAATGCAAATGATAATGAGAGTCATTTGATGGCGTATATAGGATCGCTTACTTTGTAATTGTCCGATATATTCATGAAAAACAGATAGTGTGATCGTTAAGAAACCGCAGAGGAAGGAGGAACGGATACTCGGCAAGCTGACATAACACCTGTTGCCATAGTCACCTAATGGACATCAGGTATGATTTTCCCATCTTCCATTTGTATTCTCCTGTGCGTACGGGCAGCAAATTCCTGGTCATGCGTCACAATCAGCAGGGTCTGCTTATACTCTTCAGCAAGCTGCTTAAAAATGTCAAATACCAGCTCACTATTTTTCTTGTCAAGATTACCCGTGGGTTCGTCGCCCATGATGATACAGGGATCGTTGATCAGCGCCCTCGCTATAGCTATACGTTGCTTCTCACCTCCCGACACCTGGTTGGCTTTCTTATTGGCCAGTTTCTCAATCCCAAGCCTGGTCAGTTTCTCCATGGCGTGATGCTCCACTTGCTGTATAGGGTACCTGTTCAGCTTCAGCCCGGGTAACATCACATTATGCAGTACACTGAATTCATTAAGCAGGTAATGGAACTGAAATACAAACCCGATTTTCTCATTGCGCACCCTGGCTAGCATGGCCTCCGGCCTGTTGACCATCGATACATTGTCGATCAGCAGTTCCCCTTCGTAATCAGTATCCATGGTCGATAGTATGTACAACAAGGTCGACTTGCCGCAACCAGACTTACCGGTCACCGTTACAAACTCTCCCTTATTAACCTTGAAATTAATGTCGCTCAGCACCTTCACATCAACCGGATCGTGAAAGTATTTATTAATATTGCGGGCTTCAAGAATGATGTCTGCCATACTTATGTTATTTACCCCTGATGATAACAACCGGATCGATCTTACTGGCCTTCCTGGATGGCAGCCAGCCGGCCAGGTAAGTGGATATGAGAGAGAAGGCGCCGCCAATGCAATAAATGAACGGATCATAACTCACCGGGTAAGTTTTCATAGTAGGTAAGGAGGTAGCATGGAAAGGTAACTGGTCTATTGCCAGCGACAACAGAAATCCCAGTATCAAACCCGCCAGCCCTCCGAAAATGCCAATGCTCATAGCAATAAAGATGAATATCCTTTTCACATCACGACCGGCAAAGCCTGTAGCTTTCAAAATAGCAATGGAATCCATTTTTTCATAGATCAACATGTTGAGTATATTATAAATACCAAAACCGGATACCGTAAGCAACGTAATGCCTACAGCATAAGAAATGAGCGACCGGATAAAGCTCCCCGTTTCAAATTCCGAATTGAGCGTATCTATATCCTGGGCACTGGTATTGAAAAGACGGCTGTACTCCCGTGCCAGGATAGGCGCCATGGTACTGTTCTTCAGCCTGATCTGTATGTCTGTAAGATAATTACGCGTCTTGCCCAACAGCTTCTGTGCCGTTGCCAGGGAAGTAAAGCTTTGCACTTTATCGAAGTCCTGGATACCCGATTGCCATAGTGCTACTACTTTCAGTGGAAATCTTTCTCCCTCCGGCGTTGTGAGTTGCACCATCTCGCCCACATTAACAAGGAGGTTTTCTGCCAGGGCTTTACCAAGAATAATGCTGTTGGGCACTTTCTCAAGCGAAGAAGCATCGCCCTCCACAATATAGTCCGCGAAATGCAATAACGCACTTTCCTGGTATTCTTCAATACCATTTACCGTAGCTGTTATATCGATTGTTCCTTCATTAAAAAAAGCCTGCATGACTATCTTGGAAGCAACTCCGGCAACCCGTTTATCTCTGCGCAACGCTTCCAGGATAGCAATGCTGTTATAAATTTCCTGCCGGTGCCCGGTCGCTTTAATGGAGTGTATAAAATGGTGATCTGAGTGATAGTCCGGCGACAACTGGACAGGCTGAATGGCCGCCGGTTTAATTTCATTATACAGGCGTATGTCGGGCGTACGGTTCAGGAACAGGGAATCCATCATCTCATTGAGCCCCTGCATAAATCCCAGCAGCGCTACAAACATGGTAATGCTGAAAGTAACGCCGATAGCGGCGATGAATGTTTGCCGCCATCGCGCCAACAATAACGACCTGGCAATACTAATGAGTAGTTTCATGGCGCAGGTTTTAAGATGAGATCGTTCACCGTTAAGCCCTTGATGATCTCTACTTTCTGATAATCCATCAGTCCTGTAAAAACTTTCCGCTTTTCCCCGCTCGCCAGTAAAACATAATTCCCCTCCAACAGGCATGCACGTGGGATAACGAGCGCGTTCTCTTTCTGGGCAACTATGATATTAGCTTCACAGGTTAGATTGGGATATAGCACAGGAGGCGGTTGCAGGAATTGTGCCTCTACCGTGAATGTCTTCGACCGTTCATGCATAAATGGTTTGACCTTTGTTACTATCGCCTGGAACAGCTGCCCCCGGTAACTATCCATGGTGATAATAATTTTCTGTTCGGGTCTTATACGCGCAATATCGTATTCATCAACCTGCAATTCCAGCAGAAAAGAAGAGGCATCGCCAATTACAGCAATAGGTTGTTGTATGTTCACCATTTCTCCCTCTTCGACCAGAATATCATACAGCTTGCCGCTGTACTCACTTTTGATTGTATAATCGCCGACCTGCGACTTCGATATCTCCAGGTTCTTTAGCGCTTGTTTTTCTCCGAAGCTGATCTCCCGTTTTAATTCTGCATAGCGAAGGCGGGCAGCGTCGTAATTGTTGCGAGAGGTCTTCCAGGCAAGTTCGCGTTGCTCCAGCTCATTGCGGCTGCCTATCTGTTGGGCCCAAAGATTGCGCTGTCGCTCCAGCTGTATAGCATCCTGTTCCAGCTTCATCTTCGCAAGGTCAATATTTAAGCGCAATTCCGCGATCCTTTGGGAATTGGCTGTCTGTGCAGCATGCTCCGCCGCAATACGGGCGTTCTCTGCCTGTAACTGTGCAGTAACACCCGAAAGTTTCAGTATAGCCTTACCCTTGTCAACCAGATCTCCTTCCTTTACTATCCATTTGTCAGCTATCCCATTGACCCGGGAGAAAACTTCATACTGATTGCTGCTTTTTACGATGCCCGAAGCATATACGGATTCAGTGATGTTTTCGAGAACAGGCGTTGTTTTTTCCTCCTGCCTTTTACAGGAAATACCTATGAAAAGTAAGCTCAGCAGAAGGAGAGGATATTTCATAAACGAAACATTGTGAGTCGCAACTATCTTCCTCAAATTAGTGTTCAAAAAGCAGTCTCCCAATGAGTCTGGTCAATATACCCGGTGATGATCATCATTTAAAAGGGCGTTTATTCTTACCTGTAATTAAACTTCCTCCAGCCTGAACGGCAATTGACGCACCCTTTTCCCCGTAAGATCAAAAATCGCGTTACACAACGCCGGTGCAAAAGCCGGCAATCCAGGCTCACCAACACCCCCAGGCTTCTCATCGTTCTCCATAATATGCACCTCAATTTCCGGGATTTCATTGATCCGCGGCATAGGGTAGGAGTGAAAGTTCCTTTCCACCGCCTTCCCTTGTTCGAAATGTGTCGCATGATTCAATGCTGCACCCAGTGCCATGACGATACTCCCTTCCACCTGGGCACGAATAATATCAGGATTTACATACCAGCCGCAGTCGATCAGTGCAAACACTTTGTCAATTTTGATGGTTCGGTCCTGCTGCCTGGATACTTTCACCACCTGACCTACCATACTGCCAAAGCATTCTGTAATCGCCACACCCCAGCCATCGTTCTTTCGTCGTGCCTCCCAGTTACTAATGGCGGCTAATTTGTCTACCAGCGCCCGATACCGGTCAAATGTAAAATGCGCTTTCCGGAATGCAAGCGGGTCCTGTGAAGCAAGATGTGCCAGTTCGTCTATAAAACACTCACAGGCAAATGCGTCAATATTTGCGCCTGGGGCGCGCCACCACATAGTTGGTATAGGTGATTTAATGGCTACACTCCCGAAGCTGTAATGCGGTATTGTTTTATAATAGTCGTAAATAATGCCACCTATCCCCCCGGTATTCTCCTTCAGCGCTTGTGGCTCGGCTTCTTTGTCTTCCCCCGCACTGGAATATTGTGTAGCTGAAATGATCTGCAACGCAAATATCTTCTTTTGTGCGTCCACACCCCCTCTGCATCTATACAATGCCCCCGGACGGAAAGGTCCCGCGCCCATATCATCCTCTCTTGTCCACATTACCTGTACGGGCGCTTTCATCTCTTTAGAAATAAGCGCCGCTTCATGAGGATAATCGAGGAATGCTTTTCTACCGAAACCTCCACCGAGAAAGGTCATATTCACTGTCACTTTTTCAATAGGCACATGAAGTCTCTCGCTTAAATCTGCCTGCACCCAGAGCGCTTCCTGTATAGGTCCCCATATCTCTATACTATTGTCCTTCACATCTGCAATACAGTTAAGTGGCTCCATACAACTATGCGACTGATACGGCATTTCATATACAGCATCTATCGCTGCCGAAGACTGCTTCAACGCTGTTTCAAAGCTCTCAGGCGACGAGAATTTATTCAGATCCTCCTGCATCCTTGCAAAAATCTGTTCTGAATCGAGATGCTCAAACCCCTCATCATCCCACTGGACCTTCAATAGTTTGCGTCCCTGCATAGCAGCCCACAAGGAATCTGCCACTACAGCCACACCTTCGCACCATATACCAAATACAGGCCGCTGCACCTTAAAAACACGCTTTACACCTTTAATGGATCTCGTTGCCGAGTCATCAAAACTCTTCACTTTCCCCCTGAACCTTGGATTCCGTTCCACTACGGCATACAACATCCCCGGCAGTTTTTTATCCAGTCCAAACACCGCTGTACCATTGGTTTTAGCGGCGGTATCATTACGACGTAAAGACTTACCAATAATTTTATAATCTTTACGCTCTTTTAGTTTGACTTCCGTAGGTGGCTTTAATCGGGCAGCATCTTTTACCAGCGTACCATAGTTGAGTCTTTTTCCCGTTCCCCGATGAATCACCTCTCCATTTTCCGCATAACATTCGGCAGGATTAACATGCCATTGCTTTGCAGCCGCTTCAATCAGCATTTCCCTTGCAGAAGTGCCAACGCGCAGTAATTGCTGATACCAGCCACGTACAGAGAAACTTCCTTCCTGTGGCTGTGGTCCATATTTCGTCGGATGGACGGCCGCATACTGAACGCTCACCTGATCCATGCTGACTTCCAGTTCTTCCGCAATGATCTGCGGAATGGATTGCCAGGTGCCTTGTCCCATTTCTGACCGGTGATTAAAGATAGTCACCTTGCCGCTGGAGTCTATTGATATCCATGACATCAGCTCCGTCACATCATCAGCGCGGACAATCTCACCTGTACTTTTCCCTATTGCCGGCCAGTAATAGCCGATAGTCAAAGCAAGGCCGGACAAGCCCGCCTGCTGCAGAAAAGCTCTTCTGGAAAGGTCCTTTTTATGTTCCATCGAGGTGAAATTATTTTACCGTTTGAAAAATCCCTAAATACCTGGCTATCTTCAAATTCAATCTGAGAGTGGTGTTTAAATGCGTCTGAAAGTGACTATAGTAAAAGATAGCATATACCTATCAAATTTAATGTATTCAATCAAAAATTGGCTGACATCTTCGATCATCGGTTATTCTACATTATGTCAGGTAATTATCAAGCCTTCGCCCTAAGCCAGCTTCTGTATAACAGAAAACCTGCAGGCATAGGAAACCAGAAAGATAAAAGCCTGTAAAGCAGCGTAACAATAACGCTGGCGCCCAGCGGTAGCCCCAGGCTGGTAAAGAAGAACGTCATGCCGCTTTCATACACTACCAGCGCCCCGGGAGATATAGGTAGGGTAGAGACGATCTTGGTGCATATAAAACACAATAACACACTAAACATAGAGACAGGAATACCCAGTCCTTCAAACAACGCCAATATGGTGAGTGCATCAACTGCAACTACAAGCAGCTGTGCAAGAAATGCATGGAACATGCTCTTTTTATTACTTTGTAGAAATGCTGATAACTGTACTTCACTTCCCTGAAATTGCTGTTGCTTTATTCTCCTGGTGATTTTTTCAAGTAGTTTCCTGGCAAACTTTACTTTGGTAAGCCTCCTGTAAAGACCGTGAAAAAACTCCTTTCTGCCCGCAAATATAGTAGCAGTGCCAATTACCAAATAGACCAGTATGCCGGCCAGCAAAACTCCGTTAAATACATATGGTATCTTGCCATGAAAGAAACTAGCCCCAAGCAGAAATATTATCAGTATTTCGAGTGTAACATAAAACGTCAGTAGTTCCGCAACTATCAACGTAATCACTTTTGCTGTTTCTATTTTAAACCGTCCGAGAAAACTGAAAATATACGTTTTGCCACTGATCCCGGCACTTGGCATGACCTGGTCGAAGAACAGGGAGATAACAGAGGCCCTGATAAGTGCTCCCACCTTAGGCAACCGTTCCTGCTTAAAAGTCCTTAACAGGAAAAAATAAACCATTGCATTGAAGAAATAGGTCATGAGCTGTGAGAAGATGGCGAGCGACAACCAATACGCATTCACCTTCCTGAGAAGTTTAAACTCTTTCCTGATTTCGGGGAAATAGTGGATAACAAGAATAAGAAGCAGTACAAAAATGGCCAACGACCACCAATAAGCGGGACGTATTTTTCTGTTCCCCTGATAGGATTTGTCATTCTTATTTTCAACTGACATGTTATAAACCAGTTTAGAACCCACCCGGGTTATACACTCACAGGAAATATCGTATTTATACCCGGCAGAAGCTGCCACGTTCGGGTATCAACCTCAAAAGTGATGCCCGAAGGTGAAACACCAGTGGGATCTCGTCCTGCAATGTCTTTTTATTAGAATTTATTGTAATTATACAACGGCATATCAGCACTACATCAATTCCATGTATGGGGCATGGATACTTCATGAATAAAGCATAGTTTCTGTACTGATAGTTTAGTATCCCCTAGCTTAATCGCCTGTAAACGTTCATGGAAAAAAGCAACCCATCCACTCAAAATCCGTAAATTTATAAACACCCAACTGAACCCATAAGGGAAGAGTTCGTATAACTAAAACAACCTGATTCCACATTATGTTTGCTAATTCATTGTTCATTAATACAAAAGGTATACAACAAAACACCTTCGACGCCATCGTGATCGGCTCCGGTATCAGCGGAGGATGGGCTGCCAAAGAACTCTGCGAACAGGGACTGAAAACACTGGTGCTCGAGAGAGGCAGAAATGTAGAACATATAAAAGATTATCCTACCGCCACCATGGCTCCCTGGGAGTTTAAGCACCGCGGACAGCTATCCAAAGAGTTTCTCCAGGAAAATCCGCTGATCAGCAAGGCAGCCGGATTTGCAGAAGACACCGCTCACTTCTTTATCAAAGACAAAGACCATCCCTACATACAGGAAAAGCCATTCGACTGGATACGTGGCTACCAGGTGGGGGGAAAATCGCTTACCTGGGGCCGTGCCTGCCAGCGTTGGAGTAACTTCGAATTTACCGCCCCAGAACGTTATGGTTATGGTATCGGATGGCCCGTGAGCTATGATACAATAGCGCCCTGGTATTCTCATGTCGAAAAATTTATAGGCGTGTGCGGTACCCGCGATGGGATAGACGCTATGCCCGACGGAGAATTCCTGCCGCCCTTTGATCTGAACTGTGTTGAAGCCGAGATCCAGCGAAAGATCCGGGCAAACTATAAAGACCGTTACCTGGTACATGCACGATGGGCACAACTTACTGCCCCTCAGGACGTCCATCTACAGCAGGGTAGGACAAAGTGCCAGGCCAGGAATTTATGCATGCGCGGTTGCCCCTTCGGTGGTTATTTCAGCTCCGTTTCTTCCACACTCCCCTGGGCGAAGAAGACAGGCCATCTTACAGTAAGACCGTTTTCCGTCGTTCATTCCATTATCTATGATGAACAAAAAAGAAAAGCTGCCGGCGTCCGGGTCATTGACGCGAATACAAAGGAAGTAACCGACTTCTTTGCCCGCATCATATTCGTAAATGCGGCTGCTTTGAATACAAACCTGATCTTACTGAACTCTACCAGCAACCGTTTCCCCAACGGCCTGGGAAACGATAGTGACCTGTTGGGCAAATATGTAGCTTTCCATAATTACCGCGCATCGGTGAATGCTGAAATGGAGGGCATGGAAGACAACTACTACTACGGACGAAATCCCACAGAGCCGATCATTGCGAATTACCGCAATTTGCACCAACAGGACACTGACTATGCTGGCGGTTTCACCACCTTTATGGGCGCCTATCGCCCACGTGCAAACGGAGAACTGTTAGATGTTAATATCGGTGCCGCCTATAAAGAAGCATTATCGGAACCCGGCGGTTGGCGTACTTACATGTACATGCAGGGCGAAACTATCCCGAAGGAAACAAATCACGTAAGACTAAGCCCCGACAAAAAAGATCAATGGGGCATGCCCTTATTGATCATGTCGGTGGATTATGATGATAATGATGAAAGAATGATCAAAGATTTTCTGATCCAAAGCGCAGAAATGATGGACAAGGCAGGTTGCAAAAACATCGAACAACACGACAACCACCAGGCCCCTGGTCTTGACATTCACGAAATGGGAGGTTGCAGAATGGGCAAGGATATCCGTACTTCCCTGCTGAACGAGTGGAATCAGTTACATCACTGTAAAAACGTATTTGTGACCGATGGCGCCGCCATGACGAGTACCGGTAATCAAAGCCCGTCCCTGCTATATATGGCACTAACAGCAAGAGCAGCTACCTATGCCGTCAGCGAAATGAAAAAAGGGAATATATAGCTGCTGTTTTCCCCATTAATAGAGAACATTGTTATCTGCTCTTATTGATCACATACTTCAATTCCCCTTTCTTTTCAAAATCATATAAGGTCAGCTTACGTATTGTAAAATACAACTGCCAGTATACTTTTAATGCTTCATAATATGCGGTCACCGAGCGTTCCCTATTGACCCGGGCAATATTGAGATCATTGAGTGTGATAGCCCCCCTGAGAAATCTTTGTTGTTCCAGTACATAATTCTCTTCGGATATTTCGCGGCTTTCCCGCGCCACACCCAGTTGCTGTGGCAGCAGACTCCAACGGGATACCTGGAGGGCGATTTCCTGTTCCAGCTCTACCTGCTCCTGTTCTATCTGATGCTCCACCATGCTGAGATCAGCTTCCGCGCGGCGTCGCTTAGTGCTGGCATTGCCCCAGTCGAGAATAGGCATACTGAATCCGATGGAAAGGTTCTGCTGGTTCTCCATTCTATCAAATAGTTTCGGAAGGTTTGGGGCCGTATTAGACAACCCGAAATTAGCTGAGATCCTGAACTGCACCTTGTTGGCCGCAGTTACTTCTGCTACATGCTGTTCTGCCTCCAACCTGTTAAGCCTGAATTTCAACACTTCCTGGCTGTTGTTTTTTGCCCGCTCAAGGGCCTCCGGAAATCCCACAACAAAAAAAGAAGCATCTTCCGGCAAGCTTATCATCCAGTTCACCTCCGGATCCAGGTTCAGATAACGGGCCAGCTCCTGCCTGGCAAGGAAGAGGTCTACACTGTCCTGCGTCAGCGCCTTCTGTGCTTCAAGTACGTTCAGCCGCAATTGCAGCAATTCGCTCTGCCCGACTGTTCCCAGTTTGAAACGCTCTTTTGCTATTTGTAATAAGGTGTCTGAATTAGCAAGGTTCTTCGCCGTTAATGCCTTTTGTGTTTGCGCTAGTAGTAAATTGAAAAACTTATCTATAGTCGATAGTCCGATATCTTCCATATCAGAAGCAAACTTCCTGTCTGCCAGTTCAAAACGAAGCGGCTCCGTCTTTTTTAACCACTTGTATTGATTATATCCCAACGTATTCTGAGTATATGCAAGAGAAACCGGTACTGAAGAATAACTAACTGAACTATTTGTACCAAATACATCAATACGGTTTAACCTATACCCCAATGATAAGATCCCACCTGTTGCCGTGATGTTCTGCTGTAGACTCAGGTATACCGAACTGTAAGCCTGATTCTGACTAACGAAGCTATCCTCGCCAGTTGATAAGGTGATCTTATTAATACTGCGGGAATAGTTGGGTACCGTACCTTCCAGGTAAAGCGCCGGCTTCCTGGAGATCTGATAACTGCGGTAATTCCATTGGCTGCTCTGATGACTATTGAGGGCAATCTTGTATGACAGGGACTGCCGTTGTGCAACAAGCACAGCTTCCTGAAGATCTATTGCCCGCTGCGCAAGCGTTAACGGAACATAAGAGGATGCCACCAAAAGCATGACGATCATTTTTCTGCAAATACAGGTCATGGTCTTCATATGGTTTTATGAGTTTCCCGCCGACGGTAGATCAGCCAGTAAAGAAGGGGAACAAAGAACAAACTTACCAGCAGCCCTAAGGTCATGCCGCCAAGTAGGGTTAATGATAATGGCTTTTGCAACTCCGATCCCAGGTCCCGCATGAAGAGCGTTGGAAGAAGCGCTCCCACAGTGGAAAGGCTGATCATGACCATCGGTTTGAGACGACGCAGGCCTCCCAGGTGAATAGCCTCGATAAGAGGCACACCCTGTCGCCTGTAACTGTTAATGGCATCTATCTTAAGAATGCTGTCATTAATAACCAGCCCGCTCATGATTACAATACCAATCATGGACATCAGGTTGAGGGAGCTGCCTGCTACATACAGGAAAATGAATGCGCCCAGTATCGCGATAGGTAGTTCTGCCAGAATAAACAGTGGCTGTAACAGCGATTCGAACTGCACAGATAATATAAAATACAATAGCACCACAGAGAGCAGTAGAATGAAAGACATCTGCCGGATCAGCGCCTGGTTATCAAAATAACTCCCTGTAAGTGTGATCGAAAGCTCCCCGTTGTTTTTCACAAGCTTATCTTCCAGTTTTGCCAGCACACTTTCTGCATTTGCAACTTCAAGGGAGATCGGATAATATTCTCCCTGTTTTCCGGCGGTGATCAACCGGTAGTCGTCATCAGGTGATGAGGTAACAAAAGTGGACAAAGGATATTGCTGATCTTTTTTCCCTTTGACAGTAGTTTGTATAAGTAATTCCTGCAGGCTGGAATACTCCCTGGATGCAACGACTATAGGCACCAGCTCCTTTGCTCCCTGGAAATTGTCTACATACAGCGGTTTAAGGGCATTGCTGAGCGTATTATTAAGATCGGGTAGGCTCACTCCGTACAGGCTTGCCAGCTCCGTATTTGTTCTCAAAATAAGTCTTTGCTGGTGCGCAATGGGAGCAATAGGTATTCCTGGTAATAAGTATGTCAGCCGGTGGCGAAATGCTTCACTCCGCCTGACCGGGGGCATAGCACGGGAATCTTTTTCGCTTATCTCCAACACCAGGGGGGCTCGCCTGTCGGCAAATACGGCATCAAACGCATTCTCCGCCGGGTGTAGCTCTATCAGTGCCTCAGGATAATACCTGACTACCTCCTGAGGTAGTTTTCCGGTCAATAGAGGCAGGTATTCGCTCTTTTTGAGGTGTATATATATTCTGGCCTGATTAGAGGCCATTTCGCGCATTTCTGATAGCAGATACTGCTGTGCACCGGTCCAGACGTTATAACGCTGAATATAGGGTTTAAATGGCCTTAATAAGCTATCTATACGCGCATTGGCAGTGAATGGATCCGTATAGCCATTCCAGTCGATCTGCACATCCAGGTCCTGCCGGCTGATGGGCGGAAGCCGTTCCTTTTTGATGTGTACGAAACAGAATGTTCCTGCCAGCATAACGGCAAGGACCAACACTACGGTTAAAGTAGTATGCTTGAATACCCAGTGTATGCCTTTCTCATACCACCCCGTTACATTCACCAGGGCGGGAATCTGGTGCTTCCCTTCCTCTTGGAATGGCCTTAATCTGTGCATGAGCAGAAATAACGGCGGAAGCAGTAATACAGATACCAGCATCGAAGCTATGATGCCGATAGTGATCGATAAGGCCTGGTCAAAGAAGATAGCCCCTGCCAGTCCGCTCAGAAATAGCAAGGGTACAAAAACAGCGCAATTGGTCAGTACAGAAGATACCAGGGGGATAATGATCTCGTTCGGACCGTCCACACTGGCCTCCTCCAGCGATTTGCCCTGTTGACGGTGCAACGTAATAGTATCAATCACCACAATGGAGTTGTCAATGATCATCCCCAGCCCAAGTATCAATCCTCCAAGAGAGATCACATTGAATGAAATATCAGAGAGATAGAAGCCAAGCTGGCTAAGCACCAGCGATACAGGAATAGTGATCCCCACCAGGATGGCAGCGCCCGGTTTACGGATGAAGATCATCATGCAGATGAACGCCAGGATGCCACCCAGCACCAGGTCCTGGTGAAGATTGCCAATGGAATAGTTCAGCAACGCTGTCTGATCCTGGCTTACCTTAAACTGTAATCCCGGGTAATCTTGTCTGAACTGCGCTACCAGCCGACGGAAAGATTTTTGAAGGTCTTCCATTCTGGCGGCTGACTGCTTGATAATGGCCATATCTATTGCTCTATGGCCGTCTGCATAAAAAGCGCCGGTAGCAGGTGCATTGTTCAGGCTGACTTCAGACAGTTCCTCGAGCCTGAAAATACGTCCATTCACCTGCAGGGGAATCTGCCTGATGTCGTCCAGATCCTGCAGACTGGCAACGAATTTCAGATAGTAACGATAATGACCATCCCTTACCATCACATTCCCTAAACTGATCCTGTTCTCCTGGAATACATTGAGCAGATTGCCTGCATTCAGTCCCAGTGTCCGCAGATAGTCTTCCCGCGGCTGCAGCTGGACCTGGGGCGTCGTAAAACCGGTGATGTCCACCATGGAGATCTCGGGCGACTGCTCCAACCGTCTCCGCACGATCTCTCGGGCAAAACTGCTGATCTCTGCAAGCCGCTGCGGACTTTCATTCCCAAACTTATCGTATAGCTGTAAATGAAATACCGGAATATCAGAAACACTGATGCGGGTAACGAGAGGACGTGCGGTTCCCGGAGGCAGGTGATTCATCAGCATATCTACCTTTTCATTCACCGCAATGAAAGCCATAGACATATCCGTTCCGTGAGTGAAAATAAGTTGAATGTCCCCACGGCCTTCACCAGAGGAGCTTTCAATCCCATCCAGGGCGTTGAGTTGTCGCATAGCATCCCGCATTGGCGAAGTGATGTTTTGTTCAATCTCTCTCGCAGACTGATTCGGAACTTGTATACGGATGTTGATATGCGGAATGTCCGTATCGGGCAATAGAGAAGTGGGTACCATATTACCGGCCACAATACCTAACAGCAGCAATGCAAAAAAACTGATCAATACAGCTATGGGCCTTTTCGTCAGAAATGCTATCATGACGGTATCCTCCTTTCTTTGTAATGTCTTTTCATGTGTTGTTTATCTTTTGGGATCAGGCACAATGGCAGGAAGACAAATGCACCAAGCACCGAAAATATTAATCCTCCTATAGTGCCTGCCGACAATGTAAACCAGAAACCCTGTTCCTGTCCGTTAAGCATGAATGGTAATAAACTGAGAACAGCCGACGCTGTTGTGATCAGAATAGGCATCGCCTTGGACCGTATAGCCCTGCCATACAGAATTACGGCCTTGTTACCCTTGTACCGCGTTTCCTCCCTGATAAAATTGAGATCATTAATGATGTACAATGCAGTGTTTGTGACCAATGCACTTACCATAAGCAGTGAAGCATATGCACCCTGGTCCATCCCGAGGTCCAGCAGATAGAATACCAGGAATACACCTGTAAAAGAAAATGGAATGATCATGATCACAGCCAACGGCTGTAGAAGTGATTCCAGCAGAACAGCGCAGATCATGTATATGATCAGCAATACCAGGGGGATAAGCCAGAGATGATGGTCTGTGTCATTACTGAACCACAGTCCACCTTTAGCCCTTCCCAGGATGCTATATCCAAAAGGAAGTGTTTTTTCATAATGATCCATCAGCCGTTCCCGTATCAGTTTATTGAGCTCATAACTTCCGGTAAACCGGTAATGAACGTGCAGTACATATGCCTGATTGACCCTGACAATATCTTCTGATGTATTGACGCTCTTTATCTCTCCCATATCATCCATACGCAGCATAACTGAATCGTTCACCTGCGAGGGATTGTGCAGTATGCTCCAGATGGGAGGGGGCATATCAGAGTTGTTTTCAAATGTTACATCCAATGTCTGGTAGATGCCTGCGGGCATCTGTCCTACATGCTCAGAAGCCTCCGCAAGGCCCTGCAGGCTCCTGCCAATATCAGCACGGGCAATTTTATATAAGCTGAGATACTGTGGATCGGTCAGCCGCACATAATACTCAGGCACCGGCTCAAAAGCATAACGGTCCCGCGTGCTGATCACTACATTGCTGATACGTGGATTTTTAAGCAGTGTATCCTGTATCTTACTTGCGAGAACTTTCAACTGTTGGTAGTTGTATCCTGCTATGCTGATATCAGCATCAAACTGATCAAGATCTACAGCATTGCTAAAACCTCTGCCTATACCGTATATCTGAAAATCAGCTGCGCCTTCTTCGATGGCCTTATTTTCCAGGATGTCTTTCAGCCGGTAAGGAAACCCTTTTTCATATTTAGGTAGGAAATATATCTGGATACTGGCATTGGTGGCGCTGGTTACCTGCGCTTCCACTTGTTTAAGCTTAGATCCATACCGTCCCAGCAATTCTTCAAAATGACGTACAACAAGGTCCATTTGCTGAAGCGTTGCTCCCTTGGGCATACTGATAGTAAGGCTCAGATGTGGGTGTTCTTGCTCATCTTCCCGGCTGTCCCTTTTTCCCGACGTTGTTTTAAACAGATAGAGACTGCCGCCCAGGTAGCGGTTCAAAGGGTCCCGTAGTTCCTGATTATAAAACTCACTTCCTATTGTACGATTGTAGACGCTGGCCCAGAATCCTTCTTTTTTGATTTCTTTTGGCAAAAGAAATAATGGTAGTCCGAATGCCAGTATAAAGAGAAAAATAAATGAAAAACGGAAGCGTAACATGAACTGCAACTGCTTGTTATACTGACCAGAAAGGCGGCTGAATAAACGTCTCCCATGCTGTTGTTTCCCGGGTGCAGCTACTGTTACAGGAAACCGGTCCAGCATGGCAGGAATAAAGAACCAGGCAATCGGTAATGACACCAGCAGATTAACAATGATAGACAATGCAAAATCCAGCAGCAGGATACGCTGTTGCTCTTCAAGAAAGAAAATGACTGATAAAGCACCTATGGCAGTCATGGTAGAGGCCAGAATGGCCGCAAAAATGCGGTTACGCCCTGTATGCCGCAAATCCTCAACAATGACGATGGCATTGTCTACGACCAGCCCTAATGATAAAGTAATACCCGCAAGGGAATACAGATGGATCTCTATGCCTGAAAAATAATACAGGATGAAAGACAATAGTATGTTGGCAAGCAAAGAGCTGATCACAATCAACAGATACTTCAGTTGTCGTGTGATAAGCAGCACAAAAGTCAGCAGGATAGCCACAGATAGTGCCGTACGTATATATACCTTATTCAGCTCCTCCCTGATGTATTCAGTATTGTCAAAACCCAGCGAAACCTCAAATCCCCGCGGCAATGTCTTCCTGATCCTGTCCATACACTTTCGCACCCTTACCGATAGATCCAACGTATTAATATGTTCAGCAGGAAAGACAGCGACGCTCACCTGCTCTTTGCCATTAACCCGGTAATAGGAGCGTTGCGGGGCAAGCCGGCGCTCAATATGGGCAATATCTCCCAATCGTACTATTCTGCCTTCCTTCTGGGCCACAGGAAACCGGGACAGCTGAACCGTATCTGTCAGACTACGGTCTGCAAATACTGTCTTTTCATCTTCACCATTCCGGAATACCCCCAGAAAGGCCGTGCTTAGGCCTGTCCTAAGTGCATACTCGACCGTATTGAAGCTCAATCCATATTCCCGCAGTATGGCCGAATTGGTCTGAATGGCATATTGGTCCGCTTGACGTCCATGTACCTCTACCCGGTCTACTCCCTGCAGATCGGCCAGCAATGGACGGATATGCTTCTCCACAATATCTGCTACCGTATTTACGCTGCCTGGACCACGGATAGCAAAATTGATGATGCTGCTACTTTGCCGGTTATTGTCCGGCTTGTTGAGCGTTACAATTGGATAGGAAGCACCTTTCGGCAGGCGCTCATAAAGTCTGCGCATCAGTACAGAAGCTTCAAAGCGGAAGATCTCAGGGTCAGTCCATTTGTCCAGCTCTACCTGTATATGGCATACGCCGTTTCCGGAAGTCGACCTCAGGCTGGCAAGCCCTTTGAGACCGGCCAGCGTGCTTTCAACGGGAGTGCTTACTTCCAGATCAACTACTTCCGAAGAGGCGCCAGGCAGGTAGCATTCTACACTCACGGACCCGTAATTGCGGCTGGGCGACAGCTGGATACGCTGCAAAGGGATAGTGGCTGCTCCGATCAGCATGCAAAGCACAAATACCAGTATTGTACTGAAAGAGGAGAATGATGTTGTGAAGCGCTTTTCCTGCATAGGTCTCTTACTTCTTTATTGCCCTTTGGTGCCGTGGATTATTTTGTCATGCGCCAGGTTAAAGTTGCCTTCATAAATAACTTTATCGCCCGATTTCAATCCTTTGCTGATAGCATACTGGCTGCTGTTCTCCCCGCCGATCTCCACATAGTTCCACTGTGCAAGACTGTCCACAAGCGTGAAGACCACCTTCCGGTTCTGACGGTCCAGTACCGCCTCCTTAGGAACAACCAATTGCCCGGCCAGCTGTTGCTGAACATGCACGCGTACGTTCATTCCATCCAGCAACTCCCTATGACCACCATCTGATAACAAGGCCTTTACTTCTATCATTCCCGCCCCATCAACCAGGGGATTGATACTTTGCACCCTGGCAATAACACCACTTTCTCCTCGCTGACTGAAAGGCATGATCGTTATAAGACCTGATCTCCGGATAAATGGTAACTCCTGTTCCAGCACTTTAAAGCTGACCTCCATGTGACTGTCATCAATCAAAGAGCAGATGAACTCATAACTGTTGCTATTGTTAAAAGGCATTGCCCTGAGATTGGCAATAATACCCGAAAAGGGCGCCACGAGCTTCGTTTCTTTCAACTCATTCTCCACCTGACGGAGATTAAGTATTGCCCTGCCAAGCCCACTCCTGAGCCTTGCTACTGCTTTAATGTCCGCCGGCAGCCGGGCAGTATCGTTTATCTTATAACCGGATCGCAATAGCTGATCCTCATAATCCAATACCGCCTGTTCATGACTCAATCTGGCAGCATTGAGCGATGCTATCGCACTTTCCTCATCAAGCCGGGCCAACAGCTGACCAGCCTGTACATGTTCGCCCTCACGCACCAATACTTCCTTTATGATCCCCGGGGTCTTGAACTTCAGGTCTGCCTTACGGGTGGAACTTAACTTCCCGTTGGCCAGTAACTCTTTGCTGAACTTTGTTTCCTGCAACACCATATACCTGATGCTTTCCTCTACGGATGAAACTCCCATCAGAACAGAATCAAGCCCCGATTCGCCTGCGCTGTTGCCACTGGTTTGATTGCAGGAAGCGTTGAGTACAGATAAAGCAAACAGGGATGCGGAAATAATGTTACCCGACTTTGAGCGGCGGGCAATTGAAAAGAATAACATGGTCGTTTATTTAAACCTGAAAGACACTAATACCTTATCATAGTTCTTCAATCCCTCAAGGGCTTTGAAACCACTATGCTTCTCCTTATTCCTGATGATCTCTTCGCCGTATAGTACCGTTAGAAAGTTCTTTGAATCCTTTGCAAAAAGAGGGTTATAGAGCGTCACCCCCAAATTACTAAGGCCCAATCCGAAGTAAGAAACCCCTAAAGACTTCCCGGTCGCTTTATCACAGACAGATGAATAGCGATGCTGAGCAAGGATGTACTCCATGATGCAATATTTATCAGATTCAATAAAGTAATTCATCGCGGGCACAGGGTGGAATTTGGTCTCCTTAATAATCGAGCGGACATCCAGCGCATTCTTTGTAGTAAGATTGAATTGCTGATATTTCAACCTGTATTTAGGCGTTAGACCAGTGTCAGAGACGGTATATATAACCGGGAACAGGGGATCAAAAAAGCGCAACTCTCCGGACGATTGGTAAAACTGCCGGTTATTTACCGGAAGCACAATAACCAGTGAAGTATCTAAAGGCCACCATGACCTTGTTTTGTTGAAATGCTTTAACACATAAAACCTGCAGGGATCCGTCTTGCCAGCATTTGTAGTAAAGTTGTTGTAGAGTACGTAGGTAGAATCGCTCAAAGGATAGAACAAAGAATGAGGATAGGTTTTAAACTGCTCCTCGGTACCGAGGAAATCCCCGTTAGCTGAAAATGTGTAGAGCGTATTCTTCATGTCCAGTATCTCGATGCGGCTACTGTACGGATTGTTCCTGATGTCCGCTATCTTAAAGTCAAACCCTATAAGCTGATTCAGGTCTAACTCCTTCTTTAATTTCCCATCATAGCTGAATATTACCAGTATGTTCAGGCGCTTATTGAAAAATATTAACGCATCATCGCTTGCAAACCTGAAGTCCAGATCGCCAATAAATGCACTGTCTCTTCTATTTTCCAGCAATGTAAATTTCAAAGATCCGGGTTCAATCAGGGAATCTATATGCAACAGGCGATCGATTTGACTGTCTCTGATCAACAATAAGGAACCATCAGTGTTGTCTTTCTGACGAATGCGGTTGCAACCGGCGGCCGTAACTACAATCACAGTAAAACAAATTGCCAGCAACACAAACAAAGGACTTGTGTTATTGCTCTTTATGCCATTTCTAATGAGCATTATAGCTGTATTATTTTTGATCATTAAAAATTAGTTTTATTCTATTCAGATAGGCGATAGTCCTTTGCTGGTCTTCTTTCACAGGCATGAAAAAGTCATGATTCAGGCCATCTTTGTCCGTTATAAATAAATAAGGATATCCCAGCGCATCGGCATTAAGGAAAGAGTTGAGCGCTGGATATTTAAAAATGGGAAACTTGATAGTATTCAGTCGCACAAACGTGCGTAGAAAAGCCTCCGATCTGAAATCTACCAGCAGGATAATGCGGGTTGAATCAATCTTTTTGCTCTTCTCCAGCACCGAGAAAATACTTTCCACACAGGTTTCGCAGTTTACTTCCGAAAACCTGACGACCAGGTAATGATCTGCCAAAAACGAAAAATGTGGTAGATCATTTATATTCACGATCGACAGGCTATCCAGGGATAAACGTTTACCCTCATCCGCTTTCATTTTTTCATCAAAGGCCTTTTCTGTACTGATCAGATCCTCTTGCATGTCTGCGATCTTTGACTTTTCCGGCAGGCTTCTCCTTGCCGAAAAAACTATGATACTGGCTATTAGCAGTATGACAATAATACCCCAAAGACCTTTGCTCTTGATTGTTTTTCTCATATCGTCTTGAATCTTATAAAGATGGGATTACTTAGAGCGGAAATGTTCAGCTTATTAAACCTGTCCTGCAGGGGAGATAAACTTTGAAGTTTACTCAGGTGTTCTTTTACGCGCATCAGGTCATCTGGATAGACAATTGAGCCCAGGAATGCTCCATCCTGGAATAATGAATACAACTCCAGGTCAAGCTCTTTGATCTTGTAATTGAAGATGGCGGTACCTAATGATTTTGAGTCAGCTTTATTGTAAATGCTGAAACGCTTCATTTCATCCACCAGGTAGGTGATGAAAATAAAGTTGTTGGTCTCATTAATCCTGCTGAGCATCGGTAGCTTTTTGTCAAATACTTCTTTTATTAATGCGGGATCATCAGGATCCGTGAGAGATGGATTAGCCGTTTTAAAAACCAGACGGTATTCCGGAACCAATGTGTCAGCATCTATGCTGTAGATTACAGGAAATATGGATTCAAAGAAACGTACTTTGTTGTCAAATAAGTAAAAAGGATTAATCGATGTAACAGGAACAGCTGTCTCCTTATCGAAATACAAATTCCTGTACTCAATATTCTTTTCCTTGAAAACGCCAAATCTGAAGTTGTTCTGATAGACCTCTTCTACAGGTGAAAAGCCATTGTAACCGGCATATATGTTACTGTCGATTGGAAGGAAGGAATTAATATGATACTTCCGCTGAAAGCTATACCCTTCGAATTTGAGCTCCCCCGAGTGAATGTCAAACTTACGGGTCTTAACAGCCATGTCGAGTACCTCCACTGTATTATTAAATGGATTATAAACAACATCAAGAGGTTTCAGGTATTCATGAGGACCTTTACCATAACTTCCGATCTTCCGGATCAGGGTACCGTTGAAGTCAAAGAGGTAAATTGACTTGGTAGAGCTGTCGAATATCAGGATACCTTCGGGCGTTGAAACGCATTTACCGATCATCCCAAGCATATTATCCTTGTCTTCCTGGAACGTGTAAATCTCCAGCGAATGCCGATCTATTATTTCGTCAAGGAAAAGATGATCCTCCAGCTGCTTGTCTTCTATGGTGATTTTTTGTGCCTTTTCAAAGTCAATGTTATTCTTTTTTCTTGGTTCCTTAATGTTGCACCCCGGTAAGATCAGTATAAGGATCATGTAAAAGAAGGACCTGGGTACAGTCAAAGTATTTGTTCGAGTCATAGTGAATTGTGTCGTTGGGTATATTTATGAAAACTGAACCTGCTCTTAATCTGTTAACAGCATTTTCTCGTGGAAATGGTAATAAAAGGATGGTGGAGTAAAAGGCATTCTCCGGAGGAGAATGACCTTTCACTGTACTCATTGATTAAAACTGTCCACAGTCCCTGTGTGAACAACTGCCAAAATAACCTGGACAGTTCCTCTCTTTGGCCTGCCTTACACCGGACGCCGAAGAAACATAGCTATATGTAGTTCCTCCGCCAACTGAAGCAGAACCAATATAGGATATGCCGGTAATGCTGACTGAGAGCTGGTAGCTGAAGTTTAATGTTTGCCCCATTGAGTATGTCATATCATATTTTTCAGGGCATGAAGTATAGGTTTCAACGCCTAAAAATCCGCTCTGTGACACGTCTGTTTCACTGGAAGAACTTGACTCACTCGAAGTAGAAGAATAATCCCGTGCAGATACGTCTGCGGCTTTATAACCGGTCAGCGCATATTGCACATTTAAAGTCAGTACTACCAATAAAACAATGGCTGCGATCAATTTGAAATTGAAGTGTTTTTTCATAGTTGTTACTACATTTAAAGGTTATTATTTATGAGAATACTGGGTGTTTATCTCCATCCTAAGGAGATCTTGAGCCTGTTGGCATGAATGGGAGTTTATGGTGTTAAGAATTAATACTGTTCTTTAAAACAGTGCTGTTCCGCCAGTCGGAAGTCCGGGTATAGGAATAAACAGACAGGAATAAGCAATAAAGTACAATGATCCTCATGGCAATAGCTCTTTGTTTGAACTTAGCCAGGTAATATGAAATGGGAAAGAGAACACCGATAGCCGATATATAGGCATACCTGTCCGCAACTATTGCTACGCGGGCCATTGGGATAAGATGGATACAGGTTATAAGGTGAAGTATAAAGAAGCAGATACCGAAGTAGATGTAATTGACCGTGAAGTTCCTGATCAGGTAAATAATAATAATGATCAGTGCTACAGGATATACATAAAACCGGATGGGAACAGCTTGGCCTGGGTTGTTCGGAAAAGGGTAGAGGTGGTGTATTCTTAGTGGAAAGATGATCTTTGTAAGGTATTCTGTTATCGCATAAGAGGCAAATATCAGGCGCTGGAATAAGGTGTAACCCTTCTGATCTATCAAGACTCCGGCGCCAAAATAAGCCTGGGAATAGATGGTCAGG
Organism: Chitinophaga sp. CF418; assembly: GCF_900142925.1. Lineage (GTDB taxonomy): Bacteria > Bacteroidota > Bacteroidia > Chitinophagales > Chitinophagaceae > Chitinophaga. The sequence goes on from NZ_FRCN01000007.1 coordinate 374,264, forward strand.
ATGCCAAATAAGAAGGCAAGCACCAGAAATGGAACCTTATCCAGGAGGACCTTTCCTGACAGCGCATATTGCTTTCCTTTAACAAAGTAGTCAACGATAAAAAATGCCACAGGTAGCGTTACTGCCTGTTCCTTAGCTCCAAAGGACAAGATGAAATAGACCATTGCCAGCAGGTAGTGCCCGGTCCTTTTGGTTGACATATAGTCGATATAGGAAAGTAAGGCCAGCAGGTAAAACAGTGAATAGAGCAATATTTTAGAAGCCGAAAGCCAGGAAACGGGTTCGACTACAATAGGATGAATACTGAAAAGTAATGTTGTCAGAAAGCTCGTTTTCGCGCAAAAAGCGCTATCATGCCCACATGCTTTCATCAGCTTTTCGATAAACAGGTAAACGAGAACGGTATTGCACAGATGTACCAGCAAATTGCAAAAATGAAAGAGCAGGGGGTCATAACCGTTTAGTGCGTACATCGCCGAATAGTAGAACTGATTTACAGGCGAGTATTGACCATGATAGAAATCAAACAGGATATGTTTGATATTAGAGATAGACAATCCATTCTCTGTATATTGGTTAATCACCACCCATTGATCATCCCAGGCATCCTGAAAATCCAGGTTATATATTGGAATATAGACGATCGTACAAATGCACAGAATGACAAATACAGCGAACTTCCTGTTGTATAGAAGGGAAATTGGTGAAGTCAGGGAAAACATATTCGGGCTATTTATGGTTATCAAAAAGGTACTGTCTTAAATTGCTGTCCGGTACAATGTGCTTAACCAGGTAGGCCTCGGCAGTGTAGGACCAGGTGTAGGGAAATACCAGCGGTTACAGGGAATACAGTAGAATAACCGCTCGTTTGTTGAACCCGGAATATTCATTTAAAACCGGCAATTCAAAAACGGGCATAGATTTCTTAATCAGCTTCGCTTCTATTTTCTTGTAGTGCAGGACTTGCTCGACGATATCTTTCTCATACTCCTGGATGGCCAGCAGGTAATGGCCATCACGATGGGAATCCGGCACCTCAAATTTGTTAAAATCTTCAATGGACTTACAGACAACATTTTTGTTCCTGTAAAAATGTTCCTGGAGAAATGACCAGGGCTGGTATGGGTTCGCACCCGGAGAGAAATACATCACAACGGCCTCTTTTTTAACTTTCGAATCAATGTAGTTTGTAAGATATTTCTGTCCAATCCCTGCCGGTTTCAGTATGGTGAAAACCAGGGCCGACGCATTGACCAATGCCAGAAAAATCAGCACACCGGTTATTGTAAGCTGGTACTGTTTTGCATAAGACTTGAGGTAAAGTGAATACAGGTCCTCAATCATGAGCAAAGCCATACAGGGAACCATCCAGACCAGGGGAAATAAAAAGCGGATCTCTTTATGAGGGATGATCGCATGGATCAGGATAAAGGGCACCACACACCATATTAAAGGATTTCCCGGCTTCATGATGACAAGCCATACAATACTGGCGCATATCAGTAAGCCGAAAGGAACAATAGTATGTAACAGTATATAACTTAATAATGTACTCCAGGAAGAAACCCCGTATTTGGACGCCGCATCTTCAATAATATTTGCTCTGAAGTAATTAACAAATGTCAACGTTGCCTTATGATAAAACAGGTAGTCCAGAAGGAACCCCACAAGTATCATAACGATTATTGCACTAATCGCTGTAAGCATATACCTGGGAGGATCTTTTTTTATGACTAGCATCCACATAATAAGTGAAGCCGCCAGTATGCCACATTGAAAGCGGAACAGGAAACAGACGCCTAACAGGGTGCCTATCGCCAGGTATTTTCCTGTCGTAGTTTTATTGTCAAGGACCAGAGCGAAAGCCACAGTAAAGAGAAGTCCTGACCATGTCTCAGAAGAGAACCTTACGCCCACCATTGGGATGAACCAAAGGAAATAGCAGCAGTAATAGTAAAGTGTTTTCGGAATATGCTGGAATTGAAAGTACGCATATGTTCTCCTTGCAAAGAAACCGGTTGCAAATAGGGAGCATACAGCTGTAAGGATACGCAATGAAAAGGCAAGTTGATAAGGGTTCTTTACTCCTATCAGAAGCATCAGTTTAAAATGGACCAGGCATAACCAGGGTTGTATTGTTGGCCTGATCGCCTTTGTGTATTCCCATGCCATGTCTGCTGGTTGGTTCCAACCTAACTTTAAACCTGCAAATTCTATTATCTGGTAATGCTCATCCGGGTGATAATAACCGATGTTAAAATAGGCGGCCATGCCGTATATTATTATTGCTAGCGGCCATAAAAGGGCGATACCGGGTGTGGGTTTTAACGATAGATTCATGTCTTGCTAACGGTTTAGGTATATGAGGACCTTATTGTACAATGCAACATACGGCACACTGCACATTGTATACAGCACACTGCCTTATAGTACACAGTCTATAGCAGTCTATAGCACACAGTCTATAATATGCAGTATACGGCCTACAGTATAGCGTATTGCAATTCGGTATGTTCTGTCATTGGGAATAGTATTATCAATGTGTCATTTGGTAACTTGAATTAAATAGTAGTCCTATCTGCACTATGTAGCCAGATGAAACAAACGTGATAAACAAACTTAAAATTACAGGCACTTATATTAGAAGTGCCTTGTCCCCGGCAACCGTGGTCACATAGGCATATGCGTGCCACTGGAGAATAGCCGTGAGGTATCTCCATTGCATGCAATAATCATTTCCGGTATCCCGCTTACGTGAACTTAGAGACTCTTGACCTGAGATCGCTGTTACGATGCTATATCTGTATTCAATTGACCTGACCCATTGGCGTGGAAGAAATCATAATGGTAATTGGCAAATCTGTCTTTACTGGTCCATTCTTAGGATATAGGCTCAAGGCATCGTCAACAAACTTAATAGTATATCATTTTCACGGAGTCTAACAATTGAAATACTTGCTACTTTGGTTTCAAACAGAGAACATTTTATTGGGTAATATTGAAATTTCATAGTGAATATATGAAATTTTGGATTTATAAAAAATATTATCTGGTGAAAACCTCATACATTTAAAAGATACCTGTTTTCATCATTAACCCATCCTAATCAATGAAATGTAGCCTGATATTCCTGTTCTCTCTGTTCGCATTGGTAACCGCTGCCAATGCCTAAACGTCGTTAATAGCATGCGAAACACTATGCATAAGGATGAAAAATGTGGTAGCTATGAGCGAGATAGTCCACCCGGAACCGAGGCAATTCTAATCAACTCCTGGAATTTCACCTGATCCCATTAATGAGTGTTTTAATTACCGGTGGCTAAGAAATTCACCCCCAATTTTACCAATCATAAAAAATAAGCTTTGATTATTCCAAACTAACCCTATATTTGTTTTGTAGACCAGAATAGACCAAACCAATCAAAGTCTAAAAGATTATACTGGAAATCAATTACTTAAAGATTAAGTGGCACTGTTCTGGCGCAAAGGGGACGAATTTTCGAAATGCAAGTTTCACGTTTATTGGAGATTGTCAACTAACATTATACCTGTCATTAAAAGAATCTTTACAAACACTTTATGCTTCACGTTATGCATGTAAAAAATGCTTTCAAGAGGCTATGGTCGCTCCTATGCATCATAGCCATGCTGACCGGCTCAGTGTCCGTTTTTGCCCAGAGTGGCAGAATTTCCGGTAAAGTCACCGACACCAAAGGAGAACCACTTCCCGGCGTATCGGTGAAATTAACCGGCACAAAAACCGGTACCGTTACAGACATCACTGGCGCCTTCTCCATTACTGCTGAAAGCAACAAAGGCGCACTGGAATTCAGCTTTTTAGGTTTCGAAACGCAAACCGTACCCTTTACCGGCTTTACCGCACTGAACATCAAAATGCAACAGGCCACCGCTATTGTAGATGAAGTAGTAGTAGTGGGCGCCAGCATGAAAAAGTCAGACCTTACAGGTTCCGTTGCAACAGTCGATTCAAAAAAATTACTGGAAAGACCTGTTACCAACATCAACCAGGCATTACAAGGTAACGCTGCCGGTGTATTCGTTAGTGCTGGTACCCGTCCCAGCGACGACGCTACTATCAGGATCCGCGGTCTGAACACCATCAACGCCGGTTCTTCACCTATCTATGTAGTGGACGGTGTGATCATGGAGAACAACCAGGGTGGTTTTAACGCTGTGAACGTAAACGATGTCGCTTCCATTCAGGTGCTCAAAGACGCATCTGCAACAGCGCTCTATGGCTCCCGCGGTGCCAACGGCGTGGTGGTGATCACTACCAGGAAAGGCCAGCGTAGGGGAGGAGATGGTCTGGTAACCTACGACGCCTGGTTCGGTACCTCCGACTTCACCAGGATCCCTAAAACCATGAATGCTGAGCAACTGTTTGCCCTGCGGACAGATGCTTACGCCAACGGTTACATGAAAGATAATCCGGGTGCGAACCGCCAGGATTATATCGATAACACCCTGATGAAAACGAATATCGCCTTCTCTAATCAGGAATTCGATACTTACAATAAAAAGCAAAGCTTCAACTGGCTGGATCAGGTTACCCGTACCGGGCTTCAGCAGAACCATGCAGTGAGCTTCTCCGGTGGTTCCGACAGAGGAGTCTTCTATCTGAGCCTCGGCTACGCAGGTAATAAAGGCGTAGTGGAGAATACCAAACAGAATAAATACACCGGCCGTTTCAATGCAGAATACAACGTGAAGAAATGGTTGAAAGTAGGTACCAACACAGGCTTCACCCGTACTAATGATGTTATGCCTTCAGACGACGTATACGGCAAAGCGCTGAATGCCAACCCGCTGCTGGACTATGCTCCATACCGCGACCCGGCTACCCGCTTTACTTACGACTACCTGACTATCTACTACCGTTCACACGGAGAGCAGAACAATAATGACTTCAACCCTTTCAACTCATTGTTGATGCAGCGTGACAGATCACGTAATCGTGTAACCACCGCCAACTACATCAATATCAATCCGATAAAAGGACTGGATTTCCGTTCCAGCTATTCACTGGACTACGGTGCGCAGGACTGGTTCGAGTTCACACCTCATAACATCCAGGAAGCAGTACGTCACTACAACGGTGATGCACGCGCTAAACATGAAAGATGGAGCGATACTTACTGGCAATGGGATAACACCCTGACTTATAATACCACTATCGCAAATGATCACAAATTCACTGCTTTAGTCGGTACCAGCTCCAGCAAGCGTTCTTCTAACTATACGAAAGCACAGGGCGACCGCTTTGCCAGCGATGATCTGGGTTACTACGACCTGGGTGGCGCCGCAGCTATTGAGAAATCAGTACTCGGTTCCGACTTCTACGCCTACTCCCTGATGTCTTTCATCGGTCGTGTAAACTATAGCTATAAAGACAAATATCACTTAACTGCAACTGCACGTTACGACGGTTCTTCCCGTTTCGCTGAAGGCCATCGCTGGGGTGTCTTCCCGTCTGTATCCGCAGCATGGGATGTGACCAGGGAAGATTTCATGAAAGATGTAACCCTGTTCGACCAGTTGAAACTGCGTGTGGGATACGGTGTCGTAGGTAACCAGGATATCGGTAACTATGCTTTCCAGACCCTTTATGGTTCCAAAGTTGATAACGGTAACGCGCTGATCTCCAACGATGGCCGTCGCGGTAACCCGAATATCACCTGGGAAAAACAGAAACAGAGCAACATCGGCCTGAACATCGGCCTCTTTAAATCAAGATTGCTCTTTACTGCCGACTTCTTCGACATCAACAACGACAATCTGTTGGTGGACCGTATACTGACCAACACTATTGGTTTCAATAAACAATGGGATAACATAGGCCGTGTAAACAACAAGGGTATGGAATTCTCCGTGATCGGCGAAGTGATTCAGAAGAAAAACTTCAACTGGACAGTATCTGGTAATATCTCCTTCGATAAGAACAAAGTAACAAAACTGTATGGTGACGTTACTGAGATGTATAATATCAATGAAAACGTTATACAGCGTGAAAACAACATCTTCCTCGGTAAATCACTGCATACTGTTTACACATACGTTTCTGGTGGTATTGCACAGGAATCTAACCGTAAGGAATGGGATGGTATAAACTATAACGGTAAGACCGTAAATCCTGGTGATCTCTTCGCGAAAGATATCTCCGGTCCTAACGGTGTGCCCGATAAAGTGGTAGACCAATACGACAGAACAGTGGTAGCAAAAACAGATCCTGAATTTTATGGTGGGTTCTCTACTAACCTGAACTACAAGTCATTTGGTCTGAACGCAATGTTCACATACTCTTACGGAGCTAAGAAAATCAGCAGCTACTATGAAGGTCTGATCAACAGTACCGGTGAAAGTATGGCTACTGTTGACCTGTTGAACCGCTGGACGCCAACCAATACCAATACTGACATTCCTCGCGTGATCGCAAATACAAGCTACAACCGCTTTGCGCCATCCGAGCTGGATTACTCTCTCCAGAATGCATCTTTCCTGCGCCTGTCTGCAATGACATTCTCATACACACTGCCGGGAAAGACACTGAGCAACTGGAAACTGAATAACCTGCGCTTCTATGTAACAGGTTCTAACCTGTTCTGCATTACGAAGTACAAGGGGATGGATCCGGAAACCGGCGACTACGGTTATCCTCCGATTAAATCGTATGTATTTGGACTGAATGTAGGTTTTTAAACTTCAACTATTAGATCGTTATGAAACGCAATATATTAACATGGAGTGTGGTAGCAGGTGTTGTAATGTTCTCTGCTTCCTGTAGTAACTTCCTCGATGAAAAGAGCAAGATCAAGCTTGACCAAAGTCAGGTATACTCCGATATAAACCTGGTAGAAACAAGTCTGAAAGGCATTTATGCTAACTGGAAAGCAGTGCGTACCGATGAACAGGGGCTCATCATGATGATGGGTACCGACGAAACACAACAGGGCGCGCTGCAGATGAAGAGTGATGCTGCTAAAGGAGGTCTGGACCGCTACGATGGTAATCTGAACTCCACCATCAACCACATCGCTAACCAGTGGAACATCCGCTGGCCGATTGTGAATGAAGCTGCAAGGATCATCCAGGGTCTCGGAGAAGTGGAAGCAGGTTCCCGCGAAGCAAAACTGGTTGGTGAAGCCTCCTTCGTACGCGGTTTTCTGGATTTTCAGATGGCCATGTACTGGGGTGAAATCCCTATCCGTGATCTCGATCGCGAAGCAGAACTGGGCATCGGACGCCAGCCTTTGAAAGATGTGTGGGCTTTCATTATCGCTGACCTGCAACGCGCTGCTGACAACTGTCCTAAGGCCAACGATCCCGGACGTGCTACCTCCGGCGCTGCATGGGCTATGCTGGGTAAGGCATATATGTCCGCTCCTGTAAGTACAGGTCTGCGCGATTTCTCCAAAGCCGCTGCTGCTTTTGAAAAGATGATGGGCGATTACTCCCTGGTGCCTTATAAAAACCTGTGGGATTACAATACTCCAAATACTGCGGAAGCAATCCTGGAATTCCAGTTCAATCCGGTTTATCCAAACAATAACAAGATCCAGTTCCAGATCGGTTCCCGTGCAGTACAGAGTTTCTTTGGAGATGGTTGTTTCTATTCCGGATATGATAAGATCGTTCCTACGCGGTACGCTTACTCTTCAGTAGATAGTGGTGGTATCTGGGAACCAGGCGACCAGCGCCGGTTCGAAAGCATCCGCTACGATTTTACCTATTATGGTGAAACACCTACACTGGAACATATCCTGTGGGAAGACCTGGGCAATGACTACGATGAGCTGATGCCGCACCTAAAGAAGTATGAAGACTTCCGTACAGACAAGCATGCAGACAATAAGATCAATAACATGTGGAACTCCGGTAAGAATATTCCGGTACTTCGCCTGGCAGATATTAAACTCTGTTACGCAGAATGTCTTAATGAACTGAACCGTACAGCCGAAGCAGTAAATGTGGTGAATGAAGTACGTACACGTGCATGGGGTGGTACCTTGCCCGACAACAGGAAATGGACTGCTATGGGGCAGGACGCTTTCCGTACAGCTATCATGGACGAGCGTATGCGTGAACTGTTTGCAGAAGACTGGCGCCGTATTGATCTGATCCGTACAGGTAAATATGTAGAGTATGTGAAGGCCCGCAACAAATGGACAAAACAGTCAGGAACTATACAGCCTTTCAACGTTCGTTTGCCAATTCCGGATACAGAAATTAAGTTGAATGACGCTATCTCACCTGCTGATCAGAATGAAGGTTATCATTAATCGTCACTTTTAAAAGAGGCAGGTCCGCTGATTACAGGCAGCGGGCCTGCTTTTATCATTACTATGAGGAAGATACTACGAATAGCCCCGCACATGCTATTAGCGGTGGCCTCGCTTTTTTGGTTGCGCGTAGCTCATGCTGCTACGCCCGCCGACTGGAAGATCGTGTACGACAAAAACAATAAAGTCCTGCATCTTACACGAACTGCAGGTAATGTCGGCTTTCAGTTGTATGCTTCCTACAAATGGAACGGGAAGTTGATCACTACAAAGGATTATGCCGGTGGAATACAATCAGTGAAATCGCTGAAGGATGCATTCGGTAAAGGTACCGTGATCCAGGTAACTTATAGGGATGAGCAACTACCGACCCTGGTACAGTCTTTCTATCAATATCCAGGCAAAGACTACCTGCTCACTGATTTTACGTTGGAAGCTTCCTCAGGTAACATCGCTTCCAACTACATGGCGCCGGTGAATCTGGGCGATGTTTCCAATGTATTGGGTAACGGAGACAGACGTGCACTGTTCATACCTTTTGACAATGACAAATGGATCCGTTTTCAGTCTCACCCGCTGAACTTCACAACCCTTACCAGTTACGAGGCTACAGCCGTTTTCAATAGTAATAGCCGTAAAGGAGTAGTGGTGGGTTCAGTAGAACATGATTTCTGGAAATCAGCCGTGATCATGAACAAAGACAACAATGGTACTGCATATACACTGACCTGCTATGGAGGTGCTGCGGATTCTACTACCCGCGACCTTATACCGCATGGCGCCAGAGAAGGTCATCTCATCAAATCACCTAAAGTGATGCTGGGTGTCTTCAATGACTGGCGTACAGGTATGGATGCCTACGGAGCAGCCAACGCAATCATCGCTCCTCCAAGGGCCTGGAAGAAGGCCCTGCCAATGGGATGGAACAGTTGGGGCGTATTGCAGTTTAACATCAGCTATGAAAAGGCATTGGAAGTATCTGACTTCTTCCATGAAAATCTACAGCCCAACCATTTTGTAAATAGTGATGGAGAACTGGTGATAGGGCTGGACTCAGGCTGGGACCGTTTCACAGAAGAACAGCTGAAAGACTTTGTGCAGCATTGTAAAGCCAATGGTCAGATGGCAGGTATTTACTGGACACCTTTTACAGACTGGGGCAAACGTCCGGAGTCTGATATAAAGGAAGCGCCACAGTATAAATTCAAAGATGTTTACCTGTATGCTAATGGCCAGCCACAGGACCTCGACGGCGCTTATGCGATAGATCCTACACATCCGGCTATCGAAGAGCGTATGAAGAAAGTGTCTGCTCTCTTTCACCGTTGTGGCTTCCAGTATGTAAAAGTTGACTTTATGGCGCATGGCGCTATTAACGCAGATAAGTGGTACAATCCCGGGATAAAATCCGGTATAGCGGCGTATAACTATGGTATGCAGTTGCTGGATAAATACTTCGGCGATATGTATATCAACCTCTCCATTGCGCCTATATTCCCTGCTCAGTATGCCCAGTCCCGTCGTATAGCCTGCGACGCCTGGAACAAGATCAAGGATACTGAGTACACCCTCAATGCGGTTTCCTATGGCTGGTGGATCAATAAGATCTATCGGTTCAATGATGCAGATCATGTGGTGCTGCAACAGGCTTCAGAAGGAGAGAACCGCGCCCGTGTAACTTCTGCCGTCATCACCGGGCTGTTTATTTCCGGTGATGACTTCAGTAAGGAAGGTAGCGAAGAAGGCAAAGCTAAAGCCAAACAGTTCCTGACCAATGCCGAAGTGAACGCTGCTGCTATGGGCCGTAGCTTCCGTCCGGTAGAAGGAACCGGTGAACGCTCGGAAGATCAGTTCATATTCGCAGATGCAAAAGGCAATACTTATTACGCGGTTTTCAACTATACAGAGAATGCCCGTAATATGCAGCTGCCACTGGAAAGACTGGGACTTGATCCCCATAAGCGTTATACAGTGCGCGACCTCTGGTCGCATACCGACGTTGACGCTGCCGGTACGATCAGTATCCCGGCAAAAGATGTTCGTTTTTTGAAAATCAATAGCAAATAAGCAAGCAATAAATTGTATCAATGAGGAAGAAGATATTATCCATTTTGTTTTTCCTGGTTGTTGTAACCCATACAGCAGTGCAGGCGGAGACGATCCATATCTCCACCAATGAAACAGCGCTCGTACTGCAGACTGCGCAGAACGGCCGCCTCTTTCAATTGTACCTGGGACCACGCTTGTCATCTCCTGACGACTATGCGTATCTCAGCGCTAAAATGAAGTCCAAAAACGATGGACAGGCATGGGAAGTGTACCCCGTATCCGGTACGGAAACTTACTTCGAACCAGCCTTTGGCATCAGGCATAACGATGGCAATCTGGCTACCGTATTGCAGTACGTTTCACACAGTGAGAGGAAAGTGGCAGACGGTGTTACTGAAACTGTAGTCACCTTGAAAGATCAACTGTACCCTGTGCAGGTGAAACTGTATTACAGAGCCTATGCAAAGGATAATATCATCCAGGCATGGACAGAGATCAGCCATAACGAAAAGCAGGCGGTGAATATCAGTCGTTATGCCTCTTCCATGCTGTACTGGAAACGCGCTCAATACTTCCTCACTGAATTCAGCGGCGATTGGGCCAAAGAAGTGAATATGAGCACTACCCAACTGAACTTCGGTAAAAAAGAAGTTGATACCAAGCTGGGCGCCAGGGCTGATATGCATGTCTCTCCATTCTTTACCGTAGGACTGGGAGAAACGCCCCGTGAAAACGAAGGACAAGTGCTGATGGGTACCCTGGCCTGGACAGGGAACTTCCGCTTCACCTTCGAAGTAGATAACGAGAACAACCTGCGTGTGATCTCCGGTATCAATCCTTATGCGTCAGATTATACGCTGGATCCGGGGAAAACATTTACTACGCCTTCTTTCATCTTTACGCTGAGTAACCAGGGTACCGGTAAAGGCAGCCGTGACCTGCATCGCTGGGCGCGTAATTATCAGCTGAAGGACGGGAATGGCGATCGCCTTACGCTGTTGAACAACTGGGAGTCTACCGGTTTTGATTTCAATGAGACTAAACTGGAAGGACTGATCGAAGAAACCAAATACCTGGGCGCAGATATGTTCCTGCTGGATGATGGGTGGTTTGGTAACAAATATCCCCGTCATAGTGATACACAAGGTCTGGGCGACTGGCAGCCGACCGCGGATAAACTGCCTAACGGCGTGCCTGCATTGGTAAAGGCGGCAACTAAAACCGGCGTGAAGTTCGGCATCTGGATAGAACCGGAAATGGTGAACCCGAAAAGTGAGCTTTTCGAAAAGCACCCCGACTGGGTGATCCTGCTCCCTAATCGCGAGCGTTATTACTTCCGTAATCAGCTGGTACTGGATCTCAGCAATCCGGCTGTACAGGAGCATGTATTCAACGTCGTAGACCATCTGATGACTGAGAATCCTCAGCTGGCCTACCTGAAATGGGATTGTAACAGCCCCATTACGAATATCTATTCGCCTTATCTGAAAGACCGGCAGAATAACCTGTACGTTGAATATGTACGCGGATTGTATAAGGTACTGGACCGTATCAAGGCTAAATATCCTAATCTGCCGATGATGCTTTGCTCCGGTGGCGGAGGTCGCACCGACTACGAAGGCCTCCGTTACTTCACTGAATTTTGGCCCAGCGATAACACAGACCCTATAGAGCGTCTGTTTATTCAATGGGGCTATTCCCAGTTCTTCCCTTCCAAATCTATCGCTGCCCACGTGACCAGCTGGAATCACGATGCCAATATCAAGTTTCGTGTGGATGTGGCTATGCAATGTAAACTGGGCTTTGATCTCAACATAAAAGAACTGCCTAGGGACGAACAGACCTTCTGCCAGTCAGCAGTGGCTACGTACAACCGGATAAAAAACATTAATTTCAGCGGCGACCAGTACAGGCTCGTTTCCCCATATGAAGGAAATCACGCTGCGACAATGTATGTGAGCGAATCCAAAAAACAGGCTATCCTGTATGCGTATGATATTCACCCTCGCTTTGGTGAAAACCTGCTGTCGGTGCAGTGCCAGGGGCTTAACCCTGCAGCTAAATACCGCGTGAAGGAGATTAATCTTATGCCGGGAAAAAATCCTGATGAGGCGTTCAGTGCTAAGGTCTATTCCGGCGATTACCTGATGAAGGTGGGATTAGATGTATTTACGACAATTAAATTACATAGTCGTATATTGGAACTGGAAGCAGTGGAATAACAGAGATACACTAAGAGAACAAAACAATCTGTTGGAATGAATGCGATTTTTGAAAAGATACAGGAACTGGATGATATACCTTCTTACTCCAAGCATGAGCGGTTTGTACAAGGTATTGTCAATGCTATCAATGAGAAAATCATCAGTGTAGGTGATCCTTTGCCTTCTGTGAATGCCATGATCTCTGGTCTGGGCTATGCCCGGGAAACTGTGATCAAAGGCTACCGGGAGTTGCAAAACCGCGGGCTCATTGAGTCCAAGAATCGCCTTGGGTACTTTGTCTCTGACGACAATACCCAGCAATCACTTAAGGTAGCCCTGCTCATGTATACGATCGATACTTTCCAGGAACAGTTCTACCGCAGCTTCCGCAATGAACTGGGCGCTAATGTGCTCCTGGACGTATTCTTCCATCATGGTAACATAGAGGTGTTTGAAACCATGTTCTCTATGGTGAAGAATCGTCACTATGGTATGTATGTAATTTCTCCTATTCATCATCCCCGTACAAGGGAATTGCTGAACACCATACCCCGTCAGAAGCTATTGATGTTTGACCGTTATGAGCCGCTGGATGGAGATTTTCAGTATGTCGTGCAGGAATTTGAGCAGTCTTCCTATGCCATCTTCGAACAATTGGCCCCTGAGATCAGGAAGTTTGATAAGATGGTATTCTTTCATAATCCGGACTCGCTGTTCCCGCCCGAAATTGTCAGATCCTTCCAGCGGTTCATTAAGGAGCATCATATCAAAGGCAAGGTGTTACGCGAATATGAACCTGGCTCCGTAGAAAAGGGAGTTGTATACTATGTAAACGAGAACGCAGAGCTCTGGAACCTTTTAAGAGACTGTGCCGCAAAAAAAATAAGACCGGGTAAGGATATTGGTATACTTTCGCACAACGACGAGCCCGTAAAAGAGCTCGTTGGCAATGGTATCACTACCTATTCTGTCAGCTTCAGTGAAATGGGAAAACGGGCTGCCCAGGCAGTCCTGAGCCGGGAGGCGGTACATGAGGTACTGCCCACAAAGCTGATCAGACGTAACTCGCTTTGATCATATGAATGTTGGCGCCTTATTGAGTTTCCTGTTGGTTACCATCCTGGTGGCGGTGATCTCCTGGTATAAAACCCGGAAAGAGAACCTGCAGACTGCTGCCGGACTGTTTTTCGCCAACCGTAACCTGGGATTTCTGGTAGTAGGAGGGGCGCTCTTCTTTACCAATATCAGCGCAGTGCAGTTCATCGGCGAGAATGAGCTGGTATACGCCAACAATATGAGCGTCATGGCCTGGGGATTATCCTCCGTCCTTGCCATGCTCCTGGTCTCCGAATTTATCATGCCGGTCTATCTTCGCAGCGGCATATCCACTACCCCCGACTTTCTTGAAGAGCGTTACGACATCGGTACCAAACGTTTTGTATCCGTTATCTTCCTGATCAGTTATATCGTGAACATGTTACCCTCTGTCCTGTACAGTGGGGCTATTGCATTTAATGGTCTGTTTGGTTTGTCAGATGCACTGCACATCAGTTACTGGGCCACCATCTGGATACTGGTCTGGCTCATAGGCCTGATTGGCTGTCTCTATACGGTGCTGGGCGGATTGAAGGCCGTAGCCATTTCAGATACTGTCCTTGGCATCGGCATGTTTGCAGGAGGTATACTCTTACCTTACGTAGCGCTGAAATACCTGGGCCATGGTTCTGTGAGCACCGGTATTGAGCAGCTGCTGGCATCACGTAGGGAGCATTTTAATGCCATTGGTGGCCCTAAGGATGCTGTGCCCTTTGGCACCATCTTCACCGGCATGTTCCTGGTAAATCTCTACTATTGGGGTACGGAGCAATACATCGTGCAACAGGCACTGGCCTCACGCAGTCTGGCCGAAAGTCAGAAGGGAATTGCTGTCGCAAGCCTGGGAAAGATCATCTCGCCATTACTATTGAATATTCCGGGCCTGATTGCTGTGCAACTCTATCCACATCTGAACAATACGGCAGAGGTGTTCCCCAGAGTTGTCAGTGATGTCAGTTCTCCGGTACTAACAGGTTTTATAGCTGCTATTACCTTTGGAGCAGCGCTGACTACTTTCAATGCAGGGCTAAACAGTACCAGCACCCTCTTCGTGCTGAATCTATATAAACCATTTAAGGCATGGCGTCAGGAGTCCGTGAGTGAACGTGAAGTGGTGCGAATAAGCCGACGCTTTGAATTGATGGTATGTCTGTTGGCAATGCTGATAGCACCTTTCATTGTCTTCGCGGAGCAGGGGCTGTACACGTATATCCAAATGGTAAGCGGCTTATTCAGTGTGCCTATTTTCACCATCCTGGTAGTAGGGTTGTTACATAAGCGTATGCCCGCCATTGCAGCAAAGATCGGGCTGACGTTTTTCATTGTTAGCTATGCAGTTTCACAGTTGTTTGTAGATACAGGTTTACATTTCCTGCATGTACTCGCTATCTTGTTTGTACTTACTGTGCTATTGATGTTGATGATAGGGGCCTTGTTCCCCCGTAAAGAACCCTTTGTGCAACAATGGAACAATGTAGTGGATATCCGGCCATGGAAACGACGGCATGTATATACAGTGTTGCTCTTGCTCGCCATGCTAGCGTTGTTTGTGGTCTTTTCCCCACTGGGACTGGCCCGTTAGCCGGCTTTAAACCGCTGCTTTCATTTTCCCATTGGACCATCCTGTTGGCTGGCTTTAAACCACTGCTTTCATTTTCCCATTGGACCGTCCTGTTAGCCGGCTTTAAACCGCTGCTTTCATTTTCCCATTGGACAGTCCTGTTGGCTGGCTTTAAACTACTGCTTCCATTTTCCCATTAGACAGTCCTGTTAGCCGGCTTTAAACCACTGCTTCCTTATTGTATTTATTCCTATACTCCAGTGGGGACATCCCAGTGATCTTTCTGAATACTTCCCTGAAGGCTTTTACATCGGAATAGCCGACTTCGTACATCACTTCATTGATGTTCTTCCGGGTATTCTCAAATGCTTTTTTAGCAGATTCAATTCTTACCCTTTGTGAGTATTCTACAGGCGTATTGCCGGTCGCTTTGATGAAGCGCCTGTCGAAGTTCCTTCTGCCAATAGCAAACCGGGAAGACAGGTCTTCCACGCTTATTTTCTCCTGCAGATTATTCTCAATATATGCCTGCGCTTTCTTTATCATTTCATCTCCATGCAGCTTCTGACCCGTAAATATGGTAAACGCCGACTGACTTTGCCGGTCTATTTCAATCTGGAATACCTTGGAGCAATAGATGGCTGTCTGCCTGTCGTAATACTTCTCTACAAGATAAATGATCAGATTAAGGAAAGAATAAGCGCCTCCATTCGTATAGATACCATTTTCATCTGTGATCAGTCTGTCAGCCTGTAGATGCACTTCCGGGAACATACTTCTGAAGCTATCAGCAGCAGCCCAGTGTGTAGAACAGTTTTTCCCATCCAGCAACCCTGAAGATGCCAGCATAAACGCACCTGTACATATACTGGCTATTTCGGCGCCTGCTTTGTATTGCTTCGCAATCCAGTCGATCAGTAATTGGTTCCCCTTCACAGCTTTATGATAATTATGGTTCAGTGACGGAATGATAATGAGATTGGTCTTGATGACAGCGGAAATATGGATATGCGGCTTCACTGTAAACAAGCCTCCATAGAAATCCACTTCCTTTGAAATACCTGCCAGCTCGATCTTAAACAGCTCCTTTTTACCAAGTCCTTTCCAATACTCATTGGCACGCGTAAAGATCTTATAAGCGCCAACGATGCTGCTCAGGTTGTTCTCTCCATCAGGGACGATTATGGTAAGGTGTTTCATGGAAATACTTTTATCAAATATAGAATTTTATGCTGTCCGGATCAACCCCTGAGGATGCTGTTTTGTACTATGCCGTGATGATTCGCTTCAATCGGCTCCGTAGGTGCCGTGTGTTAGTAGCGCGGGGCTTCAACCCCGGGCGAAACGGATACAACCCCAGGAACGTGTTTGTTCCCCGGTACCCCCACAACCCCCAGGGCCCCGAATATTCCCGTTTTTTATGATTAATTTTAAAACAAACACCCAATCCATATGAACCCAGACCAGATCAAAAAAGAAGATATCAAACAGGAGGTATTCGACCTTTATGACGACTATGCACATAACCGCGTAAACAGGCGGGAGTTCATAGAAAAGCTGTCCATCTACGCAGTAGGAGGGCTTACGGTCACTTCCCTGATGAGTTTCCTCATGCCCGATTATCAGGGCTCCATTCAGGTAAAGGCAGACGATCCGCGGTTGAAATCTGAATATATCTATTACAATTCGGACAAGGGTGGGGGAAAAATGAAGGCACTGCTGTCCAGGCCTGCTGACGCTACAAAAAAGCTGGGAGGTATTGTTGTCGTGCATGAAAACCGTGGCTTGAATCCGCACATTGAAGACGTGGCCAGAAAAGCCGCCCTGGCGGGATTTATTACTATTGCCCCTGATGCTTTAACACCTTTGGGAGGCTATCCCGGTAATGACGACAAAGGCCGTGAACTACAAAGCCAGCGGGATAGGAACAGTATGTTGGAAGATTTCATAGCAGCTTTTGAATACCTGAAAACACATTCTGAGTGTAACGGGAAAGTAGGCGTGGTCGGTTTCTGTTTTGGTGGCTGGATCGCCAATATGATGGCAGTTCGCGTACCGGACCTGGCCGGCGCTGTACCTTATTACGGCGGACAGCCGGAAAAGGAGGTGGTTCCGCAGATAAAAGCACCGCTGCTGTTACACTATGCAGAACTGGATACTCGCGTGAATGAGGGATGGCCTGCATATGAAGCTGCTTTAAAAGAAAATAACAAACAGTACACCGCTTACATTTATCCGGGTGTAAACCATGGATTTAATAATGATACCACTCCCCGTTACGACAAGGCGGCGGCAGAACTGGCCTGGAAGCGTACGATAGAGTTCTTTACAAAGGTGTTATAGCGTATAACCGACACTGATAATGAGTTAGTCATGGAAAACAAGAAAAACAACGCCTTTGAAACATACAATATCATTGCAGG
The DNA here is from genome assembly GCF_900142925.1 of Chitinophaga sp. CF418. Classification (GTDB taxonomy): domain Bacteria; phylum Bacteroidota; class Bacteroidia; order Chitinophagales; family Chitinophagaceae; genus Chitinophaga. The sequence continues at coordinate 391,893 of NZ_FRCN01000007.1, forward strand.
ATGGTTTTCTGAAAACCGCTCCCAGGGCCTGATAGAAAAAGTCTATCTCGATAAGCTGATTGATATTGTGGGAAAAGATGCAAGTGTGCTCGACCTGGGCTGTGGCACAGGGTTGCCTGTGATGGGGTATCTCCTGGACCTGGGACTGCAGGTCACCGGGGTGGATGCCAGTTATCGCATACTGGAAATCGCCAGGAATAATTTCCCATCGGTAACATTCATAGAGGCTGACATGCGCGCACTTTCACTCAACAGGAAATTTGATGCAGTGATCGCATGGCATAGTTTCTTTCACCTCCCTGTAGATGATCAGCCCTCTATGTTCAGGATTTTCAAAGATCATTTGAACAGGAACGGCGTCCTGCTATTTACGGCTGGCAGTAAGCATGGTGAGGTATGGAGCGAGAATGGAGGAGAAAACCTGTTTCACGCATCCCTGGATAAAGATCATTACCAGTCGTTATTGGAGGTACATGGTTTCCGTATGCTGGAATACAAGGAAGATGATCATGAATGTGGCGGTGCAAACGTTTGGATGGCTCAGTTGGGCTGACTTCCTGTATCGGAACAGGTTGTTTGAAACATGTTAATAGTCCCCGGCCGCTCCTGCAGCCGGTAATACTTCAAACAGCTGGTATTAAATCTTATACCAGCTGTTTTCTTTTATGGAATATGTGAAATGGGTGTAGTACATTTATAGTTAAATTATAATTTGTTATAGGGACTATGAACAACTCACACAGCGGAGCTGACGAACATGCTCCGGACCGCTTTAAATGGGGTGGCGTATTGCTTGCCTTAGGCATCGTTTTCGGAGACCTGGGCACATCTCCTCTTTATACTTTCAAGGCAGTTATCGGAGAACGGCCTATTTCAGAACCATTGGTATTGGGAGGCGTGTCGGCTATCTTCTGGACATTGTTCTTTCAGACAACCCTGAAATATGTCTTTATTACAATGCGGGCAGACAACCATGGTGAAGGTGGCATCTTCTCCCTGTATGCGCTGATCCGCAGATATGGCAAGTGGGTATTATGGCCGGCTATTATCGGTGGTAGTTTCATGATTGCAGATAGTCTGATAACACCGCCTATTTCAGTTACATCAGCTATCGAAGGACTAAGGGTGCTTAACCCGGATGTTCCTATCATGCCTATAACCATCGGTATCCTGATCGTGCTGTTCCTCTTACAGCAATCGGGTACAAGTCGTATCGGTGCGTTTTTCGGTCCTGCAATGATCCTCTGGTTTGGAATGATCGCCATTTTGGGGATCACTAATCTCGCTGGTCATTTTTATGTATTGAAAGCCATTAATCCTTTATATGCTTACCAGTTGGTGGTCAACTATCCCGGTGGCTTGTGGGTGCTAGGCGGTGTCTTCCTGTGTACAACCGGGGCCGAAGCCTTATATGCGGATATGGGCCACGTAGGCAGACGTAATATACAGGTAGCCTGGATATTCATTAAAATAGCATTGTTGCTTTGTTATTTCGGAGAGGCCGCCTTACTGCTGAAGTATGAAGGTCAACACCTGACAGCTGTGGACGCGTTTTACGGTCTGGTGCCTGAATGGTTCCTCGTTCCCAGTATTGTAATTGCTACTGCTGCTACTATCATTGCCAGCCAGGCGTTGCTTTCCGGGACATTTACCCTGTTCAATGAAGCTATCAGACTGAATGTCTGGCCAAGGCTCCGTATAGAGTTCCCGAGCGATATGCGGGGACAGGTATATGTACCTGCTGTCAACTGGTTTATGATGCTTGGTTGTATAGGCATGGTGCTGCATTTTAAAGAGTCATCCAACATGGAGGCTGCTTTCGGCCTGTCTGTTACTTTAACCATGTTAATGACTACAATCTTATTGAGCGTTTACTTATATACACAAAGGGTACACGTAGTCATTGTTGCCCTGGTGTTCCTGACCTTTACCTGGATTGAAGTAACATTCCTGGTAGCGAACCTGAGCAAGTTTGCACATGGCGGCTGGCTTTCATTAATGATTGGTCTTGTACTGATCAGCATTATGTACATATGGTATGCCGGCAGGATGTTAAAAGCGAAGTACCGGAACTTCGTGGATCTTAAAAAGTATATTCCGGTGTTGACGCAACTAAGCAATGACACCGATGTGCCCAAATATTCTACCCACCTCGTTTTTCTCACCAGCGCCAGTAAACCTGACAAGGTGGAAGACCGTGTGATCGCCTCTATCCTGCATCAGCAACCAAAAAGGGCGGACCTTTATTGGTTTATCCATGTGCATGTGGACGATAAGCCTTATACCGCTACTTATACTTCCCATGTTATTGAGCCGGAAGAAGTGGTGCATGTTAATTTCAGGCTCGGTTTCAGGATAGTACCACGGATCAATATCCTGTTTAAGAAAGTGGTGTACGAAATGGCAAAGAATAAGGAAATCACGATCGTAAATAAATATTTTGATCCGGAAAATGGCAACCTGCTGGGAGATTTCCGTTTTGTGATATTAAAGAGTTTCTTGTCAGTAGAAAATAACCTTTCCCTGTGGGATAACATTGTAATGAGAATACATTTCATGCTCGATAAAATAAGCCTGCCGGATGCCAAGGCGTACGGGCTGGATTACAGTAATGTAGTGACAGAACAGGTGCCGCTGATCTTAGGTAAAACAGAAAACATTACCCTGAGGAGAGAGCATTAGTACTTTCATCATTTAAGCAGTTCGGCTCCTCCATCAGGTGCCCGGACATAAATAGGCTGTATCGCATGAACGATACAGCCTATTCTTTGTTTATAGCCTGAAGGGAAAAATCTGCTTCAGGTAAAGGCAGGATAGTGTTGTATTACAACGCGGCCCGATTGTATCATGCAGGCTGAGGCTGTGCCGCTACCTGATCAAATACTTTCCACGTTTTAGGCCCTACTATTCCGTCAGGCACAAGCTGATGGTTCCGTTGAAACTGACGGACAGCTGCTTCCGTTTTAGGACCGAAAATACCATCCTTTGTAAGACCTAGTTTTCCCTGGATAGTCTTAACAAGTTCCCCCTTGTCCCCACGCCGGGTAGTTTTTCTTCCCGGAGGGGTTTGTTCTTCATCCGGAATTGGAACCGGTGGAGGTGTGACGTTGTTGAGAATATCTGAAACTCTTCTACGGAAATCATCCATATTAAAGTCCGGATCAGGTTTACGCCCTTTGGGAAGTGCATATTCCTTGTGCCCGGCACAGAAACTGGCGTCTTTACCAATGTGTTGCAGTATGGCTGCAACGCCGCGGCAATAAGCATCTACCTGCACTTCCGGCCAGGGAAAATCGTCCGCCTTTCCCGTGTTTTCAGCTTCGATGCCAATGAAATGTGTATTACCGTTAGTGATGCCTTTCCATATGCCCTGTCCGGCGTGATTACACCTGCCGGCAGCCACTATATAGAAGGTACCATCCCTCCCCAAACCCAGCTGGGCCAATGGACCAGGTATATTATTGGTACCTCTGACAAGTGTATTCAGACTGGGCATATTGCCTGCTTTGGGGCCTGCCGTATGATGACAGAGCACGCCAAGTACAGTGCCCATAGCGCTCACACCTCTTTCTTCCCATCCATCAACGGTGGCCACTTTAAGTCCGGCATTTTTAAGGACTGCCGGTAACCATGTTAATTCGCGTATCATTTTGAAATTCCTCCTTCTGCTTGTGGTAAATCTTCATCTGAAGTAACGTCTGCAGTCTCCAGCAGACAGTTGTCAATATCACTTTGCGGATCAGTCACCGCGCCTTCTGCCGGAACAGGTTGGGTTCCGTTGCCCAGGGCTGGTTTGGCAATGTTACCATTCCCCATGCCGTTGCCTCCTGCCATTTGAATGGTAACAGTGTTGGGCTTGGCGTTTTGGCGGTCTTCAGAGCCTTCTTCGGGACTCTTTTCAGCAGGTTTAACAGTACCTCTGATCACCATGATCTTGTTAAGCATGTCAAACCAGAAAGGAGCACCCATCGTTGCTGCCAGTGCTGTCAGCAGCCAGCCCAGAACGTAGATAAAGAAGCCGTTCCACGCAATGCTGTCGCTGTTGTCTTCCTCAGGATTAATCCCGTTTGCCCAGCCAATAGGCAATTTGAGTTCTGCCAGATGACCTTGGGCCTGAGCGAAAGATTGTTGTGTGAACGTTGAATCTTTGGATGCATTTTCTGCTTCCGCTACAATTAACTTTCTCACATCATCATTGCGGAACAGGTAATCCGCAATCTTTATCGTGTTGATGTTCAAGCCAACGGCGAGAACCAGTCCAATAAAGAACAGTATCCATTGGGTAGAACGTTTATACCAGCCGGATACCCTGTCCATACTGCTGTCGAACCACTTTTCCAGGTTCTGCTGCAGGCGTTCAAGATCTCCCTGAGCACTGTCCAGCGCTGTCAGCATAGCCCGCTGTACAGGAACATTCTGTATATTCAGAATATTTGCCCGGATAGATGCCATCGACATTTCTACTGAATTCGGATCGCTGGAAACAGCATTGTTCTTACTACCCCTGGCGGCGATGTCCATTAAGGCCAGCGCAAAATTTTTGGCTGGTATATAAGAGGGCAACTGCTTCCCTCTGTCGAGCAGCCCCGGCTCTTTAGTGTTTTTGCCGGGCGTGTAGTCAGAAGTATACAAGGAATTGATCATAGGGTGCTCGAAAAAGCTTTTGGCGATATTCTGCGCCCCACGGTCGTGGAGCAATTCACGTATACCTCTTTCCAGGTACGCTGCACGGGTCTTGGTAAGCGCCTCTATGCCTTCACGGATACCAGAACAGATCATGCTCACCAAACCAAAGAGGAAAATTATGCCGATTGCGACTTCGAGGATAACTGAGTTAAACATATGTGGGGTATTTAAACGGTTCAAATATATCCGTTTATGAATCGGCCAGCAATACCAAGTAGTTGGTATTTTTCACTTTGACGTAACATTTATTATTTTGGGGAGCCGCTTGCCGCTTTAGAGGGTAAACAGGCGATTCCGCGTAAATAAAAACTGATTCGATGACAAAACCGCTTTGGTTCTATTTGGTAATGTGGCTTGGGGAGACAATAGTGTCGCCAGCACCAACACCTGTACCGTCCTCCATAAAAGGATTGCAACTATGGGAGGCTAAGCCTGCCCGGACCTGGATGACGGATGCTTATCCTATTGGGAATGGCAGGATGGGGGGGATGGTATTCGGAGGACTGGCAGAAGAGCATATCCAGTTTAATGAGCAGAGCCTGTGGACAGGAGATGAAGAAGAAACAGGTGCTTATCAGGCTTTTGGAGATCTGTTTGTCCGGTTTGACGGATTGGATACGGTGAAGACAGTACCGGCTGATTACCGCAGGGAACTGGATATTAGTACTGCGGTACAAAAGATCACCTATACCATGAACGGACTTGCTTTTAAACGCGAATATTTCTGTTCCTTCCCCAGAAAACTCATGGTATTGAATTATACCTATAGAGGCAAAAAGAGTGGTGCATATTCCGCTACTATCCGTCTCCGCGATGCGCATCAGGCCCGGACAACTGGCGCAGATAATACCCTGACTATAGCCGGTAAATTGGAAAATGGCTTGTCCTATGAGGCCGCTGCCAGGATAGTTACCAATGAAGGTGCTACTCTCGCGATTGAACAGGACGCTGCAGGAGGCGCTGTACTCCGGATAAAGAATGCAAACAGCTTTACAATATTCCTATCTGCTGCAACAGACTATAGTAATAATCGCGCTCAGCATTGGAGAGGTGGAACACCTGATCTTGATGTGAAATCAGCGCTGAAAGCAGCTAGTACGCCTTATTACCAGTTGTTGGAAGAACATATGTTCGACTATCAGTGGCTTTTTAAGAGGGTGGAACTGAAGCTCGGTAAAACAGATGAGGCGATCAGTAAACTGCCCACGGCTGAACGTTTATTAAAGAACCGGGATAAAGCAGATCCTGAGCTGGAATCCCTCTTATTCCAATACGGCAGATATCTCCTCATCAGCTCCTCTCGCCGGGGAGGCCTGCCTGCCAATCTGCAAGGCCTGTGGAATGAAAGTAATACGCCTCCCTGGAGATGCGACTACCACTCTAATATCAATATCCAGATGAACTACTGGCTGGCAGAACCGGCGAATCTTTCTGAATGTCATATCCCTTACCTCGATTACATTAACAGTATGCGTGAGGTGAAAAAGGAAAGTACGCAGAAAGAATATCCCGGTGTAAGAGGGTGGACAGTGAAAACTGAAAACAACATCTTCGGTGGCTCCAGTTTTAAATGGAATACGCCGGGTAGCGCCTGGTATGCACAGGACATCTGGGAGTACTACGCCTTTAGCAGGGATGTGAACTATCTCAGAGACTACGCTTATCCTATACTAAAAGAAATTGTAAACTTCTGGGAGGATCATCTGAAACGCCGTCCTGATGGAACGCTTGTCGCGCCAATGGGCTGGTCGCCTGAACATGGGCCCACTGAAGATGGCGTTACCCACGACCAGGAAATAGTCTACGATCTTTTTACCAACTACATAGAAGCCGCTGATATCCTGCATATAGATATTGCCTATCGCAATCATGTGGCGGATATGCGTGAGCATCTCCTGAAACCTAAGATCGGCAAATGGGGACAGCTGCAGGAATGGGAAACAGACAGGGATGATCCCAATGATAAACACAGGCATGTATCTCATCTTTTTGCATTGCATCCTGGCAGGCAGATAAGTGTTACACAAACGCCGGAACTGGCGCAGGCAGCAAAAGTAAGCCTGAACGCCCGGGGTGATGAATCTACTGGCTGGTCAATGGCCTGGAAGATCAATTTCTGGGCACGCCTGCAAGACGGTGATCATGCATACAGGATACTCCGTAACTTCTTCAGACCGGTAGGTAACGATAGCGTAAACTATGATAAAGGAGGAGGACTGTATAATAACCTTTTCTGTGCGCACCCACCGTTCCAGATAGACGGTAACTTCGGTTATACGGCCGCCGTTGCAGAGATGCTGGTACAAAGCCAGACAGGGGCGATTCAGTTACTGCCTGCCCTTCCGCAGGCATGGAGCACAGGTAGCGTATATGGGCTCCGCGCCAGGGGAGACTTTTTGATCGAAGAGATGAAGTGGAAAGATGGAAAAATAACAAGCCTGTCGATCAGGTCAAATAGCGATGGTCCATGCACACTGATTACTCCTAATCCGTTAAAATCCCATGTTACATATGCTGCGAAGCATACTGTTAATGGTTACCAGTACAGCTTTACAGCACAGCAGGGTAAATATTACTCCTTCAAAGCCGGAGAGTCCACGGTGAGTCAGGTATCTTTATATCCTGCTCTTAAAGACAGACAGGTATCTCCCGGCAATACAAACTATTATATAGACCCCGCTAAAGGCAACGATAACAACAGTGGAATACTACCCGGACAGGCATGGAAAACATTCCTGCCGGTGAACCAGTTGCAGCTTGCTGCCGGTGATATAGTAGAAGTACTGACGCCCGGTGCATTTCACGAATCCTTAATGCTGAAGGGCGCAGGAAACGACGCACAACCGGTAAAGATAAAATTCGCTCCCGGAAAGTATGATATCTACCCCGATGCAGCGCTGAAGCAGGCATTGCATATCTCCAATACCAATGACAAACCGCTTGAACGGAAAGCAATTGCGCTGATGTTGGATAGCTGCAACTTCGTACAGGTAATTGCAAAAGATGCAGCATTTGTATTGCACGGTAAAATGATAGAAACCTTCGTTAATAATTCTCAGAATATTACCCTCGGGGGATGTAGCTATGATTATCAGCGTCCCACTGTTTCTGAATTTAAGGTGATAGACAGCGGAGCCGGCTACGTAGACGTAAAAATGCACCCCGACTCAAAATTCAATATCAAAGATAGCTCGCTTACCTGGATAGGAGAGGGCTGGAGCTATCAGCCTGGTAATTACTGGCAGGTCCTTCATCCGCAGACAAACGATCTGTCGCGTATCGACATCGACATGAAGGGCGCCCGCTTTGCTTTATTGCCCGACAGTACGGTACGTATTTCTTTCAGGAAGAATCCCGGATTTGACACCGGCGCCATCTACCAGAACAGGGACGTCTCCAGGGATTGTGCCGGCATCCTGATGCAATACAGTGCCAACATCGAACTAAAGAATATCCGCATCAACTTTATGCATGGTATGGGGGTGGTCAGCCAGTATTGCAGGGAGATAAAAATGGATAGCATCACTGTCAGACCGGCGGAGAATAGTGGCCGTACCTGCGCCGCCTGGGCTGATATCCTGCATTTCTCAGGATGCAGTGGTAAAATAGAAGTAGCCAACGCATACCTGTCAGCTGCTAATGACGATGCTATTAATGTACATGGCACTCATCTGAAGATCACAAAGTTATTAGCCCGTAATAAAGTACAGGTACGTTTCATGCATCCGCAGACATTTGGTTTTAACGCTTTCGCAGCGGGAGATAGTATCACCTTCATTAATACGGAGAGTTTACTGGCTCTTGAAAATAACCAGGTGATCAGTGCGCGGCAGCTAAATGATAAAGAGATCCTGCTTACGTTGAAGCATAATATCTCCAACGTTGTAAAGTTGGGAGATGCTGTTGAAAATACTACGGCTACGCCGGAGGTCTGGATACATCATAGCACCATCAACAGGATACCGACAAGAGGTATACTGGCGACGACCCGCAGAAAAGTGGTGATAGAGAACAACACCATTGACCGTACACACATGAGCGGCATCTTTGTGAACGACGATGCTTCCGGCTGGTATGAATCGGGGATGGTAAAAGATATGACCATCCGTAATAACCGTTTTGTCAGTTGCGGTGAACCCGTGATCAATATCCATCCTGAAAATAAAATTGTCTGTAAGACAACAGTACACAACAATATAGCCGTGTGTGACAACTATTTTATACTGCAGAAAGATGCACTGCTGGCTGCAAAATGTACTTCCAACCTCAAAATTATTGGCAATACCATTGAAACATCACAGACACAAAACAAAATAGACGATATCGTAAAACTCGAGGACTGTAGTTTTATTGATATTACGGACAATAAGCTGGCCGCCCTACAATAGGTTACTTTCCCTGTGCTTTGCTACTAAAAATATCATCAATCTTGTTGATATTATTTCTTTTTTTTCTCAATATTTTCTATATTTCGTTTGCATTGATCACATTATCAACCAATATCATACACTGGAGTTTATTTATTATTAGTCGGCATTAAAGAGCGCTATATCTTAAAATTTAGTCATGTGGTGAACAATTGAATTCAAGTTACCCGTAGTAGCTATTGAACAATGAATTACGTCTTCTTATTATTACAAATAGAACAGTATGAACAGAATTTTATCAACCGCTTTCTTGTCGGCGGTCTTTGCCTGTATTTCCTACCAGTCAAAAGCGCAGGGATGTGTTGCTATACGCAGCACCGGTGCTCCTTCATGTATGCTGGAACACCCGGAGACAGGGCAGGAAAGCCGGAGCGACAAATGGATCTTCAACACAGGAGCGAGGTATTTTAAATCTTACAAACACTTCAAAGGCTCAGAAGAACAAAAGGAAAGGGTGCTGAACGGCACAGAAGTGATCAACCACCAGACGGCCTTTGACTTCAGCCTGACCCGTTTGCTGGACAAACATTGGAGCGTAATGGTAGACGTGCCCCTGCTCATCAACTCCAGGTCTTCCCTGTATGAACACGGCCTGGTGAATGGCGTCAATAATTACAACCAGCGCCACAGTATGCATTCCTACGGCCTGGGAGATATCAGGATAGCTGTTTATCGCTGGCTGCTGGACCCCGAAAAGCATAAAATGGGCAACATCTAGGCGGGACTGGGTATTAAGTTTGCCACCGGCGACTACGACTACAAAGACTATTGGTATAATGTAGGTCCGAACGGCACCAGGGAACTCCGTACCGTGGACCAGTCTATACAGCTGGGAGATGGCGGTACCGGGCTTACTGTTGAATTAAATGCCTATCAGTACTTCTCCCGTCATTTCGGCGTATATGGTAATTTTTATTATCTGATCAATCCGAGAGAGCAGAACGGCACCCGCACTTACAGGGAAACCCTGTCGCCGGCCCTCGCCAATGAGGCTATCTCCAGCGTGCCTGACCAGTACATGGCCAGGGTGGGGGTAAATTATATGGCCGGCCATATTGCAGCTTCCCTGGGCGCCAGAATAGAAGGCATTCCGGTGCATGACCTGGTAGGAGGGAGCGGCGATTTCCGCCGGCCGGGATATGTACTGTCCCTGGAACCAACTATTTCCTATACCATGAAAAAGACCAGTCTGTATGTGGGAGTACCCATCGCCCTGCGCCGCGACAGGCTGCAGAGTGTTACAGATAAGGAAAGAAGCACCCCCACCAACAAAGTAAATGGGGACGCCGCCTTCGCTGACTACACCATCAACGTGGGTTTCTCAGTAAGATTATAACATTATAGATCTGGACATAACGGGGTATAAAGAAAATTTATTTTGAAACGACCGTTTCAGAATGTAACTTTGTCCCCGTTATGGCTAGAGATAAAGAATTCATTCCTGAAGAAAAAATAGCGAAAGCACTGGACGTGTTCTGGGAGAAGGGCTACAATGCCACTTCCATGCAGGATCTGGTGGATGCTATGCAGATCAACAGGAGTAGTTTGTATAACTCTTTTGGCGACAAACATAACCTCTTCCTGGAGTGCCTGAGAACTTATGGATACCTCGCAGCCCAGGATTTTGAATCAGTTTTAAAACTGAAGGACCTGACGCCCCTGGAAACGTTGGAGAAGATCATTGATGTATATGTAGAAGGTACAGTCTATAACTGTAAGTGCTGCATGGGAATAAAGTCCTCCTTTGAACTGGCAGGCGACGATGAAGACGTTCGCAGTATTATTAAACAGGCCAGTGATAGAACAATCGGCCTTTTTACCGATTTATTACGTAGGGCGAAAGAACAGGGAGAAATCTCTCAGGATAAGAATCCTGCAGTCCTTGCCCATATCATCTTTAATGGCTTCTGTGGCTGGAAACAATCATTTATTCAGTTCAAAGATGCCACCTTGATAAAAGAAATGGCGATGTACACAAAAAAACATTTGAGAAATTGATTTGCATTTGAAGATTTTTTTTGTGTAATTTTGGAACGCTCATTTCAGAAATATCTGCTAACGATGTTAGGATAGTTATATAATAAATGAGAATGCCAGCCCTTCACGGGGTAGTTCTGTTCAGGTGATGATCTGACAATCACACCTTAATCGCTCGCTTTACCTTCAACAACAACACACTGTGATCATTGCTCCCTGAGCATCGATTACGGTCTTGCATTGCATTTACTGTTCATGTCCGATTTGCATAGTACTATGCGAACAGGGAATCTCTTTGTCAATTACACACAATCAATAGATCATGAAAAAAGACGTATTAATTTGGAGCTTGCTTGTAGGAATAATCCTTTCAGGGTTATACAGCTGTAAGTCTTCGTCTGCCCATAATGAAGCCCCTACCGCTGTGCCGGCGGAAGTTGTGACGATTGGTGCCGCAGACGCCAACACACAGAACGACTATACAGCATCACTGGAAGGAAAGGTAAACGTAGAGATCCGTTCACAGGTAGACGGCTACCTGGAAAAAGTATATGTAGATGAAGGCGCTTACGTAAAAGCTGGTCAGCCGCTATTTAAAATAGACGAGCACCGTTACCGTGAGCAGCTGAACAATGCAAAAGCTTCCCTGCACGCAGCAGAAGCAGCCGTACTCAATGCACAGCTGGAAGTAGATAAAGTAACGCCGCTGGTAGCCAACAAAGTAGTATCTGATATACAGCTGCGTACAGCAAAAACGGCTTACGATGTGGCTACAGCCAACGTTGAACAGGCGAAAGCACTGGTAGCAGCCGCATCTATCAACCTCGGTTATACGAACATCACCGCGCCTGTAAGCGGATACATCGGCAGGATACCTAAAAAAGCCGGAGCACTCATTTCTCTGAATGATCCTGAGCCGCTGACAAAACTATCAGATGTACACGAGATCTATGCATACTTCTCCCTGAGCGAAAGCGACTTCTTCACTTTTAAAGACAACTATGCTGGCTCTACGCTGGAAGAAAAGCTGAAGAACCTGCCGCCCGCAACACTGGTATTGGCAGACAATCACATCTATGAACAGCAAGGTAAAGTAGATATGATTGATGGACAGTTCGAGAAGAATACCGGTGCTATCACCTTAAGAGCAGTTTTCCCTAACGCAAAAGGCACTATCCGTACAGGTAATACCGGTAAGGTAAGACTGCAGCGCCAGTTTAAAGATGCGCTGTTGGTTCCACAGGCCGCTACCATCGAAGTACAGGACAGAGTATTTGTATACACCGTTGGCAAGGATAACAAGATCACCCGTCAGGCTATCACCATTGTAGGTACCAGTGGTAATCAGTACCTGGTAAAAGAAGGTGTGAAAGCCGGTGACAGAATTGTAGTAACAGGAGTAGACCGTCTGAAAGAAGGCACAGAAATCAAACCGGAAAAGGCAAAACCAGCAGCACAGGGATGATCTGATCCTCATATGTTGCTTGTCTTTCTCCTAAAATAATTACACATGCTTAAGAAATTCATTGAAAGACCCGTTCTCGCAACGGTGATCTCTATCATAATGGTTATACTCGGGGTGCTCGGTCTCGCGAAGCTGCCCTTGCAAAAGTTCCCCGACATTGCCCCTCCGGCAGTGCAGGTAACAGCACTATATCCGGGTGCCAACGCAGAAACGATCCTGCGTTCCGTAGCGCCTTCACTGGAAGAATCCATCAACGGGGTAGAAAACATGATCTACATGACCTCTACCGCCAGTAACGATGGTTCCCTGGTGATCACCGTATTCTTTAAACTCGGTACAGACCCCGACCAGGCGGCTGTAAACGTACAGAACAGGGTGGCCCAGGCTACCGCACAGTTGCCTGCCGAAGTGGTACAGGCGGGTGTGACCACCGCTAAACAGCAGAATAGCTTGCTGATGGTGGTGGACATGTATTCCGAAGATCCTAAAGTATATGACCAGACATTCCTGGCCAACTACGCACAGATCAATATTATTCCTGAGATTAAAAGGATTCCCGGTGTGGGACAGGCCCTCATCTTCGGTGGTAACAAAGATTACTCCATGAGGATATGGCTGAATCCTAAACAGATGGCCGCTTACAACCTCACTCCAAGAGATGTGACCGCTGCTATCCAGGATAAAAGCCTGGAAGCTGCTCCCGGTAAATTCGGTGAAAGCAGCACGGAGTCTTTCGAATACGTAATAAAATATAAAGGTAAACTGACCAAACCAGAAGACTATGAGAACATCGTGATCAGGTCTAACGGCGACGGTTCCATGCTCCGTCTGAAAGATGTAGCCAGGGTTGAATTTGGCGCCTACACATACGGCAACTATACACGTGTGAACGGAAAGCCAGGTATCAATATCGCCTCTTTCCAGCTGGCGGGTTCCAACTCCAACGAGATCCAGATCGCCATCATGAAACTGATGGATAAATTATCAAAGGATTTCCCGAAAGGAGTGAAACACATGATCCTCTACAATACGAAAGACACGCTTGACTTGTCTATAGAACAGGTGAAACATACACTGATTGAAGCGTTTATCCTGGTATTCATTGTGGTATTCATCTTCCTGCAGGATTTCCGCTCTACACTGATCCCGGCCATTGCCGTACCTGTAGCCATCATTGGTACCTTCTTCTTCATCTCCCTGCTGGGCTTCTCCATCAACCTGCTGACACTGTTCGCGTTGGTACTGGCCATCGGTATCGTGGTGGATGACGCTATTGTCGTCGTCGAAGCGGTGCACTCGAAAATGGAGAAAAAGCACATGAGTCCAAGAGAAGCGACCATCTCTGCAATGAGTGAGATCAGCGGCGCCATCGTATCCATTACACTGGTAATGTCTGCAGTGTTCCTGCCAGTAGGTTTCATGGAAGGTTCTACAGGTGTGTTCTATCGCCAGTTCGCCTTCACACTGGCGATCGCGATCGTGATCTCCGCCGTGAACGCCCTGACTTTAAGTCCGGCGCTGGCAGCATTGTTCCTGAAGGAAGTACATCATCATAGTGATGATCCACACGATAAAAGCCATAAGCTTACTTTCAAAGAGAAATTCTTTGCAGGATTTAATACAGGCTTTGATCGTCTCACGCGTAAATACGTTGACAGTCTCCGCTTCCTGATCCGTCACAAATGGGTGAGCATTGTAGGGCTTGTAATAGTGATCGTTTCTACCATCTACCTGGTAAGAAAAACACCTACCGGTTTCATTCCTTCTGAAGACCAGGGTTTCATCGCCATCTCTATGTCTACGCAGCCCGGAGCTTCTCTTGACAGGACCACTGCTGTGATCAAACAAATGGAAAAGGTACTGGGCGATCTGCCGGCTAAAAAAGAGCTTATGGGATTGTCTGGTTTCAATATCCTGACTTCCGCTTCCAGCCCTAACGCCGGTGTGGCGTTCATCCTGCTGAAAGATGCAAAGGAAAGGGGAGAAGTGAAAGATATCAATGCCATCATGGACCAGGTAAGAGGAAAACTCGCTACCATCCAGGATGCCACCTTCTTCGTCTTCACATTCCCTACAGTGCCCGGTTTCAGTAACGTAGATGCACTGGATATGGTGCTGCAGGACAAGACCGCGGGCAAATTGGATAAATTCGCCGGTATTGCCTATGGCTTCATTGGTGAACTGATGAAGCGTCCGGAAGTGGCATTTGCATTCACCACTTTTAGAGCTGACTACCCGCAGTATGAAATTGAGGTAGATGCCGAAAAAGCTGAGCAGCTGAGCGTAAATGTAAAAGACATCCTGGCAACAATGGGCGCTTACTTCGGTAGCACACAGGCGGCTGATTTCAACCGCTTTGGTAAATACTACAGAGTAATGCTGCAGGCAGAGAAAGACGAACGTGCTGCGCCAGTTTCTATGGACGGTATTTTCGTAAAGAACAGGCTGAATGAAATGGTGCCGGTGAAATCACTGGTAGCACTGAAACGTGTGTTCGGTCCTGAAAACACTTCCCGTTATAACCTCTTCAACTCTATCGGTCTGAACGTGATTGCCAAACCCGGCTTCAGCTCTGGTGATGCGATCAAGGCAGTGGAAGAAGTAGCAGCCCAGTACCTGCCTACCGGTTATTCCTACGAATTCTCCGGTATGACAAGGGAAGAGATCTCTTCTAACGGGCAATCAGTGATCATCTTCTCACTCTGTCTGTTGTTCGTATACTTCCTGCTGGCAGCGCAATATGAAAGTTATATCCTGCCACTGGCAGTGATCCTGTCTATTCCTACCGGTATCCTCGGAGTATTCCTGTCTATCCGTTACACTGATATCTCTAACAATATCTATGTACAGGTAGCCCTGGTAATGTTGATCGGTTTGCTGGCGAAGAATGCCATCCTGATCGTCGAATATGCCAGCCAGAGAAGACGTGCCGGTAAGAACCTGGTGTTTGCGGCGATTGAAGCAGCAAGACTGAGGTTACGTCCAATCCTCATGACGTCATTGGCATTCGTAGTAGGTCTGATACCAATGATGAGCGACAACGGTCCTTCTGCTATCGGTAACCACTCTATCAGTATTGGTGCAGCAGGAGGTATGGTGAGCGGAGTAGTACTGGGATTATTCGTGATTCCTGTATTGTTTGTAATATTCCAGTTCCTCCAGGAGAAGATCACTGGTAAATCACCTGCCGTTGTTAACAATGAAAAGGCGAAAGCCGTTAAACCGGAATTAGTATGAGAGCACAGATAAATAAGTATTTTTTAATAGGGTTATTGGCGATTGGATTTTTGGAAGCATGTAAAGTGTCCAAAGATACACCGACCCCGCAGCCGGAATTGCCTGTTGCGTTCAGGAATAGTGTTCCGACAACAGATACGACGAGTATCGCAAGTCTTCCCTGGGAGAACTTCTTTACGGACGCTAGCCTGAAAGGCCTGATAGACAATGCCATTCGTAAGAATTATGATATGCAGATCGCCCTGCTGAATATTGAAACTGCAAAGCTGCAGTTAAGGCAGGCGAAACTGTTGAACGTACCTTCCGCCACACTGAACGTGACGGCAGGTACCACCAGGCCTTCCGACAATAGTTTGAACGGTATCAGCCTGAGTAACTTCCTGGGCACACAACACCTGGAAGACTATAATGCTAACCTGCAGTTTTCATGGGAAGCAGATATCTGGGGTAAGATCCGTAATCAGAAAAGGACGGCTTTAGCCGCTTATCTGCAGACCGAGGAATCTAAGAAGCTGGTGCAGACAGATATCGTTACCACCGTATCAAAAGCGTTCTACAATCTGCTGATGCTGGATGAACAGATGGAAGTAGCACAGCGCAACCTCAAACTGAACGACAGCACACTGCGCATTATCCGTTTGCAGTATGACGCAGGCCAGGTAACGCTGGTGGCCGTACAACAGGCAGAAGCGCAGCAGCTGACAGCCGCTCAGCTGATCCCGCAGATAGAACAGAATATGGCGGTACAGGAAAATGCACTGCGTATCCTGTCAGGCGAACTGCCTGCTGCAATAGAAAGGCATACCAAACTGAATGAATATCCGCTGACCGAAAAACTGTCAACCGGTATCCCTTCTGATATGCTGAGCCGCAGGCCGGATGTGAAAACCAGTGAACTGGCCCTGACAATGGCCAATGCCAAAGTGGGCGTGACCAAAGCGAGAATGTATCCTTCTCTGGTTATTACAGCCCAGGGTGGTATCAATGCGGTGAAGTTCAGTGAGTGGTTCCAGATCCCGTCCTCACTCTTTGGATTGGCAACAGGCGCTATTGCACAACCACTGTTTCAACACAAGGAACTGAAGACCCAGTTCGAAGTAGCGAAGATCGAAAGAGAACAATCTGTGATCCGCTTCAGACAGAATGTGCTGGATGCAGTAGGAGAGGTGTCAGATGCGCTGGTGAAAATAGAGAAACTGAAATCGCAGTATGATATTGCGTCCAATAAAGTGCAGACATTACAACAGGCAGTACACAATGCCAATCAGCTGTTCGAGAGCGGCAGGGCAACTTACCTGGAAGTGATTGTAGCACAAAGCAACGTATTACAAAGTGAGCTGGAGATCAGCAATCTCAAAAGAGATCAGCTGTACGCAGTGGTAGATCTTTACCGTTCCCTCGGGGGCGGTTGGCGATAAATGTACATTTGTTGTATATTCGGGAAGACGTCACATATTTTTGTGGCGTTTTTTCGTTTATATATAGTCCGGTTATCATTGATGAATACGTCCAACATCCTTTTTAATGCACTGAAACATCACCGTGGATACATCCACCGGGAGCTTGGAAATATGACATTGGATACCCTTCCCGAAAAGGTGAAAGTGCTGGGCAATTCACAGATGGATATTTACTATGGTACCCTGGACATGCCCGCCCTTTTCAGCGAAGTGGCAGCTAAGGTACAGGAAGCCGGTATCACTGACGAAGCCGGCTATCTGAGATGGCTGAAGGACAATGGCGGATACATTGAGATGACGCTTTCGGATACTTCCCGTTGGGTACTGTTACCCGGCATAGAGCCAGGCAGATATGTCCATCTGCATCCCGCACGATATTCCCCTCATAGCATGCGTGTAAAAGCTACTGTGTTGAAGACAGCCCTGGCCTGTCTGCTTGCCTGGCCAGATGGTTCGCAACCCGACCTTAGCACGCTTAATCAGCTCCGGAAAAATATACTGCGTCTTTCCCCCGTAAAAGACCTGGATAGTTGTGATCATCTCTGGGAGGTGATTGGTATGTTAAAGGCTGATTGATGATCAGTTACCCGATTATGTTTGAATAGCTATGGTCAGCTCCGCTAGAAGGTGCTGGGTGATAACCCCCGGAACCCGATTAACACAACAAAACATCAATCAACCTCACTAGGGGTTACTGTGTTTGTAGCGCTGGGTGATAACCCTCGGAATCCGATTAACACAACAAAACATCAATCAACCCCGCTAGGGGTTACTGTGTTTGTAGCGCTGGGTGATAACCCCCGGAACCCGATCAACACAACAAAACATCAATCAACCCCGCCAGGGGTTGCCGTATTTGTAGCCCGGGGTGATAACCCCGGGAAATTGAGGATCAGCGTGTTAACCCGTTTACAGAAATTATTCCCGCTGAGTATTAAATATATTAATATTTTTATGTTTTATATAATCCCTGGATCCCCTTACCGGACAATACACTATGATGCAATTTATTAATCCAGTCGAGATCCTTAACCTGGCTGCTACCGACCTCACCACCATTGATGACACCCTTATCAAAAGGGCTAAAAAAGCCGTTCTGGCGGAAATAGATCTCTCTGATGATGGCTTTTTCGATTATCATGGACAACAACTGACCCGTGCTGACTGTGAACGTGTGATCGAAGACCTGGAGCAGCGTGATAAACTGGAGTTCTATCATTTCATAGCTAATCATGCTGCGCTGAGCAAATTCCTCATCAACGGTGATGAAAGTTTCTTTACTGCCTTCCGGCATGAAAGCATTTACAAACTGCCTGAATTTGTGCGCTTTATCAGCCCTTATTTCGCCACTGCCTACGACAGCATGTTATGGAAAGCCTGGCAGCGGAATGATGGTTCATTCAGCCAGCTGACTGCGATTGACCCTATCATAGTCCCTGACGATACTGAAACATCCTGTAAGACCCTGCGGAACGCGCTGGTCAGGCAGGTAGAAGATGTCCTGGCGCTTATGGATGAAGTAAAGGACACAGCGCGGGAGATAGACATAAACGCTATTATGGCCCGGGTGGAGATATTGATGGACAAAGAGCGTTGGAATGTGCTGCCTTCGTATTTTCAGGAACTACGCAACAAGATGGCTATTGCCTTACGAAATCTCTCGGTAGAGATCAATAACACAAGAGCCAATCTGCCTGTAGCCAAACAGCTGCATCAGGATATACTCTTGCTGAAGATCGACGGCGTAGCCAGGGAAACTATCCAGAAAGATTATGAGGTGCTGCTGAATATTGAGCAGGAGATCAAGGCTGATAAAGGTGAAGACCCTATCGTGAACCAATACCTGGAGCTTCTCAGGTTATTATCCCAGATCGTCGAGGCAGCAGCAAATCCGCAGACAAATGTGGGAGGAGTAAAAATATGGATTGACAAGAACATTGACATTACAGCAATCAGTGCATTGGATGGGAAATACAAGTCTATCAAATATCGCCTGGCCATTAAACTAAGCACATTAGGAGGAAACATCTGGAAGCACCACCGGAATAAGGAAGCGGCTTTCAGTTATATCGAGATGGCGCAACGCATTCAGGGATTGGAGGCGGAAACACTGGAGTTGTTGTCACAGGCAAAATTTCAGATCTTCAGTGAGGATAGGTCGCCTGCAACGCAGCATGATCCTGGCGGCAGTAATGCGGCAACATCAAAAAAACTGCTATACGTTGCATTTGGTCTCATCATATTTATCATATTATTCAAAGCCTGTTCCTGATGCATGCCTCACTTAAATAATTAAACGAATGACCGACCCTATAAAAGTAACAAAAGCCTACCTGGACATCCTGAACCAGGTGTTCGAAATAGAAAAGAAATTGTCTGTTCTCCAGGAACCTAATTCCATCCAGCGAAACGTGAACAAACTGAAAGAGATCATGGAGCAGGGACTTGGCATACAGGGCAGCGATGATACAACAGGATTTGTTTATCACAACCCTATCGGCGAAGATTATAACATCACCCGCACAGACTGTGAGGCCAGCATTGCAGGAGAAAGCACGGATAATCTGCAGATCACGGAAGTAATAAAGCCGATCATCCGCCTTCATAGCGGAGGCGCCGGTTTCATTGTGCAAAAGGCAGTAGTCGTAGTAAAAGCTAAAAACAATCAGTAATGGAGCAAATGATCAATTTCGGTATAGACCTTGGAACGACCAATTCAGCCATTGCTAAATTTGCTGATGGCAAAGTGCAGCTATTCCACAACCCGGCCGATCCGGGTAGCTATACGCTGCCTTCAGTTGTAGCTTTCCACGACGACAGGATCATTGCTGGTAAGAAAGCAAAAGAGTGGCTGGAGAAGGACCCGCAAAGCGTGATAGGCCGGTTCAAACGGAAGATGGGTACTTCAGAACGCTACGATATCAAAAGCATAGGAAGTACAAAAACACCTATTGAATTATCCGCCATTATACTGAAAGAACTGCGCACATTCCTGTCTCAGTGGGAATACCCTGAGGCAAGTGTCATTACTATACCTGCGTCTTTTGATACCATTCAGGCTAACGCTACGAAAGAGGCGGCTTCGCTGGCCGGCTTCCGTCAGGTACTGCTATTGCAGGAACCTATCGCAGCCAGTCTGGCCTATGCGAATATGAAGAAGGAGACCAACCTTCCGGATGGTCAGTGGTTAGTCTACGACCTTGGCGGCGGCACATTTGACGTGGCCCTGATACGCGTAAAGGAAGGGGAGATGAAAGTAATGGACCATGAAGGGGATAACTTCCTGGGAGGCACCGACTTTGACAATCTTATCGTAGAAAAATTACTGATCCCCGCCGTTACAGCACGTTACCAGTTCCGGGAGCTGGAACAGGAAATGAAAAGTGCAAAAGGAAAATACAATTCGAAATACTTTGTATTGTTGCAACAGGCAGAAGAGGCGAAGATTATATTATCTTCCAAAACCAGCGCTGTGATTGTTATTGACGGACTGACAGACGAGAACAATACACCAGTTGACTTTGAATATACGATCACCCGCACTGCTTTCAATGAACTGATCAGCTCTTATGTAGATGAGACGATCCGTATGGTGCAGCAGATCATTACGCGGAACCGGCTTGGTGCAAAAGACCTTCAGTTTGTGCTGATGGTGGGAGGCTCCACCTTCATTCCCTATGTACGTCAGCGGGTGGAAGAGATGTTACAGATAGCGGTGAATTGTGAGATAGATCCTATCACAGCAGTGGCTGTCGGCGCAGCATACTATGCTTCAGGTAAACCTAATCTGCTGTCAGGAACTGATGCAGCTGCCATAAATAGTCCTGTTACGATCAAGGTGACTTATCCTAAAATGTCCCGCGAGAAAGAGGAGCTGTTCCTGGCGAAAGTGGCCGGAGACACTACGAATCTCTGTTACAGGATCACGCGTGAAGACGGTGGTTTTGATACGGGAGTTAAAAAGCTCTCTGAGCGTATCAGTGAGTATCTGCCACTCGTACAGAACGTTTATAACTTTTTCAGGCTCACGGTCTATGACCAGGAGAATAAAATTATTGATACAGGTACAGGTATCATTGGTATCGACAGTGGTTATGGCATCAGCGGACAACCTATTCCGGAAGATATCTGCCTGGAAATAGACGATGATGATCATCCGGGAGAGACTACACTTTTGCAGGTATTTCAGAAGAATAATGTGCTACCTTCACGGAAAGGTATGACGCGCGTACTGAACAAAACCATCTCTGCCACCAATGGAGAGCGGATCAGGATCAATGTACTGGAAGGGCCTCATTATGCCCTGCCCGAAGCCAATAAAAGCCTTGGCTACCTGGAAATAGCAGGCGATAAATTGCAAAGGGAAGTGCTGAAAGGTTCTGATATAGAACTGACCTTTAACATTTCAGAATCCAGGGACCTGACCGTTACCGCCTACCTGCAGATGGCAGACCAGGAGTTTAAACAGACCTTCACGCCACAGGAGAGACATACGCCGGTAGATGTGCTGAAGATGGATATCGGCATCCTCGCAGGTAAGTTGGAGAATGAAATATTCGAAACGAACAGGCAGGAAAATTATGCTGTCAGCAAACAGCTGGCGGAACTGAAGAAGGACATGGACAGCATCAAAGTGGAGGCTGGAGCATTGGCAGATGATGACGTGACAGACAAACGTTATCAGCTGGAAGACAGAAAACGGAAGCTGGCCCAGGCCATGGACCTGGCTACCAAAGAGAAGCGTTTAAACGAAGTGCGGGCTTTTTATTTTAAAGTTAAAACAGCCTGTCATCAGCACCTGACGGCTACCGGCAAGGAACAGGACCAGCAGCATTTCTACGACATCGTCAAAGATGAAGAACTATTCCTGGCTTCGCCCAGCCCAACCAGGACAATAGAAAAGTCGGAAGCGCTGCGTAACCTGCTGATAGCAATGTTATGGCGGGAGCCGGAATTTTTAGTGAATACTTTCAAGGAGCTGGTATCCAAACGGCGTGCTGTGAGTGACGACGCTGCACTCAAGGAAATGGAAGTGAACGGTCGTTTATCCATCCAGACAAAGGACTGGGCTAAACTGACGCAGGTGAATCATGAACTGATCGCAGGAGTGCCGAAAGAAGCAGCGCAGGAGGTGATCAGGAAAGTTGGGTTTTAAAGCGTAAGGGGGAATATGAATGCGCTACTGGACTGGTTGGAAAAATATGAGAATATTGGAAGCGCCGTGATTATCGTGGAAAACGACTTTGAAGAGGAAGAATACACTGACAATAAATAATTAATATCCTTACTATGGAAGTTTTTGAGTTATCCCGTGGGTGGAAGATCTTCGCATATATCATGCTGGGACTCCTTTTGGCGGTATTTGTTTCCCTGGCAATCTATTGTTTCATTGACCCTTCTCTTAAAAGAGGGATGGCCATTGCTTTGCCGATATCACTGGTGGCTATATTTTTTATCGTGTGTGGTTTTCTGCAGGTGGATGAAAAAGTAATCTTTGATGATTACAGTATCAGGAAAGAGTCGAGGCTTGTTAACAGGGAAATTCTGCTGAATGACGTAAAGGGATACAAGGTGGATGAGAAGTACGTGCGTATTATTCCTTATAAGGGGAGAGGCAAAAGTATACAGGCATCCAATTATCTCAGCGGTATAAGAAGCTTACAGAACAGGCTGGCTGCACGTTATCCTGATCTGAACCTCGAAGAAGCGCAGGAGGTATATGATGAGGCAATAGCGCAAACGGGAGAAGAAGATGCTCATAAGTTGTTAAAACAGGCGAAAATAGAAACATATACACTTACCGGTATCACCGTTGTACTGTGTGTACTTTGCTTCCTGTACTTCGACTGGTACCACCTGGCATTATTCTGTTGTGTGCCATTGTCTTTATTGCTGCTGCTCAGGCATAAGGGATTGGTACAGCTGGATAGCAGTAAGGAAAGCCCATTACCTACTATGTTCATGATACCATTATTTGTACTGATTGTACAGATATTGCAGACTAGAACCATTTATATTGTACACTACAGCAAGGTATGGCCGCTGGCCATTGGTATAGCGGTGGCATTAACTGTGATGTTATGGCTCTGCAGCCGGTATCTTAACAAAAAAAGGAAAGCATATGTGGTGACTGCAGTCATTATGGTGCTGATCTTTTTGGGTAATGGCTATGGCTTCGTAGTGACGACGAACGCCATCCTCGACAAAGAGGGTTATGAATACTATGAAACCACGGTAACGGATAAACATATTAGTAAGGGGAAATCAACAACCTATTATCTAACCTTACAGCCATGGGCACACCAACCAGAAAGTGAAAGGGAATCAGTGAGTCGCAAACTGTATGGAGAAGTTGAAATAGATGGCAAGGTTGGCATCTATTATTATCCCGGCGCATTCCATATACCCTGGTACCAGATAGGACGGGCTGAATAGCTAAATCTTATCCTGCGAGCCCCGGGACCCGTACCATAAATTACTGATAGGTACATCCCCTCCCAAAGTATAGATTGCATTTATGGAGGTATGCGTCATTGGCAGCCGTTCTTCCGGCGGGTGTCAATGATGTACTGGATTTTCCATCCTTCGGCCAGCCTCACCAGCTGAAATGAATTAACGCCACAATGCAATAGCTGCTGCTGGAAATAAAAGTTATATGGCGTCCAGGCGGTAGCAAGGTCTCCGTCTATTTTTACAACATCAAAGGTGATACGCTCGTCAGCCGCGTCCTTTGGCAGCTGCCCAATGCTGGATGCAAACCCGCTAATGGCTTCCGTACGTACGCTGACGGTACCTTGTTTATCTTTAACAACAGTCTGCAGCACGGCGCCGGGAGCAAAACACTTCATCAATGCAACACTGTCTGCATGCATCATGGCAGTAAAGAGGCTGTTAACGGCAGTCTTTACAGAATCGGTAGTAGTCTGGGCATTGGCAGTCCCGAAGAAAAGCGGAAGAAAAACAAATAGGGTCAGACAGGTAAAACGTCTCATTTTTTTACCTGAATTTACGAATTACCCAGACTATGAAAAGCATTATTTCTTTACCGCTTTAGCACCATCCCAGACAAACACTTCGCGGTTAGTCGTAGTCTTTACTACCTTTTCCCCATCTTCTCCAAACTCTTCATCCTTAATTACTTTGATGATCTTTCCTGCCTGTCCGCCGGGCTCTTTAGGAAACAGTAACACTTCATCGTGGCTGATAGCGCCTGCATCGAACATGCTTGACTTTTGAGGCAATGACAGGAATTTATTGCCGGTCCAGCCGTAATAGTAATAGTCAGTCGGGATACCACAGGCTTCGCCGCTAAAACACAGGCGCAGGATGGCGGTTAACTTATCAAGTCCCATATTGCCTAACAGTTTTCCTTCAGCTGAAATGGCAAATTGTCCGCCGGTAACGATCAACTCTTCCTTATCTAGCAAATGGTGAGTGGCGCTCAGGGCCTTCAGCACCACAACATATTTAGGATCATCTTCTTTGGCAGTGCCAGGGATCACTTTTTCGATGCCGTATAACAGCTGTACACTGTCTTTTTTGTATTGTCCCAGTGCGGCCAGTCCCAGCCAGAGGTATCCTTCTTTTTGTTTACCACCTGCTTTATAACGTACCTGCCACCACGGCGTTGTCATACCTCTCAGGGTCAGCTCAGTCTCAGTCAGTTTAGCCGCTATAACGGAATTGCCGGTAGTAAGCGAATCCATAATGGGCGCCTGTGATGAAGGGGATTGCCTGATATATGCCTTATCGGAAAATATAGTGATGGTATCGCCTTGTTGCACTCTCCAGAGGTTATATTCAACATTACCGCTTAATTGCGCCGCAGCCGGGGTCACTGCCAGCAGCAGCATGGATAGTAAAAATTGTTTCATAGGTATATTTTCATTTGCAAAGATATTCAAATGTTATTTGCTAAATGGTAAATGTTACCCAAGGCCGGTATACGACATTTTTCAGGTACTAGAGAGGGGCGGGGCTTCTCAGTCAATATGCCGGATCCAGGTCTGATACCTGGCGCCGGATTATAAAAACAGGCGCTTGCTGCAACCTTCCGGATCCGGAGAAATGTCATACCGCAATGTGTATCTTTAGTCTCCGGCGTTGGCGAATGGAATACCTTTATCTTACTTACCGGGTGTCTTATTCTGGCGTTACCAAGTCTTCACTAAGCAGTTATCAGACAATAAATCCGGCAGGCCTGTAATTTTTCGGGCGTTGCGGCGACTAATTATATAAAGCGCATACCTTGGAAAAAGAATTTCTACAAACAATCAATGAACATCAGGGCATTATTGCTAAGGTCTGTCGTATGTACTGCACAGAACCGGCCGATGGGGAAGACCTGTTC
The DNA here is from genome assembly GCF_900142925.1 of Chitinophaga sp. CF418. Classification (GTDB taxonomy): domain Bacteria; phylum Bacteroidota; class Bacteroidia; order Chitinophagales; family Chitinophagaceae; genus Chitinophaga. The sequence goes on from NZ_FRCN01000007.1 coordinate 417,495, forward strand.
CAGGAAATCGTGCTGCAGCTCTGGAAGGCCTGGCCCAGCTTTAACCGGCAGTCCAAAGTCAGTACCTGGTTGTATCGCATCTCGCTGAACACAGCGATCACCGGCTTCAGGATAAGCCGGACGAGGCCCGTTTTCCGTCCGTTGGGTTTTGATAATGACAACTATGCCGAACCGCCGCCACAGCGAATGGATCTGCAATATGCCCCGGAATTGCAACTAGCCATCAGCAGGTTGAATAAGTTTGACAAATCCCTGTTGTTACTTTACCTCGACGATAAACCTTACAGCGAGATAGCTGAAATACTGGGACTGAGCGTCTCTAACGTAGGTGTGAAGATCAACAGGGTAAAGAAGAAATTGAAAGAAATGCTACAACCCTGATCATTGGACGCAGGTGATTTAAAAACAATCAAGAACTGTTACGCCCCAGATCATTGGAAGTGAGTGATTTAAAAACAATCAAGAACTGTTACGCCCAGATCGTTGGAAGAGGGTGATTTAAAAACAATCAAGAATTGTTACGCGCCAGATCATTGGAAGCAGGTGATTTAAAACAATTAAAAAATATTCCCCTGATCATTGGAAGAGGGTGATTTTAAAAACAATTGAGAAGACTTTTACAACTTATCATTATGGAACTGGACGATTTTAAAAATAAATGGCAGCAGGAAAATGACAGACTTGCCCGCCAGCAACATAAGGCCCCGGCAGTAATTGAAGAACTGCTGGCCCATAAAACAACTGACCTCGTTTCAGTGATGAAAAGGAAATATGAAAAGATCATTACCATGATGCTGGGTAGCATGCTGTTGATGATACTGATGTTTTCTGTTATATCAGATGGTTTTGCCTACCCGGGATCTGCTTATGGCTTCGCCAAATGCATGTTCTTTTATGTACTGCTCATTGCATTTTACTGGCTGAAATTCAGAACTGTGCTACACCTTACGTTAAGCGACTTCCTGGAGACCCGAATGACGCAACTGCTGCACGTACTGGAAAAAAGCCGCCGGATAGAGATCATTTTCTGTATCGTGTTCTATGTGGCACTGCTTACCGTAGGCCGCTTCTTTTATGGAAAGGGACTGGAGGGATTATTTACCCTGCAGATGCTTGGCCTGTTTTCATTGTCCCTTGCCTTTGCAGGCGCCATGATTTGGTTGATAGCCCGGAGACATACCCGGCAGATCAACGAATTGAAGCAGTACCTGCAGGAATATAGGGCTGCCTGATCATCGTTTTCGTTGGTGGCACAACAGAGAAATAACCTGAATCAATACCTTGTTACGGTTCCCTGGTATGGCCCCCGGGAGGAACCATCATCCCGGGGCCATCGTTTATCCCACTGTATTACATCCTCGATCCCGTCGTTACGCCAATCCCGTTTTTGCGCCATCATAGAGGAGGGCATCATCGTCCCCGGGTTGCATCGTCATTTTTGTCAGGCTATTATGGTCCTCATTTAATACCTGGGGACATGCAGCATTCAATCAACGTCATAAATGCATAATCTTCTCATTTTCAATTCATTTTAAGATTGCTTACAGGCTTTTATCGCTTCAGACACAGTCTGGTAAGTACTTGTGTTCTATATCTCCATATCACTTAATCGTCATCTGGATATCGCTTTGTCGTCATTTCTATATCGATTCGATATAGAAATGACGGTGAAATGATATGGAAATGACGGTGAAGCGATATAGAAGCATCGAAACCATATCAATACCAGAGCGGATCATAAACGGAAAAAAGGAGACATTTTCTGCATTCAGCCCGTCTGTGGCGGGTTACGTGTTTATGGTCCTGGGGCCAGCCTGGAATGGTGGCCCATCCCATTCCAGGAGGGATGCAACGTTTCAGGGCCACCGTTACGTCGGGTATAAAGCGTATATGAGGATCATCCATGCTGATGTGATGGCAGTATACCATACCCATCATCGTCCTGATAAGCAGGTCCCAATATATTATCGTAGGGAGAGCGGAAGTAGCAGCGGTTTCAGATGGGAATGGCGGGCCTTCGGCTCTCGGGTGACACGACCGATGTTGTTCAATCCTCATTCAAACCCTTATTCGATTGACAACGCTCCATAGCCATCCAGAGAGGCGCCGACCGCCATCCCATACTGAAACCGGGCTACTTAGCGATCGAATTTCCAAGACCTCTAAAGCACATGTATTCGAAGTCCAACCTAAAGGCATGGTAAAGGCATGGTAAAGGCATGTATAATGCCCCGAAAATCCTGATTAAAACCATGATGGAAATCATTCGCTACAATCAGCTCCGGCAGGAGCTGTGTGTTTGTAGCCCCGGGTGATAACCCGGGGGACGGGGATTTCCGTTATTTATTAATAATTTGCATCCAAATTGAATGATTTGGGTGCTTCTGTTTTCCTGATTACACCGCCTTTCACTCAGCTGAATACGCCTTACCCGGCCACAGCTTACCTGAAAGGCTTTTTAAATACTAAAGGAATTACCTCTTTCCAGTCTGACCTCGGTATAGAGGTAACCCTGGCCCTGTTCTGCAAACAGGGGCTGCAGGAATTGTTTAGCCTGATCAATAGTCAGCCGGCTGAACACTCAGACAACATCACCCGCATTATAGCCTTGCAGGATGATTACATACAGACCATCAACGATGTGATCCTTTTTCTGCAGGGCAAGAATCCCACGGTTGCCCATCGCATCTGCAAACGGGACTTCCTGCCGGAAGCCGGCCGTTTTGCCCAGCTGGAAGACCTGGATTGGGCCTTTGGCTCCATGGGAACACAGGATAAAGCCAAACACCTGGCTACGATGTACCTGGAAGACCTGTCTGACCTGATCATGGAATGTGTGGATGAGCACTTCGGGTTCAGCCGTTACGCCGAAAAACTCGGCCGTTCTGCCAATAGTTTCGATGAACTTTATGCCGCTTTACAGGCAGAATACACCTTCATAGACCGTAAACTCATAGATATACTGGAAAAGCATATGGCAGCTGTTCAGCCTAAACTGGTGGCTATCTCCGTACCTTTTCCGGGTAATTTGTACGCCTCCCTCCGTTGCGGACAGTGGATCAAAGTCCATTACCCCGGCGTGAAGATCGCCATGGGCGGAGGCTTTGCCAATACAGAACTGCGTTCTGTTTCCGACCCGCGTGTGTTTGAATTCTATGACTTCATTGCACTGGATGACGGCGAAGCGCCGCTGGAGAACCTGGTGGCCCATGTGGAAGGCCATAAGGCGCTGAATGAGCTGAAACGCACCTTTGCTATCATTGACGATAAGGTCACTTACCTGAATGACAAGGCCTGCGGGGATTACAAGCAAAGCCAGGTAGGTACGCCCGACTACAGCGATTTCCAGCTGGATAGTTATATCTCAGCCATTGAAGTGGTAAACCCCATGCACCGCATGTGGAGTGATGGGCGCTGGAACAAGCTGACCATGGCCCATGGCTGCTATTGGGGCAAATGTACCTTCTGTGATATTTCCCTGGACTATATCCGCCTGTATGAACCGATCGCTGCCCAGCTGTTGTGCGACCGTATGGAAGAGATCATTGCGCAGACCGGCCAGAACGGGTTCCACTTCGTGGATGAAGCAGCACCTCCGGCAATGATGCGGGCGCTGGCGCTGGAGATCCTGAAAAGGAAGCTGAATGTCAGCTGGTGGACGAATGTGCGCTTTGAGAAAAGCTTTACCCGCGACCTGTGTCTGCTACTGAAAGCTTCCGGTTGTATAGCCGTTTCCGGCGGACTGGAAGTGGCGTCCGACAGGCTCCTGGAACTGATACAAAAAGGTATCACCGTGGCCCAGGTGGCACAGGTGAACCGCAACTTCACAGAGGCAGGTATCATGGTCCATGCCTACCTGATGTACGGATTCCCAACTCAGACGACCCAGGAAACCATCGACTCCCTGGAAATGGTGCGTCAGATGTTCAAAACAGGGATTTTACAGTCGGCCTTCTGGCATCAGTTCACGATGACCGCCCATAGTCCCGTAGGACAGCACCCTGAAATGTTCAGTGTGCGGAAAGAGACAGAAGAGATAGGCGCTTTCGCCAATAATGACATCGTACATATTGACGAAACAGGGGCGGAGCATGAGCTTTTCGCCTATGGATTGAAGAAGTCCTTGCTGAATTATATGCATGGCATCTGCCTGGACGATCCATTACAGAAGTGGTTCGAATTCAAGGTGCCGAAAACGAAGATCGTCCCCGACTATATAGAAAAAGCATTGCTGGAAGACCAGTATGCCCCTGCCAAACCAACAGCCAAAATTGTATGGCTGGGCAAAACGCCGGGTGTACAAACCATTACAAAAACCAAGAAAGGTAGTTCCTGGGAAGTCACATCCCTGACCTTCCAGAACAGGAAGGAAAAGGCGAATATCAGCGTGAATAAGGAAGAGGGGATCTGGCTGGCGGATATGTTGGAGAAACTATCTGTCCGTAACCAGAAGACCTATACCCTGAAAGATGTGATGGATAGTTATGCGGCCGCCGGACTGGAAGATTTTGAGCTGTTCTGGGACAATAAACCAGTAAATTCACTGTACAAATTCGGACTATTGAAATTGTGAATGAAGCATTTTAACAGGGGAAAGCGGCTCGCTGCCCTGTGCCTGCTGCTGATAATCGCAGCACTGACAGGGACATCCGCCTATGCACAGGAGGCGGTACAGATAAATAGCACGTTACGGGAACACATTTTCACTTACAATGAGATTGAATACCTGGAAGATCTGCCCGGTACCCTGACCTTTGACCAGGTGAGGAGCGACAGTGTTGCCGCCAGGTTCCGGTCCAGCCCAGTCAGTACACCGCAGAACCAGCACCTGGGAGCACCGGTATGGTTCCGGGTAAAGATTAAACACGACCCCACAGCGCATAGGTTTTACCTGCTGGAATTCTTTGACCAGACTATCGATGAAATAGATGCCTGGCTGCCCGATACTGCCGGCGTATACCGCAAGGAGCGGATAGGAGATAAGTATCCCTTTGCACAGCGCTGGTTCCATCATAAGAACTTCGAATTATCGCTGGATAACGACCGGCAAGGTGAAGCGGTGTGCTACTTCAGGATCAGTTCCGCCCAGACGGCAGATGTGATCATTGTGCTGCGTTCCATTGACCGGTTTGTGTCTTATGCCCTGAGTGAATACCTCACTTTCGGGATCTTTTACGGCATGATCTTCATTTTCAGCTTCTACAACCTGATCATGTTTATAGCCATGCGGCAGCGGCAATACCTGTATTATGTGCTCTATAACCTCAGCGTGGTGCTTTACGAGATGTGTACGGACGGTATTGCCTATCAATGGCTATGGCCCAATGCACCCAACTGGAACCAGTACGCCTTTGCCTGGCCCTTGCTCAGTATGAGCATTTTTGCCCTGTTGTTTACCCAGCGCCTGCTGGCAGTACATGTCAGGGCGCCACTCCTGAATAAACTGATCATGGGGGTGATTGTGGCCCGTTGTGGCTATTTCCTGGCCTGCCTGCTGATCAATCCTTACTGGTTCAATTATAAGTTCATCGAACTCATACCCCTGGCGGTCGCTTTCTACACAGGGCTCTATATCTGGCTGAGAGGGTACCGGCCCGCCCGTTTCTTTGTGTTGGGGTATAGCTTTTTGTTTGTAGGCTTCATGCTGAAGTTCTTCATTATGCTGGGTTATACCTGGCTGAATTTCGGCATCGTCAGTTACTATAGCCTGAGTTTCTGTTTCATCCTGGAAATGTTCTTCTTATCCTTCGCTGTGGGCGATAAGGTACGCCTCCTGAAGAAGAAAAGGGATAAGGCACACCGCCAGATGATCCGGCAGATGACGGAGAACGCCCGCCTGAAAGATAACCAGAACCGGGAGCTGGAAGCCCAGGTGCAGGCGCGTACCAGGCAGTTGTCAGAACAGGCGGATGTCATTGCCGCCCAGAATGATGTGCTGGTAAAGACGAATAGCCTGCTGGAAGCTCAGGCGGCGGAGATCTCACGTATGAATGCCCTGTTGGAACAGGACAACCGTCAGTTGCAGACCAATGTAGAAAAAGTGACAAGGGCGAGGGCCTTATCGACTTCCCTTGATTTTGAAGAATTCAGTAAGATCTATCCCGATAAAGAGAGCTGCCTGCGCTTCCTGGCAGATCTGAAATGGACGACGTCTTTCCGTTGCCGGAAATGTGGTAACGAGCATTATTATCCTGGCCATCAGCCCTTTAGCCGTCGTTGCAGCAAATGCAGTTATGAAGAATCAGCTACAGCCTATACCATCTACCAGAATATCCGTATCCCGATCAATAAGGCGTTTTACCTGACCTTCCTGGTTTACTCCACCAAGGGCAGGATCTCCTCCCATAAACTGTCAGAGATCCTGGAAATCAGGCAGAGTACCTGCTGGTCGTATGCTACCCGTATCACTAAAATGATGGATGAAAGGAAGAAAGAACTGAAGCAGGCAAATGGTCAGGGTTGGAGTTTGCTTGTTTTAGACGAAAGAGAAGAGGCGTGAAGTGAAAGAAAGTGAAATTTATTTAAAGGTATGGAAGCGTATCAGGGTATTTATGCAATATATCCGTTATAACTAGGTATATCCCTTCATAATCAAGACTTCCAGACCATTAACATCCAGGGTATCAAAGCGTATCATTTTATTCATAATTGGCTATAAATCAGGTATTTGTGTAAATATTTTTCATTGTCATTTGTGAAACTCCCCCTATCTTTACAACATGAAACCTGGTGATGAACAATTGTAAGCCTGGTGATCGTTATGAAATGGAAAGTTCACGTTATGCGAGAGGTTATAAAGGAGGCTATCCAGCTTTAATGAAGAGGCTATGCGGCAGTAATGAGTATACTATCCAGCTTTAATGAAGTAGGCTATAAGGCTTTAATGAGGGATACTAACCGGCTTAATTTAATGTGAGAATAATTTCCAGTTATTGAACTTAAATCAAAATCTAAACTGATACGAGGAATTATCCTTATCCACAAACCAAAGTACCGACACATTATGAAAAAAAGGGGAACATTCCTGACAGCATTGCTGTTGGCATTGTGGGGTTTTGCCATAGCGCGCCAAGACGTTGCAGTAAAGCAGGACATCACAGTAAAGGGACATATACAGGACAAGCAGGGTAACTCACTTCCCGGCGTTTCCATCAAAGTTAAAGGAACTGCAAGAGGCACGGCGAGTCAGCCGGACGGTAACTTCACTATTCAGGCGGCGGCAGACGCTGTGCTGGAGCTTTCCTATGTAGGCTATACAACACAGGAAGTGCCGGTGAATGGCCGTACACAGATCACCATCACTATGGACGATACCAAAACAGAACTGGGGGAGGTAGTGGTGATCGGTTATGGTACCCAGAAAAAGAGAGATGTTACCACCGCCGTGGTGAGCGTGAATACTAAAGACATCAGTGAGCGGCCCATTACCCAGACAGCCGCAGCCCTGCAGGGTAAAGCTGCGGGTGTACAGGTAACGCAGCCATCCGGTAAGCCAGGCGCAGCCTTTTCTGTAAGGGTGCGTGGCGCTACTTCCGTACAGGCAGGTAACGAACCCTTGTACGTGATAGATGGGGTGCCTACTACCGATACAAGAGATCTCAATACCAACGATATTGCCACCATCACTGTACTGAAAGACGCCTCCAGCGCTGCTATCTATGGTGCAAGGGCCTCCAATGGGGTGGTGCTGATCACTACTAAAAGAGGTCGTTCCGGAGATGCGGTGATCAACTTCAATACCTACTACGGTGTATCTAAGATCGGTAAGAAGATTGATGTACTAAATGCTGGTCAGTATAATGATCTGATGAAAGACATGGGATTCACGGTGACGACGCCTACCACCACTACCAACTGGCTGGACGAGGTGTTCCAGACAGGTCATAACCAGAACTACCAGTTATCTGCTTCCGGTGGTAGCGAGAAATCGCAGTACTTTATTTCCGGCGCCTATACCAAAGATGACGGTATGGTGAAACCGGCAAAATACAACCGCCGTGTTTTCAGGGCTAACCTGGACAATCAGCTGAAACCCTGGATGAAGCTGACCACCAACATCAGCTATTCTAATGTAGACCTGAAAGATCTGAAGGATAATGACAATGCCGGCCGTAACGCAGCTATCCTCGGTGCGCTCAACGCGCCGCCGGTGATAGGCATCTATGAAACAGATGCTGATGGCCACCGCCGTTATACCATGAACCCATATAAATCCGGTTGGGATAATCCGCTGGCCGCTATCGAAGGGCCTACCCAGGGTACAAAAGACAACCGTGTACTGGGTAATGCTGCCCTGGATATCAACTTCACCAAAGACCTGAAGTTCAGGAGCAACTACGGTGTTGATTACATGAATCATAAGTACGATTACTACCTGGATTACATTATGACCACTCCGGGCCGTAATGATCATGGTTATGCCACCTCTCAGCGTTACAATACGCTGACCTGGCTTTGGGAAAACACCCTGAACTACGACAAGACCTGGAAGAAACATTCGATCTCCGCATTGGGTGGTGTAACATCGCAGAAGAACAATTACGACGAAACTAACCAGACTGGTCGTGATTTCCCTGCTGATCCTACTGTAAAGACATTGAATGCGGCCAACCAGATAACTGGCGATACCAAAGAATCCCAGTGGTTCCTGATGTCTTATCTGGGCCGCATCATGTATAACTATGACAGCAGATACCTGCTGACCGCCAACTTCCGTGCGGATGGTTCATCCAAACTGGATAAGAAACATAAATGGGGTTACTTCCCTTCCGTATCAGCTGGCTGGCGTATCTCTGCTGAGCCTTTCATGCGCGATGTGAAAGCGATCAATGACCTGAAAGTAAGAGCAGGCTGGGGACAGAATGGTAACGTGGAAGGTCTGAGTCCATATGCGTCCCTGGGGCTGAACTCTTATTCCCGTCAGACGCCAACTAACCCACTATCTGGTCCTGCTATCCTGCCTCCGGATGGCGCACCAAATCCAGATCTGAAATGGGAAACGACTACGCAGACCAACGTAGGTATAGACCTGAGCCTCTTTGACTCAAGACTGACCTTCTCTGCGGATGCCTATATCAAGAAAACAAACGACCTGCTGCTGGACGTAAAGCTTCCCCCACTGGCAGGATACGATCATATTACCCGTAACTCAGGAAAACTGGAGAATAAAGGTCTGGAGTTCCTGGTGTCTTCTGTGAACGTCGACAAAAAAGATTTCCGTTGGACGACCGACTTCAACATCGCCTTTAACCGTAACCGTATCACAGCACTTGAACTGTCAGACGTATACTATTTTGCTGAGGTAGAAAACCGTGATAAGATCATCACCCTGAGAAAGGGACTGCCATTAGGTACCTTCTACGGATATATTTCTGAAGGAGTAGATCCGCAGACAGGAAACATCATTTACAAAGATGTAAACGGAGATGGTAAAGTAACGCCGACCGACCGTACCGTGATCGGTAATGCACAGCCTACGTTCACTTATGGTATGAACAATAACCTGAGCTATAAGAATTGGTCATTTTCCTTCCTGCTGCAAGGCTCACAGGGGAATGATGTGTTCAATGCTTCCCGTATGGAAACAGAAGGTATGTACGACAGCAAGAACCAGTCTACAGAAGTACTGCGCCGCTGGAAAACAGTAGGTCAGGTAACAGACATCCCACGTGCCTCCAATAGAGATGTGACCAATTCCCGTACCTCTTCCCGTTTCGTGGAAAATGGTTCTTTCCTGCGCATGAAGAGTGCTACATTATCTTACAATCTGCCACAGCGTGCATTGTCCACCTTACACCTGAGCAGGTTGATGTTATACGCTACTGCGCAGAACCTCTTTACGATCACTAACTACAAGGGGTTTGATCCGGAAGTGAATGCTTTTGCCAGCAATGCCGCCAATGGTGTAACGCTGGGAATCGACTATGGTACATATCCTGTGGCGAGAACATTTATCCTTGGTTTAAACCTGTCATTCTAAACGTTTGAGTTATGAAAAGAACGAACCGTCTCCTCATCATATCAGCTGCACTGGCTTCACTGGTCCTGGGTGCGTGCAAAAAAGACCTGAACCTGGTGCCACCCTCCAATACAATTGTTGGTAATGAAGGGCAGGGTACAGCAGGTTCCTATATCAAAGACGCGGCTACATCCGAAGCGGCGCTGGCTAGTTGTTATTCCTTCTTCCGCAGTAATGCAGCCGAATACTATGTACTGGATTACTTCAATATCAGCGATGCGCAGTCAGACAATGCTTATGCAGGTGCTGACAACGCTGCCGGTTTTGAGATCGATGAATTCCGTATACTCTCCACCAACTCATGGGTAGCCCGTGACTGGAGTTATTTATACAACCAGATCTCAGCCTGTAACTCTGTGATCGTAAACGTTCCCAAGGTAACCGATGCATCACTGACAGCCACCCGTAAGGCGCAGATCGTGGCAGAAGCACAGTTCATCCGCGCACGTGCATACTTTGACCTGGTAAGGTTATTCGGTGATGTGCCGCTGGTACTCGAAGAGTTGCCTACTATCACTGCTGATAACCTGGCGGAAATTTATCCGTTGTTATATCCCAGACGTACAAGTGCAGACTCAGTTTACGACCAGATCACCAACGATTTGAAGTCAGCAGTTGAAGCGGTACCTGTTTCCGCAGTAAACAAAGGCTTTGTAACCAAAGGTGCGGTATACACACTGCTGGCTAAGATAGCTGCTACCCGTAAACCGATAAACTGGCCTGAAGTACAGGCCTACACCGACCAGGTAATTGCATTGGGCTATAGCCTGCTGCCGGTATATGACAACCTCTGGGATGGCGCACATGAGAACTCTGCAGAAGCCATCTTCGAACTGAACTTCGATGGCTGGGATACAGGTGGTAACTGGGGAACGAGTATGTTCCTGGGTACTGACTGGAAGAAGTTCTGCAATCCGAGCAATGACCTGATGCGTGCATACAGGGAAGCAAATGACAGCGTACGTTACAGATCAACGATCACGTTTGCAAATGTAACTGGTAAATGGGGTGATGCCCGCTTATCATTAGACAGCTTCCCCTTCTTCTACAAAATGCGTAAAACGGATGCCACTCAGAACATCATCATGTATCGTCTGGCAGATGTATTGCTCCTGAAATCAGAAGCGCTGAATGAACAGGGAAATGTAACAGGTGCTAATGCCATCGTTACACAGATCCGTGGACGTGTAAAACTCAATCCGCTCAACATCACCGATCAGGCAGCAATGCGTCTGGCAATCGAGCGGGAACGCCGACTGGAACTGGCTTTCGAAGGACAGCGCTGGTATGATCTCGTACGTACCGATCGCGCTATTCCTGTGATGCAGGCGGTAACCGACGGTAAAGGCGTCAACCTGGGTTATCACCTCACGGAACAGAGCCTGCTATGGCCTGTTCCGCAGGGTGAAATGGACCAGAACGCCAACCTGGTGCAAAACTCCGGCTACTAAGCCGTGGTTATTAGCTCTGGCTACTATTGGATATAAGATAGCGTTAACGAAAAAGATTGGTCTCGTCTCTCATGGGACGGGACCTTCTTTTTGCAGGTCAGTGCAGGTTGGATTGGTATCAGAAACATTCATCAGACAGAAAAACTTCCTACATGAAACAATGGATATACAGTTGTTGTATGGGCGTCCTATTGGTGGCCTGCAATAACCGACAGCAAACAGGTGACAAGCAGCACAATGATTCAGCAGCCGTTTATCTCACCACGCCAGATCAGCAGCAATTATTGGCACAGCAATCCGGGCTGGGAGGGGTGAAGGATACAGCTGTCATTAACATCCGGATGGATAGTAGCCGGCAGTTCCAGGAAATTGAAGGTTTTGGTGCAGCAATGACGGGATCTTCTGCATATGTGATGCAGCGGTATATGTCGCCCGGGCAGCGGCAGGCGTTGCTGGAGGATCTATTTGGTACGGAGAAGGGGATAGGGATCAATTACATTCGTATGTCTATTGGTGCTTCTGATTTTTCGACAAGCCCTTACAGTTATGATGACATGCCCGGTGGACAGCGGGATGATTCTTTGAAGCATTTCAGCATTGAGCATGATACTCAGGAAGTAGTGCCGGTATTAAAGCAGGTGGTTGCGGTCAATCCTGGTATTCATATTATGGGTAGCCCGTGGAGTGCGCCGGGATGGATGAAGACGAGTGGCAAACTGGAGGGAGGTTCTTTACGTCCTGATGCTTATGAGGTGTATGCGCGTTACTTTGTTAAATACATCCGGGCTTTTGGAGAGGCAGGCATTAAGATCACGGCGCTGACTGTACAGAATGAACCGCAGTACGAGGCATTCTATCCAACGATGAAGATGACGGCGCCTGAGCAGGGGACGTTTATTAAAGATCATCTGGGGCCTTTGCTGGAGAAAGAGGGGCTGAGTGAGCAGACCAAGATTATGTTGTTTGATCATAACTGGAATAGTCCTGAGTACCCGATCTCTATTCTTGATGATAGCCTGATAGCGAGATATACTGCCGGAGCGGCATTCCATTGTTATGAGGGTGCTGTGGGAGCTATGACTAAAGTGCATGATGCGCATCCTGAGAAGGGCCTTTATTTTACTGAGTGTTCAGGAGGGAGCTGGTCGCCGGTTTTTGCGGATAACCTGCAGTATATGGTGCGTCAGTTGCTGATCGGGACGATTAATAACTGGTCGAAGAATGTGCTTTTATGGAATATGGCTTTGGATGAAAAGAATGGGCCGACTACCAATCAGCCTGGGACAGGTGAAGGGAATCGCGGGTGTATGACTTGTCGGGGAGTAGTAACTGTCAACTCCAAAGATGGTGCTGTTACCCGGAATGTGGAGTATTATGCGCTGGCGCATTTTAGTAAGTTTGTGCGTCCCGGTGCTAAGAGGATTTATTCTTCTGCCTTGGTAGATAAGGGAGTGGAGAATGTTGCATTCCTGAATACAGATGGTTCACGTGTAATGGTGGTGATCAATACTACGCAGCAGGAGCGGGCTTTTTCTGTGAGCGAGCAGCGGGATGTGTATAGATACGTACTAAAGCCGGGAGCTGTGGCGACATTAGTCTGGAGGTGATGCCAACTGGTGTTAGTATCGTCGTTCGCTCGGTTTCATATAGTATTGTGGACTATGCCCGCTTGTAACGCTGTTAGAGGTTGGTAAGGTAGGTCAGCTATGGTGTTTTGATCGGCGGCACCGCCGTGCGGGGAACCGGGCGAAGGCCCGCAATTACAATATGAAACCGGTGCTACCTCCTGGCTATTCTAAAGCCCCTACGCTTGATAAATCTCAATAGCAAGTGCTCGAGGAGGGGTACAGCCCGATGTCCCACCTGAAACCGAGTTACGGAGATGACAGGCGGTTACTATTTTGCGTCAATACGCTACGTACCTGCATCATTTAAGCAGCCCAAGGCTCTAAACAAAAATCGTCCGTCGTTCAAAAACAAAACGACGGACGATTACATTAGTGAGTCCAACTCTTGTTAACCACAGCAAGTGAAAGCTAATGTATCATCACGCCTTCCAGTTCTTCCAGCGTCTTTCCTTTCGTCTCCCTTACATTCTTCCAGATGAACACGAAACCAAGTAGACAAATGCCTGCATAAATGTAAAAGGTGCTATCCTTGAGACGATCGAATAGAATAGGGAACGTAAACACCAGAATAAAATATGCAGCCCAAAGACAAAGCACTGCGAAAGAAGTTGCCGCACTGCGGATCTTGTTAGGAAAGATCTCCGCAATCAGTACCCAGGTGACAGGCGCCAATGACATTGCATAAGTGCCGATAGCCGCCAGTAAATACCAGGATACCTGCTCTGAGCCTGATGCCAGCATCCGCACCACGATAATGTATAGTATAGTCAATCCACCGGCCCCGATCAACATCAGCGGTTTCCGTCCGAGTTTATCTACCAGCAACATAGCCAGGATGGTGAAGGCAAGATTAACGCCTCCGATGAATACTGTCTGTAAAAGTTGCCCGTCCTGGGATACGCCAATACTCTTGAATATTCTAGGTGTGTAATTGAATACGACATTGATGCCACAGAATTGCTGAAACACGGCAAGTATAATGCCGATCACTACAGCAGGTAATACTGCTTTGCGGAAGATATCAGCAAAGTTCATTCGTTCGGAACCTACGAGGGAACCCTCAATTACGGACAATGATTCTCCTGCAAAAATGTCCCCACCAATTCTGTTAAGTACTGTTCTTGCCTCAGCAGAACGTCCCGCTTTTACCAGCCAGCGTGGACTTTCGGGCAGCCATAGCGCACCGATGAAGAACAGGAGAGAAGGAATCACGCCAAGACCAAACATCCAGCGCCAGGCATCCTCTCCATGATTGCGAAGGGTATAGTTAACAAGATTGGTGACGAGAATACCCGTAACGATAGTCAGCTGATTGATGGCTACCATACGGCCGCGGAGATGGGCAGGCGCTACTTCTGCGATGTACATGGGAGACAGCATGGAGGCCATTCCAACACCGATGCCTGCAACTAAGCGGAAAGCGATGAAGAGGTTCCTGTCAGGAGCGACTGCCATGGCAAGGGAGGAGATACCGAAGATAGCGGATGCCAGTAAAAGGCCGCGCTTACGACCGTATTTATCTGCCATGGAACCTGCGATGATACAACCGATAATAGCCCCCAACGCGAGACTACCAGTGGCGAATCCTTCCCAGTAAGCATCGAGCCCAAACTGCTTTTGCAGGAATGGAAGCGCCCCTGCAATTACAGCAAAGTCAAATCCGAAGAGGTAGCCTCCCAATGCGGAGATGAAAGAGATTCCCAGTATGTATGCGCCATTAAAAGATGAATGTTTCATAACGGAACTAGCAAGTTTAATAATTTATTGCACATCAAATGCAAAAATGGTATGCCGGCGATAAATATCACCGGGTGAAAGAATAGTGTCAGGAAAATGGGGATGATTCGGACTATCCGGGAATGCCTGTGTTTCCAGGGCTACCGCACCATGTTGGAGGTATGGTTTGCCTTGTTGTCCGGTAATACTGCCATCCCAGTAATTGGCGCTGTACACCTGTATGCCGGGTTGGTCTGTAAATACGCGTAAGATCCTTCCGCTGTAAGGATCTTCCAGCATTGCTGCCGCGACTTTGCCCATGTAATCAGGTTGTAATACGAAGTTGTGATCATAGCCCCTGTCAGCGGGTAGCTCATTGATATGCTCACCAATCCTTGCTGGTTTTGTAAAGTCAAGCGGAGTGCCGGCTACGGGCAGGATATTTCCCGTAGGGATATTTCTGTCGCTCTTTTCAGTATAAGTCTGCGCATTGATCGTCAACAAGTGGTCAGTGACCAATGGTCGTTCAAAGCCGCTGAGATTGAAGTACGAGTGATTGGTCAGGCTGACAGGTGTGCTTTTGTCTGTATGTGCCGTATAACGAATGTGCAGCTGATTCTTATCGTCAAGTACATATTGCACACTGGTAACTAAATTTCCAGGATAACCTTCCTCACCATCGGCACTGATATACTCCATGATGACGCCGGCTTCTGTGTGGCTCTGGCTGCATTGTGTTACCTGCCAGATCTTAGTATGAAAGCCTTCGAAACCACCGTGAAGATGATTCCCGTCATTGTTGATGGGAAGCTGGTACTCGCGTTCTTCCACTGTGATACGGCCAGCAGCAATGCGGTTAGCGTATCTTCCTACCGTGCAACCGAAATAGGCAGGATTATGCAGATAGTCGATTGGATTTAAGAATCCGGCTACTACATTCTTTTGTAAGCCTGTTTTATCTGGTGCATATATTGCCGTA
Organism: Chitinophaga sp. CF418; assembly: GCF_900142925.1. Taxonomy (GTDB): domain Bacteria; phylum Bacteroidota; class Bacteroidia; order Chitinophagales; family Chitinophagaceae; genus Chitinophaga. The sequence continues at coordinate 433,287 of NZ_FRCN01000007.1, forward strand.
ATGGTAGCTCCGAAATTGATCAGTTGTACTACGACAGTGGCGCTCTCAAGGGTGATCATATAAAGGGGCGCTCCCCGCAATTCGCCGTACTGCGTACGGGTTGCGGATAGCGCCCTGCTATTTACATTTAGCATTGAATCGTCTTTGTGAATGGGTTAAATGTAGCGCCCTGGTGATTGACATCCAGCGTCAATACTTCATCCAGGTATTGCTGTCCTTCCTGTTCCTGCTGGAGACCCAGATGACCGAGCCCCATCAGGTAGAGACAATGTATACGGTTCCGCAGATTGAGATCCAGGTCGAATACCAGCATGTCAGGTAGTGACACTGCAAAATAGTCTATGCGGATAGTATCGTTGAGATGCGCTTTTCCAAACTGGATGAAGCGTTCAAAGATCTGGCGCGCTTTCTCCGCTTGTCCCAGTTGCTGCCATGCCAATGCCTGGTACACGATCTTGTCAGGTTGCGGATCGTTGTAATAGATAGCCTGTACCGGCTCACTGATACCTATAGTAGCTGCCAGGAAATGTTTTTTAGCAGTTTCTGCCTGTCCCAGTCCTGCATAGGCATAACCCAACAGGTAGTTGATATCATTCTCCTGGGCGCCGTACAGTTTCCCTTCACCCAGATTTTCAGGATAAGAGGATAGTACCTGTAACAGTGCAATAGCCTCTTCAAATTCTTCCTGTAGTATGGCCTGTTTTGCCAGGGCAGTATGACAGAGGATAAACTGTCCCACTACCTTGCCTTCGCCTCCTTCCCATGGATGGAACTGTCTTTGGGAGAGGAGCTGACGCGCCTGTTCAAATTCGCCGAGATTATTGTATAAGGTGATACGCTCCAGGTAAAGGTCATCTCTTCTTTCTACAAGTTGCATATTGTTTTCCAGTAAGGCCAGCCTTTCCTGCGATGATCTGCCGGTGATCTTGTATAACTGATCCAGCTCCATCAGGATGCGGGCATCATCGGGAGCCAGAGCGAATGCTTTCTCCATGAACTCCACGGCCTGCGCCTTTTTATACAGTTTGTTGTAATAAGCGAGTGAAAGGTTCCTGTGTACGATAGCGAAAGTATCATCGAGACTGGCCGATTGCGCCCAGCAGGCGATGGCTTCTGTATATTGCCGTTTGTCGTACCAGAGATTACCCAGGTAATATGCAGCCTTGGCATCGGATGGATTGGAAGCCAGTGCGCTTTGCAGGATGATCACTTCTTCTACTTTATTTGGGAAGCAGTAGCCGGAGTCCTGTTTTGCTGCCTGTTTGTAGTAGGTGCCTGCCTGTTCAGTTGCGTTGTTATTTGTGGCGAACCATCCCATGTAGTAATACAGGAGGGGAGATGTAGCACCGTGCGCGTCGAGGTATGATTGTAATACCTGGATGGCGGTTGCATAACAACCGGCATGCGCATAGTCGAGCGAAAGTTCCAGGTAGTTATTCAGGCTGCCACGCATTAAAGTGCGCAGTCTTTCCAGTACGCTGTTGTCTTTGCTGGCGAGATACCATTCAAACAGGCATCCGTAGTTAAACGGATCTATTTCCAGGGAGTCCTTTGCGAAATCAATACAATCTTCCGTCAGGCCTCTTTCTCTCAGGATGAGCGTTTGCAGATGGCGGGCAGTGTGATTGTGGTAATTGCGCACAAGGGACTTTTTTACGAGGGATGAAGCGTCATCCCATTTGTGGCCGGATGCGGCAATACGTGCCAGCATGAGGAAACCACTATGCTGCCAGGCATCATTCCAGGTGGCCTTGAACAATATATCGTATGCTTCCGTCTTTTTCCCTTGCAGGAATAAAGCGCATCCGAGGTTATAATATACTTCTCCGTCGTACGGATTTGGATTGCGGCTGGTCATTGTTTTGATAGCCGTTCTGAAATAGGGTTCTGCCTTGACGAATTGTCCGCGGCGGAGCAATAAGAGTCCCATGGCATTATTGCAACGGATATCGCCGGGGCTTCTTCTCAATCCTTCTTCATAGTAGTCTATCGGATTGAAGGTGGCATGGCGGTACTGTTCCAGGTGATGTCCATTCAGGTAGAGTTCTTCCACCTGTTCGATATCCTGCGGGAGACGAGCTGCAGTTGCAGGCGCTGGTATTTCATGCGCTACTGGTGGTGCGGGCTGCCAGGATACGAGTGTATGACCTGTTTCATCGGCAACAATCACTTTCCAATCCTCCGGTACTACGTTCGGACCACAGTCGTATGTGGTGGAGAACGGAGCATAGGGAGAGAGCGATGCAGGGAATTGTTGTACTTCAGTGCCTTGCTTCAGCAGACGGATCACGGCATTTTTGTAAAGGGCAGTAGCGTATACTTTAATGCTCAGTTGTTGCTCCTGCCATTCCATATTCAGCATAGCCTCTTTGGTAGCATTTTTAACTACCCCGGTCTGTGCATATGGCATGAAGTATTGTTCGAAGGTCTTGCCTTCATTAGGTTGCAGCCAGGAGAAGTCCGGCTGATTGTCGGTGAACATACCGGTCATCAGCTCGATATAAGGACCATCTTCGTCTGTCAGGTTCCTGTCCCAGGCATAGCCGAAGTCGCCATTGCCCCAGGTCCATTGCTTTTTACCGGGAGACACATGATGATCGGCTACGTGTAACATACCGGCCTGTGTATCGTGCTCATAGCAGCCCATAAAGTCATACTCCGAGCGGATAGCCATATAAGACGTGGGAACAGGAATAGTATGATAACGGGAGATATCAGTTCCCGGTGAGTAGTCTACTTTATAATAGGTGCCTGTTGCGATAGGGAAGTCAGATACGTCGCGCTTACCGTGGTCAAATACCGCATATACATCCGGAGGGAAAACTGACTGATAATGATCATTCACTTTCACGGCGGGATTGGCCCACCAGAGGAAAGTTTGAGGGAAAAGCGTACGGTTGAAGAGTTTTCCTTTTATTTCCAGGTAAGCCTTATCGGGATAGAGCGTGAAGCCTGCCATGCCTTTGGTGCGGAACATCACTTCCACTTCATTCACCCATACTGTTTTGCTGCCATCAGCATTTTCTTCCGTGGTGAAATCAACAGCTTGAAAGGTGCTGGGACGATGGTGCTGGGGCCAGTTGAATTCTATACCACCTGATATCCAGGGGCCTGCCAGACCTACAAGTGCAGGTTTGATGACCTGGTTGTAGTACACAAAATCTCTCTGTCTGATCTTATCGTATGCACGCTGTATACGTCCGCCCAGCTCAGGGAGGATCATTATCAGCAGGAATTCATTTTCCAGGAATACGGCCGTGTATTCCTGCGTGGTCTTCTCATCAGCGATCTGCTCGATAACGGGATGAGGGTACACAACACCACTACTGCCCTGGTATACTCTTTTCTCCAGGAACATAGGGTGTTTCTCCGGTGTGCCTGTCTTGTACGTGGGTATGGATACTCTTTCTATCCTGACTGTCACTTCCATATGGTCACTTTTATATTTATGCGTTTAATCCCGTGGGACCAGTTTAACTAATAATGCATCTTTGGGCGGCACTGTCAGCGTAAAGGAGGACTGGCCATTGCTGATCTCTCCCAATACGGCGTCTGTCATAAAATCCCTGATCTCATAGTGCCGTTTATCAGCCACGTCTGCTGTCTGCCAGCTGGCGTCAAAGGGCTTATCCTTTATGAAGTTGAACATGGCGAGGAGGGTAGTATCTCCCTTGCGGAAGAAGGTCATCTGCTGGTCCTGGGTGTCGCCGTCAGACATGCTAACCGGTGTAAAGGCAACAGGATGACTGAACCAGGCGCATACCGCGGGATGATTGAGGTACTTTTTCGCTCTTTCGGCTGCGATTTTCTGTCTGAAGTCAGAGCCGTCTCCCAGTATGCTGCCCATTACCATCATGGCATAGAGGCGCACCTTGATTTCCTGCTCCGTGAGTTCCGGATTATTCTGGAAGCTCTTCATCACGATCACGTCCAGGTTGGTGAATGGCCATAATGTGCCTTGCATCCACCACATATGAGAGCCGGCTGCGAGCGAGGCGGCTGTACTGCCCCAATGCGGGAATCCCGGTTGATCATCTCTGAGATGGGAGTATACATCTGTAGAGATGAAACGGGTATGCGCATACTGATGGGGGAACATGGGAGAGATAGCCTGTGTGATGAAGACGTCTGGTCCCATGATGGAATCTACCAGTGAACGGAGCATTTTCAGTCCTTCGCTGTATGCCTGCATACCTGAGCGGGTATTGCGGTTGTATCGTGTGCTGGATTCCAAAGCTCCGGCAGAGAGAAAATCTATTTTGATAAAGGTGGCATGGATCGCCTTTGCCTTTTGTAATTGTTGGATGATGGAGGCCTTTGTAGCCGGGTGGGAAGGATCGATAGGGTAACAGGCCCAGTCGCCTTCCTTATACATAATCGGTTGCCTGTTCTTATCCCGTAGTACGACATCGCTCAGCGGCGTTTGCGTACCCCCTACGGGATTGTCCAGGGAGTTCTTCCAGGTCCATACGGCAAAGGGGATAAAGTAGAAACCCATTTGTTGCCGCTTTTTCTGCCCATATCTGGACAAAGACGTTAGCAGTGAGGTTGTGTATATAGATTGGTCATACGAGTCAACGCTGAGCACCGGAGGGGCATATTTGTTGAAGTTGTCCAGGGTGGCAATGAAGTCGGACGTTTTAATCACGCCCGGAGGCATCATCACCCTGGTATTCCCCAATACACCTTCTACGCCGAAGCTGTTCCAGTAGAAGGGGGCATCTCCTTTCCATTCGCTTCTGCCTGCCAGTTGTACGTTTACCTGTCCATAGGTGGTAAACGCCTTGCGGGTATCTGTACCAGCTGCCAGGTAAATGAGGGGAGAGGTTACTGTTTTACCCAGCATAGTACCGTGCGGCACATGATCGTGGGTGCCATCCAATCCGCCGTACGCGGGTGGCAGGGATTTATCATCCGCGGTAGCGGCGCCACCATATACGATAAAAGAATCGATGCGGCCTGTTTCTTTAGCTGCCCCGTAACGGAAACCTGTTTTCCAGAAGTCGTGCGTCACACTACCGGTAACCAGCCCGGAAAGGCTGTGCTGGTCGTAAACGGAGGTGAACTCATAACTGATGCCTGATGCGGAAGGCCATTGCCGGGTTACGACCGGCACCCAGTTATCATTGTCGAAGGGAACGTCCAGGATGCGGGGCGCATTACCCGGAACAAACAGGTAAGCCTGCTGTTCCGGGATAATGGTTAATGGAGAGATGTTACGCGATTCCAGTGTCGCGTCACCCGTGGCCTGTACATCAAGCAGCAGGTGAGGCGATTGTGCGTAGACGGTAATATGTTGTTCCAGTTTTAAAGACCTGGAAGGGTCGCTGTGTATGATCGATATGGTAACACCTCTGCCGGAAGCATCCTGCATGGGAGTAGTAGTGTACTTGTGTTGGGAGAAATCAGTACTGGAGAGTTTACCGTTATTCAGTTCTTCTACGGTGGCAATGGTATTTTGTAGCCGTACACCGTTGCTGAACAGGTAGCTGACCCTACCGGTATGACTATCCACAATTAGCTTCAGGTCCGCATTGGACACTACAAGGCTGTCGGCCGATGGTGTCACCGTCTGCGCCAGTATGTTCCCGTATGTCATGCAAAGCAGGCCGGCAAATGATATGTTACGGATGATCCTCATAGATTAATAACCCTCGTTTTGATCTTTAGGAGTAAGTTTCGGATTGTTCTCAAATTCTTTTGCCGGGATCGGATACAACAGGTGTTTAGGCTGGATATTGGGCGTTGCATCAGGATTGTTCATCCTTACGGCATTCAGCAGGGTACCGGTCCTTTTCAGGTCGAACCATCTCCATCCTTCAAAGCCCAGTTCGCGCATGCGCTCCATCATGATCTCAGTGCGCAGCTGGTCCTGTGAGGGGACGCCGCCATGAACATCTTCCCATTTACCAAGACCGGCGCGCTGCCTGATCTTATTCAGGTTGGTCAGGGCGGTTGGTACGTCGTTCTGCTCGTTGACAGCTTCTGCATACATCAGTATTGCATCTGCGAGGCGGAGATAGTACATATTCCTGGAAGACAGTGAGCCACTCACGGATACGCCGGTGGTAATGTCAAATTTCTTCACATGTGGTTTGCCTACATCTTCCCACCAGGAGTAGTCAACCAGTTGACCGGCGGCATTATAGAACACTGTGCGGAATGTGGCATCTTTCCGGAGGTCGCCATCTTCGAAACTGTTGAAGAAGTAATCGGTAGGAATAATAACATGGCCGCCAGCTCCGGTCAGGTTAGGCTGGTTGATCTGCCAGGCGCCTGTGTTGTTGGCCATATTGCTGGTATTGTCCGGTTCATTGGAGAATTGTATTTCAAACAGGGACTCGATATTGTTTTCATTTTTCTCCACGAACAGGTCGGCGTATACCGGCATGAGGCTGGTTTTTGAAGAGGTCAGCAATGGTTCCAGTGTGCTTCTAGCGAGATCATACTGCTTGCGGGTGAGGTATACTTTACCCAGCAGTGCGATGGCTGCTTCTTTATTGGCGCGGCCCACATCCGGACCGTTATTGCCTTTATTGTTCAGGTGTTCAGCTGCATACTGCAGGTCGGATATCACCAGCTTGTATACATCTTCAGCGGTACTTCTCGGATAACCGTCTCTGACAGCATCCGGGTTCTCAACGTCGGTAGGCATCGGAACGCCATCGTACAACTGTACCAGGTAGAAGTAGAACAATGCGCGCATGAACTTTGCTTCTCCGAGCGCCCGCATTTTGAAGTCTTCATTTACGGCAGATTGCTGTGTATACCTGATGGCAGTGTTAGCGTTATTGATGCCCTTATAGCAGTTGATCCAAAAGCCCTGTACTACATCGTTTTGGGCAGTTAGGAGGAGCGAGTAACTGTTCACTGCTGCAAATCCCTGCCAGTAAGGACCCCAGGTAGGTACGAAGATGGTCATTTTTGCCTCATCGGTGCCCACCATGCCGACTATGGCATAATCTGATCTTTTCAGGACCAGCAGTTGGCGGTAGATGCCTGTGATGCCAGCTGTAATGCCGGCTTCGTCTTTATATAGTTCTTCCGGAGAAACGAAGACCTCCGGTTTAATATCAAGCTGTTTACTACAGCCGGAAGCGAACACTCCGGCGAGTACGATGAACAACAGTATATAGCGATGCGTTTGCATAAGTATCATTTTTAGGAAATTATAAACCCATTTTTAAACCGAACAGCCAGGTCCTGAAGCGGGGATATATATCGTAAGCCCCCTGTGCCACACCTATTTCAGGATCAGTTCCTTTATACCCTGTGAACAGGAATGGTTCCAATGCCTGGGCATATACGTTCAGTGACCTTATTTTCAGCTTAGATAAAAGGGTCGGTGAGAAGTCGTATGCCAGTGTGATATTCCTGATGCGGAGGAAGTCTCCTTTCTGAACCGCGAAGCTGGAAGAGCCCTGTGGCAGTGTTCTGGTAGAACTGCCGAATGCATTGGGACGTGGAATGTTGGTATTCGTATTTTCTGGTGTCCAATAGTTCAGTCCATCTTTCAGGATCACCTTTCGGCCATCTGAATAGACATAGTCCATATACGCCTTGTTGTAGATATCATGACCGTACATATAACTCGCAAATACGGTCATCGATACGCGTTTGTACCTGAAATAGTTCCAGATACCGCCCCAGGCTTTAGGAGTAGTACGGCCTACTATTGCCCTGTCGTATTGATTGATGATGCCATCATTGTTCAGGTCTTTGATACGTACGTCACCTGGTCTGCCGGTAGGGTTCAATTTGAAGTCATCGCCTTTATTGTAGATGCCATCGAACACATAATCGACGATCAGGCTGTTTGGCGCCTCACCTACTTTCAGGTAAGGGCTAAGAGAGTCTCTGCCTGGCAGCAATGCGGTTACTTTGGATTTATATTTAGACCAGTTAAGATCCATCTGCCAGTCGAAGTTAGGGGTCTTAACCGGGTATAGTTTCAGCCCGATGTCCATACCTCTTGTGTTCATAGATGCCACATTGATCATAGTAGCATCGAAGCCCTGTGAAGGCGCCAGTGTGTTTTGTAAGAGCAGGTTTTTGATATTCTTGTTATAGAAGTCAAACGTCATTTGTATCCGGTTGTTCAGCAGGCCGAGGTCAAAGCCGGTATTGAACTGATGCTGGCTTTCCCATTTCAGTGCGCTGTTCCCCTTGTTGCTGCCTATCTGGTAGCCGCTGGATTGTGTACTGCCATTAAAGGGATAAGTGGCGGCATTCATCTGTGAGAAGATCTTGTCGTAGGAAACGTCCTGGTTACCGATCACACCATAGCTGATCCTGATCTTGGCATCGCTGACGCGTGATTTAAACTTTACGCCCAGGAATGGTTCATCGATCAGGCGCCAGGCGCCGCTGATGGAGGGGAAGAACCCGTAACGGTTCTCTGCACCGAAACGGGAAGATCCATCGTAACGGGCGGTGACGTTGAGGATATAACGTTGTTTGTATTTATAGATAGCCCTGCCCAGCAGTGAGCTGGTAGCCCAGTTAAAGTAGTCGCTGGAAATATAATCCCTTCTGGTGGCCAGGTTCATGTTTTTATAAGTCAGTTCATCTGTCGGGAAGCCGGAAGCCTGTTCGAAGTTCCATTCCTGTCTTCTTTTCTGGAAAGTAAAACCAGAGAGGAGGTTGAGGGAATGTTCCTCAGAAGGGTTGTAATCGTAGGTCATGGTATTTTCCCACAACCAGTCGCGGTAACCGAAGTTCTGTACTTTGGCCACGCCTTTCTGCAGGTATCCGGCGCTGGTGTTTCTTGGGTAGTATTCAAACTGCTGGTTCTTATAGATATCTGCACCCACGTTGGAGCGGAAGCTCAGGCCGGGCAGCAGTTTATAATCCAGGTACATATTGCCTATCAGCCTGTCGTCTATGCGGCGGTTGGTAGCGTCCAGTGCAAGGGAAAGCGGATTATTGTTTGTGAGGTTGCCTGTGCTTGGATCTATTTCTATGGATGCTTTACCTGTTGAATCATAGATGGGCCGCAGAGGGCTCATGGTCACGGCGGCATAGTAGGCTTCATTGCTAACGACACTGGTCTGAATGTGGGAATAGTTCGTATTCAGGCCAATGGTCAGTTTGTCTGTTACGGCCGATTCCAGGTTTGCTTTCAGGGCGTAGCGTTTCATGTTGGAGCCTTTGATAATACCATCCTGGTTGAGGTAGTTACCACTCAGGTACACCTTATTCTTACCGATACCGTTGGATATGCTCAGTGTATGGCTTTGTTGTTGTGCAACCTGTGTGATGGCGCCGGGCCAGTCGTAGGTCTTACCTTCCGCCAGACTTTTCAGTTCTACGGCGCTGAATATCTTTTTGTCTGTTTCCGGGTCATTCATTGGCCAGCCGGTAGCACTTTCATCATACCATGCGAGGCGGCGGAGATAGCCATACTGGGCGCCGTCTATGAAATCGTAGGTTTTAACGATCTTCTGTACGCCGTAATAGCCGTTGTAGTCAACGGAAGCACGGCCGGTTTTAGCCTTCTTAGTAGTAATGATCACTACGCCGGCAGCTGCACGGGCGCCATATATAGCGGCCGCAGAGGCGTCTTTCAGCACGTCTATGGATTCAATGTCATATGGGTTGATCTCCCTGATATCGCCGGTGAGGATGACACCGTCTACCACATAAATGGGACCGTCGCCCTGCGTGATAGAGTTGATACCCCTGATCCTGATGGTTGTACCGGCGCCCGGCTGATAGCCTGCGCTGCTGATCTGCACACCTGGTACCCTGGCCTGCAGGGCGCTGTTGATGGAGGTAGCGGGCAGTTCGGAGATCTCTTTGCTGGACACGCTGGATACGGCGCTGGTGATGTCTTTCTTTTTCTGCTGACCGTAACCGATCACCACGACTTCATCCAGTCCGGAGACCTCTGTCTCCATTCTTATGACGAGCGATGTCTGTCCGGGATTGAAGGTGACGGTCTGGGACTTGTAACCCACGAACCGGAAAGTGAGGACGGCTTTTGCTGTGGGCAGGGGAAACTGTCCGTCAGCATCCGCTTTCATGGAAGCTCCTTTGTTGGTCGCGTTGTTGATGGTGACGAAAGGTAGCGGTTTACCTGAAGCTGCATCCAGCACCTTGCCCCCTGGTGCCTTGTCTTGTGCTGATATCCATGTGTTTAAAGATAACAGCAGGATAAACAGGGATAAAATTTTTTTCATAACATGAATTTGCCAGTGTTTGAAATGCTGATTGATACTAAGTACCCGAATAGATTGTCAGTTGTTGGTTTGCTGATGTTGTGGAATTGTGTTTTAGTTCACGGATCAAATTTCGGGTTTCGCTGTAAGGGGGGAAATAGGGTTTCTTATGAAAATGATGGATTATTTTCTGGTTTTTGTATCTTGGTCCCGGATTCCATGAATATGAAAGAGAAAGTACTTAAAAAACGGGAAGGGTTTGAGGGGCAGCAGCTGATAGTGGTGCCTAAAAAGATCTCAGCAGATTTCCTGACGAAGGATCCCATTACCCGGCAGCTGTACATTACTGATATCGGGTATTATCCGAGAGCGCGTTATCATTATATTAGGCGGGCTGCAGGGGCAGGCCAGCATATTATTATCTATTGTATAGAAGGGCGGGGATGGATAGAGATAGACAAAAAGAGGATTGATGTCTTACCCTCCCAGTTGATGATTATCCCTTCCGGTATGGCGCATAAATATATGTCGGACGAGCATGACCCATGGACAATTTACTGGATACATTTTAAAGGGGATATTTCGGCTTTTATAGTAGAGCTGATCCTTCAAAGGGCGAAGAACTACAAGTTGCACCTGACATATAATGAGACCCGTATCCGCTTGTTTGAGGAGATCTGTTTAAATCTGCAGAAGGGGTATAGCGGGGATAATCTCCGATATGTGAATATGATCTTTAATCATTTTCTTTCTTCGTTATTATATGAGGAAAAGTTTAATCATGCAGGGCAGGAAGAGGCTGATGATATCATTGCGCATACGATAAGTATGATGCAGAAAAGGCTGGATCAGGTGATCACCTTGCAGGAGCTGTCGAGCTATGCGGGATTGTCGGTTTCTCATTTCTCGGCGGTATTCCGTGAGAAGACAGGGTATTCGCCGATAGAGTATTTCAATCATCTGAAGATCCAGAAGGCGTGTCAGTATCTGATGTTTTCGAATGCTACGGTGAAGGAAGTGGCGAACAGGTTGGGGGTAGAGGACCAGTATTATTTTTCGAGGATGTTTTCGAAGTTGATGGGGATGTCGCCGTCGGAGTATAGGAATAGGGCGGTGGAGCAGTAAGAGAGTGACCGGCTGGTAGTGCAGCAGCCTGTCGTGGGAAAGTGGTTATAACTTACGCTCTCTCTCTAATTGAAGCATTTCTTCCCAAGATGAATTCGCTACTATGGCAGGCGTAATTATAATTTTGAGGTTGCGGATATACGTGGTTTTATCATCAAATTTTTTCGGGATGATTTAGATGGAAGATATTTGGATTTCTGTTATTTAGATTTCGATTGCAATAAAAAACTTTTGCAGGAAAGCCGGATTTACATACATTCGCGACATCCCAAAAGACGTGCCCCATATAATAAGAACCGAATATACGTTTATAGCTGTCTGCAAGACAGCGACCAGTCCACTGAAAAAATGAAAAACTAGTAGTCATGCGAACCTCAGAAAATCATGTTACGTTGGAGAGCAAAAATGCTGAACATTATTATTGGTTAGATCTGTTTAGAGGGTTAGCGGCCCTGATTGTTGTTACAACCCATTGCCGCACCATGTTATTTGTTGAGTATGGTTTATTGCCTCCTGAGGACAAGACGGTACAAAATTCAATCTTCTTCTTTCTTACCCGCGTTTCGCACGAAGCGGTGCTGCTTTTCTTTGTGCTCAGCGGTTTCCTGGTTGGAGGAAAAGTTATTCAGCGATTGAAAGCGGGAACTTTTAACCTTAAATCGTATGCGCTTGACAGAACGGTGCGCATAATGCTACCCTTGCTTTCAGCGTTGATATTAATTCTTATATGCAATACGATTATTGGTCAGAAATATAGTGTTATTGACTATTTGGGAAATATACTTTCGTTGCAGGGCATATTGGTACCCTGGGTCAGCGGACCATTATGGTCATTGGCATATGAGGTCTGGTTCTATGTTTTAATGGGAGGAGCGGCCTGGTGGTTAACGACCACGAAAAACACTTATCGGTATATAGGCATTGCGCTTCTCTTTATTAACTTCCTGATTTTTTCAGACAGCCTCAAGGTAACCTATCTTTTTATCTGGTTACTGGGGGCTATGTCCTTCTTTTATGTAAAGAAGAATAATTTTGTTTTATTAGGAGGTGTATTAGCCCTTATCGCTTCTATGATGGCTCTTCAGTTCTTTGGCAGAGAGAGCCGTACTTTTAAATTGCATGATGTTGATAATATAAAGACTATCTGTGAATTGTGTCTGGGAATATCCATGTGTATTATTGTTCAGCAGGTGATACACCGTAAGCCGAAGGGTAAATTGGCGATCCTTTTAAATAAGTTTGGAACCTGGCTGGCAGATTTTTCATATACTTTATATCTGACACATCTGCCGATAGTATATGTTCTGGTACACTTTGGATTCCCCAAAAGTCAGTCAATAAATGTTGTATCCATTGGTTATTACCTTTCTGCTATCGCTATCTCTCTGGTTAGTTCATACCTGATTTATCTCGTATTTGAGAAAAGAACGAAGTATGTTAAAGAGATACTAAAGAGAAAAATCCCTTCGAAGGAAGGTTTGGAGCAGCAGCAATACCGGAAAAGGGCATAGGGAAAGTAAATATTGCAGTAGATAGTACAGAACATATAACACCAGATAATACGGAAAACCCGTTTCTATCGCCTTGTCATCATTGATGCATGAGATAGAAACGGGTTTCTTCATCCTGGAGGTGTCAAAGCCAGGATCAATCCACTACAAAGCCATATTTGGCCAGGTTCTCTTTCGTTGCTTCGTATGTTTTATGCTGAAGGCCGTTGATGCCCAGACCTTCTGCTACAGATACAAACATTGCTCTGTCATCGATATATAATACTTCCGCTGGTTTTACCAGCGCGATATCCAGTGCTATGCGCCAGATGTCGGCATCTGGTTTCCTGAAATGCACAAAACAGGAGGAAATAAAGAAGTCTACAAACTTATTGATACCAAATTGCCGTATACGGTATTCATTTAACTCCCTGCCTTCATTATTGACAATGGCGATCTTGATACCATATTTCGCCTTGATCTTACACACGAGGTCTATCATTTCGGGAATAGGCGTAGTAACGGAGAACATAAACGCCCGGAATTCTTCTTCGGTAAAAGACCTTTGTTCGTAAAATACCGTTCTGTGCAGGTATTCGTCCAGTGTCAGTTTGCCTTCCTCATAGGTGTCAAATGTGAGGTGGTGACGTTCTTCCAGTTCCGGAAGATCCAGCGAGAATCTGGCGGCCGCCTCTCTTCTTGCAGTGCGGTCCCAGCCATTGCTTAGTAGTACACCGCCTATGTCCAGGAATAATGTCGTAATTGTTGGATGCTGTTGCATAGTGCTAAAAGTATATGATCTGCTGTATTAATGGTAAAATCGTTTAATCTGTTGTCCTTTTCCGGGACATTAAAACAGGAAAGTAATAAAAATATTAATAATTGATTTCAGAATACTGAAAAAGAACAACAGTAGCCCACGGATATACATGAAGATACCAGCAAAAATAGTTGGTATTACAAAGGCCGGAGCACAAAAGTACCCCAGCCGATAGCTAATTTAAGAACAGCAAACGCTACGTATTATAATAGAGATTTATAGCCTAACAAAAGACAACTGATAATAAATCTGTTGACGGGCTTATAATGACAAATGTGAGGCCTCTTTGTGGCTGCTTTTTATAAGCGTATGATGTATAGTGATTTGTGTTCTGTTGGGATGCCATGCCAGGCTTGAATTCCGTCTCATTTTGAGATGACCCCTGTTCGTTTTGAGAAAACAGGGAAGAAAAGAGAATGACCTGCCATTCTGATAAAAGTTTCTCAAGATGAGAGGCTTTTTTTATGTTTTTTCCGGTATGGCCCGGGCTGTGATTCCTTCTGAAATGTGCTATGGTAAGGAGTTGGAGTTGGTTTCTGAAATTATTATTGCGCTAACTGGTACATGCTTTGGCATATGGTACAGCATTATTAGGCAACTTGTTTAATATGGGAACCAAACAACACAAACAAATGAAAAAAGCATTTCTAGTACTTGCATTAGCATCAAAGACTATTTGTACAATCGCACAGGACACCACAGCAACTACGGAAAAAGTACCATTTGACGGCATTGATCAGACCTGGCAGAATGGTAACGACAGAAGGGAGAATCCGGCATTTCAGAATATGAAATTCTTCACCCCAAGTATCATGATGGATATCAACTATACACATTCGTTCAATAAACCCAATGATAATACTGTAGTAGGATCTACCGCACTGGCCCGTAACAATGAAGTTCAATTGTCTGCCTTGCACTTTGGTGGCGATTTCTATTATAAAGGCGCCAGGGCAAGGGTAATGACCCAATTTGGTACACGTTCCATTGTGGTGCCACGTAATGACTACAGCCCTTATCGCGGACAGTACCAGTTAGCCAATGCATACCGTTATTTAAGCGAGGCTTATGCCGGATATCACATCAATAAATGGTATGGTATTAACATTGACGCGGGTATGTTCATGAGTTATGTTGGTCTGAACTCATACTATCAGCCGGAGAACTGGGAATACCAGGCTTCCTTTACTTCTGACAATACTCCCTGGTTCTTCAATGGACTACGTATCCAGATCTTCCCTACAAAAAACATAAAGATCGAACCCTGGATCATCAATGGCTGGCAGAGCTATGGTAAGTTCAACAAAATGCCAGGATTCGGTTTCAACTTCACCTACATGTCCGACAACAGCAACCTGAAGGCGCTGACGAATGACTATTATGGCACTGACGCTGCAGGTATACCTGAAAGAAAACGTTTCCACTCTGATAATAGCTTACTGGTGAGATATTATAATAAACCGAAGTCAAAAGGCATCAGCAGAATGGCCTTTTCTCTGACGGGAGATGTTGGTTTTGAAAAAGGCGGTGGCGTGAATGGATTTAAAGACAGTGATAAAAACGGGCCTGCACAGTATTTCCTGAGCGGAATGGTCTATAACCGTGTATGGTTCAACAGGAACAAGTTTGCATGGACTGTAGGCGGTGGCGTGATGACGAATCCGGGCAGATATTTAGTGCTTTACCCAACAGGCCAGGCGAGTCCTTTACCTAATCCGCTCGATCCTACCAAAACAGAAGGCGCGTTCCCGTTCAGTGCTAATCCTGGTGATAAATTTAAGGGCTGGGATATGTCGACCAACTTTGACTATATGCCAAACCAGAGTATCACCTTCAGATTTGAGCTGGTGAACAGGCATTCCGATGTACCTTATTTTGCGGGAGAAGGTGGTGTAACTTCCCAGACTGGTTATACTACAACGCCACTGGACCCTAACTGGCGTCCTGACCTGGTGAAATCAGAAACAAGAATTATACTCGCTGCATTATTCAGACTGTAATAGTTTTAACCATTTGAATACATGATGCCCTTCCTTTTCCGGGAGGGCATTATTCTTTATATGAGTTCCGGTAGGCGTAAGCCTGCTATAGCATAGAATATCTGTCAGAATATCCCCATAATAGGGGATATATGGGATGTAAGAAATCAGCCGGCCAAGGCTTATCTTTGCCGGCATAAAACTAAAGGTCACACATGGAATATTCAAAAATCTATAAGGTAAAGGAGGAACATATCGACGTACAGGGTATCATGGATGGGTTATATTACCCTTTCTATATGGAATACTGCCGGCATGACTATATCAGGGAGGTATTGGGATTTGACTTCGCTGAGGAAGCTGCCAAAGGTATTCATATGGTATTATCCCAATACACGATCAAGTTCCTGCGTTCTTTGAAGAAAGATGATGAATTTACCGTGACCTGCGAGTTGTTTGCAGATGCCGGTGGTCAGCCGAGACTGCATTTCAAACAGTCCATTATTCTGAATGGTAAGGTAATGACTACTGCAGTGTTTACCGGTACCTGTGTAGCCGCGACCGGGGGCAGACCTTATCTGCCAACAGGAATGACGGATAAACTGGTGGACGCACCAAAACTGGATGTCGCGACGTTAAAGTAAAAGTTGTTTAGTTATATATTTTGTCTCCCGGATGGTGAAAACTGTCCGGGAGTTTTTGTTTTATATTAATCTACGTTTGATGGTTGCAGGAATTCTTTGTCCTGATTAGCTGAGGCTGATTTTGCAATATAGAATCATTTAAATTAGCAATGACAAGATTTCCATGTAAACCCTCTATCCTTGAGTTATGAAAACATCCCTTTTTGCAAGCCTGTGTATTGCTTTATTGGCAGTTGTAGTTTCCTGTCAGAAAGAATCTGAGCAACAGCCGCAGCCTGAAACTCCTGATGTCACTGTTGAAGCATTACCCACACATTTTAAAGTGGCGTATTATGCCTTTGATGCTACTCCCAATCAGTTGCCACTCACACAATTCGCCAATGAAGCGAATGTAGTGGTATTGTTTGAAGGTACTGCCTGGGAAATGGCAGATTCTGTTCACTATGGCAGTTCAGGTAGTTATATACTGAATGTCAATCCTAATTATCACTCTTATAAATCTATCCGGGATCATGTGCGTGTGCTACAGCAAAGAGGTGTGAAGGTATTGATGAATGTAGATGATGCTCCATCATGGAACACCACTACGCCTTTTACTACTTACAATGGTCAAGGGCTTAACTATCAGCAGTTTGCCTCCTTTGTGAAAGCCTGTATCATTGATTCGCTGCATTTCGACGGGATTGCACTTGATGTGGAGCATTTGGGCAGTACGGCCGCCAATACGAATTTTACCAACCTGGTGAAGCAATTTGGTAGTTACTTTGGACCATTATCCTCTAATAGTACCAGCACCGTGTATACTGCTGCTATATACAGCGGAGCACAGGCAGGGTATGCTATCGGACAATCTCCGTCGGTAGCGCAGTATCTGAATTTTGTGGAGGATATGGGTTATTCTCAGAACAATACGACGCGCTTCAACCGTTGGGCTAATTCCATTGGAGCGAATAAAACCATGATCGGGGTTTCCAGGCAGTATAACTCCGTGAGTAGTGCAATAACTGCGGCGGACTGGTTGCCTGCAAGTGGTAGTAAGGCGGGGATTATGGTGTTTGCAGGGAATGTTGATTCTTCTTATACGAATCGTATTTTCAGGGCCTTGAGGTAGATAAAAGTGAAAGGCAAGGCTTCTTTCCAGAATAAACATTTTGAATATACGAATTACAAAAGAGGGGTAAGGCATACCCCTCTTTTACTTTATATTTGCATAAACAATTCCTCCTTCGGTTTTCTGAACTTCTTCCTTGCCAATGCCGGGTCATCGTTGTGCCGGTAGCCAATCGCGGCAATGACACAGGCAGCTGAAAAAACATGATGAGTATATTGTGGCACAGGGCCATACGCCTGTTTCATTAGCAGAAGCCCGTCGGGAGGCAGCGATAATACAGCTATTGCACTAAGGAGCTCCAATTGCAGAATTAACTAAAGATCAGATTATGGATCAGGCAGCAACTATTAAATTGATTGAACAGCATATTTTGAGCCAGCGTGGCACCCATTGGTTGAAAGCTACCTCTGTGCTGCCGGCATGGAAATACGCATTTTATAATCCGGCAAAGAAAAACAGCGAAGGATCGATAGTGATTAAAAGGGATTATAGTACGCTGATCGCCTGGGCTGCGCTAATATTGTTTTTTTCAATTTTGCTGGTGGTAAATGGCATTTATAAACTGTTATATCTTCCGGGCATTGCGGTTGTCTTGCTTGGCCTTATAAAATACTATTACTATGGTAATAGCGCCATGATTGTTAACGCCACCGGCATCACTTTTAATTTCCGTACTTACAATTGGAAGGATTATAATGCTGCATTTATCAGCTTTACCTGTTTTATTAAGGACCCGGACGTACAACTGATATTCGTCGATAGTTCACACCAACTTACCTTCCTGAATATTACCCATATGAGAAAATGGAATACTATCGGTACTGCTATAAGAGATTTTCAACCTGCTAACTGGAGGTAATAACGGCTCGTGGCACCACCGGTTCAACAGGTGCCAAGGGATAAGAAACAAAAAAGTTCGCTCTGACCGTAACATTCCGGAAGGTAGCACGTCCCCTGCCGGTGTTCCCGACGCCGTTGTCGTGTCTGAGCAGATCAATGTATTGTTTTTCGCCTGTTATTTCATTCATCACCGGTAAATATAATATTTTATACTTGCCGGTTTTACTGCTTACTTACGCATGATACACCGGCAAACTGAACCCAAACGTACTCCCTTCCCCGAGTTTACTGTCTACCCAGATCTTTCCGCCCTGTGCTTCTATGAACTCCCTGGAGATAGATAGTCCCAGTCCCGTACCCACTTTCTCTGGCGTGCCCGGTACTTTGAAATAACGATCAAAAATGCGGGAGAGGTATTTCTCTTCGATTCCTCTGCCATGATCACAGACGGAAAACTCGATGTTGTTGTCTTTGAGGGAGGTGGTGAGTTCTATCTCCGCGTCTTCGGGAGAGTATTTGACAGCATTGGTCAGGAAGTTGGTCAATACCCAGGCTGTTTTCTCCGGGTCTGTCATTATTTTATTGCCGTTCGTCTTTTTACTGATGCGGATGGCGATATTCTTCTGTTGCGCCAGTGCACTGACGGTATTGGTAGCATTATCGATGATGATGTCGGGTGATACGGGCTCAATCTTTAGTTGTATATGGCCTGTCTCTACCTGGCTCATATTGAGCAGTTCACTTGTGATCTTCAGCAGACGGTTGGCATCATCTGTGATACTTTTTACCAATTCTTCCTGCTCCCTGTTGACGTTACCTATACGGGAATCTGTCAGCAGCTGGGCGCTCATTTTAATAGAAGCAATAGGCGTTTTGAGCTCATGGGATATAGTAGCGATGAAGTTGGTCTTTGCTTCATTGAGTTCATGGAAGGGCGTAATATTACGAAGTACGATCACCTGTCCGACGAGTTTATCGAGGTTTGTTACGTTGAGTATATCGATGTGGAAATAGCTTTCCTTTCCATCAGCGTATATCTTGAGTTCTTTATTCGGACTATCCTGTTTCAACAGATTGCGCATCAGGTCATTGTGGAGCGCAATATCAGGTGCGTACTGGCCCCTGATCTCTGCTTCCTGCAGGCCAAGCAACTTTTCGGCTACCTTGTTCAGGAAGAGGAGGTTCCTGTTCTCATCAAGACCGATAATGCCGTCATTCATCTGGTTGATGATAGTATCGATACGGCTTTTTTCGAATTTGATCTTTGCGAGGTTACTATGCTCATACTCATCCAGTTTTTCGGCCATGCTGTTAAATGCCTGTGCGAGTTCGCCGAATTCATCGTGCTGTGAGATGCGGATGCGTTTGGTATAGTCCTTGTTTACAATAGCCTTGATTCCCTCTGAAAGAGTATTGATTGGCTCACTGATAATACCTGGGAAGTTAACTGCCAGTGTAAATGCGATGAGGGCAAGAAAACCGAAGATGAACATGGTGTAGTTGCTGAAACGCCTCGCATTCTTTTCAGCTACTACATTCTTCCGTTGAATAGCTTCCTGGTTGGCGGAATTGATCTGGTAGATCTCCCGGCGGATAATGGTCTGAATGGAGTCATTGGAAGGATCACTTTTTAACAGTTCAAATGCATTCCTGACGGCAACTGTAGCGCGTCCTTCACCTGGTTCAGTAATATTGGCTTCCTGCTTTGCAAGATTGCTTTCAAACTCGGGGAATACACTGGAGTCAAAGGGCACGCGGTCCATTAATGTCAGCATGTTATTGCTGTACACAAGTGTTTCGTAATTGTCTTCCAGGATGAGACGGGCGTCATTCTTAAGCTGGTATATGGAGAAGATCCCCAGGATACCGGAAATGAGAATGGCTACAAATAAAAATCCAATGCCTATGCTTAATTTCGTCTTTAGACGCATGTTACGAAAGAATTACAATGTCAATGTCCGATTCTGACAACTTGCCCAGCAGTTGTGAGAACACGGCCGTATTCAGCAACATCCCCATTACGTTGAGATGCGGTTTCCCGATGCAGATCGTTGTGATCTTTTTTTCCTCGGCTGTTTGCATAATACTTTTAGCAATATTAGTGCTTTTTACCTTTATCACTTCTCCACCCAGTTCCATCACCAGTTTGAAGTTATTGATCAAATGCCGTTGGGCAGCCAGTCCGATCTTGTCTCCATCCTCTTTGGGCGTTTGTACATAGAGTACATACCATTTGGACTGATAATAGGCGGAGAGCCTGGCCGTCTTACGGATCACTTTTTTAGCTATGAGATGATTGCTGCTGATACATGCCAGGAAGCGCTCATTTCTTGCCTGGGCGCTTCGCGGCAGCGATGAATCTATTTTACGTTCTACCTGGGTAGCTACTTCTTTCAGGGCCAGTTCTCTTAACTGGAGTATCCTTTCCGGCTGGAAGAAGTTCTTTATGGCCACGGCTATCTTGTCAGGAGTATAGATCTTACCTTCTTTCAGGCGGGTGATCAGCTCATCGGCCGTCAGGTCAATATTCACTACTTCATCGGCCTGTTGCAGTACCAGGTCGGGAATGCGTTCTGCAACATCCACACCGGTAATACCTTTTACTTCATCCTGTAAGCCCTCTATATGCTGGATATTGACGGCACTGATGACGTTAATGCCGGCTTCCAGAATTTCCATCACATCCTGCCAGCGTTTTTCGTTCTTACTGCCTTCAATATTGCTATGGGCCAGTTCGTCAATAACCACCACTTCCGGATGAAGATTCAATACAGCCTGCGTGTCCAGTTCTTCGAGGGCCTTGCCTTTGTAGAACAGTTCCCTGCGGGGGATAATGGGCAAGCCGTCCAGCAGGGCATGTGTTTCGGCCCGGTTATGGGTTTCTATGTAGGCAATCCTGATATCCACGCCATTGCGCTGCAGGGTTCTGGCCTCCTGCAACATGCGATAGGTCTTACCTACACCGGCACTCATACCGATGTATATCTTGAACTTTCCTCGCCTGGACTGACGGATCAGGTCGAGGAAGTGTTGGGCATTATTTTCTTTTTCGCTCATAGGCTTAATGTTCAAAAACTCACTTTCCGTCTAAACCCGGGCAGGTCTTCCTGGGAGAGAAGCGCCCGTAGCTTAGTACGGAGGGAGTGAGATGAATCAGGTTACGAAAGATCAGTACGCACTAGCCAAAAGCAGTGCTTCCCTTTCTTCTTCTCTTTGTACGGCGGGAGGCGTATAAAGCATCGCTGTACAAAGACAGTTCTGGCACCCTTTCTTCTGCAGGATATTAAAGTTAACACAACTCCTGCATCCTTTCCAGAATTCCGGGTCCCTGGTTATTTCATTAAAGGTGACTGGTAAAAAACCTAATTTACTGTTCATACGCATAATAGCCAGTCCACTTGTAATGCTGAATAGTTTTGCTGTTGGGTATTTCTCACGCGATAACTGAAAGATCCTTTTCTTGATACGGGATGCGATTCCTTGTCCGCGGAAGCCTGGGTTTACAATCATCCCCGAGTTAGAAACGAACTCCCCGTTGCTCCAGGATTCGATGTAAGAGAAACCTACCCAGATCTTGTTTACAGTCAGTGCTATAACGGCCTTTCCTTCTCTGATCTTCTTCATGATAGCAGTAACAGAACGTTTGCTGATACCGGTACCTCTTGCTTTGGCGGATGCTTCCATCTCTGCAGTGATTGTTGTAGCATATTTACAATCTGAAAGCACCGCCTTTCTGACGATCACTCTGTCGTTGTCCATTTCGGATAGTTTTATTTTAATGTGTCAAGGGCTAAATTGAGTTTCAATACCTTCACTTTGGAAGGTCCGGCAATACCCATCAGCGGACGTTCAGTATGATCAGACACCAATGTCATCAGTTTTGTTTCAGACAGATGACGTACTGCTGCGATACGTTTTACCTGTATCAGGGCGGCAGCAGGAGAGAGGTCAGGGTCCAGGCCACTGCCGGAAGCGGTTACCAGTTCTGCAGGGATGTCTTCTTTCTTTACACCCGGATTATGCGCCAGGAAAGTATCGATACGTTCCTGTACGGTTTTCTGGTAATCGGGGTTGGACGCTCCTTTATTGGAGCCTCCTGATCCGGCAGCATTATAGTTAACGGCAGATGGACGGCCATTGAAGTATTTATCTTCTGTGAAACGTTGACCTACGTTTTCATAACCGACTACTTTGCCATTTACAGCGACTGTTTTACCTTTCCCCTGTCCGGGAGCAGCTTTGGATACTGCCGCTATCAGAGCCGGGTAAAGAACGGCTAAAACGAGTACCATAAAAAGGGTCAGCTTTATAGAAGGCCATATATACTTTTTCATTGTTGTTTTTTTTGATCAGTGATTACATGAAAAGGGTAAGGAACAGATCGATGATCTTGATACCGATGAAAGGAATAATAACGCCGCCAAAACCATATATCAGCAGGTTCCTGCGCAACAGGGCGCTGGCGCCGATAGGTTTGTAGGCCACTCCTTTGAGTGCCAGTGGTATCAATGCAGGAATAATGAGTGCATTGAAGATCACGGCAGAAAGAATAGCGCTCTCCGGAGAAGCCAGGTGCATAATGTTGAGCCCCTGCAAAGCCGGAATAGCGGTTACAAAAAGTGCTGGTACGATGGCAAAATACTTTGCCACGTCGTTTGCGATGGAAAAAGTAGTGAGTGTACCACGTGTCATCAGTAACTGTTTACCAATTTCCACGATCTCAATCAGTTTAGTCGGGTCGTTATCAAGGTCCACCATGTTGCCTGCTTCTTTAGCCGCCTGGGTACCACTGTTCATTGCCACACCTACGTCAGCCTGTGCCAGCGCTGGTGCGTCATTGGTACCGTCTCCCATCATCGCCACCAGTTTACCACCTTCCTGTTCCTTACGGATATAGATCATTTTATCTTCAGGTTTGGCTTCGGCGATGAAGTCGTCCACACCTGCTTTTTCAGCGATATATTTTGCTGTGAGCGGGTTATCGCCTGTAACCATCACGGTCTTTACACCCATTCTCCGAAGACGCTCAAAACGTTCACGTATACCGGGTTTGATGATATCCTGCAGTTCGATCACACCGATCACTGCTTCGTTGCGGCTTACCACCAGCGGCGTACCACCATTGGAGGAGATCTCTTTTACTTTCTCTTCTGTTTCACCAGGGAATGGATGACCCGCTTTCTCAACGATATGACGGATAGCGTCATAAGCGCCCTTACGGATACGCAGTCCGTTGAGATTCAGTCCGCTGCTACGGGTTTCGGCAGTAAACTCAATAAAGGTGGCTTCTTCCGTGCTGGGTTGGGCAACTTTAATACCTTTCTCTGCGGCCAGTTCCACGATAGATTTACCTTCAGGTGTTTCGTCTGCCATAGAGGCCAGTGCACAGGCTTCGAAGAACTCTTTCTTGCCGATGCCAAGGGCAGGCCAGAAGTGAGTGGCTTTACGGTTACCGATGGTGATAGTACCGGTTTTATCGAGCAACAGTGTATCGAGGTCGCCGGCAGTTTCTACCGCTTTACCACTTTTAGTGATGACATTGGCTCTCAGTGCACGGTCCATACCTGCGATACCGATCGCACTGAGCAGCCCGCCGATAGTTGTAGGTATAAGACAGACAAACAGGGATACAAAAGCCGCGATGGTGATGGGTGTGTTGGCATAATCACCAAAAGGCTTTAAGGTTACGCAAACGATGGTGAAGACCAGCGTAAAGCTTGCCAGCAGTATGGTAAGCGCAATTTCGTTAGGCGTTTTCTGACGACTGGCTCCTTCTACGAGTGCGATCATTTTGTCCAGGAAGCTTTCACCCGGATCGGTCGTTACACGTACCTTAATCCTGTCGCTCAATACTTTGGTACCACCTGTTACGGATGATTTATCACCGCCGGATTCACGGATCACCGGAGCAGATTCACCGGTAATGGCTGATTCATCGATAGTAGCCAGACCCTGAACGATCTCTCCGTCCATAGGGATCATATCGCCGGCTTCACATATAAAGAAATCACCTTTACGCAGCTGTGAAGAAGGTACGATCTTGATCTCGTTGGTATATACCTCACCTATTGCAAACACCTTCTTTGCAGGCGTTTCTTCCCTTGTTTTACGAAGGCTTTCTGCCTGCGCTTTACCTCTTGCTTCGGCGATCGCTTCAGCGAAATTGGCAAAGAGAAGGGTTAGCAACAGGATGATAAACACAGCGAGGTTGTATCCGAAAGAGCCCTGTGAAGTATCTCCGGTAAGAGCAGTGTAGAGCGTAACAACCAGCATGATAGCAGTACCGATCTCCACGGTGAACATTACCGGGTTGCGGAACATGATCTTGGGAGAGAGTTTGACAAAGGCCTGTTTTAAGGCGCCGCTCACCAGTGCCGGTTCAAAAAGTTTATTATGAGTGTGTTCAGACATATAATTCAAGTTTTGCGAACAAGGTTGTCATAGGATAGTAACCTGATAATGATTTAGACTTAGGATAGTAACAAAAGATTTTATCAGAAGGACTGGAAATATTCTGCTATAGGTCCCAGTGTCAGTGCAGGGAAGAAGGCCAGTGCTGCGACAATCATGATCACAGCGTAGGTCATGATACCGAATGTAGCGGTATCTGTCTGCAAAGTACCTGCGGATTCAGGGATATATTTCTTCTTAGCCAGGATACCTGCGATGGCAACCGGGCCGATGATAGGAATAAAGCGGCCGAGTATCATCACTATGCCGGTGCTGATATTCCAGAATATATTATTGTCTGCTAAACCTTCAAAGCCGGAGCCGTTGTTGGCAGAGGAAGATGTATACTCATACAGCATTTCTGAGAATCCGTGATTTGACGGATTGTTGAGCCATGCACCGGGTTGTACTGACCATGCTATCTGCGGATGATGTGCCGCAAAGTATGCTGACAGTGCAGTGCCAACCAGTACCAGAAACGGATGGAAGAGCGCAATGATAGCAGCGATCTTCATCTCACGGGCTTCTACTTTACGTCCCATGAATTCGGGCGTACGTCCTACCATTAGTCCGGAGATGAATACCGCGATGATGAGGAAGATAAAGTAGTTGAGCAGGCCCACGCCTTTACCACCATAGAAACAGTTCGTCATCATACCCAACATCTGCATAGCGCCTGATAAAGGCATGGAACTATCGTGCATGGAGTTCACAGAACCCGTGGAGATGATCGTGGTCATTACCTGCCAGTAGGCTGAAGCTGGTACGCCTATGCGCACTTCTTTACCCTCCATGGCGGTGATATCTTTCAGACCCATATGACCCAGAAGCGGGTTGCCGCTTATTTCGGAGATAAGGTTAGGTATCATTAAGGTAAGCATCCCTGCGGTCATTACGCCAAAGATGACATAGCCGAGTTTTCTTCTGCGGATAAAGAAACCGAATGCAAAGATCAGCGCCATAGGCAGTATTACCTGTGAGACGATCTCTACCACGTTGGTAAAGTAGTTTGGATTTTCCAACGGGTGAGCGGAATTGGCGCCAAACCATCCACCACCATTGGTACCAAGGTGTTTGATGGCGATCATACCGGCAGCAGGACCTCTGGAAACCTGTACGGAATCGCCCTGTACGGTCACAATACTGTCTTTCCCGTCAAAGCTGGCCGGAGTGCCGTTGAACGCCAGTATGGTGGCCATAATGATGCTCAGCGGGAGCAGTATACGGGTGATCGTTTTTGTGAAGAATACGAAGAAATTACCCAGTTTCTCAGTCGTTTTTTCGGCAAAGGCCCTGAACAGTACTGCTACTGCGGCAACGCCGGTAGCTGCAGATACGAATTGCAGGAAGGTGATAACAAAGAGCTGGGAAAAATAGGTAAGCCCGGATTCGCCTGAATAGTGCTGCAGGTTACAGTTCACCAGGAAGCTGATGGCTGTATTGAAGGCCAGATCAGGCGTCATATCCGGGTTGCCGTCCGGATTGAGTGGGAGATGTGACTGGAACAGCAGGACGAAGAAGGCATATATCAGCCATACCAGGTTGATAGATAACAAGGCCGCCAAGTGTTGCTTCCAGTTCATCTCTTTATGAGGATCTATCCCGCAGATGCGGTAGATAAAACGTTCCACAGGATTCAGGAAGTCGGTGAAGGTACGTTCGCCATGGAATACTTTTGAAATGTATTTACCCAGCGGGAACGCTATCACCAGTGTTATGATAAAGGTGAGAATAACACCTGTTATTTCGCTGTTCATTATTAATCGGTTTGAGATCAGAATTTTTCAGGTTTCAGGAGAACATACACCAGGTAGATGAATACGAGGATGGATATTATTAGCAGTATTGTCATCATAGTTATTCAATTATATGTTTTCGAAGAAATCTATTGATTTATAAAAGAGATAAAAGCAAATAAGCATAATGAGCAGATAGATTGCGATAAGCATATGAAGTGTTTTTTAAATGATAGATTATACGCCTGGCTTCAGTACCTGCTGGATATAGAGGGAAAAGAGCACAGCCGGCATTACCCGCTGTATTTCCAGCCACTCCTGGCGACTGCAGGAAAGTCTGAAACTCGAGAATGAAAAGATGAAAACATTTTCGATGGCAGTTTTCATCAGCTGGTTACCACGGTTGTAGATCTTTTCTGCAAGTACCATACAACGTTGTACCTGACGCAGCTGATGCTGTTGCAACATCCTGGCGGTATAGTTAGCCAATACCTTTACAGAGAGGTATGCGCTGCCAAAAACGGGTGCACATACTATTTCCTTTTGTATTTCTGGTATTTCATCCGCTATTTGAGCGGCGGCTTCATATTGGTTCATAAAAATCAATTTACAGGGTAATAAAGGCGAATGGCATGCCTGGTCCTGGCATAAAACGGCAGTTTCGGCGGAAAACCGCTACTGGCAAGGAATTATAATTGCTGAGCATGAGTAGGGTGATAAAAAAGGTCCTTTAAAACCCTCTCATTTTGAGAAAGGTTTATCAATTTGGATAAGACAGACTCCCCCCTGAATATTGGGCCCCCCGGTTGTCCGGTTCACCCCCTGATTTGCCCGACAGGCGCTTTGGCACTATGCGTTGTTCCGGATTTGTTGTCCATTTGTACTGTGATTGACAATTATTCAACGATTCAATTAAAACACATGAGACCAGTTAACATATTAATTATCACCACCGCTTTAACAGGCCTGCTTATCGGAATGGCCGCCTTTGTAAGCGTATCAAATGAAAGAGTAATGAAAGATGTACAGAAAGCGAAGGATAGCAAGGGCTTCGCTGTTGTGGAGCTGTTCACCTCGGAAGGATGCTCCAGTTGTCCGCCGGCTGATGCGCTGTTGGAACGTATCCAGCAGGACAATGAGAATAAACAGATATATATCATGGCCTTCCATGTTGATTACTGGGATCACCAGGGTTGGAGAGACCGGTTCAGCGATCATAGATACTCAGAAAGGCAACAGCAGTATGCCGGATGGTTTGGGCTGTCTACTGTTTATACACCCCAGGTGGTAATAAATGGCGAGAGGGAATTTGTTGGTTCAAATGCCGGCGCTATTGTCAAAGCGATCTCCAATGGTCTGGAAGATGGATCTACAGATAGTGTAAGTCTCCATGCAAAGATCGGAAAAGGCAAATTATATATAGAACACGAAGTACCCGGCATACAAAAGGATGCGGAGTTAGTACTTGCGTTGGTGGAGAAAGAGGCACAGAGTAATGTAAAAGCTGGTGAAAATTCAGGCAGGAAGTTATCTCATGTACAGATAGTACGGCAGCTGGCAGTTGTTGATGCAAACAGTAGTAAAGAAGTTGAGATGAAGTTGCCGGAAGGCTTTAGTGAAAATGGCTGGGAGTTGATAGGGTTTGTGCAGCGTAATGCAGATGGTCATATCACAGCAGCTGGCAGAACCGGGTTTCAGTCAGCAGAAGATGCAGGTAAATAATGCAAATCAGGAACTTTAGAAAATCAGATCAACTCATCGAAGCATTCGATGTAATTATAAAAGTAAACAGTAATAAAAAAAACAAACATAAAATACAGATCATGGAAAACAATAACAATGGAGTGATCACTGCTCCCAGGATTGAAAAAGTATTATATACAGGTAAGACTCATACGACTGGCGGAAGAGAAGGAAAGTCAAGCAGCTCAGATGGTCGTTTAGATATCAGGTTATCTTCTCCGGGAAGCACAGACCCTGGTACTAATCCGGAACAGCTGTTTGCCGCAGGATGGTCAGCGTGTTTCATGGGGGCGATTGGCATCGCTGCAGCAAAATCGAAAGTAGCCTTGCCGACAGATTTCTATGTTGATGCAGAGGTGGATCTTGGTTTAACAGGTGTTGCATACTTCCTGCAGGCCCGTCTTAATGTGCATTTGCCCGGACTGAGTACAGAAGTGGCAACAGCGCTTGTGGAAGCTGCGCATCAGACATGTCCGTATTCCAAAGCTATTCATGGAAATGTAAAGGTGGAGACTAACCTGATCTAAATCGTACTATTTTTATCGAATGGGCTATCATATATATATCGTATAGGCCGGGTGATGTTGAATCAGAGCCATCTCATTTTTGAGATGGTTTTTTATTTATAAGGCATATGGGCATTACGTAATTCTGATTTTTTTTCTCTTTTGGCGACTTTTTTTTCTGAGATGAGGGAGGCAGCGTACTTACAAGTTTTGAGTATTCGCTTATGTTGCCAATCAATTAATTAAAGAAGTAATACACTTAAAAAACCGCCGCAATTCTACATTTCAGACAAAAGAAAATAACTGTTATCATGACATTTATGTATACTTTTTATAGTATTATTATTTAATATTACATCCGAATTCGATACTAAGAGACACAGTTTCTACAGAGAGAACCAGAGAGAACCAGAGAGAACAACACCATTATAGTACAGTGGCCATCGAAACTAAAAGACACAGTTTCTAAGAGAGAACCGCAGCGCATAGAGAATAGCACCATTTAGTACAGTGAAATTGAAACTAAGAAACACAGTTTCTAAAGAGAGAATAGTAGCGTATAGAGAACAACTCTATCTCTATCTACTATTTAGTACAGTGGCATTGATAGAGAACTGCAGCAGCTGAACGAATCAACAACAACATTTGAACGGAATTATAGCATGTGAATTGAACGGAAGCGTTAACATAAACCTGTATTCTATTAAATATTCTATACCCTTGAATTAAAAAAAACAGAGCCTATAGTGAAAACTCTACCTATTATGGCGCGCGCGCATTTTATGCGGCTAGGCCTCATATTATTACTACTTACTGGTGGGCGCGTTTGGGCGACCCCCGAATGTCCGATTGTGACGGCAAGATTTCCTGTGGCAGATGGTACAACTGTTGATAATTCTGCAACAGGCTGGTACCTTGACGCATCAAAGGTAGCCAGCAGTGGCTATTTTGCCGTGAAATCAAATCGTCTACATGCGCAGGAACTGGGAGGAGAGGGGATCTGGTATTCCAAAGTGTTTTCTACCACCGGTTATACGGATTGGCAGACAGCAGTGAAGGTCTCATCAGAGGGTGATATGAACAGTTCTGAGTATGTGAAGATCTATTACAAAATAAATGGAGGGGCTGAGATATTGCTTGATCAGCGTACCGGCAATTTCGGTACGATTGATTTTATATCACCTTTGTTAAATGGCAGTACTGTACAGCTGGTAGTAAAGATCTACAATTATAATAATGGAGGTTCTCAAACATCCAAGTATTATATCGAAGAGTACAGAGTGTTTAAAGAGAAGGGGGCCTGCGCAGGTACTATACCGGTTACAGTAAGTGCTGGTAACAGCGGCGTATTGACATGTGCCAATCCATCTATTACTTTATCTGCAGGTTCCAGTGCATCAAATGTTACTTACAGTTGGACGGGACCTAATAATTTTACTTCTACATCGGCAAATCCTTCAGTTAATACAGCCGGTGTTTATACCGTTACAGGAACCAATTCATCTGGTTCCGGTTCTGCTACCATAACAGTGACAGAAAATAAAGTGGTGCCTGATCTTTCTGCGACGGGTGGTACACTAGCCTGTGGTAGTAATGTTACGCTTAACGCCAGTTCTTCGGTGAGTAACGCGCAATACAGCTGGACAGGCCCCAGTGGTTATACCAGTACAACACAAAATCCTACGGTCAGTACAGCTGGTACTTATACTGTGACTGTGAAGAATCCGGCTAACGGATGTGTCAACTCAAAAGCAGTATCGGTGACGTCAGGTACGGCGGCTGCTACCAATACATGGGTGGAAGATTTTACACTGTCCAACGGTACCAGTGTTGATAATGGTACTACTGCATGGTCGGTTACAACTACTTCCGGCAGTACTTTTTCAGTGGCCAGTAATGAATTTAAAGTCAGCGGTATTGGTACCAGTAGTGAGGGCGTATGGACGTCTGGCTCCATCAACATTGCCGGTAAAACGAATGTAAGTATATCTATTAATACCCGGAGTGCTGTCAGTGGTAGTGCTGTTATGAATGATACCGGTACCTACATGGATTATATCAGGTTCTACTATAAATTGAATGGTGGCGCCGAGGTGTTGTTTGCTGAAAAAAAATCGGCTATCAATAGTCATAGTACCACCAATTCTACTGTGTCTATAGCTGGTTTAAGTGGTTCTAACCTTCAGATTATTGTGAAGGCAAGGGCTTCCGGCTCTGACGAGTTTTATTACTTTGATAATGTAAAAGTAACAGCGGTAGATCCTTCATTAACATTGACGACGGCGGTTAGTGGTCCTGTTACCTGTACGAGCAATGCAACGATCTCCGTAACCCCAAGTGGTACGGTTTCTTCTTATGCCTGGACGGGGCCTAACGGATTTACTTCGACGACACAGAATCCTACTGTAAGTGCAGGTGGAGAATATATCGTTACCGCAACACTGTCTTCAGGATGTACGGTATCGGCGCCTGTGACGGTAACAGAAAATAAAGCGGTGCCGGATATTACCGCGACAGGTGGTGCGTTGGCTTGTATGACGAGTGTAACGTTGAATGCAAGTTCTTCGGTACCGAATGTGTCATATAGCTGGACGGGACCTAATAATTTTACCAATACCTCCAAGAATCCTTCCGTGAGTGCTACAGGAACTTATACTGTCACTGTGAAGGATCCTGCCAATGGATGTACTGCTTCAGCATCTGTACAGGTATCTACAGGTACATCTGCTCCTGCTGCTTTCTGGCTGGAGGATTTTACGTTGGCGAATGGTACTACAGTAGATAATGGTAGTACCGCCTGGACACTGGAAAGCACCGGTGCGGGTACTATTTCCGTGCAGAATAATGAGTTTAAAGTCACTTATGACGCAGCGGCAGAGGCAAAATGGAGCTCAGGTGTAATTGATATTTCCGGCAAGAGTGATGTAGTGATAACTGCAGACCTGCGGAGTGAAACGCCGGGAAGCAGTGATGTGTTTGAAGATGATGATTACATCAGGGTATTCTATAAATTAAACGGCGGTGCTGAAGTGCAGGTGTATAACGATGCAGCGGGTATAGGAACGAGCACCAGTGGTACTGCGAGGATCAGTATTGCTTCTGCTGCATTGAACGGTAGTACGCTGCAGGTGATTATCAGGGCGAGGAACTCAAGTAATACCGAACGATACTACTTTGATAATGTGAAACTGACGGGTGCTGATAAGGCAAGTTCCGGCAGCCTGACTGCAACGGCATCGGTATTGGATACGCTGACCTGTGCTAAAACTTCTATAACCTTGTCTGGCGCTTCAAATGCCAGCGGGGCTTCTTACAGCTGGAGCGGTCCTGGTGACTTTACCTCACCCGCGCAGAATCCTGCAGTAACTACTGCGGGTAATTATACATTGACCGTTACGGATCCTTCAACGGGTTGTACGGCAACGGCTACCGTCACTGTTATTGCAAATACCACCGCACCGGCTGTATCTGCCAGTGTCAGTGGTCCGTTGGGTTGTTCAGCTTCAAGTGTAAACTTATCTGCCAGTTCTCAAACTGCGGGTGTTACTTATGCCTGGACTGGTCCTGGTGGGTTTACATCTGCACTACAGAATCCGGCGGTGAGTGTTGCGGGTGCTTATACTGTTACGGTGAAGGACCCTGTAAATGGATGTACTGCTTCAGCATCTGTACAGGTATCCGGAGGCACATCATCATCGACTCCTGCCGCTTTCTGGCTGGAGGACTTTACTTTGGCGAATGGCACTACTGTAGATAATGGTAGTACGGCCTGGAGCCTGGAAAGTACTGGTGCCGGTACTGTGTCAGTACAGAATAATGAGTTTAAAGTCACTTATGATGCAGCAGCGGAAGCGAAATGGAGTTCAGGCGTAATTGATATTTCCGGTAAGAGTGATGTAGTGATAACTGCAGACCTGAAAAGTGAAACACCTGGAAGCAGCGATGTGTTTGAAGATGATGACTACATCAGGGTATTCTATAAATTGAATGGTGGCGCTGAGGTGCAGGTATATAATGATGCGGCGGGTATAGGTACGAGTACCAGTGGTACCGCGAAGATCAGTATTGCTTCTGCCGCATTGAACGGTAGTACGCTGCAGGTGATTATCAGAGCGAGGAACTCGAGTAATACCGAGCGATACTACTTCGATAACGTGAAACTGACGGGTGCGGACAGGTCCAGTTCCGGTGGCATAACTGCAACTGCATCCGTGACGGATTCGCTGACCTGTGCTAAAACTTCTGTGAACTTGTCCGGCGCTTCAAGTGCGGGCAATGTTACCTACGCATGGAGTGGTCCGGGTAACTTTACCTCAGCAGCACAGAATCCTTCGGTGACAGCTGGCGGTAATTATATACTGACTGTTTCGAATACTTCCGGCTGTACCGGAAAGGATACCGTGACAGTTATAGCTAATACCACGGTACCGACTGCGTCTGCAGGTGTAAGTGGTCCGCTGAGTTGTTCCGCATCCAGTGTAACCTTATCGGCAAGTTCCGAAACTGCGAATGTAACCTATGGCTGGACGGGTCCTAATGGGTTTACGTCTGCTTTACAGAATCCTGCAGTGAGTGTTGCAGGTACATATACATTAACAGTTACAGATCCTGCGAATGGTTGTAAGAATACAGCTACTACTACTGTAACCAGCCTGGGATCTGCCATTGCTACGTTGTGGTTAGAAGACTTTACACTGAATAATGGTACGACTGTAGATAATGGCAGCACTGCCTGGTCTGTACAGACTCCTTCCGGCAGCACTTTTGCTGTGTCCAACAATGAGTTCAAGATTAGTGGTCAGGGTACAAGCGGTGAAAGTGTATGGACATCGGGAGTAATTGACATTAGTGGTAAAACAGGGATAGGAATCTCTGCCAATGCAAGGAGTTCGGTAACCGGTGGTGCAGTGATGAATGAATCAGGCACTTATGCTGATTATCTGCGCTTCTATTATAAATTGAATGGTGGATCAGAGATGTTATATGCAGAGCGTAAGTCTGACATTAATGGTCATTCCACTACATATACTTATGTATCAGTAGCAGGTTTAAACGGCAACAGCCTTCAGCTGGTGATCCGCGCCAGGGCTACAGGTACAGATGAGTTCTACTATGTAGATAATGTGAAGGTGACGGGTACGCCTACGGGAGATCTTATTGCTACTGCAACTGTAAAGGATACGCTGACCTGTGCCAGAACTTCGGTTACACTGTCAGGTAGTTCGAACGTAAGTAGTGTAAGTTATAGCTGGAGTGGTCCGGGTAACTTTACTTCTGCTTCGCAGAATCCTGTAGTGACAGCTGCCGGTAATTATATATTGACTGTTACGAATTCTTCAACAGGTTGTACCGCGAAGGATACCGTGACTGTTATTGCAAATACTGCGGTACCGACTGCCAATGCTGGTGTAAGTGGTCCGCTGAGTTGTGGAGCAACCAGTGTAACGTTGTCCGCAAGCTCTGAAACTGCAGGTGTAACTTATGGCTGGACGGGTCCTAATGGCTTTACGTCTGCACAGCAAAATCCTGTGGTGAGTGTTGCCGGTACATATACCCTGACTGTTACAGATCCTGTGAATGGGTGTAAGAATACCGCTACGGTTACTGTAACGAGTCTGGGATCCACGATTGCTACACTGTGGTTAGAGGACTTCGCACTGAATAATGGCACCACTGTTGATAACGGCAGTACGGCATGGTCTACACAGACTCCTTCCGGCAGTACTTTTGCGGTGTCCAACAACGAGTTCAAGATAAGTGGTCAGGGTACAACTGGTGAAAGTGTATGGACATCGGGAGTGATTGACATCAGTGGTAAAACCGGAGTAGGTATTTCTGCTAATGCAAGAAGTTCGGTGACCGGTGGTGCTGTGATGAATGAATCTGGAATCTATGCTGATTATCTTCGTTTCTATTATAAATTGAATGGCGGATCGGAGGTGTTGTATGCAGAGCGTAAGTCTGATATCAATGGTCATTCAACTACTTATACTTATGTATCTGTAGCTGGTTTAAGCGGTAACAGTCTTCAGCTGGTGATCCGTGCCAGGGCTACAGGTACCGATGAGTTCTACTACGTAGATAATGTGAAGGTGACTGGTACGCCTACAGGTACGCTGACTGCCAATGCTACAGTAAGCGATACACTTACCTGTGCCAGACCTTCAGTTACATTATCAGGTAGTTCAAATACCAGTGATGTTACTTATAGCTGGAGTGGCCCGTCAGGGTTTACTTCAAATGCGCAGAATCCTGCCGTGACGGCGCCTGGTAATTATATACTGACTGTTACGAATTCTTCAACAGGTTGTACCGGGAAGGACACTGTAACAGTTATTCAAAACAATTTTTCACCAGGAGCAACTGCAGAAGTGAGCGGTCCTCTGACCTGTGGATCTCCTACAGTTGTATTGTCTGGTAATTCTGCTACATCAAATGTTAGCTATAGCTGGTCCGGACCAGGTAATTTCTCATCTGCTTTGCAGAATCCGGGAGTAAGTGTTGCGGGAACGTATACCTTAACTGTCAGAAACGCTGTAAATGGTTGTACAAGCACAGCTTCTGTCACCGTACAGCAAAGCATAGATAAGCCGAACCTGACGGTAACACAACCTGGAGCCTTGACTTGTACAAATACGTCAGTGAATTTGACTGCGGCTTCTTCGACCGCTAATACGACGCTTACATGGTCTGGTTTTGCTATAGGGCAGAGCCAGGTAAGTGTGAATGCGCCGGGTAAATATTATGTGACTGCTACTGCTGCCAATGGTTGTACTACTAAGGACAGCGTAACGGTGGCACAGAATATTGTTAAGCCGAACCTGACAATCGCTACACCGCAGGTACTGACCTGTGATAGAACCAGCATCAACTTAACAGCGTCATCTACTACTGCAAACACCACATTCACATGGACTGGTAGGGCTGCTGGCCAGAATCCGATCAGTGTGACTGCTCCTGGTAAGTACTATGTAACGGCAACAACAGCGAATGGTTGTTCTACAATAGATAGTGTAACGGTAACTCAGGATATCGTTAAACCGAACCTGACGATCGCTACACCTCAGGTGCTGACATGTGGTAGAACAAGCGTAAACTTAACCGCATCATCTACTACGGCTAATACTACATTCACATGGTCAGGTAGGGCAGCTGGTCAGAATCCGATCAGTGTGACCGCAGCTGGTAAGTACTATGTAACTGCTACTTCTGCGAATGGTTGTATCAAGACAGATAGTGTAACAGTTACTCAGGATATCGTTAAACCGAGCCTGACGATAGATGCTCCGGATGTACTCACTTGTAACACAACGAGTGTAGATCTGACGGCATCGTCTACTGCACCTGATGCCACATTCTCCTGGGTCGGCAGGCCTGCAGGTCAAAATCCGATATCTGTGATAGCGCCAGGAAAATATTATGTGACAGTAACAACTGCCAATGGTTGTTCTGCTACGGATAGTGTAACCGTTAAGCAGGATACCAATATACCGGACCTGACAGTCGCTACACCGCAGGTACTGACCTGTAACAGGACCAGTGTAAACTTAACGGCGTCATCTACTACTCCTGGTACCACGTTCAACTGGACCGGTTATGCAGCGGGTCAGAACCCGATCAGTGTGACAGCGCCTGGTACGTATTATGTGATTGCTATAGGGGCGAATGGCTGTATCAGGAACGGTGGTAATGTGACAGTAACTCAGGATATCGTTCAACCAAACCTGACAATCGCTACACCACAGGCACTGACCTGTGACAGAACAAGCGTAAGTTTAACGGCATCATCTACTACTGCTGGTACCACGTTCACCTGGACTGGTAGAACTGCTAACCAGAACCCGATCAGCGTAACTGCACCTGGTAA